>CP089983.1:0-4800000 GCA_037157805.1 Sorangiineae bacterium MSr11367 | reverse complement strand
ACGGGCCGCCCTAATGCGGATGTGGGCGCAAGCCGCATTGGGCCCATACTGAACCGTAGGGCTCGTAGCACATGTGACGTCCGCCGTTAAGCCTTCATGTTCACGCCGGTAAAAAATGATGGCGTCATGCAGGACCAGACCGCCCGGCCTGCATCGTTAGGAAAGGGGAGCGGCTTGGGGTCGTGCGAAAGAAGTGGTCTAATGGGCGTCCCAGTCGCCACACGGCGACCGGAAGAGCGAATCGGACGCAAGAGATGCAAGGCCCGGACTTCGAGGATCCCTTTGATTTGGTTGGGGATGTGCTCGACGGTCAGTTTCGTGTGGATCGCTTCGCCGGCGAGGGCGACTTCACGGTGGTCTACAAGGGACACCATCTGGGGGTCGACGCTCCGGTTGCCATCAAGTGCCTGAACGTCCCGCCCACCCTCGACCTCGCGCTCTTGGAACCGTTCCTGGAGAGCTTTCGTGACGGGGCACGGCTGCATTACCGACTTGCGCTGGGCAACTTGCATATTGCTCGGAGTATCGCCTTCGGTACGACCATGGCACCGCGCACGGGCCAATCGGTCCCGTACCTGGTGCGGGAGTGGCTGGAAGGGTGTTCCCTCGCCACCGACTTCGAGGAGCGCGCCAAGGAAGGGCTGCGTCCGCGGTCGTTGCGCGAGGTCATCGCCTTGCTCGATTCGGCCGCGGAGGCGCTCTCGTATGCGCACCTCCAGGGCGTCGTCCATCATTCGATCAACCCGCGAAACCTGTTCGTGGTGCCGACGGTCGAAGGGCGCATCGTCAAGGTGCTCGACTTCGGCGTGGCCAAGCTGCTCAACGAGCACTCCGTCTCGTCGGTTTCGTCGATGGGCACGAATGGTCTGCGGGTCATGTTTCCGAGCTATTCGGCCCCCGAGCAGCTCGATCGCCATTTCGGCACGCCGGGTGCGGCCACCGACGTCTACGCCATGGCGCTGGTGATCTACGAGGCGCTCTCCGGCTCACCGGTGGTGCCGCACAACATGCCCGTGGCCGACGTGCTGCACTCGTTCCAGCCGGGTTTTCGGCCGACGGCGAAAAACCTCGATGTGCCCATCTCGAGCCACGTCGAGGCCGTGCTCACGCGTGCCCTCGCGCTGGAGCCGGCGGTGCGCCACGGCAACGTGGGCGAGTTCTGGCGCGACCTGCGCGGCGCCGCCCGCGAGGACTCCAGCGTCAAGATCCGTCCGCGTACCGCCTCGTTGAGTGGGCTGACCAGCGGGCGGGCGGCGAGCCACGCGGGCAAGGTTACCCGGCCGCCGCAGTCGTCGCGCCGGAGCGGGCCAGCGTCCGTGCGCACGCCCTCGCGGCTGGACGACACGGATCCCGCGCTCTCGCGGGCGCCCCAGTCGACGCCCTCGGGCATGTCGACCGCGCTGAAGCAGGCCCCCCTGCCCGAGCGCCGCCTCTGGCTCCTGCCCGCGATTGCAGGCGCCGCCCTCGCCGCCTCCGCGCTTCTCTGGGGCGCGGTGCTCTTCTGGCGGGCAAATCCGTCCCCGTACGGCCGACCACGCGCCACCGTGGCCGCGCTGCCCTCCGCCGCCTCCGCGACCTCCGCAGCTCCTTCCGCCGAGCCGACGGCGCCAACCCCAGTCCCAGTCCCCTCGCCCGTGGTGAGCGCGGCGCCCGTCATCGAGCCCACGGTGGACGCGAGCGCGGTCGCGACGAGCTCCGACGCGGGTGCGGCACCGGCCACGCGCCCCGCGCGCAAACGCGAAAGCTTCTCGCGCGAAGAAGCCACCCGCACCTTCGACGGCATCGCGGCGGATCTTCCGACGTGCGCCATCCCCGGAGGCCCGCGCGGCCCCGGGAGCATCCGCGCCCGCTTCGACACGGATGGCACCATCCTGCACGTCACCCTGAGCCCCCCGTACGCCGGCACCGCCGTGGGCAACTGCATCGCGCAGCGCTTTCAGAACGTCACGGTCACGCCCTTCACCTCCCCCTCGGTGGCGTTCAACTACGTCTTCAACACGATCCAGCCATAAAGTAGGACCGTCGGCTCGCTACTCGTGAATGACGACCGTCGTCCCCTCGCGGTCGCCCGACGAGAAGACGCCATGCCACCCCGTCGGCAACTGCGGCTCGACCCAATGGAACAGCGTGCGCGCGTCCACCGGCGCGAGGTTGATGCAGCCGTGGCTATGCTGATGCCCGAATTGCCCGTGCCAGAAGGCGCCGTGCAGCGCATAGCTCCCCTGGTAATACATGACCCACGGCACGTCCTCGATCGAGTACGGGCCCACGCCGGCAACGTCGCCGTCCATCGTCGCGGTCACGTGCTTTTCGCGGATGCGGAAGCTCCCTGCGGGGGTCGCGTAGTCGTGCTCCTTGTCGTACGCATTGTGCCGTCCCGACGAGACGTACGTTGCAAACACCGGCACGTCGCCTTCCAGCGCCACCAAGGTCTGGTTCGTCAGGTTCACGTCGATCCACTTCTCGTTCGGTCCGACCTCGGCCGGCCGCGGTGACGGCTTCACCTCGGTCACGTCGGCGCCGCGAACCCAGGAGCCCTCCGTCGTCTCGCGGAAGGTCACCCCGCCGTTCACGAACGTCGCGCCGGTGAGGCCGACCGCACGCCGCCGCGAAAGCGCCTCACCCCAGGTCACCTTCTTTTTCTCCATGTCGATGACGTACTTGTGCGCGCCGTCGAACCGAACGAACCCCACGCTGTACTTCGACCCCTCGGAGCCCGCATCCGCGCCCACGCCCGGCTGCGCGGCCTGCGCGGGAGCCCCCGCCCCTGCATCCGGCGCCCCACCCGGTTCGGGCGTCGAACCGAACCACGTCCCATGAAAGTCGGTCATGGGGGCCTGCAGCATGATGCGATCGAACGGCACCGCGAGCCCGCCGGTGGTCCTCCACCAATGCGCATTCGCAGCTTTGAAGTCTTTGTCCAGCGCCAGGTAGAACCCGCGCACCATCCGCCGCACGAGCACACCGCGACCGCGCAGCTCACCGAGCGCCACCTGCGGCTTTCCGCCGTCGGTCTCCTTCATGAACCACGGCGTGGCCGTCGCCGACGCGGCGGCCGATGCTCGCTTGTTGCGCGACGGCGGCGGGGGCGGCGGCGGTGCCGCCTCGTCCGATTCCTCCGAGGCCGCCGCTTCGCCGTTCGAGCCGCTCGACTCGTCGGCCGCAGGTGCCGCAGGCGCGGGCACGAGCCATGGTTCGTACTTCTTGCGATCTTCCAGCGAAAGAACGCGCCGGTAAAGCGGCGTTCCATTGGTCAGGTTGTAGCCATACCGGTACGGAAGGCCCGAGCTCAAATCGGGGCCGTTCGGGGCAAGCCTCACGCGCGGGTTCTTCAAGTCGAGCGTTGCCGCACGCCCGCACACGTAGCCGCCCTGAACGAGCTCGTACCAGCCTTCGCTGCAGCCCTCGTTCATGACCGGCGGCAGGGTGAACACCGGCACCTTCGCCCCGTGCCGCAGGTACCCAACGCGCACACTCGGCTTCTCGCCGCGTGGTGCGCCCGCATCCGACTCGGGCCATGCCGGTGCGCTCAGCACCGACGTGACCATGTTCATGGCGCCGATGCGTGGACCGTCGTACGCGCCCGCGGCCCACGCCGTGCGCGCTCCCTCGCGGATCTTCTCGCGCTGCTCGGCCGAGAGGCCGGCGTCCACCACGGCGGGCGCGGACTCCACACTCGCCTCCGCGCTCGTCTCCACCGCGGACGGTGCAGACTTTTGCGCGCATGCCACCAGCAAACCTGCAAAGGCGACAGAGGTTGCCGCAGCAACTCCAACGGAAAATCGTACGCTCGCCCGTCTCGGTGGCCTCTTCGCCATGCTGGGGCGGATGCATAGCAAATGGCGCGCAGAAACCAAGGGCGCTGGGCTCGCATCGGATTTTGGATGGTGGGAACGCCGATCGATCTCGGAAGAGGTCGCCTCATCCTTCACGTCGACGACGACCGTGACACGAACATGCTCTACGCGAGCTTTTTGCGTCGCGCAGGCTTTCGCGTCGCCGATGCACGCACCGGTGTGCAAGGAGTCGAGAGGGCCCTCGAGCTTTCGCCGGCCCTCATCTTGATGGACCTGGTGATGCCGATCACCGACGGCTTCGAAGCGACACGTCGTCTCAAACACCACCGCCGAACGCTCCACATTCCGATTCTCATCCTGACGGCACATGCCTATCAGGGCCCGATTCGGATGGCCGAGCAAGCGGGCGCGAACGGCTTTCTCCTCAAGCCGGTGGTCCGCGAGACGCTCATCGACAAGATCGACGAGCTGCTCGCCGCCTAACCGCCGCCCTCGCGCCCATCGCTCGCGTCGTGCGCGTCGGCCCCTGCGTCGTCGCCGCCGCTACCGACGGCGTCGAACGGCGCATCGCGCGTGGTCGCATCCGCCGCGCCGACGACGCCGCCGGTGCCCGGATCGTCGGGGTCGTCGTACTGCGTGTCGCTGCGAGGCGCCTTCAGTGCATCGTCGCTGCAGCCGGCCATGCTCGCACCGGCGCCCGCGCCCGCTCCCACGAGAAGAAGTGGAATCCAGGCGAGAAGCGCCCGTGCGGCGGTCTTCGAGCGGTACACGCGGCGTTGCACGCGTCGAGTTTACTACGGAGTCTCGGCTCCGGACACCCGTTCGCGGACACGGTTCGGATACATCGACGGTGAGAAGCGCTTGGCGATCTCCGCGTAACGTTCCGCGGCGGCCGTCTTGTCGCCCGACTCCCAGAGAACGTCCGCGAGCCCGAGGAGCGCCGGATAGAACGACTGATTCTCCGCGAGGGCCCGCCGGTACGCGAGGATGGCCTCCTGCTTTTCGCCCATGGCGCGCGCCACGTCCCCGAGGCCGGTTTGCGCTTCGAAGTTGTGCGGCTCCTTTTCGGCAACCTGACGAAACAGCGTACGCGCCCGCGCCAAGTCCCCCGCACGCTGTGCGTTGACGGCCTTGTCGTAGGCCGACTTGCCCTCCAGCTTGACCGGGGTCGCCCCCGGATCACCCGCCGCCTCCGCGGTGGCCTCCGCCGGCTTGTCCGACTTCTCGGTCTTTTCGGTCTTCTCGGGAGCTTTCTCGGTCTTCTCGGTTTTCTCGACCTTGTTGTCCGCCTTGGACGGGCCCAACTCGATCACCTTCGCGGGGGTCACCGCGGGCGCCTCCGTGCGTCGATCGAACGCGCTCGTTCCCACCGACGGCGGCTCCGCAGGTCGATCGTTCACGGCCATGGGCGTCGGTGCGATCGGCGCCGGCGCGACGGGCGTCGGTTCCACGGGCGCGGGTGCCGCCGTGGCCGAGGCCACCACCGGCGGCGGCGCCGCGGGCTTCGTCTCTTGCGCGGCACTCGCCGAAGCCTTCGGCGCGACCTCCACCGCGGCGGTGCGCGAAGGCGGCGGCTCGCGCCCGACCACGATGAGCACACCGACCCCGAAGCCTGCAGCTGCAATCAGCGGGAACCACCACCGCGGAAAGCGGCGCTCCTGCTCGTGCATAAGCGGCATGCTCGCGGAGCTCGACGAATCGCGATCGTCCAGCGACGGTACCGAATAGCGCGGCGCCTCGTCGGACGGAACCTGCGAGCGCATCGCCTCCGAAAGATCCGGACCATCACTGAGCGATCGCGAACGCACCGGAAGGCTCGGCGGCGGCATCGGGAGCGCGTTCAAGTCGAGCTCCGATTCCGCCACGACATTGCGGTAGTCCCCGAAATTGCCACTCGGCTCCGGGTAGCTCCCTTGGTCGGGGTAGGCGCCCGGTTCTTCTTGCCAGCCGCCGCCACCTCCCCCTTGCTCCTGCCAGCCTTGCGGGCGGAAGCCTCCCTGATCGCGCTGGAAGCCGCCCTGCCCTTCGTAGGCATAGCCAGGCGGCAATGGCGGCGGCGCCGGCATGGGCGGCGGCGCCCAACCTTGCGCCACCCGTGCGGCATGCACCGCGTGGGGTGGCGTTTGGCCCGCGGGGTACGCGTCGAGCAGCGCCCTCTCGCTGCCCTTCATGAACGGATTCCCCGGTTCGTTCAGCGGCACCTGCGGCATCGGCTGGATCGGTTGAACGGGTTGATAAGGCTGCAGCTGCTGCACGGGCATCTGTTGCACCGGCGGCATCTGCTGCGGCGTCTGCCGTGGCAGCGCGGGAATGTTCGCCACGCTCGCCCAGCCATCGTCCACGTTTTGCGCCTCTTGCTCCGACGCCACGTCCATCGCCGGCTGCGGCGACGCGGCGCGCGGGGGCATGGGAAACGGGACGAACTTCGAGGTCGACTGCAGCATCGCCGCCCAGATGGCATCGACCGAGTCGAGGCTCGGCTCGCCCGACGGCGACGGTGTTGCGCGCGGGCGCATGGGCGCCTCGGGAACGGGCGGCAGCGGCTCCAAGCGCCCAACCGGCATGGGGTCGACCCGCGCCGGCAGCGCGGCCGGTGTCCTTCCCGGATGAATGCCCGGGGAGGTTCGGTTCTTGGACAGCGGGTAGAGCCCCGGGCACGTCGGCGACGCCGACGCAAAACGCGGGCGCCGCGGATCGTCGAGCACGGGCGGCGCAACCACACGCGGGAGCGGCGTCCCGCTCGTCAGGGCCGGAGGCGGCGCCGAAGGCGCGACCAACCCGGGTTTCGTCCCCGAGGGTCCCCGCCCGCCGCGCGGCCAATCGGGATGGAGATCGTTCGCGGCCATCGGCGCAGGCAGCCGCGGATTGGCCGGCGGTGCAAAAACCCCCGCTGGCGTCGTCCGCCGCAGCCGCACACGCCCCCGCGGGCCCGAAGACGGAACCGGCGTATTCCGCAGAAGCGCCGCCCCGCTCGGCGCGTCCCCGCTGGCCGCCACCGACTTGGCCCTCATCTCATGCGCGGCCTGACCGGCGGGAGAAAAGCCCCCCACGTTCGTCGTCCGCACCCCGGCCGCCGCCATCACATGCTGCGGGAGCGGAATCCCGGCCAGCGTGTTTTGGTACGGAGAGGGCGTCCCCCTTCCCGCGACGCCCATTCCGCCGCCCATCTTGACGCCCGCGCGTCCGGCGACCACGTGCCTTTGCGCGGCGGCGAACGCCTGGCTCGGCTCGAGATCGCACGTGGACACGCGCATGTGCTCCTGGTCGTCCTCGGCCTGCTCGTTGCCCATGAGGGCCTCTTGCAGCTCGCTCAACGAGCGAAAGACGAGTTCATCCCCAGTCGGCGTGACGATCACCCAGCGGCTCTTGCGTTCTCCCATGTTCGATGCATTGCGAGAGTTCACTTCACGACGATGTCCTTGCAGCCCTGCAGAATGTCGATCGCTGCTCCCGTATCGGTCTTGATCGCGTCGCAGGTTGCCGGGCACAGTTTCACCTTGCTGGGCGTGGCCCCGCTGTTCGGATCGACGTCGTAGAACCAACCGGGCGCGGTCGCGCACGCGGCCTCGTTGGCGACGTTGGGCACGATTTGTTCGGCACCGGAGCCGGACGTCGACTTCACGTTCACCTTGGTGTAGTCGGCCACGCCTGCCTCCGGTGTCGGCAAGACGAATTCGCACGGAAGCGAATTGCCGCGAATCGTACTCAGCGCTTGGAGCAGCGCCTGAGAGGCATTCGACTGATCGGTATTGATGATGAATGCCGTTTCCGACCCGCCCGCTTTGGCAATCAGGTCGAGGTTCGGTTTCGCCTGCGCTTCCTCGACTTGAGCGAACACGCCAATGACGTACGTCTTGATCCCCGCCTCGAGCGACGCCGCAGCAATGGCAGAGATGTTGGTCACGTTTTGGTCGCACCGCGTCGGTAGACCGTCGGTCACGAAGACCGAGACGATTTTGTGTTCCGGATGCGCATCGTGCTGCGCCTTGGCCATGTTTTCCAGGCCTTGGAGCGCCGCCGACGTGGGCGTGTATCCATTCGGGAAACGCCCGCTCAGCGATTGCTGAACCGCGGCCGCGGCACCAGGCAATTCCGCGAAATCGATCGCGGGCTTGGTGTAGTCGGGAACGTTGCAGCTATCTTCCGTGCGGTAGCAATAGCTTGCGACCATGGGATCGCAGGCGCCGTAATCGTATGTGGACGTCTTGCAATCCGCGTCGGTCCGACACTTGAATTCGCCTTCTTCGTGGCATTGTCCGAGCGGAACGCTGCAGGTGACCCCTTGCGGGCAATCGGCATCGCTCGAGCAATAGTCGCCCTTGGCATCGCTGCAGGCTTTGAGGACGCAAGGTCCCGCCGCTCCGCATTGCGCACTATCGGTACATCGATTGGGCGCCTCGTTCAGAAAGAGCGGGAAATATTGGAGCCCGATGCTCATCCCCACCGACTTGGCGTCGCCGACGAATGCGCCGAGCGCCCTTTTCGCCGCATCCCATTTGAATTCGCCCGCCTGCGTGCGAAGCCACATGGATCCCGACGAGTCGAGCATGACGGCCATGCTGAGCGGAACGGGTTTGGCGCGTTGCGAATCGGCAGCACATGCGGTGAAGCCGGAGTCGTATCCTTGGCTCGCATCGCTCCCGCCGTTCCAACCTCCGCCTGGGTTGATCCCTCCGCCTCCGCCACCTCCGCCGCCGCTATCCACGGCACCCGGCCCTTGCCCGCCCGGACCGTTGCCCGAAGAGTCATCGCTCGATGACCCGCACGACGCAACGATGCCGCCTACCGCGAGCATGGCGACGATCGCGATTTTCCCCTTCTCCGCGCTCTCTGCCATCTTATTCCCCCGCCCCGGAAGGACGCGTTGCTTCGCGCCGCTCCGCTGGGCCCCTATGTGGCCTCTTCGCCGGGCCGACCTCGCCCCCTGTCAACAACCGCGTAGTGACGCGTAACGAATGGGTGGCTCGAAGAGCGAGTGCACCCACTCCTCCGTCCGATGCTGCGTCCCCAATGTAGGACGCAGCAGGAAACGGAATACGTTATCGCGGGGTGATTGGAGACCCTAGGAGACGGCGACGCCGAGCAACTGCGCGAGCTCGTGAAGCACGATATCCAGGCGCCTCTCGGGTCTCTTCAGTTCCGCGTCGAATTCATGGAGCGCTTTGCTCAGCATGAAAACATCCAGTAGGAGCGCGACCTCCGCAATATCGGCGCGCAAGAACGACGATGCCGCCGTGTGCTCGAGATACGCGCGCATGAACGAGGCGGAGACCCACGTGTACCATTGAATCGCCCACGGAAAGACCGTCGCGCGATCGGCTTCACGCACGACACTGGTGTCATGCAATGTGGTGAATGCGGCGTGGTGGAACGAGTGAACCATACTGGCGACGTCGCGCAGAGGTGTGCGCTTGCGGCGTCGTTCGGACAGCGCGCGCGTGCGGTCGCCCTCGAAATCGACGATGACCACGTCCTTGCCCGTGTTGAGCACTTGCGCGAGGTGGTAGTCGCCGTGGCACCGGATGCGCATGCTGGTGAGCTTGCGCGAGAGCACCGGCTCGAAGCGCTTTAGCAAATCGCCTTCGCGCGCCAGAATCGCGGCGGCGGTCTGCGCTTGGTAGGGCGTGAAGTTGGAGAGTTCCGCCCGCATCGTGCGCAGAACCGTGCCCGAGAGGTTGCGCAAGCTCTGGTAAACCGAGCGCCGATCGAAGGAGGAAAACGGCTCCGGTGCAAACGCGGGATCCTCGGGCGCCGACGCGAGCGCGAGATGCAACTCCGCCGTGCGTTTGCCGAGATGGGCGCCGACGTCTTTGTACGCGCCAATGAGCTCACCGACGTCCTGCGGCATGCTCTCGAATGCAATCTCCAGCAGCGGGCGCGTGGGCGCCTGCAGGGTGTCGATATCGCGTCCCACGGTGAGCGCTCGCTCGTAGAAGCGGCGCAGCTCCTCACGCGCGTGCGACCACATCGTGCCTTCGTGCTGCACGAAATATTGCAGCACGGCCAAGGTGGTGCGATCGCTCCGGCCGGTGCGGTACTCGACATCGCCGGCAACGCGCGGCACGAGCTCGTTCGTGTGCGCGCCGAGGAAGCGTCCCACCTCGATCTCGGGGCTCACCCCCTCCTCGAGGCGGCGGAAGAACTTGAGCACGAAGCGATCGTCGAAGCGCCAAGTGGCATTCACGCTGTCGACGCTCACCGGACGCGGCTCGCCGGCGTCGCTCCCCTGCTCGGAGAACGACGTGACCAGCTCGCCGAGCCGTCCGCGCTTTCTCTCGCCGCGAACGATGGCCTCCGCGAGCGCCTGCGCCGGAATGGGCAACTCCAGGGCATCGACCAAGAGCGTGCGCGAATTCTCCGTTGCCGACGCGCGCAAGGTCGCGACGATCGCATTGTGCGGCACCCGCGTCGCATCGCCGGTGAGCACCTCGGTCCACACCGAAAGCGGCACGACGTACGTCTCCGGATCGCCCTCGGCGTACTCGAGTTTGACGAAGACGATGCCCACGCGCCCGCCCTGCAGCACGACGCGTTCGGTGATGCGGCACGACGACATGACGCGACCGCGCCCCTCGTACCAGCGCCGCGTTTCGAGGAAGCCGAGAAGCACTTCCTCCAGCGCCTCGGTCTCGCGCTCGAACATCTCCTCGAGCGTGACGCTCTCGAGCTGCGGGATCTCGTAGAGCGACATGCGCACTTCGTGCACGTCCGTCTTGGCGCGCTCGAGCGAGAACCAATAGAAGGCGTAGCCTCCGAGGCTCAGCATGTACGGACCATCGCCCACCACGGGGAACTTGGTGCGCCCGAAAAGCTCCACCGGCACCATGCCGCGGTAGCGCGACAGGTCCAATTCCACGTACTGCACGAAGCGCGACAGGTTGGCCACCACCAAGATGGTCTCGTCCCCGTACTCGCGGAAGAAGGCGAGCACACGCGGGTTCGAGGGGCTCAAAAAGTCGATGGTGCCGCGCCCGAACGCGGCGAAACGCTTTCGCAGCGCAATGATGCGCTTCGTCCACCAGAGCAGCGAATTCGGGTTGTTCTGCTGGTTTTCGACGTTGAGCGATTCGTAATGGTAATCCGGATCGATGATAATCGGCAAAATGAGCTTCTGCGGATTGGCCCGCGAGAAGCCCGCATTGCGATCCATGCTCCATTGCATGGGCGTGCGAACGCCGTTGCGATCGCCCAGGTACACGTTGTCGCCCATGCCCATTTCGTCGCCGTAATAGAGGACGGGCGTCCCCGGCATGGAAAAGAGGAGCCCATTGAGCAGCTCCATCTTGCGGCGATCGTTGCCGACGAGCGGAGCGAGCCTGCGGCGAATGCCCAGGTTGATGCGCATGGCTGCATCGTGCGCATAGGCGCGATACATGTAATCGCGCTCTTCGTCGGTGACCATTTCCAGGGTCAGCTCGTCGTGGTTGCGCAAAAACATGGCCCACTGGCACGTGGGGTGCAGCTGCGGCGTCTGCGCGAGAATGTCGATGATGGGGAATCGATCCTCCATGTGAATCGACATGAACAGTCGCGGCATGATCGGAAAGTGGAAGTTCATATGGCACTCGTCGCCATCGCCGAAGTACAACGCGGCGTCTTCGGGCCACTGGTTGGCCTCGGCGAGGATCATGCGCGCGGAGAACTTCGAATCGATGTGACGGCGCAGCTTCTTCAGGAATGCGTGCGTCTGCGGGAGGTTTTCGCAGTTGGTGCCCTCGTCCTCGAACAGATACGGCACCGCATCGAGCCGCACGCCATCGACGCCCATGCCCAGCCAGAAATCGACGACTTCGAAGAGCGCCTCCTGGACGGCGGGGTTTTCGAAGTTGAGGTCCGGCTGGTGCGCGAAAAAGCGGTGCCAAAAATACGCTTTGGCCACCGGATCCCACGTCCAGTTCGACGGCTCGAAGTCTTTGAAGATGATGCGCGCATCCGTGTACCGATGCGGCGTCTCGCTCCACACGTAGAAATCGCGCTCCGGCGAGCCCGGGGGCGCGCGGCGCGCGCGCTGGAACCATGGGTGCTGGTCCGAGGTGTGGTTGAGAACCAGCTCGGTGATGATCTTCAGATCGCGGCGGTGCGCTTCCTGAACGAAGTGCTGGAAGTCCGCCATGGTGCCCACGTCGGGGTGCACATCCATGTAGTCGGCAATGTCGTATCCGTCGTCGCGCCCCGGCGACGGGCAGAGCGGAAGAAGCCAGAGACAGGTGACACCCAGGTCCTGGAGGTAATCCAGCTTCTCCGTGAGGCCGGCGAGGTCACCAATGCCGTCGCCGTTGCTGTCGTAAAACGACCGCGTGCGCACCTCGTAGATGACGGCGTCCTTGTACCAAAGCTGATCGGATGGATCGGCGGCGCCCGCCTCTTCTGGACGATGGGTGCCGTTTTTCGGCTTGATCTTCGCGCTCATGCGCTCGACTCCCGAGCCGAAATGGCTCGTGTGAATTTTGGACTAAAATACAGAATTACGGACTGCGCCCATACGTACGCGTGATGCTGCCCAATCGGTCGGCGAGCTCGTGTGTGAGGTCGGACTTGCGGAATCGCCATTCCCAATTGCCCGTTGCAAGGCCTGGGCGATTCATTCGCGCCTCGGAGCCGAGGCCAAGCAGGTCCTGCATGGTCACGATGGCGGTGTTGGGCACGGACGCCTGGATCGTGCGGATCATGTCCCAGTGAATATTTTTTCCATCGGAGACGCCGAGATAAGCGAGCGCGGCGCGCCGCTCCTTCTCCGTGTCCTCCGACGTGCGAGTGCTCTGGCTGCCCCCTTCTTCCTGGAACCAGCCCACCGTCGTGTCGTTGTCGTGCGTACCGGTGTACACGACGGCGCGGCGCGGGTACGCATGCGGAAGGAACGTGGACGCCTGCGGATCGGTCCCAAAGGCGAATTGCAGAAGGCGGATGCCCGGAAGGTCGAAGCGCTGGCGCAGGGCGGTGACCGCCGGCGTGACGCAGCCCAGATCTTCGGCGATGAGCGGCAAGGTGCCGTGCACACCGAGGCCCTTCTTCACGTGCTCGAAGAAGCGAGCGCCCGGTCCCTTCATCCAACGGCCGCGCACGGCGGTAGGCTCGTGCGCCGGGATTTCCCAATAGCGCTGAAAGCCGATGAAGTGATCGAGCCGCACGGCATCGAAGCGCGCCAAAGTGGTGCGGAATCGCTCGGTCCACCAGGCGTACACGCCGCGCCGGCGCGAATGCCACAGGTACAGAGGATTGCCCCATCGCTGCCCCGTCGCACTGAAGTAGTCCGGTGGAACGCCCGAGATGACCTTGGGCATACCGCCCTCGTCCAAGGCGAACAGATCGCGCCGTTGCCAAACATCCGCACTGTCGTGCGAAACGAAGATGGGCAAATCGCCAATCAGGCCGATGCCGCGCTCGTGCGCGTAAGCCCGAAGCTGATCCCACTCTTCGTTGAATTGATATTGCAAAAATCGATGAAACTCGACGTCCTCGTCGAGCTCGCGCCGCACGCCCTCGAGGGCGGCCGGATCGCGCAAGCGCACGCCCTCCGGCCATACGGCCCATGCCGTTTCACGATGGGCGGACTTGATGGCCGCATACAACGCAAAGTCGTCGAGCCAATGCCGCTCACGCGCGCAGAACGCGTCGTAGCTTCGCCGCCCCGCCCCGCTCAGACCCGCGCGAAACGCCGCGAACGCCGCGCGCAAATGCTCCATGCGGAAGCGTGCGGCGCGCGCGTAATCGACGCGCTCGTGGGGAAGGTCCGTGGGGCCGGCCAAGGCACTGCGCGAGAGGAGGCCTTCCTCGGCGAGCCGATCGAGGCAGATGAGCAGCGGATTTCCGGCGAAGGCCGACAGCGCGCTGTACGGCGAGTTGCCATACCCCACCGGGCCGATGGGCAACATCTGCCACCATCGCTGCTGGGCCGCGGCGAGGAAGTCGATGAAGTGCCGCGCTGCGGCACCCAGATCTCCCACGCCGTACGGGCCCGGGAGGCTCGTCGGGTGCAAAAGAACGCCGCTCGCACGCTGGCTTAGTCTTGGCACGTTTCCGTGATTGGGCTGATTCGCCTGGTCAGGCTGGCCGGGTTGGCCGACGTGATTTTCGTCCAAGTTGGTTGTTCCTGCTAGGTGCTCCAACGAGCATGCCGAGTCAATAAGGAATCCCAAAATGATGCTTGTCGCCTGCGGACGGCGGCGGCAATGTCGCCGCGCATGAAGCGTCGGTTGAATTTGTCACGTTCCCCTCTCTCCGTATCCGGCCTCGCCATGCTGGCCATGTTCGCATCCGCCTGCGGCGGTGGCGAAGAAACGGGCGCCACGCCCCCGCCGGCCGCACCAGCACCGCCTGCGCCCGTGGCGACCGCGCCAGCAGCGCCCCCGAAGGCGACCATCGACTACGGCGCGCTCGAGCGCGACGAGGTCAATCGGCGTGCGCTGCACCACAACCTGCCGCTCTACTGGGTGGCGGACAAGAACGACAACAAGAGCGTCGATCCCGACGAAGTGGTCTCGCTCCTATTTTATAGCGGCAACGGCACCCGAAACGCGCCGCGCTGGGTCGAGAATGGCAAGTTCACACCGGCGTTCGAGGCTGCGTTCTCGAAGCTCCTTCAAGGCGAGCCCGCACCCAAGGCTGACCTTTCCGCGGCGGAGGGAGAGCGCCGCAAGCTCATCGCGCAAGATCTGGATCAGGGCTTCCCCACCTTGGTGCGCAGCGACCTCACGGCCCTTTCGGCCGACGAGAAGAACTTCGTGCGGCACGTCTTCGCCGCCGCCGATCTCGTCGACACGCTGTACCTGACGCAGAAGGGCGTGCTCGGCTTGGAGAAGAACTTGCCCGCGGACGATCCGGCGAGCGCCGCGCTCTTCTTCCGCAACCGCGGCCCCAAGTGCGCAGCGCCCAAGACGGAGAAGAACCCCGCGTGCAACGCGATTCCGGGCACGACCAAGGTTCCCGTGGACGTGTACCCGCGTCCGTTGCAGACCCAGGCCAAGTTCTGCGAGACGCTGGAGAAGGCACCCAACGCGAAGAAGCTGCTCGAGCCGTTCAGCGCGGTGCGTGAGATCGGTGGAAAGCTCGAACCCGTGCCGTACGGGCAGGCCTACAAAGAGCTCACCTCGGCCATTGCCAACGAGCTTCGCGCCGCCGCCGGTGCGCTCACGGATGCGAAGGAGTCGGCGCTCAAGGCGTACGTCACCGCCGCCGCACAGGCCTTCACCGACGACAACTGGCTGCCGGCGGACGAGGCATGGTCCAAGATGAATGCGCAAAATTCGAAGTTTTACCTGCGCATCGGCCCGGACGAGACGTACTGGGAGCCGTGCGCGCACAAGGCGGGCTTCCACGTGGCCTTCGCGCTCATCAACCGCGACTCGTTGATCTGGCAGGAGAAGCTCACGCCGGTGCAGCAAGAGATGGAGCAGAACCTCGCCACGCGCATCGGTGCACCGTACAAGGCGCGCAAGGTCACCTTCCACCTGCCGGACTTCATCGACATCATCATCAACACGGGCGACGACCGGCAGCCCATCGGCGGCACCGCCGGCCAAAGCTTGCCCAACTGGGGCCCGGTGGCGAACGAAGGCCGAGGCCGCACGATGGTGATGAGCAACCTGTTCGCGGATCCGGACAGCTTGCGCTTCCGGCGCCGGGCCTCCGAGTCGCTCCTCACCAAGTCGACGATGGGTTTGTACGACGACGATCCCAAGGCGAGCCTGCTCTCGGTCATTTTGCACGAGGCGACGCACAACCTCGGGCCGCACGCCGATTACGTCTACCAGGGAAAGACGGGACCGCAGGCCTTCGGTGGCAGCATCGCCGCCATGATGGAGGAGCTCAAGGCGCAAACGGGCGCGCTCTACTTCACGGACTTCTTGAAGAAGAAGAACATCATCTCCGCGGAGGTGGCGATGCGCTCGTACGTGAGCACCCTCGGTTGGACCTTCGGCCAGATCTCGCGCGGTATGTACACGTCGACGGGGGAGCGCAAGCCGTACAGCCAGCTGGCGGCCATTCAGCTCGGCATCCTCATGGACGAGGGCGCCGTCACCTTCGATCCGAATGCCCCCGCGGCCAACGGCAAAGACCAGGGCGCCTTCACCGTGCACCCGGAAAAGATGGTGGCGGCGGTCGAGAAGATGGCGAAGACGGTGGGCGCCATCAAAGCCGCCGGGAACAAGGACGCGGCGCTGGCGCTGACGAAGAAGTACGTCGATGGGAAGCTCGTTCCCATCGAGCTGATCATCACCCGCGTGCTGCGCGAGCCCAAGGCGGCCTTGGTGTACGCGGTGGACCTGTAGTCCGAGCTACTTCGGCGGAGCCTCTCCCAGGAGAGGCTTCAGGAAGCCGAGTGCATACGCACCGTAAGCGGCGGCGACGAGAACGAGGAGAAGCACGACCCACTTGAGAGCGCCGCCGCCGCCCTCTTTGGGCTGGCGCAGGTTGCTCAAGAAGGCGGGCTGGTTCTCCACCTCGCGCGGCACCACCATGGCACGGGGGCTCGCCGGATCCGAAAGCGGCGGCACGTCCGGGCGGGACGCGGGGTACGCATCGAAAGGAATCGTCGCCGGGCGCGGCTTGGCCACGTCCGTCGCCGGCGCGACCGCCGCCGCCGCCGATGTAGGGAGCGGGAGCGGGAGCGGCTCGGCAAGCTGCTGCGCGGCCTTCGGCGGGGCGGTGCGCGGCGGATGCATGAGGGGCTTGGTCGGCTCCTCGCCGTCCTCTGTGTAGACGTCTTTCGGGGGCTGCCCCACGTCGAACTTGGGCGTCGAGTGCGGGAACACCGCGTCGACCTCCACCGATTCCTCGGCGGACACGTTGGACGTCGACTTGGCCACCGCCGCGCTCGTGGCGCTCGCCGCCGCGAGGTTCGCGGCCTGGCGTGCGTCGATGGGGAACGCATCGGGGAAGGTTGGAACCTTGTTCATCCGCGCGGCGGCGGCGGCGACTTCTTCCGCCGAAACGGGGGCGGTCATCTCCGGGTTCACGCGAACCAGAGGCTTCTCCGAGAACGCTTGCGGCGCGATGACGGCGGCCGCCGGCGTGGGGAACGCCTCACGCGGCACACCGAAGCTCGGCAAGGCTGCGGTCGCAGCCACCGGCAACGGCGACGGCTCGGCATCCGGAATGGTGACCGTGGCCGCAGCGAGCGGCTCGATGGCCTCGGGCACCGGCTCGATGGGGAACGCACGCGGCGAGACCGGCGCCGAGACCGGCGAGGCAATCGGCGTGCGGCGCGACGACGAGGCGGGGACGCTCGGAACGATCGCGGGCGCGGGGCGGGGCGGCAGGGTACTCGCACTGATACCTGACGAGGCCCGCTGGGGCGCAAGCTCCACCACCGGCGCACGTCTCCGCGTCGTGACCTGTCCCGATTCATGCGCACGCGGGAGCGATGCGCGCTGCTGTACGCGCTCGAGCAATGCCTCGAGCTTTGCCACTTTTTCCGCCCGACCCATAGGGCCCCAAGGTACGGGCCATACGACAACGCTGTCAAACGTCGTGAGCGGAATTACCGGGGCGCCACCCCGCCCCAGCCTAACGCGACGCCAGGCCCGGCGTTTTCTCGGGGGGTGCGTGTACGACGAAGGCGACGAGATCTCCCACCTCGATGCGGTCGTAGCGGGCTCCGGAGAGCGCGAGGCGCTCGGCGACGGTGGCCTCCGGCTCCTCGGACCGCCACCGATCGACCAGGTAGGCGTACTCCCGCTCCCGCGCGAAGACGTCGCGGTAAGGCCGGTACCGATCCTGCGCGAGGTGCGACGGCACCACGATCGGGCTCTCGCGAAAGAGAAACGTCTCGCGGTAGGCGACCCAATAGTCGGCCATGGCCACGCGCACCCCGAGCGCACGCAGCTTCTCGCCCATCGCCTCGTCGTCGCGTGAGAGGCCTGTGCGAACCGCCAAGCCCGAGACGGCGGGTGCGTAGGCCACCCACCCGCCAATGGCCGCCGACGCCAAGTAAGGCGCCGCATACATCCCAAAGCGCCACCCCTTCGCGCGATGGGCCACGGGCGCGAAGGCCCAAGGCAAAAAGAGCAGCATGGCCACGAGGTAGCGCGCCGAAAATTGGTCCATGACCATGGGCGAGACCAAAAATGCGCTCACCGTGAGCGGCACCGAGAGAAGTCCCACGGCGCCGATGCGCCGCACGCCCCACGGCGTCCCCGGCGCCACGACGAGGAACACCGACGCGAGAAGCAACCCCGCGAGTGAGAGCAGGCCAAGCCACTGAATCGCCACGATGGCCGGGGGCGCCGTCCAAGGCACGTAATCCATTTCGTGCAGCGGCGCATACACCTTGGTGCCGAGCACCCACGGCAGGCACGCCTCGCGAAGCACGGCCCAATTGTGCTCCACCACGTCGAGCGTCATCTTCGTCTCGCCGTGCCGCGACTCCGGACTCCCGAGGAGCAGCACCAACGGCACCACCCCCATCGCCGCCCCCACCGCGCCGGCACCAAGCCGCTTCAACCAGCGCCCCTTGGAAGGATCCCGGGCCACCAGCAGCAGGTGCAACCCCACCAGCGGCAGAAAGAGCAGCGCATACGGGTCCGCGAAGCATGCCAGCAGCGCCATTGCGCCCCCTGCCCCGGCCCAAAGGGCATCGCGCGACGACTTATCGATGCACTCGATGAAGTACATCGCCAAGAAGACCAACGTGAGCGCGGCCTGCCTCGGCGGGTAGAGCGCGTTTCCGTGCACGGGCGCCGAGCAGAACACGAGCGCCAGCACCAGCACGGCGGCTGCCACCTTCGGAAGGTGGCGCGTCAACACCGCGTAGGAGAGCAACGTCAGGAGCACATGCCCGACGAGCGACGACAGCATCAGTGCAAACGGCGTCGCCCCCAACGGGAGAAACCAGAGCGCCGCCACCGCCGAGTCGACCGACGTCTGGTAGGTGCTTCCGAACAGATGCCAGGAGAATTCGCCCCGCAGGATATGCATCGCCTGCAGGCCGACGATGGCCGCGTCGGAATTCGTATCGCCCGCGTTGAGCAGCGGCGGGAGCCGATACAGAAACGACAACGCGACCACCACGGCCGCGGCGCGATGCTCTTTCCAAATTGCCTGTAGTCCTACCCTTGGCACGGCAACGGCGTGCCAGAAAACCGGACGACAATCAATCGGCCCGGAGCCCGAGCGCGTTTTTCCTGGACCGCTTACCGAGCGCTTACTGGGCGCCGGTCGACGGAATTTCCTTGGTGATGCAGTGGATCGAGCCACCCTCGACGATGGTCGCCTCGCTGTTGACCCCGACGACGTTGTAGTCGGGCAGCGCGGATTTGTAGGCCTGAACCGCGGCCTGGTTCTCGGTGTTCGAGTTGTAGAACGGGATGATCACCGTCTTGTTGACGATGAGCGAGTTCGTATACGTGTACCAAGTTCCGCTGCTCGACCAGCCTTTGACGCGGGTCACCTGGTAGCGGCCGGAGCCGCAGGCCAGGTTGGCAAAGTAGTTCGCGGCCTTGTCGGTGGCGGCCTTGTACGGCGCGTTCGTGGTCTCCGCCACGACGACCTTACAATCGCCGATCAGCTTCGCGAACATGTCGATGTGGCCGGTGCCATCCGCCGGCGCACCGCCCGACGTCGCCGCGTAATCCAGAATGTGGATCGTCGAGGCGCCGAGGTAGCTCTTGAGCAGCGAATCCACCTGCGCACGCGACAGCGACGAGTTCCAATTGTAGACGCGGCTGCTCAGGAAGGCGTTCCCCTTGCCGTCGGTCATGTAGTTGCCACCATCGAGAATGAGGCTCGTGGTGTGGCACTCGGCGTTGAACTGCGTCGCGAGCTTGCACGACATGGCATCGTCGGCGATGCGCGAGGAGTAGTGGCGGTACTTGGTGTCGACGATGCCGAGGGACTTCGTCGGTTCGAAGATCCCCACCGGACCGTAGTCGCGCGACCAAATGCTGTCGTAGTCGATGTTGAGCGCGCGGTATTTCGCCGCCGGCACGCCGGAAATCGACGACGGGCCCCCGACCATCCACACGTTTGCGCCGGCCCCCGCCGCGGCCACGGAGATGCCGCGCAACACGTCGGTGTGGGCCGCCCACGTCATGACCACGGTGCTCACGGGCTCGTACTCGGCGGGCACGCGGTATCCGCTCCCTGGTGCCGCCTCGGCCTCCTCGGCGAGTGCGCGCTCCGACGGAGGAGCGACGCTGCTCCGACGCTGGATCGCGAGCTCCTCCTCCGTCGCCCAGTTGGGAAGATTCTTCGTGCGCAGGCTGGCGCTCACCGCGCCTTCTTCGCGCACGTCCTCCGCGCTATCCGCACCATCTGCAGAGGCGCAACCGGCGCCCGCCAAAATGCCCAGTGCTACGAGTGGAACGATTCGAAGCCGTCCTCGATGCATGAGAGTCACCTTTCTCGATGTGGGCTCGCCATGCGGTTTTCACCCCGCGCGCCCATCACCGTCAAGGAAACTCGCTTTCACGAATCGAAATAGAATCGGTCGATGCCGTACGCAATCTCGTAAACGGTCTTCGCATAGTCGACGCGCTTTTCACGCGCGCGCCGCGGCAACGGCGGCGGTACGCGACGCAGTCCCCCACGCAGAATGTGGCGCGCAATCGCACCGAGTCGAAACGACACCCCGATGCAACGCCCTCGATCGTTCGCGCGGCGGCCTTCGAGAATGCGCGCCACGCGGCCCGACGTCGCAAAGAGAAGTCCGAAGTCGGTCGCGCGAAAGGACACCATGAGCTCATCGCCGATGTTCACATCGGCTTCCGACGGCATGAGCAAACCTTCGGTCGATAGGTCGAGCGACCGGCGGCCGATCAACTTCATGTCCTGCTCGCGCACGATCTGACACGACACTTCCACAGCGTGCCGCATGACGGAACGTTGCTGGAGCAGCACCTGCGGCATCACGGGGCGCATTAGGCCGTCCCCATCATGATGCGCGCGACCGATTCCGCATAATCGACGCGCGGCTCGCGACCCGGCAAGGTCGGTGGGTAGCGGTACAGGCCCGCCTTGACATAGCTCGCGCTCACACGGCCCAGGCGCGAGAATTGGAGGCCCAGGCCCCGCCCGCGATCGTTCGGCCGGCGGCCATGGACCACGCGCGCGACGGTGGCCTCGGCGTCGAACCACGCGCGCAACGTCGGGACGCGAAAGCTGACGAGCACCTCTTCGCCCGTCAGCACGGCTTCGTCGGTCAGCACCAGCATGCCCTCGGCAGACAGGTCCACCGCCTGCTCGCTCAGCAGCTTGAAATCGCGCTCGCGCACCACTTGGCACTCGAGCCGCACCGCATGCCTCGGAGTCTTACGCTCTCGCACCGGCACCAAGAGACCGTCCATGCTTTGGACCTCCACGGACCCACATTATCCCCTCGTCCGTGGGCGGCCCAATTTGCGGATCTCTATCGCCGGACGCGCCTCGCTATCGCCGGAAGCCCCCGCCCCCGCGGCTGCTGGTGGGAGACGATTTCTCCACCATCGTAAAGACGGCGGTTTGATCTTCCTCATCCTCACCGAGCTTGCGCACTTCTTTGCCGAAGGGATTGCCGATCGTGGGCAACGGAGGGCTCGAGAGCGAGCCGCCCGAGGCCAACGTTCCGGCGGCCGCGATGCCCGGCGCCGATGGCTCTTCGTCCGAGGCCGGATCGTCGTCGATGATCACGACCATGCCGTCGTCGTTGAGCGCGGCCACCTCGGTCTCGCCCACGGAAACCTCGGGGGCGTCGGTTTGCCCGCGCACGCGGGCGGGCGCGGAGCTCGCGGGCTTGGACGCCTCGGCGTCTCCCCCGTTGCTGCCACTCAATGGCTCGAGCGAGAGGCCCGAGAGGCTTTTCTCGATTTCCGACTCGGCGATCTGCACCAGACCGACCTTGAGCGCGAGCGCATCGAGCGCGCCAATGAGCACGTCGTTCGGCGTCTGCGAGACCAACTTGTCCCAGCCCACGGCGGCCAAGATGCCGCGCGGCGAGCCATCACCGGATTGATGGATCTTCTTGATCCACTCGGTCAAATCCGCCTTGGTCAGCCCCTCGGCAATGACGTCGGTTCCGCGAAGCTTGCCGCCGCGGCCCTCGACGGTGTCGAGGAACCATCGTGCATCGAACAGCCCGAGGTCGTACGCCTCCTCCAGGGCTTTGTGGATGGCCTTCTTCGACAGCTTGCCGCCGCGCCAGAACGTCCACCACGACGACAGCGGCACCCAGCGCACCACCACGTCGGGCGGAAGGCCCAACTCGAAGGCCGCGTGATCGACGTCGCCTGCAACCAGTGCGTCGTGCACCACCGCTTCGACCTTGTCGTCGGTATCGCGCACGGCGGCTTTGAGACCGCGGATTCCCCAGTGCGCGAGGATCGGCCCGCGCACGTCGTTGGGAATGTAGCGAAAGAGCTGATCCTTGGCCTTCGCGTCGTCGTACGCGAAAAAGTGATTCAGGAACTCCTGGCTCGTACGGACTCGCCCCTCGGGCGTTCGTCGATGTTCTTCCACCGCAAGACAGAATTTCGGAACGGCGGCGTTGAGATCATTTTTCGTCGTGGGCTTGTCCAAGAGAGACCTCCGGAGCACGCGGGGTGCGAACTCCATGATGCTAACTCTAGCGACGTGCCTTTGTCTCTACGCGCTTAACACCGACGTCTCGTACTTCGTAGGGGTTGGGCGTAAACCCTAACCCCTACCGTTCCGAAGGGCGTGCTCAGGGAAGACGGCTAATCAGCGCATCGCCGAGCGACGGCTGGTCGATCTTGCCGAACCAGATACGCCACGTCGCCTTCATGAAATCGACGCCGTCGGCCGTGGCGCTCGCGCCCCCACCTTGGACTTGCAGCGTGGTGGTTTTTTTATCGGCATCGTACGTGATGGTGACGATCTGATTTTCCTTCAGCTCCTTGTTGAAGACGGCAAGGAACTTCCCGATCTTCGCCTTGTCGGTGTAGCCGTTCATGGCGTACGCCTCGGAGAGCGCGTTCTGAATCTTCTCGCTGTCGACATCGCGCTTCATCTTCCAGATGAACCGCTTGCTGATGTCCGCATCGATGACGGCCTGCTTCGACTTCGCCGGCGGCAGCTCCTTCATCTCGTGGCCGATGGCATACACATCGACGCTGGCGAACAGGATCTTCTTCTGCCGAACGCCATCGCCCGTGTGGTAGTAGCCGTTCGGAAGACGCTCGAGCGCGAACGCATTTGCGACGAGCGCGACAAGACAGAGCACAACGAGAACGGGCGTGAGCCAGGGGCGACGTTTGGCGTTTTTCATGGTTCTCCTCTAAACAGGGCGTGAGCGGCCCACATTACAGCACGCTGAGCAGAACAGGTGCTCGTCCCCAGCCGTACCGCATGCAAATAGACGACTCTTCCCCGAATCGCTTCACTGTAAAGTAAGGCGCGCATGGGCGTTCGAACCGCGTCGGTTCTGGTCGTGGACGACGACGTCGATATCCGCGAGACCATCAGCATGATCCTCGAGGACGAAGGCTACGCGGTGGCGTGCGCTTCGAACGGGCGAGAAGCCCTCGAGTATTTGCGCGAACACCAGGCGCCGAACCTGATTTTACTCGACCTGATGATGCCCGTGATGGACGGAGTGGAATTCTGCAACCGTCAGCGGCAAGATCCGCGCATTGCAGAGATTCCCGTGGTCATCGTCACGGCCTCGGGCCAAGCCAAAGAGCAGTGCGCGGCCCTGAACGTCAAAGCGTTCATCTACAAGCCGCTCGCACTCGATACGCTGCTGGAAAAAGTGGAGCAGTGGAGCTCGAGGGGCGAGACGAGCTAGCCCTCGAGCTTTCCACTTCCAACGGTCATTACTTGGCGGCTGCTTCGGGAGCCTGCGCGGCCTTCTTGGCGCGCCACTCGGCGAGCTGCTTCGTACGACGGGCCTTCTGCTTCCTACGACGGGGCGAATCTTGGGGGGTAGACATGGCGCTGCCCTATAGCACTGCTACCGGGCCCAGGTCGACCACGTCGCGGATTCGGAGCCCAAGCGGCTTTCCCGGGTCATGGAATCCATCCAGGTGTCCACCGTGGTGCGCGCCGGCTCCTCCCATTTAAGGCGGGCAAAGCGCGCGAGAAGCTGCGGCGCGTGGTCCCCCGTACGGGTGCGCTCGCCATAGGCGGTGCGGGCCAGTTCCAGCTCTTGCGCGGCCTCTTCCCAGCGCGCCTCCTTTTGGAAGAGCCAGGCGCGCGTGAGGTGACGGTGTTGTCGAGGCTCGGCCTCGTCGAGCACGATGGCGTCGCAGGCGGCCAGCAGCGCAGGCGCGCCCTTCTCGCCCGCATCGCCGCGCGCCAGCGCGACCTGCGCGAGCAGCAGCTTGGCCTCCACCTCGCCCCAGGGATCCTTGAGCGTGTCGTACAAGCGACCCGCGACCTTCGCGTGGGACGCGGCGGCGTTGTAGTCCTCGGTGTCGATCGCGATCATCGCGAGCAGGCGCTCGCACGCCGCCTCACCGCGCGGGTTTTGCAACTCGCGGAACGACGAGCGCGCGGACAGAGCCCGCGTGCGCGCCCGCTCGAAGTCGAAGGCGCGGTGGTCGGCGTGGCCGAGCACCACGTCGCATTGGGCCAGGCCGAGGCGATAGCCCATGGCGTCGAACTCCGCGCGCGCCTCGATGAGGAGCTCGCGGGACAGATCGTAGCCGCCCACGGCCGTGGAGATCATGGCCATCAGAATGAGGCACTGCGCGCGCCCGAGGGCGTCGCCCACGGCACTGCAGCGCACACTCGCTTGATTGAGCACGTCGCGCGCGCGGGCGTGCTCGCCGAGGAGGTAGTCGATCTCGCCGAGAACGACCTGCGCCTGCGCGTAGCCCGCTTCATCCCCTTCCTTCTCGAAGTGCGAGAGCGCTTGCACGACCTGCAGCCGCCCGTGCGCGGGGTGACCCAAGTCCGATGCAATGTGACCGAGCAACCGCAACGTGTGCGCTTCGCGACCGAGATCGCCCGCCTCGGCAAAGGCTTTGCGGGCCGCTTCGGCCTGGTCGCGCGCTTCGTCCAACTTGCCCGTGTGCCGCAGTGCCTCGGCGCGCCAGTACGCGTACTCGGCGGCCGTCGATCCGCTCACGTGGCCGGCGAGCAGCTCGAGATCACGCAAGGTCGCCGCCGTGTCGCGACCGCGGCGCCACGAGCCCTGGATGAACTTGAACATCAAGTTGGCCGCGACGTCGTCGTCGCCGGCCTTGAGCAAGTTCGCCACGCGGTGCTTCATGATGCGGCGCGATCCCACGGCAGGATGCTTCGCCAGGGCGTTCGCCGCCAAGCGGAAGATGGCCGGCGCGTCTTTGCGCTCGTGCAGGCGCACCAAAAGGTGCTCGAGCAACAAAGCGTGCGGCCAGCGGAATTGGTCGTTGCCCGACGCGAGCAGGATCTGCGCGCGCGTGAGGCCCACGAGCGCATCACGCGGGTCCATGCCCAGCGATGCGACCAAGGTCTTGAGCACCTCGCCGCGGATGTCTTCGCCCAAGGCCGCGGCCGCGTACGCAGAGAGGCGCAGCTCCGTCGGCACGGCGCGCAGGCGCTCGTCCCACAGTTCCGCGGTGGTGATGGCGCGGCCGAGCAGCGCGCTGTCGGGCACGCGGTACTTGCCCTTCTCCAATTTGAGGTAACCGCCGCCCGCCCACGCGTGGAGCAGCTGCAACGCGAACAGCGGGTTGCCGCGGCTCTGTTGGCGCGCACGCTCCACCGCCGAATCGTCCAGCGGCAAGGTGGACCGAAGCAACGCGTCGGTCTCGTCGCTGGCCAGCGGCTTCAATTCGATGACCCGCCCGTTCCACTCGGCGCGCGCGGACTCCATGCGAAGTGCGGCATCGAGATCGCTCGCCAGCGTTTCGCTGCGCGCGGTGGCGATGGCCATCAGCTTCACTTCGCGACCGCCGGGGCGCCCGATGGACTGGTGCATGCGACGCAGCACCTCGAACGTGTTGGGCGACGCCTGGTGCAAGTCGTCCGACCAGAGGAGGATCGGCCGATCGCGCCCGATGCGCTCGAACACCTTGCGGATGACCACCCAGCGGAGCTCGGGGGTGTCCAGCACGAAGCGCTTGCCCGACGGGCCGAGCGGCGTGACAGTGCCGGGCGGCGTCGGTCGGAGCCACTCCGCGGTGGCGGCCACCCAGGTGAGCTCTTCGTCGTTGTCGGCGGCGACCTCCCACCGGTTGATGAGCGTTTGCTCCACCAGCGCGCGATCGGCCCCTTCCAGGCCGAAGTGCGCGTTCACCGCGCCCGTGACGCCGTCGAGCGGCGTGGGGATGCGGCCATACCGCGCGCGCAGCGGCACCATCATGCCGTGCTCGTGCACCGTTTCGCAGAGCCACGAGGCCAGGCGGCTCTTGCCCACGCCGGCCTCACCGAGAAGCGCGATCAGCGCCCGTGCCGGGCCCTGCGGCGCGGCCATCTGCTCGACGAGATCCCAGAGCAGCCGCCGCTCGTCCTCACGCGCCACCAGCGGCGACGGACGCAGCCCGAGAAGGCCGGGCGCCAGCGAGCGCGCGGCCGCTACCGCACGCCCCAACGCGGGACGCGACGAGGGAGCCACCGGCGGAGCGGGCCCCGCGGCCACCACTTCTTCCAGCGTGGCCGATTCGTTCGGCTTGAAGCGAGCCCACGCACGTCGCGCATCGGCCGCGTATTCGTAGCGATGCCACGGACGCTTCGCGAGAAGCTTCTGCACGTACGGGCTCACGCCCGACGGCACGCCCGTGGCGAGCGTCAGCGGCGGCACCGGCGTGCGCTTGTGCGCGCGCAGCACTTCTTGCGCGGTGCCCTCGAAGACTTCCTTGCCGACGAGGATGCGGTACAGGATGCACCCGAGCGCATAGAGATCCGTCGGCGGCCCCACCAACGTGGCGGCCTTGCGAATTTGCTCCGGGGCCACCCAGCCCACGGTACCTGCCCCCGCGTGCGTGGCCAACTCGGGCTGCGGGGCGCCATCGAGGCGAGGATCGTGGCGCTGCTGGCGCAGCCACGCGAGCCCCAAGTCCAAGATGTACGCACGCGGTCCGCGGCCCGACGTCGCCAGATCGAGCATCACGTTCGACGGCTTCAAATCGCCATGGATGACGCCGCGTGCATGCGCATGCGCGAGCCCCGCGAGAACCTGATCGACCAGCGCCCAGATGACCGGCCACGGCAGCGTGGTCGTGTGCATCCATTCGTGCACGCTGCGGCCGGGCAGTGCCTCCATCACGAGGTACGGCGAGCCGTCGGCCAAGGTGCCGAAGTCGCGCGCGCGCACGAGCGTGGGATGCTCGAGGGCGGCAACGGCACGCGCTTCCTGGTGGAACCACCAGGTCTCCTCGGGGCGTGTTTGCCCCTTGGCTTCATCCGGCGTGCGAAGCCGTTTGAGCGCGACGCGTTCTCCGCTCACGAGATCGCGACAGAGGTAAACGACCCCCATCCCGCCGCGACCGAGTTCGCGAATTACCTCGTACCGCTGCGCGAGGAGAGTCCCAGACTCAGGAGGAATCGATGCGGGTTTGTCGCCCTGCGACATGGTGGGACTTTATCTTAAGTTCTCGCGCCGGTCCGGAACATCAAATCGACGCGCAAAAAGAGACAAAAACGGAGACGGGGAAAATAGGCCAAGTCGACGTTGGTACCCCCCACGAGCGCGCGCTCGTGTCCTCCCCAACGCTCCATACGAAAAAAGCTTCCAGTCTTGCCGGCAAAAAACAGCGAAGCCTGCTGGAAACGCCGCCAAGGTAGGCCCAGTCCCCAAGGGCTGCGACAAATTTGCGCGGACGATGTTGTATTCGCTGCCCACCCCGGTAAGGTGATGCTGCTTCGTTTGCTTTTTTTGACGCGCAGCATTGCCGCGGATCCCCAACGGCGCGTCCCCCCGGCCCACGTGAAAGGGTCGCCGGGCGCAGTCGATACCAAGGAGGCATTCGAATGTCCGAATCGAGGTTGCGCAGGTCGCTCGGTAGAGCGCTTGCCATCGGGTCTTTTGGGATCATCGCTTCCGCAGTCGCTTTTTCGGTCGGTGCACGGCTGGCGACGAGCCTGGAACACCACACCAAGTCGGTGTCCGTGGCCAAAGTCCCCGTGCAAACCATGCAACCGGTCGCCCAGAGGTAGCCCGCACACGTAGTCGACAGGCGTAGTTGGGCAGGACCCGGGGGGGTTCTTCTCTTCTAGCCTTGCGACTGCTGCCGCTTCGCCTTCGGCATCGTGTTGAACACGAGGTCCCAAAGGGGGGACGAAACGCCAAAGCCGCCGGAGTGGTCGGCGTGGTGGTGCAGCATGTGATGGCGGCGCAACCACTTGCCGATGCGCGTGGTCTGCTTGAAGTGGTGCACGGCGTAGTGCGTACCGTCGTACGCGAGGTAGCCGATCACGAAGCCGGCAAAGAACGGCTCGCCAACGCGCAGGCCCATCGTGAAGTAGTAGAACGCGTAGAAGAGCACCCCGAGCGGGATGCTGAAGCCCAGAGGCATCACCAGACGATCCTTGTCGTTCGGAAAGTCGTGGTGGACGCCGTGCATGAGGAAGTGGATGCGGCGCCCGATGGGCGTGTCCTTCGTCCAGTGAAAGACGTAACGGTGCAGGACGTACTCGGCGAACGTCCACGCGAAGACGCCGAGGAAAAACAGCCCGGCGACGCCCAGAACGGGCAGATCGTGACGGGAGACGCTCCGGTAGACGATGTACGAAGACACCGGGATCCACGCGATGAACGGCGTGGCGGGGTGGATCCGCGAGAACCATTCGAGAAAGTCACTCTCGAACATCCGCGTCGTCTGAGGACGGCTCAAGTTAGGCTTCACGACATTCATTTGGAGAGGACCTCGACGCACGAAGCCATGGGATTTGTCGCTAAGCTAGAGAACCATAGGTCGCGCGGCAAGCCGAAAAAAGCCCAGCGGCCGGCTTCGGCCGGTCATTTTTCGGCGATGGGGCACCGCCGTTCACTGCGCAAACTAGTTCACGGCTTTGGTGCGGAACTTCGACTTGTACGAGTCCTTGTACTTGTCGTGGCATGCCTTGCACGAGGCCTTGGCGCCCGCGACATCACCCTTCCGCGCGGCGTCGGCCCCGGCCTTGGCGATGGTGCCCCACTCCCACGACGGGTCGGGCGAAAACGTTGCGGACTTGTCCAGCGCCTTTGCGAGCGCGGGCAGATCGTTCCCGGCGAGCGCGGCCCCCAAGGTGCCTTTCATCCATTTCTGCAACGGGCACGGGTTGTCTTTGCTCCCGCACGTGGGGTGGGCTTCCTCCGCCATAACGGATGACGGCCATGCACCCCACGCCGCCATGCCCAACACGCCCGCCAGCAACAGCCCAAACCACGTCTTGTTCTTCATCGTCTCGCGTCGCTCCTGCGTTGAGGGACCTTCACCTTAGTCGGCCCCAACGACCCTGCCCACCCACCTGACAGCGTGACGAGCCAAGCCGCGGTCCGATTCACTCGGACGGCCTCGCGCACGTCACCTGCAGCCGCGTGCGCCGTGCACGCGCGTTCACTTCGGAGGCCGGTCGGGAGCGTCCATTCGCGCACAAATCCGCCGAGGGGGCCTACGAATTTTCCCGAAGGATTTCCGAAGAGCGCATGATGGTTGCCCTCGCGCCGCTTGACGTCGCCACCAAACTTGTAGGATGCAGGTCCCCCCCATGGCCGACCAGGAGAGGTTCGTGCACGCCGTTCATATCGTTGCCCGCGCTCTCGGCCGTATCAGCAGGGAGCGCGCGCGGGCGGTGGATGTCACCCCCCAGCAGGCCGAGACATTGCAGCTCATTTTCGAGCGCGGCGCCGTCTCCACGTCGTCGTTGGCCGAGCAGCTCGGTATCGATCCTTCGACAGCCAGCCGCAACCTGTCCGGTCTCGAGCGAAGCGGCCTCATTTCGCGCAAAAAGGGCACGGATGACGCACGTCAAACGGATGTGCGACTTACACCACGCGGCAAGCGTGTGGCGGAGTCCGTAGCGGCGGGATCGAGCACGTCCTTTACTGCCGTCCTCGACCAATTGCCCCGGGCCGATCGCCAGCGGGTGACCGATGCCTTGGAGTTGCTCGCGCGTGCGCTCGACTCGAACGGCGACGCCCAACGCTGACGAGGCTGACGAGCGCGGACACGTCGCAGGCAGCCGCTAATTCAGAAAGCGAGCCGAGATGTATCGGACGGCCTCCGCAGAAGCCGCTGCGATCTGGGACTGAACATCCGATGGTGAGGCGTCTCCGTCGACGAGGATGCCGTATTGCCCCGCCTCGTCACTGAAGAAGCCGCCCGGCGGAATGGACGAACGGTCGCGGTCGAACTTCACCGCTTGGACGGGCAGAGCAAAAATACGAGCGCCAACGTGGACCTGGACGAACCCGATCAACTTTGCGCCTTGTCCTATTTCCTTCATCGCTAGCTCCTAGTCCCCGCACCCTGGTGTGCATCGACCTCGAACGCAGAGGAACCTAAGCATCACGCGGGCCAGCGCAACGCAGCGCTTTTGCTGTGCAGACGTCGCGCGCATCCGATGCGCAATCCTGTACACTCGTGCGGCTTCACGGATGCGCTCGCGCCTGGCTCGTGTTGGATTTCAGCAGCAGGCATGCGGAATGAGTGCAGCGGACGAGATGCTCGAAAGAGCACGGAGGACGACGATGCAGATTGCAATCATTGGCCTGGGCAAGATGGGCGGAAACATGGTCAGGCGGCTCTTGCGCGGCGGTCATCAGGTCGTTGCCTACGATCGCGACACCGCTGCGGTCGACCGCTTGGCCAGTGAGGGCGCCACCGGTGCAAAGTCTCTCGAAGATCTCGTCGCGAAGTTGAATGCGCCCCGCGCGGTCTGGGTGATGGTGCCCTCGGGCGCGCCCACGGAGAAGACCATCGAGGACGTGGCGAAGCTCCTCTCGCCGAACGACATCGTCATCGATGGAGGCAACTCGAACTTCCACGATTCGGTCCGCCGCGCGAACGCGCTCGCGGACAAGAAGCTGCGCTTTCTCGACTCGGGTACGTCCGGCGGCGTGTGGGGATTGGAGAACGGCTATTGTCTGATGGTCGGCGGAGACCCTACCGCTTACCAACACGTCGAGCCGGCGCTCATCACGTTGGCTCCCAAAGATGGCGTCGCCTACTTCGGAAAGGCCGGCGCGGGTCACTTCGCCAAGATGGTTCACAACGGGATCGAGTACGCGATGATGCAGGCCTACGCCGAGGGCTTCGAGCTCCTGCGCGCGAGCGAGTTCGGCTACAACCTCGCGGACCTGTCCAACGTGTGGAACCAAGGCAGCGTGGTGCGATCGTGGCTTCTGGAGCTAGCCGCAAGCGCCTTCAAGAAGGATCCGGATCTTACGGGCCTCAAGGCGTACGTCGAAGACTCGGGCGAAGGGCGCTGGACGGTGAACGAAGCCGTGGCGCGTGCGGTGCCCGTGCCGACGATTGCAGCCTCGCTGTTCGCGCGCTTCGCGTCGCGCCAGGACGAATCTTTTGCACTGCGTGTGCTCGCGGCACTTCGTAACGAGTTCGGCGGCCACGCAGTCAAGAAGGCGTAATAACCTACGTTCCTTCATGCGGCAGGTCCACGCGGTCAACCCCGTCCCATCAAAGCGAGAGCTCCCAACATGACGAACCCGCTTCGCGACACCACCATGTTCGATCGCCACGCCGATGCGTGCGCCGTGGTCATCTTCGGCGCCTCGGGGGACCTGACGCGGCGCAAGCTCGTGCCTGCGCTCTACAACCTTGCCCTGGGCCGCTACCTCACGGGTTCGTTCGCCGTGGTGGGCGTGGCCCGGCGCCCGAAGACGAACGAGCAGTTCCGCGAGGAGATGAAAGAGGGCGTGAGCAAGTTCTCGCGCCGCAAGCCCGTCGACAGCGCGGTGTGGAGCGACTTCGAGAAAGGTGTCAGCTACGTGGCCGGCACCTTCGAGGATAAGGGCACGTACGAGAAATTGCGCGCGCACTTGGAGCAGCTCGACCAAGAGCGCGGCACGCGGAAAAATCGGTTGTTCTACCTGGCCGTGCCCCCGGCGGACTTCGGCACCATCGCGCGCGGGTTGAAGGAGGCGGGCTTGGTGGCGCCGCCGCCGAACGGCGATCGCAGCGCACCGTGGACGCGCGTGGTCATCGAGAAGCCGTTCGGGCACGACCTGGCGAGTGCCCGCGCGCTCAATGCGACGATCTCGAAGGTCTTCGAGGAAGAGCAGGTGTTCCGCATCGACCACTACCTCGGCAAGGAGACGGTGCAGAACCTGCTCGTCTTCCGCTTCGCCAACAGCCTCTTCGAGCCGGTGTGGACGCGCGAGCACGTCGACCACGTGCAGATCACCGTGGCCGAGGAGATTGGCGTCGAAGGGCGCGGCAAGTTCTACGAGAAGACGGGTGTGACCCGCGACATCGTGGAAAACCACCTGATGCAGCTGCTGTGCCTCACGGCGATGGAGCCGCCCATTTCGCTCGAGGCCGATGCGGTGCGCGACGAAAAGGTGAAGGTGCTTCGGTCGCTCCGGCCCATCGAGCATTCGCTGGTGACCGAGAACGTGGTGCGCGGGCAGTACGGGCGCGGGCACGTGCGCGCCGAAGAAGTGCCGGCCTACCGCGAGGAGCCGGACGTCGCCACGGACAGCGCCGTCGAGACCTATGTGGCCGCGCGCGTCTTCGTGGACAATTGGCGCTGGGGCGGTGTCCCCTTCTACGTGCGCGCCGGCAAACGCATGCTGCGCCGGGTGACCGAGATTGCGCTGCAGTTCAAGAAGGTGCCGCACAGCCTTTTCCGGCCGACCGACGGAGGCATCACGCCCAACGTCCTTTCGCTCCGCATCCAGCCGGACGAGGGCATTGCGGTTCGCTTCATCAGCAAGGAGCCGGGGCAGGCCACGATCCTGCGGGACGTGTCGATGGACTTCCGCTACGGCACGGCATTCGGCTCGAACACGCCGGAGGCGTACGAGCGGCTCCTGCTCGATGCCATCCGCGGCGATGCGACGCTGTTCACGCGTTCGGACGAAGTGGAGCACCAGTGGGCGTTCATCGACCCCGTCTTCGAGGCATGGAACGCGGGCGCGGCACCGCCGCCGCAGTATCCGGCCGGCTCGTGGGGCCCGGAGCAGGCTGACGATCTCCTCGCGCGTGACGGGCGGCGATGGAGGAAGCCATGACGCAAGAGCAGGTGCAGGCTCAGCATCCGCGCCCGAGCGAGGTGCTCTCACGCCTCGAGCGCGAGCTGCGCGACCTCTGGGTGCCGCAACCCGGTGAACCGGTGAAGTCGCGCGTGTGCGCGATGAACCTCATCGTCGTGGCGGGCTCGCACAAGCTGGCCGACAAGTACACGCACATCGTGGACGAGGTGACGCGCGGCATTCCGGCGCGCGCCATCATCGTGACCATCGATCCCGAGGCAGAGAGCGGGCTCGAGGGCGACGTGACCGCGGTGTGCACGGTGAACGAGGGGGCGCAGATCACGTGCTCCGAGCGGCTCCGGCTCACGGCGGCGGGCGCGCTGGCCTCGCGCGCGGGAAGCGCGGTGGAAGCGCTGCTCCTCCCCGAGCTTCCCACGGTGCTGGTGTGGCTCGGGCGCGTGCACGTGGAGGATCCCGTGTTCCTCTCGATGACCCGCGAAGCCGATCGCGTGGTGCTCGACACGGAGTACACGTCGCTCACGAGCCTCCTGGCGCTGGCGCGCTGGGCGCGGGAAAAACCGGGGCGGCCCTCGGTCGCCGACATGGCGTGGACGCGCGTCGGGCCGTGGCAGGAGATGTTCGCGCGCTTCTTCGACGAGCCAAAGTTGTGCGGGCACGCGAAGCGCATCACCAGCGTGACCATTTCGCAGGCGTCCGAGGCGGGTGCGCGGCTTGGGTCGGAGGGCGCGCTCATCCTGGGGTGGTTGGCCACGCGCCTCGGGTGGAAGGTTCAGCGCGTGGGCGGTCGTTCGCGCTTCGTCCGCGAAGACGGCGAGCAAGTGACCCTCAAGCTGAACGCGGTGCCTCGGCCCGAGGGCGTGGCGCCGGCGGCCCTCGCGGGGTTGGCCTTCGAGGCGGAGGCCGACGGCTTCGTGGCCGCAGGGTCCATCGCGCGCACCCTGCGGAGCGGTCTCGAAGGGGCCACGCCCGATGCGGACGTCCTCACCTGGAAGCTCGACGTGGATCTGCCCAGCGCCACGGAGCAGACGGTGCGCCTCAGCACGAACCGCGGTGCGCGCGTGCTCGAACGCACGCTGCAGCGTGCCGCGGTCGATTTGACGTTGGACGAGTCGGCGCAGTTTTCGGAGAAAATCGAAGAGGAAGGACTGAGTTGCACATGACGACCAAAGTCGTACCGGGAAGCCTGGTCGCGCTACCGGATGGGGAGGCCGTCGCCCGCGAGGCGGCGAATCGACTCGGCAATTGCATTCGCAACGCGATCGACACGCATGGTTACGCCACGGTGGCCCTCTCGGGCGGAAGCACGCCGGGCCCCGCGTACGCGGCCCTGGCCGAGAACTCGCGCATCGATTGGACGAAGGTGGAGTTCTTCTTCGTCGACGAGCGCGCCGTGCCGCCCGATAGCCCGCGCAGCAATTACCGCATGGCGAAGGAGGCCCTCTTCGACCGCGCCCCCATCCCGGCCGAGCGCATTCACCGCATGCAGGGCGAGGCGCTCGATCTGGCCGCGGCCGCGCGCGAATACGATCTGGAGATCCGTTCGCGCCTTCGCTGGAGCGAGACCGGCATGGCCGAGTTCGACGTGGGCATCTTCGGCATCGGCGACGACGGGCACACGGCGTCGCTCTTTCCGGGCGAGCCCACCGTCGACGTGACGGATCGCCTCGTGGTCGAGGTGCCCGCCGCCGGCAACCGCGAGGCGCGGCTGTCCCTCACGGCGCCCGTCATCGAGCAAATGCGCGCGGCGCTGGTGCTCGCCGTCGGCAAGGGCAAGCAAGAGGCGCTGGAACGCGTTTGGGCCACCAGCGGCGACGTCCACGTCACCCCCGCGCGTTACCTTCGTGAGGTGCGCTCGGTGACGTGGCTCATCGACAAGGCCGCTGGCGGCCTCGGTTAATCGGCTATCTCAGGCTACTTCAGCCAGCCTTCGACGGACTTGGTCACGGCGTCGACGGTCAGACCGAACTTCTCCGCGAGCACCTTGTCCGGGGCGCTCGCGCCGAAGCGGTCGATGCCCAAGTTGAGGCTGTCGTCGCCGAGGATCGCGCGCCACGGCTCGCTGCGGCCCGCCTCGATGGAGACCTTCTTCACGCCGTGCGGAAGCAGCGCCTCGCGGTAGGCCGCATCCTGCGCGTGGAACGCCTCGAGACAGAATGCGCTCACCACGCGCACCTTGCGCCCCGCCTTCTCGAGGCGCTCGCGTGCGCCCGTGGCAAGGTGCAATTCGCTGCCGCTGGCCACGAGAATGACGTCCGGCTTGCCGCCGGTCGCCTCTTGCGCCGTGTACAAGCCGCGCAGCACGTTCTTCGGGTCGAAGTTCGCGTCGCGCGCGATCTTCGGCAGCTTCTGCCGGCTGAGCGCGAACGCCGTCGGCCCCTTGCGACGCTGCAAGGCGAGCGCCCACGCCGCCGCCGTCTCGAGCGCGTCGGCGGGACGCACCAAGAACAGGTTCGGAATGAGGCGCAGCGCGAAGTTCTGCTCGATGGGCTGATGGGTCGGCCCGTCCTCGCCGAGCATCACCGAGTCATGGGTGTAGATCCAGAGCGCCTGCTGCTCCATCAGCGCCGACAAGCGCACGCTCGGGCGCATGTAATCGCTGAAGATGAGGAACGTCGCGCCGTACGGGATGATGCCCCCGAAGAGCGCCATGCCGTTGCACACCGCGCCCATGCCGTGCTCGCGGATGCCGAAGTGCATGTTGCGCCCTTCGAACTGCCCCTTGGCCACGCCGGCGCTGCCCTTGATGAGCGTCTTCGTCGACGGCGCCAGGTCCGCCGAGCCACCGATCAGCGAGGGCACCAACTTGGCCACCGTCTGCTGGATCGCGTTGGAGATGTTGCGGGTCGCGTCCTCCTTCTCGGGCAGCGCCTTCTGGAGCTGCTCGTACAGATCCGCGGGCACCTCTTTGGCGAGGAAGCTATCGAGCTGCTTGGCCTGCGCCTCGTTCGCCTTGCGCCAGGCGTCGTAACGCGTGTTCCACGCTTGGTGCTCGGCGGTGTTGTCGGCCGCGCGCTGCGCGAAGAGCGCACGCACTTCGTCCGGCACGGTGAACTTCGGGTAGTCCCAGCCGAGGGCTTTCTTGGTGGCCGCAATCTCTTCTTCACCCAGCGGTGCGCCATGCGCCTCCGCGGTGTCGTGCGCGTTGGGCGCGCCATTCGCGATGTGCGTGCGCGCCACGATGAACGAGGGCTTTCCCTTCTCAGCGCGCGCCCGATCGATGGCCGCGCGAATCTGCGCGCGATCGTGACCGTCGATGTGCTGCACGAACCACCCGTACGCCTCGTAGCGCTTGCCAGCGTCTTCCGAGTACGCGAGCGACGTCTCACCCTCGATGGTGATCTTGTTGTCGTCGTAGAAGACGATCAAATTGTCCAGCCCGAGGTGACCAGCGATGCTCGAAGCCTCGCCGCTCACGCCCTCCATCAGGTCGCCGTCGCCACAGATGGCGTAGACATGCACGTCCTTGAACGGCTCGCCAAAGCGAGCCTGGTGCAGCTTGGCCGCGAGCGCAAAGCCCACGGCATTGCCCACGCCCTGCCCCAGCGGACCGGTCGTCGTCTCGACGCCCACGGTCATGTGGCTTTCCGGATGGCCCGGCGTCTTCGAGTCCCACTGGCGGAAGTTCTCGAGCTCCTTGAGCGGCAGGTCGAACCCTGCGAGGTGCAGCATCGAGTACAGAAGCATCGACGCATGACCGTTCGACAGAACGAAACGGTCGCGTCCAATCCAGTGCGGGTCCTTCGGATCGTAGCGGAGGTAGCCGGTCCAGATCTCGAACGCGATCTCCGCGAGCCCCATCGGGGTCCCGGGGTGGCCGCTGTTCGCCTTCTGCACGGCGTCCATCGCCAACGTTTTGATGGTGTTGATCGAAAGGAGCGCGGCCTTCGGATCGTATTCGCGGGGCATCGTTCTTCCCTTCCTACAGGGCTGTTGTCGGGGGCTTGCCGTAAAGGAGAGCGGCGTAACGGGCACTGCCCGAAAGGCCGATGGTGGAGTCGGTGACCAAGGCGATGGGCACCTTCTCGAGAAGGGATCGCATGCGCCCCTTGTCGAGGAAGGACTCGACGAATCCCTTCGACACGAGCTGCGGCGTGAGGGTCACCGCAATCTTGCCCATGACGAAGATGCCGCCGAGGGCCAGCGACTTCAGGACCAGATTGCCGGCTTCGGCGCCATACAGGCTGATGAACAGCTTCATGGCGCGGGCGGCCGCCGTGCTCTCGCCGGTGGTGCCAAACTTCGTAATGGCCGAGTTGCGATCCTCCGCCGACGCGATGGCCTGGGCAATCGCATCGTCCTCGGGGATGTTTTTGGCGTCGCGGAAAAAGTCGTACAGGTTGCCGATGCCCGGCCCGGAAAGGATGCGCTCGTAGCTGACCCGTCCCTTCACCCGGGAAATCAGGTAGCGCAAGAGCTCGATCTCGATCTCGTTGCGCGGGGCGAAGTCGACGTGACCGCCCTCGGTGGCGCATACGGCGTGTTTCTCACCGTCCCACACGAGCACGGCCTCGCCGAGGCCCGTGCCGGCCGCGAGGATGGCCAGGTTGGCCCCCTTGGTGCGGGGCAAGGCGCTGCCGTGAAGCAGCACCAGGTCTTCCGGGCGAGCGTGCGATGCGCCCATCGAAAGGGCGACCAGATCGTTGATCAGCGCCACGCGCGGAATGCCCAACGACTGCGCGATGATCCGCTCGTCGAGCACCCAAGGGAGGTTCGTCGCGACCACGCGCCCGTCGACGACCGGACCGGCCACGCCAATGCAGGCGGCCAGCGGCTTCTCGTCGGGCTTTAGAAATGCGCGCGCGACATCCTCGAAGCTTTTATATTCCGTACTGGCGAACCTCTCCCGACGGACGAGCTGCTCCCCGTCCGCGGTGTAGATCGCCAGCCTTGCATTCGTTCCCCCAACATCGGCCGCGAGAATCACGGCACGGATGTATCAGGTCTAGGGTTTAGGGGCTAGGGTTTAGGGGTTAGGGATTCCTTGTTCGTGGCGGCGGAATGGCTCGCGTAGGTTTCGGAGAAGTGATGCCGGCCTCCGCCCTTGGCCACGAAGTAGAAGTAATGGGTGCTGCTCGCATTCATGACCGCCTCGAGCGACTTCGTTCCGGGATTGGAGATGGGGCCGGGCGGTAGGCCCTCGTGTTTGTACGTGTTGTACGGATTCGTTGGGTCGGCCACGACGTCATGCGTGATCTTCCCGGTGTAGGCCGCACACGCCGGAGAGCGCGCGGGGTCGAGCAGGCAACCGTAGCCGGCCGTGGGATCGCACTGCAGGAGCTTCGGCGTGAATTTCGGGTCGCGCAGTCGGTTGAGAAAGACGCTGGCAATGATGGGACGCTCGTCGTCGACGACCGCTTCTTTTTCGATCATCGACGCCAAGGTCACGATTTGGCGCGTGCTCCAATGCAGCGTTTGATCCAAATCGAGGATGCTGGACGCGTGTCGCTCCTCCAAAGTGGCGTAGCGGCGCTCGAACTCGAGCTTCATGCGCCGCACGACGTCCTCGGCCAGGCTGTCTTGCGGGAGCTCGTAGGTCAGGGGAAAGAGAAAGCCTTCCGCGGAGTCGCCGTCGATGCGGAGCTCGGCGAGAAGGCGCCGGTCGCGCGTGGCCTCGAGAAACGCCGTTTTGGAACAAACGCGCTGCGCGTGAAGCCGCTTGCCGATGTCGAACGAGGTAAAGCCCTCCGGGACGGCCACCTTGACTTTGGCGGCAGCCCCGCGCTTCTCCACGCGCGTGAGGAGCTCGTGGGGCGACAGATCGTCGGTGAGGAAGTGCGACCCCTTGGCGACTTTCCCGCTGGCCCCGCTCGCGCGAATGTACCAGGCAAAGAGCCGCGCGTCGGCCACGACGCCGGCCCCCGCGAGCTTGCCGGCGAGGGCCTCGGGGGTTTCGTCGCCCATGAGCGCGAGATCGACCTCGCGGCCGGGGCCCGGACCAGGGCGCGCCGGATAGAGCACGACCAGGGCGCCAAAGAGGCCCGCCGCCGCGATGAGCATGGCCACCGCGAGCCACTTGGTCACCGTGATGGTGCGCGTCGTCGGCGCCTTTTTTCTCGCCCCGGAAGGCGCCGGCGGCCGGCGCGACGTTCGCTTTCGCGGCGGCTTCGGCGACGGCTTTTTCTTTTCCGTCATTCGCGCCTCGCGTCGAGCCACGCTTGCAGCAGGGTCGCCGCGGAAACCTCGTCGATGCGCGCGCGGGCCTTTTTCCCGTGCACCTCGCTGGCGGCGAGCGCACGCCGCGCTTGCACGGTGCTGAGGCGCTCGTCGATCAACTCGACCTCGACGCCCGTTGCATCGGCGATGCGTTGCGCGAGCAGGCGTGCCTTGCGGGCGGCGTCCCCTTCCCCGCCCTTCATATCGAGCGGCAGGCCCACGAGGAAACGGCCCACACCGTCCTCTTCGACCATGTCGGCCAGATGGCGCAAAAGCGCTTTGGTATCGCGACCATCGAGCACCCCGCGCCCATGCGCATAGAGGCCGAGCTCGTCGTCGATGGCCACGCCCACGCGCGCAGCGCCTAGATCGAGGGCACAGACCCGTTTGCGCACTTTGCCGCCTTTGCCCCCGCGTCCAGAACGTTCCACGACAGAACGTCTACTTTCAACGCACAGCCTGGACAAGGACAGTGTAAGGTCCCCGCGCTGGATGACCTCCCCGCCCTCCCGGACCACGCAACTTCGCGCTGTTAAAGGCATGAATGATGTCCTGCCGGACGAAATTTGCCGGTGGCAGCATCTCGAGCGCCTCTTCGCGGAAACCGCGCGCTGCTACGGATTCTCGGAGGTGCGCACGCCCTGCGTGGAGCCCACCGGCCTGTTCGTTCGCACCATCGGCGAGGCGACCGACGTCGTGGAGAAGGAGATGTACTCTTTCACGCACCACGACGAGGGTCTCACCCTGCGGCCCGAGAGCACCGCGGGCCTGGCGCGCGCCTACGTCGAGCACCGGATCCACACGCGTGAGCCCGTCACCAAGTGGTTCTCGTACGGCCCCATGTTTCGGGCCGAGCGGCCGCAGCGCGGGCGCTACCGGCAGTTTTCCCAGCTCGATTGCGAAATTTATGGCGATCCCGGCCCGGGCTGCGACGCGGAATTGATCGACCTCGTCGTTGGCTTCATGGCCAAGTTGCAGATCCCCGACGTCCGCGTGCTCGTGAACTCCATTGGCGGCCCCGAGGCCCGCGTCCGTTACCGCGAGGGCCTGCTGGCCTTTCTCGAGCCGCGGCGCGCGGAGCTCAGTGCCGAGTCGCAACGCCGCATGGGGACCAACCCGCTGCGCATCCTCGATTCGAAGAACGAAGGCGACAAGGCCATCGTGGCCGAGGCCCCGAGCCTGGCCGAGTTCCTCTCCGACGACGACAAGGCCCACTTCGACGGGTTGCAGCGCGCACTCACCGCGCTCGGTGTCCCCTTCACGGTCGACCCGCGCCTCGTTCGCGGGCTCGACTATTACACGCGCACCTTGTTCGAGATCAAAGGCGCCACCGACAAGCTGGGCGCCGGCGACACCCTCGCGGGCGGCGGGCGTTACGACAATATGATTGAAGAGCTCGGTGGCCCGAGCGTCCCGGCCATCGGCTTCGCGGCCGGCGTCGAGCGGCTGGTCATCGCCAGCGAGGCGACCATCGAGCCGTCGCGCATCGATGCCTATGTCTCTCCGCTGGGCGCGGGGGCCATCGAACAGGCCATGATCCTGGGGCGCGATTTGCGAAAGCACGGGATCGCCACCGAGGTCGACACGCGTGGGGGCTCGCTGAAAAGCCAATTGCGCCGGGCCAACGCCCTGGGCTGCAGTGTGGCGCTCATCCTCGGCGAGAATGAAATCGCGGCGGGCACCGCGCAGGTGAAGGACCTGCTGGGCCACACGCAAGACTCCATCGCCTTGAGCGACGTCGTTCGCATCGTGGCCGATCGATTGAAGTCGAGGAGCCGGTGAGGAATTTCCGTACTTTTACCTTATTTACGCTTTTCACGTCCTTGCTTTCGCTGTCCGCCCAGGCGCAGCGCGGTGGCAATCCGTCCGTGCCCGTGGGTGGCAGCAGGCCGCCTCCCTCCTCGAGCGACACGTCGAAGGACGATGACAAGCAGGCGCCCGGTGCGGGCGACGACGATCAACCACGCCAGCAGGTGGCCCCCGCGCGCAACGAACCGCAGGTGCAGGCCCCGGCCGATCCCTTGGCGATCAGCCCCGAGACCCGCGGGCGCATTGGAACCGATGCGGATCCGGAGCCCCCGGCGGCGACCGGGGAAATGCATCGCAAGTATTTTCCGTATTACGAAGAGCGCAAAGGCGATTACCGATTTCGCCTTTTGCCGCCGCTCTATCTCGAGCACACGCGCGGCCTTCCGGATCCGTCGAAGCCCACGACCGGGGAAAGCAAAGTCGATCGCGAATCGCTGATTGGCTTGCTGTATTACCAGCGCCGTTCGCCGCGCATCGATGCCGACGTGCTTTTCCCGTTGGCCTGGCGGGTGCGCGAAAATCAAAATAGAGTTTACGTCTTCGGCCCCATCGCCCACCGCGAGGCACCCGGGGAGCACGACAACTGGCTCGCGCCCTTGTTCTTCGAAGGGTCGCGCCCCAAGGCGGGCTACTTCCACGCCCCGCTGCTCCTCACCACGTCGCACTACAACGAAGACGGAGCCTTCACGCTGGTGGGCCCCTTCTTCCGCGACCGCACGAAGCTCGACGTGGACATGGGCCTCGTCCCCTTCTTCTTCCACGGAAACAACGGCTCCATCGACGGCACGCGCAAGACGTACACGTTGATTCCGCCGCTGCTCTTCTATCATCGCTATCGGGAAGTCGAGAATAGCTCCTTCACCGTGGCCGGCCCGCTCATCATGGCCTCGGATCCGAAGCGCAGCGTGTTCGACATCGCGCCGCTCTTCTTTCACATTCAGGGCAAGCCGGAGACGGGCGGCATCCGCGAGCACCACACCACGCTGCTGCCGCTCTTCCACTATGGCCGGAGCGAGACGGAATCGCTGTTCGTCATTCCCGGTTACTTGCGCCGCGTGACGATGACCAGCGACACGATGCTCACGCCGCTCTTCAGCGTGGCCACCACGCGCAACAATGCGACGCGCTTCACCGCGGCTGGGCCGATTCTTCCGCTCTTTTACGATTACCGCGACAAGGACATCGGCCTTCACGCGTGGGCCATGGCGCCCTTCTATTATCAATCGGATTCGCCGCGCGGGCACGACTTCCTCACCCCGCTGTTTGGCAAGTTCGAAACCTACGGCCAATCGCGCACCTGGTGGGCATTCCCCACCATCACCGTGTCGACCGACCAGCACGGGTGGGAAGCCGATCTTCACCCTATTCTGTATTTCGGACGCAACGACCGCAACACGCACTCGGTCGTAGCCCCCTTCTTCTGGGATTTCGCCAGCCCCAAGGGCCGCACCACCGTCGGGTTCCCGCTCTATTGGCGTTTTGCCGACACATCGGACGACTCCGTTCTGCAGGTTGCCGGCAATACCCTGTACATGCAAAAGAGGGTGGTGGGCGGAACCGATTGGCAATTCCACCTCCTTCCGATCTTTTCCTACGGAGAAGATCCGACGGGGTATTTCTGGAACGTGCTTTTCGGCCTCGCCGGCTATCAACGATCGGGCAGTTTTGCCCGCATTCGCGCCTTCTGGATCCCCATCCAGGTCGCCGGTCCCGACGCAAACGCGGTCGCCGGCCAGCCCGCACGCGTGAATTTCTGACGGCCTTCGAGCGAAGGGCACGGTCGATTGAAGGTTCCAGGTCAGGGCGACCTGATGCTGGAACCGCGGCAGCGAGAAGAGACCGGCGGGGCCGGCGCGACGTGTTACCAGCAAGCGAAGGGCGCAGACCTTCTGGCGATCCAGCGCTGGGGGCCGGACTTGGGTGCCGGGCTCGCCGGATTTTCCCGCTGCCGCTGCTCGATTGTCAACAACTGGCGAATCTGTAAAAGCGTATCCGCTTTTGCGCCATTGTCTAGAAGCTGCTATCGCAATAGCAACTCGGCAATCGTCGCATAACGAAGGAGTACGCATGCGCCTACATATTTGGCCGCTGGTGATCGTGCAGTTCACCATGCAGACCGTGGCTTGCAGCAGCACGGACTCGCCGGGTACCGGCCGGCCCGACGACCATGGGAATGATGGGATCACGGGGGATTCGCCGAAAAATCCGCCGGGAGACGGCACGGGCGATCCTGGCACGACGGCGGATGGTGGAACCACGACCGATGCGGGGACGGTAACGGCGAATGGGTTTTACGTCGATCCGGATTCCAATTCCGCGAATTGGGCAAAGAACCATGGTGGCGATTCGCGTGCGGCGGCGATCAAGTCGAATATTGCAAACAAGCCCGGCGCGCGCTGGTTCGGCAATTGGAACAACGACATTGCCAAGGACGTCTCCAGCTTCGTGGGTGCGGCGGCCGCGGCGAAAAAGTGGCCTATCCTGGTCGCGTACAACATTCCGGGCCGCGATTGCGGTGGCGCATCCAGCGGCGGCGCGGGCAGCGCGGAGGCGTTTCGCACGTGGATTGCTTCGTTCGCACGCGCCGTCGGCAACCGCGAGGCCATCGTGGTCGTGGAGCCCGATGCATTGGCTCAGCTCGATTGCCTTCCCAACGACGGCGAACGGCAAACCCGTCTCGACTTGATGAAGTATGCAACCGATCAATTCCGCACATTGGCCCCCAAGGCCCGCGCCTACGTGGACGGAGGCAATGCCAAATGGATTACCCCCGCGACCATGGCCAAGCGTCTCGATTCCGCCGGCGTGCGCAGCGTTCGAGGGTTTGCCATCAACGTATCGAACTTCTACACCACCGGTGAATCGACGACGTACGGCAACGACGTCAGCGCGGCCCTGTCGAGCCAGTTCGGGTACACGACCAAGTTCGTCATCGACACCAGCCGCAATGGCAATGGCTCCCTGAATGGCGAGTGGTGCAACCCGGCCGGCCGCAAACTGGGCGAGGCTTCGAAATTCGGGAGCGGTAACACAGATGCGCTTTTGTGGGTCAAGGTCCCCGGCGATTCCGACGGGCCCTGCGGCAGCGCACCCGACACGCCTGCAGGCACATTCAGCCCGGATATCGCGACGCGATTGATCAATGGCACGTGAGGTAACTTTCGACTGAATGCAACCAGTTCTCGAGCCAGCGCCGTGCGAGGAGCGCGGCAGCGGGACGAAGCCGGCGGGACCGGCGCGCCGTGTGGTTCAACAAGTAAGGATCGCCACGCCCCACGGCGATCCTCGCACGAGAAACGGGCGAGGGCGCCGGCCTCGCCGGGGTTGTCTCGCTGCCGCTCCTTGACTGTAACGACGTCTCCAGCTCGGCCCCTCGCAATCGAACGTTGCGTTAGCCAAGTGTGAACTCGCGGTTCGCGCTATTTTGATATCGTGCGCCGGCCCGAAAACTGCACTTACAATCATGGATACGAAAGATCCTCGCAAGAAGGAGTGATAATGCGCATACACGGACTATCCATGGTCGCTACATTGTTCACCATGTTCGGCGTCGGTTGCAGCGGCACGGACGCTGACGTAGCCGGCAGCGAGAACGATGAGATCACCCGCGACTCGGCGGACGACCAAGCCGAGGACGGTTCCAATGCCGAATTGGAACTGAGCGCGGCCGATGGCTTCTACGTCGATCCCAACTCGAATGCTGCCAACTGGGTCAAGAGCCATGGCGGCGATTCCCGCGCGGCGACGATCAAGTCGAAATTGTCGAGCAAGGCCGGCGCGCGCTGGTTCGGCAATTGGAACAACGACATTGCCAAGGACGTTTCCAACTACGTGGGCGCAGCGGCCACCGCCAAGAAGTGGCCGATCCTAGTGGCGTACAACATTCCGGGACGCGACTGCGGCGGCGCATCCAGCGGTGGCGCGGGAAGCCCGGCCGGCTTTCGCACGTGGATCTCGAAATTCGCCGGCGCCATCGGCAACCGCGAGGCCATCGTGGTCATCGAGCCCGACGCGCTGGCTCAAATCGATTGCCTCCCGAACGACGGCGAGCGAAAGACCCGCCTCGACTTGATCAAGTACGCCACCGAGCAATTCCGCGACAAGGCGCCCAAGGCCCGCGCGTACGTCGATGGCGGCAACGCCAAGTGGATTGCGCCCGCGACCATGGCCGAGCGGCTCAATTCCGCGGGCCTGCGCAACGTCCGCGGGTTCGCCATCAACGTGTCGAACTTCTACAAGACATCCGAATCGACGACGTATGGCAACGACGTCAATTCGGCTCTCTCGGGCAACTTCGGTTACACGAAGAAGTTCGTCATCGACACCAGCCGCAACGGCAACGGGTCGAAGGACAACGAATGGTGCAACCCCGCCGGCCGCAAACTGGGCGCCGTATCCAAGTTCGGAAGCGGCAACACCGACGCGGTCCTCTGGATCAAGGTCCCGGGCGACTCCGACGGCCCCTGCGGCACCGCTCCGAACACCCCCGCGGGCACCTTCAGCCCGGATCTCGCGACACGGCTCATTAACGGGACGTAATCCGTGGCACATTGACCGCCTCCCCCGTCCTCGGCCGGCGTAAAGTCGGCCGATGAACGAGATCCAACGTTACCTCCAAGACGAAGTCGTTCTGGATTGCGCGGACGGAATCATCTCGCGGCGGGAGGCGCTCAAGCGTCTCGGGTTGATGGGGCTGACGGCGGCGGCAGCCTCGAACCTGATCGCCGGGTGCGCCGACACCAAGGAACCCAACGTGCCCGCCGGCGCGAACGCGAACGCCGCGGCCGGCGGCGGCGCCGAGAGCATCACCTTTGCCGGCCCCGAAGGTCGCACGCTTCAAGGGGCGTGGGCGCGGGCGGATTCGCCGCGCGGCGGGGTGCTCGTGATTCACGAGAACAAAGGTCTCTTGGAGCACTTTCGCGTGGTCGCGCAGCGGTTTGCCAAGGCCGGCTACTCGGCGCTCGCCATCGATCTTCTCTCCGAAGAGGGCGGCACCGCAGCACTTGGCGAGCCGGCGAATGCGACGGCGGCGCTGTCGAAGGTGCCACCGGAGCGCTTCGTGGCCGACATGAAGGCGGGGCTCGACGAGCTGGCGAAGCGAACCCCCGGCGTCAAACTCGCGGCCATCGGCTTTTGCTTCGGCGGCGGCATGACATGGCGCCTCGTCGGAACCAAAGACGCGAGGCTCGCCGCCGCCGCCCCGTTCTACGGCCCCCTGCCCGAGGGCACCGACTTCACCGGCGCCAAGACTGCCGTTTTCGGCGTCTACGCGGAGCTCGACGGACGCGTCAACGCCTCGCAACCCGCGGCCAAAGCGGCCCTGGAGAAGGCCGGCCTCACGCACGAAATCGTGACCTACCCGGGCGCGGACCACGCCTTCTTCAACGACACCGGGCCGCGCTACAACGCCCCCGCGGCCACGCAGGCCTGGACCAAGGTGCTCGACTGGTTCGGCCGGTACGTGGGCTGAGCCGCCGCGCTCATCGCTCCTTGAAGCCGCCGCCGGCTTTGCGCAAGAGCGCCATCAATGTCTGCCGCTCGGCGCGCGTAAGCTTGGCGAACGGCTCGCGCAGGACGGCAAAGTACTCGTCGGCGCACGCCGTGAGCCTCTCCAGACCGAGCGGCGTGACGTGAAGGCGAAAGCTGCGCCGGTCCGTGGGATCCACCTGGCGCCGCAAAAGGCCGGCGCGCTCCAATAGATTGAGACGGTGCGTGACGGTGCCGCTCGGGCAGTCCATGCAGTCCATGAGAACCCCGGGCGTGACCCCCTCGCCCTCCGGGGTCGAGGCGAGGAGCGCCAAGGTGAGAAAGCCCGAGGAGCCCATCTCGTAGCGATCGGTGATCTCGTCGCAGCGGGCCAGCTGCGTCCGCCCGATGTGGCCCAGGCGCATCGACAGCGTCAGCGCCTCGATGTCCCACTCGGGAAACCGCGTCGCGTAGACCCCGGTCAGCTCCTCCACCAAGTCCCGCTTCGCCTTCGCCATGGCGATCTTTTCTATATCATCTTGACGTCGAGATAAACCGGCCCAAGTTATCTCGGCGTCGAGATAATTCTCCTGGAGGACCTCACGTGAAAAGAATCCGAGTGGGCATCATCGGGGCGAATCCCGAACGAGGATGGGCCAAGGTCGCACACGTTCCGGCGCTGAAGGCGCTTGCGCAGCAGTACGAGATCACGGCGGTCAGCACGACGCGCCGGGCGAGCGCGGAGGAGGCGGCGCGGCAATTCGGCGCGGCACACGCCTTCGACCGCGCCGAGGCGCTGGTCGCGCACCCCGAGGTCGACCTGGTGACGGTGTCCGTCAAGACGCCCGATCACGGGCGCGCCGTGCGGGCCGCGCTCGATGCGGGCAAGCACGTCTTCTGCGAGTGGCCGCTGGGCGCCAACACCGCCGAGGCGGAAGAATTGAGCGCGCGGGCCGATGCGAAAGGCGTGCGCACGGCCATCGGGTTGCAGCGACGCTTCTGGCCCAGCGTTCTCTACGTGCGCGATCTCGTGCGCGAGGGCGCCATCGGGCGGCTCCGCTCGTGCAACCTCAGCTACCCGGTGCCGTACATGGGCGCGAGAATGCCCGCGTACGGCGCCTACGCCTCCGACGCCGCCAATGGGGCCACGCTTCTCAGCATCATGGGGGGCCACTTCCTCGACATCGTGAGCTTCGCGTTGGGGGACATCCGCGAATTGTCGGCGGTGGTGACGCAGCAGTTCGACACGATGACGATTCTCGAAACCCAGGAGGTCATCCCCGTCACCTCCCCGCACCAGGTTCTCGTGAGCGGCACCTTCGACGGCAACGCGGTCCTCGCGGCACACTTCGAAGCCGGCAAGGAGCGCGGCGGCACCGATCTGCTGATCCGCATCACCGGCACCGAAGGCGCACTCGAACTACGCAGCGAGCCTGCGGAGCTCGACCCTTCCGATCTCGCGCTGTTCGGAGCCCGCGGCGATGCGACGGCGCTGGAGAAGTACACGGTGCCATCCCAGTATTACGGACCGCACGGCACCGAGCTTCGCGGCTCCTCCTATGCGCTCGCCCAAGTGTACGCAGCGCTCGCGCACGACATCGCCGAGGGCACTTCGCTCGCCCCGAGCTTCCGCGACGCCGTCTCCCGCCACCGGTTGCTCGACGTCATTGCCACCGCGTCGTCGACAGGGCAACGGCAGCGCGTCGCCGCGTAACGCTCACGCGTGCCAGGCGAGCCACGCCGCGCCGATGAGCAAGCTGATCACCCCCGAAGGGAGGCCCACCTTCAGAAAGTCGACGAACGAGATCTCCGCGCGGCTCCGGGCGCGCTCCACCACGATGATGGTCGCGAGCGATCCCGGAAGCGTCAGATTCCCCGCCAACGTCGACGCCATGGCCAAGGTGAGCCACGCCGACTCGGCGTTGGGCAGATGCGGAACGAGGGACTTGAGCACCATGACGGCGGGCACGTTGCTCACCACGTTGGACAGGATCGCCGAGATCAAGGTGAGGCCCCACACGCTCTCCGGGTGCAGCGGCTGCAGTGCCGCGAGCAGCCGCTCGGCGAGCCCCGCTTTTTCGACGCCCGCCACGACCACGAACAACCCCGTGAACAGCGCCAACAAGGTCCAATCGATGCGCACGTAGAGGCGCTTCGGATTGACCGCGCGCGTGAAAAGCATGGCCGAGGCTCCCAGCAACGCCACGACGGCGGGTGGAATGCCCAGCACGAACGCGAGCAGCACGCCCGCCGTCACGATGCTGCTCTTGCGGATCCAGCGCCGGTACACGTGGGGCTTGTTCGACGCCGACCGCGCGACGAACGCGCCCCCGAGCTCGCGCCGGTAAAGCCACCAAATGACGATGCCGTTCGCGATCAGCGCGAGCACCGCCACCGGCGCGAGAAAGAGCGCGAACCGCCCGTACGAAATGCCCGACAGCGACCCAATGAGAATGTTCTGCGGGTTGCCCGTGATGGTGGCCACGCTGCCGATGTTCGACGATGTGGCCAGCGCCAAAAGATAAGGCCGCGGATCGCGCTCCAGGGCCTCGGCGATCTGCAGGACCAGCGGCGTAAACGCGATGCACACGACGTCGTTGATGAGGAACGCCGACAGCAACGCCGACGACACCGACACCGCGATGAACAAGGCCACCGGGCTGCGGGCACGCCGGGTGACCCAGAAGCCAATCATCGAGAAGGCGCCGGAGACCTCCAGCGCCGCCGAGAGGACCATCATGCCGAACAGAAGCCCGAGGGTCGCACCGTCGACCGAAGCCTGCGCCTCGGACACCGACAGCACCCGAAACGCAACCAGGAGCACCGCCCCGATGATGGAGGCGGCCACCCGATCCGAGCGCAAACCGGGCACGCGCCCCACGGAGAACGCCACGTAGGTGAACGCGAAGATGATGGCGGCAATCATGCGGCCCCTCACGTGCGTGCGAAGACGCGACCGAGCGCCGAAAGCGCCATCTCGAGGGACTCCTCGGTCGTGGCCTCCCCCAGCGAAAACCGCACGGACCTTCGTGCGTGCGCCTCGTCCTGCATGGCGGTGATGACCGGCGAAGGCTCGATGGTCCCAGCACTGCACGCGCTGCCGCTGGAGATGCTCACCCCTTCCAGATCGAGTGCCGCCACCAGCTCGGGGCCGTTCCACGTCGAGAAGGCCACGTTGGTCACGTGCGGCGCGCGCGGCGCCTTTGCGCCGTTCACCTCGCAGCGCGGATCGAGGCGCGCGAGGCCCGCCTCCAGGCGATCGCGCAACACGGCCACCCGAGCGTAGCGCTCGGGCCCCGAGCGCGCATGCTTCGCCGCCACCGCGAACCCCGCCGCCGCCACCGGATCGAGCGTCCCGGGTCGAATTCCCCGCTCTTGCGCGCCGCCGCGGAGCAGCGGCTCCAGCAGAATATCGGCGCGCGTCACCAGCGCACCAATGCCCTTGGGCCCGCGCATCTTGTGGGCGGCGAGGCTTCGCGTCACCTTGATGCCATCACCGCAGGCGGGGTTGATCCCCGCGACGTCGATGCGCCCGAAAGCCTGCACGGCATCGACGTGCACCCACACACCACGCGCCGAGGCCATGCCGATGGCCTCCGCGGTCGGCTGAACGACCCCCGTCTCGTGGTTCACCGCCTGCAGCGCCACGATCCGCACGTCGCCCTCCCCGAGCGCGCGCTCCAGATCGTCCAGGTCGATGCAACCCGATGCGCCGACCCGCAACCACCGCACGCGCGCCTTGCCCTCGGCCTCGAGCGCCTCCGCCACCCGCGCGATCGACGGGTGCTCCAGCCGGCTCGTCACCAGCGTCCCCGGCCCTCGCGCGAAGGCCGAGCGCAGCGCGAGGTTGTTCGCCTCCGTCCCGCCCGAGGTGAGCACGATGTCGCGCGGATCGATCCCCGCGAGCTCGGCCACCGCCGCCCGCGCATTCTCGACGTACGCGCGCGCACCGCGCCCTTCGGCGTGGATGCTCGAGGGATTCGCCCAAGCGCCGCGCAACGCCGCCCCCATCGCCTCGACGACCTCGGGCAGCGGCGGCGTGGTCGCGTTCCAATCCAGATAAACGCGGTTTTCGATCATCAAATTCGCGCGTCAGCTACCACAGTCGGCGCGTGCCGGGCCACCGAGAGCACGAAGACCGCGCCCTGAAAGACGGTGTGACCGAGCTGGGCACCGGCCTGGATGCGCACGTCGCCCCCGAGGCCGCGTGCCACCCGGCGCACGATGGCGAGGCCAACACCGACGCCGCCGTGCGCGCGCGTCGGCGAGCCGTCGACCTGGAAAAAAGGCTCGAAGATGCGCTCGGTGCGATCCTGCGGGATGCCCGGCCCGGTGTCGGCCACGAGCACCTCGCAGGTCGATTCCGTCTCCCATACGGCGATGCCGAGGGTGCCGCCCTCCGGGCTGAACTTCACCGCATTGTCGAGCAGCTGCAGAATCGCGCGCTGGAGCCGATCCGAATCGCCGTAGGCGGGGATGGGCCCGTGCGGCAACTCCTCGACCAGCGCAAGGCGCCGCTCGGCCATGGCATCGGCCTGCTGCGCGATGGCCCTTCGCACCGTGTCGAGGAAGTCGTACTCGCGGTTGAAAAACCGCATCTTGCCGGTCTCGAGACCGGTCACGTCGACCAAGTTGTCGAGGCTCGCGCGAAGCCGCCGCACGCAGTCGTCCATCGCGCGCAGCGCCTTCTTCTGCGGCGTGGCCACCTCGCCCAGCTCTTCATCGATGAGCATGCGCAAGTAGCCGACGATGGGCGTCAGCGGCGTTGCCAGCTCGTGCGAGACGTTGCGGTAGAACGCCGTTCGCAACCGATCCATGTCGCGCAGCCGCTCGTTGGCCGCGGATAGTTCCGCCACCTTCGTCTCGAGGTGCGCCACGATTCGCCCGCTCTGCATCCGCAATCGTTCCCCTGTATCCGAAAGCCCCGCCGGCAGCTCACGCCGTCCCTCGAGGTAATCGCGGATCTGGCGGGCGAAGCTTCGGGCATCGATGGGCTTCTGCAGAAAGCCGTCGCATCCGACGGCAAAACTCGTTTCCCGTTCGCCTTCGGCGGTGATGGCCACGATGGGCACGCCGCGGAGACCCGCTTCGTTGCGCAAGCGCAGCGTCACCTCGTATCCGTCGAGACCGGGAATGTTTATGTCCACGAGAACGAGGTCGGGACGCTGAGCCAGCGCCAAACGCACGCCTTCGAGGCCATCGGGAGCGTCGATCACCTCGAGACCGTCGGCGGTCAGCAGCTTGCGGACCAGAAGGCGGTTTCGCGGATCGTCTTCGATATGGAGAACACGCGGCATAACTCTTTACTTCCAGTGTAGCCCGACTAGGTTTTCGCCGCGCATGAAGCCGTCTTGCCTCTCCCAAGCTAAAGCCGTGAGCATCCTACCAGCCTCGCTCGCTTTCTTCCTCTGTCTTGTGGGGCTATTGCCAGCCTGCTCGAAGCTGACAGAACCACCCAGCCCGGAACCGATCTCGACCGACACCACGACGACAGCGGCCCAGGCACGTCCGACGGCTTCGATCCGCGAACCTTCCCCGCCCCCGTCGGCGTCCGCCGCAAACGCGCCGCCGCCTGCCCCGCCCGGGAAGCTCGAGATCAAGGATCTCACCGTGGGCAAAGGCAAAGAGGCGAAGGCCGGCGACCGCGTGTCGGTGCACTACCTGGGCACCCTCACCGACGGGAAGAAGTTCGACGCCTCGCGCGATCACGGCAAGCCGTTCGAGTTCCAGCTCGGCCAGGGCATGGTCATCAAGGGCTGGGACCAGGGCGTGGCCGGCATGAAGATTGGTGGCAAGCGCAAACTCACCATTCCTTACGATCTGGCCTACGGGGAGCGCGGCATGCCGCCGGCGATTCCGCCCCGTTCGACCCTCGTTTTTGAGGTCGAGCTGCTCGAGATCAAGTGATGTAATCTCATGCTGTGACCGCAACAGGCGGCGTCCGGCGCAAAACCATCCTGGTGGTCGAAGACGACGAGGCGGTGCGTACGCTGCTGGCTCGTGCGCTCGGGGTGCAATACGAGGTCGTCACCGCCTGCGACGGCCAGGAGGCGCTCGACATCCTGCAGAGCTCTCACGCGCCTGCGCTGATCATCACGGACGTGATGATGCCCAAGATGAACGGATATGCCTTGAGCCGCCTGCTCAAAGCCGATAGACGCTGGAACAACGTTCCCATCGTGTTTCTCACCGCGCGCGCATCGGCCAAGGACGTCGTTTTGGGCATCAGCGCGGGCGCACGCCATTACATTTCCAAGCCGTTCAGCGTGCGCGACGTCCTAGAGAAGGTGGGCCGCATCCTCAACGCATGAAGCTACGCCTTCCGTCCGAACTCCCCTTGCCCGTGTGGCCTGCCCTCGGCATGGCCGCGCTCTCCGGCTTTCTGTACTTCCTCGCGTTCGCGGGGATGGACATCTGGCCGCTCGCCTTCGTGGCCTTCGTGCCGCTGTGGATCGCCATCCGCGGGCAGCGGCCGCGCTTGGCGCTGTGGCTCGGCCTCGTGACCGGCGCGACGATGAACGTGTTCGGCTTCTACTGGCTGCTCACGATGCTGAAGACGTTCAGCGGCTTCCCCACGGTGCTGTGCGCGCTGTTCGTGCTGATCATCTGCACGTACCAAGGCGGCCGCCTCGGGCTCATGGGCTGGCTCTACGCGCGCGCCTCCATTCGGGGTTGGCCCGCGGCCCTCGTCTTCGTCGCCGCCTTCGTGGCGAGCGAGCTCGTGTTCCCGCTGCTTTTCCCCTGGTATTACGCGGCCACGGTGCACGGCCAGCCCGCGCTCACGCAGGTGGCCGATCTGGGCGGGCCCATTTTGATTGGCGTCGTCCTCCTGCTCGCGAACCTGGCCATCGCGGAGCCGATCCTGTCGCGCATCGAGAAGCGGCCACTGGATCGCCGCTTGGTTCAGATTGGCGCGGGTGCCTTGGCAGCCACGTTGCTCTACGGGTACGTGCGCATTCGCATGGTCGATGCGCAGGCCGCGGCGAGCGAGGCCTTCAACGTGGGGCTCGTGCAGGGCAACATGGGCCTGATGCAAAAGCGCACGGACCCCGCCGAGGGCCTGCGCCGTCATCAGAAGCTCACGCGCGAGCTGAAGGAGCGCGGCACCGATCTGGTCGTGTGGAGCGAATCGTCGGTCACCTTCGCCGTGCCGGAGGCCAAGGCCGATCGCTTCATGTTCAACAACGTGAGCTCGCAGCTGGGGATGCCGGCCATCTTTGGCGCGGTGTTGTTCCGCGTCGACGCGGATCGCGAGCGCTGGTTCAACACGGCGCTTTCGACGGACACGCAGGGCAAGATCACCGCGCGCTACGACAAGGAGTTCCTCCTGGCCTTCGGGGAGTACCTGCCCTTCGGCGATACGTTCCCCATTCTGTACCATTGGTCGCCGAACAGCGGGAAGTTCAGCCCCGGCGACAAGCTCGACCCGCTGCGGATCCGGACGGCCAGCGGAGAGCACAAGGTGACGACGCTCATCTGCTACGAGGACATCCTTCCGAGCTTCACCAACAAGGCCGTCAACCACGCCGATCCGGAGCTCTTGGTGAACATCACCAACGATGCATGGTTCGGTGACACCAGCGAGCCGTGGGAGCACCTCGGCCTTGCGCAGTTTCGTGCCATCGAACATCACCGTTACCTCGTCCGCAGCACCAACAGCGGCGTGAGCGCGGTGATCGATCCGGTCGGGCGGGTCATTGCCCACACGGGGACGTTCCGCGTCGAAGCTCTTCAGGCAAGCGTGCGCTGGATGCGCGGGAAGACCGCGTACGAAGTCATCGGCGACATTCCCTGGTATCTTCTGACCTTGGCCGTGGCGTACGCGGCCTTTCGCAAACGCAACCTGCAGCCGACAACGTGACAGCCTGGTCGGGGACGACTAGTCTTTTTCGCGTTGGACTGTCTTTGTCGTACCGCACCTGAATGACGACCTACCCGTCGCCGTCAAAGAGGTTACCCATGTCTCGCACTTATCGATGGAAGCTGGCTCTGAGCGCGGTCCTTTTCGGTGGAATCGCTGTCCTCTCCACCCAGGGCTGTACGATCACCACGAGCGACGACCCGATTGACGGGGGTGGCAGCAACTGGGAGCCCTGGGACGGCAAAGACGCCGGCAACGGCAACTGGCGCGCGACGTGTGAGGGTTGCAACTTCGACTGGTGCCGCTCGCAGTGGTCCACGTGCCAAGAGGACAGCGAGTGCCACAAGATTTACAGCTGCTCCATCGGTTGCGACAAGGTCGCCCCCGCCGATTACAACCAGTGCACCAAGAACTGCTACGACCAGTATCCGGCGGGTAAGACGAACTACCGCAACCTGGCCGTGTGCAATCAGTTTTACTCGTGCAGCAGGAACGCCTGCCAGTCCATCTGCCAGGACACGGCCGACTATTGCAACGCCCCGGCGCCCGAAGTCGATGCCGGCAGCAGCACACCCCCGCCGGCCCCTGCCCCGCAGAGCTGCTTCGACTGCACCACGGCGCGTTGCAGGGCCGAAAAGACCCGCTGCTCCCCGGGCTCCAGTTGCGAAGCGTATTCGAAGTGCACCGACGCGTGCGGCGCCCCCAACGTGACCGATCCTTTCCAGTGCGTCGACGATTGCGGCTTGGCACGCCCGGATGGCAAGGCCGACTCCGAGGCGCAGTCGAACTGCACCACGAATCAGTGCCGCAGCGAGTGCGGGCTCTAGCCTGAACGAAGCACGTAGAAGATGTCGAACGCGCGGACCAGCGCGCGTTCGGCATCGCTTTCCATCTGTGTGAAGCGCGCCGCGATCACGCCGTCGGGGCGCACCAGCACGGCCCCCTCCTCCTTCACGCCGTAGGCCGATTGCCAGCCGGAAAGCACGTGGGTGCGCAGCGGAAGCCCGAGCGCATCGGCGGCGTTTTTCCATGCGGTGTCCCCGGCGAACAAGACGAACGTGCGGCCGAGGAGATCGATCGTCGACGTAGGCACGCCGTCGATGTCGAGCCCGGCGTGCGGGGCGCGGCTCCCGGGTGTGCCGTCCAGGACGAGGGTCCGCGGCAGCGGCGAGTCCCCAACGCCGTAGCGATAGCCGAACACCACGCAGTCGGAGTCCACCGGCTCCTGCGCGGCGAGTGGATGCGCGGGTCGTCCGCCTTGCGCGGCCATGCGGTATGCGAGGATGGTCGCCTGCTCGGCGGTCGCCGTGGCCACGGGCCGTCGCTCCGTGTCGAAGCTGTCGAGAAGCGCTGGGCGTGCGCGCCCTTGGAGAACCAACGCGAGCTTCCAGGCCAAGTTGGCTGCGTCTTGGATGCCGGTGTTGGCGCCGAAGCCGCCCGCAGGGGTCATTTGATGGGCCGCATCGCCCGCGAGAAAGACGCGCCCGTGTGAGAAGCGCTCGGCCACGCGCTCGCCCGTTTCCCAGGCGAAGGCACCGAGCACGTTCACCGCGAGCGTCGGAAGCCCTGCCGCCTGGCGGATGCGTTGCACGAAGTCCTTCGTCGACAAGGCGCCGCCGTCCGGAGGCATCTCGGTTCCATAGAGCCAGCGATCCTTCGAACCGGCGCTGACGAAGATGCCTGCGGCCTCTGGGTGCGTGACGATGGCGAAACCGAAGGGCCGCTCACGCCGCACCTCCGTGAGATCCGCCTCGAACACCGCCGAGACATTGTGCCCGAGGGTCCCGCGTCCGCGTTGCCTAATACCGAGTGCCTCACGCACGGAGCTTCGTACGCCGTCGGCGGCAACCATGTAACGTGCCCGAACCGTCTCGTGTCGCTGCGCGGTGCGGTCCACGATGTTCGCGGTGACGCCGTCGCCGTCCTGCTCGAAATGCGTCATCTCCGTGGAGAAGCGCACCACCACCCCCTCCTCGGTGACGGCGTGCAGAAGGATGCGCTCCAGGCGATCTTGCCCCATGAACACGGGCGGACATGGCGATAGGCCGGTGGTCCGCGCCTGCGGCACGCGCGGCTGCCATGCGAGCGGCGCATCGGCCAAGGTAACGGCGGTCAGGATACCGCCAATGGGAACCTCCTCGGGGATCCCTCCTTCCCGCTCGATGACCGTCCCCGCGCGGGTGGCCCGAAAGTGCTCGATGGTGCGCTCGTTGAAGCCGCGCGCGCGGGGATGAATCGATGTACCTGCATGCTTCTCGACGACCAGCACGCGGCCCCCTTGCTCGAGGTGCTCCGCCAGGAAGAGCGCTGCCGAGAGGCCAACGAGGCCTCCGCCCACGATCAACACGTCCACGTCCATCATGCGCCCATCGGTAACAGTCCCACTCCGATGCGTCTCGGTGAAATCCGCAGATGAAGCGCGAAGCGCCAGGATTAGCGCGAAGCACGCCTTCGCGCCCGTCGCGCGGGCGGAAGCGCACTTTCACGCGTGTCGGGCGCTTTCGCGATGGGCGCGATGGGCCGCTGGAGCGAATCCGGCGGTGCATCGAGCAACTCGCGCATGTCGTGCGTCGCGCCACGTGCCATGCGCGCGAGTGCGCTCTTGGTCACGGCAATCTGCCCGCGCACGTCATCCAACGTCTCAATCTGCGTTTCCGTCGGCCCCTCCCCACGCCACGCACGACGCAACACTTCCTCGGTCTCGCCGAGAAGCCGGTGCGCTTCTCGGATGATCTCTTCGAACGTCGGAACGCTCATCGACACCTCCCCCGCATCGTCCGGTACTCGAACGTCGGTCGCGATGAATTTTGCACGACCGACGTCGGGAGCCCAGTTTATAAGGGGTCGTCGTCGTCACGACACGCGCGCGCGATCTACTTCAAGCGATGCATCCACCCGTGCGGATCGGGAAGCGTGCCACGTTGAATGCTCGTGAGCTGCTCACGCAAATGCATCGAGACTTCACCGGTTTTCCCGCCGTTGATCTCGAATTCGCCGCGTGCGTGCTTCACTTTGCCGACCGGTGTGATGACCGCGGCGGTGCCGCAGGCGAAGGTCTCGGTAAGCTCGCCCGACGTCGCCTTTTTCTCCCATTCTTCCGTGGAGATGCGGCGCTCTTCGACGCGGTAGCCGAGATCCGATGCGAGCTGCAAAAGTGATTTGCGCGTAACGCCGGGAAGCAGTGCTCCGTTGAGCTCGGGCGTGACGATGGTGGCGTTCTTCCCAGAGCCGAACACGAAGAAGAGATTCATGCCGCCCATCTCTTCGATCCATTTGTGCTCGACGGCGTCGAGCCACACGACTTGGTCGCAACCTTTCTCCGCGGCCTGCGCCTGCGCCTGCAGCGAGGCGGCGTAGTTGCCCGCGCACTTGGCGAAGCCCGTACCGCCGGGCGCCGCGCGCACGAACTCGGTGCAGAGCCACACGCTCACCGGCTTGATGCCGCCACTGAAGTACGAGCCCGCGGGCGATGCGATGAGCACGTAGAGGTACTCCTTCGCGGGGCGCACGCCGAAGCTGGCTTCCGTGGCGATCATCAAAGGACGGAAGTAGAGCGCGGCCTCACCACCGGAGGCGGGAACCCAGCGCTCGTCGGCAGCAACGAGCTCGCGCAGGGAGCCGAGGAAATACTCGTCGGGCAACTCCGGCATGGCCAGGCGGCGCGCCGAGGTGCGGAAGCGTTCCGCGTTGGCCTCGGGCCGGAAGGTGGAAATGGATCCATCGGGTCGGCGATAAGCCTTCAGGCCTTCGAAAATGGCTTGGCCATAGTGCAGCACCATCGCGGAGGGCTGAAGCTCCAGGGCGCGGTAGGGTTCGACGCGGCCGTTGTGCCACCCCTGCTCCGCGGTCCATCGAACCGTCACGATGTGATCGGTGAAGTGCTTGCCGAATCCCGGGTTCGCCAGGATTTCTGCCAGCCGTTCCGCGCTCGCCGGCTCCGGGTGCGCGACCTTCGAAAACAAAGTCGTGGACGTCATCGTTGTACATTACTCATAAAACGGGACGGACTCCCAGGCCCGTAACAATCGCGAGATACGATTCGGTCTCAGCTGCAACGATGACGGACGCCCCCAAAGGCTGCCTCGCTCGCGAGCCGTTCCTGAGTCAGCTAGGCGAGCTTGAGCGCTTTCTTGAGACGCTTTGCGTCGGCGAACATGTCCACGTTGGTGAACACGTAGGTCGCGTCATCGTGCTCGGCGGAGCGCGCGAGATCGGCAAGCCGCTCGATGGCCGGATCCTCGTAACGGCTCTTGTGGCCAGCCGGTCCCGGAAGTCGGTAGTAGGCCACGGCGCCTTCGCCGATGCCTTGCGTCAGCGGATCGCGCGCCGCGATGGCGCCCGCATCTTCGGCGAGGGACGCGGCATCGTCGGGATCCCACGACGTCGGGGCCTCCCAGACGATGCGATCGAACTTGCGCTGGATGCTGCCGAGGAACTCTTTGACCATCGCCTTGTTCGCTCGGCTCGACGAAAAATCGGGCGGGGCGACGAAGACGGCGGTGCTGGCCACGAGCTCTTTGCTCACCTCGCGGAGCGACTTCAACGCGCTCTCGATGACTTTGCCGCTGCGGAAGCCCTCTTGGCCGATGTCGCGCGGGGCGACCACGCTGAAGTCGAAGCCCTCCGGGGCCTCACGGCGCCAGCGGCGGATGGTGCCCGTGCCGGGCGATACGTGCACTTCTTGGATCTCGACGAAGAGGAACTCTTTGAAGTAGCGCGTCGCCGGTACCGGAAAGCCCGCGCACCCCAGAGTAATCGTCTTTTCCATGGGTGCGCACGAAGGCTACCACAGTTCCTCCGCCGACTCGTCCCGTGCGACCGGGTGCCCCAGAACGCGCAATGCCAGACGTTGCCCTACACGTCGTGCGACCGCGCGAAGGGCGTCGTCGTGACGCATGCCCTCGGCCACGAGGCCGGTGGCGCCAGAGCTCTCCACCACGTTGAACGCGCGCACGTCCCCGGTGTCCGCCTCGTGCGCGCCGTTTTGGGCCCGCACGATCCACGCGCGCGCCAGCACGCCGACCTGCGTCGCACGCGCCTGCGGAACGCGCGCGCCCGTCGCATCCGTACCCGAGGCGATGCCCTCGCTGGCTTCGTCGGCGCGCAGCACCTCCACCTCGACGCGCGGGTAGCCCGTTCCCGCAGCAAGCGACCCCTCGCGTGCCAAGGTGGTGCGCATGCCCGAGAGCACCTCGTCGTTGGCCACGGCATCGGCCACACGCGCACGCACCAGCACCACCGAAAGCCGCACCTCGCCGGGCTGCGCGTAGAGCGCCCGGTAGCCGCAACCGGCCACCGAGCACACCATCGCCATGCCCATCACCAGGGCGGACGGGAGCTTCTTCATCAACCCACGATCAGATTGATGATCTTCCCGGGCACGTAAACCATCTTGCGCAAGGTCTTCCCTTCGACGTGCGCCGCCACCTTCGGCGCCGAAAACGCCGCCGCGCGCGCCGTTGCCTCGTCCGCATCCACGGCCAATTGCACGGTGCCGCGCATTTTTCCGTTCACCTGAACGCCGATCTCGACGACGTCGTCGCGGACCAGATCCTCGTCGAACGACGGCCACGGCTCGTAGGCCAGCGACTCCGTGCCGCCGAGCCGCTTCCATAGCTCCTCGCCCAGGTGCGGCGCAAACGGCGACACCAGGAGCACGAGCTGCTTCACCCCTTCGTACGGCGTCTTGGGCAGCCCGCCGAGGTGGCGCACCAGCACCATCATCGCGCTGATGGCCGTGTTGAAGCGCAGCGACTCGATGTCCTGCGACACCTTTTTGATCGTCTTGTGGACGAGCCGCTTCGTCTCCACATCGTAGTCCGCGTCGTCGCGCGAGAGCTTCGCGCTGTCGTGCCCCACGTTCCACGTGCGCTCCAGAAAGCGCCGCACGCCGTCGATGCCGCTGGTCTGCCACGGCTTCATGTGCTCGAGCGGCCCCATGAACATCTCGTACAAACGAAGCGCGTCGGCGCCGTGGTTGCGCACGATGTCGTCCGGGTTGACGACGTTGCCACGCGCCTTGCTCATCTTCTCGGCGACCAGCACGACCTCGATGCCCAGCGTCTTGTGCACGTACGCCCCGGCGGCATGACCGGGCTGCACCTCCTCTTCCTTCGCCCAGGCCTCCTCGACGACTTCGCCGGACAGATCGCCCAGGTGAATCTCCCCCTTGTCGGTGTCCTTCACCACCGTGGCGGTGCCGGGGTAAATCTGCTCGGGGTTCGCCGTGCTCCGGTAATAGCGGAACGACGTTCCCAAGATGATGCCCTGGTGCACCAAGCGCGCGAAGGGCTCCGGATGCTTCACGATGCCAAGATCGTAGAAGGCCTTGTGCCAAAAGCGCGCGTAGAGCAGGTGCAGCACGCTGTGTTCCGCGCCGCCGACGTACAGGTCGACCGGCATCCACGCGTCGTACGCTTCGTCGCTGCAGAGCTTCTCGCGGTTGGTCGGATCGAGGAAGCGCAGGTAGTACCAACAGGAGCCCGCCCACTGCGGCATCGTGTTGGTCTCGCGCGCGTACCACTTTCCTTCCTTCTGAAAGAAGCGCCACTCGGGAACACGGGCCAGCGGGCCCAAGGGATCAGCGCCGGGTCGATAATCCTCGAGCTCGGGCAGCAGCAGGGGTAGCTCGCTCTCGTCGACCGCGATCGGCTGGTCGTAGCGAATCGTGTAAACCGCATCTTTCTGCCGGGGATCAACGTCCGTCTCCACCGGAAAATAAATGGGAATCGGCTCGCCCCAATAGCGCTGGCGAGAAAACACCCAGTCGCGCAGCCGGTACGTCACGCGCGGGCCGCCTTTGCCTTGCGACTTCAACCAATCGGTGATGCGGCGGCGCACCTCGGCGCTGGGCACGCCGTTGGGGATCTCCACGAAGGAGCGGAGCAGATGGGATACGCCATCTTCGGTGTACGCGGCCTTCTGCACGTCGACCGTGTCCTTGCTACCCGGGGCGGGATCCACCACCTGCACGATGGGCAGGCCGTAGGCCAGGGCAAACGCATGATCGCGCTCGTCGTGCCCCGGCACGGCCATGATGGCCCCCGTGCCGTAGGTTCCAATGACGTAGTCGCCAATCCAAATAGGCACTTTGTCGCCGTTGATGGGATTGACGGCATACGCCCCGAGCGCGACGCCCGTCTTCTTCTTGGTCACGTCGGAACGCTCGATGTCGCTCTTCTTTTTCGCGGCCTGCACGTACGCGTTGACCGACTCGCGCTGCGCCGGCGCCGTCAGCTCCTCCACCAGCGGATGCTCGGGGGCGAGAACGACGTACGTCGCGCCCGGGAGCGTGTCGACGCGCGTGGTGAAGATCGTGATTTTCGCGCTCGAGTGACCCTCGACCGCGAAATCGGCGAGTGCACCTTCGCTGCGCCCGATCCAATGGTGCTGCTTGGCCTTCGTCGATTCGGGCCAGTCGATGGTGTCCAGGCCTTCGGCCAACTGGTCCGCGTAGGCCGTGATCTTCAGGAGCCACTGGCGCAGGGGCAGGCGCTCGACGGGGTGATTTCCGCGTTCGCTGCGGCCGTCGATGACCTCTTCGTTCGCCAGCACGGTGCCGAGCGCGGCGCACCAATTGACCGGGATCTTCTCCTGCGACGCCAGACCGCGTTTGAAAAGCTGCAAGAAGAGCCACTGCGTCCAGCGGACGTACTCGGGCGCGGTGCTATCGATCTCGCGCTCCCAGTCGAAGGAGAAGCCGAGGCTCTTGAGCTGCCGCTTGAAGGTCTGGATGTTCTTCAGCGTGGTCACGCGCGGATGCGTGCCCGTGGCGATGGCGTGCTGCTCGGCGGGCAGGCCGAACGCGTCCCAGCCCATGGGGTGAAGGACATCGAAGCCCTGCATGCGCTTGTAGCGCGCGGTGATGTCCGTCGCCGTGTAACCCTCGGGATGACCGACATGAAGGCCGGCCCCGGACGGGTACGGGAACATATCGAGAATGTAGATTTTCGGTTTTCCGGGGTGGCGTTCCGCCCGGAAGGTGGCGTGCTCGTCCCAGTAGCGCTGCCACACGGGCTCGATGCTCGCCGGATCGTACGTATCGGTCATACCGGTGGATTTATCATAGGGGTCAGGGGTTAGGGATTAGGGGTTAGGGACGATCGCGAAAAAGGCTCGCCGTTCCTCTTCCTTTATCCCTAACCCCTAACCCCTGATCCCTCGCCTTGCGCGTGAGACGTGCGGCACGGTGCCGTCGCGAGGGCTCCGACTCGCCGGTCCCCTGTTCGACCAGGGCGAGTGCCCGTGCCGGCTCCTTGACGTAGTGCTCGTACAACTTGGCCAACTCCAGCCGGACCCGGTCGCAATCGATTTTCTCGGCCAGCGCGCTGTAATCGAGGAGCGCCCGTGCCCGGTCGCCGCGGGCCTTGGCGATCTCCGCGCGCACCCGGATGGATTCGTGCCCGGCCCCGCGCCGAATGGCCGTCTCCGCCGCCGCGGCCGCACCATCCATGGCCCCCGCACGCTTCAGGGTGCGGGCCACGCCGACCAGATCCTCCGGATCGAGCTGCGAGCCCTCGAGCGGTTCCCCGTAGAGACCGACCAGCGCCGCCATCGAAACGACGTCCCACGAGTTGTGCTCGACCACCCGGCGCAAGGCGCTGCCGTCGCCGGTGCGGAGGAAGTGGAAATAACAAGCGCTCACGTCGGCCGAGTCGACGTCGTTGTCGCGCTCGAATCCGAGGATCTCGCGCTCGATGTTGGTCAATCGGCAGGTGATGCCCCGCGGCCTGTGGAGCCTCCGCGCCACGTGCAGCAAATCGAGGTGCGGGAGATTCTCCGGGGGCGCGATGCGGTTCATGACGAAGCGCGTGCGCAAAAGCGGCATGTCGAAGGCTTTGCCGTTGAAGGTGACAATCATGGTCGCCTTCTGCAGCCGCATGGCCACGCGCTCGAGCATGGGCGCCTCTTCCCCGAGCTCGCGCACGAGGAGCTGCTCCACGACGAAGTCGCCACCCTCCCAGAAGGCCAATCCCACGAGAAACGCCACCGTGCCGGTGCCCCCGCTGAGGCCCGTGGTCTCGGTGTCCAGGTACAGCGCGCCGCCCAGCTGGCAAGCCTGGAGCGATGGATCGAGGGCGAGCAAGGCCAGGAGCTCCGTGCTGGCATCCCGCGCCGGAAGCAATGGCGCCCGGCCCGTGCGGTGCGCTGGCGAGAGCCGGAAGTTGCGCACGTGCAAAAGGCCCGAATCGGTCTCGATGCTCGCGAAGGGAAGATCGTCGGTGTCCACCGCCCGCGGCGCTGGCCGTTTCTCCATGCCGCTTCGCTCGAGGATGGCGTTCATCTTCGCGCGCAGCTGGTCGAGCGTATTCGAGGCCGGCGGCGCGATCGGTGCGACTTCCGGCTCCGCCTCGGGCTCTGGCACACTCAGCCGACTCAGCTTGGAACGCAGTGACACGCGTTCACTGTATATCCGTCCAGGCCGTTCGCTCAAGTTTGCTGCGCATCGCGCGCGGCACTCCAGGTAAATCGGTCGATTAGCACCGGTTTTTCGTCGGCGAGCGGGTCGACCAAGCCCAAGGCGAACACCTCGACATGCCCCGTGCGGTCGATGCGCAGCCGGAGAAAGTGCCGGTATGCCGGGCTTCCCAGCGCCGCGAACGGCTGCGAGTGGTTCAACCCGAGCCGGTGGATCATGGACAGCATGCCGCCAAAGGCAAAGCCGCTCGCCCAGGTGGCCACGACCCAGCCGAGCACCATCCAGGCCGTGCGTGGCAATGTCCCGGGCCCCATGAGGTAGACCCCCAATCGATCGATCACGACGGCGACGTCCACCGGCAAGAGCCCCGTGAGCAGGCCAAACCCCATGGCAAAGGGCACCGAACGCCACGCGCGGTGTCGCCGCCAGCCGATGAGAAGCGCCGTCCCCACCGCCACGCACGCGCTCATGATGCAGGCCACGCCGAGCGCCGCGCGCGGACTCTTGTCGATGTACGCCGACAAGGCCAGCGCGTGCCCGATGGCGAAAACGCTGGTGATGAGCCAGCCCGCACCGCCCCAGGCCACGTGCCACGGCAGACCGCGCAGCATCCGCTTGGAGGCCACGGGACCGGGGAATTCCGCGTCGATTGCGTAGGCACCCCGCCGCGCGGTGCGTGCACCATGCAAGAATGCGCCTCCGCCCCCTGCCACAACGTGCAGGCTCTGACCTTCGGCCGAGCGCTCGTAGTGGTGGATGTCGCCGGCGATGAAGAGCGTCGGATCGAGCGACGCCTCGATGCCAATGGACTTGAGCATCGAGGCGCCCGACTCGCGCACCTCGCCGCTCGCACGTGCGGGATCCGGCATCATGACGACGCGCGCAGGAGCCCCCGGCACGCGGAAGTACGATTGCTGCCTCGGATCGATGTGCCTCAATTGGCGATCCACGGCGAAGAGCTCGAGCGTCGGCGCGAGCGGCAGCCGGAAATAGCTCGCACGCTGGATGGGCACGTACCCGAAGAGGGCCATCGTGTCGGGCTTTTCCACGGCCACGCCCCGGCGAAAGGCGTCCGCCCATGCGAGGACGGGAAACTCGTTGGTAACCGGGTGGAGCGCCCGCTGGCTCAAAGGCGAATCGGTTTGCTCGAAGGCGCACGGCGCCTGGCAGAGACGCGCGAATCCATCGAGCCCGTCGTACCAATCGTGGTTGCCCGGGATGGCCAACAGCACGCGCGGTGTCTCGTCGCCGATCTCCTCGAGCACGTGGTTCCAGGGCACGACCAGCCGCCGCGAGACCTCGCGCACCGTGGCCACCGGATAGGCCAGATCGCCGCCGAGGATGAGCACATCGCCGCGTGGAAGTCGGGTGCCGTCTTCCAGCTCGAAGGTGCCGAACACGAGACGCGCCACCGCCTCGCTCACCGAAACGTCGTCCCCGGTGTCGGCGACGAAATCGATCCAGAGATCGCGCCCCAAGGACTCCACCAACGTGGGAGCATTCGTGGCCCCGCGATCCGACAAGACGCCCACCGCACGCTCGACCAAGCGCGGGGGTGCATCCGGGATCATCCACTGGCGCGAGTCGATGTTCTCGGTCGCGATGGCCGAGGCCACCAAGTGACGAAGGTGGCCCCAAAAGGCGGTAAACCCGAACCACGCAATCGCGCGGGGCCGCCGCTCCCCACGCCGGTAGTGCGCGCGGGGCACGTCGCCCTGCAGGGTGGCGATGCGCATCGGTTCGGCGTTGCGAGAACCCGCTGCGCCCGCGGGGGAATCGGATGGCAGGGCGGTCGCGGCACCGGACGTGGGGGGCACCGCCGAGAATATACCGCTCTGCCCCGGCTTTACTCCAGAATGGCGTCCTTCGATTCGGCTCGACGCGCCAGGTCGAACAAATCATCCAGGCCCATCGCCAGAGGCCGCGGCACCTCGTCCTCGCGGAAAAGCCGCACCTCGCGGATCTCCAGAGGGTTCACCTCGCTGCTCGCTCTGGTTTCGCTGGTCTCGGGCGGCTCGATCTCGCAACGGACCAGCACGTTCACCGCATGAAAGCGGATATCGCGATCGGGACGCGAGAAGACGCCCACGAGCCGCTCGAACACCGGCCCGCGCACCCCCGTCTCCTCGAGCAACTCACGCACCATGGTGCTGCGCAAGGTCTCGCCCCACTCCAACGTACCACCCGGCATCGCCCACGTTCCCGTGTCCGCGCGACGGATGAGCAACCACCGCCCATCGCGCGTGTGCGCCGCAATGACGATGCCCACCACCGGGCGCCGCAGCAGATGCCGCGCCACCTCGTAGAGGACCTTCAACGCGCCTTTGGGCAGCGCTCCCAAATAAGAGAAGTTCATTTCGGCTTTCGAATGCAGGTACGCATGGCCTCGGGCGGGATGGCGCAATCGAGCGATGGATCGTTGGGCGCGCAGGCCACCAAGCCGCCATCGGCCCAACGCTGGATGCCGCCGCGGTATTCGACGAGCACCTCGAACACCACGGCGGCGCGAGGCAGCCCCGGTGGCAGCTCGCCTTTCACGGCATGGGACTCGACCCGGTTGCTCGGCACGCCGCGCGCGAGGAGCTCGCCCAATACGGCATTCGCACGACCTTGGCTCAACACACGATCTTCGCCCGTCGTGGAATAACCGAGGACGGCCAGACGCACGACCTTCGGGTGCGGATCGTTGAGCTGCGCCGCAATCCGATCCAAGGTCGCCTTGGCATCGGCCGGTACCGCGGCACTGCCGAGGGCGAAGGGCACATGATCCGAAATGCGGTGCGGCGCCTCGTCCGTGAAGACGTACCCATATTGCGCGCACCCGGCGTCGTCGTCGCTGCGCCCCTGGTAGGCCTCCGAAGCGGAGATGTTCCACGTCGGCCGTGCGCTCCCGGACGACGCGACAGCCCGACTGGCCTCATGGGCCGGAGGTGCCTTCGAACCACATGCGATGCCGGCCGTGACGAGCATCGTCACCGCGGCGAAGATCAACCCGCGTCGTTTCTTTCGGCCGTTTTTCTTGATCGAATTTTCTTCCCTCGCCGCGGTGCCCACAGAAAGAACCTCGCTTTGTGCGCCAAATTCCGCAAGCACTTCTGCTGCAAGGTTTTCCGTTAAACCAGGACGTGCTTAATATCGCCGCCATGCCGACGCTTCGTCGATACACAGTCCTTCCGCGCCTCCCCGCACCTCTCGAGCGATTGCGCGACATCGCGTACAACCTCTGGTGGTCGTGGTCGCCCGTCGCACGTTCTCTCTTCGTACGAATCGATCCAGACCTTTATGACGAAGTTTACGGCAACCCGATTGAACTTTTGTCGCGCGCCTCGCAACAGAGGCTCGACGAACTCGCCACGGACGATGCGTTTCTAAGCCACCTCGAGACCGCGTGGACCACGTTCAACGCGTACATGTCGCGCGAGGGTTGGTTCAAGAAGACGTACCCCAACGCGAAGGATGCGCGCATCGCCTACTTCTCCATGGAGTACGGCCTCCATCAGAGCCTGCCCATCTACTCGGGAGGCCTGGGTGTGCTCGCGGGCGATCACCTCAAGACGGCCAGCGATCTCGGGCTCCCGCTCGTCGGCGTCGGCCTCGCGTACGCCGAGGGCTACTTCCGCCAGGTGCTCAACGACGACGGATGGCAGGGCGAACGCTACCCGATCAACGACTGGACGCGCCTTCCCGTGCTCCCGGTCCACAGCGCTGACGGCAAGCGCCTCATCATCCGCGTCGCCTACCCCGATCGCACCGTGCTCGCGCAACTCTGGCGCGTGCAGGTCGGCCGCGTTCCCCTCTTTTTGCTCGACGCCAACCTCGAGGAGAACGCCAAGGTCGACCGCGCCATCACCGGCCCGCTCTACGGCGGCGACCAGGAGTTCCGCGTGCGGCAGGAGATCATGCTCGGCATCGGCGGCGTGCACGCCCTCGAGGCGATGGGCATGAGTCCGACGGCCTGCCACATGAACGAGGGGCACTCCGCGTTTCTCGCCCTCGAACGCATCGGCCGCTTGATGCGCGAGCGCGGCGCCAGCTTCGCCGTCGCCTGCGAGGCGAATTCCGCGGCCAGCATTTTCACCACGCACACGCCCGTCCCCGCGGGCAACGACGTCTTCCAACCCGAGCTGGTGCGCCGCTACCTCGAGCCGTACCGCGCAGCGCTCAACATCAGCGAGGAGCAGTTGATCGGCCTCGGCCGGGTCGATACGCGCGATGCCAAGAGCCCCTTCTCCATGCCGGTGCTCGCGATCCGCTCGGCCGACCATTACAACGGCGTGAGCGCGCTGCACGGTGAGGTGTCGCGCAAGATGTACAAGACGCTCTGGCCGGAGCTGCCCGAGCACGAGGTGCCCATCGGATCGGTCACCAACGGCGTGCACATCGCGTCGTGGATCAGCGCCGAGCACGGCGAGCTTTACACGCGCTACCTCGGCCCGCGCTGGGCCGACGAGGTGGACGACCCTGCCCTCTGGGCGCGGGCGCAGAACATCCCCGACGCGGAGCTGTGGCAGGTGCACGAGCACCGCCGCCATCGCCTGGTGCAACTTTGCCGGCATTGGCGCCGGGTCGCGGCCGAGCGCCGGCAGCTCACGCCGGAGGACGTCGAGCGTGCCGAACAGGTGCTCGACCCGCGCGCGCTGACCATCGGCTTCGCGCGCCGCTTCGCCACGTACAAGCGCGCCACCTTGCTCTTCAGCGACATGGCCCGCGTGAAGCGACTGCTGGGCGATCCCGATCGGCCCGTGCAGCTCGTCTTCGCCGGCAAGGCGCACCCGCAGGACAAGGGCGGCAAGGAGCTGATTCGCTCCATCGTCCACGCGAGCCGTGATCCGGAGCTCGCCCGGCGCGTCGTGTTCATCGAGGACTACGACATGCGCATCGCCCGCGCGATGGTCGCCGGCGTCGACGTGTGGCTCAACACCCCGCGGCGCCCGCACGAGGCCAGCGGCACGAGCGGCATGAAGGCCGCCGCCAACGGCGCGCTCAATTGCAGCGTGCTCGATGGCTGGTGGGCCGAAGCCTGGGCGCGCCACGGCAGCGAGGTGGGCTGGGCCGTCGGCCGCGGCGAGGAATACGAGGACGGCGCCGGCGATGCCCTCGAGGCCGAGGTGCTCTACGACCTGCTCGAGCGCGACGTGGTGCCGCTCTTTTTCGACCGCACCCCGCACGACCAACTGCCGCGCGCCTGGATCCGGCGGATGAAGAACTCCATCTCCAAGCTGATCCCGGAGTTCAACACCGCGCGCATGGTGCGCGAGTACACGGACGCCTTCTACGTGCCGGCCATCACCCTGTCCAAGCGGCTGCGCGAAGGCAACCTGGCCGAAGCCGAGCGGCTCACCACGTGGAAGGAGAAGGTGCGCGCCGCGTGGCCGCAGGTGGCCATTCAGTCCGTGAACGTGCGCTCCAAAGAGCAGCTCTACTCCGGCGAGCCCCTCGATGTCGAGGCGCTGGTCCACCTCGGCGGCCTCACGCCCGACGACGTGGTGGTGGAGCTGTACCACGGGCAAGTCGCCGCCGGCCAAGACCTCTCGCGCGGCGATGTCGTGCCGATGAAGCTGGTGTCGCGCACGGAGCACGGCCATCTCTACCGCGGCGCCATCCCGACCAAGGACAGCGGTTCGCACGCCTTCGCGGCGCGCGTGATGCCGCACAATCCGATTTTGACGCACCCGTACGAAACCAACCTCGTTCGCTGGGGCTGACGCGCTATCGTAGACCTCCACGCGGAGGTGGATCGATGGGCGCAGTCGCATTCGAGCAACGCGAGCAAGGTGCGGTTGGACAAGGGAACGGCGGGCCCCAATCGGGTGGCACCATTCGAAGCTACGCGCCGGGCAGCGGGGAGCTGCTCGGCGAGGTGCCCGTCATGTCTCCAAGCGAGGTGGTCGCCGTCGTCGAACGCGCGCGCAAAGCGCAGGCCGCGTGGGGCGTGCTCCCCGTGGCCGAGCGCTGTGAGCGGCTGCTGCGCCTGCGCGATGCCATCGTCGACCACGCCGAGGACATCGTCGAGACCATCACGCGCGAGTGCGGCAAGCCCCGCCACGAGGCCTTGGCCCACGAGGTCACCCTCATCGCCGATTTTCTCACGCACTACTGCCGCCACGCCCCGCAGCTGCTCGCACCGCGCCCGCTCGATCTGCACCTGCTGAAGCACCGCAAGAGTTACGTGCACTATGCACCCCGCGGGATCATCGGCATCATCTCGCCCTGGAATTACCCCTTCTCGATCCCCATGGGCGACGTCGTGGCCGCACTCATCACCGGCAGCGCGGCGGTGGTGAAGCCCAGCGAGGTCACGCCGCTCACGATGCTCAAAGCGAAGGCCATCTACAATGGCACGGGCCTCCCCGAGGATCTCTTCGGCGTGGTCACCGGCTACGGCCCCACGGGGCAGGCGCTCATCGAGTCGGGCGTGCAGAAGGTCGTCTTCACCGGCGGCGTCGAGACCGGCCGGCGCGTGGCCGCGGCCTGCGGTGCGCGTCTCGTGCCGTGCGTGATGGAGCTCGGGGGGAAGGCGCCGCTCATCGCCTGCGCCGACGCGGATCTCGAGCGGACCGCGCACGCCATCGTCTATGGCGGCTTCTCCAACGCCGGCCAAGCGTGCATCTCCGTGGAGCGCGTGTACGCGCACAAGGACATCTACGCGAAGCTTCTGCACCGCGTGAAGGAGCTCACCGCGTCGCTGCGCATCGGCGATCCGTCGAAGGACTACGTCGACGTGGGCGCGATCATCTTCCCCAAGCAGATCGAGATCGCCGAACGCCACATCGAGGACGCGCTGCAGAAGGGGGCGGAGCTGGTGCTGGGCGGCCAGAAGCGCCCGGGCCCGGGGCAATTCTTCGAGCCGACCCTCCTGGCCAACTGCACGCACGAAATGACGGTCATGACGCAGGAGATCTTCGGCCCCATCGTGCCCTTTGCGCGCGTCTCCTCGGAGGAGGAGGCCCTAGCGCTGGCCAACAGCTCGCACCTGGGGCTCAATGCCTACGTCTTCACCAAGGATCGCGATCGCGGCCGCGCCCTCGCCGAGCGCATCGAGGCGGGCAGCGTCGTCATCAACGATGTGCTCATCAACTACGGGGCTGTCGACACCCCCTTCGGCGGCATCAAGCAATCGGGCTTCGGCCGCGTCCACGGCGACGATGCTCTGCGCGACATGGCCGAGACCCGCCACGTGAACTACGACCGATTCTCACCGCCCGAGCGCGATCCGCTCTGGTTCCCCTACTCCGCCAAGAGCCTCGGCTGGTTGATGCGCGGCTTCCGCCTGCTCTTCTCCGGAAAGGGCCTCGTGCAGCGGATCGGCCAAATCTTCTAGAGTTTGTCGCTCACAGAACGCTGGCCGCGAGCCCTGTGGCGTTGCGGCGCGCTTCGACGACGAAGGTGAAGCACTCGAGGGCTTCTCGGTAGATCACTTCGTCGCTCTGGCGCGCCGCGCGCACCAAGGCGCGGAACTTCACGTAGCGCCGGCCGTCCAGGCCGATCAAGAGGCACACGAGCGCGGGATCGCGCGGGGCATCCGCCGAGCCACAGAGCCCCGCGGCAAAGGCGAGCACGCGCGAAAGCAGCACGTCGCACGCCATGATCGCGCCCAGCGTGTCATGCGCGGCCAAGAGGTGCTCGCACTTGCGGACGGCATCGCGGTCCACCTCGGGCCAGAGCTCGGCCATGCTGAACGACGTCCCGCCCTGCGAGGACGGCGACACCGTCGGCACCAGGTACGAACCGCTTTGCGCGCCGTCGGACCGCGCACGCGCGCCCCCGGTCGAATCTGGCGCGCGCGCCAGCGCATGCGCGGCCTGCCCCGTCGTGGCAGCCTGCGGCGGTTGCTGCTGCGCTTGCTGCGCCGAAGCCGCGGCCATGGCGGCCACCAACGGCGACTTCTCTCGGCGCACCGGCGGCGCCTCCACGGGCTTCGGTCGCGGGGACTCGGCGAGCCCGCGGATCGCGTCCGCGATGCCCGACGTCTCCTCGTCGAGCAGCATGATGACCTCGCGCCGGTTCGGCAGCTCGGCGCGGTACGTCTCCATCGTCAGCTTGGTGATCTGCTCGAGCCCCTCGAAGACCCCATCCCCGCGCGTCGCACTCGTCCCAATCGACGGGGCGCTGAACAAATTGAAGCGCCGATCCAGCTCGTCCTCGGACACGACCTCGGACAGATCGCGCTTGTTCCACTGGAACGTGTGCGGCAGCTGCGAGAGCGCCCGCCCGTGGTCGGCGAGGTTCGCGTTCAGATCCTCGAGCGACTCCTGGTTCGCATCGAGCCGCGCGGTCTGCGAGTCCGCCACGAACACGATGCCATCGGCGCCGGTGAGCACCAGCTTGCGGGTCGCGCTGTAATAGACCTGGCCCGGCACCGTGAAAAGTTGAAGCCGCACCGTCATGTTGCGGATCTTCTGGAGACGGAGCGGCAGAAAATCGAAGTACAGCGTCCGATCCGTCGGCGTCGCCAGCGACACCAGCTTGCCACGTTTGTCGGGCGCGGACGCCGAATGGATATGCTGGAGCGTTGTCGTCTTTCCGCCGAGCCCGGGGCCGTAGAAGACGATCTTGAAGACGAGCTCCTGAGTTAGCGGATTGAGCGAGGCCATTCGCAGCAGATCGGGTGCTGACCGTACATCGTAGTAGCAATCTCAGGCCGAATTGGTCCAATTCCATTCGAGGAATGCGCGATTTTATCGATCTCCATAGCCACTGGATCGCCCACATCGACGACGGTGCACGCAGTCCGGCCGCCAGCGTCGCCATGCTTTCGCGCTTGTTCCAAGCGGGATTTTCCACGGTGATCGCCACGCCGCATATGCGCCCGGGTATGTTCGACAACGACCGCCCCGCACTCGAGCGCGCGTACGCCGCAATGGGCCCGCACCTGGAAGAAGCCAGCGTGCCGCTCCCCAAGGTCGGTCTAGCCAGCGAACATTTTTTCGATGACGTCGTTTTTCAACGTCTCGTGTCCGGCGAGGGCGTGCCCTATCCCAGTGTGCCCAACGCGCCCAACGCCCCCCACCCGCCCGGCGTCCGTCGCGCCGTCCTCGTCGAGCTTCCCTCGAGCGCCTTCCCGAGGAACCTGCAAGCGCGCTTCTTCGACCTGCGCCGCGCCGGCCTGGCCCCGGTCCTCGCGCACCCGGAGCGGTACCAACCCGTCTGGAAAGACATCGGCGCGCTGACGCCACTGCTCGATGCCGGCACCCACCTGCAGCTCGACCTTTGCTCGCTCGTGGGAAAATACGGCCGGGCCGCGCAGCGAGCCGCGGAAGAGCTGCTCGAGGAAGAGGCGTACGAGATCGCCAGTTCCGATGCGCACAAGCCTGAGGACGTCGACGCCGTGGTTTCGAGCATCGAAAGGCTCGAAGCGCTCGTCGGCCGGGCCGAACGCTCGCGGCTCCTCATCGAAGGACCCCGCTCCCTCCTTTCCCTCTAGCCCGGCTTGGACGGACATCTCCATGAGCCAGCCTAAGAAGGAAGAGCGAATCGCTGTCATCGGTCTCGGTTACGTCGGCCTGCCCGTCGCGCTCGCCTTTGCCCGTCATTTTCCCGGTACGATCGGTTTCGACATCGACACGAAGAAAGTCGAAGAACTTCAGAGTGGTTACGACCGAAATGGTGAACATAAACGTGAAGAGCTCACAGCCTCCACGTTGCGCATGACGAGTGATTCGAAAGAGCTCGAGAATGCGACGTTTTTCGTCGTGGCCGTCCCCACGCCCGTGGACGAGCACAACGTGCCCAACCTGACCCCGGTGATCCGCGCCAGCGAGACCGTCGGCAAGGTCCTCTCGAAGGGCGCATGCATCGTCTACGAGTCGACGGTCTACCCCGGCGTGACCGAAGATGTATGCGGGCCCATCCTCGCGCGTGTGTCGGGGCTCGAGCGCAAAGACTTTCGCTTGGGCTACTCCCCCGAGCGCATCAACCCGGGCGACACCGAGCACACCCTGGAGCGCATCGTGAAGGTCGTCTCCGGGGAAGACAGCGCGACATTGGAGCGGGTTGCGGAGGTCTACGGCACGGTGGTGACCGCCGGCGTGCACCGCGCGCCCTCGATCAAGGTGGCCGAGGCGGCCAAGGTCATCGAGAACACGCAGCGCGATTTGAACATCGCGCTGATGAACGAACTGGCCATCATCTTCGACCGCATGAACATCCGCACCAGCGACGTGCTGGCGGCGGCGGCCACGAAGTGGAACTTCCTCAAGTTCAAGCCCGGCCTGGTGGGCGGCCATTGCATCGGCGTCGACCCGTACTATCTCACGACCAAGGCCGAGCAACTCGGCTACCAGCCGCAGGTGATCCTCGCGGGCCGTCGCATCAACAACAACGTCGGCCCCTTCGTGGCGCAGCGCACGGTGAAGCTGCTCATCGACGCGGACATCCCCGTGAAGCACGCCAAGGTCGGTGTGATGGGCCTCACCTTCAAAGAGAACGTGAGCGATCTGCGCAACAGCAAGGTCCCCGACATCCTCGCCGAGCTCCGGCAATTCGGCATTCAGGCCCTGCTTCACGATCCGCTCGCCAGCGCCCCCGAGTGCGTTCACGAATATGGCTTGCAGCTCGCCGCATTGGAGGAGTTCCACGATCTGGACGCCCTCGTTTTCGCGGTCTCGCACGATGCGTACCTCAAACTGGGCCAGGCGAAGATCCAATCGTTCGTGCGACCCGGCGGCATCTTCGTCGACGTGAAGAGCGCGTTCGATCCGCGAAAGATCGATCGACAGATCCGCTATTGGAGCCTTTGACGCGCCATCGATAATGATCCCCTGAGGACGGAAACCCGACGAAGTGCGGTCGCGTCCGCCGTAAATGGCTGGAATCTTCGTCGGGTGTGGTACGCCGGTACACTCCGCGCTATAGGAGCGTGCCGAAGTGACCGCCGAATCAAGCTCCCCCGCCCCGTCCGAATCGCGCTCGTCTGAGTCTTCCACGGCCTTGGAGCCACCCCACGGATTCTTCCGACGCCATACGGCCAAGTTGGTGGCATCGGCGGTCATCACGGCGAGCCTGCTCTTTACGTTGCAGAAAGGCGGGCTGAAGCTGCTGCCGGACAGCGGGAACTTCGCGCACGTGCGCTGGTGGACGCTCGGGGGGTACTTCCTGACGCTCGTCGTCATGACGTACTTCCGCGCGGTCCGCTGGCGTTTTCTGCTGCGGTCGATCGCCACCGTCCCGCGCAGGCGGGTGCTCGCCGTGTCGTGGATTGGCTTTGCCGCCATTTTGCTGATGCCGTTCCGGCTCGGTGAGTTCGTGCGGCCCTTCCTCATTCGTGAGAAAGGCAAGCTGTCGATGACCGCGGCCACGGGCACGGTCGTCGCCGAACGCGTGGTGGACGGGCTCTATCTGAGCATCATCCTGGCCATCGCCCTCATCACGGTGCCGCACGTGGTGCCGTTGCCGGCCACGGTCGTCGGGCTTCCGGTGTCGGTGGCCGCCGTGCGCCGTTCCGGCTTCGTGATGCTCGGCGTGTTCACGACCGCGTTCATCGTGATTGGCGTTTACTACTTCGCGCGTGAGTGGGCGCGCCGGCTGACGTTGGCCGTGTTCGGGCTGGTGTCGAAAAAGCTGGGCGAGAAGCTCGCCGACTTTGCAGGGCGCCTCGCCGATGGTCTCCATGCCTTCGGGCGCGGCCGCGATGCGCTCGGTTTCCTGTGGGAGAGCACGATCTACTGGTTCGCCAACGTGGGCGGCATGTGGCTTCTGGCCTGGGGCTGCGGCATCGTCCACGGCGACGGGTCGGCCATCACGTTCGGCGAAGCGTGCGCGCTGATGGGCATGCTGGGCGTCACCGTCCTCATCCCGGGCCCGCCCGGCCTTCTCGGCGTCTTCCAGGCCGGCATCTACGCGGGCATGACCATGTACTTCCCCACCAACGTGGTCACCGAGCAGGGCGCCGCCTACGTCTTCCTCCTCTACATGGTCCAACTCGTGTGGACGGTGGTCGCCGCCCTCATCTTCCTCGTGGGCCAGCCCGGCGCCCTGAAGCAACTGAGCGCCTCCGCCGAAGAAACCGTCCCCGCCGGCTAAGCCGCACGACGCAAATGTCGCCGTTCGACGACATTTTGAAATGTCGCCGTTCGCTGACATAAGGGAACATCGCCGTTCGACGACATTTGCGATCGGCCGGGCTCACGATGCACCTTCGCACCGCCAAGGATCTCGGCGCCGCCATCCGCCAACGCCGGCGCGAACTGAAGCTCGGTCAGCGTACCCTCGCCGAACGTGTCGGAGTAAGCCGCCAATGGATCAGCGAATGCGAGCACGGTAAGCCTCGCGCCGAGCTTGGGTTGATTCTGCGCACGCTGCGCGCTCTAGGCTTGAAGCTTCGAATCGGCACCGACGCTGGCGCCCTCACGCCCATCGATGCACCGGACATCGACGCCGTCGTCCGCAACGCCCGAAAGCCGCCAGCATGAACGGCGAGCTGCTCGCATGGCTGGACCAACGCCTCGTTGGCCACCTCCGTCGTGATCGCCGCGGCAAGCTGACGTTCGTCTATGCCGATGAATGGGCTGGCTCGCCAGACGCGTATCCGATCTCGCTTTCGATGCCGCTGACCATGTCGGAGCACAGACATGCCGTTGTCGACGCGTACATCTGGGGCTTGCTCCCCGACAACGAGCTCATTCTGGAGCGATGGGCGCGACGGTTTCAGGTCTCGCCGCGAAACGCCTTCGCCTTGCTGCTCCACGTCGGCGAAGATTGCGCGGGCGCCATCCGCTTCGCCACGGCGGAGCGAAGTGCGTATCTGGCCGACGAGCCAGGCACCATCGATTGGGATATTGGCCCTTATCAATGGGACAAGCTCGGCGCCGAGCTGAAGTTCGACCCCGACGACTTGCGCGCGCGCCTCCGTCGCATGGCGGACGCGCTGCCCGACCTGGTGCAAATGCACCTTCGGCGAGCTCACGACGAAGGGCTTTCTCACCCTGTCGTCGCGGCGCTCGCCGAAGCCATTGCCAAGCGCTGTGTAGAGGTCAGGTTCCCGCGAGGAACGTAGCGGCGGCCACGACGGGGGCGGCTTTGGGGGCCGCGGCAGCTGCGGCGGGCGCCTTCTCGGGGGCGGCCTTGGGGGTCGCGGCGGCCGTGGCGTCGGCCTTGGGGGCGTCCGCGCAGCAGCGGAAGCCGATTTGGTAGAAGATGAACGTCTCGTTGTGCGCGGTCGTCATGGGACGGCAGCGGGTGCGCACGGGGCCCCAATAGCCGCCTTTGAGACCGCTCTTGTACGGGCGGCCGCTCTCGTTCACGACCCACTCGTCGACGTTGCCGGTCATGTCGTGCACGCCGTAGGAACTGACGCAGGCTTCGCGGAAGCCCGACGGATCGCGTTGATCGAGACGCGCCACCTCGGCGTCGCGCGTGCGCGGGTCGGCAATCAGCTTTTCGTCCGGCTCCGGGTGCGGCTTGTCGATGTTGCAGGCTTCGGCGTCGCGCGTCAGGCCGTAGGGATACGGCATGCGCTCCTCGCCTTCGCAGGCCAAGGTCCACTCGGTCTCGCCGCATAGACGCTTGCCAATGGATTCGCACGTCGCCTTCGCTTCCACCCAGGTCTTCATGACCACCGGGCGTTCCCCCGCGACGTTGGGGTATTCGAACTTGTCGATGCAGAACTTTTTGTGCGACGTCCCCGATTGGCACGGGCCGGTGGGGGCGAACTCAGCGCAACGCATCTTCGTCTCGGGGTCGACCCAGCGAAGACACTTCTGCTCGAGCCAAGGACAATAGTCGCCTTCGACCATCACCATGTCCGACGGGCAGACGCCCGATTCGGGAACGCTCGAACCAGGACCCAGTGTGGGGGTCGTAGCGCTCCCCGCATTCGCATTGGAGGCGCTAGCGGGGGCGAGGATGGCCGTCGGCACGCCGTCGTGCTTCGGCGACTCCGCGCCGACGGTTTTAGGTGGAGCCGGCAACTCGGAAGGCGCAGCAGTGGCCACGCCACCTTCCGGTGAGCTGGCACCGAAGATGACCGCTGCAATCGAAACACCGATGAAAATACCAATCTGGCGCATTGCGTGCCCCCCCGCGCGGGAGGTGAATTTCTTTCGGCTTTTTGCGGTTACGGCGAATCTTCCGGAGCCGAAGTCCGGAGTAATCGTTTCGCGTTTTGCGAAGTCGCTAATCTGTATAAGCAAGTGTCTCGCCAAGGTTGACTCGCTTCCTTGGCCCCCCAATCACGTCGTCGTCACATGCAGGTGTGCGGGTTCGTTCGACATACGAATCCCCTCACGCGATCTTCCCGCGCTCGAGAAATCCCTCGATTTCGAAGCCTAATGGAGACGATGTAGGTCCGTCACCTTTTCGGCTTGACAGTCACACGAGAACTGGGCGCGGACCCGGGTTGCCACGCGGCGCGCTCACTGCGACAGCCCCGTCAGGGTCGTGCGGTTCAATAAGCAAACAGCGTAGGACTGCGTAGATATCGACGCGCGAAAGGTACGCGCGAGCTACGCGTACACGCGCCGACTTTGCGCGCGTGCGTATCCCGCTCAGCGCACGCAGAGCAGGGCCGTGGCTGCCTCGACCGAGATTTCCTCGACGATGAGGGCCTCCCCCTGGATGCACCCGGACTGGCACTGGACCACCGGTTTGGCCTGCCCCGAATCGCATTGGTACACGGTGCTGCGGGCGCAGTGGTAGCGCTCCACCTCGCAATAGGCCTCCAGCACCTCGGGATCGGTGGGGCCGCCGTCGGGCACGAATCCTGGCAGCGCCGGGCGCGCGACGGCGGGGCCGATATCCCCCGCGCAAAGTTGCTTTTCCGCGTTTTCGCGCGGCATCTCCATTTCCATGCCGTCGACGACGCAGCCGCGTTTGCACGCAGCCAGCCGATCCCACGGACAGCGGCAACCTTCGGGCGAGCAGGCACCGGGCGGGGTATAGGCGCGCGAGACCTCCACGACATTGTCACGGCATCGTGCCAATCCCTCGGGGCACGCGGCCTCGCTTCCCTTGGGAATGGTGGGCGCGGTGGGGACTTCACCCAGACCGTGACTCCGCAACCACGTGGACAAACAACCACGCTCGCACGCCGAGAGCGTGACGAGAAGCAACAGACCCGTAAGGCCGCGAAGGCGGAAGGCGCGTGACATCGTCGCCAGCGTATCAGCGCGTCAACGCGGCCGGCGGCGGCTGCGGCGCCCGCGGCGCAAGAATGGCGCCCAGCAGATCCGGCTTGGCCGGATCGCGGTCCAGATGCGGATACCGTGCACCGGTCCCCCCGGCGACGCGGTACGTCCGGAAGAAGCCATCCCGCTCGGCCAACAGCTCGACGGGCCCTTTGGCGGCATCCGCCAGGGCGCGCCGCAGCACGTCGGGCGAGTACTTGCGGCCGTTGACCGCGACGACGACGCCGCCCGGCGGGAGCCCCGCCTTGCCGGCCGGTCCATCGAGGTGCACGTCCTTCACGACGCCCTTGTCGTCCAGCACGACGCCCAGGGTGGAGCGCTCGTTCAGGAGGTGGGTCGAGCGTTCCCACACGGACTGAAAGTCCGACGGCTTGTCGTGGTACCCGAGTTTGTAGCCGCCGGCCTCGACACCGCCGAGCGGCACGTGCGGCGTGATGGCGGTGATGCGCTGCTCGAAGAAGGATTTCCAGTCGTACGCCACGACATCGCCCAAGGCCTTCAGCACGTCAGCGAGCTCGTACGGTTTCACCTCCGCCCCGGTGTTGGCACCGCCGAAGAAGGCGCGCAGGAAATCGTCGAGCGAGCGCTTTCCATCCGTCTTTTGCCGGATGAGCGTGTCGGCCTCCAGCCAGACCAGCAGGCTCTCCGGGTAATAGTCGAAGGCGCGCTGGGCCGAATACCAGGGGCGATTCGAGTCGGCCCCGAAGGCCGCCGTAAACGTGGTGTCGCCGAGCGGGCGCCACTTGCGTCCGGGAATGGCGTCGAGCTCCGCGGCCATCCGCGCCAAGTCGTCCAACGCATCCTGGGTCGAGACGACCCCACTGCGTGCGCTGAGGAGCCAGCCGAGGTAGTGCGTGAGCCCCTCGTAGACCCAGAGGAGGTCGTTGCGCATCGGTTGCTGGTAGTCCGGCGTGGCCAGCCCTTTGGGCCGGCGGTATTTTCCGCACCAGGAGTGGGCGAACTCGTGCGGCAGGAGCCAGCGGACGTAGCGGCCTGCATCGTCGCTCGTGAAGAAGTTCGCGATGGCGACGTTTTGGCTCGAGGCGTGGTGCTCGGTGCCGTTGAAGTCCTCCCCCGCCGAGCTGCTCAACGTCAATAAGAAGGTATATCGGTCGTAGTGGCGGGCGCCAAACAAGGCCGCCGCCTCCGCCACCAGCCTGCGGTAGGTCGCGAGGCGGGCCTCCGTCGCTTGAAGCGCGTCCTTGCTCTCCGCGACGACTTCGAGCGAGTGCGCGGCCCCCAAGGCCGTTCCAAGATCGATCGAGCGGCCGTAGCGACCGAGGATCACCGGCGAATCGACGAGCATTTCTAGGGTCGTCGGCCTGAAATTCACCGCGCCCGCCGTGTCGGACGCGATCTGCAGCGACGTGGCGTAGCGCCATCCCGAGGGCATCTGGGCACTGGGCTCGACCCGGACATCGCGAACGCGGGCGCCCTTTGGATAGAGCACCACTTGTTCCCAGCCGATGGACGATACGCCGTCGGTGGGAAACCACCGTGGATCGGCAACGACATCGAGCTCCACGTCGACGGCTGCCGCCCCTGCGGGCACGATCACGGAGAACTCGGACGTCTCCACCGGATCGCGGCGCCAGGCGAGGGTCTGCCCGCCGGCCGAGAACCGCAGCCCGCTGATGTCCGCCACCCGGCCCGCCGGACCGTGATGGCCGGGGATCCACTTCGGGTACACCAACGTCAGCGGCCCTGGGCGTGCGGGCACGCGAACCTTGGCGTGCAGCACCATCTGCGCCGCATCGCGCGCATCGACCCGCACGGTCATCGGTCCGGCGAGCGGCGGCGGCGCGGGGGCTGCCAAAGCTTGGGGCGGCGTGCACCCGGCCAAGAGAAAGAGCGGAATCAGCCGAAAGGGCATTCGCATGGACAATGTCGCGCCTCCTAGCAGCATTCGCGCGTCCACGCAGCGAAATTTCAGCGATTTCGAGGTGCGAGCAAGGTCGCCAACGTATCGGGCTTCGAGGCCACGCGTTCCAAATACGGATAGCGGCCGCCCTCGTTCCACGTCACGCGGTGCGTGCGGTAAAAGCCATCGCGCTCGGTGAGTAGCTCGATGGGCGATGCCGAGCCTTTGTTGTCCGCGATGGTGCGCCGCAGGAGCTCCGCGCTGTATTTGCGGCCATTGACGGCGACGAGGACGGAGCCCTCGGCGACACCCGCACGCCCCGCGGGGCCGTCGAAGTGCACGTCGGTCAGGACGGCCTTGTCGTTGATCAAGATGCCCAAGGTGAAACGCTCGTTGATCGTCTTGTTGATGCGTTCGACGAGGCCTTGGCGATCGCTGGGCTTGTCGCGGTACGACAGGCGGTAGCCGGCGCCCTCGATGCCGCCGAGCGGTGCGTGCGCGGCCACCTCGGTGATGCGCTGCTCGAAGAAGGCTTTCCAGTCGTGCGCCGCGACGCGATTCAAGGCGGTGACGACGTCGCCCAGCTCGTAGGGCTTCACTTCGGCGCCGCCGCTCGTGCCCCCGAAGAAGGCGCGCAAAAAGTCGTCCAGCGAGCGGGCTCCCCCCGTTTTCTCGCGGATGAGCATATCCGCCTCGAGCCAGATGAGCAGGCTCTCGGGGTAGTAATCCCGGGCGCGCTGGGCCGAATACCACGGCCGGTTCGACTCCTGGCCGAACGCCGGGGTGTACGTCGTATCGCCCAGCGAGCGCCATTTGCGCGCCGGGATCGCATCGAGCGTGGCCGCGATGAGCGCGAGGGCATCCTTCGAGTCCTGCGGCTGCGCGAGACCGCTGCGCCCCGCGAGAAGCCACCCCAGGTACTCCGTGAGGCCCTCGTAGACCCAGAGCAAGTCGTTCCGCGTCGGCTCCTGGTAATTCGGCGTGGCCAGGCCCTTCGGGCGGCGGTACTTGCCGCACCACGAGTGCGCGTATTCGTGCGGAAGCAGCGTGCTCGCCAGGCGGAACTCGTCGTCCTTGGAGAAGAGGGCCGGCACGCCGAGGTTCTGGCTCGACGCGTGGTGTTCCAGGCCGTTGCCTCGATCGCCCTCGCTGCTCAAGATGTACAAGAACGAATACGCATCGTAATGGCGCGCCCCGAAGAGCGTCGTCGCCTCGCCCACCAAGCGCCGGTAGGTGGCAATCTGCTTTTCGTTCGCATTGACCGCGCCCTCCGTATCGCTCACGAGCTCCAAGCTGTGCGGCGCCCCCAGCGCGGTGCCCAGATCGATCGTGCGCCCGTAGCGCCCCATCACCACGGGCGAATCGACGAGCGTCTCCAGCGACACGCGCTGAAACGTCACCGACTCCCCTGCCTGCGAAACACGACGCAAGGCCGTGGCGAAGTGCCAGCCCGCAGGCACCTGCACACTGGGCTCGAGCTGCACGTCGCTGGAGCGAGCGCCCTTGGGATAGAGCACCACACGGTTCCAATTCAGATCGGACACGTCCGGCGTCTCGCCCCAGCGCTTGTCCACGACGACGTCGAGCTCCACCTCGATGGAGGACGCGGCCGCGGGCACGCTGAGGGCGAACTCCGACGTCTCCTCGGGATCGCGCTTCCACGCGAGCGGCTTTCCACCCGCGGAAAAGCGCAAGCCGCTGATGTCGGCGACCTTCCCCGTCGGCCCGTGCGTTCCCGGGATCCACTTGGGGTACACCAACGTGAGCGCCCCCGGCCGCGCCGGCACGGTGAGCTTCGCGTGGAGGACCATCTGGGGTGCATCGCGCGCATCGACCTGCACGCGAATGGGCCCGGTCAACGCGGCACGCGGGGTTGCAGGCGCCGCCGCAGCCTCCGGCGCGCATCCGCCCAATGCCAACACGCCCAAGATGAGCCCAAACCCTGCTGCCGTTCGCATTGACCGCACTCCCAACGTTTTTAACGACAGAGGGCGGTCACCCGACGGGTGCCGCCCCCCATGCTGTCGTACGCTAGGGTAGACCGAGCGAAACGGTCAGCTCTCGATGAACGATTTAAGCTGCTTCGAGCGCGACGGGTGACGCAGCTTGCGCAGGGCCTTCGCCTCGATTTGGCGAATGCGCTCGCGGGTGACTTCGAAGTCTTGGCCGACTTCTTCCAAGGTGTGGTCGCTCTTCTCGCCGATGCCGAAACGCATGCGCAGGACCTTCTCCTCGCGCGGCGTGAGGGACTTGAGGACTTTGCGGGTCTGCTCGGCGAGGTTCATGTTGATGACCGCTTCGGCCGGCGACACGACGCTCTTGTCCTCGATGAAGTCTCCGAGATGCGAATCTTCCTCCTCGCCGATGGGCGTTTCGAGGCTGATCGGCTCTTTGGCGATCTTCAGAACCTTGCGCACCTTGTCGAGCGGGAGCTCCATCTTCTCGGCGATTTCTTCCGGCGTGGGCTCGCGTCCGTATTCCTGCACCAGGTAGCGGCTGGTGCGGATCAACTTGTTGATCGTCTCGATCATGTGGACCGGGATACGAATCGTGCGCGCCTGGTCGGCGATGGCGCGGGTAATCGCTTGCCGGATCCACCACGTGGCGTACGTGGAGAACTTGTAGCCGCGCTTGTACTCGAACTTGTCGACGGCCTTCATCAGGCCGATGTTCCCTTCCTGGATCAGGTCGAGGAACTGCAAGCCGCGGTTCGTGTACTTCTTCGCGATGGAGACGACGAGACGCAGGTTGGCTTCCACCAACTCCGCCTTGGCCCGCTCGGCCACGCGCTCGCCCTCGCGGATCTCGTTGTAGGTCGCGCGCAGCGACTTGATGTCGAGCTGCAGCTCCTCTTCGACCTTCTTCAGGTTCTTCATCGCCGCGGCGTGGTTCGAGAGAACCTCCTCGGGCGTCACGCCGTGGCGGCGCTTGAAGCGGCGCTCCCCGTTGGCATCGCCCTTGGCCGTGCGCGCCTCTTTGCGCAGCTGGTCCATGTCGACGCCGGTGCGCTTTTCGATCTCCGTCGAGCCGCTCTCCGCGCGTTCGATCTTCTGGATCAACGTGCGCAGCTTCATGACGACGCGATCGATCGTCTTCTTGTTGAGACGCATGTCCTCGAGCGTCTCGACCATCTTGGCGCGGTTGCCGTCGATCTCCGCGTCGATGCTCTTCTTGCGCGCGGCGGTGGCGCCCTGAAGCTGCACGCGCAGCTCCTGCGTCGCCTTGTCGAGGTGACGGACTTTTTCGATGAGGCGCAAAATGCGGCGATCCGCCTCCTCCTCGTCGAACTCGCGATCCTCGTCCTCCGCGTCGCGGATGATGTCCTTCACCCGGATCTTGTGTTTGCGAAGCTTGTCACCCAGATCGATGATCTCGCGAACGGCCACCGGGCTATTCAGAATGGCGCCCAGAATCGTGTGCTCACCGGTCTCGATGCGCTTCGCGATCTCCACTTCGCCTTCGCGCGTGAGAAGCGAGACGCTTCCCATCTTGCGCAAGTACATGCGAACCGGATCGTTGGACTTCGAGTAATAGCTTCCGTCGTCCGCCTCTTCCTTCTCGGAGCGCGGGACCTGCTTGGTCTTCTCCGCGGCTTCCTCGGCGGCGATGCGCGTGGGGGCGATCTTGACCTGCGTCGCAGCGTCGACGATCTCGATGTCCTCGTCGCCGAGGACGCCCATCACGTCGTCCATCTGATCGGCAACGACATCGGCCGGCAAAGCGTCATTCACCTCTTCGTAGGTGAGAAAACCCTTGGTTTTGCCAGCCTCGATGAGCTGCTGAACTTCTTTCCGGTCGCGGTTCTTCGTCGCCATCGCGTCTTATACCTCGTGAGGTTTCATGGGAAGGTCACGTGAAGGAAGGGACTATGTGAAGTGAAGGGAGAAGGCGAAAAGTCTGAAAGTCTCTGAAAGGACTACGTCGAATCTTCTTGGTGAAGCACGAATCCGTCGATTTCTTTGTAAGCGACCCGTCCTAATACTCGGGTTCGGCTTTGGGTCCAGGGTCTACACGAAAGATTTTTGAAGAATTCAACCCCTCCGGCTCAGGGCGGTGCATGGTCGCTCCAGTTACCGGAGCGTACGGTCGGTTCTTCGGAGCATCGCCACGGGCCGCCAAAACCTGCCGGTGGTGCTCGGCGGCCAGGGCAACTTGCGATTCGAAATCGCCTTCATTTCTCTGGTTGTCGGCGGATTCTCGGGTCGTCTCCTCGAGGCGGATCGAGCGCAAAACCTCCGCCGCTCGGAACGCTTGCATCTTGGCCATCTCGACGTTGTCGTGTGTTGGGGCGGCTAGCCGCTCTGCAGCGAAAGCGCGGATGGCAGGATCGATACCCGCAAGACGCGTTTGAAACAGGTCCGTATCGAGACGACCATCTCCGGAGAGATTGCACGATTGCGCCAGCGCGGCCACCGTTCGCGCCGAAGGCCCCTCGAGCAACGAGAGCCACGGTTCGACCTCCGGATCGCGCAGCAGCTCCGGGTACTCGATGAGCGCCCCCACGAGGGCCGCGCGCGCACGCGCATCGGGCGCCCGGTTCGGAAGGCGCGCACGCTTGGGCGCGTCCTGCGTCTCGCCGCGGCGCAGGGTGGGCGGCGGGCCAGCTTTGGCCACGGCGCGCTTCACCGCATCGACCAACGCCCGAAAAGGTTCCTCGGGAACGTGACGCGCCACGCGATCGACGAGGCGCAAATCGATGCGTCCCGCAACTTGATCGGCGTGGGTTTTGGCCATCATCTTAATGAGAGGGTCGTCCTCCTCGGCGAGAAGTTGCGACACTTCCGTCACGCGGGCGGCACGCTCGTGGGCATCGGCAGCGGTGAAGCCGGCATCGAGCGAGCTATCGATCAGGTATTCGAGCATGCCCCGCGCATGTGCCAAGACTTCGTTGAGCGCCTGTACCCCGCGCGTGCGCAGAAATTCGTCCGGATCGACGCCGGCGGGCAAGTTCCCGACTTTCGCGCCGAGGCCTGCGTCGCGCAACGGTCCGCGTGAGGCCCGCGTGGCTTTGCGCCCTGCGTTGTCGGCATCGAAGAGAAGGACGACGCGGGACGCGTAGCGCTTGAGCAACTTGGCTTGGTCGCCGGTGAACGCGGTGCCGAGGGGCGCGACGACGTTCTTGATGCCCCGCGCCTGCAGGGAGACGCAATCGAAGTTGCCCTCGACGACGACGGCGCATTGTTCTTCGCGGATGGCATGGCGAGCCTGGTAGATGCCGAAGAGCATCTGCCCTTTGCTGTAAATCGGGCTCTCGGGCGAATTAATGTACTTTGCAGGTTTCTCGCCGCCGCGGCTTCCCGGGTCCTCGGAGTCCGGCAGGGCGCGCAAGCTTCGGCCGCTGAAGGCCACCACGCGTCCTTGCGGGTCCACCACGGCGAACATGAGCCGGTGGCGGAACCGGTCGTAGTGCCCCGCGCCCGAAGAGCGCGGAACGAGCAGGCCGACTTGCTCGGCGTACATGGGCGAGATGCCCTGCTGCTTGAGAAAGCTCGCGAGGCCGTCCCACGCGGCGGGGGCGTAGCCGATGCGGAAGGCCTGCAGGGCCTCGTCGATGGCCGCGGAGGATTTGCTCGCGCCCCCGGGAACGGCGGGGGCATGTTCTGCCCACCACGTGGGCACCAGCTCGCGACGGGCCAGCTCCTCCAAGGCGTAGCCCGCGTGCGGGTGCTCGCGCAGTTGCCGCTCGAAGAAGGTCGCCGCGAGGTTGTTGACCGAATAGAGATCGTCGCGTTGCTTGCGCTGACGGTCGACTTCGGTCCGCTCGCGAACGTCTTCCTCGATGGCGATGCCTGCACGCTCCGCCAGGACGCGGACGGCCTCGGGGAAGGACAATCCGTCCAGCTTCATCACGAAGTCGAGCGCGCTGCCGCCTTCCTTGCAGCCGAAACAATGGAAGAAGCCGCGGTCTGGATTGACGTGAAAACTCGGAGATTTCTCTTTGTGGAACGGACAGAGCCCGGTGAACGACCGCCCGCGGCGCTTGAGGGTCGGCACGCTCTCCAAAATGAGGGCAACGATGTCCGTGCGCTCGCGTACGAGCGCGATGGTCTGCGGCGATATCAACTGACCGTCCCGAACTCCCCGTGCCTTCGTAAACGCGCGAGCTTCAAGCCATGTGACAGAGCGACACGTTCAGGTCAAGTGCTGGTGCTGACTGGAAAAAACCGTTCCTGAACTCGTACGATGTCACACTTACATCGTGAGATATTTACTCCCGGTCAACGGGCCGGACGAGTGAATAGCGCAGAAGAAGGAAACCGCCAGGGGCGCCAAAATTTCGCCAGGATCGCCAGATGAACCATCACTCACCCAAATGAGGGAGGTTTGGTTTCCCCGCGGGCGGCTCTTTGGGGTCCTCGCGGTTTCCTTCTTCCCTGAGTGCGTGCGAGTGCAGGGGGAACAGGCCTTTCCAGTGGGGGGTACTGAACACGTGCGCAAACGGGGGTGGACGTCAAAGGGCCAACCATGATATGCGCGGCCCCGGAAAAACATGACTTCTCCCTCCATCCCCACTGGCACCGGCAACGCAAACAAAGGCAAGATCGTCCAGGTCATCGGACCGGTCGTTGACGTGGAGTTCCCCGAGGGGCACCTACCGAAGATTCTCAGTGCGTTGAAGGTTACGAACCCTGGTATTTCCAAGGCGAAAGAGAACCTCACGCTCGAGGTCGCCCAGCACCTCGGCGAGAACACGGTGCGCACCATCGCGATGGACACGTCCGACGGTCTCGTGCGCGGCATGGAAGCCCGCGACACCGGCGGTCCGATTGCGATGCCGGTCGGGCCGGAGTGCCTGGGCCGCATTTTGAACGTCATCGGCGAGCCGGTGGACGAGGCCGGGCCGGTCAACGTCAAGAAGACCGCCCCCATCCACAAGGCGCCCCCCACCTTCCAAGAGCAGTCGACCAAGGTCGAGGTCTTCGAGACGGGTATCAAGGTCATCGACCTCCTCGCGCCATATCGTAAGGGTGGAAAGATCGGTCTGTTCGGCGGCGCCGGCGTCGGCAAGACCGTCCTCATCCTGGAGCTCATCAACAACGTCGCCAAGGCGCACGGCGGCGTGTCGTGCTTCGCCGGCGTCGGCGAGCGCACCCGCGAGGGCAACGACTTGTTCCTCGAAATGCGCGAGTCGAAGCTCGAGTCGGGCGAGCCGGTCATCTCGAAGACGGCCCTCGTGTTCGGCCAGATGAACGAGCCGCCGGGAGCCCGCGCCCGCGTCGCGCTCTCCGCCCTCACGGTCGCCGAGTACTTCCGCGACGACGAGGGTCAGGACGTCATGCTCTTCGTCGACAACATCTTCCGCTTCACCCAGGCCGGGTCGGAAGTGTCCGCGCTCCTCGGCCGTATCCCCAGCGCCGTCGGTTACCAGCCGACCTTGTCGACGGAAATGGGCGCCCTTCAGGAGCGCATCACGTCGACGACCAAGGGATCCATCACCAGCGTGCAGGCCATCTACGTGCCCGCCGACGACTTGACCGACCCCGCGCCGGCCACGACGTTCGCCCACTTGGACGCCACCACCGTTCTTTCGCGCCAGATCGCGGAGCTCGGCATCTACCCGGCCGTCGACCCGCTCGCGTCCACGTCGACCTTGCTCGACCCGCAGGTCGTCGGACAGAAGCACTACGACATCGCCCGTAAGGTGCAGTCGACCCTGCAGAAGTACAACGACCTGCAGGACATCATCGCCATCCTCGGTATGGACGAGTTGAGCGAGGAAGACCGCCTCGTCGTGTCGCGCGCCCGCAAGATCCAGCGCTTCTTGTCGCAGCCGTTCTTCGTCGCCGCCCAGTTCACCGGCACGCCCGGCAAGCTGGTGAAGCTCGACAAGACCATCGAGTCGTTCGAGCAGATCCTCGACGGCAAGTTCGACGACGACTTGAAGTACCCCGAGCAGGCCTTCTACATGGTGGGCGACATCGAAGAGATGAAGGTCAAGGCCGCCGAGCTCACGAAGACCAAGAAGTAAGAGCTCCGAAAGAACTCGAACCATGGCCGAAAATAAGATCGAGTTGGAGATCGTGACGCCGCGCGGGCGTGCCCTCACCGCATCGGTGGACGAGGTGACTGCGCCCAGCGTCAACGGCGAGCTCGGTGTCCTTCCCGGACACTTGCCGCTGCTGGCGGCGCTGCAGAGCGGCGTCGTGTCGTACCGCGTCTCGGGCGAGCAGAAAAAGTGCGCGGTGGGTCCGGGCTTTGCCGAAATCGGCCCGGAGAAACTTCTCATCCTCACCGACGAATTCTGCGAGCGCGAAGGCCTCGACCCGGTGCCGCTCCGCAAGGAGCTCGCCGAGATCGACGCGCAGTTGGACAAGCTGATCGCCGATTCGACGGTGGAAGCACCGGCGGCCGCCCAGCGCCGCGAGCTCGCCGCCCGCGAGAACTGGATCGCCGCCCAGCTCGAGCTCTATGGCGATCCGCCGGCTCCCACGCTCCGCACCGAAGAATTCGGCCCGACGCCCCCGCCCCCGGATGAAAGCGGCGACGACGAGTCCAACGGCTCGAAATGAGTGAATCGCAAGGGTCCGCCCGCACGGCGGCAATCGGCCTGGGGGTCGTGGTCGCCGTTCTCGCGTTGGTTCTTGCCTTCAAAGGTGGCGGCTCGAAAACGGCCGCTGTCGTCGATGCGGGTGTGGACGCTGCGGTAGCGGACGCGGCATTGGATGGTGCGGGAACGACGTCCGCCGAGGTGGATGCGGGGGATCCCTTTGGCCTGGACGGTGTCGGATCCGCACCGACGGAGCGCGAGGACCGCCTCGACTCGGGCGTGGGCGCCGTACTGCCGGATGGAACGCCGGTGCCTCCCCTGCCCAGCACCGCGCCGCGCCAAGTGCGCCTCGGTGTCATCCTCGTGACCTACGAGGGCGCGCAGGGTGCACCTGCCAAGGCGCGCTCGAAGGCCGAGGCCAAGGAACTCGCCGCGAAACTTGCAGCCGAGGCGAAAACCGATTTCCACGCGGCCGTGTCCCACGGCGACAGTGGGTCTGCCGACGATCTCGGCCGGATCCCCCGCGGGACACTGGAACTTGCCCCGGAATACGTGCTTTTTACGATGCCGTCGGGCCAAACGAGCGAGCCTATCGATACCCCGCGCGGGTTTTGGATCGTGAAACGCCTCGATTAACGTAACGTTTAGCAACCGACACCCGAGAAGCCTGGCACTCCACTCAGGAAACCAGGAAAGCTACAGGAGAGAGGCAACGCTCATGGCCACCATCGATATCGCCCGCCCCCACGCACTCACCAAGGAAGAAGCCAAAAACCGCGCCGAGCAGCTTGCAAAAGGCATGCAGGAGAAGCTCGGTATCGTGTGGAACTGGGTCGGCGACGCCATCGAGTTCAACGTCCCGAGCGGGGCGGCCAAAGGTGCCAAGGGCAAGGTTGGCGTCACGGACCGCGAAGTCCGCGTCGAGGTGGATCTGCCGTTCATGCTCAAAATGATGAAGGGCACCGTCGAAGAGAAGATCCAAGAGAAGCTCAAGGCCCTGCTGTAATGGCGGCCCGGATGGCTCCCTGATCGGCCGCTCCCTGATCGGCTTCGCGGCGAGTCCGGGGCGGGCTTCATTATTGTATCGCGTGCGGGGGATAGCCTGCGCTACCTTTTGGCTCCAAACAGGGCATGGCGCATATGTCCAACACGATAAGCCTGCCGCCCGATCGCGGACCATCCGCAGCTGCAGGGTCTCAGGAGTCGCCGAAGGGGGGAGAAATTGTCCGTTACCTGCGTGCGGAGGTCTCCGCCACGGAGGATCGCGCGAGGCAGGCAAGGCTCCTCGGCGAGATAGGCGACCTTCTCGAACGCGCAGGGGATGAACCGGGGGCGGCGCGCGATTACCTCGCCGCCTTCAACGCGGACCCGATGTTCCGCGAGCCGCTCGAGGCGTTGGTGCGCCTCATGGAGCGAAGGCGCTCGCTGAAGAACCTCGGGCGCGTGATCGATGCCCTGGTGCGCGCCTCGGTGACGCCGGAGGAGAAAACTCGCGCGCTGATCATGCGTGCTGCGTTCCTCGAGGATGTCGCGGGCGATCTGAAGGGCGCCAAAGATGCCCTGCGCGAGGCGACGGAGCTGGCGGCGACGGACGTGGAATCGGTCGCGGCATGGCTTGCGCAGGAGCTGGTCGCGGCCAAGAGCGGCGATCCGGCGACGCGACGGCGTGCGCTGAACGAGCGGGCGCACCGCCCGAGCGATCCCACGTGGCAGGCGCTGCTCCTGATCGACCTGGCCAAGATGCTCGCGGAGGCGAGCGACATCGCGGGCGCGTTGGCCGTGCTCGACGAGGCACGCGGGAAAAAGGCCGGGGCCACCTATTTGGCCACCGTCGCCGCGGAACGCCTGGCCCGCGGTGAGGGCGAGTCGCTCCTTGGCAGCGCCGAGGAGGCGAAGACGCGCGCCGAGTCCTATGCCGCAGCGCTCGATGCGCAGGCGGAGCTGATCGTCACCGGGATGAACGAGGCCGCGCGGGGCGATGCGCTGGGTGTGCCGCACGCGGTACGCACCGTTCCGCACTTGGTCGACGCGTGCTTGCGCGCAGGCGAAGTACGTCGCCACCTGGGCGATTTGCCCGGGGCCGCCGCATCGCTGGACCGGGCGCTCGCGTGGACGGAGGCCGACGAAGGGCCGGCGCTGAGCGATACGATGGCCGGGCCGCGCACCAAGGTGCAAGTGCCCGCTGGGGCGATGCTCTCGTCGCTGCTGTTGGGCGCACGCATGCGCGTGGCCGAGCAGCAAGGCGACATGGAGCTCGCGTCGAAGCTGTCCCTGAAGCTTCTTGCCCAGGAGAAGGACGGCAGCGTCAAGGCGTCGCTGGCCATGCGGCTGGCCGAGCGTGCGGTGGGCACGCGCGATCGGCGCGGGGCGTTGGAAGCGCTGTCGAAGGCGGTGGCAAACGATCCGGTGTGCCTGCCGGCGCGGGCACTGCAGCTCGATTTGCTGGCCGACTCGGGCGATCCGGCGGCGTTTGCCTCGCAGCTCGAAGCCTTTGCCGATTGCCTGCCGAGCGAGGAGGCCCGCGCGCGGGCGTTCGTGCTCGCCGCGTACGTGTGGGGCGTGCAGGCCGACGATGCCACCGCCTCCAAGGCGGCGTTGGCCGAGGCGCGGATGCTCGGCACGGCGGACGACGTCATCTGGCGCGTGGGCCGGACGATCGCCCTGGTGCGCGGCGACACGCAGTGGGCCGACGACGTCACGCGAAGGCTGATGGTCGGCGGCGGTGCGACGGCGCGCGATCGGGATCGCAAGTCGGACGCGGTGCCCAACGACGCGGAGCTCGCGCATTTGTGGCTCGGCGCCGTTCGCAATCGGCTGGCGCGCGGCGATGAAGAGGGACTGCGCAAAGCCATCGCCGAGTTGACCGACACCGGTGAAGGCGCCTGGCTCGCGCACATGCTGCAAGCCTTCCTCCCGGCGCCGAAGGGCGAGGGGCCGGATGCCTCCCAAGTGCTCTCGGTGGAGACGCGCGAGGCGCAGCGGGCCGCTCTCGAGAAGCTGGCCGATCTGGAGCACAAGCCCAAGCTGTCGCGCAGCCTGGCCCTGCTGTCCGCGTGGCGTGCACACGATGCCGGTGACACCAGTGCGGCGCGCGTGCGGCTCCGCGGCCTGGCCGGCAAAGATCCCAGCGATCCGCTGGTGGCCACGTACCTGGCGGAGCTCGAACGGGAAGATGGCTCCCCTGCCCTCGCCGCCTCGGCGCTCACCGCCTGCGCCATGGCGACGGACGACGACGATCTCGCGGCGGCGATGCACATCGAGGCGGGACTGTCGCGATGGCGCGCCGGGGAAAAAGAGGCGGCGCTCGATTCGTTCGAGCGGGCCGCGCAAAAGGCGCCGATCGCCGCGCGGGCGGTGCTCGCGTGGGCGGCGCGCGGAACGGCGGGCGAGTCGCTCGAGCGACGGCGCAGGGCCATCCGCTTCGCCAAGCCGGTGGACGAGGATGCCGCGATCCTCGAGCTCGAGCATTTCGCCACGGAGGTCTTCGCCGGCGACACCGAGGAAGCGCAGAAGGCGCTGTCGCGGCTCGAAGATACGAGCGAGGGAGACTTGGCGCTGGCGGCGGCGCTCGCGCGGCTCGCATGGCAGGACTCGGCGGCCACGCGCGATCGCGTGGAGATCGCGCTTGCGCGCATCGCACCGGCGGGACCGATTGCGAACCAACTCGCAGCGGCAGAGCAACTGCGGCGGGTGCGCGGCATCGATCCGGAGGCTGCAACGGAGGCCGCGCAGCGTTGGTTCGACACGGGTGGAGGGCTCGCGGCTGCGTTCGAATGGCTCACGGCCGCCATCGCGGGACGCGCACCGGCACGCGAATCGGAAGCGCGCCGCGCCATCGCACGAACGCTGCGCGGCGAGCAGCGTGAGGCGATGCTCGCCAGCGCGGCGGTGCTGGACGCGCTGCAAGGCCGCGCGGACGAGACACCGCTGCTCGGCGGACAATCGGCGGCGGTGCGGCTCGCCAACCTGGAGATCTCCCTTCCGGGCTCCGATCCGCGGCGGCGCGCACGGGCGCTGCAAGGCCTCGGCGATGCGCTCGGTGAAGAGGCTTCGGCCGATGCGATGTCGCTCTCGGGTTGGTCACTGCTCGCGATGGGCGATGCCGCGGGGGCGCATGCCGCGTTCGACGCGGCGACGAAGGCACGCGGCGACGATGTCGCGGCGTGGGAGGGCTTGCGCGCAGCCGCGGAGGCCCTCGGCGATCGGATCGCGCAGGCCCACGCGACGATGGGCCTCGGCCTGCGCATCAGCAGCGGCCTGCGCGCGGGGGAGATCCTCGAGCATGCCGGACGCATTTGGTTGCAGCTCGGCGACGAGGCGGCGGCCGAGCGCGCGTTCGATGCGGCGTTCGACCGGGATGCCTCGCGGGCGTTCGCCTTCGACAAAGTGTTCCGCGCGGTGCGGGCGCGGAAGGACTCGGACAAGCTGCTCTCGCTGATTTCGCGGCGCGTGGAGATCTCCGAGGACCCGGAGGAGCTCGGGAAGCTCTTTTGGGAGCAGGCGCGCGTGCTGCGCGAAAAGGGTGACATCGACGGCGCCTTCAAGGCGCTGGAAAGCGTCACCATGTTCGAGCCGGAGCATGTGGGGGCCCTCGCCCTGACCGGCGAGATCTTCATCCGGCGCGGCATGTACGAAGAGGCCGCGGAGAGCCTGGCCAAGTTGGCCACGGTGCCGGAGGCGCCGCCGAAGAATCGGGTCACTGCAGGCATCGCCGCGGTGGACCTTTACGAGAACAAGCTGGATCGCTTCGATCTGGCGCTCGCCGTGCTGATCAAGCTGCACGCGGCGGGGCTGTCCACCCTGCCCGTCCGCGAACGCCTCGCACGCGCCGCGGCCCGCACGGGAAGCTGGAACGAAGCGACGGCCATCCTGCACGAATTGATGCACGAGCGCGAAACGGCGCAGGGTCGGGTCGCGGCCGCGCGGCTCGCGATGGCCATTCACCGCGATCGCCTGGGCAACCCGCAGGGCGCGGCGCCGGCGGTGGTCAAGTTGCTCGAGGAGGCTCCGGGCGACGGCGAGGCCATCGATCTGCTGCTGCGCATCGAGGTCGAGCCGCAAACGCGGCGGGCGCTGTTTGCCAACGTGAAGGAAGCCTTGGTCGGCGTTCTTCGGGAAAATCCGGTCGATGCGGCGACGATCCGGAGGCTCGCGCGGATTGCGCGTGGCGCCGGCGATACCGAAATCGAGCATGCCGCGCTATCGACCTCGCAGCTGGTCATCGGAACGGACGGCAACGACGAAGCGATCTTGCAGAGCTTCGTGCAGCGCAAGGCGCGCGTACCGCAAATGGCCATCGACGCCGGCTTGCGCGCGGCCATGGTGGCGCCGGGCGACGCCGGCCCCATGGCGGACTTCTTCCAAGTCATGGCCCCCACCCTGGCCGAGGCATTGGGTCCCTCGCTGACCGCGCTGGGATTGACCAAGCGCGATCGCGTCGATCCGCGCGGCGGCATGACCTTGCGCAACGAGATTGCCGCGTGGGCGGGCGCCTTCGGGATCGACTCGTTCGATCTGTACGTCGGCGGACGCGATCCGTTGGGGGTTTACGGCATTCCAGGTGAGATCCCCTCGATGGTCATCGGCTCGGGCATCACCTCCCCGTTGCCACCGCCGCTGCGGGCGCGCGTGGCGAGCGAGCTCTATGCGATGGCCCGCGGCAGCACCATCGTGCGGAGCCGCGACGCCACCTCGGTGGCGGCGATCTTCGTGGCCGGGTGCCGCTTGGCCGAGTTGCCCATCGAGGCGCCGCCTTACGCGGTGCTGCCGGAGATCGAAAAGAGCATCGGCAAAGTGATTGCTCGGCGAACGAAAAAGCTGCTGCCCGAGCTTTGTCGGGCGGTGCTGCAGTCGGGACAGGATGCGCGAACGTGGTACCTGCGGGCCCATTTGACGCTGGCGCGGTGCGCGCTCATCGCCTCGGCGGACGTGTCGTTCGTCGTGTGCGACGCCATTGGTGAGCCTCCGGAACGGGTGCGGGCGGTGCTCAAGAGCGAAGATTACGCGGTGGAACTGTTGCGCTTTGCTTTCTCGCCGACGTACCTGCAGGTGCGGCGGGCCTTGGGTCTCGAGGGGTTGTCATGAGCGACGGCAAGCCGCCCAGCGGTTTCCTCGACGGCGACGACGATTTCGATTGGGACGCCGCCCTCGACGAGTGGGAGGTCAAGAGCTTCGAAAACGACCCGAAGGCGAAGTCCGCGGAACCGCAGGCCGAGGCGCAGCAAGCCGGTGAACAAGGCGAGCAAGGCACCACGCCGACGATGAAGCCGGGTCCCGGTGTCGAGGTGGAGTCGGCGGACGTCGAGATCCCCACCCGAGCCCGGGCGGAGACGCCACAAGGACTGATCGACTTGAGCGGCGGTGACGATGACCGCGAGGGCATCGCCACCAGCGTCTCGTCGATGGCCACCATCGAGTCGCTGCGCAATGCCAAGACGCCGGGGGCGCTCAGTCGCTCCAAGGCAGGGCTCGGGCAGCTCTTCGGACGGAACCTCGAGCCCACGGCGATGCTGGGCGATGGCTCCGTGGTGACGAGCGCGAAGGAGCTCGAGCAAACGGCACAGGCGGACAAGGACGAGCGCGCGGAGACCTTGGAGTCGCTGCGAACGACGGCGCGCATGGATCGGGAAGAGCCCGAGACGGCCATGGGGCCCCTCGCCGAGGGCGCGATGTACGATCCGTTCGCGGAGACGTTCAATCTGACGACGAACGACGTCCCGACGGCACCGCCACCCGCACGGCCCACACCGCTCGCGCCGGCGCCGGAAAGCACACCGACGCCCGAGGCCGCGCCGACGTCAGCGACCTCGTCGACCAAGGACAAGCCGCAATTCTTGGTGCCGGAGTTCGAGTTCGATCGCATCGAGGACAGCGCCGAAGACCCCATCGAGACGACGGGTCTTCGGACGAGGGGGGCCACGACCCTTCCCGGCGCGGCGGCCTCGGGGCCCGTGCCGGTGGTGCGAGACAGCGGACACCGCGCGTTCGGCGACGAAGAGGAGATGGAGACCGCGATTTACGCGATCCATAGCCCCGACGGTGCGCCGCCTTCGCTGCGGCGCTCCTTTCTGCCGCCGCCGGTGCCTCCGGTCATCCCGCCGTTCCAGGAGCGGCCTGCCAGCGGGCCTGGAACGGAGCCTCCGCCGCCCGGCAAGGAAGGCGAAGCCGAGAAGCCTCCGGTCAGCCGGAGCGACGTGCCGCCGTCGATTCCCCCGCCCATGTCGGCCGTTCCCACCTTCGAGGGACAGAAGCCCGCCTCCGAATGGCTGAGCGACGAGGCCCGCAACACGATGGACGCGCGGTGCGCGTGGCTCGAGGAGGAGGCGCGTGCGGCCGAGGATCCCGCGGCCCGTGCCCGCGGGCTGCTCGCCGTGAGCGAGATGCGCGCGATCCTCGGACAGCGCCACGAGGCGGAGAAGCTCGCGGCCGAGGCGCGCGATGCGGAACCGAAGCTCGCGCTTTCGCATCGCCAGGCACGCGCCCTGGCCGGTGACGACACGGACCGATTGCAACGCATCGACGCCACCGCCGTGGCCACGACGACGGAAGCCGGGCGGCTGCACGAGCGGCTGCTGGCGGTGGAGGCCGTGCGGCTTCGAGGCGAAGGCGAGGAGCTGCTCTGGGATCGCTGGGAGCAGACGTGGTTGCACGCGCCGGACGACGTTCGCGTGGTCGTCGGACGCGCGGCGCTGGCGCTCTCGCACGAGCAGATGGCCAGCGGCGCGCTGCGCGTTCCGGAGGGGCCCGAGCTCGCGCTCGTGGCGCAAGCCATGGAGAGCGCGCTGCGCCTGCGCGGCGTCGAGGTGGGGCTCGAGGCCACGGGCGAGCGGCCTGCGCTCTCCGAAAAGGGCGCGGCGTCGGACAAAGGCGACAAGAAGCGCACGCCGGATGCCGCGTCGATCCTGCGGCGCGCGCGCACGGCCCTGACCATCGGGCAGCCGGTGCTCGCCGCGCGCATCCTGGCCGAGTTTTCCGATGTGCCCGAGCTGTCCGGGGCCGCGGCGTGGCTCTCGGCCGCGCTGTCGGTCACCGATCCGGACGCGCGCGCGTCGTCGCTGGCCTCGCTCAAAGGCCTGGAAGATCGGGCGGCGGTGCGGGCGCGGGCGGCACGCGGGCTCGAGCTCGGCGACACGGCGGTGGTGGCGTCGGCGCTCGAGGTGCCCAACATTTTTGCGCCGGAAGAAGAGCTCGTGCTGCGCCTCTTCGCCGGGGCGTCCGAGGATCTGACGCGGCCGCTGGTGCGTCGCATCGAGGGCGAGGAAGGGCTCGCGCCCTTTGCGGCCGCGGCGGCGGCGCTGGTGCGTGGTGATGCATCCCAGGCCAAAAAGGCGGCCGGCGACGACGTGAAAAAGCGTGCCGTGGTGCTGGGGCGACTCCTCGCGCAGCGCGCACCGCTAACGGACATCGAGGAAGCGGCCCTGGCCCGCCGCGACGATGCCCCCGAGGAATCGCGGGCGTTGCGGCTGGAGGTCGCCTTCCGCAGCTCCCGCTGGGAGTCGCTGGTCGAGACGCTTTCGTCGTGGGAGGGCGGCTCGCGCCCGAGCGATCGCTGGATGGCCGCGGCGCTCATTGCCGAGCGCGCCGGGGATCGCGAGCGCGCGCTGTCGGCATACCGCCACGCGCGCGAGCAGGAGCCGGAGAACGAGGTCGCACTTCGCGCAGCGGTCGAACTGGATCCGTCGATCGATCTGGCATCGGAGCTTCGCGCGATGGCGCTAAAGCTCGAACACGGTTCGCGGGCGGCGCTTACGGCCATCGAAGCGGTCGCCCGCAAGGGGCAGCTCGACAACGAGGCCAAGCTGGAGCTGCTCGAGGTTGCGCACCGGGCTGCGCCGTCGTTGCCGTTCGCGTCGTTCTTGGCCGAGCGCATCGCCCGCAAAGAGGGGGACGTCTCCAAGGTGCTCGGCTGGGTCCAGAAGCGAAAGGAAACGGCCAGCGATCCGCTTGAAAAAGCCCTCGACTCCGTGCGCGAAGCCTTGCTCGTCGCGGATCAGGATCGCGCCTTCGCCACCGAGCGGCTCGTCCAAGCGCAGAGCGCGCGGCCCGATGACGTGGCCCTGCGCGACCTGTACGAGCGCATCGCCGTCGATGCGCCGACCGACGGCGCGTCGTGGCGCGAGGAGCGCGCGGCCACGGCCGCGGGCGAGACGCGCCAGCGCTGGCTCCTGGAAGCTGCGCATGCCTACGAGCAGCGCGGAGACCGCGAGGGGGCCCTGCGCGCGGCGTTGGCCGCGGCCGCGGCCCACGAGGATCCGTTGCCCTCGCTGGAGCGGGTCGTGCTGGAGCGCGCGGAGCTCGCGTCGGGGCAAGTGGCCCGCCTGGCCGAAGAGCTCCTGAACACGGCACGGCAAACGGAAGACGTGGTGGTGCGGCGCGAAGCCTACGAGCGGCTGGCCGATCTGGATGCCAAGGCGCGGCAGGATGCGGCGAGCGCCCTTCTCTGGCATCGCACGATCCTCGAGGAGACGCTGGACCACAAGCCTAGCCTGCGGCACGTCGAACACGCGCTTCTTTCCGAGGCGCGCGACGACGAGCTGGAACCGGTGGCCACCTTGATTGCGCGCGTGCTGGCGGGCACCGCCGGCGGCGAAGCGGCCGCACATGCCGGGATCGCAGCACGCTTGCGCATGCGGCGCGGCGACTGGGGCACGACGTACGATCTCGCCGCGCTGGGCAAGGCCGAGAACGATCCGCCCATCTGGGCACTGCGCTTGTACAACGCGCACGCGCGCACCCGGCGCGATCTCGGCGCCGAGCTGGAGGCCACGCGGGCGCTGCTGCAGCGCGCGTCGCGCAGTGCGGAAGTGTCCGGCCTTTTGCTGCGTGCCGGGCAAGCCGCGGTGATGCTCGGACGCACCGCCGAGGGCAAAGAGCTGCTCGAGCGGGCCATCACGGAAGATCCTGCAGACATCGTGGCGTGGGAGAAGCTCGCCGAGGCGCGCCGGGCCTGCGGCGAGACGCGGGATGCCGCCAGCGCCTACGAGATGGTCGCGAAAGGCTCGCAGGTGCCCGCCCATCGCGTGGCGGCCTGGTCCAAGGCGGCGCAGATCTGGCTGGACGATCTGCACGACGACGACCGAGGCATGCTCGCCTTGAAGGAGGCCGCGCAGCTCGACGTGAGCGATGCCAACGTGTTCACGCGCCTCTGCGCGCTGTACACGAAGCGCAACCTGTTCGCCGAGCTGGGGGCGCTGCTGGAAATGCGCGCGGCCACCGTGACGGAGCCGGCGGAACGGCTCTCGCTCGAGGTGGAGCGCGGGCGCGTGCTGCTGGGCGTGGGCGATTCCGCGGGGGCCAAGCGGGCACTCGAGGCTGCGCTGGCGCTGGATCCGGACCATGTGGAGGCGCTCAAGACGTACGGCGAAGTCTCGGCCGGCGTGGCCGATTGGAACGCCGCCGAGCAGGCCTGGGTGCGGCTCTCGCGCCTGGCGGCGACGCCGGAAGAGCAGTGCGCCATCTACGAGCGGCTCGGCGACTTGTACGCGAACCACGAGGTGAACCTGGAGCGCGCGGAGCTGGCCTTCGAAGAGCTGCTCAAGCGCAAGCCGGGCGATCTGACCACGCTCTCGCGGCTGGTCGACGTGTACCGACGGCGCGGCGACGTGGACAAGGCGCTGGATCTGCAAAACCAGCTTTTCCTCTCGACGCGCGATCCGGTGGAGCGCCGCCAGCGGTACATCGAACGGGCGTCCATCTACGAAGAAGTGGCCAACGAACCGCGCAAGGCCGAGCAGACCTTGGAGGCCGCTCGGCGCGAGTTCCCCACCGACGTGGTGGTGCTGCGGGCGCTGGCCGAGTTTTACATGCGCCACCGGCAGCTTCCCGCGGTGCACATCCTGCTCGATCGAGCGGCCGCGGATGCGCGTCGCGCGTTTGCGGCGGGCCGGTTCGCACCGACGTCGTTCGAAACGATGGCCACGGTCTACGAGCTGCGCAGCAAGAAGGACGCGGCCAACGTGGTCAGCGCGAGCCTCGCGGCGTTCAGCGGCAAGCCTGCGAACATCCAGGGTGCGCAAGCACGCGCCGGCGACGCGCGCCTCGACGAGGTGCTCGCGCCCGACGTGGTGATCCCTGCCCTGCGCGCGCTGTTGGCACGCACGGGCGACGCGCTCGATGCCATCGTTCCGCTCGATCCGCGATCGGTGCGAGCGGCGCCGCTTCCAGCGTCCGCCGCACACGTGCAGACGCTCGCGACGACGCTCGCCACCGGCATGGGCATCACGGGCTGCCAAGTGCTCGTCTCGCCGCAGGTTGGCCTCACGTGCGTGCCGGTGAGCTCCACGCCGCCCATGATCATCTTGGGCGAGGCGCTCCTGTTGCCGTCGACGAACGAATTGAGCCGCACCTTCCTCCTGATGCGCGCACTGAAGCTCGTGCAGGCGCGCGCGTCGGCGCTGCTGCGCATCGTCGCGAAAGACCTGCCCGTGCTCGTGGCGGCGTGGCTTCACGTCTTCAATCCGAGCTGGAAGCCGCAGGGAATCAACCCGACCGCGCTCGCCGAGGCCGCGCGACGGCTGCAGGCCGCGCTGCCGCGAAAGCTCGATCAGGACGTCGGCCTGATGGCGCTCGAGGTGGCCGGCTCCGTGGGGACGCAGGCCGCCGTGCTCGGCCCGGCGGTGGTGTCCTGGGCGGATCGCACCGGATTGCTCGCGGTGGGCGATCCGAATGCCGCGCTCGAGGCCATCGCGTGGACCTTGGGTCTCTCGTCGGTGCCAAGCGATCCCGACGAACGCGCGGACTGGATCTCGAAGACGCCGCAGGCACGCGAGATCATCGGCTACAGCGTGAGCGACGGCTACGCCGAGGCGCGGGCGCGCTCGGGGATGAAATAGCTCGGGTCTAATCCACCTCGACGCGCACCGGGGGGCTCGAGGTGCCGTTGGCCTCCGCGACGAACGTGTGCGTCCCTTGCTCGAGCGGCCAGCGCACGACGAAGGGTGATCCGGTGCGGGCGACGAGCTGGCCGTCGATGCGGAGGGCCGCCTGTTCCACGCCGCGCGGTGCCTCGATGCGAACGGAGATGGACTGCAAGCCGCGCGGCCGCTCGGGATCGATGGCGAAGCGGGCGCCGTCGTGGGGGTACGCGAGGTGCAACTTGCCCTCCCCGCGCGCGCCTTCGCGCCCCGCAGCGTGCGCCCATGCGGTGAAGGCCGCAGGATAACGCTCGACCACGCGCCCCGAAACCGATTCATGCATGGTACATGGATCGAGGGACCGGTCGCGCGGTACGTAGTCGCGGATGGCGTGAGGGCAGGCGGATGTGGGGGCTCCACCGGAGAGCGGGCAGACATCCACCGCGCGAAGCGAGACGGCGTCCGGATCGGGTGCGAGCGAGCCCTTGGGGCGGCCGCGCATGGCTGCGTCCATGACCGAGCGAAAGAGCGGGCCTGCCCCGGTGATGCCGCTGATGCCGCTCATCGCACTGCCATCGAAGTTGCCGGCCCAGACACCGACGGTCACCTCGCGGGTGAAGCCCACCGTCCAATTGTCGCGAAAGCCCTTCGACGTACCGGTTTTGACGGCAACGTCGAACGGCAGATCGAGCACGGAGCGCTCGCCGAAGGACGCGATGCGCGCCCCCTTGTCGCGAAGAATGTCGGTGAGCACCGCGGCCATCTCCACGGGCATCACGCGCGTGCCCTCGCTCGCAGCGGAGGGTGCCCCGCGCACGAAGCGAACCGGCTTCACCACCCCGCCACGCGCGATCGCGGCGTACGCGTTGGTGAGCTCCAGCAAGGTAACCTCACCGTCGCCCAGGGCGAGCGCCGGGCCGTAGTAGTCCGACGCTTGATCGAGCGAGTGAAACCCGAGCGCGTGCAAGCGCTCGAGCAGACGCCCCGCGCCCACCTGCTGGCCGACCCACACCGCGGGGACGTTGTACGAATTGGCCAAGGCCTCGCGCAGGCGCACCGGCCCGTGAAAGCGCTCGTCGTAGTTCTTCGGCGCGTAGACGCCATCGGGCAGCTCGATGTGCATCTCCAGATCGGGCAGCAGCGACACGCTCGTCAGCTCGCGCTCCTCCATGCCGAGGCCGTAGACGAACGGCTTGAGCGTCGAGCCTGGCTGGCGCCGCGCCAGCACGCCGTCGTTCTGGCCTCCGTGCTCGGCGTCGCCGAAACCGTGCGAGCCGACGTAGGCCAGAACCTCGCCGGTGGCGTTGTCGAGCACGAGAACACTCGCCGCCGTCACGTGCTTCTTCTGCAGCGACCCGACGGCCCGCAAGGTTTCCGTCTCCGCCTCGGACTGCAAATCGCGATCGAGGGTGGTCACCACGGGCGAGCCGTCGGAAGGCGGCGGCCCCTCGAATCGACCCGACATGAGCGCTTGCACGAGGTGCGGTGCACCAAAGGTCCCTTTCGCCTTTCGAACGACCAGGGGCTCGTCGCTGGCGCGGCGGTGCTGTTCCTCGGAGATCACGCCGGCGGCCAGCATGCGATCCAGGATGCGGTTGCGCCGGCGCAAGACGCGCACCTCGTCGCGGGTCGGCGCGTAGAGCGAGGGGCCACGCGGAATGGCGGCGAGCGTGGCCGCCTCGGCGAGCGAAAGCGCGCGCGGTGGCTTGTCGAAGTAGTAGCGGCTCGCCGCATCGAGGCCGCGCAGGTTGGGCCCGAAGGGGGCGCGGTTCATGTACTCCTCGAGGATGCGGTCCTTGGGGAGCGCTCGCTCGATGCGCACGGCGAAGGCGGCCTCCGTCACCTTGCCCCAAAGATTGCGCGGGTGCGGGCGCACCAGGCGCGCGAGCTGCATCGTCAACGTGGACGCGCCCGAGACGATGCGGCGCTGCCACACATCCGACGCGAACGCGCGCAGGACGGCCACGGGATCCACACCGGCGTGGACGTAAAAGCGCCGATCCTCGGCCGCGAGCATGCTCATGCGCGCGTACGTGCCCATCTCCTCCAAGGGGATCCAGCGCGCGCGCGACGCGTCGTCGGCGCGCACCTCGCGAAGCAGCCCGCCCTCGCGATCGACGTAGCGCACCGACTGTGAATAGCTGCCTGCGCGATCCCGCAGCTCCGCGGGCTGCCGGGTGAACGCCACCACGATGGCCACAAGCCAGATGGGGGCGACCGGAATCACCAGGAGCCACGCGAATCGCTTCCAGCGGCTCATCGCGCTTTTACCTCGAAGGACGTAGCCCCCGTGCGACCGAACACCTCCGGCTCGTACATGCATTCTGCACGGGTCGGCGGCACCACGAAGCGGCCGAACGTCGTCGCCCGCGCCAGGTAACGGTAGTGCGCGAGACCGGCGGGCATGTGCTCCACGAAGGTGAGCACGCGATCGTCGTGGTATTCGCGGTGGTAGTAGTACGCGCTGCTTGCACGGCTGGCGCGCTCACCATCCCCGTCGTCCGTGTCCACGGCCGGCTCGGGAAGCGTCAACGAGCGCGCCGTCGTCGCCAAATCGCTCTGCACGGGCTCGAGCCCGGCCGGCAGCGGATCGTCGATGACCACGTTCTCGCGTGGATCCGGCGTCACGACGACGAGATCGACCAGCACGAGGGAGCTGGCCGGCACCGCCCTCGTGCTCTCGTTGGGAAGCACCTTGAGCGCCTCGGGGATCTGCGCAGGGTCCACCTTGCGGATCCATTTGCGCACGAAGAAGCCGCGATCGAGCCCTTCGCGCGGGAGCTCGCGCTTGGCGTAGCGCAGGCGCGCCTCGTAAAAGAGCTTGCCCGCGCCCTGCGTTTGGAACGCCAACACCGAGCCCCCTGCCCCGCCCTTGAACAGCTTGTCCGCGGGCAGGTTCATGCTCTTCTCCCGCACCGAACGTCCGTGGAACTCGGCCGAGAAAACCTCGTTGTCGCCGAGGAAGGCGCGCGCGTCGAAGTTCGGCACGGTCGCCTCCTCCTGGCGGCGGTACTCGTCGAGGGCCACCAGCGACCACGCCGTCTCCTGCGTCGTTCGCCAGGTGCCGCCATGGCGCATCCCGAGCAGCCCGCGCGCGAGGCGGGCGGCCAGGGCATTGCCCTTCTCCTTGGCCACCAGCGCGCGCAGCACCATCGCCGTGGTGCGCGCCTCCGAGTCGAGGAGCACCGCGTACGCATCGCCGACGTTGTCCACGACCGTCGCGCCGGTCGTCGTGACGCGCAGATGGTTGTCCAGATCGCGAAGCAACTCGGCGATCGACTTGGACTGTCCCGTCCCCCCCTCCCCGTCCCTCCCCCCAAGGGGGGAGGGTGACGTCTTGGCCACGATCATCGCGTGCGCCAAAAGGGCGCGCGCGAAGAGCGGCAGCTTGGCGCGGCTTTCGTAGAGCAAACTCGTGAGGCCCGGATCGGCCTGCCCGCCCTCCGCGAGGACATCGGCCACGAACGCCGCCTCCGCACCGCGCAGGCCGCCCTTCGACAGATCGCCGTTCACCGTCGCACGCACGCTTCGCGCCGCCTCGGTGAGCACGGCCTCCGGAATGCGGTGGCCGTGCTTTTTCGCCTGCGTGAGACCCCAGAGCGCGTAGGCGGTGATCCAGGTGCTGCCCGCCGGTGAGTCGTTCCAATACCCGAAACTTCCGTCACCCTGTTGGTTGCGCACGATCTTCTGGATGGTCTCGCCCGCAAGGCCGTCCACGTTCTTCGGGAGCGGCAACCCGTAGTCCTGCGCCATCCCGCGCACCGACACCAGCGGCACCAAGCGGCTCACCATCTGCTCGGTGCATCCGTACGGGTACTCGAGAAGCTGCTCCACACCGCCGGCCAGCCCCACCAACGCCGTCGAGGCCAGGCGCACGTCGAGACCGCCCACGTCATCGCGCATCGCGCGCAAGTCGCCCAAGCGCTCGCCCGCCGCGGCCGTCGTCTCACCGGCCAGGGCCACCGACTCCATCGAAAGCGGCACCGAGACATCGCGCGCGATCTCCACCGCGTCGGTCTCGCCGGCCCCCCGCGCCACGAAGGTCCACTTGGCCTTGCCCGCGCGCGAGGCCACCATGGGCCAGCGGACCTCAACGTTGCCATTCGCCGGAAGCGTCACCGTACGCTTCGCCTCGCCCGACAGGGAAAGGCCACCCTCGACCTTGGCCGTCACCTCGACGTTGGTCTGCGGCAGCCCTTTCGAGGACAGCACCACGCCGGCCTCCAGCGAATCCCCCGCGCGGAGGAAGCGCGGAAGCGCAGGCCGGGCCATGAGACGGCGGCTCGAGACGATCTGCGCCTCGCTCCAGCCGAATCGGTCGCTCTCGGAGGCGACCACCGCCATGAGGCGGTACGTGGTGACGCTGTCGGGCAGCTTGAAGCTCACGTGCGCCTTGCCCGCCGCCGCGAGCACTTGGGGCATGAACGCGGCGGTGGCGCGAAAATCCTGACGGAGCTCGCCGCCGCCGCCACCTTCGTCGCCCTTGTCGACCGAGCCATTGCCGGCGGCCGCGAGAAACACCTTGGCCAGCGCATCGCGCGTCTCCAAGGAGAACACCGACAGAGGCCGCGGTGCGGTGAACGTCGGCAGGGGATCCGGCGTCTTGTAGCCCGTCAGCATGAGGACCCCTTCGTCGACGGCGTAGAACGTGACGTCGCTGCGCACCGGCTTTCCCTCGCGATCCGTCACGGAGACGTCCACGTCGACCGAGTCGCCGGGGTGAAATTCGCGGCGCGAAGGCGTAAGGCTCACCTTGAGGCGGCGCGCCTCGGGGTTGATGACCAGTTCGTGGTAGCCGAGACGAAATGCGGGCGCGCCCACGTCGGCACCGCGTTTCGACGTCTTCACGGGCGCGTCTTTGGTGCGGCCGCGCACGAGGTGCACCGAGACGTACGCGTTGGGGCGCATGTCCTCCGTGATGGGGATCTTCAACGTGGGCATGCTCCCCGAGAGCACGCGCCGCTCGCGCCGGTAGACGCCGGCGCGTTCCACGGTGATGAGGGCCTCCGCCTCACGGAACGGATTTTTCACGAGCAACGTCGCGGTGTCGCCCACCTCGTACGACTTTTTGTCGGCCACGATCTCGAGCTTCGACGTGTCGCCCATGGACCAGCCCACGTCGACCGCATCGCCGTCACCGGCGGTGAGAACGTAGACCGCGGTGCTGGTGCGCACGGGGTTCTTGCGCTCGTCGACGGCGAACGCATGCACGATGTAGTAGCCCGCCTCGGTGAGCGGCACGTTGCAGGACGAAAGGCCCTGCGCCACCGCATTGGCCGCGCACGTGGCCACGACCTTGTCGACGGCGCGGCTGTCGTAGTGCATGCCCATCTCGCCCGACTCGGCGGCCACGGAATGCCAGGTGCGCTTCACCAACTCGACGGTGATGGGCACGCCGGCGCGGCGACGGCCGGACGGCTCGATGGCCGCGAGCTCCACCTTGAGCGAGCTTCCCTTGGCCTGGAACATCGCACTCGGTGGCTTCATGGCCACGTAGAACTGCCCCGGATGCACCAAGGTGCTCGCGCGGCCCGCGATCGTCTGCCGGCTCACGTCCTCGATTTCGGCTTCGAAGGTCACCAGCTCCGTGCCGCTTTGGTTCGGCATGGCGAGCGATGCCGATGCCGCGAGATCGCCGCGCGACCCCAGTTTTCCCGTGGCCTGCGCGATCTCACTGGCACGCGGGTTCGCCTCCAGGCGATCACGCTCGTAGGGGCCATCGTCGTAGACCAGCCCATCGGCCCCCGGCAGCAGGAACGACGCAGGACCGCGTGTGACCGTGTAGCGAACGTCACCCGCGCTCATGGGTGCGCCGAACAGGTAGTCCCCACGCATCACGAAGCCCGCGGTCTCGCCGCGGACGTACTCCGCCTTGCCCGGCTCGACGGACACCTTGAACTCGGCGGGCCGGTACGCCGACACCTGCACCACCGCGCTCGCCGTGCCCTCGCGGAACGAGTCGCGGGTCGCCGCCGTGGCCGGTGCATCCAGCTCGGCGCGCAGCTGCAGCGACCCGAGGTGCGTGGTCGGTGGAATGGGCACGTCGACGGCAAAGTCGCCGAAGCTCCCCAGCTTCGCGCGGTGCTCGAAGACTTTCTCGTCGTTCACGTCGAAGGCCAGCAAGGTCACCTCGCGTCCGACCGGCGTATCCGTACCCCGCGCCGTCGGTACGCGGAAAAGGCCCTTGGCGCGCACCGTTTCGCCGGCCTTGTAGATACCGCGGTCCGTGAAGAGCATGCCCATCGGCACCAAGGTGCCCGAGGGATCGCTCGACGGCTGGTAGCGCCACGTATCGAGCATGTCGGCCACGCGGCGGTAGGACCAGTCGTCCCCAAGCCGGGCGATCACGATGGCGCCTTCGTCGATGCGCCCCTCGGCGAGCACCGGCGAGTAGCGCTCCTTCGGGATCACCGCCACGCCGCCCGCGTCCGTCTTCGTGGCAAAGATCTCCGCGCCATCGCGCCCGCGCACCGAGACGACCGCTCCGGGGACGGCCTTGCCATCCGAGAGGTGCGTCACCCAGGCCAGGCTGCCAAAGCGGCTCATTTTCGCCGTGATGGCCAAGTCCGTCACCGAAAGCACGTGAATCCGAGCATCGCCCCCGCGCCGCACGGTGGGGGCGCGCACGCTGAACACCACGGGGCCGCGACCCGCCGCCGGAGGTCCGCCGCTTGCGGCGGCCGACTTTCCACGCAGCGTACGCTTGATGACGCCCTCCAGGTCGAGGCGCTTGACCCACTGGATGTTCGACGCGGCGGTCGCACGCACCGACTCCACCTTGCCGCTGGGGATCTGCTGCTTGGCCCGCTCGAAGGCGTCACGCTCGCGCGCCGGCGTTTCCGACGTGGCCACGAGGCGCGCCAGCTCCGTTTCGTCCGGGGCGGCGGTGAACAGCTCGTACGAGGGCACGTTCACGGCGCCGATGGGAACGCTCTTGCCTTTGCCGGCTTCGAACACGTCGCCGGAGACGCCCACCTCGACCTCGGGCCATTCGTCGTCGGTCTCGAACGGCAGCACCACGTCCTGCTTCAGGGTCTGCCCGTATTCGTCCTTCATGCCGGCGGTGACCGTGACCTGGTAGCGGCTCGCCGCGCGCAGGCGCGCCCAAAGCGTCTCGCTTTGCGAGCGACTCGTTTCCGCCTCGAGGGCGCGCCACTCGATCTTCGGGGCCGCGCCGCCGCCGATGGCGTCGATGCGCACGTGCGCCTTCCACTCGGTGTACGCGACGCGGTTGTTCAAATCGAGGCGCACCGAGCTGCGGGCCGCGCACTTCTTGTTCGGCGTTTCGCGGTAGCAATCGAGCCCGCGCACGCGCAGCGGCCCGTAAGTGCGCATCGCAATGGCGCGGTCCTCGCCCAGCGGGCGCACGCCCTCGAGCCCGCGCAGGCTCTTGTCCAAGGTGAGCGCAACGGCGGTGTCCAGCGGCAGATTCGCCACCGGCGTCACCTCGAGAAGCGCGGGCGCATCCGCCTTGGGCCGCGTCGCGCGAAGGGCCACGCTCTTTCCCTTGCCGACCTTCAAGGTAAACTTGGCACCGCGCTCCACCTCCTTGGGATCGATGGGCTGGTTGAAGCGAAGCTCGATCTTCGGTTTGGAGGCCAGCCCCTCGAAGCCTTCGCCGGGCAGCGCGCGCACCAGATCGGGGCGCGGGGTCGAAAAGGCAAAGGTGTACGCCTTCGCCAGCACCGAGCCGTCGAGGGCACGCGTCCCCGCGGCCACGGTGACCTTGAAGGAGGTCGCCCGCGGCAGAGGCTCCTCGGGCGCGAAGAGCAAGGTGCTCGTGCCCAGCCAGCGCCAGCTTCCCTTCAGCGTGGACCCGGCGGGCCGGCCTTCCACCTCCAGCGCCACGACCCCATCCGCCACGGAGGCGCCCTCGGCCAACTCCAGAGGGCGCATGGGGCGGTTGAACACGACGGTGATCTCGCTCGGGGCCTCCACCTCGCCTTTGGGCCCGGCGAACACCACGCCGAACGCCTTCGGGCTCTTCGCCTCGCCCGCGTCGCCCTCCAGGTCCAAGGTGCGGGCCGGGTTCACCGAAGGGGCCTTGGCCCCGGGAAAGCAGCTCGCCAGCAGCACCAGCAGGACGAGGGCGATCGGTGAAAGGCGGCCCGAGGTCAAGAAACCATTGAATTTCATTGAGGAAGTAACCCCTTGTAGCGGGGCGAACAGCTCCCCCGCGTCTGCCGTCATACGGCAAAATCACAAATGCCGGAGCGGCCCTCATCACTTCCCGAGAAAAGGAGCTGACGCAAAGCTCATCACCTCGCTTGCTGAAAGAGCGGCGGCAGCGTAAAGATGCGCGCCCCCATCGCGTCAAAACACGCTGTCACGCGTCAAACGAGGGCCCCGCTCTCCGCAGGGATTCTTTTCAAAAATGGCACAATCGCTCCGCAACATCGCCATCGTCGCCCACGTCGACCACGGCAAGACCACGCTCGTTGACCATATGCTCCGCCAAGCCGGCACGTTCCGTGAGAACGAAGCCGTGGTGGACAGGGTCATGGACAACAATGACCTCGAACGCGAACGTGGAATCACGATTCTGGCGAAGAACACCAGCGTGCGCTGGAAAGAGCCCGGCGACACGGCGCTGACCAAGATCAACGTCGTCGACACCCCCGGCCACGCCGACTTCGGCGGCGAGGTCGAGCGCACCTTGCTCATGGCCGACGCCGCGATCCTCTTGGTGGACGCCGCCGAGGGCCCGCTGCCGCAGACGCGCTTCGTTCTGCGCAAGTGTCTCTCGCTGGGCTTCCCCATCATCGTGGTCATCAACAAGATCGACCGCTCCGACGCCCGTCCCAACGAGGTGCTGAGCGAGGTCTTCGATCTGTTCTGCGATCTGGACGCCACCGAGGCGCAGCTCGATTTCCCCGTGGTTTACGCCATCGGCAAGCTGGGCATCGCCAAGCGCCACCTGGACGACGAATCGAAGGATCTCTCGCCGCTCTTCTCGCTCATTCTGCAGAAGGTTCCGCCTGCACCGGGCGACTCCGAGGCGCCGCTGCAGATCCTGGTGAACAACCTGGACCACGACGAGTACACGGGCCGCTTGGCCATCGGGCGCGTGGTCGCAGGTACGGTGAAGGCCAACCAGCCGATTGCGGTGCTCAAAGAGGGCGGCGCCATCAGCAAGGGCAGCATCAAGGTGCTCTCGACGTTCGAAGGCCTCAAGCGCGTCTCCTCCCCCGAGGCCGGCGCCGGTGAGCTCGTGTCGATCGCCGGTCTGGACGACGTCTTTGTCGGTGACACCATCGTCGACGTGTCGCCCGGCTTCGAGCAGCGCGCACTGCCGCGCATTCTGGTCGAGCAGCCCACCATCAAGATGCGCATCGGCGTCAACACGTCGCCGTTCGCGGGCAAGTGCAAGGCTTCCAAGTTCCTTACCAGCCGCCACCTGCGCGAGCGGCTGACCCGCGAGACGCGCCGCAACCTGGCCATCCGCCTCGAAGAGACGGAGTCGCCGGACACGTTCATGGTGCTCGGACGCGGTGAGCTTCAATTGGCCATCTTGGTCGAGACGATGCGCCGCGAAGGTTACGAGATGCAGCTCGGCAACCCCGAGGTCGTGACCCAGGAGATCGACGGCCAGCCCTGCGAGCCGATGGAGCTCGTGGTGATCGACGTGCCGGACAGCTTCATCGGTGTGGTCACCGAACGGCTCGGCGAGCGCCGTGGCCGCATGGTCAAAATGGCCAACCACGGCTACGGACGCGCGCGCCTCGAGTACCGCATCCCCAGCCGCGGCCTCATCGGATTCCGCGGCGAGTTCCTCACCGCGACGCGCGGCACGGGCCTTCTCAACACCGTGTTCGACGGCTGGGAGCCCTGGGGCGGCGCGATGATGAAGCGCAAGTCCGGCGCCATCGTGGCCGACCGCGCAGGCGTCTCCACGCCGTACGCCCTCTTCCACTTGCAACCGCGCGGGACGTTCTTTCTGACCCCGGGTGTCGACGTCTACGAGGGGATGATCATCGGCGAGCACAATCGGCCGAACGACACCGACGTGAACGCCATCAAGGAGAAGAAGCTCTCCAACGTGCGCAACCACGGCAAGGACGAGAACGTGCTTCTCGCCCCGCCGCGCGTGCTCCAAATCGAGACCGCGATGGAATGGATCGACGCAGACGAGCTGGTGGAGGTCACCCCGGACGCGGTGCGCGTGCGCAAGCAGATCCTCAAGGTGAACCTGCGCCCCCGCCGCGCCGACGCCATCGAGGACGCACAGTCGGTGTAGTTGCGATTACGCCTCCGCCCCCCGTCGCATGGGTTGGAGGCGTCCGTACGTGAGGCTGCGCCAGGCCCATTCGAAGGGGCCGAAGCGAAAATGGCGCAGCCAGATCGCGCTCGCGAAACCTTGCAGCGTGTAGAACACGATGCCCATGAGTGCCGCGGGCGCGTTGCCGACCTTTCCAACCAGGCCGAACCCGTAGCTGTAGAACACCGTCGAGAAGACGATGGACTGCGTCAGGTAATTGGTGAACGCCATCCGCCCCAGCGGAGCGAAGACGCCAAGCCGCCGGCGCCAATTCGCGCGGCGTAGAAGCAGGAGCAGTCCCGCCCCGTAGCCGAGGGCGCAGGATAGGATGCATCCGAGAAAGAGCACCCGTCGCCACGGACCACGTGCCTGCGGCGAATGGTAAATCTCGAACTGGATCCACCGAAAGAGCATGTAGCCGATGCCCAAGGCCATACCGGTGAACGCGATCCAGCGCAGCGTGCGAAGGAGCGTCTCGCGCGCCGTCAGCTCGAGGACCTTCGAACGCCAGATGGCCATGCCCACGAGCATGTTCGTCAGCACGCCGGGCACGTTCAGGACGTACGAGAATGGCTCGAAGCGAAGGAGCTCGTACGCACGAAAGCGAAGGATCTCGAGGTAGGTTCCCGTCCCATAGACGCGAAGGGCCTCGGAGTAATGGCCAGGGCCGGGCTCCCGTATCGCGAAGGCCCACACCGCCGGCCAATTCGGGCCCACGACGGCGTACCACCCCCAGCACGCGCAGGCCGCGGTGAGAAGCACCCAGGTGGGAGCGCGCAGGAAGAGCAAGCCGACGAGGCCCGTGAGCGCGTACAGAAAGAGGATATCGCCGTTCCAGATGAGGAACCCGTGTGCGAGGCCGAAGAGCGCCAGAAAGCCCAAGCGCCGGCTCAAGAGCCACGTTGCCCCGGTTCCCCGAGCGTTGGCGCGCTCCCAGAAAATGGCCAGCCCCGTACCGAACAAAATGGAGAAGAGCGTCATCGCTTTCCCCGCGAGGAAGATCATCTGGACCCGCACGACGATCCGCTCGAGCAGCGGGAGATCGAGCGGCGGACCTTTTTGGCCGTAATAGGGTACGCGGAACACTTCGGCGAGGTTCATCAACAGCACGCCGAACAGCGCCATGCCGCGAACGATATCCATGTCGTCGATGCGCGACGCCTTCGCAACCGGGGCCGCACGCGCGCCCTCATCGGCGGCGACGGACGTTGCCTGCATAGGAAGCTCGAGAGGCGATGACTCCATGGTTCAAACCTCCACCGCCGCGCGACGCAACGGCTGCAATTGCCCGTACGTGAGGCTGCGCCATGCCCATTCGAACGGCCCGAAACGAAAATGGCGGAGCCACACGGTGCTGACGATGCCCTGCAAAATGTAGAACGCGATGCCGACGAGCGCCGTGAAGGCCAGCCCGAACTTCCCGAGCAGGCCGAAGCCATACCCATAGAAGACCGTCGTGAAGACGATCGATTGCGTCAGGTAATTCGTAAAGGCCATCCGCCCCAGAGGCGCGAAGATGCCGAGACGCCTGCGCCAAGCCGTATGGCGCAGGAGCAACAACAACACCGCGCCGTAGCCGAGCGCGCACGCGATGTTCATTGCATTCCAATGCAGAGCGATCTGCATGAACGTGCTCGGTGGGGTCCGGGGCGGATGGTAAAGCTCGAAATGGATCCAGCGATAAATGTAGAACGCCGTCCCGTAGAGGATGCCGAGGATCGCCGTCCAGCGCAGCGCCCTCTGGTGCTTGTCGCGCACCTCGAGCCGCAGGACGCCCGACTTCCAGATGGCCACGCCCAGGAGCATCTTCGCGAGCTCGTCGGGCACCAAAAATACGTACCCGGGCATCTCCATGCTCGTGACCTCGTTCGCGCGAAAGCGGACGATATCCCAATAGCTGCTGGTCCCGTAAACGCGGAGAGCCTCCTCGAAGTGCCCGGGAACCTTGCGGTCCGTGAGCTCACGAATCCACGGCCAATAGTGGCCGAACACATGCCACAGGAAGAACACGCCCGCGGCCGCGAACACCACCCACGTACGCCGCCGGATGAACGGAAGTGCGATGAGCCCCGCCAAGGAATACGAGACCAGAATGTCGCCGTTCCAAATGAGGAACGCGTGCACCAGGCCAAACGCGGTCAGAAAGAGGAGGCGCCGGGCGAGAAGCCACATGGCGCCCGGCCCGCGGGCGCTTGCCCGCTCGAGAAAGATGGCCAGCCCCACGCCGAACAAGATGGAGAAGAGGGTCATGGCCCTCCCCGCGACGAAGATGAGCTCGAGGCGAAACACGATGCGCTCGAGAAGCGCCTTGGGCATCTCCCATGGGTTCCCGAAAAATGGGATGCGAAACGCCATGGCCAGGTTCATCGTCAGCACGCCGAACAGGGCGATGCCGCGGACGATGTCCATATCCTCGATGCGCGAGCCCTTCGCCACGGGAGCAGCACGCGTCTCACGCGCCGCAGAGTCTCCGTCACTCGACTCGATCGTCCAATTTTCCGGCACGGGCGTCGTCGTCAATTCTAAGCCTCCGAGATGACGGTGGGGGGATGACGGCTTTGGACCCTTCGCCGGGAGGCGCCGTGAAATTTCACCGCCTCGGGCGAAAAGTTCATCGCGTCGATCGCGAACCGAATCGGACGTACCTAAGCCAATCCGATCAACATGTTGCCTAAGCAACGTGGCGGGTACACAGTCTGGTGATGCCTCCATGCCCAGACCGCTTCGTGGCGCGCAGCTGAACGACGCGGCGCCGGAGGCGCGTTGCGTGGGAGTTCGCAACGTCGCAGCGTGTCGCAATACGCGACATCATCGTTGCAACGTGCAACGCCGCGCCCCCTGCCCGGCCCAGCGTCTGCCGCGAACGGACATCCATGGTTTCCCCGTGCGCGGCACCCGAGCTGCCATGGCGGGATGCAGCGCCAGCACTACGAGGATGTGCCAGGAGAGGAATATTTCATGCGGAGGGAAAACTAGATCCTTGACAGGGTAAAAACGAGCCCCCCATGATGCGAGCTGGCCCAGAATCCTTGCGGGGAAGAAAAGCAAATGCCAGCGCCGTTTACGCGCCAATCCGTTTCCGAACGTGCGTTGGCGCGTGTCGGAACCACCGTCCAGGGAAAGTATCGCATTGACCGGCTGCTAGGAATCGGCGGCACCGCCGCGGTCTATGCAGCGACCCACCGAAATGGCCACCGGGTGGCGATCAAGTTCCTTCTTGATCACCTGCTGGACGATTCGGACATGTATCACCTATTCAGCCGCGAAGCGTACGTCGCCAATCGCGTCGGCCACCCGGGTGCCGTCCAAGTTTTGGACGATGACGAAGATATCGACGGGTGCGTCTTCCTCATCATGCCGCTCATCGAGGGCGAGACACTGCGGGCGCGCTGGGAGCGTTCCAATAAAAAGCTGCCCCTGGCCGAAGTCGGCGTGCTCATTGCAGACCTCCTCGACGTGCTCGCAACCGCACATGCCAAAGGTGTCGTTCATCGCGACATCAAGCCAGAGAACCTGTTCGTCAATACGGCGGCGCAGGTGCGTGTGCTCGACTTTGGAATCGCGCGCCGCGCAGGCACCGAGTCCACGTTGACGATGACGGGGCGCTTCATTGGCACCCCCGCCTTCATGCCGCCCGAGCAAGCCTTGGGCAACCGTGCCGGCATTGGCCCGCACAGCGACTTGTGGGCCGTCGGCGCAACCATGTTCGCCCTGTTGTCGGGCGAAACCGTCCACCTCGCAGAGCACAGCGGCGCGCAACTCGCCGCCGCCGCCACGCAACACGCGCGATCCATCGCCAAGGTCCTGCCAGACCTGCCGCCGTCCATCGTGCAATTCATCGACAAGGCCCTTCAATTCGAAGCCCTCGATCGATGGCCCTCCGCATTGTGCATGCGCGAAGCCTTGTGCCTCGCCCTGGAGGAATCCCTCGGCGAAAAGTGCGACCCCATCGCCTCCCGCGTCCGCGAGCGCATCATCGCCGAATTCACCGCCAAAGCCGCCGCCGAAGCCGCAAGCGGCGACGTGACCGAGCTGGAGCCCGCGCCGGACCTGCGCTCGGGCCCCGCCCGAAGGACGCCACGCGCCGAGACGCCTCGGACGCCGCGTGCGGAAACGCCCCGAGGAGGCCCCTCACCGGACCTGCCGCCCGATTCCGTGGGGGTGACCGCGCTCGAGGGGTCGGATCCACGGGCGCGCGAGGTGGGATCGGGGCGAAGAAACGTCACGAACGGCGCCACGCTCGATACGGGCGACAACGGTTCCGGCCCGCATGCCGCCGACGGCGACGTGCACCCGGTGGTCCATGACACGGGGTCGGGTCGCTCGAACCGAGGCATCGTCTCGCCACGCGTTGAACCGTTGAACGCGGAGGACGCCGTCGTCGGCCGCCGCCGCGGTTGGCTCGTGACGGCTGCGACCTGGGCGGTGCTGATCGGGCTTGCCGGACTGACAGGCGCAGGTGCGATGCGCAAGTGCGGCGGCATCGGCGACGGGACGGGGCTTACGGCGTCGCTCGGAGGTGCCATCGCTTCGACGGACCCAGCCGCCCAGGCGGCACTCGAGGCGGGCCTTCAGCTCTGGAAAAACGCATCGAGCAAGGCCGCTCGAAAGAAATTCGCCGAAGCTGCCCAGCGGGACCCCGGTCTCGCGGCGGCGCATTTGTACTTCGTTGCCGCCTCCGACTGGTTCGACCATGACGCGCGCAGTCACTTCGCGGACGCGCAGCCACTGCGTGGCCGGCTTTCCGCGGCGCAAGTAGGCCTTCTCGATGCGCTCGAACCCTCGATGGCGGAACCTCCGGATTACGATCTCACGGCGCGCCGACTCGACGAGCTCACGAAGCAGTTCCCCAAGGAGTGGACGCTTTGGACCCTCCGAGGCAGCCACGATGTTCACACGAGGAATCCGGATCACCTTTTGACGATCGCAGACCGGATCCCTGGCGCCATCGGCTTCTTGTTTCGCGCCCGTGCCGAATTGCACCGCGGAAATTTGGCCGCCGCGCGAACCGCTTTGGATTCGTGCACTCGTGAAGCACCGTACGGCGCCGTCGATTGCCTCATTTCACGAGCTCGACTCGAAAGCAACGAGGGTGCTTGCGAACAATCAGCGCTCTCCGCGAAAAAGCTCATCACCGTCGATCATGAATCGCCGGACGGTTATACGTCGCTCGCGCGCGCAGAATTCGGGCTGACGCACCGTACGAGCGCTGTGCGCGCGGTGCTGGAGGAGAAGTGGGCGCGCGTCTCGGAAGCTTCCCGCGAATTGGAACGACAACGCGATGAGTTCTTTCTCGCAGTCCTCGACGGCAATTTCCAAGGCGCCTATGTTGCGCTCGACGGATGGGAAAAAGCGGCGTTCAAATCCGTCGATTCCTCGCAACGAGCGCGGCCCTTTCTGACTCGACTAGACCTCGACTTGGAACTTGGCCGCACGGAGGTCGCCCAGCAGGTCGCGCGCAGCTTCATCGAAGCGTCGCCAACTTGGCTGCGACACGACTATTACGACCAAGCGATGGAAACGACTCGAGCAATGTACCGCACGGGGCTGATCGATCACGCAGCGTTCCTTCAGAGGCGCACTGCCGACGAAGCTTCGGAAATCGCCCGCGGGGGTGTGTTCGCGAGCGCTGGGATAAGGTGGCTCGCCCTGTACGTGGAAACCATCGTGACCCCGGAAGATGCGGAGCTCGCCGTCGCCAATCGACCGCAAGGAGCTCCAGTCCTCGACGCGGAATCACGTGAAGTCAATGTCGACGCACAGATCGGGCGGGCTTATTTGCTCGCGGGCCAGGTGGATACCGCCATCGCCGAACTCACTCGCGCAACGAAGACATGCCAATTCTGGAAGTCCATCGATGGCGTCCAAGCGCATGCGTTTTATGGAGACGCCCTCGCCAAGAAGGGGCAAAAGGCAGAAGCCTGCAACGAGTACGCCTTCGTGCTCGAACGGTGGGGCAAGGAACCGCGGAGCCGCTCCGCGAATGCTGCCCGCGAATCTGCAATCCGGCTCGGTTGTCCGGGGGTCTCGAACATTCGACCAGGACATGAAGGAACAGGAGTAATCAAGTGAGCAACCAACCGAAGCACCACACCGACGAACTAACGAGCTCGCCGAGCGAACGAGGCACGCTGGCTGGGAACGGCTCGAGGACACTCAAACTCGTGTCGGTCAAGACCTACGCCACCGATCCAAACCGGGTGAAACAGCTCGTCGTCAACAACGCCGACCGCCGCGAGGAAGGCCCAGAGGACAATGACGAGGGTGAGGAAGACGCCTCCCACGACGAGTGAGAACCCTCGCTCCTCATCGAAGGTCCAATTCTCGTATCGATAGGTTTGCGCACTCTTCTTTTGCGCACTGCTACGTCGTTTGAATTCGACGCAATCCCAAGTGAAGTTTCGGGAGTGCTTCCCACTCCTATATGAACAATTTCGAGAAGGATAGCCATGGGTTCACAGCTTCTAGGCCTCGAGGAGTGGTTCGCCCCCCTAGACTTGGCCGAGTTCCGCCGCAAAGTCTTGGGGCAGCAACTCGTTGTGTTGCCGCCGCGGCCGGAACTCGCCGACCGTCTCGTCAAGGATCTCGCGCTTGGATCGATCGACGACCTACTTAGGCTCCGTGGCGCGAAAGTTTATGCGTGGTTTCAAAAGCTCGATGGCAGCCAAACGGCTGCCATCGTTCCAGCGGTTGCGGGTCGACGGCTCTACGAGGCCGGCACGACACTCTACTTCCGCGGCATCCTCGAGTTTGGAGCACAGGAGCGCGAAGTCGCGAAACACTTCGGCGTTCCACCGAGCTCGGTCGAGTGCACGCTATTTTGCAATCGCCCGAGTGCTAGGACCCGTGCCCACTTCGACACGGCAGACATCTTTTCGATCCAACTTCGAGGCCGGAAAACCTGGCGAATCGCTCCAAACGAGTTCGCCCCCGCCCCACTTCGCAACTGGGCAACCCTCCATCCATTGGCGCCCGAATTGCGGCAATACGCCGACGGGCTACCACCGACCGAAATGCCCGAGAATGCCACCTCGTACACGCTTGAAAAGGGCGGTATTCTCCATATGCCTCGCGGCTACTGGCACGACACGTTCTCCGACGAGGATTCGCTGTCCCTTCATATTCAAATTGCGTCACCCAGTCGGGCAGAAATTCTATTGTCGATGCTGAAGAACGAGCTCGCCCGCGAGCAGTGGTGGCGAGAGCCAGCTTACGATCTGAAGCCCGAAGATCCCGGTGCCATCGAGCGCGCGATGGTCGCCTGCAGCCGTTTGCGCGAGGCTACGTCGCGACTCGATGCGCACGATCTCGTGCAACGAGCTACCGAATCACGAAACGTCGATGCGACAACGCGTTTCGTACGGTCTGGCCAGGCTGGTTTCGGAATCGGCTCGCTCGATCCCCAAACCGACACGGCACAAATCGAGATTACGTCGTACGAGTACCATCGCTCGACGGTCAGCCGCCTCGATATGAGCATGGTCTTCGTCCGTGGTTGCCAGTGGATCAACGCACTCGCAACAGGCGGCGCCTTCGACGCTCGGCAGGTCCAAAAAGCAGCCTCGGGTCTCGAGCTCCACGAAGCGCAGGATCTCCTGGGACTCCTGGAACAGACTCGGTTCATCCGTCGCCAGGACTGAGACGCCGTCGCCGATGAGGTAGCCCTTGACACGCCTCATCGGCCTGGCATCGTCCGCGTCCGGTCATGTCCGAGCCGCAGAACAATCCTGGCGCGGCACGCGCGTTGCGGCGCATCGGGGTATTCTTTTGCGAGCGCTATCGGCTCACTCGCCTCATCGGTATGGGTGGGACGTCGGCGGTCTACGCGGGAGTTCATCGCAACGGCAGTAGCGTTGCCATCAAGGTGCTGCACGAACGACTCTGCGACCTACCTGACGTCGAACGTCGCTTTCGCCGGGAAGCGCTCATCGCCAACCGCATCCAGCACCCGGCTGCAGTCCCGATTCTCGACGACGACGTGGCCTGCCCGTTGCCTTCGTCCGTCCGACGCCCATGTCGACCAGGACTTCGCCACGACGATCCGGAGCGCGCCGCAGGTCGAAGCCAAGGCCGCGCTCGAGAGTGGTCTTCAACTCTGGATGGATGCTTCCACGGGCCCTGCACGCGAGAAATTCGCCACTGCGATTCAGCTCGACCCCGGCCTCGCCGAAGCGCACCTCTATTTTGCCGCAGCGTTGGACCGGTTCGACCCTGAGGTGCGCACGCACCTCGCTCAAGCATCCCCGAGCCGCGCCGTGAAATCGAACACCAGGGGGACGAGTTCGATTTGGCCATCGAAGACGGTGCTTTCCCGCAGGCCTATGCGGCCCTCGACGCCTGGGAGAAAGCGGCTACGGTCTCCGCCAACGCGTGGGTTCGAGCGTACCCTTTCACGAGCCGGCTCGACCTCGACCTCGAGCTCGGTGAGCTCGAGGCTGCACGACACACAGCACGCGCTTTCATCGCCGCTTCGCAGACGTGGTTGCCCGAAGACACCTGGGATATGCCCACCGAGAGATCGCGTGCTCTGTACTTCACGGCGCAGATCGGTCGTGACGAATTCCGCCGCCTCCAGGCTCGGGACGCAGAGGGCATTGCCGCGCGAGGTGGATTCTATGCCCCGGCGGGGGTGCGATGGATCGAATCTTATGCGCTGAGCATTCGAGACGTCGAAGACGCCCGTTTCGCGCTCTCCAAGTTACCCGACGAGCGCCCACTCCTCGATGCGGCATTCCGCGACTTCTTCGTCGATGCCGAGATCGGCCGGATCCACCTTTACGCGGGCCGTCTCGACAGAGCTTTGGAGTGGTTACATCGCGCCGCGAACTCGTGCTTGTACGTGCGCGCCCTCCATAGCGTGCAAGCCCACGCATGGTATGGCCATGCACTCGCCAAGAATGGCCAGAGGCTCGAAGCCTGCCATGAATACGCGTACGTTCTCCAGCGGTGGGGACGTGAACCTCGGAGTCGCTCGGCGAATGCCGCGCGGGAAGGTGCGCTTCGACTTGGCTGTGCCGAAGTCTCGCCGCGCAGCATCGGTACGACGAAGTGAACGCGTCACGGGGCGAGCTTGACAGGGCGCCCCATCCTGGCATCGTCCAGCGTCGGACATGCCCGAGCCGCAGAACAACCCTGCCGCCACCCGCGCGCTGCGGCGGATCGGGGCGTTCTTCTGCGAGCGCTACCGCATCTCTCATCTGATCGGCATTGGTGGCACTTCTGCGGTGTATGCGGGAGTCCACCGCAATGGCCATACCGTTGCCATCAAGGTGCTGCACGAGCGGCTCTCCGATGTGCCCGATGTGGAGCGTCGATTCCGGCGTGAGGCGCTCATTGCCAATCGGATCCAGCACCCGGGGGTGGTGCCCATCATCGACGATGACGTTGCGGACGATGGCGCGACGTTCCTCGTCATGCCGCTTCTCCTCGGTGAAACGGTACGCGCGCGCGCCGCACGCCAAGCGGACAAGCGGCTCCCGGTCGAAGAGGTCATCGCCATCGCGCACGCGTTGCTCGATACGCTTCAGGCAGCGCACGCGCTGAAGATCGTTCATCGGGACATCAAGCCCGACAACCTCTTCATCACCGCGAGCGGCGATGTTCGCGTGTTCGACTTCGGAATCGCACGGTTCTTCGAAAACGACGATTCGGCGTCCATCACGCGCTCCGAACAGGCGATGGGAACTCCTGCCTTCATGGCGCCAGAGCAAGCGCTGGGGCGCGTTCGTCACGTGGACGGACAAACGGATCTATGGGCCGTCGGCGCGACCATGTTCACGTTGCTGAGCGGCCAACATGTGCACGAGGCCGAATCCTCGGGTGAAGTTCTCGTGCGGGCTGCCACGGTACCCGCTCGTGCGCTGGCCTCGGTCGCGCCGGGCGTTCCACCTGTCATCCGTGAGGTCGTCGATCGCGCGCTCGCATTCGAAAAACGAGAGCGCTGGCCAGATGCCTCGACGATGCAGCAGCAGCTCGCCCTCGCCTGCCAAACGGTGTTCGGCACATCCCCCTCCGGCCTGCCGGGTCTCGCCGTACCGGATGTCGAATCGCCCCCTCAGGTCCATGACGCGACGACTCTCCCGCCGGCCCCCCTCAAGGCGCGGACCGCGGTCGCCGATTCGGCGCAGCCGCACCCTCGCCTCGGGGCGAGAACTCCTTCCGTGCGGTCTACGAGACGCGCGCGGCTGCCGTGGGTCGGCGCGGCTCTCGCCGCGTCGGCCCTCCTCCTTGGAGGCACGGCGGCTCGGTTTCTCGCAGCGCCGGCGACACCAGCCGCCACCCCCAGCGCGACGGCTGAGGGCGGCCCGCCCAGGCAGCGGGAGGCGGCCATCGCTCTGGAAGCAGGTTTGCAACTTTGGCGAGACGCCTCCACCGACAATGCGCGCAGCAAGTTCGCCGAGGCGGCGCGACTCGATCCGGGCCTCGCGGAAGCGCACCTGTACTTTGCGGCCGTGTCGGAATGGGTCGATCCGGAGGTGCGGACGCATTTCACCGAGGCCCAATCGCTCCGTCGTCGATTGTCCGCCGTGCAGGCAGGGCTGCTCGAGGCCCTGGAGCCGGTCATGCTGGAGCCACCGGACATGCCGTCGGCGACCAAGAAACTCGCCGCGCTGACCACGCAATTCCCCTCCGAGGAGCTCCCGTGGCTGGTGCGCGGCGCCCATGCGGTGCGTACCCGGGATGCCACCGATCTTCTCTCCTTCGTCGATCGCGTCCCGGGGGCGATCGCGCTCTCGTATCGCTCGCGGGCCTCGATCGTCCAAGATGACGTCGACGGCGCCCGCCAATCGCTCCAGGAATGCATCGCAAGCCAACCGCAAGGCGGCGTGGATTGCCTCATTCGCCTGGCACAACTCGAAGCCAACGAAGGAAATTGCGACAACTCCGCCGCGGCCGCGCGACGGCTGATCGCAGTCGATCACGCCTCACCGGAAGGCTATCGATATTTGGCGCGGGCGGAGTTTGGACGCAGCCATCGCACGGCCGCCGTTCGGGCCATCCTCGAAGAACGATGGTCCCGCCTCGTTTCCCCGCGCGACGACGTCGCTCGCTGCTGGGATGAATACAACCTCGCGATCCAAGATGGGCAGTTCGACGTTGCCTATCGGGTTCTCGACACGTGGGACAAGGCGGCCTTGACGACGGCCGACGGCGCCCTTCGCTGGCTCCCATTCGCCTATCGAATCGATCTGGACCTGGAATTGGGACGCATCGACGCGGCCAAGGCGGCCGCACGTGCTGCGGTCGACGCGTCGCAAACCTGGTTACCCAACGAGAGCTGGTACATGCCGGCCGAGAGGACGCGGGCGCTCTACTTCACGGGCCTCATCAGCCGCGACGAGGCGCATCGCCAACAGGTCCCGAACGAGCAAGGGTTCGCGCGCGGGGGCTTCTACTCGCCCGATTTGCGATGGATCGATGCCTACGTGCAGACCGTCCGAGATGCGGAGGACGCCCAGTTCGCCATTTCCCATCGCCCTTCGGCGAGCCCGATTCTCGACGCCGAACACGTGGATCTCTTTGCCACGAGCGACGTCGGGCACATGTACCTTCTTGCCGGTGATGTCGACAAGGCACTCGTCTCCCTTCATCGCGCCTCGAACTCCTGCCTCTTCGCCAAGGCGCTCTACAGTGTCCACGCGCACGCGTGGTACGGCGATGCCCTCGCCAAAGCGGCTCGCAAACGCGAGGCGTGCGAGCAGTACGGCTACGTATTCCAGCGCTGGGGGCACGAGCCACGGAGCCGCACGGTGCGGGCGGTGAGCGAAGGGGCTGCTCGCCTCGAATGCCCGCCGCCGTCAGTCGGCGGGACGGTGCAGGGCGCGGTGAATCAGCCAGAGGCCCGTGAGAAGGACGAGCACGGCCCCGAAGGCCACCGATAGGATCGCGATGACCCGGATCCACGGAGCGCCGTCCGATGTGGCGATGTGCGTCTCCAGGAGCATCGCCCCTCCACCGACGGCGCCTCCCAGTATCCCACCGATAAAGGCCAGGCCGAAATACGGCAGCCGCAAGGGCGTCGCGGTGGGTTCGGCCTGCGGGGCACGCTCGTCTTGTCGCGACTCCGCAGCAGGTGGCACAGACTGACGCGCCTCCGGCGGTGCGCTGTCCCGCGAGGCGGTACGTTGCCGAACTTGCGACGTCAGCGCCGGGCGCTCCTCGCCCGGTTGTTTCGACGTTGTCGGTCGAGACTCCTGCCCTGATGTGTTCACGGTTGCCAATCCAGCAAGTCGGATGCCTCCCCAGTGAAGCGTGGATCTGCAAAATATAAGGCCTCGAAACGCGAGTTTCGAGGCCTTCTTTCGACCTTACAGAACGCACGGGGCATGTCACGTGTGACATGCCACGTCTTCGTTTGTTCCGTTTCTAGAAGCTGCCGCGGATGCCGAAGCGGAACTGCCGCGGTTCTTGGTACAGGTTCGTGTTCCCGAAGTTCGGGTTGACTCCATTCGCCGGCAGCGCACCGCCGGTGACCTGCTTCACGTTGCCGTTCGTAAGGTCGGCCTTCGAGCCACCGGGTACGGCGTAGACCTCGTTGCGGGTGTAGCGCTCGTCCGTGCTGAGGCCGCCCTGGAGATTCAACAGATTGAAGATGTCGCAGGTAAACTGCAGCGACATCCCGTTTTCGAAGCGCCAGCCGTAGCCCACGTGCGTGCCGAAGTTCCCGTTCCACGGCAGGCGATCGCCGGTGCCGCGCGGCAGGATGTACACCTCGTCGGCGCCGTAGAGCGGGTGGGCACCGAGGACGTTCGTCGGGCCGCCCGAACGCACCTGGATCGAACCGCCGATGTCGAGATGAGACTCCTTGGTGATGCTGAAGTCCTTGGCCGCGTACAGCTTGATCGAGTGGCGACGGTCGCCGGGAAGGTCGCCGGTCTGATTGACCAGGATCGACTTCAAGTCGAACGTCGAGTTCGCATTCGGATCGAGCTGGCCGGTGTCCGGCTTGTAGAGGCCGGCGATGTTTCCGCGCAGCCAGGACAGGGTGTAGCTCACTTGCGCGAGCCAGCTGTCGGCGAACGTCTTCATGAAGTAGACGGTGCCGGCGTCGTAGTTACGCTCGGCCTCGGGGAAGCCCTTCGCAATCCCCTTCCCCGGATTGCCGATGAAGAACGTCGCCGACTCGTCGTTGCTCATGTCCTCGATGACGTTGTTCATCCAGCGGCGCACGTACGACATACCGATGCGGCCGTTCTTGACGATTTCGTACTCGCCACCGCCGCTCAACTCGCTCATCGACTGCGGAATGAGATCCGGATCGACGACGGTCTTGCCGCCGCCATACGGGGCGAACGAGCGATCCGGCGTATTGGTACCACCCTGACGGCCGCCAACGGCGGGCCACACCTTGGTGTTGTTCATGCAACCCGTCGTGGCTTGCGACGGGTTGAGCGCATTGCACTGCGGCGTATCGATGGACTTCTCCGCGCGCGGCTCGACGCCGCGGTCCATCAGGTTGAGCGGCACGCTCTGATAGAACTTGGCGTAGCTGACGAAGATCTTCGAGCGCCCATTCTGGAAGGGGTCGTAGATGAGGCCCACGCGCGGCGAGATCTGATTCGGCAAGCTCATGAAGAGCTTCCCGTCGGTGCTGAACAAGAACTGATTGTCGTAACGAAGACCGACGTTCAGCGTCACCTTGTCCATGATCGACCAGCTATCTTGAATGAAGCCGCCGACGCTGAACGAGTGCGAGCGCGTGGTCAGCCGGTCGAACAGAACCGGGGTGTCCGGCGCCGTCAGATAGCCGTAGCTACCGCCCGTATCGAAGCGACGCCCGTTGGTCGATTCGGTGAAGGTGCGTCCCCCCGTGCTGCCGCGGCTCGCCCAGGACGTCGCCAATTCGAGCTCCACGCCCGCCTTGATGACGTGGTGGCCAGCGCCTTGCGCGAGCACGGTGAGCACGCTCTTGAGGGCATAGCTGTCGAGGACCTGCTGATCGATGAAGCCGGGACCACCGCCGCGGTACTGGACGACGGGGCAGTTGGCTTGCTGCTTCTTGCCATCGGCGAGCGTGGTGTATCCGCATGCGCCTGCCGGCACACGTTCGAACTCCGAGACGTCGTGATAATTCGGATTGTTCCGCCGCATCGTGGCGGAGGGCAGCGCCGAGTAGCCATAACCACTCGCCACGCCGAAACCGTCGGCCGGCAGCGTGCCACCCAGCTCGTGGTGCCATCCGATGATGGTCTCGATGTTCTTCGACTTGTTGTCGAACTCCGACGTCCACTTCAAAATCGTGTCGTACGCGCCCGAGCGCCGCACGTGCGCGAGCCGGCTGTACGTTCCGTCGAGATTGAGCTCTTGCAACGCGCCCTCGACCTGACCCGAGCTCGGGCTGACCGAGAAATCCCCTCCGCCACCCGATGTCGTCGGCGTTGCCGCAAAGCTCAATGCAAGTTTGTTGTCTTGATTGATCCGATAATCGAGTTTCGCGAAGATCTGATACGACGTCGCCGTCGCCTTGTACTGCTGCGTCGTTCCGGGGATCTCTACGCCTGCATACGGATCAACGGCGCCAGTATCCGGATTGATGCCGGCTTTGTATTGATACAGGCTGCGATCCAAATTGTAGATCGCACGCGAGACGCCGAAGCCCACGTAGTACCAGAGCTTGTCCTTGACGATCGGACCGCTCTGGTCGAAGCCCACGTCGTACACGTTGCCCAACGAGCGGCGCGTCTGGAACGTCGTACCCTGGAAGAGCGGATACTTGCGCGCTCCCTCGAGGGAACCCGGGGTCCAGTTCGCCCAGACGTTGCCGTGGTACTCGTTCGAACCCGACTTGGTGACGACGTTGAGGATACCGCCCGTCGCCTTTCCGTACTCCGGCATGTAACCGCCCGAGAGGACGTTCACTTCCTTCACGAACTCGATCGACAGCGGCGAGCCGTTCAAGCCATAGCGCGAGCTGTTCGTGCGCATGCCGTCGATGACGTACGAGTTCTCGGGCGATGTCGTGCCCATGATCGACGTACCGTAACGATCCGCCGTGGCGCCGGGGGCGGCCTCCGCGACCGATTCGAACGTACGCTGCGCACCGCCGCGGGCGCCCGGGTTGGTCACAGGGACGCGTGATGCGAATTCGGCGTCGATGTTGGAACCCGTCGTGGTCGACCCAACGTCGACCGTCGGCGTGTGCGCGGTGATGACGACGACGTCGGCCTGGAGGCCTTCCGGCAGAAGATCCGCGTCGAGACGGATCGTCGCGTCGGCGCGGAGCTGAATCTCTTTGCGCTCGTAGGCGCGGAATCCTTCTTTATCGAGGTGCAGCGTGTAGACGCCGGGCGGAAGCGACGGGATGCGGTACGTACCCGTTTTGTCCGTGGTGACGATTTGCTCGCCTTGAAGGGCCGGCGACGTCACCGTCACGACGACGTCCACGACGCCCTTCTTGCTGGAGGCGTCGACGACCTTGCCCGTAAGGACGGCTGCGCCTTGCTGCGCTCGTGCGGGAGCCACCACCACGACGGTGGCAGTCAACGCGGCGAGGGCGGTGAACTGAGGAAGATGACGTCGGAAAGATCGCAGTTTCATCGTGCTCCCTTACGCGTTCAAAAGAAAGACACCCGCACCCCTCCAGAAAGGACGGGTGCGGGCCTGGTCAACTACAGCGCCGCGTGGTGGCGTACGGCGCTATCGTCAAAAGCTGCCTCGAATACCAAAACGGAACTGACGGGGCTCTTGGTAACGGGTCGCGTTTCCGAAGTTCGGATTCACTTCCGAGGCTTCGATCGGCGTGCCCGTCGGCGACGTGACCTTGCTGGGAAGATCCGCCTTGGTACCGCCCGGAATCGGAGCAACCTCGGAGGCGGTGTAACGCTCGCTCCGGAACAGCTCACCCTGGAAGTTGAGCAAGTTGAAGATGTCCATCGTGAACCCGAGCGACATCCCGTTCTCGAAGCGCCAGTTGTACCCGAGGTGGGTACCCACGTTGGCGTTCCAGGGAAGGCGATCGCCGGATCCACGCGGCAGGATGTAGACTTCGTCCGCGCCGTACAGAAGGTGCGAGCCAAGAACGTTGGTCGGACCGCCGGACTTCGCGGAGAACGACGCACCGATCTGGAGCTGCGACTGCTTGTTGACGTTGATGTCTTTCGCTCCGTAGACCTTGATCTGGTGGCGGCTGTCGCCGGGCAGGTCACCCGTCTGGTTGGCGAGCAGGGAGCGCAAGTCGAACGACGAGTTGGAGTTCGGATCGAGCTGGCCGCTCTCGGGCTTGTACAGACCCGCGATGTTGCCGCGCAGCCAGGAGAGCGTGTAGCTGACTTGGGCGAGCCACTGATCGGCAAACGTCTTCATGAAGTAGACGGTGCCGGCGTCGTAGTTACGCTCGGCCTCGGGGAAGCCTTTGGCAATGCCCTTCCCGGGGTTTCCGACGAAGTACGTTGCGCCCTCGTCGTTGCTCATGTCCTCGACGATGTTGTTCATCCAGCGGCGCACGTACGACATACCGAAGCGGCCGTTCTTGATGACCTCGTACTCACCGCCGGCGCTGAATTCGCTCATCGACTGCGGGCTGAGATCGGGATCGATGAGCGTCTTGCCGGCACCGGCCGGGAGGTACCTGCGATCGGGGACATTGCCGCCGAATGCACCGCCGACGGCATTGTACGATCGCGGGTTGCGGCAACCGACACCCACGCTCGCTTGCTGCGCGTCGAGCGGATTGCACGCGTTATTTCGCACGTTGTAATTCAGCTGCGATTCACCCGTTCCGCGGTCGCCGATGTTGAGCGGCACGCTCTGGTAGAACTTCGAGTAGCTCGCAAACAGCTTGGAGCGGCCGTTCTGCGTCGGATCGAAGATGACACCAATGCGCGGCGAGAACATGCCCGGGAAAGCCATGAAGAGCTTTCCGTCGGTGCCGTACAGGAACTGGTTGTCGAAGCGGAAGCCCGCGTTCAACGTGACCTTATCCATGATCTGCCAGCTATCCTGGATAAACCCACCGATATTGATGTTGTTCGACCGCGTGACGAGCCTATCGACGGTCACGGCCTGATCGGGCTGCGTCAGGTAGGCGTAACCGCGATTCGACGTGAAGTTCGTTCCAAGGGTGGACTCACGCAACGTACGCGAGCCGGTGTAGCCGCGGCTGCTCCAGGACGACGCCCACTCGAACTCGACGCCTCCCTTGATGACGTGGTGACCGAGGCCGTTGGCGAGGATGGTCAAAATGCTCTTCGCCGCCAAGCTGTCGAGCACCTGCTGGTCGATGAAGCCGTAGCTGCCGCTGTTGTACTGGGTCACCGGGCAATTCGAACGCGTGGAGCTAGCCCCGAAACCGCCGCCCGTGCACCCGGGCACGTTCTCGAATTGATTGAGCCCGTGGAAGAACGGGCTATTTTGCCGGAACGTGACGCCCGGCTGCGCGGCGAGTCCGAGGCCACTTCCCACGTTGAATCCGTCGGCAGGCAGGGTGCCACCGAGCTCGTGGTGCCAGCCGATGGTCGTCTCGAGGTTCTTCGACTTGTTGTCGAACTCGGACGTCCACTTCAGAATCGTATCGTACGCACCCGAGCGACGGCTGCTCGCCATGGCGCCGTAGGTACCGGATAGATTGTATTCGGAGGCGATGCTGCTCTCGACCGTGCCCGTCTGGGGATTGACCGCGAAATCGCCGCCGCCGCCGGACATCGTCGGCGTCCCGGCAAACGTCAATGCCAGTTTGTTGTCCTGATTGATGCGGTAATCGAGTTTTCCGAAAAGCTGATACGACGTCGATACCGCCTTGAACTCTTGGAGCGTACCGGGAATGTACGCCGTGCCGGTGCGGTTGCCGTCCGCGTCGTAGAAGCTTTGCTCGATGGTGCGCTCGAGCTTGTACTCACCACGGGAAACACCGAAGCCGACGTAGTACCAAAGCTTGTCCTTCATGATCGGACCGCTCTGATCGAAACCCACGTCCCAGATGTTGCCGAGCTTGCGGCGCGTCTGAATGGCCGTGCCCTGGAAGTAGGGATACTTGCGTCCGCCCTCGAGCGCGCCGGGCGTCCAATTCGCCCACACGCTGCCGTGGTACTCGTTCGAACCCGACTTGGTGACGACGTTGAGGATACCGCCCGTCGAACGCCCGTACTCCGGCATGTAGCCGCTGGTGAGGACGTTGACCTCTTTCACGAATTCGACCGACAGCGGCGAACCGTTGGTTCCGTACTTGGAGCTGTTCGAACGCAGACCGTCGATGACGTACGAGTTCTCCGGTGACGTCGTTCCGTTGATCGACGTACCGTAAAGGTCCGCGCTCGCGCCGGGGGCGGCTTCGGCAATGGACTCGAAGCTGCGCTGCGCACCGCCGCGTGCACCGGGGTTCGTAATCGGGATACGCGAGGTGAAGTCGTTATTGAGGTTCGCGCCACCTGCCGTCGAACCGACGTCGACCGTCGGTGCGTGAGCGACGATGACCACCTCTTCGGCCTTCAAGCCTTCCGGCAGCAGATCGGCATCGAGACGAATGGTTGCGTCTGCACGAAGCTGGATCTGATCGCGCTGATAGGCGCGGAAGCCTTCTTTATCGAGATGTAAGGTGTAAACACCTGGCGCGAGAGACGGAATCCGGTAAGTTCCAGTCTTGTCGGTGGTGACGATCTGCTCGCCCTGGAGCGCGGGCGACGTCACAGTGACGACGACATCCACGACTCCTTTCTTCGAAGCAGCATCAACGACCTTGCCGGTAAGTACCGCCGCACCCTGCTGCGCTTGCGCAGGCGCGACCACGACGATTGTCGCGGCCATCGCGGCGACGGAAAGAGCCAAATTGGGTCGAAAAGCTCGCAGTCTCATCGTGCTCCCTTAGATCCCGTGCCCCCGCCCGGGCCTCTGGGCCGGTTGGGTGCGTCTCGTGAAATGAGTCCAGCCCGCAATCACCACGTTACGGGTGCGTTCGGCAAGAAAAACTAGCGGGGCGCGGAATAAATCTGGGAGCTTCGACGCATGATGCGGTGCGCAGGTGGGGCGTTAGGTAACTAACCCCCCTCATAACCTACGAAAATCGCTCTACGATGTAATTTTGCATCGATAAGCGCTAAGGTTCTGACGCACTCGTGGAGCTTAGGTGGGCAACTGCCCCACCAGTACCTGACCGCCCTTGGCGCGTTGGGAGATGTCGGGTTGGTGCACCGCACACCCGAAGCTCTCGGAAACACGACGAAAGAAATGCCAAAAGTCCGATGCGGTCGACGCACCGGACTTTTGCGGCCACTCCTGCCCCGTCCCCTAGGAACTCGGGGCGCGCCTCACACTTGCGCAGAACGCGCCGGTGTGAGGCGCATATCGAACTAGAAGCTACCGCGAATCCCAAACCGGAATTGGCGGGGCTCCTGATACAGATTCGGATTCCCGAAGTTGGGATTCTTCTGGTCCGAGCTGTACGCGGGGAAACCAGGCGCAGCCTGCAGTTTGCTCAGGTCCGCGGTGCTGCCGCCTTCAATCGGCGAAACGCGGCTGCGCGTGTAACGCTGATCGGTGCTCAGGGCGCCTTGGAAGTTGAGCAGGTTGAAGATGTCCATGGTCACGCCGAGCGACATGCCATTTTCGAACTTCCATCCGTACCCGACGTGGGTGCCGACGTTCGCGTTCCACGGCAGGCGCTCTCCGCTCCCTCGCGGCAGGATGTAAACCTCGTCCGCACCGTAGAGGTTGTGCGCACCCAAGTAGTTGGTGGGGCCACCCGACTGTGCGTTGAACGATGCGCCGAGTTGCGCCGTCGACTGCTTGGTGATGGTGACGTCCTTCGCCACGTAGACCTTGAACGAGTGGCGGTGGTCACCCGGCAGGTCGCCGTTCTGGTTGACGAGCAGCGACTTGAGGTCGAACGTCGAGTTGGAGTTCGGATCGAGCTGCCCCGTCTCCGACTTGTACAGACCGGCGATGTTTCCGCGCAGCCACGAGAGCGTGTAGCTCACTTGCGCGAGCCACTGATCGGCGAAGTTCTTCATGAAGTAGAACGTGCCGGCGTCGTAGTTGCGCTTGGCCTCGGGGAAGCCGCTGGCGATGCCCTTGCCGGGGTTGCCGATGAAGAAGGTCGCGCCCTCGTCGTTGCTCATGTCCTCGACGATGTTGTTCATCCATCGCCGCACGTACCCGAACCCGAAGCGACCGTTCTTGATGACTTCGTACTCGCCACCGGCCGAGAACTCGCTCATCGACTGCGGGCTGAGATCCGGATCGATGACCGTCTTGCCACCGGCATACGGGGAGTATTGCCGATCGGGAATCCCCTGCCCCGTGGCGCCATTGTTGATCGGCGTGCGGCACACTCCGGTGTTGGCCTGAGACGTATCGCGCGGATTGCACCCTCCCGCCCTGCCGTTGATGGCCCCGAGAACCGACGACTCACCGGTTCCGCGGTCCAGGATGTTCAGCGGCATGCTTTCGTAGAACCGCGCGTAGCTCGCGTAGAGCTTCGAGCGGCCGTTCTGCGTCGGGTCGAAGATCAAACCGACACGCGGCGAAAGCTGGTTCGGGAAGGACATGAACAGCTTCCCGTCGGTGCCGAACATGAACTGGTTGTCGTAACGAAGACCCACGTTGAGTGTGATCTTGTCCATGATCGACCAGCTATCTTGGATGAACCCGCCGATGTTGACCGAGTTCGAGCGGGTAACCAATCGATCGAGGAGCACCGGATTGTCCGGCCCCTGCAGATAACCGTACCCCGAGGTGATGCTGAACGAATTGCCGCTCGACGACTCTTGCAGGAAGCGGCCGCCCGATTGGGCACGGCTATTCCATGACGAGGAGAGCTCGAACTCCGCACCGGCCTTGATGACGTGGTGACCGGCCGCCTGCGCCAAAATCGTGAGCACGCTCTTGGCCGAATACGAATCGAGCACCTGATCGTCGATGAAGCCGGGACCGCCGGCGCGGTACGTCTGCAACGGGCACGTGGGACGCGTTCCCGTTCCAAACGGTACGCGCGTGCAGCTGGCCGGCGCGCTTCCGAAGTCCTCCAAACCGTGCAGCGAGGGGCTTCGCGTGTACGAGATGCCCGTGAGCGAGCCGTACCCGTAGCCGCTGCCGACCCCGAATCCGTCACCGGGGAGGCTTCCACCGTTTTCGTGGTGCCAGCCCACCGTGGTCTCCACAGTCTTCGACTTGTTGTCGAACTGCGACGTCCACTTCAAAATGGTGTCGTACGCTCCGGAATTGCGGGTATGCGCAAGGGCACCGTATTCACCCGCGAGGTTCAATTCGGTGACCGCACCCTCGACGTGCCCCGTCTGCGGATCGACCGAGTAGTCCCCTCCGCCGCCCGAGAACGTCGGCGTGGCCGCAAAGCTGAGGGCCAATTTGTTGTTCTGATTGATGGCGTAATCGAGCTTGGCAAAAAGCTGGTACGAGGTCGACGTCGCCTTGAATCGTTGCGTCGTGCCCGGGATCTCTACCGGATTGGTGGGCGTGCCCGTCGTCGCGTCGGGGGTGTACTGGAAATAGCTACGATCCAAGTTGTAGACCGCGCGCGAGATACCGAATCCCACGTAGTACCAAAGCTTGTCCTTGATGATCGGACCGCTCTGGTCGAAGCCCACGTCGTAGACGTCGCCCAGCGAGCGGCGCGTCTGGATCGAGGTACCCGAGAAGAAGGGATACTTGCGCGCGCCCTCGAGCGAGCCCGGCGTCCAGTTCGCCCAGACAGAGCCGTGGTACTCGTTGGAGCCCGACTTGGTGACGACGTTGAGGATACCGCCCGTGGAGCGGCCGTACTCCGGCATGTAGCCGCCGGAGAGCACGTTCACCTCTTTGACGAACTCGATGGACAACGGAGAACCGTTGACGCCGTACTTGGAGCTGTTCGTGCGCAAGCCGTCGATGACGTACGAGTTCTCGGGCGAGGTCGTTCCGTTGATCGACGTGCCGTAAAGGTCGGCACTCGCGCCCGGCGTGGCCTCGGCCACGGACTCGAAGCTGCGCTGCGCACCGCCGCGTGCGCCCGGGTTGGTGACCGGGATGCGGGAGGTGAAGTCGCTGTTGATGTTGGCACCGCTGGTCGTCGAGCCGATGTCGACGGTGGGCGAATGCGCGACGATGACCACCTCTTCGGCCTTCAGGCCTTCGGGGAGCAGGTCCGCGTCGAGACGGATGGTCGCGTCCGCACGAAGCTGAATGTCGGCGCGCTGGTATGCGCGGAATCCCTCTTTGTCGAGGTTCAGCGTGTACACGCCCGGCGGCAGCGACGGGATGCGGTAGGTGCCGGTGTTGTCCGTCGTGACGATCTGCTCGCCCTGGAGGGCGGGAGACGTCACGGTGACGACCGCGTCCTTGACCCCTTTCTTCGTCGAAGCATCGACGACCTTTCCGGTAAGAACCGCCGCGCCTTGCTGGGCATACGCGGGCGCCTCATACAAGATGGGCGCGGCCGCAGCCGAGAATGCTCCGACGGAAAGAACCCAACGCGGGATGCGCGTACGGGCATGAATGGCTCCGAGTATCCTGATGGCTGATCGCGATCTCATGTATCCAGTTCGCACTAGCCACGCCGCTGTAGGCCGAGACAACATAACTCCGTGAAAGGTTGGGAATACGGAGAGCGGCGCTACACTGTCCGCGTGAGCATCGTGAAACAGGTGCACCGCGTTACGCGATTGACGATGGCCATGTGCATCGCGTTGGCCTGCTCCATGAGCGCCACGATGGCGCGGGTCGCGCACGCGGATCATGGAGCGGGGATCACGTCGGCCGCTGAAGAGCTCGTGCGCGAAGCGCAGGCCCAAGAGGCTGCTGCCGAAGAGCAAAAAGCGCTGCGGCTCTACACGGAGGCCCTGGCCATCGATCCGACGTGTCGCGATGCGTACCTCGGCCTTGCCGCATTGCGCCTGCGTCTCGGCGACGCGCGCGAAGCAGAACGCGTCTACTCGATGAGTCTGGAACACGTGCCCGACTTGCACGCGGCGTTGCTCGGGCGCGCGCGGGCGCGTCGCAGCATCGGCAGGAGCCCGGAGGCTGCGGTCGATCTGGAAGCGTACGCGAGCAAAGAGGACAACCCGCGCGCACTGCGCGAGCTCGCACGCTGGTATGGCGAGGACGGTCGCCTGTTGGCGCAGCTGGCCGTATGGCGACGCCTTTACGTGCTCGCCTCCGCCCGCGAAGACAACGCGCTCGCCACCGAAGCGAAGACCATGATCCGAGCCCTACAGATCATGGTCCACCCCATCGATCCCGTCACCGCACCACCGGCACCGGCGCAAACGCGCACGACCATTGCGCGCGTCGCGCGTCGCGGCGGTTAGCTATTTGACATTGGCCGCGGTCTGGCCAAAGAGGACCTTTCGCTCGGCCTCGCTCATCGCCGGCGGGCCGTCGGGGCGCACGCTCTTGCCCTTCTCATAGGCGCGCACGGTGGCGGGGCGCTGCTTGATGGCGTGGAACCAGCGCTTCAAATGCGGGAACTCGTCGAGATTCTGCTGCTGCTTCTCGTGGGGCACGATCCATGGGTAGCTCGCCATGTCCGCGATGGAGTAGTCGCCCGCGACGAACTCGCGATCGGCGAGGCGCTTGTTCAACACGCCATAGAGTCGGTTCGTCTCGTTGACGTAACGGTCCATGGCGTACTTCAGCTTTTCCGGTGCGTACTGCACGAAGTGATGGTTCTGCCCCGCCATGGGACCGAGCCCGCCCACCTGCCAGAAGAGCCACTGCAGGGCGTCCACGCGCGCGCGCACGTCCGCCGGGAGGAAGCGCCCAGTCTTCTCCGCCAAGTACACCAGGATGGCCCCCGACTCGAAGACGCTGACGGGCGCGCCCCCACGCGCAGGTCCGGCCGGCTCGTGATCGACGATGGCGGGCATGCGGTTGTTCGGCGCGATCTTGAGGAACTCGGGCTTGAACTGGTCGCCGGTGCCGATGTTCACCCCGATGAGGCGGTAAGGGACACCGGTTTCCTCGAGGAACATCGTGATCTTGTGGCCATTGGGGGTTGGCCAATAGTGAAGGTCGATCATGGTGCGCTATGCCGTAGGGTCGACGAACGCGGCATGCAATGCGCGCTGCGCGGGGCCGAGGGCGCCGCCCGGAATGGTCGCACTGATGCGGAGCGGTGAGGCCACGAGCGTGTACGGCGTGGTCTTCATCGATTCCAAGGCGTCCATGAAGCGCGGCAGCGCGGCCGTACCCAGATCGGCGCCCACGATGCTGACCAACGCGTGGCCCGAATCGATTTCGACCCCGGACGCGACCAGCTTTTTCCGGGCGCGATCCCAATCGGGCACGTTGAGCAGCGGGATGACCGCCGTTGCGCCCTTCTTGCTCCATGTCAAATCGACGGCCGGCAGAAGCATCTTGCCCACCAGGTCGGCGAAGTTCCGCAAGGTGTCGTCGGAGCGCGCAAGCACCACGCGATCGAGCCCCACCACGGCGCGCACGCGCGAGGTGCCCTCTTCGTGCGCCACCGTTTCGCGCACGCCCTGGGCGAGCGCGCGCATCGTCCAAAAATGCGGATCGGTGGTCTTTCTTGCGTAAATGGCGATCTTCGCACGGCGTGCCCACTCGACGGCTTGCGCGTTGAGCACCTTGGCGCCGCTCTCGGCCATCTGCTGCAACGTCGCCAGATCGATCTCCGGCAAATGCTTCGGCTCCGTCACGACCCGCGGGTCGGCCGAGTAGACACCATCCACGTCGCTGTAGATCTCACAGCGCTCCGCCCCCAGCGCGGCGGCCAGCGCCACCGCCGTGGTGTCCGAACCACCGCGGCCCAACGTGGTGATCTCGCGCTTGTAGCTCATGCCCTGGTAGCCGGCCACGATGACGACCCGGCCGCGCGCCAGTTCGTCCTCGATGCGGTGCGGGCGCACTTCGATGATGCGCGCGTCGAAGTGCCGGTCGTTGGTCATGATGCCGCATTGGCTGCCGGTGAAGCTCACCGCATCCATGCCGCGGGCGTGGATCGCGATCGAGAGCAGCGCCATGGAGACGCGCTCGCCGGTGGAGACGAGCATGTCGAGCTCGCGCCGCGGGGGATCGAACACCGAGTCGTCCGGCGGGCGGACGGTTCGGGCCAGCGCCAGAAGCTCGTCCGTCGTCTTGCCCATGGCGCTGACGACGACCACCACGTCGTGCCCTGCCGATCTGGCGGCAACGACCTTGTCCGCAACCTGTCCGATTTTCGCGACGTCCGCGACGGAAGACCCGCCGTACTTCTGAACGATGATCGCCATGTGTCCCGCTTACTTTACGTCAGGTGGCGCTCGGCGGGTTGAAACGCGAGCAGGCCAAAGGGGCCGCTCACCCAGGCCACGCCGCGGGCCTCGTCCCAGGAGATGGCGAGGATCTCCGGCTCGTCCCCGAACGCCGCGCCGCCGACCTCGGCCACGATGCGCGGGCCGGTAGACGTCACCCGCACGAGCCATGCGCGGCCTGCAATGCGCGAGAGCAGTGCCACCAACCGGTCGCCGTTCGCCGCGGCCTCGGCGGTCACACGCAAATCCGCGGCTTTCTTGGTCAGCCCCAGGGCCGCAAGCGTCTTTTCGTGCTTTTCCTGCACGTCGAGGTCTTGCTCCGCCGCCACCAACGAGGGCTGCTCGTGATCGACGGGCACGCGCTCCCAGGGGCTCGGGTCCCAGGGAAGCGGCGCATCGTCGTCCAGCGCCACGTCGTCGAGCAGGGCATCGTCGAGATCGCCTTCTTCGTCGGCATCGAGCGCGGGCAAGTCGGCCTCGCGCAGCTCTTCATCGGGCCCGCTGGGCCCCTCTTCGCCGCCGTCGAGCAGCACCGGTGCGCCGCCGCTGTCCTCGATGCCGAAATCCTCGCCGTCCACGCCCGGTTCCTCGTCGTCACCGATGGCGCTGCCGCCGCCGTCCTGGATGCTGGGCAGGTCGGCCTCGAAGTCGAAGGCCCCCAGCTCGACGCCCTCGGCCGGCTCGGCGTCGGCGAGCCACGATCGCTCTTCCTCCACCAGCTCCTCGACCGGCTCCGCCTCCCCCGTCGAGTCGTCGAACGGATCCAGGGCATCCTGCGCTTCCGATGCGAGCTCGTCGGCATCGTCCAAGCTCTCGATCTCCGGCTCGGAAGGGTCGTCGGAGTCGCCGTCCATCGGCGGCAGCTCGTCCAACTCTTCGTCCGTCGTCGTTCGTTCCATCTGCATCTGCATCGGCTTCGTGGGCTGCGGCTGCACCTGACGCATGTCACGAATGTCCTACGGCCTTGTGCGAAGGCCAGCAAGGCGAAGGTGACGGAACGGCGACTTGACGGCCCCAACGGGCCTCCAAAAAGGGACGATCCCGGCCGCGGAGGATGGCGCCATTCGGCCGCCACCAACGGAAGCGTCCCACGCAAATGTGTCCCGCCGTCACAGGGGGCTGTGTGGCACGAGCCGCACGGCTGCCGTGTCGTCCCTGACCCGGTTGTCAGGAGCGCCTACACGACGACCGGGAAAACGACAGCCCGCGACCCCGGCAGGGGGGAATTTCACCGGTCGCGAGGGTGAATCTCACGAAGGCATGCGTAGTGCATTGCACTTGGACATGAGCCACCGACAACACGTCGTCATTCGAGTGGTGGCGCTCGCAGTGATCGCCTTCCTCCAGTTCTACTCGCAACCTCGAGACCGGAGTGGCGACCGCGCCGCGTCTGCCCCTCATCAAGCCGAGACCGTTGCCATCAGCCGCTGAAGGCTGCCCTTCTTTTTCGCGGTGACCTTCCCCGTTTAACCCCGCTTTTTGCCCTGGTTTTTTCCGGGGAGGTCGCAACCGTCTCCAAGTTTGAGCATCGGCATTGCGCGACCCGCGCGACCTACGTACCTTCCGGGTCGCCGATGCGCTTTCTCGTGCTCTCCCGCAATGCCACGCTGTACTCGACGAGCCGGCTGGTTCTCGCAGCCCGCTCCCGCGGGCACGAAGTCACCGTCGCCGATCCACTGGATTTTCACATCGTGGTGTCGCGCCGCCGGCCGTCGATGTTTCTCGGGGATCGCCCAGTTCCCCGTGCCGATCTGGTGATTCCGCGCATTGGCGCGTCGATCACAAACTATGGGCTCGCCGTGGTCCGGCAGTTCGACATGATGGGCGTACCCGTGCTCAACACGGCCGTGGCCATCGCCCGCTCGCGCGACAAGCTCCGCGCGATGCAGCTCCTCACGCGCAAGGATATCGACGTCCCCCGCACCGTTTGCGCGAAAACGCCGGACTCGGTCGACCTCGCATTGAAGTTCATCGGCGGCGCTCCAGCCATCGTGAAACTGCAGCAGGGCGCCCAAGGCATCGGCACCATGATCGCGGAGACGCCCCAGGCGGTCACGTCGCTGCTGGAAACGCTCTGGGCGATGGGCCAAGACATCATTTTGCAGGAGTACATCGCCGAGTCGAAAGGCCGCGATTACCGCGCCATCGTCGTGGGCCAGCGTGTCGTCGCAGCCATGCGGCGCCAGGCCAAACAGGGCGAATTTCGCTCGAACCTGCACCGTGGCGGGCTCGGCGTGCGCGTCAACCTCGACAAGCGCTACTGCCAGGCGGCCATTTCTGCGGTTCGCGTCATGGGCCTCGAGGTCGCCGGCGTCGACATGCTCGAGGGGCGCGACGGGCCGAAAATCCTGGAGATCAACAGCTCCCCCGGTCTGGAAGGCATCGAGCGCACGAGCGGCGTCGACGTCGCGGGCGCGATCATCTTGCACGCCGAGCGCTTCGTGATGCGGAAGAGCAAGCGCACCGCGAAGAAGGACCTGGTGCTAGAGCAAGAGCGGCGCAACCGCCGCATCCGGCAGCCCGTTCACTTTGCGAACGGCGGGTGACGGACCCGCGACGATGCTGAAAATCGAGCGCCACGGTAGCGCCGTCCTCTGGACCATTGCCCGCCCCGAGTCGCGCAATTCCGTCAATCGGGCCACCCTGCAGCAGCTCTCCGACGCCATCGATGAGGCGGGCCGCGACGAGACCCTCCGCGCCGCCATCCTCACCGGCGAGGGCGACGCATTTTGCTCCGGTGGCGATCTGCGCGAGGTGCGGGGCATCACGACACCCGAGGACACCGAGCGGTTCGCGCGCCTGGGCGAGGATCTGTGCGCCCGCATGGCGGGCTTGCCCATTCCCGTGCTCGCGGCCATCCCGGGCGTCGCGTTCGGCGGCGGCGCGGAAATCGCGCTCGCATGCGACATCCGCATCGCCGAGCAACGCGCCCTCCTTTCGTTCAAGCAGGTGCGCATGGCCGTCACGAGCGCATGGGGCACCGTCCCGCGCGTGCTCGCGGCCGTCGGCTCCGGCAATGCTGCGCGCGCGCTCTTCACGGGCCAGGAATTCGGCGCCGAGGAGGCACGCGCCCTCGGCCTGGTAGATACGGTCTGCGACAACGGCACCTCCGTGGCCGTGGCCCTCGCCTGGGCACGCGACATCGCCCAAGGCTCACGCCAAGCCGTCGCCGCGATGAAGGCGCTGCTCCTCACCGCCCGCACGAACCCGAGCGCGGTCCGCGACGAAGAGCGCAACCGCTTCGTGGCCACGTGGACGTCCGCGGAACACGCCGACGCGGTGGAGGCCTACTTCGAACGGCGCCCGCCCAAGTTCAGTGTTCGCTAAGGCAACGGTCGATTGAATTACGTCGAGGGCGTGACCACCATCCCGGTGCACACCGAGACGGCGTCGTGCTCGAAGCGGCCCTCGAAGGTGCGGCCCGCGGTGAGCGATGGCGTGAGCGTGGAGAGGAGGCGCGCGGAGAAGCGTTCGCCGTCGAGGATCTCGATCCACGCATCGGAAAAGTCGAAGTAGCGCTGCACCTGCGGGTACAGGCACTTGAAGACCGACTCTTTCGCGGAGAAGGTCACCGTGAGGGCGACGCCGGTGCCCCACCCGGTCTTTCGCTTCATCTGGGCGATTTCCTGGGGCGAGGCGATCTTGTCGAGCAGACGCTCCGCATTGTCGTCGGTCATCACGCGCTCGGCGTCGAGACCGATGCCGTGAGCATCGCGCGCCCGGGCGATGGCCACCGAGGCGAAGTCCAATGTATGCGTGATGGCCCCCACGAACCCGTCGGGCCAGAGCGGTTCGCGGTTCTTGCCGGTTCCGACGGGGATCTCGGCATGCTCGGGCGCCAGGCGGCGCAGCACCTCGCGCACGCAAAAGCGGCCAGCGAGAAACTCCGCCTTTCGCTTGGGCACGGCGCGCCCGAGCGACTCGGGGAGCGCGATGCCGGGAAATTGCGCCCCGAGATCGGGCGCATCTTTGTCGAAGTTGACGCTGTGCTGCGAGACGAAGGCGGGAAAGAGCGGTGGATTGCGCACGTTGGTCAGAACTTACCGGAAATGGTCGCCCCACCGAAGCTCGGACCCACGAAGGGCACGACGGACATCTCCACGGGCTCCAGGGGGTTCGCCGGCCGGGGCTTGCGCTCTTGCTCGGGGCGGAGGCGAGGCGCCATGACCGTGGGCCGGTCGAAGGCGTAAAACACGAGCCCGGTAGCGAGCGCGGCCCCACCAAGGGAGAACGCCAGAATGGCCCCCGTCCGCCAGCGATCGCGCGCGTCGCGGGCATCGCGGTAGTCTTCCTGGTCGCTCAACGTGGCCGGGCGGCGCGTTTGCGCCTCCGAGACGTCCTGCGCCGCCTGCTCCCGGTTCAAGGCGAGGAACGAAAATACGCCGCCCGCCACCACCAAGGCCCCACCACTGATGAGAAGCGAGCGCGCCACGACGCGCTGCCCCGTGGCCTCCAGGTGCACGTCGACGCTCCGGCGCTCGTCATGGCGAAAGTCGATCTCCTGCGAGTACGCCTTGTAGCCGTTCTTCGTGACCGCGATGAGGTGCGATCCCGAGGGCAGCTCGATCGACTCCGGCAAGGGCGCCGTGCCGATGACCCGCCCATCGAGCCACACGTCGCAACCCGACGGCGCGCGGATGACCAGGTGCGCCGGCCGCGGCCGCAACTCGACGGGGACGGGCACCAAGGTGCGATCGACGGCGAGCACCTCGCGCTCCTCGTCGAAGTACCCGTCCAAGGTCACGCGCACGCGGTGCCGGCCCGGGGTCACTTCCGCCGCGTACGGCGCCTGCCGGCGCTCACGGCCATCAATGGTGAACGTGGCGCCGCTCGGCTGCGTGGTGATCATGAGGCGCGGCGGCTCTTTGGGCGGCTCTTGCGCCTCCTTCGGCCCCGCCGGCGACGGCTCCGGGGTGAGGTGCGCCAGCATCGGCTCCAGCTCCGAAAGCGCTTGCGCGGCGTCGGCGCGCCGGCCGCCGTCGGGAACCTGCTCGATGTACGCGCGGAAGCTGGCCACCGCCGCGCGCAGGTTCTCCGGCTTTCGCGCGATGAAGTATTGCCGTCGGTGCGCTTGCGCCAGCGAGTAGACGATCGCCGGCCGCGGCAAAATGCGGTTCGCCTCCGTGAAGGCCTGGATGGCGGCCGAGAATTGCCCCGACGCGTAGGCCTGTGCCCCGGACGAAAAGAGCATCTTCGCGCGCTCCGACTCCTCCGCACTGGCCTCCGCGGCCCGCGCGTCATGGGCGAGCAGGCCGCCGGCCCCGAGGGCGAGGAAAAGGCACGCCGCGAGAAACCGACGCTTCATCGCGGCCTCCCGCGGAACAGGGTCACGGCGTTGGCGGCGGACACCACGATGTCGTCCACGCCATCGGCGGTCACGTCGCCGGCGGCGATGCTCGCGCGAAACTCGCGATTCGCCTCGGCGCGAATCCCCAAATCGGCCACGGACTTCGCGGGCAAGAACCCTCGTTTGGCCTTGTCACTCTTGACGAGGAACAGCCCGTAGCGACGCTGGTCGTCGATCGTCAGCACCACCAGGTCCTTCTTGTTCTCGTCGGTGGAGAGCTCGTCGGCCCGCATCCATGCGCAGTCGACGATGCGTTGCCCCGGCACGTCGATGGTGAGCGGCTCGCCAAGGTTGCCGGTGCGGTCGTTGAAGAAGACTTGCAGCTTGGGCGCCCCGTCCTGGAAGTACAGGGCCACCAGGTCCTTCACCTTGTCGTCGTCGACATCGGTCACCCGAAGCTTCCACTTGAACCGGGTCTTCGCCGTCCCCTTGCCTCCCCCGAGCACCGCCATCGATTGCGTGGCCCACGTGCCATTCCCCAGCCGGCCCACGATCAGGGCGCCACCGCGCGTAATGTCCTCTTGCTCCGAATCGAGTTCGGGCTTGGGCGGTACGGCGATGATCAGCTCGTCCAGGGCGTCGGCCCCCGCGGGCGCGTCGAGATCCATGGCGGCGGTGGCCGCACTGGCCCAATCGACGTCGGTCGCGACGGCCCCACCCAGCGCACTCAAGTTGAATCCGCGCTGGGACACGCTGTTGGTGATCACGCGGGCATCTCCCGTGAGGGGAATGTTCCAAAGCGTAAACACATCGCCCTGCGCGAGCGGCTCGCCGATGGCGGCCATGTCGAGGCCGCGGCTCGTGGTGTCGAAAACGCCGGCCGCGGCCATCAACGAATCCACGACGGTGGCGGGTGTGCCCTCCACGTGAAGCCGCAAGGGAGCGACCAGCTTTCGCGAGATCGACCCCGTGAGGAGCGCGAGGAAGGGCGCGTTCGATTCGCCCGTGTCCGTTCCGATGACGGCGAGATCGGCCAGCCCATCGGGGACCTGACCAGGCACGGCCAACTTTCCCGCCTCCACGTGCTCGATCGACGGAAACCGTCCCATGCTCGTGGGTGCGTTCGGCCCGCTTTGGGTGCCGAAGGCCACGAACAATTCGTTCGAGCTGGAGAACGCGACATCGTTGGTCCGATCGCCGTCGAAGTCCCCCACAGCGAAGTTCTGGGCGCCGTTCGGCACCGAGAACGGGAACGGCGTCATCACGCTGGGGTCTTGCGTGCCGGAGTAGAAGTCGAACCCATTCTCCGAACCGGCGAGGATGTCGAAGAACCCATCCGTGTTGAAATTCCCAACCAGAGCCTCCCGCCAGATGATGCCCCCGGGCGCGGGGATCTTTACGTTCCTCACCGAGCCGCCGTCTTGAAAGCCCTTCGTGCGCAGCAAAATTTGCTCCGGGAACACGAAATCCGCGAGCTTGTCCGGATTCGACCCGCGGTTGGTGAGCTGCTCCGCGGCCAACGGAAAGATGACGGCACCACGCGCCTTGGGAAAGTCGAGAGGGCCGCCGTCCAGAATGGCCGCCATACCGTCGCCGGTGACGCTGTCGTGGGGCGGCGTCGATTGAAAGCGACCGTCGCCGACGCCATAGGCTAGAAGGATGGCGGCGAACGATGCCCGGTCCGAGGCATTGTCCGTGTCCATCTCGGCATGAACGAGAACGTCGAGTTTGTCGTCGCCGTCGAAGTCGGCCAAGAGCACGCCCCGTTCCCCGACGACATAACGCGCCGACGGCCGCCCGGGCACGCTGGGAAAGCGGATGGCCGGCTCCGTGGCGGGAAGCGGCGCCGACGGAAGGACGCCCCCCGGAATGGCCTTGCACGGGAAAAAGAGGTCGACCCCGGGCGTGCCGCTGCCGATGGACCTTCGCAGAAAGCCATAGACCGCATCGGGGCAATTGTCGCCGTCGATGTCCCCAACCTGCACCTCACCGGCCACCTGATCGGCGGGGCCGCGCAGCGTCTGCACGGGTGTCAGATTGAGCCCGCGTTCGAGCTCGATGTCCGAACCTCCGCCGGGCTTCGGGCGAAAGAGGTACGTCTCGTCCCCCGGCGACGGGTCGGTACCGAAGGTCGCGTGGGTATCGGCGACGAAGCTTTGAGCATCTCGCGCGCCGGCCCCCGACAAGACGAGGCTCGGATACTGAATCGGCTCCAAGGTGCGGTCCGAAAGCCCTTGCCAGACGGAAATCTGTTGCGACGGAAAAAGCAAATCCGTGCGCGCATCGCCCGTGAGGGGCGCGACGATGGGCGCTGTCGAGCCCTTGTTGGGGATGAGCGTGACCTCGCTGAACTTGCCGCCGCTGAAGAAGTGGACGCGGGTAAAGCCGGTGGACGTGGCAATCAGGTCGAGCGAACCGTCATCGTCCACATCGGCCACGTCGATCCGGTCGGCGTCGGAGGCCATCGACGCATTGTCGTCGCGCGCGAATTGGCCCGAGGGTGCGCGGCAGACGGAATCGGCGCCACAGTAATAGCCGCCCGGGCACTTCCCCACCCCGTCCGAGGCATCGGCCCCGCGCACGCACGCGTACTGGCATGCCGCGTTGCACACCGTTCCGGCCAGGGTCGAGGTACCGTCGCAGACCTCCCCCAGCTGGACCTCGACGACGCCATTGCCGCAGGCACCGGTATCGGGAAGCGTTTGGCACGACGCAAGGCACACCGTTCCCAGAACGAGCAACGCGCCGAGTCGTTGAAGAATCTTCATTTCCTATTTCTCGTTGATATCGGTCGGTATCTCGCTGCGTGCCCCCGTGGCCGACGCTTTCGCGGGCACGTGCGTCGAACGTACGATCTTCGTGAGCGCGACGACGAACGTCGCATCCTTCGTCGTATCGACGGAAATCTCAGAGGGTTTGTGCCCCTCGGCCTTGATCGTCAACTTGACGGTGCCCTGCGCGCGCGGAAGCGAAATGGGGCCGGGTGCGTCGCCGATCTTCGCACCATCTTTCCAGATGGTTGCATTCGCAGGCGTGGCCTCGACGGAGATCGCGACATCCGTTGCCCACTCGGGCAGCGCCGCCTTCGAAGCAGGGGCAACCTCCACCTTGGACTCGGGCGCGACAACCGGGGGGGATGCGGGGGCGGAGACTTGCGTGATCTCCGCCAGCGGAGTTTTGGCCCGCCCCACCACCCCCGTGGCCACCATGCCAATACCGATCAGCGCGATGACGATGACGCCGGCAAATCCAATCAGCGCACGCCGATTGGGCCGCCGTGGTGCGCTCGTGCGCACGTCGGCGGCCGCCGCGCCAAAGGTGTGCGGGCCGGGACTCCGCCTCGCCATCGTCGGCGTTCGCGCGTCGTCCAGCGTTTCCGCCGACTCGAGGGTCGCGTTCCTCGGCGTCAGCCTCGGCCCGCTCACGACGGAGACCCCGGATAGCGCCAGCGGAGGCAACACCGGTCCGCTCGCCAACGGCGTCACACGGAAGCCCGCGTCCTTGGCGGCCACCGCCAAGGCCTCGACCGCGGCGCCCGCGGACGGGGGTCTCGCCGCAGGATCTTTGGCCAGCATCTTCAACACGGGCACGTCGAGCACCCGAGGAACCGCCGGGCACACCGAGGACATCGGCGGGGGTTCCGCGGTGGTTTGCTTCATCAAGAGCTCGACCACGTCCTCGCCGCGAAAGGGGATGTCGCCGGTGAGCAGCTCGTGCGCCAGCACACCAAAGGAATAGATATCGGTACGATGATCGACATCCTTTCCGCGGCATTGCTCCGGTGACATGTAATAGGGAGTCCCCATGGGCGTGCCGGTGCGCGTCTTTGCCGCCGCAGACATCACCCCGGGACGTGCCAATCCATCTGAAGGATCGGAGCCTTTGCCCCCTCCCACCAATTTCGCTATTCCGAAATCGAGCAATTTCGGAAAAGGCTCTCCGTCTTCATCGAACGATAGGAAAATATTTTCTGGCTTCAAGTCGCGATGCAAAATGCCCGAGGCGTGCGCAGCATCGAGCGCGCGGGCAATTCCACGCAAAATGGGAATGGCCTCTTCCGGCGTGAGCCTGCCTTTGTCTTCCTGCAGATAGCGATCCAGCGGCTTCCCCTCCAAGAGCTCCATGACGAGGTACTGCCGTCCATCGTCGAGCGCGCCGAAGGAGAAGATGTCGATGATGTTGCGATGCCGAATTTGATTGACCGCGCGGGCCTCGGCGATGAAGCGGGCCACGACCACCGGGTTGGACGAGTATTGGCGACTGAGGATCTTGATCGCCGCCGCTTTGCCAATGAGTGGATGCACGGCACGGTAAACCGAACCGAACCCTCCCTCGCCGATCTTTCCTTCGATGCGGTATTCACCGACCAAAAAGCCGGGAGGGAGCTCTCGATCGAGCCCTAAAAATGCAGCGTCTGGCAGGAGCGTGTCACCGTCCTTCGCGCAGGTGATCGATCCCTCCGGATACTGCGTACGACAGGTAGGACATGTCGCCATGCAATACTATGGCGAATACTACGCCCGAAATGCCGATCGGGTTCATGACAAAACGAAGAAAACGAAGGAATCGTCCGCGCACTTGCGCGCTCACCTGCGCGCTCGGTCGAGCATGACGGACACGCTATTTCAGTTGGAACCCGCTCTGGAAGACATCGCGTAGCGTGAATCCTTTCAACACGAGAAAAGGCGGAGCCTGCTCATTCGTACGTTCGCCGTCTCTCGCGCTTGCCGAAGCGAAGCGTGCGTTGCGACCGCCACCGCAGGCGGGCGCTTCGATCTTCCGTGGTGACGGCTCCAATGCCATCGGATTGTTCCGCGGCTTCATGAAGCTCGCGACGGCATCGCCTCGAGCACCCCCCATGGCAACGTTGAAAAGGCGTGGCCGTGCTTCACGGTTCGAAGAGCTACGTGCGCTGTGACGACGATGGGGTGTGGCCCACTCGCTCCGCGGAGCTCCACGATCTCGGTTACGTTTCCGTGACGGACAAGGCGCAGCTTGAAACGAGGCTCGAGCGCACCATGCTCGTGGTGCAGTCGCGCGGGGCACTTGTGCGTCGCGTCGAGGAAGGCGCCACCGCGGGCCCCTCTGCGATGGCGCTCGACGCACCTCTCAGCTCATAGCACGTCATAGCACGACGGGTGTGAGCTAGGATCACCTCGCGAAATGGCATCGCGCCGACTAAGCTTGTTGAGAGCACGATGATTCTCCTCTGCATCTCGGACATCCAGGGTCACGTCGACGCCCTCGCCGCCGTATTGGCGACCGCGGAGCGCCGTTCCTTTCACAAGTTGCTCGTCGCGGGCGACGTCGTTTTCCCAGGGCCTGCGCCGCTCGAAACGTGGCGCCGTCTCACCAGCGCAGGCGCCGTCTTGGTGCAAGGGGTAACCGACCGCGCGATCGCCACGCTGGATCCGAAAGATCTCCGCCCCAGCAACGATCACGAGCGCCGCATGATCGAACGCATGCGCTCGTCGCGCGCGGAGCTGGGCGATCTCATTCTGGAACGCATCAAGCGCCTGCCCTCCCACGTGCGCCTTCCCTTGGAGGACGGCGGCGAGCTTCTCCTCGTCCACGGCTCCCCGGTCGACGCGTCGGAAGCGCTCTCGCACGACATGAGCGACGAGGAAATCGACGCCCTGCTCGGCGACGACCCGGCCGACGTCGTGGTCTGCGGCATGAGCCACGTCCCGTTCGACCGAACCATCTCCGGTGTTCGTGTCATCAACGTTGGAAGCGTGGGGGAGGCTCCCCGGAGCGCGGGAGGCGCGTTTGCCAATGCCACCTGGATCGAATCGACCCCGTCGGGAATCACGGTGGAATCCATCGTCGTTCCCCTGGACCGGGAGCCCGTGGAAGAAAAGTTGTCGGCGATGCCGTAACCCGGCACGATCCGCATCGTGACATCCCGACCGGGGCCTTCACTGGCCAAGACGCGTGGAGAACGGCTTCTCCGAACGCGGCAGACTTCTTTTGTTCGCGCTTCCGATGGACGATTTCGCGATTTGTTGACCTCGGCCGACGTCATCAGCGAGGGCGCGGCGCGGGTGGAGAACGACGGGGCCGTTTGGTACGGCTCCACCAGCTTGATCGTGACGGTTCCCTTCGAAAAATCCGAAGAGCGGGACCTTTTTGCCGAAGTGGCGGCGCGCGACCCCCATGTTCGCGTCCGTGCGCTGCGAATTGCCAAGCGGGAAGCGGCCATTCGCGCCGCTGCACCGCTCGGTCGTGCTTCGTGCGAGCTGAGGATCGAGCCGGATGAGCGGGGCCTACGAATCGACGTCGACATTCAGGCACCGTTGATCGAAGAGCGCCGTCGGGGCAGGATGCGCGGCGACGTTCCGTTATGAGCGTCGATAGCGGTCCCATGACGGATTCGACGAACGAAAGCACCACGCGAGACAAGGCCGACAAGGCCGAACGGCGGAAAAAGCGAAAGCGCGATGCGTTCGCCAACGTCATTCGCGTGAACTTCGGCGCCGGCGGCGGTCGGGTCGATCCCGCGAACCTCGAGGCATCCCGAACGGGAGGGGCCGCCCCAGCCCATGGCAGCCCGCTCAAACGGCGGGAAACCGACGCGTCCCCCGTCGAGCCGGTCACCGATCTTTTTTCGGCCAAAGAGGTGGCGCGCCTGCTCAATCTGAGCGAGGGCCGGCTGCGCACGCTCGACCGCACGCAGATCGTGTCGCCCTCGGGCACGCGCAACGGTCGCCGGGCGTACACGTTCCAGGACTTGATCGCCCTGCGGGCCACGTTGCTCCTCTCGAAAGAGGTGAAGCCGCGGGAGATGGCCAAGGCCATCGGCGCGCTGAAGCAGACGCTTCCCAAGGTCACGCGGCCGCTTCAAGAGCTGCGCATCGTGAGCGACGGCCGCAAAGTGGTGGTGCGCGCGCAAGATGGCGCCTTCGAGCCGGTCACCGGGCAGATGGTGCTCGATTTCCAGGTTGGCGGGCTGCGCGATGATGTCGTGCGTGTGCTTCGACCGGAATCGGCGGCGACCCGAGCGCGGACCGCCTACGATCTCTACGTCAAGGCGAGCACCCTCGATGAGGATCCGGCGACGTACGACGAGGCCGAGGGCTTGTACAGCCGGGCCATCGAGCTCGATCCGGAGCTATCCATCGCGTACACGAACCTGGGCAACATCCGGTTTCGCCGCGGGGACGATCAAGGCGCGGAGGCGCTCTACCAACACGCGTTGACCATCGATCCGTCGCAGCCGGAAGCGCACTACAATTTGGGCTACGTGATGCTCGAGCGCGGCCAGGCGGAGAACGCGGTGGCCTCGTTCGAGAAAGCGCTGCTGCGCGACACGCGCTTCAGCGACGCGCATTTCAACCTGGCCATGGCGCTCGAGCAACTCGGCGAGCGGGCCAGGGCCCGGGTGCACTGGAAGCGATACCTCGAGCTCGAGCCTCAAGGCACGTGGGCGGACATCGCCCGGCAGCATCTTTAGATCGAACCAGGCGGCTACAGGTCGTTCGTGCAGATGAGGGCCATGCCGCGATGCACGCGGACAGCGCGCTCGGTGAGCGTCTCGCGCGTGGAGCCCTCTTCGCTGGCCGCTATTTTCGCGTCCAGGTCCGCCGCGGCGACGGTGGCCGCACCGCAATCGCGGCGCTGGAGCGCGCCGAGCAGGGCATATGCGGCAACGGCGACGGGAGCGGCTTTGCGTGACGACGCCTCGCGCGCAAGGGTCTGCAGCGCGGCCCCCGTTTCCACGGGCGCTGCACGCGCGGCTTCGCGGGCCTCGTCCTCCGCGAGGCGCGCCCGAAGCTCGTCGGCGGTCATGCCGTGCTCCTGCGCGACTTGCTCGAGGTGCGCCTGCGACTGCTCCCGGATCTGCTCCGTGCGCCGCTCCTGCGACAGCGCTCCGAGGTCGAAATTTCGAACCACGAAGAGCCCCACGGCGCGGTACACGCCGAAGAGAAAGAACGGCGAGGCGATGTACCACGCAACGAGGGTCCGACGGCGTCGCGGCATACGAGCCCGATTTACGTGAGGCGGCACGATGTTCTCCCCCTCATAGCGCGCGGCGCAGCGCGTCCGCCACCTCCTGCTGCGACGCCTCGCTCAGGTTGGCGCATAGGGGCAGCGCCAGAACGTCGCGTGAGCGCTTTTCGGCCTCCGGCATGGCGGCCCGGTGGTGCGGCGTCGAGGCGAAGGCCGGCTCGTCCGGAATGGGTCGATCGTAATACGCCCGTGCGTCGATGCCCTGGGCGCGCAGTGCGGCGAGGACGCGATCGCGCCCCTCGAGGACGCGCACGACGTACGGGTTGTGCGTACCATCGTCGTCGAGCGCGTCGAAGAACGAGAGGCCCGGCACGCCGTCCAAGAGCTCGCGGTAGCGGTGTGCCCGCTGCCTTCGCGCGGCGATCCATGGGTCGAGGTGGCGCAGCTTGACGTCGAGCACCGCCGCGTGGAGTGCATCGAGCCGGCTATTTTCGCCAATCTCCATCACGCGCCCGCCCTCGACACCGTGCTGGCGCAGACGCCGGACGCGGGCGGCGATGGCGTCGTCCGCGGTGACGAGAGCGCCCCCATCGCCCCAGGCCCCCAGTGTCTTCGCCGGAAAAAAACTGAACGCCGATGCATGCCCCACCGCCCCCGCCGACGCGCCATCGCGCACCGCCCCCAGGGCTTGCGCGGCATCCTCCACGAGAACCAAGCCGTGCGCGCGCGCGAGCTCGAACAGCGCCTTCGTGTCCGCGCACGCGCCGAACAGGTGCACGACCAAGATGGCTCGCAGCCGCTCGGGGCCGCGCCATGTGCGGATGCACTCGGCCACGCGCTCCGGCGAGAGGTGCACCGAATCGGCATCGACGTCGACGAACACCGGCGTCGCGCCTGCCCGCACAATGGCCTCGGCACTCGCCACGAAGGTGAACGGCGTGGTGATGACCGCGTCGCCGGGACCGATGCCCGACGCGACCAGCGCCAGGCGCAGGGCATCGGTGCACGAGGCCACCCCGACCGCGTGCCGCACGCCCACGTACTCGGCGAGGTGCTGCTCGAAGGCGGCCACCCGCGCGCCCAAGATGAATGACTGCTCGCCGATGACCTTCCCCACGGCGGCCATCAGCTCGTCGGCGATGGCCGCATGCTGCGCGCGCAAATCGATGAGCGGTATTCTCATCACAAGAGACGCACGTGATCGAGGCACGGGAGCGCCGAGCGCACGCGATCCTGGTACGCGAAGTCCAGCCGCGCGACGGCGATGCCCTCCCCTTCCCCAGCTTGCGCGAGCACGTCGCCCCACGGGTCGACGATGAGGCTCTTGCCGTAGCTTTGACGCCCGAGAGGGTGCTTTCCCGTCTGCGCCGGCGCGAGCACGAAAATCTGGTCCTCGATCGCGCGTGCGCGAAGCAGCGCATGCCAATGGTCCTTGCCCGTGGGAACGGTGAACGCGGCCGGCACGGTGACGATGCGCGCGCCGCGGCGTGTGAGGGCGCGGAAAAGCTCGGGAAAGCGTAAGTCGTAGCAAACCGTCATCCCGAGCATGGCGGGGCCGATGGACGCGACCACGCGCTCCTCGCCCGCCGACGTGGCGGCGCTTTCCTGCAGGCGCGTGCCGTCGGGAAGGTCCACGTCGAACAAATGGATCTTGCGGTACGCCGCGAGGATGTCGCCCTCGGGACCGGCGAGCAGCGACGTGTTGAACGGGCGCTTCGCATCCTCGCTGCGCTCGGGAAAGCCCCCGGCCACGAGGTGGATGCCGAGGCGTTTGGCCGTGGCGCGCACGAAGTTCAGGATCGGGCCCGTGCCTTCCACCGGTTCGGCGATGGCGCGTTTCTGATCTTGATCGCCCATGAAGGCAAAGTTCTCGGGCAGGGCGACGAGCTTGGCACCCGCAGCACTCGCTTCCTCGATGAGCTTTTCGGCCCGTTGGAGATTTTGACTTACGTCGGCCTGGCTGGAGAGCTGTACGACTGCAGCAACGAGGGATTGGCTCATGGGCGTTGGAGAAACGTAAGCGTAGCGCGCGACGAGTCAAACGCGTACCGCGATGATCGATGTACCCTCATCGGGTGGCTCCTCGGTGGTTCATGTTCGGATGCGCGCTCGGCCTCGCCGTCACGGGATGCGTCGAAAATGGCGGCGGCCCACGAAAATCCGTTGCCATGGCAACAAATGGACGCCCGAGCGGTCCAACCCCGTGCCGCGATGCGGTGGGGAGGCTCGATTCGGTGGGGATCCGCGGTGAAGGCCGCCCCCACGCGGTCTACGGTTTCGACCTGCGCGTGACGAACCCGGCCGGCAGTCCACGGTGGCTCGTCTTTCCGGAGACGTTTCCGCGCGAGGGTCGGCAGCTGCCGGCGCCGGGGCGCGGCACCGTCGAGCGCCTCGAGGCCGTTCGCCTGGCGGGGCGCGGGCGGGTCGTCGCCGTGCATGCGTGGGGCGCCGGCGGCTTTCGTGCGATTTACCTTCCGCCGGGGGCCAAGGCGGTGCTGAACGAGCTGCCCATTTTGGCCGATTGGACGATGCCCTACGCCACCGCGAAGATCGAGATCATCGTCGCCCACGAGATCCTCGTCGACGACGTGCCCCTCGCCTCGTGGGTGCAAGGTTCGCTCCTCGCCGGCCCCGACAGCGATGTCAGCTTGGGTAGCGATCCGAGTGCGCACCTCGAGCTGGTGAAGCCGCTCCCCGCCGGCGGACACACGGTCACCATCCAGGACGACTGCCGGACGACGGCGCAGGCGATCCTGAAGCACGAGGATTTCTAGCGGATCAGGTGCAAGCGTCGTCCAGAGAGCCCTGGGCGCTCTCGGGATACGGGAGCTCCGTCGACCAGCGACGCGTCTTGCCCGGCGTGCCCGCGCGAACCGCCCAGCGCACACCGCTGACGGCTCCCACCCGCATCGAGCCAGCGAACTTTGCATACGCGCGGTCCGCGCCCCAAGGCTGGAACTGGACCTTTACGTGGACGGCGGCGCGTGCCTCGTCGGCTTGGCCGAGCGCGTGGAACGTAGCCACCTTCACCTGCGTGGCGGAAGCCAGGCCGAAGCCGGTCACCACGCCGAGTCCGAGAAGTGAAACGAGGATCAATCTGGCCATGGCAGCCTTCACGCTAGCCGGGCATGCCGCGCTGCGCCTTCCAACTGCAGCGAGCGGTCTTGGCCGTGCAGCGACCGGCAGGTGGGCCGGCGATGGCCTACCGCGGACGGCCGATCCGCCGCTCGAGCTCTGCGCGCTTGCGCCGGCTCACCGGGATCTGGATCCCCGTGTGGAGCACCACCAGGGCTTCCCCACCCGCCGTGCCATGGACCTCGCGGATGCGCCGCACGTTCACGATGGCCGAGCGATGGATCCGCACGAATTCCAGCGGGTTGAGGCGGCCCTCCAGGGCGCGCAAGCTCTCGCGCATGACGTGAGTCTCGGCGCCGACGTGGATGCTGCAGCAGTAGTCGTCGGCCTCGATCCAATCGATGTCGCGCACCTCGACGATGGAGGAACGGTTGCCCAAGCGAATCGCGAAGCGCTCCGCAAAGGCCGTTTCCGCGGGAACGGCGCTGGAGCGCACGGGCTCCCCCGCCCCGGGCTTCGCCTCCAAGTCTTGCAGCAGATGCGCAAGCCGCTGGCCGATCGCGGCGAGCTCGCTCTGTCGAATGCGCTGGCGTGCGCGGGCCAGGGCTTCGTCGAAGCGCTCCTGGCTGCACGGCTTGAGCACGTAGTCGACGGCGTGGATCTCGAAGGCCTTCAGCGCGAATTGGTCGAAGGCCGTGAGGAACAGGACGGGCGGCATCAACGACGGCCCCACCTGCCGCACCACTTCGAAGCCGTCGTACTCGGGCATCTGCACGTCGAGCACGACCAACCCGGGCGGATCGCGGCGGATGGCCTCGATGGCCTCGGCACCGTTGCGGCACTCGCCGCAGATCTCCACGTCGGGATGGCGCGCCAAGAGGTGCCGCAGCCCCGCGCGCGCGGGCGGTTCGTCGTCGACGATCAGCACGCGGAGCTCGGGGCCAACGGAGGGAGCGTTCGTCATCGAGCGCGATTACGCCGCCACGTGCTCGGCCGAGACGGGGCCAGCCGGCTGCGCCACGCGCTTGGTCCCCGAATCGTGCTCGGTGTGGAAGGGCAAGGAGATGCTCGCCAAGGTGCCGCCAGACTCGACGCGCTCGAGGCGGAACTCCGCTTGGCCGCCATAGTGCTGCTCCAAGCGCTCGCGGATGTTGCGCAGGCCGAGCCCCGGGCAAGCGCACAGCACGAAGCCCTCGGGCGGGCCGGGGCCGTCGTCGCGCACGTCGAGCACGAGTTGGTCGCCCTCGCGACGGGCGCGGATCTCGAGCATGCCCGCCGATGCGCGGCGCGCGATGCCGTGGCGAACGGCGTTCTCCACCACGGGCTGGAGCAGGAGCAACGGCACCCGGGCCTCGAGCACCTGCGGGTCGATGGTCCAGGTGACGCGCAGGCGATCGGCGAAGCGGAGCTCCTGGATCTCCAGGTACCGCTTCAACATTTGCACCTCTTCGCGCACCGTCACGTCCGTCGAGTCCACCTGGCGGAGCACGTCGCGCAGCATGTCGCTCAGCAGGAGCAACGTGCGCTCGGCGGTCTTCACGTCCCCCTGCCGCACGAAGGCGACCGCCGTGTTCAGCGTATTGAAGAGAAAGTGCGGCTGCAGCTGCGACTTCAGCGCGGAAAGCTGCGCCCGCACCAGCTCCGTCGCCAGGGCCGCCTCGCGCCGCTCGCTCTCGCGCTTGCGTTGGTTCGCGCTCATCGTCGCACCGGCGAAGAGCACGATGCCGTAGGCAAAGACGAAGGCGGACACCCACCCGATGAGCGAACGCAAGACGCGCTGCCCGTAGGTGAGGGTCCCGCCCATCGCGAGCTTCATCCACACGTCCACCACGGGATAGAACAACGAGAACGCGAGGCACGTGCCGAAGAAGAGCAGCGTATGCGCCAGCACCAGCCGCCACTTCGGCCACGAGGCCGTGCGCTCCCCCGCGGTGAGCCGCAAGATGAGCGGCGTGGCCAGCGCCCACACGTACCAGGGCAGCACGCGCCCCACGAAGCATGCGGCGAGCGAGACCCGCATGCCCTTGAACTCGTTGCAGTAGAAGTAGGTCTCGACCGCGGACACGATCCCCGCGGCCGTCCATGCCGCGAAGACGATCCAGCCCGAACGCGCCCGGCTATGGCTTTGCATGCTTCCGCTCATTCATAGCCCGGCGAACGCCCGGGCGCTACGCGTCCATGGTCGCAGGAGATTGAGAGATTCACAGGAAGACGGGAAGACAGGAAGGATTTGAGATTGGATTTTCAGTTGGCTCACGCCGCCGCGCGGAAATCCTAAAACCTTCCCGTCTTCCCGTCTTCCTGTAAATCCTCTCCTCTTACGGGCGCAGCGGACTCTCCGTGGCCTTAGACCGCGGCGCGGGGGCGCTGGGCCTTGGACTCGGCCTTTTTCTTGTAGAGCGCGTCGAGAAGTGGCGCGTATTTCTCGAGCACGCTGCGGCGTTTGAGCTTCAGGCTCGGCGTGAGCATGCCGTTTTCGGTCGTGAAATCGCTGTCGATGATCGCGAAGTCCTGCACCGACTCGAAGCCTTTGAACTTCTCCGAGTACTTCTCGATTTCCTTCCCGAGAAGCTCCCGCACCTTGGGATCCTCGAGCAAGGCCGGGCCGCTCGACAACGAGTGCCCTTCCTTCTCGGCCCACGCTTTGACCGCGTCCACGTTGGCCACCACCAGCGCGACGTTGTGCGGGCGATTGTCTCCGTAGACCATCACGTTGGTCACGTACGGAGAAAGCTTGATCTCTTCCTCGAGCGGCGTCGGAACCACGTACTTGCCGTTCTCCAGCTTGTACTGCTCCTTGATGCGACCCGTGATGTACACGAAGCCGTCGGGATCGATGTAGCCCATGTCGCCCGTGCGGAAGCCGCCGTCGGAGGTGAACACCGCCGCGTTTTCCTCGGGCCGATTGTGGTAGCCCTGCATCACATTGGGCCCGTAGACGATGATTTCGCCTTCGTCGCGCCCGCTCTCCGTCTTCTTCCCGCTCGAAGGATCGATGACCACGCGAACGTCCGGGAACGGCTTGCCCACGGAGCCGATTTTGCGGCCCAGGAAGGGGCAGTTCGCCGTGGCGATGGGGCTCGTCTCGGTGAGGCCGTAGCCCTCGTAGACCATGACGCCGATGCCGTCGATGAACTCCGCCACCTCGCGCGAGATGGCCGCGCCGCCCGAGAATGCGTACTTCAGACGCCCGCCGAACTTGGCGCGCACCTTGGAGAAGACCACCTTGTTCGCCAGGCTGAGCATGATGCCCTCGCCGAACGACGGCTTCTCGCCCACGCGCAGCTTGGCCGCCGCGCGAAGTGCGCCTTTGACCATCGCCTGCACCACGGCGGGCTTCTCGGAAATCTGCTTTTGTACGGCCATGTAAAGCCGATTGAAAATGCGCGGCACGCTAAAGAGCAAGGTGGGCTGAACCTCGGCCAAATTGTCGAGGATCTTGCTGATCGACTCGGCGAGCCCCATCGATGCGCCATTGGAAAACAGCGCGTGCAATTCCACGGTCTGCCCGAACGAGTGCGCCCACGGCAAGAACGAGAGCGAGCGATCCTCCGAGGCCATGGGGAAGGCTTTGTGCGCGCCCTCCACGTTGGAGGCGATGTTGTTGTGGCTCAGAATGACGCCCTTGGGGACCCCCGTGGTGCCACTCGTATAGATGTAACAGGCGACGTCTTTCTTCTCGGGCTTGATGACCGGCACCGGCTTTTTCTCGCCGGCCTCGATCAACGCGGCAAACGAATGAATCGTGTGGCCGTCGCTTTCGCCTTCCATGACGATGATGTGCTGGAGCGTCGGAATCAGCTCCAAAAGCTTCTTCGCCTTTTGCAGAATGTCTTTTTTGGAGACGACGAGCGCTTTGGCGCCGCAATCGCGGACGATGAACTCCCAGTCCTTTTCGAGCTGCGCCTCGTACATGGGCACGAGCGCGATCCCCAGGCCGAAACAGGCGTAGGCGGACACGGCCCACTCCACGCGGTTGTCCGCGATGATGGCCACGGCGTCGCCCCGCGTCAGGCCGAGGCCGGCGAGCCCGCCGCGAAAGCCGTCGACCTGCTTGCCGAACTCACGGTACGTAATCCAGTGCCAAACCCCCTCTTTCTTCGTTCCGAAGAGCTCGCGATCGGCGAACTTCTCGATGCTGCGGTTATAGATATCGACCAGGGTGTCAAAATGTGCCGGCTCGCCCATATCCCTACGAAGAGTATGCTAAACGGCCTGGCTTTCAAATGATGGCTCGTCGCTATTGCCTCAAGACGTTCGGCTGCCAGATGAACGTCCACGATTCGGAGCGGATGGAGGAATCCCTCCAGGCCTTCGGCTGGGAGCCGGGCGCGCTCGAAGAGGCGGATCTGGTCATTTTCAACACGTGCAGCGTCCGCGACAAGGCCGAACAGAAGGTCCGCAGTGAGGTGGGCAAGCTTTTGCCGCTGAAGCGCGAAAAGCCTCACGTCGTGCTTTGCGTGGCCGGATGCGTGGCCCAGCAGGAGGGTGAGAAGCTTCTTTCGCGCATCCGCCACCTCGATCTGGTCATCGGCCCGGACAACCTGCACGAGCTTCCGGCCCTGGTGGAGGCACAATTCTCGGGCTCTCCGCCCATGGCGCGCACCGTCTTCGACATCGATGCGCCGCAGTTTTTGTCGGCTGCTCCACGCGCCGGGGAGGCTCTGGTCAGCGGCTACGTCACCACGATGAAGGGCTGCGACGAGCGCTGCTCCTTCTGCATCGTGCCGTACACGCGCGGGCCGGAGCGCTACCGCCCTGCGCGCCAGATCGTCGACGAGATTGCGCGGCTGGTCGATGCGGGGACGCGGGAAGTGATCCTTCTCGGTCAGACGGTCGACAGCTTCCGCGATCCGGAGCTGCCGCCGCCCGAGAGCGACGATCCGGACGAGTCGCAGTTTCCTTGGCTCTTGCGCAAGATTGCGAGCGAGGTGCCCGGCCTCCTTCGCCTGCGCTACACGAGCCCGCACCCGCGCCACGCCACCGAGTCGCTGGCCCGCGCGCATGCCGAGCTGGATGTGCTCGCTCACCACGTGCACTTGCCCGTGCAATCGGGAAGCGACCGCATGTTGAAGCGGATGATCCGCCGCTACAAGCGTGCAGAGTACATCGAGCGGGCGGAGCGGCTTCGCCGCGCACGGCCGGACATGACGCTGTCGACGGACATCATCGTCGGCTTCCCGGGTGAGACGGACGAGGACTTCGAGAGCACCCTCTCGCTGGTGCGCGAGGTGGGGTTCGTGGCGGCGTTCGCGTTCAAGTTTTCACCGCGTCCAAACACCCCTGCGTTGAAGCTCATCGACGATGTGCCGGAAGAGCTGAAGAAAGAGCGACTTGCTCGGCTGTTCGAGGTCGTCGAAGCCCAAGGGCAAGCGCACCTGATGAAGCTCGCGGGAACGCAGGCCAAGGTCCTCGTCGAGGGCATGAGCAAGACGGACAAGCAAGCAAGTGGCTCGCTTCTGCAGGGTCGAACCGAACGCAACGAAATCGTGCACCTCGAAGGCGGCTCGCCGTCGTGGATCGGGCACGTGATTCCCGTGGAGATCGTGCGCGCGAACAAGCATTCGCTTTCGGGCCGCCCGCAGGATGGAGCGCTCGCCGCACTCGGTCTTTCCGACGAACGCGCGCGACCTGCCGTCGTGCGACAAGTGCGGTCTTTGCCGGTGATTTCGCAATAAATAATCGCGCCCACCCGCATCGTCCCTCCTTACGATGCGGGTGAGCGCGCGAGGATAATCTTCGCTCGAGCACCTTTTCGCGGCGGCCTCCCTTCTCTCCCGGCCTCCCGTGCCCTTGCTACTTCGTACGATGCGACATCGTGCGCGAGTGATTCGGCGTACAAAACTCAAGCAGGACGAAAAGAGAAAATGCCCCTGTATGAATACGAAGGGACGCGCCCCATCCTCCGGGAAGGCGCGTACGTGAGTCCCCAAGCTACGGTCATCGGCGACATCCATCTGGAGGCGCAGTCCAGCGTGTGGTTCGGCGCCGTTTTGCGGGGAGACGTGGGCGCGATCCGCATCGGCGCGCGCAGCAATGTGCAGGACAACGCGGTGATCCACGTGACGGGAGGTCTCAACAACACCGTCGTCGGCGACGATGTCACGATCGGCCATTTGGCTCTGCTGCACGGTTGCACCATCGGCCACCGCGTCCTGGTGGGCATGGGAAGCATCGTGCTCGATGACGCGAAGATCGGGGACGATTGCTTCATCGGGGCAGGCTCGCTCGTCACGCCGGGCACGGTGATCCCTGCGCGCTCCTTCGTCCTGGGGCGGCCGGCGAAGGTCGTGCGGGAGGTCACCGAGAAAGATCTCCTATGGATCGCGGCCTCGGCCCAGCACTACGTGGAGTATGCACGCACGTTCGCCACGAGCCTGAAGCTCGTCGAGGGATAATCGCGAGAGGGCCGCGTTTATTCCGGTCCGCGCACGACGCGCAGTTCGACGCGCGTCGCTCCAATTTGCACCAAGCCGATCTTCTCCGCCGCGGCGCGCGACAGGTCGATGATCTTGTGCGAATCGTCGAAAGGTCCGCGATCGGTGATGCGCACGCGCACGGTCGATCCCGTGTCGACCCGACGCACCTCGACCCACGTTCCAAAGGGCAGCTTGCGGTGCGCGGCGGTCATGGCTCGCGCGTCGTACCGCTCGCCGCTCGCGGTCTTCCTGCCTTGGAACTTTTTCCCGTACCAGCTCGCGATTCCGATTTCGTCGGGCTTGCCGGGCTGCTGGCGGCTGCGATCGACGAAGGAGTAGTCGTTGCTGGCGGTCTCGATCTGCGTGTTGCCTGGCGCGTTGAAGCTGCGCTCCGAGCCATGACCACCACCGCAACCGGAGGTGGCACCGAGGGATGTCGCGAGCGCAAAGAGGTAAGCGACCTGGGCGAGCAAAGGGGGCGGGGGCATGACGCTACTTCAAGAGGTAGTACGGCTTGCGCTTCGAGCCAAGCACGAGCACATTCGGGGTCTTGGAGCGGATCCACGCCATCTGGCTCTTGGCCACGTGCCTACTCGCCACGCTTTTCGAGTCGTTCTTCGCGCCGCTGACGCGCAAGCGACGCGGGCTTCGCGCATTTCAACGAAGCTACGCGCTCGATCGGCTCCCCCCGCTCACGCCGGAGGAACGTCGCACGTTGCCCACGTTGAGCGGATGCATCGCGTGCGGGCTGTGCGATCTCGGCGAGGGCCTTCGCGTGGCGCGTTCGTCGGGCGTCTACGCCGGCACGATGGATCTCATGCTCGCATCGTCACGCAGCATGCCGGACTTCGACGCCGCCATGCGCTCCTTCGCGACCGTTCCCGAGGCGCGGCTCGCCGAGCTGGAACGGCGCTGCCCCGCGCGGATTCCCATGCAAAAGGTGGCCGCGTTCGTGCGCGCCAAAGGCTTGCTCGAGGAAGAAGAGGTACGCGCTTCCCAAGGCGCGATTGCGACTAAGGCGCCGCGAGCTCGAGGTCGGCGGGCGAACGCGGAACGACGTGGTAATTGAAGAACCACGTGACGATGCCGGTGACCGACGCGAACTTCGTATCCTTCGCGATGTCTGCGGCCTGCACATCGTAAAACTCGTTGGTGATCGTCACGGCGTCACGGGTCGTGTTCGACGTGATGTGCACGCTGAGGCGCTTTCCGCTGGGGAACGGGGTGTCGGACACCGTCACGTTCTTGATGGTGACGAGCATGTTCAACCACTTCCGCCCCGTATCGTAGTCGTTCAAATCGGTCGCGTTGATTTCGACCGGTGCGGGCGGCGGCGTCTCGTAGCGAAAGGTGCCGATGGGCGTGGACAGCTGCGGCAGCTTGTGGCCGGTCGGAAAGTGCGCCGTGCCGATGTCCTGCATCTCCACGTACGGCCCGCGCAAATCGAGCACGTCGCCCGGGGAAACCCGCAGGCTGGACGGAATGAACGACGGCGAATACAGCGAAATGCCCGAGTATGGGGCCTGCGAACCGACGTCCTGCACGTAGATCGTGCCGCGGCTCTTGCCGTCTTGGGTCTCGTCGAAGGTGTCGATGTAAATGACTTCGGCCCCCGTCACGTCCACGTCGCCCTGAGTCTTCAGCGATGGATTCACCACCTCGCGAATGCGTTTTCCCGCACCCAGCGGATCGGGCTCTCGATGGCTCGGAGCGTCTCCGTCTTCAGAGGAGCAAGCCACGCTGCCGAAGACGCAAACGATGGCGGTGCCGAGTACCAACAGGCCAGTGCGGGATGAAGAGGACGCCACGGTGCCAGGCTTATACCACCGAGCGCGCCCCCCTCAAGCGGCGTGTTCGACCGCCGTGGAAAGCGCCGATTCGAGGCGGGACTGAATTTTATGCTTCTTCGAGTAAACGGTTTTGACGCTGATGTTCATGCGCGCGGCAATCTCGTTCGGCTCCAGCTCCTCATCGAAGTACAGCGTGGCGAACGCGCGGTCCTTCTCGCTGAAACCATCGAGCATGTCGGCGGCCATCGCCGCGCGCTGACGCTCGGCCACGCACTCGAACGGATCGGGGAGTTGGCACGCCAAATCGGTGGCCTCGGCCAGCGACGCCTTGTTCGGCTCCCGGCGCAGGCTGCGCAAGTGATCGTAAGCACAGTGAATGGCAAGCAAGCCAAGCCAGCTGGAAAAGCGATTGCCGCGCTCCGGGTCGAAGGTCCGGAGCTTGTGCATCTCGTTGGAAAGAAGGGATAAGAAAAGCTGGGCCTGAATCTCGAAAACGTCGTCGCCCGAGACCATCGACGGAAAGCGGCGGGTAACCTTCGTGATGCAGCGGTGGATCAAGCGATCGTAACGGCTCTGAAACTCACTCCACGCCTGCGTCTCGTTGCGCAGCATCCCGTCGACCAACTCGCGGTCGCAGGACATTCGGCACGCGCTCGCATCTTCCCGATAAGCATCTCGCCCTTGCATCATCTCTCGACAGCCCTCCAAGGACCGGCGCGCCGTGCGACCGGTCGGCGTCGTGCAATGCAGCGCGCGTGCCAGCCTCGGAAAGAGCTACAATCGTCGAGAAATACGGGGAATTCGTGCCCCGCCGGGCCCGTCCAGGGCAAGTGTTACGCGTAACAGTCGGCCTGGGGCGTAACACTTTGGGGGAACGTTACGGAAGTTGTTACGCTCGCAGCCCGGTGTTTCACCCCTCGATGGATATCCTTTTTTGGCCAGGCGCCAGCAAGTTGAGGGGTGGGCCGATTTTGATGATAACGGTTCCGCTGTGGATGGAGTTTCTCGTCGTCTCATCCCGTCGATTGTCTGTCTGACGCTGGCCACTGCATGCGGCGGCGCGGCCGAGCCGCCTCCCGCGGTTCCCAAGCAGGTACGTGGCGTGGTCGGGGATCGTCCGCCCGTCGCCGCGATCGTTCGTGACGGGGATCCCGGTGCGGGCCTGGCGGTGGCCGTGTGGACGTACGGCGTGGCCCCCGAACGGGGCGCGCAACCGGCGGTGGCGCTCGCGGCGCTCACGCAGGTGCGGCTCGCCGCGCGTTGGCCTGCGGCGGTGGTGACGCCGGCATGGGAGGGCTACCGCGTGCGAGGGCTTCTCGGTGAGCAGCCGTCGGATCAAGTCACGGCGGTGCAACGCGCGCTGCTCGCGCCGGTGACCGCGGCGGAGATGCCCGCGGTCGTGAAGAAGCTTCGCGCGCTGGCCAGCAAGCCGCTCCACGATCCCGGGCTGGCCGAGGTGGCGCGGTGCCGGGGCGAGGCGTTCGGCGCGATCCCCGCACCGCCCGAGCCGGTGCTCGCGGATGTGGAGGCATGGCGGCGCGCCGCGCATGGACTGGGCCGCGTGGCGCTGTCGGTGGCCGGCGTGACGCGCGCCACGCACGACGTGGTGACCGCCCTCAATGGCTTGCCCGCGTGGCCTCGGGCCGCGCAGCTGCCGGGCTTCGGTTGGCCGGAGGACGCCCCGCCCCCGGTGGTGTACGACGCACGCAGCGAAGGCGTCGCCGAAGCGCGCGCGATTCTCGCCTTTCGCACGGGCGATGCGACCCGCGCGGCCGCCATCGCGCCCAGCTTGGGCGATCCGCGCGGTCCCCTCGCCTCGCGCCTCGAGGCCACGGAGTCGGGCGCGACGGTGCGCGAGGTCACCGCCACGGCGCACGCGCAGGGGGGCTGCCTCACGGTGACCCTGGATGCGCGCGATCTCGGCGCCAACCCGACGGCGCGCATCGCCACGGCCATCGCGCTGGTCCGGCAAGAGGTGCTCGCGGAACTGGCCGACACCGACGACGCAGGAGGCGCGTTGGATCTCGCACGTCGCGCCGGCGATCCGCGCGACGCGGCCGAACGCGGTGCGTGGTGGACGCTCTATCCGCGGGCCGCGAGCGCGGCCGCCAAAGAGCCGCGGATGCTCCTTGCCGTTGGCTTCGCAGGCTCACGCGATGCGACGGCGATGCCCAGCGCGGAGGCCGTGCGCACGGAGGTCGATCGCGCGCTCGCGGCGTGGAAGGAGCCCGTGGTGGAGCCTCGCCTGCGGGTGGAGCGCGGTCAGTCGGACCTCTGGCTGCTCCTGGCATCGCCCTGCGGCACGGTCCCCGAGGTCGAGTCGGACTCGGGCCTCGGCGCTGGCTTCGCGATGCTCGCGGCGGAAAGGGCACGCGATCATGCGGGACCTTCGCTCGAGATCGTGCCCTGGGCCTCCGCGGACGCCATTGGGCTTTTGGCCCACGGGCCGGCGCTCCCGGGCGAGACGCCGCTGGCGCAGGCTCGGCGCATCGCCGACACGGCGGCGCGTGCCTTTGCCGAAGGCCCCGAACGGGGCGCGGTGTCCCATGTGCGGGCGTCGCTTCTTTCCGTCGGGGACAACGTCGGCGCGCGGGCGCTGGTCGCGCTTTCGAACGGCATCGTTCCGGGGCGGCCTTCGTGGTTCTCGCCCTCGGGAAGCCTCGAGGCGCTCGCGCGCGCGTCGGACGGTGCACTCGGGACGCGTGCCAGCGGCCTTCGCGCAGGGCCGATGCGCGTCGCGGTTCTCGCCAACGAGAGCCCCGCGCAAGGCGCCGCCGCCGCACGCGCCGTGGATCGATGGGTGCCGCGACGAGCCTCGGGCGACGCACGCGCGTGCCCCACCCCGAGCGAGCCGCCCCCGCCGCGGCCGGGCACCTATTGGCTCGATCCCACGGGTTCGCCCGAGCAAGCCGGCCAGGCGTGGTTGGCCCTGCCCCTTCCGCGCGGCGACGAGAAATCCGTGCAGCTTGCACGCTTCTTCGCCCTGGCCCTGGACGGAGAGGATGGCCTCCTCGCGCGCGGCCTGGGGCGACCCGGTCTGGCGCGCTCGTGGAGCGCAACCGTCGTCGGCCCCGCGCGGGGCTCGGCGCTGGTCGTCCGCATCGCATCGGCCGATGGGGCGCTGGACGGGGCGGTCGCGCAGACGCGCGTCCTGCTGGATCGGTTGCGCCAGCGCGGCCTCGACGAGGCTGACCGGCAGCGGGCCGCCGCCGCCCGTACGCGCGCCGAGCAACGGGCTCTCCTCGAACCACATGGGCGCCTGCTCGCGCTGTTCCGGGACGCACTTGGTCACGATCGAGATGCGCCGCCCCCACTCGACGCGCTACGCTCCTTTGCTGCAACCGTACTTCGCGATGACGCACTCGTCATCGTGGCCGCCCGCCCTCCCCGCGCACCGAAAGCGACTCCGTGAGCCCCCCGCCTTCGTATGACTCCGATGCCGAGCCCGAAGACGGCGAGGAGCATTCCCTCACGGAGGCCGAGCAGCCCTGGTTCGACGTGGGCGGCGACCGCGTGCGGCTCCTGCGCGATGGAGCGCAAACGTTTCCGGCGATGCTGGAGGCCATCCGCCACGCGCAGAACGAAGTGCTTCTCGAGATGTACTGGGTCGGCGCCGACTCCTGCGGCGAGCGTTTCCGCGATGCCCTGGTGAGCCGCGCCCGCGCCGGCGTCAAGGTCAAGGTCATCTACGACGCCGTCGGAAGCCTCGGCATCACCGAATCGTGGTGGCAGCCGCTGCGCAGCGCGGGCGGCGACGTTCACGAGTACCATTCGCTCTTTCCGCTGGCCCAAAGCTTTCAGCTCGATCGGGTCGAGCAGCGCGATCACCGCAAGCTCCTCGTCGCCGACGACACCATCGCCTTCACGGGCGGCATCAACCTGAGCGATCCCTGGCTCCCCCTCGAGCAAGGCGGCGAGGGCTGGCGCGACGATGCCGTCGCCGTGGAAGGCCCGTGCGTCGAAGAGTTTCGCTCGCTCTTCTACGAGACGTGGCGCCGCATCACCCGCACCCTGCGCCCGCGCGACGTTCCGCCCTTTCCGCGACGTCGATCGCGCCCCGTCTGGGTGCTCGCCAACAATTGGCGGCGCCGGCGCAGCATCCGCCGCGAGTACGTCGTGCGCATCGCCAATGCGCGGCAGTCGGTGGACATCGCCAATTCGTACTTCGTGCCCGACGGCGGCGTGCGCCGCGCCATGTTCCGCGCAGCCTCGCGCGGCGTGCGCATTCGCGTGTTGGTGCCCGCCCGCGGTGACGTCCCCATCGTGCAATTCGCCGTGGAGGCCATGTTCGAGCAGCTGCTGAAGCACGGCGTCGAGGTGTACGCGCTACCTGGCCCCATCCTGCACTCCAAGGTGGCCATCGTAGACGAGAGCTTCGCCACCATCGGCAGCTACAACCTCGACGAACGCTCTTGGCGCAAGAACCTCGAGGTCAACCTCGCCGTGGAGGACGGGCCCTTCGCGCGGCACGTTCGCCATTGGTTCGAACACGATCTCGCCCGGGCGCTCCCCATCGATCTGGCGACGTGGCGCCAGCGCGGTACGCTGCGTCGGGGCATGGAGTGGGTAGCTTTCGCGATGCGGAAACTCTGGTGACCATGAAACTGAACTTCGTACGAAAACCGATTCGCGTGGCCGGCTTGGGTCTCATCACGGCGACGTACCTTCCCCTTTACGTGGCCCGCGACGCGATGCTCGGCGTCGGCGTGGGAAAGACCGAGCTCCGTCAACGCTTGCACCTGCGCGATCTCTGGACGGGACGCTGGTCGCGCGCCTTGTTGAAGCTCTTTGCCGTGCACCCGAACATCGTGGGGGACGTCCCCACGCGCCAGGGCGGCTACCTCGTGGTGGCCAACCACCGCTCCACCATCGACATTGCGCTCGTGCTGGCGACCTTCGGCGGCTGCGTGGTCTCGCGGGCGGACCTCTCGCGGTGGCCCATCATCGGCCCCGCCGCCCGCAAAGTGGGCACCTTGTTCGTGGAGCGCACGAACAAGCAAAGCGGCGCGCGCGTGATCCGCGCCATGGCCGGGCGCTTGGCCGAGGGGGACATCGTGTCCGTGTTCCCGGAGGGGACCACGTTTCCGGACGACGAAGTGCGGCCATTTTTACGGGGAGGCTTCGTCGCCGCCATCCGCGCCGGCGTGCCCGTGTTGCCCGTGGGCATCGCCTACGAAGCGGGCTCGGAGGCGGCCTTCGTGGGCGAGAGCTTCGGAGCCCACCTCGATAGGATGTCCGGCGCACCGCCGACCCGGGTCACGGTGTGCATTGGAAAGCCCCTCCCCAGCGACGACGGGGGAGCGGCCACCCTCCCCGCCCGCGCCCACGAGGCCGTCCAGGCCCTCGTTCACAAGGCGCGAAGCTTGGTATAAGGCCACGGGCGAATAAACGTAACGAGTCCGAACCGACTTGGTGCTGGAACGGCGGCAGCGAGAACGAACCGGCGGGACCGGTGCGGTGTGTGCTCCAGAAAGCATGGCTCGCCAAGCCGTCCAGCGATCCGTTCGTCGCGGGACGGGCTAAGGCGCCGGCCTCGCCGGGGTTGTCCCGCTGCCGCTGCTCGACTGCAAAGGACTCGCAAGGCGGTCAACAACCGTCGACTTTTGCGGGAGATCGCGGTTTTCCGTCACCCGCCACCGACGAAGTGCACGATTTCAATCGCGTCGCCCGGGGACACCGGATGGTGGTCGTGGTCCGCCCGGGGCACGATTTCTCGGTTGATTTCTACCGCGACGGGGCCGCCGGCCAGTTCCAGGTAGGCCAGCAGCCCCCGCACGGTGAGACCTTCCGGAATGTCGCGCCCTTCTCCATTGATGATAACGTGCATGGGTGACCTTTTTCCGACGAGTGGACCGACAGCGCAAGCTGCGCTCACCGAGGACACGCCCGCATGGCTGACGAATCGAAGGTCGAGGCCCGCGAAAATCCGATTCCGGCTCCCCTCGCCGATGATCATGAAGATGTATCGTGGGCACTTTCGACCGCGAAAACCACGTGGGACCGCGGCGAGCACACGGACGCACTCAAGTGGCTCCGTCGCGCGGCCGAAGCTGCGAGCGAGGCCGAGGCCGACGATCGCGCGCTCACCTTGGCGAAGGCCGCCGCGGACCTGACGACCCGCATCGACGAACTCGGCTGGGAGATCGGTTCGTCCGTGCGCCCGCCGCCCACGCCCCAAGGAGGAGGAGGCACCTTCCCCAAGGCCACGGTGCGTCTGAGCCCGCTCGTTCCACCGGCTCCGCCGCCTTCGCAGCAGCATTCCGCGCGGACGTCCGTTCCGCTTCCGCCGCCAGCCCCCTCCCCCCGCGCGATGCGCCCATCGGTACCGCAAGAGCGGCCCGCGCCCGGTGCACCGTCGTCGGGATCGGCGCGCGCGTCGACCCCATCGGGTGCTTCGCCGGCTCCGCCGAAGACGATGCCCACGCCACCGCGCTCGGCCACCGGGGCTGCGCTCTTGAACAATGCGGCGGGCAAGGCTGCGCGTCCGAAGCACCCGAGCCTGGGTCTTCTCGGACCCCGTCCCCGCATCTCGGATGCAACCCCGCCGCCGCTCCCGCCGCGTGCATCGACCGCGCCGCGCGTTCCCTCGAAGCCGCCGCCGCCCCCGGCCACGCGTGCGCCCACGCCGCCGCCTCCGCCGCCGCGCGTCGAGGCACCGGCGGTCATCGAGGCCATTTCGTCGAAGAACCTGGTCTCCGTGTCGGCGATCCCCGGCTCGGCGCCGCGGCAGCAAAGCCTGCCCGAGCGCCCCTCCTCCGGAACGACCAGCACGACGCAGCCGATCAGCGCCGAGCCATTTCCGCTCAACACGCCGGCGAGCGCGCACACCACGCCAGCCGCTCCGCCGCCCGCGGTCGAGAGCAGCTCGGAAATCTCCCAAGTGATCGTGTCGCAAAACCTGGCCGCTCGCGAAGGCCAGCGAACCACGCGCCCCGCCGGCGCCTGGGACGACTCGAGCCCGGACGACAGCTTTGCGTCCACGCAAGTGTACCGGTCGGGCCCCGAAAGCATCACCTTCGTGGCGCCCGGGGCTAGGCCCGATACCAGCCAGGTGATGGAGACGCCCACCGCGGCCCCGCCGGCCGTCGAGAGCGACAGCCACCTGACGTCGCCGCCGGCATCGTCGCAAGCCATGGAGAACATTCTCCGAAATACGAACTTCGGCTCGTCGGAGGAGATCGAGTCGTGGCCGACGGAGGCACTCCCGGGCAACGAACTACCGAACTTCTCATTTGACGACGCGACGAAAACCCGTATTGGTACGCCGGCTTACAGCGAAGAGGTTCTCGCGGCGTCGCCGGATGAAACGGTCGCTGCCGCCGATACGCAGCCGCGCGGTTCCCGCCCCAATTTGGAGCAGGAAATGCGCGCCTCGCGCCCGTCGTACACCAATGAAAGCCGCATTGCGGCACGAGGCCCGGTCCAAAAGCCTTCTCAGGCGGTGCGGGTCGTCGTGTGGCGTGATCCCGACGGCGTTCACGTCGCTCCCCATGGTACGACCGTAACGGCGATTTCCGTCGATGCCCTTCTCGTCGCGCTCGACCCGTCCGCGGATCTGTTCGCCTGGCTGACGAACAAGTAACCGGTTTTTTACGGTCAGTCTTTAGCGGCACACCCGCGAAGATGGAGTATCGTAGCCGCCGAATGTTCGACGAGTTCGGAATCAATGCAGGTCTTGTTGAGGAGCTTCACGCAAAATTCCAACAGAACCCGCAGGCTGTAGATGTCAAATGGCGCAAGTTCTTCGAGTCTCTGAATGGGGCTCCGAATGGGAATGGCGCGCCCATTGCGACGGTCTCGCCTGCTGCGGTGTCCGGTGCTTTCAGTGCTGGCGGAGGCGCGCCCAGCGCCGCGCCGCCCACGGTCGCCGCGGCTCTCAGGAATGGTAACGGTAACGGTGCAGTATCCCCGACCGTAAATGGTAGCGCGCGTGCTTCGTACGCGCCGCCGGCGCTGACGATCAGCCGCGCCGAGGAACAACTCGTCAACGCGGTCGCCGTTCAAGGTCGCGTCTATCAGCTCGTGAACATGTACCGCTCGCGCGGCCATTTGTTCGCGCGCGTCGATCCGCTGGTGAAGGATCCCAGCATCGATCCCACGGTCGCCGGAGCGCCGCCCGAGGCATCGCCCGAGCTCGATCTGGAGAACTTCGATCTCGCGCCGCAAGATCTGGAGAACACGTTCGCCACCGGCGGCATCTCCGGTTTGCCCGAGCGCACGACCCTCCGCCAGATCGTCGCGCACATGAGCGAGACGTACTGCGGCTCGATTGGCGTCGAGTACACGCACATCGAAGAACCGGAGATGCGCGACTGGCTCGAGCACCGCATGGAGTCGACGCGCAACCGCGCCGCGCTCGATCACAAGCAGGTCGTGCGCATCCTCACCAAGCTGACGGACGCAGAGGTCTTCGAGAATTTCATCGCGAAGAACTACCTCGGCGCGCGCCGCTTCTCGGTGGAGGGCGCCGAAAGCGTCATTGCCCTTTTGGCGATGTTGGTCGACGAAGCGGGAACGCACGGCGTCGGCGAGATCGTTCTCGGCATGGCCCACCGCGGCCGCCTCAACGTGCTCGCGAACATCATGGAGAAGGACGTGCGCGAGCTCTTCGCCGCGTTCGACGACAAGAAGCCCGAGCGCTTCCTCGGCGGCGGAGACGTGAAGTACCACCTCGGTTACTCCACGGATCGCGTCACCTCGTCGGGTGCCTCGGTGCACCTCTCGCTCGCCTTCAACCCGAGCCACCTCGAGTTCGTGAACCCGGTCGTCGAAGGCCGCGTGCGCGCCAAGCAGGATCGCGCGAAGCGCAAGCACGTCTTGCCGCTCCTCATCCACGGCGACGCCTCCTTCATGGGCCAAGGCGTGGTGCCCGAGACGTTGAACCTCGCGGGCCTCGAAGGCTACTCCACCGAGGGCACCGTCCACGTCGTGGTGAACAACCAAATCGGCTTCACGACGTTGCCGAAGGACTCGCGCTCCACGCGGTACTGCACGGACATCACGCGCATGATGAAGACCCCGGTCTTCCACGTGAACGGCGAGGATCCCGAGGCGGTCATCCAGGTTACGCGCTTGGCAATGGAATACCGCCAGCGCTTTCAGAAGGACGTCGTGATCGACGTCTACTGTTACCGCAAACTGGGCCACAACGAAGGCGACGAGCCGCGTTTCACGCAGCCCATCATGTACGCGCTGATCGACAAGAAGCCGACGGTCCGCGAGGTGTACGTACAGCGGCTGTTGGAGACCCACCGCATCACGCGCCAGCAGGCCGACGACATCGAGCGCGCCAGCAAGCAGCGCCTCGACGACGCGTTGGTCGAAGCACGCAAAGGCGACTACCACACGCTGCCGAGCGCGATGGAAGGCCTCTGGACGCCGTACTACGGCGGCCCCGACGTCCTCGTTCCCGAGGTGCCCACGCACGTCGACAAGACGCACATTCTCGACACGTTGGATCGGCTCACCAAGGTGCCGCACGACTTCACCCCCAACGCGAAGGCGCACGCCCTCATCAAGGCCCGCCGCGATCGCGCGCGCACCCAGAACACGATTCAGTGGGAGACGGCGGAGACGCTCGCCTACGCGACCTTGCTCGAGCAGGGACATCGCGTTCGCTTGAGCGGCCAGGACTGCCGCCGCGGCACCTTCAGCCACCGCCACGCGGTGCTCTACGATACCCAGACGGGCGCGCCGTTCGTGCCGCTCGCCAACGCGGGCCCGGGCCGGTTCGAAGTGCTCGACAGCCCGCTGTCCGAGGCCGCGGTGCTCGGCTTCGAGTACGGCTACAGCCTCGACTGGCCCGACGGCCTGGTGATCTGGGAGGCGCAGTTCGGCGACTTCATGAACGGTGCGCAGGTCATCATCGACCAGTTCATCGTCTCGGCCGAAGACAAATGGAATCGATTGTCCGGCCTCGTGCTCTTCCTCCCCCACGGCTACGAAGGCCAGGGTCCGGAGCACTCCAGCGGCCGCATCGAGCGCTTCCTCCAGGCCGCGGCCGAGGACAACATCCAGGTTTGCAACCTGACCACGCCGGCGCAGGTCTTCCACGTGCTGCGCCGCCAGGTGCTCCGTCCGTGGCGCAAGCCGCTGGTGGTCTTCACCCCCAAGAGCCTCTTGCGTCACCCCGAGGCCATTTCCACGGTCGACGATCTGGCAACGGGTTCGTTCCAGCGCGTCATCCCGGATGCCTCGGTGGACCCGAAGCAGACGAAGCGCGTGCTGCTCTGCACGGGCAAGGTCTATTACGACTTGGTCAAGACGCGCCGCGATCTGAAGCGGGACGACGTGGCCATCGTGCGCCTCGAGCAGCTTTACCCGCTCAACGTCACGCTGAAGGAAGCCCTCGCCCCCTACCCCGACGGCACGCCGCTCGTTTGGGTGCAGGAGGAGCCTCGCAACATGGGGGCGTGGTACTTCCTGAATGCGCGGCTGCGCGAGTTCATCACCGACCGGCTTCCGCTCTCGTTGGTGTCGCGCGTGGAGAGCGCAAGCCCGGCCACCGGCAGCAAGGCAAGCCACGACCTCGAGCAGCGCATGCTCATGGACGCGGCCTTCGGCTGATCGCCGCGCCACGTAGGAATGGGCGAGCGGGAATCGTGAGGCATGGGCGGGCTCCCTGAGCTGCTCGAGGGCTGGTCGTTCGTGCCGATTGGCGCGGTCGTCGTCCTCGTTGCCTACCTCGTCAACCGGTTTGCGCCGCAGTCGCGAAGACTCATGCGGCGCACCTTGGCGCTGTACGGCGTCTTCGTCCTTCTCTACGGCATCGCCATCCTGCTGACCAAAGCGGGCTTCACCGCGTGGGGCCCGCGTTTTCAAATCGGCGCGGACCTCTTCGAAGCGTTCACGATGGTGGCGCTGGCCGGGTTCGTCGTCTTCGACTTCCTCCTGCCTCGGATGAAGGTCGACCTGGTCAGCATCACGTCGGACATCATCCTGGGCATCGCCTACGTGGTCACGACCATCGGCGTGGCGCACGAGGCCGGGATGGATCCCTCCTCGGTGCTCGGCGCATCGGCGCTGGTGAGCGCCGTGGTCGCGCTCTCGCTGCAGGCCACCCTGGGCAACATTTTGGGCGGCGTCGCCTTGCAGCTCGATGGCTCGATCCACGTGGGCGACGCGATCACGCTCGAGAATGGGCGCTCGGGGCAGGTCAAAGAGATCCGCTGGCGACACACCGTGCTGGAGACCAAGGAGTGGGACACGATCATCGTGCCCAATGCGTCGCTGCTCGCGCAGAACATCACCATCCTCGGCAAGCGCGAGAACGAGCCGCTCCAGCGGCGCGTGTCGGTGTTCTTTCACGTCGATTTTCGGTTTCCGCCCCAGCGGGTGATCCGCGTCGTGGAGGAGGCCATCACCGCGACCCCCATCCCCGAAGTGGCGGCGAGCCCGAAGCCGTCGGTCGTCTGCGTCGATCTGGCGCGCCCTGGGGGCGATAGCTTCGCATACTACTCGGCGCGCTACTGGCTCACGGACCTGGGCGCCGACGAGAGCACCGCCTCGCAGGTGCGGGCGCGCATCCATGCGGCGCTGCGCCGAGCCAGCATCCCTCTCGCGCGGCCGGCGCAGACTGTGTTTCTCACGACCGAGGACAACGCCGTGGAGAAGACGGCCCGCGCCCGCTCACGCCGGCTCGATGCCGTTCGGGCAATGGAGCTCTTTCACGGACTCACCGACGAAGAGAAGTCGGCCGTCGCGGATCGCTTGCATTTTACACCTTATGCCGCGGGCGAGACGATCACGCGGCAGGGCAACACGGCCCACTGGCTTTACCTGGTGACGCAGGGGCGCGTGGAGGTTCGCACGCACGCCGATGGCCTTTCGCACGCGGTGGCCACGGTCGACGGGCCCGACTTCTTCGGGGAGATGGCCCTCATGACCGGCGAAATGCGCACGGCCGACGTGGTCGCCGTCACCGACGTGGAGTGCTACCGACTCGATCGGGGCGCCTTCGAGGAAATTTTGCAGAAGCGACCCGAGGTCGCCGACGACATGAGCCAAACGATCGCCCGGCGCCGCGTGGCCCTCACCGCCTCCCGCGACGGGCTCGATCACGCGAGCAAACGCGAGCGCGAAGCCCGCGAGCAACAGCGCATTCTGAGCAAGATCCGCGACTTTTTCGGCCTCTCCGAGTGACCCCTAGTGGGCCTTTTTCTCCGCCGGCGTGGCGTCTTCTGCTTCATTCGGCGCCGGGGGAACGGTGGCGGCGATCCGCGGCCGCGCCCAGGGTTCGCCCTTCCGCGCAAGAATGGAGATGACCCAGACGGCAAGCGCCGTTATGACGAACGCTGCCACGTAGAGAAGCGGGCGGGGATCGGCTGACATGAATCACGCACCCTACCGCTGGTTACTTTGGCTTTCCACTGCGTGGACGCTTTGTCTTTTTTGTGTCGGCTGCGGGGAGCTTCAGCTCGCACAGACGCACGACGTGGAGCTCGTTTACCGAGCGACCGCGCCCGCTGCGAAGGACACCGCAGCGCGGGTGCGGGCCCGGCTTGGTGCGGCGCGGGTGCCGGCCGATGTTCGTGAAAAGGACGGCGAGATCCACGTCACCGTGGACCACGACCTCGCCGAGTCGGCCGACACGTATCTGCGGTGGCGCGGCGGCGTGACCCTGCATCGCGTGGACGAGGTGGGAAGGCCCCTCGAGCCACCGCTGGTGGACTTCGCCGACCGAATCGCCCGCGTGGAAGCTTCGCGGCATGGGCACGATCTGACGATTTTCACCACGGTGACGATGCGCACCCCGCCGAAGGAGCCGCTGGCCATCGTGCTCGCGGGCAAAGTCCTCGCGACGCAGCGGATCGAGAACGCCCCTTCCCTGACGGTCTCCTTCGGCGACGATCTCGATTCCTACGCGCGCGCGGACCGTGCGCGCATGCTCATCGGCAGCCCCTCCCTGCCCGCGCTCACGCAGGTCGCGACCCAAGCGGTCCCGCCGCGCTGGGGCATTGGCATCCTGGGCCTCCTTTTGCCGATCCTGCTCTCCGTCGGGTGGCTCTCGTTCGTGCGCCGCTTCGATCGCGCGCGCCCCGAGCCCGGGTGGCTCGTCGGCGTGACCTTCGCGCTGGGCGGTGTGAGCGCGCTGCTGGCGGGGGTGGTTCAATATGGACTTATTCATCTAAGTCCGTATCTGCACCCGACGACGATGACCTTCGGTGGCCAGCTCGTGGCCGCCCCGCTCGCCCTGCTCGTCTTCACCGTGGTGGTGGGGCTCACGGAGGAAGGCTCCAAGTGGCTCGGCGTATGGTCGTTCGCGCGCCACCGGCGCGAGTTCGACGAGCCCGTCGATGGCATCGTCTACGGCGTGGCGTCCTCGCTGGGGTTCGCGGCCGTGGAGAACATCCGCTACTTTGCCCTGGGGCGCCTCGCCACGGGGCTGGTGGTGTTGCGTACGTTCACCAGCCTCCCGGCGCACATGTTCTTCGGCGCCATCTGGGGATACGCCCTCGGGCGCAAGCTCGTGGCGCCCCGCACCAGCAACCTCAAATTCGTGCTCCTCGCCGCCCTTTGCCATGGCGCGTACGACACGTTCCTCTCGGTGCACCGCCTCGAGTACGCCACCTTGCTCCTGCACTTCGCACTCACGACGCTCTTCGTCGCGCTTTTGCGGCGTGCACTCCGCCGCGGGGTGGTCGCGCCGGGCGGCTCGGTGCCCGAATCGTCCCGGCGGCTCTCGTTCGCGCTGGGCTCGTCCAAGATTTTCGCGCTCTGGGCGATTTCGCTCCACCTCGTCGCGGTGGCCATCGTCGCCTTGGGCCTCTACTTCGACGCGCGAAGCCAGAGCGTGAACCTCGCGTTCCTGACCGCCGGCACCGGCCTTCTCGTCTTGTTTGCCGTGGCCGCGCACGGCCTCGTGGCCACCCTGCCGCTCGAGGCCGTGGTCGACGAAAACGGCGTCACCTTCGGCGGGGCGAGCCGCTCGTGGGACGAGATTCGCAGCTTCGACCGCTACCGCGCCCCCGTCTCCTTGGGTGTGGTCGGCGAGGCGTACGAGATCGTCGTGCACTCGTCCAAGGGGCCGCTGCGCATCGGGCCCGGGAGCGACGATGCCACGACGACCCTCGCCGCCTGCCTATCGTCCTTTATTCGACCGCAATGAGCTCGACATCGAACTTCAACGCCGCCTTCGCCGGAATGTCGGGCGGGTGCCCGGCCTCTCCGTAGGCCAAGTCGTACGGGATGGTGAGCTTGCGCTTGCCGCCGACCTTCATCCCGGCGACCCCTTGATCCCAGCCCTTGATGACCTGGCCGGCGCCGAGCTTGAAGTCGAAAGGATCGCCGCGATCGCGCGAGCTGTCGAACTTCTTCCCATTCATCAACGTGCCCGTGTAGTGCACCTTGACCTTGTCACCGGACTTCGCCTCGCGGCCGGTCCCGACGACCTCGTCGACGATTTCCAACTTGGTGGGGCCGGGTAGTTCGGGCGGAGCGGCCGACGGTTTGAAGCTCGATTTCTCGGGCTCGTCGACCTTCTTCGAACACGCGGGCAACGACATCGAAACCGCGGCGGCCAAAGCCGCCGGCAACACGCATCGCAGGAGTTTCATAGCGATGAAGGCTTCTAGCACCAGCCTTGACTTTACTGTGGGAAGTTGCGTCCCGGATCGCGGCTCCGTCAGATGTCGAACCGCGGCAGCGCGACATCCGCGGCGGGGCCGCCACCATGCCGCTTCGGCAGGCGGGAGCCGCCGCAACGTTTGGCGATCCTGATAGGAGCCAGGGGCAAGGGCGCCGGCCTCGCCGGGCTTATTTCGCTGCCGCGGTTCGGCCTAAATGAAATCTCGATTCGAAACGAAGCTTCTGGCTGAAACGTCAACCGCTTGAACCATGCTTCAAGTGCGCCTCGATCTGCCGCAGGCGCTGCTCGACGGCGGCCGGCTCGAGGTAAATGGCCATGCGGGCGCGAAGCTCGGGCAATGCACGCAAATAGTCGTGCGTCTGCGCGTGCTCGGGCGACGATACCCCCACGGCGTGCAAGGCTCGCTGGACGGTGCCAGGGCCAATCATCGGCGCGAGCCCGGTGCGGGTCACTATTTCCTCGAACAGCCTTCGACTCATCGTTCCGCGTACGCCGCTCCGAACATCGGATGTCAGTGATAACGGTATTTTCGACTGCCATAATATGGCTTGAGTCGCAGGCTCTGCAAGCGCGGGGGCGGAAATCCTTGGCCCTTACACGCAACCGCATGGGCGCCGATGGTAGGGATTAGAAGAAATAGTAGGCGCTCAGCATCCAGCGGTGATTGCGGGCCGTCGCGTCGTCGACGAATCGCTGGTGCGTGAAATGGTACGAGACGCCGACGCGCAATGCAGGCGTTACGTCGAAGAAGACGTTGGCATCGAAGTAGCGCGCAAGCTTGTACACGCGCGTTGCTTGGCTTGGATCGGTCAAGCTGGCGACGTTGCTCGACTGCGCCTGCGTGTAGTTCGTCGCGACGAAGAGCCGGCCGGTTGGCGGTAGGTAATACTGCAAGGTGACCACGAACGTGCGCCAATCGATGGTGCGCAAGGTGCCCGTGGCATCGTAGGTCACCAGACCGTTGTCGACATTGGGCGTGTAGCCCGGCAACGGGGGAAAGGTCGCGCCGGCCTGCGTGCGCGTTTGATCGGCAATGCCGCGGCCGTGCACGAACGATCCGGTGAAGGTCAGCGCGTTGCCGCGGTTCTCCACGCTCTTCACCGGAATGATCGGCACCAGTGCATCGATGGACGCGCCCCACCCCGTGGCTTCGCGGGTCGCGGTGGGCTTGGCCGAGGGCTCGTCCACACTGAAAGCGCGCACCAGCCCCGAAAAGCCAATGGTGAGCGCATCGGTGGGAGACCCATCGGTGCCCGCATCGCAGGAAGGAAGGCCGCGAATGCGATTGAAGCGCACCCGCACGGCCGCCTGCCCCTCCGGCAACGCCGCATCCCGCTGCGGAGGACGCACCGCGGCGGCGGCCACCTCCACGTCGACGAGCTTCGACTTGAACGCGTGCGAAATACGCACTTGCATGGTGCGCACGAGTACCGCATTCGGAATGGGCAAATAGAAAAGCGACTGCGACGAGCTGGGAAAGAAAAAGGGCTGGTCCCGAAAAGCCCCCACGTCTGGCCGGCCAGGATATCGATGGGGTCGGAGAGAAGCTTGATGTACGCGTGCCGCAAACGAAACGTCGCATTGCCATAGAGCGATGCTTCGGAGACGTCCGACGGCTGATTCCCCTCGAAATCGCCCTCGATCAGCGCCAAAGGACGGATCCCGTGGTACGTGGGCGCCTCCATCTTGAAGCCAAGGCGGCTTCCGCGCGCGCTGAATTGCATGCGCCCGCGTTTGCTCCCGAGGCTATCGTCGTGCACGAGGACCACGCCGCCGATGGAGTCCGCGTAGCTGCGCGTGGAGTCGTGGTGGAGGCGGAGTTCCACTTGGCCATACGGCGTGATTCGCCAATTGGAATCGGGATTTCCAATCGTCACCGTGTACGGCGAGCGCACGAACTCGGGCGCGCGCCCCGGAGGCTGTGCCAAGCTCGTTCCTGCAGTGAGCATGACTGCACACAAGATGTACATCATGACGCACGACTTCATGGCGTGACCCCGACTTTGTCGACGAACTCGGTCGTGTACGTCTTGGCCAGATCGATGTAGTTCCTCTTGCCTTTGACGGAGGGAGAACAGTGGCTCAACACCTCGAGCACGTTCTGTGCGCCCTCTTTGGACATGCGCCCATCGGCGTTGAACATCGACTTGCTATCGTGAATCGCCTTGACGTAAATCGCCGGGTTCCCGCCGCCGAAGTCGGCGGGCATCTTCGCCGCGATGTCCTCCGCCGCGTGGTCGCGGATGAAGCGCAACCCCTTCACCAGCGCATTGACGAGCTTTTGGACCACCGGCTTGTGGAGGGCCACGTAGTCGCAGTTCATGTACAGCGCGCTCGCAGGATAGAGCCCGCCCAACGCGGCCTTGGTGCCATCCTCGGTGCGCATGTCCAGCATCACCTTGGCCTTGCCGGTGCTCAGGAGCTGCGCCACCGTCGGATCCGTGGTCATGCCCGCGTCGATGCTGCCCTGGTCGAGCGCAGCGATGAAGGTCGACCCCGCGCCCGCCTTCACCCCCGTGTACTGCGACGTCGGGATACCGTGCCGCAAGGCCAAGTACTGGGTGAGAAAATCGGTGGAGGAGCCGGGGCTGGTGAAGCCAAGCTTCTTTCCTTTGAAGTCAGCGGGGCTCTTGATGGTCTCCGCCTTCGCCGTCGAAACGACTTCGACCTCGCCGGGGATGTTGGCCATCTGCACCACGCTGGTGATGCATTTGCCCTTGGTTTGCAGGTCGATCGTGTGGTCGTAAAAGCCCACCACCCCCTGCGCATCACCGGCGATGAGCGAGATTTCCGCCGTCGCGCCGGCCTGTTCGGAAAGAAGCCGGACCTCCAGGCCCTCCTCTTTGAAATAGCCCAATTGCTCACTGAGTTTCGCCGGCAGGTAAATCACCTTGTCGATGCCGCCGACGATGATGGTGAGCGGCCCCTTGTCCCCGCCGCGCCGTGAGTCGCGGCAGCCGGCGGCCGAAGCCGCGAGAAGAACCAGGGCGAACAACGCCGATCGACGAATGCTCATGGCTCACACCTGCGTGTCCGTGCTCGCCGACGGCGGGCGCCATTTCAAGAGACGCTTTTCCAGCGCCGTGAGAACCCATTCGGCCACCAATGCGAGCACGGTGACCACGATCATGCCGGCATAGATGCCCGCCGAATCGAAATTGCCCTGCGAGCGATTGATCAACAGGCCCAAGCCCTTGTCGGCGCCGACGACCTCGCCGACCACCGCACCGATCAGCGCAAAGCCAAAGGCCGAGTGCAGCGAGGCGAGGATCCACGACGTGGCGCTGGGAACGACGATCGTCGTCAAAATCTGAAACGGACTCGCCCCGAGAATCCGTGCATTGTTCACCAGGTTCTTGTCCACCTCGCGCGCGCCTTGGAAGGCATTGAAGAAGACGGCGAAGAACACCAAGACGAACGCCGTCGCAATCTTCGAGGTCTGCCCGATGAGGCCGAACCAAATCACGAACAACGACGCCAGGACGATGCGCGGAACCGCATTCGCGGCTTTGATGAACGGCGAAAAGATGTCCGCGAGCACCGGCTTTTGTCCGAGCAAAATGCCCAACATGACGCCGGCGACCGAGCCTAGCACGAAGCCAAAAACGGCTTCCTCCAAGGTGACCTCGATCTGCTCCCAAATGGTGCCCTGGCTCGTGCCCAGCACGAACCACTCGACCAGCTTTTGCCAGACGAGCGACGGCTTGGAATAAAAGAATGGGTCGATCCAATACGTCGCCGTGAGCTCCCAGCTCGCGAGCCATGCGACCACCAGCGCCAGGCGAAGCGCCCAGATTTTCAGCGTTCGACCATCAAGCGACACGGCGGGCACCTCGCGCTCGGGTCTTGTCGACTTCCTGACGCAGCGATTCCCAGATCTCTTTGTAGATCTCCAGGAACTCGGTGGTGAGGCGGATGTCCTCCACGTGGCGCGGGCGCGCCAGCGGCACGGCAAAAGAGCCTTTCACGGTCGCGGGACCACAGGTCATCACCACCACGCGATCGGCCAGCACGATGGCCTCCTCGAGATCGTGCGTGACGAAGATCACCGCCGCGCCGGTGCCCGACCAAAGTCGCAACAGTTCGTCCTGCATGAGCGCGCGTGTCTGCACGTCGAGCGCGCTGAAGGGCTCGTCCATCAGGAGGATCGACGGCTCGTTCACCAGCGTCTGCGCCAGGGCGACGCGCTTGCGCATGCCGCCGGAGAGCTGGTGCGGGTAGTAATCCTCGAAGCCCGCGAGGCCCACCTTTTCGACCCACGCGCGGGCCAGCTCGCGCGCGTGGACTTTGGACGCCCCGCGGTAGCGCGGGCCGATGGCCACGTTGTCGAGCACCGTTCGCCAGGGCAGGATGGCGTCGTTCTGGAACATGTAGCCCACGCCGCTGGGAATGCCGTTCACGAGTTGCCCGCGCACACGCGTCTCGCCCTCGGTGGCGAGCTCCAGGCCCGACACCAACGACAGGGTCGTGGATTTTCCGCAGCCGGTGGGACCCGCCACCGCGACGAACTCCCCGCGTCCCACCGTCATGGTGAGATCGCGCACCGCCGTATGCACACCGCCGGCACTTCGGAACCGCTTGGTGGCACCGCGGATTTCAATCAAGGGATCTGCAGGCTTGTCGGTCATCGGAAAAGCTCCTACATGTCGACGCCGTTTCCGCACGGTGGCGTGTCCGTAACGTGTAACCGGCATCGCCTGCGGCGCGAACCCTTGTCGAGATTGCTCGCGTATTGGCCGTTGTTCGTGTTTTGCGCGTTTTGCTCGCGCACAGCGCAAGGGGTACATTCGAGGCCATGGCGCCGGTGCGCATGCCCTTCACCCGGCAGATGCTGCTGCTTCAGATCGGGCTCGTCACCTTGATGGTGGCGGTGGGCTTCGTGCTCACGGCGTGGATCCTCAGTGACAGCTTGATCGAGCAATACCAACGGCGCGCGCTCGCCGTCGCGGAGAGCGTGTCGACGGATACGGTCGTCGGCGATGCCGTGGCCAACGGAGACCCCGAGCACGTCGTGCAAGCGCGCGCCGAGGCCGTACGCACGGCCACCGGCGCCGCGTTCGTCGTCGTCACGAACCGCGATGGCATCCGTTACGCGCACCCCATGCCGGAGCGACTCGGGCAGCGCGTCAGCACGGACCACACCGAGGTGGTCGCGGGCAAGAAGGTGAGCAATCTGCAACACGGCACCTTGGGCCTCTCGGCACGCGGCAAGGTGCCGCTCCTGGATCACACGGGCGCGATCGTCGGAGAGGTCAGCGTGGGCTTCAACGCCGACGGCATCTACGATCGACTTTGGTCGCTGCTGCGTGTGGCGGCGCCGCTGGCCGTGGCCGCCCTGCTGCTCGGCGTCGCGGGCTCGGCGCTGCTCGCGCGGCTGCTGAAGCAGCGCACCTTCGGCCTCGAACCGCACGAGCTCGCGGAGCTGGTGCAACAGCGCGAGGCGCGGCGCGAGCTGGACTCGATCCATCGCCTCGACGGTGCGCTCCGGGCGCAGCGGCACGAGTTCGCCAACCGACTGCACGCGCTCTCGGGCCTCTTGCAGTTGCAGCACCACCAAGAGGCCATGGAGTACGTGCAGGCGCTCTCGGGCACGCCCGTGTTGACGCCGGGCACCTTGTCCATTCCGGAGGAGGCGCTGCGCGATCCCTACCTGCACGCGTTTCTCTCGGCGAAAACGCTGGCGGCGCAGGAAAAGGGCGTTTCGCTGGAGCTCGCCGAGACGACGTGGATCACGACCAAAGTGATCGCGCCGGTGGCGGTGACCACGGTGGTGGGCAACCTCGTCGACAACGCGCTGGAGGCGGCCAAGCTGGGCGGCCGGCGACCTGCCCGCGTCGAGGTCGATCTCATCGCCGACGGCGCGACGTTGCACGTCTCGGTGACCGACACCGGTGACGGCGTGCCCGAACGGCTGCGCGAGTCCATCTTTCTCGAGGGCGTGTCCACCCGGGATGGCGACGGCCGCGGCCTTGGCCTCGCGCTCACGCGGCAGGCGGCGCGGAGCCTCGGCGGGGACGTGCGGCTGACCGATCCTGGCGGCGGGGATCACGGCGCGGTGTTCGTGGCGCGTTTGCCCGAGGTGCTCGCATGATCCGCGTGCTCGTCGTCGAGGACGACTTTCGCGTGGCCCAGGTGAATGCCGCTTTTGCGGAACGTGTGCCGGGGTTCAAGGTCGTGGGAACCGCCCGCACCGCGGCCGAGGCACGTCAGCTCGCGCGCGAGCTTTCGCCCGATCTGGTGCTGCTCGATTCCTACTTGCCCGATGGTTCCGGCATCGAGCTTTTGCGCGAGCTCGACGCGGACGCCATTCTGCTCACCGCGGCCTCGGACGCCGAGTCGGTGCGTGCGGCGTTTGCCGCGGGCGCGTTGAACTACGTCATCAAGCCGTTCACGGCGGAGCAGCTGCACGACCGCCTCACCGCGTACGCGCAGTACCGCGCGCACCTCGGGGTGCCCACCAAGACGCTGTCGCAGGAGGACATCGACCGCGCCTTCCGCCTGCTTCACGAAGGCGACCGCCCGCCCGCCGCCAAAGGCCAATCCCCCGTCACGGCGAAGCTCGTGGGCGATGCCCTTCGCGCGGCCGAGGGCCCGCGCTCCGCCGCCCAACTGGCCACGGACCTCGGCATCGCCCGCGCGACGGTGCAACGCTACCTCGCCGCCCTGGCGCAAGAGGGCACGGTGCGCATGACCCTGCGCTACGGCGCCACCGGCCGACCCGAGCACCAATACGAGTGGGACCGGCGCTGAATCGGCGGCGCAATATCGCTAGTGCTTGCTCTGGGTGCGCGGCGGGGACGTGGGGGGCGGACGCGCGGGATCGGAGGGCAAGGTCACGCCGAGTTGACCGGCCACGAGGCCGAGCAGCGCATCGAGCTGCTCGCGCGTCACCGGGCCGTGGAGGCGCACCATCGAGCCCTGGTCGATGATGTCGACGGTGCCGAGCAGGTTCTGCGTGATGAGGCGCACGGCAATCGAGTTTTGCGAGCGCACCACCTTGCGCAAGGCATCGGCGGCCGCGGAAGCGGAGGCCGGATCGGGCGTGTCCCCTTCCCCGTAAACCTCGGCGCCGCCGTCGGCGCGTGGCACGACCCAGAGGCGCATCTCCGAGATGGACTGCGGAATGAACGGCATGGGCCGATGCGGCGTCTGCAAGGTCAAACGCATCGCCTCGCCCGGACGGGCGTGCGTGGAGACCTTGGCCTTGACCAGGGTCTTTGCCGCCGTGTTCGCGTAATCCGGCGGCACCACGGCGAGCACACGCGACTGCGGCCGCAAGAACACGCGCTGCGCGCGATCGGCATGGCCCAGCGCGGCCTTCACACCGGGCACGCCCGCGTCGTACACCCCGCCGCTCGCGTACTTCTTCGACACCACGTCGATCGCGCGGTCGACGAGTTTGTCGCTCGCCGAATAGTGCACCAAGATGACATCCCGCTCCGTGCGCATGAGCGACGGCCCGGTGATGTAGACCCAATCCGTATCGCGCACCGGATCCACCTGGGTGCCGGACATGAAGTCATCCCACTGCGGAATGGCCGACAAGAGCGGCCCCATTTGCACCCCCACGGGGTTCTTGCGGATCTCCTCCATGTTGACGAACAGCCGCACCAACGGCGGCCCCGCCTGCACGTCGCTCGCGGCGGCCACCAGCGACGACGGATCGCGGGACTTGTTCTCCCCGCCCGCATCGCCGCGATCGGCCACCGCCGCATCGGCAAGCGCGCCCGCATCCGCGGCCGCCACGGCACCTGCGTCTTCTTTGCCGCCATCTTCCGGAGTCTCGGCATCCGTGCCCGCGTCGGTCCCCGCGTCCTCGGCCGCGTCGGCCCCCGCGTCCCGCGCGCCCGCGTCCTCCTTGCTCGTGGCCGAAGTTGGCTTGGCCGTGACACCACCGCCAGGGGTTTCCTCGGGCGGGGGCGGAGGCTCCGGTGCGGGGGGCTCGGGCGGCTGGTCCTCGATCAGGTCGATGGGAATGGAGAGCTCGCCTTCGGTATCGACGAAATCGAGCTTTTGCTCGGGCAGGAGCGACCAGGGCCCCAAGGCGTAGTGCAGGGCAATCGACGCGACGAACGCGACCGCGAAGGCATTGCGAATGCCACGGCGGTCCCAGAATTTCTCCGGACCGGTCCGCTTTTTGGAGTGCCGGTGCGGATGCCGGCGCATCGTAGCGTGCGGCGCAGTGGGTGCGCCGTCTGCCGCGCCCGCCACGATGGACCGCTCCGCCTGCGGGGAACGTGTCTCCTCACCCACGCCTATTTCCTCTTTTTCCCACAGGACTCTCGCCAAGACTCGCTTTTTTCACGAGCCACACGCGGCATAGTTCTTGTTGCCCATCTTGAGGCCCGTTGCAAGCAGCAGCCCAAGCCCAAGAAGTGGATCGACAGGGCCCCGCGGCGGTACTAGAGGCAGCAGCGCCGTAGCAACACCCCAGCATTTTTCCACGCATTCGTTCATGCATTTTTCTCGCCGAACCTTATCGAGAGCCGCCGTTCTAACCGTCTCCGCGGTCAGCGCGGCCATCGCATCGGGCAGTCTCTCTGCAGTTTCTCTGTCGGGCTGCAGCCAAGATTCGTCCCCGTCGTCGAGCCCGTCCCAGGCCGAGGCCGGCGCGACGCCCTCTCCCGCGCCGCCGGCGAGTAACAAGCCGGTGAACGAAGAGAAGCAGGCTTCGCAGCCTACGACGAAAGAGGTCGCCGATGCGGCCTGGGATGGCCCGCTCATCGGCGCGCTCTTCATGCAGACGCCGATCATGAGCGACATGGAATGGCCGCTCCCCGAAGGTTCGCGCATCAAGGATCCGGCCCGCGAGAAGGTGGTTCGCATCGGATACCTGCGGAAGGGTTCCAAAGTCCCGGTCATTCCCGAGGCCCATCGGAAATCGAACTGCACCGACGGCTGGTACGAGCTCGTGCAAGGCGGGTTCGTCTGCGGACGCTACGCCACGTTGGAGCTGAATCATCCGACGATCCGGCTGCAGGCCCCGCACATGCCGTACATGAATGCGCCGCTTCCCTACGAGTACGGCTACAACCTGACGCACGGGATGCCGCTTTACCGCAACATCCCCTCGCGCGAAGAGCGCCTCGAGTACGAGCCGTGGCTCTCCGGAAGAAAGCCTGCACCGCGCCCGCTCCAGGAAACGGCGACCGTGGACCTCGACGCCGGGGTCGCGCGCAGCATCTTTGCGACGGCCGCGCCGCCGGGGGTCAACCCCAACGACCCGCTGGGCATGGGCGCGGGCCCGGCCAGCGACGTGGACGCCTCGACGCCGTGGTACATGCAAAGCTTCGACGGCGGGAAGCCGCAGATCACGCTCGATGAGCTTCGCGGTGAAGAAGGCGGGCCCGTGGTGCGGCGCATGGTGCGCGGCTTCTTCCTGGCGCTGGACAAGCAGGAAGAGCATCCGGAAAACCACTCCAAGTGGTGGAAGACCACCGGCGGCAACGTCGTGCCGTTCGAGCGCGTGGTCGTGCAGCGCCTGTTGACCGATTTTCACGGGGTTTGGCTGCAGGATATGCCTCCGGGCATCCCGACCATCTCGGGCAATCCCCCCAACGGCGACGCCGGTGCGGGCGAGGCGGGTGCGCCGCAGATCGTCCCGCTCCCGACGAAGCTTCCCGTCGGGTTCATGCTCTGGCGCGGCCACAAGTGGACCTTGGCCGAGGGGAACAAGCGCGCCGTCCGCGGCGAAGCCCTCCCCCGCTTCACCGCGGTGGGGCTGACCGGCAAGAGCGTGAGCCTCGGTGGTTTCGGCTACTGGGAGACCGAGGAGGGCTGGTGGATGCGCAACGCCGATGGGCAGATTGCCCGCGCCACCACCCCGCCGAAGGACCTGGCCCCGAACGAGAAGTGGATCGACGTCAACCTGAAGACGCAGACCGTGGTCCTCTACCAGGGCGCCCAGCCGGTTTATGTCACGGTCGCTTCGACCGGGAAAAAAGATCCCATCAAAGAAAAGAACCACGAGACCAAGCCGGGCTCGTTCCGGATCCGCGAAAAGCACATTGCGTCGACCATGGATGGCGATGTCGCGAGCGACGGGCCCTACTCGATCGAGGACGTGCCCTGGATCATGTACTTCAACGGCAGCATCGCCCTGCACGGAGCCTTCTGGCACTCGAATTTCGGCCGGGAGCGCAGCCATGGCTGCGTGAACCTTTCTCCTTTGGACGCGCGCGCCATCTTCCAGTGGACGGATCCGCCCCTCCCGGAAGGCTGGCACGGGGTCATGAGCACGCAGGAACGGCCGGGTACGCGGGTGGTGGTCCGCGAGGAGTAAAGGCCGGAGAAGCGCGACCTTTCGCGCTGGCGATGGCGAAAGCCGGTCGCCAAGGGAGCCAAAGGATACCGGACGGGGGCTCCGCCGAGGGCGACCGGACGCGTCGCGATGTGCCGGCCCGAGCGGGTTCGCGCATCAGTCGACTTGACGGCCCTTCGCGAGTGAGAAAAGTTGCGTGTTGTGAATCAACTCTCGGCCCACCTCGATCGCGGATGGGATTTGGCTCAAAAGGGGGATGCTACCGGCGCCATTGCGTGCGCACGTCGCGCCTTGGAGCTCGACCCGCAGTCACCTGAAGTCCACAACCTTCTGGGCTTCAGCGCGGCGTTGGCAGGTGACTGCGACGACGCGCTCGACCACTACAAGCAGGCCATTGCACTGGACGAAACCTACCTGGAGGCGATGCTCAACGCTGCAGAGATTCTCACCTATCCCATGGGCGAGTGGGACGAGGCGATCGCCATGTGCGAAGACGCGCTCGAATACGCGGAAACGCCCGAGGAGATTGCCGACTGCGTGCTCCTGAAGGTGGATGCACTCATGGGCAAAGGAAAGACCGAGGAGGCAGCCAAAGCCATGGCCATCATTCCCGAAGGACCGTTCGAACACCCCAGCTACGTTTTCCTGATCGGGCGGGCGTATTACGAGATTGGCCAGATTGACAAGGCCGCGCCCCTGATCGAGGAAGCCGTTCGCCGCGATCCTTCGTCGCCCGATGCGCAGTATTACTTGGGCCTCGTTCGGGACGAGCGGGGCGATCAACGCGGGGCCACCGAGTCGTTCCTTCGCGCGCGCATGCTCGATGCGGTGCGGGCTGCCCCGCCCTGGTCGCCGTCACCGGAGGCCTTCGGGCGCATGGTGCGGTCGGTCATCGAGAAGCTGGACGCCCTCCTCGGCCGTTACGTGCGCGAGGCCGAGGTGTACGTGGTGGACGTTCCGGGCGCGGAGCTCGTGGTCGACGGCGTCGATCCTCGGGCCATCATGATCCTGGACCGCCTCCCGCCCGCGAGCAGCCCCGATGGCGCCAACGGCGTTGACACCGGGCGCTCCGTCCGCATTTTCGTGTACCAGCGCAACGTCGAGCGGGCCGCCGGCTCCCTCGACGCCATCGAGGACGAGCTTTCGCGCGCCCTCGAACGCGAAATCACTTCGGTTTTCCTGGAGTCGGACGAACCCCCGCCGAAGCATCAATTGAACTAGACTGACAGGCGTGACACGCCTGAGCAGCGCGACGGCTCGAGTCTCGGCACGCGCCTCGTGGGGCGCCCTCGGTTCTTCCGCGGGCGCCCTCGTCCTTTTTGTCGTTTTGGCCAGCTCGTCGTGTTCCCTCGCCTTCGATGCCGGCGCGCTCTCCCAAGGAAGATCCGGCAACGCGCCGCAGGACGGCGGCGGGGACGCGCCAGGGCCCGACGGAGGCAACGACGGGGCTCCCGCAACATCGTGCCCCGGAACCTCGGGCCCCGCGTCGGTTCGCGTGGGGAACGGGGCGGGCGTCTCCTTTTGCATCGACACGACCGAGGTGACGATCGACCAGTACCGTCTCTTCGTGAACGCGAAGAACGGCGACACCAGCGGCCAGCGGCCCGAGTGCGCCTTCAATACGAATTACGAGCCACAGCTCGAGGATGGCACCCCCGTCTCCGATGGCAGCAGCGGCGACACGCCCGTGACCTACGTCGATTGGTGCGATGCCTTCGCGTACTGCGCATGGGCGAACAAGCGCCTCTGCGGCCGGGTGGGCGGCGGCCCCGCCCCGATGGCCACGCCCGGCGATCCGGCGCAGAGCCAGTGGATGTTCGCCTGCTCGCGCGGCGGCACCCGCGCCTACGCGTACGGCACCGCGTTCGACACCCGCGCATGCAACGACGGCGCAGAGGGCGTGGCCCAGGTTGCCCCGGTGAAGACCTTTCCCAAGTGCATCGGAGGGTTCGAGGGCATCTTCGACATGAGCGGCAACGCCGGCGAGTGGGAGGACGCATGCAACGCGGCCGGCAACTGCCTCACGCGCGGAGGCTCTTCGTGGGACTTCCGCCAGCCCCAACGCGACCGCTTCGCCTGCGCCATTCCCTACGCCCCCGAGGGCGATCCGCGCTCGAGCCGCTACCCCGACCTCGGCTTCCGCTGCTGCGCGGATTGAAGCGGTGCCAGGTAGCTAGTGCCAGGCGCCGATGCCGACGCCCCAGTTGGCGTAGCGGGGTGCGAGGTCGACGGCGAAGCTGATTCGCCAGGTGGTGGCGCCGATGAGGCCCCAGGCGTCGAAGGGAAAAAGCTTGATGTCCGCGCCGCACGTCAGATGTTGCCGCACGCTCCCGTTGGGGAAACGCGAAGGCTCGACGTAGCTGCCGATGCGCGCACGCACGCGGTCGTGGACGGGCTCGGCCTCGATGCCGAAGCGGGGCATCACCGTGACGGAACGTCCAAAGGGCTCCAGCTTTTGATCGAGAAAGCTCGCCACGTCGATCGTGTTCTCCGAGGCGCCGGTGAAGAGAAAACTCGCGACGATGAGGATTTTCTCGCGCGGCCAGTTTGCATAGCGTGCGCGGCGTTGCGCGAGGAGCCTGTCGGACTCGGCCTGCAGGCGCATGTCCTCGATCATCCGGAGGGAGCGCTCTTGCTCGGCGAATGCGAGCTCCAGCGCCGTTCGGCGCTCGTGCGGCGCGGCGGCCAGCTTGGCCTCGTGTTCGCGATCGCGCGCGGCGCGGGCGCGCTCGATGCGGGCACGCACGGGTGCCTCTTCGATGTGCGGATTGAGCCAGCGCGGATTCAGCGGACGCGGGCCCGCTTGCAACGACACGCCGATTTCGGCCTCCCACGGTTGCACGATCTTCTCGGGCACGATGAACTTGCCCGCGCGCTCCACGCCGGAGGACGGGTCGATGCTCGTGGACGACTCCCCGAGCGACCGCGCGATGACCGGCGCGCGCAACGTGGCCCCGAACCGCCACACGGCGCCGTCGGGCTTGTACAGCATGCCGGCCTCGGGCGACGCGCCCACCATGTTGAACAGCGTGCGACCGGGCACGAACTGCCCCGTCTGCGCGATCTGCAAGGCCACGATGCGCGCGCCGGCGCCGAGCACCAATTGGTTGCCGAGGAAACCGTAGGCCGCGACCGCATGCCAGCGACTCGTTTGCAGGGTGAGGCCGGGATTGTCGGCCGTGGCCGGCGTCAGATTGAACTGCTGCAGATCGTCCGTGATGGCGATCCCGAACTCGCCGAATTGCAGCTGCAGACCGAGGTTGAGGTAGAGGAAGTCCCCGAAGGTCGACGTGCCGGAGATGTTCCGGCGCCCTCGGTTGTCGAAGTCGGTCCCGGAAAAGGTGCCCGGGAAGGAAAAGCTCGCCGAGAGATCGTAGTCGAACCACTTGTAGCTGAACGGCTCACGCACAGCGGGCGCGGCCGCATTGGAGGCCGTGCCCTCGACGCCTTCCGCGTACCCGGTGTAAGCGCCTGCGAGCCCCGTCACGCGGATGGGCGCAATGAGCGGTCCCTGGTGAAACTCGATCGCGTAGTCGTTTTTCTGCAGGGGCGACGGCTCGGCCGCGGCCGCCCGACCCGCGAAAAGCGCGTGCAGCAGCGCGGTGAAGGCTACGAGCGCGGCGCGTCGTTGCGGGTGCCGAGGAGAAAGCGCACGAGCGGCTCGGCGTCGATCTTCGCCGTCGAGAGGAAGACGTCGAGCAGGCGTTGGCCGAGGCGGGCCAGTTCGAGAAGCTGTCCGATGCGCGAGCGCTGCAGCTCCACGCGGGCCCGCGTCTTCGCGTCCGTGTCGCGCCCCACCTGAATCGTGTCCAGCATGGCGAGCGCCTCCTCGAAGGCGTCGATGGCCATCGTGATCTCCCCCTTTTCGCGTTCGTTGAACACGCGGGAGATCATCCGCCAAAGCTGCACCTCCGCCGCATAGAAGTCTCTTCGCTCACCCTGCACCCAGACCTTGCGGACCACGCCCCATCGCGAAAGCTCACTCAGGGTCATGCTGACCGCCCCGCTCGAGAGCTTGAGGAGTTGACGCAGGTCCTCGGCACTGAGCGGGTCAGGCGATAGATACAACACTGCCCAGACGCGGCCCATGTTCCGTTTGAAGCCCCAGAACTCGATGAGGCGCCCGACCACGTTGCTCACGGCGATTTCATTCGCCCACAACGCGCGTGTCTCTTTGCTCAGCCCCCGTGTTTCCATCTTGATTCCCGGCGTCACTTGGTGCGGCCCGTCAACTCCCGTGCGACGGCCGCCAAAAGCTCGCGCGACGTGCCCTCGGGCGAGGCACCGTGCAAGGCGGACAGGGCGCGGTTCGTATGGTCTCGCGCGATTTCCCGCACGGCGTCGCACGCCCCGCTGCTGCGCACGGCCTGGGCCAGGCGCAGGCACGCGGCGTCATCGCCGGTCTTCGCCCGCTCCACGTCTTCCGCCCGGCCAAAGCCACCGGCCACGGCGCGGATGAGGGGAAGGGTGACCTTGCCCTCGTGCAGGTCGATGAGCAGCGTCTTGCCCGTGACCTCGGGATCGCCCGCGTAGTCGAGGCAGTCGTCGACCAATTGAAACGCAATCCCAACGTGTTCGCCAAAAACGCCGAACGACTGCGCCGCCGCCTCGGACGCGCCGCCCGAGCGGGCGCCCACCCGCGCTGCCCATCCAAAAAGGGACGCCGTCTTGTCGCGCACCACGCGGAAATACGTAGCCTCCTCCAGATCGAGGCGCGAGCGCGAGCGGAGCTGCACGACCTCGCCGTCGACCAACCGGCGCAAGGTGGTGATCAAATCGGTGAGCGCGGAGGCGTCGCCGCCATGACGAACGGCCGCGCTGGTCCGCTCGAGCGCGTGCGTGAGCAAAAGGTCACCGGCGAGAACGCTGACGGCGTTGCCCCAGACGCGACGGGCGGCGGGATGTCCGCGCCGCTCCATCCCGTCGTCGATCACGTCGTCGTGGAGCAACGTGGCCAAGTGCACCAATTCCGCGACGACGGCCAGCTCGCGAACGGCTTGCGTCATGGTGGCGCCGAAGCACGAGGCCGCGAGAAGCACGGTGAGCGGCCGCACCCGCTTGCCGCCCGCGTCCAACAGATGTGCGGCCGAGTCCGTGGCCGGGTTGAGGCCGGTGCGAACGGCGCGCGACAGTTCGTCCTCGACGAACGTCATGTCCTCGGCAAAAAGTGATGCGACATCGGCAATCCGCTGGGCCGCGCGGGTGCCCACACGCTCGGGGATGGCCGTCTCCTGCAACAGCGTGACGGAGTTCATTGGGGATGAGTCCCTCTAAAGTTTCAAAACATTTTGAAAGTAGTGGTAGCCGAAGCGGAGGTCAAGCCATCGGCGAGCTTCTTCGCCCTCGCTTCGACATCCACCTCGTCCGTGCCGCCGCGTAGAAAGGCGGCTTCGCAGGCGATGGACCGGGACGCCAGGACCGTTCCCAAAACGCGCATCACCTCGGCGTTGGCCTCGCCGGCGCAGGCCACGACCAGGTCGAGGCGTCCGAAGACGCTTCGAGCTTTCTCGATGGCGGCGTCGAGGGCTTCGGCCGCGCGCGGATCGCCCACGGAGTGCCGGCCGCGGCCGCCGCTGTAGACGATTTCACCGACGGACTCGCCGAGGGCGCGTTCTTCCTTGCCCATCACGACGATGGCGACGCCATGCGCCGACAAAGTGAGGGCCATCGTGCGGGAAAAGCCTCCGCTCGACCAAGTGCCCTCTTCGGTTCCCAACACCAACGCGACGGGGACAACTCCTGTGACTGGCGCGATCGTTGACACGAGGTTCGCTTTACAACAGGCGCGCGTGGGAAGACTGGTAAAGTGCCGCGCGTGAGCGACGAACCGAGCGAACTGCCCCCGCGAACGCCGCGCCAAAAGCTCGCCTCGCGCCTCGTTTACGGCAGCTTTCTCGGGCTTGCGACGGCCTTCATTCTTTCGAGCACCTACCAGCTCGTCGTCGGCGTCTTCGGCCTTGGGAGCGAGCCGCTTCCCGGCAGCGCACCACCGGCGAGCGCGGTGGAGGCGCAGGCCTGCTCCGACGGGATCGCCCTGCTTTCCGCGGCCCTGGAGCGAAGCTTCGCGCACTCGGTCGGGCCCGACGGCGCATCGGCCCGCACAGAAGAGGCGGTGGTGGCCGCCTTCCGCAAAAATCTGGAGCCCGAGTGGACCGGCGAGCCGGCCATCGAGCGCACGTGCGGGAGCCACCCGCACGGCCACGAGGCGTTTGCGGCGCTCCTGCGCCTCAAATTGGCCCAGGAAGGCCTCGTGCGCCGCCAGATGGTCGAGATCGACCCTCTGAGGCGCAGCGTCAACGCCTATTTACCGCACTGACCGCTGGAAAAAGCGATACAAGGTCCCCGTGTCCGAAGAAGCTCAAACGCCTCCCCCGCCGCCCACATTCGACGTCCTGCCCCTGAGCGCCGACGTGCGGCGTGCGGTCGATGCCCTCGGTTACGTGCATCCCACGCCCGTGCAGCGCGCCGTGTTCGAGCCGGCCTCGCGCGGCCGCAGCCTGGTGGTGCAGGCGCGGACCGGCACCGGCAAGACGGCAGCCTTCGGCCTGCCCATCGTCGATCAGCTGGTGCGACGCGGCCATCCGCACGTGCAAGCGCTCATCCTCACGCCGACGCGCGAGCTGGCCCTGCAGGTCTCCCGCGAGATCACGCACCTCGGCCAATTCCGTGGCACCAAGGTCACCGCCATCTACGGCGGCGCTCCCATGGGCAAGCAGATCGACGAGCTAGCCTCCGGGGCGCAAGTCGTGGCCGGCACCCCGGGCCGCGTGCTCGATCACCTGCGGCGGGGAACGCTCGACCCGAGCCATATCCGCATCTTCGTGCTCGACGAGGCCGACGAGATGCTCTCCATGGGCTTCGCCAAGGAGCTGCACGCCATCGTCGAGCTTCTGCCCCGCGAACGGCAGGGCCTGTTCTTCAGCGCGACCATCCCGCCGGACATCGAGCGCCTCGCGGTCAACCAACTGCGCGATCCCGAGTTCGTCACGCTCTCGAGCGACCAGGTCGGCGCCCTCGAGATCAACCATTTCGTGTACCTGGTCGGGCAGAGCGACAAGCGCAAGGAGCTCGTGCGCATCCTCGAGGTGGAAAACCCCGAGAGCGCGATCATCTTCTGCAACACGCGCGACGAGACGGAACGCGTGGCCGAGACGCTGAAGAACCAGGGCTACGACGCCGAGTGGCTCAATGGAGACCTCGAGCAGCGCGAGCGCGAGCGTATCATGCAGAATACACGCGAGGGGAAGCTGCGCTTCCTCGTCGCGACGGACGTGGCCGCGCGCGGTATCGACATTTCGCACCTCACGCACGTCATCAATGCCGACTTCCCCGAGAGCGCCGAGTACTACGTGCACCGCACGGGCCGCACCGGGCGCGCGGGGAAGACGGGCACGGCCATCTCGCTGGTCGGGCCGAAGAACATCGGTGCACTGTACATCCTTCGGCTGACGTACAAGATTCGCCCCATCGAGAAGCAGCTCCCCTCGGCGGCGGAGCTCAAGACCCGCTCCGAGCACGATCTCATCACGATGTTCGTCGAGGCCTTCAAGGCCCAGGCGCACCCGGACGATCTCGCGCTCGCGCGAAGGCTCCTCACCCACGCGGACGTCGAGCCCATCGTCGCGGGGCTGCTCCGTGCGCACCTCGGCGCGCGTGAAGAGGCCGGTGAGAATCCCCGGCAAGATGCGGCGGAAGCGCGGCGCGCGAAAAATCCTACGAAGATCGAATCGGCACCGGCGGCAGCACCGGCAGCGGGCGCGCGCCGCGGTGGCGCTCGCACGGGTCGCTCCGAATTGCGCCGGCACGGCACATCTTCGCCCGTGCGCGACGATGTCGAGGTCGCGCGATACACGGTGACCGATCCGCGTGTCGACCTCGCGCCGGTCACGCTGGCCACCCCCTCGGAACCGCCGCCCTCACCTTCGGCGGAGCCCAGCGAAAATGGTGCGAACGAGGAGTTCGCGCGCATCTTCGTGAACGTGGGGCGGCGCGATGGCGTCGGACCGCTCGACTTCCACCGCATGCTCTTCGAGGGCGCCGGGCTATCGCAGAAAGACGTCGGCCCCATCCATGTGCGCGATCGCATTAGTTTCGTGAGCGTGCGGCGCGAGTGGCTCGACAAGTCGGTCGCAGCGCTCGCCGGTCAGGTCGTCGGCGGTCGCAGCATCGTGGCAGAGCCTGCGCGCGAACGCGGCGCCTGACTTCTCTTCATTGCAGCACATGCAACAACGACGTAAGCGCGGGCGTTGCGGCACCTGAATAGCGACGAAATACGCCGGCTGCCGTTGAGCGATCACCTAACCTTGCCGTAATCTTTATGACTATGTCTGCCTCGCCCGCGTCGTTTCATCAGGGCGCGTACCCATCTCCATCCGCACTACGACCCGGACAAACGCTCCGAGGTCTTCTCGAGTCCCGCCGCGCACAAGGGCAGGTCCTCTCGCTCGAAGAGGCAATCGCCATCGCGGTTCCCCTCGCCCTCGATTTGAAACAACGCCACGAGCGTGGGGAGCGATGGCTCGTCCATCCCTCGTGCATCGTCGCCGGGCACGATGGCCTTGCGCGCCTCGAGCCACAACTCGCCGGCGTTCCAGCCGATCCGCGCGATCGCGCATGCCTCGCGCCGGAGCAGCAGGCGAGCCTGCACCCGGGCGATGCGCGCGCGAGCGTCTTTTCCATCGGAGCGATCCTGTACGAGGCGGTGGTGGGGCACTCCGTGGGGCCGGCCATGCGGCGGCCCGCTTCGGTGATTGCGAACATCCCCGACGCGTTCGAGATCCTGCTCGCCAAGGCGCTGGTCGGCGATCCCTCGCACCGCCCCGAGGACTTGGGCGCGCTCGCAAGCGCGATGCACCATTTGGCACCGATGCGCAGCCTGCATCCGCCGGACGCCGACGAGTCGCGGCTCGATCATGCCGACGGCTTCGACGTCGACGTGCGTCTTTCGATGCTGCCGCCCTCGGAGATTGCCTCCCCCATGCCGCCCGACGCGGCCCCGGCGCCATACAACACGGCCGATCTGGATCCGACGACGCGCCTGGCCATGCTGAAGCAGCAGCTCGAGTCCGATCCGCGTCCACGCTACGTGGTGAGCAAGGACCGAATGGACCACGGTCCTTTCTCGGCCGTGGAGTTGCTGCAGCAGATTGCCAGCAACACGTTCATCAACTCGCACATCCTGCGTGACGAGATCAGCGGGCAAGAACACCCCATCGGAGAGTGGCCCGAGTTTGCATTGTTCGCCGAGCAAGCGGGGTTGAAGCGGGAAATCGTGGCGGAGAAGCACGCCGTCGCGCAGGTCGAGCTCAAAGAGAAGAATGCCGGCGCGGCGAAGATCATCATCAGCGTCAGCGCGGTGTTGGCCGTGGCCATCGTCGTGGGCATCTTCCTGTATCAAAAGGTCGGGTCGCGAAAAGACGACGTGGTGCTCAGCGACGATCCGAATGCCATCGACTACAACCTGCAGGGCGGCGTAAAGGGCCAAAAGCGGCCGCCGGCCCCGGGATCGGCGGGCGGTGGTGGCGGCGGTGGTGGCGGCGGCGGGCACTCGGGCGGTATGAGCTACGAGGCAGCCATCGCGAGCAATGTGCAAGAAGTCGCCATCGGCGCGGCCAAGGGGGGCGAGCCCGATTTGACGGACGCCCAACTCTCCGGCCCCTTGAAGAATGCGAAATTCGTGAGTGGGTGCGGGGCCTCATCGGACATGACGGTCACCGTCAAAGTGGCCATCAAGAACGGGCGCGCCGTGGGCGTCAGCGTCTACCCCAACCCGTCGAACGCATCGGTCGCATCGTGCGTCGAGCGCGCCGTCCGCGGCCTCTCCTGGCCGTCCAATCCAAAGATGGATAGCCTGACGACGACGTACTAGCCCTTGAGAATCGATTCGATCGGAATCACCACATCGGGGAATTGCTCGATGGCGAGCGATTCCCCGCGACGCGCGACGGTGACACTGGCGTACTTCCCGCCCTGAGGCTGACGGTGAACCTCGACGACGTGGTCGATCAAATTGACGATCCAATATTCGGGAACACCGGTTTCGGCGTAGAGCCGTGCCTTGACGGTGCGGTCGTCCTTGAGCGAGCTTTCCGCGACTTCGATGATGAGGTACGCCCGATCGGGGTGATCCTTGGAATAGTCACCGCGCGGGTAGATCGCCACGTCAGGTTCCGGCTCGGAGTCGTCACTCGCCGCAAAGGATCCCTGAATGCGCACGCGGGCGCGGCCGCTGAGGGCGAGAACGAGCCGTTCGTTTAGCTCATCCACGGCTTCGTTGTGCGGCGCACCGATCGGGCTCGTCTTGACGACGACACCGTAGAGCAATTCCACGCGCTCATCGTTGAAAACGCCGAGGAGGACGAGTTGGTCGTACTCCGAGCGCCGCAGCCGGCGCTGTCGTTCCAACGGAATGTCACGAAGATCGATCGCCGCGTTGGCCATGGCATTTACCCTGTCACATGGTAGCTGCCATCTCGGCAGTCGTCACGCCATGAGCTTCACCCGGTGCGGGCGAACAGACGCGCGTAATGATCGGCGATGGATTCGCCGCCCAGTTGGCTGAAGAACGTCGAGTAGGCCATCCAGATGGCCAGGCCATTGAGATCGCGGAACATCGAAGGCAGATAACGCGGCGGCTTGATGACGCCGTCGGCCACGCGGCGCGCGAGAACGGGGACGTCTTCGTGCGCGACTTTGCCGACGAAGAGGAACGGGATCAAATCGGCGCGATTGTGCTGAATCGCGCTGCGGATGAAGGCGTAGTTCAGAACGATGCCCTTGCAGTAGCAGGCATCCTTGGTGAACGGGGCGCCGCCCTCCAGCACGCCGCCGCGGAAGATGCGGCGCGTGTTGTTGAAGCATTCCTCTTCCTCGTAGCCCTCGGTGCGAAACCACTCGAAGACCTCGATGAAGTTCGCGCCATCCTCCGCCTTGTCGACGGCGAGAACGCGGTCGTTCAAGCGGCGCGCCCGCCGCGGGTACGCGCGGAAGGTGAAGATCTCCAGGATGGCCGCCAACCCCTCCTGCACCGACGTGGTCCGCGGCGGCCCCTTCGACAGCCAGCGCGCCACCGGCTGCTGCTGGCCGTTCAACGAAGTTGCAACATGCACCCATCCCTCGTGCACCTCGAGGATGTCGATGTCGCGCGGCGAGAACAGCGCGCCGGTGCGAACCTTCACGTAGTCGTTGCCCGCGGCCGCATCCGCCAAAATCGTGTCGTCCGCCTGCACGCGCACTTCCGTGTCGGCAAAGTAGCGCGCGAAGCGCTCGTTCAACTCCGCCGCGCACTCCGCCGACGTGAGCGTGCGCTCCGCGGTGGCGCCGAGAAACGTCTCGTCCGACTTGGTGAGGATCGAGTAGAGCACGTGCCCGAGATCGCGCACGGTCGACTTTCCGTCGGGGAATCGTTCCTTCGGCGAGCCGTAAAGCTTGCGCGAGTACGCGTAAAAGTGCGGCGTCCCGCGCGCCGCGAGCATGCGCACCACATCGCGGTACTCGAGCGCGGTGGCCGACATGATCTGGCCGATGGCGTCGGCTTCACCGAGCTCTCCATCGATGTCGCGCACGATGGACTCGAACTCTTCGGCCTTTTGGCGCGGGTCGAAGCCGAGCTCCACGCCCGCGTAGTACGCCGCATCGACCTTGGGCAGCTCCTTGCCCCGGTTCTTGAGGAATTGCTCCTCGACCCCATTGTCCCAGCGCACCGCCTGCAGCACGCGGATGGGCTTTTGCGCCTCCACGATACGCCCCGCCAGCTGCGCCACGATTTCCTTGTAGCTCCGCCAGGGCCCCGACGGCGGCGGCGGCGGAATCGAAGGATACTGCGGCTCGACCGGCGGCGGCGGCTCGCTGGGCTCCTCATCGACCGCTTTACCGCGGCGCGACTTCGGTTCCATGCCTCCTCGCCACGTGCGCGGCCACGCGCTCCAGCACATCGACGTCGCGGACGCCGTCGGCCTCGGCGCGGTAGCTCAGGACCAGCCGATGGCGCAGCACCGGCACGATGAGCGCCCGCACATCGTCCACGTCGGCCGCCGCCTCCCCGCGAAGCGCCGCGCGCGCCTTGGCGGCGAGCACCAGCGCCTGCGAGCCGCGCGGCCCGGCGCCGAAGCGCACGAACTCGCCCACCTCGGGCACTCCCCCGCCCCCTTTCAGTTTGCTCCCGTCGGACTTCACCGGACGCGTCGCCCGGCCCAACGCCACGGCCAACTCCACCGCTTCATCGGTCACCGGAATGCGCGGCACCAGCGACTGCAGCGCGCGCACGTCGTCGGCCAGCAGCACACGCGGCACCGAGCCAATTTCGGCGCTGGTCGTCTTGCGGGCAATCTCCCGCTCCTCGACCTCGGACGGATAATCGATGTGAATCTCGAGCAGGAACCGATCGAGCTGCGCCTCGGGCAACGGGTACGTGCCCTCCTGCTCGATGGGGTTGCGCGTCGCGAACACCTGAAACGGATCCGGCAGGACGTGCGTCTTCGTACCCACGGTCACCCGACGCTCCTGCATCGCCTGAAGAAGCGCGGCCTGCGTCTTCGGCGGGGTGCGGTTGATCTCGTCGGCCAGCACCAAATGGCAGAAGATGGGGCCCGGAAGAAAGCGCACGCGCCTTCGAAGTTGCCCCGCGCCGTCTTCTTCTTCCTGCAGCACGTCGGTGCCGGTGATGTCGGCGGGGAGCAAATCCGGTGTAAACTGCACGCGTCCGAAGCTCAGATCGAGCGCCTCGGCGAGCGACGCCACCAAGAGCGTCTTGGCCAGACCCGGCACACCGACCAGCAGCGCATGCCCGCGCGCCAGCAGCGCGACGAGCATCAGGTCGATGACCTCCTCTTGCCCGACCACCCGTTCGCCGACTGCACGCTTGAGGTGGGCGCTCGCTTGAGCTGCTTTTTCCAGAAGCGCCACGTCGTCCAGCGAACCGGGCGACACGCTCACCCGACCTGCCGATGTCCTCGCCCCATTTTGGCCGTTTGCCGAACCGGCCGAACCGGAAGAGCTCGCTCTGTCCGTCGATTCTTCGTCAACCTCTCTCACGATTGACATGACGCTACCATTTGCTCGTCCCCTTCGGGACGTGTACATCGGCCCCGTGGTCGCGCTTTCCACGTTTTTCCAATCCCCCTCGGCAGAGGCCGGCGCTGGCCACACCCCCGAGACCCCCACCGCCATCGTACGCAGGCCCGACCCCGGGCTTGCACGCGGAGTTTGGGAGGCCTCACCTTCTTTCTTTTATGCCGGCGGGGGAATCATCGTGGCGGTTGCCGTCGTCTACGCGCTCTGGCGCAGAGGCATCGTGCGCTTCCGCCGCACTCGGAGCACATCGACGTGATGCCTTTGGATTCCGCCGCCCCCATCGAATCGCGCCCGGGTGTACCGGTTCGGCGCATCCTCTTGGTCGTTCTGCTTGGCGTGGCCGCCTACGGGGCCTTCGCCGTCTACACGGGCGTCGGCAAGATCGCCGGCTCGCTTCAGACATATGCCTATTCCACCTTCTTCGCGGCATGCCTGCTTGCGTTCGCGAACTACGTAACCCGTTTTCTCAAGTGGGAATTTTACCTCGCGCGCCTCGAGATCCGGGGCGTCTCCAAGCTGGAGAGCTTTCTCACCTTTCTGTCGGGCTTCATCCTGACCATCTCGCCCGGCAAAGTCGGCGAGGTGTTCAAGTCGCTGGTCCTCCACGAGACGCACGGTGTGCCCGTCGCACGAACGGCCCCCATCGTCGTCGCCGAGCGCGTGACGGATCTCATCGGCATCATCGTGCTCATCACCCTCGGGTCCATCGGATTTTCCGGCGGGATGCTCTGGGCGGCCATCGGCGCCGTGCTGGTGCTCGCGCTGCTCATCGTGGTCGGCTCGCGCCGCACGTCGCTGGGCATCATCGGCATGGTCGAGCGCATGCCCGGAAAAATGGGCAAGATTGGCCCCAAGCTGCGCGACGCGTACGAAAGCCTGGCGACGTTGGTGGCCCCACGCAACCTCGTCGTGCCCACGTTGATGTCCATCGTCGCGTGGGCCTTCGAGTGCCTCTCGCTGTGGGTGGTGCTGCAGGGCTTCGGCCAGTCGACCAGCGTGCTGCTCTGCACCTTTTTCTACGCAACGAGCACCCTCGCCGGCGCCATCATCCCCGTCCCGGGCGGCCTTGGCGTCACCGAGGGCGCGCTGCAGCGGCAGATGATGGAACTCGGCAACGTCAGCGAGGGCACCAGCACCGCGGCGATGCTCCTCGTGCGCTTCGCCACGCTTTGGTTCGCGGTGCTCGTGGGCTTCGTCGCGCTGAGCGCCCTCAAGCGGCGCCACCCGGGACTATTCGCGAAAGGTTAGTCGCAGGGCTGGTTGCCCATCGGGCTGACGGCGGCGTAAGCCATCCAGCCGGTGCGCCTCTCGCCCGATGACGTGAGGACGTAGCCGTAGACGAAGGGCAAGGCCTGCCGATCGTGCAAGGTGCGGTAGCGCCCTTCGGCGTCCTTGATCCACAGCGGCGCATCGACGTGCTGCGTGCCGAAGGTGCTCACGATGTTGAGCCGCTGAAAGCGGGTGCCCGACGGGAAATGGTCGATGACGCTGCCGCGCATCACCGACCCGGGCACGTTGAACGCGAGGCTCGCGGAGCGCTTGCCGTTCGCGCGCAGGGCGGGCAGGTAGTCCACACCCGAGGGGTCCTTGTCGGTCGCGTCGTAGACGAATTTCGCCGCCTCGAGATCGGGCTCGGTGCGGTCGAGGATCCGGTAGCACGCCATCCGGGCAAGCCCATCGCTCTGCGCGACCAACACGGGCCCCATGCGGTCCTTGAAGCTGTTGAACCCGAGGATATCGCTCAGCGCGATCCACCCCGGGCTGTCGTTGGAGGTCTTCACGGCGAAGGCGTGCATCCCTGCATCGGGAAGGTCGCGCCGCTGCCCGTATTGAAAGGGCACGCGCGGGACGCCACCGTCGGCCGCGGGGAGCCGCCCCAGGACGTCGCCGTTGCCATCGCGGATCACGGCGCCCGCGTCGATGCCCCAATCGTCGTCGCGCCCCGCCGTGCGGACGATGTCCTCGCCGGCGTCCGCGCGCAACTGACAATTGTACGCGCTGTAGATGCACATCGAGCCGTTCGTACCGGCGAAGATGCCCGAATCGGTTCCTGCGTCCTCGAGGAAGGTCCCCACATCGCGATCGGGCGCGGCATCGGCGGCGACGTACGTGGCCTCGCCGTTGTCGAGCAAGGCGTTGCAGGCCGCGGCGGCAAAGGCGGCCGAAGCGCATCCCACGACCAGGCGACCTCGAGAGCGCAAGGGCCGTACGATACCTCCGCTTTTTTTCGAACCCAAGCTGTCGATCCGCCGCCGCCTCGTTCGACGTCCGAGAAGAAGGAGATTTCCCATGCGATTCATGGCGATGGTCAAAGGCTGCGAAACGAACCGAATGCCCCCACCCGAGCTGATGGCAGCTATCGACCGGCTGACCGAGGAGGGCGCCAAGGCGGGCTTCGTGATGCTCGAATCGGGAGGTCTCTTTCCCACCGCCAAGGGCGGCGTGCGCGTGCGGCTCGCCAACGGCAACGTCGATGTCATCGACGGGCCCTTCAGCGAGGCCAAAGAGGTGGTCGGCGGCTACGCGATCTACGAGGTGCCCACCCGCGAAGAGGCGGTCATGTGGACGCGGCGCTTCATGGATCTGCACCGCCAGTACTGGCCCGGCTGGCAGGGCGAGACGGAGCTCCGCCAGATCTTCGGCCCAGAGGACTTCGCGGAAATCATGGGGTGCAAAGGGGGTTAGGGTCGATTGAGTGCGTCAGGTATTGAATGACCTGGTGCTGGAACCGCGGCAGCGGGACGAAACCGGCGGGACCGGAGCTGGGCTAAGGCGCCGGCCTCGCCGGGATTGTCCCGCTGCCGCTGCTCGCCTGCAACGTCTCGCGAGTCCGCCACGATCCATCGACTTTTACGTTAGCGAAGCGACTGCAGCGCCGCGAGGAAATCGGGCGGCGGGGGCGACTCGAAGCGCATCGTGTCGCCCGTCGTCGGATGCACGAAGCCCAACGTGCGCGCGTGCAGCGCTTGGTGCCCGAGCCGCGCCGCCGCATCGCGCAGATCGGGATCGCGCGGGGTACGGCCGTAGACCGGATCGCCCACGATGGGGTGCCCCGATTCGGACAGGTGCACGCGGATCTGGTGCGTGCGCCCCGTCTCGAGCGAGCACACCACATGGGTTGCTCGCCCATCGCGCAGCCGCTCCAGCGCGCGCACGTGCGTCACGGCGTGCTTTCCTTGCCGGACCTTGCTCGTGTAACGCATGCGATCCGTCGGATGCCGGCCATGCAAGGTCGCAAAGGTCTGCGAGCGCACGTCGCCCACCGCGATGGCTTCGTATTCGCGCAAGATGCTGTGCGCTTGAAACTGCAGCTTGAGCGCCTCGCGCGCCCGCGGATGACGCGCCACCACGAGGATGCCGCTCGTGCCCTTGTCGATGCGGTGCACGATGCCCGGGCGCGCGTAGCGTGGGTCGTCGTTCTCGTCGTGCTCGTCCTGGATGCGCTCCACGAGCCCGCGTGCGAGCAGACCGTTCACCAGCGTGCCCGTGTCATGACCTCGCGCCGGATGCACCACCAGCCCGGCGGGCTTGTCGATCACCACCAGGTCATCGTCCTGGTAGAGCACCTCGAACACTACGCCCGCGTCCGGCTGCGCGGCACTCGGTTCCGGTGGCGCAGGCTTCACCTGCACCGTCTGCCCTGGGCGCAGCTTCGCCGCCGCCCGCGCGGGGGCGCCGTCCACCGTCACGTGCCCCGCCTCGATCCAGCGCTGCAACTCCGCGCGGGAAGGCGCGGCCGGATGCGACGCCAGCGCGCCTGCGAGAAACCGGTCGAGCCGCACACCGGACGCCTCGCGCGGCGCGACGAGCGTGATCTCTTCGTGCGATGCCGCCGCCGCTACCAAACCTTGGATTTGATGTGCCCCTTTGCCTTCACCAAAATGTCAACGAGGGCGCGGTCGTAGAAATTGCGCGGGTAAAGCTCGGGCGAAACGCGGCGCTTGAAGAGCGCACGCCCCTCTTCGATCTCCTCCGAGAGGGCATCGAACAGGTTGTCGTTGGTGATGCCGTTGACAATCTTGTCTTCGTTGTAGAGCGATAAATCGCTGGCAATGGCGCGCGCCAGGCGTCGGGCGGCTTCCTCGGTCTCGATGAGCGGCATGGGGCAAATTATCGCGGGACCTTTCGGTCTTTGTCAAAGCCTCTGCGTGGAAAGTCGGTCGTTGCAAGCAACGAACCTCCGGACCCTCCGACACCTTTTCGTGGTAAGCACCGAGGAAGATATGGCAAACGCTCGCACGATCGCCCAGGCCATCGAAGATGCCGCGAAAACCGCACCGACGCGCGGGTTTCGCTTCGTCCCCGAGAGCGGCGTCCCCGGCACACGGGGCGTCACCGAGACGAGTGAGGCGTCCTTCTCGTTCACCGCCATCGAGCGCGCCTCGGCCCGTTACGGCGGGGCCCTGCAGGCCCTCGGGCTGCGCAAAGGCGACCGCGTTGCCTTGATTTTGCCGGCCAACGAGGACTTCGTCCTCTGCTTTTTCGGCGCCATCGTGGCCGGCATCATCCCCGTCCCCATCTACCCGCCGCTGGGCCCGGGGCAGCTGCAGACCTACCTCGACAACACGCGTCACATCGTGGAAAAAAGCGGTGCACGTGCACTCATCACGCCCGCGAAGATCAAGCGGCTGCTCGGCACGGTGCAGTCGGCTTGCCCTGCGCTCGAGCAAGTGGTGGCCGTGGAGGCCATCCGCGAGTCCATGGAAGCACTGCGTCCCGAGAAAATTACGCTGGACGACATTGCCTTTCTTCAGTTCACCAGCGGCTCCACGTCCCGCCCCAAGGGCGTGAGCCTCACCCACGCGAACCTGGCCGCGAACCTCGCGTGCATCATGCAAGACGGCCTGGCCGCGCGCGAGGGTGACGTCGGCGTGTCGTGGCTGCCGCTTTACCATGACATGGGCCTCATCGGCTTCGTCATCGCGCCGCTCTACTACCGCGTGCCGACGGTGTACCTGTCGCCCCTGCTCTTCCTGAAGCGGCCCATCACCTGGTTCCAGACCATCTCGCGGCACAAGGGCACCATCTCCTACGCGCCCAACTTCGCCTACGCGCTGTGCCTCAAACGCATCCGCGAGAAAGACCTGGAGGGCATCGACCTGTCGAGCTGGCGGGTCGCCGGCTGCGGCGCCGAGCCGATCCGGCCGGAAACGCTGGAAACGTTTGCCTCGACGTACGCGGGCGTGGGCTTCAAAAAAAGCGCCTTCGTGCCCTCGTACGGCATGGCCGAATCGTCGCTGGCCATCGCCTTCAGCCCGATCGATCAGGGGCCGAAGGTCCTCGCCCTCGACGGCCCCACGCTCTGGTCCGAGGGCGTGGTCAAGCTGCAGGACGACATCCCGCCGCGCTCCGGACTGGACAATCCCGACGCGGTGGTGCGCCTCGTCTCGTGCGGCCGCGCCTTCCCCGAGCATCAGATTCGCATTTTCGATCCCGACGATCTCACGAGCGAGCACCCGTTCGAGGAACGCAAGGTGGGGGAAATCCGCATCTCGGGCCCCAGCGTGATGCACGGCTACTGGGAAGACGTGGAGCGCACGCGTGAAGCCTTCGCCGGTCCCTTTTTGCGCACGGGCGATCTCGGCTTCGTGCACGAGGACGAGATCTACATCTGCGGGCGCATCAAGGAGGTCGTCATCGTCAACGGCCGCAACTACTACCCGCAGGACATGGAGTGGGAGGCGAGCCAGGTGCCGGGCGTGCGCAAGGGCAGCGTGATCGCATTCGGCTCGAGGCATCCGAGCGGCATCGAGGCCGATCGCGAGCGCGTGGTCATCGCGTTCGAGATGCAGGATGCGCACGACATGTCCCTCGCACAAAAGGTCTCCAAAGAGATCCGCAAGTCCGTGCAAGATGGTCTGGGCCTCACCCTGGACGACGTGGTGGCCCTTCCCCCGGGCTCCTTGCCCAAGACCTCCAGCGGCAAGCTGCAACGCGCCAAGACGCGCACGCTGTACGAAGCGGGCGAACTGGCCGAGCAGGGCGCGAACAAGCGCGAAGGCGGTCGTCTCGAGCTGGCGAAACATGCCGCGCGGAGTCAGCTGAGCTACTTCAAGCTGGCCGTGCTGGGCGGGCGCCGCAAGCGCGAAGAATAGACGCAACTTTTTCGAATCGCGGTTTCGCGGATCGCGCGTGACGGATCCGTGAGGGCCGGACCAATCCCTCGAAGAACCTTCTCGTTCTCGAGGTGAATGGTCATGAGAGCGCGCTTCGCATCGTGGTTCGTCTGCAGTGCCCTGATCGCGTGTTCGTCGGCCGCAGAAGATCCTCGGCCTGACGAGTGGCTTGCATCGTCGGCCACCGCGTGCAAGCCCCCCCGGCTCACGCCTTCGAACTTGCCGGCCAACATTTGCGACATCGCCGGGACGAAAGAGTTGAACGTCGCATCGGGGACGAGCCTTCGCATCGATCCCGGTGGAACCTGCGACGCACTCGTCCCGCAAGGCGATGGCCTGCCCCCCATCTGCGTCCTCAAGTACGCCAACGTGAGCATCGACGGGTTGTTGCAACTGCAGCCACCCCTGGACGCGCCGCGCTCCCCCGCCGTCGCCATCGTCGCCACCCACGCGTTCTCGGTAACCGGTACGGTGGACGCAAGCGGGCAATACATGGATAGCCCCTTGCGGGGAAGCGTCGGACCGGGCGGGTCGGATTCGCGGGGCGAAGCTCCGGCCGATACCGGAAAGGGCGCCGGCCATGTCACCGTCGGAGGCGGAACACCGGGCAGCGACGTCGGAGGAGCCGCCTTCGGTCCCACCACGGGCGCGCAGCTCGTCGCCGGTTCGTCGGGGGCGCAGGGTGTCGGGCTCGGCGTGGCCTGGCCGGGATTTCCCGGTATGGCAGGAGGTGCCGTCCAACTCGTGGCGTGTGGCGATCTCACGCTCTCGGGAAACGTATCTGCACAAGGCTCGAACGGCTTCGAGGGTGGCATGTCGATCAACGCGCCCGCGTCGGGTGGCGGCGGTGGAAGCGGGGGCACCATCGTCATCGAAGCTCGCCACATCGTGTCGTCGAATGCCAACCTTCTGGCCATCGGCGGGACCGGAGGCGCGGGCGGCGCGCTCTACATGGAAGCGCCCCCCGTCTATGTCGGTGGTGGTCGCGGAGGCGCCGCAGGCACGGGCTCGAATCCGCCGGAGGCAGGGCAAAGTAGTGGGGGCCTCCAGCAGTGCGGCCCCGACGGTTGCACCACGATCTACGGCGCCTATGGCGGTGGGGGCGGCTCCGTGGGTCGCATCGTGATCAACGTGCCCCGAGGCGAGTCGGTTCCCACCATCGGCTCCGACCCGCCGGCCTCGATCGGCGTCGTCGGCACCCATTGATGGGCACCACGGATCGAAAGGAATCGTCATGCACGCGCGGTTTTCTTGGTTGGGACTTTTGGGGCTTTGTGGGTTCTTGGCTTGCGCTTCCGAGGGGAGCTCGGTGGGCAATACGGGCGGTGATGTTCGCAACGACGAGCACCACGACACGGGCGCCCACGGAGGTGATGCGGCCCCGGGCGAGACGGATGCCGGCGACGCGGGTAACGCCGACGCGGAGGGCGCCGATGGCGGTGGGGTCGATGCGGGCGACACGGATTCTGGTGAGACGGACGCGGGTCCTTCCGGGCCATGGGTTCCTGCAAACCTTCCGGCGAACATTTGCGACACGCCCAGCACCGCGGAGCTGAATGTGCCGGCCGGCGGAGAACGCTCTCTCACGTCGGACGGCACGTGCGATGCGCTCGTCCCGCAAGACGAAACCCCGCCTAACATCTGCGTGCGCAAGTTCGCCAGTGCGACGATCGCGGGATCGCTCCGGGTGGAAACGAATGAACGCGCGCTTGCCATCGTCGTCACGGGCAGCTTCACCATTCCGACCGGTGGCGTGGTTCAAGCTATATCCATGGGGGACTTCCGAGGACGACCCTCGTTCGAATATCCCGATGTTTTTGTAGGGCTGCCCGGCGCTGGACACATCGGAGCCGGCGAGTCCACCGGGCTTGCCGGCGGCCCCGCCTACGGCCCCACCAGCGGAACGCAGCTGGTTGCGGGAGCGTTCGCCGGGAGCGGCTCATTGTGGCACGGTGTGGGAGGCACCGCCGGCGGCGCGCTTCAACTGGTCGCATGCAGCGAGCTTGCCCTCACGGGAACGGTTTCCGTCCGCGGCGGCGATGGCTCACCCGGCAACAGCCACTACGTACCGCACGCTGAGTATCCCGGGGGCGGGGGCGGCGGCGGAAGCGGGGGCACCCTCGTGCTCGACGCGAAACGCATCGTCGGCAATGGCGGTGCGCTGCTGGCTGTCGGCGGCCAAGGAGGTGCAGCAGGCTTCGATCCGGAAGCACCAGGGATCATGACATCTCCCGGCGGTGCCGGAGCCCCCGGCCGCACCGTGATTCACGTCCCCCAGGGCACGTCCCTTCCGGCGATCACGTCGACGCCACCTGCAGAGGTCCTTCACTGACGGAAGCGAGGAACCCTCCGTGCCGTGGGCGGGGCAGGAGCCAAGGGAGGCGACAAGGAGGTTCGCCGGTTCCCTTGGGGCGCCCTCGGCGCACCGGGCGGCGCAGGTGGGGACGGCTCGACCTCTCCCATGCCCGGTGCGGGGAGAGGAACGCACTCGGCCGGCGGTGGCGGAGGCGGCGCCGTCGGTCACATCGCGGTCAACGTCCGGGCGAGCGAATCGGTGCCGGACATCGCTTCCGATCCTCCGGCGACGGTTGGCGTCATCGGCACGCATTGACGCGACAGATCCACTTTCGCTGCGCGATGACGGACCCTCGGGCGTGCTCTCAATCCTCCAAGGAAACGACGTGCCCAAAGGCGTCTCCCTCCCCGCCATCGCGGCCGATCCGCCGGCCGCCATCGGCGTCGTCGGCACGCACTGATCCCACCATCCACCACGGCCCACGGCCGCCAATCTCTCGGAGACTGGCGGCTTTTTCGTTCTTCAGCTCTGAAAAGCCGTTGACAGGATCTCCGTCCTGGGGCATTCATGATTTGAAAATGAAAGTTGATTTCATTTTCACCTCACACGCGGACGATGCCTCGATGCCGTATGTGGTCCGGCGTAGCCGGAGGCCGATTCGACAGCTCCCGTTTGGGTCGCTCCTCGTCGGGAAAGAGCCCCATGATCGCCTACTCGATTCGACCTCCGACTTCGCTCGACCGCTTCCCTTTCTTCACAAGCCACAGCACGCCGACACCGTTCGGGCCGGCCTCGGCGTGTTCTCCATTGCGGTCTTTCCCGGTGCCGGGGTGCTGTACCTCTCCCGGCACCTCTCGACGGAGGTCTATGCAGGCGCGGTGCTCATCGCTCTGAGCTCGCTCATTTTCGCATTGTTTTGGCGCACTTAGCTGAACCGTTGCCTGGGCTACCGACCCACAGGATACGTGCGTCCATCGTTTGCAATTTAGAATCTTTCTCATTACGCTTCCGGGCTGGCGAATGAAGTCCAAGGAAGCAGGCGAACAGACCTCTTCCAGCGGCGAGACGCCGCGGGAAGAACGCATCGCCCAGATGATGAGCGACTTGCGGACCCTCGGCTTGAAGCTCACGCCGCAGCGGCGCGCCATCGTCGAACAATTCGCCTGCGATCCCAGCCACCCCACGGCGCAGGAACTCTTCGATCGGCTCCATCGTGAGTTTCCGACGATGAGTTTCGCGACCGTCTACAACACGCTGGACGCGCTCACGTCGGCCAACCTCGCCGGCACCTTGCGACTCGACGGGCACGCCGCCCGGTTCGATCCGAACCGCATGCCGCACCACCACGCCGTGTGCGACACGTGCGGGGTCATCGTCGACGTGCCGGCCGAAACGCTGACCCCGAGCGATGCGGCTGCGCAATCGGTCCGCGAGCGGGCGGACGGCTTTCACGTTCGCGCGGTGGAGCAGGTCTACCGCGGAATTTGTGGCACGTGCGCCCGAAAAGCACGCGCCTGAGCAGCAGCGAGAAAAAGGAGAAAGGGAGCCATGGGCAAGACACTTGCAGGAACCAAGACGCTCGGCAATTTGAAGGAAGCCTTCGCCGGCGAGTCACAGGCCAACCGCCGCTACCTTTATTTCGCAAAGGTCGCGGACGTCGAGGGTTACCCGGAGATCGCGGGCAACTTCAAGGAGACTGCCGACGGCGAGACCGGCCACGCGCACGGCCACCTCGACTACCTCAAGTCGGTGGGTGACCCCGCGACGGGCCTCCCCTTCGGCAACACGGAGAAGAACCTCAAGAGCGCCATCGCGGGCGAGACGCACGAGTACGAGACCATGTACCCGGGCATGGCCAAGACCGCGCGCGAAGAGGGCTTCGACGACATCGCCGAGTGGTTCGAGACGCTCGCCAAGGCCGAGAAGAGCCACGCGGGCCGCTTCACGAAGATGCTCGAAGTTCTCGGATAAATCCGATCCGTCAACGTGCCCATGCCCATGCCCGTATCCGTCCCCGGTCGGACGTACACGGGCACGGGCAGGCGCACGGGTACGAGCACGTCACGAAGCACCGTTGTCGACTATGGTGGCGCACGCGCATGAGCAAGATCGACCCTCGCCCGACCGAGAAACCCGAGTTCAACCCGAACGAGGAGCGCTACTGGGACGCGCGCGACCTCGAAGTCGAACTTCGTCGCGTCATCGAGATTTGCCACAACTGCCGCATGTGCGTGAACTACTGCGGCTCCTTCCCCGACATGTTCGCGCGCGTGGACCGCGACATCGAGGCAGGCGCGATCGGGGCCGAGCGGCTCGGAGCCGATGACTTCACCAGCGTGACCGACCACTGCTGGCAATGTAAGATTTGCTACATCAAGTGCCCGTACACGCCGGACGAGGGGCACGAGTGGCTGGTGGACGTTCCGCGGCTGCTGATGCGCGAGAAGGCGCAGCGTTCGCGCCGCAAGGGCATGTCGCTGCAGGAGACCGCGCTGGGCGAGCCCGGTGTGATCGGGAGCATGGTGAGCGGCTTCGCGGCGCCGCTGGTGAACTTCGTCAATGCCAACCGCCTCGTTCGAAAGTCCATCGAGCGCGTAGCGGGCATCTCCAGCGAGTTCCCCGTTCCCGAATATGCGAGTGAGCCCTTCGCACGATGGCTGCAGCACCACGAGCCGCTGCCCGACGCAGGAAAGGCCGGCAAGGTCGCGCTCTTTTCGACCTGCCTCGGCGATTACTACTTCCCGACCGTCCCCGCGAACGCGGTCCGCGCACTCGAGAAGAACGGGTACTCGGTGTTTCGCCCCGAGCAACAGTGCTGCGGCATGCCCAGCCTCGACGGCGGCGATTTCGAGAGCGCGAAGGCCAAGGCGCGCTTCAACGTGGCCTCGCTCCACCGCGCGTTGAAAGAGGGCTACGCCATCGTGGGCGCGCAACCGACGTGCACGATGACGGTCAAGAACGAGTACCCCGAGCTGCTCGGCACCCCCGAGGCTCGTGAGGTCGCCGACAACGTCTTCGACTTGATGGGCTTCTTCGACAAGCTGCGGCGCGAGAAAAAACTGAACAAGGAGTTCACCAAGCCGCTGGGCAAAATCGCCTACCACGCGCCCTGCCATTTGCGCGCGCAGAAGATCGGCTACCCCGCGATGCGCGTGCTCAATCTGGTGCAGGACACGGAGGTCGAGCTGGTGGAGCAATGCTCCGCCGTCGATGGTACCTGGGGCATGAAGGCCCAGAACTACGAGGAAGGACGCAAGTACGCGCAGAAGCTCGTCCGCGGCATCGAATCGGCCGAGGCCGAATTGGTCGTGTCGGATTGCCAGCTCGCCGCGCGCCGCATCCAGAAGGAAAACGGCGTGCAAGCGATCCACCCCGTCGAAGCGCTCGCCAGCGCGTATGGCGTCGCGATTTCGCGTGCATCCGAGGCATCTTCGCGTACGACGGAGGCAGGTCGATGAAACCCATTGTTCGTAGCGAGATCTTGAGCCTCGGCGATTACGAGGCCATCCGTCCTCACTTCCGCGCGCGCGTCATCGCCGAGAAGAAGCTCCGCCGCCTCAACCTCGGTTCGTACGCGAGCGCCGTGTTCGAGAACCGCGACACCGTGCTCCTGCAGATTCAAGAGATGCTGCGCACCGAGCGCATCACCCGGGAAGCCGCCGTCGAGCACGAAATTGCCACGTACAACCAGCTCGTGCCCGGCGACAACGAGTTGTCCGCGACGGTGATGATCGAGATCGACGACCGCACCACACGCGAGACCTTCTTGCCCGAAGCAAAGGGCATCGAGGAGCACGTGGCGCTGGTGGTCGCGGGCGAGCGTTTCAACGCAACGTGGGATCCCGAGCGCATCTTGCCCGATCGCGCATCCGCCGTGCTGTATCTGAAGTTCCCGCTGTCCGAGAAGGCCGTCGCGGCATTTCGGTCAGGTGCCGCGGTCGAGTTGATCGTCGATCATGCAAGCTACCGCGCGCGCGTCGAGCTGCCGGAGCCCACGAAAAAGAGCTTGGCCGAGGACCTCGAGTCGCATGCTCACGTATGACCGGCCCGTGCGCTTCGAGGAAGTCGACGCAGCAGGCATCGTCTTTTTCCCCGTCTTTCTGAACTACTGCCACGACGCCATGGCCGCGCTGTTCGATCCGCTCGAGGGCGGCTACGTGCGCTTGGTCATGGAGCGGCGCATCGGCCTGCCCACCGTGCACGTGGAAGCCGACTACCGCGCCCCGCTGCGCTACGGCGACGTGGCGCGCGTCGAAGTGAAGCTGCTGCACATGGGCAGCCGGTCGTTCTCACTCGGGTACACCATCACCCGCGCGGCCGACGGCCTCCCCGTCGCCGAGGTGAAACACGTCGTGGCCACGACCGATCTCCACGCGATGCGCGCCGTACCCATCCCCAGCGACATGCGCGCGCTGTTGGTACGGCTCTCGTCGAGTGCGCCCTAACGCAACGGTCGATCGAAGGTGTCGGGAATCAAAGGACCTGGTGCGTGCACCGCGGCAGCGGAACGAAACCGGCGGGGCCGGAGCGATGTGTGGTCCAGAAAGTTAGGATCGCCATATCCTCTGGCGATCCTGCCGCGAGGAACGGGCCAAGGCGCCGGCCTCGCCGGGATTGTCCCGCTGCCGCTGCTCGCCTGCAAACAACTCGCGAATCTGCCACGATCAATTCGACTTTTGCGTTACCCCTAACGCAATTGGCTCGTCGCCATCGCCGACAGGAAGCCGACGAGAAGCAAGAGCACCACGGTGGCGATGATCCAGATGACGGAGCGCTTGCGGCGTCCGCCGTCCAACTCCAGGGGCACGTCGACGGGACCGCCCGGGCTGGGGACGAAGTCGACGTTTGGCGCACGGGAAGCCGGCGCACTCACCGGTAGGAACGGATCGTGGAAGGACTCGCGGTCCACGACGATGGGCGCCGCAGCCGAGGACGAGCCCCCGTTGTAGGGCGCGTTGCCCGAGGACGGCGGCGTGCCCGGGGCCGGCGCACGCGAGAGGCGCGTCTCGACGTCTTTTTGCCAGCGCACGAGCGGCGCCATCGACTCCTCGACGACCTCGCGAACGATGACCCGGATGCGTTCACGCACCTCGATGGGAATGTGCGTCTGCGAGTAGCGATCGAGCGGCGTCGAGCTGGGCGCCGGCGTGGCAATGATGCGCCCTCGCCCGGTGTCGTCGGGGTTCGACGGCGACGACGTCGCGGCTTGCGCAGCCATTCCAACCTGCGGAGCCAGCGGCGCAGTCGGCGCGCTCGGTGCGCTCGGTGCCGTCGCGTTGCGCTGGGGAACCGTATCGTCGGGCGTCGGAGTCACGCCCCTGGAGATGACGCCGGTGACGGCCAGATTGGCCTTGTTCGCCGCAGTCGTCACGTCGGGAGGAGGGGCCGAGCCCGCAGGCGGCGGCGTCGGTGTTGCGCTCGTCGCACCGGCCACACCTGCCGCCGGGGGCGGCGGCGGACGTGAGACCAACGTGGTGGCACGGCGGGCCAAAGGACCTGACGCCGAGGGGCTATGCGCACCGCTTGCACGGTCAGCATTCACGGGGGGCGTGACGGGCTTCGCGGGGGCCCGCGGAGCGTTCGCCGCTTTTACAGGCGCCGGTCGCGGAGGCGGAGAGCTCGCGGGACGAGGCGATCGACCTTGATCATTCACCCTACCGAGGGTGCCGTATCAGCAGGAAATGCGCCAGAGTTGTGAGACGATTTCCAGCGTCGCGCGCATGGCATGAAACGCCGCACATTCACCCGGACCAACCGAGCCCAACTGTTATTCTTCGGTGATTTGCGCCTAAGCCGGCTGTTTCTCCGGCAAAGGTGCGTCCTGCTCGGGCGCCGCAAGCACGCGGTCCATCGGATCGACACCGTTCGCATGCATCGCGCGCACACGGGTGAGCAGCCATGCGCCAAACAGGAAGAGCCCAATGCAGGACCACTGGGCCGGCGTAAGCCCGCCGTAACGCGGATCCGCGCCGCGCTCGTCGGAGATGCGCAGATAATCCATCGCGAAGCGCACCGGCGCATAGGCGAAGGCCGCCGCCACCGCGTACGTTCCCGTGGGAAGCTTCCGGCGCCAGGTGAGGGCGAACGCCAAGGCCAGCACCACGGTGAACAGCCACTCGAGCAGCCCCAAGTCGTAGCGCGGATACGCGCCGTGAATGAACTTGATGAACTCGTCCACCCGCGGATGCAGATTCGCATCGGGAAACGGATACCCCACGGCAAACAACGCATCCGCCGTGGCGCGCGCGCCCGGGTGATCGTGCACCACGCTGCAACCGCCGCGGCCGAAGATCCACGCCACGGGAAACACCGAGAGGATCAAGTCGCAGAACGGCAGCACGGGCTGCACTTCGGGGCGCCGCGTGAACCACACGATGGAGATCGGTCCGACGTTCAACTTCGGTTTCAGCTCGTAATACTTCCAGAGCATGATGCCGATGAGGCCACCGATGAAGCCACCGAACGAGCTCAATCCCTCCCAGAGCAAGAGGAGCGACCAGGGACGCACCCATTCGAAATGGCCATTTTCGAATTTGGCAATCTCCGTCGGGTGATAAAAAATCTCGTCCAGCATGTGGCCGCCCATGAAGCCGGCGACGAGCATCCACGTGATGAACGAATTGAGCTTGTCCAAGTCGAGCCCGCGCTGACGCGCACGCCGCGTGGCCAGTGCCGTGCCGATGAGAACCCCCGTCGCAACCAGAAGCCCGAATGGATGCAACGGGATGGTCAGGTTGACGATGGGGATCGGGATCGTGATGTCCGAAACGTTGATGTAAGGGAGCATGAAGGGGACCTAGGCCTCAACTAACGAGGCGTATCTTTCGTTTCGCACCCGCGAGGGCGAGCTGTCCGCAGGCCGCACTGACGTCGTCTCCGCGCCGGCGACGAATGAAGCACGAGTAACCGTCGTCGCAGAGCACCTGTTGAAAAGCGAGCACGCTCGACAGGTCCGGCGGCCCGAGCGCCGAATCGGCAATCGGGTTCATCGGGATCAAATTGACTTTGACCGGCAGCCCGCGAAGCAGCTTGCTGAGCTTCTTGGCTTCCTCGGCGTTGTCGTTGCGCCCGGCCACCAAGGTGTACTCGATGGTGATGCGCCGCCGGCTCGGCAGCGGGTACGCGCGCAGGGCGCCCATCAATTTGGCGAGCGGGTACTTCTTGTTGATCGGCAGAAGCCGCGACCGCGTCTCGTCGTCCGCGGCGTGGAGGCTCACCGCGAGGCCGATGTTGCCGGCGAAGTCTTGCCCGAGGCGCTCGATCTCGGGGACCAGTCCGCTGGTGGAGACGGTCACCCGCCGCGACGACAGCGAGATGCCATCGGGGTGCGTGAGCAGCTTCAGCGTGCGCGCCGTGGCTTCGTAATTGTGCAGCGGCTCGCCCATGCCCATGAAGACGACGTTGCGGAGTTGCTCGCCCGGGTCGAGCCGGCTCTTGCCGAGCAGCACCTGCCCGACGATTTCGTCCGGCCCCAGGTGGCGTTTGAGCCCCGCCTGCCCGCTCGCGCAGAAGACGCAGCCCATCGCGCAGCCGACCTGCGTCGAGATGCACTGGGTCACGCGTGCGACGTTGCTCCCCTCGCCCGCGTCGTCCTCGTCTTCCACCGCGGCCGCGGCGTCCGCGTCTTCCAGCACCTCACCGGTCCCGGGTACGGACGGCCGCGTGGGGTCGGGCAGCGAACTCTTTCCCGCGGTCACGTTGGGAATGAGCACCGTTTCGACGGTGGCGCCGTCGCGCAGCTTCACGAGCATCTTTCGCGTGTTGTCGGCCGAGCGGCGCTCCTCGGCAATCGACACCACCGGGCCGACACCGCCCTCGGCCAGGGCCTGGCGCATGCTGCCTGGCAGATCGCTCATCTGGCTCGGGTCGAGCACGCCGCGGGCCTGGATCCAGCGGAAGATCTGCTTCCCGTGGTAGGCGCGCCCTCCCATCTTGCGCACGGCCTCGCCCCATTCTTCGGGGGTGCGCGCGACAGGCGGGACTTCGGTGGACTTCGTGCTCATTCTTCGGCCTTCGTTTCCGCGGCTTTCGCCTCTTCCCAATAGACGTCGAGGGTGGCGAGCGGCAGGTTGGCGCTCTTGCCGTCGGCGCTCGCGCGCGGATTGCCCCAGCCGCCGTGCTGCTCTTGAACGCGCCGCTCCACGTGGCCGAAACGACGCGTGAACTTGTCGATGGTCACGCGGAGTGCCGATTCGGCGTCGACGTCGATGTGCCGCGCCAGGTTCACCAGCGCGAAGAGCACGTCGCCGAACTCCTCCTCGATGGCCGCCTTCTCCCCGCTCGCGATGGCGCGCTCCAGCTCACCGATCTCCTCGGTCACCTTCGCGCGGGAGCCGCTCGCATCGTCCCAATCGAAGCCCACGCGCGAGACCTTCTCGCCAATGCGCTGCGCCCGCGTCAGCGCCGGCAGACTTCGCGGCACGCCCGCCAGCATGGGGCGGCCCTTCTTTTCCTCGGCTTTGATCTTTTCCCAGTTGGCCAAAACCTCTTTGGCATCGTCGGCCTTCACGTCGCCGAACACGTGCGGGTGGCGGTGCACCAGCTTGTCGACGATGGCCGCAATCACGTCGTCGATGGCAAAGGCGCCCTCGCTCCGCGCGAGCTCCGCCTGAAAGACGATTTGAAGCGCCAGATCGCCCAGCTCCTCGCGCAGCTGATGGCGATCTTTTCCGTCGATGGCATCGATGACCTCGCACGCCTCTTCCAAGACGTAGCGGCGCAGCGTTTCGAACGACTGCTCGCGATCCCATGGGCAACCATCCGGTCCAAGGAGGCGCTGCATGACCGCGACGAGGCGCGGGAGCGTACCTCCGTCTTGCTCCGGAAGCGGGGGGACGGGCCTGGGTGCGTTTTCGTCGAATCGGGGGGGCATCGGGTCGCGGCGGTTGCTCTAGCACACGCGCGAAGGATACGGTCTTTTGGACCGATGGAATCGCGGGCTCATCGATACCTCACCTGGCGTCGGACCTGGATCATCGTGGGCGTGCTCCTGGCTGCCGGGGTGGCCTACCTTCTTCGCGGGGTCATCGTCCCGCTGTTTTTGGCCTTTCTCCTGGCCTACGCGCTGGATCCCTTCGTCGACCGGCTCGAGGCGCTCAAGGTGCCGCGCACGCTGGGCGCCATGCTGGTGATGATTGGCATCTTTGCGCTGATCATCACCATCCTCGTGTACGCGATCCCGCTTTTTCTCGACGAATTGCGCGCCGCCGCACGGGATTTGCCCTCCCAGGTGGAAAACCTGGAGGACCGGCTCGAGCCCTGGTTGTGGAACACCTTCAAGCTGAAGGTGCCGCACTCGCTGGGGGAGCTCGGGCACTCCCTGGGCGAACGGCTCGAAAAACAGGGTCCAGGCCTGCTGAGCGCGCTCGCGCTCGCCCTCTTTGGCACCCTCAGCTACGTCGCGGTCGTTCTCAGCGCGCTCATCGTGCCGGTGTTCGCGCTGTACTTGCTCATCGACTTCGACCGCATCGTCGCCCACACGGGGCAGCTCGTTCCGCGCCGCTGGATTGCCCCCGTCACCGACGTGGCCAATCAAATCCACCGCACGCTCGGCGGCTACGTGCGCGGGCAACTCACCGCCAACTTCGTCCTGGCCGCGCTCTACGCCACCGGCCTTCGCATCGTCGACATTCGCCTGGCCGTGGCCATCGGCGTCGCGACCGGCATGATGGCCTTCGTCCCGTACATTGGATTTTTCACGGGCCTCTTCATCGCCCTCGCCATGGCCACACTCGACTGGCACGGCCCCGGACGCCTGCTCGGGGTGCTCGCGGTGATGGGCGGCGTGCAGCTGCTCGATGGCTTGCTCATCACGCCGCGCATCGTCGGCCGATCCGTAGGCCTTGCCCCCATCGAGGTGCTCATCACGATGATGGCCGCCGCCTCGTTGTTCGGCTTCCTGGGGGTCCTGCTCGCCGTTCCGCTCGGTGCGGTGGTGAAGATCCTCATCCAGCGAGTGGTGCGCGTTTACCTTACGTCGGACTTCTACTCGCAAGCCTGACCCTAGGGCTGTAAGTCCTCAGCTAATCCTTTTGCGTAGAAATCGTTCGTGTACTAAATATTTAGTCCATGAGCAGCGAAGTCACGGTCGAACGCATCGGTCGCACGAGTCTCGTCACCATCAACCGGCCCGAGGCGCGCAACGCACTCACACGCGAAGTGATTCGCGGCGTGCGCGATGCCTTCATCAAAGCCAATCGCGATCCGGAGCTTCGCTGCGTCGTGCTCACGGGCGCAGGCCAGCACTTTTGCGCGGGGGCCGATCTGCGCAAGAACCTGATGGCCGACCCGAACCTGATGGACAACCTCGAGACGTACCTTGACGAGTACCACTCGGTCATCAAGGCCATCGTCGAGTGCGAGAAGCCGTCGATCGCGATGCTCGATGGGTGCGCCGTCGGCTTCGGAGCGGATCTCGCGCTCGTGTGCGATTTGCGCGTGGCGACGCCGGAGGCGTACGTTCAGGAAAAGTTCGTCAAAATCGGATTGATGCCCGACGGCGGCGGCACCTTCTTCCTGCCGCGCCTCGTGGGGACGGCGCGCGCGATGCAGATGATTCTCCTGGCGGAGAAGATCATGGGGCCCGAGTTGCTTTCGCTCGGCGTGGTGGCCCGCGTCGTGGCCAGCGCCGAGCTACGCGAGACGACGTTCGCGGTCGCGCGGCAGCTCGAGCAGGGACCTCCCCTCGCCTACCGCGAGATCCGTCGCGCGCTCTACGCGAGCCTCGGATCCATCGAGGATGCATTGCGCCGCGAACGCGAAGGGCAGTTGCGCCTCCTGCGCAGCGCCGATGCCATGGAGGGCATCATGTCTTTCGTGCAGAAGCGCGAGCCGGCTTTCCAGGGGAAGTGATCTCGCCCACGACGTCCATGGCCAGATAGCGCTGCAAGCGCTCCCCTGGCCCGAAGCGCCCGAGGCCGATCATCAGCTTGGCCAGGGCGCATTCCACGGTCATGTCGCCGCCGGAAAGGGCGCCGGCACCCGACGCCTGCGCCCCGCCCGCATAGCGCGCGATGTCGACCGCGCCGCGCGGGCACTGGCTCACCACGACGACGGGCGCCTTGCGCGCACGCGCCTCTTCCAGCGCGGGAATGAGCGATGCGCCTCGATGCGGCAGGTTGCCCGTGCCGTAAGCCTCGAGCACCAGCCCGCGCACGCCGGCGCGCAGAGCGCCTTGGAGCAAACCTGGATCGAGTCCGGGAAAGACGCGCACGGCCAGCACGCGCGACTCGATGCGTGGATCGAAGGCCGCCGCGGTGCGTCCCTTCTTCCGTACGTGCCCGAGGACGTCGACCCCCACCCCCATGGTCGCCAGCGGCGGGCAATTCGGCGAGTCGAACGCCTCCAGCGCCCACGCATCGCGTTTGATGCTCCGCGCCCCGCGCAGCACGCGCGAGGCAAATGCGATGGCCACCTCGGGCACCGGCAAAGTGGCCGCGAGTGTCGCGTTGATCAGGTTCTCGCGCGCGTCGGTGCGCAGCTCGGCGAGCGGCCGCTGCGAGCCGGTGAGGATCACGGGCCGATCGATGGGGCCGAGGAGCAACGCCAGCGCGCTCGCGGTGTAGGCCATCGTGTCGGTGCCGTGCACCACCACGATGCCCGCGTACTTGTCCGAGCGCAGCGCCTCGTGCACCGCGCGGGCGATGGCCACCCAGTTTTCCGGCTGGAAATCGCCTGAATCCATGAGAAAGAGCACTCGCGTATCGATGCGCGCGATGCGCCCCAGCGCCGGCACCTCCGCGACGAGATCGCGCGCCGCGGCCTTGTCGGGCTCCAGCACGGGCCGGCCGCGCATCAAAATGGTTCCCCCGGTGATGAGGAGAAGGACCCGCGGCAATGCCTTTCGTGCAGTCACGTGCGTGCCTTCACGTTCGCGGGGTCACGGCCTCAGAAGATCCGCTGGTCGACTTTGATGGTGTCGCCGGCCTGCAGAAGGATGTCTTGCTGCGCCCCCTCGGAGATGGCGTCCGCGCTGATGACGAACGTCTGGCTCTTGTCGCGCCCCACCTGCCGCGTGAGCAGCACGTGGTTGCTATCGGCAATCGACGTGAAGCCGCCCACCTGCGAGACGGCGTCGTGAACCAGCTGCATCCCCGGAATCCACACGATGCTCCCGGGCTTCTGCACTTGACCGATGATGCTCACCCTCTTGGACGCATAGTCCTTCACGGTGACAATCACCTGTGGCTCGCTGAGGATCTTTCCTTGCGCGAGCTTTTCCCGGAGAACGACCGTCACCTCTTGGGGCTCCAACCCGGCCACCTTCACATTCCCCACGTAGGGAAAATCCAAGGTTCCATCCGGGTTGACCATGTAGTCCTTGGGCAGATCCTTCTCGCCCACGACGAAGATTTCCATCCTGTCGCCCGGCCCGAGCTGGGAGTTCTGCACCGGCGCCGGAATCTTCGGCCTCGGGGGATAACCGCCTCCGCATCCCGTGGATGCCAACAGGAGAGCGGTCGCGAGCATCAATGATACGAATCGAATTTTCACGTGGGTGCTGCCTGGCCGAGGCCCGCTTGGGGACCGTGTCTGCCCAAAGTCCGCGCGCGGGCCCTACCTAAAAGGTTTACAGGAACCAGCGTACGCCGAGGAAGGCCTGGAAGCGCCGGTAATTCAAATCGTAGAGATCACCACCCGCGGTACCGGACTGAGGAACCGAGTTAATCGGCAGCCGCGTATCGCTAATGTTGGTGGTGTAAATGAACGTCGTATTCACGCCGAACGAGTTGCTAAATCGATATTCAGCAAACAAGGTCGCATCGGCACGGATATCGGTCCACGCCGATTGGGCGAGCGAATTCGCCTGGGGCGCCGGGGCGAAGTCCGGATAGTACAAGTCCGGGTACGTGAGCGCGGCCACGCCGCCCTCGAGGGAGAGGAGCACGCGACCGGCGAACATGTATTGCATCTTGGCGTAGCCACGATCGCTTCCGTAGTGCGAGCCCAGGTAGCTCGATTGGAAATCACGCGTGTAGCCGATGGCGATCGAGGAGAGCAGCAGCGAGGTGCCCGCGTCCGCATCCCCCGGTGCCGGGGTCAAAAAGAACTTGAACTCGGCTTGGCCGATGACGCTGTTGTACTGCTTCACCTGCGGAAGGCTGGCCGGTCGACTGAAGCTCGCGCCCCAACCCACCATGCCGAGGAATGCAAAACGCGAGGTGATCAGGCCGTTGATACCGAGTCGCGCGCGGACGGGTGTGGAGTCGAACAAGCGAACCGTCGCACGGTCCGCGTCGCTCAGGTAATTCCGGAACCTCGCGCTTCCGTCGTAGAGGAACGCGGTGCGCGGACGGAACTTCCAGCGACCCTTGGTGTATGCTTCGTGCGTGATGTTGTTGTACGGAACCGCGGCGCTGTTCTCGAACAGCGTGGCGTGGAGTCCGTAACCAAATCGCCAATCGAGCGTGCCACCACCCGGTACGGTGATGAGCTCCACCTTGCCATCGATGTCGTTGCGGTTGAACGACTGGTCGGGGTCACCGGTGGTATTCGGCTGGATCGTGCGCGTGTAGAGCCCCTCGATGCCGAAGCCAATCGGCCGATCGGGGAGGATGTCCAGGCGCAGATTCGCCGTCGCACTCACGTTGCGCTGATCGCGCAGACGCTGCGGTCCGAAGAACTCGCGGTACGTTGCGGAAAGGCCACCGCGGAACGTGACGGTCGGCTTTGCGGCCGCATCCGTGTCCCCCGCCCTGCGCTGAGGACCCAACGTCGAAAAGTTGATCGACGGGGTAATGCGGAGAAGGGCGCCCTCTTGAACCGGGACGTTCGGCTCACCGTTGGCGATGCGGGTACCGTCGACTTTGTGCGACCGAAGAAACCAGTTGGAGTCGTAACCGACTTCCGCCGCAATGCCGGGGTGGAGCTCGAAATCGCCCGTGCGGACGCCGATTCCTTCTTGGTAGCGACGATCCTTTAGCCACTCTTGCGCATTGGCCTTCTGCGCAACGCACAACGGTGCAACAAGCCCCACCAGAGCAGCGATACACGAAAGGGTGCGTCGTCGTGACGAGCGTGCCGGGTATGCTGTGGTCATTAGGAAATCGCGCGAAGAAAAGAGAGGAGGGATAGCGGCCGACTCGAATAAACGAGTCGGTACCAGATTTGGAGTGAGGGAGCGAGAATCTGCTTATTCGCCTATCGCCACGAAATCAGGAAAAATCCTGGCGATGACGTCGTCCGACGGCACTTGCGATGCCTACCTACTGCATGAAGTGCACTTGGGCGGTTCGGAAATCGCGATCGGATCGAGCGGTGGGAAGGCCGTTGTGTCTTCCACGGGGAGGTTCGGATCGACGAGCATCGTCGTCTGCGTGTCGCCAATGAATGCCGACTCCTCGCCGATGCACTGATTGGCCTCGGCGGTGAGCTGCTCGGTGCGTTGACGAAGCACCGTCAAAATCGTGAATTCGTGGTTGGCCAACTCCACGTCGTTGCGCTGCGCCGCCATCTTGAGGGCGGTCGCCCGATCCCGCGCGGAGCGAATGGCCACGTCGGTCTGGGAAAGCTTGTCGTTCAAGCAAAGGGTCTTGACGACGTCCCTCTGCTGACGGGCCTGTTCGAGCTGCTTGCGGATGCCCATGGCCGCGCCTTCCATCCGCGAAAGCGACCGGTCCGCCTCCTGCACTTCTTCTTGGGGGCTCAGCTGAACGCGACGACCGAAGCCGACCTGAGCGTCTGCCTGAACACCTGCCTGCGCACTCGCGCCGGGCTGAATCGCGTCCGAAGGGCGCGGGTTCGTGGCTGCGGCCGGTGTTCCGGAGGGGGGCGGCAGCTGCGGGGGGGGTGCCCCGGTCTGCGCACCGGCCGGTCCTGCGACCAGCGCGATCAAAGCAAAGCCCGCGAGGGTTTTGAGCACGGTGCCCTTCGTACTGGATGCTGAAGTGGATGCTGAACGTGACGGCGAGCGGACTAGCATTCCAACCCTCATGGTCTGGAAGTGATGCCAGGGGGGGTACCGCAAAGCTCTCGCACGCTAACGCTAAACTTCAGTGCTGCTTCATGCCGCAGTGTGCTGGAGCGAGTTATTCGCGGACTCTATCGACGGCCCCTAGGGGTGTCAACCACCCGGCGTGACTCATCCGGGCAAAAACTAAACCTGGCGATGAACCTGTATCTCCCCTGTATCAAGCGGGATTTGCGTGACGGGAGGTTCGGTGCACCCCGGCAGCTAGCCATTCATAGCCCCACAAGATACTGAACGGGGTTTCTCTACGGCTGCGTCACGAGGGAGAAGCCGGCTGGCGCTATTTGCCCTGTTGGACGAATTTGACCGGAATGTTGATCGTCGAGCCACTTCCGCCTGGGGCGTCGAACTGCGCGTTGCGCACCGCGCGTTGGATGCACGACACGACGTCGGACGAGAGACCCGAGACGTTGGACGCGTCGGCGGCGCTCACCTCGCCGTTGGGGGCGACCTTGGTGACGATGGTGACGGCGCCCGCCATGCCGGGATCGGTTGCGAGCCCCTTGTTGTAGCAAGCGCGGAACTTGGGACGGAGGCCCGCCACCACGCGTTCGGCGTTGGAGACGGGGACCGATGCCGTGGTCGAGCCGATCTGCGCGTCGCCCGTCGGCCCTTTGACCGCCGTCTCTTTGCCAGCGCCCGAACCGGTGCCGCCACCGCCCGTGTTGCCGATGCCCGCGAGGCCGCCGCCGGCTTTGCCGGGTTGAACCACGCCGCCACCGCCCGAGCCGAGTCGGAGATCGCCGCCGGTGTTGGAGACGCCCGCGCCGGATTTGGCCACGCCGCTCAAGTCCTGCGGGGGAATGTCGCTTCGATTGAGCGCACCCTGCACCGCGGAATTGCCACCGAAGGCTGCGAGCATTTGCATCTGCATCGCCTCGGCCTGTTGCGAAAGCGCGGCGGCCTTCGCATCGCTTACCGAGCCACCGGCCTTGCCTCCGGCCGACGCCTTCTTTCCTTCCGACGCCTGGCTCGCCGTGGACGTGGCCGAGGGGCTCGGGGTGGCATCGGTGGGCGTTTCGGTCTGCACCGGCGGGAGGTTCTTCGATAGGTCGACCAGGCCCTGAATGTTGAAGTCCTCGTTGACCGGCGGATCCATCCAGTCCGAGTACATGGCGCCGATCAAGCCGAAGTGCAGCAGAAAGCTGAAGGCCGCGATGATGGTCAGATCCCAATCGATCTGGCTGGCCAAGCCACCTTTGACCGACAGCGGAAGCTGCGGGCGCGGCTGGGGCGGCGGCGGAGCGACGAATTGGAAGAGGAACGTGGTCTCGCCGACCACGATTTTGCCGCGCGCTTCTTCCGTGAGGCGAACTTGGTAGGCGTTGCCCACGCGGCGTGCTTGGCCACGAAGGCCCTCGATGTCGCTGATGCCGGTTTGAAGCGCGACGCGGCCCTTCATGCCGTCGAGGAAATTCAGGTGGTACTCGCTGCCGATCAGCTCGAACAGCTTGAACTGCGCGGGGACGCTCTGCGAGGGGATGACGAACATCGACTTCTCGCTGGTGCCGATGGTCACGCTGGTGCGCTGCTTGATAATGCGCTCCTCGATGACCCGCCCACCTTGTACGAGACCGATGCGCAGAACCTTCGGCCCAGCCTGCTGCGCGACCGCCCGCATGACAGCGGTCATCTGCCCGGGGCGATTCTGTCCCGGTTGCTGCCCTGCGCCCGATCCTTGGTGCGTCTGCGACATTCGCTCGCCTCTTCTCCCGTGGCTGTTGGACGGCTGGTCTAGGCCAAAAGTTTCATCCGCTGGAACGGTAGCCGAATTCCACCGTTCGGAAAAGGACCGCGATCAAGCTTGGCTCGGCTGCAGCGCTTCGAGGCGCTCGATCCATTTGTCGGTCAGCTGGAGGCGCGCCTTCACCGCGCGGCGAGCCTGCATTTGAATCGAGATGCATGTCACCGTTCCCCACATGCCAAGGGCAGCGATACCCAGCGCATCGAGCGCCGCCGCGTTGAGGCGATCGCCCACGTCGACGTCGGCCAGATTTTCGATGCCCGAGAGGCCGATGCGCAAGGCCATCGCCGCGAGGAGAAAGCCGGTGCTGCTGGAGATGCTCGCGCACACGCGCGGGACACGAATCCAGCGCTGGAGCCGGTAATCGAGCTCGCTCAGCTGCTCGTTGATCATCGCCGCGCGCAGGCCCGTAGGCTGCGCCAACGCCTCCACGACGTCGCGCTCCCAGTCGGCTTCGGGCGTCGCGACGATGGCCGCGCACACCTGCTCGTAGGCCGCCCTTCCCTTCGGGCCCGTGAGGGCCTTCACCAACGGCGCGGGATCCAGCGCCGTCGGTGTCGTTGCAAAGTACAACCTTCGAACGCTGGCCCCGATGCACGTCAGCACCACGGCCAGGCTGGCCAGTACGACGAAAATCAAAGCGAGACTTAAAAGGGCTCTTTGAGCGTCGCCTGCTCGATGCGATCCAAAAAGGGCTGACGGAGCTCGGCCAAGGTCAGTTTCGCCTGGATTTTGCTCACGTCGACCGAGGCGATGGGCTTCTGGACGCGGCCGACGATGGTGACCTCACCGATGGTGATCACCTTGCCGCCGCCACCGGCAGCTCCCTTTGCCCCGCCGGCCTGCTGGGCCGACGCCAACCCCGCGGTGAGGAGGGCTACCGCGAAACAAAGTCCCGAGACGATTCGCTTGGTCATCGCATACCTCACTTCTTCGGCACGGGCTGAGGGCCCGCCTTGGGAGCACTGCCCGATCCTGCGGGTGCCCCTCCGCCACCCGTTCCGGCTGCGGCCGCATTCTTCATTTCGGCCTGCTTGGCCTTGGCGCGGCTCAGAAGCTCGTCCACGTCGTCGCTCTGGCCCGGGGGGGCCTTGGCGCCGCGCATCGAGCGGTACGTTTCGAATTCCTTGATGGCCGTGGCCACCTGCGAGTCCGCCGTGGCTCCGGGGACGTTGGGCGTGAAGAGATAGAGCAGGCCGAGATCGTAGTGCGCCACCGCCAAGCTCGAGTCTTGCGAGAGCGCCGTGTCGAACTCCTTCTTCGCGTCCTGCGGCCGGCCCGAGAGCCGGTACGCATCGCCCAAGTTCAAGTGGGCGAGCGGGTTGTTCGGTCCGAAACGAACCGCGCCCTCGAGAAGCGGAAGGGCCTCGCCCACGTTACCCGCCTCGAGCTTCATCGCCCCGAGCTGGATGAGCGCCTCCACCATGTCGGGACGCTTGTTCACCGCGGCCTGGAAATCCGCCATGGCTTGCTGGCGATTGCCCTGCTCGCGCAAGATCAACCCGCGAATCAGGTGCGCCTCGGCGTTGTCCTTGTCACGCGGCGGGCTGGAGTCGCCGAAGCCGTCGAGAATGGCCTGCAGCGCGTACTTCGCCAGCTCGGTGCGGTGCGCTTTGTAGTGATCGCGCGCGATCGCCACCATCGCGTCTTTGTAGTCGGGGTCGATGCGCAGCGCGTCCTGGGCTGCTTGTTGGGCGCCCGCACTGTCGTTGGCCAGCGACTTCACGTCGGCGGCGCACGTGAGGATGCGCGGCGACTTCCCCATCTTCACCTGCTTGTCGGAGATGAAGGTGTTCGCCTCGCCTGCGTGCCCGGTGCGCGCCAGCGAGAGCGCGTACGCGCAAATACCCGGCTCGTAGTCGGCTTTCGCACTGAAGGCCGCGCGGAATTCCTGCTGCGCGCCGGAGTTGTCGCCGAGGCGATCGAGCACCGTGCCGAGCGAGTAGTGCGCGGCCGGCGAGGTCGGCGCCTTGTCGAGCGCCTCCTTGAAGGCGGACTTGGCGCCGGGCAGATCGCCCGAGAGCCATGCTTTCCAGCCGCGATCGTAGGCATCCTTCGCTGCGCCCGTGAGGCCGCTCGATTCGCCGGGCGGCCCCGGATCAGCGACGCCGACCTGCGCGCCGCTACCGGTTTGTACGGGCCCGCCGGCGTCGGTCTGCGGGTATTCGACCTTCGGGTCCGAACCACCGCAACCCGTCACCACACCAAGCGGCGCGCCAGCAAGGAGAACAAAGAGCCCAAGTGAGAATCGCGTCGCGTTCATGGCGCCACCGGGAGGGGCGACGCCGCGCCCGAGGGCGCCGGGACCGACGTGATGCCGGGTCGCGATTGCACGTACTGGCCGTCTTTGTAGTCGAGATTGCGCGTCTTCGACGGGTCGTTCGGATCTTTGGTCTTGGTCACGTATTCGCGCATTTTCGCATCGCCGAGGATGTCCGTGAAGTACGCGAGCCGCTCGATCGCATGCGTCACCGCGGGGTTGCGTACGTTGTACTGCCGCGCCAACGCCACCGCGGAAGCGTAGCGGCGGACCATGACTTCGTCCGCGGCCGCAAGCTCCTTGTCACGCTTGGTGCGCCAGCCTTCTTTGACGGTGGAGCGAATCTCGTCCGCCTGTTCGATCAGGTTGTCGCGACCGCTCGCCTCGAGCTTCTTCAGCATCGCTTCCTGCTGCGGAGTGAACAGCTTGAGCGGCGGCGAGGTCGCGTTGTAAAGGCCCGAGCGGAGCGTGTCGTAGATGGCGCCCTGGCGAGCCTGCGCCGCCGGCACCCACTCGAGCGACGGGTACGTGCTGACGACGTGCTGCAGCTGCTGATCGTAGGTCTCGGCCGCCTTCGCGTTCGACTGGTACTTGCCGGTCTTGATGACCCGGCCCGTCTTCGGATCCACCGCGCCGATGACGTCCTCCGTCGCCCCCGTGTACTTGTGGCGATCGGTGTCGTACTTGGCCTTGATCTCGTCCTCCGCCAAGGTGTACTCGGCCTCCGCGGGGTAGTCCGCGAACGGCGGCGTGAGCGCCTCCGGCTTGCCGTCCTTGGTGGCGAATCCCGCGTTGCGGAAGGTCTCCCACGACTGGATCGTGTTCTTGAACCAGGTGCGGTAGCCCTTGTCGTCGGCGGTCTTCTGCATCTTCGCGTGGAAGTACGCAGCCTGGAGCACGTAGCGCGAGGCGTCCCGCTTGCCCTTGTTGGTGTTGTAGAACGCCGCGAGGGACTGCTGCGCCGCGAGGCGCGTCTGCCGATTCGCGCCCGTGTCGGGGCCGGACGGGTTCCACTGCTTGTGGTCGTAGTCCGCCACCAGGAAGTCCGCATTCGCCTTCTCTTCGGCGGTCGGATTCAGCTTGGTGAAGGTGGTGTACTCTGCACGCATCTTGTCGCGCTGACCCATGTTCGCGTACAGGATCATCGCGTTCTTGGCGGCTTCCTTGCGCTTCTTCTCGTCGAAGCGCGGGTTGCCGGCGACCTTCTCGTACGTCTCGGCGGCCTTCTGGTAGTTGAAGAAGCCGTAGTACGTGGTCCCGAGTTCGTCGTACGCCGTGCCCAAGTACTGCAGGCGCTCCTGGTACTGCTTCGGATTCGGCGCGACCTTCGCCTTCGGATCCCCCTTCTGCAGGGCATCCAAGCGCGCTTCGCTGCCGTATTCGGCGATGAATTTGTTGTAAAGCTCGATGGCCTTGTTGAACTCACCGACCTGCTTGTACGCGTAGGCGGCGTTCATCGCGGCCTCCGGTGCCTCGTCGCGGCCGGGGGCGGCCGAGAGTGCGGCTTCGTACATGCCGGCGGCCTCGCGCCAGAGCTTCTGCTTCTCCGGCCCGGGCGGTGCGTCCTTCGCCTGCTTGAACTTCTTGCGCGCGTCGATGTACGCGGCCTCTTGCAAGGTCGGGTTGACCAGGATGCCGGCCGAAGCCTTGTTCTCCTCGGTCACCGCGCACGAATGCGCCTTTTCCGCCTCGGCCAATTGGCGCGAGCGATCGACATCGCGCTCGAGGTTGCTCATCGTGATGAGCTTTTCCCAAGCCTTGTAGCCGTATTCCGACTTGCCGCACTCCGTCTTGTACATCTGCTCGTAGCGCGGGCGGGCTTGGTCGAATTGGCCGTACACGAAGTACATGTCGGCCGCGTAGAACTGGTACTCGAGCGAGCGCTTCTCCGCGTCGAGCGACGGAGGCACGCGCTGCACGTACTCGTCGCGGGCTTGGATGCTCGCGAGCACGCTCGGCGGAACCGGATCGCGCTGCACCTTCTTGTCCGGCCCGTCGTTGTCGAACCGAACCTCGGTGCGCTTGGCGAAGCCGATGGTGCCCTTGGAGTCGTCGAAGCGCTGGTACTCGAGGTCGCGGTACACGTCGCTCTCCTCGACGACGAAGAACGCCGCGTTGGAGAGGTACTTGTCGTCCTCGTTCGAGTCGCGCACGTCGATGGCCGCGATCTTCGCGCCCTCGATCTGATCCTGCGTCGGCTCCGGCGACCTTTGCGGCTGCAGCTTGTGCAAGAGCACCGCGATGCGAAGCTCCTTGTGCCGCGCGTCCGCCAGCCAGTACCGGCTCTCGTACGCGTCCGGTGCGTTCTCGTCCTGCTTCACGAAGCCGTACCATCCCAGCGCTGCGAGCTTGTACTCCGCCTGCGCGCGGCCGAGGAGCTCGAGCTGCTGCTTCGGATCGCCCGTTTCGCTGGCCGCGACGAGGAGCTGCTTGCCGTTGTTCGTGTGCTGCGCGGCCGCCTGGCGCAGACCGCCTTTGACGAGGCGCTCGGCGTTTTGAATCGCCGCCGGGTTTTCCTTGTTGGCGTCGACCCACGGCGTGTTGCCGATGTAGTTCGCCAACTTGGTGCGCGCCTCGAGCGCCTTCGCCGCGATCGCGTCGTGCTCCGGCGTGTTCGGGCGCTTCGTCATGTTCATCTGGTCGTACGTCTCGGCGATGGCGTTCTGCACGTCCGGCGCCGTGGGGTCCATCGGCCACTTCTTGAGGATGGACTCGTACACCTCGATGGCGTTGTTGAACTGGTTGAGGCTACGGAACTCCTGCGCGAGCGCCTTGTAGATCTCGATGGTCCACGGCTTGTCTTGCGGAATGAGCTGTGGATCCCGAACCCGATCGACCGCAATGTGAAGCTTGGCCTCGGCCACCTCGGGCTTCGGCTCGGTGTCGACGATGTCGGGCCGCTGGATGAACGGCTCCTCGGGCTCGGGGCCCTTGAAGTCGAGGTTCGTCAGCGAGCCGGCGATGTACGTGTACGCCTCGCTTCGGAAGTCCGCGCCGGGATCGCCGGTGAGCTTCTGTTGCTCGTCGGTGTAGAGCAGGAGGTGGACGAACTCTTTGGTCGCCGACTCGTAGCGCTGCTGCTTGAAGAGCGTCCACGCGTACTTGTAGAGCGCGACGCCGTAGAGCGGCGGCTTCTTGAACTGCATGGAGTGCTGGTAGGCACTCGCCGCGCGGTTGTAGTCCCACACCGCCGCGATCTCTTCGCGCACGACGCCGCCGCGCATGTCGAGGTTGTCGAACTCCCAGTTGCCGATCTGCCACCAGACCTCGGCCACGTACTTGGGATCTTCACCCGGGCGCAGGCCCGGTTGGGGGATCGGCTCGCAGGAGTTCGGGTACGGGTCGACGTAGCGGTTTTCCGGCTTGTTGACCTTCGCGCTCTTGTAGTCCTGATGCCGCGAACGCCAGGCGCGCCAATACTCTTCCGTGTTGTCCTGAGGCAGCTGCACGATGCTGTCGGCCTCGGGGTTCTTCGGATCGGGCGGCGTCGGGTACGCGAATTTGTTGTGGCAGACGAGCGAGCGCCACACCTGCTGCGCTTCTTCGGTGCGGCTCGAGTCGTTGTAGGCGTGGCCGAGGAAGTAGTAGATGCCCGCCAGCTCGCGGTACTTCGGGAACTCGACGATGACGCGCTTGTACAGGCCGATGGCCGGCTTGAGACCGACGGAGAGGTCGTCCTTCGCCTCGTCCGAGCGCGCACGCTCCTCGTAGAGGGCCGCGAGGCGGTACATGGCGTCGGGCGTCGCCTCGGGATGGGCGCGCGGGCCGGAGTACTTCGCGATGAACTCCTCGAGGCGCAAAATGGCGGTGTCGCGCGCCTTGCGCAGTTCCTCTTTCTCGGTCGCAATTTCGCGATCGAGGCCGGAGAGGATCGTGCGCTTCTTCGTCTCGTAGTGGAGCTTGATGATCGTGGTGACGGTGTCGCGGTACTCCTTCGCGCCCTGCTCGTAGATGTCGGCCTCGGTCTTCAGCTCACCGAGGGCCTGCACCTGCGCGGGCGAAGGCGGCGGGGGCGGCGGGACGGTCTTGCGCGTGATCGGCGGCGCCAAGGTGGGTACCTGGGAAACGCCGCCGTCGGGGGTCGCAAGCAAGCCGCGAAGTGCACCGGCATCGCCGGTCGCCGCCGCGTTGACACCGGCATCGCCTGCGCTAGCCGATGCTCCGGCCTGAAAGCCGGGGGTGGGCGGGGAACTAGGGGAGTTCGGAGGCGGGGCGCCGCCATCTTTTGCGGCGCCCCCTGCCGGCTGCCGACCGGGGGCTGCCGTCTGCGCGAAGCTGGAGACCGAGAGGACCGCCATCAAGAGGCCCGCGGTACCTGCTGCGAACACGTGGCTACGCCGGAACCGCTTTCTCGAAAAGCTCTGGTTGGTCATAAGCTGTCTCACTTGGTCTCTACTTCGCGGGGGCCGGCGGTGCCGACGAAGGCGACTCGCCAGCGTCGTCGAGCACTTCACGCAGCTCTTCGTCGAGGAGTTGCTCCTCGCGCGCGCGCTCGTGTTGGAGGTTACGAACCCGTTCGAGTTCTTCCTCGCGCACCTCCCAGGCTTGCTCGGTGATGCCGACGTCCGCCCGGAGAACGATCCCCCGAATCTTGTCTCGCACCAAGGTGAAGTTCCGCTCCGCGACGTGACCCACGAGGTCGTGAGCCTCTCCGTCGAGGGCGCCGAGCTGCACCTTGTAGCCCTCGATCTTCTTCGCCTCGACGTCGATTTTGCCGCGCAGTTCGGCCACCCGCTGGGCGACCTGCACTTCGAGCTGGTTGAACGCCGCGGTGACGCGCTCCTCGGTCTGGCGCGCTTGCGACAAGATGGGCGAGATGCGCTGGGCGTACGCCTGCGCATTCGACCCCGCCTGCCCGCCCGAGGCTAGCTGCGCCTCGCGCTCGACCAGGTCGCGGAATTGCTGCCGCGCCAGCGCATCGTTCTGGTAGCGCGCGTCGCCCAGGCCGATTTGCGCGCGGCCAATCTCGATCTGCCGGCGCAGCTCCGTGGCGGACTCCTGGTACGTCTTGAGCTGGCGCTCGTTGTCGTCGAGTTCTCCCTGGATGCGCTGCACGCTCGCCGGATCGCGTGCGACGCCGCGTTGGGCGTCCTCCCGCAGCATGCGCCGCAGGCCGTTGACCACGGCGTGGAGGTAGTCGACCTCCCTCACGCGGCGTGAGAGCTCCTGCGACACCTTGTTCCACTGCAGGCTGCCGACGTAATCACGCTCGTCGAAGTCTTCCTGCGTGACCGGCGTTTGCTGGACGACGCTCATCAGACTGCGCCGCTGTGCGCGCACGCTCGCGATTTCACCGGAGAGCTCCGACGGCTCCTCGTCGTCCAGGCCCTGCGCCAGGCGCACGCGCGCCCGGGCAACCTTGTTGATGAGGCCCAGCGCACGCTGCTCGCCGGCGAGAAGCTCGGGAAAAGCTCGCACGCGGTTCGCCGATTGGCTCACCGTGATCAGCTTGTCGATGAGGCGCTCGGAGTCGGTGATGAGCTTTTTGCACTGGTTGATGTCGTCGATCACGCGGAACGCTGCGGGACCGTCCTCGGCCTCGCGCGCCCACCGGACGGCGAGCGGCGGAAGCTGCTCGGTCGTGTCGAGGGCATCGAGCTGCTGCTGCGAGAGCTTCTCGTAGTAAACCGCCGGGTCCTTGGTGGACTCGAGGAAGTTCTCCACCTTGACCCGCATCGGATCGTACTGCTCGCGCACGCCCAGGTAGAGCTGCAGCGCCTTGTCGAAGGCCCCCGCGCGCAGAAGCAAATCGGCCCGAAGCAAGGTGCCGTCGCCGGCGTAGCTCGAGTCGGGATCCGCGATGGAGAGCACTTCCAGCGCGCGCTCGGCGCGCTGCACGTCGCCCAGGCGGACGTAGACCCAGGCCAACTCGTAGAGCATCGTGTCGAACTCGGGGGACTCCCGGCCGACGCGCGCATACGCCTCGCTGGCTTGGTTGAACTGGTCCATCTCGTAGAACAAGCGGCCAATGGCCATCCACGCCAGGTCGATGACGTGCTGGTGTTCCGGCGTATCGGCCGGGAGCACGGTCACTTGGCGGAACGCCTCGATGGCCGGCTTGTAGTTGAGCGGCGTGGGGCGCGGCTCGTTGCTGACGACGCCCTCCACCGGCAGGGGCTTGCCCACCGGGTTGCCTGGGTTGGCGTTGGGGCGCGCCTGCTTGATGGCCACGAGGCCCGAGAAGTACCGCGCCTGGTGCGTGTACGGCGTGCCGTTCTGCACCTGGCCGAAGTGCTGCCCCGCGGTGGAGTAATCCTTGCGGAAATACGAAGCTTTTCCGCGCGCGTACTGGATGCCCGCGTTGACCTGGACCGGAGGCACCTGCTGGAGGCGCTGGTACACGTCGTCCAGCGAGGCGGTGTCGCCAAGGCGCACCGACACGTCCACGAGACGCGCCAGGGCCTTGCCGAAGTACGGCTGGAAGCGCGGCTCTCCCCCGCGATCGACCAGCTGCCGGTAATCGCGCCGGGCCGAGAGGTACTGCTGCGAGGCGTAGTACGTCTCGCCGCGCAGGAACATCGCGTCCGGATAGCTCGGGGTGTTGGGGTACCCCTCGATGATTTCGCCGAGGACGACCGCCGCACGGTCGTAGTCCTTCATGCGGTAGAGGATTTCGCCGTTGGCGACGCGCTGCTCGGCGGAAAGAAGCTGCGTGCGCGCGTTGGCGACGGAAGCGTTGACCGACGGAACGTCGCGATCGGCCTGCTGAATGTCGGCCTGCGCGTTGCGAGCTTTTTCGTCGGAGCTCTCGGCGAAGGCCGCCGAGGGAAGTAAGACCAGCGGAACGCCTATCGCGAGAAACACGCGATAGACGCGCCAGTCTTGTAGGCGCGCCCGCCCTCTCACTTTTTGCCCCCGCCGACCGAGACGCCCACGCTACCGGACGCGCTGCCAGCGGGTGCGGGGGCGGCCGCAGGCGCCGTGGCCCCGCCTGGAGCTGCACCCGCCGGAACCGGCTGTGCACCGAGCGATTGCACCTTCTCGTGCCACTCGATGGTGGGGCGCTGCTCGAGCGGCGTGGTGACGCCGCCCTTTTCCAGCGCCGTGGCGTCCACGGTCATGGTCTTGCCCTCCACGGCCGTGAAGGAGTGGCTCGACTTCACCTCGAACTTGTAGCCGCGCAAGTACGTGAAGACGCCGTACCCGTTACCCTGGAAATTCAGGACGACGGAGATCGTGTGGTCGCCGGCGGGCACCGAGCCGCTGAAGATCGGAACGTCTTTCTGATCGGCCAGTGCGCCCGTCTCGTCTTGCCGGTTGTACTGAACGGCGCCGTCGAGCGTGACGAGGGCCCGCGTCAGTTTGAAGGCGCTCGACATTTCGTTGTGGAATGTAATCTCGGAGCGCGAACCTCCCGCCCCCTGCGTCATGATCGTGTCCGACAGCAGGGCGAGACGTCGGTGGCTGCGACCAATCTGGTCTTTCAGCTCGTCGACCCGTGCCTCCAGATCGCGCAGGCGTACCGCATACGTTTGGCCATCCATCTGCCCAGACGCAGACCCTGTCGCCGTGCCGGTCGCGCCTACGGGCGCGCCGCCATCTTTGGCAGCACCCGCCGCTGCCCCTCCCGTAGCTGCTGCCTGTCCTGCGGGACTCGCGGTGGATGTTGCTCCGCCATCTTTCGCCGTGCCAGCCTTTCCATCCCCCTTCGTGGCCGTCGGTTGCTGCGCGATGACCGAGAACGAAACCGCAACCGACAGAAGAAAAGTGAGACCCATTGCCGCATGACGTCGCATTCGGAAACCCTTCCTCTTCACAAATCCAAGACACAAAACCAAGCCAGCTACTGCGTACTGCGATGGGCAGTCTAGTTGTGCCCGGCGCTGGCTTGCAACGAGAAGTCCGCTTGAGGCCTCTTGGGGTTCCCCCGTCCGCCCGGACATTCAAAGCGAGCCACTGTAGCCTGTAGCCCGTGGGGCGTAGCCTGAATTAGAGTAGCCGGCCGAAAGGTTCGCTCTTCCGCGCTCCTCCTTTCTGCCGTTTTTCTGCGGCATTTCTGGCGAGATCCTCGATACATTGTCGAAGTTGAACGTCGGAGAACGAGCACGGGGAGAGCACGCCGAACTCATGGGCGCAGTCCACGCGAGAGCCAAAAGATCTTTTGGGGGGCCTACACGTCGGATCCTCAAAGGAAATGTTTGCCCGCGTGTTAGCAGCCATCCCTTGTGCGCATCGTGCCAGTCAAATGCGACAGGTGCGGCGCTCGGCGTGCGTGAGGAGGTACAGTGAGTACTTCCGCCCGCCCCGAGGTGACCGACGAAGCCCTGATGATCCGCTACCAGCGCGGGGACGGGACGGCCTTTGCCCAACTGGTGCGACGGCACCAATCGCCGCTCTACAACTTTGCGTACCGGCAATTGGGCGGGGCGACGCAGGCCGCGGAAGACGTGGTGCAGGACGCCTTCGTGCGGGTGGTGCAAAACGCGGCCGATTTCAAGCACGAGGCGCGGTTCACCACCTGGCTCTATACGATCGCGCGCAACCTCTGCATCGACCAGATGCGAAAGCGGGCGTTGCGAAGGCACCCCTCTCTGGATGAGGCGCGCGGGGACGCACAGGGCGATGGCGACGGCAATGGCCCGACCTTGGGGGAGCAGACCGCGGACAACCGAGCCAATGTGGAGCGGGACGCCGGCGGGACGGAAATCAAGCAACGGATCGCCAAGGCGGTCGAGGGGCTTCCGGACGACCAGCGCGAGGTGTTTTTGATGCGCGAACTAGCGAATCTCCCCTTCAAGGAGATTGCCGAGATCACGGGGGTTCCCGAAAATACGGTGAAGAGCCGGATGCGCTATGCGCTGGAACGGCTGCAAGACGCACTCAGCGAGTACGAGGAGTATGCGCGGGCGCTTCGATGAACAACGTGGATCAATAAGGGAGTCGATAAGAGGAAAGGTATGGACTGCGAGAAGTTCGAGAGCACGCTCATGGATGAGCTCTACGACGAGCTCGATGAGCTGACGAGCGCCGCCAGCAAGCGACATGTCGCAGGCTGCGCGCGTTGCGCCAGCTTGCTCCATGGGCTCTCGGCCACCCGCCGCATCGCCATCCTCGAAACGGTGGAACCCCCGGCGGGCCTGGAGGAGCGCATCCTGGCCGCCACGAAGGAAGCGCAGAAGGTCGTGCCCTTGCGCGGGCGCATCTCGCGCGTGGTGTCCTGGGCCGGAAGCTGGGCCATGCGCCCGCAGACCGCGATGGCCGCCGTGTTCCTCTTGATGATCGGCTCGACCAGCGTGCTGCTCTTGCGCGCGCGGAGCAGCGTTCAACAAATGGGAAGCGCTCCCATGGTGGTGACCGAGCAGGGCGCGCCTGCAGCTTCGGCACCGGCCGAAGAGCAGGACAACCCGCTCGATACGGACCGCGCGACCGGCGCGCATGGTGCGATCGAGGTGCGCAAGCCCGCAGCCGCTCCGCCGGCGTTTGCAAGCGCCGAAGGTTGGGTGGCCAAAGACGAGCGTCGCGAACGGGCCGACGAGAAGGACAAGGAGGCGAAGGAGATGCCGGTGGCTGCGGCGACCGCACCTCCGGCTCCGCCGGCCGTGAATGCGCCCTCGTCGGGTCTCACCGAGGGAAGCGAGAGCAATGCCGCGGCCGTCGGGGGCGCTCCGATGCAGGCCGCGCCGATGGCGCAAGCGCCGAGTCCCTCCAAGGCGGGGGTGGCGGGAATCTCGAGGAGCGGGAGCGACTCGCATGCGGGAGCGGGCTCCCAAGCTGGAGGCTCGGGCGATCAGGGTTCGAGCCTCGAGGTGGCACTGGCCTCGTACCGCGCGCACAACTACGACGAGGCGACGCGCTCGTTCGATGGGTTGGCGGCGAACGGCAACGCCGGCGCATCGCTGTGGGCGGCGCGCAGTGTGCGGGAGTCGCGCGGTTGTGCGGAGGCGGTGTCGCGCTTCGATCAAGTGGCGGCACGCGCCTATGGCACCTCGGTGGGCTACGACGCCACCTTCGAGGGAGCCCTCTGTTACAAGCAGATCGGGCAGACGGACAAGGCACGGGCTCAGTTCGGGCGCCTGCTCACGGTACCGACCCACGCGGCGCGCGCACAAAGTGAGCTGGATGCGATGAGCGCAAAGGGCGGCGTTCGCAACATGCCGTCGCGCAAGGCCGCCCCCCCGGCCGCGGAAAAGAAATAGCGGTGGCATCGGTCGATGCGCTCGTCGAAGCATGGTGCACCCAGGACCATGCGCGCGCCCTCTTGCCCGCGGACCACGACGTGGTGGAAGCAACGCGCACCTTGCGGGCGCTCATCGTGGAGGGCATCGTCGGCCACCTTGCCCAGCGCGACGTGCTCCACGCGTGCTGGCGCCTCGGGCATCTGATCGCGACACGGGGAGGCTCCCCCACCCTGCTCGGGTCGACCCTGGATGGTGCCTACGCGGTCACGGCCACCGGCAGCGACTTCGCCATCGATCCGTGGGTTTCGATGCGCGCGGCGGCCGCGGAAGGCTTCGCCGCCGCCCAGGCGGATCTGGCCCGCGCCGATGCCGCAGCGGCGTGGGATTACCCATTTTGCGCCGTTCGAATCGACGAGGAATCGGTCGCCGTGACCGGCGGTTACCCTGATGATGACGCTGCAGCCATCGAAGTATGGGCAGGGCGCGTTGCGCAGTGTGTGGCGCGTGCCGGGTATCGTCGCGCCTATGTGAGCGGGCGCGTGGAGGTCTGTCGTGCGCTGGAAGATGCGCTTTCCTTCGTGGGGGTGGGTCGCATCCCCGAGGCTTCGTCGAAACCTGCGGAGAGGCGATTCCTGGGATTCTGGAAACGATCGGCGAAGTAGAAATCATGTATAAACCCACGCAGCTCATGCGCGGTGTACGACTTCTCCTCGGGCTTCTCGTGGGCCTCTCCGGCGCGGCGGCGTGTTCGTCGGAAGACGGCGGCGCGGCGCGGGCCAAGGTCGGGCCTTCCCTGTTGTTTCCGCGCGGCGTGTTCGACAACGTGCGCAAGCTCACGCTCATCGTCTACGCCACGGCGGACGGTGTGGACTGCGCGGCCGACGGCAACGTCACCGGTCCAACGGCGCGACGTCTCGCGACGAAGGAGCTCTCGTCCCAGGGCTGCGCCGACGGCGTGAAGTTCTGCGGCGATGTGTCCATCGAGCAGTCGAACGACGTGCGGGTCTTCTTCGCGGAAGGCGTGGGCAGCAGCGGCGAGCGTGTGGCCGTCGGATGCAGCAAGGCCATCGCCAACCAAGACGCGGTGCCGGTCGAGATCAGGATGCGGCGCTTCATCAAGCCCGCGTTCTGCGGCAGCGGCGTGATCGAGCCGACGGAGCAGTGCGAGAAGCCGGACCCGATATGCGACGATTCCTGTCACACCTCCGAGGTGCTCCTGTCGGGCGGACGCGGTGCCCCGAGCACCGCGAACGGCAAGCCGGGCGACAAGAGGGATCCGTTCTTCCTTTGGCCCTCGGGATCGGCTCCTGGGAGCGATGCGGGGCGCTTCGTGGCGTTCTTCGGCGATCAGACGCCGGGGCAGACCGAGGTGACGATGCGCGTGCTTTCCGACGCATTCGCGCCGTACGCGAAGCAGGGGCCGGAGATGCAGAACTTCTCGTTCTACCTGCCCAACGACAACTCGGCCGCCGCCACGTTCCCGCCCACGGCCGAAGGTGGAAATCAGTTTCGTCCTGCAGCGGTCTATGCGGCGGGCAGGTATTACGTGGTCTACGACGACGACATTGGCGGCTCGCCGGACATCAGCCTGCGCTCCATGACGCCGGCGTTCGGTGCGGAACAAGCCCGGCAGGATCCCAAGGTCATCAATGGTGCCAACGGCGAGGGCGGGCGGCAGATTCGGCCGTCGGTGGCGCTGGGCACCGATGGTCTGTTCTTCATCGCCTGGGAGGACGTCGAGGGCGGGCGGGTGCACGGGCGCACGTACAACCCGACCACGAAGGCATTGGGACCGCAGCACGATGATCTAGGCAGCGGTTCGAGCAGCCACGGCATCAAGGTCGCGACGCTCGGAGCGGGGGGCGCCGCCGCCCGCGCGATGTACGTGGCCACGTGGCAAAGCGGGACCGATATCAAAATGCGGCTCATCGGGTCCGACGGTGCCCTCGTGGGTCCGGAGCAGACGGTGAACGACGCCTCGCATACCGGCGTGCAGTCGCATCCCTCGGTGGCGACGCTGCCGGATGGGCGCTTTGCCATCGTCTGGGCCGATCAGGGCCGCAAGAACGGCGACATCTTCATCCAGCGCTACAGGTTGACCGCCGATGGGGCGCAGGCCGTCACTGGCGATCAGCGCGATGCGATCAACGACGTGGCGAGCGACGGCGAGCAAAACGCGCCGGTCATCGCCAGCTCCTCCGCCGTGGGCGGCTCGTACGTCGCCGCGTGGGTCGACTTCCCCAGCGGCCATGTGCGCGGGCGCTTTCTCGGCGGCAACGGCGGCGCACTGTTCAACCACGTCGATGGTCAGGAAACCGAATTCCAGGCCAGCATCGTCGCAGGACGCGGCCGCGCGAACCCCACGGTGGCCGTCGGCGGCGCGGGCGCCTACGTGGCCATCGGCTGGGAGGATACGACGAACGATTCGCGCTCCGGCATCTACGGCCGCCGCTTCCCTGTCGGCGAATAGGATTTTCAATCCAACATGGGCGCTAGTTTGCGCCGCGGAGATACGCGATGGTGCGAATGACCTCGACCAACCGTTCGCGTTCTTGAATTCCCAGCTCGGTGAAACGGACGCCCATTCCGGGGTTCGGATTGTCGGCTTGAAGCTTCACGCGATTTTGCCACGCCACCACGCCCCCGAGTTTGAACGGCTCGTAGCCTGGGGGCGAGAAGGAGAGCAAAAGGCGTGTGCCGATGGGCAGCGGCTCCAGCGTCTTCACGAAAATGCCCATCTCGCTGATGTTCGTGATCGACGCGTAGAGAAAAGTTTCGTCCGTTACGCAATCCACCGACCAGATCACCTCGTAGCGGTCGTTGCGCCGGCGGTCCTCCGAAGATGGGGCAGAGCTATGGGGACTGGACGCGTCGTCGCGCATTGCCATCTGACCGCCTTGGCACTCAATCGCGCCGGACGCAACCCCAAAGGAATCTATTTCACCAGGTGGTAACTCGCCGTTCCTGAGGAACGCGCTATTGAACGAGGAGCGGTCCACCGTTGATGCGATTGTCTCCGTCGCTCGGACCGCTCTTGATCTTGAGTCTGGTATCACCGACGAATAAGCCGAAATAGATCGTATACGTGCCCGGCGAGAAGTTCGGTTCGAGCGAGAACTCGTAGTCGTCCACCAAGAGATCGTCGCGCAACCAGAGGGAGAATGGATACTTGCCCTCCACCGGTTTGTGATCGCCGTTGTGGCGGCGGCGATATCCGTCGATATGAATGAAGGCTTCCCATTCGGTGGTGACTGGCGCCAGCACTTTGTAATACGTCCTCATCCGATATTTGCGACCGGGAGCGACGGATTTGACGGCGTCGCCATTCTTGTCGTTGAGGTCGAACCCGAGAACTTGGAGTTTGTCATCCATGTTCACGTCGAGCGGATGCTGCGGGGACGGCGGTGCGCCAAGCAGAATCTTGTTCAGCGGATTCTGATTCTTCTCCGAACCCTGCAACCGGGATGCGATGAGGAGAATCTGACTCGATCGCGCATCGAGCACGGGGAGGTTCTGCCGCGGGGTCACCCGCTCGCGATACGTCTGATTGAGGCGCGCGAGTTCGTCGGCCTTCATGGCGACGAAGCGGCGGCCCTCGCCCCCGCCCATCAGCCATTGGTAGGCGCCGTGCGCATCGGAGAACGAGGGCGGCTCCCCTCCTGCGTAGTACGCCGCCGTGCGCCCGCCCACGCCGAAGAGCGCGAGCGGCTCGCCGCTGTTGTGCGTGCGCTCGTAGCTCTCGAACACCTCTTTCGGCGAGAGCTGGTTCGCGAGCGCGGGGTAGTACGCGCCCGAGAGAACCACGCCGAGGGCGGTGCCGAGGGCCATGAAGCCCGCCGCGCGGCGGCCCTGGAGAAGCTCGCCCAGGAAGCCGAGGATCAAAAACGTGGCGATGCCCGAGGGCACGGCGAAGGCCAGGGCCACCAGCGGGTTGATGTGGCGCGACATCAGCACGCCGAACACCCCGAGCGGCACCGCGAGCACCATGAGCGGAACCAGAATGACGAGGTAGCCAACCTTGCGCGTGCGATCTTCTTCGCGCTTGATGGCGCCGAACAACTCTTCGAAGGGCTCGAAGCCGCGGGTGAGCGAGCCCACGCTGAGGGGCTTCGCGGAGCCGAACATCCAGAGCCACACGTCGGTCGCGAAAAAGATTCCGAAGATGGCCACCAGCGGAACGAGGGCCGTGACCCACCACGCATTGAGCGCGCCCTCACGCATCTGCATCGAGATGGAGGTGAGCATCTTCAAGTGGAAGCGCGTGGCCACCCAAATGAGGAGCCCGGCCAGCGAGGCGCCGGCCACGAGGGCGAAATAGACGAGGGCCAGAAGGCCATCCCACGCATCGCGCAGCGAGTTGGCGATGTGGAGGTAGTTGTCGACGTCGAACGGGCGGCGTTTGACATCGCGATCGGTACGCTCGCACCAGGACAGAAAGGCGATGCCCGCAAAGCCGACGAGGGCGACGGTCCAGAGCGCGAGCGCGTGCTCCTTGAAGGTCTCGGGGAAGCTCGCCCCGACGACGGCGAAGGCCTGGTAGGCCTTGTCGGGCAGCTCGTGGAAGTCGTGGTGGAAGACGCCGAGGAACACGGCGGTGCCCACGCCCAGCGCCACCGACGCGTGCGCGCCGCGCTCGAAGTCGCGGATGGCGATGCCGCAGGCCGCGGCCAAAATGGTCGGCGCGCAGAAGGCCACGAGATCCGTCTTGGCCACGATGAAGCCGTGGACGGTGAAGGCCACCGCGCCGCCGACCAAGATGGCCACGCGGAAAAGGGTCTCGCGTTGGAGGGCCTGCTTCTCCCCTGCCGTCTCATGCGCCGCCGGCGGCGCAATGAAGAGGCGCCCCAAGGCAAACGGGATGAACGCGCTCCAAGGCGCGAGCGCGTGCCCCAGGTGGCCGATCATCAGATCGAACGTGGGGTAACGGGTCGGGGTGCGGAGCATCGCACCGATGGCGGGGCTCAGGTTCTTCGTGTCGCCCTTGTCGATGGCCCGCACGGCCGCCACGACGGCGTAAATGGCCAGCGCCAATCCGAGAACGGCAATCGTGTCGGAAAGCGAATCCAGGGTCTCGCGGCGGCCGGCGGCCACCACGACGAACCATGCGATGCCCACGCCGGCGAGCGGCACGGCGAGGCCGAAGAGCGCACCGCGGCTGTAGTAGCCCACCAGCAGGCCCACCAAGCCCAGCGCCAGAAACGCGTAGCGGGCACCGGCTCCGGAATCCGGGCGCCGGTCGAAGACGGCGACCGACAGCCCCGAGAAGGCCATCGAGACGCCGCTCATCGTGACGATGTCGCCCAGCATCGACCGGGCTTGCACGAAGTAGAGCGGCATCGTCACCAGGGCGAGCACCGAATAGAGGCCCGCGCGCTGGTCCACCAAGCGCGCCACGGCGGCGTAGAGCGAAAGCGCCCCCGCGATGCCCCAGAGCGCCAGCGGCAGGCGGCCCGACCACTCGTGCAGACCGAAAAGCTTGAATCCGAGGGCAATCGACGTGAACGGCAGCTCGGGGCGCCCGAGGTCGTTCAAGTGCGGCAGCGAATTGTCCGCGCCGGAGAGCGCCAGGGCGCTGGCGTGGAACAGATTGAGCGCCAGGCGGCGGCCCAAATCCGCGATGTTGAGCTCGTACGGGTCCCAGAGGCCGCTCTTGGAAAGCGGCGGGAGGAGCAGCAACACCAGGACGGGAATGGCCACTGCGAGGGCCGTCACCGTCCAGGGCGGGAATCGGAATGGCGCCTTTTCAGGCGCAGCCTCCCGTTTCTCCTCGGGTTTTTCGGCCGTCTTCGAGTCCAAAGCAAGCTTGTCGTCGGATTCTTCGCTCATCGCAAAAACCGGCCCGGAGGGTAGTCGGGATGGGGAAGACGGTAAAGCCGTGATACGGTGCGCCGCCCTGCAATCATGTCGAAGATTCGTGTCGGGACCGTAGCCCTGGTGGGGCGGCCCAATGTTGGAAAGAGCACCCTACTCAATGCGCTCCTCGGCGAGCGCATTGCGATTGTGAGTCATCACCCGCAAACCACGCGGGACCGCATCCTTGGCGTTCTGACGCAAAAGGATGCCCAGTACGTCTTCATCGATACCCCCGGAATGCACGCCGCCAAGACGAAACTTGGCGCCCGGATGAACCACGAAGCGCGCCAAGCGGCGCGCGAAGCCAACGTGGTGGTCTTCGTCACCTCGGTGGGCGTGGAGCCGGTACCGACGGTGGGGCGCTTCGATGCGTCGCTGCTCGAGCAATTGAAGGTCGCGAACGTGCCCGTCGTGCTCGCGATCAACAAGATCGACCGGGCCACGAACAAAGAGGCGCTGTTTGCCGTGCTGGAGGCGTATTCGAAGGCCTTCGACTTCGCGGCGTTGGTGCCCATCAGTGCGAAGAAGCAGAATGGGCTCGACCGGGTGCTGCTCGAGGTGAAGGCCCACCTGCCCGAGGACGAGCTGCTCTACGAGGCGGACACCCTCACCGATCGGCCGATGCGCTTTTTGGTGGCGGAGTTCGTGCGTGAGCAGATCCTTCGCGCGACGCGCGAGGAGGTCCCGCACGGGGTCGCGGTGGTCGTGGACCGCTTCGACGAGTCGGGCAAGATTCCCAAGATCGAGCTGTCGGTGCACGTCGACCGCGAGGGGCACAAGAAGATCCTCGTGGGCAAGCAAGGCTCCGTGCTCAAGGAAATCGGTTCGAAGGCCCGGGCGCGGGTCGAGAGCTTGATGGGTAGACAGGTACACCTCGCCCTCTGGGTCCGGGTGACACCGAATTGGTACGAGTCCGATCGCGGACTGATGGAAATGGGCTACATCGGTGAAACCGACGGCTCGAAGGATTCCCGATGACGAAGCACCGAAAGTCGACCGAGGGGCCGAAGGCCACTGCGGGCGGCGGCAAAAGTAAATTACCTGCGGGCCTCTCCGGCCTGCCGATCGTGGCCGTCGTCGGCCGGCCCAACGTGGGCAAATCGACCTTGTTCAACCGGCTCGCGCGGCGGCGCATCGCCATCGTGCACGACGAGCCGGGTGTGACACGCGATCGGCACTACGCCGATACGTCGGCCTACGGGCGCGCCTACACCTTGATCGATACGGGCGGGTTCGATCCCGAGGACGAGGATCCGATGCGCGCCGGCATCGCGCACCACGTGAAGCTGGCCATCGACGAGGCGGACGTCATCATCTTCCTCACCGACGCGACCACGGCGCTCACCAGCGCGGATCGGGCGGCGATTCGGCTGCTTCGCGTGGCGAAGAAGCCGGTGTTCTTCGCGGCCAACAAGGCCGACTCGGCCAAGGTCGACGCGGAGGCCTTCGAGCTGTACCGCGAAGGCGTCGAGACGGTGTATCCGGTGAGCTCCCTTCACGGACGTGGCATCGGCGATTTGGAAGCGGCCGTCGTGGACGCGTTTCCGCCCGAAGAAGAGGCGAAGACCCCGGAGGACGACGGCGTCACCCGCGTGGCCATCGTGGGGCGGCCCAACGCCGGGAAATCGAGCTTGGTGAACCGCGTGCTGGGCGAGGACCGCATGCTGGTCAGCGAGGAGCCGGGCACGACGCGCGATGCCATCGACGCGCTGGTCGAGCGCGGCGACAAGCGCTACGTGCTCATCGACACCGCCGGCATCCGCCGCAAGGGCAAGGTCGCCAAGGCGGAGAGCACGGTCGAGGCCGTGAGCGTGCTCCACGCGATCCGGAGCATCGAGCGGGCGCAGGTCGCCGTTCTCTTGTGCGATGCCGCCGAGGGCGTGGCCGAGCAGGATGCGAAGATCCTGGGCCTGGCCGAGGAACGCGCGCGCGCCGTCATCATCGCGCTGAACAAGAGCGACTTGGTGTCGTCGAAGAAGGACATGGACGCCATCGAAACGCGGGCGCGCGAGAAGCTCTCCTTCGCGCCCTACGCGCCCGTGGTGCGCATGAGCGCGATGAAAGGCCGCGGGCTCAACGAGCTGTTTGCGACCATCGATCGCGTGAAGGAAGGGTTCACCAAGCGCGTCAGCACGGGCGAGTTGAATCGCTTCTTCGCCCAGGTGCTCGAGACGCGCCCGCCGCCGACCAGCGGGGGCAAGGCGCCGCGCCTCTACTACATCACGCAAGCGGAAACGGCGCCGCCCACGTTCGTCTGCATCACGAATGCACCGGACGCGGTGCACTTCTCGTATCGGCGCTTCGTGATCAACCAGCTGCGGAAACACTTCGGATTCGAAGGTGTTCCGATACGTGTATTCTACAAGGCAAAGCGCCGCCGCGAACGGGGCGAAGAAGCCACCGAGTAACGGCAGCATCGACATTTGCGTGGGATCAACGCACACTGGCTCGATCCCATGGCGTCGAGGAAGCCCGACATGAGCCGTCTGACCCGTGCGGTTCAGCCGATGCCGGCGTTCGTGAAGGCGCAGATCGTGGGCCGCGGGCTGATGGGCACCTACCGAAGCCGGCCGGCGTACCAGCAGAATGACTACCTCGGCTGGATCATGCGGGCGAAGCTCGACGTTACGCGGCAAAAGCGGCTCGCGCAGATGCTCGACGAGCTCGATGCGGGCAACGTTTACATGAACATGGCGTGGAAAGGAAAACGCGGAGCAGCTTGACCGCGACGGGGGAGCGCGCATGCAAGCCGTCGAGACCGAAGCCCTTCACACGCACAAGAAAGCTTCGCTGGCGACGCTCACGATGGGCGCGCTCGGGGTCGTGTTCGGCGACATTGGCACGAGCCCGCTCTACACGCTGAGGGAGTGCCTGCGCGCCACCGGCGGCGGGCATCCCGTGCCGGAGGACGTGCTCGGCCTGCTCTCGCTCATCTTTTGGTCGCTCAGCATGGTGGTGACGGTGAAGTACCTCACCTTCATCATGCGGGCGGACAACCGCGGCGAGGGTGGCATCTTCGCGCTGCTGGCCATCGTCCCGGAAAGGCTGCGCGCCTCGCGCGGCATGATGCGCATCTCCTTGGTGGCCTTCATCGTCGTGGTGGGGGCCGCGCTGCTCTACGGGGACGGTGCGATCACGCCGGCGATCTCCGTGCTCAGCGCCATCGAGGGACTCACGGTGGTGCGCCCTTCCCTCGCCTGGGCCGTCGTGCCGGCAACCTGCGTGATCCTGCTCGGGCTCTTCTCCGTGCAGCACCGCGGGACGGGCGCCGTGGGCGCGTTTTTCGGGCCCGTCATGGCGGCGTGGTTCGTCACCATCGGGGCGCTCGGGGCTTACCACATCGCGCACATGCCCAGTGTGCTCAGGGCCATTTCCCCGCACCATGCCATCGCGTACTTCGCCGACAACGGGATGCCCGGCTTCCTCGTACTCGGCTCCGTCGTGCTGGCGGTGACGGGCGGCGAGGCGCTCTACGCCGACATGGGGCACTTCGGCGTTCGGCCCATTCGCATCGCGTGGCTCGCGCTGGTCATGCCGGCCCTGGTGCTCTGCTACTTCGGACAGGGCGCGTTGGTGCTCGCGCACCCGGAGGCGCTGGAGAATCCCTTCTTCGCGATGGTTCCCACGGGGCCGGCCACGTTCCTCCTGGTCGGGCTATCCAGCGCGGCGACCATCATCGCGTCGCAGGCGCTCATCTCGGGCGCGTTTTCGCTGACGCGGCAGGCGCAGCAGCTCGGGTACTTCCCGCGGGTCAACATCCTGCACACGGCGGCCCATACCGAGGGGCAAATTTACATTCCGCAGATCAACTGGATTCTCGCGACGGCGTGTTTGCTTTTGGTGCTCGGTTTTCAGAAGTCCGAGAGGCTGGCCTCCGCATACGGCATCGCGGTGACAGGGACGATGATGCTCACGTCCATCGTCTTCGCCACGGTCATGCGGCACACGTGGAAGTGGCATCCGGTGATCGTCGCGGCGGTGCTCGTGCTGTTTCTCTCGTTCGACGTGCCGTTCTTCGTCGCCAACACGGTGAAGGTGCTCGACGGCGGGTGGGTGCCCATCATGATCGGCGTCGTCTTCGTCGCGGCGATGCTCCTTTGGACGAAGGGGCGCACGCTCGTCTTCGAGCAGTACCAGCAACGAAGCGGCAAAATGGAAGAAGCCCTCCCTCGCCTCGTGGAGAGCCTCGAGGCGCGCACGTCGGGAACCGCGGTGTTCATGTCCTCGGCCGCCTCCCTGGTGCCGCCGATTTTGATTCACTTGGTCGATCGGACGCACACCATCCACCGCTCGGTGCTGCTGCTGACGGTGATCACGGAGGATATCCCTTCAGTGCCGCCCGAGCGCCGCGTCGAGGTCGCGCCGCTGCACGATGGCTTCTGCCGCGTGGTGGCGCGCTACGGGTTCATGCAGACGCCCAACGTGCCCCTGGTGGTGCGCGAGGCCGGGGAAAAGGCGGGCTTGCCCATCAACTTGGACAAGGTGACGTACTTTCTCGGGCGCGAGCGGGTGCTGGGCTTGGACACCGGGGCGATGGGGCAATTCGCCGAGCGCATTTTCGGCTTTTTGCAGCGAAATGCGGTGTCGGCCGACCGGCATTTTCAGATCCCGGCGGACCAGGTCATCGAGATCGGGATTCAGCTCGATCTGTGAGATTCGAAGCGCGGCGTCGTCGCATCGCGAGAGCGAGCGCGAACATCGCGGATGCGAGCGCGCCGTACGCAAACGGCGCGCGCCGCGGAGAGGCCGAGCAGCTTCCGCCCGCGATCTCCGTTTCGGAGGGCGTGCTCGGGTTGTTGGGGCCAGCGTCGGCACCGCGGCTACCGACGGGCACCTTGCAGACTTTCTGGTTGCCCTCGAGCGAGCACTCGTACCCGGTGGGGCACGCCGTGGAGAAGCAATCGAGGGTGCAGGCGCCCTGGTAGCAGAGGCCCGATTGGCAATCGGTCGGGCCTTGGCAAGCCTGACCGAAGCGGGCCTTTCCCGGATCCCCGGAGCCCTCGACCCATGGGGTCTCGCCGACGTCGCCGAAGGCCTCGAGGATGAGGGTCTTGAACGGTGCGGTCTCCGTGTAGACGTTGGTCGTATTGGAACCGATGCATCCACGCGGCTCGCCCGAGGTGCCATTGCCACCGCGCGAGACGACCCCGATGACGGCGTGCGTGTCGTCGCTGAAGGCTGGGCCGCCGCTGTCGCCGGCGCAGATGGATTCGCCGGTCATGAAATCGACGGCGGTGAGCTCCGGATGCGAGCTGGAGGCTGCGGCGGGGCCCACCGCGGTCACGGTGAGGCCGGTGCGCTGCTTGCGCACGGCAGGCTCGGTGCCGCTGTTGCCCGAGTTGGAGTTCTCCGTCATGCCCCACCCCACGGCGGTGAAGGGGTCGCCGGCGGCCGCCCGGGTGTACAGGCGGATGGGGGCGATCTTCGCGTTGGGAATGGGTCGATCGAGCGCCAACAAGGCGAGATCGTGGCCGCAGAGATTGGTCCCTTTGTCCGTGTAGATCTTCTTTCCTTTGGCGGCCGCCTTCTCGTACGTCTCGGCCTTGCGGAGATCCCCGGGGCTCTGCGCGCCGGTGAAGACGTAGAGCCCTCCGACCTGAAAGTCCTCGTGGACGCCGTTGTCCTTGCACGAGGCGGCGTTGTCGTCGGTGGCGGAGACGCAGTGGCGCGCGGTGAGTACCAGGTTGGGCGCGATCAGCGTACCGGTGCACCGCTCGATCGTGACGATGACGCCGGAGGGCTGGTAGCGCATGAGAAGAACGGTCTCGTCCTGCGCGGCGCTCGAGTCGGCTCCGGAGATGATCTCCGTGGACGATGCGCGCGAATCTTCGTTTCGGTCGGCGCTGCACGCCGTCGTTGCGGCGGCGACGAAACAGGCCGCGAGGACGTGGGCTCGTTGCATGGTGGCAAGTGTATCCGAGCCATCGTCCCGCGCCGACCCACCGTAGTCACACGGAAATGATCCGCTAGGGCCATCTGTAGATCTGAAACACCCGGGGGGGCCCACACGATTCTCCAATGCGGGATTCTCCCCATGCCTTTCCATCGCAGTGCGGTGGTCTGCCGTCGAACTCGACTGTCGCCACCGAAGTTCGTTTCACGAGCGACGACCCCGTCGTGGGTCGTCTGGTTGCTTGCTCTGAGTATCACCGCGGGGATCGCCGGACTTGCGACCCCGACAGGCACCGCGCTGACGTTGCTCGCGGCGGCGCTGATCGGCCCGGTGGCCGTGCTCGTCGTGGCGTTCTCGCGACGGCGAATCCCGCTAGATACCGCCGGACATCAACGTCGCCGCGAGGTCCGAAAGAAGACGCACGTCGTGCACGTCCGACGCAAGCTCGGGCACCTTCACGATGGGCACGTCTTCGGGAAGCTCCGCGTGCAGCACGCCGACGTTGCGATGGTCCAGCGCCGCAAGGTGAACGGCGTCCAGGTGCGCGCGTGAGAGGCGCTCGGCCGCTTCGTCCTCGAGTTGGATACCGCGGGTCATCACCGCCGCGTGCGCCACCGAGATGGGAATGGGCGCATCTCCGGCATGCGGCGGCGGCACGCGGTAGCGATTCACCACCAGCGCGCCACGCGGCATGTCGTGCTGGGCCAGGCGCCCGGAGAAATAGAGCACCTCTTTGATGCTCACCGGCGACGGCGACGTCACCAGCACGAAGGCGACGTCCTTGCTTCGCAGCGCGGCCTGCACGCGCGCCGCGCGCTCTTTGAATCCGCCGAAGAGATCGTTCAGCTCCGTGATGAACCCCGCGACATCTTCCAAGAAGCCGCCACCCGTGATCTTGCCGATGGCGCGCAGCACCACGGACGCCGAGCGCGCGAGGATGTTGAGCGACAGCTTTCCCGTCGACTGGAACGCATCCACGAACCAGCGCATGGCCGCGGAATCGAGTGCGTCGACCAGCCGCTCCGGCGCATCGAGGAAGTCGAGCGCGTTGGCGGTGGGCGGCGTGTCGAGGCAGATTAGGTCGTAGCGGGGATCGCCCTTGACGTCGATCAGCTTCTCCATCGCCATGTACTCCTGCGTACCGGCGAGCGACGTGGAGACGTACTTGTAAATCTTGTTGTCCAAGAGGCGCTGCGCGCGTTCGGGGCTCGAAGAATACTTCATCACCAGCTCGTCGAAGGTGCGCTTCGTATCGAGCATCATCACGGTGAGCGAGCCTTTGAGTGGCGCGCCGGCGTCGGCGAAACGCGCCGGGTCGATGTCCATGGCCTCGGTGTTCATCCGGGCGATGCCCAGGCTCTCGGCGAGGCGATGCGCCGGATCGATGGTGAGGCACAGCACGCGCTTTCCGCGCTGCGCAGCCGCGACCCCCAGCGCCGCGGAGGTCGTGGTCTTACCGACCCCGCCCGCCCCCACCGAGATGATCACACGGCGCGTATCGACGATGGACTCCAGAGGCGACTTCATGAGGAGGCGTCGTTTTTACCAGGAAAGTTACGCAAAAGTCGAATCTCGGAAGGCATCGGTCGGGAATCAGCCCGGCTCGTCCTCGTATTCGCCATCGGGCAAGTTGTCGAAGCGCGTGTATTCTTTGTCGAACCGCACCTTCGCCGTGCCGGTCGGGCCGTTACGCTGCTTGGCGAGGATCAACTCGGCGATGTTGGGCTCGGTCGAGCCTTCCTTGTTGTAGTAGTCGTCGCGGTAAATGAAGATGATGTTGTCGGCGTCCTGCTCGATGGCGCCCGACTCGCGAAGGTCGCTGATCTGGGGGCGCTTGGATTTCTCGCTGCGCGTCTCGACGGCGCGATTCAGCTGCGAGAGGGCGATGACCGGGACCTTGAGCTCTTTGGCGAGGCCTTTGAGTCCGCGGGAGATTTCGCTGATCTCTTGCTCGCGGGAGCTGACCCCGTCGCGGCCCTTCATGAGCTGCAAGTAGTCGATGATGACCAGGCCGATCTTGCGGCCCCCGCGGCCGTCCTCGGGCTCGCGATCGTACTCGGCTTGGAGGCGGCGCACCTTGGCGCGAAGCTCGAGAATGCTCAAGGTCGACGAGTCGTCGATCCAGATGGGCAAGCTGCCGAGGAAGGCGGCGGCTTGCGTCAGGCGGTTCCAATCTTGTTGGCTGAGGAAGCCCGAGCGGACCTTGCTGACGTCGACCTTGCCCTCGGAGCACACCATACGATTGGCCAGCTGCTCGCGCGGCATTTCCAAGGAGAAGACGGCCACCCCTGCCCCTTCTTGCTCCCAGCGCTGGTTCGGATCGTTCTCGAGTTCCCTGCCCTTGGGGCTCGCCACGTTGACGGCCACGTTGAGGACGAAGCTCGTTTTGCCCATGCCGGGACGCGCGGCGACGATGGAGAGGTCGCCCGGGTGGAGGCCGGCGGTGAGGCGATCGTAGCGATCGAACCCGGTGGCCACACCGGTGATGCGATCGCCGCGTTGCATGGCGTCGGTCAATTGCTTGAACGACTTCTTCATGACGCTGATGAGCTTCTCGACGCTGCTCGACTCCGACGTGCGACTCAGCTCGTACACGGACTGCTCGGCGCCATCGATGAAGTGCTGCGCGTCGCCGTAGTCGATGTAACCCTGCGCGGCCACGCGCTGGCAGGTGGCAATCAGCTGGCGCACGCGCCACTTCTCGTGGATCGTGGTGCCGTAGGCGGCGATGTTGGCCACGGCCGGGGCGCAGTTGAGGATCTCCGTGAGGTACGCCATCCCGCCGATCTGCTGGATGCGCTCACGGTTCTTCAGGTACGTGCCCACCTGCACGATGTCGACGGGCTGGCCGGCCTGGCGCAGTTCGATGCACGCTTCGTAAATGCGGCGGTGCGCTTCCGAGTAGTAGTGCTCGGGCTTGAGGAACTCGAGCACGCGGTCGAGCGCCATGCTGTCGATCATGATCGCCGACAGAACGGCCGCCTCGGCGTCGAGATCGTGCGGGGGAACGCGCCCGTCGATCTGCGGCGGCTCCACGATCTCCGGCTTTCCCCGCGTTTTCCACGCCTTTTCCACAGATCTTCCTCCCGAAAAAGCACGAAACCCCGGCTGCGCCGTCTGCGCAACCGAGGTTTCAGATGCTTACCACAAGTGATGTCCCCGCGGCATGGGCCGCGGACGACATCATGCGAGGCTCACTTCTTGACGACTTCCACCTTGAGGGTGGCGACGACGTCGGTGAGAAGCTTCACGGGAACTTGCACTTGGCCGAGCGCCTTGAGGGGCTCACCGAGCACGAGCTTTTTGCGATCGAACTTCACGCCCTGGGCCTCGACCGCGGCGTGGATTTCCTTCGCCGTGACGGAGCCAAAGAGCTTGTCGTCCTCGCCGACGGCGCGGGCGATCTTGATGTCGAGCGCGTTGAGCTTCTCTGCGAGCTCGCGGCTCTCCTTCTTCAGCTTTTCGGCCTTGGCCAGGGCGACGGCCTTTTCGTGCTCGACGCGATGGACCTGGGCCACCGTCGCGGGGACGGCGAGCTGGCGCGGAAGAAGGTAGTTACGTGCGAAGCCCGGGCGAACCTTGACGAGTTCACCGGAGGTTCCGACGTTCGGGACGTCCTGCTGAAGAATGACTTGAATCGTGGCGGGCATGGTAGCTCTCCTGAATCCTTCTCGTCAGGCCGTGACGGTGAAGGGCAAGAGCGCGATGTTGCGCGCGCGTTTGATCGCCTGGGTGACCTTGCGCTGATGAAGAGCGCAGTTTCCGCTGATGCGGCGGGGAACGACCTTGCCGCGGTCGGAGATGAAGTAGCGAAGCGCCTGCGGGTCTTTGTAGTCGATGACCGTGACCTTCTCCGCGCAGAACTTGCAAACGCGCTTCTTGCCCGTGCGGCGGCGGCCGGGGGCATCTTGGTTCAGGTCCGGTGTACGTCCAAAGTCCTTGTCGTCATCCAACATAGCCATGGCTCAGGCCTCCTCTCCGCTGCTGCCACCACCTTCGGCCTTCGGGGTCGCCGCGCTCTCGGGAGCGGCTTCTTCGTCGGCGAAGTCGTCCTCACCACGATCGCCATCGCGATCGTCGCGGCTGTGACGCGCATCGGGAAGGTCGACGAGGCCGAGGGCGCGCTCGCGCGATTCCTTCTCTTCTTCTTCGGCCGGCAGCTCGAGGCGGGCCAGCTTCACTTCTTCCGGATCGATCGTCAGCGTGCCTTCGTCGACGTCGTCCTTCAAGAGCACCGTCTGGAACTTGAGGACGGAGTCCTGCAGCTTCAGGTTGCGCTCGAGCTCGTTCACGAGACCGCCGCGGCCCACGTACTTGACGTAAACGTAGACGCCCTTCTTGAACTTCGCGACGGGGTACGCGAGACGGCGGCGGCCCCAGGCCTCGACCTTGGTGAGCTTGCCGGACTCGCGCGAAACGACTTCCGCGACGCGGTTTTGAACTTTTTCGGCGGTGTCGGGATCGACGTCGCCGCGAAGGATGTAGATGGTCTCGTACTCCTTCGTTTTCAGCGCTTGGGTGGTGGTGGCTAGTGCCATCGACCTCTCCTTGTGGACGTGAGGCCCCCCGGGCGGGGAGCAAGGGATTCCCACGGAAAACCCGCGGGAGGCGGCTCTGTAGCATACAGACGCCGCCGATGGAAGCTCGGTGGAAGCTAAGAGGCCGAGAGATTTTGAACAGGGAGATCGGGAGGTCGGGAGACCTGAATTTTTTTGATTCAACGATCAGCGCGTTGAAACAACAAAAACTCCCGATCTCCCGATCTCCCTGTTCAATCCCTCAGGGAGGGTTACGTGCGTTTTCCGCGGGTATTGACGGCGTTCATGGCGGCGGTTACGCCGTTCACGACGACCGAATGCGCGGCTTTGACGGCCGTTTCTACGACGTTGGGGAGCTCGGCGCGTTCGACGGGGTCGAAGGCCTGGAGCACATAGTCGGCGACGTCGCCGCGGAAGTCGGGGGGCGGGCGGCCAATGCCGACGCGCACGCGGACGAAGTCCGGGGTGCCCAGGCGGCCGATGATGCTGCGCAGGCCGTTGTGGCCGGCGTGGCCGCCGCCAAACTTGAGGCGAACGTCACCCCAGGGCAGATCCAGCTCGTCGTGGATGACGACGATTTCGGCCGGCTCCGCCTTGAGGAAGGCGGCGCACGGCTGAACGCTGTCGCCCGAGAGGTTCATGAAGGTCTGCGGCTTGAGGAGCGCGTTGTGCGCGCCCTTCGTGAAGACGCCGGAGAACTTCTCCCGCCACTCGGGGAAGCTGCCCTGCCGATGGATCTCGTCGGCCACCATGAAGCCGATGTTGTGACGCGTTTCCGCGTATTTTTTCCCCGGATTCCCGAGGCCGACGACGAGGATCACATCGAGTCTGCAGGTAAAGAGAGCTTACTTCTTCTTGGCGTCTTTGGCGGGGGCCGCGGCTTTCGCGTCCTTGGCGGCCGGGGCGGCCTTGCCACCCGCGGCAGCGGCCGGGGCTGCGCCTGCGGCGCCCGGGGCGGCGGCGGCGGTTTCCTCGGAGCGATCCTTCTCCGGCGCGACGACCGACACGAGGGTCTGCTCCGCGGGGAGACGGACGCTCACGCCCTCGGCGAGCTGCAGCTGCTGCGTCGAGATGTGGCCGTTGAGCTCGAGCGCGGTCACGTCGACCTCGATCTTGAGCGGGATGCGGTCCGGCCGGCAGCGCACGGGGAGCGTGCGGTAAACCTGGCGAAGGATGCCGCCCTTGACGACGCCTTCGGCCTTGCCGGTGGTGAAGAGCGGGATGTCGACCTCGATCTCCTCGTCGAGCTTCACCTCGACGAAGTCGACGTGCTCCAGATCGCGGCGCACCGGATGGTACGAGTAGTCACGGATCATCACGAGGCGCTCGCTGCCCGCAACCTGGACGCGAATGACGGTGTTTTTCCCGTGCTCGCTCTTGAGGATGTTGAGGACTTCTTTGGGGGCAACCGCAATCGGGGTCGCGGCCAGCGTCTTACCGTAGGCCACGGCCGGAACTTGGCCGGTGCGGCGCAGGCGCTTCGCCTCTCCCTTGCCCGCTACGAGGCGTGCCGAAACGGAAAGCTGGGCGATCGCCGAGGTGGAAGAATCGGAGGTGGTGGCCGCGCTCATGATCGTACGTATCTCCCGGATGACTCGTGTGGATGCAGCTAAGAGGCGGTGCCTTTAGCAGAAGGTGCGGGGGGCTTACAGTTAAAACGTGAAGCCCCCGACAATTTGTTCAGTAACGTGAGGGTCTGCTCAGGCGAAAAGCGAGCTGACCGAATCGGAGCTGTGGATGCGCTTGATGGCCTCGCCCAAGAGTCGGGCGATGCTGACCTGGCGGATCTTGGAGCAGGCCTTGGCCTCGTCCGACAGCGGAATGGAGTCGGTGACGATGACCTCACCGAGGGGCGACTCGCTGATGCGCTTGACCGCCGGACCCGAAAAGACGCCGTGCGTGGCACACGCGACGACCCGCGTGGCGCCGTGATCGACCAAGGCGCGGGCGGCGCCGCAGAGGGTGCCCGCGGTGTCGATCATGTCGTCGATGATGATGCACTCCTTGCCCTTCACGTCGCCGATGAGGTTCATCACCTCGCTGACGTTGGCGCGCTCGCGACGCTTGTCGACGATGGCCAGGCTGGCGTTGAGACGCTTGGAGTAGGCGCGCGCGCGCTCGACGCCGCCCGAGTCGGGCGAGACGAAGACGGCGGAGGAGTCGAACGTCTTCTTCAGGTAATCCTCGAGCATCACCGGCATCGCGTACAGGTGGTCGAAGGGGATGTTGAAGAAGCCCTGAATCTGCCCGGCGTGCAGGTCGACCGAGACGACGCGGGTGACGCCGGAGACTTGGATCAAGTCCGCCACGAGCTTGGACGTGATGGGCGTGCGCGGTGCGACTTTGCGATCTTGCCGGCCGTAGCCGTAATACGGGATGACCGCTGTGATGGATCCGGCCGAGGCGCGACGGAGGGCGTCGCACATGATCAGGAGCTCCATCACGTTGTCGTTGACGGGGCTCGACGTCGGCTGGATGACGAATGCGTCGACCCCGCGGACGTTCTCGTTCAGCTCGACGAACGATTCGTTGTCGCTGAACCGCGTGATGCGAACCTTCGACAGCGGCGTCTCCAGATAGCCACCGATGGACGCGGCGAGCTCCGGATTCGCACCCCCAGAGAAGAGACAGACCTTCTTGAACATGACCGAGCCCCAGCTAGCTGCGTTTGTTTCGCCGACGGGTAATCCCGCGAGAAGCGCGTGGTCTAGCTTCCAGGTGCGCCTGTGTCAACGGAAGGCTCATCTCGACCCCGCAAGAGTTCGTCCGGGCGGCCACGAGCCACCAGGCTTCCACCCTGAATGCAAAGGACCCGGTCGCCGAGAAGCCGCGCTTCCTGGGCGTGGTGCGTGACGTGCAGGAAAGGTACACCGAGCTCGGTCGCAGAGGCCCGGAGATCGGCACATAAGGACTGCCTGAGTTCGCGATCCATGGCGGAGAACGGCTCGTCGAGGAGCACGGTGTGCGGTTCCATGGCAAATGCCCTTGCCAGGGCCACACGCTGGGCCTCCCCGCCCGAATACGTCGCCGGACGTCGGTCGGCGAGGTGCGCCACCCGAAACCGGTCGAGCAGCTCCAAGGCCTTGCGGCGGCGGACCTCGCGGGCGAGGGCGCGATCCATCCCGTAGGCGACGTTGGCCGCCGCGCTCATGTGGGGGAACAAGGCCAGCGATTGAAAGACGAAGGCCACGCGACGCAGATGAACCGGCCGATCGATTCGCGCGCCCGCGTCGAACCAGACGTCGCCACCCAGCACCACACGGCCGCGCTCGGGGCGGAGCAAGCCGGCGATGGCGGCCAGGGTGGTGCTTTTGCCCGAGCCCGAGGGGCCGAAAAGGATGGTGATGCCGGGCGGCGCCTCGAACGCGACGTCGAGGCGAAAGGCACCGTGCCGGATCTCCAGCGCGACCGAGAGGCTGGTCATGCGCGCCGCCGTTCGGTGAGCTTGTTGACGGTGTAGAGCACGGCGATGGCCACCAGCGAGAGGACGATGACCAAGGAAAGCGCCTCGTCGTCGCGCTGGGCCAAGATGGCGTCGAAGATGGCGAGGGAGGCGGTCTGCGTTTCGCCGGGGATGTTGCCCGCGACCATCAAGGTGACGCCGAAGTCGCCGAGGGCGCGCGCGAAGGCGAGCATCAGTGCGGCGATGATGCCGCGCCCGGCCAGCGGAAGGCGCACGGTGAGAAAGGCGCGCCACGCGGAAGCGCCCAGGGTACGCGCGGCGAAGACGAGCTGCGGGTCGACGTCTTCGAGGGCGGCGCGCCCCGATTTGATGACGATGGGGAGCGCGCCGATGGCGGCGGCCACGACGGCGCCGGTGCGGGTGAAGACGATGCTCGATCCGGTGAGGGCCTCGAAGGCCTGGCCGATGGGGCCGCGGCGGCCGAGCAGCACGAGCAGGTAGTACCCGAGCACCGTGGGCGGCATGACCATGGGCACGGTCACGAGCACGTCGAGCAAGGCGCGGCCGGGAAAGCGTCGCGTCGCGAGGAGCGTGGCCATCGCGAGGCCCACCACCGCCGCCAGAAGCGTCGACCCGGTGGCAACGAACAGCGACAGCGCGAGCGGGCTCACGTAGGGCTATTGTATCACGGGGCGGGCGATTCCCCCGGGAGCAGGAAACCGTAGCGCTTCATGATGGCGCGGCCCTCCTCGGAGGAAACGAAGTCGGCAAAGCCGCTGGCGTGTTTGCGCGGGCGCCCCTCTTCGCGCGAGCCGCCTTTGCACACGACGAGCTTTTGGTCGAGTGGCGTATGCAGGGCGGGATCGATGGGGACGTACACGCCTCCCTCGGCGCTTATAGCGAGGGAGAGCGCCACGATGGCCGCATCGGCGTTGCCGCTTTGGGCGAATTGGAAGGTCTGCTGGATGTTCTCGCCGTAGACGAGCTTTTTGGAGACGGCGTCCCAAGCCCCCATCGACGTGAGCGCCTCCTTGGCGGCGCGGCCGTACGGCGCATGATCGGGGTTGGCAATGGCGACCTTGGTGAAGCGACGCTCCTTGAGATCGGCCAAGGACTTCGGCGGCGCCAAGGCCCCTTTCTTCGTCCAGACCACAATGCGACCGCGCGCGTAGATCTCCTGCCCTTCCGGAAAGCACGCGCCACTCCTCACCGCTTCGTCGGCGAAGGCCTGGTTCGCCGCCGCGAACACATCGAACGGCGCCCCTTCGGCGATTTGCTTCGCCAGGAGCCCCGACGAGCCAAAGGAGAACACGACCTTCTTCTCGGTCTTGGCCTCGTACGCCTTGCCGACCTCCTCGAACGCCTTTGCCAGGTCCGCGGCGGCAGCGACCTTCAGTGGCCGTTCGTTTCCATGGTGCTCCTCCTCGGGCGCGGTCGCGTCCAGCGCGGGCGTGGCCGCCGTCGATTGCTGCTTGGCCGCATCTTGCTTACCTTGGCAGCCCGCTCCAACGAGTACGCCACCGGCTACGAGCAGCGCTTCAATCTTTGTAAATGATCGTGCCGACATTTTCTCCCTCGAGGGCGCGGGTCACCATACCCGGTTCGAGGCCGTTGATGATTTGGAGTTCGTGGCAGAATCGCGCGCGCGTCAAATATTCGATGACCACGCGCTCGAGGACCAGGTCGGCGAGATCGCGTTTCATGAGCTCGCGGGCGCCGATGTTGGGAATGTGGGAGGCGTTGGGGTTCTTCTTGGGGTCGTCGGTGAAGAGGCCGTCTTCGTCTTTGATGAAGATGGCCCGCTTGACGCCGAGGACTTCGGCGGAAAGGAAGACGCCGGCATCTGTGCGGTGTTGGGGGATGCGGCCATTTTCGGTGGGCTTCTCCCAATAGCCAAAGGGGGGCATCCCCGTCATGATGGGGATGCAGCCGAGTCGAAAGTAGAGGGGCAGCTTCTCGAAGTCATCGTGCAAGATGAAAATGCCGCCGTGCCGCGCGAGGAGCATCTGCAGCATGCGCGCATTCTGGCGCGGGACGTAGCCGCCGAGGGCGGCGAGAAGGCCGGTGGGCAGCTCGAGATCCGAGGCCACGGCGTAGATGTGGCGCGCCCGCGTGCCGCCTCCGCAACAGAGGAGAAGCTTGTGCCGATCTTTGGCCGCGGCGAGTTCATCCAGGATGGGAAAGAGAGCCTTTCGCCCGCGGTCCATGATGGATTGCCCGCCGACCTTGAGGACCTTGACGTCCGGCATGAGCGCCACCGGATCGTACGGGAGCGACGGCGCCTGGGTTTGCGTGAGCGGGGCGTTCGCCAGCGGAGAGTCGATGGTGCGTCGTTCGAGGCTCATTTTTCGATCACCGTTCCGCAAGGTTCGCCGGCGAGTGCGCGCGTGAGCTCCCCGCGCCGGAGGCCGTTGACGATTTGCACTTTGCGCACGTGGCGTGCGGTGCGCCACGCTTCGAAGAGCTGGCGGTCCAGAATGAGCTCCTGGGGCATGTTCGCCAGGAGCTCGTCCAGGCGGATGTGCGGAATGAAGCGGGCGTTCTCGTTGGACTTGGGATCGCGGTCGTAGAGGCCATCTTCGTCTTTGACGAAGATGATGCGCTCCATGCCGAGCACCTCGGCGTGGATGAAAAGGCCGAAGTCCGAGCCGTGCGCCGGGAGAGGGCCATTCTCCGGCGGGGGCTCCCAGAAGTGGTAGGGCGGAATGGAGATGACGATGGGGAGCATGCCGCCTTCGAGGTAAAGGGGCAGCTCCCAAAAGTGTTCGCGCTGCATGACGATGGAGCCATGTTTGGCCAGGAGCGCGTTCAGGAAGACGGCGTTGGCCTCCTCCATGGCGCCCACCAACTGGGCGATACCGCCGGTGGGAAGGCCGAGGTCCAATGCGATGGCCACGGTGTGCCGCACGCGGGTCCCGCCGCCGACGCCGAGAACGAGTTTGTGGTGCTTGCGGATGGCCGCGAGCTCGTTGGCCAGCGGAACGAGGGCCTCCTTGCCGCGATCGAAGATGGAGTGGCCGCCGAGCCCGACCAGGGTCACGTCGGGAAGGATTCGAAATTCGTGCTCGGAGGCCGTGGCAGCGACGGTGCGGCGGTCGACCAGCGATTCGCGCATCAACTTGGATGCGATATGGGTGCGGCCGTCGCCGGTTAGCAGGGCATTGAACGCTTTCATGAGAGGCTCTCCAGCGCGTTGACGAGGTGGTAGCTCACATAACCCGAGAGAATGCCGAATCCGGTGTGGATGACAAATCCGGGTACAAGCATCGCATAAGCTACCGCCGGCGCCTGCACGGCGAGGGTGATGCAAAAGATGGTGGCAAATCGCCCCGCACCGATGAACCCGCCCAGGGCAGACCATACGAAGCGACCGGGAGACGCCATGCGCATCACCCAGGGCACGAGCAGATCGCAAAGAATGCCCGGGGTGACGTGCTTGAGGATTTCGAAGATGCCATAGCGTCCGTCGCCCAAAAGGAAGGCGACGGTTCCCATGGTGAGGCCCGTCATCGTCGCACCGAAGCGCGATGTCGAGAGCACGGTGGCTGCGATGTAGAGCGGCGTCAGGATCACCAACTTATGGCCGGGCGCAAAGGGAATGCTTGGCAGAATCTTCAGTGCCTTCACCCCCAACATGGTGAGCGCCATGCCCGCGATCACTGCGACGTCACGCTGACCGGGTGCGTGCTCCTCGACGCGGCGGATCTGCCGCTCGATGCGCTGGGCAATCGGGCCCACCTCTCCGCGACCAATCCCTCGCACCGTCTCCCAAAACCCGCGCCATCCCGTGCCCGCGCCCGTGCCCCTGCCCCTGCCCCGTCCTCCGCCTCCGCCTCCCCCGCCGCCTCCGCCTCCCCCGCCTTGACCGAGGAGGGCGAGCACCGCGTCGATGGACGCGGCAATCGTCTTTTTCACCCCGAGCTTGCCCAACCCCGCAGCAATCGCGCGCCCATCCCCCGCGCGCGCCACCTGCGAGGCGAGGATCACGGCCACGACGCGCAGAAGCATCGCAGAGCCGATGAAGACACCGCCCACGTTGACCGCGAGCGAATGCCCAAACACCGGCACGTGCCTCCACGCGTCGGTCGCGGGATCGTCCGACGTGAGCGCATACGACACGAGAATGAACAGCGCAAAACCCCAGAGCTTCGTCACCTGCCGCACGAGCCTTCGCGGCGGAAGGCCGACGGCGAGCCACAACGCGGCCTGCGACCCTGCAAGGGCCGCAAGCCACGGGAGGCCCTTCACCGCGAAGGCCCCCACGGCGATGGCAACGAGGTACAGGACGCGCAGCCTTGGATCGATCACGCGCGTCGCCTTGCTCGAGTCGGCCGGTTCCATGCGGACGACTTCATGATGGAGCAGTTTTCGTTCCGCTGCCTGCGCAATCGTCGGGCCGAGCTATTCACCCCGCCTTGCGCTTGAGCGGCGGGCATACGCTCCCCGGTACCGTCTTTTTGACGGGCGGAAGCTTTCGCAGGTACGCGATGATGGCGTCGAGCTGCTCGTCGGTCAGATATTCGTAGTGCTCCATCTGTGGGCACAGATTCGAGCTGTCCCAACGGATGCCATTGCGAATGGCCAATCGCAGCTGACCGTCGGTCCAATTGCCCAACCCCGTTTCGGGATCGGGTGTGAGGTTCGGTGCGAAAAGCTCGATGTCCGGGGGATAGCCGAGTTTGTCCAACACGGCCACGCGCCCCGCCAGCGGGCTATCGCCTTCGTTGTGGCAATTGCCACAGCCCAATTGGTTGATCAGCCCCGCGCCCGGGGTCCCATCGTCGGGCACCTTGGCCAACGGATCCTTGGCCGAGATGTCCGGGCGCACGGGGCCACCCGAACCGTCGTCGCTCTTTCCGCAGCCCAGGGCCGAGAGCCCGAAGCTGGCGCATGCCAACAGCACGATCGCCGATGGGTTCATCATGGCATCACCGCGCATCCGCGCCTGCGTCCGCGGAAGGCGGCGGATTGGCCTGCCCGCAGCTGCCCGCCTTGTACTTTGCGATGGCGTCGTTCACGAACGCGTCAATCGCCGTCTTCATCTCCGGCTTGAGCGTGAACAGCGGGTGCGAGTACGGCTTGTCCTTGGCCGTGGCATCCGCCTTCGCTTGGATCGCGTTCGACGCCACGGGCTCGGTACCGTTCAAGCCGAGGTACTTGACGATGTACTTGACCGACTTGGTCTCCTGGAACGTGGACGTGTCCAGGTTGCTGCCCGCCGCCATGTAGAACCCGCCGTCGCCGCCCGTGTGGCAGGTGCGGCACTTGGCGTTATCGCAACCGGTGCAGTTGTTCCGATTCTCGCCCTGCCGCTTGGTGGTGGTCAAGTTCTGAAAGCCGATGGCCTTGAACTTCGCCTCGTCGAGGCAGCCGCCCATCTTCTCGAGGATGTTTTCCGGCGCCTGCTGACCACCGCGATCCGCGGCCTCCTGCGTGAGCCACTCTTGGACGGCCTGCGATTGCGCAGCATCGAGGGCGGGCGCCGCCCCGGAGGCGTGCGAGCCCTTGGTGAGGACGAGGCTATTGGGGACGATGAGCCCGCGCGCATCGAGTCCCTGGTACGAGGTGTTCGCGTCCGTGGTCAGGAACTTCGGCGCGCCCGCGGTGCCGTTCGCGTGGCACTCCACGCAGCGGCCAATCTTCGGGTACACGCTGGCATTGAAGGCCTTGTGCCCGGCCGATTCGACGCTTCCCGGGCCGCTCGGCGGTGGAGGAGGCTGATTCGGGATGCCGCCCCCACCGTTTCCACCGCCGTTGCCGGCGCCATTTCCGGCACCATTCCCGCCGCCGTTGCCGTTGCCAGCCCCGTTTCCACCTTCGTCACCGACCTCGAGGGTGCCCTGCGGACCTTGCGAGCATGCGGCGGCGAGTACGGCGGCCGCCAACGCCGAAAGTAGGTGCCGATTCATTTCACGACCCCCTCTTGCGGCGGATGACCAACAGCGCGCCGACCATGCCGAGGGCGAGAGCTCCGAGTCCTGTCGGCATCGTCGACGTGGCCCCCACCGAGCAACCGCCCGCACCCGCGTTCAAGTCGCCGCCCTTTTCGTCGTCCGGGCCATTGCCGAAGGGATCCGGCTCGGGCGAGTTCCCATCGCCGCTCGGGGCAGAAGGCACCACGACGGTGGGCGAAGGCCCATTCAGAATGTCCTTGGTCAGGGTGACGGGACCAGAGACCACCTTCAGCGTGGGCAACCAGGTCGTCGGCACCAGCGACAGAAACAGGCTGTCGCGGTTGGATGCGGTCACATCCTTCAGACCGGGGACGGCGGCCACGGTGAAAGTCGCAACCTCGGGCATGAAGCCATTCGCCTTGCCGAAACCCGGATTTTTCAGCCCGCCGATCCCGTTGATGAAGCCTGCCCCCTGATCCTGCGGGTTGCGCTTGCCGCGCGCCGGGAGGTTCGCCACGTCCGACATGATGGAGACCTCGGACAGCTTCGCCGGGTCGATCGCCCCGATTTTACCGTTCGCGGGATCGATCGGGATCGTCTGCATCAGGCCTTTGCCCGTGCCCGTCGACGAGCCGGCCATCACCGCCACCGCGGGCTGCCCTGCCCCGCCACCGTAGAGCGACCCGAAGGCGTGCGCGTGACGCTGGTACGGTGCGACGCGCTCCTTTTGATCGAGCTGCTGGAACTCGCCGCCGGCGGCCGGCACCTTCAAGGTCGTCAGCATCGACAAGTTCTCGCCGCCGGTGTGGCCGTTGCCCTTCACGCGGTTTTTTCGCGCGTTGGCGCTTTGCTGCCACTGAATGGCCACCACGTCATCGCTGATGAAGGCCACCGACGGCTGCACCGCATAGCGGTTGGCCCTGCGGTCCGACTTGGCGATGAGCGTGCTCGCCACGGCCTCGCCCTTGTCGGGATCGAAGAGCACGGCGCGCACGCCGATGTCGGCGGGCTGGCTGTTCGCTTCCACCGAGGTGATGACGCGCGTGCGGCGGTTCACCGTCGCTCCGGGCGGCTCGCACTCCACCTGCGGACGGCAGTGCTGCGCGTCCTCGACGATGCGCTTGAAGACGGGCACGGTGACCTTCGCGGCGCCATCGTCCTGCATCTTGACGTCGACGCGCATCGCGTACGCATTGGTGTTCTGGCGCTGCACACCCACCAGGAAGGACTCGCTACCGTCGGCGTTCTTTCCGAGCGGGCAAACGCTGTGCGGGCCGTACTGCTGCGCGTCGTTCTGTTTGGAGAGCTGAATCAAGTTTGCCGGCTTGTCCCCTTTGTCGCCGGGGATGACGCGGCCTTTGTCGGTGATGTTCAGCATGTTGCCCTTACGGTCGAAGACCCAGGCCACCGCTTGCGGGTTGGTCGGCACGACGCCGTTGTCCTCCGAGGCGAAGATGCTGATCATGAAATTCTCGCCCATGGCGGCGACCGGCCGCATGTACGTGCGTTCGCCAATGAGCGTCGGCAAATCGGTGGGCGGCTTGGTCACCTGAAGGCCATTTTCGGTGAGCTGGGCCAGGGCAAATGCGCCTTGCACGCCAGCCTTGCCGTCGGCGTGCACCGAGTTGGTCCACGTCATGAAGATGTTGCCGTTGGCGTCGGCCGCGGCACTCGTATCCATGACGCCAGCGCCGGTCTGCTTGCCGACGGGCTTGTTCGCGGGGCCGTTTGGTGAATCCTTGATGAGCATCGTGGCGGGGCGCAAAAGAACGGCGGGAGCCGCCTGGTCGGCTGCAGCAGTTCCTGCGGCCCCCGCCGCAAATGCGAATACGACGACTGCACCCACCCTTGAGCTCTTGAACGACATGAAAGCCTCCTCGCAGATCGACCTGCAACCCGATGCGGGGTTCCGGTATTTACTATTTCCTATTTGCGCCCCGCCGTTCGGGCGGGCCGCGTCAATTCTCGCGATCGTCTCGACGCGATTCGCGCGCCGCCACGGTGCCGTCTTGCGGCTCCGGGGATTCATCGACAATGGGCAATAGTTCGTGCGCACTCGCGGGCGTACTCTTGTGAATGTGCACCGCGGTCACCGTCGTATCGTGCGCCGTGACGGGGTCATCGCCTTCGACGGCTTTGGCCTGCATCTCCGCGGGAACGTGAACGCTCACGCGCCCGTGTTGATGCTTCGGCAAGGTAAAGAGGAGAGCGTTCTCGTGTTTCATCCAAGCGGCGCCGCCGGTGCGAGCGATGACCTCGTCGCCCGACACGAGCTCGATGGCCCGCGCCGAAGCGACGTTCGCACCGAGCGACGTCATGAATTTCGTCAGGGAAAACGTATGTTCCCCTGCCTCACTTTTGCCGACGACCATCGACTCCGGGATCTGCCGTCGTTTGACGTACCCCGCGAGGCGGCCATCGATGTAGACGCGCGTTCCCTTTGCGTTCTCGCCCGTCGAATACGGATCGTCCGCGGCGCAGACGTCCTCTGCCGGCTGGCGCTCGGCGCCATCGACCTTGGCCCCGGGCCGCAAATGGCAACTGTATTGCGGATCGATCGCGGGGCTCGGTTTGTCGACGTAGACCGAAAGGGCGCGGATTTCATGAACGACGCTCAGGTTTTTGAGCCCGGTGGTCGCCCAGCGCGTTTTGGCGTTGCCCGTGGTTTCGTCCAGAAAGTCGAAAATAAATCGCGCTTTGTCGGCGCGAAGTTCGTCGCCCTCGATGCTGGCCACGCGGTTCTGATTGCCCACGACATGAATGGATCGAACACGCTCGACGGGGACGCCAATCTCTTTGAGGTATTCGTCCACTCGGTAATACCGCGCCCCGCCCTTGGGGTGCTCGGGCGAGGTGTGCGGCTTCACGGTAGAGGGCAATTCGCCGTAACGAAGGACGGCCATTTGTTTTCCGTCGACCCAAACGGGAACATCGACGTTCCGCATTTTGCGTGAGCCATGCTGCGTGGCCGGCGGCTCGGCGGGCGCCGGGGCCTCCGTCGCATGGGCAACCGGTTTCGGCTTGGTCACCGTGAAGCTCGAGCGCTTGTTGCAGCCGAGAAGCGCCAGAGCACTCGCTGCACAAGCCCAGATCACGGTACGCCGATCCATGGTCCGTGGCGTGTGCACGCGATGTGCCGTCGTTGTTACACCGTGCGCGCCACGCGAAATTCGTAAGGCTTTCGTGACCGCATGCTATCCGCGCCAGCGCCTCACAGGTGAAGCTTTGCGCGATTTGGTGGAACATCGGTGTAACAAGATCCAGAGACTGGTTCATCGGTCCCCCAGGTGGACGTATTCGTGTTTCTTACGGATGGATCCGGCGCACCCCAGTGGGCCGGCAAAGGCTCAGGGCACCGAGCAGAGATCGTTGCCGCCGCATTTCTTGGTTTGTGGACAATCGGTATCTTGTGTCGTGACGGAGCAGTGGAGAGTGCAGCGCAGGCCTCCCTTCTTTGGAAAGTCGTGGCAAACATGCGGGACGGGGCAATCGCCCGGATCGCCTGCTTGTGCGCACGATTGCCCAAACGCGTCGCCACCACCTTTGTCGGGATTGGACGTAGTGGGTTTATCGGGTTTGGACGTAGAAGGTCCTTCGTCGTCGCTCCCGCAGGCCAGCAGAGCAAAGGGCATGATCAGCACGTAGAAGATTTGCTTTTTCATGCCCGTGCCGAAGCAAAAAGATATCCAGATGATGAGGCGCAGTTTTTGAAGTAACAATAGGAGATATGCGATGGCGCGATGCGATTGACTGGGTGGCGGCAGCACTTCTCGCGTGCATCGTCTCGTGCACGAGCCGCGATGAGCACACATGCTACCGAGGCGACTACCGCGCATGCGCATGCGACAATGGCCGAGGCGGTTTGGCGGCATGCCTCGAACAGGAGAATGACTATGGCGCCTGCGATTGCAGCGGCACCATTCCCGGACTCGCCACGGATGGCAGTGCGGAGGATGGCGGCACGGACGCCGGGCAAGACGCGGGCGGCAAATTGCCATTTCTACAACCGTGCGACGTGAACGAACAATGCGAAACGGGCCTGTGCTTTCCGTTCAACGCCAAAGGGCCTCATTGCAGCAAATCATGCAAAAGCGACGGAGAGTGTCCTGTCCCCTCACCCGGATGCAACAACATGCATGTCTGCAAGGTACCGTGAGAATCGCGTTCTTCTTCGGGTGCGCGCTGATTCTGGGGGCGCCCGCCGCGTTCGCGCAAACCGCACGCGCGAAGAACGACGACGTACCCGAGGTGCGGGTCATTGGCGACAAGGCCGATTCGCTGCAAAAGATCCCCGGCTCCGGCCATTTGGTGACCCAGACGGACCTCGACCGCGCCCAGCCGTACGATGCGGCGGAGATGCTGCAACGTGTTCCCGGTCTGACCGCGCGACAGGATTATGGCGCGGGGCTGCGCCTCGACATCGGCCTTCGCGGATTGGATCCCGGGCGCAGCCGGCGCGTGTTGATCCTCGAAGATGGGATTCCGGTGGCCATCAATCCGTATGCGGAGCCGGATCTCTATTATTCGCCGCCCATCGAGCGCATGCGCGGGCTGGAGGTGGTCAAGGGCAGCGGGAGCATTCTCTTTGGTCCGCAGACGGTGGGCGGTGTCATCAACTTTCTGACGGTGATGCCCCCCGACAAGCCGCACGCCATGGTGGACGCCGAGGGCGGCAGCTTTGGATACCGCCGCGGCATGCTGAGCTGGGGCGACTCCATCGGTTCGACCCGGTACATCGTGCAGGGCTTCTACAAAGAGGGAGACGGGTTGCGCGCCCAAGCCTTCAAATCGGTAGACGTCTTCGGCAAAGTGATATTTCAAACGTCGCCGAATGGACAGGCCACGTTGAAAATCGGTTTGCACGACGACCGCGCCGACTCGGACGATGTGGGGCTCACCCGGGCGATGTTCCAGATCGATCCACGGCGCACGACCTTGGCCCCGTATGACCATCTCGGGCTACGTCGTTACGATGTATCCCTGACGCACGAGCAGCGGTTTTCCAAGGATACGAAATTGAAAACGCTGCTGTACGCGTACACCACGTCGCGACTCTGGCGGCGCCAGGATTATGCGCGCACACCGCAGGCGGGGGTAGCCTACGACCATATCGTGGGCGATGTGGCCGTGCCCGGCGGTGCGATTTATTTCAAGCAGACGAATACCATTTTGGATCGGAGTTACGATGTGGCCGGCGTCGAGCCGCGGGTCGAGCACCGCGTTCGGACGGGGCCCGTGGCGCACACGTTCGACGTGGGCGCGCGTCTGTTGTTCGAGCGAGCGCACTACCAGCAGCGCGCGGGAGACTTTCCCACGTCGGAGGCCGGCGCGCTGATGAGCGAGGAGTTTCACTCCACGGGCGCGCTGTCGGCGTACGTGCAGGATCGGCTGGCCTTTCGCGAGGATCTTTTGGTGACGCCGGGCCTTCGCGTCGAGCATGCGGAATTTACACGGAGAACGACACGCCAGGGCACGGATCGCGATGTGAAGGGCGATAGCCGGGCGACGGCGGTGGTACCGGGAATCGGGATGATTTACGGATCGCGGCAGGCACACGTGTTCGGTGGACTGCACGTGGGGTTTGCGCCGCCGCGGGTCACGAGTTCGATCAGCCCCAAGGGGGAAGATTTGCAGCTCGATTCGGAGCGCAGCATCAATTACGAAGCCGGTGCGCGGTTCGTCGACAAAATCCGAAACCGATTCGAAATTACGGGCTTCTTGTCGAATTTTCAGAATCAGCTAATTTCGTCGAGCGAGGGCGGGGTCACCGAATTGATCAACGGCGGCACCACGCGTCACCTCGGGGTCGAGGCGGTGGGTTCGCTGGCGATGGGCAAGATGATGAAGCTTCCCGTCGAGCTGGACTGGGGCGCAAGGTACACCCTCGCGCGCGCGACCTTCGTGGGCGGTGCCTACGATGGGAATGCCCTGCCCTATGCACCGTTGCACACGTTCTCGACGAACCTCGACGTGGGCTATGCCGGCGTGATGGCCGAGGCGGCGTACAACTACGTCGATGCCATGTACACGGATCCCGCGAACACGGTTCCGGAAGACATCACCGGCCGCACCGGCCGCATCCCCGGCGCCCACCGGGTGGACTTCGCCGTGCGCTACAAGCACGCGCCCACGGGCCTTTCGGTGCGCTTCCTCGTGAAGAACGCGTTCGACGACGTGCACATCCTCGCGCGCCGGCCCGAGGGCATTTTCGCGGGAGGGTTCCGTCAATTCATCCTAGGGGTGCGCTGGGATTATGACGGCACGCGCCACACGGACGAATAGAGAGATTCACAGGAAGACGGGAAGACGGGAAGTTTTTTTGTTTCAATCGGCTCAGTGAGCCAACTGAAAACCCACAAGAAAAAGCGTTCCGTGGCTCGCGCGCAGGTTCCCTTCCCGTCTTCCTGTGAATCCAAATCTCAGTGCGTGAAGTTGGCTGAGCGGGACTTGGCCTCTTTGCGGAGGTCGGCGACGGCGGTGGCGCTCGAGGCTTTGACGCTGAAGGTGGTGCCGCCGGGGGTGTCTTTGGCGGTGACCGTGGTGTCCTTCAGGACGACGGGGCAGCGGCCGAAGCCGCCACCGCCGGTGCCCGAGCCCGTGTGGTGCACGCTGGCGGGATCTTGCTTGGAGGCTTCGACCAACGCTTTGGCGCGCTCGCGGATCTCTTTTTCCGTGTCGGCGTCTTTGGCTTTGGCGGCGACCACGGTGACGTCGACGCCGTCCTTGGTGTCTTTGACCGTCGTTTTCGTACCTTGGACGGCGCTCGGGCAATGGGCCATTTTGCCTTGGCCGGCGGACTCCGCACCCGGTTTGGCCAATTCGGCAAGGCGGTCGCGCGATTCGCGGCGCAGCCAGTCGAGCTCTTTGGGTTCGCTCGGCTTCACCGTGATGGCGCTGCCATTCTCGATGTCCGCGGCCGTGACCGCCGTGTTGCGCATCACCACCGGACAGCGGCCGAAGGCGCCGCCGCCCTCCCCGCTGCCCGTGTGCTTCACCTCTTGGGCGGCCTTGCTCGCCTGCTCCGTGAGGACCTTGGCGCGGGCGCGGATGTCGCTCACGGCCGCAGGATCCGTGGCCGTCACCTTGACGGTGACCGCGTCTTTGCCATCTTGAATCTCGGTTTTGGCCCCCGCCACACTGCTCGGGCAATGGGCCATGTTGCCGGATTTCGCCGGCGGCGACGCCGCTGTCGATGCGGAGGGCTCCGGCGCCGATGCGCTGGCCGCGCCCGATGCGGCAGATGCGCTGGCCGCGGGCGGTGGCTTGCTCTCGGATTCGCTTTTCTTGCAACCGCTGGAGAACGACACGAGCGCAAACGCCGCCCCCCATGCCCAAACGATGGTCGCTCGCATGAGACGACTATATCACTGCACGCCCTCGCGCGAGCAGCGCTGACGCGATCTGCGAGGCCGGTGGACCGCCGGCGACGGTCAGCGTAGGCAGCTTCATGCCGGTCGACTTTTCGAGCTCGGTGACGATCTCCAACGCAAGCGTGGAGTCCATTCCGAGATCGCGAAGCGGTACACCCGGGTCGAGCTCCGCCGCAGGTAGACGCATCACACCGGCGACACTGCCCACGACGAGCGACGTCATGTGCGAAAGCGCCGCCTCCTCGTCCAACCCGCCCATGGACGCGAAGAACACGCCGGCGCGACCGTTCGCCTGCCCCTCGGCGACCGCAGGCGCCGCTAGGGCGCCAAATCGTCGGGCGCCAGCGCGACCGTCCATCTGCGCGAGAAGCTTCGTCCAATCGACGTCGGCCACGGCCATCGGTTCGGGTGACGCATCGAGCATCGCTCCGAGCGCCGCGAGCGCGTCGTCCGTCGTGAGGCCGCGGATGCCCAAGCTCTCCAGATGCTTCGCCGTAGCGTCGTGGCGCGCGACCATACCCGCCTCGGCGAGCGCGCCCCATTGGATGCTCGTCGCGACCAGGCCGAGCTTGCGCCGATGGATTGCGAGCTGATCCAAAAAGGTATTCGCGGCCACGTAGTTGCCTTGGTGGGCATTTCCAACGAGGGCTGCCACCGACGAGAACAGCACGAAGAAGTCGAGCGCCGCGTGCTCGGTGGCAAGGTGCAGGTTCCACGCACCGCGGGCCTTCGCGGAGAGCACCCGATCGAGCGAACCGCGGTCCAGCGCGTCCAGTGGGCAGTCCTCGAGAACCGCGGCGGCATGCACGACACCTCGAAGCGGCGGCATCGACCGGCGAACGGTATCAACGACTTCCTGCACCTGCACCTGGGCACCGGCATCGGCTGCGAACACGCGAACCTCGGCTCCGCGCGCGCGAAGCTCGGTCAGCGCCAGCCGCGCACCGGGCGTGTCCTCGCCGCGACGCCCGACGAGTGCGAGGTGACGCGCGCCGTGCCCGACCAGCCAGCGTGCCACCTCCAACCCAAAGCCGCCGAGGCCACCGGTCACCAGGTAGCTCGCGCCCTCGGAGAAACGCGTACTTCGCGGGGCCGGCACCACGCGGAGATCGGGATCCTTCGGTTGGACGCATACCCGGCCGATGTGCTTGGACCGCGCCATCGTGTGAAAGGCATCGTCCACCCGACTCGCGGGGAACGACGTGGAGGGGAGCGGGCGAAAATCGCCTCGGGCGATGTGTTCGAGCACGGTGCGCGCGAGAACGCGGACCATGTCGGGCTTGGCCTCGAAGATGCGATCGAAGTCGATGGCCGCGTACAGAAGGTTCTCGTTGAAGGGGCGCAGCTGGAGGGCGGCATCCTGGTCGAAGCTCATTTTGCCGAGCTCGATGAAGCGTCCGAACGGCGCGAGGCACGCCAAGCTCTTCACCATGATCTCGCCGGGTGTGAAGTTGAGCACGACGTCGACACCGCGACCGCCGGTGATGGCGCGCACATCGTCGGCGAAACCGATGTCGCGCGATGGGCTGACGTGGGTGATGCCGCGCTCGCGCAGGTACCGACGCTTTTCGGGGGTGCCTGCGGTGGCGATGACCTCGGCCCCGAAGAAGCGGGCGACCTCGATGGCCGAGAGGCCGACGCCACCCGTGGCGCTGTGAACGAGCACGCGCTCACCCGGGCGGATGCGCGCGATGTCGACGAGGCCGTGGTGGACGGTCATGAGCGGCATGAGGCTCGAGCCTTCCTCGAAGCCGACGGAGTCGGGGAGCTTCACGACCCGGTTTTCCTCGAGGACCACGTGCGAGTTCAGGAAGTGCGGCGCCACGCCGTAGACCCGATCGCCGGGGGCGAACTCGGTGACGCCGGGGCCGATGCGCACGATGCGACCGGAGCCCTCCATGCCCATGGAGTCGCCGAAGTAGGTGTTCTCCTTGATGCGATCGGAAAGGAGGTCGAGCGCCTTCATGACGTCCTTGAAGCCGAGCGCCGAGACTTCCACCTCGATTTCCACCTCGCCGGGTCCCGGTGCCCGCCGCCCGTGGGCGACGAAGCCGAGGGAGTCGATGCGGCCTGGTTGAGCAAGGGCGATCGCGTAACCGCTGCCCTCGGCGGGGAGGATGCGCTCGGGCGGAGGCGGCAGCGGAGGCGCGCAGCCCCGCACGCGGACCGCGTACGCCTCGCCTCCGCGCAGGGCCAGCTCTTGCTCCTCGCCCAAGGTGCGCAACCACGCCGTCAGCGCGAGAGGATCGCTGGGCACGGACTCGAGATCGACGAGGGTGAGATGGAGATCGGGGCGCTCGGTCATCGCCGTGCGGGCGAGGCCGAGCAGCGGCGCCAGCGAGACATCGGGCGGGCCATCGCTTGGCAGGACGGCCTCGGCGCCGCGGGTCGCCACGTAATAGCGGACCACGCGGCCGTGCGCGATGCCGCGAAGCGTCTGCACCAGCGCCCCCGCGCGGTCGGCACCGCGGGCAACGGGATCTCGGCCGTCGGGAGGAAGGCTCGCGCAGGCGCGGAGATCGAGCACGCGGATCCCGGACGACGGGGTGAGCAGCTCGAGCTGGGGCAATTCCGGCACGCCGTCGTCGAGGACGATCCACAACGATGGATCGCGAGGCCCCGACTCGGAGACCGGCGCGACGCGTTCCCAGGTGCGCGCGTGGTAGAGCGAGGCCAGGTGCGCCCTTTCACGCGACGCCGTGGGCAGCATGCGGCAGGCGAGGCCGGTGATCTCGGCCACCACCGAGCCGTCCTCGCGCGCCAAGGTGACGTCCGCACGGAGTTGGCCCCGCCGTGGAGCGCCAAGCCGGCCGTAAGCCAGGAGACGGCGCCCCGGTGTGCCGGCAACGTGCACGCGATCGATGGCCACGGGCACGATGTCGTGTGCGCCATCCTCGTTCGGTGCCAGCGCCAGGACACTGTGAAGCGCCGCATCGAGCAACACGGGGTGCAGGTGGTAGCCGTCCTCGTTGAGGCCCTCGGGGAGCGAGAGCCACGCGAGCAACTCGTGCGTGCCGCGTTGCACGCGCTCGACGCCGCGAAACGCGGGGCCGTAGCGCAGGCCGCGCCGCGCGAGCGACGCGTACAGGTCCGACGCGGAGACGGCCTCGGGCAGCCGCGCGGCGAGTGTTTGGACATCGAGCGCAGGCGCCGCACGACCCGGGGAAAACAGCTTGCCACGGCTGCGCAGCGACTCGTCCTCGCCATGGATGGAGAAGCTCGCGGTCTCCGTCGAAAAGCGCAGCACGAGCCGCGGCACCTCGTCCTCGCGAAGGGGTGCCGCCGTGGGAAATTCGAGCTGCTCGATGGAGCACGATGGCTCGCCCGCGTGCATCGCGCGTGCAGCGAGCACCATCTCGATGTAGCCCGCAGCAGGAAAGACCACGGTGTCCGCCACGATGTGGTCCAAGAGGTACGGAGTGGCACCGAGGTTGAGCTCCGCGGTCCACGTGGGCACGGGCGCCTTCTCGTGGTGCGTGATCAGCGGGTGCCGCACGTCGACCTGCCGCTTGCGGCGCGTGCGGTCGCCCTCGTGCCAGAAGACCTTGCGGTTCCAGGCGTACGTGGGGATCGGCACGTACGGGCCCGGGCCGAAGTAGGCGCGGAACGACGGCGCATGCCCCGCCCCGTGCACGCGCGCGAGCGCGCGGGCCATCGTCTCGAGCTCGGGGGCCTTGCGCACCAGCGAGGCCGCCAGCTCGCCCTCGGCGCGGCTGCTCTGCAGCACGTCGCGCATCGAGGTGGCCAGCACCGGGTGCGGTCCCACCTCGACGAATGTGGTGTGCCCTGCGCGCACGGCCTGCTGGAACGCGCTGGCAAACCGAACCGCCTGCCGAACGTTGCGCCACCAGTAGCGACCGTCGAGCGGCTCGCCCTCGAGCCGCGCCCCCGTGACCGTCGAATAGAGCGGGATGGCCGCCTCCTTTGGCCGAAGCGCCTCGAGCGCGCTCGAAAGCGGCGCCTCGATCTCGTCCATGAGCGGACTGTGGTACGGCACGTCCACGCGCAGGGCGCGCTGGAAATGCCCGGCCGCCTCGAGATCGCGGGCGATGCGCGCGAGCTCCAGTTCGTCGCCGGCAAGGGTGACCGACTCCTCGCTGTTCACGGCGGCGATGGCCGCGCGCCCCAGCCAAGGGACCACCGCATCCTCGCTTAAGCCCACCGCGAGCATCCCTCCCCGCCCCGCGAGCCTCTGTTGCAGGCGGCTGCGATGGTACGCGACGCGCATGGCCTCGCGCACACCCAACGCGCCGCAGGCATAGGCTGCCCCCACCTCGCCCACGCTGTGCCCGAGCACGGCGTCGGGCACGACACCCCACTCCGCCCAAAGCCGGGTCAGCGCTATCTGCAACACCGCGTTCGCGGGCTGCGCCACCTCGGTGCGGTGCATGCGCGACGTTCCCTCGTCGCGGGCCATTTCTTCCCAGATCGACCAGCCCGAGACATCGCGAAACGCTTCGTCGCACTCCTTCACGGCACGGCGAAACGCCGGCTCGGCGGCGAAAAGCTCGCGCCCCATCCCCCACCACTGCGGTCCCATGCCGGTGTAGACGAAGAGCAGCCCGCCCGCCTCGGCGGCCCCGTGCTCCTCGAACGACGCCGCGCGCAGCGCCGGCACGAGCTCGGCGCCCGAGTGGGCACTCTGCGCCCATCGGTGCCGGAGGTGCTCGCGGTGGAGGGCCGCGCTTCGGCAAATGTCGGCGACCTCCGCGTCGTTTCGCGCCCGCTCGAGCCGATCGGCATAGCGCCCCGCGAGCTCGGCGAGGGACTCCTTCGACTTCGCACTGAGCGCCAAGAGGTGCGGCCTGCGCCGCTCCCCGACCTCCGCAACGGATACGCGTGCAGGCGCCTCCTCCAGCACCACGTGCGCGTTGCTTCCGCCGTACCCGAACGAGTTGACCCCGGCCACGCGCGGGGTGTCGCGCGCAGGAAGCGGCTCCGGCGTCCTGGGGATGCGCAGACCGAGATCGCCCAGCGGGATCTCCGGGTTGACCTCCCCCAGGTGCGGATGGTGCGGCACCACGCCGTGCTGCAAGCACAGCGCAGTTTTCAGCACACCCGTCACACCGGCCGCCGCCTCGAGGTGCCCCAGGTTCGTTTTCACCGATCCCAGAAGGCACGCCTCCGAATCGCCACGCGAGGCCCCCACGACGGTGCCGATCGCGCGCGCCTCGATGGGATCGCCCGCCGGCGTGCCCGTTCCGTGGGCTTCCACGTACACCACCGTGCGCGGATCGACCCCTGCGCCCGCGTAAGCTTCGCGCATCACCGCCATCTGCGCCTCGGCACTGGGCAGCGAGATACCGGCCGTGCGCCCATCCTGGTTCGTGGCCGTCCCGCGGATCACGGCATAGATGCGATGGCCCTCGCGCTCGGCCACGGAGAGCGGTTCGAGCAGGAGCACCGCCGCCCCCTCCCCGCGCACGTAGCCATCGGCTTTGGCGTCGAAGGCGTGGCAGCGCCCCGTCGGCGAGAGGAACTTCCCCTTGGCCATCGTCAGGTGCGTCTCGGGTACGGTGATCGCGTTCACGCCGGCGACCAGCGCCCGGTCGCTTTCCTTCGACCAGAGACTCTGGCAGGCGTAGTGCAGCGCCACCAAGGACGACGAGCACGCGGTGTCGATCGACACGCTGGGACCGCGCACGTCGTAGAAGTACGACAGCCGATTCGACAGCATGGTCAGCGTGCTGGCCGTGGCCGTGTGCGTGGACACGAGCTCGCGGTTGTCGGGGTTCGAGAAGACGAGCAAATTGTCCGTCATGAAGCCGCCCACGAAGACGCCGGTGCGGCTGCCGGCCACGGAGCTCGGCACCACGCCCGCGTCCTCGAACGCCTCCCACGATGTCTCGAGCAGCAGCCGCTGTTGCGGGTCCATGCTCACCGCCTCGCGCGGCGTGATGCCGAAGAACGCGGCATCGAAGGCGTGCAAGTCCGTTTCGAGCAGCCCCGCCTTGTGCACGTAGGCACGCCCCGGGCTTTTTCCGCTCGGATCGTGGTACATGCGCGGGTCCCAGCGGTCCGCGGGAATGTCCACGATGCCGTCGCGCCCATCCAAGAGCAGGCGGAACAGCGCCTCGGGATCGTGCGCGCCGCCCGGCAGACGGCAGCCGATGCCCACGATGGCGATGGGCTCGCGGTGCTCGATCCCGAACCGCGCGGCCGCTTCCCGCGCAAGCCGAGGGCGCGGGGGCACGGATCCCAACGCCGCGCGCACCACCTCGTCGGGCGGCACGGTGCCAGCGGCCCCGCGGAAGGTCACCTTCACGGAGCCGGAGCCTACGGCGGCGCCCGAGGCGCGGTGGAAGTCTTGCTGCAAATAGAACCAGCGCTCGTCCCAGGAGAGCACGCGGGTGTGAATCTCGTACGCCTCGAAAGGCCGCAGCGGCGCTTTGAAGTCGACGCACGCCGAGCCCACGGGCACCATCCACCGATTCTCCAGCGCGGGGCGCAGCAGGCCTGCGCGGATGACGTGCTCGATGCGCGCCAAGTCCATCATGGCGAGGTAGCGGCTGTTGGTCATGTGGCCGAACGGATCCAGATCGCCCGGGAGGACCCGCCATGTGGTCACGCTCGTCTCGAGCGGTGCAATGCGCGGCTTCGTCGCCGCGCGGCCGAGACTCCACAGCAAACGCCCATACAGATTCATGTCGACCCTCCTCGAAGAACGTCCCCCAGCACGTTGCGCCGGAGGATCACGGAGCTGGCGAGAACGCCGGACATGAGCGATGCGCCCACGCCGACGGTCACCACGTCTTGGCCCACGAAGAACAACCCTGGAACGGGGGAAGCCGACCGCAGCCATCGCGTGTGGAATCGCTGCGGCGAATGCTCGAAGCCGTACATGGCGCCGGCCGCGTGGCCGGTGAAATGCACCGTCGAAAGCGGGGTGGAAAGCTCCTGATGCAGAATGCGGCCCTTCACCCCAGGGAGCTCGCGGCACACGATGGCGAGCAAGCGCTCCGTGAGCCACGCCTTGTAGTCGATGTATTCACGCCCGCGTTTCGCCCATCGTGTTCCGCTCCAGCGCGCGAACGGCGCGAAGCTCGCCGGAACGATGGCCACCACCGTGGAAATGCCCGGGTGCCGGCGCTCCCAATCCGGATCCTTGGCCGACGGCGAGTTGATGTACACCAGCGGAAACGGCGCCTGCGGATTGCGCTCGAAGGCGCGCGTGGTCGCGTCATGATCGTAGCCGGCGTGCACCCAGAGGTTGCTCGAGCCGAGGCCGAGCTCCGACGCCGTGCCGGAGAGCCCGAGGTAGAGCGCGATGTGGCCCGTGGATGGCGGCGGACACGCGGAGCGCTCCGCGCGGGGCGAGACGGGAAGGAGCTGGTTCAAGGTGGTCTCCACACCGGCGTTGCTGACGATGCACGGCGCGAAGACCTCCAGGCCCGCCTCGGTGCGGACGCCGATGGCTTTTCCGTCCCGCACGAGGATGTTCGCGACGGGGGTCGACGTCCACACGTCGCCACCTACAGCCTCGATGACCGGCATGATGGTCGACGCGAGCCGCGAGGCGCCCCCCACCGGATAGCTCGCGCCCTCGAGGTAGTAGTCCGCCACGAGCGCGTGCATGCCGAAACTACTTCGCTCGGGCGGAAGACCGTAATTGCCCCATTGCCCGGTCAAGACGCCAATGAGCCGCTCGTTGCGCGTCCACGAGCGCAGCATGGAGAGCGTGGTCCGGCCGGCGTAACGTTGAAACGGGCGGCCGAGTACCGGATGCAGCAGCCACCCGAGCCACTTCGGGACGATGCGCTGGAGGAAAAATTTGTCCGCGGAACGTGCCGCACGGCGGACCGTGTCGAAGTACGACCCAATCGCGCGAGCCTCGCTGGGAAACGCGCGCGAGAGATCGTCCTTCAGTGTTTCGACGCCGGTGCGAAACTCGAAGCGCGCATCGTCGAAGATCATGCGGTCGTAGACCGGATCCATCGGTGCCCACGCGAGCTTGCCACCGGTCACGTAGTCGAAGGCACGGCGGAGCGGATGCTCGGGATCGTGCACCTGGCCCAGGTAATGAACCCCGACGTCCCATTCGAATTGGCGCCGCCGGAACGTGTGCGTGAGCCCGCCCGCCACGTAGTGCCGTTCCAGAACGAGCACCTTCTTGCCATGCCGCGCCAGCATGGCCGCCGTGCCCAGACCACCGATGCCCGAGCCAATGACGATGGCGTCGTATTTGGTCATCGCGCCCTCCCGCGTGCGAGCCGCACCAGCAGCGCGGGAAATCCGACGACGGGGCGCAAGAAGAACTGGCGCTTTTGCCGAGGGGTCAAAATGCGCCGCAAAAAGAAGTGCAACGCGAGCTGGTGGTACCAAGGCAATGCCGGCTCGAGGTGGTGCGAAAAATGGCAAGGCTGCCCCCACGGACCACCGCCGAGCAAAAGCCCCCAAAGCCCCAGGCCAAAATCGCGCGTGCCGTGAATGCGCTCGAGCGGCATGCCCAGGTGCTCGGTGCTTTCACGCAGGCGGTCGAAAACGAAACTGATCCACGTCCCGATGACGAGCAGCGAGATGACCGCGTACAGGACGCCGAAACGCCAGGTCATCGCGGAGAAGAACACCGCGAGGTGCAGTTTGGTGAGCACGGCCGAGATTTTCCGGCTCCGCGTGTGCTCCTGCGGACGCCACGGAAAGTAGTCCGAGTGGCTGAACACCGGCGCCATGGGCACGATGGCCAAGAGCAGCCTTCGCAGTCGCACATGGTTGGTGAACGAGCCGTCTTCCTCGGTACCGAGCCAGCGATGGTGCTTGAAATGGCTGGCCGCGTAGTAGTCCGGATCGGCGAGGAACAACCGGCACGCGTTGTTGGCAAGAACGCGCAGCACCCGCACGACGGGGCCGTTCCCCACGACGATGAGATCGTGCGCGGCGCCTTCGTGCACGCTGTACGTGACGATGCTGCACACGAGAAAGCCGTGGATGAAGCCGGTCGTGAGCGCCGCAAACACGATCCCGCTGCGCGTCGCGAGATCGAGCGGCAGCTGCCGCGGCAACTCCAAAAGGACATACGCATCGAAGGCGAAGAGAAACGCCAGAAGGCCGATCCCCACCGCGTTGTGCAGCCTTGGATGCGCGCGCCGCCATGCGATCCACTGCTTCGCCTTGGCGCGTACGAGTTGGCGCTGCGACGTCGAGAGGTACACGAAGCTCGGGAGGGTCGACGCTTGGTAAGCACGCGCCGCCTCCACGTCGGTGACGTGTGTCTTCACGGTTCTCGTTACTTACGCGCCGCAGCGCACGACGGCCCGCCGCAAAAGACCGATAGGCCATCGTGCCTATGGTGCGCGGCTTACCCAGCGAGGACGCCCAGCAGATCGTGCTCGCTCGCAAACAGCGTGGCCCCCGCGCGCGTGGACACGCCGATCTTCTCGTAGATGTGCGCAACGTGGTGTTGGACCGTGCGCGGCGAGATGGAGAGCTGCTCGGCGATGTCCTTGTTCGAACATCCGCGTGCCACGCGGCGGAGCACGTCCACTTCGCGATCGCTGAGGCCGCGCGGCCATGTCTGGCGACGGCGTTGGCGCTCGTGCCCGGCCGCCTCGAGGATGGCTTCGACGATCTCTGCCTCGAGCCGGCGGTGCGTCACCTCCGCGCGCAGGGCGCGCACGGCCTCGGCGGCGCCGAGCGCGGGGCGGTGCGGGCGCGCTTCGAGGAAGGCGCAGTAGCAGTCCGCGGCGGCGATCACCATCGCATCGGGCGGGATCATCGCCGCGGGCGTGCCGCGCGAATAGCCCGAGCCATCGCACCGTTCGTGGTGGGCGCCGGCCAAGGTCGCTACTTCGGAAAGCAGCGGCGAGCGCGAGAGCACACGCTCCGTGTAATACGGATGCAAGCGGACGCGCTCCCATTCGGCGGTGGTGAGCGTGCCCTTTTTCTCCCAGATGCCCGCGGGCACGCTCACGCTTCCCAGATCGTGCAACAGCGCGGCATGGCGCACGTTCGCGCGCGCAGGCTCGTCCAAACCGAGATGCTTCGCCGCGCGCTCCGCGAGATCGGCCACCGACGTCGAATGCCCCGCCGAATACACCGACTTCAAATCGGTGAAGTCCGCAAACGCGCGCGCCACCTCCGCGATGCCCGCCCGCGACGGATTCGTCGACGGGGCGCGGGCCAGCACCGCGTCCCACACCGATGGCCCCTCGAGCGGAGCGAGGAGCGCCTCGGCCTCCTGGGTGAACACCTTGACCAAGTGCGGATCGAGCTGCCCGCCGGCGCGCGTCTTCAGCACCGAGCGCGCGTGCGCGAGGCCCGTAACCCGCGTGTGAATCTCCGCCACGCGCGCGACTTGGAGGATGCGCGCCGGCAAGGCAATGCTTTCCTCGGCGAGCGTTTGCGGGAAACCGCGCCCGTCCCATCGCGTGTAAATCTGACCCAAGGTGGCGACCACCCCGGCGCTCATGTCGAGGCGCATGGCGAAGCGAAGCGCCGCCTCGCAATTGCTCGCCGCGAACGCCGTCAGGATCGCGGGCCCTCCGGTCACGAAATTCGTCACCGCGCGCACGCGTTGCTTGAGCCCGCGACCCTTGCCAAGCCCGATGGCCGCCGGCAAAAGCTCGCCCGGGCGCCGCGCATCGATGGGGGCAAAGGTCTTGTGAAGCACGTTGTCGTCGCCGCCCAGCGCCCCCGCCCACTCCGACGAAAAGGCTGTGCAGCCCACGAAGCGGAGTAATCCTGCGTAGTACACATCGGCGATGGCCTCTGTGCTCGCGCCCGCCGCACGGGCCAGCTCCGTCGCGAGAAGGCAGGCGCGCAGGCTCGTTTCGAACGGTTGATCGTTCGCGAGGTCCGTGGCGAGCGAGAGCGCGGCGAGGACCTCGGCGAGATGCAGCGGATGCGCCGATTTCATGAAGTCCATGATTGAGGTAAGACGTTACACACGGATGAGAAAACTCGAGTCGAAGACCGACGACGTCGGCGCGCCTTCTGCCCGCCGCCTCGAGGTCGGAGCCGCAGCGGTTGAAAAACTCCGCCGCGGGCACCCGTGGGTATGGCAACGAACCGTGCAGCGGGGCCTCGAGGGTGTCGAACCCGGCCAAGACGTCCTGGTGGTGGCGCCGGATGGCAGCGTGCTTGGCCGAGGCCTCGCCGATCCCGCGTCCCCCATCGCCGCACGCCTTTTCACCGGTGCCGATGGCGCGAAGACGCGCATCGATCGCGCCCTGTTCGCGCGGCGCATCGCCTCGGCGTTCGCCGTGCGCGCGCGCCTCTTCGCCGATGGCCAGACCAACGCCTACCGCCTCTTGCACGGTGAGGGCGATCGCCTTCCAGGCTTCGTGCTCGACCGCTACGACCGCGTGGCCGTGCTCCGCACCGACGGAGAAGGTGCGGCCGCACGCGCGGAGGAGTTCGTGCAGGCCGCCTGGCCCGAACTGGAAAAATTGGGCATCGAGACCTTGCTCGTGCGCGAGGGGAAAAAGGCGCGCGAAGGCAAGCCTTCCGCGGCAAAGGCGACCACGTTGCGCGGTCCCGAGCCCAAGGAGCGAGTGGCGGTGCGCGAGCACGGCGTCGGCTTCATGGTGGACGTGCTCCAAGGCCAGAAGACCGGTGCCTTCCTCGACCAGCGCGAAAACCGCTGGCGCGCAGGCGGGCTCGCTCCGGGGCGGCGCGTGCTCAATCTTTTTTCGTACGCGGGCGGTTTCTCGCTCTTTGCCGCGCTGGGCGGGGCGACGCACGTCACCAGCGTGGACATCGCCGCCGGGGCGCACGCCGCCGCCCAGGCGAGCTTTCGCTTGGCCGGTGTCGAGCCGGGCGCGCATGCCTTCGTCACCGCCGACGCGTTCGCCTTTCTCGCCGACGCCAAGCGCCGCGGAACGGTCTGGGACCTCGTCATCAGCGATCCACCGAGCTTCGCGTCCAACGAGAAATCGCTGGGCCGCGCCCTCGCCGCCTACCGCGCCCTGCACCGCGCGTGCGCCGAGGTGCTCGCCCCCGGCGGCATCTTCTGCGCGGCGTCTTGCTCGAGCCACGTGGACACGGAGAGCTTCCTCACGACCCTCGACGACGCGGCCACGAACCGCACCGAGCTGCGCCTTCTCGAGCATCACGGCGCACCGCCGGACCATCCAACCCTGCCGGCATGGCCCGAAGGGCGTTACCTCAAGTTTGCCGTTCTCGGATGACGCGATGACAGAACTCTACAGCATCGACAACGGCGCCGGCTGGCGCCTCTCCCTCAAGCGCATCGCGCCCACCGGCCCTGCCAAAGGCCGCCCTGCCCTCATCGTTCCCGGCTACGGGATGAACTCGTTCATCTTCGGCTTTCACCCCCACGGCCTTTCGCTCGAGGAGTACCTCGCGTCGCGCGGCATCGAAGTGTGGAGCGTCGATCTGCGCGAGCAAGGCCGCTCGGAGCGCACCTTCGGCAACAACCGCTACGGCCTCGCCGAGATGGTCGACGACACCGCGGTGGCCATCGACCATGTTCTGACGCACACGAAGACGGGCGCCAAGGAGATCGATCTCATCGGCGCCAGCCTGGGTGCCGCATTGATGTTCGGCTACATGGCGCGCACGAAGAACGCGCCCGTGCGCTGCCTGGTGAACGTCGGCGGCTTGGTCTCGTGGGTGAAGATCCACCCCGCCGTGCGCGCGGCCTTTTATTCGAGCCGCCTCATCGGACTGGTTCGCCTGCGCGGGACGCGCAAACTCGCCGGACTGGCCCTCCCGGTGCTCGCCAAATACGCACCACGCGTGCTCTCGGTGTACATGAACGCGAGCTCCACCGACACGAGCCAAGCCGCCACAATGGTGCAGACGGTGGAAGATCCCAACCCCTACGTCAACATGGACATCGCCCGTTGGATGGCCGAACGCGATCTCATCCTGCGCGGGGTCAACGTCTCGCGCGCCCTCGCCGACATGCACCATCCCTTCTTGTGCATCGTGGCCAACGACGACGGCATCGTCCCCCCCGAAACCGCCCGCGCCCCCTACGACAGCATCGGCTCCGACGACAAAGAGCTCCTCGCCGTAGGCGACCCCACCTTCCCCATGGCCCACGCCGATTTGTTCCTGTCGACGGGCTGCCAGGACAAAGTCTTCGACAAGCTGGCGAGCTTCCTTTTGGCGCGATGATCCAAACGGATCAGGCTTTTTCCAACTCGTAGAACGTCAAATGCCCGCGTTTGGAATAGTAAAGCCCGCACCCTAGCGGCGTATAGAACTTGTCCAAGCGCGTGCGGTACCATTTGGCGGTGCGTGCGCGCTGCGAGGTGTCGGTGAAATCGCGATCGCAGATTTCCTCGAGGTCGTATTTGGTCACGGCTTCCAAATAGAGAAAGCCATTGCTCATGGAGGCAATGTTCTCGATGGCCCGTGTAGCCGCGTCGCCGTCGAGGTACGGGAGAACACCTTGGCAGATGACCAAATCGAATTGCTCGCGCGTGCGCCATACGGAAATATCGCACTGCTTGTGGCCGTATTTTTTGCACGCGTGTTCGCTGACCTCGGTGGAGAGGTAGTGCACGTTCTTCTTGTTGGCGGCAAACCAATCGCGCCAGAGGCCCGTGCCCGCGCCGATGTCCAGCACCGAGCGAATGTCGCCGCCGTACCAGGCAATCATCTCGGTCACGCCGCGCGCCAGGTGGGCGATGGAGTCTTTGCCGTAAACGCGCGTCTCTTTGGATTCGTAAAAGCGCTGGTAATAAGCCTCGTCGAAACGTTCACCGCCACCACTCTTTGTCGTCATTTTTCCTTCTCGCGCTCGCGCCACAGAGGACTCTGCTGAAGCAACTTGGCCACCAGCGCGGTCCAACCCGTCTGGTGGTTGGCCCCCAAACCTGCGCCCGTGTCACCGTGGAAATATTCGGGAAAGATCAGATAATCGCGAAAATGCGGATCGCGTTCGAGCTTCTCCTGCGATCCATCGATGGGGCGGCGCCCGTCCTTGCCGCGTAGAAACAGGCTGGCCAGGCGGCGCGATAGCTCGGAGCTCACGTCCCACAGATTCATCCACTTTCCGGAGCCGGTGGGGCATTCCACCTTGAGCTCGTCCCCGTAGAAGTGGTGATACTTCTGCAGCGCTTCGATGAGCAGGTAATTCACCGGAAACCAAATCGGCCCGCGCCAATTCGAATTTCCGCCAAAGAGGCCGCTGCCCGATTCCCCTGGCTCGTAAGCCACTTGGTGCATGGCGCCGTTGATGGCCAGCGAATACGGCTTGTCGCGGTGCACACGCGACAAAGAGCGAATCCCGTAAGGCGAGAGAAACTCGTTTTCGTCGAGCACGCGGCGCAGAATGCGCACCAGGCGCTCGGGGCCCACCAGCGACAGAATGTGCCGCCCCCCGGGCCCGGCCTGCCCGAACCCTTGAAACTGCGCCAGGTACGCGCCGAGCTCCGGCCGATTCACCACGAACCAACGCACCCGTTTGACGAATGCAGGAAACTGCTGCAAAAGCTCGTCGTCGACGGTCTCCACCGCAAAGAGCGGAATGATGCCCACCATCGAGCGCACCTTGAGCGGCGCGTACTGATTGCCGGGCAGACGGAGCACGTCGTAGAAGAAGCCGTCCTCCTCGTCCCAGAGGCAAACGGAATCCTCGCCCTCCTTCATGGCCTTTTTTTTGTCCTTGCCGAATCGCGAGGACGGATTCCCATTCATCGCGCGCGCGATGTAAAGGAAGTGCTCGAAATACTTGTTCGCCACATCCTGGTAACTGGGATTCTCGCGCGCGAGTTCCAGAGACATGCTGAGGAGGTTGAGGCAATACATGCCCATCCAGCTCGTGGCATCGGCCTGTTCGAGCGTGCCGCCCTCGGGCAAGGCATTGCTTCGGTCGAAAACACCAATGTTGTCCAATCCGAGAAAGCCGCCTTCGAAGACGTTTTTCCCATCGGCGTCTTTGCGATTCACCCACCAGGTGAAGTTCAACATCAATTTATGAAAGACGCTCTCCAGGAAGGGGCGATCGAGATGGCCGGTCATGCGCCGCTCGATCTGGTAGACGCGCAGCGCGGCCCATGCGTGGACGGGCGGATTGACGTCGCCGAAGGCCCATTCGTAGGCGGGCAGGCGTCCGTTGGGGTGCATGTACCATTCACGCAACAAGAGCGTCAGCTGCGTGCGGGCGAACTCCGCATCGATGAGCGCGAAGGGCACACAATGGAATGCGAGATCCCAGGCCGCGTACCAGGGGAATTCCCATTTGTCGGGAACCGATAGAATTTCGCTATTGTAAAGGCTGCGCCAGTCGTTGTTGCGCCCGTTCAATCGTTCCGGGGGCGGCGCAGGGTACGCCGGGTCGCCGCGCAGCCAGCGGTCCACGTCGAAGTAGTAAAATTGCTTGGTCCATAGAAGACCGGCCATCGCCTGGCGGTAGACGGCGCGCTCTTCCTGGGAGAGTCCACACGGCATGATGCCGTCGTAAAAGGCATTGGCATCGGCGATGCGCTCCTCGAAGAGCGCACCGATGTCCGAAAACGGTGCCTCGAGGCGCGTATCCGTGAATCGAAGATGCATCACCTTCGATTCACCCGGACCGAGCACCCAGCGCACGTGCGCCGCCGCCTTGCTTCCGCGCTTTTCGGGGTTCACCGCGGTGGTTTCGCCCGCGATGACGTAGCGGTGGAACGCGTCCTTGGTGTACGGCGTCCGATTCGGCGTCCCATTGAGGAGCTCGAAGTTCGTCTCGTTCTCGGTAAAGAGAAGCTCGGGGCCTTCCTCGCTCGCCTGGTGAGCCGGCGCCTCGATGTACAGGCGGCGCGCACCGAGGTGGGTCTGCTGCATCGCGATGGTCCGGTGGCCACGCTTCGGTGACTCGGCCCAGAAAAAGCTGTCCTCGAGCACGGGCTCCTGCCAGCTCCACGTGTTGCGAAACCAGATGGTGGGCAACAGGTGCACGGGCGCGGCGGTGCGGCCGCGGTTGGTCACCGTGAGGCGGATGATCACGTCCTCGACGTCGACCTTGGCGTATTCCACGACCACGTCGAAGTACGCATCGTCGTCGAAGACGCCGAAGTCCCAAATCTCCGGCTCCCTGACGTTCCGGCCAGCACGCGCAGCCGCCTCGCGGATGTCCTCGCAGGGAAATCGCCGCTGCGGATATTTGTAAATGGCCTTGGCGTACGAGTGCGTGGGGGTGCCGTCGAGGAAGTAGTAAACCTCTTTGACATCCTCGCCGTGGTTGCCTTCCGGCCCGCTGAGACCGAAGAGGCGCTCTTTTAAGATGGGATCGCTTTCATTCCACAAGGCTGGCGCGAAGTGCACGAGCCCGCGGTTGTCGGAAATACCCAGAAGGCCGTCCTCCCCCCAACGATACGCACGCGCGATGGCGTCCTCGTAGGTCAGGTAGCGCCAGGCGTCGCCGCCGGCGGAGTAATCCTCTCGGACGGTCCCCCACTGCCGCAAGCTGAGGTATGTGCCCCAACGCCGCCATTTTCGCCCTGCGTGGGCCTCCTGGAGGCGGTCGCATTCTTTCTTGGTAGGCACCGGGCGGGTCATCGTTGCTGAGGACTACCACGGCAATGCTACTATCGAACGCGTGACCGGCGGACCGCCCTCGAAGACTGGAACGATGCCGCCTCCCGTTTCGGCCCCGCCGCCGTCGGTTCCCCGCCCTCCAGCGCCCCCAGCTGCTCCGCCCGCGCCGCCGATTCCGTATGCGCATCCTCATCCAGGGAGCAACCCTGGACCCCCGCCGTCGAGCCAGCCGCGCGCCGTCCCTCCGCCGCGTCATGCGACCACGGCACCGCTCACGCATCCATCGTCACAAAACTTCGCGGCCGGGAGCGTGACCCTCGCGGGGTTGCCCCCGATGCAGACGCACCCAGGTGCGGCATCCGCCCCGCCAGCGGGACCTGGGGGTCAAGGCTCGCCCACCCTGCACGGCCATGGCTTTCACACCACGCCGCCCATGCCCATGCCGCGCATCACCGTGCAGTACCCGCAGGTCGGCGCGGTGCTCACGTCGGCGCGGGGCAATTACGAAGTGAGGTCCATCGTCGGCTCGGGCGAGTTCGGTGCCGTCTACGAGTGCGTCGGCCCCTTCGACCAAGTCTATGCGGTGAAGATGATTCGCCCCGCGAACCGGCCCCACGGCGAGGTGCACGCGGAGTGGGCGCGCGAGGTGCAGCGCTTGATGCTCCTGCGCCACCCCAACGTGGTGTTCATCTACGACGCGTTCGAGCAGAACTTCCTCTACTACCTCGCGCTCGAGCGGTGCGATCACCCGCTCACGGCGATGCTCGGTCCGCCGATGCAGGAGGGCCTGGTCATCGAGCTCGCCCGCCAGCTCCTCGCCGCCGTGCAGTTCCTACACGACAACGATATCGTCCACGACGATCTCCACCCCGGCAACGTTCTCATTTCGCATGCCGACCGACCCATCGTGAAGATCAGCGACTTTGGTATCAGCCACGAGCTGCGCGGGCAGTCGGCCATCCGCCCCAATGTCGTACATCACAAGATTATGGCGCCCGAGGTGGTAGCAGCGGGGTACACGAGCAAACAAAGCGACCTCTATCAGGTCGGCCTCCTCCTCTATTGGATGCTCACGGGATCGCCGGCACTCGCTGCGGGATTGCCCTATCAGGAGCTGATTCGACAAGTGGGAGGTGGTGAGCCGCGTCGCCGTGCGGAGCAGATTGGAACACCGCTCGGGCATCTCATTGCCAAAATGCTACGGCGCCGCGAAGCCTATCGTTACACATCGGCGCGGGAGGTATGGGCGGATCTGCGCGCATTGCCCGCATGGCAAAATCGAGATTTGTTTCGCGATACGTAACGACGCAATCCGAAGGGAAAATAAGCTAGACTGGCTCCGTGGTGGCTGCAGCGCCCACTCCGCCTTTGGTGCCGTTGTCCATAGGAAAGTACGCCGTGGTGCGCTTTCTTGGGACCGAGGAAGGCGTGCATGCAGGGCCGGATGCCACCGGCGTCGAAAGCTACATCGTGCGGGCGGAAGCCGCGGGCGATGCGGCCCCTCGGTTGATCCTCGAGCGGGTGCTGCGTTCTCAGGTCACCGCCGAGGATTTCGACGCGTTCACGCGGCGGGCGCGACGCATTGCGATGTTGCGCCACCCCAATGTCCCGCGTGTTCGGGACGTCTTCACCACGGCGGAGCACGCGGTGGTGGTGACCGAATTCATCGACGGCAAACGCTGGGGCAGCTTGGACGGGCGGGCCGAGTCTCAGCGCAAGGCGTCGCTTTCGCTCGAAGTGCGGTTGAAGCTGCTGCTGGACAGCATCTCGGCGCTGGCCGCGCTCCATGCGCTGCGCGAGCCGGGGTGGAGCTCCACGTCGACGGGCGCGAAGGTCCCCTCGATGATTCACGGCGATGTGACCCCGTCGAGCATCCTCGTGGGGACGGACGGTGTGGCGCGGCTGCTGCGCATCCACCGGATCCCGCTGCATCCCCCGGGCGGTCCCTTGGGCGAGCGAACGGCGCGCTGTGCGCCGGAGATTTTGCTGGGCGACGGAACGGCCGACGGGCGTGCCGACGTGTACTCCATCGGCGTGATGCTCTGGGAGGCGCTGTCGGGAAAGCGGCTCTTCACGCAGCCCACGGTGGCGGAAATGCTGTCGCGGCAGCTCGCGGGCGACCTTCCCGCGGCCACGACGTCGGTGGCGTGGGCCGAACCGCTCGTCGACGTTGCGGCAGCCGCACTGGCGGTCGATCCAAAGCGTCGCTACGCAACGGCCATTGATCTGGGTATGGCGATTCGCAATGTGGTCGGGCACCGGGTCGCCGGGGCGTCGGAGGTAGCTCGGCAGGTCGCAGGGATCCTGGGCAATGTCAGCGGGGCTCGAAAGGTGGTGATGCCGCCGCCGCCGCCGGTCCCACCTCCGCGGCCCACGACGCCGGCGTCCTTGGAGATCGAGGACGAGCCGGAGGAGGACGTCGAGCTCGAGGAGGACCTGGCAGAGTTCCTGGAGCCCGTGGCGGCCGCACCGGTCGTGTCGGCCGCGCCGGAGTTGGAGGCCATTGACGAGCGCTGGTCCTCCCTCGCGCCGGCGCCGGCGATCCCTGCGTCGCCCCCCGCCGGCCCGCCACCGTTGCAGGTGGGGGGCGCCATGCCGCCGCCTCCGGTTCCCGCGCCCGCACCGACGCCCGTGACCCTCGTTGGTACGCCGCCGCCGCTTCTCCATGCGCCGCTGCGGATGACGCCAGCGCCCATGCCGCCGATGCCCCCTGTCGCGCCTTCGGCGAACACGCTCCGGCCGAGCGATATCACCGAGTTGCAGGCGCGATCGCCTCGGCGAAAGCGGCAGATCCTCATCGTGATGTTCCTCGCGGCGCTCCTGCTCTTCGTGACGGTGTGCACGACGACGTTGCTTCTGCGCTCGCCAAAAACGACCGCCACCCTCCGCGCGGCGACCTCGTCCAAACCCGTCGAATCGGCGGCGGCGCCCAAGGCGTTGGCCGTTGCAACACCGGCGGCACCCGAACCCGCCCCGATCCCCACGCCCGATCCCACGCCGGCCGCACCACCGCCGGTCACGGCGTCGGCCCCTCCTCCTGCTCCTCCTCCCTCTCCTTCGCCTCCTGCGCGCGCGGTCGCACCGGCCTCTGTCCCCGGCCGCCGTCCCGCAGCAACCGTCCCCTCGACCGCGCCGGCCCCCGCGCCTGCGAAGGTCAATGCCACCCCGGCGCCCAAAGCTGCCGCAGCACCGAAATCGAGCCCTCCTCCTCCGCCCGCCGCGCGTGCCCCCGCAAAGCCGCGCCCGAAGCGCAGCACGTACGTGCCGCTTGGGATCTAACCGAATGCGCTCTGCCCATTTTCCACTCGCCGTCCTCGTTTCCCTCAGCCTAACGACATCGATTCTCGCGAGCCCCGATGCCTTCGCCGCGGGCGTGGATCCCGGAAAGGCAACGCCCGTGCAGCGGGAGCAAGCCCAGTCGCGCTTTCTCAAAGGGCGAAAGCTCTACGATGCGCGCGACTACGCCGGCGCGGCGGAGGAATTTCGCGCGTCGCACGACATCGTGGCGAGTCCGAACTCGCTGCTCTTCCTCGCGCGCTCCCTTCGCCAGAAGGGCGATCTCGTGGCCGCGTACGTCGAGTTCGACAAGGCGCGGGTCGAAGCCAAGGAGCTCGCCCGCGACGACACGCGCTACGAGAAGGCCGGCGAGGCCGCGACCATCGAGCGCGATGCCCTGGCCAGCAAACTCGGGTTCGTGGTGGTTGATGTGGAGAACCCCACCGAGCAAACCACCTTGAAAATCGGCGGCGATACGATCCGCCGTGCGGGCTGGAGCGAACCTGCCCCCGTCGTTCCGGGCACGACCTCCATCGAGGTGGACACCCCCGGCCGCGCGCCCGTGACCACCTCGGTCACGGTCTCCGCCGGCCAGACGGAGCACACCCGCCTCGACGCCCAGAGCGGCGCGTCCACCACCACCGAGGCGCCCGCCCCTCCGCCCCCCGCGAACAGCGATCGCTCGGGCCTGCGGACCGGCGCGTACATCGCAGGCGGCGTTGGCGCGGCCGGGTTGATCACCTTCGTCGTGGCCGGCCTGATGAACAACCGCACCTACGGCAGCTTGGAAGATGCCTGCGGCAAAGCCCCCTGCCCCGAGTCGAAGAACGACGACATCAGCAAAGGAAAGACGCAACAGACGATCGCCAACATCGGCTTGGTGGTCGGCCTGCTCGGCGCCGGTGCGGGCGTCACCCTCTTCGTCTTGAGCCAACCCCGCAAGCAAGCCCCCGCCGCCGCGCGCACCCAAGTCGTCCTCGGCGCCACGGGCATCTCCCTGCGAGGCTCGTTTTGAAACAGATGCACCTTACACTCATCCTCGTCGCAGCCTCCCTGCTTCTCTCGGCTTGCACCCACGACTACGACGTCTTCAAACCGAAACGCGACGCAGGCCCCGACGCCTCCTCCAGCGCCTCGAACCTCGACACCGAGGCCGTCGAGGGCGAAGAAGAGGATTGAACAGGAAGACGGGAAGACGGGAAGGAAAGAGAGGGAATTTTTGGGTTTTCCATTGGCTCCATGGGCCAATTGAAAATCCAAAAAACCTTCCCGTCTTCCTGTGAATTCTCTCCCTCTCCTAGAAGGTCACTTCGTCGTGGGGGAGTGGTTCGACGGCGCCCTTTTTGCCGGGCTTGATGCGTCTCTCCGCTTCCTCGCGCTCTTTCTTTACGGAGTCGCGGTGGATGCGGGCGCGGGAACGCCAGGGGTCGGCGGGGTCGGCTTTGTCGACATATTCGGACCACATGGACTCGGCCCGGCGGAAATGAAGCGCCGACTCGAGGGCGTTCTTGCCGCCGCGGCCTAGGGCCATTTCGCGCAGGCCGAAGTACCAAAGGCGCTCGTATTCCGGCACGAAGAACACGTTGACGGTGTCTTCGATCACGCGACGATGGTCGATCTCCGTCGCCCACTTGGCCTCGGCCATGGCGCCCGATGTGTCGCCGTGTCGGTCCAACGCGACGGCGAGACCCCACACGGCGAGCACGCCGGTGTCACCCGCGCTGGGTACCAGGGTGGCCAGTTGAATGGCCTCCCGGTAACCGGAGATGGCCTCCTCGAGGTGCCCGAGACGCATCTCCGCCTCGGCGAGGTTCAAGGTGGCCGTCACACGCCCGGAACCATACGTCGCACGTTGCAGGTACTTCACGTACGCCTCGCGCTCCTTCAACGGCTGGTTGCCGTGCGCGTATGCGTAGGCCAACATCAGCCACGCATCTTCGGCGGCCGGATGATCCGGCGCCATCGCCAGCGCCTTCTCCAGCACGGCGGCGGCCGCCGCATGGCGGTTGAGCGACTCGTACACCGTGCCCAGGTCGAAGCGCAGACGCACGTCGGGGCTCTCTGCGGCGTGGGCCTCCTCCAGGATGGCGCGCGCCTCCTCGTAGCGCTTGTCGCGCTCGAGACGGCCGAGGGGAAGCGAGTCGGTCTGGATCATCCGCTCGCGCGCGCGGACGTGCACCTCGTAGGTGCCGCGCATCTGGGGATTCTTCGCCACGTCCCACGGATTGGGCGGCGTGTCGGCGCGGGCGGGCGAACCTGCGGCACCGAGCGCAACGAACAAGGCGGCAAGGAAGAGGGCGCGTTTCATCGTGGCTTCTTCTCCGCGGTCTTCTCCACGTTCCAGCCTGGCACACGTTTCACCGGCTCGTGGGCGCGGGTCCGCGCGTGCGCCATCCACGGACTGCTCCCGGCCGTCTCGGCGTACTTCTGCCACGAGGCCTTGGCCTTCGCGGGATCGCTCACCTCCAGGGCGATGGCCGCCAGCGCATCGGTCTCGCGTTCCGCGCCCGGCCCCACGAGAAGCTGGCGCGCCCGCGCGTCCGACAAGGTTGGCCACGGGTTGACGAGCTGGCGCTCGAGCAGCACCGCCCGAGCCTCCTCGCGTGCGCCCATGCGATCCAGCGCCAACGCGAGGCCCAGGATGGCCACGGCCTGCGCCGTGTCCTGCGCATCGCGCCGGGCCTGGCGAAAGACGGAGATGGCCTCGTCGAGCCCGGCGGGGCCACGCGACATGGCCACGAAGCCCGCCTCCACGTAGGCCGGTCCGCGCTCGGCCAGCGGAAGCATGGCGGCGCGCGGAAGGAGCATGCGGTAGGCGATGTCCCCTTCGTCCGCGTGCCCGGCACGCACGGTCACCCGCGCCCACGTCAGCAGCGCCACCGGATCGTCGAGCGCCCGTGGATCGCGGATGCGGGCCTCGTTCATCTCTTTGTAGGCCTCGAGCCAGCGCCCGAGCCTCGCGTAGGCGCGCCCGCGCAGCACCGCCGGTGCCGAATGCTTGGGCACCAGGGTGTCGGCCTCGTTGGCGATGGCAATCACCTCACTGGCCACGGCCGCCACAGCGCCCCTGGTCTGCATGCCGGCCAGCTTCGACGCGCCACTGGCCAGCAGATCGCAGTACTTGCGCAGCTCGGGGGTTTTCGCCCGTTCCCACACGTTCCCCGACTGCGACCCCTCGATGGCCCCGCACTCCTGTGGACGGACGCTTCCCACCGCCTGCGCATGAAGCGCGACGACGGCGAATGCAACCACGCTGGAGCTCAGGGCCATGCCCAGCAAATACTAGCTGAATATTTTTTCGAGGAGGATGGTCTCGTCCCGTCGCTGCCCAACGCTGATGAGTACCACCTTGCAGCGCGTTTCCCGCTCGACGAACTCGATGTAGCGCTGCGCGGCAGGCGGAAGGTCGGCGATGGTGCGCGCCGCGGAGATGTCCTGGCCCCAGCCCGGGAGCGTCTCGTAGATGGGCTCCGCCAACTCGATGTCCTCCAGCGGGAACGAGGTGCGGGCGACGCCGCGAATGCGGTACCCCGTGCAGACCTTGATCTCCGGGAGGCCCGTGAGCACGTCCAACTTGGTGAGCGCGAGGCCATCGAGCCCGTTCACCCGTGCGGCGTAGCGGACGGCGCAGGCGTCGAGCCAGCCCGTACGGCGAGGCCGCCCCGTGACCGAGCCGAACTCCGCCCCGACCTTGCGCAAGCGCTCGCCCGTCTCGTCGTTGAGCTCCGTGGGGAAGGGTCCACCGCCCACGCGCGTGGAGTAAGCCTTGACCAGGCCGATCACCTTGCCAAGCCTGGTCGGGCCGACGCCCGTCCCGGTGGCCGCACCGCCCGCCGTCGAGTTCGACGACGTGACGAAGGGGTACGTGCCGTGGTCGATGTCCAGCAAGGTGCCCTGCGCACCCTCGAAGAGCACGTTCTTGCCGGCTTGGATGGCATCTTCGAGGAGCTCCGAGGCGTCGACCAGGAGCGGCACGATGCGCTCGCGAACGGCGTCGACGCCCTCCATCACCTTGGCCAAGGTGGGCAGCTCACCGCCGAGTGCCGCGACCGTGGGTTGCCACGCCTCGAGCGAACGACGGACGAGCTTCTCGGTGCGCGCCCGATCGCGGAAGGCCCCAAGCGGAACCCCGCGGCGGGCCATCTTGTCCTCGTAGCAGGGCCCGACCCCTCTCTTGGTCGTGCCGATGGCATCCGCCTGTTGCTCGCGCAATGTATCGACCACGATGTGGTACGGAAGGATCGCGTGAGCTCGCTCGCTCACCACTAGCTGCCCATCGGCCGCATAGCCGCGGCGCTGCAGTTCGTCGATCTCACCAATCAGGGAACTCGGGTCGATCGCCATCCCCTGCCCGAGAACGCAGCGCGTATGCGGCCGCAAGATGCCGCTCGGCACCAGCCGCACGATCACTTTGTCGTCGCCTACGACGAGGGTGTGGCCCGCGTTCGGACCCCCTGCGTAGCGCACCACGACCTCGGCGTGCTCGGTGAAAATGTCGACGATTTTGCCCTTACCCTCGTCACCCCACTGCGCCCCAACCACAACGACAGCACTCATTTCGCGGGAGCCTATCAACATCCCTCGCGCTTTGGGAGCGTCCAACACGCGAAACGCACGCGTTCCCGAGCCATCCAAGAGTTATGGCCCCATCACGATGCTTAGGGGCATCCACCCTGCGGCGTCGAAGCACGGGGCAGGTCAGGCAGACGCAAGCAGTGCTACGGAGGTGATCGCATCACGCGAGGCTCGCCCGAAAGGGGCAAGTGCGTGGCGATTTCGCCAGGGTGTGGCATTGTTGTACTCGCCAACGATGTTCGTCTGAGACGCGGATCGACGGTCTGCGACACGAACGACGGAACGGCTCAACTCGCGAAACGGCCTATATTTCTCGCGATTTGCGGACACCGAACGCGGCGGCGGCGCCCGTCTTCGTGAGGAACGCGACACGCGCGCGGGGGCGCTGCTACGGCTGACGCACAGTACGCCGGCGGCGACGCGGCGAAGCGAGGCCGATCGCTGCCTACGTTCAGCTCCGTACTCCCGAGCTGCCACCCCAACGCAAGCGAGCATGTCGGCTGAGGGCGATGCCATGGAGGGCCACGACGGGTGCACGCGGATTGCGAATCCATCGAGAATGATCGCGGTTTCGCATCGCTCCTGCGCACGAGCGTACCTGCTTACGCGGAGTGGTGAGGAGTCCCGAGTCCGCCTCGGCACGGGACTCGCATTCTCTTCCGCCGTGCTGACGACGGAATCGCGCAACGCGATCGTCGTTGTCGGTGCCGTCCCTAACGAGCCTTTGGCTCGCACCACTCTCCGAGGAACGACCATGGCATTTGCGATCGATCGCACCCTTCTCCGGCGCGCTGTCGACGGCGAGACGAGCGCCCTCAACTCGCTTGTACAGGAGCTACGGCCACACATCGAGCGGCAACTTCTCCGCTACCCGGTGGCCGATGAGGACCGGCGCGATCTACTACAAGCAACGTTGATGCAAGTCATCCGACGTCTCGGATCCTTCCGAGGCGATTCGAGCTTCTCGACATGGCTCTTTCGCGTCACCGCGAACGAAGCCCTCATGATGATGCGTTCACAGCGCCGTCACCGCGCTCGCCTGGTCGAAGGACTCGACCTCGAAGAGCTCGGCTCTCTGCCGGCGTCGAACGACGGTGAATTCGCCGCGCGCGGCGACATCGGCGCGGCCAACAGCGAGCGTGATCATCGCGTGCGCAATGCCCTCGAAGAATTGCCCGAGGACTACCGCAACGTCGTCGTCGCGCACTACCACATGGATCTCGGTCTGCAGGAAATCGCCGACCGATTCGAGCTGAGTGAGAGCGCGGTTCGTTCGCGCCTGCACCGCGCCCGCTCGCGGCTGCGCACGATGCTCGAGGCCACGCCACTCGCGGCGGAGGCCCGTGAGGAAGCAGCGCGTGCACGTCGCGCCCGTGTGAGCCGCCCGGCCGCAGCAGCGCCCGAGCAGGTCATCGAGGTCGCGCAAGAAGAGTTGGTCGCCGCAGCGGCGGCCGCTGCGATGGAGGCCGTGGCTTCGGCCGACGTCGTGGAGGCACCGCCGATCAGCACCGTCTCGGTCAACGAGGCTGCCGACGCCGAGTCGGCCGTTCCGGCCCCGGCCGCCAGCGGCCCGTCGCTCGAGAACGCAGCGTAAGCCTGGTTTAGGCTCTCGCATTCCAAGGGGGTGGGGGCGTGCTAAGGCTGGAGCGTGACCGCTCGCCAATTTGCTGCCCCCGAGGCCGTCCTTTTCGATCTGGACGGTACGCTGATTGATTCGCAGGCCGACATTGCCGCGGCCTGCAACCACGCCCTCGAGGCGCATGATCGGGCGCGATTGCCCGACAACGTGATTCGGACCTTCGTCGGAGATGGCGCGCGCGTGTTGCTCGCGCGCGCCTTCGGTGTTCGGCCCGATGCGCCCGAGCTGGAATCGCCTCTGGAGGCATTCCACGCGTATTACCGTGCGAACCCCGTGGTTCACACGACGCTCCTTCCGGGCGCGCGCGAGTCGCTCGACGCGGCCAGCGGGAAGAAGCGCATTCTGGCGACGAACAAGCCGCGCGAGACCACGCTTCGGGTCCTGGAGGCGTTGGGCATTCTCGGGGAGTTCGACGCCCTTCGCGGCGGCGGCGATGGTCCGCTGAAGCCGCATCCGTTCACGTTGCTCTCGGCGCTGAGCGAGGTGAACGTCGAGCCGTCGCGGGCCTGGATGGTCGGCGATGGTCCGCAAGACGTGGGCGCCGGCAAGGCCGCCGCCTGCGCGGCCACCATCGCGGTGCTCGAAGGCTTCGTGCCGCCCGCACGCCTTTACGCCGCAGGCCCCGACGTGGTCCTCAAGTCGCTGCACGAGCTGCCCGCGCTTTTGCGCGACGGCGCCTCGCTCTCGGCGGTGTAAACGCAGAGAGATTTACAGGAAGACGGGAAGACGGGAAGACGGGAAGGAAGAGAGGATTTGGGGGGGGTTCCATTGGCTCAGTGGGCCGATTGAAATCCCAAAAACCTTCCCGTATTCCCGTCTTCCTGTGAATTCTCGATTCTTCTAGGGCTCCGGCTTCACGTCGATTTCCTTCATGCGGGCGCGCTGCGCCTGCAGGGCCTCGTACATGGGGCGGAACTTCGATTTGTCCTCGGCGAGATCTTCTTTCTCGTCGGGATCGGACGACAGATCGAACAGGCTGTAGTTGCTGCCGCCGAAGTGAATCAACTTCATCCCGGGCGTCGGCCCATGGATGATCGCGCGCCGCATCCCCGTATAAGGTCCGATGGGCATGTCCACGTACACGTCCCGCTCCGGGAAAGATGCACCCGGTTTCGAGGCGAGATCGGCCCACATGCTCTGGCCCGAGAGCTCCCCCGACGGCGCCTCCACGTGCATGATATCGAGCAGCGTAGGTACCACGTCGATGGCACCTCGTTTGACCGGTACGTGGTGCGGTGTGAGGCCGGGCACGTAGACGAGAAGGGGCACGCGAACGAGCACTTCCCAGATCTCGTGACCGTGCCAGTTCATATGGTGCTCGCCGAATGCTTCGCCGTGATCCGAGGTGACCACGACGGCGGTGCGCTTGCCCCAAGGCTGCGCGGCAATGGCGTCGAGTACCCGCCCGATGTGGTGATCGACGAACCACACCTCGCCGTCGTAGGCGCCCTTGTTGATCTTGCCCGGGCTCTTCGTGCCCTCGGGTACGAAATTGGGCGCCCCCTCGTGCGCGGCGTACTGCGCATGCGGGTCGAAGTAGTGAAGCCACATGAAAAAGCGGCCCGAGGTGTTTTCCGGCTTGGCCAATAGCTTGAGGGCGGCGTCGCTCAGTTCCTTGCTGGTGACCGAGGTGTCGGTGTCGCCCTGCCCCGTCGCGGGCTTGGCCGACGTATCCCACTCGTCCATGCCCTGCGTCAGGCCGCTGCGTGGGGTGAAGTACCAGTGCGAGGCCGCGCCGAAGGTGCGGATGTGCGCTTGCTGGAAGCGCTCCGCGATGAGGACGTTGCCCTTTTCGTAGGTGTTGAAGTGCGAGCCGTTGCGAAGCGTCTCGCTCGGGTACTTGCCAATGAGCAGCGGGCCGAGGCTCTTTCCCGTGTACGACGCAAACGAGTACGCGTGATCGAAGACGACGCCCTTCTCGGCCAGCTTGTCCAAGTTCGGCGTGACCGGCTTGTCGTAGCCCATGAAGCCGAGATCGGGCCGGAGGGTGTCGACGGTGATGAAGACGAGGTTCAACCCCTCGGGAAGCGCGGTCTTGGTGGCGCTGTTGGTGGAATCTGCGCTGGCCGGTGTGGTCACGGGCGCGGCCAGCGGTGTGTCGCTGCCCGAGCAGTCCTCGTCGATGCCGTTGCCGGGGATGTCGATGGCCAGCGGTGAGCGATTGCGATCGCGGTCGTCGCAGTCGCCGCCGCCGAAGTAGGCCGACGCCCCGTCGTGGTCGCGGTCCGTGGCCTTGCGCAAGACGGCGAGCGCGATGCCGCCGAGCGGAGCATTGCGCTCGAGGCTGCGCGTGACCTGTGGCGCGTCGTTGAGGGCGCGGGCCTCGCGGACGGTGATGCCGAGCGGGGCGAAGGCCACGAGGGCCGCGGCGACCCAGCGAAGAGCGCTGACCTTGCGCCGGGCCAGCGCGATGGGCGCGGTGTAGGCGCCCGCGCTGATGGCGAGAAGATCGACCACCGGGCGCAAGTCCAACTCGGCGCGTTTGAGCACGCCGAAGATGCCCAGGGCCCCGCCCCCTTCCCCGCCGGTGTCCCCGGCCGAGATGCCGATGGCCAGCACCGCCAGGGAGGCGAGGAGCGCCAACCCTCCGGTGGCCACCGGATCGATGAGCCAAGGTTGTTTCGCCGCCCCCGTCGCAAGCACGCGCCGGAGCGGCGGCACGAACGACAGCGCCACCGACGCCAGCCCGGCGAGGAGGACCATGCCCGCGAGCGCGAGCTCCATGCCCACCTCGAGGGCGGCGCCGCGCCCGAGGAGCTGCCGCGCAAGGTTCGCCAGGAGGACGAGCCAAAAGAGGCCCACGAAGACGGCCAGCGGCGACATGGCCGCCGTGCGCGAGCGCATGAGCACCGGCTGGGCGCGCAGAGTGGCCAGGTGCTCGCGCCAGGAGTACGGGCGATCCGGCTCGAGGAAGGACATGAGGACGCCCAGCCCGGCAGCCACGAACAGCGCGACGGGCAGAAGGACCGCCGCGTCCGCGAAAAACAGGTCCGCGTAGCGCGGGGCATTGGCGCCGGTGCCTGCGGAGAAGCACGAGCGCGCTTCCATGGCCGCCACCAGCACGGCCGCAGCAGCCCCGCCCGCAAGCGCGACGGTGAGCCGTTTGAACCAAGCGAGAAGCATCGGCTGCTTAGTTAGTCCGTTTCGTGGCTTCCGCGAAGCGCCTTCCGCGCGCGGGCGAGCGGATGCGCGGCGTCGTAGACCTTCATCAAGTGGTCCATCGAGACGTGCGTGTACCGCTGCGTGGTGGAAAGCGAGGAGTGCCCGAGGATCTCCTGGATGGCGCGCAGGTCGGCACCGCCCTCGAGAAGGTGCGTGGCGCACGTGTGGCGCAGGGCATGCGGGAACAGATCGGCCCGCCCCGCCCCCAGGGCCCCGTATTTGGAAACGGCGCGCTCGATGGCGCGCACGCCGAGCTTCGCGCCGCGCGTGCTGACGAAGACGGCGTGGGGATCGATGTGCTGGGTGCGACGATGCCGCAGGTCCCCGCGCACCGCCAGGTACGCGGCCAGCGCCTCCACGCATTTGCGCCCGAGCGGCACGTAGCGCTCCTTCGAGCCTTTGCCGAGGACCCGCGCGGTCGCGCCCGGCAGATCCAACTGGTCCAGGGTGAGGCCCGAGGCTTCGCTCACGCGCAGCCCGGACCCATAGAGCAACTCGAGCAGCGCCGTATCGCGCTTGCCCACGGCGTCCGAAGTATCGGGTGCCTCGACGACCTGCTTGGCCGCATCGACGGAGACGAAGGTCGGCAGCGGCTTACGCACTTTCGGGCTGGCCAATTCGTCGGCGGGGCTCTTCTCGAGGATGCCGCGCCGTCGCATCCACCGCATCCACGTGCGCAGGGCCGCAAGCTTCCGCGACATGGAGTTCGGCGTCACCGTGCGCGCCAGCTGTCCGAGCCACCCGCGCAGGAGGTAGACGTCGACCTCCTCGATGTTCGATTTCTTCTCGCCGTGCCGCTCACGGAAAAACGTGACCAGCGTGCTCAAGTCACGCCGGTACGCCGCCACGGTGTGCGGCGACGCACGCCGTTCGTCCCGAAGGTGCGCGATGAAGCCGTCCAGCGCGTCGTCGATTTCCATAGGGTTTAGGGGTTAGGGTTTAGGGTTTAGGGGGAGATCAGAGCCTAGCGGCTACCCCGCAAGTTGGAAAATCTCGTGCTCAAAATCCCCGTCCTCTCCCTTCTTCCCTACCCTCTCCCCTCTCCTTCTTCCCTAAACCCTAAACCCTAAACCCTAAACCCTATCCCCTGCACACCCGCTCCACGTCCTCGGGCAGCTTGGGGATGGCTTCGCTCAGGACCACGGGGCCGTTCTCGGTGATGAGAATGTCGTCCTCGATGCGGACGCCGATGGAGCGCCATTCGGGGGCGACGTTCGCGAAGTCCTTCGATAGGTAGATGCCCGGTTCCACGGTGAGGACCATGCCCGGTGCGAGCGGGCGGGGCTTGCCGTCGACGTAGTATTGACCCACGTCGTGCACGTCCATGCCGAGCCAATGGCTGGTGCGGTGCATGTAGAACGGCTTGTGTTTCTCTTCCTCGATGAGCTTTTCCGGCTCTCCGGTGAGCAAGCCGAGCTTCACCAGGCCGCGTGTGATGCCGGCGACGCTTTGCTTGTGCACGTCGTCGACGTTGGCGCCCACACGGCAGGCCGAAATGGCCTCGAGCTGCGCCTCCAGGACCACGTCGTAGATGGCCCGCTGCTCGCGCGAGAATGTGCCCGAGACCGGAAAGGTCCGCGTCACGTCGCTGGCGAAGTACTCGTACTCGCAGCCTGCATCGATGAGCAAAAGCTCGCCCTCCTGCATGGTGCGGTCGTTGGCCACGTAATGAAGGATGGCCGCGTTGTGGCCCGAGCCCACGATGCTCTGGTATGCCACCCGCTTGGCCCCGCGCCGGCGGAACGTCTCCAGCAGCACCCCCTCGATCTCGGCTTCGTTCATCCCCGGCCGCGCCGTCGCCATGGCCTTCACGTGCGCCTCGCCGGTGATGGCCAGCGCCTTGCGCATGCTCGCGAGGTCGTCCTCCGTCTTCACCAAGCGCTGCTCGTGAAGCAAGCTGGCGAGATCCACGATCTCGCTGGGGTAGTAGAACGGGCTGCGCCCGCGCATCATCCCGCGCTCGATCGCCGCGAAAATCCGGCTATCCAAGGTGCGGTTGCGCCCAAGGCGGTAGTAGAGGCGGCGCTGATTCTGGAAGAGTTTGATCAGATGGGTATCCAGCTCGGCCAACGCAAACGCCTCGTCGGCGCCGTAGTCGGATTTGGCGCCTTCGACCCCGGCGCGCGGGCCATCCCAAGTTTCCCGCTCGGGATCGCGCGGGCGCACGAATAGGGTCGTCTTGCGCTCGCGCGTCGCCATCACCAGGACGGCGTCCGGCTCATCGAAACCGGTGAGGTAGTAAAAATCGGAATCTTGGCGAAACGGATGCTCCGTGTCGTTGTTGCGCAATTGCGGCTGCGCGGCCGGAACCACCGCCACCGCGTCCTCGCCCCGCTCTTGGGCCATCCGGTCGAACAAATCTTCGCGACGACGACGAAAACTCTCGCGCATCAACGTCTCCTAGCCCCTTCTGAAAAGTTGGCCCACATCTACCCACAGACGAAACTCACCCCATGCTCCAGACCGAGGACCGCCGTCGTAAGCGTAGCTCCGATCCGCTCATTGCCCTTCACTACCAGCTTTCCCATGCGCGAAGCGACGGTTCCCTCGAAACCCTCGTGCTCGCCGATCCGTCGGGGGTGGTGGTGGCCGGGGCCGGCTCATGGGCGGCCTGCGAAGAGCTCGCGGCGTACGCACCTCTCTTTGCTCGCATCCCCCGCCCGGAGACCCAGAGCAGCACAGAGGACGGTTCGATGTCGCGAATCCTGGCGATGCGAAGCGAAGTCGAGGTCCGTGAGCTGATGATCTCCGGCCAGAACGTTTTTCTATGCGCCCGCGGCCACGTGGAAGGCGGAGCAGCAGCTACGTTGGCGATGGATCACGCAGCCCAAGGCATCTCACGCATTCTCTCCGCCGCGTAGAGGTGCTACTCCCTGTCGCGGGTGAGCGATGGGTGAGAACGATCAGGGCGAGCGTGGGGGGGGAGGCAGCAGCCGGCGACGTCGGCTCGAAGGTGTCATCCCTGATTTGATAAAGCGGGCCGTGGAGATCGGCGTCGAAAAGGCCGCCGAGGCTCCGGATACCGTGAAGCACATCATGAGCGAGCTCAAGCTGCCAAAAGGCATGGCGGGCTACGTACTTGCTCAAATCGATGAGACGAAGAACGGCGTCGTTCGAGTCGTGGCCAACGAGGTCCGCGATTTTCTCGAGCACACGAACTTGGCAGGCGAGGCGCAGAAGATCCTGACGTCGCTGCAGTTCGAGGTGAACACGACGATTCGGTTCCGTCCCAACAGCGGCTCCCGGGACAGCCGCGACGGTCGCGACAAAAGCGACAAGAGCGAAGACTCGGACGCGCCAGAAGAAAACGACGACTCCTCGGGCGAGGATGGCCCCCTTGCCAATTTGCCCAAACCCGAGGTGAAGACGGACATCTACGTTAAGCGCGAGGAGCGGCGAGAACGCCGCACGCGTTCAAAGGAATGACGAGGAATGACGAAAGTCGCACGCGCCGGCGGAGAAATAGACAGCTACTGCACGAAATGTCGTCTCGTGCTCAACCACCGAGTCATCGCCATGGTCGGGCCCCGACCGGTGAGGGTCGAGTGTTCCACGTGTGGCTCGCATCACAACTATCGACCGCGTGCTCCAGGCGACAAGGGCGAGCCGACGGTCCGCAGCCGAGCGAGCGGTATCTCGTCCCCCCGCCCCGCTCGGGTGTCGGGCGCTGCGCGCGCAGAGCAAGCCAAAGTGTCACGCGAGCAGACGTGGGAGAAGGCCATCGCCGGTCGCGGTGTGTCGGACTTCCGCCGCTACAACGTGGCGCAGACCTTCCAAGAAGGCGATTTGATTCGGCACGCGAAATTCGGCGACGGTGTCGTCACACGTGTTCTGGACCCGCGCAAGGTGGAGGTTCTCTTCCGCGATGAGCCGCGAACGCTGGCACAAGGCATGATCGAGTGATTTAGTTAACTGTGCACGAGCTGCTGAAGGTGCGGAAAGCGCGGGTCATCCCGTTCGTGGCCCTGCTGGCGATTGGTGGTAGCGCCGCAGGCATTTCTCCGCTCGGCATCTCGCGCGCGCAACCGTCGACCGCAGGCGCAGGACCCACAGCTACCGGGGCCGCGGCCGGGTCGACGGCTCCGGTTGCAGGACCGACGCGGATGGCCCCGGGTGCCGATGGCAGCCTCGGGGCCTGGTTGTTTCTGGGGCCGTTCCGCTCGGCGACGTTCGTTCCCAAGGGAACGCCGGTACCGGTGGGTGTGGACGCCCTGGCGGTGCCGCCGCCCGGCATCGACGAGAAGGCGCTGTCGCCGGAGCTCGGACGCGTCGGCGGCTTTGCGCGATGGACCTTGGGATCGAGCGCGGACGGGCCCATCGATGTGCTCAAGGCGCTGGGTCCACGCGAGGGCAACGTCATCGGGTATGCCGGCGGCACGCTGCACGTGGAGCAGACGGGGCGCTACTACTTGCTCGTGGGCGCCGACGACGGCATCCGCGTGAACATCGACGGCAAGCCCGTGCTTTCGCGCGACGAACCGCGCCCCGAGCGCGACGACGACGATCTGGTCGCGCTCGATCTGACGGCCGGCGATCACCCGATCCTGATGAAGCTGCATCAACGCGACGGAGGCTGGGCGCTGCACGTGCGCCTCGTCGATGCGCAGCTCGCGCCGCCGGCGGGCGCCTACGTGACGCTGCCGGGAACGACGGTCAACGATACGCGCGCCCTTGCCTCGAAAATGTCGTCCGTGTCCATCGACCGCGGGGTGCGCGGCGATGGGTACCACCCGCGGCTCACCGTGCGCTTCCCGGAGGGAACCCCGCTGGGCGTTCCCCTCCCCGTTCGCACGCGTCTTTTGCCGGGGCTCTTCGACGTGCAGGCCGGGGCGATGGCGCCGGAGCTCGGCGAGCTGACGATCACGCTGCCGGTGCTTCGTCCCGACGAGGCGAAGTTCGAGGATCAGGATCTCAACTTCGAGACCACGGTCGGCGAGCGCACGGTACGCACGCCGTTCGCACCGCGGCACGTGGTGCGCGAGGCGATTGCCCATGCCGATCGCACCTTGGCATCGCTCGCGGCGCCGCCCAGCTCGGGGGAGCCTCTCTTGCCGCCATCGTGGCTGAAACGCGGCACCGTCGAGACCGTGACGCACCTGCGCGATCGCTTGATGAACTACACCTCGCGCGGGGACAGCGATCTGGAAATCCAGCGCGAGGAGGCCGCGGAGCTCGATGCGGCCGTGACGATGCTCGACAAGAAGGTCGACCCGTACGCGAGCCGCACGGGCCCGCAGCGGCGCGCGTACCTGGCGCCGGAAGATGGGCACCTGTCCGAATACGGCCTTTACGTTCCGCCGAGCTACAAGCCGGGAACGACGCGGAAGTACCCGCTCATCGTGATCATGCACGGGCTCAATGGAAAGCCATTGGCCATTTTGCGCGTGCTCTTCGGATTGGACGATCAACAGCACGATTCGGAGTGGAAAGACCGGCACGCGATGTCGCCGACGTACATGGGATTTCCACCCCTCGAGGCCTTCGTGGTGGCGCCCAATGGGCACGGCAATACGATGTACCGCCACCTGGGCATGGTGGACGTGATGCAGGTCATCGACGAAGTGACGTCCCTGTATCCCATCGATCCCACGCGGGTCACCGCCACCGGTCCTTCGATGGGCGGCAGCGGCTCGGCGGCATTGGCCCTGCGACACCCGGATATGTTCGCCGCGGCGGCCCCGTTGTGCGGGTACCACAGTTACTTCGTGCGCCGCGACTTCGTGGGCAAGCCGATCCGCCCCTGGGAGCGCGCACTCGCATCGGAGCGCTCCAACTCGGAGTGGGCCTTCAATGGGAAGGATTTACCGCTGTTCGTGGTCCACGGCACACTCGATTGGCCGGAGATCAACAGCGGTGTGCTGATTCAACGATACGAGGAGCTCCAATACTCGATTATCCACGAGCACCCCAAATTGGGGCACAACGTGTGGGCCACGACGTACGAAGGTTTCAAAGGCGCGAACTGGCTGCTGAGCAAGACGAAGAACCTGCACCCGGCATCGATTCGATTCCGCACCGCGCGGCTGCGCGAAAATACGAATGCGTGGTTGCACATTCAGGAATTCACCGCGCCCGATGTGTGGGGCGAGGTCGAGGCGCGGGTAAAAGGCCGCACGGCGTTCGAGGTGATGACCAAGGGCGTGGGCGCGCTGTCGCTGGATCGCGATGAAAAGCTGGTCGATGCGCAAAAGCCCATCACGGTGGCCATCGATGGGAGCACGCTGACGTTCGGGCCGGCGGATCCCCTGGAGATGCATCGCGAGGGCGCCGCGTGGAAGGCCGGCGAACGCGAGCGGCCGAGCGACAGCGTGTTCAAACACGGCAAGATCACCGGGCCGTTGCGCGATGTCTTTCACGAGCCGCTGCTCTTCGTGTACGGCTCGGAGGATCCGACGCAGACGCGCGCGAACGAAGAGGTCGCCCGGGCCTGGGCCCGTGTGAGCGGCGGGGTGGAGGTTCGTTACCCCATCCTGAGCGATACGGAGTTTTTCGCGAAGGGCGAAGTGCTGGCCAATTCGAGGGCGCTCTTTTTGGTGGGGAATGCGAAGTCCAATCGGGTGGTTCGCAGCCTGGAATCGGATTTCCCGATTCGCATCGATGGCGACACCGTGCTCGTGGGCGACAAGGTATTCAAAGGCAATCAGCTTGGCGCGGCGTTCATTCGCCCCAATCCCAAACGTGCGGACCGCTACGTGGTGGTCGTGGAAGGCGTGGATGCCTTGGGAACCTGGCGCTCGCTTTCGCTGCCCGACTTGATTCCGGATTTCGTGGTGTACGACGAGAAGGTTGCGCCGGCGCGCGGGCAGGTTCTCTTGAACAACGGTGCCGTCCTGGCGGCTGGGTTCTTCCGCAACGATTGGTCCATTCCGGCCACCATGGGAGATCCTTTGGCTCGCAGCGCGCGCCCGGCGGCACGAACCGAACATGACGCGACGCCGTATCTCCCCTAGGGGTTAGGCATTAGGGGTTAGCGGAGAGAAAATTGGGCCTATGCTCTCGAGCATGGGCGTCCCCGCGATCGAGTTTCCCCGTCAGTACAACGCGGCCGTGGACCTGGTGGATCGGCATCTTGCCGAAGGGCGGCGGGAACGCATCGCTTTTCGCGATGAGCACGGGGCGCTGACGTACGGCGAGCTCGCTCGGGAAGTGAACCGCGCGGGGAATGCGCTGTTGGCGCTGGGCATCGAGCCCGAGCAGCGGGTGATGTTGCTTCTGCAGGATACGACCGACTTTCCCGTCGTGTTCCTCGGCGCCCTCAAAGCCGGCATCGTCCCCATTCCGGTGAATACACTGCTCACGCCGGCCGATTACGAGCACATGCTGATCGACAGTCGGGCGCGCGGCTTGGTGGTCAGCGAGTCGTTGCTTCCAAAGGTCGAAGTGGCGATGGCGCGTGCGCCACGCCTGCGCCATGTCCTCGTGTCGCGGGCTCCCGAGGGAAATCTCCGGCACGAGCGGCTCGACGCGCATCTCGCCGCCGCATCGGACGAGCTCGAGGCTTTCCCGACGACGCCGGACGACGTCGCATTCTGGCTCTATTCCTCGGGCTCCACCGGCGCCGCCAAAGCGGCCATGCACCTGCACGCACACTTGATGCGGACGGCGAAGCTCTATGCCCAAGGGGTACTGGGCATTCGCGAGGACGATGTCGTCTTCTCCGCGGCGAAGCTCTTTTTTGCCTATGGCCTGGGCAATGCGCTCACCTTCCCTCTTTCGGTCGGCGCCACGGCGATCCTCATGGCCGAGCGGCCCACGCCCGCCTCGGTCCTGCGCACCTTGCGCGAGCACCAGCCGACCATCTTCTGCGGTGTGCCCACGTTGTTCGCGGCGATGCTCGCCGACACGACCCAGGGAGGGATCACGCGCGCGGTGGCGTCGCGTGCGCTGCGCATCTGCGTGTCCGCGGGTGAGGCATTGCCGAAGCACGTCGGCGAAGCATGGCGCGAGCGCATGGGGACGGACATCCTCGACGGCATCGGGACGACGGAGCTTTTGCATATTTTTCTATCGAATCGCCCCGGCGACGTTCGCTACGGAACATCAGGCAAGCCGGTGCCGGGCTACGAGATCAAGCTGCTCGACGACGACGGGCGGCCCGTGCCCGCGGGAGAGGAAGGCTCGCTCTGGGTGAAGGCGCCGTCGGCGGCGACGGCGTATTGGAACCAGCGCGATCCGAGCATGGCGACGTTTCAGGGGCCTTGGACGCGCACGGGCGACCGCTACGTGCACGATGCCGAGGGCTATTTCACGTACCTCGGGCGCTCGGACGACATGCTCAAGGTGGGCGGCATCTGGGTGTCACCCTTCGAGGTGGAATCGGCGCTGGCGCAGCACGAGGCGGTGCTCGAGGCGGCGGTGGTCGGGCATACGGATGGGGACCGGTTGGTGAAGCCCAAGGCGTACGTGGTGCTCCGCGAGGGGCATGCAGCCAGCGAGGCGCTGGAGAACGCACTGAAGGACTTCGTGAAGAGCAAACTTGCACCTTACAAGTATCCGCGCTGGGTGGAGTTTCTCGCCGATTTGCCGAAGACCGCGACGGGAAAGATCCAGCGATTCCGTTTGCGGGCCAAGCGAAGCACCATCGTTGCGGGCGGGCATCGGCTCGAGGTCGAGCGGCACGCCCTGGGTTCCGGCGATCAGCCGGTGCTCGTGTTTTTGCACGAGGGGCTCGGGAGCATCTCGCTCTGGCGGGACTTCCCGGAGGCCCTGGCACGGCGCACGGCGCGCGACAGCGTGGTGTACAGCCGTTGGGGCTACGGCGGCTCGGATCCGGTGGCCCTTCCGCGACCGCTGACGTACATGCACGACGAGGCGGCGGTGCTGCCCGAAGTGCTCGACGCCTGTCAGATCGAGAAAGCCATTTTGGTGGGCCATAGCGACGGCGGCTCCATTGCCTTGCTGCACGCCGCGAGCGAGCAGGCCCGGGGCCGGGTGGTGGGGTTGATCTTGGAGGCGCCGCACGTCTTTTGCGAAGACGTCTCGGTGCGCAGCATCACGGAAGCGCGAACGCAGTACGAAGAGAGCGATCTGCGCGAGCGGCTCATGAAGCATCACGGAGACAACGTCGACGGGGCCTTTTGGGGCTGGAACCGAGCATGGCTCGATCCGGAGTTCCGCAAGTGGAACATCGAGGCGGTCTTGCCGAACATCGAAGTACCGGTGTTGTTGCTCCAGGGCGCAAACGACGAATATGGGACGCTGGCTCAATTGGACGCCATCGAGCGCCAGGTGAAAGGGCCGGTCACGCGTCGCGTGCTCGACGAGTGCGGACATAGTCCACACCGGGATCAGAGGGACACGACGCTGGAAGCGATGGCGCGCTTCATTGGCGGTGCAACCTAGAGGTGGCCGCGGGGCTCATGGCTTGGCAAAGAAGCCGTTCATCACGTGGTAGTTCAGTTCGCAACGCTCGAACGCGGAATACGTTCCTGATTCGAGAAATTCGATGCATGCGCGGCGGGCGGCATCGAACGCGACTTCCGCGAAGCGCCCGGCCGTGGTCAACCGCCGCACACCGAGACGGCGAAGCTCCGCAACGGGAGGGAGCTTGGGAAGGGCGGCGAACAGATTGAGCGGAAGGGACGTGCCGCGCGCGACGGCTTCGATGTGGTCCGGGTTGGAGAGACCCGGTACGAACAATCCATCGGCCCCGGCATCTTGATAGATTTTGGCGCGCGCCAGGATCTCGTCCACCTCTTGCTCCGGCCGACGCGTCCGATGGAGCACGACGTCGGTGCGCGCGTTGATGAAGAGGGGCACGCCGAAACGGAGTGCCGCACGACGGGCGACGGCGATGCGTACGCCCAGCTCGTTGGCAGGTCCGAAGCCGTCTTCCAAGTTGATGCCCACGGCGCCGACGTCGAGGATGCGGGTGACCGACGCGGCCACGTCGTTTGGCGTTTCGCCGTAACCTCTTTCGAAGTCGACGGAGACCGGGATCGATACCGACCGCGTGATGCCTCGAACGACGGTGGTCAGCGCATCGAGTGAGATTTTCTCACCGTCCGCAAAGCCGAGTGCCCAAGCGACCGCGCAGCTCGTGGTCGCGATGGCCTTTGCGCCGCTGGCTTCGAAAATCTTGGCACTCGCGGCGTCCCACGCGTTGGGAATCGATAAGAACTCACCCGGCGCGTGGAGAGATTGAAACGCAGCGGCTCGTGAAATCTGCACGGGATTCGCCATCGAACGTGACCTCCGGATGCAGGGGTAGAAGCGCGGCCTGACATCGAAAAGGTCCACTTTGCGATAAGCGTGATGTGCCACCCATCGCCGCCCAGCGGAACTAGCGGCGGGGGCGGCGGGGGCGGGGCTCCGCCGGGGAAGGCCGGCTGGAAGCCGGCGGACCGCCGGCAGGATGCCGGCGCTCCATGGGCGGGCGGCCCTTCGGGTGGTGCTCTTTTGCGGGGCGCTCGCGCGAGGTGCGGTCGGTGGGGCGGCGCTCGCGTGACGTGCGGTCGCTTGCGGGGCGCTCACGCGACGCGCGGTCGCTCGAGGGGCGGCGCTCGGTGGAAGGGCGCTCCCTTCCAGGACGCTCGCGTGACGCGCGCTCGTTCGTCGGGCGCTCTCTCGCGGCGCGGTCGTTGAACGGGCGCTCACGCGACGCGCGCTCGCTCGAGGGGCGGCGCTCGGTGGAAGGGCGCTCCCTTCCAGGACGCTCGCGTGACGCGCGCTCGTTCGTCGGGCGCTCTCTCGCGGCGCGGTCGTTGAACGGGCGCTCGCGCGGGCCGCGGTCGCTCGAGGGGCGGCGCTCGGTGGTGGGGCGCTCCCTTGCGGGGCGCTCGCGTGACGCGCGCTCGTTCGTCGGGCGCTCCCTTGCGGCGCGGTCGTTGAACGGGCGCTCGCGCGGGGCGCGGTCGCTCGAGGGACGGCGCTCGGTGGTGGGGCGGCGGGACGGCTTCTCGAAGGTGCGGTCGATGGCTTCGCGGATGTGGGAGCCGTCGGGCGAACGGGAGGCTCGCGTGGGGCGCTCTTCGCGATCGTGGGGGCGGGAGGCGCGTTGCGGGCGCTCGGGGCGCGGGGCGCGTGACACTCCGGCCTTGCGGCCGTCGTGGGTCTCGTTCCGAGACTCGGCGCGGCCGTGGCGATCGGTGGTGGGGGCGCGCGCGGGGCGCTTGGTGCGGCTCTCGAGGACGGCGGTGGGGAGCGTGGGGAGCTTCTTGGGAACGCCGTATTCCTTGCGCAGATCCATGAGCTCGTCGCGGGTCAAATGCCGGAAGTCACCCGGGCGGAGGTTCTCGCTGCTGATGCCCGCGAACGAGATGCGCGCGAGGCGCATCACGGGAAAGCCGGTCGCCTCGCCCATGCGGCGGATTTGCTGGTTGCGGCCCTCGCGGATGGTCAGCTCGAACCACGTCTTTCCGTCCTCGTGACGGTGGAACACCAGATCGGCCGGGCGCGTCATGCCATCGTCGAGGCGCACGCCTTGGGCCCAGCGCTCGAGATCCTTCTCCTGCATCTCGCCGACGACCTTCACCACGTACGTCTTCGGCACCGACTTGCGTGGATGCAAAAGAGCGTCGGAGAAATCGCCATCGTTCGTCGCCAGGAGCACCCCGCTCGTCGCGAAGTCGAGGCGGCCCACGGAATAGACGCGGCCGGGAACGCGCCCGAGGTAATCTTTGACGGTGGGCCGCCCTTCGGGATCGCTCATCGTGGAGACGACGCCGCGCGGCTTGTGCAGCACCACGTACACGAGGGGCTCGGCGATGACGCGCTTGCCATCGACCTCGATCTTGTCCTGGATCGGGTCGGCTTGGGCGCCCAGCTCGGTGACGATGCGGCCATTGACGCGCACCCGCCCCGCCGAAATCAGCTCTTCGGCCTTCCTCCGGGAGGCGAGTCCGCCCCGTGCCAAGATTTTCTGAAGACGGTAGGTAGCCATGCGAGCCGCTTTCTCTTATGAATTTCCACCATGCGTCGCGTGGAAAAGCCTTGGGGGTACGAAATCATCTGGGCCGAGGCCGAACGTTATGTAGGCAAAATTCTGCACATCAATGCCGGCCAGCGGTTGTCGCGTCAGTACCACAATCGGAAGGAGGAGACCTTTCTCATCCAAGACGGCGAGATGGATCTGGAAATCGGCCAAGGCGCCGACATCAAGACCATCCGGATGAAGAAGCTCGACACCTACCACTGCCTGCCAAAGACCATCCACCGCATGGTCGCGGTGACGGACGTGGACGTCGTCGAAGTCTCCACCAACGACCTCGACGACGTCGTCCGATTGGAAGACAGCTACGGCCGCGAAGGCACGAACAACCCGTAGCGTCTCGTTACACGAGAGAAATCGCCACTTTACCGAAGACGTCGCCGCTGGCGAGGCGTTCGAACGCCTCGCCCGCCTTGTCCAGCGGGAAAACGCTGTCGATCACGGGGCGAACGTCGTGCACTTTGATGGCGCGCGCCAGCGCCTCGAAGGTTCGACGGCTGCCCACCCCCAGCGGATGCAAGGTCGTCTTGCGGACGAACGCGGTGGCCAAGTCGAAGTGGCCCGTTCGGCCGGCCACGTAACCCGCGAGGCTGACCGTGCCGCCCACGCGTGCGGCACGGATCGAGCGCGTGAGGCCCTCGCCGCCGGCGACATCCACCACGTGGTCGGCGCCTTGGCCGCCGGTGAGCTCGAGCACGACCTTGTCCCATTCCGGTTCGGCCCGGTAGTCGATGCCGTGGGCCGCGCCCAGCGCGAGGGCCCGATCGAGCTTGGCCCGCTGGCTCGAGGTGACGATGACCTGCGCCCCGGCCATCTTGGCAAACAGCAGCGCGAACAGCGACACGCCGCCCGTACCTTGGACGACCACCGTGTCGCCGGGCACCACGCGACCCGAGACGAAGAGCGCATCCCACGCCGTCACGGCCGCGCAAGGCAACGTCGCCGCCTCCACGTCGCTCAAGTTCGACGGCGCACGCACCGCCGCGTGCTCGTCCACCACGACGTACTCGGAAAGGACGCCGTCGCGTGGCCATCCCAGCCTCCCCGCGCGCGCCTCGGCGGTAGGTTGCCCATCGATCCAATCGGGGAAGAACGTGGGCGATACGCGCTGGCCCACGGCAAAGCGCGACACCTTGGCGCCGACGTCGACCACCTCCCCGACCCCGTCGGACAATGGAATGAGAGGCTCCTGGTTGCCGTGCGCACCGCGCACCACGTCGATGTCGCGGAAGTTCAGGGAGACGGCGCGCATGCGCAGCAGGAGCTGGTGCGCGTCGGGCTTGGGCACGGGACGCTCTTCGAGGGTGAGGCCGTCGAAGCCGCGCCCGTTGGAAATCACGATTTTCATGCTCCCGAATGTGTGCGCGCCGGCCGTGCTGCAAAGATGACGTCTCTGCCCGTCCGTCGTGCAAAAATGCCCGTGGCCCCCACCATGACCGAATCCTGGGACGATCTGCGCTTCTTCCTCGCCATTGCACGGCACAAAACGCGGACGGCCGCGGCCGCGGCGCTCTGCGTGGATGCCACCACCGTCGGACGCCGCATTCGCGCACTGGAGCGACGGTTCGACGCGCGGCTCTTTGCGCGCGGGCCGAATGGGCTCGTGCTCACACCGGCAGGTTTGGCCCTGGCGCCGCGTGCGGAGGCGGTGGAGTCGCAGGTGCTCGCGGCCGAGGGGGCGCTCGGCGGCGCGGATTCACGCCTCGAGGGAATGCTCCGCATCACCTCGAGCGAAGGGCTCAGCAGCTATGTGCTCGCGCCGAGGCTCGTCGAGTTCCGGCGCGAGCACCCGGCGATCCGCATCTCGATTTGCGCGGAGAACCGCACCTTGGATCTCGTGCGGCACGAGGCGGACGTCGCGGTGCGTCTTTTTCGGCCGCGCGAGCCCTCGCTGGTGGCGCGGCGGGTGGGCGCGCTCGCCCTGCATCTCTACGCGAGCGACGAGTACCTTCGCCGCGCCGGGCCGCTCCGCAAGCTTCGCGATCTGGCGGCACACGATTGGGTCGGCTTCGATGCGTCGCTGGATCGCACGCCGCCTTCGCGCTGGATGCACGAGCATGCGACGGCCTCGCGCTGCGTGCTGCGATCGAACAGCACCACGGTGGTGCTGGCCGCATGCGCCGCCGGGCATGGCATCGCGATGGCCCCTGCATGCTTCACGAAGCATTTTCTCGGCCTCGAGCGGGTGCTGCCCAAAGTCGCCCTCGAAGCCGAGGTGTGGGCCGTGACCCACCCAGATCTGTATCCGAGCGCGCGGGTCAAGGCCCTGTTGGCGTGGTTGGGACGGACGCTCGCTACTTCTTCTTCGGCGTAGCTTTCGGAGCTTTGCCTGCATCCGCCGAGGACGACGGAGCACCGGCATCCTTGATGAACGCGTCTTGGCCTGGGGCGGCCGTGGGTTCGCCTTGCCCCAGCTTTTCCCGCGCCTTGCGCTCCTCGTCGTCGAGCTGCACGCGCACCATTTCGTCGCGGTCCCAGCGGTCGACGTGGCCGTCGGCCGTCTCGTCGAGCCCCATGCGCTCGAGCTTTCCGCGCGCGTAGATCTCCCAGACGTCGGGCTTCCCGTCGTAATTCCGGTCGCGCTTGATGCGCGAAAGCTGGCCGTCGGTGTAGACCTTCCAGATGTCCGGCTTGCCGTCGTGGTTCGAGTCGACGTTCTCCTCGGCCAGGCGGCCGGCCACGAACGCCATCCACAGATCGACGCGGCCGTCGTAGTCGGTGTCGGCTTCTTCCTTCAGCGCCTCGCCCTTCTCGTTGAAGGTGCGCACGTCGTCCTTGATGCCGTCGAGGTTCGTGTCCACCTCGCGGCAGACCAACGTCTTGTGGCGCGTCTCGCCTTCCCCGAACGTCTTGAACACGCGGCGGATGTTCGGCTTCAACGCGCCCGTGCCCGCCGTTTCACTCACCTCGAACTCGGGCTTGTTGCGCCAGTCGCACATCGTCCGGTCGTCTTTGGGCCACTGGCTCGGATCCTTCGACCCGCCCGGCGTCACCTTGGCGCTTTGTGGCGCCGGCCCGGAGCCGCCGCACCCCACGGCGATGAGCCCCACGCTCGAGGCCACACCCAGCGCGATCCCTACGAACCAGCCCCCGCGGCCCGTCGATACGGTGCGCGACTTCATTTCTTTCCTCCGCCTTTTACAGCGTCCTTGGGCTTGGGTGCCCCTGCGTCTTTGGCGCCGGGCGCGTTGAGCAGCTGGTTGTCCGCTCCCTGCGGAGTCACCGGCTTCGACGCCGACCCGGCATCGACCCCGGTGCCCAAGGCCGCCGCCGTACTGAGAGGAGGTCCAGCGTCACCCGGCCCCGCATCCAAGGTGGCCGACGTGGTGACCGCCGCGCCCGACGCGTTCAGCGTCATCGTGTCATTCGGATCGGGCTGTCCGTCGTTGTTCTTGTCGAAGGCGATCGTCACCTGGTCGCCGCTCCACGACCACCACTGGTCGACGCGGCCGTCGCCGTCGGTGTCGCGCTCACGCTTGATGCGCTTTTCGCTCGCATCGAAGAAGTCCCACGTGTCGAGCCGGTGTTGGCCGGAGATGTCGAGTTCACGACGAGCGAGCTTGCCGTTCTCGTAGTACTCGAGCGCCTCGACCACGCCATCGCCGTCGTAATCGGCCTCCCGGCGGCGAAGCTGCCCGTTTTTGTCGAAGTACTGGAACATGTCCGGCTTGCCGTCGTAGTTCAGGTCCGTCACCCGGCAGACTTCTTTGCCCGAGCCGTCGGCGACCCGCCGGATGTCCGGCTTCCCGTCGCCGTTGGCGTCGAGCAGGGTCACCTTGGCCCCCGTTTCTGGGCAGGGCTCGTGCTGGATGACCTCCGAGCGCGCACCTGCCGGGAGCTTCGAGTTCGAAACCCCGGAATCGCCGCCGCCGCAAGCAGCCAGCGCGACCGTGAAAGCTGCAACCCCAGCGCCAACCCCTCCCGCAACGCTGGCCCATCGAAGAAAGCGAACTCTCATTGTGGCCCGGGCCCACCATACCGAGCGGATCGACCCCCGAGCAAGCTGGCTGTCCGGATGCGCTTGTGACGCCCTAGATCCTGGCCTCGCTTCAGGACGCGCCAAGCTCATCCGTACCATCTGCACCGGGCCCCTTGAACCGACACGTATATTCACGTAGTGTATGTTGCTGCCGCTGGGGCGGGGGTTCGATTTCGAACAAGGGGATGGCGGCAGGCATCCGCGTCGAGTACTGGAGGTTCGCGGGCGGGCTGCTTTTTCGCGGATGGCAACGCGTAGTACATGAGGATTCAAGGCTTTTTGGCGTTCTTGCTCTCGATGAGGCACTGGCGATGTCGCGGAAGAAAATCTCGACGACGATCTACGTGACCCCGGAGCAGAACGACAAACTCAAGCTCCTTCACGAGAGGACCAAGGTCCCCGTCGCCGTCTACATCCGCGAAGGTATCGATCTGGTGCTGCGCCACTACGCGCACCTTCTGCCTGGTCAGCTTCCTTTGGGCGGCCCGCCGCCTCCGACTCCGACGGCCGCGCCCGACTTCCCTCGTCCCGCCGCACCGGCCCCTATTCCTGTTCCCGTTCCTGTAGCTGGCCCTGCCGCGGTTTTGCAGGAGCGCCCCTCGACAGGTGGGGGTGGTGGCGTCGGACGTGCTGAAAAAGCCGAGCGCCTGTCGGCAAGTAAGCTAGAAGCACTCGACACTGTCGACGACGTCCCCTCCGTACCTGCGGAGCGCGTTCGAAGCCAGGACGAGAAGGCCGCCGCTGGCAGCAAAAAATAGCAAGCGCCGCCACTTCGACCCCTGGCCGAGACGCATCTGTCAGGTAATGACGGCATCGGTTTCATAGAGGGCACGCGTCAGATCGCGAGCTGAGTTTCCCCGCCATGTCCACGCCGCAAGAGTTCATCCGCAATTTTTCGATCATCGCCCACATCGACCACGGCAAATCGACCCTGGCCGACCGCATCCTGGAGGTCACCGGCGCGGTCACCCAGCGCGAGGCGCGCGAGCAGTTCCTCGACAAGATGGACATCGAGCGCGAGCGCGGCATCACCATCAAGGCCCAGAACGTCCGCCTCAAATATACGGCGAAGGACGGCACGAACTACCAGCTCAATCTGATCGACACCCCCGGCCACGTCGACTTCAACTACGAGGTGTCGCGCAGCCTGTCGGCGTGCGAGGGTGCCGTCCTGGTCGTCGACTCCACGCAGGGCGTCGAGGCCCAGACCTTGGCCAACGTCTATCTGGCCATCGACCAAGGGCTCGAGGTCATTCCCGTCCTCAACAAGATCGACCTCCCGTCGTCCGACGTCGCCGGCACCAAGCAGCAGATCGAGGACACCATCGGGCTCGACTGCTCGGACGCGCTGTCCTGCAGCGGCAAGACCGGCGAGGGCGTCGCCGACATCCTCGAGCAGATCGTGCAGAAGGTGCCGCCGCCCAAGGGAAATCCCGATGCGCCGCTGCGGGCCATCATCTTCGACTCTTGGTACGACAGCTACCGCGGGGCCATGATCATGGTGCGCGTGGTCGATGGGACGCTCCGCCGCGGCGATAAAATTCGCTTCATGGCGACCAAGCGCGACTACGAGGTCACCGAGGTGGGCTCGTTCCAGCCCTTCGCCGTCGCGCTGGAAGAGATCGGCCCCGGGGAGGTCGGCTTCCTCGCGGGCAACATCAAGAGCGTGCACGACACCAAGGTGGGCGACACCGTGACGCTCGCGGGCAAGCCCGCCGAGGTTCCCCTGCCCGGCTTCAAAGACGTGAAGCCCATGGTCTTCGCGGGCATCTTCCCCACCGACAGCGCCGACTACCCGGACCTGCGCGACGCGTTGGAGAAGCTGCACATGAACGACGCGGCCTTCTCCTTCGAGCCCGACTCGTCGGAGGCGCTCGGCTTCGGCTTCCGCTGCGGCTTTTTGGGGCTGCTGCACATGGAGATCATCCAGGAGCGCCTCGAGCGCGAGTTCAACCTGGACCTGATCACCACGGCACCGAGCGTGGTCTACAACGTGTACAAGAACGACGGAACGATGGTTCGGGTGGAGAACCCGGCCAAGCTCCCGTCGCCGCAGTACATCGAGCGCATCGAGGAGCCCATCGTCAAGATGGCCATCCACGTGCCGGCGGAGTTCGTCGGTGGCGTGCTGGCACTGTGCCACGACAAGCGCGGTGTGCAGAAAGCGCTGACCTACTCCAGCTCGGACCGCGTCATCGTCACCTACGAGCTTCCGTTCGGCGAAGTGCTCTTCGACTTCCACGACAAATTGAAGAGCATCTCCCGCGGCTACGCGTCGATGGACTACGAGCTCATTGGCTACAACCCGGACACCTTGGTGAAGGTGGACATCCTGGTGAACGGCGATCCGCTCGACGCGCTATCCATCATCGTCCACCGCGAGCGCGCAGCCGTGCGCGGACGCGGCCTGGCCGAAAAGCTGAAGGAATTCGTCCCGCAGCAGCAGTACGAAGTGGCCATCCAAGCCGCCATCGGCGGCAAGATCATCGCGCGCGAAACAGTGCGCGCCCTCCGCAAAGACGTCACCGCCAAGTGCTACGGCGGCGACATCTCGCGCAAGCGCAAGCTCCTCGAGAAGCAGAAAGAGGGCAAGAAGCGCATGAAGCAAGTCGGCAGCGTCGAAATCCCGCAGAAGGCCTTCCTCGCGATCCTCAAGGTCGACTGAAGAAGAGAAATTCACAGGAAGACGGGAAGACGGGAAGTTTTTTGGTTTTCAATGAGCCAGCGGGCGAATTGAAACCCCAAAAAGCGCTCCGCGCCCTCTGTGCCGCAAGTCCTTCCCGCCTTCCCGCCTTCATGTGAATTCTCCCCTGAGTTAGCGAGAGCCGCGGCGTCTTCGCAGCAGGAGTAGACTGAGCGCGCAGGCCAGTGCGCTCGCGCCGGCGCTCGCCGCACCGGGTTCGGCGATGGTGCAGCTGCCACCGCTGCTGCCGTCGGCCGGGTTCGTGGGCGCGGGTTCGCGGCCGTTGCCGGCGTCGGATTTGGGAATCGGGGTGCCTGCGTCCGTGCCGGCATCGAGGATGGCGTCGGCTCCAGCGTCGGAGGGGCCGGCGTCTTCGGGGGGGTCGGCATCGGGGGGCGGGCCTGCGTCGAAGGGGACGTCGCGCAGGGCGGAGGCGATGGGTGTCCCCCACCCCGACGGCGCGTCGAAACCGGCGACGGCGTTGCAAAGGTTGTCCGCGCCGGGATCGCAGGTGACGCCCCCGGATGGGGAGCCGTTGGCGTTGGTGCCGGCGGTGATATCGAGGAAGGCGGCGCGGTTCTTCCAGATGAGTGAACCGCCGGCGGCGCCTTTGCCCGCAAGCACGAACATGGCCGCCACGATGGGTGGACCCAGGCTGGTACCGCCGTAAACGGCCCAACCCGCGCCTTCGTACGTGTTGTAGATGGCCACGCCGGTGCGCGGATCGGCGACCGCGGCGACGTCGTTCACCGTTTTCTTCGCGCATCGCGGGGTCGCCACCGGATCGACCCACGAGGGGCGCGCGATGTAGCTGCTGCAGCCGCTGCCCGTGCCGGGAGAGGCGGTGTCGCTTCCGCCCCATACCGTTTCGGTCCAGCCGCGCGCATTGGAGGCGCGGGCGAGCGTGGTGCCGCCAACCCCGATGACCCGCGTGCCGGCGGCAGGGAACAGAGCGCCTTGCGAATACCCCTGGTCGCCGGAGCTCGCGAAGATGGTCACGCCGTCATGCGTGAAGTACGCACGATCGTAGTCGACGGATTCGGCGCTCTCGATGCCTCCCCAGCTGTTCGACACCACGCTTGCGCCAAGGCGCACCGCCATGACGACGGCCGCGCCGAGGTCGGCCATCGTCGCGCCGTCCGCCTCGACGAGCAGGATGCGACAGGCCGGGCAAATGGCGCTGGCCAGCTGCGTGTCGATCGCCATCTCGCTGGCCCACCCGCTGTCCGGGGCGGGCAACGGCGACGAAGCACCGCGCTGGTTTACCTTTTTGAAACAGCCATTGGCGGTCGTGCACGGAGGAAGGCCAAAGGTGGAGCGGTACGTCGCGAGATCGGCCTCGACGTTCGGGTTGTCGAACGCATCCACGACGGCGATGATGCCGGTCGATGTGCCGCTGGATGGAACGCTGTACGCCGACGTAAGATCGGCAGGGCCAAGGCCGCTCGGCCCCGCCAGCGTGGGCCGCACTCCGTAGGCGTCGGTCTGCACCTTGGCCAAGCACCACGCGGTGTTCGGATCGCTCGACGGTGCACAAACGTCGCGGGAATTGGCCGATGCCAACTGCGCAAACGTGAGCGTCATCGCGGCGACGGCCGATGACGATGCCCGAAGCCAAGGGCAGTGAATCCACATCTCAACGCAAGAGTTTACGCCCTCTCCGCGCTGCGAGGATACCCATCATTGCAAACAAAACACCCGCGGTCGGCGAATGCTCCCCGGCGTCGAAGGAGACCGAGCATCCCGTGTTCCCACCGCTGGAGGCCCCGTTCGGGCTGGCGGCATGGGAGGAGCTCGCGTCGGTCTTGCCGCTGCCGCTCGATGCGTCCATCAACGGCGGGATCACCACCGACGCGTCGATCGATGCGTCGGAGCTCGCGCCGCCGTCCACGACCGGGCCGGCATCGTCGACGGGGGCCGGGCCGGCGTCATCGAGCGAGGCAGCGAGAAGCGCCGCGGTGTTCGGCGTTCCCCACCCGGTGGGGCCGTCGAAGCCGACCTTCGCGTTGCACAAGTACGATCCATTGTCCCCGGCGACGCAGGAGATGCCGCCGTCGGGGGTACCGCTGCCATTGTCGCCGCTGGTCACGTCGTAGAAGCGCTCCGTGTTCTTCCACACGAACGCGCCCGTCGAGGTGGCCTTTCCTGCCAACACGAAGATCGCGGCCACGATGGGCGTGGCTGCACTGGTGCCACCAATGACCATCCATCCCGCATCGCCGCCACCGTACGAGTCGTAGACGGCCACGCCGGTGGCGGGATCGGACACGGCGGAAATGTCGGCCACCGTCTTGTTCGGACAATCGGGCCCGTCGTTGGCCCACGACGGTTTCGCGATGCGCGTGCTGCATCCGCTGCCTGCGTGCGCCCACGCCACCTCCGCCCATCCGCGCAGGCTGAGAGGCGATCGCACGAGGCGCGTTCCACCCACGCCAATCACGTTTTTGCCCGATGCCGGGTACGACGTGCCGTTGCCGTACGCCCAGTCGCCCGAGGCCGCGAAGATGGCCACGCCGGGGTGGTTCGAATAATACAGCCGATCGGCCTCGCGGATTTCTTCCGGGCTGGCGTCGGTTTCCTCCTCGGCTTCGACGCCGCCGTAGCTGTTCGACACGACGTCCGCGCCCATACGTACCGCCGTGTTCACCGCCGTCCCGAGATCCACCAACGTCGGTGTGTTGCCCAAGACGAGCACGAGTTTGCAATCGGGGCACATGGCGCTGGCCATGTCGAGATCGAGCGCGATCTCGGCGGCCCATCCGGCATGATCCGACTTGGGCAACGGCGACGGAGCGCCGACTTGATTCACCTTTTTGAAGCAGCCATTCTCCGTCGTGCACGGCGGGAGCCCGAATTGCTCGCGGTACGTCGCCAGGTCGGACTCGGCCGAGGGCGAGTCGTACGCGTTGATGATGGCAATCGTGCCGGTGTGCGTGCCCGACGATGGAACGCGGTAGGCGTGCCGCAAGTCCTCGGGGCCGTAGCCACGGGGCGAGGCGGCCGCCAGAATGTTGCCCGCCGAATCGGTACGCACCTTGGCGTAGCAGCGCACGGTGCCGGGTACGTACGGGCACGCATCGCGCGAAGGTGTGTCGACGACCTGGGCCAGGGCCTGTTCCTGCGCCCCCGCTGCCGCCGACGGCATGGATGATTTTTCGGACTTGGCCGACTCGGAACATGCCATGGGCAAGCCGCCCAAGGCAGAGATCAGCCCCAACGACGCCCAGCGAACCCAACGCAGCATACTCCGAGCCCCCTCTCCTCTCGGATGTGGGTGCATGCATGCTGGGTTCGCTCAACGTGACGCGATGACGCGAAGAGCTATGAAGGGAGCTGCACCGGTGGCGATTCGATCAACTGATGAACACGTCCCGCGAGCCGTTCGAAGTCGGCGTGCTGCTGGCCGAGATCGCGCTTGAGCGCGCGGTCGTCGGTGTGCACGAGCTCATCGAACAGGTGCCGAACGCGCTCGTCGAGGGCGCTGGCCATCAGACGCATTTCGCTTTCGCTGAGCCGAAGGTCGAACATCATGGCTCGAATTTGCGAGCGGAGGCGTCGCACCGCAAGCGATGAGGCGGCGGATTAAACGATGACCACCTCGATGTTGGCGGCCTTCAGCGCGCGAACCATCTCGGCCGAGATTTTTCGGTCCGTGACGACTTTGTGCACGGCATCGAGGTCGGCGATTTTCGAGAGGCTGCGCCGGCCGAACTTGCTCGAGTCGGCCACCACCACGACCTGACGCGAGACGCGAATCATGAGCGCATTGAGCTTGGCCTCCAGCACGTCCGGCGTGGTGAGGCCCACCTCGGGATCGACACCGTCGACGCCCAGAAAGAGCCTGTCGACGTGGAAGCGCTCGAGGATCTGCTCGGCGTGCGGGCCCACCAGGGAATAGGACATCTCGCGCAGCATGCCCCCGAGCATGATGACCCGGATGTGCCGCAACCCCGCGAGCTCCATCGCAATGTTGAGCGCGTTGGTGATGACCGTCAGGGCGCGGAGCGGCAGCGCCTTCACCTCGCGGGCAATGGCCGCGGTGCTGGTGCCCGAGTCGAGCAGCACCGTTTCGCCATCGCGGATCATCTTCGCCGCGGCCTGGCCGATGCGGCCCTTCTCGCGGCGGTGCAGGGTCTCTTTGACCCCGAGCGGCATGTCGTAAACCTGCGGTTTGACCGCACCGCCGTGCGAACGCACCAAGCGGCCCGTGCGCTCGAGCGATGCGAGATCGGCCCGGATGGTCACGGTGGAGACGGAGAAGCGCTCGGACAGCTCCTCGACCATGACGCTGCCCTGTTCGTCGAGCATCTGCAGAATCTTGCGGCGGCGTTCTTCGACGAGCATGCGGTTCGTGTTGTTCGTGGCGGTCGCGGCGTTCTTGGGTGCCTGCGACCGCGTTCCTGAGGAGCCCCCTCCCGAGCCACCGGACTGTGACCTGGGCCCCTCAGAAGAGCGCGTCATGCAACCAGCCCCAAAAGACGTGCGGCGTTGTCGTGATACACCTTGCGGAGAATCGGATCGGGAAGACCGAGGCCATAGATGGCCCAGCGACCTTGGGGCGGTACGGGTGCCGGCGCATAATCGAAGTACTCATCTTCGGTCTCGAGGAACCGATAGTAAATCTCATAAAGCTCGTCGCCAAATACCTGCTGTGGCACTTCGTTGCCCACGGGTGGCGGAATGGCATCCGTGCCGAACAGGATACGGTCTTGATACGTGTCGAAAAACCTGCGAGATGTTCGCGGTTGGCGCCCAAGTTCGCCGATGCGTGCACCTATTTCCACCATGGTGTTGGGATAAAGGTCCAAACAGCGCGAAACGTAAGCAAGATTTTCCGCGGCGTTGCCGACGTGCAAGAGGAGAAATTGCGTCTTCGGGTGGCGCGCGATCACCCGGTTTCGCGCCTCGAGCAGCTCGGCGTTGGAGGGAAAATCCTTGCCATGAAAGGACCAATCGGGGTGGTTCGAGAGCTCCTCGTAGCGCTCGTTATTTCGATCGGTCGGGAGAAAAAAGGCCTCGGGATCGGAGATGTGGATCCACACCGGCATTTTGTTGGCAGCACATGCTTCCCACATCGGGTCGAAGCGGCGGTCGTCGATTTTGACCAGCGGGCCGCTGTCGATCTGCTCGCGCAGGTAGAGGCCGAGGGTCTTCAGGACTTTGAGGCCTTTCGCGCCAGCCTTGCGCGCGTGCTGGATGGCGTCGGCTTGGAGCTGCGGATACTTGGGCTCGAGCCAGCGGCCGTAGGAGGGCTCGGTGAGCGTGGCGAAGCGGCCTTCGTAGGTGCGATCGAGCTTTTGGATCGCATCCTCGAGGCCCTTGCTGGTGCCGCCGGTGAGGTTGACCATCATCTGCACGTTCTTGCGGTTCATCACGTCGAGAAGTGCGCGCGGCTCGGCGAAGAACTGGTTCTCCTCGCCGACGGCGACGCCTTTGCGCATGGTCTTGGACCACGTGATGTGCGTATGCACGTCGATGACTGGGAACTTCGCCTTCGGCACGCGCGTCTGCGCGACATGGAGCATGCTCTTGGGGCGAAAGTCGTCCAGGACGAGCTTGGAGCCGCCCGGGCTGCCGGCGCCGCCGGTGCCTGCAGCCGTCGCCGTAGCCTCCCCCACCCCGTCCCTCCCCTTTTTGGGGAGGGTGCCGCAAGCCGCGGACACGAGTCCAGCTGCCGTCATGGTCAACCACTGGCGTCGATTCATGGTCACTCCCCGTCTGGACCTACCCGAGATGCCATCAAGGTTTGCACGCGCTGGGTGAGGGCCAGCGCGCGATCGTACGGCCGCAGCCACATGTTGCGGCCGAACATCACGCCGGTGGCGCCGCTCTCCATATAAAGCTTCACCTTGTGGATCACGGCGTCATCATCGTCGTTTTTCTCCCCTCCCGAAAAGAGGACCATCGTCTTTCCCGCGGAACGGACCACGCGGCGCAAGCGCTCCGCGGTGTCTTCTCGGAGCGAACGGTACGGCTCCGGGCAGCGCTCGTTGTCTGATTCTGGCTCATGCAGTTTCACGATGTCGGCGCCTAGTTCCTCGGCGACACGGGCGGCGTAGTCTTGGGCGTACAACGTGCCCTTTCCGCCCTTCGCATCGATGGCGCGCCCGCGCGGATAGGCCCACATGACAATGGGCATTCCAAATCGCGCGCAATCCTGACGAACCCGCTGAAACTGGAGAATCTCGTGATCTTGCCGTGGCGAGCCGATGTAAAGCGTATATCCCACCGCATCGGCGCCGAGGCGCACCGCGTCTTCGACATTGGCAAACATCGGCGACACCGCCTCGGCATCGTCCGCGATGTTCGTCTTGCCATTGAGCTTGAGGATGAGCGGAATCGTCCCCGCGTACTGATCCATGTATTTCTCGGCCAGGCCGATGCCCAACGCCATGGCCGAATAATTCCCCTCCGCCGCCAGGCGGAATGGGTAATCGGTATTCAGCGCAGCCGGATTGGGAAAGAAGTCCGCCGGCCCATGTTCGAGTCCCTGATCGAGCGGAAGGACGAGCAAGTTCCCGTTCCTGGGCCCGCTGGCATACAGCAGCCGATGAAGCCGCACCCGTTTGCCGAGCGAAAGGGACAGATTTCCGAGCCGGGGGCGCGATGTCCGGACACCGAGATCGGGGGTTGGACGCACAGGTTGCTCTTGTCGGTTCATTTTGTTACTTTTCGTTTTCTTTCGATTTTCTTTCGTTTCCTTACAAGGAGGAGTTTCTCATGTCAATTGGCGCGCTGCGAGGTGAGACGCCGTCACTGGATGATTGGTTGAACCAATTGAAGGGTACCCGAGAATTGGGCACGCTTCTCTCGACGGCGGAGAGCGACCGCAGGGATGCGGGGTACTTCCACACCTTGCGCGAGATCGCGCAGCAACCGATCACGTGGCTCGAGACGGCGAAGGCGGCGGCGCAGGGCGCGCCCGACCTCGTGCGGCTGCTCTCCGAAGTGGGTATTCGCGAGGGCGATGGGACGGGGTCGTTCTTCCTCACGGGCTCGGGCAGCTCGCATTGCATCGCACAATGCCTCGCGCCCACGTACCAGCAGGCGTTTCGCGTGCCCGCGCTCGCCGTGCCAGCGGGCAACGTGCTCACGCATCCCTCGGAGGCATCGGTCTTCGCCCACCCCGGGTTGGTCGTCTCGTTCGCCCGCTCCGGGGACAGCCCCGAGAGCGACGCGCTGGTGGATCACTTCCTTCGCGCCCACCCCCGGGCGCGGCATCTGATTTACACCTGCAATGCGGAGGGCGCCCTCGCCACGAAGTACCGGACCGATGCGCGGGTGACCTGCGTCGTGCTCGACAAGAACACGAACGACCGCAGCCTGGTGATGACCTCGAGCTTCACCAACCTATTCCTTGCCGGCCACGCCCTGACGAGCCTGGACGACACGGCGTCGTACGTTCGCCGCGTGGAGCGGGTGGCCCGTGTCGCAGCGGACGTCCTCGGCGAGTGCAGCCCGCTCGCGAATGTGGCACGAAGTGACTTCCGTTCGGCCATCTATCTAGGTAGCGGGGCACGCTTCGGCGCAGCCCGGGAGTCGGCTCTCAAAATGCTCGAGATGACAGGAGGCCAAGTTTTCACCTTTGGTGAAACGTACCTCGGTCTTCGCCACGGACCGATGTGCGCAGCGCAACGCGACACCTTGCTCGTGTGCTTCCTGTCGTCGGATCCCATCGCGCGCGCCTACGAGATGGACCTGCTGGAGGAACTAGGCGGCAAAGGCCTCGGCCTGGCGAAGGTCCTCGTCGGCAGCCAGGTACCCGAGTCGATCGTCGGCCCGCAAGACGTCGTGGTGGACACGGGCACGCCCATGGTCGACGACGGCGATCTTCCGGTCCTCGATGTCTTGGTGGGTCAGCTTCTCGCGTTCTTTCAGTGCCGAGCGCTGGGGCTTCGCCCGGATGCGCCCTCACCCGACAACGTCATTCGTCGCGTCGTCGAGAAATTCGAAATTCATAGCCCCCCGCTGAGTGTGTCGTGAAAGGGGGCGGGTCATGAGGAAGGTTCTGGTCGCGGGCGAGATCAACGTCGACCTGGTGCTCCGCGGTTGTCCGATTTTTCCGGCGCCGGGCAAGGAGGTCGTGGTCGACGATCTGGGCATGGTGCTGGGCAGCGCCTCGGCCATCTGTGCGATGGGGCTCGCCCGGCTGGGAACACCGGTCTCCTTCGTCGGAAAGGTGGGGGCCGATTCCTGGGGCGCGTTCTGCAGGGAGACGATGGCAGGCGCCGGGATCGACGTCGCACGGGTTCGCGCGGAGCCCGAGCTCAAGACCGGTGTGACGGTGGCCATCTCCGGCCCGAGCGATCGCGCGCTGGTCACGTTCTTGGGGAGCTCGGCCGAGCTGGGCGCCGACGACATCGGGGACGACGTCTTCGAGGGCGCGGCGCATCTTCATGTCTCGTCGTACTACCTCCAGAAAAAGCTTCGGCCGGGCTGCCGCGCGTTGTTCGAGCGCGCCCACCGCGCCGGGCTGACCACGTCGCTCGATCCAGGTTACGACCCGAGCGAACGCTGGTCGGACGATCTACTGTCCACGCTGGCGGAGGTGGATCTTTTCTTCCCGAACGAGGTGGAGCTCCAACGCATCGCACGACGCGAGGATGTCGTCGAAGCGCTGCATGCCATGGAAAGCGTGCCCGCTAAAACGGTGGCCAAGCTCGGAGCGGAGGGCGCCATCACCTTGCATCGCGGCGAGGTGGTGCGCGTCCCGGCGTTTCCGGTGCAGCCCGTCGACACGACGGGCGCGGGCGATTCGTTCAACGCGGGCTTCCTCCACGCATGGCTCGGCGGCGATAGCCTGGTCGAGTGCATGCGGTTCGGCGCGGCTTGTGCATCTCTTTCGACGCTGGGCATCGGAGGCACGGCGTCCCAGCCAACACGCGACCAGGCGCTGTCCGTGCTGAGACGACGCAAACAGGATTGACGAGACGGACGAGGACGGAACGGTGATTACGGTTGGTGGCTTCAATACGTCGATGGACGAGCTCATCCAGCTCGAAGAACTTTCACTCGGCAAGGTCCACCGAACCACCGGCGTGCAGGCGTACCCCGGCGGCAAAGGGTTGCACGTGGCCACCGGCATTGCCGCCCTGGGCGAGCCCGTCGCCTTGGTGGGGCTGATCGACCGCGGTTACCGCACCACCTTCGAAGACTGGCTCGGCGCGCGCGGGGTCGCCTTCCACGGCATCGAAATCGAGCAGCCGATCCGCACCTGTTTTGCCATCCGCGAGCAGTCGGGCCGCATCACGGAAATTCTGGAGGCGGGGCCCGAGATCGATTCGCGGATCGAGGGCGAGCTGCTGGCAACCTTCCGCAAGCTGGCCGACGCCTCCCGGGTGGCCGTGCTCTCGGGCAGCCTGCCGCGCGGCATCTCCGAGCAGACCTACGCCAAGCTGGTGGAGTCGCTCGGGACGCGCTGCATCGTGGACGCCAGCGGGGATCCGCTGCGGCATGCCATCGCCGCCGGTCCGTTCATGGTGAAGCCGAATCGCGATGAGGCCGAAAGATGGCTCTCGATGCCCATCGACGGCCTCGAGGCAGCGGCCGCCGCCGCGCAGCGCATGGCCTACGAGGGCATCGCACTCGTCGTCGTGTCGCTGGGTGACCAAGGCGCCCTCGCCTTCTCCCACGGCGTGTGCCTTCACGCCTCGGTGGAGATCGACGCGTGCATCAACCCCGTGGGCTCCGGCGATGCGCTCGTGGGCGGGATGACCGTGGGGCTTGCCCGCGATTGGTCCTTCGAGGCCACGTTCCGGCTGGGGGTGGCCTGCGGCGCCGCCAATGCGCTCACCGGCGAGACCGGCTTCTTCCGACGCGAGGACGTGGAAAAGCTATTCCCCCTCGTCAAGGTCCGCACCTTTCCGTTTTCGCGCTGACGGAGCCGCCAATGCCGCGCGGAGCGATTTCGCCCAAGGGCGGGGATCGCTTTTGCGGATTTGGACTTTCGGGGTGCGGTGCCACGCCGCGCACGTTCGAATGGCCTCGGCCACGTCGCGGGTCAGTGCCTCGGTGGGGCGTTGGCCGGGCTGGAGGTAAACCGATTTGATCTCGAAAATACCGTCCACGCGATGGGCTTTGGCGTCGAGCCGGCCCACCAGGGCCCCCCGGCGCAGAATGGGCAATACGAAGTAACCGTATTGGCGTTTCTCCGCCGGGACGTAGCATTCGATGCGGTAGTCGAAATCGAACATGCCGGTGGCGCGCTCGCGATCCCAAACGACGGGATCGAACGGCGAAAGCAGGGTGCTGTGCGTGGCGCGAAGGGGGCTTTGCACGAGCTCGGTATGTGCAGCATGCATGTACCCGGGGTTGCCCCAGCCTTCGACCTCGACGCGCACGATGTCACCCGACTCGACGAAGGGGTCGAGCTCGACGTCTTTGAGCCGCCGCCCGAGTCGGAAGTAGTCGGCGATCCATCGCGCCTGGGTGACACCGAGGGCGCGAACGGCGCGCACGATGAAGGTGCGGCGCATCTCTTCTTCGGAAGGGCTCACCGTCGGATCGACGTCGGGGGCTGCCGCGGCGAGGACACGCTCGGTCAAGTCGTAGACGCGTTGGAACTTGTCGCGGCGGGCGATCATCAATTCGCCCAGGACGAAAAGCGCCTCCAGCCAGCGCTTCTCCGACTTCCAGCCCCACCACCACCGTTTTTCGCCGCCCTTGTCGTTGCGCTCGAAGTCCGACGACTTCACCGGCCCGAGCTCGCGCACGTGCGCGAGCAGGCGATCCATGGCCTCGCGGTGGTCGTCGTGCATGCGCTGGGCTTGGCGGCGCGCCCAATGGTTGCGCCCGTCAACGTGACGCCGGTGCAGGGCGTAATCCGCGATGGGGGCGAAGCACGCCTCGTGCGCCCACGTTTCGAAGATGGCCCCCTCGGCCAAGAGAGCCTCCAGCCACCCAGGCTGGTAGTCACCGAGCCGGGAAAAGAGAACCAAGTACGGGCTGCGCGCCACGACGTGGATGGTGTCGATCTGCAAAAGCTGCATCCGCGCGATGGCGGCCAGAACGTCGGCCTTCTTGGCCCGGCCGCGGGGCGGCACGAGCAAACCTTGCGCTGCGAGGTGGAGGTGGCGCGCCTGCCGCGCACTCAATGCAAGCATATCGCGCCCGTCGTACCACAGGTTGCAAGGTGTGACTTCCACTTCACGTACCTGGGCGTAGTGATTGGATGACGCGTATCGCCGAACGCAGTGTGGATTGCTGCAAAAGACCGCAGGAAACGGCATTTTCGACGCGCGCACCGCTGCGGCAAGCAAAATGCATTGTAGCCCGTGCATAGAGCAGCACGCACTTATTCACATAAGGATCTCTCCATCATGCGAAAAATCTTAATCGGGCTTTTGTCAGGTACCTTCTTCGTTGCGGCCGCCTCGAGCGCGAACGCGGCGGAAACCTCGCCGACGCCGAGCACCGATCATCCCATTAGCGTGGCCGCGTTCGGCGGTTATGGCTTCAACAATTCTTTGGATAGCAACGCAAAAGACAGCTTCAACCTCTATGGCGCCGGCTTCGGCGTTCGGGCGGGCTACACGCTTCCCATGAAGCTCTATCTCGGCGGTATGTTTCAATACAACTTGGGCAGTGAGCTCGAAGGAACGACTGGAAAAACCAGGGGTCGGGTCATGAACCTCGGCGGTGAAGTCGGCTACAACTTCGACGTCGCGCAGTTCACCATTCGTCCGTACGTCGGTGCGGGTGTCGGCATCGCCGGCGGCGATATCAAAGGCCTCGATGAGCACGACAACAAGGTCAAATTCTCCGTTTGGCCGGGCGTGCAAGGTCTCTACAACGTCACCGACCAGCTCTATGCCGGTATCGACGCGCGGTACACGTTCATCTTCACCGACCTTGGGCCGGGCGGCGGAAATGCCAACGCCATCGGCGTCTACGGCACCGTGGGGTACCGCTTCTAAGCGAGGGACCTCCGTCGGGACCGCTTCGCGGTGACGCGCAGCGTCTTCGAAGATTCGGACGCCTCGCGATGCCGAGCGAGGTGCATGCCCTTCCAGCGTTGCGCGCCATGACGTTAGGATCGACGCCATGGCCCGTCCGCCCCGATTCGCCGATCCCGCGATCTCGATCGAGCAACGTCCCGACGGCAGCATGCTTCTCTGCGCCCAGGGCGCGCTGGGCGACTACCCGGCGCATCTGGGCGCGGTGCTTCGCGCGTGGGCCGAGCGCGCGCCCGATCGGGTGTTTCTGGCGGAGCGCACCAAGAAGGGCGGTACGCGGGAAGTGACGTACGGGGAGGCCTATCGAACGGCAAGGCGCCTCGGCGCGCGCATGCTGGACGATGGCCTCGGCCCCGCGCGGCCGGTGATGATCGTCTCGGACAACTCCGTGGACCATGCCTTGGTGGCCTTGGGGGCCATGGTGGCTGGGGTTCCCGTTGTGCCGATCTCCGCCGCGTATTCGCTCATGTCGCGCGATCATGCGAAGCTGCGCACGTTGCACGCGATGGTGCACCCGGGCTGGGTGTTCGCCGACGGCGACGCCTACGCGCGCGCCATTGCGGCGTTGCCTCTCGATCCCACGACCCGTGTCGCAGTGGGACTTTCCGCCCTTTTGGAGGTCGCAAATTCGAACTCCGCCGATGTCGATGGTGCGCTGAATGCCATTGGCCCCGACCAGGTGGCGAAGATCCTTTTTACCTCGGGCTCGACCGGCGCGCCCAAGGGCGTCATCAACACGCACCGCATGCTGTGCTCGAATCAGCAGGCGCTGGCCCAGGGGTGGCCCTTCTTGGGCGATCGCCCGCCGGTGGTCGTCGATTGGCTTCCTTGGAGCCATACCTTTGGGGGCAATCACAATTTCAATTTGGTCCTCTGGCACGGCGGGACGCTGTGGGTCGACCGCGGAAAGCCCGTTCCCGGCCGCATCGAGGACACGGTCGACGTGCTGCGCCACGTCTCCCCTACCCTGTATTTCAATGTGCCGCGCGGCTTCGATGCACTGTTGCCTTATTTGGAAAACGACGCCGCGCTCGCCGAGACGTTCTTTCGCGATCTTGATTTGCTCTTTTATGCCGCGGCAGCGTTGCCACGACCCATTTGGGACAGGCTGGTTCGCTTGGGAGAACGGACGCGCGGCGAGGCCGTGCCCTTCGTGAGCGCGTGGGGCGCGACGGAGACGTCCCCGCTGGTCACGCAGGTGCATTTTCCCATCGACGATCCGAGCATCATCGGTGTACCGACCCCGGGCACCACGCTGAAGCTGGTACCCAACGGCACCAAGCTGGAGGCGCGCGTGAAGGGGCCGCAGGTCACGCCGGGCTATTTGCACGACGCGGATGGCTTTCGCGCCATGCTCGACGACGAAGGCTTCTATCCAACGGGCGACGCCGTCCGCCTCGCCGATCCCGCCAATCCGAACCGGGGCATCGTCTTCGACGGCCGCGTGAGCGAGAATTTCAAATTGAGCAGCGGCACCTGGGTGCACACGGGCGCATTGCGCCTCGGGTTAATTGCCGCGTTGTCTCCGCTGGTTCAAGACGCGGTCATCGCCGGCCACGATCGCGACTTCGTGGCGGCGCTCCTCTTTCCCAGCGCCGCGGCCTCGAAGGACGAGGGCCTGCGCACGAAAATCGAAACCGCACTTCGCGCCCACAACGCCCGCGCGAACGGAGCGACCAGCCAGATCGTGCGGTATGCTTTGATCCTCGACGAACCGCCGTCCATCGACGCGGGCGAAATCACCGACAAGGGATACATCAACCAACGCGCCGTCCTCGATCGACGCGCGGCATGGGTGGAATGCCTCTTTGCCGCCGACACCGGCCCAGACGTCATCCGCACCTGACCGGCGAGCTTGGACATCGCTTCGGCCGCCGCAGCATGCGTGCTCGAAAGACACCCGCGCGATCATCGAAAATTTGAGAGACATTCATCGAAGTTAATTGATTGGTATTGTCACGAGCGCCGTCATAGTTAGGCGAGATGCCTCACTTGAACGAGCCATCGACCCTCCGTGGTCACGTCGAGCATCCCATCCTCTTTGGGCGAGAAGAATGCAGATGGCTTGCTCGGGAGTATCACGCCCGCGAGCCATCGATTCTTCACGCCGCCGAAACCATATCTCCGGAGCAATTCTTACGATTGTTCCTCACCGCCCATGGGATGCCGCCCGCCGGAAATTGGCGCACGCACACCTATGTACGAGTGACCGATTCCATCACCGCATTGGATCATTTCTTTCTAATCCCGCTGCCGTACGAGGCGTACCATCTCCTTCTCAAGGATCGCCATCCGCCCAAGAATCGGCCTCATATTCGCATGCAGGACGGCCGGGTTTGGGTCGATCACATTCCAACCACCGCACGGCCTCAAGCCATCCCATTCACCACTCCATTTTGGTATTTTCACTACGATCCCAATTTGGAGCAGACCCCCTTTCAATCGATGACGCTCAACCTGAATCCGGCGTGTCCGGAAAAATGCACGCTTTGTGCGGGAGCGAAGACGGGGCGGGTGAACAATGGGATGGATGATACGCTTTCGTCGCGATCCACGTTGGATCGCGTTTTCGCGCAGCATCCCGAGGCGGCCGCGCAGTTGGACAGCGTGGCCATCGTGACCGGGTGCTTTCGCAATTTCGATGTCTTGACGGACCATCTGAAAGACGTGCGGCGATCCGTCGAGTCGCATGCATCGCCCTCGCGCTATTTGGTCCTCGAGCACAACGTCGTCACGGAAGAGCAGTTCGACGTGGTGATTCGCGAACTCGGCTACGAGGTGTTCATCACCCTAGAATGTTTCGATCAGGACAACCGGAACATCGCCCTCAATGGGAAGGTGGGACGCAAAGGGCGCGACAGCAACGAATTTCTCGACATGATGTGGACGTACGCGCGCTACCTCGACACCCGCCCCGAGCTGGGCAAGCGTTTCGTCAAAGTCACTTACCTCATGGGCATCGACTCGCTGGAGACCTCCGAGGCCTTGTTCCAAAAAATGGCCGACATGAATCGCCAGTTGAAACATGCCGTCGTCATGCCCTGGCTCAGCATCTTTACCCCCTACGACCGCCCCATGCGGGCCATCCAACAGCCGGACTTTTCGCTTCGATTTCTGCTGGATGCCCAGGAATTGTGTCGCAAATATTTCGATGAACCGTGGCTCGCGAGCGAAAGCGGGGGCACCGCTCAGGGATTCGCCCGCGGGCTGTTCTGATGAGCGCCATCGCCACGGCTGGATTCGGGGACGGGATCTCGGAGCGGCTGAAACGGCTGTCGCCGCTCCTAGAGAACATGTGCTTCTGCGGCTCGAGCCTTCGGGCACTGCACACCATCGTGGAGCTCTCGCAAAGGCGTTCCGGCCGCGCGTGCCTTTTGGTTCTCGCCCCGCCGAAGCCCTCCGCGCTCATGAAGGCACTGGCCTCGCAAGCGGGATCGAAGGTCGTTTCGGCAGGGAGTGCCGCGCTTCTCTGCCGGGCCATCGCCGAATCGGGCGAGCGCATCGGCGCCATCGCCGTGCAGCCCGAACCCAGCGTCCGCGCCCAAAGGCGCTATCTCCGGAGGGTGCGCGATTTGGCCAGTGCGGAGGGTGCGCTGATGCTTTGCGACGAATCCTCGTCGAGTGCCGAAGCCCTCACGGCAGGCTACGTGCACGCGATGTACGGCATCACGCCCGACCTGGTGTGCGTTCGTTCCTCCGATGAATGGGATTCGCATTGGTTGGCGGGCCGGGCCGAAATTCTCGAATCAGGAGCGAACCATGGCATCATCCCTTGAGTCGTACATCGCGCGGCACGGCCTCCGGCAGGTGAACGCGTACGAGACGGAATACCTTTACCGGGAGATCTTCGAGCACGAGGTCTATTTGAAATACAGCGTCCGTCTGCCCAGGGCTCCCGTCATCTTCGACGTGGGCGCGAACATTGGCTTGTTCACACTGTTCATGAAAGAGCGCTTTCCGGATGCGACCCTTCATGCCTTCGAGCCCGCCGGCGAGCCGTATGCATGCCTGGTGCACAACACGGCGAGGTTCGAGCAGGGCATCGAGACGCTCCAAGTCGGTCTTTCCGAGGAAAACGGCGAGGTCGACTTCACGTATTACCCGGGGTATTCCGTTCTATCGGGCTTTCACACGGATCTTCGGCGAGACTCGTCGCTCGTCGTCGAATCCACCTTGCACTTCGCCGACCCGGCAGCGGTTCGGCGGGCGGACGTCGAAGCCACCGTGCTGCCGCGGTTCGGACGAACCTCGACGATGACTTGCCCCACGCGCAGCATGTCGCGCATCGTTCGTGCGCGGAACATCTCCAGGATCGATCTGTTGAAGATCGACGCCGAACGCTCGGAATTGGCCATTCTGCGGGGCATTCGTTCCGACGATTGGCGCATCATCGACCAAATCGTGGTGGAGGTTCACGACGAGGCCGAGTTGAGCGTCATTCGGACGATGCTGAAGTCTCACGGATTCGACGTGGCCATCGACCAGGAACCGGCGCTGGCCAAGTCGGGAATCTACAACGTCCATGCTGCGCGCTAACGGCATTTCGATGCCGACGGAGGCGATGGTGGCGCGCTTCGAGGCACGAACGCGGATGCACATCGGTTTGGTCGCGAAGAACCTCCTCCTGCTCCAGGGGTACATGGGCCTGGAGCGATCCGAGTTGGAGGCGCGCGCGCGTGTGCACGACCAGAGCAAGTTCGACGATTCGGAGCGCACCGGCTATATTTGGCTCACCTGGAGGTACGACTCCAAGGCGGTCTTCGAATACCCCGAGGGGATCCAAACCACCGTCGAGCAAGCGCTTCGGCATCACCGCATGCGAAATCTTCACCACCCGGAAGCGCATGCCACGCCCGATGCCATGGGCATCTTGGATCTCGTCGAGATGGTCTGCGATTGGACCGCGATTGCGCAAGAGCTGCACGCGGGCGCGGGAAGCGCACGATCCTGGGCGGAGGACAACCTGGGCAAATGGCCATTCTCGCCGGGCAAGCGTCATTTCGTATTGGCCACCATCGACGAACTGGACCGACGCCATGCGCGCTGACTTCGGCCGACGCCGGAGAGAGGATTGAACAGGGAGGGGGGGAGGCGGGGAGGGATACGGCACAAATCCCACCGCGCACCGATGCTGGTTTGGGTTTTTTACTTGGCTCACGAAGCCAACTGAAAACCCAAAAAAGCCTTGGCATGTGGTGGGATTCGCGTTGTTTCCCTCCCCGCCTTCCCCCCTTCCTGTTCAATCTTCTGCGGGGTGCGCAAGACTCGGGAGCGGGAAGGTTTATCGTGGCGCGCCACGCAGGAGTGCGTCGGCGCGGAGCAAATCCGTCGTGTCGAAGCCTTCGGTGAAGCGCGCACGGACCTCCGCGAGCCGGTCGTATGCCTCGGCGACGGGGCGTTCGGGCTGGCGCGTCCAGAGATCGACCAGCGTCATCGTGGCGCGAAGCTCCCAGGATAGCGCGCGCTGGTGCCGTGCAAGATCGATGGCCCGAAGGAGGAGCGTCTCGGCTTCCTTTTCACCGGCGCCTCGTTCGAGGATGCGTGCGGCGCGGATCCGCAGTCGCTCGGGGGCACACCACGCGGCGAGTCCCTCCTCCCCGCGCGCGAGGACCGCGTCGCAGGCCAGCGCCGCGTCCACCGTGGCGACGGACTCCGAGAGGACCGTGTCCTCGAGCCGTTCCGCGTGCCCGTTGAGTGCCCCGTCCAAGATGTCTTGGTAGGCGAGCCCGCAGGTGTGAAAGGTCGCGAGGGAGTGCTCGAGCGCGCTCGTGCACAGCTCCGCCGTGTATCGCTCGGCCGCGACGCGATCCCCCGTCCAGAACGAAACGGGGATCGCCGCGAGCGAAAGCATGTAGCAGAGAGGCAGCGCTTGGCCGATGCTGCGCGCACGCGCGACGGCCTCGCGAACGTGCTCTTTTGCCTGCTCGGGGAAGCCTTGGAGCCAGCGGACGCGCGCGAGTATCGTGTGCGCGGAAATCCGCGTATCGAATTGAATCACGCGATAGCGAACCCCGCCCGTGGCGAGGGCGGCGTGTTCGAGCAACTCGTTCGCGCATGCACGCGCCCCCGCATGGTCGCCGGTGCAATGAAGGACCAAGGCGTCCATTCTCGTGCGCACGAGCGTGAAGGCGGAGCGTCCGAGGCTCGTCGTCAGCTCGTCGAATTCCCTCAAGACATCCATCGTGCCCGGGTGGTCGCCGCTATGCAGCACGCAGATCTGCAGGCCCCAGAGCGTCCGGAGTTGCGCATCGACGAGCCCTTCGCGCCGCGCGGTCCCGAGCGCTCTTCGGAAGGCGTCCGCAGCCACTTGCCGCGATTGGCGCTCGCGAACGTGCAATACCGTATAAGCAAACGCTTCCCACAGGCGAATTTCCAAGAGCGGATGCTGCGCCAGCAGCGCGCAGGGCGCGGCGAAGGCGCCCTGCAGAAGCCGCTCGTATTCATCCAGCAGCGCCAAGAAGAACCAGAGCAATGCCGAGTGCGCGAGGATCTGCGCGCCGAGGAGAGGATCGCCGCGATCCGACATGGCCCAATCGAGCGCACCGCGCAGATCGTCAATCACATATCGATGGCCGTCCGTCCAAACCTTGGGATCCGAGGTCTCCCACTCGACTTCGGCGGCACGCACCGTCGAGAGCATGTACTCCGCATGACGCCGCGCGACCGCATCCCGAACCGGCGCGGCCGCGAGCTTCGCCGCCGCAAACTCGCGCGTCGTATCGAGCAATCGATAAAATGGAACTTCACCGCCGATATCGGCGGTCACCAGCGATTTCGCAAAAAGGTTGGAAAGATGATTCATCGCCTCCGAGTGGGTCGATTCGGGGCCGGCCACAGCGACGGCAGCCTCTCCGCTGAACGGCCCTCGAAAGACGGAGAGACGCTGGAGCATCGTCTGCTCTTCCGGCGGCAAAAGATCGTAGCTCCAGTCCAGGGTCGCCTCGAGTGTCTTGTGGCGCGGGAGCGCCGTGCGCCGGCCCTGCGACAGCACGCCGAAGCGATCGTCCAAGCGGGTGGCGATCTGGCGCACGCCGAGCTCCCCCACCCGCGCCGCGGCGAACTCGATGGCCAGCGGCATCCCGTCGAGCCGCCGGCAGATCGCCGCCACGCTCGCAGCGTCGGCATCCCGCAGCTCGAACCCATCGTCGCTCGCCCGGGCGCGCTGTGCGAAAAGGCCGACCGCGGCGTACGAGAGGGCGTCGGCCGCGTTCAATCCTTCCGGCTGCGACGGGTGGGGCAGCGGCGGCAGGCGATACGCCCACTCCGCCGCCGCCCGCAGAATTTCACGGCTGGTCGCGAGGATGCGCAGCTCGGGGAGCCCCGACAACAGCGCTTCCACGAGCCCGGCGGAGGACTCCACCACGTGCTCGCACGTGTCGAGCAGAAGGAGCATGCGCTTGCCACGCAAATGCGAGAGCAGGCCGGCGAGCGGCTCGTCGGGAAGCAGGCCAATCCCGAGTGCCGAAGCGACGGCGCTGGCCACGAGGTTCGGATCGGAGAGCGACGAGAAGTCGACGAAGCAGATTCCGTCTGCAAAACGCGGCAAGCAACGCTGCGCCACCGCAATGGCCACCGTGGTCTTGCCGATGCCCCCGGGACCGGTGACGGTGACCAAGCGCTGGTCGTTCAGCGCCTCCGCGAGGAGGTCGATCGTCTCCGCGCGCCCCACGATGGTGGCCAGCCGCACGGGGAGGTTGTGCGCGGCGCGCTCGCCGGACGCTACCGTCGCGGGATGGGTGTCCACCCGTGAAACCGGCAGCGTGAAGCAGTAGCCACGGGGAACCGTCTCGATGGCTTGCTGCCCGCGCTCGGTGCGCGCGAGCACCTTTCGAAGGGCACCGATTTGGACGCGCAGGTTGGTCTCGTCGACGACGACGTCCGGCCAGACCAGGGCCATGAGCTCGTCGGCCGAAACCACGCTCCCCGCGCGCTCGACCAGCACGCGAAGGATGTCGAACGCGCGCACACCGAGGCGAACCTGCTCCTCGAGCAGATGCAACGCGCGTGATCCGGGATCCAACCGAAAAGCACCGAATGCATACCCGATCGAGCCCAATGTTCCCCCTGATGGCAAACCCGCTTTCGATTCTAACGCGCCGCGGCTGAGGTGTCGAGGCCCAGCGGCTTCGGCCGCACTCTCCACCGACACCGCACGCGTCGATTTCTGAAGATTGTCTACAATCCTATCGTAGACACATGGCGGGACCTCCGTTATGGGTGAAGCTCACCCGAACAAGGGGGCTCGTCTTGAAGCTTCGATCGACGGCTGCGCGCGTCGTGATGGCGGCGGTGGTATCGTTTTCCGGCGACGCGGGGGCCGACGAGCTGCCGCCCGGCACGTTCCGCATTCCCGGAACGACGACGACGCTCACCTTGTCGGGCCATGCGCGGCTCGACGTGACGTACGACTTCAAGAGCCGCGATCCGCTCGTCACGGGGGAGGATTTCGGGACGCTCACCTCGCGGCTTCCGCTCAATTCGAGCTTCGAGGGCCGGAAAAACGGGCAGCTCTACATGACGGCCCGCACGAGTCGCCTCGGCATCGCCACCATGACGGACGCGGGGTGGGCCGACATCGGGAGTCGCATCGAGGGCGATTTCTGGTCCGGCAATCTCCTCTCGAGCCAGACGTTCACCAACTCGGTACTCTTCCGGCTGCGGCATGCCTACGGCACCTTGAGCGGCCGGTACGGAACGCTGCTGGTCGGCCAGACGTGGACGACCTTTCTCGATCTCGTGGCATTTCCCGACGTCGTGGACTGGATTGGCCCGGGCTCCACCGCGGCCATCCGCCAGCCGATGATCCGCTACGTCATTCCCCTTCCCGCCCGTTCCAGCTTCGCCCTCGCGCTCGAGAACGCACCGGGAACCGATCAAAATGGGATCACCGACGGCCCGGGAACGAAACAGCCGTTCACCCGCAAAGTGCAGCGTATCCCCGATCTGATCGGTCGTTTCTCGATGGCCGGCGATTGGGGCACGGCCTCGGTGGGTGCCGTGGCGACGCAGTACCGCGATGCGGGCGCGCCGGGTGCGGATTCGTATTCGAAGTATGGGTGGGGTGTCAGTGCGGCGGCAGCCGTGAAAATATTCAATGACACGTTCCGCACCACCGTCGCGGGCGGACGGGGCATCGGACGTTACATCGTTGCCGCAGGAACGACCGGGCAAGCTGCGACGAACACCGGGGATAGCTTCGTCCTGTGGAACGCACTCGGGTACCACGTGAATTATACCCACGTGTGGAGTCCGCAGCTGCGCTCCAATGCCGTCTGGAGTCAAACGCTCATGGCGAACAACGGGGCCAGCACCGCGGACGCGCCCTACGAAGCGACGGTCGATCCGGCAACGGGCGAGCTGATCGACCCGTTCGTGAACCAGAGGATCGAAGAGCTGTTCGTGAATACGTTCTTCACCCTGACCAAGCAGGTCGAGTTCGGCCTCGAATATGCGTTCTCGCAGCGGCACACGTTCGGCAACGACGCGGCGCCCTCGCAAGTGGGAACGATGCACCGCATCACGACGACGGCGCTTTTTTCTCTTTTCTAGCAGGCTCCGGTTCGACCATCGCCTCGGTCGGTAGATGGATTTTGCTATCGCGCGAAGACAGCGGAAGCGCTAACCAGGAAGTGGTCGAGGAGCTGCTGCCGTGCGGAGAAACGCGGTCGAAGGCTGATAGGACCAGCCTATCAATCTCATTGAAACGATGTCTTGGCGATGTCACGGCACGCAGTGCATCCTGACCCCCTAAAGCGGACGCACGCAGACCTTTCCCGAAAGGATTCCCCATGGCAACCGAGAGCAAATGCCCGTTCCATCACGCCGTCGGCGGCGGCACGTCGAACCGTGACTGGTGGCCGAACCAGCTTCCGATCGATCTTCTCCATCAGCATTCCTCCAAATCCGACCCAATGGGCGGGGAGTTCGACTACGCCAAGGAATTCCAAAGCCTCGACTTCGCGGCGCTGAAAAAAGACCTCGCTGCGCTGATGACCGACTCCCAGTCGTGGTGGCCTGCGGATTTCGGTCACTACGGACCGCTGTTCATTCGCATGGCATGGCACAGCGCCGGCACCTACCGCATCGGAGACGGACGTGGCGGCGGCGGGCGCGGGCAGCAACGCTTCGCGCCGCTCAATAGCTGGCCGGACAATGCGAGCCTCGACAAAGCGCGCCGCCTGCTCTGGCCGATCAAGCAGAAGTACGGCCGCAAGATCTCCTGGGCCGACCTCTTCATTCTCACCGGCAACGTCGCGCTCGAGAGCATGGGATTCAAGACCTTCGGCTTCGCCGGCGGCCGCGAGGACGTGTGGGAGCCGGATCTGGATGTGTACTGGGGTACGGAGAAGAAATGGCTCGGCGGCGACACCCGCTACTCGGGTGAGCGCGATCTCGCCAATCCGCTGGCGGCCGTCCAGATGGGGCTCATCTACGTCAATCCGGAGGGGCCGAACGGGAACCCCGATCCGATCGCGGCGGCGCGGGACATCCGCGACACGTTCGGACGTATGGCGATGGATGACGAGGAGACCGTCGCGCTCATCGCCGGCGGCCACACCTTCGGCAAGACGCACGGCGCGGGCGAGGCATCGCAGGTTGGCTGCGATCCGGAAGCGGGCGAGATCGAAGCCCAGGGCCTCGGCTGGAAGTGCGGGTTCAATACCGGCATCGGCGTCGACGCCATCACGAGCGGTCTCGAGGTCACCTGGACCACCACGCCGACGAAGTGGAACAACGACTTCTTCAAGCACTTGTTCGGTTACGAGTGGGAGCTCACGAAGAGCCCCGCGGGCGCGCACCAATGGAAACCGAAAGGTGATGCCGGCGCGGGCACCGTCCCGGCCGCGCACGACACGTCGAAGCGCATCGCCCCCGCGATGCTGACCACGGACCTCGCGCTTCGCCTCGATCCGGCGTACGAGAAGATCTCCCGGCGCTTCATGGAGCACCCGGATCAATTCGCCGATGCGTTCGCGCGCGCGTGGTTCAAGCTCACCCATCGCGACATGGGACCGCGCGCCCGCTACCTCGGACCCGAGGTGCCGGCCGAAGAGCTCCTCTGGCAGGATCCCGTCCCCGCGGTGAATCATCCGCTGGTCGACGAGAAGGACATCGCCTCGCTCAAGAGCAAGATCCTCGCGTCGGGCCTGTCCGTCGCGCAGCTCGTCTCCACGGCGTGGGCCGCGGCTTCCTCCTTCCGCGGCTCGGACAAGCGCGGCGGAGCCAACGGCGGGCGCATTCGACTCGCACCGCAGAAGGATTGGGCGGTCAATGAGCCCGCCAAGCTCGCGCAGGTGCTCGAGACACTCGGCGGCATCCAGCGCGACTTTAACGGCGCGGCCTCGGGCGGGAAGAAGATTTCGCTCGCCGACTTGGTCGTGCTCGCCGGCTCGGCGGGCATCGAGCAGGCCGCGAAGAACGCCGGTCATGCGGTGACGGTTCCCTTCACCCCCGGACGAACCGATGCCACGCAGGAGCAGACCGACGTCACGTCGTTCGCCGTGCTGGAGCCGCTCGCCGACGGGTTCCGCAATTACCAGAAGACCCGCTACAGCGTGCAGGCCGAAGTGCTCCTTCTCGACAAGGCGCAGCTGCTCACCTTGACCGCGCCCGAGATGACCTTGCTCGTGGGCGGACTCCGCGTGCTCGGGGCCAACTTCGACGGGTCGAAGCACGGCGTCTTCACCACGAAGACGGGGGCGCTGACCAACGACTTCTTCGTGAACCTGCTCGACATGGGCACGGAGTGGACCGCCACGTCGGACGCGAAGGACGTGTTCGAAGGCCGCGATCGCAAGACCGGCGCGGTGAAATGGACCGGGACGCGGGTCGATCTCGTCTTCGGCTCCAATGCCCAGCTCCGCGCCATCGCGGAGGTCTATGGAAGCTCGGACGCGCAGGCATCGTTCGTCCGTGACTTCGTCGCCGCGTGGACGAAGGTGATGAACCTCGATCGCTTCGACGTCCGCTGAGCGCGCGTTTCGGATGAAGTGCGGGCGCCCGCGTGGCGCCTGCACTCTTTTAATGCGCGGCCTTCGTATCGACGGTGGCGCCGGTCTTTGGCTTTCGCATCAAAAGAATGAGCCAGCTCGCGGCGAGGAATGCAAGGGCAAGCATCATAAAGTTCCCATTGAAGGCGCGAAGCAACGCCTGCTGATCGATGCGGAGCTTCAGCACCGCGAGGGCGGCGCCGTGGGGATCGGCCAGGCGCGCACCGGGGCCGTGCTCGAGCAGGGAGGCTTGATCAGCCACCAGGGGGCTGTAGGCATCCACATGGCTGGTCATGAAGGTGAAGGCTCGTTTGCTTTCGCGATCGAGCATGGTGGTCATCCACGCGGTGCCGATCGAGGCGCCGAGCTCGCGCGTCAGGTTGAACAAAGCGGTGCCGCCGGGGCGCTGTGCGATGGGGAGCGCTTGGACGGCGAGAAACGTGAGGGGCACGAAGCCGATGCCCGTGCCCACGGCGCGGATGAAGAGCGGTTTGACGATGGCCCCGAGGTCCGCGTCCGCGGTGAGGTGCGCATTCAGCCAGAGGCTCGTAAAGATGCCAGTATTGGCCAGTACGAGGAGAAGGCGAGGATCGACTTTAGTGACGAGGCGGCCCGCCAGGGGGAAGATCAAGATCTGGATCCAGCTTCCCAGGAGGAAAACGTGCCCGATCTCCAGGGCGCGGTAATGCATGATGTTGCCGCAGTAGAGCGACAACAAGAGCGAGCCCGCGAAAACGGCCGTCCCCACGAGAAAGTTGAGCGTGGTGGCGGCCGCGTATCCGCGATTGGCAAATACGCGCAATTCGACCACCGGGTGCGGTGTCTCCAGCTCGTGGCTGATGAAGCCGATGAGGGAAATCGCCGCCACCACGGCCAGCACCGTGATGGTCGTGCTCTCGAACCAGCCATCACGATTCCCCTCCTCGAGCACGTATTGCAGCGACACCATGCCGACGGCCAATAGGGCGATGCCAAAGCGATCCACCGGTGCACGGTCGGGAACGAAGCCCGGTTGCTCGATTTGGGTCCAGGCGATGTAGGCGGCAAAGAGGCCGAATGGAATATTGACGAAGAAGATCCAATGCCAACTTGCAAAGTCGACCAAGTATCCGCCAATGGTCGGCCCAAGGAGTGGCCCGGTGATCGCGCCAATGGCAAAGAGCGCACCGGCCATGCCGTGCTGCTTTTCCGGATAGCGCGAGAACAGGACGCTTTGCGACGTTGGAATGATGGCGCCGCCGCCCAGTCCCTGGAGAATGCGAAATACCACCAGGGAAAGGAGATTCCACGAGAGGCCGCACAAGGCGCTGGCCGCCGTGAAGACGAGAATGGACGCCGTGTAATAGCGGCGGAATCCGAAGCGCTTGAGCAACCAGCCCGACATGGGGATGATCGTGATGTTCGCCATTGCGTACGCCGTGGAGATCCACGCAATGCGATCCAGCGGCGTGCCGAAGTTGGCGCGAATGTCGTTCAGCGCCACGTTCACGATGGAAATATCGAGAAATGCCATCAATCCGGCAAACATGGTGCCCATGGTGATGAGCACCTTGTTCCCGCGCAGAAGCGTTCCCTCGTCCGCGGCGCTCACCGCGGCCTCGTTCGAACGGTGACGTCGGCGCTCATGCCCGGGCGGAGGTCCACGTCCAGCGGAGCGTCGAACCGCACCAACACCGGAACGCGCTGCACGACCTTGACGAAGTTGCCCGTCGCGTTGTCCGGCGGAAGAAGCGCGAAACGCGCGCCCGTTCCCCCGGCAATGCTCTCCACGTGGGCCTGGAAATCGCGGCGGCCGTACGTATCGAGCCGCACGCTCACCGGCTGGCCGGCGTGCATCTCGGCGAGTTGGTCCTCTTTGAAGTTCGCCACCACCCACACGTCGTCCAGCGGCACGATGGCGAACAGCGGACGATCGGGGCTCACCATCTGTCCCTCTTCGACGGTGCGCCGCGAGACCACACCCCGACGGGCCGCACGGAGCGTCGTGTACGACAGATTGAGCTCTGCCAGCTTGCGCGCCGACTCGGTCTGCTCGACCTTCGCCTCGGCGAGCGCCAGCGCCGCGCGCGCGGACGACACCTGCTCCATCGACGTATCCGCCGCGGTGAGGCGGCCCTTCGCGAGGACGATGCCACCGTTCGAGCCGGCCAGGGCCGCCTCCGCGGCCAGCTGCCGCGCACGCGCCTGATCGAGCTGCGCGCTCGCATTGTCGAACTCCGTCTGCCTCGAATCGAGATCCAGCTGCGGCACGGCATTTTGCTCGACCAGGGCGCGCGACCGCTTCAAATTGAGCTCCGCCAGCGCCTTGCGCGATGCTGCGGCCGCGTAATCGGCCTTGGCCTCCGCGATGGAGGCCTGCGCCGACGCCATGGATGACGTGGCCGAGGTCACCCCGCCCTTGGCCTGCACCACGTTCGCCGGCGCGGTCTTCTCGATGAGCAAGAGCGACGCCCGCGCGCCCTCGACCTGCGCCCGCGCAGCCACCACATCGGCGCGCGCTGCATCGAACCTGGCCTGGTAATCCGCGGGGTCGAGCTCCACGAGCACATCGCCCGCGTCCACCGTTTGATTGTCGGTCACGCGCACGTGGAGCACTTGGCCGGACACGCGCGCGGACACGTTCATCACACGGCCCTCCACCTGCGCATCGTCCGTGTTCTCACGCCCGGCGGTGAGCGCGTACCAGCTTCCCGCGCCCACCAGGGCTACCGTGCCAAGTGCCGCAAGAAGCCTCGGGGTGCGTCGTTTGCGCGGCGGGGCGGCGGCGTCCGTGGCCACCACGTCGGTCGTCGAAGTTGCGGCGCTCATCGGCCCTTGGCCTCCTCGCCACGCAGCACCATGCAGGTACTCGAGAGACGGGCCACGAGGCTGCCGGCTTGGTCGGTGATGTCGGTCTCGAGGGCGCCCAGGCTCCGCGTGCGCTTGATCGCGCGCCCCACGGCCGTGAGCCGTCCCGTTCGGACCGGTTTGAAATACTTCGCCGAGAGCTCGATGGTGGTGAACGTCTCGTCGTCCTCGAGGGTCGACGACATCGCCATGCCCATGGCCGCATCGCCCAAGTCGCAGAGGATGCCGCCATGCATCGTTCCCATGGGGTTCGTGTGCTGGGGGCCTGCATCCAACTCGAAAACCGCCCGCCCCGGTTCGATTTGGACGATGCGGAAGCCAACGAGCTGCGCCGACGGCGGCGGCGGAACCTCACCGCGAACCAGTTGCTCGATCCAACGAAGGTGCCCTTGCGTCTTGGGAATCCGTGCCGTTTCTTTCATCGTACGACCGTAATATGATGCTAATCATACGTGGGTCAAGCCCCCGAGCAGCACGGTTCGTTTTGGGCTACAAGGTGGGCATGTCCGATTCGAAGCAAGACGTCCTCGACATGCTTCACGAGCTCGCCGAGCTCACGATGATCGAGGAGGGCGATCCCCAGTCGTTCCGCGTGCGCGCCTACGAGAGCGCAGCCAATGCCATCGAGGCGCAGGCCACGGATCTGGGGAAGCTCACCGCGAAGGATTTTCAGAAGATCGAGGGGATCGGCAAAAGCACGGCGGAAAAAATCCGCGAGCTGCTCGACACGGGCAAGGTCGAGAAGCTGGAAGTGTTGCGGCAGAAGCACCCGCCGAGCGTGGTGGCGTTGCTGCGCATCCAGGGCCTCGGTCCCAAGGCGGTGAAGCGCCTGCGCGCCGAACTCGACGTGCACTCCATCGACGATCTGCGCGCGGCGCTGGCAGCGCAAAAGCTGCGCGGGCTCAAGGGCTTCGGCGCGAAGTCGGAGGAGAAGCTCGCGGCGTCGCTGGCGCGGCTCGAACAACAGGGCACGACCTCGCGCACGCCCATTTCGGTGGCGCTGCCGCTGGCCAACCGCGTCGTGGCGCGCATGCTCGAGTTGCCCGGGGTGACGCACGCGTCCTACTGCGGTTCCCTGCGTCGCTTCTGCGAGACGGTGGGCGACGTGGACATCATGGTCGCGGGCGGAGATCCGGCCCGTGTGATGGAGGCGTTCGTGTCGATGAACCTGGTCGAGCGCGTGCTCGTGCAGGGCGACTCGAAGACGAGCGTGGTCACCAAGCGCGGAACGCAGGTGGATCTACGGGTGGTCGCGCAGCACCAGCTGGGCGCCGCGCTCATGTACTTCACCGGCTCCAAAGGGCACAACATCAAGCTTCGCCAGCGCGCCCTCACGCGCGGGTGGACGCTCAACGAGTACGCGCTGTCGGAGCTCGAAGGCGGCAAAGTCGTTGCCAGCGAAACGGAAGAGCAGATCTACGAGGCGCTGGGCCTTCGCTTCATTCCGCCCATGCTGCGGGAAGATGCGGGCGAGATCGAGGCGGCGGAAACGGGGTCCTTGCCGCGGCGCATGGGAAAGGTCATGGGCGACTTTCACGTGCACACCACGGTGTCGGGCGACGGGCGCTCCTCGATCGAGGACGTGGTGGCCGCCGCCAAGGCACGCGGTTACGCCGTGCTGGCGCTGACCGATCACGCCGAGGGAACGCTGTCCGGTGTGGGGCGAGAGGCATTTCTGGAGCAGCGCGAAAAGATCCGGGCGATGCAAGCGGAGCTCGGAGATTCGCTGAAGTTGCTCCACGGCGTGGAGCTGAACATCGGGCCCAACGGTGAGCTGGACTACGACTTGGAGTTCCGGCGCGGGTTCGATTTCTGCCTGGCATCGGTGCACGACCATTTCGAATTGGACCGCGCCGCACAGACGAAGCGCATCGTGACGGCGATGCAGGATCCCACGGTGCGCATGATCGGGCATCTGTCGGCGCGCATGATCGGCGGGCGGCCCCCCATCGAGCTGGATCTGGACGCAATCCTGGAGGCGGCGGAAAGCACGGGCACCGCGCTGGAGGTGAACGGCGCCCTGCCCCGCCTCGATATGTCCGTCGAGGCACTTCGGAGGGCACGCGGGCGGGATATCCAGTTCGTGCTCACCAGCGATGCCCACCACGCCGACGAATTGGAGCGCGTGCGCTATGCATCGTTGAACGCGGAGCGCGCGTGGGTGGACCCAGACCGAGTGGTGAACGCCGGCACGGCCGAGCGACTCATCGCCTGGACCCAAGCCAAACGCGACGGCGGCGGATCGGCATAGACACACGCGTACCCTCCGAGAGGATTTACAGGAAGACGGGAAGACGGGAAGATTTTTAGGATTTCAAATCGGCCCACGGCGCTGATTGGAAACCACAAAACCAGCGTTCCGCGCTGCTGCACGCCGACGGTCCTTCCCGTCTTCCCGTCTTCCTGTTCAATTCTCTCTGCTTCTAGCTTTCAAAAGCCTCCGCGCCGGCAGCGTCAAGGGGGCGCTTTTTGGAGCATTTCTTTCAACCCGAAGACGAGCGTGCCGGTTTTCTTGAGGGCCGCCGTGCCTCCTGCGCGCCCCCAAAAGGCGTAGACGGGTTCGGCGACGGGGCTGGGGACCAACGCGAGCTTCTGCTCGAGGCGCACGCGATCGGCGATGTCCAGCGGGCGTTCCTGCCATCGGGCTTCGCCGAGGAGGGCGGTGCGACTTCCCTGCAAACCGAGCACGTCGACCTCGCACTGCGGGCCGCGCACGGACCACCAGCGCCCGACGACGAGGTCCTCGGGGAGTTCACCCTTTTCGACGAGGCGGCGCGCATGGTGGCGGGCCAAGTCTTCGAAGACCGCGCCTAGGTGCTTTTGCCAAATGGGCTCGACCCGCTGCAAGACGGCGCGGCCTTGACCGGAGGCGATTTCCGAGCGGTTTGCGTAGATGCACGAGAACCAGAAATCCAAATAGACGTCGTCGATGGCGTAATTCGGTTTCGCGCCCTTCGGCGCCCCGACGGGCAGCACTTTGCGCACGAGCCCCGCACGCACGAGTTGCTCCAGTGGCATTTCGACGCGCTGGCCCGCATCGGACGCAATATCCGAATAGCGTGTCCGCCCACGCCCGATGGCCGCGAGAATGCGCGCATAACCGACGCTGGCGGACGTCTGCTCGATGAGCATGGCTTCGGCGTCGAGGGTCAAAAGCCCCGCGGAATCGTAGGCGTGCGTGAGCAGATTGTGCTCGACGTTTTTCGCGCGATCCCAGGAGCGAAGGTGCAAGGGATAGCCTCCGCACGCCGCGTACGCGCGCAGGAAGTCCGGCGGCGAGAGATGCGGTAGGAAGGAACGCGCTGCGAGCGGATCCAATGGCTCGAGCCGCAGAGGAAGCGTGGGCCTGCCGCGCAGAGGGCCGTCCGGACCAATGAGATCTTCGACGACGCGAATGGCCGATCCGGTGAGGACGAGCATCAACTTGCTCTTCGAAGGCAGGTGATCCCAGACGACTTGAACGATGCTGGCGAATGCCGGCGTCGATGCGAGCAGATAGGGGACCTCGTCGAGGACGAGCATCAGTGGTTCGTCCTTGGCGAGGGCGGCGAAGTACTTGAGCGCGGCCTCCCAGGAGCCGAACGAGCCCCCCGTGCGATCGGCCACGTGATCGCCCAAGCTTTGGCGGAGCGCATCGTGAAGGCGTCCGAGCTCCACGGACTCGGACTGCTCGGTGGCACCGAAGAACACGGCGCGCCGGCCTTGGACGAAATGCGAGAGAAGGAATGTCTTTCCCACGCGCCGCTTTCCCCAAACCAATGCGAACTGAGAGCGTCCACGCTGGGCGAGCTTCCACGCGGCGCGAAGTCGTTCGAGCTCTCGAGTGCGGCCGAGGAGGGACATCTCTACAATTTACATGGAGTACATGGCCCATGCACTTCGAAGAACATGAACTACAAGCTGCGTGTAGTACATGATACTTGTAGCTCGATGAAACAAACGTAGAGCCCGCTGTGCATTTCGTGACGCTTCTGAACGTGATGTAAGAGGTGGCGCTGTGACGTTGGGGTATGTTGAAGGTGCCGAAGTCCGTCATCGGACCGCCTGACACTCGTCGCCTTGATGTCGCACGAACGTCACCGGGCGCCATTAAACAGGCGCAAGCGATGGGCTTCGAATCTTTCGGCCAACAGGAGCACGATCCTGCACGCAAACGGCGCCTTGCCGTTGGAGCGGGCGCAGGGCTCGTGGTCTTGGGTGGCCTGCTTGCGGTCGGGATTGCATTCGGGGCCATAGCGCCTCTCCAACAAGAGGAAGAGGTGGACGTGAAGCTCGTGGCCAAGATGCCCGAGGCCAAACCCCCGCCGCCTCCTCCCCCTCCCCCACCACGGGTGAAATCGCCGGCACCGCTGGGGGCGAAGAAGGCCAGCCCGATCACGCCGCCTACGGTGATTCCGCAGGAGAAGCCCCCGGAGACGGATCTGCAGAATGCCAAGAGCGAGATCCCCATCGGGGACGGCGACCCCAACGGAGATCCGAACGGCAAGGCCGGTGGACGGGGCTCCGGCGGCGTGGCCGTTGCACCGACGGCACCGCCCGCGCCCCCGGCACCGCCTCCCCCACCGATTCAGCTGCCCGAGCACGTGGACCCGCCGCAGGCGATCCACAAGCCGATGCCGGAATATCCGGAGGCCGCGCGCAAGCAGGGCGTCGAGACGGTGGTCGTCGTCAAGTTCGTCGTCACGGAGACGGGGGACGTGGCGGATATCACGATTATGCGCGGGCATCCGCTGCTCGACGAGACGGTGCTTGCGGTCGTGAAGACTTGGCGCTTTCAACCGGCCGTCATGGACGGTCACGCCATTCGCGTTTACCGCGTTGTGAAAATCCCTTTCAAACTCAGGACTTGAGGTTACTGCTATGATGTCGTTCAACCCGATTCATCTCTGGGCCAGCATGGGCCTCATGAGCAAGATCGTTACTTCGGTTTTGCTCGTCATGGCACTTTGCACCATTACCGTCGTGGTCGAACGATGGGTTGCCCTTTTCCGCGGCACGCGCGCTTCGCAGCGGTTCGCGGCGGCGGCGGGCGCGGCGCTCAATGCGCGCGAGTTCGAGAAGCTGGTCGTGCTTTCCGATGAGATCGCGCAAGCCCCGCTTTCGCGCCTGGTCGGCGCCACGGTCAAGCGTTACCTCCGCGCACGCATCGACGGTGTGCACGAGGCGGAGGGATTGACGCCCATCGAATTGGCCAAACGCGAAGGCGCCCGACAAACCGAGGAACTCGGAGCGGATCTGCGGCGCGGCATGGGCATGCTGGCGACGATTGGTTCGATTTCCCCCTTCGTCGGATTGCTCGGTACGGTCGTAGGTATCATCACCGCCTTCCAGGGCATTGCCTCGACGGGCTCCGGCGGTCTCGGTGCGGTGTCGGGCGGTATCGCCGAAGCCCTCGTGGAAACCGCGCTCGGCCTCATGGTGGCCATTCCGTCGGTCATGATCTTCAATTTCCTGAGCAATAAGATTGCGCGCATGGAGGGGGCCCTTCAGCGCTCGCTCGGGGAGTTGATCGACGAGATGGAAACGCACCAGGACCGCGAAGCCTCGGGGCGGCGGTTCGCACGACAGAACGACGCGCAAGCTGCCGAGTAAGGCGCCGCCATGAGCAAGCATATGCCGCAGCCCGAGATCAACGTGACGCCGCTGGTCGACGTCGTTCTCGTGCTCCTCATCATCTTCATGGTCATCGCCCCCGCGCTCGAACACGGCGAGCGCGTGGAGCTCCCCGCCATCGTGCGGCCGGACCCGAAGTCCAAACTGAAGCAAGAGCCCATCACCGTGAGCATTGCCGCAAGCGGCAAGATCTTCCTGGAGAAAGACGCCGTCGAGCGCGACGCGCTCGCGGCAAAGCTCGACGAGCTGCACGAGAAAGACGCGGAGCGCCGGGTCGTGTTGAAGGGAGACTCCAGCCTGAATTATGCCGAGGCGCGCGCCGTCTTCGCCCTGGTGGAGAAAACCGGCTTCGGCGGCTGTTCTCTGATGGTGAGCAAGAAGGGCAAAGAGGACGAGGCCGAAGAGGCCGAGCCGGCGAAGGAAAGCCGCAACTCGGACTCGAACGAGGCGGCGCCCGAAGTGGTGGGTCGCCTCGCCGCGGCGGGGAGCGGGAGATAAGCCATGGCCGTTACCCTCGAAGCCGGCAAGCCTGGGGCAAAACGAGCGGGCCCCGTACCGCCGGCCATCAACGTCACGCCGCTGGTCGACGTCGTTCTGGTTCTTCTCATCATTTTCATGGTGGTGACTCCTCTGCTGAACAAGGAGTTCAAAATCCACCTTCCGAAGAAGGACGATAACAAAGAGCAACCACCGCCCGAAAACGACACGCGCATCGTGCTGACCGTCAACAAAACGGGCACGATTCGCATCAATCGGGACGTGATTGACGACAATGAATTGGCGGAAAAGCTGCCCCGCATGCTCGCCGCCCGCAGCGACAAAGTCGTTTACTTCGATGCAGACGACGACGCACCTTATTCGCTCGTCGTGCAAACCCTCGATCGCACACGCCGCGCAGGCGGAAAAGCGATCGCGATCCTTACGGAGAAAGTCGCGCAGTAATGCCGCTTACGTCTCGTTTCCCAGGAAACGTGTATTTGCTGCTCGCCACGGCTGTGTCGTCGGCAACGGTTTTCGTGCCCAGTGTTGCCTCGGCGCAAGACGCACCCACTCCTGCGCAACCGCCGTCGTCGACGCAGACGCCGGAGCCGGCTCCCGCGGACGCGGCGGCGGAGGAAGGGGCCGAGGAGCTCAAGGAAGAGGATCCCGCGCGACCTCCGCCCAAGGGTAAGGGCGCCGTTTGGGGTGTCATTTCCGACCGCGATACCAAGGATACGCTGATCGAAGCCCAGGTCTTCGTGCTTGGGAAGAACAAGCGCGTGTTGACGGATGTCGACGGCCGCTACCGCATCGAGCTTCCGCCGGGCGATTACGATTTTCGCGTGGTGTACGAGCTGCACCAGACGCGCCGGTTGAAGCGAGTACGCGTCGTTGCGGGCAAGACGCGCCGCATCGACGTGGCGATGGAGTCGGACAAAGAGGCGCACGAGGAGCTCTCGCCCATCGAGGCCGACATCGAGCGCGCGAGCGCGGCGGCGCAGATTCAGATCCGGCGAAACGCCGCGACGGCGTCCGATGGCGTGGGTGCGCAGGATATTGCGAAGACGCCAGATAGGAACGCGGCCGACGCATCGCGACGCGTGGTCGGTGTGACGCTGGTCGAGGGTCGGTATCTGTTCGTGCGCGGTTTGGGCGAGCGGTATTCGAATGCGCTCCTGAACGGCGCACCGCTACCGAGCCCCGAGCCGGATCGGCAAGCCGTCCCGCTCGACATTTTCCCGACGCTGGTTCTCTCCGACGTCACCGTTTCGAAGACGTTCGTGCCGGACATGCCAGGCGACTTTGCGGGTGGCTCCGTCAATATTCACACGCGCGATTTGCCTCCCAAATTTCAGTTCCAGGCGAACCTCGGCTTGGGGTTCAATACCCAGACGACGTTTCAGCACCGCCTCTCGCACGAGGGTGGAAGCACGGATTGGCTCGGCATCGACGACGGAGGGCGCAAGCTACCTTCGATCATCCCGAATTACACGGTTTCGCGCGTAAACCCCGATGGCGAAACCTTGAATCCGAACCTCACCGAGTATGGCCGAGCCATCAACTCGCGTATGACCACGACGGATCCGATCTCGCTTCCAAACGGTACGTTAAGTCTCGTCATCGGTGATTCGTTCAAGTTCGGGAAGAAGAAGGAGCAGGCGTTCGGCTATCAAGTCGCCGCGGGCTACTCTCGACGATACGTGCGGCGTAACGACGAGACGCTCCGACGATTCGACCTCGTGCGACGGGACGCGACGAGCCCCCCTGAGCTCGCCCTCCAGAACGACTACGTCGCCAACACGGGGCTCGATTTGGTCTCATGGAATGGTCTGGCGACGCTTTCCTATGCACCTAGCCTAAATCATCGATTCACGCTTACGGGGTTCTACAGCCGTGGCTCCGAGAAGGAGGGGCGTGAGATCCATGGGCCCAACGCCGAGCGCAATTTCCAGACCATTTATGATACGCGACTCCGGTTCATCGCGCGCGATCTCATCTTCGGACAGCTGCGCGGCGAGCACCGTTTTCCCGAAACGATGGGAACTCAGATTGCGTGGAACGGCAGCGTCTCGCGGGCGGCTCTCGACGAGCCCAATACGCGTCAGACGGTTTACCTGGACGACCCAACACGGGGCCGTAGCTGGCTCTTGGGCACACTGAGTGGGTCTCACTTCTATGCCACGCAAAGTGAAGTCACCTACGGCGGTGGAGTCGACCTCACCCAACCGATCACGCGCGAAACGAAGGCTACCAAGAACTTCAAGATCGGCGGGCTCATAACCAGGAAGCATCGCTCCTTCGAGGCGCGCAGGTTCCGTTTCGAGCCGACCAACGAAGTACCGAACACGATCCTCTTGCCTCCCGACCAACTGTTCACGAACGACAACGTCGGGCCCGCGATCTTTCTCACCGAATACACGCGCCCGACGGACGGCTACAAGGCGGATCACAATATTTACGCCGGCTACCTCATGGGGGATTTCTGGTTCGGTGACCGATTTCGCGTGATTGTGGGCGAGCGCGTGGAGGCCTCCTCGCAGACGATCGATACATTCAGCCCGTTCGCTCCCGGTGCGCCGGCGAGCTCCAAGTTGGCAAAGACCGATCTTCTGCCATCGGCCAATCTCGTCTTCAAAGCGACCGAATCGTCGAATCTTCGGCTGTCGGTCTCGCGCACCGTGGCAAGACCGCAACTTCGAGAGCTGGCACCATTCTCCTTTTCCGACTATTTCGGCGCACGAGAGGTGCAGGGAAATCCCAACCTCGACCGCACCCGTATTTGGAACTACGACGTCCGCTACGAATGGTTTCCAGGCGAAGCAGATGTCATCGCCGCAAGCGCTTTTGCCAAGTCGTTCGACAATCCGATCGAGCCCGTCATCATCTCGCAAGCGGGCGGCGTCAAATCATTCCGCAACGCCCGTGGTGCAACCAACTTCGGAATCGAGCTCGAGGCGCGCAAGCAGTTGGGTTTCATCAGCAAAGCGCTTCAAGACTTCAGCGTCCTGTCCAATTTGACCTTGGTTCATTCGCGGGTCGAGCTGAGAACGGACGACCCTTTGCTCATTCAAACGAGCAGCGTTCGTCCGCTCGCCCAGCAGTCGCCCTACATCATCAATTTTGCCGTTGACTACAATCGCGAAAGCTCACGAACGCGTGTTCGCGTCCTCTACAATATTTTCGGCGAGCGCATCTCCGAAGTAGGCTCGAACGGTCTACCCGATATTTACGAACAACCGCGCGGCCAACTCGATGCGTCGATCACACAGGGAATCGGCCAATACCTGGATGTCAAACTAGCGGCCGAAAATATTCTCGATTCACCATACCGCTTCCTTCACAAGGATCACGACGAGTTGGTGCAACGCTACAAGCTCGGAACTTCCGTTTGGCTCAGCGCAACCCTAAACCTGCAATGACGCTCGCGCCGCGGGGATTGCAAACCTCATTCGAACCGCTCTGTTTCGCCAACAATTCGCGAACCCGAACTTTTCTCGTCACACAGTGGCCGTAATTGCCGCCCAAGGAGACTATCGATGAAATCCAGCTTCTTTTCCCTTGCTCCGCGAATGGCGAAAGCCTCGTATGCCGTGGGATTCTTGGCCCTATCGCTTTCCGCGTTGGGGGCCGTGGCCAGCGGCTGCAGCAGCGACGACAACAACAACGGCGGCACGACGCCGCCCCGGCCGGATGCCGGCAATGGCAACGACGGCGGCGGCACCAAGCCGACCGTTGAGCTGATCGGCGAGGTGACGACGAATACGACCCTCACGGCCGACAAATTCTGGCTTCTGAAGGGCGTCGTCTTCGTGCGCAATGGCGCTACGCTCACCATCGAAAAGGGCACCACGATCAAAGGCGAGAATGCAAGCAAGGGTATCCTCGTGATCCAGCCCGGCGGCAAGATCATGGCGGAAGGCACGGCCAATGAGCCGATCCTGTTCACGAGTCAACTCCCCGAAGGGGCCCGCAAGGCCGGCGACTGGGGCGGTGTCATCATCCTCGGGAACGCAAGGGTCAACCGGGGCGTGCACCGCGTCGACGGTCTCGATCAGGGAGGAACCTTCGGCGGTCAAAACGATGACGAGTCGAGCGGCACATTCCGTTACGTTCGCATCGAGTACAGCGGCATCGAGCTCAGCCCCGACAATGAGGTCAATGGCCTCACGATGGCCGGCGTTGGCCGTGGCACGACGATTGATCACGTCCAGATTCGTCACACGAAGGACGATTGCTTCGAGTTCTTCGGCGGCACCGTGAACGCAAAGTACCTCGCGTGCCAGTACAACCAGGACGACGGGATCGACTGGGACCTCGGCTGGACGGGCAAGCTGCAATTTTTCGTGCTGCAGCAGGATCCGAATACGGGCGAGGAAATGAACGGATTCGAGGCCGACAACGACAATCCCGCGAACAGCAACGAGCCTGTCTCCGAGCCCACGATTTACAACGTGACTCTATGTGGTCAGAATAGCGACCAGCCCAAGGCGCAATTCGGAATGCTCCTTCGCCGCAACACGAAGGGCCATATCTTCAATACGTTGGCTATGGGCTTCGAGTCAGGAATCGATATTCGCGACGTGGTGACCGGGACCAATGCGACCGCCGGCTCCCTCGAGGTGAAGAGCAGTCTGTTCTTTGGGAGCACGAACCGCGGTGTCGTGGATGGGATTGCGTACCCGGAGACGGGAAGCGTCGCCCCGGACAAAGACAACGACGGAAACGTCGACGAACTCAATTGGTTCAAGACGGGCACCTTCAAGAACTCCTGGTCGGATCCGGGCATCTCCGGTTGCTTCAACGCTGCGGCGCCGAGCTTCGGCCCGGCCACGTCGCTTACCACGAATGCGGCGACCCCGCCGAACGACGGCTTTTTCGATCCGAATGCCACGTACATCGGTGCGTTCAAGGATGCGAACGACAACTGGGCGACCACGGGCAACTGGATCCAATGGAAGGCTAACTGAGAAGTTTCTTCGCACTTTCTCCAGGATTGTGAAATGAGGGTCAGGCCGAAGCGCCTGGCCCTCGTTTTCATTTCAAGTGGTCGTCTCGCGAGGATCTCTTTCGATGGATGCTGCAGGAACGTCAACGACTCTCATTGCAACGAGCGTGGCACTCGTTACGGTTCTGGGCTTTGCTTGCGGCAGTTCAAGCGATGATGGCGCTCCCGTCCGCGACGCCGGCCCAGATCGGGGAATCATTGTCGATGATCGGGTTGATCCATTGCATTCATCCGTCGTGTTCGAGCCTTCGAGCGTTGTCGCCGATGGCGTAGCGTCGGCCAAGATCATCGTGACGTTACGACGGGGCGACCTAAGTCCGGCGCCGGGCGTGCACGTGGATCTGAGCGTGTCGGGAAACGGGAATAGGCTCAGTTCGGCCGCCGGAGAAACGGATAAGGCGGGGACATTCAGCGCCACCCTTGCATCGACGATGGCCGAGACCAAGACCGTGAGCGCGACGTTCGCACAATATGCTCTGAAATCCACAGCGACATTCGATCCCTGCCGCGGGAAGTTCTCGTTCCTCGCCCCCAGTGTCGCAATGAGCGATGCTCTACACGCGCCGCGAGCACTCGCCGCGGCCGACTTCAACGGCGACCGAAAAACCGACCTTGCCGTTGTAAGCAAGAATATCGATGAGGTACGCATCCTTCTTGGGAATGGAGACGGTACATTCATCGAGGGGAACACCTACATTACCAGAGGCGGCCCCGTCGCGATCGTGACCGCAGACTTCACATCCGACGGGAATCCGGACCTGGTCGTGGTGAACGAAGTCTCGGGCTCCGTCAACCTTCTCACCGGCAAGGGTGACGGCACATTCGCGAACGAGTACTTCAACGTGTCCGCTTATCCCGCGGCAGTCGTCGCCACCGATTTGAACCATGACGGCCGCATCGACCTCGCGATCCATAGCGGTACTAGCAGGAGTACCGTAAGCGTCTTGCTCGGGGTTGGATATGGCAAATTCTCGCCCCCCACGGAGTATATCGTTTATGGCCTAGCCATGAGCCTCGCGTCCGGCGACTTCAACAAGGATGGGGCAACCGACCTCGCCGCCGCGACCCACGACTCCGTGGCCGTGCTCTACGGGCGTTCGGAAGGCAAGTTCGATGGCCCCTACTACCCGATTACCGATGGGGAGGATTTCCGATTCGTTGCAACCGCCGATTTCGAAGGCGACGGCGACACGGATATCGCAATAGCCGTAGAATACGACACGTCGAATCTATTGAAGGGTGAACGCTCCGGTACGACGTTGAGCTCCTCGCGCCAGCCAAACTTTCCCCGTTCCTTCGTGACGACCGGTGATTTCGACGGTGATGGCAAAGCCGACGTGCTGGGCCCCGAACACCTTCTGATAGGAAACGGCAAGGGCGCCTTCTCCGAGCCGATCCCACTTCCCCACGGCAACTATCATGACAATTACGAGACCGCTGCCGCAACGGCCGACTTCAACGGCGATGGGAAACTGGATGTAGCAATCACGTCGGATCGCGATACTTCGCCGGGGCAATTGAGTATTTTGCTGAACTCGGGGTGTGTGCCATGATGCATGGCGGGGCAAATCGAGACGGTCGACTCACCGCGGAAACACGGTCACCGCTTGCGCTCTCTCGACGAAAAGGTTCACATCCTCCTCCAGCAGAAAGCCCTGCCCCGCCGCGGCGGTGGCGGCCGCGTGGACTCGGTCCACGTAGTCGGCTTTGTCGGCGTAGCGCTCCAGCAAGGCGGGGCGCGGGTCGGCTTTGGATTGTCGCTCGGTGGCGGTGGTCGAGAATGGGAGGATGCCGCCGCTGAATCCGCACAATTCGCCGGGGGCGTATCCCTCTTTTCGCAAGTTCCACGGTAGGTACGTGGCCAGGGGGACGCTGACGTCGGGGACGCGGAATCCGGGGAAGTCGTTGCCATCGGTGTCGGTCGTGGGGACGCGTATCTCGTAGTCTTTGCTCGTGTCGGCGACGGGGACGGCGTTCGAATAGTTGGTGACGTGGATCGCGTTGTGGATCCCCGTGTACGTCAGCCCTACCGAGGTCAAATCGGGAAAGCCTACTTGGGTGCGCGACTCCGGCAGGGCGAGTGTCCCCGCGGCGATGGTCGGATAATTCGACGGCGGCGGCGGATCGCCCGCCGCGAGCCAGTGCTCCATGCGGTCGACGATGGCGCGGTCCATGGCCGATTGATTCACGGGGTTCGACTTGAATTGGCAGGCCGTGAGCGCGGTCTGTGTGCCTGCGCCGTTGCCGCCGCCGTGTTGCGTGGCCGACGAGAGGTACAGGCGCACGTTTTCCGGAATGGGGATGTCGTAGCCTGCACCGTCGGTCACGTTGAGGGAGGCTCGGCCGCCCCAGAATTCGTAGCTGCCATCGAGCTGGAGGACCTTCGGGCAGCTGCCCGTCGCAGTGCACTTGGCCAAGAGTCCGTCGGTCTTGCCGGTGAGCGGATCGGTGGTCGTGGCGTAGGCAAATGGGAATTGATCGCCCGGCTGGAAATGGTCCTCGTGTTCCCTCGACGAGCGCCCCGGCTGTGCCCAACGTGCATTGACGAATGCCTTGCGGCCACCGCCGATGAACGGAATGATTCCGTCGAACACCTTGTGGCCACGCGCATCGTCGTTGAAGCCTTGCCAGGTAAAATCGCGCAGGAATCGGCCTGATTGGGAGATACCTTCGCCGATCGCGAGGCGATAATTCAAATCGGCGACGGGGCTTGGGTGGCCCTGGGCGTCGGCCTTGTCGTTTCGCAAGAACGATACGAAATCGCGTACGGCCGCGAAGCCGATGCCCATGACGATGGGATCTTTGGCGGGGTATACGAAGGAATAGATCGCGCCGGCGTCAGCATCGCTCGGGCGTTGGAGCTTCACGTGCCGGTCGTCGACGTACTGCCAACTCGAGGACGGAATCGGCTGCGAGGGCGAATCCCAGGTCATGCCGCTGGGGGTTCGCCATGTGGAGCGCACGTTGAAAATCACCTGGGAGGGATCGAGCGTCGATGCCGGATAGCTGAGGGTGAACGTGATGGGGTTCGTCGTGTTGTCGAAGACGAATTCCTCGCGGCTGGTTCCGATGATGGGCCCCTCCGCGTTGGTGGCGATGGGAAATCGCGTGCCAATGGGGGCGACGGTCTGCCCCGACGATACCGGGGAATCCGATTGAACGATGTCGCCCTGCCAACCGCTCCACACCAGTGTGTAGCCCCGACGCAAGAGAAAGCCATTGCCTTGCCGACCGGCGGCCAGTGAGTTGCCCGTGGCATCGAGGGCCTGGAGGCCCAGCATGGAGCCGCGGTTGGCCACGTCGTAAAAGAGAATCGGGACCGCCGAAACGGCGTTTTTCGGCCGCAGGATGACGAAATCCGTCGTGTACGAGACGTAGCCGTCACTTCCTACCGGAGCACGGTCCAAGTCCACGATGCCGGCGTTGGCCGGATGCGCAGGAAGCAACTTGCCATGGACGATGCCGCTCACCACCTCGTACGGGCCCGCGGTGCCGAAGGACTCGCCGCCGTACGCGTCGGTGACGGAGACGACCTCGATGTCGTCGACGTATCCTGGCAGGCTCCCCACGGGGGGCTGGTCGCCGTGGCTCGTACACGCGGCGGCCAGCGTGGAAAGGAGGACGCACGCGAAGGGGCCGAGCGGGCGAGGATGCATGGATTGGTGCATGGTTTGCTCCTCTCGCTGGGTTAGCACGTGCCGGCGGTGCGGGCCCCAATCAACGTACACCGGGTTGCTCGATATGGGGCATGGCCCTTACGCTCGAGACCGTGCATTCTCGGCTCGAGCTCTCGCGGTCGCAGATTCTCGCGTTCAGGCGACACGCCGGTTCGCTCGACGAACGCCTACCCATGCGGGCGGAGTCGCTCCGCCGTGCGGCATGGGGCGGGTTGCAGGACTCCATGCCGCGGGCCGCGCTGCTGTCGATCCATGCGCGGGTCGACGGTACCGGTCCGACGGCTTGGGAGCATCGATCGCTCGTTCAACTTTGGGGCCCCCTCCTTCGCGGGCTGGGCCGGGATTCCGCCGGTGGCTGCGCGCTCCGCGGTCGAGGCGCTCGGTCGTACGTTGACGCCAGTGCGCACACCGATTGGCGAGGCATGGATCCTCGCCGACGACGAGCCCGCGTTCCGGGCGCCATCGAGGCCTGCCGCCCCGGCGCGACTCCTGCCCAGTGGCGATGCGTATTATCTCCTGTGGGGAGCCGATCGCGAGCTCCTCGTGCCCAACGCCAAGCGACGAGCAGGACTGTGGACGTCGCGCGTGTGGCCGGGCGCTTTGCTCGTGAATGGGGAAGTCGTCGGTGTGTGGCGCCGCTCGGCCGGCGAGATCTCGATGGAGGCGTGGTGCCGCCTCTCCGGAGCCAAGCGCTCCAAACTACGTCTCGCGTGTGATCAAAGCGTTCGCTTGGGCTGCCTTGCTGTTGGGCGGGAGCACGTAAAGCTTCCGCGGGTCGACCTTTTTCGTGGGCGACACCACGGGCAGCTTCATTTCGTATTTGACCGGTTGCGCGTGGTCGGCGAGTTGGCGCCTTGGATCGTAAACGGAATTGAACTTCCAGAGCATTTTGACGAAGTTCGTTTGGCCCTGAAGCAAGAGGCGTGCGGAGATGGCCGCCGTGGCCTTGAGGGCGGCCACGCCGAGGTGCTTCTTGTTGAGCACTTGCTGCGTTTTCACGAGTTCCTCGTAAAAACGGGCGAGCGGCAGCTTCGTCGGGAGCACGGCGTGTTGAATGTCGAAAAGGCGGTAGTCGCGTGTGGTGAATTCTCGGGCATCGGTGAGGAACGTCTCCGTACCCGGATAAGGGGTATTCACGCTGATGTTCACGATTTCGGGCACCGACAGGGCCCACTCGCGGATCACTCGAAAACGCGCTTCGTCCCAATCGGGGTCGGCGATGATGTTCACCGCCACCATGATGCCGAGCGAGCGGGCATATTCCAGGGCCTCGAAGTTTTTGCCCAATGGAACGCGCTTTCGAAAGGCTTTGAGGCCTTCCGCGTCGATGGCCTCGAGGCCGAGAAACATGTACTCGAGGCCGAGCTTCTTCCATCGAACGAAGAGCTCCTTGTTGCGCAAGAGCACGTCGCCGCGGGTCTCCAAGTAGTAGCGCTTTTTGAGTCCGCGGCGCTCGATGGCGTCGGCGATGGCGTTCCCGTGCTCGGCCTGGATGAACGCCACGTCGTCGACGATGAACACGCCCTCCTCGCGGATGCTCGCGAGATCTTCGGCGCACAGCTCGGGGGCCACTTTGCGGTAGCTTCGTCCGTAAAAGGTCCAGGCGCTGCAAAAGGAGCAGTCCCACGGACAGCCGCGCGAGAACTCGATGGACGCGGCCGGATCCAGCACTCCGATGAAGTACTTTTTCCGATGGGGAAGCAAATCGCGCGCGGGGCGCAGATCGTCGAGCGAGTGGATCTGCTTGGGTGGCGGCCCCTCACCGTCGAGGGTCATCACGCCGTCGAGCCGATGCAGACTCTTCGGGTCGTCGCGCCAGGCGTCCAGCACGCGCGGCGCGGCTTCCTCCCCTTCCCCGCGCACCACGCAATCGATACCGCCCGCCGCATGCTCGAGGAGCTCCCGCGCGGTGAAGGAGGCACTATGCCCGCCCACACAGGTGAGTGTGCGCGGAAGGCGCGCCTTCGTGGCCTTGCAGAGGTCGATGACCTCGGGGATGTTGGCCAGGTAGTTCATCCCGAAGAGCACCGCGTCGGGGCGGAAGTCGTCGAGGATGCGGAAGAAATCGCGATGCGTGGCCGCCTGCAGATCGAGCAGGCGCGTGTCGTGCCCGGCCCGACGAACCGAGGCTGCCACGAGCTCGACCCCCAGGGGCTCGAGCCGCAGGAAAATCTCCGTGTACATGAGACCACTCGGGTGAACACACAGGACCTTCATGGATTCTCTCCGGTCGTTCGCAGTCGATGGTATTCGATGGTCGTCCGCGCGTGGTGTCCTCGTGTTTGGGGGCTTTGACAAATTCGGAAAGTGCGATGATCGATCTAGTAACGGGCGCGACCGGTTTCATCGGAGGGTACCTTGCCGAGCGGCTGCTCCGTCATGGGCGGCAGGTGCGGGTGCTCTGCCGTCCGGGGAGCGAAACGAAGCTCACGGCTGCGGTGGCCAAGGACGCGCAAATTGCGCGCGGCGATCTGCGCGACGAAGACTCCCTCACCGCGGCCGTGGCGGGGGCTGCGCGCGTGTTTCATTGCGCGGGGCACGTCTCGGACTGGGGGACGCCGGACGAGTTTGCAGCGACCAACGTGCGCGGCACGGAAGCGCTGTACCGCGCCGCGCATGCAGCCGGTGTGGAGCGCGTCGTGCATTTCAGCTCGATCGCGGCCTTTGGGACGCCATCACCGAAATACTTCGATGATGCGACACCGCTGGATGGCCTGGCGCGGGATGGCTACTCGCTGACCAAAGCAAGCGGCGAGGCCGTCGCACACCGGGCTGCCGAGGCGGGGTTGCCCGTCACCATCCTGCGGCCCGCCGTGGTGTACGGCCTGCGGGGGACATGGCTCGAGGAGCCTCTGTCGATGATCCAGCAGGGCAAGATGTTCCTCTTGGGCGGGGGCAGCGGCACCTGCCACCCGTGTTACATCGAGAACCTGATCGACGCGACGTTGCTCGCCGCCGAGCACCCGGCCGCGCTGGGCGAAGCCTTCATCGTGGGCGATGGCGAATCCATCTCCTTCCGCGACTACTTCAACGCGGTGGCCGCGATCGCCGGACGCGGGCCCGTGCGGCGGTCCATTCCGCTTCCCGTGGCGCGCACGATGGCCTCGTCGTTCGAGGCGATGGCGCGCTTTCGTCGCACCGCGACGCGCCCGCTCCTCACGCACACGGCGATCGACATGGTGACCACGCAGAGCGAAATGTCGATCCGCAAGATCCGTGAGCAGCTCGGCTGGACGCCGCGCTACTCCTTTTCCAGCGCCATGGAGGAGCTGTCCGCGCTCACCCGAAGTCGAAGACCACTTTGATCGACGGCGAAGCCCCCTTCGATCGCGCGGTCAAGAACGCGTCCTTGTAGTCCGCCAACGGAAAGCGGTGCGTGACGACCATGTCCAGAGCGAGCTCGCCTCGCTCGAGAAGGCCGAAAAAATGCTCGAAGGCGTGGGCCCGCCGCCCTGCGAAGTCTTCGAGCCCGTAGCCGCTCGAACCCATGACCTGGAGCTCTTTGAAATAGAGCGGTGTCCATTCGAAACGCGCCGGGGTGGCGACGCCGACGAGCACCAGGCTTCCGAGCGGCTTCATCATGCGCACCGCCGTCTCGAGCGTGGCCGCCGAGCCCACCGTGTCGTAGACGCGATCCACGCCCTTGTGCAGCCATGGGAGCGCAAATTGCGGGCGGCGCACGCGGGCGTCCGTTGCCTGGGCCATGGCTTCGATGAGCTCCGCACCGCGGGCGGAGAACGTCGAGGCGGCACCGAGCTGCTCGGCCAGCGCACGCGCATGCGGGCGCGGATCGACGGCGAAGACGCGCGCCCGGGGAAAAAGCCGCGCGAGGATATGGATCACCAGTACGCCGAGCCCTCCGCATCCGTAGACGAGCACCGTCTCGCCGGGCTCCGGCGGCGACTTGAGCACGGCGTGGAGTGCCACGGCGAAAGGATCCGCGAGAACCGCGGTGGAAAAGGGGACACCGTCGGGGATCTTGAAGCACGCCGACTCGTGCACCGGCACGAGCGGGGCGAAGCCGCCGGAGATGTCGCGGCAGGTGCCTGCGTGCATTCCCGGTGCGAAGGTCCCCTCGGTGAAGCTTTCGCAGAGCGCGATGTGCCCGCGCTGGCAGGCGTCGCATTCGGGCAGGCCGCGCACCGCGCAACTGAACCAGGGAGAGCACGCCACGCGATCGCCGCGCTTCACGCGCGTGACGGCACGGCCAGCATCGACGACGGTGCCCACGTGCTCGTGCCCCATGACGTGGGGAAAGGAGATGACGGCGGTGAGCGGGTTGTCGACGGCCGCGTCCATGAAGACTTGCTTGACGTCGCTGCCGCAGATGCCACATGCCTTCGTCTCCACGACGACCCAATGATCACCGAGCACGCGTGCGTCGGGCACCTCGGCGAGGCGCACCGGACCGAGCCCATTCAGGTAACCTTGCGCGGCGATCGAGCCGAGCGCACGCGCCCACGCGAGCCGCGGCAGGTGCAAGTCGAAGGTGAGCGCCTTCACGGTTTGCAGACCGGCGCAGGCACGCAGGTGCGCCGCACCTCACGTCCGGCGAGCGAGATGCTCGAGATCTGACTCGGTGAAGAGTTCTGCGACGCGACCGACGGATTCATGGTGAACGTCTGGAAATCCGCCGCGTAGACGAACGGCTTGAACTGGGCCGCATGCGGAGGCACGTGCATGTCGCTGCGACCCGATGGCGGGGCCCCGAACTTGCCGCAGAGTCCCCCTTGGCAAATGATGCTGCCATCGCTGCGCATTCCGCGCCACGTGCCCCAGCGGAGGGTGCGCCCGTCCAAGGTGCCCTCTGCCGAGCTGCCGCATTTGTCTGGCGTGGTGCGGCTGATCGTGTCGGCGGTCACGCGGGCTTCCCACATGAGGGCGTGGCTCACGACGGTGAAGTTGTCCTTCATCTCGTAGCCGATCAACTTGACGTTCCCACCAGGCTGCCCGCCGCGGTTGTCGAAGCGAAGCACCACCTTGCCCGGGCCATTCGGGTACTTGCCATCGCCCGCGCCCATGGGGGTGTCGCTGATGATGACGGTCGCGTTCACCACGTATTCGATCTGCCACGCCTCACAGGCTGCGGCGTCAGGCTTGTCGTCGGCTACTGCCGGCGCCGGCGAAGATGCGATGCCCAAGACGCCGACGAAGAGGCCCGCAAGCGTCCCGATGACGCCACGGCGTATGTCCATTCCTGCAACCCTAGGCCCCTCGGCGCCCGACGACAAGCGTCAAAAAAGACCTCCCGAAGCCCCTCGTCGCCCTATAAGCAGAGTTTCAGTCCGACATCGAATGATCACTTCGCCGTTGACGCCCCGTCGCACTCCGCTTGCCCGCGTTACCTGGAAACCCCTGCTCGCGGGGCTGAAATCGCTTGCCTGTTTTTTCGTCCTTTTCGCAAACGCTGCGGAGGCTCATGCCGAGGAGGAGAAGAGCGGGAAGGCTGCGAAGGACTGGGAAGCCTCGAAGGAGGATCCCCGCCGCTGGGAGTTTCTCCCGGTGCCGAACATCGGAGGAAATAGCGACGTCGGCCTGGAGCTCGGTGTTGCCTTCGGGATCGTACGGTTTTACGACGACGCGAAGCCCTACAAATGGCTCCTCGGCGGCGTGTTCATCACGAGCTTCAAAGACGAGGACGGCCACTTCCGGACGGTCCAACAGTTCCACGCCCTTCGCCTCGACGTTCCCGGGCTCTTCGGCGGGCGCGTCCGCATCAACACCATCGTGAACTTCGGGCGCAACGTCATCGCCCGATGGAACGGACTCGGCAACGCCAGCACGCTGGAAGGCCTTCCTCCGGGGCCGGACCGCGCACGACAGGGCCAGTTCACCTCCGAGCAAGTTCGCCTGCGCTCGGTCGTCCGTGTGAAGACGGGTACGCCGTTCGACGCCGCCTTTTCAACGAACCTTCGGTACGAGTTTCCCTCGATCTACGAGGGCTCGAAGATTCAGTACGACGCGGCGCACGCCGGGATCCCAGGAACGGAGCCCGCGTTTCTGACCACCCTCGCCACCGGCTTCATCGTCGATACGCGCGACAACGAATTCGCGCCCCATCGAGGCGTTTATTACCAAGCCGGTATCGGCGGTACGGTGGGCAGCGCGGAGCGGGTGGCCTATGGCGAGACCTTCGCGTCGCTCTCGTCGTTCATCCCACTTGGGAACAAGCTGACGTTTTTCAACCGGGTGGTGGCAAGCTACCAATTCGGCCGGGTGCCCTTTTACGATCTGGCGCAAGGCAACGCGTTTCTTCCGCAGGCCATGGTCGGAGGCGATCGCGGCGTCCGTGGCGTTCCCGGTGCGCGGTATGCCGGCCACGTCAAAATGATGGCCAATTACGAGCTACGCAGCACGCTGATACCGCGCTTTCGCGTTCTACGATGGAAGCTCCAAGTCGGAAACACGGCCTTCCTCGACCTGGGCCGGGTCTGGAACGACATCAACTCGTCCGCATCCGATGGCAAAACGCCGGGCATCCACTACGGCGTGGGCGGGGGATTCTTCTTTCAATGGGATCGTACGAGCGTCTTTCGCGTCGAGATGGCGTACTCACCCAGCGACCATCCGCGTAACGGGTTTCCTCTCTCCTATTACATCGCCAACGGGCTCACGTTCTAATTGCTTTCCGAATGCCGGCCTTCCTTTCCTCGAGATATCCCCTTCTGAAATGGCTTGCCGGCCTCGCCGTGCTCGTGAGTCCAGGCGCCGCCGGTGCGGACACCCTCGCCCCGTCGGAGTCGCAGGACAAACTGGCCGCGCGCCGTTACGAGTTTCTCCCTGTGCCCGACATCGGCGGCAACAGCGATGTCGGCGTCGAATTCGGCGTGGTCTTCACACTGGCACGCTTTTACGATGACGCGCGTCCGTACAAATGGCTTTTTGGCGGAACGCTGGGCACGAGCTTCAAGAACGACGCGAACGGTTTTCGCCTCGTCCAGCACTACCACGCGTTTCGCTTGGATGTGCCCAATCTCTTTGGCGGGCGCGTTCGCCTCGACACGCGCGCCCACTTCCTGCGCAACATCATCGCGCGCTGGGAGGGGACCGGCAATGCGAGCACCGCGGAGGACGCACCCGGCGACGCGGATCCTCTCCGCAACGACGAGTACATCGCCCAGGAGGTTCGCCTCCGCTCCGTCGCGCGCGTGAAGACCGGCACGCCCTTCGACGCCGCGTTCACGACGAGCCTGCGCTACGTGTTTCCATCGGTCTACCAAAACTCCAAGCTCGCCCACGATATCGCGAACTCGAACCTGCCCGGCACGGAGAACGCGTTTCTCGGAAGCCTCGGTGCGGGCATCTTCCTCGATACGCGCGACGACGAGTTCGTGCCGCACGAGGGCGTGTTCTACCAGGTCGGTGTGCTCGGGACGGCAGGCACCGCGGAGCGCGTGGGCTTCGGCGAGGCCTCCGCCGTGCTGCAGTCGTACATCCCGCTCGGGCCCAAGATGACCTTCGGGTCGCGGCTCATGGCCAGCTTTCTCTTCGGCCGCGTCCCATTTTACGAGCTTCAGAGCGGTAGCGTGTTCAACCCGACGCACATGGTCGGTGGCGAACGCGGGCTCCGTGGGATCCCCGAGGCGCGGTACGCCGGTCACATCAAGGTGCTGGCGAATTACGAACTGCGCACGGACTTCATCCCCCGCTTTCGCGTTCTGTCGTGGCAACTCCAGATTGGGACGACGACCTTTTTCGATGTCGGCCGCGTCTGGAACGACTGGGATTCGTCGGTGTCCGATGGCTCCACGCCGGGCATCAAATACAGCGTGGGCGGGGGCTTTTACTTTCAGTGGGATCGCTCCAGTGTCTTCCGCGTGGAGGTTGCCCATTCGCCCACGGATCATGCTCCCGACGAATTTCCACTTGCCTATTACCTCGCCAACGGGCTCATTTTTTGACGTGCGCGGATGACTTCCCTCCCCCTTCGTTCCATTTTTTGCTGTCTCGCACTCGCCTTCGCGATTGCGCCGGCGACCGCGCATGCGGACACAGCGGAACCGGGTCGCGCCGCGCCACGTGGACGGCCTTGCTGCGCGCTCTCCCCGGATATGCCGATCCACCTGGGGGCCACGCACGTTCCGGTGGTCATTGCAGGGGTCATCTCGACCAGCGGCGTAGGACGTCATTCGTATGCGGTAGACGGGGAACTGACGGAAAATAATGGCTTCCTCTACACGCGCCGGGGTGGATTCGTCGATCTCGGGCACACGCGGGATTACGCGGACATCGCCGCCTACCTTGCAACGCGCCTGCGCCCGCTCCTCGCGCGCGGGGCGGGAACCATCGATCTCGGACCCAAGGGCGCCGAGCGAATCGTTCGCGTCCTGCGTGCCGTGCCGGCGGAGGACGTGGCCCGGACGAGCGATCTCATCGCCATCCGTGTCACGTTCCATCTCTCGGTTTGGGCCGAGCTCGTTCAATATTATGGGCTTACGAAGTTTCGGGCGGCGGAGGAGATCTATTCTTCGTTTACCCCAGACGATCTGTATTCGAATCTTCTCGGCGCCCACCTCGGTGTCGCCGCGCTCGAAAGCGCACTCCCTTACGACCATGCGATGGACCTCGCGCTCTCGACCACGTTCGAGCGCCTTGGCGCGGTTTCGCAAGCGGAAACGCGCAGGACACTCGACCAGCTGGCCGGCCGCTGGTGGAGCCCGAAGCATGCGTGGCCCTCGTATCAAATCGCCATTCGGCGCAGTTACGTCATGGGGCCCAAGGTACCGCCGACGTTGGCGCCCGCCGACGTGATCGCGACGGAAGGCGATCCCGTGGTGCTGACCGTGCCGCAAACGGACGATCAAGGGATCCCGCTCCCCGAGTATTACGCACTTGCGATCGAGCCCCACGCGCACGAATTGATCCGATTTCCACGCGAAGAGATGGGAAAGCCCCTCGGCGAGCCCGATCTTCCTCGCCTCACCGACGAGGTGCGGCGCGCGATCGAGGCAGGGATACCGAATCCTCCGCCGGAAAGGTTGGAGGCCGGCATCCACGGCTCGGTCGCGCATTACGTGACGGGGATACGCCTTCTCGAGCTGTCGGGTCTCGGGGGCGTGCAGGGATCCGGCGAGGGCAACGTGCGGGGCATGGGCGGCGGGGGGCTCGAGCTCGTTCGCGGCGATACGCGCGGGGGCGACTTCGGCGTTCTGAAGATCGATGTGATGCACGCGCCCGAGCGCGGGCTCATGGCGGGGTTTACGTTCTTTCAGTCCGACGCACTCTGGTTCTGTCACGATCCGGAAACGCGGGAGCTGCGCCCGCCGCTCGTCTCCCTCTTGGGTCCATGCGCGCCCGGCGAGTGGTTCGGGCTCGGTGGTGCGATTGGCGAAGCGATTCTCGACGGAGGAACCGGAAGAGCCGCGTTGCGGCCCATCCGCCTCGCGGGCGTGCTCAATCCTCTGGGCAACGGTCAATCGGCGAGCTACGACGCCGTGCGCTTGCTCCTTCATTTGGGGGGCGCGCTCGAGCACATCTGGAGCGAGGATCGCGAGGGGCGCACGATCCCACGCACGGGCGGGAGTCTCTCCTTCCTCGTGCGCTCGCCTTCACGGCAGGTGGAGCTGCGCGGCGCCACAGGCTACCGACTCGATCCGGCGAAACCACGCGACGGCGTGTTCGAGTCCGATGTTCGCCTGTCGTACAACTTCGTCGTGGGCCGCTCGCAGGTCGCCGGCCGCCCCGGCGAACTCGTTCCTTTCGGCCTCGGCTCCGTGGGCCTCCGCGGAAGCTACTCCTACTGGGCGCGCCCGCAAAACGCCTTCCCCGAGCTCGCCGCCCCCTTCGTCTCCGTCGACCAGCCGGGCACATGGCAACTTCTGCTCACGGCAACCTTGGGGCTGCAGAAGCTGACCTTTTAGAAAAGCCCCATTCGTCGGCCCCAACCTGGGAAGCGGGGAGGAAGTCCTCCAGTTTTTTTGGACCCGAGGACTTCCGCCTGCCCCTCAATCCGGTCGTTTCACTCCCAAGGCTCAGTTCGTGAACCTGCCCGCGCACCACTGGGTGCTGCGCATCCATCCGCCTAGGTTCTCCCAATTCGTTCGCTCGACGAACGCAGATCGGTTCGATTTGCGCACGGTTACGACATTGTTTCCATTGTTCCAGACGGTTGCGAGGTCCCAATCTCCGTCGCCATCGAAATCGCCGGTCGTCCAATCATGCTCGTCCGACCATCCTCCGCCGGAGGTGTCCCACGGCGTTCGCGCCGAGAAGCCCGTACCTGTCGAAAGGTGGACATCGACTTGCGCAGCCCCATTGCTGTTGAACGCTGCAGCAAGATCCGTGTCTCCGTCGCCGTTGAAATCGCCGGCCAGCCACTTCGTAGAATTCCGCCACGGGTCGGCCGTGGTGACCGATTGCTGGAGTTCGAACGAGAACCCCGTCGATCGCCGGACGGCAATCGCATTCTGTCCGCCGTTGTTCCAGACCGTCGCAAGATCCGCGTATCCATCATGATTGAAGTCACCGACGACCCATCGGTCGCTGTCGTCCCAGCCTCCCATGCGCGACGCCCAACCTTGGTAGCTTGAAAAGCTCGTCCCGGTCGAGAGGAATACCCCCACGGACGTCGACCCATGATCGTTCCATGCGATGGCCAGATCGTCGAAGCCATCGTGGTTGAAGTCACCCGGGAGCCATTGGGCTGCATCCAGGAATGAGGCCGGTCGATCACGCCATGACTTGAGGGTAAAGCCCGTTCCAGTGGATTGTCGAACCGCGATCGAGCTCCACCCAAAATCGTTCCAAGCCGTCGCGATATCTGTAAATCCATCTCCGTTGAAATCGCCCGCAGCGTATTTGGAACGACCGTCCCAGCCTCCCCCCGTGAGACCATCGTACCAACCGGTGAATGCACCTCCCGTCGACGGATAGACGCCGACGGACGTCTTATTTCCGTTCGGCCACGGAGCTGCAAGGTCGCTCTTGACCTTTCGCGATGTCGCGGTGGGCGCCGAACGACAAACACTCTTGATGGAAGCCGTGGGGGGGAGGCCATAAATGGACTGCACGGCCACGATATCTCCCGGGCTGAGAATGCCCTGCCCGTTCCCCGTATCGTTGCAGTAGTTCATGATCGAGTTGGCATCGTACGGCCCCACTTGGCGAACGTTCGTCGCGACCGCACCCGTTTGATTCGCGCAATGAACCGGCCTGCCGTTGACGTAGTTGTCAGGGCTGTCTTGTTCGTGTTTGAAGCCTAAAACGTGTCCGAACTCGTGCACGCCGAGGTATTCTACGCGGCCGCGATTGGCCGAATGATCGGGGGCGAGCCAAAAACCAACGGAGGCCCCTTCCCCCGGCGAACGCAGGATTCCCATACCGTAACCAACGGCTTGCCCGTCCCCTCCGCCGTTCGAATACGTTCCGTCGGGTTCCTTCGGTTTGTCCGCGATATCTATTTTGATGAATCGTGCGCTCCCGGTGGTCGGACAGTCCCCCCATCCCGTGAACTGCAGGTTCGCGACCGCGCCCCATGTTGCAACGACGGCGTTTCGAACCAAGGCTTTTTCGCCGTTGTAACCAGTCCGCATCCAGCAGACCGGCACGACGTTGGCATTGTTGGTCCAGAGCGTGGCCCCGAGATCGAGCAGCAACTTGTCCGACGTGGTCCCTGTCACCTCGGACGGTGCATCCGAGGATACCGCAGAACATGCCGCTGTGGTGATCAGGGCCAATGTTGCGGCAACATCACGAGACTTTCGAGCGAATCGGTGGCGAGGCATGAGTTTTTCTCTCCTGCACCTAGTTCGGCCGATGCGTCGTGCCCGTTTCCTCGTTTGTGAGGGTTAGACGAGAAACGGGGCGAGGGTGGCGAAGCCTTCGCGGAGTTTTTTCGTCCAGGTTCGGCCTTCGACGAGGAGGCGCGCGACGCCGCGCGGATCGGTGAGGGCCGAGCCGATGCCGCGGGCAAGGAGTGCGGTGCGTGCGCGGGCGTCGCTGCCGGCCATGGCCGCCGTGAAGGGAGAGAGGAACTCGGGCAATGGATGCTCGGGCGTATCGCTCACCAGGCGCACGACGGAGAGCGCGATACCGCGGGCGCTGGCCTCGGCCGCGAGGGCGGCGGACTCCATGTCGGCGACCAGGGGGCGCGCCGAAGGACGGGGCGCGCGGCGAAGGGGCGAATTTCGGCCCACGAGATGATCCACGGAGACGACGTCGCACGGCATGCAGGAGGCCACGGCGATGGGCTGCGCCATCGGCACGAGCGAGCCATTTTGCCATTCGGACAGCGTTTCCGCCGTGATCCACGCACCGAGCGAAACGCCCTCCCCCAGCGCCCCCGCGAAACCGCAGGACAGGATGCGGCTTGGGGCGGGGCCACGGGCAAGTCGCTCGCGCAGGCTGCGCGCGGCGTGCCGGGGACCGACGCCCACCTGCAACACCTCGAACGAGCCCGCAAGGTCCGCGTCGCGGATCCCGGCCAGGCAGGCATCGTACTCGGTCCCCGTGGCGGCGCAGACCAAGAGCACGTGGTTACGCACTCCCTTCACGCGAGGAAAGCTGCGCCAGCGCCCGCCGCGTCCGAAGTCCCACGGCCATCGCGCCCAAGGTGCCGGCCGTCACCACCGCGCTCGCTGCTGCCAATCGGTAATCGCCGATGATCAGCGTCATGGTCAGATTGAACAGAAAGATCCCCGCATAAACGCCATATGCGCCGAGCACGAACCGCCGAGGTACCGGCCGCAGCGATCCTCGCAGCACCAGGAGAAAAAACGCCTGCGTCACGAACCCGACGAAGAACCAACCGCCGAAATTCGCGGCCGTTACCCCGAAATAGAAACCCTGGTACGGATAATCGTAAATTCTCCCCAGAAACCACTTATCTCCCTGCAGCGCCACGGGGTCGATGACCACGTCGAGCAGCATCATCAACACGCCCCCGAGCCACGGAATGGCGCGCGACACCGGCCGGGAGACGTCGCCGACGAGCGCGGAGGCGAGCACGAAGCTGAAATACGAGAGAAAGACGAAGGACAGCGAATCGAAAAACGGGACGTTGGAAATCCAGAGTTCCCGGGTGCGCGTATCATCGAAATAGCGGTAGTACCCGAAGGGAAATCCGTTGCGCGTGGAGCTGTACTCACACGCGTAGGCGATGACCCACGTCGGGAGCATGAAGAGCAGCATCCGCCAAACGCCGAGGTGGCGCAGCGCGAATACCAGAAAGCACGCGAGAAAGGCGTAGACGTAGGGGCGGTGCACGACACTGCCCCAGAGCAAGCCCCACGGACTCACGGTCTCAAGAAGCGCGCAGCGCCCGCACGTAACGACCGAGCGCCATGAGCGGGAAATAGTGCCGGTACATGTGGTAGCGCAGATAGAAGTACTTTGGGAACCCCGTCCCGGTGAACTCCTTTTCGTTCCAGGTCCCCTCGTCGGTCTGGCGCGAAACCAGCCATGCGATGCCGCGCTGCACGGACGGATCCTCCGGCGGCAAGAACGCCAGGAGCCCCATCAGCCCCCATGCCGTTTGCGAAGCCGTCGACGTGCCCCGCCCCATGAGGTTGCGGTCCGCATACGAATTGACGTGCTCTCCCCATCCGCCGTCGGCATTCTGAACCGACTTGAGCCAACCCAGGGCGCGCCCGATCATCGGATCGGACGCCCGGAACCCGTGGTGCATCAGCCCGCAGAGAACATTGGACGTCCCGTACACGTAATTGACACCCCATCGCCCGAACCACGAGCCTTCGGGCTCCTGATTCTTGCGCAAGTAGGCAATTCCGCGTGCGCACGCCGCCTCGTAACGACGGTCGCCCAAGATACCGAGCGCCTCGAGAATGCGCCCGACGATATCCGGAGTGCTGGGATCGCAAAGCGAATCCATATCGGAGAACGGGATATCGTTGAGAAAGAGCTTGTCGTTCTTTCGATCGAATGCCGCCCAGCCCCCATCCTCGTTCTGCATGCTGACGATCCACTCGATGGCACGCCGCACGACGTCGCTCTTGGCCGACGATGGGTCCTGCTTCAGGAGAGCCATGACCACGGCGGCGGTATCGTCCACGTCCGGGTACCAGGTATTGGCATATTCGAACGACCAGCCACCGGGCCGGCCCTTCGTGTTGTAAACCTTCCAGTCGCCGTGATCGTCCAAGATCTGCAACTTGGTCATCCACTGGCGTGGCGCCGAAAGCCGCGCGTCTCCCGCCTCGCAATCGAGCAGACCGATCATGGTCAGGCAGGTGTCCCAGACCGGCGATTGGCACGCTTCCACGCGCACTCCGTCCGCGTCCGTCATGGTGAAGCGCTCGATGGCTTCGAGCCCGCGGCGCATGGGATCCGAATCGAGCGCGTACCCGTGCGCATGCAGCGCCAAGACGCCGTTGACCATCGGCGGGAAGATGCCCGCCCAATCGCCACTTGGCTCCTGATGCTCGAGCACCCAATCGACACACGCTTGCACGGCGCGCTTGCGCACGGGCGAAAAGAGGCCGCCCGTCAACGTTTCGTAGCCCAGCACGGCTTTGTAGCCGAGCGAGATGACCGACTTGGCCGACACCTTGTGCTCGCGCAAAATGCCGCCGAGCGGAGGCGCATAGGGCACGTGCTTGTCGTGCGGGTTTCGCCACAGATGGTCGAGCCAGTCGTTCTCGGCGTGCTTGCCATTCGGCAGCGCGTAGAGCGGCTTGTGGTGGAACAGGACGAGCAATGGAACGATGGTGCCGCGCGCCCAGCTTGCGAACGCGTAAATGTTCACCGGGCTCGAGGCGGGAAGCAGAATGAGCTCCGGGGGGAGCACCGGCACCGAGTCCCACGGAAAGAGCCCGAACAGTGCGAAGAAGATGCGCGTAAACACGCGCATTTTCTCCAGCCCGCCGTGGGTCAGGATGAACGAAGCGGCGCGTTCGAGGCCCGCGTCGGCCGTCGCGATTCCCAGGATGCGCAGCGCGAGGTAACACTCGGCCGTCGTCGACACGTCGCCGTCGACATCGTGGGCAATGCCCCAGCTCCCATCGTCGTTCTGGTGCTCGAAGAGGTACTGCACGAGCCCCTCACGCTTCGACGCGAGGTCCACCCCGAGCGCCTGACACATCAGCACGTATTCGCTGGTGATGGTGCAGTTCGACTCGAGCTCCGCGCACCAGTGCCCGTCGGCCCTCTGCTTTCCGTAGGAATAGTCCACCGCCCTCCGGACGGCTTTCGACGCCGCATGGACATCGGAGGACGAGGACGACGGCTGCGGGACGACGATCGTTGAGTTGGTCATACGTGGAATCTCACTGGAAGGCGGCGGAGATCGAGCGGAAGATGTTCTTCGGGCTCGCCATGCTGTCTTCCACGGCGGTCGGCTCGTACCCGCAGTGCACCATGCAATCGCGGCACTTTCGGTGTCCGCTCTTGGTGCCGAATTTGTCCCAATCCGTCGTCTCCATCAACTCTTTGAAGGTCTCCGCGTACCCGCCTTCGTTGAAGAGATAGCAGGGGCGCTGCCAGCCGAAGATCGTGTAATTGGGATTGCCCCACGGCGTGCACTCGTACTCCCGCTCACCCTTCAAGAAATCCAGATAGAACGGCGAATGGTTGAATGCCCATTTGCGCTGCGCGGCGGGCTCGAGCACCTTGCGAAAGAGTTCCTTCGTCTGGTTGCGCTTGAGGAATTTGTCCTGCACCGGCGCCCGCTCGTAACTGTAGCCCGGCGAGATCATCATCCCGTCGACGCCGAGCGCGGTCATGTCGTCGAAGAAGCGGTGCAGATCTTCGGCCGGGTGGTCCATGAAGATCGTCGTGTTGGTCGTCACGCGAAAGCCACGCTTCTTGGCCTCTTTGATGGCAGCCACCGCGGTTTCGTACACGCCTTCGCGCTGCACGCAGTGGTCATGGTGCTTCTGGACGCCGTCCAGGTGAATGCTCATGGTGAGGTAGTCGCTCGGCGTGAACATGTCGAGCTTGCGCCGCAGCAAGAGGGCATTCGTGCACAGGTAAATGAACTTCTTTCGATCGACGAGCCCCTCGATGATCTCGCGGATCTGCGGATGGATGAGCGGTTCGCCCCCCGCCACCGTCACGACGGGGGCGCCGCATTCCTCGACGGCGGCAAAGCATTTCTCCGGCGCCAGCGACTGTTTGAGGATCTCTTCGGGGTACTGGATCTTCCCGCAACCGATGCACTCCAAGTTGCAACGAAAGAGCGGTTCGAGCATGGTGACCAGCGGGTAACGCTTCCGCCTCTTGAGCTTCTGCGTCATGATGTATTTGCCGACCGCTGCCGCCTGCATCATCGGAATCGCCATGGGAATTCTCCAGAAGTTATCTTTTGGGGTTACGGGGCGGCAGAGCCCCCCGCAATGAAGTAGTGGTGATGTGAGAACCAGTCCAGTGCGTCGGCGAATGCGCGCTCGACGGGGGTCTGCGGAAGCCCCAACTCGGAGATGGCCTTTGCTGAGCTGAAAAACATATACCGCTTCGCCATCTTGACCGATTCCAGGGGAATCGCCGGCGTGCGGTGGGTGACGAGGTCCGAGAGCGTGGTGCTCAACCAGCCCGCGGCGTAGGCAACACCGTAGGGAATGCGCACCGTCGGCGCGCGTTTCCCCGTGAGACGGGCCAGGGTTTCGAGGATCCGAGCAAGGCTCATGTTCTCGTTCCCCAGAATGTAGCGTTCTCCGACCCGTCCCTTCTCGGCGGCCAGCACGTGCCCCTCGGCCACGTCGCGCACGTGGACGATGTTCAGGCCCGTGTCGACGAAGGCCGGCATTTTTCCAAGCATGAAGTCGACGAGGATCTGGCCGGTCGGTGTGGGCTTGCGATCCCAAGGCCCGACCGGCGCACTCGGATTCACGACGACAACGGGGAGGCCGCGCGCGGCATAATCGAGCACGACCTTTTCTGCATCGAACTTGGAGCGCTTGTAGTGCCCAGAGAGTTGGCCCTCCGCAAGCGGCGTGCGCTCGTCGCGGGCTCCCATTTCGTCGCCGCCGACCGGTGCGAGCCCGATGGTCCCCACCGTCGATGTATAAACGACGCGTCCCACGCCAGCGCGAAGGCAGGCATCCATGACATGGGTCGTGCCATCGACGTTGCTTCGGTGGATGGACGCGGGATCGTTCGACCAGAAGGTGTACTCGGCGGCCACGTGGTACACTTCGTCGCATCCACGGACCGCGCGCGTGACGGCCTCGGCGTCGCGAAGGTCGCCCTCGACGATTTCAGCGTCTAAACCCTGCAAATTGCGTCGATCCGAGGTTGCCCGCACCAAGACGCGAACGGCCCGTCCCCGCTCCGCGAGCACGCGCGCAACGTTTGCGCCAACGAAACCACTCGCCCCCGTCACCAAGGCCTTCGACACGATAGAGCACCCTACTCCCGTTCAACGCGGTTAGGGTTGTTTCGTTCGGGTGTTTAGGGTGTCACACGCTTGTGATGAAAAAAAGCGCGTCGGTTCTTGTTCCTTGTCGAGGCAGGTAATCTGCTAAGAGGGATTTCGCGCACTCCACGAAAAGCAGAAGGCGCCGAGGGATGGCGGCGCGGGAGTTCTGCACCTCGACGGCTGGGACGTTGACCCCATACCTCTTCAATATGCTTCGACTAACAACGGAATCGCGCCCCACACCTGCTGCCCCCGCCGTCGTACGCGACCTTCTCGTACGAACGAGCCGCACGTTTGCCCTGGCCATTCCGCTTCTGCCGGAGCCGACGCAGAACGCATTGGCGGTGGCTTACCTCCTTTTCAGGGTCGCGGACACGCTCGAAGACGCCGCACATTGGTCGCGCGACGAGCGGGTGGCCGCGCTGGACGAGCTCGTTCCCATCCTGCGCCGCGGAGACGCTGCACGGGCGCGGGCGGCCAGTCGCGACTGGGTCGTGCGCAATGCCACCGTCGACAAGGGGTGCCTGGATCTCCTCATCGCCTTTCCGGCGCTTCTCGACGAGCTCTCCACGTGGCCTTCGGCGCGGGCCCACATCGTGCTCGAGCACGCGGCGCGCACCACCGAGGGCATGGCCCAAACGCTGCGCGAGGCCGACGCGGCGGGGCACGTGCAGCTCGCGGATGTCGCCGCGTTGCGCGCCTATTGCTACGTGGTCGCCGGCATCGTCGGCGAATTGGTGACGGCGCTGTTCGTGCACGACGCCCCCCAGCTCGCCGACGTGAAGCCGGCACTCGTCCGCCACGAGCGAGCGTTCGGTGAAGGACTCCAACTGGTCAACATCCTGAAGGACGAGCACTCCGATGCCCGCGACGGGCGGGCGTACCTGCCCGTCGGCGTGCCCCGCGAAGAGATCCTCTCCCTCGCACGGGCCGATCTCGTGGAGGCGCGCGCCTACATCGCGGCCTTGGAAGAGAAGCGCTCGCCCGCCGGCTTCGTCGCCTTCACCACCCTCACCGTGGAACTCGCGGAGCGATCACTCACCGCACTCGAAGCGCGGGGCGCGGGCGCGAAGGTTTCCCGCAACGAGGTGCTCGGGCTGGTGGCCCGGCTCCAAGACAAGATACGCCACGCCAAATGGCGTTGAGTGCGCCAAGCTGTGGAGGAAAATGCTCAAGTTGTGGATAACCTGCGAGCATTTGTGACGAATCCGTTTCGAATCGGATTCACCTTGGTTTCTTCGTACTGTCCCCGTGCGCGTAGAAGCGATCCAAGGTCATGACGGACAACTCCTCGATGGCCTTCCGACGAAGGGAGAGCAGGATCGATCCGCTCTTGTGCTCTTCGTCGATGAGGCCCGCTTCGCGCAGAACGACGAGGTGATGCGAGATGGTCGGACGCGACACCTTGAGCAACGTTGCGAGCTCGGCGGAACTGCGCGGCGACTTGGCAATGATGGTCGCGATGGTGAACCGCGTGCTATCGCCTAGGGCTTTGAAGATGAAGGCGGGATCGGCGAGCCGTTCGTAGGGCGCGGCGGGAGAGACCGATGCGACGGGCGCGGAGGTGCTCGTCGCTTCGAGGGTGAGTGCCGGGTCGAAGTACGGCAGGTAGAGGAAGGAGCCGCCCTCCCCTTCGTCGTACACCGACCAAAAGCGATGCTCGTTGAAGGCCGACGGGAGCACGTGCACTTCGCGGATCTGCGCGTACGGTAGGCGGTAGCCTCCGCGCAGGGAGCGAAAGCCTTGGCGCTCTTCGACTTCGATCTTCAGCAAGGCCAGTCGCACGAATTCTTCCATGGAGCACGTTTGAAACAGGCGCTCCTTCTCGGCGACCGAGCGCCGGAACTGCGGAAGCAGGTCCTCCCACGTGCGGGCGAAGATGCGCTCCCAGAAGAGCGTGAGCACGGAGATGATGCGCTCGCGAAACTCGGCTGGTGAGGTGCACAGCAAGGTGAGCGAACGCACCCCGGAGCTCTCGAGGCTCGGAGGATAGAGCTCCACGTATTCGAGCCATTCGCGCTTCCACGCGGGAAGCTTCGAGGTGGCCTGCACGACGTCGATTTTCCCCGCGATGAGACGCTCCACGATCTTCGTGCCGTGCAAGCAGCCGATGAGCAGACGCCACTGGAAGTCCTTCAGCGGCATGTCGCGCATGCGGGCCATCATGTCCTCGAAACGTGAGGGCATGGCCTCGCCCCGGAACACATCGGGGATCATGGACCACAGCTGCGGCCACGCACCCAAGGCCGCGTACGACTCGTGAAAGGCCGGTGGCAGCTTGGCCAGGGCCTGGGCCCGCCAAGCGGGGTGAACACGGCTGGCGGGATCCGTGAGGATCTGCGCGGCGTGGCATAGCTCGAAGCGAAGGTGAACCTCGAAGGAGAAGCGGCTTCTCAGGGAGTCTTCGTCCGAACGGGGCTTGGCCATGGCAGATACAGCAAGTTCGGTACCAGTCTAACGAGTTCAGGTCAAATCGAACCGGTTCGATATTTATCGAATAGTTAGTCTTGTCACGAACGAGTTAGATGCCCATATAACAGGGCATGACACGCACAGTCCTCCCCTGGTTGCTGCTCGACGCCGTCTTGTTGGCGGTCATTCTGCTGGCGATCCGTTCGAATCACCCGGCGGCCAAGCCGGCGTTGCAGCCGGTCGCCTTCCAACCCGAGTCACGACATTACGTCCCCTGATTGCGGACGTGGGTCTTCGCCTTCTTCGGTGTTCGGCGCATCGAAACGCGCGCGTTGGGCGCGACGGCGGCATCGAGCATGAGCGCCCACTGCCGGAGGACCCTCTGGCTCCGCATCGGATGCGGGCGCAGCAGATTGGCCAACATGAGCCCGCGCACCAAGTCCAACGTGGCCTCGATCGATTCGTGCACGCCCGGTTGATTCTCGTCCACGCCCAGAAGCTCCGCGGTCAAGCGATGCACTTCGCGCCCTACCCTCGATTCCAATGGAATGAGTTGGGCGCGCAGACGCTCGTCCGATGCGCCCGCAACCCACAATTGCAGCGCGGCCATGAAGAGCGAATTTTCCGACGAGCGCACGAGCAGATCGAGCACCGCTTCGGAGCGTGACCTTCGTGGAATGGCGCCAATGGATGCTTCGCGACGGATCTCCTCGAGCCTCGCGCGGGTCCCATACTCGATGGCCGCGGTGACCAGCTCGTCGCGTGTGTGGAAATGGTGCTGCGATGCACCGCGCGAGACGCCCGCGCGATCGGCGATGATGCCCATGGTCGTACCGGCCCACCCCAACTCCGCGAGGCATTGAATCGCCGCACGCAGCAAGCGTTCGCGCGTGACGCGGCTGCGATGCTGCTTGGGGACGACGACCGAAATGGGCGTACTTGCCATTTGCCTCGCAAAGGTGACGGTTCCGCCCAAAAGATCAAGGGCCAGGAAAAAAGCAGGCGCGATTGTTTTTTTCGGACGCGGAGCTAGCCTTGCCGGAATGAACACGAGCACGGGGGTGCGAACGCTCTGCGAGGCCTTCCAGCTGACTGTCCAGCGCCAGCCGGATGCGGTCGCGCTGCGAACACCGGGCGACATGGATCGCATCACGTGGCGCGAGTATGCGCGACGCGTGCGGTGCATCGCGGCGGGGCTCTTCACCTTGGGCGTGCGACGCGGGGATACGGTCGCGATCATGCTGACCAATCGCCCCGAGTTTCACCTCGTGGATACCGCGGCCATTCACCTCGGGGCGACGCCATTTTCCGTTTACAACACATCGTCCGTGCCGCAGCTGCTGGAGATTCTCGGCAATGCCAACAGCCATGTCATGATCACCGAGCGGGCGTTCCTCGACCGCGCCAAAACGGCCTGCGCGAAGGTTGCGCTCGAACACATCGTGTGCCTCGACGACGATGCGCCGGACGGCGCCATGAGCCTCGATGATTTGGAAATTGCGGGGGACGAGGCGGACTTCGACTTCGATACGGCGTGGCATGCCGTGCAGCCGAACGACGTGCTCACGCTCATCTACACGTCGGGCACGACGGGTGCGCCCAAGGGCGTGGAATTGACGCATGCGAATCTGCTCGCGGAGCTGGCCGGCGTCTCCGCCGTGTATTCGATTCGCCACGACGAGAGCGTGGTGTCGTATTTGCCATCGGCGCACATCGCCGATCGGATGGTGAACCACTACGTATCCCTGGTGTTTGGGGCGCGCGTTACCAGCGTCGCGGACATGCGCGCGCTGAGTGCGGCGCTGGTGGAGGCGCGACCCTCGATTTGGGGAGCGGTGCCGCGCGTTTGGGAGAAGATGAAGGCCGGCCTGGAGGCGCGGCTCGCGACCACGGCCGAGGAATCGGTGAAACAGGCCACCGAGTGGGCCATCGGCGTGGGGTTCCGCAAGATGCGCGCCGAACAGGACGCGATCCATGGACGAGGCCCCGGGCCCGACGAAGCGCTGCTCGCCGAGTACGCGCGGGCGGACGAACAGGTGCTGCGGCCCGTGCGCGCCATGATGGGGCTCGATCGGGCGCGCTGGCACCTCTCGGGCGCGGCCCCCATTGCGGAGAACGTGCTCGAGTTCTTCGCGGCCATCGGGGTCCCCATCTGCGAAGTGTGGGGGCTTTCGGAATCGTCGTGCGTGGCGACGCTCAATCCGGCGGAGGCGATCCGCATCGGCACCGTGGGGCCGCCGATTCCGGGCGTGGAATTGCACCTGGCCGAGGATGGCGAGGTGCTCGTGCGCGGGCGCATCGTCATGAAGGGCTACCGCGGCCAAGCGAAGGAAACGCGGGAGGCCATCGACGGCGATGGCTGGCTCCGCACCGGCGACATCGGCACCATCGACGATGCGGGGTATTTGCGCATCATCGACCGGAAGAAGGAATTGATCATCAATTCGGCGGGCAAGAACATGTCGCCGGCGAACATCGAGGGCACGCTGAAGAGCGCGAGCCCGCTCATCGGCCAGGCGGTCTGCATCGGCGATCGCCGTCCGTACAACGTGGCCCTGCTCGTGCTCGAGGCGGAGGCCGTGGCCTCGTGGGCAAAGCAGCGCGGCCTCGCGGACCTGTCGCTCGCCGCACTCGCTGCGTGCAGGCCGCTCGGTGATGCCATTGCGGCGGCGGTGGGGCGCGCCAACGAGCGGCTCTCACGGGTGGAGCAGATCAAGCGCTACAAGCTTTTGCACGCACCGTGGGAACCGGGTGGCGACGAGCTCACGCCGACGATGAAGCTCAAACGCCGCCCGATTCACGCGAAATACGCCGCGGAGATCGACGCCCTTTATGCAGGCGACGATCCCGCGGATTCCTAAACGGGCATCACGGATGCGTCAGGGGGACGGACAGCACCGTGGACGGTGCGGAGAGATCGAGAACGACGAGCTGGGCGCCGCGCTCGGCATCGGTTGCATTCCAATCTCCCACGAGCACGGCGGTGTACCAGCGGGCGCCCAATTGCGTCCCCGAGCTCGCGCGGTTGGTGCCCGCGTTCCCGGTTCCCTGCGCGCCGTACCACGACTGCACGTCCCAGGTGACCGGGAATTTGACGCCCTCGAGCGCGCTCGCTCCACCGTAGGGGATGTTCGTGAGCGGCGACGTAAAGGTGCTGCCCTTGCCACCACCGGCGTTGACGGACCAGTAGCCCACGTCGACGGCCGATGCCGTGGGCGATGCCTGCACGAAGGCCACGACCGGGCCGCTGTAGGGATCACTGGGGGTTCCGAGAATGCCAAAGGCAGGCCGCGGTCGAAGCTTCCACGATTTGAACCGAAGCTGCTGCTCGCCCGTTCCATTGGCGAGCCCCATGAGGCTGGTGAAGTAGATGCCGCCCGGATCCAGCGCCCCCGTAGGCTGGGTGTCGAGAACCGTACGCGGCGCCCCGGCGTCCGAGGAAGACGCAGGCTGGATGAACTGCAACGTGGCACCGCCCGGACGCAAATCGGCATACGTCGGCGATGCTGCGTATTTGAGACCGATGGCGAGGCGTGCTCCACCCGAGTGGACTTCGAGCTCCGACGGCGTGCTCGGTGGCGAGGCGTGAAAGAAGAACATGAGCGGATCGCGCTTGATGAATCGGGCCGGCGTTTCGTCCCCCACGGGAATGACCAGCAAGCCATGGGTCCGCTCGTCGTCCGAGAATCGATAGGTCTCCCCCACACTCGCGACGAAATAGCTTCGTCCGGCGGCCAATACGCCGGAAGGAATCGAGAACGGAGCCTGTCCCGTGGGGCCGAAATACGCCGGGGTGCTCGCGGTGACGCTCATAGCCCCCGTGGCGAGTGGCGCGACGACGCCCGTTTCGGCCCCGGCCGCGAGCTTCGGCACGTCCGCCGCCGCTGTCGTGCTGGATCCGAGCATGAAGGAATCGGTGAGGGTCGCATCGTCCGCGTTCAAAAACCGCAGACCGACCTGTGAACAGGTCGGAGCCGACAGCTTCGATTCATCGAGGATCAGAAGCTTGGCGCGCGTCGCGGTCGGCCCCGTCACCCGAGGCTTGCCCACGGCAACGATGGTGATTCTCGCTCCAGGAGCAAAGGTTTGCACCGTCGCCGCGACCTTGAACCCCGCCCCGCCGTCCGGACCCGCGGCATTTTCCTGCGCGGCAAATGTGATATCGCCCGCGGGGATCTTGGCATACGGCGTGACCGACACGGGGCCCGTTCCGGCCGGGACGACGGGGAAATTCGACACCACCGTGCTGTTGGCATAACTGGCATTGAGACGGAGTGCGTAGCCTGGGGCTTGGTCCACGGCCGCGCCGCTGTTGACGGGCATCAAGAGGTTGACGAAGCGGACCTTGACGGCCGTATCGGGATCCGGCGCGACGCCGCACGTTCCCGGGCCAGTGTCCCGTCCCACGTCGGTGCCGGCGTCTTTGACGTCGGCACCGGTATCGTTCACGGAGCCGTCGGGTACGAATTGATCCGGCGGACCGCTGTCCCCGCCGCCGCCGGGGGACGCGGGGTCGTCGTCACTGCACGCGCTGGCCACGGCGGCCGAGACGCACAACGTACCTACGAGCGTAAGCCATCTTCCTGTCGAAGTTCTCATTGCCGTCACTCCGTTGGATATTTGAGGTCGCACGCATTGCGCGCGATGGCGACGGAGCCTTTGCTCAATTCGTCGCGCATGAAGAAGTAGACCATCGTTCCCGCGTTGAAGACCGCCTTGTCCTGCCATGCACGGACTTCTGGAGACAACGCATCGGCGGTTCGAAGCGCGTCGGTGAGCGGATTGTCCAAGGTGCAGACGTCACGCCACATCGGCACGCCGAACACCGCCGGATCGGCGCCGCGCAGCCCTTCCCAATTTTTGGCGGCAACGAAGCCATCGTAGGTCCGGAGGTAGCCGTCGGCGTCGGTGCGAACGCTTTCGCAGGTGACGCGCGCCACCTCGAGCATATTGGCTTTGGATTTCGTGAATGCCGTATCGGCCGTCTTCAAGGCAATGGGCAGCGGCACGCTGGTGAGCGCTCGGCGCGTGACGAAGGCATTGAAGAATGTCTTCTCCTCGTCGGGCGTTCGACCGAAACTGACGTTCGTACCTCCATTGCCCATCCATACGAGGTACTTGGCCGCGCCGTTCGCACCCAAACCACCATTGCAGCCGGTCGTTCCCGACCCATGGTCGAAGCAATCGACATTGGCCGCCGGGTTGTCGCGAGGGCCCACCATTCCGTCGAGAAAGTCGGCCACGCGCGCGCCCGACGTGCTCCGCAGCGCGCGTGCAGCACCCGTTTGCGCGTCGCCACGCACACCATGGCAGTTCGCACAAACCCCGGCATAGATATGCTCACCGGGATTGGTCACGTAGAGTTGCGCCCACGGCCGCACCGGCCCGCCGTCGCCCGACGGCTTGACCATCCAGTCCTCGACCCGCGCCGGCGGCGGTGCATTCGGCGGGAAGTTGCAGTTGTCGTACCGGGTATCGAAATAACCTTGGTAGTACGTCCTCTTCGCAAGTGCCTCGTGCTGGGCGGTGATGGCCCGATCGCGAATCCAGCCGTCCAACTTCGTCGGCCAGTCGATATTGCGCGGCAAGTACGGTTTGCGCTCCGTCGTGTCCTCGAGCACCCACTCGAGGCCCGACGGCGGCCGACAATCGAGTTTGGCACGCGCCTCGGCGGCATCTGCGGCGGCGAGACCGTCCGCGACGGCCTTGGGGTCGTCAGGAGCCTCGACGCCGGGATTGCCATAATCGCGCGGCACCGATGCCCACCAGCGGGCCATGAGAACGCTCAAGCGGCAGTCGACGCCCGGTACGTTGAGCGGCATATGAAAGTTGAAGAAGGCCGTCAATCCATTGGGATCTTTCGGCAGCCCAAAAGCGTCCGCGTCGAAGGCCCCCGTCGGAAGCACGGTCCGTGCGTACGTCTTGCTCCGAACCAGCGCCGACACGACGCTCGCGGGCGATGGGTCGCTCGGATCGAAGGTAAAATACGAGAGTCCGTCCGCGCCGATGGATTTGAAGTCGAAGCCGAACACCACTCCGCCCGGTGAGAGGTCGAATCGGCCCAGCGAAGGATTGCTCCGCACCGCGTAGCCATTCTCATTGTGGCAATGCGTGCAGTTGCCCACTGCGTAGCCTTGCATGCGCAGCTCGTCTTGGTTGCGCGGCCGGCGAGGCAACGCCGACTCTTCGAGTTTCGGCAGGTCGTTCGCGGCAATCCCCGACACCACGCCATACGCCATCAAACGGGCTGCCATATCGAGCTCGCTGGCTCCCACCTCCTCGGCCAGGTTCCCACCCTCGCCTTTCGGGCGCCGGTGGATCTGCGTCGGCGTGAACCCGAGGATGAAGTTCTGCCCTTCCGAACCGGTATGGCACGCAATGCACCGTTCGCTCCCCGGAACGGCATAACTGCGGTTCCCCTGGGTGATCTCGCTGGTCCGGTAAGGGCGCACGTAATCCGGGAAGGGCTTCCCACTGAGGTACGTCTCCCGTTGGTCCGGAGCGTCGGGGTTGAGCCCCGTACCGAGAAGCTTCGCGCTCGTCTCGTCGCTGTTCCACACGTAGGAGCCAAACACGGCATCCTCCGTCTTCTCGCGGGTCAGGATGATGCGGGTCTCCATCTTGCGATAGCGCTTCACACCGTCCAGCTCGACGACCGCCTTGAAGAACGTCTTGTAGAAACGCGTGTTCGGCGGAATCACGAAGTGCTTGGTCGCCGAATCGTAGGTGATCGACTTGCCCGCGGGTACGTGGACCAATCGGAGTTTTTGCGCGTCGTCCGACCAGAGTGGGTACTCCGGCGCGTAGGCAAACGTCCCCTTTCGGGCGAGCACCTCGGCATCGAGCGACGTGACGTCGGTCTCCGCGAGCTTCACTGGAAGATCGCCGAACGACTTCACGGCTGCAAAACGTGCATCGGCCGCCTCGTCCCGTCCGGCGATCTCGGCCTTCGGAATGCAGCTTCCGAGATCGGTCAGCGCCGCGCCGACCTGGGCCGACACCTGAAAGTCGCCCATATTGACCGAGCCGCTGCCACCGGGCAGCTTGTACGTCGTCGGCGAGCAGCCCTGATCGATCCAGGCCTGAAGCCGGCGGCCGAGCGGCTGTTGGCCGCCGATGCCTTTGGGCATCCGGCCCTCGATCATCATTTGCGCGGGCGTCTTTCCACTCTGTCCCTTCGCGGAGCAAAGTCCCTGACGCGTGCCGTCGTAAGAAAACCCGCCTTGTTGCGCGGGAGCCTTGTGGCAATTGCCACATTGAATTTCGATTTCACCCGACAAATTCGCAAAGGTATCGAGCGCCTCCTGTGCGGTCGCCGCCGTTCTTTGCGGAATACGCTCGTGGGATTCGGGCGGTGTGCACACCGATGGCCCGGCCTCCGGGCCCGCGTCGCCAGGCGTCGCGGGCGAATCACTTCCTCCACAGCTTGCAGCCGCCAATGCGGCCCCAATCATGATGACAAGCAGCGCCATAGCGCCCTTACGCGTCCATAGAGTGTACATCCGCGTTAAGCTCCTTTTTGGGCGCCGGGACCATAGAAGTGGGGTATTATTTAAACAACTCAATTAATTGAACTTCCGAAAACGTCACACATTCGCGATACCTTCGTTTCCACGACGTGGGCGCACCTACGGAATGGACAAAATGCCCCTGCGCGCTGCACCCCTTTGGGCGCAGCGCGGGGGTCATTGGATTTGCTTCAGCGCAGCTTCAGGGGCAGGCCGCAGTGCCGCAGTCGAGGGCCTTGTGACCCGAGGCTGCGGGATCCGTGCAGGCGATGAAGCCGGCGCCGGTCAGCTTCGTCTCGAAGCTGAGTTTCGTGGCGGCCGAGCCCTGGGGCGCGAAGCCGAATGCCCAGTTGTAGAACTTCGTCTCCTCGGCGTCGCGCGCGTTGGTCGTGCTCTCGTTGAGGTAGAGGAAGCGCGCGAACGCGTAGGCGCTCGCCGGGCTCGTGATGAGGTTGCGGATGTTCGCCGTGGTGGGCGTCTTGCCGGCAACGGAGAGGGCCTTGGCGGGCGCCTTCGCCGTGGCGCCGAGGCCGGCGTAGGCGAGGACACTGCTGTTGGCATTGGCGAGGCGGCCGATGCAGTCGGTCGCCGTATCGCTCGCCTGGCAGGGCGGCTGGATCGACGATGCGCCCGTGCCATCGGTGGAGAGCTTCGGGCCCTGCTCGGTGTCGACGACGACCTTGACGTCCGCGCAGAAGGCGGTGCACGCGAGGCCGGCGGCCGACAAGATCGACTTGAACGTGTCGGTCGTGCCCGACGCGTCGTCGCGGCGGTACTTCACGATGGTCGCCGACGGATTCGCCGCCGACGCGCCGTTGGAGAGGGTGCTCCACGTGGTCGCAGTGCAGGCGGCCGCGCTGCCGCTGCCGTCGGTGCCGCAGAACGCCTTGCGCACGTCCGCGAGGGAGAGATCCGAGATGGTCTGGCTGCTGGCGCTCCAGATGCCGATACCGTCGAGCGCGATGCGATTGCTCTTCTCGCCGGCCTGGCAGCCGTTGAGATTGCGCGACATCGGGGCGATCGACTGGTCACGCGTGCCGCTGCAGTACGTGGCACCGCTGTAAGTGACCGCTTGCCCGCGCAGACACTTCTCGCCGTTGCCGGAGCCGCTGCCGTAGTACACCAGGGTCGAGGGCGACGCCGCGAGGGCCGCATTCATGGCCTCCGCGAGCGTGTCCGACCCGAAAATCCCGTCGGCGCCGGGGCCGGTCAGGAACTCCTTCGTGCTGCCCACTTCTTCGTTTTCGCTGGCCCCGCCATTCGAACCACACGCGGCGACAGAGATGGCCGCAACGGCCGCCAGAATACCGACTTCAATCCTCTTCATGTTGGCCTCCAAAAAGATGTTCTCTTCGAGCGTTTGAAGCGCTTTCTCGATACGGAAAAGAATCGTCGACAAGGAAGTACGCCGTTACGCGTCAACGCGTCGTGACGGCGCGGACGCGACCGAGTCGCGCTCCGAATCGCTCGACGAACAAGAGATCGAGCGAGGCGCAGCCTCGGTACGGAAAGAAGGTGATTCCACTCGGGAGGGCCCCGGCATGCGGCAGGTCGAACTCCGTGAGAACGCCCGCGGGCGTGATGCGCGCGACTTTGTTGGCGTCCCCTTCGGTGAACCAAATGTTGGCATCGGGCCCGACCGTGATGCCTTGCGCCCCCGCACCGACGGCCAGGGGGTAGTCCGTGACGGCGCCTTGGCCATCGATGGCGGAAACGGATTTGGTCGTGGTAAACCAAATCTTCTTATCCGGCCCGGCGGTCAGTGCCATCGGCCTTCCGGCGGTGGTCGCGAGCGGATACTCCGTGACCGCACCCGACGTGGTGACCATGGCGATTTTGCGGGCGAAGAACTCCGCGACCCACAAATTGCCCGTGGAGTCGCGGGTGATGCCACGCGGTTGGGAGGCGGCAGTGGGTAGAGGAAATTCCGTCACGTCCCCGGAGGTCGTGATGCGAGCAACCTTGTTGGCCGTGGCTTCGGTGAACCATAGATTCCCGTCCGAGCCCGACGTAATCCCGAATGGGTTCGAATTGCCCGTGGGAATGGCGTATTCCGTCACCTCACCGCACGTGGAAATGGCGCCAATCTTGTTGCTTCCCGACTCGACGAACCAAAGGCGGCCATCGGGTCCGGCGGCAATACCGAGCGGTCCCGAACCCGCCGCCAAAGCATATTCCGTAACGTTGCCCCACGAATCGGCTGCGCGAATCCTGTCGTTCGAGCCGTCCGTGATCCACACCCGCTTGTCGGAGCCCACCGCGATGTAGGCGGAGTCCGAACCCGCGGAGAGCGGGAATTCATCGATGGTCCCAGCATCCTTTGCCTGACACTTGCCTGCGCTCGCCGGCGTCGCGATGACGCTTCCCACCGCCATCGCGAGCGAGGCTGCGATCGACATCGTCTTCATGTGTCGCCCCTTGGAGCATGGGGTTTGCCGGGGGTCCACGAACGATAAGGTCCCCACCCTCGGACCTCGCCGGCATCGCTCCTTCGTCAGGCGGCAACCTAGCGTCGCGGCGAACTTTCACCCGCGACGATTGCGTTACTTAATTACGACTGCACCGACATGGCCGAAACGGGGCATTGTTGGCCATTGTCACAATTGTGGATAACTTTTCAATTCATTGGACGAGGGCTGCCATGACGACGTCGTCCCAACGCTGCCATACGACATTGGCCTCGACGAATCCCGCCTGACGCAGCGCCGCAAGATGAAAGTCCAGGGTAATCGGCTCTTCGCCGTGCCGGTCGCCAAAGCGGCGGCGACGTTCTTGCCATAGTTCCGTAAACGCAGAATCGCCGGAGATCTCCTCCCACCAGGCTTCCCACGTGTCGCTGCCGCGTGCGTCGGCGTCGCGCTGAACGAGATCGCGCCGCGCTTTGGCGATACGGGCAAGCCGCGGTTCCTCCCATGCGGGGGCGACATGGTCGCCGTTCATCAAGACGCCGCCCGGTCGGAGCAGACCGGCGAGCTCGCGGTAGACCCGGGTCAGCTCGGCGCCACTGAGCCAATGAAGCGCGGTGGTGCTGACCACGGCATCGAAGCCGGGCGAAAGACGCGCTTCCTTCCACCACCCCGCGTGGCGAAGGTCGGTCTCGACCCACGCGCGCCTGGGATCCCCGGCGTGCGCCGTGCGCGCAAGGCCGAGGAGCACGGGATCGAAATCGACCCCCGTGACGTGCGCACGCGGAAATCGAGCGGCGAGCCGGCTGCCGAGGCTGCCGGGGCCGCAGCACAGGTCGAGAATCTTGGGCTCGGCGGGGCCGACCTCCTCCAGTACGTCACCGATGACGGTGAAGCGCTCTTCGCGGCGCTCGATGTAGCGCTCCTGTTGCGTGTCCCATCGCTGAATCCATTCGTGTGCGTTGCTCATGGTTCACACCATGGAGGAAGGGCGCGCAGGCGATAAGTCTCAAAAATGTGATAGATCATAACAATTGTGAAACCACCCACGCTCGAATGGAGCGATGTCCGCATCTTTCTCGCCGTGGCGTCGAGCGGCAGCTACGCCAAGGCCGCGCGCCAATGCGGGGTGAGCGTCATGACGGTGGGGCGCCGCGTCCAGGCGCTGGAGGCCGCACTCGGCGTGCCGCTCATGGAACGGATGCCCGTGGGCTACCGGCCCACGTCGGAGGGGCATGCGCTCCTTCCGGCCGCCACACAGATGGCCGCCGCGGCGGACGATTTGGTGCGTGCGGCCAACTTGCGCGATCCGCGCGTCGTGCGGCTGTCGGCCAATGAATGGGACACCATGTTCGTGGTGCGGCACGTCGGGGCGCTGCGGGCCATCGTTCCGCGGCTCGACGTGGAGGTGCAGATGGCCCACCAGCCGCCGAGCCTCGCGCGCAGGGAGGTCGACGTGGTGCTCACGGCGAAGCTCCCCACGGAGGGCGATCTCGTGTCGCGGAAACTCGGCGCGATGACCTTCGCGATTTACGGCGCGTCGACGTACGTCGCCCAGCACCGACTCGCAAAGGGCGAGAAACGCTACACGGCGTGCGATTGGGTCGGATTCGACGCCGAGCACGAATACATGCCGGTCTCGCGCTGGCTCACCGAGCGGCGCCGCGCCCCGGCCACGTTCCGCTTCACCAACGCGGTGGCCATCCTCGAGGGGGCGCGCGCCTCGGTGGGGTTGGCGCTCCTTCCCTGCTGGATCGCGGACTCGGATGCGGGGCTGGTGCGTGTTTCCGGGGTGTTGGACGATCTGACGCAAACGACGTATGCGCTGTTTTCCCACGATCGCCGCCGCGATCCGGTGCTGCGGGCCGTCGTGGACGGGCTCGCTCGCGTCTTCCGCACCCAGGCAACCGCGCTGCACGGCGGAGCCAAATAGGTATACTCCGACCCGCATGTTGCGCGAGCTCGCGTGGGCTTTCCTCAAGCTGGGTCTCACGGCATTCGGTGGCCCGGCCGCGCACATTGCCATGATGGAGAACGAATTCGTCCGGCGCAGGCAATGGCTCGCGCACGAGCGCTTTCTCGATCTGCTCGGCGCGGCGAACCTCATTCCCGGCCCCAGCTCGAGCGAGCTGGCGATTTACATCGGCTACGAACGCGCCGGCTGGCGCGGGCTGCTCGTCGCGGGTGCGGCCTTCGTGCTGCCTGCGGCGCTGATGGTGACGGCCATCGCATGGGCGTACGTCCATTTTGGCTCGCTGCCGCAGCTCGGGGGCGTCCTCTATGGCGTCAAACCGGTGGTCATCGCCGTCGTGGTGCAGGCGCTCTGGGGGCTCGCGCCCAAGGCGGTTCCAACCCGCGGCATGGGCGCGCTCGCGGCGCTCGCGGGTGTGGCCATCGCGTGCGGGCTCGAGGCACTCGCCGTGCTCGTCGGTGCAGGGGCGCTCTCCCTCGCGCTGCATCGCATGCGGCATCGCTCGGGGGACGAGTCCATCCTCGCCCTCTTCGCGCCGGCGCTGGCGCTGGGCGGTAGCTCGTTCAGCCTGGTGACGCTTTTTCTCACCTTCGTGAAGATGGGCGCAATCGTCTTTGGCAGCGGCTACGTGCTGCTCGCGTTCTTGCGCGCCGATTTCGTCGACCGGCTGCACTGGCTCACCGAGGCGCAGCTTCTCGACGCTGTGGCCGTTGGCCAGATCACACCCGGGCCGGTGTTCACGACGGCGACGTTCATCGGCTACGTCATCGCCGGTCCGGCCGGCGCCGCCGTCTCCACCGTCGGGATCTTCCTTCCGGGCTTCGTTTTGGTCGCCGCAACGCGGCCCATCCTCGGGCGCATGCGCCGCTCGCCCGGTGCGGGCGCCTTTCTCGATGGGGTCAACGCCGCGACGCTCGCCTTGATGGCCGTGGTCACCGTGCAGCTTGCGCGCTCGGCGTTGGTCGATGCGGTCACCGCGATCCTCGCCGTAGCGGGCGCCGTGTTGCTCGTCCGCTTCAAAGTGAACACCACGTGGCTCGTTCTCGGCGGCGCACTCGCCGGCGTGGCCGTGCGCGCACTCGGGTAACGAAAAGCCGATCACGGACCGAGCGCCTGCCCGTTGTCACTGGAATCCCGACGCTCGCACACGATGTGCCGCTCTTCACATCGACAGCAATCTTGCATTGAGTCTTTCCGGCAGCGTACTTGGCACCGGGAATCTGGCCGATGCGGTAACCACGCCCATTCGCGATTGGGACGCTCCGTCGAACGCGGAGATTCCCACGTGGACGGAGGCCAGTCAGGAGCTCATCGTGACCGCTCATTGAAGCAGCGACTTTCTGCGGCAAGCGACGCGTTCGGGGTGGTGCGTTGAGGTTCCAGACCTTGGGTCTTTCGCTTTTGTGCAGAGTATTCGTCGATCAACCCGACTTTGCTGCGCCCCCGTGTGTCGGCTCGCTATCGCAACAGCAGACATTCGCTCAATGCCCAGAGCCGCTCGGCCGCTTCAGGATCGATGGCATGTGGCATGACGCCGCCTCCGACCGATCCGCCTTTCCGAGGCGTGACGAGAGACGCAATGTCGTTGTTTTCGCAATATACCCCGCCCATTCCGTCAAGTATCGGGCTCGTCGCGCACCACACGCTCGTGGAAGCGCCCTGTTCGACGGTCTTCAACTGTTTCGAGGGGTCCAGTATCGTATTTCCATGCTCGTCGATGACGCCCAACGCGCGCAATTCGTCTCCGGATAGATACCTTCCCAGACCGGTGTTGGCGATGGCACCTGGGTGAACCGAAAAGCCACGAACGCCGTCCGACTTACCACGCCGGTCGAGGTGGACTGCGAACAGAACATTGGCGGTCTTCGATTGGCCGTACGCAAGCCATCGATCGTAATCGCGATGGTCGAAGTTGGGATCGTCCAACACGACTGGCGAACGACGATGCCCCCACGATGATACCGACACGACACGCGCACCGTTCGCCTTGCGGAGGGCAGGCCAAAGCCCCAACGTCAGCTGAAAGTGCCCGAGATGATTCGTCGCAAATTGCGATTCGAAGCCGCGAGCATCGCGTACGAGAGGGCAGGCCATGATGCCCGCGCTGTTCACGAGGATGTGCAGCGCTCGCCTCGAGGCGAGAAACGCTTTCACGAATCCGTCGATCGACGCAGGATCGAAAAGGTCCATGGGCTCGATGGCAACGCCATCGAGTCCTGCGAGCGCTGTTCGTGCCTTGTGCGGCGCGCGCGCGGGAACGATGACATCCGCGCCTGCCATCCGCAGAGCGCGAACCGTTTCGACTCCGATGCCGGAAGCACCGCCCGTAACGATGGCGACTTTGCCAGTGAGGTCGACATTTCCAACAACGTCGGCTGCGGTGGACGCAGCATCGAAGCCCGAGCCGATAGGTGACTGAGGGGTAGACATCCGAAAAACCTCCGTGGATGCGATGGAGATAGGCCTGGCTGCCCGGACTCTGAATGGTTAGGAGTCCCAACTACATGCGTGAGCGTTCGAATCCACCCTCCTCCATACGAGATGACCCCTTCTCCGATGTGCTGAAGCTCACCGCGGCTCAGTCCGTTGCGGCAGGCGGTTTCGTGATCGGCGGGGCCTGGGCATTGCGCTTTCCGGCGCCGACGAAGATCAAGTTTTTCGGTGTGGTGAAGGGCCAGTGCTGGCTACGCGTCGCGGGTGAAAAGAGTCCCGTGCAACTCAACGCTGGGGACGTGTTTCTCCTTTCGGCGCGCCGCTCCTTCGTTCTCGCAAGCGACTTGACGACGATCCCTGTCGACGCCTTGCCGCTGTTCGAAGGGCGCGAGGAAGCCATGATGAAGCTGGCCAAGCGCGAGGATTGCGTAGTCATTGGCGGCTACGTGCAGTTTGGCTCTCCGAGCGGCCAAATTCTGCTCGACGCGCTACCTTCACTCATCGTAGTGCCCGACTCGACGTCGCAAGCAACCATCTTGCATTTCATTCTCGAGCAGCTCGTGCGCGAACGCGTCGAGGACCTCCCAGGGGCGAGCGTGGTCTCGTCACAGTTCGGCCTTCTTTTGTTCATTCAGGTCCTGCGCGCCTATCTCGAATCATCGAGCCCCATCTCCGCGGGCTGGCTGCGTGCGGTCGGCGACAAACGGCTGGCCCCCGCACTGCAACGGATGCACTCGGATCCCGCGCGCGCATGGCAGCTTGGGGAGCTCGCGAAAGCTTGCGGCATGTCGCGTACGACGTTCGCGCTCTACTTCAAAGCCGTCGCGGGGGTTGCGCCCATTGCGTACCTCACGCGGTGGCGTATGCATCTTGCAGAACGCGCCCTGCGCGACGACGATACGTGCCTCGCCGAGCTCGCGCGCTCGCTTGGCTACGGGTCGGAGAGCGCATTCAGCAATGCCTTCAAGCGGATGACGGGCAGTGCACCAACGCATTTCCGAGATACGGCGCGCGGTAAAGATGAATAAGCTCAGCCCACATCATTTGGCCACGCGGCAAACGCCCGGCCGGCGGTAAAGTAGACGCAGCGGATCATTGACGGCGAGCTGACTGATTTTCACGGACCGAGTGCCTGCCCCACATCGGCGATCAGGTCATCCGTGTTTTCGATGCCGGCGGCGAAGCGGATCAACCCGGGTGTGATGCCTTGTTTCACGAGAACGTCGTCGTGGAGCCGGTTGCCGAACAACGCGGCCGGCTGCACCACCGTCGAGGAGACGCCGCCCAGGCTGGTGGCGTAGACCGCCAGCCGCAGCTTCTCGATGAATGCGAGCCCCGCCGAGTAGCCGCCCTTCAAATCGAACGTCACGAGACCGCCGAACCCGGACATCTGTCTGCGCGCGAGCTCGTGCTGAGGGTGCGACGGCAGACCCGGATAGAAGACCCTCTCCACCCGTGGATGCTCCTCGAGGAAGCGTGCGAGCGCGAGCCCGGTCTCGTTCTGCCGCAGGACGCGCAGCTCCAGCGTGCGAATGCCCCGAAGCGCGAGCCAGGCGTTGAACGGCGCGGCAGTGGCGCCGGTGGTCACGCTCAAATCCCAGATGCGCTCCACCAGCGCTCGCGACGCCGTCACGCTCCCGGCCAGGAGATCGTGATGGCCCCCGATGTACTTGGTGGCGCTGTGCAGGACGATGTCGACGCCGAAGTCCATCGGCCGCTGATTCACCGACGTCGCGAACGTGCTGTCGCAGCACGTGAGGATGCCGTGCGATTTCGCCAGATCGCAGACGGCCCGCAGATCGGTGAGGTGCAGCAGCGGATTGACCGGCGTCTCCAGCACGATGAGCTTCGTGTTCGGCTGGATGGCGCGCTCGAACGCTTCAACCCGCGTTTGGTCGACCCTCGTCGCCGTGACGCCGTACCGGGGTAGCACTTTGTCCAGCATCTCCGTGATGCCGATGTAATGACTCTGCTGCCCGACGATATGATCGCCGTTCTGAACGAACGCCATCAACGTGGTGGCGATGGCGCCCATCCCCGACGCGAAGATCATCCCAGTCTCTCCGCCTTCGAGATCGGCGATCACCTTGGCGAGCCGCGCGCTCGTCGGGTTGCCGCGGCGCGTGTAGTATTCGCTGGCCATCGGGGCGGTGATCTCCGCGAGGTGCTTTACGTCGCGCGCGATATAATTCACCGACTGATGCAGGGAGGGCGAGACGCTCGGCCCATCGTCGAGACCGTCGTCGGCGTGCAGCAAGTTCGTGGTGAGCATGGTTGCAAGGCAAAATGGTATCGGTACAATCGAGGAGCAATTGATTTATTGCTCTCGGAGCAATAATGCGCGCCACATGGATAGTTACCAGATCATCGCCAATTCGATCGCGGCCGACATCGCATCGGGCCGGCTGCGTCCGGGCGATCGTCTGCCCCCGCAGCGCGAGTTCGCGGATCGACGCGGCATTGCGACGTCGACGGCGAGCCGCGTTTACGCCGAGCTCGTGCGGCGCGGGCTGGTGGTCGGCGAGGTGGGGCGCGGCACGTACGTGCGCGCGGCACCGGAGCCGCCGAGCCCCACGTTGGTGGAGCCTCCGGATGCGTCGGTGAATCTCGAGCTCAACTTCTCCATCTTTCCCGAGCAGGTGCCCGAGATGGCGCCGGCGCTCGCGACCCTGGTTCACGAGGACGCGCTCGGCGATGCCCTGCGCCCGCTCGGTGCCGCAGCGACGCGTCGTGCGCGCGAGGTGGCCGCCGCGTTCTTGTCGCGCCATCGCTGGTCGCCGGAGCCCGACGGGGTGCTCTTCACCGGCAGTGGACGGCAGGCCATCGCCGTGTCGATGGCCGCGCTCACGCCGATAGGCGGCGCGGTCGGTGTGGAGGCGGTGACGTATCCCATCGTCAAAGGCATCGCCGCGCGCCTCGGCATCACCTTGGTTCCACTCGCGCTCGACGGCGAAGGGGTGCGGCCCGATGCGATGGTGCGAGCCCACCGGACGCGTCGATTATCTGCAATCTACATTCAACCGAGCCTGCACAATCCGCTCGGGATCAGCATGGGCCGCGCGCGCCGCCGCGATTTGGCGGCCGCGCTGAAGGAGACGGGCACCTTTGCCATCGAGGACGCCGTCTATTCGTTCCTGGCGGACGACGAGCCCGTCGCCGCGTTCGCATCACAGAGGACCATCTTGATCGACAGCCTCTCGAAGCGCGTCGCCCCCGGCTTGACGTTGGGCTTCATCGCCGCGCCGGAGCATCTCGCTGAAAAGCTTGCGGCGACGATTCGATCCGGCGGATGGCTCGCGCCGGCCTTTTCGGTCGCGGCCGGCCTGCGCTGGATGGCCGACGGCACCGCCGCACGCATCGCCACCGCCAAGCGTGCACACGCGGCTGCCCGTTACCAACTCGCCCGCGAGCTCCTTCGCGGGCTCACGATGCGCGGAGATCCGCGCGCCTTTCACGTTTGGCTCGAGCTGCCCGACGTGTGGCGCGCGGACACGTTTGCCGCGGCTGCAGCCCGCCGCGGTATTGCCATTACGCCCGCGAGCGCGTTCACCGTCGGGGCCGGACACGCCCCCAACGCCGTGCGTCTCGCGCTGGCCGCACCTTCACGCGATGCGCTCGCGGGCGCTTTGCAGAAATTGCGGCGCCTCGCGCTCGCGAGCCCGGACGAAACCCTCGCGGAGTGACGCCAGGGAATCGCGGTGGGTTAGGGCTGCGCCGTTTTAGGGCGAGAAGCTCTACGACGGTAACACCATTTGAAATGCGAAATTAGAAGCGGGCGCCGATGACGATGCCACTCGCGTGGGGCAAGATGAGCGGCGTGAGCGTCCAACGGACGGATTCGCGCGCATCTTGGGCGGAGCTCAGGTCACCGGCGAAATAGCGTTTGCGCGCGCGAATGGCGCCCACGGGCTGCGTCAGGATTTGCGTTTCGCCCATGCCGATGGCAATGCCGGCTGAAATGGAATTGTCGACCCAATCGTCGAGGACATATCCCATGATCACCCCGAGCGCCACGTTGATGCCGATCTCGAGGGCGTGGTTGTACCACGCGATGCCGCTCTCCTCTTGCGCGGCATCGCGCTCGAGAAGCACCTCCGCGCGGGCGACGGCGGCGCAGGTTCCCAGTGTGCTCTCCGGAACGCCATCGAGCTCGCGCGAATCCGCCATCACGCTGAGTGGAAACAACACCAGCAAGGCCGGTGGAATCAGGGCGGCGCCCGCCCAGATGAAGTCCCATGTACGCTTGACTCGGTCGGTCTCGAAAACGCCGAGAGTGAAGCTGGCCGCGCCTGCCGCGGTGTTTCCCAGGCCCCAACCCCAGCTCCAGAGCCGGGCGTTCGCGGCATCGCGATGCAAGCGGTCTCGAATGAAGCGCGTACGCTGGGCGGGGTCCATCTCGGCGAGGGACGCGTCCGCGCCCGCGGGCGCCTCGCACTTTTCGCTGACCGGATGCCCCGCATCGGCCGCGCGCGCCTCGTGGAAATGAACGCACGTCCAGGCCAAGGCGAAGGCCCCCACCGTTCGAAAATTCGTTCGCGCCATGGCCTTGGTACGCATCATCGCTGGACGTGCCGGGGAGTCACGTCACCCCGAGGGGTGACACCGCGTGTTTGCGCGCCTACCGGCGCATGTCCGATCCACGCGCGAAGGGCGACATCCGAATGTGGGCCGGTACGCGGCGCATTGCGCCCACCACCAACGCTCCTCGTGCAGGAGCGAGCACTTCGATTCGAAGCAGCGGTCAAGACTTGAACCCGACACCGACGGCCGAACCATTGCTGTTCGTCGGGCATCCAACGCGGAATGCGTGCACCGCGCCAACGACCCCGCATTGGTTCATGTTGATGCGACCGCAAAGACGATGCGCCAGCCATCGGGATCTTCGATGGTAACGGCGCCGGTCTTTTCCCAATATGGATTTTCCGGCTCGATAGGCTCGTATCCCCGGGCGGTGACACGCCGCACCATCGCTTCCACCGCCGCAGGGTCATTGAGGTAGAGCACGAGGAGATTGTCGCGTGTGGGGGCCGGGCACGGGCTTCCCTCAACGTGGCGCGTGAACTCCAGGTGATATTCCCACGATGGTAGTCCGACGAACACGCCATCGTACCCATCGTGCCCCTCGAAGCCGCCGAGACGCGGCAGGCCGAGGACGTCGACGTAGAATGCGACCACCTCGTCCAGGCGCGCGGTGGGACGCGCCACGCGAACCCGACGTACCGGCAGCGCGGAGGGCCACACGGGTCCCGCGGAAGGGGTAGCGCTCGATGTAAAGCTCACCGGAATCGCGTTGGGAACACTCTCGTCTTTGGTCATGGCAGCGGCGCATGTTCCCACGGATCCAGCGGCTCGTCCATGGCACGCGCCTTCCTCCTTCGTTGGCACCATTGGTCGGACGTAGCGGAAACCATCATTGAGATAGCCCTGTCGCGCCACCAACAATCCAATCACGCGTTCGGCACGGACTCTTTGACCGGCACATTCGCCCTAAACAAACGTCCCTTCTCATTGATCAAGAGCATCTCCCCATTAGACTGGGCGCAAAGTGCCCCGAGCATCTCGGGAGTAGGTACGCCGGCACAACAATCATCCGAGCTGTCAGTCTCATAACTTGAACGTATTCTCCAGGTGGCCTATCGAGGCATGTAGCCCTTGAAACGCCTACGCACACCAAAGTCTCTATTTCCGTTAAATTCGCCCAACAAGAACAAGAGCGCCATCTATACGAAGATTTCCCAAATCAAAATCAAGAAACCCTCGCATCGCGCGATGTACCACTGCACGAGCTATTGGGTGTTCCTCAACGATGGCCACGAGACCTCAAAATCTTGTAAACGCAACGCGTTGTGATCGATCATTTTGGCACCGTCCCCGACTCGACAGTCATTGAAGGAAGAAGATCGCCCTGGATAGGGTACTCCGGAAGACCTGCTCTGGTCTGGGTTGTGGGCCCTTGACGTACCCCCGTTACATCAAAGGCTTCGTCATTGAAGGAGAGTCTTACCGCGCGCGTCTCAAACCAACGATCGACGCCTCGGTGCCTGCGCCCGATGCTCCTGCGATGAAGTAACAGAACCATCCGCGGGCGCGTCGCCGCCACCAACCCACTCTCCGAAGGGCGGCCGCCTCTCGTCGCGGCCGCCCGTCGAGGTGGCCCCCTGCCCTTGCGAAAATCTTTTGATCCGCCAAGTTCGGAACACGATTTTCGATCCATGGACTTTGAGCCCGATCTGCGGCACCCCGTTCATGGTCGTTCGCTCCGTCTCCCTGGCCCCATGATCCTGCGAACTGGCAGGCGTCTAACGCGGAGTGCGTGCACCGCGCCAACGAAAGGCTAAGCCCGTCCCCGGGAACGCCGAAGCGTTGGCGCATCTGGGTAGAGTCGGTGCCGGACCTCGGTGCTCGTTCGCGTCCATGGTCCTTCTGGCAAGAAGGGAAAGGTCTGTTTGATCGATGTCAAAGAAGCTGGCACTACGATTGCACCGCGCTACAAAGGTGTTCCGATGCCGCGCTCGAATGCCGATCGCATCGTCATGGGTGCCAATCATCTCGCTCCCGCCTTGGGCAACCGGATGCTCGGTGCGCGGCTCTGTGAGAAGGCTGTCGTTCTTCGCGAGCTTCTCCCGCAAGACCTCAAATTCGACTTAGAAAATATTTGTCAGCAGGAAGCAATGAAGATCGCGCGCTACCTTGCCACCGTGGTCGCGCGAGCCCACGCACGACAGCTTGATGATGGCGAGCGTGCATCCTGGAAACGTGAGCTCGATCGCCATCGCACGAAATCTCTGGACGCAGCGTCATGGCTCTGGGCCAGCGTCGTCGATCTCATCGCCATTCACGAAGTCAGCTATCTAGCGCATTGCCGAAATACGCATTAGCGAGTGCGGTGCAGACGCGAGCGACGCCATCTCCGCCACCCTCCTGTCGCGATTGGCTGTCGCTTGGGTCCGCGCTCTCTCGGGCGATGGGACCCGAGCGCATTCCATCGCTGCCCATCGGCCACTCGCAGCATGAGGTAGACCATTGGCAGCGCCGCGGCGCCTCGGGGCCAGCGCATCGCTAGATTGGGACCATGATGCGAGAAAAGCACGCTTCGACGCGCGGGCGCGTGGCGATCGTTTTGGTTTCCTTTCTTCTGGGCGGATGCGCATCGCGCGCCACGACGCAGGCGGCTGCGGACGGCTCCGCGCTGCTGGCCAAGTCGGCGTCGACCCTGGCGCACGCGCAGGAGGGACAGGGTGAGTTCGATCGGGCCGAGCGCACGCTCCAATCGGCCATCGAGCAAGTGAAACGAGATGGCACGCCCGAAGCGCTCGCCGAGCTTCATGCGGCCCGCGCGTGGGTGGTCGTGCACCGCGCGTTTTACGGAAGCGTTGACGAGGCGGCGACCCGCAAAGCCATCGACGAAGCCAACGCGGTCGCCCGCGCAAGCACGAACCGCTCCGCCATAGCGAATGCTGCCGATGCGGCGGCGTTTCACGAATACCGCGACATCCTTTTCAACGGCGGAACCTATACAAAGGTCCGACGCGAATTCGAGCAGGTGGTGGCCGCGTACGAGGCGTTGGGCGATCTCGCGGGGCAGGCACGCGGCCTCTTTCACATCGGCCTCACGTACGAGCAAGAGGAAAAACGGGCCGAGGCACGGCCCTACTACGAGCGGTCCTTGGCGCTTGCCGAGCGCGCCGACGAGCCCGACGTACTTTCGTATCCGGTGCGCCATCTCGGTTACCTCTTTCTCGAGCAAGGCAACATCGAGGAAGCACTTCGTTACCAGCGCCGCTGTCTGTTCCTGCGCATCCGCGCCGGCCTGACGCGCAATATTCCATATACGTACATTGCCGTGGGGGAAGTCGAGATGAAAAAGGGGGAGCTCGCACGCGCTCGCCTCTATTTCAACGATGCTCTCGATCTCGGGCGCGAGCTGCACTCCGAGAGTGTGTCAGTCGGCGCGCACAACGCCTTGGGTCAAGTTGACGAGCGCGAGAACCAGCACGATGCAGCCGCACGCCACTATCAGGAAGCGTTGATCCTTGCCGAGAAGATGAAACGCAATGCGGACGTCAAAGAAGCTAGCGAGAATCTCGCCCGCGTCTACGACAAATTGGGCGATCGTGACCGGGCACAAAAGCATCGCCAGCGCGCGCACGAGGCCGAGGTAGCCATGAAATCGAAGACCTGACGCCGGCGGAATATCCAGCAAGCTGGCGCGAGGGTCGCCTATGATCGCCCCTTCGCACTATTGGACCGCAAAAGCGGCGTGCCGCTAGCGCAAAGCTCCCGCGGCCTCGGGCGAAGCTTCCGAAACGGTGGCGCCGAATTCGTTTTGCACTCCTCGCCGGAACTCGGCTGGTCGGGCTGGGAGCTTGGCGAAATCGTCCCATCTCTGCGAGTGAAGGCGTCGCTCCCCTCTATTTCAAGCAACTGACGGACGAGTACGGCTTGGACTTCTTCAAGAAGCTCATCGCGCAGAATCCGAAGTTCGTTCGCGGCACACAAGATGCGGGCGATCTGGTCCGCAATGGTTCGTATGCGGCCGCCTTCGGTGTGGGCGGGCCGCTCATGTTGCAGCCCGGCCATACCGCCGCCTTTTCGCTTCCCAGAAGCGGTCCATGGGTCACATGGGCACAGACGCCCGCCATCCTCAAGAACGCCCCGCACCTGGCTGCAGCCAAGCTTTACGTGAGTTGGGTGCTGTCGCATGCCAACCAGCAGAATTTTATCCGCACATGGACCTGGAGCGCCCGATCGGACGTCGCGCCGCCTGATGGTTACGAGTCCATTTGGAAGTATCGAAACGCCGACCCACGGGCGCTGCCGGCATTCATGAGCGACCGTGCGGCACTCCCCGCCCGGTGGCGGAGGACCTTCGAGCATCGCATGACATTGGAGCAAGCGGCGCCAGTGACTACTTACGTTCGGGGTGCAAATAACTCGGAGAATCGGGCGACCTATCGATCAGCACTCTCCAGGAGGTGCTGCCAATGCACTTGGGAATCCATGAGAAGGGTGTCATTGCCTGGTTTGCTATGGTCTAATCGGTATCTTGTCCACGCGTGCGCACATCCTGCTGGTCGACGACCATGAAGACAGCCGCATGCCATTTGCCTTTGCTTTGAAGCGCGCAGGATTTCGAGTGACGCAAGCGGGGGATGGCGAGGAAGCTCTGAACCGGGCCTTTGAAGAGGTTCCGGACGTGGTCGTAACAGACCTTCGTTTGCCGGTGATGGACGGTTGGCAGTTGATACGGGGCCTTCGCGGGGACCAGCGCACGGGGCACGTTCGGATCGCGGTCCTCACCGGTATGGGCGCCACGGCTGTCGACGGAGCTGACGTTGTACTCGTGAAGCCGTATTCGCCTCTCGATCTCGCCAGCCAAGTTCGGAATTTGCTAATTGGGTCCAGCACTCGAGGCCCATTCGCATTGCCATAGACATAGGGCTCGATCGAGCCGGTCTTGAACTTCTTGATAACAGACACGAGTTGCTGGTTTTCTTTACTCCCGGACCTCCCGAGGAAATCCCCTTCCCTCCTCGGGAGGTCCCTGCGCGAGTGGCCTTCCCTCGGAGCCATCGCATACGCTTCAGGCTGTCGCAAGATCGGCGGGGCTGGTCCGAGCCGGGCGCGTCGATGTTGGGAACCTTTCACCCCTGGCAGTACTCTCTCCGGTCAGAAAAGATGGACCATATGAACCGTCTGGAGCCGCCCAGCTTGGAACGTCGCGAGCTTGGCAGCGACGAGCAGGTCGTGGCGCGCATTCTTGGTGGAGAGGCGGACCTCTTCGAGGTCATCATGCGTCGCAACAACACTCGACTTTATCGGGCGGCCCGTTCGATTCTTCGCAGTGACGATGAAGCTGAGGACGTCATGCAGGACGCGTACGTTCGGGCGTACACGCACCTCGGCGACTTTCGCGGCGGAGCAGCTTTCTCGACGTGGCTGACGCGCATTGCGGTCCACGAGGCGCTCGCCCGCTTGCGGCGCCGGAAGAAGAACGTATCCATCGAGGATGAGTTCGGTACTGAGGACGAAATCATGGCTGTGGAACACCGGAGTCCTGAACAACGCACGCATGACAGGGAGCTTCGCGGGGCGCTCGAAGAAGCGATCGACGCGCTTCCCGTCGCATTCCGAACGGTCTTCGTTCTACGTTCGGTCGAGGAGATGAGCATCGCAGATACCGCGGCCACGTTGGGAATTCCCGAGGATACGGTCAAGACACGGCTTCACCGCGCGCGGCGGCTTCTTCAGGAGTCTCTGGTCGAACGCCTCGAAGCAGCAACTCGCGGTGCATTTGCGTTCGAGCGGCCCCGCTGCGACCGGATCATCGGCGGGGTGCTCGAACGAATTCGTACGCAGTAAACGACTTGACCGGGAACCCGAACGCTCTTCGCGACTCCGTTGTATATCCCGGCGACTCCGTTGGTCCGCGGGCAGAAAGGGAACACGTCCATGACGCCTCGAGGTCTCCTCTTATTCATTTGTTCTGCTGCAATCGTGTTCGGATGTGCAGGAGCGAAACAAGAAGGAGCGGAGTCTCCTGCGCCAACCGCAGCCGATGATGGGGAGGTGCAGGCGGCACGTGGCGCGAAGATCTACGACGCTCAGTGCGCCATCTGCCACGGAGCGAGCGGTCAGGGCACGCGTGAAGGTCCTGCCGTCGTGGGAAAGGACGCACTTCCGTTGGATCCACGGCCGAATCAGAAACTTCGAAAAAACCAATTCAAAACAGCCCTGGACGTCGCGCAGTTCGTCACGACGAACATGCCTCCGAAGAATCCGGGATCGCTCAAGGAAAGCGATTACTGGGACATCCTCTCTTTCGATTTGAAGGCCAACGGGGTGGCGGTCGCGGGCAAGCACATTGATGCGACGAGCGCCGCCGATATCAAACTGCACTAAATCCGTCCGGGGAACCTTCGGCTCGTTCGGCGCTCGATTTGCGGCAAACGAGGTTCGATACCGAGCTCTCTTCCTCCGATGTCGACGATGCGCAGCGGTGGGAAGTACGTTGGCTTCAACGTGCGACGGCGCGTGCGGGCGGCAGGGGCTCCCATTCCGCGACAATGTCTTCTGCGCACGTCGCGGTCACCGCATGTCGAAGCCATCGCTCGAGATGAGCAGATTCAGTGCATGCGAGAATTTTCGCTCGGACAGCATCGTTCACCGTGATGTTGCGCGCGCTCAAGATGAGAAGAACATCATCGGCGCGCGCTTTGGCGACTGCTTTCTCCACTTCTTCAGCGAGCTGACGCTTGAACATTTCGCTTCGGAATTTGTAGCCAGATAGGTCCACTCTTCTTTGATGCACCGTTGGTGCTGGAATCGCGACATGGTCGATGTTCAGCGCACACGCTGAATGCATGTCGGTGCTGTCATCTTCTTAACGTGCCCGTCAGATCCCATGCGACGAGCTGTCAAAATTTGCCAGATGCGCAAACAGCACATTTCGTTATTCCGAGAGTCGATCGACACACAAATAGGCAGACGCTCCGCGTCATTGCGAGTTCCCAGTAAGTACCCGCTGAGCGCGCGGTGCAGGTTCAAACTTCCACACCTCGTCCGGGGACAGGCCCACCGTGAGGCTCGAGTTGCCCACCTCCTTCCAGAATCTCGACTCGCTCTTCGGGGATGTCGAGCGTGCTCAGATCGCGCCGACCCTTCGGCTTGCGAGGCTCGCCAGGTGTCCCCCGCCGAACCAGGTGGTGACGTCTCGGTAGAAGCGTCGGGCCCAATGCTCGGCGTCAACTGCATTTTCCCATCGTGTTGCCTCACGAAGATATGCTACCGGCTCACTCACGCCCGTCGACGTGACACGGGGCTCCGGCAAAATGGCCTGGTGGAGGTGCGCCGCGGGCCATGTCTGGCGCGCCCGTATTGGCCATCGCACCAGCGCCGGTAGTGGTTACCCCACATGCGAGCTTCTCACCCGTCGCGGACGTCCGCCGATCTCCCGCCGCCGTGTCGCCCGAACTGTTCGGCTCCCGAAACATGGATTTTAGCAGCGTAGCCCCGTCCAACCCGTCCCCTCAGCGCGCCGAGCGATGCTTTCTACTGGATGACTGCGTCCCCGTCGACTCGAGGCGCATGTAAATGCCGTCGTTGTTCAAGTGGACGTCGGGGGCGTTCCTTCCTGGCGTATAGGGTTCGAAGGAAACAGCCAGATGGTCATCAAGGTCGAAGCGATGACCTGGAGCGACCATCGCGCCATTGACGAACCACTCCGCGAGTCGCCGAATCACCGGCTCCGTCGAAGTCATAGCCTGAAGGGCTACGGCGGTAACGAGATCCGGCCGCGCGAATTTTAGGAGCCCGCGCGTGTGCATCACGTGGCCCAAACCCGGTGTGGCGTCGGCTTCCGCGACGAAGTTCACCTCGTGGTCGAGATCGAACGCGCGATTAGGCTCCAAGCGGGCGACGGCGTCGCTCTCGTGCCAGCGTGAGGCATGCGCATCCAGGGTCACGGAGGATCCGCGTTCGGTGAGCCAAATCGCCGCCGCCCAAGCCGCCTGAAGGTGGCCAAGACTCGCAGGGTCATCCAGCTCGATCGAAACGGAATGAACGAATTCCGCCTCGCCGATTATCCCGTACTTCGCCGCTTCCTCGAGGAGTTCGCGCTGTGCCGCCTTTGCGCGCTCCGCCCACCCACTGTCCAAGCCTGCGTCGGCCACTTCCGGGCGCACCGCATCACGCCGCGCAAGGCTTTGTTCCTCGGCTTGCGGCTGCGTCCCGCCGCAGGCGAGCAAGAGCGGTGCAGCGAAGAACCAGGCGATACCTGTCACTGATCCGGCGAATGGCCGTTTTCTTCGGGCGACGAGAAGGCGCATGGCGAGCTCCTACCCGACAGCTCGACCAGACGAGCCCCGAGTTGCGTGAAAAGGACCAGTGCTCCTGCGACATCCGACGCGCCCTCAAAGAAATCATCAGGGAGCCCGGCGAGGAGGTCCTGCGGCTCGAGACGGAGACTCGCAAACTGGAGAGCGGCTTCGGTCGACACGGTAACGCCCACCGCGTGGCAGACCATGAGGTACCCGGTCTCATCCTGCTCGACGATCGAGCAACGCTTGCCGCCAGCTCGGCACGCTGTGCTCCGTCGATAGCCGCGGCGTGTTTGAGCTCCGCGAGCGACGCGGACCAAAGCGAATCCCAATTTGAAACTCCATGCTTCGTGTGTGGTCCATCGTGACGCGGCCAGGTTCGACGGCGCCACCCAACTACGGAGGAAGTCCGAATCACACCGCGCAAGGCAGATATCAACACCGAGCGGATTGCGCTGGGGTGCGTGCCTTTCCGACCAGGTGCGAGCGGCGTCCTTCAAGCGGTGTCGTGATCAAATAGAATAATACGAATCATCTCCATGGCATCGCGGCGTGGCACAACCGGTACGGTGAAAAATTCCTTCGGCTCGCCAAGTAGCGGACGCAGAAGCTGCGTAATAGTCATGGACGCTAAAACGAGTGTTCCTCCATTCGGGAGCGAATTCGCGCTGACGGCCGAGAAGCAAGCGTGTTTCCGGTTTCCGGATAGGGCTCTCGTGCGTTCCAACATCCAATCCACGTGCATGGAGAAGAGCCAAATGCAAAAAAAGAAGATCGGCTTGTGGCTGGCTAGTTGCGCATTCGTGCTTTTCGGTGTTTTGGCCGGATGCAGCGGAGCGGAAGAGCCCTCCGCCAGTACGGACTCGGCGCAGGACCTTCAGGATACGCCGGTGGGGACGACATGCGCGGCCATGCCGAACCAAACAGCGTTGCAGAGCAGAGACATTGAAGTATCGCTCAACCCCGGGGACGGAATCAGCGGGAAAATCTCAGCCGAACCCGCGGCCAAGTGTGTTTGCTGCGACCAACTCGTGGCCGCCGCTAGGCAATACTGCGCGAGTCGGGGCCGCCCGCTCGCCTATTCGATTTGCAAAGGTATCTGCGGGAAATGTGGGTGCGATAACGCGTATAATAACGCCGATTTTGCGTGCGGATGAAAGATTTCGCCTAAATCGAAACAAGGGTGACGAGTTCCGGCCCGAAGGCGACGGTTGCATTGCAGCATGCGCATTTCGGGTCGGAGCGTCACGAGCGAGTGGATTTGTTGGCCCGCATGATGTCGAGCCCAAGGTGCGCGAAGGGCACGTCTTCCTCATAAGCGCATTCTGCAAAAATGGGTTCTTCGGAGTCGCCGCCTGCTGTCCCAGCATTGCAGCAGAATGGCATCCGCGAAAGAACGGCTCGCTCACTCCCGCCGACGTGACACGGGGTTCCTGGCAAAGGCCATCGCACCAGCGCAGGCAGTGGCTGCCCAGCATGCGAGCTTCTCAGTCGTCGTGGCCGTCCACCCATCGCCCGCCGCCGGGTCGCGCGCCCCATTCGACTTTCGAATCATCGGAAGTAGAACAGCATCACCGTGTGCCGGCGCCCCGTCGGATCGAGCGCACGCATACTTCCACCGGCTATTTTTCCGGATTCGGAATATAACGCTTCGGCGCGTCTCCGGCCATGTTCAGGACGCCCTCCGTGAGCTCCTGGCAGTTTATGCAACATTCGCGGTCGCGGGAAACGCGGACCGATTTGGCCGCACACTATGCTCCCGAGGCCCTCGCGCAAGTTTGGGCTTGAGTGAATGGGGTTAGGGCCGCGCCGTTCTCGGGCAAGAAGCTCTACGACGGTAACACCATTTGAAATGCGAAATTAGAAGCGGGCGCCGATGACGATGCCACTCGCGTGGGGCCAGGTGAGCGGCGTGAGCGTCCAACGGACGGATTCGCGCGCATCTTGGGCGGAGCTCAGGTCACCGGCGAAATAGCGTTTGCGCGCGCGAATGGCGCCCACGGGCTGCGTCAGGATTTGCGTTTCGCCCATGCCGATGGCAATGCCGGCTGAAATGGAATTGTCGACCCAATCGTCGAGGACATATCCCATGATCACCCCGAGCGCCACGTTGATGCCGATCTCGAGGGCGTGGTTGTTCCACGCGATGCCGCTCTCCTCTTGCGCGGCATCGCGCTCGAGAAGCACCTCCGCGCGGGCGACGGCGGCGCAGGTTCCCAGTGTGCTCTCCGGAATGCCATCGAGCTCGCGCGAATCCGCCATCACGGCGAGTGGAAACAACACCAACAAGGCCGGGCGGCGCCCGCCCAGATGAAGTCCCATGTACGCTTGACTCGGTCGGTCTCGAAGACGCCGAGGGTGAAGCTGGCCGCGCCGGCCGCGGTGTTTCCCAGACCCCAACCCCAGCTCCAGATCCGGGCGTTCGCGGCATCGCGATGCAAGCGGTCTCGAATGAAGCGCGTCGCACCTCTCGCTGGCCGGATGTCCCGCATCGGCCGCGCACGCGTCGTGGGAATGAACGGACATCCAGGCCAAGGCGAAGGCCCCCACCGCTCGAAAGTTCGTTCGCGCCACGGCCCTTGTTACGCATCATCGCTGGATGTGCCGGGGAGTCACGTCACCCCGAGGGGTGACGCCGCGCGTTTGCGCCTACGGGCGCATGCCCCGATCCACGCCGAAAGGCGACATCCAAATGTGGGCCGTACCCGTCCAACGCGGCATGCGTGCACCGCGCCAACGAAAGGCTAAGCCCGTCCCCGGGCGCCCGATCTCGCCGACCGCGAGCAGCGCGCCTCGGGCATCGACCAGATGCTCCACGGAATCGGTCCACCCGGCAACGCACGCTCGGCTGAACAAAACGCACAAAACGAAAAAGGTGCCACTGGGCCTGTCACCAGTGACACCTTTAGGATTTCGCTACTTCCAACAAGCACATATCTGCGGGGCGGACGGGACTCGAAAACGACGAGAGCGTGAATTTGCGGGAGAATTCGCAAGATGCCGTCGTTGAAGACGAGAGCGAATCGCGCGTAAGTACGCGAAACCCCGTTCCGGCTCGGACGGTGGACCAACCCGGTGGACCGGTGGAGGACGATGTCTCGCGACTCACGCGCGCAATCGATCGAGCGAGCGCGGCGGGTCAGTGGCACATCGTTGAAGTCCTCGCGCGGCAGCTCGACCGGCTGTCCGGAGGAGGGCGATGAACGAGGCGCCCGCCGGGAGGTCGAGGCCGGACGGCGTGTGCGAGTTCGTCGAGAGAAAACGTCAACGCGAGATGAGCGAAATGAAGAGGTGACAGGATGAGCGGACGAATCCGAACGATCAAACCCGAGCTCCTCGAGGACGCGGTCACTGCACGCCTCTCGAGCGTCGCGTTCAGGACGTTCATTGCACTTATCGTCCTGGCAGACGACTACGGGAACTTCCGCGCCGAGCCGCGCTTTCTCGAAGGGCACATTTTTTGGTCGATGACACCAGAGAAGCCCCTTGAGGAAGTGCTCCTAGAGCTCGAGCGCGGACGCCTGGTGCTCTTTTATGTCGTTCGCGGTCAGCGGTACGGGAGCATCCGCACTTGGTCGAAGAATCAAAAGGTGCAGAAGGTTGGGCAGCCGCACGTCCCAGGACCGGACGAGGCCGACGGTTCGGAACGACCGATCAAGAATCGCGGGTCGGCTCAAACATCGAGTTCACTCGAACGAACACCATGTGCGATGGATTCCAGAGAGTCTCTGGAGAGTCTCCAACTGTCTCTTCCCTCCCCTCCAGGGAGTCTCCGGACTGACCTAGACCTTGACCTGGATCTCGACCAAGACCAAGACCAACGACCAAGGAACGATGCGACTTCCGTCGTCCCCGAGTCTCCCGACTCGGATCGCGCCCGAGCGACGTCGGAGGACGAGGTCAACGCATCGGAGGGCTCCAGGCAAGGTGGGCCTGTCCTCATATCTCGGGCAGGCACGTCACAAAGCATGCGCGAAGACGGCCCGCCATCGAAGGGTCTTGAACGCGAGGTCTTCGACCACTGGCTCTCCGGGTGGCGTCGCACCATCGGTGGAACTCGCGCACCAGCCTTGGACGCCAAACGGCGCAGGAAGATCCGTGCGCGGCTCGCGGACCAGTTCACTCCCGCCGACCTGAAAAGAGCCATCGACGGCCTATGGGCGAGCTCTTGGCACATCGAGAACGGCCGCACCGACATCGAGCTCGTGTGCCGCGACGCGAGCCACGTGGAGCGATTCATGGGACTCCTTGCGCCTACGAGCGCTCTCCCCCTTGTGAACGAAGCCTCGTCACCCGCACCGGCCCATGACGCATTCGTTCCCCCGCCGGCAAAGCTCTTCGAGGTCATGGAATCCGTGCGGCGCGCGTTCTCGCCGCCGGACGATAGTTCCGGAGCGCCGGTGCTCTGGAAGGCGCGCCCGAGACCGGGCGCCGAAGTGACGAACCGAGGCGCCCGTGTCGGGTGACGCGGGCCATCTGAGGCTGATTCCTGACGCCCGAGACAGCCGACACGGCCAGCCCGAACGCGAACCCGTCGGCATCCCGCCTCACGATCTCGACGCCGAGGCAGCCGTCCTCAGTGCGCTCATGATCGATGAATCGGGAGTCAAGCGCATCGACTCCTTCTTGCGCCCCGAGCACTTCTTTGCCGAGAGGCACCGGCGTATTTTCGAGGCCATCCTCGACATCGCGACAGAACAGTCACCAACTGGCGAGCAATATTGCATCGTGCGCATCGGCCACTGGCTCAAAGCCCGCGGCCGCATCGAGCAGATCGGTGGAATGCCTTATTTGACCGAAATTCTCAACTTCGCCCCCGCCATCGCAAACCTCGAACGCTACGCGACCATTGTGTACGAGACGTGGCGCGCAAGGCAGATGATCGCGCGTTGCCAGGAGTACGCCGCGCGCGGATACCTCGACTACGGCGATACGCAGGAATACGTCGACGAAGCAGCGCGCGCCCTGGAGGACATTGCACGCAAGAGGATCGGGGGGCCCGTCGAGTCGAATCTCGAGGCGTTGAAACGAATCGTGCTTCGAATCCGAGATGCGATGAGCGGCACCGCGGAGAGTAAACGTGCCGTGGGCATCCCCACCGGATTCGCGGGCTACGACCACGAGACCGGAGGGTTGCATGCGGGTGAGAAGACGACCGTCGCGGCGCTCCCAGGAGCGGGCAAGACAGCCTTTGCCTTGCAGGTCGCCGCCAATGTAGCCGCACAGGGCATCGGCGTGTTGATTTGCTCAAACGAGATGGATCGCGATTCCCTGCTTCTCCGCGTGCTCGCGCGGGAGGCTCGCGTCGACGGGCGCAGGTTGAAAGCCGGCCAGCTCACGCTCGAGGAATGGGACCGCGTGATTGAAAGGTCCACCAGCATCTGCAAGCTTCCGCTGCTCATCGACGACTCCGATGGAATGACCATCGGCCACGTCGTAACCCGCGCGCGCCAGGAAGCGGATCGGATGCGCCGAGCGCACGGCGTGCCGCTCGGCTTGATCGTCATCGATTGGGTCCAGAATTTTTGCCGCGATGCGGAAACGCAGGCCATGAAGGAGCACGAGGTGGTCAAGCACAGCACAACGCGGTTCAGGGCACTTCTTAAGGAGCTACGGATTCCAGGCATCGAAGTCGCGCAGCAAAAACCGTCCGAAGTTGACCGCGCAATAAAGGCCCGACCGAAGCCGACGAAAGGGTGCGTCGCCGATAGCTCGTGGATCGAGAAGACGGCGGACGTGGTCGCGTACCTGCACCGAAATCCGCTGATGAAGGACCACCGAGTCGTGGGCGAAGACCCTAACTCGGTCACGCTCGTTATGACGAAACAACGAGGCGGAGACGAAGGCGAGCTCAAATTCCGATTTGAGCGGGCGTTTCAGACCTTCGTGTCCGTGGATATGTCCTTCGCTTCCGTCCTCGCATAACGTCGACGCAACAACTGGTTCACTCTCCAGCTCGAACGAAGCCACCGCTCGAGTCGGAGGAGGAGGCCCCCCTGCGAAGAAGAGCAACCAAATGGCAGGTTGAACGAAGCCGCCGTTCTTCACGGCGGATCGGATCCGCGAGCGAGAGCGAAATCCCGAACGCCACCCTTGCTGGCTTCAACGTGACCGCCGTTCATCTCGGCGGGTCGGCCGACGAACTCATCTCTGAACACCTCGCCGCTGGCAAGATTCAAGCGTGACCGCCGTTCATCTCGGCGGATCGGCCACGAAGTTGGAGATTCGCTCGCCCTCGCGAAAGGTCGAGCTTCAACGTGGCCGCCGTTCATCTCGGCGGATCGGAAAGGCTCAACGAGCTGGACTCGTTGGGTGCTACCCAGCTTCGTGGCCGCCGTTCTTATCGGCGGATCGGCGTTCGATTGGACGACCAATATCGATTGCGTGGGCTGCGGCTTCAACGTGGCGGCCGTTCTTATCGGCGGATCGGTCGGCACACTCGGTCGCTACAACACGACCCCGCCGACGCTAGCCCTTCAACGTGGCCGCCGTCATCACGGCGGATCGGACTGCGGCGGCAATTCTTCGAGACCGACGCGAAGTTCCTGCAGCTTCAACGTGGCCGCCGTTCTTATCGGCGGATCGGCTACTCGTACGTCGACGGGACGACCACGGTCTTCTCGGGGCTTCAACGTGACCGCCGTTCTTATCGGCGGATCGGATGGGGAGCGCTGTCAAGGCGGTCATGAGTGTCATGCTTCAACGTGGCCGCCGTTCTTATCGGCGGATCGGGCGCACAACATGTCGCCGCCCAGGCGGGCCGTCATCAAGCTTCAACATGGCCGCCGTTCTTATCGGCGGATCGGACAGTTGAATCTCCAACTGCGCCGCCGGGGCGTTCCTGCTTCAACGTGGCCGCCGTTCATCTCGGCGGATCGGTACTTCCGAGCCTTCTACGATCGCATCGCCTCCGTGGCTTCAACGTGGCCGCCGTTCTTCACGGCGGATCGGTGGCCCGTCCGGGCTTGGGGATGACCCGCGCGGACGTCTTCCGCTTCAACGTGGCCGCCGTTCTTCACGGCGGATCGGAGCAAGAGCAGAAGATGTACGCGGACGTGGCGGCGGCGCTTCAACGTGGCCGCCGTTCTTCACGGCGGATCGGCGCCATGCAAACCCCGGCGATCAACGCGGGGTGGTGCTCGCTTCAACGTGGCCGCCGTTCTTCACGGCGGATCGGCTCCACCCTCGGCGATGATGCCTCCGGGACGTCGCTCAGCTTCAACGTGGCCGCCGTTCATCTCGGCGGACCGGCCGCGTAGTCTCCCCTGGCGTCGGACGTCACGTGGGCAGCTTCAACGTGGCCGCCGTTCTTCACGGCGGATCGGCCGACGCACTCGGTAATGATGAGCTCTGGGCCGACGACAGGCTTTAACGTGGCCGCCGTTCTTCACGGCGGATCGGAGGCAGGGCAGGTCGCCGATGCGCATGTTCGAGAAACCGAGCTTCAACGTGGCCGCCGTTCTTCACGGCGGATCGGCTAAACGGGGAACGTGCCCAGTTGCGCGGACACGTAGCTTCAACGTGGCCGCCGTTCTTCACGGCGGATCGGCCGGCTGGTCCGCGAACTTGCCCTCGACGTACGGCCAGCTTCAACGTGGCCGCCGTTCTTCACGGCGGATCGGCGATTCGCGCGACGAAGGCGGGGACGTCGGTGCCCAAGCTTCAACATGGCCGCCGTTCTTCACGGCGGATCGGTCGATTCGTTCAGTGGTGACCACCCGGACGGGTCCGGCTTCAACGTGGCCACCGTTCTTCACGGCGGATCGGAACGGCCGTTCCGACGTGAGCATTGGCCGCATCCTTGAGGCTTCAACGTGGCCGCCGTTCTTCACGGCGGATCGGGTAGGAACGCACGCGCATGTTCGTGTCTAGCTTACGCAGCTTCAACGTGGCCGCCGTTCTTCACGGCGGATCGGGTGAAGAATCTTGCGCTACACCAAGTTGGGGAGACGATGCTTCAACGTGGCCGCCGTTCTTCACGGCGGATCGGTTGCCATGGTACCAGGTGCCAGCCCCGTCATCAGAGAGGCGCTTCAACGTGGCCGCCGTTCATCACGGCGGATCGGTCGTCGGCATGTCTCTCTCTCCTCGCCGCATTGCTTCAACGTGGCCGCCGTTCATCACGGCGGATCGGCTGCAGCTTCCAGCATCCCTAGCGCTCTGTACCTAGCAGTATGCTTCAACGTGGCCGCCGTTCATCTCGGCGGGTCGGCTCAAGCGCTAGCACCATCAACACTGGCCTGTCTGTCAAGCTTCAACGTGGCCGCCGTTCATCACGGCGGATCGGTCCCGTTGCGACGCGCTGTGCCTGGAAGTCGAGGACGGCGCGCTTCAACGTGGCCGCCGTTCATCTCGGCGGGTCGGCTACTTTCTCCTTCGGCTTGCCGCGCCGTCGTGCCAGCCCGGCTTCAACGTGGCCGCCGTTCATCACGGCGGATCGGCGGGTGACGTGGCGCGCGTGCAACGGTAAGAAAGCCGAGCTTCAACGTGGCCGCCGTTCATCACGGCGGATCGGGCCTCTGGTCGCACCACACGCGATCACGCACTCCTTGCTGCTTCAACGTGGCCGCCGTTCATCACGGCGGATCGGCTCGTCGAGAACGCTCAGGACCTCGTGCCCCTCGAGTTGCTTCAACGTGGCCGCCGTTCATCACGGCGGATCGGCCGGGGTGAGCGCCAGCGCGATCGTGTCCTCGGCTGCGCGGCTTCAACGTGGCCGCCGTTCATCACGGCGGATCGGCCGGTCGAGGAGCTCCTGCGGCTGGAAGAGCTCGAGCTTCAACGTGGCCGCCATTCATCACGGCGATCGGGTGAGAGCCGAGCCGTGCCATTACTGCACCTGCCCGCTTCAACGTGGCCGCCGTTCATCACGGCGGATCGGGTGAAAGACGAGAGCCTCTCTCGTAGCCGCCCACTCGCTGCTTCAACGTGGCCGCCAGCACGTCGAGAACCGGATCATCCGGCGTGGGCCTTCAACGTGGCCGCCGTTCATCACGGCGGATTGGCTCGTTGAGGGCCGCTGCCGAATGAACGTCGACGCAATGCCTCCTTCAACGTGGCCGCTGTTCATCACCGCGGATTGGCAATGCCTGGCGGACCGATCGCCGCCAATGCGCTCCCTTCAACGTGGCCGCCGTTTATCACGGCGGATTGGGGGGGAAGAACACTGCTCGGAGCCCCTCGCGATAGAGCCTTCAACGTGGCCACCGTTCATCTCGGCGGGTTGGCGAACCCTTTGCCTGATTGGATTCGCGTCAGTGAATGGTCTTCAACGTGGCCGCCGTTCATCTCCGCGGATTGGCAGCCGGCCCGTTGTAGCAACGAACCGGCATGAGTGCTTCCTTCAACGTGGTCGCCGTTCATCTCGGCGGATTGGTCGCTCCGACGTGGGTTCGCGACGACGGCGGCCGAAAAGGGCCTTCAACGTGGCCGCCGTTCATCACGGCGGATTGACTCCGGCGGGGCAACGGCGCTCAACGACAGGTGATCAACGTCCCTTCAACGTGGCCGCCGTTCATCACGGCGGATTGGTCGTGGAGCCGAATCGGCAAGTCGGTCAATCGACGCACGCTTTCAACGTGGCCGCCGTTCATCACGGCGGATTGGTCGATGGCGACCCCGCACGTCGCGGGCGCGATCGCGGTCATCCTTCAACGTGGCCGCCGTTCATCACGGCGGATCGGTCACCCGTGAGCATCTGCTCCATGGAAACTGGCTCGCCCTTCAACGTGGCCGCCGTTCATCACGGCGGATCGGTCGAAGAGGTACGATGCAGTCGGCCCTTCAACGTGGCCGCCGTTCATCACGGCGGATTGGCTCGAGCTCGAGTGCCCCCGTCTTGCTGATCGTGTCCCTTCAACGTGGCCGCCGTTCATCGCGGCGGATTGGCGCCGGGCCGTGAGCCGCCCGAGAAGGAGACTTGCATCCTTCAACGTGGCCGCCGTTTCATCTCGGCGGCGGATTGTGTGCGGTTCGCCGAGGAGCTTGCGGTCGCGAAGGCAGTCCTTCAACGTGGCCGCCGTTCATCTCGGCGGATTGGGGCCAGCCGACGACAAGGATTCGCGCCGGGGCCCCCTTCAACGTGGCCGCCGTTCATCACGGCGGATTGGTCGGGCGACGGCTGCTCTGCCTTCTGGCCGTACAACCCCTTCAACATGGCCGCCGTTCATCACGGCCGCCGTTCTTCACGGCGGATCGGTGGCCGAGAGCGCGGCTGTTCTTTCGTGCTGGGATCGGCTTCAACGTGGCCGCCGTTCATCACGGCGGAGCGGGCCACCAAGATCATCTCCACACGGCTAAGGGAGCTTGCTTCAACGTGGCCGCCGTTCATCACGGCGGAGCGGTTGCCGGGCGTGAAGCTTCCCACGTCCCCCGGGTTGCTTCAACGTGGCCGCCGTTCATCACGGCGGAGCGGGCCAATTCGTTGCTACAACGGACCGGCCGCAGATGCCGAAGCTTCAACGTGGCCGCCGTTCATCACGGCGGAGCGGGATCTTCTTGCCGCCCGCGTCCACAAGGCATATCGGAAGGCTTCAACGTGGCCGCCGTGCATCTCGGCGGAGCGGACGCAGACCAACCTTGTGGCGAAGGGCGACGAGGTCTACGAGACTTCAACGTGGCCGCCGTTCATCACGGCGGAGCGGTCCGCATCGATGCGAACGGTCACCCCGTGCATCGGCATGCTTCAACGTGACCGCCGTTCATCACGGCGGAGCGGATCCGCGAGCGAGAGCGAAATCCCGAGCGGCCCCCTTACTGGCTTCAACGTGGCCGCCGTGCATCTCGGCGGAGCGGCGGAACTGCCTGCTGCTCACCATGACGACGACGGCAGGCATGCTTCAACGTGGCCGCCATTCATCACGACGGATCGGTCTGTACAGCAATGCGGCGTTCATTGCGTTGCCGTTTACTGGCTTCAACGTGGCCGCCGTTCATCACGGCGGAGCGGGGCTCATCGACCAGGATCTAGCGGACGCTTCAACGTGGCCGCCGTTCATCACGGCGGAGCGGCTGGAGCCTGGCTTCCTGTACGACCCGGAGCTGATCGCTTCAACGTGGCCGCCGTTCTTCATGGCGGAGCGGCCGTTCGATCTGGTCAGCGCCCTTTGGTTCGGCAGGCTTCAACGTGGCCGCCGTTCATCACGGCGGAGCGGGATATCGACGGCGATATCCAACCTCGATGCCCTGGGCCGCTTCAACGGGGCCCCCGTTCATCACGGCGGAGCGGTCGGGCTAGCTGCTGGGACCTGGCCAAAGTTGACCTCAACGGCTTCAACGTGGCCGCCGTTCATCACGACGGAGCGGCCATTTCCTAGCCATACTCTTGGAGGTACGGTGCGGCTTCAACGGGGCCCCCGTTCATCACGGCGGAGCGGATGGGAACTGGCTCGCCAAGCCGGCGAAAGGCCTGCTTTTGCTTCAACGTGGCCGCCGTTCATCACGGCGGATCGGCCGACAGCGGTTTATTGGCGGCCTCGTGCGCATGCTTGTCGCTTCAACGTGGCCGCCGTTCTTCACGGCGGATCGGTCGGTGGGCTTCACCACGACGCTGAAGCTCGGCAACAACCTGCTTCAACGTGGCCGCCGTTCATCACGGCGGATCGACGACGCATTCGTGAGCGATGGAACGACGTCCGTCACGCGGTGCTTCAACGTGGCCGCCGTTCATCACGGCGGAGCGGATTATGGCACCGGTCACCGTAGCCCCGGATGGCACCCTTCAACGTGGCCGCCGTTCTTCTCGGCGGAGCGGACGTCGCCCGCGCCTCGGCGAGCTCCGGATGCTGCGAGCTTCAACGTGGCCGCCGTCCATCACGGCGGATTGGGCGGTGAAGGTGAAGATCCCGTTCACTCCCAGCAAGCTTCAACTCGCCGCGGTCCATCACGGCGGGTCGGCGACCAAGTCCCGAGGAAGACCCCGCGGGACTGGGAGCTTCAACGTGGCCGCCGTGCATCTCGGCGGATCGGACCGGGAAGTGGAGGCGGGCGGCGAGAGCTCGACGGCGCCGCTTCAACGTGGCTGCCGCTCTTCACGGCGGTTCGGTTTCACTGCGAAGTCGAGCGGCACGAAGTCGGATGCGCTTCAACGTGGCCGACCGCTCTTCACGGCGGTTTGGCGAAAAGCGCGAGGGGAAGATTCTCGCTCGCCTTGCCGAGCTTCAACGTAGCCGCCGCTCTTCACGGCGATCGGCCGTGTCGCTGGGGCTCGGCACGGGCACGGTGCTTACCGGCTTCAACGTGGCCGCCACTCTTCAGGTCGGATCGGGCGCCCAAGCTGCGTCAAGGATGGCGAGTAGTGATGATGGGCTTCAACGTGGCCGCCGCTCTTCACGGCGGATCGGCCGTGCACCAACATGACGGTCGCTTCGAGCACGAAGATCCTTCAACGCGGCCACCGCTCATCATCGATCATCTCGTCTCGCGGCTCTCTCCCGATCCGCTCCAAGGTGGCCACCACTCTTCATGGCGGATCCGGAGAAGTGGAACGCCTCCAAGAATCCCGTCGCGGTGCCTCAACGTGGCCGTCGCTCTTTACGGCGGATCGGGTTGGCGGACGACGTGGACCCACGAGACCCGACCGGCTTCAACGTGGCCGCCGGGTCTTCACGGCGGCGGTCCGTCCGGCATGGCCGTTCACGCCGCCCGGCTCGCGGTGCTTCAACGTGGCCGCCGGTCTTCACGGCGGAACGGCCCACGACGGTTCGATCGTCTGATACTGCGAATTGCTTCAACGTGGCCGACATTCGTCACGGCGGACCGGGGCAGCCCAGGGTGTACGGATGTAGGATGAGCCCATACTTCAACGTGGCCGCCGGTCTTCACGGCGCAGCGGAAAACGGTATTTACCCTCACGCGATCAACCGCTGAAGGCTTCAACGTGGCCGCCGGTCTTCTCGGCGCAGCGGGTCCACGAGGAGCGGCGGCGCATCGTGCTCTGCGCCCGTGATGCTTCAACGTGGCCGCCGGTCTTCTCGGCGAAACGGTCCAAGAAATGGCCCCCATCACCAGCGGCGGGGATCCGCGCTTCAACGTGGCCGCCGTTCATCACGGCGGAGCGGACGGACTGGAGGAGGCACGACGAAAAGGGAAACGCCTCGGCTTCAACGTGGCCGCCGTTCATCACCGCGGATCAGCTTACCTATCGCGGCTTCATCGTTCGCTTTGGCGCTTACGCCGCTTCAACGTTGGCCGCCATGCATCACGGCGGAGCGGGCGTCGTCTTCGTCCACGAGCGTTTTGCACTGGACGATGCTTCAACATGGCCGCCGTCTTCTCGGCGGAGCGGATCGGCGAAGGCACCCAGCACCAACGGCACCTTCGCGCTCGGGAGCTTCGACGTGGCCGCCGGTCTTCTCGCCGGAGCGGATCGGCGAAGGCACCCGGCGCCTTCGCAACAGGCGTTATCCGCTTCAACGTGACCGCCGTTCTTCTCGGCAGAGCGACCGGGCACGACGTGGGCCCCATCGCGCGGGATGCTGCTTGTTCCGCTTCGACGTGGCCGCCGGTCTTCTCGGCGGAGCGGTCGAGCGTCACACCGCTAGTCTTCATCTCGGCGGGTCGGCCGATGATGCTCGCGGTGTAGAGCGAGCCGCCAATAGGGCTTCAACGTGGCCGCCGGTCTTCTCGGCGGAGCAGGTCACGACGACGGCGCTCGAGGGCCTTGGTGTCCGTGCTTCAACGTGGCCGCCGTTCATCCCGACGGAGCGGCAGTTGGATTTTCGTAGACATGGCTTCGGTCCTCGTGCTTCAACGTGGCCACCGGTCTTCTCGGCGGATTGGATGCCGCCACCGTCGACCGTGGTGTGACTGGCGGCGTCGCGCTTCAGCGTGGCCGCCGCTCGTCACGGCGGGTCGGGCAGGTAGTGGCCATGCCCGTTCACCGGTCGCCGGGGATCTTCAACGTGGCCGCCGCTCATCAATGGCGGATCGTCCCTTGCCTACGTCCTTTATGGCCTTTCCGATCGAATCGCTTCAACGTGGCCGCCGCTCATCTCGGCGGATCGGGCCGGCAAGGTCAATCGCCGCGCATCGAATCGGCCAGCTTCAACATGGCCGCCGCTCATTTCGGCGGATCGGCTGGCCCGTCCTGTCGGATAGCCATGTCGGAACGAACGCTTCAACGTGGCCGCCGCTCATCTCGGCGGATTGGATGCCGCCCGTCGACCGTGGTGTGTCTGCCGGCGTCGCCCTTCAGCGTGACCGCCGCTCATCACGACGGATCGGCTACTACGAGGGCGCCAAGGAAATCGCGAACGCGCTCGCGCTTCAACATGGCCGCCGTTCATCTCGGCGGGGCGGCTACGGCGGCGCGGAGGCAGTGCTCCGAACACGGGAGCCGTGGCTTCAACATGACCGCCGCTCTTCACGGCGGATCGGTCTGGTCTTCCTGTGATCGGTACGCGCTCCGTAAAGGTCCTTCAAACGTGGGCGCCGCGCTTCACGGCGGATCGGCCTCCGGCTCCAACGGCCGCTCAGGGTGAGCGAGGTATATCCTTCAACGAGGCCGCAACTCTTCACGGCGGATCGCGTCGAGGTTGTACCCCGGGGCCTCGTTGCCGTAGTTCCTTCAACGTGGCCGCCACTCTTCACGGCGGATCGGCGAAGATGCCGGTCACGCTCACGTGGAAGGGGCCGCCTTCAACGTGGCCGCCGCTCATCTCGGCGGATCGGATTACCAAGCATACGCAGCAAGTCCAGTCATACTAATGCCTTCAACGTGGCCGCCGCTCCCCCTGGCGGATCGAGCCGCAATGTCCGGTACTGCCCTCCTGGCTCTCCGCCTTCAACGTGGCCGCCGCCCTTCTCGGCGGATCGGTTGGCAAGCCCCACCTCAGAGCTGCCATATTGCGTCCTTCAACGTGGCCGCAGCTCATCACGGCGGATCGGTGCATGTGCGGCCATTGCTTCGCCGGCAATATGCGCAAGCGCTTCAATGTGGCCACCGCTCTTCACGGCGGATCGGATTTCGCTCAACGAATCTACGGCGTCGTCGGCGAGGCGCGCTTCAACGTGGGCGCCGCTCATCACGGCGGATCCGAGCGCCAAACTTCGCTCGGATCGAGCAGGGGCGCCAGCTTCAAAGTGGCCGCCGTTCATCACGGCGGAGCGGTCCAGTAGGTTGACCAATGGGATACGCCGCTTGCTGACCAAGCTTCAACTTGGCCGCCGCTCATCACCGCGGATCGGCACGGGACTTCCACCCATTTACGACCTCGCAACGCCTGCTTCAATGTGGCCGCCATTCGTCTCGGACGATTGTGGTGAGCGTTCGCTTTACCGATACCATCGTCTTCGACGGATCGGAGCTCGCCGTCCACCGGGTCGAGCGATACGCGTGGTTCGCTTCAATGTGGCCGCTGCTCTTTCTCGGCGGATCGGCAAACTCCGGAATCTGCCCTTTGCGAGCGATGGCGATGCTCCATTGATTCCTCGGTCGACGAAGGTCCGCAGATCCGCGGCCCCTAATCTGTAAGTACCCGTTTTCAAAGAACAGATGGCGCCGCGAGCGCCCCACGGACTCGCCCCATCCCGGCAGCGCTAGCATTCGCGCGTACGGTCCGTTTCCGGATTCACGCCATAATGGCCCTTCCATCCGATAACTCGCGCTTGGAGCTGCTCTCGCTCGGCTGAAAGCATCCCAGCCCAAAGTGTGAGCCATAACCAAGCGCAATAGGGCCTTCGACGAGCTGCGCAAAGGCCAATCGAACAGCCACACCAAGCCGCATCGGCGGCGCGCGATCGGCTGCCTGCCGTACTTTTCGGAATGTCCGAAACTGGATGCTGCTTTCGGGGAGGATTTCCACGCGAAGGGCACGAGGGAGCCCCCGACGTTCGAGTTCGGCTTGGACTTGTTCCTCCAGGGTATCCTTGCCTCGCTTTTTGACGAAGCGCGGGGGAACGAATGGCGTCGTGGTTTGAAAGGCGTTCGACGAACGCACGAGGGAGACGAGCTCCGCGAAGTCAGTCTTCTTTCCCAGGCCGGCGAGGGTGACAAAAATTCTTGGCAGTCCCTTTGCGTACGTGAAGGAAATTCGGGACAATGCGCTCACGGCGTCCTCGTCGAAACCCATGGGTGCATGAATCAAGACGTGGTCGATTCTACCTCGACTGCGACCGAGGTTAAGCGGTAGCAACGTTGCGTGTCGATGCATCGGAATGGGCTGGCCATGCTCCCTGCCACTGAAGACGGGAGACACCGTCTCTCCATCACGAGAGGAGAGTCTGACCAGAGTGTCGTGCATTGCCTCCATTCGCCAAAGGGCGTCGCTCATGGGGGGAAGCGCGTGGCCGTTCTTGGTGTCGGAAGCAAGAGCCAGCAAGGCCGTCGTTGGCCGTTGGCGACGCGTCATCGGTGAACTAGGGCGTGGCGACGCGCACAACGCGTCGACTGGGCGCCAATAAGCGAGCCACCGCGTTCCAGGAGGCTGGCTCCAGCCATCTGCCTGCAATCTCTTCGTGTCTATGAGTAAGACGTCGATGATGTCTTTCGGGAATAGTTCGTTGACGGTGGCCAGCTCCTTTTTCGTCAATGGGACCGGTTCCGGATCGCGGTCCTGCTTCGTCCGCAGCGAAAAACCGTTCTTTCTCGGTTTGGTCGTCGTCGCTAACTTGCTTTTTTCCTCGGAGTCCGCGATGCGGCCCTGCAGGAGTCGATTAACCTCACGTTCGAAAGCCGCTGCGCGCCAGTATGCGTACGCCGCCGGGGTCTCCGGTGCCAGCAGGAGTACCCGCTCGACATCGGGACCTGGACACGTTTCGCTGGTGATGCACGGCTCGAGCCCGCTCGGAAGAGATTCAATACGTGCGGCGTCCACCCATGATTCGGCTCGACCCAAGTACGGCATTGCCGCCAGCAGTGAGTCGAGCAGTGCCTGTTCCTCGTTGGTGAGTGCGATGTCCCATGTCATGACCAGTGCGCCATCGCCGACATACGTGAAGGCGTCGAATACCCTCGCCGTCTTACCCGAAAACGACGGCATGTAATGGCGCGTATGCGATGCACTCGAGGGAGGCAGGTGCATCGTTGGAGACGTTTCGGATAGTCGTTCCAGCAACGTGCGTGCCGCTGCGGGAACTTCGGTCCAGCCGTGCCGCGCGAAGCCGACGGCGATGAGTGCTCGGAGCAGACGCCACGGGCTCGGGGGCCACTCGACGAGGCCTTCGTTAACGTGGGCGCCCCATGGCGTCGCATGATAGCGACCACCGGGGAAATGAAAGCGAAGGATGAGCATGGTCAGGCCTTGTACGTCACGGTCGTTGCGCCTCGTTCGCCTGCGAAAGCCCGTGCACATTTGGCGATCAACCGCGGCATCTCTTTGCGTAGTCCTGCGAATGATGGGACCGCGAAGCCTGCGGGCCTTCGCACGCGCAACTCGCCGTCGACTTCGAAGTCGCATGCCGTACGAAGCCGTAAATTCCCTTCGATGAATGCGCGAATCTTGTACAGCGCCAGAGCAATGAGGAGTGCTTCGGCGTCCTTACCCAAACCGAATCCTCGGACCTCCACGAGATCGAGATTGAAGTAGGCCACGATGCGGTCGGCCGTGTATTCATCGCGCTGAAACGGAACGTTGCCGAAACCCTCTTTCGCGCCTTTTTCCGTCTTGTCGCCCCCTTTCGGATCGACGTGATCATTTTTGACACCACCAGATGCCGCCACCCGTGCTCCTTCGGCTTCGATGAATGCCGAAAGTGCGCGTTCGATGCGGAGCCTTCCCCCCACGAGCTCCTTCTTCGCGAGAAATATTCCGTGGAGCAATGAACCGACATCATACTTGAACAGAATAGCCGCCAGTTTTGCGCGATCGAGTCGACCTTTCTCGAGTACCTCCGTCTCTTTCCTGAACTGCTCGAAGAACCTCCGATCTTTGCTCTCGAGAATGTACGGCGAATTGAGCCGGTGTGCTTCGGTGATCGTGCTCGTCAAATAGTTGCCGTCCGAGTCGTTCACGAGCACGTGCGATAGCCCCTGCAGCTCGCTGACCAGCGACCGATTGGCATGATCCCAACATACTGCTTCGAGGCGATTCGCCATGCTTTGATGGCTCTCGACGATGAGACGTGTACCGTCTTTGGTATCGAAGACGGCGGCTCCCAGGTCGGGGAAGCCGGTCGGTTGAAAACGCTTCCCTTGTACGGGAATGAGCGACGCTTCGATCAGCAATCTTGCAGGCTTCGAGTCGTCGAGAAGAGCGGAAAGATCGAGGCTCATGAGTTCTCCGAGGGTTGTAGGTCGAGCGGTTTCGTGACCGCTTCGAAAACACGCAAAATGTCGCGAGGACCAATGGGAAAGGCGAGGCTGGCCGCGAGGCGCATCGCGAGGGGTGCGTCGCCCGCGGCCAAACGAAGTTTCGGTCGCAGCCCCATCGCGCCAAGGCGAGAAACCGCGGTTCGCGCCGCTTCGCGAAGACGACCGGCTACCAACAATCGAATCGTCTGCGAGTCACACCGGGGGCGAACTCCCCATTCATGGGAGGCTCGTCGTGTGCGCTCAGACGCGTCGAGATTCGCGACACGAAAAAGCGCATAGAGTGAAGGCGCCTTGCGGGGATGTCCGCTCGATTCATTGGACATCGACTCCGGGGTGACGGCCATGAGTCCTCGAGCCAGTCGTGCGAATCGGATGTCGTCGACCTGGCCGCAAACGAAAGCGTCAATGTCCAGGAGGTTTGCGACAGAGATTCCTTCGAGAGGGATGCCATCGAATCCGGCGTCGGCCCCCTCCGTAACACGGCGGAGCACGATCGCAGACAAATCGCGCGCGATCTCGCGCCCGGTCCAAAGGACTCGCCGGTCCTTGCGCAGGGAATCGGCCGACGCGGCGAATCGCTTGAATCCAGAGGCTGGGTCGAGTGGCATACAATGAGCGCGAATCGGTCCGAGCCCGTCGGGCTCGCGATACGGAGCCCGAGTCGAAGCGAGGGCGCGTGCCAAACGGTATTCGACGGTGCCGTCGTCGCAGGCGGCGAGCCAGCGCGACGACAGCGAAGGGAGCGGACGTAGCCTGCGTTCCGCCGTGAAGCGCGGAGCCCGAACGAGGATGTCTTCCACCATGCCGAGTTCCTCGACGAGAGCTCCCCATTGTCGGGCAGGCGCGACAGCGGTCGTGGTGAGGTCAAAGGCCAAGGCTTGGAGGCGCCGCAGGGCGCGTGCGAGAGACGTCGCGTGACCGTCGCGCGCGGTGCGGCGAAGAGCTTCGAGCCAAAGATCGAGCTCGTCGATCAGGCGTACGTCTTTGGCGGGTCGCTCGTGGACGGTGATACGGCCGAGCGGCACGGCAAGATTCGATTGGCCGTTGCGCTCCATGAAGCCGAATCGAATGAAAGAACGAATCCCCCTGGCCGTTCCGAGCTGCGCGATCGCGCGGGCCGCATCCAGCGCCCCCTCGGCCCGCGAGGAATCTTTCGAGACGCGGGCTTCCGCAAATACGGCCCGAAGCTCCGCCAATGTGACTGGGGCATCCCAAAGCGGGAGCCACTGTTCGCCGCGACCCCCATCATCATCCGGTGCCGCGCTGCCATATCCACCGGGTAGCCCCCGAAATGCGAACGGTGCACCGGCTTGCGCGAGCTCAATGCCATTCAGGCGTCGAAGCGCGGCCACCCGCAAGAAGACCGCCCCCTCCAGCATCAAAACGAAATCCCATGCGTTGACGAGACTCGCGGCGTCAAAGCCCGCGGTCCCATTGGCACCACCGGCGCCGCCCGGAAGAAATTGTCCGATGGCAGCGCCGTGCTCAAGCCCATGCTCGGGGGTACCGAAGAGCGCCAAGCAGGCGAGCGAGCGACTGAGCCCATCCGCCAATCCCGTCTCGACATCGATGAGTCTGACGAGCCGCTGCATGAAGTTGTTCGTGAATTCGAGCCGTCCATCGTTGCCCCCGGTTCCGAGCAAGGCCGGGTATCGCACCGTCCCCTCTCGCGACAGGCTGACCGCGGCCGAAAACCAGTCGAGCGCGCGCTCCGGCCATTGGCGCTGACATTCAGCCAGCAGCGCCGCCTTCTCGTCTGTCTCCGGCCGCTCATTTCGCCCGTTCACTTGCGCGCGGGCAAACGAGATCGCGTCCCTATATTGGCCAAACCGCTTCGCGGTGGACTTGGCAATGGCGTCGATTCCAGAATTGGCGTCCTTCGGATAGAAACCGCTGCCGCCGTTCCACGGGCTGACCAGCGGCGTAGGCTCGAAATCGTCGCAAATAAAGTTCAGCAATTGCTCATGATCCAGCACCGTCACCAGAAAGAACGTATCGTCCCTCCAAAAGGCGCGCACTTCGGGGTCCTTCTGTTCGGCAATCAGCCGAAATGCGCCTAGTGCTTTCAAGTAATGGGCCAGGGGCGTCGGCGCACACCCGCGGAGCGCATGAACATGAAGGGTCATGTGTCCTCCGCCGTGGCGAGCTGTGACGCGCGCCAATCGGCCGCACGAAGAATAGCCTCTAGATAAGCCAGAGAAAACGGCCCGAGTCGTGCAAGCAGCTTGGCGACGCGCTCACCCCACGACGCTCCGTAACGCGCATTGAGACCCATCGATGCACATGCGAGTGACAAGTGCACGTTCGGAATTTCGTATTTCGTCGCGCCATGCCCGGCAATGAAAAATGGCATCACGACATCGCCCTCGCGAACGCCGTGAATGTCTCCCTGCTCGTTCTTCTGATCCTTCGGCGTGCTCGACCAACTCGTGCGTACCTTGCCGTGGTGCGAGCAAACTAGATACGCAAGTAGATCGAACTCGTCGGCGGTGAGGCTCGCTATCTCGTCGGCCAAAGAATGGTTCACGATACGTTCCTCGTCGCTTGGTGCATCGGCATCGACCGAGAGGCCGAGGGCACGGAGCAAATCACCATGAGGTGCTACCAATGCCGGGTGCCCCGGATTCGTACGCCGGAGGACCTCGAACAGGAGCAATGTACTTACCAGCTCGTGCCGAAAGCCCGGCCGATTGGGGTACGGAGGCTTCTTCCACGCTTCTTTGGGTGCTTTTGCGAGGTCTCGTCGCGCTCCTACGGTTTCCGAAGCGCGAATTTCATCTCGTATGGCATTTTGAAACACAAGGTGTGCCTTGCCTGCGTCGTGCCATCGACCGGCCAGGGAGAGCACCCGAAGAAGCGAATCGGAAAATCCTAGTGAACGGCCCATCCCTACCACGAGCTCGCCCGTCTCTCGTCCGTGAGTCGCAATGGTCTTCCATTTCGACATCGAGAGCTCTTCGCCGTCGGAGGAGGCTGCCGTACTCGTCATTTGGCTTTCGTGAGCGAGCTCGTCGCGGGAAATAGCGGGCGATGGGACGACGGCGTCAGACTTCGGGTCCCAGCCGCTCCGAGCGGTATAGCCGCCGGCGGCCGAGGGAATAAGCACGGTCATTCCGGGCACGGCGACATCAATTCGCTTCCAGTCTCCGCTCAGGTAATCGCGGACGTAGCCGACGCTCTTCTTCAGGAACTCGCGCAGCTCGCCCACGGGAACCGGGCAAAGCTCATCGCGCGCCGGTGCCTCGATGTCCTGCAGGCTCCTTCGTCCGGGATTTCCGATTTCACGCCAGAAAACGGATACATCCCGATCCTCACCCGAGCGAATGTATCGACTTACATCGAGATCAGCGCCGGACAGATCGGGAGTCGTATCGAACAAATCATCGAAATCTCGCCGTCGCAGGACGTGAAGAGGGTCATAGGGATAGAGTGTCGCCAATGCGTCGGGGTCACGCTCGGTAAGGAGCTCCTCGAAGGTCTCCAACGACCGGAGCCCAAGGTCGCGCCCATCCAAGGAGAGCTCCCTCAGGGCCGCGTCCGACGCCGCAATCTCGTTAATCTTGTAGGGCAGGCTCTTCTCTGGATTCTCGCAGTCGACGGCGCCCACGATCACGATGCGCCCTTTCTCGTTGGGATAACGCGCACAGCGGCCGAAACGCTGGACCAGACTCGACCACGGTGCGAGATCACTTATCAAAGTCGACGCTGAAATATCGACGCCGGCTTCGATGACCTGCGTCGAAAGGATGATGCGTCCCTCGGGTGGAATCGTTGACTCTCTTGCAAGGAAGTCCCACTGCCGCCTCTCCGCGCCGCGAAAGCGCGAATGAACGAGATGCACGTCGGCCTTCATTCTTGATTTCGAAAGCGCGGCTTCCACCTTTTTCGCTCGCTCGACGGTGTTGACGATGACGAGTGTCAGCGAACCTGGTCGATGGCTCGAGGCCGCAAGCTCCGCGACTTCCTCTGGGGTGCCGACGTCGGTGCGGCGCTCGAGGCTTTTCGGGTTCTTCCACGCAGAACCAGTACGCTCTCGCGCAGGAATGCGTACCTGGGAAATCGGTTCCTTTTCGATACGGCGTGCGAAGTCGATGGTCTCGAGCCACGAGCTTTGCAATGTTGCGCTCATCCACCAGGTGAACGTTTTGCGCAAGGTGGGTTTCCCGTCGGCCTCATCGTCACCGCGAAAGGCGTGAAGCTGCGTCGTTGTCGCGAGCCCCACGTCCATGAGCTGCACCTCGTCCACGACCCACAGCGCATCACGGTGAAGCATTCCCATTTCCATGGGCCAAAGACCGCGCGCAGATCCGTGTCCGCGAGCCATGGCCCGTGTAAGGAGCATGTCCTGCGTGCCCACGAGCACCGTGGGCCGCTCGGGATACTGAAGCCATTCGACCTCGCGCCGACCGCCGAGAAGGGTTACCACGCGGACGTCGAGTTTCCCGCGCTCGAGCCATCGTCGAACCGCACGCTCCGTCTGCTCGACGAGAACGCGCATCGGTAAGCAGAATACGAGGCGCATCGGCCAGTGGACGACTTTCCGATATGCTCGATGATAGGCCCAAGCAAGCACCGTTCCCGCCGTCTTCCCGAGTCCAGTCGGGACTCGAAATAGTCGATTGTCACATTTGCTTTCGTTACCCAGTCTTTCCTGCCAACGATGCGGCGTACATTCCGCCACCTCGCGAAACCAATCTACGTAATCCATCGACACCGTTATTTCCTCCGTTCCTGTGGGTATTGACCTGGCGAATCTCGCCCTGGCGTGCACACCACTGAGGCGAGTAAACTGAGCCATCTGAAACTGCTGCGTGCCCTGAACGATAGCGCTTTATCTGATCGATTTTGCAATGACAGCCCGATGCTTTGCGACTCGCAAATACGCATCGACCTTTCCTCGCGGGCGGAGCAGTGCGCCGTGTCTGTCGAACAGCTGGCTGAAGTGGCCTTGAAATGTCGGGCGTCTCGAATCGTTCGAGCGGCTCTGACAGCACCTCGACGCAGACGCTGAAAGCGAGCGTGTCGAGAATCGAAAGGACAACACGCGACTGGAACCCCCATCGACGACGACCATCAGATAGGCGAATCCGTGCGCCATAGGGATGTTCGTGATGTCAGCGCACCAGAGATGATTCGAGAGGAAAATTTCGAGCCCGCGAAGCAATTGCGGGTGGCACCGAATGCTCCTCCGATGACGGCGAACGACAGGACGTGTTCACCATCTTGCGACAGTCCTTCACCGAATGCGCCGGAGCCCTCGTGCTAAAACATCGCGCTCGACGGTTAGCTCGCCGATCTTCTTGAGAAGCTCGGCCTCGCGCTGCCCGGGCACTTCGCTCGCGTCAAATGCGCGACCAGCATTCTCTAGGAACTGTTTCTTCCACTTGAAGACCTGCACTGCGTGAAGTTTGTACAGCTTCGCCAGCTCCTGAACGGTCACCTCCCGACGAACCGCCTCGAGCGCGACCTTCGCCTTGAACTCCGCCGTGTATCGTTTACGCGTATTTGCCATGGCTTCCAGGCTGCTCTCGAGGAGCGAGCCCCCCCATTAAACTTAGCTACTAGTCCAATTTTTGCGTCCACTTCTGGCACATCTATATTGCACCGAGCGTTCCACTGATGGATTCACAAATCTTGTGTTTCACCAATCAGCGTCGTGCAGTGACTGCTCGCATCGTCGGTTGCATAAACGCAAGGGCTGCCTTCTCCGCCCGACAAACAAGAATACGATGTGCAGGGATGGTTGCGCCAAGAGACCCAGAATATCGGCCGCAATCGTCCCGAACTTCAACGCCGATTTTATAGCAACATCGTCACCTCACCCGAAGGAATGCCGTGCGCAGCGGTGACCAAGTAATCTTGTGACCATTGCCCCTCCCGCCGTCAAGCTCCGGACGGCACGAAGCCATAGGATCACCAACGTGAATGTCCTCGTCCCCACGGGTCGCCGAATACCCCCTTATTAGCACTGCCGCGCTGGAATCGGCAACGATAGATTGCCATATTACCAAAGGTCGACATTCGTAGTTTCCAGACTCACTAAACTGGCGCCGCCAATGTTCATGACGCCGGCGACAATGCGGTATCTCTGGTTGATGATTGTAGTCGTCGGTGACGTAGTCCGCGGCGAGCGCTCTCTCAACGACGAGCGCACGCAAGGGTCTCCGAATGGCGCGGTATCTGCTGACGGGAAACGTCACGAATTCGGACGGCTAATGGTCTTGCGGTATTCGTAGGTCTCCAGAATGAAGCTAGCCGCCGCTCCGGCAACATTGACGGCGAAGGCCGCGTGTCGGGGTGCAGCATGCGCGCCCGTTCTCCCTTTGGCGTGCGCATCTCCTAACCTACTGCGTAGTGCGCCGAGACCCTCCACAATCGAATGGCAGCCGCCGAGGATGCGCTTGACGATATCCTCGGTGTGCTGCGAAGGCGCAAGCATCAGCTTCTTTGCCGCCAGACCGTAGAGCTTCGGCAGTTCGGCCTTCTCGTCGTACGTCTCACCTTCCTCATCGAGGACAAAGCGGCACACCTCCTCAAGCAGGGTGCGCGCAAGGGTGATAGCACCGTCTGGATCTTGTTCGCGTCGTGCAAGCGCCTTCTCCCACATCTCGTGGACGTATGCCGCCCCCGAATCGCGAAGTCGCTCGGTTATCGATTCGTCCGCGGGACGCGGTGGTCGCCCCTCTAGTACGTTGAAAATCGGCTCCATTTCGACACGTAACCAATCACGCCGCTCATGATACCGACCAAATTTCGGCTGGATCATCCCCCAGAAGTCGCTGAGGTTTCGGCACGAGCGAACCCAGCGTGGCGTGACGTGGGCGAGCTCTGGGTCGTCGAGAAGTGCTCGGCGCGCCAGAGCATACGTCCTGTCGTCACCGCCGCCGCCGGTCGCGCGCGATACGAGGGTGTTGCGGAAGGTCTCAATCAAAACGAGTAGTTCTTCGTTGCGTTGTATCACGCGCGATATCTTCGTCAGCCGTCATCGCGGCGTCGAGCCCCTGAAGGATCTACCCGCATCCGCTCGTACCAAGGCACGACGGCGCGCGCCTCGTCGGGCGTAAATAGGTAATCGCCAACTCGCTTGGGACGCCACCTTCGAACAGGGCTTTTCGCGAAACCAACGATTCGTCCAGCTGAACCTATGCGCGCGAGTTCAAGAAGCGAGAACGCCGTGAAGGCCTGCCGAATCCGTTGCGTGCTGAATTTCACGTCACCGCGACGGCACATCCCGTTCGATCTATCACGTCCCCGCCATGCGCGCACGCGGAGAGACAGCCGCGACCAACGTGAGCACTCCGATGATCGCGACGTCGAGAAAGTTGAACCGACATGGGACACTTCTGCACGCGCCAGCTCGAGACCGGGCGCTCCGCTGTCCGATATCACTCGTGGGCCCAGAGCGGCCCGGAGCTGTTCTCCGCGGCTAACCTTCCGTAGGCACCTTCGCCGACTTCTCCGCGCCTGTGCCTTCGAGCTTCGCGAGCGACTCCTTGAACCCTGGGATGTTCTCCGGCTCGCTGATGCGCACGGGCCCGTGCTTGGCCACGTGCTCTTTGAACGCAAGGAGCTGCACCATATACCGAGGGACGAGGAGCCGAACATAGAACGGGACCAGTGCCCTCACCTCGCAGGGCGTGAACAGGGGGGGCCGCGTCGTCGTCGTCCCCAGCACCTTCCGACTTGGTCTTTGGGCGACGCACGACCCTGGAGGCGGCGACCACCTTTGCGGAGGGGCGTGGCTCTTCCACAAAGATGTTACCCTCGCGGCGATAACATCGAATGCCGCAGGCCGCCGCGTGCTCGAGCACGGGCCCCGTGAAGCCGCTTTCGGAGAAGAGGCAGACGTGTTGGGGCGCGTCCACTCCTCGCGAGCTCGCGCGGACCTTCTCCACCTTCTCGTGGAGCTCGCGCACTTCCGCGGTTCCCGCGCGCGCCTTCGTGCGCTTGCACTCGACCCACGTCGTCGCCATCGTACGCGTGCCCGATACCTTCTGCACAACCAGGCATCCGACCAGGACGAAGAACGCGAGCAGAAGGGTCGGCACGCCAACGATGGTCAACGTGCCGCCCAGCAGCGCGCCGCCGATGGCGAGAAGCATCGTGAAGCGCGCCACCCTCGCCGCGATGAAGTGACCAGGGATGATTCCTGCGCCACAACGTCGATCTTGTACGGGTAGCCCTTGCTCGTGACGCCAACGGCCACCTGAGCGGCCACGCTGTGGTAGCGCCCCTGGCGGACAAGCCAGTCGGCCACTTCGAACTCGAACGCGCCCCAATCGGTACGGCTCGTAGTGGGCGACGGCTGAATCATGTGCTCCACGAATGGACTCTCCGATCCGTCGATGGACGCGCGTTCACATACGAGCCGAGAAAAGCCAAAGAGGCCGAAATAGAGGCCATAACCCTGGCCGAGGAACAGCGAGCGAAGAAAGAGCGCGCCCAGGAACTCGAACGACAACAACGAGCCAAGGAGGCTCGAGACACCGAGGAACGCAATCTTGGACCAGCCGATCGCACCGCGCGCATCTTGAGCGTGCTTCCCGACGTGTGCGAAGCAAACGTCTTCTGGCCAAGGCTCCTGACCCAGAGGCTCCCGCGTTACAGAAGGCCCGCGCCTCCATCGCCGCCGCCGAAGCGAAACAGCTCGCGGCGGAGCGAAAGGATTTCGCGGCAATGCGCTCAGTGGTGTGCGTGGATGGTTGGACCTCGACCTGCTTGTGCTCGCGCATGGGCAGCGGGTGTTGCTCCAACCATCGCGGTATCGCCGGGTGCGAGCCCTCAGCCAATTGACCATTTCCTCGAAAAATCTGGACGAGTCGCCGGTCCTGCAAACGAAACGAAAAGAAGCTATCCGGCGGAACACGTGGAGCGCGATGGCGGCACCGGAGAGGTCCGCTGGCGGGTATGGTCGAGGATTCTCGCAACGTCGCGACGCTCTCCAGAACGCAACATCGCAGGGCCGCGCGTCGGTCGAAACTTCGCGCTCCGTGTAAAGGACACCCTGGCAAGCCCTTATCGCGAGTGAAGCCCATCGAGACGCGATGGACATTCGACGTCGATTGGGCAAAGTGTCGAAGCCCAAACCATGGATATACGGAACGCTCTACCGAACCTATCTTCTTCAGACGAGCACGTGCTCATCGTCTTGAGCGACGAAACCCTTCGCACCGGGGAAGCGAGCATCCCCGCATACCAGATCGCGAAGATCTGCGGAGTTCCCGGCCAGGCCGCTTGGGAGCACCTACAGGACCTGGAGAAGGTGGGGCTCGTTACGACATATGACGGCGGACGGCTCGGACTTCTCCATCATGCTGCGGAACTGACACTCGATGGGGCAGTCTTGGGAAGCGACCTAAAGATCCCGCCGCGAAGGGGGCCTATCGCCGACATCGCCGAGTCGATAGATGATACAGGTCGCGTCGCTCTGGACGTTGTAATCGAACAGCAGCTTCGATGTGCTGGTGCCGGCGTCCGACGTAGCGAAATCAGCAGCCGTGTACGAAACGCTCGTCCCGCACTGAACGCGGAGTCCGTTTCGAGAACTTTGGAGAGCCTATCGGCTTCCTATCTTGCGGTCACGATGGATCGCGAACCCGTATTCAAAATTACACTCCGCGGGCTACTTGCTTCCAGTTGGGGTTCGAATGCATTCAGCCTGGTCCAACAGAGTCTCGACTCTTTACGTTCTTTCCAGGACAGGAATCCATCCATCGAGATGTATTCATGGCGCGCTCTGCGCGAGGCGTGCGTATTCCGACGCGACCCGGGGGTCGATTCCAACGGCGTCCGGGGGCTCGTTCCAACGTGACCCGGGGGCCGATTCCTGAGCACTCGGGGATCGATTCCAAGGTGACCCGGGGACGGATTCCTGGGCACTCGGGGGCCGATTCCTGGGCACCCGGGGGCGGATTCCAAAGGGGGCGGTCGCCCCCGGTAGCGGCGTGCATGGTCGCAGCTTCATCGCGTAGACGGGCGCGATGTCGGAGCGATTGTCCATGCGGAAGGTTCGAGAAGTTCTCAGGTTGAAGTTCGAATGCGGACGCACCCACGCCGAGATTGCGGCATCGACGGTGATCGGTGAGACGACCGTCGGCGATTACTTGAAGCGGGCACGCGCCTGCGGTTTGACGTGGGAGGAGGCGCGCCCGCTGAGCGACGCCGAAGTGGAGGCACGGTTGTTTCGCTACGGTGGCCGCAACGAGCCACCCTCGCGCGTGCCGATCGATTTCGCGTGGGTACATCGGGAGCTGTCGAAGCCGGCCGTCACGTTGCAGACGCTGTGGGTCGAGTATCGCGATGGGGCGATGGGGCAGGCACCGCTCAGAGCCTACGAATACAGCCGCTTCTGCGCGCTCTACGCCAGGTGGAAGAAGAAGCTGAGCGTTGTGATGCGCCAAGTGCATCGCGCCGGCGAGAAGGTGTTCATCGACTACTCCGGGCGCAAGCCCCACATCGTTGACCCGCAGACGGGAGAGATCCACGAAGTCGAGTTGTTCGTCGCGGTGCTCGGCGCAAGCAACTATACGTACGCGGAGGCGACGCGAACGCAAAAGCTCGCCGACTTCGTCGGCTCGACGATTCGAGCCTTCGAGTACTTCGGAGGCGTCCCTGAAGTCGTGGTGCCAGATCAACTTCGCAGCGCCGTCTCTGGGCCGGATCGCTACGAGCCGGACATCAATCCAACGTACCTCGAGATGGCGCAACACTACGGCGTGACGGTGATTCCCGCGCGCCCGAGAAAGCCGAGGGACAAAGCCAAAGTCGAAGGAGGTGTTTTGATTGCTCAGCGATGGATCCTCGCAGCGCTGCGTAATCGGACTTTCTTTTCGCTCGGCGAGCTCAATGCGGCCATCGGAGAGCTGCTCGAGCGGCTCAACACGCGCCCATTTCAGAAGCTCGAAGGGTGTCGGCGCTCCGCCTTCCAGACGCTCGACAAGCCCGCCTTGCGCCCTCTGCCTGCCCATCGATATCGGATTGCGAAGTGGAAAAAGGCGAGGGCCAATATCGATTATTGTGTCGATTACGATCATCGCCTGTACAGCGTGCCGTACGCGCTGATGGGAGAGGAGGTGGAGATCCGCGCGACGGCCACCACCATCGAGGTCCTTCATCGCAACGAACGCGTGGCGTCTCACGCGCGCAGCTACGGTCCAAAGGGTACGGCCATTATCTGTGACGAGCACCGGCCACGCCAGCACCGCGACTACGGAAAGTGGCCACCGGAGCGCGTGGTGGCATGGGCCGAAAGCATCGGCATCCAGGTCGGCGAATTCGCGCGTCGGGTGATGGAGCAGCGCACGCACCCAGAAACTGGATACCGCACGTGCCTCGGTGTGATTCGCCTCGCCGACAAGTACGGCAGGGCGCGTGTGAATGCGGCGTGCGCCCGCGCCCTGAGCATCGGTAGCCCCACGTGCAAGAGTGTGACGGCGATCCTAAAGAATGGTCTCGACCGCGCGCCGCAGGTCGAGCCTGCGACTCGAGCGCCCATCGCGCACGAGCACATTCGCGGCGCACGCTACTTCGATACGGAGGATGAAAGTGATCTTGGAAGAAACGATTCAGAAGTTGGTCGAGATGAAGCTGTCCGTGATGGGCGCAGACGCTGCGCGAGATGCTCTCGTCGCCACCGACGGAACCACTGTCCACTGACGAAGTGATCGGGATGCTGATCGACCGCGAGTGGAGCGCCCGCGAAAACAAGAGGCTCGATCGTTTGCTCAAAGACGCGCGCGTGCCGAACGGCGTGAGCCTCGAGGAGCTGTCGTGCGAAGCCGGCCGCGGTGTTGAGCGATCCTTTGCGCGCACGCTCGGGGCTTGCCAGTGGGTCCGAGCGAAACAGAACGTGATCGTGGTCGGAGCCACCGGCGCCGGAAAGAGCTTCCTCGGCGCAGCCCTCGCTCAAGCGGCGTGCAGGCAAGGCTTTCGAGCCTTGTGCATCCGCACGCCGCGGCTGTTGGAGCAGCTCGCCGTTGCTCGCGCGGCCGGCACGTACGCACAGGCGCTCGCGCGCATCGCGAAGATGTCGGTCCTCGTGCTCGACGACTTTCTGTTGTCGCCGATGACGGAGATCGAGGGGCGCGACTTGCTCGAGGTGCTCGAGGATCGTTACGACCATTCGTCGACGGTGATCACGTCGCAGCTTCCGACGAAAACTTGGCACCAGGCGATCGGTGAAGCGACAATGGCGGACGCGATCTGCGACCGCCTCGTGCACAACGCCCACGTGGTGACCCTTCGAGGAGGCTCGATGCGGAAGAAGAAAGCGATTGCCCCCGAGGTAACCGAAACGAAAAACTGACCACGCTCGTCGCTACGCTCCGATCCGCGTCATGTTGGATTGCTCCCCCGCGTCAGCCTGGAACGGCTCCCCGAGTCCTTCGGAATAGGCACGAGGCGACGGGACTACCGGCGAGAGCACTGGATTTCGCACATCTTACTATTACGGTGGCAGGTCTGGGCGAGGGGCTCAAACCAATCGGCCGAATGAAGACGCCAGGATGGCTGGTTCCACCTGATCTCAACCTCCTTCTCGACCTTTCTCGTACTGCAACCCACCACATTCGTCGATGTCTCGCAGATCCGCGCCCCGACACTGGTGAGTTGACGGCTCATCGAATGCCCGATTACAAACCGGACACGCCCTCGGCCGGTTCTCCCCGTCCGATGCCAAGGGCCTCCGGTTCGCATGGCGGGGACTCGTCGGCATCGTTGCTCGGAAAGAATTTTGAACGAAGGTATACGTTCTTTCTTAGTTCCACGTATTCGGACCTTCGCGAAGAGCGACAGGTCGCCACTTCGGAAATTCTCAGGGCCGGGCACTTTCCCGTTGGCATGGAAGCATTCCCGGCGACCGATGACCGCGGCTGGCAAATCATCCAGCAACGGGTGGACGATTCGGACTACTATATCCTAATCATCGGCGGCCGATACGGATCCATCGAAGATACGACAGGATTCAGCTGGACCGAGAGGGAGTACGATTATGCGAGGTCCAGAGGCATTCCGGTGCTGGCCTTCGTTCGAAAAAAGTCGTACATACCAGGCGACCACGTCGACACTGGGCTACGGTCAGACAAGCTTGCTGCGTTCCTCGAGAAGATCACCAGCTCGCATTTGTACAAGGAATGGACGACAGCGGACTCCCTTCGGGCCGAGATAGTGGCAGCGATCCATCATCGCGTTCGGCAGGACGAGAGTGCAAATCATACCAGGGGTTGGATCCGTTACACCGCAGCATTGGACGCTTTGGCTGAGCGAACATCACATCTTCAAGCGGCTCAGGAATTGAGCGACGACGATCGCATTGCGAAGCTGAAGCACTGCTAGGTAGCCACCTGGTTACTCGACTATCAGTCCAGTCGGCGTCGCTCCCCAGCGGTCGGAGCCAACTACAACGTCCGCTACGAGTGTAGCTGCCTCGGTGTCGGCGGCATCGGGATCCATCGAGGTCCCGTCGTGTAGCGCTTCTTCTCATCGTACGTCCCAAAGACGCCGGTTTCGCGGAGCGATGCCATTGCCGCGCGCTGCTTCGTCCGCACTTCAGTCTTTGGTGCGGACCAGGCAGGCTCCACGATGTCCGCTTCTACCCCGCCGTCGAAGGGCCGGACCAAAAGACCGCTCCCCTCGAAGGCTTGCGCGCCCCCCATCAGCTCGAGCAGGCGGAGCCCAAAGAAGGTTCGCCGACGGATGCCGTCCGGCCCTCGCTCCGGGTAGAACGGCTGCCAGCCTTTCTCGCCCGGAAGATCTCCGTCCTCGTGATCGAAGATGTCGACGAACCCATACTCGGCACGAACGGCCGGCGCGAGCCGAGTTCCGAGAGCGAAATACAGAGGCAGAGATTCCGGCTCCAGCTTCACGCTCGACTCCAGCCGAATCCACATCATCGATTGGTACGACGCGGGCATCGTCAGGTTGTAGCGCGGTGGCTCGAGGCGGCGGAGAACGAGGCTTTCGCCGTCTGCACCCGCTTCTTGGCATTGCCGCATGTACGCGAGGATGTGCGCTCGATCGTAGGGATCGCGCAGTGATGCCGACTCCCCCCAATGCGTAGGCGCGATCTCCGCGTTCTGCTCGATGGCATCGAACAGCCGCTGCGCTCCACGCGGCTCGAACAGCCGCAAGGACGTCGTCATCTGGATGTGGAGCTGTTCGTTCATCTGCGAATCCGCGTCGCGCGTGACGCCGGTCCCCTCTTACACACCCGTCACGACGACCATGCGGATCTGGCCTGCCTTGTCGAATTCAACGGCCAGGCCGTGGGTTCCTCGTTCCCATTTGGAGCTCCTGTCGGTTCGAAGCAAGATCGGACCGAGCAGTTGCTCGACAGCGTCCCGGTCCATCCCAAAGTTCAAGCCGTCGGGCAATGGTCCCTTGTATCCCGTGTACTTGCTGATTTTGTCGGCATACACGAAGATCGTATTGATGCGATGACTCCGCGGCTCGATGCGGAACGAGATCCCTCCCGCACGAAAGACACGGTACTCTTCGTCGTCATCTTCGACGAGGCCGAGGGGCTTGACGAAGGCCTGGACTTCCGGTGCGTCGAAGGGTTTTCCGATGAGGGTGCTCAGGTCCATGGTGTTCCTTCTACTCTAGAGGACTTAGGGGGGGTCATCCAACAGCTCCAAGGGAAGCTTGTCCTTGTACACGCCGATCCGCTCGTTTTCCGTGTGCAGTTTGTCGATCGCGGCATCAACGGCATCCGGATCGTGCCCCTTGGCGATGAGGTTCTCTCGCGCCGCCGCGGCGTCCCTGTCCGCCGCCGCGCGAAGATCGTTCGCGTCGTTCTCGTACAGCTTGTTGCCTTCATCGTCCTTTGCCCGGTTCTTGCCCAGGTAGGTCGGCCCTTCTTTATGAACGTCTTTCTCGACCTCCACTGTCATCAGATTGTTGTGCAGATTGTCCTTCTCGTCTTTGGTCATCGGGTAGCCGCGCTCTTCCATGAGCTGGCGGTTCATCTTCTCGGCCACCGCCCTGCTTGATGGCATGTGGTCGTGCTCCAGCTCGTCCCCGACGACCTCTCGCTTTTTGAGATCTCGGTAGGTGCCGACGTCGAGCGGTTTGACCGGCGTCTTCTCCGCGTCCGGTTTCCCCTCCGGCTTGTCGGGTGTTTTCTCGCCCGGCGGGCAATCGAGCCCTTGGACATCGACGTTGCGAAGAGGATTCCCTTCCCCGTAGGCATGAAGGTTGAGACCTCCAGCGACACCCAGCGGGTCCGATTCGATCCACCTTCCAAGTTCCGGCGAGTAATAGCGGTAACGGGCATACTGCAAGCCGGTCGCTGCGTCGAAGTAGTGCCCAGGCCATCGAAGAGGCTGGTGGAAGTCGTGCCCCACTTCGATGTGGGCAGTTCCGTAGGCCTCATACCAGGCTCGCCAGACCACTTGCCTTGCATCGTCTTGCACGAGCTCGGGCGCCCCAAGATGGTTGGCGAGGATGAAATAACGCTTTCCGCTTTTCGGGTCCGCGTCGACGTTCGCGTAGTCGACGAACATGAACGGCGCCATCGCGACGTCGTCCACGTAGACGTAGATGCGCAAGCGGCCGTCCGGCTGGATCTCCGCTGCGAGTCGGTCCGTGTCCCAGTAGAACGTCGTCGTGGCGCCGTTGTGGATGGTTTCGATGCGACGACCGAGCGCGTCGTAGCGCGCCGACCAGACGCCAACTCCACCGCCGTGGACGAGGACCATTTGATCGCGGGCGTCGCGTCGGTAATGCACACTTCCCTGCGGCGAGTGCCGCGCGCTCATGTGGTGTCGCTGGCTGTATTCGAACCGACTTCCGTTGGCGTTGACGAGTCGATTGTGCTCCACCGTCACGCCACCGAGACCTGGCGCCTCAGCGAGATTGCCGCCGAGCGTCTGCACGAACGTTCGCGCATGCCCATTGGGAAGCGTCTCGCCGATCAGACGATGGGCTGCGTCATAGGAAAACCGCCGGATTCCGCGTGCGCTATCGCGGATGCTTAGAACATCCCCTTCGCCCGATCGTTCGTAGAAGCGGTCCCAGCGTCGATCGTGCGCCTCGAAGGCGATCTTCGCGAGGCAGTATCCGTGCGGATGAAATTGGGCGACCTCGGTCACCCGGTTCGACGTCGTGCGCTGGACTACGCCGCCGTAGCAATGCTGGATTCTATGCTTGGCACCCGTAGGGTCGACGACGTCGAGACGGTCATTGCCGATCCATGCATAACGCGTGGTGAAACGCTCCAGAACGCGCATGGTCGCAAGGCGACCATCCCGGAAGTAACGCTGGACGCCGCGCCCATTGCGCTCGTCACGAATGCGATCGCCCGCCAGGTTGTAGTCGAACGCGTAGAGGTCTTGCTTTCCGTCGAGGGACTCGATGATGGCCGACTTGAGCCGACGCGCCGCCGTGTAGACGAGGTGGTGCGTTTCCCCGCTTGCCAGCGCAAGCCGGACTTTGCGGCCCTCGTCCTCCCGTTCGAAGCGGAGAAGCCATGCCCCTTCCCCGTCGAACTTTTCCTCGAGCTCGTCGTCAGCCCCGTAGCTGTACGTCTCGCGCACGACGCCATCGCGCGAAACACCGACGAGTCGGTTCTTCAGGTCCCATGAGTACTCGCTCGTGGAGGAGCCTGGGTCGACCACGCGCGACAGCTTTTCGCGTCGCGTGTGTTCCAGTTCCGTGACGTGGCCGAGAGGATTGATGATTTGCTGCGTGTGGTTCCAGGAAACGTGCGCCCACCGCCACGTCGATCCATCGAAGTCCGTGAGCCGAACACGGTTGGCGTTGGCATCGTACGAAAAAGAACTCCGTGATCCATCTGCCCGCTCCACCCAAAGAGGAAGGCCACCGAGATCGCGGACGGTCGTCTCGGCCCAGGTCTGCTGAAGATCCGCGAAGGTGCTGCCTTTGGAGGGTGCGAGAACGTCCAGAACCAAGCGTGGCACGCCCCGCATCTCGAGATCTCGACGCACGGGAAGGCCGTGTTCCGAAGGCAGAATCGCGCCGTATTCCCACCCGCGGTCGTTCGATGGAACATAGTGGGCGGGAGCCTTGGGTGGCTCCTGCCCCATTGGCCACACATGCCCCGCAGAATCGCGCCGGCCAAGCCCCTTCCCGTTCGCGTCACGGACGATCGAAAATGTGCGGCCCGCTGCGTCCGTCTCCTCGCGGAGCTGACCGGCCTCGTCGAGCTCGCGCCGGTGCTCGCCGCCGTATGGGTCGAGGATGCGCGAGAGGAAGCCCTCTGCGTGCTCGTAGACCCATTGCCCACGGTCGGCGAGCGTAACGAGGGTGGCGTCCTCGAGGTACTCGAGCTCGACCTCTTCGACACCGTCATCGCCGGCGGTGTGGATGCATCGGCCGCGCGCATCGTATTTGAAGTGAAACGAATAGCCGCGGCGGTCAACGAGGCGAATCAGGCGCGTGTTGGCGTCGTATTCGAACCCAAAGCTGTTGTTGTACCGATCCGTTCCGCCGAGCAGGCGGCCGAACGCGTCGTACCGATAGGCAATCAGCGTCTCAGCAGCGCCGCTTCGATCCGACGGCGAGGCCGCAACGAAGACCAGCGCCGCGATGTGCGGACGAGGCTCCGCGTGTCCCGACGGGGCAACGATTTGTACCCAATCGACACGTATGGTGCGGTTGAGCGAATCCGCGATGCTGGACAGCAGGCCCGTCTGAGCGTCGTAATAGAGACGGATCGTGCCAGACGGGTGGGATATCGCCGTGAGGCGTGCCGGCCAGTCGGGGCGTGAAAACTCGAACTCCAGCACCTCGTCGTCGTCGGGCAGGTGCAGGCGAAACAAGCTCACGCTAACGCGCTCGAGCACGTAGCCGGCCTTCGCAGAGCGCTCCCCGTCGTTCCAAAGAAGGGGAAATGCGACCTGCCGTCCATCGGGACCGGTGTAGCCGATCCCGTTGTCATACGAGGTGCTCAGATAATGATCGAACGAGTGTGTGTGCCCCCAACCGAGGCCACGATCCACCGCAGCAAGTTCGCTGCTGTAGTAGCGAACGAACCTGAAGGGAAACGGAGCATCGAGCTGCGCATCGACGGTGCGGTCGATGACGGCGCCGGTCACGACGTCGACCGGATCCCCTACGAATCGCAGCGGGTCCTCGGCGGAAAGTGGCTCGCGGCAGGTCATCCTGGCGGGCACCCGCAGCCGCCGCATTCACCGGGCTGCTTCTTGTCCTTGAGTTCTTTCTTCTTCGGCTTGCGAAGTTTTCCCAGTTTCTCGAGGAGCAGGTGGACCGGGTCGGGAATGTTGATCATGGGAAAACCACCCACGAGCACATTCGGCATACCGATCATCATCATGCCCATCGACGGTGGGACGGCCATGTCCTTCCCCATCGCCGCAGACATCGCCTGCGCGGCCACGTCGACCGCCAGCGCGGCAGCATCGATCGCCGCGGCCATTCCAGCCGCGGCCGCAGCCTCAGGTCCCCCCGTGCCTTCGGCGGCATCGACCACGTCCGCGGCAACGCCAGCAGCCCCCACGGCGGCGCCGGCGATCATCATCGCCTTGGCGAGCCCTCGGATGGGGCCCCCCACACTCGGCAGACACGCCTTGGCGATGTCTCCCATTCGCGCGGCCCGCATGCCTGCGAAAAACACATTGCTCGAGCCCGTGAAAATCTCGAACATCGGGAGAATTCCCACGCATGTTGCCGCGAGCCCGAGATCCCCTGCGCGCGCAGCCGGCAGGTTGTTGATCAGGACTTTCAAAGATGGCCCGAGAACGACCGGCCCCAAACTAGGGAGAGGGATCGGCGCAGGCGTCACCGGGGGTGTGAACGACGGCGGGTGCAGGTGCCCGTGCGGCGGTCCCAAATACAGACATCCCATCGTGGCCGCCGGCAGCGACGGAAAGATTGCGGCCAGCGGTCCCGTCAGAATGGCAAAGCCTGTGTTGATCAACTCCAAAGGGAGCCCCAAGAGCCCCATCACCGCCCCGCCAACCTCGGCGACTGTTCGGGCAGGATTTGGCGGAGGCTCGGGCGGCGTCTCGCCTGGCGATGGGGAAGGCCCTCGAGCCGCCTGCGATTGGAATCGAATGGGCGAAACGGCGTTGCTCACCGCCTCGGAGAATGCTGCGCCATACGCACCCGGGTCCACGGCGGTACTCGCAGCATTCGCCGCAGCGGCTGCGTGATCGGTGCTCACCGCATCATTCACGGCCAGCGACAGCGAGTCCATGAGGCCCATCACGCACCTCCCGGGAGGTGCCGAAGCTCGGTATCGACAGCGTCGCGACGATCCGTGAGTCCGAGCCGATTGTAGGCATCGCGCTGACGCTGCAGCAGCGTGCGGAGGTGCTCATCGGCCTGAATCGTGCGCGCGAGGCCGGTCCCCTTCTCCCAGGCTTGCGCCGCCTCCCGGTATTGCCCCAACTCGAAGTGGCAGGCGCCGATGTTCTCGATGCATTGGATCTCCACGTGCGCGTTCGCCATGCCGTGGGCGATGTCCCGCGCGCCCTCGTAGTAACGCCCTGCGTCCGCCCATCGGTTCTGAGAGAGGTACAGATTGCCGAGGTTCAGCGAGACGTTGAGCAGCACAGGGATCGCATCGATGCGTCCCGGCTCGTTCGCCTGCGACAGCCGGTTCGTTGCCGGCGTGAGCGCCGACTCGAAGTACTTGCGCGCCTGCTCTGGGTTTCCCGTCCTCGCGTGTACTTCGCCAATGCCATTGAGGGTGAGCGCGTACAGTGCGAGTTTGCCCGTCCCCGCATAGTATCGACCCGCCAGTGCATACTTCGCGAGCGCGTCCCCGAAGCGCCCATGCGCGTAGTCGAGCCCCGCCAAGGTCAGTAGTGCCTGAACACGCTCGTCGACCGAGAGGCTTTCGTCGCCCACTTGCTCCTCGACGGCTTTCTCGATGTCGTGCGGGCCGAGCCGAGGCGCAAACCAGTCGGCCCCGCGCAGAACCTGAACAGCGTCGCGCAGAGCCGGCCGTGCGACGTCATCCCGTATCACGACCCGCATGTGATGACACCACGGCGACGGGAATTCGTGCACCATCAGCTCGAGCACGAAGGCGCGGTAACCCACGGGATCGGTGATGGTTGCCGGAAAGAGATTCCAGACCAAGTGCTGCTCGTCCGGGTTCGAGGAAAGGGCGCGCGCGTACGTCATTAGGGCCCTCATCCGGAGGGCTGGGTGAATGGCCAGGTGGCCAGCCTCGGGCGGGAGTTCGGGCCACGGGGCCCCGTCGGATTTCGCCAGGGCCTTGCAGGCGAGCTCACGCCGAATGCGAACGCCGGACGCCACGGCGTTCACGAAGGCTACGGCATCCGTGAAGTCATCGACGAACGTCCAGAAGATATCCGACGCGTCCTGATCGATGACGTCGAGGCATTTGACCAACAGCCCGTTCGAAGCGTCGTTGCTTTCCACGACGAGGAGCACCCGCTGATTCTGCGCGACAAAGTCCTTCAGCCTGTCGACGACGGCGTCGATCAACTTTTGCATCGCGCCCTCAATTGATTTTGACCAACGCGCCGACGACCTTGGCGATCGCCTTGGCCACGACATCTGCCATGGGACCGCTCAAAGTAGCCTTCGCCGGTTCGACCTTCATGAAGCTGGTCCCCGACGCGGCCTGGATCTCCTTGGCACCCGTCAAACCGATGCTACCGTCGTTCTTGATCGAGATCGTCGACTTACCCGATCCAATGAGCACCTCGCTCTTTGCAACGATTTCGACCTTGCCGTTCGCGAGCGTGATGGATCCCGAAGGATTCGACAAAACGATTTCACTCGTCGTCGAGATGGACGCTTTGCCCGCTTCCATGAAGATCTTCGAGTCCCCTGGATGGTGAATGGTGATCGACGTGCCGCCCTTGAGCTCGTAGGTGGTGTCGATCGTCTCGACTTTGCTCTTGGCGTGGTGCGTGTCCTTCAACTTCACGTTCACGTCGCGGTTGCCTGCGGTTACTACGAGCTTGTCGTCGCCAGTCTCGATCGTATGGGTCCGCCCTTGCTTGATCGTGACGTCCTCGCCCTTCCCAACGGATTCGTGGCGGTGTGCGCCGATACTCGTCGACTCGTTGGCGCCGACGCTGAGCGTGCGGTTCGCGCCCACCGAGATCGTCTGATTCGCCCCCACGGTCGAAGTCTGGTTCGCTCCAACCGTTTCGCTGTGGTTGTGCAACACCACCGTCTTTCGATCCTTCTGCGCGTGCAGAAAGATCTCCTCCTGCCCCGCGCGATCCTGAAACGTGAGCTCGTTGAACCCCTTGCCGCCCGGGATGGTCAGCGTCTTGATGGTGCTCTTCGAGGCGTCCGCCGGGAGCGCATTGGGCTGCGGCTCCTGCGCGTTGTAGATGGCGCCCGCGACGAACGGGCGATCAATGTCGCCGTTGAAGTAATTGACGACGACCTCGTCCCCGACCCGCGGGGGAAACCAAATTCCGCGATCCGCAGCGGCAGCCGGTGTCATCACGCGAAGCCAGCAGGAACTCTTTTCGTCCCATTTGCCTTCGCGGTCCCAAAAGAACTGCACCTTGACGCGACCGAACTCGTCGACGAAAGGAGTTCCCTTTTCGGGCCCCACAACGCGCGCCGGCTCCGGCGGGGCGTATGGTGTTCTTGGTCGTGCAGGCTGGAGGCGCGCCTTGCTGGGGGCACACTCGAACGCCGCAGTAAATCCCGGACCAGAGCCCCCCTCGACTGTCTCAGCGAGGATCCCGGATCGTTGGCCGCGAAGTCGAAGCTCGGTGATGACCAGCTCCTGGTTCCAACTATCGTCGGGGTGTTGCTCCAGCTCGAACTTTCGACCGACCTGAAGACGAACGCACGAGCTATTGCCATGAAAGAGACGCGCATCGGCCCGCGATTCCTGTAATCGGCGGGCGGCCAGCGTCTTTCCCTCCTCGGCCGCGTCCGTGTAGTCCCCTGGAAAAAGGAATAGCTCGCGTTTCGGTGCCATTTCGTCGTTGTGCGGGCCCTCGACTTCGCCGCGAGCCGTGAGATCGGCTCGGGACCGTTTGAAGTCGTAGTCGCGCATCACGACCGCTCCCGGACGCAGACCACGCACGCACGAAATACTTCCAACGTGGTCGACCGTGACCGCTCCCCCGGTTTCCCGGTACGGAAGCCCGGGCTCCCCGTCGATCGGTGTGTAGCCCCCCGGATTGTTGACCAGCACCAACTTCGTCTTCTCTTGGTCGGCGAAGAAATGAAAATGAATGCCCGCGTCTGCGACGATGCGGCAAAAGAACTCGTAGTCCGTCTCGTCTCTCTGCACGCGGTAGGGGCGCGTCTGGGGTCTCCGATCGACACGCCATTCGAGCTCGATGTTGTGCGGCTTCACCAGCTCCGCGACGATGTCGTGGACAGGCAAATCCTGAAAAATGCGGTAATCCGACGTGTATTGCAGCTCGGCCAGCTTTGGGACGATGGTAAGGGTCACCAGGCGTTGGCGCTCGCCGCTGGCCCGTGGGGCCACTTCACCGACGATTCCACGGACGACGCGAATGACTTCGTTGTCCCGCAGAATCTGAAACTCGGCGTCGAGTCCCAACGTGTCGTCCAACGTAGGGGTGGCCTCGGGGTCGATGACCACGTCCACGTCCCACCGAAACAAGTGCGAGAGTGCCTCGTGGCCACTGAATCCTGCGACGACGAGCTTCGTCTCGTCGTGGGGCCCCGCCTTCATTTTGAACAACAGTTCGTCGACCTGGCCCCCGAACATCGATGTCAACGCGCTGACCATGTTTGCATTCCGGCTGGTGGTTGGGTAGCGAAGGTGGGAGACGGAATCTTGGCGTCACGGGCCATCAAGTGTGCATGCACCGCTGCGACATGTTGGTGCGCACGGGGGCGGTGGTGCCCCGTGAGCCCAGATCGTCGGGCATTGGTTCCGGCGATACTCGTCGGATAGCTTCGTAAGCTGCTTTGCCGCGACGACGTCGGAGGCCCTGCGGGCGCCGTCGATCGCGAGGTCCGGATGGCAGGCGCAGTCTTTCGATGACGCGCAGTGGCCAGCGGAAACACGTCGTTTCTCGTACGCATCGCGTAGCTCCGCGCACTTTCCGGATAGATTCGGGGAATTGCTCGGCCGTTCCTTACCCGCAGGGAGAGCCGGCTCCCCGCCCGCATCCGGCGTCGGTGCGGACTCCTCAGGCGCTCGAGCCAACTCGTGCCGGGGCTGCGTACCGCCGTCCGCACCGGTGACATCCGAGGATGCAGAGGGGCGGTCGGCGTCCGCTCGTACTCGGGAGCACGCACACAACAAGAGCAACACCAGCACAGCTCCCAGGGACGCCCGCATCATGCGGCCCCCGCAAACCGTTTGACTTCGCTGATCTCTTCGGCGGAATAGTTCTTCGCTCGTGTGACCGGAAACGAGAATGTTGCGGCACCAAGCTTGGCAATCAAGACGACCGCCAGATCGCATGCACGTAGCGCCTGGATCAGGTCCGGCCGGGCATCGACCCCAACACGAAGAACCGGCGTTGGGTCATCCAGGACGACGCCCAGAGGCGTGATCAACCAGGGCTGCTCGATGTACTCCGCCAGGTCTAGCCACGGCTTTCTCGCCATGCCGCCCGTCTCGCTGAGAGCCGCCGCGAAGGCTTCGCGCGAGGGGTCATCCCCCATGCGAGCAAGGGCAGCCAAAATGCCCTGATGAGCAACCGGGGACTGTTCCTCAGCGAGACGTTCGCGCAGGTCAGGAATTTTTCCCGGCCCGGCAAACCTGCCGATGGCCATCCCGAGCTCGCGGCGGACGAGAGGTTCGTCGCTGCGAGGCAACGCGGCCAGCAAAGCGGGGACAGAACGCGCCCCACCGAGCCGGTGCATCGCCCGCGCTGCGGCCATGGCAACCTGTGGATCCGAATCGACCGTGAGCTGCACGAGCGCATCGCCGGCGCGGGGATCGCCCGTTTCGGCCATGCAATGCACCGCCAGCTCGCGAACCTCCTCGTCGGCATCCGCGAGAAGGGGCGCCAAGGCATCGACGGCATCGGCCCCTCCTTGACGGGCAACGAGCTGCGCGCCGTAGTCCTTCTGACGAACGGCCTGTGCGAGCGCGGCGAGATCGATGCTGGCCATTAGTACGGCCCCGCTACGATCGCGTTGCGCGCGGTCGTGCACTCTCGGTCGGTCGCAATGGCAGGAATATCCTTGTGCGTGACCAATGCTCCGCGCCGGGCTGACCCTCCGATCGCGCCATAGCCGTTATCGTCCTTCCAGTTGCTCATGATGGGCTGCGTATTGAAGTTGTGCATGAGCATGCGCCGCGACCAGGTGTCTTCGCGCTCGGTGGGAGGCTGTTGGTTGTTAGGGTGCCACAGCTGGAAGAAATGACCTGCCTCATGAGCCAGGTCATTGCCGGCCCATGCCGTATCGTGCACGGCAGGCCCTGCCCGATCGGCCAGGATGATCCCCGGGTTTGGCAGCGCAAAGGTGACGCTCGACGGACGGCTAAAGCCATACCCAAGCGTGCCCCCCGCTCCGATCCGCTGCACGAAATATGCGTTGATGCTGTTTGGAACCCAATTCGTCGACAAGAGGGTCGCAACCTCGCCCGGGAATGGGGTGTCGGAGACCACCCCTGGAGACGCGAAGTTCAGCGTATCGTTGACGGTCGCGTTGATGGTGAAGTCGACACCACAGTGTCGCCAGATGGCCCGAACGTGGCTCATGATGGCCGCAACGTTCGCGGTGCTGGCGATGCCCCCCGCGCCGGTTGGTCCCGCGATCGTCACCAAATGCGGCGTCATCACGACACGACGGCGAGAAAAGCAGCGCACGATCAAGATGCTCACAATCGGGCCGGTGGCAGAGCCAAAGCGGACCTCGAGCTTCACTTCGTTCGGGTTGCCACCCGAAACACCGGAGAGGCGGATGTCGGCATGAGGGCCAGAAGGCACCTTGCCGTCCGCGGGTAAGACGACATCGACCTTGCCCTTGTCGCTACTCACGACGTGCAGCTCGGCGTTCGGATCGATGGCACGCCGTTCCAGACGGACCACCGCTTCCTCGCCGGCCTGGATGCCAACGACCGGAGCGAGTTCCGGTGCTCGGGTCGCGCGGTTGTCGACATCGGGGTAGTTCAGGTGAGGATCGCCATGCCGCGCGCGGCGCCAACGCAGCAGGACGACACGACGTTCACCGTAGACGGACAAGGGGATCCCCATCGGGCTATTCTCCGAAGACCGAACGAAGCTTGTTCTGGGTGTTCGCCCCCGCAGCCCCATCAGGGTCAAGAGCTTCGTCTCCCTGGAAGTCGAGCGTTGCCCGGTCGGAATTCTCGCCCCACTGGCCGTCGATCGTGCCCACATCGTATCCGAGCATCGAAAGCCGGCGTTGCTGCCCAGCGACCGTGCCGACCGCATCGAGGTAGTTGTCGATCTTCAGATCGTACGACGTTCCGAGAAGGACGAGCTCCGCCGGTTGCCCCGCAGGAACCAGCACCTCTACGGAACCATCGGCGGCGGTTTTCCCTTGGTCCACCGTGCGGCCATCGACCTTCAGAGTGTAGTCCACGCCCGAAACCCCTCGCTCCGCGTCGGTACCGTGCTTGCCTGGAAAGAGTTGAAAATAGATCTTCAATTTACGGAGCACGAGCGTGTTTCCGTGAGTGAGACCCTTCGCTGTCCGCGCAACACGCACCGCTAGAGTCCCTCGTTCTCGGAGCGGAGCTTCGAGCGCGTGCCAGCCTCGAGGTTCCCGCTCTCGGTAAGCCCCGCCCTCTTCTGGAACGCGCGCAGGGCTTCCTTCGTGCGCGCATCGATCGTCCCCGAGGTGCCGCCGCAGTCGAAGCCGAGGTGGAGCAGCCGCTCTTGGCACGCTCGATCGACGGATTCATGCTCCAGGGCGCCGAACTCGAGCGGAAACGAATAGCCGTCGATGCCGGCCGCCTTGTTCTTCCATAGGCGAAGGGTACCGGTCCGCTGGACGGCAGATATTTGGCACTCGATCTTGCCATCCGCCGCGGTGCTGCCGCTGAAGGTCACGGCGCCGACTTCGACTTCGTAGGCGAGACCGGCGATTCCCACGCCGGTGTGGTCCTTGATGAAGATGCGAAACATCGCCTCCACGACCGTGATCGTGATCGTGTGAACCTTGCCCGTCGCCGCGCTCGCGGACTTCGACGCGACGTCCGGGATGACCACAGCGTCACCTTCGGCGAGGATGTTCGGGTTGGGCCGAGCGCTCTTCAGCGACGTATTCCCCGGATCGTCATAGATCGCGCGGTAATCGGAAAAGCCGTTCTCCTGCGCGAGACTGGCCATGCAGTCACCGAGTTTTACCGTGTGGTTCTTTGGCATGGGCGAACTGGGTCCTCCTTATCCTATCGTCCACGTTCGCTTGTCGAGCTCGTGCAGCTCGATGGAACATTGCCCCGCGGAAAGCCCATCGAGGTGAACTTTGCCGTCGGCCCCAACTTCTCCCTCGATGACGGAGCCGCTGGGAAGTTTGAGGCGATATTTGACGCCGGGCATGGGGCGCCCTTCTTGATCGACAACGCGGATCCCTATCCACTCCTCCGTTACGGGGGCCGGCGGTGGTTTTACGGACGGCGGCTTGTCGCGGTTGAGCGCAATCCGCTTTGAGGGCAGCCGCTCCACGCGGAGGTCCCCGAATCGGACAGCGTCACGCAAGTCCTTCGTGATCCGTTGCAGGTCGCGATGCGCCGGGGCCCGAAGGATATCGTAGGCTCGGACCGCGGGGACCGTAGGCCGAACGGCGCGATGGATCTCGAGGAGCACGCTGACCGCGGATGCCTCGGCGGGACGAGCGGCCCCACCAAGACCCCAAAGGCAGATTGACTCCATCGAGCGCTCGCCGGTCCACGGATACGGTTCGGCGTCATGACGATGCCCGGTTCTGACCAGGGTGACGCGGTAGTCCTCCCCGCCGGGCAGGCCGTACACCTCCCATGCACCATCACGGCCTCCCCTGACTCGAACGAAGTGCATTCAGCCTACTGCACCATATCCACGCAACGCCCGCGTCGAGCGTCATTCTTCTGCGCCCGATGCAAATTTTCTCGTTCGACGAACGCGAGACACATTTCTTCACCCCTCTACGGTCTGACGTCGGGGCGATGTCGCCTTTACAACCCTGCGCATTCTCGATGCCGTCCTTCCGCCAGCCAATGTGCAATCGGTTTACTTCACTCCGAGTTTGCACATCCGATTTGCGAACTCGGCGGCGCTCGCGCGATCGTTGGGGAAGCTTTCCGTCGGTTCGAGCATCAACGACCCCGCGTGTATTGCCTGATCCCTCGCGAGTTTCGCACCAGCACTTGTACGCGCTCTTGTGGGCTGTCTCGCAGAACATCTTGCGCAACCCGCCGTCGACACAGTCGGACCAGGAGAAGAGCCGCGTCGGCCTCGGGGAGTTGGTGATCAGGCCCGGTTGCGTACCATCTTCGATCGCGAACGCGTGGCACACCACCGGTTCTTGCTTGCGGCAACCCGCGAGGTTCGTCGTGAAAATACTTGCACCTAGAATAAAGGATTCCCGTGCGCTCGCCGAACATCATGTAGCTCTATGTCGCGGGCCATATGGGGTCAACACCGTGTCATCCGAAAGGGTGACGCCCTCGTCGGAGGTGCGCCACGCCTCGGCGCGCGATCCTTCAAGTACGTTCAGGATGACGCGAGCAAATTGCTTCGTTGTCGCCGGCTTCGGGCACGGACAGCACTTGATTCACTCAGTATCCACACACCGGTCGTCGTTTCGGACGACCGGTGAATCAAGAACTGGTTCTTCTCAAGTGAACCATCGCTGTTTCATCTTTACGGGCACGCATCAATGCACGGCCGACAACAGGCGGCGTGCGGCAAGGCCAAGATCGGAAGGTGGAGCATTGCGATCCAGAATGACCTGTCGTGTAGGGTCCTCGTCAAAGCCTCTTGCAGGGCCGTCGCTGGTGTTACCCATTACGGCTATCTTGCCTCCCTCCTCCGTGACTTGAACGCTCTTTGCGCTTCGTGCAAAAGTAGTCCAAGAGGTAATTCCGGCGAGCTGAAAGAGAGGACCCATATGGGCTTTCGAATCGCGAGCTGGATGCGGGATACCGGCCCGCGAAGCGTCGAGGGCCGCTAGGATGGCGCTCCCCAGCGCGGCGTCGTCACAAGTCTCCGGGAAGGCAAAGCATGGGTCAGAGAAGATCCAGACTTCATCTGTCGATAGAGAGAGCGACTGCACGAAGAACTGAGTTTTACGCAGGTAAACGGTGGTCATCTTCATCGAAGGCCGAGCCCCTCTCGCTCAGAATGGGATGATCGTCACTTGAACGCCTACCGTCTTACCATACTCTACGGCTGCCTGAAGAGCTGCCTGTTGGGCTGGGGTAGGAGCTATCCCGGCTGGGATAGCAACCTCAAGCGCGCGCGCCTTGACTTGAGAATTCGTTATTACCTGACCGGCGAAACTCTTTCCGGAAAACGCCGCAACCTTGTTGATGTATCGATTTAACGTAGACGTGAGCGCTTTGGCGTTCTGATATGTCGCCGCTCTGAGATCGACGCTCTTTATGCTGGTCGCAACGCCTTTTATGAATTTATCGATGAACGGGTATCCCCTTGGAAGATTACCTCCCAGAGCCGTCTCGATTTGTAGACCGCGCTCGGCAAGCCCGAGATCCCAGACGGCTGAAGCTACCTTTCCTTCGCCCGGTCCCGTTAGCACGGCGACGATGCCAACCAAGGCAAAACTGGCAACGTACGTTAAGTTTCGCTGGGCCTCTGGCGTCGCATATTTGTGGACCACCTGATCGAGCCGTAGGCTGGCACGCTCGACACCATCCTTGCCGATGATGAACCGGGTCACAGAGAACCGCATCGCCATTTGCACGTTCTCTTTGAGCAGATCGACCATGCCGTCCTTCGAGCCGCGCTGCCACGAGTCGAGGTGCCGGAGGAACCAGCGAGCACTTCCCGTCCCCTGCGCTGGTCCCGAAATAGGGCGTACGTCCGGATGGCCGTTCTTGATCGGACCGCTCCCTCCTCCTCCTGGCGGACCGCCGCCCGCGTCCGGTCCCGGCCCCGGCGGTGACGTGATCGGAGGAGGGTCGGTCGGGCATGGTCCGCGATCCGGGCACAGTCCCGTGGGATCCGTCAGGTTAAGTACCGCGCCGTTCACGTACGCGTAGGGGTTCAGATCGTAGTCCCCGCCCCCATGAACGGTAAGTGGGTCGGCACTCATCCAGCGCCCGAGCGATGCAGCGTAGTATCGTGCGCCAAAGTAGGTCAACCCGACCTCGGCATCAGCTTCTTTGCCCGTAAACTGATAGGGCTCTCGGTGACTGCCCCAGCGCTCCGGCCTGTAGTCCGAGTCGACCGTGCCGAAGGGATGGTATTGGACGGCCTCGGCAAGTTCGGCCGTGTCGCGGTCGATGACGATGCTCGTGGATCCCAGCTTGTCCCCGAGCGAGAGGAAGACGTGTCGGCGTGCGCTCGACATCGCAGCTTCTTCCGTCGTCGGTAGATCGTCCTCCGTCACGACGACATGGGCTCCGCCCGCGTAGATGCTCTCGCTTGCAGCATCCACCTCATAGTCATCGATGAACCATTTGGTATTATCGAGACGTAACGAGTCGAAAATTTCGGCCGAGTGCTTCTCGATCCTGCCCCGCGGCTTGACCGATTTGAGTACTCGCTCACCTTGACTATACGAGTAACGGAGATCCACCTCGGGGGTACCAAATGGCAGCTCGGGATAACGGACTTCATCGGAAGGGATCTCCTCGTAGTCCCATCGACGCGCTCGAACGAGCTGTCCGACCTCATCCCAGTTGTAGATGAAGTGATGGGAGCACGCGTCCGTCGAGCACTCGCCCGTGCGCGGGGCGAGCATCTCGACGACGTTTCCGGTCGGATCGTAGGTTACTTGGACGCCGAGCGACGAGCCCGTAAGTCGATTGGGGTGCCCTTCGGCATCTCCGTTGACGACGGCGCCGAGCGCTGCCCGATCGAGCACAGTGGAATCGTTGTCGTTAATAGACGTGGTGTTTCCCTGAAAGTCGTACGCTGCTTGCACCGATGTGGAGCGCTTTGCGCGCACGAGGCGAGGCAGAATTCCCCGAGAAAATGGGGCCGACTCTTCGGCGTCAAACGGCGACACTTGGGGATCGACCTTGTTCGGGGCGTTGTATTCGGCCCGCTCTTCGGTGAGCCGATAAAGGTCATCGTAGGTGAGCTTCTGCGACTTTGGCCGAGCGCCCGCGGGCCATTCGTTGGGGTCCCGCGCATCTTTGACCTCGGTGGGATTGCCCACGCCGTCATAGGTGAATGACAGATCGGCCAGCACCTTTTGAAGCGATGACGGTACGTTCGCATCGGCGGGTGTGTAGTTGGCCGTCGACTTTTTCCAGAGCTCGGGCGCCTCGCGAGAAACAAGGTAGCGCGTCACGTCGTGTGGGCCGTACGTCATCTTTTGCACCGTGGCCGCGGCATCCGCGAGCTTGACCACGTCGGGCGTGCCGTCCGCGTTGTAGGTCATCGCCGCTACGAGCGCCCCGTAGCTGCTCGAGATACTCTTCCGGAAGCCTCTCGCGGTGTACGCGTAGTCCACCGTGCTCTTGCCGTTCACGAGGAACTCGGGGATGTCTGCCCCGGTGTCCTCGCTCACGAGGCGGTCGGCGAGATCGTAACGAAACGCCTTGCGGAACCAGTGCTCCGCGTATCGATCGTCCTCGCTTCCCGCACCGGCATCGCCGCCCCCGCCGATGTGAATGTCGACGCCGAACTCGATGTCCAGGCCTCCAAAATCGAGCTCACCATCGCTCGGCAAGCCATCGGACGCCGGACGTGTCAATCGGCGAGCTGTCTCTCTCACGCGGCCACGTGCGTCGTAGGCGAACTGGGTGACGGCCCCGCGATCGGCCACGGCGGTCAACTGACCAAGCGCGTTATATTGGTAAAGGACTTCTGCGCCGGTTCCCTCCGCCAACTTGAGCGGGGTGTAGCGCTCATGATGCGCGAGGCACGGCGAGTAGTCCTCGGCCAGCAATCGGCCAAGGCTGTCGTAGACGATATTTTTACCGCAACCCCGAGCGTCACTCGTCGCAACCGCCCGGCCCGCATCGTCGTACGCGTAGCGCCAGGCGCGCATGGTTGCTAACGCCGCGGGGCTCTGGGCATCGGCAACGAAGTTCTTCGTCGTGTTGGGTTCGGCGTTGAGCACGAGCCTGCCCAAGCTGTCGTACTGCATCCACCGCACGAACGTTTCGCCGCCTTGGCTGTGGCGCTTGGTGATTCGCAACACCTGGCCAGCTGCGTTGTAATCGAAGTCCGTGTTGATTTCGTCAACCCCCGTCGCCGTCTTGTTGCGCACCGTCGAACGGATCAACTTTCCGTGACCGTCGTACACCGCGGTCCTCGGGGTGTTGGCATGCACTCCTTCGACAATATCTTCCTCGTCGGAGACGTCGATCGAGAGCGCGTGGTAGGCAACTTGGACCCTCCGACCGCGGTCGGTTTGAAGGATGGGGCGCCCCAAGCTGTAGGCGACCACGGTATCCGCTGAAGGTGGGAACGCGAACTCCAGCTGCGCGGGATCCGCGGTCGAGCCGAAGGGACGATAGTGCGCGAATGGCGCAGCGCCGAGAAATTGCTTCACAGCGCCATCGACGATCCAAGGTGCACCCTGACCGTCGTCGCTGTCGGCTTGCGCGATCGTTGCTTTCGGATTGGCGAATGCGTCAGAGTATTGCCACACCGTGCGCGATTGCCCGGGACCGGTGGGAATCGTCATCTTGGTGGCTTGGGTCGCCTTGGCAGCGTTATCGAAATACTGGAAGCGCGCGGATTCGCTAGACGGGAGGCCGACACTCTCGGGATCGTTGTCCGTGCTCGAGTCGATTCGACCGAAAGCGTCGTAGGTAAACAGCTGTATCGAACCATCCGCGTCGGAGATGAACTTGGGCAGATCGAACCGCTCGTCGTAGTGCCTCGACGCTGCAAGCGTACCTTCCAAGGCGCAACCCTTGACGTGCCTGCGCGTAAGGATGGGTAAGAAATTGGCTTCCGGATCGTAGACGGTCGAGACGCAGGATGTCTCGTTGGGACCGTGCGATCGGACGATGTTCCCGTAAGCGTCGTACTCGACATGCGATATGTGAATCGCTCCGTCCACCGATGCGCCCGCGGGCGCCGGCGCGATCTTCGCGCCCACCTTCTCGTGCGCGCGAACGAGCGGTAGGGTGCCCGTCAACGTAGCCACAACATCGGTCACGTCACCCGGGTTCGCCGGATCGTTGTACTGGTATTCGAGCCTGCGATCTGGATCTGTGGGCAGACCCGGACGTGCGCCGAATCCGGAAACCGTTTGGTGGCGAACGCGGTACATGTACCGCTGCGGCGCGCCGACTGCCGTGTAGTCGTACGAAGTCGTGACCACGGCGTCGGCTTGTCCGTTGTCGCCGACGCGCCCGTAATCTCGTGTCTGAACGACATTGCCCAGAATGTCCCGATCTTGCTCTTCGCGAAGGTGCTCGCGATGGGATGACGGGAGCGTGATGGCGATCTCAGGACCGCCGCTACCACGCGTCAGTGGTACGAAGCCCAAGGTGGACGGTTCCGCCGTAAACGGCGCCGTGTCGTATAGGTACGTGTCGACCTTGTCCGTGTAGGCAAACGACACGTTCCGCGCGCCCCCGCGAACAGGGTCTCCTCCTTCCGCCGGACATTTAAGAATGGGCCCCTCCCCCGCCGACAGGCACTCTGGGTACGTACTGACGACGTGAGAGCGGTAGAGGGTGGAAGAGCGGACAGCGTTCGAGCCGCCGCCCGCGGCAATGTCCACCTCGTAGGGAACGGCCATCACGCTTCGGTAGTCGGAAACCTCGCTTCCTTTGGGGCAGAACCCGAGCGTGCACGGAAAGGCGTACTTGGTGGTGATGTGATAGGTGTTTATGCGATCGGTGTTTAGCTTGCCTCGATCGACGTGCTCTTCGTCGACTTGCTGAAAGCCCAAGAGCCGCGCCTCGAGCGGGTCGTAGTACGGGTCGCGGTACGTGTACGAGACGGAGGAATCGTTTTCCCCATCGGCGCTACCGGCCTGCTTCGTAAGCACGAAGGTGACGACTTGGGAGGGCTGGGGAGAATGCCGCGAACGGCCCCACAAATGCCCTTCTTCGGAAGCATCCTGATCGAGTTGAGCTACGGCACGATAGAGGAACTGGGTGCTTCCGCCGACGCCATTGTCGATCGACTCGAGTAGCCCGGGGTATTGGGCCTCGAAAGGATTGTGCGTGCTGCTGCTCGTGCGTTTGAAATACCCGATTTGATCGGGGCCTACTAGAACGATGTCGCTCACCCCATCGCCGTCGATGTCCGTAGTGGCGAGGTGCATGCCCGCGTAAAGTGGATCGACTACATCAGGCTCTCGATGGAAGTTAACTCCATCGTCATTGATCCAAATGTGCAGAGTCGTATTGTAGTTCGGGGGCGAACCATAGTCGGGACGGATGATGTCCGTTAAGCCATCTTGGTTGACGTCCGAGAGCACGAACTGGACACTCCCCTCGGGGTCCTGTTGTGGGTGCCGCGGAGCCGACGGACCGAGTGCGACACGCGGCGTCTTGCACCAGATCGACCCGCTTCCTTCGCAGAGAGAGGCCGGTGGCGGCGAGCATATCTCGTTGGAGTTTCTGCATGCGAAATCGCCGGCCCCGTTGCCTGGAAAGTAGATAAGTGGCTGATCGGATGAATAGGGCGAATCGGCCAACGTGACGAGGTCGGCGTAGTTGTCGCCGTTCATGTCAGCCAGAGCGTAGAAGGGAACGTTCTCGCGGTATGGGAAAAAGGGCCGGTTGAAGGAAGTGATCAGACTCATCCCCTTCAAGCCTGGGAACAGGCCCTCCCCCCAACGGAATCGTGAGTACAATTGCACGTTCGGACCGCCGGAGGTGTCCTTGTGCAAAATGTCCGGCGTCCCGTTGCCATCGATGTCACCGATCGCGATAAGGGCTCCTTCCCACGGGCTGAATGCCGCTTGGCCGTCGAGAGACATCTCCCAGCCAAAGGCGTGCGGACTAGCCTTATCCCGAATGACCGTCCCGTAAAGACTATTGTAGGGATCGTCCTTCGACTTGATGAAGACCATTGCCTCGCCGTCGATCGCGTCGCGCGGGTATACGAGCGCGAGCCCAGTGTCTCGATTGAAGAGACTGTCGTCGGCGTACTCGCCCATCCCGTCGTTGTTGACGGTGTGCTTCTCGAGCCGGACTTGAACTCGTCCCAGTGGCGGATCTTTGACGTGCGTCCGATACAACACGGTGGAGTCCATCACGATGTCGGAGATGCCATCCTTGTCGGCATCAACGAAGGCGATATTGTTGAGCCGCCCGAAGGGCATCTCAACACCGGGCGGCGTGGCTATCCGACGAAACTCGAACTTGTCGAGCGGGGGCGTGTACCTGAACGTCGTGGGCGCGAGGGTCGGGCAGTTTTCTTCGGCGCACGCCCCCTCTTCGGTGATCGAGTGAAGATACGAGCGATGCATGATCGTCTCGTAGGCAAGGTGATAGCGCCGCACTACTTGCGTCTTGTTCTGGACCTCCACCGTCTTCAAGCGGCGGACGGGCCGCGCCCCCCACGTGGGTGCTTGGCTGAGGTGCGCGAGATCGCGCGGGGCAGCGTCGTTGCCCTCGTACGTGAGGATCGTATGATGGGTGAAATCGCCGTCCCGATCGAGCGTGTCGTGCACGGCGATCGGAACGAGGAATTTGGCGCCGTAGTTTAGGACGCTCCAATCATACCGAACGACGTTGTTGGGCTGCGCGCCGCCATGCGCGTCGTAGCGGAGGACGACGCGCCAGCGAATCGGATGGTCCCGATCCGTGCTTTTGAAGGGCGGCTCCGTATCATATTCGATGGCTTCGCTCGCGCCCATGCCCGCCGTCAGCGGCTCTCCGAGTTCGAAAACCTCGCCGGTCGGCGACTCGACCTTCCATGTCCGTTGATTTGGCGACCAGAAGAACCTTAGCTGGGATGAATCCTCCTGTTGACGATAGTAGCGCCAACCCGCGGCCCAATCGGGCAGGCGCTCATCGGAACCGTCGAGTCGTTTGATGGTGAGCGACTGGCCCGAAGCGATGTACAGAAGCGGTGCGCCGTTGAACGTGACCCGCTGATTGCGGGCGTCATCGAACCGCTGCCATGGACGGCCGCCTTGAGCCGACGTGAGCTCGATGGTCGGGAGGTGGTCGAAGCCCCAGCCTACGCCGGCTTCTCGGACCGACGCGCCGGAGGAGTAATTCAGCGTTAGGTCGGGTTGGATCGCGCCACGAGCGCGTAGCAGTTGAAACGGATACGAAGCTTGCGCACCGCCCGTGCGCGTGTCCGCCCAGCCCTGAGCCGATGGTCCAAATACGCCTTTCGTGCTGCTATGTGAGGCGCCACCTCCATCCGCCTTCGCGACGACCGGAAGGATGAACAGCACCGACAGTGCGAGAAGCCATGAACGCGCGCGCGCTGTTCGCCGCCATGTGGAAGGCCTTTCCACGTGCTTCGCACTGTTTCTACTTCGAACGAAGAGTTTACGCTTCATCGGCACGACTCCTCCAGTTGCTTGCTCGCCCGCACGCACTTCGCGTCCATCGCGGCTACTGCTTCATTTCCGGCGTCCGCGTGGGCCCCCAGCGACGCACGCACTGCACTCATTCGCGCCGCGACTTCTCCGTCGCTCATCTGCGTTTTGGTCACGCACCGCCGGTACGATTCGACGTACGTGTCGCAGGATGCGATACCGGTCCTTTCATCCGCAGAACGCGAGCGACATCCAGCGACCACTACGAGCATCCCGAGAAGAACAGCGGCGCGTGCAGGGCTCCGAATCTCCCACTTCGACGGAGCTGCTTTTCGATTCATCGCCGCAACGCGCGCCAATGCTTCGGACGGATCGTCCAAATTCATGACCTACCCTTTCCCTCTCACACCTCGTCGTCGGGGCCGATGAAGCGACACAACGAGCGGTTGGCTCACGCGAGCGACGAGTGCACCATCAACGATGGTGCCTAGATCGCGAGTTCGCGGCAATATACTAAATCAAACAGCCGAACCTAAATTTGCAATTACAGGTACTTCCAAGTAACAAAACAGTTGCAGCACGCCTTGTCGCGACAAAGTGCGCTGACCTTCACGCGCGCGGACTAACGCGAATATCTACGGCTTTCCCACCACTTCCGATAGTCGCGGGCGACCATGGCAGCGGCTATCTCCTCGAGCGGATCGGGCGGATACGGCGTCGATCTCAATCGAATCCTCCCATTCGAGCCATTTCGAATCCTCCTTTCGGCCTGCCGAGAACCGATTTCTTTTCGCGGCAAATCCGACCTCGTACCTCGGGTGAAGTCATCGGCCATGTCACACGTGCCGTTCGCATTTCACCGCAACGCGAACGGACGCGCGACTGATGTTGGCGTGAAGATACCCTGCCCGAGAGCGGGAGCCACACGGAGACCGCGGCGGCGGCGGGCCGAAAGTTGGGCATCTCCGCTCCGCAAGAATCCGCGTAGTTCCCCCTTGCCCCTCGCCGAACTACGCAAGATTCTCACCACTCGCCCGGTCGAGCACGAATTCTTCTGGTGGCTCCGCCGAAGCTTCGAGCGTTGGGATCGGCTGGACGCCGCTTTCATCAGGACCGAGCGAACGGGCGAGGGAGTCCCATCTATTCGGTTTTATGGCTCCTGGTCCTTTCGGTGCCATGCCAAGAGCGTCGGCCGCTAGACGGATCTCGTTGCGCCATTTCGCAAACCTCACGACCTCTTCGAAGTCGCCGGCGATGTACGCGCGATTCTCGTGTTCCAATAGGCGAAACGCTGCATCCTCGAGGGAGAACACGAGCTGCTCGAGGCACTGGTCGGGAGTCGGCCGCAATGGGAGAAGGGTTTCCCTCGCATGTGGAGAGAGACAGATGTCGGCGATGACGTTCATTTAGCGACCCCGCAAATCAGAACATGGAACGGTTCCAGCCGCGTGTTGCCACCCCGGCATGTCTTTGAGTGCAAAAGAACCGAGCGGCCCCCCGTCGATGGAGTGGTGGAAGAGGGCATTGACCATGGGGGGACGCTCGGCCGGCCTATGGAGCAAGCTAGGTGCCAGGCACTGCTGTGCAGTGGGCGCGCGGGAAAGTAGCCCGTTTGGACGATAGAGCCCGCCCACGATCGGTCGAAACGTTGCCGCTGTTGCCTTGCGCGACAGTGTCGACCTCGGAGTGTGTCGAAAAGATCAACAGGGGTGCCGGTCTCGCCTATCTGGCTGTTGAGAACAGCCACACCGGCTTTTGGTCCGACGGTTCATCCTCTCGCCGGCACTATCGCTTTCGTCAACATCTCGGCAGTTGAAATCTTCGACAGGAAGGCCACTTTCGCTCGATCATCTCGCTGTGGAAAATACCCACATGTCGATCGAGCCTCGGCCCCGCGCCCGCCCGCCGAGAATGAGCGGGCTCCGCCTCGGGTTCTTCGTCGTCAGTCGCTCGTTGTTTTTCTCTACATGCCGGTGTTGAAAATGGCTACACGGAGCTGTTTCTCCGGCCTTTTTGGTGTGGAACGATTCCACACGCCGTTCCCCTCACGTCGATGGTTTCTTCTTGTAGAAGGTCGTTCGCTCAATCCCGAGGAGGGCCGCGGCACGCGTTTTGTTCCCCGCGCTTTTCAGAAGTGCCACCTCGCGGTTCTTGGCCTGCAGGTCTTCCTCCTTCATGGGCAGCTCGACCAGGACGGGAGCATCGGATTCCGACATGTTGGTGCGGTCTGTCGGCTGATACCGAACGGCCGCAGGGAAGTCAGTCACCTCGAGCAGCGGACCATCTCCGAGAACCAACGCATGCTCGATCACGTTCCGCAATTCTCGGACGTTGCCAGGCCACGGGTACCGACGAACGGCTTCCAAGGCGGAAGGGGCGAAGCCTTGAACCCTCCGTCCTCCACTCGACGCAAGGTCTGCGAGCAACTGGTTCGCGAGCATCACGATGTCGCTCCCTCGATCCCGGAGCGGGGGGACCGTGGCCCGGATGACCGAGATGCGAAAGAACAAGTCGCTCCGGAACGTGCCGCCCGCGACCATGGCTTCGAGGTCACGGTTCGTGGCGGCGATGACTCGCGCCTCCAAAGGCAGAGAACGATTGGAACCGAGTCGCTCGAACCGCTTCTCTTCGAGGACCCGCAACAATTTGGCCTGACTTGCCAGAGGCAGTTCGCCGATCTCGTCGAGCAAGACAGTGCCACGGCCAGCCACTTCGAGTGCACCGACCTGGGAAGCGACCGCCCCGGTGAAGGCTCCGCGCGCGTGCCCGAACAACTCGCTTTCGATGAGGTTCTCGGGAATGGCGGCGCAATTGATCACACGCAGCGGATGATCCTTACGGGCTCCCGATTCGTGAATAAGCCGCGCGACAAAGGTCTTCCCAACCCCTGTTTCGCCTGTCAGAAGGACCGTGGCGTCGGAAACCGCGAGCCGCGGAACGAGTCGGACGAGTTCTTGAGCGGCGGTCGAATCCCCAAGAAATGCGTGCGCGCTGCCAACTGCCTGCCGCCGCAGCGTTTCACGGTCTTCTTGCACCGAGAGGAACAACGACAAGTGAGCCAATCGCGATGCGCAAAGGGCGGATGCGAGAACAAGCATGCGGCGCATCGAGTCGGTTATCCGGTCGGAAGCGAGATCGGTCAGATAGGAGATGCATCCGGCCGGAGCGGCATGCGCTGGGACGAGGATCTTGGTGCCGCCCGTCGGCGTCGCGGTCTCGAAGACGTGCGATGTCGCACCGGACGTCGAGGGCGATGACTTCGGTTCGGCAGCCACTTCGGCTCCCACGCAGCTCACGTATTTGCGCGCCCACGTTGCCAGTGCGGTCTCTATGCTCGAAATGTCTTCGGCGGCTGACAATGCCTCATTGAGGGCGAACATCGCCGCGACGCCGTGAACATCGGCGGCGACTCCCGTGAGAAGCGAACTAACGGTCGTGGCCAGTCCGTCCGTTCTTGGCTGCGAAGCGGCCTCCTTTCCTTCGTTGGCTTGCACGATAAGCACCGTGCCACCGACGAGGATGGATTCGCCGATCTTGACCTCGCCCGACTCGATCTCGCGGTGGGCATGGATCACTGGGGCGGCTCCTTGGCAGACTCTTACCTGCACGCCCATCCGTGTAGCGTGCACGTGAAAGTGGTGCCGCGACACTCTGCGATCGCTCAGCACGAGATCCGCGTCCGTGGCGCGGCCCACGATCCGAACGCGATCGTCCGCCACGAGTTCTCTCCCCGCGTCGGGCCCCTCCGCCACGGTCAGGCGCTTGCTCAAGTCGATAGACACTCCGTCGTGGATACCACATCCCCCGGTGCGGCTCGATTCGCCCCACCCAATCCCCGTGGTCCCCGTGTGGGCGAACGCGAACGGACCGCAAATTTCACCTACAAAACCGTCCGAAAGAGCGGAGACGCGCATCGACAAATGCTCACTCCCCTGCATCCGAACGACCGCATGATCAACGGATGTCGTCACGTCGAGAATTTGCGACGCTTCGTCACGATCAGCGTGCCCAGATGGGCCATTCCTCAAGGCTTTCGCGCCTCGGGCACGGAGAGCGGACGAGGCCTTGCCACCCCCGATGGTTTATGGAATCGTCCGTGGTCGCCGCGCATTGGGCAATTGTGTCCGACCATTTGAATGCTGCGCGTGAGAGAGGGTAATCATGGACTCTACCAAGACCGACGAAGAAACACGGCAGACGAGCAACCCGTCCGACGATTCAAAGGCAGATGGGCTGCGCCTGAATCGTGAAACCATCCGGCACCTCACACTCAGAACCGGGCTGCGCGCCGGCGAACCCCCGGAAACGAGTGGAGGAGGATCGGGACACGGCGGTTGAACGAGTTCGACCACCGGTGGCTCGCGAGCGAGTCCTTCCCACTCGGTCCATGGAATCGTCTTTGCTTGCCGTCGCCTCGGGTGAGGCATGTCCGCGCAGTTGGATGTGCGTTTGAGACGAGAGGTAAAAACATGGCGACTAGGAAGACTAACCAAGAAGCGCAGCAGACGAGCAACCCGTCCGATGATTCAAAGGAAGACGGACTCCGACTGAATCGTGAAACCATCCGGCACCTCACGCTCAGAACCGGGCTGCGCGCCGGCGAGCCGCCGGAAACGAGCGGAGGAGGATCGGGACACACTCGCTGAAAGATACGGCCTAGCGAGAAGAGAGGGCAAAACATGGATTCCATCAAGATCGACGAAGAAACGCGGCCAACGAGTGACCCGTCCGACGATTCAAAGTCAAAGGAAGACGGACTCCGACTGAATCGTGAAACCATCCGGCACCTCACACTCAGAACCGGACTGCGCGCGGGCGAGGGCCCGGAGACGACGACTGGAGGCGGACCGGGACACTGAGGTCGAAAGAGTTCGACCGGCCGGTGGCTCACTGCCTGTCCCGAGAGCGATGTCGCCTTGTAGGTTCGTGAGCCCCACTTTCTACGATTCAGCGTAGGCTGCGCAGTTCCGCACCGGTCCGACGACGGCAGATTACAGGTGCTGTACCCAGCACAACCCGGGGCAAGGTTTTTTTCGAGCGCTGTTCGAACGAAAGGCTGGCTCGTACCCTTGCCTGGTTTCCCGAAGCGCGCTTCCTGGAGGATGGTTTCACCAACATGCGTCACCATGTCGTGTTTCTCTTTGCGTCGATGGCCACCGCGTGCGCACAGAACGCCGCCAACATGAGCGAGCCTCCTCCCAGGAAGCCGCCCGCCGTTTCGAGCGCCCCTGCTCCGGCACCGGAACAGCGCAATGAGCCACGGCGAGAGCCGTCCGAAGAGGAGCTCTTTGGTCTCCGGCTGAGCGACCCGTATCGCTGGATGGAGAAAAAGGAAAACGCGGGGGAACTGAAAAGCTGGCTGACTTCCGAGGGGCAGCGCACACGCCAGCACCTGGAACTCCTTGCGGGGCACGCAAAGCTTGAGGAGCGCGTGCGTGAGCTCGGGATGTCACAAGCCTTCGCCAGCGTTGTGAGGCCGGTCGGAGACCTTGTCTTCTATTTGAAGACCGACAAGGGGGGCGAGCTGCGCAAGCTCGTGGTCCGTTCGAGCGACGGGCGTGAGCGCGTTCTCGTCGATCCATCGACGATGCGAACGGCCACCGGTGGACACGTTTCGATCGACCATTATAGGCCTTCTCACGACGGAAAATGGGTTGCCTACGGTCTGGCCGAGGGCGGTGGTGAGATCACCAACGTCTACGTTGTCGAAACGGCAACAGGTCGCGTCCTGCCCGAGGTTCTTCCCCGGATTTGGGGAGAATTTTGGGTGTCGTGGCGCGCGGATAACAGCGGTTTCTACTACACCCAGATGGTCCCAGAGTCGGAGCTCCATGGCGGAGATCCCATGCAAGGGATGAGGGCGCGTTTTCATCGACTCGGCGATCCGGTACCTCAAGATCCTGTCGTACTCGGGCCCGGAGCGACCGCTGGACCGCCGTTCGAACCCCAGGAGTTTCCGAAAGTACGAACCTTCCCGGGTTCACGGTGGTCGCTCGGATTCGGCACGGGAGCGCGGTTCGAAGCGCGCATCTTCGCGACCCGCGCAAAGGAGTTGTCCGCGACGCCCGGAAAGGCCGCCTGGACGACGGTGACAGAATACACGGATCTCGTGCGGGACTGGGCTGTTCATGGCGATGATCTCTACTTGCTCACCTCGAAGGGAGCGCCCAATCGCCGCGTTCTCCGTGTCTCGCTCGAGAAGCCGAACCTCGCCGACGCCGAAGTCGTGGTGGCAGAAAGTGGAGATGTCATCGAGGAGATGGCCTTCGACGCGAAATCACTCTACCTGCATATGAACCACAACGGTCGCTCGCGGCTGCGGCGACTGCCCTTCGGCACACGCAAGGTCGAGGATATCTCGCTACCATTCGATGGCTGGATTGATGACATCGTCGCCGATCCGCTTCGCGAAGGAAGCATCGTGCATATGGAAGGGTGGACTCGAGAAGATCGTTATTTCGCGTTTAATGCGAAGTCGCGAGCATTCAAGGACCTTTCGCTCGTCGAGTCCTCTGGCATCGATGTCAGCGAATTCGTTGCAGACGAGGTCGAGGCCACGAGCAGTGACGGAACACTCGTGCCGCTGACGATCCTGCACCGAAAAGATTTGCCGAAGGATGGTCGGCGCAACGCCGTTTTGGAGGGATATGGTGCGTATGGGTTCTCGCTTTCCCCGCGATTCAAGCCCACGCATATCGCCTGGCTGGAGCGCGGAGGGGTGTACGCATACGCGCACGTGCGGGGCGGCGGCGAAAAGGGTGATGCCTGGCGACTAGCCGGAAAGGGCGAAAAGAAGCCAAACAGCGTCCGAGATTTCATTGCATGTGGCGAGTATCTGGTGCGCGAGAAGTACACTTCGCCCAGCTACTTGGCAGCGTACGGTCAGAGCGCGGGAGGAATCCTCATCGGGCGCGCCATTACCGAGCGTCCAGACCTTTTCGCCGCCGCTACGGTTTCAGCAGGCTTTCTAAATACGATGCGCTTCTTGCAGGGCTCGAATGGGGCAAACCAGAAGGCCGAGCTGGGATCCCCCGACACGGAGGCTGGCGCGCGCGCGCTTTTCGCGATGGATGCATTTCACAACATTCGCCAAGGCGTGAAGTATCCATCTGCCATGTTGGCCACCGGCTTGAACGATGCACGATCCTCGCCGTGGATTACGGCGAAATTCGGTGCACAACTACGCTGGGCCAACGCAGGACGGCCGGTGTGGCTACGCGTCGAAGGTGACGAGGGACATGGTGTTGGATCTACCCGCCGGCAGCGTTTCGCGTTGATCGCGGACATGTGGTCGTTCTTTCTGGAGGAAATGGGAGACCCAGAATTTCGGACGGCCGGCTCCACGCGTTAGCGTTCGAGCAATTCTCTTACCGCGCCGCCGTGGGACAAGCCAAGGCGGCGCGTCGCTGACGAGCTAGTTTCGCTGTCACACTGCGAGCCTCCCGCCCCCAGCGAGCAAGAACGCGATCATAAGCAGCGCATGCTCCCGGCACGTCTCCAACTCGCTCGAGAGCGGTCCCGAGGTGCGAATTTACCCAGGTATGCTCGAAAGGATAGTCGAGCGCCGTGCAGGATGCAGCTCCACGCCGGAGGTACGGAAGAGCACGTTGGATATCGTCCGTTAGCAGGTAGACGAAGCCAAGGCCATCATCGGAGTCGACGGCCCGAGTACGGTGGTCCGTGATCCCGTATCGCGGTAGAGCGCCAAGTGCTTCTTGAGCATCCTCGCGATCCGCCACGGCTAGGGCATACGAGAGTGTCCACCGGAGGCTGGGCAGGGCGCAATACTGCGGATGCGCAGCCTCGTCGCGTGCCAGCCAGGCCTCGCGACGTTTGCGATACGCCTCGCGACTCAGCCCTCCTGCAAGGTACTGGACACGGAGAGCCCAAACCTCGAAATCGAAGTATGGAGACGCCAGCCAGGCATCTCGCTTGGCGAGATACTCCCTTGCAAGGCGAGCAGCCTTGTCGCGATCCCCGAGCTCCATCGCGAGGTAGAATCGCATTTTCGCCAAGCGGCCGTGGTCTTCCTCGTAACGATCGTCCGCGATCGCTTTGTCCCACCGATCGAGATCGCGCTCAGCCGCCGCGAAGGAACCATTCAGCACGTCGAGGTGCGTCTCGTATTGGAACTGCAAGGCGTCGCGTTGAGCCTCGGGTGCGAGCTTCCGGGCGTGTTCGAGTGCTTGTCGAACGCTTTCGACGGCACCGCCACGAGCCTGGATCATATCGGCAAGTTCTAGGGCAAATAGCGGTATGGGGGACGAGACCGACATCAGCGTGCGCGCGTAACCCTCCCCCTCCGAGCAATGCCCTTCATTGGCCTCGAGCTCCCACATCATGTCGAGGCATTTCTCGCCGTAACGTGAAATCTGTAGACACTCGGCGAACGCGTCTCGCGTTCCGGGGATGTCATCTTGCAGAGACAGCGCGTGCCCCTTGTCGGCCCAAGCCATGGCAAGGGACGGATCCTGGCCGATCAAGTCGTCCAGCACTGCGATGGCGTCCGTGAAGTTGCTTCGTAGGATCTGCGTATAGGCAAGCGCTCGAAGCACCCGCCAATCCGATGGGAACGCACGGCGCACTTCCGCCAGACGCCTCTCGCTATCCTGGAGATCCGGAGGGACCGCCATCGCGGGTCCGTACGCTTCGAGCAGAGCCCGATCACGGGCTCCTAAACTACTGCGGTGCTCGGAGGCGGCGCGGTAGTGAGCACGTGCAAAGTCATTCGGCACGGGCGGTATCCAGATCGAGTAAAGGTGTGCTGGAGCCAACGTTGGATCGAGCTCAATCGCCCGCGCAAAGTGCTTGCCCGCCGTCCATTTCGAAGCATCCCGCATGCTCTGGAGTCCCGCCTTGAATTCGGCGATGGCGCGCGGGTCACTCGATGTCACCTCGTCCTCTGCCTTTTCCGCCGTGGGTGTCGGCGGTGCGTCCTGCTTCGTTGCACTTCGATTTGCAGCGGCGGCGAGAAAAACGCCCACACCAAGCGCCAATGCCGCGATGCCTGCCGCAGTCATGCTGCGAGTACCCCGACCGGGCCGTGTGGGCTTGGGCACGACTCCGGCTGCCATCACGGTGGGACCGCCATCGCCTCTGGGCGGCTGGGCATCCGGCGCCGCGGCTGTCGCTTTCGCTGTCGGGTTCGACGCTGCGGCATCTTTGGCGTCCGGTCGCCCGGAAGGTTCGAGCGCCTCTCGTTGCGTCTCGAGTGCGTGCGACACCAGCTCGGCACTGAGCTCCTTGCGGATCCGGGTCGCCAATGCATCGACAGGCTGCCCGAGTGACTCGGCGAACGCATCCGACATGGCAGCGCGCATCTCGGCAGCCGACCGCCATCGATCGGCGGGATCGAATGCGAGCGACTTATCCACGAATTGCACGATGGGGTCCGGCAAATTAGGCAAGAGCTCCCGCAACGAGCGCGCCTTCTTCGTCGCCGCGGCGGCAAGTTGCGCGGGCGCGCTATCGTACTGATGGACGAATTCACCGGCCAAGAGGGCGAACATCGTCGCCCCCACCGACCAACAATCGCTGTGCGGTCCGAGGGCATTCCGGTCGGCCAGCGCCTGCTCGGGCGCCATGAAGCCCGGCGTACCGATGATGCGTCCGGTAACCGTGCCGCCTCCGTCGATGTCGTTTCGACGCGCGATTCCGAAGTCGAGAACGCGCACGCTCCCGGTGGTGGTTACGAAGAGGTTGTCGGGCTTGATGTCCCGATGCACGATGCCCTTCGCGTGTGCGGCGGCAAGCACATCGAGTACGTCGGCCGTGATGACCGCCACCTCACCGACGGACAGACGGCGACCGGCTCGCTCCCAACGAGCACGGAGCGTCTCCCCTTCGAGAAGCGGCATGATTAAAAATGCGGCGCCTTCGTCATCGACATCGTCATCGAGGACGGGAACGGCTCCAGGATGATCGACATGATTCGCGACGTAAGCCTCGCGACGAAAGAGATTCAGGACGTCGTTGTCACCGGCGAAATGATCAAGCAGATACTTGATGGCGACGCGGTTGCCATTGCGATGCTTTGCCGCGTAGACCGCCGCCATCCCGCCGACGCCGACGAGACGCGTGATCACATATTTTTGCTGGACTACTTTCCCGACGCGCGCCAAGGCCCGCTCGGAAATCGACAGGCGCGACGGCTGCATCGGCATTCTTCCCCGGGCCGGATGATGCCGCCCTGGTGCCTGGAGCGTCAAGGCGAAGGCTACGGAAGAGTCCGTCAATTCGCTGTCCGATTTTCGCGACGACGTCAAAATCCGGGGGGGGGCTGGCGCCCGTGGCGAACGGTCGGCATGCCGAGGGCTGGGAGGCTCCCGGCCGAGAGACATCCGGCAACGCCGAGAGCATTCTTCAGCAGGCCTTGCCGGCCTGCGGTGTGCATGGCTATTCCGCTAGGCGTCTTGGACAAGTCCAATTCCGCCAGCCCTTCCCCCGCATACCGTCACGCTGTTCGGAGCATAATGAGATTGGGACTCTTTCGACCCCACTTCGGTCCTTCAATCGCGGCTTTCTTCATCGCCGCCACCACCGTCACCGCTGCGAATGCGCAGCAAGGTGCGGCCGTCCTAACGGGCAAAATTGTCGACGCGTCTTCGGGACGGGGATTGGCCGATACCGTCGTCGCCCTGACCTCGCTCGCCCTCCAGGGTGAGCAGGTCGTCTCGACGGACGACACGGGAACCTATCGGATCCCGTCATTGCCTCCGGGCACCTACACATTGCGCCTCGAGAAGCCTGGTTACCGGCTTTACGCGCGCGACCAGATTCAATTACGAGCCGATGCCACCATTCGCCTCGACGCCGATCTCTTGCCCGAATCGCTATCGGCGCAGGAAGTCAGCGTGACGGCTCATGCGCCCACGATTGATGTTGGCTCCACCACCGGCGGTACCAACGTCAATGCGGACTTCGTGTCACGCATTCCGCTCGTCACCCCGGGCGCAAGCGGCGGTGCACAACGGAGCTTCGAGTCCGTGGCGCAGGCGGCGCCAGGGGCGCACGCAGACCTGTACGGCACGTCAATCAACGGGACGACGTCACCGGAGAATTCGTACGTCATCGATGGGATGCGCACAAACAGCCCAAAGTACGGCACGAATGGTGCGCCCCTATCGATGGAATTCGTCAAAGAGCTCAATGTTCTATCAAGTGGCTACATGCCCGAATACGGTCGGTCGACAGGAGGCGTTTTGAACGTCGTCACCAAGTCCGGGTCGAACGAATATCACGGTTCCGCATGGGCGAACTGGACACCAGGCAACCTAGAAGGCGCACGTCAGTACCCGTACTTTACGGGCACTGCGGTTCAAACGCGCCGATCGCTGGCCAATGTCTACGACATCGGCTTCGACCAAAGTGGACCAATCATCAAAGATCGACTCTGGTATTACGTTGGCTTCGACGTTGCCCGAACGGTATACAACCTCGACAGGAGCGTCTACAAGTCCGCTTATGCCGCCGACGGGAGCCCGACGGGCACGTCGGAGCTGCCGGGTTTGAGCCAACGCTACAAGGCCACGGCAACATCGTACCAGTTGTTCGCAAAACTAGATTATCGACACGATGCAAACAACAAATTCGCGTTGACCTTTGCCGCAACCCCCATGACTGCGGGGGGCTCGGGCGAGTTCGCCCTCAATCCGAATACAGGCCTCGTCGAATATGCCCTGAATGAGCAGAATCTCGCCGGTTCATATTCTGGACTGGCGCGAACTCGGTACCTGGGAGCGTACGACACGATCTTGAATTGGGTTTCGTCGTTCGACAACAAGTCCAAGAACCTGGAAACGACGCTCGGATGGCACCATGAGCTCGACGGCTCACTGGGAGCGGACGGTTTTGCAATTGGAAGCGGATTGGGGTTCTCGGCAGTGCCCGGCATATCAAGCTATCGCCGAAGCATTCCCAGTTATCACGACCTGAGCGATTTCGAGAATGTACCCGGTTGTGGAACGTTCGCGGCGGTCAAGGCCGACGGAACGCGACTCTCGCTCCCGACGTGCCCGATGCAGACGTATCGCGCGGGCGGTCCCGGGTTTACGGACGAACAAGTGCTCGATACCTACGCAGCAAAGTCCGTTCTCACGATACTTGCAAAGGGCCTCGGGCACCACATCGTCAAGGTTGGTGCCGACCTCGAATTGTCGACCTCCTGGCACAACCGAGGCTACTCCGGCACCCGCCTATACTCGGAATCCAGCAATGGGACGCGCTTCGACGAATGGCGCGGCTACGGCTACCTGAAGGGCCCCGACGATCCGGTCTTCATTGACCGCCTCGTAACACGTTCGAATAGCATCAACGTTGGCGGCTTCGTTCAGGAAACCTGGGCCATCGCTGACAAAATCACGGTCAATGCAGGCATTCGGTACGACAGCCAATTTCTAATAGGCACGGATGGTAAGCTCTTCATGAGTTTTCCACACCAAGTGTCCCCACGTATCGGTGCCATCTTCGATCCCACGCAGCACGGACGATCGAAAATATTCGCCAGCTATGCACGGTATTATGAGAGCGTTCCTCTCAACATTGCTGACCGCGGAACCGGTGAATCTCACGTCCTTTCAACGGCCAGGGGCGCTGCCTGCGACCCCTTGAATCCCAGCATGGTTCGTGTGTGCCAGTCGGACGAAGCTCGCCAGCATTTCAACGCGAAAGGTGGCTGGGGCTCGCGTGGGCTTCCGGATCGCACCTATGGCCCCTATGTCAGCGGAAAGGTTGTCGTCGACCCAGATCTCAGCCCGCAGTCTACGAGCGAAGTCACCGCTGGTGGCGAGTACGAACTCGTAAAAAACGGCCGCATCGGCGCAACCTACGTCCGCCGATGGTTGAACAACGCCGTCGAAAGCATGAGCAACGATGAGACGGCAAGCTACTTCGTCGGGAACCCCGGCAAGGGCATCGCGCGAGAATTCCCGGAAGCAATACGGAACTATGATTCTGGCACTGCGTACTTCATGAAGACATTCGCGGATGGGTGGCTAGCGCAGATCAGCTACACTTTGTCGTGGTTGCGGGGAAACCTCGCTGGGCTGTACAAGCCAGAGACTGCCCAGCTCGATCCGAACTCCACGACGACGTTCGACTTGAAGTCCATGCTCGTCAATCAGGTTGGCGACCTTCCTGGCGATCGACGGCACAGCATCAAAGTCTACGCGGCCAAGGATTTCGCGCTGTCGCGCACGTCCCTCTTGACCCTTGGTGGCTCGATTCAAGCACGCTCCGGAGCGCCGACGAACTTTCTCGGCTCGCACCCGATTTATGGGCCGGATGAGGTCTACATTCTTCCGCGTGGAAGCGGAGAACGATTGCCATGGACCTCCAGCGCCAACACGCATGTCGGATACATGTGGCGCTTCGAAAGTGGCGTCTCTTTATCGGTCGCAGTCGATATTTTCAACCTATTGAACTTCGATGCCGTACTCGGGAGAGATGAGAGGTACACCCGCGCGGACGTGCTCCCCATCCCGAACGGTTCTCGCGCCGACCTTGCCAACGGTGTCAAGACAGCGACCGGGGGCGCATTGAGCGCTCAGCAAGTCAATCCCAACTTTGGAAGCGCAAACCAGTATCAAGAGCCGCGACAATTTCGTTTCGGGATCCGTGGTAGCTTTTGAATCCTACCGACCGTCAGACGCGCAACACGGAGGACTGGCCAAACTCGTGCTATGCCGTGGGTTCAGAGGGCCACGCCGTTCTCCCAGAGAACATCGTCGCGACATCCCGAGAATTCTCGAGAACGCGCCCTTGCCCGCGACATTCGCGGCGAACCCGTTCCAGTATCTGAAGGACCTCTCGCGCATCAGGAAATTCGAGCACCGAGACGATGAGCCGACACGAAAGCTTCCTCGAGGGGTACGACCACCACGGCGCATGCGTGATTCGCACACCACTTCTGCCATTCCGTATACTTTGCGAAGGTTTGGATCGGTCTGCACTAGGTCGTCTTTTTGCCGACCCGATGGTGCGGGAGGCATTGTTCCTCGCCTCGCCGAGCCTCGACTCGGCCATCGACGCATGGCTCGAGAACCCCGATGCACCCCGGGCACGTGACGTCGAGGCGATCGCCTCGCGATACATAGCGCGTATGGCAGCTCGTCCGACCCCCTTTGGGCTGTTCGCGGCTTGCACGGCGGCGGCCATTGGGGACACCTCATCATTCGTGCTCGGATCGACGGATGAATGCATTCGGCGCTCACGGCTCGACATGCACTATCTTGGCGCCCTGGGCGAGACACTCGAGACAGATCGCCACGTTCGTGACGTCCTGCGGTTCCGGCGAAATTCGTCAATCTCTTCGAACGGCGATGAGTTGCGCTACGTCGAAGGCCACACGGGCGCGCGCGAGCGCGCCCGTGATTTTCGCCTCGTTTCGGTCGATCCGACAGCACCATTGATGACGGCCATCACGGAGACGACAGACCCAATGACGATCCACGAGGTCCGCGATGCGATCGTCCACCATCACCCACGACTTTCGCCTACTGCGTCCGCTCGTTTCGTCCACGACCTCATCGACGCGCAGATCCTCGAATCGGACCTTCGGCCGGCAGTCACCTGTGACGATCCGATCTCCAGATTTACGCAGACCCTCGGCACGAGCGAGAACACGCGCTCCGTCGTCGCGTGCCTAACGGGAGTTCAACGCGGATTGCACGAGCTCGACTCGAAAGGACTCGGGATTGGACGAGAATCCTACCACGCCATCCTGAGCGCGCTCGAACGACTCCCGATCCCTGTCGATCCCGCGCGTGTCTTTCAGGTGGACCTTTTTCGACCGAGTCGACAGTTGCGGATTGGAGAAGGGATCATTCGGAGCATACGCGAGGCGGTCGCCCTGCTCCACCGCATCACGCCTGTCCGTGGTACGGCGGCGATGGCACGCTTTCGTGAGAAATTCGCGGAACGATACGGGGACCGAGAGATTCCCCTCGTCGAGGCACTCGACGAAGAGCGTGGGCTCGGGTTCGACGCCAGCAACGCTACCGCCGTCGACCCGTCCCCACTTCTCGCCGGTATCGAATTTCCGTCGGTGCCCGACGAGACGTCGGTCTCCGCACAAGACCGGTACAAGCTTCAACGCTTGCTTGCTCTTCGCGAGTCGGCGCAATCGGAATGGGCGCTCGACGAAAACGACCTCGAGGCGCTCACCGTTGCTGATCCTGCTCCGCTTCCGGACGCGATCGCCGCAATGGTGACGCTTGCCTCCCGCTCGAATGATGCTCTCGATCGGGGCGATTTCGATCTTCTCGTCCACAACGTCTCGGGACCTTCGGGGGTCGCTCTGCTTGCTCGATTTTGCCATGGCGATCCGGCAATCCGATCACTGGTCGATAGCAATTTGCGGGCGGAGGAGGCGTGCCTCCCAGACAGCATATTTGCCGAGATCGTTCACCTTCCTGCCGGCAGACTTGGAAACGTCATCTGCCGCCCCGTTCTGCGTGTGCACGAGATTCCTTATCTGGGTAGTTCGGGTGTACCATCGGACCGACAGATCGCCCTCGATGATCTGCGGGTGTCCATCCGAGGCCGTGAAGTCCGTCTACGCTCGGGGAAGCTGGATCGAGAAGTCATCCCTAGACTCTCCAACGCCCACGCGTACTGGAGGTCCACTCTTTCGATTTACCGGTTCTTGGGTGCTCTCCAACAGGAAGGTCGTGCGTGCCCGTTACGCTGGAGTTGGGGCAACCTTCTGCAAGACGCTCCCTTTTTGCCGAGGGTCAAGCACCGCAACATCGTGCTCTCGTTGGCTCAGTGGACGATTCCCGCAAAGGACGTAGGGCTCATCGGGCACGATCCAGCGGTTCGCTCTGGACGCGGTCTACCTCGATGGGTGTGTGTCGCCGAAGGCGACAATATCCTGCCGATCGATCTGGAGAGTTCCTCGGCCGGTATCCAGCTATCGGCTCTGGCTCGGCGACGAGAGCACCTCCGCTTACAGGAACTCTTTCCGGAACCGGACAGGATGTGCATGACCAGCGAGGCCGGCGCTCATACGCACGAACTCGTCGTGCCGTTCGCACGAGCTGCCGCCCCTCCGGCGCGATCTCGCCCTCTTCCATACCTGTCAGAGCGATCGCGTGCGTTCACCCCAGCGAGCGAATGGTTGTACGCCAAGATTTACACCGGACCTGCAACATCCGACCGAATCCTTCGCACTGCCATCGCTCCGCTGGTGAGAGAGCTCAAGGACGACAAGTGCATCGATCGATGGTTCTTCATTCGTTACACTGACCCCGAACCGCACCTTCGTATCCGCTTTCGCGGGGCACCGGACGGTCTCCTTCGAGACGTTTTACCTCGCCTACGCGAACGAATTGCGCCGTTTCTTGACTCTGGCCGCATCGCACGCTTCCAGCTTGATACCTATGAGCCCGAAGTCGAGCGTTACGGCGGTCCCAGGGCGATGTCCATCAGTGAGCAGGTGTTCGCAACCGATAGTGATGCTGCATTGGCCATCATCGAAAGAACCACTGGGGACGCGGGCGCCGAAACTCGTTGGCTAGCCGCGTTCTACGGAATGCATACTCTCGTCACGGACGCAGGCTTCGATGACGGCGCGCGAGTAGACTTCGTGACACGGTGCCGCGACGCGTTCGCATTGGAATACAGATTGGATGTGATGGCACGCCGCTCACTCGGAGCGCGCTACCGAGCGGTGCGGCCACGAATCGAGCAACTGCTGCGCGGCACCATCGACTCCGATGAAGCACTAGATCCGATGCTCTCCGTTTTTCGTGCGCGCTCAGTCGCCCTGGCCGGATCGTTCGCCGAACTGCGTGGGCTGCGCGACCGGGGCGAGCTCTTAACCTCCTGGGACGCGCTCGTCGGAAGCTTCGTGCACATGCACGTTAATCGCGTGATCCGCGAGTACCAGCGAAAGCACGAGTTGGTCCTCTACGAGTTTCTGGTTCGGGCGTATTCGTCGATAGCGGCTCGTACGGCGAGTACACCCGCGTCAGGCATCGCCCCAGGAGCGCGCCAGCGGAACGGAAATGGGCTATTCTAGCGGCCGAGCAGCGCCTATGCCCGACACATTTTCCCGCACGTCTCACTCGCTCGATGCCGATTCGGGGTGGCGCCTATCGTGGGCGGTTCTCGTAGCCTTCCTGCTGGTCGCTGGTTGGGCGACATGGTTCTCTTGCGCGGAGCTCACCGTTTACGAGACCAGCGCGTCCGCTCGCGTGGAGGTTATGCGTGCGACCCATCCCTTCGATGCGCCGATTCCGGGCCGGGTCGCAAAAGTCCATTTCGCACTCGACGACGAAGTCGACGAGGGTACGCTGCTCGTCGAACTCGACGCCGAACCACAGCGACTCGCGCTCGGCGAGGCGAAAGCGAAGGCAGCGAGCATGGGACCGCAACTCGCTGCGACCAAGGCGGAGTTGGAGGCAGAGAAGCGAGCTCAGGCCACCTTCCGAGACCAAGGAGAATCAATCCTTGGAGAGAGCGCGAGTCGCACCAAGGAAGCCGAGGTCGCAACGCTCCTCGCGCGTGAGGAACTCAAGCGAATCGATCGCCTCGCAGACGGCGGGGCGGTCCCAGAAATCGACGTTCTCCGTTCCAAGGCCGATGCCGAACGAAAAGCTGCGGCCGAAGCCGCGCTCCACGCCCAGCAGGAAAAGCTGGAACGTGAATGGATCACGGGAAAGTCCGATCGCCAAATTCGGGTTGTGGGGCTGCAGCGCGATATCGTTCGAATCGAAACCGAGTTGGCCCAGGTTCGCGCGCAGATCGCGTCGCTCGAGCACGAAATCGAGCGTCGGCGCATTCGAGCGCCAGCAAGCGGGCGAATTGGAGAGGTCAGCAACGTGCGTCCCGGCGCTTTCGTAGACGAAGGCGACCATCTGGGAACCATCGTCGGGCGCGGCGATCTGCGAATGATTGCCGCTTTCGTACCGGAGGCCGCGTTCGGACGCATTCGTACCGGACAAATGGCACGCGTTCGATTCGATGGGTTTCCGTGGACGGAGTTCGGGGAGACACGGACATCCGTGGCCGAGGTCGCACGCGAAGTCCGCGATGGCCAAGTGCGCGTGGAGCTGACCATCGTGACTCCGAATGAACGTATCCCGCTCCAACACGGGTTGACGGGCAGCGTAGAGGTCGAGGTCGAGCGAAGTACACCGGCGAGACTCGTCCTTCGCGCCGTTGGAACCCTGCTTCATCATCGGAAGACCGAAGCGCCTTCGCGTCCCGTCGATGATCGCCGAGAGCCCATAACGCGACAATGAAACGCCGCTTCTTGGCACCCGAAATCATTCAGACCTCGGCGATGGATTGTGGGCCGGCAGCGCTGACGTCGTTGCTTGGAGGATTTGGCATATCCGCGAGCTATGGGCGGCTTCGCGAGGTGTGTCAGACCGACGTCGATGGCACGGCGATCGAATCGCTCGAAGACCTGGCGGTACGGCTCGGACTCGAAGCTGCGCAGGTTATGGTGCCAGTCGACTATCTCTTCGTTCGTGAGATAGACGTCTTTCCTGCGATCCTCGTCACGAGGGATCCCGTCGGCGCGTTGCATTTCGTGGTCGCTTGGCGACGCGTCGGTACTCGGATTCAGATCATGGATCCCGGACGTGGACGCGTTTGGGTGAGCGAAGCTACGTTGCGCACACTGACGTTCGTTCATCGAATACCCATTCCGGCCGAGACATGGCGCCGGTGGGTCGAATCCGAGGAACCGCAAGCAGCATTCAATGGCGAATTCGCCCGGCTTGGAGCGCCCACCGAGGGAGCGCGCCTTCTCGCCGTCGCACGAGCCGACTCGACGTGGCGCTCCTATGCCGTGCTGGATGCGGCGCTGCGGATGACGCGAAATCTCGTCGCAGAAGGGGTTATCGGACGGGGCGCGGCCGCAAGTGCGCTTCTCACGCATTTGTTCGAAGAGACAGTGCCAGACGTTCGCGATATCACGCAGCTCGACGATGAGCGACTGCTGATTCCTGCTCAGTACTGGTCGGCGGCGCCTACCGGAACCGCGCCAAATGGTGTGGAGCAAGTGATGCTAGCTGGAGCCGTCCTTGTGCGTGCGTTCGGTGTACGGGCGAGTTCTCGACCTCCCGTGCTGCAAGACGCACTCGAGGCGGCGCTCCGCGCGACTCCCGAGCAGCGGCCGCTGCGTCACATTGGAGGAATGTTGCGGCAGGATGGTGTACTTGCACCTGCTGTCGTCCTGGCGTGCATCGTTGCTTCTGCGATTGGTGGGGCAATCGAGGCACTGCTTCTTCGCTCGATGATCGATGTCGGGCGACATCTTGGAATCATCGAGCAGCGACTGGCCGGAATCGGAGCTCTGGCAGCGCTGTTCGGCATACTGTTGCTGTTCGACGTCGCGTTCGCCGGCGGTGTATCGCGTATCGGCCGTCGCCTCGAAGCGCGTTTGCGAGTGGCCTTTCTAAGTAAGATTCCGCGACTGCACGACCGCTACTTCCAAAGTCGGCCCGCGTCGGACATGGCGCATCGATGCCATACCATCCATCCGGTACAGGAGCTTCCGCTGCTCGGCGGGCGCGTCCTGCGCGCCGTGATGGATCTCCTCGTCATCGGAGCCGGACTGGTGTGGATCGATTCCCGGAATTGGCTGCTCGTCCTATTGGCAATCAGCGTCTCGACCTCCCTTCCGTGGCTTGCTTACCGACGTATTGCTGAGCGCGATCTCCGCGCTCGGTCATTCGATGGCGCCCTGGCGCGGTTCTATCTCGACGGACTACTCGGACTATCGGCGGTCCGAGCGCATGCTGCGGAACGCTCCGTTCGCCAGCAGCATGCTCGCGTGACGTCCGAATGGGCGCGCGCCGCCATCGACCGGATTCGGGCTTCGACCACGGTCGACGCTCTCCAGCTAGCCATCGGGTCGAGCCTCGCGGTCCTTCTCGTGTTCGCGTATCTGGCGCACACACCGGAACCTGCTGCCGTACTCCTCGTCCTGTATTGGACGCTGACCATTCCGGCGCTCGGGCAGGACTTGGCTCGCACGGTGCTCCTCTATCCATCGATGCGTAGTCGCCTACTTAGGTTGGTGGAACCGCTTGAGGCACTGGAGGACCGCGACGAAGCCAGCTCTATTCGGCGCCAAGTGCCCAGCGACGGGCCGGAGCCCCACGTCGCCATTTGCGATGTATCCGTACATGCCGGGGGCCACACGATCTTGCGAAACGTCGACGTCGTGATTCCCAGAGGCGCTCACGTTGCCATCATCGGGCCTTCGGGCTCCGGAAAATCGAGCCTCGTCGGACTCCTCCTCGGATGGCATCGGCCCGCGTCGGGCTCAGTGGTCGTGGATGGCTTGCCATTGCGTGGAACCCACCAAACGCGCGTTCGGAACGAACTTGCGTGGGTCGATCCCTCAGTGCACGTGTGGAATCGCACGCTTCTCGCGAACCTCGAATACGGTGCGACGGAGCACGGTCGCCGTGGGTTTGGTACCGTCCTCGAAGATGCCGATTTGCTTGGTCTACTGGAGCGCCTCCCAGAGGGACTCCAAACCTCGCTTGGTGAGGGCGGTGCACTCGTGGCTGGTGGGGAGGGGCAGCGCGTACGCCTCGGGCGCGCCATGATGCGCGTACCAAAACTCGTCATCTTGGACGAGGCCTTTCGCGGTCTGGACCGCGAGAGCCGTCACACGCTGATGAACCGCGCTCGCAGGCGATGGAAGGATGTCACTTTGCTGTGTGCAACCCACGACGTGACGGAGACCCGCGAGTTCGACCACGTGCTCGTTCTGGAGAACGGCCGCGTTCGAGAGCAAGGCGCACCCGAAGACCTCCTCACACGCGTCGATTCGCGTTATCGGACCATGATCGAGGCGGAGGAGAAGCTTCACCGGACACTCTGGAGAGATCACGCGTGGCGAAGGGTCACGATACGCGATGGCCAGCTCGCAGAAAGCGAGATCACGCCTCTGGAACGAAACGAGGCTCTCACGTGAGCCCGGCCATCGAATCGTTCGCATGGCCTCTCTCTCGCGTCGGCGAAGCCCTGGAGGCGATCGCTCGCGCCACCCGAGTACAGGTGGATGCCCCGCCGCCGCCCGCTCACGCCGACCTCGAGGATGCAGCTCGCACCCTCGGACTCGAGGTAGAATCGCTTCACGTTCGGTACGCAGACATCGATGCGATGCTGGGCAGCGTCGCCCCCGCCTTGTTGCGCATATCGATGACATCACGGTCCGCCGAACAGCGCGTCGTTGCGCTCCTCGATACGCGTGGCAAGAGTGCTCGGATCATCGCGTCTGATCACGCGGTCCGTACTGTTCCACTGGCAGCGATTCACGACGCCCTTTGTGTGGATGCGGAACGCGCGCACGGCGCCCGCATCGAGTCTCTCGTCGCACGCATTCCCCTGTCCTCGGAAGAGCGCCTCCGGGCACGCGCTGCACTCTTGCGAGAACGAGTGAGCACACTTTCGCTCGACGCGGGTTGGGCCCTCCGTGTCTCACCCGCAACGTCGTTCCTTCACCAGCTGCGGAGCGCGGGCATCATTCGTATGCTCGGAGCGATGAGCGCCGCACACGCGGCGAGCTTTGCCCTGTCGTTGATTGCGTGGTGGGTCATCGGACGCGGGGCGCTTTCAGGTCACCTGGACCGAGGGTGGCTCTACGCGTGGGTGCTCCTTCTCGTCACGTTCATCCCCATTCGAGTGCTCGCGACATGGTGGCAAGGCTTCGCTAGCGTTCTCATAGGGCTCCGATTGAAGCGACGCATGCTGCTTGGCGCGCTCAATATGTCCGCTGATGCCGTCCGAGGCCAAGGCACGGGTCAACTCCTCGGCAGGGTCATCGAAGTCGATGCCGTCGAGGAGCTCACCATGCGGGGTGGCTTCGCCAGCCTCGTCGCACTCGTGGAGCTGGCGCTTGCCATCCCTGTGCTCGCGCTGGGCCCCTCCGGCGTCGCATCGGTCGCCACCTTCCTCACGTGGCTCGCGTTCGCGGCATTTCTCGTGCGCCGATTTGCGCATCGCTGGCTCGCATGGTCCAGCTCCCGCATCGCGATGACGAACGACATGGTCGAGGGGATGCTCGGCCACCGTACACGCGTGGCCCAGGAAGACCCGAGCCACTGGCACGATGCCGAGGACAGCGCCCTCGCCACGTACGCCGAAAGTACGCGTCATCTCGACCGAACCAACATGTTGATCGTCGGGCTGCTCCCGCGTGGCTGGCTTCTCCTCGGCTTCGCGAGCATCGCCCCCTCCTTCGTTGCGGGTACCTCGTCCCCGGACAGGCTCGCCGTCGGGATCGCTGGAGTGCTCCTTGCCCGAAATTCACTTGTGCGCCTCACGACGGGCATCACGTCCCTAATTGGCGCCTTCGCGGCCTGGAAGCATGCTGCGCCTCTGTTTCATGCTGCAGGACGGGCCGAGCCCGCGGCTTCGTCACGGAGACCATCGACCAACGACAGCAGCCCCGACGCCGCCGTCGGGCAAGGCACCGCTCTTCTGGACGCACACCATCTCGCCTTCCGCTACCGGGACGAAGGGAATCTCGTTCTGCGTGACGCCTCATTTCGAGTGCGCTACCGGGATCGCATTCTCGTCGAAGGGCCTTCAGGTAGCGGTAAGTCGACGCTCGGGTCCGTTCTCGTCGGGCTGCGCGATGCCAACTCCGGCCTCGTCCTCCTGAATGGTCTCGACCGGAAGTCGGTAGGCACGCAGGCCTGGCGTCATGCTATTGCGATGGCACCACAGTTTCACGAGAACCACGTCCTGTCCGAAACCCTCGCCTTCAACCTGCTCATGGGTCGAAGCTGGCCACCGCGTAGGGACGATCTCCGCGAGGCGGAAACCATCTGCCGCGAGCTGGGGCTGGGGCCCCTCCTCGAAAGAATGCCGGGGGGCCTCATGCAGCGAGTCGGCGAGACGGGCTGGCAGCTTTCACATGGGGAGAGGAGTCGCGTATACATGGCGCGTGCCCTCCTTCAGGGCGCGGAGTTGGTGATCCTCGACGAGACCTTCGCGTCGCTCGATCCAGAGACGCAAGCGCAAGCCCTTCGATGTGCCATACAGCGCGCACCCACGCTAATGGTGATTGCGCATCCATAGGTATCGAGCGCGTTGAACGCGAGTTGATATCCATACTATGGGGAATATGCAATGCCTGCCAAAGTCGAAGAAAATGCTTCGTTCATGCCCGTCTTCGCGCGGAGGACGAGACCTTGACCGAAAGCGCGGCCTAGTTCTGGAAACCGCACCAGTGCCACAGGCCGGCCTGTGGTAACATCGTCGCGAGAGAACCATCGTATGCCTCCTGCTCACACAAAGGTCCCCAAGGCCATTGCTCGCATGAATGCGCCCCTGCGCGACCGATACGAGGTGCTCCAGCGCGCACTAACCGTCCGCACCGAGGAGGTTGCGTGGACCCGCTACCGGATCGGCCGACTCATCGCCGACGTCAAAGCCACGGAGGGGCTCTACGGCCAAGGTGCCATCACGGAGCTTGCTGCCGCACTGGGATTTAGTGAGCCCACGCTCTACCGCTTCGCCTTGGTCGCGGAGACCTGGAGCGAACGACAGCTCAAGGCGCTGCTTGCTCGCAAGACACCGCACGGCGAGCCCCTATCCTTCTCGCACTTGGTGCAGCTCGCCCAAGTGGCCGACGAGACACTTCGGCGCGAGATGCTCGCTTCTGCGATGAATCACGGCACATCGGTGCGTCAGCTTTCCAAGCAGATCGCGGAACACCAGCGAGGCGGGCCATTGCGCAGAGCGGCCGGTACCAGCGAAGCAATTTTGCGCGAAGTCGCTGCGACTACGGACGCCGTCCAACGTAAAATCGAGAGCAGCGAGCGCTTACTCTCGAGGCTCGAGAAAATATCGATCTCATCGAATGTCCCACTCGAACCGCTGATTGCAGAGACCATCGCGAAGCATCGCACGATTTTGGTGGCTTCCGCGCGTTTTCTCGAAAAGCTGGAACGGGCACGCAAGCAGCTCGCCACCGGAGGGCGCGCTCGCGCGCCAAAAAGCCCCTCGGTCGCCACCATGACTCGGACCGCAACGAGGACGCGTCGTGTCTCGGCGCGCGGTGCCGCGTGATCAAGTTCTCGAAGGCGTGCGTGCCCAGTTCCGCATCATCCGGCGCCCCCTGGGAATGAGCGTGGTGCGATAACCCGTCACGCGCTGTGGGATGATGGTAACACATTAACCGCACCGGCAAGAAAGCTGTGCACAAAATGGTGTTGCTTCGCGTATCCGTGGGCACCTCGGGCAAAGGAGCTATCGACTCCGGCCGCTGGTCAATTTGAAAATCGAATCCACGAAAATCGCGTTGGCAGTTCTCCTAGAACTCGATTTCCTTGTCGCCCTCGAGGACTTCCGCGATGCTCGCCAAATTAGCAAAGGGACTGGTCGCAACGATTTTCCCAAGACCATTCAAGCCGTTCAAAATGAGACTTTCGTCATTCGACGCCATCCCGCGGGCGATGATTTCGAAGTGCTTCTCGATGAACTCTCGACGCTCGTCGAAGATACGGTCGAAAACCTGACGATACAAATCCGCCCTTGCCCTAATCTGGCTTATCGCCGTCGCTCGCGCAGCCTCGATCTTTGCGAGCTCGACCCGTGACCGCACTTCCTCTTTCCTCGCGTCCATCAGCGCCGTCAGAAATCTCAGGGCATCTGCCGTCGGAACGAGGCCCTTCACGGCACCGAGCTTCTCCATCAAATTCTTGTTCATGAGCGCACCTGAGTAACTGCATCGCTGTCGACGAAGACCTTTTGATCGAGGATCGTTGCGAAAGCATCCGCAACTCGAAAGAGTCTTCGTACGGCGGTCATCTCCGACGCCGTGTAGGACCGGCAAACGTCCCGCCGATGAAGATGAAGCGCTTGCCAGACACGCTCGAACTCGACGTCGAACGCCTCATTTGCCCTCCTTGTCACGGCGATGTCGAGGATGGCCGCGAGGTAAAGCCAACCTTCGAGTGTCCAGACGTACGTCACGTCGGTCACCCACGCGGTGTTCGGAAGCTCGACGTCGAACCGTCGTTCGAGCAAATTCGGTGCGATGGGGTGCGGATGCGTCGAGTCCGTAGTCCGGCGGAACCGACGCTTTCGCCGGGCCGCAATTCCATGTTTGCGCATCAACCGCTCGACCCGTTTCTTGCCCACCCGAACACCTCGAGCACGAAGGTCGCGATGCACACGTGGGCTTCCATACGTGCCGCGACTGCGCTCGTGCGTGGCTGCAATTTCGGCCGCAACCTTCTCATCGCTCTTGCTGCTCTCGGACTTCGGCCGCGCCTTCCAGGCGTAGTAGCCGCTGCGCGAGACGCCAAGCACGAAGCAGAGGACTTGAATCGGCCAGAACGTCTTCTCCACGTCGATGAATGCGAACTTCACGTGTTCTCCTTCGCGAAGAATGCCGCCGGTTTTTTTAATATCTCGCACTCCATTTCAAGGCGTTTCACCTTCCGACGGAGCTCCGTGAGCTCTTCACGCTCTGGACTTGTCAGCTCGTTCGGCGGCGCACTGCTGGGTCCTTCCTCGTCCGCGCGCTTGATCCAGGCACGCAATGCGGTTTCCGTTAGATCCAGGTCCTTTGCAACCTGCGCGACGCTCCGATCACCGGTCTTACAAAGGCGAACGGCATCCGCCTTGAAGCTGGGGGTGAACACTCTCCGTTTCCGTTTCGCCATGGGACACTCCTCGGGTACTTCGAGTCATGAGGACTGTCCACAGAAACGGGGGAGGTCCAAAGCCCAGCCGGATGTGTCACACGACCTTTCGAGATGCAACGCACACCACCTAGGCGCTTTCTCAAAATATCGACTGGTCCCATTGTCCCGCGGCATCGTTCTACCTCATTCATGCCAGGCTGATACTCGGGCAGCTTCAGAACGGCGAGCTGACGCGTTCGCGCCGAATGGGCAGCTAGTGCTTTCGGATCAGTATCTTGAGGCCCCCATACGCGTCTGGGAATCTCATATTCGCAACGCGGAGGAGGTTACCGACCACTTTCTCGTGGCTATTGGTACTATTCTTGTCGAGGATGGCGTTGATTCGAATTGGACTGATCGCATGCGGGATGTCGCCGCTGGCCGGACTGGCATATCGGCCCCGTGACCGTGGGCCAATGGCCTTGCCAAGGCGGTCAGGGTTTCTTCGAATTCTTTTGCATTAATCCGAACGACGGCGCGACACCTCTGCGACTCTTTGTGAAGATGTCAACGTCGCGCCCGATATTCCCTCGGGGTCAAGCCCGTCCCGCGTACAAGAGCGCGAGTGCGACTTCCGAGTAACCGAGTCGTGCATGCCTTAACTCGTTGACTGGGGAGCTTCCGCATCGGAATCACGCAAGACACGCCAATCATGAAATTTCAAGTCTACCGTCAAAGTTTGTCCTTCTTCCTTGCACTTTCTGAAGCCACAACGGGTCTCATCGGATGTTTGTCGTCCGATGAATCCCAAGATGCAACCGGCGGACTGGGTGAGCCGGAAACACCGGACTATCGTAATCTAAAGAAGCTAGGCGACCCGTGCTCCTGCCACGGAGTCTGCACGGGGGGTTATACCGCGGAGGGGTATATAGAGTGCCAGTCAACTAACGGGCCTTGCGATCCATCCCTTGCCTGCGTGGGGATCTTCGCCAGGAGCGTCTGCGCCAAGGAGTGTGGCGGCGCGAGCGATTGCAGTGATGGCTTCGCTTGCAACGAACTAGTCTATGACAGCCGCCCGATGGGTAAGTTTTGTCTCCGGCGTTGACGGGGCGCAGCGCTCTTGCCGAGCAGCCACTGACGCTCCGCCCCATTCTCATGACGTGATGGTCGGTCGCCTCTGGTCTAATTTATAATTTAGAACTCTTGGGTGTCCTGCGAGGCATTCGCTACGACGGATTGAATCTCTTCGCGGGACGACCTTACCGCCTTTTTTTTAGAATTTCGAGCAGTTCGCATTTAGAGGACGACACCGGTCGTCATCGCGCCACAATAGGGTTACCGTTAAACCAAACCAAACTAAACTAATCGCTCGCCGACATCAGGCCGCCATATCGAGCATCCCGAGATGCTCGTTTCCTACTGTTACGGAGCCATTCCGAGCGTCACTTGGCTGCCGAACGAAGGAAAAGGTCCCATTATGCAAACGGATTTCTGCAAGGACGAAGCGGGTCGTCGGACGCATCGAGATATCGTTGCCGCAACTTTAGCGGTGGCGCGTTCGGGCGCGTTGCGTTTGGACGAGCTCACCCGGTGTGGCACCGAAGTGCAACCGGAACGTCCGCGTCAAATGCGCTTGATCGGCAAAGCCGAACCGAAGCGCCACTTCGAGGACTCGTGCGCCGGGGCACTCCAATGCCGTCCTCGCTTCGGAGAGGCGCCGCTCGAGAATGTACTGGTACGGCGATAATCCGAAAGATGCTTTGAACGCTCGGGAAAAATGCGCAGGACTGAGGTCCGCGGCGTTTGCGAGATCCATGACGGTAAGCGCGGAGCCGAGGTCGGACTCGATCTTTTCGCGGACGCGATGAAGCACTTGGGGAGCGAGGCGCGGCCCGGCGCGATGCTGCGGCACCGTGGCGAACGTTTCGACCAAGCGTGCGGCCAGGGCGGTGGCCAGCGCATCGGCGAACGTGGGCCCGTGCACACCGCCGTCATTCACCTCGGCGTCGAGGGCGCGTAGAACGTATTCGAGCTGCGGGTTGGAGACGCCATAACCACGCTGCCACTTAACGCCATCGTCTCCCACCAAGCGGGCCAAACGCTCCGGTCGAAGCGTCGCAACGATGAATCTGCACGGTTGCCGCACTTGATGGGTAAAGCTCTCTTCCGCAGGGCAGAACCACAACGAGCCGGGCGGCATGACGACCTCATGGAACGTTTCGTTGCGCTTCACGGATACGTGGAGCGCGCGAACGTCGGTATTCAGCGCGACATAATGGTCGCGCACGGCGACACCTTGGACGTTCCAGTCTCGATTTTCTCCCTTTTCGACCAGAAGACCGGGCCAACCGAGATCGGCGCTCGAGAGACTCATGCGCGCGTTCTTCAGCGCATCGACCGACTCTCCCGAGGAGCTGTCGACGAACCGAATGGCGCTGCGAAGACGCGGCATGATTCTCGACTTACTGCGCCGACTGCACCGCTTCAAGCGATCGATGCCCGAGATCGGCCACTTAGACCCGTAGCAGAAATCTTCAAACGATCACCGCAGCATCGTTCAAACCGAGCGGCGTCGAACATCGCAAACTCGTCACGACGTTATGCCGATACGGACCATGCCCACGAGATCCTTTCTACTCACCCTGGGAGCGCTCATGCTCTCGGCTTCGCTCGGTTGCGGCCCAACGCAACCATCACAGGCAGGAGATATGTCGAACGATCAACGCCACGCCGACCACCGTGAGATCACGCAAACCATCGAGACCATCGGACGCGGCGCCGACGCACGCCGCTGGGACGAGGTACGAAATGCCTTTGCCGCACGGGTGGTGTTCGACTACGGCACCCCGGAGCTCCTCCTCCCCGACCAGATCGTGGATAGGTGGCGGCCACTGCTTGGCGCCTTCGATAGCACGGAGCACGTCGTTTCGGACCCTGTCGTCGAGTGGGTCGACGCCGATTTGGCCCGTGTGAAATCCCATTTTCGGTCTACACATCGCTTGCTGCAAGCCGAAGGAGGTGACACGTGGGTGCTTACCGGCCGCTACGAGCATGAGCTCGTACGCACGGCTTCCGGGTGGAAGGTTTCACGCATGCGGATGGTCCCGGGAGAGTCGACGGGCAATGGACGACTCATCGATGGCGCACGCGCCCGGGCGAATCTACCGACACCGGCGCCGGCCAGTTTCCGAGTGGAACACATTCGGTTCGAAAGCCACGGTACGCAACTCGTTGGCGTGCTGCGCGTTCCGGTGCAGGCCACGCCCGCGTCGCGTCTGCCCGCCGTCGTGGTGACTGGCTCGTGGACTACCGTCAAAGAGCAAATGCCCGCGGCCTACGCGGAGCGTCTCGCCGCGGCAGGCTTTGCCGCATTCACCTTCGATTTCCGAGGCTTCGGCGAAAGTGTTCCCGCCACGGGCGACGCCAAGCCGAGCGATCTGCCCCGCTATTTCGAGTCACCGCTTCGAAAGGTCGAGGACATTCACGCGGCCGTGGATGCGCTATCCGCGAATCCGCTGGTCGATTTCCAGCGGATCGGCTTGCTCGCCGTCTGTGCGAGCACCGGTTATGCGGCATTGGAGTCGGCCGATGACGCGCGTGTGCGCTCGCTGGTCCTGGTAGCACCATGGCTCCACGATCCGGAGCTCGTTCGGGCCATCTATGGGGGTGAATCTGGGGTTCGCGAGCGCATGAATCTCGGGCTTGCCGCAGAGCGCGAATACGAGGATAGCCGGTCCATTTCGTACGTGGCGGCAGCGAGCGGCACGGATCCGTCGGCCGCGATGGGGGACTTCGAATATTATCTGAGCCCGGCGCGAGGGGGTATTCCGCAGTGGGGGAATCGATTTGCCCTCATGTCGTGGCCAGGTTGGCTCACCTTCGATCCGAGTCAGGCTGCGGCGGCACGCGTGCGAGCACCCACGCGATTCGTGCATAGTGAAACCGGAGCGGTCCCCGAAGGGGTGCGGCGCTTCACGCAACGCATGACGGCACCGCATGATGTGCAATGGCTGGACGGTCCAACGCAGTTCGACTTTTACGATGACCAACGAACCATCGACCGCGCGATCGTCCTCGCGCTCGAACACCTGGAGCGCACGCTGGTCCGAAGCGCGGCAGCAAAATGAGAATCGCCCCGCGTATCGCATTAAGCGCCGCTCGACGTACATGCCGGGGGCATCCCTTCAGCTCTCCCCGCCGGCAATAGGGGCATTCCAGTGCCGCCAGAGTGCAAGACGCGGATGCTGCAGTTAAAAGCGGCGCCAAGCGAGGAGACGCGCCCGGGCGGAGCGCGAATGGGAATCCGAGAGCGACCATCGCACCGGGCAGCGCCGCAAGGCGTACATCTCCTTTTGGAGGACGATGGGATTTCGCGCAGCAGTACATCGCGTAAGACACCGCCGCCGATGCCGCCGAGCTCGCGCGCGCACTCGATCGTGATCGAGTCGATTGCCCACCGGTCGCCGAGCGCGGCGGGACGTCCTCTCTAAGGCGGTCTGGTCGAGGCCGCGTCAGATCGGGGAGGTACGTACCTCGAACGAAACGAATGTATCGATGGTATCCATCCGCCCCGTCTTCATCCAGCACTGTCCGCTTGCGGATCGTCCTCTTGGTAGTTCAGCGCCAGCATGTAGCCCACGCCGCGCACCGAGAAGATGAGCGTCGGCCGATCTGGGTCATCTCCGACTTTGCCGCGCAGGCACGAAACACGTAAATCGATGGATCGAGGTAACCCGTCCCACTGTCGTCCGTCCGCACTCCAAGCCCCTCCACCGCGACGATCAGGCGGCGCTTCTCGGCGCGCTGACCGAGGCCCTATTGCCCGTGCTCCCTCTGTTCTCGGCACCCTTGCTTTTCGCGACTTGGCGACTGCGAACGGAGCAGCAATTTCCCGACACCTTTCCGACGTACGAGGGCAGCGATCGGGGGGTGATTGTCCGGGTCGGCTCGTCTCACGTGGCCGACTACCTCATTCTTCTCGAGCAAGGCGCGTGGGCCCGTCCGCGTCCGATCACCGTCCCCTCCGACGACGGCAGAATCCTAACGGCGGACATTGAACCGCTTGAACCCGCGGAGGTTATTCACCATGGGTGGCAGCTCGATTGCGTCGTCGATGCCGTCATCGAGGCTTTCACCATAAGCGATGTCGGGCGAGACGCTCCACCAAGAGCTGTTTGCGAAGCGCTCGAGGATGGACTGTGCGCCGACGCGCTGGCCATCTTGCTACGCGTCGCGAACCTTCCCGGGGTCAGCGCGCTACGTCGCCGCACGGAGGAACGCGAGCACCGCTTTCTCATGTCGCTGGGCTTCTCGAGTTCGGAGGTGCGAGAACGAGCGCGACCGGCGCCGTCCTTCCTCGACGTTTCGGAAGCCTTCGCAAATCTCGCCCCCGCGAATGATTTTGGCGTGTGTAGAGACGCCACATAACTGCTGCGTCATCAATGTGTGCTTGTGGCAAGCCAGACAAAGTAAGCTCTCCGATATGCCGTCTACAGGACGTTCTTCGCTGCGCCACCCGACGAGAAGCGCCCCGTCGTTTGCTTCGACGAGACATCGCGCCAGCGTGGGATGAGCTCTGCCGAGCTTATCGCGTGCTGGTCCAATGCGGACGAACGTCATCGTCGCGAAAGAACGGACCGTGTGCAGGGTTACCAGTGCGCCGCCGAGCTGAAGCGGCTCATCCTCCTGATTCCTCAAGCCAACCAGACGGCCGCCACGCTCGACCGTACAAACGGATACGCATCGGTACACGAAGTATCGGATCGAAGGGCGGGTCGGGGCCATAATAAGGAGATGGATCGTCGTGCCTTTATGCAGCTCGTTTCGTATATCACCATCCTTGGCTGCGGCGGCTCGAGCACAGACGAGCCCGACGATGGTGAGGCAACGGAGGGCAGCGTCCAAGCGCTTATCGAACAACGAATCGCCGAAAACATAGACGCCGACGCGTTTGTCTCCGTGCTCAACACCAACCCGAACATCTTGCGTCGCGCGCCGACAGTAGCCATGAGCTATCGAACTGCGCTTCGCGATTCTGCTGCGCTCGCGTACTTCAACGAGCGCCGCGTTCAAGCGCTGAAACGCTTACGCGTCGCAGACCTCGAGCCACGGCTCAAAATGTTTATGCTCGACCTCCAGCTCGAGAAGGTCGACCACTCTGTCGCGATGTGCATGGACCATTTCATAGGCGTGTACGAGCTCCTTCGCCAATGGGGTCACCCCGACGAGGTAGCTTTCGTCGGACTCTTTCACGCTATCTATGGCACGGAGTTCAACGTCATTGATCTGCTCGATTACAACGCTGCGGGCGACCGAGCGCGCGTGCAGCGCATGGTGGGGGAGAAGACCGACCGCTGGATCGTCCTATACAGCCTAATGACTGCGTGCCCATTCGCTCGCGGGACGCGCGACGCTGGAGCGCCGGTCAGGGAGGTTGAATTCTTCGAGCCTGCCCATGGGATCTCGAACGCCCTCTCGGAAGAAGACTTCTCAACGCTCGCCGAGCTCCAAGTAGCCAATGCCTACGAGCCTTACCTGGCCACGGGCAAAACCGGCGAACTGGGCATTGCCCGCAAATTGACATGGCTCCGCGAATACCTGTCGACAGGAGGCAGACGTGCCATCGATAATGTCCTGGCCGCCTTCCCTTCGGGCTCAGATGCCGAAATGGGCTGCCCATGATAAGACTGTCAAACGCTATCAATATCCAACTAACAAACAAGCGCGTCGAGGCCGATGAGGTGCGGTATTCGTAATGTCCCTCCCCAGCGAAATCCAAATAGTTCGATTCGCCGGCGATTATGCGGCAAAGGTGAGCTCCTCGCCGTAGATTGCCTCAAGATTCACGACCGCAGCGCGATGGGCTGAGATCGAAGCCGTTTTTCGCACGCCAAGATAGTGCGCACGGCGCCCTGTTTGCGTCGGAAGGGCTTCATCAGGTCGGTCTTGCGGGTGCTCCGCAGTACGCAGGCTATCATGATGTCCGCCACCGTGAAATCGGCGCGGGCAATCCATTCGACGTTTTCGAAGCGGCGCTCCGCATTACCGAGCCAGCGGCCGTCGAGCGTGCGCGCCTCCGCCTTGAGTTTGTGAGCGGACTTATCGCTGTCGAAGTTTTCGATGAAGTCGAGGCACACCAGGGGCGTCTCGACGATGCTGACCCGGCGAAACAACACTGGACGCCGCGGGCGACAAGCGTAGACGTCGCTTGGATCAGCTTGCCGGGCATTCGCGGCAAGTGGAGCACCACGGGGGGCCGACTCGGCCCCGCTGAAGGTTTTCTCGTCGATGACCGGCGCCTAGTGGAAGGGGCTGACCCGGCCGTTAGGAAAGATGCGCCCGAAGCCATAAAGCCTGATCTCGTCGTCCCCCCGATCGGCGGCTCGACCCACCGGAAAAAGCCGGATCGGTTCTAGCTTGCCGCAGATCTCTAAGGGCGAGATCTCTTTGCCGCAAACCTCGCAGTGGAAGCGGAAATTCATCAGTGATTCTCGTCCGTGCTAAACACTGCGGAGGTGGCAAGCGGACCAAGCCCCCCGGGTCACCAACGACGTAAGTGAAGGATCGATTGCCACCCGTGCAGGGTTCGCGATGGTGTGAAGAAAGCCCCCCTTTCTTTTTGCCCGCCGTGATCAGCTGGTGCTGGTACCGCGCAGCGGTTAGCGGACAAATGCGACGTGCTTACGCGTGAGCGCCGTCGGCCCGTTGGTTCAATCGTTGCCTCGGGGTTTAGACGAGAACGCGTTTCGGAAAAGGATGGGATCGAAGTACTCATGGTACTCGATTATCTCGTTGCCGCGGAATACGAAAAGGCCCGCATACGTATTGTCGTACCTGCCGCCGGCGCGAAGCTCGATTTCGCCCCGGAACGTGACGAAAAGGCGATGAGGGTCGACCATGTCGTGGATGACCAAATCGAGGAATCGCGCAGATACGAAGTTGGCCGGCATCCCGTTGTACTGATTGCGAATCGCCGTGCGACCTTCCAGCCTCCGCGGCAGAAGCTCCGTGGGAGCGTACGGCATGATCTGAACGCCATTCTCGGCAAAAAGACCGGCCGCGCCGGCAATGTCGAAGGCCTCGAGCCGCGCGAGGAATCGCTGGATCACGGCACGTTGCTCGCGCCGGGTATGCGCATCCTGTTCGGCCCCTGCCGCGCCGAGGGTTCGCTGCAAATGGTCGATTGCCAATTGCACGGAGCGATCAACGGTCAGAGGATCGTCGTAAAAGTCGAACTGTGAGGGGCCCGTGAGCCACTGAATGTCGTGCGGTGCGACCATGCGGCTGGCGAAGCGGCGCACGCCATCGGGGACCGCGCCCGCCTCGCTGTGCACGAAACGTGTCGGTGCACGGATGCGCGCCGCTGCGATCTGCGCCGCATCGAAGCCGAGCCAGCCCGGCCACGACATGACGGCGAATCGATTTCCCCATTGGGGAATGCCGGCGCGCCGCGCGCTCAGGTAATATTCGAAATTGCCCATGGCGGCCGACGTGTCGGTGGCGCTTGCGGCGGGAACGTACGCGGGCCGCTGGGTTTCGCGGTATTCGCGTTCGGCGGCGAGGCCGGCCTCCGTGCGCGTCTTCACGCCTTCTTCGCCGCCATAGATGGCGCGAACCAACTCCCCGTCGTGCAACCACGGAGCAATGAAGACCAAGGAGCGCACGCGCGCATCGTCCGCCGATTCGACGGCCGCATAGCCGGAGCTGGCGCAGACCGCCACCAGCCCGATGCGCTGGGCGTCGACCGCGTCGAGATTCGACAAGGCATCCACGGCGGCGCGAATGTCCTCGACCTTTCGCGACGGAGACTCAAAATGGGCGGGCACGTCTTCGGGGCGACGCGCTTCCGCGACCGGCACGCTTTCGCCGAAGCCGCGGAAATCGAAAGTGAGCGCGGCATAGCCAGCGGCGGCGAGACGCTCGGCGTACACGGCGGGCATTTGCTCTTTGACCGTCGTCCACGATCCGGTCACCAGCACCGCGGGCAGTTTCGTCGTGGCGTTTGCCGGAAGACGCAGCACGCCGACCAGACGCGTGCCATGGCTGTCGAACGTCAGGTGTTCCACGCGCACCTCGGCCGGCGCCGGTGGAGGCAAGCCCGCTTTCGTCCGGGCGTGCTCCAGCAACCGCGTATTGCCCGACGATTCGACGGGAATCATGCGCATGCGAGACACTTTCCAACCTCGTGCCGTCCGCACAAGTTCGTGGTCGTAGCGCCCGGTGAGTACCCAGGTATCGCCCCCCTCGGCCCCCCGCAATTGATGCGTGGCGCGAAACGTCGATTTCACGCGCGCCAGATCGGCGTCGACCCACGCGATGGACACGTTGGAAAGGGCATGCTCCGTCGCGTCGAACGCGCTCAGCAACGGCTTCCAGCGCGCCACGATGTCCTCGGGAAGCAGAAGGTCGGGACTTCCGTAATCGAGGACCACACGGGCGGCAAAGGCATTCTGCACCTCCTCCCATCGGCGTCGATCGACGTTGTGGGCGATGGATTCGATGGTCGCTGCGATGGCTCCCAGCTCTATACGATTTGGATTGTTCAACATATCTCCTGCCTCCCCTGAGGATCGTGAGGAATCACAACCACTGGAAAAAAAACCTGCCCTCAACGAAGAATCGCTCCGCGCGTCAGGAACGAACATTGTGTTCCGCATCGCTCAGGCGCTCTCGACCGAGGTGTACGCGCCACTTCCAATATTGCTTTAGCCCGTAAAGATCACGTCATGAGTTTCAATGAAAAGAACTGCAATCCGACGGCTCGTCCTGACGCCGCCTCTGGCGGCGAGCCAATGACCACCGTGGCAGACCAGCGCGGATCTATAGCTCGGCTTCGCTCCTCAACAAGGACATGGCGTGCCATTGAGCAGAGGACAACTCATGCCAAACTGAGCGGCTACATCTCTACGCGTCAGCCCCGACGCTCCGACATCTCTATCGATCGGATCGTGCGCGGCGAAGAGTGCTCGAGGTTCCGGCAAATGTTTACAAGGCACCAAATGACCCCTCGATATTGGCGTCTCTTGTCCTTGTAGCACAGCGCAGCCGTTATACATACGCGGTCGACCTTGCAGTGCGATCGCGTGGCGGGTCTGACACCTCGAGCTTGCCGATCGCGGTGTTCGATCTACCAGGTAAAGCCTTGCACATGGATCGTCGGACCAAACACAACATCCAATTTTTTGAACATCAATGATGTGGTAACTCCAAAATGGATATTAATTCGTCGCTGAGCGACTATAAAGCCAATGTCGTCGAGCACGTTTTAGCCGGCCGTGCGCGCGCCCGAATGCTCGAGGACCTGCGAGATGGCAAACCGTGGACCGCAGATCTCGAACGCGGCGAGCTACAACTCGGAAGCACGACGTTTCGCGTCGAGATTTTGGGTACCTTTTCCTTTAAGACGAAAACGTTTCTATGGGCCTGGGCCAATCCCGGGGCAATGGCGTGGAGCGCTTCTCTCGGATCAGCCAATGCCCTCCGAGCGTGGGGTAAACAGTTCGGGCAAGCCGTCTTCGCCGAGACGGAGATTCTGGCCGACCGGGTAAATCCCAATGAGCTCGCATACGTTTCGGCGGAACTCGTGGGCGGCTATCCGGTGTTTGTTGGCTCCTATGATGGGGGGGCCGCGTTCATGCTTCTCAAGGACCTTCGCCTGGAACTCGAGCAGTTGCCCTTGGCATACCTCCAAGGCATCATTCTCGACCTGCCGGCCTTCACACACGCCGACCCGAGAGAGTGCATCCGCTCTTTCTTGCGGCGACTTGGATTTGCGCTCGTTGAAACTTCATCGGCGATGAAAGTCACGCGTAGCGATGCGAATTTTGTCATTGAGTACGACGAGCAGGGGCGAATCGCGAAGATATCTGGGTCTATGGGCCAGGCGACCCCAAAGGACCGTCCACAGCCGCTCGCGCTCGGCACACTTCGTATGCTCGTGACAGGGCTACTTCAGAAATTTATTCGACAGGTGCAACACTGGGTCGGTAGATGAGGGGTTGGCGGCCCGGATATTCGAAGCGCCTCGCTTAGCATCAGAGCCACGACTATGCACGAGATACAGACTGATACAAATCGTTACCGTCGGTGACGGCGCTTCAGCTGGCAGGTGCTAGAAAGTCTGCGGGCTGTTCCGAACAAAGTACCATTCTTCGGTCGCAATTTATGGATAGCCTCGCGCGCAACTACGCGGCACCCGCGCACGAAAGTCGGATGAATCGCTCATCCACTGAGATCTCACTGCCTCTCGTTGAATACCCGGGTAGCGACGGATGGGGATCGGCGATGTGAAAGAAACAATGACGGTTACATGCTTGGTGCTGCATTTGACATGCAGAAGCAGTGGCACACGAATTGACGAACTTTCTAGTTAGAAAAAGAGTAGAAACAAATGAGTAGATTTTTGAAGTGGCGAGAATTGCTGTTCATCGTTCTGGCCTCGAGTGCGAGCGTCGCGACCACCGGATGCGGCGACGGATCGAATGAGAGCCGAGCGGATGTGGGACCGGATGCGAATTCTGCCCAACAGGCTATTGCTAGCCCAGAATTCCAGCCCGGCGGGGGGACGTTCGATGTACCGCTGAACGTTATTATCGTTACCTCGACGGCAGGGGCGGTTACTCATTACACATTGGACGGTACGCGGCCCGATGCCACTTCGCCCATTTACAGCTCGCCGCTCAATATCGCCAAAAGCGTAACGCTGAGGGCTATCGCGCGCAAAGCAGGTTCCCAGGATTCGGAGGTTCGAACGGCGACCTACGTGGTGAACACTCGACCCGGAATCGTCCAGCCAGTGCAGTTCGAGCCGAACTCCGGCGATTACTCGAACGACGTGCTCGTCACCCTTACCAGCGGTACTGCCGGCGCAACGTTTTGTTACACGCTCGATGGATCGGCGCCCGCTTGTTCGGACCAACCTCGCTGCTCGATGGGGCTTCGGAACGATGGCTCACCGATTCAAATCACCAAAACGAACACGCAGCTTCGCGCCGTCGCGTGCGCGGGGGGCATGCACGAATCTTCGGAGACACACGCCAAGTACACACTGACCGCAGATAAGCCCGCCTTCGATCCGCCGGCCTCGAACTATGACCCCGCGCACCCGGTCCCCGTGACGCTCACCACCACGACCAAGGGCGGCGTCATTCATTACACGACAGATGGGACAGCTCCCGGCTGTGAGAGTCCGCTGACCTTCAACGAGAGCGGGACGTTGCCCTCATTCACGAGAGACACGACCATCCGTGCGCTCACGTGCAAGGAGAACTATGCCACGGGGGAAGACGTATCGACGAAATACTCGGGCGAGGTCTGTATAGGTGACTTCAAGGTTACCCGTCGCGCCGAACTTGAAGCACTCACCCGCTGCAAGGAAATTTCCGGCGACCTGGACATTTCAGCCAGGGATGTCGTCGACCTGGCATCGTTAAGCCATCTCACTCGTGTGGGCGGTTCCTTGCGTGTGCACACCGACGCGGAAGTACTGCAGTCAATGCATGGCCTCGAGTCCCTCACACAAGTTGGACAGGACCTGCTTGTAATCGGTAATCCTGCTCTTACCAATGTCGATGGTCTGGCATCGCTGCGCGGTATCGCTGGATCTCTGAAGGTCAAGAACACCGACCTGGTCCAGTTTGACGGAATGCCCCGACTGAGCACGATTGGTTCAAGCGTTGTGTTTGAGGACAACCGAGCGCTGGAGAGCATCGCAGGGTTCGCCAGCCTGCGCGATTTGGGTCTCGGTTTCTATGTGCGGCGCAATCCAAAAACGAAGCGCTTCGTGGCTCCCCCCCACATCACTACGATTCGGGAACACCTCAGCATCGAAAGCATGCCAGAGCTCTCGGATATAAATCTAGAGAATCTCGAAAGGGTTGTGATGTATCTCTCGATGGACAACGTGCCGGCACTGACGTCCTTTCAGGGTTTTCGCAACCTGTCCCGCGTCGGTGGCCTGGGTCTTTCCGGCCATCTCGGCATGGCGAACATGAAGGGCTTCGAACAGTTGACGCGCATCGACGGTCCACTGGTGGTGTTGGGGACGACGGGCCTCGTCAATCTGACCGGTCTTGAAAACCTGATCACGGCAAGCGCACTCCGAGTGCATGAATCGACGCTCGAAAATTTTCACGGTCTCGACAAATTAGCGCTGCTCACCGGCGACGACCCGTATGGCGATACGTTAGAAATCATCGGAAATAAAGCGTTGACCGAGATCGATGGCTTTGGTGCGCTTACCCAAATGAACGGCGGAATCACTATTGCGTTCAACGACGTGCTAAAGAAGGTCAAAGGCCCCGCCGCAGTTGGACATGTCCAAGGGTCGCTTACCATCGAGAACAATCCCATCCTCGAATCCATCGATGGCTTTGGAGCGCTAACCACGGTTGACCTCGATGTCATAGTGACCGAAAAGTCTTTGCGTAGCCTGTCTGGGTTCCGTTCCTTGGAGGCAATCGGGGGCTCGCTGGACATCGAGAATTGCCCGGCGCTCCGAGATCTCAGCGGATTCGAGGCACTGAAGTCGATCGGCATGCATTTCATAATCATGAACAACGAAGCCCTCACACGCGTCAATGAGGTCTCGCGGCTGACGCAACTCGGTGGTAAATACTTCGTCTCGGACAATGCATCGCTGCCTATGTGCCAGCCCACCAAACTTGCCGAGCGACTTAGGTCCGGCGGCTACACGGGCGAGGTCCACATTCACGACAACGGTGGTACGGGCACTTGCAATTAACACTCGTGTCTCAAAAAAAGGCGTGCGCCCTGAAGCTTTGGTCGCGACGGCACATTGATCCTGGCGAATGGCTGGCCAATGAGGCTGGCGAAAACCCCTGGACATAGCTCCATGAGGGTGGCGATTGGCGGCACGATGCGCATGAGCAAAATTCGTAACGTACCCGCGCACTCCAATCGCTCCACCCGTGAGGTGGGTGACGTTTCGCTCGGCGCGCGCCGAATTGCTGCGTGAGGCTCACGCACTGGGCACTCGCCAGATTCTTCATGAACGTTCCTCCAGGGGGACGGGGGCACGAAGCGGCCCGATCGACATCGGGCCGTTTACCTTCTCGTTCACTGCGCTGTTTTATCGAGGCTAACCCCATGCTGCAAAAGGCCCTCGAGCGCCGCTTGGGGGTGCAGCGAATTCCCGCCGTCGGGGCCGCACGACTTTCATGTTTGCCGTCGCGTGCAATATCGGCGTGCTCAATATTCGTCCTGACGTTCGCAAAAAATAGAAGTGTATTTCGACATGGTGGCTGCACGCAAGAAGTGTACTACACCCGAGGGGGTTACTACGGCTTCATTCATTATTCCAAAGGTGCTCGCTCATGTGCGCGCCGTGGGCGGGGATTCAGAGCGGCTCGAACGAGCATTCTGTCTTCCGGTTGGCTTACATGCGAACGCGTTGCACACTGCCTCCTCCAGCGCGACTCGCAACTTCACCGAAGCAGCGGAAACCATCATTGATGATTCACTCCTGGGGTTGCATACAGCGATTCGTCAGAAACGTGGCAGCTTTGGCGTGCTGGACTTTGCTGTACGTAGCGTGCCGACTGTTAGAGACGCCATTCAGCGACTCGCGAAGTATCAACGACTGATAAGCAACCTTTCCCCTTTCGATGCGAAAGTGCGACGAGGCGAGTTGTTTGTGACCCATCGAATTAAGGGTGACCCGCTGGGCATCGGTAGGCACGGACATGAGTTCACGATGGCGGTGCTCTTAAAGATGGTCCGAGAGCTAACGGGGGAGGCAATCGTTCCCAAACGTGTCACCTTTGCACATTCGCGATCGTCCGGAACACTTGAACTGAAGAATTTTTTCGGGATCGATCGCGTCGAATTCGCTGGCGATGCGAACATGCTCATCTTTGCGGCCGAAGTATTGGACGCTCCCATCCTTACTGCTGATGCAGATCTTTTGGAATTTCTGGATAGCTTAACAGAAATTCACTTACAACCGGCCCCCGGCCGGTTAACGCCAATTCTCGACTGGCCAGACCAGGATCAGCGCGATTACAGTGCATTAGTGCGGCCTTACATAGTCGATACTTTGAAGCGTGGCAAAAATCCAAGCATAGAGCATGCGGCAGAATTCCACCGCACGAGTGTGCGAACGTTGCAGCGACGCCTCGAAATGTCAGGGACCATTTTTTACAGCATGGTCGACGATGTCCGGCGTGAGCTTTCCCTTCTTTACCTGGGCGACCCGCGCTTACGGGTCAGTGATGTCGCCCAGCGTCTTGGCTACGCTGAAGTTAGGTCATTCGCACGCGCATTTCGGCGCTGGACAGGTTATACACCGGCGCAGTATCGAAGAGCCAGGATCGCTGCTAAAGCCGTCGAATCGCTCGTGGAGCAATAGTAGTAGGCTGAACCTTTGCCCAAAAGGGTCGCGCGCTCTTGACGCTGGCATGAGCAGGTGACGCATACGATTGGACCGCGGACCGCATTATCCGTTCTAAAATCGCCGCACATGATTTTCAATGCGACGCTTTGCAGATGGAAATAGGCGGGCTCGCCTCGGGGTTTGGAAGTCGACAAACCTCAAACCGCGAGAAACCCGCATGACCCAGATACCGCGAATGAGCCGTCCGGAGCGACGGCAGTTGATCAGCTTGGATGATGAAGTGCGATCTGAGCACGGCGACGCGTTTGCACTCGGCGGCTTGCTCATACCAATTCACGGCGTCATCAAAAATCCGTTTTCACCCGGTCGCCCGGCTCGCACTGGAGCGAAACAGTTCGAAGGTGGCCGAGGAGCTCGACATCGCGCGGTCGACAGTCATACGAACCGCGGGCAGTTTTGCGAAAGAAGATGTTGCTGGACTTTTGACAAGCGACGCACACAACGGTGCAGCGGGGTAAGGGTGTGCCGAAGCTCCGGCAGGCATGTCATCCCCAGGTGCTCCGGAATTGATGGTCGCGCGCCTCCCTTGAGTAGGCGGGGAGTCAACCATCAATAGATACACAATGATACAAAATGAGAAGGGCGCCGAGTAGTGCGTTCAGTATGCTGACAACGGCTGTCGTTCCAGTCCATATTAGCAAGATTCATTCAAGCGGGCCGTGCAACCCAGGCTGAGGTCATGTCGAGCGATGCCCGCGCCGTCCCGTCCGATGACACACACAATTTCGATTCTTCCCTCCTTCGAAACCATGATGTCGATGTTACCGATTACTCCAACTATTCTCACACTAACGCCAAGGTACGTCATTTTCGCTCCCATTCCCAAGCACGACTTGCAGCGTAGCGCTCCCGGTATTGTTCGCTGCACGGCCACGTACGACACGACGAATCTTCTCCCCGTTTCAGGGGGACTCTTCGACGAGTCGATCTTCGGGGCCGTGGATTTCGCTGCCAATAGATACGATGATCCAAATGTCATCGTTCGTGGCGACCGGCTAACTCGATTCGGCAGGATTGTGCTCGCGGAGCCCACGGCTCATCCTCTCCTCGCTGGGGTGCTCCTCACGGACTTGCCCGTGCTGCCAGCAGGTTTACGTCCAGTGATCGTGCAAGACGGAGAACCGCGGATGACGGATCTCAATCGGTTATATATCGAGGTGCTTTGTCACAACAATCGAATCATACAGTACCGCAAACTCGCCATTCCGTCCGCACTTGAAGCGCTTTTGGCTGAGCAAGCGCATCTAACCAAGGCAATCTCAGCACTAATGAATAATGAAGCGCTCGAAGATCCAGTTCGCAACTCGTCAGGGGAGGTCCTTCAATCGTTAGTGGGGTCCCTTGGTTCAAGCCCTGCGGCAGTAGGCGCGTTGCTCGATGAACACGTTTCTCGCGGTGGGAATCTGCATGGACGTCTTCCCGTGCAAATTCATCGCATCGTAGCAACCCTTTGGGCTCTCGGTATCATCGTCATGCCTAAAGCACTTGATCGAGACGCGCTGTAAACGGTAAACGGATCTGTGGCCGCGTGGCCATTGCGCCTTTCAGGTGTCGCTACGATCCTGGTCGTCATTTGGAAGTTCCACTGCGGAGCGCCACGGGTCACGTTCATGCCCATTGCGTCCAGGAACTTAGCCAGGTACCCGCTGCGTGAAGCCCCGTTCTTCCGTGCGGCCATGGGAGCGCTCACCCTGGTGGTATGACCGAGACGGAGAAGAAGTGGCACGATCGGGTAGCCGCCTGGAGAGCCAGTGGTAAGAGCTGCGAGGAATTCGCGCAGGGACAGGGATATGCAGCGATAACGTTACAGCAATGGCGATTCCGACTCCGCAAGAAGGAGCGAGATGCAAAGACCGAAACGGTGGCATTGGCACGCGTGGTCCGTTCCGATGCCTCTGCCGCGCCAGCCATGGCGGTTGACTTAGGAGGTGTGCGCATCGAAATTCGACCGGGGTTTGATCGTACGCTGTTGCGCGAGCTCGTCGCGGCTCTGATGGAGGCACGATGATCCCGCACGGTATGCAGATCTTTTTGGCCGTGGCGCCCATCGATCTGCGTTGGGGATTCGATCGTTTGGCAGGCATCGCCAAGGATCGCGTGGGTTACGATCCTCGCGGCGGAGCGATGTTCATCTTCTTTGGCAAACGACGCACGACCCTGAAGGTGATTTTCTACGATGGGACGGGACTTTGCATTTTTATGAAAAGGCTTGACAAAGGGGGCTTTCGCGTTCCCGCACCTATCCAGCCGGATGCGGCGAGCATCGAGATGACGGACGCGGAGCTCGAGGCGTTGCTCGACGCGATCGACATCGATGCGTCGCCTCCGAGGCGCGAAAAGAAGCCCTCCTTGCATTGATACAAAGGTACGTCCGGCCCGCCGGGGTTGGAGGCAAGATGGGGTCGACAATCGCGATCGCCCCCACTACATAGATCTTGTGGTCGGCGTGACGGCGAGCAGCGAGGTAACCCAGGACGAGTCGCTTGCGGCGCGCGTTCGGGAGCTTGAAGCGAAGCTCGCCGGTGTGATGCGCGAGCGCGACGAAATCGACCGCGAAAGGGACAAGCTACGCAGCGCCTACCATGCCTTGGTGGCCGAGCTCGAGCGCCTCCGGCGCCGGATCTTCATCGCGAAGGCCGAGCGCGTCGATGCGCACCAACTGGAAATGGAGTTCGCGCACAAGCGAAAGGAGCTCCAAAAGCTCACGGAGCTTCTTTCGGGTGCGTCCGACATTCTCGCCCGGACGGACCAAGATGAGCTCACGCCACCGGCATCGGCGGGTGCTACCCCGAAATCGAAAGGCAGGGGAAGAGGCCGGCGAAACCTGTGCGAACTCGACATGGCCGAAGAGCGTTGCGAAGTGCATGACCCGGGACTCCAGGGCAATGCCGAGATCATTGGCCTCGACGAGAGTGTGCAAATCGGATATCGCAAGGGCACTTTCGTGCGATTCATCATTGCGCGCGAAATACAAGCGAATCGATGACGCTGGAAACGAGAGCGTTCCTGTCGTCGAGTCCCCGAAAACGCTCTTTCCCAAGAGCATGGCGGCGCCGACGTTGATGGCGCACGTGATTTGCGAAAGGGCGCTCAAGGCGGTGCCATTCTGCCGCCAAGAAGAGGCTTTTGGGCCGAGGGGGCTTTCCACTCGACCGAGGCACCATGTCACGCTGGAACGAAGACGTCGGCATGACGCTCGGGCCTATTGTGGAGGCTGCGCTGCGCGAGGCGATGAGCACGGCGTTTTGTCTGGCCACCGACGCGACGGGGATTGCCATCCAACCGGGTCGACGCAATGGCGGACCTAGAAGGCCTTGCGACAAGGGCCACTTCTTCGTCATCCTCGCCGACCGCGATCACGTCTTCTTCGAGTACCAGCGCAAGCACAACAGCGATGCCGTTGGCTCGATGTTCTACGGCTTTTCCGGGTACATCCAGGCCGATGCCCATTGCGTGTACGATGCACTTTTTCGCGGCGAATTCCGATCGAGTGACGACGACGAGCCACCGAAGGAGGTTGGGTGCGCTGCCCACGCCCGCCGCAAATTCCATGAGGCGGCGGCCGCGAAGGACCCGGTCGCGCGTGAAGCACTTTTTCGACTCCGCATGCTTTTCGAGAATGAAGAGGCGTGGCGCAGACTGCCACCGGAGAAGCGAAAGCTTCTCCGGCTCCAAAAGAGCAAACCTCTGCTGGACGACTTTTTCTCGTGGGGCGAGGAGCAATACGCGCTCGTTAAAGATCAGCGCGGCTTGTTGCGCACGGCGTTGGGCTACGCCCTTCGTCATCGGGAAGCTCTCTGCCGATTTCTCGAGGATGGTCGGCTGCGCATGGAGAACAACGCCAGTGAGCGCGCCCTCCGGACCATCGCGCTCGGAAGGGCCAATTGGCTCTTCTGCGGCAGCGACGACCATGCGCAAGCGATGGCGAACATCTTTTCCCTGCTCGCCTCCTGCAAACTGCATGGTCTCGACCCCGAGCAGTACCTCACGGACATGATCCGCGTCTTCGCCCACTGGCCCCGCGACCGCTACCTCGAACTCGCCCCCAAGTATTGGACCGCGACGCGCGGCCGCCTCAACGCCGACCAACTTGCTCGTCCCGTTGGCTTCCTCACTGTCCCGCCTCCTGCCGCGGAATAACAGCCGGCGAATCTCCCTCGCTTCCACCCGCTCAACTTCGCACACAGGCCCGAGCGCTGGAAGAACGGTGCTTCACGCAGCGGATACCGACGGAGCGCTCGACGTCACCTGGAGCGGCACCAATACTATGATGTGCTGATCAGCCCCACCCTCTGCCCCTGAGTCACGGCGCGCGGTCGGCGATAGTCCCAAACGGCCAAAAGTAGTTCGACGAGGATTGCGCTTTGAAGTGTCGGAGGTCGTGGCTATGGAGGAGCCGCATTCAGGGCGAGCGGGTCTCGCATCACGTGCTGCATGGAGATCAATTCGTTTGCGTGGCCATAGTTGCCTTGTCTTCACACCTCATCACCAATCGGCGCACCAATGCAATATTGTCACTTGCCATGACGGCACCTCCTTGGGCGTCAAGGACAGAGCGAAGAAGAGCTTCGAATCGAGAGTGTTGAGCCATCGACGTCAGCGACTCCGCGATTTGCGCGCGGGTGCACGGTCGTCGGTTTAACGTCATCGGACATGGGAATTTGCGGAACGAGCCGATTCACGACCCTTGGCGTAGTGCCCACGGATCGATGATGGCTTCGTCCCAGTGCTCGTCTGGAATCCCGACGACGGCCACCTCGGCGACGAGCCGTGCGCCGTTGCGATTACGCGCTCGACCTCGGCAACATAGACATTGAAGCCGCCGCTCTGTGGGACTCACGGAGGCATCACCCGTTGGGCAACTTTCCTCACGTACCTACTGGTCGGAATCAACGCGAAGGCCAGCGCGATGACGAAGCCCGTTACGGCGAACACGTTCACCGGCACGACGCGGAAGCGGACCCACTCGTGGCCGTAGTAGTACAACCACGAGGTGCCAGCCATCATGCCAAGTCCAAGGGCTCTCGTTCGCCAGGCCTCCCGCTGCGCTTTCCTTCGTTCGGCTCGAATGCCGGCCAAGAAGGACGCCACGATCGAGGGAACGGCAAAGAGGGCGATGGCAATGCGCGTCCAAGCTCGAGATTTGCGCACGTCGGGCTCGAAGTAGGCGAGATGGCCTTCTGTCACGTTCCACCCACGCACGACCGCCTTGCCGTGGAGATCGAACGGCGGGTCTAAAAAGATACCTTCCACGGCGGAGGAACTGGCGGGACATTCCTCAAGGTGCGCCATCGCGGCTACTTGGCCATTCCCGTCCACGAGCGCCACCGCGCGTCCAAAACGCCAGGTGAATGACTTGCTACAATCGGACGTTGCATTGGTGAGACGAGCGTAGACCTCGCCGTCTTTGGATGCCTTGACGGCTTCCGAGAGCGACATTTCGTACGGTGCACGTCGTTCGACCTGTTGAACGAGGCGGAACGCCGTCGCGGCCCACCACAAGAGTCCGACGATGGCGCAAGCACCAACTGGGCCCGAAAATCGGGGCCGAATCATGATCGTGAAAAGGTATCCCGAGAGCCTCATTTGGCGCCCTGCAGAGCGGCTGCACGTTGCCGGTTCTTGGAGAAGACTTGCAAATGCATATCGGAAGGAACCATGAGCGCAGAAATAGTCGCACAGATTTCGGCTCCGGCGATTTGTATTGAATGGCGCTGGCGTGTCGTCTCGACAGTTTCTCTGTCCTTGCCTTCGGTCACATTCCGATGCGCGCCGCAGAGGTCGCCGGAGCCCCGTCGCGCGCCCGACCAACGTACGAGGCATTCGACGATGGGCTGGAATGCGCTATTTCGAAAATACGGCCAGCACGGGCAACGCAGAATCATGGGATCATCGCCCTGGCGACGTCCTCGATCGATAGCGACTTGCCATACCGGCCTCCCCGACGACCAGAGCGAATTGACGACCTGGCTCGCCTCATCGATGCATTGTTGTCCACGCGCGCCCGTTCAACCGCACGCAGGGCCAAGAAGTAAGACCTCCTACCTATCCCGTCGAAAACTGCGTTCCCCCCTTGTCGTTGCTGTGACGGCGCGTTCGAACCACTCTTGGAAGACGTCCAAGTCATATCGTTGGTTGAGATTTCCACACGAAACGCGCCCCATCCAATGAAACGATTTGATAGAGTCCATCTCGCGTCGTGATAATTGAACGGATAGTCCTATGCAACACAGCTACTTCGTTGCCGTGGCGGAAGAACGCAGCTTCTCCCGGGGCGCTCGCCAACGCGAGTTCTCGCTCGAAAAGCACATCGGATAAGCGTCCGTAGGTCCGGGCGGCCCTAAGCGCGCGGCCGGCGCGGTAAGGCGTCGAGAAAGGCACGCACGGTAGGCCGCTTGTCGTCTGCACGCCAGACGGCCGATAGGCGCATGGCCGTGTCGAACCCGGTCAAGGGGCGGGTGACGATGCCGTCTGGCACCTGGCGGAGCACGTACGACGCGACCACGTAGAGTCCAACCCCCTCGACGACGAGATCGAGTCCGATTTGCGGCTGCGTCGTCGTATAGGCGATCCGCGGTTCAACGCCGGCGCGAACGAACTGTGCGATGAGCCAATCGTAGATGGGCGGATTGACCTGCCGATCCGAAAATACCAACGGCGCATCGCGTAACGCTTCGACGGGCACTGTATCGTGACGGCGAAGCGGGTGGCGTGCGGGCATGGCAACCAACCATTTCCCCTCCAGCAAAGGGCGCAGCGCAAGCGTAGGGTGTTCGACCGGCGACGTGGTCAAGCCGATGTCGAGCGTCCCTTCGACGAGCCCGGCGACGACTTCGCGCGAGTACAGATTGCGCGTCTCCACGATGACCTCTGGAACCGCTTCGCGTAAAGCGCGCAGTGTGGCGGCCAGGAAGGGGGGATTGACGTATTCGAGAAAGCCGATGCGCAAACGGGGGCGCACGGTCTGCCCCGCGCGCCGCGTGGCTTCCAGAGCATCGCACCACCGCGCCATCAGCGCTTCCCCGTGCTCTGCGAGAACGCGCCCGGAGTCGGTCAGCGCCACGCTCGGGGTGCGCCCGACCAAGCGCGTGCCGAGTTCGCGTTCCATCTGTCGAAGCTGCTGGCTTAGCGCCGGCTGCGTGATGCCGACGCGCCGTGCGGCGCGCCCGAAGTGCAGCTCGGCAGCAATTGCGAGAAACGAGCGCAAATGTCGAATTTCCATGCCAATAAGCACTGCTTATCACAAGCATGTGCGATTGATTGGACCATCGGACTTGGAAGCAGCACTTTGCGGACATGCAAGGTTCTCTCAGCGAAGACCTGGCCCTCAGCCAGGACGCAAAGCATTCCAACCGATCGTCGCGGCGCACGGTTCTCTTACTCGCCATCGCATGCGGCGTCGGCGCGGCGAATCTCTACTATGCGCAGCCGCTCGCGGCATCGATGGCACTCGAGTTCCACGTAGCACCGGCTCGCGTCGCAACGACGCTCTCTCTAACGCAACTCGGTTACGCCTTCGGTATGGTGTTCCTGGTGCCATTGGGCGACGGGCGTGAGCGTCGGCATCTCATCGTTCGGACTGCACTGGTCGCATCGCTCGCATTGATGTTCATCGCGGCCGCACCCACCATTCAATGGCTCACGGCCGCGAGCCTGCTCGTCGGCTTTGCGAGCTCGATCCCGCAAATGATGATTCCGTTCGCCGTCGGGTTGGTGCGTCCGCCGGAGCGGCCGGCTGCAGTGGCGGTGACGATGAGCGGGCTCCTGTCGGGCATCCTGCTGTCGCGCACCGTAAGCGGCATCGTTGGCGGATGGCTTGGATGGCGCGCGACATTCTGGGGTGCGGCCCTGGTCATGGCGGCGCTCACTGCAGTGCTGCGTTTCGCGCTCCCACGTCAGGAGCCGGAAGGGCGGCCACTTCCGTACGCCGCCTTGCTCCGTTCGATGGCGGACCTCGTGCGAACGGAGCCCGCCTTACGCACGCGCACAGCAATCGGCGCTCTAGGTTTTGCAGCATTCAGTACGTTCTGGTCTACCATCGCGTTTCACCTCGCGAGCCCCGGGCTCGGTTACGGAAGTGCGACCGCCGGACTACTCGGCGCGGTGGGGATCGTCGGCGTGATGGTGGCACCAGTGGTGGGGCGGTTCGCGTCGCGCTTGGGCCCCACACGAATCAATCGATTCGCCCTCGCCGTAGCCGTTACGGCCTTCGCCCTATTCTGCGCGGCCGCGCGATCGCTGGCAAGCATCGTCATCGGCGTGGTGTTACTCGACGCCGGCATTCAAGCGAGCCATCTCGCGAATCAAATGGTTATTTACGGGCTCCGACCCGAACAGCGAAACAGGCTGAATGCGGTCTACATGGTCGCGTACTTTGCGGGCGGCGCGCTCGGAACCGGAGTTGGCGGACTGGCCTGGTCGTTGGCCGGATGGAACGGCGTGTGCGCCGCTGGTGCGGGGTTCCTATTGATGTCCTTCCCGCTTCTGCGCGGGAACGGACATGAGACCCGCTCCAACGACGAGGCGCAACGGATCGTCGGAGGCGAATGACCAGTGAATCGTTACGGTCGTCGTGCTGAACGGCATCCATACCGGGGGAAGCGCAAGGTGAAGTCGTCCCAAGGCATCGGCCTGAAGACGCGCCGATTACTGCCGTTCGCACCGGTCACAGTCACGGTCCATGTCGAGGCAGCGGGATAGAACGCGGCATCACGACCGTGGCCGTGCCCGCACGGGCCGCCTTGGCATGGGCGATACCAAGGTTGCGCGGCCTGCACGCTCCGCGGATGGACCTCGTACGCTGGGTGTTGAAGGCGTGCGAAAGTGCTACGCCGTCGCCTCGGCCTCAACGCCGTGAACGCTCACGAAAAGCACCGGGGGCCATGCCTGCCCACGACCGAAAAGCGCGAGGGAAGGCTTCGTCGGACGCATAACCAACTGTACTGGCAATGGCCTTTATGCTTTCCTCCGTCGATTGGAGAAGTCGCGCCGCGCTTCGCATGCGCCACGCCGCCACATAAGCCAACGGCGTCTCGCCCACGACCTTGCGGAAGGTGCTCGCGAACGTCGAACGAGACATCGCCGCCTCGTCGGCCAGCAACTCGAGTGTCCACTGGCGCGCCGGATCTCGATGGACGTTCGCCATCGTCCTCGCGATGGTCGGGTGGCTGATCCCCCGAAGCCATCCGACGGATCGAACGTCGCCGCCGGCGCAGGCACGCACGGCCTGCAAAAAGAGAACCTCGGCGAGTCGAGTCAGAATGAGCGACGCACCGGGTTCCTGGTTGACGGCCTCGGATACGAGAGCTGAGAGCAGGTATCGGCTCGCTTGCGAGAGGTCTTCGTTTTTCAGGCCCACCATAGTGGGCAGCGCACTATCGAAAAGCGCACGAACCGAGGCGTCGAGCTCGAGACCCCCGCAGATTACCTTGGTGCGGGCTCCCCTGCCGTCATCAGGGGAGATGGGCGCCGGATCGGCAGCCTGCGCGCGAAAACCGCTCGAAGGACACGGAGCGCGTGTCCAACGAGTCTTTGAGCTCATGCGGGACACCCGCGCGAACGAGCGCGATGCTTCCCGCCGAGAGCGCGATACAACCACATGCTCCATTTTCGACGAGGATCGCGCTTCCTTCGAGGAGGACGTAACAACCGTAGACGCCGAGGCCTTCGGTGCTCACGCCCCACGGCGAGGTGAGCTCGGTCGCGCCGAAAATGCTCGCGCGGAGTCTCAGCGTTGAGAGGAGCGAGCTAAGCGGGTCCTCGGACGATGCATCAACCATTGCGGACCAATAGTAGCAGAACGTCTGCGAGCCTGGCATCGAGTGCAGGACTCCACGAGGTGGCGACGTTGCGAGAGGTTCAAGGAAAGGCATTTGTCTTCGTTGGCGGGACGAGCGGCATTGGCCGCGCACCTGCGCTGGAGATGGCGCGCGGCCAGGCCGATTTGCTGGTATTGGGGCGCAACTCTGCGCGAGGTGAGGCCACGGCGAAGCTGCTTCGAGAGGCCGGCGCGGGTGACGCGCAGTGGGCGCGCGCCGACCTCTCGTCAATCGCAGGCATCGACAACGCAGCCCGAAAAATCCTTCGGGTGGCGCAGCAGACTCCACGACCTGGTACACTCGGCGATGAACGTGAACGTGCGCGAACGGCGTCGCCGCACCACGGTGGACGGTTACGAGCATGCCTTCGGCCTTCAGTACCTTGCCCGACTCGGACTCAATCTAAAACTCGCCGACGCGGTCGCGTCCTCTGGGGATGGACGTATCCTTCATATCAGTGCCAAGCCACCCGCTGCGCTAGTCCCGAATCTCGATGATCTGCAGTTCGAGCGGCGTGGGTGGAGGCTCTTCGGTTCGCTCATGTCTTCGCAGGTGCTCGGATTCCTCCACGTCCAGGAAGCGGCCCGAAGGCGGCACGAGCGACCCATCCACATTGCCATCGCCTGCGTCGGCCCGACGATGACCGAAGCGATTCGCCGCGAGGCGTGGTGGGTCCGTGCTCTCTATACGGTCATTGCGACGACTCCGGAGCGCTCGGCGGCGAACGCCGTTCGGTTCCTGCTCGAGGACAATGTACGCCCCGCGAGCGGCGCGGCCTTCTTGAATCCGAGGCGCTACCAGCGGTCCCCGATTGCATACGACGCGGTCCTCGCCGCGAATGTATGGAATCTCACGGAGGACCTGCTCGGTATGGCAAAAGCGAAGAGCACTTCCGGGCTTCGGTAGGTACTCGATGCCTTGGGGAAAGCCGTTTCTTGGCGCACCAAAAGTCATTCGTCTACGGCATGTTACGCGGAGGACCTGTATGCAGAGCCATTCGTTCTTGCCCATTTCACTTGGTGCAAGTCTGTTGGCTGTTTGATTGGCGGCTCTGATACCCGCGAACGCGCGGACACGAACGCTACCACCGCGCTGGCCATCGATGAGGAAGGCGCTTCGCCCTCTGCGCGCAAACGCGGCGGGTTCTCGCGCAGATGACGCGGCCGAGAAACGCTCGTTGATCCACGGCGACGGATTCTCTGGCCAGGAGGCACGGATGGTTGGGTGGCCGGCGTACTGCGCCTGGGAATTCCGGCGACCACCTACGTCGGTGCGGGCGCGGGCGTCACGGACGTGTGCCTTCGCGACGGGTTGCGTAAATGGAATCCGATCATTCCGCCCGGCCCCGACACGGAACTTCCTGCGCCAATTGCACGTGCTGAGAGTTGGAGCAAGATCGTGGCAAGTAAAGGCGGAAAGCTGCTCGGCCGTGAGACTCGTGACAAGGGCTACCGCGGTCGAAGTTCCCCAAGTCTATCTCGGCATGCCTGGGGCTTCCTCCTCGGTACGTCAACCGCCCAAGTGGGCTGCATGGATTCGAAAGGGTCGAACTTGGAGCAGGCGAGATGCGCGCGGTGAGCATCGAACTCGACGAGAGAGCTTCTTTTCTATTGGGACGTCGAAAGGAGAGCTTGGGTCGTGGCACCTGGTCTCTACGAAGTGATGGGTGGGGGCTTCGTCGAACGGACGTGGCCCTTCGGACGCGTCTTTGGCGTGACAGTGCGCGGCTAGACACAACGTCGCTCGTCCATACGAACCGTGCTCACTGACGTGTTCGCTTCTTCGATATCCTTTCCGGGGGGCGCTCGCATGTTCAACCAGAGCGTCCACCACGGCCTGCGCTTGGGCGGAAAGACTCGGGTGGACCGGCGTCGCGAGCGACAGGGTCCACGTGATCGGTTTGGTCAAAGGGATTGTCCGAATGTCTCGATGCTTGGCCGCGCTAGCCGGAATGAGCGCAGAGGCCATGCCGTGGCTCACGAGTCCGATGGCGGTCGCGTAATCGGAAACTTCGAACGGCACACGTCGATGGACCCCGGCCATCTCAAAGGCGCGATCCGTCGATGCTCGTACCCCCAGCCGGGTGCGAAGTTCACGAAAATCTGTTCCGCGAGCTCGCGAAGCTCGACCCTCTTGCGAGAGGCGAGTGCGTGGTTCCGGTGACAGACGAAGAGCAGCGGCTCCGTGGTGAGAGCATGCAGAGTGATGGCTGCGGTAGACCCGTTTGCCTGGGGCGATGTTGAAACCAACGCCAAATCGATATCTCCAGACGCCACGGCGGCGAGATGTCCTTCCGTTCCGGTGGAGACCTGACGTAGGCAAATGACGATCTTCGGATGCGCCGCATGGACGCCCGCGAGAACCGCGGGAAGATCGAGAGGTCCCGAGGATTGCAGCGAACCGACGATGACGCTTCCCCCGAGTTCGCCGGATGCCGTCGCCACGGATTCACGTGCACGGCGGGCGGCACCAAGAGTTGCCTTTGCCTCCGGAAGAAGAGCGGCCCCAGCAGGGGTGAGGGCGACATCTCTGGTGCTACGGTCGAAAAGCTTTACCTCGAGTTCTTGCTCGAGTCGGCTCACGGCTGCGGATACCGCTGATTGAACCACGTGTTCGCGGCGCGCGCCGCGGGAGAAGCTGCGTTCTTCCGCCACGGCGATGAAGTAGGTGAGCTGTCGTAGATCCATGGTGATAATTATCGCGGATATAAATGGATTATATGAGATAGATTCATTGGAGGCGATAGGTTTGTCGTGCAAGTCCCAGTTCAACGATATGTCGCTCATAAGTGCTCCCACTTCCGTTTTGCCTGCGATGATCGAGTCAATGGCGGATACACCCAATGCGCGCCTTCGTATGGCGATGGTCGCGCTCACGCGCCATTCGCATACTATGATCCAAGAACTGAAGCTGACCGAGCGTGAATTCGAATGCGTCCTCGAATTCATCGTTGCCAAGGTCGCCATCCTTATCACCCTGCACATCTGCACTTCATGATCAGCAAACCCGGGTACAGAGTGCACATCGCGCAGTTCTTCACGGACGACGCTGCCAGATGCGCGCGTGACCCGACATTTGGCGTCACGCGCCGGCTGCCCGCTAAAATCAGGGAGCAGAATCCTCGAACAAGATCACGCTGCGATCCGGAGAGCAGCCTGAATACCAGTGGCATGTCGCCAGGCATAGTTGTTGACGTATTGTCGGGCATTGTGGAGGAGCTCCTCATGGTCTTGCAACGATGATTTCGGGTGACGTTGGCATGGAGGTCCTGCCATACGCGTTCGATTCGGTTGGCGTCGGGGCAATACGGCGGCAGGAAGTGCAGGACGATACGGCCGCCGAGCGCTTCGAGTGCGCGCTTCGTCTTGCGAGCGGAATGGATGCCGTAGTTGTCGACGATGAGGTGAATCCGGCGGACATGGCGTCCGTAGCTCCTGGCAAGGAGCCACAGGAGCACGCAGAAGAGGTCAGTATTCTTCCGTGCAGCGCCGGTGGTGTGCAGCTTGCCTGTTCGGACATCGAGCGCACCGGCGATGTAGAACTTCTCGTTCTTGCCGGGCGTCACGATACGACGTTGGTGACCGGGCAGCATCCAGTCGCGTCCGATCTTCGGATTGAGGTGAATGTCGACCTCGTCGGAATAGAGGACCGGTTCCTGGGCGCTGGCACGTCCCTCGAGCGCGCGAATCTGCTGCAAAACAGCCGCTCGCGCATCACGTGGCCATGGGCAGAGCACGACGGGCTTCGGCAACCCAAGCCGTGCGCCGAGTCGCGCGAGAGCGCGACCCATCGTGCAGACAGCCACCGTCGCCCAACCATCCCCGCGCATCTGCAGACACAACAGCTCGCGCGTCCAAGTGGGGCCGGCTCCAGCCAAAATCTTCCGGCGTGTGGCGAAGCAGCTCGGCGACGTGAGCGCGAAACGCGCCATCTACCTTTCGCCGATCGTTGTTCCGTCGCTTGTCGAACAGGCCTTCCACTCCTTCGTCGGCGAAGCGGTTCGCGGTCCGCACGACCGTCGACCGAACGACATCCAGCGCTTCGGCAACCGCCGGGCTTCGGTCACCTCGTCCGAGCCGCGCAACGATGTGAAATCGCAGCGCCGTCGCGGGATCCGCGCTCCCACGACCGGTTCGAATCAATTGTCTCCGCATGTTCCGGCTCATTCGAGGTATCTTGTCCACTCGCGGGTCCTTCCTTTTTGGGGGTGTGGCAATTCCCAAACGGGTTCAGGACCCTGCGTATTTTCATCTATTCTCGATTCTGATCGAGCTTCCCGCTCGGTGATTTTAGATGGTTTACGTGCCGAATTTTCTCGTTGAAGAACACAGGGGAGATCCTGTTTCTTCGTCATGAGCCCCCTGCGGCGATTACTCTGGACGTATCCGTTCGGCATACCGAGCCCGTCTAGGATTGCAAGCGCATGCCGGATCCCGTATCTGCGCGCGATCGTGTTCTCGGCTCACGCGCTCCTCGCGCGGGGTGCGCAGGCGGGGCCCGTTTCGTGACTCTACCGCGGCGACCGGTCAGGTCGCGTCGCTGGGCATGAGCGTGGTACGGACGGTGAAGCCACTTCCGAAGCGCTCCTTCCACCGATGTGGGAGCAGCTCGGCGACTCGGTCCTTCGGGTGCTCTTGAAGGCGAATCAGAATGTCCGCGAGGTAGACCTCCGGATTGATGTCGTGCCGTTCGCACGTTGCGATCAACGAAAAGAGCGTCATGTAGCGGCGACCGGCTTGCTCGTCGCCGAAGAAAAGTGATTTTTTTTCGAATTAGAGCGACGATTCGCAATACCGATTCGGACGCGTTGTTGTGAATGGGAATCTGGGCATCGTTGAGGAATGCCGTCAATCTGCCCCATTGATTTTTCATGTATCGAAGATGCCTCGCCCATTGGGCTCTTCGGCTCGAACAACGGCGCCATCTTTTCGCGCCATTCGCGCAGGCGTTCCATCGCCGACGCCGCTTTCGAATAACGCAACCTCAAATGCTCCTTCGTTCCCACGATATTCAATTTTTGGACTTCGCGCTCGACGAGGAACACCTCGAGTATGATATCCAATCTCTCGCGCGCTTCTGGCGCGCTCGGAAGAGCGTCGAAGAGATATCGCCGCGCGTGACTCATGCCCCCAGAGCGTTCACGCCCATCCCCGTCCGTCACGATATTGTAGCCCGTGTAGCCATCGATGGTGAGCGTGCCCCTGCTTCCCCCAAGTACCTTTTTCGGCGTGTCACCGCTGCGCGAGGAACTGAAAACGTAAACCGTGTGGAGCTTTGAAAGGAAGGTCCACACGAAGGATCGTTCGACACGGGTCTGCGTACGAAAACTCGTCTCGTCGCCTGCACGTGCGGATCGCATCGCACTTCACCGAGTGCGGCTTCCCAAAGAGGCTTGCAGACGTCCGCTGCAAGCAATACCAAATCATTCATCGTGCTTCGCGAAATTGGAATGCCACTCCGGCGCATCGATTTTTCGATTCGGTAAATCGGAATCGCTGCCGCGCACTTGTCGACGGCGAGCTTGGCCAGAAAAGCCGGCCCGTAGGTGCATCCTTCCTGGACACGTGTCGGTGCTGGGCCTTCGCACGTAGTGGAGTTTGCATGGACATCGGCCCACTTCCACGATGTGGATGCGCCGTTCGATGCGTCGAGATCGTGTCAACGGTATGGACGTTTGGCTTCCGCATCGTTGCGACCGCCCCTCTCGAAGCTCTGTTTTTTTCGTCGCGAAGATTCCAAGTCGCTGACTGAGGGCCGGCGCAGTGAACATCCCCACGGGAACGAAGACATGCGGCAATCCTGCGTGTCCAACTTGCGCATTTGCCGCGGCCGTTCTCGACGCATGCCGCAACGTCGTATTAAAAAGCGCACTCGTTTCCGGGTCGAGCGCTTCAGCGCCGTGCAAGTCTTTCGCGATTCCAAGTTCCTTCTGAAACTCTTCGAAGATGAATGTAAAAGCAGTTTCATGATGTCGAATCGAGCACTACTCGACAATATGTCTCGTCCGCTATGTCCTCGGTGAGATGCATTCGTTATTGCGCCTGTCGTCCATATAAAGAACAAAATTCGTTTGATTGAGGCGCACTCAATGAAACGCATTAACCTACAAAGATCTTTGAACGAATGTCACGCGCCTTCCGAAGCAGGACCCAAGGTGGCGAAATCTTACTTGCCCTTGTCCCGACCATGTGTAGCGCAGGCTCTTCATTGCACAAGCACGGGGCCGCCAGTTCGTAGGGGCATCTCGTGCCAGGATTTGGAAAGCCACTGCAGGCGCCATTCTATATGGGTGAAGAAATACTTCGCTGGTCTGCAGGAGACGCGCGGATTGCTAACGAGCGCTTTCGGCTACGACCGTTCGTCAGGAAGGTGCGCTCCGACGATTTCTCAACGACGGACGACTGCGTCTTGAGCGCAATGCGGGCGGAGCGGGCCCTCCAACCATTGCGACGGGGAGGTGCTCGGGGGTGTTTTTCAGGTCCGATGCTCACGCTCACGCCCGCGGCAACGTGTTCTCACTCGTGCCTTCCTACCCGTTGCACGGCCTCGATTCCGAGACGTGCCTGACGGAGATCATGCGCATCCTGCCGCACGGGCCGCGCAAGCGGTACGGTTGCTTGCGCCTTGCGCCTAAGTACTGGCTTCGCTGCCGCTCGCGAGTCTCGGACGAGGAGCCGCAGGCCCGGCGTTCCAGCTGTTCGAGGCACATGGCATAAACTGTCCTATATTCTTTGGCATCCCGTGTCCTTGTAGAGTGGACACGTTGAGCTATAGTTTGTCATCGAAGGTCCACGGCGCGCAGAGGCGCGACACGGAGGCTGTCGTAAACACGAACAAAATTACGTTCCGCGATGGGCAACGAATCGTGCGTTCGCCATAGTGCTACATGGCGTTTGCTTTTATAAACAGCCATCCGATTGGTATTCGGTGGCATCCTGGTGAAACGAACCGGTCGCGCGGGCGTTTGCTGGTCTGTTGCGGAGTTGATCACCGCGAGCCAAATTTTCTCTCAATGATGCTACTGATAGCGAAAGAACCCTACTGTCGAGTAGTGACATGCATTAACATAAACAAACGCTTCTCCTCGTCCATTGGAGGTGACCTCGAATGGAACCGTCGGGAAGGTCACTGATCTTAGTTTCGTAGATAGATGTCCAAGTAGGAATTTTATTTAAAGCTAGCTTGTATTCGGCACGCGTTTTTTTTGTTTTTTTTGGAGCGTACTCTCATGCATATATTCAAAAGCGTCTTGTTGATGGGTTCGATGGCTTTCGTGGGCATTTTTGGCTGTGCGAATGATCCTGCTGAGCAGCAAGCACGGGGCGAAGTCACATCGATCGATTCATCTCTGCAAGACGTTGTGGCCACATACTTCCGTTTCGACGTCCTCGGCGACAATCCGAGCGAATATGCACCACGTTCGTTCGTTGCAGCGCGCGAGTTTGCGAATGAGGATCAGTTTGGCCGTTGGCACATTGAAGCTTCAAGTCGAATGGAAGACGAGCAAGCAAATCAATATGCGACGATTTCCACCACGCGAACCATTGGGACCTTTCACTGCGATGCGAAGCATGTCGTGGCGGTCGCCGTTTGGTACGGATGGAACGGCGTGCGCCATATTTCGGCGACTAGAAATATGGATTGTGAAATCACGGTCACCGGCATCGACCCCGCTTCCGGTCTAGTCGAAGGAACTGCTCACGGCACTCTGCAATTCCAAGGGCAGTCGATGCCATTCTCGGTCGAATTTGCTGTTCACGACTTTTCCGTTCCACCCGCCGGGTAACCCGCAAACGCGCCCAGTTCGACACAAACATTTTTTACGAGCTCGAACAGAGCCCTAAAGGTGCCGTGGCGCAATGCGGGGCTGCCTCCTGCGCAGACGTGGACGAGTCGCACTGACCAAGTCTTCTTGGCTCGCGGCGCCCAGTACGCGGTGATTTCCCGCGTCGCGCCCGACGAGGGTACGAATCGCGGGGACGCCGGCCTGCCCGAGCGTCTCGACCACCCAAGTTGCGCTGTCCTCACCGAATAGGGAAACATCCAGTCCTGCTCGCAGTTCGGGCCGCAGACAAAACGTGGAAGGACTTGCGCATTTGAAGGGTGAGTTTGTTGTCGTCACTCATGGTGAACTCCCGGTTGAATGGATGCTCGACGCGCTTTCAATTCGACGATCGGGGCGAAACGCCCGAAGATTAACGGTTTGCCGTCGAATGGTATCGGTTTGTTCTCCGGAGATAGGCGCGGGTCCTGCATCACCCTGGCCATGCCGGTGTCGCGGGTAGTCTTATCGGGCCATTTGATCCACGAGAACACGACGGTCTCGTCCTCCTTGACCCGCACAGCGCGGCGTAAATCGGCGACCTTGCCGTCCGGCACGTCGTCGCCCCACTCGAGGAGTCGGGTGGCGCCGTATTCGAGGAATACCGAATCGCACTTCCGAGGCTGTTCAATGAACTTGACTTTATTGCCGGTGGGCACAGCAATCACAACCCCATCGATGTTACGACATTATGATCTCAGTTCGGTGGAAGGCATGCGGCGCTCCGAGGGCCAGGGCGCCGCGCCTTGGTTTTTGCTTTTGTGCTGGAAATTGGGCTCACCTGGTGATCGGCGCGTGCTGGCACAAAGCGCGAGAAGTGAGCCGCTGGTCCCGTGCTACAAGTGTCTCGGCCCCCAGAAGCCGCCTCAGCAAAGGCCGTGGGCACTAAGGCTCCTCACCTTGATGGAAGCCGTCACTTTCAACGTCCCGTGCGTGAACCGCCCGACATCGTGCTCGCGGGCCTGGCGCCCGCCCTGGCCGCTATTGTCCTCTGGGGCGCCAAGCCACGAACGAGTTAGGTCACGGCATTACAAGCACTTGGCGTGTACCGTGAAGTTGCGGCGCGCCCCTGCTGATTCTCTGACCTTTAGCGTGAAGTCTTTGTTGCCGCCCGCGATTGTCTGAATGAAGCCCTTGAGGTTGAGGCCCCCGCCCGCGATGGTGACGAGGTCGCTCGGTCCGTTCACAGTGAGCGTGGTTTGGCCCCGCTGGCCTTCGAGTGTCACAGCGCGACCATCGCGAGAGCACTCCGACAGGTGAAAGTTGTATCCTTTGTCGGCCACGGTTACGCGGGCCGAGCCGTTGTCGCCGAACTCTTCGACGGCTGAGTCGTCGTCGCCATCTGGTGCGATAGCTCCAGCTTCGTCTTCTTGTGCGTAGGCGATGGTGCCAAGGGCGCTCGAGAAAGAAAGAACGGAAAGCGCGATGATCGAAAATTTGAATTTCATGTAGATGCTATTTCCTATGTGTTCGGATTCGCTTTTGAATCTGCCTCGTCATCGATATAGCCGGCGGAGCTCAAAAACGCTCGTATCAACGTGTCTCCGTATGTATCCGGATTTGTATCGAAATCTGAAGTCTCGCAATATCCGCAATTTGTCCCTATTTGAGAAAATCTTCTGAGGCGTGTCCATCCGTCGCGCCCTCGTCCGACGCTCCCCAGACATGCGCTTTTCTCGTGAAATGATGATATTCGATCTTGAATCGGCTGGAATCTCTGGATCACGCCGAACGTCTGTCATGCTCGTCGACGACGATGAGAGCCCGGCTGCCCTCATTCGCTCGTACCTCGGCGAGCACGGATTCCATGTGGAGCTCGTGACACGAGGTGATCTCGCAGTCGACCGCATTCGGGAGGAAAACCCCGATGTGGTGCTCCTCGAACTCGGGCTGTCCGGCTGCGATGGCCTTTCCGTTTGTCGGGAGCTCCGATACGGCTACCGTGGCATCATCGTCATGATGACTGCACGAGTCACTGAGATCGACGAAGTGTTGGGCCTGGAAGTCGGTGCCGACGATTATGTGTCCAAACCGATTCGCCCGCGCGCGCTGGTCGCCCGCTTGCGTGCTCATCTGCGACGGACGGGCGGACGGAAGCCTCCGAGCAGCGAGCGCGAATGGATCGCGGTTGGCGACTTGTGCATCGACCCGGCGCGCCGATCGGTGATTTATCGCGGTGCGGTGATACCGGTGTCGTGCTCGGAATACGAACTGCTCGAGATTCTCGCAAAAAGGGCGGGGGAGGTCGTCCCGCGCGAAGACCTTTTGGGCGCCGTGCGAGGCATTCGCTACGATGGTTTGAATCGATCCATCGATTTGCGTATTTCGCGTCTGCGCCGCAAGTTGGGAGACGATCCGGATCGGCCGACGCTCATCGTCTCCGTGCGCGGTGTGGGCTACATGCTGGCGGCAAGCCACCGATCGGACGACGCGAAAGCGGGCGATGGTAGCTAAAATGGTATGACGGATACATATCGATACCAATTCGGGGCGGCACCGTGTCAACGCGGATATGGCGGCGCACAGGACCACTTTCGCAAGATGATGATGCGCTTCCGGCCTCGCGCGCCGGCCGAGGCGTATCTTCGTCTGCGCACGCTCCCCGGTGAAGAAGGCCAGGTCGATTGGGCTCATTTCGGCAAAGTGCAGGTAGGTGCCGCAACACGGCCGCTTTTCTGCTTCGTGATGGTGCTGTCGTGGTCGCGGCAAATCTTTCTCCGATTCTTCTTCAGCGCCCACATGGCGAGCTTCGTCCGCGGGCACGTGGAAGCTTTCAATTTTTACGGTGGTAATCCGAGAAAGTTACTTTACGATAATTTGAAAAGTGCCGTATTGGAGCGCGCGGGCGACACGATTCGCTTCCACCCGAGGCTCCTCGAGATGGCGGCGCACTATCGGTTTTTGCCACAACCCGTGGCCCCCGCCCGAGGCAACGAAAAAGGTCGCGTCGAGCGAGCCATTCGCTACGTCCGCGAAAACTTCTTCGCGGCCCGAAAGTACAAGGACATCGAGGACCTCAACCTCCAAGCACGCGATTGGATGCTGGGCATCGCCGCGGACAGACGCTGCCCGGGCGATCGCACCCGCACCGTGCGCGAGGCCTTCGCCGAAGAGAAGGCCTCGCTCATTCCGGTCGCCGAAAATCCTTTCCCCGCCGACGAGCTCATCTCCGTCGAAGTCGGGAAAACTCCGTACGTCCGCTTCGACCTTAACGACTATTCCGTGCCGCACACGCACGTCCGGCGACCGCGGATACCGTCCGCATCCTCGACGGCAACCACGTCCTGGCAACCCACGCTCGCTCTTACGATCGGGGCGCGCAGGTCGAGCGCGCCGATCACGTCGACGCCCTCGTGGCCGAGAAGCAGAAGGCCAAGAAGGGGCGCGTCGTCGATCATCTGCATCACGCCGTTCCTCACTCGCGCGCCCTGTTGACGATGGTGGCCGAGCGCGGGGGTAATCTCGGCAACACCGTCTACCATTTGGCTCGTCTGCTCGAACGGAACAATGCGGCAGATCTCGATTGGGCCATCGCGCAAGCCATCGAGCGGGAGGCGCCGTATCTCGGCACCCTCCGCGCCCTTTTTGGACGAGCGCCGCCAAGACCGAGGCGAGCCGCCGCCCATCGCGGTGCCGCTCCCGCACCATTTTCGCCATGCCCACCTCAACGTCAAACCGCATTCGCTCACCACCTACGACCAACTTGCCCAAGGACCCATCCGATGAAAAAACAGGACCGCACCAACCCGAATGATCCCCAGGAGCGTCTGCGCCGACTCGGCCTTCACGGGCTTCTCACTCGCTGGGCCGAGATTGCCAACGAACCTTGGCTGGAACGTTTGCTTGCCATCGAAGAGCAGGAACGCATGAAGCGCAGCCTGGAACGCCGTATTCGTACTGCGCGAATCGGCGCCTTCAAAAACATGGCCGACTTCGATTGGACGTGGCCGAAAACCATCGAGCGCGAGGCCGTCGAAGAGCTCTTTGGTTTCGGCTTCGCCGACGAAGGCGTCAACGCCATCTTGTTGGGTCCCAATGGCGTCGGCAAGACGATGATCCTTCGGAACCTCGCCCACCAGGCCGTGCTGCGCGGTCACACCGTTTGCTTCACCACGGCCAGCGACATGCTCGCCGACCTCGCCGACCTCGCCTCCCGCGACACGTCGCACGCGCTCAATCGTCGTTTGCGCCGCTACACCAAGCCGAAAATCTTGTGCGTGGACGAAGTGGGATATCTCTCGTACGACAATCGTTACACCGACCTTTTCTTCGAGGTCGTGTCCCGGCGCTACGATGGTCCGGTCTCCATCGTCCTCAGTACCAACAAGCCTTTCGGCGAGTGGTCCACCGTCTTTCTGCATGCCGCATGCGTCGTCACCCTCGTCGACCGCCTTCTTCATCGCGCGGAGGTCCTCTCCATCGAGGGAGACAGCTACCGGCTGAAGGAAGCCAAAGACCGCACTGCCACCGCACGTGCGCGACGCCCTCGAAAACGCGACACCTCGCCGGAGCACGCCCACCCCTGACGTGATCGGACCTCTTCCTTACCTTCCTTCACGCTTTTTCCTGCGCACGGATTCCGTCGCCGGATTTTCTGCACCCGAATTCCTTCACCCAAGTCCCATCACCCGGTTTTCTACGCACGAATTCACGCGAGATCCTTGGATCGCTAACAGGCGATAAGCTCTTCGGCGCGGCGGCGCGCAATCTCAGCCATCAACTCGAGATCTCCAAGTCGACCGCATTCACGGGTCAGTTCGGATATTTGCTTCTCGATGTCGGCAATCTTCTGGCTCGCTTCACATGCATCGTCGTCGCGACGACGGCTGCGGCAGGCACGGCAACGATGCCGCCGACGACCGCCATACCCGCGGTCATACCGAGCCCCCCAGCCGCAAGCGATCCCCCTCCAAACCACGCGAGCGTCGCGTTCATCGCCGCAGCGCCTGAGAGGGACGAGATCGCGGTCCCGGTCGATGCGCTTCCGAGCGTTGCCACCAACGACCACGCACCAAGTGCCGTCGAAGCGCCTGCGACGGTCCCTTTGGTGATGGCCATGGCTTTCTCGCCGTTACCCAACACGCGCTCGATATTGGTCACCGGAGCCTCGGGCAAGGGCTCCTCCGCCGGCGTCTCCGAGAACGACCGCTCGCGAATGCCGATGTTCCTCGAGATGTGGCGCATCTTCCCGAGCGCCTTGAGGCCCGCAAGTTTGACTCGAGTCAGGGACTCTAGCTCGTCCCTCGCGCGCACACGCTTCGCTTCCACGGTGCCGCGGAGGTTCGAGACTTCCGCGGCCTTCGTCTCATACCGAGCTGTAGCGGCCTCAATGCGGCCCGTTGCTCCAGCGGACACGATCTGCTCCCACCACTTTGCCATAGAATGCGAAGAGCCTAATCAACCCGCGAACGGTGCGCCAGGCGCCGTCGTCAATGTCTGAAACCTGTGGGCACTCGAAGCGATGGGCCTCGCCGTTTCGGGTGAGTCGCCCATCCCCAGCCATGTACCAACTGAGAGCGGTCTGCTCCTTTCAGCGCTATCGCTCGACCGCATCCGCAAAAAAGTTGTGCACAAAATACGCTGACCTGCTGAGAATCGGCGGCGGTCCACGGTTGGGCGACGATGCGCCAATCGTCCCCGGGTCATCCTGGTGAATCGCCAGCTCGCCATCGCCAATGCCTTCGAGAACCTGCTCCACACGCGGTGGCCGCGCTTTGGCCGATTCGCGCGCGCCGTGTATGACCGGTTCGGACTTCCGGTGAGCCGGCACATCCGAACGCGCTGGCTGGCCGACGCGATCTACCTCGTCATGAAGCCGGCAGAATGGGCCTTCTACGTCGCTTTGCTTCTTTTGGACTCCGACTCCCCGCCAGTGGCCTCACCCCCGAACAATTCCTAGCTTTTGAGTATGTGCGGCGCTGGCGGACCCGCTACCGAGCGCGGACCGGCAAGGTCCGAAAGAAGTAGGCGCGATGACGAAAAACTTCAGAGGCAAAGATCCGTTAGGCATCGTTCCGCGGACCCTGCAGTGAGTCCTCGCTCCGTATCCGTCACATCGCACCTGGAAACAAACAGTCAGCCCCACGCAGCGCCATCCACTCGTCGACCTGCGAAACTACGCCGACGAATACCGGAGGTCGCAGGTCGTCCACGAGGCCTCGGGCTTTTAGAAGGGGCAACGGAGGTTCGCCTTGCCTACCGCGGGCATGTCGACGAGCATTCCACGTTCGCAGCTCAGAGCATGGAGGTCTATTCATGGACGAATCAGTCGAATCCGGGCCCCTTGACAATCGCCCCCACGCCGCCGATCAAATAAACTCGCCCGCGCAGCAAGCCGACGCGGCACTGACTGTATTAGCCCTTAGACAGTTCAGAAAAATAATGTGTGCCCGCACGGGTCCTGTACTCCTCTATCGAGATGATGTGGAGCAGCTCCTGGCCATCATGCGCAGCGTATGCAAAGATGTTACCATTGAAACGGCGGAATTCGTGTTTGATACCGCGGATGCAATGGTTCGCATCGACGATGATCACATTGTTCCCTTAACGATTCGGGGCGGCAAGCCCACTGCGTTCATTGCAATCACGGAGCGTAGCGCCTACGTCGAGGTCGTGGACGAGGGCCACCCTGAGAGGTTCGTACTCGTCTCGCAGGTTCGTACAGTGTTCGGTCGGTGCCGTCGTCGGATGCCGAATAGCAGCACTTTTTGCATGGGAGGGATTCCAGTGTTTATTTATCTGGCGACCAAGTTCTCACCCCATATACCATCGAGCCATGCCACCATTGCCGCAATCTCCGCCGTCGCGACGCTATCGGGCATTTTGATCGTCCTAGCCACAGTCTCCCCACTTTCTGAAACTATGCTAAACATTGCGGCATCGCGTGTTTCCACTTCGGTGCGCGCCCAGGCACCTTCGGAGAAATGGAGAATTGCCATCGCAAGCGCCGTCATGACAGCGCTGATATCGGCAGTGGTCGGACGCATTATCGGTCGTTAGGTCAATGGGGAAGAAGATCAGATTCGCGACCGCAGTGACGCCCTTTCAGCAGTTCCACTTGAAGTGATTGCTGCTCCGTCGCGCGGCGGTTGCGTCCCACCCGAACAATGACAACGCGTTCGAGGAGCTCCCGCTCCTCCAGCCGCTCAAGCGCCAAGCCGTACCCAAGTCACAAGTCACCCGCCGCGCTTGCGAGCGTCGGCCAGTCCGAGATGGATCGTGCGCATGACCGCCGCGATGAAGACCACGGTCGGCTGGTACGGGTGGACGGCGATGTAGTGGTGGATCAGCGCCGACGCCCGCGAAGCGAGTTCCGTCGGCGCGGATCGCCGCGTGGCCCGACGGGTGCTCCGTCGTCCTCGGTCGGCCGACAGAGGTCGCAGTGATGCATTCCGCGGGTCGCGTGCGTGCGCGCGTGCTCCACGAGCAGGGCGAGGCGCGCGGGAAGTCTCGCGCGCCGGCCCTGGAGTTCCGACGTCGACCTTGACCACACGAGACCAGGCGCGGGAGGCTGAGCCAATGCGCACCCTATTCGCCATTTGTGCAATCACCATTTCAGCAAGCTGCGTGGATGAACGGTCAGAACCAGGAGATCAGGGAGGGATCGTGACCCCTCAGGAACCAACAACAACAAGCGCGACGGCCGGAGTAGGCAACAGTCACATCGTTTGGAGGGATCGTTTAGGAAATATCGTACCGGTTGTCGCGGCAGACTTTGGCGATATCGTCACCTTGCCAAAGTTCTATGTCGCCGATGCGAACGGGATCGTCTGGTACTTCGATCAGTTGCGGGGAGGCACTCCAGGGTGGGGCAAGGTAATGTCGCGTTACTACACGACACGAGATTGCTCAGGTGAGGTTTACGTAGGACCAATTCCTTCGCGCCTGGCAGTCTTCGTTGCTGGTGCGCCCGGCAATGGCAATCCTGTCTACTTCAAAGACGATGCAGCTCTTGTCGCAATCTCACCGCAATCTTATTACGCGGCCGGATCGTCCGTATGCATGGATCCCAACATGAATGTCAGCTATTTGCATAAGTTAGCTAACGCGATACCCGTACAGATACCGACGCGAGTATTGTATCAGCCTCCACTGCATCCAGAGGTAGCTTTCTAGCTCATTATTCTTTCTAGCACAGCGAGTATCAGCGGACGGCGCTCTCCTTCGCTGGCGCTTCCGTCGAATGGGCAATTGACCATGCCGACGTCGAAAAGGCCGCGTCGCCGTCCAACGCCGCGATACCGAACGCTCTAAGCCGCGCCCCCCTCGTCCGTCGTAAACCACCAATGATGCCTCGATGCGCGGCAGCGCCTTCGTCCAAACCACGTCAGGGGGTAGAGCGGAGCGTGTCGCGGAGCCGGGTGGCCTCGGTCCCGAGGTTCTGGAGTTCGATGGCGCGGGGGTCGGGTGGTGGTGGCGCGCCGAAGACCAGAAGGCTGGTGAGGCGGTCGAGTAAGATGGCGGCGCGTACGCGGTACGGCGAAGACGGGAGCTCGGTCCTCATCGCCAAGAGGAGGTGGGTGGCTTCGGCGGCCGAATCGCGTTGGCGGGGGTGTTCGGCGGCGGGGGAAGACAAGAACGGCCACGACTATGCCGGCAGCCCGCGAGAGCAATCGGAAATGCTTGGACCTCCCGTCGTTCGCCATTGCGATGCCCCGTCGAATTTTATCCTGATCGTAGTCGTCACCTTCGTTACGTCTCAGCCTGTCGATGATACCTCTCCGCATCTTCAGCGATCGCGGCGACCATGCGTTCGATGTGGTTCTAGTTCGCTTTTCGAGCCCGACAACGTTTCAAAGTCGGGGTGAAGGTGTCTTCCGCTTGACCATACGTGTATGGCGCCAGGTCTTCGTCGCGGTGCCTGTCAAAAAAGGCTTCCTTGGTGGGCCTTCACACCTTCGAAACACGAGGCCCATGTGCGGGCTCGTACGGGTCTTTCTGGACGTCTCGAGCATTCCGGCCAGCGTCTTCTGCTCCGGTCGCACGATGTCCAACGCGGCTGCCGTCCTGCTGGTCCCGTCGAGCCACGAACCGAAATGGCCGGGGCGACGATCAGGGGCGTGCGATCGTGGATCGCCGCGAGAGGACCGAGTGCGGGCAGCGAGAGAATCGTACAGCTCTCGGTTACTTCGCCGTCGGCGGCCGCAGAGCGCCGCGAGTGCAAGCACGTCACCGTTCGACGCCCTCGCCGCGAAGGGCGTCCGCTTCTTTGGATCCGTCGGCGAGACGTTGAGCCGAGGTGACGAGAGGCCGATTTGCACATCGAGCTTGTCCAGATGCGCGAAGGCCTCGCGTATCTTTTCCGGGCTGTAGTCGACTTCACTGCGTCCGCACACGTCGTCATTTTGGCATGCTGCTCACTCGGCGCAGGTGGCACGTTCCCTCGAGGAATGCTGGCCGCGTGCCACATTGCCGGGCCCGCGGCACGTGCATACGATCCCCATTGTGACGGAACATCTCGAATGCCCCCACCGCAGTGGGCGACCGCTGCATGAAGGAACGCGTGGATCGTCCACACTGCACGGGTGCGGGCCTGCGGTGGCGTGTGGGTCGGGAATGACCTTGCGAGAAGCATGTTCGAGCAGCTCGACGTCTCGTTTGAATCGTTCGCTGGAGAGCGGCGCCGACTCGTCCAGCTCGGATACGGAAGGAATGGCACCTTCGGGTTCCGCGTGCGAACGGCCCTGAGAGCAAACACGATATGTGCATATCGGCTACTCGTGGACGGATTGTGCGCCCGAGCTGCGTCGAAGTGACACCCGAAGATAACATTGAAACGGCCCGCGATCGTCATCGCGTCCCGCGGCGGCCGGCAACACTAATATGCGAATATTCGCCCTTCGTACTGCGACACATAGCTATCATTAAACCCGTAACCAATCACTCACCACCGTCGATTTCCTATTGCACGGTCTCGAAAAATGGATATGCGATTCGTATGTCAACCAACTTGAATACCGCCGTCCGTCAACTTGCCGACGTTTTCACCGTAGGGGTGCTGAAGGCACTGCGCTCCGTTACGCTCGGCCAGATTCTCACCTACCAAACGCCGCACGGGACGCCGGCGGGACGACCACGTAAGCTCGCGGGTCGTAGACCGGGTCGGCCGAAGAAATCGTCGTCAGGTTCGGACGATCGCTGAAATCCAACCGAGGGAGTCGGAGAGTCCAACCGATGCGATTTCGGCTCCCGACTTCCAACAAACGAGCGTAAGGCATTTGCTTGTAGATAGACGTGATTGCGCTGCGACACGTTGACCGAGGAGGGACGTGTCATGTTGAATTTTTGGAAAGCGATACATTCTCGATGGACTCTGCTTCGTGTGTTTGCTCCGTTCATCGCTGTGCTCGCCCCCGCCCTGCAGGCGGACGCACTCGAGATCAAGGACGGAGATTTCGCCATCGAGGTTAGCTCACGCGCGGGGACCGTGTGCCGCGCGTACCCGAGTACAACGTCGCAGCCGGAATGGATTTGCGGCGTAAATAATAGAAAGCTGAGAGAGGTCGCCGCCGACACGGCAGCCGCAAAGCTCGATCTCGTTGCCGTTGTGGTGGTCAATGAGCGAGACGGCAGTTACCTCTTGATCGTTCTTCACGACGGGCAACACGCAGGAGAGTTCGACCAGGTGACCGCTCGTGATTACGCGAACGCCGTTCGCGCCGCAGCACACGGATCGTTCACCGAGCCGACACGACTTGCTGCAGTCGATGTGCTCCAGCCCACCGAACGCCGCTGGAACGGAATCCAGGTCCTTGGCATGGAGCTTCCGCCTTCGGTTGGCGACGCGCCTCGTCCCGACTCGGCACCATCGCTCTACTTCGCAGCGGCTACGGCACGCGGGATCTATACATTGTCATTCGTCACGCTCCGTTCGTCCGTTGGCCACACGACCGGAATCCAAGATCTGGCCGATCGCACGCTCTCCACGCTGCGCGGTCCCCCAGCACCGCAGCCGACCGCTCAGAGTCTCGGGCATTGGCTCAACCATAGGAGACTTTACGTCGTCCTCGGACTCGTCGCCTTGCTCCTTCTCGTCGTCGTGCTCACGAAACGAAAGTCACTGCCCTCACGCACTCCCCCCAGTGCGCCGCCTGCGCCCCCTCCGAGATCGAACGGATCGAGAGAGAGTAGTCCTCCTGCGGAGGCCCAGGAAAAGAAGGTCAAAGGCGATATTCAATTGAACGGCAAGTCTCGTCTACGCTGGTGAGCGAATTGCGTGACCCAGTGGACGCAGGTACCGCTCCTTGGAGCGAGGACCCGCGGAAATCGTGAGGCCCCGTTTACCGGTCAGACGCCCGAAATCGCGCTCGATAGCCACCCCACGCGTATTCCAGTGGATCTTCGTCAATGCCGAATAGACGCTGCAGCGTGTGTCGCAAGGCCGATACTTGTCGCCTCGTTTTGTCGGTCGGCGGCCACGAGAGGCGGCCCCTATTTTCGCAGAGATCCATCAGCATCTCCCATTGCCGAACCGGCTCTCGATTTTTGCACGAGGCCATGCCCATGTCCTGATAACTCAGGCGCCGATGGACCGCGCCGACTCGGACGCTCACCGTATGTCCATCGATACGCTCGATATGAACCTCGGACCATCGTGTCCCGAGGGGAAGATTCACGATAGCGGCCCTCGAAAAGGTCACCGACTCGATCTCGGCCGAGCTCGGGGGCGGCGACGTTTCCCGGTCGTGGAGCGCGCCGGGCGTCGCCCGAAGCCTCGCCTGAATCGCCGTCAAGTTCTCCGCGAAGGCCACGGAAAAATCGTCCTCCCGAAGTGGCGCCGGTACGGACAGTGGCTCGTCCTCGTCCTGGTCGAAGATGGCATCGAGCGCGCCCGTCTCGGGAACCTCGATCCCGTGCTCCTCGACGCCGTTGGTATCCTCGCTCAGCGAACCGTCGATGACCACCTCGACGAATTCGACCGGCGGAGGATTCACCGTCTGGTGTGGCTGGACATTCGTCACGGAAGCAGTTTGTCGCAGTAACCTGTCCGCCAATTCCGGCGAGAGCCGGACATGCAACCAAATCCCGCTTCGCATTCGCGGTCGTGGATGCTCGCCCGCATCGTTCGTGCTCCCCTCCGGAGCACCGAGCCGTTGGCTGTCGCGCGCATCGTCCAGCTCGAATCTCGATCCCCTTTCCCCCCGGGGACCGCCGCTCACCGCACCCTCGTGCCGCGACGGGCGCTCGCCCGTGCGACATCGAGAATGCTCGAGCATACAGCCGACCCCGGGTACGACCGCGTGGTGGTGGCGGGAGGAACCAACGTGCTGCGCTTTGCTGCCATGCCGACACATGGTTCATGCAGCAAACTCATTGTCAATGAATGGCCAAATATTTTGGGAAGTTGCGTGAAAAGTGTAGGTTGTTCTTTGTCTAAGGCGACATACGTTTCCCACTATCCAATGGCGATCCCCGAACTTTCTGCCGAGCTCCGACTGGTCGCGTGGGCGGCATTGGTCGAGCTAAAGAAGACATGTGGGACCCAACAACGCCTTGCGGATGTGCTCGGTGTCTCCCCGTTCACCATTTCCAATGCATTGCGCAAGAAGTGGGCATCGCGCGATTTGTTGGACGCGATCCTGCGGCACCTCGGCGGTCTTTCGGAGGCTCAACTCGCCGAACGTTACGGCGCAGCGTTGACGACCTCCGAGGCCAGCGTCCCGAAAACGGCGATCGCGACCGAGCCGAGTCCTCTCACGATCGCGGTCTCCCGTATGACTTGGGACGCGCGATTGAGCGCGGATCAACGAGAAAATGTCGTGCGCTCGGTGGCCAAGTTGGTCGCCGGCTGGGGAACTGCGGACCCGAGCGTGCAAGTCTGGACCGATCTGCTCCGCTCGCACGAGCTCATCGCATTGTTCGGCGACGCCTCGGACCTCGCGCGTGGGCGGCAAGCGGCTCAAGACGAAGCATCTCGCCGCTCGTAGCGATGGATGTCCAAGTGGCATCCAACAAATAGAGGCATGCCGCGCAGCGAAGAACAGCGATCTCGGGAGCGAGAACGGATCCTCTCGGCGGCGCTCGGCATTTTTGCCGAGAGGCGCTTCGCGGGATCCACGACGGCGCTCATCGCCAAACGGGCGCGCGTCTCGGAGGCCACGCTCGCAAGCCACTTCGAATCGAAGGAAGCTCTCTTCGCCGCCGTGCTTGCACCGGCGGGGCTCGAAATGGTCACACCGAGCATCCTTCGACGATTCGCAGCAACGGCGAACCTGCCGTGGGACGACTCGGTGGCGCTTCTCCGCACCTTCTTCGCCCATCACGCCGCGTTCATCGGCAGGCATCCCAAGAACGTGGGCCCCATCCTCCGAGAGGCGCTCCTGCGACCGCAAACCTTTCTGCGTGCACTTGCCCGGCCGGAGGGCCTCTACCCGCGCTTCGTGGAGCTCGTCGACGATCTCCGACGACGTGGCGAACTGCGTCGCGATCTGCCGCCGATGACCGTGCTCTGTATGGTCCTATCGGTCGCCTGGGGGTACGGCTTTGCACGAGCCGTCCTACTGCCCGACGCCGAATGGGACGATGCGCGTCAAGCATGGCTCTTCTCGAGTGTCCTTGCCGAGGGCTTTCGGGGAAAAGGCGCCCCGCGCCGTGCATCTTCATCCCGAGGCGCCGCCACGAAGAGCACCACCGGGAGCAAGCGACGCGCGAGCGATCGGCCGGCGCGAGGGCGGCGAGATGCGCCAAGCCGCAAAAAGGTCCTTGCGGGCAAGGCGACGGCGGCGAAAAGCGCGTCAATCGATTCCGACCGCCGCCCTCCCCGTGCGCGTCCATGAAATTTCCGCGATCGAGCCTTACTGGAATGCGGATTTTCGAACGGCTTCACTCCTGAATATCGAAGTTCGTGCTCCGTGACACGGCCGATGCGTGTGAATTTTCACGTAGAGAGCATGTAGGTCGACGTCGACGTTCATCGACGGCAGAGATGATCGAGTCCGCTCGCAAAGACCTGCCGGCTCGGACGGAGGTCTGTCGATGGGTCTCGATCGATGCCGGGATGCGCTGTCTCCCGAATCACCCGATTCGTATATCGCAAGCCGAGTACGAGCCATTCGGCAAGGAGCCACCCGCTACGAGCCACCCATTTTCGCAACGATCCACCCGTCGGCGCGCGAATGCCTGCTCGAGGCCGCCCCGCCCACCAGCAAGGACGTTCGCCGAATCGTGTACCTCCTCGACCTCGTACCGCTTGCGGCCGTCAGGACCCCCATGTCGGGGGATCATTATCGCATGACGTCGGGCACAGCCGATGGGCTCGAGTTCCACCGTCTATTCACATTGATGGGCAAATATCGACTCGGTGTAATTGGCACGCTCAAAGTCGCGGGTAGTTCCACGGTGGTGCTCGTGTCGCCGCTCGATGCCGGCTTCGATCTCGCATTGGTGCATGCACCCGCGCGTGCCAAGAACCGGCGCTTTCCTTCGTTCCCGGAGCCTCGATTGATTCAGGTGCGCGTCGCCACCAACGTGTTGGAGCTTCTGTGCGGCCTCGATGCGGCGGGGGCCACGCAAGATCGAGCGCGCGGCTCGGGATAGCCCAGACGGCGTCTTTTCGAGCCAAACATTGCAACGAAGCTCTCGAATGAGTATCCAGTCGACATGCACCACGATTTGCGCGAAGCCATTCGCGATCTGGTCGACGACCTTGCGTCGAAGGTCATCGACGTTCTCCGGGCGGCCACGCCCTCGGAACTCCATGATGCTCGGACGAATTCGCGAAACACGAAGCCCGACGCTCGCATGCCGCGTTCCCGACACCGCCGGCGGAAACACTCGCCGAATACGGACGTGGTCGGTGCGGACACTCTGCTGGATCAAATGCTCGACGCCCTGCGGGCTAGCCCGCAGGGACTTCGGTCCGAAGACCTACGCGCTCGACTCCGCGCCGAGAAAGCCACGTTTCGCCTCGTCGCGCGAGAGGCCATCGCAGCCGACCTGATAGCGAAGACAGGTGCGAGACGGGCGACCATGTTGGCGCTGAAGTAACTCAACCAACTATGCGCGGCAGCGTTTCGATGACGCTAGCAACGTGGATAGCCATTATCCACGTTCCTTTCCTCGTTGGGTTGGCCTGGACGCGATGAGCGGCAGCCACGTGCCGGCCATGTCGACGTCATCGGAGCCGATGGGCAGTTCCCAGGGATGATGGTTGCGTTCCGACGACGGGCTCCCGCCTAAAATGCGTGAACTTCGCGGCAAACGGTCGCGTGTCGTGCTATGGGTGACAAGCGAAACGCATGAGGGTCATTGCCGACTACCCCCGGCTCCTTGCCGAATGGCATCGCGCACGCAATCTTCCCGACACGCCGGCAACCGTCGATTCCCACTCCTATCAGCCCATCTGGTGGAAATGCCCACACAATCGCAGGCACATCTACCAATCCAGCGCATGGGAGCGAGCATACGGAGGTGGCGGATGCCCGTTGTGTGGGGATCAGACTGCGGATCACGCAGCGCGGTTCGCCCAGCGATTCCCCGAACTTGCACACCTGTGGCACCCCACCAAGAATCGCGATCTCCGACTCCAGGATATCCTGGCCACATCCTCGTGCGCGGTGTGGTGGAAGTGCCCCCACGGTCCCGACCATGAATGGTCGACCACCGTCGACGATTGCACCCGACGGAAAAACGGTTGTCCCTTTTGTGCAGGCCAACGTCTCTCCGTCACCAACTCGATCGCACGGGCTGCTCCGGAGCTCGCACGACAATGGCACCCGACGAAGAACGGCGAGCTCACGCCGGACCGTGTAGCCGTTCACACCGGAACTTCCTATTGGTGGCAGTGCCCGGCGGCCACCGATCACGTTTGGTTGGCGCCGGTCAGCTATCGCGTACGTAAGAAAGTGGGATGTCCGATGTGCAGCTCGCACGCGACAGCCCGGTCCGAGAGCATCGCCGCGCTCGAACCCGAGTTTGCGCGCTATTGGCACCCTTCCAAGAATGGATCGCTAAAGCCGAGCGACGTGCTGACGACGTCATCACGCAAGGTATGGTGGAGGTGCCCGGCAGGGATCGATCACGAATGGTCCTGCAGCATCAAGGTGCGCATGCAGAGTGAACATCCCTGTCCATTTTGCAATGGCCGGAAACTCTCCGTCACCAATTGCCTCCAAGCGACGTACCCGAAAATAGCCGCGCAATGGCATCCCGCGAAGAATGCGCCCGTCACGGCGGCCGACATTTTACCCGGTGCAGCACGCAAATTCTGGTGGAGATGCACATTCGGCCACGAGTGGCGCGTCGGCGTCTACAACCGCACGGCCGTCGGGAGCGGCTGCCCCCAATGCTCCTTGTCGGCCCCCGGGAACGCGCGCCCAGCCGCTCCGAAGCGCTTCGAACCGCTCATCCGCGGTTACAACGACGGAGTGCCTCGGAATAACCCCAGCGCTCCGTCGAAGTTCGTTGCGGATTTCCCGCACCTCGTCGCCCAATGGGTCCGCGATCTCAATTTTCCCGACACCCCCGGGAGCGTCGGGGCGGGGTCGGATAAGAGGATCTGGTGGAAGTGCCCTGTCGGAAGTGATCATCTATGGCAGGCCACGCCTTGGAAGCGCGCGGCAGCGGAACAGGGTTGTCCGTATTGCTCCGGCAAGCGCGTTTCCTATACGAACTCTTTGGCCAAGAATTTTCCTGCCGTTGCCGAGCAATGGCACCCGACGAAGAATGGCGAGCTCACGCCGGACGACGTGGTGGCGACATCCTGTCGTACCGTCTGGTGGCGGTGCCCCCAGGCCCCGGACCACGTGTGGCAAACCAAGGTCGAGGATCGCACCCGCAAGAGCTACGGTTGTCCCTTTTGCTGGGGGCGTCGGCTCTGCGTGAGCAACTCGCTCGCCCGCGTCGCGCCCAAGATTGCCGCATGGTGGCATCCCACAAAAAACGGCCAGATCACGCCCAAAGGTGTCACCGCGCACTCGCAAACGAAGCGCTGGTGGAAGTGTCCCGAAGGAGTCGACCACGTGTGGCAGGCATCGGTCGCACAGCGAATCCGTCATCCGAAGTGCCCAATGTGCAAGATGATTCTTCCGTCGAAAACCACGACGCTCAAGGCGACGGCACCGACGTTTGCACGTTACTGGCACCCGACGAAAAACGCCCCGCTCAAACCGAGCGATGTTTCCGCGGCCAGCAGTAAGCGTGTTTGGTGGAAATGCCCCAAAGGCGCCGACCATGAATGGTGCTGCTCCGTAGCCGCGCGCATCAAGGCCAAGAACCATTGTCCATACTGCGCCGGGCGCAAGCTCTCGGTCACGAATTCGCTCGAGACTACCCATCCTCGCTTGGCGTCGGAATGGCACCCGAAGAAGAATGCACCGACCACACCACGGAATATCCTCCCGGGCACGGCCAGGAAATTCTGGTGGAAGTGTGCCTCGGACCACGAGTGGCCCGCGTCGCCCGCCAACCGAACCCTTCGCGGCAGCGGGTGCCCGGTCTGCGCACGCCGCACACATCCGCCGGCGCGACGGCTATGAAGCCAAATGCGCTCACCCGCCCGCCCCCGCGCACGGCCCAAAAGCTAGAGGCGCCGAGGGCGCAGCCTCTGTGCGGCTCGCCCTCCCGAGTCAGCTCTCACGGTGCGACCGTGTCCTCAACGATCTGCTCCACTTGATCATCGGCCGAGGGCCGACTCGAGCGAGGAGCACCGCGACGGCCAAGCGAGAGCTCGCGGACCACGACGCCCCAGTACTCCTTCACGCCGGCGTCACTGTCTTTCCGATCGAGCGTCAGCTCACCATCGAGAACGAAGACCGTCGTCCCTCTCGTAAGATGCTCCGCGAGTGCCCCAACGCGGTGCCCAAACATCGAGCATCGAACCCAGATGGTCTTCGTGCGCCGGACGCCCTCGGCGGTAATCCACCTCTTCGTGGTCGCGACCGGAAATGACAGCGCCGTGGAGCCGCGGGGCAAGGTGCGGATTTCCGCGTCCCGACCGAGCTTACCGGTGAAGATGCACTTGATTGCAGACATGGCCGTCCCCTTCTCCGCGCGAGGCGCGGCACTGTAACTTCGAGTCGTTACCCTCACGACCAATATCGGTAGGCACTGTGCCTGGGCGCGTGTCGAAACGCGTCAACGCGTCGATCATGTTGAGAACGCGCACCGCAGCCTCTTCGTCGAGCGATACCTCAAAGTGGACGCGTGCGTTCTCCTCTCGCCGACGCGGAACGACTTTGATCGCTTGAACACCTGCGGGACCCCCGTAAATGCGCACAGGGCTGTCGTTCGGCCGCCAGCGGGGATCGTCCTGAGGAGGTGGCTCGGCGCCGATGGTGCGCGCGACACGTTTCGCGACGACCCATGCTTCCACGGTCGCCGTATCACTCTCGCGAACCTCGTCGACGGCAAGGGGATAAAGTACGTCGTACTTGCCAAGCAGACGACGCTGGATGGCTCGTGCGAGCGCCGGTGCCGACCGACTCGTGCTGCACGTAAACTCGAGAATGGGCCACCGCAGAGCCGTGGAACCGTCTCGAAATCTTGGCCAGCGGGGACGGACCGTAACGCGGGTGCGTCTGCGGTTGCTAGCGACGATGATGCCAAGCCGAGCACCATCGCCGTCTCGGGTGAGCGAGGCCCAGTCGGGCATCGGCGTCCCGTCGTAGTCCCGTCCCTCCTCGGCACGCCAGCCGACGAGGTGCTCGCCGATCTGCTTGGCCAGCGCATACGCGTTAAGGATTGGCCGGCTTTGCATCGGGCACCTCCTTCGGGGTCCGGGCTTTCGTCGGGGCACGAGTGTCCTTCTTGGCCGGTAGGACCCTCTCGGACTCCAGGTCGAGCGCATACGCCACCTCGGCGCGGAGGTTCGATGCAATGCCGCTCCGGATTTTCGCCAAGTCGAGACGCGCGCACATTGGGTGCCATCGCAGGTCCACTCGGCATGGCGCATCCTCCGGATTCTCCCCGCGATCGAGCACGGCCGCCGCGAAGTCGTGAATCCCGACGCCTCGCGTGGCATCGATGGTCCCCTCCCGCACGCGATCGAGGATGACCTCGGAACCCGGGCATGCTTCGACGCGCTCGGCGCTGGAGGTGCCCGGGAGTCGGAGGTCGGCGTTCATGATGCAGCGACCTGCGGTTGCTGCGCGAGAGCCGCGTACCGATGGCTGTAAGCGGCATGAAACCGAGCGAGGAGGGCCTTGTCGCCTCCGAGAGCCGCCTTCGCTTCGCGCACGATGGCCATGATGTTCTCGGCCGTCGCTTGGCAAACCTGAGCGATGTATTGCTCGCAAAGTGCAAGGGCTGCAGGCTCGACTGCAGCCACCGGCCGCGGGTCATCCACCGCCGGCGGGACGCCAGCGGGAGACGCGCGCGCGAGGTCTTCGAGCCACCCGCGGATGATCTTGCCGGGCGCGACGCCATTCCTTACGAAGTGTTTTCCCGCGAGCGCGTGGCAGCGAGTCTTGCTGATCACCAGGCGATTGTTCTCGGGATGCATATCTCCGACGACGTCGAATTCGTATTCGAGACCATCGCGTTGCACCGGCTGCAACCCGATCTTTCGGACATTCGTCTTCTTCTTTCCGCCCTCGTAGTACTCCTCGACCACGTAGTCCATTTTCGAGCGCATGGTGACGACGAGGTGCAGCTTGCAGGCGACGAGTTTGTTCACCAACGCGTTGTGAAATGGTGTCACCTGCCTCCACGCGAAGAAGTTGTTCTGCGACTGACTTCGGGCACTCACCTGGTCCACCAGCTCGAGCGCGCCGCTGTTCCCCGCCCAGGCGTGACTCATCGAGTCCACAAGGAGCCCGCCGAACCGACCATCGTTCTCCGCGGCTTGGATGGCCGCGACGTACATCTCCGGGTGATGCACGGTGAGATTCACCCATTTGAAAGGAACACCGACCAGCCGCTTGTAAACGTAAGCGGATTCCCGTTCCGTATCGATGACGGCCACGAGTTGCCCGGGCTCGATGAGCTGCCCGAGGATTTCGAGCCCGGTGAAGGTTTTTCCGGATCCGGTCGGCCCAATCAAAGCAATTCGTGCTTTTCGTTCGACGCTCGGAGTGTCGGTAAAAATGAATTTAGAATTCGAGATATGCATGTGAGCTTCCTCCATGTCTTTGGCGATAGCCAGTCTCCGTTGATTACTCAGCCGCCTGGGATCGGCTGTCATCTTCTCCATTCAGAAGATTGAAATATTCGATGAGCGCCGACATGTACGCGGCGCGGGCGCGTGATGTAACGACGACGTCCCGGTCGTCACATGAGTTGTATTCGGCCCTCGCCTGCCTTACCCGCGCTTGCACGATGCCCAACACGGAATCCCTGCCTTGCGTTCGAGCGGGCGCGACGCGAGAGCGACCGATGCTGGAACACTCCGTAATGCGGATGCCACGGAACACTTTCACTTGGCCGTGCGGGCTCGCCGCCTCGACGAGCCGCCGCTTTCCCGCCGAATGCCATGAGACGAGCTCGTGGCCAAACGAGTCGATACCGAGTTCCTGGCAGACGACCAACGCTAGGAAATCGTTCGCCGTGTTGAAGTACGTCCTCATTCGCTCGAGCGCCCGGTCCCGTAGAGGCCCGTGCAGGCCTTTGGCAGACAGGGCGACCTGCGCGTCGTGCCAATCGCGCCGTGCGGTCATGGCTCTGCGAGCCGCCGCGAGGAGCTGCCGGCTAGCGTTCATGATTTCCTCAGCGCGTCGCGAAGAAGGTAAAGGGCGCGCGGAGCGTCGGGAGCGTACGTCCACACGTCGTATCGCGTTACCTGCGAATAGATAGCCCATGCCGCCACGACACGTCCGTTGGCGTGAGAACGGATGACGAGGCCGCGCTCTTCCTCCCGTGCCTCGTTGAAGGCACTGCCCAAAACGAGAATGTCGGCAAGCACATCGCCGATGGACTCAGGCACCTTCGCTTCGTCACGCGTTTGCATGGCACCTGACCGACATATTGGTGGCTTCCCCGAGTGCGGCGGCTTTGCGCCAGCGGCGATAGGGGGTGAGTCTTCGTCCGCGCGAGAGCCTCCGCAGCGGAGAGGGGATGGGTGAATCGCAATTGTGCATGACTGCGTCCCCAGCGAAGGAAACGTGCGCGTCTTCGTTCGACATGATGACTACCTCCGTCGAGACATCGAACATGCGCTTGCATACGCTCCGGCGCAAGGTCTAAAAGTATTTATAAATACACAAACGATTCCCGAAGGCGGTCGAATAAGAGAGCTTGCGAGACACCGTCTGCGTGTGAACGCGGCGACGGACCGCACGCAGACGGCCAAGGACCGGAATCATGAGCAGGAAGGCGGCTTGTTTTTTTGGGGGGGGGGAAGAAAAAAGAGTGTGGAGCCGCAGGCCGCGAGGATGAGCGGCGGCCTCCGGCCGCCGCTCATCCGTACGTTCATTCGCGTCTAACCGTTGCCTCCCTCGCAAAACACAGCGCGGCACGATGGCGACACCACCAACACTCCGCGCTCCGCGCGTGCGGCCCGCTACTTCGGAGCGGGCCCAGGCTTCTTTACGCGGCTCTGCCGACGTGTGCCGGCGGTGGGCATCGCCCCATCGGGCGCAGGCTGCCGAATCGCGTCGAGACGCGCCGCCCACCCGCCTAGGGGTACTCCCTCCTCATCCGTCGGATGCGGCGTTTGCAGCGCTTGAACGACCGTGGACAACGACCAACGTCGGGGATGCGCGGTTAGCGTTTCCGAGAGTCGTGGCGCGATCGCGAGGCGCATCAGAAATTGGTCCGCCGGCATATCGAGCGCCCTGAGCCGCGCGGGGCGAGGCAGTCCAAGGAGGGTAAACGCGTCCTCATCGGCCAATTCACAAATCTTGAGCGCGGTCGCGTAGCTCAATCCTTGCTCACCACGCCGAAATGCCAAGATGTTCGCATGCCCCAGCTGCGTTGCCTCGGCGAGACGGGACAATGAACCGCGTCCTTCGCACAGACGCTCGACGATCGGCCGAAGTATCGCAGCTTGCGCCTCCGAGAGATCACGCTTTCGAACTGTGGCCACACACCAGCCATATCACGGCAGGCTTCCACGTTCATGTGCGCATGAACACGGCTCGATCTCATGGTCCGCGCTTGACGACGCACGATGGTATGTATAAATACTTTTCATGGCTCATACACGCGCATCGGAGGCTGTCACCGCGTGGCTACGGGGCGGCTCGCCGAGGGAACCAAGAAATCAAACGATCCTCGCTCGCCGGTTGAGTCCTCGCGTCGGCCGGAACGTGCATCAATCGACCATCAGTAGCATCGCCGCTGGACGCCGGGCCCCGCGTATCGAACTGATGGGAGCTCTACACTCCGAGCTGGGGATCAAGCCCGAATGGTGGTGGGAGGCGACGACCAATACGGCCATGCCGACAGGCGGCAGCAACGATCGCTTCGCGATACCCGCGCATCCAGCAGCGAAGCTATTTCCCATGGCGACCGACGCCGAGCTTCACGAACTCGCCAGCGATATTCGGGCAAACGGTCTTCGTCAGCCGGTCGTCCTCATCAAGGAAGGAGGACAACTCGCGCTCCTCGACGGGCGCAATCGCATGCTTGCATGCGAACTCGCGGGTATCGCCCCGACCTATTTGATTTGGCAGGGGCTCGATCCGATCGCCTACGTCGTCTCCGCGAATCTCAAACGTCGACAGTTGACTCCGAATCAGCGCGCGAGCCTCGCGACCCAGATTGCCGAGCTCTATGAAGAAGCAGCGAAACGGCGAAGCGAGCCTCGCCCGGACCAAAACAACACGTCGCGCATACGAGGCCACGGCCAGATCACGCGCTTTGCCAAATCCAGCACGAATGAATTGCTCGTCGCCCCCGCGCCATCGACATCGCTCGTGCACTCGACCGCACGCGACAGCGTGAGCACTGAGCACACCGTCGCTTCGCACGGAGAGGACGCAATGCCGAGGGAGGTGTCCGATGGAACCTGAAAAGCGAACATGGCCGCCGTCATTCGGCGGCTCGCCCATCGGCAAGGATCGCGTCGTGGCCGCAGAAATCGGCGAACTCCTAGAACGAGAGCGTCTCTGCGAATCGGTCGCGGCGACCGATTCGATGATGCAAGCGCTCTATCCGAACGGGATCGCGCCCGAGCACATGGCCGACGCATTCGGGATTCTCCGGATACTCGACCAAATGGTCCGAATCGCTCAGCGAAAGAGCACGTCGGGCGAGTCCCCGTGGCGACTCGTCGCGAGCTACGCGATCCTCGCCGCCGTCCGGCACGAACCTGGGTTCGCGGTGTCGCTGGTCGACGAGTTGCAAGCCAGGCTCCGTTACAAGAGGGAGAAGGCGTGATGGCTCGTGCGAATTCGCTCGCGCCGGCGTTCGCTCCTCGTCGGACTGCCGTGGCCAGCTCCGAGCAAGACCTCACACGGGTTCTTTCCGAGTACGAGGAGACGGTCGCCGCCACCCAACGGATCTTGACCGAGATCCACGACGGGCTCCGACGATTGGCGGTCGCGATCACCCGGCGTGAGGACGCGCGCGCTGCACTCGAGCGATTGCAGGTGCGTCGATGAAGCCGAGCAATTTGGACGCCCTCGCGCGAGCCTGCCGTGACAACAAGATGTCGCTCTGCGCCATCCGACAGGTCTGCGCCGAGCTCCGCGAAAATGTACAGCGTGTGAGCCTTGCGCTCGCCCGACGGGATGAGGCCCTGGCCCGGCTTAAACTCGCCCTCGACCCGAAACAAGAGAGGTCCCGCCGTGAGCGACCAGCAACATGAGCAGGGCGACGGCCTCTCCGCGGATGCACTCGAGGTCCTTGGTCACGAGGAGATCGCTCGGGGGCATGCACGCCTCGCACAGGCGAAGCGCATTCGCGCCGATGAGTCGGCTGGTGTCAATGACACACTCATCGACAAAGATAATTGCAAAGCCCTCCGGCTCACACCGCGCTCTTTCGAGGATAACGCGCATAGGGGCGCGTTTCCTGCGTTCAAATCCGGCGGCCGGCTCGTGGCATACCGCGCGGATGTCGATCGGTGGATTCGCTCGCGAAAGGTGACGGTGCGGAGCGCCTTGCCGCTTGAGGACGACGTTGGCGAAGCTTACGAATCCACCATCGACCGCATGCGTGGCGGCGCCCGTTAGCCGTCGATTTTTTTTTGCGATAGGAACCAACGGAGGGAACGCCGATGCAAGAGAAACGAAGTGCACGCAATCGCACCGGCACGCTCGAACCGTGGAGAGACGCTCAAGGGCGCCTTCGATACCGCGCTCGAATTCGATTGGCCGACGGTTCACGTCCGCGGGTCCCCGTGCCGGAAGGCTACTCGAGAGCAAAGGCGCGCGACTTTGCCAGGGCAACGCAAGAAAGAGAAAATGCCCAGGGAAAGCTCCTCGCAGCAAAGCGGGCGCGCCTCGAACGCACATCATCGCAGACCGATGGCCAGGCAAGCGATCGCTGGTTCGACGCATGGGAGGCTGCCCGCAAGGCGAAAGGCCTTACCTCCACCCGCGACAACCGCGCGCATTTTCGGGAACACATTCGCCCCGTCCTAGGCGGCAAGCACGTGAAGGATTGGACGCCCGACGATCTGCGCGCGCTCGTGCGCTCCCTGGATGCAAAGATGCGCGAAGGCGCCATCGACTGGAAGTACGCCGCGAACATCTGGGGCACGGCCACGAAGATGTGCGCCGATGCTGTTCGTTCGAAGATCGAACCCCTTCGCGTTCGAAGCGATGACCCGTCCACCGACGTTGAGGGCCCCGACCGCGGTGCCCAGAAAGCGAAACAGTTCCTCTACCCGAGCGAGTTCCTACAATTTGTGACGTGCACGGACGTGCCCGTGAAGTGGCGTCGTGCTGTCACCTTGGCGATCTACCTCTATCCTCGCGACGGCGAGCTCCGTGTTCTCCGTTGGGAAACTGGAGACCTCGACTTGGAACACGACGCCATCCACATTCATCGGGCTTGGGATCGCCGTGCTCGCAAGGTGAAGTCGACCAAGACGGGTGTCTCGCGTCGTTTCAACCTCGAGCCAGAAATACGACCGCTGCTTCGAGCCATGCGCCAGGAGGCTGGCGGCAACGGCCCCGTGGTCGAAATGCCCAGTGAACGCGACATGGCTCGCGGCCTCCGTCGCTGGCTCCAAAAGTCAGGCATCGCCCGGCCCGAGCTCTACACGTCGACGGGCACCACCAAGGCGCTCACGTTCCATGATCTTCGCGCGACCGGCCTCACATGGATGGCCGTGCGCGGCGATGATCCGTTGAAGATCATGCACCGCGCCGGTCACACCAACTTCGGCACGACGAAGATTTATATTAGGACGGCTGAAGCCATCCGTGATGGCTTCGGCACTGTCTTTCCTGCTCTACCGACGTCGTTGGTCCAGCAAACCGGACCACCGACGTCGCAACTGCTTGATTGTACTGCGGGGCGGACGGGACTCGAACCCGCGGCCTCCGGCGTGACAGGCCGGCGTTATAACCGACTTAACTACCGCCCCAGATTGGCCTTTGCTGCAATAAGTTACTTTACTCTAGTTGGTCTGCTTTGCGTTGCTTGCTCCGTTTGGAGTTCGCGTCTTCTACATCAACCGGAGGAAACTTCGAAGAGTTTTTTCGGTTTTTTTTCCGTCCGTCCCTTGCTGCGTCTTCGGTGGGCGGGACAGGGCTTGAACCTGCGACATCCGGCTTGTAAGGCCAGCGCTCTACCGCTGAGCTACCCGCCCCGGCGGAAAGAGAGCGCTCATAAAGCAGCTTCAGAGCTCTTCGGTCAAGAAAGAAAATCGAGGGTACGGATCATTCGACACGTGGACGGCCACCTGGACGGGCAGTTGGTGCATGCGGATCCCAGGGGTGGGGGGAAATTGTCCCGTCTGGTAGCGTATTTTCCGAGTGCTAGCTTGGCCGGCATGAACAACAGCATCTCCCTTCGGTTGGCTGCTTCGTTGTCGTCGGTTGTCTTCGCCTCTGCCCTCGTGATCGCATGCGGAAGCAGCGATGACGGCCAAGGCAAGTCGAAGCTGCCCGTCGATGGCGATGGTGGAAAGAGCGACAGTGGTGGTGGCGACAAGCCGCCGCCGGGCTGGTCGTCGGTGGTCGGCGACGTCGGCACCTTCGTGCAGACGTTCGACGAAGAAAACTGGCAGGAGCGCTCGATCAGCGCCCGCAATCTGTACGGCGTCGGCTGCATGGGGAACTACATCGGGTGGGCCGTCGGCAGCGAGGGCGGCGTTTGGTACACCGTCGATGCCGGTAAGACCTGGATCGATCAGAGCTCGGGAACGACGTCCGCGCTGCGCACCGTGCGCTTCTTCGATACGAAGCACGGCGTCATCGCCGGCGACAATGGCGCGCTCTCCGTGACGGAAGACAGCGGCCAACATTGGCGCGTGGTGACGGATACGCCCAAGATCACGCTGCGTGGCGCCGCCGCCGCGAAGAGCGGTCTCTTCGTCGTGGCAGGCGATGGCGGCACGATCCTTCGCTCGCTCGACTCCGGCGCGACGTTCACCAAGAGCACCATCCCCGGCGCCGGTGACTTGCGTGGTGTCGCGGGCGACACCGATGGTGCGATCCTTCTCGCCGCGGACTCGACGGGACACATCTTCCTCAGCCGCGACAACGGCGCGACGTTCGCGCTCGAGCAGAACGTCGGAGTGCCGCTGAACCACATCACGGTCAGCAGCCACGGCGACTTCGCCATGGCCGTCGGCCCGGGCGGCAAGGCGTTCACGCGCAGCGCCGATGGCACCTGGCACGCGTCCAACACCGGAACGACGGCGGACCTGAATGCGTCCCTCATCGACTCGGGCGAGGGCTACCTCACCCGCCGCTACTGGTACGTGGCCGGTGCGAACGGGACCTTGCTCGGCAGCGAGGACCGGGGCGCAACCTGGACCAAGGTGCCGCTCAAGACCACGGCGACGCTCTACGGGTTGGAGGACCTGTAGACGACCTCGAGGACGGTCCCCATTTGGAACTCCGCCGTCCCTGGAGGCAGGGGCGGCGGGTCCGAGCAGGCGGGCTCGTCATGGCAGGCGAGAAGCTCCGCGACCACCGTGCGTGGCGCTTCTGGCCCGGTCACCGTGAAGGTCGCCGCCGAGCCACCGACCCAGGTGGCCCGCAGCGAGCCGGCTTCGGGCGACGGATCGACGGCGCGTCCGTCCATCTCGAGTGTGACGCCCCTCGGGAGCCAAAGGGAAAGCGCGAGGCGCGATGGACGCGCGCTGGCGGCGATGACGAGGCGGTCTTGCTCGACGCGGAGCACGGCGCCAGGTTCCGATGCAGCACCGACGGGCGTGCCGGTGTCCGTGTAGACGGCGAACTCCTGCCAGGGGAGCGGCGGCTCCAGGCGTGGTAGCTTCGTGGCACCGGGCGGAACGAAGGCCTCCGAGAGGGCACCGAGCATCCATGTGGCGTGGTGCGAGCGCGCGATGCGCCACACGCCGGCCGGATCGGACGCGGTGATGCGGGGCGTTCGCCAGGCGACCAGCGTGGCCACGACCAACGCGGCGGCGGGAAAAAGGGCTGCACGCGGGGTAGGCCGCCACGGTGGAAGCGACGCCACGGTCGCGAGGGCCGCGAGCATGGCGAGGGCGCACAAGCCTTCCCTTCCGAGCCCATCGTAGATGGCCAGGGCGGGTTCGCAGAGAACCAACGCCGCAACGAAACCGCCGAGCGCGGGAGCCTGCGCGGGCCCCACGAGCATGGCCACGCCGGCAACGAGCGACGGCACGATGAGGAGGAAGCTCGCGCCCGGAAGCACGAGGTGGAGCACGATGCCGAGGGCAGCGAGCATGGTCCACGTGCCGGCCCACGCATCGTTCGACGGCGTCGGCGTGGAGGCGAGAACGCCCACGAGCACGCCCAGCGAAAGTGCGGCGCATTGGAACGCGAGGGGCGCGGCGGCCCATGGCGTGGGGTGCAACAGCATCAGGGGCCACGCCGCGAGGCCCGCAAGCGGAATCGCCCCGCATGCGAGGGCCGCGTGCACGAAGGCGCGACGCGAAGGGCGGAGCCGCACCGACGCGGCGGCGCACGCGAGAAAGGCGGCCACCGCGAGGAACGCGTTGAAGCCCTCCCCCCAACGCGCAACGGCGAGGCCGAGTACATCGAAGTAGACCAGGCGGCCGTCCGGCCCCGAGGGCGGCGGGGTCGACAACAAATCGAAAATTTGTTCGCCGAGCTGCTGCACGGAGCGCGTGTCCATGTGATCGACGCGATCCGCGGTCGTGTGGTACCGCAGCGGGTGCCCGATGAATGCGAAGTTGAGCCCCGGCGCGCCATCGCGATCGAGCACGGTGAAGTCCGTGTCGTTGGGCAGCCGTTCGGCGATGGCCTGCAACAGCGAGCTCGTGTTCGGGTGCCGGCTCGCCTGCGCATACCAATGAACGGCGCGGGCCGAGTCGGGATTGCTCTGAAAGAGGAACACCGGGCCGCCCGTACCGCGCGCATCGGCGTTGAGTAGGAAGTCGAAACGGGGGACGAGCTTCTCTCGTTCTTGCCCTTGCGCGAACAACGCCGCCCCCAAAAGCCCCGCCTCTTCTCCGTCGGTGAAGAGAAACCAGGGGCGCGCGGTGACCTGCGCTCCGGCGGCGATCGCGCGTGCGAGCTCGAGCAAGGTCGCGACGCCCGCACCGTCGTCGGACGCACCGGGCCCCGCCGGCACCGAATCATAATGCGCGGCCAAGAGAATGCGCGGCTGTCGATCGTCGCCGCGCACCAAGATGTTGCGCGGCCTCCCGCAGGTGGCGTCGGCCCCACACGCCGTGCCCTCCACCACTTCCGGCGCGTAGCCACTCTCTCGAAGCTCCGCGACGATGCGCCCGGCCACCGAGGCGTTCGCATCGCTGCCCATGGGATGCGGTCGCTCGCCCGGTCCCAGGATACGTCGCAATGTGCCCACCGCCCGATCTGCGGAGAAGCTTCGCGGCGGCGCGGAGTCCGGAAGGCTTGCCGGCAACCGCAATTGCAAGGCGACATATCCCACTACGAAAAGAAGCAAGACCGCGATACGCATCATGGATCCAAATAGGCACCTTACACCATCGATTCGTCCTGGCACGACGACACGGCGGCATTTCGAAATTCGTCGAGAGCGTCATCGATGGATCGAGGCGCACATTCAGACATAAGTATCCGACCCGTCTCGACAATTCGCCGCGTGGACGCTCCCGGCCATGGCCAACGGACGCTCTCGGCCGATTCCATCGATACGGCGCAAAATCCCCTCGAAATGCGCGCTCGCGCGCTCTGGCATCGCCAATGCAGTTGCAGGAGAAGCAGGCGAAAGCAGCATCGCGCAGCGTCAAACCGTCCGGTCTAGACATCGGGCTTACTTTGAATTGCATCGCTCATTGGAAATCAATGAGGTCATGCAATCGATATCCATGGTGATGAAATGACAGATCATCGCTCGCAAGGCATGACGGACGGACAAAGGGCCCTGTGGTTTCTCGACAAGCTCGCCCCCGAGCGCCGCGCATCGACGGTGGCCCGCGCGTTTCGATTCCACGGTGAGGTCGATGAACGGGCCCTGGAACGGGCGCTGGACGAACTGCCGGCGAGGCACCCTTCCCTTCGAAGTGCCTTTCCCCTCGAGGGCGATGGCCCGGTGCGGCGCGTGTTGCCCGCCATGGGGCCGTGGCTTCGGCGCATCTCGGGCGAAGGGCTCAGCGACGAGCAGCTGCGTGCACTGCTCTCCGAGGAGGCATCGCGTCCGTTCGATCTGGAGCGAGGACCTGTGGCGCGCGCGGTGCTGGTCACGCAAGGTTCGCGCGGCGCCGTGCTGCTCTTTGCGGTGCACCATATCGTGACCGATCTGGGTTCCTTGCTCATTCTGGCGGACGATCTTGCGCAGCTTTACGGACAGATGCGCGATGGGGCGTTGCCACCGTCCGTGCCCGAAGAGGATCGGTGGCCCGCCTACGTGGAGGGCGAAGAGGCCTACCTCGAGGGCCCCGCGGGAAAGGCCGCCGCGGCGTATTGGAAAGAGCGGCTCTCCGGCGAGCTTCCGCCGCTGGATCTGCCCGCGGATCGCCCGCGCCCCGCCGCGCCGTCGTTCCGCGGAAAGCGGGCGACCTTCGCCCTTTCCGCGCAATCGAGTGCCGCCCTGGCCTCGTTTGCGCGCAAGCAGGGTGTCACGCCCTACGTCGCGCTGCTGACGGCGTTCTACGCGCTTCTCTTCCGCTACACCGGGCGATCGGATCTCGTGGTGGGCACCCCCACCGTGGGACGCGAGCGCTTCGCATTGCGGCGTACCACCGGGTATTTCGTGAATCCCATTGCGGTTCGTGCATCGGTCGAGGAACGCGATGGCTTTTTGCAGCTGCTGGAAACGGTGCGCCAGTCGGTCAAGGACGGTCTCAAGCACCGCCGCATCCCCTTTCCGCGCGTCGCCTCCAGCATTCGTGCGAACCGCGATCTGCCGCATGCCCCCGTGTTCCAATTGCTCTTTCAATGGTTGGCCGCCCCTGGAGACGATGCGCTGGGCCTGAACGCACTGGCCATCGACCAACCCGGATATGTTTGCAACCTGGGGGCCCTGCGGGTCGAGGCATTTCTGTTGGACCGACTGTCCATCGAATTCGATCTTGCGATTTCGCTGGCCGAGACGCCCGGCGGTATCGGCGCCGCCATCGAGTACAGCTTGGATCGGTTCGATCCGGAAACGATCCAAAGGCTCTGGGCGCACTACGAGCGCCTGCTCGCGTCGGCCTTGCTGGAGCCCGAGCGCCCCATCGCGTCCCTTCGCATGATCGACGAGCGCGAGCGACGAACGCTGCTCGACTGGGGTACCACCGAGTTCGTGACGCCCGCGGCGTCGGCGGCATGCCTGCACCAACTCGTCGAGGAGCAGGCGGGGCGGACGCCGGAAGCCGTGGCCTTGCGCGTCCAGGACCGCGAGCTCTCCTACCGCGTTCTCAACGCGAGGGCCAATCAGCTCGCCCGAAGGCTCCGCGCGCGGGGCGTGGGGCCGGAAACGCGCGTGGGCATTCGGATGGCGCGCTCGGAGGCCTTGGTCGTGGCCTTGCTCGCCGTGCTCAAAGCCGGCGGCGCGTACGTGCCGCTGGATCCGAGCTACCCGGAGGCGCGGGTCCGCGCCATGTTGGAGGACTCGGGGGCCAAGCTGGTGCTCACGGACGCCGACGTCCATCGAGATGCGATTGACCATGAGTCGCAAGAGAATCTGCCTTGCGAGACGAGCGCGGACTCGCTCGCGTACCTGATCTTCACCTCCGGTTCGACGGGCAGGCCCAAAGGGGTCGCCATCGAACATCGCAGCGCGGTGGCGCGCATGGCCTGGGCACGCACGCGCTTTTCGCATGACGAACTCGCGTGCGTACTGGCGTCGACCTCGATCTGCTTCGATTTATCGGTTTTCGAGCTATTTGCGCCGCTCAGCGTCGGCGGCACCGTCGTGCTCGTGGCCGATGCCCTGGCGATCTCCGAGGTGCGCGACGCCGGGATCCGCCTGATGAACACGGTGCCGTCGGCGATGGCGGCGTTGGTTCACGCCCACGCGCTGCCGCCCTCCGTGTGCACGGTGAACCTGGCGGGCGAGGCACTCCCCGGGGAGCTGGTGCGGGCCACGTACCGCGGAGGGCACGTCACGCGGCTGTACAATTTGTATGGCCCTTCGGAGGACACCACGTATTCCACCGAGGAGCTGGTCGCGCTCGATGTCCCCTTGTCAGTGCCCATCGGACGACCGCTGCCGGGAACGCGGGCCTACGTCGTTGATGCGCGCGGCGAGCTGGCGCCCATCGGCGTGCCGGGGGAGCTGTACCTCGGTGGCGTGGGGCTCTCGCGCGGATACATCGGGCGGCCGGAGCTCACGGCGGAGCGGTTCGTACCGGACGCGTTCGGCGAGGTGCCCGGGGCGCGCCTGTACCGCACGGGGGATCGCGTACGCTGGAATACGCGCGGCGTGCTGGAGTTCTTGGGACGCAACGACGAACAGGTGAAGGTGCGCGGGCACCGCATCGAGCTCGGGGAGGTCTCCGCGGCCATGATGGCGCACACGAGGGAGGCCGCCGTGGTCGTGGAACGCGACGCCGGCACGGGCGCGCGGCTCTTGGGCTATTGGGTGGCACGGTCGGAGGGTCCGCACGACGCGGAAGGCCTGCGCGCGGCGCTCGCGAAGCTTTTGCCCGGGTACATGGTTCCGAGCGTACTCGTGCGACTGGATGCCCTGCCGCGCACACCGAACGGAAAGATCGATCGCGCGGCACTTCCACCGCCCGCGGCGACGGAGGCGGTGCGGACGGCCTTCATCGCCCCGCGCGATGCGCAGGAACGGCGGGTGGCCGCGGTGTTCGAGGAGCTCTTGGGCATTGCCCGCGCGGGTGCGGAGGACGATTTTTTCGAACTCGGCGGACACTCGCTCTTGGCGACGCGTGCCGTGGCCCGTCTGCGCGATGCGACGGGGGTCGATCTCCCGCTGCGTACCCTGTTCGAGGCGCCCACGGTCGCAGCGCTGGCCCGCCGGCTCGATGGCCGCGCGGCGGCGGAGCACGCGAGCATTTCCCCCGTGGGCAGGACGCAACCGTTGCCGCTCTCCTTCTCGCAAGAGCGACTGTGGTTTCTCACGCAGCTCGACCCCGCGAGCACGGCGTACAACATGCCTGCGGCCGTGAAGCTGCGCGGTCCACTCGACCAGGGCGCCCTGGTGCGCGCGCTCGAGGCGGTGGTGGCGCGGCACGAGGTGCTGCGAACCCGCTTCGTCACCCGCGATGGCCGGCCTTTCCAGGAACCGGCGCCGAAGATCGATTTTCACGTCGAGATCGAGGCCGAAGGGCTCGAGCGCCTCGCGCTCGCCCACGCGAACCATGTCTTTCGCGCGGACGAGGGAGAACTGCTGCGCGCAACCATCGTGCGCCTCGGGCCCGAGGAACACGTGCTCTTGCTCACCTTGCACCATCTGGTGGCCGATGGCTGGTCGCTCGGTGTGTTGTTGCGGGAGGTCGCCGCGCACTACGCGTCGGCCGAGCTTCCCGCGCTCCCGATTCAATATGCCGATTATGCAACGTGGCAGCGCGATCCGTCACGCGAACGTGCGCTGGATACGCAAAAGGCCTATTTCAAATCGGTCCTCGAAGGCGCACCTTCCTCCATCGCCCTGGCCGGTGATCATCCGCGGCCGGCCGTGCAGAGCACACGCGGTGCGCGGCTCGATCGCGGCCTCGATGCGGGGATGCGGCACGCGGTGGAATCCCTGGCCCGCGAGCAGGGTGTGACTCCGTTCATGGTGCTGCTTGCCATGTTCGCCGGATGGCTGAATCGGTACACGCACCAGACTGACTTGGTCATTGGAAGCCCCGTGGCGAACCGCACGCACGCCGAAACGGAAGGGCTCATTGGCTTCTTCGTGAACCTGTTGCCTCTGCGTGCGAATGCGGCCCAGGATCCGACGTTCCTCGCGTTCGTGCATCGCATTCGAGAAAGCGCGTTGGGCGCGTACGAGAACCAGGACGTCCCCTTCGAGCAACTCGTCGAGGCCCTGCAGCCGGCGCGCGATCCGAGCTACACGCCCCTGTTCAACGTGACGTTTGCGCTTCAAAATACGCCGTTCCCTCGGCTCGAGCTCGGGGATGTGCAGCTCGAGGTGCTGCCCCACGTCACCACCACGTCGAAATTCGACCTCTCGCTGTCGATATCCGATCATGGCGCGGGCGAATGGCTCGCGAGCTTCGACTATTGCACCGATCTGTTCGAGCCCGCGACGGTGGAGCGCATGGCCGCGCACTTCGAACGCTTCGCGCGTTCGGCGCTCGCGACCCCCGAGCAACGGCTTTCGGCGCTGCCCCTGCTTTCTCAGGAGGAGCGGCGCACCTTGCTTCAGACGTGGAACGATACGGCCGTCGCGCTTCCGCGGGAGCTGTGCGTTCATCGCTGGGTCGAAGCCCGCGCGCGCCTCACCCCGGATGCCATCGCCGTGTCCGACACCGAGGAGAGCCTCACGTACGCCGAACTCGATGCGCGGGCGAACCGCCTGGCCCATTGGCTCGTCGCACAACGGATAGCGCCCGCCTCGCTCGTCGGCATTTGCCTTCGCCGTTCGGCGCGCCTCGCGGTGGCCGCGCTCGGGATCTGGAAGGCGGGGTGCGCGTACGTGCCCATGGATCCTGCTCACCCGGGCGAACGTCATGACGCGATCATCCGCGATACGGGCATGGCCGCCTTGGTGACGAGCGCCGACGTGCGCGCGGGGCTTCCGGCCACGCTCCCGCGAACGCTTCTCGTCGAAGCGGGCGATACCCGTACGGAGCCCAGCACGCCCGTCGATCGCCAAAGCACCGGGACCGATCTCGCGTACGTGATTTACACCTCGGGCTCGACGGGGCGGCCCAAAGGCGTGCCCATTGCCCACGCGGGGCTGGGCAACCTCGTCGCATGGCACCTTCGCGTGCACGCCGTGAGCGCGGCGGACAAGGCGACGCTGATTGCGGGGCCCGCGTTCGATGCCTCCGTTTGGGAGCTTTGGCCTTACCTCGCCGCGGGTGCGAGCGTGCACGTTCCGGACGACGAGACGCGCACCTCGGCCGAACGGCTCGCCTCCTGGCTGGCGGCTCGAGGCATCACCATCGCGTTCCTGCCCACGCCGCTCGCCGAAGAGGTGCTCGCGCAGGAGCTGCCGGAGAACCTCGCGCTTCGCACCGTGCTCACCGGGGGCGATCGGCTCCATCCCGTGACGCGCCCGCTGCCGTTTGCATTGTGCAATCACTATGGCCCCACGGAGGGTACCGTGGTGGCCACGTGGGCGCGGGTCGAACCCGGGGCGCATGCGCCGCCGATTGGCGCCCCGATCGACAACATGCGCGCGTACGTGCTCGATGCCCATGGGGAGCCTGTGCCGCAGGGCGTGCCCGGGGAGCTGTACCTCGGAGGCATCGGCCTCTCGCCGGGGTACGTCGGCCGGCCGGAGTTGACCGCCAAACGCTTCGTGCCCGATCCGTTCAGCGCCATCCCCGGCGCGCGATTGTACCGCACGGGCGATTGGGTGCGCTGGCGTGCGGGCGGCGTGCTGGAGTTCCTCGGCCGCGACGACGACCAGGTGAAGGTGCGCGGGCACCGCATCGAGTTGGGCGAGGTCTCGACGGCGCTGCTGGCCCATGCCCGCGAAGCCACCGTGGTCGTGGAGCGCGACGAACGGCTGGGGGCGCGCCTCCTCGGCTACTGGGTGCCCCGCCCCGGCGGTCCAGCGGACGCGGCGAGCCTGCGCTCCGCGCTGGTGAAGCAGGTGCCCGGATACATGATTCCGAGCGTCCTCACACCGCTCGATTCCCTGCCGAAAACCCCAAACGGCAAAATCGACCATGCGGCGCTGCCCCGGCCAGCCGAGTCGGCGCACGCGTACGTGGCACCGCGCGACGAAGGCGAAGCGCTGGTGGCACGCGTGTTCGAAGAGGTGCTCGGCGTGGCGCGGGTGGGCGCCGAAGACGACTTTTTCGCGCTGGGCGGGCACTCCCTGCTCGCGACCCGCGCCGTGGCCCGCTTGCGCGACGAGACGGACGTCGACCTTCCGCTCCGCGAGCTGTTCGAGTCGCCCACGGTTTCCGCCATTGCAACCTTGCTCACGCGGCGCGCCACCGAGCCGCGTGAATCCATCGTACGGACGATCTCCAAAACAGAGGACCTGCTCGCGCGGCTGGAAGATCTCTCGGAGTGCGAGCTCGACAATGCGCTGGAAGCCCTGCAGCGCGAAGAGGATGCGGCCCAATGAGTCAGGCGATGAAATCGATTTCGATTCAAGACAAACGCGCGGCGCTGCGAAAGCTTCTCGAGGGGCGGAAGCGAACGCCGAAAACCGCGCCGCTTTCCAGTGCCCAACAGCGGATTTGGTTCTGGGAGCAATTCCAGCCAGGGAGCAGCGTTTACAATCTTCCGTGTACGGTTGGAATCGAAGGTGTGCTGAATACAAACGCACTTCACGCGAGTTTGCGCGCCCTCGTCGAACGGCACGAGGTGCTGCGCACGGCCATCGTTTCCGAGCGGCAAATCATTCTGCCGGATGCCGATTTGGCCCTGCCTATCGTCGATCTCACGCACCTCGACGAGGCCGCACGCGCGGCGGAGGTCCGCCGCCTGTCCGACGAAGAAACGTCGCGCCCGTTCGACTTGACCGAAGGACGCCCGCTCCGCGTCAAGCTGCTGCGCACGGGCCCCAAAGACCACGTGCTGCTCTTTACGATGCACCACATTGCCTCCGACGGCTGGTCGATGAGCATCTTCGTGCGCGAACTGGCTGAGCTCTATCGTGCCCATACGACGGGCTCCGTGGCCGCCCTCGGTGAGCTTCCGATTCAATATGCCGATTACGCCGTCTGGCAGCGCGATTGGCTGGCCGGCGACGCCGCCCGGATGCATCTGGACTATTGGCGCGAGCATCTGGCCAACGCGCCGGCGCAGCTCGATCTGCCGACGGATCGCCCGCGACCCCACACCCGAAGCATGCGGAGCGCTCGTCATTCCGCCGTCGTGGGCGCAAACCTCACACACGACGTTAGGGCTCTGAGCAAGTGCGCCGGCGCCACGTTGTACATGACGTTGCTCGCGGCCTTCGATGTCCTCTTGTACCGCTATTCGCACCAGGATGACATCGTTGTCGGAACGCCGATTGCCAACCGCACGCGCTCGGAAATCGAGGGGCTCATTGGCTTCTTCGTCAACACGCTGGCGTTGCGCACGCACCTCGGCGGCAATCCCACGTTTCTGAACGTGCTCGATCGGGTTCGCGACGTTGCGCTCCAGGGATATGCCCATCAGGACATTCCCTTCGAGCAGGTCGTCGAGGCGGTGCGCGCCTCGCGCGAAACGGGAACGACCCCGGTGTTCCAGGTGATGTTCGCGCTGCAAAATGCGCCCGCGTCCACCTTGGAGCTTCCCGGTGTGACGTTGACGGTGACGGACTCGAATACCCACACGGGATTGTTCGATCTCACACTCACCGTGACGGAACTGCAGCCGGGCGGCGGGCTCGCGGTGGACTGGGACTACAGCCCCGACGTGTTCGACGAGGCCACCATCGCACGCATGGCGGCGCACTACGAGACGCTGCTCGGTGCCGTCGTTCGCGATCCATTGGCGACCATCGAGGGCATTTCCCTTCTCTCCGCGGCCGAGCAATCGCAAATCGTGGAAGGCTGGAATGACACGCGGACCGACCTTCCCGGTGTCGAGGCGCTCCACGAGATCTTCGAGCGGCAAGCCTGGGAAACGCCCGAGGCCGTGGCCGCGACCTACGAGGGTTTAGAGCTTCGATATGCCGAATTGGACGCACGGGCCAATCGACTTGCGCGCAGGCTGCGCCGCGCCGGGGTGCAGCCCGATGCGTGTGTGGGCGTATGCCTGGAGAACGGGCTCGAGCTGCCCGTGGCCTACTTGGCGATTCTGAAAGCCGGTGGTGCGATTGCGCCGCTCGATCCAAGCGCACCGGCGCGGCGGCTCGCAGCACACGGGGAGCTGGCCCTCGTGCTCGCGACCGAAGAAACGGCGGGCAAGCTGCAGGCGACGCCCTGGCCGGTGCTTTCGCTCGATGCGGAGGCTGCGTCGATCGCCGACGAATCCGACGAGCCGCTGCCCGCAATCGCCGCGCCCGAGCACGTGGCGTACGTGATCCACACCTCGGGCTCGACCGGCACGCCGAAGGGCATCTTGGTCACCCATCGGGCCATCTGCAATCGGATCCTGTGGGGGCAAATGGAACACCCGCTCACCACCGCCGATCGCGTCTTGCAAGTATCGTCGATTGGATTCGATGCTTCGATGTGGGAGTTCTTCGCCACCTTCGCCGGCGGCGCAAACTTCGTGCTCGTGCCCTCCGATCGGCAGAAGGACGTGGCGCACTTGGTCTCGGCCATCGAATCCGAGCGCATCACCTCGATGACCGTCGTTCCGTCGCTGCTCCAGGTGATGCTCGACGAAGCGCGCGGTGCGAAATTGCCGAGCCTGCGGCTCGTCTTTTGCGGCGGCGAGGCGCTTTCCCCTGCCCTGCGCGACGCGTTCGGCGCGTGCTCCGAGGCCAAGTTGGTCAATGTCTACGGTCCGAGCGAAGCCGCCATCGATACGACGTACCAGGATTACGACTCCGGCGAATCCAGCGCGACCATCTCCATCGGGCGCCCGATTGGGAACGTCAAAGTGCACGTGCTCGACCGCGCACAGGCCCCCGTACCCGTCGGGGTGGTGGGCGAAATGTACATCGGAGGTGCCGGCCTCGCGCGCGGCTACCTGGGCCGGCCCGATCACACGGCGGAACGCTTTCTGCCCGATCCGTTCAGCGAGGGCCCCGGCGGGAGGCTCTATCGAACCGGTGATCTGGCGCGCTACACGGCCGATGGCCGAATTTCCTTCGTTGGAAGGGTCGATCAGCAGATAAAGCTTCGAGGCATCCGCATCGAGCTCGGCGAAATCGAGACCGCGTTGCGATTGCATCCCGCCGTGCGCGAGGCCGTGGTGCTCGTGCGTAGCGAGCGCCTGGTCGCCTACCTCCTCGCCGAGGGCGAGCTCGACGCCGCGGGCCTGCGCGCCTTCCTGCGCGAGACCTTGCCCGAGGCCATGGTGCCGCCGGCGTTCGTCTTCCTGGACGCTCTCCCCTTGACCTCGAGCGGGAAGCTCGATGTGCGGGCGTTGCCCGCCCCCGACTTCAGCGGCCAGGCCACCGGGCGCGGTGGAGCCCCACGCAATCCGACCGAGGAACTATTGGCCGGCATTTGGGGCGATGTGCTGGGGAGTTCCGCCGTCGGGATTCGCGACGACTTCTTCGAGCTTGGCGGCCACTCGCTGCTCGCTGTGCAGATTGCCGCACGGGCGCGGGAGGTGTTCGGCAAGGAAGTGCCTATCCGGTGGCTCTTCGAGGCGCCCACCGTCGAGGGCCTGGCCGCCCGCATCGCCCGCGTGGATGCGGCGGCGCAAGCGGCGCCCGTCGTGCCGGTCCCGCGCGATCGCCGGCTGCCGCTCTCGCACGAGCAAGAGTCGCTCTGGGTAACCGAGCAGCTCTCGCCCGGACAGGCCACGTACAACATGCCGTGCGCCATCCGCATGCAGGGCGCCCTGGATCTTCCGGCGCTCGAGCGCGCCCTGTTCGAGCTCTGCGCGCGCCATGAGTCCCTTCGCACCACGTTTGCCATCGTCGATGGCGAGCCGTCCCAAGTGATCGCACCGCCCAGCGCGGTCGCCTTGCCGGTGGTGACGCTGTCGTCCCTACCCGATACGGACCGCGAGGCCGCGGTGCGGGCGCGCTTCGACGAGGATGCGCGCACGGGGTTCGACCTGGCCGCGGGTCCCTTGTTCCGCGCGCGCCTTCTGCGGCTGTCGGAGACGGACCACGTTCTTCTGACGTCCATGCATCACATCATCGCCGACGGCTGGTCCATGCAGCCGTTCGTGCGCGAGCTCGGGGCACTCTACGACGCGTTCGCCCAAGGGAAGGCGCCGTCGCTCCCGGCCATCACCACGCAATATGCCGACTACGCCGCATGGCAACGTGAGCGACTTCGCGGCTCGACGTTGCAAAAGCTCGTCGAATCGGCCGTGGCGTTGCTCTCCGGCGCGCCGGCGGCGCTGGATCTGCCCACGGACCATCCGCGCCCCGCCGTGCAGACGTTCACGGGTGCCACCCACACCGTGGCCATGCCGCGCCCCCTGCTCGAGGGACTGCGCACCTTGGCGCGACGCCACGGCGCGACGCTGTTCATGACGCTTCTCGCGGGCTTCGATGCGCTCTTGCATCGATATACGCACCAAGGCGATATCGTCGTAGGAACGCCCGTCGCCAACCGAGGGCGCACGGAAATCGAGAATATCATTGGCCACTTCGTCAACACGCTGGTCATCCGGACACGCCTCGACGACGATCCGACGTTCGGGATTTTGCTCGGCCGCGTGAAGGAGTCGGCGCTCGTCGCTTATGCCCACCAGGACGTCCCCTTCCCGCTGCTGCTGGAGAAATTGCAGCCGCCGCGCGATCCGAGCCGCTCGCCGGTCTTTCAAGTGATGTGCGAGCTGCAGAACATGCCCGCGAGCGATCTCGCACTCACCGGGCTATCGCTCACCACCGTCGAGGGCGAAACCAAGACGGCGAAGTTCGATTTGCTCCTCGTGTTCCGCGAAACGGCGGACGACGTGACCGCGGTCTTCGAATACAATACGGACCTGTTCGAGGCGGCGACGATCGCGCGCATGGCCACGCATCTCGAGACGCTGCTGGCGTCGGCCGTGGACGCGCCCGAGGAGCGTGTCTCCCGGCTCGAGCTCTTGCCCGCGGGCGAGCGCGCGAACCTGCTCGCGGAGCGCAATCGCACGGACACCGATTGGGACACCTCGGTGTGCTTTCACCATGTCTTCGAGGAGCACGTGCGGGCGAAGCCGGAAGCCGTGGCCATCGTATGCCATGGCACCTCGGCAACCTATGCGGAGGTCAACGCACGCGCCAATCGGCTGGCCCACGTGCTGCGCGCGCGGTTGGGCCATCGGGAGGTCATCCTCGGCGTGTTGCTCGATCGAAGCATCGAGTTCCTCGTGACCATGATCGCCGTGTTCAAGGCGGGCTACGCGTACGTGCCGCTCGATCCTGCGCTGCCACGGGCACGGCTGGAGAGCATGGTCCTCCTGGCGCGATGCCCCATCGTGGTGACCGAGGCCGCGCACGCGCCGCTCGCGGGTGAGATCGCCGGGGATCGGGCGCAGGTGCTGGACGTCGCCGAGGCGCTGAGCATGCCGGTTTCGTCGACGAACCCCGGCTTCCCCATCGACCCGAGCAGCCTCGCGTACGTGATCTTCACCTCGGGCTCCACCGGCGTGCCCAAAGGGGCCATGATCGAGCACCGCGGCATGTTGAACCACTTGCGGGCCAAGGTCGCAGACCTCGGCTTCACGGCCGCCGATTGCCTCGCACAAACGGCGACGCAAAGCTTCGACGTCTCCGTGTGGCAATTTCTCACGGCCCTCATGGTGGGCGGCCGCGTCTCGGTCTTTCGCGACGAGAGCGCGTGGGAGCCGTCGCGGCTCATGGCGCAGCTGGCGCGTGACCAGGTGACCGTCTTCGAAACGGTGCCCACGCACACGGTGCTCATCGTCGACGAGCTCGAGTCGGCACCCAAGCGTTACGATCTGTCGCGGCTGCGATGGCTCGTGGTCAATGGCGAGCCCCTCCTGCCCGATCTGTGCGCGCGCTGGTTCGCACGTTATCCCAACGTGCCCATGATCAATGCGTACGGGCCCACCGAGTGCTCCGACGACATTGCCCACTACAAAATGACGGCGGCCCCGTCCGGACCGTGGAAATACGTTCCCATCAGCGGCACCTTGCCGAACCTCCGCGTGTACGTGCTCGACGCGGAAATGCAGCCCGTCCCCGTGGGCGTCGCCGGCGAACTTTGCATCGGCGGCACCGGCGTGGGTCGCGGCTATCTGCACGCCCCGGAGCGCACCGCCACGTCGTTCGTACCCGATCCTTTCGGGGACACGCCCGGCGGGCGCCTTTACCGCACGGGCGACACGGTTCGGTACCGGCACGACGGCAACATCGAATTCGTGGGCCGGGTCGATCATCAAGTGAAGATTCGCGGCTTCCGCATCGAGATGGGGGAAATCGAAACGGCGCTGGCCGCGCATGCCGCCGTGCGCGAAGGCATCGTGGTCGCGCGAAACGATGCAGGGACCGAGGCGCGGCTCGTTGCCTACGTCGTGCCGCGCGAGCCCACGACGGGCGCCGAACTGGCCGGATTCCTGGGCGAACGTCTGGCCGCATACATGGTGCCGAGCGCGTTCGTCCTTCTGGAGTCGTTGCCGCTCTTGCCCAATGGAAAGGTGGATCGCAAGGCGCTGCCTGCCCCGCGCGATGCCGATTCGGTGCTTCAAGGCGACTTCGTGGCCCCGGAAACGGAAACCGAGGCCGCGGTCGCGGGAATCTGGGCCGAGTTGCTCGACGTGGCCCGGGTTGGCAGAACGGACGACTTTTTCCAGCTCGGCGGGCACTCACTGATTGCCATTCGCACCATCGCGCGCATTCGAAGCGCGTTTGGCATCGAGCTCAACGTGCGCACCTTGTTCGAGCGGGCCACCGTCGCGGGCGTGGCCGCGGTCATCGACGAACGCCGCGCCCATGCCCAGGTCGCACGCGCCGAACCGCTGCTCGATCTGGAGGGGATTCTGCGCGATGCCGCAGCCACCACGGCCCATCCGCCGCCGCATTACCAGTTGGCACCGTATCAATTGCCCGAGTGGTACATGCACGAGCTGGAGCCGACGAATCCGTTCTACAACGTGACCATCAGCGACGTGGTCCTCCACGGTGCCGTCGACGTGCCCGTCTTCGTCCGCGCCTGGCAGACGCTCATCGAACGGCACGACGTGTTTCGCACGCGGTTTCTCAACCGGGCCGGCGTGCCCGTGCAGGTCGTCGATCCGGCCTATCCGCTCGACGTGGCCGACGTGTACATCGACCGGCGCCACCTGGCTCCCGACGAGGTCGAGCGCGAGACGCGAACGCTGGTGGCCGATGTGGGGAGCGCGCCCTTCGACTTCGAACGCGGTCCCATCTTTCGCGTGAAGCTCGTCGAATTCCCCGATCAGCGCTTCCATCTCCTGTTTGCCATTCACCACATCGTCTGGGACGAGACCTCGACGATGAACTTCGCCCGCGAATTGGCCGAGATCTACAATGCCCACCGCGCGGGGCGCGCGCCTCGATTGCCCGAAATTTCCCTATCGTACGCGGCCTACGCGCACTCTATCCAGCGCGCCGTCGAGACAGGGCGCTTCGAGCGGCAGCGTCGATTTTGGGTCTCCAAGTTGTCACCGCCGCCGCCCGCGCTCGATCTTCCCATCGACTACCCACGCCCAGCCCTGCAGACCTTCCGCGGTTCGACGGTCTCGCAATGGCTGCCCGGCGAGCTCGCACGGGAGGTGGAGGCCTTCGTCCGGCGCGAAGGACTGACCCTGAACATTTTCTTCCTGGCCGTGTTGCAATTGCACTTGCATCGCATTTCCGGGCAATCCGACTTTGCCGTGGGCACGCCCATCGCCAACCGCGACGACGAGCGGCTCGACGCCATGCTCGGGCTGTTTGCCACCGCCATGCCCATGCGTTGCGCCATCAAGCCGGGGATGACCTTCTCCGATCTGCTGCGTGCGGCCAGGGATGGTGCCATCGAGGCGTACGATCATCACCATTACCCGAGCATCTTGGCGATTCAGGAGGTCAATCCCGAGCACGATCTGTCGCGCAATCGGCTGTTTTCCGTCATGTTCGGCGTTCAGAACAACAAAACGCGGCTGCTCCACGATTTGCGGTTCGATGGACTGAATCTCGAGTTCCTGCAGAAAGCGCAAGTTGCGGAATTCGAAACGGCGAAGTTCGATTTGACGGTGGTCGTCGACCAACTCGCCTCGGATATCGTCGCGCACTGGAACTTCAACAGCGATTTGTTCAAACCGGCCACGGCCGAGCGCATGTTGCGGCAATTTCTCTCACTGGCCGAGCAAGCGGCGCACGCGCCGTCGCAACCCATCGACGCGTTCGAGCTCGTGTCGCCCGAGGAAGCGCGCGCGCTCGCGGCCTTCAATGCCACGGACGTTCCCTGGAATCGCACCATCACGATTCACGGCTTGTTCGAAGCGCAGGCGGCGCGCACACCGGACGCGTCCGCGGTGGTCGAGGGAGCGCGGACGTGGAGCTACGGCGAGCTCGATCGCGCCGTGAACCGGCTGGCACGGCACTTGGTCGCGCTCGGGGTGCGGCCGGAGTCGCGGGTCGGCGTGCTGCTGGAGCCCTCGGCGGATATGGTCGTTGCCTTGCTCGCCATTCTGCGGGCGGGGGGAGCGTACGTCCCCATCATGCCGGGTGAGCCCGAGGAACGAAGGGACCGCATCGTTGCAGCCTCGGGCATGCGCGTGCTGGTCACCACGGGTGCCCTGGCCGAATCGGGCATCGCGTGCGAGAGCATCGTGCGGCTCGACGTCGACGATATCGGTGCGCTCGGCGACGTCGCGCATGCGAAGGTTCTGCCGCAGAACCTCGCGTACGTGATCTTCACCTCGGGCACGACCGGCGTTCCCAAAGGCATCGAGATCGGCCACGGCGGGGTGGTGAACCTGCTCCAGGCGACGCAGCGGCTGCACCCGCTCGAGGCCGGCGATCGCGTACTGTTCCTCACGCCGTACAACTTCGATGCGTCGGTGCTCGACGTTTTCTGGCCGCTGTCCGTCGGGGCGGCGGTGGTGGTTCCGCCCGCATCGGCGTCGAAACACGCGGTGCGCCTCGCGGAGACGATGGCGGAGCACAAGGTCTCGGCCTTCCAGTGCGTGCCCCTGATGTTGCAGTCGTTCATCGAGGCAGCGGAGGCCGGGGAGCTGCCCGACATCCCGTCGCTCTGGCTGGTCATCTGCGGCGGCGCCGCCTTATCGCGCAGCCTGCGCGATCGATTCGCGCGCCGATTCGAAGCCCGCTTGTCGAACCATTACGGCCCCACCGAGGTCTCCGTCGACGCGGCGGAGTTCGACGGACGCGGCGAGGTGGACGGCGACGTGGTGCCCATCGGCCGGCCGCTGGCCAACGTGCGCATGTACGTGCTCGACGCAGCGTTCCGGCAGCTGCCCATCGGCGTGGTGGGCGAGATTTACGTCAGCTCGCCCGGCCTCGCACGCGGCTACCTCGGCGAAAGCGCGCGCACGGCGGCAGCGTTTCTGCCCGACCCCTTCTCGCGGGTGCCCGGCACCCGGATGTATCGAACCGGCGACTTGGGTCGCTACCGCGACGACGGCAACGTCGAATTCATCGGGCGCGTCGACAAGCAGACCAAGGTGCGCGGCAACCGCGTCGAGCTGGAGGAAATCGACGTGCAGCTCGCGGCGCACCCCGCGGTGGGTCGTTCCGTGGTGCAAAAGCTCCAACGGGCCGACGCCGCCGATGCACTGGTCGCGCACCTCGAACTGCGCGAATCGGCCCTGAGCATTGGGCCTTCGCACCCGGGCCTGCGCCTGTTCACCCTGGCACAACGCCCCGAGCTGCGCAAAGCCGCAGAAGCCCTTCACGTGGAAGCTTGGCCAGCGTTTTTCGCGGGCGATTGCACCCTGCGAAACTATTGGACGCGCCTCGCCGACGAATTTCCCGAGTGCCAATTCGTCCTCACGGATGCGAACGATGCCGTCGTCGCCGTCGGAAATGCGATTCCGCTGGCATGGGACGGCACCACGGAGAACCTGCCGCAGGGCTGGGACGCCGGGCTCGAACGGGCCTTCGTGGATGCGGAGCGAGGAATCGTCCCCAATACGTACTTCATTCTCACCGGCGTCGCCTCGCGGGAGACCACGGGACGCGGCCTCGCCGCGGCGATCCTCCGGGCGCACAAGAACCTCGGGCATGCCTTGGGCTTCGAGCGCGTGGTCGTGGCCGTGCGCCCGAATGGCAAAATCACGGAGCCGGAAATCGATTTCGGTGTGTGGGCGCTTCGCCGCAGGGACGATGGCCAGCTCGAAGATCCCTGGCTGCGCACGCACGAGCGGATCGGCGGCAACATTCTCCGCGTGGAATATCGCTCGCAGCAGGTCCACGCAAAAATAGCCGATTGGGAAAAGTGGTCGGGCCGCACCTTCGATCGATCCGGGGATTACCTCCTTCCCGACACGCTTCAGGCCGTGCGCATCGACCTCGAATCGGGCTTTGGCAAATACGACGACCCTTGCGTGTGGGTCTCGCATCCCTTCCGCGAGGACGAGGTGTACACGTATGCGCACGTCGACGGGCGCGCACTGCGCACCTTCATGAAGCGCGCGGTACCGGATTACATGATTCCCGATCATTTCCGAATCGTGGGAACCATGCCCCTGACGTCGAGCGGCAAGGTCGACGAGGGCGCCCTTTCCCGGGTGCTTCTCGAGACATGGAACAAGCGCACGGTGCCCGCGCAAACGCGCACGCAGAAGCGCCTGGCGGACATCTGGAGCCAGGTGCTCGGCGTGCCGAGCCTGGGCATCACCGACGACTTTTTCGAACTGGGCGGCCACTCGCTCCGCGCCGTCGAAATGCTGGCCAAGGTCTCCAGCGCCTTTGGCGTGGACATCGGACTGCGGGACTTCTTCCTCGCGCGCACCGTGCGCGACTTGGAAAAGCACATTTTGGCACGCGTCCCCGAGGAGGCGCCGAGCGTCAAGCCATCCAGTCCCTACGTGGATGGCATGGGCGAAGAAGCCGTAGGTATCTCGACGGGGCACCATGGGGAGATCCTCCAAGGCGTGACCGAACGGGATGGGCGGCTGCACCGGGTACTGGTCACCCTGCCCTGCCCTTTGATGAAGTCCGAAGCGTCGTTCGTGCCGGATCGCAGCGGCGCCGTCGCCGTGGAGCCGCCCTGGAAGATCAAAGCGCAGCGCGCCGCGGAGCTCGCGCTGGCTTGGGCGCAACGCGAAAACTGGGGCGGCCGGCTCGAGCTGCGCAGCAACATCCCCATCGGGTGCGGTCTGGGCTCCTCCACCAGCGACGTCCTCGCGGCCATCCGCGCGGTGGCCACGGCCACGCGCAAGGTCATCGCGCCGGAGATCATCGCCAAGCTCGCCGTGCAGGCAGAAACAGCCTCGGACTCGCTCATGTTTCCCGATCGGGCCGTACTCTTCGCCCACCGCGAGGGACGCGTCGTCGAGGATCTCGGCGGCCCGCTTCCCCCGCTGGAGGTCCTGGGCATCAACACCGACACGGCGGGCATCGACACGATCGAGCTGACCCGCGCGCGCTACGACAGCACGGAAATCGAGGGCTTCCGAGTGGCCATCGGGCTCCTCCGGCGAGCCGTGCGCGATGGAGACCCGCGTCTGCTGGCCCGCGTGGCCACGGCCGATGCGCGCGTGAGCCAGCGCTACCTTCCCAAACCGCACTTCAAGAAGCTGGAGGAACTGGCCGAGAGCGTCGGCGCCCTGGGGCTTCAAGTGGCCCATAGCGGAACGGTGGTCGGCCTTCTCTTCGATCCCCAGGAGTCGCGCAACGGTGAACGCATTGCGCGGGCCAAAAACGCAGTCACGAAACTCGGTTTTGGAACCACCTGGCATTTCCGAACATTCGAATAACGAGGATGACCCACGATGGCGATTCGCACTTCGCAGTCCGATATCATCGAAGCCTTGGTATTACCGCGCATCGTGCGCCTGGGGCCCAATCTTTATGGTGCGGCCTTCAACCTGATGAAGCTCTTGCCCGCCCGCTTCATCCTGGACCGGGCGCGTGCGACGGGAACGCTGGAGCCGGGCGGCGTCGTGATCGAGACGAGCTCCGGCACCTTCGGACTCGCACTGGCCATGCTCTGCCGCCTGCGCGGTTACCAGCTCATTCTGGTGAGCGATCCGGCCATCGAGCCCCCGCTGCAGCGCCGGCTGGAACAACTGGGCACTCGGGTGGAAATCGTGCGCGAGCCCGCCCCCGTGGGCGGCTACCAAGGGGCGCGGCTCGCGCGTATGGCCGAATTGCAAGCGGAGTTTCCCCTGCATTTCTGGCCCTCGCAGTACGACAATCCGGACAACCCGCGCGCCTATGCGCCGTTTGCCGAATTGCTCGTGGAGACCGTGGGGCACGTCGGCGTTCTGGTCGGTGCCGTGGGCTCCGGCGGCTCGATGTGCGGAACGGCGTCGTACCTGCGGCGCGTGTTCCCCGAATTGACCGCCGTCGGCGTCGATACGCATCGAAGCACGCTGTTCGGGCAGGCCGACGGCAAACGGCTGCTGCGCGGTCTCGGCAATAGCTTGATGCCCCGCAACGTCGACCACACGATCTTCGATGAGATCCATTGGGTGGGCGCGGCCGACGGCTTCGGAGGAACCCGCGCGCTTCACGCCGAGCACGCGCTGTACATGGGGCCGACGAGCGGCGCCGGGTACCTGGTGGCCAAATGGTGGGCGGCGCGGCGACCGGAGGGGAATGTCGTGGTGACCCTGCCCGACGAAGGGTACCGATACCAGGACACCGTCTACAACGATGCATGGCTCCGTGTGAATGACGTGTACGGAGATGGCCTTCCCGATCGACCGCGCCGGGTGAATCACCCGCACGATGCAGGTCCCGATTGGTCGTACCTCTCGTGGAACCGCAAGTCGTACGCGCACGTCCTCGGGACAACGTTTTCGCAAGACGCGGTGTCGCCGTGAGTCGCCCGCGCATTGCGTTCGTCGAGAGCAACACCAGCGGCACCGGGCGCCTGTTCCTCGCGGCGGCGCGCGAGCTCGGGTTTCAGCCGATCATGCTGACGTCCGCGCCCGAGCGGTATCCATTCCTCTCCGCGGAAGACTGCGACGTGGTGACCCTCGACACGGGCGATACGGCGGCCCTCGTCGAAGTCTCCCGCGAGCTATCCCGAAAAGGCCTCGCGGGGGTGACGTCGAGCTCCGAGTACTTCGTGGTCGCTGCGGCACGGGTGGCCTGGCAGCTCGGTCTGCCCGGCCCCGATCCGGTGGCGCTGGCCAGCTGCCGCGACAAGCATCTGCAGCGGCAGCGGCTCCGTGCGGCGGGCGTGGCCATCCCGGACTTCCGTGCGGCGGAGACGCCGGAGGACGCCGTGCGTGCGGCGGAGGCCTTTGGATTCCCCGTCATCGTGAAGCCGGTCAGTGGCTCCGGCAGCGTGGGCGTGGCCGCATGTTCGTCGCCCGAGGGCGTGCATGCGCATGCCGCGGCGCTGCTCGGGCAAGCCGTGAACGAGCGCGGTCAGCCGGTCCCGCGCATGGTTCTCGTCGAGACCATCGCGCAGGGGCCCGAGTACTCCGTGGAGACGTTCGATCGCACCGTCGTGGGCGTCACCGCGAAGCACCTCGGAAGCCCTCCCTACTTCATCGAGGTCGGGCACGATCATCCCGCGCCACTGCACACCGTGGAGCGCGACGCCCTCGCCAGGATCACGCGTGCCGCACTCGATGCGCTCGGCCTGGGATTCGGCCCGGCCCACACGGAAATTCGATATACCGAGTCGGGGCCGGCGATCATCGAGGTCAATCCGCGCCTGGCGGGCGGATTCATTCCCGAGCTCGTTCGCCTGGCCACCGGCGTGGACTTGGTGCGAAACACCGTCGCGCGCATCGCGCGGCAACCGGCTCCGTGCGAGCCGTTGCATCGGCGGCATGCGTCCCTGCGCTTTCTTCTCCCGCCGGCCGAAGGCTCCCTGGCACGCATCGACGGCCTCGAAGCGGCGGGGCGCCTGCGCGGTGTCGCGGAAGCGCGCATGTACGGCGCCGTGGGGTCCCAGCTCGCGTGCCGCCACGATTTTCGCGACCGCATCGGGCACGTGATCGCCACCGGTGCGACCCCGGAAGACGCCATGGCCACCGCCGATCGGGCGCGCGAGCAGGTGCGGCTCACCGTCACGCCGGCGCGGGGAGCGTGACATGGAAAACACCGGGCGCATTACCCGCACCATCCGCCGAACCGCGCGCGATATCCTGTTTGGCGCGACGGCCGATGCGGCCATCGATGCCGAGCTACCCTTTATCGCGCAGGTGGACCGCGCGCACGTGGTCATGCTCGCCGAGAGCGCGCTCATCGACCGAAATACCGCAGCGTCCCTCCTGGCCGCCATCGACGAGCTCCGCCAGCGTCGATTCGAGCCACTGCGTGGCCGTGCCGCACTGCGCGGAGTGTACCTCCTTTACGAAGATTACCTTATTGGCAAAACCGGTATGTCCGTGGGCGGCATGCTTCAATTGGGGCGTTCGCGCAACGACCTCAATGCCACCGCCCAAAAGCTCCGCCTCCGTGCACCCTGGCTGCGGCTCGTGCGCGAGTCCTTGCGCCTGCAAGCGATCTTGCTCCGCCGTTCGCACCGGTACGCCGGCGTGGTCATGCCCGCCTATACCCACTTCCAGGCGGCCGTGCCCATCACGTATGGGCATTACCTGGCGGGCATCGGCTCCTCGCTCGATCGCGATCTCGATGCGTTGCTGGCCACCGGATCCCTCTTCGATGTATCCCCGCTCGGGGCCGGTGCTGTCGGTGGAACTGCGCTTCCCATTCGAGCCGAGCGCACCGCGGAGTTGCTCGGTTTCGTGCGACCGACGCCCCACTCCATCGATGCCGTGGCCTCGCGCGACGGTGTGCTCCGCGTGCTCGCGGCGGCGTCGATCCTCGGGGTGACCCTCAGCCGCGTGGCCACCGATTTTCTTCTCTGGAGCACGTCGGAATTCGACTTTCTCTCGTTTCCCGATCACCTCGTCGGGTCGAGCTCGATGATGCCGCAGAAGCGCAACGTGTACTTCCTCGAGCACGTGCAAGGCCGCGCCGCATCGGCCCTCGGGGCCTTCACCCACGCCGTCCAGGCGTGCCATGCCAAGCCGTTCACCAACTCCATTGCCGTGGGCACCGAGGCCGTCTCCGCGGCCTGGGACGCCCTGCGCAAGACCACGGAGGCGGTGATCCTGCTGCGTCTCATCGCCGCCGAGGCCGAGCCACGGCGTTCCAGCATGGAGGCGCGTGCGCGCGACGGACACACGTCGGCCACCGAGCTGGCCAATCGCCTCGTGGGCCAAGGCGGCGTTCCCTTTCGAACGGCGCACCACACCGTGGGCTCGTTCGTCCGCGCGGCACTCGAGAACGACCAGCCCCTGGAAGACGTGGCCCGCCACGGCTTGCGCGAAGCCGGGTCCAACGTTTCCACCGAGGGACTCGATGCCGCCTCCGTGGCCACGGCATCGCAGTACGGCGGGGGCCCCGGTTCGACGAAGCTCGCGGTGAAGGAGCTCACGTCCCATTGGAGCGCGCATTGCGCACGTCTTCGGGTGAGGACCCAATCTTGGAGAGCGGCCGACGACGCGCTCGATCGTGCAGCAGCTCACATCTTTTCCAACGCATAAGGAGCCCAGTATGAAAACGGACGAGAAACGCCGCGTGGTTGCGTGCGTCGACAATCGGGTCGGATACGAAGCGTTGCGCATTCTTCTCTCGAACGACGTGACGGAGTTGTGCGCCGTCATCGTCCATCCGGAGAAGACCATCACGTTCGGCAAGGAAATTCGCGCCCTCTGCGAGAGGCATGACGTCCCCGTGTTCGACATCGATGAAGCGCGACTCGAGTTCGACACGCTCGTCGCGCACCTGGAACCGGATTTCCTGCTCAGCATCTATTACGATTACATCCTCGACGATCGGTTCCTGAGCCTTCCAAAAATCGACGCCATCAATCTTCATCCTGGCTATTTACCTTACAACAAAGGATTCTATTATTATGTTTGGTCGGTGCTGGATGGGACGCCCGCCGGGGTCAGCCTGCACCGCATGGTGGCGGAGGTGGACAATGGCGACGTGATTGCCCAGGCCCGCGTGATGGTCGCGCCCGAGGATACGGGCGAAACGCTGTATCGCAAACACGAGGACGAGGCGATCCAACTCTTTCGAAATACGTGGCCCGCCATCGCACGCAAAGAATACAAGCTTTATCCGCAAGCCCACCCCGGAACGCATCACAAGCTGCGCGAAATGCGCGCCCTTCTCAACCTCGATCCGCACGCGACGACCACGGCGCGTGAGCTCATCGACATGCTGCGCGTATGCACCTTTCCGGGGCGCGCAGGGTGCACGATTGCCCTCGACGGGCGCACCTACCAGATCAATTTGAGCCTCCGCGAAGTGCGCGACACCACCGCGTCACTTCCAGGGAAGCGTGCCGCCAAGTCCTCCGATGCGGCGGAGCGCTCGACGTCCACCAACCTCACGGTGTCGCCCAGCGTCGCCGTATCTCGCAACATGGCAGGAGCGAATTCATGAACCCCAATCACATCGTACTTGCATATTCCGGCGGCCTCGACACTTCTGCGGCGCTTCGCTTCCTCAAGGAACGCTTTGGGTGCAAGGTCACCGCGTACTGCGCCAACCTGGGCCAGCGCGAAGATTGGAAGAAGCTCGAGCAGCGCGCCAAGGCTGCCGGCGCCGACGTCTTCTACGTCGACGACGTACGCGGCCACTTCATCGAGAACTTCGTATTTCCGGCGCTCAAGGCGAATGCCGTTTACGAGAGCCACTACCTCATGGGAACACCCCTCGCGCGCCCGGTCATCGTCGAAGGCATGATTGCCTATGCACGGCGCGAGGGCGGCGATGCGCTGGCCCACGGTTGCACGCCGAAGGGTAATGACCAGGTTCGCTTCGAGCTATCGGCCATCCTGCTGGACAAGTCTCTGCCCACGATTGCCCCGTGGCGCCTCTGGGATCTCGCATCGCGCGAGGATTTGCTTCAATATTGCGCCAAGCACGACATTCCCATTCAGCACAGCAAGGAAGACCTCTTCTCGCACGACGAGAACCTGGTCCACCTGACCACCGAGGGCGAATACCTCGAGGAGATCGAAAACGCCTTCCAGTGGCAGCACGCGAGCTGGATCACCCCGCCCACCAAGGCACCGGACCACGTCGAGCGGGTGACCATCGATTTTCGCGAGGGCGTACCGATTGCCATCAACGGCGAATCGCTTTCGCCGGTCGACATCGTGGTGAAGCTCAATGCGCTCGGCGCGCGCAACGGCGTGGGGCTGCAAGACATCATCGAGAACCGCATCAACGGCATGAAGGTGCGTGGCGTCTTCGAGAATCCGGCCTTGGTCGTCCTGCACAAAGCCCACCGCGGTTTGGAGTGCGCCACCCTGAGCGGCGAGGTTGCCCGCGTGCGCGACCTGGTGGTGAACGAGTACAGCCAAATCGTCTACAAGGGACTGTGGTTCGCGCCGGAGCGCAAGGCCATCCAGGCCATGGTGGACTACAGCCAGCGCCACGTCAGCGGGGAGGTCTCCATCGACCTCTACAAGGGCTCGTGCACCGTCGCCGCCGTGCGCAGTGAGCATTCGCTCTATTCGCGCGACTTGGTCACCTTGCACCGCGGCGTCGAGTTCAGCGGTGACGATGCCACCGGCTTTCTGCGCACCATGGCCCTTCGCTACCAAATCGAAGGCGACCGCGAGCTGCGCATGGCGCGGGGCCGTCGATGAAAGCGCCCTCGAATCCGTGGGCGGGGCGCTTTCGCGAGGGCATGTCCGACAGGCTGGTGCGATTCAACACGAGCCTGCCCATCGAGACCCGCCTGTTCGAGGCCGACGTGCGCGCATCCATGGCCCACGTGTCCATGCTGAGCGCGACCGGCCTGCTCACCGCCGAAGAAGGCGCCGCCTTGGAGCGAGGACTCGGCGCGATCCGCGAGGACTGGCTGGCGGGCCGCATCGAGCTCGATCCCGAGCTCGAGGACATCCACATGAACCTCGAGATGCTGCTCACCGAGCGTCTCGGCGAGGTCGGAAAGAAGGTCCATACGGCGCGCAGCCGCAACGATCAACAGGCCGCGGCGCAGCGGATCTTCTTCAAGGAGTCCACGTTGCAGCTGGCCGAGCGCGTGAAGCTCCTCGAGCGCACCTTGCTCGAGCATTGCAAGCAACATGGCAATCTAGTCATGCCCTCGTATACACACTTGCAACGCGCGGAGTTCACCAGCTACGCGCACTGGGCGAGCACTTACGTGGTCATGCTGGATCGCGACCGCACGCGTCTGCTCGACTGCGTGCGGCGCGCGGACGAGTGCCCACTCGGCGGTTGCGCTTCGACGGGGAGCTCGCTGGGCATCGACCGCTGGAAGACCGCCACGCAGCTCGGTTTCCGGCGCCCCACGATGCACAGCATCGACTCGGTCTCGGACCGCGACTACCTCGTGGAATTCACCGGGCACGCGGCACTGCTCATGGTCCACCTCTCGCGGTTCGCCGAAGAGATCATCGTCTTCACGTCCCAGGAATTCGGCTTTTTGCGCCTCGCCGATGCTTATTGCACCGGTAGCTCCATCATGCCGCAAAAGAAGAACCCCGACGTGCTCGAGCTGGTGCGCGGAAAGGCCGCCACGGCGATGGGCGACGCCATGAGCCTGCTCGCCTTGGTGAAGAATTTGACCCTCGGGTACAACAAGGACGTCCAGGAGGACAAGACGTCGTGGTTTTCGGCCTTGGACGCGTGCATGTCCAGCGTCGACATCATGAGCGACATCGTGCGAACGATGGAACCGGTGGCCCACCGGATGCGCGAGGCTACGCGCAGCGGTCACATTCTCGCCACGGAATATGCCAATTACCTGGTGCGCCGCGGACTCCCCTTCCGCGAAGCCCACCACGTCGTCGGCGAATTGGTGCGCAAAGCCGAAGACCGCGGCGTCGATGTCTCCGAGCTCGACGTGTCCGAGCTCCGCGCCGCCTACCCTCACTTTGCGGACGACGTGCGCGAGCTGACCATCGAGGGCGTCATCCGTGGCAAAAATTCGGCCGGTTCGTGCGGCGCGGAAGCCATGGCCCGACTCTACGACGAACTGGAAACTTTACTCCAATCCCCTACTCAAACCAGAGGAGACCGAACCAAGGAACTAAACACATGAGCACAGATGACGACAAATCGATCTACAAAGTCGTAGTCAATCACGAAGAACAATATTCCATTTGGCCGAGTGCGCGGGACAATGCTCTAGGGTGGAACGACGCTGGAAAGGTCGGCACCAAAGACGAATGCCTCGCGTACATCAAGGAGGTGTGGACAGACATGCGACCCTTGAGTTTGCGCACGGCGCAGAATGCGAGCGCCGTATGAAAGAGGACGACCTGCCCGTGCCCAGCGACGGAAACATTTGGCAGAATCGGAGTTTCCTGCTGCTCTTTGCCGGAGAAGGCATTTCGGCACTCGGCGACGCGGTGACCATGACGGCCATTCCGTTGATGGTCATCCAGGAGACGGGGTCGGGCACGCAGGTCGGCATCGTAGCCCTTTTGCAATTCATTCCGCAGGTAGCATTCTGTCTGCTGGCGGGGGCATTGGCCGATCGATGGAATCGGCACCGCATGATGCTCGCATCCAACGTGGGGCGTGCCCTGCTCACCATGTTGGTTCCCCTCGCCAGCATCCTCGGGCGGCCCGTGGTACCGCTGCTTTACCTGATAGCGGTACCGCTCGGCCTTCTCGGTGCCATGTTTGCAGCTGGATACCAGGCCGCGCTTCCGAGCCTCGTTCGCAAAGAGCAGCTCGGGACGGCCGCCGGGTATGTCAACGCCTCGGTCACGCTCGGCTACATCATGGGGCCAGCCATCGCCGGGGCGCTCGCCCACACGCTGGGTGCGGGCACCACCATGGCCATCGACGCGGCGACGTTTCTCGTGTCGGTGACTTTGCTCACGTTTCTAAGGGTCCCTGCGCATCCAGGTCATTCCAAACCGGGCATCATTGGCGACTTGTGGGAGGGCGTCGCCTTCACCTTTCGTCAGCCGTCGATGCGCGTGCTCACGTCGCTCGTTCTGCTCGAGTCCGTGGCGAGTGCGCCGCTGGTCACGGCCATCACGGTGCACGTCGTCCGCCATGGAATGTCCTCCGCGGTGCTGGGGACGATCCTCTCGGCGGGCGGCCTGGGCGCCGCCAGCGGATACGCGCTCGGCGGAAAGCTCGCCCACGGGCGCGCCAAAGCCGTGCTCCTCGGCAGCTTGGCCGGTGCAGGCATTGTCAATCTGTTCATCGGTCATTTCACCTCGCCGCTCCCGCTCATCGCGGGCGTATTTCTCTCGAGTGCGCTGAATGCATCGTTTCTCAGCGTCAACCTCGCCCTGCGGCTGCCGCTCATCCCCGACGAGCTGCAAGGCCGCGCCGGCAGCACGATGCAAACCTTCGCCATGGCCGCCATGGGCATTGGAACACTCGTCGGCGGTGCCCTCATCGATTGGACGAGCGGAGCCTCCGCCATTCGCGCATCCGGCGCCGCGTGCCTTCTCGTGGGCTGCGTCTTCGTGAGGGCGAAGCCTTACCCGGAGGTTCCCGCATGATCCGATCGCAGAACGAGAAATCCATAACTGATGAGCCCTCCCTCATGGCCCGGGCCCGCAATTGGCTTTACCGCAAAGGTCCCGAGCCCGCGCCCGGCCAATGGGCACGCCTGCACGCGTACCTGCGCGATCTGCACGAATACGAACCACGCATTCTACCGGCGCTTCGAAGCCTCCGCGGCATGCCGGACAGCTTTGCGTTGCTCGAGTTTCACCATCCGACATTGCGCATCTACAGCGGGCGCGAAATCATCCTGTTCGACGATTGCCGCTACCTCTATTACCGACTTCCGGGAGCGCTCCCCAATGGCGGGGGCTTCGTCGAACCTGGCCGTTACCGACTCCGCTGCCGCGCCCCGCGCGATGCGCACGACCGGATTCTCGAATTGGAAAAGACGGGAGACACGTCGTTCCAATGGATTTCCCAAAGGGCGCGCGTGCCGGACGAGCCCACACCGCCCAAGGCTGGGGAGCTCGATTATTCGTGGATCGTGGGGGAGCTGGAAGACCTTGTGGTGCGCTGGCTGCAATGGCACACGGCCGCATTGGCCATGGCGAGCCTTTGCCTTTCGCCCAATGCCAACCGCACCCTGTTGCACCTCGCCCGACGTGCCCCGCGCGACAACGCCCGCCTGGGCAACGAGGCCGACACCCTCGCCCGCGCCATCCTGACGCCGCGCAAGTGAACTCACCCGAGGTGGCGGCGCACCTCGTTCAAGATTTCCTCGGAGAGCTCGTCATCGGTCACCCCGCGCGCAAGAACGATGGCGCCCACCATGGCGGCGACGTCGTGGATCGCCTGGCTGCGCGCGCGGCGCTTGCTCTTCCACGGGAAGTGGCCCGCAAACTTCGAGATCAGGTTGCGAACGTGCGCCGTCAAGGCGCGGCGCAACCCAGCCTCGCGGCTGCATTCGGGACCTAGCGACGCGATGATGCAACCCGCACCGGGTGCGTCGCGATGCATCGTGGAGAGGTACGTCGCGATGTACTCCGCTTTGCCGCGCTCGGAAGGCGGCGTGGCCTCCAACTCGGTGAGGAACTTCGACGAGGCGTGCTCAATGCTCGCCTCCATGAGCTCCTGCTTCGAGGCAAAGTGGTTGTAGAACGGTCCATGCGTCAGGCCGGTGGCCTCCATGAGCTCGCTCACGCTGACTCCGGCAAAGCCACGCTCGCGAAACAGCTTCGCAGCCTCGTCCAAGATGCGTTGGTGCTTCTCTGCCGTTTCGGCTGCCGGGTATCGCATGCGGTCACTCCTACTACTGCGTCGAAGAAGCTTGACGCCAAACATGATCATCATCATGAATGCTGCCGTCAAACATGATGACCATCATGCTTGCACGACAAGGAGACCTCATGTCCGAGTTCCGCTCGAAGAACGTCGCGGTCATCACCGGAGCATCGTCGGGAATCGGCGCCGTCTACGCCGAACGGCTCGCGGCGCGGGGCTACGATCTCGTCGTCGTCGCCCGCCGGGTCGATCGGCTGCGCGCACTCGCCGACAAGATCTCGACCGCCAACCCCGGGATCCAGGTGGAGGTCGTCGAAGCCGACCTGACGACGGAGTCAGGGCTGGCACGCGTGGAGAAAATCCTCGCGACCCAACCCAACGTGCACATCTTCGTGAACAATGCAGGCCTCGCACGCGTCTCGCCGCTCGCGAAGTCCGCGACCTCGGACTCGACGACGCAGATCGCATTGAACATCGTCGCCTTCACCCGACTCACGCGCGCAATTCTTCCCGTGTTCCTCTCGCGCAATGCGGGCGTCATCGTCAACCTCGCCTCCGCCCTCGCCGTGCACTCACTGCCGGTCAGCTCCGTGTACAGCGGCACCAAGGCCTACGTGTTGAACTTCAGTCGCGGCCTCCAGCAAGAGGTGGCCGGCACGGGCGTGAAGGTTCAAATCGTGCTCCCTGCCACCACCGCCACCGAAATATGGGATGGTGCCGGCGTCTCGCCCGGCGCCGTGCCGCCGGACACCGTCATGACGACCGAGAACATGGTCGACGCGGCACTCGCAGGCCTCGACCAAGGTGAGACCATCACCTGGCCGTCGCTCGCCGACGCGAGCCTTTGGGAGAAGTACGACGCTGCCCGGACCGAGCTATTCGTCGCGACCCAAACCAGCAAACCGGCCCCGCGCTACAAGGTGGAGTGATCCGGCACTTCGCGCCGCGCACCGCGCGACACGTCCACGCCGGTGGGTGCCATATTGACACCGAAGAAATCGCGTTTCAGTTGAGGCCACCCTTTTTCAATATCTATCGAACGACCGGTAAAATCTTTGCTGTCGGCCGCTTGACTTGCCTTCCCAAGCTGGGATGGGTAGCCCATGCGGGGAGAAGACTTCCGAACGTTTGGTGGCGTACTTTGTCGGCGCGCGGAGAGCCATCCAGACGGTTTGGCCTACAGCTTCCTCGGGGATGGAGAGACCGAGACAGAACGGCTGAGCTTTTCTGAACTGGACGCGCGCGCACGCGCCATCGCCGCACGCCTCACCCAGGAGGGGGCCTTCGGTCGACCGGTTCTGCTGCTGTACCCACCGGGGTTGGACTACGTGGCCGGCTTCTTCGGCTGCCTCTACGCCGGCGCCATCGCGGTCCCGCTCTATCCGCCGGATCCGCGCCGCGTGTCCCGCACCCTTCCCCGCCTTCTCGCGGTGGTGGCCGACGCCGGCGCGCAGTTGGCGCTCACCACGGACGACATCCGCACGGTGCTCGAAGGTTACGTGGAGCAGGCACCGGCACTGCGCACGTTGCGATGCATCGCCACGGACCGCAGCCTCGCCCCGGAGCCACACTTCGACCCGCGCGAGGAACCCGAGGGGCTCGCCTATTTGCAATACACGTCGGGGTCGACCGGGAATCCGAAGGGCGTGATGGTCACCCACGCCAATCTGCTCGAGAACTGCGCCGATATGAGCGAAGTCTGGCGGCTCGATGAACGGAGCCGCATGGTCTCGTGGCTGCCGTTGTTCCACGACATGGGTCTCATCGCGGGCATGCTCTTGCCGCTGTACCTTGGCAACCCCACGCAGCTCATGTCGCCGCTGTCCTTCGTGGCGAATCCCGTGCGCTGGTTGCGCGCCATCGACCGATTCGGCGGCACGATCAGCGGCGCGCCCAATTTCGCGTACGATCTTTGCGTCGCGAAGGTCCGCGAGGCGGATCGCGATACGTTGGATTTGAGCCGATGGCGAACGGCCTTCAACGCGGCCGAGCCGGTTCGTGCGAGCACCATCCGCAAGTTCACGGAGACGTTCGCCTGGTCGGGATTTCGCCGCGACACCTTCTATCCGAGCTATGGCCTCGCCGAGGCGACGTTGATCGTCACCGCCGGCAAGCCGGGGCGGGTCAGTCGGACGCTCTGGGTCGACGCCGAGGCGCTCGGCCAAGGCCGGCTCGCGGTCACCGATCCCGCAGCGCCGGGCGCGAAGGAGCTCGCGAGCTGCGGCACCGTGGTGCCCAGCCAAGAGTTGGCCATCGTGGATCCCGATACGCGAACGCCATGCGCCGATGGCTCGATCGGAGAAGTATGGGTGCGCGGACGCGCCGTGACCCGCGGCTACCGCCAGCGGCCGGAGGAGAACGAGCGCACGTTCCTCGCACGCACCGATGCCGGCGAAGGCCCTTACCTGCGCACCGGCGATCTGGGCTTCCGCTACGAGGGCGAGCTGTACTTGGCATCGCGCCACAAGGACCTCATCATCGTCCGCGGGCGCAATCACTATCCGCAAGATCTCGAACGGGCCTCCGAAAACAGCGATCCGATGCTGCGGCTAGGCTGCGCGGCGGCCTTCGCCACCGAGGACGATGCGCGCGTGATCGTCCTGCAGGAGGTGCGCGAGGAGGGCACCGAGGCAGACTACGCACGGGCGATGCGCGCCATCCGCATGGCCATCGCCGAGGAGTGTGACGTGCGGCTCGCGGAGGTGGCCCTGGTGGCGCGCGGCGAGTTGTTCAAGACGTCCAGCGGGAAGATTCAGCGCCGTTTGTGCCGCAGTCGCTATGGGGAAGGTGGGCTGCGGGTGCTCGCGGTGCAGTCGCTGGACGCGGCGGAGTCGACGGACGACGAGCCGGTTGCACCGCCCGAGCCGCCCGCCTCGATCGAAGTGCGTGTGCGCCGTGTCCTCGGCCGAGCGCTGCGCACGGAGACGTCGGGGCTCGACACCGAGACGCCCCTCGTCGCATTGGGCCTGGATTCGCTGACGTCGATCGAGGTGTGCAACGCGCTGGCGGCGGATTTCGGCGTGCGCCTCGAGCAGGTGGACCTGCTGGATCGCATGACGTTGGCGGGGTTGATCGCGCGCATCACATCGGGAGCGTGCGCGCCCGCCGCCCCCGTGACCGAGGTGGAGCCGGCGGCGGAGACGGACCTATCCCCCGGGCAGAGCGCGCTTTGGTTCCTGCACCAGCTCGAGCCGGAGAGCCCCTCGTACAACCAGATCTTCGCGGCCACCGTCCGGTCCGAACTCGACGTGCGCGCGCTTCGCGTGGCGTTGGATCGGCTCGTCTCGAGGCACGCGGTGCTGCGCACCACCTACGGGGAACGCGAGGGCAAGCCCTTCCAACGTGTGCGAGAGCAGCTGCCGGTGGCGTTCACCCATGTCGATGGGCGCACCTGGGACGAGGCGCGGGTCGAGGCCAAGCTGGCCGAGGAGACACATCGTCCGTTCGATTTGATCGACGGCCCCATGCTGCGTGTCTGTGTGATCGAGCGCGGCGAACGCGAATGGGCGTTGCTCGTGGCCGTGCACCACATCGCCATGGACTTCTGGTCGCTCGGAATCCTCGTGGACGAATGGGGCACTTGTTACCGGGCCGCCGTCGAGGGATGCGAACCCGAGCTGGGCCCCATCCCGGCGAGCTACCCGGCGTATGTGCACGCGGCGCAGGCGGCGCTGGAGGGGCCCGCGGGCGAAACGCACTTGGCGTATTGGCGCGACGTCCTCGCGAACCGCCCGCCGGTGCTCGATCTGCCCGCGGCCGCGCGGCGTCCCCCGGTATGGACCAACCGGGGCGCGGCGCACACCTTCCATGTGCCGGCGGCACTCGCCGACCAGCTCCGCGCCTTGGCGAGCGCCGAAGGTGTCACCCTCTACACCGCGCTCCTGGCGGCGTTTCAAACGCTCCTGCACCGCCATGGCGCCGCCGAAGATCTGGTGATCGGCTCGCCCACCGCGGGGCGACGCGATCCCGCGTTCGCCGATACGCTCGGCTACTTCGTCAACCTCGTGCCACTGCGCGCCGACCTCTCCGGCCGGCCGAGTTTCCGCGAGCTTCTCGCGCGTACGAAGGGCACGGTGCTGGGCGCCCTCGCCCACCAAGACTACCCGCTGTCCGAGCTCGTCGATCGGCTCGGCGTCGAACGCGATGCCAGCCGCTCGCCCTTGTTCGACGTGGTGTTCCTGGTGCAGAAGCCCTACCGCATGCCCGACAGCCAGATGGTGCGCTTTGCGCTGGGCGAGCCGGGAGCGCGGCTCGACGTGGGCGGCCTCATGCTGGAATCCCGCCGGGTCGCGCAAAATCTGGCACGCTTCGACTTGGAGCTGTGGATCGTCGAAGAGGCCGATGGATTGCTCGGATCCATCCGGTACGGCACCGATCTGTTCGATGCGGCCACCATCGCGCGCATGTCTCAGCATCTGGTGCGTCTGCTGGAGGCGGCCGTGCGCGAGCCCGAGCGCCCCGTGGCCGCGTTGCCGATGCTCACCGCGTCCGAGCATGCGCAGATGGTGACGGCGTGGAACGAGACCGCGCACCCCTATCCCGAAGATCGCTGCCTTCACGAGTTGTTCGAAGCGGCGGCGGCCGCCACGCCCGAGGCGACGGCGGTGCTCTTCGAAAAGGAGCGCCTCGACTACCGCGAGCTCGACGCGTGGGCCAACCGCATCGCGCACCACCTCGTGGCGCAGGGCATCGGCCGCGGAAGCCACGTGGCCGTCGTGCTCGAGCGCGGTCTCGAGATGGTGCCCGCCCTTCTCGGCATCCTCAAGGCGGGCGGCACGTACGTGCCCATCGAGCCGTCGTACCCCGACGTGCGCATCGCCGACACGTGCCGCGCGCTGGACGTTGCCTACGTGCTCACCCAACGCGAGCATGGCGCCCGCCTGGAGGCCTTGCTCGGGCCACGCGGCATCCTTCGGCTCGACGACCGCGCCGCGCTGGCCGGGTGCCCCACGACAAACCCGGGTCGTCCGGTCCATCCCGAAGACCGCGCGTACGTGATCCTCACCTCCGGCTCCACGGGCACGCCCAAAGGCGTGGTTCTGCAACACCGCCCGGTGGTCAACACCATCGATTGGGTCAATCGGCGCTACGGCATCGGCGCGCACGATCGCGTCCTCTTTCTCACGTCGCTCTGTTTCGACCTTTCCGTCTACGACGTCTTCGGTTTGCTCGCGGCAGGAGGCTCGATCCGGATCGCGTCGGCGCGCGACGTCGCCGATCCGATGCGTTTGCTCGACTGGCTCTGCTCCGGTGAAATCACGTTCTGGGACTCGGCCCCGGCGGCCCTGCGCCAGCTGGTGCCCTTTCTCGAGGACGGAAATTCCGACGCACGTGCGTGGGCCGAAAGCCGTTTGCGCCTCGTGTTCCTTTCCGGCGATTGGATCCCCATCACGTTGCCCGGACAAGTGGCCGCACGATTTCCGCAGGCCCGCGTGGTCGGCCTCGGCGGCGCGACGGAAGCGGCCATTTGGTCGAATTTCCACGACATCGAGCGCGTCGATCCTTCGTGGCCGAGCATCCCGTATGGACGCCCGATCCAGAATGCGCGCTATTACGTACTCGACGCGGATCGCCAGCCGTGTCCCGTCGGCGTCCCCGGCGAGCTGTTCATCGGCGGTGAATGCCTGGCGATGGGCTACGCCGGCGATCCCGATTTGAGCGCGGCGAAGTTCGTGCCCGATCCGTACGGCCGGCGACCCGATGCGATCATGTACCGCACCGGCGATCGCGCGCGCTTTTGGGCCGATGGGACCATCGAGTTCCTCGGCCGCGTCGACGCCATGGTGAAGGTGCGCGGCTACCGCGTGGAACCGGGCGAAATCGAGACGCTGCTCCATCAGCACCCGCGCGTGCGCGAGGCGGCGGTCATGGCCCGGGGCGAACGCACCGACACCAAGTTGGTGGCCTACGTCACGCCCGCGAGCGCGACGACGGATGCGTCCGAGCCTGCCACCGCGCGGGTGGGCGAGTGGACGAAGGTCTTCGACGACGTCTATGGGAGCGCGTCCAATGCCGACGATCCATCGTTCAATCTCGCTGGATGGGTGGACGGGCACACCGGCCTGCCTTTTCCCGCCGACGAGATGCGCGAATGGGTGGACACGACCGTCGCGCGGATTCTCGAGCTCTCGCCGCAACGCGTGCTGGAGATCGGCTGCGGCACGGGCCTGTTGCTCGCGCGAATTGCCCCGCACTGTCGTCACTACCTGGGTACGGACGTGTCCGCGACCGCCCTCGACCATGTCCGGGAGCGCATTCTGGGCGCCCAGCCCGAGCTGGCCGCCCGGGTCGAACTGCAACGCATCGGCGCCGATGACATCGCCCGATTGAATGCGCTCGGTGACCGCACCTTCGACCTGATCGTGATCAACTCGGTGGCGCAGTACTTCCCGAGCCTCGATTACCTCGTCGGCGTTCTGCGCGCGGCCGTGGCCATGTTGGCCCCCGGCGGCGCCATATTCCTGGGCGACATCCGCAACCTCGCTCTGTCCGAGCCCCTTCGACTCTCCGTGCAACTTCATCGCGCGGACGACGCGATGCCCGTCGAATCCCTTCTTCGGCATGCGGCGGCGGCCGAAGAACGCGAACGCGAGCTGCTCCTGCACCCGAGCTTGTTCTCCGAGCTCGCCGTGCGCCTCGCGGGGCTTGGCTCGGCCAGGGTGTTGCTCAAACGCGGGACGAGCCGCAACGAACTGACGCGCTTCCGGGTGGACGCGATTCTGTCGACGCGTGAAGCCACGCAGCCGATTCGCTGGGCCTGGCGCGGGGAGGCCCTGAGCGACGTGGCCGCCCGAATCGCTTCGGAACGGCCGGCCAAGGTCCGCATCACCGATCTGCCCGACGATCGCCTGGCCACGTTGAACCATGCGCGGCACGTTCTCCAAGGGGAGCGGCCCCCCACCGTCGGGACGTTGCGTGCGGCGATGGCCGGCGCAGCGGGCATCGATCCCGAGATGGCCTGTCGACTGGCGGAGCAGTTGCCCGGCGGTGCGGAAGCGTGGTCCGCCGAGGCGCATTGGCCGGAGTCGGGTGTCGCCGGTCACTTCGACCTCGTGGTGACGGCCCGACGCGCAGCAGCTGGCGCGCCCGTGGAGAAGAGAGTCGGCTCCGACTTGGATTGGTACGCCCTCGCGAACGTGCCCGCGCACCGCCAGACGGACAAGCTCGTCGCTGCGCTGCGCGAGTACCTGCGCGAGCGACTGCCCGAGTACATGGTCCCTTCCGCGTTCTTGGTGCTCCCCGACGGCCTCCCGGTCACGCGCAATGGCAAGCTGGATCGACAAGCGCTGCCCGAGCCCGACGACGCACGCGCGACCGTCGATACCGAGTTCGTTCAGGCCACGAACCCCACGCAGACCTTGCTCGCCAAGATCTGGAGCGAGGTGCTCGGCGTCGCCCAGGTGGGGGTGCACGACCGATTCTTCGAGCTGGGCGGCGACTCCATCCTCGGGATCCAGGTGGTGGCCAAGGCGGCCCGGCATGGGCTCCGCTTGGTTCCGCGGGATCTCTTTCAGCACCAAACCATCGCGGAGCTCGCGGCCGCCGCCGATCGCGCGCGGCCGCACGGCGAAGCCCACGAGATGGATGCCGAGGAAGGCGAGCTGCCGCTCACCCCCGTGCAGCACTGGTTCTTCGGGCTCGAGCTGGCGCAGCCGGGGCACTTCAATCAGTCCTTCGTCGTCGAGGCGGCGGAGGACATCCCCGTCGATCGCCTCGAACGCGCCATCCACCATGTCTTCGACCAGCACGATGCGCTGCGCATGCGCTACTGGCGGGATCACCGAGGGTGGCACACGCGCTACGACGCGCACGCGCGGCCCGTCATCGTCGATCGCGCCGTCGAGCCAGCGGACGTGCGGGCCGCGGCCGCCGAGTACAACTCGAAGCTCGATGTGAGCGACGGGCCTCTTGCCCGGGTGGTGCTCTTTCACTCGGCCTCGGGATCGTGCCGCCGGCTGCTCATCGTGGTGCACCACCTGGCCATCGACGGAGTCTCGTGGTGGGTGCTGCTCGATCAACTGAGCGCGGCCGTGCGCGGCGCCGAGGACGCGGCGCCACCGGCATCCTTCCGCCGCTGGGCGAAGGCCTTGGCACGGGCTGCGGTGTTGCCCGAAATGGCGCCCCAGGTCTCCAAGTGGGCGCGGCTGCTCTCGGGGCCGGTGGATCCATTGCCTGGGCAACATCATCGAAAAACTGGCACCGAAGCCTTGGCCCGCACGGAGCGACGTGCCCTGGGGGAGGCGGAGACCGAGAGCCTCCTCACCCGCGCGAACACCGCCTACCGCACGCACACCGACGAGGTTCTCCTCACCGCGTTGCTCGCCGCGGTCCATCGCTGGGCCGGCATCCGTCGCGTGCGCGTCGATCTGGAGGGTCACGGGCGTGAGATGGCCGCATCGGGCATGCCCGACGCATCGCGCACCGTCGGCTGGTTCACCACCATCACGCCGCTGCGATTCGACCTGCACGACATCGATCCATCGGCGGAGCCCGGACGCGCCCTCACCGCATTGAAAGAACAACGTCGCGCCGTGCCGGGCGGGCCCGCCGACTTCGGGCTTCTGCGCTACCTCGACGACGCGAGCACGCGCGCGCTGGGCGAGCTCCCGGCGGCGGACATCGGGTTCAACTACCTCGGCCAGCTCGATCGCGTCGGCGGTGCGACCTTCCGCCTCGCCACCGAGTGGGCCGGCCCCTGGCGGGGTCCCGCCAACCATCGCCCCTACCCTCTGGAGATCAATGGCCACGTGTCCCACGGCCGCTTCGAAATCGCCATCACGCATGATCCCGACCGCCACGATCCGTCGAGCGTCTCCGCATTGGCCGATGCCTACGTCGGAGCCCTGCGTGCCCTGATTGCGCACTGTACGAGCGAAGGCGCCGGCGCCTTCTCGCCGTCGGACTTCCCCGTGGCCGGGCTGGATCAACGCCGGCTCGATGCGGTACTCGGTTCATTCCGTCGCGCGCGGCAGGACAAGGCCCCGAAGCAACCGGTTCCGAGCAACCCGACGGGGGAACCATGAGCGCCGTGCAAAGTTCGCCGTGGATCCCTGCAGGGTTGCCTCGGGCGAAGGACGCGCGCCCGCGCTTGCTCTGTGTGCACTACTCCGGCAAGGGCGCCAGCATGTTCCGCGATTGGCCGGCACGCCTGGGCGACGCAGCGGAGGTCGCGGCGATTCAATTGCCCGGACGCGAGGACCGTTTGCGCGACAAGCCCATCGCCGACATCGACACGCTGCTTGCCGAGTTGGTCCCCGCGGTCAAACCCTGGGTCGATGCGCCGTTCGTCCTGTTCGGGCACTGCATGGGCGCGCTGCTCGCCGCGGAGTTGGCGGTGGCGTTGCGCCGCCACTGCGGCGTCCAGCCGCATGCTTTGGTGCTCTCCTCGGTCATCCCCTCCTGGCAGGAGAAAGGCTCGTACGATCTGAGCCACCTCGGCGACGCGGCCCTGATCCGCGAACTCCGGCAGCGAGGATCGCTCACGCCGAAGATGCTCGCCGAGCCGGCGCTGCTCACCTTCATTCTGCCGTCCACCCGCGCCGACTCGGCGCTGTGTGAGTCCATCCGCGCCAAGGGACGGCCGGAGAGCCCCGCCCTCGATTGTCCCCTCGCCCTGTACGCCGGGCGCACCGACAGCCGCTTCGAGCCGGAGGCGCTGCGCGCATGGGAGGCCATGAGCACCGGGCCCGCGCGGCTCACCGTCTTCGAGGGTGACCACGGCTTCCTGGACGCGAACCCCGACGCCGTCATCGATGCCGTGCGCGCGGAGCTACCCGGCGGAGGTTGCCCGTGAGCGCCGACGTCGAGGACATCTACCCGCTTTCCCCGCTGCAACAGGGCCTGCTGTTCCACGTGCTCTACGAGCCGGACACCGGCGTCTACCTGGAACAACTCTGGATGACCCTGACCGGATCACTCGACGAGGGCCGATTGCGCGCCGCATGGGACCGCGTGATCGAGCGCCACCCCGCCCTGCGCACGGGCTTCGTTTGGGATGGCCTGGACGAACCCATGCAGATCGTCGTACCCGCCGGCAGCGCACGCGCAGCCTGGCAGCAAGGCGACTGGCGCGGGCTGGATACCGCAGAACGAGACGCACGCCTCCAACGCTTCCTCGCAGAGGATCGCACCGAGGCGTTTCCCCTCGCCGAACCACCGCTCATGCGCCTCGCGCTTTTTCGCACCGGCGAACGCGAGCACCTCCTCGTGTGGACCATCCATCATTTGGTGGTCGATGGATGGAGCCTCCCGCTCATCCTGCGCGAGGTCGGGGCGTACTACGAGCACCGTGGGGCGACCTTGGCGCTCTCGCGCCCGTACCGCGATTACATCGCCTGGCAGCGCGCCGCGGACGCGACCGAGGGGGAAGCGTTCTGGCGGATGGAGCTCGCCGGCTTCACGCGACCGACGCGCATCGGCTACCAACGCGAGACACCCGGCCAGGCTGCCCCCGAGGGCATCTACGCCGATTTGCGGGCGGAACTCGACGAAGAAGCGTCCGCCGCCCTGCGCAGGATGGCGCGCGCCGAACAACTCACGTTGAACAGCGTCGTGCAGGGTGCGTGGGCGTACCTCTTGTCCGTCCATAGCGGCAAGACCGACGTCGTCTTCGGTGCCACCGTCTCCGGCCGTCCCACCGACCTGGCCGGCGCCGACGAGATGGTGGGCGCGTTCATCAACTCGTTGCCGGTGCGCGCATCGCTGCAGCCGGACCAAATCGTTGCCGATTGGCTGCGCGACTTGCAAGCGCGGCAAGCGAAGGCGCGGCAGTTCGAGCACCTGCCGCTGGTGCGCATCCAAGCGTGTGCCGAGTTGCCCCCGGGCACGCCGTTGTTCGACACGCTGCTCGGCTTCGAGAATTACCCGCTGCGCGAGAATCTCTTTCACGGCACCGCGGGCGGCCCCGCCCTGCGCCTGCTCGGCGGGTGCTTTCACGCGCACTATCCGCTCACCTTGCTGTTCATCCCCGACGACCGACTCGGCATTCATGCCCTTTACGACACGCGACGGTTGGATCCCGATGCCGTGCAGCACGTCTTGAATCAACTGAGCACCCTGTTGCGGAGCATCGCACAGCGCCCCCATCGCCCGCTGCGCGAGCTCTCCCTGCTCTCCGATGGCGAGCGCACCTCGCTCACCCGGCGCCACCCCGCCGACCTGCCCGTCCCCGACGTGACCCTGCTCGACATGGTCGAGGCCCAAGTCCGCGAGCACCCCGATGCCGTGGCGGTGGTGGCCGGCACCGCGCAACTCCGCTATGCAGAATTGGACGCGCGCGCCAGCGAGCTTGCCCAGCGCCTGCGCGGCGCCGGTTGCACGCGCCAGACGCTCGTCGCCGTCTGCGTGCCGCGCGGCCTCGACCTCGTCGTCGCCTTGCTTGCCGTGTTCAAGGCCGGCGGTGCGTACCTTCCCTTGGATCCCGACAACCCGCGCGAGCGACTTGCCTTCCTCCTTCACGACTCCGCCGCCCCCATCGCCCTCGTCCATTCCGAGACCGCCGCGAGCCTCCCGAGCTTCGCAGGCACGACGTTGCTCGTCGATGGCCCATCCCCTGCGGAGGAAGGCCTCGGACGAGGGAGACTCCCCACCCCCGACGATCTCGCCTACGTCATCTACACGTCGGGCTCCACCGGTACGCCCAAGGGCGTGCGCGTTCGTCATCGAAACGTCGTCGCCCTGTTCGCCGCCACGGCCGCATGGACCTCGTTCGATCACTGCGACACGTGGACGCTCTTCCACTCGCCGGCCTTCGATTTCTCGGTCTGGGAAATCTGGGGTGCCCTCGCCCATGGCGCGAAGCTCGTCATCGTCCCCTTCGAGGTGAGCCGAACCCCGGAACGTTTCGCCGAGCTCCTCCTCGAACACCGGGTCACCGTGCTCAATCAAACGCCATCGGCGTTTCGTCATCTCGTGCGCGCCATCGAGAAGGTCCCGAACGACTACCCCCACCGACTGCGCCTCGTCATCTTCGGCGGCGAAGCCTTGGCCCCCGCCGACGTCGCGCCTTGGTTCGCGCGCTTCGGCCACGAGAGACCGCGTCTCGTCAACATGTATGGCATCACCGAGACCACGGTGCATGTCACGCATCACACGCTCACCGACGATGGCGACACACCCCTCGGGCAGCCCCTCACCGGCACGCGGGTCCATCTGCTCGACCCGTACGGCAACCCCGTTCCAAACGGTATCGTCGGCGAAATCCACGTCAGCGGCCCCGGAGTCTCCGCGGGCTATTTGCATCGCCCCGAGCTCACCGCCGAACGATTCCGGCCCGATCCGTTCGCCGAACGCCGGGACACGCGCATGTACCGCTCCGGGGACCTCGCCCGCTACCGCGCCGACGGCACCTTGGAATTCCACGGTCGCCTGGACGAGCAGGTCCAGATCCGCGGCTTCCGCGTCGAGCTCGGCGAGATTGAAGCGACCTTGACCCAGCACCCCGCCGTGGGCGAGGCCGCCGTGCTCGCGCACACCGTCGACGGCGAGCCGCACTTGCTCGCCTTCCTCGTCCCCGCCGAGCCGGAGGCGGCCCCCGTGCGGCGACTCCGAGCGCTCACCGAGGGGACCGAACACGAGCGAACGACCGTGGACCTACCCGACGGCACCACCGTCTTCGCCGTCAACCGCTCCGAAACGGAGTTCATGGCCCGCGAAATCTTCACCGACGCGGTCTACCTCCAAGGCGGTATCACCCTGCCCGAGGATGCCTGCGTGATCGACGTCGGCGCCAACATCGGCCTCTTCGACCTGTTCGTGGCAAAGCATTGCGCATCGCCACGACTTTTTGCCTGCGAGCCCATGCCGCCGCTGCGCGAGGTGCTCGAACGAAACCTCGCGGTGCACGGCATCCCCGCCACCGTTTTGCCTTACGGCCTCGGCGCCACCGAGGACACGGTCACCTTCGGTTACTACCCGTATGCCACGGTTCTCTCGGGCCAATTCGCCGATCCCGCCCACGAACGCGACGTGGTCCGCGCCTTCCTCGTGCAGCAACTCGAATCACAAGGCGTGCACCTCGACGACGACGTCCTCGACGAGCTGCTCGCGGAGCGCCTCACCACCGAGTCGCACCGCTGCCGCATCCGCCCCCTCAGCGACGTCATCGCCGAGCATGCACTCACGCGCATCGATCTGCTGAAAATCGACGTCGAGAAAAGCGAACTCGATGTGCTCGCCGGCATCCGCGACGAGGACTACCCGAAGATCGCCCAAATGGTCATCGAGGTCCACGACACGAATGGGCGCCTCGCCCGCGTCACCGAGCTGCTTCACCGCCACGGCTACCGCACCACGGTCCTTCGCGATCCGCAGCTCACTACCACGGGCCTCTACAACGTGTACGCGCGCCGCCCCGATGCGCCGGAGACCGCATCCGTCGCACCGCCTCCGCGCTGGCGCGGTGCGACCCGCCTGCTCGCCGACGTGCGCACGTTCGCCGCCGAGCGACTCCCCTATTACATGCTTCCCACGCGCTGGACCTTGGTCGATCGCATTCCATTGACCCGCAATGGCAAGCGCGACGTGGTAGCCCTCTCCGAGCTCGCCGGGCAGCGCCCGAGCGCCCACGCCGAGTATGCTCCGCCGATCGGCAAAACGGAAACCGCCCTCGCGGAAATCTGGACCGAGATCCTCGGTGTAGACCGGGTCGGGCGTGCCGACAATTTCTTTGCGTTGGGAGGCCACTCGCTGCTGGCCACCCAAGTCGTCGGCCGCATCCGGGAGACGTGCCAGGTCTCCCTTCCCCTGCACCAAATCTTCTCCAACCCCACCTTGAGCGAGCTGGCGCAGGCCATCGAGCGATTGCCCATCGGGTAAGCACCGGGGGCTCGCGGCCGTTGCCAAGCCCCCGGGCCCATCCTTTATCCTCATGGCATGCGCGTCCGCGTCCATGCCGATTTGACGGAATTCTGGGCATTGGCCAAGCCGCTCTACGCGGCGGATCCGGTGCGTCACACGGTGGCACTCACCGTGATTGGCAACTTGGTGGCGCTGCCGGATCCCAACGAGCCCGCGCCCCTGTTGGTCACCCTGTGGGAAGGCGACACGCTGGGCGGGGCTGCGTTCCGCACCAACGGACGGCCGCTCTCGGCCGGTGCGATCCCGGAGGGCGCGGTGGAAAATGTGGCCTCCGCGCTCGCCGTGATCGACCCGGACATGATCGGCGTGAATGGCCCGCGCCCGGTGGCGGAGCCCTTTGCGCGCGCATGGGCGGCGCGCCAGGGTGTTGCGTTTCGCGAGACGCTGCTTTCCCGGCTCTATCGATTGGACACGCTCGCGCCGCCTGCAACGGCAGGCCATGCGCGGTTGGCCACGGACGACGACGTGCCTCGGCTCGCCGCGTGGTATCGCGCCTTCGCCATCGAGGCCTTGGGTAGCCAGCGCGATCCCGGCGACGACGAGGCCTTCGTCCGCCGCATGCTCGCCCTCGGCAATGGCATGATGATCTGGGAGCGCGATGGCGACGCCCTCGCCTCGGCCCGCGCCAGCCCACTCGTCGATGGAATGTCACGCGTCAGTGCGGTTTACACGCCACCGGAGCATCGTTGCCATGGCTACGGGTCCGCGGTCACCGCGGCGGCCTCGCAATGGGCACTCGATGCGGGCGCCTCGCACGTCGTATTGTTCACCGACTCGAGCAACCCCATTTCAAATTCGATTTACCAACGAATCGGATACCGCCACGTCTGCGATATCACGGAGTTCACCTTCGAACCGGCGGCGACACTCACGAATTTCGCGACGTGACGACTCCCGACTCGCTCTTCGTCAGGGGCGCATTCATGAATGCCAGCGCCTCCTCGCTGCTGTACGAATCTTTGTACGTGAAGGCCATGGGGCTCGGCCCCTCGGCCTTAAGACGCTCCAGGCGCTCCATCGCCTCCGCGACGCTCGGAATGTACCCCTCGGGGATCCACCACATCACCATGGTGGGCTCGGCCATGCGCTTGAACCATTCGCGACGGCGTCGCAAAAAGTCCAGGTGGTGGGTCTTGTAGACGTAATTCCACAACGCATCGAGCGATTCCCATATCGAGAAATTGACCAGCAGGTGATCGCCGAAGTCGTGCTTGACCGTCAGCCTCGGCTGATTCGGATCTTCCTTGAGCCGCCACACGAAGCCAGGCGCGGCGTCGGCGAGGGCGTTGATCGGTTCGAGCGCGTCCACGAAATCGGCCAGCTCGGGGCTGCCGATGGGCGCGCGCATGTGCGCAATGTTCAATTCGGCCAGGTGCATATCCTTTAGTGAAGCATCCCCAGCTTCTATGTCAACGTCCATTTGTTTTAGAAACAACGACGCAGCATTCGTCGGGACGCGGGTCCATGCTGGCCTTGCTGGGCTCGTCGCCGATCCCCTCGAGCAGGCCTTGGCACAAGGCCAGGTTCATCGAACACACCAGCACCGGGTGCTCCTTGGCCAGAACGTGAAACGGGCAATTTCGCAGCCGGATGCACGGGCCTTCGACCCTAGGTTCGTAGCCGCGGTCCTCCAGCACGTCGAGCACGGCCAGCGCCTTGCGCGACTTCCCTGCCGCGTGCTTCTGCACGGCGCGTTTTCCCAGGCGCACGCCTGCGGCACGCGCTGCCTTTTCCGCCTGCTCCTCGCCCCCGAGCAAATCGACCGCATCGGCCAGCACGGAAGCGAGCGCCGCGTAATCACGCGGCGGCAGGCTCACGGTGCGTTCATTGGGCGCCCTTCGGTAAACCTTGGCCGGCCGCCCACTTCCCGGTCCCTTCTTCTCCGGGCTCTTGAAACGAGCCTCCAGAAGCCCCGCCTCCACGAGCTTGTCGAGATGAAACGCGGCCAGGGTGCGTGAAATTCCCGCGGCCTCCGCCGCCTCCCCCCGCCCAACGTCGCCACCGTGCCGCGCCACGAATTCGTACAGCGCCCTCCGTACCGGATCATGCAACTGCGTCAACGCACCGAGATCGTCGCTCACGGGCCGCAGTCTACAACCTCGACGGAGACAAAACCCGACCCCCGTCCTTGCGAGGCGGAAGTCGGGCCCAAACCGCTACTTGCAGAATTCGGCACACTTGGAGACGGACGCATAGTCGGTCGTGCACTCCGCCGTGCGCCGCGGGAATACCTTTCGGAGGCAGTCGTCGCGCTGCTGCTGGTTCCCGCCGCAATACGCGCACTCCCCCACGCGGCCTTGGATGGTGCAGCGCGCTTGCGAGCCACACTCCGCCATCCCCAACTGACAACCCGACCCGTCGCCATCGTCCTCGTGTGAGCCAAAATACGCATTCTCGAGCAGACATTGCGAACACACGCCCGTCGTCCCCGACAGTCGCGCCGCACAGTCCAATCGGCATCGCGCCGCACTCGGCTCACTGCAGACATCGTAGGCGCCGTCCACCTTCGGCTCTCGAATCGTGCACAATTGCAGACACCGCGGGTCGACATTCATCGACGCGTCGCCGTCGTCCGAACACCCGAACAGCGATGCAGCCAACCCCGCCATCGCGACCACGGCAAATAACGCTCGTACTATGTAAGTCATGGGCCTCGTCTCCTGATTCACGAGCCTTGTCGCCTCGAGCGCATTTCCGTCACGGAATCGAGTGCGGGACGCATGTCGCAAGCAAATTGCAGGAAGGCGCGAACGGCGGGACTGGAAGGAGCTTCGCTTCGCCAAGCGAAAGCAAGCTGGCCGCGTAGCCGCGGACGCACGATGGGGACGGAGCGCAACTTCGGCAGCGCACGCGCAGCCGATTCGGGAAGAATGCCGACGCCCAGACCTCGCGCCACGAGTTGCACGAGCACACCGGGATCGCTCGCCTCGAAGGCAACGTTCAACGGCGCGCCGGCGCGCGCCGAAGCCGCGTCGAGGACGGAGCGCAGTCCGGTTCCACGCGAGAACGTGAGCAGGGTTCGTTCGCGAAGCTCGGCGAAGGGAATGGCTGCAGCTGCGGCCATGGGGTGGTCCGCACGGACCACGGCGGCGAGCGGCTCGTCCACGAGCACGTGGCATGCAAGCCCCGCCGGCCGCTTGGCACCGAGCCCTATCACGGCAACGTCGAGCCGGCCCGTTTGCAGCGATTCGACGAGGGCGTCGGCGGTGCCTTCGGACAGCGTGATCCGAACGGCGGGGTGCGCACGGTGGAAGGATGCCAAGAGGTCGGCGAGATCGAACTCGGTCGTCGAATACGGAGCCACCATTCCCATGCTGAGACGCCCGCGCAACAACCCCGTCAGCTCGTCGACCGCCAACCGCGCCCCCGCGACTGCGGCCATGGCCGCGCGCGCATAAGGAAGCACGGTGGCCCCCGCCGCCGTGAGGCGTACCGTGCGCCCCGATCGATCCAGCAAGTCGTGACCGAGCTCCTGCTCCAACTGGCGGATGCGCGCACTGACACCCGGCTGCGCGACACGCAACTTGGCCGCGGCACGCGTGAAATTCGCTTCATCGGCAACCGTGAGCAGGAATTCGAGCTGACGAAGGTCCATAACGAATCATTCTAACTCGAATACGAATCATGTCTTGGACTTCTATCCACATTTCGACCAATTTCGTACCTACTGATTTCGAAACAAGGAGCCGTTCACCATGGGAAATTTCATCAGCAGCAGCATCGGGGCGACCCTTTGCATATTCGTTTTGGCGACGACGATCCATGCGGCGAGCGCACAACCCGCCAACTCGCGGGCGGAAGTGATCGATATTCGCGTCGCCAACGAGCAGTTCGAATTCGTCGATCTTGGCGCACCAGGCGTTGGCGTCGGCGACATGTACGTGTTCTCGGACCGCTTGTTTCAAAATGGGCAGCCGTTCGGGCAAGACGGTGGTTCGTGCCAAGTTGCGGGCGTATCGGGTACGACGATCGTCACGAACTGCGTCATGTCCATTCGAGCATGGGACGGGCAAATCACGGTGCAGGCACTTTGGAACCACGGCTCCAACCCCTTGGAAATGGCCATTACCGGAGGCACTGGGCGGTACGAAAACGCCCGCGGGCACTTGCGCGCCACCGACATTGGCACGCCAAACGAAGCCTATCGGCTGGAGCTTTCTTATTGAATGACCGCCATCGCCCCCCCTGGAGATTCCCAACGATGAAGAGTTCCTGTTTCACAGGTATTCCTGTTCTCGGCCTGCTTCTCGTAGGCAGCTCGCTTTCGGCCAGCGGCTGCTCGGCCCCCAATCCGGAAACGGAAACGGTGGCAGCACGCAAGTGAGCTTCGAACGATTCGAGACCACGGTCCAGCGCGAATCGGGCACGGGCATTTACATCGTCGAAGGAGACATTCCCATCGGAACGCGCGAAGCGTTGAAGGCGTATTTCGACCAATACGTCCAGCAGGGTGCTCTCATCGTCAATAAGGGCACCGATGGCCGCTGGGACGATACCCAAGAGCTCGATCTGAGCTACTGCGTGAGCACGGCCTTCGGGACGAGATACGGCACCGTGGTGGAATCGATGGCCGCCGCGGCTTCATCGTGGTCGAGCCACGTTCGCATCAAGTTTCGGCACGTCGCGGGGCAGGACGGGGCGTGCAACGATACGAACACCAATGTGCTGTTCGATGTGAGTCCCGTCACTGGCCAGCCTGACAGTCGAGGACGTTCTTTCCGGGCGATGCCCGGAAGGACCGCCGTATCTTGCTCAACACCACGGCCTTTGTAAAGTTACCCCCGGAGACATTGACGGGTATTTCGAGGCACGAGCTTGGCCACGTGCTTGGCTTTCGGCACGAGCACACGCGCCCCGAAGCGGCCGATGCCTGCTTCGAGGACAACCATTGGCGCGCCCTCACGCCTTATGACTCGGCATCCGTGATGCATTACACCCCTTATGACAAAGATTGCGGCGGCACGGCGATTACAATCTGACGGCACGGGACATCGAGGGCGCCGTTTTGCTTTATGGTAGAACCGCCTTCGACGGCAACTGAATCGCCGACGACCGGCGCCGTGGAGCGGATTGCGTGGCGGTGTAGGCGTGGCTACATCTTTTCGCACCGGAGATTCTTCAATGCCAATCATTCATGCGAAGACTGCACTTACCATCGGGCTCTCCACCACCCTCGCCGCCATTGCGCTCGCAGCCACCGCCTGCAGCAGCGACGATGATGTCGAAGCGCCACCATCGACACTCGGCGGGATCACCATTGCGAGCCGCGAACGCGCCGCTGGCCAAGATTGGTACTACGTCTCTGGATGGTTCCGAAATGGAACCCAAGACTCCGGATGCACCAGTCACCGCGAAGGCAATTGCACCATTTCCACGTGCGCGCCCTCTGCAGCCGATGCCGGAGTCGCCACATTGGATTCCGCGGGAACGCTCACGGTGAGTGGCGGCCTCTTGCCCGCACCAGGCATCACCCTCGAGCCACGCGACGACAAAAGCTACTTCCGCCAAGGGTTGAGCAAAATCTGGGAGCCGGGACAACGCATCGCGATCAAGAGTAGTGGCGCGCAAATACCAGCGTTCGAGCTTTCCGTCACCGCCCCCTCGAACTTGGTCTTGGAGGTACCTGCCGTGCCTCATGATGACGCGCCCATGGTCATCCCGCGTGGCACACCACTCGAACTGCGATGGTCGGCCGTCCCCGACAAGAAGAGCGTCGCCTTCTATTCGCCCGTCGACATCCCGCCGGGCGCCCCGTCCATTGGCGCATCCTGCGAGTTCGAGCCTTCCTCGACGACGGCCACCCTTCCGACTTCGGTTCTAGGGCTCTTTCCGAAAGGCGAAGCAATTTTCGAAGTCGTGACACGAAACGAAGCAACGACGCTCATCGCAGGCAAAACCGTCAAGTTCCACGCCCGGACCTACGCAAAAGGCACCTCGGGCACATCCGTCTCACGCAACGTCACACTCGAGTAGCCCACCGGAAGCCTGGAGGATGTTGGGGAGCCACGGTTTCGTAACCGTATGCGCGGCATGGTGCAGCGCTAGCGTGGATCGTCTCGTGTTACCCAGCGGGTAGCGGTCGCGCGGTCTTCCTGCTGCGTATACTCGAATCGTGAGTTTCTCTTTCTACCTTCCCGCCGCTGCACCGCCGCGCTTCTCGCAACTCGTCGACGCCCTGGCCGAACCAGATTGGGTTTGCGAAGGCCCCGAAGACGATCGCTTCACGAACGACTTCTTCGTTCACCCCTATCTGGCCGGCCGCGCGGCACGCGGTGTCGAGCTTGGCCTCTCCGACGGCACGCTCCAAATACGGATCATGACCTGCTCCAGTCGAGCAGACCACGAACTTGCTTTGCGCCTCGTAGACACGTTGGCGAAAATGCTGGAAAGCACAATCCGCCCCGAAGACGGCGACCCCATCTCGCGCGAGCAATTCAGCGCCCAGTACGGCGAATCGTGGGTCGAGCACATGCTCGCATCGGGCCCCGGGGTCGTCCTCGCCATGGCACGCAAAGGACAAACCTTGACGCTCATGGGCGCGAAGCGAGCCTTTTACGTCGGGCCACGCCTGGTGGCAGAATTGACGAAACAGGGCGATGCTGGGTTTGGCGAACGACTTCTAAATGCCATGGTGAGACTACAAAGTATCGATGAAGAGGAATACTACACGGCATCCGTCCTCGTCGTGAAACCGAAGGAATGGGAAGCCGACGAAGACGGAGTCAAGTTGGCGGTATGGGCCCCCAACGTGGCTTACCTCTTTCCGGACGTCGAGTACTTCGCCGTTCTTCTCCCGGACGGCGGGCACCTCATCGTCCCACGCTCTGCAGGTGCCTCCATCGCCGACGACCGCTGGACGTTTCTCGACGAGAAAAACGCCCTCGTCGAAGCCACGGCCGCCCCCGAATGGCCCGCGTTGATCGCCCGAGCGCGCCCCTTCGTCACGGAACTACAAAGAACCGCGCGCCGGTCGTAAGCCAAGATTGCGTGCAGCCGGATTCACCCGGCTGCACGCGGGTCACTTCTCAATGCAGTTCGTGATCGGCCTTGGTCCACATCGACGCGGCGCTGGTGGAGACGCCGGCCTCTTGCTTCGAGCCGTTCTTCACTTCGTCGTCGAGGAATTGGCAGATGATCTTCGCGCTCTTCGTTAGCTCGGAGACGGGGGCGCCTTCGCTCAAACCGTGGAAGTTGATCGGCGGACCGAATTTCTGACCGAATAGCGCACCGGCAGCGAGGAAGTTCGGATGGTTCTTCGCGTCGGTGCCACCACCGATGGCGATCGCGGGGCACGGTTGCCCCATGACTTCCTTGTACGCATTGCTGATGCGACTGAACGTCGGCCCGTCGGGCTTGCGCACGTCCGGCGGGACCGGCGACTCCGGACCACTGAAACGCGTCTCTTTGACCGTGAAATTGACCGGATGCTTTGGTCCGGACGCCGGTTCCGGTTCCTTCGTTTCGAACTCCTTGATCAAGTCGCCGAAGACGCCCTTGAACTTGCTGAAGCTCGGCTTGTCTTGCATCTGGTCGATGAAGCCCTCCGTTTGCCCGTTCCACTTCGCGCTGCCGTGGTGGTCTTGCGCGTAGCGGATGTCGATCTTCAGGACGAGGCTGTCCTTGTAGACGCTGTCCGTGCCCGAATCATCGAGCCGGGTCACCGCGTAGGTGGTTCCGTTGTTCGGGGCTTGGAAGACCTCATCGGAGGCCTGGAGCGAGGTGTGGCCTTCACCGAAGACCTTCGTGCCCCACGTCCACTTCATGAACTGCAGCATGCGCGAGATGTCGTTCTTGGTGAAAACCTCGGACTTGTAGGCGAGGAAGTTCGCGAGCGATACGAGAGGATTGGCACCGTCCGCGCGGTTCTCTTCGGGCTTCGAGCCGTGCTGCGCGCCGGCCACCGCCGTGACGAGCTTCAGGCTATTGCCTTCCCGCGTGACCGTGAGCTGCGCACGCCGATACCCCGCATCGTCGAACGCGTAGGCGTCGTATTCACCCTTGATCGCAGCCTGAAGAGCGTCGAGCTTCGCAGCATCCTCGGCCTTGATGATCGCCGTTGCCGTGTCTGCAATCTGATTCGCGGGTCCCGCCGGCGTCTGCAGCGAGTCGATCCAGACGCCCTTCGTCGGCTTGGCTGCATCCTTCTTGATATGGAACACCGGCCGCTCCACGCCCTTCTCGGCGCGCACGCACCAGCTCGCGTCGAAGATGACGGCGAGGTTCGGCTCCTGCGTCGGATTGAGGCGGAAGTAGTTCGGCATCGACATGGCCGTCTCTTCGGACGTGTCGAAGATCAGTTCGACGGTGACGTCGTTGAGCAGCGAGCTGCCGTCGTACTTTTTCGCGATATTCTTGATCACCTGCAAGGTGGCAACCGCCGGTCCCTTGTCATCGATCGAGCCGCGGCCGAGCCAGAACTCTTCCTGCTTGCCGTTGTACTCGACGGTCTTCTTCTGGAGCGTGAACGGCTGCCAGCCGGCATCGCCCGGCGCCACCGTATCCAAGTGCGTGGCGATGGCAACGCGGCGCGCTCCACTGCCCAGGCTGATCTTGAACACGCGCCATGTCGGCGGTTCGCCCGAAAGGGGCTTGCCGTTCTCGTCGACGCTCGCTTGATCCCAGCGCGTAAGATTGAGCTTCGACGTCTTCTGGCCGGCGTTGAACTCGTCGACCTGTTTCTTCATCTCGGCATAGATCTTCTCCATGCCCTCGGTGACCTTGTCTTCGTTCGCCCAGTTTTCGGTCCGGTACGTCTCGATGGCGACGAACTTCGCCAGCGTATCGAAGTCGTTCTTGACGTCGTTCTCGATGGTCGAGCACGCGTCGGTGCCGGGGTTGTTGGAGGGCGGGTTGTCGTCGTTCGACGAACAAGCAACACCCACCATCAAGGCGATGATGGATGCGCAGCCTAGTGTCTTCTTGGTCATCATGGGTGGCCTCTCCTCACGGTCGGAAGGAAGAAGGCCTACGTATAGGACGCCGCGTCCGGTGGGTCACCCTCGAATTGCCGTTGAGCGCGCAACGCTGCAGCGCGCAAACGCGCTCGTTATTTCTCTAACGCTGCGCGCTCCGACACTCTACGCCACATTCGCGAATGCGCGGCGCAAACGGGTCGACCATGGACCGCGATCCTTCGCGTCTTTCGCGCGCGCCTCGCGGCGCTCGGCCAATGTCACGATGCGCGAGTCTTTGCCCAATACAATCGGGTGGCCGCGCCAGCTCACGCGTTTGCTTACGCACGCGTGCATCCAGCACCAGAGGGTCACGTAACAGCGAAGCGGTTCGAGCGCCAAGATGCGCCAAGGCACGCGCCCACGCAGCGTGCGAAGTGCAACGCTGGTCCCCAGCATTTGCAAGAGCCACGTCGACACGAGCGCGGCGTACGACAGCCCACCGGGCGACAGGCCCACGAACGCAGTGGCAATCGTCAGCGGCGAACCGAGTGGCTCCAGCGCGAAGCCCGTGGGGCTGATCACACGGCGCATCTTCGCCCAGCGCGTGTGCCGCTCGAGCGTGCGCCGCACGGAACAGGACACGTTGCGGTTCTCGACGGCATCCAGCGAAAGCCGAATCTCCAGCCCTTGCTCGGCGACCTTGCGCCCGAGCAGATGATCCTCCGCGAGCACGTCGCCGATGGACCGGAAGCCACCCATCTTCGCAATGTCGCGCCGCCACATCGCCATGGACTTGCCCACGGTGAACGGGCGCGGGGCGAGAAGCGCCGATGCCGCAATCGATGGCGCAACGTAGGCGCCGATCTGCAAATTCTCCAGCGCGGCGCCCAACGATTTCTCGCCGGTGCCCACGAACAAGCTGGTCACCAGGCCGACGTTTTCGCCTTCGAGCTGCTCGATGAGCGTCTCCAAATATTTCGGCGAGACCCGCACGTTCGAGTCGGAGATGACGAACACCGAGCCGGTGGCCACCCGCTCGAGCGCAACCAGTTGCGCGACCTTCGGGTTCTTCGTCGCGTGGGGATCGGTCACCACCACGCGCACATCGACCTTCGGGTGACGCTCGACGAACGCTTTTGCGACGGGGTACGCCGCATCCGCGGTCGAGGCCACCGCCAAGAGCAGCTCGAACGACGGATAATCGAGCTTGGCGAACGACTCCAAGTTCGACTCGAGATCGTCATCGACACCGGCGAGCGGCTTGAAGACGCTCACACGCGGTGCGCGCGACGGCGGTTGCCGCTGCGCTCGGGCCCGCGCCCGCGCTAGCAGGAACGCGCCCATCATGAGCGAGTATGCGCCGCTCGACGCGGCGAGTGCAGAGAGCCCTACGGCTTGCCCCGGTCCCACGAGTCTGCATCATTCAGGACCGAAAAGACGACACGAGGGCGCGCTTGTGAACGGTTCGTGAATTCAAATCGGGCACGGCCCGCCGAACGCGCCGAAGAACCGAGCGACCCAGACGACGACCAGCAATGTCAGAAGCACGTACCCCGCGTTGCCGACGTGGCGGTGCAGCTGCGCGAGGTCCCCACGCACGAGGTAGTGCCCGAGTTGGAAGATGCCCAGGGTGCCCACGAACGGGAGCACGGCGAACCATAACGGGTGAATGTGCGTCGCCCCGGCGAAGTCGCCCCCCAAGGCCAGCCGCGCGGCACGCGTGAGGCCGCACGAAGGGCACGGCGTGTGGAGCAGCACGCGCATGGGGCACATCGCCGGAAGCGAAGTGACGAACAAAAGCACAGCGGCCAGCCCCACGAGGCTGGCCACGAGCAGAACACGAGCGAGCGGCGGTCTTACGCCGGGCCTTGCCACGCGCGATTGAGCTCCTGCTGCCACAGGATCACGTTGTAGTACGGGATGATGTACATCCAGCCGTGATTCTGCGGGTTGGGAACGCCCGCGCGGTACTGGATCTCTTGGATGAGCGGCCCCAGCGCGACGATCTGCCAATAGAGGCCGTACGCGCCGCAGGTGATGAACGAGAGGCCGGAAATCTTGAGCCAATTGGGTTCGTCACGCTGCAGGAACCGCTTCATCTCGTTCATCACGCGGATGAACCAGATCATCTGGTAGATGCCGCACGTCACGAGGCCGATGATCAACTCGGTCGTCGGATTTTTCACCTGACCCTTGGGGCCATGCTGTCCAGGCTGGGCATGCACCATGGGGCCGCCCTGCGGGAAAGCCCCCATCGGCGCGAGGGCCTGATTGGGATACTGGGCTTGGTTCGGATACGCCCCCGGAGCGCCGTAGGGCTGCTGCGGGTTGAACGCCTGGTGAACCGCGTCCGCAGCCTGGTTGAAGCCTTGCTGCATCTGGCCACCGAAGTCCTGCGGGCCACCGGGCGGTGCGCCATAGGCACCGCCGCCCGGACCCTGAGGAGGCGGACCCCCGAAGGCCCCCGGCGCACCGTATCCGCCCGGGTGACCACCCGGCGCCCCGTGTCCACCTCCAAGAGGCCCCCCAAAGCTGGGGCCGCCAGGAGGCGGGCCGTAGTTGCCGCCTCCACCACCGTGTTGCGGCGGAGGGGGTGCCCCGAAGGGGTCGCTCGGACCGCCACCACCTGGAGGAGGCCCGCCAAACACGTTGGGATCCGGCGGCGGCGCGCCCAGGGGCCCCCCCCCGAGCGGCGCACCACCCCCGAGCGGCACCCCACCGAAGGCGGGTACCGGAGGTTCGCCGGCCGGCGGCATCGGGAACGGCGGGGCCGCGTCGACGACCGTCCCGCTGAACGCGTTCACCCCCTCGGGCGAGCCAAAAGAATGCGCCGGGTGCCCGGGCGATCCGAGAGGAGGCGTGGGCGCGCCCCCGCCGGGCGGAGGAAACCCAGGAGGAGCGGCTTGCGGCGCGCCGCCGGGTGGTGGGTAGTAGGGAGCGCCCCCTTGCGGAGGCGGAAAGCCACCCGGGTCGGCGGGAAATCCTGGGGCGGGCGGGAATCCGGCCGGGGCTCCGGGCGGAAAACCAGGGGCCGGGGCCGATCCGGCGCTCATCGGTGCCACGCCCACCATCGTCCCTTTGAGGCGCTGGGGCGGTCCGCCGGGCGGGCCACCAAACGGCGCCGTGGCCGGTGTCCCCGCACCGGGCCCATCGCCAGGCGGAGGAGGAGGAGTCCCGGGCGCTCCCGGAGCCCCCGGCGCACCGGGTACCGCCGGGCGAACCTGCTGATTCATCATCAGCATGGTCCCTTTGAACTTTGGGGCCGCCGCCCCCTTGATGTTGAACCCGCATTTCGTGCACGTCTGCACGTTGTCCGGATTTTGGGTTCCACAATTCGGGCAGAACACTCGGCTACCTCCATGCGCGGCGGCCTCCGCGCTCTTGCTTTTATGCTAGCTGGCCTTGCGGCTTGTGGGCTCGACCTGAAGAAGGGGCCGCTGATCCCCGAAAAAAGAGGGCCTGAGCATAGCGCCCGGGATCCTCAATTCTCAAGCGCATATTACGCCCTCTTACCTCAGGTGAAAGGCGAGGTGGATGGCGCGCCGAAACGCGTCTTGACACCCCTCCTTGCTCAACACTAGCGTTCGCGCGCCGCCGCGTGGGAAATCGTGCTAATTGGCGCCCGCGTCCCCGCTACCAACAAACCGAAACAAAGACTTCCCCCGATGCCCCAACCGCCTGCTGGCTTTGCCCTCTCCGCCGATCGTGAGCGCGCCCTTCGCGAGATCCTCACCCGCTATCCGACGAAGATGGGTGCCTGCATTCCCCTGCTTCATCTCTGCCAGGAGCAGGAGGGCTGGATCAGCCCGGAGATCGTCGAGTACGTGTCCCACACGCTCGATCTCCCCCTCTCGCACGTCCAAGGCGTCGTCACCTTCTACACGCTGTTCAACCAGAAGCCGGTCGGCAAGCACCAAGTCTGGGTCTGCCGCACCCTTCCCTGCGCCCTCCGCGGTGCGGGCACCGTCCTTCAGCATTGCGAGAAGCGCCTCGGCATTCACGCCGGCGAAACCACCGAAGACGGCAAGGTCACCCTCCGCACGGCCGAGTGCCTCGCGAGCTGTGGCACCGCGCCGATGATCCAGGTGGACAAGGAATATTTCGAAAACCTCACCCTCGAGAAGGTCGACGAAATCCTCGACCGGCTCACGAGGTAAGGACCGATGATCAAGCGCGTCAACTACCTCAGCAAAGTCTACGGCATCAAGAACGGCTGGACGCTCGACGTGTACGAACGCGAGGTCCAGGGCTACCAGGCCGCCAAAAAGGCGCTTCGCATGACCCAGCAGCAGGTCGTCGACGAAGCCAAGAAGATGAACATCCGCGGCCGCGGCGGCGCCGGCTTCCCCATGGGCATCAAGTGGAGCTTCATGAAGCCCCACCCCACCAAGCCCGCCTACCTCGTCATCAACGCCGACGAGGGCGAGCCGGGGACGCACAAAGACCGCACCATCATGGAGCTGAATCCCCACTCCGTGATCGAGGGCTGCATCATCGGCTGCTTCGGCATCGGCGCCCACGTCGCCTACGTCTACGTGCGCGATGAACTGCACCTCTCCAAGGAGCGCCTCTGGAGCGCCATCAAAGAGGCAAAGGCCAAGGGTTACCTGGGCAAGACGCCGTTCGGCATCGACTACCCCGTCGAGGTGTACGTCCACACCGGAGCCGGCGCGTACATCTGCGGCGAAGAGACGTCGCTTCTCAACTCGCTCGAGGGCAAGCGCGGCGAGCCTCGTTTGAAGCCGCCCTTCCCCGCGCAGGCCGGCGCCTTCGGCTGCCCCACCACGGTCAACAACCTCGAGACCATTGCGATGGTCCCCGCGGCCTTCATGATGGGCGGCGACACCTACTCGCAGCTCAGCGCCCTGCACCACCTGCGCGACGGCGGCAGCCGCCTTTTCGGCGTGAACGGCCACGTCAAGAAGCCGCAGGTCATCGAGCTTTGCGTCGGCGTCACCTTGCGCGAGCTGATTTACGACATCGGCGGCGGCATCGAAGGCGATCGCGAACTGCTCGGGGTCATCCCCGGCGGCTCGTCCACGCCCATCCTGCGCGCCGACGAAAAGGTGAATGCGCCGGACGAAAAGAGCCCGCTGCATCCCTGGCACGGCAAGAGCGTCCTCGACGTGCCGCTCGGCGTCGACACCATGCGCGGCATCGGCACCATGCTCGGCACCTGCTGCGCGACGGTGCTCGCAGAGGGAACGTGCCCCGTCCTGGCGATGGAGAACTTGATGCAGTTCTACCGCCACGAATCGTGCGGCCAGTGCACCCCCTGCCGCGAAGGCGGCGCGTGGCTGTTCCGCACGGTCACGAAGATCCTCGATGGCAAAGCGACCATGGCGGAACTCGATAACTTGCACGACATCGCGAACAACATCATGGGCAACACGATCTGCGCCTTCGGCGAAGGCACGGCGATGCCCGCCCTCGGCTTCCTGCAGAAGTTCCGCAAGGACTTCGAGGCCTACGTCCTCGGCGAGCGCACCCGCGAAGATGCGACGCTTCTGGTGAACCTATGATCATCGGCCAGATTTACTTCTACCTGCTCGCGGCCCTCTCGCTGCTCGGGGCGCTGGTGGTGGTGACGAACAAGAACCCCATTCGCGGTGCGATGGGGCTTTTGCTCACGGTGGTTTCGCTCGCGGGGCTCTTCCTCGCGCTGCACGCCGAGTTCATCGCGTTCATTCAGCTGATCGTGTACGCGGGCGCCATCGTCGTCCTCTTCCTCTTCGTCATCATGCTCCTCGGCCCCGACGCCGCCCCACCGCGCGATCACCACGGCCGTGTGCCGCGCGCGTTTGCGGGTGTGCTCTTCGGCTTGGCAGCGGCCGGAGCCATCTTGCTCATGGCGAAACAGGTGGAGTTCGCGCCGCTCCAACGCGTCGCCGTGGACTTCGGCACCGTCGACGCCATCGGGCGGGTGCTCTTCACCGACGGCGTGGTGCCGTTCGAACTGGCCAGCGCACTGCTCATGGTGGCCATCGTCGGAGCCGTCGCCGTCGCGCGCGGCCGCCTGGCGCACGAGATGTCGCCGGCCAAGGCCAGTCCTGCGGCCGCAGCAACCGCCCGCAACGTAGAAGCGGAGAAGCACCCATGATTCCCGTAACGCATTACTTGGTGCTGAGTTCCTTGCTGTTCACCATCGGCGGGGTCGGCTTTTTGGTCCGCCGCAACGTCCTGGTCACCCTGATGAGCATCGAGTTGATGCTCAACGCGGTGAACTTGACCCTGATCGCTTTCAACGCCGCTCACCCCGAGTCGCACACGGGGCAGATGTTCGCGTTCTTCCTCATCGCCGCCGAAGCCGCCGAGGTTGCGGTCGGATTGGCCATCGTTCTGGCGCTCTTCCGCATTCGGCGGACGGTGCGCTCCGACGAGGCGGACCTCCTCAAGAACTGACGGGCCATGAAGCTGCTCGAATCGCTCTTTCCCAGCAACGACTTCTCCCTCATTGCGGTCATCCTCGGGATGCCGCTCCTCGGCGCGTTCGTCAACGGCATCTGGGGCCGCCGTCTCGGCAAGCCCGCCGTGAAGATGATGACCCTCACCGCCGTCGGCGTGAGCTTCATCGCCTCGCTGATCGCGTTCCTCCTTCTCGATCACGCCGGTCACGGCGGCGAACATGCGCACACGCGCCTGTACTTCACCGCGTGGGAGTGGATGCACACGAACGGCGGGCGCGCCGGGTCGACCGTCAACATCGACCTGCGATTCAGCATCGACGCGCTCAACGGCGTGATGATGCTCATCGTCACCGGCGTCGGCTTCCTGATTCACCTGTACGCGACGTCGTACATGGAGAACGACCCCGGCTATCACAGGTTCTTCGCGTATCTGAACCTGTTCATCTTCTCGATGCTCATCCTCATCCTCGGGGACAACCTGCCCGTGCTGTTCGTCGGGTGGGAGGGCGTCGGTCTCTGCTCGTACCTCCTCATCGGCTTCTGGTACGAGCAAATGCCCAACGCAGCTGCCGGCAAGAAGGCGTTCATCGCGAACCGCATCGGCGACTTCGGCCTGATCTGCGCGATGTTCCTCTTGGTGCACTACACCGGCGCGCTCGATTGGACGGGCATCCAGAACAATGCGTCGGTCCTCGCGGACAACCCCGCGGACGCGTACCAGATTCACCTGTGGCCGCTCGGCGGCGGGCAGTACCAGGGCTTCTTCAAGTTCCTGCAACCGACCACGCCGATCACCATCAGTGCGGCGACGGCGGTGGGCTTGGCGCTGCTCCTCGGCTGCGCCGGTAAGAGCGCGCAGATTCCGCTCTACGTGTGGCTGCCGGACGCGATGGCGGGTCCAACCCCGGTCTCCGCGCTCATCCACGCGGCCACGATGGTCACGGCGGGCATCTACCTCGTTTGCCGTCTGTCGTTCGTCTTCGTGCTCTCGCCCTTCGTCATGACCACGGTCCTCTGCGTGGGTGCGGCGACGGCGCTGCTCGCGGCGACGATTGCGCTGGTGCAAAACGATATCAAGAAGGTGCTCGCCTATTCGACCGTGAGCCAGCTCGGCTTCATGTTCATGGGCGTCGGCGCCGGCGCCTTCACGGCGGGCTTCTTCCACGTCCTCACACACGCCTTCTTCAAGGCCTGCTTGTTCCTCGGGGCCGGCAGCGTCATCCACGCGATGCACGCGCGCATCCACGACGACGTGAAGTCGCAGGACATGCGGCACATGGGCGGCTTGAAGAAGTACATGCCGTACACGTACTGGACGTTCCTCGTCTCCACGCTGGCCATCGCGGGCTGCCCGCTGCTCAGCGGCTTCTTCTCGAAGGACGAGATTCTGTTCCGCGCCTACGTGAACCACTCGATCAGCCCCGTCGCCGCGAAGATGACCGCGCGCCACATCGCGATTTGGCAGCAGCCGGAGTGGATCGGCAAGGCCGTGTACGCGGTGGGCATCATCACCGCGGCCATGACGGCGTTCTACATGTTCCGCTGCTTGTTCCTCACCTTCCACGGCAGCTTCCGCGGTTGGGCGATCGGGCGCGGGTCGGGCCTCACCCCGGCGCACGGCGTGAAGGTCGCGGCAAAGGAAGACGTGGCCCACGCGCACGATGACCACGGTCACGACGACGAGCACCATGACGACGATCATGGTCACCACCACGAGGAAGACCTGACGGTCCCCGGCCCGGCGCCGCACGAGTCGCCGCTGCCGATGACCGCACCGCTGGTCATCCTGGCTGCGTTCGCGGCCTTCGCGGGCGCGCTCAATCCGGCGCCGCTCACCAAGATGCTGCCCCTCGAGCATTGGCTCGAGCCGGTCTTCGAGGAAGCGCAGAAAGCCGGCGTGCACGTCGCGGAGACGGCGGAACACTTGGAGCTTCCGCTCATGGTGCCGGGCGTTCTCGCCTTCATCATCGGTCTGGGCCTCGCCTACGCGGTGTACATCAAGGCCGAAGGCAAGCCCGCAAAGCGCTGGGCCGAGGCTGCACCGCGGCTGCATCGCGCGGCGTACAACAAGTGGTACGTCGACGAGTTCTACGAGGCGACCATCCTCTCGGCGGTGGACGCACTCGCGGAGACGGCGGCGGCGTTCGATCAGTGGTTCGTCGACGGCATCATCGCGAAGCTGTCGTCGCTGGTGGTCGCGGCCCTCGGTACGGTGCTGCGCACCTTCCAGACCGGCGTCGTGCACGTGTACGCGGCGGCGATGGTCATCGGCATCGCGGTCATCTCCTGGTTCTTCGTCGCACCGCACGCGCAGGTGTCGACGGCGCCCTCGCCCAACGGTGACTACGTCGTCACCGCTGCACCGGGCATGGGCTACTCGTACCGGTGGGATGCCGACGGCAATGGTGAGCCGGACAAGCCGGATTTCACCGACCAAACCTCCGTGAAAGTGCACCTCGATCCCGGCAAAGAGCTGAAGGTCAAGCTCGAGGTGACCAACGCATTCGGACGGCACGCGACGGTGGAGGTCCCCCTCAACCGCCCGGCGGCGCAGAACCCGATGGAACTGGGATCGAACTAGGACGAATCTGACATGCCTACCGCATTGATCGCTGCCCTCGGCGGCCTCATTCCCATCCTGGTCCCCTCGTTCGTCGCGTACCTCGTGCCGAAAGGGCGCGGGTCGAAGCTTCGCTTGCCGCTGGCGCTCATCACGGCGCTCATCGTCATCTTCGTCATGCGCATGTGGTGGACGAACCCCGCAGCGGAAGAAGAAGCCGTCGCCGAGTCGACCTCGCTCCTCGCGTGGATCGTCGGCCTGCCGCTCTTCGGCTCCGTCGCGGTGCTCTTCTTCCCGCGCAACTCACCGCGCGTCCTTCAGTGGGCCACGCTCGGCTTCATGTTCGCGGCGCTCGCGGTCAGCCTTCCGCTGCTGCGCGTCGACATGGGTCGCACGTTCCACTTCAACCAGGACATCGTCTGGCTGGCGAAGTTCGGCATCCACTGGCACGTGGCCGTCGACGGCATCTCGCTCTGGCTGATCATCCTGACGAACTTCACGGTGCCCATCGCGGCCTACGCGTCGTTCGGGTCTATCCACGCGCGCATGAAGGAGTGGTGCTTCTCGCTGCTGCTTCTGCAGGCGGGCATGCTCGGGTCGTTCGTCGCGCTCGACCTGTTCCTCTTCTACGTCTTCTGGGAGCTGATGCTCGTCCCCATGTACGTCATGATCGGCGTGTGGGGCGGTACGAACCGCATCAAAGCGGCCATCAAGTTCTTCCTCTACACGATGTTCGGCTCGGTGCTGATGCTGGCCGCCATCCTGTACCTCGCTTACACGTATGCGAAGTTGAACGGCGGTACGCCCTCGTTCGACTACTTCGAGTTGCAGCGTGTTCTGCTCCCGCGGCACATCCAGCTCTGGCTGTTCGGCGCGTTCACCTTGTCGTTCGTCATCAAGGTGCCGATGTTCCCGGTGCACACGTGGCTGCCCGATGCGCACACGGAGGCGCCCACGGGAGGCAGCGTGATCCTGGCCGCCGTCATGCTGAAGCTCGGTACGTACGGCTACCTGCGCTTCTGCATCGGTCTGTTCCCCGAGGCTTCCACCGAGCTCGCGGCGAACCTGGCCGGCGTGGCGGTGCTCGGCGGCATCATCTACGGCGCGCTCTGCGCCTACAAGCAGGACGACGTGAAGCGCTTGGTCGCGTACTCGTCGGTCGCGCACTTGGGTTACGTCATGCTGGGCCTCTTCGCGGCCACGCCGGCGTCGGTCGAGGGCGCGGTGCTGCAGATGATCAACCACGGCATCTCCACCGGCGCGCTGTTCCTCTTGGTCGGCGTCATCTACGACCGCCGGCACACGCGTCAGGTCGACGAGTTCGGCGGCCTCACCAAGGTGATGCCGATCTACGCGGTGCTCTTCATCATCGCGACGATGGCCAGCGTCGGGCTCCCCGGCACGAACGGCTTCGTCGGTGAGTTCATGGTCATCACGGGCACGTTCGTGAGCACGCGGCTCGGGCACTTCAACGGCATCCAGGCCGTGGGTGCGGCCATCGGCGTCATCCTCGGTGCGCTCTACATGCTCAACGTGGTGCAGAAAATGTTCTTCGGGCCGATCACCAAGCCGGAGAACAAGAAGCTGCACGACGTGAACAACCGCGAGATCATCGCGCTGGCGCCGCTGGTCATCGCCATCTTCGCCATCGGGTTGTTCCCGAACATCTTCCTCTCCCGCATGCGCGGCGCGACCGACCGCGTGCTGGGCGATCTGCAGGCGCGCGTCGAACAGAGCCCCGCACCGCGCTTCTACCAGGGTCCGATTCGTCTGCTTGCGCGGCGGCCCGAAGCTCCCCAAACGGCGGAGGCAGCAGCCGCCGAAGCGAGCCCTTCCCCCTCCCCTCCCCCGAGCGGTCTCGCTCAGTAGTAGCGGGCTTTCCCCGAAAGAGTTCTCGTCATGCAGCTCGCATTCGCACTCTCACCGCTCATCGTTCTCGGCTTCGGCGCCATGCTGCTGATGGTCGCCGAGGCATTCGCACGGCACGGCGCCGGCAAACGCCCCACGGGGCTCGCCATGGGCACCACCGTGGTGTTCCTCGCGGCCGGCGCTTTCTCCGCCGCCGTGTGGCTGCACGGCCCCGAGTCGCTCGACGTTTCGCCCGTCGCTCCATGGCTGCTCATCGACCGGTTCTCGCTGTTTTTCAACGTGCTCCTCTGCCTGGGCGGCGCCCTCGCGTCGCTTCTCGCGGGCGGGTATCTGCCCGAGCACAACTTGGATCGCGGTGAGTTCTACTCGCTGCTCCTGTTCTCCACCTTCGGCGGGATGATGCTCGCCGCGGCGGGCGACCTGTTGACGCTGTTCTTGGGCCTGGAGACGATGTCGCTCGGCGCCTACGCGCTCACGGCGTTCCGCCGGACGTCCGCGCGTTCGGCCGAAGGCGGGTTGAAATACTTCCTGCTCGGCTCCTTCGCCGCGGCGATCATGCTCTACGGGTTCGCGCTGCTCTACGGCGCGACGGCCCACACGGACATCGTCGGCATCGGTGCAGCGCTCGCGGGCGGTGCGACCAAGAGCCCGATGGTGATCTTGGCCCTGGTGTTCATCCTCATCGGCCTCGTCTTCAAGGTGAGCGCGGTGCCGTTCCACATGTGGACGCCCGACGCGTACGAGGGTGCGCCGACGCCGGCGACGACGTTCATGGCCGCCGTGGTCAAGAGCGGCGCGTTCGCGATGATGCTTCGCGTGCTGCTGACGATGTTCGGCGATCCGGCATCGATGTCGTGGGCCAGCGGTTGGCCTCCGGTGCTCGCGTGGATTGCGGTGCTGTCGATGACCGTGGCGAACTTGATCGCGGGCCGTCAAGAGTCGGTGAAGCGCATGCTCGCGTACTCCAGCGTGGCGCACGCCGGGTACCTCTTGGTCGCGGTGGTTGCGACGGCGCGCTCGCCGCAGCAGGGCACCGCGAGCGTGCTGTTCTACCTTCTGACGTACACCGTTTCGACGGTGGGTGCGTTCGGCGCGCTGATCTACTGCGGCCGTCGCGGCGCAGAGGCGGTGAGCTACGAGGACCTCGCCGGCATCGGCAAGCGTCACCCAGCAGCGGCACTGGCGTTCTCGTTCTTCTTGCTGTCGCTCGCGGGCATTCCGCCGCTCGCGGGCTTCTTCGGCAAGTGGTACGTGTTCCGCGCGGCGATGGACGGTGGCTTCTACGTGCTCGCCATCGTGGGGTTCCTCAACAGCGTGCTCGGCGCGTACTACTACTTGCGCGTGATGGTCTACATGTACATGCGTGAGCCGGCGGCGGGCGCTCCGATTGCGACGCCGATGCGTTCGGGTTACGTGGCGGCAGCACTGGTGGTGAGCGCGTTCCTGGTGTTGGCACTGGGCATTCTGCCGACGCGTTCGTTGGACGTGGCCGAAGCCGCTGCCCTGACGCTCCGCGAATAATGACGAAGCGCGCGCGACTTGCGCTGTACGCGCTGCTGCTTTCGGCCACGGGGTGCCGGGGCTGCAGCGAGGAAAAGGGAACGGCCGCCGAGGCAGATGCCAGCGACGGCGCCGTTCCCGTGATTGCGATGGGGCCGAACGAGCCGGCCAACGCGATGCCCGTTCCCTCGGCGAGCGTGCACGCGGTGGTGAATCCGAAGAATTTCCCCGTGTACGACGGGCCGACGGGAAGCGTCGAAGGCACGCTCACCGTGACGGGCGATCCCGCGGCGGCGGTGCAGGGCGTGGATTTTTCGCGCTGCCCGGAGGCGGAGGCGGTTTACGGCAAGGCGTTCCGCGAGGGGCCGCCGCGTGCAGACGGCTCACGTCCGCTGGCCGATGCGCTGGTGGTGATCACCGGCTACAGCGGCTACATCGTGGCCGAACGGCGCGCGAAGAAGGCCATCACGATCGAGCACTGCGCCTATTCGACGCGCACCCTCGATCTGACGTTCGGGCAGGTGCTGCAGGTCTACAACCGCGATCCGAAGATGCACGCGCCGCAAATCGCCGACAACGCGCTGCCCGCGTTGATGGTGGCCTCACCCGGAGGCGATCCGGTGGAGGTCTATCCGGGCAAGCCGGGCTTCTCGGTTCTCGTCGACAAGATGAGCGGTCCCTGGATGGCCGCCGACGTCTACACCTTCCCGCAGCCGCTCCACGCGGTCACCGATCGCGAAGGCCACTTCCGCATCGACGGCGTCCCCAGCGAGAGCGCCGACCACCACCCCATGGACGCCCTCGAAATCGAGGTTTTCCACCGCTCCGTGAGCAACGGCGTCAAAAAGCCCCTCCCCGCCGTCACCGGCAACACGGTCGCCCGCATGGACCTCCAAGTGGAAAACCACGCGCGCCCCGACGCGGGCACCGCAGGTCCCGACGCAAGCACCACGAGCCCCGACTCAGGAAAAAAGCCGAGCTCCGACAAGTCACCGGTTCACTAGCTCCAGAGAACGGGCGCGAGATAGCGCCCGAACTCGCGGTCGTGAGTGACGATGGTCAATCCTTCGTCGACCGCCTGTGCGATGAGCAAACGGTCGAAGGGATCGCGATGATGCGGCGGCAGCCCGCGCAGGCGAATCGCATGGGAAAAGACAACCGGTAGCTCCGTGAACGCCGTATCACGAACGGCTATCGAGAAGAATTCTCACTTCCTCTCGAATGCATCGAGGACATCATCTGGTAGAGGGGCGTCGAAGTCCTTTCGAATTCGGATGCGCCCTTTCAGTCGGCCGAGCACCCGACGCTTCGTGGGGGCGTTCGCCGGAACGAGCTTGGCGACGGGACGGCCATTCCGCGTGATGACGATCTCCTCTCCTTCCGCAGCCTTATCGAGAAGGCTGGAGAGTTGCGTCTTCGCGGCGTAGACGTTGATGTTCATAGCTCTGGTCTAGTCTAGTCCATCTGGACCCGACTTCAACTCGAGCTCGCTAGCGCGCTTGGTGCGGGGTGGTGGCGATGGCGGAGAGGCGGGCGCCGATGGAGAGGGCGGCGGCCGTGTCGCCGTGCTTTCGTGCGAGCTCCAAGGCGGTCGTCGCGACCAGGGGATCGGCGGGGGCCACTTCGGCGATGCGCGTGGGCGTCGTGGCGTCGACTTCGACGGCGCCCGCGACGGCCATGCGGCCCATGGCGACGGCGACCAAGGGATCGCGAACCCAGGAGGCGCCCATGTGGCGCAGCAGCGCGCGGGCTTCGTTCGAAGTGGGGCGCGTCGAGGCGAGCATCAGCAAACGGTGACGCGCGTCCAGGGCGTCGAGCGAACCGGTGACGCTTTCGCCGCGGCGGACGGCGAGTTCGAGCCGGCCGTCGGCGGAAAGGGCGTCGGGGGCCAACGCGCCGGAGTCGGCCAGGGCCACCGAAAGAGGCACCACCAACGCGTCGCCCGCAACAATCGTCTCGCAGGGCAGCGCGGTGGCCACACGGCGCGCGATCTCGGGGCCCATCGCGCGAGACACCACGCGCAAGAACGGCAGAATGGCCTCGGCCACCACCGGCACATCGCCGCCCGACTTCGCGCCCTTGCCGCCGCCCGCATCGGCGAATGCACGCGTCAGCCCGGCCTTGTCGTCGGCTTCGTACGCGAGAATCGCCAGCACCAAGCGCGCCCCCGACGCCCGCGGATCGGCTTGCACCAGCGGCTCCGCAAACTCGCGCGCCATGTCGGGGCGCCCCAGAAGAAGCGCGCGCCCCGCCACCACGTCCAGCGCGAGATGACTCGACACCGCGCGACGCCGCACCCGCTCCCGATCGCCCATCGAGACGGCATCGTCCACCGCCAGGCGCGCCACCAGCCGATTGCCCGGCACCCCCGCTTCTGCGTTGAAAGTCGGCCGCGCAAAGCCGCGGACCTCCGGCCCTGCGCCGGTCGAACGCCGCGCATCCACCAACGCGCCCGCGAGCGATCGCGCCGCCACCAACTCACCGGCGCCCGCGAGCTCCAGCACCACCGACGCCACCTCGGCGTGCGCCACCGGCGAAATCTTCGCCACCTCCCCGTACGCGCGCGCGGCCAGCGCCGGATCCCGATGGCTCTTCGCCCAGGCACCGAGCGCCCGCCATGCCGCCGTGCTCGAACGCTGCTTCAACGTCAGCGCCAAAAGCCGATTCCGCGCCGCATCGGCCGAAGGCGACTGCATCGCCAGCGCGGTCGCGAGGATCACCTGCGGCTCCGTGGCCTGCGGATCGAACTCCACGGCCCGCTCCGCCTCGCGCTGCATGCCCGCGCGATCCTGCCCGCGCAGCAAATCGCACTTCGCCCGGGCCGACCACGCCGCGGCGTACTCCCTGTCCAAATCGATGGCGCGCCCGAACGCCGTACGCGCCCGCTCGTCGCGCGGATCTTTCTGGCAGCGCACGGCCCCAATCCGCGTCCAGATCTCCGGATCCGTCGGGTCCATCTCCGAGGCCGCCTCGTAGGCATGGAGCGCGGCCGAGAGATCCCCTTGTTCCTCGGCCATCGCCCCGCGCAGAAACGTCGCGTACTGCTCCGGCAGCACGATGCCGCCTTCCACCACGTGCCCCTCGTACACCCGCGTCACCGTAGGTCGGGCCAAGCACCCCAGCCCCCCGAGGCAGGATGCAGCCAAGAGGAGCCCCAGAAGGGCCCTCATCCGCGCGACCTTCGAAAGTCGGCGCCGTCGCCGAGATCGGCCCCGGGGTGCTCTTCCAAGGTCTCGTGACCATCGTGGTGGCCGTGCCCCTCGGCCTCGCGCAGCCGCTCGGCGATCTCGATCAAACGCCGCTCCACGCGCCCGAACACACTGGCCGCCGGGAAGCGGCCCGAGATGTCGCGCTCGCCGGCTTCGAGCCCGGTGAGAATCTCGATCCCCTCTTCCACGGAGCGCACCGCATAAAGATGGAATTTCCCCTCGACGATCGCCAGCGCTACGTCGTCACGAAGAACGAGATGCGCCAAATTCGAACGTGGGATGAGCACCCCCTGCGTGCCCGTCAGCCCCCGGGCGGCGCACAAATCGAAAAACCCCTCGATCTTGGCCCCTACCCCGCCAATCGCCTGAATCTCCCCGAGCTGATTGACGCTGCCGGTCACGGCGACGCCCTGATCGATGCCCACGTCGGCTAGCGCACTGAGCACCGTAAAGAGCTCGCTCGACGACGCACTGTCCCCATCGATCTCGCCGTAGCTTTGTTCGAAGGCGATCTGCGCGCGCAGACTCAACGGACGCTCCTGACCGAACAAGCGCCCGAGGTATCCACGCAGGATCGCGACACCCTTCGTGTGGATCGCCCCTCCGAGCTGCGCCTCTCGTTCCACGTCGATGATCCCCTCGCGACCGAGCGCCACCACGGCGGTGATCCGCATCGGCTGCCCAAATTCGACATCGCCCGCGCTGAACACGCTCAGCCCGTTGACGACTCCGATGCGCGAGCCCGATGTTTCGAGTGCAACTTCGCCCTTCAATGTGATTTCGCGGATGTGCCGCTCGGCCGACCCGGCGCGGTCTCTCCGTTCGCGCCACGCCTCGTCCACGTCTTTCGCCGTCACTGCGATGGCGGACGGAGGTGTCGCTGCCAGATTCACCAGCGGCAGCACCGACTCGCGTCCGGGCTCCCCATCGCTGGACAGCGCGCCATTCGTTCCATCGTCCACCGCACGCGCCACCGCCAACGCACTCGCGAACGCCGCCGTCTCCTCCAGCGGCGACAAGAAGAGCGACAGCTTGTCCTGCTGCCCCGCGAGCCGCGTGGCCAGGTCGAGCAACTTCGCCCGCGCGCCGCGGTCGAAGTTCCCCCAGCGGTCCTTGCCCATGTGCATCAGGTACGCATCGAGCAGCACGAGACTCTGGTTCGTGCGCGCAATCGTCGACTCGATCTCGACCTTCACCCGGAACAGCGCCGCAAAGTCGGCGTCGGCCTCCAGGAGCGCTGCATACAGATGCGGAGGCCCCACGAGGACCACGCGCACCTCGATGGGCACCGGCACGGGCCGCAGCGAGGTCGCGTACAAGCCCAAAGGCCCGAGCGGGTCTTCCGCGCCAATCTGCCGCTCGCGCAGCACGCGCTTCATGCGCTCCCAGATGATCGGGTCCGCGAGGAGGTCGGCCGCGCGCACCACCAACACGCCGCCCGAGGCCTTGTGCAGCGAGCCTGCACGCACCCGTGTGAAATCGGTCAGCAACGCACCAAAGCGCGCGCGCCGCTCCAAGTAGCCGAACAGGTTCGGGTACGTCGGGTTCGTGTCGTAGAGCACCGGCGCCGGCGACGCCGGATCGTTGGTCACCAGCAGATTCACGTTGAAGCGATTGAGCCGCGTCGCGTGCTCGGGATCGTGGTCCCGGCCCGAACCGCCCGACTCGTCGTCTTCGCCCTCCCCACCGTCGTCGATGACCAGGTCCTCCCAGTCCTCGACGAGCGCACGCTCGACCCGCTCGAAGTACGGGCCCAGCACCGGCATATGCTCGGCAAAGCCCTCGCGCACCGCTTGCACGCCGGCCCGAATCAGCTCCTCGGCCGCGCGGGAAAAGGCTTCGTCGCGCGCTTGCTGATGCCGCGCACTGTCGTCGCGCACCAGCGCGGCAGCTTTTTCCACCTCGGTGGTCAGCCGCTCCTCGGCCTCGTTCAACGCCCGCTTGGTCGAGTCATCCAACGCCGAGAACTGCTCGGCGCTCAATGGCTTGCCATGAAGGATGGGGAAGGTCTGCACCCCACCTTGTACGGCACGGATGCCGAAGCCCAGGGTCTTTGCGGTGCTCTCCAACTGCGTCAGCACCGCCTTGTTGCGTGCCTCGAGCTCGCGCCCCAGGTGCGCCTGCGCCTCGCGCACCATGTCGCTGTGGGCAATGTTGGGGATCTCTTCCTGCAGCTTGTCGACCAGCGCATCCATGGCCGCCACCAGGGTCGGCCCCACGCCGGCGGGGAGAAGAAGAGGGCGCGGCGCCTCCGGCCGGTCGAAATCGTGGACGTACACGATGTCCGGGGGCGGAGGTCGCACCCGGGCGAATCGCTCGGCGTAGCGGACGATGTCGTCCTCGATCATCACCTCGGGCTCGGCCGCCACGAACACGTGGAAACTCGGCTCTCGGGCCAAAAGGCCCAGCTCGAGCGCCCGCCGCGCGATGGGGGAAACGAGCTCGAGCAGCCCGCGGCTTCCGCGCGGTTGCTCGGGTAAGATGGTCGGATCCGCCGCAACCGTGACCTGCCGGGGGGGGACACGGTGCTCATCGCGTGCGCTTTCCGATGTCGGAAGCGACGCATCGCTCCAGGCAGGGGGCGGTACGCCGGTGACCTGGTCGGCGCCGTCGCCGAGCTCCAGCGCCAAATCCTCATTGTCCAACGACGGTGACGCTGGCCCGCGATCTTGCATGCAAGCCTTGTCTTACCAGACTTTGAACAGTCTCGAAGTGCGCCCTTCTCCCTCTGAAAAAAGCGGAGTACATTCGCCTTTGAAAAGCCTATGCCACGCCTCATTTTGGCGACGGCCGAAGGGCAGCAGGCCATTGAGCTTCGCCCGATCAACAGCCTCGGCCGCCACCCCAACAACTCGATTCAGCTCCTCGACAAGATCGTTTCCAAGGAGCATTGCATCATCGAGTTGCGCGATGGGCAGTTCATCCTGCGCGATCTCGGCAGCCTAAACGGCACCTACATCAACAACGAGCGCGTCCGCGGCGAGCAGTTCCTCAAGCACGGTGACGAGCTCGCGTTGGGCTCTACGCGCGCCCGCTTCGACGATGGCTCGGGCCTCGCGAACTTCGCGCCGCCGGCCATCAGCCCCGGTGCCATTCAGCAGCCGGCCGGTGCCAGCCAAGCCGTCCAGCCGCCTTGGGCCGCCCAGCAGCTGCCGCATTCGCCGCACTCACCGCGGTCGCCGTATGGCGCCCCGGGCCATGCGACCGCGCCGGCCTCGTCGCTGCCGCAACCGGGATTTGGCCCGCCCCCCGAGTATCCCGGCACCCCGCGCCCGCAAGCCTTCACGGGCCATCCCCCTTCGGGCATGACACCGTCCGCCGGCTATGTCCCTCCGACAGCACCGAGCGGTGCGTACGGCATTTCGGGCGGCACCACCCCGATGGGGAACCTTCCGCACGGGCTCCCGCACGCCAACGCCCCGCACATCCCCACCGGGACGGGGCACATCGGAGGGCCGCGCATCAACAACGCCGCCACCGGTCCTGGCGTCCGGCCCTTCCCTCCGGCCCACCGTCCACCGAGTTTCGGCGGCACCCGGGTCGACGTGCTCGATTCGGCGCGTGCCATCGGCGCGCAGATCGCGGCCACCACCAAGGGCTTCGCGCCGTACGAGCAGATCGCGCACGACCCGCAGCAGCTGCGGCTCGATTACGAGCGACTGCGCATCACCTGGGAGCTCTCGCGCGACATCGGCCTCGAGCGCGACCTCGACAAGCTGCTCGAGAAGATCCTCACCGCCCTCTTCAAGTTCGTGAACGCCGATCGCGGCGTCATCCTCCTCAAAGAGGCCGACGGCTCGTTGCATCCTCGCGCCGCACGCCGCCGGGACGGAACCGACGCGCCCATTCAGGTCTCATCGACGATCCTGAACCACGTCATCAACGAGCAAAAGAGCGTCATCACCCACGATGCGAGCATGGATTTCGCGGCCTCCAAGGGCAAGTCGATGATCCTGAACCGCATCTCCAGCGCCATCGTCGTGCCCCTCTTGCACGAAAAAGAGGTGCTCGGCGCGCTCTGGTTGGACAGCGAATCGCTCGCCCAGTTCCAGCAGAAGGACCTGGAGATCATCACCGCGGTGGGCAACCAGGCGGCGATGTTCATCGAGAACACGCTGCTCGCGAAGAAGATCGAGCAGGAGATCGTCACGCGCGAGCGCTTCTCGCGCCTGCTCTCGCCCAACGTGGCCGAGCAAGTCATCAGCGGCAAACTCGAGGTGAAGAAGGGCGGCCAGCTCGTGGCCGAGTGCACCGTCTTCAATAGCGACATCCGCGGCTTCACCCGCATGAGCGAGGGCACCACCGCCGAGGTGATGGTCGAGCTCTTGAACGAGTACTTCGAAGAGATGGTGGCCACCATCTTCAAGTACGAGGGCACGCTCGACAAATTCATGGGCGACGGCATCATGGCCCTCTGGGGGGCGCCCGCCGCCCACCCGGACGACCCCATCCGGGCCGTGCAGAGCGCGCTCGATCAGATGGAGGCCCTGGCCGAGTTCAATCGCCGCTTGCTCGAGGCCGATCAGTCGCCGCTGGCCATCGGCATCGGCATCCACACCGGCTCGGTCGTGGCCGGCTACGTCGGCAGCTCCAAAGCACTGAGCTACACGGTCATCGGCGACACTGCGAACACCAGTGCGCGGATCTGTGGCATCGCCACCGCCGGCCAAATCCTCGTCAGCGAGAGCACTTTGGTGCGGTTGAACAACCGGTTCGAGTTCGAGGAGCTCGCCCCCGCCCAACTCAAAGGGAAAGAAAAAGCGCTGCGTATCTTCAACATCAAGCGCGAAAAACCGTCCGCCGCCGCGCGCGTAGGCTAAAAACATCGCCGTGGCTGCGTTCGTACTTCCCTTCGAGAAACCGATTGTCGACCTCGTCTCGCGCGTGCGTGAGTTGCGGTTGCTGGCCGAGAGCGATCCCAAATTCGAGCACGAGCTGCGCCGGCTCGAGGAAAAGACCGGCCGCCTGGCGCGAGAGGTCTTCGCCACCCTGACGCCATGGCAGAAGGTCCAGCTTTCGCGCCACCCGAATCGCCCCTACACGCTCGACTACGTCGGCCAGCTGTTCGAGGATTTCCAAGAGCTCCACGGCGACCGTCGCTATGGTGACGATGCCGCCATCGTCGGGGGCCTCGCGCGCTACCGAGGGCGCAGCGTCGTGGTCATCGGCCACCAAAAGGGCCGCACCACCAAAGAAAAGGTGGCGCGAAACTTCGGCCAGGCCCACCCCGAAGGAAACCGCAAAGCGTGCCGCCTCTACGAGCTGGCCGATCGCTTCGGGCTCCCCATTTTCACCTTCATCGACACGCCGGGCGCCTACCCGGGCATCGGCGCCGAAGAACGCGGCCAGAGCGAAGCGATTGGCGCATGCCTCTTCGCCATGTCGAAGGCGCAGGTGCCGATCATCGCGACCATCATCGGCGAGGGAGGCAGCGGCGGTGCGCTGGCCTTGGGCGTCGCCAACCGCGTGCATGTCCTGGAGTACGGGACGTACAGCGTCATCTCACCCGAGGGGTGCGCGAGCATCCTCTGGAAGGATGGCGCCAAAAGCAATATCGCGGCGGCTGCCATGCGCATGACGGCGCCTGATCTTCTGCAGTTCAAAATCGTCGACTCCATCATCGAGGAGCCGCCCGGTGCCGCGCACCAGGATCCCTTGGCCGCTGCCCGCAACATCGATGTAGTTCTACAGGCGAGCTTGCGCGAGCTTCTGGCCATGACGCCCGAGGAGCTAGCCGACGATCGCTACAAGCGATTCCGCTCACTTGGCGCGTACGTCGCGTAGACGAGACCCGCCCCCACGCGGGCCGGGGGCCTAGGCAGGACGTAAGCGGGACAGGTCCGCTGGTGGGAACGTTGTTTTCTCCCCGTGTCTGAACGACCTGGCAGGTCGATCTGGCGCGTCATCCGGACAAGTGGTCTCGAAATGGTGCTAAGAATTGGTCGCCATGACGGTATCCACCAGCCTCGAAGGAAAGGTCGCCATCGTAACCGGCGCGAGCCGGGGCATCGGCGAAGCCATTGCACGCACCTTTGCGCAGCACGGGGCGAAAGTGGTCGTCGCCTCCCGCAAAATCGATGGTGTGCGCGCGGTCGCTGAATCGATCGGCAAAAGCGCACATGCCATCGCCGCCCACACGGGCAAGGAAGAAGACTGCCAGAACCTCGTAAAAGAGGCAGTGGCCACCTTCGGCAAGGTCGACATCCTCGTGAACAACGCGGCGACCAACCCGTATTTCGGGCCATTTCTGAACATCGACGCCGGCGCCTGGGACAAGACCTTCGAGGTCAACGTCAAAGGATACTTCTTCACCGCGCGGGAAGTCGCACGCCACCTCATCGATCGCGGCGCGCCAGGCAGCATCATCAACGTCGCGAGCATCGCCGGCATCATGGGCACGCCGCTCCAGGGCGTTTACGCCATGACCAAGGCCGCGATCATCAGCATGACGAAGACGCTGGCCATCGAGCTGGCGCCGTCCAAGGTTCGCATCAACGCCATCGCGCCCGGCTTCGTGAAGACGAAGTTCGCCAGCGCCCTGGTCGACAACCCGGATTTGAACTCCAACATCGTCGGCCGCACGCCGATGGCCCGCGTGGGCGTTCCGGACGAGATTGCGGGCGGCGCCCTGTACCTGGCCAGCGACGCGGCAAGCTTCCTCACGGGGCACACGCTCGTGATCGACGGAGGGCTGACTGCCAGCTAGAAGATCGTGAAGCGCAGCGCACGAGGAAGGGCCGAGCACGCGATGCAACCAGGTCGCGTGGTGGCGGGAAAATACCGCTTGAACCAAATGCTCGGCATGGGGGGCATGGCGACGGTGTGGTCCGCGACGAACGTGTTCACGGATCGTGCGTTCGCCATGAAGTTCCTCCTCCCGTCGATGGGCCAAGATGCCGGGCGGCGCCTGCTCATGGAGGCCAAGGCCTCCGCGCGCATCAACCACCCGAACATCATCGAGATCATCGACGTCGGCCAGGCTGAGGACGGTTCGTTCTTCCTCGTGATGGAGCTGCTCCAGGGACTGTCGCTCGAGGCGGTCATCATGCGGCAGGAACCGCGCATGCGGCTCTACGACTTTTGCACCATCATGCTCGACGTCGCGCGGGCCATGTCGGCAGCGCACCAGAACGGTGTCATCCACCGCGATCTCAAGCCGACGAACATCTTCCTCCACCAGGACCGCCACGGCGTCGTCACCAAGCTGCTCGATTTCGGGATCAGCAAGTTCCTCCTGAACGACGAAGCCGCGGTGGAGTCGCTCACCTTGACGGGGACGATCCTCGGCTCGCCGATGTACATGAGCCCGGAGCAGGCGCAGGGCATGCGCGGCATCGACGGGCGCACGGACATCTTTGCCTTCGGCACCATCTTGTTCGAGGCGCTGTGCGGCTACCGCTGTTTCGAGGCGCCCAACTTCAACGCGCTGCTCCTCACGGTGGCCACGAAGACGCCGCGCAGCATCGACGCGTGCGCCCCTCACCTGGCGGAACCCATGCGCGAGTTGGTGCGGGGCTGTCTCGTGGTGGATCGCAAGCGGCGCATCGCGAACTTCGACGAGGTGGTGGCACGGCTCGAGCAGATCCTCCCCCCTCTGGAGCGCGATCCGACGTGCATCGCGGCGCCCCTGCTTCCCGCGAGCGAGGAGGGCGCGCCGCGTTCGGGCGTGACGCCGACGCCGCGCCCGCGTGGGGCCACCACACGTGCCGCCCGCCGCATGGGCAACTACGTCGTGGGCCTGTGCGCGATGGTCGTGATGCTCCTGTGCGTGCTGGCCTACGCCGCGTGGAAGCATCCGCCGAGACCAAAGGCCGCGTCGGGGCCCGTTCCACCGAGCGCCGCGAACGACAACGTTGCCAGCGTGGTGACCCCGAGCCCGCGCAATGAGGCGAGCACCACGCCCGTGCCGTCACAACTCCCGCCGGTGGATCGGTTCGGCATGAGCCCGCCGGTGGTCAACGTGGATTCCCTTCCCTCGTCCGAGCGCAGCTCCACACGCGCCCCCCGTCGAAGTTCGTCCCGCGGCAAAGATGCAAAGGATGGCAAGGACGCGAAGGATGCCAAGGACACGAAGGACCCGCAGTCCGAGAAAAAGGCCGTGGGGCAGCTGCAGATCACCGCGATGAATCAGACGTGCAGCATCTTCGTGGACGATGCACCTCGCGGCACGACACCGTTGTCCGTGGACCTCACGCCGGGATCGCATCGCTTGAGATGCGAGTCCGATATCGGCGAAGCCAAAACGGCCGACGTGAACGTCAACGAAGGCAGCACGACGATTTATACGTTCCGCAACGATTAGCCCGATCCGTACTGCTATAAGCCGAATGTGCGCTCGGCGTTTCGGTTCATCGCGCTCGCCGCCGTCATCCTGGTGCTCGGCGTGCCGGGCGTGGCGTTGGCGTCCTCGTCGGAGGGCGGTCACGGCGTTTCCCCGATGATTTGGTTCGTCGTGGCGGCGATGCTCGTCGCGGCGAAACTCGGTGGGCAGCTGGCGGTTTGGGTCGGGCAGCCACCGGTGCTGGGAGAGCTCTTTGCCGGCATCGTGCTCGGCAATTTGGACATGCTCGGCATCCACGTCTTCGAGCAAGCGGCCACCACGGAGACGGTGAGTTTCCTCGCGGAGCTCGGGGTCGTGCTGCTCTTGTTCGAGGTCGGCCTCGAGTCGACCGTGGCCGACATGCGCGAGGTCATCCCCTCTTCCGGCGCCGTCGCCGTGGTGGGCGTGGTCGCCCCCATGGTGCTCGGCTACGGCGCGAGCATGCTCGCCGCGCCGCACGCGACGCACGTGCTGCACCTGTTCATCGGTGCCACCTTGGCGGCCACCAGCGTGGGCATCACCGCGCGGGTGCTGCGCGATTTGGGCGCGCTCGGGCGGCCGGAAACGCGGGTCATTCTCGGAGCCGCCGTCATCGACGACGTGCTCGGCCTCATCGTTTTGTCGGTGGTGACGGCCATTGCGGCGGAAGGCACCGTCCCCAGCCCGCTGCACGCGTTGAAGCTCCTCGGCCTGGCCGCGGCGTTCTTGATCGGCGCACTCGTGGTCGGGCGCTACGTCACGCCCGGCGTGTTTCGCGTCGGTGCGCGCCTTCGGACCGAGGGCGTGCTCAGCGCGCTGGCCATCGCACTTTGCCTCTCGTTCGCGGGGCTCAGCGCCCTCTCGGGGTTGGCCGCGATCGTCGGCGCCTTCGCGGCGGGCCTGGTGCTCGACGAGATGCACGTGCGCCCCTTCGGATCGAACACGAAGCACGACATCGCGGAGCTGATTCGCCCCATCGCCGCCACCCTCGCCCCCATCTTCTTCGTGCGCACGGGCCTCTCCGTCGATCTGCGCGGCGCCACGCTGCACGTGCTCCTCCTGGCCGCATTGCTCGGCGCCGCCGCCGTGGCCGGAAAGCTCATCTCGGGCATCGGCATGCGCACGCGCGGCGCAGACCGGCTCTTGGTCGGCATCGGCATGCTCCCCCGCGGCGAGGTCGGCCTCATCTTCGCCGACGCCGGCGCGCGCATCCGCATCGATGGTCAGCCGCTCATCGAGCCGTCCATCTACATGGCCATCATCTTGGTCATCATGGGAACGACCGTCGCCGCGCCACCATGGCTCGCCCTCAGGTTGAAGCGCACGCTCACGCCTCCTCCGAAACTCGAAGCGGCCGAGGAATGATCCAGCGCTCCACCAGGCCGAAAAAGGCCTCGAAGAGCAGCGCCATGCCCGCCGCGGGAACGGCGCCCGCGAGGAGCAAATCGTTGTCGCTCAGCGCGAGCCCCGAGGCGATGCGCTCTCCGTAGCCGCCCGCACCGATGAACGCCGCGATGGTCGCCGTGCCCACGCTGATCACGGCCGACGTCTTCACCCCGGCGAGGATCGCGCGCGATGCGAGCGGCAGCTCCACGAGCCGCAACCGGGCCCCACGCGGTAGGCCCAGCGCCAGCGCCGACTCCTTCAACGACGGCGCGATGTCCGAGAGCCCCGTGTACGTGTTGCGCACGATGGGCAGCAGCGAATACAGGAACAGCGCCACCAACGCCGGCACGAACCCGATCTGGTGCAGCAGCGGGATCAAGAACGCCAGGAGCGCCAACGAAGGAATCGTCTGCAGCACGCCGACAGCGCCCAGGATCGGCTGCGTGGCGCGGCGCCGGTAGGCGGCCCACACGCCGAGCGGCACGCCGACCACCGTGCCGAGAAGCACCGCAATGGCCACCAAGGTGAGGTGCTCGCGCGTCAGCTTCAGGAAATCGCTCCCGAAGAGCAAGGTGAAGAACGTGCGGCGCGACGTCGCTTTTTCGGCGTTGGAGCCGGGAGCGGCCAGGAAATTGCGCGCAATCGCGTCGAAGGTGAGCTTGCGCACCTCCGCGTCCGCGTTCATGCGCGTCATCGTCTTCTCGTCGACGGCGCCTTTCAGCCGCTGAAGCGCCGCCCACGTGCGCGGAGCGCGCTCCGGCAGGTCACTGCGGTAAAGCAGCACCGCGTCGTACCGCGGAAAGAGCTGCTTGTCGTCTTGCAGCACCGTGAGATGCTCCTCCTCGATCTTCGGATCGGTGGAGTACACGTCGACGACGTCGATGTCGCCGTTCACCAGGGCCTTGTAGGCCAGGGCATGCTCGATGGCACGCGGCCGCGGCGCCTTGATGCCGTAGGTCGACACCAACGCGGGCCACCCATCGGCCCGCTCGAGGAACTCCTGCGAAAAGCCAAACCGAAGCTCCGCGTGCGGCGCCACCTCGCTGATGCTGCGCAGGTTGCGCTGGCTCGCCACCTCGGAGCGCATGGCCAGCGCATAGGTGTCGTTGAACCCCAGCGGAACGCCGGCCTGCAGGCCGAGCGGCGCCAACTCGCGGTTCAACGAGGCGAGATCGTCGGACACCACGTCGGTCTTGTGCCCGAGGAGCTCGCGCGTGATCGTTCCCGTGTATTCTGCATAGATATCGATACTGCCGCTCTTGAGGGCCGCGAACACGATGCCGGTGTTGCCCAGCCCTTGGTGGTGCACGGCCTGCACCTCGCCGGCGTCCTCGGCGACCTTGCGCACGATTTCGGCGAGCACGTACGACTCGGTGAACCGCTTGGACCCGACGTGAATCGTCTTCTCGTCGGCGCGGGCAGGCGTGGTCAAGAGCGAGAGTACGGCGACGAGCACCGCGTAAAATGCGTAAAACGCGACGGGCGATCGGCGCATCAAGCGGCGTCCTCCTCGAGCGGGGAGCGCTGGGCGCGCAGAAACTCGGACACGAACGGCTCCGCGGGCTGCTCGGCCAGCTCGCGGGCGGTGCCTTCTTGCACGACCCGGCCGGCGCGCATCAAAAGAACGCGGTCCCCCAGGTAGGCCGCCTCGCCCATGTCGTGTGTGACGAGGATCACGGTCTTGTTCAAGCGCGCGAAGATGCTGCGCAGCTCCGTCTGCAGGCCACGGCGCGTGATGGGATCGAGCGCACCCAGCGGCTCGTCGAGGAGAACCCAGCTCGGGTCGAGGAAAAGTGCGCGCATCATGCTGACGCGCTGGCGCTCGCCGCCCGAGAGATCGCGCGGGTGGTTCACCAGGCGCGCCTCGGGAAGACGCACCAACGCGGCCAGCTCCTTCACGCGCTCGCGCCGCGAGGCGTCGGTGCCGCGGCCGATCACCTCCGCGACCAACGTGACGTTGCGTTGCGCCGTCAGATGCGGAAAGAGCCCGCCATCTTGCAGCACGAAGCCCGTGCGAAGGCGCAGTCCGTTGACGTTGTCGGTGCTCAGCACCTCGCCGTCGTAGATGACCTTTCCGCGATCCGCCGGGATGAGGCCCGCGATGATGCGCAGCAACGTGGACTTTCCGCAGCCGCTCGGCCCGATGATCGACGTCGTCGTTCCGGCCTCGAATCGAATGGACGTTGGCGCCAGCGCAGTCGCCCGGCCGTAGGTCTTCTCCACTCCGTCGACTTCGATCATGGGTTTCCGCACGCCGATCCGACGCGCCTCCTTTTTAGTAGACACGCGTCCACTTTAGCGAAGTTTCTTGTTACCGCAACCGTCGTGTGCGCTATGGTCGCGCCGTGAACATCGTCCATCGGATCGCCTCCATGGCCTTAAGCATAGGTACTTTCTTCGCGCTCTTCCTCTTCCCTTGTGCATTTGGCGCCGAAGCGCACGCAGCCCCGACGGGCACGGCGTCGACGACGCTCACCCAGGGCGAGCCGGGACCGAGCGCGTGGCCGACGCCCATCGAAATTCCGGCGTGGACCAAGACGCTGCGGATCGGCGGCGGAACCATTCTCTATTGGTATCAGCCAATCGATCTGGGACCCAAGATCGTCGAGCTGTACGCGAGTCTTTTGCTGAACGCCGACTTTGGTCAATTCAAGATCCACATCGAGCCGCGTTTCCGCGACACGAAGCACCGCGCCTTCTTCACGTCGAACATTTGGCTGCAAGAAGCCTACGTTTCGGCGGATTTGGGGCCCGCGACGTTCAAAGTCGGCAAGGTGTACAGCCGGCTCGGGCTCTTTTGGGACAAGTCGTTCTACGGAAATATTCAGCTCTACGATGGAATGAAAACGGCGCCCGAATACGGCGTTTCCCTCGAATCCAACGAGCCGCGCGCCGATCGCGACATCTCGTTCCACTACGTGCTGCAGTATTTCATTAGCGACGGCACGACGAACAATTCACTGGTCGCACGCGACACGATTTCGCTTCCAGGCGGCCGCCGCATGAACAACTTCATCGGGCGCGCAGGGCCATTCTTCCAACTCGGACACGGCATGACCTTGGAGGCGGCGCTCTCGGCGCAATTCTTCCAGGCGGATCTCCCCGACGGGACCCACGACGTGGTGCGGGGGGCTTTCGACGCCACGTTGAAGAACGATCTTTTCGAGTTGCGCGCCGAATACCAGCACCAAGAAGGGCAGTCGGTTTGGGAATTTCCCTATCGCGCCATTCCCGCCACCCCGACGACGCCATTCGTTCCGGGCCGATTCTCCAAGAGCAACGATTACGTACTCGTGGGCGGCGATATCAACATTTGGCGCTTCACGCTTCGCTACAATGGGAGCGCGGGCTTCTACAATGACCTGAAGGTCCGAGAAGTCATCCACGCCCCCGCCCTGGCGTTTCATCCCCACGACAACGTGCTGATCCTCACGGAGTACGTGATCTGGCCAAGATATGCCCCGGAGGGCTCCTCGCTGGTGGACCGTAGTTTCAATTTATCGGTGCAGTCGCACTTCTAAGCCGCCCAGAGCTCGCCGGCGACCGCGTGCAGAAGGCGCGAGGCCTGCGCCGCGGAGGGCGCGCCGGCCACATGCACGACGTCGGGGTGCGGTTCTGCGGCAGTGTTCATCAGCGAAGCGGCGGCTCCGCGGCGCGCACGGTCAATGAGGGCGCGTTCTTCGCCGGACAACCGTGGCTCGATCCAGGAAGCCACGTTCCACGCGAGCGCGCCATGCCGCGTTTCGTCCTCGGCAATGCGCTCCATGACCTTGCGGATGCGCCGATCCTCGGCATGCCTCGCTTGGTGCGTCGCCTGCAACGCCGCGTAGGTTTCATGCACGCAGCCTTCGACTGCATTTTCGAGCGCGATTTCGAAGAGGCCGCGCACGGGCCGCTGCGGAACGTCGGGCGTCGACGGCTCCGCGCCGAATCGGCGTGCCAGAGACGTCATCATGGCCGTGTGACGAATTTCATCACGGGCAGCGCTGCGGGCGTCATCCACGAGCTGCGCTGGCGCCCCGTGATGCGCAAGCTCCTCGGCCAGGCGCACGAACGCCGGCACCGACGCGGCCTCCAGCTCCGCGGCGATTGCGAAGAAGCGCCCCAGCGGGCTTGCTTCCTCCACTGCGCCGGCGGGCTCGAAGCCTTCGGGCTTTCGGCCATACGTGCATTGTGGATCGGCGGGCTCCACGACCACGGAAGCCCGCACCGCAATTTTGCCATCCTTGTCCACGTGGAGGAGATTCTCCGTGATGTCGTGCCCCTTCCCGCATCCATCGCCCTTTCGCGCGAGGACGTCGAAGCCATCATCGGACACGCGGGCGTTGTGTTGCGTGTCCTCGCACGCAAGGTCGTATCCGTTTCGATGAACGAGAAACGCTGCCGTGTCCAAGTCGGCCACGGGACGGAGGAACGCCGAGAACTCTTCGTTCGACACGACCGCTCCGACTTCGTCACGTCTCGTGTAAACGAGGTAGGAAAGGCTTGGCCCAGGGATCCCTGGGCCGAGTTTCCCGGGCACGATAGCGGGCCGAAGGTCCGCAAGGTCCTTTAGACATTTGGCTTGATTGGCGGCGCTGGAGCATGCCGTTCCCACGGAGGAATACGTGGTGGGTTCGCCCGACGGCACCGGTCCGCCCGGCTCCGAGCGATACAATTGGGTGCGGAGCGCGAGGTAGTCGGCGGCATTGCCGGCCTTGACCTTTTCCAGTGGGCGCTCGCGCGAAACGCATGCGGTCTCCGACAGGCCGGAGCGATCGATGCCGGCAGGCTCGTCGTTGTCGGAACTGCATGCGACCATCGCAAGGACCGGAATCGGGCTCACCACCGAGAAGAACAGTTTTCTTAAGGAAGCAACGGAATGGGTCGTTCGCATGGCCGCGCTAATCGCATATCCTGCGCCAATCCATGATCGCGGTTTTTTGCTGCTCACGCTGCCCAAAGCCTGTGCCAATTCATGCCATTTGCGCCCGATTGGATCCGGGCCACAGCTCGTCGGTCACGGCATCGAGAAGGCGCAAGGCCTCTGCCGCCGACGGCGCGCCCGCGATGCGTACGATGTCGGGGTGCGGATCGGCAACGGTTTCAATCAAAGAAGTAGCAACTTCATAGCGCGCGCGGTCGATGCGTGCGCGCTCCTCGCCCGATAGCAACGGTTCAATCCATGCGGCGACGTTCCATGCGAGCGCACTGTGTTGCGTTTCGTCTTTGGCGATGCGATCCATGACCTTACGGATGCGCCGATCGTCGGCATGCCTCGCTTGGTGCGTCGCCTGCAACGCCGCGTAGGTTTCATGCACGCAGCCTTCGACGGCATTTTCGAGCGCGATTTCGAAGAGGCCGCGCACGGGCCGCTGCGGAACGTCGGGCGTCGACGGCTCCGCGCCGAATCGGCGTGCCAGAGACGTCATCATGGCCGTGTGACGAATTTCATCACGGGCAGCGCTGCGGGCGTCATCCACGAGCTGCGCCGGCGCCCCATGATGCGCAAGCTCCTCGGCCAGGCGCACGAACGCCGGCACCGACGCGGCCTCGAGCTCCGCGGCGACCGCGAAGAAGCGCCCCAATGGCGTGGCCTCGCTGGATGGGCCGGTGAGCGCGAAGCCTTCGGGCCTGCGACCGGATGCGCAATTGGGATCGCCGGCCTTGATGAGGGTCGTTTGCAGCACGGTAACCTGCGCCGAGTTGCTCACGTGAACGACGTGCTCCTTGATGTCGTTGTCCGCCCCGCAGCCATCTCCCGTGACACCGAGAATGTCGAATCCATCGCCGGACACGCGCCCATTGCGTGCCTGGGCCGAGCACGCAACGTTGTATCCATGTTGGCGAACGAGAAATGCCGCCGTCTTCACGTCGCTCACCGGACGGAGAAATGTTGCCAAGGCATCCAACGACGTCACGGAGCCAACTTCGTCACGCCGCGTGTACACGAGGTACGTCGTGCTCGACGAACACGGGCCGCACAGCTTTTCGGGAAACCCCGTCGTCTCACGAAGGCTGGCAAGGGACTGCAAACAGATTGCCTGGTTCGCGGCATTCGCGCAGGCCGTCCCCTCGGACATCATGACTTCGGGCTCCGGCTCCTTCTCGAGGCGAAGCGCGAGGTAGTCGACCGGATTGCCCGCCTTCACGCCTTCCAGCCGGCGCTCCTCCGACGTGCAGGCATTCTCCGTCATGATCGGGCGATCGATCACCGGCTCCTTTTCCGGATCCTTTCCCGGATCCGAGCCGCACGAAGCTGCCGCGAGAAGAGGAATCGGACCAACGACCGATAGGAAAAGGGCTCTCAACGAAGCCGCAGAATGTTTGGCGCGCATGACCATGCGCGATGCACCAATCGATCCTTGCTCATTCTCGCCAAAATCGCCTCGCGAGCTGGGCCAACTGGTGCCACGCAAGGGCAGCTACGCCATCCCGAGGCGTGAGGCTATCTCCGCCGGCACTCATGCTCCGTTTTCTCCGGTAGGAACCGATACACGAGCGCGGGCTTGGACGCGGTGATGCGCTTTCCCGGTGCCTGCTCGATGATGCCTTCTTCCACCATGCGCTCGAACTTGCGGCGAAAGTTGCCAGGATCCTGCGGCTTGCCTGTCAGGATCGCGTACACGTGGCGAAGCTCGGGGATGGTGAACGTCTTGGTCACGAGGCTCGAGGCGATGCTCGACGAGGAGACGCGCTCGGCCATGCGCCGCGCGGCCTGGGTGACGATGCCATGATGATCGAACGCCATATCGGCCGGCCGCAGCGCATTCACCGAGAGCCAATCCGCCGCCGCGGCATCGCCCCCGCCGCGCACGAGCGGCACCAAATCGGGCCGAATGAGCGCGTAGTACGCGACCGTGATCACGCGCATCCGTGGATCGCGCGCCGCCTTGCCGAACGCCCCCAGCTGCTCCAGGTACACATCGGAGGCCCGCAGTCCGGTCTCCTCCTCCAACTCGCGCGTCGCCGCCGCATCGAGGTCCTCCCCCTGATCGCGATGGCCATCGCCCACGCGCACGAACCCACCGGGCAGCGCCCACGCCCCTTTGAACGGGTGCCCTCCCCGCTTGACCAACAAGACGCGCAGCTCCGCATCGAGCACGCTGAACGCCGCCACATCCACCGTCACCGACGGCCGCGGAAAGTCCGCCGGCCGATAGTCACGGAGAAACGCCGCCTCCTCGGGATCGACACGCCGGGTTACCGCCTCGGTCTTCTTGCTCATCGCCGGCCAACGTGTTTTGTCGAATTTTTCAAGAAAAAGAGTCTTGCCCTAGCAAGAAACAGTGTCAACGACTCTTTCACGAAAGAGGAGACCTAATCGGGCCGTTCGAGGAACATCTAAAACAGGGCGCCGGCCGATAGCCACAGGCCGCCGAGCACGCGTCCTTCGACCCCCGAATCGGTTTTCGCGGCCAGAGCGAATGCGCGAAGGCCGGCCTCGGCGTAGAAGGATGGTGTCGGAGAAACCCGCCATGCCGCGTGAAGGCCGCCGCCGAACGCGGAGCCGGCTCGATGGGACGTGGTCTCGTATCCGAGCGAGGCAAGGCGATCGCTGTCGTTGCGGCGCACGGACTGCCAGATCCATTGCCCGCGGGCATCCGCACCGACACGGACGAGCGTCGGTGCGCCGAGCACGCCACCGAGAACGAACAGCCGATCGAGCGAGAGCTCCGCGCCGGTGAACCATTCGCGCACATCGTTGAATTCCGTCGCGCGCAGGGCGAGACCTCCAAACGGGGCGAACGCGTAGGCCCAATCCGATTGACGCCGCTCGATGCGCACCGAGAGCTCGTCGCCCACGTCGACCGCCGTGCCGCGAAATACCGTATTGCTCAGCGCAACGCTCCACGGTCGAACGACCATCGTTCCTTTTTGCGCGAGCGTTTCCATGGGGAAATGGCGAAAGTCGGAAGGTGTCAGCACGCGCGTCGTCGAGGCGGAGAGCGAAACCTCCGCCGCGGTGCCGTGCGCTCCCGTGCGTTTCTGGACGATGTAGCGCCCCCGCGGCAAGGTGATGCGGACACCGCGATCGGCCGCCCCCGAGACTTCCGCCACGACGCTCTGCGATCCCACGGCGTACACGAGGTAGAGCGAGTCGGCCTCGCGAGGGAATTCCAGCTGCGCGCGTTCGCCGGCCGTCTCCGTCAGAACGAGGGGCGCCGCTTCGCGCAAGGCCAGCGTCACCTCGGGCCGCTGAAGGACGCCGCCCGACCGCGCCGAGCGAAGAAGCGTGTGATGGTACGCGTAGGTGAACGACTCCTCGAAGGTCACCCGCCCATCGCCATTGGTGTCCGCCGCGCCTCGAAGCCCCGCCAACCAGAAATGCGTAAAGAGCGCCCCGCCGATTTCATCCGACTCTTGCGCCGCTTCCCCATCGGCCGAAGCATGAACCCACACCGATCCGGTCGCGGCGGGTTGCGCCGGAAGCTGCACGGTAAATCCCGGCTGCACGTTCATTCCTTTGGCGCGCAACACTTCCGTCGTGCGGCACGCATCGATCACGACGATGCGCAGCGCCGCAGGCACCTGCGCGATGTGCGCGGAAAGCTCCGCCTCGGGCAAGCCCTCACCGTGCACGTGCAGGGAGGCTCGGTCCCCGTGACCGCTGAAATACACGACCAGCGTCACCTCGCTCGCGGCATGCTGGCCCGCAATCGCGCGAGCACGCTCGAACGCCGCAACGAGCGCGCCCTTGGTGGCGTCGCGCAGAAGAATCGCATGATCGGCACGCACCCAGCCGAGGGACGTGAAGACGTCACGCACCGCGGTCGCATCGCTTTGCGGATGCGACAGCGGGCGGTCGTCCGAAAGACCGTGGTTCGCGCCGGCCGCAATGAGAATGCGAACCGGCGCAGCATTCGCGACGCTCAAACCGGCGAGCACCGCGATCAGGGCGAGGGCCGAGTGACCCTTACGGCGCATGGGCCCGCAGACGAATCGAGACGACGGAATCGGGAAAATCGCGGTTCTTACGGGCTTGCTCGATGGCCTCGGCCGGGCCGACGAGGATCACCCCGGTCGGCACCTCTTGATCGAACTGGATCGATTGCTCGGAGTAATGGGTCCCCGCCTTCAGAACCGTCGGCGCTTGAAGGTCGGCCCATTCACCGGCATTCGAAAGAACCCCCGCGGCCACGCGCTCATCGTGATCCAGCGCGATCTCCAATCGAATGCGATCGCCCGGCTCGAGCTCCAGAGGCCCTGGCTGCCGCGATTGGAGGCCTGCATGTTCCACGATGACCGTGACCTGCGTACCTCCCTTGAACCGTACTGGCCCCTCCGACGGTACGACGTGCCCCGGTGTGCTCAGAGGACCAAATTGAAGGAACAAGAAGGTGCCCGCCGCAAACGCAACGGCCGCGCCCATCTTCCACGCCCCCGCACGCCATCGTCGGGATCGCTCGTCGCGCGCCGCTTCCTGCTTCGCGCGCACGGCCCCCACGAACCTCGCCGCGGCGACATCGTCTTGCGCGAACGCCTGCGCATTATGCCGAATTTCGTCGACGTATCGGGCACACGAAGCACACCCTTCGACGTGCGCGCGGGTTGCGGACGTCTCATGACCTACGGCGTACGCCTCGAGTTGCACGGCGCTGGGGTGCTCGTTTCCAGCTGGGCTCATGGCACCTCTCCAAGAAGGTCGGCCGCGTGTTCGCGAATCTGGGTCAGCCTTTTCCAGATGGTGGGCCGGGACACGCCCAGGGTTGCCGCGATTTCGGTTTGGTTCATCCCATCGACATAGGCCAACACCGCCACTTCGAATTCGGGCTCACTGAGCTCGTGAAGAATCCGAAGGGCGGCATTGCGCGATTCGACATCGACACCCGGCCGAAGATGAGGCTCGTTTTCATGGTCGTCGAGCGGTTCCGTGCGGCGCAACTTCCGCCGGCGCAGCTGGTCGAAGCAGCATCGATCGACGACCCGGTACATCCATGCAACGGGGTTCTCCACGGTCGTGAGTTCGGATCGCGCGTGAATGATTTTCACGAACGCATCTTGTAGTGCGTCCTCGGCCGCGGCGGGATCTCGAAGAAGCGTGCGGCTACGTCGCTGAAGCAAGTACCCGTAGCGACGATACAGCTCGGCGAGCTCCTCGTTCGTTCCGTCGTCCTTGCGTCCGCGTACCTTCAATCTCCCTCCGGGCGAACTCCATCCTCTCACGGGTCACGGAACGGTGCATGGCCAGCCGCTCGGCGCCGGGACTCCGGGCTCGAGATGGTAGACATCCGTCACGCAGGACTCGGTGATTTCGCCGCACAAACCGGCTGAACGACTCATGCACGATTGGCGGCGGTAGACGCGTCCGCCGTCGCTGCAGGAGCTCTTCTCTCGGGGGCCGGCCGGAGAACTGCGCGGAATTTCTCCCGCGGGATGCTCTTCCGTGCGGTCAAGGCCGGTGCTTCCGCCCGGCCCCTGTTGGCACATCAGCTGTGAAAACCGCGGGGCGTTCGACAAGGCCAGGGAGATCTCTGCCTCGATGGGCTTCCAAAGGACCTTGCTCTCCGTGCATGGCCCGGAGCCGCCCGTCCCGAAGAGACAGAGGTCGACGGAAAGGAAATTGAATCCCAATCGCGGGGTGCTGCCGTCCGTTCCGCGCTGCGGTGGATCCGGCAGCGTGCCCTCGAGAAACGCGAGGATGGTTTCTTGATTGAGCGCCACGATTCGATCGACGAACGTCACCGCGGTCGGGTCGACGAGATCGAGCCGTCCGTTGCCATTGACATCTTCGTAAGCAACGAGCGTCCCATAAGCGATCTTCAAACCGGGAGTCTTTTCGATGGGCTGCACCGCCTCACGAGGGGGCGGAACCCTCAAATCCAGGGTAAAACCCGTCGGGAATGCCGGATTGACGGCAACGTCCTGGGACACGTGCAACTCGGGTGCGTTGACTCCACCGCCACCTTGCGGCTTCGGGAAGACACTCCAAACGACCGCCACGCGGAGTTCCCCGGGCCCCCGTGCGATGGACTCGGGGTTGCGAATCGTTCCGTGAAGCGTCGCGAGCACCGACGGGTCGTCGGTATCGTCCGAGACGGATCCGCACGCGGCAGCAAGCAGCGGCAACAAGCAAAGCATCAATCGAGACATGGTCATGAGATGGCTCCGACGTGATGGTGTCGCGATAGCGCGGCATCCACCCCTCCAGACGCGGGACCCTCTCGAAGTGATAACTCGACCCGTGTTTTTTTTGCACCGAGCTCGGCGCATGGCCGTGCTCGGTGCAAAAAAGCTGCCCGCCTAGAACTGCGCCGCCTCGGTCGATTCCTCCAGGGCCAACGTGGAAGACTCGCCGCCGGTGATCACGTCGGTGACCTGATCGAAATACCCGGTACCGACTTCGCGCTGGTGGCGCGTGGCGGAGTAGCCATTCTTCTCGGCGGCGAATTCCGCCTGCTGCATCTCGGAGTACGCCGCCATGCCGCGATCGCGGTAGCCGCGCGCCAATTCGAACATCGAGAAGTTCAGCGAGTGGAAGCCGGCCAAGGTCACGAATTGGAACTTGTAACCCATCGAGCCCAGTTCCTGCTGGAACTTGGCAATGTCGGCGTCGCTCAGGTTCTTCTTCCAGTTGAACGACGGCGAGCAGTTGTAGGCCAAAAGCTTGTTCGGGAACTTCTCGTGCACCGCCTCCGCGAACTCGCGAGCCTCGCCCATGTCCGGCGTGGACGTCTCGCACCAAATGACGTCCGCGTACGGCGCGTAGGCGAGCGCGCGCGCAATGGCGCACTCGAGGCCGCCCTTGAGACGGAAGAAGCCCTCGCGCGTGCGGCCGCTGCCATCGATGAACGGAACATCGCGCTCGTCGACGTCGCTGGTCAAAAGCTTGGCGCTATGCGCGTCCGTGCGGGCGATGAGCACCGTCGGCACGTCCATCACGTCGGCCGCGAGGCGCGCCGCGTTCAAGGTGCGAATGAACTGCCCCGAGGGCACGAGCACCTTGCCGCCCAAGTGGCCGCACTTCTTCTCCGCCGCCAATTGGTCCTCGAAGTGAACGCCGGCCGCTCCGGCCTTGATCATCGACTTCATCAACTCGAAGGCGTTGAGCGGACCGCCAAAGCCTGCCTCGGCATCGGCGACGAGCGGAGCATACCAATACCGATCCTTTTTGCCCTCGGCGTGCTCGATCTGGTCGGCGCGCATGAGTGCGGAGTTGATGCGCTCCACCAACGTGGGCACGCTGTCCACGGGATACAGGCTCTGATCGGGATACATCTGGCCGGACGTGTTGGCGTCCGCGGCGACTTGCCAGCCGCTCACGTAAATCGCTTTCAATCCAGCGCGCACCATCTGCACGGCTTGATTGCCGGACAGCGCCCCCAGCGCGTGTACGTAATCGTCGTGCGTGAGCATGTTCCACAGCCGTTCCGCCCCAAGACTGGCCAGTGTGTGCTCGATTCGAATGGAACCCCGAAGGCGGTTGACGTCGGCTACCGAATAATTGCGGTGAATACCTTCGAACCGCTTGGCAGCAGCTTCGGAAACATAACCTTGGCGTCCAGCAATCTCGGCAACGGCGGCAAGAGACATTGTCATTTCTCCTATCCCGCCCCGCATGGGGTGGGAGTTTTTCGATGGACTCCGCCCGTCGGTACCGCGCATGAACCGCACGCGGTACCGTCGAACGAAAGCTCTTTTTGGGGTTTGGGGTGCAAAGCCCCAAAAAACGGACAGTGAAAACTTCGGGTGAAACCTCGGGTGACTAAAGCTTTGCGTAAGCAGGAATCGTCAGAAACTCCTCGAACGACTCTGCAGTCGAAAGACTCTCGAACAACGCTCGCGCTTCGGCATACTTGCCATTTGCGTGCCGCTTCTCGCCGACCTCGCGACGAATGCGGTCCATCTCTTCCTCGACGAAGCGGGCGAACCGCTCGCGGTCGATGACGGTGCCGTCCTCGAGCGGGGCGCGGTGGTGCAGCCACTGCCACACTTGCGCGCGCGAAATCTCGGCGGTCGCGGCATCTTCCATCAAATTGTAGAGAGGGACGCATCCGGAGCCCCGCAACCACGATTCGATGTACTGAATCCCCACACGGATGTTGTGCCGGGCGCCCGCCTCCGTCCGAGGCCCCACGGGCACCTCGAGCAGCTCTTCACGGGAGACCTGCACGTCCTCGCGCAGGACATTGAGCTGGTTCGGCCCCGGCATGTTGGCGTCGAACACCTCGCGCGCAATGGGCACGAGGCCCGGGTGGGCGACCCAGGTGCCATCGTGGCCGTCCTTCACCTCGCGCAGCTTGTCCGCGCGCACGCGGGCCAGCGCGGCATCGTTTTCGGCCGGGTTGTCCTTGATGGGGATCTGGGCAGCCATGCCCCCCATCGCGTGCACACCACGGCGGTGACACGTCTTGATGACCAGCTTCGCGTAAGCGCGCAAGAAGCCCTTGTCCATGGTCACCAGGCTGCGGTCCGGCAGCACGGCGTTGGCGTCGTTGCGGCGCTTCTTGATGAAGCTGAAGATGTAGTCCCAGCGGCCGCAGTTGAGGCCCGCCGAGTGCTCGCGCAGCTCGTAGAGAATCTCATCCATCTCGAAGGCCGCCGGCAGCGTCTCGATGAGCACCGTCGCCTTGATGGTGCCCTGCGGGACGCCCAGCGCCGTTTGCGCAAACACGAACACGTCGTTCCAGATGCGCGCCTCGAGGTGGCTCTCGAGCTTCGGCAGGTAGAAATACGGGCCCGTGCCGCGCTCGCGCAGGGCCTTGGCGTTGTGGAAGAAGTACAGCCCGAAGTCGAGCAGCGCGCCCGGGATGGGCTTGCCCTCGAAACGGACGTGACGTTCCGGAAGGTGCAGGCCGCGCGGACGCACCAGCAGCACCGCCGTCTTCTCCTTCAGCGCATACGTCTTGCCTGTCTCCGCGGCGGAGAACGCGATGGTGCGGCGAATGGCGTCGTACAGGTTCTTCTGACCGTGCACGATGTTGCTCCAAGTCGGCGCGTTGGCATCCTCGAAGTCGGCCATGAAGACGTTCGCGCCCGAGTTGAGGGCATTGATGACCATCTTGCGGTCGACGGGGCCGGTGATCTCGACCCGGCGGTCGAGCAAATCCGGCGGCAACGGCGACACGCGCCAGTTGCCTGCGCGCACGTCCGCCGTCTCGATCAAAAAGTCCGGCAGCTTGCCTTTGTCGAACCGCGCCTGCGTCTCGCGGCGCGCGGCCAGGCGTTCCTCGATGCGAGGGGCGAAGCGTTTGACCAACTCCTCCACGAAGGCCAGGGCCTCCGGTCGCAGGATCTCAGCGAGCGTGATGGACCCGCCGTCGTTGGGGGACTGCTGCTCTTCTGTCACAGGATCGATTTGAAGTGCCATGGTTGTGAGTTCCGTTGCGCGACGCGTTGAAAATGATGTTGAACGACCGAGAAATCAACATTCTTCGAAGAAATTACGGTTGAAGGAAGTCAATGACAGGCTGTAAACTTGTTACATCTGTCAATTTGCAGCACCACATCCGTGGCGTTTGTGCGTGCAGATGTGTAGGTGAGGCATGGAAAAAGCGAGAGAAACGGGTGGTCCGCGGCTTGGGGCAAAAGTGCGAGCGTTGCGAAGACGCGAGAACCTGAACCAAGTGCAACTCGCCGAGAAGCTCGGCGTCTCCGCCAGCTATCTGAACCTCATCGAGAGCAACAAGCGCCCTCTGCCTGCGGCGCTGCTCATTCGCCTCGCCCAGCTCTTCAACGTCGACCTGCACTCGTTCGCCACCGACGAGGATGCGCGGCTCGTCGCCGACTTGCTCGAGGTGTTCTCCGATCCGCTGTTCGAGGGAAGCGGCCTCACGTCGACGGAGGTGCGGGAGGTGGCCACGGCCAGCCCGAATGCGGGGCGCGCGGTGCTTTCTCTTTACCGTGCGTACCAGAGCATGCGCGAGTCGGCCGATTCGCTGTCGTCGCGTCTCAACGAGGGCGAGCAAGATCTCACCGCGGGCGTGGAGCGCTCGAACATTCCCTCCGAGGAAGTGAGCGATTTGCTCCAATTCCACATGAACCATTTCCCCGAACTGGAAACCGGAGCGGAAGAACTCTGGGCGAAGGGAAAGTGGGCCGTCGACGATCTGTACGGCGGATTGGTGCGCTACCTGGAGAAGCAGCTCGGTGTGCAGGTGCGCATTGCGCGGGGCGAGGCGGAGCGCGGCACGCTGCGCCGATACGATTCGGCGCGCAAGGTGCTGACCTTGTCCGAGTTGCTTCCAACCCGTAGCCGTCAGTTCCAGCTCGCGCATCAAATTGGCCTCCTCACGCAGAAGAACCGTCTGGATACGATAGCCGCCGATCCGCGGCTGACAACAGATGAATCGCGCGCACTGGCTCGGGTGGCACTGGCAAATTACTTCGCGGGCGCCGTACTGATGCCTTACGTTCCGTTTCTGGAGGCGGCCCGCGAGGAACGTTACGACATCGACGTGATTGGACGCCGCTTTCGAGTTGGCTTCGAGCAAGTGTCGCATCGCCTCACGACCATGCGGCGGCCTGGTGCGGAAGGCGTGCCCTTCCACATGATTCGCATCGATGTCGCGGGAAATATCTCGAAGCGCTTCAGCGCGTCGGGGATTCGCTTTGCCAGATTCAGCGGCGTATGCCCCCGATGGAACATCTTCGCGGCGTTCTTAACGCCGGGTATGATCCGTATTCAACTTTCGCGCATGACCGACGGCGTGGCTTATTTTTGCCTCGCTCGCACGATTCACAAAGATAGCGGCGGCTACCATGCGCAGCATCCCGTGCAGGCCATCGGGCTGGGCTGCCAGGCGCAATATGCGAAAGAGCTCGTCTATTCCGATGGTGTGGATCTCGACCATTTGGACATGGCCACGCCCGTCGGGGTGACCTGCCGGTTGTGCGATCGGCAAGACTGCGAACAGCGCGCACTACCCTCGATCTTTCACCCCTTGCAGGTGAACGAGAATGTGCGCGGGCTCACGCTGTACAACGTGTCGAGCAGCCACGGAGGGGTGGTGGGTGGCGTGGGGCGCTGAAATAAGGAAACAGCGTTCACTTTTCTTTTCTCTGTAAGGTCGGACCGGGCTCCGCGTTTCTTAGGTAATTCCGAGGAGAGATTGCCATGCGAGCTAGCCGAATCCGTTCGATTGTTCCGTTGTTGTTGTCCGTGGGGATGGCCGGTTGCGGCGCAGGCAACCGTGAGGCGAAAACGGCCGATCTGCCGGCGGGTGCCGCGGTCGCGCAAGCCGACGAAGCGCGCGCGGAGGAGTCCGCGCCCTCGCCGATGGCGACGAAGAGCGAACCCCCGAGGGCCCAGACAGCGTCGGCCCCTGCGGCCGCGCCGCCTCCCATGGCTCCGATGGCGAAGGGCGCCGGCGCAGCGCCCTCGCGTTCACCCTCCGCGGTGGGGGGAATGCCTGTGATGCCGGTGGCGCCGCCGCCCGAGCCGCAGTCGAACACGGAGGACTACCGCGACTACGGCGTGAATGGCGCGACCGACCCCGCGCGCGACCGGCTCTCCACCTTTGCCATCGACGTCGACACGGCGTCGTATTCGATCAGCCGGCGCAAACTCCTCGAGGGTGGACTTCCCCCGGTGAGTGCGGTGCGCGCCGAGGAATATTTGAATTACTTCGACTACGGATACGAATACAAAAATAGCCCCCTGCCCTACACGATTCATCTCGCCGGAGCGCCATCGCCGTATGCGCCGGGTCGTCATGTTCTTCGGATTGCGATTCAGGCAAAGCGCCTATCCCAGGCGGAGCGGCGGCCAGTGCATTTGACGTATTTGGTCGACACCAGCGGCTCGATGCAGTCGCAGGACAAGATCGAATTGGCGAAGAAGAGTCTGAAGATCCTCACCTCGTCGCTCCAGTCGGGCGATACCATTGCACTCTGCACGTATGCGGGAAGCGTCCGGGAGGTGCTGGGACCGACGCCGGCCGTGGCGCAAAAAGACCGGGTGATGAGCGCGATCGACGATCTGACGACCGGCGGCTCGACCGCCATGGCCAGCGGCATCGATCTGGCCTATCGCCTGGCCGAGCGCGGGCGCGTTCCGGGGCACGTCAACCACGTGGTGATCTTGTCCGACGGCGATGCGAACGTCGGGCCCACGTCGCACGACGTCATTCTGAATCAGATTGCCCATTACAAAGAGCGAGGCATTACGCTTTCCACCGTCGGATTCGGCACCGGCAATTACAAAGATACGATGATGGAGCAATTGGCCGACAAGGGAGATGGCAATTACTCGTACATCGATAGTGTCGAACAGGCACGTCGCGTCTTTTCCGATCAAGTCAGTGGCACCTTGGAGGTGGTAGCCCGCGACATGAAAGTGCAAGTCGACTTTTCGCCGGAGGTGGTCAAGGAATATCGACTCATCGGGTACGAGAACCGTGATGTCGCCGACAAAGATTTTCGCAATGACCACGTCGACGGCGGCGAGGTCGGGGCCGGGCACGCGGTGACGGCGCTTTATGACGTCGTCTTGAAGCGGCAAGATCGCTCGCCCATCACGGTGCGCGTGCGCCACAAGCCCCCCGCGCCGAAGCCGGGCGCGCCGGACGTCGCCAGCGAGCACGCCGAGGCCATGCAGCCGGGCCAGATCGCGCGCTCGTTCGACGAAGCGCCGCGCGATCTGCGGTTCGCCGCCGCCGTCGCCGGATTCGCCGAGATTTTGCGGCAGAGCCCCTACGCGGCCCGCACGCGCATGGCCGACGTTCTGCGCATCGCACGCGCCTCCAACGGCGGCAAGCCGGAGCAGGCGGAGTTCATCGGTCTCGTGGAGCGCGCGGGCAAGCTTTCGCCCGACAGCGACCGGCGCATCGGCGCCATCGCCAAGTAGCGTTCACGTTGCGGCCGACGGATGGTCGAGGACGTACAGCCACCGACCATCGGGCTGGCGCCGCACGACCTCGGCGGTGCGCCCTCCGACGACGAGGGGCGCGCCGTCGGGTGTGGTGGTCTCGAGCTTCCAATCCGCACTGAGGAGCGCGGTGTCCCCGAGTGTCACGGCGAAACGGTTTTTTGCCTCGATTTTGCCGCCGAGCGCCAACAGCGCCGTAAGCTCCTCGCGGATCGCGGCAAGGCCGCGGCGCTCGGAACCGTCCTGGCCGATCAGGACGGCGTCGGGCTCGTAGAGGGCCAGCAGCGCATCGATGCTTCCGGAGTTGACGGCCTGGGCGAAGGCCTCGTTCATGTCGCGAGGGTGGCGCACATCGTTCATCGTGCCGGGATGATGAGGTTGGGCAACGGGCGCAACAAGAAGTTACATCGTTGGAACTACCGCCAGGCGGAGTTACATCATGGGTACTAGGCGGAACCAAGCGATGCCCAAAGGCGAAGACGGAGTCTGCACGGTCGAGAAACAATTGACCCTTCTCGGGGGCCGCCACCGCGCCGAGATCCTCAAGAACCTCAAGGACGGCGAAGTGCATTTCAACGAGTTGAAGCGCCTCACGGGGGCCTCGGCGCACACGCTGACCCGCACGCTGCGGGCGCTTCAGGAGCGCGGATTGCTCTCGTCGCACCGCGAGGCCACGTGGGGGCGCAAGTTCTACCGCCTGACGGAAAAGGGCCACGAGGCCGTCGCGGTGCTGGATCAACTCGCGCTTCTCTAGCCTTCTCCTACCTACCCTACCCTGCCCGCGCGCGGGGCTTCTCCTCGAAGACGTCGAGCGCACGGGCCAACTCGTCTTCATCCGAAGCATCGGCCACAGCCTCGAGTGCGACGCGCACGCGGGGCGAGGCCGTCGCACGGGCCGCGGCCCGGAGACGCGCCTTGACGTCGTCGAGTGCACCGTCTTCGTGTGCGCGCAACGCCACCGCCGCACCTGCCCGCGCCGTCTCCTCGGCACCGGGGTCCTCGGCGACGCGCCAGAGGTCCTCCGCGGGAATCGCCGGCGCGGCGGCCACGCGGTAGTGGGCGGCGGCGCGTCCCGTGATGGCGGCGTGCCAGTCGGGAATGGCGCGCCCGCCGCGGGCCATGACGATGCCCGCGCCCTCGGAGGTGGCCCGACGGCGAAAGTCGTAGAGCGCTTGCTCGATGCGCGCCGCCACGATGTCGCGCATGGGGCCCGGCGGATGCTTGAATGGGTCTTTCGTCCAGGGGGCCGGTGCCTCGATGGTCCGCGTGGAACCGTCGGTCAGGCGCAGGAGGATGGCGTGAGGCGTCGTCTCCACCCGCTCAATCCAGCCGTATGGTACGAAGGAATCCAGACCGATGCCGCGCTTCAACACGCCGTCGGCCCCCACGGTCACGCGGGAATATCCAAACCTGAGCACGACGCCGACCACGAGCAGCGCGATCAGGGTGGAGAGCAACTTCACATCGCCATCGACGGTGGTCCACGTGCCGAGGAGGATCGCGCCCGGCAAGAGGCCCACGAAGGGCGCCACCACGAGGAGTGCGTTCGGTACGCGAAAGGTCGTGCTCTTGTGTCCCGCATCGAGCCCGAGCGCGCGCAGCAGCGTTCGCCCGTGCGCTTCGCTTTCGAGGCGCACGTTGAACCGGGTCACCCCAAAGCGATCGACCAGCCGCAACCGCGGCGGGTCCCCGAACTTGCGCACCACGAAGCCGTCGGAGAGCACGTGCGCCGGCACGAGCCTCTTGCCATCGACGAAGAGCCCCTCGGCGTTGGCCCGCAACCGCACGCGCCGATCGTCCACGCTCCGCCCCGCGAGCACCGCCGCCACCACGATGGCGACCAGCGCCCCCACGTCCACGTGGGCATTCGCCAAGATGACGGCCGCAGCGAGCGCGACCCCAACCGCCGCGAGGTGCCAAGGCCGGAACCACCGGGCCATGACGACCCCCTCGTACGCCGTCGGACCTGGTGGTGCGCTCACGACGGCACCGTAAGAATCCAGGACCGGCCCTGCAACATGGAGAGGACGAGGCCGCCGCGCTCCCGCCGCGCGGAATCGCTTCGAGAGGAGCCTCGTTTTTCCCGGAGATTTCTCAAAGTCGGGAACAAAAATCACGGGCATGCGCGGAAGGCTTGCCTATGGAGCGCCAAGACGATAGAGGAAGCACGGCCGAACGCCGCCTTAGCTCAGTGGTAGAGCAACGGTTTCGTAAACCGTAGGTCTCGAGTTCAAGTCTCGAAGGCGGCTCCGAGTTTCTCTGGTGAAGTGTGAAACGCCTCGTGTCATCGACACGAAGGGGCGACACGAGAGCCACAGAGGACGTAGCGCGTCCAGCCGCCGCGAGGTCCGCGCGTGCAAACGCACCGGCGGGCCTCGAGGAACGCGCTGACCGCGCAAGGCCTCCGAACCCGTGCGCGGAAGCAGCGCTTAGGCAGCGATTTCCGAGGCGGCCTTTTCGGCGATGCGTGTCGCGGCGAGGCGTGCGATGGCCATGATGGAGTGCTGCGGATTGACGCCGAGGTTCGTGGGAAAAATGCTGGAATCGATCACGTAGAGCGCCTCGGTGCCGTGGACCGCGAAGTTCAGTCCGACGGTGCTGCTGCGCGCATCGGGCCCCATGCGCGCAGCCCCGAAGAGGTGCGTGGCGATGTAGGAGTAGGCGCGCGGATCGAGCGGACCTTCGGCGATGCGGGCCACGTCGTCCGGAGACGTGAGGATCGACGGAACGCCGTGGATGCCTGGCCATACTTCGCGTGCCCCCGCGTCGAACAGCATGCGCGCCAAGGTGGCGCACGCGCTGCGCGTGGCGACGACGTCGGCCTCGGTCAGCGTGAGGCGCACCCGCGCGCCACCGCCCCACGCCGGACTCACGGTGCCTTCGGCGTAAGCGCGCACTTGGGCCGCCCAAACGGCGAGGTGGCCGTAGTCGGCGAGGCGCTGCGTGAGCTCGTGCCCCGCGCCGGGAATGCGCGCCGCCACGAGCTCCGGCGGCAGCGAGATGGTCTCCAGCTTGAAGCGGTGCGTTCGGCGGAAGTGCGTGCTCTCGGCGCCCTGGGTGGCCCCGAAATTCATGCGAACGGGCCTGTCGAACTTTCCCGCGAGCGCCAGGCCCGGATGGATCTGAAAGTGCTCGCCAAGGGCCGCAGCCCGAACGCCGCTGCGTCGAAGGATGACCGGGGTCTGGATGGTGCTCGCCGCCAGCAGCACGCCCTTGCGCGCATGGAGCAGGACGCGGCACTTGGTGGCTCGCCACGGATCGCTGCTGGTCGATCGTGCCACGATCCCCGTCGCCCGGCCGCGCGCACGCAGCACTTGGTCCACGCGGCACGACGTGAAGATGCGCGCGCCCGCCGCAAGGGCCATGGGAACGTAGGTGACGCTCATGCCGCGCTTGGCGGCGGTGGGGCAGCCGCTCAAACAGCGCCCCGAGCCGCGGCATCCGGCGTCGTAGCGGCGCATCTTTCCGGCGTGGTAGCCGTCGTTTTTCGCCTGCTCCAAAAAGAGACCGTTGTTCTGGCCCACGACGTCGTCGGCAACGGGGCGGACGCTCAGATCGCGCTCGAGAATGGTGAAGTGGGGCTCGAGAACGCGCATGCTCAACGTGTCGCCGAGGCCGAAGCGCTCGGACCAGTCGTCGAGTACGTCGTCCGGTGTGCGCCACGCGATGGCCGAGTTGACCACCGTGCTTCCTCCCACGCACCGGCCCTGCAGGAGCGGAAGAAAGCTGCGGCCCTCCACGGCTTGCATGGCACTGTCTCGGATCAAGCGCTGAAAAGCGCTATGCACATCGGCGCCAAATTCGCGCGTCTTGACCCACGGGCCCTCTTCGACGATGGCCACCGAGTGGCCCGCGGCGGCGAGCACGTGCGCGGCGACGGCGCCGGCTGCCCCCGAGCCGACGACGATGAAGTCGAAGCTGTCTTCGATGTCGCGAGAAAGGGTCTCGCCATCGACGACGGAGTCCTCGGGAACGTCGTCGTCGGGATACCGGAGGTTCGCCGCTTGCGGCGACCGACTTTCCACGCCGGGTTGTTCGCCCTCAGGCGACGGACTGCTCATCGTGCTGATCCTCGTCGGCTTCCTGATCCTCGTGGTCGTCGTGCTCGTCGTGCTCGGAGCCGGGCTTCCGGCCGATGCCGATGAGCCGCGTGCCCGATTGATTCAACTCGGGGTGGGAGGTCGCCAAGATGGCCTGGTTCACCGACGGGGTGCCCGCGTAGAGGACGGCGCCGACGGCCTTGAGCAGCATGACCAGCTGGCGCACGACGTACACGGGGCTCGCGAGCATCTTCTTCAAGAGGGTCTCGCGCGAGGCCGTATCCAGCGACATGATGGTGCACGCGCGGTAGAGCACGAACATGGGCGCGAGTGCGATGACCCAGATGGCCACGCGCAATCCGAGGGCGCTGCGGTACGGGGCCCGGCTGCGGATCTGCGTGAGGTAGGTCTCCAGGTCCAGATCGCAGATGCCGAGCGGAAGGCGCTCGCTCGCCCCGGAGGGAAAAATAGCGCCGAAGACGGCGTACGCCCAGCGCATCTCCATGCGCGTCAGAGTCCTCATGCTTTGCTCCCTGCCTTTGCTGCCCGGGTACCCGATGTGGATTTGGATGCCGGCTTGGCCGTGCCCGCTCCGCGCGGCGTGTCGGCATGGCGGGCCTGCCACTCGGCGTCCAACGCTTCCAACGCCTGCCGCAAGGTGTCGCGCGCCATCACGGGGTCGCCCGTGCGGATGAGGCCTATGACGTAGGGGTAGAAGGCCAGGGCCTCCTCGGGCCGATCGTAGAGCTCCGCCACGAGCTCGGGTTGCTCGTCGGGAAAGCGGGCGAACGTGTTGAGCAGAAGCTCGAGCCCCACGTTGCGGGTGGCGCGGATGAGCGCGCGCTCGAAGGCAATGTCGCCCCGCGCGAAGGCCACGCGATCGTGGATGCGCCCCTCTTGCTCGTGCGCGCGCTGTTCGAGCGCCTCCAAGTCGGCCGCGGTGTGACGCTTTGCTGCGAGACCGATGGCCTCCGACGCCACGATGCGTCGCACCTCCAGCATGGACGTGAGCAACTCGCGCCCCTGCCCTTTGATGAATCCGTCCTTCGTCCACGTCGAGCCGATGAGCGCCGCCAGGGCATCGAGCCCGGCACGCTCACGCCATGACGCGACGAGGGTGCCCGCACCGTGACGGGTGACGATCATGCCGAGGGCCTCGAGCCGGGCCAACGCGGCGCGCAACGTGAGGCGGTTCACACCGAGCGCGAGCGAGAACTCGCGCTCCGAGGGCAAGCGGGTGCCGGCGGCCAGTCGGCCGGAGAGAATCTCGGCCTGCAAGCGATCCGCCACGGCGTCGACCACGCTGGAGCGGGCGATGGGGCCGATGGCTGCCAGCGCCTCCAACGGGTTTGCGGCAGAAGCGGCCTCTTGGGGGGCGTTCGACGGGCGCGGCGGTCGGGGCATGTTGAGTCCTTAACTGGTTCAACCAGTTAACCATGCAAGGACCCATCGCGCAAACGGGCCCCCGAGCCCTCGACCGTTTTCGAAACGCACCGAGGCTCCGAGCGCGATCACCGCGCGTCGACCGTCAGCCCCGAAGAAGCTTTCTGATACAAATTGGTTCGATGATCGATCTTCGCAGCGACACGGTGACCCGACCCACCCCCGGCATGCGCCAGGCCATCGCCAGCGCGGAGGTAGGCGATGACGTCTATGGAGACGATCCGACGACCCGCGCGCTCGAAGAAGAAGTCGCAGACCTCCTCGGAAAAGAGGCGGCGATCTTCACGACGACCGGCGTCATGGCCAACCAACTGGCCATCGCCGTCCAAACGCGCCACGGCGACGACGTCATCGTCGGCGAGGGAGCGCACATCATGTGGAACGAGGCCGGTGCGGGCGCCGCGCTCTCCGGCGTGCAATTCGCCGTCGCGGGCCAAGACGGCTTTCTCACCGCCGACGACGTGGAAGGCGCCATCAAACCACCGGCCAAGTGGCTGCCGCGCACCTCGCTCGTCTGCATCGAGAACACGTTGAACCGCGCCGGCGGGCGGGTGTTCCCCCAGGCCAACGTGCTCGCCATCGCCGAGCGCATCGCGCCCCACGGCTTCGGCTTCCACCTCGACGGCGCACGCCTCTGGAACGCGAGCGCGGCTACCGGGATCTCCGTCAAGGAGCTTGCCGCCCCCTTCCACACGACCAGCGTGTGCTTCTCCAAAGGGCTCGGCGCCCCCGTGGGCAGCGCCCTCACCGGGCCCGCAGCCCTCATCCAAGAGGCACGCCGCCTGCGGCAACGTTGGGGCGGCGGTATGCGCCAATCGGGCATCCTCACCGCGGCCGCCCGCTACGCCCTCGCGCACCACCGCACGCGCCTCGTCGAGGATCATGCGAACGCGCGGCACCTCGCCGAGCTTCTCTCCGGCCCCGCGCCGCGCGCCGCGGGCATCTTCGTCGACGCGCACAAGGTGGAGACCAACATCGTCAACGTCGATCTCGACGTCGCCGCGGCCCCCGTCGCCGAGGCCGCACGCGGACTCGGCCTTCTCATCACCGCCACCGCGGCACGGCGTCTGCGTGCGGTCACCCACCTCGACGTCTCCCGCGCCCAGATCGACGAAGCCGCCATCATCCTCCGTCGCGCCGCCGAAGCCTGCCGGGCAGGACACGCATGAGAACCGCCGCCCGCCTCGCATCGATCGCGTTCTTCGCCCTCACCCTCGCGGCATGCCGTGGCGGCAAAGATCCCAACTTCGTGCGCGCCTTCCACGAGGCCGAGCGCGCCCAAACCGCAGGACGCTACGCCGAAGCCGCTGCCCGCTTCGACGAAGCCGCCGCCAAGGCCCCCGACCCACGCGAGAAAGGCCACGCCGCCTACCTCGCCGCCAAAATGCTCGAGCGCTCCGGCGACAACGCGGGTGCGAGCGCCCGCCTCGAAAGCATCGCCCGGCAAGAGCCGCCCACCGAACACACGGCCCGAGCGCTCTACGATCTCGCCGACCTTCGCATCGCTCACGGCGAGCCCGACAAGGGCTACGCGGATCTCGGCACCCTCATCGAAAAGCATCCCTCGAGCGGCATCTCGACCCACGCCCTCGTTCGCCTCGCCGCACACCGCGACGAAACCTCGGGACAGAAGGACACGGTCGTGTGGCTCGACGGCTTGGGCGAGCGTCTCGGAAAATCGGAGCTCGGCGAAACCATCGCCTACCAAGCCGCGCTACGCACGCAGGCCACCGGCGATCTGCCGGGCGCGCACGCACGCTTTCTCGCCATCGTCGACCGATGGCCCTACCCGTACGGCAACACCTTCGACGACTCGCTCTACCGCGCGAGCGAGATCGACGAGACCCTCGGACGGAACGAGGAGGCCATCGCACACTTGAATCGCATGCTCGCCGAACGCGAGACCGCGCACTTGCTCGGCACGTACCAGAGGCCGCGCTACACGCAGGCCGCTCTTCGCATCGCCACGCTCTACCGCGACCGGTTGAACGACCGCGCCAAGGCGCGCGAGGCGTTTCACCGCATCTACACGGACTTCACCACGTCGGTGTACCGTGACGATGCCCTCTGGCAAGAGGCCGAGCTCTATCGCCTCGATGGCGATGCGAACACGGCCTGCTCCCGCGCCTCCACGCTCGTGCGTGAGTTCCCCAACTCACGCTACGTGCCATGCGCGGAGGCCAAATGCCCGAACGTCGCCCGCCCCTCCAAGAGCGACGCTCCAAAGAAGTGTCACGACTACTTGGTCCGCGCGCGAGAGCCGAGCGCGAACTGACGGTCAGTCTTCGTCGTCCTCTTCTTCTTCCTCTTTTTCCTCATCGTCGTCGTCGTCGTCATCTTCGTCGAGGTCTTCGTCCTCTTCGTCGAAGTCGACGTCTTCGTCGTCTTTCTCCTCTTCTTCCTCTTCCTCGGACGAACCCTTCTTGTCGAACTTCACGTCGATGCCGACGTCGCCAAGCTGGGTGTCGAGAAGCTCGAAGAGCTCGTCGATGTCATCTCCTGACCACTCATCGAGCATGTCGGTCAGGAATTCGAAAAAGTCGCCGTTGTCGAGCCTGCGCTCGATCTCTTCTACTTGTTCTTCGGTGAACGCTTCGAGGAGGTCCTCGCGCAACGTCTCCGTGTCGCCTTCTTCGATGGCATCGGCAGCCGATACCCGAATTTGTTTAACAGCACGTTTATCGAGGTAGATCTCCATGGCGCCCCTGAACGGTGGGATGAATGGGCGAATACTGGAAGGCGTTGGGCGCTGTCAATAACGTCCCAAAGAGTTATCCTCAAAAACGGGCATGCGATACGTCACCTGCTTTACCTGCTTGGGGAGCTTTGCGGCGGCGATCGCCTTCGCATCCCCGTCCGTTGCCGTCGCCCAAGAGGGAAACCCCAAGAAAACCGAAGCGGCAAGCGAGGCGCCCATAGGCGGGCACGAGCTTAGCATCTCCGAGCTGACCGCCCAGGCCCCCGCGCCACCTCCACTTCACGTTCCATACCTGCAGTACGGTGTGTCGCTGGCCGGTGAGTTCGTCCTTGCGCCCGGGCCCATCTGCGGCACCACCGCCGAAACGGCATGCGTGCTCGGCACCGGAGGCGGTGTCGCCGTGCGGGTGGGCGTCCGCACGGCCGGGCGCGTGTACATCGGGGGGGCCTACGAGTTCTCCAAGCAGGACTCCGACAGCCTGTACCGCCTGGCCATCTTGCAGCAGGTCCGGGGCGAATTCCGCTACTACCTCGACACGGGCCACGACATCGAGCCGATGGTCCTCGCCGGCGCTGGGGTCGCCGGCTACGGCAACGAATGGGGCACGGACACCGGCGGCCCGCTCGGGTTCCTCGGGGTGGGGGTCGAGCTCCAGATCACCCGGCGAACCGTGGTCGGGCTCGCGCTCTCCTATCGCGGCATCTACCTGGGGCCCTTTACCGACTCGAGCCAAACCCGGCGCGAGGGAGGGGTCGCCTCGTTCCTGGGGTTGGACCTCATCCTCGAGGCCCGCGATCCACTTTGACGGGACAACTGCCACTTGACGGCAAAAGCGTAGGAGGGGTCGTTTGCCCCGCCGTAGCGGCCAGGCCATGGAGTCTCTTGACGGATCCGCTTCCGGGGTGGTCCCATCGGCCAACTTGAACTGCGGAACGTGCGGGCGGGAAAATCCAAGCCATCTGACGTTCTGTCAGGACTGTGGGGCTCGTCTTGCGCCGCGGATCGTTCCACCGACTCCGCCCGTGGGGCTCACCCGCATCGGCCTGACAGGGGACGCTCCGGATCCATCTCCGTCGGGATCCACGCTTACAGGTGCCGGCGCACCCAGTGGCTCCGGTGCCGCCGCCGCGCTCTACGATCTTCCGAAGCGCAGGCCCTCGGTGCCCGAGTTCCAATTCGGCCCGCCGCGTGAGCCCTCCTCGGGTTCCACTGGTTCCGCAGCGCCCGCCGACGACGCGTGCCCCAGCTGCGGTGCGCAAAATCGACCGGGCTCCCGCTTTTGCATCACGTGTGGCCACGTGCTTGGGCAGGTGCTCGGGGAGGCCTCATCGACACCGTCGACGCCATCCGTACCGTCGGCGCCGGCCATCGCGCCCATGCCGATGCTCGCCATCGGCACGGCGCCCAAGGCTGAAGATCCGCCGCCACCGCCCGTTGCAGATGCTGCGGCCAAACCACCGGCGAGCGGAAAGTCGCCCGCCTCGGGCTCGGTGGCCTGCCCCCGTTGCCGTGCGGCGTGCGACGTCTCCGCGTCGTTCTGCAAGTACTGTGGCGCCTCGTTGCTCACGCCCCAGGAGACGGCGGGTGCGAACGCCTCCTCGGCCGCCGACCCGAAGCCGTCCGGAACGGCCCCGACCCAGATCCCGCCCACCTCCCCGCGCGTGAGCAAGCCCGCGCAACCGGCCGCCGTGCCGGCGCCCACCAATCCCGTGACGGCGCCGATGCCGAGGCCCGTCGTCGCCCCGGCCCCCGGTTTGATGAGCGCCGCCCCCACGGCGCCGCCCCCCGCCCCGGACGCACCGGCGCCCGTCGTCGTCCCTCCGAGCCCCGCGAGCCCGAGCAAACCTACGGTGATCGCCGCCCCCGCGGCCAAGAAGAAAGAGCGGGATCCGCGCGGCCGCTTGGTCATCATCGCCAAGGACGGGGGCGAGGGGCAGAGCTTCCCCATCTTCGATAACTTGGACGTCGGCCGCAGCGAAGGTGACGTCGTTCTCGGGGACGATCGCTACCTGTCGCCGCGCCACGCGCGCCTGTTCTGGCAGCGCGATGAGCTTGTTTTGCGCGATTTGGGAAGCACCAACGGCGTCTTCCTCCGCATCTCCAAGAGCCAAAATCCCCATATGGCGCAGCCACTTCAGGACCAAGATTTGATCCTGATAGGACAACAGGTGATAAGGTTTGAAATCGTGAAGGATGCAGAGGAAGGCCTCGGCCCGGCCATGCAGCACGGCACGCTGCTGTTCGGAACCCCGGCGGCACCCCGCCATGCACGCTTGTGCCAGCGCACCGTCGAAGGGGTGACGAGGGACGTCTTCCACGTCCGCAAAGCCGAAACCGTGCTCGGCCGAGAATCGGGGGACATCGTCTTTACCGAGGACCCGTTCCTCTCCCGACGGCACGCGATCATCAAACTGGATCCGGTGCGGAAGACCTTCACCATCGGAGATCTGGGGTCGTCCAACGGCACGTTCCTCCAGATCCGCGGCGACGCGACCCTCAAATCGGGGGACGAGTTCCGAATTGGCCAGCAACTCTTCCGCGTCAACCTCAGCCAAGAGACTCGCTCACCGAGCCTCGAAGGCGCGCCCAAGTCCGTGTCGTGACCCAATCCGAGACACCCATTCCCGCAAACCCGACGGAACAGGGGGGTGGAGCGTCCGAGGAGGCCACCAGCCGGGGGCCCGTCCATGTTCGCGTCTTCGCCCGCACCGACGTGGGGCAAGTGCGTGAGCACAACGAAGACAACTTCCTCGTCGCCGACCTCACGAAGCGTTCTCGCGGCCTGCTGGAGGCCAACCGCGACTGCGATGTCGGCATCCACGGAAGCCTCTTCGCGGTCTGCGACGGGATGGGCGGCGCGGCGGCCGGCGAAATCGCTAGCCAGCTCGCCGTCGACATCATCTACGAAAAGATGCTCGAAGGGCTCGACCCCGCCGTGGTCATCGAGCGCGACGAGCTCGCGCGCCGCCTCGTGCGCGCCGTCGAAGCGGCAGGCCTTCGCATCTTCCAAGAGGCCAAGGTCGACCGCACCCGCCGCGGCATGGGCACCACCGTCACGGCGGCCTCGCTGGTGGACGATCACATGTTCCTCGCGCAGGTCGGCGACTCGCGCGGCTACATCTTGCGGGGCGATCAGCTCATTCAGGTCACACGCGACCAGTCCTTGGTCAACCAGCTCATCGAGGCGGGGCAACTCACCGAAGAGGAAGCGGAGACCTTCGAGCACAACAACATCATCCTGCAGGCGCTCGGCACGGCCGACTCCGTGCAGGTCGATCTGACCTACGTCGAACTGCGCCAAGGTGACGTGCTTCTCCTCTGCTCGGACGGCCTCTCCGGCATGATCCGTTTCGAGGAGATCCGCGAGGTGCTTCGCTCGTGCCCCGAACCCATCGATGCGTGCAAGGCCCTCACCGAGCGCGCAAACCAGGCCGGTGGGCACGACAACATCACGGTCATCATCGCCCACTTCGACGGCGAAGGGCTGAAACCGGGCGACGCCGAGGGAGAGACCCTCCGTTACCGCAAGTACGCGGTGCCCGAAGATCCGAACGACGCGACCACCCCGGGCCGCCGCTCCACGGATCCGGGACGCGATCCCAGCGCCCCTCCTCCCGATGGCGTCCTTTCGATCCCGCCGGCCGCGGGCGACAAGATGGCGGGCTGGCACGAGCAGGGGCCGCATGCAAACCTCGAAAATGGCGAGGAACGCATCGAGATCCCGGGGACGCACATCCCGACGTGGCTGGTGGTCACGTTGATCGTGAGCGTCATCGCCATGCTGGCCGGCGCGGCCATCGTGCTGCTGCGTTGATCGGGCGTTGATCCGCCCTGAATCACGTCGAAACCGAGCAGGGTAACCTGCGCACCGGCTTCCATGCTATAGATTCGCCCGGCGATGGCTGACGGGGAACTTCAGACGGCGACGCACGCGATCCTCTTCGAGGAAGTGGCCGCCGAGAGCACCCGCTGCGACGTGTGCGACAGGCAGGTGGAGCAGGTCGAAGGCGATCCCGATGGGTACGCCGTCGGCGGGAGCGGGCTCTATGTGTGGACCCGCGGCGAAGAAGTTCGCTACGAGGAGCCGCCGCTTTGCGGTCGCTGCGGCACCGCCATCGGCGTGATGGCCCTCGCGCAGTGGGACCTCGAAGAAGACGAAGGCTAGCGCTCCACCGCCGCAGCTACTTTTTGGGCACCGGTTTTCCCGAGGCCGTGGACGCGTCGACCGTAGGCGTCGGCGGCGGTTGAATCGGCACCGGGCCCGTCGAAAGAATGACCGACGGCGAACTTCGCCGCGGCAGATCGTCGGTGCGATGCACGCTCGGCGGCCGCCCGATGACGGGATCCTTGGACGCGTAGGCGACGATGACCACGATGCCCAGCACCACGGCGATCACCGTGAGCAGGATGCCGATGATCTTCGTGGCGAGCATCCCCTTGTCGCGTGGCTCGCGTGGCCCGTTCGCGGCGGTGGGTATGGCGGGCGCGGTGGTCGGCGCCGTCGTGTTCTGCTGCAGGTTCTGTTGGGGGTACGCCTGCCCCGCCGCGTACGGCTGTCCGTACGGCTGCTGCCCCCCCTGGTAAGGAGGAGGGCCGTACGTCCCCCCCGCGGCCGCAGGCATCGGGCCATAGCCGGACATGGAGCCCGCCATCGGCCCTGCGATTTGGCCCCCCATCGACGCGGACAGGTGGCCCCCCATCGAAGGCTCCGTCGGACGCGGCCCCGTCATGTTTGGGCCGGGCATGTTCGGCGCGCCGGCATGCACGATCATCGACGGCGTCTGCTGCACCGCCGCGAGCGGCTGCGTGCCCGCGCGCGCCTGCCCGCCGTGCCCGCCGTGTCCTGTATGCATCGTCGGCACCCGCGGCATCTCGCTGGCGGGCATCACCGCGGTTCCACCTTTCGCGGGCCGCCGCTCCGGAAACAACGCGGGCTGCGATTCCGCGGGCTCGGGCACCCTGCTCAAGGCATTCAAGCCAAGAGCCATCGACAAGCCGTCGGTCAGCTCCCTCGCACTCTGAAAGCGCAACGTCGGATCGCGCGCCACGCCGCGGACCCACCAGTCGTCGAACGCACGCGGCAAATCCGGCGCCGCCTGCGACGGGATCGGGATGTCGTCCTTGAGGATCTGCACCAAAATTTCGCCGAGGCCTTTTCCGGCGAATGGGAAGCGCCCCGTGAGGCAACGAAAGATAATCACCGCGAGCGACCAAAGATCGCTCCGATGGTCGACGTCCTTGCTTCCCTGCGCCTGCTCCGGGCTCATGTAGTGGGGGGTGCCGAGCAAGGCGCCCACCCGGGTGAGTCCTTCGCGCGATTCGTCGACGCTTTTGGCGATGCCAAAATCGAGCACCTTGACGATTTCGCGGTCGTCGTCACGAACGAGGAAGATGTTGTCCGGCTTCAGATCGCGATGCACGATACCGGCCGCGTGGGCTTTCGCGAGCGCACGGCTCACTTGTTCGACGATCGGAACCACCTCGGATGGCGACAGACGACCGCGAGCCTTCAGTCTTTTTCCAAGGTCTTCTCCGACGAGAAGCTCCATCGCAATGTACGGCCGCCCCTGGCACACCCCGTGGTCCAGCACCTGCACCACGTGCGGGCTCCGCAATTGCGCGGCCGCCTTCGCCTCGCGCTCGAATCTCGCCTGCGTCTCCGCGTGCCCTACGAACTCGCTATCGATGAACTTGACCGCGCACGGAATGTCCAGGCTGAGAAGCGTCGCCTCCCAAACCGAACCCATCCCACCCCTACCAAGAAGTCGATTAAGTCGGAACCGTCCCCCTATGACTTCATTTTCTGCGAGCGGTCGCATCGAGCCTTTCGATTATCCGAGCAATTTACAGAAGCCACAAGTGGCTGGCCTTGATCCAGGCAGGCTGTCGGCGGGGGTTGCGCATCGTTCCAGGAGAACCGAAGTTGGGGGCGCCATGTGGGTGGTCGCGTCCGAACCCAAAAAACCGCAGAACCCGGGTCCGCCGCAAGGTCCGGGAGATCCAGGCGAATCTGGAGAATCCGACGTCGATGTGGACGAGAGGACTTTGCCGACGACCGTTCGTCGCTACAAAGTTGTCTTTCACAACGACGACTACACAACGATGGAATTCGTGGTCGACTGCCTCATGACCTTCTTCCACAAGAGCGAAACGGAAGCGACGCACGTCATGTTGACCGTGCACCGAAAAGGGAGCGCCGTTGCAGGAATTTATCCGCGCGAAGTCGCAGAGACGAAGGTTGAGCAAGTGATGGATCACGCACGCAAGCACGGGATGCCGCTGCTTCTCACCGCGGAGCCCGAGTGACCATGCGCATCAGTCCGGAAGTCGAAATTGCCCTGACCCTGGCCGCCAACGAAGCGGCCCGCCGCCGTCATGAATACGTGACGCTCGAGCACCTGCTCTACGCCCTGCTTTTCGACGACGCGACCGCCTTGGTCGTGCGCCACGCCGGGGGCGACGTTTCGCGCTTGAAAAAGCAGCTCGAACGCTACCTCGACGACAAACTCGAGCCGCTGCCCGAAGGCGCCTCGTCCACGCCCACGCCGGCCCTCGGCGTGCAGCGTGTCATCCGCCGTGCGCTGCAGCACGTGCAATCGTCGGGCAAAGAAGAGGTCAAAGGCGCGAACGTCCTGGTCGCCGTCTTCGCCGAGCGCGAGTCGTTTGCTGCGAGCTTGCTCGAACAATCGGGCGTCACCCGGCTGGACGTGGTGGCGTACCTTTCCCACGGCGTCTCCAAGCTCGACGAGCCGGACGACGCACGCGAGGCCGGCGGCGACGCCGGGGATGGCGATGCCCCGGAAGCCTCTCCCGGCGAACCGGGGGGTGCGCGTCCGTCGCGGGATCCGCTCAAGGCGTACTGCATCAATTTGAACGAGCAGGCGCGCGAAAACCGCATCGATCCGCTCATCGGTCGCCAGCGCGAGGTGGAGCGCATGGTGCAGATCCTCTCGCGGCGCAAGAAGAACAACCCGCTGCTGGTCGGCGACGCCGGCGTGGGCAAGACGGCCATCGCCGAAGGCCTCGCGCTGAAAATCGAGCGCAAAGAAGTGCCTCCGGCGCTTCAAGACGCCAAAGTCTTCCAGCTCGACATGGGCGCGCTGGTCGCGGGCACCCGCTTCCGGGGCGACTTCGAGGAGCGCATCAAGGCCGTGGTGAAGGCGCTCGGCAAGGTGGAGGGCGCAGTCCTCTTCATCGACGAGATCCACACCATCGTGGGCGCCGGCGCGACGAGTGGCGGCAGCATGGACGCGTCGAACCTGCTCAAGCCGGCGCTCGCCTCGGGCCGTTTGCGCTGCATCGGCTCGACCACGTTCGAGGAATTCCGCCAGCATTTCGAGCGCGATCGGGCACTCGCTCGGCGCTTTCAAAAGGTGGAAGTGCTCGAGCCCAGCGTCGAGGACACCGTGAAGATCCTCATCGGCCTGCGCACGCAGTACGAAGACTTCCACGGCGTGCGCTATGCGGATCCGGCCATCGAGGCGGCCGCGCAGCTCGCAGCGAAGCACCTGCACGACAAAAAGCTGCCCGACAAGGCCATCGATCTCATCGACGAATCGGGCGCCAGCGTGAAGCTTGCGCACACGACGACGTCCATGTTCTCCAGTGATTCGCCCGCCACACCGGCGAAGGACAAGGAATCGCCGGCGGAGCGCCCGATCGTGAATGTGAGCGACGTCGAAACCGTGCTCGCCCGCATGGCGCAGATCCCGCCGCGGGAAGTGTCCACCAGCGACAAAGATCGGTTGAAGAACCTCGAGCACGAGCTCAAGGGGGTCATCTTCGGGCAGGATTTGGCCATCGATCAGCTCACCAGCGCCATCAAGCTGTCGCGCGCGGGGCTGCGCAGTCCGGAGAAGCCGATCGGATCGTTCCTGTTTACGGGACCGACGGGTGTCGGCAAGACCGAAGTGGCCAAGCAGCTCGCGAAGATCCTGGGCATCTCGTTCATCCGCTTCGACATGAGCGAGTACATGGAGCGCCACACCGTCTCGCGGTTGATCGGCGCACCGCCGGGTTACGTCGGCTTCGATCAGGGCGGTCTTTTGACGGACGCCATCGCCAAGACGCCGCATGCGGTGCTCCTGCTCGACGAAATCGAGAAGGCACACGGCGACGTTTTCAACGTGCTCCTGCAGGTGATGGACCACGGCAAGCTGACCGACAACAATGGCAAATCCAGCGATTTCCGTCATGTCATCCTGCTCATGACGAGCAACGTGGGCGCGCGCGATCTGGCGCGACGCCAAGTCGGATTCCACGGCGGTCGCGACGTGGGCGAGGCCGATCGCGAGTTCAAGCGGATGTTCAGCCCCGAGTTCCGCAACCGGCTCGATGCACGCATCCCGTTCGATTCGCTTTCGCCCGCCATCATGGGCCAGGTGGTCGACAAGTTCGTGACCGAGCTGAACGCGCAGCTGGCCGAGCGAAGCGTCACGTTGTCCATCACGGGCGCGGCGCGCGATTGGCTCGCCGAGAAGGGCTACGATCCCGAGAACGGCGCGCGTCCCCTCGCCCGGGTCATCCAGGACGAGGTGAAGCGCCCGCTCAGCGAAGAGCTGCTCTTCGGCAAGCTCGAACACGGTGGCAAGGTTCAGGTCGACGCCGAAGACGGCAAGCTGGTCCTTCGCTACGAGGCCGCGGTGCCCGAAGCTCCCAAAGCCGAGGCGGTTCCCGAAGCCCTGAACTAGCCCGGACGCAGCCCATGCTGGCGTAGCCCATGCAACAGCGTGGTTATGCTCGCCCTCCGCAGGATTCTCGTTCCGGTCGATTTCACCGAAAGCTCGGATCGTGCGCTCGACTACGCGATCGAGCTTGCGGCACCGTTCGATGCGTCCGTCTTCGTGATGCACGCCTACGAGGTGCCGGTGTACGGCTTTCCCGACGGCGCGTTCATCGCCAACGGCGACGTGGCCGCACGCATCAGCACCGCCGCGCAGAAGGCGTTGGATGCGCTCGTCGATTCGCGCAAAGAGAAAGGCGTCCCACTCAAGGCGATTCTCCGCACCGGCGTCGCCTGGGAGGAGACCAACCACGTGGCCGACGAGCTTGCGGCCGACCTCATCGTGATCAGCACCCACGGCCGGCGCGGCCTTGCACGGGCCCTCCTGGGAAGCGTGGCCGAGAACATCATCCGCACGACCCCGCGTCCCGTGCTCGTCATTCACGGGCACCGCGACTCGTCGGCGTGGCAGGCAGCGGAGCGCGTTTCGCGTCCTTGATCCTGCTTCGGCTCGCGCTCGAGCCGGGGCAATTTTCCTCACTGTGGCACGTGCCAGCACGTCGATTCCGACACGAGGTGGCCGTCATGCACAACATCGAGAGCACCCCAGCGTCGCCCGCTTCCACACGCAGGCTCGCCGAAGACGAATTGACGACCATCGTCGTCGGCCTCGACTTTTCGCTCCATGGCGAGGACGCCCTCTGGTTCGCCGAGAACCTGTCCCGCGCCAACCCGAAGGCCACCCTTCATCTCGTCCACGTGGTCGCCCCACCGATGGGCGTGGTCGGTGTCCTCGGCGCCCCCATCGACGCCTCGGCCCCCGTCACCGGCATGCTCGAGCGCGCCCGCAGCGAACTGGAACGGGTGTGCTCCAGCGTTCCGGTGTGGCTCGAGGGGCGCGTCGTCGGCCACGTCCGCACCGGCGACTCGGCACGCGAGATCACCGCGCTCGCCCGTGAGCTCGACGCGGACCTCATCGTCATCGGCACCCACGCCCGCACCGGCCTAGGCCGCGTCTTCTTGGGATCTCTGGCCGAGAGCATCAGCCGCCACGCCCCATGCTCGGTCCTGATCGCCCACGAACTGCGCCCCCGCACGAGCGCGCCGCCAACGAGCAGCCCCGCCTACAGGTAACTTCGAGAGCGGCGCTGGACACTGTACGCATGTACAGTTACATTCTCCGCGATGCGCCCCCTTCCCATCGCGAACCCGCCGAATCCCTGGGCGTCCACCGAGGTTCGCTACATGGAGGGCGAAGCGCCCCATGCGGACCTGCAGGTCTTCGAGGACCACACCCGCCAGATCCTCTCCAAGAACGACAGCCCCGACGTCGGCTTCACCTGGAGCGTGAACCCTTACCGCGGATGCTTCCACGCCTGCGCGTACTGCCTCGACGGCGACACCCCCATCCTTCTCGGCGACGCCACCACCCGCTCCCTCCGTGCGCTCAAGGTGGGCGACACCGTCTACGGCACCGCCCTCGACGGGAAATACCGCCGCTACGTGCGCACCCAGGTGCTGGCCCACTGGCAAACGATCAAACCCGCCTACCGCATCCGCCTCGCCGACGGGACGGAGCTCATCGCCAGTGGAGACCATCGCTTCCTCACGAACCGCGGCTGGAAGTACGTGACCGGCCGGACGCAGGGCCGCCTTCGACGGCCCCATCTCACAACCGGCAACGAGCTTCTCGGGCTCGGGCGGTTCGCGTCCACACCGATGCCCTCGAATGACTATCGACGGGGCTACCTCACGGGCATGGTTCGAGTCCACGGCGGCCAGCACCCGTTCCGCTTGGCGCTGGTCGATCTCGAGGCACTGCGGCGAACGCGTGCCTACCTCGAGGAAATCGATGTGTCGCTTGGGGAGGAGTACGTCGTTCGCCAGGCCACGGCGCTCAGAAAGCCGGTTTTCGCCGTTCGCCCCCAGGCATACGCCACCGTGGACAAGATTCGAGAAGCCGTCCAGTGGCCGACGGATCCCTCGACGGAGTGGTCCCGAGGATTTCTCGCGGGCATCTTCGACGCCGAGGGAAGCTTCAGCTGCCGCGTCTTGCGGATCTCCAGCACCGATCCGGTCATCCTCGAGCAAACGATGAATGGCCTTCGCGTCTGGGGATTCGACGCTGTCCTCGAGCCCCCACACGCCGGTCACGCCGCCAGCAACGTGCGCCTTCGGGGCGGCCTGCGCGACCACCTCCGCTTCTTTCACACGGTCGACCCAGCCATCACGCGCAAACGGAACATCGAAACACTTGCCATCAAGAACGCCGCGGCCCTGGGCGTGACTGCGATCGAGCCCCTCGGCTGCGACATTCCCATGTACGACATCACCACCGGCACGGGTGACTTCATCGCCAACGGGGTGGTCAGCCACAACTGCTACGCGCGGCCGGGGCACGAGTATTTGAGCTTTGGCGCCGGCACCGATTTCGAGCGGAAGATCGTGGTCAAGCCGCAAGCGCCCGAGCTGTTGCGCGAAGCGTTCGACAAGCCTGCCTGGAAGGGCGACATGCTGGCGTTCAGCGGGGTGACCGATTGTTACCAGCCGCTCGAAGCCTCGTATCGGCTCACGCGCGGGTGCCTCGAGGTGTGTGCAGAGTACAAGAACCCGGTGGGGATCATCACCAAGTCGCCCCTCATCGAGCGGGACATCGACGTGCTCGCGCGGCTGACGGAGGTCGCCCACGTCAGCGTGGGGGTGAGCATCCCGTTTTGGGATCCGGAGAAGGCGCGCGCCATGGAGCCATACGTGGCCACGCCGCAGCGGCGGATGCGCATCGTCGAAAAGCTGGCCTCGCACGGCATCCGGGTGGGCGTGAGTGTGGCGCCCATCATCCCGGGACTCGGGGACGAGGAGATTGGCGACGTCCTCAAGGCCGCCAAAGACGCGGGCGCCACCTCGGCGGGCTGGGTCCTGCTGCGCCTTCCCGGACCGGTGGCGCCGGTGTTCGAGGAGCGGCTGCGCGCCGCCCTCCCGTTGCGCGCCGAAAAGGTGCTGCGGCGCATCCGTGAGACCCGAGGCGGCAAGCTCTATCAGTCGGAATTCCATAAGCGCGGAAGCGGCGAAGGAAACTATGCCCAGATGATTGGCGCGCTTTTCGAGCGGACCGCCCAGCGTCTCGGCCTCGACCCGGTTCCTTGGTCCAATCTGAAATTTTCGGACACCTTCCAGCGACCCGTACGAAAGGGGGCGCAACTGACGCTCTTCTAACGCTCGAAATTGGATAACCTCGCACCGTGACCGTTTCTCGTTCGCTCGCGTTCGTCCTTTGTCTCGGTGCGTGTGCTCCTGGATCGTGGCCCGTCTCCGAATCGGCTGCGCCCGCGGAAAATGCGGCGACGGCGGGCAGCCCGGTGGCGGAGCCCTTTGCGGCCGACGTGCCCGTGCCCGAGCACGCGGAAGACGTCGTCGACTACACGTTGGAGGCGAAGCTCGATCCCGTGGCGCACACGCTCCACGGCACGGGGACCATCACGTGGCGCAACACGAGCGACACGCCCCAGTCGGAACTTTGGCTTCACCTCTATTTGAACGCCTTCAAGAACGAGAAGAGCGTCTTTCTCCGCGAGCCGGTTGGCTCCGGGGCCCGCGGCGGCACCCTGCCCGACGAGTGGGGATACATCGACGTGCGCCGCCTGGCCTTGCGGGGCGACACGCCGGAAGGCGCCGTGGACCTGTGGCCCCAGGCGGAACTGCACCGCCCCGACGACGAAGACGAAACCGATGCGCGCGTGCCGCTACCCCACCCCGTGGCGCCCGGCGAAGCCATCACCTTGGAGGTCACGTTCGACGACAAGCTGCCCACCGTCGTCGAGCGAACCGGCTACTACGGCTCGTTCCACATGGTGGCGCAGTGGTTTCCCAAGATCGCGCGCCTCGAGAAAGACGGCCGCTGGGCCCACTTTCCGTTTCACCACCTCGCCGAGTTCTACGCCGACTACGGCACCTACGACGTGACCTTGAACGTCCCGGAGGCCTTCATCCTCGGCGCCACGGGCACGGCCACCGAATCGCGCATCGAGGGCGGGCGCCGCATCGAACGGCACGTCCAGGCCGACGTGCACGACTTCGCGTGGACCGCGTGGGACCGGTTCCAGACGATGCGCGAGACCATCGACGGCGTCGCGATCACCATGCTGTATCCGCCCGGGTTCGAGTACAGCGCCTCGCGCCAGATGGCCGGCCTTCGCTTTACCATTCCGTACTTCGGTCAGCGCTACGGGCGCTACCCGTACCCCATTTTGACGGTGGTCCACCCACCACGCCGCGCCCAGGAAGCCGGCGGCATGGAATACCCGACGCTCATCACCACCGGAGCGGCCTGGTACGGCCCCCCGGGCGTCTACACGACCGAGAGCATCGCGATCCACGAGTATGGCCACGAGTACTTCTACGGGCTCCTTGGCTCGAACGAGGTCAAGTGGCCCTTCCTCGACGAAGGGCTCAATTCCTTCGCGCAGCAAGACGTCATGGACGCGTACCTGGGTGCGGGCTCCTTGGCCGACGTGTTCGGCCTCAAGGTCAGCGACGTCACCCCGCAGGCCGTCGGCGGAAATTACCTTGCGCACGAAGAACCGGTGGCGCAACCCGCGTACGCGTTCTCCACGGGATGGAACTATGGGGGGCTGGTCTACGCACGCACCGCGGCCATCGTGGAGACCATTCGGCGTGTCTACGGGGACGACATCGTGCGAAAGGCCATGGGCCTCTACGCGCGCAGATGGCGCTTTCGGCACCCGACACCGGAAGACTTCCTCGCGTGCTTCACCGAGGTGGTCGGCCAGGGCGCCTCGGAGAATCTGCGCGCGGCGCTCTTCGACAAAGGATGGATCGACTACGAAGTCACCGATCTGTCGAGCCGCCGCAAGAAGACCGCGACGGGCATCTACGATCGCGACGGCCGCCGCGAAACGGTCGCCACCAGCGCCCCCGCCAACGACCGCTTCGACGGCTGGGCACTCATCACGCGGCGCGGGACGTTGACCTTGCCCGTCGACATCGATCTGGTGCTCGAAGATGGCTCGCGAAAGCGCGTGCATTGGGATGGCCAGGGCGACGACTTCCGCGTTCCCTACGACGGCAACGTCCCGCTCGAGGCCGCCGTGGTCGACCCCGAAAATCGCGTTCTGCTCGACGAAGATCGCACGAACAACCACCGCGGCACCTTGGGATCCGCGCACATGCCCGCCCGCACGTTGGAACGAACCACCTATTGGGCCGAGCTGCTCCTGCAGCTCGTCACGCCTTGACCACCATGGATCGCACCACGGAATCACACGATTTGGTCCTGCTCGCGAACGACGCCATGCGCGCGCGCCATCGCCCCTGGATGATCGCGCTCGTGTGGGCTTGGGAGGTCGTCTGGGCCTTCGCCATCGCATGGCCCGTCGGCCGCATGGCCGCACGGGCCTATGGCACGCACCCCGACGGCGACGGCGTGTTCTTTCGCGCGGGCGCCCTCGAATTGGCCGACTTCGTCGTGCACGGGCTGCGCGCGCTGCCGGCCGTGGTCGGCCACATGACCGTGCTCGTGCCGGCGGCGCTGCTCCTCGGCCTGCTGCCACTGGCCGCGCTCATGGCGTCCATGACGCACGCCACGCGCGATCGGCGTGCGCCCCGACTCCGCCAGCTCTGGCCCTATGTCCTGGGCAGCTTCACGCCGATGGCGGGCCTGCTCATCCTCGCGAGCATCGCCATGGTGACCTCGGGCGCCGCCGTCATCGCCCTCGGCACGGCCGTCGCGGGGATCTACGCGGAGGGCAACCACGTCGGTGGCGAGCCGCGCGCCGATTGGCTCGGCCTCAGCGTCGCGGCAGCCGGCCTCCTGGTCCCGTGCTTCGTCGGGATCCTGCACGACATGGCGCGCGCGGCGGTGGTTCGCTTTCGCGTGAAATCCGTGCGCGCCATCGTCCTCGCGTGGAGGGCCCTGGTCCTCCACCCGGCGGGCGATTGTTGGTCCTACGTGTGGCGCGCCCTCGTCTCGTGGGGGCTCGTGGCCCTCGGGGCGCTCGTGGCCTCGCGCCTCGGAGGCCGCCCCGGCGTGGCCCTGGTCGCGCTCTTCGTCGTGCACCAGGCCATCGTCGTCTCGCGCGTGGCGCTGCGGGCATCGTGGCTCGCCAGGGCGCTGCGATCCCTCGACAGCGCGCACAGCGTCCCGGCGCGCCGCGAGGCGCCGGTCACGTGGCCCCCGCCGCCCCCGCCGGAGAAAGAGCCCGATATACCTGTTCATAACGACGAGCCGGCCGTTCCCATCCTCGATCAAGGCGCATGATCCGCCGCACCAGGCGAGGCCACTCTTCCATTTCCCGCGCCGCCAGCGCGCGCTCGATGGCCCCGAGCAGCGCCTCGCCGGTGGGCTCCTCGAAGACGAACCCGGTCCCCGTCTCCAGGGCCGCATCGCAATCGACCACCGTGTCGACGAGGCCGCCCGTCGCACGCACCACCGGCACCGCGCCGTAGCGCTGCGCATAGAGCTGCACCAGCCCGCACGGCTCGTAGCGACTCGGCACGGTGACGATGTCCGCACCGGCGAAAATGCGGTGCACCAGCGGCTCACTCGCCGCGCGCACGAACACCACGCGCCCGTGCGAGCGCTCCGCCTGCTGCGTGATGCGCGCCGCCGTCGCATCGTCGCCGTCGCCGGCGATGACCACGACCGCCTCCGTCGCGCGAAGCAGCCGCGGAATCGCCTCCAGCAGCAGATCGACGCCCTTCTGCGGAACCAGCCGGCCCACGAAGGCCACGATGCCGCCCGTCGTGTCCACGGAGAACCCGAGCTCGTGCAGCAGCGCCCCACGGCAGCGCGCCCGGTTCGAGGCATCTTCCGCATCGTAGCGCGCAGCAATCGCGGTGTCCGTCGCCGGGTTCCACACGGCGTAGTCGACGCCGTTGACGATGCCGGTGATGGGGGCACGCGAACGAATCACGCCTTCGAGCTGGTAGCCCTGCCCCTCGGTGACCAACTCCTGCGCATACGTCGCGCTCACCGTGGTCACCACGTCGGCCGAAAGGATCGCCTGCTTCAACAGGTTGGCCTTGCCGTAAAACTCCAGCCCATCGACGGTGAAGCGCCCCCAATCGAAGCCGAGCTGCGGGACCGTCTCTTTGGGGAACACGCCCTGGTGCGCCACGTTGTGGATCGTGAACACCGAGCGCGTCTTCGCGCCCTCGGGGAGCAACTCCGGCAGGTACGCGGAGACGAGGCCCGTCGCCCAATCGTGCGCGTGCACGATGTCGAACGGCACCCCCGAGCGCGCCCGCTGGGCGGCAATCTCGGCCGCGGCGCGCGACAGCACCGCGAAGCGCAGCGCATTGTCGGCGTAGTCCTCGCCGCGCTCGCCATACACACCAGGCCGATCGTAGAGGCCGGGCACGTCGACCAGCACGATGTCGATCTGCGAAGGCAGCCGCCCGTCGAACACGGTCACCTCGAAGGTGCGATCGCCCAGCGAAAACGTGAGCGGCGTCAGCCGTCGCGCGAACATGAGCCCCTGCTCGAACGCCGGAAAGCGCGGCAGCAGGATGGTGACGCGATGCCCGAGCGCACGCAGCGCCTTGGGCAGCGCCGCCACCACGTCGGCAAGACCGCCGACCTTGACGAACGGGGCCAGTTCCGTCGACAAAAAGAGGATTTCCATCGGGGCAAGCTTCTACCACGACCTCTGTGGTAGAGATCACTCGATTCAAGCTTGACCCGCCTCCAGAACGCCGCCGATTTCTATTCGCGCCCCGAAGGGGTGCCTGAAGGCTCCGTGGTGAGCGCCTTCCGCGTTCCCCCGGAGGCCGCCGGCGCGCGGTTGGACCTGTTCGTCCAGAGCCAGCTCCGGCGCACCAGCCGCACGCGCACCCAGCAGATCATCAAGCTGTCGGCCTACGACGAGACCGGCCGCCGCCTCTGGCCCAACGACCGCGTGCGTGCGCACCAGACGATCCTTCTCTGGCGCCCTCCGTGGGACGAGGCCGAGGTCCCCGTCGATCTTCCGATTCTCTACGAAGACGACCACCTGCTCGCCATCGACAAGCCGCCGATGCTGCCGGTGCATCCGACGGCGCGCTACTACAAGAACACGCTCATCAAGCTTCTGCAGTCGGCGCGGCCCAAGGAGTTCGTCACGCTCGCGCACCGGCTCGACCGCGAAACCAGCGGCATCATCCTGGTGGCCAAGACGCGCGAATGCGATCGCGCGGTCAAGCGGCTCTTCGAGGAGCGGGACGAGGTCGACAAATCGTACCTCGCCATCACGTGGGGTGTCCCCTCCCCGGACGCGCCGGCAGGAGCGACCCCGCAAGCGGTGCCTGGGGCCTTCCGCTGCGAGCTCCCGCTCGAGCTGGACCTGGAGAACCGCTACAAGGTGAAGATGCGCATTGGCCGCACGGACGACGCGCAATCGGCCGCCACCGGCTTCGAGGTCCTCGGCGTGCGCGAACGCGCCCGTCGCACCTACGCCCTGGTTCGCTGCGATCTGGAAACGGGGCGCCAGCACCAGATCCGCGTTCACTTGCAGAGCTACGGCACGCCCATCGTCGGCGACAAACTGTACGGCCCCGACGAGTCGTACTTCGCGCTCGCCGCCGATGGAGAGCTCACCGACGAGCACCGCGTGCAGCTCGAACTGCCGCGCCATGCTTTGCACGCCGCGCGCATTGCCCTGCCGCATCCCATCACCGGAGCGGACCTGGCCATCGAGTCCCCACTTCCCGCCGATTTGGCGGAGTTTTGGGAATCGCTGGCCAGGGCCTGAGGGCTGCGCGCAGACTACTGCTTGATCTCGGCCAAAATGCGGCTCGCGCCGTAAACCTTGTCGAGCCCTTCCAAGAGCGCCGCGCTGTGCAACGACACGGAGCGGTTGTTCTTGGGATCGTAGCCGTAGGAGCCGCCCAGGGAGTGGATGTTCCCGTCGAAGACGATCCCCACGATCTCGCCTTCCTTGTCGATCACCGGCGAGCCCGAATTGCCGCCGATGATGTCGTGCGTCGAGCTGAAGTTGAACGGCGTGGACGCATTGAGCTTGCCCTTCGCATCCAGCCAGCGCTTCGGCAGGGCGAAAGGTTCCTTGCCCGTGTGCCGCTCGTACATGCCGCCGAAGTTCGTGATGGGATTGACCGGCTTTCCGCGCTCGTCCCAGCCTTTGACCTCGCCGAAGGCCACGCGCAACGTCGCCGTGGCATCCGGGTACGTGGTCTGGCCGTACGCCGCGAAGTGCGCACGTCCGACGAGCTCCCCGTTCTTCTTCACCACGCCCTCGACCTTCTCCTCGTAGATCTTACGCACCGCGCGCGCATCCGCGTCGGTCCGCCGCACGTACTGGATCAGCGGATCGGTCGACTTCTCGATGGCGGCCTTTCCACCTTCGAGCAGCGCCTTGCGCACCTTCACGTCCTTGAGCTTGGTGCCCCGCACGAGCGCCGCGGCCAACTGCTCCGGCGCATCTTTGCCCAGCGCGTGCTGCACCGCCGGATCGTCGGGCCCGAGCGCGCCACGCATCCAGAGGAGCTTCTGCTCGATGAGCCGCGCCTCGAGCTCGTCGTAGATCGGCGCCGTCGAGAACAGCTCCTCCTTCAGGGCCGGAAGCTTTGCCTCCGAGTACTCGCGCAGCCGCTCGGCATTGGGCTTCGACGTCTCCTCGGCCGCGCGCACCAAGTGGCGCGCCAGCTGCAGCAAGGTCGAGTGGTTCGGCGTCGCCTCGAGCATTTTGTAGGCGACGAAGATGTTGCGCAGCTCGACCTGGGAGCGCGCAATCGCCTCCCACGGATCGCCGACGGTCTTCTGCAGATCCGGGTGCGAGGCCACGTAATTGCGAAGCGCCTGCTCGTCCTTCACCTTCTTGGCGAAGAACTCCTTGTCGGACAAAGCCTGGAACTTGCCGGCGTACACCTTGATGGCGTTCTCGATGTCGAAGAGCAAAATCTCGGCGATGCGCTTCGCCTCCGCGTTCTTCTTGCCGTACTCGAGGAGCATGGCACGAACCTCTGCGGCCTGACGCTGGGACTCCGGAAGCTCGACGTCCCGCGCGAACTCGAGCCGCGAGACCGTGAACAGGCGCTGCGTCGTGTAGGGATGCCCGGTGATGAAAATGGGCTCGCCCTGCTTCGGCCCCGTGGCCGAAAAGCGGAAACGTTCGTCGGTCTTCACCGGCTTGTTGCCGTCGTAGAGCCGCACGAACGAAACGTCGAAGTCGTAGCGCGGGAAGTTGAAGTTGTCCGGATCGCCGCCGAAAAAGGCCGCCGCGCGCTCGGGCGCGAGCACCAGGCGCACGTCGGTGAAGCGCCGGTACTTGTACAGCTGGTACTGCCCGCCGTTGTACAGGGTGATGACGTCGCAGCGCACGCCCTCGCCGGTGGTGCACTCCTTCTCGATGGCCCCCATCGCGGCGCGCTGCTTGGCGACGAACTCGGACTCGGCGGCGCCTTTGGTGGCGGCTTCGATGCGCGAGGTCACGTCGGTCACCGAGGCGAGCTGATCGATCTCGTAGTCGGGGCACTTCAGCTCCTCGCCTTCGGTCTTCGCGTAGAAGCCCTGCGCCAGGTAGTCGCGGCCCTTCTTGGAGAGCTGGCCGACGCAGTCGGCGACACAGTGGTGGTTGGTCATCACCAGGCCGCTCGACGAGACGATGCTGCCCGAGCACCCGAGGGCGATTTTCACCGCACGCGGGCGGATGCGATCGAGCCACTCCTTCGTGGGTCCCCAGCCGTGAAGCTTGGCCACACGCTCCGTGGGGAAACGATCGAGCGTCCACATGCCCTCGTCGCTCTCGGCGAGCTGCAGTTGGGCTTCCTCTTTCTTGGGAGCACTCGGTGCAGGAGCCGGGGCCGATGCGGCGGTGGCCGTGGCGGGCGGAGGTTCGGGGGGCACGTTCGCCGCCTCGCCACCGCATGCGGCGGCGACGATGGCGGTCACGAAGAGAGATGTACGGCGGGGAAAGCGCATGGCGCCTTCTAACACGGCCGCTGACGCGGAAATCCTACTTCGAAGTGGGAGTCCCCATGACGACGCGCGTCACGCGGCCGCCCGCCCGCGCCTCATCGCACGTGGCGAACGAGAAGCGGACATTTCCGTCGGAAACGGCGCATTCATCCTTGCCGAACAGCGCCGCCACCGGGAAGGGCGACTTCGGTCCAAGCTTCGCGGTGATATCGGCCAGCGAACTTCCCACGCCAAGCCCCTGGCGCGTGGTGACGCGCGGCGACTCGATGACGATGAGTTTCACCTTGGCGCCCGCGCGCGCGGCGACGACGGCCGCCTTCGAGATGGCCGGCGGCGCCGGCCCCGGACCGAACTTGCGATCCCACTCGGCGTACGGACCGTCCGCCACGATGGCCCACACCTCGGGCGCCACCGTGGCCCCGCCCCCCGTGGCCGCAAGGCGGAAGCCTTCCGCCGGCTGGGCGTCGAAGTAATAGCGCGCCACGTAGCGACGCTCCAAATCGGGCAGCGCGAGCACCGTCGCTGGAAGCGGCTGATCCAGCTCGATGTTGGCCACCCCGTTCTTGGCCAGGATGGCGCGGCCATCGAAGCCGCCGCTGGCCTCGTCCATGGTGCCCAACTCCCAGAGGGCCCCCGCCTTGCGCGTCTGGGCGTCGCAGCCTTCGGTGACGACCGCGCCGGCGGACAATGTGCGGACGCAGAGCACGGGCGAGGCATCGGTGCGCTCGCTCACGTATTTGACGTGCACCGCAAACCGGCCCGCCGGCTCCTTGTGGAGGCGCATCACGGTGGATGCCGCGTGGGTCTGCACCTCGCACCAACCCGGGCGATCCACCCCGCCGGTCACCACGGAACAATCATGGCGGGCCGGAGGCGCGCCCGGGACGTCGGTGGCGTGAAGTTCCACTTTGGGGAACTTGGAGGCGTCGCTGGACAGCTCGAAATTCGACCAAGCCATCTCGACGAAGGTGCCCTCGCCGACCGCGGCATCGACCACGGTCTGCGCGATGCCCCGCTTGCTGTCCTCGTCGGTCACCTCGACGCGCACGCGGTAGCGCCCGAAGACGTCCGTCGGAAAGCGCACCGAGGCGCCGCCATCCTGGAACTGCAGCTTCGTCACCGAGCCTTTGGGCGCCTCGGTGAGCAGCCAGGTGCGATCCACCACGAGCCGCCCGCCGGCTTGAATCGACGCCTTGCACTCGACGACGTCCCCCACCTTCGCCGCAAAGTTGCCACCGACCCACTTGGGGTCCGAATTGAGGTGGCAGGCCACGGTCGCGCCCACCGACGCCCCGCAGGCCGCCCCGCGCACCGAGTCCACGTGCACGTGCACCGTTTTTTTCGCCTTGGGCAACGTGATGAGCTCATAGGCCTTCCCCCCGGTGTGCGGCTTGCAGCCATCGCCCGGGAAGGTCTCGCGCATGTACACGTGGAAGGCGGAGCCGTTGTCGATAACCTGCGTCGTCTCGAGCTGCGAGGCATCCGGCTCGGCGACGTACGACGCCAGGACCACGACCTTTTTGAAGTCGACGGAGCGCGACTGGGCGTGCTGCGGATGGTCCGCGAAGAAGAGATCCCAGTCTTCCTGGTTGCTGAGCAGCGCAAAATCCGACTTCGGATGCCCCGCCTGATCGGGCCGGGTAATGTTTCCGAAGGTGACCGGCTGCCCCATCTCGGGCTGCGATGCTTGCCCAATTCGTGCAGTGTGTACGAAAAGTGCCGGTCCGGGTGCACACGAAAGCACCAGTGCGCAGGCAACGAAGGCCGTCGTTCTACCCACCGACATGGTGATCCTCATCATAGTCCTTATGGCCGGTCGCCGAGATTTGAGGGTTTAGGGGTGAGGGTTTAGGGGTGAGGGTTAGATGATCCTACCGCCTCTTCTTATCTGATCCCTAAACCCTAAACCCTAACCCCTTCTATCCGCCGAACGGCCCAACCTGCGCTGTCGCGCACCATGGCGGAGGGGTGGGCCGTCGCCACACGCCGCAACACCGGCAGCGCCTCGGCATCCTCGCGGTTGCCGAGCACCAAGGCGGCATTGCGGGCGAGTCCCTCGACGGTCGCTCGCCGCACCGGGCTTCCGGCAAGGCGCGCCCAGACGGCCTGCGTGGCCTCGTCCTCCTCGGAGCGAAGCTCGAGAAGCGTCGTCAAATCGAGGGTGCTCCACGCCTCCAGCGGCTCGAACGGCCCATTCGCCGGGGCGCGCTGCTTGTTCGAGGCATTGAAGGGGCACACCGTCTGGCAGTCGTCGCAGCCGAAGAGGTGCTCCCCGATGGGGGCACGAAACGCCTCGTCGATGCCCGAACGGTGCTCGATGGTCAGGTACGCGATGCACCGGCGCGCATCGAGCACGAAGGGGCGCACGAACGCCTGCGTCGGGCAGACGTCGAGGCACCGCGTGCAGCTTCCGCAGCGCTCCGCCATGGGCACCCCCGGGGTGAGGGGCAAGGTGGTGAGCACTTCGCCGAGCAGCACCATGGATCCCTGGCCGGGCACGATGAGCAGCCCATTTTTGCCGATGAAGCCGAGCCCCGCGCGGGCCGCCCAGGCACGCTCCAAGATGGGCGCGTCGTCGCAGAGCGGCCGCGCGAACACCGGCGCCTCCTCCGTGCCGAGCCGCCGGACGAAGGCGGCCAGCTTGCGAAGTTTCCGCCGCAGGTGATTGTGGTAGTCGCTCCCGCGCGCATACCGCGCCACGGTGCGGGCGAGCGGCGCATCGCGCTCCTCGTCCTCGCGCGAACGCTGGTAGCGGCGTGCCAGGCAGATGACGCTGCGGGCCCCCGCGAGCATGCCCTCGCCCGTCGCGCTGGCCCGAACCTCGGCGTTTTCGGCGAGCCAGGACATCTCGCCGTGCATGCCCTGGTCGATGAATTCGCGGTAGCGCGCGTAGTCGGCCTCCAGAGGGAGGTCCGCGCGCGCAAAGCCGACCGCGTCGAAGCCCATCTCGCGCGCCCGCGCCACGATGGCCTCCTCGGGCCGAGTGGCTTGCGTCTTGGGCGGCTGCAGATGCACCATGCGGAAGAGATAGCGTGAAACTCGAGGGTTTGCTCGTTCACCAACCGGCGCGCGGGGCTGGATACCGGGCCAATGTCGATGCTTTTCACCTGGCGCGCTTCGCAGCCGCGCCCACGGAGGGCCGTACGAACACCCGCGCGGTCGCGTTCGATCTGGGCGCAGGTGCCGGTGCGGTGGGGCTTTCGCTCCTGGCACTCCATGCCGTGCACCGCGTGGTCTTCGTGGAGATCGACCGCGAGGCCGCCGCCCATGCCGAGCGCAACGTGGCGGAGCACGGATGGACCGCCCGCGCGGACGTACTTCGCGCCGACGTCGCGGACGCGGCGGAGGAGCATGCCGGGAGGGCGCACCTGGTGGTGGCCAACCCGCCCTACGTCGAAGTCGGACGAGGTCGCGCACCGGCCGAGGCACGGCGGGCGCGGGCGCGCATGGGATCGCTCGAGGCGTTCGTCGTGGCCGCCCGCAAGCTGGCCGGGCGCAGGGCACGCGTCTGCTTCGTGTACCCGGCACGTGAGCTCGCAACGTTGTTCGAGACGTTGCGCGGATCGGGCCTGGAGCCGAAGCGCCTGCGCACGGTGCACGCCAAGGGCAACGCACCCGCGCGCATCGTGCTGGTGGAAGCGCAGCCAGCAAAAGCCGGCGGCCTCGTCATCGAACCGCCGCTGGTGGAACTCGCCCCCACGCGGTAGCCGCGATAGTGTGCCGCTCCACCATGAACAATGCGGCCACGTTTCGTTCGTTGCATGCCCCCGGTGAAATGCTCGTGCTTCCCAATGCATGGGACTGCGCCAGCGCTGCCCTGTTCGAAGCAAGCGGCGCACGCGCCACAGCCACCACCAGCTCCGCGATGGCCTGGTCCCTCGGCTACCCCGACGGCGAGCACGTGCCCGTCGCGCTGCTCGCCGATGTCGTGCGGCGCATGGTCCGCACCGTGTCGATCCCCGTGTCCGTGGACCTCGAGCGCGGCTTCGGCGCCACACCGCGCGACGTCGCCGAAAGCGTCACGCGGATCCTCGACGCGGGCGCGGTCGGATTCAACTTGGAAGACGGCAGCGGGGACCCCAAGGCCTTCGCCGAACGCCTTCACGCGGCACGAGAGGCCGCGCAGCGCGCGGGGGTCGACGCCTTCATCAACGCGCGCACGGACGTCGTTCTCCATGGCAAGCTTCCGCCCGAGAAGCACGTGGAGGAGTGCCTCGCACGGGCCGAGGTCTACGCCGCCGCGGGCGCCGACGGCTTTTTCGTACCCCGATTGAGCACGCCCCCGCACATCGAGGCCGTCGCCAAGGGCACCTCCTTGCCGCTCAACGTGCTGTCCGGCCCCGGCTTGGCCAACGTCGCCACCCTGCGCCAGCTCGGCGTGCGAAGGCTGAGCATCGGAGGCAACCTCGCCGAAGTCGCCTACGAGGCCGCACGCCGCGCCTGTACGGAGCTCGTCCAGTCGGGCACGTACTCGTCGTTCTTCCCGGCCGAAATCACCTACCCCAAGATGAACGCGTTCTTCGCCGGCAAGAACTAGCCGCGAAGGCGATCCAGCGTGATCGCGCACGCCGCGCGCACGCTGAGGTGGTTGTACGTCGAGTCGACGCTTCCTCGAATGGGCTCCAAGGTCGCGTCGGCCGATTCCACGACCGATCCCGCGAGCCCCCATCCCGTTCCAAAGAGCACCACCACCGGGCGTCCCTCGCCTTCGAGGGCCGCCCGCGCATCCTTCATCGACATGGGCGGCGCGACCTTGCGCGCCGCCGTGATCCACACCTCGACCGCGTCGCGGCCGCCGAAGCGCGCGTAGACGTCTTCCAGCGAGGGCACCACACGCACCAATTCGAGTGCCACCTTGCGGTCCGGAATGCGCTTTCCGCTCGAGCCGTTCGTCCAATGGTCGCAGATGCGCTCCACCAGATCGCGTTGTGCCGTGATGGGGTGCACGATGAAGTAATCGCTGCAGCCGTAGGTCCGCGCGCTCCGCGACAGATCGTGCACGTCGAGGTTCGTCACCGCCGTGGTGACCGTTTGCCCTTCTCGATCGAGCACGGGGTGGTGCACCAGCGCAATGGCCAGCCTTCGCATCGTCTACTTCGCCTTTCCGCCGCCCGGCGGGAGGCTCTTCACGTACCGCTCGTACAACTCGGGGCGGCGCTCGCGCGTGCGCGCGATGGCCTGCTCACGGCGCCACGCCGCAATCTGCGCGTGATGCCCGCCCGAAAGCACCGCGGGCACGCCCACCCCGCGAAACTCCGCCGGGCGCGTGTACTGCGGGTACTCGAGCAGCCCTTCGTTTTCCGGGCTGTGCGACTCTTCGCGCACGGAGTCCTCGTTGCCCAGCACCCCGGGCAAAAGGCGCACGCAGGACTCGATGATGGCCATCGCAGCCACCTCGCCGCCGGTCATCACGAAGTCGCCCAGCGAAATCTCTTCGTCGACGTACCCGCGCACGCGCTCGTCGAACCCTTCGTAGCGGCCGCACACGAGCATCACCGCCGGACGCGCCGCCAGTGCGCGCACCCGCGCTTGATCGAGCGGCGCCCCCTGCGGCGTAAGCAGCACGCGGTGGGCCTTCGCCCCATCGGGCGCGTCCGCATCCAGCGAATCGAAGCATGCGGTGAGCACGTCCACGCGCATCACCATGCCGCTTCCGCCCCCGTAGGGCGTATCGTCCACGCTCTTGTGTTTCCCCAGCCCGAACTCGCGCGGGGAGCGAAAGCGCACGCTCATCTGCCCCGACTCGATGCCGCGCGCGACGAAGGTCGTCGCGAGGAAGCTTTCGAAAGCCTCGGGGAACAGCGTCACGACATCGACGCGCATCTCACCGCTCCAAATCGTCGAGCGTGTGCAACGTCACCACGCCGGCATCCACGTCGACGCCCGCGACGTACCCTTCGACGAGCGGGATCTCCCAGTCTTTGCCGCCGTCGGCCGCATGCACGACCAACACGTCCACGCTCGGATACGACGTGAGGCTGCGCACCGACCCGATCTCACGGACGCCGTCGCCTTCGCGCACCACGACCTTCGCCCCCTCGATGTCGCACGCGTAGAACGCGCCCTCCTCGGCCGGGGGAAACTGAGAACGCCGCAGCCCGATGATCGCCCCGCGCAACTCCTCCGCGCGGTCGCGATCGTCCACCGAGTGAAGCTTGAGCAAGATGGCCGCGTCGGCGCGTCGCGCCTTGTCCACGGACACCTCATGCTCGGCGCCGTCCTTTTCGCGGACGAACACCTCTGCCTGGTCGAGCAGCAGATCACTCTCGGCGTTGAACACCTTGAGGCGCAGCTCTCCGCGTACGCCGTGCGGCCGCATGACTTCCGCCAGCGGCACGAATCGGTCGTCCTTGGCCTTGGACATAGGTGGCTTGTGCGCCCTTAGTCGACGATGTCGAGGTGGGCGCGGCGACCGAGCTTCGTCGACACAGCAGCCAGGATGGTGCGCATCGACTGAGCGGTGCGCCCCTCCTTCCCTATCACCTTGCCAACGTCTTCTTTCGCGACGCGCAGCTCGATGAGGCTGTTGTGTTCGCTAGCGATTTCCGTCACCACAACTTGGTCCGGATGGTCGACCAGCTCCATGGCGATGGTGCGGATCAGCTCTTTCAACGGCATGCGCTAACTGCCGGCACGACGCCGGCGCTCCAATGAAACGTGCAGAAGGCGAGGAAAACAGAACGGGAGCGGGGAAAGCAAAAGAGCAAAAGAGGAACTACTTCGCGTCGCTCGCCGCGGAGACCTTCTTGAGGCGCTTGAGAAGGCGCGTGACCGTTTCCGAGGGCTGTGCGCCACGGCCGGTCCAGAAGTCGAGACGATCCTGCTTCACGGAGAGAAGGGCTTCCTTCTTCGTGGGATCGAAGGTGCCGATGTTCTCCAGAAAGCGACCCCCACGGGGGCTGCGGTGATCGGTCACCACCAAGCGGTAAAAGGGACGCTTCTTTGCACCGGCGCGAGCCAGACGAATGTGAACGGCCATGAGGCTTTTATCCTGGAACTAGAGGGAGACGAGCAGCTCCGAAATTGCTCTTGGTCTCGCGATTAAGCCTAGCATCGGCTTTTTCCGGTGCCATGCGAGAACGGGGAACAAGAAACGGAGCCAGTGGGGGGCGCACGGTATTTCACCGTACGTGCCAGGTCAAGGGATGCTTATGCAAAAAGTGTCGAAAGCGTGAGCGGGCGTTCAGCCGTTGACCGACATTACCCGAGTTAGCCTCATCAGCATGGGAAAGTGAAAGGCCATCCCATAAATGTGGACCCGGCCGGCACGCAGGTCCGAAACCACCGAGCGCATCACCTCGACCTCGTTCTTGTCCCGGGGATTCGGAATGGGAAGACCGAGCGGGCGGGTCAGCGGTAGGTTCGACAGCGCCAGGATGGTGTCCGAGCCCCCGCGAATGGTCACGTCCGGGATGCCCACGATGCCGTCGTGGATGGTGAGCTTGCCCTTGGCGAAGCGCATGGTGAGCGCCACCTCCGCGTCCTCCGCCACGATGGAGAAGGAGCCGGCGAGGGCCGCAAAGTCACGCTTTTTGTGCGGTTTTGCCTCGAGGTTCTGCCGGACGAGATCCGCCAGCATCACCGCCAAGCCGTTGTCCTCCGCACCGTGGGCCAAGGAGACGTCGTTCACGGCCCTCGTCTTATCATCTCGCACGGGCGCCTGTAAGCTTCGCCGCGCAAATCGCGTTGCTCATGCGTGACGAGCGTGACCGCCGCAGCGACGGCCCAGATCTTCTTGCCAGCGTTGAACGTCCGCACGGCTATGCTCGCCGGCGTGCGCGTGCGGCCCGAGGAAAACGAGCTCGAGCTCGAACGGCAGCTCGTCGTGCGCGCCCAGGCCAAGGACCGCGAAGCATTGGGCCAGTTGCTCGGACGTTACGGGCCGGCGTTGTACCGGAGCGTGCTTCTGCCGCGGCTCGGATCGGAGGCCGCGGCCAAGGATGCGCTGGGTGAGACCTACGCCAAGGTCGTGGAAAGGATCGACCGCTTCACCTGGCAAAATGTCGGATTTTACCCGTGGCTGCGCACGTTGGCGCTTCACGTGGCCATCGACCAGCTGCGCGCGCGCAAGCGCATGGTGCTCTGGGACGCCGACGACGTCGAGCGCACGCTCGATGCGAAGAGCGAGAGCGACGGCAGCGCGCTCGACCAGTCGCTGAGCGAGCAGCAGGATCGCGCGGTTGCGCGCGCCAAGGTGGCGCGTGCCCTGGAGGCGATCCATCCGCGTTATGCGCGGGCCATCCAGCTCCGTATCCTGGAGGAGAGGCCGCGCGAGGAGGTGGCCGCGATGTTCGAGGTCACGCCCGCCACGTTCGACGTGCTTCTGCACAGGGCCATCGCTGCGCTGAAGAAGTCGCTGGGAGATGCTAAGGAACCCGAGGAGCCATGACGACGCCCCGCAAACCGCCGATCATGGACGACCCCGATGCACCGCCGTCGGAGGAGGAGCTGCGCGCCGCCGAGGCACTGCGTGTCGCCCTGGAAGATCCCGCGCTCGCGCACGACGATGCCGAGTTCGCGCGCGCGCTGGCCCTCGCGCATGCCCCCCGCGAGCTCGCACCCGACGAACACCAGGCCCTGCTCGAGCGAGCCCTCGCGCCGGCGGGTCCCCGAAAGCGCGGCGGCATTGTCGTGCGCGTGGCCTTCGGCGCCGCGGCGACGGCCGTCTCGCTGGCGGCCGCGTTCACGCTTCTCGTGCGAGCCCCCGAGCTGGGCGAGCCTGTCGCTCTCACCCGCCCGCACTCGACCCAATCGCTCTTCCGCGAACCTTTCTCCCCCCAGGGTGGTACGAGCGCCCGCATCGATCGCATCGCCACGGCCCGCGCCTCGGATTTGCGGGACAACCAATTCGCGCGCTGGGGGGTGCGATGAGCCGCCTGCGCACGCTCCTCGGGTGGATCGCGTTGGTGCTTCTGATGCTCGCTGCGGGCTGCTCGAAGAAGGACGACGCCGGCCCGGCCGTCGATCCGCCGCTGCTCGCCTTCTTGTCCCAAGCGCGTGCCCTCCACCACGAGGCCAATGTGCACGAGGCCGCGGGCGAGCCTGCGCGGGCTGTCGCGGCCCTCGAACGGCTGGTCTCCGGCCCGAAGCCGCACCCCGAGAGGACCGTCCCCGAGGTCGAGGAAGTGCTCTCCGACACGTACGCCCGCCTCGGCGAGCTGCGTTTGCAGTCGGGGAGCCTCGACGCCGCGGCCGCGGCCATCCAAGAGGGGCTGTCCCACGCCAAGGAGCCCACGTACTTCCGCGGACACCTGTTCGAGGTCTCCGGCATCATCGAGGAGGCACGTGCCACCTCGCTCGCCGATGCGGGTCGCGCCGACGACGCCAAACGCGCCCGCGAGCGTGCCCTCACGTTGCTTCACGAGGCCGTGGAGATCCAAAACAAGGTGATCACGGACAAGGCCCCGTGACGGCCGCGGACGTTCGGGCGGGCGGACGCTGGGGGTATGCGCAGGCGACGAAGAACGCGCTCCTCTATGGGCTCGTGCGCGCAGCGCTGGCTGTCGCGGCGTGCGTGCCACCGTCGCTGCTGCACCGGCTAGGGCGCGGGCTGGGTGCCCTTGCGCACGCGATTTTGCCCGATACGCGGCGCTTGGCGCTGGCCAACGTGCGCCGAGCGCTGCCGCAATGGGACGAGGCGCGGCGGCGCGGGCTGGTTCGGGCCGCGTATGGAAACCTCGGGGGCCATTTGGGCGATGCGGTCGCATCGTTGCGCGGCAAGACCGCCACCGTGCTCCCCTTCCCCGAGGCCGAACGCCAGGTGCTCGCCGAGGCGCTCCGCGAAGGCCGCGGCGTCCTCTTCGTCTCCGCGCACCTCGGCCCATGGGAGCGGGTCGCGCAGACCCTCGTGGCCTCGGGCTTTCCCCTCACCACCGTCGCCCGCGAGAGCTACGACCCACGGCTGACCGCGCTCTACGATCGACTGCGCGGCTCGAAAGGCGTCGCGTCCATCTACCGCGGCGCGCCCGGGGCGCCGGTGCGCATGCTGCGAACGCTGCGTTCGGGCGGGCTGCTCGGCATGCCCATGGATCTTCGTTCCCGCGTCCCCAGCATCGACGTGCCCTTCCTTGGCACACCTGCTGCCACACCCGTGGGTCCGGCCCGCATGGCCTGCCGCACGGGCGCGGTGATCGTGGTGGGCACGGCCGCACCGTTCACGGGGGCCGCATCGGACCCGTCGAATGCCTCGGGCGGCCTGCAGTTGACGGTCACACGACTGACCATCGATGACCCTGCATCCGAGGCCGCGGTCACTGCACGTATCAACGACGAGCTTTCCCAGCGCATCTTGGCGATGCCCGAACAATGGGTGTGGATGCACCCGCGTTGGTCCGAGGATGAATAGGTCTTCGCGATCGCCTAGACTCTAGGCATCGTGAGCGAGAATGACGAACAAGACGCCCAAGAGCCGAAGGACTCGGGCCGCGTACGCCCGTTGGCCCTGAGCGAGCGTCCCACCCCCAGCAGCGCCAGCGTTCTTTCGCTCGCCAACGCCCACGTGCCCGACGTCGCCGCCGTGAGCACGCCCGCCCCGCAGGCCCCGCCGCCGGTGCGCCCTCGGAGTGTGCCCCCTCCCGCTCGGCAAGATGCCCCCGCCCCCCGGCCCGCCGATACCGTCGCGGAGATGCGCGATCGTTTTTCGCTCGGCGACTACACCGGCGCACTGGCCGCGGCCGAGTCTCTCCTCTCCGAGTTTCCGGATCATGTCGAGGCCAAACGTTGCGCCGACAATTGCCGCTCGGTCCTCGAACAAATGTATGCAGCTCGCATCGGGCCGCTCGATAGGGTCCCGCACGTGGCCGTTCCGCGCGAAAAGCTTCAATGGTTATCGATCGATCATCGCGCCGGTTTCGTCCTGTCGCATGTCGACGGAGTGTCCAGCGTGCAAATGATCATGGCAGCCTGCGGCATGCCCGCACTCGACGTCTTGCGCATCGTGCACGAACTCGTTCATAGTCGCGTCATCGCGTTTCGTTGATCGCGTACGCGCGGCCCGAGACGCTCGCGACCCGCTAGATCATGGCGAGCCATCGTGCAAGGTCAATTGTGATTCTCATCTTCAGCCCCTCGAAATCCGACTCTCCGTCGTTGCACGGCCTCACCGTGGCAGCTACACCCTAAAACCGTATGGACGCGCACGAAAACGAAGCCAAACGTCTGAGGCAAGACGTGGAATGGGCTCTCCAGAGCGCGCTCGACCCGGGGGAAGTACTTCCGCTTCTTCATCGGCTCACGCGTACGGCGGCGCCGGCAAGTGAGGAAAGCGTCTATGCGCATCGGCAACTTGCCGAGCTCCTCGTAGAGCGGCATCCCTGGCGGGCTGCGCTCCACGCGCGCAAGGTCCTGCTCTGGGTGAAGGACGACGATCGCGCTTGGGCCGTGTTGGGCCTTTGCCAGACGTTGCTGGGGAACTACAAGTATGCCGCTTCATCGTATTTCCGAGCCCTGTGCGCCTCGCCGAAGAACCCCTGGTACGCGCACAACCTGGGTCACCTGGTCGACGTAGCCCTCGGCCGAGCGGATGACGCGGTCGTTTGGTTGCAAACCGCCTACGAAGGCGCGATGGGGAACCGCGAGATCGCAGCGTCCTTCGCCCATGCCCTGGCGCGCGCAGGCAAGCTCGATGAAGCCAAGCGCGTGCTCTCCCGGGCCATGAAGCGCGGCGTGTCGCGCGAGGAAGCGGCTCTCTGGCGATGGCTCGAGGCAGGCGCCCCGCCGGACGGTGACGAGTCGCAGGGCATGTCGTCGTCATCGTCATCCCGCGCATTGCGACATCCGATTGCCGTCGCCCACGCGACGCCGGCCCGGCCTCCCGCTTTGCTCGAATCGGTCGATCGGGCGCCCAACACGCGCCGCAAGAAGGCGCGCAAGAGCGCCGAGGAGACTGCTGCGGAGCTCGACTCCGCCCTCGTCCGCGGCCTTTCGAACCTCCCGCTCGATCCACGCCAGCGCGCCCGCGCCCTCGTCGTCGCGCGCGAGCCTTTGGTGCGCAAAATGGCGGAGGACGGCCATAACGTGCAAGGCCTGGCCGCTGCGCTCGCATACACCATCGTGTACCTGGATCACGTGCCGCTTACGCAGGCCGAGGTCGCGGCGTCGTTTCGTGTCAGCGCCGCCAGCTTGCGCGGTCGATTCAGCGCCCTCCGCACCGCCCTGCACCTTGCGCCGGGCAATGCGCATTATCAGCGTCATTAGGCGTCGAATAGGCGCTGCGAAACAACTCCACTAACGCAACCACGTTAGAGCGTAGTCGATGAAATAGGGCCGGTTTTTCCGGTTTCAAGGCCGTATTTTCTTCACAAAGGTTTAGGTGCGTGCGGCAAAGCTTCGGCTACAGTGCGCCGCATGCGACCGTCCGTCGGCACCACGCTCAGTCTTATCGTTATCGCGGCAACGTTTTCGCAATCCGTCTTTGCGCAGGCTCCGTCGCGGCGCCCGAAGAATCCCCCGCTCCCCACGCAGCCTGCGGGGCCGAGCTCCATGGCGCCGATCAATCAGCCCGTGGATATCCCGCCGCCGCCCACGGTCAACGATCCGATGCTCGCCCCCGTGCCGACCGCGAAGAACAACGTCGGAAGCTGGGAGCAAGCACTGGAAATGGTGCGCGCCCGCTCCACGGATTTGAGAAGTGCGTACGCCCAGGTGAAGGCCGCGGAGGCACAATCGCGCGTCTCTCTCTCGGGTGCGTTGCCCACGCTCACCGGCCAGGGGGCCGTGACGTACAATTTTCTGACGAAGGACGTCCCGACGGTCACCGGCATCAACCCGGCCACCGGCCAGCTCACCACGTCGAACTTCACCAGCCCGACGCAGGGTCCGTTCCTCACCGGCAGCCTCACCGCCGCCGTGCCCCTCATCGCTCCCCGCACGTGGTACAGCGTCGGCACCGCGCACCGTGCGGAGGACGTCGCGCGATTGTCGGTCGAGGACATCAAGCGCCAGATTGCCCTCAATGTGGCGTCGACGCTCATCGCGGTGGTGACGCAGGAGCGCGTGGCGGAGATCAACCGAATCGGCTTCCGCAGCGCGCTGGAGCGCCTCGAGCTCACGCAGCGCAAGAAGGCGCTCGGTGCGGCGACGGGGCTGGACGTGGTGCGCGCGCAGCAGGACGTGGAAGTGTCCCGCGCCACCTTGGTCACCGGCGATGAAGACCTGCGCAAGTCGCGTGAGTCGCTCGGCCTCGCGCTGGGTGTCGCCGAGCCCGTGGGTGTGCAGCAGTCGATCAGCCTCAATGGCATCGAAAAGAGCGCCCAGCAGGCGTGCCACCCGGCCAACGGCATCGAGGAACGCGCCGACATCGCCGCCGCCCGCGCCCGCGTCATCCAAACGGAACGCGGCATCACGGACGCAAACTGGGGCTACTCGCCGACGCTCACGGCACAATCCACCCTGGCGGCGACCAGCGTCGACACGAACCAGCAAAATCCGACCTGGAACATCCAAGCGGTCCTCACCGTGCCCTTTTACGACGGCGGCACACGCGATGGTCAGCGCCGTCTGGCCTACGCGCAAACCGACCAAGCGGAGCAATCGCTCATCAACGCACGGCGCAACGCGGAGATCGAGGTCGTCCAGGCCCGCCGTGCCGTGACCGTCGCCAACGATTCGCGCAAGGTCGCCGCCGACGCCCGCCAATTGGCCGCCGAGAACGATCGCCTGACGCGTGCACAATACATCGAAGGGGAAGGCACCAGCCTCGAGCTCGTCGTCGCCGCCTCGGCCCTCCGCAACGCCGACGTCACCTTGGCGCTGCGCGACTTCGATCTCGTGCGAGCCCGCGTCGTTTCGCTGCTCGCCCTGGCGAACTGCCCGTTCTAAGGAATCGACGTTACTTCTGGGGCGCCGCGGCGTCCCAGCCGGAGACCCGAGCGAGCTCCGAAAGCGCAATGTAGTACTCGACCAGCGCCTGAATGTGATTCAGGCGCGAATCGACGTAGCTGCGCAGCGGCTCCATGATGGCGCCCTCGTCCTTGGTGCCCAGATCGATGGCATCTTGGATGGTGGCAATCCAGCCTTTGGCTTTCTTCTCGGCACGCGCCCACATTTCTTCGCGCTTGCGCGTCTCCAGCATGGCCGCATACGCGCTTTCCACCTCGACCCCGACGTTGCCGACGGTCAGGCGCTCCCAGGCGCGTGCCTCCTCGAGCTGCGATTCCGCGCCGTTCACACGCGCTTGGCCGGGCATGATGTCGAGGTTCCAGCGCGCGGTCAGCGACCCGTTGTACGTGAATCGATTGAAGTAATCGACGACCCACGCATTGTTCTGCGTAACCACCATCGGCGCGGTGGAGTACGACGCGCGCAAGTCGATGCCGATATCCGGGAAAAGGCGCGCACGCATCAATTCCAGATTGGCATTGCGCTGGGCGATGCCCGCCCGCGCCGAGCCCACTTCCGCGCGGAACAGACGGGCGGCGGATAGGTAGCTCACCACCGGTGCCACGTTCACCTCGGGGCGCGCGAGCGGTTCGTCGGGGACATCGAAGTTCACTTGCACGCCGGTCATGAACCGCAAGGCGGCCATGCCGTTCGTTTCGAGCATGTCCGGCGTTCCGCCGCGGGCGAGCAGCTGATCGCGGTACACCTCGAGGCGAATGCGGTCCGTCTCGTCGACGCCGGCCTCGCCCCGATCCAGCTTGCCCTGAACGCCCTCGATGGCCTTTTCGAGCCTGCTCTTGACCTCGTTCAGGAGATAGCGCCCATCGCGGGCGCCCATGATCACGTAGAAGGCCTTTCGAACGTCCCGCCGCACCTCTTGGCGAAACCGCTCGAGATCCCACTCGCCGACGCGCACCTGCGCCTCACCGGCACGGCGCGCCCAATCGATTTTGCCGAAGTGAAAGAGCGGGACGTAGCCGTTGATGGAAAATTGGAGAAACGGATTGAGCCCGTCGGTGAACTTCGTGCTCAAAAGGTTCGCCGGGGCGGCCGTGTAGAACGGCGTGCCCGTGATCTTGGGGATGACGCCCAAGGTGGCGCTGGTGCTCCACTGAAAGAACGGCGCCCAGCGCGCTTCGTCGAGCTGCGCGTGGTACGTCGCAAGCCTCGCGCGCCCGACCCACAGGTTCGGGTGGTTGCGTTCGGAGAGCGAGAGGCACTCGGCGAGCGTGTACGCCTTGCGCTTGGTGAGGACCAAGGGGTCCTTGGCGGGCGCGGCCTCTATCTTCTCGTCGTCCTTCTTTTCTTGCTTCTTCTTGTCGTCGTCGTCCTCGAGATCGAACGGGCCCGCATACGCGGAACGCGCCTGCGCCGTCGCACAAAGAAGGACTGAAAGAAAAAGATACCGGATACGACCCATCCGACTCGCGGGCGGACAGTAGTACGCCGCGGCCGACCTGCCTACCCGTTTGAAGAGCTATTCCGCCGTCTTGCGGCGTTTCACGATGCGACGGAAGTTCGAGCGATCGAGACCCGCATGGCGGGCCGCCGCCGAAAGATTGCCCCCGGATCGACTCAGCACCTCGCGCACGTACCCATCGTCGAACGCCTTCATGGCCCGCCGTTTGGCCTCCGCATACGGCAAGGCAAACAGATCGAACCGCACGTGCGGCGCCTGCGGCTCCATCGAACCTGCGAGCGCCGCAAGCCCTGGGAGCCCCGCGCGCGGCACCTCCGCGACATCCGTGTCACGCCCATCCCGCGAGCTCGACGGAGCCTGCTGCGCCATTTGCGGAAGATCGCCGAGCTCGATGCGCTCGCCCGTGGCGAGCACGAACGCGTGCTCCACAGCGTGTTCCAGCTCGCGCACGTTGCCGGGCCACGCGTACGCCCGGAGCGCCTCCATCGCCTCCGCGCTGACCCGCTTCGGCGCACGTCCCATGCGCCGGGCCAGCTTTTGGAGCACGTGGTGCGTGAGGAGGACGATGTCGTCGTCCCGCTCACGCAGCGGCGGCACGTGGATCGGGATGACGTTGAGCCGGTAGTACAGATCGCGCCGGAAGGTGCCGTCGGCGATGCGCTGCTGCAGGTCGACGTTGGTCGCGGCCAGCACGCGCACGTCGACGAAACGCGTCTCGTCCGAGCCCACGCGCTTGATCTCTCCGTCTTGCAGCGCGCGCAGCAACTTCACCTGCGCGGCCAGCGGAAGGTCGCCCACCTCGTCGAGGAACAGGGTGCCCGAATTGCCCGCTTCGAAGAGCCCGGTGCGCGCACTCTGCGCGCCCGTGAACGCCCCGCGCACGTGGCCGAAGAGCTCACTTTCGACGAGCTCCTTGGGGATCGCCGCGCAATTCACGGGCACGAAGGGACGATCCGCGCGCGCCGAGTGCTGGTGAATCGCACGCGCCACGAGCTCCTTGCCCGTGCCGCTCTCCCCGAGAATGAGCACCGTCGACGTCGCGCTCGCCACGCCTTCGATGAGCCGATACACCGCCTGCATCTTGCCCGACGTGCCGACCAATTCGCCGAAGCGCTCGTGCGCCACGAGCCGCTCTTCGAGCCGCGCCGCGCGCTCGACGAGGCGCTTGTGATCGGCCGCCTTGCTGACCGCGAGGGCCACCGCGTCGTTCGAGGCGAACGGCTTCGTGAGAAAGTCGTACGCGCCGGACTTCACCGCGGCCACCGCCGAGTCCACGTCGGCGTGCGCCGTCATCATCACGACCTCGACGCGCGGGTGGGTGCGCTTCGTGTGCTCGAGCACTTCGAAGCCGCCCATCTTCGGCATCATCAGATCGCAGAGAATCACTTCGGGCTCGTTTTGCTCGAGGAGCTCGATGGCACGGTCGCCGTCTTCGGCCATTTCCACGGAGAAGCCGCGCGCGGCAAGAATGCGCGCCAAGCTTCGACGTAGCCCTGCCTCGTCATCCACGATGAGCACACGCACCATCGCATCATCCGTCACTTGGTCGCCTCCCCCTCCGATCTCCCCATGTTCACCTCGATTCCACCGGCACGCAGCACTTTTCGCGCGAGCGTGCTCATTCCGCGCCTCATCGCGGAGGTGCGTGGGACGACCTCGATGGCGTCGTACTCGCCGTGCCCATTTTCGTCCTGGGCGGCATGCTGCTCCAACGTTGCGTGCGCGCTACGGAGCTCTGCACGGTAGACCTCGACGGTCATTTTTCGGTGCGACAGCACGTGCGTGATTTCGCCGGTGCGCACGGGCACTTTGGCCTTCACACCGGCCAGCGCGAGAAGACGTGCTGCGTCCGGATTCGACGCAGCGTTGCCGGCATCGAGTGTGGGCGGTTCCCAGAGGCCGCCAAAGAGGAGGTCACGCTTGCGCCGCGCGAGGAGCACGCCATCGGTCCCGAGCGTGGCCACCAGCGCTGCACGCTTCCACGGACGCGGTTTGGCCTTTGGGGCCATGTTCGGAAGGCGCTCTGGTTCGCCACTCGAAAAGGCCACGCACATGCCGCGTACGGGGCACGGTCCACATCGCGGCGACGTCGGCGAACACACGGTTGCGCCGAGCTCCATGAGCGCTTGATTGAAATCGCCTGCGCGCGTTTCCGGCAGGATCGATTCGGCGATCTGCCAGATGCGTGCGCGTCCAGGTCCACCGCGCACGTCTTCCTCGACACCGAAGATGCGCGACAGCACACGTGCCACGTTGCCATCGACGAGTGGCGCTCGCTCGTCGAAGGCGATGCTGGCCACCGCGCCCGCCGTGTACGGGCCGATGCCCGTGATGCTGCGCAGGTTCTCCACGCCGCGGGGAAGCGCCCCACCGAAGTCGCGCACGATCTGCTGTGCGCCCGCGTGAAGCATGCGCGCGCGCCGGTAGTAACCGAGGCCACTCCAATCGCCGAGCACGCGCTCGAGCGGTGCCTCGGCCAGCGCGAACACCGTCGGATACGTCTCCATGAAGCGCTGGTAATAGGGACGCACCGTATCGACGCGCGTCTGCTGCAGCATCACTTCGCTCAGCCAGATGGCGTACGGATCTTTCGTTCCACGCCACGGAAGATCGCGCTTCTCCACGTCGTACCAGCGGAGCAGCGCGCGCTGCAGTTTGGCGGGCGGTGGTTGCGCGGCGGTGGTTCCATGCGCATCTTTCGTTACGTGAGCTCGAATCGTCATCTCAATCCCGGTCTCGCCGCCGTTCTTTCGTTCTTCTTCCCCGGCGTCGGCCAGATCTACAACGGCAAGTTCCTCCGCGGGATCTTTTGGCTCATCATCACGCCCGGCGCATGGTTCGCTTCATGGGGCACACTCGGGTGGATCTGCCACCTCATCGCCGCGTACACGGCGTACTCCTACGCGAAAGAGCACGGGTAATTCTCGGCTCCCCCCGTGCCCATGCCCGTCCTCCGAGCGGGCACGTCGCAACGGGCACGGGCAGGGGCACGTTTACGGGTTAGCGGGTTTTTGGCGCCGCCGAAAACACATACTCCAGGGCATAGGCACCCTGGTTCCCGCGCCCCTGGCCGTCGATCACCGCAAAATAGGTGCCCGCGTCCAGCGTCGTGTCGATGTGCGCCCGGTTGGAGCTTGCGTCCGCGTTGCACGCCACCTCGGGTGCGCCGCCCGTGCCATCGAGGCACGATCGACGCAGCGCCAGGACCGGGCTGAAGCCCGTGCCCGTCACATTGAGACGGACGCGACCGCGGCTGGGCACCACGATGCGGTACACCGCATCCGGGGAGGCCTGGCCGTCGTAGCTTCCGGCACACGAGGCCACGAATTTGTCGCTGCCGCCCGCCGTGGTGCCCTTCGCCGTCTGCCCATTGGCGAGAAGCTTTGGCGCGCGGCACGCGTTCTCCTGGCCCGCCACCTCGCGCATGCGGAAGGCAAAGGAGAATCGCCCGAGGCCGAAGGTCGGATCGCCGTCGACGATGAGGTAGTACACGCCCGGCTCGACGGTCCGGTCGATCGAGGCGCTGCAGGCGAACTCGGTGCTCACATCGGCGCAACTCTTCCGAAGCGCGAGCACGTGGCTCCCCTCTTGATGATCGAGCTGCGCGACGATGCGCGATCGCTTGGCCACCTCGAGCCGGTACACGACGTCGGGTGTGCCGGTGCCTCCGCAGCGCACGGAGAGATCGTCGCGCGCGAGGAAGGTGTCCCCGGCGGCGCTCGCATCGAGGTTGCCGAGCGGCGAGGCGTCCGCGCAAGTGTCCCCGGGCGTGCCGGCCTGTCCATTCTCCGGGCCGACCTCGGCGAAGAGTGAATAGCTGCCGTCGGCCTCGCGATCCGTTGCGTCGGCGACGACCGTGTAGCTCCCCGGCTCGAGCATGCCCGCGAAGGTGGCCTCGCCATCGTGAAAGCCGGCGTCGGCGCAGGCGATCTCGCTCTTCGCATCGGTGCAGCGCCGGCGAACGTAGAGCACCGTCGAGAAATCGCTGGAGCGCTCCACGATGCGCACACGCGAACGCCGCGCGAGGTCGAATCGGTACGGGGTGTCGGGACCTTTCGCGGTGTCGCCGCATCCGCTCGAGCGCACGTGATCGTAGAGCCCTCGGGTGGAGCCCGACGTGACGAGCCCCGTCGAGAGAACGCGCGCGCTCTGGCAGACCTCTTCGAGCGTGGGCACGTCGTTCATGACCACGTTCAATTTGAAGGTACCCGACTCGCTGGAATACCCGTCGACGAAGAGGAAATAGACGCCCGGCTCGAGCTCTTCGTCGAGGTGCGAGTCGTGCTCGTGGGGCGCGTCGTCGTTGCAGGCGATCTCGGTGTCCGGATCCGTGCAGTCGTCCTTGCGCAGGTAGATGACGCTGTCGAAGTGTGGGTTCACGTCGATGGTGACGCGTTTGCGCGCGGTCAGCTCGAAGCGGTACACGACTTCGCGCGAGGTCGAGCTGCTGCACGAGCCTTCGTGTTCGCTCTCACCGCGCGAGGTGGAGCCCGTGAAGCTTCCCGGCGAGAGCGCGATGGGCGAATCACACGTGCCGGTGCCCGAAAGCGTGGCAAGCGCGGAGGACGCGCCGCCGGTGCGGGGCCCGGCGCTCGGGCCGCCGGTCCACGAGGCGGTCATGAATTCGCCGGCGCCCGAGGCCATCTTCACGTGCAGGGTGTACGTGCCCGGTGCATCGACGCACGCGCGCAGCACGGCCTGTGGATCCTTGGTGGCATCCCGGGCGACGACCGCGCCGCCGGCATCGAGCAAGGTCGCATCGAGATCGCGCACCCCCTGCCCGCCGAAGAGGGCAATGGTGGTGCAATCGGCGGTGAGCTCCACGGGGAAGCGCATCTCGCGTCCCTCGGCGAGGGAGCCGCGCTGCAGCGGGCCCACCTGCGCCAGCCCCATTGCCGCAAAGGCGTTGTGCAGGGCCACGTAACGCGGTTCCAGCTCCGCCCCCCGCGTCGTCGCGCACGCCGCAATGGCCAACGCCACGGCGAAGAGGCACAAGACGTGAAGTGAGGCGCGTCGCATGGACCGAGCGCCTCACATCGTAGTACCTGAAGGGGTTGGGGGTTAGGGGTTAGGGGTTAGGGGAAAAAAACCTCGGGATTTCCGAGGTCGGTCTTTCTCCCTAAACCCTAACCCCTCCCCCCTAAACCCTCATCTAAGCCATTTCCAGGAACAGCCGGTCGGGATTCTCCAAAAATCCGATGACGTCGTAGGCGAACGCGGCACCCACGTGCCCGTCGACGATGCGATGGTCGAAGGACAGGGAGAGGAGCATCACCTCGCCAATGACGATTTGGCCGTCGCGAACGACCGGCTTCTGCTTGATCTGGTGCACCCCGAGGATGCCCACCTCGGGGAAGTTGATGATCGGCGTGGCGAAAAGGCCGCCCTGGGCGCCCAGCGACGTGATGGTGAAGGTGGAACCGCTCAGATCTTCCACCTTGGATTTGCCTTCCTTCGCCTCGTTCGCGAGCCGATCGATGTCGCGCGCGATCTCGAGGATGCTCTTTCGGTCGGCGTTCTTGACGACGGGGACGATGAGGCCCGCGTCGGTCGAGGCGGCGATGCCGATATGGAAGTACTTACGGTAGACGAGCTCGTTGGTGCTCTCGTCGAGGGCCGAATTGAGAATGGGGTGCTTGCGCAGCGACGCAATGACCGCCTTCACGATGAACGGGAGGAAGCTCAGTTTGACGCCCTGGGCATCGGCCTGCGGCTTGAGGCGCGCACGCAGCGCCTTGAGGGCGGAGACGTCGCACTCCTCGACGAAGGTGAAGTGCGCTGCGGTGTTCTTGGACTGCGACATCTTGGTCGCGATGCGGCGGCGCATGCCGGCAAAGGGCACGCGCTCTTCGAGGGCGCCCGACGATCCCGCGGGCGGCGAGATCTTCACCGGCTCGCGTGCCGGCGCGTGCGCCGGCTGCGGAGCCGGGGCCGGAGCAGGCGCGTCGTGCGCTTGCGCAGGTTTGGCCACGGCCACCGTGGGTCCTTGTTGCGCGAAGGATTGTACGTCCTCGCGGGTGACGCGGCCTTGCGGACCGGTCGGCGGCACGCGCTTCAAATCGATGCCGAGCTCCCGCGCCGTCTTGCGCGTGGCCGGGGTGGCGAGCGGCTTCTCGTTGAAGTAGGCCGACTCGAGGCCTGCTCCCCCTGCAGCTGCCGCGGGAGGGGCCTTTGGTGCCATCCCCGGGAGCGTCTCCCGAATGTCCCCCACCGCGGTGGCGGCCGGGCCATCCGTCGCATTCGCGTGGCCATTGCCGGAGCCGTTCGCTGCATGCGCGGTGGCAGGCGGGGCGCCGCCCACATCGAACACCACCAAGGTCGAGTGCACGGCGACGATGTCGCCCACCTTTCCACGCAGCTCGAGCACCGTCCCCGCGCGGGGCACGGCGATGGTGACCGTCGCCTTGTCGGTCATGACTTCGACCATGGGCTGGTCTTCCTTCACCGTTTCACCCGGTGAAATGAGCCAATTGACGATTTCGCCCTCGGTCACGCCTTCCCCGATGTCGGGCAGCTTGAATTCCCAGCGAGCCATGAATCTCTCCGTTAAAATCGGGCCGTTTCCAGAACGGCCGGCAAAATCCGGTGGGCCAAAGGCAAATACTCGTTTTCGAGCGTATAGGGAAACGGCGTATCGAATCCCGTGACGCGAACGGGCGGCGCCTCGAGGTGAAGGAAGGCTTTCTCGTTGACGAGCGCGACGAGTTCCGCGCCGAAGCCGCACGTCTTGGGCGCCTCGTGCACGATGATCACGCGCCCGGTTTTCTGGACGCTGGCAACGATGGCGTCGATGTCGACGGGCCAGAGCGTGCGCAAATCGAGAATCTCGCACGAGACTCCCTGCTTTTCGGCTTCGTCGGCGGCCGCGATCGCCTCGTATACCATCGCGCCCCACGCGATGACCGTCACGTGCTTGCCCTCGCGCACGGTGCGCGCCTTGCCAATTTCGACGAGGTGCTCGCCCTCGGGAACGTCGCCCTTGGCCGCGCGGTAGATGCGCTTCGGTTCGAAGAAGAGAACCGGATCCGGATCGCGGATGCTGGCCAAGAGGAGCCCTTTGGCATCCTCGGGGGTCGAGGGGCAAACGACTTTGAGGCCGGCCACGTGGATGAACAGCGCCTCGGGCGACTGGGAGTGGTAGAGACCGCCGCGGATGCCTCCGCCGACGGGGGTGCGGATCACGACCTTGGCCGCGTACTCGCCGCCGGAGCGAAAGCGCATCTTCGCGAGCTCGCTGACGATTTGGTCGTACGCGGGAAAGATGAAGTCCGAAAATTGAATCTCGGGAACCGGCACCAAGCCGTAGAGGGCCATGCCGATGGCGCAACCGATGATGCCGCCCTCGGAGAGGGGGGTGTCGATGACCCGGTCATCGCCGAACTCATCGTACAGACCCGCCGTCACACGAAAGACACCGCCGACCTTGCCGACGTCTTCGCCCAGGACGACCACCCGAGGATCGCGTCGCATCTCGTGACGCAGTCCGTCGTTGATGGCTTGCACCATGTTCTGAGTCGCCATGGTGCAGTCCTACTCCGTACGCCGTCCCGTTGGAACGAAATCGGACAGTGCGCGATCGATCTCCGAATGGGCCTCGGCCAAGAGGCTCGCCTCCTGTTCGGCGTTGAAAAGACCGCGCGCCTCGAGGTGGCGGCGCAGGGGCGTCATCCCGCGCGCGTCCTCGATGCGGGCTTCGACGAAGGTGGGGCCGAGGCCTGCGAGCGCCCGCTTCCGCGCGTCCGCCACGGCGCGGGCGACGGAGGAGAAGTCCGCCGCTTGGCAGACGGTGCTCGCGATGCCGTAGGCCGGCGCCACATCGATGAGCGCTGTTTGGCTGGTGCAGAGGAAGACGACGGGCGCCTTGAAGACACCGGCGAAGTTGACGCCGTTGTGAAATTCTCCGGTCGTCACGATGTCGTCGGTGAACGTGACGAGCACGGCGAGCGCACGCCGTTCGATCTTCGCGCCCCACGCGATGCCCGCCGCTTGGGTAATGTGTGCGCCGTTGCGCAAATCCGATGAAACGGTGCGTCGCTCGCGCACGTTCCACGGGTTGCGCCCGCGCCCGAACGCGTGCGCCACGAAGTCCGCCAAGGTGGCGCCACGCGCAAGGGCGAGCGCCGTCTCGGTCCCCTCCCCGACGAGCCAGTCGTCCGCCCCCAGCGAAAACGTCGCGCCCGCAAAGGCATCCTCCGGCACGAACGCGGCGCGACGCGGCAAAGCCCCGCCCTTCTGCTCGAGCTCGTCCCGGCGCGCTTCGAGCGCCCGGGCCCGCACCACCGCGCGGTAAACCTCGAGCAACTCCGGCAACCGTGCATCCGCGACATCATCCTCGAGCGGCGCAACCGGCGAATCCAAGTGAGGTACGTGCGAGCCAACCATCGCGAGGGACCTTACCCCGATCCCCTCGCGCGGCCAAAGAGCTCAATACTTCTGGGGTGGATACAAATTCGCGTACACGGAATCGACGGAAATCTTCTCGCCATGCAGCGTCAGAGATTCGCCGGCCTGCGCGACCTCGTGAAACCAACGCCCGTACTCGGGCCGTCGGAAGACCTCGATCCGACGTTCGTGTTGTGACACGAGAACGTATTCTCGCACCGATGGCATTCGCATGTAGTGAGCGAACTTCTCACCGCGATCGTATTGCTCGGTCGAGTCCGACAACACTTCCACGAGCACGGACGGATTCGTCAACGCATCGCCAAGTTTCGCCACGCGGAACGTCTCCGCGGGACCCCAAACGACGTTCGCATCCGCATAGGTGCAGAACCGCGTTTCGGCGATGTACAGCATGACCTCCGGGCCATAGACCGTGCACTTCCCCTTTAGCGCGTTGCCCAATTCGATGGTGATCGCCGCCGTAAGCCGGCCATGCTCGATGCTGCCGCGGGACATGTCGTAGACGATCCCGTCGAGCCATTCGTGGCGCGTCTCACTCGTCTCTTCGGCGGCCCAAAAGTCCTCCAGTGAGACATACGGCTGGGACGGAACGTTCGCCATGACAGGGAATATAGCCCGGAGCGATGCTCAATGCCCTTCTTTGAGCGCGGCGATGAAGCCGAGCAGGGTCTTCTTCGCGTCGCCCAGGACCATCATCGTGTTCGGCAGAAAGAAGAGCTCATTTTCGACGCCGGAGAAGCCCGGGTTCATGCTGCGCTTGAGCACGATGATGGACCGGGATTGCTCGACGTTGAAGACGGGCATGCCGTAGATCGGGCTCCCCGGATCCTTTTTGGCGGCGGGGTTCACGACGTCGTTGGCGCCCACGACGATGACCGCGTCGGTGCGGGGGAAGTCGTCGTTGATGTTGTCCAGATCGTAAAGCTCGTCGTAGGGCACGTTGGCCTCGGCGAGCAGCACGTTCATGTGCCCCGGCATGCGCCCGGCGACGGGGTGGATGGCGTATTTCACCTCCACGCCGCGCTTTTGCAGCGAGGCCGCGAGATCCCGCACGGCGTGCTGCGCTTGCGATACGGCCATGCCGTACCCCGGAACGACGATGACGTTTTGCGCGGCGCGAAGAACGCCGGCGGCATCGTCGATGGTGGCCTCGTTGAAGGCCACCGCACCGCCGGCCGGGGCGGCCGACGGCTCGATGGCCGTGCCGAAGGCGCCGAAGAGCACATTGGTGAAGCTGCGGTTCATGGCCTTGCTCATCAAGATGGAGAGCAAGAGACCCGACGAACCATCGAGCGCACCCGAGATGATGAGGATGTTGCTCCCGATGGCAAAGCCGGTGGCCGACGCCGCGAGGCCCGCGTACGAGTTGAGCAGCGAGATGACCACGGGCATGTCCGCGCCGCCGATGGGCAGCACGGCCATCACGCCCAGCGCGAAGCCGATGGCGCCGGTCGTGTAGAACAGGTTCGGCTGCGCGGGCTCGATGACTTGGTACACGAGCATCGCCAGCGAGACGAAAAAGAGCCCGATGTTGACGAAGTTCTGGCCCTTGTAGGTGACCGGTGCGCCGGTGATGAGGCCCTGCAGCTTCCCGAAGGCCATGATGCTTCCGGTGAAGGTGAGAAAGCCGAAGAACGTCTCGAAGCCGAGCGCGCCCGTGGTCAACCGCGACACGTGGCCGCCGGTGTGGATGTACTCCGAGACACCGACCAGCGCCGTGGCCAAGCCGCCGAAACAGTGGGAGAGCGCGATTCGCTCGGGCATCTTGGTCATCGGAATGCGCAGCGAAATCGCCGTGCCGATGGCCGAGCCGAGGCAGATGCCCGCGATGATCCACGTGTAGCTGATGATCTCACTGTGCAGGAGCGTCGCCACCACGGCGATGAACATGCCCAGCTCGCCCATCACGATGCCGCGGCGCGCCGACTCGGGGGAGCTCAGGCCGCGCAGGCACAGGATGAAGAGAACCGACGCGACCAGGTACGCGAGGCTGAGAAGCGGGGTCACGGCTTCTCTCCTGCCTTCTCCGCAGGGCCGCGCCGCTTGAACATGCGCAGCATGCGGTCGGTGATCATGAAGCCGCCGACCACGTTGATGCTCGCCGCGGTCACCGCGATGAAGCCCAAAATCGTGCTGACCTGATTGTGCTCCGCCCCCGCGGCCACCAAAGACCCCACCAGCGAGATGCCGCTGATGGCGTTGGTCCCGGACATCAGCGGCGTGTGGAGCAGCGGCGGCACCCGCGAGATGACTTGGTATCCCACGAAGGTCGCCAAGACGAAGATGTAGAGACCGAAAATGAGTTCGCTCGACATCAGAGTCGCTCCTTCACCTTGGGGTGGACGACGTCTCCCGCATGCGTGATGAGGCACCCGCGCGTAATTTCGTTTTCCGGATCGAGGTGCAGGGCGCTGTCTTTGCCGTCTGACTTGCACAGGTGCAGGAGCAGCTTCTCCATGTTGCGCGCGTACATCTGGCTCGCGTGGATGGCCACCTTGCTCGGCAGATCCAGCTCGCCGAGGATGTTCACGCCGTGCACGACGATGCTTTTGCCCGGCTCGGTGAGCGCACAGTTGCCTTGCTGCTCGGCGGCGAGATCCACGATAACCGAGCCAGGGCGCATCGATTTGACCATGTCCTCGGTCACCAGGATGGGCGCGCGCTGGCCGGGAATGAGCGCGGTCGAGATGACCACGTCCGCCTTTTGCACGTGGCGTGCGATGGCCTCGGCTTGCTTGGCCTTGTAGGCCTCCGAGGTCTCCTTGGCGTAGCCGCCCGCGGTTTGCGCGTCCTCGTCGGAGTCGACCTCGACGAAGCGCGCGCCGAGGCTCTCCACTTGCTCTTTGACGACCCGGCGCACGTCGAAGGCTTCCACCACGGCACCGAGCCGGCGCGCCGTGCCGATGGCCTGAAGCCCCGCGACCCCCGCGCCGAGGATCAGCACACGCGACGGGGCGATCGTCCCGGCGGCGGTCATCAGCATGGGAAAGAACTTGGGCAGCGCCGCCGCGGCCATGAGCACGGCGTAGTAGCCCGCGATGGTGGCCTGGGAGCTCAAGACGTCCATCATTTGCGCCACCGTGGTGCGCGGGATCATGTCCACGGCGATGGTCGTCACCTTGCGCTCCGCGAGCGCGCGCACGAGCGGCGCATTCTGCGCCTGCAGGGGAAAGAGCGGCGAGACGAGCGCGCTGCCCTCGCGCAGGCGTGCGATCGATTCTACCGTGGGCAGGCGCAGACGCACGACGACGTCGGAGGACGCGTAGAGCGCATCGCCCGAGTCCTCGACGGTCGCGCCCCCTGCCCGAAACTCGTCGTCGGAGACGCACGAGCCCGTCCCTGCCCCGCGTTCGATCGAGACATCGATCTTCTTCGGAGCGAGACGCTTCACCGAGTCCGCCATGAGCGGCACCCGCTTTTCCCCCGGAGTGACCTCCCTCGGTACCCCCACTCTCATCTACGAGGTCGTATCACGTCGCCACTTTCTTGCCCATCTTCCGAAAACTCCGTTAGCCCCGAGGCATGCGCAAGACGGTCCCCTCGCACGTACTCGCCGAGCTCACGTCCAACCTCGAAAGCGCCAAGGCCAAGCCGTCGCGACGCAAACGAGCGGTCAAGTCGAAGCTCGCCTCCTCTCCGACGTTCGACAGCGCGTTCGATCGCCTCGCCCGAGCTCTGCAGCCCGCCCTCGACGAAATCGACGCGGCCTGGGCCTGAGAGAGATTTGAACAGGAAGACGGGAAGACGAGAAGGATCAGAGAGAAGTTTTTGGGGTTTCCGTTGGCTCAATTGGCCGATTGAAAACCCAAAAACCTTCCCGTCTTCCCGTCTTCCTGTGAATTCTCTTCGCCGTTACCGACCGCGCAGGTGGGCTGGCACGCCGCGTTTTACGACGGTGTCGCGGGCGCCGCGGGGGTCGAGTTCGGGGTAGTCGATGTTGTAGTGGAGGCCGCGGCTCTCGCGGCGTGCAGAGGCGCACTCCACGATGAGTTGCGCCACGGTGGCGATGTTGCGAAGTTCGAGCAAGTCGCGCGTGACGAAGTAGTTCCAATAGTACTCGCCGATTTCCTCTTGGAGGACGCTGATGCGGCGGGCGGCGCGGCGCAGGCGCTTTTGCGAGCGCACGATGCCGACGTAGTTCCACATGAAGCGACGCAGCTCGTCCCAGTTCTGCGTGATGACGACGGCTTCGTCGCTCGTGCCCGCCTCGCCCACGTCCCACTCGGGCACGTCGGGCCATGGTGCGCTGCGATCCACGGATTTGAGCGCGGCCGCCGCGCGGTGGGCGAAGACCAGGCCCTCCAAAAGCGAATTCGACGCCAAGCGGTTCGCGCCATGCAGACCGGTATGCGCCACTTCGCCGATGGCCCATAGCCCCGGAATCGTGGTGCGCCCGTCGAAGTCGGTCGACACGCCACCGCATTGGTAGTGCGCCGCCGGCACCACGGGAATGGGCTGCACGGTGATGTCGATGCCGTAGCGCAGGCACTCGGCGTAGATGCCGGGGAAGTGCTCTTTGACGAAGCTCGGCTTCTTGTCGGTGATGTCCAAGAGCACGTGCTCGGCGCCGGTGCGCTTCATCTCGTGGTCGATGGCACGCGCGACGATGTCACGCGGCGCCAGATCGGCCAGCGGGTGGTGCTCCCTCATGAACGGCGTACCGTCGAGCCGCCGCAGCACGGCGCCCTCACCGCGCATCGCCTCCGTGATGAGGAAATTCTTGCTCTGCGGGTTGAACAGGCACGTCGGGTGGAATTGGTAAAACTCCATGTTGGCGATTTCCGCCCCCGCGCGGTACGCCATGCCCAATCCGTCACCCGTCGCCACGTCCGGGTTCGACGTGTACAGGTACACCTTCCCCGCCCCACCCGACGCGAGGATCGTGTGCCGTGCGAGGACCGTCACGACCTTGCCCGCGCTCACGTCGAGCACGTACGCGCCCGCGCAGACCTCGGGGCCGCCGTACTTGGCCAACGTGATCAAGTCCACGCCCATGTGCTCTTCGAGGATGCGGATGCGCGGTTGGGCGGCGACCGCCTCGAGCAAGGCGCGCTCCACTTCGCGCCCGGTCATGTCCTCGGCGTGCACGATGCGGCGGGCGCTGTGGCCGCCCTCGAGGTGAAGATCGAGATCCGCGTTGCGATCCGGCGGCGCGCCCGAAGCGCGGTCGAAGCGGGCACCGATGGCCCGAAGCTGTGCGATGCGCTCGGGGCCCTCCTTCACGCAAATCTCGACGGCCTTGGGATGGTTCAACCCCGCGCCCGCTACGACGGTATCCTTGATGTGCGCCTCGAAGCTGTCGTCGGCATCGAGCACCGCGGCGATGCCGCCCTGGGCGTATTTCGTGTTCGATTCGTCGCGCGATCGCTTGGTGATGAGCACCACGTCGCCGTAGGCGGCTGCTTCGAGCGCGAACGTCAGGCCCGCCACACCGCTTCCAATGACGAGAAAGTCGCAGGTCGTCTGCATGGTGTCGCGTATTGTGGGGTCTTTTGGCTCAAGCAGATAGTCTCAATCCAGCTCCCCTGGCGCGAGTGGTGCCGGCTTGATGCGAGTTGATGCGAGTTGACAGGGTCGCGTCTTCCTCTTAAGTACGACGCAGTAACTGAATCGCCATTCATTCACTCCAACTAAGGAGAGCCCGGTCGTGAAAGTTCTCGTCCCCCTCAAGCGCGTCAGCGATCCGGACAACGCCAACAAGATCAAGATCGCCGGCGGCAAGATCGATACGACCGGCCTCGAGTGGAAGCCGAATCCGTTCGACGAGTATGCCGTGGAAACGGCGCTCCGCCTCACGGAAAACGGCACCAGCCCGAAGCAGCGCCTCGGTGAAGTCGTCGTCGTCACCTTCGGACCGAAGGAAACCGAGATGACCCTTCGCGCCGCGCTCGCTACGGGCGCCGACCGAGCCATTCGCATCGACGCGAAGGACGAAGACCTCGACGGAGATCTCATCGCCCGCGCGCTCAAGGCCCTCGTCGAAAAAGAGAAGCCGGACCTCGTCCTGGCGGGCAAGCAGGCCGTCGACGGCGACTCGAACCAGGTCGGACAACTCTTGGCGGAGTACCTGGGTTGGCCCCAGGCCACCTTCGCGGGCACCATCAAGAGCGAGGACGACAAGTCCCTCGTCGTGGGCCGCGAGGTCGACGGCGGCACCGTCAACGTGCGCGTCACCCTCCCCGCCGTGGTCAGCGTGGACCTGCGCATCGTGGCGCCGAAGAGCGTCACGTCGAAGCACACGCCCCCCACGCACAACTACGCCGACGGCGTGCGCTTCGCGGCGCTCATGGCCATCATGGCGGCGAAGAAGAAGCCGCTCGTCGAGGTCAAGCTGGCCGATTTGACGACCGATACGGCGCTCAAGATCAAGTACAGCGCCTTCGAGCCGCCCGCCGCGCGCAAAGCCGGCGTCAAGGTCAAGACGGTGGCCGAGTTGGTTGGAAAACTGAAGACCGAAGCCAAGGTCCTTTGAGCGAAAGAGATCTCCAGATGAACATTCTCGTCATCGCCGAACTCCACGAAGACTCGCTCCGAAAGAGCACCCACAGCGCGGTCACGTTCGCCAAGAACGTCGGTGCGCCGTTCTCCATCCTCGTCCTTGGCTCCGGTGCCGACAAGGCCGCGCAAGAAGCGGCGACGTTCGGCGCGCAGAAGGTCCTCGTCGCCGACGACGCCTCGCTCAAGGATCCCTTGGCCGAGCGTTACGCGCCGGTCATCGCCCAAGTCGCCAAGGCCGGCAACTTCGACGTGGTCGTGGTCACGGCCAGCTCGTACGGCAAGGACATCGCCCCGCGCGTCGCCGCCAAGTTGGGCGCGGGCTACGCGACGGATATCAGCGGCGTGAAGAACGACGGCGGCAAGCTGACGTTCAAGCGCCCCGTCTACGCCGGCAACGCGTTCGGCTACTGCGAAATCCAGACGCCCGTAAAGGTCGTGAGCGTGCGTCAGAGCGAGTTCGCCGCCGCGGAACCGAGCGGTGGCGCCTCGCCGGTGGAAAAGATCGCCGTTGCGGCGGCGGATCCGGCGGCGGCACGCGTCGAATTCGTCTCGCTGGAGGCCGCGAAGAGCGAGCGTCCGGACCTGGGCGAGGCCAAGGTCATCGTCTCCGGCGGGCGCGCCCTCAAGGAGCGCTTCGCCGAGGTACTCGATCCGTTGGCCAACCTGCTCGGCGCCGCCGTCGGTGCGAGCCGCGCGGCATGCGACGCGGGGTATGCGCCGCCGGAGTTGCAGGTCGGACAGACCGGCCGCGTCGTCGCCCCGCAGCTTTACTTCGCGATCGGCATTTCTGGCGCGATTCAGCACTTGGCGGGCATGAAAGGCTCGAAAAACATCGTCGCCATCAACAAGGATCCCGAGGCGCCGATCTTCCAGGTGGCCGACTACGGCCTGGTGCAGGACCTTTTCACGGCAGTCCCCGAGCTGATCACCGAGTTGAAGAAGTAGTTGTTCCCGGGATCGCGCTGGCCGCTCCAGCGCGATCCCGTTTCGTGGTAACTCCATCGGCGTGAGTTATCTCGTCCTCGCACGGAAGTACCGGCCCCAGTCCTTCGAGGACCTGGTGGGCCAGGAGCACGTCGCGCGCACGCTGGCCAACGCCATTGAGAGCGGGCGCGTGGCGCACGCGTTTCTCTTCACCGGCGTTCGCGGCGTGGGGAAAACCACGAGCGCACGGCTTTTGGCCAAGTGCCTCAATTGCCTTGGTGCGCCCGGAGATCCGCCGCTTGCGGCGGGCGACTTTCAACGCGGCTCCGCGAAAGGGCCGACGGCGAAGCCCTGCCAGGTGTGTGCAGCCTGCAAGGAAATTGCGGCGGGCAACGACATCGACGTCCAGGAGATCGACGCGGCCAGTTACAACGGCGTCGACGAGGTGCGGCGTCTGCAAGAGGGGCTCGCCTTCCGGCCGGCGCGCGACCGCTTCAAGATTTACATCGTGGACGAGGTCCACATGCTCTCCAACGCGGCATGGAACGCGTTTTTGAAGACGTTGGAAGAGCCGCCGCCGCACGTGAAGTTCATCTTCGCGACCACCGAAGTGCACAAGGTGCCGGTCACGATTTTGAGCCGCTGCCAGCGGTACGATTTCAAGCTGATCTCGACGCAGCTCATTGCGAAACGGCTCGAGGAAGTCCTCGGGCTGGAGAAGATCGAGGCCGATGCCGCCGCCATCGCGGTGATCGCGCGCGAGGCCGCAGGGTCGATGCGCGATGCAATGAGCCTGCTCGACCAGGTCATTGCCTTCAGCGGGGAAAAGCTGACGTCGGAGGACGTGTCGCGCGTGCTCGGCGTGGCCGATCGGCGCGTGCTGCACGAGTTGGGAAGCGCGCTGGTTTCCGGCGACGCGACGGCGGCGTTGCGCGTGATCGATAGCCTGGCGCAGCAGGGATTCGATTTGCCGCACCTCGCGCGGGACGTGCTGCAGCACCTGCGCAACTTGGTGGTGGCCAAGGTGTCCGGCGAGGACGGGCGTGATCTGCTGGACTTGGCCGACGAGGAAGTCGCCGACGTGATGTCGCTCGCCCAAAAGACGGACGGCGACGACTTGATGCGGCTTTATCAGGGATTTTCGAAGTCGTTCGACGACGTCGTGCGCAGTGGCCAGCCACGTGCCGCGTTGGAAATGCTGCTCGTGCGCCTTGCGCGTCGCCCCGCGCTGCTGCCACTCGACGAGCTTCTTTCGCGGCTGGGCGATTTGGAGCGGCGCCTCGGCGGTGCTCCTCCGGCGCCGCCCACGGCCCCGCGCGGTGGAGGGCCAGCGGGAGGTGGCGGCGGTGGCAGGCCTGCGCCGCCCCCGCGCGCCCGTGCCAGCGAGCAAGAGGCGCCGGCCTCCGCGTCGTTCACCGCGCCCGTCGCGCCGCCCATACCGCCGCCGCCGCCACCGCCGCCCCCCGCCGCGCACGCGAACGGGCATACGGCGCTCCCCGCGCCCCCTGCCTTCGTCCCGCCGCCGCCTCCCCCACCTCCTGCAGCGGCTCCCCCGCGACCTGTTTTTGCAGCGCCGCCCCCACCGCCACCGCCTCCTCCCCCGCCGGTCGTCGCCGCACCAGCTCCCCCGCCCCCGCCGGCACCGGTGGCGGCCCCGCCGCCGGCCTTCTCTCCCCCCACCGGCGGTGGCGAGAACCTCGCGTCCTGGCGTCGCGTCGTGGAGCGGGTGCGCGCCACGCGACCTCCGCTCGCCTCGGTGCTCGAGCACGCGATCCCCGTGGAAATCGGCTCCGAGCGCGTTCGCATTGCGCTGGACGAGTTTCTCGCGTTTCAAGTCCGCGAGGCCGAGGCGCTGTCCCTCGTTACGCAGGAATTGCGTGCCCTCTTCGGCGAGGTCTCGTTTCAGGTCGACGACAAAACGGCGCAACAGGCCACCGTCGCCACCCTCGCGTCCATGGCCATCGCGAAAAAGCGGGAAGAGCTCTCGGCCGCGCGCAACGCGGTCGCCGAGCACCCTTTGGTCCGGCACGCCATCGCCCTCTTCAACGCGGATCTCCGGGAAGTGCGCCTTCCGGCCGGATCCGAGGATTAAAGGAATCGTCGATCGGGAAGCGTTGAACTAGGATTCCGCCCCATGCAATTCCGTGGCGGCATGAACGAGCTGATGCGCCAAGCGGCGCGGATGCAGCGCAAGATCGAGCAGACGAAAGAGCAGCTCAAAGACACCGAGGTGGCGGCCTCCGCCGTTGGGGACAAGGTCAAGGCCACGGTCACGTACGGTCGCAAAGTCGTACGCATCGAAATCGACCCCGAGTTCCTCAAGAGTGAAGGCACCGAGCTCGCGCTCGATGGCGCCTGTGCCGCCATCAACAGCGCCCTCGAGCAGGCCGAAAAGGCGATGCAGGCCGAAATCGAGAAGCTGACCGGTGGTGTGAAACTGCCGGGCGTCGTTTAGATTTCGTTCGCGTGATCACCTCGCGGTCGAAGCGCACCATCAGCCTTTTCGCGCGCCTCCCCGGCGTTGGGGAGAAGACTGCGCAGCGTTACCTGCTGTACTTGCTCACCGCGGAAGACGAGCTGGCCGCGGAGCTCGGACGCGAACTCGTCGAGCTCCGGCAGCACCTGCAGCCGTGTTCCCTCTGCGGCAACATCGCCGAGATCGAGACGCCGACCAGCACGGCCATCTGCGCCATCTGCAGCGACGTGAAACGCGACCCGTCGCTGCTCTGCGTGGTCGCGCGCGTGCACGACCTTCTCGCCATCGAGCGCGCCGGCAGCATGCGGGGACGTTACTTCGTGTTGGGCAAGCTTCTCAGCCCTCTCGAGGGCGTGGGCCCCGACGATCTGCCCATCGAGCGGCTCCTGGCGCGCATTCAGAAGGAGAATGTGCAGGAGGTCATCTGCGCGACCCCGCCCAGTGTGGACGGTGAGGCCACGGCGTTGCTCTTGAAGCGGGAGCTGGCTCCGCTCGGCGTGACGTTGTCACGGATCGCCAGCGGCGTTCCGCACGGCGGGGACTTGGAGTTCGCGGACCCCATCACCATGGGGCGTGCATTCGCCGGGCGGCAGCGGCTTTAGCAGCGTACGGGCCGTTTCATTGGCGGCCGAAATGGCGGCTTCGAGCTCCTCGGGCGACGGGGCATGCAGCGGTGCGCCGAGCACGACGTGCACCCGTGAGAATGGGAGCGGCAGTGTGAACTTGTCCCACGCGCGCGATGCGATCCATGCGCGTGCGCTCGCACTGCCCATGGGCACGAGCACACCGCCGGTGGCTCGCGCGGCGAGCAGCGCGCCCTCTTTCACCTTGCCGTAGGGCCCACGCGGGCCGTCCACTGCGAACGCGGCGTCGGCGCGGTCACGCTTCATGGCGCGAATCAACGCCGCGAGACCGCGCACCCCACCGCGCGAGCTCGAGCCACGCACGATCGTGAAGCCCAGGAGGCCCAGTGCCTTCGCTTGCATCGCACCATCTTGCGAATGGCTCACCATCACCACGGTGCGTCGCCGGCGCTTCCACGCGAGCAGCGGAAACTGCGTCCCGTGGAAGAACGACAGCACCCAGGCACCGTCTGCCGCATGAAGGCGCGGATCCACCAGGATCCGCACCCGCAGCGTCTTCAACCAGAGCGCCGCCACGAGCCCCAACAGCAGGCCCAGCGCCGCTCTCACCCTTTGAGCTCCTCCAACTTGGCCTTCGCCCGATCCAAGCTGGGCTCGTTCTCGATGGCGCGCTCGAGCATCTGCACCGCCTTGGCCTTGTCCCCCTGCTTGGCGCTGATCTCGCCCAAGTAATAGAAGACCTCGCCCTTGGAGATGCCCGTGCTTCCGTCGAGCCGCTGGAGCAGCAGCGCACGGAAGGTCTTTTGCGCGCGGTCGAGATCGTTCGTCTCGAACGCGAGCACACCCAGATCGCGCAGCACGTTGACCGACCCGGGGTCGATCTTGAACGCCATGTCGAACTGCACCAGCGCCACGTCCTTGTCGCCCAGCGAGGCCAGTGCCTTGCCCAAGCGGTGGTGGTAGACGCTGAGCTCTTTGCTTCGCTTGGCGCCGTAGGAGTGAATCACCTTCTCCAGCACCTGCGTCGCATCGCGCTCGCGCCCCGCCGCCGTGTACGCATCGCACAGGAGCAACAGAAGCTCGCGATCCGTCGGCGCGCTCTTGGCGAGCTGCTCGAGCAGAGGCACCGCGTCCGTCGACGAGCCCCGCTCCTGGATGTGAATCTCCGCGGCACGCCGCAAGTGCCGCACGTAATCCGCACGCGGACCCGAAAGCGACGGCGGCACCTGGCTCGGCGGCGACGACAGAGGCCCGGGCCGCCCCGTGGGACGGATCGAACCCGGCGGCTGCGTGACCCGGGCCCCGGACGTATTGCCCGAGACGTCCGCCGGCGGCGAAAGCACCTCGGGGTAGTCCTTGGCCACGAGCTCCGCATCGCCCACGAGCAACACGGCCAGATCGTTCCACTTGCCCTGGCGCTCGTACAGCGCGCGCAGTTGCTGCCGCACCTCTTCGTTGGACGGCTGAATCTCCAGCGCGCGGCGCAGCGCCGCCGGAGCGCCTTCTTCGTCGCCCAGCTTCGTGCGCGCGGTGGCCAAGCGCACGGCGAACCGCACGCCCGCCTCGTCCGGCGCGATGCGCGTCAATGTCGAGAGCGCCGTCGATGCGCGCTCCCACTCGTTGCGGCTCTCCGCCAACCGCGCGACCGCCTCGAGCGCCGCGCGATGCTCCGGCTCGCGCTCGAGCACCGCTTCGAACGTCGCGATGGCCCGCGGCGTGTCCTTCAGACGCGTCTCGAAGACCTCTCCCAGACGCACCTTGAGGGCAAGCTCCTTCGTCGCATCCTGATCGCGCTCCGCGCGTTCGATCTGCGTATTCAGAAGGTCCGCGAGCTCCTCGTCTTGGCCGGTACGCTCGAACAACGTCGAGAGCGCCAGCACCGCCTCACCGTGCGACGGGACCTCGTCCAAGATCGCACGCAGCGTGTCGATGGCCTCGGTCGTGCGATCGAGCTCCATCTCGAGCTTCGCGAGATCGAGCCGCAACAGCGTCCGCTGCTCGGGGCCCTCTGCCGAATCGATGAGGTCCTGGAGCAACCGCGCCAGATCCCCGTGACGCCCCGCCTGCGCGTACAGCTCGCGCAACTTGGTTTGCGCCGGTGCGTCCGCCGGATCGTCCTCGCGCAGCTCCTCGTACAGCTTGATCGCGCTGGGAACGTCGCCCGCCTTCTCGGTCATCACCTGCGCCGCGCGATGCTTCAGGCCCGCGATCTTCGGACCGTCCGCCTCGATGCCCGCACGCCGCAGAAGCAGCTCGATGACCTCTTTGTGATCCCCCGCCCCCTCGCGAAGCTTGGTCAGCTCCTCGAGCGCCCAGAGATTCTGCTCGTCCTCCGCGAGCCAAGCGCGCAGAACGCTCTCGGCCAGCGCCGCGTCGCCCAGCTTGTGCTCGGCGATCTCCTTGGACTCGCGCAAAAGCTCGCCCAACGTGTGCACGTCGTGCTCGAGCCGTGCGCGCGTGCGCAACGTCTCCACGAGATCGCGCTCCCGTCCTGGCGCGCGCCGCAGGTTCTCGAGCGCGCGCAGCACGTCCACGTTCTCCGGCTCGAGGGCCAGCGCCTGGACGAAGGCTTCCTCCGAAGCGCCCTCGTTCTTCAACTCGTCGCGCCGCCACGTGGCCAGACGGACCCAGAGCTCCGCCATCGTGTGCGGCGGCACGTCCTTCGCCGCACCGAGGGCCTGCGCCAAGGCATCGGACAACGACGCGAAACCGTTGCCGCCGCTGCTGCCGGCAAGGCGCTCGACCTCGCTCAGCACGTCGGCGTCGGTCAGATCGTCGACCAGCGCCGCCTCGAGCACCCGCTGCGCACCCAGTGCATCGTGCGCGTCCACCTCGAGCACGCGTGCCAGATCCAGCCGTGCACGTGCCCTCTCGCGCACGCCCGGGGCGCGCGACACCTTGCGCTCGTACAGCTTCGCGAGATCGTCGGTCCGCCCCAGCGAGCGGTACACCGATTCGAGCGCCTCGAACGCCTCCTCGAACAGCGCATCGCGCTCGAGAAGTTGCTCCATCGCGCCGCGGCTCGCCGCGTGCTCCGGCACCTGTTCGACGGCCAGCCGCAGGGTCGCAAGACCCTTCGACGGCTCCTCGAACTCGTGAATCTGCAACGTCGCCAGGCGGTGGTACAGATCCGCCTGTGCGTCGGGCGCGGCCTCCACGGCAATGCGCCGTTCGAGCACGTCGGCCAGCGCCCGCGCATCGCCGAGCCGGCCGAAGAGCCGATCGAGCGCCGCCAGCACCGTCTCGTTGTCGCCCGATTGCTCCGCCGCCGACACGAACGCCCGCGCGGCGCGCGCATCGTCGACCAGCTTTTCCTCGGCCACCTTGCCGAGCCGCATGAACAAGTCGGTCGCGATGGCGGGGTCGAACAGCGAGCCCGCGCGCTCCGCGAGCGCGTCGGCATACCGCTGCCACGATTCACCCTTGTTGCTCGCCCGTCCTGCCGCACGCTCGCAGAGCCGCTCGATCTCGGTGTGCAGCTCGGCGTCTTCCGGCGCCTCGGACAGCGCACGAAGCAGCGCCGCCTCGGCCCGATCCAGATCTTCGAGCTTTTGCTCCGCCACCTCCGCGATTGCGCGGAGCGTCTTGGTGCGCTCGGACGGCTCCGTCTCCGCGCGGAGACGCATCTCCAGCACGAAGGCCAGATCCTCGTGCCGCCCCGCCGTCCGCAGCACCGGCTCGAGCGCCGCCGCGGCCTCACCCCGCAGCTCGTCGCGGCTCTCGCCCAGTTCGCGGATGGCCTTGGCAGCCTCCTCGTCGAACGCCCCGCTCTCGAGCACCTCGCGGTACGCGCCGAGGGCCTGCGGTGCATCGTCGAGCTCGTGCGCAAGCAGTGCGCCGATGCGCTTGCGCAAGGTGCGCCCTTCCACGTCGTCCTGAGTCTGCGCCACCTGCAGGCGCAGGTTCTCGAGCAGCTCCGGCCACATCTTTTCGGCCGTGTACAGCTTGTCGAGCCGCCGCACCACGTCCACCTCGCCGGGACGCACCTCGAGGGCTTGGTTGAGCAGCTCGATCGCCTCGCGGCGATCGGACAGCCCGAACTCGTACCGATTCGCGGCGTCGAGGTAGAGCTGGAACTTGAGATCCGCCTCGTCGTCCGAGCAGAGCTCGACCCGGCGCCGATACAGGTTGATCAGCCGCGCCGGATCGTTCTTCGCCTCGTACAGCTCGATGAGCCGATCCATCGTGAACGCGCTGTCCGGCTCCAACTCGAGCGCACGCTCGAAGGCGTCGATCGAGCCGTTGCCGTCCTCCAGCATGTCGCGACGCACCTCACCGATGCGCCGCCAGGTGCTCGCACGCTGCTCGTCGTCGGTGGTGAGCTCGGCGCGCTTGCCGAGCACCCGCTCGAGCATCGTCCAGTCGGCGAGCAAGGTCGCCAACTCGTCCATCTGCTCCAGCGGCTCGATGTCCGTCTCGTCCGCGCGGAAGAGCCGATCGTACGCGTCCAGCGCCGCACGTGGATCGTCGCGCTTGTCGTTGTGCAGGCGCGCCAGTGCGCCCAGGAGCTCCTTCTCGGCGACCCCCGACGTGCGCTCGATGCCGCGTTGGTACGCATCCGCCAGATGATCCCAGCGGCCCGTCACGCCGGCCAGTCGATCGAGCTCCGCCCGCGTGTCCCCGTCGTCCGGATCGAGCACGAAGGCATCGCGAACCGCCTCGAAGGCCTTGTTCGCATCCTGGCCGCGCGTCTCCCAGAGGCGCGCGGTCTCGCGGAAGATGGCGACCTTCTCCGAATCGTCGTCGGCGATACCGAGACGCTCGTCGTTGACCGACACGAGGTGCCGCCAATCGTCGGCGCGCTCGTAGATCGGCCGCAGAATGTCGACCACGTGGGCTTTGTGCTCCGGATCCGCGATGAGCGCTTCCAGCGCGGCAATCGCCTCCCGCGCCGCCGCCGAATCGGGCCCGAGCTCGACCACGCTCTCGTACTCGTCGATGGCCGCCGCCGTGTCGTTCAGCTTCTGCTGGAGCAGCTTGCCCAGAACGATGCGGAACTTCGCCTCGTCATCGGGCAGCGCACTGTGCTCCGCGCGCCGCCGCGTCAAGTCGGCCAAGTCGGTGTAGCGCCCGCGCCGATCGAACAACCTCGCCAATGACTCCAGCGACTTGACGTCCGTCTCCTCCACCTCGAGGGCTTGGCGGTACGTGTCGATGGCCAGGTCGTCGTTCTCGAGATCGTTCTCTTGAAGCTGCGCAATCGTGTGCAAGGTCGCCAGCCGTGCCGCCGGCTCCTCGCGGTATTCGAGCGCGCTTCGGTACAGATCGACCCGCGCCTCGGGCTGCTTCGTCTCACGCAGGATGCGATCGATCGACTCGAACGACTCGTCGTCCTCTTCCGGCGCAAATGCGTGCGCGCGGCGGTAGAAGGACAGCGCCTTTTCGGGATCGCCGAGCTGCTCGTAGAGATGCCCGGTGCGCCGCGCCAACTTGGCCGTCGCCGGCTCGTCCGCCGTGATCTTACCCAGCTCCGTCGCGTAGATCTCGGCCAGCCGCGCCTCGGCGTTGGCCACGCGTGCGAGCCGATCGAGCTCGTGCCAGGTGGGCTCGTCGGTCAGGTCCTCGGCGAGCAACTTCGCCGTCGTTTCCAACGCGGCCGGGTAGTTCTCCTCTTGCTCCTCGTGCAACCCCGCGAGGCGCCGCAGCAGCTGGCGCTTCTCGTCGGGATCCTCGCTCACGTCGAGGCGTGCCTCGAGCGTGGTCATCACCCGGCGCCAATCGAGGCGCGCCAGGTAGACGTGCTCGAGCATCTCCGCCGCGCGCGCCGCATGGGCGCGATCGGCCATGAGCCCTTCGAGCGAGGCCACCGTGGCCTCGTGCCGGCTGTCGAAGCGCAGGGCCGCTTCGTACTGGTCGAAGGCGCGGTGGTGGTCGCCGAGGCGCACCTCGAAGACGTGGCCGAGCTTGTGGTGCAGCCCCGCCTTGACGTCCCCGGGCGGCCCTTTGCCGATGCGCCCTTCGTAGAGCGAGATCAGATCGTCCCAGCGCTCCGTCGCCGTGAACAGCCGCTCCAGCGCCGAAAACGCCGCGTCGTCGTGCCACGTGTCGTGGATCTGCCGGTACGTGTCGATGGCCCCCGCGGGATCCTTGAGGGTCTCGTCGGACAGGCGCGCTTGCTTGAAGAGGATGCGCCGCTTCTCCGAGTCGTCCTCGGCCACCTCGGCCCGGCGCCGCAAAATATCGAGCAGCGCATTCGGGTCGTTCGCCTCTTCGTACAGCGTTTCCAGCGCGGAAAGCGCCGTGCGGTCGTCGCCACGGAGCTCGAGCGCCTTCACGTAGTAGGTGCGTGCGCCAGCCTTGTCGGAGAGCGCATCGCGCAGGAGCGACGCGATCTTCAAGGTGACCTGCACCTGCAGATCGCCGTCGGCGAGCTCGGGTGCGACCTCGCGCAGGAGATCGACCAACTCGGGGTACGCGTCGATCGACTGTGCAAGCCGCTCCGCGCGCTCGAGCCACGGCAAGAACTCCTCCGCCGACTCGGCCTCGCGCAGCGCGCGAAGCGAGTAGCCGAAGGCCCTGCGCTTATCGCCCAAGGTCGTCTCGGCCGCGCGTGCAGCTTCGCGGTACAACTGCAGCCGCGCCTCGCGCTCCTCGGCGTACTCCGCCTCGATGTCGATGACCCGGAGCAGCGACTCTTCCTGGCCGTCCGCCTCGTAAAGCGGCCGCAGGATACCGGCCACCTCGCGGCGCACGTCCGCGTGATCGAGCAGCCCTTCCAACGCCGCACGGCTCGGCGCATGCGCCGCGTCGATCATCAGCGCCTGCCGGAAGGCCTCGATGGCCTGCGGCACCTCGTCGAGTCGCTCGCGCCGCACCGCACCGAGCTTGCCGAGCAGGGCCAGCCGCCCCTCCTCGGTCTCGGAAATGGCCAGGCGCGCCTCGATGGTCTCGGCCAGATCGGGCCACCGTTCCGCCGTTTCGTAGAGCCGCTCCAGGGCCGAGAGGGCGCCCTCGTCGGGCCCGAACTCGTCCACCAGCGCGCGGTACGCCAAAATGGCTTCCGGCACGTCCGACAGGCGATCGGCCAAGGTCGACGCCACGCGCTCCATGAACTGGCGCCGCACCTTCGGCTCGTCCACCTGGCGCTCGCGTGCACGCAGAATGTCGACCAGCGCGCGCCACTCTTGCGTGCGCTCGTAGAGCCGATCGAGCGCGCCCAGCGCGGCGCCATCGAGCGGATCGTCGTCGAGCCGCGCGCGCCATGCTTGGATGGCGCCCTTCGGATCGTCGAGCGACGTTTCGCAGAGCTCACCCAGTCGACCCTGGATTTCACGGCGCGCGGCCGCGTCTTCCTCGAGCCGCACCTCGGTGCGCAGAATTTCCACCAGGTCGCGCGTGCGGCCCGAGGCCGCGTAAATGCGCTCGAGCGAGCGCGCGATGGGCAATGCCAAATCGGGCTCGTCGGGGCCGATGTCCAGCACCTGGCGGTAGACGACCTCCGCGCGATCCGCGTCGCCGAGGTAGCGCTCGAGAAGCTGCGCCAACTCGCTCAGGATCTGCGCGCGCGGCTGCGGCACGTTGGCCGCCTCCGCGGACTCGGCGAGCACGCGCGCGGCTTCTTCGAAGGCCCCGAGCTTCTTCGCCAAGGTGAGCAGCCCGTTGCGGGCGTCCACGTCGTCCGGTGCAATCGGCACCAGGCGCGCGTACACGTCGAACGCGCCCTCCTGCAGCCGGTCGTCGCGCAGCTCCGCGATGCGGCGGAGCAGCTCGCGCCGCTCCTCGATGGCCTGCGCCGTCTCCAGGCGCACCTCGAGGATGCGCACCAAATCGCGCGGGGCGTCCAGCGAGACGTACACGTGCTCCAGAATGACGGCCGCGCGCGGACGCAATTCGGGCACATTGAGGCACTTCTCCGTGAGATCGCGCGCCTCGCGGTTCGTGGGATCCGCCTGCAGCACGTCCTCGAGGAAGCCGATGGCCGTCGCCGGATCCTCGAGCCGCGCCGTGTACAGCGCCCCGAGGCGCAGCTTGAGCGCGACCGCCTCGTCGAGCGAGGCCACGGGCAAACGGCCTCGCAGAAGGTCGGCCAGGTTGGTCCAGCGCTCCTCGCTCGAGTAGAGCGAATCGAGGGCGCGCACCGTCTGATCGTGGTTCGGTTCGAGCTGCAGGATGCGCTCGTAGTAGGCGATGGCCTTGGGGCGATCGCCGGTGATTTCCTCGGCCACCAGCGCCACGTCCGCGAGAAGGTCCGCGCGCCGGCCCAGGTCGGGCGCCGCGGAAATGGCCTTCTCGTACAGCACCTCGAGCTCGTCCCACCGCTCCAGGGTGGTCAGGATCTGCTTCAAGCGCTGGAACGCGCGCTCGTTGCTCGGATCGCGCGTGAGAATGCGCTCCAAGTATGGCTGCGCGGCCACGATGTCGCCGAGCATCTCGTCGTACAGGGTGGCAGCGCGCTCCGCGAGGTCCATCTCCACCGAGTCGGGCAGACCGGTATTGCCCGTGGGCGGTACGGCCTCCACGATCGCGTGCACGAACTGCTGCGCGCGGTGCGTGCGGTTCGACAGCACCGCGAGGCGATCCCAGAGCTCGAGCTCCATGGGGAACTCGGAGGCGGCGCGCGCGATGACGTCGAACGCCGTGGTGAGCGCGCCCACCTTCCCTTCGTACACGTCGGCCAGGCGCGAGTAGAGCGCGATGCGGTCCTTCTTCGCCGCCGCGGTCGCGATCATGACCTCGAGCACCTCGGCCTGCTTCTGCGCATTGCCCGTCTGGTCGTAGTGCGCCTCCAGAAGCACCGCCGCACGGCCCCGCGTCTCGGGCACGTGCAAGAGCTCCTCGATGACCTCCACGGCCCCCCGGTACTCCGGGCTGCCGCTTCCGTGCGCACTGCCCGGCGGCGGGTGCGGCACGATGTCGAGCGCGCGCTGCGCCGCCGCGAGTGCATCCAGCGGGCGCTTCAGCGACGACATGTACAGCCGCGCGAGCTCCACCTCACGCTGCGCGCGGTCCACGCCATCGCGCTGATCGCGGTCCTTCTCCAGGGCCTCGGCGGCCCCCTGCGCATCACCCGCCGCGCGAAGCAGCCGCGCCAGCGAACGCAACGCACCGCCATGCTGCGGCACCAGCTCGAGGATCTTGCGGTAGATGGCCACCGCCTGCTCGGGCGCGCCGAACACGTCCTCTTCGAGCGTGGCCCACTCGTTGTAGAGGTGAATCTTCCACGAGGTGTTCGCCCGCCCGACCCGCTGATCGAAGAGCCAGCGCAGATCGTCGCGCCGCCCTTCACTGCGGAGCAGCTGATCGAGCGCGCCCACCGTCTCTTCGTCGTCGGGGCTGTCCTCGACCAGCGAGCGGTACGCCGTGATCGCATCGTCGATGCGGCCCAGCTCCAGCGCGTACACCTGCGCGATCTTCGAGCGCAACGTCCGCCGCGTCGTCTCGTCAGGTACCCCAGGCCCCGCTTTGGGGGCCGCTCCTGTTTGCGCCGCACCTTCCGCGAGCCGCGCATTCAACGCCGTGACGAACGCTTCCCACTCGCCCGAGGCGCGCGAGGCCTTCTCGAAGGTCTCCAGGGCCTCCTCGCGGTTCGGATCCAACTGGTACGCACGCCGCGCGTACACGAACGACCCCGCGCGATCTTGCAGGTTGTGCCCGGTGATGTGCGCCAGCTTGTGCAGCAGCTCGAGCTTCTCCTCGTCGCCCGTCGCGTGCTGCAAGAGCACCTCGTACAGAGGAGGAAGCCGCGCCCACTTTTCCTCGCGCTCGTAGAGCGGCACCAATGCCGCGGCCGCGCGCTTGTCGTCCGGCCGCACGCCGAGAACGCGCTCGTAGGCCCGGAAAGCCCGCTCCGGCGCGTGGAGGCGATCCACGTAGACGTCCGCCGCACGGTACGAGAGCTCGATCTTCGCATCGGGCTCCGGCGTGCGATCCGCCGCCGACGAAAGCACCTCCGCGAGCCCCTCGAAGTCCTCGGTGGTCGCGTAAAGCTCGGTCAGCCCCTCGTAATCGGCCGCGGCGAGGAAGGTGTCGCGCAGCACGCGCAGCGCCTTCGGATGCCCCGGCGACAGATCGAGCACACGCCGCCACGCCCGCATCGACCCTTTGGGGTCCTGCAGTCGGTCCGCGTAGATCGATCCCAGCTTCTGCAAGATGGCGAGCTGCGTCTGCGTCCCGCCCGGCGCGCCTGCGGCAAGCTCCACACGCCGCTCGAGCACCTCGGCCACCGTCGCGTAGTCCTTCTCGCGATCGGCCAGCTTCTCCAGCGCATCCAGCGCCTGCTGCGAGCTCGGCTCTTCCGCGAGCACCTTCTTGTACGCCACCACGGCGTCCGCCCCGCGATCGAGCCGGTCCGCCGCCAGCTTGGCCATCTCCAGCCAGAGCGCGCGCTTCTCTTCGCCGGTCGGATCGGTGCCCGCCTCGACGTCGAGCTCCCGCGGCGTCTCCTGCTCGAGACGCTCCACCTGCCGCGCCAGCAAGTCGTAGAGCGGCTTGTACGCGCGACGCTTCGTGTAAAGCTCACGCAATTTCTGGTTCGCCTCGCGATCGTCGGGCGATGCATCGAGCAGCTTCTCGTACGCATCGACGGCGTTCTGCATGTTGGAGAACTGCTCCAACCAACGCCGCGCCACCTCCCGGTAGATCTCCGTGCGCGCACCGATGTCGGTCTCGAGCTCCGCCACGCGGGCCTGCGTCGCGAGCATCTCGCGCCAGCGCCCCAGCGCCGCGTACACGCGCGCCAGCTCCCGCGCTGCGTCCTTGTCCTCCGGATCGAGCGTGGAGATCTGCGACAGCACCGTCACCAATGCGGAGTCGTTCTTCAGATCGTTGCGGTAGATGGCCGCGATGTCGCGGAGCACGGGAAGCCGCGCCTCCTTGTCCTCGACGCCGATCTTCTCCAGATCGCCGCGCAGCAAATCGGCCAGGGCGTTCCAGCCGCCCGTCTGCCGATAGAGTCGCTTGAGCGCCTGGCGCGCTTCCTTGTTGTTCGGATCTTGCCGGAGCAGTGATCGCCACTGCTCGATGGCGCGCGTTGCGTTGGCGCCGTCCTCGGCGAGCTGCGCGAGCTCCGCCACGATGGTGGCCCGCGTGGGGCCATCCGTGAGCACGCGCTGCGCGTCGGTGAGGATCTGCGTGAGGCGACCGAATTCGCCCTTCTCGTGGCACCACGCACGGAAGAACGTGAGCATCTGCGGGTGCGCCGGCTCGATCTTGCGCAGCCGCGCAAAAAACGGCTCGGCGGCATCCGGCCGCTCGCGCATCTTCCAGTGCACCATCGCGATCTGCAGCAGAATCCCGGCTTCCTGCCCCTGCGTGAACGACGACGCCGCAAGCTGGTCCTCGTACAGCGAGACGAGGCTGTCCCACTCCTGCTTGTCGGTGAAGCGATCCACCAGCGCGGCCGTGGCCTCGACGTTGCCCGGTGAGGCGTCGACGACGGCGGCATACGCCTTCATCGCGTTCTCCGGATCGTTCAGGCGCTTCGCGTACACGCGGGCCAGCCGCAGGAACGCCGCGCTCTTCTCCTCTTTGATGGGGCTCTCGCGCGCGAGCAGCTCGAGCACCTCGGCCACCAGCGCGTAGTCACCCCGCTGCCGGTACACGCGCTCGAGCAACAACGCCGCGCGGCGGTTCTTCGGATCGATGTCGAGCGCCTTCTTCGCGCCCGTCACGATCTCGCCCTCCAGCGCCTCGAGCTTCTTCTGCCCCTTGGAGCCTTCGCCCTGGAGCTGCGGCCGGCCGTAGCGGTATGCCGCCTCGGCGCCGGTCACGAAGAGGGAGCTCTTGAAGGCGGGATCCTTCGTGCCCTTGGCCTCGTCGACGTAGCGCTTGACGATCTCGAACCATTTCGTGCGCTTGCCCTCGGCCCTTTCCAGGGCGTCGACCGCGACCCGTTCCCCGGGACGCAGCTCGAGCAAATGCATGTACGCGAGGCTCGACCCCTCGTCGTCGAGCAGCTCCTCGTCGAGGACGCGGGCCATCTCGGTGACCAGCGGAGCTTCCCGCTCGGTCCCTTTGGCGACCTCGACCTCCCATTGGAGCAGCTTCGCCACGGCCTCGTATTCCCTGCGCAGCTCGTGCGCACGGCGGGCCGATTCCAAGAGGGCGCCTAGCTCCTCCGTGGAAAGTTCGGACGACAGCTCTTGTCTTGCCTCCGGGTTGCCAAAGAAGGTCCCGAGATCAGCCCACGCTTGCCCGTTGTCCGGATCTTCTTGAAGGACACCGAGAGCGTTTCGAATCGTCTGCGCGCTCATCCATCACCCTGGGGCCGATGCCCCCATTCGCACGTGCTCACGCTGCTGCCTTATTGACCAAGCTGCCTTTAGGGCCCGCCGCGGTGAGGTGACTCGTGTTCGGAGACGCGAAAACTCCCGGGAAATATACCGTAGCGATGCCGGGCACCGATGCTACGAGCCGCGTCCCGCAATATCAAGCAAACAGGGTGTTTTTGCTATGCTAGTACTCCGCCCGTGCTTTCATCGCGTCTGTCGCCAGAGCGTGGCTCGCTGGCTCTCTCGCTTCGCACGGTCTACGAGACGTTCGCCATCAGTTGGCCCACGGTCGTCGACGCCGCCCTCGGGCGGGTCCGGAAGGACGTTTGCGACGAGCGCCTGCGCAGCTGGTCGCAAAAAATCGTCGCCCATACCCGCATCCATCTCGATGTCCGAGGCCGCGAACATCTCGAGAAGGGGAGCTCTTTCCTGGTGATGAGCAATCATCAGTCGCACTACGACATTCCCGTGGTTTTCGCGGTCGTGGGCGGCAACATCCGGATGATTACCAAGAAGGAACTTTTCAAGGTCCCCGTATTCGGAGCGGCCATGCGCGAGGCCGGATTCATCGAAATCGATCGGTCGAACCGCCAGCGCGCCGTGGAAAGCCTGGAAATCGCGAAGAAAATGGTCGCCGAGCGCGTGCACGTGTGGATTGCCCCCGAGGGGACGCGCAGCCGCACGGGAGAGCTCCTCCCCTTTAAGAAGGGCGGATTCAATCTGGCCCTGGAAGCTCAGTTGTCGGTCCTTCCCGTCACCATCGACGGTACGAAGGACATCCTGCCGCCCGACACGATGCGCTCGCACGCGGACGTGAACGTGAAGATCGTCATTCACCCGCCCATCGACGCCCGCGCTTATGGAAGCAACGGCCGGCCAGGTGAAGGGCGTGTCGCCGATTTTAAAGCCTCGCGGGATAAATTGATGAGGGATGTACGGGAGGCGATCGAACGTGGTTTTTAGCTCGACGTGGCGACGTTCGAACGGCAAGGGCAGCTCGCCGGCGGTGGGTGCCGGCCTCGCCATTTTGGTCAACGCCAACGCCAAACGCGGTGGACGCCGCATCGCCGCCCAACTCGGTCGTGCCCTCCCCGGCGCGCGCATCCGCCTGACGAAGACCATCGACGAGATCGAGGGCTGGCTCAAAACCGTGCGCGATGCGCGGTGCATCCTGGCCGCCGGGGGCGACGGCACGGCCATCGCGCTGTTGAACGCGATGCACCACGTGCTGCCGAAGAACGACCCGCTCCCCATCGTCGGGCTGCTTCCCCTGGGAACCGGCAACGCGTGGGCCCGCTCCACGGGGGCCCGCAAGCTGGGGCAGCTCGTGGACGTGCTCGCGGGGCTCGGGCCGGGCACGTTGCCGACGCGGCGTTTCGGGCTCGTCGAGTGCGAGGGTGTCCTCACCGGATTCGCGGGCTGCGGCTGGGATGCGCAGATCCTCAACGACTACAAGAACCAGCTCGATGCCGCGCGCGGGCCAGGAAAGCGCGTGGCCAAGAGCGTGTACGGCTACTTGGGCGCCATGCTCTTTCGCACCACGCCGAAGCAGCTGGTGAGCGGCCGTCCGCACGTGCTGATCGAGAACATGGGCGATGAGGTCTACACCGTCGACTCGACCGGCAAGGTCGTGAAGATCGACGGCGTGGGCAACGGCGCCGTGCTGTACGAGGGCCTCGCCAGCGTGGCCGGGTGCGCGACCGTGCCCGAGTTCGGCTACGGCTTCCGCGCCTTCCCCTTTGCGGAGCGCCTTCCCGGCTACCTCAGCGTGCGCATCTACGACCGAAGCGCGCTCGGGGCCATCTCGAATCTGCACCCGCTCTGGCACGGCGCGCATCCACTTCGTGGCATGCGCGATTGGTTCGCCACGGCCATACGGATGACCTTCTCGCGCCCGATGCCGCTCCAAATCGGGGGCGACGCCGTCGGCGAACGGCAGACGGTCGACTACCGCATCAGCGAGCGCACCGTCGACATGCTCGACTGGCGGTCCCTGAACTAGATGAACTAGACCAAGGCGACGTGGCGAGGAGGCTCGTTCGGCATAGCGCGCTCGATGCGATCACGGATCGCACCCGCAACGCCCTCGCGCTGTTGGCCGGAGGGTTCCGCGCGCCCGAAGGCCCGGTGAGGCCCAAAGCGCTGCACGCGGGGCTGGTCGCGGTGGTCGTGCGCACCGTGTTTCTGCACGTGGCCGGTGGCCTCTCGGAGGTTTGCCGCTCGCGGCAACCGACTTTCCCGTCAGAGGCGCCGCCCACGTGGGAGGCGCTGCTTCAGGCCTTCGTGCGCCTCGACGAGGAGCTGCCGGCGGCAGATCGGCTGCTGGGAAGCTTCCCCTTCTTGAGCGCGGCGCACGTGCCCGATGCGATCGTAGCGCGCGTCCTGGACGAGCTTCTGCACGTCGACCGCGAGGACCTCGACGTCGAGCACCTCGGGACCGTGTACGAGTCGATGATGGGCTACGCCATCGCGGTGGCCGAGGAGCCGAGCCTGGTGGTGCTGTGCCGGCGCAAGGCGGGCGACTCGCAGGTGGGCGTGCTCGTGGGGCTCTCCTCGCTGCTCGCGCAATCGGCGCCCACGCGCAAAGGCAGCCTGCGCCGGCGCGGCATCGAGATGGACGAGCGGCTCGAGTCGGCCATCGAGCAGAGCACGACCATCGAGGAGCTGGGCGCCGCGTTGCGGAAGCGCACGGCGCCGCTCACGCCGGACCTGCTGCCCGCGGGGACGCTGGCCCTGACCCTCACGCCGGATCGGCGCCGCTCGGGCTCGCACTACACGCCGCGCACGCTGGCCGACGAGATCGTGGAAGATACGCTGCGCCCGCTCATCGAAGCGCTGGGAGAGCATCCTTCGTCGGACGCGATCCTGCGCCTCAAGGTGTGCGATCCCGCCATGGGCTCCGGCGCGTTCCTGCTGGCAGCGTGCCGCTACCTCGGTGGGGTGCTCGCGCGCGCGTGGCACCACGAGAACGTCCCCGACGATCCATCGCTGCCGGTGCTCGCACGGCGCCTCGTGGCCGAGACGTGCATCTACGGCGTCGACAAAGATGCATCGGCCGTGTCGGTGACCAAGCTTTCCTTCCGCCTGCTCACCGGCGGGGGCTCAACACCGAAACTGCGGCGCGGCGAATCGCTGGCCGGGCTCGATTGGCCGCGCCAGTTTCCGGAGGTGTTCGAGTCTCCGCGCGCGGGCTTCGATGCCTTCGTCGGCAACCCGCCGTGGATCTCGTACGCGGGGCGCGCCGCGCAGCCGCTCGAGGCGAAGCTGTATCGCTACTTCACCGAGAAGTACGCGAGCTTTGCCGGCTACCGGAACCTGCAGGGTCTCTTCATCGAGCGCTCGGCCAGCTTGCTTCGTCCCGCGGGGCGGCTCGGGTTCATCATCCCGAGCTCCATGTCCGAGCAGGAGGGCTACGCCCCCACGCGCGCCGCGCACGATCGCCTGTGCGTCTGCGATGCGAACCTGCGCGATCTCGGCAACGACGCGTTTTCGGGCGTGTTTCAGCCCTGCATGGCCCTCATCTCCACACGGCGCACGGAGCCCGCGCACGAGCATGGCGAGAATGGCAAGTCCATCTGGCCCATCGAGCGCACGGATCTCGACCCGATCGGGCACGCGTTGCTCCTCAAGATGGGCGCGCACCCTCCCCTGCCGCCGCACCTGTTCGGCGAGCGTGGGATCCAGACTTCGTCGGGCGACGTGGAGCGCATGCGCGACAAGCCCGATGCGCGGCGCACCCTCGCGCTGCGCACGGGGGGCGACATCGAGCCCTTTCTACGTCGCGCACCGTCGCTGTATTGCGATCCCGAGCGCCTCTCGTGCCGGGTGCGCGCAGGGCAAGAGTGGAACGCCGTGCGCGTGCTCATTCGGCAGACCGCGCGCGTTCCCCTGGCGACGCTCTCGGACGGCGGCGCGTTCCGCAATTCGATCCTCGCCGGCTTTGCCGACGAGCTGTACCCCGCGACGTTTCTCGCGGCCTACTTGAACGCGACGCCCATCCGCTGGCTGCACTACGTGCGCCACCGCGACGCACGCCAGGGCATGCCGCAGATGAAGATCGGGCACCTTCGTGCCACGCCGGCGCCGCCCAATGCGTGGCTCATCAGCGAGCTGACCGCGTTCGGTGAGCTCCTCGACGAGCGAAACACGGGCCTCGAGGAGGAGCTGCAGAACGATCTGGACGATATGGTGGCGCAAGCCTTCGCCTTCACCGACGAAGAGCGGAAGCTCGTCGCACGGTGGTGGCGCGAGCTCACTTGACCAAGTCGATGTCGACCCGCCGGTCGCGCGCCCAGCTGCCTTCGTCGTCGCCGGAAGCATCGAGCTCCCCGCGCGAGGTGTCCTTGATCTTGCGCAGATCGACACCGCGCGTGCCGAGGTAGCTCTTCACGTTGGTCGCGCGGGCGGCGCCGAGCGACAGATTGTACTCCTCCTCGCCCCGTGGATCGGCGTGCCCGGTGACCTTCAGCGCCCGCCCGCGCAAAGGCCCCGCGGTGAAGCATCGGGCGACCAAACCGAGGATGTGCTTCTCCGGCGAGCCGATGTCCTCCGAGTCGAAGGCGAAGCGGGGCGCCGACCCAACTTGCGAGCGAATGGTACAGATGCGGCAGATCTCATCCGAGACCGAGACCGAGCCGGCGCGAACGCCCTCCGTTCTGCCGGGCGGCTTCAGATCGGGCGATTCCGAGGCAGCAACGGCCTCCGGCCAGACGGATTGCGGCGGCAAGGGCCGGGCGTGGATGCATGCGGTAAGCGAGAGCGCCGCAAGCGAAAGCGAACCAAGAAGTGCGATGCGCATATTTCCCCCCAGTGAGGATGGATGATCCACCTCCCCTCACCGTCGCACACACTCCCCGTACCCTTGCACGTGCACGTATCTAGCGTGACCAGGAATCGAGGCCGCTGATGTACTGCCTCGGCGCCGTGAATGGGATGGGGCCTAGCGGCGTGGGATCGCCGCCGTTGATGGGCGTCGAGATGACCAGGGACTCGGAGCCGCCATCCGGCAGGGTTGCCCTCGTGGTCCCGACCAGCGATTGCCGTCCATCGAAGACGAACGACAGCGGCGCATTCGCAATGGCCGGCCCGAGCGTGCGCGTGGTGACGTCCCAGAGGAACGCCTCGGAGCCGAAGCCCAGCGCCCAATGCGTCGCATCCGTTTGCGCGCGGGATGCCGGATACGCTTTCGTTGCCAAATCGAGCACGGTCTCGGAGCGCCCCGTGTTCGGATCGATGGCATCGATCTGCCGGCGCCGCACCGGGCCCGGGCCTGCGTCGGACGATGGCTCGTTGCATCCACCGCTCAACACGAGGAAGCGATCGCGCGGCGCATCGTAAACGAGACCGTTGAACACGGGGTTGAACCCCTCCACGGTGAAGGCCCCCGTGCCCGCATCGCCCGCGTCGGCCCCGGCATCGCCCTCGGGCGAGACCACAGTGTCCGTCTCGACGTCGATGGCAACGAGGCGCGGTTTCGCCGCCGTGCAAAGCAGCTGGAACTGCGGGTCGAGCTTGTTCAGGTCAATGTTTCCCAACAGGACGTAAAGCCGCTTGCGCTCGGGCAGGTATACCGCTCCCGCCATGTCGACCCGCCGATCGGTGTCGATGCCCTCCACGAAGCGCGACAGATCGATCGTCTTGATGGGCGCCGACGCATCGCCTTGCGCCCCAGGATCGATCACGGCGATCGCATTGCGATTGAAGCGCGGCACGTACGCCTTGCCGGCCGGCCCCGAGACGACGGCCACCGGATCCGCGTAGTCGTCGCCGCCGTCCGGCCGATCGTCGAGCCGAACGTTCCACGATGGACCACCCTGCCACGGCGCACTGGGATCCAGCTTGCGCACGACGTCGATCTGCTGCTCCAGGTTCCACAGGACCGCGCCCGACGGCGACCGATCGATGTACGTGGTGCCGAAGCCGGAATACGTGAGCGGCGTCCCATCGACTGCGCGAGACCCCAGGTTGTACGCGACCAGAGCGCCCGTACTCGCGCTGCTGCCGAAGGAGAAGAGCAGCCACGCCGTCGGCTGCCCGGCGTCGCCCGCATCCTGGGACGTTTGCGCGTCGCCGGCATCCGTCCCCGCGTCGCCGGCATCGTCAGGGGGCAAGGTGGCGTCGCGGCCTGCGTCGGCGCCCGAATCGCGCCCGGGTGCGTAGATGATGTCGTCGGAGCCGCACGCGAACACGCCGGCCCACGCGCCGATGGCAAAGGACAACCCAGCAACGCACCGCCTCGTACGGGACATGTGAATCTTTTCACATGCTCGCAAGGGCCATGTCTACCGCTTCAGCGCTTCGGCCACGCGATCCAAAATGCGATCCGCGAGGTCTCGCTTGCTCATTTCGCCCAGCGCTTCGGCACCGGATGCCGACACCATCGTCGCACGGTTGTCATCGCCCGCGAACGCGACGCGCGCTTCGTTGGCCACGATGAGATCGCACTTTTTCTGTGCCAACTTGCCGCGCGCATACGCCTCGAGTTGCTCCGCCGTTCCCGTTTCCACGGCGAAACCCACGAGCACGGGGGACGTGCGAGCATCCCGCTTCGCACCCACCTCGGCCAAGAGATCCGGATTTTTCACCAGCGCGAGCGTCGACTCGTCTTTGTCGTCCTTGAGCTTTTTCAGCTTCACGGGGCTGGTCACCGCCGGGCGATAATCCGCGACCGCCGCGGTCATCACCAGCGCGTCCGCTCGCCCGAGATCGTCCCCGAGCGCGCCCCACAAAGCCTCGCGCATGCTCAGCGCCGAGCGCACGTCCACGCGCCCGACCCCTGCCGGCGTCGCCAATGTGACCGGCCCGGCGATGAGCGTCACGTCGGCACCGCGCGCGGCCGCACGCTCCGCGACGGCAAAGCCCATCTTCCCCGTGGAGCGGTTGCCGAGGTAGCGCACCGGATCGAGATCCTCCACCGTGGGCCCGGCGGTGACGACGACGTGCTTGCCCGCGAGGTCTTTCACGGCGGGCGCCGTCAGGATGCGCGCCAACGCCTCGAAGATTTCCTGCGGCTCCGCCATGCGGCCCGGGCCGCTGTCCCCCGACGCCACGGGCCCGGACACCGGCCCGACGAACTGGACCCGGCCATCGCGCACGAGTCCGTCGACGTTGCGCTGGGTGGCGGGATGCAGCCACATGCGCGGGTGCATGGCGGGCGCCGCCAACACGGGTCCCTTGGCCGAAAGCGCCAGGGCGGTCACCAGGTCGTCGGCGCGCCCGGCCGCCATGCGCGAGAGCAGGTCGGCCGTCGCCGGAACGATGACCACGGCATCGGCCCGCTCGCTGATGGCGACGTGCATTTCCCCGGAAAACCCGGGATCCCACATGTCCTGGGCCACCGCCACCCCGCAAATGCCCGAAAGGGTCACCGGCCCCACGAAATGGGCCGCCGAATGGGTCATGACCGGAAGAACGGTCGCCCCCGCCTTTACACAGAGGCGTGCCACCTCCACGCTTTTGTAGGCGGCGATGCTTCCCGTGACACAAAGGGCGACGGTGCGCCCGGCGAGGTCGAACATGGTTCGGATTTAGGGTAGAAGGGCGGCAGAAACCGTGTCCAGAGGAGTCTTATGGGTCTCTCCGTCGGAATCGTAGGTCTGCCGAACGTGGGCAAGTCCACGCTGTTCAATTCGCTCTCCACGGCCAAGGCCGAGGCGAAAAACTTCCCCTTCTGCACCATCGAGCCGAACGTCGGCGTGGTGGCCGTGCCGGATCCGCGCCTCGCGGCGCTCGACGGCATCGTGCACGCCGACCGCATCGTGCCGACGTCGATCCAATTCGTGGACATCGCCGGCCTGGTGCGCGGCGCCTCCAAGGGCGAGGGCCTGGGCAACCAGTTTCTGAGCCACATTCGCGAGGTGGACGCCATCGTGCAGGTGGCGCGCTGCTTCGAGGATTCGAACATCATTCACGTGGAGAACCGGGTCGATCCCGTGGGCGACATCGCCACAGTCACGACGGAGCTCTGCCTGAAGGATCTCGACACCGTCGAACGCCGCGCCGACCGCGCGCGCAAGGCGGCCAAGGGGAACATTCCGCTGGAAAAGCTGGCGGCGGAGATTTGCGAGCCGCTGGCCAAGCACCTCGACAACGGCTTTCCGGCGCGCACCTTCAAGCTTCCCGACCACGCCGACGCGGCCATCGTCATGCGCGACATGCAGCTTCTCACGGCGAAGCCCACGTTTTACGTGGCCAACGTCGACGAGGCCTCGCTCAAGGCGCTGGATTCGAACCCGCACTACGTGGCGCTGAAGAAGCACGCCGACGCCGAGGGCAGCGTGGTCGTTCCCGTCTGCGCCGCGCTCGAGGCTCAAATTGCCGAGTTGGAGCCGGAAGACCGGCCCGAGTTCTTGGCCGAGGCCGGGTTGAAGGAGCCGGGCCTCTACGCCGTGGTTCGCGCGGGCTACGCGATCCTGAAGCTTTTGACCTTCTTCACCGCCGGCAAGCAGGAGGTGCGCGCCTGGACCACCGTCATCGGCGCCCGCGCCCCGCAAGCCGCAGGTGTCATCCACACCGACTTCGAGAAGGGCTTCATTAAGGCGGAGGTCATCTGGTGGGAGGACTTCGTCAACCTGGGCGGCGAGTCGAAATGCCGCGACGCCGGAAAGCTCGCCATCGAGGGCAAGGAATACGTGATGCGCGACGGCGACGTCGTGCACTTCCGATTCAACGTCTGATGTAATCTTCGGGGCATGAGTCCCGCGCGTCGGCAGACTTCCTTTGCATTTCTAATGCTCATGGTGCTCGCCCTGGCGGTGAGCGCCGTCGGCTGTCCATGCGTCCGCAACGCGGTGAATGCGGACGCGGGGCTGCGCTGGTGGCTTTTCTCGAACTTCGGCGCCTCCAAGGTGTGCCCCGAGATGCTCAAGCGCGGCGTGCCCCTCAAGGTGGCCATGATTGGCCCCAACAGCGTGGGGCGCTTCTTCCCGTCGCAGTGCCAGGTGCACGTGAACGACCAGGAGCGCACGATGGTGGTCGACGTGACCGGCGAGGGTTACGTGGTCCTCCCCTTCACGCGCCGCGTGGGCTTCTATTGCGGGGTCTCGGTCGAGTACCGGCCCGACTTCAAGCTGGAAGAAGACTCGATGTACGTCTGGGGCCGATACACGCGGGCCACGCGCGCCCCGGATCTGCGGCTCTTGGGCGTGGAGAACCAGGTCATCAACCTGGCCACGCAGACGCAATGGGGTGGTGATCTCGCGACGGTGTTGGGCCGCGGCGTGCTCGAAAGCGAAATCGCGAAGGGCTTCACGGTGGTGCGCCTGGAAGACGGCGATGACTTCACCTTGGGCATCCTGACTCCGCCCGAGCGTCCGAAGCGCTACTTCAAAGGCATCGGCGACCACGTGGTCCTCGAGAGCAACGTGACCGATCTGGCCACGGCATCCCGCGACTACCTAGGCCCCTTCACCATCGAGCAAAACAACGCCGCGCTGTACGCACGCCTCCGCGTTGCAGGCGCCCCGGCCGACTACATCCTGGTCGACCGCCAAACCGGCGACGCCTGGCGCCGCGACTACGAAGCCGCCCGCCCCATGGCCCCCAACGCCGGCCCCACCATCGCCTACGGCCAAGCCGCCGCCGGCGAAATGACCCGCGCCTTCCCCGTCGAACCGGGCTCCTACTACCTCGTCATCGAAAATCGCGCCCCCGCCGCCGTCGGCCTCTTGGGCATGCCCATGCCCTTCGAAGCGCGATCAACGGTGACGTACTCGGTCGAATCCAGCGCCCGCTAAGCGTTCGCAACCATGGCGGCCCGGCGGTCGACCTATGAAGAGTGAACCGCCAGGACGCCAGGGACGCCAGGGATGTACGCAAGGAGCCCGCGGCCGAGATTGATGGGGTTGCGAGCATGGTGATCGCCGCCGCGATCGAAGTGCACACGAATCTTGGTCTGGGCTTCGTGGAAAGCGTTTACGAGCGCGCGCTCGGTATCGAGTTGAGGTTGCGCGGTATCCCCTTCGTCGCGCAGGCAGCCTTCGCAGTCTCCTACAAGGGGAACCTCGTGGGGGAAGCACGGCTGGACCTACTCGTCGCCGATCGCCTCGTTGTGGAGCTCAAAGCAGTCGACGCATTCAACGCGGTTCATGCCGCCCAAACGCTCTCCTACCTCAAAGCGACCAGGTTGCCCCTGGCGCTCCTCATCAACTTCAATGTGCCGGTCTTGCTGCGGGGAGTGCGGCGAGTGGTCCTAACGAACCACTAGCCGTTCCCCCCTGGCGACCCTGGCGTCCTGGCGGTTTCCTTCTTCACCTTCTACAACACGAGTCACATTGTCAGTGCGGAGTGCCCGCTGGCTCCGGATCCACCACCGGCGGGGGCGGCACCACCCGCGGGGAACCTGGGCCGCGCACCACCAGTTCGCCGTCGACGTACTGCCACGATTCGCGCGGCTTGCCGAACACCGAGTCGGGGTCGTCCAGGCAGAGCGCCTCGCGCAACACTTCGTCCATGTGCTCCACCAGCACGATCCTCGTCGCGCGCAGCACGCGCCGCGGCACCTCGCGCAGGTCCTTGCGGTTCTCGCGCGGCACGATCACCGTGGTGATCCCGCTGCGGTGGGCGGCGAGCAGCTTCTCTTTCAGGCCACCGATCGGCAGCACCCGCCCGCGCAGCGTGATTTCGCCGGTCATCGCAAGATCCCGCTTCACCGGGACCTTGATCAACGCGCTCGCGAGCGACGTGGCCATCGTCACGCCGGCGCTCGGCCCGTCTTTGCGGATGAATTCCGGGAAGTGCACGTGCACGTCGACCTTTTGATAGAAGTCCGCATCGAGGCCCAAGATCTGGGCGCGCGAGCGCACGTAGCTCATCGCCGCGTGGGCGCTCTCCTCCATGCCCTTCTCCAGAAGGCCCGTGATGGCGAGCTTCCCCTTCCCCGAAACGACGGCCACCTCGCAAGCCAGAAGCTCGCCGCCGCCGTTGCTCGTGACCGATAGCCCGTTGGTGAGCCCGATCTCGTCGTGCTCTTCCTTCTTCCCGAGGCGGTACTTCGGAACGCCCAGGTACTTCGGAATGCTCTTCGCCTCCACCACGATCGGCGCGAGGGCCTTCGTCTCCCCGCCCTCGGCGTCCTTCGAATCGTTCACCACCTGACGCGCCACCTTGCGGCAGATGCTCGCAATCTCACGCTCCAGCGAACGCACGCCCGCTTCCCGCGTGTAGTGGTGAATCACCGTCCGGATAGCGCTCTCGGTCACCGTGAAGTCCACGTTCTCGAGACCGCACTCCTTCTTCTGCCGCGGCACCAAATACTTCACCGCGATATTCAGCTTTTCGAATTCAGTATATCCCGACAGCTGAATGATCTCCATTCGGTCTTGCAAAGGCACCGGAATGGCCGAAAGCGTATTCGCCGTGGTGATGAACATCACGTCGGACAAATCGTAATCCACGTCCAAATAGTGATCATTGAACGTGTCATTCTGCTCGCCGTCGAGCACCTCGAGCAGCGCCGCCGCGGGGTCGCCGCGGAAATCGGTCGACATCTTGTCGACTTCGTCGAGCAGGAAAACGGGATTGTTCGTCCCCGCCTTTTTCAGCGATTGAATCAACTTGCCCGGCATCGCGCCGATGTACGTGCGCCGGTGGCCGCGAATCTCCGCCTCGTCGCGCACGCCGCCCAAGGAAAGACGTACGAATTTGCGACCCGTGGCCCGCGCGATGCTCTTGCAGAGGCTCGTCTTGCCGACGCCCGGCGGCCCCACGAAGCAGAGGACCGGGCCTTTGAGCTTCTTGGTGAGCGCCTGCACCGCCAGGTATTCGAGAATACGCTCTTTGATGCGTTTGAGGCCGTAATGGTCCTCGTCGAGGATCTCCTCGGCGGCGCCGAGATCGTAATTCTCCTCGCTCTTGTCGTACCAGGGGAGGCTCAGAATCCAATCGATGTAATTGCGAACGACGGTCGCCTCGGCGCTCGTCGGATGCATCATCTTGAGCTTTTTCAGCTCCTTCTTGACCTTCGCGGTGGCCTCTTTGCTCATCCGCTTGGTCTTGATCTGGTCTTCGATCTCCTGAATCTCGTTCTTGAACTCGTCGCGCTCGCCGCCGCCCAGTTCCTTCTGGATGGCCTGCATTTGCTCGTTCAAGTAGTATTCCTTCTGCGTCTTCTCCATCTGCTTCTTGACGCGAGAACGAATCTTCTTTTCGACCTGCAGGATCTCGATTTCCGCCTGCATCAACTCGTGGAGGCGCTCGAGTCGTTTGGAGGCGTCTTCGCACTCCAACAAGGCTTGCTTGTCGGCCAGTTTGATCGTCAGCAGATTGGCCACGATCATGTCGGCCAGGCGCGCCGGGTCGTCGACGGATTGCACCTCGACGAGCACCTCGGGCTGCACCTTCTTGTTCAATTTGACGTACATCTCGAAGGCCGCCTGCGAGCTTCGCATCAGCGCTTCGACTTCCACCGTGCGCGTGCCCGTCTCGGCGATCTCCTCGGCCTCGACCAAGAAGAACTCGTCCGTCTGCACGTAGCGGCGCACACGCGCGCGCTTCACGCCCTCGACCACCACTTGCACGGTGCCGTCGGGCAGGCGCAAAAGCTGGCGCACCGCGCCCAGGGTGCCGACGGCGAAAATGTCGTCCGGCACCGGCTCGTTGGCCTTGGCGTCCTTCTGGGCGGCCAAGAAGATCTCTTTGTCGCGCACCATGGCCGCGTCGAGCGCATTGATCGAACGCTCTCGCCCCACGAACAGCCGCGTCCCCATGTGCGGAAACACCACGATGTCTCGGAGCGGCAAAAGCGGCACTATCCGTCTTTTATTGTTCATGGTCTTCGGGTCGCCATCGGCCTTGAAAAACATTGAAACCCTTTTTTGCCACAGCTCATCGCCCGGTTCCACCCAAGCGGGCTTCCGTGCCCACAAAAGCCAACGTGCCCACGTCCTCCCCCGCCGGGCTTTCCGGCAGGGACGAGGGCATGGGCACGCCTGGGCGTTCGAAGTGAACGGGTCGCCAACGAACTACGCGAGTTCCGCTTCTTTCGTGTAGACGATGAGCGGAGCGTCGTTCTTGGTGATGACGTCGTCGTTGATGACGACCTCCTTGATGCCGCTGCGCGACGGGATGTCGTACATGATGTCCAGCATCCCCGCCTCGAGGATGGCCCGAAGGCCGCGGGCGCCGCTGTTTCGCGCCAAGGCTTCCTTGGCCACGGCGGCGAGTGCGCTCTTGGTGAACTTGAGCTTGACCCCGTCCATTTCGAACATCTTCTGGTACTGCTTCACCAGAGAGTTCTTCGGCTTGGTGAGGATGTCGATGAGGGCTTCCTCGTTCAGCTCGTGCAACGTGGCCAACACGGGCAGACGGCCGATGAACTCGGGGATGAGACCGAACTTGAGCAAGTCCTCCGGTTGCACCTGCATGAGCAGCTCGCCGAGCTTGAAGTCCTTCTTGCTCTTGATGTCCGCGCCGAAGCCCAAGGTCTGCTGACCGATACGGCGCTGCACGATCTGCTCGAGGCCCACGAAGGCGCCGCCGCAGATGAACAGAATGTTCGTCGTGTCGACCTGCAGGAAATCTTGCTGCGGATGCTTTCGCCCGCCCTTCGGCGGAACGTTGGCAACCGTACCCTCGATGATCTTCAGGAGGGCCTGCTGCACACCCTCGCCGCTCACGTCGCGCGTGATGGACGGGTTGTCGCTCTTCCTGGAGATCTTGTCGATCTCGTCGATGTAGACGATGCCGCGCTGCGCACGCTCGACGTCGTGGTCGGCGTTCTGCAGCAGCTGCACGATGATGTTCTCGACGTCCTCGCCGACGTAGCCGGCCTCGGTGAGCGTCGTGGCGTCCGCAATGGCGAACGGAACGCTGAGGATTTTCGCCAAGGTCTGCGCGAGGAGCGTTTTGCCGCTGCCCGTCGGCCCGAGCAACAAGATGTTGCTCTTCGACAGCTCGACGTCGTCGCTCGCGACGCGCGAATCGATGCGCTTGTAATGATTGTGAACGGCCACCGCGAGCACCTTCTTCGCCCGCTCCTGCCCGATCACGTAATCATCGAGGATCGATTTGATTTCTGCCGGTTTGGGAACAGGCGTCGAACCCGCGTAGGGCTCGTCCTTTTCAACCTCCTCGGCAATGATGTCGTTGCAGAGCCCGATGCACTCGTCACAAATGTACACCGTCGGGCCGGCAATGAGCTTCTTCACTTCCTTCTGGGATTTTCCGCAGAAGGAGCAGTTGAGATTGCCGTTGGTGTGGTCGTCCCGCCTGCGCTCCAAGTGTCGCCTCGCTCAAGTCCGAAAAATGATCAAAACCTAGAATTACGTGACGAGATGACGAACCCTGCGTTCCGTCACGTCGACATAAACCTGATGACCGCATTCACAACTGCGTCGCCAACGCCACAAAGCTTAGACTTGTCACTTGCTCATCGCAAGCTTGCGCGCGCGCGTTGTTCGCGACTTTTCGAAAAATCTCCGAAAAATCACTGAGCGTGCGCGCCGCCTCCGCTTCGGCCGGCGCGAGATACGGACCAGAAAAGTCCGTTCTCGCTTACCTATCGCCCAAATGGCGCTCTACTTCTCGCTCTTCTCGCCCTTCTTCTTCGGGACGAGCACCTCGTCGATGATGCCGTATTCCTTCGCCTGCGCGCCGCTCAGATAAAAGTCGCGATCGATGTCCTTGAGGATCTGGTCACGCGGCTTGCCGGTGGCCGACGTCAGGATGTCCGCCACGACGTCTTTTAGATGGCGGATTTCGCGGGCTTGAATCTCGATGTCGGTCGCTTGACCACGCGCACCGCCAAGCGGCTGGTGGATCATGATGCGCGCGTTGGGCAACGTCACGCGGCGACCTTTGTGACCGGCGGCGAGAAGCACCGCGGCCATCGACGCGGCCATGCCGAGGCACATCGTCGACACGGTCGAGCGAACGTGCTGCATCGTGTCATAGATCGCCAGGCCGCTGGTGACCACACCGCCGGGCGAGTTGATGTAGAGCATGACCTCTTTGTCGGGATCCTCGCTCTCCAAGAAGAGAAGCTGAGCGATCACGATGTTGGCCACGTCGTCGTTGATCTCGGTGCCGAGGAAGACGATGCGGTCTTTGAGGAGGCGACTGAAGATGTCCCAGTTGCGCTCCCCCCGGTGGGTGGTCTCGACCACCGTCGGATAAATGATGTTTCCCGCGTACGTACGCTCGAGCAGATCAACTGCTTGAGCTCGGTTCTCCGGACGCTTGCTCATGTGTTGGCCGTCTCCGTGCTTTCTCCAGAGGCTTCTGGAGAATCCTTAGCCTCTGACGTACCCGCGGGCAAATCCGCCGCGGGAGCTGCGTCCACAATCTTGGATTTGCCCTCGAGCAAGTCCAGGATTTTATCCTCGAGAATCATGCCGATGAGGATGTCGCGCTTGCCCTTCTCGCGGTACTCCGCGCGAACCTTGGCCACGTTCTTCCCGGTCTCTTCGGCCAACTCCGCGATGCCCTTCTCCATGTCCTCGTCGGTGACCTTGATCTCGAGGGTCTTCGCGATGTGCGCCATGAGCAGGCCTGCGCGGACCTTCTTCTCGGCGTCGGCGTGGATGGCGCCGTGGAGCGAAGCCCACTGCTCCTGGGTGATGGGCTGACCGGCGCGACGCGCCTGCTGCAGGATCTGCGTCTCCATCAGCTTGCATTGCTGCTGCACGAGCGACGGGGGGACGTCCACCGGGTTCGCCTCGTTCAACTTCTCCACGATCTGCTCGGCAATCGCCGTGTCGACCTGGTCTTTGGCCGACTTCTGCAGGCGCGTGTGCACGTCCGCGCGGAGCTCGACCAAGGTCTGGAACTGCCCGACGTCCTTCGCGAACTCGTCGTCGAGGTTCGGGAGGACCTTCTCCTTGATCTCGTTGACGGTGATGGCGAACACGCCTTGCTTGTCGCGGAAGTCTTCGCGCGGGTGGCGATCGGGGAACTGGGCGCTCACCTCGAACTTGTCGCCCACGCTCTTGCCCGTGATGCCGGCGTCGAGCTCCGGAAGCACTTGCTTCGAGCCCAACTCGAGCTGCACGCCCTGGCCGCCGCCGTCCTTGATCTCCTTGCCGTCGACGGACAGCGTGAAGTCGATCAGAACGATGTCACCGGCCTGCGCGGGGCGCGCGGGCTCGGGGGCCTTGAGCGTGGCGAGGCTCTGACGAATGCGCTCGATCTGCTCGTCGACCATCGCATCGGTCACTTCGGCGTGGGGACGCGTGAGCTCGAAGCCCTCGTACGTCACCTTCTCGATCTCGGGCGAAACTTCGAAGCGCGCCTTGTACGAGAACGTCTCTTTCGAGTCGACCTTGCCGGCTTCGACCTCGGGCGTGTTGATCGGCGTCACGTTCTTTTCCGTCAGCACCTGCGGGAGCGTGGTGTTGACGATGGAGTTCGCCACGTCGTTCTGCACCTGCGGTCCGTAGAGATGCGACAGGACGCTGCGCGGGGCTTTGCCCGGGCGGAACCCCTTCACGTGCGCCTTCTTGGCGAGCGTCGTGTAGGCCTTGTCGACCTCGGACTTCACCGTGTCGGCGGGGATTTCGATCTGAAGCTCCAGAATGACGGGAGAGATGCGGGAAACGGTGACTTGCATGTTTGTTCCTGAGGACGATTTGGCCGGCTTAGGTTCCAGAGGGCTCGCCAACATACTGCGGCGGGGGTTGTCGTCAAGCTGGCCTGTAATGCGAATGTCGTTCCCGGTCTGGTTTCTTTGGGCTGGTTTCTTTGGGGACAAAAAAAGAGCGCCCTCCGATCGAGGCGTGACCGGAGGGCGCGAGGGTTTCCGGGAGGAGAAACCCTAAGTCGGTAGGTTGGGAGGGCTGGAATGCCTGGAGCGTGGCGGCGTGGGCCGCTCAGTCGTCCTCGTCGTCGTCCGTTTCAGCGTACTCGTCGTGCTGGTCGTCGAAGAGCATGTCACTGCCCTCAAACACGGTTTCCTGCATCAGGTCTTCGAGCGAAAACCCGACGCGGTAGTCCGGGCGCAGCTCTTCACGGTGGAAGTCCTCGATCGAGCGATAGTTCTTCGGTACAGGCATGGGATCTCCCGGGCGCTAAGAAACGACGTGGCTAACCTGGCTGCTGCAACGGAGGCGTCGCGCCGTTGTCGAGAGGACGGCGATCCAAACGAACGACGCTGGCGAGGTGGACGGGAGAGGAGGCGCGGCGCGGGTTCCAAAAGGTCCGCTGCATGACGGCGGCCTTGCCGGACGAGGCGTCATCCTCAAGGCACACGAATATTTGACGGAAGCTGGCCCGCATGACGGTGTCCCCTCTCCTCTTCTCTTTCGCAGGGTCGGCACCCCGTGGTATGCCGTCCACCTACATCTGGGCACAACATACTACGGCGGATGAGGAGGTCAAAAAACCGCGTCCGCTTTTCGTTGCTGCGCCGTGATAGACCTCCGCCTCAATGCCCGCCCGCCCTTCTGCCACCGCCTCGAACAAGCGATCGGCCACCGCCGCAAAGCCCGGCGACCCGCGGATCATTGCGGTCGTGAACCAAAAAGGAGGCGTCGGAAAGACGACGACCGCCGTGAACCTCGCGGCCAGCGTGGCTGCCGCCGAGCGCAAGACGCTCTTGCTCGATCTGGATCCGCAGGGAAACGCGAGTTCCGGTGTCGGCGTGCGCCCGCGCACCGTGGAGCGCAGCGTCTACGATTGCCTCATTGGCCGCGCGAGCTTCAAAGAGGTGATCGTCGATACGGAGATCCCTCACCTCTTCGTCGCACCGGCCACGCAGGATCTCGTGGCCGCGGAACTGGAGTTGGTCGACGATCCGGAGCGCGCGATCCGCCTCAAGACGGCCTTGGCCGACCTGCTCGTGCGTGAAAAATTCGAGTACGTCTTCGTGGATTGCCCGCCGTCACTGGGCCTGCTCACGGTGAACGCGCTGACCGCGGCGAACCGCGTGCTGGTGCCCCTGCAGTGCGAGTACTATGCGCTGGAAGGCCTTACGCACTTGATGGCCACGATCGATCGCATCAAAAATGGCACGAACCCCACCTTGGAGGTGGAAGGCATCGTGCTCACCATGTTCGACGCGCGGAACAACCTCGCGCACCAAGTGGCCGACGAAGTGCGGAAGCACTTTCACGTGTTCGACTCGATCATCCCGCGCAATGTGCGCCTTTCGGAGGCACCGTCGCATGGCAAGCCGGTGCTCCTGTACGACGTACAATCGAAGGGGGCGCAGGGCTATCTGGGCCTCGCCAAAGAAATTCTCAGCACCTAAGCCGAATCGCCATGAGTGAAAAAAGCGTCTCCTCGGATACGAAAAAACGCGCCTTGGGCCGGGGCCTCGATGCCCTCCTGCCGGTCGCGCAGCCGCCCGCCCGGGGCTACGGCGACAAGAGCGTCTTTCTCTGCGCCCTGGAGAAGCTTTCGCCGCAAAAAGGTCAGCCCCGCAAGGTCTTCGAGAAGACCGCGCTCGAGGAGCTGGCCGCCTCCATCAAAGAGCACGGCCTGCTCGAGCCGCTGGTGGTGCGCCGGGTCGACGGGTCGGACCGCTTCGAGATCATCGCGGGCGAGCGACGGTGGCGGGCCTCGCAGAAGGCGGGCCTGCACGAAGTGCTGGTGGTGGTGAAGGACGTCTCGCCGGCGGCGGCCTTCGAGCTGGCGCTGATCGAGAACGTGCAGCGCGAGGACCTGAACGCGATCGAGCTCGCGGAGGCCCTCTCGCGCTTGGTGCAGGAGCACGGCTACACGCAGGAATCGCTGGCCGAGCGGCTCGGGAAGGACCGCACCACGATTGCCAACAGCCTGCGCTTGATGAAGCTGCCGCCGCGGGTGCGCGATCAGGTCATCGAGGGCGCGCTCACCGAAGGGCACGCGCGCGCATTGCTCGGCGTCGTCGATGGGCCGGCGATCGAGCGGCTCTCGGAAAAGGTCATTCGCGGCCGCCTCAGCGTGCGCGCCACGGAGGCGATGGTTCGCAAGGAGAAGGACAAAGAGAAGGCCCTCGCAGGCGAGCCCCCGGCCAACGGGAAAAAGGCCCCGGATGCCGCGGCGCCGCAGGTGAAGAGCAGCTCGGTGCGCGATCTGGAGGCCCGCCTCACCCGCCGCCTGGGCAGCAAGGTGGAGGTGCGCGACGTCGGCAACAAAGGCGAGCTGGCCATCCCCTACGCGGATCTGGACCAGCTCGATCGCATTTTGGAGAAGCTGCTGGGCGGCGACTAGGTCGATCCCGCGGCGCGGGCATGCGCGGCGGTCAGTGTATTCTGCAACAGGTACGCGATGGTCATCGGGCCGACTCCGCCGGGGACCGGCGTGATGGCCGACGCGATCTCCGCGACCTCGGCGTAGGCCACGTCGCCGACGAGCTTCGTCTTGCCGTTGCCCGCGTCGACCCGGTTGATGCCGACATCGATGACGACGGCCCCGGGCTTGACGAAATTGCCGCGCACGAGCTCGGCCTTGCCCACGGCGGCGACGAGCACGTCGGCCTCACGGCAGAGGGCGGCGAGATCCTTGGTGCGCGAGTGCGCAATGGTCACCGTTGCATGCTCGGCGAGCAGCAGTTGCGCGACCGGCTTGCCCACGATGTTGCTCCGCCCCACGACCACGGCGTGGGCTCCCTTGAGGGGGACCTCCGCCAGCGCGAGCAGGCGCATGCAACCGAGCGGCGTGCAGGGAACCAGGCGGGGGCGTCCCGACGCGAGAAGGCCCGCGTTGATGGGGTGAAAGCCATCGACGTCCTTGGCAGGGTCCACGGCGTCGAGGATGCGCTGCTCGCGGATCGACTTGGGCAGCGGCAGCTGCACCAGGATGCCGTCGGTCGCCTCGTCCGCGTTGAGGCGCTGTACGAGGGCGAGCACGTCGTCCTCGGGGGTCGAGGCCGGGAGCACGTGCAGGTGGCCGCGCATGCCCACCTCGTTGGAGGCCTTCTCTTTGTTGCGCGTGTAGACCTGGCTGGCGGGGTCGTCGCCGACCAGGATGACCTCGAGCCCGGGTGCGCGGCCGTACTTCGCCTTGAAGGCCGTGACGCCCTCGCGAACTTCCGCCCGCACCGTTTCCGCTAGCTTTTTACCGTCGAGAATTCTCGCTGCCACGTAGACCTCCCTGGGCCCAGACGATGCACCGCCACCGCGGCGAGTGCCAGAACGATACCGAGAAGCTGGGACGTCGACAGGTGGAGCATGCCGCCGCGGTCGTCGTCGCGCCAGAACTCGATGATGAAGCGTGCCACCGCATACAAGAACAAAAACGCCGCGAATACCTGCCCGTCGTAGCGTTTGCGCGGATGCACGTAAAAGAGGCAAAACGCCGCAATGGCGAGCGACACGGCCGACTCGTAAATCTGCGTGGGGTGCACGGGATGGCTCCACGAAGCGTAGCTGTCGAGTAGGTGCGCCTTGAACTGACCCTCGCTGGCGGGACTGCGCGGCGGAAATGACAGGCCCCACGGCGCGTCCGTGCGGACACCATAGCAGCAGCCCGCGAGAAGGCACCCCATGCGGCCGAACCCCAGGCCGAGCGGCACCGCGAAGCCAGCCATGTCCGCAGCCTTCCAGAATGGGAAGCGATCGCGCTTCAAGAGGAACCATGCGGCAGCCGAGGCGCCGATGAGGCCTCCGTAATAGGTCAACCCGCCGGCCCAAAACTTCGCCCACGCGAAGCAGTCGGTGGTGCCGGGATGGCACACACCGCGCGCCGCATCCCAGACGCCGCCGCGCGTGGGCGAGAGGCATTCGGCTTTCTGAAACGGCCAATCGACCTTCGACGGGTCGATGCAGAGGTGCACGTAGTCCCAGAAGTAGCCATCGGCCACGACATGCAGCAGCCGCGCACCGGCCACGCCGGAGATGAGCATGGCGATGCCGAGATCGACCATGGCGTCGGCGTTTTCGCCGATGCGGTGCGCCCAGAGTGCAGCCAACGCCGTGGCGAGGAGAAAGCCCGTCGTCAGAAGCGTGAAATACGCAGGAAACCCGACCCCAAAGAGCGAAAAGAGCTCGGGGCGCACGGGCGTCCCGTCACTCCACCGACTTCGACGCTTCCGGCGGCGGCGCGGCTTCCTGAAGCGCAGCTTCCTGCGGCGGCATGGGCTCGCCCTCGGACGGTGCCGGCGGGGCCTCGGCCGGTGCAGGCGGCGCCACGAAGATCGGCTCCACCTCCGCACGGCGCGGCTTTCGCGCCGAGAACATGTCGATGGCCATCAACGCCACGCCAACGCAAATGGCGATGTCGGCCACGTTGAACGTCGGCCAGTGGTGATCCTGTCCTTTGTAGACCGCGTGCACATCGATGAAGTCGATGACGTGCCCGTAGCGGATGCGGTCGAACACATTGCCCAGCGCGCCGCCGAGCACCAGCGGCAAGCCCCACTTGAGCGCGCGCTGACGCGGCTGAAGGCGCCGGTACAACGTGACGATGAACGCAATGGCCGCAGCCGAAACCAAAAGGAAGAACGGCCGGCGGACGTTCTCACTCGTCGACTGGAGAAGCCCCCACGCTCCGCCGCGGTTCTTGGCGAGAATGAACGCGACGTGGTTTTCCCAGACATGGATGATGCCTGGGTACCCGTCGAGCGTGCGCTCGGCCCAAAGCTTGGTCGCCACGTCCGCGACCAGCGAGATGATCGACACGATCGCCAGAAAGACGTAGGACGGCGAACCACTGCCCTCGGCACCGGGAATCGCCCCCGATGAGCCGAACGGCACACCGAGCCGCGGAACTTCCGGCGCGACATCGGCCGGAAAGGCGCCCTCTGCGGATGAAGAGGACGAGGAGAGAGACTGCGCCTCGGGCGCACTCGCGTCCGCCGCCGGGGCGTCGGCGACGGTGGTGGAGGATGTGGTGGTTTCGTCCATTGAATTCCAGGCCGCGGGATAGATACGCAATTTCGATGCGCGCGACTAGTGCGCATCTCATTGACTATGTCGACTTTTGGACTCAGTCTAAGGGTGTGGAGCCTCTGGATCAGGGTGCGAAGGGCGCGGGGCCCGACGTCGTCGAGCTTTTGCGGGACCATGGCATTCAGCCCTCGGCCCAGCGCGTCGCCGTCGCAAAATACGTGCTCCGCACCGATGAACACCCGTCGGCGGACCAAGTTTGGCACAGCGTGCGAAGCGGCTTTCCCATGCTGAGCCGGGCAACCGTCTACAACACGCTCAATTTGTTCGTCGAAAAAGGGCTGCTGCGGGAGTTCATCCTGGCGGAAGGCAGGCTCGTCTACGATCCGAAGACCGAACCGCACCATCACTTCATCGATGAGGCGACCGGCAAAATCCACGACGTAGCCTGGAACGCGGTGCAGGTGTCCGACGTGGAGAAGCTCCCCGGGTTCGCCGTGCGCGACTACCAGGTGGTCATGCGCGGTCGGAAGCTTCCGTCGGCCTAGCCTCCCGTTCGAAGGCCGCCGCCAGGTGCTCCCACACCGCGCGCACGCGTGACGTGCGCAGCGACGTGGGGTGCCCCACGAGCCACACGGACCGTCGCGGCAGCGCAGGCGATGGCACGACGCACACGAGCTCCGGTTGGCGCTCCGCAAAGACGGACAGCAGCGGCCCAATCCCCAAGCCCGCCCGCACCGCCGCCATCATCGCGAAGGGACTCGAACTCCGGGCCACGACGTTCTCCGGGTCGATCCGCGACGCCAGCCACGTCGCCTCGGGCGAACGCGCCAGCGAGCGATCGTACGTCACGATGCGCTGCCCTCGCAGCTCGTCGAGATCAGAAATCGGCACCCTCCCCCGGAGGGGGAGGGCCGGGGTGGGGGGGCGCTCGAGATACCCCCGCGATGCATAAAGCCCCACGTCGAGCGCGCCCACCTGCCGCGTGACCAGCGCCGGCTCGTCGGGGCGAACGATCCGCACCGCGAGATCCGCCTCCCCGCGCGCGAGATCGAGCACGTGGTTGCTCACGCGAAGGTCGAACGTCACCTTGGGGAAGCGCGCACCGAAGTCGCCCAGGTAGGGCACGACGAACTCGGCCATGATCACCTCGCCGGCGGTGAGCACCACCTGCCCCTCGGGCCGATCATCATCGGCCCCTGCCAGCCGCGCGATCTCCGCAACATCGGACTCGAGCCGCAGGGCATGCTCCACCACCCGTTCCCCGAGGGGCGTGAGGCGCCACCCTTCGCGCCGCCGGTCGACCAACGCGCCACCGAGGGACGTCTCCAGCGCCTCGAGCCGCCGCCGCACCGTGCTCTGGTCGACGCCAATGGCTTTCGCCGCCCGCGCCAACGTCGCCGCCCGCGCGAGCACCAAGAGGTAACGCAAATCGTCCCAGTTCATGAGGCACCTTGCGACCAAATCTATCGGTTCTCGAGTTCATCGCCATGCGAGGACCGCGGCAGCGTGACGAAACCGGCGAGACCGGCGCGACGTGCGGATCACGAAGCAAAGATCGCGATGACGCCTGGCGATCCTCGCACCCGAAACGGGCAAGGGCGCCGGCCTCGCCGGGCTTGTCTCGCTGCCGCTACTTAACCGCAACGCCGCGAGCGGACCCGAAAACGTCCCGTCGAATGTTGCCTCTGGCAAAAATGCCATCTCCGTTCGCAACTTCTCAAGCTCCTGCGTCGTGCGGAGGCGGCCCATCGTCTCGCAGCATGAAAACACGCACGTTGATCGGCCTCTCCTCCCTGTGTGCCGCCATTGCGGCCCCCCTCTCCTGCTCGGAATCGAAGGCCGCTCCGCACGAGGAAGCGCTGCAGGCCGGCACCAGCGAATGGGGCGCCGACGATGAAATCGGCGCCGCCAACCGCCTCGACCCCGACTTGGTTCGCGACGCCGCCAAGCTCGTCACCACGGGAAAGTCGTACTCCCTCGGCATCGAAGTGAACAACCGGACACCGGCTTATGGGCACCGCACCTTCCAGGTGTTCATGACCCAGCCCGAAAACCCGGCCGGCAAAGGCATCGGCACGAAAGGCCTCACGTACAACGACGAGATGATCGAAGGCTGGATGGGCGTGGGTACGCAACTCAACGGCCTCGGGCACATCGGCATCGAGAATGTCTACTACAACGGTCACAAAGAGCAGGACATCCTCACCATCCACGGCGTGAAGAAGCTCGGCCTCGAGAAGCTGCCGCCGCTGGTCACGCGGGGTGTGCTGCTCGATATGGCGGCGCACCTGGGCACGGAGATGGTTCGCGAGGGCACGGCCTTCGGCGCGGCCGACCTGGAGACGGTGGCGCGCAAACAAGGCGTCACCCTTCGGAAGGGCGACATCGTGATCCTTCACACGGGATGGCTCGACCTGATGGGCAAGGACGACAAGCGCTTTCTGCAAGGCTGCCCCGGCATCAACCGCGAGGCGGCACGCCTTCTCGCCGGCAAAGGCATCGTGGCCGTGGGCGCGGACACGTGGGCGGTGGAGGTCGTGCCGGGCGAGCCGGGTGCGGGCACCTTCGAGGTGAATCAGACGCTCATCGCCAAGAACGGCATCTACGTGCTCGAGAACATCCGCACCGCCGAACTGGCACGCGACAAGGCCTACGAGTTCCTCTTCGTGCTGGGCCACCCCAAGTACACCGGCACGACGCAGGCGATCATCAACCCGGTAGCGCTTCGTTAACCTTACGATCCGGACTTCGCTCTCTGGCTCGCGTCTCTTTCAAAGCCGAGCAGCGGCAGCGGAACAATCCCGGCGAGGCCGGCGCCCTGCCCGGTGCGACCGAAGAGGATCGCGGGGCCCGGTTACGTGCCTCGCCCCGCCAACGCGCGCATCTCGAAATGCGAGACCAAGAAGGCGGCCCAACTTCGTTAAGTTGAGACTTACGATACATTTGTTTAGTATCCTGCCATGCCGTTTTCGGGTGCTGCCGCTTGGTCCGAGGAACGTGGGGTCGATTCGGTTCTCGACCGCTGGTTGAAGAGCAACATGGTGCGGCCGTGCTTCTGCGCGGACGAGCATCTCTCCGGGCAGGAGGCGCACACCGTCCCCTTCCCCGAGGACCTGGACCCTGCACTGCAAGGTGCGCTCCGGCAGCGTGGGATCGGTGCATTGTACACACATCAAGCGCGTGCGTTTTCCTTGGCGCGGGCGCCGCAAGATCGTCCCCACGCGGTGGTGGTCTCCACACCGACGGCGAGCGGCAAGAGCCTCTGCTTCCACCTGCCGATGCTCTCCAGGCTGCGCGAGGATCCAGATGCGCGCGCCATCTACCTTTTCCCGACGAAGGCCCTTGCCCGCGATCAGGAAGCGAGCCTGCAAGAGCTCATGACCCACGCGGGGCTCGGCACCCCGGCCATCGTCTACGACGGCGACACGCCGGGCGACGCGCGACGGGCGGCGCGCGAGCGGGGGCGTGTGCTTTTGACCAACCCGGACATGATCCACACCGGGATCCTGCCGCACCACGCGAACTTCGCGCGCACGTTTCAGAACTTGCGGTACGTCGTCGTCGACGAGATGCACATGTACAAAGGGGTGTTCGGCTCGCACGTGGCCAACGTGCTCCGGCGCCTCCTGCGCATCGCGGCGTTTCACGGATCGCAACCGATCCTCATTGGGGCCACGGCCACCATCGGCAACCCGCGCGAGCATGCAGCGCGGCTCTTCGGCCTTCCCGTGGACGACGTGGCCCTCATTTCCGAGAGCGGGGCCCCGCGGGGCGATCGGCGGTTTTTCCTGTTCAATCCGCCGGTGGTCAATGCGGAGCTGGGCATCCGCGCGAGCTACGTGAAGCAGGCGGTCATGCTCGCGGCCGACCTCGTGCGCGCCAAGGTGCCCACGCTCATCTTCGGGCACTCGCGCAACAACGTGGAAATCATGCTGCGCTACCTGCGCGAGCGCGTGGGGAAAGACGTCGATGCGTCGCGCATCATGGGCTACCGCGGAGGGTATTTGCCCGAGACACGGCGCGAGATCGAGCGCGCACTGCGCGCGGGGGAGCTTTTGGCCATCGTGGCGACGAATGCCCTGGAGCTCGGGATCGACGTGGGCGAGCTCGATGCGGTCATTTGCGCAGGCTACCCGGGCTCGGTGGCGGCCACGTGGCAGCGCTTCGGGCGCGCCGGGCGTCGCGGCGGGCTTTCCATCGCGGTGCTCATCACGTCGAGCGCGCCGGTGGATCAGTACCTCGCGCGCGAGCCGGGGTATCTGCTCGGGGCGCCGGTCGAAGAAGCGCGCATCGATCCGGACAACGTGGAGATCTTGATCCAGCACTTGAAGTGCGGCGCGTTCGAGCTGCCGTTCGCGCGGGGCGAGCGCTTTGGAGGGCTCACCTCGGAAGAGACGGGGGAGGCGCTGGAGTTTCTCGCGAAACGCAACGTGCTACACGAGACGCGCGGCACGTTTCACTGGGCGGCGGATGCGTACCCGGCCAACAACGTCTCGCTGCGCAGCGTCGGATGGGACAACGTGGTCATCGTCGACGTCGCCCGCGACAAGGCGATCGCGGAGCTCGATTGGCGAGGGTCGCACACCATGCTGCACGAGCAGGCCATCTACCAGCACGATGGCGAGTGCTGGCAGGTGGAGAAGCTCGACTACGAGAACCACAAGGCCTTCGTTCGCAAGGTGGAGCCGGACTATTGGACCGACGCCATGACGTACACGAACATCGCCATCCTCGAGGAGAGCGCCCTCGGCCCGGCGACCACGTCGGCAAGCGGGGGCGATTGGCCCAGCGGCTGGGGCGAGGTGAGCGTGGTGGAAAAGGTCGTGGGGTACAAGAAGATCAAGTTCTACACCCACGAGAACACCGGCTACGGCGAGGTGTTCCTGCCCGAGATGCAGATGCACACGACGGCGTTCTGGTTCACCGTCCCCGAGCGCGTGTGCGCCGAAATTGCGGCCGGGCGCGCGGCGGCCATCGATGCGCTGCGCGGCATCGGCATCGCGCTGGAGACGGTGGCCACGTTGGCCCTCATGTGCGATCCGCGCGATCTCGGGACGAGCCTCGGCGATGCGCACGAGGAAGAAGGCGCGGAGGGAACCATGGTGTCGCTTCCGCGTAAAACACGCGGCGGGCCCGCGGCGGGTTACAACCCGACGCTGTTCCTCTACGAGCACGTGCCCGGCGGCACGGGACTCTCGCAGCGCATCTTCGAGCAGCGCGAGACCTTGCTGGCGCGTGCGCTGCGGCTCATCGAGCGATGCCCGTGCACCGACGGATGCCCCGCGTGCGTCGGGCCCAGCGGAGAGACACGCAAGAGCGTCGCGGTCGAGCTACTCCGCCGCGTCATCGCGACGGCCTAGCCTTTACTTGCCGGTCTCCTTCAAGGGGCCCAGGGGCCACTCGGTGAGCAGCGGGATCTTCGCCTTGGGGCCCGATTCGCGAACGACGCGTGCGCACTCGTCGACCGTGAGCCGGCGCGGACCGAAGGGCGAGGCATCCGACGCATCCGAGTCCATGAGCAACGTCGGCGTGTCGATGCCGTAGTCGTCGGGGTGGCCGGGCACGTTCATGAGCACGTGGCCCATTTCGTGGGCCAAGGTGAGGCTGCTGCGGCGGGCGCGAATGCCGGCGCGATCGAGCAGCACCACGTTGCGCACGCTGGAGAGATCGCTCTGGATGAACGACTCGCCGATGCGGCCTCCGCCCGCAAACTGCGGCACGACGATGAGCTCGATGGTCGTGGGATCGCCGTCGTCGATGGCCTTGATCAAGGTGCGCTCTTCCAAGGTTCCGGCCATCGAGTCCATGTCACCGAAGTGCTGCAGCCCGTCGGAGAAATCGACGGCGCCGACGCGCACGCTCAGCGTCGGATCCGTCGAGGCAACCAGCTCCGCCGCGACGAGCTGCCCGCCCTTGCGGCGCAGCGACACGTCCACGCTGCCCATGGCGCCGGGTCCGATGCGCGCATTGGGCGAGACCAACGCCACCAGGCCCGCGCGCGTCGCCGCATCGGCAAACTGGCGCGCCACGCGATCCGCTGAATCGCGCGGGCGCGTCTGCACGACCAGGTTGCGCCCGAGGGCGCGCACACGCACCTCGCCACCGCCCGCGGGAAGGCCCATGTCGTCGCCGAACGCCACGAGGTGCGACGGCGGCGGGTCGATGACGCGCACGTCGAGGGTCTGCGCCGGCCCGAAGGTTACGCCGCACTGGCCCCACACGGCCGACGCCAAGGCCAGCTCGGTGCGGAGGGCCGCGATGGCACCGGCGTCGGTGCTTCCAATGGCGGGCCCGCCACCGGGAACGTTGCGCAACACGAAGGGCCGCAAGGTCGCCCGCAACCGCGGAATCGGCCCGACCGGCGATTGCCGCGGGCCCGCGACCCGAAGCGACGTGAGCTTGCGCCCCTTGCCGGAAACCACGATGGCGCCGCCGACCTCGGCGCGCACCGAGCGCGATTCCACCACGGGGTGCGCGCGATCGATCTCGTCGACCACGAAACGAAGCGGCGCGCTGGCGAAGCAGTGAAGCTTGGAGGACAGCTGCGCGCCGCACGGCACGGGCTCCAGCGCGATCTCGGGGAGGCGGTCGAGCTTCGTCCCCGACGCGGCAATCGACTCGATGCTCAGGGCCGGCGGCGTCGACGTGGAGACAGCGACGACCACGCGCAACGCATCGGGATCGTCGTAGTGCACGTCGGCCGTCGCGGGGGCCCGCTCGGGCGGGGTGCGCTCGAGCGAGGCATGCTCGCGCGCGACGTCGATGTCCTTGCCGGCGCCGTCGCGAAAGACGACCTGCACATCGTCGTCCACAGCGGCGGGCGCCTGCGCGGCGAAGGCCCACGCTGCGATCCCGAAGAACGCGGCGCGCAAGCCCAATCCACGCGACGATGCCATTCTCTAGGAATGTAGCTGGCTCTCTCTACTTGGCCAGTCACTTGGCCCATTCACCTGGCCGGGCCTTACTCGAGCCAGCCCCACTGAATCCATCGCAGCGCCGTCTCGTGAACCAGCGGCCGTTCGGCCGTCAAGGTCACGCCCGAGACATGGCCATCGCTGCCGCTTGGGTTCGCCAGCACGTGCGCCTTGGCCCGAGCCCTCGCCGTGGAGGCCGCGCGCGTGAGCGCACCCCATGCCACGTTTCCAATCGATTTCGAGGCGCTCAGTTCCTCCGCCAGGGGCACGGCCACGTCGGCCATCCCCAGATCCCACAGCGCCGCCGTCGCCAGGCCGCGCAGCTCCTCACGGCGAGGGCCTGCGCCATCGCCATGGGCCGCGTCGACCAGCGCCTGGCGCAGATCGTCACGACCGTGGTCGCGCGCGAGGTAAAGCGCCGCGCGAATCGCCACCTCGTCGGACAGCGGGAGGGCTTTGACGCACGCCTCCAGCATGGGACGGCACAAGGTCGCCCGGGCGCGTGCCAAGCGGAAAAGGAACGTCGTGTCGCGATCGGCGCTGGGCCGGTCGGACAGCCGCGCAATGAGCTCCACCGTCGGCCGCGTTTCGGGCGGCGGAACGGCACCGTCCATGGACGGCTGTTGCACGGCCTCCGTCAGGGCCCAGAGCACCAGCGACCACGCCGCCCGCGCACTGGAGGGGCCGACCTTGGACTTTTCCCGCGCCTCCTCCGCCGGACCGCCGTCGCCCGACTTGGCCGCGACCTCCGCCATCACCAGCCAGCGCCCCAGGTGCCGCTCGGCGCCGCGCAGCACCTTGAGCGCGGGAGAGATGGCCAGCGGCACGGGCTTGGCCCGCGCCAATGGCACCAGCAATTCCGTGCAGAGCGCGATGCGGTGGCTCTCCTTGATCATCGGCGCCAACGAGGTGAGGTGCGCGCCGTTGGACTCCGAGCGCGCCACACGCGCAATCTCCGCGCCGAAGGCCAAGTGCGATTGCCGGGCGGCCGCAAGCTTCGTCAGCACCGGTGCGAGCGAAGAATCGGTGCAGAAGCAGGCCGCGCTCAACGCCGCGCTGGACCCGGCATCTTCCCCACCGAGTGCGCCACGCAACAGCGCGGCCACCCGCTTGTCGTCCGCGTCCGCGAGGGAACGAAGCGACGCCGTGTACAGCTCGCGCTTGAACGCGCTCCGGCGCACCATGATGCCCAGCGCCTCGGCCATCGCGTTGCGGACACTCGCGCTGTACGGAGCGATGGCACGCAATGCGCCGGCCAACTTGGCCTCGTTCGGAGGGCGGCGCTTGAGCGCTCCTTCGACCTCGCCCTCGAAGCGCGCGCGCGTGGCTTTGTCGATCACCTCGGCGCGCGCCAGTTGCGGCTTTCGTGCGACCACCGCGAGTGCAACCTGTTCTCTCCCCTTCCCCACCCTTGCACGATATCAGAGAGACCGAGGGGACCGTCGAACGATCCCCAGGGGGCTAGCCGATTTTCTCGATGGCGATTCCGACCGTCTCGCCGTCGATATCGACCTCGTCGTGCTGCCGGTTGCTCGTTCCAACCTGGACCTCGGCGGCCAAGACTTCCTTCGCGAGTGCATCGCCGTACGTCGCGATAATCTTCGCGAGTCGCTCTCCACCCGACAGCCACAGCTTGATGCGGTCGGTGTATTCGAGCCCCCGGTCTTTTCGTGAGGCTTGCACGCGGCTCTGGACCTCGCGCAAAAATCCCAGATCGCGAAGTTCGTCGTCCAGGGTCGTCTCGAGGACCACCACCCCCACGCGATCGCCGGCGGCGGAAAATCCCTCGTGCGTCGTAAACGCGACCTCGAGATCGTCGATGCAGCAGGTCACACCGGAGATGACGACGCTGCCGGTTCCCACGACCTGTGCGTGGAGAGCCGCGGCGTCTTCGGCCGACGTGTCAGCAAGTACTTTCTTGAGCGTCTGCGCCTCTTTACCGAGACCTTTCTGACCGAGGCTGCGGAAGTTCGGCTTCAGATTGTAGGTCACGTATTGTCGCACCTGGGAGTCCTCGACGAACTCCACCCCGAGGACGTTGAGTTCCTCGCGGATCATCGCCTCGTAGCGTGCGAGTCGTTTGCGCAACCCGACGTCGCTCACGATGACCTTGGCGCTTCGCAGCGGCTGGCGCACCTTGAGCTTGGCCTGCGTGCGCACCTGCAGACCGAGACTCACGACGTCGCGCACCGCGTACATGGTGGAGCGGAGCTCGTCGTCGAAGGTCGCCGGCGGCTCCGGGTAGGACGTGAGGTGGATGCTCGGCGGCACGGAGTCGCCTTTGCCATGGAGGACGGCCGGGCGCACCACCAGGTTTTGGTACATCGCCTCCGTCACGAAGGGTACGAACGGCGCGAGCAGGCCGGCCGTCTGCACGAGGCACTCGTAAAGCGTGGCATAAGCACTCGCTTTGTCGTTGTCCCAGCCGCTCTTCCAGAATCGGTCGCGGCTCCGGCGCACGTACCAATTGGAGAGCGCGTCCACGAGCTCCACGATGTACTTCGTCGCCTCGAAGAGCTGGTACGCGTCCAGCTTGTCGCGGGCGTTCTTCGTGGTGTAGCCGACCAGGTCGAGCATCCAGCGATCGAGCTCACTTCTTTCGGAGAGCGCCGGGCGCGGCGCCGCCGGGTCGAATCGGTCGATGCTGCCGTAGATGGTGAAGAACGAGTAGACGTTCCTCAGCTTGATCAGCGTCTCCTTCTGCAACGTGCGCACGTTGGAGAGGGAGTGGCGCGTGTTGCTCCACGGCGGGTTCGACGCATAGAAGAACCAGCGGAACGCGTCCGCGCCGGGCGCCGACGACGAGGGATCCTCGACGGCGATGCGCTCGTCGGCCGGAAGTCGGGGCACCTCCACGGGCTGTACGTCGGTCTTGGCCGTGGGCTTCACGCCGAGTTTCGCACGGTCGTCCGGGTGCAGCACCACCACGCGCCGGCGCAGCTTCTTGCCGATCTCGATTTTCAGCTCGAGACGCTCGCCTTGGCCGTCATGGCGGTACACGTGGACGACCGCGCCCGCCTTCATATCGAGCCCCTCGAGGTCTTCGCGCGCGATGTACGCCGTGCCTTTCGCCGGCGTGACACCCAGCTTCGGATCCGCGCCATCGAGCACGCCGAACTCCATGCTGACCGAATCGAGGATGACTTCGGGCGGCGTGTAGTTGCCCTTGGATTTGCTCTCCTTCTTGCCTTCCTTGTCCGAGATGTGCCCGAGGACGATGCACGTCTTGTACGGATGCGGGTAGGTGCGAGCCTCCAGGCCGAGGCGCTTCTGGCATTCCTCGTCGAAGACCAAGGTGGAGATCATCAGCAGCGTGTAGAACCAGCCGCGCGTCTGATCGATGGCTTCGGAGATGAAGTCCGCGGGGAAGCTCTTGGCGAACTTGTCGTGGCCCTTGTGCGGGTAGCCCCACTGCGCGAAGGGCATCGAGCCGGAGTCGAACCAGCAATCGATGACCTCGGGCACGCGGCGGTACGTTCCCTCCTCGCCCGGATTCTGCCAGGTGACCTGGTCGATCCACGGCTTGTGCACGATGAGGTGCGGGCTGAGCGACGGGTCCTTCTTGCGCGCATCCTCGAAGTGATCGAACGCGCGCGGGTTCTTCTTCAGGATCGCGTCGACCGAATCCGGAGCCTCGAGGTTCCCGGTCTTGTCATTGATCCAGATGTTGAGCGGCGTGCCCCAGTAGCGCTCGCGCGACAGGGCCCAGTCGACGTTGTTGGCGAGGAAGTCGCCGAAGCGGCCTTCTTTGATGTGCTCCGGCAACCACTCGATGGTGCGGTTGTTCGTGATGGCGTTGCGGATCTTCTCCGTGGTGCGGATGTACCAGGCGGGACGCGCATACTGGATGAGCGGGTCCGAGTCCGCGCGCCAGCAGAATGGATAATCGTGGCGATACAGCTCGGCATGGACCAACAGGCCGCGGGTGCGGAGTTCCTCTTGGATCTCCTTGTCGCAGTCTTTCACCCAACGGCGCGCGTACTTCGTGAGCTCGTCGATGAAGGTGCCGTCCGGCTTCACCGCGCAGAGGAGCGGCAACGCCTCGGCCTGGTCGCGCGGGAGCGCGTCGAGCACCTTGCGATGCGTTTGGAAGTCGTCCTCGCCGAACGCGGGCGCCGTGTGGACGATGCCGCTGCCGGTGTCCAAGGTGACGTAGTCCGCGGCCATCACGGTCCAGTACGGCGTGCTCGTGCCGAGCGTCTTGGCGTACAGGTCGAAAGGCGGCGTGTAACGCGCGCCCACGACGTCGACCCCAGGGAACTCGCGCTCCACCGTGAGCTCCGTCTTGAGCTTCTTCGCGATGCCCTCGACGAGGTCCTTCGCGAGCACGTAGCGGGCGCCATCTTCCCTTCGGGCCACGACGTACGTGTGCTTGGGATGCACGACCGAGTAGGCATTCGACGGCAAAGTCCACGGCGTGGTCGTCCACACCAGGAGCGAGGCATCCTTCGGGATGATCACCGCGCCGTCTTTGCGAACGTCGTCGGTCAGCGGGAAGCGCACGAGCACGCTGGGGTCATCGACCTCTTTGTAGCCGAGGCCGACCTCTCCGGCCGAAAGCGCCGTTCCGCCCTGCGCCCACCACCAGACGACCTTGTGGCCTTGGTAGAGGAGCCCCTTCTTGAAGAGCTCGGACAGGGCCCACCAGACGCTCTCGATGTAGCTGCGGTGGTAGGTGACGTAGGCGTCGGGCAAGTCGACCCAGAAGCCGACGCGCTCGGTCATCTTGCCCCATTCGTCGGTGTAGCGGAACACCGAGTCGATGCACTTCTTGACGAAGGGCTCGACGCCGTACTCTTCGATGGCCGCCTTGCCGTGGATGCGCAGCTCTTTCTCGACCTCGACCTCGACGGGCAGGCCGTGCGTGTCCCAACCGGCTTTGCGGGCCACGTGGTAGCCGCGCATGGTCTTGTAGCGCGGGAAGATGTCCTTCATCACGCGCGTGAGCACGTGCCCGTTGTGCGGCAGGCCATTGGCAGTGGGCGGGCCCTCGTAAAAGACCCAGGGCGGACGCTGCGCGCTCTCCTCGAGCGAACGCTCGAAAATCCGCTTCTCCTTCCACAGCTTGAGAATCTCCCGCTCTTCTTTGGGGAAATTTAGCTCTTGGGGCACCTTTTCGAACATCTCAGGCAAACGCTCGGACATGGGGCCGCGCACTTTAGCGCATTTTGGCCACGTCGAACCGTCGGCCTGAGCGAGCTAAGCGTCGGGGCCGGCGTCGCGGCCGTTGACGGCGTCGTCGCAGCGACGGATGTCGCCCATCTCGCAACCTGCGTCCTTCGTGCAATTCTCGCAGGTGCTGCGGCAACCGAGTTTGCACGAGACTTCCGCATTGTCGCACTCGGCTTGGCACGGCCGCGGGTTGAGGAGCGGGCAGTTCTGGCGGCAGCGCTCTTTGGTCGACGAGCAGTTGCTACCGCAGGCGCCAGCCTCGGTCAGGCACTTGGGCGGCGGCTTCGCGGTGCACGTGGGCAGGTTGGCGTCGACGTCCTGCCCGGCGTCCTCGCTGCCCGGCCCAGTGTCGTTGTTGTTCGCTTGGTCGAGGCTCGCGTCGAATCCTCCCTCGATGGGATCGAAGGCGTGGAAGTCGTACGAGCAGGCGGCGCCGGCCAGGACGCCGAAGACCGCGAAGGCGGCGAGAAGGCGGCGGTGCTTGGTCCGCGCTTTCATAGTGCACCGCGGATCGAGATGCCCGTGCCGGTGGTGGTCACCATCAGCGTGCTCGTGCTCGAGTTCTTTTTGCTCTGGCCGATGGCAAAGAGCGTGATGCCCGTGGCCACACCGACGGCGCCCACCACGAGGCCGATGTTGGCTACCGTCTGCATGGTGTTGCCGTGCGAAATGTCGTCGCGGACGTCCTCGCGGCAGCGCGTGCCGCCGCAGCGGGAGTCCAGATCGTCGTACGTCGATTTGGCGCTGAGCCCTGCGATGGCGAAGGTCGCGAACCCCGCGACGCCCACGCCCGCGGCCACGAAGGAAAGCGTGCGCAAGGTCTGCCCCGAGTCCCTCGTGGGCTCCGTTGGGCCTCCCCCAGGGGACGCGGGCGCGGGTGGCACGTCGATTTGGACGCTCTCGCGGCCGCCCCGGGCCACGGTCACCGAGCGACGGGCCACCTCGGCACCTTGCCGCTCGACCACGATTTCCACGGGGCCCGGCAGCACGGGCCACGCTTCCGAGCTCGCTCCGCGCACCTTCTGCCCGGCCACGCGAAGAAGCGTGGAATCATCGGCGCCATTGAGCTGAATCGTCACGAACCCGAGCTCGGGCTGAATGCCATCGCGCTCGGCCGCAGCCTCACTCGCCGTGAGCTTGTAGCGACCGTCCGACGCCGAGGCCTCCCGGGCTTCGGTGGCCGCCCGCCCGAACTCGATGTACGCGCCGAGCAGATCGCCCGAATTCTGCAAGCAGCGCCCCACGTAGAGGCGCGTGTTCGGGCTGTTCACCACCGCGAGGGACGCGCGAAACGACTCCAGTGCCTCGCGGTAATTCTTTTGGTCGAAGCGCTCCTTCCCTTTCAGAAAGAGCGATTGGGCCTGCTCGCGCTCGAGCGGCGAGGCGGCGGCGGGCGGAACTCCATCGGCATGCGCCGTTGCCGCGCCCGCGGTGAGCGCAATCATGGTGAGCATGGCGGCCGTCAGCCGCCGAAGGCAACGAAAGCAAGAACGCATGTTTTCAGTTCCGTAACGCTAAATCCCCTGGGGGTTGAACTTCTGCCGCCCGTCCGTTTGCCCCTGCGTTGCACTCGGCTCGGGAGCGGGCGAAGTCGTTGGAGAAGCTGCAGCCGGCGCGGAGCCGGATGCACCTGACGGCGGCGATCCCTCCGAAGGCGACGGACGCGCCCCACCGTGGCCTGCCACGGGCCGCGGGCGTCGTGCCGTGGAGCGCGCCCCCTCTGGCACCAGCTCGATCTCGGTCGCCGGCTGCTTCGCCGCGGGCGCCGGCTCGGCCTCCGCCGACGGCGCCGACTCCGCAGCCGCCGTCGGCGCGACGGATTCGGCGTTGGTAATCTCGGCTCGGACAGGTGCAGGCGGTGCGGGCGCCGCCGAAGCAACGGGCACCACGTTCACATTGGATGCGGGTGCGGCTTGGCCGGTCCCGGGCTTCTGCCCGCGGCCGAGCCCATACCCGAACACCAGCGCCGCGGCCACGGCCAGCACCACGCCGGCCCAAACGACGGGCCGGCGCTCGCGCCGATCCTCGAAGAGCGACTGCCGGGCTGGAGGCGCCGCCGGGGGCGGAAACGACGACTCGGCCGGTGCCGTCGTCTCGGGGGCCGACTCACGCTTCTCGCGCGCCTCCAGCTTCCCTTGCCCCTGCCCCTGTTCCTGCGAGGTGCGATGCAGCACGGTCTCCGCCGTCCCGCTCACCACCCCGTCGTCGTTTTCGTCGTCGTCGTCGTCATCTTCGAATTTGCGCTCTCCGTCGTCGAAGCCGGGAGGAGGATTGCTCGCCTTGATGGCTTCCCGTTCGTCCGTCGGATCGCCGCCCATCCAAAACGACTCGCGCGACTTCTCGTCGATGATGAGAGTATCGTTCGGCGCAAGAATCGGAGCCAGCGCGGACAGGTTCTCGTCCTGATCCATCGCGGGCAGACCATCCTCGTCGCCCCGATCCATCGGCGGAGGCGCGGACGGGATCGGGCTGCGCGACGAAAACTCGTCCGCGTCGACCAGCGACGGCAAGTAGATGCGCGCCGGCGGTGGCGGCAGCGGCAAGGGCACGGAGCCCGAGCCAATGTCCGGCAAGGACGGGCGCGAGCGCATCGGCGCAATGGTCGCGCGCGACGCCGTGAGCGGGAGCGGCGCGCTGAAGCCCAGCTCCGCGCGGCGTTCGCGGATGCGGTCGCCCGAGACCTCTTCGACGAAGCCGGCCACGTCCTTCACCGTGGAGCGCGTCTTCACTTGCTCGCCCGCCGCGGCGAACACCGCGCGCATGGCACGGGCCATCTGCTCGGCGTCTTTGTAGCGCTTGTCCGAAGGCGAAAGCGCACGCTCGACGATGGGGATCAGCGCCTTGGCCCAGCTCAAGTCTTCCTGCGGGATCCCCTTCGGCGGCCCCTTGTCGAACTCCTTGAGCAGCAGCAGCGGCGCGTTGGTTTGCACCGCGAGCCGCTTGCCCGCGAGCACCTCCCAAAGCATCACGCCCACGCCGAACACGTCGACACTCGGCTCCGGGCTGCGCGTCGGATCCAAGAGCTCCGGCGCGATGTACCCGAGCGTTGGACTCGCCGGGCTCACCTGCTCCGGGAACAGGTTGCACACGCGCACCAGGCGCGCTCGCCCGTCGGCGCAGACGATGACATTCCGCGGTGTCACCCCGCCGTGCACGATGGTCGTGTCGTGCGCACGCGCAAACTCGTGCAGCGCGGCCAGACCCTCGATGACATCCGAGACAATCGCCAGCTTCAGCGCGAAGGAAAACGTGTCGAAGCTTTTCTCACGACCGGCCGGCATCAGCTTTCCGTAGCTGTCGCCGTCGACGAACGCGCTGACCACGAGCACTTCGCCGGAGGAGACCACCACGTCCCGCACCGAGGCCAAGTTGGGATGATAAAGCTCGGTCAGAATCTGAACGCTGCGCGCGGCCTCCGCGAGCGACGCTTCATCCTCGGCGTCCGCTGCGATGTCCGTCGCATACCGTTCGATCGCCACCAGCTCGGACGCCCCATCCACCCCCTCGCAACGAGCCGCGTACGTCGGCGCTTCGCGATCGTTGAGCTCTTGGAGCAACGTGTACTTACCGACCGATGTCACCCGCACGATTCTACATGGCCGCTCCATGCGAATCGAGGTGATACGGGCGAAAAACAGTTCAGATTCTTTCTACTTGAGACCGTTCAGCTCCCGGTCTTTTCGGCATCGTTCGGGGCCCGTACCCGAACCAAGCCACCTAGCTACGATACGACCCTCTTGGGGGCGTGGGGCGGCGGAGCCCCCCACAACCTGACCGATCAAGTGCCCGAGAGCTTACTGCTTACCAGCTCGTACGACTTGGTGAGCGTAGTGATCTCCTGAAGTTCCGTATCGTCCACCTTGATCTTGTACTGCCGCTCGATCGCCGCGACGATTTCGACGCCCATCATCGAATCGATGCCGAGGTCCTTGAAGGCCGCATCGTCCGGGATGTCGTCCACTTCAGAAATCTCGGAGATAAGCGCCCTCAGTTCGTCCTTCAGATTCTCGTTCGCCATCGCTCTGTCTCAATCGTTCAATCGCTCAGTCGTTCTTCCAAGTCTTTATGCTTCTTGGCTATTCCGCCGCCGACACGCATTGAATGCGCGCGCGCTCGGCCCAGGCTGCCTCTTGCAGCTCTTGTCGGGTCACGCCGAGATATTTCAAGACCGGGAAAAATACTTTTTGGAAGAAGACCGCTCGGTCGACCTTGCCCTCTTCGCGCATCACGGCGATGCGGTCGTCGTAGTTCGGGACGATGCCGACCCCGGGCATTTCGAAGTTTTTCGCCACGTGGGAAATATCCACGAGCGTGCCGTGACGATCCTCGTCGAGCAAGACTTTGACGACGTCTTCGTAGAAGCGGCAGTGCGCGATCTCGTCACGCGCATTCAAGCGGAAGATCGCAGCGAGGCAGTCGTCGCCTGCAGCCTTCGCACGCTGCTCTTGCTTCACGTAGATGACGAACGTCGACATCTCTTGGAAGCATCCGTAGATGGTCATCTGGCGGGCCGTGTGGAACGGCAGCTTCCAGGAGACCTCCATCAAACGGTTTTGCAGCTCGAACATTTGCTGCGGCGTCCGTCGGCCGGAGCGCATCAGGTACTCCATCAGCGCGAGGGAGTGCTTGGACTCCTCGTACGCCCAGTTCGCCGAGAACCAGGCTTGACCGAAGTACGGACGGACCACGTTCAGCCCTTGCGAAACGTAGTCGGGCAAAAAGCTTTCGACGGCGCAGAAGGTCTCTGCCACCGTGATGAGCGATTCGGGCGTGTTGTCGCTGATGCGATCGTACGGAACGTCACGGAGGGGATTCCACCGGCGCTCTTGCTCCGCCTTGTCGAAGAACTCCTTGTACATGCGGTAAAGGCGTTCTTGTCGCTCGTGATGTTTGGTCGGATCTTTCACGTCACCCTGCTCCCTAGTGCATCTCCGCCCATAAGTACCCGTCTGCCATCTCCACGTTCATGACGTCGTGCCGACTTCGTGAACATGAAGCCCACGGGCTTCGAAAGCGCTCACCTTGAGACGTGGCAGGCTCAAACGCCTTGCCGCTTTCGTTCCACGAGCTCGATCAAATCTTTGACCGTTTGGATTCCGGCGAGAGACTCGTCCGGAAGCTGAATCTTGAGCTGCCGCTCCATCGAGCCAACGATCTCGAGCATTCCCAGGGAGTCGATCCCGAGCTCGCTGATGACCGTGGTCTCCGAAATGTTGGAGAACTCCTTTTCCACGATCTCGGTCGCGGTCTTTGAGAACAACTCCAGGAGCTCTGCCCGACTTGACGCCATGTCTGTTTTCCTTCTCCGATAACTCCGGCCTCGCGCGCCACGCGATGCGGCCGTTTGGTGGATGAACGTTTTAGCTGTCTTTTGATGCGAAAGGACAAGCTATTGGCATGCGTAGTCTTTTTGCCCTCTGCGTAAACGGCTATGCGCCGCCACGCCGGCCCTATTGAGGACCATCCTGCGCACCTTCCCCGCCATGCGATTCGGAGGGGTTGGCCGCATTCGCCCGCCCGGCCTTCGGCAGTGTCCCTTCGAGGAACATCTGCTTCGTCTTGCGACGTTGCGGCTTTCCGCTCGATGTGCGGGGCAGCATCCCTTGCGGGACGATTTCGACCTTGTGAACGGAAAGGCCAATTTGGCCTGCGACCGTGGAAGTGATTTGTTCCAACAGTCCTGCTGCGTCGCTCTGGAAGGCTTCCGCGCAGATCACCAACTGCTCTTCGCCATCCACATCGACACTGAACGCCACCACGTTTCCGCGGCGAATGCCCGGGAGCTCGCTCACTGCCCACTCGATGTCCTGCGGGTAGTAGTTGCGGCCCCGAATGATGATGATGTCCTTGATACGACCGCAGATATAGACCTCGCCGTCGATCATGTATCCGAGGTCGCCCGTGTGCAGCCACGTCTCGCCGTCGTGCTGCTTCCACGACTGCGCGGTGAGTTCCGGCTCTTGGTAGTAACCGGGCGTGATGCTCGGTCCGCGCGCAATGATCTCGCCCACTTCGCGATCGGCGAGACGTTTCCCGTGCTCGTCCACGATGGCAATCTCGTGATCGGGGAAGGCATGACCGCAGCACACGAGCTCCTGATGGCCAGTGCTGTCGCCATTCTTGCCATTTTGAGAAAGGGGCGTCGCTTTGCCCTGTTGGAGAGCGCGCGAATCCACCGTGTCGGTGCGCATGCCGGTCATGTGCTTGACGAAGGTGACCGCGAGGGTGGCTTCTGCCATGCCGTAGGACGGCAAGAAGGCGCGCGGATCGAACTTGGCGGGCTTCAGCTTCTCGGCGAAGTCGTGAAGCGTTTTGGACTGAATCGGTTCGGAACCGCTGCCGGCGATTTTGATGCACGAAAGGTCGAGGCCCTGCACGTCTTTGTCCTTTAGACGTTTGGCCACCAAGGCATAAGCAAAGTTCGGCGCATACGTGATGGTGCCGCGGTGCCTATGGATGGTGTCGAGCCATACGCGGGGGGCGCGAACGAAACTCGCCGTCGGCAAAAAGACGACCGGGATGTCCGTGAAGAGCGGGGCGATGACGAAGCCGATGAGCCCCATATCGTGGAACAGCGGCAGCCAGCTCACGCCCTTGTCGACCGACGAATCCTTCGCCAGGCCGTGGATCATGATGGCCTCGCTGTTGGCCGCGAGATTTCCGTGGGTGACGACCACGCCCTTGGGCCGCGAGGTGCTCCCAGATGTGAACTGGAAGAAACAGGGATCAGTGGGCGAAATTTTCACATGGTCGATCGCGCCAGGGGCCGGACCGTCCAATTCGGACACCGAGAGGATGCTCTGCAGTCCCTCGACCTTGTCCTTGACCGGCTCGACGAACGGACGGGTGTTCGTCGTGGTGAGCAACAGCGAAGCGCCCGACGCACGCGTGATATGCGCGACCGTGTCGTGATAGCTCTCGACGTTCTTGAAGGACAATTGCGGGTACATCGGCACGGGCACGAGACCCGCGTAAATGGCGCCCAAAAACGAGAGAACGAACTCGTCGCTCTCCGGAATGACGAGCGCGACGCGGTCGCCCTTATTCAGCCCTCGCGACAGCAAATGCGCGGCGCGGCGCGTTGCTTCGGCGTTGATTTCTGAAAAGGAGCACAGACGCTCTTGTCCGTCGGGTCGCACGAACACAAAACCGCGCTTGTCATCATTGCCTAGCGAACGAACTGCTTCCACGAGCGTGGGGGCAACGAAACGCGGGCGGTACGACGAAAACGGGTTTTGAGCTATGGGGCTTTGCATTCGACAGTCCTGGTCGCCATCGGCAAGTTCGACGCCGAGGGATTCAGCGCCGCACTTACTGCGAGACTGGCCAGCATGCAAGCGAGCCGCCGAGCGAAAATACCTGCGCACGCGTAGCGTTGTACGCGTCATTTTTTCAGGTCCAGAGATTGCTCATGTCGCGGACCGGGAGCTATAAGCTGCGCGTGACGAACCGACCCTCGAACCTACCCCATGTCGACCCGCAGCGGGTGAACGCTGGAGGTGTCCCACGGGTTTTCATCACCGGCGTCGGCGTCGTTAGCTCGATCGGCCTTGGCAAGGACGAGTTTTTCCGCTCGCTCGGAACGGGGCGGAGCGGGATTTCGCCGGTTGAATCCTTCGACGCCAGCGGACTCGGCCGCACGTACGCCGGCGAAGTGAAACAATTCCGCGCCAAAGACCACCTCACGCAGGCGGAGCTGCGGCGCACGGGCCGTTGCTCGGCGATGACCCTCGCCGCCGCCCGCATGGCCATCTCCGATTCGAACATCGGCGCGACGCACCTCAAAGGCGGCCGGACCGCCGTCGTTCTCGGGACGACGATGGGTGAGGCCAGCATCATCGCAGATCTCGACCATCGCTGGATTCACCGAGGCCCCCAGGCCGTCAAGCGCGCGCTCCTGCCGAAGTACGGGTCGACGCTGTTGCCGATTCACGTGGCGCGGGCCATTGGGGCCCAGGGAATGGTGCTCACCTTGCCGGCCGCGTGCGCGGCAGGCAATTACGCGATTGGCTTTGCAGCGGATTTGATTCGCGCGGGCCGAGCGGACGTGGTCATCAGCGGCGCGGCGGAAATCCTTCAAGAGCTGCAGTACAGCGGATTCGTGCGGCTCGCGGCCATGGCGCAGAATCGTTGCCAGCCATTCGATTTGAATCGTCAGGGGCTCATCTTGGGCGAGGGCGCCGGCGTGCTGGTGCTCGAGTCGGAGGCCCACGCGGTTCGCCGCGGGGCGCATGCTCTCGCGGAGGTCGGCGGTTACGGCCTCTCGTGCGACGCCTACCACATCACGCGGCCCCATCCCGAGGCGGCGGGCAGCATCGTGGCCATGCGCCAAGCGATCGCTCGTACGGGCCTCACGCCGGACGATATCGACTTCGTGAATGCCCACGGCACGGGCACCCGCGCCAACGACACCGCGGAAGCCAAGGTGATGAACGACGTGTTCGGCGATCGGCGTGTGCCCATCTCCAGCGTCAAGAGCATGATCGGCCACTGCATGGGCGCGGCGAGCGCGCTCGAGGCCATCGCCTGCGTGATGACCCTCGAGACGGGCATCTACCCGCCAACGCTTGGCTACGAGACGCCGGATCCCGAGTGCAACGTGGAGCTCGTGGCCAACGTCGCCCGCGAAGGGCGTTCCAAGGTCATCCTGAACAACTCGCTCGCCTTCGGTGGCTACAACGCCGTCACGTGCTTCGCGCGCCCCGGGGTCCTGCCCGAGCCGCCGATCTGCGATCCGCGCGAGGAAGAAACCCTCGCGGCCGCGTCGTAAACGAAAGAAAAGAAGGTAAGACGTTGAAGCCGCGCGCAGTTACCGGACTCGGGGTCGTTTCCGCGGTCGGTGTCGGCAAAGACACCTTCTTTCGCGCGCTGTCCGAGGGTGCGCCGCTGGCCAGTGCCCCGCGCCACCCCATCGAGTCGTTCGACGCGGCGAACTACCCCAATGCACAAGACACCGTCTCCGAGGTGCCAAGCTTCGACCCAACGAAGTACCTCGGCGACAAAGGTCTGCGCACGCTCGACCGGTTGACGAAGCTGCTCGTGGTCGCGGGTCGGTTGGCCATGCACGACGGCGGGTTCAAACGCGACGGTGTGTACGTGCAATCGTCGCCGGAGCGCGTGGGCATCTGCTGCTCGAACGCGTACGGCAGCCTCGAGGCGATCACCGAGCTCGATCGCGTCGCCCAGCTCGAAGATGCGCGGTACATCAATCCGGCCAAGTTCCCCAACACGGTGAGCAACAGCGCCAGCGGCTACGTGAGCATCTGGGAGGATCTGCGCGCGCTCAACGTGTCGGTCTCCGACGGCAACTGCGGTGCGCTCGACGCAGTGGCGTGCGCAGACATTTACCTGGAGACCCGCCGCGCCGATGCCTTGCTCGTGGGCGGCGCCGAGGCCATGAGCGAGGCGCTGTATCTCGCGTTTCGCAGGCTCGGGGTGGTGGGCAAGGGCCCGCGCCTCGGTGAAGGCGCCGCGCTCCTCGTGCTGGAGCCGCTCGAGCACGCCCGCGCACGCAAAGCCAACATTCGCGCCGAGGTCATTGGCTACGGCACCTCGTTCCACGGTCCCGAGGGCGAGGAGCTCATCTTCGCTTCGACGGAAGCCATGGAGAGCGCCATCCGCATGGCCATCGCCGACGCGGGCGTGGAGCCCGGGGACATCAGCGTGGTGGCCAGCAGCGTCTCGGGCATCAAGTCCCACGACGAGGCCGAAACGGCGGCCATCTCGCGCGTGATGGGCGACGTTCCCATCGCCGCCCCCAAGTCGGTTCTCGGAGAAACGTTGGGCGCGGGTGGCGCCATGGGCATGGCCGCCGCGCTCGCCTGGTTCGACGGCGCGACCCCCTCCCCCATCGTGGCGGGCCGCGCCCCGAGCGACGTACGGCACGTGCTGGTGACGTCGATTGGATACTACGGCAATGCGTCCGCGGTGGTGATGCGCGCACCGCGTGATTCCGTGCGCAGCTAGAGTAGGCCCTTACGCTGCTGTTGATGCTGGCGAAAGCCAGAAAACCGTGGCAATTACCGGCCTGTGAGCTGGATAGACGAAAAGGCGCATGCGGGCCTCGCGCAGACACGTCAGGCGCGGGAAGAACAAGTTTACCCCTATTACAAGGAATTCGAGACCGGCGGTCTTCGCACGACCATCGGCGGAAGGCCCGTCGTCAATTTCAGCTCGAACGATTACCTCGGGCTGACGAACCACCCGAAGGTGAAAGAAGCTTCGCTCAAAGCGGTGGAGCGCTACGCCTGCGGGCTCTCGAGCTCGCGCGTGCAAGCCACCACGGTGGAGCACGTGGCGCTGGAGAAGCGCCTCGCGAAGTGGTTCGGATTCGAAGAGTGCCTCCTCTTCACCACGGGCTACCAGGCGATGCTCGGCACCATCGTGTCGCTCGCCGACAAGGACACCACGCTGGTCCTCGATAGCTTCTCCCACGCGTGCATCCTCGACGGGAGCTTCCTCGCGGCGGGCGTGCCGGGGCGCAGCCCGGAGATTCGCTTTTTCAATCACAACTCCGCGAAAAGCTTGGAGCGTATTCTCAAGACGCGCGAGCGCAAGAATGCGCTGGTCATCGTCGAAGGTGTCTATTCACTCGACGGCGACCGCGCGCACATCAAAGAGTTCGTGGAGATCTGCGCGAAGTACGACGCGCCGATCATCGTCGACGATGCACACGGCACTGGCACGTTGGGCACGCGCGGAACGGGCATCCTCGAGGAGCAAGGCCTCATGGGCAAAGTGCCCGTGGTCATCTCGACCTTCTCGAAGACGTTCGGCGGCATCGGCGGCATTCTGTTGGGCACCACGGAAGTGGTGGAACACATCAAGCACTACGCCCGCTCGTTCCTCTTCAGCGCAGCCCTGCCCGTCCCCGTCGTGGCAGCGGCGAGTACCATCCTGGACATGTTGGAGGACAACGGTCCGGCGCTCGTGGCGGAGCTTCACCAGAAGTCTGCGTACATGCGTGGCAAGCTGACCGGCGCAGGGTTCGACCTTGGCTTGAGCAACACCCACATCATGCCGGTGATGTGCCGCGACGACCGCAAAGCGCTCTTCATGCACATGGCGCTGCTCGAGAACGGCATCTTCATGGTTCCGGTGGTGTACCCCGGCGTCAAACACGGCGAGCAACGCTTGCGCCTCAACGTCACCCGCGGGCACACGCAAGAGGACATGGATACGGCGCTCGAGTTCCTCAAGAGCTACGGCGAAGCGTTCTTCGTGCTCTCCGGGGAAGACCTTGGCCCGATGGAACCGCCGGCCACCTGACGCGCGAGCGGACGCGGTACCTGACCGGCAGGTCTCCTGGTAGGTCCGTGTAGCAAATGACCTCGGGTGGTATCAGGCGTGGCATTTTGGCACGCGGGTGCCATCGCGTTCGGGCCCTGCGCCATCGCAAAACGACGACGTAGGGCTCGCGGGCATAGCAGGGCACGTGGGTTGCTCTTCGGCTGCCCAACAGCATGAACGCTCTGCCCGAGACGATGGTCACGCACAACGTGCAGCTCGTGCGACGTCTTGCCGAAGGCGGGATGGGCAGCGTGTGGCTGGGAAGGCACCTCGCGCTGGACATGCCCGTGGCGGTGAAGTTCATGTCGCGGTCGACGTACCTCAATCCCACGTCGGCGGAGGAGCGCTTCACGCGCGAGGCGCGTGCGGCCGCGCAGATTCACCACCCCAACGTGGTGCAGATCTTCGACTTCGGGTGTTCGTCGCTCGACGGCGAGATGCCCTACATCGTGATGGAGTACCTCGAGGGAGAAGACCTCGAACGCTACCTCGAGCGGCAAGGGCCGCTGGAGCCCGAGGACGTCGTGTCCGTGGTCCTCACGGTGGCGAGCGTGCTCGAAAAGGCACACGAATTGGGCATCGTGCACCGGGACATCAAACCCGAGAACGTCTTTCTGCAGGGGCCTGACCGCGTGGTGAAGGTGCTCGACTTCGGCGTCGCCAAGGACGTGCGCGACGACGCCGGCCCGCGGCGCACGACGGAGGACGGCGAGGTCCTGGGAACGCCGTTTTTCATGAGCCCCGAACAATTCGTGAACCCCAAGGGCGTCGACCGCCGGTGCGATCTATGGGCGCTGGCGGTGCTCGCCTACGAATCGCTGCTCGGGCGCATGCCGTTTCCAGGCGATACGCCCACGGCGATTTTCCTCGCGGCCACGCGAGGGACCTTCGAGCTCCCCACCCGCGTGCGCCCGGATCTGCCGCAAACTGTCGATGCTTGGTTTCGCATCGCCTTCGCGACGGATCCGGCGCGCCGCTTCTCTTCTGCGCGGGCGATGGCCGATGCCTTCGCGCGTGCCATCGCCAACAGGCCTCTGGACTCGGACGCGCTCACGCCGCTGGCGACACGTATTGCCCATCTGGAGCGCAAGTGGGACCGCCGGCGCGCCGCGGTCTCGGTGGCATTGGTCGCGGCCGCGGTGGCTCTGGCCGCGTTCTTCGGGCGCGCGCCGATGGAGCCCTCCACGCCGGCGAACGCCGAGCCGGCGCACATCGAGCTCCCGCCGCCGGAGCCATCTCCACCGGCGACGGCGCAAGCCGAGCCTCCGGCGCCGGAACCGCCCCCGCAGGCGGCCGCGCCTTCTCCGCCGTCGTCTGCGCGCTCGCAGCGCGCCGAGGGGGCGTCGCACCGCTCGTCGTCCTCCCGCAACGCGCCGTCGCTCTTCTTCCTGCGTTAGCGGGCGTGCGCCTGGCACGTGCTGCAGAACGTCGTGCTGCGGCCCGCCTGGACGATGCGCACGAACGCGGTCTTGCAGCGCGGGCAGGGTTCCCCTTCGCGGCCGTACACGGAGAAGACGTCGGGGTTGCCGCGCAGGCGGTCGCCCAGCTCCTGATCGAGGGCGGCGCGAAGGGCGCGGCCGAGCGCGCGGACCTGCGCGGACCCGAGACTGTCGCTCGGGGCGCGCGGATCGATGCGCGCGATCCACAAGGCCTCCGTGGCCAAGATGTTGCCGATGCCCGCCAGCACGGCCTGATCCATGAGCACGTCTTTGATGGCGCGCCGGCGGCGCCCGAGCGCAGGCTCGAGGTGCGCCGGTTCGAGCCCGCCGGCCAGCGGATCCGGACCGAGTTCGCGCCACTCGGCGATGTCCTCGCGGCCGAGCACCAGCCGCCCGAAGCGCCGCGAGTCGACGTAGCTCACGGTCCTCACGGCACCGGAGCGCCCGGCGATCTCGAAGCGGGCGCGCTCCCAGCGCGGGGCGGCGGCCTCCGCGTCGAGGCGGCTCCAACTTCCGGTCATGCCGAGGTGCGAAAAGACCCGGGCCCCATCTCGAAGCTCGATGCGCAGCCATTTGCCGCGGCGGGTCACCTTCTGCACCGTCTGCCCGGGCAAGGTCCGCGCGAACGCCGTGCGCGAACTGCCGCGGGCGATGTACGCGTCGAGCACCCGTGCGCTGCGGATTTCTCCGCCGGCGAGCCATCGTTGCAGATCGCGCTTCGCTATCTCGACGTCCGGCAATTCGGGCATATGGCTCAGACTAGAGCACGAGCCCGACGCCGACCCAACATCGACGAGGCGGTACGCCGCTACTTGATCGTGTGCGGCCGAGGCGGGCGCCCCATGAAGACGGTGGAACGACCCGAGCCTTTTCCATTGGGGTGGGCCGGGGCCACCTCGTCGGCGTTCGGATCGTCCGTCAGCGTAAACGTCGGCGGCGGAAGCATGCCGCCTTGCAGCACCTGCGTCTCCGGAATGGGCTCGAGGGGCAGTTGCATCTCGCCCTGGCTCTCGGCGGCGGCAAAGGCTCCCGCGCCCGTGGCGAGCAGGCCACCGCCCAGGGCGACCAACGCAAGCCGGCGCCGTTGGGAGCGCCGCATCTGCATGCCGACCGGACAATCCGACGTGATGACCGTTTCGTCTTCACGGCGATAGAGACGGATGCACAGGTCACCGCGCGAGCGCAAAAGCTCTTCGGCCTCCTCGCGTGGCATCGCCGAGAGGTTGTAGACGTTCCTCTCGCAACGCAGGCAGAAACGAACGCGCCCGTTTCCCTCCATCTCATCCCACGGTGCGTCGCATGGACTCGCCACGCGAACGTGGTCGAGCAAACTTGGCACCGGCGGCGAGGCACCGGGCATGTCGGCGAGAACGGCGCGTGCCTCTTGAAGCTGCCGTTCGAGTTGCTTCTCGCGTTCCTCGAGCCCCGTAAGCTCGCGCTTTCGTTCTCGAATCTCCGAGAGTTCACGCTCGAGCGTTGCGCGGCGTGTCTCCAGGGCCGACAGGTCGTCGCGGAAAGGCATCTTCATTTACCTTTCGATGTGACGCGCGGCCTCGCAAGACGGTCTTGGGAAGATTTTAAGAAGATTTTGCTACAGATGAGAAAGACAACATGGTCGACCCGCGCCTTTTCCTACTTTTCATGCTCACCGGACTCGCACTGAACGTCACACCTGGACCGGACATGCTCTACGTGCTCGCGTGCGGCGTGAAGGGCGGAAAGCGCAACGGGGTCGTTGCCGCCTTGGGCATCGGCGTGGGAGGACTGGTCCATACGGCGCTGGCCGCGGTGGGTCTTTCGGCACTCATCGTGTCGTCGGCCAATGCGTTCGCCGTGGTGAAATACCTCGGCGCGGCCTACCTCGTGTACGTGGGCCTCAAGGCACTGCTGGCCACGCGCGCGCATGCACCGGCCGTCGCCCATTCCGAGGCATCTGGCGTGGAGGTCGAGGCCTCCCGCACCTTCGGCCGAGGTGTCGTCACCAACGTGCTGAACCCGAAGGTGGCCATCTTCTTTCTCGCCTTCGTTCCTCAGTTCGTCGACCCGGCGCGCGGCCACATCGCCGCGCAGTTCGTCATCTTAGGCACCATGTTCTGCATCTCGGGCACCTTGGTGAATGCCATCGTGGGATGGCTCTCGGGCTCGGCGCGGCGGCTGTTCGACACGCGCTCGGGTCTGGCGCGCGTGATGGACCGCGTGACCGGCGCGGTCTTCGTCGCACTCGGGATCCGTTTGGCCTTGGCCAGCCGCAAGTGAGAAAAGGACGAGCATGACCATCCGCGAGATCCGCGTCGACGAAGAGCTATGGCAGCAAACCACCGCCCTGCGCCGCGCCGAATGGCGGGCGACCATCGAAGACCTCGTGCACGATGGGCAACTGTCGCCGAAGTACGACGGATACTTCGTTCTGGTGAAGGTGAGCCCCGACGCCGCGGAGCTCGAGTTCCTCGATGACGAGGGCGAGCTGCGCGGGGCGGTGACCGTTCCCTTCGCGATCACCGCCCATCTTCTCAGTGAGTACTTGCAGATCATCACGCGCATGGACTCCGAGGCCCATGAAACGGGGCGCCTCGAGGCCCTCGACATGGGCAAGAAGGTCGTCCACGACGCAGCGGCGCGCGCGCTCCAGCAAGCGCTTCCCGAGTTGGCCGCGAATCACGCGACGTATCGGAAGCTGTTCTCCATGCTGGTGGCGCTTCAAGTCGACACCACGAAGCTGATTCACGCGCGCGCGCACATGTTCCGCACTCAGGAACCGTAGACGAGCTTGCGCGAAAACTCGCCGACGAGCGGGTACTCGTACTCGACGCCTTGCAGGGTCCTCCACACCGCGATGCCGTGGAAGACCATGAAGACCGGGATGGCCAGCCCGCACGTCACGACGCTGACCGCGGTGCCGGTGAGCGACCAAAGCAACGACTGCAGGGCGTGAAACTCGACGTGCTTCGAGTCGCCCTTTTTGATCAGGTAAACGAGAAGCGGAGCGAGCAGCCAAGCAACGAACGTTCCACCGTGGGCAAGAAGGACTGCAAGCTTGTCCGTGTTGGAGGCGTGATGGGCGTTGTAGGGCTGATGGCTGAACGTGTTCATTTCCCTGATTCTTCGATCGAAGGGACGTCGAAATTTCAGCCGGAATTTCAGAGGCGAATCACGACCTTGCCGAAGTGCTGGCCGCTGGCGAGGTACTCGTAGGCTTGTCGGGCTTGGTCGAACGCGTACGTGCGGTCGACGACAGGTTTGATGGCGGAGGCGGCAAGGGCGCGGTTGAAGGCGTCGAACATGGCGACCGAGCCGACGTAGATACCTGCGACCCGTGCGGCCTTATGAAAGATCGCGTAGGTGTTCACCTCGCCCTTGATGCCGGTGAGCACGCCGATGAGGCTCACGGTGCCGCCGTAGCGCAGCGCCGCCACGGATTGATCGAAGGTGCCCGGGCCGCCGACTTCCACGGCGATGTCCACGCCGCGCCCTTGCGTCAACGCGAAGGCCGCCTCGCCCCATTTCGGGTTCGCCTTGTAGTCGAGGACATGATCGGCCCCGAGCTGCTTCGCGCGCTCTCGTTTCTCGGCGCTCGACGACGTGAGGATCACGCGCGCCCCGGCAGCCTTGGCCAACTGCAGCGCGAAGATGGAGACGCCGCCCGTGCCTTGAACGAGCACGGTGTCGCCGGCCTGCAGGCTCGCCGAGCGGAAGAGCGCATTGAAAGCCGTGACGCCGGCGCACGGGAGCGTCGACGCTTCGTCGAAGGAGAGATGCTCGGGGATGCGGACCCACGCGGATTCGTGGAGCACCACCTCCTCGGCGAGCATGCCGTCTTGGCCGCCGCCGAGCGCCTTGGGGTGGTGCTCGCCGGCAAACTCGCCGTCCAGCCACGTGGGAAAGAAGTTCGCCGACACGCGATCACCCTTCTTCCACCGGGTGACGGCGCTTCCGACCTCGAGCACCTCGCCGGCGCCGTCGGAGGCGGGGACGATGGGTTCGCTGCGCTGGGCCGCGGAGCCGGCCACCTTGAGATCGCGGTAGTTCAGGGAGACGGCCCGAACGCGAACGCGGATGTCGTTCGGGGCGAGTTCGCGGCGTTGGCGCTCGACCAACGTGAGGGCGTCGAATCCTTCTTTGGGCTGAAGTTCGTAGGCTTTCATGGCCCTTATTTCGGGGCTATAGATAGATTGTGCAAGTACGTACAAATTTAGCCGATACTACCCAAAATGATACCAAGGAGGGCGGCCGTCGGAAGACGCGCGGCGACGATCGCACCACCGGATGCGCGGTGGAGGCTACGTTGAGCGTCATCGGTGGACGCTGGAAGGGCGTGGTGCTCTTCCAGTTGCTCAAAGGAAAGAAGCGCTTCGGGGAGCTGCGGCGTCACCTTCCGAACTGCACGCAGCGGATGCTCACCTTGCAGCTTCGCGAGCTCGAGGAAGACGGCTTGGTGAAACGCACGGTCTTCCCCGAGGTGCCGCCGCGGGTCGAGTACGAGCTCACGCCGTTCGGCCACACGTTGGAGTCGATTCTCGTGGGGATGCGCGAGTGGGGCGAGAAGTACAAGACGCGCCTCTAGCCGCCGTCAGCGACGCGATGGGGCATCCAGCTCCGCGGCGGCGTACGCGGTGATGGCGTAGGCCGCGACGACCTGCGGAAGCGCGCTCGGATCGATGTGCGTGAAGACGTCGCTCTTGGCGTGGTGCACGTCGAAGTATGCGTTCATATTCTGGTGCAAGCGAACGACGGGCACGCCCTTGTCTTGCAGCGGCTGGACGTCGGCGCCGCCGTCTTCCAGTTCGCCGGGCCACGCTTCGATGCCGAGGGGCGCGAGGAACGAGGCGATGCGCGCCACCGGTACCGCCCGCGCGGGGGGGACATGCGCGCGGAAGCCGAGGACGCGGCCTTCGCCGGCATCGGCCTCCATGGCCAGCACGATGTGCTCGACCTCGTTCGCATGGGTGCGTGCGTAGGCCGCACCGCCCATGGCGCCGATTTCTTCCGCGGCGAACAAGACGACCCGCACGGTGCGGCGCGGGGCGTGTTTGGCCAGCAGGCGCGCGGCCTGGGTGACGATGGCGCAGCCCGCAGCGTCGTCGGTAGCGCCCTCGCCCACGTCCCATGAGTCGAGGTGCGCGCCCAAAAGGACCACTTCGTCGGGGCGTTCGCGCCCGCGGATTTCGCCGACCACGTTGGCCGATTCGGCGTCGGGCGAGGTTCGCGCGGCCACCTCGAGGTGCACCTTCGCCTTCGGATCCTGCTTCAGGGTGTCGCGCAAAAGATCGGCACTCGCCCCGGATACGGCCACCGAGGCCAAGGTGCGGCTATGGGTGTTGCCCGTGTGCGGGAGGCTCGAATCGGTCGCGAGCGATCGCACGATGAGGGCCGCGGCACCGCGGTCGGCCGCTACCTGCGATCCGAGAACGCGCGACGACCATGAGCGGCCATAGCCAGAGCCATCGCGATCGCGCGCGGTGGGAACATCGAGGAAGAGCACTTTGCCGGCGAGCGCGTTCGGCCCGAGGGCCTCGGCCTCCGCGAGCGACGACGCACGCACCACCTCGGCATCGACCCCGCCCGCCGGCGTGGCCGCACTCCCGCCGAGCGCGAGGAGCTCGAGCGGGAGCTTCTTCCCTTTCGCGGCGAGAATGGCCCCCGCAGCGGGGCCACGCTCCCAGTGTTTGACCGTCACGATCTCGCGATGCACCGAGGCGAACCCTTCGGCGACGAGTCTCTTTTCGGCCCAGGCGACGGCCTTCGCGTCGTTCGATGACCCCGCAGGCCGCGCACCCACGTCGCGCGTGAGATCGCGAATGAAGTCCAACGCCGCATGCGAGGCGAGTGCATCGTCCCGCAGCCTCGCGATGCGCTCGTCGAGCGACGACCGCGCGGCCCGAGTCGCGTCGTCCGCGGCCTCCGCCTGGGACGGCGGAGGGGACGAATGCGTGCAAGATGCAATCAGTGCGAGCAAGAGCGTTGCTGCAGGCGGGCGCATGGCGCTCACCAGTGTGCCTTGGGTCCCTCCGGAGCGCGACCCAAGGTTTCATCCAGCTCCGCAGTGGCGTACGCCGTCACGGCATAGGCGGCCGTGGCCTGGGTGAGCGCCTCTTGATCGATATGCTCGAAAACGTCGCTCTTCGTGTGGTGGATATCGAAGTACTTCGTCATGTCCTGCCGGAGCTGGAACACGGGAACGCCTTTGTCGTGGAGGGGCGAGACGTCCGTCCCCGCGCCTGCCACGTGGGAATCGTGCTCCACGCCGAGCGGCGCGAGAAACGAAACGATGCGCGCGACGGAGGGCGCGTGCTCCGGTCGGACAGCGGCTCGGAACGCATATGCGCGCCCTTCTCCGGCGTCGGCCTCGAAGGCGACGATGATTTTCTCCAGCTCCGCCGCATGCGTTTCGGCGTACGTCGTTGCGCCAGGGGCGTCGCCCAGTTCTTCCGAGGCAAAGAGCACGACGCGCACGGTACGGCGCGGGGCGTACTTCGCCGTGAGCCGCGCGGCCTCGGCGACGATGGCGCAGCCGGCACCGTCGTCGCTGGCGCCCTCGCCCACGTCCCACGAATCGAGGTGTGCGCCCAGGAGCACCACTTCGTCCGGGCGCTCGCTGCCGCGGATTTCGCCGACGACGTTGGCCGACTCCACGTCGGGCAGCATCCGGGCGGTCACGTCGAGATGCACCTTCGCCTTGAGGTCCGCCGCGAGCGCATCGCGCAGGGCGTCGGCGCTCGTGCCGGCGAGAGCCACGGAGGGGAGCCCCGCGTGGGCCGTCGTTCCGGTGTGAGGCACGGCCGGATCGGGTGAAATGGAGCGAATGACCATGGCCACCGCGCCGCGTTCGACCGCCACCTGCGAGCCGGCATAGCGCGCGCCCGCCGAGTGCCCATAGCCCGAACCATCGCGCGCACGCGCCGTCGGCACGTCGAAGAAGAGCACCTTGCCGGCGAGCTCCTTGCGGCCGAGCGCCTTCGCGGCCTCCAGCGATTCCACGCGCACGACCTGCGCATCGAGCCCGCCCTTGGGCGTGCTCCCGCTGCGCCCGAGCGCGAGGAGCTCGAGCGGCGTTCGTTTGCCCTTCGAGACGATGGCCCCCGTCGCGGGCCCGCGCTCCCAATGCGAAACCATGGCGCGCTCACGGTGCACGTTGGTGAAACCTTCCGCGGTGAGCCGCTGCTCCGCCCACGCGACCGCCTTGGCATCGTTGGCCGATCCGGCCAGGCGCGCCCCCACGTCCCGTGTGATGGCCCGCACGAAGTCCACGGCGGCGTGCGAGGCAAGTGCCTCTTTCTGCAATTCAGCGATGCGCTCTTCGAGGGAGCGCTTCGCCGGCTTGGCCGGCGCGGGAGCCGCCGTGGTGCCTGCGACGTGCGAAGCAGGGGTCGTCGTCGGCGCGCTAGAAGGAGAAGGCGATCCGCAAGCTGCGGCAGCAAAGGCGAGGATCGGAAAGATAAAATGGTGACGCATGGTTCTCCCTAATGAAAGTCGCGGCTCTTGCCGGGAAAGGGGGAGTGACTAATAGGGTCTCTTCCTCGCGGCAGCGAGAGGGGGGCCATATGTTCGGCAATCACGTACACGACTTCCCCTTCCCGCTCGAGTTTTCCCCGCACCAAGAGTAGCGGGCTCGTCGTGGCAATATGGCGATATTCGTCGAAAATGCGGGTCCAGAGCAGCAGATTGATGAACCCCAGTTCATCTTCCATCGTGATGAACACCACGCCGCTGGCCGTTCCGGGGCGCTGCCGGCAAATGACGTATCCCGCGGTTTTGACCACGCGCCCGTGCGCGACGTCCATCAGCTCGCGCGAGCTTTTGACCTCGCGCTGCGCAAGCTTGGAACGGAGCACCGCCAGAGGGTGGTCGGTCGCCGAGAATCCCGTTCGCCCGTAGTCCAGCGAGAGCTGCTCGCCGCGCGTGAGCGGCGCAAACGACGGGCTTTGGCGCCTCCCCGTTCGACCCGCGAAAAGCCCACCCGTGCGCGGTGCGCGCACCTGCCACATGGCCTCGCGAACGCCGCCGCCTGCAGGCTCGGCGACGATGGGCCCGAGTGCGCCCGACTCGGAGAGCATCTCGAGCTCCCGCTGATTCAATTGGGCCCGCGCCACCAGATCGTGCACGTTCGCAAAAGGCCTTTGCCGGCGCATTTCGACGATGCGCCGCCCACTCGCCTCGCCGAGCCCTTTCACCATGCGAAGACCGACACGAATCGTATTTTCCGATGGCAAGGTGCAGTCCCAATCGCTTTCATCGATGATGATGGGAAGCACTTCGACGCCGTGCCTCTGGGCATCTTGCAAGATGGTGCCCGGCGAATAAAAGCCCATGGGTTGGCTATTGATGAGCGCCGCGGCGAACGGCGCCGGGTGATGCACCTTAAGCCATGCGCTCGCATACACGAGCAGCGCGAAGCTGGCCGCATGGCTCTCGGGGAATCCGTATTCGCCGAATCCGTGGATCTGCTTGTACAGCCGCTCGGCGAAATCCTTGGGGATGCCACATTTCGCGAAGCCCGCGGCAAGCTGCTCTTCATGTTTTTGCAATTGGCCGCTCCGCCGCCACGCGGCCATGTCGCGCCGGAGCTTGTCGGCGTCGTCCGCACTGTAGCCGGCACCGACGATGGCAATCTGCATGACCTGCTCTTGAAACAGCGGCACGCCCAAGGTGCGCGCCAAGATAGGGCGCAAGATCTCGTGCGGCATGTCGCTCTTTTCTTGGCCATTGCGACGGCGCAAATACGGATGAACCATGCCGCCTTGAATGGGCCCCGGCCGCACGATGGCGACCTCGATCACCAAGTCGTAAAACGCTCTCGGCTTGAGGCGCGGCAGCATGGACATCTGCGCCCGGCTTTCGATTTGAAAGACGCCCACGGTGTCAGCGTGGCATAGCGCTTCGTACACCGCGGGATCTTCGGGTGGGATCTGCGCCAGGCGAAGGATGTTCGTCTCGGCCCGCACGTGCGCATCGCGGTTTTGCACGAGCTCCAGCGCTTTTCGAATCACGGTCAGCATGCCCAGGCCGAGCACGTCGACTTTGAAGAAGCCGAGGATGTCCAGATCGTCTTTGTCCCACGGAATGATGGTGCGATCTTTCATCGTCGCGGGCTCCACCGGTGCCACGTGGGCGAGCGACTCCGCCGACAAGACGAAGCCCCCCACGTGGATGGATAGGTGCCGTGGGAATCCCTGAATGGCATTGGCGCAGCGAATGGCCCAGCGAACACGCTCGTCGTTCGGGTCGAAGCCTACGGCCGCCAAACGCGCGTCCCGCACCTCCTTCACCTTGTCCCACCACGAAACGACGCCTGCGAGGCGGTCCACTTGCTCGAGGGAAAAGCCGAATACTTTTCCCACTTCGCGCAGCGCGGATTTGCCTCGATAGCAAATGACCTCGCTCACCATGGCCGCGCGGTCGCGACCGTAAATGCGATAGATCTCCTGAATGACTTCCTCGCGCCGCTCGTGTTCGAAGTCGACGTCGATGTCCGGAGGTTCGCTGCGTTCTTCGGAGATGAACCGCTCGAAAAGCAGATTTCCGCGCGCAGGATCGACCGCCGTGATGCCAAGGCAATAACAAACGGCGCTGTTGGCTGCGCTGCCGCGGCCCTGGCAGAGGATGTTCATTCCCCGCGCAATCCCGACGATGCTGTGAACGCTGAGGAAGTACGGGGCCTTTGCCATTTTCCCAATGATGGTGAGCTCTTTATCGACTTGCTCGCGCACGGCGGGCGGGATCCCCTGCGGATAATGTTCTTCCGCGCCCGCGTAGGTGAGACGGCGGAGTGTCTCGTCGCTGGTCTCACCCTGAGCGGCGTAGGCACCCATGGGAAATTGGTAATCCAAGTCTTCCAAGGAGAAGAGGCATGCATCGGCGATGTCGCGGGTGCGGGCGATGGCCTCGGGTGCATCCCGAAAGAGGAGCTGGATCGCGGATTCCGGCTTGAGGTAGGCCTCGGCACCGCGTGGGAGATCGCGTCCGGCTTGGTCGAGGGTGCATCCTTCGCGAATGCAGTGAAGGACGTCGAGGAGCGGTTTTTCTCGTGGCTCGGAATACCAGACGCGGTTGCTGGCCACGAGCGGCATGTCGAATCGCTGCGACATGCCGCGCGCGTCGCGGGTGCGGGCGCGGTCTTCACCGTCGAGATGGCGATGGAGGACGACGCTGGCGCGGGCGCCGAAGGTCTCTTTGATCTTCGCCGCGAGCTCCGGCGATGCATCGGGGGAGACGAGCGCCCAGAGGCCCTCGGTGAGGTCGGCCATTTCCGAGAACGGGAGGCCCGCGTAGAGGTTCTTCGGGAGGGGCTCTCCCCATCGGGAGTGGCGGCGGACCAAGGGGGCTTTCCCTTTGGGGTGCAGCTCGTGGCTCTTGGTCAGGATGCGGCAAAGATGGGTGTACCCTACATGGTTCTCCACGAGGACGACCAAGCTGCAGAAGGTGTCGTCGCCCTCTTCCACGGTGAGCTCGCAGCCCACGATGGTGCGAATGCCCTCGTTGCGGGCCGCCTCGAGAGCACGCACCGAGCCATAAAGCCCATCGCGATCGGTGATGCCGATGGCGTCGTACCCCAATTTGACGGCGCGATGGAGCAACCGGGCCGGGGGCGTGGCGCCCATGAGAAAGGAAAAATTGGTTCGCGCCCAGAGTTCGACGAAGCCGGATTTGGGCCTTTCAATCGGGGGGGGCGCTCCTTTTTTACGCATGTTCGATGTACCCCCGAATGAGCATTCGCTTCGTCTGGCGATCGCGCACGACCCAGGCCACGGCACCGAGCTCCGGAAGGAAGATGGCGAGATCGTCGTGGCCGGAACCGGGCTGCGGCAGCTTGGGGGCGCGCCACCATTCCTGCGCTTCATTGCGCGCGAGGAACGAGTCCCGCGGGACGGGCCCCGTGTACGGTATGGGCCTGGAGAGGATGCGCACCGGCTCGATGGCGCGGGAGACGAGCCGGCTTTCATCGGAAGCGCACCGTTCGGAAAGTGGGAATCCCGCAAAGGGGACGAGTTTCGGTGCGCGCTGTTCCGGTATCCAGCGGTTCTCCAATTCGAACATACCGACGCGGGCATCGCCGAGGTCGGCCCCGAGTTCGGCGACGAGCCGCGGGAGCTCGGCCTCGGCGCGGGCCTCGGGAACGAAGAGGTCCCGCGCGTGGAACTCGTAGGGCACGAGCTTGGTCGCACGCAAGCTGACGGCGAGGATAGGCGCGGCCAGCGTGTACGATTCGACCTTGGCACGGAGGACGGCCATCAACTCGGCCGGAGTCCGAATCGGCGCGGCGAGGCGCATGGGCAAGGCGACGCGCGGGGAGTCGGCGTCCGAAAGCAGCGCGCGATCGAGTCGGAGAACGAGCTCGAGGTGCGTGGTGCACCGCGTTCTTCCCATGAGGCGCGCGCTGAGCCGCTCGCAGAGTCCTTTGACGACGAAGAGCAGCGATTCGTTCGTTTCAAGGCCGTATTCCAGCTCGGCGCACTCCTCCGGTTCTTCTGGGGGCTGGTACGGCGCAATGGGGGTTTCGTCCTCGCCGCGCAGGAGCGCCATGATGTCGCGGGCGCAGGGGCTCGGGAGGCGCGGGCCCAGCTCGGAAGGCGGCAGTGCGCGCAGGTCTGCGATGGTCGAGAGGCCGAGTTTGGCCAGCCAATCGAGGGTGTCGGCGTCCAGCGGCAACGCATCGATGGGGAGCCGCGCAAAGGCTTCGTCGTCCGTGTCGAGGATGGGAGCGGCGTTCGCGAGGGCGCGTCGGGCGAAGGCCGCGGCCATGCGCGGTCCGCACGCCACGGCGATGCGTGCGACGTGGCCGAGCTCGAGGATGCACTCCTGAAGCCGCGACGCCAAGGTGCGCGCGCCCGACGGGTCTCCCTCGCAAGCATGCAGGTGCTCGCAACCGGTGACGTCGACGAAGACCATGTCTTCCTCGGCGATAAACGCGGTGCTCCTTCCGAAGGCGAGCGCCATTTCCGCCACGCGCGCGAGGGCGTGCTCCACCGCAGCCGCCGAAACGACGCGCACCGCGAGCGCCTGCGAGCGGGCACGCGCAGCGGCCACGGTAAACCCTGGAAGAATGCCCAGGGCACGCGCTTCGTCGGACACGTCGTCGATGCGCGTGTTGCCGAGCAGCGAGGCTTCGTCCCGCACGCTGCCATTCGGGTGGGCGAGCACCACGGCCAGCGGGCCCGCGGTATCGGTGGCATGCGAGCGGGCAATCTCGATGCGCAATTGCGAGAAGGCCACGGCGACGAAGCGTTTCGAGCGATTCGGTTCGGGGGATGCCGCGGGGTTTGGGGCAAGCTCGTACTTGGGCACCCTCGGGGTGGACGCGGGCTGCACCTCGGAGGCGATGGGCTGTGCGGCGGCGCCCATGCCGCGAGGGCGGCGTCGATTTCGGCGGGCGGTGCGGGGAGGCACGGGTGCGAGGTCTTCCTCCGTCTCGTCGAGCGGGATCCACGTGGGCGACGCCGCCACGCGCCCGCGGCGATCTTTGGCGACGCGAACGGAGAGTTCGTGGGGACGTTGCGCGAGCTCGAGACGGAGAGCGACGGGCCAAGGCAGCGCACGCGGCTGGGTGGAGTCGCTCAAGAGAACGACGGTGGTTCCTCGCTTTTCGGCCAGCAGGGCGAGCTTGCGAACCATGACCTCGGGCGGCAGCGGCCGACGCCCGCGTTTTCCCTTCTGGGGTTGCGGCGGAAGCTCCTCGAGGGACGCCATGTCCACGACGACGATCTCGAACGCGCCGGACGCCACCACTTTGACGGCCGCTCGCCCTACGTCCTGGAGCGACGGCGGCCGCACCATGAGCAGCCGCCGCAAATCGACCCCTGCCCTGGCCACCCCCGGCGCATGCAGCGCCCCGAATGGATCGACCCATGCCGCAAACGCGGCGGCATCCTTCGCCAGCGCCGCACGCACCGCCCGAATCGCTACACCGGTTCCCCCACCGAGCGCACGCACCGAAGCCACTTCCACCACCGCATCCCGCGGCAGCCCTTCATCGGGCAGCAGCTTCTCGAGCCGCGCCCAATCGAGCCCCCTTCCCGCCGGCCCATTCGCCGGCGGCATCGCCAGAAACCGGGCCTTCGAGCCAATCTCGGCAAGAACGGCATAAAGACGTGCTACGGCGGCCATTCGGGGTTAGACTGAACGTACGATCAGTCCCCACCGAACAGCAAGTCATCCGCACATCATGGCCATCGCACCAGTCGCCAGTTAGGCGCTCAGGCGAAGATCTCGTCCTCCGTCGTCGCGGTGATTGCGCGATCGTACCACTGCTCGAGAATCTGCGAATCCTCGCAAGCCTCGAGTCGCGAGCGCCCCGTTTCGGAAAGCACCACGCTTCGCACCGCCAAGAGCTTCGAAATGGCCCTTCGGAACCCCTCGGCGCGCCCTTCGGCAAGTCCCTTGGCCTGGCCTTCGGCAAGTCCCTTGGCCTGGCCTTCGGCAAGTCCCTTGGCCCGGCCTTCGGCAAGTCCCTTGGCCTGGCCTTCGGCAAGTCCCTTGGCCCGGCCTTCGGCAAGTCCCTTGGCGAGCCCCTGTGCGATGAGTTGGTCTCCAGCGGTCACGACGTCCTCTTTTCCTTCAGGGCCAGCGATTTCGAGAAGTTTATCGTAAACTGGCGAAGCGTCCACGTCCCCCAGTACTCGGAGCAAATACACGTAGAGCTGCGTCAGAAGCGTCCGCGTGGCGGCATCTCGTTTCGTCGTAGCGGCAAGCTCACGCATAATTGGTTTGGCTTGCTTGAAGCGCTCGACCGAATGCGACGTCCAGAACGCAAGTTGTACGAGCCGTCCGAGTACGTGGATCGTCCGAGCCGCCAACGCCTCCAGGGAAAGCGACGCAATGTCGTCGACCATGAAATGGAAATGAGGCACGTAATCCCGCGTAGCTTTTAGAGTTTCGGGATCTGCATCGAACATCGAGGAAAGTTCAGGACGCGCGCGCCAACCATCGTCCCCGTGGTGCAAAACCACCGAAATCAAGAGCGGCAGCTTGGTCGCCTTTCCCGGATGGTCGACCAGCCACTTGTCCCAAACCCGCACGGCGTAACGGAGAAGCCGGAAGGGCATGTGCGCGTCGAACGTCGATTGGTGTTCCATGAGAACGAACACCAATGCGGGTGAGTCGGAAACCGTGCGCAGCTCGTAGAGCAAATCCGAGTGCCGATGACGCAAGTCCTCATCGACGAACGACCCCGGTCGTAGTGTCAAGGATGCGAGATCCAGCTTCTCGCGAAGCGTTGGAGGCAAAAGAAGCTCCAACTCGCTCCGTGCAATGTCCGGCCGGCTGAATGCGGCCTTGAAGAGCGCATCGTGAGGACTGCTCGACATGGCGCAAGAATGCGCCTTATCGATTCACTCGAGCAAAAACTCGGCGAATCTCTATTTCGCGGTAGCTTGCGCGGTTTGCAAATCGTGCAGGGCGTGGGCTACGTCGGCGACGGTGGTAATCTTGGAGAGCATTTCCTCGGGGATGTTGATTTGGAAATGATCTTCGATGTCGGCCACCACTTCCATCACGGCGAGGCTGTCGAGGCCTAGGTCGTTCGTGATGTCGTCGTCGGGACGGATTGGACGATCCAGCTCCACGTGTTTGCTCAGGATGTTCGTGGTCCCCACCAGCGTTTCGTCGTACGTCGCCATTTCGGGAATACCTTTTAGTACCGGTTTGGGCGGGTTGTCGACGGGCCGGGCCCCCTTTCAGGGGCTGGGCTGGGGCGTTCTCGTCCAGGGGGAAATGAGCGCACGGGCTGTTGCGACCGGATCGGGTGCATCGAGAAGAGCTCGGATGATCGCGACCCCATCCGCGCCCGCGCGATGGCATTCCGCGACGTGCAGTGCGTCAATGCCGCCGAGGGCGTAGAGCCAAAGGTGCGCGAGCGCACGCGCTTCTGCGAGCGCGGCGACACCGCGGGCTGGGCCCTTGCCGGGGCTGTCGAAAATGGGGGAGACGAGAACGGCATCGGCGCCGCCATCGCGGGCGAGGACCACTTCATCCCGCGCGTGGACGGGGACGTGGATGGCGCGCGCAGGCCCCACGATCGCGCGGGCACGCTCGAGGACCGAGGGATCCACCGCGAACCCCGGTAGGTGCACACCGTCGGCGTCGACCTCCGCGGCAAGCTCGGGGGAGCCGTTCACGATGAAGGATGCACCGCCCGCACGCGTGAGCGCGCGCAAGGCACGGGCGCGAACGCGAAGCTCGCCGGACGACGCCTCCTTGTCCCGCAGTTGCACGGCGAAGCGCGGCCCGAGCGCGTCCGCGACCGTGCCCACGACCGCATCGACGTGCCCCGCCGCGTACGACGGATCCGTGATGAGAAGAACGCGGCTAGCGCGCCGAGGCATCCGACGCTGACGACGACGTCGACGTGGGAGCGCCGCCGAGACGTGCGAGCTCCTCTTTCGCGGCGGCGGTGTAGCGGCTCGAAGGGTACTTCTCGACGAGGTAAGCCAACGTCTCGCGCTGGGCCTGCTCGTTGTGGCGTGCGCCGAAGTTCTCCGCCAAAGCCCAGAGCGCATCGCCCGCGGTGTCCTCACGGCGCATGTTGGGATCCGGCTTGTGCGCACACTGAAACGGCGCGATGCCGAAGGAGAGTGCCAGGGAGAAAGCGACGGCGCGAACCATCACTCGATGACGCCGGCCCCAAGAACGCCAGCAGAGGGACTCGATGCGTTCGCGTAACGCGACTTGGCCATGCGCCCGGCGAGGAACGCCTTGCGGCCAGAACTCACCGCTTCCTTCATGGCCGTCGCCATCAGCACCGGATCCTTCGCGTGCGCGATGGCGGTGTTCATCAACACGCCGTGACAGCCGAGCTCCATCGCAATGGCCGCATCGCTCGCCGTGCCCACGCCCGCATCGACGATGACCGGCACCTTCGCGTGCTCGAGGATGATGGCCAAATTGTGCGGGTTGCGGATCCCGAGACCGCTGCCGATGGGCGCCGCGAGCGGCATCACCGCGGCACACCCGAGGTCCTCCAGCTTGCGGCACACGATGGGATCGTCGATGCAGTACGGAAGCACGGTGAAGCCTTCCTTGATCAACGTGCGCGCGGCCTCGAGCGTCTGCTCGTTGTCCGGGTAGAGCGTCTTGGGATCGCCGATGACCTCGAGCTTCACCAGGCTGGCGATGCCGAGCTCCCGCGCGAGGCGCAAGGTGCGCACGGCCTCGTCGGCGGTGTAGCAGCCGGCGGTGTTGGGGAGCAGCGTCCAGTCCTTGCGGCGCGTGAGCAGCGACATGAGCGAGCCGCTCGATTTGTCCTTCAGATCCACACGGCGCAGGGCCACCGTGATGATCTCGGCGCCGGCGGCGTCGAGCGCGAGTTCGGTTTCTTCGGTGCTCTTGTACTTCCCCGTGCCGACGATCAGCCGACTCTGAAACGTGCGACCGGCAATGACGAGCGAATCGGTCATGCCCGTCGTTCTACTACAAGGCGCAAATCTTCTCTATCGCGTCCACTCGGCCGCTCCGCGGGAGCAATCTCTTTCCAGCGCCGATGGAGCCACAGCCATTCGGAGGGGTGCGCGCGCACGAACCGCTCGAGCGCCTCCGTCGAGGCGCGCGTGGCCTGCGCAATCCACGCGGGGCCGGCCTTGTCCGGAAAAAGGACGTCGAGCACCACCAGGTGGTGCATACCGTCCTCGTCGCGAAACGCCCCCGACACCACCAAAGGCGCCCCCGAGGCGGCCGCAAGTGCGGCGGGGGCCTTGTCGGCCAGCGCCGGTCGCCCGAAGAACTCGACGGGCACCGCATGACGCCGGTGCAGCGGCACCTGGTCGATCATCATGGCCACCGCGCCTTGCTCGCGCAGCATGCGCCGCCCCTCCTCCAGGGCACCGCGCGCTTCGCGCAAGCGGACGCCGTAGCGACCTCGGGTCGATTGCCAAAAGTGGTCGAGGGCCCGCATCGAGAGCCGCTTCGTGATGACCAGAAGCGGCATCCGGCGGGCCATCGCGCACGCCGCCAGGTCCCAATTGCCGGTATGGGTCGCCGACAAAACGATGCCTCGCCCCTTCGAGCGCGCTTCGTCGAGTGCTCGGCGCGAAGCCTCGTCGATGCGCACGCGCCCATCGAGACGCGCCGCGTCGCCGCCGGCGAGCCAGAGAAACTCGAGCAAGCTGATGCCCAGGGAGCGGTACATGCCGCGGGCGGCGCGGGCAGGATCGGCAATCCCGCCCGCGGCCATCGCGCGTTCGACGTGGTTTCGCCGGATGCGAAACAGGCTGCCGGCGACGAAACCAAGGCATGCGCCCAAGGCTCGATGGGCGATAGGTGGGAGCTTTGCGACGAGCCAGCTCAGCGCAGAAAGTAACGGCTCAGGCAAAACCGGCGCGGCGCGCAGGCTGCCCGCTGACGGCGCCGTCGACGGCCAGCGCAAAGACATCGCTCTGCACGACCGTATACGTTTCACGCTTCACGGTGCGGGCAAAGACGAGCTCGCCTTCGAGCCGTACCCCATCCACCTTTGCAATGGTGAGGCTCGCCCCGTCGTGGGCGACGTACAGCGTGAGGGCGGCCCCATCGGGGAGCGCAAGAAATCCGTCTTTGTCCAACTTCGCCGAGGCTTGCTTCAGAATGGCTTCGAGATGATTCCCGGTCATGGCGCCCCCACCGTAGCAGCTCCCCCGTCCCCGCACACGGCCCTCGAGGGCCCGAAAACAAAGGCTTCGATTAATCATCGGATGTTTGTGGAGCGCGTGTTATGACCAAGATCGTGACCCCGTCACCTTCCTCCGACGAGCTCGTCGTTCTGCGAAATGTCACCAAGACATTTGGCGACCGGCCGGTCCTCAAGGGGATCAACCTCGTCGCCCATCGCGGGGAGACCACCGTCGTCATTGGTGGATCGGGCGCGGGCAAGACGACCCTCCTGCGCCACATCGTCGCACTCGAGCAACCGACGAGCGGCGAAGTGCTCATCGACGGCGAGAACATCGCGGGCATGGGAGAGCGCGAGCTCAATCGCATCCGCATGAAGTTCGGAATGGTCTACCAGTACGCCGCGTTGCTCGACTCGTACACGGTGCTGGAGAACGTCGCCTTCCCGCTCGTCGAGCATACGAAGCTTTCGAAAAAAGAAATTCGCGATCGCGTGCTGGAGAAGCTTCAAATCCTGGGACTCGACCCCAAAGTCGAAAAGCTGTTTCCCAGCGAGCTGTCGGGCGGTATGCGCAAGCGCGTCGGCCTCGCCCGCGCGCTCATGTTGGAGCCGCCCATTCTGGTTTACGACGAGCCGACCAGCGGCCTCGATCCGCTCACCAGCCGCCTGGTGGACGATCTCATCGACGAGATGCGCGAGCGGTTCAACGTCACCAGCTTGGTCATCTCGCACGACATTGCGAGCTGCTTTCGCATTGCGCATCAAGCCGTGCTGCTCATCGGCGGCGAGATCTGCGCTTCCGGCCCGCCCGATTCGCTCGTCCGGGGCGACAACGAGACGGCGCGCAAATTCATCGAGCAATCGGGGGTCGACATCGATCGTCTTTCGCGCGTCACCCGCGCGGAGCACCCACCAAGTACGAATTAACCAAGAAACAGGAGAAGCAGTCGTGCCGCTACAGTTCATGCGCCTTGGGCCGCCGGATCACGAACGTCCGGCCGTACGCCACGAGAAGGTCCTCTACGACCTATTGCCGCTCACGCAGGATATCGATGGAGCCTTCCTCGAGTCGGGCGGTATCGACCGCGTGCGTGCGGCGCTCCAGCGCGGCGAGCTCTCACAACTCGACGATCCGGGCGATGGAAGCGGGATGCGGGTGGGTGCGCCGATCGCACGCCCGAGCAAAGTGCTTTGCGTTGGCCTCAATTATCGGCAGCACGCCGAGGAGACGAATGCGCCCATTCCCACGGAACCGGTCCTCTTCATGAAGGATCCCGGCACTGTGGTGGGCGCCTACGATCCGGTGCTCGTTCCCCGACGCTCACGAAAGACGGATTGGGAGGTCGAGCTTGCCGTGGTCATCGGCAAAACGGCGCGGTACCTGGCCAATCACGAAGAAGCGATTTCATGCGTGGCTGGATATGCCATCTCCAACGACGTCTCCGAGCGCGAGTTCCAATTGGAGCGCGGCGGCCAGTGGGACAAGGGCAAGTCCTGCGAGACGTTCAATCCGCTGGGACCGTGGCTCGTCCCGGCGAGCGACGTCAGCAACGTGCAAGAGCTCGAATTGCGGCTATGGGTGAATGGCACCCTTCGTCAGAATTCGTCGACGTCGGACATGATCTTTCCGGTCGCCGAAATCGTGCGCTATCTGAGCCAATTCCTGGTGCTGCGGCCGGGCGACGTCATCAACACGGGTACGCCGCAAGGCGTCGCGTTGGGGCAGCCGGAGCCAAAACCGTATTTGCGTGAGGGGGACGTGGTGGAGCTCGAGATTCGCGAGCTCGGAAAACAACGCCAAGAACTCAGGCAAGCATGATGTCCCGCATCATTGGACTCGACGTCTTCGACGTTCGCTTTCCCACGTCGCGCGAGCTGGACGGCTCCGACGCGATGAATCCGGACCCCGATTATTCGGCGGCCTATGTGGTTTTGCGCACCAGCGACGGCATCAATGGGTACGGGCTGGCATTCACCATCGGGCGCGGCAATGACGTGCAGGTGGCCGCCATCCGCGCCCTCGGCGGGCACGTCGTCGGTCGCGAGGTGCCGGAGTCGGCGGCCGACCTGGCGGATTTCTCGCGCACGCTGATTGGCGATTCGCAGCTTCGATGGCTGGGCCCCGAAAAGGGCGTCATGCACATGGCCATCGGCGCCGTGGTCAACGCGGCGTGGGATCTCGCGTCGCGGCGGGCCAAGAAGCCGTTGTGGCAATTCCTTGCATCGATGAGCCCGGAGGAAATCGTCAGCCTGATCGATTTCCGCTACCTCACCGACGCGCTCACGCCGGAGGAAGCGCTGGCCATCCTGCGGCCGGGTGCGGAAGGACGCACGGAGCGGACGGCGCGGCTCTTGGCCGAAGGCTACCCCGCGTACACCACGTCGGCGGGCTGGCTCGGTTACAGCGACGAGAAACTGGTCGCGCGGGCCAAGCAGGCGAGCGTCGATGGGTTCGGGATGATCAAGCTCAAGGTGGGCAGCGATCTCCAGGACGACGTGCGCCGCATGAAGCTGGCCCGCGAGGTGACCGGCCCCGACATGCGCATTGCCGTGGATGCGAACCAGCGCTGGGACGTGGGCGCAGCCGTGCAATGGATGAAGGCTCTCGCGCCGTACAAGCCCTATTGGATCGAGGAGCCGACGTCGCCGGACGACGTGCTCGGGCACAACGCCGTGGCCAAGGCGGTCGCTCCGATCAAGGTCGCCACGGGCGAACACGTGCAAAATCGCGTGGTGTTCAAACAGCTCCTCCAGCTCGGCGCCATCGACGTGCTGCAGATGGATGCGGCGCGCGTGGGCGGCGTGAACGAAAACGTGGCCATTTTGCTCCTGGCGGCGAAGTTCGGCGTGCCGGTGTGCCCGCATGCGGGCGGCGTGGGCTTGTGCGAGCTGGTGCGGCATCTTTCGATGTTCGATTACGTGGCGGTTTCGCGAACGACGGAAAACCGCGTGATCGAGTGGGTCGATCACCTGCACGAGCACTTCGTCGATCCCGCGTTGATGAAGAATGGGCGCTACGTCGCGCCGACGGCGCCGGGGTTCTCGGCGCAAATGTTCGAGGGCACCGTGGAGCGGTATCGTTTCCCGGATGGTCCGGAGTGGAAGGAGGCGACACGATGAGCGCAGAGTTTGACGGCTTGGTGGCCGTCGTCACGGGCGGAGCATCGGGCATCGGTCTCGCGACCGCGCAGTGGATCGCCGCGCGCGGCGGCAAAGTCGCGTGCCTCGACCTTCAGCCCGAGGGGGTGAGCGAGCCGCTCTTCGGTGTTCGCTGCGACGTGACGGACGACGCCTCGGTGCAAGCGGCCATCGAGGCCACGGTGAAGCGCTTCGGGCAGCTCGACATCGTGGTCAACAACGCGGGCATCGGCGCCATCGGCGACGTGGCCGCCAACGACGATGCGCAGTGGCACAAGGTGTACGACGTGAACGTCGTCGGCATGGTGCGGGTGTCCCGCGCGGCGCTGCCGCACCTGCGCAAGTCCAAGGCCGCGGCCATCGTGAACACCTGTTCCATCGCGGCATGGGCCGGCCTGCCGCAGCGGGCGCTGTACTCGGCGACCAAGGGCGCGGTGTACGCGCTCACCTTGGCCATGGCGGCGGACCACGTGCGCGAGGGCATCCGCGTGAACGCGGTGGCTCCGGGCACGGCGGATACCCCGTGGATCGGGCGGCTGCTCGATCAAGCCGCCGATCCGGCGGCGGAACGTGCCGCGCTCAACGCGCGGCAGCCTACGGGTCGGCTCGTTTCGGCCGACGAAGTGGCGGGCGCCATCGCCTACCTGGCGAGCCCCGCCTCGGGCGCCACCGTGGGGACGATCCTCGCCGTGGACGGCGGCATGTACGGCCTGCGGCTGCGGCCCCCGCAGAAGTAACCACCGTGAAGACCGCGCGGCTTGGACGAACCACGGTCGACGTGACGGCGCTGGGCTTCGGCTCGGCGTCCATCGCCAACTTGTACTTCGAGGTCTCGCCCGGCGATGCCCGCGAGGCACTCGAGGCGGCGTGGGCGCATGGCGTGCGCTATTTCGATACGGCGCCGCATTACGGGTTGGGCTTGTCCGAGCGGCGGCTCGGCGCTTTTCTCGCGGGCAAGCCGCGCGACCAGTTCACGGTGTCCACCAAGGTGGGGCGGCGGCTCGTTCCGAATCCCGAGGGGACGGGAACCGATCTCGCGGAGGCGAGCTTCGCGGTGCCGGCAACCTCGAATCGGGTGTGGGATTTCAGCCGCGACGGCGTGCGGCGTTCGCTCGAGTCGTCGCTGGAGCGACTCGGGCTGTCGCGCGTCGACGTGGTGCTGCTGCACGATCCCGATGACCACTGGGAGCAGGCGGTGCGCGAGGGCTACCCTGCCCTCGCCGAGCTTCGCGCCCAGGGCGTGATCGGCGCCATCGGCGTGGGCATGAACCAATGGCAGATGCCCGCGCGCTTCGTGCGCGAGACGGACGTCGACGTCGTCATGGTCGCGGGGCGTTACACGTTGCTCGAGCAGCCTGCCCTCGACGAACTGCTGCCGCTCTGCAGCGAGCGCCATGTGTCGGTGGTGGTGGCCGCGGTGTTCAACTCGGGCATCCTCGCCGAGCCCACGGTGCAGGACAACGCACGCTACAACTATGGGAATGCGCCAGCGGAGCTCTTGAACCGTGCACGCCGCATGGCCGACGTGTGCCAGCGGCATGGAGCGACCTTGCCGCAGGCCGCGATTCAGTTCCCGCTCGGGCACCCCGCCGTGGCGTCCGTCGTGGTGGGCGCGCACTACGCGCCGCAGATCGTCGCCGATGCGGAGATGCTCCGCGCGCCCGTGCCGGCCGCCGTGTGGAACGAATTGAAAGAGCGCGGCCTCCTGCGCCAAGATGCACCGGTGCCCCAATGATCATCGACGCACATCATCACGTGTGGGATCTGCGCGTTCGCGACCAAGAGTGGATCACGCCGGCGCTCGGAAAAATCCGCCGCACGTTCAGCCTCGACGATTTGGCGCCGCTGGCAAGCCGCGCGGGGGTCACGGCCACCGTGCTCGTGCAAACGATCCCCGTGGCCGAGGAGACGCCGGAGTTTCTCGCGCTGGCCGCATCGAGCGATCTCGTGGCCGCCGTGACCGGGTGGGTCGATCTGACGGCGCCCTCTGTGCGCGACGATCTGCACCGTTTGCTCGAGGGCCCCGGCGGCGATGCGCTCCGCGGCATCCGACACCCGGTGCAGGGTGAACCCGATCCCGAGTGGCTCTGCCGCAAGGATGTGCGCCGGGGGATCGCGGCGGTGGCCGACGCCGGGCTGGTCTACGAGCTTTTGATCCTGCCGCACCAGTTGCCCGCCGCCGAGCGTACGGTCTCGGAGATGCCGGAGGCGCGATTCATCCTGGACCATGGGGCGAAGCCGCCCGCGGCCTCCGGGCAGCTCGAGCCCTGGGCCACGCACCTGCGAAGGCTCGCATCCCACCCCAACGTCACCTGCAAGCTTTCCGGCCTGGTGACGGAGGCCGATTGGGGCGCCTGGACCGTGGATTCGCTGCGCCCGTACGTGGATACGCTCCTCGAGGCGTTCGGGCCTTCGCGCTTGATGTTCGGCTCGGACTGGCCGGTCTGTCTCCTCGCGGCCGAGTACGCCGAGGTCGTCGCGGCCGCGCAAAAATGGACCGAAGAACTCTCAGCGAACGAGCGCGATGCCGTGTTCGCCGGCACCGCGCGAAAAATCTATCGACTGGACTGAGCGCACGGCGACCTTGTCCCGGACGTCATCCGGACAGATATTGATCGCATGCAGTCCCCGCCCGAAGCGCCGATTCCTCCGCCGCCAGGGGCCCCTGCCGGCGGGGATGGGAACGGGCCGCCTCCTTACACGGGAGCCGCGCAGTACGGTCCTTATCCGCCCTTTCCGCAGCAGCAACAGGCCTCGTATCCGTCGTATCAGAGGCCGATGCCGCCGTACGGCTACTACGGTGCCCCTATCCCGAACGAGAGCAAGGCGGTCACCTCGCTCGTGTTCGGTGTGCTCAGCATCTCGTGCCTCGGCATTTTGGCGGGCGTCCCGGCGGTCATCCTGGGCCTGCTCGCGCGGCGCGACATCGGGCGCTCGGGCGGCGCGCTCGGCGGCAAAGGCATGGCCAACGCGGGCATCGTGCTCGGCGCGTTCACGTCGGTCATCACGGTGGGCTCCATCGTGTTCATGGTGGTCGTTCCGCTCGTGATGGGGGGCATGTCCATCTATTCGTCCCCGTCGATCAGCTCGGCCACGCCGCCACCGGCCTACAGTGCACCCGCGTATGGGTCGGCCCCGCCGGGCGCCGGCAGCGAGAGCGAGAATTCCACCACGGTCACGCGCGGAGCGTTGCGCGTCATCGAGCCGCACCGCGGCAGCGGCTCGCTCGAGCGGCAACTGATGGACGCGTTCTCGCAGGCCAAAGAGAAAGGCCGCGTCGTGCTCGTCGAAACGGCGGCGCACGCGTCGGCCGCGTCGCACGAGTTCGACTCCTCCCTGAGCGATCGGCGCATGCAGCGGGCCCTCTCCACGGTCGACATCGTCCGGGTCGACGTGGACGAGTTCGAGTCCGAGCTCTCCACCATGCGCATGTACACGGAGGCCGTCCCGTACTTCTACAAGATCGACGCCGCGGCGCGCCCCACGGACGCCATCAGCGCCGACGAGTGGGATGCGAACGTCCCGCAGAACATGGCCCCCGTGCTCGAGTCCTTCGTCGCCGGCACCCTCCGCAAGCGGCGCAGCCCCTCCCCGCTCGGCACGACTTTGTAGCGCGCGCCGGTGTACAGTCGCACGATGGGCCAAGGTTCATCGCTTACTCCGCGCCGCGCCATGGGTGCGATGAGCGCGTTGTGCATGGTGTGGATGGCATCGTGCCAAAGCAGCACCCCTCCCCCGGCGCCAGCCCCCATTCCAAAGGCCGAGCCTACGACGTCGGCGGCCGAGAAACGAGAGACCCCTGGCAAGTACGAGCCGGGCGAGGTCACCGTCTTTCATCTGCACAAGTTCATGAATCGCGTCGGCACGGAACGCGACACGTACACGAAGATGGGCGGCGGCGAGGTCGAAGCGAAAGCCTCGTTTGCATTTCAGGACCGCGGAACGACCGTGCCGCTCACCGGCTCGGTGCTCCTCGCGCCGGACGGCGCGCCGCGAAGCTACCGCGCGTGGGGCGGGGTCGCGCGCGGGGTCTGGACCGACGAAGCTGTCGTCCGCGATCCAGGAGGCTTCACCATCACCCGACTCGGGGAGAAGCCCACGGTGGTTCAAGCCTCTGCGCCCTTTGCGATGGCGAGTGGCTATGCCCCCATTCTGATGCAGGACCTGCTCCTACGCGGCTGGGGACGCGCAGGACGGCCCGCCAAGGTGGCCCTCGTGCCCGAAGGCACGGCGTCGATCGAATCACGCGGCAAGGAGACATTCGACCTCGAGGGAAAGAAGGTCACCCTCGAGCACGTGAGCGTGCGCGATCTCGTCTGGGGTCGTGAGGATGCGTGGCTCGACGATGCGGGAAAGCTCGCTGCGGTCATGACACGCGACGCCGAGTTCGACCTGTTCGAGGCGGTGCGCGAGGACGTGATCGGGCTCTTGCCCGCCTTCCTGACCCGCGCCGGCGCGGACGGCGTCGCCTGGCTGGGAGAGGCCGCGAAGGGCGCGGTCATCCCGCGCGAGGGTCGCATCGTGGCGCTGGTGGGCGCTCAACTCGTGGACGGCACCGGGCGCCCGCCGGTGAAGGACGCCGTCGTGGTGTACGACGGCGAGAAAATCCTCGCCGCGGGACCGCGCGCCTCGACGAAGGTCCCCGACGGCGCCGTCACGGTCGACGTGAGCGGCAAGACCGTGCTTCCCGGCCTCTGGGACATGCATGCGCACTACGAGCAAGTCGAATGGAGCGCCGCGTACCTCGCCGCGGGCGTCACCACGGTGCGCGACATGGGCAATGTGCTCGAGTTCATCACCGGCGCGCGCGATGCCATTGCATCCGGCAAGGGTGTGGGCCCGCAGATCATCGTCGATGGACTGATCGATGGCGAGGGCCCGCGTTCGCTCGGCGTGCTCCGCATCAAGAGCGCGGAGGACATCGTTCCGATGCTCGATCGCCTGCAGAAGGCGGGCTGCCCCGAGGTGAAGATTTACTCGAGCATGCCCCCTGCGCTCGTGAAGCCCATCGCGGTGGAAGCGCACCGGCGCGGCCTGCGGGTCGTGGGCCACGTCCCCGAGGGGATGGACGTCGTGCAAGCGCTCGAGGCGGGCTACGACGGCATCAGCCACGTCAGCTATGCGTTCTCGTCGCTCTACAAGCCCGGCGAGATGCGCAACCTCTCCCCGGCGGCGCGACTAGGACGCATCGCCGACGCCGACGTTTCGGGCCCAGCACTTCAAAAAGTGATTCGCACGTTCGCGGCGAAGAAGGCCTTCCTCGACGACACGGCGGTCCTCTTCGAGCTGGGCAACCATACGCGCGAGGTCCTCGCCCAGCGGGAGCCGGGGCTCGCCAAGTTGCCGCGCGAGCTTGCCGTGATGCGCATCGAAGGCCCTTCCGACGAATTGGCCCCCCTGCGCGCCCGCTACTTCGAGAAGTACGTCGCCATTTTGCGCGAGCTTCATCGCGCGGGCGTGCCCATCGTGGCGGGCACCGATCAAGCCGTCCCAGGTCATTCGCTGCACCGCGAGCTCGAGCTCTACGTGCAGGCGGGCTTTACGCCCATGGAAGCCATTCAGGCGGCCACCAGTGTGCCGGCGAAGGTCATGCACCTCGATGGGCAAGTGGGGACCATCGTCCCCGGGAAACGCGCGGACATCCTGGTCGTCGCCGGCGATCCGCTCCGCGACATCCACGACATCCGCAAGATCGCCACGGTGATCGCGCGGGGCCGCACCTACGATCCCGCCGCGCTCTGGAAGCTCGTGGGCTTCGCGCCCTAGCGGCCGTTGACGCGGCGGCCTTTTGCGGCGAAGGCGTCGAGCACGAAGTCGCGGAAGGCGCGCACCTTGGGCGGTAGGAAACGGCCGCCTTGGTGCATGAGGTAGATGGCGGCGCCGAAGAGGCGGTACGACTTGAGCACCCAGACGAGCGTGCCCTCCTCGAGCTCGCGGCGCACGGAGTTGATGGGCAACACGGCGATCCCGGCACCGGCGAGCGCGAGCTCTTTGACGAAGTTCATGTCGGAGGCCGCAATGCTCGGCTGCAGGCGAATCTCCGTGATGGGCCCTTTGCCGTCTGCCCGTTGAAACGGCAAGGGATGATGCGAGCATTCGTACTGCATCAACACGACGCGGTGCTTGGTCAGGTCGGCGGGCTGCCGGGGCGAAGGCATTTCGGCGAAGTAGGCCGGCGAGGCCACGGTGGCGCCCTCGATGTCGAACAGCTTGTGCGCGATGAGCGGCGAGTCCGGCAGCTTCGCGTGCACGCGGAACGCGACGTCGAGGTGTTCGCTCTCGAAGTCGAGAATCTTCTGCGCGATGACCAAATCGAGAAGCACCTCGGGAAAGCGCCGGTTGAACGCCGCAATGTGCGGCGCGAGCACGCTGCCGAATTCGGGCGGCGCCGTGACGCGCAGCTTGCCGCTCGGCGCCGCGTGCGACTGACGCACCGCCGTGTTGGCGTCGCCGAGCAGCTCGAGGATCTGCCCCACGCGCTGACGGTAGGCCACACCGTCGTCCGTGGGCTCCACCAGGCGCGGACTGCGCCGCAAGAGCGACACGTCGAGCGATTGCTCGAGGCGCGCAATGCGCCGGCTCACCGTGGCTTTGCTCTCCCCGAGAAGGTGCGACGCGGCCGTGAGCGACCGCAAATCGGCCACCAAGCAGAAGGCGCGCAGGTCCAACACATCCGCAACGAGTGTTTCAGATTCTGCAACATGACGTTTCGAAGTGGCCGCTTGTCGCACAAATTGCAACGTACCATCTTCCGGCGTATGAACAACGTCATCGCAGAAGGCGTCGCGAACCACGACGGCGCCGCGCCGAACTCGAGTGCCTCGAGTGCACAGCGCTACCTCGTTCCGGTGGGCCGCGTGTTCTTCTCTCTGATTTTCCTCATGTCGGGCCCGAACCATTTCTCGGCGCAGGCCATTGGCTATGCGGCCGCGGCCGGCGTTCCGCTCGCAAGCGTCGCGGTGCCGCTCTCGGGCATCATCGCCTTCGTCGGTGGCCTCAGCATTGCGCTCGGCTACAAGGCCAAGTGGGGCGCGTGGCTGATTGCCCTCTTCCTCGTGCCGGTGACCATCTCGCTGCACAATTTCTGGGCGTTCACCGACCCGATGCAGCAGCAGATCCACATGGCCATGTTCATGAAAAACATCTCCATGCTCGGCGCCGCGCTCTTCATCACGCAAGTCGGCTCCGGGCCGCTCAGCCTGGACGCACGCAAGAAGTAGCCCTTCTCGCCGTCAGGAAAACGCAGCCGCGGCTTCGCGCAACGTCACGAACGAGTAACCGGCGTTGCGCAGCGTATCGAACGCCGCGTGGAGCGATTCGAGCTTTCGCTCCCGGCTCACGCGCACGTCGGGCTGGTACGGCAGCAGCGCATCGAGCCCGTCGCCTGCATCGAGCACGTCGATGCCGTGAAGCTCCAGGTTGACCAGCGGCATCCCGACGCACATGCGCGCCAGCATGCGCGCACGCGCCGGCCCTGCCAGCGTGATCGACGTGCCGATGACCGGCAGCCGAAGGCCGCGCGTCACCTGAATGGGCAGCTCGAGAAGCCCCTCCTGCGCCGGCTTCCAATAGGGAACGCCGGCCCGGTATGGCTGCACCGGTGCGGTGAGCACGCGCGGCGTGTCCAGCACCGAGTGGCTCGTGCGCCCGCGCAACCGGATCAACCCCAGCGCCGCGGCCTTCGCCGCGTAGTACGCGGGACACGGGAACACCGAGGAGTCGTAGAGCACCTCGAGCTCGCGCAGCACGGAGAACACTTGGTCGGAGATGGTGTAGCCCGGCGCCCGAAAGCCCACGGGCCGCTCGCCGGTGGCCCGCTCGATGGCGTCGGCGCCGGCGCCAATCTGGTGCGCAATCTCCGCGCGCTCGAGGCGCGTCAAATCGTAACGATGATCCAGCGTGTGGTTGGCCATCTCGTGGCCGGCTTCGCGCGCGTGGCGAAGCTTGGTGGCCGACTCGGGGCGCGCCAGATCGGAGCCGATGGCAAACAAAGTCAAAGGCATGCCGCCTGCGGCCGCCATCGCGAGCAAGCGATCGATGGCGACGTCGTAGACAGCATGCCTCGACAACGGGCCCGGCTCCGCGAGCCCGTGGATTCGGAAGTAATTCGGGATCTCGTCGAGATCCACGCTGACCGCGCAGAGCTTCACTAGAGACCCCGAATGGAGTTTCAGCCGGCGGTCATCTTGGCCACTTCGGCCGCGAGATCGTCGGTCTTCTTCTCGATGCCCTCACCCAGCGCGAAGCGCACGAACTCGTGCACCTTCACCTCGCCGCCGAGCGCCTTGCCGACTTCGGCGCGGACCGCGTCGATGGTGCCCTTCTCGGGCGCCCAGACGTTGTCCTGACCGAGCAGGGTGACCTCGGTGTACCACTTGGCAACCTTGCCCTCGATGATCTTGGGCCAGGCGGCTTCCGGCTTCGGCTTCGGCTCCTCGCGGAGCTGGGCCTCGTAGATCTCCTTCTGCTTCGCGACCTGCGCATCGGAGATTTCCTCCTTGCGCACGACCAGCGGGCTCATGGCGGCGATCTGCATCGCGACGTTCTCGATGAACTGCTTGAAGTCCGCCGAGTTGCGGCCCGCGGCATTCGGAGCCTCGGCGCGCACGAGAACGGCGAGCTTGCCGCCCATGTGCACGTAGGCGAGAACGAGCTCGTTGTCGCTGCCGGCCTTGAGCACGTCCCATCGACGAACGACGGTGTTCTCACCGGTCTTGCCGACGAGTGCGAGGCGCACCGTGTCGAGCGTTTCGTCCGAGCCGGGCACCTTCGTCGCGAGAAGCGAGGCGGCGTCCGTCGCGGTGGGGCGCGAAGCCGACTGCGCGAGATCCACGACCTTGCCGACGAAGTTGCGGAACTCGTCGCCGCGGGCGACGAAGTCCGTCTGACAGTTGACCTCGACGATGATGCCGCGCTTGCCGTCGCCTTCGACCCAGGTGCGCACTTCGCCCTCGGTCGCGACCTTGCCGGCGCGGGCCTGGCCCTTGAGGAGCCCCTTCTTCTGGATGACCTCGATGGCCTTCTCCAGATCGCCCTCGGCCTCCACGAGCGCGCTCTTGCAGTCGCTCATTCCGGCTTGGGTGCGCTCACGTAGTTCCTTAACCAATGCGAGTGTAATCTCGGCCATCTTCCGAATCTCCATGCCCCCCCTCAGGGGGGTAATCGATCAAAATTTTCGAGCTTGGGCGGGGGGAGCCGTTCAGGCATCGAGCCGTTTGGCCATCGAGCCGTTTCGGTCTTCAGGCTCTTCAGCCATCACCGAATCAAACCGCTCCCCCCAACCGTTCCCTCAGTTCGGGGCGCCGCCGTCGCGACGCGTGTTGTCGCCGCGCTCACCGCCGCGGCGACCGCTCTGGTAAACGTCGGCCTGCGGGGCGCGACCGCGCTCCTCGCCGCCACGGTCCACGGTGTCCTTGCGGCGCTGCGCACCTTCGAGGACCGCGTCCGCGAGACGGGCGGTGATGAGGCGGATCGAGCGGATCGCATCGTCATTGCCCGGGATCGGGTAGTCGATGAGATCGGGATCGCAGTTCGTGTCGGCGATGGCAACGAGCGGGATCTGCAGCTTCTTCGCCTCTTGCACGGCGATGACTTCCTTCGCCGGGTCGATGATGAAGACTGCGCTGGGCAGAGAGCCCATGTTCTTGAGACCGCCGACGTACTTCTCGAAGCGCTCGCGCTCCTTCTCGAGGCGCGAGACTTCCTTCTTCGGCAGCTGCAGGTACGTGCCGTCGTCCTTCATGCGCTCCAACTGACGCATGCGATCGAGGCCCTGCTTGATGGTGCGGAAGTTGGTGAGCGTGCCACCGAGCCAGCGGTTCACGACGTAGAAGGAGCCCGAGCGGGTGGCTTCCTCTTGCACGATCTCTTGTGCCTGGCGCTTGGTGCCAATCATGAGGAGGTGGCCGCCGCGGCCGACGGTCTCCTGCACGAAGTTGAACGCGCGCTGGAAGAGGCGGGCCGTCTGGTCGAGGTCGATGATGTGGATGCCGTTGCGCGCACCGTAGATATACGGGCGCATCTTCGGATTCCAGCGCTTGGTCTGGTGGCCAAAGTGGACGCCTGCGTCCAGGAGGGCCTTGAGCGGGAGGGGAAAATCACCGCGGAGTTGGGGCAGACCTTGGGCGGAAATGGATTCTTGGGTCATTGAGAGCGCTTCCTTTCGGTTGAGCCGCCGCTCTTCTCCCGAGGCCAGCGTCGGTCTTGCTAGAACCGAGCGCACCGGGCCGCGGATTTGCGCTTGAAGAGCGTGAGGAGTGTGTGTGCCCTTTCGGGCGGGAAATAGCGGCGGCACCCTGACGCAGTGCACCCTTGAAGTCAAGGAAATCTGGACAAACGAGGCTTGAGGGGAGATGGCGGACGCGGCTACCGTAGCTGCCAACATGCGAGCCCCCTCGACCCCCCTAGTCCTTGCGCTGGCGTTCGTCCCCCTTGCGGTCCGTGCCGTCGCGGCATGCGGAGGCGACTCCAGCCCGCCGCCCACGACCCCGGCCATGGCGCCCGAAACGGCGACCACCACCGCAGCCCCACCGCCACCTCCCCCGCCGAAGTCGGTCGGCCCCGATCCGTCGGGGCGAACCTCGGCGGCCGAGGGCAGCTTCGACTACGAGGTGGAGTTTCTGCGCAAGCACGGCACCGTCGAGGTGCTCGAAGCGCCCAATGGCGGTCGCGTGGCCGTGTCGCCCACGTACCAAGGCCGCGTGATGACCAGCGCCATCGGCGCCGCCGAGAAGAGCATCGGCTGGGTGAACCATAAGTTCATCGAGGAAAAGAAAACCGGCGCGGCGTTCGACAACTATGGCGGTGAGGACCGCTTTTGGCTCGGGCCCGAGGGCGGGCAGTTCGCGCTCTTCTTCGCGCCGGGCGCCGAGTTCAATCTGACGAAGTGGCAGACGCCCGCGGCCTTGCAAGAAGGTGCGTGGACCGTTTCCGAGAAGACGGCGACGCGCGTGGTCTTCAAGCGCAACCTCACCTTGAAGAACTACAAGGGGACCGAGTTTTCCCTCGAGGTGGAGCGCACGATCGATCTGCTGAGCGCCGGCGACGTCGAAAAGCTGGCGGGCACGAAGCCTGGCGAAGGCGTGAAGTGGGTGGGCTTCGCCACGACGAACAAGATCACCAACACCGGCTCGAAGGCGTGGACCAAGGATGCCGGCCTCCTCAGCGTGTGGATCCTCGGGCAATTCAACCCGGCCCCCGATGGCTACGTCATCGTGCCGTTCGAGGCCGCGGCCAAGGGCGAGGTGGTCAACGATCGCTACTTCGGCAAGGTGCCGGCCGATCGCCTCGCGACCGAATCGAAGGACGGCTACCTGCGCTTCAAGGCCGACGGGCAGCACCGCAGCAAGATTGGCTTGGGCCCGTCGCGCGCGAAGAACGTGCTCGGCAGCTACGCCGAGTCGGCGAAGCTTCTCACGGTGGTCTCGTACGACAAGCCGAAGGCGAACGACTACGTGAACAGCATGTGGGAAAAGCAGAAGGCGCCGTACGGCGGCGACGTCGTCAACAGCTACAACGACGGGCCGACGGACCCCGGAAAGCCCTCGCTCGGGGGATTCTACGAGCTGGAAACGTCGTCGCCCGCCGCAGCCCTCGCGCCGAAGGCCTCCCTGGTGCACGTAAACCGCACATTCCACTTCGTCGGCGATCGCGCGTCGCTGGAGCCGATTGCGAAGAAGGCGCTCAACGCCAGCTTGGCGAAGGTGGCGGAAGGGATTCACTAGCTGCTAAGCAGGCGGGCATGCATCGCGTCGCCGTCGTGCTCCTTGGGCTGATCTCGTTGGCTGCCGTGGCGGCCGCATGCGGAGGGGCGCCCCCCATGCCGAAAGGGCCGCCGCCCGAATACGAGGAGCACGACGCCGGGACGCCGATCTTCGAAGGGGAAACGGCTTCGCCGGCGCGATAGCTCGTGTGATACGCTGCGCGCATTCCTATGACGACACGCATCGATCGCGCGCAGGTAGAGCACATTGCTCAGCTTGCATCGCTCATTTTGGCCGACGACGAGACGGAGCGCCTCACGCGCGAGCTCGCCGACATGGTGCGGTACGTCGAAGAGTTGAACGAGTTGGACACGGCGAACGTGGAGCCGACAGCCTACGTGCAACTAGAGCGCAGTGAGCTGCGGACCGACGAGGTCGAGCCTTGTTTGGATCCGCAGGAGACGCTCGCACAGGCGCCGCGCTCGGCCCATGGCGGCTTTGCCGTGCCCACGTTCGTGGAGAGCTGACCCATGCCGAGCCATGACGAGGTGCTCGCGATCGCCGAAAGGGTTCGCGCGGGCGAGACGAGTGCGCTGGACGCAACCCAGGCAGCCCTGACGGCCATCGACGCGAGGAACGGCGCGCTGAACGCGTTTCTCACGGTGTCGCACGAGAACGCGCTCGACCAGGCGCGCGCCGTCGACGCCAAGCGCGCCCGCGGTGAGAAGCTGGGGCCTCTGGCCGGCGTGCCCATTGGGATCAAAGATGCCTTGTGCACGCGCGGGGTGGTGACCACGGCCGCGTCGAAGATCCTCGAGGGCTATGTCCCTCCATACGACGCGACGGTGGTCGCGCGGCTGCGCGCGGCCGATGCGATCATCATCGGCAAGACGAACATGGACGAGTTCGCGATGGGCTCGTCCAATGAAAACAGTGCGTATGGCCCGGTGAAAAACCCGTGGGATCCGGAGCGCACGCCGGGCGGTTCGTCCGGTGGAAGCGCGGCGGCGGTGGCAGCGCGCATGGTGAGCGCGACCCTGGGAAGCGATACCGGTGGCTCGATCCGGCAGCCGGCCGCGCTCACGGGAACGGTGGGCATCAAGCCGACCTACGGGCGCGTGTCGCGTTTCGGGCTCATTGCCTTTGCCTCGAGCCTCGACCAAGTGGGCCCCTTCGCCACGGACGTGCGCGGTGCGGCGCGCGTGCTCGGCGTCATCTCCGGCAAAGACCCGAAGGACGCGACCTCGCTGGGTGCGCCGGTGGACGACTACGAGGCCGCGTGCGGCAAGTCGGTCAAAGGGCTGCGCATCGGCGTCCCCGCGGAATACTTCGCCAAGGGGCTCAATCCGGAGGTGGAGGCGAGCATCCGCGCGGCCATTTCCGAGCTGGAGGCCGAGGGCTGCATCGTGCGCCCGGTGAAGCTTCCGCACACGCGCTATGCGTTGGCGACGTATTACATCATCGCGGACGCGGAGGCCTCGAGCAACCTGGCGCGCTTCGATGGCGTCCGCTACGGGCTTCGCGTGGAGCCGTCCGGGCCGGGCAAAGCCGACCTCAAGGCGATGTACGGCGCCACGCGCGACGCGGGCTTCGGCACCGAGGTGAAGAGGCGCATTTTGTTGGGCACGTTCGTGCTCTCGGCCGGGTACTACGATGCGTACTACTTGAAGGCGCAGAAGGTCCGCACCTTGATCCGGCGTGACTTCGAGGAGGCATTCCGCGAGGTCGACGTGATCTGCTCGCCGACGTCGCCGACCCCCGCGTTTCGCCTGGGCGAGAAGGTGGACGATCCCCTCGCCATGTATTTGAACGACGTTTACACGCTCCCCGCGAGCCTTGCGGGCATTCCGGGTTGCAGCGTGCCGGCCAAACCGACGGCGTCGGGGCTTCCGGTGGGGCTGCAGATCGTGGCGCCCTGGCTCGAGGAGGCAAAGATGTTCTCGGTGGCCGCCGCCTTCGAAGCGCGCTCGCCGGGGTTGGTTCCGCCGCTTGCAACGTGAGCAACGGGCGATGCTGAAGGTCGTTCCCCTCGACGCGGCCCATCTCGAGGGCTGGGCCGCCTTGTTCGAGGCGTGCCACTGTTCGTGCTACTGCCGCTACTGGCACTTCATCGGCACGACGAACGACTGGCTCGCGCGCACGGCCTTCTCCGCCGACGTGAACCGCGAGGAGCATGCGCAGGGACTGCTCGCGGGCGATCCCGCTTCGCGCGGACTCGTGGCGCTATCCGAGGCCGATGCCGTCGTTGGCTGGATGAAGCTGGTGCCCCGCTCCACCGTAACGAAGTTGCGCAAGGGCCGCGTGTACGGTGCGCTGGATCTCGGCACGGACGAAGGCGTGTACAGCATCGGGTGCTTTCTCGTGCACCCCGACCATCGCGGAAAGGGCGTGGCGCGCGCGCTCGTTCACGGCGCCGACGAAGCCGTGCGCGCGTGGGGCGGGCGCGCCGTCGAAGCGTACCCGCGACGGTCCAACGACGAGCTCCGACCCGAGGAAGTGTGGATGGGGCCGGAGCAGATCTACATCGATGCAGGATACACACATATCGCCGGAGAGGCCCCCTACCCCGTGTATCGAAAGGATTTAGGGTTTAGGGGGTAGGGTTTAGGGGGTAGGGAGAGATCCTTTCTCCGCGACTGCGACGGGTTTACGGCCCTCCAAGCCAGACTCTGAACGGCAATTTTTACCCTAAACCCTAAACCCTAAACCCTCAGGGGTAGTGAACGCGCGGCTGCGAGCCGCCGTTGTGGCATCCGTTGCAATTGCCGTTGAATGGCGAGGAATTCATCTGCATGGCGCCCGTCGCATCGCGCGCACCGACGTGGCCGCCGCCCGCGTGGGGTTTGCCCTCGAAGAAGAAGTTGCCTTGCTCGTCGCTGTACGTGTTCGTCGCCACGCCGTTCACGACGAGGCGCACCTCGACGTCCTTCGCCGGCTTTTCGTTCTGCGGGTCGGAATACACCGTGCCGCCGAACAGGAACGAGGTCTTCGCTTTGGGGCCGCCGTTGTGGCAGTCGAGACAACCGGTGCCAGCCGGGTTTCGATTGCCAAAGACGCCGTTCGCATGCCCCGTACTGAGCGAGCTCTTTCCGGTGGTCTTCACGTACGCAGGCGCCCCCTCGAAGGGTCCGCCGCTGCCGGGATCCACGGCTCCATCGGTCTCCGTTCCCGCGTCGCCGCTCTGGCCTGCATCCCCACCGCCCGGCGGCGGCTGACTGCCCGGAGGACCTCCGCCACCCGGTGGAGGAGATTTGCTACCGCCGTCGGGCTTGTCCGACGTGCCGCTATCATCGCCGGAGGCGCATGCGGCCATCGCTGAAACACCTGCGATCCCCAGCGTCGCGGTGAGAAGAAGGGTTTTCCAATCCATGAACGGCGGGCAGACCATGATCCGTGCCATCGCGGCACGCGCCCTTCGCTCCGCGAATTGGACGTCCTCGGCCATGCCCTGGATCACCCGTCGCTGGTCCGGCGATCCAGGAGCTCCGCGGCCATCGTCCTTGTCGCCACCTATCTCCGCCTATCGCCCGAGCCGCACCTTCGAAGCGCCCGAGCGGCGGATGCCGCTGTCGGGATGCAGCGCCGTCCAGCGGATCGAACGCAGCATCTCGCACGAGAGGCCGACGAATACCGCGCGCATCACGTCGTCGGCGTCGGCGATCTTCAAGTTGGTCATCTGCCCGATGAGCGCGCGCACCGAGCTCGTCCCGTCGACCTTGCGCAAGATGTACGACTCGCGCTCGGGCAGCCGCAGCACCTCGATGCGCACCGGCGGGTTCGGCACGCGTTCGAGAACGTCGTCCTCGATGGGGGCGAGAAGCTGCACCAGCTCGCTCACCGTGTAGCCCTCGCGGATGCCGCGTGCGATGAGTTCGAACGGGTCGACGCCCAGGGGAAACGTCTCCTCGTGCGAGCGCGCGCCGCGCGTGAAGCTGATGCTCGCGTCGGGCCAGCCGAGAACGTCCATGTAGCGCATCTGCGTCTGATCGTGGATCGCGCGGAAAAGCTCGATGGGCCGCAACACGCCCAGGCCCACCAGCGCGTCGCCCAGCCGCCCGCCGAACTTCGGCAGCATGGCCAGCGCCATTTCGACCTCCATGCGCAGCACCTGGCCGGTCGCCACCAAGTGCTCGCCGAGCAGCTCGCGGCGATCCGTCGAGGCGACGAACTCCGGTGCGCCCTCCACGAGGAAGATCTTCTTCTGCTTCTCCTCGTTGCGGAAGACCAGCGCGCCCGTTTCGCGTTCCAGCGCGAGTTGGAACAGGTACGCGGGGAGCGTGGCCCGATCGAGCATGCTCTTCTCGGCGCCGTCGGCGTCGTCGTCCCAGCGGAGCGCGGGGCTGGTGACGAAGCGCGAGAACTCCTTGTAGTGCAGCGCCGGCTTGAAGCGCCCCGACTCGCGCGCCACGAGGGACCGGCTGCCGATGGCGCCCGTCGCGAACAACTCGATGACCCGCGGGTACGACATGGGCTGGCTCGCGGTGCCGTCACCCAAGTCGACCCGGTAGATCTGCGGCGCCACCTCGTAGGAGCCGCCGCTGTCGTAGGAGCCATCGCCGCGCGGATCGTTGCGAACCACGTCGTCCGGCTCGAGGATGGCGGTGCCCGGCCGGCTTGGCTCGTTGTCGCTCGAGACATCGGGCCCGTCGATCAAACCGAGCCGCTCGATCCACGCCGAAAGCCGCGCGGGACCGACCTGCAGACGGCGCCGCCGGATGATCTCCTCGATGGCCTCCGCGAAGACGGCCGCGTTGGAGTAGCGCAGCAGCTTGTCCCGCGCGAGCGCGCGCAGAAGCACGGATTTCACGTCGTCCGGAAGCAGCGAACCGGCGCGATCGATGGGGCCGAGATCCGCATCACGGATGCGCAAGAGCACGTCGAGCTCGCGGCCGCCCGAGAAGAGAGGGCGCAAGGTCACCAGCTCCGCGAGGACGATGCCCACGGTGAAAAGGTCGCTCCGCGCATCGAGTTCGCGGCCCGTCACCTGCTCCGGCGACATGTAACCGAGCTTGCCTTTGAGCTGGCCCTGGTCCGTGCGCCGCTCGAAGTCCGAGGCGCGTGCGATGCCGAAATCCGTCAACTTGACCGCGCCCGACCGATCAATGAGTACATTGCCCGGTGACACGTCGCGGTGGACCAGGTTGAGGGGGCGCCCTTTGCGATCGCGCGCGGCGTGCGCGTACTCGAGGCCGCGCAAAATGCTGAGGGCCACGTGGAGCGACACCTCCAGCGGGAGCTCCTCCCCGCGGGCGGCGGCGGCGCGAATCAGGCGAGCGCCCGTCGTGCCGTCGACGTACTCCATGGCCATGTAGAGCTCTTCGTCCTGCTCGCCGAAGTCGAAGACCTGGACGATGTTCGGGTGCGAGAGGTTGGCACACACGCGCGCCTCGTCCACGAACATCGCGACGAAATCCGGATCGCGTGCCAGCTGTGGAAGGATGCGCTTGACGGCACAGAGCTTTTGAAAACCGCGCGGTCCAGCCCGGCGCGCCAGATACACCTCGGCCATGCCACCCGTGGCAAGGCGTTCAATGAGCTCGTACGGCCCGAGACGGGGCGGCACGGCATGGCTCGAGTTGCCCACGTTCCCGGGAAGATTATCGCACCACCCCGTATGCAACGAAGTACCAACTTCGGCCGCGGCGTACTACTGTCGTTCCGCGCCTTTCAGACCTCCCATCCGACCTCCCACCTAAGCATGGCGCTCCAATCGATGGCCTCTGACTCGAAATCTGGACAGCTTGCCGCTACCCGCTCACGAGAAAGCGGCCGCAAGACTGCGCTCCGCGACACCAGCCGAGGCGGTCCGGTCGTAGCCCTCACCGGCGCAGCGTCTTTTTTAGGCACCAACGTCATTGGCTTGTTGGAGGAGGACGAGCGCGTGCAGCGCATCGTCGCCATCGACATCAAGGCGCCCTCCACGGCAGGGAAAAAGACCCGTAGTTACGAGGTCGACTTTACCCAGCCCACGGCGGAGGCCCGGCTTGCGGAAGTGCTCGCTGCCGAGCGGGCCGACATTGTGGTTCACCTCGCCTTTTTGGCGAACCCTACGCCAGCGAGCGCCTGGGCCCACGAGCTCGAGAGTGTCGGGACCATGCACGTCCTGGTGGCCGCCCGGCATGCGCAGGTCCGCAAGGTCGTGATGTGGTCGCAGACCTTGCTGTACGGAGCACATCCGTCCAATCCGAATTTTCTCTCCGAGCGGCACCCGCTCCGGGCGGACCGGCACGAGCCATTCTTCGTCGACAAGGTCGAAGCGGAGGCGGAAGCGAGCAAGTTCGCCCGACGCGCGCCCGGCTCGGTGGTGACCGTTCTGCGCATGGCGCCGCTTCTGGGGCCGACCGTGCACAATTACATGACGCGCTACCTCGCCCACCGGATGGTGCCCACGATGATGGGCTTCGATCCGCTGCTGCAGTTCCTGCACGAGGTCGATGCGATTGCGGCACTCAAGCTCGCCATCGACCGCGATGTGCCGGGCACCTTCAACATCGTGGGCGATGGCGTGCTGCCGCTCAGCACCGTCATCAAACTGGCCGGGCGCATCGCCCTGCCGATCCCGCACCCGGTGGCCGAATCTGTCTGCGCGCTCGGATGGTTGGCCCAGGTGGCGGAGGTCCCGCCCGCGTTCCTCAAGTATTTGCGCTTCCTCTGCGTCGCCGATGGTACGAAGGCGCAGAAGGAAATGGGATTTCGCCCGGCTTACACCACCCGCGAAGCGCTGCTGGATTTCGTGAGCGCCCAACGACTGCGCGACGTCAAGCTGCTGCAGGAGAACGTGGCATGACGCGCAAGAGACGGCACGCTTCGCGAGGGCCGCAGCAGGGCCAATCGGCCGCGCCTCCGCGCGATGGGCAGCAACCGTCGCACCAGACGCACCAGCCTGGCACGAACGGTACGCCGCATCCCCAGCACCAAGCCAACCAGGTCCAGGCCCAGCCCCAGGCCAATCAGGCCCATCCCAAGAAACGGCGCCGGCATAAGCCGCATGGGGCCACGGAGAATCCGGCCATCACGCACGAGCGCCAAGCGATGCGCACGGGCGCGAAACCGCTGCGCGGGCCCATTCCGCATGGCTCCGCGGCCACGTTGCCACCGGATGACGAGGCGCCGACGGAGTCGGTGCAGTTCATTCCGCATTCGCCGTCCTCGGTTCCCCCTACCCCGTCGCTGCGTCATCAGACCTTGGAATTTGGTGAGTATTCCGACTTTGCCGATTCGGCCGACGAGGAAGAGGACGACGACGAGGACGGCGACGAGCAAACGCCGACGGCGCGCCGGCCGCGGCCCGAGGAGCCGGAGCTGGTGGCCGCGCAGATCCGCGAGCTCGAGGCGCACCTCGACGCCATGATCGACCAAGCGTCGACCCACGTTCTGCCGAACGTCGACGATGACGACGACGACGAGCTGCGCGGCGGGCCCGGGTCCAACAGCGACGACTCGGATCCCGCGCCCACGGTGACGAGCTTGGGCACCGGCCATTCGGTGCGCAACGTTGCCGGCGGCCCGGAGACGGAGCCCACCGTCTTCGACACCGCGCGCGAGCTGCTCTCGACCGATTTTTACCTGCGCAAGTGGGGCCGCCTCGGAATGCGCAACCGCTCCGAGGAGATCGACGACTTCGGCTACGACCCGGTGTACGACTCCAAGGTTCGTCCGCTGTTCGATTTTCTCTACGACCGCTACTTCCGCGTGGAGACGATTGGCGCCGGCAACATCCCGGCGGAGGGGCGCTGCCTCTTGGTGGCGAACCACTCGGGCACGCTCCCGTACGACGGCGCGATGATCAAGACCGCCGTGAAGCGCGAGCATCCTCAGCACCGCGACGTGCGCTGGCTGGCGGAAGACTTCATCTTCCACTTTCCCTTCCTGGGCTCGTTCACCAACCGCATCGGCGCCGTGCGCGCATGCCAGGAAAATGCCGAGCGCCTGCTTCGGCAGGAAGCACTCGTGGCGGTTTTTCCCGAGGGCGTGAAGGGCATCGGGAAGCTTTACCGCGACCGCTACCGGCTGCAGCGCTTCGGGCGCGGTGGGTTCGTCAAGCTTTGCCTTCGCACGAACACGCCGATCGTGCCCGTGGTGGTGGTGGGCGCCGAAGAGGCAAACCCGATGCTGCTTCGGGTCGAGTACTTCGCGCGCGCCTTGGGGCTGCCGTACATCCCCGTCACGCCGACGTTTCCTCTGCTCGGTCCCGCAGGCCTCGCGCCAGCGCCGACGAAGTGGAAGATCATCTTCGGCGATCTGCTGGACGTCGCGAGCTACGGGCCGGAAGCGGCCGATGACGAGCTCCTCGTGGGGCGCCTGGCCGAGCGTGTGCGCACGACGATTCAGGACATGCTCGACAAGGCGCTCGGCGAGCGCAAGTCCGTGTTCTTCGGTTGAGCCCTCGATTGAGAGTTGGCGGCGTCCTCATCGTCGACAAGCCTTCGGGCATGACGAGCCACGATGTGGTGCAGCGGCTTCGGAAACGGCTGAAAACGCGGGCCATCGGGCACGCGGGCACGCTGGATCCGATGGCCACGGGCGTGCTCGTGGTGGCCATCGGGACGGCGACGAAGTTGGTGCCGTATCTGACCCTGGCCGACAAGACGTACGAGGTCACGGTGAAACTCGGCGTCACCACCGACTCGCTGGATGCCGATGGCGCCGTGACCGAGCACGCGGCGGTGCCGGCCGACTTCGCAGCGCGGTTGCCGGAGGCCATCGCGCGCGAGGTGGAACGCCTCGAGCAGGTGCCACCCAACGTGTCGGCGATCCACCACGAAGGGATGCGCGCCCACGAGCTCGCGCGCCAGGGCAGAGAGTTCCAGCTGGCCGCGCGCCCCGTGCAGGTGCGAAGCATCGAGCTGCTCGGCGCAGGCGAAAGCGAGTTCTCCGCGCGCCTCACCGTGGAGAAGGGCTACTACGTGCGCGCCTTCGCACGCGATCTCGCGGCGCGGCTCGACACGGTGGGCCACGTGACATCGCTCCGGCGCACGCGCTCGCACCCGTTCACCGTCGAGGAAGCCTGCTCGCTGGAAGCGCCCGATCTGGATGCGCGCATCCTGCCGCTGGAAACAGCGGCCGCGCGCGCGATGCCGGCAGCGCAGTTGACGGAGCAAGGCGCGCGCGACGCGGCATGTGGCCGCGCCGTCGCGAAGGAGAACATCGCCGGCGTCCTCTCCGACGCCGTGCACGCCTGGTTCGATCCCACCGGAAAGCTGGTGGCGCTCGGCGAACGACGCGCCGACGAGCGCCACTTCGTGGTCCGCGGGATTTAAGCCCCCCCACCCCAACCCTCCCCCTCCGGGGGAGGGAGCCGTAACGTCAGTGATTCTGCGGGAATCCGAGGTTCACGCCTCGGAATTTCGGATCGGGCCAGCGCGCGATGACCACCTTGTTGCGCGTGTAGAAGCGCACGCCGTCGCGGCCGTAGATGTGCAGATCGCCGAAGAGCGACTTCTTCCACCCGCCGAAGGAGTAGTACGCCATCGGCACGGGGATGGGCACGTTCACGCCCACCATGCCGACTTGCACCTCGCTCTGGAACTTGCGCGCGGCGCCGCCGTCGTTGGTGAAGATGGCCACGCCGTTGGCGAAGACGTGCTCGTGAATGAGCTTCACCGCGTCGGCGTACGTGGGAACACGCACCACCGAAAGAACCGGGCCGAAGATCTCTTCCTGGTAGATGCTCATCTCGGGACGCACGTCATCGAAGAGGCAGGGGCCGAGGAAGAAGCCCTTCTCGTGGCCTTTCACCTTCAAGGTGCGGCCGTCGGCGACGAGCTTCGCGCCCTCGGCCACGCCCTTTTCCACGTAGGACACGACGCGCGAGAGGTGCTCTTTCGTCACCAGCGGCCCCATCTCGCTGGCCGGGTCCAGGCCGTTGCCGATCTTCAACGCCGCCATACGCTCGCGGATCTTCGGCAAAAGCTTGTCGGCCGCGTCGCCCACCGTCACGAGCACGCTGATGGCCATGCACCGCTCGCCCGCCGAACCGTAGCCTGCGCTCACCGCCGCGTCGGCCGCGAGGTCCATGTCCGCGTCGGGGAGCACCACCATGTGGTTCTTCGCCCCGCCGAGGGCCTGCACGCGCTTGCCGTTCTTGGTGCCCGTCTCATAGATGTACTTTGCAATCGGCGTGGAGCCGACGAAGCTCACCGCCCCGACGTCGGGGTGCTCGAGCAAGGCATCCACCGCGACCTTGTCGCCGTGCACGATGTTGAGGACGCCCTCGGGAAGGCCCGCCTGCTTCAGCAGCTCGGCACAGTAATTCGTCACCGAAGGATCCTTCTCGCTCGGCTTGAGGACGAAGGTGTTCCCGCATGCGATGGCGATGGGGTACATCCACATCGGCACCATCGCCGGGAAGTTGAACGGCGTAATGCCGGCGCACACGCCCACCGGCTGCCGGATCGAATAGCTATCGACCTCCGTGGAGACGTTCTCGCTGAACTCACCCTTGGCGAGCTCCGAAATCCCACAGGCGAACTCGATGACTTCCAGCCCGCGCTGCACCTCGCCGCCCGCGTCGGAGAGCACCTTGCCGTGCTCCGACGTGAGCATCTTCGCGATGGTGTCCTTGTTCCGCTCCACGAGCTCGCGGTACGCGAAAAGCACGCGGCTTCGCTTGGCCAGAGAGGCCTTGCCCCACGATTCGAGCGCCTTCTTCGCGGAGGCGACGGCGCGGTCTACATCCCCGCGGCTGGCATAGACGACTTGCGCCGTCTTCTCGCCCGTGGCGGGATTGTATACGTCCCCCTTGCGATCCCCCCCGTCAACGGCCTCGTTGTCGATCCAATGTTTGACGACGTCCATGGGAAGGACGCTAGCAAACGACCCGGGTTAACGCACCCGGAGTGCTCGGGCAAAACGGCTATTTCTTTGGTGCGGGCGTGGCCTTTCCCTGCTGCGTCTTCTTGCCACCGGCCGCGCCACCGCTCTTTTGCTTGGCCAGCTCGATGCGCTCTTGCGCCGTCCGCGCGAACGGACCGCTGGGCGCCAGACGGAGGTAGGCCTCGTATTCGCTGATGACGTCCTTCCATTTTTCCAGGACGGCATAACGGCCGGCCAGCCAATAATGCGGATCGGCATGGCTCGGGGCCTTGGCCACGGCCATCTGGAAGTCGAGCAGCGAACCTGGCTCGTCGCGAAGGGCCACCTTGCAGAGGCCGCGCTCGTAGCGCAACTCGGGCGTATCTTTGATGGCGATGGCTTTGTCCAATGTCGGCACACAGTCGGCAGCCGCGCCCGCGAGCCGCATCTCTTTGGCGATGGCGCCCAGCGTATCGACGTTGTTCTCGGCGAGCGGCCGCGCCGAACGAAGCTTGGCGGCCGCCTCGTCGGTGCGCTTCCACACCACCAGCCAGTGGGCATACGTCACCTGGAACACCGGATCCTCCGGGGCCAAGCGCGTCGCCTCTTCGAAGGCGCGTGTCGCGCCTGCGACATCACCCTTGGTCGCGAGGCCCACGGCGAGGTTCAAGTGCAGCCCCGGATGCTTCGCGTTCTTCTGCAGGCCCTGGCGCGTGATCAGGAGCGCCTCGTTGATGCGCTCCCCTTCGATGTAGAGTGCACCCAAATTGACGTAGGCGTTGTCCAGATCCGGCCGTTGCTGCAACGCGGCCAGGTAGTTCTCCTCGGCGCTCTTCTTGTCGCCGGCCTGATCGGCCACGAGCCCCAGGTAGTAGAGCGCGTCGGCGTCCTTGGGGTTCTTCTTCACGGCGGCTTCGAAGTGCTTTTTCGCACCCGCCACGTCGCCGCTCTGAAAGGACTTGATGCCCTGCCCCGCCTCCTCGCTCGTCGGCGGTGCGACCGCCGGCGTGGCTGCACTTGCGACCGGCTTGGCGGACGGTGCGGGTTGCGCCTGGGTGGCGGGGTCTTTCTTGGAACCTCCACATGCTGCGAGAGAAATCGCTGAAGCTACGAAAAGCACCCCGAACGCTCTCATCTCACGCCTCCTCGTTCTTTTGTTGCTCTTGCGGAGTCTGTTGCTCCGCCACCAGCCGGCCCGTGCCGGCGGTACTGGGTCTGTCCGATACGTCCGAATCGATTGCGCGTGCAAGTACCTCTTTGATCACTTTGAATCGCTCGCCAGGGGCCACCTTCGATCCGTCCAGTTCGTTGACGTAGAAGACGTCGGCGACCTTGTTGCCCTCGGTGTTGATCTTCGAGAGCACGATGGACAACCCCAATTCGTGGAGCGCCTGCGCAAGGGTGTAGAGCAAACCCGGGCGGTCCTTGGCGAAGGCCTCGATGACCGTGTGCCGGGGCGAGGCTCGGTCGTCGATGACGATGTCCGTGGGCACCGCCGGGCTCGGCCTCTCGCGCCAAGGCGATGCCGTGCCGATGCGCGAGCGCAGAAGCTCCGCGGGGGAAATGGCGCTGCGGCACACGTCGTCGAGATCGCGGAGCAGGCGCGGCATGGCCCGCTTCACGCCCTCGGCGCCGTCGGTGCGGCCGCGCACCCAGAAGATGTCCACCGCCTCGCTGACCGATGAACCGTCGGGCAAGGAGCGCGTGCGCGAATACACCTGCGCCTCGACGAACTCCAGGCGCGCCGCCGTGATGACCGCGGCGATGCGCGCGACGAGGCCCGGCATGTCCTCGGCGACGACGCAAAGCTCGGCCACGTCGCCGCTGGCGCCTTCTTTTGGCTCGCCCGCCTCGATGATGCCCGCATGCACGGGGCGCCCTTCCCGCTCGAGCGCGATGCGCGCATGCGCGGCGATCGACTCGGGCTGGTTCGCCAGGAGGTAACGCTCCGGCATGCTGGTCATGAAGGCGTCGAAAAACTCGGTCGGTCCCTGGAAGCAGGGACGCGCGACCTCGCGCACGCGCCGGGTGCGCTCTTCGTCGAAGCCGATGTGCCCCGAGAGGTGCGCCGAGCCCACGATGTAGAGCTCCTCGAGCATGCGCGCCTTCCACGAGGTCATCGCCGTGGGCGACGTCGTCGTGATGTCGGCCACCGTGAGCAGGTACAGATCGCGCAGGCCTTCGCGACCGCGCACCAGGCGGGTGAACTCCTCGACGGTCGCGGCATCGTCGAGATCGCGTCGCGTGGCCACGTGGTACATGGCCAAGTGCTGCAGCACCAACGCGCACACCTCGGCGACGTCCTCCGCGCGAAGGCCGAGCCGCGGCAGGATGACCTGGCACAGCTCGGCGCCGCTCGCGGAGTGGTTCTTCCGCGAACCGCTCGCATCGGGGTAACCCTTGCCGACGTCGTGCAGCAAGGTGGCGAGAAAGAGCGGCTTCGGGCGGGCGATTTCCGCGGCCAGGCGGCTTGCCAGTGGATGCACGTGGGCGAGCTCGCCCCGCGCGAGCGCCGAGAGGCAATCCACCGCGGCCACGCTGTGAACGTCGACCGTGTACACGTGGTAGACGTCGTGGTGCACCCGCCCCGTGACCGGCGAGAACTCGGGAATCATCGCGAGCAGGAGGCCGACGTCGTGCAGCTCACCGACCATCGAACCGCGCCGCGTGGGCACCTCGGCCACGGTGCACGTCAGATCGACGAAGATCTGCTGCGCCTCCGGGCTCGCGCGCAAGGCTTCGCAGAACACGGGATCGGCCGCAGCCCGCGCAATGGCTTCGCGCGCGAACGGCAGGATCGGCGCGCGCATGCGAACACACGCGGCGTAGACGCGCAAAGCCAGCGCCGGCTCGTCGTAGAGCTCCTTGATGCCGGCGATGGTCAGCTGTCCATCGAACATGCGAACGCCGTGGCCCACGTCGGTTTCCACCGGCTTTGCGCGGCGCTTGTGCGGGCGGGCGCGTTCGAGCATGCGCTCCTGCGCGCGGCTCACCACGCGGGCGTGCACGTAGTAATCTTGCATCAGGCGCTCGGCACCGGCCGCGCGCTCGCGCGGTGATGGTTCACCGTCGGCAGCTGTCGCGTATCCGAGCTCCGCGGACATGGTCTCTTGCGCATCGAAGGTCAGTCGGTCGATTTTCCGCCCGGCGTAGGCGTGCAGCAGGTTGCGGATGTTCCAGAGGAACTCCTCTGCCGCCGAAATCTCCGCCGCCTCGCGTGCGACGAGCACACCGAGCCGCACCAGCTCCTGCCACGTGTTCTGCGTGGGCACGCGGAAGCGCGCGCGCGCCGCCCAGCGCACAACGTCGAGATCGCGCAAGCCGCCCGCACCGCTTTTCACCTCCGGCTCGAGCAGGTACAGCGAGCCGCCAAAGCGCGTGTGGCGCGCGCCCACTTCTTCCTCGAGGCGATCCACCAACGAGCCCAGCGCCGACTCGGCGAACATACCGTCCCACGCGCGGGCGAGCAGGCGTTCCACGAGCTCGCGATCGCCGCACACGTGGCGCACATCGAGCAAGGTCGTCGCCGCGGCGAGATCTTTGTGCGCGAGGGCGAGTGCGTCCTCGATGTCCACGACCTGGTGTCCGACGGGCAAGCCGGTATCCCAGAGCGGGTAAAGAAACGCCTGGGCGAACTTTTCCGCCGCCGCGCGCGCCTTGCGGCCGCCAGTGAACAGACGCACATCCGCGTCGCTCCCCATCGCGACCGCGCCGCGCCCGTAACTTCCCACGGCCGCGACCGCGAAGCTGCTCAACGCGCCGACACGCTTCTCGGCGCCGGTGTACGCGCGGCCGATCAAGGAGTCGATGAACGCGGCGTGTTCCTGGCCCAGCGCAAGTCCACGCACGCCGGCGCGCACACGTGCGAAGAGTTCTTCACCGTGACGCGCCAACGCTTCGCCGAGGGCATCGTTGGCCTTGGCTTTTCCTTTGGCGGCAAAAGGTGGCTTCGCGGAGGAAGCGGGTTTCGAGATCGCTTTGGACATCCGCGGGGCCGTGGCCATGCTGTCCCTGACGGTATCATTGATACGCGTGCGTTGACGCTTCACATCCACAACCGGGCTCTACTGTAACTTTCGACCTTATCTGAGTTAGCCTGTCGCCCCCATGCCGCTCGTTCGCGCCCGATGCCAGGCTTGCGAAAAGCCTCTCGGAGATCCGCCCCATTTCCCCATTTCCGTCGTGTGCGCTGCGTGCGGCCTCACCAACTCGGTCCCATTTGGCGCCGACGGACAGCCCGCCAACTTCGACGTTGCCTTCGACGCGAACCGACTGTTCCGTTGGCTTGCCAGCGCCCGCGTGGCCATGGCACGTGGGGCCGTCGGTGTGGCGTTGGGCGCATGCTCGCACTGCAGCTCCGCGCTGGTCGTGTCCTCGCGCCAGGCCATGCGCCTTCCCTGCCCGCATTGCCAGACGCCCGTCGAAGGCCCCGCCGGCGCATTGCTCATCGACCAATGGCCCGAGCCCTTCATGCTGGTGTCGGGCGGCTCGACGCTTCAAGCCGAATACCGCATCAGCGTCCTCGAAGACCGCGCCGGCATCGGTGCGGGCTGCGCCGCGTGCGGCACGCCCACGCCGCCCAACGACCCGAGCACGCACTGCCCTCGCTGCAACGCAGTCACCTGGGTCGAACGCCCGGGGCCTTCCGAGGACCCGGCCCCTCGACGGGTTCAACTTGCCGTGCGCATCGACGGCACGCGCGATGGCCAATCGTTCCGCGCGGTGCTCCCGGTCATTCAGGGAGAGCAATCGTTGCGAAGGGACATCGCCCACGGGTCGAACGTGAGCTCGGGCTCGCGCCTGATGGGTCTCACCGGCGTGGGGTGCGCCGTGCTCTTCGCCGGGAGCCTGCTCTTGTGCGTGCTCATTGGCATCTTGGTGCACGTGCTCACGTGATTCACCGGCTTCACCACCAAGTGACGTGGTACGTGCAACTTTCGGCGCCGTCCCTTCGGCAGCCGCCCGGCGCGTGCTCGACGACGGCATAGGGTTCGAACCTGCGCGCAAACCCGAGGATCATGCCGTGATCCATCGCGCAGGGATAGGGCTCTTCGCACACCATGACCACGGATTGCTCGGTACCGAGATGACCGCGGTAGTGGTAGTGGCCAATGCCGTCCTCCATGCGTCCCGATTCGATATCGAACATGGGAGCGCCGTTTCGGCGATGATTCAGGTGATAGGCAATGTCCATCGCCCCGAACATGGCGTGGATGTTCTGCATCATCGGATCGGGCGGAAGTTGAACGTACTTTGCGGCGCGTTTGCCTGTGTCGAGGGCCTTGATGGGGCTGAGCGTTTCGGCAATCTCGTTCAAGGCGAGGACGTACGCCTCCATGGGCCACCACGGCCGCGCGTCCGGAATGAACCACCCCGTCTCGACGTAGTACCCGAGGCCATGCTCGGTGAGGATGCGCCGCATCGCGAAGTTCATGGTGTCCAGGAACTTGGGCAAAAACGCACTCACCTCGACATCGGGCTGCACGTATTTCAGCCACGGACGAGCCGGCGCCGGCGCGCGCGAGGGTGAGCTTTGCCGCGCGGCATGCTTCACGCGCGTCGCCTCGGTCCTCTGCGAAAGCTCGGTCGCGAACTTCGCACGCACGCGTGCTGTCGTCGCCTCCATGGACTCGTGGAGCGCCCCTTCGAAGGCCGCATGAAGCGCCTCGCGCATGTCGCGCGCCGACGGCCATCGCTCCTTTGGGTCGAGGGCGAGTGCCTTGTCGACGAAGCGCACGATGGCCAACGGCAAATGGGGCGCCACGTCTGCGAGGGACCGTGGCGGCCGAGCAGCCGCGGCCAATTGGGCCGAGGCCCCCTCCGCGTCATGAACGAACTGGCCCGACAAGAGAGAAAACAAAGTCGCCCCCGCCGACCAGCCGTCACTAGCCGGCCCGACCCCACTCGGGGCGCCCAGCGCCTGCTCGGGCGACATGAACGCGGGCGTGCCGACCGTGTACCCGGAGATGGTGGCGCTCCCCTCGCGATCGTAACGCCGCGCAATTCCAAAATCGAGCACCCGGAGGTCGCCCGTGGTGGAGATGAACAGGTTTTCCGGTTTGATGTCGCGATGGACGATGCCCCGGGCGTGCGCGCTGGCCAGCACGTCGAGCGCATCGGAGACGAGCACGCCCGCGTCGGCGACCGGCAGGCAAAGGCCCGCGCGCTCCCACCGCGCACGAACCGTCTCGCCCAAAAGCAGCGGCATGATGAGAAACGCGCACCCCTCGTCGTCCACGCTGCAATCGAGCACCGGCACGGCGCCCGGGTGGTCCACCTGGTTGGCAATATTCGCTTCCTGGCTGAAAAGACGCACCATGTTCGGGTCGTCGTGAAAGCGCTCGAGCAGGAACTTGATGGCCACGCGCTGCCCATCCTCGCGCCGACCCGCATAGACGGCGGCCATTCCGCCGATGCCAATCAGCCGCTCGATGCGGCACTCGTGGACAATCGAGCCAATGCGCTCCAGTGCACGTTTGGACCCCGACCAGCGTGACGACGAAGTGGGCATTGAATCCCATCTTCTACGGCCCGCGAAAGGGGCGCGCTAGTCCGTTTCTTCGGACGGACCATTCGGTTGCCCTCGTCTATGTGCTATTCTCGTTAGCGTGAACATGGGTGCCATTGGTGCAGGCGCACGGCTCGTGGTGGCCCGCGGTCCGGATGCGGGCACGCAACTCATCGTGAACGATCAGGTAAAAATCGTCGGCCGTTCACGCGATGCACACCTCGTGCTCACCGATGAAACGGTATCGCGACACCATTTTCACGTTCACGCCACCGAACATGGCGTTTACGTGCGCGCCTGCGAGGGTGCGGCACCGCTGACGGTTCACGAGCGCGAGGTTCTCGAGGCCGACGTGAGCATCGGCGACTCGATTGTCGTCGGAGATACGGTGATGGTCGTGGTTCGCGTTCTCGACGAGGACGCGGGGGCAGGCCCGGTGTCGTACCGGGGCACGACCATGAATCTCCCCGCCCTTCTCAGCGGGGAAGCCGCGGAGGTGCGCGCGCTCGCCGCCGTATTTGCGCTCAATCGCGCCATTGCAAACGTGGAGAGCATTTCGCAGTTGGAAGCGGCACTCGAGGGCTGGGCGCGCACGCATTTGGCGTGCACGGGGGCCACCTTCGATGTTGCGGATAGGCCTGCTCCGCCTTCCGGTCTGGGCGCAGAGGACGCCGTCCATATTTTTGAGCGGCGGGATGGCGAATTGGTGCTCCACGTCCCCTGCCCTGGCGCACCAACCGGCTGGCTTGCATTCACGACGAACGAATCCGTCGACCGGGTCCGAGATTCACTGCGCCGATTGCTCGTCCTGGCCGGCGCGCTATGTGCATCACGGTTTGCGCAAATGGCATCCCTCCGCGAGGCGGAGGAAGAACGGGACACTTACCGCAAGCGGATCGAGGGCACCGCGCACACTTTTCTGGGCCTCTCCCCGGGCGCCCGCGAGGTGGCGCGGGCCATTTCGAAACTGTCGGTCTCGGATTATGCCGTCCTTTTGCTGGGCGAGGGCGGAGCGGGCAAAAACTTCGTGGCGCGGTTGATTCACGAATCGGGTCCGCGGAAGAACGAGCTATTTCGTATCGTGAATTGCGCGACCCTGACCGAGGGCATCGCGGAAAACGCATTACAGGGCGGCGGAACTCTCATTTTGGACGAGATTGGCGACTTACCATTGGCCAGCCAAGCGAAGTTGCATCATGCGCTGGAACGCGCAATTCCGATGCAGGCGCGCATCATCGCCACGACGAAACGCGATCTCACGGCGATGATTGACGCTGGGACATTCCGTCGTGATTTGTATTTTCACATTTCGTCCGTCACCTGCAAGATTCCCCCTTTGCGTGAACGCCCGCAGGACATCGCCATGGTCGCCCGGCAGGTCCTGGACGAACTCGCCGCGGCGGGTGCCGGTCGCGCACGAGGCCTCTCGGAGGGCGCGCTCGAATTGCTTCGCGGTTATGCGTGGCCAGGCAACGTCCGCGAGCTGCGCGTGGTCATCGAGCACGCGCTCATCTTGAGCGATGGCCCGCGGCTCGAGGCAAAGGACTTCCCGGCGGTCACCACCAGGTAACGTGGTACGTGCAGCTCTCGGCACCTTCCTTGCGGCAGGCGCCGGGCGCATGTTCGACGACGGCACGCGGTTCGAAGCGGCGCGCGAAGCCCAGAAGGATGCCGAGATCGAGCTCGCAGGGATAGGGGTTCTCGCACTCCATCACGATGGATTGCTCCGTATCGAGCCGGCCGCGGTAATGGTAATGGCCAATGATGTCGACCATGCGACCTGACGCAATGTCGAACAAGGGCTCGCCGTTCCGCCGATGGTTCAAATGATAGGCGGTATCGACGGCGGCCATCATCGCGTGAATGTCCTGCACTCCGAGATCGGGTGGGAGATGCACGTATTGCACCTTTTGCTTGCCAATATCGATGGCCTTGATGGGCCCCACGGCCTCCATGAGCTCGTGAAGCACGAGCACGTACGGCTCCATGGGCCACCAGGGACGGGTATCCGGAACGAACCAGCCCGTGTCGGCGAATTCACCAAGCCCGTGATCGGCGAGGATGCGGCTCGCCGTGCCGGTCATGGCGCCGAAGAACTTCGGCAGGTAGGCGCTCACCTCGAGGTCCGGGTGGACGAATCGCATCCACGGACGAATGGGAGTGCGCACACGTGACTTCACTTCCTGCTGGCGCGACGATTGTTTGGCATACGTGGGCTCCGTCTGCTGCACCAAGTCGGTGGCAAACTTCGCGCGCACGCGACCGCTCATCGTGTCCATCGACTCGTTCAGGGCGCCTTCGAGGCCTGCGTGAAGCGCCTCGCGCATCGCCTGGGCCGAGGGCCATCGGTCCTTGGGATCGAAGGCCAGGGCCTTGTCGACGAACCGCACGATGGAAAGCGGCAGGTGCGGTGCCACGTCTCCGAGTGAGCGAGCCTGACGCGTCGCCGCGGCCGCAAGTTGTCCGGCGCTGCTTTCGGTCTCGTGCACGTATTGGCCGGACAGGAGCGTAAACATCGTGGCGCCCACCGACCAGCCATCGCTCGCGGGTCCGACGGCATGACGATCGCCGATAGCCTGCTCGGGCGACATGAATGCGGGCGTACCGATCAAGTGCCCCGTTGCGGTCACGCTTCCATCGCGATCGCTGCGCCGGGCGATTCCGAAGTCGAGAACGCGGAGCTCCCCAGCCGAGGCAATGAACAGGTTGTCCGGTTTGATATCGCGATGAATGATGCCGCGTGCATGCGCGCTCACCAGCACGTCGAGCGTACCCGACACGATCACACCGACGTCCGCGAGCGGCATGCGCTGGTCTCCGCGCTCCCATCGGGCACGAACCGTTTCGCCCTCGAGCAACGGCATGATCAGAAAGGCGCAACCGTCTTCATCCACGCTGCAATCGAGCACTGGCACGGCACCACGGTGCTGCACCTGGTTGGCGACGTTGGCCTCCTGGCTGAAGAGCCGCACCATGTGGGCGTCCTCGCGAAAGCGCTCCAGGAGAAACTTGATCGCAACGCGCTGGCCATCGTCCCGCGTCGCGGCATAGACGGCGGCCATGCCCCCAATGCCGATCAGGCGCTCGATCCGGCACTTGTGGACCACCGTCCCGATGCGTGCGAGCGCACGCTGCGAACTCCAGGAGCGCGAAAACACCGACGTTACCCCTTCTCGGAGCATTGAAGATGGCCCAAGCGCTGCGCGACCGTCAAGGGACGCGCTCCCAACCTTTGGGAAGAATTCGTTCCGCGGGCGGAAGGGCCCGTTCCGGCCTGCGAGGTGGGGCGGGCGATCAGGCCCTACTACGGCAAGGCACGCCTCGTGCTGAGCGAGTGGGTCGTGTCGCGACAACCCTTCCACTTTCACGAAATGGGGCGCGGTGTGTATGCGCGCGTCGGCAATGGAGCGACCCCCCATTTGCCTGCGCTTCTCAGCAAGCAAACCGCCGATGTTCGTAGGTTGGCCGCCGTGTTCGCGCTGACGCGGGCCATCGCCGACGTGAACACCGTCGTCGAACTCGAGGCGGCCGTCTCGGGCTGGGCAAAAACGCAACTTGGTTGCGAGAACGCGAAGATTCTTGGAGTCGAGGCGCCATGGTCGGGCGGGCGCGACGGGGAAGCGATCTTGGAGACGCCGACAGGCGGATCGGGTGGGACGATTTTCGTCCCGTCGCACGGTGCGCCCGCGGGCTGGATGTCCTTCACGACGAGCATGCCCGTCGATGGGGTGAAGGACGCACTTTGCGAACTGCTCGTCCTGGCAGCGGCGATGTGCGCATCACGATGGGCGCAGATGGCGAAGCTTCGCGCGGCGCAGGAAGAGAGCGACACCTTCCGACGGCAAGCCATTGGGAGTGCGCGCACCTTCTTGGGGACATCGCCCGGCGCCGAGGAAATCGCGCGCGCGATTCCGAGGCTCGGGGCCTCGGATGCAGCCGTGCTCCTGCTCGGTGAAATCGGCGTTGGAAAGAGCTTCGTCGCGCGGCTGATTCACGAATCCAGCCCGCGCAAGAACGAGCCCTTTCGCATCGTGAATTGCGCGGCCGTCGTTGAACATGGGAAGGTCGGCAGCTTCGAAACGGCCGAGCGGGGAACGCTTCTTTTGGACGAAGTTGGCGAGCTTCCGCTGGCAAGCCAGGGTCAATTGCTGCAGGTTCTCGAAGCGCGAGATCTCGATGCACGCGTTCTCGCGACGACCCACCGCGACTTGGAGGAGATGATGGCGGCGGGCACGTTTCGTCACGATTTGTATTCGCGCATTTCGGCGTTTCGCATCGAGATTCCACCACTGCGTGAACGAGGCAACGACGTCGTCGTGCTTGCAACGCAGATGGTGACGGACCTCACCGAGAGCGGCGGGCGACGCGTGCAGGGCTTCTCGCCGGCGGCCGTGGAAAGCCTGCGCCGCCATCCGTGGCCGGGCAACGTTCACGAACTGCGGAATGCGCTCGAGCGTGCCCTTGCATTGGGAAGCGGCCCGCGCATCGAGGCGAGTGAGCTCCCGGCAACGGCGGGGGACGAGAACGACGGGGGCTGGGTCGAACTCCCAATGAACGAGGAGCGTCTCAACACGAGAAACCGCGAGGCAGCCTTGCGCCATTGCGCGGGAAACAAGACACGCGCCGCAGCGCTGCTCGGGATCCGACGGGCACGGCTGTACAAGAAGTGAGGGCCGTACGCTTTTCGGACAGCGAGGGTTTTCGGCACGAAATGAAGCGGATTTGAGGGGCTGTCTCCGATTCGGACGGTGATCGAGCGCCACCCCGTCCGAAAAGCGTACACGCGACAGTGCGGCCAGACGCAAAGCACACGAATACGCGGCATGGGCCGCGTGAACGGCACTGGCCCAGGCCTTGCTCTAGGGCAAGGCGAGCGTCCCTCCATTATGACCAATTCCACCACCTCTCTTGGAGGGGCGCTCTACCTTTATCCGTCGTGCTCCGTCGCGACGGCGCTCACCACCAGCTGACGTGGTAGACGCAGCTGTCCGCCCCAGTTTTGCGGCAGCGACCGGGCTCGTGCTCGACGACGGCAAGCGGCTGAAAGCGCCGCGCAAAGCCCAGGATGATGCCGTGGTCCATCTCGCAGGGATAAGGATTCTCGCACTCCATCACGATGGATTGCTCGCTATCCCCTTTCCCTCGGCGGTGGTAATGGCCAATACCGTCGGCCATGCGGCCCGATGCAACATCGAACATCGGAATACCATTTCTCCGATGATTGAGATGATAGGCCACGTCGATGGCTTCCAACGTCGCGTAGATGTTGTGCATCATGGGGTCTGGCGGAAGCTCGACGAATTTCTCGGCGCGCTTGCCAATATCCATCCCTTTGATGGGACCGACGGCTTCAATGAGCGCGTGGGTCGCGGCCACGTGGCGATCCATCGGCCACCACAATCGCGTATCGGGAATGAACCAATCCGTGTCGGTGAATCGGCCGAGGCCGTGCTCGGCCAAGATGCGATGGGCCGCATCGGTCATCCCGCCGAAAAGCTGCGGTAGCGGCGCCCGCACCTCGATGTCGGCGTGAACGAAGCGGCGCCACCTGGGCGCCGATGGCCGTCCCGTTGATGGGGTGTTCCCGTGCGACGGGCGGCTGACGCGGGTGACGTCGGTCTCTTGGGCGAGCTCCGTGGCGAACTTCCCCCGAACGCGGGTCGTAAGCTCGGCAACCGACTCGCCGAGGGCGCCTTCCAAGGCTGCATGCAGCGCCTCCCGCATCTCACGCGCCGAAGGCCATCGGTCTTTTGGCTCGAACGCCAATGCCTTGTCGACGAGCCGTACGATCGACAGCGGAAGGTTCGGCGCAACATCGCCGAGGGAGCGCGCCCGCCGCGTGGCGGCAGCTGCAAGCTGCGCGGATGCGCCGTCTGCTTCGTGCACGAACTCACCGGAGAGTAGCGAGAAGATGGTGGCCCCCACCGCCCAACAATCGCTCGCGGGGCCGATGGCATCGCGCTCGCCGAGCGCTTGCTCGGGAGGCATGAACGCGGGCGTACCAATCATGTGCCCCGTCACCGTGGCACCGCCATCGCGATGGGTGCGGCGCGCGATCCCGAAGTCGAGCACCCGGGTATCACCCGCAGATGCGATGAAGAGATTCTCCGGCTTGATATCGCGATGCACGATCCCGCGCGCATGCGCGCTCGCCAGCACGTCGAGCACATCAGACGCCAACACCCCGACGTCGGCGAGCGGCAGGCGCAGGCTTGCACGCTCCCATCGGGCACGTACCGTTTCGCCGTCGAGCAATGGCATGACGAGGAACACACAGCCCTCCTCGTCCACGTTGCAGTCGAACACCGGCACGGCGCCGGGATGTCCAACTTGATTCGCAACGTTCGCCTCCCGGGCGAAAAGCTGCACCATGCTCGGATCGTCGCGAAAGCGCTCGAGGAGGAATTTGATGGCCACGCGCGCCCCATCCTCCCGCGTCGCGGCATACACCGCGGCCATTCCGCCCATACCGATCAAGCGCTCGATGCGGCATTTCTGAACGACGGTCCCGATGCGCGCCAGCGCACGTTGAGAACTGGCGGAACGCGAGGGCACGGACATCGACGTTCGGAGAAGCTTCCCAAACCTCAGCTGCCTGCGTCAAGCGGCCCCAAACTCGAGTCAGGCAGAGCGGTGTGGTAATCCGAGCGTCGTGAAAGCTGTTCCAAGTGCGCGCTTGGTGGTGGCTCGCGGCCCGGACGCGGGTGCGCAAGCCATCATCCATGAACAGGTGACGACGGTGGGTAGGTCACGCGAAGCCCACCTCGTTCTGAGCGACCGCAGTGTGTCGCGGCATCACTTCCACGTGCATGCGACGCAGGCCGGTGCCTACGTGCGCGTCTGCGATGGCGCGGCAGCACTCGTCGTGCACGATCGCGAGGTGTTCGAGGCCGAAGTCGGCATCGGCGAGCCCATCGTCGTGGGTGAGACGGTGATCGTCGTCGCCGGCGTTGCCGACGATGCCCCAATCCCCAGCGTGCACAACTACCACGGGACGACCGTCAACCTGCCTGCATTGCTCAGCGGTCAGGCCACCGACGTGCGAGGCCTCGCCGCCGTCTTCGCGCTCAACAGCGCCATCGGCGGTGCGGCCGGCGTGACGGAGCTCGAGTTGGCCCTCGACGGCTGGGCCAAGGGACAACTTGGTTGCGACGAAGCGAAAATTGTCACCGTGAACCGGACGCCACCGGCCGCCGGAGACGTGGAGCCCGTCCTGGAGGCACGAGAGGATGGCACCGGAACGACCATCTTCGTCCCGACCCACGCTGCGCCGACGGGCTGGCTCGCGTTCACGACCAGCGTGCCGAGCGATCAGGTAAAGGACTCCCTACGTCGTTTGCTCGTCATTGCGGCGGCGCTCTGCTCTTCGCGATTCGCGCAGATTGTAACCTTGCAGAAGGTTCAAGAAGAGAGCGAAACCTACCGCCGCCAGGCCGTTGGCAGCGCGCGCGCGTTCCTCGGAACCTCGGCCAGCGCCGAGGAAGTCGTTCGCATGATTCCGAGACTCGCCGTCTCGGATGCCACGGTGCTCTTGCTCGGCGAGACCGGTGCGGGCAAAAGCTTCGTCGCGCGCCTCATTCACGAATCGGGTCCGCGCAAAACCGAACCGTTTCGCGCGATCAACTGTGCGGCCATTCCCGAAAACCTGATCGAAAGCGAATTGTTCGGCCACGCACGCGGCGCATTCACGGGCGCCATTACCTCCAAAGCCGGCGCCTTCGAAGCCGCCGAACGCGGCACGCTGTTCTTGGACGAGATCGGCGAGCTTCCCCTGGCCAGCCAAGCCAAATTGCTTCACGTCCTCGAAGCGAAGCAATTCGAGCGCCTCGGCTCGACCAAGCCGATTCCCATGCAAGCGCGAATCCTGGCCGCGACGAATCGCGATCTCGAAGAGATGATCGCCAATGGGACCTTCCGGCAAGATTTGTATTTTCGTATTTCCGTCATCACGACCACCGTCCCATCGCTGCGCGAACGCGGCGAGGACGTCGTTCTCCTGGCCAAGGAAATTCTGGGAGACTTCGCCACCAGCAGCGGCAGGCGCATCAAAGGCTTTTCACCCGAGGCACTGGACGCCATTCGTCGCTACCCATGGCCAGGCAACGTCCGCGAACTGCGCAATGTCATCGAGCACGCACTCGTCCTCGGAGATGGCCCCGTCATCGAGGTCAGCGACTTTCCCGTCATTGTCGCGCGGGCGGCGACCGGCCATCCGGAAGTGCCGCGTGACGCCCACGCAACCCACATCGAACTACCGATGAACGAGGAGCGACTCCAGGACATGAATCGCGATGCCGCGTTGAGAAGCTGCGGCGGAAACAAGACGCGGGCGGCGGCACTTCTCGGGATACGGCGCGCGAGGCTGTATCCCAACAAGAAATGAGCTGTGTCCGAATTTCGGACATCGTTCGGCATAAACACGGCTAGAAAAGGCGGCGGCCTCGATCGCATTCACCCCTGGTACGATGGCAGCACCTCGGAAGAGGAGCCACGAACATCGTAAGCAATGTATTTGGGCTATGACTGAATTCGCGAAATACGTAAAAATTCGCGAGCAGGGTTTTGTCGCCGCCGACGCCTACCGCATCGCAAGGGTTGACGGGCTCTCCGTGATTGAGTCGATTCGAATGCTGCGGGCGGTTTTCGCCCTCTCCTTGTCCGACGCGAAGGAGGTTACGATCGTCGCGAGCGGAACGGCTTCGAACATCGCGGAGCACGAAGCGCGGATCGCATCTAAACTAGGCGGTGGGAAGAATGAGTGAGAACGTCGCGACATTCTTGCGCTGACTCGTGAGCTGAAGAAGCGGAGACTACGACACTGTGGAGCGTGTCGCGAGAGCTCACCGCTCTAATGGTTCGCCCCTCTTCCCGACCCAAGAGCTGAGCATCTGATGGTACAGCGATGCGGCATGCGCGAGCACTCGCTGATAGTGCATGCCCGTTGGTGAGTCGGACGGGACGTTTCCGCATAGATCGAGTCCCATGCGGAGGTGGCGCGAATCTACTTCACGATGAATATTCCAGTAGCGACCACTTAGAATATCAAGTCTTTTCAGAACGGGAATGACGGCGGTGTAAAAGTCGAGGGCGATGCCTTCGCTCAGCACGTTCAAGACAATGACTTGCACATCGTGGGGCTCGTGCACGGCACTACGCCAGCAGTAGGCCAAGGAGTCGATGGTCTCTCGTGTCGCCGGAATGGCACCGCCCTCCACATCGCTCAAAAAGCCGTATTTGGCCATCCATGCAATGAGTTGATCGGGATGATCGGCCTCCTCTACGGCGTGCTCGGCAAAGATGCGCTGGTAGCGCTTGTCGTGGCAAAGGGAATAGCGAAGGCAGAGCGCCTGAGTGAATTCACGCGATTGATGGATTAGTTGATGAACCCATTTAATGTCGTTCACCCGTTCGATTTGCTCGAGTGATTGAAAGAACGGACCACGACGAATCTGTGCGCGATATTTTTCCGCAACATCAAGAATCCATTCCATGCGGCCGGATTTATCATCCATGGAATCAAAATCAACGCACCTCCAACATTAATCGCATACGATGTATCGATGACACCGGTTATTATCGAGTCGGCCTCTCACGACAAAAGTTGCTCAGACTTTTCTACGCCGGTCAGAATGCGCACACGAGCTACCCGATGAAGAGTTTTCATTTAGCCTCTTTCCAAGGCCGTTCCGAACGAACCGCGCAGCCGCGGGCGCCTACACGCGAGAGGCCTGACGTATCGCTACCGTGACTTAATTACGTCGTTGGTAACGATAGTTACTCTCGGCGAAACAGAGATCACCACCAAGTCACGTGATACACGCACGTGTCGGCGCCTTGATTGCGGCACGATCCAGGGGCATGTTCGACCACAGCATGGGCCTCGAAACGCCGAGCGAAGCCTAGAATGATACCTAGATCCATATCGCATGGATACGGATTGTCGCACTCCATGACGGCGGATTGCTCGGTATCGAGCTTTCCCCGATAGTGATAGTGCCCAATGTCGTCAATCATCTGGCCCGTTTCGATCTCGAAGTGAAGCTTATCGCCTCGCCGATGATTGAGATGATACGCAACGTCGAGCGACTGCAGTGTCGCATGCACGTTCTGCATCATCGGATCCGGCGGCAGCTTGACGTGATTGACGGACTGTTTGCCGATGTCGATGGCCTTTATCGGACCGACCGCGGCCATAAGGGCGTGAAGGGCAAGGACGTACGGCTCCATCGGCCACCAGGGACGCGTGTCCGGAATGAACCAGCCGGTATCGGAAAACTGACCTAGGCCATGCTCCGCCAGAATGCGGCTCGCCGTCGGCGTGATCGAACCAAAGAACTTCGGCAGCACCGCGGTGACCTCGACGTCCGCGTGCAGGAACCGTGTCCATGTCCGTACCGGCGGCTTCGGCCCCGATTTGGCCTGTTCTCGGCGCGACTGCGAAAGGTGCGTCGATAGGGTCCGCTGAGACAGGTCGGCGGAGAAAGCGGCCCGAACACGCGTCGCGACACGCTCAATGGGTTCACCAAGAACCCCTTCGAACGCGGCATGAAGGGCTTCGCGCATCTCGCCCGCGTTGGCCCATCGGGCCATTGGCTCGAACGCCAACGCTTTGTCGACGAAACGCACGACCGAGAGCGGCAGATTTGGCGCAACGTCTCCAAGAGAACGAGCCGGACGTGTCGCCGCAGCGGCCAATTGTGCGTGGGCGCCATCCGCAACGTGAACGAGCTCTCCCGATAAGAGGGAGAACATCGTGGCGCCGACCGCCCAGCAATCGCTCGCCGGTCCTATCGCGCTCCGCGAGCCCAGGGCCTGCTCCGGAGGCATGAACGCGGGAGTCCCTATCATGTGCCCCGTTACCGTGGTGGCCCCATCCCGATCGATCCGTCGTGCGATGCCGAAATCGAGAACGCGGAGCTCCCCTTCCCGCGTGATGAAGAGGTTCTCGGGCTTGATGTCGCGATGAATGATGCCCCGCGAGTGCGCACTGGCGAGGATATCGAGGGTATCCGACGCGAGAATGGCGACGTCCGGAACCGGAAGGTGCGAACCTGTGCGCTCCCAGCGTAGGCGGACCGTTTCGCCCTCCAGCAAGGGCATGATCAAAAATGCACAGCCATCCTCGTCCATACTGCAGTCGAGCACGGGCACAGCCCCCGGGTGCCCCACCTGGTTCGCAACGTTGGCTTCGCGCATGAAGAGCTGAAGCATGTTCGCGTCGTCGCGAAAACGCTCGAGCATGAACTTGATGGCCACATGCTGCTGGTCGGGCTGCACCGCTGCATAGACCACGGCCATGCCGCCCATGCCAATCAGACGTTCGATCCGACAATTCTGGACAACTGTCCCGATCCGGGCCAGGGCACGGTGCGAGTTGGGCCAGTGCGAAGGCAGAGTGGACATGACGTTCGAGGACCCCTCCAAGATGTCCCGAAGCCCCGAACAGCGTCAAGCTTCGACGCCGGGCCAACTCTACGCGTTCGATCGGCGAATCTTGACCACGCGATTGACGACCTCGCCCGTGTCGTTCTCCTGCGCGCGGCCCCGACCATCGTCCACGAACTTCACCGGAAAGCGCACCCAGAAGGTGGTGCCCTTTCCAGGCTTCGACATGACCTCCAACGTCCCGCCGATGCGCCCGAGAAGCTGCACCACCACGGACAGTCCCACGCCGTAGCTGTTCTTCGCGCGCGTCCGCGGATCGGAGCCTCCGGCGCGGAAGATTTGCTCCAGCTCGGCTGGCTTGATCCCTCGGCCCGTATCGCTCACACGGATCAACAAGGAGCCGGGGGCCCCGTCGACCTCCACGGTAATGGCTCCTTGCTCGGTATATTTCGCCGCATTCGTTAGCAGGTTGTCCAGGACCCGATCGAGAAGCAGCGGATCGATCTCAATCGCACCCGGGGCATCACGCGTGGCCACCACATTCACGCGCACGTCATCGCGGCCGTGAACCAATGCGCGAACCCGCCGGCGAAGCCGCTCGACCAGGCCTGAAACGTCGATGGCCTTCGGCACCAGCGTCATCAGATTCCGCTGCGCGGTGGCTACCGTCATGAGCTCGCCGAGCATGCTGCGCATGTTCGCGATGGCGCTTTCGAGATCCTGGATGACGAGCTTTCCCTCGGAGTCCAGCCTGGGCGAGTTGTCCCTCAAGTAGTCGGCCGAGAACTGGAGAGCGGTCAGCGGATTTCGCAGATCGTGCGAGAACCCGAGCAACGTCTTCTCACGTGCATCTTGCAACTGTTCCACACGCTCCGCAATCTGGGCAAGCGTCGCCGAACGCTCCACGTTCTCCTCTTCGAGAAGGCGTGTCCATTCTCGCTGCCGTTGGTTCAACAAGACGATCTCACGCCGAGCCTCGGCCTCTTCGTGGGCCACCCTCCGCAAGGCATCCTGCACCTCGGCACGGGTAGCGCGGTCGGCACGGTCGCCTCGGAACATCTCGTACATATGCGCGAGCGTGGCAGCGAGCATCGGAATCGTCCATCCGATGGGCCTACTGAGCAAGCCGGGAGCCGCATACATCGTCACCAATGCGGTCAACGCGAACGTCATTAATGCAAAAAGACCGGAACGACCGCTGAACCAATAGAAATGATATTCGCAGCAGTTATCGCCACGCGCGATACACGAATATTCGCGAACCATCGCGGGAGCCATGCCCCAGAGCGTGGGCAATTTGCAGGACTGGGCCTGGCGGGAGAGGCAGATCAGTCGACTCTCGGGCCGGTCGGCCGTCCAACGAACTCGTGCGAAATTACGTCCGCTGGCGATGAGTTTGAAATTCCCCACCGATGAAAAGAAACGATTAGCTCTCTCGATAGTACGATAAACCAACGATGGCGATGTCGCCCAGAAGAAGAAGCGCAGCGGGCCATAGGTCTCGTCCATCCGATGGCTGCACGCAGCCTTGAAGGCCTCCTCGTCCTTGACCATGGCGCGGGTATTCGCAAGCAAGAGCTCGAATCGATTCCAAGAGATCCAGCGATTCTTACCTTCGAAGTCTTCAGCTGTCAGGCCGCACGATTGCGCAAAAGCCTCTAGCCCTTCGCGACCACCACGATCCTCCATGTACCGGGCGATCGGCCACATGACACGCAGATTGAACTCGGGCTCATCTCCGTCCGCACTCAAGTTCGGCTGACGCGTCGAGGCGGGTGGCAGGGACACACGTGCGGAGTCTCTCTCTTCGGACGAAGAGCGCGCCTTCTTTGGCGTTGGAAAGATCTCCTCCATTGGCTCGTGGTCCATCTGCGCGAAAGGGTATCACTGGGTCAATCCCGTTGGGATCGACGTGTGAGGTTTGGACATCCTGCCCAAAATTGTCGGATCAGCTCTAACTGCGCCCCTGACCGAGAGGTCTACGTGAGAACGCGTCAGGTGCTGCTCGCCGTGCTCCCTGCAAGCCGTTCGATCGCCTCAGGATCGAGCGGCTGGTGCCCCTCGCTGCGGCGCTCGACAAGCTGGATCATGAGCCCACCCGTATGCTTCGGATCGAGAAAAACCTCGCGGACCCCAGGAGCCGTATCGATCGGAGCGCCGAGTGTCGGAAGACCTCGGGCGGCCAGTGCCGTCATACGCTCGTCCAAATCATCCACGCGAAACGCGACGTGATGAAAGATCGGTCCGTGTGCATCGTAGAAGTCGCGCACGGGCCCTTGCGAGGTCGACGTCGTCAGTTCGATGGCCACCGGACCAGCCAGAAACGTTCGAACGGACATGCGAGCCGAATTGACCTCGGCGCAAGGCCCCGCGCCTGTCACGCAAGCGAGCGCGTGAGTAGCCGCCTCCGTATCCCCAACGACTGCGGTCACATGATCGATATGCGCCGTCATCCCATTCCCCTGGGGCACGAAGCGGGCTTCACCAATGCCAAGCGGCGAGAAGGTTGGTCGGCTGTGAAGCCTTCCAACCTTGGGTGCGAAGGAGGGGAGTCGAACCCCTACAGGAATTACCCCACTGGAACCTGAATCCAGCGCGTCTGCCAGTTCCGCCACCTTCGCGTGACTCACCGGCGTTTACCCGGGCTGGGTGAGCCTCGTCAAGCACTCGTGTGATTTTGTGTGATTTTTCCTCAACTTTGGGCGCTTTCGACCTCGCGGAGGCTCGATTCGGGCTTCCCGGCACCCGAAAGGTGGACGAGCGGCGGGTCAGTGCAGCCCAATCGTTGCCAAGGCAACGCTCTTGTTGCGCCAGCGCCACAAAATTTGGCGCATTTCATATGGTGAGCTGATGTCGATCGGCCATCGACGACGTGAAATGCACATCAATTCGTTGACTGCTTTGCGAATACGGGCAAGCTGCGCTCTGTGGAATTGGCCGACGCGCTCGTCGAAGGGCTACTTGCGCTCGATGTCCGGCACGTCTTCGGGGTGAGCGGGGCAAACATCGAGCATTTGCACGATGCTATCCATCGCCTGGGAGATGGCCGGCTCGTATCGATTCTCGCCAAACGCGAAGATGGTGCGGCGTGCATGGCCGACTATTTCGCCCGCGTAAATCGCAGACTTGGCGTCTGCTGCGCGACCTCGGGGGGCGGGATGATGAACCTGGTGGCGGGGGTCGCGGAGGCGTATCAATCCTCCGTCCCACTGTTGGCCATCGTGGGGCAGCCACCAAAGCGGCTCGAGGGACGCGGTGCCTTCCAGGATTCCTCCGGCATTGGACGCACCGTCGATGCCGTCCGGATGTTCTCGGCGCTCAGCAAGTTTACGCGGCGGGTCGACGATCCGATGCGGTTCTGGGAGGACTTCGAGGACGCGGTCGTGGCGGCCCTCGAAGGGCGTCCGGGCCCGTCCGTGTTGCTCTTTCCGCGCTCGATTTACGTCGCCCAGGTCCAGGACCGCGTGGCGGAGTTCGTGGCGTCGGTGAACGCCCGCGTTCATCCGCGGGAAGCGCGGCTCGATGACCTGCGCGATGCCCTCGAGCTCGTACGGCAGGCGCAGTCGCCCGTGATGATCGTCGGGCAAGGGGCGCAGCGGACGCGGAATCGGCAGGCGCTGTTCGAGTTTGCGCACGCGATCGACATGCCCGTCGCGACCACCATGGGCGCGCGGGGCGAGTTCCCGAACCACCACCCCAACTACCTCGGGGTGGTCGGCATGGCCGGACATCCGTCGGTCCATGACTTCATTCGAGACCGGTGCGACCTTCTCGTGTTGGCCGGGGCCTCGCTCGACGTCATGACGCGCGGGCCGTTCCTGCCGGAGAATGAAGGGAACCGTCCGCACAGTCCTCCGCGAGCCACCCTGCGGTCACCGCGGGATGAACTGTCGTCGTTGGTCGGCAAGCAGATGCTCGCGATTTCGGCGGACCTGGGCGAGCTGCGGCGGTCGCTTTCCGAGCCGCTCACGTGCGCCATCGAGGCCGACCTCGGGGCGACGTTCGAGCGGCTGCACCAGCTCCTGAACATGGCGCCCTTCCGGGTGCCGGGGCTCGGTTGCTACGTGCAGGAGTCCTTCGTCTCCGTGCCGGCGCCGGCGCCCATCTCCGAGCCGCCTCCGGCTTCCGGTGTGCACAACAACCCGCTGCTTCAGAGCGTGGCGCTCGAGTGCCTCTCGCAGCACCTGCCCGAGAAGGGCGCCATCCTCTACGACGCCGGCAATTGCGCGGCGGCGGCGTTGCACATGTTGTCGGTACCCCCGGGCGTGACGTCGGTCATCGCGCTCGGGATGGGGGCCATGGGGTACGGCATCGCAGGTGCCATCGGCGCGCAGCTTGGGTCGCCGCCGGGGAGCCGCACCATGGTCTTCGCGGGCGATGGGGCCTTCCTCACCTTGGGGCAGGAGATCCACACGGCGGTCGACCTCGGGCTGCCGATCCTGTTCGTCATCTTCAACAACGCGATGCACGGCATGTGCGTGACCCGGCAGAATCGGTACTTCGAGTCCCGCTACGAGGCGGTGTCGTACTCGCGCGTGGACATCGCGGAAGTGTCGCGGGGCTTCGGCTCCGACGAGCGGCTTTGGGTCGGCAAGGCGCACACCTTGGTCGAGCTCGAGGCGCTCATGACGGAGTTCATGCAGGATCCCATGCGGACCGGCGTCCTCGAGCTCGTGCTCACGGTGGAGGAGATCCCGCCGTTCATCCCGTGCATGCCCGCCAACTCGGAGACGCGGCCCACGCGCGAAAGCTTCGAGCGGCTCAAGCCCATCGCGGCCGATGCGTCGACCGAAGCCCCGGCGATCCCGGACGAAGAGACGGCGGCCGAACTAAGTCAGTGCGGGTAACGTTCTCATCACCCCAGGAACTGTGACGGCAGGCCGGGTCATCGTTTTGCTCTCACGGTACGAGAGCGGTCGGGCCACGCCAATGCCAGCAAGTACCCGCGGACGGGTCCCGCTCGCGACCCGCCGATAAAATCTGCCCATATCTGCACGATGTCCGAACATCTCGGCCTTGAGGTAGGGTGGAGTGGAAAGATGCATCGGGGGGTGCTACGTTCCTTCTCCTCACGTTCCGTTTCCGGCACACGACGAGGCTCTCTCCTTTGGGATCGGCTGGCTCTTGCATCTGGTGACGTCACCGTGGGAACGCGCTGAGACGGTTTCTCGGCACGCGCCCTCCGCTCCGATCTGCACGGCTCGTCAGACGGGTGGTTCCGGTCCCACATCGTTCTCGTTTTCGGGCGGTCTGGGGGCGGATTTTTCAGAGCCGTGACGGATCGAGACGCGAGATGGGCAATCGACTTTACGTGGGCAACCTTTCCTTCCACTCCACGGAGCAATCGGTGCGTGATGTGTTCGCCGAAACCGGCACGGTCACCGACGTGCACATCGTGACCGACCGCGAAACGGGTCGTTCCCGCGGTTTCGCCTTCGTCACCATGAGCTCACCCCAGGAAGCACAGAATGCCATCGGCACCATGAACGGCGCCCTGCTCGACGGCCGCCCCCTCCGCGTGAATGAAGCGGAAGAGCGCGCGCCCCGCGGCGGCGGAGGCGGTGGTGGTGGCGGTGGCGGCGGTCGTAGCTTCGACGGCCCGCGCCGCGGCGGCGGTGGCGGAGGCGGCGGCGGAGATCGCCGGAACCGCTGGTGATGCACCGTCGCGGGAACGAGGCGTCGCTGCGCTACGAGGCTCGTCGGCAGCGCGAAGACGAATCACCCCGACTCCACGCGGAAGTGCCCACGCTCGAGAGCTTGAAGCTCGAGATCGAAGAGCGTCGAGGCAACGCCTCCAACCCTGAAACCACGTACATTCGCCGCATCGTCGTGGAGAGCGCCCCTGCCCTCTTCGCGCTCGTTTGCGGTGAGCGCGACTGCGAAGACGGTGGGCACGACATCACCTATGCCGTGATGGCCGGGCTCCGCCGCGGAAGCACGAAGTTCGAAGGCGAAGACGTCTGCCACGGCAGCGTGCGCACCACGACCTGCGGTCGCGTGCTGCACTACAAAGCCACGGCGACATACCGCCCGTAACGCTCGCAAAACGAATCGCTACCGCTAGATGCACTCGCCGAGTCCGGGAAAACCCTGGCTCGGCGTGCACATTTTTCCATCCGGACAGCGATCGACGCCGGGCTCGCACAGCATGCTCCCCGTGCAGCTCGCCGCACACTCGGTGTGCGTGAAGGAGCCTCGGTCCATCACGGTGCAACAGACCGTGCCGGCTTCACGGCAGTCGCGGGTGCGCTGGCAGGTGAAGTAGTCGCCCGACTCGCATTGACTCGCCACGGTGCAATAGCCATGGCGGTAGTCCGTATCTCCAAAGTTCCGCGCGCAGCAGACAGCGCGGGCCAAGGTGCACGCCGCGTCGCCGCACGCGAGGGACACCGGGGATGGGGCGTCTGGTGCGGCGTCCGCTTCGGAGCTGGGGATGCGGTTCTCGTCGATGGTCATGAGGCATGCCCCAAGGCTCGTCCCGACGACCGCGATGGCTCCAAGGACGATGGAGCACAAGGCCGCGCGCATGCCCTGAAGTTACAGTAAAACGAAGCTGTGGAGGAGCGCACCGAGACCTTTCAGGGGCCAAACGGTCCCCGGAACGACGATGGCGAAGGTGCGCGGCCCCATGCACCGGAGGCCGGGCGCACGTTGGGGCCCTACGAGCTCGTGTCCTTCCTCGGTGCAGGCGGCATGGCCGAAGTTTGGGTCGCCGTGCGGCGCGGCGGCTTCGGCTTTCGTCAGGTATTCGCCATCAAGATGATCCGCCCGGAGTACGCGAAAGATCCGGCGTTTCGGGCCATGTTCCTCAACGAAGCGCGGCTCGCCTCGCACGTGCGGCATACCAACGTGCTGCCGGTGTTGGACCTCGGCGAGGAGGGCGAAACGGTTTACCAGGCGATGCCGCTCGTCGAAGGCGAGTCGGTGGCGGCGCTGGTGAAGCGGCTCGCGCGAACGCAGCTGCCGCCCCAACTGCCGCTGGGTGCCGCCCTGCGCATCTGCATCGACGTGGCACGCGGGCTTCATGCAGCGCACGAGGCCCGGGACGAAGCAGGGCAACGACTCGAGCTGGTGCACCGTGACGTGTCGCCGCACAACATCCTCGTCGGCGTCGATGGCGTGGCCAAGGTGGCGGACTTCGGCATCGCGAAAGCCTTCGGCCTCGCGCATACGGGCAACGGCGAGGCGGACGCCATCATCGGCAAACGCGCCTACCGCGCGCCGGAGCGAGGGGTTCTCGATCGGCGCGCCGACATTTTTTCCCTCGGGGTGGTGCTCTGGGAGTTGCTCACCGGCGAGCGGCTCTTTCAGGGCACCGAGGCGACGTCGTTCTTGGCGAAGGCGCCGCACGTGCCCGACGTGCGTACACACCGTCCGGACATTTCCGCGGCGATCGCGGAGACCGCGGCCCGGGCGCTCGCGGCGGATGTGGCCGCGCGCTACCCTTCCGCGGAGGACTTCGCCGACGCGATGGAACGCGCCGCGCGCGCGGACGAGATCGATCTCTCGTCGAAGATCGTCGGCAGCCTGGTCACGCCGGCCGCAGATGCCGACGAGACACACGCACCGACGACGTCGAGCCTACCCCGACCATCGTCGCGCCGTACCTGGCCGGCACTCGCGCTCGGCGGTGTGCTGGTCGTGGCGGCGTCGCTGTTGGCGCTGGCGCCCCGGCCGCCGGCACACGCCCCCGTCGTGGCCTCATCGCCGCCCACCGTGGCACCGGTGGTGTCGGTCGCCGCCGAAATCGCGACCGCGGATGCCGCGCCCCCGCCTCCTTCCTCGAAGCCGACCCCCGCGGCGGCGCCGCGGCGAAAACGTGCCCCCGCGCCGAAGTTCGACAGCAACCCCTATGCGCACTAACCGCGGCGCCGTTCTCCTGACGGCACTTCTCCTCTACGCGGGCCCCGTTCGGGCGGAGCCCACGGCACACGAGCGCGCGTCGGCCAGCTTTCAGCAAGCGCGCGCGGCTTTCGCACGGCGCGAGTTCACCGCGGCGGCGGCGGCCTTCGAGCAAGCCGCCGAATACGAGCCGCACCCCGTGGCCTGGTTGAACGCCGCCGAAGCATGGGCGCGTGCCGATGATCCCGTGCGGGCCGCCACCGATTGCGATCGCGTCCTGGAGGATCGCAACGCGGCGGCGACGTACCGCGACGAAGCCAAAACACGCCTCGAGGCGCTCGGACAGCGCGTGGCCACCGCCGACGTTCGCGGCAACGCGGGAAGCCTCGCTTCGCTCGACGGCGGGCCCACGTTCTCGCTTCCTGCGCGCAAACGCATGACCGCCGGCTCGCATGTGGTCACCGTCACCGAAGGCGGTCCGCCGCGTCGATTCCCCATCACGGTGCGCCTGGGCGAAACGGCACTCGTCGATGCGACACCGCCACCACCACCGGCTTCTCCACCCGCGCCGGAAGCCCGCGCACTGGCCGTTCACCCCGTGCCGAACACCTCGAAACATCCGCCCACGGCCACGTGGATCGCCTTTGGCGTCTCGGGGGCCGCGCTGGCTTCGGCCACGGTCTTCGGCTTTCGCACGATGAGCGCACACGACGACTTCGACAACGCACCCACCAACGACACGCGGGACGCGTTCTACCGCGAGCGGCTCGCCACCAACGTGTCCCTTGGTGTCGCCCTGGTCGCGGCCGGGGTGGGCCTCACCCTTTGGCTCCTCGCGCCGTCGGCATCCCGAAAATGAGCGCCTCCTCCGAAACCGCAGCACTCCGTTCGACGGGATCCTCCGTGCGCGTGCGGGCCGCATGGCTCGAGGTGGTGGCCGGCCCCGACGCCGGAAGGCGCGCCCGCGTCGACCGCCCCGTGTTCGTCGTGGGCAAGGGCGAAGGCTGCGACCTTCGCTTGCGCGACACCACTGTGTCGCGCGAGCACCTGCGCCTGGGGCTCTCCCCCGTTGGCATCGTGGTCACCGACGGCGGCAGCAAGAACGGAACCTTGTGCGGCGCCCTTCGCATCGCGCAGGTCACCCTGACCGCCGATGCCACCTTGGTCCTCGGGGCGACCACCCTTGCCGTGCGGCTCGACACCGGCGAGACCGAGCTCGAACTCAGCGACAAGGACCGATTCGGCGAAGCCTTCGGCGTCTCACCGGCCATGCGCAACGTCTTTGCGCTGCTCGAGCGGGCTGCGCCTTCCGAGGCGCCCGTCCTCCTCGAGGGCGAGAGCGGCGTCGGCAAAGAGGTGCTCGTGCGCGCGGTCCATGCGCACTCGCGCCGGAGCGATGGCCCCTTCATCGCCATCGACTGCGGCGCCATCCCGGCCTCGCTCATCGAGAGCGAGCTCTTTGGCCACGAGCGCGGTGCGTTCACCGGCGCCGAACGCCCGCGTGAGGGCGTCTTTCAGCAGGCCCACGGAGGAACGCTCTTTCTCGACGAGATCGGCGAGCTCTCCCTCGATCTGCAGCCCAAATTGCTTCGCGCCCTGGAGACGGGCGAGGTGCGCCCCGTCGGCGGGCGAGCGCGCGCCGTCGACGTGCGCGTCGTCGCAGCCACCAACCGGCGCCTGGGCGAGGCGGTGCACCGAGGCGAGTTCCGCATCGATCTGTTCTACCGCCTGGCCGTTCTGCGCGTCGTCGTCCCGCCGCTTCGCGATCGCCGCGAGGACATCGTCCCCCTCGCCCTTTCCTTTTTGCGCCGCACCACCCGCGACGACGGCGCCGAGCTGCCGCCGGACTTCGCCGCGCTGCTCTCGTCGTATGCCTGGCCCGGCAACGTGCGCGAACTGCGCAACGTCATCGATCGCTACGCGCTCTTCGGCGCCGCCAACCCGCAACGCCTCTTCGACCCGGAGCCCGCACGGGCGAGCACGCCCGACGCGGAGCTCTTCGACGTGCCCTTCCACGAGGCGAAGCAGACGCTGGTCGACCGCTTCGAACGCGCGTACCTCACGCATGCCCTCAAGACGACCGGCGGCGTGGTCACCAAGGCCGTCGAGCGCACCGGCATTGCGCGCCCGACCATGTACCGCATGCTGAATCGCCTCGGCCTGGGGAAATCTTCCGAGGAGGAAGGCTAATTACCAGGTCGTGCGGTTGTCGGGCACGCAGGGCCTGTACACGTAGGACTTGTTCTTCGGCCCGCTCACCTGAAGGTCGCGCTGCGACGAATTGATCCGCCACGCATTCGCATTCGTGCAGTTGGGCGCTTTTCCGTATTCCACGTTAAAGACGGCCTTGCCCTTGGCCCCGAAGCTGTCCTTGAAGAAGTGGCATTCGTTGAATTCCCAACATTCCTCGGTCAGCGCCCAGTCGTACAACGGCTCGAGCTCGACGGCCTCCGTGTTGTTGCCTTTCAGACCGATGGACAGCCCGAGGGAATGCGCCATGTCCGCGAGGGCCCTGTGGTAGGCCGCGTTGTCCGCTTTGGTGATGGGGAAACCCGGGTTGTTGCTCCACACCTCGGTTTCATCCGGCTCGACGGCATCGAACCCCTTGTTTTTGCACCAGTTGACCATGCGCTTCTTCATGATCGGCAAGAGGACGTCCATCCGACGGATATCGAGCCAAAAGTGCCCGTCCCACCCTTGGTCGGGGTTTCCAATGACGGATTTCGGGAAGTCCTTCGCATCGGAGCGGAAGTCCTCCCACACCCCGGCATCGAAGTAACAGATCGCTTTGTTGTTCGGGTTTGCCGCGTGCAGGCTGGACACGGTGGATGCGGGGGTCAGCTCTCCGTCGATGTCGTACACGGTCACGTTGGGCAGCAGATCGCGCGGGTAGACGAAGGTGTCGGACAGCTGCCAGTGCCAGTGAATCGGCTTGTCGCTTCGCGGCTGCCACCACGTCGTGGGAGCGGGCGCGGAGCCGCCGTCGGACACGCGCGCATCGGGGGCGCCCGCATCGCGGGGGCGGCGAATGTCGTCGTCCGCCACATACGGGTTGCCTGCGTTGCCTGCGTTCGAGGATCCATCGGAGCACGCGGCAAAGCCAAGGCCGACGAGGCAAACCAGCAAGGACGTCGCGCAGCACCGCATCGAAAACGAAGAGTCGGTCATGAGGCCTCCTGCACGGCCCCTACGCACATTCGAGACCAGCGCGATCTCCGGCAAAAGACGCCGCGCGCGATCGGGAAGTGTCTCACGCGTGAGAAAGGCCTCTCGCCGCGTAGACAGAAAGCGGCGCTATAGTCCGCGACCGTGGAGACCCTCGATTCGCTTCATCGCGGCTTTCGCCAACGCTACATCGACTACGACACGCTCACCGCGCAGGTGCACGCGTGGGCCGAGCATTTTCCGCACCTCGTGCGCTTGCGATCCATCGGCAAATCGCTGGAAGGCCGTGATCTCTGGCTGCTCACCATCGGCCCCGAACCCGACCGCGTTCGCCCTTCCGTATGGGTCGATGGCAACATGCACGCGGGCGAGCTATGCGGCTCCAGCGTCGCCCTCGCCATCGCCGAGGACGTGATCCGCATGCACGTCGGAGCAGGTGAAGGGGGCGAGGCGCACGACCTCCCCGCCCACGTGCGCGCCGTCGCCGCCGATGTCCTCTTCTACGTGCTGCCGCGCATGTCGCCCGACGGTGCCGAGGCCGTGCTCACCGAAGGGCGCTACGTCCGCTCCAACCCGCGCGACCGCCGGCCCGAGCGGCACCAGGTCCCCCGCTGGGTCTACCGCGATCTCGACGGCGACGGCCTCACCTTGGCCATGCGCCAGCGCGACGAAACCGGCGAATTCGTCGAGTCGAAGGACTTCCCCGGCCTGATGCTCCCGCGCCAGCTCGAAGACGAAGGCCCCTTCTACAAGATGTACCCCGAGGGCATCGTCGAGCCCTTCGACGGCGTCACCATTCCCGATCCCGGCTACCTCACGGACACCGACACGGATCTCAATCGGAACTTCCCTTTCTCGTGGGTGCCCGAGGTCGAGCAGGTCGGCGCGGGCGCCTTTCCCACCAGCGAACCCGAGTCGCGCGCCGTCGTGACCTTCGTCTCCGAGCACCCGGAGATCTTCGCCTGGCTCAACCTCCATACCTTTGGCGGCGCCTTCCTCCGCCCGTTGGGCACGGCGCCCGACAAGAAGATGAACCCGTCCGATCTGGCGCTTTTCCAGCAGATCGGCGCCTGGTGCGAGAAGCTCACGGGCTACCCCATGGTGTCCGTCTTCGAGGAGTTCCTCTATTCGGCCGACACGGTTCTCCACGGCGATCTCGCCGCATTCGGTTACCACCAGCGCGGCGCCATTGCCTACGTGTGCGAGCTCTGGGACTTCTTCGCGCAGGTCGGCCTCGAGCGCAAACGCCCGTTCATCCTGCGCTACTCGCAGATCACGCGCGAGGAGTTCGTCCAGATCGCCCGCTGGGATCGCGAGCACAATCAGGGGCGCATCCTGCGGCCGTGGCGCACCTTCCAGCATCCGCAGCTCGGGGAGGTGGAAATCGGCGGACGGGATCCGCGTGTGGGCATCCAGAATCCGCCGTACGAGCGCATCGCCGAAATCTGCACCAACCAGGCAGCCGCCCTCTTCCGCGTGGCCGCCCTCGCCCCGCGCGTCGTCCTTGGTGAGCCCCAGATTACCCGCCTGGGCGAGGGCACCTACCGCGTGGACCTCACCGTGGAAAACCGCGGGTACCTGCCCACGTTCGTGCTCGCGTCGGCCAAGGGGCTCCCGTTCAATGCGCCGCTGTACGCCGAGGCCATTGCCGAGGACGGCGTGCGCGTCACCCCACCCCACGAGGTGCGGCGCGACGTGGGCCATCTCGAAGGCTGGGGCCGCGGCCTCGACGCGTCCCTGGGGTTCGTGGTCCAACAGCACGCGCGCGGGAATGTCTCCCGCCGAACCGTCTCCTGGGTCGTCGCCGGACGCGGTTTCGTCACGGTTCGCGTGCGGAGTTGCCGCACCGGGCTCATCGAGCGAAGATTCCACGTGGGGAGCGACTCGCGTCCGGAACGAGTCGTGATATGACGGCGCCGAGCCAAAGGAACCACGTGGAACGCCTCATCGTCTTCCGTCATGTGCGCGCCATCGATCCCTCGTCGTCCCTCGATGCGATCATCGACGTCGTCATCGAGAACGACCGCATCGTTCGCCTCGGCCCCAACGTCGGCGCCGAGGCGGCCAAAGCCGAATGGGCCCAGGTCATTGCCCCGCCGCCCGGCGCGTGGCTGCTTCCCGGCCTGGTCGACCTGCACGCGCACCTGCGCGAGCCCGGCCAGGAGTCCAAAGAGGACATCCGCAGCGGTCTTGGCGCCGCCGCTGCCGGCGGCTTCACCGACGTCTGCGCGATGCCCAACACCGTCCCGGTGAACGACAGCCGCATGGTCACCGAGGCGATGCTCGCGCGCGCCCACGACGTGGGTGGCCCGCGCCTGCACCCCATCGGCGCCATCACCATGGGCCAGCGCGGCGAAGCGCTCACCGAAATGGGCGATCTGCGCGAGGCCGGCGCGGTGGCGGTCTCCGACGACGGCCGCTGCGTCACGAGCAGCTCGGTCATGCGCCGCGCGCTCGAATACGCCAGCGTGTTCGACATGCCGGTGATTCAACACGCCGAAGACCACGCCCTGACCGAGGGCTCGCAGATGCACGAAGGCTCCGTGTCGACGAAGCTCGGATTGCGCGGTTGGCCGCGCGTCGCCGAGGACATCATCGTCGCGCGCGACCTGATGCTTGCAGAGTACACGGGTGCCCGCTACCACGTGGCGCACGCCTCGACCGAGGGCACCGTTCGCCTGCTGCGCGAGGCCAAGTCGCGCGGCCTGCGGGTCAGCGCCGAGGTGACGCCGCACCACTTGCTCCTCACGCACGAGGCCGTGGGGCTCTACGACACGGCGTGCAAGGTCAACCCGCCGCTGCGCGAAGAGCACGACGTGCAGGCGCTGCGCGAAGGCCTGGCCGACGGCACCATCGATGCGGTCGCCACGGATCATGCGCCGCACGGCATCCTCGACAAGCATTGCGAATTCGCCGAGGCCAAGCCCGGCATGATCGGCCTCGAGCTCTGTCTTCCCCTCTTGCTCGGCCTGGTCGAGCAGGGTGCTCTGCCGCTGAATCGCCTCGTGGAGTCGCTGACGCATGCGCCCTCGAGCATTGCCCGCCTGCCGGACAAGCGCATTCGCGAGGGTGCCCGCGCCGATCTCGTCCTCATCGATCCCGAGGAGCGCTGGACGATCGAAGCATCGCGCCTACGCTCCAAGTCGAAGAACACCCCCTTCATGGGCCGAAACGTCAAAGGACGCGTGAAAATGACCTTGGTGGCTGGAAACATCGTCTTCAACGGGGGTTCGTGATGAGCACCGAGCGCGCTTACCTCGCTCTGGCCGATGGAACCGTCTTCCCCGGGCGACCCTTCGGTGCGCGCGGGCTGACGACGGGCGAAGCCGTCTTCACCACCACGATGACCGGCTACCAAGAGGTGCTGACCGATCCGTCGTACGCCGGACAAATCGTGACGATGACCGCCTCGGAAATCGGCAACGTCGGCGTCAACGCGGAGGACAGCGAATCGGTCGACGGCCGCGTGCACGTGGCCGGCTTCGTCGTGCGCGACCTGAGTCCCCTCGCCTCCAACTGGCGCTCCGAGGAGTCGCTGGACGCGTACCTCGCGCGGCACGGCAAGGTGGGCATCGAGGGCGTCGACACGCGCAAGCTCACGCGCCATCTGCGCGACCACGGCGCGCAAAACGCCGCCATCGGCACCGAGGCCCCCGAGGTGCTCGTACGCCGCGCCCGCGAGGCCGTCGACATGAACGGACTCGATCTCGTCGACGTCGTCTCCCCGCGCGAGCCTTACCGCTGGACCGAAGGCCGCGGCGGCTGGAAGGTGCCCAACCCGATCACGGGCGCGATCGCCTCGAACGAGCCGAAGTACAACGTCGTGGCCATCGACTACGGCATCAAGAAGAACATCTTGCGCTGCCTCGTCGACGCGGGCTGCAAGGTCACCGGCGTCCCGGCGCGCATGCCCGCCGCCGAGATCCTGGCGATGAAGCCCGACGGCGTCTTCCTCTCGAATGGCCCGGGCGATCCCGCGGCCGTTCAATACGGCATCGCCACCGTGCGCGACTTGGTCGGCAAGGTTCCCATCTTCGGCATCTGCCTCGGGCACCAGCTCCTGGCCAGCGCGCTGGGCGGCAAGACGTACAAGCTCAAGTTCGGCCACCGCGGGGCCAACCAGCCGGTGAAGGATCTCACCACCGGCCGCATCGAGATCACCACGCAGAACCACGGCTTCTGCGTCGACCTCGACTCGCTCCCTGCCCGTGCCCAGCGCACCCACGTGCACCTCAACGACGGCACCAGCGAGGGCATCGCCGTGCCGGATTTGCGCGCCTTCAGCGTCCAGTTCCACCCCGAGGCCGCCGCCGGACCGCACGATTCCCTGTATTTGTTCGAGCGATTCACCCAGATGATGGGTTGATTCGGCGTTCCTAGCTGGTTCCAGGTGCTCCACCCGGGCCCGCGTGCTACGAGGAGCGCTTCGAAAATGCAGGGAAAGACGCGCGGAAAGCAAACGGAGACCGATTCGAAGCGGAAAAGCGTGTACTTCGTCAGCCTCGGCTGCCCGAAGAACCGCGTCGATAGCGAGGTCATGGTGGGCGTCGCCCGCTCCTCCGGGTACGAAGTCGTGGCCGACGCCGAAGAGGCGGAGACCATCGTCATCAACACCTGCGGCTTCATCGGCGAGGCCAAGAAGGAGTCGATCGACACCATCCTGGAGATGTCCGAGCTGAAGAAGCACGGCCACCTCGAGCGCCTCGTCGTCACCGGGTGCCTCTCCCAGCGGTACCCGACCGAGCTCTCCTCGCAGATGCCCGAGGTCGATCACTTCCTCGGCTCGAGCGACATGCTCAAGCTCGGCGACGTGCTCCGCGGCGGCGCCGAACGCATGCTCGTCGGCCACCCGGCGGACTGGGTCATCAGCGCCAAAGATCCGCGCGTGCTCACCGGCAACCGGGTGCACGCTTACGTGAAAATCGCCGAGGGCTGCAACCGCGTCTGCTCCTTCTGCACCATCCCGGAGTTTCGCGGCAAGCAGCGCTCCCGCACCATCGACGACGTCGTGCGCGAGGTCGAGCAGCTCGCCGCGCAGGGCGTGGTGGAGATCAACCTGATCTCGCAGGACACCATCGCCTACGGGCGCGATCTCTCCAAGGAGTCCCGCGGATCGCTCGCCGCACTCGCGCGGCGCGTGGCGGACGTGGAGGGCATTCGCTGGGTGCGCCTCTTTTACCTGTATCCCGAGACCATCAACGAGGAGCTCATCGAGTTGCTCGGGCAGCACCCCCGCGTCGTTCCTTACGTGGACATGCCGCTCCAGCACGCGGCCGACGCCATGCTTCGCCGCATGAAGCGCGGTCACGGCGCCAATCGCCAGCGCCGCGTGGTCGAGCGCATGCGCAAGGAGATCCCGGGCCTCACCTTCCGCACGGCCTTCATCGTGGGCCACCCCGGCGAGACCGACGAGGAGTTCCAAGAGCTCTGCGACTTCGTGACCTGGGCCGAGTTCGATCACGTGGGCGTCTTCCGCTACTCCGACGAGGAGAGCTGCAAGAGCTTCGGCTTCGACGACAAGGTCACCGCTCGCGTCGCCTCGAGCCGCTACCGCAAGCTCATGAGCCTGCAGCGCCGCATTGCCCGCAAGGCCAACAAGGCGCGCATCGGGCAAGAGCTCGATGTTCTGGTCGAGGGCCAGAGCGAAGAGCACGACTTCGTGATGGCCGGCCGCCATGCGGGCCAGGCGCCGGAAATTGATGGCCAGGTTTACCTGTCCGGTGCCGAAGTGCTCGCCGGTCAGATCCGGCGTGTCCGCATCTCGCAGGCCAGCGACTACGATTTGGTCGGCGACGTCATCGACGAAGAGTCCTTCACCGCCGCACCGGCTCCGAAGAAGAAGAAGCGCATCGCGCTGAAAATGTTCGACGCGCCCGCCTCCATCGCCTCGCCCACGACTGAGTGGCGTTAGGCGAGTGGCGTTAGGCGAGCGGCGTTAGGCGCCCGTCGCCGCATCGCGTCATTGGAAAAGGCGTCGGCCGCACCACAAGGCTTGTGCGACGTTGCCGTTTTCCGTGCATGATATTGCCGATCGGCCAAAAATGAGCGCGCGCTCATCGTACAAAAAGAGCGAGGCCAGTCGGCGTTCCGTCGTCGAGGCCGCGGTGCGCGCATTGGCCAACCAGGGCTTCGCGCGCACGAGCGTGAGCGACATCGCCGACTCGGCGGGCATGAGCAAAGGGGTGGTGCACTACCACTTTGCCAACAAGGACGATCTCATCACGCGGGTGCTCGAGCACTGTTCCGAGATCGTCCGCTCACGCATCCGCGTCGCGTGGGATCTCGGCGGCGCACCGACGGAGCGCATTCGCCGTCTCCTCCGCGAAGCGTGGGCCATCCGCCGCGAAGGCGGCCCCGAGATCCGCGTGATGATGGACCTGATGACCCAGGCCGTGCACGACACGCAGCTGCGCGGCGCCGTCCGAAAGATGATTCAAGCGACCCGCGAGCAGATCATCGCGGAGTTCATGCTGAGCTTCCAAAATTTGGGCCTCCGGCCAAAAGTCTCCCCGTTGGTGGTCACTCGAATGCTCATGGCATCCCTGGATGGGCTCTGCATGCATCAGCTCTTCGACCCCCAGGATCCCACCGAGGAAGAGGAGACCCTGCGCGCCCTCGAGATCGTCGCGTTCTCCTTGTTCGAGCTCTAGGAGAGAGTTCACAGGACGACGGGAAGACGAGAAGGCCAGAAGGTTTCTTTGTGTATTTCGCGCGATTAGGGCCGCTGAAAACACACAAAACCTCAGGTCTTCCCGCCTTCCCGTCTTCCTGTAATTTCTCTCTCTCCTTTCGGATGAGTTGCGTCATGTGGCAGAGAGGTTAATTTTGACGCGTTGCAGTGCAAGCTCTTGACTTTTTGGCCCATCGGCCAAAAGATACTGGGCGGCCAGTTTTTATTTCTGGCCCAACCCGAAAGGGCATGCAGCCATGTTCGACAACCTTTTCACCATGATGGGTCCCGTTGGCAGCTCGTTTGCCATCGCAAGCGTGCTCATCACCGTGGGCACGGTGGTGGGCCTTGCCCGGTGCGTAAGCACGCGCCGCCTCGTTCGGTTCTAAGTCCCCGCGCCGCTCAGCGCGGGATCTGGAATGTCGTCAACGGGGAGCCCATCGTTCCGAACTCCTGTTTCACATCGAGAAAGTCGCCTGGGTTTGCGGGGATGACCGCTTCCCAGGTGCCTTGCGCGTCGGCTTCCGTGCCGTCCACGCGATCGTCGCCGGAGAGTGCGCTGTTGTGGTTGATGATCACCACGATGGCGTTGGGCTCCACACCGTGCTCCGAACGAAGTCGATACTGACCCTCCCCGGCTTGCGAAACCGACGGGATGGCGGGCGGCGGCAACGGCAATGTCGGGCTCGCGCACGCGACGAAGGCCAGGACGAGAAGCGCGAAAAACGCGGCGGAGAACCGGCGCACGATTCGCTGCAAAGAAAGCCTCGCCATGGTGCAAACTAGGTAGCACATTTCGAGCCCGGGCATTCTTCGCAGATCGAGCCCATTTTTCGGGAGAAGCGGCTCGATCGCACCGTAAGTTCCCAGGCGTTGCCAACTGAGTTGGCTCAATTGCCAATGCACGCGCTCGCGGGCTACAAGAAGAGGGGTTGGTCGCGTCGCTCTCCAAACCACCCCTGTCTGGTCCGGACTCCGCCCCCGCCGTTCGCGCGCGCCGGCGCGATCGCATCGGCTTCGCGAAAGCGTACGCGCGCCCCGTCCCGTATGCCCTCGCGCTTGCCGCGTTGCTCGCGTCCGCGCGCGGCGAGGACATCGATCCAAAAGCGGTGAGCCGCTCGGCCGCCCTCATCTCCGTCCTCTCGGCGCATGGCCTGACCTGCGAAGAGCCGGACATCGCCTGGGTGACCGGTGCAAACGGCATCGAGGGCGCCATGCTCGGGGGCGCACGCGCCCTCGTCCGCGCGCATGTGGCCAAGGAGCCCAACGATCTCTACCTCGTGGAGGCACGCCTCTCGCCCGAGGGCGTCTTGCTCGACGTGGGTTCGCTCTGGAACCTGACCCACTCGATGGGGGTGGACGAATCGCGCCCCGTCCTCGCGCGGCTCGGTGGGCGCACCTTCGCCGCCACGTCCACGTCGCTCGACGGCGTCGTCAAAGACGTGCACGTCTTCGATCTCGCAGGCCAATCGCCTGCACAGTACACGGAGTTCACCCGGCTGCAGCGTTGGCAGCTCGCGCTCGGCAATTTGCAGCAAACGGGGCAGACTTCGGGCGTCCTGCACCAAGTCTTCGAGCTGGATCCGCCGGCAGGCCAGATCGATCTGTCGTTCGCGCCCGATGGAAAGCTCACCGCGGTCGCCGACAAGCGCCGCATCGTCATCGACGCCCCGCGTGGTGCGACCGTGGAGGGTGCCGGCTGGGTTCGCACGCGCCCCGACGTGAAGGCGGCGCCCGGGCGGCTCGTCACGTGGGCCGTCGATCGCGTGCGCGCCCTGCCGTGGTTCGGCGAAGAGAAGATGCAGGTCGTCAAGGCCGTCGCCTTCACGGCGCTGGATTGGGCGATGCGTGTACGCGCACGCATCTCGCCCGACGCCACAGAGCAGGAAGTCGAGCGCGATCTCGCGGGCATCAACCAAGGGCAGCACCAGCCGGTGTTCACCGATCCCGAACTCGGGTGGCCGCCCACCGCGATGAAGCCCATCGTCACGCCGCCCCTCCCCGGCGAGGGCCAGTGGATCTCGCTCGAGCGCGACCCGTTCATCCGCCAGGGGCCCGGGCTCCCCTCGCCCTTCGTCACCTCGTTCGTGCGCGCGGACAAGACGCGCCACGAGACGCGTGTGTACGTCACCTTGTGGGATCCGCGGCAGATTGCGCTGCACATGCAGGCCGGCACCGTCGAGCCGGTGAGCGCGACCGGCGAGGCGGGAACCGGCGAAGTCCCGCGCACCCCCGAGGTGTGGAATCACCTCGTGGCCGGCTTCAACGGCGGCTTTCAAGCGATGCATGGCGAGTACGGCATGCAGGCCGACGGCGCGCTCTATCTGCCGCCCAAGCCCTACGCGGCCACCGTTCTCGAGATGAAAGACGGCTCGACGGCCTTCGGCGCGTGGCCACCGGATACCCCCGACGTCGGCGACGAGGTGCTCTCGTTCCGGCAGAATCTCACCGCGCTGGTGCAAGACGATCGGTTCAACCCGTGGGGTCGCACCTGGTGGGGCGGCACGCCCAAAGGCTGGGCGGACGAAGTGCACACCACGCGCAGCGGCCTCTGTCTCACCAAGGAAAACTTCGTCGGTTATTTCTGGGGCAATGACATTTCGGCCGACGTGCTGGCCAATGCCATGTTGGCCGCGCGCTGCGCCTTCGGCATGCACCTCGACATGAACACCGGCCACGCGGGCTTCGAGTTTTACAACGCGCAGCCGAAGGACGCGCTCACGGCCCTCGGGAGGCCGCTCCAGCAAGATTGGGAATTCGAAGGCTCGCTCAAGTCGATGCCCGACTTCCGTGTGCGGGCGCGGCGCATGGTCAAGGGCATGGGCCACATGAACTTCCCGCGCTACATCCACCGCGACGAGCGCGACTTCTTCTACCTGACGCGGCGCCCGCTGTTGCCGGGGCCCGATGTGGCGTCGGCGATCACGCCGGCCGTTCCCGGCGAAGGCACATGGCGCGTGAAGGGTCTTCCGCAGCACGGCTTTCCGTATGCGATGGCCGCCACGTGGGTGCGCCCCCTCGCAAGTCGACCCGACGTGAAGGTGCGTGTACTCCGCATCGATCCGCGCACCGTGCGCGCCGCCGCCAGCGCAGGCACCACCGAACAGACGCCGACCGTCGTGTCCTTTTCGGGTGCGCACCCTTCACGCGGCGGACCAGGACAAATCGGCATTTGGCTTTCGCAAGGTCTCTTTCAGGCTCTGCCGAATGCGCCGTCCGAAGGAATGCTCCTCGCCGGCGGCGAATCGATCGCGGCATCGAAGGGCGCGCGCACGTTTGCGGGCATCGATGACGAAGAAGGCATGCTCGTATGGATCGAGCTCGATCCGGCTCGGTCCCCCGATGCAGAAACGACAGCCGCCATCGATGCCCTTCTTGCACGGCTCGGATGCAGCACTCGCTTGGCTACCGCCGGTGACGCACATGCGTTTCCAGGTGGTCACCTGGATATTGCAGGGGAGCCCGTCGCGGAAATGGCTGCGACGGCGCGGCTCGTTCGCGGGGAAACGGCGGGGGCCCATCCGCAATTCGCGTCGACGCCCATCGTCCGACCTTCGGTATGGCAGCCGCTTCAAATGCAACGGGTGCGTTATTTCAATAAGAGAGCACCGCGATCTCCGAGTTCACAGGCGAGCGCCGTTCCCCTTTTGGATGCGGGCGCGCCGAGGTAAAAAGGAATGCGTTGAGTTTCCCACGTGCCTTCGGCCCCTACACCCTGCTCGCCCGGATCGCCTCCGGTGGAATGGCCGAGGTGTTTCGTGCCCGAAATAAGAAATACGGCCATTTCGTCGGGCTAAAAAAGATTCTTCCCCATATCGCGGAAGACGAAGAATTCATTTCCATGTTCGAGGACGAGGCACGCATCGTGTCGCGTCTGGAGCATCCGCACATTGCGCGCATGCTCGATTTTGGCCGTGTCGATGGAAGCTTCTACATCGCCTTCGAATACGTACATGGAAAAGATCTGCGGGCGGTCTTCGAACGGTCCACCCAGCGGGGCATGCCGGTCCCGCTGCCGTTCATCCTCTACGTGTTCTCGCGCATCGGCGAAGGCCTGAGCTACGCGCACGCGCGGCGCGATGAAAACGGACTCCCCTCCTCCATCGTTCATCGCGACATCAGTCCGCAGAACATCGTCGTTTCCACCACCGGCGACGTCAAACTGGTCGACTTTGGAATTGCCAAGGCCCAGGGCAAAATCTCGCGCACGCAGGTCGGTTCCATCAAGGGAAGCTTCGGCTACATGAGCCCCGAGCAAGCGTGCGGCGCCGAGGTCGATGCGCAGGCCGACGTGTTCGGGATGGGCGTTTGCCTCTGGGAATTCCTCACGCAGAAGCGGCTCTTCGACGGCGAGAACGAGTTCCTCATCCTTCAGAAGATCCGCGACGCGGCCACGGTAGCGCCGCCCTCGACCATCCGGCGGGATACGCCGCCCGAGCTCGACCGCGTGGTGATGCGGGCCCTTTCCACGGATTTGGACACGCGCCAGCGTTCGGCCAAGGAGCTCTACAGGGAGCTGCAATCCGTGGCGATGGCCAAGGGTGCAGTGGCGTCGCGGGCGGAGGTGGCTGCCTACATGCGCCATCTTTTTCCCGAGCTGACCGACACGCCCTTGGACGCACCGGAAGCGAACGGACCCGTGAGCACCGGCCCGAGGACGCAGCGCATCGGATGGCCTGAGAAAGCCCAGGGCGGTACCATGTCCGCTGGGTCCCAGGAGATCACGGAGATGTCATCAGAAGTCGAGGACGATAACTCGGAGGACGACACCATCGCAGCGGGGCGTCTGCCGCCGATGGAGACCGTGGCCGGAAAGGTCGTGCTGAAACGAGATCCTCGGCAGGGAACGTCGGCCCAAAGCGGACCTCCGAATCCTCCGTCTCCGCCCGTGGGCCGCATGCGCAGCGATGCACCTCGGCCCACGAGCCCCGTGGCGATGCGCTCACCGGCGCGCGATGTTCCGCTTGCACCGGCCATCGGCAAGCGAACCTTGCTCGGCGTCCATGCCGCCGGGGCGCCGGGTGAGTTGACGTCGTCGGATCTCACCCCCGTCGCGGTTCCGTTCTCCGCGTCGACGCCGCTTCACAATGCGGCGTATCCAGCCTCGGCTTATTCGACGCAGCAGCGGCAGGCGCTGCAGGCGGGCGCAACGTTGCCCCTCGATTGGGACGACGAGCACGAGGCGAGCAACGTGCTCGACAACGCCGATCGCCCCAGCGTGAACGTGCAAGGTCCGCCATCGCAGCGGCGCAGTGCGGCCCCACGCATCACGCCGGCGCCGCCGCCACCTGCACCGCCGCCCGTCACGCAGCGCGGTGGATTTCGCACGGCCCCGCCGACGACGTCGCCGCCTCCGCCCCTGCCGCAACGTGGATCGGGCTCGGTGCCCGTCGCATCGGGGTACAATTCGACGCCGCCGCCGTCACGCCGGTACAATTCGCCGGCGCCGTTCTCGCAGCCCCTGCAACCGATGCAGCCGCCCGCGTCGGTGCCGCCTCCATCGTCGGGCTTTCCGCGGCGTGCGACGCCCCTGCCGATTCAGGCGGGCCCCATTTCGACGAACCCCGCGCCGGCCTATGGGGCGCCACCGTATCCGCCGCCCATGAGCCGTTACGAGCCGACGGCGTTGGTGCGTCCGCCGCCGAACCGCACGTGGCTTTTCGTGTTGCTCGCCGCGGCGCTTCTCGTGGTGAGCGCGACCACGCTGCTCATCGTGTTCGTCCCGCGCACGGGCAAGGTCGCCGTCCGCGTGAGCGATCCCAAGGGCATGATGTACAACCGCGTGGAGATCTTTCTCGACGGCAAGAAGCAGTGCGATACCTCGCCCTGCCTCGTCGAGGGCGTGAGCGCGGGCGCGCACAACGTCAAAGTGCTCGGCGCCGACGGCTCGGTGAGCGAGCGCGCGGTCGTCGCCGAATCACGCAAGGAAGTGCCGGTCGACGTGGTGCTCGCGTCGAATGCATCGCGCCCCACCACCGGCCTTCGCGTGGCCGCCAACCAGCCCGGGATGAAGCTTCTCGTCGACGGGCGCGAGGCGGGGCTGCTCCCTCAAGAAGTGCGGGACCTCAGCCCGGGCGAGCACAAGATCCGCATCGTCGGCAACGAACGCTACGAGCCGCTCGAGCGCGTCGTCACACTCGCCAAAGACGAAATGCAGGATCTCGGCTCCATGTCGCTGAAGGTCCTTCGCGGCAAAGTGACCATTACGCTCGGCACGCCCGGGGCCAAGGTCTATTTGGTCTCCGGCCCCGATCGACGCGATTTGCCGACGTTCCCCATTTCGGTCGACATCGACACGTCGAACAAAGCGTGGAACCTGGAGGCATCTCGTTTCGGATTCTCCGATTACCGACAGCCCATTAGCTTTGCCGATGGGCAGGCCGAGAAGACCTTCAACGTCCAACTCGAACCGAAGGTACCGCTTCCCCAATTCGCGGCAGCCAATCCGCGCACCGCCCCCGCAGCCCCGCCGCCGGCCAAAGAGCGATCCGAGGGGCCGACGATGCTGCCGGACCGGAATGCACCCGCCGCCGCGGCATCCGACTACTCGGGCACGAGCCAGCAAGCGGGGCCTGGGGGTGAGGCGTTCCTCAACATCAATTCGATCCCGGCATCGTCGGTGGTCCTCGACGGAAAGCCGATTGGGAGTACACCCAAGGTACGAATCTCCGTACCCCCAGGCAACCACACCGTCGTCTTCGTGAATGCCGAACAGGGCCTTCGCAAATCCGTTCAAGTGAGCGTTGCCGCAGGTGATACCAAACCCGTCATCGGGAAGCTCCGCGAGTAACGACCATGCGCCACATTCACAACGGTTTCACGCTGATCAAGATGCTCGTCGTGGTTGCGATGGTCGGGCTTTTCGCCGGCCTCGCATTGTACGGAGTGCGCCAGTCGCATGTGAGATGAGATAGGGGATAGGGTTTAGGGTTTAGGGGGAGAGAAAGCAGCTCTCTCTCTTCTCAGCTCTCTCTTCCCTAAACCCTAAACCCTAACCGGGCGACGCCGCGTTCATCGAGGAAGGTGTGGAGGCGTTCGCGCTCGTCCAGGGTCAGCACCGGGGCGAGCCACGATTCCATTTCGGCGCGGCGGCGGAAGATGCGCCGCGCCGGATTCCCCGCTTCGCGGATCATGCGCATGAATTGAAGGCTGAAGGTCGGCGCGTCGCTCACGAGGTAGGCGCTGCGTTCCACGTGCGGGTTGTCGCTTCGCATGAGATGCGTCAACTTGTCCGACACCTCGGGTGCGAAGATGTCGGCCCCCATCAGATCGCAGGCCGTCACCACCTTCGTTCGCAGACCTTGCACGAGGTTGCGCGTGTCCACGAAGGCGCGATTGGCTTCGTCGACGGAAACGGGCGTCTCGACCGTCAACTCGATGAGACGCCCCACCCTATTTGCCACCAGGTACACCGTGCACGCCCCCAAATATTTTCAATGAAACAGAGAGACGTGCTTCGCGCAAGAGTCCGCCGCACTCAAGCCCGCATGTCACGCAACCCCGCCGCTGGTGGGTCGGCGAGTCCCATCCCCGCAAGCGGGGCCCCGGCCCACCTCCGTCACGCGTTCTGTTGCATCTCGCGAAGGCCCGCCTCAATTGAGACCGAGCCCTCGTAGCCGAGTTCCTTTCGGGCCTTGGTGTCGTCCACCGTGACTTCGTGCCCCACCAGCAAGAAGGAGCCATACGGAAGCGGCGGGCGGCCGCTCAGGTGAAATGCGCGCCACACCGCGTCGCTCGAGCGCGACAGCGTGCGCGCGAGCCAGTACGGAATCGTCTTCGACGGCGGCGTCACGCCCTGCGACTCGAGCAGCGACGAGATCATCCAGCGGAACTCCACCGGCTTGCCGTCGGTGAGGAAATACACTTCGCCCGGGCGACCGTGCTCGGCCGCCTTCACCAGGCCTTCGCACACGTTGTCGATGTGGCACGTCGACGTGAGGTACGTGCCACCGCCCACCCACCGCAGCACGCCGGCGTTCGCGCCCTCGATGAGCTTCGGCAACAACGTCGTGTCACCCTTGCCCCAGATGAACCGCGGGCGCGTGACGATGGTTTCGAAGGGCGGCTGGCTTTTCGGATCGTTGGCCCGAAGCACGCGCCGCTCGGCCTCCGCCTTCGTACGCGGGTAGATGCCGATGGGCCTCTTCGGAAGCGGCTTTCGCTCGTCGGCCATCACGATGGGGTCCCCGTCCACCAGCACCGCTTCGGTGCCCACGTGCACGAATCGCTTCACGCCGGCCTGGCGCGCGAGCTCCAACATGTTCTCCGTCCCGCGAACGGTCACCTCCCACGCTTCGTCTTCGTCGCCCCAATCCTGCGTGAAGGCCGCGGCGTGGTAGACGACGTCCGAACCTTTCATCGAATTAAGAACGGCATCGCCGCCGCGTAGATCGCCCTCCACCACCTGGGTGGCCCCCGCCGCACGCACCGTCTCCGCCGCCTTCCCGGAGCGCGCCAGTGCACGAACCTCGTGCCCCCGCGCCACGAGGTAGCTGATCAATGCCCGCCCAACGAAACCCGATCCGCCCGTCACGAACGCAACGCTCATGGCAAGGTCGTATCCGAAGCGACCGCCATTCGCTGCATGGATTCGACCGCTCGCGGCACATGCGTGGCCGTCCCATCACATCGGGACGAAATGTTGGACGATTTCAGGGGTCGACCCCATACCTCAGCTTGGTCTTGCCCCGGTTTTTTTGCCCCTGGGAAGCGTCTTTCGAAAAGCACTATGTGGCTCGTCCGGATTGCACTCAAACGCCCTTACACGTTCATCGTGATGTCGATGCTCATCGTCATCCTCGGTGTGGTGACGATTCTGCGCATGCCGACGGATATCTTTCCCGAGATCGATATCCCCGTCATTTCGGTCATTTGGCGCTACAGCGGCCTTTCGCCCGAGGAGATGGAAAAGCGCATCGTCAGCAACTCGGAGCGCATGTTGACCACCACGGTCAACGACATCGAGCACATCGAGAGCCAGTCCCTTCAGGGCGTGGCGGTCGTCAAAATCTTTTTTCAGCCTGGCGCGAACGTCGACGGTGCGACGGCGCAGACAACTGCTGCCATGGCAACTATCATCGGGCAGATGCCTCAGGGCACCCTCCCTCCCCTGGTGATCCGCTACAGCGCGTCCAACGTGCCGATCCTCCAGGCGGCGCTGGAGAGCGACTCGCTCAGCGAGCAGCAGCTGTTCGACTACGGCATCAACTTCGTCCGCGCGGACATGGCCACCGTCCAGGGCACGCAGATCCCCTGGCCCTACGGCGGCAAGCAGCGGCAGATCATGATCGACATCAACCCCCAGCGGCTTTACGCCTGGGGGCTCTCGCCGCGTGACATCAACACGGCGCTCAGCCAGCAGAACCTGGTGGTGCCCGGCGGCACGGCGAAAATTGGCGACGACGAGTACCCGGTCAACGTGAACAGCAGCCCCGAGCTGCTCGAGCAGATCGCGGCGCTGCCCGTGAAGACGGTGGCCGGCGGCACCACGGTGTACATGCGCGACGTGGCCAACGTGCGCGATGGAAATGCGCCGCAGACCAGCATGGTGCACGTGGAGGGCAAAAAATCCGTGCTCATGAGCATCCTCAAAATGGGGAGTGCGAGCACGCTGGACGTGGTGGCGAGCATCCGCGAGATGCTGCCCTCGACCTTGGCCAAGCTTCCCAAGGACCTGAAGGTCAATCTGCTCTTCGATCAATCGGTGTTCGTGCGCTCGGCGGTGAGCGGCGTGGTGAAGGAAGCGGGCATCGCGGCGGGGCTGACGGCCATCATGCTGCTGGTGTTCTTGGGGAGCTGGCGCAGCACCATCATCGTGGTCATCTCGATCCCACTCTCGATTTTGGTGTCCATCGTCATCCTGCGCTTCCTCGGGCAGACGCTGAACGTGATGACCCTGGGCGGTATGGCGCTGGCCGTGGGCATTTTGGTCGACGACGCCACGGTGGCCATCGAGAACGTGCACCGTCAATTCGGCATGAAAAAGGCGCTGATTCCGGCCATCGTCGACGGCGCCTCGGAAATTGCGGTTCCGGCGTTCGTGTCGACGTTGTGCATCTGCATCGTCTTCGTGCCAGTCATGTTCATCACCGGCGCGGCCAAGTCGCTGTTCAGCCCCTTGGCCTTGGCCGTCGTGTTCGCCATGATGACGTCGTACTTCCTCTCGCGAACCCTGGTGCCCACGCTGATGAAGGGCCTGCTCGCGCGCGAGGCAGAAGAGCACATGCACGGGCACGAGGCGTCGGGCCTCTTCGCGAAGTTCAATCGCGGCTTCGAGAAGGTGCGCGACTTCTACGGCGGGTGGCTTGCGTGGGCGCTCGCGCACCGCAAGCTGGCCATCGGCGGCTTCTCCGTGTTCGTGGTGCTCTCGTGCGCGCTCTTCCCCATGGTGGGGCGCGACTTCTTCCCCACCGTCGACGCGGGGCTCATCAAGCTGCACGTGCGCGGCGTTCCCGGCACGCGCGTGGAAGAGACGGAAAAGGAGTTCGTCCGCATCGAGGAGACGATCCGCAAGGTGATCCCCCCGCACGAGATCCAGACGATGCTCGACAACATCGGCGTGCCCAACAGCGGTATCAACTTGTCGCTGAGCGAGGGCGCGCTCATCTCTCCGGCCGACGGGCAGATTTTCATCGCGCTGAAGAAGGAGCACGAGCCCACGGCGAATTACGTGCGCAACATCCGCAAGACCTTGCGGGCGCAGTTCCCGGATTCGACGTTCTTCTTCCTCGCGCCGGACATCTCGACGCAGGTGCTCAACTTCGGGCTGCCCGCCCCCATCGACGTGCAGGTCGTGGGTGCGCCGGGCAGCGAAGAGCAAACCTTCGGCGTGGCGCAGAAGATTGCCGACGCCATGGAAGCGATTCCCGGTGCGGCCGACGTGCACCTGGCTCAGGTGACGCGTGCGCCGATCCTCAAGGTCGACGTGGACCGCACGATGGCCGCGCAGTTGGGCATGACCGAGCGCGACGTCGCGGGCGATCTTCTGGTGTCGCTGTCCTCGAGCTCGCAAACGTCGCCCAGCTTCTGGGTCGACAAGCGCGGCGTGCAGTATTCCGTGGCCGTGCAGACGCCGCAGTACCAGCTCGACTCGTTCAACGCGCTGCGCACCACGCCGCTGTCGGCCGGGGCCGCAGAAGGCGGAGCGCAGCTTCTCTCCAACGTGGCGCAGATCCAGCGCGGCTTCGCGGCGCAGAATGTCACGCACTACAACGTTGCGCGAACCTTCGACGTGCAGGCCAATGTGGATGGGGCCGATCTTGGCTCGGTCGGGACGGCGATCGCGCGAATCGTGGATAAGATGAAGCCCGATCTGCCGAGGGGTACGACGGTGCGCATCAAAGGCCAGGTAGAAAGCATGGAGTCGTCGTTCCGCGGCCTCGCCTTCGGCCTGCTGTTCGCGGTCGTGCTCGTGTACCTGCTCATGGTGGTCAACTTCCAGTCGTGGCTCGACCCGCTCATCATTTTGATGGCCCTGCCCGGCGCCGTCGCAGGCATCGCGTGGATGCTCTTCCTTTCGCGGACGACGCTGAGCGTGCCGGCCCTGATGGGCGCAATCATGTGCGTGGGCGTGGCCACCGCGAACAGCATCCTCGTGGTCACGTTCGCCAACGACCAGCGCAAGCTTGGCTACGATGCGCCCAAGGCCGCGCTCGCCGCAGGAATGACACGACTCCGCCCGGTCTTGATGACGGCGCTCGCGATGATCATCGGTATGTTGCCGATGGCTCTCGGAATGGAAGAAGGGGGTGAACAGAATGCACCGCTCGGACGCGCGGTCATTGGAGGACTTTTGCTCGCCACGGTCACCACGCTCTTTTTCGTTCCCGTAATGTACAGCGTTTTGCGCAAAGGCACGCCGGCCGCCCCCGAGCCGCTCTTGGAGAATCTATGAGCCCGCGCGATCACGAAGCCCGCGAGCCGGCAAGCGAGCCAGCCGAGCCGGCGGACACGCTGGGGTTCGCGCTGCCCGAGCCTGCCACGCTCACCAAGACCCGCGTGGTTTCACTGGCACTGGGTGCGCTGGTGGTGATGGGCGGCGCATTCCTGTTCGGGTATCTGCCCAAGCGCCAAGCGCGGGCCGCGCTCGAGGAGAGCACGAAGGTGGCCACGCAAACCTCGGCGCGCGTGGCGGTCATCTCCGCGAAGGTGTCGGCGAGCGATCGCGCGATCTTGCTTCCGGGCAGCGTGCAGCCGCTCGAGGAGACGGTCATCTACCCGCGGGCCAATGGGTACACGCGGCGCTGGGTGGTGGACATCGGCGACAAGGTCAAAGAGGGTCAGCTCCTCGCAGAGATTGACACGCCGGAGCTCGATCAAGAGCTGGAACAGGCGCGCGCGAAGCTGGCCCAGGCCACCGCGGGTATCGCGCAGTCCAATGCGAACCGCGATTTCTCGAAGAGCACCTTCGAGCGCTACAAGCAGCTCACGTCGGCGGGGCTGGCCTCGCAGCAAGATTTGGAGCAGCGGCGCGCGCAGTCGCTGGTCGACGAGGCCAACGTCGGGGTGTCGCACGCCAACGTGGAGGCGGAGCAGGCGAACATCCGGCGCCTGACGCAGCTGAAGTCGTTCGCGCGCGTGGTGGCGCCGTTCGATGGAACCATCACGTCACGCACCATCGAGCGCGGTGCCCTCGTGGCCATGGGCAATACGACCCCGCTGTTCAAGATCGCGGCGACCGATCCGATGCGCGTGTTCGTGCAGGTGCCGCAGGACGTGGCGCCCAGCGTGAAGACGGGGCTGAGCGCGAAGGTCGGCGTGCGCGAATACCCGAGCAAGACGTTCGACGGCACGATCTGGCGCGCGGCCGGTGCACTCGACTCGGCCACGCGCACGATGAACACGGTGGTGCGCGTGGCGAATCCCACCGGCGAGCTGCTGGGGGGAATGTACGCGCAAGTGTCCCTCACCTTGCCCACGCCGCACCGGGTGCTCGAGCTACCGTCGACGGCCATCCTGAACGACGGCAAGGGTGTGCGGGTCGCGGTCGTGGACAACGACAACAAGATCCGTCTCGTCCCCATCGTGATCGAGCGCGACACCGGCGCGACCATCGAGATCTCCAGCGGCCTCGAAGGAAACGAGAAGATCGTCAAAATCGTCAGCGCCGATCTGTCCGACGGCAAGACGGTCGAAGTCGTCCCCTAAGAGGCTTACACTTCGCGCATGCGCGAAGGAAAACCGAGTCACACGGCGGCGTGGGTGGCGGCACTGCGTGGGTTGGCACCGGCGTCGGAGGGAACCGATGCGCCGGATCCCATCGCGCGCGATCTGGTTCCGCAGCCGTATGCGCTCGCCTTCGAGTTCGTCGAGCGGTTCCCGTCAGTGTGGAACCGCGTGCAGGACGTGGCGACCCGATACAGCGCCTACCATTTCAGCCACGTGTCCCTGCGCACGCGCGCCATCGACGAAGCCGTCTCCGAGGCGGTGGCGGGCGGTGTGCGCCAATTGGTCGTCTTGGGCGCGGGCCTCGATTCACGCGCGTGGCGTTTGCCGAACCTGCGCGACACGATGGTCTTCGAGGTCGACCACCCCGCGACCCAAGCGTACAAGCGCGCGAAAATCGGCCAGCGTCCGAGCTTCGCCCGGGAGGTGAGGTTCGTGGCGGTCGACTTCGAGCGCGACGCGCTCGAGCAGCGGCTGGGCGAGGCCGGCCACGATGCGACCCAGCGCACCGCCTTCATCTGGGAAGGCGTCACCATGTACCTGCAGCCGGAGGTGGTGGACCACACGCTCTCCGTGCTCGAGCGAAAATTGGCCGCGCGGGGTTCCACTTTGTGCGTCACCTATGGGCAACGTCACAAGCGAAACGCGGGCGCACAAGCCGTCCGCTGGCTCGTGCGCCGCAGTGGCGAACCGTTCCGCGCGCTCTACACGCCCGAAACGATGGGCAAGCTGCTCGCACGCCACGGGTTCGAGGTTCTCGCCGACGAAGGCCTCCGCGAATGGGTGCGCCGCTACCTCGCCGCCGAAAGCCCCGGCAGCATCGAGCGCCTCGCCCGCGCCGTACGCGTATGATTTGATGCGCAGGTCGTATGCTTCAAGATATGGCTTCGCAACGAACCACGATCACCATCGACGAACGGCTTCTACGCGACGTGAAGAAGCGCGCTGCGGAGCGAGGAACGACCATCGGAGGGTTCATCGATAGCGCCATTCGCACTCGCTTTTAAGTGTGCGACCAGTCGATGTCGTTCAAGGCCAAGTCGTCCTCGCATCCCCTCGCAGCTCGTTATGACGAGTGCGAGTGCGGGTGCGAGGCTGAGTGCGAGGTAGAGATCGAGTTTGAGTTTGAGGCAGAGATCGAGTCGTAGCCCCTTACTCAGTGACGGAAGTGGCGCACGCCCGTGAACACCATGGCGAGGCCGAGTGCGTCGGCGGCATTGATGACGTCGGGATCTTTCACGCTGCCGCCCGGCTGGGCGATGGCGGTGATGCCGGCCTTCGCCGCGGCCTCCACGCCGTCGGGGAACGGGAAGAAGGCGTCGGACGAGAGCACCGTTCCGCGGGCGCCGTCGCCGGCCTTTTCACATGCAATCTGCACGGAAATGACGCGGGACATCTGACCGGCGCCGACACCGACGGTGCGCGTACCGCGCGTGAGGACGATGGCGTTGGACTTCACGTGCTTGCACACGCGCCAGCCGAAGCTCAAACCGCGGAGCTCCTCCGCGGTGGGGGCCCGGCGGGTGACGACCTTGCCGTTCTCCACCTCGCCCTTGGCGCTCGCGTCGCGACTTTGCACGACCAGGCCGCCACCGACGCGCTTGTATTGAAGTGCTTCGTGATCCGCCGCGAGCCAGGCGCCCGTGGCCAGCAGGCGCAGGTTCTTCTTGGCGCGCAGCACCTCCAGCGCGCGCGGCTCGAACGACGGGGCCACGATGCACTCGAGGAAGGTCTCGGCCAGGACCGCCGCCGTGTCCGCGTCCACGGGACGGTTCAGCGCAACGATGCCACCGAAGGCGCTGACGGCGTCGGCCTCGCGGGCCTCCCGGTAGGCCGTGACCAAGGAGTCTGCTTCGGCCACGCCACACGGATTCGTGTGCTTCACCACCACGGCCGCCGGTGCGTCGAACTCGCGCACGGCATCGAGTGCTGCCTCGACGTCGACCAAATTGTTGAAGCTCAGCTCTTTGCCCCCGGCACCGAGGCTCTCGGCCCGTGCCAGCGAGCCGGCAGCCGCACCGCGCTCCACGTAAAACGCGCCCTTTTGATGCGGATTTTCCCCGTAGCGCAGCGAATACGCGCGCTCGTACGGCAAGGTGAGGTAGCGCGGGAACGGCTCGCGCGACCCGTCTTCCTGCCGCGACGACAGGTAACCGCTGATGGCCGCGTCGTACGCCGCCGTGTGGGCGAAGGCTTTCGCCGCGAGCTCGGAGCGAACGGCTTGGGTCACCTCGCCGTGGGCAGCAAGCTCCGCGAGGACCCGCTCGTAGTCCTGCGGATCGCACACGATGGTGACGCGGGCGTGGTTCTTCGCCGCGGAGCGCACCATCGAGGGGCCGCCAATGTCGATGTTTTCCACGATTTCCTCGTGGGTCGAGCCGCTCGCCTGCGCAACGCGCTCGAAGGGGTACAGGTTGACGACCACCAGGTCGATCTCGCGGGCCCCGAGCCGCTCGAGATCGCCGCGGTCGCGCTCCCCGCGCGCCAGAATGCCGCCGTGGACGCGCGGATGCAGCGTCTTCACGCGGCCGTCCATCACCTCGGGCGAGCCTGTGTAGTTCTCCACCGTCTCGACGGGGATGCCGGCGTCGGCCAGCGAGCGGGCCGTGCCGCCGCTCGAAAGAAGCGTCACCCCGCGCTCGGCCAGGGCGCGCGCAAAGGGGACGAGACCGGTTTTGTCGGAAACGGAGAGAAGGGCGGTTCGGACGGGCATGCCCGCCCGTTATCGTCTCTCACCGCCCCGGTCAACGGTCGCCACGCTAGAACTTCGATTTATTCCAATTCGGCGCTGGCGAACGCTTCCACGTCGAAGTCATCCGATTCCGCGGCGCTGCTCGAGTCCGAGTCCGAGTCCGCACGTGCGGTCACTTCCTCGTCCTCATCCTCGTCTTCGTCCGCGTCCTCTTCCTCGATCTCTTCTTCCTTGCGATTCGCGAGCACGGGAAGGCGACGCTTGCCGACGGGGCCCTCGTCCACGTAGTCGCGCAGCGAGGACATCTCGCGCAGCGCTTCCAGCTTGGCCAAGCCTTTGACCTCGACCTGGCGAATGCGCTCGCGGGTCAGGTTCATGATGGCGCCGACCTCTTCGAGCGTCGTGCCGCCGCGATCGGACACGTCGAGCGCGCACGTCTCGGTCATGTCCCAAACCTCGAGATCCGGGAAATTCAGCTTGATCGCACCCGTTTTGGCCGACACGTCCAAGTACAAGTGGTGCTTGCACGAGACGAACGGGCACGGCCGCATTCCTTGGGCGCATTCTGCACGCGTACGCGGATGCGGGACCGCTTCGGTCTCCGGATAGAGAAGCCGCCCGATTTCGAGCTCGCGCTTCGTCATGCGCTTCACGCTGATGGTGCGTGCACGCACCGCGCGCTTGCGACGCGAGCGACGTTGTTCGCGGGTGACCTGTTCGCTTTCCGTGGTTTCTGCCGGAGACAGTGCGAGTGCGAGGGCTCCCTCGGTCGCAGGTTCCATCGTCTCCTGACCACCTGCCGTGCTCTCCTCGCTGAGGGACACGCGATGGTCGTCACGCAAAACATGTGCGCTGGTCAGGTTTTGCAGATTCTTCGAGTCCATTCGTCGTTCCTCCCGGTCATTCCGCGTCACATCCATTCGCAGGTCACGAATGGCAGACGCACCCCCGCCCTCCACATGCGAGGCCGCCTCAGGCCCGCACATGGTCCCATTGGCGCGCCAGCAACACGCACCAAAACCATTTCCTAGTCGTCGGTCACACTCGACGCGCGTTCCAATGAATCGAAACACATGCGCCGATGCGTTCGCTCGCCCTAAACTGCGACAATGGTCCCCACCCTACGCGGGCTGTTTCGAGAGGCTGCTCCAGAGAAGCTTCTGGAGAGAAACTTCTACCTAAAGCAGCGTTTCAGCCAGTAACTGCCGTCACGTATCGAACGCCGGCGACTCTATGGCAGGCGGAAGATTACGGTCAACGCCTCTCCAACCTTTTTTTCTCAATGTTTCCATAATGGAAGGGAGTCGCGTAGTTAGCTCCATGCCGTGACAGAAAATGTCATAGCAAATCGACTCTCGAAGCAGCAGATCGACATCGAGATCAGGAACGAAAACGGAGGTTTGGAAAGCGTGGATGAGTGTCCATGTGTGTCCATCGGAAGGGTTTAGGGTGAAGGGGTTAGGGAAGAGATCCCTTGGCCCACTGCGCTATGTTGCCGCCACGTGGCCGCTACCCCCTATCCCCTAAACCCTGTCACGCGCGACGTGAGTGCGCGCGGGGCCCGCGTTCGACTTATCGAAGCGGGTGAGGCGCACGCCCCCGCCGTTCTTCTCGTGCACGGATGTCTTTCGAGTCGTCTCGTATGGGAGGATGTGCTCCCGAAACTCGCCGCGCACTTTCGCGTGATCGCGCCCGATTTGCCAGGATTTGGCCAAAGTGAGAAACCGCCGCCGGCGCGTTACGCCTACGGGTTCCAGGCATTTGCCGAATCGCTCGTCGATGTGATAGCGGCGCTCGGCCTCGGGCCGATCTCGATTTGTGGCCATGGAATGGGCGGCTCGGTGGCGCTCACCCTCGCGGCTCGGCACCATGCGCTGGTCGACAAGCTCGTGCTGGTCGATCCCATCGTGTACCCACCGCGCGTCGACCTGCTCTCACGCTTGGCGAACATGCCCGTGGTGGGGCCCTTCGCGTTCAAGCAACTCTGTGGGCGAACCGTCTTCCGCAGCTACTTCAAGGATCGCGTCTACGCGCCCAACGCCACCATTCCCTGGGACCGCGTCGACCATCACTTCGACGTCTTCAACGCGCCGGCCGCGCGCGAGGCGGCGCTCGCAACGTTGCGCGCGGTGGCGGACACGCGGCCGCTCGTGGCGCTGTTACCGCGGGTCACTGCGGAGGCGCTGCTCGTGTGGGGTCGCCAGGATCGCACGCTCCCGGTGGGGCAAGGCCGGCGGCTTGCGCGCGAACTGAGGAGCGCCCGCTACGAAGTCTTCGAGTGCGGTCACTCCCCGGCGGAAGAATCGCCCGATGCGTTTGCGGACATCACGACGTCATTCCTGTCGAGATAGATCGCTGACCGCGCCGTTCTTCTAGGTATATAGTCCGGTATCGTGCTGGATCCTCGTGCGAAAGCTCGATTCTGGAACCATCGCGGTGCGAAGATCGGTGCTGCGCTCACGCTGGCACTGGTCGCCTTCGCGCTCTTCGGACCATGGCTCTCCGGGCACGATCCGTATGCGAGCGACTTCGCGCGCGGGTACTCCAGCGCAACGGGATTTCCCGTGCCGCCGGGTGGCGACTTTCTTCTCGGCACGGATCGGCTCTTTCGCGATCAGCTTGCCAGGCTCGCGCTGGGCGCGCGCATTTCGCTGACCGTCGCCTTCGCCGCCACGGCCATCTCGACGCTGCTTGGCGGCGCGGTGGGCATCGTGGCGGGGTACTACGAAGGCTCGCCCGGCATGCGCGTTCCGTGGCCCTGTATCGTGGCGCTCGGTACGGCCATCGCGCTGGCCATGGTGCGTGGCACCTGGAGCCTGCCGCTCGCGGTCCTCGCCGTGGGGGCGCTCGTAGGCACCGTCGCCGAGCGCCGCGGAATCGCATGGCTCGCGCGCGGACCGCGCATGAACGTGGACGTCCTGCTGATGCGCCTCGTGGACGTGGGGCTCTGTTTTCCGTTTCTCCTTCTCGTCATGGCCATCGGCGCCGCGTTGGAGCGCACCACCCTCACCTCGGTGCTCTTGGTGCTCGGGCTGACGGGCTGGCTCGGCGCCGCGCGCCTCTTTCGCGCCAAGACGATGCAGATCCGCAGCCTCGCCTACGTGGAAGCGTCGCGCGCACTCGGCCAGAGCACGCCGCTCATTCTGGTGCGCCACGTGCTGCCCAACGTCGGGGGTACCTTCATCGTGATCGCCGCCTTGGCCACAGCGCAGATGATCCTCGCGGAAAGCGCGCTTTCGTACCTCGGCGTGGGCCTTGCGCCGCCGACGCCGACCTGGGGGCGCATGCTCTCGGAGGGGCAGGACGTCTACGCGGCTGCTCCATGGCTGGTGCTCGCCCCCGCGGCCGCCATCCTGACGGCGGTGCTCGGGTTCAACCTTCTCGGGGAGGGACTGCGCGATGCGCTCGATCCGCGCCAGGATTAGCGTCGCCGTTCTCGTAGGGCTCGCGGGATCGGGGTGCGGCGACCGGCTCGCCGCCCCCTTCCCTGCCGCGAGCGGCGAGGAGGCGTCCCCGCAGCGCGGTGGAACCTTGCATCTTGCAAGCATTGGCGACGTGCGCACGCTGGACCCGGTGAACAGCGACGAGCTCTCCGGGCGCCTGGTCCGGCTCATCTTCGCGGGCCTGGTCGATACCGACGCGGCCTCCAACGTCGTTCCGGATCTGGCCACGCATTGGGCGACGTCGCCCGATGGGCTCGTGTACACGTTCTTTCTGCGAGAAGGCGTGCGTTTTCACGATGGCGAGGAGCTCACCGCGCACGACGTGAAACGCTCCGTCGAGCGCTCGCTGCATCCCACCGCGCCGAACGGATTCTCGAGCTTCTTCGACAACCTGGTCGGCTTCGACGAGTTCACCACGAAGGGCGCCGAGCACCTCTCCGGTGTCGAGGTCGTGGGGCGCTACGCGGTGGCGTTTCATCTGGCGAAGCCCGACGCCGCGTTCCTCCCGCTGATGACGCTGACGAGCATGCGGCCCACGTGCAAGGGGGCGGGCGCTCGGTACAGCGACACGTGGCCGCCCTGCGGGACCGGGCCTTTCAAGCTGCCCCCGGGCGGATGGGACCACGGGCGCAGCCTCACACTCGTCCGGCACGAAGGCTATTTCCGTCCGGGGATGCCCCATGTCGATTCGATAAACTTCGTCTTCTCGATGAAACCGAACACCCAGCGGCTGAAATTCGAGCGGGGAGAGCTCGACGTCGTGCGGGACCTGCCGCAGGCCGACACGTCCCGCTATTCGAGCGATGCGCGCTGGCGCGGCTTCATGCTTCGCGAGCCCTTGGTCTCCATCCAAGGGGAAGCCATGAACACGGAGATGCCCCCCTTCGACAACGTCGAGGTGCGGCGGGCCGTGGCGTGCGCGATCCAACGAGAACACTACATCGCGCTCAAAGCCACCGAGCTGACGGTGCACACGCACGCCGTTCCGCGCAGCATACGCGGGTTCAACCCCGAGGTGCCGGGGCAGAAATACGATCTCGCGGAAGCACTCGAGCACATGCGAAAAGCCGGTTATCCCTACGATCCCGAGACGGGACGCGGTGGCTACGAGCCCCACGTGGAATACGTCGCATACCGCCCCGGATTGCCGGAATACACGGGGCAAGTTCTCAAGCAGGACCTGGCGAAAATCGGCATTCGAATCGATATCAAAGTCGTCAACTTTGCATCCTATTCATCGCTCACCCATCGGCGGGGACGGGTGGCCTTCTCGACGCAGGGCTGGAACCAGGATTATCCCGACGCCCTGGACTTTTACGAGTCGCTGTTCACCTCAAAGCAGATCAACGACGAGGACAGCAGCAACTCGGCATTTTACAAGAATCCCGTGTTCGACGAGATCGTGGAGAATGCCCACCGTGAACTCGACCCGGCGAAACGGCAAAAGCTCTACGATCGCGCCGAGGCCATCGTGCGGGACGACGCGCCTTGGGCCTTCACCTACGAATACAACGCCACGCTCGTGCGTCAGCCTTATGTGCGCAGCTACCACGTGCACCCTTCCTGGGGATTCGATGCCCGTGAGGTCTGGATCGATCGCGTGAAGAACGTGATGGCCTTGGGCTTTCTCTCCGGCCCGCCCGCGCGAGGGAAGGTACGCAAGGAGATGGGTCGTTGAAGCGCCTCGCCGGAAGGCTCGTGTGGGCCATCGCGATCGTGTGGGCCGTGACCACGCTCGCATTCTTCATCAACAACGTGATCCCGAGCGATCCGGCGCGCATGGTGGCCGGGCCCGCGGCGCGGCCCGCCGATATCGAGCGGTTGCGCCGGCAGCTCGGGCTCGATCAGCCGATGTTGACGCAGTACGCGCGATTCATGAAGCGGCTCGCCCACGCCGGGCCGGCCGAGATCGAGGGGAGCAAGCCGCCGCCCGAGCATGCCTCGTGTGCCACGTGGGGGCGGTTTCACATCGATCTGGGCAAGAGTTATCTCTTCCGGCGTCCGGTCACGACCATCCTCGGGGAGCGGCTTCCACGCACGCTCATGCTGGCCGGGGCCGCGCTGTTGGTGCAGGTGGTGCTCGGTGTTCTCTCGGGGGTGCTCGCGGCGGCACGCAAGGGAGGCCGCACCGATGCGGGCATCGTCGGGTTGAGTTTGCTCGCGGTCAGCACGCCGGCGTTCATCCTGGGCATCGGGCTGCAGTACGTGTTCGCCTACCGGCTCAAATGGCTGCCGCTCGATGGATTCGGCCAGACATCGGGCGATCATCTGGCGTCGCTCCTGCTGCCGGCACTCACCTTGGGCATCCTCGGTGCGGCGTACTACGCGCGGCTCGTGCGCGACGAGATGATCGGGCTATTGCAGCAGGACTTCGTGCGAACCGCGCACGCCAAGGGTGCTCCCCGCTACCGCGTGGTGCTGGTCCACGCGCTTCGCAATGCGCTGGTGCCCATCGTGACGTTGGTGGCCCTCGACTTCGGCGCCCTGGTGGGCGGCACCGTGGTGGCGGAGACGCTCTTCCGCTGGCCGGGCATCGGGGCCCTCAGCGTCACCGCCCTGCTCGAGCGCGACGGGCCGGTGATCCTCGGCACCGTGCTGGTGACGTCCACCGCCATCGTTCTGAGCAACGTGCTCGCCGATGTGCTCTACGCCGTGCTGGATCCGCGGATTCGCAACCGCGACGCGCGCTAGCTTACGGCGTCGAATTGAGCGCGCGGCACTCGCTCACGCGGGGGCCCTGGCCGTTGTCCACGCAGCTCTTGTAGGCGCCGCGCGCGAGCGGGTGGTTGCCCATGGCATCGTAGGCGGCGCCGAGGGTCAGCCAGGCTTCGGCATTGGCGGGATCGCCGTTCACGGCTTTGCGTGCCAGCTCGACGGCTGCGGCGGGGTTGTTTCGCTCGAGCATGCGCTGCGCCTGTTGGGTCAAGGTCCCCGTGGGCGGAGGAGCGGAGCCCGCGGCCGCCGCAGGTGCGCTCGACGCGCTCGATGCGGGACTCGCCGGCGCGGCATCCGCCTCGCCCGCGGTACCGTCCGCGCGATGGCGCCTTCGCGGCGGGGCATCGCCCGAGGCGACCGCGCTCGCATCCGCCGTAGGCGTCACGGTGGGCGGCGCCGAGGCCGACGCGGCCACGGGCGCAACGGAGGCCGACGCCGACGGGACGACCACGGCGGCGCTCGATCCGGTGGTGACGGCGCTGGAGATGGCCAGCTTCGGCGAGTCCGGTGAGGCCGGCGAACCGGGTTCATTCGGCGACGGCGTGGTGCTCACCGCGGCCGTGGCCTCGGGCCACACCTCGGCGGGCTTGTCGTCCTGGGAGTCCTGCCAGCGGAAATACAGCACCGCGAGCAACACCACCGCACCGGCGCCCAGGGCCAACCCGAGGGCGCGCTGCGCGACCCCTGGTCCCTCGGTGCGCCGCTTGAACAGCACGAAGTGCCCATCGTCGGTCGGACGCACCGTGCGCAACCGTCCCAGGGGTGCGGTTGCATCCGGATCGTCGGGCGGCGACTCCTGCAAGAGCGCGCGAAGCTTCGCTTTGGAGACGGGCACCTCGGGCTGCGTCGTCTCCTCGTGATCGTCGCGCTCGCCTTCTTCGCCTTCTTCGCCCTCGTTGTCCTCTTCGCCGTCGTCTTCCGCCTCGGGGGCCTTTCCCTCGTTGGCCTTCGCGACGAACAGGTGGGCCAGACCCTTTGCGGCAGCCGGCGGCGGGGTCAGGCTGTCGGGCCCCGGCACGACCAGCATTTCCTCGATCGCCGACGGCGGCGGCCGCGTCGTATCGGCCAACGCGGGATCCGCCGGCACCACGGAGTCGTCGCCCGAAGGCTCGGTATCGTGCTCCGGCGCCTCGTGGGCATCGGGCAATTGAATGAGCAGCCCCTCGAAGTACAGTTTCGAAATGGTCGACAGCGTCGACAGATCCTCGAACGGCGACTCGTCCACCACGTCCATCAAGGAGCGGTGACCGTCGAAGAGGCGCAAAATCCCGTTCAATTCATCGGGAATCTCGTTCAGCCGCTCGAGGAGCTGCGCGTGATCGATCTCGAAAATCGTGGACAGCGGGGGCAGTTGCTCGAGCAACCGAGTCCATTCGTCCACCCGGCGCATGCCCTCCATGAGGATGCCCTGCGTGGAGGTGCCGATGATGTCCTCGTTCTTGACCTGGGTGAACTCCACCTCGAAGTCCGCCTCGTTCCAGATCAGAATGCGGTAGATCGCTTCTTCACCGCGGAGCCGGTCCAAGTTCGCATCGACGATCTTGCCGTCGCGGAAGTAGACGTGCGCCTCCTGCTTCTCGCTCGACAGGTGGACGACGCCGCTCTTGCGCGAGACCTCGAAGGTCTGGAGCAAGTCCACCACCGCCATGTCCTGGATGGAGCCCGTGAAACGGGTGCGCCCGCCCATGGAGTTGCGGGTGGTGATGTTGTCGTGCGTGCGGCGCGCGAGCAGAAGGTTCACGCGGGCCAAGAGCTCGCGGACGAAGATGGGCTTCGTCAGGTAGTCTTCGACGCCGAGCTCGAGGCCGCGAATCTTGTCCTCGACCGATTTTTGGCTGGTGAGGAAGACCACGGGGATGCTCGCCCACTCGGCGCGATCCTTCAGCCGGCGGACCAGCGCGTAGCCGTCCAATCGCGGGAGGCGCGTATCGGACAGCACCAGATCGGGTGTGGAGACCTCGAGCTTGCTAATCGCGTCGAGCCCGTCGGAGGCAGTCGTGACGCTGTAGCCAGCCTTCTTTAGGCTGACTTCCAGGACCCGCGTGCTGCGCGGATCGGCATCGACGAGCAAGAGTTGTTGCTTGGCCACGGCGTGGGGAGGCTAACCGAGCTAGCCGAGGGGAGTGAATTTTCGCATGACTTGACCCATATCGCTACTGCGCGCGCTCGTCCGTGCTGTCGAAAGCGGTCGCGTCCGTCTCGCCCGCATCGGCCGTACCCGCGTCGGGCTCGCTACCCCCGTCGCTGCTAGGGCGCGGTTTGATGCAAACGCCGCGATCGCACACCAGGCCTCCCCGGCAATCGCGATCGCGGGTGCAGGGCGCAATGAGATCGCTGGACGAAGACGTGGAGCTCCCGCATCCCGGATCGCGAGCGGCGAGCCCGAGCGCGAGAGCCACTGTGACCGCGTGTCGAATCACGTCTGCAGAGTCTACCGCGGATCAGTCCTCTTCACCCGCGGCGTCACTATGCGCCTGAAGCTTGTGTAGGTGCCGCGGACGGCGTTCCGCAATTGCCGCAAAACTTCACCGTGGGAGGGATGAGCTCCTGGCTGCAGCCCGTGCAGAACTTCTTCTGCGGCGCGAGCGAGGTTCCACATTCCTGGCAAAACTTACCCTGCGGTTGGCGCGCGCTGCACTTCGGGCAAACGGCCACGGCGCCCGGTGCGGCTTGCGGCTGCGGGGCCTGTTGGGGAGGTTGCTGCGGGGGAGCCACCTGGAACTGCGGCTGATTGGCGAACGCGCCGGCCATGGCCCCGCCGACGTTGGCCCCAATGGCGACTTCGGCCCCCAGGCCCGCGATGCCACCGCCCACGCCGTGCTCGCGCATGCCTTCGCCGGCGCCCATGATCGCCTGCCCCGCGGCATAGTTCTGCCAGTTGCCCGCGAGGTTCTGCACGTAGCGCGCGTCTTGGTTGTACTTCTGATCGAGCCCGAACTGATTGGCCTGCGCTTGCTTGGCCGCGATGTTGACGCCTCGCTCGGCCTTGGCGCGCTCCGCGTTCTCCTGCCGGAGGAACTGCGTGTCCTCGTCCTTGAGACCGACCTTGAAGTATCCGATGTCGGTGATCTGGACGCCGATCTCCTCGCAGCTGGGCGAGCGCTGGAGGATGCGCTGCCGGAACTCTTCGTTCAGACCGGCGAAGTTCAGCATGCTCTTTTGCTTCTCCATCAGCACTTGAGCGATGCCGTCCTTCACGCTCATGAAGAACTTGCCCTTGATCCAGCCAAGGATGGCGTCGTTGTCCGGGATGCGCGATGCCGCTTGCCCGTGGTAGCCGACGACGAAGCGCACGGGATCGGCAACGCGGAGCGCAAACTCACCGTGGCACTGCGGGGACACCGAGACGAACAGCACCGGGTCCTCCATCGGTTCGAGCTCGCCGCCGAACCTGAGGCCCAGGACCGGCGACATCTTCACGAAGAAGATCTCCGCGATGAACACGTCGCCGCCGGTGAACTTGTTGACGATGTTGTTCAGGAACGGGATGTTCTGCGTCTGCAAGGTGTGACGGCCCGGCGGCAGGACGCCGACGACGCGACCGTCTTTGAAGAAGACCGCAGCCTCGTCCGAGTCGACGGTGAGCTGCGAGTACATTGGGAAGTTCTGGTCGGGGTGCTTGAAGCAAATCAGATGCTTCATGTTGTCCGGCCGCGCGATCATCATTTCGCGCACCCCGCTCTTAATGAAATCGAACACTCCCATCGTCGTAGTCTCCTTCAGGCGCAGCTTGCCTAGGTCAGAATAATGACGATTGTTCCGCCGCGCTACAGCGGACGTATCTACGCAGCAGCGCTACGAAAACCTGCGTCTATTCCCGGCGCCAGCCTCGTTACGCGCGTTTTCTCCGTCGCGCTCGGCGGGCCAGGTCACCGGCGATGAGCAAAAGCTCGCTCGTCGTCTTCACCATGCTCCCGATGTGAAGCTTGGAGCCGGGAACGTCGACCCAAGCCTGGAGCGGGATCTCCTGCAGTTCTTCCTCACGCAGCGGCGCGATGTGCTCCGTGCCCGTGAGCAGGCGGCCGAGCAGCTCCACGTCGAAGGCCCATCGCGACACGAAAGGATCCTCGAGCGCGGCGCGCAAGGCCGGCGACGCCATGAAAAGCTTGGCACCGCACTGCGTGTCGTAGACGCGCAGGTTCAAGGTCATGGACGCAAAGGTGGCGAAGATACGACCCGAGAAGTGCCGGAAGGCGTGGCGCTCGATGGTGGTGCCCAGGAGACCGACGCGCGCCGCGAGAAGGACGGCGATGTCCCTTTCGCGCAACACGTCCCACATTCGCAAAAGCTCCGACGGCGGCGTGGAGAGATCCGCATCGTAGTAGCCCACCGCATCGGGTCCGTCGTCGAACGCCGAAAGCATGCCCCGGCGCACGGCCTCACCCTTGCCGACGTTCTTGGAGAGGGACAAGACGCCGATCTGGCTCGGACGCATGCGCTCGATTTCACGCAACCGTTCTTCGGTGTCGTCCGAAGAGCCGTCGTTCACGAAGAGAAGCGAGATGTCGGGCGAGGCCGCGGTGATTTCCGTGAAGCCTCCCGCGTCCAAACGGCGGCCCTCGTTGTAACAAGGAACGACGATGGTCAGGCGATTCACGCTCGAAATGCTCGAAGCGCTCAGCGTCCGATGTTCCAGGTCTCGCCCGTCGTCCAGGTGGCGTCGAGCAAGGACAGGACGACGTGCACGACTTCCTCGGCGGTGCCGAAGCGCCCCAACGACGAGCGGGCGGCCAGGCGGTGCGTCCGAAGCGGATCGGCGTCCGCCTCGGGATCGGCCACGATGCCGAGTTGCAACATGTTGACCCGGACATCGGGCGCGAGCTCCACGCTCAGCGCGCGAAGGCCCGCCTTGAGCGCGCCCTTGGCCGTGATGTAGGCCACGTGATTCGTGTACGGCCTGGACGTCCCGACGTCCCCCAGAGCCACCACCGCACCGCGGGCGGCCGCCAGGTCGGCGCTCAATGCATGCACCAACAATAGAGGAGCGATGGCGTGGACGGTCAGGGTGTGCTGTAGATCCTCCCGCCGCAAGGTCTCCAGCGGGGTTCGCGGAAAGGGGCCGCAGGCAAGCACGATGTCATCGATTTTGCCCAAATCCGTCCGCCGGATGCCCTCGACGATGCTCGGAGCGGCATCTTCCCGCGTCAAATCCGCGCAAACCACGGAGGGAGGGGCTGTGCCGGCCAGCTCACCGAGCTCGTGCGCGAGGCTCGCCAGCTTGTCCGGATCGCGTGCCGTAAGAACGACGCGACTCTGCCTTTTGACGAGTGCGCGCGCGATGGCGACACCGAGACGCCCGGTTGCGCCGACGACAAGGACGGTGCGAGACATGGTACTCTTCCCATTTCGCACGCCCGCTCGTTGTATTCCAGTGTTAAAAAAGGGAGTAATATGGCTAACGGCGTAAGGGCCGCAGATTCGAGCGAGGCGATGAACGAAGAGCACGTGACCGCCCTGTGGTCGGCCTTCAAAGAGGGAAAGCCGGTCATCTGTTCGCGAGACGAAAATCAGATGGCCGTGGCGGTCGATGGCGCCATGGGCCTCTATCGCTTGATATGCGTCGGCTGCGGCCATTCCACGCCGTGGTTCGAGGCGAAGATGCGCGGCGTACGCATTCGGGGGATGAGCTCTCGTCCACCGCCTGGTAGCATGCGCGGCGGTTGATGCGCGAAGGCTTCGATTGCGTGGGGCGCTTGGGGACGGAGTGGATCGTCGACGCAGGCGGGTGTGATCCCGCACGGCTGCGTGACGTGGAGGCCGTCGACCATTTTCTCGACGTCGCGATGCGCGCGCTGGAGCTCACCAGCCTTCCGCCGCACCGAACGCACAAGTTTCCCGGCGAAGGGGGCATCACGGCCTTGGTGCTCCTCACGGAGTCGCACTTGGCGGTGCACACCTTCCCGGAATATGGAGCGCTCACCGTGAACTTGTACTCGTGCCGCACGCGGCCGCCGTACGCGTGGGAAAAGGCGCTGCGCGAAGCCTTCGGCGCCACCCACGTCCAGGTGCGGGAACTCGCACGCTCGGTGCCCGCGTGAACTTCCAGGTCCAGCTCCTTCGCGCCGGCCCGTGCCCGAACTGCGGGGGGCCCGTCGAATTTGCATCGGGCTCCGCGCCGACGCAGGTCTGCAAATTCTGCCGCTACGTCATCGTCCGCACGGACCGCGACATGCGCTCCGCGGGCAAGGTGGCCGATCTGATTCCCATGGCGACGCCCTTCGGCACGGAGGCGCGTGGCAGCATCGAGGGGCGCCCGTTCCGCGTCGCCGGCCGGGTGCAATACGACCGGGTCCAGGCCCCGGGCGCGCCCTGGGAAGAGATCTACATCGAGCTCGATCAGGGCGGGTGGTCCTGGCTCTCGCACGCGCAAGGGCGATGGCTGGTCACGTCGCTGTATCCACACCAGCTGCCCGTGCGGCCGCCGTCGTACGCCGAGGCAAACCCGGGGGTGCTGTTCCCCGTGCCGAACATGCCAGAGCTTCGCGTGGTGGAGCGCGGGCAGCGGCGGTTCGTCTCGGCGGAGGGCGAGCTTCCCTTCCCCATGGTGCCGAATCAGGTCGAGCCTTACGCGGACCTGTCGGGCGCGGGCGGTGCGTTCGCGACCATCGATTACGACGCGCAGGGCATGCCCGCGTATCTTTATTTCGGCCGCGAGATCGATCCGCGGCAGCTCACGTTGAGCTCGGGCGCGCCGGTCACCGAGGCGCCTCGCGCCCAAGTGACGTCGCTCACGTGCCCGAAATGCGGGGGCAATTTTCCGCTGCGCGCCCCCGATGCGACGGAGCGCCTCGCCTGCCAATTCTGCGGGATGCTCTGCGATGTGAACCAGGGCGCGCTGGTGGCGTTGAAGCCGCTGCCCCTGCCGCCGATCCCGCCGGCCATCGCACTGGGCGCAAAGGGCAACCTTCGCGGGCAGGACGTGATGGTGCTCGGCTACGTGATGCGCTCCACCGTCGTGGACGGTGAACGCTATGGCTGGCGCGAGTACCTCCTCTACGTCGCGGCCACGAGCTCCTTCGTCTTTCTTCTGGAGGAAGACGGCGCGTGGCAGCACATCGTGCCGATTCAAGCGGGCGAGCTCCAACAAACGGGGCCGCAGGCTTTTGCCTTCCGGGGCCAGGCCTACCAGTACGCCCAAGGCGTGCAGGCCGTGGTGGACTACGTGCTCGGCGAATTCTATTGGCGCGTCGAGCAGGGCGAGACCGTCATGGCCTACGAGTTTCACGGCCCGGGCGGCGTGAAACTGAATCAGGAGTCGACCAAGGACGAAGTCCAGTTTTCCGTCTCCACGCCGCTCGGCATCGACGAGCTGCGGAAGGCGTTCCCCTCGGAGTTCACGGGGCCCAAGGCTCCGGCGGGCGTTCGACAGGCCAAGTCGTCGAATCTCTTCTTCTTGGTGCTCTTCGGGCTTTGGTTCGCCGTGAGCATGGTGGGCTGCGTGCTCTCCTCCGGGAAACCGGTACTCGATCAGCGCGTCCCCGTGGTGCAGATGGTGAAGAAGCCGCTCGCCACGCCCGAACTGGCCAAGAGCGAGGCTTTTTTCTCCGAACCGTTTCGCATCGACGGGGGAAGGAATCTCAAGCTGAAATTGGCCCCCGGCTTCACGTGCCTCGATGCCGACGATAGCTGGATCACCGCGGACATCGCCCTCGTTCACATGGATTCCGGGCAAGTCTGGGAGGACTCCGTGGAGTTCGCCGACGAGCCAAAAGCAATTTGGTATTCGCGCGTTCCGGAGGGCCAATACGTGCTGCGGGTCGAGCCGGATAGCAAGGTACCCGCCACGTGCCAGCCGATGCAGGTCACGTTGGTCAGTGGGGCGCTGCCCTGGGGCTACGTCATGGGATCGCTCGGTGTGTTGGTCGTCCTGTGGATCATCTCGGCGAGGAAAACAACGGCATGAACTACTTGATGCGAGCGCTCGGGGGCGTGCTGCTTCTCGGCTACGGGACCACCTTGATCGGCGGGTACGAATTTTCGAGTCACCAGAAAACACAAATTGCGCCGAACGTGCGCCAATCGCCGGGCGGCTACCGCTCGTGGAGCTTCTGGCATTCGGGATCCGGCGGAGGGAAATGACAAATGAATACGATGGCCATCGTGCAATCCGTCGTGACATCGCTCGTCTTCAGCGGCATCGGGCTGGTGATGTTTCTCTTGGCCTTCAAGGTATTTCAGTGGCTCTCACCGTTTTCGATTCGGAAAGAGATCGAGGAAGATCAGAACACCGCGCTCGGTATTTTGATGGGCTCGGTGATGCTGGGGCTGGCGATCATCATCGCCGCCGCGATTCACGGATAGACGATGGATCTGCCCCTGCCCGGCCCTTCCGCTGATGGGGAGGGCGCTGACGTCGCGCCGAAGCCGTGGCTCTTGTTTGCGACGGTGCTCGTCATTGCGACGGCGGGCATCGTGTACGAGTTGGTCGCCGGTGCGGTGGCGTCGTACGTGCTCGGCGATTCCATCACGCAGTTCTCCATCGTCATCGGCGTGTACTTGTCGGCGTTGGGGCTCGGAGCCTACCTGTCGCGGTTCATCGATACCCGGCTGGCGCGTGCGTTCGTCGAGGTGGAGTTCTCCACGGCGCTCGCCGGCGGTGCCTCGGCGCCGGTGCTCTTTTTGGCGTACGCACACACCAAGGCATTTTCCCTGGTGCTCTACGGCACCGTGGTGGTGGTGGGCACCTTGGTCGGGCTCGAGCTTCCGCTGCTCATTCGCATTTTGCGGCAGCGCGTGGTCATCAAGGAGCTCATCGCGCGCGCCCTCGCCTTCGACTACCTCGGGGCGCTCGTCGGCTCGCTTCTCTTTTCGCTGCTGCTCGTACCGAAACTCGGCTTGGTGCGCACCTCGCTCGCGTTCGGCCTGCTGAACGCGGTCGTGGGCATCGCCTCCACCTGGTACGTGGGCGGCGGGCCCGAAATGCGCGGCGCGCGTGTGCGCGGTTTCGTCATTGCGGCCATCTTGCTCGCGGCCTTCACCCAAGCCGAGCGCATCACCGCGGCGGCCGAGGACCAGATTTACGCGGACGAGGTCATCTTCGCGCGGCAGACGGCGTACCAGCGCATCGTGATGACCCGCTCGCAGCACTCGTTTCAGCTCTTTCTCAACGGCAACCTGCAATTTGCGTCGGCCGACGAATACCGCTACCACGAGGCCCTGGTGCATCCGGCGTTCGCCGCGGCGGAGAAGCGCGCCCACGTGCTGGTGGCCGGTGGCGGCGACGGGCTCGCGGCGCGGGAAATCCTGCGCTACCCCGAGGTGGAAGACGTCACCCTGGTCGACATCGACCCGCAGATGACCCAGATTGCCAGCACCTTGCCGCTTCTGCGCGATCTCAATGCGCGGAGCTTCAACGATCCCAAGATGCACGTCGTTCACGACGATGCGATGGTGTGGCTGGCCAACGCCGAAAACAAATACGACATCGTCGTGGTCGACTTTCCCGATCCGAACAACTTCGCGCTGGGCAAGCTTTACACGACCCGCTTCTACAACCTCGTGCGGCAGCACCTCGCACCGGGCGGCGCGTTGGTGGTGCAGGCCACCTCGCCGTTGTTCGCGCGCGTATCGTTTTGGTGCATCGCCAAGACCATCGAGGCCGCAGGCTTCATCGCCAAGCCATACCATGCGGCGGTTCCGTCGTTCGGCGAGTGGGGGTTCGTGCTCGCCAAGCGCGAGCCCTTCGAAGCGCCGGAAAGGCCGAGGCTCGCGGGCCTTCGCTTTCTCGACGAAGCGTCGATGAAGTCGCTCTTCGTGCTCTCGCCCGACATGGCCGAGGAGAAGGGCGTCGAGATCAACAAGTTGAACAATCAGATCCTCGTTTCGTACTACGAACACGAGTGGCGCCGATGGAACTGACCCGGCGGCAAATTCTCGAGGCGCTGCTCTCGGTGCCGGTGGCCGCTTCCGCGTGCCGGAAATCACGCGCGCCCATCGCGGGCAGCATCCGTGGCCCCTCGATGGACATCGGGCACAAGCTTCGTGCGGCGGCGGCGGCGACGCCCGCCGGCGAAAAGTCGCGTGTCTCGGTGGCCATCGTTGGCGCAGGCCCGAGCGGGCTCTCGGCGGCGTGGCGGCTCGAGCGGCTCGGCATGACCGACTTCGTCGTGTTCGATCTGGAGGGACGCCCCGGCGGCACCTCGCAATATGGAGACGATGCCATCGTGCCCTACCCCTGGGGCGCGCACTACGTTCCCATGCCCTCCGCGGAAAACCGCGCGATGGTCGAGGTGCTGCGCGAGGTCGGCGCCATCGTGGGCACGGATGCGCACGGCGCGCCGGTGGCCGCCGAAGAGCAACTGGTGCGCGCGCCCGAGGAGCGCGTCTTCTATTTGGACCGCTGGTACGAAGGCCTCTACCTCCGCGCGGGTGCGAACGAGACGGATCTGGAGCAATTGCGCCGTTTTCAGGCAGAAATCGACCATTTCGTCGACCTGCGTGACGGCTCGGGACGAAGGGCCTTCACCCTACCCTTGGCGCGCAGCAGCGACGACGCGGATTTGACGTCGCTCGATCGCGTCTCCATGAGCGATTGGCTTGCCTCGCGCGGCTTCACCAGCCCGCGCCTGCGCTGGTGGGTCGACTACGCATGCCGCGACGACTACGGCTTGCTCGCCGAGGGCACGAGCGCGTGGGCCGGCATTTTCTACTTCGCCTCGCGCGCGCAAGGGAAAGGCGAATCCGCGGCGCCCTTGCTGTCGTGGCCCAACGGCAACGGGCGGCTGGTCGAGCACCTGGCGGGTGTCACCGGAACGCGCCTTCGCGTGGGGCACCTGGTGATGGACCTCGCACCGCACGAGACGGGCGTGGACCTCACGGTGTTCGACACGACGGCGAACGAGCTGCGCGCCTGGACCGCGGATCACGTGGTTTTCGCCGCGCCGAAGTTCACCGCCGCGCACGTGATCCGCCCCTGGCGCGAGCACCCGCCAGAGCATTTGCGCGAGCTGGACTACGGCGCGTGGATGGTCGCCAACGTGCATCTCAAAGGCCGCCCACCGTCGCGCGGATTCCCCATGGCCTGGGACAACGTGCTCTACGACTCACCGTCGCTGGGCTACGTCGTCGCCACGCACCAGGGATTGCGCGACTACGGGCCCACGGTGTGGACGTACTACTACCCCTTCACGGGATCGTCGCCGCGCGAAGGACGCGAACGCCTGCTCGCGCTCGACCACGCCGCCTGCTGCGACGTCATCGTGACCGACCTATCCCGCGCGCACCGCGATCTCACGAAATACATCGAGCGCATCGACGTCTTTCGCTGGGGTCACGCGATGGCCCGGCCGCGCGTCGGGCATCTCTGGTCGGGCGCGCGCACCCGCCGCGCCGAACCCTTGGCCCGCATCCATTTTGCGCATTCGGATCTATCGGGCATTGGCCTCTTCGAGGAGGCACAATACTGGGGAGTTCACGCGGCCGAGGCGATCCTCCGCGAGCGAGGGCGCACCATCGCGAGCCTGTACGGATAGCCATGAAGTATGGCCCGTGGATCTGGGGACCGCGCACGGATCTCGCCGCGTTCGGCGGCAGTGCGGTGGTGGCCCTCGCGGTGGTGGCGCTCGGGCATGCATCGGGGATCTCCCAGGCGCGCCTGCCCGAGTGGTCTTACGTCGCCTTCATCCTGGCCATCGACGTGGCGCACGTGTGGGCCACGCTCTTTCGCACGTACTTCGATCGCGAAGAGTGGGCGCGGCGCAGGGTGCTCTACGCGGGACTGCCCATCACTGGATACATTGTGTTTACCGCGCTCCATTGGATCTCGCCGATGGCGTTCTGGCGGACGCTCGCCTACCTCGCGGTTTTTCACTTCGTGCGCCAACAGGTAGGTTGGGTACGCGTCTACCAGCATCGCGCGCAGCCGAAGGATGCACTCTGGGAGCGCCGATTCGAACAGGCCGTCGTTTATGCGGCGACGTGCGTGCCGCTGCTCGTGTGGCATGCCTCCTTGCCGCGTGCATTCCAGTGGTTCGTCCCCGGCGATTTCGCCTCCGCGGCGTGGCTCCGCACCTACGTCCCGGCCCTGAAGGGCGCCTATGCCATGTTGCTCGTCGTCTATTTCACACGCACGGCATGGCGGCTCGTGGCGAGGCGCGCGATCGCATTGGGCAAATTCGTAGTCATCGCGACAACGGCCCTCTGCTGGTGGGTCGGTATTTGCGCCACCGACAGCGATTTGGATTTCACCGCCACCAACGTGATCCTGCACGGTGTACCGTACATGGTGCTTCTCTGGCACTACGGGCGCGCACGGCGTGAGGAGCGACCGAACGCGCTCGGCTCGCGCATCGTTGGTGCGGGCGTCGGTGCATTCTTCGGGACACTCCTCGCGTTCGCTTTCATCGAGGAAATGCTCTGGGACCGCTTCGTCTGGCACGATCGCGCGTGGCTATTCGGCGGGGGCGACGACGAGGTTCCCCTCGCCGCCGCCTGGCAGATCGTCGTCGTCCCGCTGCTCGCACTGCCGCAGGTTACGCACTACGCGATGGATGCCGTTCTCTGGCGCCGCAAGGATCGAACGCCGGCTCTCGAGCGAAGCTTGCTCGATTCCCGTTAAGTAAACATTCACTTGTTGTAAACTCGTTTCATGGGGCGAATTCAGCGCGAGCTACCGGCCGATCACGCCGCGCGCCTGCGCAGGGCGGAGGCGTCGCTCGACGGCCTTTCGGTCGGTGATGCCTTCGGCGAGCGCTTCGTCGGCGACGTCGACGTGGTGCGTGCGCGCATTGCCTCGCGCACGTTGCCGCGCCCCACGTGGGATACGACCGACGAGACGGAGTTGGCCTTCGCCATCATCCAGGTGCTGGATCGCTACGGCCGCATCGACCAAGACGCGCTGGCCGATCGCTTTGCCGATCGCTACCAGGCCGATCCCGCGCGCGGGTACGGCGCCACGGTGCACGGCGTCTTGCGGGCCATCGGCGAAGGGATGCCTTGGCGCAGGGTCGTGCGCGAGCCGTTCGAGGGCTTGGGCTCCATGGGCAACGGCGCGGCGTCCCGCGCGGGTGTCGTCGGTGCCTACTTCGCGGACGACTTGGAAAAGGTGGTCGCCGAGGCACGCGCCTCCGCGGAGGTGACGCACGCGCACGCGGAGGGGCAAGCCGGTGCCATCGCCGTCGCCGTGGCCGCGGCCACCGCATGGCGCATGCGCCGAGCCCCTCAGCGCGCGCAGCTATTCGAGACGGTTCTCCGCCACACACCGGAGAGCGATACCGCGCGCCGCATTGCGCAAGCCTCCCAACTCGCGCCCACCGCGTCGGTCGATTTCGCGGCGCGCAAGCTGGGCAACGGCTCGCAGACGCTGTCCGTCGACACCGTGCCCCTCGCGCTTTTCTGCGCCGCGCGGCACCTCGACGACTACGTCGAGGCCATGTGGTCCACCGTCTCCGCGCTCGGAGATCGCGACACCTTGTGCGCCATCGTGGGCTCCATCGTCGCCCTCTGCGCGCCGCCCATCCCTGCGAACTGGCTCCTCTGCCGCGAACCCATCGGTGACCGCGTCCCCGACAGCTACCACCTCACGCTGGTCACCGGCCGCAGCACGCCCCCCGCCGAAGACTAGTTGTCCGCGGCGCCCTCCGTGATCCAGCGGCGGATGGTGTCGCGCGTGGACTGCGCGAGCGGCGGCTGGCCCTGGGGCATCTGTGAGCCGCAATCGGGCTCGCCGGTGCACGCCGCGGCAAGCTGCTTTTGATCGCCGTCGAGCTTGTGCATCACGTAACTCTGCGCCGGATCGCCCGGGGTCACGAAGTTCATCGTGGGGACCTGGGGCGCTTTGACATTCACCAAGTTGGCACGAACCGCGGCAGGATCGCCTGCGAGAATGATCCCGTTCGTCGTCCCCGCGGCATGGCACGAGGAGAAGGCGCAGCTGTTTCGAAAGATGGGGGCCACGTCGTTTCGGAACGACACGGGCCCCGAGGGGGAGTTGCCGTCGTCACTGCTGCTGCAGGCTGTCGAGATGATGGACAAAGCCAATGGCAAACAAATCAAAAACGACGACGGCTTCGGCATGGGTGTGATTCTCCCTCGGGTTTGGGTCTACACGATGGCCTTTTCGTAAACTCGATACTTCTTGTACGGCATCGCCCCCATCGCTTTTATTCCCACATTGATGGGGCCATCGTCTTCGCGCGTCCACGAAAGCTCGCCCCACCGGTAGCCTTTGGCGATGCCGCGCTTCGCGACCTCCACGTACATGGCCGCGGAAAGTCCCCCATATTTCTTCACGTGACGCAGCTCGCTGCGGATGCCCAGCATCATCAGCCGCGTGGAGATGGGGTGTTTCACCTTCATGCGCCAAATCAACTTCGCCACACCGAGGGGGAGAAGTTTGCCATTCAAATCGGCAATCGCCTCATTCAAATTGGGAATCATGATGCACATTCCCACCGCGCGCCCGTCGATCTCCGCCATGAAGGCGAGATCTTCGTCGATGATGAGCTTCAGATCCTTGGCGACCTTCTCGACTTCCTCGGGCAGCGCCGGGACCATGCCCCATTTGCCCTGCCAGGCGTCGTTGTAGATCTCCATCACGTTTCGGATCTCCACGTCCATGCGGCTCGTGTCGATGGAGCGAAGGCGCACCTCGGGCATTGCCTTGACCTGCTCCCAGGCGCGCAGAACGCGCGCGGGAAACTCGCCGGCGGAATACTTCCAGGCGATGAGATCTTTTTCCTTCTTCAAACCCGCGGTCTCGGCGAGCCGGCCCTGCCACCTGCGCGAGTGGGCCATCATGACCACGGGCGGCTCGTCGAAACCCTCGATGAGGATGCCCGATTCCTCGTTGATGTAGAGCGAGTGCGGGCCGCGCATCCGCTTCATTCCGCGCCGGCGCAGCCAACTCTCCGCCGCGTCGATGAGCGCAGTAGCGACCTCTTCATCGTCGATGGTATCGAAAAAACCGAAGAAACCGGTGTCGTCCTTCCACACCCGCAGATGTTCCCGATCGATCTGAGCCGAACAGCGCCCGACGAGCTGCGAGCCGCGCCACGCGGTGAAGAACGTTACGTCGGCACGCAAAAAGAACGGGTTCTTCTTCGGGTGCAAACGCTCGCGAAACTCGAAATTCAGAGGGGCAACCCAATGAGGATCGCCCCGGAAAACCTCGTGCCCTGCTTGAATGAAGGGCCGAATATTTTCTCCGGGCTTATGTTCTCGAATCGTGATCTTCACACAGACCTCCAGCAGCGTCCCTGAAAAGCGTGGCTAAGGTGTAGGTGCTGCCTTCGTCGTTACCACGGACAGGCCGCGCTTGGTAAAGGGTTCTCCATGCTGTCGTTCGCGCTCGGTTCCATCCCCATCCGGATCCATATCTCGTTCTGGTTTACCGCGGCGCTCCTCGGCATGTCGCGCGATCCCATTGACCTCATCGTCTGGATCCTCGCGGTCCTCGTGTCGGTCCTCCTGCACGAACTCGGACACGCGCTGACCGGCAAAATCTTCGGCCTGGCTCCGCAGATCGAGCTGTACGCCTTCGGCGGGGCCACCTCGTGGCAAAACGGAAACCAGCTCTCGTCGTGGAAGCGGGTGCTCATCAGCCTCGCGGGGCCGCTCACCGGCATCGCGCTCGGTGCGATCACCTTCGTCGCCGTCGCGCAATCGGGCATCTCGCCCTGGCATCTGGACGAATGGATCCTGGAAGCGCACGCGCGCAACTCCATCAAAGCCATGGCGGTGCTCTCCTTCGCGCGATCCATGCTCTGGATCAACCTTCTCTGGAGCCTGTTCAATCTCCTGCCCATCCTGCCCCTCGACGGCGGCAATGTGATGGCCCACACCTTCGCCGCACTCTCCAAAGGCGGGGGGCGGCGCGCGGCACACATCATCTCCGCCGTGGTCGCGGCCGCGATTGGTACCGGGTTGTTCGTGAAGTTTGGAACCCTGTACATCCTCGTCATCCTCTACATGGGGCTCTTCTCCTTCCAGAACATCCGGGCGCTGCAGCCCGCCAACGACGAAGCCCCGCCCCCGCCGACTAGGCAACGGTGGTGAATTCGTGTAGTCAGCGCGCCATGACTCACCCGCTCGTCGGCATCATCATGGGGAGCGACTCCGATTGGGAGACGATGAAGCACGCGGCCGATTTGCTGGCTGCGCACGCCATCCCCTACGAGGTCGCGGTCATCAGCGCACATCGCACACCCGATCGGATGGTGGAGTACGCCAAAAATGCCGCCGGGCGCGGGCTCAAGATCATCATTGCGGGGGCTGGCGGTGCCGCGCATCTTCCGGGCATGGTCTCGGCGCTCACCCCGCTTCCCGTCCTCGGGGTGCCGGTGCAGTCGAAGGCGCTCAGCGGGTTGGACAGTCTTCTCTCCATCGTGCAGATGCCGCCGGGCATTCCCACGGCGACGTTTGCCATTGGACACGGCGGCGCGACCAATGCCGCGGCCTTCGCCATGCGGATCCTCGCCCTCGAAGATGCGCGCGTTCGTGATGGGCTCGAACGCTACCGCCAGGAAAATGAAGCACGCGCCTTGGACGGCCACGCGAAAATTCAGAAGCCATGAAACGAATCGGCGTTCTCGGTGGGGGTCAACTCGGCACGATGCTCGCGGGGGCCATTCACGACCTCGGCGCGGAAGCGTGCATCTACGAGCCCGAACCTGCTGCCCCCGCGTGCGCTCGCTTCCGCGAAGTGGTGAACGCGGCGTGGACCGATGCCGAGGCGCTCGGTCGATTCTTCGCGTCGTGCGAAGCCGTGACCTACGAGATGGAGCACATCGACACGCGCGCCCTGAAGGCGCTCGATACGACGGCAAAGCTCTTTCCCAACGTGCACGTGCTGGAAACGGCGCAGGACCGCGCGCTCGAGAAAACGTTTCTGCAACAGGCCGGTCTGCCGCACGTGGCCTTCGCCGTCGCGCGCGGCCGAGACGAGCTTTTGCAACTCGCGCCCTCGTTCGGCTTCCCCTTCATCGTCAAGACGATACGCGGAGGCTACGACGGCAAGGGGCAGGCATTCGTCGCCACGGCGGCGGATCTCGAGCCCATCGTGAGCAAGCTGGCGCCCGACGGTGTGTACCTCCTGGAGGAGGCCATCGACTTGGCGCTCGAGGCCAGTGTCATCGTGGGCCGTTCTCCGCGCGGTGAAGAGGCGGTGTTTCCCGTGTTCGAGAACGTGCACAGTGAGCACATTCTGGATCTCACGGTCGTCCCGGCGCGGATTCCGCCGGAGCTGTCGGAAAAGCTGCAGGCCATTGCCATCGATGCGGCACGCGCGCTCGACGTGCACGGTTTGCTCACGACCGAATTTTTCGTCTCGCGCAAGCCCGGCCGCCCGACGTCGCGCAGTGTGGCGGTCGGCGACTACCACGTGTACGTGAACGAATTTGCTCCGCGGCCGCACAATTCGGGTCACGTCACACGCAACGCGTGCACCGCAAGCCAATACGACGTGCTTGCGCGGATTCTGCTCGACGTGCCCGTTTCCTCCCCCGCCCTGGTCGGCCCCGGCGTTTTTTGCATGGGCAATTTGCTGGGCGACGTGTGGCTAGCCCAAGGCCGGCGCGATTTGGATCTTTCGAGCTTGCGCCAATTTCCGGAGGTCATCGACGTGGTTCTCTACGGCAAGCGCGACGCGCAACCCCGCCGAAAAATGGGACATTTCGTGACCCATGCGCCGGATGCCGACCGGGCAATCCAAGCGGCCAAGGCTTTTCGAAAGAACCTTCTCACTTGACTCGAAGGCACCGTTCCGGGTCGACTCACGCGCCATGAGCCTCCAATCCGTAGTGCGATGGCTCCTCCCTCGCGAGGATCACTTCTACGACTTTCTCGAACGGCAAGCCAAGGTAGCCTCCGAGGCTGCCACGGCACTGGCCGAGTTTCACAATCCCGAATCGACCGTCGCCAGCGTGCGGTCCAAAGTGCAGGCGGCCGAACACACGGGCGACCGAATCGTCCACGAGATGGAAGAAGCGCTGGCGAAGACCTTCGTCACGCCGATCGATCGCGAAGACCTGCAGCGCCTCTCCTCGCAGCTCGACACGGTGACCGACCTCGCCAATGCGGCGGCACGTACGTGCGATCTCTTCGGCGTCCCGCGCCCCACCGAGCCGATGATTGCGCTCATCGACAAGCTGATCGAATGCACCCGCGTGCTCACGGAAGCGATTCCGATGCTGCGCACGCAAGATTACAAAGAGCTTCTCGAGAAGTGCCGTGTGCTGCGCGGCATCGAGAAGGAAGCGGACCTCATCTACCGCGAGGCGATAAGCCACCTTTTCCACTCGGATCAAATCGACGCCAAAAAGCTATTGCGCGAAAAGACGGTATTGGACGAGCTGGAAAACGCGGTCGACTACTGCGAGTACGTGTCAGAAACGCTGGCCAATCTCGCCGTCAAGCAAAGCTGACGGAATCATGCTGAGTCTTCTCATCGCCGTCATCGTCACGGCCGTCGTGTTCGACTTCATCAACGGCTTTCACGATGCCGCCAATGCGATTGCCACGGTCGTCTCGACCGGCGTGCTTCCCATTCGCACCGCGGTGTTCATCGCTGGCATCTTCAACTTCGTCGGTGCCGTCACGGGCACCGCCGTGGCCAAGACCATCGCCTCGGGCTTCGCCGATCCCTCGGTGGTTTCGCAAACGGTCGTCTTGGCCGCGCTGATAGGCGCCATCATCTGGAACCTCATCACGTGGTGGTACGGCATTCCTTCGAGCTCGTCGCACGCGCTCGTCGGCGGGCTCGCAGGCGCGGTCACCGCGCACGCCGGGCTCGGAGCCTTCCGCTGGGTCGCCTTGGTCGAAAAGGTGATGATCCCGCTGGTGGTCTCCCCCACCCTGGGATTCCTCATCGCCTTCTTCGTGATGATCGCGCTTCTCTGGATCGTGCGCCGCATGCGCCCCGATTTCGTGCACAAGGCATCGCGACGACTGCAGCTGGTTTCGGCGTGCTTGATGGCGCTGTCGCACGGCTCCAACGACGCGCAGAAATCCATGGGCGTCATCACCTTGGCGCTGCTGGCGTTCATGGCCAAGGGCCACCATGCGGGCATCCCCGAGTGGGTCCTGCCCCACGGCAAGGCGAACGAGGTTCCCTATTGGGTCATCATCGTGTGCGCGGCGGCGATTGCCCTCGGCACGATGGCGGGCGGCAAAAAGATCATCAAGACGATGGGGACGAAGATCATCCGCATCTCGCCCCTTCAGGGCTTCGCCGCCGAAACGAGCGGTGCCCTGACGATTCTCACGGCAAGCCACCTGGGCGTCCCCGTCTCGACGACCCACTGCATCAACGCCTGCATCATGGGCGTCGGCGCCAGCAAGCGCGTGAGCGCCGTCCGCTGGGGCGTCGCCGGCAACATCGTCATTGCGTGGATTTTGACGCTGCCCTTGAGCGCGGCGATCTCGTTCGTAACGATGGTGCTCTTGCGGGGTGTGGGCTAATCCGCGAGCTGCAGGATTGCGCTACCCTCAGAAGAGGGAACCGCCAGGACGCCAGGGTCGCCAGGAGTGAACGGAGTTTTTGGGTTTCCAGTTCGCCAAGGCTAGAAACTGGAAACCAAAAATTCAGAGTCGTTTCCGTCGGTGCCCCTGGCGACCCTGGCGTCCTGGCGGTTACCTTCTTCTGCGCCGAGACCGACTTTACTGCTCCACGATCACCGGGCGCCGTTTGCCCGAAGGGGTGACCGGGATCTCGTCCACGAGGTGGAGCGCGATGGGGACTCCGCGGATGGTGCGGCGGAGGCTTTCCATGATGAAGCGGCGGGCGCCGTCGTCGAAGTTGGCCGAGGGGACGATGCGCAAGGTGATGGATCGGTCCTTGTGCTGCACCGCTTGGTACTGCTGAACCGCGCGTGCCAGCGGCAGCATGAGCACGGGGAACAGCATGCCGTGCACTTGGCCGCCGAAGCCGTCGATCAATGTGTCGGCCTTGCGTCCCTCGACGGATCGGATCCTCGGGAGCGCACGGCCGCAGGAACAGTGGCCGTCGGGCATCGACTTCGCGAGATCGCCGTTGGCGTAGCGGATGAGCGGTGCGCCGAAGTTGTGCAGATCGGTCACCACCACCTCGCCGGTTTCGCCGGGGAGCGCAGGGCGCTTCTTTCCCGTTTCGTCGGTGACCAACACTTCGAGCAGGATGTTCTCCATGCTCACGTGAAGGCCCTCGTGCGCGTCGCACTCCATGGCGAGAAGCATGGTCTCGCGCCCGCCGTACGAGTCGAACACGCTGGGCCCGAAGGCCTTCTCGATTTCGACGCGGTCGTGCGCGAAGAGTTGCTCCGCCGTGCAGATGAACGGGATGGTGCCCCAGTCCCGCGCCTGCGTCGTGTTGATGTACCGCGCGAGGTTACCGCCCGCTTGCGAATACGAGATGATCACCGCGGGCTTGAAGCGGCGGATCGTCTCCACCGCATTCGCAAGCCCCGATTCGTCTTGCGCCACGCAGTCGACGTAGCGCTCGCGCCGCATCATGCGGTCCACGGTGATCTTTGCCCGCTTCTTGAACGGCGGCTTGATCTGCGGTGGCCCCCAGTAATGCATCACGCGGTCGCCCGGGCGGAAATGTGCCCAGCCGTAGCCGCGCCACTTGATGCCCTGACGCCAGTGCTCGCTCTCCTCGTCGTACGCGATGGTGATCGGCGTACCGGTGCTGCCGCTGGTCGTCTTTTGAATCGTGGGGAACGGTGGCGCCGTGCTCTTGCGCTCGGCGAGCGACTCCCGCACCTCGGCACGGCTCAAGAGTGGCAGCCGCCGAATGTCATCGGGCGTGCGGATGTCGCCAGGGGCGATACCCGCGTCTTGAAACGTGCGCCGGTAATAGGGCACGTTGTCGTAGGCATGCCACAAGAGCCGGCCGAGCGAGGCCATCTGCCTCGTGACCAGTTCGTCTTGGGAGAGCCATTGGGTGCGTTCTAGGTAGTGCAGGCGCGCGAGCGTAGGTCGCCCCATGAGCGCCTCCCACGCAGGAAAGAGCGCGTGCCTGTACAGCGAGCCATACGGATCGAAGGCTATCATTGATGATGCGGGGTGGAGGTTGCCCCCTACCTTCGATGCGGGAGACCGGTCCCGGAGTGCGGGGGCGAAAAGATGACCTCGGTCGATTCTTTTCGCCCCAACTCAGGCGGAGAATCGACTCAGCGAATGGCTTCGAGCAACGCTGCAGCCCCCATGCCGCCGCCGATGCACATCGTGACGACAGCGTACTTGCCGCCGCGGCGCTTCAGCTCGTACAGCGCCGTCGCCGTCAGCTTGGCCCCCGTGCACCCGAGGGGATGGCCCAGGGCAATCGCGCCACCGTTCACGTTGAGCTTCTCTTCCGGGATGCCCAGGGTTCGTTGCACGTACACGGCTTGGCTGGCGAAGGCCTCGTTCACCTCGAAGACGTCGATGTCCTTGATGGACTTCCCGGTCTTCTGCAGAAGCTTCTGCACCGCCGGGACGGGGCCGATGCCCATGATCGCCGGGTCGACGCCCACCGTGGCGTAGGCGCGGAAGTAGCCGAGGCCCTTCACCCCGAGCTCGTCGGCCTTCGCCTTGCTGAGCACCAACGCGGCCGCCGCACCGTCGGACAGCGGAGAGCTGTTGCCGGCGGTGACCACGCCTTTGGCGCTGAATGCCGGCTTCAACTGTGCGAGACCTTCCGCCGTCGTCTCCGGACGGATCAACTCGTCCTGGCGGAAGTCGAAGGTGACGCGCTCGTTGCCTTGGTAACGAATCCCGCGGACCGTCACCACTTCGTCCTCGAACTTCTTTCCCTCGCGCGCCGCCGTCGCCTTTTGCTGGCTCTTCAAGGCGAAGGCGTCCTGGTCTGCACGCGACACGTCGAACTTCGCCGCCACGTTCTCCGCGGTGATGCCCATCGGCGTGTACGCCGTGGGGAACTTCTCCATCACCTCCGCCGACGCACTCAGCTTGTTGCCCGTCATGGGCACCATGCTCATCGACTCGACGCCGCCGGCCACCACGATGTCGTTCGAGCCAATGGCAATCGCGCCCGCCGCGAGCGCAATGGCCTGCAGGCCGCTCGAGCAGAATCGATTGATGGTCATCGCCGACGAATCCTGCGACAGCCCGCCCAACAGCCCGGCGAGCCGCGCCACGTTCAAACCTTGCTCGCCCTCGGGCATGGCGCAGCCCAAAACGAGATCTTCCACCAGCTCCGGCTTGACCTGCGGAACGCGGGCCAGGAGCGCACGGATCACGTCGCCCGCGAGCTCGTCGGGCCTCTTGAGCGCCAACGAACCTTTGTGCGCGCGCCCCACCGCGGAACGAACTGCCTCTGCAATGACGATATCAGCCATGTTTGCCTCTCTCGAAAAGTGAATCGCGTGGGTGCGCAGGTCTAGTTCCGCAGCGGCTTGTTGTTCATGAGCATGTACTGCATGCGCTCTTGGCTCTTCGGCTCGCCGCAGAGGCTCACGAAGGCCTCGCGCTCGAGATCGAGCACATCCTGCTCCGTCACCTCGCGCGACGCGCCGCCGGCGCCGCCGCAGAGCACCACGGCCAGCTTGCGCGCGATCTTCGCATCGTGCTCGCCGGCAAAGCCGCCGGCCTGGAGGGTATCGACCATCATGCTCAAGGTGGCGATGCCGCTTTCACCCGGGAGCGTGTACGCCCGCGGGACCGGCGGATGGTAGCCCGCCTCCGCCATGCCGATGGCCCGCGCCTTGGCCTCGGTGAGCTGCCGCGCGCGGTCGAACGACACGCCGTCCGTGCGCCGGAAGTAGCCGAGTGCCTTCCCTTCTTCCGCGCTGGTCGCCACCTTGGCGAGCGCGATGTTCTTGAAGGTCTGCGTGACGAACTCCTGCGTGACCACCGTCGTTCCTTCCGGAACCGACTCGAGCGCGCGCCAGAGCATGTTCATGGTGCCCGCGCCGCCGGGGATCAACCCGACGCCGACTTCCACGAGGCCCGAGTACGTCTCGGCCGCGGCCTGAACCGCGTCGCTGCCGAAGCAAAGCTCGAGACCGCCGCCGAGGGTCATGTTGTACGGCGCCGCGACCACGGGCACGTGCGCGTACTTCAGACGCTGCGTCGCGTCCTGGTAGCCCTTCACCATCGTATCGATCTGGCCCCACTCTTTCTGGCTGGCCGCCATCATGACGAGGAGCAAGTTCGCGCCGACGCAGAAGAACTCGCCCTGGTTGGCGATGACCAGCGCGCGGAAGTCGCTCTCCGCCTTCTCGGCGGCCTGCGACAGCATGGAGATGACGTCCGGATCGATGCTGTTCGCCTTCGTCTTGAAGGTGAGCCCGAGGACGCCGTCGCCGAGATCCCACGCCTCGGCGCCGTCGTTCTTGAGCACCGGCGCCTGGCCGCGACGGAGCACGGTCAGGGTGGCGTTGCGCGGATCGACCTCGCGCTTGACGTAGGCGCCCTTGAGCAAGTCGTAAACGGTGTCGTCCTTGTAGAAGCCCGTCGCGCCGCTCGCGCGCATCTTCTTCACGGAGTCGGGAAGCTTGAGGCCGTCCTTCTCCATGCGGTCCACCGTCTCGGCGAAGCCGAGGGCGTCCCACATCTCGAAGGGCCCAAGCTCCCAGTTGTATCCCCAGCGCATCGCATCGTCGATGGCGACCACGCTGTCGGCGATCTCACCGATGCGGCGCGCCGAGTACGCGAGCGAGCGCGAGGCGACCTTCCAGGCGAACTGGCCGGCCTTGCCCGTGTCGGCGACGATCTTGCGAACGCGCTCTTTCGGGTCCTCGATCTTCGAGACGGACTTGGTGACGTTCTTGATGCCTTCGTCGCCGCCCTTGGGGCGGTACTCGAGCTTCACGGGGTCGAACGTCTCGATCACCTTGTTGGCGCCTTTGCGGTAGAAGCCACCCTTGGTCTTGTCGCCCAGGAACTTCTTCTCGACCATGGTGCGGAGGAAGGCAGGCACCTCGAATACGGCGCGGTCTTCGTCGTTGGTGAGCGAGTCGAAACAGTTCTGCGCAACGTGCACGAACGTATCGAGGCCGACCAAGTCTCCCGTGCGGAAGCTGGCGCTCTTCGGGTGCGCGAGCGGCATGCCGGTGATGTTGTCGACGTCCTCGGGGGTGAGACCGTCCTGGAGCATCTGGTGGATGACCGCCATCATGGCGTGGACGCCGATGCGGTTGCCCACGAAGTTCGGCGTGTCCTTGCCGAAGACGATGCCTTTGCCCAGCGCGTCTTCGCCAAAGCGGCGAATGCGGTCGACGGTGACGGGATCCGTGTCGGGACCGGCCACGAGCTCGAGGAGCTTCATGTAGCGGACCGGGTTGAAGAAGTGCATGACGAGGAAGTTCTTTTTGAACGCCTCGGTGCGGCCGGTCATCATGTCGTGGATGCGCAGGCCCGACGTGTTGGACGCCACGATGGCGTGCGCCGGAAGGATCTTCTCCAGCTTGGCGAAGAGCGCCTGCTTCACGTCGAGCCGCTCGATGACGGCCTCGATGACCAGATCGTAGTCCTTGAGCTTCTCGAGATCGTCCTCGGTGTTCCCAATGGAGACGAGCCGCGCGTTGGACTTGTGGAAGAACGCCGCGGGTCGCGACTTGATGGCCTTCTCGAGGCCGCCCGCCGAAAAGCGGTTGCGGGCTTTTTTGTCCTTCTTTTCCGCATCCGTGAGGTTGGGCGGAACGATGTCCAGAAGCAGGACCTCGAGTCCCGCGTTGGCGAAATGCGCGGCGATGCCGCTTCCCATCACACCTGCGCCGATGACGGCCGTACGTCGGATCGCCTTGCTCATGACATCCCTTTCAAAGTGAGTGGCCATCAGATGACGCAATTTGGAGGTCGGACGCAAGACTGAATGCGCATTCATTCATTCTGGCCCAGCCGCGCCCGGTAGTCGGGCGCGCACGGCAGTTCTTGACAGATTTGCGAACGAATCGCAGAGATTTAGCCGTCGGGGCTGCTATGGTGAAAGTGGTATTTTGCGCCCAGCTGCAACGAGGTGGGTCGGCCGAGCTGGGCGTTTCTTCTGTCGGGACTGAGCCATGGTAAGCCGCGAACACGAAGCGCCCATTCTTCTCGTGCGTGAGCGGCCCGAGCTCGTCGCAGAGCTTTTGCGTGACTGGCTCGCCGTAGTGGTCCCATCCCACAGCGAAGCGCGCGTCGAGGCGGCCGACTTCACGCAAGTGTTCCCCGTGGAGTTTCGCGCCGACGCTGTCGTAACGCTGCGGCAGGACGGCCAGCCAGTCATGGGGATCATCCTCGAAGTGCAGCGCGGCGAGGACGACGACAAGCGTGGTTCCTGGCCGCTTTACAACGCGGCCTTCCACGCGCAGATCCGTTGCCAGATCGCACTCGTGGTGATCGCCGAAGACGAGAACGTCGCGCGGTGGGCGGCCAAACCCATCATGACGCTGCAAGCCGGCTCCGCCTTCACACCGCTGGTGCTTGGCCCTTCACGCGTTCCGGTGGTCACCTCGGAGGAACAAGCGTGCCGGGCGCCGGAATTAGCTGTGCTCTCCGCACTCGTGCACGGGAAGAAGCGCGGGCTCGAGGTGGGGCGCGCTGCGGCACGCGCAGCCCTTTCACTCGACTTACCCGGCGAGCGCCGCACGCTTTACCTCGACCTGATCCTCTCGGCACTCGCCGCCGAACCGCGTGCTACATTGGAGATTGAGATGGACCTGTCCGGCTACAAGTTCAAGAGCGAGACCTTCCGGCGGCAGATCGCGGACGCCCAGGCTTTAGGTGAAGCCAAAGGCGAGGCACGCGCGGTCCTGACCGTTCTCTCCGCGCGCAAGCTCGCCGTAAGCGAGGAACTGCGCGCTAAAATCCTCGCGTGCACCGATTTGGCCGTCCTTGAACGCTGGATCGAGCGGGCCGCTACCGCATCCAGCACCGAGGACGTCGTACAGGAGTAATCCGCTGGAATCGCTATCGTAGCCCCCGGGAAGGCTTCGTTAGGTTGAATCAAGCGAAGATCGAAGCGAGGGCGGTTCGGCAGACGATGGTCTTGGGGTGCTCTGGCGGCAAGGACGCTTCGAAGATACGTAGGGCGCGAAGCAAGGACGTACGCGCCTCGTCCCATTGAGCGCACTGCACCGACAACATGCCCAGATTATGCAAGGTCATCGCGAGGTCGGCGTGGTGCTCGCCGAGCAGTCGCTCTTTGATCACGAGGGCGGTCACGTAATGGTGCCGCGCAGTTTGCGTGTCACCGCGCTCCGCTGCACCGACACCGAGGTTGTTGTGCAAGACGGCCAAGTCGTACTCTCGCCCCGGAGTGCGCTCGAAAAGGAGCCGTACGCGCGCGTAGAGCTCTGCAGCCTCGTCGACGCGACCGAGCGCTTCGAGCACGGGCGCGAGCGCTAGCCGATCGGCCGCGACGTCCGGATGTTCGTCGCCCAGCACGGCGCGACGGATTTCAACGGCGCGCCGCGCGGGCGGCTCGGCCTCTGCATAGTCACCGGCATCGAACGCCAACCCACCGAGGTTATGGCAAATGGTGGCGACCGTCGTAGATTCGGGCCCCCTGGTGCGCTCTGCAATGTCGAGCGCGCGGCGATAGGTCGTTTGCCCCTCGCCGAATCGCCCCGCGTATTTGCAAACCATGCCCAACGCATTGAGCGCCGCACCGGTGTCGGGATCCTGAGGCCCCAATCGGTGCTCGGCATCGGTAACCGCACGTGTCAGGATAGCATGTGCCACGTCGAGCCGGCCCAAGGTACGCGTGATGTGGCCGAGCGCAATCTCGACCTGGATGCGAAGTCGCTGCACCGTCGGATCGGGCTCGTCGATCCATCGACGCATGATCTCGGACGCCCAGAGATACGTCGCTTCGGCGTCCGTGTAGCGTTCAGCGTCTTCGTGAATCTTGCCCAGCGTCAAAAGCGCGCTGGCCACATCTGGATGGTCGTCGCCGCACGCGAGCCGCAGCCGCTCGAGAGCCCGCTGCGTCGCTTCGAGCGCAGCGACGAGGCGCCCCGCACGCCGCAGTTCATCGGCGCTTTCAAGGAGTCGAACCGCCTCGTCGATCTCGTCCTCTGCCAAATTACCGTTGCGCGCGCGTTAGACGTGCGCCGATGGTGACTTGGCGCTCGTTGTGATTGGTCTTTTCGTCCTCTCCTACTCCTGCCCTTAGCGTGGTACGCACGCGAATTTCGCGATTGGAACGGTCATGCGTTTCCGTTTCGACATCGAGCTTCACATTCGGCTTCTCGTCATGCGACGAGTCGTGGATTGAGGAAGAGACTTGATTCGTGTCAGTGTGCATGGGCTTCTTCTCCAAAGTGCAACCCGAGGATTGCAAAGGGTGCATTCAGCACATTGCGCCGCAATGGACCGCGCATGCGCGCAGTCCGAAGGCATCCTCACATGAACGAGATCCGCGTCAAGGACTCGACCCCAAAATCTCATCCACAGTATCGAATACAGCCAAATACGAAGAACGCCCTTCGACGACCACAATCCGAGTCGCGACGTAACGACAGCACGGTCTTGCGCGCGGGGTGAATTGTTCCTTTGCACGGCATGCGATCCGAACGCACCCGAGTGATGCCGTTCGTTCCCAACTCGCACCACACCTATCGCCACGCCGAGCCCGATCATCGGCACCTCCCGCTACTCCGGATGCCCGCCACGGGAGCGCACGCGTCCGGGTTAGGGTGTGCAGCGCAACCTCTGACGTTCTCCAGGTTGCAAAGCCTCTGGTGGGCGGAAGGGCTCCCATACCGAGGCGGCCAGGTTGCCAACGTGAGTTCGCCGATGTCGAAACGGCTCGATGGCCCTGAAGATTTCACTGGTACGCGACAGCTCGCTCGCAAGTCATCGACGCCTGGTCCGTGGCCGAGGAACCCGTCCCCGCGGTCGCCGAAATGCGACAACTCGTTGCCCGACTTTGCGGACCCCGAAAAAGCTTCACGGCCGCGCCAGCAGATCCGTGCCCTTGCTCAAAATCCATGTATAAAGAGGGCTGGCCGTCGTGCCAGACGCGTCCTTTGGGGCTTCCACGACCGCAACGCTCTCCGTGACCTAAAGATGTCGCTCGGTCTGCAAAGAGGCTCTCTATTCGCAGGGCGCTACCGCATCGTCCGCCGACTGGGCTCGGGCGCGATGGGCAGCGTGTACGAAGTGGTGCACCTGCAGACCGAGCGGCCGTGCGCGTTGAAGATCATGCATGCGCACATCGTCGAGCGCGAGGAGATGCGCGACCGCTTCAAGATGGAGGCGAAAGTCGCGGCCCGCGTGGGCAGCGAGTACATCGTCGACGTCCTCGACGCTGGCGTCGACGAGCCGACCGGTATTCCGTTCTTCGTGATGGAACGCCTTCGGGGCGAAGACTTGAGTCGGCGGCTGAAACGCGTCGGCCGGGTCGAACCCGAGGAGGCCCTCCGTTTCCTGCACCAAGTCTCGATGGCCCTCGATCGGACGCATCAAGCATCCATCGTGCACCGCGACTTGAAACCCGCGAACCTATTCCTGACGGAGGGCCCCGACGGCAAACCGCGGGTCAAGGTGCTCGATTTTGGCGTCGCAAAGTTCATCAGCGAGGCCGGCGCGGGAGCCACGACGGCCATCGCGGGGACGCCGCTGTACATGTCGCCGGAGCAGTGCCGCGGCGGCAAAGTGACGGCTGCCGCCGACGTCTATGCCTTCGGGATGATCGCCTACACGTTGCTCGTGGGCGAGGCCTATTTCGCGGACGAGTTTGCGCACACGAGCAACTTGGTCGCCTTTGCACTGGCCACGGTGAACGGGCCCATCGACCCGGCCAGCGTACGCGCTTCGAATCGCCAGGTGCAGCTGCCGAAGGCGTTCGATGGGTGGTTCGGCACGGTGACGCACGTGGATCCCGAGCGCCGCTTCGCGAGCACCGGTGAAGCCGTGCGTGCACTTGCGATCGCGTTGGGGCTCGATCCGCTGCCCGAGGCGAGGCCTTCCATGTCGCCGCCGGCAGCAGCGTCGGCCACGGCCGACGTTCCACCGGACTCGGTGGGCGATCCGACCCAGGTCGCCGGAGATGAGGCCGACTGGATGGCGCCCACGGCAACCGCCAGCATCATGCCGAGTGATCCGGCAGTGAGCGCCCAAGCCTCGCAGCTGTCCGCGGCACCGCACGTCACCGATACGGCAAGACCGCACCGCCCGAGTACCACCGTCGATGTCCGGAGAAAAAGTCGGTGGATGTGGATCGCAAGCGCGGCCGCAATTGCGGGCGCCGCGGGTTTGACCTTCGGATTGCCTCCTGCCCCCGAGGCGATGCCCGCAGCGTCCCCCCTCGCAGCACAGACCTCGGTGCTCGCGTGTCCTGTTCTCGAGGCGTCGGGCGTTCCAGAACCCGCGGGTTGGCTCGGTGCCGCCGCCGCAGCGACCGTCTGTGAACGCGCCCGAGTCATCCTCGGGGGAAGTGCGTTACGCACTCTCGTACCGGCGGAGCTACTGTCGCTACCGGCTCAACCCGTCGACCACTTTCCAAAAGACCCGTATGGGCAAGCCGACGCGCGGACGAGATCCCTCGAAGCCGCACGCCATCGCGCCGCTGCATACATCGATGGTACGGTGACGAAAGATCCTGCCGGGTTCCACACCACATTGGTGCTACGCCGGCCGGATGGCTCCGAACTCGGACACGCCGATGGGAAGGGACGCGCGCTCTATGAGGCGGTGCGGCAGGCCATGGCGCCTCTCGTTTCGCCCGACCTGCTCCCGAAAGCGCGCGAGCTGGATCCAACGTTCGTCGAATGGTCGCGCGCCAAGGACATCAACGCCGCACTCGACCTACTCGACATTGGGATGGCGATCCACCAAAACGCCGGCTCCCTGTCCGATGAGTGCGCGAAGCTCGCAACTCCGAGCAGCGGTGCCGCGGAAGTGGCGGCGAGCGAGCGATGGCGATGCGCCTACACACTCGGTATTCCATCGCAGCCCGTAGCACTCCCGCCCATTGACGCGAAGACGGCTTCATCTGGAGCCTTGGCTGCACGCGCGCTCCATCAGCACTACGCCCGTCTTAGCCCCGATCCAGATGTGGTATCGCGTCTACGCGCCGATTTCGAGCGCGAGCAGACTCCACTGGGTCGCTCGGTTCTCGCGGCAACCCTATCGTGCCTCGTTCAAGGCTCGGATCCAAAGCAAGCATCGGATCTCGCGCACCTGGCGGTGCAGGCCGACCCAAAGAACCCTCTCGGTGGCTTTTGCGCGCCGTGGGGACAGCTCTTGTCCGTCGCACGAGATACCGCGAGCATCGACAGCGTCATCGACGCGAGACAGGCCTGGCTACCCTGGCAAGAAAACGGATGGATTGCCTCCGCGTTTGGGGGAAGCGACCCCAAATTGGCAACCAAATACGCTCGGCGTGCCTACGCATTGGCGCCGTACAATGCTTACGTTACGGACGTTCTCGCAAACAACTTGCTCACCCAAGGTGAGCGTGAAGAAGTTCGTACGATGGCGCTCTCCATGGGGACCGGCAGCTACCCCGTCCTCAAAGTCGAAAGCGATCTGCTCCTCGTACAGGTCGACGCCAGTGAGGCGCGCTTTGGCGCGGCTCTGGCACGTGCACGGCGAGCCATGGAGATCAGACCGGATGATACCGGCTGGGTCCATGTCCAGCGCTTCGAAATTGCTTGGCATGCTCTCGAAATCGGTGACGTCCTGGGCCGAGCCGCGGAAACGGCCGATCTCATCGTCGAGCGATTCCTGGACCCTGATCCCTCGCCACTTGACGACAATGTGACGGTGCCGTTGCGGATTCCGGCGATCTGCATGCGCGCATCGCAGCGCGTGTCGCAGCGATGCTTTACCCGATTTCGTGCTCTTCGCAGTCACTTGTCCGGGGGAATTCTTCCGTTGACGGATGTCGCGACGGAAGGAGCGGAACGCTATGCCCACGGAGATCTCCTCGCTGCCGCAAAGGCGTGGAAACCACTTCTTCGAGATCCCGGAGTCTTTGCGAGAGTGTTTTCCGGAGCGATGGAAGAAGCCTTGGAGCGCTCCGGGGATGAGGAACTCGTGCAACGGTTGGAATCCGTCGCGGCGGAATCGGGTGGCAACCGTTACAACGGTGCCGCGCCCGCCGACGTTCGTGCGGCGAGACGCGCAGCCGCGCACGGCGATTTCGAGCGAGCGCGGTTGCTCGCTCGAAAGGTGATCGAAGCGTGGTCGGTTGCTGACGAAACCGTCCCGGCCGTCGGCGAGATGCGAAAGTTGATCGGGCGCACACGATAGTGCCCCCCATCAACTCACGGCATTTCACTGCCGTTTTACGGCACAAGCATCGCTACGCTTGCTCGCGAGATCGCATGGCCCGTTCAAGAAGACGGTAATCGGCTCCTTCCAGGTGTTCGTGGTGGGTTGGGTCTCCTTGCAATCGTCGTACGCGGGACCGGGGATGGGTGCTCCGACAGCGCAACGATTGCCTTGCGACGCGTAGCAGGCTCCCGGCGTGTATTGGAAGCACGTCGTCGTGGAAGACGGAATCGCGCACAGGCGTTCCGAGAGCTGCGCGATCCCGTTCTGCCAGATACCGCTAAAGCACGCATACATCTTGCCATGAAGGGTCTCCCTTCCCCGCCGACGCTTCTTTTCGTTGTCGGTCGCGTCGTAGGAAAGGTCCCCGTAGAAGCCTCCTTCAGGGTAGGTAAACACCTGCTCCTCGCTCGCCGGATATGCGAGTGAGGATGGCGGCGCACCCGATACATCGAAGTTCAACGGAACGGACGCTGCGTCGACGGCTTCCTTTGGATCTTGCGGCGCGAGCATCAAGCTGAAATACCCCGTTGGGACACCACCAACTTTCGGTCCGTTCGGCTCGCACTTGAACGCGAGCTTGGCGCCCTTACCATTCGCGCATCCGGGGCCCCCATCCGGAAATGCCTCGCTGTAGGGATGAGACGGATTCGGGCCGCCGCTCTGGCAACCGTAGATACCTTTGCAAGCGCGAACCATCACGGCGGGGCCATTTGCGCAATAACTATCCGGCGTCGTGACCGTGATGGTGCTTCCCGCCTGGCAGCGCCCCACGTAGAGCGATTGCCAACCACACTTTCGCGTGACGTCCCCGTAGGCCTCCCCGCCCGAACATGCCTCGAAGCTCTCGAGGGGGATGCCGTTGTCGTCGTACGCATCAACCTTCTCGCGATAATTGCGCTGCGTGCCGACTTGCTTCGAGAGTTCCAACGAGAACCCCGCGGGACCGCGAATGGAGATGGGAATGTGTGCAGCCAAAGCATTCGTTCGCGCGACGACGCACGAAGAGACCGTATCGCGACAAGAAACGTTATCGTTGGTCTGCCACTCGGGGCAAAGGCCCAGACCACCGCGCCAAACGACGTGCGTTCCGTCGTGCGGATCGTACTTCACGACTTCTTCCGGCGGCAGTGCGCACGAAACGATGTAGTTCATCAGGGCCCGCGTTTCCTTGGTCTGCAACGACTTGCGAATGGCATCGCCCGACGACGTCGGCTCGTCAGCCAAGGCCTGCAGCTTGGCGAGCGGCGCCTTCCACAATCCCTGACGGAGTGCAGCGCTGAGATCGAACGCCGCCGGCTTCAGCGCTTCCGCGGGCAGCCCGTTGGACTTCTCATCATCCCCTCCTCCACCCAAGACGCGCATCTTCCGACCGGGCGTTTGCGTCTCGTCGTCGTCGATCTGCGGAGCTTCGCTCGCGCAGGCCATGAGGCCGATGACCGATGAAGCGGCGAGCGCAAATACCGAATAGAGATGTCGCATGAGAGGATCCTCCCTTTCCACTTCGTAAACCAACAAGACCAAATTGAGGGACTTGCGTCCTGAACGCGCGCAGTATCACCTTGAGTGGGAAAAGCTGCTTGTTCGCGCGTTTCGGAGCATCGAACCGGAGCGCCGGGGCTTAGAGCAAGGTGCACGCCATCGACGTCGCCCGATTGGGCGACAAGCAGGTGCGGAGCAAGCTACCGGAATTTCGATCAATCGTGAGGCAACGGAAGATACCACGGGTGCAACAATTGCTGAGCCGCTGTTGCACCTGTTGCACCTGGCGAAATATCCCTATTTTTCCCGGTGGACCGGCCGGGAGCGCCAAATGCCTACCCCAGTGCCAGCGCAACAGGGTGCAACAGTGCAACACCTGCAACCTGGGGGACCGCCGCGGGACCATCCCCCCCGCCTTCTATACGCAAAGACCGCGCAACATCCCTATGGCCGGTCATCGATTGCGCCGTCGCGAGATGGCATTGCGCGTGCAGTCGCATTCTGACGCATTTTCGCGTGGGACGAGCCCACGATGGAGATAGGAAACCATGCAGTCGGATATTCGGCGAGACATCCTGCTCGCCTTGCGACACACCGTACGAGCGCCCATCGCCTTCTGTTTCGCCGCCTCGGCGGAGAGTGAAGGCCACGTCGAGGGACTCCACTCGGTCGACGGGAGCTTCACCGAGCTTCCGAATCAGTGCCCTCAGGCCCTGGCCGACACATTTCGCTTTCCCATTGCCTTCGCTTACACGTCGTCCCGTTACTGCATCGCCGCGAGCACCCTGGCTGAATCGCCCACTTTCCTCGAAGGTGCGTATCCCCTCGTTCCGTCGAATGGGAATGCGCTGCTCCTCTACTTACGTCTGGGCGATTCACTCTTTGGAATGGCCGGACTCGCACGACGAAGCGACGATGCCCGCTTCGACGACGGCGATGTTCAACACCTCGAGCAGATTGGACCTGCGCTGTCCTCGCTCACCATGCTGCACACCCACGTGCTCCACCTGCGGCGCGAACGCGCGTGCATTCAGGTGCCGCCGCCTCCGCAAACACAAACGCAGGTGCAGACGATCCCCACGTCCCTCTCGGAACGCGAGCAGCAAGTCGCGCGGCTGCTCGCCGATGGGTACAGCTGCGTGAACACCGCGGCCGTGCTGAACCTCAGTGAAAACACGGTTCGCACGTACGTGCGGCGGCTTTATCGCAAACTCGATGTCACCAACCGCGTCGACCTGGTGCAACGCCTCATCGCCGCCCCCGCCACCGGGTGATCACTTCCACGGATCGGACGAATCGAAGGCCGGCTTCTTTCGCTTGGCCCACGGATCGTCCGAGCCCGCGGGCTTGGCGGCCCCCGATGGTGCCGCCGGCGGCGTGTTCGCCGGCGGCGCGGGTTGCGCGACCGCCGCCGTTTGCGGGGCCGCGCGCTCCCCTTTGTCCCGTCTCGGCGCGCTGGATTGCCGCTCCAGCGCGAGATCGAGCGACGCCGTCTCCGACGAGAACTCCACCCGCACCGATTTGGACGCAAACCCCGACGCCTCCGCGCGCACGCGATGGCTCGCCCCGTCGCGGACGAATTTCCCGACGAACGGATTTTCCTCCACCTCGATGCCATCGACGAAGATCTTCGCGCCGGGCGGTGCGGCGTGGACCGTGAGCTCCGTCAAGGTCGATGCCGGTGCTGCGCTGCTCGACGATGGCGCCGGTGCGCTCGAGGGCGACGGCGCCGCCGCCACGGCATCCACCACTTTCGCCGTGCCCAAACGATTCCACGGCCGCCACAGGACGAGCGCGCCCGCGGCGGCCGCCAAGGCCACCACGCCGATCACGCGCGGCGATCGGTACCACGGTGCACGCTCTGCAAGATGACTCCCGAGAAACGGCGCCTCGGAGAGCGACTGCGAATGCCCCGTGATGATCGACGACGAGAGGCGCTCGTCGCGGATCGATGCGGGCAGCAGCGACTGCAAGAGCGGCACACTGGGCACGCCGTCCCGTGAAAGGGCCGCTCCGCGCATGCGCTCCTCGATGGCCGCGCGGATGGCCCGCCGCTCTTCGGTAAAGTGTGTACTCACCAGAGCGCCAAGCTCGCGCGGTGTGGCATGTGCATGCTCCGCGGCGAGGTAATCCTCGATGGCCGCGCGAAGCTCGTCGGCGCTTTGGTGGCGGGCGGCGGGATCGGTGGCCAACGCCTTCATCACCATGTCGTCGAGCACGGCGGGAACCGCGGCGTTCACCTCGCGCGGCCTCGGAATGCGCGATTCGACCACGCGGCGGTAGACCTCGATCTCGTTCACCTCGCGTCCCCAGAGGCGCCGCTTCGTCACCGCCTGCCAGAGCATCACGCCGGCCGCGAACACGTCGGTGCGGCGGTCGATCTTCTGCCCGAGGAATTGCTCGGGGGCCATGTACGTGAATTTGCCCTTCAACACGCCGGTGCGAGTCTCCGAGCGGGAGCCGGCCACTTTGGCGATGCCGAAGTCGACGACCTTCACCTCCCCTTCGTAGCCGACCAAAATATTGTGCGGGGATACGTCCCGGTGGACGATTTCGAGGGGGGTGCCGTTGAAGTCGTTCAGCTCGTGGGCGGTGTGCAAGCCGGCGAGGGCCTCGGCGATCACCTTCAAATGGAGTCGCAGTGGAATGTCGCCCTTCGCGGCACGGAAGATGCGCTCGAGGGTCTGCCCATCGACGTACTCCATGGCCATGAAGTAGGCGTCGCCCTCGCGGCCGATCTCGTTGATCTGCACGACGTTGGGGTGGTTGATTCTGGCCGATACACGGGCTTCGTTGAGAAACATCGCAACTTGGTCCGGCTCGCCGGCGAGCTCGGGGCGAAGTTGCTTGATCACCTGCAATTTGTTGAATCCTGCAGGCCCTCGCACCACCGCGAGGTACACCACGGCCATCCCACCGCGGCCCAATTCGAGTATTGGACGATACTTGCCCGCTGCCACTGGCAGCTCGTTGGCCACGACCCCTGTCACGAGCACGGAACGCTACCGGCAGGTGTCCATCCGCACAAGCTTCAAGATTCACACGAGCCGCAAGAATATTTCAGGTTGGGTGGACACGAAACATTACTTCAACGTCACCCACATGCAATCACGCTCGGAAAGGGCATTCCACTCGCGCCATCTTGCTTTATGGTGCGCTGTGGAGCGCGGGGAGGTGAAGCATGCAGTCGAGGGGTGAACATTGATCGATCAGGCAGCGCCGCTCCCCGCGGATGCTCGGTACGAGCCAATATTCGAACTAGGGCGAGGCGGAATGGCAACGGTTTACCTTGCCATCAGCCGCGGGCTCGGGGGCTTCAACAAACTCGTTGTGCTCAAGCAGCTCCGGTCGGATATTGCCGGCGATCCGGAATTCCTCCCCATGTTGCTGGAGGAGGCGCGAATTGCGGCACGCATCAACCATCCCAATGTGGTGCAGACCAACGACATCGGGTTCGATGGCCGCGCGCATTACATCGCGATGGAGTACCTCGAGGGGCAGACGCTGCACGACATCACCCGTCGCCTCTCCGAGCAGGGGCGCCGTCTGCCGCTACCGCTCTATTTGCATATTCTGGCCCAGGCGCTTCGCGGGCTCCATTTTGCACACGAGCTGGCCGACTTCGACGGTTCGCCGCTCGCCATCGTTCATCGTGACATGACACCGCACAACGTCTTCGTGACCTACGAGGGCGTGGTCAAACTGCTCGATTTCGGTATCGCCAAAGCAGCCGATTCGAAGAACGAAACGCGAAGCGGCACCTTCAAGGGCAAATTGCGCTACATCGCCCCCGAGCAGGCGCTGGGCATCCCCATCGATCGGCGCGCCGACATTTTCGGCATCGGGGCGATGATGTGGCACGCACTCGCAGGTACCCGCCTCTGGAAAGACGTGGCCGAGACGGACGTGTTGATGCAGCTGGCAAAGGGCGAGATCCCGAACATCGCCCACGCTGCCCCCAACGCCTCGCCGGAGCTTCTCGCGATTTGCCAGAGTGCCCTCGCGCGGCGGCCGGAGGAACGGTTCGCGACCGCCGCGGAGATGATGGAAGCGCTGGAGACGCACGCCGCGCGGGTGCAGCCGCGCGAGCTTTCGCAGTTCGTGGGCCAACTCTTCGAAGAGCGGCGCGCGATTGTGCGCGCGGCCATCGACCAGCGGGTGCGCGAGGGGCTCTCGGGCACGGAGATCCCCGTGCTCGCGACGGGGCACTCGGCAGGGACGACGTCGGGGCCCTCGATACCGAGCCTCTCGGGGGCGCGCGCGCTGCCGAGCAGCCCGTCGAACACGTCGTCCGGATCGTCGAGTTCGCAGGGAAGCTCCTCGCCGTTCGCATCGCACCCCACGCGCGCGTCCACTCCGCCCTCGCCGATTCGGCGGCATGCCGTGGGGGCTATTTTCGGCGTTGCCGCGGCGGCGCTGGGATTCACGGCGTACAAAATGGTGGGGCAGCCTTCGGCCGCGCCGGCACCTGCGCCCGTCGCCGTGGCGAGTGCCGCACCGCCGGCGTCGTCGGCACCGGCGAAGCCCGCGGCGGACAAGGCGCATCTTCGCGTGACGGTGACGCCGGCCACGGCGAACATCCGGCTCGATGGGGCATCGTTTTCCGGGGATGGCCAGGTGGCCCGCGACGGAGCATCGCATCGACTCGAAATCGAGGCGCCGGGGTTCAAGCCCGAGTCGGACTACGTCGTCTTCGATCGCGACGACCTGGCCATGGCGTACACGCTGTCCAAGAAGGATGCACCCACCCGGGGACCATCGCGCTCGAAGAGCAAGAGTGCGGCAGCGGCCACGGTCACAGGGGCGCCCGAGCCTCCCCCGTCCGCCACGCAGAGCGCTGCACCGGCGGCTTCGTCCTCTTCGACCGCGCCTGCAACACGCAAGCGGCAGCCAAAGACGTCTCTCGATTCCGCGGATCCGTGGAAATGACACTTAATACGGTGAGGTTGACTATGCGCATGATTGGGCGACGCAGGCTTGGTACCAGCGTCTTCGTACTTGCTTTGGCGACCGTGGGCTTCAATTGTTCGATCGTCGTCGATTCCGAAACCGCGCAGTGCGACACCACCGCGGACTGCACCAAACGCGGACCGGCCTTCGCCAATGCGACGTGCAACACATCGTCCCACTATTGCGTCACCTCGGGCGGCCAAGTTGGGGGCGATTGCAAGAAGAACCAAGACTGCCTCGATGCGCACCCCGGCGAGCCGTGGACGTGCCGCAAATCCGACCTCACGTGCGCGAAGCTCACGTCCGCGGAGTGTCCGGCCTACCTCGCCGATCCCGCCGACTTGGCCAACGACAATGCGATCATCCTCGGGACGATTCTCGATCGAACCGGAACGGCGGGCCCGATCGGGCAAGCGATGGAGGTCGCTTTCAACTTTGCGCGGCAGGACTTCCGCGACGCCGTCTCGGGACTTCCGCCGCTCACCAGCGGCGGTGGCCGCCGGCCGCTGGTCCTGGTGAATTGCGATGAAAATGCCGCCGCCCCGGCCAATTCGGATCCGGTCAAAGCCGCGAATCACTTGGTCAACGACTTGAAGGTGCCCGCCATCTTGGGCGGCTTCTACAGCTCGACGACCATCAAGGTCGCCCAGAACGTCACGATTCCGCAGCACGTGCTCCTGGTCACGCCGGCATCGACCAGCCCGCTGGTCACCAGCCTTCCGAGCGCGGACCCGCGTCTGGTCTGGCGCATGGTCCCCAGCGATATCATCCAGGGGCAAGTCGTGCCCGCGGTGACGCGGAACATGGAGGCCACGCTGAAGACCGAGGTGGGCCTGCAGTCGACGGACAAGATCAAGGTGGCCATCGTGCACCGTGGCGACGCGGCCGGCAGTGCGATCGCGCAGGTCGTGATCGACAATCTCGAGTTCAACGGTGCCAGGGCCACGGCCGAGGGCAATCGCAATTACTTCAAGGAATACAATTACGGCGATCCGCTGGCCGATCCCGGCGGGTCCGAGGCCAAGTACACGCAGTTTGCGACCGAAATGTACTCGACCTTCCAGCCGCACATCGTCATCACCGCGGGTTCGACCGCGGAAGTGGTGACGAAGATCATGAAGCCCATCGAGAACCCGGACAACTGGAAGCAACCCGGATGCGGCCCCACGGCCAACAAATGTTACCGGCCGCGTTACCTGCTGGCGAATTCGAACTTCCAGGCGCAATCGCTGCTCGACTTGGTTGGGAGCAACGCGGATTTGCGCCACCGAGTTCTCGGCCACGTCGCGCAGACGGAAGGCACCAACCTGGAGAAACTGAAGCTGCGTTACAATGGCGCCGGCGCCAGCGTTCCCTTCGTTCCGCTGGTTCCCTTCGCCTACGACGCCGTGTACTTCACCGCGTTCGGCATTGCCGCAGCCAGCGAATCGCCCCTCACGGGCTCGGCCATCGCGAAAGCCTTCCCGAAGATCCTTCCGCCCAACAACGTCTCCATCGACGTCGGTCTGAACAAGATCCCCGACGCGCTCAACACCCTGGCGGGTGGCGGCGGAATCGACTTCAACGGCGCCTCGGGGCTCCTCGATTTCGACACGAAGACGGGCGATGCGCCGTGCGACATCCAGGTCTGGTGCATCAACAGCAACAGCTCGGGGTTCAACAATTCGGGCTACTACTACAACGCCAAAGCGGGCAGCATGCAGGGTGCCATCGACACCGGCAAGTGCCCGTAACAGGACGCGGAAACGAGAGCTAGAACTTGCCCTGCGTGACGACCCCGAAGGGCGTCACGTTGAGGCTGACGGAGGGCGCTTCCTTGTTGGAGGCGCCCTCGCCTTTCCATGTAACGGCTTTGACGGTCAGCCAGGTGGATACGCCGGCGCCGACGATCGTGGCGCCGAGGAGAACGTCGGACGCAATCGAGAACGTCTTTACGTCCTTGCTCTGCGAATCCATCTTGCTCGGATCGGGATCCGGTGTGTTGCGGGCGTCGGAAAGTTTGTTCGATTTGTCCAGGGCCAGGTAGCCGGTGATGCCCGTGGCGATGGCCAGGGCTCCGGTCACGCCCCACCCGACCCACGCGCGCGTGGTCCAGGGGTTCGGCTCGGTGGACTCGACCGGCGTTGCGGCGAGTGCTCCCTTGGGGGCGGCGGCACCAAGGTTGGTGAGACTGAGCTCGACGTCCCCATTTTCGCCGACCGCGATGTTCACGACCTTGGTCACGGGGGCATACCCCTCGCGGGTGGCGGTGACCTTGCGATGGCCGGGGTTGACGCGGACGCGTCCGAGCGGCGCCTTCCCCACGGGAACGTCGTCGATCGACACGTCGGCACCGGGGATGTTCACGCGGACATCGAGGTTGGCGACCAGCCCTTTGAGCTGGGACACGTACTTGTCGACCTCCGCGCGGCGCGCGTCGGGAATGTCGGTGCCACCTTCGGAGAGGTAGCGCTCGAAGGCCTTCAACGCCTGCGAGAAGTCGTTCAACTCGCGATGGATCAGGCCGATGTTGTAGAGAATCTTGTAGCTCGGCGCGAGCTGGTTGGCCTTCTCGCATTCCGCGAGGGCCGAGTCGAAGGCCTCCGTGTTGAACAGCTCGAGGCAATGATCATAGTGCCGTCGGGCGGCGTCCTTGTCGCCGCCCGCGGGACTGGCGGGACCTGCGGGTGCCTGCGCGAACGCGGAAACGCTGACGAGGGAGAGGGCCGAGAACGTTGCAACGTGGATAAGGCGCACGCCCCGAGAATCCCCCGAAACGGCAGCTCATCGCAAGCCCTGTATTAATCTTCCTCGGGAATCGGAGCGGTCATTTCGAGACGATCGAGGGCCTCCACTTCCACGGTCGCCCAGTCGAGCGCCACATCGAGAACGTGCCCGCCCGCGCGGTGGTTGTCCGACACGAAGTGGAAATGGTAACCGGTAGCGTTGGCGGTGCCGAGGTAGGTGGGTAGCCGGAAGCCGACCAAGGTGCCGCGGATGTTCGTATTCGTGAATTCCACCTGCGTCTTTACCGCCTCGGCGAGCGGCGGATACGGAATCGATTGTCGGCGAGGTGCACGCGTTTTGATGGACGCAAAGGATCCGTGCACCTTGATGGCGAACATACGGTTCTGGTCCGGAACGGCATTGGTCACGAACGTCCGCAATGCCTCGTAGTTCGCCAGCGGAGACTGGACGACATAATGAGAGTCGGGCCGAAAATCGGTGACCGCCGCAAAGGGCACGGGATCGTTCCGGTGGGCGACGCGCAGAACGCCGTCGGACGTAAATCGATAAACGACGCCGTCGAGCACCATCATCTCGCCGTCGAGTGCGTTGTACGTACCAACCCCGAAATCGCCGTTGCGCCCTACGTCCTTCGCCGTTGCGGGGCCATCGAGCACTCCGCGATTGAGCTGATCCAGTGTCCCGAATTGAACCAACGTCCCACGATGGCGGTGCCCGCGTGACTCACGCTCCCCATTGGATTGTGCGCTTTCCGCATTCTCGATGGTCGCTGCAGTGACCATGCTTTCCGAGGTTTCGACCTTCTCGGATTGGCCGGAATACGTAGAAGACGGAGAAGAAGAGCAGGCAAAAAGGCACGACGAAAGAACGACACCAACGGCGCCGCTCACGCGAAAGGCGCGAAAACGCAACGACATGTAGGACCTCCTTTGAGGTTCGCTTGGCGATTCTTAATTCGCTGTTACAGCCCGGCCATTGCACCCGCAGGTACGCCCCGCAAGCGGGGCTTGAGCCTGCCCGCCATCGTCCGCGACGAAAGCGGGTTTCACGGCAAAGGTACGAAGAGACTACGCACGTGCGGAAAACGATACAAGTGCGTTCGAACGAGAAAGATCGACATCGTCACGCCTCATATCGGACTACAGAAGCGTAAAGTATCGTCCCTCGACCGATGATTGCGCGCCGCACATTCTGTCAGCTTGCCGGGCTCTCGTTGGCGGGGGTGCCGTCGGCGTCGGCGTCGGCCTTGCTGGGCGACGATCTCGAGATGCGTGACCTTCGCCTGCCTGGAACCTTCTCGAAACGAATGACGCTGTTTCTGCCGAAACACCTCTCCAATGGGGCAAACGGCAGTCCGACCGCGCGGCTGCTCGTTCTCTTGCACGGCCTTGGAGAAACCACGGACGAGCGCGCAGGCGCTTACGCATGGATCGAGCGCTATGGATTGGGAACGGCCTATGGGCGCCTGCGTCATCCGCCGGTCACGCGCACGTCGCGACGCGAGGACATGACCGATGCGCGGCTGGCCGAGATCAATGCACAGCTCGGCGCGAAGCCATTCGGGGGATTCGCCATCGCCTGCCCGTATCTGCCCAACGTGCACGCGACGCGGACGTCGCTCGACGAGGTTGCGCGATGGATCGTCGAAACGGTGGTGCCGCACGCTCGCGCTGAGTCGAGCCTCGCCGACGCAAGCGCAGCCCACACCGAGATCGACGGATGCTCGCTGGGCGGATACCTCTCGCTGGAGATCTTCTTGCGCCGCCCCGAAGCCTTCGGTGCCTGCGGCGGCGTACAGAGCGCGATCGGCGAAGCATCGGCGGCGCGCTACGCGGAGCGATTCGCCAAAGCGATGGCCCGCGTCGGTCCGCGCGACGTGTACCTTGCGACCAGCTCACGCGATCCATTCCGCCTCGGAAACGAGGCCCTCGCACGAGAGCTTGGCAAACGCTCCATCCGCCCTAGGCTCCTTAGCCTCCGCGTGCTCCCCGGCCCGCACGACCAACCATGGCTTCGCGAATCCGGGACACTCGATATGCTGCTTTGGCACGATCAGCGATAACGTTACGGCGGGAGGTTACGTTTCGAATCAAGAGCTTCGATTTGGAGCGTAAGTTCCCACGTTGGGGATAAATGCGTTTATCGCGCGCCACCATCTGGCGCGGCGTCCCCAGGCGATGTTCTTTTGGTACCGAGAAGCGCAATCTCTCGGCGAACCTGAACCTAAAGCGCTGCCGTGTAACGACAAGAACGGCATTGGTTTTCGATTCTCAAACGTTACACTCTCGATCGTTTTGCTTATTGGGGGAGTTCGGCGGGGATATCCATGTACCGGAGTTATTGGATCGATCGTGTCGGCGTGGTCGTCTGGACGACCGTGGAGATCGAGGATGCTTTGGCGCTTCGGCGCGAAATGCAACACCGCCACGATCGACTGCGCTCATCGCTCGTGCTCATCATGGATTTTCCGGAAGGCCTGGCCTTCCCCGGGCCGCACGTCCGTGCGGCCCTCAAGGAGCACGGCACCCCGAGCCTGAAGCTTTGCTCCACCGCATTCAGCGTTATCGAGGGGACAGGAATTGCGGCGAGCCTTTTTCGCACGGCCAACCGCGCCTTGCTGACGGTCATGGGGCTCGCGAAAACGTTTCGCACGTGTGAAACGATCGACATGGCGTTGGAGAGTCTTCCACCGGAGGTGAAGAACGCGAAAGATGGGCTGCGACGGCTGCTCGAAAAAGATGGCATCCTGCTCGCGCCATCCGAGCTGCAGCCCTGGATTCCCGAATGAGGCCTCCCATTGCCCCGATTGCGTCGATTTCACAAATTAGCTTTGCCGTATCTCGTAACCCTCACCGCCCTGGCTAGTATTCACGCCGCATCACCCCCACGAGCAGGAACGGGGCTCCCGCCGCCAGACGGCGAGGCACTGTTCGAAGACGAAACCTTTTTGGGGAACGGCCGCACGTGCGCCACCTGCCACGCGGGCCACGAGACGGACATCGACCCCAAACGAGTTCGAAGGGTGTATCGGCACCGACCCCGCGATCCCCTCTTTCGAAGCATCGACAGCAACGACGGCAAGGGAAACGATTACTCCCTTCTCCTTCGCGATGCGACGTTTCGCATTCCCTTCGTCTTGCCGCCGAACGTCACCGTCGACGAGCGGGACGACAACGTCTACGTGGACGCGCAGGGCCGCACCGTCGTCGTCCTTCGCCGTGCCGTCCCGAGTGTTCGCAACATCGCGTTCGAAGATCGTCTCATGTACGACGGCCGCGAGAACGCGGACCTTCCCCATCAAGCCATCACCGCCGTGCAGACGCACGACGAGCCGGGTCGGTTGCCCACGCAAGCGGAGGCAGATGCCATGGCAGCGTTTCAACGAACGCTGTTCACCGACCGGCATCTCGAACGCTTCGCCGAAGGCGGGCCCCCGCCCGAGCTCCCGCGCGGCATCACGCCCGCGCAACGCCGAGGGCGGCGCTTTTTCGAGCAGCGCAATGCTCCCGACGGTTTGTGCGCGATGTGCCACAGCGGACCACTGCTCAACACAACCAACGTGTTCAACCCCATCGAAGGTCCGAATCGGCGCATCGCGGGCAACTTCTCCAGTGAGCTAAATGCCAACGGCTACCCGGCGTACACCTTTCACTTCGAGATGCCCGATCACACCGTGAGGACCATCCGCACTCCGGACCCGGGGAGGACCATCATCACCGGCGATCCGTGCATCGACGATCCGGCAGCGTGCACCATCAACCCGGGCAGCACCGCGTCGATCTTCAAGATCCCGACGCTCTGGGGCGTGGCGAATACGGCGCCGTACTTCCATGACAACTCGGCGAGAACGCTGGAAGAACTGATGGTGCATTACCAGAGGTTCTTCCACATCACCGCCGTGGGTCTGCAGAACCCGGACTTCGAGATCGACGATCAAGAAGCGTCAGACATCGTCGCATTTCTCCGGCTTCTTTGATCCTAGGGAAGCGGCTCCGTTTTACGTAGAGAGAAGTGAGCCATCACGGGGCGACGTGGACGCTGAACAGCGATTCGTCCAGCGAACCAACATCGGTTCAACGTTATTTGCAATTTCTGAAACATCGATGTTGGAGTGACACTGGGCATATCGCAGTTCACTTTTTGGTGAATGCGTCCACTCGACTCGTCACCTCATCGGTCCAATAGTCGATGGATCGATGGGGGGCTCCATTCTTTCGCCACAGCCAACGCTGTTGCTTACCGAGAGCCGAACATGGAAGCTTCCGAGCACTTGCAGATCGTCGAAGAGATTCACGGTGAAGCACGCCGGCGGAAGCTCTTCTTTCAACAATGCACCGATGCCGCGTTGATTGACCGTCAGGTTACTGTCAACGGCAAGCACCTGCTGTCGTTCTCCTCGTGTTCGTACCTATCGCTGGAGAACCATCCCGCGCTGGTGCAGGGCGTGCACGATGCCGTCGATCGCTATGGCACTCAGTTTTCCTCGTCGCGCGGGTACCTTTCGGCGCCCGCGTACGAGGAGCTCGAAACGCGGCTTTCGGAGATTTTCGACGGGCACGCGCTGGTCGTTCCGACCACGACGTTGGGCCATCAGTGCGTGCTTCCCGTGCTGGCCAGCGAGAAGGACGCGTTGATTCTCGATCATCAAGTGCACCAGAGCGTGCAAGTCGGCGCCACCCTCGCGCGGGCGGCCGGCACGCGCGTGGAGGTCGTGCGCCACGGCGAGCTGGAACGCGCATGCGATCTGGTGGCGCGGCTCGCGCGGCGCATGCGCACGGTGTGGTTCGCGTGCGATGGCGTCTACAGCATGTACGGCGATCTCGCGCCGGCGCGCCTTCTGCGTCAGCTTTTGGACATCGCGCCGAACGTGCGCATCTACGTCGACGACGCACACGGTATGAGCTGGGCGGGACGGCACGGGCGCGGCAGCTTCTTGTCGCGCATGCCGCTGAGTCCACGCATCGTGCTGGTCACCTCGATGGTGAAGGCCTTTGCGGCAGGCGGCGCGGTGGCGGTGTTCGCCGATCCCCGCGAACGGGAGCGGGTGCGCATGTGCGGTGGACCGCTGCTCTTTTCGGGACCGTTGCAGCCGCCCATGCTGGGCGCGGCGCTCGCATCGGCGCGCGTGCATCTATCGGACGAAATCGTGGAGCGCCAGAGCGAGCTGCGCGAGCGGGTGGACCTGTGCAATCGCCTCATCAAGGACGCGAGCTTGCCGCTCTTGGTCGAAAATGAATCGCCCATCTTCTACATGCGGCTCGGGCTACCCCGAGTGGCCTTCGCCGTGGCCGAGCGGCTGATGGCCGAGGGTATGTACGTCAACGTCTCGATCTATCCCTCGGTACCGATGAAGCGCGCGGGCATCCGCCTGGCGCTGACCAGTGCGCACACGCCGGAGGACGTGAAACGGGTGGTCTCCGCACTCGCCCGTCACGTGCCCGAGGTGTTGAAGGAAGAAGGCCTGTCGCGGCACGAGCTCGATGGCATGTTCGAGCACGCGGTTCCGTCGGAATCGCTTCGCAGCAGCGTGTACGAGCGCGCTTCGTCGCGCCCGCCGGTGATGAGTGCCCCGCTGATGGTCCAAGTGAGCCACACGATCCACGAGGTGGATCGCGCACTTTGGAACCGGACACTCGGAGGCGTCGGCGCCTGCAGCTGGGACGCCATGGCCACGGCCGAGAAGCTTTTTTCGAATCAGCGCGAGCCGCAGCACAATTGGAAATTCTGGTACGTGGTCATCCGCGAGCAAAACGGAAACCCCGTTTGCGTCACGCACTTCACGCAGAGCCTGAACAAGGACGACATGTTGATGCGCGCGGAGGTGTCGGAGGCCGTGGAGGCACGGCGCACGCGCCAGCCGCATTTTCTCTCGTCCGAGGTCATCATGACCGGATCGCCCCTGTCCGAGGGCAACCATATTTACCTCGACCGGCGCGGCCCGTGGCGGGCGGCGCTCGACTGGATGCTCCACCTCGGCCACGAGCAGTACGAGGCCGTGCAGGCGAACATGTTCATGCTGCGCGACATGCCCGACGGCGACGCCGAGATGGATGCCTTCATGCTCGACCGCGGCTTCGTCAAAATGCCGATGCTCGATTCACACCGGCTCGAGATCCGGTGGAAGGACGAGAACGAGCTCGCCGCCACCCTGTCCAAGCGAAAGCGACAGCACTTACGCCTGCAGATCGAGCGCGCCGCACTCTTCGACGTGCGGAGCCACGGCGTGGGCAGCGATCGAGGCGAACCGCTCGATGCGGCGGAGCAGGCTCATTTGTGGCGCCTTTACCGCAACGTCGCCACGCGCAAGCGGCGGTTGAACGTGTACGAGCTGCCCGAGAGCATGGTGGCGGCGTTTCTCGCGTCGCCCGCCTGGGAGGTGGTGACGTTGCGCTTGCCGGCGTCCGCGGGAGGCCCCGCCGATGGCCTGCCCATCGCCTGGTATGCCGCCCACGTGCACGGCGAGCACTACGCACCGTTTTTGTGCGGGTTCGACTACCGCTACGTGCTCAGTCACGGCGCGTACCGGCAGGCGCTCTATCAAATGGTGGTGCGCGCGCGGAAACGCGGCAAGCGCGTGGTGCACCTGGGCATGGACGCGGACATCGAAAAGAGCCGCTTTGGCTCGCACGCCATCAAGAATTGCATCTACGCGCAGGTCCGCGACCACTACAACGGTGCGGTCCTGCGCGAGATCGTCGCCGAAGTCGGCGTGGGCTCGGCGCCCCCCGCTTCGTGCCGAGCCACCGAATTCCGACAGGATTCGGTCGCATGACCCAATCACTGGGCCGCTCTCGAGATGGGCAGGAGTGTGAAGAGGTGGAACCCTCTTCACGAACTCGGACTACCGCGGATGGGAACCCGACTTTTTACAGTCGGGGCGAGTGGATTCGAACCACCGACCCCCAGACCCCCAGTCTGGTGCGCTAACCAGGCTGCGCTACGCCCCGTGCTTCTTTCGATTCGGTGAAGCGGGCGCCAAGCTAGTCGAACCGCTCATAATCGCAAGCCCGATTCATCCGAAAAGCTCTGCGTAGGCTTCTTCTCGGAAGCCGACGAGCACTTGCGAGCCTTTCACGAGCACGGGACGCTTGACGAGTTTGCCATCTTCGGTCAGCCACCGAGCGATTTCGGCGTCCGAGGCCGCGTCGAACTTGGCCTTGCCCAGGGCACGGTAGCTCTGGCCGCTCGTATTGAGCCATTTGCGCACGCCCACGCCGCTCGCGGGGATCCACTTGGCCAACTCGGCGGAGGTGGGCGGCGCGTCGACGATGGGACGCACCTCCGGCTCGATCCCGTGGGATTTGAGCCACTTGAGGGCGTTGTTGCAGGTGGAGCACTTCGCGTACGCGAGAACCGTGACGCTATCTTTCCCTTTGGCCATGACGGCCGGACGCTATCACGTCCCAGCCGTCAGCCGGCGTCGCCGGCATCCGTCACGCCGGCATCCACGCCGTGGCCTATCCAGAGAGAGCGCTGCGCTGCGCCCGGAACGACGCGTATTTCGGGCGTGGGTTCCTCCTCGGGCGTCCGTGCGCGGCCGCAACCGGCGAGGACCATCACCGCCAGGACGGCAAGAAGGTACCGCGCGAGGGCCTGGGCCTTGGGAACGAGGGTGTCGACCTCGATGAGCTCGTCCTTCGTGTGAAAGCCGGTGCCGCGCGGACCGAGTCCATCGATCGACGGGATGCCGATGTCCGCCGTGGTGCTCGCGTCCGAGCCACCGCCGATGAGCGCGGCCTCGCCGTCGCCCAAACCGGACACGCGGGCGCAGTCGCCGTATGCCCGAAGAAGCGCGGCACTGGCATCGGTGCGCTCGAGCGGGCGGCGGGCGATGCCGCCCTCGATCCGAATGCTCGCACCGGCGACGTCACTCCCCGCCTCTCCTATTTGGGCGGCGGCCTCGTGGAAGGCGGCGACGAGACGATCGGCGTCGGCATTCGAGACGAAGCGCGCATCGAAGAGGGCCTCGGCGTGGTCAGGCACCGTGTTCTTGCCCTGCCCTCCGCTGATTTTGCCGCAGTTGACGGTGATGCCGCGATCGTAGTCCGTCCAGCCTTGCGCCTTGTCGATGAAGCGCGAAAGCGCCCAGATGGCGTTGATGCCGTCGCGGTGGTTGGCCCCCGCATGCGCGGCCTTGCCCGAGGCGATGGCCGTGATGCCCGCCGTTCCCTTGCGGCGTGTGATGATGGCGTCGGCCTTGCGACCGGCCTCGAAGACGAGCGCCGACGCCGATCCACGCGCGGCCGCCTGAATGATGGCGTACCCTTCGGGCGAGCCCACCTCTTCATCGGCAACGATCACCAGGCGCACGGGCGGAATCGCATCGAGCCCCGCGGTTTCGGCCACGGCGCGCAGCGCAAAGGCCACCACGACGAGCCCGCCCTTCATATCGAGCACGCCGGGACCGCGCGCGAGCGACCCATCGCGGCGGTAGCCCTCGAAGGTACCGGGCGGAAACACCGTATCGAGATGCCCCACCAGCGCGATGGGCGAAGCGCCTGCAGCGCCGTCGCTCGAGAACACCAGGTGATCGGCATAACGAGAACTCGGATGCACCGCACAACGGAGCCCGTGGATGGCAAAGGTCTGCTCGCGCAGCCGCGCCCCCACGAGGCGTCCACCGTCCGCATTGTCGGTGAAGGAATTTTGCTCCACCAAAGGGCGAAGCGCCTCCTCCATCTCCGTCGTCTTGCCCTCGAGCCAGTGTGCAGCGTCTTCCGCGCGATGGTTCACGGCCACAGACGTTACCATGAAGCCATGAACTGCTCGAACGAGTACGAGGTGACATCGGATCCGTTCTTCCGGATTTACGATCCGAGCGCCGGCGAATCCGAGCCTTGGTACATCAACGACCACGCATTCATCCGAGGACCGGATGGCACGTGGCATCTGTTCGGCATCACGCACACGGAGCCGGCTGCGCCGCTCGACGAGAAGTCCTTCGCGCATGCGACGTCGCCATCCCTGGCCGATGGGCCATGGCAGAAGCAGCCTCCAGCGTTGGTGGCGGATCCCGCCTACGGGGAAACGCTACTCTGGGCGCCGTACATCCTGCTGCACGAGGGCACGTACTACATGTTCTACTGCGCCGGCAGCGAGGATCACGCGCGCTACCGCATCCGCCTGGCCACATCGACGGATCTCTGGACGTGGACGCGCGCCCCCGAGCCACTCTTCGAGGATGGCTTCGATGCGCGCGATCCGATGGTGATCCGCGTCGGCGATCGCTGGGTGATGTACTACACCGCCACGCTCGAGCCCTCCGGCGGCGCGCACGTGGTCGCGTACCGAACGAGCAAGGATCTGCACCACTTCGGGGAGCGGCGCATCGCATTTCGGGATCCCTCGAGTGGAACCTTTGGCGGCCCGACGGAATCGCCGTTCGTCGTCGCGAGGGACGGCGGGTATTACCTCTTCATCGGGCCGCGCGATGCGTATTCGTCGACGGCCGTGTACTTCAGCGACGACCCGTTTCACTTCGAACCTTCGCAGCGGGTCGGAGCGATCGCGTCGCACGCCGCGGAGGTGGTGCAAGATGCCGATGGCACCTGGTACGCGAGCGCCGCCGGCTGGGGCCAGGGCGGCGTTTACCTCGCGCGGCTGCGTTGGGAGCCGGTGAAATACGTGACGGTGAACCGCCCTGCGTACCGCGCCATCGTGCAGGTGGCGCCTCGGGCGGCGCTGCGCTCATTCGTGGCGAAGTTTCCCGGCGCCGAACCGCGTGAGCTTCTCGCATCGTCGTTCCGCGCGACGGGGCCGTACCTGTCGGTGGGGGCTTTCGGCGTGACGGATCGGCCAGGTGCACCGGTGCAGGTCGAGGCCAGCGCGGATGGTGCGCGCCTCGCGCTGAAGGGCATTCCGATGGGCAACGAGCCGGTGACCCTCGATTGGACCTTCACCTTCGGCGAGGAGCACATCGATCAAGCGTTCACCTGGCACGTCGCCGGAGAGATGACGTCCGTTTGGGAGAGCGCCGCCGGGCTTGAAACGATCTTCCCCTGGGTCGGCGACGCGGAGAACCTTCGTCGCGAAGGTGACGTCGCCGGGTTCGGGCCGTGGTCGCTCGCCGGCGACGAAGGCACGAGCCTCGTGCTGGCGTACCGCACCGGTTCGGCATGGCGCGAGGACAACCGGTGGTTTTCCCCCGCGCAAGGCTATATCGCATGGCAGCCGCTCTGGAAAAATGGAGGCGTACCCTTGCGTGCAGGAACGTACCCGGGCGGTCTCTTTCGCATGGCCGCGAGCGCACGCGGCAGCGACCGCGGCTTTGCCGATCGCATCGCGGCCGATCTGAACGGCGCCGTGGTATGAGATGCCCATGGTCGAACGAGCTTCATCGCCCATAGCCTCGGATCCGGACGACCCGTTCGCGTGGATCGGCCACGCGCTCGAGGGTCGTTACGACGTCGAGAAGGTGGTCGGCGAGGGCGGATTTGCGGTCGTGTATCGAGGGCACCACAAGGGCCTCGACGACGCGGTGGCCATCAAGTGCCTCAAGATTCCGCGCAAGCTGGCGGGGGAAGAACGCGAGCGCTTTCTGCAGTCGTTCCTCGACGAGGGAAAGCTCTTGCACCGGCTCTCGCGGGCAAACGCCAACATCGTGCAAGCGCTGGACGTGGGCGCCACGACGTCGCCCAACGGCACGTGGACACCGTACCTGGTGCTCGAGTGGCTCGAGGGCGAGTCGCTCGATGACGAACTTCGCGCGCGCTCGCGCAAGGATCTGCCGCCGCGGAGCCTGGAGGAGACCTTGGCGTTGCTCGAGCCGGCAGCCCGCGCGCTGGCCACGGCGCATGCGCAGGGCATCGCCCACCGGGACATCAAGCCGGCAAACCTGTTTCTGTGCACGGTCGCGGGCAAGCGGATCATCAAGGTCGTCGATTTCGGCATCGCGAAGGTCCTCGGCGAGTCCACGGATCTGCAGCGCGCGCACGAGGCGACGGGGATGTCACTCCACGCTTTCACACCGCGCTACGGTGCGCCGGAGCAATTCGATCGGCGCTTCGGGGCCACGGGGCCGTGGACCGACGTGTTTGCGCTGGCCCTCATCGTCGTGGAGATGGTCGCGGGCCATTCGGCGATGCAAGGCGACAGCGCGCAGCTGTTCGTGGCATCGAGCAACGTTCAGCATCGGCCGACGTTGCGTGCGCTCGATGTCGATGTGGGACCTGCGGCGGATGCCATCGAGGAGGTGCTGCTTCGCGCACTCGCCGTCGACCCGAAGGAGCGCTACGGGACCGCGGGCGACTTTTGGGACGCGCTGATGCTCGCGGCGAAAGCGACGACCATCGTCGATGCGTTGGCCGCGCAACCCGTGACCGCCGTTCGTCCGAAGGTGCCGGTCGATCCGCTCGCACCCACCGTGCCGTCATTGCGCGTGCCCGATACGACTCGAGTCGACGGACTCAGACCCGATCCTTCGATCAGCACGGCCATGGCCTCGGTCGATGTACCTGCGCGCGCGCCGGCGCCCAAGAGCCCCTTCCTATGGATCACGCTCGCCGGCGCCGCGGCCCTCGGCGTCGTGTGGTTCGCCTTTCGCGCGCCGGCCGAATCGCCGCCGGCCCGCGCAGCCACGCCCGTCGCGTCGTCGTCGGCGCCCACGAAGGCTTCACCCTCCGTGGTCTCGGCGCCGCCACCCCTCGCCTCGACGAGCGCGGCACCGAGCAGCGCCCCTGCACCGGTGCCGCCACCCATGCCATGCTCGTCCGGGCTCGTCCCGTACGTGGACACCAGCGTGGGTTACGCGCTGTGCATTCCCAACGAGCTCCGCGACATCGTGGCCGTCGACGGCGCCATCCGCAAAGGGGAGCTCGAGCTGACCATGCGCGGTGGCTACCTGCAGCCGCCGGCCACCACGCTGGACTCGATGTTCGAACGCGACAAGGCTGACGATCCCGAGACGGGCCGCACCATCCTTTCTGGCAAAACCGAAAAAACGGCAAATGCCTTTTCGCTGGCGGGCACCGTTCATGGCAAATCGTTCTTCCAACGAACCGTCACCACCACGGACCGATTTGCCACGTTCCAGCTGGTCTACCCGACGGCGGATCGCAAAACCATCGAGCCCAAGCTCGAGCACATGATGCCGACCTTCATCATTGGGAGCAAATTACCGCGTTAGCGAGACGACTTCTCCAAGTTGGATTACGCTCCGCGCATGGCAAAGCGATTCAAAGCCGCCGTCATCGGCGGCAGCGGTTACGGTGGGGCGGAGATCATCCGACGACTTTTGCGGCACCCGGAGGTCGAGCTCGTTCGCGTGGCGTCGGTCGACTTCATTGGCGAGCCCGTCACGGTGGCGCATCCCAATTTGGAAGGTCAAACCGATCTGCGATTCGAAGGGATTTCACCCGCCGAGGCCGCAGCGGGGATGGACGTGGTGCTCCTCGGCCTCCCGCACAAGGTGAGCGCGCAGAAGATGCCCGAGCTCATGGAGTCGGGCGCACGCGTGGTGGACCTATCGGGTGATTTCCGCCTTCGCGACAAAGACGTTTACAAGCGTTACTACGGCGCCGAGCACCCGTGTCCCAAGTTGCTGGCGGGAACCTTCGTGTACGGTCTGCCCGAGCTCCATCGCGAGGCCATTCGCGCGGCGCGTTACGTGGCGTCGCCGGGTTGTTTCGCCACCACCATCGAACTGGCCTTGTTGCCGCTGGCCAAGCGTGGCTGGCTCGAGGGCGAGGTCGAAGTGGTGGGCATCACCGGCTCGTCGGGCAGCGGGGTCGTGCCCAGCGCGGGAACGCATCACCCCGTGCGCGCGAACAACCTGAAGACGTACAAGCCGCTCGATCATCAGCACATCCCGGAAATCGTGCAGACGTTGGGCGATGCCGGTGCCAAGGACGTGGCGCTTCGCTTCGTGCCGGTGAGCGCCCCGCTCTCGCGCGGCATCTTCGCGACGTCGTTCGCGCACGTGAAGGAGAGTGTTTCTCCCGACGAGATCCGCGCCGCCTTCGCGGAGACGTTTGCGCACGAGCCGTTCGTCCGCGTGCCATCGAAGCGCTTGCCCGAGGTCGCGGCGGTCAAAGGCACCAACTACGCCGAGGTGGCCGTGGTTCCGGGCGAAGTCCGCGATGGGAAACGCGTGGTCGCGTGCTTTGCCGCGACGGACAACCTCATCAAGGGCGGCGCGGGCCAGGCGATTCAGTCGATGAACTTGATCCTCGGGCTCGACGAGCGGCTCACGTTGGAAGATCCGGGCGGCTGGCCGTGAGTCAGGCTCCCATCGTTTTGAAGCTCGGCGGCGACGTCGTCGCCGGGCCTTACCTCGGTGCGATCGCCACGGACGTCGTGGCGCTCGCGCGCTCGGGCACGCCCGTGGTGCTCGTGCACGGTGGCGGGCCCCAGGCCACGGCGCTGCAAAAGCAACTCGGCCAGACGCCGAACATCGTCGGCGGCCGACGCATCACCGACCAGGCCACGCTCGACGTGATGAAGATGACCCTCGCCGGCAAGGTGAACGTCGACCTCTGCGCCGCGCTGGTGGCCGCAGGCGCGCGCCCCGTCGGCCTTCATGGCGCGAGCTCCTGCGTGATTCGCGCGGTGAAGCGACCGCCGCTCGTGGTCAGCGGCGGCGGGCCCGATCCCATCGACTTCGGCTTCGTGGGCGACGTCACTGGGCTGCACCATGAGCTGCTCTCGCTGCTTCTCGGCGCAGGGTACGTCCCGGTGCTGGCCTGCCTCGGTGCCGACGAAGCCGGCAACGTGTACAACATCAACGCCGACGTCGTGGCCAATCAGTCGGCCATCGCGCTGGGTGCTCGCTCGCTGTTCCTCGTCACCGACGTTCCGGCCGTGCTGCGCGACGTCGCTGATCCCACCTCGCGCATCCCACGTCTCTCGCTGGCCGACGGCAAGAAGGCCATCGCCGACGGCGTCGTGACCAAGGGAATGATCCCCAAGCTGGAAGAGTCCTTCGCCGCCATCGCCGCTGGCGTTCGCGCCGTTCACATCGTCGGGCGGCTCCAGCCGGGCGATCTCGCCCGCGAAGCCGCCGAACCTGGAAGCGTCGGCACCGTGCTCGTGCCGTAGGTGCCGCGAGCGCGCCTTAGACGCCGACCGGATGCCAGACGGTCTTCGTCTCGAGGAAGCGCTCGATCCAGCCTAGCCCCTGCCCTTCGCCGTCCTCGAGCCAGAATCGCTCGGACGGCGAGGCGTGGGTCTTCACGCGCTTGATGCTGCCCGCGCCCTCACGCTCGAGCGTCGCACGCAGCTCCTTGTCGCGCACCCACGCGTCGATGGCGATGACCTCACGGTGCTTCGCCAGGATCGGCGCCATCTCCGCGGCCTGCCCGGTGAGCACGTTGATCACGCCGCCCGGCAAATCGCTGGTCGCGAGGCACTCGCACAAGACGATCGCCGTCCGCGGATCGCGGTCCGTCGCAATGGCCACCACGGTATTGCCGCCGGTGATCACGGGAAGCACCGTGGACACTAGCCCGAGCAGCGCCGGCGCCTCCGGAGCCACCACGCCCACGACCCCCATCGGCTCGGGCACGCTGAATCCGAAGTGCGGACCGCTCACGGGATTCGACGACGCCACCAGCGATTGGTACTTGTCGCAAAAGCCCGCGTAATAGATGGCGCGATCGATGGCCGCATCCGTTTCCGCTGCAGCATTCTTCGCGCTCGCGCCGCCGCGCACCAGCGAGGAAATCAATTCATCGCGCCGCGACTCCATCACCTCGGCGAGGCGATAGAGGATCTGCCCGCGATTGAACGCCGTGCGCGCGGCCCATTTCTCTTGGGCATTCTTCGCCGTGAGCACGGCGTCGCGCACGTCCTTGCGCGAGCCGCGCGGAATGTTGATGACCGACGGATCCGCGTCGATGCTCGTTTCGTGGCTCTTCACTTGGAAGTACCTCCCCGACTCGGAGCGTACGAAGGCGCCGCCCACGTACATCTTGTACGCCTTCGCAATGCGCAGACGCACCGGCACCACCGGCTCGTCCACATGGGAGAGAGCAGCACCATTGGTCGGCTTCACTTGGGAAACCCGATTGCCCTTCGTCTTCGTCGCGGTGGATTTGCGCGCGGCCATCACCCGACCTCCACGTATGCGGAGAGTCCTTGGCGACCTCCCTCGCGGCCAAAACCGCTTTCCTTGTATCCGCCGAACGGCGACGAAGGGTCGAACTTGTTGTACGTGTTCCCCCAGACGACGCCCGCCTTGAGGCGCTGCGCCATCCAGAAGATCTTCGCGCCCTTGTCGGTCCAGATGCCCGCCGACAGGCCGTACATCGAGTTGTTTGCCTTCTCCAGCGCCTCTTCGGGCGTGCGGAACGTCAACACGGTCAGCACCGGTCCGAAGATCTCCTCGCGCGCAATGCGGCTCGATTGGCTCGCGCCGGTGAAGAACGTCGGGGGGAACCAATAGCCCTTCGACGGCAATGCACAGGCCGACGAATAGCGCTCGGCGCCTTCTTTGCTGCCTGCCTCCACCAACTGCTTGATGCGTTCGAGCTGCATCTTCGAGTTGATGGCGCCAACGTCGGTGTTCTTGTCGAGCGGATCACCGAGGCGCAACGTGGAGATCCGGTCGCGCAGCTTTTTTACGATCAAGTCGTGCACGCTCTCCTCGACCAGAAGGCGAGAACCGGCGCAACACACGTGCCCTTGATTGAAATAGATGCCATTGACGATGCCCTCGATGGTCTGATCGATGGGCGCATCGGCAAATACGATGTTCGCGGCCTTTCCGCCGAGCTCCAACGTGAGTCGCTTCGACGTGCCGGCCAGTGCGCGCTGAATCTTGCGCCCCACGTCGGTGCTGCCGGTGAACGCAACCTTGTTCACGTCGGCGTGCGACGCCAGCGCCGCCCCCGTCTCGCCTGCCCCCGTCAAGACATTGACGACGCCGGGCGGGAGCTCGGCTTCTTCGATGATCTTCGCCAAGAGGAGCGCGGTGAGCGGCGTCGTTTCGGCGGGCTTGAGAACGACGGTATTGCCGCATGCGAGCGCCGGAGCGATCTTCCAGGCGGCCATGAGCAGCGGGAAATTCCAGGGAATGATCTGACCCGCCACGCCAAGTGGCCGCACGCGCCGGCCTTGGAATGCGTAGGCAAGCTTGTCGGCCCAACCCGCGTGATAGAAAAAGTGCGCCGCGGCGAGAGGAATGTCGACGTCGCGCGATTCCTTGATCGGCTTTCCGCCGTCCATCGACTCCACAATGGCGAGCTCGCGCGCCTTCTCCTGAATGGCGCGCGCGATGCGAAAAATGTATTTCGAGCGCTCGGCCCCGCCCATTTTCGACCAGTATTTGTCATAGGCCGTGCGGGCGGCACGCACTGCGTCGTCGACGTCGCGCGCGTTGGCGTCCGCGACCTCGGCGAGCTTTTGCTCGGTGCTCGGGCTTACCGTGGCAAAGTACTTCCCACTCTGCGGCGCCTTCCATTTGCCGCCAATGAAAAGCCCGTACCGTGGCGCGATCTTCACGTGATCGGCCGATTCGGGCGCCGGCGCGTAATCCCACGCACGACCGAAGACCAGCGCCGGCTCGGCGTTGGACGGCGATTTCGCGAGCTTGCCCGCTCCCTCTCGCTTCGTCAGCTCGGACTTCATATCTTTCTCCGGATCTAATCTTTCGAGAAGTCTTCCGCGGCCTGGTAGTCACCAGTGCGTTCTTTCTCGAGCTGCATCAACACGTCATTGAGGAGCGCGCTGGCGCCGAAACGGAAAAGATCCGGCGTGAGCCACTCGTCGCCCAGCGTTTCCTTCACCAACACCAGGTAGTGGAGCGCCTGCTTGGCGGTGCGTACGCCGCCCGCGGGCTTCATCCCGATTTTGCGCCCCGTGGCGTAATAGTGATCGCGAATCGTCTCCAGCATCACCAATGTGACGGGCGGCGTCGCTGCAGGCTGAACTTTTCCGGTGGATGTCTTGATGAAATCCCCACCGGCGGCAATTCCAATTTCGCTGGCGCGCCGAACCACGTCGTACGACCCCAGCTCGCCGGTCTCGAGAATCACCTTCAAGTGGGCAGCGCCGCACGCCTCTTTGGTGGCGGCGATTTCATCGTAGACCTTGGCGTATTGGCCGGAGAGCATCGCCCCGCGGTCGATCACCATATCGATTTCATCGGCGCCGAATTCTACGGCGCGGCGCACGTCCTGAAGCTTGATGTCGAGCGGGGACTGGCCACTCGGAAATGCCGTGGCGACACTCGCCACCTTCACCGTGGATCCCTCGAGTGCGCGTTTCGCGATCGGGACCAGGTTGGGATAGACGCATATCGCGGCACAGGGGCCAACGCTCGCGTCGGTGTCCAAAGGCCGCAACGCTTTGTTGCACAGGGCGCGCACCTTGCCGGCGCTGTCTTTGCCCTCCAGCGTCGTCAGATCCATCATGGCGACGGCGAGCTTGAGCCCGGCCACCTTCGCCCCTTTCTTGATGGACCGCTTCGCCAGGGAACTGGCGCGCTCCTCGACCGCCACCTGATCGACGGGCGGCGGCCCGGGCACGTACAAAGGAAAGAAATCTTGCGAGGGCGGACGAGCTAGCGACGCCGCCTCCCTCCCCGCCTTGGTTGCAAGGCTCGCTACCGGCGACGACGATGTTAGACGCCCCATCCCACAAACTCCGACTCTTTAAAAGCCACTCGAACCTGCCTTACCTCAGGCCCGCCTTGCGGGTCCTAAAGCGACAGGTTTCGAGCAATTCTATCGAAGAAAGACTTCTCTCTACTTCGGCGGAGCGGCGTCCATCTTGGCGCGCTTGCGACGGCGGCGGGCAGCTTCTGCCTGCTTCTTGCGGCGCTTCACGCTGGGCTTCATGTAGTGGCGGCGCATCTTGAGCTCGCGCAGCACACCTTCGGAAGCGAGCTTACGCTTGAGCATCTTGATGGCGCGCTCGATACCGCGGTCACTCACGACCACTTCGAGCGGCTTGCACTGAATCGCATCACTCGGCATGAGAAATTCTTTCTCCAATGGTACCGGCGGAACTGCCGGTGGGGGCCGGCAACGTGCCGGTTACTACAAAAAAGGAAACGGGGCGGGGCTTTACCACGCCGCCCCTCCTGCGCCAAGGGTCGCCTTTAGGCGACCCGAACTTTGCGCCTGAATTCGACCGTCGGGACTCGGCCCGTGGGGTAGCGGCCGGGCTCGACTATGCCGCGGCGGTTGCCACGGCGCCGTTGGCCGGTGAGGCCGCGACGGCCTTGGGTGTGCGCCCACGCTTGCCCGCACGCCCCTTCTTCGCGGGACGCCCCGGACCACCCGACGCCTTGGCGCCACGACGGGCCGGCGCCCCGCCGCCACCCGCTCCACGGGCGAAGTACGTGGTGGCGCGCTTCTGACCCTTCTTGCCAATGCGACGGGCCGAGAGGGCGTCGTTGAGCGGACGCGGAAGCTCCTTGGCCTGAACGTTGAGCGCTTCGCGAATCTGCTCTGCGCGCAACCCCTCCGGGTGCGACTCGAGCAACTCGACGATGCGATCCGAGAGCTCCGCCAAATCGTCCATCGAACGGCGGCGAAGGCGACCCCCGCGACCGCGAACGCCGCCACCACCGCCACTACCAGCGGGGCGACCGGGACCGCGACGGACTGCGCGGCCATCGTCTGACGCTTCGGCTCCGTCCGAGACGGCCAATTCCGGAAGGCGCCCGCGGCGCCCACCCCCACGACCCGGCTCGTCGAGAATCTCTTCGAGCGAGGCGCGGCGGATGGCGCCGAGAACCCCTTGGGCAAAATCATTCGCGAGATCTGAAATGGTGTTTCGTAGATTGCTCATGCGACTCCCCTTCGAGCGGTGTTGGCGCGTGATTGAAAAATTTGAAAGCTCCCGGCAATCCGCGATGACGTCGACGGTGGCCCAATGGCCAAGGAGAAAAACCTGGGAGCGAACGAGCGAACGCTGGGCTTAGTACGTTTCCGGCGAAGTTGTTTCGACCGTGGACCTAGAACAAGCGATCTCCGGCAGGATAGCTTCCCGGATTCCCAATTGTCATTAGCTAATTTGACAGGCGCCCAAATCTTTTCATGAGTTTCGTGTCGTCGTGGTCGATTGCGCACCACGTTGATGCCACACCCAGCCTGCGTTCGGTTATGCCGGGCAATCGCCGGATTTCGCGCTCCGGCTTGTTACGCCTGCTCTGGTTTTGCGCCTGGCTTTCCCGGCCGTGTCGGGTATTCGGTGCTTTGTCCGGTTTGGACTGACGGGACGCGTAATCGTTACAAGGATTTACGGATGCATCCCCCTCGCCAGCTTCCGACTTTCGACTCCGACTCCCACTTCCGACTCCGACTACGCTGCTTTTCGCCGGTTTTCGCGAATTGAGTCCTTTCAAATGCTTCTATCTCCGAACTGGCGTTAGGGAGCTGACAGGTAGTTCGGGCAGGTGCTTTTGGGACGCCAGTGATTACATACCTTGGCGGGGCGAGTCAGCAGTCCGTCACCGCTGCTCGGGTTTTGTAGGCAGGTTTATGGGCCCGGTTATCCGATATCCGCTCAGTGTCCTGAATGCGGCGCAAGAAACACCGGGTCAGGAAACACCGCACTGGTGACGCTCGTGAACACGGGACTGGTCAACACGGGTGTCAACTCCGGGCCATGGCAACGCGAGCTACCGGGGGACGTGGCGCGCACCGGACGGCATTCGCACTTCCATCCCACTCGGAGACCCCACGATGTCCTCGGCGCCTCGAGCCCCAAGAACCATATCCTCGGGGGCTTGGCGCGGCGGAGCCCCCCAAAACCATATTCTCGGGGGCCCGGGGCGGCGGAGCCCCCCCCAAAACCAGACACCGGGCATAAAAAAAGCAGTCACCTCGCGGCAACTGCTTTCGTTCTCTTTCGCTCGCACTAGCTTTCGGTACCGAAGGAGGGACTCGAACCCTCACGTCCTTGCGAACGGCGGATTTTGAATCCGCTGCGTCTACCGATTCCGCCACTTCGGCTCGAAACGACTCGTCAGAAAAACTTCTAGGTTCGATGACTGCTCCAGTGCGTAACCTGCCTCAACCAGCTACATACACGACTACCAGAACTACGCCAACTACTTCCATGACTTCCGTCATCCGGGATGAATCTGCCCGCATGCGGCCAAGCCACGTCGTCCACCCGTGGTGGGCGCGTCCCGTGTAGCACGGTCAACCTGGCTATCGGAAGTTCCTTTTCTACGGATCCCAGAGTATCGCAGCGGCCGTTGCAATGGCCAACGCCACGGCCCCCAGGCCCACGAGCACCGCCGCCAGCTCGTCGAGATCGAAATAGGAGAACTTGAGCGAAAAGGTTGCGCAAGAGGCGTCGCCTCCCATGGCTCGCTGCACCGTGGAGGGCCCCACCTGGGAACTCATCATGGTCGAGGAAGACTCCTCCTCGTGCGGATGATGCCGATCGTGCCGCTCGCTGCGTTCGTGTCCCGTATCGGGAGTAGAGGACATCGACTTGCGCAAAGCGGGCGGAGCAAACGCCCCCGGCGGTGGGGTCGACGTCGTGATGCGACGTGGAGCAATCGTTCGTGGAAGCGACGTTTCGGTTCTCGAATTCACCCTTGCTGTCGCCGGAACCTCTTTCGGATTCGAACTCGAAGGAACGTCTTTCCTGGCGCCAACCGCCGAGGCAGTCGCATTGGCGGCGGTATTTGCCTCTGCTGTCGGCGGGACGCCATTCACCGGTAGGCGTTGGGACGAGCGCGGCTTGTCGTCATGGGCCGAACGCGTAGCCGCATGACTGGCGCGCGCGCCATGAGCATGAGAATGAGAAGCGCTCTCGCCGGGAACACTTGCGGCTACCCACGCCGCCATGCGGCGGCGCTCATTTTCGAACAATGCCTCCATCACTTCCGCGATGGTTTCGGCCGTCACGCGGCGCCCTTCCAGATACGAACACTCGTCGAGCGCCTTTCCCATTTCCAGCGCGGTGGGAAAACGCTTCTCCTTGTCGCGCTCCAACGCCGAACGGAGGACTTTCCAAAGTTCGGGTGGGTATTCGGCGACCAGCTTCGTCGGATCCGGAACGCGGGCCTCGTTTACTGCGGTAAGGGTCGACACATCGTCTTTGCCTTTGAAGAGGCGCCGGTCCACCGTCAGTTCCCATAACGTCGCACCGAGCGCAAAAACATCGGTGCGCCGATCGAGTTGGCGACCTACTGTCTGCTCGGGTGACATGTACGCGAGTTTGCCTTTGACGATACCGGCCGCGGTGCGCGAAATCCTCCCGGCTGCCTTCGCCAGTCCGAAGTCGACGACTTTCACTTGCCCGTCGTACGTAATGAAGATGTTGCTCGCATTCACGTCACGATGAACGAGGTTGACGAATTCGCCTTTGGCATCGCGCAACTCGTGCGCGTGATGCAGGCCTTCGGCCACCCGAGCACCAATCCAGGATACGACGTCGTAGCGCAGCCGAATATTCCGCTCCCGGCAGGCGTCCCATACGCTCCAGAGCGATTGCCCCATCAGGAGCTCCATCGCAATGAAGAGACGGTGCCCTTCTTTGCCGAGCTCAATGAGCTGAACGATATTCGAGTGCGACAGGCGAGATACAATCTTCGCCTCGTCCAGGAACATGTTCACGAATTCTCGATTGAGGCAGAACTCGTCCTTGATCACTTTGAGCGCGACCGGCCGTTCGAACCCCGCTTCGCCCACGAGCTTTCCGAGGTAGATCGTGGCCATGCCCCCTTCGGCGATCTTGGCCCGTACCTCGTATCTGCCGAGATGCACCGACATGACCTCTCCAGTGATTCGGATGGCAAGCCGAGGTCCTACGTTGTCAACGGAGTAGCAGAAGTGAAATTCTTGTTAGGTTGAGGCCATGCAAATGCTCCGTTTCTCGCTTAAGCTCGGCATTTTTCTTCCGGTAGCCCTCGCGTCGGCGCCGCTCCTGCTGTCGGGTTGCAAGGACCAGGGCAAGTACAGCGCGCAGAAGGCGGCGGAAGATGTAGCGTCCCTGGTTCAACTCACCAACAAGGACGTCGACGAGGTGGAGCGTGGAATGCCGGATGGGGCCAAGAAGCTCGCCGTGCTCTGGACTCCCGGGAAGACCCCTCGCGATGACCTCGCCGGGGTGCGGGCTGCGCTGACCAAGGTTCGCCGGGAGGTGCCGGCGCTGAACTTGGCCAAGTCGACCTTCTTCGCCATCACCGACGAACACGGGGTGGCCATTCGTAACAACCTGGAGCAGGACGCGATGGCGGAGAAGAACCTTTTTGGCATCTTCCCGGATCTGGCCAAGTCCAAAGATGGTCCGGTTTCGACCACCGGGGCGTTCCCGGAAACCGTTGCGCAAAACCCGCCGGACCGGGATTGGATTCATGCAGTCCCGATTCAATCGGACGACCGAAAGCTCCTCGGTGTCTACGTGACCGGCTGGGCGTACCGGCGATTCGCATTTCACCTGCAGGAAACACTCCGCCACGACCTTTCGGAGAAACTCCGTAAGGAAAACGAAACAGGCAAGCTCCCCATCTTCTACGTGGCGCTGTTCGATCGCACGGGCGTTTACAGCGCACCCAAGACGCCCGCCGTGGACGAAAAGGCGCTCCAGGATGCGGATTTGGCCGCGAAAACGGCGTCGGGGCCGTACCAAGCCGTGGTCTCCATCACCGATCGCGACTTTGGATATGCGGCCGCCCGCACACCGAAACTCGGTCCGGATACCGGCATCGTCGTGTTACGGAGTGAGCTTTAGCGGGAGATACGGACTTGGAATCACGCACGCGCCTCCTCACGGCCTTGGGACTCGGTTGCACGTTCGCTGGCCTCGCCATCGCGTCCACCGTCGCCCGCACGACGGGCGGTGCCATCCTTCTTCTAGGGTGGGGCATGCTCGGCTACGCGGTCCATCGCCTAGGCCGCCTCGGGTGAAGGCTGATAAGCTCCGCCAACGATGCCCTGTTTCGCTGCCATCGATGTAGGTTCCAACGCCATCCGCCTTCGCATCGTCGAAGCGGAGGGGCCATCGCCGGGGGCGGGCGCACGGGTGCAGTTGCCTCTCTTGCCGACGGAAAGCGCCTGGCGCGAGGTGGCCAGCGTGCGCGCCCCCGTACGCCTCGGCGGCGAAGTCTTCCTCACCGGGAAACTTGCGCCTACATCGATCGGGCGGGCGTGCGCCGCCTTCAAGGATTTCCGACGCGAGATGGATGCGGCCAAGGTCGTCGCCTACCGCGCCACCGCCACCAGCGCCGTGCGCGAAGCCGCCAACGGGACGACCTTGGTGGAGCGGGCGCGACGTGAAGCCGGCATCGACCTGGAGATCATCTACGGGATCGAAGAGGCGCGGCTCATCCAACTCGCCGTTACGCGCCGGCTCGCCCTCGAGGATCGGCGGGTGCTCCTCATCGACGTGGGCGGGGGCTCCACCGAGCTCACCGTGCTCGACAAAGGGCAATCGAGCTTCTCCATCTCGCTTCCGCTCGGCAGCGTGCGGCTGCTCGAGGCGTTCATGAAGGACGCCACCACGGTCAGCAAGGAGATGACCCGCATCGTGCAAGAGGCGGTCGATCGCGCGTTGGTCGAGGCGCGCCCGCAACTCTCACGACTCACCGGCGCGGCTTTCACAGCGGGCGGGCCGGATGCGCTCACCTTGGTCGGAACCGGCGGCAACATCGAGACGCTCGCGACGTTGTGCCCCGCGAAGGATCGCGCCCCGGGCGAGCTCGCCGCCGACGTCGCGGAGATGCGCGCGCTGTTTCCCAAGCTTTGTGCCATGTCCCCGGCGGAACGCGCACGCACCTACGGCCTGCGGCCCGATCGCGCGGACACCATCGTGCCGGCGGCGGCCATCTTTCTACGCATCGCCGAGTCGCTGGGTGCGAGCACCATCGTGACGCCTCAAGTGGGGCTCAAAGATGGCATCCTCGAGGAGCTCGTCGACAAGCATTTCCAAGTCTGGGACGTGCTGCGCGAGGCCGAAAACGTGCTCGGCGCGTGCATGCGGCTCGGGCAACGCTTCCAGTTCGACGAAGCCCATGGCGCGCACGTCGCACGCCTCGCGGCGCGGCTCTTCGACGATTTGCACGACGAGCACCAGCTGAGCGATCGGGACCGCCTCTTGATGCGCGCCGCCGCGCTGCTGCACGACGTCGGCGACTTCGTGCGTTACGACGGGCACCATAAGCACAGTTACTATTTGATCCAGAACTCGGACATCATGGGCCTCACGCCCGACGAGCGAGCCATCATCGCCAACGTGGCGCGCTACCATCGCAAGAGCGGGCCCGATCCGTCGCACCCCAACTTCCGCGATCTCGACAAGGAGTCGCGGGGCAAGGTGCGGGCACTGGCGGCCATGCTGCGCATCGCCGATGCCCTGGATCGGGAGCACCTCGGCAAGGTGCGCAACGTGTGGGCCACCATCGAGAGCGGCAAGGGCCGGGTGCTCCTCAAGATCGACGGCGATCACGAGCGGGAGCTCGAAGAGTGGACGGTGCGCGCCAAGGCCGGTCTTTTTCGCGATGTCTTCGGCCTCGAGATCGTGATTGGCTAGGACGCGCCGATGAAGATTTCGCCCGCGGTCCTCCTCGTCGTCTTCGTGCTCCCCGGGTGCATCGGCCGGAGCGTGCCCGATCCGAAAGACGCCGCGAAGGCCTACGCCGAGGCCGCCGCCAAGGGAAATGGCGACGCGATTTACGAGATGATGACCGAATCGGCGCAAAAGGCCCGCTCCCGCGACGAGGTGAAGCGCCTCGTGGCCAGCGAGCGCACGGAGCTCACCGAGCAGGCCAAGGCCCTCGGGGCCAAGGACACGCGCGCGGAGGCGACCGCGCGTCTGCGCTTCCGCGACGGGGAAGAGACGGCGCTGGAGCTGAAAGACGGAAAATTCTGGATCACCAGCGCCGGAGCGGTCCCGGGGGGCGCCCGGACGCCCGAGGAAGCGCTGGACCAGCTGCGACGGGTGGTGGCACGACGCAGCTACGCGGGGTTGATGCGCGTGCTCACACCGGCCACCCGCGCGGCCATCGAGCAAGATTTGCGCTCCCTCGTCGGCGGCCTCGAGCACCCGGAGACGCTCCCTGTGCAGGTCTCGGGGGATTCCGCCAACGTCAACGTCGTCGGCGGCCACCATGTCCGACTTAAGCGCGAGGGCGGAGTTTGGCGCGTGGACGACTTCGATTGATTCCCGCCCCGCGCTCTGGAAATAAGAAGGCGGTGAGGCGTTCGTACCTTGTCGTCGTGTTCATGCTGACCGTGGTGGGCATGGCGTTGCTCATCCCGCAGCCCGCACGGGCCTTCGGCGACGCCGGCGGCTTCGACCCGCGGATCCTCCTCACGGGGTCGCAGACCAATGCCGCGCGGCCTTCGGCGCCGGGGCGCTGGTCGTGGGAGCTCGTGCAGCGCACCAGTGCACCGGCGCGGCTGCGTCCGAGCCAAGTGCATGCCAGCGATGCCGCCATCACCGATGGGCCCTTCCTCTACTGGAGCGGGGATGCCTCGGTCCCGGCGTTGACGTCCGCCGAAATCGCGGGGCTGCGCCGCTTCTTCGCGCTGGGCGGCGTCATGCTGGTGGACGATGCCGGCGTCTCGAACGAGGGCGCTCCCGGGGCATTCGGCACCTCGGCGCGGCGCGAGATCGCGCGGGTGCTGCCCGACTCGGCGCCCATCACCATCGGGGCCGACCATGTGGTGTTTCGCACCTTCTACCTGCTGCGCCGCGCCGAAGGGCGCATCGCGGGGCCGAAGACCCTGGAAGCCATCGTGCGCGGCGGCTCGGCGCAGGTCATCTTCTCCTCGCACGATCTGGGCGGGGCACTGGCGCGTGGGCCCACGGGGATGTGGGAGCAGCCCGTCATTCCGGGCGGCGACGTCCAGCGCGAACGGGCCATCCGCCTCGCGGTCAACGTGGCCATGTACGTGCTCTGTTCGAACTACAAAGACGACCAAGTGCACGCGCCCTTCTTGATGCGCCGGCGCGCCCTCTCGCCGCACAGCGAGCCCTGATCGATGCCGACCACGCGCCTCGCTACGAGCAACGATCTGCCGGCATGGGCCATCGTGATCGCCTGCATTTTGGCGGCGGCGAGCCTCGTGCTCCTGGTCATCGAGATGCGGCGGCGCGAACGGGGCGGCATCGGCATCCTGGTGACCGGCGTGCTGGCGCTGGGAGCACTGGCGCTGGCCGTGATGCGCCCGGTGCGCATCGCCGCACGGGAGAGCGTGGTCGGTGCGCGTGTGGTCGTGCTGGCGGATACCTCGCGATCGATGGCGCTTGCGTCGGAGGCCGGAGGTTCGCTTGCGACCGACGTTCAACGCAGTCGCACGCGGCAGAAGACGCGGGACGACGTGGTGGCGGCTTTGAGCAAGGCCGCCCCGGATGCGCGCGTGTTGGAGCTGGGGTTCGCCGATGGTCCGCCCAAGCCGCTCGCGGGAGAAACGGCGCGCGGGCAGCGGAGCGATCTGGGCTCGGCCATTCGGGCCCTGGCAGCCATGCCGGAGGAGCGACCGTCGGCCGTGGTGGTGGTCTCCGACGGGCGCCTCGACGATCCGCAGGAGGACGCGCCCAAGCCGGTGCTCGCGGAGTTGGGCCACACCATCCACGCGCCGATTCACACCATCGCGACCACGCGCAACGAGCTGCCCGACGCCAGCGTGCGCCGCGTGGCCAATGCCACGGCCGCCGTCGCGCACGTGCCGCTCCCCCTGCGGGTGGACATCGGATGCAGCGGCGGGCTCGCCTGCGAGAAGCTCACCGTCACGGCGAAGGAGCTGCGCGAGGATGGGCCGCCGGCGCTTCTGGCCTCGGGCATCGCCGATGTGAAGGATGGCAAGGCCAGCGTGGATCTCACGGTGACCTTGGACCGTGCGGGGGTGCGCATCCTCGAGGTGGGCATCGAGTCGCCGACGGGCGATGCGATCCCGGAGAACGATCGACGCCTCATCACGCTCAACGTGGCCCGCGAGCGCGTGCGCGTGCTCCACGTGGCGGGGCAGCCCACGAACGACGTGCGCGCACTCCGGCAGTGGCTCAAAAGCGATGCCTCGGTCGACGTCGTGGCGTTCTTCATCTTGCGCACGCCGGCCGACACACCGGGAGCGTCGCAGGAAGATCTCGCGCTCATCCCCTTCCCGGTCGACGAGCTTTTCAGCGTTCACCTGCCCTCGTTCGACGCGGTCGTGCTGCAAGATTTCGACGCGCAGCCGTACGGCCTCGAGCGGCACCTTCCGGCGCTCGCGCGCTACGTGCGGGCCGGCGGTGGGCTCATCATGGTGGGCGGGCCCAACTCGTTCGTGGCGGGAGGGTACGCCGGCACGCCGCTCGGCGAGGTGCTCCCCGTGTCCCTCGATGGAGCCCCAGGGGCGACGGCGGCCGACACCGCTCCGTTCGTCCCGGCGTGGACGGAGCCTGGGCGGTCTGCGCCCGTCTTGGGGCCTCTGCGCGCCATCGTCGGCGATGAGCTGCCCAGCATGCCCGGCGCCAACGTGCTCGGGGACGTGCGCCCCGGCGGGGTCGTGTTGTGGACGCACCCGACGCGCACGACCAAGTCCGGGGCGCCCATGCCGGTGCTGGCCATCGGCGACGAAGGCGACGGGCGGTCCATCGCGATGGGCATCGACGGCGGGTGGCTCTTCGAGTTCTCCGAGCTGGGAGCCCGCACCGCAGGGCGCGGCCACGGAGCGCTCTGGGATGGGCTTCTCGGGTGGCTCATGCGCGATCCGCGCTTCGAGCCGGCGCAGGTCGATCTTCCCGAGGGATGCATCGCCGACGTGCCGACCACCTTGCGCATCCGCACCGCGGGGCATGCGCTCAAGGGCGAGAGCGTGGTGCTCGACGTCACGCGCCTCGACAAGTCGGGAACGGCGCCGGTGCACGTGGAAAAGCCGCTCGGCGATGGGGATGCGCCCCTCGAGATTGCCCTTCCGCCGCTTCCGATGGGAGGCTACTCGGCGCGGCTGCGCCTCGGCTCGGGGCCGACCACGCGCCGCGATTTCGCCTGCGAAGCGGGCGGCGACGAATGGGCCGACTCGCGACCGGATCCCGAGCGACTGCGCGCGCTCGCCGAGGCGACCGGTGGCACCTTCGCCTTCGCGGACGACGTGCGCGCGATCCGCCTGCCCAAGCCCACCGTGGTCAGCGCCGAGCGTCACGTGGTGCCCGTCGCGCCGCCGTGGACGTGGACGCTTCTTGCCGCCACACTTCTCGGTGCCCATTGGTTCATGCGCCGCCGTGGAGGGCTATCGTGAGATTCGCTTCGGTCGTCACCGCTTCGCTCGTACTGGCCCTGCTGGGGCATGCCCCGCCGGCGTCCGCGGTGGTCTGGCCCGACGTGCCCGAGCGTGTAGCCCGTGCGCTCACCGCGCAAGACGCCGCCACCCGCCGCATGGCCGCGCAGGAGCTTTCGACCCTGGGGCGCGCGCGAGGGACTCCCCTGGTGCTGCAAGCCTTGGGCGATCCCGACGTGGAGGTGAAACTCGCGGCGGCGCAGTCCGCGGTGCGGTTGCGCGTGGTTCCGGCGACCCTCGCGGTGCTGCCGTGGCTCGGCGATCGCGAGGCACGCCTGCGCATCGCGGCGTGCGAGGTGGCGCGCGCGCTGCCGGATGCGCGCACCATTCTGCAGCTCGCACGCGGCCTCGGTGACGCCGATGCAGCCGTGCGCGCGGCTGCGGCGGACGCGCTCGGGGCGCAGGCTTCGCCCGACGCCGTGGCACCCCTGCTCGGTCGGCTCGACGATGCGAGCCCGCAGGTGCGCGTCCAGATTGCCCGCGCGCTGGCGCGGCTCGGTGACAAGCGTGCCGTGGTGCCGCTCGTCGGCAAGGTGCAAGATTCGGTCGTCGAGGTGCGGCAGGCCGTGGTGCGCGCGCTCGGGGAGCTGGGCGATGCGCGAGCTTCGCAAGCGCTGGTGCTCACGTTGCGCGACAACACGAACGAGGTGCGCATCGAGGCGCTTCACGCGCTCGGACGCCTGCGCGCCCCCGAGGCCGTGGAGACCATCGCGCCCTTCGCCACGGACCGAAACCCTGCCCTGCGGCAAGCGGCGCTGGCGGCCCTCGGGCGAATTGGCACGCGCGACGCGATGCGGGCGCTGATCGGCACCCTTGGTGTCGCCGACGATGCCGGCGGTGGACTGGAGCGCACCCCCGCGCGGCAAGCGCTCGTCGCCGCAGGGCAGCCCGCCATCGCGGAGCTTTCGGCGCTGCTCAAAGGAAACCCGAGCGCGCACGTCGCCACCAGCGCCGCGTGGGTGCTCGGCGAGCTGCGCGCCACGGGCGAGTCGCCCACGCTGGTCTCGGCGATGCGGCGCGGTGTTCTTCCCAGCGCCGCCGCGCTTCACGCGCTCGCAGGCGCGGGAACGCGCGACTCCGTTCCGGTCGTGCTCGAGTTCGTGGGCGCGGCCAGCCCCGTCGTTCGCAGCGAGGCTGCGCGCGCCGCGAAGGCGCTGCTCGATCCGTCGAAGCCCGACGGGCGCGCCGTCGAGCCGCTCGCCGCCGCGCTTCGCAATGTGAACCTCACGCTGGACGAACGTGCCGCACTGGCGAGCCTCCTCGGTCGCACGGGCGCACCGCGTGCTGCCCCTATTTTGATCAGCTTGGCCAACGCGAAGTTCCCCGCGCTTCGATTGGCGGCCATCGACGCACTGGGTACGCTCGGTCCGGCCGACGCCGACGATGCGCTGCTGGAGAAACTCAACGACACCGACGCCACCGTGCGGCTCCACGCCGCCGTGGCCCTGGGCGACGCGGGCAAAGAGAAGGCGCGCGAAGCGCTGCTCTCCAAGATGGATGCCGGCGAGGAACTCGACCGCGCTGCGGTGCTCACCGCCCTCGGAGGGATCCTTTCGCGCGTGCCCTCCGAGAACGCGATCGGCCGGCTCTCGCGTGCGCTGGAGCTCGCCGCCGGCCCCGAGCGCGATGCCTTGCTCCTGGCCATCGGCCGCTCGAATTCCCCCGCAGGCGTACGGGCTCTCGGCACCTTGCTTCGCGCCGACGACGCCGATGACCGGCGCAGCATCGCCACGGTGCTTCCCGTGCACGCGCGCGCTTCGGCCGAGCCGCTCGCGCGCGGCCTGCTGCGCGATGGCGATGCGAGCGTGCGCGCGCAAGCCGCGTGGGCGCTGGGTAGCCTCGGTGAGGGTGCCGGCGCGGGCGTCGATGCCCTCGGCACCGCCATCGCATCCAGCGATCTCGATACGGCCATCAACGCGACCGCTGCCGTGGGGCGCATCGCCGCACGCACGCGGGCCCCGCAGCTCGCCGTGAGAATGCTTTGCCCCCTGCTTCGCGACGCCCGCACCTACGTGCGCGCCAACGCCCTCGCCGGCCTCGCAGCCTCGGGTGCACGATGCGGTGACGGCGCCACCGAGCGCGCGCTTCTGGCCGACGACAGCAACGACTTGGTACGCGCCACGGCGGCGGCGGTCCTCTGGCGAAAACCCGCCGCGCTCGACACCGCCGCGCTGGAACGGTGCGCGCAGGCCGATCGCTCCGGCACCGTCGCGCAGCGTTGCCGCACGACCGCGGCATCTCCCGCGGGCGGAACCCACGCCGTGGACGTCTACGTCGTCCCCGACACGAGCCCTACCCCCCGCCCGCGGGCCCCCTACGCCCTTCACTTCGAGGGCGGCTACCTGCGTGTCGGCATCGCCGACCGTCGCGGCGCCTGCTTCGAGCCGCTCGCGCCCGAAGGAGAGCTTTCCCTGGAGCGCCCGAGCGCCCAAGCGCGTTAGGCGCTAGACTGGGTCGCATGAACCGCCGTCGCAAAAGGCCCAAGCTGCGCGTGCCCGAGGGCATCGAGAGCGTGCTCGAACGCGCGGGCGACAGCCGGTTCGCCCGCCGCCAGGCCCCCATCCCGCTGCAGACGTGGGCCCGCGCGGTTGGCCTTCGCATCGCCGATCGCGCAAAGCCGTGGACGCTCGAACGCGGTGTCCTCACCGTGCGCGTCCCCTCCAGCGTCTGGGCGAGCGAACTGTCCATGCTCGCGGCCTCGGTCATCTCGCGCCTGCGCGATGCCGGCGTCGAGGTCGCCGAGCTGCGCTTTCGCGTGGCCCCGCTCGAGCCGCCCCAGCGCCCGCCCGAGCGACGCATCTCGCGCGCGGTTCCACCGCCCATCGCGCTCCCGCAGGACCTCGAGACCTCGCTCGCCCTCGTCGAGGATCCCGAGCTTCGTGAAGCACTTCGCTATTCGGCGAGCCACAGCCTCGCCTGGCAGGATTACCACGAGCGCAGCACCGGCCAGGCCGGTCAGCGCAACGCGGCGAGCCGCTCCAAGCCTTCGAGACGCTGAAACAGGAACCGCTCCGCCGGCCCGAAGGTCGAAAGCCGCGTCCGCAGCTCCTCGATGTACTCGCGCAGCCGCTGCAGATCGATCGCGGTGACCCGGCGCAGCGCATTGTACAGCTCGTCGATGACCGGCGCCGGGCACGGCCGCCTCTGTGCCGAGTACAGCTCGATCACGTAGTCCGCCCAGGCCCCTTTGCCGGTGGCCGTCGCCAGCTTCGCGGAAAAGCGCGCCGCCTGATCGACGAGCGACGGGATGATCTTTTTGCCCGCCCGACTCGCCTCGATCACGTCGCCCAGCGGCGAGGCGAGGATGCGCTCCGCCTCCACGGCACGGCCCATGGCAAGCGCTTTCTCGGCCACGCCCGTGAGCAACGTGAAGGCGTCGGCGCGCCGGATCATCGTCAGCTCGTACTCGGGCTCCGGCGTCGCGCCCGAGCCCCCGCCGAGCGGCAACGGCGGCGGATGCCGCGATTGCGGCCCCAAGATCCCCGCCCCGCCGGACACGGGCGTGCGCGGCGCCGACAGCGGATTCGCCTCCAACACGCGCCCGCTGCCCGGCGTGGCCACCGCCCGCATCGGCGTGCCCGGTGATGAACCGATGCGGCCCGGCTGCGGCATCGGCAGCCCGGGCGACGAGGCGCGATCCTCGGGCAAGGTCCTGCCGCCCGGCTCCGTGGTCGACCCGTGAATCTTGGCAATGATGTTCGCCGCCGCGGGCGTGGGCCGCGTCCCCTCGAGCTCACCGGGGGGGCCTGGACTCGGAAGCGGCGTTCTTCCCAACGCAGCTGCGTGCGCCGCCAGGTTCGGTGACGACGGAGCCGGTGGTGCCACCGGCGTCGCCGGCGTGATCTTCGGCAGCGTCAGATTCAACCGGGCACGACCCGGCTGATCATCCAGCGCCAGCAAGGTCATCTCCTGGGAGCCAATGAGGATGCGATCGCCTGCAGCCAGCGCGACGGTGCCCTCGATGCGCTGCCCGTTCACCAACACACCGTTGCGGCTCTGCAGATCCTCCACCGACACGCCGGTGGGCGATACCCGAAGCAAGGCATGGCGCCGCGAAACGAGCGGATCGTCCAGCGAAAGCTGACAGCTCGCATTGCGGCCGACGGCGAACTCCCCCTCCGTGAGCTCGAAGTCGTGCTGCAGGTAGCGCAGGCGAAAACGCATCGCGCTAGTGCGCTCCTCGCTCCCGCCTCGGCCTCGTCGCTCTCTGCCACCCAACCGACGATTGCATTAGGCTCCGCCCATCCTGCCGACTTGCATGTTACTTTTACACTCCACCGCGAGCGAACGCCACGAACGGCAATGCTGTCATCAGTCTAGGTTAGGATTGGCAGGATTCGGGGTGTCGCTCTCCTGGTCAGCGTCAGCGTCAGCCTCGCCCGCCAGCTCACCCAGCGAGGCAACCAGGCGCTCCAATTCGGCCAGCACGCTTGCCGCCGCCGTCGCGAGGGGCGTTTCACTCGGTCGTGCACGCAGCGCGGTCAAAAGCTCTTCGGCGGATTTGGCCAATTTCGTCGGGTATTTTCGACCAACTTCGGCGAAAGCTTCGACAACCGCACTGGAAGGGAAAAGGCGCAGCTCGTCGTACAGATGCAGGCCCCACGCGGCCCACGCCGGATCCTCCGCCGCCAAAGCGACGCGCATGGCCGAGCGCACCAGCCCCTCGATCTGATCGGCCGGCGCCGCACCGCCCGAAGCCACCCGCTCCTCGAGCTGCACTTTGGCCCGTTGGAGCATGCGAACAGCGTCCGACGTGCGCCCCAAGGTCAGCGCTTTTTCCGTCACCTCGACCAAGAGCTGCACGCTCCATGCGGCCTGCTTCGACGAGGCACCGAACTGCCCGCTCAACGTGTCTTCGTCCGTCTGCTCCGTCGCACCGCACGCGGGGCATGCCGCGAGCTCCTGCGGGTACGGCAGCCGACACGCCGCGCAGTAACGGAGGAAGCCCGTCGTCTTGGCCGGCGGCGCGATGCCCGTCTCCACCTCGCAGAACACGAGTTCCTGGGTGCCGATGCGCAGGCGATCGCCATCTTTGAGACGAACGGAGCCCCGCAGCGCGGTGCCGTTGACCTTCACGCCGTTGCGGCTCCCAAGGTCCTCGAAGACGGCCTCGTCACCCGTGATGACGATCTTCGCGTGCTGCCGCGAGACGAGCGGATCCTCGATCGTCACGTGGCACTCCGCGCTGCGACCGATGAGGGTCGCGCCCCTGGCCAGGTCGAACTCCTGTAGAAGAAATCGCAGCCGATACCGGGTCGCCACGCCTACCTCGCACATGCCGCCGAAGCGGTCGGTGCGGCGAAAAGATACCGCGTACCGCCATCACTTTGCGAGCTCGTTCGAACGAGCTCGCGAAATGAAGAGACTTGGCCTTGCGGGTTCTTCAGGGCACGTCGAACTTTTGCGCACCCTCGGGCACGCGAAAGCCGGTGGTCACCGTGAGGCGCGCCTTGGGGAGGACCGTCTTGATCGCGGGCTCCAGCATGCGGTCGCGCGTGATGGCCGCGCCCGGACACCCGGCGAACGATCCACCAAGGTGAATGTGGACGTCTTCGGCCGTCACGCTGACAAGGAACAGTGTTCCCCCGTCCGCATGAACGAGTGGCGCAAGCACATCGCGACACAACTTCTCGACCGGCTCACGGAGAGCCGACTTGTTTGCCGGGTTGGCGGGTGCTGGGGGAGTCTTGGCATTCACCGATGCGCGCACGCTGTTTGCCAGCGAGCATACCACGGCACCTACCGCAGGGGCTTCTGAAAGAGAGGCCAGCTTACTTCTTCTTTGCTGCGGTCTTTCCCGCCCCTGCCTTCACGCCCGCTTCGGCCCCACCTGAAGGTGCGCCCGGCGCCGGTTTGGCATTCGGATCGCTGATTCCGCCCTTGGTCACCAGCTGAATGCTCGGATCGAGTGCCAGCGGATCTTCCAGCTTGTTCGGGCGCATGGCCGAGATGTTCCGGAAGGTGTTGCGCTCCTCCATGGCAACCCCAACGAGCCGCTCGCCCGAGCGATCCACCACGCGGAGGTGGGTCGAACCGTCCTGCCACTCCGTGTAGGGAAGGTTCAACCAGCGCGACGGGTCGGCGTTGCGGGCCTTGCCCTGCACGGACACGTTGGCGCTCGTCTTGGAGACCGCCTCTTGGTAGGTCTTCCCCAGCGAGCCTCCGTCGAGCAGCTTCACCTCATCGTAGATCTTCCAGAGGCGCTCGCCCGGCGAGCTGCCCACGAAGAAGAAGAACCGACGCTTCGTCGCCCCTTCGAGCACCAGCGCCGACTCGTTGTTGCGGTAGCTGTACTCGCCCTTGAGGCCCGTCGCATCGAAGCCGCTCGGCACGTCCTTGAACTCGTGCAGGCTCTTTGCAAACTGCAACTTTCTCGTCTCGCGCTCCGACTCGAGCGCTTGCATGCGCACGCCGGGCTGCATCTTCATGAGGAGCGGGTTGTACTCGCGATCGAAGACGCCACCGAGTTGGTTGTGCGTCTTGATGACGTCCGCCCGGCTCATGCCCCAACGGAAGCCCTCGAGCTGCGGCGCGAGCGAAGACACCGACGGTGCTTCCACCGCTGCAGCAGCAGCCGCACTTGCCTTGGTGTCCGCGGCCAAGCTGCTCAGAGAAAGAGCCACACCCCCGCAAACGACGGCGGCGAAAAGGAGACGATGCTTCATGAAAATCCCTGCCCTCTTCTATCTAGTGGGGGTCGACGGCGCGCAAACCTGCAGTCCGCTTCCGGTTCCCCCACCAAGACTAGCATTGCGCTGGAGTGAGACCAAACAACGCGCTGTTCTTTGGATGCAATGGCCGCCCTCGAAGACTTCGACGGCCAGTGTCGAAAAATGATGTAAAAAGCCCTCCCATGCGCTTCTTACCGATCCTCTTGACTTCGAGCATCGCCTCCGTCGGAATGTTCGGTTGTGGCGGTGCCGCTTCAAGTGCGAACAAGACCGCGCGCCCGCTGCCTGCCTATTCGGGCCATGCGACGGAGCTCTTCGACGATGACATCGAGCCGCGTGCGGTGGGCATCGATTTGAGCCTCAGTCAGGCGCAAGCGAATCCTCGCAGCGACTCGGCACTGCGTGAACGTGCGCAGGTGGGGGATGCTGTCGTACGCGCTCGCGTCGACACGGTCACCGCCAAGAACGACGGGGTCGATGCCCGCTACGATTTGGGACTGCGTCCGATCGAGAAGATTGCAGGTGAGCATCCGCCGGCGGGAGAAAACTTCAACCTGCGCATCGAGCGCACGGGCCCCGCGGCCAACATCGTGAAGAACTTCCAGAACCGCCTGCACGGACGCATTTTCGTCGTCTTCGTGCGCGAGTTCGTCCGGCCCGACGGCGATACCGAGCTGCACTTTCATGCCGCACCCGACAACAAAGACGTCGTGGATGCCGTGCGCGCCGCCGCCGCGTTCGGTGAGGGAACCGCATCGAAGTAGCAGGCTCGTGATTTTGGCCTGGTAATTTTAAGGCCCCGCGTCTTGACCTAGCCGCGCGGCCGAGCCTTAAGGAAAGACCGAGGGTTACCGTGGGTGTAGAAATCAAAAGCGCAAAAGAGATCGAAGGCGTACGCATCGCGTCGCAGATGGCGGCAGAGACACTGGTTCTCGTGGGCGAGAAGCTTCGCGCCGGGATGACGACGGAAGAGATCAACACCATCGTCCACGAGGACACGATCCGCCGCGGAGCCACCCCCGCGCCGCTCAACTACAAGGGCTTTCCCAAGAGCGTCTGCACGTCGCTCAACGACGTGGTGTGCCACGGCATACCCGGGAGCGAGGTCCTGAAGGACGGCGACATCATCAACGTCGACGTCACGACGCTCTACAAAGGCTTTCACGGCGACACGTCGGCCACGTTTTACATCGGCACGCCGAGCCCCGAAGCGCGCTTGGTCGTCGAATCGGCGCGGCGCGGGCTCGAGCTGGGCATCGCCGAAGTACGCGATGGCGCCCGCCTGGGAGACATCGGCTACGCGATCCAGAGCTACGTCGAGGCGCAGGGCTGCAGCGTCGTGCGCGACTTCGTGGGCCATGGAATCGGCCGACGCTTTCACGAACCGCCGCAGGTGAAGCACTTCGGCAAGCGCGGGGATGGCCAGCGGCTCAAGGCCGGCATGATCTTCACCGTCGAGCCGATGGTGAATCTGGGCCGCTACGAGGTGGAGATCGACGCCGACGACAAGTGGACCGTCCGCACCGTGGACGGCGAGCTCTCGGCCCAGTTCGAGCACACCGTCCTTGTCACCCACGACGGCTACGAGATCCTCACGCAGCGACAGAAGCCGCTGCGCTTGTCGGAGAACCTCTCGGCCGTCTTGGTGGTGTGACCGAGCTACTTCCGCGTATTGAGCATTTCCTCGGCCGCGCGGCGGGCGGCTTCGCCGACTTTGACGCCGCCGATCATGCGGGCCACCTCCTCCACGCGCTCCTTTTCGGTCAAGGGGCGCACCGTGGTGAGGGTGCGGCCTTTGACCTCGCTCTTGCCGACGACGTGGTGTCCGTCGGCGAGTGCCGCAATCTGCGGGAGGTGCGTGATGCAGAGCACCTGGCGGTGGCGCGCGACGTCGGCGATGGATCGGCCGATGACTTCGGCGATCGCGCCGCCGACGCCTGCGTCCACCTCGTCGAAGACGTAGAGGCCCGCGGGGCCCTTTTCGGCGAGGACGCGCTTTATCGCGAGGAGCGCACGTGAGAGCTCGCCGCCGCTGGCGATGCGGCGCATCGGTTTCGGCTCTTCGCCTTTGTTGGGCGCGATGAGGAACTCGACCCGATCGATGCCGCTGCGCGTGAGGCGCGCACCGTCGATCTGCAGGCTCGCTTCGGCGGAGCCGGTGGCGATGGGCGCCACCTCGACGACCACGCGTGCCCGGCCCATCCCCAGCTGGGCAAGCTCGCGCCCCACGGCATCGGCCAGCTTCTCCGCGGCTTGACGCCGTCGCTGCGAGAGGGTGCGCGCCCGCGACGAAGCCTTGTTGAGACGTGCATCGCGAACCGACTCGAGCTCCGCCGCGCGTGCACTGGAGCCTTCGAGCCCATCGAGCTCACGGCGCAAGGTGTCTCGGTGGACCAGAAGCTCCGTCGTCGTGGGGCCGTGCTTTCGCAGAAGCTTTTGCAGCCGAAAGAGCCGCTCCTCCACCTCCGACAGGCGCTGCGGATTGACCTCGACGCCCTCGGCGTAGCGCGCGAGCGCGCGGGCCGCATCGGCCAGCTCCGAGCGCGCCGACTCGATCTGGCGGGCCAGCGGTGCCAGCGAGCCATCGAGCGACGCGGCACCGTCGACGTCCGCCGCCAGGCGCCCGAGCTCGTCGCAGATGGCGCCCTCCCCTTCGTAAAGGCGCTCGGCCGTGGTGGCCGTCGCCTGCGTGAGGCGCTCGGCATGGCGAAGGCGCGCACGCTCGTGATCGAGCAGGGTCTCCTCGCCGGCTTCGGGTGAAAGCTCATCGAGCTCGCGCAATTGGAACGCGAGGAAGTCCTCCCGCTCCGCGCGCCCGCGCTCCGACTCCCGCACCGCCTCGAGCTCCTTCACCACCGTGGCGAGCGCATCCACCTCTTCCGCGAGCGCATCCCGGACAGCGTCGAGCTTGCCAAACGCGTCCAGGTACTCCACGTGGGTGGCCGGGTCCGTCAGGCTCACGCTCTCGTGCTGCGAGGCGATGTCGCAAAGGTCCGGTGCCAACTCGGCCAGCTGAGCTGCTGTACAGAGACGGCCATTCACATAGGCGCGGGTCCGGAGGTTTTCGCCGCCCTCGGACTGCAGAAGCCGCCGGACCACCAGGGCGACGCCCGCACCCGTGCTACCATCGAAGGGGATCCCGGCGGCTTCCAGCTTCGCAAGCACTCGGGATCCTGCAGGAATCTCGAAGAGTGCCTCGACTTCGGCCTCTCGGGCGCCTGCACGGATGAGATCGGCTCGTGCCCGACCCCCCAAAACTAGGGACAAAGCGTCGATGATCATCGACTTACCGGCGCCCGTCTCACCGGTCAGGACGTTGAAACCGCCGCGAAGCTCTAGCACGAGATTTTCGATAAGAACGAGGTTTCGAACCTGGAGTTGAACCAACATTGGGGCAATCCTTGACCTCTCTTGTACCGTCCGACTAGCCTGTATTCGCTTCCAAACCCGCCTCAGCCGCTGGCGCCGGCCGGCCTATGCCTACGAAAAATACAGCCAAGAAAAAACCAATCGCGCCCCCCCCGGAACCGCCGCCGAAAGCGCTTTCGGTGGAAGAACGCACCCAACTGCTTGAAGAACGGCTGCAGAAGGCGGATGCGGACTTCCAACTGGCTTATCGGGAAAACCTCGACATGTCGTGGATCTACCACGACAGTGCGCTGGAAGGGGTGGTCTACACCTTCCAAGAGCTGAAGACGGCCATCGACCCGAACGCCGCGATCACGGCCGACTCGGGAATGCAGCCGGTCTGCGAGGAGATTCGCCGGCATCGCGAGGCGCTGCACTTCATTCGCGATTATGCGGTTCGCCGCCGTCTGCCCATCACGGTCGACGTCGTGAAGAAAATCTACGTCACCCTCCATCCCGAGGAAGGGGACGTAAAAACGGTGCGTTACCGGAAGGACATTCCGCAGCACCGTCTCTATTTCCACGAGTATGCGCCGCCCGATAAAATCAATTACAAGGTGCGGCAAGTCATCGATTGGGTGAACGACCCGGAAACGCGGCGCACCCGAACGGGCGTGCGCGTGGCCGCTCGCGCACATTACGATCTTTTGCGCGTCTTTCCCTTCCAGCTCGACAGCGGCAAGGTGGCGCGCCTGTTCATGAACTTGCTCCTTCTGCGGAGCGGGTATCCGCCTTCCATCGTCCACTCGACCGAACGCCAGCGGTATTACGAGGCGCTCAAAGGCTCGAGCCAGGTGATGACCTCCATCGTCCAAGAAGCCATCGAGAACAACCTCGCTTCCGTCGAGAAACTGCTCGACGGTTACGAGAGTCGGAACGTTCGTCCGACAGGCTGAACGGTCAAAATGGCCCCGCGCGCGGGGTCTTTGGGTCGCTCTTCAGACAGTAAGTAAGGGATGTGCACATGAGCGGTCCGCTCGAATCCTCGATCACCCTAGAGGAGGTGTTCGCGGTCGTGAGCGCCAAGCGTGTGCCTCTGGCGCCCGAGCTCGCGGGTTACCTCGCGCTCGAGATCGCCGAAGGGGCCGGCGGCGCGCCGGGGGAAGTCGATCCGCGCCAGGTTTATATCGGCGACGAGGGCACCGTGGCCCTCGTGCGCCAAAAGCGAAACGACGCCGCGACCGACAAAGCGGAGGAATCAATCCGCAGTCTTTTGCAGCGGCTGCTCGAGGCGAGCGGCTCGCAAACGCCCGCGCTCGATGCGGCGGCGAAAAAAGAGGCGGGCGCGGGCATCGCTTCGCTGGCGCAGGAGCTCGAGGCCGCGCTCGTTCCGGTGAACCGAGCCGCGGGCCGGCGGGCGCTGGCGCGGCTCGCGCGTGAGGTAAAACGGGTCACGTTGGGCGTCGGCCGCAATGCTTCGATCCCGCCGGACGCGCAACAGCGCCGCAGCATCCGCGGCTCGCAACCGTCGTATCCGGGGCAGGCGGGCCGCACCACCGCCGACGGGCGCAAGTCGCGCCCGCGGGACGAGGTGGATAGCCTGCTTTCGGCCTTCGAGGTGGAGGGCCCGCGCTCGGATGCCGTGGTCTCGCGCGACCTCAAGGAAATCGCGGGCCTCACCCCCACGCCTCCCCCAATTCACCCCGCATCTCTCCCGATGCCCGTGCCCGTCCCCGCCCCTGCCTCGGCAAAGACCCCCGCGGGCACGTTCCCGGCGAGCACCCGCGAGCCGGTGTCGTCGACGCGGGCGTCGGCGTCCGCGCCGCTTTCCGCACCGCTTTCCAGCCGGGGGCAGGCGCTCACGGCGCCAGGACAAGGACCGGGGCAAAGGCAGGCTGCAAAGCGCATCGGGATCATCGTGGCGGCCGTGGCGGTGCTCGCCGTGGGGGCCGTGGTGCTCGCGTGGATCCTGCGCTCGGGTTCGCGCACGCCGGCCACGTTCCCGGTGGAAAAAGCCGCCCTCGAGCCGGGGCCTTCCGCGCGACCTCCGAGGCCGTGCAAAGCGACGGTGATCATCACCGATGCCCCGCCCCGTGCAGAGCTCCTGGTTCGCGCCGGCCAGACGCCGCTCGAGGTGCCGCGCATGCCGGTTGGCGCACGCCTGGAATTCGTGGCCACCGGCGAGGGATTCGCCCCAAAACGGGCCGTCATTCCGGCACGTGCGGCATGGGACGCCGGGTCCGGCAAGCCACGCTACGAAATGACCATCGAGCTGGAAAAGTCGCGCGCGAAATCCGGTGCAATCGATCCGTGGCCCCCGGGAGAACCGGGCAGCGAAGTTGGCGGCCATGGCGCGCCTGGCACGGTTCACATCGTTTCAACGCCGCGAAGCGCGGAAATTTGGCTGCTTGCGGGCCTCGGGCCCGAGGCCACGATTGACCAACTCGCGTGTGATTCGGACGTCGATATCTTGGTAGCCGGACCGTTTACCTATCGGAAACGCTTGCACATCGGTCAGAACGAATTCGTCGAGGTATCGCCACCGGGCGGCGAAGTTGCACGAAAGGCCCGGGTCAGCGCGAAGTAAGTGCTATAGGCAGGGATAGCTCTCGAAGGAGTAAGGGGATGCACGAGGAAGATCTGGCCATCATCAAAGCACTGGTTCCGGTGGCGTGGGCGGACGACGTATTCGCCGAGAAAGAAGAAGCAACACTGGAAGCACTGCTGGTCGCCTTCAACGCGACGGACGAAGAACGAACGCAGGTTCTCGAATACGCCAAAGAAAAGAAGACCCTCGACGATATCGAGCTTCAAGAGCTATCGGCGGACGACCGACGGATCCTCCTGCAACATGCGGTTTTGCTGTCTTATGTCGACGGCGAACAAGGCGAAGCCGAACGCGACTTCCTCGTCAAATTGGTGGAAAAACTGAAAATTCCGTCGGACGAGGCCCAAGGCCTCATCGATTTCGCTTCCGAGCGCGCCAAAAAGCTATTGGGGCAGCTTTAGAAATCGCTGTTAGCGGTTACTAACCGATTCGAGACTGAAAGCCTTCAATCTCTTTGAGCAGCGCCATGGGGCTGAACGGCTTCGTGTAATAGGCGTTTGCGCCGGTTTCGAGTGCGCGTTGTTTCGATTCGCTATCGTCCAAGGCGCTGATGATGACGATGGGAACCGCCTCCGTGCGCGCATCGGCGCGGAGGCGGCGGCACACTTCGAAGCCGTCGTACGAGCCGGAAAGATGTAGATCGAGCAGGACCAGATCGGGCTCGGTGGTAATGGCCAATTCGAGCGCACGCGGGCCGGAAGCCGCCGTTTGCACCAGGTGGCCACGCCCTTTCACGAGGGCCTCGATCATTTTGCTGACGGAATCCGAATCTTCCACGATGAGGATGCGCATCGAATTTTCGGCGATTATCGCCGACTGCGCGCAAAAGTCGATCGATTGTGGCAGGCGCGCCAGCCTTTGGCGTTCGCTCCACTCGACGCGTCAGCGCGCTAGCGTTGCTTTCGGAAACGTGACGATGATGCGCACGCCGCCGGCTTCGGCATCGGCGAGCTCCAGGGAGACGCCCAACCAACCGGCTATCTCGTTGGCCACGTAAAGCGGCACGCTGGTCGCGCGACCGTGTGTGCCCGGTTCGATGTCGAGCCCTACGAAGGAGCGACGCGCCGAGGCAGGAAGCGGGGCGCCGGCGTCCTCCACGGTGATGCGCGCGCCGTCGGTTTCGTCGTTGGTGATGGAGATGATCACACTGGCACCGCGCGGTGACGAGGCGATGGCTTGGCCCACGAGCTCGCGAAGCAGCACGGATAGTGCACGGGGGGCCGTGCGCACCGGGAGCTCTTCTCCGCGACTGCGCTCGGAAACGGGTGCGCGCTCGCTTTCCTTTGGATCGCGCGCATCGCGCTCGTGTGACGCCGGCGAGATGCCCTCGAGGCGCGTGGCCACTTGGAGCAAGACACCCGAGCGATCTGCGCGACCCGAAAGGGCCGAGACGACGGAGCGCGCGGTCTCCACCAGGTCGACCTCCGTGTGCGCCTCTTCGCTGTCCAATTCGCCGAGGTGTGCGAGCCCGCCGACGAAATCCTGCGCACGCACCAAGGCGCGTCGCACCACCTCCCAGCGCTCCTCCGGATTCTCGGCCAGGGCAATGTTCGACGGGCTCGACTGCCCGACCACTTGACCAAGCTGCGGCTGAGAAGAGCGCCCGGAGCGCGCCGGAAGCTGGCGCGCTGCCGGGGACAAGATGGATCGGAGCTCGGCCGCAACGCCCGCCGAAAAACGGCTCAGGGCCGCGAGGCGCTCGGCCGCAGGCTGCGAGGGGTGCGGCGGAGGAACGGTGGAGGGCATGCCCCCGGCCGCCGCGTCCTGCGTGTACACCTGCGCGAGCTCGCGCGCGTAGGCTTCGCCCTGCTTGCGCGCCTCGTCGAGCTCTTTGCGCAACGCCTCGCGCTCGTTGCGCTCGGAGACGCCGTCGGCAGGGAGGCTCAGCACTTCGGCCCCGCCCTCGAGCTCGTAGCGCCCGCCGTAGCGCACGGCCATGCGGCTCATCCAGGCGCGCTCCGTGTCGGCGGTGACCGAGCTGTCCGGACCGAGAACGACGCCCACGCGCACTTCGTCCTCTTCGCGCCGGATGGTGATGGCGGCGCCGCCGCCCGTCCCCTGCCCGACCAACACGTGGAGCATGCGGCGGATTTCCGCCTCGTCGCCGAACACCTCGGTCCCGCTACCCGGCTCGATGGAGACGCGCGCCTCGGGGGCCACCTCCCAGATGAGCGCCGCGAGGTCGATGCGACCGCGCCGCCCGCGCACCGCCGAAGGCCGCGAATGCAGCGACGAAAGCATCTTCATCGCGTCATCGAGCGCATTCAGCGTGGCGTCGAGCGAGGCCGGCTCGACGTCGGCCGCGGCCCCGGAGGCATTGAGGACCTGCACCCCCATGCGCAACCGTTCCGCCGCACCGGCGGCTTCTTGGGTGAGCAGCCAGCCTAGCTCCTGACGTGTCAGCCGCGCTTTCGACATTCCGCTCGTCATCGTAGCATTGGCGTATGGTTCGTGAAGAGCGCGCTGTGGCCACCTCGTACGATGGCGCTTCGGATACGTATCGGGTCGTCTGCCAAACTGGTGAGATTCACCAACGCTTCCAGGGCAACGTCGATTTATTGCTCGACTCGAGCGGACACTTGGTCGGAATCGACCTGGGAGGTGAAGGCTTTCAACGCCTCGTGATCATGCTGGGAGCCCATGAAAACGTGGTTTCGCAGCGCCGTTCCCCGGCGGAAATCGTACGCGGTAGGGATGGGCAGGTTCTCTACGTGGCCTTCTCCAGCGCGCGCACGGCAGCGCGAGGGCACGAGAAGAATCCCTACGTCTAGCTAGACACAGCTAGACCGGTGTGGGTGGCTACCGGCTGACGAAGACGTCGTCCGTGGGCAGCACGCGTGGAACGGTGACCCGCACCGGGCGCTTGAAGGCGCGTGGATCGCCTATTTTTCCCGTGGCGACGGCGTAGGCCAGGGTCTCGGCGGAGGCCACGACGACGTTGGCCGGGCCCTCGGGTTCGCACGTGGTGAGGCTGAGTCCCGGGCCGGGCGGCGGATAGAGGAGGCCCGTCGCGATGCGTGGATCCGGCTCGACGAGGCGCGCGCCGGTGGCGATGAGATCGGCCAGCGCCCCCGACTCCGCGAGCACCTCGAGCATCTGCCGCGAGGGCGCGGCCAGGAGAAAATCGAGGCCTTTGGGCACGCGCTTCGATTTGAGCAAGGTGGCCACCACGAAGAGCTCCCGCAGCGTCGAACCGGTGTCGCCGCCGAGGAGAACCTGTGACACGGGTTTTCCCGCGAGCTCGCGCACCGGCACGATGGATCCTTGATGCCGCACCAGCGGGTCGACCGCGCCGAGATCCAGCGAGACGACCTCCTCGAAGGGCGCCCCCGCATCGGGTGCCAGGGAGCGGTGCGCCTTCGATCGGCGCTCGTCGCGAAGGAAGACCTCCGTGCGCTCGTCGCTTCCGAAGAGCGCACCGACGGCCCCCACGTGCGGTGCCACGGCGCACAGGATCGCGCGCTCCGCGACGGAGAGAAACCGCGCACCGGGCCCGCCGAATTCGAGCACCACCGGCGACTCGCTGGATGTCGCCACGCGCTGCACGATGCCGGCGAGATCGCGGCGAATCCACTCGAACGCGACATCGCGCGCCCCGACGAAGGGACGCAGCTTTCCCGTGAGCTGCACTTGAATGCTGCGCGGGGGCCGAAGCCGCACCCGGCCACGGGCGAGCGCATGCCCCAACGCGGACGGCGGCACGACCCAGGTCAGCATCCCCACGCCCCCCAACGCCGCGAGGCGCGGTTCGTCGGTCACCGCCAGGCGCGCGGGCGAGGCGAATCGTTCGAGGTGCACCGGCGCCGGAAACCCCGCCCCGGCCCGTGCGACGGACAATCCGTGGGACAACGCCTCGGTCGCGAGCGGCGCGGGCGACGACGGATCGCGCACGCAAACGGTGTCGTACGCGATCGAAACCTCTGGGCTGGCTTTTTTCAGCCCGGCGGCAACCCCTTCTGCGAGAGCACGCCTCGGGTCACGCACCAGCACGACCTGGTCGACTTTGACGTCAACCTCGTGCTTGGCCCGCGCCGGCCCCGCGGCGCGACCGGCCAAGATTTTTTCGGCCATGGTGCGGGGAGGATCCCCAGCTTTTGAACGCATGAGAGCTAAACGCCAACGTCAAAACAGGGAGGAAGCTCGGCCGAAATTGGCCCGCGTGCCACGCGACGTTAGACCGCCACTCTCGCGCTGGTCAAGGTTACGACATTCACCGTGATTGACCCGCACACTCCCTACCTTTTACCTTGGGCGCATGTTCAAAGAAGCGCTGCGTGACATCGTGGAGCAGACGGATGGGGGAATCGCGGGCATCTTGATGGACTCGAGCGGCATCGCGGTCGAGAGCTACACGAAGGACGGCGCCCCGTTCGACATCAATACCGTTGGCATCGAGTTCGGCGTGGTGCTCGGGCAAATCAAGCGTGCCGCCGAAATGGTGGAGGCCGGATCGACGCACGAGATCTCCGTGGGAACGGACAAGATGATCACGGTCATCCGCCTACTCGGCGATACGTACTTCCTGGCCCTGGCCATCGCCCCCAACGGCAACTTCGGCAAGGGGCGCTATTTGATGCGGGCCGCCGCGCCCAAGCTTCTGGCCGAGCTCTGATGCCACGCGAGAAACGCGCCACGGGCAGCACCTTCCGCATTCTGACCATCTCGGGGCCCAATCTCCAATTGCTCGGCACGCGCGAGCCGGAGATCTATGGGACGGAAACGCTTGCGGACATCCATGCGCGCCTCGACACCCGAGCACGTGAGCTCGGGTGCACCTTCGTCGGGCGGCAGACGAACCACGAGGGCGAGATCGTCACGTGGATCGGGGAAGCGCCCGGCCATTTCGACGGCATCCTGCTCAACCCGGGCGCCTACACGCACACGTCGATCGCCATTTACGACGCGCTGCGCGCAACGGGCATCCCGTGTGTCGAGGTTCATCTTTCGAACCCTGACGCGCGTGAAAGCTTTCGCAGGCGTTCGCGTGTCGCACCGGCTTGCCTCGGCCGAGTGGCCGGGTTCGGAGGGGAAAGCTACCTGCTGGCGCTCGCGGGCCTGGTCTCTTCCTTGAAAATATGGTCCAACGACGGCGGGAGGTCCAAGTGACTGTGGATATCGATAAGCTGCGCGAGCTGCTCGACGTACTGACCCAAAAAGACATCGCCGAGTTCGAGCACGAGGACGAAAAGGTCCGCCTGCGCATCGTGCGTGGTCACGTGGTGTCGCCTGCAGCCTACGCTGCCGTGGCTGCACCGCATGCCGCGCCCGCAACGCTCGCCTCGGCCAACATTGCACCTGGTCGCGCGGCGGAAGCACCGGCCGAGGCCGGGGGCGACACCGTCGACATCACGAGCCCCTTCGTCGGCACGTTCTACCGTGCCCCGAGCCCGGAGGCGCCGGCCTTCGTCGAAAAAGGCTCCGTCATCCGCCCCGGACAGACCCTCTGCATCGTCGAAGCGATGAAGCTCATGAACGAGATCGAAGCCGACTGCTCCGGCACCGTCGTCGAGATCTTCGTGCAGAGCGGCAAGGCGGTCGAGTTCGGACAGAAGCTTTTCCGCATTCAAAAGGCCTGAGGCACGCGCATGTTCAAGCGCATTCTCATCGCCAACCGCGGCGAAATCGCGATCCGCATCATGCGCGCTTGCCGCGAGATGGGGATCGAAACGGTGGCCGTTTACTCCGAGGCCGACGAGCGCGCACTGCACGTGCGCTTCGCCGATCGCGCGGTGTGCATCGGCCCCGGTCCGGCGACGAAGAGCTACCTGCACGTCCCCGCGATCATCAGCGCCGCAGAGATCACGGCGGCCGAAGCCATTCACCCAGGTTATGGCTTTCTGTCGGAGAATGCCGAGTTCGCGCGCCTCTGCAAGAAGTGCGGCGTGACCTTCATCGGCCCCTCCCCCGAGGCGATGCGCGCGTGGGGCGACAAGGTCACCGCGCGTTCCAACGCGGTACGTTTCGGCCTGCCGCTGCTCCAAGGCAGCGAGGTCTTGCGCGACGCGAAGCATGCGATCGCCGAGGCCCAGCGCGTCGGCTTCCCCGTCATCCTCAAGGCATCGGGCGGTGGCGGCGGGCGCGGCATGCGCATCGTGCGCAGCGAGTCGGAGGTCGAGTCGGCCTTCGCCAGCGCGCGCCACGAAGCCGAGACGGGGTTCAAGAACCCCGACGTGTACCTCGAGAAATTCATGGAGCGGCCGCGCCACATCGAGTTCCAGGTGCTGGCCGATCATCACGGCGGCGTCTGGGTCTTGGGCGAGCGCGAGTGCTCCATGCAGCGCCGCCACCAGAAGGTCATCGAGGAGGCCCCCTCCCCCGCGATGACCCCGGAAAAACGCGCCGAGGTGGGCGAGGTCATTCGCAAGGCCATCCTCGAAACCGGGTACCGTTCGCTGGGCACGCTCGAGTTCATCATGGATGAGCAGGGCAGCCTCTCGTTCCTCGAGATGAACACCCGCGTCCAGGTCGAGCACCCCGTCACCGAGGCCATCACGGGCTTGGACCTCGTGCAGCTGCAGATCCGCGCCGCCGCGGGCGAAAAGCTGGATCTGCCGGATACGCGCACCTGGCCGCTGCGCGGGCACGCCATCGAGTGCCGCGTCAACGCAGAGGATCCGCGCACCTTCGCCCCCTGGCCTGGGCTCATCACCGAGTACTACCCGCCCGGTGGCACCGGCGTGCGGGTCGACTCGGGCGTGTACGGTGGCTGGCGCGTGCCGGCGCACTACGACTCGCTGCTGGCCAAGCTGATCGTGCACGCGCCCACCCGCGCGGAAGCGATCACGCGCATGCGCCACGCCCTCGACGAGTTCATCGTCGGCGGGATCCGCACGAACATCGAGCTGCACAAGCGCCTCCTGAACGATCGCGAGATGATCGAGGGGACGATGACCACGCGGACGATCGAGCGCCTCCTCGCCGAAGGCTGAGATCGGCGCGAACGGCGGAAGACCACACTGGTACGGTGCCTGCGCACCGTACTAGGATTCCGCGCGCTTGGATGGCCCGGATGCGTAGACGTCTCTCCTTCGTTCTTGCTGCGTTCATCGCGGGTGGCGCCGTGCTCGCCGCACAGACGGCGCCCGCCGCCACGGCGGGCGATGGCGCGCATGCGTCCAGGCCGCGGCAGTACACGCTGGCGGAGTGCCTCGCCCTGGCGGAGCGGAACCACCCGAGTCTGTGGGCCGCGGGTGCGCGCTTGGCAGGCTTCCGCGCGCAGCTCGACGAGGCACACTGGACACCGTATTGGCAGTCGTGGAGCGGCAACGCCAGCCTGACGAGCATCGCCGATGCGCGAGGTGCTGCACCGTACACCCAGGCCGGGTCCAACGCGCTCAATACGAGCTTCGCCGACGGCGTGAATCCTTGGTTCCGTTTCGGCCTGAGCGGCGGCATTCCCGTGTACACCTTCGGGAAGATCGAGTGGATCGGCCGCGCCGCCGAGGCGCAAGCCCGCGCCGGCGAGTGGGAACGTGAGAAGTTCCGCCAGCAAACGCGGGCGGATGTGCGGCGGGCCTATTACGGCGTGATGCTCGGGCGCGACATGAGCGCCGCCTACGTCGACGTGTCGGGCAAAGTCGACAAGGTTCTCGAGTCGATCAAGCAAAAGCTCGAACGCGGCGATCCCGGCGTCGACCAGAGCTCATACACGCGCCTCGACATCTACCGCGACACCCTGGAATGGAGGGCCGGCGATCCGCAAAAACGCGAAACCATCGCCATGAGCACGCTGCGCTTCATGACCGGCGTGCAAAGCGATTTCGATGTCGTGCACGCGCCGCTCGAGCGCCCCGAAGGAGAGGTCGCGCCCGTAGTGACGTATCTCACCGCGGCACGGCTGCATCGGCCCGATACGAACCAGGCACGCGCCGGCATTGCCGCACGCCGTGCGCAGCTCGAGTTCGCGCAGGCCCGGTTGTTTCCGGACTTCGCGCTGGCCTTCGCCGCCGGGCTCAATATCGCGCGCAACGCGGTGATTCAGAATGGCTGGGTCTTCAACCCGTTCAACAGCAACGGCTTCTATTTCGGCGGTCCCCTGCTGAGGATGCAGTGGAATCCGGATATTCTGCCGGGCTTGGCCCGTGTCGACTTCGCCGCCGCACAGCTCGAAGAGGTGCGCGCGCTGATGCGCCTTGCCCTCGGCGGCGTGGCCGTCGAAGTGGAGAATGCCTACGGCGTCGTGCTCGAGACGCGGCAGCGCGAAGACCGGTTCGGACACGCCGAGGGCGTCACCAAGAAATGGCTCGAGAGGGTGCAAGGAGAGGTCGAACGCGGCGCAAAGGACACCGCGGCCCTCACCGAGCCACTGCAGCTTTACCTCGACGCCCGCGTCAATCACCTATACGCGCTGCTGGACTACGACATTGCCCTGGCCGAACTGGCACGAGTGACGGGTTGGGACGCCGCGGCAACGCCCGGCGCCGTTCGCTAGTCGCGTTGGTTGCGGGGTTCGAGCCTCGCGTGCTGCTCGCGTTGTCCGCGGGGAACGAAGGCCACGACGTCGAGATCGAACAGGCCCGAGAGGTTGCCTTTCTCTTTCTTCACCGTCAGCGAGATCAGCTCCGTCCCACCGCGCGCCACGACGTCGCCGACCTTGACCCAGCCAAACTGCACGTCATGGTTCCAGAAAGGAAGCGGCAAAACGCCGACACCGTTGACGGCACCCACGTTCTGGCCGCCGAAATCGAAATTCACCAAGGCTCGAGTCGAGCGAAAACGCTCGTGCACAGCGAAGATGCACGCCCACATCGTGTACAAGCCCTGCGGCAGATCGACCTCGCGGCGCAGTGAAATCGGCTCTTCGAGCTTCGCATCGCCGACCATGACCGAGCCGTTGGATGCAAAGTAATCGACCGCCCCGATGGAATAGAAGGCTGGCCGTCCCTTCGAGAGCGCGACGTTGCGAAAGCTCTCGGCCTGCACGAAGAAAAACCGGTTCTTGACCTCGACGCGCTCGACCTTGAGCAACGTTCCCACGTCACCCTGGAATCGCAGAAAGCGTTCGACGCCGGGTGCATCGGAATGCGGATCGCGCACGAGGCACGACGGCGGCACGGAGATCTCGCTTCCAAGGCTGCCCGCGAGCGTGCACACGGAGGTGCCGCCGGCAGGCTCCACGAACTCGACCTGAATCGGCGCCCCCACCGGCTGCCCGGTCACGAGCAACCCGTCTTGGCCGCCATCCTGGTCGAACAGCGCATAGACGGCCATTTTACTCGGCGCGCTCAGGGTGCGGAATGGTTGACCATCGGCGGCAAGCTCGCGCTTGCCCCAAGCCTCGTGCAACACGTGAACCGGATACGACTCCTGCTCGTCGTGGTACGCGCCTACCTCCAGCTTGTTCGGATCGGCCGTCGCCATGAGGCCATCGGCAATCCCAAGCCCAATCTTCGAAAGATCGAGATGACGCGCATGCCAGGCAAAACCCGCGGTGGCGAGCACGAGGCCCGCGGTGCCGACGGCTTGCGGGATCGTTTGCGGAATCCGTTGAAAAATCTGAGTCCGCTTCAGCGAGCCTACCCCGAGCAGAAGCAGGGCCAAAGAAAGGCCCGCGAAGGTCACCTTGCGCCCTTTCGCGCGCAGATCCGTGATGTCCCAAACCAGCTTGATCTTCGCAGGTGCGGCTATGGCCTCGGGCAAATCAAGGAGAATGAGCCCATCGGCATTCTCGTGGACATCGAGGGGTCGGTCTCCAAGCCATGCGCGCCACGCGGGTGAAAAGTTGGTCTTCACCAGCAGCTGCTGCCCATGGCCGGCCTGCCCCGTCGGCGTCACGTCGAACTCGTACTGGTACCCTCCTCCGGGTAGGTATTTGTCGACGGTCACGCTCGAGTCGTATCCTTCGCCGGTGAGCATGCGCGGCTCGTAGCCAACCCGCTCGAACAGGACGATGTCCGGCGTCTCCATCACGCTCCGCCAGCGCGGATCTTTGGTCAATGCGTGAATGAAGTGCGGCGTGCCCGCGACGATGTACTTGACGTCATACGTCTCGGCTTCGTTGATGACGGGAAAAGGCGTATGCCAGAATGGCCCTTTTTTCTGCAGGACCTGACTCGCAGGGTTGTTCTCGTAGATCCAGCCCGAGATCTCACGAAACCCCGACAGCACGGGAATCATGTGGCGAACGTAGTTGACGCTGGGGGGCTGCACGGCCCCCTCGCCCAAGAACTCGCCGAACACGCGTCCGCGTTTGTCGCCGTGGTCTCGAAGCCAACCCGCAACTTCCTCGACGCTCTGCTCGAAGCGCGAGAACTCATCCGCCGTGTACACTTTGACGGCGCGCTGAGTCATCACGAAGAACGCCCAAATGGCGCCGGCGGCGAGAATGACCATGTTCAGCGGGTAGTACCGGAACTTGCGATTCGCAAAACGCCAGGCGCCATACGCCGCGACCAAGAGCCACGCGAGAATGGCGAGGGTGATGAAACGGTACCAGAGCAGATTCTGGTACATGGGCAACCAATCGATCACCGCATGGATCTCCGGCCCGAGTGCCACCCAAAAGGCCAGAACGAACGTGATCAAACACCCCGCAACGGCGCCGTTTCGCCGGCGAACGAGCTCGACGATGCCCACGAAGCCGGCGACGATGGCCACCATGCCGCACGTGCTGTACGTGAAGAACGAGGGGAAGAAGCCAACGCGGTACGACGAGATGAGGCTTCCTTCGAACCAATCCGAAATGGTGTCGAAAGCCGGCCGGGTCCAGGTGTACGCGGCGTCCGTTTTGGCCGCGAACTTCAAACTAGGATAAAGCCATTCACCCGTGATGGCGACGCCGGTGCCAATGAGGACGCCCATCATGAGGGTATTGCTTCCCCATTTGCGCGGTCCGGCGCCGAGCACGAAAGCCGCAAGCGCCAGGCACATCATGTACGTCGTGAGCAAATGGGTCATCACACAGGCGGCGAACACCACCGAGCCCCATGCTAAGTGCACGAAGGCACGCGGCATGGGCGCCTGCTGCGCCCGGCGAAACGCCACGAGTGTCCCCATCATCAACGGGACCGCGAACGCGGGATTGAGCATCCCATTCTTGAAATAGAATTCGAGGCCGAATAGTTCCGAAGAAAAAAGGCTCAGCGTGATGGCCGTGAACTTCGGCAGATCGCCCGGCTCGTCGTCGAACGTTTGAGCCAGGGCATATCCAAGCAGCGGCACGGAAAGAAACGCCGTGACGATCCACGTCTTCAGCGAAGCGAGTGCGCTAATCCCCAGGAGCTTGGCCGTGGCCCCGATCACCACGTAAAGAAGAGGCGGGGTGTTGTAGAGCAGATATGGAATTCCCAAATTGAATTTGGGACTCCATCCCATGTACGTACCCGTCGCGGGGTAGAAGTCTTCGATGAGGTGGCGCACGTACGCGTAGTGGCAGATCGAATCGTTGTCGACCCAGATGCCCGTGCCGAACGTTCGCCGCGCGAAAAAAAGGTTCATCACGCACAGCGCGAAGAGAAACAGGCGCTCGTCGTTCCAGACGCGCAATGCGTACGTTCGCAGAACGCCGAGCACGGCGCGAATACGCTCTTCAGCCAGCTTGGCAACGACCTCTCCTGTAGCCACGTTGACGGAGGTCTTTACATCACAAGGCCACCGCGGGAAACCCGGATCCTCCGGTCATAGCCGCCATGGCGCTTTCCGGCACCGTTCACCGCACCATCGCAGACGCGGGTGGTGAAAGCCTTGGAGGTCTTCGCTCGGTTCGCTATAGCTACGACCCGATGCGTGCCTGGGCGCTCCGTAACTGGATTTTCGTCGTCATCGCCGTCACGTACGCATACTTTTATCAAGGCGGGGACATGAACACGAACGTTCGCCTCGCGCTCACACGATCCATCGTCGAGCGGCACGCCTTGGACGTGACACCGTACCATACCCTATCGATCGACAACGGATATTTCCAAGGCAAGTACTACTCCGACAAGGCGCCTGGCATCTCGTTGCTCGCGACGGTGCCGTACGGTCTCATGCGTGCCGCCGAGAAGCTCGCGCATCTCGATCCCGACCAGCCTGCGATTCGCGCAGCACGCGTTCATGCGTTGGTATTCCTCTTCGCCGTGGTGCCGGGGGTGGTGGCAGCCGCCTTGCTTCGATGGGCAGCAGAGCGTCTTTCGATCAGCACGCCAACGGCCACGCTGCTCACGGTGGGGTACGCTTGGGGAACGTCAGCGTTCGCGTATTCGACCATGCTTTTCGGACACCAGCTTTCCGCCGCGTTGGTGCTCGGAGCATTCTGCTTGCTCTTGCAGATGGATCGGGCCGAGAAACCGGGCGGCACCTTGGTGCTTTTCGGCGCGTTGATCTCGTGGGCGTGGATCGTGGAATACCCCACGGCTTTTCTATCCATCGTGCTGGGCTGCTCGCTGTTGGCCAATACCGCGCCGCGTGCATGGCTTCGCACCGTTGCGTGGATTTTCCTGGGCGCCACCCCTGCCCTCGCCGTTCACGCACTGTATGCCTTCCTTTGCTACGGCTCGCCTCTGGCACTTCCGTACCAGTTCGTCGTGGAACCCGTATTTCGCTCTCATACGAGCTCCGGGCTCTTCGGCATCGGAATCCCGACGCGCGATGGGCTCGTGGGCATCTCGGTCAGCGCGTATCGCGGACTGTTCTTCTATTGCCCATGGCTGATTCTCGTTTTTGCCGGCTTCGGTCATTGGATTCGCCGTGGCACGTCGCCCAGAGCCGCCAAATCCGTGCTGGCGCTGATTGCCCTGCACGTCACGTTCGCGGCGTCGTATTACGCGTGGGACGGCGGCCTGGCCACGGGCCCGCGGCACCTCGTGCCGCTTCTTCCCTTCCTCATTTTGCCGATCGCGTATTTCGCCGATCGGGGACGGTGGCAAACCTTGGTCACCGGACTCGCGATTCTGGTGAGCATGCTCATCATGCTGCCCATCGTCGCGGTCACGCCCCTTCTTCCCTTCGGCGATCCAATCCGGACGAATCCGTTGTATGCCTACGTCCTTCCCGCACTCGTACGCGGCGAGCTCGCCAACAATTGGATCGACCCTTACGCCGCCGGTGCCCATCGTGACGTCAGCTACAATCTGGGGCAGCTCGCCGGCTTGCCTGCGTACCTTTCGCTGTGGCTACCACTCGCGGCGTGCGTCGGAACCTGGGGCGTGAGCGTGCGACGCGCCATGGCGAGATCATGATGTATCGGGCGATCGCTGCACGAATGCTGACCGCAGTCACGGTGGCACTCGCGCTTTATGTCCTTTATGCGCACGCGTCGTCGTCGTCGGTACTCTCGCAGGCCCTTCGCAAGCCGTGGACCGAGCGATTTTCCTCGCCGGCCGAGTTTGCGCGCGACTTCGAAGTGCGAACGTACGGGAACATTTCGCATCGGATCGACGCGGGCACGCTCCACGTGGAGGGGCGTTCGATCGATGCCAAGGGCTCGCCATCGTACCTCGAGTTCATCGGCGCGCCGCAGAGGCTCGGGGACGTTCGTTTGCGCATGCGTTTTCGGGCAAACGGCGATGGGGCCTTCGATGTTTCCGTGGGCCTTCACGGTGAGGGTCGGGAATCGCGCGCCATTCGGTTCGGCTTGGCCAATGGGGCCACGGCCGGGGTATTCCGACTGGTGGGCGATGTGGGGCCGTTCGGCAAACAGGCCGAGGGAGATCGGGTGCTCGCCGAGGCACGTGTGCCCTCGTACGCCGCGGACGCTTGGCACGAGCTCGACATGCGCATCAGCCCGAGCATTCACCAGGCGCTCCTCAGCGTCGACGGAAACCCAGTGGCATCGGGCGTGGTATTCTGGGAAGACGGTACCCGGGTTCGTCCCGTCCTTGGCGTGTACGCGCGAGAGCCCAACGCGAACGTCGACCTGGACGTATCGGAGGTGGCCTTCGAGCCGGTGGATCCCGATACGCGCTTCGTCGATGTCGACGACACGTTCAACGGGCGAGTTATCGATCCCGCATCGTGGAGGGTCATCCGCCCCGACGACCGCAAGACACGGCTTTCCATGGAAACGGGGCATGGCCTCACCTTTCACGCGGTGGCGCTCGAGCGCGGAGCGGGCGGCTTTACGCTGATGGGCCCCACCCATGCACTGGAGTCGTTCGACGCGGCCGTCGACGTCGAGATCACCAAGCTCGATCATGCCGCCGTCTTCTTCGGCGTCGCCAATTTGGGCTTCGACCCGAGCTTCCGCATGTTCGACGTGGGCATCTCCGCGGGCGGCGAGGGAGCCAACGCATTCATGAATGCCCATCTCGCGGCCGACGGACAGGGTCGCTACCGCGATCTTCGCAGCGTCGAGGTCCCGGCGCTCGTTCACATCGAAATGTCCTACGACGCGACCACCCACCGGGGGCGCGTCCGGGTCGACGATACCGAAGCCGAGGAAGATCTGGCGCTGCGACCGCTGGAGGACGTCATTTTTCGCATCGGCACGGCATTGCATTCCCCCGATGCCATGGCCGAGGGACGCATCGCTCGCGTGTCCTTCCGCCGGCACGCGTATCGTCCGTGATGCGTCGGTTGCGTGCGGCAGGTTAATTCTTCGAAGCGAGGTGCTGCTGGTACTCCTCGATCCAATGGCTGTAGCGACCGGTGTTCATCTCCCAGATCGTCTTCATCCGCTCGGCGGTGAAGATGGGCCCGGTGGTGAGGATGAGCAGCTTGTCGTAATAGGCGTGCAATGCTGGATCCGTGATGCGATTTTCGCCGGTCTCCACCGAGGTGACGTAGCCCTCGGGCACATCCCGAAAGAGATGCCCCCGGCCCCACGAGTGCTCGGGATCGCGTGCGGGAAGCCTGGCCAACAAGGCGTCCGTCAGGGCGAGGTTGTCGATCGTCCGCAGACGCGGTCCGCGTCCAAAGCCGTGGTAGCCAATGGCGCCCCACACCATGGCTTGCGCAGGGTCCACATCCTCGAATCGCCGACCATGCCCAATGTCGAAGTCTTCTCGGGAGAAGACGATGTTGAGGTTTCCTGGCCGGTGAAACGAATGATCGTCGAGAATCCCCGTCTCGCCCCTCTCGGTCAATTTGGGCTCCCAGTGACCGGTGATGGGCGAGCGCGGGCCCAACAAGCCGATGACGAAGGCTGCTGCGGCAATGCTCCAGCGCACCTTCGACGGCATCATCTCGACAAGGACCAAGACGGCCATGAGGTACGGAAGCGCGAAGAGCCTGCCCGACATGTAATCGCCGCCAATGCGCATCGCGTAGACGAGCAGCGCCGCCACCCCAACGAGCCCGAGAAGCACATCGTACCGCCGGCGCCGAAGCGCAATGAACGTCCCCGCCAGCAGTGCCACCGCGACGACGGGAAGGGTCACCGGATCCCAGAGCAGACTATTCTTGAAGTACGCAATCCCGTTCGAATGAAACAGGGGCGGGTGATAGTGCCCGCCCGCCAATTTGGCGTAAGCGGTATTCGGAAGTGGGAATCCGTAATAGATGGTCGAAAATGCGATCCACGCGACGGCCGGCAGCGCCCCGATGGCGCATGCCCGAAGGCTCTTCACCCCCAGCGTCTTCCAAGCGCGAACGAAAAGCCATGCGAGGCTCGGCCCGTACAGCAACACCGTGTCGGCTCGGTTCACGTAGCCAAAGCTGGCCAGAAGAACCATCTGGCACAGCCAGCGCTCCGTGACCTCCGCTTTGGTAACGGTCTTCACGAAAAGGGTGAAGAAAAACACGGCCGCAAGAAGATGTGTCAGCGGGTTTTCGAGACCGGATGTGCTGTAGTCGACGAACGACTTGGATGAAACCATGATCGCGACCATCGCGAGCAGCTTCGTCCGGTCCGCCTGCCATGCCCGCGAGGCCACCAAGACGATCCCCAACGAGCACGCGAAACACAAAGCCAGCGTCGTGAAATACCCTTCACCGAAAATCGCATATAGACAGCTCACGAGGAGCATCCACAGCGGGTGCGTATAGCCTTGTACGCGCTCGAAGGTGTTCCACGTCAGGCCGTAGCCGTGCACGAAGTTGTCGACCGTGCGCATCGTGATCCACGGATCATCCCCTAGCCACGCATTCGCGACGAGCACTGCAGCAAACAGGGCGAGCCCCGTTACCAGAGATACACGAGGGCGCTGAAGGCGCTGTGCGAGTCGTTGTGGTAAGCCAAAGGCGGTCAAAGTGGCCACCCTATACTTGACTCGAGCGCCCTTGTCGAGCGGGCCCTAACAGGCTAAGTATGGCCCTCGATGTCCCGGTTTTTCTTGAAATTTGTCGCTCCTGCGACCCTTCTCCTCGGCGCCTCCGGCTGCTCACACGAGGCAACGGCTCCCACCGTTTTGGAGGGTGTTGCCGCGGACGAGCGGAACGCCGTGCAGGCCATCTTTGCCCAAGCGAAGGTCGATGCCGGTCACGTCGTGGCGCACGACGACTTGTACGGCTTTTCATGGCGCGGCGGCGAGACTTACGCCGCTCAGCACGGGCGACCGGATCGGGCGGAAGCCATTCGCAAGCGGCGCGACGACGTACGCGACGCCATCGCCGTCGAAGACGGACATGTCGTCGCGTTGCGACTTTCTGGCTCGAAGTTGAGCGATGTATCCCTCGTATCCAAGCTGACGCACTTGGTCGTTCTCGATCTTCATGATTCGCAGATCGGCAATGCGAACGGCCTTTCCGCACTGGCGCACCTCGATCACCTCGATCTCGCGGGAAACCGCCTCGATAGCCTCGCCGAGATATCCGGACTTCCGATGCTCCGAAGCCTCAATGTTGCCGGCAATCCGCTCGACACCATCGACGGCCTCGATGCACTCCCCAGACTCGAGGTGTTGAACTTGGCGAACAGCCACATCTCGAAGATCGAACATCTGGACAAACTAGGCGCGTTGCAGGCTCTGTCACTCGCCGAAAACCCGATCGAGCGCATCGAAGGACTCGAGCAGAACGGCAATCTCGACGATCTCAATTTGTCCTATTGCCGGATCACCCGAATCGAGAATTTATCGGCGCTCAAGAAATTGCGCTCGCTGAATCTCTGGCACAACAAAATATCGAAAATCGCCGGCGTCGAAGAGGTCACCTCCTTGCTCTATCTCGGTTTGGGAGAGAATCCGTATGAATGGGACGATCCACGTAATCGAGAATTGTTGCCGAGCTTCGGGGCCGGGCGGCTCATTACCGTCATGTAGTGGCGGACGATTCATGCCCGCGCGGACGGAGGCATGAGCGACGCGAAGGCCGGGCGGTGGCTGCCCGACTTCCGTGCGCAACCTCGATGGGTCCAAGCCGTCAGCGCAGCGGCCCTTCTCGCCGGGGTCGTTCATTTTTTTCTCGTGGTGTGGGTCTTCATCGAGCGACGCCGCTCCCCCATCGAACTCGAGTGGATGAGCGGCGGCGTGTCGGACCACATCGAGCGCATCCTGGCGGGAAAGCCGCTCTACGTAGCCCCGGGTGCGGAGTTCATTCCGTACATCTATCCGCCGCTCCACCTTTGGCTGAGCGCAGGGCTCGCGTCGTTCATGCCGATTGCGACCGCGTCTGCCCTGGTGTCGATCGTGGCCACCTGCGCGGCCGGCGCGTTGGTCCATCGCGCGTCGCGCAAGCTCGGCGCCGGACCCTATTGGTCGGCGATGGCGGTCGCGCTCTTTCTCGGGGCCTATTCGTACACGGGATATTGGTACGACTTGGACCGCAGCGATTCGCTGACGGTGGCGCTGCTGCTGGGTGCATTGGTGGTGGCTCTCGGGACCGAGAGCACTGCACGAATGGCAGCTGCTGGAGCGCTGCTCGCGGCGGCCTTCTTCGCGAAACAGCCCGCGTTGATTTTCTTCGTGGTCGCGGTGGCCGTGCTCCTCCTGGTGCGTCGTGTTCGAGCCGCGGTGTCCATGAGCGTGGGGTGGCTCGTCGTCTGGGGCCCTGCCCTTGCGATCTTGACGCTCCGGAGCGACGGCTGGTTCTGGTTCTACTGCCTGAAAATGCCGGCGGCGCACGGGATCAGTTCGAAGCTCATCACCGTCTTCTTCGTCATCGACGCGACCGACGCGTTCGCGATCAGTGCAGCGGCCGTCGCCGTCCTGACGCGACTCGGGCGGGCTACGCTCGATGCACTTCGGAAGGTGTCGAGCCCTCCAGAGACGAACGACGCACTCCTGTTCGCGTTCGTGCTCGCGGCGCTCCTCACGTCGGCGGCAAGCCGGTTGCACGTCGGAGGGCATCGAAATGTCCTCGTGTTCTTCACCACGTTCGGTTCGATTGCCTTTGCAGTCACGTCTAGCCGCCTCACGGCAGCCGAGTCATCCTCGCCCGTGGTGCGGGGCCTGTTGGCGGCGGCCGCGCTTCTGCAGCTCGGACATTTTCTCTACGATCCGGGGGAGGCCATCCCCACATCGCGCAACGTGAGCGACGCGCGGATGGTGGAGGCGCGGGTCCGCGAGCTGGAGAAGAAGGGAGACGTGCTAATGCCAGGGCGAGGGCACGTCACCGCGCAGCGCCACTTCCACGTCATGGCGCTCGTCGACGTACTCCGCGCCGGGCTTCCGCTTCCGGAGGACCTGGTCACCGGCCTGCGTGAACGCAAGTATGCGGCATACGTCCTCGACGACTTCGACGAGCTGACCCTGGAACTCTGGTTGGGCCATCGAAGTGACGAGCTCTATCAATTGGTGCTGCGCAACTACTTCGTCGCCGAGCGCCTCGACGATCGCCAATCGTGGCCGGTCATCGGATGGAAAGCGCGTCCCTCTTGGATCCTTCGTCCGCGACGTATGCCCCTCACGGAATTGCCCATCGAAGCCGTCGAGCAGCGTCGAAGGATCGAAATGAGCTTGGCCGAAATGCGCATGCGTGAAGTGCAAGCCGGCGCTGCCAAGGTCAACGAGGGCGACGACATCGAAGAACGGGCGGCGCAGCTCGTACGCTCGCCCGAATGATCCGTGGCTACATTCGATGGGTGGGAACCGGAACGCCGGGCTGAAAGACGTCGCCGCGTCGGATGCTGCTCTCTGTGCCAGCCGCGGCGTCCGCCGCTTGGAGAGATTCGGCGATCAAAGCATCGAGTGGACCGGGTGCAATCCGCACGCGCGCATTCAGAACGACCTCCGCATGGTCCGCCGGTGATGATTGCTCGGCATCGAACCCGATCTCGCCGGGGGCGTGGGTCATGCTGGCCTTCGTCGTTCCCCCGGACGTCACCAATCGGATTTTAACGTGGCCGAGGAGCGTGCCTCCGTCCGTGCCTTCACGAAGGGCTTCCAGAAAGGTGCGTGCCCAGGAGGTCGGAACGAAGGTGCCATGCACGGCACGCACGGTGAACACTTGATTCGTCCACGCGAGCTCGGCTTCGGCGGCCCCATACCGATCGTAGTCGATGTCGAAGGCGCGCCGCCCACCCGTGGCGGCCCATTGGGCCATGATCGCTTCCAGTCCTGCGCCGGTTCGTGACGAGAACGGGCTGACCGCGGCATGCGGAAAACGTTTTCGAAGGTCGGCGCACACCGCGGTCAACACGTCGGGCGGCGTGATATCGATCTTGCTGGGGGCGAGGATGTCGGCCTCGTCGAGCTGGTGCCGATAGAGATACGCCAGATCGGGTTCTTGGCCCATTTCGGGCCGCCAGAACTGGCTCATGAGCATGTACCGAATGGGGTCGACCACGACGGTGAGCGGTGCCACCGTCAAGCGGTCACCGTGAATCTTCTGAAGCGGCCGCACGACGGTCGCTTGCAAGTCCGTGCAACTTCCAACGGCTTCGGCGAGGACCACAGTGGGACGAACGTCGGCCTCCAGTCGATCGATGGTGGCTGTGAGATCTTCGAACTTGCAGCAGAAACAGCCGCCGGTAACCTCCCCTACCCCGGCAATTCCCGCGTCGCGCGAAAGCGCCGTATCGACGAGATCGGCGCCTTGATCGTTGGTGATGACCGCAACACGCTCGCCCGCGGCCTCCAGCCGCTTGCCGGCCTCCAACATCGTGGTCGTTTTGCCGGCACCGAGATAACCACCAATTGGCACGAAACGAAGCATCTAGTATCCCTCGATCGGTTCAAGCGAACTGCAAAACGACGGTGAGCGTATGCCCCGCGGCAACGGTGACGGCGTTCCTCAGCGCAATTTCGGTACGATTCCCCCGTGACGTCTTCGTCGCCGAGAGGTTCGCACCGTCGAGCGTCACGGTCACCGAGCTCGCGGCGGTCGGTGTCTCGAAGGCCAATGAACGGAGTCGCACGTCGCCGTAGCGAACCTCGATCCGACAGGTTTGGGTGCTGGCCGTGCGCTCTTGTGCATACCTGCCCCACCCCGCTGCGCCCGTGAACGCGCACGCGAAGTTCTCGGGATCGACCTTCGGTGCGAACCCGAGGTGTCCTTTGGGTCCGTGGTACTCGTAGCCGCACGCGGCGAGGAAGACCGCATGCCCCATCATCGCGCGGCTGTAATGGTCGCTGCACTCGATCTCGTTGTAGGGATTGCGCTTGGCGGCTTGATATCGGTCGTAGACTGCGCGGGTGACGGCCATCGCTTGGTCGGTCAGGCCTTCGGCGAACATTCCAGCGGCCGCCTGATACTCCAGGCCGGTCCAGACTTCGTTGAAATAGGCCACGGCGACGGGCCAACCTCCGCCCGGAGCTTCTCCGCCACCACCGAATGGCCACGTGCACGAAAGCAGGCCCGCCTCTTGATTCTTCGCATAAATGCGCCCGCCGTCCCCAATGGGGCTTTGGGCTCGATAGGCAATCGGATCGGGGAGGAAGTTGTATTTGTACAAGTTCTCCAGTGCGACCTTCGACTTGTCGGCCGGAAACACGCGGGGCAGCCCGAGCTGCGACGCGAACGTCTGTCCGAACAGCTGATCGACGTAGCATCCGCGGTTGCTGTTCGTGGACGGGTGTTGCGGGTCGACGTTCTGAATGAAGTAGCCGTACGTGTCGTTCCAGAGCTGCTCGGTGAGGTACTTCGTTCCCCTCGTGGCGAGCGTCCGACAGCGCGAGGCAAAGATCGGATCGAACATTTCGTTGGCCATGGCCTCGCCCGCGCGCAATGCAGCCACGTACATCCCGCTGATCCACGGAATTTCGCCCCACCACGCTTGATCGAGTGTGTTGAGTTGCTCGCCTTCCAAGATGCCGTCGTTATCGCGGTCCTGGCCAATCATGTACTGAATGGCCTTCTTCACCCGAGGCCATACCCGGTTGAGAAAGCTTGAATCGGCCGACATTTGGTGTTCGCGATAGACGCGCAAGATGGTACCGCATTGGCCATCGGCAGCGACCCGGCGATCGCCCTCGGCCCGATGGTCGAGCGCGCCCGTGTCCGAATGGTACGCAATGCCAAGGTCGACCCGCTCGCGGGTATCGCGCTCCAATTCGGGAAAGATGCGGGCGATCGACTGCGCATAGTTCCATACGTGTTGGCATGTACCTATGCAGCAATACACGCCCTCGAAGCCGTAGAAACGACCATTGTCGAATCGGTAACAGGTGGTCGTGGCTGCGGTGGACACCGGAGCGAAGGTTCGTTCCAAGAACCAATGCGGCAGCGTCGAATCGTTGTACCAGGTATTCACCCATGCCCGCGTGGCCGAGAGCAGACGCTCCCGTTGCTGGGCCAGGTGCCCGAGTGCCGCGCGGGCGGTTTCGAAGCGCGTGCTGTAGTGATGAAGGAACTCCTCGGCCCCGATGAGGCCCGCGAACAACTCCCGACGCGGGAGGGGAAACGACCATCCGATGGCAAATGTCACCGTCGTCGATGCACCGGGCGCAAGGTCGAGCGCGACCCTGACGGCACCGGAAATCGTGCGCAAGCTCGCGTCGACGTCGAGTGGCCCGGCGGCGGCGTCGAACACGTCGTCGAGGGAATCGAAGCGCTCGAGCGAGGGTACGGCCACGGCCCTTGGATCGAACGCGGCCAAGGCAAAGGTCCCATTGTCGGGAAGTTCGTCGAACGGCATGGCGCTCGGCGGTAGATCCGTGAACACGATCCAGTCGCAGTTGATGTGCCCCCAACCGGCGGTGGCCGTGTCGACGATCTCGATGGTCGCCGTTCGCCCTTCGTAGGCGTGCACGTCGATGGTGCGCGGCGCCATGAGCTCCGTGTTCGCCCCCGTGACCGAGCCGACGATTTGCCCGTCGACGCGCACGTTGACGCATGCTCGATTGGGGATGCCCCCGCCTCCGACCCACACGCTGACGTACCGGCGCTCGACGACGAACGGGGCGCTGGTGAGGGTGCCCGTGGCAGCATCGGCGCGCCCGAGGTCTCCGCCGGAACCGCGGAAATCGTGGGAAGTCACGAATCGCGTGCCGTGGACGTGCAGGGGACCAAATCGCTTCATGTACTCCGGAAGCTCGGCCTCGGTGACCGGCCCCGCACCGAACGCGGTCCCCGTCACTGTCCAGCCGGCATACGTCGCCGCTTCGAAGTCTTCGAAAAGGATGTCGGGACGTGGATCCGTATGCACCGGCGCGTCGGCCGCGGAAAACTCGATGGCCTTGCCGTCGCCGGCGAGAAACTCCGCCGCGCGCAGCCGCAGCGGCTGCTGGTGACGACTGTCCAAACATATCGGGGCGTCACTGAAACCGGCGAGCTCGGCACGCACGGGTGCCCCCGACGCGTTGCGCAACGTGTAGACCAACACGGTCGCCGGAAGCGACGAGTCCGCCGCACTCAGAGGCACGAAGGGCGAGAACGCCTCCAGGGTGATCTCCAACGGGCTATCGGCGGCAGCATAGGTCACCTTGCCGAGGGGGTACTGGCCGGTGAAGGCGATACCCGTCGCAGGAAACCCATTTGCATCGAGCGAGCGAGTCCGCACGCCATCGCTCGTCGTCGTGCGCAACGCGAAGCCCTGCCGGAAACGCGGACGGTACGTTGCGGCATCAATATAAGACACGGGCGCTGCATAGTGGCCGCCGCCGAAATCCAAATCCCCCGTAGGCGGGGTCGCTGGATTGTCGATATCCCACCACCAAAGACGGCCGTCTCCACCGAGATACAATTGGCCTGCCGTCACACCACCAACGGGCATGCCAATATGAAATAAGGCATCGCCGCTGTAGGTGGTCGGTGTGCCGCGCGTCGCCAGCAGACGTAGCTGCTCCAGATCGCGGCCTTTGTCGGCTGGCACCGCCAGCGGTCCGTCTCCCGACTCCCCGTCCGCGCATGACGCGAGCATCAAACTGGCCAAGCTGCCGATGGACATCGCCACGAAGCCGCGGCGACTCACATCGGGGAGCGACCGGGCCCCACCCGGCTCGCAACAGCTGCCATCCTTTGGGTCGGTCCCTGCACCGCTGCTGGTCGAGGGGACACATGTTCCAACGAAAGATCGACGCCGCACTGGTACCATTGGAGAATGGAACTTTCTGCGAGGCACCGAGCGCCTCGGCAACCTGGGAATCCGTCAGATTACCTAGTATTTTCGCGTAACCTAGCTCGTTTGATGCGCCAAGCGCGCCAGACGGGGCGTCCCCAAGTCACCGCGTGTGCGATGAGTTCACCTGTGTGAGCCAACGATAGTCCCGACGGAGCGAGATCCATCGCGGTCCGCCGCGGCCCGCGACGTTTTCTTGCAAGATGCGCAACGCGTAACGATGTTCGGGAAACAACTCACGAATTTCGCCCTATCTGGAATACGCGAACTCGCCCCAAGTCGTTGCGGATGCAGGGCGTTCCAGTTGCTGCTCGCTCTCTGCAACGCCGGCTCGCGTTACGCCTGAGCCGCCACGGCATGAATATTCCTCTCGCGATTTGCAATTCCCTAGTACTCCGCCATATGAATTCCTGAAGTAGGGAGGAATTGCGCAATGTGATTCAGCCATTTTCTCAAACGCCGAACTTCGCCCACACGGCAATGCGAACGGCGATGCCGACCAATCCCGCGATCCCCAGTGCAGCGTAGACGGAGGGGTAAAAGTAGGTACGATAATTGGCGACGGACCTACTCGTCCGTTCGACCATCTCGTGCGTTCGCGCCTTGTAGTTCTCAATCTCCTTATGAAGAAACTTCATTCGGTCCTTCACCAACTCCTTCGTAAGAAGATTTTGCGCCGTGCAATGTGTACACGTGACGAACGCTTCCACGCTCGCTGGAAGCTCCGCTCCGCAGCATCGGCATCTGGCGTTCAATCCCGGTTGAAGTGACGCCCGCGCCCGCAATCGAGGCAGCATGGCCTTGTGATACGCGCGGAGTAGACGGATATAACCGAAGCCGACGCCGAAGAGCACTCCGGCAGGCACCGCGCAGAAAACAATCTGCTGGTTCACGATCTCGCGCTGTATCTCGATGGGGACCCCATTGATCGGATCCAATAGGATTTGAAACCTTCGAAGGTATGCCGGCAGATCCAACATTGAAAACACCACGATTACCCCCATGGCCATCAAGATGTACCTGCTGTACTGCACGTAGAGCCGTCCCATGGCGAGGGCGGGCGCGTTGAGGGAATCGTCTTTGGCTTTGATTTCCTTCAAGCGCGCTCGCAGTGCCGTCACCCGTTCCGCAGCATCCAGCGGCATCTCTTCGCACGCGTCGCAATATTCGCATTTGACGACAATATTGCCCTGCACCGCGCCGGAGGTCTCCTCCCTCATCGGGGCTGCGCACCGACGGCACGGTATCGGGATCCCCGATGCAAGGTTCGTCGGCGCAACGGCTGGCCCGCCACTATAGGGCATTGCTTCCATGACGAATTCTCCTTCGATTGTGCGGTTCGTGTAGGGGAACTATTCCCGTTCCTGTAACGCGGTCAATCATCGCGACAGGATTGAGCGTACGCTAGAAGACATGAACATCTCCGATGCGGCGGGCGACGGCTTCATCGGCGGCATCATTCCGTCGACTACCATGCTGCCAACCGAGTCCAGGCGCGCTGACGGAAACGCGGGCAAACCCGGGCGCGCCTCGCCACGCTGCCAGGTGAGATGGTACCCCGTTTCGACGTCGACGTACCTGCCCAAACCAATGGTAGTCAACGCCTCTCGATCATAGAAAGATTGCGCCATCGCCGGATTCGACGACGGCGGACCAACGGAGCCATCACTGGCAAACAGCTCTTCGAGTTCCCGAAACGCATTCGATCGGATATCGACTCGACCGTCGCGGAGGTACCGAAGGAGCAGCTCGTCCGAATCGTCCGCGGATATGCGCGTTTCCGTGAGCAGCCCGTCCGTAAAAATGTGAAGAAGGCGCTGCCCATCCCAGACAAGCCGAATCGCTGTACCGGTCGATGAGGTTCGCTCGATGCAGCGACCAAATGCGTCATATCGATACTCGAAGATGACCCCCTGTGGGCTTCGGACGAGAACGAGCGCGTCCCAAGCGTCGTACTCGAAGCCCCACACGTCCTCTCGCTCGCCGGCGAGAACTCTCTTCTCGTAGACGCGCCCTCGCTCGTCCCACGAATAGTGCACGGCAACACCACCAACACGCATCATTTCGAGACGACCGCCTGCCAACACAGTAGCGGTCGCGCTCTCGTCCGCATAATACGCGGCAATCACCGTCGTGCGATCCCATCCGTTGGTGTCCAGCAGCTGAAGAAGCTCATCACCCCGACTGGTGCGGGCGTGAAGCACCCAGTTGCCCTCCCCATCATACGCAAAGAATTCACTCGGTAGGTTCGTACCACGTCGGACAATGGCACGAAGGCGTCTTCGGCTGTCATAGCGGAGAATGACATCCTTGCCCATGCCGTTCGACGTGACGGTCAAAAATGACGGGTGACCTCGCGTATCGTATGAAGCCTGGAGGCGGACGGGGTCCACTCCTGTGACTTCGTAGACGCACTCTGTGACGTGCCCTGCGAGATCGCGCTTCATGGATAGTCGCGCGCCGAGCGACGTTCTCCCGAGCTCCGCATCGTTTGCGTCGCGCATATAGCTCACGGCAACGTCACCCAGCCGAATGTTGGAAATGCACATATTTTCGTCCCACTGCATGCCTATGTCCGGCGCCTCATTGCACGCGATATGAACTTCGCGCCCAAGGGTATCGAATTCGCGCTGGATGATCGTGTGGGATAACGGGCCATCCGTCCGCGTGACGACCATCTCTCGCTCGCATTGACCGGACGAATCGTAAGTGAGTTCGACGATCGAGTCCTCCGTTTCGCTCCACGTGAGAAGACCATCGTCATCGTATTCGAAGCGCCTCTCCTGAGCACCGCTTGATGCGCGAATCACGCGCCCCGAATCATCGCGCTCGAACTCCATCCGTGTCCCCGACCGCGCTTCGCTCTGCACCTCCACGGAGACCATGCCGAAGTTGGAATACTCTACGCGCACGTGCCGCCCGTCGAAGGTGTGCAACGCGACGACCCGGTCATCGGCATCGTAGTAATAGTGTTCCCTGGCCCCTGCCGCGTTCAGCACCTCGACGAGCTGGCCCGGCTCCCTTCCCCATTGCAGTCGCCCAATCAATCCCTCCCCATCGACGTGCTCGAGCGCACGACCGTACAGATCGTGGCGGAGAGCTTCATGCGTACCGCTCATTCCCAGCGTGACACGCCCGTTGAGTGTATGCTCGACTCGAGACGTCGTTCCGCCGCGGTGAATCGATGCGACGGGCCGATCCAACTCGTCGGTTACGTGCTCCTCGGTCCCCCCGAGCGGGTCAGTGACTTTCGTGCAGCGACCGAAAGCATCGTACTCGTAGCGAACGAAATGGCCTTTGAAATCACTTTCACCTTCTAAATTACCAAACGAGTCGTAAAGACTCGTCTGCGTAGCCCCCCATGGCGTTTTGACGGAGGTACGCTCTCCGTGAACGTTGTACGTCAGTTCCCAGATCTCACTTTCTTGCTCTATCAAGACAAGAGAATGCCCGTCATCGTAATCCGCACAAATATCCCGAACGCCCTCACTGCGCGCGACGATGCGGTGGTAGTCATCGTAAACCCAGAAGCACGACTCGTTTGGGCAGCGACGGGCGATGAGATGCCCCATCGCATCGTATTCGAACGTAGTCATCCGTTGTGCGGCGTCCGCGACGCGCGCGAGACGTCCTACGGCATCGAACTCGAACGATGATCTGCGTCCCAAAGGAGACGTTGCCGCAATGATGCGCCCCGCAGCATCGAGCTCGTAGGTCCAAACTTCACCATACGCGTTGCCAGCGATGGTGCGGCGCGCCACGAGATCGTACCGGAAGTCACGTAAATGGTACCCGTCCATTCCACTGACGCGTGTACATCGACCCTCGCGATCGTACTCGACGTAAAACACTGCACCCTCACGCTTCGTCACCAGAGCCAGTAGACGATTCGCGTGGTAGGCGTACGTGACGGCACGCCCACCTCGATCCTGGACTTCGACGAGGAGACCTTGCTCGTCGTAGCGATATCCGCAAGCGAAGTGCCGCCCGCCATCGGGGGTCATCAGCTCGACGAGGGCAATGCGATCGTCCATATAGGTGAGGGTCAATGCACTTCGAGAACGCGCATGCTCGAGCCGGACGATTCGACCATGCGCGTCGCGAGCGAGTTCAATCCGGTTCGGACCGCGATACTCGATCGCCTGCAAGCGCCATTGGCTCCCCATCAACGCAAACACGTGGGTGACGAGGGCGCGCCCGCGCGCGTATTCGACGACGCGCACGCCGCTCGTGTCGACGCGTTCGAGCTCGATGCGGTGCCCCGTATGCGCCATCCGGCCATCGACCCGAGCACGAAGATCGATTTCTTGGCCGTCTGGTCGCACGTAGACGAACCCGTGCACGGTCTGCAGCAGCCGATGATCCCAGTCCGCACGCCAACCCGCTCCGAACGGTGCAGAATCCTCCCGTCCCCACGCCGCTACGTAGAGCTCTCTGCGCACGAAGAACGAGGAATAATGCCGCGTCACGGCGAGCGGAAGAAGCGCGTTCCGGCAAAAGTCAGTGCATGAATCGGTAACCTCACCGGTCGCCACGTCCACGGCGGGTCGCGTGGCGGTCGGGGTGGGCTTCGTCGCGGAATGACCGCCTCTCAGGAACGTACGAGCCCTCACACGTCAAACCTTCGTTTTGGTGACCGCTTCACTCGCGCGCTTCGAGGCCGTCTCCTTGGCCTCCTTCTCCGCCGCCTCTCGAGCTTGTTTCGCAACGGCCTCTCGGGCGCGCTCCTTGTCGTAGACCGGTTTCAGCGTGGGATCGTTCGTCTCGTTGCGAACGCGAATCGCCTCTACCGCCTGCTCATCGCTTACCTTGTCGGGCGTTGTGCCGCGATCCTGCGCCATCAGCAACTTCGTATTGTCGATATCGGCTTGGCGAGCCGCCGCTCGCTTGTCCCGCGCTTCCTGCTTGCCGGCTTGCTCCTTGGTGCGCTTCGCCTTGATCTCGTCGAAGGCTTGCTTTCTTTGGTCCGACTCTTTCTCGTAGATGCTCGTGGTCTTTAGCTCCTCACGCTTTTTCGCGAACGCCTCGGCCTCCTGCTCCCTTTTCATGAGAGCCAGCGCGGCCCGCGCATCCGCACGTTTCTCGGCGGACGTTTGGGCCTCTCGCCCTCCTCTTGCAGCGACGATCTTGGCCTTGGCCGCCTCGAACCGTGCGGCCTTTGCCCAGCGCGCGCCTCGTTTGGTGAGGAATCCGCGCGCTTTACCTACGAGAACGGCGGTCTCGGGCATGGGGAATCCACCGATGGCCACATCCATTTGCGTTGGGATGGCGATGGTCCCCCATGGCGGCGGTGCTCCGGGGTCCTTCCCGAGGAGCTTGTCCAATGACGAGCGAAGAACGTCCATCACGAGCGTCTCCCCGGCGCCGACCCTCGCCTCGTTCTCCGCTGCGATGGCGGCTTGCTGGGCCTCGACCGCCGCGTCCGCGGACGCCGCTGCGGTCTGCGCCGTCGGGTCACCACCTTTTGCGGCTTCGTGCTTTGCCTTGGCGTCATCACGCGCCTTCTGCAGGTCCCGCTGCGATTTGTCCCATGCGTAGGCCGCCGACGCTGCACCCAAGAGTGCGGTCGGCCCCGTCGTCCATTTGTTTCTCCACTTTGCGAGCTTCGGATCCTCGCCCTTGCTCGACTTGACGAAAAATTTGTCTTTAACGACCGCGATGAACGCTTGCGTGCCGTTCTTCGGCACCGGCGGATCTCCGGGCTTCACGGGCGGTGTGGGCTGGCAATACTTGACGAGATCCCCTACGCGCGCGGCTCGCTTGCCACCAATCTTGACGCTGCTCGAGCCCGTGAAAATCTTGAAGAACGGCGATAGGCTGCCACACCCAATTGCATAGCCAATATCGTCCGTCGTGGCCGCCGGCATCCCGTGGATCCGCACCGTGGGGCATCCCGTGACGACCTGTCCGAGGCTGAACAAGGGGACGGGCGGCGCCGGAGGCACCCAGCTAGGTGGGTGCTGATGCGTATGGAATTGCCCGATGAATACCGCTCCGATGGTTGCGGCCGGCAGCTCGAAGTAGCTATTGGCAGCCTGGCTAATGGGATTCAGCATGAGCAGCCGGTCGAAGGCGTTACCCGCAATTCCGTCGACATACGAGGCAAACGTCGCGGAAGGTTGGGTCACGAAGTCAGCGATCTTCATGCCCAGATCGTACGCATTCTTGAGACGGTCCACGGTCTTCTTGGTCTTGTCGAGCCCCGTGTCCGTCGGGCTCGCCGGCGGGTCGATGATGATGTCGAGTGCTTTTTGAATCCCCGGATCGATGTCGTCGAGCAGACCCCAGCTCGGGTTCTCCGCCTTCGCGGCGGTGAGCTTGTCCTTATAGGTCTTGACGAATTGGCCCGTCTTACCCTCCGCGGTGACGATCATGCCGCTCCTCCGACAATGACTTGGTATTCATGGATCTCCCGTGCATACCCCGACGCGATGTCGCGATGGCCCGTGCGCGATGCATAATCGTGAAGACGCGTCAGAGCTCCCAAGAGCATGTTGTAATTTCCTTTTTCGCGCGTCTCGTTGGCGCATGTGGTCCAAATCTCCAGCGCACCACCCCAGTTTCCCATTGCCGCGCGGGCATCGCCACGCCGGAGGAGAAACTCTGCGTGAAGGTCGTCCTGGCGCAAGGCTTTGGTGGAAACGCTTCCTACAGCGCACGCCATTTCTACCTCGGCATGGTTTCCGCGCGACGCAGCATGGGAGGCTAAGGCATGCGACGCGTTGGCCATCAACGTCATATCCTTGTGTTCGGTCGCTATATCGAATGCTGCCATGATGGCATGGTGTGCGCGCTCCGGGGCGTTGGCCCGACGGAACGCCTCCGCAACCTGAAGCAACACGGCCCCACGCATTTCCGGCACGTCATATTGCGTGTAGTACGCATAGAGACTCCTTAACTTCGCCATCGCTTCGGTCAGCATCCCGAAGCTCACCTCCACCATCGCGCATTGCATGAGCGCCTGAACGCGCTGCCCTGGCAAGAGCTCTGGATTCCCAGCATCCTCGATGAGCTCTCCGACGATATCGGCCTGCGTAAGCTCCGTCTCGAATAGCACCACGCCGGGTGATCGCGCATTCAGAGCGGACTGCATGAGAAACGAATTTGCTTTGTCATCCCGCAGAACGAAGCGCACGCGCGCCATCCATGGTTCGAAGCCCGATTGCGGGAGCAAGGCCTGCACTACGCGAGCGTGGACGTGAGGATCTCGTATTTCACTTGGCAAGATCGCGATGAGCAAATGAGTCTCATCGTCCTCGGGCAACCACGATGCGAAGTGCGCGAACGTCATCCTCAGTCGAACGAGAGGGTCGGCTTGGTGCGTCCAACACGCCTCCGGAGCATCAGGAAGTGTCACATCGTCTGGGGCCTCCTCAGCCCGCAATTCGTCCATCCGCTCGAGGACCATGGCAATGAGGACATCGACGTAATCGACGAGGCTTCCCATTACGGGATTCAGATCGAGATAGACGAAGTGCGGCACCCCGTCGATCCCCTCGAGGCAGCGTACGACGGGCAACAGCTCCTCGTCGTACGAGCGCAGGATCAGCACCGTAGCTTCGCTCTGCTCCGCGAAATCCGCGAGGGCGCGATGGACTTTCTCGATGAGCCTCATCTCAATTGATTTTCACGAAACCGCCCGAGACCACACAGTTGGCCTTTGCCGAGAGAGTAGCGTTGGTGGCTTCGAGTTTTCCCGTTGTCTTGTCCAGGGTGACGTTCGACGACGAACACGTCAAAGCGATCGACGTAGTGCCATTGATCGCGATACTTCCATCCTTCTTCAGCGAAATGGACGACGTTCCACATTGCAAAACGAGTTCGTCCGTCGCGAGCAAGGTAATCTTCTTATCCTTCAGTTGGATATTCTGCGATTCGTTCGTGACGGTCACTCCTTTGGGGCCGGTGGCGTCCATCGCGCCACCATTCATCTTCAAACTGCCGTCGCCGGAAGTTTCCCATAGCAAGACCGTACGCGCGGCCCTCGTCTGATAGTCCTCCGAGCACTCCGTTTCGGCATTCTTCGTATCCAAATAGGTCAAATCGGAGACACTCGTGACGTAATTGCCATTACTGATACTAACTTCCCGATTACCGAGTGACACTTTGAGAGAATCCACGCCCTTCGTGACGATGCGCTCTCGCCCCATGCCAATGGTGACATGTTCCTTCTGGCCGACGACCTCCGTCCGATTCAACTCGACCGTGGTTCTTTCTTCGCCGCCCACGCTCTTCGTGCGCATTCCGCCGACGGTGATGGCTTGCAATCCGCCGACCGTGGTCGACTGCACTGCGCCGACGGTCTCGTTGTGGCTATGCAAGACGACCGTCTTCCGGTCTCGTTGCGCGTGGAGGAAAATCTCCTCCTGGCCGGCTTTGTCTTCGAACGTCAATTCGTTGAAGCCTTTTCCGCCGGGAATCGTCAGGGTGCGGATGGTGCTCTTGGAGGAGAATTCCTCGGGGCGGTACGTTTGGTCGTTGTCGCCGTTGTAGAGGGCGCCGGCGACGAAGGGGCGGTCGATGTCGCCATTGAAGAAGTTGATCACGACTTCGTCGCCCACGCGGGGTGGGAACCAGATGCCGCGGTCGCCGCCGGCGGCGGGGGTCATGACGCGTAGCCAGCAGGAGCTCTTGGCATTTTTTTCGTCGAAGCGGTCCCAGAAGAAATGGACCTTCACGCGGCCGTACTGATCGACGAACGGGGCGCCGGGATCCCCTCCGACGACGAGGGCGGATTCGGGGGCGGCAGGGGGTTTTGGCCGGCGCGGGGGCCGCAGGCGCGTGTCGTTGGGGACGGCGTTGAAGTTGGCCACGAAGGCGGGGCCGCCGCCGCCGGTTTCGGCGATGCCCGAGCGGTGGCCGCCGAGGTTCATGTCGGTGATGAGGAGCGCGCGGTTGAATGCGTCGTCATCGTGGCCGGTGATCGAGAAGGTGCGGCCGATTTGGAGGCGTACGCAGGAACTCTTGCCCGAGAAGACGGCGGCGTCGCTGCGAATCTCCTCGAGCCGGCGCTGCGCGATGCCGTTGCCATCGGGATCGACCTTGTCGTAGTCGCCCGCATAGAGGTACGTCTCGCGCGCGGGGCGGTTGCCATGGTGATGCGGCTCGCGCACCTCGGCACGTACCGTGAGATCCGTGCGAGGATGCTCGAAATGGTAGTCGCGGAGGGCGACCGAGCCGGGACGGAGCACTTGCCTCCGCACCATGCTGGCAACGTGGTCGATCGACACGGCGCCGCCCGTGGCGCTGTACGGGAGATTCGCGTCTCCATCGATGGCCGCGTATCCGCGGGGCGCATCGACGAAGACGACGGTGCTCTTCTTCTCGTCGTGGGAGAAGATGAAGTGAATACCGTCTTCGGCCAAGATGCGTGAGAAGAATTCGAAATCGGTCTCGTTCTTTTGTACGCAGTAGTTTCGCGCTTGTGGGCGGCGTTCGAGGCGCCACACGAGCTCGATGCCGTAGGGCCGAACGAGATCCATGATGATCTCCTGGACGTTCTGCCCCTGAAAGATGCGCGAATTGGTGATGTAGTCCAGCTCGGCCAGGGCGGGGACGAGGGTCACCGTGACTTGGTGTTGCCTGCCCTTCGACGTCGTGCCCTGCGGCGTAACGTGGGCAACGATACCGCGCACGATGCGCACGGGTTCGTCGTGCCGAAGAATTCGAAATTCGCCGGCTCGACCGAGAAGCTCTTCGATCGTGTGAATCTTCTCGTCCTTGACGACAGCGTCGATCTGCCACGCGAAAAGCTCCGAGAGCCGCTCCCGCCCCTTGAAGCGTGCGACCACCAGGTCTCGTTCGTCGAGTTCTCCCGCGCGTAGGGTGTATGTGAGCTCATCAACCGCGCTTTCGAACATCGACATGACCATGCGGAGTTCCTCCACTGCGTGAATCTTGGGGGATTCAGATCGGCGGGGTGTTGCTCATACCGTCGGCCCTCCGCGTCGGGATGTTGCTTGGATTCGTCACCAAATCGGCCGGTTCCGGCCTCATGTTGCGCGAAATCTCCCACGCGCGAAGTCGCACTCTTCCGCGGGCATCGGTTCCCGACCGGGCGGAACGAGCCAGTTCGCAACCCGCACGTGGCGCGGGCCGATGAACGCGTCGTGGTGGACCACGCCAAGGAAAACATCTTCGATGACGCCGAAACTTTCTCCCCGAAGTCTTCCGCTCTTCACTCTGTTCAGTGCGTTCGTCGGCTTCACCCCTGCGTGCAGCGGGGACATGCAAGACGCCTCGGACAGCGAGACCACCTCCGGTTTGTCCGCCTCGGACGACGAGTGTGCGGCACGAGGCCTTCTCGCGAGCGCGCCATTTACCTGCACCGCCATGAAGAGCGCCTTCTTCTTTGCGGGCGATTGGCAAAATGGCATCAAGTATTACGAGTACCCGTCCGTCGACAATCGCGACAAATATACGCTACACCCAGCGGATCCAAAGCACTTGGGCTGGTCCGAACAGCAGACGAATAGAAACTTCGCAATAGACCAAATCTCCTTGGCGGGATTCAACGTCATTGACATGTCCACTTGGGGACCGCGCGGTACCGACAACTGGGCCCAATATGCCCCCATGCAGACGTCCACGCTGGCTCACGATGAGCTATTCGAGACTTCGTTGAATCGCAATATCCTGATCATTCCGGTGGTAGAAGATTTCAAACCCACGTCGAACTCTCGCGGAATCAGCTTTCCCTTGGACTTCGGCCAGAACAAACGGCTCCGTGATGCCATCGTCGACCTGGTGAACCGGTACATCCGCTATCCGAAGAACGCCAAATGGCCATCAAAATGGGCCCAGGTCTACGACGCTGAACCGAAACCACGCTACGCGATCACGCTCATGCATGTGTGGTCTCAGGTCCTCTCGGCATCGGATCCACGGGCCGACGAGACATTCGCATCCTGGATTCATCAGCTGGCGGAAGACGTGAAGGCCGAAACGACCTTCGACGTCGGATTCCTGCTCGATGCATTCCCACCCGATCCCGACTACCCCAACGCTTACTATCTGACTCCGCAAAAGGCCGGTACGCACTTGAAACAAACGCGAGAGGTCCTCGCCATTCGCCCGTACTTGAGCGAACTTTTCAAGATGAAGCTCTCCGATGATGAGAGATTTCGAACGAAGCGGAGCGAAGCCGTAGGCTGGATTGCGGAGGGTCTTCCCTACATTCTCGATATCTCGGCCGGTTACGATGGGCGGTTCGTCCACCAGAACCCCTACGTCTATGGCAACGACGACATCTGGAGAAACGATCAGGGAGCGATCCGCGGCCTAGGGCAGTCGGGAATTTCGTTCACGGCGTGGAATGGATTCACGGAAGGGTGGGCCGGCATGCCGACATCGGAGTCAGGCCGAGACGGGACCCCAGGCGATGCGTGGAACCTATGGCTAAAGGCAACGCTCTCGGACGATGCGCGCAGCTGTCACTACGAGCATTTCATCAATGGACGGCCAACCCACAAACTGACTGGCCCGATATGCGAAAAGTGGGTCGCGAAAGACGGCAACCGAGGCCCGCTTGGAATGCCGCTGACGGGGCTGAAGGGCAACCAAACCACAGGAGTTACCAGGGCCGAGTTTCAATTCGGATACGTCCTTCATAAGGGAGGGACGATTGCACATGAAGTGCACGGCCTGATTGCGAAAAAGTACGCCCAGCTCGGTCTCGATGGCAGCTATCTCAAGGCGCCGATCTCCGATCAGGAAGATTTGACCACATGCGCCGGAGGTGTCCGGGGCGCGATCAGCCGGTTCGAGGGAGGGACCATCGATTGGTGCGACGGATGGCCCGAGGCACGAAACCACTAACCACGACCGGATAGCCTTCGGCGCTCGATCAGTTGCCTTCCCAACGGAGGCTCTCACCGTTCGCGGTCGAGATCCTCTGTTGGTTCATGCCCTGGTTGTTGCTCAAGTACAGGCCACCGCGGGTCGAGAAGAAAGCGACTTGCCGGCCGTCGGGCGAACAGGCGGGGTACATGTTGGAACCCTGGTCCTGCGTGAGGCGCTTCATGCTGGAGGCGCTGCCGCTCGGATCGACGCTGAAAATGTCCCACGTGGCGCCATCGCGGCCCATGAACAGGATGCGCACGCCCTCGGGGTCGTTGCACCAGACGGGGGCCATGTTGTAGGTGCCGCGCCAGCTGACACGCTTGCCGTCGACGTAGATCTGCGGGTTGCCGCCTTGGTTCGAGACATAGGCCAATTGGCCTCCAGGGCCGATGGCGGGGTGCGTGTTCAAACCGCCCTGCGTGGCCTTGCTCAAGCCGCTGCCATCGGGGCCGCCCAGAAAGATGTCGCTCTGGCCGCTGTTGGAGACGACCAACGCCATCTTGCCGGCGCCGAAGCCGACGCCGAAAATGAGGCCCGGGTTCTTCACCACCGGGGCGGAGCTGCCCACCTTGAACAATTGGTACGTGCCGTCGGGCATGCCGGCGGAGTAGTAGACGCCGCCCGGCCCCGTCGCAGGTGCGAGGGCCACGTTCGACACGGTCTGCAGGCGCGAGAGACCATGGCCGTCGCTGTCGACGGAGAAGATGCCCTTCTGCCCGCGGCCGGTGGTGGCGCTGAAAACGAGGCGCGTGCCGAAGGTGCCGGCGGTGCCGGTAAACCACTTCACCACTTCGTTGCAGAATTGATGCACGGCCGCGCGCACGCCGCTGGGCGGTACGTCGTATTCCTTCTTCAACACGGCTTCCGCGCCGCGCGAGACCACGAAGAGACGCAGGTCGAGGTGCACGTTGCTGCCGCGCATGGCGCTCGTGCCCTTCACGACGCCCTCGGCGCCGATGTTGCGCCAGCTCGCCGGGTCGATGCCCGTGCCCTCGGCCCCCAGGTTCGCGGTGAAGCTCTTCGGATCGAGCACTTGGAAAATGCTCGACAGGGTGAAATCTTTGCTCGCCACGTCGACGACCGTGTTCGACGTCTCGCGTTCGCCGACGAGCGGCGGAACGGCAATCTTGAACAGTGCGCGGTTACCACCGCCGACGGTGATGGTCGTGACCGTGCCACCCGTGGGCTGCGACACTGTGGGCAGTGCACTCGATGCGCCGGCCGGTTGCTGCGCATTCGCTGGAGAATCCGTTGCGGCGACGAACAAGAATGTGCCGCCTACGCATGCCGCCGCCATGAAAGCGAACGTCTTTTTTTTCGGCAGGCCCAAGAAGACAAGATCGGTCATCGGCATTTCGAAGGATCTCCGCTTTCCGTCATCTGAACATTAACCGCGCGCCCGCGGTAGGTCTCCGCAGCCTCCGGTGGTGGCTCAGGCAACGGCGTTCGATCATCCATCAGCTTTTGAAACACAGATCGTACCGAGTCGTCGAACAGATCGTTGCCGCTGGCTCGCGCCGGCGTGCTTCTGAGGTGCCAGATGGTCATGCGGCGATCAATGCTGATCTGAAAAACTGCACAGAGTTTCGCGGATTCGCCCTTCGAGATCACACTCGGAATGGCCCAGCGATCCCTGAAAAATTGTTGCAGCTGCAGAGCGTACATGTCGCCCGCTTTCACCTTGTTCGGATCGGTCTCCTGCCCCTCTTTCACACCGCCCGCGTGACCTTCCTCGGGACGATCTTTGCCCGCATCCTCCGCGAACGGATCGCTCTTGTTCACGAGGCGCGTGATGTCCGACTCCTGGGCGAGCGGCGGAGGCGGCCCTGCATCGGGAATGTCCTTTTTCTTCTCTTCACGCGAGGCCACGATCTCGTGCTTCGGCGCGGTGCGGGCACGCGGCACGATGCGATCGGGCAGCTTCAATGGATCCATGGGCTTGCCCAACTTCAGCAAGCTGGCCGCGACCACGGGCTTCTCGACGAGGGGCTTCTCCTCCTCGCCGAGCGAGGGGTACATCGCCTTGAGAATCAACGCCGCAATGGGAATCGCGTGCAGCGCGATGGCCAACGCAATACCCAGCGCCACCTCGTCCGACTCGTACGCCGTCCTCCAAGCCAACCGCGTTGCCATGATGAGAATTCAATTGCGCGTGCGTAATACGCTTCGCACGAACACCTTTCGCTCGGTTACTTAACTTCCAGTGGATCGGTGATCATTCCAAGCTTTTCGACGCCTGCGGTGCGGGCGGCCGCCATGACACGCAGAACGGCACCATATTTTACGCCTTCGTCTGCTTGGATGTAGACCTCTTTCTCCTCCTTCAGACGCGCGTTGTTCGTCAATCGGTCTTCGATGGCACCGGTGATCTCGTCCTTGCCCAGATAGACGTGCTCGTCCGCGGTAACGATGATGAGCAGCTTCGTGTCGTCGGCCACCATCGGGCCGCTCTTGGCCTTCGGAAGATCGACCTCGACACCGGTGGTGAGGAGCGGTGCGGTCACCATGAAGATGACCAGGAGCACCAGCATGACGTCGATGAGCGGCGTCACATTGATCTCGTTCATGCCGCCCATGCGGCGGCTGCGGCCTGCAACGCCGCCTGCCGATGCGCCCATGGCCATGGCGGACTAAATGCCTCCCAGTTTGGCGCGGGCGGCCACGTCGGCAGCAAAGCCTTCGAGGCTGTCGGCAAGCTCCTGAACGCGGCGCGCGAAGTAGTTGTACGCCATGACGCTGGGGATGGCGGCCACGAGGCCGATGGCCGTCGCGATGAGGGCCTCGGCGATCTTCGGCGCCACGACGGGGAGGTTCGCGTTCTGCTGGTTCCCGATGCTCAAGAACGCGTCCATGATGCCGTAAACCGTGCCGAAAAGACCGATGAACGGGGCCGTCGAACCGATGGTGCCCAAGAGCGTCATCCACGATTCGAGGTGCGTGACCTCGCGTGCGGCGGCGCGCCGGGTGGCCGTTTCGACGTGCGTGCCCTCGGCGTCGCCCAAGCGCTGACGCTGGCCGCCGGTCATGCGCATCATCTCGTCGTAGCCCGTGGCGAAAATTCGCGCGAACGGCGAGCCGCGGAAGGCCGACAGCCCATTGGCCATCGACTCGAAATTCTGGGCGGCGTCGAACGTCTTCAAAAAGCGATGCGATTCGGCGCGGGCGCGGCGCAGATGGAGAAACTTGGCACCGATGACCACCCAGCAGCACAGCGAGAAGACGACCAGCACGATGAGCACCGCCTTGACCGGTGCCGAAGCGTGCAGGACGAGCTGCACGGGATCGAGCTTGGGCGCGTCGGGTTTCCCGCCACCGCCGGCACCGCCAGGCTGTACCGCCGCCGCGAACGCGTGAACGGCGTGGATCGCCCCGCCGGCTACCGATTGCATAGTTTTTCTCCGAGCATGGCCGCACCATGCCCCGCCCCTTCCGTAGATGTCAATTGCGGGGCGAATTCCGCCGCGGCCGGTCGCGTTGGCGCGCGCGGGCGTGCATCGGTTGCGTTTGCGCTGGCGCGGTCCCCGTGCCGGGGGAAGATACGCGGAAGATGGCCCGCCAAAGCTTTTCTGCGCTTGTCGGTCTTGGAGCACTCTTGCTGACACCGCTCGCCGGCCTCGGTTGCACGGTCGACGGCTGGTACGACGAGACCGAAATTCAGTTCGAGGAGACGACCAACATCGGCTACAGCTGCAGCCAGGGCCCCGGTTTTTCCTGGACCGTGCGCGCCCGGGAGACGGGCGAACAAGCCACCGCCGGCTGCCAGCAGCCCATTCGCTTCGAGGACATGCGCGGGGGCCGCACGTACACCTTCGACATCACCGGGTATCTGGGCCAGGACGTTTGCTGGCGGGGTGCATGCACCGTCCGCGCGAGGAGCTCCGAGCGAACCTATGCGGACTGTTCGGCGCAAATTCAGTCCTACTGTGCGCTGTAACTTAACGCTGGAGGCGTGGTAAGAGCTCTGCCCGTGCGGCTTCGCTTTTTGCTCCTTCTTATTGGCTCCCTTTCTGCGTACCTCGCGTTCTCCGTGTTGGCGGTCGCCTGCACGGACACCGGGACGACGTACCCCATCGACCCGATCACGGGCATCCAGGTCCGGTCGGACGTCATCACCGCCGGCAAAGGCTGCGGCCCGGGCGATACGCAGGTTTACAAATACACGGCCGTGGTCACGGACACCGACGGCAAGGTGCGCGCCGCCGCCACGTACGACTGCTTTGCCGACGGGGTGTTTCAAGCGCTCGCCCCGGCCGCGGACAGCGGCTTTTTGGATTTCGAGGTCGACGTCTACGCCTTCAATGCGAAGACCTTCGGCGACGGCAGCGCCGTCGCGACCGTGGTGAACCAGGTGACCGCCGCCGAGCATCAGTTCGATCGCTTCTGGGCGGGTCGGACCCTGAACTTCACCTGGGTGACGGCCTGTCAGACCACGCAGCAGTCCGACGTGGAAGTCGTCGCCGTCTGCGAGCCGCTCCGCGATGCGGGAAGCGATGGGATCATCGTGCTCCCCGCCTCGTTCACCCGGCAAGATGGGACGCCCGCGGGCTGCAACGCCGGCGCAGTCTCGATTCGAGCATCGCTCCGCGGGATTCCTACAGCCCAACCGCCCGCCGACGCCGGCGCGGATGCAGGCGACGCAGGCCCCGGTCGCGATGCAGGCGATGCGGGTGACGCAGGAGATGCAGGCGATGCCGCGCTCCCCGTCGACGCGGGCGATGCAGGCGATGGCGGCACGATCCCGAACCCAGGCATCGTGGTCACCTGCCCCGCCGAGGTGCGCCTCGCGCGCGTGAAGGCGCCCGCCGATCACACGATCGATGTCGAGCTGCTCGGAGCGCCCCAGGGCGACGCAGGACCGGCGTCGCTGGGCCGCACGACCTGCCGCGGTTCGGTTGCCCCGTTCGTGACGACGACGGCCACGTGCGATCCCGTGCAGTGAGGCACGTGATATAAACGACGGCGTGGTGGTGGAGGCGGATCCGTCCGAATCGCTCGATGCAGCACTCATCCTTCGCGTAGCCGAAGGCGACGTCGATGCGCTTGCGTCGCTGTACGATCGCCACGCCGATGCGCTGCTGGCCATCGCGCTGCGCATCGTTCACGACCGCGCCGAAGCGGAAGACCTGGTTCACGACGCCTTCATGGGCCTTTGCGAACAGGCACGCCGCTACGATCCGGCGCGCGGGCGTTTGCGGACCTGGCTCGTGACCATCACGCGCAACCTGGCCATCGATCGCCTGCGCCGGCAGAATCGGCTCAAACGGGTGCGCGAGGCGGTCCGGGCGGAGGCGCGCACGGAGACGGCGGAGGCGCCGCCCGTCGATTTTCTGCACATGAACGACAGGTTTCGCGAGGCGTTCGGGGCGCTCCCGGAGGACCAGCGGCTCACGCTCGAAGCGGCCTTCTTCCAGGGCCTCTCCTACAGCGAAATCGCAGAACTTCACGGCGTTCCGTTGGGAACCGTCAAGTCGCGGGCGGCCCGGGCCATCGCAACGTTGAGGGAAGCGCTCGTGGCGTCGGTCCAAAATGACTCGCCGAACGTAGTGGTCAAGAACGCTGGGAGTGCTCGAGGTGCGACGTGAATGATCGGTATGCCCGCCTGCTACAACTCGTCCTCGCGGGACGTCCCGAACCGCTCACGGCCGCATTCTTGGGCACGCTCACCGAGGAAGAGCGCGCCGCCTACCTGGAGGTGGAGCGCACCCTGGCGTCATTCGCGCTGGCCGCAGTCGAGAACGGCCCCGCAAGCGGGATCCTGGGCGAGAACGCGCCCGCGCCAGCCGCCTCGCCGTCCCTACGCAGCCGGGTCCTGGCGAGCTTTCGCGCCAAGCGTGCGGAACGGCCAAGATCGGCGTTCCTGGTGCTGGATATGATTCACGATCACCTGGCCGAGGGCAGCATCCTCGAAGTGCCGAGGGCGCGCGAGATCGTGCCAGCGCTGGCGGAAAAGCTGCGCGAATGCCGCAGCCAAGGGGTACCCGTCGTGTACATCGTCGACGAGCACCAGCCCGACGATCCCGATCTGGACCTGTGGGGCGTCCACGCGGTCGGTGGCTCCGGCGGGAACGACATCTGGCCCGAGGTCGCACCGCAACCGGGCGATCGGATCGTGAAAAAGCGCACGTACAGCGCATTCTCCGGGTCCGATTTGCAGGCCGTCCTGGACGAACTGCGCTGCGATACCCTGGTTCTCTCCGGCTGCCTGACCGAAGTCGGCATCAAGGCCACCGCCACCGATGCCCTGCAGCGGGGCTATGCGGTCGACGTTCCCCCCACGACCCAGGCCGGGATCAGCGCGATGACCGAGCAGGTCACCTTGGGCCTACTTCAGGTGATGCCACCCTACGGGGCCGCCCGCAAAGAGCTCCTCACCCGCCTCGCAGGGTAACGCGCGGCCATCGGAGAAAAGACGAAGGCGCCGATGTAGCAACTTGCTACGTATTTTCATGCTGGCTTTGCGATCCACGATGGCGACATTAGAGTGAAGATCAATGGACGAGAGGGTTACTCTGGCACTACCTCGCCCCGGCCCGGGCTTGAAGGTCCTGCTCCTGGTGGTAGCGATTCTCGGGATCTCTCTTGCCATCGCCTACAGCTATCTGCCCGGCGGACAGAGCCTCTTTCTCGCGCTCACCGCCTCGAGTGACAGCGTACTGGACGGTCAGGTATGGCGGCTGTTCACCGCCGGCCTTCTGACGTCGCCGGCCAGGTTGGGGCACCTGCTTTTCACGTTGATGGCGTTCTACTTCCTCTCGCCGGATCTGGAGCGGCGCTGGGGAACGTGGCGCTTCATTCGATTCGTCGGGATTGCGCTGGTCGCAGGCTTTCTGCTTTCGATTGCCGTCGATCGGGCGATTCCCGGCGGGCCCGCCGCGCTTCACCCTCGGATGATGTTCGGGAGCACCGCCGGCATCACCGCGATCGCCATCGCATGGTCGAAGGTGAATGCGCAGCAGACGGTACGGCTGTTCTTCCTCGTTCCAGTGACCGGGCGCCAGTTCTTCTGGTTCACCATCGCAATGTGTTTGCTCGGCCTCGTCTACCCGGACGGCGTTCCCGAGGGCGTGCTCTCCCCGTTCGGTGGCGTCCTCGTGGGTGTGCTGCTCGGGGGAACGCCGTCGGTGGTTCGCGCGACGTACCTGCGCATCAAGCTGGCGCTGCTGCGCCGTCAGGCAGGGGCGCCGTCGGTTCCGTTGAGCCCGCCGGCCTCGGGCAAGACCAAGAGCACCACCTCCCCGTCCCGCCGGGCGGGTGCTCCGCTTCTGCGCGTGGTGCAGGGCGGTGCGGACGACGAGCTTCGGAAGCGGCGGCCGCCAAAGGACAAGCGCTATCTGAATTGAGCGGCCTGAATTGAGGAGACGTGGAGGCTCTGCTAAAAGCCCCCCCGATCATGCGCCATCTGCTCGGCATCGATGGGCTCTCCGCGAACGACATCACGTCCCTTCTCGATGAAGCGACCCGGTACGCGCACCCTCACGATCCGATCGTGACGCGCGGTGTTCTGCGAGGGAAAACGATTCTCAACGTGTTCTACGAGTCGTCGACGCGCACGCGCACGTCGTTCGAGCTCGCTGGAAAGCGGCTCGGGGCCGACGTGGTGAACATCGCCGCGTCGACCTCCAGCGTCACCAAGGGCGAAACCTTGCTCGATACGGTGAAAAACCTGGAGGCCATGGGGAGCGACGCCATCGTGCTCCGCCACGCGCACTCGGGCGCACCGCACTTCGTGTCGCGGCACACGCGCGCGAGCATCGTCAACGCGGGCGACGGTTCGCACGAGCACCCGACGCAGGCGCTGCTCGACGCGTTCACCATTCGTCAGCGGCTCGGGAAGCTCGACGGATTGGTCGTCGTTATCTGCGGAGACATCTTGCACTCGCGCGTCGCCCGCTCCAATTCGCTCCTGCTCGGTGCCCTGGGCACCGAGGTGCGTCTCTGCGGGCCGCGCACGATGATGCCGCGCGATCCCACCGTACTCGGCCCCACCGTGCGCGTGTTCGATCGCTTCGACGACGCCATCGAGGGTGCCGACGTCGTGATGATGCTGCGCATTCAAAACGAGCGCCTCGCCGGCACGGTGATGGCCACGACCCGCGAATATGCGCGCACCTTCGGCCTGAACGAGCGGCGCCTTCGCCTGGCCAAGCCCGAGGCGCTGGTGATGCACCCGGGGCCGATCAACCGCGGTGTGGAGCTCGACAACGCCGTGGCCGACGGCGCCCGCAGCGTGATTCTCGATCAGGTGGAGGCGGGCGTCGCCGTGCGCTGCGCGGTCCTGGCGAGGGTGCTTCTGCAGTGAAAGCCGACACGGACCCAGCAACGGCCCGGCAAGCCGGGCCTGGGGCGGCGCCGCTCGGTGTCTTCGATTCGGGCCTGGGCGGCCTCACCGTGGTGCGTGCACTGCGGGCCGTGCTCCCGCACGAAGACATCGTGTACCTGGGCGACACGGCGCGCGTTCCGTATGGCACCCGCGGCGCCGCCACGGTGGTGAAGTACGCCGGCGCGTGTGCGCGCCAGCTCGTATCCCATCGGGTGAAGACCATCGTCATCGCGTGCAACACGGTGAGCGCGGTGGCGCCGGAGCAATTGCGCATCGATTTGGACCTTCCCGTGCTCGGCGTGATCGAGCCGGGGGCGCGCGCGGCGGTGGCGGCGACGAAGACCGGCCGCGTGGGCATTCTGGCCACGCCGGGGACGATTTTTTCGCAGGCGTACACGCGCGCGGTGACCACGCTGTCGACGCGCACGGAGGTGTTCGGCCAGGCGGCTCCCCTTCTCGTTCCCCTCGCCGAGGAAGGCTGGATCGAGGGCGAGGTGCCGCGGCTGGCGGTGCGCCGCTATTTGGAACCGCTGGCCCGAGCCGGGGTCGATGCCATCGTCCTCGGGTGCACGCACTACCCGCTGTTCTTCTCGCTGATCGAAGAGGAGGCGCACGCGATGATGGGGCCCGATGTGCGCGTCATCGACAGCGCCACCACGGTCGCCGCGGAGACGCGCTCCTTTCTCGCGAGCCGCGGTCTCTTGGCGCCGCCGCGCGAACGCGCGGGCACGATGCGCCTGTTCGCCACCGACGTGCCGCGCTCCTTCAGCGAGATGGCGCGCCGCTTTCTGGGCGACGAGCAGATCCCCGAGGCCGAGCAGATCGATTTATGAGTTCGCGGGGGGTTCCGAGGACCTTCGGCACTCGCGCGTGATGTCGGCCTGCAGCCCGCTGAAGAAGTTGCCCAACCATTCCCCGCCGGCCCGCCGCAGCTCGGGAGGGAGCTCCAACACGAGCAGCAGCACCAGCGCGATGTGAATGCGCGTGGAGACGCGGGCGATGTCGACCAAGGTGACACCGCGCTCCATCAAACTGGGAAACAGGGTTTCCAACCAGAACATTCGGGTGGGCGTTTTGCGGCCCTCGAGTTGCTCCTCGAGCGCGCGCAAAAGGCCGGTGGTGGCCTGCGCGCCCGAGCCAGCCTCGCGCACGACCCGCGCCAGACGGCTGCGCGAGAGGATGTCCACCACCTCGGACATGATGCGTTCGCGGTGCTGGCGCAAGACCGCCAGGATGTGCGCCTCAATGACCGAAGCCCCGACGCCTTCCACGGGAGGAGGCGGGAGCGAAAGCCCTTCCTCGTTCCCCGGTTGGATGGTGCCTGAGCTACCCATGCTTTCAAGGGTAGCGACCTGGGATAGAAAAATCCACCTCGCGATGCCGCAACGGTGTGGAATCGTCATACCCTAGGCAACATTCTCGGTTTCACCCCACGGGCGCGACCCGAAGGACGTGCGTGGGCTTCGCGATGTAGTCGCCGCCCTTCGCCGCCGCCGCGAGCGCGCGGCGCAGGGCACCTTCGCGTGCGACGTGGGTCATCATCACGACCTGCACGGGCTCCCCGCGCGCATCGCCGCCGCCGCGCTGGACCATCTCGAGGATGGACACGTTCTCCTCGGCCAGGGCGCCCGCGATGTGCGCGAGGACCCCGGGTCGGTCGAAGACTTGGAAGCGCAGGTAGTACGCGCACTCGGCGTCGTCGATGGGCGCGAGGTGTGTCTCCGCGAGGCGCACGCTGCGTGTCATCCTGCCGCCGGCGCCACTGAGCCGAGCCCCCGCGACGTCCACCACGTCCGCGACGACGCTCACGGCGGTGGGCAGATCCCCTGCCCCACGCCCCGAGAGCAAGCATGGTCCCAGGGCACGCCCCTCGAGCAAAATCGCATTGAGCACGCCGTTCACGTTGGCGAGCGTGGTGTGCGTCGGCAGCAGCGCCGGGTGCACGCGAAGTTCGACGCTCTTCTTGCCATTCGTCTCGCGCATCTGGCCGATGGCCAAGTGCTTCACCGTGTATCCGAAGCGCGCGGCAAACTCGTGATCGATCGGCTCGATGTCGCGGATGCCCTCCGTGTACACCGTCTCGTGCGGCACGCGGGCGCCGAAGGCCAGCATGGCCAGCACGACCAACTTGTGCGCGGCATCGTGCCCGTCGACGTCGAGCCCGGGATCCGCCTCGGCGTAGCCTTTGTCTTGCGCTTCCTTCAGCGCCGTCACGAAGGGCAAGCCGTCCTGGCGCATGCGCGTGAGGATGTAGTTCGACGTGCCATTGACGATGCCGCACAGCCGGGTCACCGCATCGCTGGTGAGCGCCTCGCGCAAGGTGCGAATGACCGGGATGCCGCCACCCACGGAGGCCTCGAATGCCAAGTCGACGCCGGCCTTCTCCGCGCGCTCGACCAGCTCGGGTCCGTGCACGGCGAGGAGCATCTTGTTCGCTGTCACCACGCTGCGCCCCGTGTCGATGGCCTGCTCGACGTAGCCTTTCGCCGGATCGACCCCGCCGAGTACCTCCACGACCACGTCAATCGACGGATCGCCCAGCACCGCCGCGGCGTCCGTCGTGATGCGGTCGCGCTCGAGACCGGGCACGCGCTCCTTGTTGGGATCGCGAACGAGCACCTTGGCAATTTCCAGCGGGGCCCCAACGCGGGTCGCCAGAACCGAGGCATTTTCCCGAATCAATCGAACAACGCCCCCGCCCACGGTCCCACAACCGAGTAGCCCGAGCCGCACCGTTTTCATGCGAGCTACTTCACCCGACGCAGCGCGAAAAAGGAAGGGTTTAGGGGTTAGGGGTTAGGGTTTAGAGGGAGCCGAAAAGGAAAAGGGTTCAGGGGGAGGAAGCCTCTCTCCCTGAACCCTAAACCCTATCCCCTAAACCCTCTCAGTTACTCGGGGACGCTGGGGCTTCCTTTTTTTCCTCGGCCTTGGGCACCAGTTTCTCTTCCAGTGCGGCGTCGAGGACTTCCTCCATCTTCTTCACGAAGACGAACTCGAGCGAGTCTTTGACCTCGGCCGGGACCTCGTCGAGGTCGGCCTTGTTGCGCTCGGGCACGATGACCCGCTTGATGCCGGCGCGGTGGGCCGCAAGCACCTTCTCCTTGAGACCGCCGATGGGCAGCACCCGTCCGCGCAGCGTGATTTCGCCGGTCATCGCGACGTCGTGGCGGACGCGGACGCCGGTGAGCATCGACACCAGGGCGGTAAACATCGTCACGCCCGCGCTCGGGCCGTCCTTCGGCATGGCGCCGGCGGGGATGTGGATGTGGATGTCGCTCTTCTCGAGGAAGTCCTTGCTGATGCCGAACCTCTCCGAGTTGGAGCGCACGTAGCTCAGGGCGGCCTGGGCGCTCTCCTTCATGACCTCGCCCAGTTGTCCGGTGAGCTGCAGCTTCGCCGAGCCGAACATGCGCGTCGCCTCGATGAAGAGGATCTCGCCGCCCACGCTGGTCCAGGCAAGGCCGGTCGCCACGCCCGCTTCTTCCGTACGCTCCGCAACCTCGCTGGTGTAGCGCTGCGGACCGAGGAACTCGCGGAGGTGGTCTTCCGTTTCGATCTTGCGCGGGGTGTTGTCCCCCTCGGCGATCTTGACGGCAACCCCGCGGATGACGCTCGCGATCTGCCGCTCGAGCGTACGCACACCGGCTTCCCGCGTGTAGTTGTCGATGATGATCTCGACCGCGGGATCCGTGATCTCGAGCTGCTGCGGCGTGATGCCGTGATCCTCGATCTGCTTCGGGATCAAGTGCTGGCGCGCAATGGCCAGTTTCTCCCGCCGCGTGTAGCCGGGGATCTCGAGGATCTCCATACGATCGCGCAACGGCGCGGGGATCGGATCCGCGATGTTCGCCGTGGCGACGAACATGACGTTCGACAGGTCGTACGGGATCTCCAGGTAGTGGTCCGCGAACGTGTTGTTCTGCTCCGGGTCGAGCACCTCGAGCAAGGCCGCCGCGGGGTCGCCGCGGAAGTCGTGACCGATCTTGTCGACCTCGTCCATCATGAAGATCGGGTTGATCGTGCCCGCCTTCTTCATGCCCTGGATGATTTGCCCGGGGAGCGCGCCAACGTAGGTGCGACGGTGACCGCGGATGGCGGCTTCGTCGTGCACACCGCCCAAGGAGATGCGGTGGAACTTGCGACCCAGCGACCGTGCAATGCTGCGGCCGAGCGACGTCTTACCGACGCCGGGCGGGCCGATGAGGCAAAGGATCGGGCCCTTCTTGTCCTTCTTCAGCTTGCGGACGGCCAAGTACTCGAGGATGCGCTTCTTGACCTTCTCCAGGCCGTAGTGGTCCTCGTCCAGCACCTTGCGGACGGCGCTGATATCCATGTTGTCTGGCGTCTGATTGTGCCATGGCAAGTCAAGGATCCAGTCCAGGTACGTGCGCACGACGGTGTACTCCGCCGAGCCGACTTGCATGTTGCGCAAACGCTTGATCTGCTTCTTGGCGACCTGCTCCGCCTCGCTCGGCAGGTTGGCCTTGGCGATGCGATCTTCGAGACCGTCGAGATCTCCCTGATCCCCATCGTCTTCGCCCAGCTCCTCTTTGATGGCTTTGAGCTGTTGCCGCAGCACGTATTCGCGCTGGTTTTTGCCCATCTCCTCCTTGATCTGGGAGTTGATGCGCTCGCGCATCTTCAAGATTTCGAGCTGGCGCGTCAGCAGGCGAAGGACCTTGCGAATGCGCTCTTTGACGTCGACCGTCTCGAGCAGCTGCGCCTTTTCCTCCACCGGGGCGTCCAGGTTGGCGGCCACCAAGTCGGCCAGGGCGCCGGGCGCCTGGATCGAATCGATGAGCGAGCCCGCCTCACGCGGAAGCTCGGGCATGAGCTGAATCACCTGCTTCGCGATATCCCGCAGGCTCATCGAAAGCGCTTCGGCCTCGTCGTCGTCCAGACCCGTTTCGTCGAGACGCCGCACCTTCGCCTTGAGATAGGGCGAACTCTGCGCCACATCCTCGAGACGGATGCGCGAGAGGCCCTGCAAAATCAGCGAATAGTTGCCCGAGCTATGTTTCAACGCCTTGAGAACGCGGGCCGCGCATCCGACCGTGTGTAGGTCGTCCTGGCCTGGGTCGTCCGTCGAAGGATCGCGCTGGGCGAAGATGGCAATGACGGGGCTCGGTAGGTTGTCGACATCCTCGACGAGCGCCACGGACTTCTCGCGGCCGACGTCGAACGGAGCCACCGCACCCGGAAAAAGTACCGCGTTCCGGATGGGGAGAACCGGGAGCACGTCACCAAACTGGACCACGTCCTCATCCTGCGGGGCACGCGGCGGCGGGGCTTTCTTTTCAGTCATGTTGACCTCTCGTGGTGCGGCTCATTTCATTCATGGTCAAGGATAACATCCGATGCGTTGACCTCGGGGTATTGCAAACTGGGTTCCAATATTCGCGAAGCTAAACACGGTGTAGGACTCGTGCCACAGGAGCGCGGATTAACTAGCGGACAACGTGGACCGTGCGGTCCGGCTCCAACGTATGGATGGTCAATCCCGTGAGAACTTTGGGATAGAAGAAGGTCGATTTCTGGGGCATGACCTCGCCGGATTCGGCCGCGCGGCGGACGGCCTCGACCGGCGTGGCGTTCATCAGGAACAACGCCTGGCCCTTTCCACTGCGCAACTCGGCGAGCGTCGCGGCTGCATCTTGCGGGTACCAAAGGTTGGTTTTGGCGGCTTGCGCCTCACGGGTGATACCGAGCGCGTGCTCCAGGATACCTGAATGAAGTAAGGCCACATCGGTGCGGCGCAAGACCTCCGGAAGCTTGCCCAATGTTGGATGCTTCCCGAGCTGGTCTGGCTCGACATCCGCGCGCAATGCGAGGATGGCCACGTCTCCTTCGGCCGAGGCGACCGCAACGGATGGCGCACGTTTGCCGGAGTCCGCGAGCGTGTCCGTGATGACGTTCGCCGCCGTGCCCTTGGGCAACACGGTCGCTTGGAATGTGTCCGCCGCTTTTCGCAGCAGCTCGGCGAAGTCGAACGACGGCAGCGAGTGCACGTGGCGATGCGTCGGAAAGACCACGAGGTTCGGATCGTCGCCGTTGGCGAGGAAGACCATGAAGTAGCCGTTTTCACTCGCGCCGTTGGCGCCGGTCTCCTGCGCATAACGCAGCGCGGTCTCGTAGCGGTGGTGGCCGTCGGCGATGAGAAGCTGCGACTGAGCGATCTTTTGCACGATGGTGAAAAGCGCCTCGCGATCTTCGACCTTGCTCAGCGCATGCTCGACGCCGTCGGGCGTGGCGAACCGAAAGAGCTCCTTGCCGGACGACAGAGCCGGATCGAGCTCTCCGCGCGGGTCGCGGTACAGCATGAAACCGGGGCTCAAGTTGGTGCGCGTCGCGCGAAACAGCTTGAGGCGATCTTCCTTCGGGCCGCTCAGGGTGCGCTCGTGGGGCAGCACGATGCGGTCCGAAAACGGCACCAGGCGCACCAAGCCGAGGAAGCCGCGGCGGCTCATTTTCTGACCGGTGCCGGGCGCCGTGAACGACTGGTCGTAGCGGTAGAAGCCGGGGACGTCGTCGCGCACGAGCGCTTTCTCTTCGCGCCAGCGGCGCAGGAGAGAGGCGGCGTGCTCGTATTTGCCTTCGCCGTCGCCGCCTGCCGCGTCCTTCGGCAGAATCAGTTGGACGACGTTGTGCGGATCGCGCTTCGCGAGCTCCTCGCGTTGCGCGGGGCTGATGACGTCGTACGGCGGCGCCACGACGTTCGCGACCGATACGAGTTTACTGGGGTCGTAGCGGAGCGGTGTGAGCGGTGCAATATCGGCCATAATTTGGCTCTAACACACCGACACGCCCGATCTCGAGAGGGGTCCCTCTCTTTTCCGGAGATTCCGGAGAGGATGGTGAACGCGTTATCTCTTTTCCAAGGCGCGGCTTCCGATGTCGCGCCTGTGGTGCTCGCCGGGCCAGCTTATGGCGTCGACCTGGGCATACGCTCGGGAGGCCGCTTCCTCCAAGGTGGCGCCGCGCCCGACGACGTTGAGAACCCTTCCGCCCGCGGTGACGATGGCGCCATCTTCGCGCCGCGTCGTTCCGGCGTGAAGCACGTGAACGTGCGGATTTTCCGGCGCTTTCTCGGCGCCCGTGATGACGTCGCCGGTGCGCACCTTGGCGGGATAGCCCTCGGCGGCCATGACGACGGAGAGTGCCACGCCCTCGGACTCGAGTTGCGTGGGGGGAAATTGGCCGTGCGCAGCACCCTCGAGCAAGCCGAGCCAGCCGCCTCCACTGAAGCTGCAAAGCGCCGTTAAGACACCGGTCTCGGGATCGCCGAAGCGAACGTTGAACTCGAGGACGCGCGGCACGCCGGCCTCGATCATGAGGCCTACGAAGAGTACGCCTCGGAACGGCGTCCCCTCGGCTTTGAGGCCGGCCAAGGTCGGCTCGACGACGGTGCGCATCACGCGCGCGTGAACCTCGGGCGTGACGATGGGTGCGGGTGCGTAGGCCCCCATGCCGCCCGTGTTCGGGCCACTGTCGCCATCGCCCACGCGCTTGTGATCCTGCGCCGCGGGAAGCGGCACCGCGCGCTCGCCGTCGCAGATGACGTGGAAACTCGCTTCCTCGCCGGGCAAAAGCTCCTCGATGATCACCGTCTTGCCGGCGTCGCCGAAGGCGTGGTCGCGCATCATCTGCCGGACGGCCAGAAGTGCTTGCTCGGGGGTGGTCGCTACAGTGACCCCCTTGCCGGCGGCCAGACCATCGGCCTTGACCACCAGTGGGCGCGCCGCCGCACGCACATAGGCTTCGGCGGCATCGACGTCGTCGAAGATCGCGAAGTCGGCGGTGGGGATGGAGTGGCGCTTCAAGAAGCGCTTCATGAAGGCCTTGGAGCCCTCCAACTGGGCGGCCACTTTGGAAGGGCCGAAGGCGGGGATGCCCTTTTCCGCGAGGGCGTCGACCAAGCCGAGGGTCAACGGAAGCTCCGGCCCGACGACCACCAGCGAGATGCGTTCGCGCTCGGCGGCGGCGACGAGCCCCGGGATGTCGTCCACTGCTACAGAAACATTGCGAAACGACAGGCCCGTGCCGGCGTTGCCCGGCGCACAGAGGACCTCGCACTCGGGCGAAGAAAGAACCCGTGCCAATGCGTGTTCCCTCGCACCGGACCCGACGACCAACACACGCTTGTCCATGACGGCGCGGGAGCGTACAGGAAAAAAATCCTTAATGGGCCCCTCGCATCCTTGGCGCCGCCATCGTTTCTCTCTATTCTGAGCTCGTGGCCGCCGAGGTTCGACAGCCGGTCGCCATTCGCGTCACGCGTCCGTACTCGAACGAGGACGAGTTCCTCGATCACGAGCTCGACACGCTGACTCGGACGAGCGTCACCTTGATCGGCGCGCAATCGCGCCCGCAAGGGGTCATTCTGCGCTTCGAGGTCACGCTCGCCAACGGCACGCCGCTGATGCGCGGCGAGGGGCGCGTGATTGCCTACAAGCCCGCCACGGATCCGGAAGCGGGCGTCCCGCTCAAGCACCTGTCGGGGCTGACCTTGCGGTTTACGCGCCTCGACAAGAAGACGAAGGCGCTCGTCGACCGCGCCGCGCTGATCCGTGAGGACCGGGCTCGTGCCGCCCTCCGCGACTCCATGTCGGAAAGCGAGCTTCCGCCGCCGCCTCAAGACCATCCCGGGATGGTGGAATCCGTGAGCGCGGCTCCGCCGGACCCCACGCCGGTGCCTCCTCCTTCATTGGAGGTTGTCGCGGAGGCCGCGGCGGTGGAGGAGCCCGAGCAAGACGTGCCCGTCCCGTCTGCACCTGCGGCCATGCCTTCGGCACCGATGCCCCCGATGTCGCCCGCGCCGCCGATGCCACGCGATCGCGATTCGCTATTGCTTCGGCTACGCGAGCGCGCGCGGGCACTAGCCCCAGAAACCGTCGCGGCGATTCTGCACTCGCACACATCTACCCAAGAGTGACCCGGGGTGAGTCACACGCCCCCGTGTGCCTCCAATTCCACTAAGGACGAGGTCGTACGAAGCTTGCTCGACGCGGGCTTTCACGCGATACGTAGAACGTGAGCCTGAGCGGGGAGCGGTCACACCTCGAGCCCGGCTATCGTCTGGATCGCTACGAGCTTCTCTGTCCCATTGCACATGGTGGCATGGCATCGGTGTGGCTTGCGCGTCTTCACGGCAAGCACGGCTTCGAAAAGTTGGTCGCCGTCAAAACGATTCTGCCGCAATACGCAAGCGACCCCCGATTCGAGCGTATGTTCCTCGACGAGGCACGCATCGCCGCTGGGATCGAACACGCCAACGTGGCGCAGATCCTCGATCTCGGGGAGCAGCACGAGGTGCTCTACCTGGTGATGGAGTGGATCGATGGCGATTCGCTGTCGAAACTTCACCGTGCGGTGCGAAAGCGCGACGTGGCCATCCCGATGGGCGTGGTGTTGCGCATCGTGGCGGACATCGCAGCCGGGCTGCACGCTGCGCACGAGCTGCGCGACCCAGCCGGCGAGAACCTCGGCGTCGTGCACCGCGATGTGTCGCCGCAGAACATCTTGGTCAGCGTCAGCGGCGCGGCGAAGCTCATCGACTTCGGCATCGCCAAGGCGCGCGATCGCGTGTCGGGGGATACGAGCGCCGGGCTTCTGAAAGGCAAGATCCAGTACATGCCGCCGGAGCAAGCCGTCGGCAAATCGGTCGATCGGCGCTCCGACGTGTGGGCGCTGGGCGCGGTGATGTACTACCTGCTGACGGGCATCCCGCCTTACGACGCCGCCAACCAGCTGGCGACCTTGCATCTGCTCACGAGCGGCGAGCCGCCGCCGCCCCTGCCCGACCCGTTTCCACCCGAGGTGGACGCACTCTGTCGCAAGGCCATGGCGCACGATCCCGACGAGCGGATCCAGACCGCCGCGGAACTGCAGCGCGCGATCGAGTCGCTGATGATCTCGGCGGGCTGTCACACGACGACGGGGGACGTCGCCGCCTTCGTGAACGAGCACCTCGGCGAGCGCGCGGAGGCTCGACGCAAGGCCGTGGAGCTAGCCTTGGCCGCCAGCGCCGAGCGCAAGCGCGTGCAAGCCCTGCTCACGCCGGAGACGGTGGAGGGCGATTCGAGCGATAGCGCGCGCTCTTCGTCACCGCAGCGCGCCTCGCAGCCCATGTCGCCGAGCGGTCCGCCCAGTGCGCGAAGTGCCACGACGAGCGGTCCCGTCTCGGCGACGGCGCCCGCGGTCCCGAGCCAGCGACTCGAAGAGGCGGCCGAGGGGAGCCTCGAGGGGGAAAGCGTCGAAGAGTCGGACGATCCGGAGGAGCCGATTTCGCAGGTCAGCTCGGGGACCTTGCGTTCGGCCGTCATTCCGTTCCCCGGAAGCGTTCCGCCGTCGTCGTCTCCGACGGGGCCCCAGCCCGTCGGGGGACTGGGGCGCAAGCAGCAGCTTTGGGCCGTGGGCCTCGGTGTGCTGGGCGCCGCCGCGTTCATCATCGTGGTCGCGCTGGCCTCGTCCCTGTTTCGCGGGCGCACGCCGCAGGCCGAGGCGACGAAGGCGCCGACGCCACGTGCGGTCGCGCCCGAGCCGGGCCTCACCATCGCGGAACAGGCACCGTCCTTGGTGCCCGCGCCCGAAGAGAGCCCTGTCACCACCGATGCAGCCCCACCGGCGAAGGACACGAAAGACGCACCGGCGGTGAGCGCCCCGCGGCCCATCAAGCCCGCGAGCAGCGCATCGAGTGGCAAGGCGAACACCCGCCCGGGTCAAAAGGACTATGGCTTCTAAGGCTTACGCAGTACGGCTCGTGGCGTTCACTCTTTCGCTGGCCACGGCCGGAGCCGTGCACGCGCAGCCCACCGCCGCGGAGAAAGACATGGCGCGCACCCTCATGGGCGAGGGCGAAGCGCAGCGCGATCGCGGAGATCTCGAGGCGGCGCTCAAGAGCTTTCAGGCGGCCGATGCGATCATGCACGTGCCCACGACGAGCCTCGAGGTGGCCAAAACGCAGACGGCACTGGGAAGGTTCCTGGAGGCGCAGGAGATGGTCGCGGCGGTGCTGCACTATCCCGTGAAGCGCAACGAGCCGCGCCCTTTCACCATTGCCCGCGAGAACGCCAAGGCGCTGCAGGACGATCTGGATCGGCGCACGCCGACGATTCTGATTCACGTCGCGCAGATGGGACGCACTGCAGATTTTCCGGCAACGCTGACCTTCGACGGCACGGCGATTTCGGAGCCTGCCCCGGGCACGGGGCGCAAGGTCAATCCGGGGCATCACGTGATTGCCGCGCAGGCCGGCGATCTCTCGACGCGTGTGGAGATCGACATCGTCGAGCGGGAAACGCGCAATGTGACGTTGAGGCTTGGTACGCCCGAGCCGGCGGCGTCGCCCGTGGCCGAAGGAGCATCGGTCGTGCCGCCGCCGCCCGGGAAAGAGCCGAGCAAGCCGAACTACCTCGCGTACACCGGTTTTGGCGTCGGTGCTGCGGGCGTCGCCGTTGGGGCGATCACCGGCATCGTGGTTCTCGCCAATGCGGGCGATTTGCGCGACTCGTGCAACAAGCCGCCGGGCAACACGTGCACCGGCGACGATGTGGACAAGCTGTCGTCGACCAAGACGTGGGCCACGGTTTCGACGGTCTCGTTCATCGTCGGCGGCGCCGGACTCGCCGTGGGGACCTTGGCCCTCGTTTTCGGGAAGTCGCCCTCGACGTCGACCCGCGCCGCGACACCTCGCGTCGAGCCATGGTTCGGCGTTGCCAGCGCAGGCGTAAGCGGCCAATTCTGACAACGCGATTGGTCATTGCCGCGTCATTGTCCAATGACGCAATTGGTCATTGCTGCGTCATTGTCCTTCGATAGTGCAATTTGCCATTCGACGGCGGTGGGAAGTGGTTTTTCCTCCCACAAATCGTCGAGCTCGGCGCGAAGGTGTCGTTGATAAAGAATGAGTCCTCATTCAGCATCCGCGACCTCGCCCATTGCTGCACACGCTGCCCCTTAATCGGAGGTGAGCCGCTATGTCCGTTCTTTCGTTCGTCCGTGCGCTTTCGGTCCTCGGTTTGACGACGACGATGCTCGCCTGTGCGGCCGATGGCCGTGGAGACGACGGTACCAGCACCGAAGATGCGGTATCGAATCCGCGCTACCCCATCGTGCTCGTTCACGGAATGGGCGGGTTCGATCGGCTCAAGAATCTGCCGCTCGACGTCGTCTACTTCAATGGCGTGAAAGACGATCTGGCGAGGCACGGTGAGTCGCAGGTGTTCGCCACCATTTCGCCGCCGTACGACACGAGCGAGGTGCGCGCGCAGTACGTGGCCGATCAAATCGACGGCATTTTGGCCAAGACGGGTGCCAAGAAGGTCAACATCATTGGGCATAGCCAAGGCGGGCTCGATGCGCGGGTGCTCGTGAGCCCGCAGGGCCTCGATTATGGCAACAAGGTGGCTTCCATCACGACGATTGCCACGCCGCACCGCGGAAGCAAAGTGGCCGATTTGGTCATGGGCCTCGTCGACAATGTGCCGGCGGACGTCTTCGACGCCGTGAGCGGCGCCATTCTGACGCTGCTGCAGGTCTCGGTGTACGAACTTCAAACCGATCCGCACATTCGTGCGCAGCTCACCGAGCTCAGTGAAGACTACATGACCAACGTCTTCAATCCGAAGTACAAGAACGCGCCGGGCGTGCGCTACTCGAGCTACGGCGGCCGCACCAATCTGCAAGTGGGTCTATCCGATTGCAGCAATTCGACGTACGGGAACGACGTATGGCACGTCGACGCAGTGCCCATCGTGCTGTTCCCGACCACCGTGTACCTTCAAGGATGGAACGTGAAGTCCAACGACGGCCTGGTCACCGTGGACAGCGCGCGTTGGGGCGAGTTCCTCCAATGCGTCCCCGCGGACCATCTCCGCGAGGTCGGCCAATTCGCCGTCAACGGCCCGGACAAGCTCTCCAAATTCGACCACCTAGCCTTCTTCCGCACCGTCGTCTCCCGCATCCGCGACGCAGGGCTCTAAGAAGAGAGAATTCACAGGAAGACGGGAAGACGGGAAGGTTTTTTGTTGGTTCGAAGAACGAACCAATCCCAGAAAACCCAAAATCCTCTGACCTTCCCGCCTTCCCGCCTTCATGTAAAATCCCTAGCCGTTCACGCGACGCGCGAGTGGTTCACGTGGTGGAGTCGCGGGGGAAGAGGGCGCGGAATGACTTGGCGAACGTCGTCGTCGCGGCAATGTCGACGGGGCCGCCGGCGATGCCGTTGGCGCGGAGGGCGCTGCCTACGATGATGCCGTCGCAGTGTTCGACCAGGGCGGGGAGATCTTCGGGGCGCGTGCCGCTGGCCACGTAGAGGGGCACGTTGCGGATGGCGGCGCGCACCAGCGCGATTTGCGTGGGGTCGATCGCCTTGCCGGTGCCCGAGCCGGTGACGAGGATGGCGTCGGCCATGGCGCGGGTCACCAGATCGGAGGCTTCTTCCGCGATGGGGCGCGCGGCGAGTGGCGCGGAGTGCTTCACGTGCACGTCGGCCCAGATGTTCACGGCCTCGGCGGAGATCGCCCGGCGCGTGCGCAAGGTGACCGCGGCATCGCCCTGAATCACGCCTTGGTCGGTGACGCGCGCGCCCGTGTGGACGTTCACGCGGATGCACGTCGCCCCCACGACCGAGGCGATGGCCAGCGCGGCGTCGGCGTCGTTGCGCAGCACGTTGATGCCAAGGGGCAAGTTGGGAAGGGCCGCGCGCACGGCGGCAGCGCACGCGGTCATCGCGGCGACCGTCACCGCGGGCACTTTGTCGCGATGAAACGGCGTGTCGCCGAAGTTCTCCAAGATGGCCAGGTGAAAGCCGGCGCCCTCGAGCACGCGCGCATCTTCCACCGTGCGCTCCACGATGGCCTTCATCGGCAGCGAGGCAAGCGGGCTGCCGGGCAACGGCGGCAGGTGAATCACCCCCACGAGGCGCGCAAACACGGCCATCGACGGCGGCATGTTGGAGACGCTCACGGCACCACCCCCTTGCTGCCGCTCCCCGAGGCCCCACCGCTCGACGGGGCCGAGCCCCCTCCCCCACGCGGTTCGAAGTCCGGACGTCCGAGCTGCCCGCGCACGTGGAACGCATAGAATCCGTCCGAGGTCTTGGCCTGTTTGACCTTGGGATCCATCTCGATGAGGGCCCCCGAGCTCGAACCCGGAGGTCCGAAAAGGCTCTTGGCCATATCGTTCTTGCCGCGGAAGCCGTCCGATATTTTGAACTTCACATTGAGGTCGCAAATGCTCTCGGTGGCCATTTCCCGCATTTGAACACGTCCGTCGCCGCTAAGGTCGACATCTTTGCCCGAGGCGACGAATTTCGTGACCCGGAGGATGCCCTCCTTCGCCTCCGCCACGAACGACAGATCGCCCACGGCCACCTTCGGTGGGGTGATGGGCAGCATGCCCGCTTTGATCTTGGCCACACCATCGGCCACGCTCACGTCGGTCGCGGAAAGATTCACGCTTCCGCTGCCCTTGGCGGCTTTGCCCTCGGGCATGAACAGATCGACCTTGCCGGTGAGCTTTCCTTCGACGGGAAGCCCCAACGCCGCCGCCAGAGGCTCGATGGCTTTGAGGTCGACGCTCGAAATCTCCACGTTGACGTGCCGATCTTTGCCGGCCTCCTCGAAGACGCCGTCCACCTCACCGCTGAACGCATCCAAATGGAACGAGACGTTTCGATGGCCGATGATCAGCGGCAGCACGGAAATGCGGGCCTTGGCCTCGTCGATCTTCAACTCCACGGGGGGCTTTCCCGGCTCGCTCGCCAAGCTGAGAAGCCGAACGCCCTTCATTTTGACGCCGGTGACGAAGCTCGAGGTCATCTCGTCGATGTGCAGTTCCTGCTGGCCGGCACCGGGCTTCTGGCTCGCATTGAACGAGGCGACGAGTTTGTCTTTGAGCTTGTCGTAGGGGAACGTCACCGACGCGAAGACCAAAAGGCACGTGAGGTAGAAAAGCGGAATTCCAATGCGCGGTGTCCACTTTTGGAATCGTTCTTTCCACTCGTCCTTGAGCAGCGCCGGAGGAATGAAGGTGGAAATGCGCTGGCGGAATGTGGCTTTGCCCGCAGACTTGGTGGGGCTCGTCTCGCCCGACGTACCGGAGTTGAATGCGCTCACGGCTTCTCCTCCTTTTCCTTTTCTTTTTCCTTCTTCGGCGGCGGCGCATTTCGGTCGAAGGCCGAGACGCCCAGCTCCATGTCGTAGGAATCCGGCTCGGACACGCGCTTACGGAGTTGGAGGCGCGAAATCAAAATGGGATGGCCGCTCTTCTCGATGCTCTCGAGGAATTTGGCAATGGCGTACATGCCGGCCTTCTTGATGTGAACGACCGTATTGCGCTCGGTGTACTTCTTCGCCGCCCCGATGGGGACCTCGGGCCGGTCCACCGAGTCGGAAAGGTCGATCTTTTGCGCGCGGGCCTGCTGCTCGAGGAAGCCCGCGAGCGGCGGCGCTTTGCTGGCGTAACGGCTGGTCACCGCGTCCTTCTTGGCCTGCCGATCGCGCAGTTGGCCTCGTGCGGCCTGGACGGCATCGAGTGCCGTGCGCGTGTCGGCAACCTCCGAGCGGCGGCCCATGATCGTCGTCTGCACGAACACGGGAATGCCGACGATCACGAGCACCACGACGATGATGCCCAAGATGCCGACGAGCCTGCGCTCGCGCGGATTCAAATTGAGTCGATCGAGAAGGGGGCGAGCCATCACTTACCTCCACTCGCCGAGCTGGCGGCCGACGCGCTGGCGGACGCCTGGGCCCCCGGCTTTTTCCCACCGCCCTTTTGATCTTCGGGGCATTTCAAATCGAACTCGAGGACGTATTTCTTCCGCTCCTCTTTGCCAATGGCCTGGTCGATGCGCTTGATCTGCACATCGGAGAAACATGGCTCACTGCGCAGGGAGGTGGCGATCGACTGCGCGTCGTTGCTGGAGCCGACGAGGCCGTGGATGCTCACGTGGCCTTTGGTGAGATCGAGATCCTCGATGTCGTGGGTCATCGAGCTGGGGATGGCCTCGGACAGGCGCACCATGACGTCGAAGGCGTCGGCGTGGGGCATGGGATCGTCTTCGCCGCCGGTCTGCTGCGCGAGCAATTCGTTCGCGCGTTCGGCGCTGCTGGTTTCTTCGCCCAGGACTTCTTTGGTGACCGACGCGAGCGCGGCCTCCACGGTGTCTTTCTCTTTTCCGAGTGCGTAAAGCTGCATGGCCGCGGAGAAGAAAAAGCTCACGACGATGACCGCCCCGAGGCCGGCCAACACGGGCACGCGCTCGCGCAGCCAGCCGAAGCCGCGCTCGTAGGCGAGCGGCCCTTTGCGCAGGTCGAGCCCGAGCGGGCGCGAACCCAAGCCGAGGGCCAGGCCCAGTGCCTTGGCGTAGCGCGCGAGTTGGCGCAGCTGATCGGGCTGCGGCACCTCGTATTCCATGGGCGGCGGCGGCAGCGCGGTGACCTCGGTCTCGAGCTCGTTCGAGAGGAACGACTCGGCGCCGGAGACGAAAGCGCCTCCGCCGCAGAGGAACACGCGAACGGCCGGATCGCCGCCGGTGGCGCGGTACGCCGCCAAGGTGATGCGGATCTCGCGTGCGAGCTTGGGCGCCGTTTCGGGAAGGCCCGAGGTGCCTTGCGACACGGTGCGCGTGAAGACCGGTTCGCCATTGCGGAAGATGAGGATGTCGCTCGTGTCGGTGCCCAGATCGATGGCCACGATGGGGCCGGGCTCTGCGAGCGCCGGCAAGACGGCGACCCAATTGGCCAACGGCAGCATGCCGACGCCGACCCGCTCCGGCTCGACGCCGAGCGCTTGCTTGACGGTGTCGATGCGGGCCTGCACGTCCGAAATGCGCGCCACCGAGGCGAGGACCGGAAGCGAGGCAGGGTCCGCCCCGGGCAAGGAACGCAGCCCGGAGAGGATGCGGTAGTCGAAGACGGAGCCCTCGAGCTCGAAGGGAACCTGCGCCTCCAACTCGAACGGGAGCACCTCCGCGAGCTGCTTCTGCGCGCTGGCCGGGATGGGCAACACGCGGGACATGGCCTTCACCCCATCGATGGCCACCGCCACGCCGTCCCCAGTGCCCGGCTTGCCCGAAAGCGCGATGCTCACCGCATCGCGAATGGCACGGGACACCGCCTCCTGGGCAACCTGGTCCGGCGACGGTGCTTCCGGCGCGGCCGGGGGCTCCCCTGGGAGAGCCGGTGCGCCGAGGAACTGACTATCGCGCACCTCCGCCACGATGTCGGCGCTTCCCAAGCCGATGACCGCCGTCTTGCGGTAGCTCGATCGGAGCGCGGCCACCTTGACGGCGCTTTTTCCGATATCGATTCCGAGCCAAATGGGCATGAACGTAGAGCTCCTCGTTGATTATTCGATTCGAAAGTAAACGACTTGTCCACCGCTGCTCGGCTGGGTGGCGGGATTGTTGGTCCCGGTCTGGGATCCGGATCCGGTGGACGGGGTTTGGCCCGGCGGCGTGGTTTGCGGCTGCTGCCCGGTGTTCGGTTGCTGGCCCGTTGCGGTCAGCTGCGGTGCACTGCGGAAATCGACCACGGCGTGGATCGAGGTTCGCGTTTCGCGCTTGTACCCCTTGATAACGCCGACGGTGTAGATCGAGAACACTTTGCTCTCGGTGGAAATGCTCTTTCCGAATTCGGCGTCCGATTGGAACTTGACCGGCTTCATGCCCATCGTGGTCAGAAGCGGGCCCATTTGACCTTGCCCCTTCATGGTGTTGATGAAGTCGTTCGCGTTGCCGAACATGGGTGCGCCCATGGTGAGGCCGCGCGCCATGGTCACGCCGGTGAGGAACGTGGCCGCCTGCATCGGGTCCGTGCAGACGGGCGTATCGAGCTGCGCCCCCGAGCACACGATGGCCAGGAGGGTCTGCGCATTGGCGGTGTTGACGTTCACCGCGCCCTGCCCCCACACGGTCATGATGCGTTTCTTCGGATTGTCCGGCTCGGGGTCGATGAAGGTCGCCCAAAAGTCCTCGCCCACACCGCGGACCATGCGCAACTCGTCGAGCGAATCGTAAGGCGCATTTTTTCGCCGGTACGGCCTGGTGGGCAATAGCTGATAATACGCGTCCTCGACGCCAGCACTGCGGGCCTGGGCCGTCTGCTGGACGTTGCAATCGAACATACCCTCGTCGAGGTCCGCCCAATCGATGATTGCCGCACATACGGAGAGACGGTCGTGCGTCGCGCCCGACCCGTCCTTCTTTTCGAACATGGGCGAATACTGCAATGGTGCAATGAGGCCCATGATCTCGCGCGCGAGGCGCAGGTGGGCCATGTCGTTGGCCGCACCCAAGTTGACGTTGATCTTGGAGTCTTCGTCGACGATGGAGATTTCGAAGCGGCCACCCGGCATGCCCAGGTTCTTGCCCGCGGAGAGATCGACGCCCACGGATCCGGCGAAGCTGGCCGCGCCCTCCTGATCGTTGAAGGCACCGAGAATGCGATCCGAGAACTCCCACACCGGAAGCTGCGGCGGCGTCTTCTTCATCATCATAAAGAGCGGTGCCACCGCCGTACGCATCGTCGGCTCCGCCGCCAGGAGCAACCGCGAAAGGTTCACGGCGCTGCGGGCCATGTACTCCGCTTGAACGCCGTCGCGATCCGCGAGCGCCGCCGCGAGCTCGGTGCTCGTCTCGTCCTGGAACTCCGCGAGCATGACCGTGAGCACGGCAATGGCACCGAGCACCATGATGAGGGCGATCCCGCGCTCGCGGGTGCGCTGCTTGGCGCGACGACGAGCGCGACTCATCGCGGTATCCCGAACGACAGGGGTTGCTGCATCGGGATCACCACCTTGGTGGCATACGTTTTTTCGACGCCGGGCGGAGGATTGGCCAAGACCAATTTGATGTGCACCTCGAACGGCAGCCGGCCACCCTGCCCCGTTTGGGCTTGGGTCGTATCCCATGCTTCGACCCATTGACTGGTCACCGGGTCGAGGTAGCGAAGTTCGAACGACTCGACGTCCTCGGCCAGCACGTTGATGACGCCGCCCTTCGTCGCATCCAAGTCGATGGGGAATTGCTCGCGCCGCACGAGATCCATTTTCCCGTCTTGATTGGGATCGCGAACGACGAAATATCCTATTTCGGATTGGTCGGATTCTTTGGAATCGGCTTCCGTGCGGCGGTGGGCAAAGGCGGTAAAATCGACGCGGTCATACTGGCTGCTTCCCTTGCCGGAGAAGATCGTTTGCCGCGTCTGCATCGCCAAATTGGTCGGCGTGTGCTGCGAGATGTAGGCGCTCGACAGCTCGCGGGCCATGCGCAAAATGGCCGAACGCCCCTGGCGCGATCGCTCGTTGCGCAGCGCCTCCGCCTTTTTTCCGCGGCTCAGCGAGTCGACGGCGCCGTAGACGAGCAGCGATATCATCGCCAAAATCGCCAATGAGACGAGGATCTCGAGCAGGGTCATACCGCGCGAGGCTCTCCTCATTTGATGACGCCTCCTCCGCCGTCCACGATGGGCTGGGTGCCCGCGTCGAAGCCGAGAGCACCGCCCAAGTTGCCGCGCTGCGGATTGGTCACGTACTGGACCATCAGCAGCTCTTTGTCGGTCGAGCCTTCCTTCCAGCGAACGGTTACCGAGAGCCGGCGAATCGACGCTTCCATCAGCGGCTTGATCGACGGATACACGATGCCCATGGCCATGCTGATCAAGCCATCGGCGCCGCCCACGGAATTGAGCGCACTGCCGAGGCCCGCCATGCCTGCGTCCATGTTGAGGTTCAACCCGGCGCCACCGGCGGGGTTCATCACGAACGGCAGCGAAGCCCCGCCTCCGCCGGAGGAAAGCTGCGAGATGCCCGCCGCAGCATCGCCCACTGCACCGGCGAGACCCGAGCCGCCGTCGCCTCCGCCGAGGGTGTTCGACGGCGGGTTCGGCAGAACGACTTTCTCCACGCGCGTGTCGCACGTGTACATCGTGTCCGTCTCGTCGTTGCAGCACGGCACGAGCGACTCCAGATCGTCGAGCTCGGGGTAGCCCAGTTTGAGGAGCTTTTCCTCCATCTCGGTCATCTTGCAGCGGCCGTATTCCACGGCGTTGGCCATGTTGGCCGCACGGCGCGTGCTGGTGGTCAACCCAGCCTGCGCCGACAGGATGACGCTGAGCGCGAGCCCCAAGATGGCAATGGCCACCATGACTTCGAGGAGGGAAAAGCCGCGCTTGCTCAAAACGCACTATCCTCGCGTTCGGAAGCCTCTTTGTCGTCCGTCGGCAGCTTCAGCGCGACGGGGCCCTTCTCGATGGTGACCTTGCCGGTGAGCGGTGAGACGAGGAGAGTCAGCGTTTGCCCATCCTCTTCCGACTTGCCGACACGCACTTGAATCGAGGCGCGCTCGGTCTGTCCGCCCGACCAGAAATACAGGTACGCACGCCCCTCGGTGCGGGGCTGGTCATCGTGGAACGTCTGGACCTCGCGAAACGTGATGCCGCGCGGGAGCGAGCGCTTGCCCCCCGGCTCTTGCGAGGTCAAATCCGACTTGGGCACCGGGCGAAATTGCGCACGCGGTGCCACGGGGCCTTTGACGATGCGTTCGCCCTCGGCGACGGCGGCCTGCTCGGCGGCCGTCGCGGGCTCGGCGCCGCCGGTGGCGGTGAGGTCCTTCGATTGGACCACCATCGGCCGGCTCGCTTCTTCGAGCCACAAGGTGTTCTCCTCGAAGTCGAACACCAGGCGCACGCTCTTGGAGACCGCGTTGGAACGGGTGTACGCGGTCTTGATGGCGCTGGTGATCAAGCTGCTCGATGCGCGAAGGCGCGCGCTCGACACCTGACCCCCGCCCATGATGATGCCGCCCATGATCAACGCGATGATGACCATCACGATGAGGATCTCCACCAAGGTCATGCCGCGGCGAGCGGCACGACGAAGTCTATTCCCCAGGCCAAGCTTGCGCGGCCGGTCCTGGATGGTGGAGATTGGGCAGCACATGATGCATCACTTCGCGGGGGCTTCCGGCGCCGGCACGCGAATGTCGTCCGCCGTTCCCTCTTTTTTGTCCGGACCCGCGCTCACCACCGTGGTCTCGTCGTCGTCGCACAAGATCTTGAACGGTTGCTCCCACGCGTCGCTCAACTTGGACGACGACTCGAGCTGCTTGTCGCGCTTCAACACTTCGACCGTGGGGCAGTCGCCGCCCCCGGTGGTGCGCCACAATTGGGCGGCCTGGCGCAGGACCTGTGCGCTCTGCCGGGTCGTCTGCTTTTGCGCTTCTGCGAACTTGGGGATCGCGGTCATGGCGACGCCGCCCGCAATGAGGCCGATGATCGCGAGCACGATCAGGATCTCGATGAGCGTCACGCCACGCTCACGCGATGCTCGGCCCGCGCGACGGCTGTGACGGATAATCTGGGACCATGACAATTTCATCGAACGCACTCCTTGGATTGAAAAACCCGTGAAGCCGAGAAGTTACTCCTCGGTTCCCCTCGAATTACTCCACCCGATCGAGCCCTCCTGGCAACCCGTCGGGACCGTCACTCGACACTTCGAAGCTTGCTGCATCGCGACGGCCGGGGCACGTCAGCCGCAGGGGCCGACCCCAGGCGTCGATGGGAACGTCGCGCGTATAGCCGCCCGCGACCAAATCCGACAGTGAGGCCGGACATTTCCCACCATGGTCCGCCCGGTACGCGGTGACCGCGCGCGTGGTCGTCGTCAGCGTGGCGCGTGTGGCCCGCAGTGATGCAGCGTGCTCCTCTCTGCTCCACACCAGGACGACGAAGGCGATGACCGCAACGACGGAGAGCAACAAACGGCCGCGGGCCCGCCCGACCACACCGAGCAGACCCCTCTTTTTTTCCCAGGGGAAGAAGACCGTCGATTCTCTACGCCGCGCCATTGCAACACTCACCCGTCCTTGACTCCCTCTCCTTTACTGCACGAAGTCGTTCATCTGAATCAGTGGCATCAAAATCGAGAAGGCGATGAACCCGACGCCACCGCCCATGAAGACGATGATGAGCGGCTCGAGCAAGCTGGTCATCGCCTGCACGCGCGTGTCGACCTGCGTATCGTAGGCGCGGGCCACATTTTCCAGCATCTGCTCGAGCTGGCCGCTCTTTTCGCCGATCGCGATCATGTGGGTCACGATGGGAGGGAACTCGCGGCTGCGCTTCAACGGAGCCGCAATCGACTCGCCCTCGCGGATGGATCCCGTGGCCTCTTCGATGACTTTTTCGAGGCGCGCATTGCCGAGCACGTTGCGCACGATGTTCATGGCCTTGAGCAGCGGCACGCCGCTCTGGAGCAAGGTGGCGAGGGTGCGGGAGAAGCGCGCCACCGCGAGCATGCGGAAGAGCGGGCCGAAGATGGGCAGCTTCAGGAGAAACGAGTCCTTCCACACCTTGCCGACCGGCGTGGCGATGTACTTGAGCAGGCGCGAGACCACGAGGCCCACGACGAAGCCCAAGGTGAGGCCGATGATCAAGGACACCACCGAGTCGACGTAAAAGAAGAGCAGCAGGATGAAGATGCCGAGGCCCATGGCCACGAACGCCGCCACCCCGAGCGATTTCTTCGCCGCGCGCGCCGCCGGCTTGTCCTTCTCGTCCGTCTGCGGGCCGCTCGACGCCTTGCGGAGCGCGATCATCATGAAGAGCATCATGAGAAAGCCCACCATCTCGTTCGATTTGAGGGCGTTCGACACCATGATGAGCAGCGACGTGTACCAGGGCAGTGCGCGGTCGAGGCTGGCGAAGATGCTCGTGATCTTCGGCACGACAGCCACCATCATGACGGCGATGAGCACCGTGCCGATGATGAGCATGAGGATCGGGTACGCGAGCGCAGCGCTCACCTTGGAGCGAAGCCTGGCCTGACCCTCCATGAAGTCCGACAGGCGCTCGAGCACGGTCTCGAGGGTGCCCGAGGCCTCGCCGGCGGCGACCATGTTCACGTAGAGCGGGGGGAAAATCTTGGGGTGCGGCTCCAGCGCTTTCGCCAGCGAAATACCTTCGTTCAAGCGATCGCGCACCGTGGTGAGGACGCGCTTCAACTCCAGCTTTTCCACTTGATCGGTGAGCGCGGCGACGGCCTCCACCAGCGGAATGCCGGCCATGACCAACGTCGCCAGCTGGCGGGTCATCATGGCCACGTCGGTGATGCTGACGCGGCGGAAGAAGGCGAAGAGGTCGAGCTTGCCCTTTCGCCCCTCGGCCTGCGCGGACGATTCCTCGTGCGCGCTGGTGAGGAGGATGCCCTCGCGCTTGAGCAACCCGCGAAGCACCTTGGCATTGTCGGCGTCACGCACGCCGTGCACTTGTTTGCCGGATGCGACCAGCAGTCCCCGGTACTCGAAAACCGCCATGCGCTACCTCGCTGCGGCGGCGGGCATGGAACCCGCCGACACCGTGGATGCGGCCTCGCCCACGCCGACGTCCTCCTGCGTGGCCGCGAGCACTTCCTCGACGCTGGTGAGGCCGGTCAACACTTTGCGCGCGCCGTCATCGCGCAAGCTGTCCATCCCCTGATCGATAGCCGTGCGCTTCAAGGCCTGCGCGTCGGCGTTCCTCAAGATGAGCGGGCCCACCGCATCATCCATGAGCAAAAGCTCGTAGATACCGCGCCGGCCGGTGAAGCCGGTGTTCGCGCAGCGCGAGCAGCCCTTGGGGCGGAAGAACGTGGGGCGCGTGCCCGGGGGGAGCTCGAGGATGTCCGGCTCGGTCACCGTGCGGGGAAAATAACGCGATTGCGCATTGTTCATGCGCGCTTTGCGCTGGCGGATGCGCTCGCGGTGAAGGCCCAGCTCCTCGAGCTCGAAGTCCTCGGCGGGGTACGCTTCCTTGCAGTGTGGGCAGAGAACGCGCACGAGGCGCTGTGCGAGGATGCCGATGACGCTGGAGCGGATGAGGAACGGCTCGACGCCCATGTCGACCATACGCGTGACGGCGCCGGCGGCGTCGTTGGTGTGGATCGTGGAGAGCACCAAGTGGCCGGTGAGCGATGCGTTGATCGCGATTTCCACCGTTTCCTTGTCGCGGATCTCACCGACCATGACCACGTCCGGGTCCTGACGGAGAAAGGCGCGCAGCGCGCTGGCGAAGGTGAGGCCGATCTTCGGATTCACGTGCACCTGGTGGATGCCGCCAATCTCGTACTCGACCGGGTCCTCGGCCGTGAGGATGTTCAAGTCGGGCCGATTGATTCGATTGATGCACGCGTAGAGCGTGGTCGTCTTTCCGGAACCCGTGGGACCCGTGACGAGGATGATCCCGTCCGGACGGCGAATGAGCCCGTCCATCAACGCGTAATCGCGCGGGGAAAATCCCAGGTCGGGCAGGTCGAGGAGCACGCTCGACTTGTTCAAGAGACGCATCACGATGCGCTCGTACGCGCGGCTCGTGGGGATGGTGCTGACGCGGATGTCGAAGCTCTTGCCGGCGATCTTCTTGGTGATGCGGCCGTCTTGCGGGAGGCGCTTCTCGGCGATGTTGAGCGCACTCTCGATTTTGATGCGCGAGACGATGGCATTCATGAAGGTTCGCGGTGCGCGGCGCTTGATATAGAGGTCGCCGTCGATGCGGTAGCGAACCAAGACTTCTTTTTCTTCCGGCTCGATATGGATATCGCTCGCCCTCTCTTTCATCGCTTGCATGAAGAGGGAGTTGACCCAGCGAATGACCGGCGCCTCGTCGTCGCTGTCGAGGATGTCGCTCGCCGCGTCGTCGTCGGACACGTCGGCTTCGTCGGTCTCGAGCTCGCCGCCGCCGGCCACGCGCTCGTAGACGCGGTTGATGGCATCGACGACTTGCTCGCCGGGTGCCACCTGCGCCTCCACGGGCTTGCCGAAGAGCAGGCGCAGGTCATCGAGCGCGGCGGTGTCGAACGGATCGGCGCAGATGGCATGCATCGCCCGATCGTCTTCGTGGATGACCACGATTTTGTGCTGCTTGGCGAAGGTGATGGGAACGCGCGTGGCGAGCTGCGTCGGGATCTTCTCCGACTCGATGCGGTCGACGTACGGAAGCTCCGCCTCCTCGGCCAGGGCGCGCCCCACCGTGGCCTCGTCGGTGATCTGCGCATCGACGAGCAAGTCGATGAGCGAGCCGCCCTTTTCTTTCTGAATGGCGTAGATGCCCTCGAGGCGCTCGGGCGGAACCACACCGCGCCGTGCGAGGAGCTCGCCCATGAAGCGCTCTTCGGCCATTAGCGCTCCACCTGGTTGATCTGCCGGGTCGGCGGCGTCACCGTCACACCCGGCGAGGGCGTGGGCGGCGGAGCACCGCGAACCGGTCCCGGGGTGATGGTCGGTGCCGGCGTCGGATGCGCCGGCGCGCCGGGATTGACCGACGGAGAGCGTGGCGCGGCAGGCATTTCCAGCGGCTCGCTCGGCTCGTGCGTGATCAGCTCTTTCGGCTTCAAGAGATCGTCGAGCTTCTTGCGCTCTTCGACACCGCGGTAGCTCTGACGAATGAATTCGACGAGGCCGTTGGTGCGCGAATAGTCCTTCGGCGGCTGGTAATCCGAGTCGTCGCTGAATACGAAATAGCGATCCAGGAATTGTTGACGCTCTTCCATCTTGCGTTCGTAAATCGTACGCAAATCCGCCTGCTCGCGGATGATGTATGGCGTCATGATGAGGATGAGGTTCGTCTTTTCCATGCCGTTCTTCGTGGAACGGAACAGCGCACCCAGTACGGGTATGTCGCCCAATACCGGGATTTTTTCCTCCGAGTGCGTCAGGCGATTTCGCATCAAACCACCGATGACCACCGTCTGCTGATCCTGGACGACCAGCATGGTCTCGGCATTGCGCTTGGTGATGGGAACGACGCCGGCGGTACCGACGGCGGACTTCGCCTCGCTGATTTCCTCGTTCAGCTCGAGACGCACCTCGTTCGAGTCGTTCAGGTGCGGCGTGATGGTGAGCTTGGTGCCGACGTCCTGACGAGCGCCCGTTCCACCGAAGCCGCCGAAGCCGCCCAAACCGCCCAACGCGCCGAGTGCACCGGCCTGCGACTGCGCACCCGTACCCACGCCGGGGAACGACGGGAGGCTCAGGTTTTGCTGGAGCGGGATGTTCTCACCGATGTTGATGATTGCCTTCTGGTTGTCCGTCGCCAGGATGTGCGGCGTCGAGAGGACGTCGGTGTCCGTCGACGTCGCGAGCGCTTGGACGACGAGACCGAACGACGGAATCGTAATGCCGGTACCGAGCAGGTTTTCCGAGCCGGGGATCGCCGGTCCACGAACGCCGAGCGCGAGGCCCTGGAGCAATTCGGGGCTCGCCGTGGGCAGGCCGATCGACTTGATGGGATTCAAGCCGCCGTAAATGAGGCCGTCGCTGTTCTCGCCGAAGGTGTCGCCACCGTGGAAGTTGAACCCGAGCTGGTTGGAGCGCGTGATCGAGAGGTCGAGAATGACGGCCTCGATGAACACGGAGCGACGCGGAAGGTCGAGCCTGTCGACCACCGCACGGAGCGACGCGTAGTCGCGCATCGACGAGGTGACGACGATCGAGTTGGTGGCCTTGTCGGCGCTGACTTTGACACCACCTTCGAAAATGCCTTGCTGCTGCGCCCCACCACCGCCGCCGCCGCCGCCCTGCTGTTGCCCACGACCGCCTTGGCCGCCGCCCCCGCCTCCGGAGCTGCCGCCGGTGCCGGTGATGATCTCGTTCAGCGTCTTGGTGAGCTCGACGGCGTCGGCGTGCTGCAGCGGAAGGACGTGGATTTCGCCCTCCGTCGTCTGCGGCACGTCCATCTTCTTGATGATCTCGAGGATGCGCAGGTACGCCTTCTCGGTGGCGACGATGATGATCTTGTTCGTGCGCTCGTCCGGAAGGATCTTCGAGATGTGGAGATCCCCCCCTCCCGCACCGCTGCCGCCACTGCTGGCCGCCGCCGCGGGTGGTCCGCCGCGCGGGCCCGATGGCGGTGGAGACGACGACGAGCCGCTCTTGATGTCGAACAGCTCGTTCACGCGCTGGGCGATGTCCGCCGCGGACGCGTAATTGATGGTCTCCATCCAGATCTGGTCGCCGGCGCCGCCGACGTCGATCTCCTCGACGATGGACATCATGCGGCGAATGTTCGTCCCCGTATCCGTGAGGATGAGCATGTTGCCGGCGCTGTACGAGGAGACGTCCGCGTCCTTGCTCTTGAACTTGCCGAGCAGGTTCGCCACCTCGTCGGCGTTCACGTTGCGCAGGCGGTGCATGCGCGTGACGTAGCGATCCTCGACCGGGGCGCCCTGCTGCGGGCCGACGGTGGGCGTGGACTGCGACGCGATGCCCGCCGTCTCGACGATCTTCAGAAAGCGGCCGTGCGGAATGACGGTGAGGCCATTGGTCTCCAAGATGGAGAGGAACGCCTGATACGCCTCGGCCACGGTGACTTTTTGCGGCGAGTAGACGCTCGCCTTGATGTTGCGCACCTTGCCGCCGAAGATGAAGCGCTTGCCCGTGAGCTGTCCGATGACACGCACGAGCTCCGGCAGGTCGGCATCTTCCAGCGAGAAGGCCACGCGGTAGTTGGGGCTCCGCGGCTCGAACTCCATCGCCGAGTCGAATTGCGGAAGCTTGTCCGTATCGCCCTGGGCCTTGCCGGCCGGCGATTCGGTCGGCTTTCCCTTGGCACCTGCAGCGGGCGGCGTGGGGAGCGCCGGCCGGCCCGCACCTGGAGCTGCGGGTGTTGCGGGTGCGGCCGGAGGCGTCGCCGCGGTGGCCGCTGGAGGCTGCGCTCTGTTTGGGGGCGTAGGCGGAGTTTGACCGCGGACGTCACGAACCGCGCCCGAAACGAGCGTACCTAGGGATACCGCCGCAAGGAGGGAAAGTCTTTTTCTCATCTCGATGGAATTTCAGATCTCGTTACCCGCACTGGGGGCTTTTTGGGGCTTCCGAAGTACACCGGCTGCCCCTGCGGAACCAACTTTCCCATCGCCTGCAGCCGCTTGCGCCGCGGGCGTGGCTTGCGCCGTGGGGCTACTGCCCACCGCCGTCTTCGTGATGAAGAGTGCGATGAGGCTCGCCGTCCCGAGAATCATGACGGCACCTCCCAACATCGTGACCACGGTCACGACCGTTTTTCGCATCAGGCCATCGTTCTCGGTTTCGGTGACATTCATATCCAACTCCGGTCCAATCCCACGAGCGCACTGCAAAACTACGAAAATACTCTCGGACTATTTGATGTTGTAATCGAGATTCACATCCTGGCCGCGGCGGTTGATGCTCACGGTCAAGTGGTCGGCCATGCGAAGGCGCGCGTACGCCTCGAGAGCCTTTTCGGGGCTCGCCATGTCGAAGCCGTTGATCTTCTGGAGACGGTCGCCATTCTCCATTCCGAGCTGGCCGAGGAGCGTGTCGGGCCGCACGCCAAAGAGGTTGATGCCCACGACCTTGCCGTTTTCCTGCACGGGCACGATGCGCGCTTGGCGCATCAGTTCCGCCTGATTCTCGAGAATCTTATCGACCACGCCGCGGTCGATGTTGAACTCCGTCGCGCTGAGTTTTTGAATGCCCTTCGCGATGTCCGGGCTGACGGACGGTGCTCCGCCGCGTACGGGGGCGGAGGGCGCGGGGGGAGGCGGCGGCGGCTTGGCCGGCTCGTCGCCCTTGAAGAGTTGCGCCTGGCAGCGCGTGCCGCCGCTGGTCAGCCAGACGCGGTCCCAACCGACGAATTCCACGGTCTTCCCGTTGAAGTCGTTGCCGCTCCGGCGCAATTGCGACGGTGCGTTGTCGCTGCCCGAGCTAAGCGCCGCGAAGGACCACCTCTCGTCGGACGACGCTGCGATGATCAGAACCTTCACACCGTCGCAGGCCGGCGCCGAATAGGGATCGCTCAGATCCGGTCCCGGGGCTGGCCCCTCTTCGGTGGTGGCCACCTTGTTGAGCGGCCCCGTCACCGAATCGAACGGGTTGCGTGAAAGGATGGGATCCGCGTTGGTCGAGTGCCCGCCTGCCGCACTGGCAACGAGAGCCGGACTCTTGGCCGCCAGCGGCGGCGTCGAGAGCTGCTTCTCGTCCGCCGCGAGCCCGATGCCGATGATCTGCGTAACCCCGCTCGCGCCGAAAAAGGCCGCAACCGCAGTGAGTACGAGGATCACTGCCCAAAAATTACGCTTGAGAACCTGGTCGACCGCCATTCGTGAGACTCCGCCAAAGAGACGCCTAGCGAGTGCCATGCCATCCCATGAACGGGGGGTTTCACGCAATATTTCCCTGGCCGGCATCGCGGCCGTTCGACACCTTGGCGCCGGCAGCGGGTTGAGCGCCGGAGGCGCGACAAAGTGTCAATGAGAACGCTACCCCTCGGCTGCTTCCGGGACGCCGTCGAGTTTCCGGTAGATGGTGCGGGTCGAAATCCCCAACAATTGAGCGGCGACGGACTTGTCGCCCTTCGTATGACGCAACGTCTCCTTGATGACCCGCAGCTCGATTTCCTCGAGCGGCGTGCCGATGGGAAACGTCAGGGCGGTGGGCGTGGGCGGCGCGGCATGCGCGATGGCGTCGGGGAGATCGTGCTCCGTCAAGGTGTCGCTCCGCGAAAGGACGACCGCTCGCTCGACGACGTTCTCCAGCTCGCGCACGTTGCCCGGCCAGTGGTAGTCGAGCAGCTTGTCCAGCGCGATCCGCGACACGGTGAGCCGCGCCTTGCCATTCTTGGCCGCGTAGAGCCCGAGGAAGTGATCCACGAGCAGCGCGATGTCCTCCCGCCGCGCCCGCAGCGGTGGCGCCGTGATGGCGATGACATTGAGGCGGTAGTACAGATCCTCGCGAAATCGCCCCGCCTGCACCTCGGCGAGCAGGTCGCGGTTCGTGGCGGCGACGATGCGCACGTCGGACTTCTCGGTATCTCCGCCGAGGGGCTCGAACTCCCCTTCTTGAAGCACGCGCAGCAGCTTCACCTGCACCTGGGGCGACAGTTCGCCGATTTCATCGAGAAAAAGCGTGCCCCCTGCCGCTTTGGCGAAACGCCCTTCCTTCTTGCCGGTCGCCCCGGTGAAGGCGCCGCGCTCGTGGCCGAAAAGTTCGCTCTCCAGGATGGTCTCCGGGATGGCCGCGCAGTTGACCGCCACGAACGGACGCTTGGCGCGGGCGCTGCGGTCGTGGATGTAGCGCGCGAGCAACTCTTTGCCCGTGCCGCTCTCGCCCAGGACGAGCACCGTGGCCATGCTCGGTGCGGCCTGCGTGGCCACGTCGATCACGCGGCGCAACGTGGGCGAGCTTCCCACGATTTCGCGGGTGGTGAGGCGTTTGATCTCGTTCTTGAGCGAGCGATTCTCCAGGACGAGCTTTTGCTTCTCCGCCGCCTTGCGCACACTCTTGACGATGGTGAGCCGCTTGAGCGGCTTCTCGACGAAGTCGTACGCGCCCTCCCGCATGGCGCTGACGGCGGCCTCCACCGAGCCGTACGCGGTCATGAGCACCACCTCGATCTCCGGGGTGACCTGCTTCACCGCCCGCAGAAGCTCCAGACCTGTCGTGCCCGGCATCATCAGATCGGTCAGCATCACGTTGATGCGGTGCGAGCGGACCTGCTCGAGCGCCTGCTTCGCGTCGCAGGCCGAGAGGACGCGCATGTTCTCGCGCACGAAAATCTTCTGCAACGACTCCACGTTGGAGCGCTCGTCGTCGACGACCAGCACCGTGATGTCCCCGTCTGTCGTCACCACGGAGGTGGAGGTTTCGCTCGCTTCCGGCCCCTGCATTTCTGCCATCTTGCCAGCATGACATCGCAGCGGGACAAAATGTTCCTCATCCGGAGGAGATCACAGGAAGACGGGAAGACGGGAAGATCGGAGAGATTTTTTTGGGATTTCAATGAGCCTACCGGGGCGAATTGAAAACCCACAAAAAGCGTTCCGCGACGTCCCTGCCGTCCGTCCTTCCCGTCTTCCCGTCTTCCTGTGAATCTCTCTTCTTATTTCACCAGGCGCGAGATGGCCTTGAAGTCTTCGCTGCCGGCGCGGCCGAGCCAATCGAACGCCACCGCCTCGGTGACGGTCGGGATGGCGCCGGCCCGGGCGATCAGCGACAGGCCCGCGGTCCGGTTCTCTTCGCGGCGTGAGGCGACGGCATCCTCGACGACGTAGGTCGTGTAGCCCCGGCGCGAGAGCTCGCGCGCGGTCTGGAACACGCAGATGTGTGCTTCCATCCCGAGCACCACGGCCTGACGGGCATGGGTGCCGGTGAGCGCCCGCGCGAACGCGGGTTCCGCACATGCGTCGAAATCGATCTTCTCGATGGGCGCAACGCCCATGCCCTCGAGCCGCTCCCGAAGGGGGCTGACGGTGGGACCGAGACCCTTTTTGTATTGCTCGCTCACGAGCACCGGGATGCGCAGACGCGACGCGGCCTCCAGCAGGATTCCGGCGTTCTGAACCAGCCGCGCCATGGTGTCCTCGGGCATCGCCGCGGCCAGACGCTCTTGAACGTCCACCACCACGAGCACACTGCTATCTGCGGTGAGTCGATCCATCGTCCGGCGCATCATAGCGCGAGCCTGAGTCGAAACGAGCGCAAGAGTTTGCCCGTGTCGCCGCGCAGATCGAAGCGAACCAAGCCGCGCCCCACCTCGCGATCCGCCTCGTCATAAATGCTGAGAGGCAACGTGGAGATGGAGTCCGCCAGGTAGATGAGCGAGAAGTCCTTCTGGCCGCGCACGCGGCGGACCTTGCCCTTGTCGTCCTTGAAGGAGAAGCCGTACGGCAGGCGCTTCTCTTGAAGCTTGAACGAAAGCGTGCCCGAGAGCGGCTGGTTGGTGGCCAGGCCCTCCAGGGTGACCTCGCCCTCGATCTCCGCGACCTGCTCGCGCAAAAAGCGGCGGAAGCCTTTGGTGCGGGCCACCAGGGTGAACTCCATGGCGCGCTCGTCGAGTGGCGTGTCGAGCAAGTGGTACGTACCGCGCATCGTTTCGCGAAAGCGGAAGCCGAGCATGGCGGCGTAGTGTGCCATCCAAATTCCAATTGCGAAAGGACGCGCGCGCAGCGATCGTGGCCCCGACCAAGGAGCCGACCATGAAATCCCCCCTCAATCTTGCAGCGCTTTTCGCAGTCCCGCTCGCGCTCGCGGTGGCTGCATGCGGCGGAGAAAGCGACAATCTTCCGCCACCGCCACCACCCCCTCCGCCCGCGCCAGCCGCTGCGGCCGCCACCACGGCGCCGCCGGCCGCCACGCAAGAGGCAGCGCCCGAGAAGCCGCCCGCACCGGCGGTCACGCTCACCGCGGGTGCGGCCAGCCCCGATCCGGCGGCGCCCCTGCCGACGGCCAAGATCGCGGCGCCCACGAAGGGCCAGGTCGTTGCGGCGGACAAGGCGAACGACTTCGCCGTGAAGCTCGACGTGAAGAATTGGCAGACGGCCACGGGCAGCTCGCACGTTCACCTGATCCTCGACCACAAGCCGTACAAGGCGATCTACGACCCGAAGGCGCCCGTCAAATTGTCCGAGCTGACGGCCGGCGAGCCGCTCACCGAAGGACAGCACGTGCTCGCGACGTTCCCGAGCCGCGCGAACCACGAGTCGGTGAAGACGAAGGACGCGCTCAACGTCGTCGAGTTCTACGTCGGCAAGAAGGGCACGCCGACGGTCGACGTGAAGAAGCCGTTCCTCATCTACAGCCGTCCGAAGGGCGAATACAAAGGCGACATGGCCAACCATGTCCTCATCGATTTCCAATTGCTGAACGATGTGCTGTCCGAGGACAAGGATCACGTCAACATCGCGGTGAGCGGCCCCGGGATCGAAGGCAACCTGACGGCCAAAGTCACCAAGTTCGGTACGCCGTACTACCTGGATAATTTGCAGAACGGCACCTACACGGTGAAGCTCGATCTGGTCGACAAGAACGACAAGCCCGTGCCGGGTGCATGGAACAGCGTGTCGCGCGAGATCAAGATCGACCACGAAGGCCAAGCAGAGCCGATGCCTGGCCACGATATGTCGAAGCCGGATTCGGCCAAGCCCGCCGCGCCGAAGAAGTAGCTTGCAGCCCCCCATGCACGTTCCCGTTCCCCTTCCCGATCTGAATTCGGGCAGGGGCACGGGCACGGGCACGTGTACGGAGGGAGAATCTCCGGCTATGGTACCGCCAAGTTGGATTGGACCTTCGGCGCCCTTTGCGGCAGTCTCGCGGTATATGCCTTCGTAGGCCTCTACTCGGCCTTCGTCTGGTCGCGTGAAGCGTGGGCCAGCGATCTCGTATTTTTCGCGCTGTTCGCGTTTTCTCAATTTGGCTATTCGCTCACGCAGCTGTTCCACCTCTCGCACGCCGGCCCGCACGATGGTCGATTCGGGTTTGCCTGCGTGGTCATCGGGCTGCTCGCGGTCATGCACCATGCGGAGCGCCGGGCCAGTGTGGCGCAGACGCGGCGATGGCTATGGTTCGCGTACGGCGGAGGGCTCTTCGCGTGCGTCCTCGACGCCGCGAACATCTTGCAGCAGCAAGACGACATCTCCGGTTGGTCGGCGCTCTTTCAGAGCCGGCTGACGGCGCTGGGCATCACCATCGTGCTGCTCCTCGCCTGTGGTGTGGGCGTGGCCACCTATCGCCTGGCGCGTCTTTACCTCGAAGGGATGAAGGACGCGCTGCCGGTCACCGCCGGCATGTTCCTCTTGTTTCTCACCATGGTGCACGAGGCCATGGTGTCGACCGGTGCACTCGGCGGATCGGGCATCGGCCGGCTTGGGTTCGTCGCGTTCTTGCTGGGCGGGTCGGGCTCGTACGCGTTCCGCTATTCCGCCGTGAGCCGTGAGCTCGAGGCGCGGACCGAGGAGCTCGAGCACACCACGCGCGAGCTTCGAAAGTCGTACCGCGATCTCCACTCCGCACAAGAGGAGCTCGGGCGCAAAGAGCAGCTCGCGGTGGTCGGCGAGTTGGCCGCGGTGGTCGCGCACGAGGTTCGCAATCCGCTGGCCGTGATCACCAATGCCGTCGCAGGCCTGCGCAGGCCCACCCTGCCCCGCGACGATCAAACGACGCTGCTGGGCATTTTGGAAGAAGAGACGACGCGCCTCAATCGACTGGTGTCGGATTTGTTGCGGTATGCGCGTCCGGTCAATGTTCAAAAGTCGAAGATTCGCATATCGGATCTTCTCGATCGGGCCCTGCAGCTCGCGAAGATCAAGGCCAAGAGCATCGAGGTCGCGACCAAGTACCACGTGGAGAATCCGCACGTGTGGGGCGACCCGAGCCTCCTTCGCCAGGTGTTCGACAACCTAGTGGAGAACGCGGTGCAGGCCATGTCGCACGGCGGCACGCTGTCGCTCCACGTCGATCGGCGCCAGGACGACGGCTTCGATGGATTCGCCGTCCACATCCGCGACACCGGCGAGGGCATGGACACCATCGTGCGCCTGCGCGCGCGCGATCCGTTCTTCACGACGCGCCCCAGCGGCACCGGGCTCGGCCTGGCCATCGTCGATCGCATCGTCGAGGCTCACGGCGGTTTCTTGCTCATCGAGAGCCGCGCCGGCGAAGGCACCACCGTCACCGTCTGCCTCCCCGCGGGCGCCGACGACGTGAACCAGGCCGACCTCGAACGCGCCGCCAAGCTCCGTGGCGGTCTCCCTTCCTGATCGTGCTAGTAAGCGGGGCATGACCCGCGACGAAATCGTTGCCCGAGACAAGGCGCACGTCTGGCACCCGTACACCGCGATGGACGAGTACCTCGCCGGCGATCCGCTGGTGATCGCGCGCGCCAAGGGCGCGTGGCTCGAGGACGTGGACGGCCGGCGCTACCTCGATGGCAATAGCTCGTGGTACACGGCCACACTCGGCCATGCGCACCCGCGCGTGGTGGCGGCGATGCGGCGGCAGGCCGAAGAAGGGCTCCTCCATTGCTCGCTCGCAGGCACCACGCACGAACCGGCGGCGCGCTTGGCCGAGGAGCTCGTGGCCATCGCCCCGCCCGGGCTAACGCGTGTATTCTACACGGACAACGGCTCCGGCTCCGTCGAGGTGGCGCTTCGCATGGCGCTGCAGCTGTACGGGCAGAACGGCGCGCCGAAGAAGCGCGGGGCCTTGGCCCTCGAGGGCGCCTTTCACGGCGACACCTTGGGCGCGGCGAGCCTCGGCGGGCTCGAGGTCTTTCGCCGCGTGGTCGGAGACATCGGCCTCACCTGCGTGCGCGTTCCGGTGCCAGATGTCGACGCGCACGCGCGCGCGTTCGACACGCTCGCGCGACTGTTGCGCGAAAAGGCCGACGAGACTGCGGCCATCATCATCGAGCCGATGGTGCAGGCTGCCGCGGGCATGCGCATCTACGATCCGGCGTTCTTGCGCGAGCTTCGCGCGTTGGCCGATCGGCACGACGTGATGCTCATCGCCGACGAAGTGTTCACCGGCTATGGCCGCACCGGTCCCATGTGGGCGGTGAACCATGCCGGGATCGCGCCGGACATCATGTGCATCGGCAAGGCCTTCTCGGCGATCCTTCCCATGGCGGCCACCCTCGCGAGCGAACGGGTCTTCGATGGCTTCCGCGGAACGAAAGATCGAGCGCTCTATTACGGGCACACCTTCTGCGGGAATCCGCTGGGCGCGGCCCTCGCGCGCGAGGTGTTGGCCATCTACCGCGAGGAGCAGATCCTCGAGCGCGCCAAGGAAAAGAGCCTCCTCATTGAGCGCGCCTTCGCGCGCATCGCCGAGATCCCCGGGGTGGCACGCGTGCGTCACCTCGGCATGGTCGGCGCGGCGGATCTCGGGCAGGGCTACCTCGGCAAGATCGGATGGCGCGTCTACGATGAGGCCCGCCGCCGCGGCGCCTACTTGAGACCGTTGGGCGACACCGTCTACGTGACGCCGCCGCTCACCATCTCGAACGACGACCTCACGCAGCTGCTCGGCATCGTCGAGGAGAGCGTGCGCGCCGTTCTTACTTAACGACGACCTGGCCCTTGTACATGTTCATGCCGCAGGCAAACGTCAGCGTTTTGTCCTGATCGGCGGGGATGTCGATCGACACCGGCTTGTTCAAGGGAAGCTCTTTGTTGATGCCCAGATCGGGGAACACCACCTCGGTGGCGCACGTTTGCTCGCTTGTGCGGGTGAACACCAGGTGCGAGGTTGCACCCTTTTTCACCGCAATCGCACTGGGGGTGAAGCCTTTCTCGTTGGCCTCCACCTTCAGCTCGCCGCCGGCGGGCACCTGCGCTGCCTCATCCGACTTGCTGCATCCGACGCTACCCCAGAGGCTCAACACGAACGCACCTACGAGAACCATCCTCATGACTTCCGTCTTAGCATGCGCACCTCTATCTTGGCCCGGCAGTGCCAGACACGTAGGCAAACCAGGCAAGAGCGGCATGTCAGCAGCAAAACCTTAGGAGACAGGGCCATGACCACACGCGTTGAATTTGCAGGGAAGAATGGCGAGACCGTCAAGGGCGACCTCGCCCTACCCGAGGGAAGCGCAAAGGCGCCGGCAGTCATCGTTCTGCAGGAATGGTGGGGCGTGAACGATCACATCCGCTCGATTGCCACGCGCCTCGCGAGCGCCGGGTTCCTTGCCATCGCGCCGGATTTGTACGACGGCGAAGAGGTGCCACTCACCAACGAAGCGCGCGCCTCGGAGCGGATGGACGGCCTCGATTGGGGGCGCGCCATTTCGCAGATCGCCGCGGCGGTGGCCTATGCGAAGTCGCACCCGCGTTCCACGGGCAAGGTTGGCGTGACGGGATTCTGCATGGGCGGCGCGCTCTCCTTCGTGACCGCGACCCAGCTCGAGGGACTCTCCGCCGTGGTCCCGTTCTATGGCATTCCGCCGAAGGCCGAATACGCCAAGGTCACGGCGCCGATCCTCACGCACGTGGCCAAGCACGATCAATGGGTTACGCCGGAAAAGGCCGATGCGGTGAAGCGCGAGCTCGAGTCACACGGCAAATCAATCGAGCTTCACGTGTATGACGCCGATCATGCGTTCTTCAATGACACGCGCGCCAAGGTCTACTCGGCGGAGAACGCAAAGGTTGCGTGGGATCGCACGATTGCGTTTTTGAAAAAGCATCTCGCGTAAACTATTCGCGATTATCGTCTTGACGAAATGCCACCTATCGGACATCGTTCATTCACCATGTCTCAAGTGACCGTCTTTACCACTGCACGCGACGCGGCTGTACGTCAGCCGAAGTTCATCGCGTACACGCTTCGTAAAGACTGATCCGTCGCTTTCGAGAGAAAGGCGACGGCAAACACCGTCGCCAGGCGCTCCTCGGAGCCCGCGCTTAGGCGATCCAGCTAGCGGGCTCCAGAGGACGTATTCATGTTTACTTCGCTTTTTCGACGCTATCGATTGAAACGATGGGTCGCCCACGTGCGCAAATTCTTGGCGCGCGAAGGGCGACCTTCCTTCACGGCAAACGCAAACGCACAGGCCAGCGCACGAACGCGTGCGGAGCTGTTTCAGCTGGCATGGCCCATCGTCATCGCCATGAGCGCCGAGACCATGCTCGGACTCGTGGACACCAAACTGGTGGGCGGGCTCGGACCTGCTGCCTTGGGCGGCGTCGGTCTGGCCACCATGATGATGTACGTTGGCTACTCGCTCGTATTCGGAGCGATGCGCGCGGTCAAAGTGCAGACCGCACACGCCGTGGGAGAGGGCCGTCCGCAAGACGGAATACGTTACGCACAGGCGGGCATCTTGATGGCCGTCGGCATCGGCGTGGCGCTGTTCATCTTCGGGCGCGACATTTCATGGCTTCTGCTGGCACTCGGCGTCGACCACGAGCTCATTGCACCGGCACGAGACTTCTTCTCGGCCGTCACCTACGGCTCCGTGGGCGTCACGGTGTTGGTGGCCTTGCACCAGCATCGCCAAGCCACGGGAGATACGCGCTCGCCGATGATCGTGGGCCTCGTGGCCAATGTCTTCAACGGCTTCTTCGCGTACGGCCTCATTTACGGGCACTGGGGTCTTCCCGCCCTGGGCGTGCGCGGTGCGGGTTATGCCACGGCCACGTCGGAGTACCTGGAGTGCATCATGCTGGGCGCTCTGCTGCTGCGGGACATGAAGCGCTGTCCCCCGAGCACCCTGCGCCTGCGCGAAGCCTGTCGCGGGGTGTGGGATCTGGGAATGCCCACTGCCATCCACTTCGGCGCCGAGACGCTCGCCTTCACGACGTTCACGGCGGTGCTGGGGACCTTGGCCAGCTCCGAGATTGCTTCCCACCAGGTTGCCATGGCAACGATCCGGACGTCGTTTCTTCCGGGCGTGGCCATCGCAGAGGCAGCGAGCATCCTCGTCGGTCGCTCGCTCGGTGAGAAGCGCCTCGACGAGGCGGACCGGGCCACATGGGCCGCATTGCAGCTCGCGGTCGGCTTCATGGCCGTCTGCGGGGTGATCTTCGCGGTCTTCGGCGGGGCGCTGGCGCACGGCTTCTCCACCGATCCGGAGGTGATCCGCATCACGCGCAACCTGCTCCTGGTGGCCGCCGTCTTCCAGGTGCTCGACGCGGTCAACATCGTCCTTCGCGGCGCCTTGCGCGGTGCCAAGGACGTGCGGGCCACGGCCATCATTGGTGTCACGGTGGTGTGGACCTGCGTCCCGACCGCCGCCTACGTGCTCGGGAAGCTTGCCGGGCTCGGCGCCTTGGGCGGGTGGCTCGGGTTCATCGGCGAGACGACGTTCTCGGCGACCTTCTTCTGGCTTCGCTACTGGCGGGGTCCCTGGCGTCGCGGATACGTGCCGCCGAGCGCCAATGCCCCCTCCACCGAAGGAGGCCTGGCGCAGGCCGAGAACGCCAGCCTGAACGCCGCCTAGCCGCGTTCTCTCCCCTCCCGATCCTCGGAAAATCGAGGCTCGGGAGCGGGAGGAACGAACCGATCGAATTATCCCATTGACGAAAACGCCGCTGCCGAGCATAAGGCAAGTCGCTTTCACACGGGGCGTAGCGCAGCCTGGTAGCGCACTCGGTTCGGGACCGAGGAGTCGGAGGTTCAAATCCTCTCGCCCCGACTACTGTCCGCGGTTTACACCGCGAACGTAGCTCGTTTCTTTGCCGTTCCTGTACTCGCTTCGCTCGTACAGGAACGGTCAAATCCGTGCGAGCAGGAACGGTCGTGGCAAGGGTCTCGCATATGCGGTGGACATGGGAACCATGTCGTCGCGCAGGCCGCTTGCGGTCGTAACGGGAGCCTCCAAGGGCATCGGGTACGAGCTCGCCAAGCAATTTGCCTCGAACGGATTCGACCTCGTCGTTTGCGCCGATCACGAGGACATCCACACCGCGGCAATGGAATTTGCCCAGCTCACGCACCGCGTGCACGCCGTGCAGGTCGACCTGGCCGAGTACGACGGGGTCGAGACGCTCTATGACTCGGCACAGAAGCTCGGGCCGATCGATGCACTCGCGGTGAATGCCGGCTTCGGCGTCGCGGGTGACTTCGCGCGCGAGACCGATCTGCGCGACGAACTGCGCATGATCCAGCTCAACGTGGTCTCCACCGTCCACCTGACGAAGCGGATCGTGAAGGACATGGTGGCGCGCGGCAAAGGGCGCATCCTCATCACGGCCTCCATCGCGGGCGCGATGCCCACGCCGCTCGAGGCGGTCTACGGTGCCACGAAGGCGTTCGACCTCTCCTTCGCGGCGTCGCTCCGCCACGAATTGAGGGACACCGGCGTAAGCGTCACGGCCATGGTGCCGGGACCGACGGACACGAACTTCGCCCACCGGGCGGGGCTCGATGACACGAAGGTGGCAGAAGAGAGCAAGAAGAACCATCCCGCGGACGTCGCCAAACAAGGCTTCGAAGCGCTCATGGATGGCAGGGACCGCGTTCATGCCGCGACCAGCCTGGGCACCAAGCTTCAAGCCGCCGCCCAACGCTTCGTCCCGGACGCCCTCAAGGCGGAATGGCATCGCAAAATGTCCGAACCCGGATCCGCCAGGAAGTAGAGTGCCGCCCGGGCAGCTCCCCTTCTCGGGCGCCCTGGGTGAGCATGGACGAAGATCGCGCGGGTCGAGGTCGGGTGGTCGCGGCATTCCGCGGCGGAAAAAATGTGCTCGAGCGCGCCTACGCGGAGAGTCCCCTGCGGCTCTTGCTGCCCAAGGTGCCGTACGTGACAGGCGCCACGGCCGCGTGGGTCTGTGTGACGAGCCTCGGCGGAGGCCTGGTGCGCGGCGATGCTCTGCGGCTCGATGTCGACGTCGACGAAGGCTCCACCTTGCTCCTGACGACGCAAGCCTCCACCAAAGCGTACCGCGGCGGCACGCGGCAGGTGCTGCACGCGCGGGTGGAGGGAACCCTGGTGGCACTGCCCGATCCCGTGGCTTGCTTCGCGGGCTCCACGTACGAATCGGAGGTGGCGGTGACCTTGGGCCCGTCGGCGACCTTGGTGCTGGTCGACGCGTTCACCTCGGGCCGGGCGGCCTACGGCGAGCGATGGGCATTCGAGCGGTTGGCAAGTCGCATTCACGTGGACCGCGGCGAACCGCTTCTGCGTGACGCGACGGTGCTCGATGCGCGGCATGGCTCGATTGCCGCGCGGTTCGGCCGGGTCGATGCGTACGCGACCTTGGTGGCCCTCGGTGCGCGCGCCGCGGATGTGATGGCCGCCATGCTGGCGCCCGGCCGCACCGCGAAGAACGTGCTCTACGCGCCGTCAAAGCTCGCGTGCGGCGACGGCGTGGTGGCCCGCGTCGCCGCGGAACGCACCGAGGATGTGCTGCGCGAGATTCGGTACCGCCTCGGAAACATCGCCGAAATATGCGGTGTGGATCCCTATGCTTCCAGGCATTAGCCTGGGGAAAAAACATGAGCCGCCTCGATCGACGTGCCTACGCCGCGATGTATGGTCCAACCACTGGTGATCGCGTGGCGCTCGGCGACACGGGCCTCGTCATCGAGGTCGAGCGCGACTTTGCGGTCTACGGCGACGAATGCAAGTTCGGCGGCGGCAAAGTGCTCCGCGACGAGATGGGCCAGATGGCCGGCATCGGGGACGCCGAGGCGCTGGACGTGGTCATCACGAATGCGCTGGTGGTCGACCACACGGGCATCTTCAAAGCGGACATCGGCATCAAGCATGGCCGCATCGTCGGCATCGGCAAAGCGGGCAACCCGCGCGTGATGGCCGGGGTGAGCGACAACATGCTCGTGGGCGTGACCACCGATGCGATCGCGGGCGAAGGCCTCATTCTGACGGCCGGCGGCATCGACACGCACATCCATTTCATCTGCCCGCAGCAGGCCGACGAGGCCATCGCCAGCGGCGTGACCACGATGGTCGGCGGCGGCACCGGCCCCACCACGGGCACGAACGCCACCACGTGCTCGCCCGGCATCCGCAACATCGAGATGATGCTGCGCGCGTGCGATGCCCTGCCCGTGAACATCGGGCTCACGGGCAAAGGGAACACGTCGCAGCCGGACGGCTTGGTCGATCAGATTCGCGCCGGCGCCATCGGGCTCAAGCTGCACGAGGACTGGGGCACCACGCCGCCGGCCATCGATTGCTGCCTCGGCGTGGCGGAAGCCGAAGACGTGCAGGTGACCATTCACACCGACACCTTGAACGAGTCGGGCTACGTGGACGATTCGATCGCCGCCTTCCGCGGCCGCACGATCCACACGTACCACACGGAGGGTGCCGGCGGCGGGCACGCACCGGACATCCTGCGCGTCGCCGGCGAGCCGAACGTCCTCCCGAGCTCGACGAACCCGACGCGCCCCTTCACGGTGAACACGCTCGACGAGCACCTCGACATGCTCATGGTCTGCCATCACCTGGACCGGCGCATCCCGGAGGACGTCGCGTTCGCCGAGAGCCGCATCCGTGGCGAGACCATCGCCGCCGAGGACGTGCTGCACGACTTGGGCGCGCTCAGCATGATGGCCAGCGACAGCCAGGCCATGGGACGTGTGGGCGAGGTCATTTGCCGCACGTGGCAGACCGCCGCGAAGATGAAGGGCGAGCGGGGCCGTCTGTCCGGGGAAAGCGGGGCGAACGACAACCTGCGGGCGCGGCGTTACATCGCGAAGTACACGATCAACCCGGCCATCGCGCATGGCATGTCGCGCGAGATTGGCTCCGTGGAAATCGGCAAGTGGGCCGACCTGGTGTTGTGGCGGCCGGCGTTCTTCGGAGTGAAGCCCGAGCTGGTGCTCAAGGGTGGCTTCGTGGCGTGGTCGCAGATGGGCGATCCCAATGCGTCGATCCCAACGCCGCAGCCGTCGTACATGCGGCCGATGTTCGGGGCGATGGGCCGCGCGGTGGGCGCCTCGTCCTTGACCTTCGTCTCGCAGCGCGCGCTCGCCGAGGGCGGACTGGCCAAGCTGGGGCTCAGCAAGCGCGCGGTCGCCGTGGAGCGATGCCGCGGACTCGGCAAGCGCGACATGGTGCTCAACGACACGCTGCCGGCGATGCGGGTCGATCCCGAGACGTACGAGGTCTTCGCCGACGGCGTTCTCCTCACCGCGAGCCCTGCGAAGGTCGTCCCGCTGGGGCGGCTGTACTCGCTCTTTTGAACCATGACGTCGCCATGGCTCGTATGGCAGCTCGCCGATAGCGCATTCCCGGCGGGCGGCTTCGCGCACTCCGGCGGGCTCGAGGCCACGTGGCAGCTCGGCTGCGTGAACGACTTCGAGGCGTACCTCGACCCGAGCCTCTGGCAAACGGGGAGCCTCGCCCTGCCCTTCGTGCGCGCGGCGTGCGCGGGCAGGAGCCTGGTCGAATTGGACGCGCTGTCCGATGCCACGTTGAGCAACCACGTGGCCAACCGCGCGAGCCGGGCGCAAGGGCGCGCCTTCTGGGCCACGGCGCGCGGCGTCTTCGAAGAGAACGACGCGGTGAGGTCTCTCGCGCGTGGCACCTCGATGCACGTCGCACCCATCTTCGGCGCGACGCTCGGCGCCCTCGGTCTGCGGGAACGCGAGGTGTGCTCCTTGTATCTGCACACGTCCCTGCGCGGGATTCTCTCCGCGGCGGTGCGGCTGGGCATCGTGGGCCCGTTGGAGGCACAGCGGCTTCAAGCCGTGCGGGCGGGATTGCTCGAGCGCGTCATCGCATCGTGCGCCGAGCTCGAACCCGAGGACGCGGCGCAAACTTTCCCTCTGGCCGACGCATGCTCGGCCTTGCACGACGGGCTCTACGCCCGCCTTTTCCAATCGTGAGCGAGGAGCCAGGTAGAAAGATGCACGATCCCCATGAGCACGCGCACGGCGGCCACACGCACAGCCACGAGCACGAAGAACACGAAGCGCACGGACACACGCACGAACACTGGGACGGTCCAGGTCTCTTCCGCGACCGCTCGGCGCCCCGCAAGCACACGCGCTCGTTCGCGGAGCGCGCCTTCACCGTCGGCATCGGCGGCCCCGTCGGAAGCGGCAAGACGGCGCTGGTGCTTCAGCTCTGTCTCCGCCTGCGCGAGCGCATGCGGCTCGGTGTGGTGACGAACGATATTTTCACGCGTGAGGACGCTGAGTTCCTCGAGCGCCACCGCGCTCTACCCAGCGGCCAAATCCGTGCGGTGGAAACCGGCGGATGCCCGCACGCGGCCATCCGCGAGGACATCAGTCCGAACCTGGATGCACTGACCCAGTTGATGCAAGACATCACGCCCGAGCTGCTCATCGTGGAAAGTGGCGGCGACAATCTGGCCGCCCAGTACAGCCGCGAGCTGGTCGACTACACGGTGTACGTCATCGATGTGGCCGGAGGCGACAAGGTGCCCCGCAAGGGAGGCCCAGGCATCACGCAGAGCGACTTGCTCATCATCAACAAGATCGATCTCGCGCCACACGTGGGGGCGAGCCTCGAGGTGATGGCCCGCGATGCCAATCGGATGCGCCAAGGCGGACCAGTGGTCTTCACGCGCTGCAATCAAGGTGAAGGCCTCGACGAAGTGGTCGCGCACCTCCTCCGCGCGCGCGCCGAAGCTCTCGCCAATGACGCCAAACCCGAACCTTGAGCCATGTGCGTCGAGATAGGGCAAACGTTTACGCTGTAGGAAGAATGGTTTCGATCGAACGGCCAAATTTACGGCCTTCCATTCGGCGCGTGTTTAGCCATACTGTAATGCCATGGCACCCCCCGAGCTTCCCGCCGTACGCATTCTCATCGTCGACGACGACAAGGCCATCTGCGAATACATGCAGACGCTCCTTGAGCGAGATGGCTTCCAAGTCAAAACCCTAAGTGACCCCTCCAGTGTCGAGGAGGAGGTTCGTCAAGGTGGTTACCACCTGATCGTGCTCGACCTGATGATGCCGAAACTCGATGGCATCGAAGTACTCCGCCGCATTCGGAAACTGGACAGCGACATCGCCGTCGTCATCTTCACGGGCTTCCCGAACCTCGAGACCGCGGTGGCCTCGATGAAGCTCGACGCCGTCGACTACTTGAAGAAGCCCTTCAACGTCGACGAGTTCCGCGAAGTCCTCGGCCGCGTGATGCGGAAGAAGGGTCTTGCCCGCACCCCCGAAGAGCAACTCCACCGGGTCATCGGCGACACGATCCGCAACCTGCGCAAGGAAAAAGATCTGACCTTGAAGCAGATGTCCCGCCGCACCGGACTCAGCGTCTCCCTCCTGTCCCAAATCGAGCGCGCGGAATCGTCCGCATCGATCTCGTCCCTCTACAAGATCGCCATCGCGCTCGAATCGCGCATCCAAGATCTCTTCGGCGAGTTCTGACTTTCTCTCGCCTCGCCTGAAGAAATCTGCTTTACATGCGCCGTGGCGGCGACGATACTTCGCCGCCGTCTCCGCCGGAGTAGCTCAGTTGGTTAGAGCGGGCGTTTCATACGCGCTAGGTCAGGGGTTCGACTCCCTTCTCCGGCACCCCTATTCAATATTGCATCTTGAATCAGTGCTCGGTCGTCGCCATTTCTGTACTCCGCTTCGCTCCGTACAGAGATGGTCGACTCCCTTCTCCGGCACCCTAGAAGTAGTGGCGTACGCAAAGGTTAAGGCCTCCCTGCTGCGCCATCCGTCGCCGTAACTGTACTCCGCTTCGCTCCGTACAGTGACGGTCGACCCCTTTGTCGCTCCGCATCGCGTGTTCGCGGCGCCTCTCGGCGCATGAGCGACTTCGTCGCCGAAGAATCGGTCGATGGTCGAGCCGTCGCTTGCATCGAGCGCTTGCGCAAGCGGAGGCGTCCCTGCAGCGGTTCGCGCGACGGTTGCAGTATACAAATACTTGGCAGCTCGGTGGCACACCGCGCTTTGCGCAAAGTGGCTCTGCGCCGCGCGAGGGTCGGGCTTTACGTTCGTGGCCAGAAAAAGGAGTCAAACATGTGTATGGGCCACGAATCACACGCCGGCAACGAGTTGGTTCCGTCGCGCTACGCGCTGAAGATCGGCGAGATCGACGTGATGGTGATCAGCGACGGGGCGATGCCGATACCCGCCAACATATTGGGCACCAACGTCGATCCGGCCGCCCGAGACACCGTGCTGCGCGACAAGTTCTTGCCGGACCCGATCGATTGGGGGCTGAACGTCGTCGTGGTGCGTAGCGGCGGCAAGACCATACTCATCGACGCCGGAGTAGGGTCGGAGATGCCGGACGCCACGCGGGCCGGGCGGCTGGCCCTGCGGCTGGAGGGCGCGGGCATCGATCCCGCGTCGGTGACCGACGTGATCGCTACCCACATCCACATGGACCATGTTGGCGGGCTGCTCGACCAGCGGCTGAGGAGTCGCCTACGCCCGGACCTGCGGATCCACGTGTCGGGCACCGACGTCGAGTTCTTTGCGGCGCCCGATTTCTCCCACAACACGTTTGGCGGGATTCAGGACGTGATTCGGTCGAGCGCCCAGAGGTTCTTGGACGCATACCGCAGCGAACTGCGACCGTTCGACAAGGAGTACGAGGTGGCGCCGGGGGTTGTCGTCACCCGCACCGGCGGCCACACCCCCGGGCACAGCGTGGTCCGCGTGGCGTCCGGCGGCGAGCGACTGACGTTCGCCGGCGATGCGGTGGTCCCGGTCGGGATCGACCGTCCCGGTTGGCAAAACGCCTTCGATCACGAACCCGAGGATGCCACCCGCGTCCGGTTTCGTCTCTTGAAGGAGGCTGCGACGACGCGTGAGCTGTTCTTGGCCAGTCACCTATCGTTCCCGTCCCTCGGCCGCGTGGCGGTCGCCGGCGACGCTTTTCGTTATGTACCGATCAACTGGGCGTACTGACCGCTTGCTGGGATAGGACCGTAATACGGCGAAAACGGGTGAGTCGGGCGGCCCGCACCACGGTCCGCTCGACCATCGGGAGGATGTCCGGCAAACGGCAATAGGAATAGCTACACGAGACTACCGTCCATGGCCGGCGGCGTCCGCATTCCCGACTTCGCGCAAACGACCTGGCACGCGTTTCGTGGGTTCTCTCATCGGAAAAACTTCCCGCCCCAAAAATGGCTGGCCTATAGTCTCGCTCGGCGTTCTACGCCGCAAAAGGCAATGGTTCCAGCGCATGACGCTCCGCAAAAATCATCATTGGCAAAAGTCGTCCAAGCGAATTGGTGGCGTACGTAAGTTCATGGCGGCAGCGCCGCTCGTGCTCTTTGCGGTGCCCGCCGCCGGGCAGCAGACCGATGACATGAATCGGGTCATCGACCAGGGCCTCCAGCACTCGCAAGTCATGCAGGTCGCCCAGTACCTGACCGACTCGATCGGTGCGCGCATGACCAACTCGCCGCAGATGCGCCGCGCCGAGGCGTGGACGCAATGGCAATTTCGGACTTGGGGCCTCAAGAACGTGCGCAAGGACGGTTTTCCGTTCGGTCGCGGATGGTCGATCCAATGGTCGAGCGTGCGAATGGCCACACCGCGCGTCATTCAGCTCACCGCCATGCCCATCGCGTGGACGCCGGGCACCAATGGCTGGGTGACCGCGCCGATCGTCGTAGCACCGATGAAGCATGAACGCGATTTCGAGGCGTGGCGCGGCAAACTCGCGGGCAAGGTCGTTTTGGTCTCGCTGCCCAACGACGGTGACGAGCCGGGCGACGCGCCCTTCAAGCGGCTGACCGACGAGGAGATCCACAAGCTCGATCGCTATCACCAGTCCGAGTACGACCCGGCGGGGATCGAACGTCAATCGAAACGCTTCGCGTTCCGCGCCAAACGCGATGCCTTTCTCAAGAGCGAACGCGCCGTGGCTTGGGCACGTATGTCGTATCGCGACGGCAAACTTCTGAGCGGTGAAGGATATACCTACGGCGTCGGCGAAACGCCGGCGCTGCCGGGGATCGAGATCGCGGCCGAGGACTATCGCCGTTTGGCGAGGCTGGCCAAGACGGGTCCCGCGCCCGTGCTCCAGTTCAACTGCAACGTCAAGTTCGATGATAGCGACGTCAACGCGTACAACATTCTCGCCGACATTCCCGGCACCGATGCGCGGGCTGGGTACGTGATGGCGGGCGCGCATCTCGATAGCTGGGTCGCCGGCGATGGCGCTGCCGACAACGGTGCAGGGACGGTCGTGGTCATGGAGGCTGCGCGGATCTTGTCGTCGCTCGGCCTCAAGCCACGGCGCACGATCCGCTTCGCCCTTTGGGCCGGCGAGGAGCAGGGGTTGCTCGGTTCTTTGGCCTACATCGAGAAATACCTGGCGACCCGCATGCCCCCAAGTGGCAAGCCCCTCACGGGTGAAGATGCGTTTTTGCGCTGGCCTTACACATTCCCTATCAAGCCGCTACCCGGTTACAAAGACCTCGTCGCCTATTTCAATATCGACAATGGTTCGGGCAAGATCCGCGGCATTCACGCCGAGGGGAACGTTGCCGCCACCTCGCTGTTGCGCGACTGGCTGCAGCCGTTCGCCGGCATGGGCGCAAACACCGTCGTTTCGTCCCCCACCGACGGCACGGACCACGTCTTCATGCAGGCCATTGGCATCCCCGCCTATCAATTCATTCAGGACCCTCTGGATTACGGTACGCGCGTCCATCACAGCGGCGTCGATACCTTCGATCATCTAAAGGCAGAGGACCTGCGCCAAGCGGCGGTCGTCCTCGCCGGACTTCTCCTCGAATCGGCCAATAGCGAAAAGGCCTTGCCACACATGCCCATACCAACCCAAAGGCCTGTGACCAATCCGTTCAAGTACGAAGATCCAAAAGACGATTGAGCGCCCCCGTCTTCTTCAACCCCGCCGACCCATAGCCCGGCAAAAACGGCCCGTGCGCCTGGGCGCCCAAGAGGCTACACTTCGCGCGCTCATGACGCTGGTTCCCCTTCGCGTGCCCTCGCGCTCGCCCCGCCCTCCCCGCACCGCCGGATTTCTCCCTACGAATCGGCAGGAAATGCAGGATCGCGGCTGGGATGAGCTCGATATCCTCATCGTCACGGGGGACGCGTACGTCGACCATCCGGCGTTCGGCCCGGTGCTCATCGCGCGGTTTCTCGAGGGGCGCGGCTACCGTGTGGGGGTCATCGCGCAGCCGACGTGGAGCTCGCCCGAGGACATCGGGCGGATGGGCAGGCCGCGGCTGTTCGTCGGGATCAGCGCGGGCAACCTCGATTCGATGCTCAACAAGCTGACGGCGCAGAAGAAAGTGCGTTCGGTGGACCAGTATTCACCGGGCGGGCGCGCCGACATGCGGCCCAATCGGGCCACCATCGTCTATTCGAACTTGTGCCGGCAGGCCTTCCCCGGGCTGCCCATCGTCCTCGGCGGCATCGAGGCTTCGCTCCGCCGCATCGCGCACTACGACTATTGGTCGAACCAAGTGCGTCGCTCCATCTTGCTCGACGCCAAGGCCGATCTCCTCGTTTTCGGCATGGGCGAGCGCCCCGCGTGGGAAATCGCCCGCCGCCTCGATGCCGGCGAACCGGTGTCCAACCTGCGCGACGTCCGCGGAACGGCGCACGTGCTGACCAACCGGCGCGCGTGGGAGCCACTGCTCGAGAACAAGAGCCGCTTCGTCACCGACGGCAAGTTGGTCGTGCTTCCCTCGTACGAAGAGGTCCGCGAGGACAAGCAGGCCTTCGCCAAGATGTCGCGGCAGTTTCAATACGAGACGAACCCGCACAACGGCCGCCCGCTGCTGCAACCCCACGGCGACCAGGCCGTGTATTTCAATTCGCCGGCGGAGCCCCTCTCCGAGGCGGACATGGACGGGCTCTACGACCTGCCCTTCACCCGCGTGCCGCACCCGAGCTACACCGATCCGGTGCCCGCCTACGAGACGGTGAAGCACTCCATCGTCACGATGCGCGGGTGCTTCGGCGGGTGCACCTTCTGCAGCATCACCGAGCACGAGGGCCGCATCATCCAGAGCCGCTCGCAGGAGAGCGTCCTGCGTGAGGTGCGCGCGCTCTCCAGGATGGACGGCTTCCGCGGCACGATCACCGATCTGGGCGGCCCCACGGCCAACATGTACAAGATGACCTGCAAGGACGACGAAACGGAGAGCGCATGCCGGCGCCTCTCGTGCGTGCACCCGGGCATCTGCGAGAACTTGAAGACGGACCACGCGCCGCTCATCGACTTGATGAAGAAGGTGCGCACGGAGACGGGGATCAAGAAGGTCTTTCTCGCGAGCGGCGTTCGATACGACCTCGCCGAACGCAGCCCGGAGTTCGTGCGTGAGCTTGCGCAGCATCACACGGGCGGACAGCTCTCGGTCGCCCCCGAGCACCACGACGACAACGTGCTCGACAAGATGAAGAAGCCCTCCATCAAGAGCTACGAGCGCTTCGCCGAGACGTTCTGCCGGGCCAGCGAGGAGGCGGGCAAGGAACAGTACCTGGTGCCGTACTTCATCAGCGGACACCCGGGCTCCACGTTGAAGGACGCGGTCGAGCTCGGGCTGTACCTGAAAAAGCGCGGCATGAGGCCGCGCCAGGTGCAGGACTTCATCCCCACGCCGATGGCGGTGGCGACCACCATGTTCTGGACGGGCATCGACCCACTCACGATGCAGCCCGTGTACACGGCGACGGAGCTGCGCGAGAAGAAGATGATGAAGGCGCTGCTCTTCTACTGGGATCCCACCCATTGGCCGCTGGCGCGCGAGGCGCTGCGCAAGGCCGGGCGGGGCGATCTCATTGGGCACGGGCCGCGGGCGCTCGTTCCGCCGGACGACGGGCGGACGTACCCGCCGGCCAAGCCGCCATCGCCGCAACGCCCCCACGCACGGCCACCGCAACGCCGGCAGGGACGCGGCTTGCCGAAGAGCGAACGGCGTTAGGCTGCGTTAAGATAGCCACGAGAAAGGGGGATCCGACATGGACTTGGCGAAGACCCTCGCGATGCTGACCGCGGCATCGGCCGTGGAACGAAACGACGCGCTCGCGGCCCTGAATGTGGCCGAGCGCGCACAGCTCATCGATGCACTGCAGCGCGGGCGCACGGGCCGCGACGAAGAACAGTTCGTGCGGGACATCTTCATCGCCACCACCGGCGATGCACTCGGCGCCCTGAAGGATGCCATCGACGATGGCTCGAGCTACCGCGATCTCCACCAGCTGCTCTACCGCGACATCGACGATGCCGCGGTGCGTGCGGCGATTCTCGCGCACTTTCGTACCACCGCCGGCGAGGCACCTGCGGCCCCGAGCTTCAAGGTGCTGAGCGACATCGACGACACCTTCTATGCGAATTGGAAGGATACGCGGTACCCGAAGAAAACGGTGTACCCGGGGGTCGTGGCCTTCTACGAGGCACTGGGTGGCGGCCTGGTGTTCGTCTCGGCGCGTCCCGGGGATCGCACGGGCTTCGTGGAGAACGCGGCCATCGCATCCCTTCGCGCACGCGGCATTGCGAAGTGCACCGTGCTCTGTGGATCGTTTTCGCACCTCCTTGGCAACGACCGCATCGCGGCGAAGAAGTACGAGAACTTCGTCGAGTTTCGCGCGCTCTATCCGCATCATCGGTTCGTCTTCGTCGGCGACAGCGGACAAGGCGATATCGCCTTTGGCGAAATGCTCCTGGGCGATGCAGAAGCCTCCGGGGTGCAGGCGGTGTTCATCCACGATGTCGTGGCCACTCCCGAAGCACGGCGGCGCGAGCTCGCGGAGAAGCGCATCCACCTCTTCGACACGTACACCGGCGCCGCGATGGCCGCCCACGCATCCGGGGTACTCGACCTCGAGGGCGTGAGCCGCGTGGCCCGGGCCACGACGGAGGAATTGGCCGCGGTGCCCTTCGCCACGCCGGCACAGCGCGAAGCGCGCGAGGCGGAACTCGACCGCGATTTGGCCGCGGTGCCAGGCGCTCGAGCGGGTCGATTGGGTGGTTGACGAAACCAACGCGATCACCCAAGACCTCTCGCAGAGGTGACGAATGGATCCGAAGCTTCAGAAGATTCTCGAATCGTACGAAGAGCGTGCGGCCGCCGAAGCCAGTGTACTCCGCAGCTTGCCCAGCGAGGAATTGGAACGGCGCATCGACGAATTTCTCATCCCCGTCGGACCTGACACCGGGAAGTTCCTGCATACCCTGGTCAAGTCATCGAGGGCCACCTGTGTCGTGGAGATCGGCGCATCGTACGGCTACTCCACGCTGTGGCTGGCGGATGCCGCGCGGCTCACCGGTGGCAAGGTGCACAGCTTCGAGCTTTCCAGTTCCAAGGTCGAGTATGCGCAGGAAAAGCTGCGCAGCGTGGGGTTGGACGGCTTCGTACAATTTCACGTGGGCGATGTCTTCGACCACCTTCCCTCCCTCGCCGGGCCAATCGACCTAGTGTTGATCGATTGTTGGAAGGTGCTCTACGAGCCTTGCTTCGAGCTGGTGCATCCGAAGCTCGCGGACGAGGGCATCGTCGTGGCGGACAACATGCTCTATCCGGTGGAGTCACGGCCCGACGCGCAGAAATATCAGAAGCTCGTCCGCAGCAAGCCCGATATGGAATCGGTCGCATTGCCCATGGGAAGCGGCATCGACGTGGCGCGCCGCCGCAGCTCCACCCCCGTGCGTTCTCTCGCATAGACGCAATTGACTTGCGTTTTCATTTACAGCCCCTATGGTGAGGGTCACCTCTCATGAAAACGCACGCGGTGTCGCTTGGGTCCGTTCAGGAAACGTTGCTCATTCCGCTGTATGGGCGCGCGGTGGAGTCGAAGAAAAAGCGCGGCCTCTTGGTCGATCGCAAGGCCGTGGAGATAGTCGAATCCATCGACTACGACTTTCGCAAGTTCGATAGCTACATGACGCTTTTCGGCTCCGTCCTGCGGACGGCGATGTTCGACGAGTGGATCAAGCAGTTCCTCGCCGAGCATCCCTCCGGCACGGTCATCGAGATCGGCGCGGGGCTCAACACGCGCTTCGAGCGCCTGGACAATGGCAAGGTCCACTGGGTCGACATCGATTTGCCCGATTCGATGGAGCTGCGGAAAAAGTTCTTCACCGACTCGGAGCGGCGCAAGCAGATCCCCGCCTCGGTGCTCGAGGAAACGTGGTTCGAGGCCGTCAAAGCCTTTCCTGGCCCCTACTTCTTCGTCATCGAGGCCGTGCTCCTCTACATCGCGGAGGCCGACGTGAAGCGCGCGGTGTCGCGCATCGGCCAGGCGTTTCCCGGCTCGCACGTCGCCTTGGACACGGCCGGCGACTACATGGTGAACAACCAGCGCAAGCACGCCGTCATGAAGAACATGGAGGCGAAGTTCTCGTGGGCCTGTGACGATCCGCGCGAGGTCGAGCGCTTTGGAGGTGGCCTGCGTTTGGTCGATTCGCGGACGTTTGCCAATCCGCAGGATCCCATCAAGCCGAAGATGCCTTTCGTCTTTCGCCGGCTGATGCCCCTGATGCGCCTCCTCAACCGGCACATCGTCGATGCGTACAAGGTGAACCTCTACGAGGTCCGCGCCGCGATTTGACCTATTTCACAATCGGGTTGTTCGCGCTGAACGGCGCGCGGACGCGGAGCCGCGTGCCGAGTTCGCGGGGAAGCGGATCGAAGGGCGAGGCCTTGCGGATGGCCGCGGCGACGTTGCGATCGAACTCGTCGATGCCGCTGGGGCGGACGGGCGGCCAGCTCACGCGGGCAGAGCCATCGCGCTCGATGGTGAACTCGAAAATGACCATGCCCTGTTTGAGCTCGAGCAGCGCGCTGCGCGGGAAGGCGTTGGCCCACAGCGGATCCAGTTTCGAGCGCAGGCGGCGGAAGTACGGCATCAAACGCGGATCGCTGGTCTCCAGGTCGAAGTAGTCGCCCTCGCCGATGCCCAGCGGGCGCGCATGCGAACCGATGCCCGTCGGCGCGCCCGCTCCCGGTGCGCCGCCGCCGGAGGTGCCGCCGTTCCCCTCCCCCGTCTGGCCGCCGGCGGTGCTCGCGTGCACGATGGATTGCACGGCGCGCGCGACGGATTGGTCGCTGTCCACGTCGTCGCGCTCGCGCGAATGCTCAGTGGCGGGGATGGTGACGGGGCCCAAGGTCACCGACGGGCGGCCGAGCGCCACGTGTGCGGACACGCGATGGTCTGGGCCGATGCGGCCGTCGTCGACGCCGATGCCGGGTGAGCTTTCGCGCGAGCCGCGGTGTGCGGAGCCCACCTCGGCGCGCTGCGCATCCGGGCCGACGGGCTGCTCTTCGGCGCCGAGGTGCGCCCCCGCGACCTCGGGCATGTGCGCCCAGCGCGCACCGGAACTCGGATCGCTCGGGGCGGGAACTCGGCGCTCGGGGCGATCGCCCGTGCCCGACGCGAGGAACGTGAGCTCCATCGGGTGCGTCGTCGAACGGCGATCTTCCCAGGAAGCGCGATCGGACGCGGTGCGGAGGCGCTGCTGCTGATCGCGATCCAGATGGCTCACGAGATCCGGCGTGAGCGCGACCTTTTCATCGCGATCGCTCAAGTGCGTCGCGGGTGCGGCCACGCGGCCCGTGCCGCCGTGACCTGCATGCCCATCGTCGATGCGCGGGACGGAGGCACCGCCGGACGGGTGCGGCAAGGTGCCCTGCTGCTCGATGACTTGCTCATCGACCAGCGTGCCCTCGGAGACGACGGGCAATTCCACCGCGACGATGGTCTCGGGGGGCGGCAGCTCGGCCGCGCTTACCTCCTGCGCGTGAAGCGAGCGAAACGCGAGCCATGCGACGCCAAAGGCGATCCCGACATGGACGACGATGGAGGCGCCCCAACTAAGGGGCTGAACCATTTTGTGGGTTTTTGGGGGTAGCGGCGATCGAGGCATCGAAGACGGCGCGCGAGCAAAGTATGCGCGCGCTCTGAAAAGGATGCCAGGGGGGGCCGAGGGATCGCGCGTTATACGGGAAAAGCCCGACGAAAAATGCGCGCGGCGTTGGCGCTGGTGACCTCGGCGATGCGCGAGGGATCGACCTTGCGCAGCTCGGCAAGGCGTTGCGCAGTGTGGATCACATACGCGGGCTCACATGATTTTCCGCGGAGCGGGACCGGGGCCAAGTAGGGGCTGTCGGTCTCGACCAAGATGCGGTCTTCCGGCGCCCACGCGGCCACGTCGTGCACGCTCTTGGCGCCCTTGAAGGTCACGATGCCCGAGAACGACAGGTAAAAGCCCAGCGCCAGCGCGCGCTCGGCGAACGCGCGATCCTCGCTGAAGCAGTGGATCACGCCGCCCACGTCCCGCGCCCCCTCGGCCTCCAGGATGTCCAGCGTGTCTTGCGGCGCCTCGCGCGTGTGGATCACGATGGGCTTGTTCACCTCGCGCGCGAGGCCGACGAGGCGCGCGAACGCCGTGCGTTGCACCTCCCGCGGCGAGTGGTCGTAGTGGTAATCGAGGCCGATTTCGCCCACCGCGACCACTGCAGGATCGCGCGCGAGGCCTTGCAGCTCGGCCAGGGAATCGTCATTCAGCGTGATCGCGTCGTGCGGGTGGACGCCCACCACGGCCGCCACATGATCCCCTCGCGCGTGCGCCAAGGCGACGGCGTGCCTCGCGGGCGCGAGATCTTGGCCCACCCCCACGACGACGAAGCCGGAGACACCGGCCTCCCGCGCCCGTGCGATCGCGAGATCGCCCCCGTCGGGGAAATAGCTTGGATCCAGATGGCAATGGGTATCGACGAGTGCAGTCACGGCCCTAGTTTACCTTTATAGTCGAAGCGCGCTTGCGCCCCACGATGGCCAGCAGCACGGAGCGCGCAAGCCAGTCCGCGGTGGAGCCGATGATGACGCCGATCATGCCCAGGTCCAGCGTGATGGCGAACAACCACGTGCAGGCAAGGCGGGCGACCAGGGAGCCAAAGGCACTGATGTACAGTACGTCGCGCGTGAAGCCTGCCCCGCGCAGCGCTTGGCCGGTGACGATGGTGCTGGCCATGAACGGCTGCGCCAATGCCAGCACGGGAAGCGCCCCGGCTCCGATGGCAATGACCAGCGGATCCGAGGTGAACGCGCGCAAGATGGGCACCCGAAACAGCGCGAACAGCGCGCCGTATGCGCACAGGAGCAAAATGGCGTCGCGCGCCGCGATCCTCGCGCTGGTCTCGGCCTCCGCGGGCCTTCGCGCGCCCAGCTTCTGCGCGGCCATCGACGCGGCGGCGACGCCGAAGCCGTCGGCCGAGAGCCAGCAGATGGACTCAATGGCCATCAAGGCCTGGTACGCCGCCATCGAGGCGTCGCCGAGGCGCGTGGTGATGGCCACGAAGCACATGAACCCCGTCTGGTAGAGGATGCGCTCCAACAGCGAAGGCACGGCGACGTGCGCCATGTCCTTCGCCTCGAACACGTAGTCCGAGGCGCCCGCGATGGGTCCACGCAGGGTGACCCGTCGCTTCGAGCGCACCTGGAGCAGCGCGGCGATGATCAGCACGGACTCCAGCCCGAAGGTCAGCGCGGTGCTGATGGCGCAACCGCGCGTCCCCATGGCGGGCAGGCCGAAGCCACCCAGAATGAGCACGCGATTGAGTGCAATGTGCACCAAATTGGAGAAGATGCCGATGGCCAGCGGTGTTCGTGTATCGCCGCCCGCTTGCAAAATGGCGATGCCCGCGGTGGCCACGAAGACCACGGGCGAGGCCCCCATGGCCACCTCGAGGTAATCGCGCGCAGCGAGCACCACCTCCGGCGACGACTTCGGCGCGAGGATCGAAAGACGCGACAAGAACAGCGGCGAGAGCACCGCGAGCAGCGCGCCCATGCCGAGCGCCGTCAAGAGCGAGGAGACGGCCGCGCGGCGCGAGCGCTCGGTGTCGCCTGCGCCGACGTGAAAGCCGACGCGCGCGATGGTCCCCACCTCGAACGAGGCGAAGACACTCCACACGGACCATTCGATGGTGCCGGCAATTTGCATCGCCGACAGCGACGTCGACGAATGGTGCCCGAGCATGATCCGGTCGACGACGAAGACCATCGTATGCAGGAGCGAATGCAAAATGGCCGGAAGCGCCAGCGCGCGCACTTCACGCGTCAGGACGAACTTCGGCACAGCCGGGGCTTCCAGCGAACTGATGACCATGCTCATGTAGGAAAAACTGCGCTCTGGTTCTAGGAAACGTCGCCGAAGCGGCGCCGTACGAGGACGCTCATCGCATCCGCGGCGCACTCTCGGCAATAGCCAAATCGCGCGATGAGGCGCTCGATGGTCTGCTCCGAATTGCGCTTCCGCAAATCGTCCAGCCCGGTACCTTCGTCGCGCACGAGCCGCTCGATGTCCCGCGCCCGCTGCGCCACCGCCGGGCGCCGCTCGCCGAAGATGCTGTCGCGCATCCGCTTCAAATGGTGCGGGAAGACGATGGACGGCTCCACCTTCTGCCCCGGGTGGTCGATGGCCCACGCGGCGACGGCGCTGATCATCTGCTTGCGCATTTCCTGCGGCTCGCCCTTCACGTCGAGGAGGCGCTCCACCTCGCGCATCACCTTCTCGTCGGGCTCCTCGTAGTCACCCGTCACGCGGTTGCGGACCCGCTCCTTCTTGACCCACATGCTGACGTGCTGGATGTACCGCTCGAAAAGCTCGGCGTAGCGCTCGTCGTCGACCAGACCGCTGGTCGAGTAAAGCTCGTGTTCCCAGCTATCGAGCAGCCGGCCGTGGAGCGCCTCCTGGAACGCGCGCACGTCGTGGTAGCCGCCCGCGATGGCCTCTTGCTGCAGCCACTCGAACTCCCCGCGCCGCTGGCACAAGTTCTCGATTTCCTCGAGCACCGCGATGGGCGAGAGGCACTTGTACTTGGGCGACTGCGCCGCATCGAGCAGCACCACACGCATCTCGCGCGGGCTCGCGCCGATGCGGCCCTCGTAGATGGGGTACGGATCGCTTTCGTCGAAGACGTCGGGCACGTTCGCGCGCAGCGTCTTCTGGGCGTCCGCGTCGAGCCGCTCCGGGATGCGACCGGTGGCGTAGAGGTCGAGCTTTTCCACGGCGGAAAGGCTGGAAAGCGCGGCACCGAGCTGCCGGCCGTAGCGGTCGGGGTTCGGTTTGCGCATGCGCGTGAGCACCGCAAACATGGACGCCATCATGGTGGCGTGCGGCGCGACGTGGCGCTGCACCTGCGGCGCGACGTGCGCGTCGTAGATGGTTTGCTCCTGGATGTAGCTTCGCAGGTACGGCGTGCGAATCAGCTCCAGGCGGCCGCGAAAGCTAGCGAACTCCGGGTGCTCGCGGAAGGCGTCGAGGTGGAGCTCGTTCGCGCTCCCCATCATGACGCAATTGAGCTGCACGTTCTGCTGCGTCAGCGCCACCTCCCCGGTCTCGACGGAGAGCTGCAGGTACTTGAACGCATCGAGCGGCCGCTTCAAGAGATCGCTGAACTCGAGAAGGCCGCCCGCCGCCTCGATCAACTCCCCCTTGGCCTCGTACAAGGTGACGGCCTGCAGCGATGCCGGCAGTGCGGCCAGCGAACGGTCCGCCGTGATCTGCCGCTCGCCCGCGTCCACGCTCATCTGCGGGCCGATGGTGACGGCGCCGGTGCGGTAGCGTTGCGAGATGAAGTAGCGCTCCACCTGGACGTGCTTGAGTACTTCCGTGTACGAGCCGCCGTAACTCGAGAGAAGCGCCTCGAAGACTTGCTGGCTCTTGTGCGAGAGCTGCCCGCGCAGGATCCAGTCGCTCGGCGGCTCGCCCGCGGCGGCGAAAAGCCGCTCCAAGAGGGCCTTGCGCTCCTCCAGCGGGAACAGGAACAAGGGATGGTCGCGCACCTCCACGAGGAGCTTCGCGTCGATTTCGTCGTCGGCGAGGTGGGCGAACGTGTCGGTCACACCGCCCTCGGACTTTTTGCCGAAGCCGAGCGATCCGCGGACGGTCTTGTTCGAGGGGAAGACCCAGTTGAAGCGGTAGAGCGCCCCCACGTCGAGCGACGAGTAATTCTCCAGCGCGCGCATCAAGCAGCCAACGATGGTGCTCTTGGCCGAACCGTTGGGCCCATGCAAGAGCACGAGGCGGCTCGGCCTGCCTTCGCGCGCGAAGTTGGACAGCGAGCGGTAAATCTCTTCCTGAACCGGTTCCTGTCCGATGAGCGCGCCGCGCGGGAGGGGCTTGCCCGGCCCGCCGCCGTCCCACGGCATATCGAACAAGTTGTACCGGGTGAACTTGCCCCAGGGATGCTCGATCTTCGTGGTGCCGTAGTGATCGAACACGTCACGCAGGTAGCGACTCGCGTCGCGCGCATAGCGCACCGGATCGGTCGCGAACAGGTCGAGGTACTCCGCGAACGAAAGAACGCGCCGGCCCGTCTGGAAGCGGCGTTCTACGTTTTCCGCCACACGGCGGATCTCCGCGCTCAAATCCCCGTCCGCGATCGATCCGGGTTGAAGCTCGTTCTTTTCGTCAGTCATGGGTGCTTCAAAATACTAGCCCCAATGCTGCCGTCGGAGGAGTGCTTCAATTTTTCTTGAAACGTGCCGCGCCTTCCGAGCCTTTCGTCGCATCGCCCGGGCCGTCATTCCATGGTGTGGCATCGTGCGCCAAGGATGGTCCTTGCTCTCGAGCGCGCGCACGAACGGCATCGCGGCCACAGATCCTTTCCGCGAGGCGGTGTTGATCAGGTAAACTCCGCGCTTCATCATCTGGGCGACGAGCTCGTCATTGAACGGGTGCTCCTCCACGAGCCAGGCGCGCGGTCTCAATGTGCGCTGCAGTCGACCGGGATGTAGATTTTGTCGCAGGGGCTCGTGATTCGGAACGAGAACGCGCCGGTGTACTCGCCGCACCATGCGCGAATGTCATCGTGGTAGCTCTGCCCAGGCTCGAGCCCGAGCACGATGGGCACCGTGTTGAAGCGATCGACTTTGTCGATGTCGACGGGGTATTCGCTACTGGCCTCGTTGATCCAATTCACGGTGAACGTGGAGCCGGCCGAGACACCGTACGAAGGCGGCGTGACACGGGTGCGGCAGCTGTTGCTCACGTTGATGTGCACATCGAGGACATCCGGCGAGAGCGCGCGGGGGCTCTCGGCGGAGCCGGATGAGGCGATGGCGAGTGCCGTGGCGACGACGGCGAGCGAGGAGACGAGACGCGGGTAAGAAGCCATGCAAGGTGGTACGCGAAATGGGCCATGGGCTTCCCGCAGACGCGGGGGCAAGACGACCTGTAGCGCACCGCGCGAAATTGGCGATGGGCTTCCCATGGCAGGAGCCCCTATGCTGCGCACCATGGGACGCATCCGGCTCGATCATGTGGTCATTCATGTCTCCGACTGGGAGCGCTCGAATGCGTTCTACCGAGACGTGCTCGATGCGGAGCTCATCGAGCGTCCCGTCGGGTGGATGTACCGAATCGGTGAGCAACAGTTGAACGTGCGCGGTGCCGGCCTTCATGGCGCCCCGGTCGCGCGCATTCCGGTGCCGCCGGGCGGCAGCGATATCTGCTTCGAGTGGGCGGGCCCCATCGAGGAAGCGCAAGAGCATCTGGTGCGCCACGGTGTTGCGGTGGAAGTGGGCCCCGTCGCGCGCTTCGGGTCCCGTGGGCACGGGACGAGCGTCTATTTCCGGGATCCGGACGGCTCGCTGCTCGAGTTCATCTCGTACCACGCGAAATAGGCCCAACGGCTAGAGCCGAAAGGGGGCCGACAAGGAGACCGGCAGCCGTGGACGCTTTTGCTTCCGTGGGGCGTCAGTTGCAGGTGCCGGTGCCGCGATTGTTTCGGATGTCGACCGTGCCCGTGTAGCCGCCGGACTTGAGTCGGTTGGCCAGGTTGGCGGGCTGGCACGTCGGCAGCGTCTGATTGTCGCTCATGGAGAAGCCGCCCCCGAGTTGCGCGAGTGCGGAGAGGCCATCGACGCTGACGAGGGGCCGATTGAAAGAGACCGTGAGGTTCCCCCCGATCGATGTGAGGGCCTCGAGGCCCGCCAAATTCGGAAGAGCGTTGCACTCGGAGATACGGAACGCCCCTCCCACCGACTCCAGGGAGCGAAGCCCCGAGAGGCTTCCCAAACGAGCATTGCGGGTAAGGTCAACTTCGCCACCGACCTTGGTCAGTGCTTTGAGGCTCCCGATATCGGTGAGCTCGCTGTTGTCCTGAAGAGAAATGCCGAAGCCAGGACTGGTGAGTGTCGTCAGCTTTTCTAGTCCACGCAGGCTTTGGAGCATCGTGTCGATGATGCGGAGAGAGCCCGCGGACCTCAGATTCTCGAGGCCGCTCAGATCGACGAGATCCGTCGTTTTCGACACGGAGAGGCCAGCGTCGATCGTCGTCAGGTGCTCGAGTCCCTTCAGGTTCGCGAATCCGAGCGCGCCGGATAGCAACAAGGACTGAACGTGATTCACGTTGCGAAAGCCCTGGAGCGATGTCAACGCGGGCGCGTTGAAAATCGAAATGTGCCCGTGGATCGTCTCCAAGCTCGCAAAATCCAATTCTACGAGGGTATTTGCGTACGAGACAGAAACGTTCCCTTTGATCGCGGTAAGGTTCGGAAACGCCAAGAAATGCAGTGGCGTGTGGTCGGCGCCCACACTGAAATCGCCCCCCACTTCGCGCACGTTGGGGAACCCTGTCACGCGTTCGAGCACGGCGTTGCCCTCGAATCTCACGTCCCCCCCAATCGTGGTCAACGCGGGCATGCCCGCGAACTCGGTCAGAGAGTCGCACTTAACCATGTCGAAGCGCCCTCGAATCTCCCTCAGGGCAGCAAAGCCGGTAATGCGCTTGAGCGCCGGCTCTTCGAGCTCGAAGCCTCCTAGGCTGACGAGCGTTCCGGGCTCGTTCCATTCCAGGATGGCGTTACCGCTAACCGTGAAAACAGCTCCGACAGTCTGCAGGGATGAGAAGCCATCGAGGCTCCGAAGGCCCGAATTGAACATGATCGCGAAGTCGCCGTCGACTGCAGTCAATGCCTCGAGACCGTGCAGGGAACGCAAGGTGGGTGCGCTCGTCCGGACGTACACATTGCCGGCGCGCTTCAGGCGGCTCAGCGGCGCCAGATCGCTCACGTCCTCGGCAACGATGTTCAATGTGCCGATAATCTCCGTGCAACGCGACAGCGCTTCGAGCTGGGTGTGGTTGGTGACGTAGAAATAACCGACACATGTCTCCCCCCAATAGGTCATCGTGACGACTTCACTGACCGCGTAGCCCGCTTTGCAAGTGAGCGCTTGCACCGTGGTATCGGTCACGAATGCGGGGATCGTCCCTTTTCCGGGAAAGCTCGGCGTGCTCGTGCAATCCGGAGTGGTTCCGTCGGTCGTATAATGAATCTCGCCCCCCTTGGTGCCAGTGGCCAGGTTTACCGGGACCGGATGCGATGGATCGTACGCCCCCGGTAACGGGTCGAAGGTCGGCTTTTCCGCCGTCAGCGTGTAGTCGGCGTGGATCTCCGTGGCGTCGTGCAGGCCGCTTTTGCAAGCAGTTGCGCGGATCCGCGTGGCCGTCTTGGAGACCGGAACCGGCGAACCATCGGAGGCCGTACCCGAGGTGCACCGTGCTTCCGTCGAGCATGCGGGCGCCGAATCATCGAGCGTGTAACAAATGGTTGCGCCGGGCGTGGCGCTGCTCAGCGTTACCGAAACGTCGTTCGAATAGTTGCCCGCATTGGGCTCGAATTGCACGGGCGCGACCGTGTTGGGGCGAATTTCGATGGTGTATGTGGCCGTTCGGACCTGCGAATCGGGCGACCCAGACTTGCGAGCGATCGCGTTCAGGGTCGTCGTTGTCGCAATGGTGAGCGGAGCCGTGTACACCGCCGACGTCGCGCCGGGTGGGCTTCCATCCATAGTGTAGTGGATGGTTGCCCCCGCCGTGGCGGTCGAGAGCGTCACGTACTGCGGCGCGTCGAACGTGCCCTGGCCCGGCTGAAACTCCGGTGTGGCCACCGCATCCTGCGGCGGACTCGCATCCTGCGGCGGCCCCGCATCCGGTTGTTGCGACGAACTCGCGTCCTCCTCGCACCCCATGAGGCCCACGGACGCGGTCACCATCATGATCGCGACGGCGATCATTTCCAAGCTACGCCAAGCCATCGTTTGCTCCCTAAGTTTGTTAAGTTCGCTGGAGACTCCTTCCAGATTCCGTCATGGAAGTCGAGCGCCACCCAAGACGAATGCGCGCCGCCCGGAAGAATGCGGCTGCGCGCACGAGGTCACACCTCACGAGTCGCGACGTCGCGACCCCGGCAACAGCCTCAGGGAGCGTTGCCCCAGCTAACGATGTTTCTTTTCCAAATTAGGCAACAATCCCGTGAGAAGGCCGATGAGCGGCAGGAAGGAGCAAACCCGGTAGACGAAGGTGATGCTCGTCATGTCGGCCAATTGGCCCAGGACGGCGGCGCCGACGCCGCCCATGCCGAAGGCGAAACCGAAGAAGAGGCCGGCCACGGTGCCCGTTTTGCCGGGCATCAGTTCTTGCGCGTACACCACGATGGCGGGGAATGCCGACGCCAGAATGATGCCGATGGGAACGGTGAGGATGCCCACCCAGAAGAGATTCGCGTAAGGCAAAATCAGCGTGAAGGGGAGCACGCCCAGAATGGACGCCCAAATGATGTACTTGCGCCCAAAACGATCCCCCAGCGGCCCGCCCACGATGGTCCCCAAGGCCACGGCGCCCGCGAAAAAGAACAAATGCATCTGCGCGGCGCGCACCGATACGTGGAATTGGCTAATCAGATAAAAGGTGTAATAGCTGGTGATGCTCGCCATATAGAAGAATTTGGAAAAGATGAGGGCGAGCAACACCAAGATGGCATACGTTACCTTGCGCGGCGGCAGCGGTTGGCTCGCCGCGGCGACCACCTTGCGGGGGGCCATGCCGCGGCCTTTGTACCAATGCCCCACTTGAGTCAAAAGGAACATGCCCAGCAAGGCGCAAACGGAAAACCAGGCCACCGCCGAGCGGCCGCGCGGAAAGATGATCACCGCAGCGAGCAGCGGCCCAATGGCCGAGCCCACGTTGCCACCCACTTGAAAGACCGATTGCGCGAGGCCATATCGGCCGCCCGACGCCATGCGCGCCACACGCGAGGACTCCGGGTGAAACACCGACGAGCCGGTGCCGAGAAGCGATGCCGCCAAGAGGAGCAGGCCATATTGATTGACCATCGCCAGCATCAACAGCCCTGAAAGGCTAAAGCCCATACCGATGGCGAGCGAATACGGTTTGGGATGTCGGTCCGTATACGATCCGACCAACGGTTGAAGAAGCGACGCCGTCAGCTGGTACGTGAACGTAAGCAAACCGATCTGGCCGAAGCTGAGATCGTACGAGTCCTTCAACATCGGATAGATCGCCGGCAACAGCGACTGCATCATGTCGTTGAGCAGATGGCAGAAGCTGATGGCGGACAGAACGGTGAACGCGGTCTTCTCGGCCGACGTCTTGGGAGCAACGGCATCGACTGCACTGGCGGCGGCTGCTGGCTCGGGCAGCGCCGTCTCGGCGATTTCGTTCATTGGCTCACTCGTACCAGGGGCTTTCCTGATGGGCGCCTGCTTGGCAAAACCCCCGCGAGCACCAACATACCGTGTCGCATGGGCTTTGCCGGCGAGCGTGGGTCAACTGATATCGCGAGTGGGCCATGAGGAATACGACCTACGTCGAGGCGTTCGACACGCTTCCCCAGGCGGTCATCGCGATTGGCAACGACTACCCCGCCCATCACGTGGTGAAGCCGCACTCGCACCGGCGCTCGCAACTCCTCTATAGCGCCTCGGGCGCCATGATGGTCACCACCGAGCATGGCGCCTGGGTCGTTCCCCCCGAGCGGGCCGTATGGCTGCCCGCTGGGGAAGTTCACAGCGTGCAGATGAGTCTTGGCCCGCTGCGCACGAGCAGCATCTTTCTCTCGCCGGAGGCGAGCGCGGGCCTGCCGAACACGTGCCAGGTTCTGGGCATGCTGCCGCTGATGCGCAGCCTGCTCCTCGAGGCCATCGACGTGCCCCTCGCACACGATCCCGGCGGGCGCGATGGCTTGCTCATGGCCCTGATGCTCCACGAGATCCGGCGCCTCCCCGCCGTGCTCCCGCCCCAGCTCCCCTTCCCGCGCGATGCGCGCCTCGCGCGCACCTGCAGCCGGTTGCTCGAGCAGCCCACACCGCACGATACGATCGACGGCGTGCGCACCGAGCTCGGAATGAGCCGCCGTGCCTTCACGCGCCTCTTTCGCGCGGAAACAGGAATGAGCTTCGCCGCGTGGAAGCAGCAGGCCTGCCTCTTTGCCGCGCTCCCCCGCCTTGCGCGCGGCGAGCCCGTCACCACCGTGGCGATCGAGCTGGGCTACGACAGCCCCGCCGCATTCACCAGCATGTTCCGCCGCATCCTGGGCGCGCCGCCCAGTCGCTACTTCGGGAGGAGCGACAGCTAGGCCATCTTTACTCGTACGGTGCCTCCAGGTTGGCGCGCACGCGAAGCGACAACGCGCGCAGCGTCTGGCGCTCCTCTTCGGAGAGCCCCGCCAGGGCGCGGGCCTCCATGTCCGCCCAGACCTGCATCACCGGATCGCGCAACCGCTTCGCGCGGGGCGTCAGATGAACGCGCGACACGCGGGCGTCGTCCGGATCGCGGCGGCGCGTGACCAGGCCTTCCTTCTCGAGCCGGCCGATGGCTTTGGTCACCGTCGGTGGCTCCACGCCGAGCCGCGCGATGAGCTCCGACTGCGAAAGACCGTCCTTCTCCCAGAGCAGCCGCAAAAGCATGTCCTGGCCGAGCTGGAGACCAAGCTCGGCGAGACGCGGTGCGCTGCGCCGAAAGTGCGCTTTCATGGCGCGGATCATCGCGAAGGTCACCTGCTCTTCCAACGGAATCATGTCGGAGCTTACTTTCAGGATGGGATGCCGCTTCCGTCAAGTCGAAGCCTTGACGATCCCGGACCGCGGAACTACTTAGCCGGCTACATATCAAGCGTGCGGCCGGGGTGCTGCACGCTGCGGGAAAGGAGCGTCCGCATGGATCTAGGACTCAGCGAGCGCGTTGCGCTCGTTACCGGAAGCTCGCAGGGCATTGGCCGCGCGACGGCCGAGCTCTTTGCGCGCGAGGGGGCACGCGTGGCGGTGACGTACCGTCGCTACGAAGACAAGGCCGTGGCCGTGGCACGGGCCATTCGCGCCATCGGAGGGGAGGCCCTCGTCGTTCCGCTCGATCTCGCCTCGGGGGAATCGGTGCGCGCCGCCGTCGATGCGGTGCTCGCCGAATGGGGCCGGGTCGACGTCCTCGTCAACAATGCCGTCGAGTGGGGTTCGCGCAAGCCGGGCGATCTTCCGCCCTTCGAAGACGTGCCCGCGGCGTACTGGCACGACGTCTTCCGCTCGAACTCGGAGGGACACTTCGTGGCGATCCAGGCCGTCCTGCCCTCGATGCGCAAACGGCGTTGGGGGCGCATCGTCAATGTCTCGTCGGGCCTCGCCCTTCATGGCATCCCAGGCTCCGGCTTCTACTCGGCGGCCAAATCCTCGCTGCATGGATTGACGCGGGCGCTCTATCGGGAGCTCGCCCCCGACGGGATCCTGACCAACGTCGTCATGGCCGGCGCCACCAAGACGGACCATATGCAGAGCGTCATCCCGGCGGCCGTGATGGAGCACATTGCGAAAAACTCGCCCATTGGGCGCCTGGCCGAGCCGGAGGAGGTGGCGCGGGCCATCGTCTTCATCGGGTCGGCGGCCAACACGATGATCAACGGCGAAATCGTCCTCGCCAGCGGCGGGCACATGTAGCAACTTAAGCAGATGTTCCCACGGCGTATCGGGATCGCGGCCGCCCTCGTGGTCTTTCTCGGCGCCGCGTTCTCCGAGCTGCATGCGGCCACGCCGGAGGACGCGCCACCTGCCTCGCGCGAGCAAGTGCGCACGGCGCTGGCCGCGCTGGCGCCGGCCTTCACGGTGAAGACGCGCCGCACGCGGGCGGGGGCGCCGGGGACCATCGAGAACGTCATCGCGCGGTTCGCACCGGGGAAGTTTCACCCCGTCGAAGACGGCCGGCTCCCGCCACCGCGCCCCTCGCTGGCGTGCCCCGTCGAGATGGCGCCGGTGGCGGATCGCTTTTGCGTCGACCGGTACGAGGGCTCCCTTTTCGAGCGCACCATCGATGGCTCGATGCAGGCGCACCCGCACTACGAGATTCCGGAAGCCGGACACGTGTACATTGCACGCAGCCTGCCCGGGGTCATTCCGCAGGCTTACATCAGCGGCGCACAAGCGGCCGCGGCCTGCGAGGCTGCCGGCAAGCGATTGTGCCAACCCGTCGAGTGGCGCGCGGCCTGCGGAGGCAGCCAGGGCTACGCTTTTCCCTATGGCGCCACACGCAAGCCGGGTGCATGCCACGACCGCGGCGCGGCGCCCATGCTCGTCTTTCACGCCGAGGAAATGAAACGCGGATGGTTCCTCACGGAGCTCAACGACCCGCGGTTGAACCAGCTCGACGACACGGTGGGCAAGACGGGCAGCTTCCCGGCGTGCGTCAGCGACTACGGCATCTACGACATGGTCGGAAACCTTCACGAGTGGACGGCCGACCCGAATGGCACCTTTCAAGGCGGCTACTGGCTCGACATCGAGCAGCACGGTACGGGCTGCGCTTACCGCACCATCGCCCACGGATTCACCTATCACGACTACTCGACGGGCTTTCGCTGCTGCTCCGATGGCGGGCCTGAACTGGTCGGGGTTAGCAGTCCGGGATCCGGAGTGAGGACATCCACTCCCTAACCCCTAACCCCTACACCTTATCCCCTCTATACTCGGCCCATGTCCGAACGACCGCTGTTGATGATTCCCGGGCCCATCGAGATCTCCGACGCGGTACGCGAAGCCGTCAGCGGTCCTCCGCCCGGCCATCTCGCGCCGCCCGTCATCGCAGCCTTTGGTCACGCGCTTCGCCGCATGCGCGAGGTTTGGCTCTCGGGTCCTTCGAGCCAGCCGCTCATCGTGTCGGGAAGCGGCACGCTGGCCATGGAGATTGCGGTCTTCAACGTGCTTCAACCCGGCGATCGCGCGCTGGTCGTGCACACGGGGTACTTCTCGGCGCGCATGGCGGACATGCTCAAGCGACGATCCGTCGAGGTGACCGTCGTCGCGGCGCCCTTCGGTGAAGCGCCGGCATCGGCCGAGGTGGCGGCCTCCCTGGCCCGCGCGGCGGAGGCGAAGCTGCCGTTCAAGGCCGTCTTCGTGACCCATGTCGACACGTCCACCGGCGTGCGCGCCGATGCGGAGACGCTCGTTGGACTCGCGAAAAACCATGGCGCGCTCTCCATCGTCGATGGCGTCTGCGCCACCGCGGCGGAACGCTTCGACATGGCCGGGTGGGGCGCGGACGTCTACCTCACCGCCTCGCAAAAGGCCATCGGCCTGCCGCCGGGCCTCGCGCTGCTCGTCTTCAGCGAGCGCGCCCTCGAAGCGCGGGCCCGCCTCACGCACGCGCCGCCGCTGTCGATGGACCTCGATTCATGGCTGCCCATCATGCGCGCGTACGAGGCAGGCCAGCCGAGCTACTTCGCCACGCCGGCCACGCCGCTCATCATGGCGCTGTCCGTGGGCCTCGGGGAAATCCTCTCCGATCCGAAAGGGATGGCCGGCCGCTTCGCCCTGCACGAGCGTGCTGCGCGCGCGATGCGTGCTGCGTGGGCCTCGCTGGGCCTCACCTTGGTGCCGGCGCGGGAGGAGATCACCGCGAACACGCTCAGTGCGATTCGCTACCCCGACGGGGTCGACGTGTCGGCGATTCCGCGCGTCCTCGCGAACGGCGCCATCATCGCGGGCGGGCTCGATCCCGACAACAAAGCCAAGTACTTCCGCGTGGGCCACATGGGTTACTCCGCCACGCAGCCCGCGCACCTCCTTCGAACGATCCGCGCCGTTGCGCTGGGGATCGGTCGCTCCGCGGACGATGCAAAGGCCGCGGAGCGTGCAGCGGAGGCGGTGTTGACCTGACGGCTACTTGACGGCGACGGAGGCCGAGATCTCCTGCGCCTCGATCTGGCAGTCCTTCTCGGAGCACACGCTCATCTTGTAGTTGCCCGAGACGGTCACGTTGCCCTTCGCGGTCGGCTTGAATTTGACCCGCAAGGTGGCGATCTTCTCGCCGTCGATCTTGAAGTCGCCCGCGTTCTTCGAGAACACGTTCTTGCCCGCCGCGTCGGTGCCCTGAAACTCGATGCCCGCGAAGTCCGCCGCCTTGAACTTGTACGGGTACTCCTTGTTGACGTGGTAGCCGCCCGCCGCCTCGAGACGCAGGACCACGACACAGGTCGCGCCGGCTTTGCAGTCGCCTTCCGGCGTGGCGTCGAGCTTGAAGTTCTTGCCTTCGATGTGGTTGCCGGCGGCGACCTGTTCGACGGGCGCTTTCTCGGTGGTCTTGTTGGCCTGCGCGGGGGCGGCTTCGCTGTCCTTGCTGCAGCCGGTTGCGATGGCCAGCACGGCCACCGCACCCATCGCCACACCGCCAAGCGCCATCCTGAGGGAGGGAGCGTGTTTCATGGTTCTTGCGCTTAGCTTTGTCACTTCTCGTCGCATCGGCATACCTTTCTTAACCGCTAACAATGCATCGGCTTGGTCGCGGCGTCGACCGCTCCGATCGGGCTCGGCGATTCGACGGCGGCGCGTCAAGTCCATTCAACCGGACTTAGCGGGCTGGCTCGGGCGCCAAATATAGCTCGAGCCTGGGTGCGGACGCTGGGTCCGCATCCGGGTTGCCCGCCGCGCTCCCAGCTGCGCTCCCAGCTGAAGCCAGGGCAAACGCCATTCCCACTTCGGTCGAGTTGTCCGCCATGATGACGATGCCCTGATCCCGCCCATCCCGCGAACGCCAGCGCTGCACGATGTCACGAACGTCGACCCGCACCACCCGGCGCGCAGCCGGCACCACGCGCGTGGCCGGCGATCCGCCCGACGAGGCGTCCTCGAACCGCGGTTGGAACTGCCACGAGATGGAGCGCGGATCCCAAGGCGACACCACCCGCGCCGCGTGGAGAACGAGGGGCGTCGGATCGGGCTGCACCGCCAGGGAGCGGTCCAAAAGGACGTAAGCCTCCAAAATGGCCGTGTCCTTGGCGACCGCGGGCGGAACGGCGAAACGCAGGTACAGGCGCGAATCCCCGCCCGCCGAGCGGCCCAGGGTGAAAATCGGCGGAAGAGCGCCATCGGTGGCGCCCCTGCCCCGCTCCACGTAGCCGATGGCCACCGGGTCGAGAACCAGGCGCCGCACCTCCTTCTTCTGAATGAGCGGCACGCCGGCCGAATCCTGGCACCGCCCCACGACGCACGATTGCCGCGCGCCGCATTCGCTCGAGGCCACGCACATGCGCGGCCGGGCAACGCACCCGGGCAAAAGCGCGAGAAGAAGCACGAGAAACAGAGACACGAGGCAAAGCAGGCAAGCCCGAAGCTTCATCGTTGGGCCAAGACGTATCACGAGGTAGAGTCGCCCGGATCATGGCGCTTTCCACGCCCCCTTTGCTTCGCGTACGCGATCTCGTGACGAGCTTTCGAACCGAGCACGGGTCGGTCCGGGCGGTGGACGGCGTCTCCTTCGACATTGGCCCGGGCCAAACCGTGGGCGTCGTCGGCGAAAGCGGCTGCGGCAAAAGCGTGACGGCGCTGTCGCTCTTGCGGCTCATCCCGTCGCCCCCGGGAACCATCGAGTCCGGCTCCATCGAGCTGCGAGGCATGGATCTCCTTCGCCTGACCGAGCGCGAAATGCGCGACGTGCGCGGCAACGAGATCTCCATGGTCTTCCAGGAGCCGATGACCAGCCTGAACCCCGTTTACACGGTGGGCGCGCAAATCGTCGAGGCGATCCTGCTGCATCAAAAGGTCTCGCGCCGCGAGGCCTACGACGCCACCCGCGAGCTGCTGCGCCACGTGGGCATCTCGTCGCCGGACACCAACGTCGACGCGTACCCGCACCAACTCTCGGGCGGGATGCGCCAGCGCGTGATGATCGCCATGGCGCTCGCCTGCCGTCCTGCCCTTCTCATCGCGGACGAACCGACGACGGCGCTCGACGTCACCATTCAGGCCCAGATCCTCGAATTGATTCACCAGCTCCAGGGCGAGCTCGGGATGAGCATCCTGCTCATCACGCACGACTTGGGGGTCATTGCGGAATACACGGAACACGTCATCGTCATGTACGCGGGGCGCATCGTGGAGAGCGGGCCAGTGCGCCACGTGCTCGGCCGCCCGCGGCATCCGTACACGCATGGACTGATGGCGAGCGTTCCGCGCCTTGCGGCACGCAAGGGCCCGCGCGACAAACAGGCGCGGCTCGTGCGCCTGCCGACCATCGAGGGGATGGTGCCGGACCTGCGTCACCTGCCCAGCGGGTGCCGCTTCGCCGATCGCTGCAAGCTGGTCATCGACGCCTGCCACGAGAAAGATCCGGACCTTCTCCCGGTCGACGGTGAGGACCAATTCGCGCGGTGCATCCGCTGGCAGGAGGTCGGGGCGTGACCACCACCACGAACGTCGAAACCGAAGAAAAAAGCGAGAACACGCCGCGCACCTTGGTGGCGACGGAAAAGCTCACCAAGTATTTCCCGGTGCGCAGCGGCCTGCTCGCGCGCAAGACGGAGCTGCTGCGCGCCGTCGACGGAGTCTCCCTCCGCGTACGGCGCGGCGAGACGATGGGGCTCGTCGGCGAGAGCGGGTGCGGCAAAAGCACGCTCGGCCGCCTCATTCTGCGCCTCATCGAGCCGACCTACGGACGCGTCGTCTACGACGGGCGCGACGTCGGGCGTTACACGGCGGCGGAGATGCGGCCGCTCCGGCGCAAGATGCAGATCATCTTCCAGGATCCGTATTCGAGCTTGAACCCGCGCATGACGGTGCACGACATCGTCGCGGAGGCGATCCGCATCCACAAATTGGCGGCCTCGCGCTCCGACGAGACCCACATGGTCGTGGACCTGCTCAAAAAGGTGGGCCTGCGCCCCGACGTGCTCCGGCGCTACCCGCACGAGTTTTCCGGTGGGCAGCGGCAGCGCATCGGCATTGCACGCGCGCTGGCCGTGCAGCCCGAGTTCATCGTGTGCGACGAGCCAATCAGCGCGCTCGACGTGTCGATCCAGGCGCAGATCATCAACCTGCTCATGGAGCTCCAAGAGGAGCTCGGCCTCTCGTACCTCTTCATCTCGCACGATCTCCGCGTGGTCGAGCACGTGAGCCACCGCGTGTCGGTCATGTACCTGGGCAAGATCGTCGAACAGGGACCGGCCGACCAGGTCTACGAGAACGCGCTGCACCCGTACACCAATGCGCTGCTCGCCGCCGTGCCGGATCCGGATCCCGAGAAGAAGCGCCTGCGCCTGGTGCTCGAAGGCGACGTCCCCTCGCCCATCGCCCCGCCCGAGGGCTGCTCCTTCCATCCGCGTTGCCCGCGCATCCTTCGCGGGACCTGCGACAAAGAGATCCCTCCGCTCGACGAACTCACGCCAGGCAGCGGGCATCGCGTGGCGTGTTGGAACCCGGCGTCAGGTGAAAGGGCGGCAAAATCCTCATGAGCCCAAAAGTCCTCACCGAGGTGATCGATCGCGTCTTCGTCATCACCCTTGCGCGACCGGAGAAACGCAACTGCGTCGATGGTGAAACGGCCGCGTTGCTCACCGCCGCATGGAAACGCTTTCGCGACGACGAAGCGCTCTGGGTCGCCGTCCTTACCGGCAGCGGTGAAGAAGCGTTTTGCGCGGGGGCGGATCTCACGGCGATCGCCGAGCTCGGGCCTGGCCTCGACGCGTCGCCGTCGAAGATGCGGCAATTCATTGCGCACGGCGAGGGATACCTCGGCTACACGCGGCAGACGGACATCTACAAGCCGATCCTCTGCGCCATCAATGGCCACGCCCTCGCCGGAGGGCTCGAGCTCGCGTGCCTTGGCGACATCCGCATCGTCGAGGAGCACGCGGAAATGGGGGTCGCCTGCCGCCGATTCAATGTGCCGCTGGTCGACGGCGGAACGCAGCGGCTGCCACGCATCGTGGGCATGGGCCGCGCGATGGAGCTTATTTTGACGGGGCGGTTCGTTAAGTCGGACGAAGCGCTCCGTATCGGGCTCGCCAACGAGATCGTACCACGCGGCGCGTCACGTGCGCGGACCATTGAACTCGCGCAACGACTCTGCGAGCTTCCACAGGGAGCGATGCGGTCCGACAAGCAGGCCGCGCTCATGGGATGGGGGCGGCCGCTCGAAGAGGGGCTGCGCATCGAGGCCGAGCTAGGGCAGTATGCGATTCGAAGCCGCGACATCATCGAGGGTGCTCTATCGTTCGCGCAAAAGCGAAAACCGAGCTTCACGCAAGACGATTAGAACGACAGGGAGAAAATACGGCATGCAACGGCGTGGGAGGGCGAAACGAGACGGGTCTGCGAAACGAGCGTGGGCTTCGGGATTTCTCGCCCTGCACTTGGTGTTTCTCTCCGTTTCGAGTGCCTATGCACAAGTAAGTACTACCCCGCAAACGGGTCCCGGGGCTCCGCCTCCCGCAGCGCCACCGCAGTCGGGCGGTGTCACATGGTCCGGTCCGGCAGCCGGCACCGATGTCGTCTACCTGAAAGACGGTCAGCAGGTGCGCGGCACATTGACGGAGCTGCGCATTGGCGAGTCGGCCGTCATTCGATTGGCGCAGGGACCGAGTGCGACCATTCGATGGGACGGTATTGCGCGCATCGAGCGAAACGGACAGCCCATTCCCCTTGATGCCCAAACGTGGAAAGCCCAGCAAAGCGCGCCGTTGGCGCCAGCCCTGGCGCCGGAAACCATGCCCTATGATTCGGATAAGCCGATCCCAACCGGATACCACTTGGAAACAAAACCGCGTCTAGGACCGCTGATCTCGGGCTCGATCCTCTCCGGCATCGGGCTCTTCGGCATCGTGGCCGTGGAATCGAGCAGTGCGCAGCGAGACACTAAAACAGCGTTTGACGTGGTATGGGGACTGTTGTTCTTCGGTCCTGGCTTGCCACTTTTGCTCGTCGGACTACTTTCGCCAAAGAAGTATCTACGTCACGACGCCGCGGCCTTATGGAATCTTCCATCTCCGAGTAAACCACCGTTGTACGTCGGTTTTGGCCCCACGAAAGATGGGGGCGGACTACTCACCATTGGTCGGCAATTTTAGCCGCCCCCTAACATCATCCGACACATGGCCCAAACAAACTCCCACACCCATCCCGTTCAATCCGTCGAATCCGCACCGCCTCGCGATGTGCCTGGAGCCAAGGATGGCACCGGTGGCAGCGGTCGCGTCCCCACCCCGAAAGCGGGTCCTGGAGCGGGCATCGAACACCTGGTTGCCTTGTACCGGCAGATGTTCCTCATCCGCCGCATCGAGGAAGAAGCCGCGCGCGCCTACGCGCAAGGCAAGATCGGTGGATTCCTCCACCTGTACATCGGGCAAGAGGCGGTCGGCGTGGGGGCCATGGCGGCACTCCAGCCCGACGACTACGTCATCACGACGTACCGCGATCACGGCATCGCGCTGGCGAAGGGCATGAGCCCGAACGCGCTCATGGCGGAGCTCTGGGGCAAGGGCACCGGTTGCTCGAAGGGCCTCGGCGGCTCGATGCACATGTTCGACAAAGCGACGAACATGCTCGGCGGCTACGGCATCGTCGGCGGTCACATCCCGCTCGCTGCGGGCGTGGCCTTCGCATCGAAGTACCGCGACGACAAGCGCGTCACCCTCTGCTTCTTCGGTGAGGGCGCCGTGTCCATCGCCGGCTTCCACGAGGGCGTCTCGCTGGCGGCGCTCTGGAAGCTGCCCATCGTCTTCATCTGTGAGAACAACGAGTACTCGATGGGTACCCCGATGTCGCGCACGATGAGCGTGGAGGACGTGACCACGAAGGCCGTGGGCTACGGCATCCCGAGCGATCGCTTCTTCGCCGACGACGTGCTCGAAGTCGAAGAGCGCATTCGCCAAGCGGTCGACCGCGCACGCGAAACGTCGATGCCGACGTTGGTGGAGATTCGCACCTACCGCTTCCGCGGCCACTCGATGAGCGATCCGGCGAAGTACCGCACCGCCGCCGAGCTCGAAGATCGCAAGAAGAAGGACCCCGTCCTGCGCACGCGCGCCAAGCTGCTGAGCGAGGGCTACGAAGAGAAGCGCATCGCGGCGTTGGAGGCCGAGGTGGAGGAAGAGGTGATGGCCGCGGTGAAGTTCGCCGAGGAGAGCCCCGAGCCGGATCCGTCGCTGCTCGAAGCAACGACGTACGACGGTCCCTTCGCGACGTAGTCAAGTCGTGGGGGGCTCCGCCACCCCACACCCCCGCGGAAGGTCGTGGGGGGCTCCGCCGCCCCACACCCCCGCGGAAGGTCGTGGGTCATGGGGGGCTCCGCCGCCCCACACCCCCAAAGAACTTTAGGCACGTACGGAACGAGAAACAGCATGGCCCGGAACATTCGATTTCGAGAAGCGCTTCGTGAAGCAATGATCGAGGAGATGGAGCGCGACGATCGCGTTTTCCTCATGGGAGAAGAAGTGGGGCACTACCAGGGTGCCTACAAAGTCTCCGAGGGGATGCTCGACAAGTTCGGCGACAAGCGCGTCATCGACACACCGATTGCCGAGGGCGGCTTCGCCGGCATTGGCATCGGCGCCGCCATGGTGGGGCTGCGCCCCATCGTGGAGTTCATGACGTGGAACTTCTCCGCCGTGGCGTTCGACCAGATCTTGAACAACGCCGCCAAGCTGCGGCAGATGTCGGGCGGGCAATTCAACTGCCCCATCGTCTTCCGCGGGCCGAACGCCAGCGCGAAGCAAGTGGGCAGCCAGCATAGCCATGCGATGGAGCACTTCTACGCGACCATCCCCGGCTTGAAGGTGATCGCGCCGGCGTATCCGGCGGACGCGAAAGGCCTGATGAAGGCGGCCATCCGCGACGACAACCCGGTGCTGGTGATGGAGTCGGAGACGCTCTACTCGGTCAAGGGCGACGTGCCCGACGACCAGGACGCGATCGCGCTCGGCAAGGCGAACGTGGTGCGCCAGGGCAAGGACGTGACCTTGGTCGCGTACTCGCGCATGACGCACGTCGCGATGGACGCGGCGGCGGCGCTCGAGAAGGAAGGCATCTCGGCGGAAGTCGTCGATCTGCGTTCGCTGCGTCCCCTCGACGAGGACACGATCGTCGACTCGGTGGAGAAGACCCACCGCTGCGTGGTCGTGCACGAAGGATTCCCCTACGGCGGCGTGGGCGCCGAGGTGGCCGATCGCATTCAGCGGCTGGCGTTCGACTCGCTGGATGCTCCGGTGTTGCGCGTGGCCACCCTCGACGTGGGCATGCCGTACAACGCCAAACTGGAACAACATTGCATTCCGCAGCCCGACCGCGTCATCGCGGCGGCGAAGCGCGTGCTCTACCGCGGGCAGGCCTGAGGAGACTGAGGAGATCATGGCCAAAATTCTCGATATGCCGAAGCTCTCCCCGACCATGGAGGAAGGGGTCCTCACCGCGTGGCACAAGAAAGAGGGCGACGAGGTCAACGTCGACGATCTGCTCGCCGAGGTGGAAACCGACAAGGCCACGATGGAGTTTCGCGCCTTCGACAAGGGCGTATTGCTGAAGCTCCTCGTCGCTGACGGCGCCGAAGTGAAGCTCGGCCAGCCGGTGGCAATTCTCGGCAAGGCCGGTGAAGACGTCGCGGCGTTGGTCGCGCAGGCTGGTGGTGGCGCTGGAGCGAGTGCACCGGCTGCGGCCGCGGCCCCCGCGCCGGCGGCAGAGAAGCCGGCCGCGCCCCCGCCGGCCGCAGCCGCCACCGTCGAAGCACCGCAACAGGCACAAGCGGCGCCGCCGGCCGCGCCCCGCGAAAAGGGGTCGCTGTTGGACCGCACCGAGCGCGAAGGCAACGGCCGCAGCCGGGCGCACGCACCGCAGGGCCGCATCTTCGCCTCGCCGTACGTCCGCCGCGCCGCACGTGAGCGGGGGATCGATCTTCAAGGTGCGCAGGGCTCCGGCCCCGGCGGCCGCGTGGTCGCGCAGGATCTGGATTCGCTGGCTTCGAGCCGTCCGACTGCGGCGCCCCAAGGCGCCAACGGCCATGCGGTGCATGCCCCCGCAGGGCCTGCAGGACCCGGGGCATCGGGTTACGCGGAGCCGGAGGTGCGGCCGCTCTCGATGATGCGCAAGACCATTGCGCGGCGCCTCTCCGAGTCGAAGAAGAACGTCCCGCACTTCTATCTGACCATCGACGTCGACGTCGAAAAGCTGGTCGCCTTCCGCGAGCAGATCAACGCGGAGCTCGAGGCGGCCGCCAAGAAGGCGAAGACCGAGGAGAAGCCCGCGAAGGTCAGCGTGAACGACCTTCTCGTCAAGGCCTGCGCCGTTGCCCTCGCGCGCGTGCCCGAGTGCAATGCGCAGTTCACCCCCGAGGCCATCCTGGTCCACAAGCGCATCGACATCTCGGTCGCCGTGGCGGTGCCGGAAGGACTCGTCACGCCGGTGGTGCGCAACGCGGACCAGAAGAGCGTCGTGGCCATCGGCAGCGAGGTCCGCGAGCTCGCGGGCCGCGCCAAGGCCAAGAAGCTCAAGGCCGAAGAGATGCAGGACGGCACGTTCTCCATCTCGAACCTGGGCATGTTCGGCATCGACAACTTCGCGGCCGTCATCAACCCGCCCGAGGGCGCGATCCTCGCCGTGGGCAAGGTGCGCGAGGAGCCGGTGGTTCGCGATGGGCAGGTCGTCGCCGGCAAGAAGCTCGCGATGACGCTCTCCTGCGATCACCGCGTGGTCGACGGCGCCGTGGGCGCGGCCTTCTTGGCCGAGCTGCGAAGCCTGCTCGAGCACCCGATGCGCATCGTCACGGGGTAACATCCCGGTGTTCAAGGTCGGCGCCGCACTCGCGTTTCCCATGGTCATCGGGGTGCTGGCGCCCCGCCGGCCCGACACGCCGGTGCGTCCGGAAACCTGGTGGGGCGGGCTCGATGGCGCCGCCCGCTCCGCCCCCGCCGTCGGCGTGCAAGCCCTTCGCACGCCACCGCCCGATCGCGTGCGCCTGCCCGGCGGCATCTTCGTCATGGGCTCGCTCTGGTTCGACCTGACGCGGGCCCTGCAAATGTGCCGCAAGGAAATCTGGCGCGCCGAGTGCGACAGCATCCAGCTGCAGCGAACCTTCCGCGCCGAGCTCCCCGCGCACCAGGTCACTCTCTCGGCCTTCGAAATCGATCGCACGGAGGTCTCCGTCGGTGCCTACCAGCGCTGCGTCTCGGCGGGCGTCTGCGCACCGGCGGGCTTTCCACCGGGCGATGCGCGCTTCGATCGCCCCGAGCTGCCGGTCACCTTCGTGCGCTGGGAAGACGCCACGGCGTATTGCGAATGGGCGGGCGGAAGGCTCCCCACCGAGGCCGAGTGGGAATTCGCCGCACGCGGCACCATGGGCCGCCCTTTCCCCTGGGGCTCGTTCTACAACGCCCACCTCAGCAACCACGGAGCCTTCGCCCCGGACGAAACCGATGCCACCGACGGGTACACCGGCCTCGCCCCCGTCGATGCCCTGCCCGACGGCGCCACCCCCGAGGGCGTGCTGAACATGAGCGGCAATGCATCCGAATGGGTGCACGATCTCTTCGAGGACGACGAGAACGGCTTCGGCTATTCGCCCATGCCGCAGACCAACCCCAAGGGCTCGAAGAACGGCACCTACCACGTCGTGCGCGGCGGATCGTACCAACATGGGGCCGCATGGATGCGCGCCACGTACCGCACGTACAGCTTTTTGGGCCGCGGGCCGCACATCGGCTTTCGTTGCGCTAAGGATCCTCGGTAACGCCATGCGAATTGCCCATTTTTCGGATTTGCACATCTTGTCGCTCTCCGGCATTTCGCCGCATCGCTTCTTGAACAAGCGGCTTTCCGGCTACGCGAACCTCCGGCTCAAGCGCGGGCACATCCACCGCCCGAACTACGTTCGCGCCATCGCCCGCGAGATCGCGCGCACGTCGATCGATCACGTGGCCGTCACGGGCGACATCACGAACTTGGCGCTCGAGCCCGAGTTCGAGGCGGCGCGCGCGCTGTTGCAAGAGGCGCTGGGCCTGGACCCGAAGAACGTGAGCGTCGTCCCGGGCAATCACGATTTGTACACGCGCGGAGCGCTGCGCACGCGCCGGTTCATGCGCTACTTCGGGCCCTTCGTCGAAAGCGATCTCCCCGAGCTCGCGGTGGACATCGGCCTGGGGCGCTTTCCCTTCGTGCGCCTGCGCGGGCCGCTCGCCATCATTGGCCTCTCCAGCGCGGTGCCGCGCCTGCCCTTCGTGGCCGCCGGGCGCCTGGGCAGCGCGCAGCTCGATGCGTTCGCGCGCATCCTCGCGCACCCGCAGGTCAAAGACCGCACGCCCGTGGTGCTGCTCCACCACCCGGTGCAGAACCCACCGTCGCGGCTCAAGACCTTGATGGAAGGCCTCGAGGACGCCGACGACCTCACGGCCCACGTCCAAGGCTTCGCGCACGGCCTCATTCTGCACGGTCACTTGCACCGTAGGCTGCAACGCCCGCTCACCACACGCGCCGGCAAGCTCCACGTCGTCGGCGCCACCAGCGCCTCCCTGCACCACGAAGCGCACGAGCGCATGGCCAGCTTCAACGTCTACCAATTCGACGACAAAGGCATGCTGGGCGAGGTGGAGTCCCACATCCTCGAGCCCGAGAGCGAAACCTTCCGCATCGCGGAAGTCCCACACGCTGCGTGGGCGTAGCACGCCGGCCGGTCGGAACTGAAACAATTCGTTTTTCGTGCGGGCGCGCCTAAGAAGCGCCCCCTCGTTGTCGAATAGTTCTCGAAACGAGATATGGCACGAGCAGCACTATTCCTATTTCTCGCCATTTCCACTGCAGCTTGCGGCGGAGCCAACGACAACGATGAAGCCAGCGCGACCTCGGAATCCGCCCTTCATCGAAAATACGAGGTAGGGCCTGGTCGCCCTTACGCCTCTCTGGAGCCGGTCATCCCGCTTCTCGAGCCCGGTGACGTCGTCGACGTTCACCCCGGCAGCGAACCGTACGCGGGCGGAATCATCTTCTCGAAGCCGGGCACCAAATATCGCCCCATTCGCATTCGCGGCATTCGCAACGAACAGGGCGTGAGGCCCGTTCTTTTCGGCGGGCGCGACACCCTCACCTTCGCCGCGAACCACTACGTCTTCGAAGGCTTCGACGTGGCCGGGGGAAGCTCACGCAACGTCTTCCACCATGCCGACGACATCACCATCCGTGACACCGTCATCCGCGATTGCGGCGGGCATGGCCTCCTGGGCGCCGACGAAGGCTCCGGCTCCCTCACCCTCGAGCGCGTCGAGGTGTACGCCTGCGGCAACGGAACCCGCCGCCACCCCGTGTACATGGCCACGGACGAAACGGCATATCCCGGTTCCGTATTTCGAATGCAGCATTGCTACTTGCATGATCAACTCGGCGGAAATGCCATCAAGAGCCGCGCCGAGCGAAACGAGATTCGCTACAATTGGGTCGAAGGCGGCGCGTACCGCGAAATCGAATTGATCGGCCCGGACCTGGAGAAGCCCCCGCCCGTTCGTGAAGATTCGGACGTCGTTGGCAACGTCTTCGTCAAAACGCAAGGTACGTACGTGGCCCGCGTGGGCAGCGACGGGGAATGGTCCGAAACGGCCGGGCGCTACCGCTTCGTGAACAACACCTTCGTCCTCGCGGCGGACTTGCCGTTTGCCGCCATTCAGGTCTTCGAAACGGTCGATTCCATCGAGCTGCACAACAACGTCTTTTATCGGTTGGGCGGTGGCCCCGTGGCCATCTTCGATACGACCGAGGCGAAATGGGTCGATGGCGAGGTCCTCGCCGGCTCGTACAATTGGGTCCCCACGGGCACGGAGATCCCTGCCCTGTTCGAACGGACCCTCGTTGGCGACGACCCCGGGTTTCTCGACCCGAGCTCGCACGATTTTCGACCGAGTCCCGAGAGCCCGCTCGTCGATGCAGGCTCGCTCCCCACGTGGAGCCCGTTCGGGCATGCCTTTCCGGACCCCATGTTCGGACCTCGCTCGAGCCCACCGCTGCATGCAGCAAGCAGCTCACGCCCCCGCATTCCCTGGCCGTGGATCACCCTCGGCGCCTACGAGAAGGAAACACATTGAAGCACCTGCAACACCTTTCGAAAACGTTCATCCTTGCGTTCGCGCTCGCGCCGGCCGCCTGCGCCGGCACGGGCCATACGGACCCCACGACCGAACGGCACGACGAGTCCCTCACGGTGGACGGTGCACTGGATCAGGCCGTGGACGATGCCTTCGCCTTTGCGCTGACACGTCTTCGTGACACCGTCGCCTTCGTCAAGCAAACGCACCCCGACGATGCGGTGACGTATTACCCGACGAACACGTTCACGTCGGGCGCCGAACTCGGGCAGTGGAACTTCCGCCCGCGCAACTCCCCCGTTGTCTCGAGCCGCGTGGAAGATTGGCGAAGTGGCTATTTTCCCGGGACGCTCTGGGTCGCGTACCGTGAGACTGGGGAGGATGACATCGCCGGTTTTGCGCGCGATTGGACGGCCGGCATTCAAAAGATGGTGGGGAACCCCATCGATCACGACATCGGCCAGCGCTTCCTCTACGGCTTCGGGCGCGCGCTCGATTCGACGGGCGATGCGGAAGATCCGGACGGCAGCTACCGCGCCCACGCCCGCGAGATGCTGGTCGCCGGAGCCGCCACGCTCGATCGCCGCTTCAACCAGGGCGGCATCCCCGCAGGCGCACTGCGCGCGTTGGACGATTACCCGGAGGGCCCCTACCCCGTCTACATCGACTCCATGATGAACGTGCCGCTGCTCTTCCAGGCCGCCACGTGGGCCGAGCCCGAGCAAGCGAAGACGTGGCGCGCCCATGCCCTCGAGCACTCGCTCACGGTCCTCGAGAACAACCTGCGCGCGAACGGCAGCACGTACCATATCAGCCGTTACAACGACGGAACCTCGGGCACGCCCGCCGATGGGAAGCTGTTCGACAAGATCACAGATCAGGGATACGGCGCCGAAACCACCTGGTCGCGCGGGCAAGCCTGGGCCATCCACGGATTTGCCACGGTCCACCGGCTCACGTGCCGCACCAACCCGGCGGCCGCGGAGCGGTTTCTCGAGGCGGCCGAAAAGGCGGCGGACTATTTCATCGCGCACCTTCCCGCGAACGATACGGCGGATCCCTACAACCATCGCGAGGGCGATTTCGTGCCGCCGTCCGACTTCGACGCCTCGCGCGGCGAGCCCGACGGACCCTACAGCGCCCACAAGCCGGCCACCAACGTGTTCACGGAGCGCGACGCGTCGGCGGCCGCCGTGGCGGCATCGGGCCTCCTCGATCTGAGCAGGCTGTCGCACGAGCGAAAAGCCCGCAAGCGCTATCGCGTGGCCGCAGAGAACATCTTGCGCTCACTTCTGACCTTCCGCGGACCCGACGGAAAGCTTCTCTACCTGGCCAAGGACTCTCCCCACCGCGGGCTTCTGGCCAACGGCTCCGTGGCCTGGGGCTCGGCGACGAACTCGCTCATCTACGGCGACTACTTCTTCCTCGAAGCCATGGGCCGCTACCGGAAGCGGTAAACACCGTCGTTTCCGTCCCTTGGGAGAACCTGAAAGAAAATGATCCTCGTTGTCGAAGTGGCCCGGCACCGTTCGACGTAGAGGTGAAGTCAGGAAAGGGATCTGCAAGTCATGGCCACCAAGATTTTCGTCAACCTCCCCGTCAAAGATCTGAAGCGCTCCGTCGATTTCTTTACGAAGCTCGGATACTCCTTCAATCCGCAGTTCACCGACGAGAATGCCACCTGCATGCTCATCGGCGAGAACATCTTCGCCATGCTGCTCGTCGAGAAGTTCTTCCAGACCTTCATCGACAAGGCCATCGCGGATGGGAAAAAGGGCAGCGAGGTCCTCGTGAGCCTTTCGCACGACTCGCGCGAAAGCGTGAATGCCATCGTCGAGAAGGCGCTGGCTGCGGGCGGGCGTCGCTACAAGGAGCCCGATGACAAGGGCTTCATGTACGGGTGGGGCTTCGAGGATCCCGACGGGCACATCTGGGAGCACTTCTGGATGGATCCCGGCGCCATCCCGCAGTGAGCTTACGTCTCGGCCTCGAGCGTCGGATACGCCTCGAGGACGAGGTCCGTCGTGCGCGCGACATGCTCGACCATGAGCGCGCACGTTCGCTCGACGTCGCGTGAGAGGGCGGCCCGCGCCAGGGCTGCGTGCTCGGCCACGACGTCGCGCACGTCTGGGCGCTTGTACTCCACGGTGAGGCGCCGGTACCGCTCGCTCTGATCGTACAAAACGGCGCGGAAGCGATGGAGCCACGTCGAGGTGCACGCGTCCACGAGCGCCTCGTGAAGCGCGCGGTGCGCGCTCTCCCACGCCGGGGAGAGCGCCTCGGGCTCTCCGGGCACCAGGATCGGCGTGCGTTCCAGTTTGTGCAGCGCCCCCGTCACCCGCGCCTCCCAATCGAGATCGCCTTGGGCCAGGCTATCGCGCAGGGCAAGGGCCTCGATTTGCTGACGGGTCCGCGTCAAATCGAGAAGATCTTTCCGTGAGACAGGCGCCACCCGGAAGCCTCGTTGGTCTTCGATGACCACCAGGCCTTCGGCGGCGAGACGGCCGCATGCTTCGCGAAGGGGACTCCTTCCCACGTCGTAGCGTGCGGCCAGATGCTCGAGGCGCAGCTTTTCCCCGGGCCGAAGCGCGCCGGCCAAAATGTCCGCGCGCACGCGGTCGACCAAGGTCGTCGCCAAGGTCGGCTCGGAGAAAGAGGCGACCATGGCTTACGCTTCCGAATTGACGAGGAAGTAATCGGGCAGCTCGGGCCCCCAGGAACTCAGCGAGTTCTCTGGTGCCACCTTCCTGGGCTCCCACGGTGTATTGGCGGGGATGTAGTCCATGTCGCAAAAGTACTCGACGAAGCTTCCCCACGGATCGCGCACGTAGTGAAAAAAGTTGGACCCGGCGTAGTGCCGCCCAACGCCCCACCCTTCCTTGTAGCCGTGGCCCGCCATGCGGTTCGCACCGATGCCCACGGCATCCACGGTGGGCACCTCGAAGCTCGCGTGATGAAACGCCGCCGGCCCGGGCGATTGCACGAAGGCGATCACGTGATGATCGCTGCCGTGCGGGTGGTGCAAAAAGGAGACGATGCCCTCGGTCGCATCGGAGAGACGCATGCCGAGGGCGCGCATGTAGAAGCTCGCCGTGCGTCCCGCGTCCGTCGTGAGGAGCATCACGTGGCCGAGGCGCCGCGGTCGCACCTCGAGATCGCGCCCGGGTGCGGCGTTGGGTCCCGCGTGGACGATGAGCTCCTCGGTGGTGCGTCCCTTCGGCGAGCGGTTCTCGTCCGCAACGATGTGGAAGGCGCGTCCGTCGGGATCGACGAACCAGCGTCCGGGCCCGCCGTCGTACGCCGGGATCTCGCGCGCGCCCGCCTCGATGGCCTGGGTCGCGAGCTGGTCCAGGTCACCGTCGAAGGCGCCGAAGCTCAAATGGTGCAGCTGTTTGCGCGGGCCGAGGTGCATACGCGCCACCTCGCGCCCGTGCGCTGCGGTTCGAATCGACAAGCCGCCGCCCTCGAACGGGGCCACGTCGAGCCCGAAACATCGATAAAATCGTTCTGCCTGCGCGAGATCCGGGACGGAGAGGCCGAACCGGCGTAGCGAGTGGATGGCAGCTTGGGTGGTCATGACTTCGCGAGCTCCGATTCGTCCACGACGCGGTTGTGCAACGTGCCCACCCGCTCCACCTCGACCTCGAACACGTCGCCGGGCGACAGGAAGACGGGTGGCTTGCGCACGAAGCCAACGCCGCCGGGCGTGCCCATGGCGATGGCATCGCCGACCTCGAGGGTCAACGCTTCCGAGAGAAGCGCAATGGTGTGGGCGACGCCGAAGATCATGTCCGCGGTGTTCGCCTCCTGCATCACCTTGGCATTGAGCAGGCCGCGGATGCGAAGACCATGCGCGCCCTCGGGCAACTCGTCGGGGGTCACCAACTCGGGCCCCAGCGAACCCGTGCGGTCGAAGTTTTTGCCGATGGTCCATTGCGGCGTACGCATTTGGTAATCGCGAATGGATCCGTCGTTCATCAAGCTGTAGCCCGCGACGTGCTCGAGCGCGCGCTCGCGCGGGATGTTGCGCCCGGCGCGGCCGATGAACACGACCAGCTCGGCCTCGTAATCGAAGTGGCTCGAGAGGGTCGGGCGAACGATGGGCTGCTCGTGCCCGACGAAGCTGGTCGCAAAGCGGGCGAAGAGGACCGGGTACTTCGGCGGGTCGTACGGACTCTCGTTGGCATGGTCGACGTAGTTGAGACCGAGGCAGAGCACCTTGCTGCCGGCACTCAGCAGCGGGCGGTACGTCACGTCCTTGACGCTGATCCGCGAGCGCTCCGGTGCATCGCGCACGATGCGCTCGATCGCCTCGCGTTCGCTCTTCGGCGCGCGAAGATATGCACCGAGCTCGCGCGGCGCACTCTCCAGCAGGGAACTCACGTCGACGAACGCATCACCCGTTGGAGTGCGCACGCCGAGAAAGGGCCGTCCATTCGTCAGCAGAGAAGCTATCCTCACGGTCCACCTCATTTTGTCGGCAAAATTGCCTAGTGACGACATGTATAGGACGGTCGCGCCAAAAGAAAAGGCCGAGTCGCCATGCGAGCTCGGCCTTAGAAAGGATTTTTGCCTACAAAACGGAGTTAGGACAACCCCGGCGGCTTCACCACGTTGAGCGCCTGCGGGCCCCTCGGGCTCTCACGAACCTCGAACTCGACGATCTCGTTCTCGAGAAGGATGCGCCGACCATCCCCTGCAATCTGGGAGTAGTGGACGAACACATCGGGTCCGTCGATTTGCTTGATGAAGCCCCAGCCCTTCTCGTCGTTGAACCACTTCACCTTGCCGAGCGCCATGATCCATCCCTCCCTCTCCGTCTCCTCTCCTGCTCCGAGAAGAGGGTGACGTTCTCTCAACTCCCGTCACTACTGACGATGCACGGTAAGAGGGGGGCGAGGCGCACGTCAAGGCACGTTCGCGCGAAGATTCTTCAGTCAAACGCAACCGAAAGACGTTTCGGCTCACATCGAACTAACGCTTACCTTTTTCCTTCTTTTCCAATGCATCGAGCTCTTCGAGATTCGCTTTCACGCGCGGATCCGTTGCGTCGATGGCACGCGCTTTTTCCAGTGCTGCGCGCGCTTCCGTGCGTGTCCTGGGATCCTTCGCCAGCGCGGTTGCCAGGTTGATCCACGCACTTGCAAGCTTATCGTCCAACTGGATGGCCTGGCGATACTCGGCAATTGCCTCGGCCAGTTGCCCTTGTTGTTGGTACGCGTAGCCGAGGTTCGTGTGGAACGTGGCGCGTTTTGGATCGAGGGCAATGGCTCTCTTCAGCTCGGCCACGCCACGGGCGAAATCGTTCTCGAAAAGAAGCGCCGACCCCAGGTCCGAGTGCGCGCGCGCATCACCATCCGCGAGCTTTACCTGCGCCTCGTATTGCGCAATGGCCTCTTTCACGCGGCCGGCCATCAAGAGAACCGTGCCGTAATTGCCGCGGCGAGGAGCGCTTCCCGGGTCGAGCTCCACCGCGCGTGCAAGCTCTGGCAGCGATTCACTCTGATGTCCCGTGGCCAGCAGCGCGACACCCAAGGCCGCGTGGGACTCGGGTTCGTTGGGCAACAGAACGACGCCGCGCCGCAGGGATTCCAGCGAGGCGGGGGCATCGCCCATCATCAAGAGCGCGCGTCCGAGCTCCACCTGCGCGACACCGAGCGACGGTTCGAGCCGCGCCGCCGCCCGCAGCTCTTTCACCGCGGCGGCGAGCTCTTTGTTTCCCTTGCCCGCTCCGAAGTCCATGGGCACGTTCGCGCGCGCGATGCGCAGGCGCGCCATGCCAACTTGGGGCGCGGCCCGCTTGGGTGCGGCCGCTCGCGCAGCCTCGTATTGCTTCGCCGCGGCCGCCACGTCGCCGCGTTCGAAGGCCGCATCGCCTTCGAGCAGCATGCGGCTCACCGGGTCGTCGCTGTTCGCCGCGGCCAGCGGAATCGTGGTCGCGCGGGCGGGCGGATACGCCGCAGCAGGCGGCTCGGCGGGGGTGCTGGCGCCATTGCCCGCGCCGCCATTGCCCTCGGTCATCACCTCCGGCGCGCGCGCCTCACGCGGCGGTTCGACGGGCGCCGGCACGGGCGCGGGGGACTCGGCGGGCTTCGGCTCACCACCGCATGCGGTCGCCAACGCCAACGCCACCGCGACCCCCCACGAGAAACTGCACCTATTCCGATTCATTCTCGCCCGGATCGTTCGCGGCCCGCACGGCATGCCGTTTGACCACTGCATAGGCATGCGCCATGACATCGCGCGCGGCCTCGAGGGCGCGCTCGTTCGAGCGTGCGGTTCGCAAGGCCACCACGTGTCCGCCTGGGAGCGGCGTCTCGAGCAGCACCAAGCATGCCGCGCGCACCGCCTCCGGCACCCCCGCATCGCGCGACAGGGCCATCAGATGGTCCAAATAGGTGCGCCCCCAGCTCGCGTTCGGCTCGAGGATGAGGGCGGCATTCAAGGCCATGCCGGCCGCGCGCTTGGCGCCGGCCAACCCTGCACGGCTGTTGTGCATCTTGAAAGCCGCCTCCGCAGAACGCACCTCGTGCAGAGACGCCGCAATCCACTGGTCCGGCGAGAACTTGTACAGCCAATGCGCAGGGTCGCGGACGAAGGTGCCCACGTGCGAAGTTATAGAGCAACCCTCGGTCGGATAGAACACGCGTAGCGAGCCCCTTGATTACTCCCGCCGCAAATGGCGGGTCGTGTGCTCGCGGCCGTCGTAGCGCATCATCACCGGCTTGGCCTCGACCTGGGTGGTCAAGTTCACCGGCCGCTTCCAGATGCGCACCAAGCTCCGCAACACCTCGCGCGCCCAGTCCGCGCGAAGATCGAGGCCCTGATGATCGTGGCGCAGGAGCAACTCGCCGCGGTTCTCGAAGTTGGCGTCGTCCACGTAGATGAACGGATTGCCCGCGTTGGTGAGCTGGAACAAGAGCTTCTCTTTGACCGCCTTGAACTCGCGCGTCTCGATCTCGTACCGCTCGTTGCGGTTGGACCACGAGAACGAGAACATCTTGGCGTCGCGCACGAAGTCCGGTGTGAGAAACTCGTCGATGAAGGTGACGTCGTTGTAGAGCGCACGCACTTCGAAGATCTTCTTCTTGCCCAGCCCCAGGCGAAGGTTCCAATTCTTCTTCGCAGCGAGGTCGTCGCACTCTTCCCACTCTTTGCCGAACTGACCGCGGTTCCAGCGCTCTTCGATGTTGCGGAATAGCTCGATGCCCAATTTGTACGGATTGAGCTGGCCCTTGCTGGTGGCCAGAACGCCCGCCGCATGGTCCGCGTAATCGATGATCTCCGACGCATCGAGGATCTTCTCGGTCATCAACTTGGAGTGCCAATAGCTGGCCCACCCCTCGTTCATGATCTTCGTCTGCATCTGCGGCTGGAAGTAATACGCTTCCTCGCGCACCACCTCGAGCACGTCGTGCTCCCACCGATCGAGCGGGGCGTGGTCCAAGAGGAACTTCAAAATATCGCGCTCGGGCCGGGCGGGGAATTTCTTCTCCTTCTCCTTTTCGGCCTCGATCTTGATGCGCTGCTGCTCGAGGTACTCCTCGGGGTTGATGAACGACTCCATGTATTCCTTGGCGCGCAGCCGCGGAATTTCCGTCGCTTTGTCCTCCGCATCGGGATCGCGCGAAGGGCCCGAGCCCTTGAACGGCGCGTGCGGGTCAATCAAGTTCTCCAGCGAGAGGCAATGGTCGATGTACTCCTCGACCTTGTTGATGCCCTGCCGCGCCACGTGCCGCCGAATGCGCGAGCCGTGGTTGGCCATCTTGTCGATCCAGCGGCGGTTGGGATCGTACTCCTTGGGGCGGCTCACCGGATCGGTGGTTTTTCCGCCCGTGTCCAGATCCGTGGAGCGGAAGGCGTAGTTGTTCTTGAAGAAGTCGACGTGGCCGCAAACGTGGGCCATGACCAGCTTTTGGTCGACGAGCGAATTACCCTCCAGCAAATAGGCATACGAAGGGTTGTTGTTGATGACCATTTCGTAAATCTTGGAAAGGCCGTACTCGTAGCTTTTCGCCAGCCGCTCGTACTCCATTCCAAATCGCCAATGGGGAAAGCGATTGGGGAATCCCATGTACGCCGCGATTTCGTTCATCTGGTCGTACGTGAGGATTTCGAAAACGATGGGGAAGAAGTCGAGCCCCTGCGCCGCGGCGAGGCCTTGAATCTTCTCTTGTTCGACGCGCAGGTACTGAGGAAGGGCCGTCTTTAGGGCAAATTCGCTCATGAAGTTTCTCGTGCGCCTTTCTTAGGCTCCCTTGCCCAAAAATTCTTTGATACTGCCAACGATGGCGTCTTTGTCGCGAATCTCGCTGGTGATGACCCGCTCGTCCTTGGAAAAGTGGTCGCGCAGGTCTTTGATGAATTGCCCCGAGCCGTAGGGGCTTTCCACCTGGCCGTAGGCGAACATGTTCACCCGCGGCAGCACCTTCTGCTTGAGCAGTTCGACGCAGTGGAGCGTGTCGTCCATCGACCAATTGTCGCCGTCGGAGAAATGGAACGGGTAGATGTTCCACTCTTCCGGCGGGTAGTGGTCGTCGATGAGCTGTGCGCAAAGTTTGTAGGCGCTCGAGATCATCGTGCCGCCCGATTCGCGGGTGTGGAAGAAGGTCTCGCGATCGACCTCGCGCGCGACGGCGTCGTGGATGATGTAGCGGCTCTCCAAGCCTTTGTATTGGCGCTGGAGCCACGTATCGATCCAGAAGCTCTCGATGCGGACGATTTCCTTTTGCTCGTCACCCATCGAGCCGGAGACGTCCATCATGTAAATGATGACCGCGTTGGCGACGGGTTCCGCCTCGGTTTTCCAGCTGCGGAAACGCTTGTCGTCCGGAATGGGCACGACGATGGGGCGCTCCGGCGAATAGGTGCCCATCGAGATCTGCCGTTTGAGCGCCTCGCGATACGTGCGCCGGAAGTGGCGCAGCGACTCGGGCCCCACGCGGCGGATGCCGGTGTAGCGCTCCTTCTCGTTGATGATCTTCGACTTGCCCTTGTCCCGGATGTCCGGGAGCTCGAGCTCCTCGCCCAGGATGGCCGCCAGCTCGTCGAGCGTGACGTCGACCTCGAGGACGTGTTCGCCGGCGCCTTCTCCCGCTTTGCGCCCGCCCTCGCCCTGCTCGTCCCCCTGGTCGCCGCCAACGGGATCGCCGGGGTTGCCGTCACCCTGCCCGGCGCCTCCCTGTTGCCGATCGCTGTAGCGAAAGCGCGGGATTTCGATCTGGGGGATGGGGATCGAGACGAGATCCTTTCCCTTTCGACCAATCAGCTCACCCTGCGAAATATACTTCCGTAGATTTTGCCGGATCCGCCCGCGCACGATGTTACGAAAGCGCGAATGATCCTGGTCGATTTTGAGCGACATGTATGAGTAGAGCTTTTCACATGGGACGCGTTGGATCAAACCGAAGCGCCCGTAAACGTGCCCGTGCCCATGCCCGTTGCTTACCCGTGCCCCGGCTTCTCTCGGGGAAAACGGGCACGGGCATGGGCACGTTTACGGAGCCTAGGCTGCTTTTTTATCCAATGTGATGCGGGCAACCCACACGCACACCAGCGCATTCAGGACGGTCCACACACGGAGGAGAATGCCCCCAAGGGGGAAGGCCACGTCGGCGAAGATGGCCACGGTGGTCAGCAGCGCGGCCGAGCCTACGGCAAAGCCGCCGATGGTGGGACGGAGGCGCTTGGCGCCAAAGAAAAACGCCGTGAGTGCCATGGTCGGCAAGGCCGAGGCCAGCGGAAGCCAGCGGTGCATGCTGGTGCCAAGGACGAGGTCCCACTCCCCGAGGGGGCGCATGGCCAGCTCGACCAACCAGCGCATCGGGCCCGCATGCGATGCGAGGCCGAGCAGCGGCGCGAACGGCAGCAGGCCGACGCCCGCGAGCAACGCGCCAAAGAGCACGCCCGGGCCCGAGGCGACGTCACCCCCGGCCTTCTTGATGCGGCGGGAGACGAAGAGGAAGACCGCGAACAAGGCCGCCAGACGGGCCGCCACGTGGGTCCAATAGGCATTCACGACGGACTTGCCGACATCGAGCACGCCCGCGCCGTAAAGCTGGGGTTCATCCTTGGGGGTCGCACCGCGCTCCAGGGCGTGGCGGACGGCGCCGGGCTCGGTCACGCCGAGGCCGACGAGCATGGCGGCCGAACCCGCAACGTGGGGCGAGGCCATGCTGGTGCCGTTGAACGTGCCGAAGATCTCGCACTTGTTTCGCCCGCCCTCGCAGATGGTCTGCTGGGTGACGGCCACGCCGGGTGCGCCGATAGCAACCTGCGGGCCGCGCGAGGAGAACCAGGCGATCTTGTCGCTCTGATCGGTGGCGCTCACGGCGATGACGCCCGGGTACGCGGCAGGGTAGCCTACGGCTTTGCCGCTGTTGCCCGCGGCGGCGACGACGATGACGCCCTTGGAGATCGCGTGCTCGACGGCGTCTTTGAGGATGCCCACCGAGGAGGGGCCGCCCAAGCTCATGTTGATGACCTGCGCGCCGTGATCGGCCGCGTAACGGATGCCCTCGGCCACGTCGGCCAGGGTTCCCCAGCCGTAGCGGTTGAGGACTTTGACGGGCATGAGCCGCGCGCAATATGCGAGGCCGGCGACGCCCTTTTCGTTGTTCGTGGTCTGCGCGATGGTGCCGGCAACGTGGGTGCCGTGACCTTGGTCGTCGTAGGCCTCGGGTGTGTCGTTGACGAAGTTGTATCCGTCGCCGCAGCGGGTGCCGGCGAGGTCGGACCCGCGCGAGAAGGGGCCCTTGTCGTAGCAGGCGACGCCGGTGTCGATGACCGCCACCGTGACGCCCTCGCCACAGCCGTATTCCCAGGCTTTTTCGGCGCCGACACGTTTCAGATGCCACTGCTTTTCGGCGTAGAGCGGATCGTTCGGGACGAAGGTCGTGCGGTAGATGGCCATCGGCTCGACGTGCTCGACGCGGGGATCTCGCGCGAGCTGGTCGAGGAGGCGCGCCTCGTCGGCGGGAGAGACTTTGGCGATTTCCAGCTTTTCTGGGCCGCTGAAGATGCTGTTCGGGCGCAGGGCCAGGCCGTACTGGCGCGCGAGATCCGCGATGTCGGTCTCGGTGGCATCGTCACGAAGGTCGACGGCGATTTCGCCGGAGACGTCCTGCGTCGCCGGGTCGAGATCGGAACCGTTATTCACTTCGTAGCTTTCGGCGCGCGCCAAACCTGGCGTTGCCGCGATGAACAGGCCGCCCGAAAGGAGTGCCAGCGCCGGAATCTGCCAAGTCTTGGTCATGGAATCTCCCTACGTGCCAAGTGTGCGCCGGATCTGGGCCTCACGGTAGGGACCCTCACACTTTTTCATCTTTGGCTCACGTGGTGGCTCAACGTTTGCCAGAATGGCGATCCTTTTTGTCGAGCTCGCGGAAGCGCTGCTCAGGTCCACGCGGCCAGTAAAATTGGATCGCGGAGAGCGTGGATCCCGCTTCGGGCGTGAACGCATGCTTGGCGCCCGGCGGGATCATGAGCACTTGCCGCGGGCCCACCGGCTTGGTCTGGCCATCGAGGGTGAAGAAGCCCCGCGCTTGCACGGTGCACACGATCTCCCAGGAGGCGTCGTGCGCATGCTCGGCGATGGGGGCCGCGCCCGAGATGCGGCCGACGTACGCGCCCGCCAGTTCGCTTTCGACGTCGAGGCGCGCGTGCATCTTTCCGCCGCCCCATGTCAATTCGGGCGCGGCGCCGGCGCGCACGATGCGATGCGTAAGCGGCGGCGGCGCCTCCTTCGGGTGGCGCGGGGTGCAGGGATCGGTGCGCACGGCCGCCACCAGCGCGAGGCCTTTCGCGCCTTTGACGGTGAAGGTCCCCTCGCCTTGCGTGATCAGGTAGTCGCCTTCGGCCAGGCGGTCGTTGTCGGCGTTGACGTCACCTTGCACCGCGCTGACGACGACCTGTTCGCATGTGCGCACCGAGATCGGCGCGCCGGACGCGCTCAAGTCGATGAACGTCGCGGTCACCGGCGGGCCGTGGGGCGCTTCGGCGTCGACGTCGGGGTACGGCGCGGGTGCCGAGGCATCGCGGTCGATGGTCAGCGGCGGGCCGACGACGACGCCCACCTTCTCTTCTTTGTGGCCGCACGAAGAGCAGGACGCGACCACCCACGCGAAAACGGCCGCCGCAACCTTGGGGGCCATCATCATGGTCAGACCTCCGAAGGCGCCCTTCGAACGAGGCTCGAGGCCGGGATCAACGAGACGGCGGCGCGGGCCGCGAGCTCGCTCACCGTGCGGGGTGCCTCCCCATTTGCTTGCGTGGCTTGCCCATCGATGCGCGCGGCGGCGGCTTGCGCTTCGGCAAGGCGCTCCGACAGAACCTTCTTCGCGGCATCGGGATCGCCCGGGTGCAGCACGCTTTTGACGAAGACCTCGGCGGCTTTGTACGAGCTTCGAACCAGCGGAGCGCTCGCGCAGAAGGCAAAACCGAGCTCCTTGGCCTTGTTCTCGAAGCGCAAGAACGTCTCGGGCGTGACGAAGCGATCCACCGCGACATGCTTGGGCGTGGGGCGCAGGTACTGCCCGATGGTCACCAGATCGACCCCAGCGCCACGCAGGTCGGCCAAGGTTTCCTCCACCTCGTCGTCGGTCTCGCCAATGCCGACCATGATGCTCGACTTGGTGATGCGCTCCGGATCCCGCTCCTTGACGCGGCGAAGCACGGCGAGGGATTGCTCGTAGCTGCAACGCACGTCGCGGATGCGGCGCTGGAGGCGGCGCACGACCTCGATATTGTGCGCCCACACGTGGGGCTTCGCATCGACGGTGGTGTCGACATAGGACAGGTGGCCGCCGAAGTCGCCGAGCAAGGTCTCGATGAGGATGTCCGGCCGCAGCTCGCGCAGGCGCGTGACCGTGCGGGCGACGTGGGAGGCTCCGCCATCGAGCAGGTCGTCGCGGTCGACCATGGTCATGACGACGTATTGCAGGCCCAGGCGCGCGATGGCGCGGGCCACGTGCTCGGGCTCGCGCACATCGACTGCACCGCGAGGGTCGCCCGTGGTGACGGCGCAGAAGCGGCAACCGCGGGTGCAGACATCGCCGAGCAGCATGACGGTGGCTGTGCCCTCGGACCAGCACTCGCCGACGTTGGGGCAGCGCGCCTCTTCGCAGACCGTGTGAAGGTCGAGCTCGCGAAAGGTTTCCTTCAGGCGCCCGTAGGACTCTCCGCCGGGGGCTCGAACTTTCAGCCACGGAGGCTTGGGGGCGAAACGAGGCTTACCTGTCGGCGGCGCAGAAGAAGAGGCGGACACGCTGCGAAGGTAGTATCCGGCCGCCACACCGTCAAATGCTACTGCTTGGACAGATGGCGCCGGAACCATTCCGCGGCGCGGCGTGCGGCCTCGCCGAGGGTGCCTGGCTCCTCGAACAGATGGGTGGCGCGCGGAATGACGTCGAGGCGCGTTTCCGCGTGCAGGCGCGCCATGGCCTCGCGGTTCACGTCGAGGGTCGGGACATCCTCGCTGCCCACGATGAGCAAGGTCGGGGCGCGCACCCGTTCCAAAGCGTAGCCCGCCAAGTCGGGCCGGCCGCCGCGTGAAACGACCGCGGCCACGTCGCTGGGGCGCACGGCGGCGGCAAGCATGGCGGCGGCTGCGCCCGTGCTCGCTCCGAAGTAGCCGATGCGCTCGCCCTCGCGCCGCCCTCGCGCCCAGTCGGTTGCCACGATGAGGCGGCGCGCGAGCAAGTCGATGTCGAAGCGAAGTCGCCCGGTGCGGACATCGATCTGCTCTTCCTCGGCCGACAAAAGGTCGAAGAGCAAGGTCGCCACCTGGGCATCGCTGCGCAGGGTCTGCGCCACGACGCGGTTGCGCGGACTATGGCGGCTGCTTCCGCTGCCGTGCGCGAACAGAACGAGACCGCGCGCCGCCGGCGGCACGGTCAACTCGCCCTCGAGCAGCACGAGGCCCGCGCGGATGGTCACGGATTGCTTCGTTTCGGCAGGACGCGTCGCGTCGGTTCGGCGAACCGTCGGTTGCATGGGCTTCTCCTTTCTCGTCGTCAGACTGCGAACGGATACGTCTCGGGCGCTTCGCCGCCATGCCACATGGCCGTGCGTTCCAACGGCTCGACGGCGCGCGTGCGATCGATGTGAAGGACGGCGTCGAACTGCGATGCCAGGTCCGTCTGGAAGTAGTGGCTCCATCGTTCCGCGTCCGGGCGGTACACGACACCGATGGCGCGCTGGAGCCGCGGTCCCTGCCAGAGCGCATCGCGTTCGCCGCCGCGGACCAAGAGAAAACGCGGCAGGCCGGTGAGGTGGAAGACCTCCTCGTAGCTTCCCCGCAGGCCGGGGCGCACACGTTTGCGCTCCGCCGGCGCGTCCCAATCGGAGGCCGCGGTGACGGTGCCCTCGTAGGTGGAGAAGCCCACGTGGAACGTCTCGCCGGGATACGCCTCGCGCGCGAGCTGGCCCACGTTCCACTCGCCTCGGCGGCCCATCTCGGTCGCGCGGGCATCGCCCAAGTGCGAATTGTGCGCCCAGACGACGATGCGCGGCTTCTTGCCCTGCATCGACTTGCCCAGGTACCGATCGAGCTCGCGCAGCGTATCCATCATGTGCCGATCGCGAAGGTTCCACGTGGAGACGCGGCCGCGCATCATGTGGCGGTAGTACTCCTCGGCGTTCTTCACGAGGCGGGCATTCTGCTCGGCGTAGAAGAGCTCCGTGTCGCTCTGGGCCAACTCCAGCGCACGCGCCTGCAGTTCGAGCAACTGCAGCACGGCCTCGCGCTCGCACGAAGCGCTCACGTCACGGCCCGCGGCGTAGGCATACACCTGCGGGTCGCCCCCGTAATGATCGAAGCACGCGTAGCGCGCCCGGGCACGCGCGGCCGCGTTGGGATCGGCCTTCTCGAGGTAACGGAGCACCTCGGCGATGGAGGCGTAGAGGCTGTACAAGTCGAGCCCGTAGAAGCCGACGCGATTCGCGTGGGCCTCCCGCCGTTCGTTCTCGTCGCGCAGCCAGCCGACGAAGTCGAGCACGTCGGCGTTGCGCCACATCCACGTAGGAAAGCGGGCGAAACCTCGCAGCGCCTCCTCGGCGTCTTGATCCACGCCCATGCCGCTGACGTAACGGTGAACGCGATAGGCATCGGGCCAGTCGGCCTCCACGGCCACGGCGTCGAAACCTTTCTCGCGGATCAAGCGCTGCGTCAGATGCGCGCGCTCGCTGTAGAACTCGTGCGTGCCGTGCGACGCTTCGCCGAGCAACACGAAGCGCGCATCGCCGATGCGCGCGAGCAGGACGTCGTCGTCGGTCATGACGCCGCGCTCCTCGTTTCCGCCGTTTCCGCCGAGCGGGCGAGCAGCGCGCACACTTCGTCGTCGGTGGTCTGGGTGAAGTCTTCGTACCAGAGGCCCACCGCGTAGAGCGGCTCCGGCGTCATCGCGCAGACGACCTGGTCGGCGTACTGGCGCATCTGCGTGCACGTGTCCGGCGACGAGATGGGCACCGCCACGACGATGTGCTGCGCGCCGCCCGCGCGCACGGCCGATACCGCGGCGAACATGGTGGCGCCGGTGGCGAGGCCGTCGTCCACCAGGATCACTGGACGATCGCGCATATCGACAAGCGGCCGGCCTTCCCGGTAGCGCACCTCACGCCGCGCGATCTCGAGCGTCTCCCTTTCGGCGATGCGCTCGACGAGCTCTTTCGGAATCCGGAGCTCCTCGATGAGCGGCAAATTGAGGACGCGGATGCCACCCGATGCGACCGCCCCCATCGCGAGCTCTTCGTGCCCGGGTACCCCGAGCTTGCGCACGATGAAGACGTCGAGCGGCGCACCGAGCGCACACGCCACCTCGTAGCCGACGGGTACCCCACCACGCGGAAGCGCGAGCACCCTCGGATTCAGCGGCCCGAGGTGCCCGAGCTTCGCGGCCAAACGCCGCCCCCCATCGGCGCGATCTCGAAATCGCGCAACCATCTCCGGATCCGTTGCACGCCTCGTGCCCCATACGACAACGACCACGCCTAACCGCGGCGTGGTCGTCGAGAACGGCGCTGAAGGCCACGCCGTAGCAAATGGCTACGGTCTCAGGGCTTGTTCAGCGCGGTCATCTTCTCTTTCTGCGCCACGCGAACCCTGGCGCCCTCGATGACGTCGTCGCCGGGATGCAGGATGACCTGGTCACCGGGATTCAGTCCTTCGCGCAGGTAGACGTTGATGCCGTCGGTGTCGCCCGCGCTGACGGGCACGAGCGCGGCCTTGTTGTCGCGCACCACGAAGGCGAACGACTTGCCGCCGCGGAACACCAGCGAGTCGGCGGGCATGGTGACCGCCGGCGGCGTCGCCAGGTCGAGCTTCACCCGAACGAAGACACCGGGGAAGAGCGCGCCCTCTTTGTTGTCGACTTCGATCTCGGTGAGCATGGTGCGCGTCTTCGGATCGAGATCGCGTGCGAAGCGCGTCACGGTGGCGGAGATCTTTCGATCGGGGAACTGGTCCGTCCACAAGCTGACCGGATCGTTCTCGTGCACGAACAACGCTTCGTTCTGCGCCAAGAAGACGCGCACGCGCACCTTGGCCATGTCGGCGATTTCCACCAGCGGCAGCGCCGCTTGCGAGGCCGTCGCCGCTTGCAAGAGCGAGCCCGGGTCGGCGTAGCGCGCGGTCACCACGCCGTCGAACGGCGCGCGGATCACTTGGTAGCCCTGGAGCACCTCGACCCGCTGCTGCTCGGCCTGGGCGATCCCGCGATCCGCCTGGGCCTGCTCGAGCGCCTGCTGCGTGACCAGGCCTTGCTTGACCATCGACTGGTAACGCTGCTCGACGAGCTTGCGGTTGTTCAGATCCGCCTGGGCGCGCAAGAGATCTTGCTGCGTCTCGGGGGACTGCAGAACGCCGAGCACGTCGCCGGCGCGCACCTTCTGGCCTTTGTCGGTGCGGACCTCGCGCACGTACCCGCTCACCTTGGCGTAGAGCGTGGCGCGGCGCATCGGGTACACCTCGCCGGTGAGCGTGATGCTCCGACCGGCCTGCGTCTTCGCCACCGGCGCGGCCTGCACCAGCACGCCTTGGGCGACCTCGGCCTGCCGTGCATCACGTTCGTTGGCTTCGGCCGAGCGCTTGCGGACGGTGAAGGTAATGACGCCGAGCACCGCCACCGCCACCAGGATGATTCCCCCGATATGAAAAGCTGCGTTGCGTTTGGGTTGCTTGGGTTTGGCTTGATCAGCAGATTCGGCAGACATCACGAAGGACTCCCTTCCACACTCACGGAATGACCAACCAGCACGGGTTCGTACGCCTCGTGGGCTTCGGCCTCGAACTTCTCGTCGAGCTTGTGCTTGGTCGGCGCCTTGCGGCGCAACAGCGAATAGATAAGAGGCACGATGAACAGCGTCGTGCAGGTGGCCACGAGCAGACCGCCGATGACCGCGCGGCCGAGCGGGGCATTTTGCTCGCCGCCTTCGCCCGTACCGAGGGCCATGGGGATCATGCCGAGGATCATCGCCAGCGCGGTCATGAGGACCGGACGCAGACGCGTCTTGCCAGCTTCCAGCGCCGCAGCGAGCGGCCCGATGTCATGCCCTTCGCGGACTTCGTTGGCGAAGTTCACCAAGAGAATGCTGTTCGAGACGGCCACACCGACCGCCATGATGGCGCCCATGAGCGACTCGACGTTCAGCGTGGTGTGCGTGATGGCGAGCATCCAGAGCACACCCGAGAGCGCACCCGGCACCGCGAACATGATGATGAACGGATCCAGCCACGACTGGTAGAGCACCACCATGAGCACGTAGACGAGCACCGCAGCGAGAATCAGGCCCGTTCCCAGGCTGAAGAACGAGGAGTTCATGCTCTCGCTCTGGCCGCGCAGGTTCAGTTTCATGCCCGGCGGCAAGTCCTTGCCCACGTCTTTGAGCACCTTCTGGATGTCCGCGGCGACGCTGCCCAGATCGCGTCCTTCGACGCCAGCCTGGACTTCGACCTCACGCTGAACGGCATCGTGCGTGACCAATGACTTGGTCTGCGTCGGCCGCACCTGCGAGAGCGCGCCCAGGTACGGAGCCACGCCCGGCTGCGAATCGTCGGCGCCCGGCGCCGTCCCTGGATCTTGAATGGAGTGGTTACCGGTGGTGAGCGGCATACCGCGCAGTTCGGAGACCGAGCTGACCCGGTCGATGGGCGTTTGCACCACCACGGAGTAGTTGACGCCGTTCTGCGGGCTCACCCAGAACGAGGGCGACACGAGGGAGCTCGAGCTGAGCGACGTGAGCAAGTTGCTCGCGATGTCGCGCTGCTGCAGGCCCATCTGCGCCGCGCGCTCACGGTCGACGTCGACCTGCAGCGCGGGGTGGTCGAACACCTGCGGAATGCGCACGTCCACGACGCCGGGGATGGCTTTGATCTTCTGTTGGATGACCTTGGCAATCTCCATCGATTTGTCCATGTCGCGTCCCTCGACCTCGATGTCGAGCGGCGCGGACAAGCCGAAGTTCAGAACCTTGCTGATGATGTCCGCCGGCTGGAAGTACAGATGCACGCCCGGGAAACGCTTGGCGAACTCGGTGCGCAGCTTGCTCTGGTACATCGCCGTGGGCGCGTGCTCCTCTTTGAGCGACACGAGCACGTCGGCATCCTGACCACCGACGCTGTCGGTCTGGACGAAGGCCAGGTTGTAGAAGGTCGGCATGCCGATGTTGTCGTTGATGTTCCCGAGATCCTTGGGCGGGATCACTTCGCGGATGGTCTGCTCCACCTGCGAGACGAGCTGCTCGGTCTCCTCGATGCGCATGCCGGCGGGGCCGCGCACGTGCAGCTGCATCTGGCCGGCGTCGACCTGCGGGAAGAAGTCCGTGCCGACGAGCTTTCCGAGCGGCAACGTGATCAGCACCACGGCGAGCCCAATGGCGATGGTGAATTTGCGGTGGTTCAGCACCACCGAGAGCAGGCGCGTGTAGCCGGCTTGGAAGCGATCGAAACCGCGATCGCGCCACCGGTTGAAACGATCCCACGCGCCGTTGCCGTCCGCGTGCAGCGGCTCCTTGTCCATGAGCATGCGCGCCAAGGTCGGAACCAAGGTTCGCGACAGGAGGTACGAGGCCAACATGGAGAAGACGACGGAGAGCGCCAGGGGCACGAAGAGGAACTTCGCCGGCCCGGTGAGGAGCACGACCGGGAAGAACACGATGCAGATGGTGAGCGTGGCCGCGAGCGCGGGCGTCGCAATCTGCGCCGCACCGTCGAGGATGGCCACGGTGAGAGGCTTTCCGAGGTGGCGGTTGCGGTGGATGTTCTCCACCTCGACGGTGGCGTCGTCGACGAGCATACCGATGGCCAGCGCCAGACCGCCCAGGGTCATGATGTTCAAGGTCTGACCGGTGAGGTACAGGCCGAGGAGCGCGACGAAGATGGCCAGCGGGATGGAGGTCGATACGATGACCACGCTGCGCCAGCTGCCGAGGAAGAAGAGAATCATCAGCGAGACCAGCGCCGAGGAGACCACCGCCTCGTGGAGCACGCCCTTGATGGCGGCGCGCACGAAGGTCGACTGGTCGAAGTCGAGCTTGATCTCCATGCCCTCGGGCGCTGCGGCCTTGATCGCAGGGATCAGATCTTTCGTGGAGTCGACGACCGCGATGGTGGAGGCGCTCGCCTTCTTCAAGACGGCGAGGTACGTGGCGCGCTGACCGTTCACGCGCACGATGTTGTTCTGCACGGCAAAGCCGTCGTGCACCTTGGCCACGTCACCGAGGAACACGGGCGCGCCGCCCACCGTCTTGATGGGCATTTTGTTGAAGTCGGGGATGGCGTCGGGGCTGTTGTTCATCGCCACGTCGAACTCGGTGTTGCCCATGCGGGCGGAACCCGCCGGCTGGGTGATGTTCGACTGGAGAAGCGTGGTGACCACGTCTTGCGGCGACAGGCCGTGCGCGGCGGTGAGGCTCGGGTCGACGTCGACCATGATCTGGCGCTGCTTACCGCCGTAGGGGGCCGGCGTGGCCAACCCGGGGACGGTGAAGAGGCGCAGACGAATGAAGTTGAGACCGTAGTCGAAGAGCTGCTGCTCGTTGAGCGTGGGGCTCGACACGGTCATCTGCGCAACCGGTACGTTGGATGCGTTGTACCGGATGATGGCAGGTGGCTGCATACCTGGCGGCATCAAGCGCGTGGCGGTGGACGACACCGAGTTGACCTGCGCGATGGCGCCGCCGATGTCCGCACCAGGTTCGAAGTAAAGCTTGACCAGCGACGTGCCGCTGATGGTCTGCGACTCCACGCGCGAGATGCCATCGACGGTGGCCGAATACGCGCGCTCGCTGAGGAAGGTGACACGCTTCTCCATGTCGTCGGCCGACATGCCCGGGTAGTTCCACACGACGAGCACGACCGGGATGTCGATCGTCGGGAAGATGTCGGCGCGCATCCGTGTGATGGACAGCGAGCCAAGCAGGAGGATCACGAAGGAGAAAACCGCGATCGTGTAGGGGCGCCGAAGCGCGAGTCGAACTATCCACATGGTTGGGTCCGGATTGGCGAAAAACCCCGGAAAAAAGGGGTTGCCGGATGCATAGAGTCGGGTAGTTGTTTTCGCAACGGTTGCGAAAGCAATTATTTGGTCACATGCTCTGTGGTGGGCTTACTTCTCGGTTAGAATCGGCCGTCGACTTCGACAGGCCTCCACCCTCGAGTCCGGGCCCGTGCCATGACAGAACCCAACGAAACACCCCAGATGCAACCTTCGGTTCTCCTCGCGGAGGAGCTCTATCGCCTCGTGATCCGAACGAAGAAGCTGCTCTGGCGAACGGCTTCGCGCACGCTCGAAGCCAACGGCGAATCGATCTTCACCTGGCCCATTTTGAACTGCCTCGTGCGCAACGGGCCCAGCGCTCAGCGCGACATTGCGGAGAGCACCGGCCAGCACCCTGCCGGCCTCTCACGACTCATCGAGGAGCTCGAAACGAAAAAGCTGATCCGCCGCAAGGTCGACCGAAACGATCGCCGCCGGCAGGTCGTGGAGGCGACCGCCAAAGGGCGCGCGTGGATCGAAGAGCAGACGCCTGCGATCTACGCCGCCGTCGATCAGGTGATGAGCGGTCTCGATGACGAAGAACGGCGCACGATGCGTGCGCTGCTCCTCAAGTTGCTCGCGCAGGTTGAGTAGGTTGAGTAGGTCATCGAGTAGGCGGAGCGAGCCTCGCGAGGCTCGCCGCGTCGAGCGGTGAGGCCGTGCCCAACTCCGTGTAGAGCGCACGAATCAAACGGGCCGGCGTGACGTCGAAGGCTGGGTTGTGTGCCCGCACGGCGTCCGGCATGATCTGCACCTCGGATTCGCCGAGGGTCACGTGGGAAACTTCGCGCTCGCTGCGCTCCTCGATGGGGATGCCCGCGCCGTCGGGGCATGCGAGATCGACCGTGCTCCAGGGAGCGGCCACGTCGAACGGAACGCCGTGCACCTGCGCGAGGCAGGCCACGCCATAGGTGCCAATCTTGTTGGCCACGTCGCCGTTTCTGGCCACGCGATCGGCGCCCACGATGACCTGATCGATGAGGCCGCGCGCCATGAAGGAGCCCACCATCGAGTCGGTGATGGTCTGCACGTCGATGCCGTCTTTGTGGAGCTCCCACGCGGTGAGGCGAGCGCCCTGGAGCAGAGGGCGCGTCTCCGCGGAGAGCACGCGGATCTTCTTGCCTGCATCCCGCGCGGCGCGAATGACGCCCAGCGCGGTGCCGTAGCCGCCGGTGGCCAGCGCACCCGCGTTGCAGTGCGTGAGGATCGTCGAGCCGTCGCGCACGGAGGCCGCGCCGAGCTCGCCCATCTTCTTGCACGCGAGCTTGTCCTCCACGTGGATGGCGCGCGCTTCGGCGGCGAGCGCAGTGACGCGTTCCCTTGGTGCCTCGGCGGCGATGCGCACCACGGTGCGGTGCATGCGGTCGAGCGCCCAGGCCAAGTTCACCGCGGTGGGGCGCGTGCGGCGGAGCATGCCGTCGGTTGTGCTCATGACCTCCAAGAACGCGTCGCGCGGACCGTCGCAAAACACGGCGGCGAGCACCAGGCCGTAGGCCGCGGAAATGCCGATGGCCGGTGCCCCACGCACCTTCATGGTCGAAATGGCATCGGCCACTTGCTCGGGGCGTTGAAACGTCTCGTAGCGCTCTTGGCGCGGAAGCAAGCGCTGGTCGAGCATCACCACCGTGCGGTCGCCCGGCATCAGCTCCACCGCAGAAAATGCACTCCCGCTCAGGGGCTCGGGATGGGGGTGGGCTCGTCCTGTTTTCAGCGTTGGAATGAAGGCGCTCACATGCACCTTTCTAGCACCTTTCGAACGCGGATCGGATGCATCTAGACCGCGTCATCGCGAGGTGACAAATTCGTGGAATCGCATGCGGTATCGGACCCTGTTCGAGCGGGCCCCGCTAGGTGCCTTTTTCTACGACAGGCAGCTGCGCATCACGGAGGCCAATCCCTATTTGCTGCGCGTTTGGCAGCAAAAAAACGATTCCCCGGCGGCGGGGTTCGATCTTTCCACCGTGCGCGATCCGGTCTTCCTGCCGGCGCTTCGCAAGGTGTGGGACGGTGAGGACGGGCGCTATGAGGGCCCTTATCGCACGACGCTGACCGGGGAGCTGATGAACATCTCCCTGACCACGACGCCCGTTCGCGATGCGCAGGGCACGGTGGAGCTCGGCCTCGCCATGTTCGAGGACATGACGGAAAAGCAGCGCCTCCAACGCGATCTGGCCGAGCGCAAATTGATTCAAGCGCGGCTTCTGCAATCGGATCGCATGGCCTCGGTAGGTACCTTGGCCGCGGGCGTGGCGCACGAGATCAACAATCCCCTCGCCTACGTGAAGGCCAACCTCGATGTGCTCGCATCACGGCGCATTCCGCAGCTCGCGGTGCTGCTGCGCGCGGCCGAGGAGGAGCGGCTCGAGATGTACGGCGATCCGCCCGACGAGAACGCGTACGAGCTGTCCGAACGGCTCGCGCAGATCGGCGCCATGGTGGACCTCGCGCGCGAGGGGTCGGAGCGGGTGCGCACCATCGTGCGCGATCTGAAGACGTTCTCGCGCGCAGACGAGGAGACGACGACCCCCATCGACGTGGCACGCGTGCTCGACGCGTCGGTGAACATGGCGTGGAACGAGATCCGCCACCGTGCGCAGCTGGTGAAGGAATACGGCGAGGTGCCACCGGTGGAGGCCAACGAGTCGCGTCTGGGGCAGGTGTTTCTCAATCTGCTGGTGAATGCGGCGCAGGCGATCCCCGAGGGGCGCGCGGGCGACAACGTGATTCGCGTGCGCACGTACCTCGACGCCGACGAGCGCGTGGTGGTCGCGGTTTCGGATACGGGAACCGGGATTCCGGAAAGTGCATTGGGGCGCATTTTCGATCCCTTCTTCACCACGAAGCCCGTCGGCGTGGGCACGGGGCTGGGGCTTTGGATCTGCCAAGGCATCGTCACCGCGCTGGGCGGCGAGATTGCCGTCGACAGCGCGCCGGGTCGCGGGACCACCGTGACGTGCACCATCCCACAGCGCTACGCACCGAGCCATCGGATGGTGCGCAAGACCGAACCACCGGCCAGCACACGCCGCGGTCGCATCTTGGTGGTCGATGACGAGCCGGCGTTGGGGCCTTCCCTGGCCATCGCACTCGCCGACGAGCACGACGTGGTCTCCGTGCGCAGCGGGCGCGAAGCCCTGGATTTGCTCGCGCACGACGATCGGTTCGATTTGATTTTGTGCGATCTGATGATGCCCGACGTCACCGGCATGGACGTCTACGAGCGACTCCGCGAGCACCGGCAGGAACTTGCCGACCGTATGATCTTCGTCACCGGCGGAAGCTTCACGCGGCGCAGCACGGACTTCGCGGCGACGGAAGCCATCGCACAACGGATGCTGGAAAAGCCGTTCGACGTGCAGCGCGTTCGTGAGCTCGTCCGGTCGCGAATTGGATAGGCCTGAATACCGGATAGAGATAGTTGTAAGTACCACGAAAGATCTATCGACGCTGGTAGCGCGGCCGTGTTCATCTAGTCGCTTGATTTTTGCGGCGAGCTTCTGAACGGGAGGCAGCATGGGCACGAAGAACGACGTGAGCCGGCGCGCAATCCTCGGCGGGATGGCGGCGGCGGCGGGCGCATTCGGTTTTGGCTGTAGTGATGACGTTTCATCATCGGACGATGCATCCCTCGCGCATGCATCGCGATTGTCGAATGGAGAACAGGAGTGCGACGTGGTGGTGGTCGGGGCGGGCATCGCGGGGCTCGTCGCCGCGCGCGCGCTTTCGGCGCAGGGTCTTTCCGTCTTGGTGCTCGAAGCGCGCGGACGGGTCGGAGGGCGCACGCTCAATCAGAGCCTCGCGCGAAATGGCTTTTCGGATCGCACCATCGAGTTGGGCGGGCAGTTCGTGGGGCCCCTGCCCGGCCAGGGCCCATGGCCGCAGGACAAGATTTACAACTTGGCCGCGGAGTTCGGGATTGGAACCTTCAAGACGTACAACGAGGGGAACTACGTCAATTACGGCCAGGGGCTGCGCACCACCTACAGCAGTGCGTCGCGCGTGCCCTTGGATTTGGGAACGCCGAATCTGATCATCGCGCTCACCGCCTTCAATGCGCTGGCCAAGCAAGTGCCGCTCGATGCGCCGTGGGATGCACCGAAGGCGGCCGAGTGGGACTCGATGACCGTCGAATCGTGGATGCGCAGTTCGCTGCTCCCGCCGGCAGGCCCCGATGCGCCGACGAACCACGCCGTGCAATTGGCCGTGCAATCGGTCCTCTCGACGGAGCCGCGCGAGGTGTCGCTCTTGCGATGGCTCTTTTACGTGGCGTCGGCGGGCGGGTTGGACAACCTGCTCAACACGGCGGGCGGCGGGCAAGATAGCCGCTTCGTGGGCGGCTCCCAGCGCATCTCGGTGGCGATGGCCGAAACGCTGGGGGAGCGGCTGCACTTGAATACGGCGGTGCGGCGGATCCAGCACGCCGATGGCAAGGTGAAGGTCTCGGGCGACGGATACACGGTCACCGCGAAGCGCGTGATCGTGGCCATCCCGCCATCGCTCGCCGGGCGCATGGCCTACGATCCACCGCTGGCGGCGCTGCACCCGCGCGGATTTCTACGAGATCAGCTCACGCAGCGGTTTCCCATGGCCAGCGTCATCAAGATCAACCTCGTGTACGAGCGGCCGTTCTGGCGCGACGACGGGCTCGCGGGGCAGGCCACGAGCGACTCGGGCGCGGTGCGGGTGACCTTCGACAACACGCCGTACCCCGAATCGGGTTCGCCCGGGGTGCTCATGGGATTCATCGAGGGCGACGAGGCGCGCATCTGGTCGGCGCGCTCGCGCGAGGAACGCTACGCGAAGGTGCTCGACGACATGGCGCGGCTCTTCGGGCCGCGGGTGCGCGCGCCCCTGGGCGGTATTCAAGGCTACTACGAGGGGCTCTGGAACTTGGACGAGTGGGCCGGCGGCGGCCCCACGTGCAATCAGGCACCGGGCGGGCTGATTCAGTACCGCTCCGCGGTGCGCGATCCCATCGGGCTGATTCACTGGTCCGGAACGGAGACGGCCACGCGCTGGACCGGCTTCATGGACGGCGCCGTCGAATCCGGCCAGCGCGCCGCCCAAGAAGTGCTCACCGCGCTGGGTTGAGGGAACGAAGCTTCTCGATCTGCGCCCCCGAGGCACCGAGTTCGGCGGCGCGGTCGAGGGCGCGCTCGGCGTCCGCGCGGCGCTTCAATTGGATGAGCGCCCAGGCGCGGCCGAGGTGCGCCGGAGCATAGCGCGGGCTGCGTGCGATCACGGTGTCGTACGCGGCCAGGGCTGCCGCGGGGTCGTCGCGCATCACGGCCACCGTCGCGAGGCCGAGTGCATTCGCGGAGCCCGTGCGATCGGCGGCGTGGCCCTTTTGGTACGCGCTTTCGGCGGCCCGGAGATCGCGGAGGTGCACGCACACGAGGCCGAGCGCGTGCCATGTCTCGGCATCGCGTGCCCCGCGGGCGATGGCCTCCTCGAGGCGGGGGCGCGCTTCCTCCACCTCCCCCCAGCGCGCGGCGCGCATGCCGCCTTCGCGCGGGCCGTCGGGCGAGGCCGGCGCGATCTTCGCGGCCTCGTCGTACGCCGCGAGGGCCTCTTCGAAACGGTGCGCGAGCTCGTAGGCGTGGCCGAGCTCGATGAACGGCACGGGATCGTCCACCGGCGAGCGATGGCGAAGTTCGTCGATCTCGGCGCGCGCGCGTCCGAGGTCACCCTGCGAGGCGTACACCCGAATGAGCAGGCGGCGCGCGGCGCGATCGTCGGGTTGCTCGTGAAGGCGCGCCACCAGAACACGGACGGCCTCGTCATCGTTGTGTTGCCGCGTCAGCGCACGCGCGCGATCGACGGCCGAGGGACGCGCACAGGAGGCGAGCATCCACACCAAGAAGAGGGTGTGGTACACCCGGCGGAGAACACTTCGACCAAAAGGAGTATGACCCATGTCAGAGATTCGGCTCATCGGTGTCCTCGGCGCAGGACAGATGGGAAGCGGCATCGCCCAAGTGGCTGCGGCCGCGGGGTTCGACGTTAAGCTCGCTGACGTTTCGCTCGATGTCGCCGAAAAGGGCAAGGGCAAGATCGAGAAGATCCTCTCCAAGCAGGTGGAAAAAGGGAAGCTTTCGGCGGACGACAAGAACGCGCTGGTCGGGCGCATCACGCCGATCGGCGGCCCCGAGGGCTTCAAAGGCTGCGATCTCGTCATCGAGGCGGCCACCGAGAACCTCGATCTGAAGAGCCAGCTCTTTCGCCGCTGCGACGAGGCCCTCGCCCCGGGCGCGTACCTGGCCAGCAACACGTCGTCCATTTCGCTGACCAAGCTGGCCGGGCTCACCTCGCGGCCCGACAAGGTCATCGGCATGCACTTCATGAATCCCCCTCCCCTGATGAAGCTCGTGGAAATCGTCCGCGCGGTTCAGACGTCGGAGGAGACGTACAGCGTCATTTTCGCCCTGGCGGAAAAGATGGGCAAGACGGTCATCACCAGCAAGGACGCCCCCGGCTTCCTCGTGAACCGCATGCTCATTCCGATGTTGAACGAGGCGTGTTTCGCGCTGCAGGAAGGCATCGGCACGGCGGCGGACATCGACACGGGTGCAAAGCTCGGGTTGAACCATCCCATGGGGCCGCTCGAGTTGGCCGATCTCATTGGCCTCGATACGGTGCTCTTCATCGCCGAGGTGCTGCATCGCGATCTCGGCGACGACAAATACCGCGCGCCGACGTTGCTGCGCAATTTGGTGAATGCGGGCTGGCTCGGTCGCAAGTCGGGCCGCGGCTTCCACGACTACAGCGAGGGCAAGCCGTGAGCTCCGTCGTTCTTCTCGAGCGCGTGGGTGGCGTCGCCATCGTCACGTTGAACCGCCCCGACAAGCTGAATGCGCTCAATCAAGAGCTGCTCGCGGCCTTGTATGGCACCTGGAGCGATCTGGATCACGATCCGACGGTGCTCTGTGCCGTGCTCACGGGCGCGGGCAAGGCCTTTGCGGCCGGCGCCGACATTGCGGCCATGTCCGCGATGGGCACGTCGGAGGCGAAGATCTTCTCCGATCTGGGCCACACCGTGTTGGCGCGCATGGAGAGCGCGCACTTCCCCATCATTGGCGCGGTGAATGGCTTCGCGCTCGGCGGTGGGTGCGAGGTGGCGCTGGCGTGCGACTTCCTCTACGCGAGCGATGGCGCGAAGTTCGGGCAGCCCGAGGTGAGCCTCGGGGTCATCCCGGGCTTCGGCGGCACACAACGCCTCGCCCGCCGCGTGGGCATCGCGCGTGCGCGCGAGCTGTGCATGACCGGCGATGTGATCACGGCCGACCGCGCCCTGGCCATGGGCTTGGTGAACGCGGTCTTCCCCGCGGGGGATCTGCTCACGCAGGTGCGCGCGGTGGCCGACAAGATCGCGTCCAAAGGCCCGCTGGCCATCGCCCAGTGCAAACGCGTCATGCAACGCGGCGCCGACGTGCCGCTCCCCGTGGCGAACGAGCTGGAAGCCCAGGCCTTCTCGTGGTTGTTCGGCACCACCGATCAAAAAGAGGGCATGGCCGCCTTCTTGGAGAAGCGCCCCGCCTCGTTCAAGGGTCGCTAGCCCCGGCGTCGATATCGGCCCATTAGCAAAACCGGAAGGGATACTTCCGCCCGCGGAACCACGGGTTCTGTGGCGTCCGGTGCCAATGGGTCGATCCGTCGCATGATTGCGAAAAGACATCGATGGTATGCCGGTTGCTCTTTCGTGCGGAATGCATACGGCACGAAAAGTAGGCACTCCAAAGCGGCCAGTGTTGTTGTTCTTGGCCAGCACCGGCGCGGTGGTGGCGACCACGCTCGTCGCGTGCAGCGGAAACGACGCGGGGCCGGCGCCCGAGAAACCGGTGCTCTCCGGACGGTACGTCGCCGCGGGCGCGGGAAGCGATATCTCGCAGATGACGTTCTACGGGAAGAACCATTATTGGCTATCCAAAAGCCCGTGCGCAAATGAGATCCCGTGCATGGAGCGGGGCACATTCGCCCTCGATGATGCGCTGACCGCGTTGTCGCTGAGCGATGAATCCACGGGGCAAACGCGCGTGCTGCCCATCAAGAACATCGTGCAGGAAGGCGCCGTTCCGTCGTCGGAAACCAAGACGTCCGCATTGGAAAGGACCGTCCGAGCCGAGAGCTTGATTGGCCCCGATGGGGGCGGGCTCGTGGGCGATGCCGGCGCACTGTTGTGCGATGCGGGTCCGCTCACGGCATGCAACGAGGTGAGCACGGCGCCGCGGGTTGCTTCGATGGAGGTGGGCGATGGGGCAAAATTCCAGGCCGACCCCACCTCGACGACCAACGTCCCTTCGGACAATTCGTGCGCACCGGCGACGCCGGCGACGACCTCCCACGAATTTACGATTGAGACCAAGAACTTCATCGCGCCGGTCGACAATGTTGGACATTTCATATTGGGCGACAACAAGGCACTTGCAGAATTGGCCGTCGCCACCAACTTGGCCTACAAAGAAGACCCGAAGGACGGCTCCAAAGACTCGGCCAAATACCGATTGTGGGTGTCGGTGACCCTGTCCGTGACGTGCACCGGCACGAAGGCGAGCATGAAGATGAATGTCAACGGACGCGACGTGGGCAAGGAAGGCCCGCTCAAGGGGGACGAAACTCATTTTTCGTCCAAGTCGACCGACGATGGTCGTTTCTACTATTTGATGGGTGGCCGTCCAAACGTCGTGGCCGAACCGGCATTTCAATTGGTGAGGCCCCGCACGAATCGCTCGATTTGGTATTCGGTGTCGGGCCGGGTCACCTGCTCCGCGGACGGTGACGCCACCCTCACCATCGGCGACGGAGACGTGGTCAATACGTCGTTTCCCTCGTTCCGGCTCTGGACGGGGAAGAAGACGAATGGCACCGTCGTCTACCGCGATCGGAGGGATTTCGATCGCAAACAAGCCGTGTTCACCGAACTATGGAACTTGTCGGATGTCCCGTCCGATCCGAGCGAGTTCCCGAGCACCAGCCCGGGCTGCACGCGCTAGCCTGGCCATTTTTCGGCCGTGTGCAAGCAGCGGCAGGACCACGAGCCTTCCTCCTTGCACATGGCCCGCAGCTTCTCGATGCTGGCATCCCGCGCGGGGCCAGGCGGGGCGACCCAGGCATCGATGAGGATGATCCCCGCGCACCCATCTTCGTAGCCGATATCGCACGCCTCCTGCACCAGCGCGCGTGCGTGGGCGAGGTCCTTCGGGCGACCGCGGCCCACGCGGTAATACTCCGAGAGGCTCACGCAGGCGGCCAACACGCGCTTCCGCGGGGACGTGCAGGCCTTCTCGAAAAGGTCGATCGCTCGGGTAGCGGCAGGGTCTTTCGCCAGCATGGCGCCCTGCTCGTAGCAAGCCTGGCTGTCGCCTCGTTCGCAGCACCGATCCAGAATGCGCAGCACCTGTGCGTCGTCCTTCGGGGTGCCGAGGCCCTCTTGGTAAATGCGCGCGAGGTACTCGCAGCCGAGGGCGCTGCCTTGGTCGCACGAGCGCTCCGCGAAACGCCGCGCACGGGCGTAGTCGACAGGGTACGTCGCGCCGGTGTCGTCGCCGCCTAGATAGGCGTACGCGAAAAGATCCGGGGCTTCGCTCGGCGTCCACCACGGTCGCACCGCCGCGTAGACGAGCATCGCGATCGCGGCGAGCGCGAGGCTCGTGCCACGCACGCGGAACGCGGATGCCGTGAGCGCCCAGGTGAGCATCGCGCCTGCCACGAACCCGCCGCCATGCGCGGCGTGATCCATGTCGGTGAAGAGTCCGGCGACCCCGAACCCCACGACCACCATCGCGACCACGAGACGCGCAAAGGGATCGCGGAACACGTCCCCCCACGATCCGAGCTCACGCTGCCGGAGGATGAGCATCGCGCCGATCATGCCGCACGCGACCCCCGAGGCGCCTGCCGACACCTTCCCGTACAAGATGACGCTGGCCGCGGCGCCGGCGAGGCCCGAGGCGAGGTACAGGAGAAGGAACCTCGCCTTGCCCAACTCGTGCTCGACCACCACGCAGCATCCGAAGCAGCCCGACACGTGAAAGAGAAGGTGCAGGAGCCCGACGTGCACGAACATGGCGGACCCAAGGCGCCACCACTCACCCGCCAAGACGTGCGACCGCTCCAAGGCCCCCGAGGCCAACAGCACGGGCACCGCGCTCGTGTCGCCGAGCGATATCTCGTAACCAAAGACGAGGACGCTGAGGACGAGGAGCAACAACGAGAGCCGCGCCTCCAGCACACGCGCGAGAACAGCCATGCGCGTCATGTTCTACGACGTCAGCGGTGGCGCGTGTACTCGTATTGTACGGCGAGCCACTCCGAGGCGCCGGCGACGGGGGTCCAGTATTGGCGCGTGACGTCGCGGTCGTCGGATTCGCGGGTGGTGACGTGGCGGGCGCGCATGAACTTGCCCTCGAGCTCCTGGCCCCATCCGGGGATGGCGAAATTGTCGAAGTGCACGGTTACCTCGGGGAAGTTCGTGGCCCCATAGCTTCGCGCGGCCATGATGCCGATGGGGGCGCGTGTATCCATCGAGATGTACTGCCAGCGGGCTTCCAGCTTGTTGTACGTCAGATAATCGATGCGGCGGAAATCCGGCACCTTGGAGCCGGGCGCCGGCTTCATGGTCTCTTGCAGGTACAGGCCGGTCATGGTGCGCTCGGCGACCATGCCGGAAATGACGATGGGCGTCGCTTCCGGCGAAGTCCGCAAGGTCATGACGACATCCCACGTCCCCACGCGGCGGGTGAGCGCCTCGGTCTCGGGGCCGGGGACGAGCATGCGCTCGATGGCCGAGGGCGATTTCGACACGGGCGCCGACTTCGTGACGGGCGGAGTCGCCGGGGGCGGCGCGGCCTGTGCGGGCGAGCACCCTGCGTGAAGAGCGGTGAACGCGAGAAGCAACCAAAGCGCGGACGTGGGGGTGGGCATTGCACCAGATTTACCCGATTCGAAGATCGGTGCGGTGCGCATTCGCGACGATCAGCGCGCGACGTATTCGATGACCGGATCGCGCGAGGTGGCCACCTCGTCCAAGTTGGCAATGCGGAGCTTTCCGAGATCGTGCAGGTACTCCACGTGCGCACCTGCTTCCTCGATGGCGAGAATGAGATCGTACCCTTCGCGCGGGCCGAAAAGCGCCTCGGACACCCCGAGGACGGTGCGCGGGGCCGCACACGCTTCGAGCACGCGCGCGAGACGTTGGCGGTGAAAATTGGCCATGGCGTCGATGCGCATGCGCAAATCCCAGATGGGCTCTTCGTGTCCGCCCAGCGCGTAGTTGATGCCTTCCAATTTGCGGATTTTCGCCAAACTGTGAAAGTAGTGCTCGAGGCCCGCGAAGGGCGTAATCGCTTGTGGGAATTGGTGTGGCGTGATCCGCGCCAGCACATGGTCACTGGTCAAAAGAACATCGTGCACCTGCAAGCAAATGAGCCCCGGGCAGTGCCCCGGGACGTGGTGCACGCGGTAGCCGGGACCAATCTGGTCACCGTCGCGCAGGACGCGGTCGACCTGCATCGGCTTGAAGATGCTCTTGTGCGCCGTGTAGAGCCCGAGGAGCACCGCCCGCGCGTCGTCGGCGATGCCGGCACGGCGCAGGTAGACGTCGATGTCCTTGGAGACCACGACGAGCCGCTCGTCGAAGCACGAGAGCACGCGCGCATCGAGCTCGTGCACCGCCAAGTGCGCCCGCGTCTCGCGCTTGACCGCGTTCGACCCACCGAAATGGTCATAGTGTGCGTGCGAGATGACGCACCAATCGAGCGCCTCCTGCCGCACGTCCTCGTGAAAGAGGTCGCGCATGACGGCAAAGCCCAGGGCAAGATCGCGCCGCGAGCTCGGTAGGTTCGAGCCGCAGTCGAGCATGAGCGTGGAGCCCGGCTCCAGCACGACGTACACGTTGTTGACGTGCCGCGGAAACGTCTCGACGGAGAGGCAATAGATGCGCGTCTCGGTGCCCGCCCGAAAGCGCTGAACGCCGGCCGCCCCGTATTGGTCGATGTACGCGCGGCGCTTTTCGGCATCGCCATCGAGTGCGCGTTCGAGCTGTTCGAAGCGCCCTACGAGGTCCATCGCCTGCAGGGGCTCGCCGCTATCGGCGAGGCGTGCGCGCGCCTCCTTCGCCTCGAGGTGCACGCCCTCCGCCGCGAGCACCGCGTCGGAGAGAAACGCCCCTTCCGCGCGATGAAAGAGCCACTCGATCTTCTTTCGAATCTTCGACGGAACCGACGACGGCATACCCTCGAGGTTAGCCGATTGCGGCCCCCAATGCCGAACGGGTGCCCACCACGGCGCTGGGGCCCACGATGTTTCCGATGACCGTCCCCCGTCGCACGAGGTATTCGCCAAAGCGGCCGGCAACGTAGGACAGCGTATTTTCCGCGCGGGCGTCGAAGTAGGAGCCGTCGGCCGGGTCGAGAAGTTCGATGACGCCGAGGTAGCGCCCCTTGTCGCTCACCGGTGCCACGAGAACACTGCGCACGGGGCCGAAGAACGCGTGGCGGTTGGCCGGGCGCTCCTCGCTCGTGCCGTCCTCTTCGTAGTGGAACGAGCGCGGTGCGCCTTGGGTCATCGCCTGCGTGATGAGCGGATCGGCCTCGTCGGTGCGCATCATGAGGAGGTCCTCGCTGCCTTCACCTTGCGCGTACACGACGACGAACTGCTGCACCTCGGGGTCGTAGATCTGCACCAGGCCAATGCGCGACGGGAGCGCCCGCAGGACCGCGGTGAGGCAGAAGCTCGCCGCCTCCGCGGTGGTCTCGCAATGCGGCAGGGTGTGCATGGTGGCGAAGAGGTCGTCGATGGCCTCGAAGAAAATCGCCGTCCTGCCGGTGGCCCATCCCTCGGCGGCGCGGGGCGGGCGCTGGTGCGCGAGCGCGAACGGCTCCTTGTCGACGTAGGTCGCCCAGTCTTCGGCGCTCATGTCGATGTCGGGATCGAGCTCGATCGTCGGCGCCGATTCTTGCGGGTTTGGTTCGTTCGGCTTCCTCGTTTTGGGACGCGGAGGGAACTTGACCGTGGGTCGCGGCGGAAGCGGACGTTTCACCATCGCTTTGAGCGCCTAGCAACGCGCGTTCCTCCGTGCGATGCGTGAAATTCCAAGTGCAGTACGCACTCACGGGGGTCGTGACGGTTGCGTGTGGATCTGGGCGGATCCGGTGAGCTACGGTCCATCGCGATCCATGACTTCTCTTCTTTCGCAGGTAAAAGCCCAGCCGACCGCCGTCGCCACCTTGGAGCGGGCGCTCTCCCATGGGCGCGTTCACCATGGGTATTTGTTCGATGGGCCGGACGGGGTGGGAAAGGAGCTGGCGGCGTTCGGGCTCGCGCAAGCCTTGGTGTGCGAGCACCGGGAGGGGGGACCGCAGGCCTGCGGGGAATGCTCGGCGTGCAAACGCGTTGTGCCGAAGGATGGGAGATCGGTGCATCCCGACGTGGTGGTGCTCGAGCGGGGGTTGTACGAGCCGGCGCAGATCGGGCGGCGCACGCCGGAGGCGACGGAGCTCTCCATCGACCAAGTGCGCACGTTGGTGCTGGCGCGGGCGGCGTTTCCGCCGCACGAAGGCCGGGCGAAGGTGTTCATCATCCGGCGCGCCGACGAGTTGAGCATCGCGGCGGCCAATGCGCTGTTGAAGACGCTGGAGGAGCCCGGCAGGGGAACGCACTTCGTCCTTTTGTGCTCGAAGCCGGACACGTTGCTCCCCACGATTCGATCGCGGACGTTGCGCGTGCGCTTTGCGCCGCTGCCCGACGCGGTGGTGGCCGAGCTTCTGGCGGCACGCAACGTCGAGGTGGAGGAAGCACGCACCATGGCCAGTTTGGCCAATGGCAGCATGGCCACGGCGCTGGCCCTGGCCGATCCCGACGAGAACGACAAGCGCCAGCGGTTCGTGGACAAGGCCCTGGCGGCGTTGGATTCGCCCGACATGGGCATCGCGTTGGAGCTCGCCGAGGAGGCCAAAAAGAACAAAGATTCCATAGAGGTAGCGCTCTACGCCTTCGCGGTTCGCCTCGCGGAACGGGCCCGAGCGACGGCCGAGAACGGAGACCGGCAGGCGGATGTCGCCGCGGCACGTTATGCCCTCGCCCTGCAGGCGGCACGGGATGTGGATGCCAACGCCTCACCGCAGCTGGCGGTGGAATCCATGATGGTGCGCATGAGGAGCGTATGAATGATCGCTGGGCGTGTTTTCGCTGTGCTCGTGGGCGTGGGTGCGTCGGTGGCGGCACCGGCGGCGCATGCTCATTTCCACTTGAACGCGCCTGCCGCGTCGCTGGCGCAGGACGCCCAGGGTAATCCGCAAAAGGTTGGCCCCTGCGGGAGCAATAGCGGAACGTCGACGGGCCAAGTGACGGCGTATCGGCCGGGCCAGGCGGTCGACATCTCGATCAACGAGACGGTTTTTCATCCGGGGCACTACCGGGTGGCGCTCGCGGTGAGCGATCCGAGCGAGCTTCCCAAGGACCCGAAGGTGACGCCGGGACCGACGCCGTGCGGGACCGCGGAGATCGAGAAGTCGCCCAAGCTTCCCGTGTTGGGCGACGGGCTGCTCGTGCACACGAGCGCCTTCACGGGTCCGCAGACGATGCGGGTGGTGCTGCCGTCCAACGTGACGTGCACCAAGTGCACGTTGCAGGTGCTCGAGTTCATGTCGGAGCACAACCCGAATTGCTTCTATTACCATTGCGCCAACATCTCCATTCAAGGGGATCCCGTGGATGCGGGCACCGTGCTCGATGCGGGCGGCCCCTCCAGCGGCGATGCGGGGACGGGCGGCAACGGCGGGAACGGTGGGGACGAAGAAGGCAACGGCGGGAACAGCTCTTCGGGCGGCTGCTCCATGCCGCCGGGGGGTTCGACGGCGACCGGCGGGCTCGCGGGGCTGTTTGCGCTCACGCTTTTCGGCGTGGTGCGCAGGCGCTTTCGGCGGTCACGGGGAATGATTCGGTAACACTTCGTAGAGCCCCGGACCGAGCATGCGCCCCTCCCACACGAGAACGCGCGTGCCGGCGAAGACGGCAACCAGGCGGCGATCCGTCGCGGATTTGTATTCTGCAAGCAAGACGACGTCGCCGAGGTCCGGCGCGGAGGGGCCGTGCCGCTCGGCGGAGAGTGGGAGGCGGCGCAAGCGCTCGTAGCGCTCGCCGTGGTGCACCAACGACGACGGAGGCTCTTCGCTCGGGCCCCAGTTCGAGGCTTCGGCCAGGTGCGGCGCGGCGGTGAGCCACACGAGGTCCTCGTGGGGCTTCGGCCGCGCGAGCACTGCGCGATCGGCACCGGCGTTGGGCGCGAGGAAGAGGACGAGCACGGGGACTTCTTCGGAGAAGACGACGGCGCTTTCGAGCCACGCTTCTTCGCCGTCGCTCGCGAGCACGACATCTCCGAGGCGGCATGGAAAGGCCACGAAGGGATCGGGCTTGCTGGGAGCCCCCAGTGCGTCGCCCCCGTCCTCTGGCTCGCCGTTGGGGTCATGCCCCGGAAGCTCCGGGACCTTGCGCGTGGCCCGTGCGAGCCATCCGCCGACGAAGGCGCCACCTGCCACGAGGAGGGCCGCGGCGATGAGGCTCATTACACCCGGGCCGGTGCCGGCTCCGCCTCACAGCCACCGAGCGCCGCATGGAAGGCGACGGCCATCTCACGCGGGGTTCGCGCGGCGTCGAAGAGCCCCGCGATGACGGCGGCCGAATCGGCCCAGGGCGCGACGAGCGGCGCGCGCTCGAGGGTGATCCCGCCGATGGCCACCAGCGGCGTGCCATGGCTGCGCGCGAGCGCGGAGGCGGCGCGCAGGCCCTCGATCCCGACGACGTCATCGGGGTTGCGCTTGGTGCTGGTGGGGAAGACGGGGCCGTAGGCCACGTACGCAGGACGCGATTCGAGGGCGCGGGCGAGCTGCTCGAGGTTGTGCGTGGACAGTCCGACGCGCAGGCCGGGCGAGATGCGGCGGACGAAGTCGATGGGGGCGTCGTCCTGCCCGAGGTGCACCATGTCGCAACCGGCGAGCACCGCGACGTCCGCGCGATCGTTGCAAACGAGCGGCACGCCGGCGCGTCGACAAAGCGGCAAAAGGAGGCGCAGGAGCGCGAGCATTTCCCGGGGTGGGAAGTCCTTGGCGCGAAGCTGCAACGCGGCGGGCCTCACGGTGAGAATCTGCTTCGCGAAGTCGACGGGGGCGATCCCCTGCGCTTCCAAGGTTCCCAAGTCCAACATTCCGTAGAGGCCGCGCATCATGATGAGCATCTCTTTACAGAGGTTTCGCGTTCGATGCGCCGCTCACTGAAGGGGCGAATGGTGACGAGATCGCCACGGACGAGTGACCGAAAGCTCGCGTTCGTCTCGGAATGGGCGCGATCGAGGCGTGCTGGGCGGACGAGGGAGCCCGCTTCGCTGCACAAAAAGACCTCACATTTGCCCTTCGTGACGATGAGGTCGGATACGACGCGGAGGCGCATTCCGTCGGGTTGGGAGGGGCCGAGGGTTCCAGCGAGCTGAACCTGATCGCGGCGCAAGATGAGGTAGCTATAGGTCAATCCCTCCCAGCGCAGGCCGGCGCCGCGGGCGACGTCGACGAGCCAGGGCGGGAGGTTCACCGGGAGGTCCTCGTGGCACCAGTCGCCCGGGTTGGTGAGCATGGGGCACGCGGCCGCGTGCAGGCACGGAGCGAACAGGGTGACGCCCGGGCGTGGCGGCATGACGAGGGCGTCGCGCACGGCGTGCAGATGGCGCGTGCGCGCCCGCAGGGCAGGCTCCACGATGACCAGTGCGCCGTGCTCGCGCACCCGCTTCAAGAGCGAGAGGACGAGGTCGACGTGGCGGCTGACGCGTTCCGCATCGGGGCGGTCGCGATGCAGCTCGCTCAAGAGTTGTCCGGCGATGACGAGGTCGAAGGTGGCGTCGGTACGGGCGGCGGCATCGTCCACGGTACCCGAGGTGCAGCGCGCGGTGATGCGGATGTCCCCCTCCCCTGCGCGCCGTTTGAAGATGCGGGCGGCGAGCTCGATGGCCATGGGGTCTTCGTCGACGAGGAACGCTTCGATGGCACCCGTTTGCCCGACGCCGGCGAGCGCGCGCGCGACGCCCCACGTCATGGCACCGAGGCCTGCGCCGACGTCGAGGATGCGCAGCGGCCGGTCATCCGGGATGCGGAGGAGCCCGGCGGAGACGAGCTCGCGCACGGCGGCCGCACCCTTGGGGACGTCGCGCGGAAAGGAAAAGAGGAGGCGCGCGCCGAGGGCGTCGGCACTGCGGGCGCGGGCGGCGGGGGCCTGGGCGCCGTCGTTGTACGCCGACGAGAGGGCGCGCACGTTGGAGGCGAGGCGCTTTACCTCGGACGACGTGGGCCATTTTCGCTCGCGGGCCACATCATCCAGTAAAGAGCGCCATGTTTCATCGAGCGGCGAGATCATCGGTTCCCGCTCTTCTTAGCACTCCCGCCGCGTTGAAAGTCGGCCGTCGCGAGCGACGGACCTCCGGCGTGGTACGGTGGCGGCAGCTCATGACCCCGCGCTCCTCTTTCGTTCCTGCGCCATTTTCGTTGGCTTCGTTGGCTTCGTTGGCTCCGCTCGCGCTGGCCGCCTTCGGCTGTGCGAGCGCGCCACCGCCCGCCTCGCAGTTGCCCAATGCGGACGCCGCGGTGGCGCGGATGCATGCGACGACCGATTCGTGCGTGGCGGTGCAGGCCAAGGCGAAGATCGATCACTTTGGCAAGCAGGGGCCGGTGAAACGGATCCGCGCGGACCTTCTGATGTTCGTCGCGGTGCCCGCCCGGCTGCGCATGGACATCGTGAGCCCGTTCGGGGTGAACGTGGCCACGCTGACGAGCGATGGCAGCCGCTTCGCCCTGGCCGATCTGCGCGACAAGCGCTTTTACTCGGGCCCCGCGAAGGCGTGCAACATCGCCCGCCTCACGTCGGTGCCCGTCCCCGGCCCCGTGCTGGTGGATCTGTTGCGCGGGGAAGCCCCGGTGCTCGTGCACGGCGCGCGCGCGGGCCTCGCGGACACGAGCCGCATCGCGTGGAGCGGCAAGGGCTACTACGTCGTGACGTTCGAGGGGAAGAACGCGACGACGGAGGAGATTCACATGGTCCCCCGCCCCGAGGACCTGGGCAAGCCGTGGAACGAGCAGCGCATGCGCGTCCTCGAGGTCATCGTGCGGCAGCAGGGCCTGGTCCTCTACCGCGCCGAGCTCGAAGGCCACGCGTCGACCGCCATGTCCAAGCCGCGCGTCGATCCCGAGGGCATCGATGCCCCCATCCCGCCGAGCGGCGCCGTTTGCACCGCCGAGCTCCCGCGCCGCGTCCACGTGGAGGTCCCGGGCCTCGAAGAAGACGTTCTATTCCGCTACGACGAAGTAACCTGGAACCCCCCGTTGCCGCGCAACATCTTCCAGCAGCCGCAAGCTCCGGGCCTGCAGCCGTTCCCCGTCGACTGCGACTGACGAACGCTCAGGGGAGTGCCGGCCCCCACGCTCGGGCGACCCGCAAGGTCGAATCTCGGTGGGGCAGAGCATCCCATCGTCGGGAGGGGGACAAATGCGTGCGCGATCGCGCGTTCCGCGCAACCTCACACGTGCTTCTTCTGGCCTTCTCTCTGCCAGATAAAAATGAGGGTAGGAAAAGTTCCGGTGGATACGAGCAGTTTTGGCTGCTTCCCCAACGAGGTTTCGGCCACCGGTCCGCGCCCACAGCGCTTCCCGTCACCGCCCACGTGTTGTTCCCGATAGCTGGACGCCCTTGGGCGTTGGTTCCCTGCCTTCTCGGGCACGCGGAGGGCTGTTGCCTCCCACTCAAACCTTGCGGCAACCCATCATCCTGATCTGCGACCTTGCGAGCTCGGGGTCCGGAGCTCCGCGCTCCAAGGTCTGCCCCCTCACCTTGCCAATCCAGGGCCAATTCGATCGTCCGCAAATTGCGCCCGCTCCGCACGGCGCCCCCTGTCCGGGACGAATTTGGGCCTGTCCCGGACACCCGCGGCCCCGACGGCGCCTAGGCGAGCTGCGACTCGGGCGTTTGCAGCTCGGCGACGATTTCGCGCGCCAAAGAGCGGGCGCGGTCGACCTGGTCGGCGGTCAGCGAAATCGCCCCCACCACCGGATGGCCACCGCCTCCGTGGCGCTCGCAGATGGATGCGATGTTGTGATCGCGCGCGACCGGCGACCACGGGTTGTACCCGATCGAGAGCTTGCACTTCGTCTTCCCGCGCGTCACCAGCACCGAGTACTGGCTCTCGGGATACAGCGCGTAGGTGACGAACTTGCCGGCCACGTCGATGACTTGGTCGGTCAGATCCACCAGAACGACGCTATCCATGGGCTGCGCGTGGGCACGTACCAGCTCGATGAAGGACTCGTGCGCGGCGCGCAGAGGCTCGTACGCCGTCGCCACGTCCGGCGCACGCGCCACCTCTTCGAGCGGCTGCTCCAGCAGCCGCGGGACCATCATCTCCAGAAAGGCGTCGTTGCCCTTGTTCTCCACGACCGTCATCAACTGAAGCACCGGCTCGTGCCGTGAGACGGCCATCTCGGCGCTGGGAAAATTCGCAGAGTCGATCATGTCGGCCCACGAGACCAACGTCCGCGTCGGCTCGGGATCCAGCCCGAAGACGCTCGCCCCCACGTCCGCGATCAACTTGGTGCACGAGGTGTAGCCCCCGTCGTGGAACATGCGGCGCGCGGTCGGGGGCAGGCCTTTCACCCGCGCCACATGGGCCTCGTACGTCTCGCGATCGCCCTCGTTCGGGAAAGCGCTCACGTGGTGGTCGAAGTACCACGTGAGCGCCGGGTGCGCGCTGAAGCGGAAGTCGAGGATCGCATTCTCGTTGCCCACGAGGAGCTTCGGGTCCACCCCATTTTGGCCAGGGCCGTACCCCGAAGAGTGGTACTCGAAGCGGAGCTCTTGCCCGGGATGCAGATGCCGCATCAGCCGGGTGAAAAGCACCGCGGAGCAAAGGCCGTCGAAGCAGTGGCCGTGCGTGGCCACCACGATGGACTTCGACGCGCTCATCGCGCCATTCGAGTTGTTCAGGTTCACCACGTTGGATCCGTTCGACACGTCCGATGCCATACCACGATGCAGCTACCGCGTGCGATGGGGTACGTGCACGCCGTGTGCCTCCGCGCATTGGGCCGCCTCGTCGTAACCCGAGTCGACGTGGCGAATGACGCCCATGCCCGGATCGCTCGTGAGAACACGCTCGAGGCGGGCGGCCGCTTCCTTCGTCCCATCGGCCACGACCACCATGCCGGCGTGAAGCGAATTGCCGATGCCCACGCCGCCACCGTGGTGGAAGCTCACCCAGCTCGCGCCCGCGGCCGTGTTGACCAGCGCGTTCAAGATGGCCCAGTCCGCGATGGCGTCCGAGCCGTCCTTCATCCCTTCCGTCTCGCGGTTGGGCGAGGCAACGGAGCCGCAATCGAGGTGGTCGCGCCCGATGACGATGGGCGCCTTGACCTTACCCGTGCGAACCAGCTCGTTGAAGAGCAGCCCGGCCTTGGCGCGCGCGCCGTACCCGAGCCAGCAGATACGCGACGGCAGCCCTTGGAATTGGATGCGCTCGCGCGCCAAGGTGATCCAGCGCCGCAGATCCTCATCGCCGGGGACCACCGACAATACCGCTTCGTCCGTGGCAGCAATGTCCGCGGGATCGCCCGAGAGCGCGGCCCAGCGGAAGGGGCCTTTGCCCTCGCAGAACAGCGGACGCACGTACAGCGGGACGAATCCCTTGATGTCGTACGCGCGCTCGAGCCCCGCATCCATCGCGCCGGCGCGGATGTTGTTCCCGTAGTCGAAGACCTCCGCGCCCGCCTTCTGGAACGCGAGCATGGCCTCCACCGTGTCGTGCATGCCGGCCTTGGCGCGCTCGACGTAGCCCTCGGGGTCTTCCGTGCGCAAGTTGGCGGCTTCCTCCAACGAGAAGCCCGCGGGGATGTAGCCGTGCAGCGGATCGTGCGCGCTGGTCTGCTCGGTGACGAGCGGCGGAACGATGCCTCGGCGCACGAGCTCGGGAAACACTTCGGCGGCGTTGCCACAGAGCCCGATGCTCACCGGCGTGCCGCTCTTGTCGGCCTGCTCGATGCGCGCGAGGGCCGCGTCCAAGTCGTCGATGCGGACGTCCACGTAGCGCGTTTCGAGCCGCTTCGAGATGCGCGACGGATCCACCTCGACGGCGAGACAGGACATGCCGGCCATCGTCGCGGCGAGCGGCTGCGCGCCGCCCATGCCACCGAGACCCGCGGTGAGCACCCACGGCGTCTTTCCCGGATGGCGCTTCGCGTACACCTTGCGGGCGGCCACGAACGTCTCGTACGTGCCCTGCAGAATGCCTTGCGAGCCGATGTAGATCCACGAGCCCGCGGTCATCTGCCCGTACATCGTCAGGCCCAGGCCTTCGAGCCTGCGGAACTCGTCCCACGTGGCCCACTTGGGCACCAGGTTCGAATTGGCGATGAGCACACGCGGAGCGTCCGGGTGCGTGCGGAAACGACCTACGGCCTTTCCAGATTGGACGAGCAACGTCTCATCGTTGCCGAGATCGCGCAGCTCGCGCAGGATGACGTCGAACGCCTCCCACGTGCGCGCCGCCTTGCCGGTGCCGCCGTAGACCACCAAATCTCCCGGACGCTCCGCCACCTCGGGGTCGAGGTTGTTCTGGAGCATCCGGTACGCGGCCTCTTGAATCCACCCTTTGCACGAAAGCTCGGTGCCCCGCGGGGCACGCACGATGCGCGGCTCACTCATGGAGCGTTCGTACCGCATCCTCCGCCAGAAATCATGAGCTTACGCTGACGCGGCGCGTGCGCTTTCCTGCAGCCGCGAGCATCTCGTGCAGGCTCGCCTGATGCGATTCGAAGAGCTCCGTGCCGTCCTCTGCAGGCGCGACGCTTTCACCTGACGCGAGTTCCTCGGACACCGGGGCTGACGCATTGGCCCACCCACCTTTGGCGCTGGCATCCCATCGACCCTCCAGCTTGCGCGCGATGGACTCGATGAGCGGCAGGGTCGTTTCGCGCTGCGTCGCGCTCACCATCACCACCTCGGCCTCCTCGTGGGAACGCGCCCCGCGAAGCATGGCCTTCGCATTGATGGGCTCCAGCAGGTCCGCCTTGTTGTAGACGAGGATGCGCGGAATGCCGTCGAGGTCGAGCTCGGCGAGAAGGTTCTCGGTGGTCTGGATGTGACCTTCCTTGTCTGGATCCGACGCATCCACCACGTGAAGGAGAACGTCCGCATCGGCCGCTTCCTCGAAGGTGGCACGGAAAGCGGCAAAGAGATCCTTCGGCAGATCGCGAATGAACCCGACCGTGTCGGTGAGCACGACCTCTCGGTCGCCGTATCCGGCCCACCCGACCTTGAGGATGCGCGAACGCGTATCCAACGTCGCGAACAACTTGTCCTCGGCCAGCACGTCGGCGCCGGTCATCGTGTTGAGCAAGGTGCTCTTGCCCGCGTTGGTGTAGCCCACGATGGCCACGATGGGGATGCCCTCGCGCGTGCGCTTTCGCCGGCGCTGCTCGCGCTGACGGGCCAGTTGTTTGAGCTGGTGCTCCAAGTGGGTGACGCGCTCTTTGGCGCGGCGGCGCCCGATCTCGAGCTTCGTTTCGCCGGGACCACGGCCGCCGATGCCGCCGGTGAGGCGCGACAGCGAGTCGTCCTTCTGCCCCAGGCGCTGCAGGCTGTATTTGAGCTGGGCCAGCTCCACTTGCAGCTTGCCGTCACGACCTTCCGCGCGCTGCGCGAAGATGTCCAAAATGATCTGCGTGCGGTCGATGACCTTGAGATCGCTCGTCTTGGCGATGGCCGACGCCTGCGCCGGCGTCAGATTGCGATCGAAAATGAGCACGTCCGCCTCGAGCTCCACGGCCCGCAGAATGATGTCGTCGAGCTTTCCCCGCCCCACGACGAACTTCGGATCGATGTGCTCGCGGCCCTGCACGATGGTGTCCACCACCTCGACGCCGGCCGTGTAGGCCAGCTCGCGCAGCTCCCGCATGGACACCTCCGCCGCGGAGGCACCGCCGGGCGAACGGCTCTTGTCGAAGACGTGCACCAAGATGGCCCGCCCGTCCTTGGCGCGGACGGCGCGCGTGCCCGACAAGGCCGAAAACTCGCGCTCGAGATCGGCCATCAATTGGCCGACGTGCACGTCCACGCGCGAGAGCGGCAACGGGCCGATTTCGCGGTACGGTGGATTCCCCGGCACGTTGTGCGCGTACGTGATCGAACGTGGATCCCCACCCGGCGCCATCTGAATGGCCGCCACCAGGTCGAGCCGCAGGCGCACGAGGTCCACCAAGTCGTCGCGGGAGAGGGCCTCACCGCGGACGTGCGTGTGGATCAACCGCAGGCCGCGGAAGCGACCCTCGGCGGCGCGCAGACGCCCGATGTCCGGCAGCATCAACTTGCCCGCATCGCCCACGACGACGTAGTCGACCTGCCCCGAGCGATGCACGAGCGCACCAACTTGGCGCCCCGTCTCGACGGACGCGTCGACCAGCGAGCGAACCAGCTCCGGCGTGGTCAGATGTTCGATGGGAACCCGCCGCCGGTAGATACGCTCCAACGTGCGCACCGCCGCGGGCGAGAGACCTGTTTTGTTACCGTAGATCTCCGTCACGTATTTCTATGATCTCCAATCGCGTTGCTTTGCGTCAATTCGCCTCATTCCGCCTTCGCACACCGCGCGGCGGCGGCGGGGAGTGCCCAGGTCCACCCCGAGTTGTCGATGCGCGGATAGTACATGGTGAAGGCGTAGCACATCTCGTCCTCGGTGTTTTGTCCGAAGGAAACGTCATATTGTGTCGTATTCGTCCAAGCGCAACGGGTTTTGACGAGGTCACCGGGCCGTAGCGTGGCGTCAATGCGCATCCACACCTGGTTGTTGAAGTCGAACGTCGATTGCGCGCCCATATCGACCGGTTTTCCCGGCTCGTTTGCAGGATAAAGCGTGTTGACCAGCGCCCTGCCGAGCTTGTGCATGTGCGGCATCACGGAAAACGTGTGCACCTCTTGGAACGACGACGGAACCGTAAAAGTGCAATTGACGTCGTGCCGGCTTTGCCTGGGAATCTCGAAATTCTGCGAGCCGAAGGCCATCACGTCGGCGTCGTAACGGCGAAGGTCGGACGTCGTGCACATGTCGAAGCCGGAACCGTCGCTCTCGCCCTCCAGGCCCGTGGCGTTGTTGTAGTGAATCTGCGCGACGTAGTGGCTGGTGCCCTCCAGCGGGAAGCCGGCCTCCGGGGGCAAGAGGAGGTTCTGGCCGCCCGGCGCCCACCCGAAGACGAGACGCCACGCAATGGATCCGACGGGGCTGCACGCGTGCGGCGTGGCGTCCACGGGCTCGTCCGATTGAAAGAGCACCACGTGGTGCACCAGCCGCGTGTTGTCGATCTTCGGCGCGAAGGCGATACCGTGACGCTTCGTCGCTTGCGCGATGTCGAAGCCGTAGCAGACGTATTCGTCGGGCCGGTCCTTGGGCATGGTCCAACGGCTCTTGGGGAGCATGTGCACATCGGGCGTGCAATCGAGCGGCACCGGCCCGCCGTCGGCGCCCACCGCCGTGCACGAATTGCCCGAACGCGGCGCGCCCGTGGCGATGTAGTCGTCCAAAATGGCGAGGTCCGCGATACCCAGCCGCGGGTTGGGCGGCTTGGGCATGGGGTCGTCGTCATTGTGGATGCGCACGCCCACGCGCTGGTAAATCTTCGCGCTCGAATCCACGGGCGAGGTCGCCTGCAAATCCTCCCAGCTGACCAGCGACATGGGCGCGCCAAACTGGGGCGGGTTCGAATGGCAGCTGCGGCAGTTGCGCGCCAGGACGCTGTCCACGGCGCACGGGAGCCCCAACGTCGCGGCAGCCCCATCGCCGGCATCGAGGTTTGCATCGACGGCCGCATCCACCACGGGGGGTGAGGGCGAATCGCTGCACGACGCGGCCAACGTGCCGAGCGCGATGGATGCTGCAAAGGACGCCAAAAATGCGAGGCAACGCACTCCCCCTGGATGCCGCATTGCTCACATTGTTCGTCGCCCGGCGACGTTTGGCCAGGCCAGCTGGGCGAAGCGCCCTCAGGCGATGTGCCCCGACGCTACTTGTTGACGCGCTCGAGGTACTGCCCGGTCGACGTGTCGACCTTGATCCACTCGCCTTCTTTGATGAAGAGCGGAACGTTCACCGTGGCGCCCGTAACGAGCTTGGCGGGCTTGGTGGCGCCGCTGGCGGTGTCGCCCTTGATGCCAGGCTCGCTTTCGACGACCTGCATGATGACGTTGGCGGGGAGATCCACACCGATGGCGCTGCCGTTGAAGAGGGTGACCTCCACCTCCAGGCCCTCGCCGAGGAAGCGGGCGGCATCGCCCACCTTGTCTTTTTCCACGTGGATCTGGTCGCCCGTGGCGATTTCCATGAAGACGAAGGTGTCGGACTCCTCCCAGGAGTACGTCATCTTGCGCTCTTCGACGTCGGCCAACTCCACCGACTCGCCCGATTTCCACGTGCGCTCGATGACGTTGCCGTTCACCAGGTTTCGCACGCGACAGCGTGTGAACGCCTGGCCCTTGCCGGGCTTGACGAACTGGTGGTCGACGACGTGATAGGGAACGCCGTCGATCTGGATGCGAAGACCTTTGCGGATGTCGGTGGTCGTGCTCATTGGGAGACGGCCGAGGGGTAGCACGCGAATGCGCCACACTGCAAGGCGCCTGGTGCTCAAATTTCATAGAAAAGCGTGCTAAATGCGCCCGCTGGTACCCAAAGATGCATGAGGTCGACGAGGAGCTGCGGGAGATTAAGCGCGAGATCATCGAATCGCGCGGGCTCGTCATCAAGACGAACAACCTGACCAACGCGCTCAGCGCGGACATCAAGTCCATTGCGAAGCGGCAACAGACCTACGAGCGGCGCCTGACCCTGAACAGTGCGACGGCGTACGTGGTGTTCGTGGTCGTGGTGCTCGGGGCGCTGAAATTCGCCTGGGATGCGCGGGTGGACGCGATCAAGGTGGAAATCGAGCAAAAGGCGGCCGACAACGAGCGACTGCGCAAGGAAGCGCGCGAGATTTTGAAGCGCGACGAGGATCGCGCCCGCGCCGAGGTGAAGGCGGCGCAGTTTTTCGAGCTGATTCGCCAGGGAAAGCGCGCCGAGGTGGTCGAGCAGTGGGAGGCCATCAAGAAAGAGCCTCTCTCCAAGGCGGAGACCGCCGCGTTCACCGATGCGGTGGAAAAGGCGAAAAACGAGCTGGCGCTGCTGCAGTTCCAACAGGCCGTGGACAAGGCCCGTGTGCAGCGCTGGCAGGAGGCGGCGACCCTGTTCGAGGAGTCGCTCAAGTACAAGGAGGACTCCTCCATCTCGTCGAGCGTGCAGCTCGGGCTCGCCGACGCGTACCGCCACTTGGGCCGGCAGCGCGATGCGATTCCGATGCTGACGCACCTGTCGGAAAACGCGCCCGACAAAGAGATCCAGGATGACGCCTTGCACCAACTGGCCTTCTGCCAAATGGACATTCAGGCGTGGAACGACGCGAAAAACACGTGGCGCGCGTTGCTACGCCGTTTCCCGGACTCCCACTTCGCGCCCGAGGGCCGCCTGCAACTCGCGCAGCTCAATTTGATGCACTGAGGAGAGTGGTCTCTAGGCGCGCACGCCCTGTACGGGTTCTTCGACGAGGCGACGCGCCACGCCGTTGTCGGTAATGAGGACGCTGAGCCATCCCCCGCGAAGCGCCGCGCGGATGGCGGCGTATTTGCGGCGCCCACCGGCCACGCCGACGCGGCGCGGGATGCGGCGCAGCTGCTCGGCGGAGATGCCGAGGATGCGTTCGTCGAGCGGCGACTTCACCGCCACGCCGTTCTCGTCGAAGAAGCGAAAGCAGATGTCGCCCACCGCGTGAAGGCTGCGCAAAGCCTCTTGCTCCGCACCGGCAATGGCGTTGCCGCGGTCACGCGCCAGGGGCGAAGGCTCCAGGCTTCCCACGCCAACGAGCACCATGGTGAGCCGCTGCCATGCGCTCATCACCTCGGCGACCATCTCGTCGGAGGCCAGCGCGGCCCGCGCAGCGTTGGTGGCCATTAGGCCGGGCGCGGGAAGAAACGCGGGCACCGCCGAGGTCAGCTCGGCGAGGCGCCCGGTGAGCCGAGTGGCCTGCACCTGCGCCTTGGCATTGCCCACGCCGCCGAGGATCTGCACCACCGACTCGGCCACCTGCAGCGGGCGCGGACGCATGGCCTCGACGGTGGCGAGCAAGGTCGCGCCCCACGGCGAAAGGCCCACGCGGTCGCCGCCCGTCAAGGTCGTCTCCAGGTACACGGCCGCGGCGCCGCCCAGGGCGGCAATGACATCGTCGTCCTCGTCGCCGTCGGTCTCGACCACGACCACGTCGTCGATGCCGTAGCGATGCTCGATGGCGTCCTCGAGATCGGTGTAGACGCCGCCGGGCGGGACCACCACCGTGCGCACGATGCCGATGTCGGCCGCCTGCTTCAGCAACCGCGAGACGCGCGGCTGCGAGATGTGCAGCTGCGCGGCGATCTGCGGCTGACGCATGCCGCGCTCGTGGTAAAGGCGCGCCACCTTGGTCAGCAGGCGCAACAGATCGGACGCTGGGGCGCGCGGGTTGGGCCGGCGGGGCGCGACGGCGGGGGCCGCCGTCGGTTCGTCTCGCTTCATGCGCCGGATCATACCGTGGCCCGTCCCATGCCGGGGGCGGCCGCATCGTCGACGCCTCGGAGAGCGCCGCCAGTGCTCAGGCCACGAGCCGCTGGTAGGCCTGCGTGATCGCGGCAAAGCGCTGTGCAAGCGAGCGGCGCTCGGAGTCGCTGGCCTGGGGGTGCAGATCCGGATGATACGTGCGGACCAGGCGGCGGTACGCCTGCTTGATGCTCAACGCGTCGGCGTATTGCGAGAGTCCGAGCAGGTGCAGTGCGGACTGGCGCTCGGTCGATACCGGTCGAACCTGTTTCGTCGACGCGGGCGGCGGCGTCTTCGAGCCGTCACGCGCACGGCGGCGGCCGCGCAGGAAGTCCGCCGGGTCGAGCGGATCGTTCAGTTTGGTCGCCGGCGCACGCAGCGCCACACGAAAGCGAACCTGGGCGTCGGCGATGGCCTCGAGCATGTTCAATCGCTGCACCAGCTTTTGGCGCAGTCCGATGCCCGGAACGGCCGCGCCATCGATCTCGACGGCGATCACGCGCCCCTCGGTGAAGTGGATCCGATGGCTCCGCCCGCGGTCTTCCGTGAGCTCGAGCGTGCCGCTCGCCTGGGCGCGGTAGATCGTGCCCAGAAGATCGCCCAACGTGGTGGTGCGCAATCGGCCCGGCAAGAGCATTCGCTGCCGCATATCAGGTGGCCGCACCAGCGGACAAATTCTCTGCAGCGTGAAGCAGAAGTAGAAAAGACCTTGACCCTGGCCTGCGCGGGGTCTCCATGATGAACGCCATGAAAGCTATCCTTTCTCTCGCAGGCATCGTGTTCGCCTTGACGGCCAGCGCCTGTGGCAAGAGCACGCACGAACAGAACATCGCCTCGGTCGGTGACACGATGGCGTTCGACCTCCAGGGCTTCTCGGTCAAGACCGGCACCCAAGTGCACCTCGTGCTCAAGAACAACGGCACCACCCCCGCGATGACCCACAACTGGGTCCTGGTGAAGCCAGGGACCGAAGCCGCGGTCGCCACCGCCGGTATGGAAGCAGGCCAGGCCGCGGGCTACGTCCGGGCGAACGACGGCAACATCCTCGCGCACACGCCCCTCTCCGCCCCCGGCAGCACCGTGGAAGTGACCTTCACCGCACCAGCCCCCGGCATGTACCCGTTCATCTGTACCTACCCTGGCCATTATCAGACGATGAAGGGGACCTTGCAGGTCACCAATTGAAGCGGAACGCCCTATAAGCGTTCGCATGTACGCCATCGCCATCATTCGCTATCGCCAACCCCTCGAACGCATTCAGCAAGTCGTCGACCGGCACCGCGCCTATCTCAAGGGGCTGCAAGAAAAGGGCATTTTGCTCGCGTCGGGTCCCCTCGATCCGCGTTCGGGCGGTGCCCTTCTTTTGCGGGTGCCCGACGATGCCGTGCAGGCCACCTTGGACCAAGTCCGCGATGGCGATCCGTACGTCCTCGAAGGCGTGGCGCAGTACGAGCTTTTGCCCTGGGTACCGGGCCTGGGCAAAGAGAAGCTCGATTCGTTGTAGAGTCCCGCGCGAGCTTCGCACATCGAACTTCGAACGAGGAGGCCAGCATGGGATGCGGTCACTATTACGAGCCGACGCTGACGGGTGACACGGCCTTCGCCGTGGATGCCAACGCGGTGAAGTACGGGCCCGGTGTTCTGCGCGAAATCGGTGACGATGCGCAGGTGCTCGGTATGACACGGGTCATGCTGCTCACGGACCGCGGCGTCGCCAAGACGAAGCACGTGGCCGTGGTGCGCGAAGCCTTGCAGCAGGCCGGCATCGACGTGGTCGTCTACGACGAGGTGGCCATCGAGCCGACGGACACGTCGTTCCTGGCAGCAGCCAAGGCCGCGGCCGATGGCAATTTCGATGGCTACGTCGCGGTGGGTGGCGGCTCGGTCATCGACACCGCGAAGGCCGCAAACCTGTATGCGACCTACCCCGCCGACCTGCTCGAATACGTGAACCCGCCCATCGGGCGCGGAAAGCCGGTGCCCGGGCCTTTGAAGCCGCTCATCGCATGCCCCACCACCTCGGGCACCGGCTCGGAGTGCACACCGATTGCCATCTTCGATTATTCGGCGATGCACGCAAAGACGGGCATCGTCTCCCGGCGGATCCGCCCCACCTTGGGCTTGGTCGATCCGGACGTGGCATCGACGTTGCCGGCCATGGTGGTCGCATGCAGCGGGTTCGACGTGCTTTCGCACGCGGTGGAGTCGTACACGGCACTGCCGTACACCCGGCGCGCGAAGCCGGAGAAACCGCGCCAGCGGCCCGCCTCGCAGGGGGCGAATCCTTACAGCGACGTCGCGTGCGCGGAAGCGATGCGGCTCACGGGCAAGTACATCGTGCGGGCGGTGAACGATGCGAACGACCACGAGGCGCGCGAGCGGATGATGTTCGCCGCAACGCTGGCGGGCATCGGCTTTGGCAATGCCGGCTGCCATGCGCCGCACGGCATGTCGTACTCGGTATCGGGGTTGGTGAAGAGCTTTCGCTCGGACGGCTACCCGGAGAAGCCGCTGGTGCCCCACGGCATGTCGGTGGTGTTGAACTCCCCCGCCGTGTTCCGATTCACCGCGCGCGCCTGTCCCGAGCGGCACCACGAGGCCGCGGCGTTGCTCGGTGCCGCGAACGCGAACGATGCGAATCCCGCGTCGGAAGAAGAAGCGGGCAAGCTGCTCGCGGACGCGATCCTCGGGCTCATGAAGGCGACGAGCATCCCCAACGGGCTCTCGGCGATCGGTTACGCGGAGGCCGACATCGGGGCGCTGGCCAAGGGTGCGTTTCCGCAGCACCGGCTGCTGAAAAACGCACCGCGGGAGATCTCGCTCACGGACTTGGAGGGGATGTATCGGGACGCGTTGCGATACTGGTGAGACGGGCGAGACGGGTGAGGGCCCACCAGAGGATCGCCCCGATGGGCGGCGCCACGGCGGCGACGACGAACGCTGTGCCATAGGCACCGCGATCGAAGAGCCGGCCGAGCTGCGGCATGATGACCGCGATGAGCGCGGACCATCCGCCCGCACCGAGGCCGGCGATGTAGCCGGCGTGGCCCGTGGTGAAGGTCCCCGTGCCGTAGGCGAGCGAGCTGACGACGAAGCCGGCGGCGACGAACATGGCGAAAAAGAGGCCGGCGAGAACGATGGCCGCGCTCTTGAAGAGCGGCATCGCCGCAAGAGGGAGGCTGAGCACCCCGAGCAGCGCCATGAGCGGCACGAGCCGTTCACGCGTGCGGGCGCCGCCGCGATCGATGTAGTGGCCCCAGAAGAAGTAACCGATCTCCCAGCCGAGCGGCGGGATCCAGAGCACGCTGCCCAACGCGGCTTGGTCGTATCCGAGGGCGCGGTTCAAGTAGATGGGCGCCGCGTAGGTGACGAATCCAAGCGGAACGCCGCCGAATCCATACGACGCGACGAAGCCCCAGAGCCGCGGATCGCGCAGGCGTGGGCGCTCGGTCGCAGCCGCCGGCGGGCGCGCGCGCACGCTTTCGGCACGGCTCACGAAGCCCCAGAGAACGAGCCATGCCACGCCGATGGCACCGGTGCAGAGAAAGGCCGCGCGCCAGCCGAGGGCCAGTGCCACGGGTGTGATCAGGATGGGCGTGAGCACGGCACCGAGCGAGCCACCGCTGTACGCGACGGCGATGCCACGCCCGCGCGAGCGCTCGGGCAAGGTTTGCGCGACGGTGCGCAATCCGCCGGGAAACGTGGCACCCTCGCCGAATCCGAGCACCGCACGGGCCGCGCCGAACGCGAACAGGCTGGCGGCGATCGCGTGCGAGGTGGAGGCGGCGGTCCAGAGAGCCACGGCGGCGGCCATACCAAGCCGCACGCCCACGTGGTCGAGAACCCGACCCCAGAACGGGTTGCCAATCATGTACGCGAACGAGAACGCGGAGATGATCTGCCCGTACTGTTCCACGCTGAGGTGCGTCTCGCGCAGGATGGTCGGCGAGAGGATCGCCAGCGTGTTGCGGTCGATGTAGCTGATGAGGGACACCAGCATCATCGCGATGGCGGGAAACCACGCTTTCACGGCGAGGGCGCCGGGGCGTCCCACACACCGACGAAGGCGCGGCCACCGCGCACGCATGCGACGCGGGCGCCGTCGTCGCTGACGGTGCAATCGCGAAGCTCGCCGTAGCCGCCCTCGAGCTCTTTGGCGCGGAACAGGCGCGTCTTGCCCGCCGCACGCACGACGATGCCTTGCGGCGTGGGCACGGCCAGCGTTTTCCCGTTCGGCGAACGCGGTGAACCCGGCGGGCCCTGTTGATCGAGGGGAACCGAGAGCGCACTGGCGCGCGCGTAGTCGGCGGCGACGAGGATCGGTTCGCCCGCGACGATGGCCTCGAGCCCCGCCGCGCCCCACGCGATGGGGATCACCGGCGCAGGTTCCCCCTTCCCCGCCGCGCACCGCGCGCTGAGCGGGGGTGCCACCGGCAGCGCGATATCGTGAAAATCGGCATCCGCCGTGGGTGCGAGCGTCGCGTGAAGGGCCACGCCATCGCACGCGCTGTACGCTTCGATGAAGCGGTACGTGCCGTCGGGCGAGACCACGCGCGAACTCCAGGTGCGCACGTCGCCGGCCTCGGCCTCGTCGCCCTGCACCGGATCGACGCGAACCACGCCCGCGAGGGTGCGGACCAGGAGCTTGCCACTCGGTTCGAAGGCCAAGGCGCCCCAGCCCGGGCTCTTCGAGCGCTCGATCTGCGGGACGGCCGCCACGACGCGAAGGTTCGCGTTGGTCGCGGGCGTCGCCGCCTGCGTGATCCATGCTTGCGCATCGTTGGTGCGCGCGGGCGTGTGCGTCGCCGGGGCACGCTGGGCGCGATCCAGCGCGGAGATGGCCCGCAGCGCATCGCCCATGACCGCGTAGGCGCGCACCTCGGCGAGGCCGCCCTCCTCGAGCGCGCGGCTCGTTCCGCAGGAGACGCCGCTCATGCGCGGCGAACCGCCCTCGCTGCAGATGGATCCATAGAGCGCGCGCAGCTGCCGCACGAAAATGGGAACGCCGGGTGCATCCTTGGCACGAGCAGCCCGCGTGGCCGCACTGCCCGCGAGCACGCGAAGCGACGCGTCGGGCTCCGCGGGATCGCGGCTCATGCCCGCGGGTCGATCGAACCAGCGCAGCACGGCACTGACCTTCGGGCCAGGCTCGAACGGCGGCGCACCGCCCTCGAGGGTCACGCGCAAGGTCACATCATCGACGCCGTCGTGATCGCGGTCCGAGCCGTCGGCCTCGACGCTGAGCGTGGGCGCGCTCGGCGGATCGGCGATCGTCGTCGAGAAGAGCACACGCGCCGGCGCCGCCAGCGACACGATGCCGAACCACCGCGGCGAGCACCGGTTCGACAGCTCGATGACCACCGAGTGCGGACCGATGAGCGAAAGCCGCTTCGCGCCGTCGCTCTTGTCTTTGTCCTTGTCGGGCTTGGGCGCGCCCTCGCACGGCGCATTGCCCAAGGCCAGCACCCCGCCCACCGGAGCGGCTGTGGGCGGCTTGCCCGCCGCGCCTTGATAGAGCACCACCTGGGCCTTCTCGGGCGCCGTGGCCCCACGCACCACGGCCACGGCATCCTTGGTGCCGTCGCCGTCGAAATCCCGCGTGAGCGCCGTGACGAAGATCATCTCGGGGGGCGCGGTGAGGACGAGCCCCTCCAGTTCCCACTGCGACGTGTTCGGCGGCGCCACGATCCCGGGTTGCTCGGCGAAGGTCACGCCCGCATCCGCGGTTTCCGCCGTGCTGGCCGCACCACCGCCATCGTCGGCCGGCGGTGCTGCCGTGGTACCCGCCTCGTCGATGGCGTAGGGCGTATAGGGCCGGTCACGGCTGCACTTGCAGCCACCAACCGCGCAGCAAAAGGCCAAAGAAAGTGCCCAACGACGCATGGTGTGGCTGTCTAACACATCTGACAGGTCATAGCGCGCAGCCGACCATGATTGGCTCGGCCGAAAGCTCGACCCCAAAGCGCGATTGGACGGTGTCGCGAACCTCGCGGGCAAGGGCGAGGAGCTCGCGCGTGCTGCCATTTCCGCGGTGGACGAGCGCAAGGGCGTGCTTGCGCGAGATGCTCACACCACCACGGCCGTAGCCCTTGGCGAAGCCTGCCCGCTCGATGAGCCATGCGGCGGGCACCTTCACCGAGCCGTCGGGCATGGGGAAGCGCGGGACGGCGGCGCCCGCGGTTCGTTCGATGCGCGCGACGGCGGCGGCATCGACGATGGGGTTCACGAAAAAGGAACCGGCGCTCACGCTTTCGGGATCGCTCGGGTCGAGAAGCATGCCCTTCGCACCGCGCAGGCGAAGCACGACGTCACGCACCTCGCGGAGAGGGGCGCGCTCCCCTTCGGCGATGCCCAAGGCACGCGAAAGCTCCGCGTAGCGGATCGGGCTCCCCAGCCTATTTTGGCTATCGTGCGGAAAGGCGAAGGCGACCTGCACGACGATGTAGCGCGACTGCCCGCGAAAACGGCTGCTTCGGTAGGCGAAGGCGCAGTCTTGGCTGGCGATCCACGACACCGCGCCGGTGCTGCGATCGAGCACGCGCACGCGCGAGATGGTCTGGCTCACCTCCTGCCCGTAGGCGCCCACGTTCTGCATGGGGGTGGCCCCCACGGAACCCGGGATCCCCGAGAGGCACTCGACCCCGCGCCATCCTTCGTCGATCGCGCGCGCAACCAGGCGATCCCAATCGGCGCCCGCATCGACGATCACCTCGCCGGACGAAATGGCGATGGCATCGAAGGCCAACTTGAGTACGGTGCCGGCGAATCCCTCGTCGGCGACCACCAGGTTGCTACCGCCGCCGAGCACGAGCACCGGCTCGCCACGCGCATCGAGGTCGCGCACGGTGGCCACGAGCTCGTCCACGCTTTCGATTTCCAACAGACGCGCCGCCGGTCCTCCCAGGCGCAGGGTGGTATGCCCCGCGAGCGGGACATTCTGCTTTTGTCGCATCCTCGAGCACACTATACACAAACGCTCCCCCGTGCATTCGCTTCCCATCGACCCACTTTTGCCCGAGATCGTGCGCACCCTCGACGAGGAACCGAGCCTCGTTCTCGAGGCTCCCCCCGGCGCTGGCAAGACCACGCGCGTTCCGCGAGCCCTTCTCGAGCAGCCATCTGGCGCGTCGCGCGGGGAGATCATCGTGCTGGAACCGCGCCGGTTGGCGGCGCGGCTCGCGGCGCGGCGCGTGGCCGAGGAGCTCGGTGAGACGGCGGGCGAAACCGTGGGCTACCAGGTGCGGTTCGAGGACGTGACCGGGCCGAAAACGCGGCTTCGTTTCGTCACGGAGGCCATCCTCACGCGCCGTTTCATCCGCGATCCCGAGCTTGCCGGCGTGGGCGCCGTGGTGCTGGACGAGTTTCACGAGCGGCACCTCCATGGCGACGTGGCCCTCGCCTACCTGCGGCACCTGCAGAGAACCTCGCGGCCGGATCTGCGCCTGGTGCTCATGTCGGCCACCCTGGATGCGGAGCCCGCGGCGCGGTTTCTCGGCTGCCGCTCGCTTCGCTCGGAGGGAAAGCGCTTCGAGGTGCGCATCGAACACGCCGCCGGCGCCGACGAGCGGCCGCTGGAACTGCAGGTGGCATCCGCCATTCGCGCCCTCCCGATGGATGGCGACGCCCTGGTGTTTCTGCCCGGTGCGCGGGAAATACGGCGGGCGCAGGAGGCCCTGGAAAAGGCGGCCGCCGAACGCGGGCTGCTCGTGCTGCCGCTGCATGGAGATCTCGCGCCGGCGGAGCAAGACCGGGCGATTCGCCCTGCGGATCGGCCCAAGGTGATCCTCGCGACCAACGTGGCCGAATCGTCGGTGACCATCGACGGCGTGGTGGCGGTCATCGACAGCGGCTTGGCACGCGTGATGGGCCACGATCCGTGGTCGGGGCTCCCGCGCTTGCGCGTGGAAAAGGTGAGCCGCGCCTCGGCCACGCAGCGCGCGGGGCGTGCCGGACGAACGCGGCCCGGCGTGTGCGTGCGCCTGTACACGAAGATGGACTTCGAGCGCCGCCCCGAGCATCAACCGCCCGAGATTGCACGCCTCGATCTGACGGAGCTCCTGCTCGAACTGCGCGCGCGAAAGGTCGATCGCGAGCTGACGTGGCTCGATGCGCCCCCGCCGGTGGCGTTGGCCTCGGCCGAAGAGCTGCTCACGCGCCTGGGGGCGCTCGATGCGCAGGGCGAGGTGACCCCCATCGGGCATCGCATGCTGCGCTTTCCCCTTCATCCCCGAACGGCGCGCCTACTGGTCGAGGCCGAAGAGCGCGGCGTCTTCGACGATGCCACGGTGCTCGCCGCGCTCTTGGGCGAGCGCGATGTGCGCACCTCCGGGCGCGCCCGTTTCGATCGCGGTCCCAGCGCCCACGACGTCGCGACGGAAGACTCGGATCTCTTGCAGATGCGCGACCTTTTTCGGGAGGCGCAGGAGACGCGCTTCGCGCCGAACATCGTGCGCGCCATCGGCCTGGATCCTGGGGCCACGTTCGCCGTGGACCGCGCGCAAAAGCAACTGCGGCGCATGGGACGCACGAAGAGGAGCGACGCCGGCTCGGACACCGATTTGCTGAAGTGCGTGCTCGCCGGCTATCCCGATCGCGTGGCACGGCGTGTTCGCGGAAGGACGCTCGCCATGGCCGGGGGAGGCCGCGCGGAGCTCTCCGAGGCGAGCGTCGTGCGCGATGCCCCGTGGCTCGTGGCGGTCGACGGGGACGAAAAGTCAGTGCGCATCGCCAGCGCCATCGAGCCGGATTGGCTCATCGAGTTCTTCGCCGATCGCATCGTCGAAAGCACACGCACCACCTTCGTGCGCGCCTCGGAGCGGGTCGAGTCGGTGAGCGCGATGAGCTACGAAGGCCTTGTGCTCGACGAATCACCGGCCAATCGGCCGGACGACACAAAGGCGGCTGAGCTGCTCGCCGAAGCCGTCCTTGCCGACGGTATGACAGGCCTGTCGCGATTCGCGGCGGAGGGCGCGCTCGATGCGTGGGTGGCGCGTGCGCGTTTCGCGCACACCGTGGATGCCTCGATCCCCTTGGTGGACGATGCGTTCTTGCGCGACGTGCTCCTCGCGCAATGCATGGGGCGACGCAGTTTTGCCGAGCTGCGGGAGACATCGTTCGTGGATGCCATCCAGACACACCTCGGGCCTGGCCCCACGGCGCGCATCTTCACGCTGGCCCCCGAGCGCATCACCCTGGCCGCCGGAAGGAGCGTCAAAATTCGGTACGAGGCCGAGAAAGCCCCGCACATCGCCTCGCGCCTTCAAGACTTCTTCGGCATGAGCGAGACGCCGCGCGTGGGTGGCGGAAAGGTCCCCCTCGTCGTCCATCTCCTCGCGCCGAACCAGCGCGCCGTACAGGTGACAAGCGACCTCAAGGGCTTCTGGGAGCGGCATTACCCCTCGATCCGCAAGGAGCTTTCTCGGAAATATCCGAAGCACGCGTGGCCGGAACGCCCCGAGAGCTGATAGAAAAGGAAGACTCAAGGAGAACCGACTCCTTTTCGGCTTTTTGCCCGCAGCGCTCTGTCGAGTAGGCGAACGAAGCGAAAGAAAACGAAGCAGAGGCCGAATAGGAGTCAGGGGACGGTGGTGGAGCAGAGCAGGCGCACGGATGACCGATAACTTCGAATACCCCAGCGGGATTCTCATTCCTGGAACCAAGTACAAGGTCATTCGCCGCCTCGGCGCGGGCGGAATGGGCACCGTTTACGAGGTCGAGGACACCAACATCGAGAAGCGGTACGTGCTCAAGACCCTGCACGCGTCGCTGTCCTCCCGGGCGGATTTGGCCGAGCGCATGCGCCGGGAGGCGCGCGCCCTCGCACGGCTCGAGCACCGCAACATCGTCCAGGTCATCACGGCGGACGTCACCGCGGACTCGCTGCGCCTCACCTACCTGGTGATGGAAAAGCTCAACGGGCACACGCTCCGCACGGTGCTCGACAACAAGACGCGCCTCAACGTCGACACGGCGTGCCGCCTCAGCATCGACCTTCTCAACGCGCTGTACCACGCGCACGAAAACCGCATCATCCACCGCGACGTGAAGCCGGAGAACATCTTCCTCCACCGCGACGCGGACGGCACCACGGTCACCAAGCTGCTCGACTTCGGCATCATGACCGAGGCCGATCCCGAGACGCACACGCAGACCGGGCACAATCGCTTCATCGGCACCCTGCGTTACGCCGCGCCCGAGCAGCTCTCGGGCCGCCCCATCACGGCGCAGACCGACATTTATGCCGCGGGCCTTTGCCTCTACGAGATCATCACGGGCTACGGGCCCTTCGACGATCTGTCGTCCACCTCGGAAATTGCGCACGCCCACTTGAACACGATCGCGCCGCCCATCTCGCGGCACGTTCGCGTGCCGCGGCAGCTCGAGGACATCGTGCGCCGCGCGCTGGCCAAGGATCCGGCGGATCGGCAGCATGACGCGTTCACCTTCGCCGCCGAGTTGAATCGGTTCCGCAAGTCGCAGCAGGGCGCGCTGGAGATGGCGTCGCTTTCGCAAGTCGAGACGGTGAACGATCCGTTCCATCTTTCGACGGATCCCGGTGCGCAGCAGCGCGGGTTGGGCATCAGCGGCGCGTCGTTCGCGAGGCCCGCAAGCGGCGGTGCGAGTCCGCCGCCGGCGGGTGCGCCCCTCGTGGGAGGTGCACCGCCCTATCCGTCGGCTCCGCAAGCAGGGGCGGGGCCCGGGGCCGCGGCACCGGCCATGCAGCCTTCCCCGCAGCCTCTTCGCTGGTCGGAGGGGGGCAGCTCCGAAGGGGGCAGCGGTGTGCGTGCGTCGGGCCACGGCACGGGCGATTATCCGCAGCCGCCAGGGTATTCGGGTTCGGGATCCGTTCCGGATGCCGGTTCTTCGGGGCCATCGCCCGCGCGCCCTGGCTTCGCCGCGCTGGCCGATGCGGCGACCGAGTTCGACGAGGGAGACGGGTCCGGTAGCGGTCCTTTCCCGCCGGCTGCGGGCGAGACGCACGAGAATGCCTTGGCCGCGCCCATGACCATCGGCGGGCCCACGCCCGTGCCCGCGGCGAGCTTCCGAGGGCCGCTGTCCCCGCATCCTGCAAGTGGCGGCTCCGTCGATCGCAACGCGCCCACGGGGACGTACGCGCCGCCGGGTGCGCCGGACGTGGAGCGGAGCGGCACGGCGATCATGAGCTCCGTCGATGCGCCTTCGGATCCCGGGCACCCGAGAACGCTCACCTTGCCGCAGCCGCATCTGCAGCCGCAAGGCAGCCTGGCCCACTCGGCCATGCCGGTGAATCCATCGTACGCGACCGCGCCGGCGGCGCCGCCGCCCGCCAAGCGCGGGCTCGGGCCGGTCATCTGGATCGTCGTGGCCGGGTCGGCGATTGGCGCGGTCCTGGCCATCGGCGGCATTTACCAGCTCTCCGCACGCGGCCCGAAGTCGGCCCCCGAGACGATCACCGCGACGGCCCCGTCACCGTCAGCCCTGGGTGCGCCCGCGTCGGCGGCGCCGGAACCGGCCAAAACGACGAGCGCCACCGAGAACGTGGGCGCCCTCGACGCGGGAGCGCCGGCCGCGGCCTCCGCATCTGCGGGTGCCGCCTCGCCTGCGGAGAGCGCGAAGGCGGCGGAAGACCGGTCGCACCGCCATCGCGATACGCCGCGTCCTTCGGGTGGGAGCGGCTCGCCCAGCCCGAGCACGAAGAAGCTTCCCGGCTCCGGCTTGTAGAGAACGCGCGGGGCCCGCGCACATAGCCGCAGAGACCATGTCGATCCACCATGGCGCACGCGCGGTTCATGCGCAGTCCGCGCGGTCGTTGCGCGGCGCGAACGCCGTCGTGCGTGCGTAGCGACACGCCGAACGCCCGGTTGTCGATACGCATCCGAGAAATCACGAAGCGTGAATCGAACGCGGCCAATGGATGCCGGAGCAACGGATTTTGACAGTGGGAATTCGATGCGCCCGCGGTGACGGCATGCCCCTGGCTAAGGCGCGGGCATGGACCCTCGGCACTCGAAACGCGGGCTCCGCTTCGCGCTCGCTCTGTTTGCCAGCGCGTTTCTGCTCTTCTCCATCGAACCGATGGTCGCCAAGTCGATCACGCCGCTGCTCGGCGGGACGCCGGCGGTGTGGATCTCGTGCATGCTCTTCTTCCAGGCGCTGCTGCTCGCCGGGTACATGTATGTACACACATCTCTCGGTTGGCTCGGTGCCCGCAGGCAGGCGCTCGTCCAGCTCGTCTTGGTGGGCCTGCCGCTCCTCGCGTTGCCGGCGGTGGTCGACTCGGAGCAGGTGCGCAGCTGGAACGACACCACGAACCCGACGTTCTCGGTGCTCCTCTTGCTCGCGCGCACGGTGGGCCCGGCGTTCGCCATTCTGTCGATGAGCGGCCCGCTCCTGCAAGGCTGGTTCGCCGCACTACCGCCGTCGGATCCCTCCAAGGCCGGCGCACGCGATCCCTACGTGCTCTACGCGGCCAGCAACGCGGGGAGCGTGGTGGCACTGGCCGCGTATCCCTTTCTCATCGAGCCGTTCATCGGATTGAAACGGCAATTCGCCGTTTGGCATAATGGGTATTTCGCCTTCGTCGTGTTGGTGGCCATGTCGGCCCTGCCGCTGTTGATGCCGCGCCGGCCCGGCGACGTGGAGCCCGCAACCTCGACGCCACGGCCCGACGAAACGCCGTCGGAGCGCCGCCAGCGCGTTCGCTGGCGCTCGCGGATCACGTGGGCGGCCCTCGCCTTCGTGCCCTCCACGTACATGATGGGGGTCACCACGTTCATCACCACGGACGTGGCGCCGATTCCGCTCTTTTGGGTGCTGCCGCTGTTGCTCTATTTGGTGACGTTCATCCTCGTCTTCGCGAAGCGGCAGCTCTTCAGCGACGCCATTCTCGATCGGGCCATCGTCATCGGCCTCACGCTGTCGGTGGCGGCCAGCGTTCTCGGCGGGGCGTGGTCGACCATTTTGGTGCATCTTGCAACCTTCTTCTTCGTCGCGCTCTTCTGCCATGTGCGGCTCGTCCGCATGCGGCCGGATGCCAGCGAGCTGACGGATTTCTTCCTCTGGCTCTCCATCGGCGGTGCCCTCGGCGGGCTTCTCAACGGGGTCATCGCGCCGACGTTCTTCTCCCGCTCCCTGGAGTTCCCCATCGCGCTGGTGCTCGCGGGCCTCTGCCGCGTCGGTTCCAAGCTCGCGGAAACGACCTCGCGCGCGCGGCTGCTCGATGGCGCCATCCCCCTCGGCGTCGGGGCGCTCCTCTTCGCCGTCCTCTACTTCGGAGAAAAGCGCGACCTCACCGACTCGCCGCTCTACGTCCTCGCGGTGGCCATTCCGTTCGTCCTCAATTACGCCTCGCGCGCCCGCGTCCCGCGCTTCGCCTTGGGCATCGGGGCCATCCTGCTCGCGACGGGGCTGCACACCGGATCGATGTCTGGGCTTCTGTACATCGACCGCAACTTCTTCGGTGTGATCCGCGTGGCCGAGAACAAAGGTTTCCACGTGTTCTCGAGCGGCAACATCATCCACGGCATCCAATACACGGCCCCCGAACGCCGGCGCGATCCCCTCGCCTACTACCATCGACGCGGCCCTCTCGGGGACGTGTTCCAAGCCTACGGCGACCGGCTCCATTCCGTCGGCGTCGTTGGCCTCGGCGCAGGAACCATGGCGGCGTACGCCAAGGCGGATCAGACGTGGACCTTCTACGAGATCAACCCCGCCGTCGTGCGGGTGGCACAGACGCCGAGCCTCTTCACGTACCTGTCCGACGCGTTTCCCCACGAGCGCGGGCTGCGCGTCGAAGTGGGCGATGCGCGGCTTCGCATCGAGGAGGCTCGCGATGCATCGTACTCGCTCATCGTGCTCGATGCGTTCAGCTCCGATGCGGTGCCCGTTCATCTGCTCACGCGCGAAGCCATCGACTTGTACAAGCGCAAGCTCGAGCCCCATGGCCTTCTCGCGTTCCACATTTCGAATCGGTTTCTCCGACTCGGCCCGGTGATGGCCAGCATTGCAGGCGACCGCGCCCTGCACTTGGTGGGCAAGAGCCTTCTGTCGCCGAGCAAAGAGCTGCTCGACGACGGGCTCCAGCCCTCCACGTGGCTGGTGATGTCCGAAAGCGCCGACACGCTCGAGCCGCTCGTGCAGCGCGGATATCAGGCGGTCCACGCCAAGGAGGGCATGCGCGTTTGGACCGACGATTACTCGGATATCATCGGCGCCTATCGACTTTAGCGCGGGTGAACATGGGAACTCGTTCGAAACAAGAGCCACGGGCCGCATTGGGCGACGAGCGCAGGGACGTTTGCGACGGCGGACTCGAGGCGGCCATGCTCGAGGGTCGCCCGATGACGCTCGAGGCCATTCGCGGCGACCTGGCAGGCGGCGCGTTGGTGGTGCGGGCGGCGGACGGTACGCTCGCGATGGTGACGGCGTCGACCATCATGACCCCGGCGGGCGTGCCCAAGGAGCTCGAGGAAAGCGCTGCGCTCACGGTCGTGCATCCCGCCGATCTCACGGATGCCGAACGGGGTGCGCTGTGGATACTCCTCGTGGACGGCGGCGCTCTCCAACCGATTCTGCAACTCGCGCGGGCCGTGCATCGCGTGGCCGAGAAAGGGAGCACTTCCGTCACGCTCCCCGTACGCGGTGGCCGCTCCGCCAAACCCTTCTGGAAAAAGGGCTGGAAGCCCATCTTCGAGGAAGAGGGATGGGACCGCGCGGCATCCGAATCCGAGAAGGAGTACCCCTTTTTCGGGCTCAAAGCGCGTTGGGAACACGCGCCCACCATCGCCGCGAGCTGGGAGTCGTACGAGCATCCCCAGCCATCGGAGACCGAAACCCTCTCGTTTACCCGAGACGGTGCATGGATATCGCTCGGTGAAGTCCCCGCCCGTCTGTACAGCGAAGTGGTGTGCGAGCTCGTCCCGGAGAGCGCCGCGGAAGTGGCGGCGCGCAAACGGCTCGCGAACACAGCGCGCAAGCCAAAAGAAGAGCTCCGCGCGACGACCTTCGATCGCGTTTCGGATCGCATCCTCCAACTTCGAAGTTCCCGCAATCGAGCCATCGACGCCGGGCGCGCCATCGAGCGCCTGGGGGACGCCGCGATCCGCACCGTCGAGCTCATAGCAACAGCCAAGGCCGCCGACACGGCGTCGCTCGCTCGAGCATTGGGTTGTGACCTTGCCGAAGCGGAAAAGACGCTTCTCGCCATCGAAAGCGCGATCAGCAAACGTCGCAAATGAACTAAAGCGTCGACGTATCGGTCTCGACACCGAGGAGGATGCGGCCGGCGATGGTCGTGCTCGTGCCGCTCACCATCACGTGCTGCGTGATGACGTGCACGTCGCGGAAGTAGCGCTGCAGCGGGTTCGTCGCATAGATCCGCCGTACGCCTTGGGAACGAGCCACTTGAAAACGCCGGTTCGGGCGAGCGCCTCCACCGCGTCGGGCGGGAGGCGACGCGCAGCCTCGATGCGTGGGGCGAGCTCCGAAACGACCTTCGCGGCGCTACGGGCGCGCGACAGAAGGTTGCTGTCGATCGACATCGTCCGAACGTACCATGTTCAACGGCAGTACGAGGCGGGTGGCTGGCACTCGTCGCGGCACGACGAGCACGCGTAGTTGCGCTCGCAGTTCGCCAAATTGATGTAGAGCTGCTGGCCGGCGGGATCGCCCGCGGCCTGGTTGATGTACGCCTGCGAACAGACCAGATCGAAGTCGTTGCAGTTGCCGTTCACGAGCTGCTGAAGCGTCACGCAGGTATCGCTCTGGTTGCAGTAGGTCTGCTGCACGGTGCACATGGGCTGCAGGCAGGCCACGCACGCGAACGGATCGTACGGGCCACCGTCGCCCGCGTCGCTGACGCCGCCATCGGGAAAAGGATTGCCCGTTGGCCCGTTGTAGCGACGCGGTTTCAAAAACTCGTCGCACGCAACGGCCGCGATGCCCAAGACGAAGGTGAGCGCGCCCAGCGCGAGCACATCCCGCGCACGACGGCCGTTCTGTAAAGTTAACATGCGTTCAAGTATTGTGGGTGAACCCCCCGTGTCGAGTTAAGTAGCCTGCCGCGTCTTACATTCCCCGTTCGGATCGCTTGTAGATTTTGCCCGCGCGCATCACGAACGCAACGTGCTCGGTCTGCCGGATGTCCTTGAGCGGATTGCCCGGCACCGCCACGACGTCCGCGAGCTTCCCCTTTTCGAGGGTCCCCGTTTGCGCGGCAATACCGAGTAGCGTCGCACCCGCCGACGTGGCGGCGCGAAGTGCGGCCGCCGGGGTCATGCCGCCCCCCGTCATGAGGGCGAACTCCTGCGCATTGATGCCGTGCGGCGAGACGCCCGAGTCGGTGCCGAAGGCCACGGTGACGCCGGCGCGCATGGCATCTTTGAACATCTGCTCATGCGCTGCAAAAGCGGCCTTCGCCTTGGCCTGAATCGGCGGCGGGAACTTGTCCAACTTGCCGCCGGTGTACGCGCCCGCGAGAAAGGTGGGCACGAGGACGGTCCCCTTGGACTTCATCAGCGCAAGGGTCGGCGGCTTCAAGAACGACGCATGCTCGATGGAGTCGACCCCCGCGGTGACCGCGAGCTTCGCCGCACTGTCGCCATGGCAGTGCGCGGCGACCTTCTTGCCGAGGCGATGCGCTTCCTCGACGATGGCGCGCAGCTCCTCCAACGTGAGTTGCGGCGTATCGACGGCGTCGGCGAGCGACAAGACGCCGCCCGAGGCCATCACCTTGATGAGATCGGCCCCGTATTTCACCTGCTCGCGCACGGCGGCACGGCACGATTCGGGGCCGTTGCAAATGCCCTCGTACACGCCGGGCTCTTTCATGCGCGCGGGCGGATACGGATCTTGGTCCGCGTGCCCACCCGTCGCACCGATGGGATGCACCGCGACGAGCATGCGCGGGCCTGGAACGAGTCCCGCTTCGATGGCATTGCGAAGCCCGACGTCGAGAAGCTCTTCGGAGCCGAGATCGCGGATGGTGGTGAAGCCCGCCTCGAGAAGCTTCTTCGCCGACGCCGCACCGTAAAACGCTTGCTCGGCGGGAAAGCGATGCAGAAACTGGTACGAGTCGCGGTAAAAGTTGTCGCTCGCTTCGAAGGTGACGTGCGTGTGCGCGTCGATGAAGCCTGGCAGCAAGGTGCTGTCGCCGAGATCGATCTGCTCGGCGTCACCCGGTGGGGTGACCGTCTTTCCCACCTGCGTGATCAGCCCATTTTCGACGAGCAGGGCAACGCCGCCTTCGACGACCCGGTCGGCCTTTCCATCGAAGAGACGCGCGGCCCGCAGGACGATGGCGCGCTGCTTGGGCAGTGCCGACGGATCGACCGGCGCGGCGGCCGCCACCTCCGGAGCTCGCGCCACGTCGTCCTGCGCCGTGGTCGATGCCGCGTGCGGTGCCGAGGGGGCCGGGGCTGCGCCGCCGCATCCGGGGGCGAAGGCCAGAGAAGCCAGTGACGAGAGCGAAGCGAGGAGGGTGAACAACCTGCGAGGGGACGTGAAATGGCGCATCGGCAGCGACGATAGGCCCATTTTGGATCGTCGATTACCCCCCAATGAACGGACGCCGGTCCACGTTTGGAGGCCCTCGGGGTCATTTTTCTCGAGAATCTCGAGCACGAGGGCCTGGCACGGAGCGTGTACTAGGTGTCTTCCGAAGCACGCAACGACGCAGTACCCCCCTAAAAAACGACGATAACCAGGAGAATTCCTATGAACAAAGACATCATGAAGCTGGTCAAGGACGAGAAGGGTGCAACCGCGATCGAATACGGCTTGCTCCTCGTCGCCATTCTCCTCATCGTCGCTGGCGCCTACAAGAAGCTCGGCAAGGCCGTCAAAGGCGCTGCCAACGACGCCAAGGGCGAGTTCTGATCGTCGTTTCCTAGAAAGAGTTCGCCAAGCGGCGGCGAAGGCTCATGGGCCTTCGGCGCCGTTTGCCTTTTGTGCTTCGCGCGCTCGCGCGATGGCCGCACGCAGGACGTCCGCGGGTTGGGCGCCCGAGACGGCGAGCTTTCCGTCGAAGACGAAGAACGGGACACCGTTGATGCCGCCCTCGCTGGCGTGGCGGGCCTCTTCGTGCGTGAGCGTGCGCTCCTCGGGATCGCGAAGGAGGCGCACGGCTTCGTCCGCGTCGAACCCGTGGCGGGTGGCGATGCCGGCCAAGGTGTCGATGTCGCTGATGTTCTTCACCTCGACGAAGTGCGCCTCGAACAGCGCACGCGCCAAGGCGCGCTGCGTTCCCTTGGCCGCCGCATGGCGAAGCAAGGTGTGGGCGGACTCCGTGCGGTAAATCTTCGGCTGCTTCGACGGATCGAGATCCAAGCCGCTTTCGCGCGCGGCCGCCGTGACGGTTGCAAAGGCCCGCTCGGGTTCGACCCCGTACTTGCGGCGCAGGCGGTCGCGGATGCTCTCCCCTTCCGGCGGAACGGTGGGGTCGAGCATGAACGTGCGGTAATTCACCACCACGTCGCCTTCCGAGGCGAGCACTTGGTCGAGGCGATGCGAGCCGATGAAGCACCAAGGGCAGACGATGTCGGAGAAGAGGTCTATCTCGAGTTGGGCCATGATCACCGCCGGATCTGCGGCCACGACGCGCGCCTCGCAAGGCACACCGGAGTAACCGCTCGCCGGTTTGCCGTTCAATGAACGGATGTGCGTCCAGCCTTTTCGGGGTTTTGCTTGCGAATTTCTCGAGGATTTCGCGCCCGAAGGCCTGGCACGGAGCGTGTAATAGCTATCTCTCGAAGCACGCAGCGACGCAGTACCCCCTAAAAAACGACGACAACCAGGAGAATTCCTATGAACAAAGACATCATGCAGCTGGTCAAGGACGAGAAGGGTGCAACCGCCATCGAATACGGCCTGCTCCTCGTCGCCATTCTCCTGATCGTCGCCGGCGCCTACAAGAAGCTCGGCAAGGCGGTCAAGGGCGCTGCGAACGACGCCAAGGGCGAGTTCTGATCGCTTTTCATCAGCTCGTTTGAAGAGTTTTGCGGCGGTGAAGGATTTCCCTTCACCGCCGTTTCGTTTTGTACCATCGCGCGCATGACCTCCTATGCAAGCGATCTCGATCTCGCGTTGCGCTTGGCCGATGCGGCCGACGCGGTGACCCGTACCCGTTTTCGCGCGTCCGACTTGCGCGTGGAGCGTAAGCCCGATCGGACGCCGGTCACCGATGCCGATCTGGCGGTGGAAGACGCGGTTCGGGCGGTGCTCGGCCAAGAGCGGCCCGACGATGGCATCGCGGGCGAGGAACGTGGCGGCAGCATCGGCCAGGGTCGAACCTGGGTGCTCGACCCCATCGATGGGACGAAGAACTTTCTGCGCGGCGTGCCCGCGTGGGCCACGCTGATTGCGCTGCTGGACGGTGGACGCGCCGTGGTGGGCGTCGTCAGCGCCCCTGCCCTCGGCCAGCGCTGGTGGGCTTCCTCGGGCGCTGGCGCGTGGACGCGCAAGCAGACCGACGAGAAGCGCGAGCCGCGCAAGCTTGCCGTCTCCGCCGTGGGTGCGCTCTCCGATGCGTACCTGTCGACGACGCACCTCAATTCATGGGCGGAGTTCCACTCGCGCGAGAAGTACCTGGCACTGGTCGATGCCGTGTGGGAGACGCGCGCCTTTGGCGACTTCTGGCAACACTGCTTGGTGGCCGAAGGTGCCATCGACCTTGCCGCCGAGGCCATCGTGAATCCGTGGGACGTGGCACCTCTCAAGGTCATCGTGGAGGAAGCCGGCGGCGCCTTCTCGGATCTATCGGGTGCCGACCACCTGGGCGGCTCCGTGTTGACGTCGAATGGCCGCCTTCACCAGGCCGCGCTCGCGATTCTTGGATCGCCGGTGACCCCCCAATGAACCGATCGCGGTTCACCGTCTGCGGGTAGGACGGGCCGATTTTCCTCGAGGATTGTCGCGCGGAAGCGTCCGCAACGGGTTGGCACGAAGCGTGTACTAAGGGCCCGCCGAAGCACGCAGCGACGCAGTACCTACCCCCCTAAAAAACGACGACAACCAGGAGAATTCCTATGAACAAAGACATCATGAAGCTGGTCAAAGACGAGAAGGGTGCAACCGCCATCGAATACGGCTTGCTCCTCGTCGCCATTCTCCTCATCGTCGCAGGCGCTTACAAGAAGCTCGGCAAGGCCGTCAAAGGCGCCGCCAACGACGCCAAGGGCGAGTTCTGATCATCTAGATTTTTTCGGTTTATCGCTCACGGCGACGGAGACTCGGTCTTCGTCGCCGTTTTGCTTTTTGTCGCCTGCCATCCGCCCCGCTCGGCCATTTGCCGTTCAATGAACCGATGTCCGTCCAGCCTTTTCGGACTTTTGCATGCGAATTTCTCGAGAAATTCACAAACGAATCGATGGCACGGACTGTGTAATAGTTAGTTTTCGAAGCACGCAACGACGCAGTACCCCCCTAAAAAACGACGATAACCAGGAGAATTCCTATGAACAAAGACATCATGAAGCTGGTCAAGGACGAGAAGGGTGCAACCGCCATCGAATACGGCTTGCTCCTCGTCGCCATTCTCCTGATCGTCGCCGGCGCCTACAAGAAGCTCGGCAAGGCCGTCAAAGGCGCTGCCAACGACGCCAAGGGCGAGTTCTGATCATCTAGATTTTTTCGGCTTATCGCTCACGGCGACGGAGACTCGGTCTTCGTCGCCGTTTTGCTTTTTGTTCAACGGCTTTCGGTCATGCACGCGCGGACGTCATCCTGGACGTCTTTCGCCGTCGTCGCAGCAATGTATTGCGCGGCGTGGTCGAGGCTCTCCAGCGGAAAACCGAGGTTCGCCGTATCCATCACGGCACGTGCGATCTGGGCATTGGTGCTGTACGCCAGGGTGCGCGCACGCGCGGCCCGCAGTTTGGCCCACGCGAGCGTGATCGGATCGATAGGCACCTCTCCAAGGCTGCGCAGCGATTGGGTCATCGCCGCAACGGTGGTCGCCAGCCCGTCACGCTCCACGGCGGTCGACACCTCGAGGTAGGAGGTGCCGCCGTGAAGCACACGTGCCTCGGCAACGACGTCGGGGGCGCTGCCAGTCTGCTGGTAGACGACATCCGCCACTCGAACTTCGACGAGACGGGCAACGACGTCGCGACGCGAAAGCTCCGACGCCGTAGTCGTAGCTGGCAATATGCAACCAAGCCTTACATGCGTCTGGGTTGCATTTGGTAGACTGGACGAAGACACTTGCAGCCCGGCTCGACGTGGACCGGCAGCGAGCACGGTGGGCGGCGAGCTTCGGCCCATTGACCAAGCCCCAAACTCGGCGCGGGCGAGTCGTTCGACCTCGGCGGGGTCCACGTCACCGATGATCACGAGGGTGCCGTTGTTCGGCACCCGATTGACGTTGAGCCAGGCCAACGCTGCCTGGGGCGTTGCGGCCGCGAGCTCCCGTGCGGTGGGCAGGAGCCCCTGCGAGTAACCCTCGAGCAAAGCCCGAATATAGCGCCGATACTCGGCCACCTCGGCACTCTCCCTCGTGCGGCGAGCGCGCAAGCGCGTCCAATCGTCTGTGTCGACCGTTGTGGCCCGCGCGACGTACCCCATGGTCGAGAGCATTTCACCAACACCTCGAGCGACGCCTTCGAACGCGTATTGCGTTTTGTCGAACGTGGAACGGCCCCGAGGCACGGCCTCGGGCTCGGGGCGGCCCGCAGCGTAGCCGTGGGTGAACAACGACGCCAGATAGGCGGCGGCCGGTTGCGCCGCGGTGGCGTACCCACCGCGGAACAAGAAATCGACGGCGACCATCGAGGCCGCATCGCGCCGACCGATAACGACGTCCAAGCCATTCGCAAACGACAATCGCTGGTACGCCCCCGCTCCGGGACCGGGAGCGAGGTCGTGCAATCGCGCTTCGTCGATACTCAAAGGAGAGGTGTCCTCTTCCCCGACGGCATACTTGCCAATCGGTCTCGCGGGGGCCACCCCACCTTCGGATGCTGATGCAACGTAAATGGCGCGTGCGCGCTCTGGCGCGAGGTACTGGTGGACGTACTGGGTGAAGGTGGTGTTCTCGAGGTTGACCAGTCTGTCGATGCCTTCGGCGAAGGTCCCCGCATTCTGGGTGAAGTGCGTGGTGAGCGCCCGTTCCCTGCCGCGACGCACGAGGTTCTCGGTTTCGAACAGATTGCCAAGTGCCCACGTCTTGCGAGGCGTGAACCTTTCGTCGTCGTTGCCCCACTGCTTCTCGATCCAAACTGCGCGCGCTCTCGCGAGAACCCGTTCGAGACTCTTCTCCGGGTGGTCGCCCTGGGAAAGCTCTACGCGAACGGCCAGCATCGTCGCCTCTTTGCCAGGAAGAACGCGCGCATCCACCGCAAAAATGTCATCATCCTCCCCGTCCCAGAGGCGCGTGTCAGCTTCCTCTTTCAGCATCTGGACCAGCTGAATGTCCCGATCGACGGCACGGGGTAGCGACCACGCGATCCAGATCTCGGGATGCGCCACCCGTCCCACAGTGCGCGAGAGACGTGTCGGCGGCGGGGCGGGCGGCTCGGGGACCGGCGCCGGGACCGGCATGCGACGTCCAAGGCCCGGACGATGGAGCAACTCCGCAGGGAGGACGCCCTCCAAGGTGCGATCGACCGTCGCAAGATCGATGTCGCCGACGATGACCAAGGTCATGTTTGCGGGTTGGTAGTGGGCTTTGATGAAGCCCGAAACGTCGCTCGCCTGAATCGACGCCAGACTCGCCACGGTTCCGAGGCTCGGTCGTGCATACGGGTGTCCCGGCGGGAACACTGCGCGCTGCAACGACGCAAGCACGTCGCCGGAAAAACCGGTTTCGTTGCGCGCGGCCAATTCATCGCGCACCACACGAAGCTCGTCAGCGAGCATTTCCGGCATCAGATTAGCCACCGGTGCGAGCATCCGCATCCCCTCCAAGCGGAGCAACTCGCTCAACGCGGAAGCCGGGCCGAACTCCTCATAGAGCGTCGCGTCCATCGTGGTGTTCGCGTTCCACTCGGCGGCGTAGGCGCGCTCCAGCAGGCGACGAAAGCTCGACCGCGCAAAGGGCCGCGAGCGAAACGAAAGATGCTCGACGACGTGCGCGAGGCCTTCCTTACCCATCGGATCGCTCGCGGAACCTCCATCAACGACCAGGAACAAGCCCACGACGGGGGATGTCGCATCCCGCTCGGCCACGACGCGCAATCCAGATGGGAACACCATCTGCCGCACCACCGATGGCCCGGCGCCCACCGGCGAACGCGCAGGCTCGAGCGAGGCCTTGCAGCCCGCGAGCACGGTCGCGAGAAGCACGAACAGCGTCCAGATGCCGAAAGGCGCCCATTTCGCGCGAACTCTCCCGCGTTTGCCGTTCAATGAACCCCTCCGCGTCCAGCCTTTTGGGCTTTTTTCGAGCGAATTTCTCGAGAAACTCGGGTCCGCGCGCCTGGCACGGAGCGTGTAATAGCTATCTCCCGAAGCACGCAACGACGCAGTACCCCCTAAAAAACGACGACAACCAGGAGAATTCCTATGAACAAAGACATCATGCAGTTGGTCAAGGACGAGAAGGGTGCAACCGCCATCGAATACGGCTTGCTCCTCGTCGCCATTCTCCTGATCGTTGCCGGCGCCTACAAGAAGCTCGGCAAGGCTGTCAAGGGCGCCGCGAACGACGCCAAGGGCGAGTTCTGATCGTCTAGGTTTCCGCTTTTCAAAGAGACTTATGCGTGCGGCGACGAAGACCCGGTCTTCGTCGCCGTTCGCCTTTAACGGACCTTGGACTCGTTGCATCGGCAACTAGATCGTCCGGCGCACGATCGCGGTTGCGCGAAAAGGCGCGCCGGCGCGGTTTCAATATTGGACGAAGAAGCAGCGATCCTTGGCCTCGATGCCCGCGTCGTGGAGTTTCGTGACCACACTTGGACCTTCGCTCAGGAGTTCCACGGTGAGCCCTCGGTAGTGCTCGCGCAGCTCCGATTCCAAGACGGCGAAAGGCGGGCCGGCCATGCGCGCTTGGTCGTACTCGATGGTGACCACGAGCCCCGGAGCCCCCGTCGGCAGCAGGGTGCGCAGATGGCGCGCGTAGCGAACACGCATCTCGTGCGGTAGCGCTACCAGCGCGGCGCGATCGTAGAGCGTGTCGATGGGGCCGAGCAGCTCGGGCGTGGTGGCGAACATGTCACCCACGAGCACGGTGATGGTCCCTGCCGAATAGGCGGTCAACGGACCGCGCGGGGTCACCTTCGGTGTCGCGCCATGCTCGGCGAAGAACGCGCGCGCCGCATCCTCGACGAGCTCCACGCCGACCACATGGTGGCCGCGCCCCGCGAGGTAGGCGAGATCTTCCGCTTTGCCACAGAGCGGAACGAGGATGCGCCGGCCATCGCCCAGTCGCTCCGCGTGGCGCGTCAGGTAGGTGTTCGCGTGGCCTTCGTGAAATGCGATTTTTCCTGTGGTCCATCGTTCGGTCCAAAACGTCGCGTCCATGGTGGCCAATTTTCTCACAACTCGACGCGCGCGTGGGTCGACAGATCAAGCGGGAGGTGGCTCGATCGTGGCTGAGGAACTAGGTACGTACCGCGCAAGGCTGGGAAACCATGCCGTCTCCCTGACGTGCCGTTCCGACTTCGAAGACAAGGCGCGGGCATTCCTCGACACCCTGGCCGAGCTCGATGCGCAACCCGGCGCTGCGATTTTCTTCGGCGGATTGCTCTTTCGCATCGCCCCCACACCCAGCGGTTTGGAGGTTCGCCAGCCCGACTATTTGGCAGAAGCGCCGCCCAAAGCGGGGCCAGGGGCCGAAGACGCTTGGGCGACGTGGGTGGCCGACGTGAGCGACGCACTCGTCCTTCTCACGGCACAGCTCCGGGTGACCAGCATCATTGGGGTCGAGCCTTGCGATTACCGCATCGACCAGACCATCACCGTGCTCAAGGCCGCCATCGAGCAAGAGCGCTTTTACATGGTACGGCAGGAGCCTTCTTCGCCGAACGATTCCGGCTGGTACCTGGGCTCGGCCGAAGATGCCCCGCAGGACCACGCGCCCACCAACTACACCGTGGTGCCGCTGGCCGCGCTTTTTCGCATGCGGCCAGCCGCACTCCGGGTCCTCGCCCTCCCGCCCGGCTTCTTGGCCCGCTTCGAGGGCGACGCCCTCGTGGGCGTGGGCAACGAGAAGGACGAGGAAGTCTACGCGCGCTAGAGCGCACGCCACGATGCGCCGCCGTCTTCGGTGCGATACAGCCTGCTCTGGGTGGAACGCGCCCGCTCGCGAAGGGCCATTCTCGGTTTTCGCCACGCGCGGGGGCCCCTAAAGAGAAGCGCGGGCGCGAGGCGGGTGCGGAGGTGCGCGCACCGGCGTGCCGCGTTATGCCGCAGTGCGCATGCCGGGCTGCGCCGGGGTCCCTGTCTCGGGCGGGCAGTCCTACGGCGAGTTTCTCTTGAAGAGGGCACAGCTACGCGAAGGGCGGGCGGGGTACAAACGGGTGCGTGATCGCGCGTTCCGCGCAATCTCAGACGGTCTTCTTCTGGACTTCTCTCTGCCAGATAAAAATGAGGGTAGGAAAAGTTCCGGTGGATGCGAGCAGTTGTTTGCGCAGCTTCCCCAACGTGGATGTCGGCCACCGGTCCGCGCCCGCTGCGCTTCCCGTCACCGTCCACGTGTTGTTCCCGCTCGCTGGACTCCCGTAGGAGTGGCTCCGCGCGTAAGAGGGCACGTGGAGGGCTGTTGCCTCCCGCTCTGACCTTGTGGCAACCCATCATCTCAATCTGCGACCTTGCGGGCGCGGCATCCGGAGCACCGCACACCAAGATCTGCCCCAGCGCATTGCCAGTTTGGGGCCAGTTCCGATCCACCGAATGATGCGACGTTTTGGTATGTCCCCCCTGTCCCAGACGAATCGGGCCTGTCCCGGGACACCCCGCACGACCAACGAGGCTCACCCCGGACACGCTCGGCGAGAGGTCCCCTCGTCTTCGGCCACCGGCACTTCGCCGCGGCGCCCGTATCGCGCGGGGAGCCGCGGCCGGCCACCCGGCCTCCCCCTTGACGATTCGGTGAAGGCCCTCACCCCGGCGAGCGAGGGCGCACTGCGACGCTGGCAAAGCTCTAGTTTCCGAACTTGAAGGCGTGCGCGGAAAGATCGGCCTGACCACCGACGCGGGCGTTGAGGTCCGGGAGACCCCAGCGCTTCTCGATCAGCTTTAGGATGGCCGTCGTATCGTAAGCGGTGGAGTCGACTCCCCCCTTGGCGAAGGGCGAAATGATGATCGCGGGAATGCGCGAGCCGGGGCCCCACTTGTCGGTCGTGGGGGGCGCGACATGGTCCCAGAAGCCGCCGTTCTCGTCGTAGGTGACGATGATCGCCGTGTCGTTCCACGTCGAACTGTTCATCACGTCCTTGATCAGATCGATGGTGTGGTTCTGCCCGCGCACCATGTTCGCGTACTTCGGGTGCTCGTTGTCCACGCCGACCGGCTTCACGAACGACACCGCGGGCAACGTGCCCGCCTTGGCGGCGGCGATGAAATCCGCCTCGTCCTTGAGGTGCTTCGTCTTCGCCGCCGTCCCATCGGCATAGTTCTCGAAATAGATGAACGGCTGATGGTGATATTGAAACAGCGGATCGGCATTGCCTGCGATGGCGGCGTTCCACCCGCCGGAGTACCAAGCCCAATCCACACTGGCCGCGTCCAACTGATCGCCAATGGTGGGAATCTCCGATTGCTTCTGATTCGGCAGGTACCGCGTCTTCGTCTCGTCGATCGTCGGATGCGGCAGGTTCACCGAGAAGATCGTATTCACGGCGTAACCATCCGGCGTCAGGATGCCGTCCTTGGTCATGCGCCCGTTGGTGTCGAGCTGCGCCTTCATGAAGTCGGGCGCGCCTTCGAAGTGCGGCGTCGCCCCGGCGATGAGCCAAATGTGGTTCAGGAAGGAGCCACCGAACGCCGCGTGGAAGAAGTGGTCGCAGACCGTCACCTGCGACGGAATGGTGTTCAGGAACTTCACGAAGGGCAGATCGGCCGTGGGGTAAACGCCCATCGCAAGGCCCTTGCTCTCGTCGTTGTAGGCAACGAACGAGTCCATCTTGCCGGCGTTGATCTGCATCTGCTCGTGGTAAAAGCGATGCGTCACGTCCTTCGTGGTCACCTGGTCGTTGGTCACGTACTTCGTCAGATCGAACGGACCATTGTCGATTTCGCCATCCGGAACCTTGGGATCGTTCTGCGGCAACTTCGCATACGCCGTGTTCGTCGGATCGACCTGTATGCCCTTCGTCCCGACCGCGGCTAGGCCCTCGGCGCCGGGGTAGCTTCCGTACAAATTGTCGAAGCTGTGGTTCTCGAGGAAGATGACCACGACGTGTTTGATCGAGGAGAGCGTCGACGGCCCGGCGTCCTGTCCCGCATCCTGCCCGGCATCGGGGCTCACCGTAACGTCGGTGCCTGCATCCGGCGGGGGAGAATGGACGAGCGTGTCGTCCGAGCTGCACGCACCCAGCGTGGTCGCAACACACGCACCCAAGGCAACAATCGAAAACGGTAGCTTCCTCATCGGAAGCGCGAGCTTAGACCAGCGCGACCGGTCGCGAATACACCCTAGTGTGAGCTTGTAAAAGTCTACTGGGACTTCTTTTGGAGACCACCGAAGGCGACTTCGATCATGGCCTCCGCGTGGGCGTCGTCGAGCGACGCGTGGCCTACGAGCAGGCGGTAAATCATCGGGCCGAAGATGAGATCCATGCCGATGTCCATGTCGATATCTTCTCGGATTTCGCCGCGTTCGACGCCACGTTGCCAGAGGATGCTCGTCTCGTCGCGCCGGGCGCGAAGGAAGCGTTCGCGAAACACCTCGAGAAACTCGGGATCACTTTGGCCCTCGGCCACGAATTGGCGAAACGTCTTTCCGGCGGGGCTCGTGTAGAAGCGGATCACGGCTTCGAGCTCCAGCTTGAAGTCTTCCACGGCGGAGCCGGTGTCGGGCATCCCTACATTCATCCGCATGTTCGCGAGGAACGCGTCCAACGCGACCAGGTTCTTGTTCGGCCACCACTTGTAGAGCGTGGCCTTGCTCACACCGGCGCGCTGCACGATGGCGTCCGCGGTCACTTCACGCAGCGACTTTTTCTTCAGGAGCTCCGTCGTCGCGGACAGAATGGCCGCTTCGCACTCGGAGCTGCGTTGGCGTCCGCGAGGTTTGGACTCGGGCGGGGCAATGCTGGATGCGTTTTTGGCCATCATGACGACACGGTCGAGGGTGGGGACATTATAGAAACTATACGTACAGTTTTTCTCTCCGGAAATTTTTTTTCGGCTTATTCTTCAGCGGATCGAGGCCTTCGCGACTTTGACGCTGGCGCTCTGCGTCACCGCGGGGCGGGCGTTCAGCGAGGGCTCGTAGAAGCTCGACGTCGAAGCAACATAGGTGCCCACGGCCGGCTTCTCGCTGTACGCGGCCACGGTGGAGGCGTCCTCGATCTTCATCGGCGAGGCGACCTTGGTCGGGGCGATCAGCACGACAGGGCGCGCGTTGGGCGAAGGCTGGTACGAGGTGGAGGGATCGTAGCTCGAGGCGGACGGCGCGGGCGCGGGCTTGGCCACGGCTTTCGGCGCGGGAGCGGCCGCCTTGGTGCCGGTGAGGATCGCGCCGGTGACGGTAACCGGGGGCGCCACGGCGAGCGGGCGCGAATTCGGCGACGGTTGGTACGTGCTGGAGGGATCGTAGCTGGCAACGCGCGCGGTCGCGGGCTTCTCGCTGCGAACGCCGTCCACGATGACGCCGGTCACGGTGACCGGAGGCTGCACCGCCAGCGGGCGCGAGTTCGGGGAAGGCTGGTACGTGCTGGACGGGTCAAAGCTGGCGAAGCGGGGCGCCGAAACGGCCTTCGGTGAGGCCTGCAGGCCGGCGTTGCCGACCTGGCCGGTCACGGTAACGGGGGGCTGCACCGCCAGCGGACGCGAGTTCGGCGACGGTTGGTAGTAGCTGGAAGGGTCGTAACTGGTCGACGACGGCGACTCGGCAAAGGCCTGCGTCGACACGCTCACGAGACCAACGGCAACGGCGGCGACCAACGAGGCAACACGGAACGATTTCATGGCGGTTCTCCGAAGGATTGTTTGGAAACTGATCGTTCAGTTTCACACAAGGGAGAACATAAACTGGACGTTTAGTATTACAAGGCCCCGTCGGACGTTTTTCTACGCGCAAAAACCGCGCGATTTATGTATGAGTCCGCCTCATACGGGCGAGCCTGTCACTTCGGAAGCTTGCCCTGGAGCTCGCCAAGAAGCGCCTCCAGATCCGGATTCTCGGCCATCATTTCCTGCGCCTTCTTCAGGGCGGCCTGAAAGTCTTCCGGGGCGATCTCGGGAAAGGCTGGCGCGGCCGGGGCCTGCGGCGCGCCCGGCACGTTGGGCACGTTGCCCATCAGTTTCTTCACGGCGTCCTCGAGGCCTCCCATCTGCGGGAGGGCTTTCTCGAGGTTCGTTTGCGCCTCGGCGAAAGCTTCTGGGTCGCCGGAGAAGACCGCGCGGGTCATCTGCTGCACGAGCGCAGGATCGAGCGCACCCATGATCTCGCCGAGGGCCGCGTCCAAGCTTCCCGCGGGGGCGTTGCGCAGGCGCTCGGGCACGTAGCCATCCGGCACGATGGGCGCCCACTCGCCGGCATCGCCCACGCGCTCGACCAGGGCATCGTAGGTCTCCGTGTTCGCACCGTGCGATGCGACGTCGGGAACGACGAAGATGCCACGCGTGTCGCGGTGCTCGTCGAACAGCGGGCCGAGAAGCTGCCGCACGAGAAGCGAGAGCTCGTCGCCCGGCGTCGCGAAGGGTGCGCCCGTGAGGATGCACACGGCGTCCGCAAGCGGGCGCACGCGCAACGGCACGCCGTTCTTCCCCGTGAAGAGAAGATCGGGCAGCGCCGCCGGCGCGTCCGGCGCCGGGGCGAGCTCCGCGTGAAGGCGCGAGGGGGCAAGGCGAAGAACGGCTACGGCGTCGATTCCCATCCGCGCATCATAGGCCAGCCTTTAGCCTCCCAGCGAGCCCCGTTGGAGTCGGACGCAGAGCTTCTCCGCCCGGCACGCCTTGACCTGGGGAATGCTCTCGAGCGATTCGGCGCAGGGCTCCCGTGCCAGCGCCTCGTGGCATTCCTCGTACGCGCGGTGGTCGATGGCGCCCGCGCACCCGCCGGCCTGGAGCTCGCTCTGGGTGGCGCGGTGCCCTTCGAGGACGCACGTGTTGCGATCCGGAACGCGCCGGCAGGACGCTTGCCGATCGCAGCGCGCGGCGGCGAGCGCATGCACGGCGCCGTCGATCTCCATCCAGGCGGCCCCCGTGGTCTCGGTGGTGCCGACGCGGGGCGGGGCGCTGCTGCAGCCCAAAGGCACCATCGCGAGGGCCATCGTCGAGGCCGCGAGTGTGCATCGAAGTTGGTAGAGCATGGTGTCCTCCGAGCAGGACGCGGCTGCAAATCGAGTACCGGCAGCGTGGTCGTGTCCCCTACTCCCCTATCCTTTTCGTTCCGCAGCCTCCTCGTTGGCGACGATGGCCGCGAGGGCCTCGTGGAGTGCGGTCATGCGCGGCGCGCCGATGACGGCGCGCATCTCGTCGCCCACCTCGGCAAGAACGGCGAGGCCGTCGAGGAGGGCCTTTTGCCCGCGCTTGCTGTAGCGCACGAGTTTGGCGCGCGCGTCCGCGGGATCGGGAACGCGCTCGAGCATGCCCATCGCTTCGAGCTCGTCCACGAGCTGCCCGACGGCCTGCTTCGTCACACCGAGGCGTTTTGCGATATCGGTGAGACGGGTGCCCTCGAGATCGATGTGCGGGAACAACGCGGTGTGCGCGACACGGACCGGTTGACCCGAGCGCGCGCGCACGCGTTCGATGGCGCGCTCGTTGAGCAAGCGCGCCGCCTTGAAGAGCAGCTGCACCGTGGACCGAGATTTCTCGGCCTCGAGCTGTTTGCGGTACGCATCCGTGGGCATCGTTCGATGGGGATACGATGGGCTCGGGGCCATGGTCAAGTAGCCTTGACAATATAGTCAGGCATGCTTGACTATATCCTACGGAGGAGCGACATGCTGCGGACCATCACGGACGATCTCTGGACCCTCGAGGGCCACATTCGACTGAGCGGGGGAATGCTCATGCCGGCACGGGCAACGTTCCTGCGCCTTGGCGGGGACGAGCTGCTCGTGCACTCGCCGCTTGCCATCGACGACGAGACGGCGCGCGAAGTTTCGCGCATCGGCAAGGTGTCGAGCATCGTGGCGCCGAACTGCATGCACCATCTTTTTCTGCGGGACGCAATGATGCGGTGGCCGGAGGCGCGCGTGTTCGGCCCCGCCGGGCTGGAGCGCAAGAGCAAGGGACTCCCCTTCGAGGTGCTGCCGGCGGAGGGGCCGATGCTCGATGGATCGGTCGCGGTGCGCCGCATCGACGGTGCGCCATCGATGACGGAGCACGTCTTTTTCCACCCGCGTTCGCGGACGTTGCTGGTGTCCGACTTGGTTTTCAACCTCCACGCATCGCCGGGCCTCTCGCTGCAGTTCTTCCTGCGTCTCGTCGGGGCGTGGAAAAAGCTGGCGCAGAGCCGGGTGTGGAAACTTTTGGCCAAGGACCGGGCTGCGGCATCCCAGAGCGTTCACGATGTCCTGCATTGGGACTTCGACCGGCTCGTGATGGCTCATGGCGACATCGTCGAGACGGGGGCCCATGCCGAGCTGGAAAGCGCTCTTGCGTGGATGCGAGCGTCGGCAGACGCTCCCCTTTTGCCGAGGGCGAGCACGCGATAAGCTGGCCGCAAATGGCACGCATGTTCCTCAATGGTCAAGCCATGGAAGGTGGCCCCTTCCATCACCACCTCAAAGGCGCCCCGCTGGTCATGAAGACCCGCACCGCCCCCGGCTATCGCTTCTTCTCGGTTCGAGACACCTTTCCCGGTCTCTACCCCGACGCCTCCGTCGATACGAGCATCGAGGGCGAGGTCTACGACGTCCCCGAAGAGACGCTGCGCGACGACCTTCTGCCGAACGAGCCGACGGAATTGGAATTCGGCATCATCAAACTCGCCGACGGCTCGTCGTCCTTTTCCATGATCCTGCGCCGGAGCGAGTTGGAATCGGGCGGGCACCGCGAGATTACCTCGTTCGGCGGTTGGCGAAATTACATGAAGAGCCTTCAGCGCTAATTTCGATGAGTTCGCAATCTGCATTACGCCGATTGACGATCAGCGCGCCTCGAGCGCCGCGCGAATGCCCGCGGGGCGCTGGTGCTCGTCGCATATCTTGCGAAACTCCTCGCGGGTGGGCGCCTCTCGGACATCGCACTCCAGGGTGATGGTCGACAGGATGGGCCGCTTGATGGAATGAAAGGACGGCTTGGAGGGGGAGCGGCTCGGGGACGCGCCAACGACCCGCACGTTGGGCGTTTCCACGTAGTCGAACTCCAGGGGCCGCGTTTCGACACCAACCGTGGCGCACAGATGCACCGTGTTGCGCTGCTCGTCGAACCAGACGGGGGCGGCGACGCGCAAATCGAATTGCAGATCCTCGTCTTGGGTGCTGGCACTTTGCCACGCTCCGAATCGCGCCCGCGCCATGTCGCGCTCGCGGGATGCCGGCAGGGACTGACCGAGCTCCTCACGGCTCAGGGCTTCGGCGCCCAGAAACAGCATTTCCATATCCAGGAGACCGTCCCAGAGCGCGGGACCGCCTTGGGCGCCTTTTGCGAATTTGCAACTTCGCAGTACGAGCTCGCCGAGGACCTCCGCGAGCGCCTCTCGCACGTAGCGGTAGCTTTGCGCCATGCGCGCATAGAATCCAGGGACGGGCTCGATGGTAACCCTCGGAACGATCATGGGGGCGGCCGCGACGGCGCTTGCGAGCTGCTTGACGTGCGTTTCTCGGTTCAACGCAAAGAGCGCCTGAAACGCATCCTCGAGTTCTTTGCGGTAGCGCGGCCCCACGCGAAGTCCTTGCTCCTCGGGGGACAGCAAGGCGGCAATGGCGTGGAACTGATGCGCATACCACCCCTCCTTCGCGGATGGCATCGTCTCCAAACGACCGTCGCGAATTCGTTCGATGAGCTCCCGCCCCAATTCGAAGGACGGAGGCACGGGCGCATCTCCGAAAAGCTCTTCGATGAGACGCCGTTCGGCCGAATCGGACCCCGGAAGCACGGCGGTCTCGCGAGCGCTCGCGTCCTCGATGGATGGAACGGCCAGAGGGCCGGTCAACCGCGTCATCACCTCCAGGTATCCGCGATAGGCCGAAAGCAAGCCCGCCTCGCCCGCCAGCACGGCGCGAACCTCCGCAGCTTCCTCCTGTTTGAGCTTCGATTGGAGGATGCGATCGTGTCGAAAGAGGCGTTTTCGCTCTTCGGACTCCGCATAGGCCCCTAGTGGCTTGGATTGCTTCGCGTCACGAGCGAACGGTGCGAGCCACCTGCGGGCGCTCATGCCGTTCGACCCTTGGGGGAGCTCCTCCCCGGCCAGATGCCGAGCGGCTTCGAAGAGCCCGCGCATGCGGCTTCCCTCGGCCAGCCGGGTACGTAGGCCTTCGAGCGTGGCAAAGAGCCCTAGGTTCTCCCCCGCCCCATCGTGCGCGATGCGTTCGACGGCCTCGTAGAGTCGCTCGTCGAAACGTTTGGCTTTCACCGCCAGGGCCATGAGCGGCGTGAAATCAGCTTCGACACCGGCGGCGGCAACGGATCGATGAATGGGCGTGGCCTCCTGCCATCCCGAGTGATCCACGATCTCGGCCCGCAAGACTTGGCCTGCGCGATCCACGACGATGCGGCGACCCAATTGGACGAAGGTGTACGACGTCATCGGGCCAGGATACGGGAAGAAGAAGGGCTAGGCGCGGTCCGTCACTCGAGGACGCCGGTTTGTTCGATGCGGCGACGGAGTGCTCCGGGTTGTTCGCGGAGGCGCATGGCCATGGCGACGATGGCCGCATCCACGCTGGAAAAGACTTTGACGATGCCACGCTTCGTGACCAGGAGAAGCTCCGCCAGCACCGCGCGGACCAGGGTGGCGGGAAAACCCGTATCTTCGAGAACGACGAAGATCATTTCGCAGTTCTCCGCCCATATGTGCTGATGTTTCAGCATCACACGACGCGTTTGCCCGTCGGGAATACCGATTCCCGCGGAGATGATCGAGAAGGCGATGAGCGGCTCACCGGCTTGGCGGCGCGTCGCGGGCAGCTCGTGAATGAGCTTGTCGACATCGGGCAGGGTTACTGCGGTCGTCCATCGCAGCACGTAGATTCGTCCAATGGAACGGGCTACGTACGCCACGGGCGTTGCTCCTTCGAGGTGGAGATGCGCACCCGAAAACGCGCGGGGCTCTCGCCCATGGCGCGGCCGAAGGCCCGTGCGAAGGCGGCATCGTTCGCGTACCCCACGCGCGCGGCGACTTGTTTGACAGGCATGTCGGTCCGGCCAAGGACCCGCGATGGATCGAGCGCGATCGCTCCCACCTCGAAGGCATGCTCGAAGAGCACACGCAAAAGGCTTTGCGCAACCTCCGCGCGCGATGCCTGCGGCAACGCAGACACGGAAGCCCGGGCTGCGAGCGTGTCGCGCACCCAGCGCGGTTTGCCGTGGGAGCGCAGCATCACCAAGTCGGGGAGCAGCTCCAGCCAGCCGCACGGCGTCGCATGCTCGGCCACCGCCACGACGAGCTGCGAGCGGCCTGCGGGATACGCTTCGTACACGTGCTCGTCCACACGATGCATCCCAGGGCAACTCGACGACGACGCGACCGAATCGAGGCGGTCGCGAAGGACGTGCGCGTCGGCCCGCGGAAGAAGGGCCAGATCACCCGATTCGAGCTGAACGCGGCGACCGCCAACCTCGAGAAGCGCATGACCGCGCACTTGCCAATAGAGCCGCGTGCTCGACGGTTCGCGCGCTCGGCGCTTTCCCCATCGGTCCCCCACGGTGACCTGGGCGGCCTCGAAGTGACACAACTGCATGCTCCATGAATAGCACGGACGCGCGGATCGCTCGTGCGGACGTGCGGCATGCTCACCCGCTGTAAGCCCTATGGCATGAACGGACCGCATCCCACGGCGCTTCAATTGCTCGAGCAACACCTCGCGACCCTCACCACGCAGCCCGAAATATGGTATTTCGCTTTTTGCCGATGACGCCGTCGTCGAGTTTCCGTACGCAAGCGGAACAACATTTCCGGCGCGGCTCGACGGCAAGTCCGCCATCGTGGCGCACTATGAGCAAGCGGCCGGCTGGCTCGGCCCCACCAGTGACGGGCGCATCGTTCGCTATCGCGAATATTGGAATCCGCTGCGCGGCATGGCGGAGGCGCCATGACCGTGCTCGTCATCGGCGGCCAAGGACAGACCGGCCGTGCTATCTCCGATGGCTTGCAACGCAAAGGCGTCGCGGTCCGGCGCACGAGCACGCGCGGCGGCCCCGGCGTCACACAGTTCATGTGGGGCGATTTTGCATCGCACGACGCCGCACTGAAGGGCGTGCGCGCAACCTACCTTCTCGCTCCGCCACTCGACACCGCGCCCGAGCGCGCCATGTGCCCGTTCCTCGACCGGGCCCTCGCGGCGGGTGTGAAACGATTCGTCCTCCTCGGCGCGTCGCCGTTCGCCTCCTCACCAATGCGTGCATCGCAACCGCAACTGGATCCTCACCGGCCCCGAGCCCCTCTCCTTCGATGACGTGGCGGCCGTCTTGAGCGAACACACGGGGCGGCCGATCGTGCATCGATCCATCGCCCCCGCGGAGCTGACGGCGTGCGGGGTCGCATCGCTCGACGAACGCATCGCGCGCGGCCTGGAAGCGCGGACGACGCCGTTCGTCGAGGAGATCACCGGCGAGCGGCCGCGAAGCCTGAACGACTTCGCCGCGACGCTCACCCGGTCCGCTTGAGGATCACTTGGCCGAGGAGAAGCACTCGCCTTCGCCGCGGAAGTGGCCAATCGTGCGCGACAGTCCCGTAACGAACGCGCCAAGATCGTTGATGCCGGCAGCGCTCCCGGTGCCGTAGGGGCCATTCTCCTTGGGAATGGCGGCGAGCTTCACCTTGGACAATTCGTCGAGCGTGATGGTCCCGTCGTTGTCCTTGTCGGCATCGGCGATGTTTCCGAAACGCACCTTGGCCTCTTTGGCCTGCAGATCATCGTAATAAAGGTGGTCTCCATGAATGGTCAATTGCGGCTCGTCCGTACCGCCGTTGGTGACCACCACGCCGTCGGTGTCCTTGCCCGAAAGTTCGCCTTTGCACCGATCGTAGAGCGTCACCGTTTTGAAGCCCCAGGTGTACTTCTTGGTGACCGCGCCCTTGGTGGCCACGGCGTCGACATAAATGCTGTAGCCACCTTGGACCATCAGCTGCTTGTCCGCGTCAGTCCCTGCACCTATGAGCGTGTCGGCGGTGGCCGGCGCGATTTCGTAGCTGACGTGCTCCCACGCCTTGGCGGCGACATTGGCGAAGGTCACCACGGACTTCACACCAGCGGTCGTCATATCGAACAACTTCGATTCCTTCATTTCCGCGCCCACTGCGCCGGCGCCGTCGGCAACTTTGATGTTCCGAATGGTCACGAGGAACTCGTTGTAATGGATGGTCCAGCCATCCGTGACGTCCGCCTGAGGAATTTCCTTTTCGATGTAATCCTCGCCCCACGTCGTGAACGAAACGCGCCCCGAGCCGTCGCTTTTGTCGTCGTCGGAGCTGCTACACGCCGCGAGAACGAGACCGAGGGCAATGGCGGCACTTTTCAACATGGTATGCATGGGTCATTTCTCCGAGTAGGAAAACACGTATCCATCGCCCGCCTTCATGCCGCGAACGAGCTCGTTGCGCCCGATGGCTTCCGCGGGCATCGACACGGGGTTTCCATCCGTGCTCGCGGGAATGCTGTCGAACTCCACCTGATCGAACCAAAGTGGCAATTTGATGGTCAGGGTGACCACGCCATCGCCTTCCATATCCGTTTCCGCGAAAGGGCAGCCCTCGACGGCGGCGGCATTTTTGGTATTCCGCACGTCGGCCTCGTCGATCTCTGCACGGAAGACGCGCGAGTCGCTCCCTTTGGTGGCCGTCCCTTCGAGCACGGCCACGTGCGATCCAAGCGCGCTCGCCTGAGGGCCCGTCGGCGGGACGTTGTACGAAAACGTGGCCGACCGCACGATGCCCGAAACACCGTCTCCAACGGGAAGCGGCAGGGCGCCGCTCGACAAATCGACGGACGTGGGGCTCAGCATTTGGCCTTTGGCATTGCCCGGGATGTAATGCCCCGGGTGCGCATAGGCGACCCCGATCCCGAGGAACTCCTCGACGCGGTCCAATGGCGTTTTGCGCTTGGGAGCGGCGTAGGAAAAGATGGTCGCGCCATCGAAGTAATAGAGCGGCCCCACCGAAAGCGAGATCTTGCGCAGGGAAATGCTCCACCCCTGCGAATTGGAGAATGCTTGGGTGGCCGGCGGCTCGGTGACGATTTTCGTCTCCAGCACGATGCGCTTGCCCGTGGTCGTGTCCGAGGAGCTCGAGCATCCGGCCAAGGCCACGCTGCTCAGGACCAGTGCGTAGTAAAAAGCTTTCATGGCATCCTCAAATATGCAGAGTCAGTGACAGAAAAACGGAGCGCGGCGCCCCCACCGTCACATGACGGAAGGGCACCAATTGCGCAGGTTTGCCGCGATTGAAATTCGACGCATAAACGAATTCACCGTCGTACCAAAAGGCATCCAGCAGATTGAACGCATCGAGCCCGAGCTCGACCTCCTTCAGACGAAGCGCGGCCCGCGCATCCACCAGAAAGACATCGTGGCCAAATTCGGAGTACGGCAGCGGCCGCCGGAAGAGCGATTCCAAACTGGAACCGATGCGGCCCTCCAAATCGCGCCCGAACACACGCGCCAAGCGGCGTTTGGCACCGATGTCGACGCGTCCGACGATTTGCGGAACGTAAGGAAGGAGATCGCCTTCCTTGTATTGTGCATCCGATCCGGTGAACGATGCGCGCGTGTAGGTCACGCTGGCGCTCGTGGTCAGCCAATCGGCGCGTGCGGTGAGCTCCGCCGCCACACCCGTGCGCTGCGTACCGGGAACGCGCTCGTTGCGCGCGGTCGTCTGATCGAAGGCGAGATCTTCCGATAGCCGCGTATGAAATGCCGCCAACGAGCCCTGGAATCGATTCCCGTCGGCGTAGCGAATCCCCACTTCGTAGCTGGTCACTTCGGCGAAGGGGGTGCGCTCGCCTTCCGAGAGGCTGCGCGCCTGCGGCGAGCGAAAGCCCTCGCCATAACTCGCCAGGGCGTGAAGGCCCGGCACGAGCAGGAGATCCGCCGTGGCTTTTTTTCCGAAGTGCGCGCCCTGCGCGGCGCGAGCCTGCGATGCGGTGGCCGTGGGATCCGAGGCGGGCGGCACGCGATCTTGCGTGGAATAGGAAAGCGCGTCGGCGCGGATCCCGCCGCGGAGGGCGAGCCGCCGAATCGGAAAGAGCGACGCATCGAGGTAGCCCGCCACGTTGGTCCCGCGCACCTTGGCATCGACGAGCGTCTCCGTGGGCAGATCGTTCACGTCGGAAAGGCGCCGCTGGGATTGCTCGATGAAATCCGTGCGGCCGTAAAACCCGGCCTCGAGGGCATCGCGCGACGACAGAAGCTTCACCGTTCGCCGGTAGGAGGCGGTCGCGCCCACCATGATGTCTTCGTGAATCTGCTGCGTGTTGTCGCTATCGTTTCGAGCCGCACCACCGCGCTGGCTGTCCACGAGGTAGCCGGTGAAATTCTGCCGCAGGGTGAGCGAGCGAAAGGCCACGAAGGGCGCGACGCTGAAGTGCGAGTTTTCGCCCTCCTGGCGCAGCTCGGCCAATACCTGGGTGCGGCTCGAATAGCCGCCCTGTTTGGGATCGTAGAATCCGTATTTGTCGAGGGTGCCGTTCTGAATGTCGTCCAGGCGAACGACGCCCGCCGAGTCGAAACGGCCGGTGTACGTCGTCGCGAGCACGCGCCCTTCGAAGCCTTTGCCGAAGTCGTGCGTCGCCTGCGCAATGAACGAACCCCGGCGCGCCGCGCGGTTCGGCCCGAAGCCGTCGGTCGAGTACTCCTCGAAGGCCGCGAACGTCTCGTCCGAGGTCCCCGGCGGGTGGTAGGCCAGAAAAAGCCGCTTGGTCCCAAAGGAGCCCAGGGTACCGGTGGCCGTGATGCCCGGCTCGGCGTACCCGAGGCGCATGCGGATCGAGCCTGCGACGGCGAAGTCGCCCTGCCGCGGATCGTACGTGCCCGGCGTCGCTTGGATCTCCTTGATCACCTCGGGCATGGCAAAGTGCAGATCCGCGTAGCCCTGGCCGTGGATGTTCGACACCTCGTTGACGGGGATTCCGCCGACCCAAATTTCCAGATCTTGCCCGTGAACGGCGTCGAAGCCGCGCAAGAAGATCTGGTGCGCCTTCCCTTCCCCACTGTGCTGCGTCACGAAAATGCCGGGGGCCAGCTGCAGGAGATCGCTCGCCGTGCGGTGGGGCGCTAACTCGATAACATCGCGTCCGCGCACGGTGGCGGAGGCGCTGCGCGGCGGTGGCGTCCCTCGCACCTGCACGGCCGCGTTCGCGGGCGCGGGCGGCGGCTCCGGCGCGCTGGCTTGCGGTGCCGGCTTTTCCGCGGGCGCGCTCGTGAAACGCACGGCGGCTCGCACGCGCGCAGCAACGGGCTGCCCGTTCCGGCGGGCGGGCTCGTACGTCCACGTGCTCGCCGCGGCGATGGCCGCGCGGTCGAATTCCGACGAGATCCCCTCCTCCACCACGACGCCCTGCACCGTGCCGGCCACCGACACCGTCAATGTGACGGGCACGAGAACATCGTGTGACTCGGCATGACCACCCGGCCATGCGCCCGGCGTTTGCGTCTTGAGCTTCGGCGCATCGACGTCGTGCGCGTGGGCCAAGGACGCGAACGTCCACGCGGCCACCCCGAGCAGCTTCATCGCCTTCGAGCCCACGGAATGCGCGAGTAGCACATTTGTGAAGGAGTGTGCTACTCCGATTCACCCGCCCGACGACGAGGTACACTCGCCCGCGATATGAAAGACGATCTCGTTCGGTTCGGAATTGCCATGGAAGGGTCGCTCTTGTCGGCCTTCGACAAGGTCGTCGAAGCTCGCGGCGGCTCGCGCTCGGAAGCGTTTCGCGATCTGGCGCGCGCCGAGGTCGGACGGACGCAAATGCGCAAGGGCGCCGAGGCGGTGGGAACGCTCACCATCATCTACGACCACCACGTTCGCGAGCTCAACGATCGCCTGACCGAGATCCAGCACGAGCTAGGCTCGCAAATCTTCGCGACCACGCACGTGCACCTCGACCACCATCGCTGCCTGGAGGTCATCATGGTGCGCGGGCGCGCCGACCAGTTGCAGGACGTGGCCGATCGCATCATCGCCATCCGCGGGGTCATCCATGGCGGCTTGCAGCTCTTCACCGACGTGCCGCACAAACCCGCGTGGCAACGTCAATCGAAAGCTGCAGCATCGGACGAGCACGCGCACGACCACGGCCACACGCATGCCCCCAAGAGCGAGCCCAAAAAAGCAGCGCCGCGGCGCAAAGCCTGATCGTGCGATCATGCTGCACGCCCTTTCCTGGGCCCGCTCAGACAATCTCCTACCGCGGTACGACGCGCCGTGCTACCAAGCCCGTGATTCGCAGCATAAACACGTGCCCACGAGCGTTTACGAGCCCCCACCATGACGACGCCCGCCGCCTCCCTGCCGATCCTCGAATTCGTTCTCACGAATTACAAGAACTTCAACGCGCGCTCCACGCGTGATGCGCTGCTCGCGTACCTACGGCACATCGAAGCGGGTGGAAAGATGTTTTGGGCCGTGGCGGGGGCCATGTCCTCGGCGCAGCTGGGCATCACCTTGGCGCCCGCGATTCGGGCCGGTCTCATCCACGGCTTGTCGGTCACCGGCGCCAACTTGGAAGAGTCGCTCTTCCGCTTGGTCGCGCACGACAGCTACAAAGATTTCCCCGACTACCGCTACTTCACCAAGGAAGACGACACGAAGATCCTCGAGCAGCGGATGCGTCGGGTGACGGACACGAGCATTCCCGAGGACGAAGCATTTCGCGCGGTGGAGAAGTACCTCGTTCCGATGTGGACGAACGCCACCCAGCGCGGTGAGCGACGCTTCTGGCACGAGTACTTCTACGAGCTGGTTCAAACCATCGGCACCGACCTGCACCAGGGCAATGCCGACGAGTGCTGGCTCCTCGCGGCCGCCAAAGCCAAGCTGCCCATCGTCGTCCCGGGCTACGAAGATTCGACCTTCGGCAACATCTTTGCGTCGCACGTAAAGACGGGCGAGTGCAACGCCAGCATTGCCAAGTCGGGCATCGAGTACATGGCGCACTTCTACGACCAGTACCAAGAGCTCTCCACCGGCCCGGGCATCGGCTTCTTCCAGATCGGCGGCGGCATCGCGGGCGACTTCCCCATCTGCGTGGTGCCGTCCATCAAGTACGACCTGGACCAGCCGGTGAAGCCCTGGGCGTACTTCTGCCAGATTTCCGACTCGACGACATCGTACGGCTCGTACTCCGGCGCGACGCCGAACGAGAAGATCACCTGGGACAAGCTCACGCAGGAGACGCCGATGTTCGTCATCGAATCGGACGCCACCATCGTCGTGCCGCTCATCCTTCGCGCGCTCCTCGAGTGCAAGCAGCACCCCGCCGAGGCGAAGAAGCTGCTCGCGAATTTGCCAACGTCGCACGGGTAGCTCATGGGTTCGCCGGCGAACGGACAATCCACACTTTCAGGCTGGGGCCGGGTGCCCGTTGCGGGTCGCGAGCAGCTTTCCGAAAACCTGGAGGCGGCCACGCGCGGAGCGGTCCTTTGCCGCGGGCTCGGACGCTCGTACGGCGACTCCTCGCTCCCGGCGAATGCCGACGACAAGGTCGTGGCCACACGTCTGGCCAATCGCATCCTCGCGTTCGATCCGGAAAGCGGCATCCTGCGCGCGGAGGCCGGCTTGTGCCTGGCCGATTTGAATCGCCTGTTCATTCCGCGTGGGTATTTCACGCCGGTCACCCCGGGGACGAAGTTCGTCACCGTGGGCGGCATGGTGGCGAGCGACGTGCATGGGAAGAACCACCACCAAGAGGGGTGTTTCGGCGCGCACGTGCAGTCCCTGCGCATGCGTTTGGCGAGCGACGACATCGTCACCTGCAGCGAAACCGAGAATCCTGATTTGTTTTACGCGACCATCGGCGGAATGGGACTATTGGGTCACATTCTGGAGGTGGAATTCAAAATGCACCGCATCTCCTCCCCGTGGATCTGGATGGAGAGCGAGCGCGTTGGCGATATCGACGAATTCATCACCGCATTGTCCAATGCCGCCCCTCGCTGGCCGATGACCGTGGGGTGGATCGATTGTTTGATCCGCGGTGCCTCGCTGGGTCGGGGCATCCTGATGGCGGGTCGATGGGCCACGCCCGAGGAAGCGAAGGCCAAGCCTCCCCCGTTGACGCGGAAGAAAACGCTGCCCTTCGAATTTCCGAATTGGGCAATCAACCCGCTGACCGTGCAGGCTTTCAATGTTGCTTACTATTGGCAGCACATGAACCATCGCAACGCCGGTCTCGTGGGAACCGATCCATTTTTCTATCCGCTCGACGCCGTGCTTCACTGGAATCGTGTTTACGGGCCTCGCGGCTTCACGCAATACCAATGCGTGCTCCCGCGCGCGGCAGGGCCCCAAGCCGTTCGGGAGTTCATGGAACTTTTGACCAAGTTGGGTGGCGCATCGCCCTTGTGCGTCATCAAGGACTGCGGCCCGGAAGGCAAAGGCCTCTTGTCGTTTCCCCTCGAAGGCACGTCCATCGCCATTGACATGGCCATCTCGGCCGAGACACAACGCATCGTGGATCGCTTGAACGAATTCGTCATCGCGGCCGGCGGCCGCATCTACCTGACCAAGGATGGCTTCACGCGCCCCGAGCATTTCGCCGCGATGGAACCACGTCTGCCGCAATTCCTGGCCGCGCGCGAAAAGTGGGATCCGAAGCGAAGGCTCCGCAGCGCGCAGTCGCACCGACTCTTTGGAGACCGCGCATGAAGGCCATCGTTCTGGGAGGCACCTCGGGCATGGGCCGCGCCATCGCACAGCGATTGGCGGAGCGCGGAGACGGCGTTTTTCTCTTGGGCATCGGCGACACGGAGCTCGAGCGAAGCGCAGCGGATTTGAAATCACGCCACCCGTCGCGGGTCGACGTGGGATATGCGGTTTGCGATCTCGAGAAACCGGAGACCTTCGCCGGTGCGCTCGACGCGGCCGATACCGCGCTGTCGGGCTTCGACGCCGTCATCGTCACCGCCGGGTTGTTCGGGACGCAAGAAGCGCTCGAGGCGGACATCGAATTCACGCGCCGCCTGGTCACGGTGAATTACGCGAACACCGTGGTGTTCTGCGAGCACGCGCGAAAGCGCCTTCTGGAGCGCGGAGGCGGGCACCTCACCGTGTTTTCCTCGGTGGCGGGCGATCGCGGGCGCAAGCCGGTGGCCATCTACGGGTCCGCCAAGGCGGGGCTTTCGGTGTACCTGGAGGCGCTGGACCACAAGTTCCACGCGGCCGGGCTCTCCGTGCTCTGCGTGAAACCCGGGTTCGTGAGAACGGCGATGACCGCGGGGCTGAAGCCGCCGCCGTTCGCCGGGGAACCGGACCAAGTTGCGGGCGATGTCCTTCGTGCGATGGACGCACGCAAACCGATGATTTACACACCGGGCATCTGGGCGCTGGTCATGCTGGTGATTCGCTGGCTGCCGCGCTTCGTGATGCGCAAGATCGGATTCTGACCATGCGCGTACTGATCTTTGGTGCCACGTCCGCCATCGCCGCCGAGGTGGCGAAAATCCATGCCGAGCGGGGCGATCAGCTCTACTTGGTGGGGCGCAATGCCGAAAAGCTCGCCGAGGTGGCCTCGCGTCTGGGCGAGAAGGTCACCACCAAGGTGGCGGACCTCGGGGATCTGGACGCCAATGCCACGCTGGTGGAGGAGTGTATCGCAGCGTTGGGTGGGGTCGACGCCGCGCTGATTGCCCACGGCGATCTCGGGGACCAGCTGGCCAGCGAGCGCACCTTCAAGGACGCGGAGGCGATTCTGCGGGTGAATTTCACCAGCGTCATCTCCCTGCTCATTCCGCTGGCCAACCACATGGAGGCCACACGGCAAGGGCGCATCGGTGTGATCACGTCGGTGGCGGGCGATCGCGGGCGGCCGCGCAATTACACGTACGGCGCGGCCAAGGGTGCGCTCAACGTGTACCTGCAAGGGCTTCGCACGCGACTGTACGCCGCGGGCGTGTCGGTGACGACCTTGAAGCTCGGGCCCGTGGACTCGCCGATGACGCACGACCATGGCAAGCACTTGCTCTTCGGCAAGCCGGTACCGGTGGCGCGATCCATCGTGGCCGCCATGGATGCGGGCACCGCGGAAGCGTACGTCCCCTTCTTCTGGCGGGCGATCATGCCCATCGTCAAGAACACGCCGGAGCGCGTGTTTCAGCGATTGCCGTTCTTGTCGGGTCGCTAGCGCGATTCGAAGGTCACGCAGCACCTTCACACTAGTGTCAAGGTCAAGGCGCTATTCGAAGGTGCGCGCGAATGGTGGGGCGGCGTTGCCTGCCTCGTCTTGGCCGACGATGCAAAGTTTCGCTGGGAGATCTTCGCGGAGAATCGGAATCGCGATACGGAGATAATCGTCGTAGCCGTCGGGCTGCGCGCAATCGGTGCTCGCGGAGGGGCCGACCTTGTATCGGTATTGAGACAATTCCGGCGGATAGAAGATCAATTCGACGCGGAGTCCTTCGGCGCCAAAATCATGCACGAGTGTCCCCGGTAGGCGTTGGGGTGGCGTCGTATCGATTTGCACCTGCTCGATGCGCACGAAGCGCGGGTTTTGCCACGTCGAATCCGGCGTGGGGCTGCGGCCGCCCAAAAGGCACAAATAGTAAAAGCCTTCGGCCTCGGGCACCTCGTCACGAATGACGCTGGTGGCCGTGAGCGCGGTGGGGGCACCGTAGCCGGCCAGATCGCGGCAGTTCGTCGCATGGGCGGGCCCGGTCTTGTAGCGGTAGTGCGTAAACTCCGCATGGTGAAGCGCGCGATCCCAACGCAGACGGCGGCGAACGCCGTTGTCCATGACGTAGGGCTGGTTTGCGCCGAGCGGACCGCCCTCGACCTGGAGCTGCCGCCCATCGTCGAGCGGGCACTGCGCACGGCGGCGATCGAAGAGACCGCGGGCGTCGAAACAGCCGCCCAGGCCGGCGACGGGCGTCGCATAACTCGCGTCCGGGCGGACCGTGTAGCCCGTGGCGGTGAGCTCGCAGGGGCGGTTGGCGTAGCAATCCGTCGTCCCGTCCGAGCCGCGCGCGGTGGTGTTCATCAGCGCGTGGATCCGCGTGCCTGCGTGCACGAAGACCGGCGATCCCGAGCTGCCGCTGCGAATATCGATGCAGTCGTTGGCCTGCGCGTCGAAGAAATGCCAATGGAACTCGACGAGGTTGACGGACGACGTGCGCCCCATGCATCGCTCGCGGCGCAAAAAGTCGTCCGCCTGCGAGGTGTCGAGCGGTGCACCGACGACATCGAGCGGCGTGCCCGCCGAGGGAGACGAAGCAGCGATCTCGAGCGGTGCGATCCCGAGCGTGCCAAGCTCGCCCACGGTTCGGGCCAACTTGAGGACCGCGATGTCATGGCCCTTCATCGTGGCATGTTCGATCCGTGCCACGGGAACCTGAACTCGAGCTTGCTCCGTGTTCGCGAAGTAATTGAACACCACGCGGAAGTCCGACCCTGCTTCGGCGTCGAGGGTCACGTCGTTGGCGCCCAGGATGGCCGGGCAGTGGCCACTGGTCAGTGCATACGCCGGTGCGGCCGGATTGGGCGAGGTTTGGACGAACACCGCCGTACACGTCAAACTGCCGTGAAACCGGCCAATGGCCTTGTACTTGGCACTCGCCGGATCGAGTCCGTCGAGAAGCTGCGAACCGCCCGACGTGGCTCCATCCCCAGCGTCGAAGGGCGGTGCGCCGGCGTCCTTCGACGCATCGGGCGAAGGCGCGGCATCCTGGGATCCCGGCACACCCGACGCGCCGTTGCCACAAGCGCAGAAGGAACATCCCACCGCGAAGGCCAAGCGCTTCATGAGCGTCGCATGCATGATGCGGCGCAACCGAGCAATCTTCGGGCCATCGAGCTACACTGCGTGCCGATCGCCATGCCGCCCATCCCCGAATTGAATGTGGACCTCGACGCGCCGCCGGAGCGGCGATGGGACGGGCTGTCAGAGTGGCGCCAGGAAGGCCGTGAGCTGCTGAAGTTCTATTTACGTGACCTTGGCGGCCTCGATGCCTTTTCGTCCGTTCTCACGGGCTACCGCGACGACTTCGTCGATCCGGAATACGTGGCCGAAATGCGCAGCGTGGCCCGCATCCTCGATGCGCGCGAGGAAGAGGTGCTCCTGGTCAACCTCTACTACGACGCGCTCAAGCTCCTTCTCGCGAGCCCGATGGGGTGCACGGCCTTCGCCGTCGATACCGCAGGTCCGCCCCTCCATGCGCGAAACCTCGATTGGACGAACGCCGATGGGCGCCTGGCCAAGAGCACGGTCATCGTGAATTTTCACCGCGGCGAGGGCGCCCCCCTTTACCGCACCGTGGGTTGGCCTGGCTTCGTGGGCTGTTTGAGCGGTGTAGCGCCGGGCCGTTTCGCCATCACGCTGAACGCCGTCCTCAGCGACGATCCTCCGGAGCTGGCGCCGCCGATTTCCCTGCTCCTCCGCCGCGTGCTCGAAAAGGCCGAGACGTTCGACATAGCGGTAGCGACACTCCGCGATACCGAAGTCGCCTCCGACGGTCTGCTCCTGGTAACGGGCACCCGTCCGGGCGAAATGGCGGTCATCGAGCGCACGCCGACGCGGGCCGTGGTTCGAGGGCCCAAGGACGGCGCCATCTTCGTCGCCAACGACTACCGCGCGCTTTCCTCCTCGCCTTCGGCCATGACGGAGCTGACCGCCACGTCGTACGGGCGCTACGGGCACGCGGAGCGGCTGGTTCGCGCCAATGCACCCGTGGACGCGGAATCGTGCCTGGCCGTGCTTCGCAATGGGAACGTGAAAATGGGCATCACCGTCCAGCACATGGTCTTTTCGGCCGCACAGGGCACGGTGGTGGTCGCGCTTCCCGCGTGAGCGCTATTTCTGTTTTGCCTTCGCCGCCTCGACGGCGGTGAAGTGGGCGGTGAGTAGATTGATGAACGCTTGCAGCTTTGGAGGAACGTTGCGCGAGCTGGGATAAACGGCATACCACGGGAGCGGTGGGAGGCGGTATTCGTCGAGCACGGGGCGGAGGGTGCCGGACGACACGGCGGAGGCCGCGGCGTAGTCGGGGAGCTCGGTGATGCCATATCCGGCCGCGGCGAGCTCGCGCAGGACGATGTAGCTGTTCACCGTCGTGCGGGCGCGGACGTCCACCACGATGGACTGTGCGTCGCGGCGGAACTTCCACCGGCTCGGCTCCTGGCGGCCGCTCATGAGCAGGCAATCGTGCTCGGCGAGGTCCTCGGGCGACTTCGGCTCGCCGCGTACATCCAAGTAGTGTGGACTTGCGTACAAATGCAAGTCGTCGGGGCTGCCCAGCTTGCGTGCAATGAACGTCGAATGGGAAAGAGAACCCCGGCGCACGGCCAAATCGAAGCCGTCCTCCACCAGATTGACCCGGCGATCGGTCAGGTCCACGCTCAATTCCACCGCAGGGTATCGCCGCATGTAATCGATGATGATCGGGCATAATACGAATTGGCCCATTTCGAAGGGCGCCGTCACCCGCAACCGGCCTGCGGGCGCGGATTGGAGATCGGCCAGGCTTCGCTCCGCATAGTCGAGTGCGGTGAGGGCCGGGGCCACCTGCAGGTAATAGGAGCGGCCTTCTTCGGTGAGGCGAACCGTGCGGGTGGTTCGATCCAAGAGCCGTGTGCCCAAACGCTCCTCGAGTTGCGCCACACGGAGGCTCACCGTGGATTTGGGCACGTCGAGCGCGCGGGCGGCGGCGCGAAAGCTCTTCGAGTCCACGACCTGCACGAAGATGGATACCGCATTGAGATCCGCGACCGTCATGGGCTCACGAGCGTGAATATGCGCGCCCCGACGTTCAGCGTCCACACCGTTGGACAGTCATTCCAACATTTCGGTCATGGTCCCGGCCGCTCGCCGGAACCATGTCCTCGGGACCATGAACATTCGACGCATGCTCTTTTTGGCTCTCGCCACCCCATTCCTTCACTGCGGGGATTCGGCATCCAATTCCACATCCAACGACACGTCCAACGCTCCCCTGACCCGCCTCACCGAGAGTCTCGGCGGTGCCGCGGCGCTGGATGCGATGCGCACGTTGTCCATCGAGGCCACTGGCTTGCACTCCGCGTACGACGAAGGGGTCGACCCGGGCGGCGCCCCGACACCGGCCAGCGACTTCACCTTCGCCGGCCGCATCGATGTCGGCGCCGACCAAATGTTGCTCTCGTACAAGCGGAACTATCTGGCCATCGTGCCCGGTGCCACCAGCGACTACAGCGAAATCGTCGCGGGCCAGCGCGGATACGTCCGCGGCATCGAGTCGGTCTTCGGCGGACCGGCGGGCACGGTGGGGGCTCCCATGTCGTCGGCGCGGTGGGCGGCGACGCGCCGGCATCAGGTGCTCTCGAATCCGCATCTCCTGCTCAAAGGACGCGCGGCGAACGACGTTCGTGACGAGGGCCTCGAGAACCGCGACGGACGCTCGTACCGCCGCATCGTCGTGAGCGATCCCTGGGGCATCCGCGACTTCACCTTGCGGCTCGACGACGCGGGCCGACTCGCCCAACTGTCCACCCTCGAGAGCGACCATTTGCGCGGGGACATCAACGTCGACGTCACCTACGAACAATGGGAGCCGAGCGGCGGGCTTCTCTTTCCGCGACGCGTCTCCATCGCCGTGGATCATCAGACGGTGCGCGTCGAAGATCGCTCCAGCATCCAGGTGAATGCGCCGCTGGAGCAGGAGCTCTTCGCCATGCCGGACGGGCCACCGCAGGAATTCGACGACGATCACGCGGACTTCGGCCATCGGCGTGCGCAGTCGTACCAGCGATTCGCTGGCCTCGGGCTCAACTCCTTCGTGGACCCGCTGCATGAAACGGTGGTGGGCGTCGAGGTGGCCACGGGCGTGTACCACCTCGTGGGGACCGGGCACCATTCGATGCTCGTCGACCAGGGGGCCAGCAGTGTCCTCGTGGAGGCGCCGCTGGACGAAGAGCGGAGCAAGGCGCTGCTCGCTTGGATCGATACCAACCTTCCCGGTGGCTTGGCCGCCCACCCCATCTCGAACGTGGTCATGACCCACCACCATGCCGATCATTCGGCAGGCCTCCGAACCTTCGTGGCCCGCGGTGCGGCCGTCGTCGTCGCCAAGGAAAGCGAAGCCTTCATGCGCGACATGTTCACGAGCGCCCACACCATCTCGCCCGACGATCTCAGTGCGCGAAAGGACATCGTCCCGGTGCTGCGCCCGGTGGAATCCGAAGGTTCGCTCGCGATTGGAAATGTGAGCGTCCACCACGTTCGCTCGTCCCATGCCGCCGACATGCTCATCGTTCACGTGACCGCGGCGGGCTCGCCCGGGATCCTCTTCAATAGCGACCTTTACAATCCCACCGAGGGAGATCTCATTCCCGCGCGCCGCGAGCGTGCGGTCGGCTTCAACGAGGCCATCATCCGGCTCGGGTTGAATACACCGGATCGTATTTTCGTGGGTGGACACGGCAACATGGCGGGAACCCGCCACTTCAATGTCACGTATGCGCAATTCCAAGCTCAACTGGCCCGCGTGCAAGGACAGGCGCCGTGAGTCGAGCAAACCAAAATAGCGCGGCGCATACATCGACGAACGGCCTTGCGCGTCCCTATGCTCGTTCCAATGCGGCGCATCGTCGACTTATCCATTTACCTCGAAAACGACGTTATTTCCGACCCGCCCCCGTTCGTGCCGAAGATCACGTACTTCACGCACCAGCAATCGGCACCGCAGTTGCTCGGGTTCTTTCCGGGTCTCACCCAAGCGGATTTGCCCGATGGTGAAGCGTGGGCGGTCGAAAAGGTCGAGCTCATCACCCACAATGGCACGCACCTCGACGCTCCGTATCACTTCCATTCGACGATGGACGGCGGCGCCCGCGCCATCACCATCGACGAGGTCCCGCTCGATTGGTGCCTGCAGCCGGCGGTGAAGCTCGACTTTCGGCATTTCCCCGATGGGTACGTCGTGACCGCGCGGGATGTGGAGGCGGAGTTGTCTCGCATCGAGCATACGCTTTCGCCCTTGGAGATCGTGGTGGTCAACACGCGCGCGGGCAGCCGCTATGGCCACGACGACTACGTGAGCGCGGGATGCGGAATGGGGCGCGAGGCCACGTTGTACTTGCTGGAACGGGGCGTGCGCCTCACCGGCACCGACGCGTGGAGCTGGGACGCCCCCTTCGTGCATACCGCTGCGAAATACGGGGAGACGCACGACGCATCGCTGATTTGGGAGGGCCACAAAGTGGGCCGGGATATCGGCTATTGCCATCTCGAGAAGCTGCACAACCTCGAGAACGTGCCGTCGCACGGCTTTTCCATTTCGTGTTTCCCCGTCAAGATCCGCGGGGCATCGGCGGGTTGGACACGCGCCGTCGCCATTTTCGACGATCTGGCGTAAACGGCGGCACCAGTATGGGTGCGAGCGGATTCGGCCCTTTGGTACGGTGGCGGGTCGCCACGGCGAACCGATCATGGGGAATGAGCCCGCGACCCTACGCACCGACGGCCTGTTCGCAGGACGTTACCTCCTCGAGCGCGAAGCCGGTCGCGGTGGCATGGGGGTCGTCCTTCGGGCATTCGACCGCACGACGCAGCGACGAATCGCCCTCAAGGTGCTGCACGGCAAGGACGATCGGGCGCTGCGCCGCTTCGCACGCGAGGCGGAGGCGTTGCAGCTCCTCGAGCATCCGGCCATCGTCGCCTACTTCGACCATGGGTTGACGGAGGAGGGGCGCCCGTACCTGGCCATGGAGTGGATCGAGGGCGAAAGCCTTCGCATGCGGCTCGAACGCGCACGCCCCCATGGCGGGATGCTCGGCATGCGCGAGGTCGTCGAGCTCGGACACCGCATCGCGGGGGCATTGGCGGCGGCGCACGCGCGGGGCATCATCCACCGCGACGTCAAACCGAGCAACGTGCTCCTCGTCGCAGGCAGGGCATCGGACGCGAAGCTCGTCGACTTCGGGATCGCGCAGCCCGACTCGGGGACCGACCTGACCACGTCCGGCGTGGTCATGGGCACCGTCGGCTACATGGCACCGGAGCAAGCGCGCGGAGAGGAAGATCTCGATGGCCGCGCGGACCTGTTTTCGCTCGGGTGCGTGCTCTTTCGCTGCCTCGCGGGCGTGGAGGTCTTCGAGGGGGCGGCACCGGTGACCGTGCTCGCGCAGCTGCTCTTGCACGACGCATCGAGGGTCTCCGCGTACCGCGCGGACGTACCGCGCGCGCTCGATGCCATGATCGCGCGGCTGCTCTCCAAAGACCGCGATCGCCGGCCAGCGTCCGCCGCCGAGGTCGAGGAGGAGCTGGCCCACATCCTCGACGATCTGGAGCATCCGCCGACGGCACGGCGCCCGCGGAGACGAAGAAGCCGCGCGCCCTGGTTGGCGCTCGCGCCCGCGCTGCTCGTGGCGGGAGCACTCGCGGCGCATGGCCATCGCCGATCGGCTTCGGCGCCCGAGCCGCCCGCCACACCGCCGCCCGCCGGCACCATGATCACCGAGCTGCCCGTGTCGCCGGCCTGTACGACGCCCGCGGTCGATGGATACCGCGAGGGGCTGCAGGCACTGCGCAGCGCACGATGGAGCCATGCGCTGGAGCTCTTCGAGGAAGCGGCCAAGGCCGATCCCGCCTGCCCCGAGCTTCAACTACGCCTGCTCCTCACCAGCGAGCCCTTCTGGCCGTTGCCCAAGCAACAGGAGCAATTGCACCGCACCTTCGGGGTGCGCGACCGCCTGACGGAACGGGACCGAAAGGTGCTCGAAGCGTGGGCCTTCGTCATCGGGCACGACGTTGCCAAGGAAGAAGACGCCGTGCGCGTCTTCCGGGAGGCCATGCAGCTTTTCCCCGGCGATGCCGAGCTTCACAACCTTTACGCCGCACGCATGTTCAATCTCGCGCCGAGCTTGAAGGAGCTGGAAAACGTGCTGGCCAGTGTCGACGAAGCCCTTCGGACCGATCCGGGATACGCGGATGCTTGGGCGATGCGCGGCCGATTTCTCGCGCGGCTCGGGCGGCTCGACGACGAATTGATCGCGCTCGATCAATGCCTTGCCCTCGAACCGGCCGCGGTGGATTGCATGGAGTACCGCGTTTACGCCCTGCGCCGGCGCGGGCGATGCGCCGACGCCGCCGCGGAAGCGCGCCGATGGATCGCGTCGGATGGCGAAGAAACGCTGGCCTATCGACAGCTCGCCATCGGCCTCGCCTCGCAACGAAGCCCGGCGGCGACGGTGGAGGAAGCGTTGCGGCTGCGATGGGAGCACCTTCCGCCCAAGAAGCAGCAGGAGGTGCGCCTCTTCGAGCGCTCACGGTGGGCCGCATGGCAGGGCGAATTCGATGTAGCCCTGGCGCTGTCCGACGAGCTCGAACGGGTCGCCGGGAAATCGGGCGCGGAAGAATCCCATTGGCGCGCCGCACTCACGACCATCGACGCGCTCCTCGAGACGGGGCAGGAAGCGCGCGCCGCGAGCTTGGCCGAAAAGACGCTGCGTCGAAAAGACGCTTGGGTCAAAACGGATTTGAATGTCATCCGCACGGCGTATTACGAACCGCAATTGTTCGCGACGGAGCTTCGGGCTGGCCGCATCGGGCTGGCGCAGTGGCAGGCGCTGTCCGATGCGTGGGAGCGCACCAACGAGACGCGGCTCGATACCGTCGAGCGGTGGGTGTTTCGATGGGGCCCGGCCGCCGGTTCGGGCATCGACGCCGCCGAGGCATTGCGCCAAGCGCCGACCATCGAGCGACGGCAGGCGGTGCGGTCGCCCAATGTCAATTTGCAGGGTGTTCTCAATACGTACGAAGGAAAGCTGTATTTGGAGGCGAACGACGCCGCACGCGCCGTGCCGCTCCTGGAAAGAGGCGCGGCCGCGTGCATCAGTTTGGATTTCCCCTACCTCAACGTGCGCGCGCACTTGTGGGAGGGCATGGCCAAACAACGGGTCGGCGACGTCACCGGCGCTTGCGAGGCCTACCGCGTCGTGCTCGATCAATGGGGCGCAGCGACGCCATCTTCCGTCACGGCCCGCCGCGCCGCCGATCTACGCCGCGGCTTGGCGTGCCCGCGCTAAACTGCACGAATGGCCGCGGACAACGACGGCCGCATCAGCGATCGACCTGGAACTCCGGATCGACGGGTATCTGCATGCCGTTGGCCAAGGCATTGGTCTCCGAGGCCATGCCCACGATCGAGAGGAGCTCACCGTACTGGCCGTCGGTCATGCCCTTGGCGCGGGCAGCGGCCGTGTGGGAGTGCACGCAGTACGCGCACGAGTTGGCCGTGGAAACGGCGATGTAGATCAGCTCCTTGGTGAGCGGATCGAGCTCGCCCGGCGCGACCATGATTTCCTTGAGGCTGGCCCACGTCCGCTCGAGAACGGCAGGTTGGTTGGCGAGCGCGCGCCAGAAGTTGTTCACGAAGTCGGACTTGCGCGTGGCGCGGATGTCGTCGAATACCGCCCTGACGCGCGGATCGGCCGCGGCCTCTTCATCGGTCCAAAGCTTTACGGTGGCCATGGGGGCCTACGATAAACGCACCGAAGTGAAAGTCGACCCGTATCCTGCGGGCGCGGTCGTACGTTGGTCGATCATGAGCCAACGCGCAGCTACGACTGGCCCGACTCGCCCCCCGGTGAGCGAGCTCTCCGATTCCGTGAAGAGCTCGTGGCACCGCTTCCTCGACGAGTTCGAACCCCTCCGGCCCGAGCTTTACCGCTACTGCCGGCATCTGACGCGCAGTCCGTGGGACGCCGAAGATCTGGTGCAGGATGCGCTGGCCCGTGCGTTCGTGACGCTCGGGTGCATGCACCATGACCCGCCCGCCAACCCGCGGGCCTGGCTTTTTCGCGTGGCATCGAACCTGTGGGTCGATCGGATGCGCCGCCGGAGGGACACGCCCGACGAGCTGGCGGCGGACACGCCCGAGGCCGATCCGCAAGCCGTCCGCGAGGCGGCGGGGACGTTGCTCGGGCAACTTTCTCCGCAAGAGCGGGCGGCGGTGGTGTTGAGGGACATGTTCGAGCTGTCGCTGGAAGAGGTGGCCGAGGTGCTGTCCACCACGGTGGGGGCCGTGAAGGCTGCCCTGCATCGCGGGCGCGGTCGATTGATTTCCCCCGCGGCGGCGCCGCGCAAGGTGGCCGTGCCGGCGGCGCTCGATGCGTTCTGCGAGGCCTTCAATGCGCGAGACCTCCCACGACTGACCGCCCTCTTGCTGGATACGGCCGTGGTGCAGATGGTCAGTGTGGCGATCGACTACGGCCCGGATCAAACGGCCGACGAGACCTACGGCGCGCTCGCAGGACTCGTGTCATCGATTCTTCGCGACACCGAACGCGGGATCGACCCCCGGTTTCTCGAGGGCTACCTCCCCACGGTACCGCCGCGCGTGGAGGTGGCGATCTACCGCGACGCTCCCATCTTGCTCCACTGGTACACGCACACCGATGGCGAGGCGGTCCGCGCCGTTTCGCGGGTCGAGCTGGAGGGAGCGCGTATTCGTCATCTCTCGAATTACTTCTTCGTATCGGACGTCATCGCGGAAGTGTGCCGCGAGCTCGACGTGCCGTTCCGGGTCAACGGATATCGCTATTGGTGAAAGGAGCGGGTGCGCTACTGGCCCGAGGCGGAGCGCAAACCGACGAGGCCCTGGGAGGGCGCCGTCGCGCGCGTCCTGAACCGACTCCCCAAGGTCGTCCTCTCCCGCACCTTGGAACGCGCCGATTGGCCCGAAACGCGCATCGTCCGCGACCCCGCCGCCCTGCGCTGTTCTCTGCGTGAAAGAGCGCTTTTCCCTGCGCCACACGAAGACGACCCGCTTTGGCATGGGGCTCGATTTGCTCTATGACGAGGCCATGTGACGTCGAATTTACATCGATGAACGGCGTATATTGCCCCGATGTTCAGCGCAGGGGCGGAGCAAGCACTCACACTCGCACGGAATTTCGCGCAAAAACGCGGGGCCGCGGATTTATCGACAAGCGACATTTTCTTTGCGCTCGCGGAACTGGGACGCACGGTGGGCGACGATACGGCGGCGCGTTTTTTTTGGCGCGCCATCCCGAGCGCGGGCAAACCCTTGTATCTCGAACTGCGCAATGCGCCGGCCGAAGAATGGATTGGCGATGACGCATCGCCGCTCCTGGAGCACGCCCGCGAGCTTGCCCTGCGCAGTTCCAGCGAAGGTCGCGTGCACCTCCGACACCTCGTCGCCGCACTCCTGCTCGATGCGGAGCGGCAGAATACGCCATCCATAGCCGGATTGTTTCGTCGCCTCGAACTGAATGCCGCCATGGCCAAAGCGCGGCTCCTCGACTGGATGGCCGGCGCGGTGGATGACTCCGAACAGCTCCTCCACTGGCAAGCGATCCTATCGCCGAGCGGCCACTCCATCCAGCGCTCCGCCTTGAGCGACCGCGCCACGGCGGAAGACTCCATGGGCTTTCGCCCGAGTGTGCACGCCATTGCGGATTTTCTGCGGCATCCCGAGACGAAGCCTCCGCTCACCATGAGCATCGAGGGCGAGTGGGGGTGCGGCAAATCGTCGTTCATGATGCAGCTCGACGAGGAGCTTTTGCGGCGGCCCGCGGGCTCGACGGAGGCTTTGCCATTCGTCGTGTGGTTCGATGCGTGGAAGCACGCCAAGCACGAAGAGATGTGGGCGACGTTCGCCGTGGAATTTCTGCACCAGGTCTCGCGCCAGCAGACTTGGTTCAAACGCTTTCGCGGGCATGTGATGCTCTTCGTGCGGCGCGTGAAATGGCGCGACGTGCGGCTCGAGGTGCTGCGCGCCGTGCTCTTCGGCGTGGCCGCCGTGCTCATGCTGCTCGCGCTCGTGGCCTTCTTTTACCAGCATTGGGCCTTCGCCCACGATCTTGGCGTCGAAACCATGGCCAAGGCCGACGGGGCGCCGTTTCAGAAGTTCGCGGGCAAGTTCATCGTCGCCGGCGGATGGACCGGGGCGCTCGCCGTGGCCATCATGACGCTCACCCGTATCAAAGGACTGGTGGGCGGCTCCTTGCCCATCGATTTGAAGAAGCACATCCTCTCACCCGATTACGAAGGTCGCTCCGCCTTCCTCGATCAGTTCCACGATGACTTCGGGAAAATCGTCGATGCGTACATCGGCGATCGGCGCGCGTACGTCTTCATCGACGACGTCGATCGCTGCGAAGTACCGACCGCGGTCGACCTGATGCAAGCGCTGAATCTCATGACGGCGTGCGCGCCAAAGCTCATTTTCATCATAGGAATGGACCGCGAAAAGGTGGCCGCCGGCATCGCCGCGAAATATGCGCCGCTGCTCCCTTATATGAATCCCCGCGGTGTCACCTTCGGGCTCGACTTCATCGAGAAGTTCATCCAATTGCCCTTTGCCCTACCGCGCCCAACGGAGGCCGACACCCGATCCATGCTTTGGTACCTCTCGGCGGGCCGATCGCGCCCGAAGGGGCACCATGTTCCAGTGCTCGGCACGACGGCGGTTCGCGATTCCATTCCACCGACGCCGCGGTCTCCGGTGCACACGGTGGCGGAGACGGAGCGCTTCGCGTCGGCCGTTTCGACGGATTCTCCGCTCATTCACGATATTACATTGGCCCTGGCGCCGGCCTTGGATTTCAATCCGCGCCGGGTCAAACAGTTTCTCAACTTGTTTCGATTGCGCGCATTCCTCGCATGGCAAACCGGGCGCCTCGCGCTGGAGCACCTTGCCGGCAGCAACGACGTCATGACCTTGCCGCAAATTGGAAAGCTCACCGCGATCGCCTTGCGCTGGCCGCTGATCGTCTCCGATCTGGAAACCGATCCTTCGCTTCTCGGGCGGCTGCAAGCCTTTGCACTCGGCACTGGAAAGCCCGATGATCCGGCCGGCGCGTACCGCGCATGGTTCAACGATGCGCGGCTGCTTCACCTGCTCCGCCTCGGCGCAGACGCGGTCCAAGATGGCCCCGCCCGAACGAGCATGGCACCGGACTACGATGTTTCCCGCATATCCTTTGCATGGTCCAGTTTGGGATTCGCGCGCGCGAACCTCATGCCGTCGGAAGATGTGCTATCCCGCTCGGATGAACATCGTTCGCCCGAGCGATCTCGAGCCCATGCTAGCGGGTGACCCCCGTGCGCGTCGGACCTTCGTACAAGAGCTCGAGCCGGTCGTTCGTGCGCAGGTGACCCGGGCGCTCCTTCGACAGCGCACCCGCGCCCGTCGGAGGGATGTTCGGCAGGACGTCGAGGATATGGTCCAAGACGTCTTTGCCGCGTTTTTCGCGGACCATGGCAAGTGCCTTCGCGCGTGGTCGCCCGAGCGCGGCTCGTCGTTTTCGAGCTTCGTTGGCCTCGTGGCCGAACGTCACGTGGCCGCGATTCTTCGCAGCGGGCGGAAAAGCCCGTGGTCGGACGATGCCACCGAGCCGGGCGAGCTCGAGGCCTGGCTCGAGCCGGATCCTGCACCGGAAGCGCATCACATGCAGGGACAGCTGGCGCGCGCCGTGATCGAGCGCGTAGCCCATGAGTTGTCGCCGCGCGGGCAGGAGTTTTTGCGCGTGATCTTCCTCGAAGAAAAGCCGGTCAACGATGCCACGTCGCAGCTCGGGGTGTCGGCGGACGTCGTGTATGCGTGGCGTACCCGCATCGTGAAGCGTGCTCGGCGAATCGGCCAGCAGCTGGAAACGAATTTCGTGCACGCCGTCAGGTTTCGCGAGGTCGCGAACAAGAAAGGAGGGAACGGAAAGGAAACCGCAATGACCGGAGCACTCTCACCGGAGCTCGCTGCCCAACTCGAAGCATGGCCTGCGCAGTTGCGCGCATCGGTGGAAGGTATTTCCGCCGAGGAGGCGCGCCTCGCGGCCCCGAATCAAGGCTTCTCCATCGTCGAACACGCATGGCACTTGGCCGATCTCGAGCAGGAAGCCTTCGCCATCCGCATCGGTCGCATTCTCGAGGAAGACTTCCCTCACCTGCCCGATTTCGACGGGGACCACGAGGCCCGAGTCCGCGGCTACCGCGAGCGTGATCTGGAGACCGCCCTCGCACGGTTCGCCTCGGCCCGCGCGGCGAACCTGCGCCGTCTCGAGCGTGTGCGCCCCGACGAATGGGCGCGCGCCGCCGTGCAAGATGGCGTCGGCTCCCTCACGCTCGCCGATCTCGTTTGCCGCATCGTGGATCACGATCGCTCGCACGCTGCCGAGCTGCTCGAACGGCTGGCCGCCCTCGGTCGCACGGCCGCGCCGGCGCTCGTCGAGATGGCGCACACCGCCGCGCCAGCGCCCTGCGCGGCGTAAGCCCTTGAAACGCACACCGACGTGCGCCCATGATGGGGGCATGATCGCGCTCGATCATCTCGTCGTTGGCGCCCGCACCCTCGAAGAAGGTGCCCAGTGGGTTTTCGCGCGCCTGGGCGTGATGCCCGCGGGCGGAGGCAAACATCCGCTGATGGGCACGCACAACCGCGTACTCCGCCTCGGGGACGCGACCTACCTCGAGGTGATCGCCGTCGATCCCGAGGCCGCCGCTCCCTCGCGAGCCCGCTGGTTCGGGCTCGACTCGCCCGAGGTTCGAGCGCGCCTCGAGCGTGGCCCATCGCTCCTTCATTGGGTCGCGCGCACGGACGACATCGAGCGCGACGCCACCGCCGCGCCGGTGCACATGGGCGCAATCCTCGAGGCATCGCGCGGCGATTTGCGATGGCGCATCACCGTGCCGCGCGAGGGCACGCTTCCACGGGATGGCATCTTTCCGACGTTCATCCAGTGGGACGGCCCCCATCCGGCCACCGCCATGCCCGAGTCGAATTGCCAGCTCGAATCGCTGCAGCTCTCCCACCCGCGCGGGGGCGCCCTTCTCGCAGCGTTGCGGCATCTCGGTCTCCCCTCCGACGCCCCCGTCACGACCACCGATGGCGATCCACAGCTGCTCGCCCGAATCCGCGTGGGCGATGACCTCATCGCCCTGCCGTAGATTCAGCTTGGCCTTCGCGTCCTAGTCGCAGGTGCCCGTGCCGTGGTTGTCGCGGATGTCGGGCGTGCTGCCGTAGCCATGCGCGCGCAGTCGCTCGTAGACGCGGTCCGCTTGGCACGTGGGCAACGTCTCGTTGAGCGTGATGGTCAGCGAGCCCGCGAGCGTCACGAACTGGGCGAGCGCATCGAGGTTCGTGAGCGAGTGGTCGGCGTTGAGCAGGAGATTGCCGCCAATTTTTCCGAGCGCCTCGAGCCCCGTGAGGTCCTTGAGGCCCAGGCACCCGACGATGCTGACGTCCCCCGAGGTCTGCGTGAGCGCCGTGAACGCCTCGAGCTTCTCCATCGCAGCATTGTCGATGAGCCGAATGTGCGTGGCCGATGGGATTCGACGGAGCCCATTGAGCCGCACCAACTTTGGATTCGAAGCAATCTCGATTTCCGTGGACCCCGATTCGAGCGCGTCCAAGCCGCCAATCTCGGTCATCGCCAGATTTTGACGAATGGTCAAACCGCCCGCCGCCGTCAATCCGCCAAAGCCCGGAAGCGACTGCAGCACGGGATTGTTGGAGACCTGCAGGGTGCCACGGATGGTCGTGAGCTGCGAAAACGCCGAAAACCCTTTCAGCGCCTCATTTCCATCGATGGTAAAGTTACCGCCAACCTCGTGCATGCGCGTAAAACCGGACTGCGTCTCGAGTGCACGATTGAACGAGAAGCCGACGTTGCCGACGACCTTGGTCAGGGCGGGCATGTCATCCAACGAAATCAGCGCCGCGTTCGTGGACACCACGAAGTTTCCACCGATCTCCGCGAGCTGGGAGAACCCACCGACGTGTTGCAGATTCGGGTTTCCAGCGATCGAAAGGGATCCGATCTTGGTTAGCTTGTTCGGGCCGACCAATTCGGTCAACGCTTCATTGCGCCAGATCATGAGTCGGACGCCGACGCTTTGCAGCGCGACCAGCTCGTCGATCCGAGTGAGCGCCGCGTTGCTGGCCACGATCATCTCGCCCCCGACGACCGCCAATGCCTCGAGGCCATGCAAAGAGGTCAACGCTCCGTTCCCTTGCAGCGTCAAATTGCCGTTCACGCTTCGCAGATGGGCAAGAGGCGCGAGGTCGGTGAGGAGTCCGCTCACGCCAATCGTCAGGTTGCCCGTGATCTCCTCGCAACGCGCGAGTTCTTGGAGGCCCGGAACGGACAGGATGTTGAAGTCGCCCACGCACTTTGCACCCAAATAGGTCGCGCTCACGACCGCGCTGGTGGCGTAGTTCTGTTTGCAGGTGACCGCTTGAATGATGGCATCGGCCGTCAAAATGGGGAGCGCGCCATTCTCCGGAACCGTGTCCGGGCTGGAGCAGCTCGGCGGCTCGGAACCATTGACGCTGTAATGAATGACACTTCCGCGCGTGTCAGAAGCCAGGGCGATGGAGCGCGGGTTGTGGGGATCGTAGCTCCCCGGCATCGGATCGAACACCGGCGCGGCGGCCGAAAGCGTGTAATCCGCCTGGGTCACCGAGGAAGCGAGCATGCCCTTTTTGCAGGCGATCGCGCGAAGCTTCTGGCCACTCTTCGAGACGAGCACGGTCCCCGCGGCGGCCTCGGAGCTACTCGCGCAGCGGGCTTCTTCCGTGCACCCGGGCTGCGCGCCATCGAGCGTGTAACAGAAGGTGGCATCGGCCGTGGCGCTCGTGAGGTGCACCTCGACGTCGTTGGGGTAATCGCCCGAATTGGGCTCCAATTGAGCCGGTTCGACGACGCCGGGCGGAATGTCGATGACATAGGTTCCCGAGCGAACGGCGGAATCGTCGAAACCCGTTTTGCGGGCGATGGCCTTGAGGGTCGCCGTCTTGGCAAGGCTGATCGGCGACGTGTAAACCGGCGACTTCGAATCGGGCGGGCTGCCATCCAGCGTATAGTGAATCGAGGCTCCGGCGGTGTCCGTCCGCAGGGTGATGCTCTGGGGCGCGTCGAATGTTCCCGGCGCGGGATGGAACTCGGGTGTGGCCGCCGCCGTCTGCGACGGTGTCGCATCGGGAGGGGCGTCCGGGCGAGCGTCCAGCGGGGGGCCCGCATCGTCGGGCAACGGCGGGATGGTCACTCCGGCGTCGCCGCTGCATCCCAAAAGATTGGCGACCATCATCAACGTGGCGGTCAGGCCGAGAAGGGCCTTCGCCAGAGCAAGCCTCGTCATGTTCTTCTTTCCGTTTCGCAGTGAGGACAAAGAGGGGAGCAATCTCCCGATTTCAATTTGCGCGGAGTCGGAATTTTCCGTCATCAAAAATCGACGTGACAATATGCGATAGTGGCAGGCGTTGTCGGTTCGGCTCCACGGACCTCTGCAGGCATGCGCGGCCGTCACCCGGCACCGGGGTCGGCGTTGACACCCTTGGCCTGCGGCCCACAGACTCACCGGGCATGAATCTCTGCGATCTCGAAGCGGTCGAGCTGCGGCGACGGATGGAATCGGGCGAGGTTTCGCCCGTCGCGGTGGTGGAGAGCTGCATCGCCCGCATCGAGGCGACCAACGCCGCCGTGAATGCGGTGACCGTCACGGCGTTCGAGCGGGCGCTGGCCGAAGCGCGCGCCGCCGAAGCCGCCGTGCAGCGCGGCGATGCCCTCGGTCCACTGCATGGCCTGCCCATTGGGATCAAGGATCTGAGCGAGACCGAAGGACTGCGGACCACCTATGGCTCGCCCTTGTTTGCGAACCATGTACCGGCGGCCGACGAACGGGTGGTGGCGGTGTTGCGGCAGGCCGGTGCCATCGTGCTGGCGAAGACCAACACGCCGGAATTCGGGGCGGGCGCCAATACACGAAACGAAGTATTCGGTGCGACGCGCAATCCGTTCGACCCGCGCCTGACGTGCGGTGGTTCCTCGGGCGGTTCCGCGGCGGCGCTGGCCTGCGGCATGGTTCCTCTGGCAACGGGCTCCGATCTCGCCGGCAGCCTGCGCACGCCTTCTGCCTTTTGCGGTGTGGTCGGCTTCCGCCCGACGCCCGGCTTGATTCCCACCGAGACACGCGGGCACGCTTGGTCGCCGCTTTCGGTCGACGGGCCGATGGCGCGTACGGTGTCCGATGTGGCGCTCTTGCTCTCGGCCATGGTGGGCGACGATCCGCGCGATCCGCTGTCGCTCGCGGTGGATGGCGCGCGCTTCCGGCAGCTGGATGCCGTGAATCTGGGCGGCCTCACGGTAGCCTTCACCGAAGATCTCGGCTTTGCGCCGGTGGACGATCGCGTACGCACCGCGTTCCGCGCCGCGCGGAATGCGCTGGAGCCGGTGTTCGGCGGTCGCACGGAGTTCGCGGTCGACATGGGTGGCGGCGACCAAGCCTTTGCGGTGCTGAGGGCCGTCGGGTTCGTGGGCGCCCATCGCGAGAAAGTCGAGGCCACCCCCGACAAGGTCGGGCCCAACGTCGCCGCCAATGTCGCGGCGGGCCTCGGGCTGGGTTTGCGCGATGTGGCCGATGCCATGACGGTGCAAACGCGGGTGCTGCGCGACGCGGACGCTTTTTTCACCAAAGTCGACGCGGTCATCTGCCCCGCCGCCGGTCACCCGCCCTTCCCGTTCGAAGATTGGTATCCGGTGACGATCAACGGCGCGCCGATGGCGAGCTATTTTCATTGGTTGGCACTAGCCTATGGCCCCACCCTCGCAGGCCTCCCTTCCGTCGCATTGCCCTTTGGCCGCGACGCCACGGGGTTACCCTTCGGATTGCAGATCATCGGCCGCCGCCGCCACGACCACGCCATCCTGTCCATCGCCCGCGCCATTGAAACGTGGGCCACGCAAAACGGCTTCGCGCGTCCTCTATACGGCGAACGATAGCCACATTTCAGGGATGAACACCGTGGGCAGAAAGCCAATGTTTCATGGCTTCGAAGTCGAGGTCGTCGAGAGGGCTGCGATCTTTCCAGTTCTGGTAGATGGTCCGTGACTCTTCGGCCAGCACGAGCGCGCGCTTGCGATCGGCCGCCGTCGCGCGCGGATCCTCCGTGAGCGCGCGAGCAAGCGTGAACTTCGCGGTCGCAAGGCTCATCCCCGCCTGCGGATCGCCCTTCACCAAAAGGGCGCGCTCGAGGGTCTGGCGCGCCCTTGGGAAATCGCGAAGCCCGAAGTACGCCTGCCCAAGGCCCGTGAGCGGGTAAATGAGGCGCGGGCTGTCGGGGCCGACCTGTGCTTCGCGCTGCTGGAGAGCACGTTCGAGATGGCGCCGGGCCTCTTCGTATTTGCCCTGGTGGTTGAAAATGTCTCCGATGTTCACGTGGGCGGTGGGCTGCTCGTTGAGCTCGAGCGCCCGCGCGAAACAACGTGCCGATTCGTCGTATCGGAGCATGTTGCTATGCAGCACGCCGAGACTGTTCAGAATCCCCCCGTTCAGCGGATGCTCGGCACCGAGTGACGACTCGGTGATGCTCCGCGCACGCTCCAAGGTCTCGATGGCTCGCTCATAGCTCCGTTGGCTCAGATACACATTGGCGACTCGATTCAACAAGGTGATCATCTCGACGCTTTCGCGACCGTACACCTTCTCGATGAGCGGACGAGCGCGCTCGAATTCCGCCAGGGCCTCGTCGTACTTCTGTTGACCGCCCAAGGTCACCGCGAAATTCCCGAGCCGGACCGCCTCGAGCTTGTCATCGCCCCCCATGCGCTTGATCGCCGACATGGCCTGCTCATTCAACATGGGCGCGAGGTCGTGGCGCGCCTGGGCCGCGCCGGCGGTGAACACGAGATGCGTCCACGCCTCGGCACGCGAGCGGTCGTCGTTGGCAGCATCTGCCGCCCACGCGGCGCGGTAAAGCACGGCCTCGGCGCCTTTGTGATCGCCTTGTGCCTCCTTCAGGAAAGCCTCTTGCAAGTGCGCTTCGGCGATCACCGGTCCGTATCCGGTGCGCTCGGCGCGATCCGTTGCCTCTCGGATCACCGGGACAGCATCCGCGTACTTGCCCGCGAGTCGGGTGGCATTGACGCGAACGAGAACGCCGCGCACGTCCTCCACGGCGCGCGCGGCCGCGGCATCGGACGGGGGCGCCACCCGCCCGAGGAGCGCTTTGACCTGGCTGCACCCCACGAGGGGCGTGAGCCCCTGGGCGGCCGCAGCGGCCTTTGCGATGACATCTCCATCGGCGGCCGTAAAAGCGTCGGTCAGCGCCCGCATTTCGGCGAGGCGCTCGTCAAAGCAAACCATGCGCAAATCAAGCAGGGAGACGGATTGTTCGGCGCGAACCTGCGTGGCCTCACAGGCGTCGGCACGCGCGGCCACCCAATGGCGAGCATAGGCATCGAGTACCCGCTCGACACCGGTCCACGCTTCGAACGCGAATGGCTTGTGCGTCCCGATGAAGGCATCGTGCACGGCCCTCTTGCGCCCGTCGTCCCAGACGCCAGACAGCTTTTGCTCCGACCCCTTGCAAACCAATTGCGATTGCGACCGTGCGTAGCGATACGCCAAAGGAACCGCCGCGAGCGCACCGACCGCGGCGACCCATCCCACGGTACGCCAGCGACGAGCCGCCGGATTGCGCGACAGTGCGGCAAGCAATTCGTCCATCGAAGCGAATCGTTTGCTCGACTCGACGCTCAGTCCACGCAAAATCGCTCGATGGACACGAGGCGCGACGCCCGAACGCGACGGCGGCTCACGGACCCTTCCTTCCGTCACTGCCTTGGCGAGCTGCGACCACGTCTCGCCCGCGAACGGCAGCTGTCGGTACAGTCCCTCGTAGAGGGCCACACAAAAGCTGAATTGATCGCTGCTGGCGTCCGCTCGCTCCCCGCGGTACTGCTCCGGCGTCATGTAGGCGGGTGTTCCTATCAGTGAGCGGGTGTTTCCCACCGTCCAAGGTGAATCCGCCGCAAGCTCGTGCCCTTCCCGCATCGAAGGCGGCACCGCAATGGCTTGTGCAATACCGAAGTCCGTCACACACACGCGCTCACGCCGATCGCAAAGCACGTTGTCCGGCTTGAAATCGCGATGAACGAGACCACTGGCATGGGCCGCTGCGAGCCCGCGACCCGCCTGGAGGAACGCATGGAGGATCTGACGTACGGGACGCGACTCGCGAAGTAACCAGCTTCGGAGGGTAATCCCATCGATGTACTCCATCGCCAGAAAGAGCTGCTCGTCGTGCATGCCGATATCGTGAACGGCAACCACGTTGGGATGGGAAAGCCGCGCCATGGCCTGCGCTTCGCGCTGCAGCCGATCGCGCCCCTCGAGGCTCGGATCGGAATCCGAGCGCACCATTTTCAGTGCCACCTTGCGATCGAGCTCGGGATCGTAGGCCGCATAGACGACCCCCATTCCACCTTCGCCCAAAAGCCCATCGACCACGTAGCGACCGACGACCGCACCTCGCGGAAGAAATCGCGGCGCCATCGGCAGCGATTCTCTCGACGCCACCTGCTCGGCGGACGAACCGAGAGAGCGCGCGCGCTCGGCACTGATACCTTCGTCGGGTGCGCGGTCGTCGTTCTTGTCGGTCAGCCAATCGTTTTGCGCGGGACGGGTCGCGCCGGGTAATTGCCCCATCGGAGGCCCCCATACTAGCAATGACCGCGCGTGTCACCGCACTGACGCGAATTGCTGCATCCTATCGAAGGCCGCCGAGATCATTCGAATCCCACTGTGTAGAAGAAATTCTCTCTCCTAGCGGGGTGAACACCATCACCAGATTTCCCGGTCGATGCCATACAAAAAGAGCTTAAGACTTGGCGGTGCGCCCGGCACGTAGACGCTCACGGTCCGGCAGGCCAGGATATCTTGCCAATAAGGGCGAAGGTCCGGCTCTCGCCCGGTTGCGCGCTCGCGCTCCCAGATGCGGTAGCTGGCAATGCGCGGACCCTGCGGGAGCTGCGGCGGCGGATCGACGTCGAGCTCGAGCCGCACGCCGCGGAGCGCGAGGCGCATGCACTCCTGCAACGCAAACGGCGCAGCCATTTTCATCACGCGCGGAAGGCGCTCGAGAAAGGCATCGTCGTCGCAGGTGGCGACGAGCACCGGGCGCTTGCCAACGAGATCTTCGCGCCGGAACGAGAGAGAGAACATGTCGGCGTAGTCGCCGCGCTCGAACGACAGCCTCGTCAGCTGATCGCGTCCCACCGCGTCGAGCAGGCGCACGATGCGCGTCGAGAGCCAGGGCATCACATCGGCGAGCTTGTCGTGCTCGTACGCGGGAGGGCGCTCCCATTCGTGCCCGAAGGCCACGAGCGCGAGGTAAAGGGTTCGCAAGCGCCGGTAAATGTCATACGGCCGCGACGCGTGGCGCTTCGAGAGAACCTGCAACGCCGCGAGGTGGCGGTTGACCAGCACGAAAAGGTTCAAGCCGGGGGCCGAAATCGAGGTGGTGAGATGAAACGGCTGCTCCTTGCGCGCCGCGACGAGCTCGTGACGTCGCTGCTCGAGCGCGGCGAGCACGCGACCGATCTCCGCGACGAGCGGCGCACATGCCCGGGCGTGCGACACGATGGGCCACACGCCATCCGAAAAGCGGTACGAGTAGCCGACCTGCTCGATGCGGCCGATCGGAAGCACTTCGTACCGATCCAGCGCGTCCCCTTGGAAGAGCACCTCGAGCTTGGGACGCATCCAAGGGATTTTCGCCTCCAGATCGCCCACGTAGCGCGTGGACCGCGCGCGTGCGTCGTCCTTGCTCATGTTCGGCCCGTCCAACACGAGCCGCGGTACCCCCAGATAGACGAGTACGGACGACGACAGCTCGTGGAGTCGGGTGGCAACATTGGCTTCGAGCGGCGGCAAATCTTCGTCCAGCCACGCTTCGAGGCCACTCGGAAACACCACGTCCAGGCGGCGGATGACCAGATCGCCCCGGGCGAGTGCCCCCTCGTCGTAGTCCATGTGCGCGACGCCGTAGGCATCGGGCGCGAGCCGGCGAAAGCCGCGCGCGCAGAGCGCTTCCGCGTAGGTATCGGAGGCCTGCAGATGCACCGGCTTGACGCTGAGCGTCGGCGGCCAGAAGGGCTTGCGCGGTATCATCGCCGATCGATCCTTCCCGTCACGTCGAGCTCGAACTCCGCGTCGCGGTAACGCACATGCGGCCGGATGACCACGTTCATGCCATACCAACCCGGCTGTCCCGGGACGTCCACCAATTCGACCTTCGCGCCGCGCAGCGGATATTGAAACCGCGTCGCAGCCGACGGATTGTCCTTGGTATCGACATAACGTCTCAATCGTGCAGTCAATTGCGTCTGAAGCTGTTCGCGGGTGTGGTGACCGCCAAGTTTTTCGCGTTGAAACACTTTGAGCTGATGGGCAAAGCGGCACACGAACATCAGATAGGGCATTCGCGTACCGAGCAGATAATTCAATGTCGCTTGTTCGCCGCCTTCGGAGCGCCCAAACGTCTTCGGCATTTGCAAGCTACTTGCGCTCGCGAACCGCAACGAGCCATCGACCGGATCGCACGTCAGGGGAATGAAGCCCTGATCCGCCAGCGCTTCCTCGAGACGGCGCGAGAACAGCACCTCGACGGGAGGCTTGCACGCGTCGTCGCCCATCACCTCGTGAGCCTCGAACACGGGAGGTGGCGTGAGGAACGTGTCGAGCAACCCCATGGCCGTTCGGTCCCGCGCGTAGCTCTCGGCCAACCGCAGGCTGAACGCATAGGTGGCGCTGCCCCAAAGATGATCGCCAGGCCCCCCGATGGTCTCGTCGTACACGAAGGTATCGGCTGATTCGGTGGCGTCGCGGTAGGGCAGCCGAAGCCGCATGCGCGGGAGGAGAATACCCAAATAGCGACTGTCCTCGCTGGTGCGCAGATCGTGCCATTTGATGAACGAGGGTCCCTCGAACATGGCGCCCAGATCCGTGGCCGCCGACAGGTCTTCGAAGCCGGCATCGTGCGGCGAGCCATGGCGTCCCTTCGATGGCGCGAACAGCCCCGGATCGGCGTCGACGAACACGGGCGCGTGCGACATGGCGGCCACCGAGGCCATCGCGCGAAGCAGAGCCACGTCGTCGAACGCCGCCGTCACGGAGAAGCCCGCAAAAATCGCAGCGAAAGGCACACCACCGTGCTGCCCGTAGTGCGATTCGTACACCGTCCGAAAGAAGCGCGACTTGGTGCGCTCGGCGGCATCCGCGAGATCGTCCGAGAGCTCCTGCTTCGAGCAATTCCACATCGCCACCTGGGTGCCCTGCCGCGACTCGATGCGGTTCACCACGAATTCGAGACCGCGCCATGCGGCCTCCAAAGCTTGAAACTCGGGGTGGTGCAAAATGGCATCCAATTGCTCCCCGAGCATCGCGTCGATCTTCGCGATCAACCGATCGATGCGGGCCTGGGACGCCAAGAGCGCGGATATCGACCCATCCATCCGAGGCTCGCCATGGAAAGCGCCCCGAACGGTCTCCGGAGACTCGACCTCGATCATGTCGCGTCACCCGGCTGCACCGCGTAGAGGTGAATGCGCGTGACGCCGGGAAGCTGGCGGCAGTAGACGCCCATCCATGCCGTGCGCATGGCCGCAACGAAGGCATCGGATCGCTTGTCGAGCCAGAAATACACGGTGTCATTCGATTCAGGCAGCCCCGAGGGACGCGGCCGGCGTTCCAGCGGAACACCCGACAGCGCCGCATACTTCATTTCCATGAGCTCGTGCAGGGAGCCAATCTTGAGAAGCTTCGGGGCTTCCTCGGCAAGGTGCGCGGGGTCGCTTCCGGTGATCGCCAGAAAGAACTCGTGGTCGAAAATCCCTGGTTCGTGCAAATCCGCACGCAGAAGCCACGCATCGTTTTCCGTCGGCACCAAAGGGATGGTTCGGTACCGTGCCTGGCCAATGCTCTGAAGCACCTCGGCGATGGCCTCGAAAAGCGGCAGGAACGTCGCATCGAGTTCGCGGTGGTTGAACGGCGGCGGCTCGGGGCACTCGCCCGTGGCGGTGAACGGCGCCAGTGCATACAGGACTTCCACGAGACGCGCGTAGGCATCGTGCGGCGCCGTATGACGCCGGCTGCGAAGATCCGAAACGTCGGCAATGAACCCGCCCAAGAGCGAGCGCAGAAGGGTGCGCCGATCCGCAAAGGCTTCGCTGACCTTCCAGCTATCGGCCCACGTCTTGCGCGCCACCAGGTCCGAAAGCAGGGCATCGATGCGCTCCGTCAGGCAGGTGGAAGCGCGAATTCGCCATAGCGGTGGAATGAACGTCGGATCCAAGGTCGGGTTGCCCGATTCGTCCAAAATGAGCCGCGCGCACGGGATGACATCGTAGCTGTGCAGGCGGTCGTTCTCCGTGAGAAGGAAGACGTTGGGACGGAGCCATTGTGCGTCGACCGTCCTGCCGCCGTTGGCGACATCGGACAGCGTGTGCGTGGCCAGCGCGTAGCGGTGAAGCGCACGCGTCGCGCCCTCGGGATCGACGTTCGCCGCACTCGGCTGGGCGACAGGGAGTCCCACGTACACGCGGAGCGACGTTCTCGACCCGAGATCCGAAAGCGGGATGCTCAGCGCCTTCGCGCCCTCCCCGCCCCCCACGCGAATCTCCGTTCCATCCTCCAACGCGGCCTCGAGATGCTGCAGCACGAGCTGGCCGCGGGAGAGCGCGGTCTCGTCCCAATCGATTTCGTCGACGCCCCAGGCATCACCATCGACGCGGGCGACGGCACGCTGCACGCTCTCCTCGTGGTAGGCGTCCGCGTTGGAAAAGTGGTGAGGCCAAATCGACAATCCAAGAGGCCAAGCGGGTTTCATAGCCATGACGGTGGACCTTACGCTGTCATCGGGACGAACTCGCACCGGGCTTGGTGCGGTTCGGGAAGAAGAGGAGCACGAACGTGAACGGTTTCATCGGCGATCGTGTACCGCGTGTCGACGCCCAGCGCGCTTGCCCCACCGAGCGTCCAGCGCGGGGTGTCGTCGGCGGCGAGGTGGACCTCGAGCTCCACGAGCACCTTCGCCCCAAACACGCGACTGGTCAGGCGCTCGAGCTTCGCGTAGACGTCGCCACCGGGCATCATGCTCTCGTGCGTCGCGCGATCGACCGGCCCGATGTGCAGGCGGATGGCCCCCTCTCGATCCGAACGGGTCTCGCCATAGACGAAGTCGACGCCGAGACGGGAGCATTGACCTCCCAGATGCGCGGTCTCGTTGTCGCCGAGCGGCAGGAAGCGGTGCACGTTCGCCTCGAGCGAAATGGGCCACGGCAGCAGGTGCTGGAGCAACGCCTCCGCGCCACGTAGATTGATATCGTGCGGCTGCCCGCGCTGGTAGTCGGCAAGGCCCAAGGCCAACATCGGCGGGAGGGGCTCTTCTTCCAACGCCGACGGCGCGTCGATCCCGGCCACCGAGCGGAGCACTTGGCTCTGCAAATCGCCGCCCTCGAGATCGAAACCCCCTTCAATCGAGCTCGCCTTCCAGGCACCGTAGAGCCGAACGGCGAGCGCATGGTGGATCACGTCGTAAAACGCGCGCAGCGCGCCTTCGTCGTCGCCGTAGCGGACTTCCTCGGTAAACTGGGCCGCCAAGGGCGCGCTCGTTCCAACGAGCCCCAAGAAGTTGAGCTCGACCTGGACCGAGTCGTTCGTGGCCGGTGCGACGGATGCCACCTCGCCCGCCGGGAAGGCCAGGCTTGGTCGCTGCGTGAATTGCACCCGCTCGGTGTGCTCGAGATCCGTCGACGTGGTGTGCTCGAGAAGGCGCGCCAACTCGAAGAATCCGTAGCGCGATGCCGTGCGCACCATCGACTCCAGGGCCATGCGCGAGGCTCGGGGACGCGCGGAGGTGGCGACGAAGGCCTCTCGCTTCGCCTTTCGCGCGTATTCCGGGCACGGATGCCGATGCGGGCGCGGTGCGGGCTCACGCGTGGGCCATTCGAGCCGCGTCCCGGATTTTCGGCAGAGGGCCTCGCAGCGGTAGAGGCCATTCAGTCCCACCTGCGCGTCGAGCGTGGCATGCAGCACGCGCAGAAAGAGCGCGACGTCTCCTAGGCCACGCAAGGGTGTCTCGTCGAGGGTGAGCGACGCGAGGTACCCTCGCCCGGAGCCGCCGGCCCCCGCCCGAGGGCGAACCTCGAAGCCTTCGATGGCTTCGATGCGTTGAAGATTGGCCCGAAAGGCTCCCGGATCCGCCGTCTCCGGTGGCAGGAGCGACGCCAGAAACGTCCGCAGCGCAAACCACGGATCGCCCTTGGGAATCGCACCTTTCGCGAATGCACGGAGGGCGAGGTCGAATCCGGTCAGCGCCGGCACGTGCGACGACGTCGGCAGTAGGTTCCGCGCGCGCACGGCGCGCGGAAAGCCATGACCGGGCTCCGTGAGCTCGCCGACCGAGACACGGCACGCACCGTTCGTTGCGAGCACGCGGCTCGAGATGACATGCGGCTCCAGGAGTGGCTCCGTTCCGCGCGAGCTCGTGAGCGTCATGAAAAGCTCGGGCGGAAGGTCCGACCGCTGGACCTTTCGCTCCGTCGAATACGCATAGGGGAATGCGTCGTGAAAGTCGCCGGCGCGAAATCGCCGGAGCGACGGCAGGGGGATCTCGCCCTCCCCCACGCACGGAGCGGCGGTGACGGAGAGCACGGCAAAGACTTCCCCGCGCCGCCTCGGAACGCCGGCCACCCGCAATGGAAACGTGCTCTTCCCCGGGCCGAACGTCTGCGGCTCGGACGTGGTTTCGAACAAGTTCACGGCGGGCACGCAGTGCGCACGAAGGGCGTCTGGCCCAATCGCCAGGTCCCCCGGCAAGGGCGCGTCGAGGCGGAGGGTGACCGTCGCCTTGCGCACCGGCGCCGCCGTGCCATGCAGCGCCGACAGGACGCCACGCACGACGAAGAACATGAACTTCTCTGGAAAGACGAAATACTCCTGCACGAAGGCATCGGTCACCATGGGCCCGTCGGGCTCCGGCGCGAGCACGTCGCGTTCATCGAACCCATACGGCTCTACGTTGCCGGCCTGCTTCGAAGGCCCATTGGATATCTGCACATCGACGCGCTCGGTGGCGCCGAGAACGTGCATGAGCAACAAAAGCGCCTTCTCGCGTGGCCCGTCCACGTAAAGCCGGAGTTCATCGTCCAATGCGTCTTGCAGGGGCGCGTCCGACGTCGCGATGAGATCGAATTGGACGAGGCGCCCATGGGCCCGGGCGTTCTCCACCCGATACGCGCCCACGTCGACGTGGCTCACGAGCCGAAAGCGGCATGCCGGGTCGTTCGGTGGCGAAATCTCCGCATGCGCCGGAACGCGCTGCTTGGATTCCGATCCGGCAAGGGAAAGCTCCACGATCGTGGCCGCTGGAAACGGGCGCATCGACGATGCGGCCACCACCTCCGCCAGCGCGCGATGGCTATCGGCCTGAAAACGATGGATCCGCTCGATGATCGACGCAGCCAGCGCGTAAACCCCGCGACGCACGCGATCGAGCGCCAAACTCGACGGCGCGCGCCCCAGGTGCCCCAAAAGCGCAGGATGCGCGCGCGCAAATTGCTCGGCCGCCCGCGTGAGCGCCGCCACCGCGCCTTGCGGGAATCGCGCCACTAGCGAACCCTCCACGAGCGCTGCGGGTCGACGGATAGCTCGAGCTCCAACGGCGCCGCGCGTCCCTGGACGGCCATGGAGCCGCGGATCTTTGCCCGAAAGACGAGATCGAGCGCGTCGCCCGGAACATGGATCACGCGCGGGTGGCGCAGGCGCGGAACGTAGCGCCTTAGCGCTTCTTGCGTATCCAAGCACCACGCGCGAACGGCTTCGGCGCCGGAGGCGTACGTCCCCGAGACATCCCCCACACCGAAGTCCACGTCACCGGGCATGGATCCACGCAAGGTTCCCAATAGGAGCTCGATATCCGCCACGAGCTCGGCCACGGCGCGACGAACGGACGACGGTTCGGGCGGCGGCTCCCTTCCGGCGATGAGCCCGAGCACGGTCACGATTTGTTCTCTTTGCGATCGTAGTGGGCGCGGGTGTCGCCATCCGGCGAATGCAAGGTCACGTCGATCTTGCTGGCCAGGAAGGAAATGCGAGCCAGATCGGGGTGGTTACCCGGAAGCCATTTCGACGTTGGCCCCGAGAGAGTTCGGAATTTGGCGACCGTGGCCTTGGTCAGCGTCGTCGTGGCATACACGACTTCGTTGCCGTTGGAGTCGCGGCGGGCGCGCTTGATGACGACCTCCTTCAGCTCCTCGTTGTCCCAAGCCGCTTGCTGGCATTGAACCACCAAAGGATTCCACTCGCAGATCACCCACACGGGCTTGTTCCGGACCACCGCACGCCCCTTCCCTTGCGTGTCGTGCGGAACGTCGATGCCATGGCCAAAGGCGAGGCAGACGGTCTTCCCCGCGCGGGCCTGGGCGTCATCGGTTTTGAACTCCCCTTGCTTCGAGCCCTTGATTTCCAAATAGATGAGCGATTGTTCGGTTGCCGTCATATCGAAACCCGTTTGCGCCAATTACCCGAGAGGCGCCGCATGGCGCTCGCCCTCGCGGGCATCGTCGTTCGTAAAGTCTTTCGTGGGATGGGTGGCGCTCCGCTCGAGCGTGAGCCGCGCAAATCGCAGACGGTTCTGCCTCTCGGCGAGCGCGCGCGCGAGGATCTCGCGAAGAAGCCACGCTTCGCCAACACTGGACGCGTCGTCGACCGTCAGATGGACGTGATCGCCCTGTTCCCATTCCGCGCCAGGGAGCATGCGTGATTCGCGCTCGTGGTGCATCTCGAGAACCTCGGGCAGGCGAATGCGCTGTTGCCTCGGGTTCGGCGGCGCATGCAGGCGCACGAACTCGCGCAAATGAGCCGGCTCGGCGAATCGGTGCGGCGACATACGCGCGAAGGCGTTCATGCGCATGGCGAGCCCTTGCAGGACGGCGCGGTGCGATGGCGTTACCCGCGTGATGTTGCGTCCCCCGATGTCGCCAAGGCCGAGCGACTCCGTCTGGAGGCCATCGCTCGCAAGGACCTCTCCGAGCACCAGCGGTGCCGGTGCGGCCACGCGAAAGCCTTGCCGAGCCCCGAACGTGAGTCGCATTTCGGTGCGCGATTCATCGCGCGCCATCGTCTGCTTGAGCAAATAGTAATGGCTATCGGCCGCAAACGTCAGTGGCCGATCCGGTGCTTCCAGGGAGATAACGTCGAATCGCCCCCGCGCGGATTCGGCATAAATGGACCGCACATGGAGAACCTCGGCATGGGGTCGCTGCGCAACACGCAACTCCCATTCCGGCCCTCGCTCTGCGCGAAGGGGCTCGATCGGCGCGATGTATTCGTTCGTCGCGGGAGCGCAGAAAAGGCGCAGATTCTCGCGACGGAGGCTCGACGCGGCCTCCACGACGCGCGCGAGGGGTAGCGTAAGCTCGATGCGCGTGGTCTTGCGGGAGCGCACCGGCGTGAGGTCGATTTCGAAGAAGGAGAAGCTCTCCGGAAATGCGCACAGATCCGCCAACAAGGTGCTCGAAACGAATCGTCCCTGCGGCGCCGAAAGGAGCGATGGTTCTTCGGTATCGATCCGCACCCAACGCAACGAGCCCGCCGGAAGGCGGCTATGGGAAACGTTGCCCTCCGCATCGAAGGCGTCCACCTCGATGCCGTCGGCCACGCGCAACGCGTGAATCACGTCGAGGGACGTGCGCATGCCCCGGCCATCGACGTCGTCGCCGGGGTGCACGAAAAAGCGAACACGCTCCGGCAGCACACCCCCGAGCACGATCCCCTCACGCCCCACCAGGGTGATGCGCAGCACCTGCAGCTTCGCGTGAATGCGCTCCATTCGCGCGTCGGCCATCTCGTAGGGCGTGGGCGTGATGCGCCACATCACGCGAAAGGGCATCTCGAGCGTCCCCGCGCGTCCTCGGAACACGGTTCCTTGTAGATCCCCCGCGTGCGAGCGATCCGCGGGCAACTCGAGAATGGTCGACGACGGCCGCGGGCGGAGGCACCCGGGCAGCGCCTGGGCGACGAGCGCGCGAAGCATGCCTTGATGGTCGTCGTGCCGCTGCTCATCGATGGACGCCAGGGCAAATGCCACCCACTGCGCGAAGGAGCGGAGCTCGTCGCTCGCCAGGAGCGGCTCCAGGCGCGGATAACGCCGCGCGAGCCCCTGGAAGCCTCGTTCCGTCTCGTTCAGGGCTGCCTCGATGAGCTGGCGAAACATCGTCCTTTCCTTCTTGGGTGCCGCCGACGATAGCACCCCGCGCGCTCGAGAGGCACGCGGCGCGCACTTCGCCGAATCCCTCTCAAAGCCCGCTTCCCACGTTCAGGGCGCGCGCTCGCCCTTTCTTCGGCGGTCAAGGTTTTGCCAACGCTGGAACCTTCGCCGCATCGGCGATGACCGTTCGCGATGACGCGCTCGCCGCGGGCGGATTGGCCGTTGCGCTCGTAGCGGCAGACGGCGCCGCTGCGGAGGGCACGACCGCCGACGACTCCGCAGCGACCGCCGGCATGGCGGGAGAAGGCGCGGGCGCGCGCGCCGTACCATAGCGATAGGCGAACATGCCGGCGCCCACCAAGAGCAGCACACCGAGCATGCTTCCAAGCCCCGCGATCGCCAGCACACGTTTCTGTGGCCCCGGCGCGGACGGCGGCGCGGATGCTTGCTCCAACACGGCGACCGCCGCTGCCTCGTGGGCGACGTGCTGCCTCTCCAACGCCGGATCCATCGTGCGCGACATCGACGACGGCGTGTGGTTCGCATGGGGGAGCGAAGCTGTCGGCGGCGGTGGAAAGGGCACGGTCATCGACGGGGCGATGGGCTCGGACCGAGCGCTCTTGGCCGGCAGCTTGGAGCTCTCCGCGTGCCTCGCGCGATCCGCAGCCCGCATCGCGGCGCGCTCCGGCGGCGCCAGGGTCGGCGGAGGACCTGGCTGCGAATTGACCTCCGTGGGCAGGCTTCCAAGGGGGAGACGGCGACCTGCATCGGGCCTCGTGCGCGACACACCTGCGGCCGAACCCGCCGAAAGCCCCTCGACGATCATGGAGGTAATCTGGTTCGACTCGTCTTCGATCGTCGCATCGACGTACGCCTCACCGTCGCGCCCGCGCGCACTACGTTCAGCGCGCGCGCACGCCGCGGCCATCGTCGAGGCGTCGGGCCGCTCGTTGGGCGAGTGGGAAAGGCACCGTGCAACCTGGAGAGCCAGTGCCCGCTCCGCCTCGCCGTACTCGGAGAGGAACTCGGTGAACATCGGCGCGATGGGAGGGGCATTCGTCACGAGCAAACGAAGCGCGTCGCCTCCCAGGTGCGAGAAGGCGCCCTTGCCCGTGATCATGAGGAAAATGAGCAGGCCCACCGCGAACATGTCGGTTGCAGGCGATGGCGGAGCGATGCCAAGCAACTGCTCGCGCGGGATCCACCCGGGCGTTCCCACAGGGCTACCTTCGCAGGTGAGCATCGTCTCACCCGGCGTGAGCACCTTGCCCACGCCGAAGTCCGTGATGTACGCCCGAAGCTGGGCCCCCGGTTCGAGCATGATGTTCTGCGGCTTGATATCGCGGTGAAGGACATCGTGCTCGTGCGCGAACGCGAGCCCCGCGCAGACGTCACGCGCGATCTGGCACGCGGTCGAGAACTTCACCCGCCCATGCTTTTCCAAGTAGTTCGCGAGCGTGAGCCCCGAAAACAGATCCATCAACGCGATGGGCCGCCCATCGGCCATCAAGTGGCAATCGAGGATCGTGACGAGCCGGTCACGCCCATCGTGAAAACTTCGCGGATCCCGCAGTCGCACCCCGATCTGCGCTTCCATACGAAAACGCGCCTCGTACGCCTGCCATGGGCGCGGCAGCCCCTCCGAATCCGTCGGCTTGATCGTCTTGAGCGCGACTTTCTTCTCGAGGTACAGGTCCGTCGCCTCGTACACCTCGCCCATACCACCATGGCCGCGCGGGCGATCGATGCGGTACCGGTCGACGAGCACCTCCCCCGCTTTGAACTCGTAGTCGTACGGCACGCGGCCCATGAAGCTTTCCCGGGCCACGACGTTACAGGAGAAAGGGACGTGGTCGAAGCCCCGGTGCGGCTGAGTCATTCGGAGGAGCAGGCGGGCTTTCGAAGGAGACCGGCGCATGGGAACATCGTCGCGACGTCGAGAAAATATCCGGGGGAGGTGACCTTCACCTTCCCACCTTCCAGCACCCGGTTCGGCACTCTCTAACATTTGGCACCCGCAGTTTGCTGCACCCCAGCTGTTTGGCGAAAATGGAAGCATGAATGACGCTATCGGAGGGTACACGTGAAGCTCTTGGTCGACGGTGCGCAGCTCCAGTGCACACATGGCTCCAAGAATTCGGAACTCGCCGTCCCTCCCACGAATGTTGGCCTCGTCGGTCAGGCAACCATCGCGACAATTGCCGATTTCGCCCCAGTGACCAACATCGCCGCGTTTGGCACATGCAGTGCTACCGGAGGAGCATGCGTGCCTGCAACCTCACGGTGGTTTGGTGAGAGTGCGGCGTTCGAGATCAACGGTGTCCCTGCTTTGACCGAGCAATCATTCTGTGCATGTACGGCAGGCGGAACGATTCGGCCCGTTGCGGCAGGGCAAGATCTCCTGGAGGTCACGGCGCTTGGACGAGGAGGAACCACCGCAGGAGGCCCCGACAAATCCGAGGCATCTTCGAACAACCCCAAGGAGAAGAAAAAGCCGCATGAGCGTTCGCCAGCCGCCCAGCCGGAAATTGAAACGTTCATGTACCAATTGAGGCTGCACGACGAGCGCCATGAACCTTGTGCCGCTGTCGGTTATCGGCTCGAGCTCGAATCTGGGGAAATCATCCAAGGCACCACGGACGGCGCTGGGCTCATTCAGCAGCAGCTTCCGAAACGCCGTCAGAGTATCCGGGTCGTTTACGCCCCCCGCGACCCGAAGTTCGAAATCGTACGCGATGTCGTCGTCGTTCCTGAACTGACGAGTGGGGCCGATTATCTCGCCCAGCTGCGCAACATGGGATTCGACGAAAGCGACGAGCATCGTACGATCCTCTCCTTCCAGGCCGCTCACCCCGACCTCGCCCTGACCGGGGCGCTCGACGAAAAGACCCGAACCGCCATTCGCGAGATGAACGATGGCCAACTCAAACGAGGGGCATAGAGATCGACGATGCCTGGACCTGCTCCTTTAACGGCGGTCGCGCCGCGCAAGCTTTACTATGCCCTCGTGGATGGCTCGCCCGCCATCGACAGCGCAGTTTTCGGCGCACAGCTGGAAAAACACCGCGGATGGCGAAACCTGCTCAAGGACTTTCTGTCCGTAGCGATGGACGATCCTCTAAGGCTACATGACCCGCAGCATCCCTACTTGCCGATTTGCGTGTACGACCAGGACGGCACCCAAGTAGCCATCGTCTGCCCCGGCGGGCGCGAGGCAAAAGGACAAGATCCGTTCTGGCAAACATATCCCGGACGCAATCCGAAAACGGGTGCTCCAGATCCAACCGGCCAGCGATCCTGGCCATGGCGCAAGGATACCCGCGGTCGCCATACGGCTGCGGAAGAGAGCGCGCTATATATGAATCAGTTTATCCTGCAACCGCAGGTCGAGCTTATCTTCGGCGGCGCAGGCGGGACTCAGATGATCGGGCAGTTGCCGGACGGAAGCCCGACACCTGGCGGATCCGTCTTCGCGGCCGATCTCTTGTATGTAAGTTCTCACGGGTGGCTCGGCGGATTTGCCGCCGGTTTCACGATCTCGAGTTGGCTCGGGGCCAATCCTCAGGAAGCACAAGGCACCTTCACTGCGAGCCGTTATTTCTCCGTTGGCAAATACGCGGATGCGGGTCACGGCTTTGCTGGGCCACAGTGGATCGTCTTGGCTCAATGTTCCACGGTGAATAGCGCGACCTGGCCCCTGTGGGCGCGGGTTCTTGCCAAGAGCAACCCCCGCGTTCGGGGAATCCTTGCGTACGAGGAAGCATCCCCGTTACCGCAGGTTGCGGCAGGAATTGCTCGACGATTCTTTACCAACCTTGACGCAAACCAGACCTTCTTAGACGCATGGAAAAACGCCAACGGCGGAAACAATTGGGCAGCCATCGTTCATAAGGATGCGATCCACGATCGCCTCGACGGCTGGCGGGCCTTCGCGCCACTTGCGGACGTTTCAACTTCTGCAACGGTTTCGAATTATCTAGGATTTCTTACGAGTCTACCGAACGGCGAGAGAATCCTCGATGTACCGCCTCCTTTCGAGCTGATTCTGGAGATTCTCACCACGGAAACAAATGGATGGCTGCGAGTGACGAGCGCAAACTTGGGCTGGACCACCGAGTATTGCTCGAACGTCGCGTGCCGACTCACGATTCGTGCCCCTCGAGGTGAGGTCATCAAAAAGGCAAAAATCCGCTGGGTACACATTCGTCCCACTCATGGCTACAAGCCGTCGATTGACGATCTCTTCGTCTTTGCACGTTTTCCAGCCGGCAACACATCAATACCCATTACAAAGGGCTCGAAAGACTTGGACGTTGACGTCCCCGGAAGTCCGTCGGAGGTACAGATCGACCTCCTTGCGCCGCCAAAGATCGCGAACAAGCATCTGGAGGCCCATCACTCGTATTTGTGGCCGCGCGTCGAACTGCAGACGAGTACTCGTACCTTGACGTACGATTTCAGGACCATCGGCCTTCTCTATTTCGAGCGGTGAAGATGACCTGGATCGTGACAAGCCCTCGTTGGGCCTTCCTGGTGTTGCTCACAGCAATGCTTTCCATCGGTTGCCGGAAGCCGTCCCCAACGCTTGCATCCTCTACATCCGCATCATCGCAAAAAGAAGCAACGGCCGCTGCGAGCAGCTCCGTGGCTCCGAAAACGACGGTCAACGCGGACCTGATTCACGCGGCAGCGTCACCCGCGCGTTGGCGCTTTGCGGAGCATCAATGGTACCCCGTCGCACGGCTCGAAGTGGACGCCAGGCATACGCTTTACGTCGGGGAGAAGGAACCAGAGAGTGGGCGGCGAACGCTGGATGAACACTTACCGGGAAGGGGCGTGAGCGACGTTCTTCTCGATGCTGAAGTTCTCATACCGAAGGCACTCGTCGGCGTGATCCGCGATACGAGGGGTCGTTTCGTCTTCGTCGCGGACGACGGTGAAGTCTATGTTTCACAAGATCCCTTGGGACCGCCCGAGGTGATACGCCCAGGACCGCTCGCGGGGACCACGAACGCAAAGTTGCTCGCAGTCGCAACGGGGCGACACGCGTTACTAGGCATTACACCCCAGGGCACCTTGGTGCGAAGTTTGGATTACGGCGCAAAGTGGAGACCAGTCGCGTACGACGGGTCGAAAGAACGGTGGGGCAAAGCGGTGTCCGTTGGGCTCGACGAACAGGGCAACGGGCTGCTCCTGCTGACCGATCACGTGTATGTTACACACGATGACGGTGCGACTTGGTTGGCAATCGCAACACCTCGAACCGACGCCAAGCATGTCTCACGAGATGGATCGGGCCGTGTATTTTTGGCAGATGACAATCCGGTCGCCTTTCTAGACGGGAATTCGTTGCGCGAGACCGACTTCCTTTTGGAGGACGATCCATTTAGGAACGTAGGGCCTGAATTCGAGGAAGACCGCCGCCGCAACTATGACCTATCGGAGTCGGCGCGCACGGTTCTCACGGGCGACCGCATCATAGAATTCGCCGCCGATACCGACGACAATCATGTCACTGTCGATTCATTCGTCTTGGGAACAACGACGGCCGCCCCGGTCATCAAGCCCGAGCTCGCAGGCTCTGTTCGATATGACGGCTCCCATCCCATGGCAGCCTACGAGCAGAATTTGATTTATCTGCGTCCTAGGGAAACCGGGACAGGCAACTGGACAACCGACATCCTTCGCAGTTCGGACTACGGCTCGACATGGCGCGTGGACGGTGCACGGAGCGGCGAGCCCCGCCATGGACTGGAGCTGAATGTCGCCCTCGGCCCCAAAGGATGGACCTACGTCGCGCCCCTAGACTCACGCGACACTTCGGATTCGGCCGCCACTCCGGAGTTTACTCAGTTCGTGTTCGACAAGGCGCATGGGCGGGTTTACGCGCTGGGTTCCGAAGCTGGCGAGGCCGGTATCTACGAGTCCGAGCTGACGGCCACCCATTTCACGCGAACGAAACTCCTCGCGGGCGCGATAAGGGCGAGCGCCACGCTCACCGTCGACCCGAGCGGAATGCTGCGGCTGCTCTCCGAAGAGTACGTGAACGACAGACAGCAGTGGGCACTCCGTCGTCGCGATGCGAATGGAACCATCTTGCCGATCCTCTACATTTTGCTTCCTTCCGGTCAGGCATCGCTTACGGGGTATCGAGGGCTTCTTCTTGGCAATCATGGTTGGGAGACCGCCGATGGCGGCGAAACTTGGGTTCGCGTTGGAGGAAATTCCTGGGGCCTGGGTGACATCCAGTGCACGGCTGCTGGGTGCCTGCTCGTGGGCGGCCTACAAGACCAAAACGGAGGCCGGTGGATTGCGCAGCGGCTCGGTTGGGACTTGCCCAGCATTCGCGGCAGCGAGGTCGTGCGAGCGTCCACGCGTCCTTTCCGCGCAGAGCACAACCGCAAGCGAGAAATGGCCGACGAGCGATGAAGGAACCATGTCCGAAGCTTCCGTTCAGGCGGTTCTCGTCGGCACGCCTGAAGCGTGTTGCAGCACCGATTGCTGTAGATTTGGCCTCCGGATGACCCGTCGGCACGATGCGCGTACCCCCGTTCGGAACCTCTCCGCCTCATCATCCTGTTCGCCCCCCTTCTTTCTCGCGACGACGCGAAAATTGACCAGAGTTAGGTAACCGATGCTGCCCCTGCCCTTCGACCCGGAAACCCTCATCGACGATGTCCTCGGTGGCCTAACCGACGGGAGTCCGGCGGACGACCCGTTCGAGCTCACGGCGGGACCGCTCGTGACGGGCCAACTCCGCGTGCTCGACTTCGAGGGGGCCGAGTACGTCAACGATCTCTACGCATACACCGTCACGTGCGTGAGCCGGCTTCCCATGGAGGTGCTCAACGCGGCGGCCGATGGCGAACCGGCGTGCCTCAGCATCAAGGGCACGGGCGAACACGAACCTCGACTCATCCAGGGTATCGTCGAGAGCATCGAGGCACTCGGCCCGCCGCCCGGCGATCGGGCCACGACCCGCAAACGCTACCGCATCACCATCGTGCCTAAGTTGTGGCTTCTCACCCAACGCCGGTCCATTCGCTACTTCCAATACCAAACGCCGAAACAGATCATCGAGAAGGTCCTCGCCGACATCAAAATCGCGCCGAACGAGTGCCATTGGCACATCAAGGAAGACGAGTATCCGGTGCTCCGATTCGTCTACCAGCGTGAGGAATCCGACTACGAATTTTTCCGTCGCGTACTCTCGGACGCAGGCATCTTTTTCTGCTTCGAGCATGCATCGGGAACTCTCGACAGCCTTCTACCCGGTGCCGGCGCGGTCGCGGGGGCGCTCGGCACGGTGGCAGATGTCGTTGGCGGTCCGGTGGGCGCGGCCGTGGAGGAGGCCGGTGCGATGGCCAAGATGCTCACGGCGCTCGTCTTCACCGACGAGTCGAGCCATCTACCCGCCGTACAAGACATGGCCCTAGCCAACGAGCTGGTGGGCGGCGCTCTGAAGGACCTCGCCACGAAGATCGGTGGCGACATGCTCGGAGACATGGTCGATGCGAATCCCGCTGGCGAAATCGTATTCGACGACGAAGCCGGCGGTGCGAGCGATCAAGAACGCATTCTCGAATTCGGCCTCAAGAAGCGGCTCCGCCCCAAACAGATCCGCATGATCGATCGCGATGTGGGTGCAACGAAAAACTGGGTGGGCGTCGCCAAGAAGGATCTCGCGACGCCATCGTACGATTTGGGCGCGGGGCTCTCGATTGGGTCCATCGGATCCATTGCGCGCGAGGGACCATCGCTCATCGCCCACGCTGGCTTCGACCTCGACATCGACTCGCCAACGATTGCGCCCTCGATGTTGCTTCAGCAGCTATACCAACTCGATCCGAATCTGCGCGGATATGGAGACAAGCAAAAGCGCGTCGATATCGAACTAGATCGTCTCCGCGTGCAACGCATCGAGGGGTCCGGACAGAGCACGTGCCGCCGCCTTGCTGCCGGCTATCGATTCCGACTCGCGGGTCATCCCGTTGGCACGCTGAACACCGAGTACACCGTCACCGCGGTAGTCAGCAAAGGCGTGGCCGACCCTGCATCCGCCGACGAGCATGTTTACCGAAACGCATTTCAATGTGTTCCGGTTCGAATTCGCCCGGTGCCTCCGCGAATGCCCCGACCAAAGCTCTCCGACGAACTCGCACGCGTCGTGGCTGTGCGCGGCGATCGGGTAACGTCGTACCTGGATACGAATGCGTACGGCTACGTGCACATTCGATTCGACTGGGAGGTCGTCGACGACCAGGGCGGTACTTACCGCGACCTCGCTTACGGCGAGGAGCACGACACCGCCGTCTGGGTTCCCGTCAGTCAGCCTTGGGCGGGTGACGGGTATGGGATGCAGTGTCTCCCACGCGAAGGGATGCGCGTTTGGGTCGGCTTCATCGAAGGGCAAGGCGAGAGGCCCTTCGTGAAGGGATGCTTCTACGACAAGGAGAACGAGCTCCCGTTCGCGCATGACACAGATCACCAGAAGGTCGGTCTCTTTTCACGCACCATCCCAGAAAACGGTGGTTGGAGCGAAATTTCGATTAGCGACCGCCAGGGCGATGAGCTGCTCCACCTGCGGGCGCAACGCGACTTCCACGCACACGTCCTTCACGATTCGCGCACACACGTGCGTGGGAATGCCGTTGAGCACGTAGAAGGCAATTCGAACATTCATATCGACAAGGACTTGGGCACAAGCATCGGCGGCGTCGAACGACGCGTCGTACAAGCCGATCGTCTGGATAATATCGCGGGCTTGCTAAGCACAACCGTCGGTCATTCCGCACAAGTGGACATCGGCGGTCGACTCCGCGAGACGATTGGCGAAGGTCATCAACAAACCGTTAAGGGGAGCACCCAGCTGGTGGTTGATGGCTACCGCTCGGCGGTCGTCGGCGATGACGACGTCGTCACGGTAGGGCGCGAGCACGTGATGACGGTAGGGAGCAAAGACAAACCTGGCAAGAGTGCGCTCTACGTGGTGGACGGCACCTACCGCCGCAGCGCCAAAAAGATCGTCCTCGAGGCCGAGGACATCATCATTCGCTCCAAGGGCGCAGAAGTGCACCTCAATACGGAAGGCCTCGTGCTCAGCGCTACTACCATCCAGGAGACTGCAGCGAAAGAGCTGAAACTGCGCGGGAAGGGTTCGTCGTTGAAACTTCACGAGCAAGCGGAGATCTTTTCGAAAGAAGTGAACGTTCACGGCAAAGACGCCCGTGTGCGTATCGCCGACAAAGTCCAAGTGCAGGCGGCGGATAGCTTTACCGAGCAGGCCGGCGTGAACGTCCTTCCTGCGCAGCTCGAGAGTCGCTACGCGCTCGAGCTCTTCGAGAAAGCAGCAGATCGCGTCCAGGAGAAGGAATTCGTGGCGTGGATGTCGACTGTCTATGGGTCGGACATACCAGTGGAGTCTTATAAGGCACTTCATCGCGACCTAACGGCAAAGAGTGTACAGAATGCTCGCATCATCCTTTCTTCCCCCGGCACGCTAGGTGGGGAGCGAGGGACCTACGACACCGAGACTCGAGAGGTCCGCATTTCCAAGGAGTTGCCACGTTCAGCCGAGAACGACGAGCATGCCGCAGCCATGCTGTTTCTGGTCCTTCTCCACGAATTCGGACACCACATCGATAACTTACTGCGTCGACACTACACGCAACCCCCGAACGGTGGTGACGCTCCAGGCGAGGAAGGAGCAAAATTCGCCTACTCGATCGCGGGAATGGATCAGCATGAGAGAGATCATGTCATCTTCGCTTTACATACGCGCGACGGACAGAGCGTACCACTGAAATTGAAATACGAAGAATTCCACCTCGCAGTAAAGAACTACGTCGAGAATCCGAACGCGCAGAACAAAGCCAAACGTGTTGAGGGATTCGGTGCAGCAACCGATACGGAAGATAGCGAGCAAGCTTGGCGAAGGCTCCGCTCACTTCTACACTCATCACAGTATTGAACTCGCCTTGCGGGAGGCGGACGTCAAGTTTTTTACAAATGGCGAACCGGTCATACGAAAAGACAGCTCTGGCAAGATGATGCGAACCTCAGACGGGAGACCGGTCGTAGAAACTACACCACGCGTTCTCGACTGGGTCTACTTCGGCAATTGGCTTCGAGACAACTCGCAGCTCTGCACTGCAGCCACATACTCGGTCGTTCGACGAGCAACTATCGGCCTCACCCCCGTAGCTGGCGCGACGATGGACCCAAGAAGTGTACTCACAGCTTACGTCGAGCACGACGCAAAAAAGAAATCCAAGAATGGCAAGTTTGATTTCTCGAAAATTCAGGTAGCTCCACTCCACAAAAGGGTCCTCGGAGTCTACCGTCCAGAGGAGCATGTTGACAATCCGAAAGGACTGAAGGACGACAGCAAAGTCGACCAGGATTTTCGCGGTACAGTTTTGGCACTGGAACACGACATCGACGCCGCCACTGGGCTAAAGAACTACATTGCCAACACTACATTGATTGCAAGTAACCGCGGCGACCGCAAGGAGCGCGGAACAACCGCCGAGTATATCGAAGAACAGCTACGCGACGCCGCTATCGCTGACGCGCCGAACCGTTATCGGTTGCTTGGACAAGCCCTCCACCCGCTGGAAGACCTGTATGCGCACAGCAATTTTATTGAGTTGATGCTCATCCGCCTCGGCCATGCCGACGTGTTTCCCTGGGTCGGCCCGAAGGCAAAAATCAAAGTCGCCAAAGATGAACGATACCCAATGGTCACAGGTGTATTTGGGCATCTTGACGAGATATACAGCCTACTCTCGGCTATGGGTGAGAGCCTGAATGCCCCGCTTGAGTGCAAAGGGGGCATGTTTACCAACCGCTCGATCACCGCGTTGGGTAGTTATGCCGGTTCTCTTGTACACGAAGGCATCATGCTCAGCAAAGGCGTATTAACGGAAAGCAAATTCGTCGATTTTGTTACGGAATCCGTCGGCATTGCTCAGGACTGGGTCAAGTGCAAGTTGGCGGCCGACCTTCGTGAGATATTGGGCACGGTAGGCAAGCTGGAAAAGGACTTCTTCAAGGATTTCGACAACAGCAGCATAACGGATCCAACACACAGTATGATTTCGAAGGACCATCCGGATAATCCACTACATACAGTCGCCGCCAAGTGCGCCAGAATCGCAATCAAGCACGTCGGAGCAGCGATGCGAGATGTGTGGAAAAATCAAAAACCAGTCGAGCACGCCATCAACGTTGCTAAGAGCTTCTTTGTTCACCCAAACGATCTAATTGATATCGGTAACGACCCGCGCAGCCTACTCGTGCTCGAGATCCTACATTTCGCCAAGACCAATCAAATGATCGTCAAATCTCTGGGACGCACGCAGTCACGAGAAAGGTTCGAGTCAACCGCTGAGCTTGAGCAGAAGAAGCTTTCACTGCGCTTGCACGAATGGAGCCCGCACGATGACGAAACGCAGCGTCGGATGATAGCAATGATTCCAGAACTCGCCCGACTCTCCCAGTCAGGAGCGGGATGATGCCCGCGCACCAGAACGTAAACGACTCTCCGATTGCGCCTGGTTCAGGCGGGAGTCGCCCCCGTGACGAAAAGCTTGCGGCAGCATCGCTCATCGGTGCGTCGGCAGCTCTCGTGCTCGGGTATCTAGCCTCCGTCTTTGGCGTACCGATTGGGCTAGCGTCGGTTGTCCTTGTGCTCCTAAGCCTTCTCTCGACAACCATCGGGATCGTCGCATTGGGTCGAATCAGACGCGCACCGGAAACTTACGGCGGCACGGTGAACGCTATCGCTGGAATCGCTCTCAGCATTGTCGTCTTAATCAGTCTATCTGCGATCTATGCAGCAATGCATGGCCTAATCAACTTGAATGCCCCGGGAATGAAGATCTTCTGCTCACCGGCTCAGCAATACGGTTCATTTATGACAATTTTCGTCGCTTAGACTCCATTCCTTGAGATCGACAGCGCGACCAAGCCCATTGCAACGGGCGTCGCGCCGCAAGCGTATGGACCTCGTGGGCTGGCCAGGACCGAAAGCGCTATGATTACTTCGCCTTGCCAACTCGGTCTCGTCCAAGGTGTAAAGGCCTTCTAAGGGAGAGCGAAGTATGGCTACGACGCTACTCGCAGATACAGTGCACCTGAGGGCACGATGAAAATGAACACGACCTGCGTGACGTGTGGCTCGCCTCTTCGACCCGAAGACGGGAACCGTGAGGTCTGTGCATCATGCCTCGCTCGTATACGTGCCGAGCAACGACACCTGCCACCATTTCCCGAGGCGATGCCTTTTGCTGCCGCGACAAGTACCGACACGCTCTGTACGAGGTGTGGTGCGCCTCTCCGCGCTCCGCCAGCATATTTTGGCATGTGTACGTCATGCGCGTTTCCCGCTACCGCACGAGCCGATGCTGAAGACTACGAAGCGGCCTGCGAGACGGCCGCACGCCTTCGGAAGGCTAGCCTCGTCTTGGGCGGCCTAGCGCTAGGGATGTCGGCACTCCAGATATTCGCCGTGAGCCGAGGGGCCGGCCTGAAATCCATGGCGATCTCGTGGCTAGGATTCGGATTTTTGCAAGCAACGCTCTTCATCGGCGCATGCGTCGCTTTCACACGTGCGAAGCGTCAGGCTACGGCTTTCCGATTCGCATTCCCGCACGTCGCCTCCACTCTCCTCCTCATCTTCGGAGCACTCGGGTTCGGTTTGACTGTCACGATCACGGCATTGATGACGATCGGTAGCATCATCGGAGGCGCGATTCCGCATGGGCGGCCGCTTCGCATCGGTCGACGGCAGATTACGTCCAATGTTCGAACTACCGGCGAGTGGGCATATGGCTTGCCGCCAGACACATCCAAACTGGATGACGCTACGAAGGAAGCCTTGACGGTGCTCTGGTTGCGTGACGCCAAAGCCGAGCATGCGAGCGTGCCGGCGTTCGCACGGGTAGCGTGGCAGCTCGCCGCCCTTGGAGCTCCCCCGGGTCTCATTGCACGGGCGCATCAGAGTGCACTGGACGAGATCCATCACGCGAAGCGTTCCTTTGCGCTAGCGAGCGGCTACGCGCGCAGGCCTTTTGGCCCGGGGCCAATGCCGGACCTAGCTGGTGGCATGGGCAAGCTGCCACGCGATCGCATGCAGGCCTTGATCGCCGTGGCAAACGAAACTTTGATCGACGGTGCTTTCCTCGAATCTTGTAACGCTGAACTTGCACGCGCAGCGTTGAGTGGCGCGCGCGACCCCGCGGTCTGGGAAATACTGGATTGCATTGCACGCGACGAAGCGGCACACGCAGCACTCGCGTGGGATATTCTATCGTTTTGCATCGATGGTGGCGACACGCCGGTCGTGCGCGCGCTTTGCCGAACGGCAAAGTCGATCGGATTGGCGCGGCCGGCCCCTTACGGGCCAGACGAGATCGGCCTCGTCAGGTCTGCCGATCCCGAGGCGCTTCGCATGCACGGGAGGCTCGATCCTGACACCTGGCTACGCGTCTATGCCGAATGCCGCAGCGCCGTCGTTTTACGACTCGAGCATCTGCTAACCACGCACAACACAAACAGCAACCGGCGCGCCATGAGTGAGGCTCAAGGTCGCTCGGATTCCCACTCGTCGCAACCGGGAACCTCGAGCGGGTAGTCTCTTAGGAAAGTCGCGGAATATTTCGAAATTGTTTGGTCCAAAGGAGTGAACCTATTCTATTTATATGTCATTCTCGAGGTGTTGAGCCGCTACGTTGTCGGCTGGATGGTGTCGCTCGCCGGTTGCGCGTTCGAGCCCCGACGTCATCGCGCCAAACGAGTATTGGGCCCTGGCGGCAAAGAGCGTGTGGTTGCAGTCGAGGTCCTCGAGAGCCGAAACGCCCGCGCGGAGTGGCCCGCTGGTAGACGGCGCCGGCGCGCGCAAGGAAAAGTTCGTGATGTTCACCTGAGCATGGGCACATGTTGCTTCGACCCCGCCCCCCACTTCCCGTCCGGGGAAAATCGACGCACCAATCGGCTTGGCTTGTCGCGCGATGGACATACGAGGCACGCGGCGCCAATCCCGCCGGACGCCATCGGGTCCTGCAACGTTTCCGGCACGGCCCTCGCCGGCGGGCGACGGGCTGCAGCCTTTGCTGCAGCGCGCATGAGACGAAACGCGAGCGGCAACGATCGCCCGTCGGCCGGGAAAAGCAGCCTGGCGCCCCCTGCGCCCCGCCCTGAACGGCCGCCGCCCCGCCAATGGTGCGTTGCCGCTAGCGTCTGCCTCGTGCCTACGATAAGTCAGGGTATCCTCCATGTTTTCCACCAAGCGCGTTCTTTTTCCGCTCGCCATTTCGCTTGTCCCCGTTCTCGCGAGCGCCGCGGGTTGCGACTGGGTCGACAAGGTCGACCACGTCGCCGTCAACCCCGACGCCGGAGACGGTTCGACTCCCTCCGGTCCGGCCGCGGCTCGATTCCGGCTGGCCAGCGGGGCCACCACGCCGCCCAATCTTTTCGACGTTCCGTTCCCGAGCGACGCCTACCTCGGGGCCAACGGGCGTATTGTCGACCCGCTCCCGGGACTCGCGTCGTACATTCCGTCTCCCGCCGGCGCGCAGGCCCTCGCGCACGATCTGGCGGTGATGAACGGCTTCTCGCGCATCGCGATGTCCATCTTCTACGTCGATGATCCGGCCAACGTAAAAGATGGGGAACCCGCCGCGGCCGACATCGACAAGGCAAGCCTCCCTGCGACGGAAAACGCGTGCAAGGCCGACACGAGTGCGGTGTTCCTGGTCGATCTCGACGCGACGGACGCTGCCCTGGCACGAATCGGCTGTCGCGCGCAGTTCCATACCAATACGCGCACGGGGTCGCGCTCCGCGCTGGCCGTCGGTCCTGCGCGCGGCATCGTGCTCAAGGAGGGGCACAAGTATGCGACTGTCCTCACGAATCGCGTGAAGCTGGCGTCGGGTCAGCCCCTCGCCGCAAGCCCCGATTTCGATCGCATCCGCAAGGGCGATCGCAACGGTGCGCTGGCTTCGCTCTATGGGCAGGCCATCGACAAGGCCACGTCGGCCCTCGGCTCCGCGCTGAGTGGAGCGGAGATTGTCGCGCTGGCTCCCTTCACGACGAACAAGATGAGCGACGAGCTGTTCACGCTCCGCGAGGCCATCGGCACCGACGATGCGACCGCCCCCGACTTGAAGTGGGACGAGGAGAGCGTGAAGCCCATGAAGAACGCGAAGTTCGCGGGCACGGGCACGGCGATTCCTACCGGATTCACGGACACCATCGATGCCTATCTGGGCTATGTCGCAACGGGGACGCCGCGACAGACGGTGGGAGAAGGGCCGGCAAAGATGGACAATCCCTCCACCCATTTGCCGATCCGCGCCCACGACCGCATTGCGTCGATCGGAACGGCCGTGTTCGAGTCCACCAGTTTTCTGCGCAAGAAGGAGGGGGGCTATCGCACCATCGACCACGCGACGTTTGCTCGCACGACCGATGGCAAGAACGACCTCGACGTCGGACAGCATACGCCCGATAAGATCTGGGTAACGTTCACCGTTCCGACGAGGCCCCCGGCATCCGACGCCGGGTATCCGGTGGTCATCCTACAGCACGGTCTCGGAGGGTCGCGCGACTACATCTTCGCGCTGGCCAATACCTTGGCGCTCGCCGGTTACGTGACGGCAGCCATCGACAGCGTTACGTTCGGCGCCCGCACTGGAGCCGGGAAAACCGACGCCACGACGGACTACATCAACGCGAAGAACAGCGATCCCGCCAAGAACAACGATTCTACGTACGGCGGCGGGGATGGCATCGGCGACACGCGCAACGGCGCGACGGACCTGTTCGGTAGCTTGATCAACATCGGAGCGCTGCGCGACCAAATGCGCCAGGCGGCACTCGATACGACGCAGCTCGTTCGCGTGCTCCGAAAAGAATCGAACCGCGTCCTCGCTCCGCTCCAGTTCCCACCAACGGATCCGCCGGATCCGGCGAAGGCGCCTAAGATTGATTCGAGCAAGATCGCCTACATCGGCAATTCGCTTGGCGGGATCCAGGGCGCGACGGCGGCCGCGATCGAACCGAACATCCGTGAGTGGGTTCTGAACGTGGCGGGCGGGGGACTCATCACCGAACTCGCGACGCATTCCCCACGCATTTCTGCGAGCCTCGAGTCCGCCGCGGGTGCAAATTTTGGCATCATTGGTGACAAACTGAGCGAGTTCCACCCGCTGGTGACGCTGCTGCAGACCGTGGCCGAGCCGGGAGATCCGCTCGCCTACGCGGACCTCCTCATCACCGCCCCGCGTAAGGTCGGAAACGTGCAGGTCACTCCGCGGAACATCCTTCAGATCGAGGTCATCTACGACGAGCTCGTCCCGAACGAAGCCAATGAGGCGCTCGCGCGCGCCGGCGGCTGGCGCCTAGGCACGCCCAACGTCGGCTCGAACGCCGGGGTCACGGACGTGAAGACGCTCGCGGGCCGTGACACGAAACTGCTCGCGGACGTCTCGCCCGACGCCGACGGCTTCATCCAGAACACACCCGCCAACGGAACCACGGCCGTTCTCCTGCAAGTGTCTCCCTCGCAGCACGGTTCCGACCTCGAGTCGGCAGGAACCCTCCGCGTCTTTGCCGCGCCCTACGCCCGCTTCAACGATTTGCAGCCGTTCCCGCTCGCTCCTGCGGGTGAGAAGGGATACCAAATCGTCCTAGGTGCGCAGTATTTGCAACTTCAGACTATGGCGATTTCCTTCATATCGCAGGGTCTCGCGGGCCAAGTGCCCAAGATCAATGTCAAGCCGCCGACGCTGACCAACCCGACCGTCGGATTCACGCCGCCGGTCCGCAACGTCGACGGCGACAGTGCGCCGGACGAGACGGACGCCGACCCGAACGATCCGAAGAAGCAGTAGCGTAGCGCGAGAGCAAGGAGTCTCCCCTCGCCCGATGGACCGAGCATCGAGCGAGGGGGCTCATTGCCTATTCGTTTCATCGGTCATCCCGAGCCGCGAGTCGCGTCGTTTGCATTGCGGGCAACCGCTCCCGTTAGCGCCGCTGCGGTTTTTGATTCGAACGTCGCATCGAAACCAAGCGTGGTCCGCCTGAATGCCGACCTTACGCCGGATGCTTCGTTCCAGAGCGGCGCTCAGATTCGAGTAAATTTCGGCACCAATCAGCAAGAGAGTCTTCTCGACGCCGTCCTACAGAGCGATAAGAAAATCGTTCTGGTCGGGCATAGCGTTGCCCTTCAACCCGTCGTCGGGACCGTCCTGTGAAACGCATCCTTGTCCTTTCCGCCCTGCTCGTTCTGCCTGGCTGCCATGAAGGAGGCGATGGCCCGCGCCCCGTGCAAACCCCGTCGACCATTGCCGAATCAGCATGGGTCGACGCTGCTCCGGTAGCCCGCATCTCTGACGCGGGCGACGCAGGCACCACGCGCACGGAGGGATCGCCTCAGGACGAGCCGAACGTCGAATCGAATCTCCAGGTGGCGGTGATCTCCGAAGCCGTGGGGCACCCCAAATCAGGAGAGCCACTCCCCGGACCGTGCTACGACCCCGAGCGGCACGCGCACATCATCGAGCGGCTGCCGCGTGAGTCTCACGCGGAGCGGTTGGGCATCGATCTGGATGGCGATGGGACGCAAGACACCTTGATCGTCGGCGCGGCGCGGGGCTTCGACTCGACGATGCATCTCTACGTCATGCGCGGCACGTGCGGCTATTACGTTGGCGATCTCCTCGGCCCGTTCGGGACTCCGAAACCGCTCCGTGCCAGCTCGCGTGGGCTGTACGACCTACGAGCGCGCAACGTGATGCCGGCGGGCTGTTGTTCGCCCATCGACGAGTGGACGTGGCGCTTCGATGGTAAAACCTACGTTTCGTCCAGTAAGCGGAAGGTCAAGCAAACGTGCCCGCTGGATCCATCGCCGCCGACGTGTAGCCCGAATCCACCGTGACGCTCACGACGTCGTCGAACATTGGGAACCCATTCGGCGGTGTCGCGGTTGCCGTCAGGTAGGCCAACAGCAACGCTCGCTGGTCAGAACTTGCTGAGGGGCTTGCCTGCGTTTCGTTCAAGCGGATACCGTAAAGCACGTGCGGTGGGGCGAGAACCAGTGGATTGTCCGAGACACATTCTGCCAAGAGTGGCGTTTCTGGATCGTCTCGCCCGAAGAGCGGCCCACGGCGCGCGTATCCCGATGGGACATGCCGGGTGAACCTTTCTTTCACATTCTGCCGCAGGCGTTTACGGACCGAGGTGCGAGGGATGACGAAGCGGCCCGTGATCTGCTGGCCATCTACGACGCGCTAACCGGTTCACGCTTGGCCATCGAAGTGCCATCGCCTACGAACGACCGCCGGCAGCGCCTTCGCGGCTTTCTACCTGAGCTGGAGCGAGTCGTTTACGCGGCGCTCGAGCAAGGCATACTCCGGTTCGAGCGACACCAAATGGCGTGGCCGTTCTCGGACAACGAAGAGAAGCCGCAGGAGCATCGACCTCCATCCACCGTCGACGAACGGCCGGGCACCTTCACGGTGAAGGCCGTGGACCCTGTGGGGGATCCCGTCGATGGGATTGACATGATCTTCGATGCCAATGGCCAGCAGAAGAAGGTCGCGACGGACGCGGGAGGGATCGCGCGTTGGTCGGGGGTTCAAGCTTCAGAGGCCCGCGCGCGACTTGCCGACGCAGCAGCCGTCATGGAGAAACTCACGAAGCGGTGGACCTCGGCCCGCAAGCGCAAAGAGCCCGAAGGCTCCGATGTGACGGTTCGCGAAGTCGAGGACGATATCTCTCCGTTCACGGTCAAGGACGCCGTCCAACACACATTGCTTCTCGAACCACCTCGAATGGAGATCCCCGAGCAGAAGGAATCCTTCCTGGGCAACGATGAGCCGATCCTCCTTGCCTCGAACGACCCAAACTTCATTCCCGGCGGTGGAGTCCGAGCCCAACACGAGAAACGCGGGAAGTATTCGAGTCCGGCGAACGAACCACCCGACGTATATGCTCCGTTCCGCCAGGTCACGTCGCCCTCTCCGCCCGATATCGCCTTCGATCACGGGTTTTTGGACGATGGAAATGGCAATATCGACCCGACCAAGCGTCGACCGGCTACTGCAGAGGACAAGCTCGAGAAAAAGAAGTGGGAGCTCATCGCGGCCGGCGCGATCCTCTTGCGTCCCGACCTCTATGACGGAAGCTTCGCGTACGATCACTTCATCCACGGAAACGGAGAGGACTGGAAGTTCGACTTCGAGCGATACGTCAGCTCGACGCGAAATAAAGCGGTGCCCGATGTGGCCATTGACGGTTCGGGGGTAAAGACACTCGAATCGATCATCGAGGATGTGGAGGTCCCCCGTTTCAGTGGACAGTCCCGTTAACTCGAAGTAACGCGAGGAGTGTCCCATGGCGAAACGGAAACGACGGGTGTTTACGCCCGAGTTCAAGGCAGATGCAGTTCGGCTTTGCAAGAGCGGAGATCGAACCATCGCGCAGGTCGCGAACGACCTCGATCTAACGGAAACGGCGCTGCGAGCTTGGGTCAAGCGCGCCGACGCGCAAGCGCCGAAGAGTGCCACATCGAACGAGCTGACGACGCCGGAGCGTGAGGAACTCGCGGAGCTTCGCCGAAAGGTGAAACGCCTCGAGATGGAGCGCGAGATCTTAAAAAAAGCAGCAACATTCTTCGCGAAGGAGAACACGTGAAGTTCGCGTTCATCGACGTGGAGAAGACGTTCTGGCCCATTCAGGTTCTCTGCTTCGTACTCGGCGTCTCGCGAAGCGGCTACTACGCCTGGAAAGCACGGCCGAAGTCGAAAGCCAGGACGAGTGACGAGAAGCTCGCGACGCAGATTGAAGCGTCGCACAAGCGCAGTCGTGGCACCTACGGAAGCCCGCGTGTGCATCGGGAACTGCGGGCTCGGGGCATCCGCGTGGCTCGGAAACGCGTCGAACGCTTGATGCGCCAGCAGGGGATTGCCGCGAAACGAAAACGACGCTTTCGTCGCACCACGGACTCGAAGCATGCGCACCCCGTTGCCGCGAATCTGCTCGAGCGACGGTTCGACGTCGATCTTCCGAATACGGCATGGGTGACCGACGTGACGTACGTCTGGACCCTTGAAGGCTGGCTTTACCTCGCCGCGATCCTTGATCTCTATTCGCGACGAGTCGTCGGCTGGGCGACCAGCGAAACCAACGACCGGGAGCTCGCGTTGCAGGCCCTTCGCAGCGCCGTGAACAGCCGAAAACCGCCAACGGGGCTGCTTCATCACTCGGACCGCGGCAGCCCGTACGCGAGCGCCGACTACCGTGCCGGACTCGAACGACATGGCTTCGTGGCGAGTATGAGCCGCAAGGGCGACTGCTGGGACAACGCCGTCGCCGAGAGCTTCTTCGCCACAATCAAGGGCGAGTTGATCGATCATGAAAACTACGTGACGAGGGCTTGCGCGATCGCGTCGATCGCCGACTACATCGACAATTTCTACAACCCCGTTAGACGGCATTCGTCGATTGGTTACGTTAGCCCAATTGAGTTTGAATTAATTTTGTTGCAATCAAACAAGCTGTCCGCATAGTGACGGTGTCCACTGCAGCGGGGGAGGATCAATGCGCGTGCCGGCGCTATCGAGATTCACGACCGAACCTCGAGACCGACATTTGTCATGCAGACCGACGGCGTGACCTGTGGTGATTCCGCTCGCTACCCGTATCCGGCTACCGAGAACTGGCAAAAGTCTGTCGGTGGATTCACAATTTGGATGGATGCGACGGTAGCCGTCCAGATGGATCCGACGGTTGGCACACGGCATTTCACAATCGACCTAACCGTGCACGGCGCCGATCGATACAACTTTGACCCAAGGAAGAAGGATATGGGGAGCGGTACGCCGGACGCCGTGAATGGCCGCTTCGAAGTAAGTGGGCTCGGTCACGAGTTCATGCAATACGGCACGTTGAAGAGGGCAATCTCCTTCACGGTGGGTTTGCGCCACAACGCGGACCCTCGTGCCAAGCCGGGTGACCAGAACGTCAAAAAGCCGGGGGCACGATAATGGTCATTGTCCTGCGGAGCCTCCTGTTGGCCCTGGCCATCTTGTCCGCCGGCTGTTCCCGAGACAAGCCGGCCAGCCGCAAGCCGGCGCCGGTGGCCGTGAGCACGGATCTCGAGAAGCTTCGCGAAATCATCAACATTCCGAGTATTCCGATTCGAAACGGACGCTGGGTGGAGATGCCGCTCGGACAGACGGACGAAGGCTCCTTGTTGCCCGGGCCGACCGATCTTGGGTTGTACGTATATCTGGAGCTCGACGCCGCCGGTTGGACGGAGCTCGAGCCGATCACCGGCCCAGCCCAGGGAACGCGCACCATTGTTCTCCGCACCGAGATTGCGTCCGCCATTCTGGGGCCGCTCGCCACCGAGCTACCGGATGCAGGGGCTTCGCGCGCAATCACCGGACCGAGATACGACGCGTCCAAAATGCGACGTGGCACGTATCGCCCCGGCGGGGCCATACGCTTTCATGATGGGCTCCTCATGACATTCGCCGCCCTCTAATGCTCCGCTAGGGTGCGAGCACGGCCTGTGCAACGCCGTTGACGCCCGGTTGTGTAGGAGGCTCGCCCTTCCCACCGGAACCAGCGCTCCCGAAGTTGATTCGATTTCGTGTCGAAGCATCGAGGGTCGGCTCCTTGCCACTCCAGAGCACTCCTACGGAAATCCCACCGGCACCGCCACTCCCCGTGCCGCCTGCTCCGCCACCACCGCCGCTCCCGCCATTGCAGCCATTCCCGTTGGCGTCGGCGACTCCGCGATTTCCTCCGGGCGTCTGCCCCCCCTGGCCTTTGACTCCGTTCCCGGCGTTCGCGCCATTCGCCGCAACCAATATGGTGTCCACGATGTTCATAGTGGAACCGAACGACGCGAGAGCGATGCTCGAGCCTCCGGATTGACCGCCCGGCCCCCCGCTACCACCGCATCCACCCGCACCGCCGCCACCTCCGGCACCGGTGCTTCCGCCACCACCACCGCCGCCGCCTTGCCCGGGCCTTCCATCCTTGCCATTTCCACCCGCTCGCGGTTGCCAGCCATCCGCCGTGAGCTCACCGTATTTGTCTGCGGTAGCGCCGTTGTCTCCTGCGGTGCCATCAGCACCCTTTCCGCCCGTACCTCCAGGCGTCCCTGCGAGGCACGCCTGATTCGTTCCCGCGGTGCCGCTGCCGGAAACGCTCGGAGAGCCTTCCCCGCCGTTTCCGTCCCTGTCGCCCCCTTTGGCTCCCTCCGATTTCAGATCACCCTGGCATTGGATTGGCGTAGGCGGTCCCCCGGCCAGCGGCCCACCACCCTTGCCCTGTAGATCCGTGGCAGAACGAAATACAAAGGGGACTAATACACCATTGACTCCTTTCTTTCCGTCCCCCGCACTCAATCTCGCCCGCGCAATATCTACAGTGCTGTTCGACGCGAACACCGCGATGCTCGACCCCCCATCCTTCGTGGCCGCTTCGGTGGAGAACTCCACATCTCGCACCTTGCTGGCGGTCAGCCCCTTCCATTGAGCCGCGGGAAGGTTGGTGTCCTCCGCTTTGAGCTTGCTGAGCACTCCCGTGTAGTGCCAATCAGGGTCACACGAGAAGCCGCCATAGATCTCCAACCCACTATGACGCGCCTCGAATACGAGGTTTCCTCGATAGTCCCCTTCGCAAATGTGAATACGATGTACCTGCTTCGAATAGAGACCTAACGCTTTACGCACAGTCCGGAACGGCTTACCCCTTGAACCGTCGCCGACCCCATCTTCATCGCTACCGCGTGAAGACACGAATGTGCCAATCGAATCCGATAAACACTCGACGTCGTCCTTCGGCTCGGCGCCAGGGGTGCATCCGGCGGGCCACACCACCCCGGCGTCGCTACCCGCGTCGCCAACGGCGTCCAGGCATGTCGCGTCGAAGGAGCAGTCGGCGGAGCTGCATCCGACGCCGCCGAGAGCGACACCCGCTCCCATCACCCCCGTCAGCACCACCGCGGTGCGGAACCACCTTGCCCCCACGACTTCACTCAAGCCGGCCAACGTGGCAACCATGCGCCTCTTCGAGACTCGCATCCGCTCTCTCTCCCGTTCCTCGAAATCTCTCAAAAAGTGCCGGCGTAACCGAGGCCGCCGAGGCCGGGGGCCAGCATCGGCACCACACGGCCCTTCATGCCGCCACCGTCGGCGGTGCGGCCCCCTGTGCTCTTGCTGCCTGCGGGACGCTCGTTGTTGACCGTGTTCGGCCAGACGAAGAACATGACCGTCGCGGTCGCGGCGAAGACGCCGGCGCCGATGAAGGCCGCCGTCGCCCAGCGCTTGTCGGCGTCGTAGGTGTCCCGCAGGGAACGAAGATCGTCGCATTGGGCCGAGCTCACGCCGGTGCAGCCGTTGCTCGGCAAGTCGCCGCGGCGGTCGTCGGCGTCGCCCTTGCGGGCCTCGGCGTGCAATGTCAGCCCGATGCCGGCGCCGGTCGCAAGCAACGCTGCACCGTAGAGAGAAACCAAGACCACTGTCCTGGCGCTCGAGTGACCGGGGCGATCGGCGCGCAATGAATCCGCGTCGACTTTGACCTGCGCCCCTGCATTGGGCTCGCTCAACTTGACCGGGGCCACTTCGCCTTGGGCCACCGTTACCTTTTGCCGCAGAATACCCCGGTCGGTGTGGGCTTCGACGGTGTGGTCGCCGGCGGGAACGTCGACCGTATCGCGCAGGGGTGCGGTGCCGAGGTTGCGGCCTTCCACGACGACGGTCGCACCGGCGGGCGCGGAGACCTCGAGGTGGCCGCAATGCATGAAGGCGTCGGTGTACTTCTTTTGGATCACCGCCACCCCTTCGGCATCGAGACCGGCAGCGGCAGGACCCGAGACGCGCACACCTTGCAAGAACTCGCGAAGGTGCGTCGTGGCCTCCACGTATTGCCCCAGCTCGAACTCGGCCAGGCCGAGATTCTTCGGGCAATTCACCGTGCGGTGAACGGCGCACGCTTGCTCGAACTTGAGACGCGCGTCGGCGTAGCGTCGCTGCGAGAAGAGGGTCTTGCCCTCTTCGAATCGTTGTTCGGCCTCACGAATGGCCGTGGTGCTCGCGCCACTACCGCCGGCACCAGGGGTCTGCGCCGAGGCGGCTGCGGGAACCAGAAGAAGTGCCGCGATGGCACCTGCGAGAACGTGACGAGGACTCGATAAGAAACGAAGCACGGCCGCCATCTTGATGGATCTCACCGCCCCGGATCGATCGAAATCTCACTCGGGACGTCGTCGAGACCTAATGGCCGGTCAGAAGCTTATCGTCCGAAGAAGGTACGGGTGAGGCGGGCGGTGCCGCGGGCTCCTCCGTTGCAGCGGCGCGTGGCCGTTTGCCTGCGCCGGACGACGGGCTGTCCAGCGAACTCGTGTCCAGGCCCGTCCCCTCACCACCCTGCGACGCGCGCTTCGCATGCGGAGCACCGTTCGCATTGCGCGCGCGTGCCGCACTCGCGCTTGCGCGCGCGCTGTCCGATGCACTCGGCGCCGTGACCACCACGGGCACCGCCGCGCTCTCGGCCTCCGTCGGCGTGGCCGCCGTGGCTGCCGGCGGCGGAATGTTCTCGATAGGGGCGGTCGCGGCAGTAACCGCGGCCGGTGCGCTTGCCGCCGAGGGCGCGGCCGGCGTGGGGTTCGTCGAGCGCGCGACGAAAAATGCCGCCACGATCAGCCCTGCAAGAAGTGCCATGCCGCCGATGATGGGCGTGCGCCCTTGCGACAACCCCGCGGGCACCAACGACCCACTGCGCGAGACCTTCGCGCGCTCCGCCCTTTCGCGAAGGGCGGCGGCGATGTCGCCCGTACCCGTGTGCAAGGGCCCCTGCGCCGTCAGCGACGGAAGCGGCGGCCGGCGCGGACGCGATTCCTCCTCCTCGCGTATGCGCCGCGCGGATTTTTTCCGCGGCAGTGCAGCCTCGAACGGGAGGCCATCGATCAGCTCGTCGATCGACTCGTTGCGCTCACGGCGGGCCCGCTCGTCGTCGTCCTCCTTCACCCGCTCGCGCAGCCCAGATTCGTCGGGCGCAAGCGCGGGGGCGATGCCCGCGAGCAACAGATTCTTGTCCAGCTCACGCTGCGCGGAGCTTACCGGCGGCGCATCGCCCGACGGCTGGCCGCCCGACACGGCCGACTCACGACTCACAGGCGCGTCCTGCGTGACGGCCTCCTTCGGACTCTTCTCGCCCAACCCCACCTGGGTGGGCTCTTTCGACACCGGCTTCGTCACGATCTTCGACTCGGGCTCCTGGCTAGGCTTGCTCGCCGGCCACAGAAAATGAGGGTTAGTTCGGTCGATGCGCGGCGAGCCCGAAACATTCAACGAGCCTTGCGCCGCGCCACGTTCCCCCAACCGCGAGGGAAAGCTGGGATCCGTCTCGTCCTCGAAGGGAACCGACTCGAGCTGCCAGCCATCCTCGTCGTGTTTCATCGCTTACTCTTAATGGCCTACCTTATTTTCAATCGTTTCGCTCTTCTGTCGAACGGCAACAAAAGATGCACCACGTTGAATGACACCCACAAGCACCGCACACGCGTGCCGTGGTACGACCCATGACCAGCTCCCATGCACCCTGAGGTAGCCGAACGCGCGGCCATCTGGTCGCAACACGAACATGCCCGGCGCGTCCTCGGACGCGTCCTGCAGGTGTGCGAGGCCGACGGCATCCGAGCGCTACCGGTGAAAGGCGTGCTCACCGCCCGCTGGCTCTACGACGACCCGAGTGAGCGGCGCATTCAAGACGTCGACCTGCGCGTCACCCCGCGCGACTTCGCCCGCCTCCAGGCGCTCGGCCTCCGCTCCGGCTTCCGCCTGCTCGAGGTGTCGCGCACCTCGCGCAATATCGTCTTCGACATCGACGGCATGATGGTCGAATTCGAAGCGCATATCGGACCACGCGGCTTATGCAATTTGCCAATCGAAACCATCTTGTCGCGTGCCACCGTGCACGAGGCGCCCTTCGGCTTTTCGCATTTGCAACCCGACATGCACGACCACGCGTTGCTCTTGGTCGTGAATGTCTACAAGGACAAGATCGTCGGCGCCGCGCAATGGGCCCTTCGCGATTTGGAGCTCTTGCCCCTGCGCGCAGGCTTCGATCCCGAGCACCTCGCGGCACTGGCCGCCGAACATGGGGTCGCTGCCCTCACGTGGATCGTCGCCGATTGGCTTGCCGAACGGGGCGCGCCACGCTGGAACGAGGTGCGAACTCGGCTCGCGGACGCTCCGCGACGTACCTACAGACGAGCGGTCCGGGCTCTGATGCACGACGATGACGTCTTATTCAAACCTGCCCCCCATTTCATGCTTCGCATACTGGCCCGTGCCGCGTCCGACCGGCGCGAAAAGCAGCTCGAGGCGCTCGGATTCACAGTTGCATGGGCCGTGGAAAGACGAATCCGTTCCATCGCGCAAGCCAAACTAGCTAGATTGACAAGCGATCCGTAGCGACCTAGGGTCCCCGCCGTAGCCTGCGGCGGGCGCTGGTAAGCGAGTACTCGATTACGGTTGCGGTGTGGTCGCGGATATACACTCTACGCCGTGAACCGGGGTGAACACCCAAGCCAGCTTCAATGGCTCGCCGCTTGCGGCGTCGGCGAGCCCATTGTAGGACGTCTTCTGATTCTTTTCGAAAGGACGCTTTTCGATGCGCATTTGCATGGTGGGAACCGGATACGTCGGCCTGGTGAGCGGCGCAGGATTCGCCGAGATGGGTAACGATGTCGTTTGCGTCGACATCGACAAGGCCAAGGTTCAACGCCTCCGGGAAGGCGAATGCCCCATCTTCGAGCCGGGTCTCGAGGAGCTTCTCGCCCGCAACATCAAAGCGCGCCGCCTCACGTTCACGGACGACACCGCCGCCGCCGTTGCGGGTGCGCAAGTCGTCTTCGTCGGCGTGGGCACCCCGCCCCGCAGCGACGGCGGCGCCGACCTCAGCGCGGTCGACAAAGTGGCCGAGACCGTTGCCGCCAACGTGCAGCAGGAAACGGTGCTCGTCCTCAAGAGCACGGTTCCCGTCGGAACGAACGCCCGAGCCCGTCGCATCGTCGCGAACGCCAAGCACAAGGTCCACGTCGTCTCGAACCCCGAGTTCCTCAAAGAGGGCGAGGCGGTGAACGACTTCCTCCGCCCCGATCGCGTGGTGCTCGGCTGCGACGCCGACGACACCTTCGCGCGCGACATCATGGAGCGCATCTACCACCCCGTGTGTCTCGACCGGAATCGCATCATCTGGATGGCACCGGCCAGCGCGGAGCTCACCAAGTACGTCTCCAACACGATGTTGGCGATGCGCATCTCCTTCGTGAACGAAATCGCCAGCCTTTGCGAAAAGGTGGGCGCGGACATCCACGAAGTTCGCCATGGCGTGGGAAGCGACGTCCGCATCGGCCCCAAGTTCCTCTACGCGGGCCCGGGCTACGGCGGTTCGTGCTTTCCGAAGGACGTGCAGGCTCTCGTGCACACGGCCCGCGAGCACGGCTTGGAGCTCGACCTCGCCGTCTCCACCCACCGCGTGAACGAGCGTCAGAAGGGCTTCTTGGCGCGCAAGCTGAAGTCGCACACCGATGGCGATCTTCGCGGCAAGCGCATCGCCCTCTGGGGCCTCACCTTCAAGCCGCGCACCGACGACGTGCGTGAATCCGCCGCGCTGATGCTCATCGACGTGCTCCTCACCGAGGGCGCGGAAATCGTCGCGCACGATCCCGAGGGTATGCAGAACGCCCGCGCGCTGTACGGCGACCGCATTCAACTGGTGGAAGATCAGTACGATGCGGCCAAGGATGCCGACGCCCTCGTCCTGGTCACGGAGTGGCGGCAATACCAGAACCCGGACTTCGAGCGCCTGAAGACCCTTCTGCGCCGCCCGCTGATCCTCGATGGTCGCAACATCTGGTCGACCTACGGCCTCCGCAAGCAGGGCTTCGTCTACGAAGGCGTGGGCGTCTCCAAACAGTGAAATCATGACACGACGCGCACTCATCACCGGCATCACCGGGCAAGACGGGAGTTACCTCGCCGAGTTTCTTCTCGGAAAAGGCTACGAGGTACACGGAATGGTGCGCCGCTCGTCCGAGGAGAAATTCGAGCGCATCGCGCACATTCGCGAAAAAGTCACCTTGCACCAAGGTGACTTGCTCGATCAATTTTCGCTCGCAGCGCTCCTCGCGACGATCAAACCGCACGAAGTGTACAACCTCGCGGCGCAGTCGTTCGTGCCCACGAGCTGGAACCAACCGGTGCTCACCGGCGAGTTCACCGCCCTGGGCGTGACGAAGATGCTCGAGGCCATTCGGCACACGGCCCCGGAAACGCGCTTTTACCAAGCGTCGTCGTCGGAAATGTTCGGCCACGTGCGCGAAACGCCCCAGCGGGAGAGCACCCCGTTCTATCCGCGTTCGCCGTATGGCGTGGCCAAAGCGTATGGCCACTTCATCACGGTCAATTACCGCGAATCGTTTAATCTGTTCGCGGCCAGCGGAATCCTTTTCAACCACGAATCGCCGCGGCGTGGATTGGAATTCGTCACCCGCAAGGTGACCCACGGCGTGGCGCGCATCCGCCTCGGGCTGGACACCACGTTGCGCTTGGGGAACCTCGACGCCCAGCGCGATTGGGGTTTTGCCGGCGATTACGTGGAAGCCATGTGGCTCATGCTCCAGCAGGACAAGGCCGATGATTACGTCGTGGCCACCGGTGAAACGCACACCGTCAAAGAGCTGGTGGAAATCGCATTTGGCCGGGCCGATCTCGATTGGCAAAAACACGTAAAGATCGATCCAGCATTCATCCGTCCCGCGGAGGTCGACTTGCTCATTGGCGATTATGACAAGGCCAAAAAGCAGCTCGGTTGGGAGCCCAAGGTGCGGTTCAAAGAACTCGTCGAGATGATGGTCGACGCAGATATCGAACGGCTCAAGCGAGATTGAGCCGTGCGTATCCTCGTCACTGGCGCCGACGGATTCGTCGGGAAGCATCTGTGCCGTCACCTTCGTGACGACGGCGCCGATGTTTTCGAGCTTCGCGGCCCGGAGACCCCTGGCCCCGCCAACATCGATCTCACCGATGGAGAGGCCGTCGCGCGTGCGGTGCACGAGTACCGGCCCGAAGGCGTGGTGCACCTCGCCGGATTCAGCTCGGTGGCGCAAAGCCATGCGGATCCGGCACGCGCCTTCGCGGTGAACGTGCTCGGCACGGTGAACATTCTTGCGGCGCTGCGAAAATCGGCACCGGCCGCCCGCACCGTCGTGGTCTCCTCGGGCGAGGTGTACGGGAAAATTTCCGAAGGACAGCACGCAACGGAGACCTCGCCCCTGGCGCCATCGAGTCCGTACGCCGCCTCGAAAGCGGCGGCGGAGACGGCAGCGGGTCAGTTTTTCCGAAGCTACGGTCTGCCCGTGGTGGTGGCGCGCCCGTTCAATCATCTGGGCGCGGGGCAAGCGGCGCACTTCGTCGTGCCGTCGTTCGCACGACAGCTTTTGGCCATCCGCACCGGGAAGATCGAAGCGCGTCTCGAAGTGGGGAATCTCGAGCCCGTGCGGGATTTCTCTCATGTCCGCGACGTGGTGGAGGCCTATCGGCTTTTGCTCCTTCGCGGAGCGCCCGGCGAGGCGTACAACGTCGGGAGCGGCACGGGCAGGAGCATCCTCTCCGTGCTCGGCGAACTGCGAAACCTGGTGGGGGTCGATGTCGAGCCCACGGTCTCGCCCGAGCGATTCCGCCCTGCGGAAATTCCATATCTGGTCGGCGACGCAGCCAAGCTGCGCGCGCTCGGCTGGCAACCGAAGCGCACCGTCACCGAGGCGTTGCGCGATGTCATCGAAGAGGTTACCGAGTTGTAACCCGGACGGATTTGCACCCGCTGGCCCAATTCTGCATGGTCACGGCAGTCGAGGGGGGCTTGAAAGGGACACGTTCGTGAAACTTCATCATTTCCGCCACCGTGCGTGGCAATCGTCGTTCTTCGTCGCCACCTTGGTCGCGTTTGCCGCGGCATCTGGAAGCGCCCATGCGGCATCCGCGAACGACGATGGCAACGAGACGTCGGGCGGGTGGGACCTGTCGGTCACGCCCGTCCAGAGCGCGACCATCGGTGCGGTGGCGTTGACCGGGCTGTTCACACTCTCCTTGCTCCAGCGAAGGCGTAGAGGCTAAGGAAACGCGGGGGAAACCACAGCACGATCATGAGCGAACCGACCGATTCACTCCTGGATTTTCTGGGCAGGCCCTCGTGGAAACAACTCATTCCCAGGAAGGGCCGGGCCGGCAACGTCGTGCAATCGCTTGCGATCACCAAGGCGTACGTGAAGCAAGCGCACGGGATACGCAAGGCCTTCGCGCACTATGGCCCCCTCCTGCAGGCCGCCTCGAAACCGGGAGATCTCGCCGGACGCAAAATCCTGATTTTTGCCTACAAAATACAATGGTTCGACACGTCGTGCGCCATGGCGCTCGCGCTGGCGGCCCGCGGCGCGGAAGTCTCCATTGCTTGGCTGCCGCACGTGCTGGCCGTCCCGCTCTCGCAGCCGCACGCGGAGGTCGCGGTGGAGCGCATCGTCGCGACCCTCTACCGGCGCGCCCTGCCCTCTTCGGGCCCCGTTCGCGGTATCGAGCTGGCGAATCTCCCCGAGGACGGACCGAGCGAGCCGGCCGCGAACGTCGAAAATGCTTCGCGGCTCGATGTTCATTATTTGGCCAAGCGTGAACAAATCGACATTGGACCGGGCGGGCGCCAAAGGGAGCTTTACGAATTTCGCCTCGAGCGAAATGCCAGGGCCTATCGACTGGCAAGCTCGCTCCTCGCGCGCGAGCGGTTCGACTCGGCCATCATTCCAAATGGGATGATTTTCGAGTTCGCCTCCTTCGCCCGCGCCTGCAACGCGGCGAAGTTGGATTACGTCACCTACGAATTTTGGGAGAAGCGTTACAGCTGCATGCTCAATCTGGACCGCCCGGTGTTCGAGCGGTTCGAGGAGAGGATGTGGAGCCTCTCGCCCAAGCAGCCGAGCGAGCGTGCGCGGGAGCGGGTCCTCAAATCGATGGCCACGCGTGAGGGCACGGAGTGGAAGGATTTCGCGCTGAAGTACCAAACCTCCCCGCTGGTCTCGAGCGAGGAGCTGCGCCGTTCGCTGTCGCTGGACGAAGGTAAGCCCATCGTGCTGGTGCTGCCCAACGTGCCCTTCGACACGGCGGTCATCGGAACCCCTGGCGCGTTCTCGACGTTGGGTGCCTGGTTCGAGTCGACGCTTCGCATCCTCGCCCGACGAGACGACTGCCAAGTGGTCATTCGCGCACATCCCGCGGAGATTATCCTCGGCGCGAATGAGACGGCGAAGGAGATGTACGAACGCGCGATCCCGCAGCCTCCGGCCCACTTCCGCTTCATCGCCAGCGATCAAAAGGTCAACACCTACGCGTTGATGAAGATGACCTCCGTGGGCCTGGTCTACAGCTCCACCACGGGCCTCGAGCTGGCCATGCGCGGCGTGCCCTCGGTGGTAGCGACCCAAGTGCATTATGCACGAAAGGGCTTCACGATCGACGTGGAGAACGAGGCCGATCTCGAACGGCGCATTGGCGAATTGCTGAAGACCAGCGGCCGCCTGGAACAATCGGTGATCGACCTCTCGTGGGCGTACGCGGATATGTACATGAACCGCCTGCCCCGCCCCTTTCCCTTCGTCCCGGTGGTGGAGAATTTCTGGGCCGAGGCAGCGCCGAACTTGGACGCGGCCATGCGCGACACCCTTTCCGAGGAGATGCGCGATTCGCTGATCTTGTTCGCCGGCCGCGAGCGGGCGCGGACGCTGTATGCTCGTATTGCGGCCAGCGGGGACTGACAAGTGGGCGCAAAAGCGCCCACCGCGTCTGACGTTTCGCTACGGCTTGTAGCGGAAGATGCGCCCCGAGTCGGCGACCCATAGGTGCTCCGGATCGGTCCCGAAGACGAGCGAAATATCGCCTTCTCCCTCGGGAAGGCCAATGGGCAGCTTCTCGAAGGTCTGACCGTTCCAACGCAACATGTGGCGGGGGCCGCCGCACGATTTGAGCCAGACGTCGTTGTCGGCCAAGTAGAAGACGCCGCAATACTTGCCTTCGGGGCGCGCGAGCTCCTTCCATTGCGCGCCATCGAAGTGCCCGAAGATGCTCGTTCCGTTGTCGTTTCGGAGCGTATAGACGTTCTGATAATTCGGGCCACTCACGTCGGACCATGCGAAGGGCGCCTCTTCGCATCTCCCATCCGGCGCGAGGTGCCGTCCCGCCCCATTTTCGGACTGAAGAAGGAGCTCCGAGCCGATGATCCGGCACGGCCACCCGTAGCCGCAACCCGCCCGTGCTGACTTGGTACTCGAGGCCGGGAGCTTGTCCAACTGGGTTGGATAAGGCGCGTGCATGCCCGTGTTCGTGTACCCGAGATAGAGGTCGCCATTGGCCGCAAGCTCGAGCGGCCAATAATGATCGTACGTACCCCCTCCCGCATAAACCTTTTTGACCTGCGCCCCGTCGTAGCGTTCGACGGTAAGAGCGCCGTCCCACTGTGAAGAACCCGAGACGGCGAAGAAGACGTCGTTCCAGGCATTGGCCGCCACCCAGACATTGCCGCCCACGCGATCGGAGGTGTGAATCCGATGAAAGCCCTGGGTGTCGTAGGTGAGCATGGAGGAGCCGGATTGAAGGATGCTTCCAGCAGGAAATGCCTTGGCATACTGAAACCCGCTGGTCATCGCCTCATGGAAAACATCTTTGGCGCGGAAAAGGAGGCCCTTCTCGCCCGCGACGAACGGTTCTCCCTCACGGAAGCCCAGTGCCTCGGCATGAACCTGGACCTCCCCGTATTTGAACGCCTGCACATCCGGCGCGGATTTCCAGACGCCGTTTGCCTCCCGCCGCATCAACGGAGTCGCCGCGGCCCAAAGCGCACCGTCGGGCGCGGGCACGAAGCCTTCGACTCGGACCGGCACCTCGAGGACTTCGTTCGTCCAATTCGTGCCGTCGAATCGTTCGATCTGCGGTGGGTAGCCGGAGCTGCTCAGAAAGACTTCTCGCGGCGAGCGCGCCCAAATGCGCGGGTGGGATTTTTGCACCGACAAGACCGTCTGCAGGACGCCGTCGACGACGTGATACACACCCTGCTTGCTGGCCATCCAGACATCGTTGGGCCCGGAGCCATGCACGGACTCGATGATGGCCGAGGTTGCGCTCGCAAAAGGCGACCACCTCGAGCCGTCGAAGCGCCAGATGACGCCCGAGCTGCCTGCGTCCGCGGAGGACCACCCGCCGACGGCCCAAACGTCGTTCTCCGACGCGGCCCACACCGAGCGAAGGTCGACGCGCGACTCCAGTGTGTCCACGGTGAGCTGGTGCCCATCCCACCGCACGACCGTACCTTGATCGCCCACGAAGAAAACGCGTTCGCCGGTGACGGCCGCGGCGCGGAGGGAGGCCGACACCGGACTCGCCATCCGCGTCCACGTTTGCGCTCCCTTCGGCATGTGGAGCAGCACACCGTAGTCGCCGGCGGCCCAAAGGTCGCCGCCCGCCGTGGTGACGAGAGCGTGCAAGTTCTCCCAAGCGACGGATGGATACTCCAAGCAAAAGTGCGCGGACGTGCACAAGGGGGACGGTTTGCCACCCGCGTCCGGGCCCGCGTCCGGCCGAGAAATCGGGCCCCCGCCGCCACCGTCGGAGCTGCACGCAACGACCCACGATGTACCCGCAACGAATCCGATGGCCCCAAGATAGGCCCAGCTCTTTCGGAATGAGCGCATTCCGTCCTCCCTTTTACGCTAAGACGATAAGAATAAGTAACGTCGATAGGACGCCTATCTTAGCGGAAAGGGCGGACCGCGCTATGCGACTTCGACCTGAAGCGGGATATCGGGCGCGAGGCCGGTCTCGTGCAAAATAGTAGCAACCTCCGCGAGCTCGCGGTCGACGAGGCTCGAAAGGGGCACGTTGGTCACGCCGTTCGAGATGATGCCGCGCAGAACGAGCGCCGCCTTGAAGGCACCGAGCGCTCCCGCCGTGAAGCCAATGCGCCCGAGATCGGCCACGGAGATGATCTCGAAGAGCTTCGCCAGGCGATCTTGCTCCGCGCGCGCCTTCGCGCGATCGCCATGGCTGGCGGCTTGGAACAAGCGCACGTACCCATCCGGGTCGACGTTGGCCAGCCCCGGAACGAGGCCGTGTGCACCGAGCTCGATGGCGACATCGGCCAGCAACTCGGAGCCGGAGAGCACGGGAAAGCCGTTCAGGCGACGGGTGCGGCGCAAGATCTCGCGGAAGGTCACCAAGTCGCCGCTGGAGTCTTTGAGGCCGACCACCAGCTTCGAGGCGGCGAGCTCCTCGACGATGTCCGGCGTGAGCCGGCTGCCGACGGCGCTGGGAATGTCGTACGCGACCACGGGGTGGCCCAGCGCCGCCTGCACCAAGCGAAAGTGCTCCACGATTTCGCGCGGATTCGGCCGCACGTAAAACGGTGCGGTCACCACCACGGCGTCCGCGCCCAGGGCTACCGCTTTGCGCGCATGCTCGATCACCCGGCGCGTGCCCGTATCGACGGCGCCCACCAGCACGGGCACGGCGCCCGCGACCATGCCGACGGCGGTCTTTACCAAGTTTCCGCGCTGCACACTGTCGAGCAAGGCGACCTCGCCGCTGGAGCCGCCAACGAAGATGCCGTGCACGCCGGCGTCCAATTGGAAACGGATCAGGCGCTCCAGCGAGCGCTTGTCCACGTCACCCTCGCCGTCGATGGGTGTCACCAGCGCGGGAATGACTCCACGCAGAGAACGAGAATCACATTGCACGAGTGGTATTCCTTTCTGTCGTCATGTCCGATGAAAGCTCGTCATCGGATTTGAAGGCCCGCCCGATACGGGCCGGTAGGTCGAAACCAATGATGGCCGCCACGACGAGGGTCAGCGTGCCCGCGAGGATCATCAACGCCGTGCCGAGGTTGCCCACGTGGCCCGCGATCGTCGTCCCCGCCAACGGCGCCACGGCGCCGCCCAACGCGCCAACATTGTAGGTGAAGCCGAGCCCCGCGGCGCGCAAGCGCGTTGGGAAATGATCGGCAATGTATTTGGGCAAAAGGCCGGAAATGCCCTGGCTGGTAAACTGCATGGCAAAGAGCAGAACCCAGAGCAGCGCCACGTTGCCCGCAGGCAGAGCAAAGGCGGGAAAGACGAATAGCAGCGAAAGAAATAGACCCACCACGTATGCGCGCCGCGTGCCCAGGGCATCACCCACGATGCCGGCGACGCACGAGCCCGCCGCATAACCGAGCCCCGCCCACGTCAGCGCGGTCGAGACCTGCACGGCGCTGTATCCAAGTTCGCTTTTGAGGTACGTCGGCAGCAGCGACTGAATGGGCCACGAATAGAGGAAGGCGCAAAATACGGTGGCCATGACCGCAAGCATCACCGGCAGCAGCCGACCGGCCACCTGTATGGCGAAAACGATGAACGCCATCAGCGCGGCCACCGCGAGCAGCCAGCCGTAGCCCGCCGTGTGTTGGCTGAAAATCAGCACCAAGGCCGTGGCGAGCCCGATGGCGAGGACCGCATTGGGCAGGCGCCGTGAGGGCGCAAACAGCATGGACGACGTGCTGACGTTGCGGCGATTGCCCACGTCGGACTGCCATTCCTCGGCCTCTGGCAGCGAGCGGCGCAAATACAAGGTAAGCGCGATGGGAATGAGTCCGATGTAAAATAGGCATCTCCAGCCCAAGTCGGGAACGATGACGCCATACGCGAGCGCCGCGACCACCGTGCCGATGGGAAAGGCGGAAAGCAGAAAGCCCGTGGCGCGATTGCGCATATGCACCGGCCAAGACTCCATCACATAGGTGGTGCTCGAGCCATATTCGCCAGCCATGCCCAAACCGACGATGGCGCGAAATGCAAATAGTGACCAATACCCCCAAGCAAAACCGCACAAGGCACTTCCAATTGAGAACGCGAAAATGGATAAGATCATGGCGGGCTTTCGCCCGAATCGATCGCCGATCGCTCCGAGCACTAGCCCGCCGAGCCACCGCGAAACGAACGCCGCCGATACCAAAGTTGCCGCGCGCGTTTTGCTCAACCCGAAGTCATTTGCAATTTCCGTCAGCACCAATGTGATGAGGATGAAGTCGAACCCGTCGAGCAGATAACCGAGCCAAGCGGCAAAGAATGCTTTGCGCTGGGAGGCCTCGAGCTCACGAAACGATGTGGGTTCACGGGGTACCGACTTGCTCATTCGCTTCCTTCCCGATCGCTTTTCTCGCCGGTCCCGGATGACATAGGACGTCCTATGTGATATGTCACATAAATAATACTGGAACGTCATCAAAATGCAACAAACACGGCCAGGCGCACGCGCCAACCAGCAAGCGCTGCAGGAATCCATCAAAAAGCTCATCGTCGAACGAAAGCTCGAGCCTGGCTCTCCCCTGCCCACGGAATTCGAGTTGATGTCCGAGCTAGGGGTGAGTCGCCATCCGCTGCGCGAAGCCATGAAGGCGCTGGAGGCACTGGGCATCGTGGACATCCGGCATGGCTACGGCACCTATGTCGGCTCGGTGTCGTTGGCCGGGCTGGAAACGGGGCTCACCTTTCGAACCGCGCGCTCGCTCAAGAGCGATCTGTCGGACATTCGCGATCTTCTCGAGCTGCGCGAGGTGCTGGAGTCCGGCCTCGTGCAACGCGTGGTGGCCGCCTACGATCGGGCCGACTTCGTGGGCCTGGAAGAATGCGTCGCCGCCATGGAGGCGCGCGCCCACCGCGGTGAATATGCGCCGGACGCCGATTGGCGCTTTCACGAAACGCTGTATCGGCCTCTGGGCAACGAGCTCATTCTGGATCTGCTGCGCGTCTTCTGGCGCGTCTTCCATGCGCTGGAAGAGGAGCTCCCCGTCGCCGATTGGTCGCCGGAGATGGTGGCACGCTGGCACCGCACCATCCTGACCGCGTTGCGCCATCGAGACGAGGCCGGGCTCCGCGCGGCCATCGACGAGCATTTTCGCGGCATCCGCGTACGGGTCGGTTGATGCGCGCAGGGTTGTTCTCGCGCACGGCCGCCGCCGCCGCCGCGATGTTCTTCGCCCCGGAAGCGGCCGCGCAATCACCAACCCCCGCGCCCAACGGCAATGGCAAACGCCGGGGCTTCGCCGCGAGCCCGGAATTTGCGCGCGCGCCATACACGATCAGCATTGGTGAAAAAGACTCGGCGTGGAGGATTGGCATTTACGGCTTCATCGAGTTCAACGTCATGAACGACTCGACCCGAAGCTATGCCGACTCCGCCGGGTCCGCGGTTCTCCAGCGCGACGACGCCCTCGGCGGCCAAAAGGGGCGCACGCACTTCACCGCGCGCAACAGCCGCCTCGGGTTCAAAATGGAGGCGCCGCGCTACATGGGCATCAAGCCGGGAGCCGTCCTCGAGGGTGACTTTTTCGGCAACCAGCCGCAAAACGTGAGCGAGGCCGCCCTGCTCATCAGCGGCGGATTCCGTCTCCGCCACGCGTACCTGCGGCTGGAGACGGACTACGTCGATGTCATCGCGGGCGAGAGCTACGCGCTATTCGGGCAAAATCCGTACTTTTTTCCAGCGTCGGTGCAGTACCTGCCCTTCCCCAATCTGGTGCTGTTTCGCACCATGCAGGTGCGCCTGTCGCATCGGTTTCGCACCGATCCGCTGGACATCGACGTGGGCATCGCCGCGGTGCGACCGCAGCGTGACTCGGCCGTACCGGAGGGGCAGGCCGCGGTTCGTGTGAATTTCAACTATGCGAAGGCGGTGCATGCGCCCGGCTCGGGCGGGCCGGTGGTCGATCCCATGGCCATCGGGATCTCGGGGCTCGTGCGCTCGCTGCGTGTGGACGAATTTTCGGCGACGCCACAGCGCACGAACTCGGCCACCAGCTGGGGCCTCACCTTCAATGCGATGATCCCGCTCATCCCGGCGAAGGGTGACGATCAAAAGGGCAATGGCCTCACGCTCACCGGGGCATTCACCCTTGGGACCGCGATTGGCGATCAGCTGCAAACGGCGGCCGGGGTGACCTTTCCGCAGCTCCCCAACCCGGGCAACCAGAGTCCTGCGCCAACGTACACGCCGGACATCGACAACGGGCTGGTGGTCTACGATCCCGACGGGCAGCTGCGCACCATCCATTGGCGCACGTTCGTGGTGGGGCTGCAGTATTACCTGCCCCCCGCGGGACGCATTTCGATCGCGACGAATTACAGCCACGGGATATCCGTGAACATGCCGCGCCTCATCGCGCCGGCGGCGGCCAAGCAAGTGTACAAGCAGTCCCGCTATTTCGATGCGAATGTCTTTTTCGATATTACCCCGGCGGTTCGCACCGGGCTCTCGTATCAATTGACGACGCAAAAGTTCGTCGACGATGCGACGGCGCGCAATCATCGGTGGATGCTCGGCGTCTATTACTTCTTTTGATTCCCTGACAGGAGGAAAGCATGTTGCCCCCGCGCGCAATTCTGCTCGCACTCATGTGTGCCATTTCACCGGTCACGGCCACCACGGCATCCCCGGCGGCTGCGGGCAGCTGTACGTCCTCGGTGCCGTTCACCTCGGGCACGGAGGGGTATCACACCTTTCGCATCCCGGCCGTGGTGCGGACGCGGTTTGGTTCCGTGCTGGCCTTCGCGGAGGCGCGGCGCGATTCGGCAGGAGATAGCGGCGCCATTGCCGTGGTTTCGAAGACCTCGCACGACGGCGGATGCTCCTGGGGACCGCTGAGCGTCGTGTCCAGCAATGGCGACGCGACCGCAGGCAACCCGAGCCCGGCGGTCGCCTGGAATGGCGATATCGTGCTCTTGACCACGCGCAACGGCAGGGTCACCGAGAAGCAAATCATGTCCGGTGCCGCCTCGGCCGCGGACACGCGCCGCGTGTTCGTGCAGCGCAGCACCGACGGCGGACGCTCGTGGTCGCCCGCCCGCGACATCACGGCGGACACCAAAGCCGCGAATTGGCGTTGGTACGCCACCGGGCCCGGACACGCCATCGTGCTGCAGCATGGCGTCCATGCAGGCCGCATCGTGGTGCCGTCGAACCATTCGAGCGCTCCGCCCGAAGGATCACCCGACGTGGGCACGGAGGCAAAGTACTACGGTGGGCATGCCATCATCAGCGATGATGGGGGGCGGACCTGGCGTATCGGTTTCACCGATGGCCCGGTCGATGGCATCATCGCCCCCAACGAGAGCACGGTCGCGGAGTTGTCCAACGGCGTTCTGTACTTCAACAGCCGCAATCAGGGCAGCGCCCCGCAGCATCGGGTCGATGCGTACAGCTCCGATGGCGGCGAATCGCTGGATGCGCCGTACGCCGTGCAGGATACCTTGGTCACGCCCAAGGTGGAGGGCAGCGTGCTTCCGGCTCGCGGAGCGCTTTTCTATTCCGGTCCGTCGCAGGCGAATACCCGTGCGGCCATGCGCATTCGCGTGAGCCACGATGACGGCGCGACCTGGGCCGACGGCTATTCCGTCTCGACGCTACCCGCGGCGTATTCCGATCTGGTGCAGCTCGATCCGGCGACCCTCGGGCTCCTGTACGAGACGGGTTCGACGGGTCCCTACGAGACCATGGTCTTTCAGCGCATTCCGTTGCGCGAGGTGGGGCCGTGACCGCCATCGGCCGGCGGGGTGTGCTGGGGCTGTTCGGACTTTCGGCCGCCGCGACGATGACCGGTGCGACGGGTTGCGAAGATGACGTCGACGGAGACGGGCTAACGTGGCGAGAGCTGCCACCGTTGCCGCCGAATCGCGTCGATTGGTCGCCGCACATTCCCGTCGCGCAGCCGTATTGGCGGCAGCTCGGGCTGGCAGGGTTGCTCGCCGGCACGCACGGCGATTACCTGCTCGCGGCCGGTGGTGCCAATTTTCCCGAGCCGGGCAAGACGAGCAACCGCGACACCGTGCTGGGCAAAGTCTATTGGGACGAGGTCTTCGTGTTGCCGCGCACCGGCGACGGCCAATATGCGTGGCTCGACACGACCTGCCGCTTGCCCATGAGCATCGCCTACGCGGCCACGCTGAGCACACCGCGCGGTGTGCTGGTCGTCGGCGGGGAAGGCTTTCGCGGCGGGCCCAATGGGACCAAAAAGGCGACGATCGAGTCGTTCCCGCATGTCTTTTTCATGCGCTTCGAGCCGGCGCGCGGGGACCTCGTCACCGAGGCGCTCCCCGATCTTCCGCGGGGCGTGTCCTACGCCGTCGCCGGGATCGTCGCCGACACGGTGTACGTGGCCGAGGGTGGAGACTTCTGGTCGCTCGATCTGGCGAATCCGTCGTCCGGTTGGCAAACCTTGCCACGGTGGCCGGGCGATCCGCGCAGCGTGGCCGTCGGCGTCGCGCTGGGCGGCCGCTTCTTTCTCCTGAGCGGTCGCGGAACGTCGAGCGGGGCCTGGCAATTCTACCGCGATGTTCATGCCTACGATCCGCGCCAAGGCACATGGTCGCGTGAAACGGATTTACCGTGGTGCATCACCGCGGGCCTCGCGTTTGCCACCGGTCAGGGCCACATCCTCGTGATGGGTGGCGACAAAGACATCGATCGATGGAATCGAATTCAGGAGCAAACGGCGCTCATGAATCAATATCCGCCAGGCTCTCCGGAGCGGGCCGCGCACAACGACGTCATCACCTGGATTTACGATCATCACACGGGCGACAACGTCGAAATCCTTCGCTATGACCTATCGTCGCACACGTGGCGAGAGATCGGCCATTTCCCAGGGCCGCCGCCGGTGACGACACCGGCCGTGCATTGGGGAAATGATATGGTGATCGTGAGTGGCGAAGTCCGTCCCGGCGTGCGCACCCCGCGCGTATGGATGGGGAGGGTTTAGGGGTTAGGGTTTAGGGGTTAGGGAAGAGAGTTCTTTCTGATCCCTAAACCCTAAACCCTAAACCCTAAACCCTAGGAGACCCCAATGAAACGACTCGTGACGGTGGCGAGCGCCGCGGTGTTGGCGGCGTGCGCGGGACACGATGAAGTATCCCCTTATGGCGAGACGGAATCGTCGCTCGGACGTTCGCCGCGGCAGACATTGAATTTCAACACGGAGTGGCTCTTTGCCGGCGACGTCCCAAGTGGAAATGGCCAGGTCGTTTCGGCCGAGGAATCGAGTGAATCGTTCTTCGTGCCGGTTACCCTGCCCTATTTTCGGATTCACCCCCACAAGGGCTTCAAGAAGATCGATTACGAGGTCCCCGTCTCCTGGTACCGCCGGCACTTCGTGCTGCCGAACGACTACGCGGGGAAGCGAATCTCCGTCGAGTTTCAAGGCGTGGCCAAGGTTGCCGACGTGTACGTCAATGGAACCTGGGTCGGGCAGCACCAAGGTGCGTACACGTCGTTCACCTTCGACGTGACGGATTTCGTGCGCCTCGGCGGTGCCGACAACGTCATTGCCGTCAAAGTCGATTCGACGGAACGCCGCGACCTACCCCCCGAAGGCGGCAAGATCGATTACTACGTCTGGGGCGGCATCGTTCGCGACGTCAACCTCATCGTCACCAACCCGCTTCACGCGGATACGCCGTTCGTGAGCACCACGTCCATCGAATCGGACAAGGCGACACTCCGCGCGAAAACCACGGTTCGCAACGATGGGGATGCGGCCAAGCCGGCCACGGTGAGCACGACCCTCGTCGATGCGCGCGGAAAGGTCGTGGCCACGGGGTCGGCGACCCAAACCGTGGAAGCGCATGCCGCGGCCGAGATCAGCTACGACATCGTGGTGCCGTCGCCCCAACTCTGGCATCCCGATTCGCCGTATCTGTATACTGCACGCAACGAAGTTCGAAGCGATGGCCGTGCGACCGACGAACGCTCCGTTCGCGTGGGCATTCGGTCGGCGCGCTTCGACAAGACGGACGGCAAGTTCTACATCAATGGCCAATGGCTCAAGCTGCGCGGGTTGAATCGGCACGAGCAGTATCCCTACGTCGGCCGCGCCGCGCCCAACCGGCTGCAAGTCAAAGATGCCGACATTCTCAAGTACGAATTCGGCCTGAATATCATGCGCACGTCGCACTATCCGCAAGACCCGGAGTTCCTGGACCGGGCCGACGAGATCGGCCTGCTCGTCTTGGAAGAGATCCCCGGGTGGGAATACATCGGCGATCAGGCATGGAAGGACGTATCGGTCCACAACGTGGAGGAGATGATCCTGCGCGATCGGCACCACCCCGCCATCATCAGCTGGGGCGTGCGCATCAACGAATCGAAGGACGATCACGACTTCTACACGGCGACCAATACGCGCGCGCGCCAGCTCGATCCCTCGCGCCCCACGTCGGGCATTCGCGCCGCGAACAACAGCCATAGCGAGTTTCTCGAGGATGTCTTCACGTACAACGACTTTTCCAGCACCGCGCTGGACCCCGTGGTTCTTCCCTGGCTCATCACGGAATCCGTGGGGCACACGCGGCCGCATCGGGCGTGGGATCCCGAGGCCACGTTGATTCGGACGATGGAGACGCACCTGGAGGTGCAGAGCAAGGCCGGCGAGAAGACGAACATTTCCGGGGCGCTGGGCTGGTGCGCGTTCGACTACAATACGACGTTCGATAGCAAATCCTGCCGCGACCAAACCTGTTACCACGGCGTCTCGGACATCTTCCGGATGCCCAAGTTCTCGGCCTCGGTCTTCTCCTCGCAGCGCGATCCCGCGCGTTACGAGCCGTACGTGGCCATCGACCATTATTGGGCCCCCACCTCGGCCAACAAGGTTTACGTGGCGGGCAACTGCGAACAGGTGGAGCTCTTCGCCAACGGCGCGTCGAAGGGGAAAATCACCCCGAACGCCTACACTGGATTGCCGCACCCGTTCTTCCAGTTCGACGAGGTGGCCTTCGCGCCCGGGAACCTGCGGGCCGATTGCTGGATCGGCGGGCGCGTGGCGGAGACGGCGACGCAATACACGCCAGGGGTGGCGACGAAGCTCGAATTGAACATCGATGATCGCACCATCGCCGCCGATGGCGCGGACATGACGCGGGTCACGGTGAAGGCGCTCGACGGCCATGACCAGGCGGTGCCCGACAACGCGGCCAACGTCAGCTTCGCGGTCAGCGGTCCCGGGGCGCTGGTGGGCGAGAGCCCGCTCGCATTGGAGGCAGGCCGCGGTGCGGTTTACCTCAAGTCGGCCTTGGGGCGCTCGGGGATCATCACGCTCACGGCCAGCGCGCCCGGGCTACCGAGCAAGCGCATCAGCGTGACCTCCCTGCCCTTCCAAGGCAGCACGGTTCCCGGAGGCGCCGAATACCGATTTGGGTTCGTGAACGACGTCAACAACTCGATCCGCGGCGGCGGTGTGAACCAATTCCATTACGTGGGCGCCGGCTGGAAACACGGCCCCTGCGACGGCGGCTGCTTCAGCGGGGACAACTCGTGGAGCAACGGCGCCAGCGACACGGCGAGCCTATCGTTCATCGGCCAGCGCGTGGTTCTTTATGGCGTGTACGACTCGACCCACGGCACCGCGGGAATCTCCATCGACGGCGGTCCCGAGGCGAGCGTGAGCTTGAAGGGCGCCCGCCGCGGCAACGTGGCCATCTGGAGCAGCCCCGTCCTGGCCGAAGGCAATCACGTCGTGCGCGTGCGGGTACAGGGCGATGGGCTGGTGGCCATCGATCGCGCGATGATCGTCACGGGAAGCGCAGCTCTTCTCGTGCCGCCTGTCTCGACGCTGTAGACGGCTCCCAGAAGAGAGAAATTCACAGGAAGACGGGAAGGTTTTTGAGTTTCCATTTCGCCCACTGAGCGAACTGAAAACCCAAAAAAGCGTTGCGTGCCGGCAGTCCTTCCCGCCTTCCCGCCTTCCTGTGAATTCTCTCTTCTGCGAAGATCACGCCAAGCGTTGGAAACCGGAGTGCTTCACGGGACCGCGCAGGAGCTTTTCCACCGAGCCCTCTTTGAGGGCGCGCGCCACCACGTCGAAGGACGCCGTCACCGCAGCGAGGTACTTCTCCAAATGCGCCGGCTGGTGCGCGTACGACGCATAAAGCTGCGTCGAAGCGAGGAAGCCGCGGTCCAGCATCTCTTGAATGAACAAGGTGACCACGGCCATCTTGTGGTCGCACTTGATATCGAAATGCGAGAGGGGCTCGATGCCGTCGACGTGGATCGTCAGCCCCGTTTGCTCGGCGGCGCGCTTCCACCCGGCCTGGACGGTGCGCCCCACTTGAATGAGGTGCTCTGGCACGTTCTTGGCGAGGTGCTTGCGGATCGTGGCAATCGCCGCCACCGGGCCGACCCGTTCGGTCCAATACGTGCTGCTGATGAACGAGGATTGCGCGGCCTCCATGACCGCGCGCGTTCCGATGACCGCGGCCATTGCATAGCCGTTGCCCATGCCCTTGGCGAAGGCCGCCATATCCGGATTTACCCCGAATTTGCGGTGGATACCGCCCGTGAGGACGCGGAAGCCCGTGGTCACCTCGTCGAAAATGAGCACCGCGCCGAGGCGTGTCGCCGTCTCGCGGATCTCCTCGAGGAAACCGGGCGCTGGCCCTTCGGCGCGGCACGGCTCCATGACGATGGCCGCGAGCTCGTGGCCGTGGGTCTCCACCAGCCGGCGGAACTGCGCGATGTCGTTGTACATGAACGGGAACATCGTGTTCGCCAGCCCGCGCGGAACGCCCGCCGGTTCGAGCCCGCTCAGCAAGTGATTCCCCAATGCGTCGGTGGCGAGGTTCGCCGCGAGGTACCAATCTTGCCAACCGTGGTAGCCGCAGAAGGCCACCTTGTCGCGCCCCGTGGCTGCGCGCGCGATGCGCACGGCAATGGCCATCACCTCGCCACCACAGCGCGCAAACCGGGCCATGTCCGCCCACGGGTGCAGCTCGACGAGCAATTCGGCGAGCTCCACTTCCTCCGGCGCATTCAGGGTGCTCATCGTCCCGGATTGGATCGCGCCGAGCACCGCGTGGTCGACGTCTTCGTCGGCGAACCCGAGGACGCAGGCACCGACGCCGAAGTGCGAGGTGTCGAGGTAGCGACGCCCATCCAGATCCCACACCTCCGCGCCCTTGGCGCGCGAGTAGTACGCGGGCCATTGCTGGGGAAGGAACATCTCGGGGCGCTTGGAGAGCAGTTGCGTCCCACCCGGAATGAGCGTGCGCGCCTTGTCGTAGAGCCGCTGTCCGCGGCCCTTGTCACCTGCCGAATTCGAACTCACGAAGCCTCCTTGAGGGATGGAATCGCCACCGGCGCTGCCTTGGGGCCGCTGCCGAGGACGTAATCGCTCTTGTCGACGTAGCCTCGTTCGACGAGAAACTCGGCGTAGGCCAGATTGTGCATTTCGTCGATCTCGAGGGAGACGTTCTGCGGCATCACGAGGCCGTACGTATTCTCGTCGTGGTAGATGTTCCGGTGCGCGCGGAAATAGTCCCAGCCAAACAGGTAAAGCGCCCCATTCATCGTGTACTCGGCCGGTACCTCTTGCCGCCCGGGCGAGGAGCGAAACTCGCGCATCTTCCGGACGATGGTCGGAATGCGGCCCTCGGCGTCCAGCCCGCCCACAAAGACGGAACTCACCTCGACCTTTCGCATGCCGACGACGGCGTTGGCCCGAGTCCGCATCATGAGCTCTACGGCACGATCGTAGTCTTCGGCCCGTGCGAAGGGCGCGGAGGGCTCGAGCAGCATGATGGCGTCGAAATGGCCCTTCCCCTCCGTCTCATCGAAGTAATCCATGGCGTGCCAGATCACGTCGGCGCTGGACGCCGTGTCCGAGGCCAACTCCGCGGGACGCGTGAAGGGAACTTCCACCCCGAACCGACGAGCCTCGGTCTGAATCTCTTCGCTGTCCGTGGAAATGACGATGCGCTGGCAGTATTTCGAGCGCCGTGCGGCACCGGCCTTGTATCCAATGAGGGAAAGGCCAGAAAGTTCACGCAGATTCTTGCGCGGCACTCCTTTGGAGCCGCCGCGTGCGGTCATCAAAAAAAGTATATTCATGGACCCTCCTAGACCCTCTTGACTGGGAACCCCGCGTTCTTCAGGTAGGCTCTGGCCCGCGGTGGATTGTTGTCTCCAAAGTGAAATAGACTCGCGCAGGCCACGGCATGTGCACCTGCACGCAACCCTTCCTCGAGGTGGCGGAAGTTGCCCGCGCCCCCACAGACGATGACCGGCTTGTTCGTAGCCTCGACGGCGCAGGCCAGCATATCGAGGTCGTACCCTCCCATCATGCCGTCGCAATCGATGGAATTGATCAGGATTTCCCCCGCACCGCGTCGATCGAGGTTGCGCACGTGCTCCTGCAGGTCCAGCTCCGTGCGAACACGGCCGGAGCGCACGTACACCGCGTAGCGGCCATCCTCGCGGCGAACGTCGATGCCGGCGATCACGCATTGGCTGCCGAAGGTCTCGGCCACCTCGGAGACCACCTCGGGCGTCTCCACCGCGGCGGTGGTGATGACGACTTTGTCGGCACCGGCGGCGATGAGCGAACGCACGTCGGCCTTGGTGCGGATGCCGCCGCCCACGGCGAACGGCATGAACGCCTCCTCGGAGACGCGCGAGAGGATCTCCGTCAGGCGGGAGCGGCCGGTGACCGTGGCCTCGATGTCCAGAAAGAGAAGCTCGTCGGCCGCCTGCGCATTGTAGACGCGCGTGGCCATGACCGGATTGCCCGTATCACGGTAGTCGGTGAACTGCTTTCCCTTCACCACGCGATCGCCGCGCAGAAGCAGGACGGGGATGACGCGACGCTTTAGCATGTGCCATCCCACTCGGCGAAGCGCTCCAGAAACGCGAGCCCGCCCGCCTGGCTCTTTTCTGGATGGAACTGGCACCCTACGACGTTCTTGCGCGCCACCACCGTGGGGAACGACCTGCCATATTCCGAGAGGGCGACGACATCTTCCGCGTTCGCCGCATCGAAGTAGAACGAGTGCACGAAGTAGTAGTCGACGTTCTTCTTCCCCCAAGGGGAGGCTGACGCGCTTGGCACGTCGAACATCGCGTGCTTGCGCTGAATCGTCACGTCGTTCCAGCCCACGTGCGGGGTGGGGTGTTCGCGCGACGACTCGAGCGGGCGCACTTTGCCGGGGATGAGGCCCAAGCCGGCGTGCTCGCCGAACTCGAGCCCCACGTCGGCGAGGAGCTGCATGCCGACGCAGATCCCCAGAAGCGGTTTGCCAGCCGCCGCGTGCGCGCGCACCACGGCCTCGAAGCCGCGCGCACGCAGGTTCGCCGCGGCGGAGCCGAACGCACCGACCCCGGGCAGGATCAGTCGGTCGCACGCGGCGAGGGCCTCGGGATCGGTGAGAACGGCGACGTCGAGACCGACGTGATCCACGGCATTGCGCAATGACCGCAGATTCCCCACGCCATAATCGACGATGCCGATCATACGACCTTCAAGTAAACGCGTGAGTTGCTCGCGCCGGCGTCAGGAGCGGCTTCCTTGTACCAGAGGTCCTGATCCCACACGCGCGGTGCTTCATCGGTGCGGCCGTAATCGTGATGGTACGGCGACACCTCCGTCGCGCGGACGATGGTGTTGAACTCGCTCTCGGTCATGCCGAGGTATCCGAGCAGGACATCGAGCGAAGGCGGTCGCTTTCCTTCGTTCATCACGTAGGGCAGCGCCTGCTCCGGCGTCATGCGGCCATTTCGCACGTGGAAGGCGGTGATCTGCGTCGCCCGCGAGTACCCACGCTTCATGTACTTGATGTAATCGCGCGCCCCCTGCATGAAGCACTCGATCTTCTCGCCGTGGCCGTTGATCTCGAGCGGCACGCCTTCGAGCTCGTCGTTCTTCCAGCCGAGCTCCCGCATGATGATCTCGGAGTTCTTCGTGTAATCCCAGGGGATGAAGCTGCCGAGGCATACGCTGCAGTACTGAATGCGCTTCAATTCCTTGAGGGCGGGATACGTGTACGGGATGAAATCGCGCCGATCGACCGGATCTTCCGGCGAATCGATCATGCCATGCATATCCTCGGCCGTGATGCCGAGGTTGCGGCACATATTGAACTTCGTCTCGTCTTCGTATTCTATCTCATCGTTGAGATAGTCGTAATAATGCGATATCTCGGCCAGCGGCTCGCCCCAGAACAAAAGTGGCACATTGTAGCGAATAGCCACCTGCAGCGGATACGTGTAGATGCCCGAGTGGCAGTGCCAGCAAAAATCGGTCTTGCGCTTGAACGCCTCCAGCATGACGCGCTTGACCAGCTTCCAGTTGGGCGTGAACTCGAGGAAGTCCGCCCCGAGGAGCTTGAGGGTGCGCTCCGCATTCTCGCGCACGGTGGGACGCATGAAGCCGTGGTTGAAGCGTACGACCAGTGGCTTCAACTTGTATTCCTTCATGAGGTAATACAGCTGGAACGTGCTGTCTTTGCCTCCGCTGAAGGGGACGATGCAGTCGTAATCCGATTTGCCTCGATATTTCTCCACCAGAGCGTCCAACAGCTCCTTGCGTGCCCCCCAATCGATGACTTTCTTGTGCTCGGTCGACTTGCAAATGTTGCAGATGCCCTCGTTGTCGAACTCGATGGTTTCGTACGTCTCTGGAAGATGGCATCGCTTACAACGTCTCATTTGGAACATGCTCCCACGTCGAGAAGTAGGTGTTCAGCTGCCGTGACATGCGATCGTGCGCGGGTACGTTGGCGCCGAGTCCGTCCAAGCAATCACTCCGATGCGCCTGATCTCTAATTTGATCATGCGCATATCGGTCTTCTTCAGCTGGATTGCCTCGACGAGGTCTACCCGGTGTTGCACCGCGGCATCATGATGCCCGATGGATCGGCTGTATTCGGCTCGTGAGCGACGAGAAACGATGTTCGAATTTCGATGGGTGCCATGGTGCTGAAGAAAGGCGTGCCGAACGATTCCGTACTGTTCGGACGCACCCCTCACCTCACCACCCGGACCACGAAACGCAACGCATTGCGCGTTCTCTTGCATCAAGTTAAGCACCCCCTCCCCGAACCGTAATGCAGCCCCACCCGCGAAACGCGCGAAGGAGCGTACCAGGCACAGGACGACGGGAACAGTCATCTTCCGATGGAGAGACGCCCATCGAAGCGCTGTGGCGCACACAAAGTTAAGAAAACCAGGCTCGGTGAGCGATTACTGTCGCACTCCCGACCCGAGCCTGGTTTTTGTGTCTCGTAGCGACGGCGAGTTGCCGTCAAGGTGTACGCTTTAGGTCATGAGCTCAAGCTTTACGGCCTGTGTGGCTCAGTCATCCATCATCCGTCCAGGCCGAACAATGTCTGGAGCACGCTTCGCTTTGCGGGCTTCGTGACGATGTCCGGCGACCGACCAAAGACGATTGCATGGCCATCGATGTCCTGGTCGAGGATCTTCGTCCCGAGCGACAGCCAAGTATTCTTACCGATATGTGACTTGCCGACGATGGCCGTGTCCCCGTAAAGAACGACGCCTTCTTCGAAGGTAGGATAGACCCCCGCGAGGTTCCCGCCGACCGTGCATCGCTGATACACGAAAAGGTAGTTCGCATACTTGGCCCGCCCCAACACGGTCCCCACGGGGTGCTGCCAAACGAAGATGTCCGGCAATGCGACCTCGTAATAGACATCGAGTGCATGAAGGGCCTTGTTGAGCGCGTAGATCTTGGACGCCAGCGCGGGATCCCCCTGCATGCGGTGAATCGAGTTCGAAAGGAAGTAGAGGTACATCGCATACTGGTCGGTATTGAGATGATTGAAGCTCGGCTCTCCACCGACGGCGAAGTACTTGACCCGCGCATGGCGAAAGCAGTGCTCGAGCCGCTCGAGGGCGTGTTCGTGGTAGGGCCTCAGCGCGTCGCCCGTGACGGTGCCGTCCGGGAAAGTGTTGGAGACCTGACGCGCCACGTACTGAGCAAGAACCTCGCGCTCGAGCGATAGTTTCATCCGCCCAAATTTCCATGGGCTCGCTTGGCACGCAAGCTGCGGCATTCTTAACGGCATGCTAGGGTGCTGCAGCGATGTCGCTTGTCGTGCTCGTTGTCGGCACCGGATCGATCGGGATGCGGCACCTCCAGGTGCTTTCGGAGATCGAAGGGATCCAGCCTGTCGCAGTCCCTGCCCGCGCCGAACGAGTGGACGAGCTCTCGGCGCAGGGTTACAGGGCGCTTTCGCTGGAAGACGCTCTGGCGCTGCAGCCGACGGCGGCCATCGTGGCCACGGATACGGGGCGTCACGTTCACGATGCCGCGCGGCTGCTGCGGCATGGGTGCCACGTTCTCATCGAGAAGCCGCTCGCCCCCACGGCGACGGGCGTCGCGCGGCTTGCGGAGGTCGCCGCAGCGAACGAGCGCACCATTGCCGTAGGCTGCTACCTCCGCTTTCACCCGGGGCTTCGCCGATTCAAGGAGCTCCTGGGCGAGATTGGCGCGGTTCATCACGTGAGCGTGGCGTGCCAGTCGTACCTTCCCGAGTGGCGCTCGAACGTCGACCACCGTTACACGTACGCGGCCCGCGCCGACGAAGGGGGCGTGCTGCGCGATCTGGTGCACGAGATCGATTACGCGACGTGGCTCTTCGGGCGACCGCAGCGGGTCTCCGCCATGCTCACCGTCGGCGATTCTCTGGGGATCGCCAGCGATGCCGCGGCCGATCTGCTCTGGCGGGTGCCGAGCGGCGCCACGGTGGCCACGCGTCTCGACTACCTGACGCGCACGCGACGGCGCTTCATCGAGGCCTTTGGTCACGAGGGTGAGATCGCTTGGGACGCGGTCGAGAACACGGTGACGGTCAAGAGCAGCCGCGGAACGACGCAAGTCAACCACGTCGGCTGCGAACGAAACAGCATGATGCGGGAGCAGTTCCTCGCTCTGCTCGCCTGCGCCCGCGGAGAGACGTACGACCGCCGGCTGACGTCCTTCGACGAAGGCGCCTTCGCGATCGCGCTCTGCGACGCGGCGCGCGCATCGTCGGCCTCGGGCGCGATGGAAACGATTCGAGATTGGAGAAACGGATGAAGGTTCATCCCGTGCTGGGCGTCGTCCCGGCGCGCGGGGGCTCGAAAGGCCTGCCGCGAAAGAACATTCGCCCGCTGGCCGGGCTTCCGCTGCTCGCGCACACGCTTCGATGCGCGGAACTGGCGCCGATCGTCGAGCGCGTCGTCGTCTCGACGGACGACGCCGAGGTGGCGGCCATCGCCCGTGCCCACGGCGGTGACGTGCCTTTCATGCGCCCCACGGAGCTCGCGCAGGACGACTCGCCGATGATGCCCGTGCTCGCGCATGCGCTGCAGCAGGCCGAGGCCCAAGACGGGCGGCGCTACGAGAGCGTGTTGTTGCTCGACCCGACCAGCCCCGCACGTTTGCCCGAGGACATCACGCGGGCCGTGGAGATGCTCGCCGCGGCGGCGCCCGACATCGATGGCATCGTGGCGTGCTCGCGCCCCTCGTTCAATCCATTCTGGGTCGGCGTGACCGCGAAGGATGGCTGGATCGAGCGCGCCTTCGATGCGAGCAAGGTTTACGCGCGCCGGCAGGACGTGCCGACGTTTTATCGCGTCAACGGAGCGCTCTACCTATGGCGCCGCGATTTCGTCCTCGGCGCCGACGCCTCGTGGCTCACCTCGGGCAAGCACCTGCTGCTCGAGATCCCCGAGGCGCGCGCCTTCTCGCTCGATGACGAGCGCGAGTTCCGGCTGCTCGAACTTCAGATCGAGCATGGCCTGCTCGATCTTCCATGGCGGCGAGCTACGTAAGCTCCTTCTTCACCACCGCAATGACGCGCTCTCGATCCTCGTCCGACAGGCCGACGGAGCACGGTAGGCTCAGACTGGAAGCCGCCAACTCCTCGGCGATCGAGCCGTCGCTCAACCGCTTGGCCTTTGCGTACATGGGCATGGTGTGTAGCGGGCTCCAGATGGGGCGCGCTTCGACTCCGACCTCGGCCAGATTCGCCAGAATGCGATCGCGCGTGGAGCGGCCGCCCGAGCGCGCCGTGGCCGTGTAGAGCCAGAAGGACGGATGTGCCCATGGCGCGTGCACGGCGGGCGTCAGCACCGGATGGTCCTGGAGCACGGCATCGTAGCGCGCGGCGATGGCGCGCTTGCGGGCCAAAAAGTCGGGCATGCATTCCAACTGCGCGAGCCCGATGGCCGCGGCCACGTTGGTCATTCGATAATTGTATCCAACTTCGTCGTGGCGATATTCCGCTCCGGGGAGGCGCGCCTGCGTGGTCAAATGCTTGGCCCGCCGCGCGAGCTTCTCGTCGTTGGTGGTGATCATGCCGCCGCCACCACACGTGAGGATCTTGTTGCCATTGAAGGAGAAGCATCCCACGAGGCCAATGCTCCCCACCTGCTTGCCTTCGAAGCGCCCCGCGGTGTACGTCGCGCCCAAGGCCTCGGCCGCGTCCTCGACGATGGGGATGCCGTAGCGCTCGCACACCTCCACGATGGGATCGATGTTGGCGGGGTGCCCCAGGAGATGCACCACCTCGACCGCGCGCGGCATCTTCTCGCCGCTGCGCGCCCGTCGCTCGATTTCGGTCACGACGGCGGCAGGATCGAGGTTGAGCGTCTGTCGCTCGGAGTCCACGAACACGGGCTGCGCGCGCTCGTAGGCGATGGGGTTCGCCGAGGCGATGAACGTCAACGTCGGGACGAAGATCTCGTCCTCGGGCGTCACGTCGAGCAGGCGCAGGGCCACGTGGATGGCCGCCGTTCCCGTCGCACACGCCACCGCGTAGCGCGTGCCGACGAACTCGGCGAACGCGCGCTCGAAGCGCTCCACGAAGGGCCCCACGGACGAGACGAAGTTCGTCGCGACGCACTCCTCGAGGTAGTTGCGAACGTTGCCGACAAGGGACGGTTCCGAAAGCGCGATTCTCTTAAAGGTGGAGTTCATTGGGCTTGTACGATCCGAGATGTTGCCTCAAAAAGTCGCACGTGCGGCGCAAGCCCTCTTCCAGGGACGTGCGCGCGCTCCATCCCAGCCGCGCACCCGCGACGGCCGGATCGGACTGCAGGACGAGCACCTCGCTCGCATCGGGACGCAGGCGGCGTTCGTCGGTGACCACCTTGGCGTCGACGCCGGTCACGCGGCACGACATCGTGAACAGGTCCTCGATGGAGTGCGGTGTCCCGGTGCCCAGCTGAATGGTCTCGCCCTCGATGCCGGGCGTCACCGCCGCGCGCACGAAGCCATCCACGGTGTCGGCCACGAAGGTGAGATCGCGCCGCGTGTCGAGGCGCCCCAGCTTGATCTCCTTCTTGCCGGCGAGAAGCTGCGTCAATATCGCCGGGAGCACGGCGCGGGCCGATTGGCGCGGGCCGTACGTGTTGAACGGGCGCAGCACCACCACGGGCACGCCGAAGCTCTTTTGGTACGACAGCGCGAGTTGATCGGCCGCAACCTTGGAGGCTGCATACGGCGATTGCGCGTTGAGCGGATGCGTCTCGCGAATGGGAAGCTCTGCCGGCGTGCCGTACACCTCGCTGGTCGAGGTGTGCACCACACGGGAGATACCCCAGCGCCGCGCCGCCTCGAGCACGTTCAACGTGCCCACCACATTGGTCTCCACGACCGAGCGCGGCGCCACGTAGGAGTGCGGAATGGCAATGAGCGCCGCGAGATGGAAGACCGCCTTGGCATCGCGGCATGTCTCCGAAACCCACTCGGCATCGCGCACGTCGCCCAAGCGCACGTCGAGCGCCGCGCGAACGTCGGCCGGGATGGTGTCGAGCCATCCCCACGCGCCTTGCGAATTGTAATGCACGACGGCGCGGACCTTCGCGCCCTCGGCCACGAGGCGCTCGGTCAAATGGCTGCCGATGAACCCTGCGGAGCCGGTGACGACCACCGTGGCGCCGCGCAACGAGGTCACGTCACTCATGGGGTACGTCTCCCAGCGCCTGGCGCAGTTGATCGCGCTGCCCCACGTCGATCCAGTCCTCTTTGACTTCGTATGCGCGCACCGTCTCTCCTTGGGTGATGACTTGCTCGATGGCCTGCGTCAGCGGGTAATACTCTTTGGGGATCCGAGCGATGAGCTCGGGCGAGAACACGTAGATGCCGGCGTTGACCACGCGCGACAAGGTCGGCTTTTCCTCCAGGGCCACCACGCGATCGCCGTCCACCTCGATGCAACCGAAGGGGACGCGGTGGTAGTACTGGCGCACGCCGATGGTGGCGCGCGTGCCGTCGGACGCGTGCTGCTCGTGGAAGTCGATGATGCCGCCGAGGTCCGCCTCGGTGATCAAGTCGCCGTTCATGACCAGCACGGGATGCTTCGGCACCTCGGGCAGCAGCGCCAGGGCACCGCCGGTACCCAAGGGCTGATCTTCCTTCAAGTACTCGATGCGGCAGCCAAGTGCGCGGCCGTCGCCGAAGTGCCGCTCGACTTGCTCGCCGAGGTAATTGATGGCCAAAAAGATGCGCTCGATGCCAACGCCCACGAGATGAAGGACGATGCGCTCCAGGATGGGACGGCCGGCCACGCGGATCATCGGCTTGGGCACCGAGTGCGTGAGCGGCGCGAGGCGGGTACCGCGCCCGCCGGCCATGACCACGGCCCAATTGGGGCGGCGTTCGTGACGAACGATGTCCTGCAAGCGATGCAGGCCGACGAGACGCTGCTTGTCATCCAAAATGGGAACGCCGTGGATGCGGCGCGCCTCCATCAGCTCGAGCACCTGCACGCGGCTGGCATTCGCATCGACGGAGACGAAGTTGCGATTGATGTAAGGCCTCACGGGGCTTTCGAGCGACGCGCCGTCGAGAAGAGCGCGCCGCACGTCGCCGTCGGTGAGAAGGCCGATGACCCGCAGGCTCGCGTCGGTGACGAAGGCAATCTGCGCCGAGCTCCGATTGAGGCACACGAGCGCATCGCGCAGCTTCTGCCCTTCGTTCATCAGGCATCCATCGAGATCCATACGTTCACTTCCTCCACGGCCGCGCGGGAACCCCCACGACGGTGAGTCCGGTTTCGACATTTCCTACGACGACGGCGCCCATGCCCACGACGGCATCCGCGCCCACGGTCACGTGGTCGCGAATGCGGGCGCCGAGGCCCAAGGTGGCGCGGTCACCGATGAGTGCGCCTCCGCCGATGGCCACGGCGGGCCCAACATGCACCAGAGTGCCCACGCTCACATCGTGCTCCACGATGGCGCCCGTGTTGACGATGGCATGATCGCCAAGCTTTGCCCCGGTGTTGAGGATGGCTCCCGCCATGACCACGATTCCATGGCCTACTTGGACGCTCGGGGACACCCTGGCGTTCAAGTGGACTACATTGGCCCACCTTACGCCCGGGTGGCGCTCGGCGATGAGGCGGCGGCGTCGGGGGTCGCCCACCCCGAGCACGAAGAAGGCGCGCTCGCCGTATTTCTCAAGGACTTCATCGTCTTGGCCGAGCCATGACAAGCCCAGCCGTTCGTCGGTGGCGGGCACCGGCTGCCGATCCGAGTAACCCAGCTCCGTCCATTCGCCGGGACGGGAGCGCGCCGCGTCGATGACGACCCGCGCGTGCTCGCCTCCCCCGAGGACGATGAGCTCACGGGCCATTCTTGTTCCCAAGGTTGACGGGCTTCTTCCGCGCCGGACGCCCGAAGTGCGTGGCGGCTAGGATTTCCACGGCCTTCTTGCCGATGCTCCCCGGCGCCGTGGTCTCGGCGCCGGCCGTGCGCAGGCTGTCGCGAAAGCTCGAGCCCAGGGCCCGCCCGAGTGCGGCCACGATGGCGTCGGGATCCGTGGCGACGTCGATCACGTTGGCCTCGCGACGGCGTCCCTTTTGGCGATCGCCGACGTTGACGGCGGGGAGGAAGAGCGCGGGCGCCTCGATGAGCGCACTCGAGCTGTTGCCCAGGAGTGCATCGGCCAGGCGCAGAAGGCCCCAGTAATTGCGCTCACCCAGCGCCTCGGCGGCCACGCCGCGCACGCGCGAGATCACGCCCTGCATGTGCGCGCGCACTTGCTCGTTGCCCGGATCGGCGTTGGGCAAGGTGATGACGTAGGTCGCGGGTACGCGCTCCATCGCCGCGGCCACGGCGCGTGCGTCTTCGTCTTTCTGCGCGGCGAGGGTCGTCGGGTGCACGGTCACGAGCACCAACGGCGGCTCGAGCGCGATACCCAGCTTCGCCTCCAGCTCCGCGCGGGATGGGAGATCGGCGCGGCCCAAGTTGTCGAGCCCCGGTGCGCCGACGACGTGCACCGAGCCGGGATCTTCCCCCAGCGCGAGCACGCGATCGCGGTGCTCGGGGTGGCTCACCAGGTGCAGGTGCGCAAGCTTCGTCACCGCGTGACGAATGGCATCATCCATGGCGCCCTCGGTTTGCTCGCCGCCATGCAGGTGCACGATGGGGATGCCCACCAAGGTGGCCGCAAGCGCCGCCGACAAGGTTTCGAAGCGATCGCCCACCAGGACGAGGGCATCGACATCCAGCCGCGTCAAAGCCTCGCCCACGCGCGCCGTCGCATCACCGGCTTGCTCGAGCGCGGAGCGCGGCGTGCCCTGGGCGTCCTCGGTCCAGGGCAATTCGGCGGCGACCTCGAAGCCGTCCTCGCCGATGAGATCGACCACGCGACCAAATCGAGGCGAGCAGGCCATGCCTCCTGCCACGAGCACCAGGTCGAACGCAGGATGCTCCTTCAAGGCTGAACAAACGGTGCGAAGGATGCCCCAGTCCTGTCGTCCCGTCGTCAGAACGGCAATGCGCCGCCGCTCGATCATGGGGCTTCTTCTATCGCATGGTGCACATTCGTGCATCTTTGATTTACGCTGCGCGGCGTGAAACGCGTTGCCGACATGTTGCGCCTGGACGGGCGCGTCGCTTTGATCACGGGGGGAGCAGGTCACATTGGTCTCGCCTGCGCGGAAGCCCTCGCTGAAGCGGGCGCGCGCATCGCGTTGAGCGACCTGAACGAGGAGCGCACCGCCGAGCGTGCCGCGGAGCTCGGGCGCGTCTTCGGGGTGGAGGCGGCAGGCTTCGCCGTGGATCTGTCACGAAGCGAGGAAACCGCCACCTTGATCGATCGCGTGGTGCAACGCTTCGGGCGGCTCGATGTTCTGGTCAACAATGCGGCGTTCGTGGGCACGAGCACCATCGCCGGCTTCGCGGCGCCGTTCCAAGAGCAGAGCGTCGAGGCGTGGGATGCCGCGATGCGCGTGAATTTGACGGCACCATTCCAGCTGGCGCAGCGCGCGCAGGCGGCACTGTCCGCCCATGGGCACACGGGCGCGATCATCAACGTGGGCTCGATCTACGGCGTGGTGGCACCGCAATGGAGTCTCTACGAGGGAACGAAGATGGCGAACCCCGCCGCGTACAACGCGAGCAAGGGCGGCATTTTGCACCTGACGCGCTACTTGGCCTCGGTGATGGCCCCCCGCGTGCGCGTGAACTGCGTGAGCCCCGGCGGCGTGGCGCGCGGTCAGGATCCGCGCTTCGTGGAGCGCTACACCGAGCGCGCCCTGCTCGGGCGCATGAGCGTCGAGGAAGACTTGAAAGGCGCCTTCGCCTACCTCGCGAGCGACGCCTCCGCCTACGTCACCGGCCAGCACCTCCTCGTCGACGGCGGCTGGACGGCGGTGTGACGCGCGATTACTCCTTGATCAAGTCGTCCTCGGCGTAGTCGCGCGAGGCGGTTCGACCGAGCAGCGCGTCGTAGGAGCGCCCGCTCATGCCGGTGCCCGGTCGCTTCAAGGCGACGTTGGCCGCGGTGAATGCTTCGCCCTTGCGAATGGGCGTCGCCGCCACGAGCGAGCGACGCGCCGCCGCGCGCATGGCAACTTCCGCCGCGGTGGGCATCTTGCGCGCGCTGCCCAACGACAGTGCGACGTCGCGCAACATGGCCACGAACGACACGAGCTCCTCGGGCTCCAGCGAGGCCTTGTGGTCGGGGCCTTCCATGGTGCGATCCAAGGTGAAATGCTTCTCGATGACCGTCGCGCCCAAGGCCACGGCGGCCGCGGAGACGCCGACGCCCAACGTGTGATCCGAGTAGCCGACGCGCGTCTCGAACGCGTCGCGCATGGTCTGCATCGCCCGCAGGTTCACCGCCTCGGCCGGTGCAGGATACAGGCTCGTGCAGTGAAGCAACGTCACGCGCTCGGCCACGAGCACCTTGCCGCGATCCGACCAGAGCGACTCGGGCCCCTGCCCCAGGCCCGGCTTGCCGGGCCGTTCCTGACCGAGCCATGCTGCGGTGAGAATGCCGAGGGCCCCCTCGACTTCGGCCAAGGTGGCCATGCCGGTGGAGAGGATCACCGGAGTATTCTGCTGCGCGATGGCCCGCAGCAAGAGCGGGTTGTCGATCTCGCCGGAGGGCACTTTGAAGCGCTTCACACCGAGGCGGGTGAGCAGCCCGACGCTGTCGACGTCGAACGGCGTCGACATGAACTCGATGCGGCGCTCCTGGCAGCGCTCGACCACCTTGCGGTGCGCCTCTTCGTCGAGCTCCAGCGCACGCAGCATGTCGAGCTGCGAACCGGCCTTCCCCGTAGCCTTCTCTTGGTACTCCGCCTTGGCCGCACTGCGCGTGGCGAGCGACTCGGCGCGGAAGGTTTGAAACTTGATGGCGTCCGCCCCGGCACGAGCTGCGGTGTCCACGAGCTCGAGGGCCAAGTCGAGGCGTCCGTTGTGATTGACCCCTGCTTCCGCGATCACGAAAACGGCCGATGTCGTCGTCACCGATTCATCCTCTTCTCTCGGGGGCTTCTGGGGGGCGTGGGGCGGCGGAGCCCCCCACTACTTGCTCATCCTGGAGGCGGAGCCCCCCACATCATGAAACTGGCCGCAGGCGGCCTGATGCGCTCGCGGCGCGGGCGCGCACCACGCGCTGCAATCGGCTTTCTACGGCGTCGGCCACGAGTTGCAAGAGGATCTCCGCCTGCGGACCGACAACCCCGTCGGGGCTGTCCATCTGAAACTCGAGCTCGAGCGGGTTCGACGTGGCATCGACCAGCGCAAACTTGGCCGATACCGCCTCTTTCACCGCGCGGGCCGTCGACGTTTCCCAGCGAAAGCTGCCCATGCGCGCCCCGGAGGGAGCCTTCGCCTCGACGGCGAGAAGCCCGTGCTCCTCGGCGAAGCGCTCGAGCGTCTTGGGCAAATCGTCCAGATTCGCCACGGAGATCCGCGCGATCACGTCGGGAACGGCGCGGCGAAGTTTGTCGACCAGCGGATCCAGCCCTCGGTGCGAGGCGAACGTCATACTGAACGCCCCCACGAACCGGACCACACCGAAGATGAGCGTGGTGAGCACCACCAGCGCAACACCCACCTGCCAGGAACGGCCGAAGTGCAGGCCGAGGGCAATCACCGTGAAGGCCAGGCTGATCGCGTAGAGCACCAGCACGGCGCGCCGGTGGGTCAGCCCCAGGTCGAGCAGGCGATGGTGAATATGCCCGCGATCGGCCGCGAAGATCGAGCGGCGCATCAGGAACCTTCGCGCGATGGCGAAGAGCATGTCCATGATGGGCAGCCCCAACGCGACCAGGGGCGCAATGATGGCGATGAGCGTGGGCGTCTTCTGCGTGCCGGCGCCCAACAAGGCACTCGCGGCCAAGGCGAACCCCAGGAACATACTTCCCGAGTCGCCCATGAAGATCTTCGCGGGGTTGAAGTTGTAAAACAGGAAGCCCACGATGGCGCCGCCCAACGTGACCGAGAGCAGCGCAATCGATACGTTGTGGCCCATGAAGGCGACGACCGTGTTGGTCAGGCACGCGAAGAACGCCACGCCACCCGCGAGGCCATCGAGGCCGTCGATCAAGTTGAGCGCGTTCACGATGCCGCAGAACCAGAGCACCGTGACGGGCAGCGCCGCCCAGCCAAAGGTGATCGCCCCGATGAACGGAAGCGACACGCCGTCGATGCGAAGGCCGCTCGCATAAGCAAGCACGGCCGCGGTGACCTGCAGGGCGAGCTTCATCTTCGCGCCGACGCCAATGACGTCGTCGCACAGACCGAGCCCGGCCATGATGAGCGAGCCAACGACCAATCCGCCAACCACGCGCGGCTGCGAAAACAGAATGCGCGCGCTCTGGGTGTCGAGCGCGTAAAGGGCGACCAGGGGGACGAAAAAGCCCAGCACGATGGCCATGCCACCGAGCCTTGGCACGCGGCGCGTGTGCACCCGGCGGGCACTGGGATCGTCCACGGCGCCGACGGCAAGAGCCAGGCGCCTCACGATCGGCGTAAGCAGGGCGGCGACCACGGTCGCCAGGAAGAAAGCGATGATTGCGCTGAACATCCGTTTTTTCTCGCGGGAGACAGCGGTTAGGGTCGGGGGACCCTATCACACCGCGGGGAGTTCGTGGCGCAACACCGCGTAGAAATTCACGCGCCCATCGCACCTTTTTGGTGACGGCTACGCGAAAGAACTGCGTCGAGCGGACGGTCGAATCCCTTCTCGAAAGAGATCCGCGTAGATAGCAAGAAGTTCCGCGCCGAGACGATCGCGCGCGAAGCGGCGTTCTGCCGTTTTTCGGGCAGCAGAACCGAGGGAGCTCCGCAGCGAGGCGTCCGATGCCAATTGCGCCACACGTTCGGCCATGGCCTCGGCGTCGCCGGGAGGCACTCCGAGTGCATCCACGCCTTCGTCGTAAAGCTCGGCGGCCCCGCCGGCGCGGCTGACGACCACGGCGCGGCCGCTGGCCATCGCCTCGACGATGGTGCGACCGAATGGCTCCGGGCGCGTGCTGGCATGCACGACGACGTCGAGCGCACGGTACACGTCATCGGGGCGGAGCTGAAACGGGACGAAGCCCACGTGCTCGGCGATGCCATGCGACTCCGCGAGGGCCCGAAGCTCTTCGAACGAGTACTGCCCAGCGCGACCCGTGGTGTAGATGGGCGAACCGATGATGTAGAAGCGCATCGGCGGCACGCCGCTGCGCTGCAAGAGCCGCTTGGCGCACTCGAAGAAGACATCGTGTCCCTTCCAGCGCGCGTACGTGGCGATGAGCCCCACGCGCACACCGCCCTCGGGCAACGGCGGGAGGCTGGCCATCGCATCGAGCGGCGCCGTGCGCCCCTCGGGGGTGAACCGGCTGGTGTCGACGCCGTTGTGCATGACCCGCACGTGGAGATCCGGCGCGACGGTGCGGAAGTCCTCGGCCACCGCGTGCGAGTTCGCGATGGCGAGATCGGCGCGGTGGCGGGCCATGCGAATCATGCGCGCCGAGAACGAACGCGCGCCGAGGAAGTCGCGCACGTGCCACACCAGCGGCGTCGAACGCGGGCGCACTGCGGCGCCGAGCAGGTGCATCTTGATGCCGTTGGAGTGGATCACGCCCGGCGACGCGGCGCGAACGACGCTCGCGAGGCGCGCCACGTACGCGACCATCTCCGAGCCGCGCAGCGCAAGGCGGGCGCGCTCCCACGGCGAGACGGCGGCCAACGTCGCATCGCCCACGGACGCGGCGGCCGCAGGCAGGGGCAGCACGCGCACGTCCACGGCGAGCGCCTTCGCGGCATCGATCAGCGGCCCATCGCTGCCGGTCACCAGCGAGAGCGACGCCTGCGGCGCCAGCGCGCGCAGCGACGACATGAGGTCCAGGAGGCTCATTTCCCCTCCCCCGAGTTCGCCGACGGGGTTCAGAAAGAGCACGTTGGGGGCGGCGCCGTTCATCATGCGTACAACCGATGCCGCGCGGCGAAGTCCGACATGACCCAGAGCGCGAGCATCTGCGGCGCACCGCACCGTGGATCCTGGGCACCGAAGCGATCCCACAGCTTGGAAGCCGCCTGCGCGTTCACGCCGAGCCGCTTCCACACGTCCTCGGCGTGGATGCTGGCGCGCGCCTTCTCCTTGAGCGCACCGCGGATCCACGCCTCCCACGGGAAGGTGAACCCGCGCTTTTTCCGGTGTGGCACCCGCTCGGGCAGGCGCGGACCGACGGCGTCGATCAAGAGCGGCTTGGGGCGCGGATCGGGCCGTTTCCAGCGCCCGGGCAGCGAACACGCGACCTCTACCAGCCGGTGATCGAGCAGCGGCACGCGCAGCTCCAGGCTGTTGGCCATGCTGAAGACGTCGGCATCGCGCAGGAGCATGTCGCGCATGTACGAGCGCAGCTCGAACGAGGAAATGGCGTTGGCCGTGTCGGCCGGCATGCCATCGCGCAGCGCGCGAAGAATGCTCTGCTCGAGGCCCGACGACGGATCGGCCTCCTGCGGAAGGTCCATCAACGCGCGCCGTTCGGCCGGGAGCACGAGCTCGCGCCGCAGCATGTACAGCGCAAGCAAATCCGCGGGCCGGTGGGCCAGCTCCTCGAGCTTCACGCCCCCGCGCCGGGACGAGGCGACGCGCCCGGCCAAGGCGAGCGCGCGGTTCATGCGGAGCCGGTCAGTGACCTTGCGCAGAAACCGCGCGCGCGGAACGTCGCGGAAGCTTGCATACCCGCCGAAAAGCTCGTCGCCGCCCACGCCGCTCAAGGCCACGGTGAGGCCGGCGTTGCGTGCTGCGCGCGAGACGAAGTACGTGTTGAACCCGTCCACCGTGGGCTGATCCATCGCGGCGAACACGCGCTCGATGTCCCCGAGCATCTCGCCCACGTGCAGTGACTGCGTGGTGTGCGTCGTCCCGAGAACGTGCGCGCTTTCTTCGGCCTCCGCCGACTCGTCGAAGCGCGGCTGATCGAAGCCGATGGCAATGGTGTGCACCGGATCGCGGCTCACGCCGGAGGCCACCGCCGCCACCGCATTGGAGTCGACGCCGCTCGAGAGAAAGACGCCCAGCGGGACGTCGGAAATCATGTGGCAGTCGACAGCCTCGCGCAGCGTCTCCGTCAGATCGGCCACGGCGCGCTCGCGCGTGCAGTGCATCCCGTCGCCGAACGGAAGCTGCCAGTACTTCACTTGCTTCTGCGGGCGTCCTTCCCAGTCGACGACCAGCGATTCGCCCGGGCCGAGCAAGGTCACGCCGTCGATGAGCGCGTCGAAGCCGCACACCATGCCCTGCGCGAGGAAGCTCTCGATGGCCGCCGGCGACACGCGACGCGGAACCAATTCTTCGCCCGCGGCGAGCAATTGCCGCACCTCCGACGCGAAGAGCAAGCCACCGCCCTTGGGGTAGTAAACGTACAGCGGCTTGATGCCCAATCGGTCGCGGCAAAGCCACGCGAGGCGCTTCTTCGGATCGAGCAAGGCGAAGGCGAACATGCCGCGCAGGCTCTGCGCCGACTCGATGCCCTTCGTTGCGTAACCCTTGAGAATAACTTCGGTATCCGTCTTGGTTTTGCAGGGCCGGCCGGCCGCCTCGAGCTCGCGCTGAAGTTGGCGGTAGTTGTAGATCTCACCGTTGAAGGTGATGATCGCCCCGCTGTCGTCGACCATGGGCTGGAGACCCGAGGGGGTCGGCTCGATGATCGCGAGGCGCCCGTGGGCGAGTCCAACGGGCGTCGGCCCGTTCGAACCGTTCGGCTCCGGGGAGAAGAACGCCATCGCATGACCATCGGGTCCGCGGTGCGGAATGGCCGCGAGCATGGCCGCGAGTGCAGGCTCGGCGATCTTGCGACGTACCCCCAGAATTCCTGCAATCCCACACATGGTTCAAGCTCCTTCGGCGATCGGCTGCGACTCCGACTCCCTGCTGGACTGCGACTGCGACTGCATGAGGAGAGGCGCCGCTTCTTCCGGTGGGGTGAGCAAAAGTTCCGTGGGCTCCCGGCCCAGGTCGAAGTCGAGATCGTGCGTGACGACGATGGCCACGATCTCTTTGCTCAACTCGTCGATGATGTCCCGCATCAGTTTGCTGTTCTGCGGATCGAGGGAGGCCGTCGGCTCGTCGAAGATCCAGATGCCGCGCTTGCGCGTGAGCAGGCGCGCGATGCCCAGCCGGCGAAGCTGGCCGCCCGACAGGTTGCGTCCCCCTTCGAAAATCGGCGCATCGAGCCCGCCCTTCGCCTCCACTTCCTCCCAGAGGCGCGCACCGCGCAGGGCATCGATCAACGTGGCATCTTCGGGGCGGGTGCGGGCGCCGAGCACGAGGTTGTCGCGGAACGTGCCCGCAATGACCGCGGGATCCTGCGACAGGTAGTTCACCAGCATGGGGCTCGGCGGCGTGTGCTTCGCGTCGAAGACGTACTCGATGCCCCCCTCGGTCGGATCGTTGACCCCCGCGATGAGCGAGGCCAGTGTGCTCTTGCCGGTGCCGGAAGGACCACGGATGACCAGCGGCTGCCCGCGCAAAATGGTGCGCTCGAGCCCGCGAAAGAGCCACGGTCCGGAGGGGATCTGGTAGCCGACCTGGCGCAGGACGACCGACCCGGGAATCTTCCCTTCCACGTCGGGATCGATCTTGCTCGCGTCCACCCGCACGCGCTCCGTGAGCTGCATGAGGCGCTGCTCGAGCCGGAGCGTGGGGAACACGCTGGTGGACATGACGCTCACGCCGTACGCGTTCGTGATGACCACCTGGACGGCAATGGCGAGGCGCAAGCCCAGGCCGGCGAGCGGCATGAGCGCGAACAGCAGCTCGGCGAACGAGGCGCCCGGCCTGGAATGCGCCGCGTAACCAATGGCGCCCGCCGCCGCCATCAACGGGACGAAGAGCATCAGGTACTGCAGGCGCATGATGTTCGTATAGATCTTCGTCTCGCAGTCGCGCACGGAGGCCGCGTTGCCCCAAAGTTGTGCGCGCAGGGATTCGCCGGCGCCGACAGCTTGGATCGCGGCGAGCGTGCGCAGGCCTTCGGTGGCCTCGGCCTGTGCGCGGATGCGCGCCTTGACCGCGTTGTTCGTGTCGGTCGACGTGCGGCGCGCGAGGCTGACGTACAGCCCCAGCGCGGGAAGCGCGCCCAGAACGGCGGCGGCCATGGTCTTCGCGTCTTGCGAGAAGGTGACCGCGGCGGTGATGAGGATGCCGAAGAGAAGCTGTGCGACGGTGGCAACGGCGGTGATGGCGCGACCGGAGCGGTTGATCTCTTCGTTGAGCACACTCGCGAGTTCGCCCGATGGAACGGTGCCCGCATGCACCGCAGGCAACGCGGTGGCGAGAGAGATCACCCGCGTGCGCAGACGGAACGAGACGAGCTCGCCGTAGCGGTTCGTCAGATACATGAGCGGCGGATTCAAGGCGCGCTGCAGCCCCACGGCACCCACGACCATCGCCAACGACGGCACGTAGCGAAGCGGCCCCACCTCGGGCATGCCAAGAAGCGCGCCCAATGTCATCGGCGCATGGCGAAGGCCCACGAGGGCCGACATGAGCGCAAAAACACCGATACCCTCGATGAAGAGGCCCAGGGCGCCGAGCAACACCACGCCCGCGAGCCCCAAAAGCTCGGTATTCGTAAGCACTCGCCGCTCCCCGCGCCGCACCAGGAGCGACAGAACGGTGAACAGCGACGAGAACCGACCCAACGAGCTCGTCGAGCTCATTATTGATTATTCCTCATGCCGAAATGCACACGTAACTCGTGGAAAGCGCGTGATCTCTATCAGAGAAACCCCTGTTTGCAATCGCTCGAACGAAAGGGGCCGACGCTGCACCTCACAGCGGACAAGAGCAACCAAGGGCATGACCACGACCCTAGAACAGCAGTTCCTCGCCTCCCTCCACGTCATGTGGTAACCAGAGGCCCGTCGGGGGCCCATGCCCCCGCTTGAGGCTTGAATAAGACAGCAATGACCAGCCCCCCGAACAAGTCCAGCGCGCACGAGGCCAACACCGAAGACGCGGTCGCCGTAGTCTTGAGTTTCGTCAAGACCGTCCGGAAGCAATGGGCGATCATCGTCGCGTGCTTGCTCCTGGGAACCGGGCTTAGCCTCGTCTATTCGAAAACGCTGCCGCGCATCTATCAAGCCCAAACGATGCTCGAGCTCGATCCGAATGCCTTTCGCCCCATGGGCGAAAAGATGGATTCGGCGATGCCGCTCGGCACGACGGACTTCTTCAACAATCAAGAATATTACGAGACGCAATACCGCATCGTCACATCGTCGCGCGTGCTCGAGCGGGCAGTTCGGGACATCGCGCTGCAGAACGATTACGCGTTCTTCGGCCTGAAGTCGCCGCCGCCGCGGCCGATGACGGTGGAGGAGGCCGCGGCCGTCCTTCGCGGGAAAGTGACCGTCGACCCGGTCAAAAATAGCCGCTTGGTGCTCATCAAGATCGAGGACATCGATCCGAAACGGGCCAAGCGCCTCTGCGATGCCGTCGCCACGGCCTACATCGATCAGAACCTCGAGAAGGCCGTCAGTGCAACCAGCGACTCGATCGCGTGGTTGGGCACGCAAACCGATCAGGTGAAGAAGGACCTGGAGACGAACGAGAACTCACTGCACGAGTTCAAGCGCAGCAACGACTTGCCCAGCACGTCGATCAACGAGTCATCGAACATGCTCCGGCTCGAGATGCAGGATCTCGCGACGGCGCTGATTCACACGCGGACGCGCAAGCAAGAGATCCTGGCGCGGCACGCGGAGCTCTCGAAAATCGGCACGGACAATCCGGATAGCTTGCCGGCCTCGGAGCTTCTGAGCAATCCGTACCTGAGCGATCTTCGCCGCACGTACGTCGATGCGGTGCGCACGCGCAAAACGCTGCTCGCGGAAGGCAAAGGCGAAAATCACCCGCTGGTGAAATCGGTCGACCAGAGGATTTCCGAAAGCAGGGCGGCTTTGGTCGGTGAGATCAAGAACATCCAGGGCGCGGTCGAGCGCGATCTCGCCGTGATTGCGCGTGAAGAGGCGGGCGAGGCCGCGCTCTACGATGCCTCCCACAAGCGCGCGGTGGATCTCAACATGAAGGAGATCGAGTACCACCGGCTCGACCGCTCGCGCGACCAGAACGAGAAACTTTACAACGTCCTTCTCGAGCACATGAAGGATGCCGACTTGGCCCGCATGATGAAGGCCAACAACATCCACCTGGTGGAGGCCGCGGTCGAGCCGTCGGCACCCATTCGCCCGCGCGTGCCGATGAACGTCGCCATCGGCGGCCTCGTGGGTCTGCTCATCGGGCTCGCACTCGGGTGGTTGCGCAGCAATCTGGACAACAGCATCAAGACGCCGGAGCAGCTGGAGCAGGATCTGGGCATCACCTTCCTGGGCATGCTTCCCGCCGTGGAAGGCCAGCACGCCAACGCCGGAGAGAAGAAGCAGCGCAAGGTGGTGCGGCCGGGCCTGGGCAACAACGAAGTCGCCGAGTTGGTCGTGCACGACAATCCGCGCAGCGGCATCGCCGAGGCGGCGCGCAGCGTCCGCACGAACCTCATGTTCACCAATCCGGACAAGCCGCACCGCCGGATCCTGGTGACGAGCGCCGCCCCGGCCGAGGGAAAGACCACGGTCGCGTGCAGCATCGCCATCTCGCTCGCCCAGACCGGGCAGCGCGTGTGCATCATCGACTGCGACCTGCGCCGTCCGCGCCTCCACCGCATCTTCGATCGGGCAGGCGACCATGGTGTCACCAACGTGCTCGTGGGCGAGGCGACCATCGCGGACGTGGCCCGTCCCACGCGGGTGGACAACCTCTGGTGCATTCCGGCGGGGCCGATCCCCCCGAACCCGGCGGATCTGTTCCACTCCGAGCGCTTCCGGAAGTTCCTGGACGAACTCAGTCAGACGTTCGACCGCATCGTCATCGACAGCCCTCCGCTCGTGGCGGTCACCGACTCGGCCATCATCTCGACGTTGGTCGATGGCACGGTGTTCGTGCTGCGCGCCTTCTTCACCACGCGCGCACTGGGCCGTCAGGGTCTGCGCACCCTGGCCGACGTCGACGCGCCGGTCATTGGAGCGGTGCTCAACGACGTCGACCTGACGCGCCACGAGTACTCGTACTACCACTATTACTATTACAAGCGCGAAGGCTACGGCTCGAACGAGAACCCGGCCCCGCCGCCCGACGACAACCGCGACGCGGCTTCAGCCTGAAGAGAATTGAACAGGAAGGGGGGAAGGCGGGAAGGTTTACGGCACAAATCCCACCGCGCACCGAGGCTGGTTTGGGTTTTCAGTTAGCTCACGAAGCCAACTGAAAACCAAAAAAAGCCTTGGCACTCGGTGGGATTCGCGTTGTTTCCCTTCCCGCCTTCCCCCCTTCCTGTTCAGTCAAATCTTCTGAGGCTTACTGCTCGAGAAAGGTTCGCAGGCGCTCGCGAAGGACGCCGTAGTCGAATTGGGCGAGTGCGAGGTCGCGGTTTTGGCGGCGGATGTCGTCGAGGTTGCGCGACGAGAACTCGACGATCTTCTCGGCAAGGCGCGCAGGGTAGCCGGCGTCGCGCTTGCCCGCATAGGGCAAGGTTTGCCCGCTCTCGCGGAGCAAGCGATGGGCTTCGCCCACGTCCGAGCAGAGAAGCGGCAGGCCGCAGGCGAGGTACTCGGGCAGCTTCGCGGTGGTTCGGCCCCAGCCGACGGGATCGTCGGTCTGCGTGCTGAGCCCCAGGTCGAAGACGTTCATCCAAAGGGGCACCTGCTCGTGCGGAACCCGCCCGACGAGCTTGATCCGGTCCTGGACGCCCCACTTGCGGCAGGCCTCCTCGAGCACGGGCTTGCCGGCGCCATCGCCCACCACGACACCGACGATGGGCGACGCAGGGTTCTCACGGACGATGTGCGAGAGGGCCTCGGCCAGCTCCCAGCCGTAGTAGAGGTCGAGCCGCGGGTTGTGGTGGATGTTGCCCACGATGCCGACGACGAACTTGCCCTCGAGGCCATGCGCGCGCCGCAAGTCCGCGATGCGCGGGTCGTCTCGCATGGGGCGGAAGTGCGCGGTGTCCGCCCCATCGGGCAGCCACATCACGCGCGGCAGCTTCCGTGCGGAGATCTCGCGGAAGTGCTCGATCAGGTACGTCCCGCGAAACACCAGGGCATCCGCCTCCGAGGGGAGGAGGCGGTCGACTTGATGCGCGAACTCGACCTCGAACCGGTTGCGCGCTTGCGGCTCCAGGAGCGGCTTCATCGGATCGCCAATCTCGTAGACGAGACGCATCTTCCGATCGAGCCGGCGGCGCACGCCAGCGAGCAGCGCCGACGGAAAGCCCAGGTCGATGCAGTAGACCCAGGGAGCGACCTTGGACGTGGTCGCACGCAGCGCAGACCACGTGGGGGCGATGGATCCGAAGCGGCCGCGCTCCTTGTAGACGACGGAAACGTCGTTCCCGAAGAGCGCGCGGGCGCGCGGTCCCTGCACCGAGTTGGGTTGGCCGTTGATCAGGACCGTGGAAACCAGATCACGCACTGTGGAGCCTCTTCTTTGCCCAGGCGACGGCCGTGGCCACCATGCTGTCGAGATCGTGCTCGAAGCGATGCCCCAGCGCATGCGCGCGCGAAGGATCGGCCACGAGGGTCGGCGGATCGCCCGGCGACGGATCGCCAAAGATGACCGGGACGGGCTTGCCGGTCGCGCGCTCGACCGACGCGATGACCTCGCGAATGCTCGTCCCCTTCCCCGTCCCCAGGTTCACCGACTCACTCGCACCGCCGGCGGCCAAATGCGTCACCGCCCGCACGTGCGCGGCGGCGAGATCGGCCACGTGGATGTAGTCGCGAACGGCGGTCCCATCCGGCGTAGGAAACGTCGTCCCGAAGATGCGAACCGGCTCGCGCTGGCCGAGGGCGGCCTCCACCAGCAGCGGAATCAAATGCGTTTCCGGCTCGTGGTGCTCGCCGAGCTCCCCCTCGGGATCGGCACCGGCGGCATTGAAATAGCGAAGCGCCATCCAGGACAGCTTCTCGATCTTTCCGTACCAGCGCAGCACGTCTTCGATCATCAGCTTCGACTGCCCGTACGGGTTGATCGGATTCGTGGGCGTCGCCTCGACGATGGGCAGCGAAGGCGGAATGCCGTACACGGCGCACGTGGACGAGAAGACGAGGGTCTTCACCCCCGCCTCGAGCAGCGCATCGAGGAAGTGGACCGTGTTGGCCACGTTGTTGCGGAAGTACTTGCGCGGGTTCTCCAGCGACTCGCGCACGTAGGCGCACGCCGCAAAGTGCAGAACCGCATCGATGCCATGCTCGCGCACCGTGCGCGCCACGCAGGCGGCATCTTGAATGCTGCCGCGCACGAAGGGCCCGAAGCGCACGGCCTCTTCGTGCCCGGTGCTGAGATCGTCGAGCACCACCGGCACGTGGCCAGCGGCCTTGAGTGCCTTTGCCGTGTGGCTCCCGATGTAACCGGCTCCACCCGCAACCAATACGCGTAACGTCATGAGATCACCGTTGAATAGTCGCGATCGCCGCGAGCGAGCGCCGCGAGCACGTTGCCAAGGCGCGACATCTGCTGCTTCACGTCCGAGACGTCACGGGCGCGCGCCGGCCCGTTTGCACCGAGTGCGCGGCGCGCGTCCACGTTGTCGATCAAGTTCGTCAGCGCCGAGGCCAGTTGGTCTTCGTGCGGAGGCACGAGCACCCCGCAGTCCGAACTCACGATCTCCGTGGCAGCCCCCAAGGACGTCGTGACGACCGGCAGACCGTGGCCCATGGCCTCGATGTAGACAATACCGAATCCCTCGGGTTCGAGATTTGGCTGACAGGAAACGTCGGCCGCAGTCATGAGTGACGAAACGTCGGAGCGTTGTCCGAGCCAGCGAACGCGAGGTGCAATCCCCTTCTCGTCGGCGAGCGACCGGAGCGCGTCGAGGTAGGTGGAGTCCGTCTCGCGCTGGATGCCCCCCACGATCCACACCGCCCAGGGCTTCTTCGAGCGCACGTTCGAGAGCGCGCGCAGAAAGAGCTCATGCCCCTTACCTCGATCGAGGCGGCTCACTTGAAGAATGACCACGGTGTCGTCATCCGCATCGAGCTCTCGACGAACAGCGCTTCGCACGTCCTCACGCTCTGCGGGCTGCAACGGCGCGCGCACGGGGCAATGCACCACGACAGGCAACTTTCCCGGAAACAAGTGAGCGGCCGACTTCGCCGTGAAGTGGCTGTTCGAAACGATGCCGTCCGGCACCTTGCGCTTGGCCCAACGCTCGATCCAATGCGTGCCGCGCGCAACGTCGTGCTGAAAGTAGACGAACGGTAAGCCTGCCGCGCGGAGCGTGGAACCGAAGACCCCGAGCAGCCACGTGGAATGGCATACGGCCACATCGTAGCGCTCGGTGCCCAACAGCCTGCGCAGAGCCCGCCGTGCTCGGAGGACGGTCCACGGATGGCGAACGCGCACCGCGGGGAGCATGTGCAACGCCGCCCCCGACGCCTGCAATTCGCGCGAAAGGCGACCTTCCGCGGTCAGGGCGAAGGCAGGCTCCATCGTGGGATTCGTTGCGCGCTCCTCCGCGAGAATTCGAAGAACCGTTTCAATCCCACCGTACAAATTTCCGGCACAGAGATGGAGCACGCGAAGCGAACCGCGCGCCTTTGCGGAGGGCGCCACCTGCATGTTGACGCGTCGAACCATGACAGAGACGTCCGCTCGCCGTCAACTCGAGCTGCCCCTTGGTGCTCAGCTCCGCGTCGGCGATGGTTGCTGGCGGCGAGCCAATCGGGATTGGAAGTCGTCGTAGGTCCTGCGAATACCATCTTCGAGTCGCACCTTCGGTTCGAATCCGAGGTACTTCCGCGCCTTCGAGATATCCGGGCAGCGCTTCTTCGGATCGTCGGCGGGAAGTGGCTGGCGGATGAGATCGACCTTTTGGCCCGAGACGCGCATGACCACCTGGGCGAGGTCGGCCACGGTGCATTCCGAGGGGTTGCCCAGGTTGATGGGCGGATCGAATTCGTCAACGGTGGCCGCGCGGAAAAGGCCTTCGACCAAGTCGGACACGAAGCAGAACGAACGCGTTTGCTGCCCGTCGCCATAGAGCGTGATGGGCTTGTTCTCGAGCACCTGGGTGAGGAAATTCGAAACGACGCGGCCATCGTTGAAGGCCATGCGCGGACCGTACGTGTTGAAGATGCGCACGATGCGGACGTCGGCACCTTGCGTGCGGCGCTCGTCCATCAAAATGGTCTCCGCGACGCGCTTGCCTTCGTCGTAGCAGGCGCGCTCACCCGCGCAGTTGACGTTGCCCCAATATTCCTCGCGCTGAGGGTGCATCAACGGATCGCCGTACACTTCGGATGTGCTGGCGTGAACGAGGCGGCAGCGGCGGCGCCGCGCATGCTCGACGAGGCGAATGGCCCCGAGCGCGCTGGTGGTCACCGTGGCGTACGGGTCCGCCTGGTAGTGCACCGGGGATGCGGGGCACGCCATGTTGAAGATGATCTCGGCGTAGACGGGAAGCGGCTCGCGCACGTCGCCAATCTCCAAATGGAAATGTGGCTCTCGGCGAACGTTGTCCAAATTCGTCAGGTCGCCGGTCATGAGATTGTCGAGACCTACGACCTCGTACCCCTCGGCGAGCAATCGATCGACGAGATGCGATCCAATGAAGCCCGCAGCCCCGGTTACCAACACGGTTTGACGAACAGAACCAAGACCCACGGAAGACCTCCTTCGAACGGCGAAGCCGCTTCGTTGAAACACAGATCCTACGGCATCGCACGAAAAAATGCCGTATCGCAAACGAGAGCTTCTCTGGTAAGCACCTGCGGAGTCACCTCGCTCCTCGGAGCTTGCTCATGCGCACCTACGCAATCGTCGCTGGCGACTTCGTAAAAACGGGGGGAATGGATCGGGCGAATTACGCGCTCGCGAGCTTCCTCGCCCGCGCGGGCCGAAGCGTAACGCTCATCGGCTTCCGCGCTGATACGGAATTGACGTCGAATCGAAATGTGGAATTTCGCGCCGTCGTAAAACCGAAAAATTCCTACACGCTGGCGGGGCCTTTCCTCGCCTCGTCGGGAATGTTCCAGTTTGCGCGTCGATTCGCAAGTCGCCATGAAACGACGTTCGTGGTCAATGGTGGAAATTGCAGCCTCCCGGCTGTCAATTGGGTGCACTACGTCCATGCGGCATTCACGCCGCGTTTGGCGGTCGGTACATTTCGGCGCGCCTTCGCTGGTGTCGACGCGGCAACCAGTCGCACCACCGAGCGGCTCGCACTGCGCATGGCCACACACGTGATTGCGAATTCCGAGCGAACGAAGCGCGATCTGGTCGAGCTCGTCGGCGTGCGCGAGGAGCGCGTGCGCGTGATTTACCTCGGCACCGATCCCTCGCAGTTTCGTTCCGCGGACGACGAGGAGCGGCGCACGGTGCGCGAGGAGCTCGGGTGGGACCCGAGCCGACCGTACGTCGCGTTCATTGGCGCGCTTCACGACCGCCGCAAGGGCTTCGACGTGGCGTTCGACGCGTGGCGCACGCTCGCGCGCTCGGGCTGGGACGCACGGCTCGTGGTCATCGGCGCCGGGTCCGAGCTGCCCGCGTGGAAAGCGCGCGCACAGGAGCAGGGCCTGGGCGAGCAGATGCTCTTTCTGGGCTTTCGAAACGACGTGCCGCGCATTCTCTCGGCGTGCGACGCCATGGTGGCCCCCACGCGCTACGAGCCGTACGGACTCGCGGTGCACGAGGCCCTCTGCTGCGAGCTGCCCGCCATCGTCTCACGCGACAGCGGCGTCGCCGAGCGCTACCCCGCGTCCCTGTCCTCGCTGCTCCTGGACGATCCGGATAGCGCCGACGGACTCGCGAGCGCACTGCGCAGATGGCGTGACGACATGCCGAACCTGCGCGCGCGCGTTCGAAGCGAGCTCGCGCCGGCGCTGCGTGGACGAACCTGGGACGACATGGCACGCGACATGGTCGCGTTCATGGACGGCGACTAGGCCGGCGCGGCAGGCACGCTTTCGGTGGCAGCTGCCGCCGTTTCTGCGGCCGCGCGATCGGCGCGCACGACCGCCGCGAAGAGCATGCAGTTGAGCATCCAGAATTCGAGCCCGGGCGTGCCCATGAACAACGGGGCATTGAAGGTGACGGCGAGGGCACCAATGTTGTAGCCAACCATCACGCCCCCCCAGATCCACATGTCGCTCGCCCCTGCGCCGAGGCGACCGAGGGCGATTTTGAGCGCCGTCCAGAGGCTCACCACCAGGGCAGCCGGATAGGCGATGAGCAGCGGGACACCGCCATCGAGGAGCCACCCGGTCCATTGGATCTCGACCCAAATGGGGGGTGCCTCGCGGGCGAAGTCGCCGAAATAGACCCCCATCATTCCCCAACGCGCAAGGCCCGCCCCGATGGGATACTCCGGAAGGAGCTCTTCGAGCGTGTGCTCCAGAAAGTGTCCTCGGTTCGAATAATAGACGTCACTCGCACTTTGCGAGGTGAGGGTTCCAACGCGATCGCGAACGCTGTCGCCGCCGACGTCGACGGCAAATACCCACGCCACGACGAAGACCGCCACGATCAAGCCCGAGAAGAGAAGGAATTTACCCGGCTTTCCCCGCATGCCCAGCGCCGCAGCGCTCGCGAACATGCAGATGAGGCTCATGACCAACAGAGAGCGAACGTGGCTCAAATAGATGGAGAACACGCCAATGGTCATTCCGGCGAGAACGATGGCGCGCCACCACCACCGCCCTTTTGCGAGCAGAAGGCCGCTGCCGACGACGCAGGTGTAAAATCCGGCGATCGCGGCACCGCCCGCGGTGTCGCTCAGCCCCATCGGACGCAGGATGCGCTCGCCGCTGGCGAGTGTGATCTTGAGGCCTTCCCTCTGCACGTTCTGGACGATGTCCTGCGACTCGGCCATGAACCGGTCCGGGAAATAGACCTGGAGCATGCCCACCGCGGCGCTCAACGCGTAAAACGTCCAGAAGACGATGATGATGCGCCGAAAATCGTCCATGTCGATTTTCAAACGCCCTACCCAAAAGATCGGGGAGATGACCGCGAAGTACATGGCCAGGTGGGCCACGCCGCCAAAAAAGCCCGCCGTGTTGGGATTGAGGATTTGCAAGCCGACGAGCCCAATCGCGAAGACGGCCCACGAGCGCGCGGGATGACGCAGGCCACCCTTCGGGACCAGAGCAACGCACATCAGACTCGCCAAGAAGGCGACGCTGCGCACGACGGCGCGGTAGCGACCGAGGCTTCCCATCAAGGCGATCTGGCAGACGAATTGGATGACGATGACGGCAAGCAACCAGTGGCTCGAGCCCCGCGGCTCGGTCCAGGTGCGTACTGCCTCCGCCGCCCTCGAAAGCCGGCCACGCTGTCCCGGCCGCCGTCCTGGATGAACGGGGAGGCGACGCGGAAAATTCGCGGTCGTACTCATGGGGCCTTCCTCTGCTTCATGATGATCCTCGCAACGTTCGGACGGTGCTCTCGAGGGAGAATAGTCGATCGTACAGGCCGCGCCCGCGCTCTCCCAACGCACTCGCCCGCGCCCGGTCGTTCAATAGGGTGCACACCAGATCGACCATGGGCGGGAAGGGCCCATCGCCGTCGAGCGCTCCGAGTCCCACGCTCTGCTCGGTGCGCCAGATCGACTCGGAAAGCATCCCCTCGTTGGAGACAACGGGAATGCCGAGCGCCAGGCTGGCCATGACGCTGCCGCGGCGACTGCTGATGCCATCGGGGTACGGCTGCACGGCCAGGTCGCACGCGGCCAGGTGCGTGGCCATGTCTTCCCCGGACAACTCGCCGGTGGCGATGAGCCGGTCTTTCACCTCGGGACGCTTCGCGCTCCAAGCCGCGGCGAAGGAGGGGCCATTGCGGCCCATCAGGACGACCTTACAGGTGGCATGGCGCGCGAAAAGCTCGGTGAACACGCGCTCGACGAGGGACGCGATCGGCTCGCCGTACGTTCCAAAGTGGCCCACCAGCTCCCACTGGCCGTCCTGCGACATCGACGCGCGACGAGCTGCGACGCGCTCGGGGGCGGGCATGCACGAGATGTTCGAGGGGACCGGCAGCCAGGTGGCCGGCTTGGTACCTGGGACGTGGGCCTTCAGCACGTCGTTCCACGCGGGAATGGAGACGAACATCCGATCCGCGCGGTAGACGAGCGCGGCGGCCATCAACCGGGTGGCGGCGGCCAAGACGCCTAGGCGAAGGTTTTCGCCCCGTTGGCGACGGAACAAGACTTCGTGGAACATGACCCACAGGTCTTGCCGCTGGGATGCGAGGACCGCGCAGAACGGGACATTCATGCCGCGAAAGCCGAACGCCTGCGGCACGTACTGCAGCAAAACGCGGGTGCGCTGGGACGGTGCCGCGTGGCGGCGGGCCTCGGACAGGCCCTTCGACAGAGCCACCAAACTGCGTGGCCCAAAGTGATCGGGCAACGGATGCAGGGTGATGCCCGGCACGCGGGCTAGGGGCGCACGCGCCGGGGGCGCCCACACGTGGACATCGTCGCCCGCCTCGGCGAGGGCGCGCGCGACCGATTGCGTGTAGTCTGCAACGCCGCCGGGGGCGGGAGGATATTCCCCCGTCACGATGTGCCACGACTCGCCGGCGCTCACGGGCGTTTGCCCCGCGCGGGCTCGATCATGGCCTGACGTTCGTGCGTCACCTTCTGGGCCCAATCGGGGTTGTCCGGGTGACGCTTGGCGAGCTCGGCGAACTCGTCGAGTGCCTCGGCGTGCAGCCCGAGACGCGCAGCCGTGTGGGCCCTGGCCGAGACGACGTCATCACGGCTCGTGTAGCGCTCGCGGGCGCGGCGGAAGAACATGAGCGCGCGGCGGAGATTGCCGCGCTGCTCCTCGATGCGCCCGACGTACAGAAGAAGATCGGCGCAGCGGTCGTCGTTGGCACAGCCCGACTTTGCGAGCTTGTCGATGACCCCGGTCATGTCGGCGGCGCGATCGAAGCGCTTTGCAAGCTTGATGGTCGCGTCGAGGCATTGCGACTTGTCGTCGACCAGCTCCGCCCTCCCCTCCAGCTGGCGAAGCGCGTTGTCGACGTCCCCCGACTCGGCACGCGCACGCGCCTCGAGCTCGAACCCTTCGCAGACCGTCGGCTTCAACTGCTGCAGGCGTCGCGCCCCCTCGATGGCGCGGTCGATGCAATCGGTCCGATTGGACTCCGCGCACCAGGGCGAGATCGCGGAATCGGCGAGATCGGTCAGCAGCGCACGGGTCCTTCGCCCGATGGCATCCGTCGCGTCGGACTTGCGGCGCAGGATCTCTTCGTCGAGGGCCGCTTGCGTCGCAGGCAAGCGCTCGCCAAGGCGATTGGCCAGGGTCTGCAGAACCGAGAGACCCAGCGCACCGTCGGGAACCAGCTCTAGGGCCTCTTCGGGGCCCGTCACCAAGTGGCCTGCCTCGGTGGCCAGTTCACGCTGCCACTCGGAGGCCTGTTGGATCGCGTAGCGGTACTCGAGGCGTGCTTGCGAGGGGTATGCGCGGAAGAAGGTGCGCGCGAGGATCAAATGGGCCGGGCCGTAGACCGGCGACAGTTCCAGGGAGCGGCTTACCCACGGGAGCACGGATTCGTCGCCGGCCACCCACGCGCGCACGCTGCCCGAGAACGGGAGGTACGGCTCCGAGGGATGCCGCGAAATGGCACCCTGCGCGAGCGAGCGAAATTCATCGGGCGTCTCGGGCTTCAAGGACGCATCGTGAAGCTTGGCGCGGTCCGAGTACAGGTCGTCGTTCACGTGCACGAGGACGAAGGCGCCGGTCACCGCCATGACACCGGCGGCTGTCCACGCGAGGAGGCGCGGGCGCTTGGCCCACACGTCGATGCGGCGGAACGCACCGACCCCCGTTCCGCCGACGATCACGCCCGCGCACACGGAGAGCGCGAGAACGATGGCGGGGAACTCGGAATTGAAGTCGACCAGGTTGTGCAAAAAGCTGGTGACGATGGCGACCCAGGCCCCGACGGCCGGGCGCGAGCGCGAGAAGAGCACCGACGGCCGCAGCGCCCACGCAATGGCGCCCAAGGCCGCGAGGGTGACGGGCACGCCCCACTCGCTGGCCCATTGGAGAAGCACGTTCTCCGGGTGCGTGTACGTGACGTACGTGGTGCCATCGCGGAAGGCGGGGAACGTGCTCTCGAAGGAGCCGCGGCCGGTACCCCAGAAGAAGTGGTGCCAGACCATGCGGGCGGCGTATTCGAAGACGCGAAGCTTGGAGAGATCGCGATCGGCGAGTTCGTTCCAAGCGTCGTCGGACGAGGCGAACACCCACATGCCGACGCAGGCCACGAGCAGGGCCACGAGCACCGCGTAGGTGACGCGCCGCACGCTGTGGCGATGGCTGCGCGAAGAGACCCGGGTCATCCATACGAGGAGGCCTGCCCCCGCGATGCAGGCGAGGACGCCGCCGCGCGAGGCGAGCCAGAACTCGAACGCCATGAGGACGCCGGCGAAGGCCAGGGAGATTGGGCGTGGAACGGCAGGCCGCGAGGCGAGCCCCTCACCGAGCGCGACGAAGAAGCCGATGTTGATGTACGCCGCCAGCGCGTTGGCATTAAGGATGGTTGCGACGTGGCGCGCGCTGATGAGCGTGGTGGGTCGGTAGATGCCAAAAACGCGCTCGGCCCCCAGCGCGGGGTGCGCGAGGGCCGCGGCACCGACGGCGGTGGCGGAGACCACGAGGATGGCCGAGCAAAAGAGCGCGCCGTGCCGGCTGGCCGAAATGCGCACCACGCTGAGGAACGCCACGAGGTACGTCACGCCGCGGAGCACCTCCACACCGCTGGCCACGGGATCCAACGAGATGGACGCGAAGCCGGGCCCCGGCAGGTGCAGAGGCCAGAACGCACGGGCCCACACGTCGGCATTGCGGGGCGCCACGAGGTGGAGCAAACCGGCCGGAAGCGGCAGAAGCTGAAACGCTGTGAAGAGCGTGAGGCCGACGCAGGTAGCGACGAGTACGCTCGCGGCGAGCCGCGGACGCGCCACTGGGGCGTGCATCCAGACGAGCACACCGCTGAGGCCCACCAACGCGGAGGTGATGAGCAGCATCGAGGTGTGAATCGCACCGAGGGCGAGCGCGGGAAAAAGCACGGCACCGGCCAGAAGCCAGCGGCCTACGCGCAGCGTCCACTCTTCTCGCTTCTTAACGCGATGGCTCCTCGAGCCGGAGCTCGGGGCATGCTCCTGCCAGGCGTGCTCCACACTGCGTTGAGTTGCCTGAAAGCGTCCCAATTGTCAAAAGCCTCTACACGATGAGCTAGGGGGCACAGGCGTGAATTCGAACGGGCACATTCGGGGCTTTTGGTGTTAGCATGCGACCGGGCGCGACGGTGATGCTCAATCTGGTAGGGGGGCGAGGGGCATGTCGCCGACCGCATCGACCCGTAATTTTCTCTTATGAATGAGAGCGCACTCAATGGTTGAACGAACCGTGCATGTCGGCGCGCCGCTGTGGGCGCGCGTCTCGTCCCAGATCGTGCGGCGTCTGCCGCGAGGACGATACCGCGCAATGAATTGGCTTTGCCGCGGCGAACCACCGACGTTCATCGATGTCGTGCCCGGCTCCGACCGACGGCTCATTTTCGAGTGCGATCTTCGGAATACGCTCGCGCGCGAGGTGTACTTCACCGGCACGTACGAGCCTCAGGCGACGATGTTGATCCGTGAGGTGCTGACACAAGGCCAGGTCTTCGTCGATGTGGGCGCAAACTGGGGCTACTTCAGTTTGCTCTCGGCCGGCATCGTGGGCGGCACGGGCCGCGTGGTGGCCATCGAAGCCGATCCGCGGATGTATCGCACCCTTGCGCGCAACACGGCGCTCAATTCATTTCCGCATCTCACGTCGGTGCATGTGGCGGCCGCGGCGAAGCCCGGCACCCTGACGCTCCTCGGGTATTCGGAGGAAGACACGAACTGGGGTCTCTCACGCGTCGTCAAAGACGGTGGGAACGGCAACGGCGGCAAGACGTTCGAGGTCGAGGCGAAGCCCATCGACACGATTCTCGACGAACAGCGGGTCGATTCGGTCGATTTGCTCAAGATGGACATCGAGGGCGCCGAAGGTTTCGCGCTCGAGGGCATGAGGCGAGGACTGGCATCGGGTCGTTACCGACGCATCGTGCTCGAGCTTCATCCCGACCAACTTCGCGAGCACGGCCAGTCCGCGGGCGACATCTTGCGCACCTTGCGCGACGCGGGCTACCGAGGGTGGACCATCGATCATTCGCTCGAGTCGCTTCGACGGGTTGCCTATGGACGCAATGTGGGTTTGCGCGATTTCATGGCACCGCTCGAGAAGGACAGTGTGACCCGTGAATGGCCCCACGTGCTTCTCCTCGCCGACGGCGTCGAGCCGCCGCCCGCACTGTTACGCTGAGGCGTCTGAAACGGGGGGGCCCGCGCGTCGAGCGGCGGGCCCGTCGGTTGAGTGGGTGCCGCCCAAAGCCTCGGCGTAGTAAGCGAGGCTGCGCGACGCCATGACGCGCTCATCGAACTCCGCCGCGGCGCGCTCGCGGGCGCGTTCGCCGAGTTGACGGCGAAGGTCCGGGTCGGCGGCGAGGCGGTGCGAGGCTGCGGCCAGGGCGGCGGGATCGTTCATCGGGATGGTGATGCCGCTCACGCCGTCGCGCGATACGTAGGCCACGCCCGAGTGGGGCACGTGCGTGTTGATGACCGGAAGACCGCTGGCCATGGCCTCGACTTGCGTGAGGCCGAAGCCTTCACCGCGGCCGTTGCTGGGGAACCAGAGGGCCGTGGCCGCAAGGTAGGCGCCCACCAATTCTTCGTCATCGAGGCGGCCCAACCACACGAGGCGATCGGCGACACCACGCCGCTCGGCGCGTTGGCGAAGTTCGGTCTCCATGGGGCCGCTGCCGACGATGAGGAGCTTGCCCGGCGCCTGGGAGAGGGCGTCCACGGCGACGTCGAGGCCCTTGTAGTAGATGACGCGGCCCACGGAGAGCCACAGCGGGGAACCATGTTCTGCGCGGAGCTTCTCGGCGAAGGCGCGGGCCCTGGGGGTGGGCTCGGCGAACGGCGTGCGGTCGATGCCCAGGGGCAGCGCTTTGGCCTTCGAGCCCACGCGAAGCAACGCTTCGGAGCCTCCGATGTAATCGTCGCTGGTGCTGAGCACGAGGGCCGCCCGCGAGTAGAAAAAGCTTTCCACGGGGCGGTAAGCCTTGAGCAGGACGCGCTGTTTGACCACATCGGCGTGGTGGGTCACCACCAGGGTGCCGAACGGCGGCATGAGGGAGAGCGCGCTGAAGATCGTGGGGTTCGGCGCGTGCACGTGCACGATGTCGACCCCCTCGCGGCGGATGCGCCACAGGGCCGAGAAGAGCGACGGGCACACGTCGAAGCGCGAGAACGACGCATGCCGCCCCACGCGGGTGACGCGCACGCCTTCGTCGACTTCCTCGACGCTGGGCGTGGAAGCGATGATCCGCCAGGTGGCGTCGACCCCGCCCATGTCGTGGTTGACGCAGACGACGCGCACATCCGCCCCGAGGGCCACCTGGGCACGCGCAAGGGTTTGCGTGTGCGATTCGATTCCGCCGCGGGCGGGCGGGTAGAATTTTCCGAGGTGGCAGATACGGAGCGGCATCAAGTCAGGACTTCGTTGCAGGGACGGCGGCGAAGTTTCAAATTCACGGTCTCGGCGTTCCGGCCGGCTTCTTCTTCGCGGCCGCGCCCGCATCGCCCGTGCCAGGGGCAGCGGCCGCGGCGCCAGCGTCGGCGGTGGTGTTGGCCGTCCCCCACTGGACACGACCGAAGCGCGAAGACTTGTGGAAATTGCCCTGCCCGAGGATGGGCGACCAGGCCACGCCGCCGTTTTGCTGCATGGTGTAGAAGTTCATACGCCACGCGTCACCCAGCTGGGGCGGATGGTGCGCCGCCTTGGAGAAGGCCGCCCACGGGATCGCGATCTCCACCGTGTAGCCTTCGTCCTTGTCGTCGGCCTTGTCCATGGTGCCCTGGACGGTGACGGCGCTCTTCAACTTGGGATCCCAATCCTCGTGGCCGTAGGGGCCATTGGGCTCTTGCTTGGGGGCGTTGTACGAATCGAATTGCGAGTGAAAAACCCGATTTTGCGGATTGATCTGCAATTCGTAATAATCCTTGTTGTCCCCGTCCCCATCGGGATCGGTCATGATTTCCACGGTGTCGCGGGTCCAAAGCTTGGGCAGCCCGGTAGCCGTGAAATCGTCTTTTTGCTTTTCCTTGTCGGTGAAATACCCCACCACGTCGGGATCGCTCACCGTGAAGAGGACGTACAGGTTCGTGTCGTCCCACGCGAGTTTGGCGCTGCCGTTCACGGGAAACGTGGTGTTCTTTTTCCCCGTTCCCACATCAACGAAAGGGCCGAGATCCGCGGCGCCTCCCCAGGCTTTGTCGTCGCCCTTGCCGTCGATGACGATCTTGTCGCCGGCCGCGAGCTTGTTGACGATGATCGAGGGAAGGTCCGTGCCGTGCGTGTGCTCTTCCGGCTTGGGGGTCACACCCGTTTTGATTTTGCCGACCAAGGCCGCATTGTCGCCGTCGTTCGGGCCGCTGATGATGCGAAGGCGCGCGTTGCCCTTCCATACGCCGGTGAGGACCGAAAGCTCGGGCGCCTTGGTGTCCTCCGGGATGCGGAAGGTCTGCTCGTCGACGTAGACTTTGCCCTTTTCCCATTTGTCGGGGCTCAAGATTTGTTTGCCATTCTTGAGCTCCCGCAAGGGGCCGTCGTTATCCAAGTTGTCGCGATGGTCCGTGGCCGGATCTTGGATGTGCGTGAAGAGCAGCCACCCATCGTCCACGGTGTCGTCGCAGCGCCAGTAGTACGTGAGCTTCACGTCCTGGCCGGGTTTGGCCTGCGCGGGCTCGATGTCGTAACCGATGATGTGCACTCGGTTTTCGAAGTTGATATCGACCTTGTGCGGGATGTTCGCCGGCTCGGCCTCGAGGATGTACGACTTGAGACGTTCCTTGTCCTCCGCGGAGACGCTCTTCGAACCGCCGACACACGCGGCCTGCATGGCCAGAGCCCCTGCTACCACTGACAGCAACATCCACTTCGCGCGCACTGGATCCTCCCGTTCGTCGTTGTTTCGGAACTACTTACTTGCGGCCCTTGCGGCGGGCGTCTTTTTCGCGCTTGCGCTGTGCTTTTTTCGCGTTGCGCTCGGAGGCCGAGAGAGCCTTCATCTTGGTGAGGCTCTCTTGCGGGGCGCCTCCGCCCATGCCCGGAAAGCCCCCCATCCCGGGGAAGCCGCCCATGCCCGGGAAACCGCCCATGCCCGGCATGCCGGGGAAGCCGCCCATGCCCGGCATACCCGGGAAGCCCGGCATGCCGCCGCCGCCGGCGGCCATTTTCTTGAGGTTTTTGGCCATCTGCAGCTGCTTCATGCCCGGGATGTTGCCGAGGAGGCCCATGTTCTGGCCGAGGCCCGACATCATCTGCCGCATGAAGAGGAACTTCTGTACGAGCTCGCTCACCGCTTGCTCGGTGCTGCCCGAGCCTTTGGCGACGCGCTTCACGCGCCCGGGCTCGCGCACCAGCGCGTACGGGTCCTTCTTCTCGAAGGGGGTGAAGCTCTGGATGATGGCCTCGATCTTCACGAGCTCGCGATCGTCGAGGTTGGCGTCGGGCGGGATCATCCCGTCCATGCCCGGCATTTTGCCGACGATGTCCTTGAGCGAGCCCATTTTCTGAATCATGCGAATCTGATTCAGGAAGTCGTCCAAGCTGAAATCGCCTTGGAGCATCTTCATCGCGTCTTCGGCGGCCTTTTGCTCGTCGACGACGGATTGGAAGTCCTTCATCAGGCCGACGACGTCGCCCATGCCGAGCACGCGGCTGGCCATGCCCTCGGCACGGAACTCTTCGAATTTGTCCGTGCCCTCGCCCACGCCGATGAAGCGCACGGGCGCGCCCGTGACCTCTTTGACGCTGAGCGCGGCGCCGCCGCGGGCGTCGCCGTCGAGCTTCGTGAGGACGACGCCGGTGAGTTCCAGCTTGTCGTGGAAGCCTTTGGAAACTTTGACGGCGTCTTGGCCTATCATCGAGTCGACGACGAGAAGGATGTTCTCGGGCTGGATGGACTCTTTGATGGCCCCCAGCTCGTCCATGAGCTTTTCGTCGATGGCGAGACGGCCGGCGGTGTCGTAGATGATGACGTCGTGGCCCTTGGCGCGGGCCTCTTCGCGGGCCTTGATGCAGATGTTGAGCGGCGTCTCGCCCGGGATGTTGAACACCGGGATGCCAATGCTCTTGCCGAGAACCTGCAGCTGCTCGACGGCGGCAGGGCGCTGCATGTCGGCGGCGACGAGGAGCGGCTTTTTCTTTTCTTCCTTCTGCAGGTAGCGCGCGAGCTTGGCGGTGGTGGTCGTCTTACCGGAGCCTTGGAGACCGACCATCATGATGCCGGTGGGGCGCTTTTCATGAGGGTCCGCGAAGGTGAGCGCGGGGCCTTCGGCGGTCATGAAGGCGACGAGTTCGTCGTGACAGATCTTGGTGAACTGGTCGCCGGCGGTGACCTTCATGGTGCCGCCGTCGGCGGACTTGGTCTTCAGCTTGACGACCTCGCCCAGGGCCTTCTCTTTGACGCGGGCCAGGAATGCTTTGACGACGCCGAGCTCGACGTCCGCCTCCAGGAGGGACAGGCGCACCTCGCGAAGTGCGGTATCGATATTCTGCTCGTTGAGCTCCGTAAGACCGGCGAGGCGGTTTTTTGCCTGCCGAAAGCCATTGGCCAATGCGTCGAACATGGGGGATGGGCTTACCACGGACCGCGCAATTTGTCCGTCCCCTCCGCCAAAGTCCGCTTTAGATTCCGTACTTTCGCTTGAGGGCCTGGAGCTTTTCGTCGCAGGTGGGAAGCGCCGCATGCCCTTCCTCGAGGAGGCGGGCGGCCTCGTCGAGCTTGTCGGGCAGGGCGCGCGCCTCCGGGGAATCGTGCTCCAACTTGCCCGCGCGCACCTCCGCCAGGCCGACTTCGACCTGGTGTTTCAGGGCCAGTGCCCGCGCGGTGGGCCCGCTAACGGCCAGGCACGCCCGCTTCGTTTCGCAGACGTCCACCACCGAACACGGCGTGTGATCCAGGGCCTCGGCCATGGATCCTTTGAGCGAGTTGTCGGCAACCCGGTAGCGCTCGATGGCCTGCGAAAGCGACCCCGCCTCCACCTTCCCCGTATTGGCGCACGCTGGGAGGACCAACAGAAGAAGGAACCGCCAGGACGCCAGGGTCGCCAGGTTGAAACGAATCTGGCCCCTGGGTTTTGATTGGGGTCGCCCAATCAAAAAATCAGAGGTCAGGGCCGTTTCCGTCGGCGCCACTGGCGACCCTGGCGTCCTGGCGGTTTCCTTCTTCTGTGGGTTAAGCATCGGGGATCTCGCGCCAGATGGCCCCGGATTGGGCGAGGGATTGGATGTCGCCTTGGACGACGAAGAGGCCGTCGCGGCTGGGGGCGATGCGCACGTCGGCGCCCGAGCGGCGGGCGATGCCGATGACGGCGACTTCGTCGCCCGGCAGGAGCGACTCTTCGAAGGTGCGCACGGCGACGACGGCCTTGTCGCCCTCGAGGACGCCGAAGTCGGTGTGCTTTTGGAAGAGCGGCAGGATGCGCGCCTCGAACTGCGCGCCCTCGGCGGTGTAGCTGCGGTCGATGCGATCGGGGCCGACGACGACGGTGGCGGTGGTGCCCTCGACCTCGAAGCGTCCCGTGGAAGCTTCCACGACGAAGTTCGCGGATTGGACTTCGCGATGGAGGGTTTGCACGCGGAGCAAGCCGGGGCGAGCCACCTCGCCACGCACGATGAGGCGCGTCCAGAGGGCGTCCTTTTTCGTGATGGGCGTGGGCACCAAGTGCCCGCCGCGCGCCCGGCCGCGCACGATGACCAGCTCCCCTTCCCTCGCCTCAGCGATGGTGGTTTCCCGTGCGCGCAGAATGCGGCGCTGCCGGGCACCCTGTTGGAGGGCGCGGCCGGCGGCAATGAGCGCAGTGACGAGAATGCTCAGTCCTGCGAGGACCCAGATTGCGTCTCCGTCGAAGAGAGGAAAAGTCGGCACGTCCGTCACCCGAGCTCCACTTTGCTCCACATGTCGCGCCGCATTCTCTCTTTGCGGCGGTCGGTTCGGGTAATAATTCGTGCCACCCCCCACGCGGCGAGCAGTTCGCCCTCCTGGCCCAGCGCCGGAAGCGTGGTCCGCCCCAGGACGAAGGCGCCCGAAAGCGGGGTTCGCAGCGGTTCGGCCCCCAGGCCGTGAAGCTGCAGCGGGTCGGCATCCCACTGGACGGGCATCGGTTCGGCCTCCAGCGAGCCGCCCGAGGTGCGCACGCGGGTGCGGTCGACGGATTTGCGCTCGCCCTCGCGGAAGTCCCAGAGCGGGCGGCCATCGTGGGGCGAGTCGACGAGCAGGTAGTGCCGCTCGATGAAGGGCAAGAATTGCTCGACGGTGGCGAGCACGCGCTCGCGGGCCGCGGCGACTTTGCCGCGCGAGTCGCTCTCGAGGAGGGCCTCGGCGACGAGGAGCGTGGTGTCGCCCGGTCCCTTGGTGCGCTGCAGATGCACCGTGTACGCCGGTGCGTCGGGCACGAGGAAGGACTCGGCGGCGAGCGGCTGCGGGACGCCCCGATCGTGCACCAGGATGGAGACGACGAAACGCCACGTGCGCGGATGCACCGCGGGGAGCTGGCTCATGGCCCGGCGGGACGGCGCAAAGCCCGGGGCGAGGTCGAGCAACGCGGCGGTGGGAAGGTCCGACACGACGAAGGGCGCGCCCGTGGGAGCGTCGTCGCCGTCGACGAGCACACCGGTCACTTTGCCACCGCGGTGGGCGATGGAGGAGGCACGCTCGCCGAGGTTGACGTCGCCGCCGTGGGCGCGCACCCGCTCGACGAGGAACTCGCTGAGCTCCTCTTCGCCGCGGGCGAGGCGCACGGGGCGGATCCACGCGCCGTGCAAGCGTGCGAGCGCGAACGGCGGAATGGGATCCGCGAGGTCCGAGGCGAAACGGGCGGCGATTTCCACGACGCCGCGGTACGGATGGTCGCGGGAGAACTCGGCCAGGAGATCGCCGCCCGAGGTTTCCTGCAGGTGCGGCAACGATGCGAGGGCGCGGTCGGTCTCGCGGCGCTCCCAGAAGCCGCCCGGCGGGAGGACGACATCGCGCTCGAAGGCCGCATCGGCGAGAGAGCAGGTGCGCGCGAGCTCGGCGTAAAATTCGTCGACGACGCGGCGAATGCCAGGAAACTCGCGGTCGATCTCGCGACCGAAGAAGGCGGCGTCGGTGGGGATCTCCAGGCGGCGCCCGGGGCTCAGCACACCGAGAACGGGATCGTGTGGGGCGAGGCGGCGGCGGAAGGTCTGCGATTGTGCGAGCTCGACGATGACCCGGCCCCACGCGGGCGATTGCGCCGCGTGAAAGTTGAAGGCGCGGCGCGCCAGCGGCAAGCCGTCGTACGTGTACGAGGCCGGCCGAAAGCCCTGACCGAGGACGAGCACGCGCCACGAGCGCCGGGCGAGAAGAGCTGCCGCAGAAAGCGCGCCGATCCCCGCCCCGAGGACGACCACGTCGTAGTGTTTGGCCATGGTCTTACGGGGCGTCCTCTTGCTGCTCGGCCGCCGCACGAAGCGATGCCAGCGACGGCGGCGGGGGAGCGTTGGGCGCCAAAGGGGAAAGGACGGCGTCCACCTCGGCAACGTGCGGAGGTGCAGCCGAAACGGCGTCGGGGATGGGCGGAGCCCCAGGCCCCGCTTTGGGGGCCGTACCGGAGGGCGGAACCTCCGAGGGACGCGGGCGCATTTGCGTGCGCACGAACTCGAACGCGTTGATGGTGCTCAAGGACCGCGGGCGCGAAACCATGTGCGTGATGAGCCCCGACTGCGCCACGGCGTTGGGGATGACCACCTCACGGTTGTCCTCGGTGCGGATGCGCGTGGTGAGCGCGCCCAACGAAAGCACCTCCCCTTGCGTCTCGCCGATGCGCACGCGATCGCCTGCGCGGTAGGCACGCGAATACGTCAGCACCAGGCCGGCGAGCAGGTTCGAGGTCACACTGCGCGCGCCGAGCGCCAAGAGAAGGCCGACCATCACCGCCACGCCGAGAAAAGCCTTCGATTCGCTGCCCGGCAGGTACGGCGCGGCCATGACCAGGGCGCAGATCCAAATGAGGATGGTGACGATGCGGCGCGTGGGCACGGCGAGCTCGGGCTCGAGCCACTCGAGCTCCAGTTTGCGCATGCGCACGGCGTCGGTCACCACGGCCAGCGAGCGCGTGGAAAAGCGGGCCGCCGCGAAGATCATGATGAGCACCACCAGGTTCGGGATGAACCCCAGGGCGGCCTCGAAGGCGTTCGTCAGCACCGTGACCAGGGGCTGCACGACGACGCCGAACACGCGATGGTTCGGATCGAGCGCCCAGGCAACGATGAGGAGCCAGACGTACGTCGCCGTGAGCGAAAGCAGGGCCCGCGTCATGCCGATCAGCGACTTGAAAAAGGCGATGATCGTGTCGACGCCGAGGACCTCGATGGATCGGAAGTGAAAGCCTTTTCCGCGACGCCGTAGCCGGCGGTCGATGAACTCGACGAGGCCGCGCAGCATGCGACCGAGGCTGCGCAGGATCCAAATCCAGAAGGCCGAAACCACCAGCGCTAGGAGGATGCGACCGATCCAAATGGCGACGTAGTCCGGCCCTACATTCATCCTTCACCTCGCGTCACGGATACGCGGGCGCGCGCTCCATCCTGGGCTGGAGCCACGGTGACGCGGCCCTCGGCCATCCACTGGAGGACGCGCGGAAGGAGCGTGTGCTCCTCCGCGAGAATGCGCGCGCGCAAGGCCGGCTCGTCGTCCGTGTCCAAAACGGGGACGGCGGCCTGCGCCAGGATGGGCCCCGTGTCGGTGCCCGCATCCACGAGGTGCACGGTGCACCCTGCGATGCGCACGCCGTAGTCGAAGGCCTGCTTTTGCGCGTGCATACCGGGAAACGCCGGCAACAGGGACGGGTGAATGTTCACGATGCGCAGGGGGAACGCATCGAGCAGCGTCGGGGTGATGACCCGCATGAAGCCCGCGAGGACGACCCATTCCACCTCGTGCGCGCGCAGGCTTTCGACCAGGGCGCCGTCGAAGGCCTGCCGATTCGGGAAGGCCTTGTGGTCGATGACCAAGGTGGGGACGCCATGGGCGCGCGCATGCTCGAGCCCCGGCGCCGTGGCCACGTTGGAGATGACCACGTTGACGCGCGCGTCGAGCCGCTTCTCGGCAATGGCGTCGAGGACCGCCTTGAGGTTCGAACCGGTGCCGGAGATGAGGACGCCCAGGTTCAACATGGTTCAGGCTCCCGGCCAGACCACGCGGTCTTCGAAGGGCGTCTCGGGATCGACCGGGACGACATGGCCGAGCGTATAGGGCTCTTCGCCCTGAGCACGCAGCACCTCGATCGCGCGGGCCGCATGTTCCGGCGGCACGATGACCACGAAGCCGATGCCCAGGTTGAAGGTGCGGCGCATTTCTTTTTCCTCGACGGGGCCGCCCTCGGCGATGAGCTGAAAGATCGGCGGGCGCGGCCAGGTGCCCTCGATCTGGACGCCAAGTCCGTCGGGGAGAACACGCGGGAGGTTGCCCGGTAGGCCGCCGCCAGTGATGTGGCTCATGGCGCGCACGTCGATGGTGCCGTCCTGCGTGAGGGCGGCGACGTGGCGTGCGTACAGCCGCGTGGGACGGAGGAGCGCCTGGGCGACGGTGGCTCCGGCCAGACCGACGGGGGCGTCGTCGGGGCCGAGGTGCATGGTCTCGAGGAGCACGTGCCGCGCGAGCGAGTACCCGTTCGAGTGCAGGCCGCTGGAGGCGATGCCCAAGGCCACGTCGCCAGCGGCGACGCGTTTGCCGTCGATGATGTTCTTGCGCGAGACCACGCCGACCGCGAAGCCGGCGAGATCGTACTCGCCGTGGGCGTACATGCCGGGCAGCTCGGCCGTCTCCCCGCCGAGAAGGGCGCAGCCCACCTCTTTGCAGGCGTTGGCGATGCCGCGCACGACGGCCTCCCCCACCGCGACGTCGAGCTTTCCCGTGCCGAAGTAGTCCAGGAAGAACAGCGGGCGCGCACCGCACGTGATGACGTCGTTCACGCACATGCCGACCAGGTCGAACCCGATGGTGTCGTGCACGCCGGTCATGAAGGCGACCTTCAACTTGGTGCCGACGCCGTCGGTGCCGCTCACCAAAACGGGATCTTCCAGGCCCGACGGAAGGCGGCACATGCCCGCAAATCCGCCGACGTCCTCCAGGACTTCCGCGATGCGGGTGGCGCGCGCAAGCGGCTTGATTCGTTCGACGAGTTCGTCGCCCGCATCGATGTCGACCCCCGCCTTTCGATAGGTGATCGCCATGGGTTACCTCACTTTACCATTGAACGAGTTGACATTTCTCACCAGCGAACCGTAACCGGGACCGGCCTTTCTTCGCGGCTGCCGTCGCCAGCCTGGCCGGAATCGTTCTTTCCCCAACACCGCACCGCAGGCTTCGCAGGGCCCACCAGGGCTCCTGCACCCGCGAGGCGCACGCACACCGTGCCCCCACCGAGTCCGATCTGCTGGACGTCGAACAAGCCGGAAATCAGGCCCGGCGCGTTGCGTTGTTCGTGCGAGCCGTTGTTCTGCTGTCCGTATTCGTTGCTTCCCCAGCAGCGCACCGAGCCATCGTAGAGGCGCGCGCAGGTGTGGGCGTCGCCCAGGGCGGTGGCGCGCACGGATTCGAGGCCGGCAACGCGGGTGGGCTCGTGGCGATCGACCAGGGTGCCGTCGCCCACTTGGCCGTGGTCGTTCTTGCCCCAACAGGAGACGGTGCGGTCGATGAGGGTGGCGCAGGTGTGGGCATCGCCGGCGGCGATGTGAATCACACCCCGGAGGTTGGGCACGGGGGTGGGCTCGGTGCGCTCGGTGGTGGTGCCGTCGCCGAGCTGCCCCGATTCATTTTTCCCCCAGCAGCGTACGGAGCCGTCCTCGCGAACGATGGCGCAAAGATGACCGCGCCCTGCCGCGATGGCGAAGATGGGCGGGAGGTTCTCCTGGCGTGCGGGCTTGGGGCCACCGTGCTCCGAATGCCAGCACTCGACATCGCCGGATTTGTGCAGAGCGCACGCAAAGCTGGGGCCGAGGGCGAGCTGGGTGACGTCGCGCAGGTGCTCGGCCGCACCGGCGAGGCCTTCGCGCCCTCCCCAGCAGCGGACCCTTGCGCCGTCGTCGAGCAGGACGCACGTGGTTTCCGCGCCGGCGACGACTTGCGCGATGTGGCCCGGCGATTCGACGTGCACGGGGCGGAGGCGGTCGTCGTGGGTGCCGTCGGCGAGTTGGCCGCGGTCGTTCTTGCCCCAGCAGCGCATGGAGCCGTCGCGCATGAGGGCGCAGGCGTGCGCCGAGCCCACGGCGATGTCCTCGACTTGGTAGGCGGGGCCGTTCTGCCGTTTCTTGCAGCCGGCCATGGCGCACGCGACCAACGCGATGGACGCGAGGATCGCCAGGCTCATTCCGCTCTTGACGGCAGACAACATCGCCCGTGCTTATATGCGGAACGGTCGATGGCCACACGGAAAAGGAGCTCCCTCGCGTCCAGGCCGCGCCGCCGCTCCGGTGAGCCCGCCAAAGCGTACCCCACCGCGGTCGTACAAGCGGGCGCGGTCATCGGGAAAGACGCCGTCATCGGGGCCTTTTGCTTCGTGGCCAAAGGCGCACGCATCGGTGCGGGATGCCGCATCCAGAGCCACACGAGCGTATGGGCCGGCGTGACCCTGGAGGAAGACGTCTTCGTGGGCCCCGCCGCCACGTTCACCAACGTGCGGCACCCGCGCGCAGCCTTCTCCCGTGCACCTGGCCCCGGCGAAACCTGGGACGAGACCCACGTCGGCCGCGGCGCCACCCTTGGCGCAAACTCGACCTTGGTCGCGCCCGTGCGCATCGGCGACCACGCCCTCATCGCCGCCGGCGCCGTCGTCACCCGCGACGTCCCCGCCCACGCCATCGTGGCTGGCGTCCCCGCACGCATCATCGGCTGGGCCTGCCCCTGCGGCGAAACCATCTCCCACGCCCAACGCCGCCCGAAACGCCTTACCTGCGGGGCATGTGTAAAACCGAAGAAGAAGGAAACCGCCAGGACGCCAGGGTCGCCAGACTGAAACGAAGCTGGTCCCTGGATTTTTTGTTTAGAAGCAAAAATCAGAGCGCCATCCCCCCAAAAAAACCAGGGGCCAGGGCCGTTTCCGTTGGCCCCCCCTGGCGACCCTGGCGTCCTGGCGGTTTCCCTCTTCTGCGGGTCCGACTATGGCACGGGGGCGCCGTGAGGAACGCCTGCGGCGAGGACGCCGGCCATGACGATGCGGGCGACGTGGACGAAGACGACGATGCCGGCGACGTCGACGAGGCTCGCGATGAAGGGCGTGGAGCTGGTGGCGGGGTCGAGGCCGATCTTCTTCAGGATCAAGGGCAGCATGGAGCCGATGGTGCAGCCTGCGACGACGATGCCGACCAAGGTCAAGGCGATGGTGAACGCGAAGGGCAGGGATTGGTCGCGGTACATCAATACGCGGGCGAAGCCGATGACGCCGAGAATGGCCCCGAGCACGAGGCCCATGAGGAGTTCGCGGACGAGGACGCGCCACCAGTCGCGCCCGCGCACCTCGCCGACGGCGAGGCCGCGGATGATCAAGGTCGACGACTGCGAGCCGGAATTGCCGCCGGCGGAGATGAGCAGGGGGATGTAGTAGCTCGCGCCCTGCAACACCTGGAAAATGGGGTCGTAGTAGCGCAGCGCCGTCTGCGTGAAGAACTCGCCGACGAAGAGGATGACCAACCAGCCGCCGCGCTTGCGAATGAACTCGCCGAAGCGCGTCTGGAAGTACGGCACGTCGAGCGGCTCGATGCCGCCGAGCTTTTGGACGTCCTCCGTCTGCTCCTGGGTGAGAACGTCGACGACGTCGTCGATGGTGATGATGCCGAGAAGCTTTCCATCGACGGCGATGACCGGCATCACGTTGAGGTCGTACTTCGCCATGCGGCGCGCGACCTCCTCTTGGTCCATGTCCGGCGGCACGCTGATGATGTTCGTGCGGAGCACGTTCTCCAGCGGCTCGTGGCCCGGGTTCACGATGAGATCGCGCAGCGAGGCGATGCCGACCACATGCTCGTCGGCCGTGAGCGCGTACACGTTGTAGATGGGGCTGTTCTCGTTTTCGACCGAGTACGCCCGCACGGCCTCGATGGCCTCTTCGACCCGGATGGTCGGCGCGACGGACAGGTAGTTCGTCGTCATCAAGTGGCCGGCGCTCGTGTCGGGCCACTTCTCGATTTCGCGGACGGCCTCGGCGGCCTCCGGGTCGACCCGCTGGAGGGTCTCGAGGATCTTGTCGCCGATGGCGTCGGGCAGGACGCTGAACAAGTCGGCCCGGTCGTCGGGCTCCATCTCGCTGGCGATGTGCGCGACCGACTCGGGCGCCATCAGCTCCGCGAGCTCCTCCTGCTCCGTCTCGTCGAGGCGCTCGAAGATAGGGGCGGCCTCGTCGGCGGGGAGGCGGGCCAGAAGCTGCGCGGCCTCGTCCGGTTCCAGCTCGGAGACGATGTCGGCGAGGTCCTCGGCGTGGATCTCGTCGAGCAATTCGCGCACTTGGTCCGGGTCATCCCTGAGGAGCTGCTTCAGGTCCGGACTGAGCAAGGTCGCGAGCCGCATAACGCGGCGCGCTTATAGCGGAAGGGCGGCCAATCGAGAACCCTTACTTCGCACGAACCCCGGATCCTCCGGTCCTGGCAGTGTATCCCCAGGCTCGAAGTACCCGGCTCATCTCCTCGGCACTCGCCCCCGCCGCCACGAGACCGCCGCCTTCGTTCCGCGCGCCGGAGTACGTGACGAACAGGCCGAGATCGCGCGTGAAGTTGATGACCGGCAGGGAGCTCGAGACGATCGCCGAACGCGCTTCGTCGGTGGTGATTCCATGCTCCAGGCTGGCCTCCCACAAGCCCAGCGGGCCCGCGAAAAAGCGATCGGCCGGCCATGCTCGGTCGTCGAGGTAAAGGTCCCAGGCGAGCTTCGCATCGGCGGGTTCGACGCGCAGGTCGAAGCCCACCGCACCATCGGGAACCGTGGAAAAGCCGAACTCGACGCGCGGCCCCTCGACCTTGATGACCTCGCGCGCGATGCCCACGGGCTCCACGCGAAATGCCGCCGCCACGCCGGCCGCCTGCAAGGTGCCGCTCACACGGTGCACGGCGCCGCCGCCGACGAAGCGCAGATGCAAGGGCACGAGGCCGTCCTTGCCTTCCTTTCGCGAAACCGACTCGGCGCCGGCCACCGCGACATTTTTCTCGGCGGCGGCGAGGCGGGCCCGCATTTCGGCGACCAGGTCGGGACGGCCGGGGGCGATGTCATGGCGCTCGCCCGGATCGTCCTCCAGGTCGAACAGCTCCTCGCTCGCCGTCACCAGTTTGTCACCCTGGCGCGTCGTCTGCGCCTTGCCTTCGCGCGCGAGCAGCCGGTAGCGCCCCACCATGAGCCCGCGCGTGGCACGTCCCTCGGTGAGGACCACGCGCTCGTCCTCTTTGGCGCCGCCCATGAGCGGCACCAGGGAGCGGCCGGACATGCGCGTGGGCGGCGTGAGGCCTTGCAGCTCGAGCACGGTGGGGGCAATGTCGATGCTGCGAACGCGCTCGGTGACCGCCTTGTTGGCGGGGATCACGCCGGGGAGGACGGCAAGAATGGGAATGCGGCTCGTCTCCTCGTAGTTGCCCGCGGCGTGGTGGAAGCGCACCGGAAGCTCGTCGAGCGAGGTGACGCCATCGTGCGCCGAGGAAAGCGTCTCGCCGTGATCCGCGGTGACGACGATGAGCGTGCGCTCGCGCAGATGCGCCTCGTCGAGGGCGCGCACCACCTCGCCGATGGCCTCGTCGTCCTTCGCCGCCTCGGCCATGTAGCGGCGCACGTGCTTGTCGGAGGGGCCTGCGGGCGGCAACGGAACGCGGTCGAGGAACTTCTGCGGCGGCTCCCACGGCGAGTGGGGCGAGTTGTAGTTGCAAAAGAGAAAGAAGCGCTCGCTCGCGTGGTCGTGAATGAAGGAAACCGTATCGTGGGTGATCTCCGCGGTGTCGCGCGTGTGGTAGCGATGGTCGGCCACCCGCTCGAAGCCCATGTCGAGCCCCGCGGTGGCGTAACCCGCCATGAAAAAGTTGTTCACGAACGCGCGCGGGAGGACGCCGTTCTTGGCGAGGATGCGCGAGATGAGCGGCGGCTCGCTGGAGTAGTACCGCTCGATGTCGCTGTCGTGCAGGACGAAGTGCAGCGATTCGATGCCTATCTCGGAGGCACGGGCGCCGGCGAGCATGGCCAGGGTGCCCGGACGGGTCCACGTGGCGGCGGAATGCGCATTCGTGAAGCGGGTGCCGGCACGCGCGAGCGCATCGAGGGACGGGGTGAGGCCATCGATTTTCGGCAGGAGCGCATCGAGCGGTGGGTATGGGGCGGCGAGCTTCTTCACGTCCTCGGCGTCATCGTGAAAGCTTGGAATGACGTCGGGACGCAGGGCATCGACGACGATCCAAACGACGTTGTACGGGACGTTGGTGAGCTCCTTGGCCAGCAAGGTGGGGTTGCCCCACACCAGGAGCGGAAGGTTGGTGGCGAGGACGGGACCGAGATCGTCGTTCAGGGGGGCCTTTTCGGCCTTCGGGCGCCTCTCGGGGGGAGCCGGGACCGACGACGTTTGGAACCGCAATTCCACGTCGTGGCCGACCCACGGCTCCAAGGGGCACGTGACGTCGTGCCACACGGACGCCTCGGCGGAGGAGACGCGTTTGGAACAGAGCTCGTGCTCGGCGCCGCCGGCGTCGACCAGGGTCACGGTGAAGACGCCATCGTCGACGGCGCGGTTGACCATGGCCGCGGAAAACGAGAGCGCCGCGTGCGGGGGGATGCGAACGCGGTAGCCCACGGTGGCAGGCGGCGGGGCGAAGATGCCCTCGCGCTGATCGAAGCTTCCCTCGTTCATGTTCCAGACGCGCGCGTTGGGCATCCAGTTGCCGCCGCTGGGTGTCTTGGTGCTCCAGGCCTCTTCGTGGGCGCTGGTGCGCAGCACGATGCTCATGGCCAGCTTGCGCGCGTCGTCCGACAGCGACGCGAAGGGCACCCCCATCTTGCGCCAGTGCGGCTTCAGCATGGAGAGGCCCATCTTCGCGTTGGGGACGTCGAGGCGGGCGTCGCCGAGGGCGGACACGAAGCGGGTGCGCGCCTGGTAGGCCTCGCCCACGGCCACCGGTTTGGGGGCCACCTTGGAGGGCGCCACGGCATCGATTCGCGGAACGAGCGCGGTTTCGGCGCGGGTGCCGTAGCGATGGACGACGGCCAAGCCCGAGGCCGCGAGCACCACGCCCAAGCACGTCGACCCGAACCACGAACTCAAAGGGAAACCCCTGCGTTCAACGTCTGTCCCGGCGAGCCGGAAACCTCCGGACGCGCCGTGCTCAAGGCGTCGCGCGGAACGGCCACACCGTTGCGCATCGTCAGGCTCGGATCGCGCAAGATGTACGCGCGCAGCTCGGCCCCGAGGCGGGCCGCCTCCTCCGGGTATTCCGCCGAAACGTCGCGAAGCTCGTTCGGATCCGCCCGCGTATCGAAAAGCATGTACTTCGCACCCTTGCGGGTAGGCATGTACACGAGCTTGAAGCGCTCGTCGCGTGCCATGCGGTGCTTGGAGGCGATGATGGTGGGCATCATCTCCTTGCGCATCACCATCTCGCTGTGGTGGTCCTTGTCGACCTCGGTGACGTTCTCGATGTCGGGGTACGGGATGCGGAGACCGTTCGGGCTGAGCAGACCGGTCTCCTCCGAGAACCAGATTTCCGTTTCGGAGTACGCCAACACCGGGGCCAAATCGCCGCCGGTGAGGGCCGGCACGAGCGAGCGACCGTCCATGGGCTCGGAGGCGGGGGGCTGGGCCAGGTTGGTCAGCTCGTAGAGCGTGGGCGCCAGATCGACGGCGCGCGCAATGCGCGAAACGCGATGGCCGGTGCCGATGCGCGGATCGTAGATGACCAGCGGCACGTGCGTTTGCTCGTCACCGAACAGGTGATCGCCGTGGCCGAGGTTGCGACCGAATTCGAACAGCTCCTCGCCGTGGTCGCCGAGGATGACGACGATGGTGCGCTCGGCGAGATGGCGCGCGCGGAGCCCCTCGAGGATGCGCGCGAACGCGTGATCGACGCTGGCCACGGCGCTGTCGTAGAGGTTGCGAACGTGCGCGATGTCCTCGTCGGTTTCCTTGGAGGGGACGTCGAGATCCACGGGCCAGCTGTATTTGTACGGTCCGCGGTAGTCGGGCGACGTAAAGCGCCGGTGGAACGGCGCGGGCACCGGGTACGGGAAGTGGGACGTGCCAAAGAACACGGTCATGAAGAAAGGCTGATCGCGAGGCCCTCGATCCAACGCGTCCAGCGTATCTTCGACGAGGAAATCCGGATCGGCGGCGGCGCTGACTTCTCGCATGAGGGGCAGGACCCGGCGACCGACGCGCGTGTGCAGCATCGGCAGGAGCGGCGTCTCGCGCTGAATGAGATTCTCGCGCATCACCTCGACGAGATCGAAGGCCGGCGCATCGACCCCGGAGAAGCCGAGGTCGATGCGGGAGAAGATGTCGCCGACGAAGTCGGTCACGACCATGGTGCGGTAGCCGGCGCGGCGAAATCGGCTGGGGGCCGCGTCGAAGTCCTTCGTGCGGTCTTCCCATCGCGGAAACATCGTGACGATGCCGTGGTGGTGCGGCTGGCGCCCCGTGAGCCACGACGTCCACGACGGGAAGGTCCGCGGCACGGAGACGTAGGCTTTCTCGAACACCGTCGCATGCTCGGCGAGCTGCGTCATGTACGGCATCGTCCGCGCGTTGAAGCGATCGGCACGCAGCGAGTCCGCCGCGAGCAGCAAGATATTCATTCGGGCCTTGCGGCCCTCATAGGCCTCATCGGCCATCGATTTCTCATTCTGCGACCGGTTCATTCGGGCCTTGCGGCCCTCATAGGCCTCATCGGCCATCGATTTCTCATTCTGCGACCGGTTCATGGGCGCCTGACCAGGCGTCGGTGGCTTCGGTGCGGGAAAGGCGAGCTGCGGTGGCTGCGGGCGGGTGACGCCGAAGAGGAAGCCCGCGAGGACGGCGATGGCTGCGGCGCCGCCAACACCGACCGAGCGACGAAGCCGCCCCGGCCACCAAGGCCATTGGGCGCGGGGCCCCGCCAGGTACACGAGAAGGACCGCACACGCGAGGAGCGCCACGCCGGTGGGGCCGAGGACGTCGCACACCACGATTTGACCGAGGCGGCGCAAGCCACCCTTCATGTAGAACCACTTCGAGTACAACGCAGGGCGGCGTGACATGGTCCACGCAACCCAGGTGGCATGCAGGGCCACGACGACGCAGAACGACTCGAGGGCGAGGCCATACGACCCGCGCTCACGCCGGCGGGCCATCCGGTCGCGGCATGCCACGAGAAAGCGGGCCACGAGGCCTAGCAGTGCGCCCATGACCACGGAGGCGGCCAGGATGGCAACAGCGAACCGGTAAAGATCCGGTCCGAAGTGCCCCATGATGAAGGTGCGCAGCTCGTGCACGCGCGGACCACTCTCCTCCTCCGCCTGGCCCGCCCAGATCGCGAGCACGGAAACGTACGCGGCCCCGGTCGTCATCGGAGCGAGAAGGAGGTCCTTCAGTCCGCGCAAAACGCTAGTTCGAATGGGGCGCTGGACGGACCTTAATGGCATTCTACCTCTGGCGACGAAACATTAGACTTTAGCGAAAAGGCCAACATTGCCCAAGTACCCGCGCCTTCGGTCCGTTGAAACCCTCGTTGTGCCCGATCCGCGTCACGGACGGGTCCTGGTCCTCCGCGATACGCATGGAATCGCGAGCGGACACGCCTGTATCCCGCCCGCGCTGGTGCCCGTGGTGGCGCGATTTACCGGGGAACACGCGTACGAGCACATTGCACGCGATGCGTCAGCCGAGGCTGGGGTGCAGATACCGGTCGAGCTCGTTCGGAAGCTAGCCGATGAGCTCGACGAGGCGCTTTTTCTGGATAGCCCAACCTATCACCGAGCCCGCGCCAACATCGAACGAGACTTTGCCACGGCTCCGGTGCGCAAGGCGGCCCATGCGGGCGGCGCGTACTTGGGTGAAGCGGCGGATTTGCGCAAGTACCTCGACGAGAAATGCTTGGGCCGCGCGACCTTGGACGATCTCGATGGGCACGGTCGGAGCATCGTCGGGCTGGTGGCACCGCACATCGATCCTTGGCGCGGGGCGTTGGGGTATGGGCAGGCCTACTCTGCGCTGGCCTCCCGGCTGCCTCCCGAGGCGGACACGTTCATCGTCTTTGGCACATCGCACGCGCCGATGCGCGAGCCGTTCGCGCTCTGTCGAAAGACGTTCGACACGCCGCTGGGTGCCGTTTCGGCGGACTTCGAGGCCATCGATCAATTGGCCGGCGCGGCGCGGTTCGATCCGTATGCGGATCAGTTCAACCACAAGCGGGAGCACTCGCTGGAGTTCCAAGTCGTCTTTTTGAAGCACCTGCTCGGCGAGAAGCCGATTCGCATCGTGCCCATTCTCGCGGGGTTGGGAGAACATCAAGCCAACGGTGGCGATCCCTCCGAGGACACGCACGTGGAGGCCTTCCTCGACGGGGTGCGAAACCTCGTCGAGAGCCGGCCGGGCCGGGTGGTCCTCATCGCGGGTGCGGATCTCGCGCACGTTGGCCCGAGGTTTGGCGATGCGCAGGCGATGAACGAGCGCGAACGCGCCCACTTGGAAAAGACGGACCGCGAATCGCTGGCACGGGCCATCGAGCGCGATCCCAGCGCCTTCTGGGAAGACGTGGCGCGCGATCTCGATACACGCCGCGTGTGCGGGCTCGCGCCCATTTACGCGCTGCTCAAGTCTCTTCCGGCGAAGACGGCATCCCTCAAGGCCAAAGTGCGAAGTGCCAATGGCCACGCGAAGACGCGCACGAATGGCAAACACGCCGGCCGAATCGGGAATGGCAACGGGAATGGCCTCGCAAATGGGAATGGGCATGGCCGCGGCAACGGCGCCGCGTATGCGCAGCTCTTGCATTACGAACAGACTGTCGACAAAGAGGATGGCTCGATTGTCAGCCACGCGGGCGTAGCGTTCTTCGAATAATGAAGGTAGTAACGCCGTATTCCTATGAACTTGCGGAATACGGCGTGCACGCTTGCCATGGGCGCGATTGCGCTCGGGGTCGGATCGAGTTGCAGGGAAGCCTCGTTGGAATCGCCGGAAGATGCGATTTCGACACGCGAAACACCCCTCGTTGCCGAGGGCGAGTGGCCCGGGTACGGGCGCGATCCCGGCGGCGCACGGCATTCGCCGCTGGCGCAAATTGATCGAAGTAACGCGGCGCGTTTGCAGCCGGTTTGGACGTACCGCACGGGCGACCTTGCCCAGGGGATCTTCCAGCCGAACAAAAGCACCTTCCAGGCAACACCGATTTACCTTTGGAATACGCTTTACGTGAGCACGGGCTTCAACCGCGTGCTCGCACTCGATCCCGAAAATGGCAAGCCGCGTTGGACCTTCGATCCAGGGCTCGACATCTCGGTGCCGCGTCCCACGGGGCTCACGTCGCGGGGCGTCTCCGCCTGGGAGGACGCGTCGGCGCCCGAGACGGCACCGCGCAAGCGGCGCATTTTCCTGGGCACGCTCGATGCGCGCTTGATGGCCCTGGACGCGATGACCGGGCGGCGGTGCGCGGGGTTCGCGCAAAACGGCAGCGTGGACCTCACGACGGGGCTCGCGAACGTCACGCCGGGGCGTTACGGGGTGACCTCGCCGCCGGCCATCGTCAACGGGGTCGTCGTGGTGGGCTCGATCGTGCTCGATGGCACCGGGGTCGATGTGCCGAGTGGCGTCGTGCGGGCATTCGACGTGCGCACGGGCGCCGAGAGGTGGCGGTGGGATCCCATTCCGCGCACGCCGTCCGATCCAGGGTACGAGGCCTGGTCGCACGAAGAGGTGGCACGCGCCGGAGCGGGCAATGTGTGGAGCCTGATGGCCGTGGATGCTGAGCGCGACTTGGTCTTTTTGCCCACGAGCTCCCCTGCCCCGGATTACTATGGTGGATTGCGCAAGGGCCCGGGGCCGCATGCCAATTCGCTGGTGGCGCTGCGCGCCTCGACCGGGGCCCTCGTTTGGGCGTACCAAGTCGTTCACCACGACATATGGGATTACGACATTGCGTCGCCCCCCTTGCTGACCGCGATTCCACGCGACGGCGCGCTCGTTCCATCCGTTGCCGTGGCAACGAAGCCGGGCCATCTGTTCTTTCTGAATCGCGATACGGGAATCCCCATTTTTCCGGTGGAGGAGCGCCCGGTGCCGGCGAGCGACGTTCCCGGCGAGGCGGCCTCGCCGACGCAGCCTTTTCCGAGCCTGACACCGAACCTCGTGGGCGACACGCACGTCACTCCGGACGACGCCTTCGGGCTCACCTTGCTCGACCGCCAATATTGCCGCGGGCTTCTGGCCAGTGCGCGCTCCGAGGGACTGTTCACGCCGGCCAGCCGGGGCAGCTCGATCCAGTTTCCCGGCCCCATCGGCGGCGCCCATTGGGGCGGCATGGCCGTCGACGAAGCGCGCGGATTGCTGATCACCAGTGTGAACCGCGTGGCCGACATCGTGCGCGTGATTCCGCGCAACGAATTGTACATTCCGCTGCCCGGGGAGATGATCTACGAGCAAGTTGGCACGCCCTACAAAGTCGGTCGGCGCGTTCCGCGCGGGCTCGAAATCGGCTTTCCTTGCACCCCGCCGCCCTGGGGCAAATTGGTGGCCGTGGACCTGGCCACCGGCGGCATCCGCTGGGACGTGCCCATTGGGCAGTTCGCGGAGGCCAAGCTGATTCCCGGCTCCGAGAAATGGGGCTCCATGCTGCTGGGCGGCCCCATCGTCACCGACGGCGGGCTGGTCATCGTGGCGGGCACGATGGACGACCGCATTCGCATCTTCGACATCGAGACCGGCAAAGAGCTATGGCGCGCCGACCTTCCCGCCGGCGGACAGGCCACGCCCATGACGTACCGCGCACCGAGCGGCAAACAGTTCGTCGTGATTGCGGCGGGCGGTAGCACCTACCTCTCGCGCCCGCCGGGTGATTACCTGGTGGCGTTCGCGCTTCCGTGAACCTTCCAAGCCCCGACGTTTCGATGGCCATCGAAGTGTCCGTGCCGGCGGGGCGCTATAATACCCGGCGTGCCCCACGAACTGGTCCTCCTTGCCTCACGCTTCGACGTCGCGAACTTCGGTGAGCTCGTCAGCGATCCGTCGCGGGTGATCATGCTGCTTTCGCTGATGGACGATCGCGCGCGGCCCGCCACCGAGCTGGCCCAGCTCGCCGGAATCACGCCGCAGACGGCGAGCTTCCACCTGCAGCGGCTCGTCGATGGCGGGCTTCTTCGCGTGGAGCCGTTGGGCCGGCACCGGTATTTTCGTTTGGCGGGCGAAGAGGTGGCCGAGGCCATCGAGGCGATCTCGCTGCTGAATCCCCCGAAGCCCGCCCGCGTTCCCCAGAGTCCCGCAAGGCTCGAGCTCACGCAAGCGCGCATGTGTTACCACCACCTCGCGGGGCGCCTGGGAGTGGCGTGGCTCGCGGGCATCGAGCAGGCGCGCTTTCTGCGCGTGCGCGACGGCGCCTTTGCGCTCACCAAGCGCGGAATCGCGTGGTTCGAGGAATCGGGGCTTTCGGCGCCACGCTGGCGCACGGTGACGGGGAAATTTTGCCTCGACTGGACCGAGCGCCGCCACCACTTGGGCGGCTCGCTCGGGGCGCTGCTCACGCGGCATCTCTTCACCATGGAGTGGATCGCGCGGCGAGGCGGAGGCGCCAACGCACCTGTCAGCCGCGCGGTGCGCGTGACCTCGAAGGGCCGGCGCGAGTTCGCGCGCCAGCTAGCCTTGCCGAATGACGTTCTTTCGAATTAAGGAGCCCGGCCCGTAGTAACGTGTGGCGGTTCATGGATCGTCCGCCGCCCATCGATTACCGAGCCGCACTCATCGACGTGGTGGCCGTTGCGCAGAGTGCGCGCTCGGCCACCTTGGGGTGGCGGGCCATCTGCGTGCGGGAACGGCGGCGGGTCGGCGCCAAGTGGATCGAGCCGCTGACGACACTCGATTTGGACGAGGACGCTGCCAAGCTTTCGCGCGGTGTGCATCAGGTTGCGCGGCGCGCCAGTCGTCAGGTGGACACGCTGGTCTTCGGCCTCTTCGACGGCATCGACGACGGGAGCGGCGCCTACGCCGGATACCACGTGGCGGCCATCGCGACCAAAGGGCGCGCGGCGAACGACTTCATGCGCGATCCCTGGAGCGCGGAACGCCACTTCCTCCGAAGCGACGTGCTCGACACCATCGTCAAGGCCGCAGGGCGCGCGCCGAGCGATGTGCGGCCACTGCTCGAGTATTCTCTTTGCTTCGGCGCCGCCGCCCTGACGAGCCGTTTCGCCGCGGGCGGGCTTTCACACCGCGTCGTGGTGGCCTTCGACGACGACTACGGCCGCGCGCTGCCCAACGATGCACCACGTTTTGCCGAGCTCGTTCCGGTGCAACCCGTCGCCGAAGACGTGACGGATCTCCAAATGGCCATGAGACTTTTGACGCGCGTTTAGGTGTGCTGCAAGAGGTAGTTCGCGTGCCACTCGTCGGCCACCGCGCCGAGAGCCTCCAGGGCCTGGCAGAGACGGCGCAGGCGCTCCGTGGCGCTGTAGGTGACCTGCGGCGGAATGGTCTTCTCCTCGTGCCGATCGACGAAGCCCTGCGCCTCCAGCATGCGCAGACGCTCGGTGAGCAGACGGGAGGAAATGCCCGTGATGCGCCGTTTGAGGGCGCCGAATCGGGCGGGGCCTTCTTCGAACAGGCTCCACACGATGGGCATGGTCCACGGGCCCGACAGGAGGGCGAGGAGCAGGTTCGTCGGGCATTCGAGCTGGGGGTTGCAGCGGATCATGGTGGTTACTCTTCCGTGCCTACTTTACAGCGAGGGAGCGGGGCGCAACATCACGCGGCATGAAGCTTCTCGTTCTCGTGGGCAGCCCGCGGCGTGCGGGCAACTCCGCCACACTCGCGCAGGCCGTGCAACGCGGCGCCGAATCCTCCGGGGCCGACGTCGCCGTTCGCTTCATCGACGACTTCGTCACGAGCTTTCTGCGCGACTGCCGCACCTGCCGCGGCCCGAACGGAGAATGCCAAATAGCCGATCGCTTCGCCGAGCTATTCTTCGAGGATTTTTTGCCCGCACACGGCGTCGTATTCTGTTCACCCATCTATTGGTACGGGCTGTCGGCCCAGACGAAAGCCTTTTTCGACCGCACCTTTTGCCACTATGCAGCATCGTCTCCACGCTCGGCCGAGGTGCTGGAAAAGATGGGACGCAAGCGCCTCGGGCTGGTGTTGGCCTCCGAGGAAACGTACCCCGGCGCGTCGCTGGGCATCGTTCATCAGATGCAGGAATTTTCTCGATACACGTATTCCGAGTTGGTGGGTGTCGTGCGCGGGGTGGGCAACCGGCGTGGAGAAGTCCAATTGGATCCGGTGGATCCGGTGCGCGAGGCGGAGCGACTCGGGCGCGAAATGTTCGTTCGCGCCTACTCCGATTACCGGCTCGACACACCGCGCAGCCCGCGCGTGTGGCCTTGACGGGGCGGGGAATTACCGCCTCGCGTTCGAGAAGCGGTGACTTGCGCGGCGTAACGCTTCTGATCGCAAACGTGTGCGGCTCCCCTTGACTGTGATGATGACGAGCATCATCGATTGCTCGCCGTTCGTCGTCGAAGCTCAAGGAGGCGTCTCATGTGGAAGCGATTCTTCGCGCGTGGTGCTGCCCTGCTGCTCACGGTTTTGTGCGTCGGTTTCATTCTCCAATGTGCGCAGGATGAGCCATCGAGCGGCGTCGCCGAATCGAAGGCGCTGGCCGTCTGTGGCGCCACCAATGCCGCGTTGAATCGGCCGACGACGTCGTCCTCGCAGGAAAACGATACGTTTTCCGCGGGCGCGGCCACGGATGGGAATGCCGGCACGCGCTGGTCGAGTGCCTTCAGCGACCCACAATGGCTGCAAGTCGATTTGGCCTCGAATCAATCGATTTGCGGGATCCAATTGAACTGGGAGGCCGCCTATGCCCGGGCCTACCAGATTCAAACCTCTTCGGATGGTGTGAATTGGAATACGGTCTACAACACGACCACCGGTGCTGGCGGGACGGAAGTTTTGACCGTAAGCGGGAATGGCCGCTATGTGCGCATGTACGGCACCGCACGGGGCACGGCGTACGGATATTCCCTTTGGGATTTCCAAGTGTTCACCGGAACGGGCAGCGCCGGGAACCTCATTTCGCCATTTCGACCGGTGATGGCCTCGTCGTGGGAGGGCGGCAACGCGCCGGGGGCGGCGCTCGATGGGAGGGCGACCACGCGGTGGAGCAGCCAGTTCAGCGATCCGCAATGGATCTCCGTGGACCTGGGGGGCAACGCCACCATCACCGGTGTGACCTTGAACTGGGAGACGGCCTACGCCACGGGCTACCGCATCGAAGTGTCCAACGACGCGGTGACGTGGAATCCGATTCATTCGACGACCACTGGAAAAGGCGGCGTCGAAAACCTGGCGGTGAGCGGCACCGGTCGTTACGTGCGGATGCTCGGAACCGCCCGCGCGACCGCGTATGGGTATTCGCTTTGGGAATTCGAGGTATACGGGAGCGTCGATACCTCGAGCAGCACGCCGCCCATGCTGTCCGGCCCCACGCGCGCCCCGGGCAACCTCGGGCAATTCGCACTTTCGGCTCCGGCCGACGGCGCGATGGTCACCAACACGCGCCGGCCCGTGCTCTCGTGGGCCAGCGTCCCCGGGGCCGTACGCTACGAAGTGTGGCTCAACGTCAGCCGCACGGATTATGACTTTGCGGCACCGGGACGGTTGCTCGATTGGTATACGAAGGTGGCCGAGCCCACGGGCACGAGCTACACGCCAACGTGGGATTTGCCCGACCGATGGACATACCAATGGTTCGTCGTCTCGGTGGACGGAGGCGGCGCGACCCGCGCGTCGAACCTTCGCACCTTCGGTGTGTACCTTCCCACGGTGAGCACGGTGGCGGACGGTGTACCCATCGTCGATGGTTGCCGCGATTCGAACAAAGACGGGGCCATTCAACCCTACGAGGATTGGCACCAGCCCGTCGAAACGCGGGTGAGCGACCTTCTGGGTCGAATGACCACCGAGGAGAAGGCGTACCAGATGTTTTACAATGCGCAGGTGTTTCCGCGGGCGGGTTGGCACTTCGGCCCGGCGCAGGCGCAGGATCTCCATGGGTACCTGCTGGCGTCGTCGGGCTCGCGGCTGGGTATTCCGTTCATCTCCGCGGGCGATACCATTCATGGATATCAAACGACGTATCCGACGCAGAGCGGGTTGGCGGCGGCGCGGGATTATCCTTTGGATTATGCGCTCGCGGACATGCAGCGCCGCGAACAGCTGGAGGTGGGCACGCGCGGTGTGCTCGGGCCGCTCGCAGAGGTGGGGACGAAGGTGATTTACCCGCGCATCCAAGAGGGTGGCGGCGAGAATGCCGATGTGGCCGCGGCGCAAGTTCGAGCCTTGGTGGCGGGGCTCCAGGGCGGGCCGGAGTTGAACCCGCGATCGGTCCTCGCCACGGTGAAGCATTGGCCCGGTGAGGGCGCGGGCGGTGAGGCGCTGATTACCTACGACGCGGTGACCATCAAGTACCATATGATTCCGTTTCGGGCGGCCATCGAGGCGGGCGCGGTGAACATCATGCCCGGGTACGCGGGCAGCTCGTACCTCGATCCGGGTGGGCCCGGCGCGGGCAACAGCGCGCCGATCCTGGCGTACCTGCGGCAGAATTTGGCCTACACGGGGCTCATCACCACGGACTGGCTCCCATCCGGCGCGTGGGTGAGCGCGGCCAACGCGGGCTCGGACGTCATGGGCGGCGCCGATCCCGGTGCTCCAGGGTATTCCATCGCGACCTTCCTCGCAGGGGTGCCGGCGAGCCGGATCGACGATGCCGTGCGGCGGGTGCTGCGTCTGAAGTTCAAAATGGGCCTGTTCGAGAATCCATACGGCGATCCGGTGAATGGCCCCTACCGGTTTCACACGCCCGCGTATGCGGAATTGGCCAATCGCGCGTCGCGCGAGGCCATGACCTTGCTGAAGAACGACGGCGTGCTCCCGCTGCGCTTGGCGGCGGGCGACAACATCGTCGTCGCAGGCCCGCGCGCCGCGGACGGAAACGCCTGCTGCATCTGGACGAGCTATTTCCACCAGGAATATGGCTCGCTGACGATATTCGACGCCATCAAGACGCGCGCCGCAAGGGCCGGTGTGAACGTGTATCAGGACACGGGCCCATCGCCCAAGTTGGCCGTGGTGGCGGTCGGCGAGGCCTCGTACACGCACGCCACGAATTGGGTCAAAGAGCAGCCGTACCTGCCGGCGGAGCAATTGGCCGTGATCCAAAATTTCCGAAACCAGGGTGTCCCCGTGGTCGTGCTGCTGGTCCTCCCCCGCCCCTACGTCATCAGCGATTGGCAAGGGCTGGCCAGCGCCATCGTGGTCACCTACCGCGGCGGCGAAGAAATGGGCCCAGCCGCCGCCAGTCTGCTCTTCGGCGACTACACCCCGCGCGGACGGTTGCCTTGGCAACTGCCTCGCAGCCTCGACCAAGTGCTGAAACCCGGCGGTACCGATGTATTGGCCGACGCCAACGAGGGCTGGGATCTGCCGTACGATCTAGGCGCCACCGACGCGGAGCGTGCGGACATTCGCACACGCATCAACGCAGGCCAGACGGTGCCGGGCACCTATGGGAATCCATTGTATCCGTACGGGGCGGGCCTTCAGGGCTGGTAGCTCCGGTTCGAGAGGCGCGGGCTATTCTCGTAGGAGCCGCTCGTAGAAGAGGACCGCCGTGGCCAAGCCGCCCACCGGGGTGCGCTCGTCCGTGCCGTGGACCCTCGGGAGATCCTGAGGGCCCACGACGAAGGGGCTGAAGTGATACACGCCCTCCGCAAGCGATGTGTAGTGGCGTGCATCGGTCGCACCCAGCACGAGGGTCGGCGCGACGATGGCTTCGGGAAAGAGCTCGCGCACGGCGGCTTCGATCGCGCGGAATGCGGGCGAATCGTGGGTGGATACGGGTGGAGGGTCGCTGGCGAAGGTGTCGTGCAGTTTGACCTGTACGCGGTCGTCGGCGACCGTTTGCTTCGCGTGGGCGAGAACACCTTCGACGGTGTCGCCCGGCAAGATGCGAAAATTCACGAGCGCACGGGCGGTGGCTGGCAACACATTGGCACGCACACCGGCGTGGAAAACCGTGGGGGCCGTGGTGGTGCGCACGGCGGCGTTGCTCGCCTCGTGGGTGGTCATCGCGGAGACGACGAGGGGGCTGAAGAGCCATAGGTTCGAGGCGACCACGCGTTTGCCGAAGGACAGATCGGGCGCGATCGCCTCGAGAAGCTGGCGCGTCATCGGCGTGAGGCGCGGCGGCATGGGATGCGCCTCGAGCCGATCGATCGCGCGCGCGAGGACGCCCACCGACGTTCGGGGCGGGGGCATCGACGAATGCCCCGTGGGGGTGTCCACGGCGAGCTCGATGGTGGCCATGCCCTTTTCCGTCAAACCGATGAGGGCCACGGGCGACGACGCCTCCGGCACGATCCCGTGCGTGACCATGCTGCCCTCGTCGAGCACGTACTCGAAGCGCATCCCCTTCGCCGCGAAGCTCGCCGCCATGGCCTTCGCGCCCGCCATGCCGCCGACCTCTTCGTCGCAGCCGAGGGCAATGACCACGGATCGCCGCGGTGTGACGTGCTCCGCCAGCAGCGCTTCGACGGCCTCCAGGATGGCCACCACCGAGCCTTTGTCGTCAATCGCGCCGCGACCCCACACGAATCCATCCGCGACCATGCCCTCGAAGGGCGGGTGCGTCCACGTGCCCTCCGTCCCGGGTTCCACCGGAACGACGTCCTGGTGCGCAGCCAACAGGATGGGGCGAAGCGACGGGTCGCTCCCGCGCCACGTGTACACGAGTGCGCGCCCGCCGATGACCTCGCGCGCGAGGGCCGCATGGACCTTCGGGTACGTCTCCGCGAGGTATCGCTGCAGGCCCTCGAACTGTGCCGCGTCGTCCTCGCTTGGCTCGGCGTGCGACACCGTCTTGAACTGCAGTGCCCGGGCGAGATGCTCCGCCACGCGCGCGGCATCGACCGCGCCTGCCCGCGCGGGGGAAGGTGCGGCCGCTCCGCGCCTCCCCTGCCGAAGTGTATTCGCGATTAGAACAGCGACGAGCACCAGAAGCATCGCCGCCACGACCTTCGATCCTCGTAGGAACACGCGCCGAAATCTCATCTTTCGGAAGTGTACACCTTCAAGTTAACTTCAAGGTCAAGATGCGAATCGGTGAGCTTGCAAAACGACTCGGCGTGGCCACGTCGAAAATCCGGTTTCTCGAGGCTCGAGGGCTGGTCCACTCGACACGCCGCCCAAGCCAATACCGCGAATACGACGAAGGCGCCCTCGAGCACCTCGAATTCGTCCTCCAGGCGCAATCGTTGGGTTTCACGCTCGACGAAATATCGCGCGCCTTGATCGAGGCGGGAGGCCGCAAGCGCCTACGCTGCCATGAAATGGTTCGCCGTTTGAACGCGAAGCTCGAGGAAATCGATACGCACATTGCACAGACGCGCGCGTTGCGCACACGCGTGGTTCGGATGATCGCGCGCCTCGAGGCGAGGTAGGCGTTCTCCAGCGCAAATCCTCGATGGTGATTGTGAAGCCTGTGTTCAAAGCCCATCCCGCGAGGCGGGCGTAGTCGCCGCCGCGCCGAGACCGCATCTTCGTCGATACAAAAGGAGGCCTTTCGATGAAGACGTTCTCGGGGACGAACTTGGCGGCTTTTGGTCTGGTGCTCACGCTCGCAGGTTGCTCGGTGGCCCCGCCACCTGCGCCCCACACGGCGCCATCGCATTCCACGCGCGCGCTGGTGCAGGAGCTTTTCGACGCGTACGCGCAAGGGAACTCCCGACCCTTCTTCGATCACGTGGCCGACGACGTGCACTGGACCATCACCGGCACCAACATGCTGTCGGGCGAGTACCATTCGAAGCGCGAGTTTCTCGACGCCACGTACGGTCGCCTTGCACGCGTGCTGAAGGGCCCGGTGCGGCCGGCGGTGCAACGGATCGTCGTCGAGGGCAACGATGCCGTCGTTCAATGGCGCGGCTCGTCGACCAGTGTCCAGGGTCAACCCTACGACAATGAGTACGTCTGGGTCCTGCGGTTCGACGGCGCACGCATCGTGGAGGTGACCGCGTACTTCGACGGAGGGCGCCTCGATGCGCTGTTCCGGGCCACGGAGCCGCGCCCCGGCGGGTGAAGTCGCAGCTAAGCTCGCCCATCCCGCATTGCGCGCGCCCCGGTTTGTGGCATCGCTCTACATGGCGAGGGCGCGCCATGATTCCTGTCAGACACATCGACAAGTTCGGCGTCTCGGGGTCGATTTTCGCGGGGACGTGTTCCCTGGAGCTTCCACCGTTCGTCGCGATTTTTCCCGCGCTGGGCTTGGGGTGGCTCTTGGACGAGGCGGTGATCCACCAGATGCTCTTCGTGAGCCTGGTCGTCATGTTCGCGGGCCTCGTGGTCGGTGCGCGCTACCACCGCAACCCCTTGGCGCTCGCCATGGCCGTCGTGGGCGCTGGCTTGCTCGCCTCGTCGATGCTCGTCTTCCATGGCCCGTCGACGACCTACGTCGGCATGGCGCTGCTCATCGTGGCGAGCTGGCTGAACGATTTGCTCGGCCGTCCCCTGTTTTACGACCGGACCCATCCTTGATCGCCGTCAGGAAGGCCGCGACGCTCGGCGCCTGACGCTCGCGGTATGCCGCGCACGTGTTCACCGCGTCGACCGCCCGCGCCACCCCGCGCGCTCCCCCGGCATGCCGCGCGGAGCGCTCGCGGAAAAACGACTCCACGTCGGCTGCATGGGCTGCGTCGCAAAACGACGCACCGACCATCTCGGGAAGGTCCGCGGCGAGGTCGAAGGTGCTGTCCTCCTTGGGAAGGCGCGCCATGAGAGCATCGTAGTGCTCCTTGACGAAATCGAATGCGACTTGCCGCGTCACCGGCGTCTTCTGCGTCTCCCAGAGCATCCCGGTCGATTCACGCACCTCGAAATCGTCCTGCAGAATCAACGCGAGCGCCGCGCGCAAGGTGTCCGGTTCGCGAAATTGCCCCATCGCGCGCAAAATCGAATTTCGCTCCTTGCGATTCGAAGCACCGCGCGCGCGGGCCGCATTCCGCATCAGGTCCAACATCGCACGATCGCCGGAGCGTGCTGCGATGTTGAGAACCGATTGAACCAAAGCCGGCGGAATGGTCCCTTGGCCGTTCAGCCAGCGCTCGGCCAAGGCCTTCGCCTCGGCGCGCAGTGCCGGATCTTCCCCGGAGTCGGCCACCAAGAGCAGCAACTGCGGACGCAGCAATGCCTCATCCTCCGCTTCGCCCGCGCGCGGGACGAACCCAAGCCGCTTCGCCCGTGCGCCGTACGTGTCGCGCACGAAGCGTGCGTAGTTCGGCGCGAGCGACTCGGGGAAAATCTGTGCAACCCGCACCTGCGCGACAAGGTCGATGGTGGCGGCCGCAACGTAGTAGGTCGGATCGTCAGCCAGCTTCGAAACCGCCGCCAGGACGTCGGCGTACGACGATGCGCCACTGCGCACCTGCGCCCCCAGATCGCCGAGAAGGGCCACCTTCTCGGCGCGCGTGAGCACCTGGGGCACCGCGAGCAACTTCGGCAAAAGATTGCCTAGGTAACGAACGCGGTAGTAGCCGTGGGCATCGGAATTGGCATCGACCCACGCGGGGCAGGTCGCCGCGTCGTCGAGCACGAGCTGCCCTTGCCTCGCGCCCATCAACGCGCACGACGTCGCCTCGCCGTGCTTTCCCGGATAGCGTGCGCACACCGGAATTTGCCATACTGCATCGGATTTGCCCGATTGCCCGAGATCCAGCGCGGGCGGGCGACCGGCCTCGCAGCGGAGCGAGACATCCACCTGCGGCACACCGGGTTGATTCAAAAAGGACGCGAAGGCCTGGACCGTCGACGGCGGTGCGCCCTGCAACGCCGTTTCGAGGAACTGCTCGGCAGAGGCATTTCCGTACGCATACCTCGCAAGGTAACGCCGGAGCCCCTGACGAAACGCGTCGCGGCCGATCCATCGCTCGAACATATCGAGCACGGCGGCGCCCTTCCCGTACATCTCCCGGGTCCAAACGTCGCCCATATCGTCTTTGCTCTCCATCGGCTGACGCAAGCGTCGCACCCCGGCGATGTCGTCCCCAGCCATGCCGCGCACCGTTTCGGCCGCGTGATACGCATCGTGGTGCCACTCGGGTTTCCAGGCGTCGACGATGCGATCGGAGATCCACGGGGCGAAGGCCTCGTGGAGCCACATGTCGTTCCACCACCCCATCGTCACCAGATTGCCGAACCATTGATGGGCGAGTTCATGCGCGGCCGTGGTGGCGTAACCGCGCTGAAATGCGCTCGTTTCTTCGTTCGGACGGGCCAGAAGGGACCTCTGCACGAACATGATCAGCCCCGGACTCTCCATGGCGCCGCCAAAAGAGGGCACGTCGACGAAATCGAGTTTTTCGTACGGATACGGCATATCCAAATACGCTTCGATTCGATTCAAGATCGGGCCCGTCACCTCTTTTGCAAAGCGCGCCTCGGCGCCCCGACCCCGCGGAACGATGATGCGAATCGGGACGCGGTTCTTCCCTGCAACACCCGCGTCCACCACATCGAACGGCCCCACCGCCATGGCCAACAAAAACGATGGGAGCGGCTTCGTTTCCGCGAACTGGACGACTTTGTGCTCGCCGGAAATCTCTTCGGAAATCACGGGCGCGTTGGCAAAGGCCACGTCTTCGCGTTTCACCTCGAGCCGGATCTTCCACGGCGCCTTGAACGACGGCTCGTCAAAACATGGAAAGACGCGGCGCGCGTCCATGGGCCCCATGCTCGCGAAGGCGTACCGACGCCCGCCTTCCTCCTGCTCGAACAATCCGTTTTCGCCGTTGGCCGCGATGGCCCCCGAGTAATCGATGCTCACGGTGGCCGCCCCCGCAGGCAGCTGCCTTGGCAACCGAATCCCCAGGAGGTCGTTCCCGACCTGAGTCACCTCGGCCTTCTCCCGGTTCACCGTGGCCTCGCGGATCGTGAGGCCCATGGCGTGGAGCCACAGCGCGTGGGTCGGTGCCCGCACGTCGAGGGCGATGCGCATGCGCCCCGTAAAGCGCGGCTCCGTTGGGAGCACCGTCAATGATGCGTCATACCGGGTGGGTCGAACCGTGTCGGAAAGACGCCAGCCAGGGGGCTCTGGCCATGGCACGGTGGGCGAGGCCGAAGCCGCGACCGGCGCGGCCTCGCGTGCCGGGGTGCAATTCACCAACGCAACGAACAGAGCGGCAACGGCCAGGGACGGGGAGAATGTGCGCATCACCCCCTGTCCTTCGGCCGCCTTACCCCGGAAGTTCGGGCCTTTTTGCTAATCACGCGGCGCCGGGAGTCAAGGAACCCCCGGAAAACGCAGTGCCGGAAATGGGGACCGGCATGGCACCTGCATTGTATCGCAGCAAAACATGGCTCTCGCTTCCAGTCGCATTGCATCTCCGGATATGTCCGAGATTCGCTTGGTCGCTGCACCGGCGATGAATATTCCATTGAAGGTACTCGTCGTCGACGACCACGCTGCCTTCCGCGACGCATTGCAGGAGCTGATCGAAGGCTTCGGACACGAGTGCCGCGTAGCCCGAGACGGCCAGGAAGCCTGGGAAATGCTGGAGAACGAGCCGGCCGATGTCGTATTGAGCGATTGGCAGATGCCGCGTATGAATGGGGTGGAACTTTGCCGCTCCATTCGCAAAGCCGACGGTGAAGGCCGCTACACGTATTTCGTCGTTTTGACGGGAATGACCGACAAGGCGCGTTTTCTGCGCGCCATGGAGGCGGGGGCGGACGGATGTTACGCGAAGGGATGCGACCCCAACGAGGTGCGCGCCCACTTGATTTCCGCGGGACGCCTCGTCGGCCTTCACCGACGTGCGTACCAGGCTGCGCGGACGGATGCGCTGACCCAGATCGCGAATCGTTTGCGTTTGGACGAGGATTTGAACGCGGTTTGGTCGCACGCCAAGCGTTACCGGCGCAGCTGCTCCTTGGCCATCGCCGACATCGACGGGTTCAAGAATTACAACGATCACTTCGGTCACCTCGCCGGCGACGACGCGCTCCGTCGGATTGCGCGCACGTTGCGCCAAGAGGTCCGCGAGGTGGACACCGTCTATCGTTACGGCGGCGAAGAGTTCTTGCTGCTGCTCCCGGAGCAGTCGCTGGCGTCGACGAAGCTGGCCATGGATCGCGTGCGCGAGGTCGTCGAAAAGCTGGCCATCCCGAGTCCCTCGGCGCGGGGCGTGGTGACGGTGAGCGTCGGTGTGGCGGAGTTGAACCTCGCCACCGACGCAGACCCTTCGGCATGGATCCATCGCGCCGATGGCGCGCTCTATCGTGCAAAGGCGCTCGGGCGCAACCGCGTCGAGGTCGACGCGCGATGAACCGCATGCTCGCCGGCAAATGCTTTTGCGGCGCCGTGCACTATGCGGTGGCCGACGCATTCCTCTACGCGGCCAATTGCCACTGTTCCAATTGTCGGCGAACGACGGGGTCGGCGTTCAAGCCCTTCGCCGGCATCGAGCGCGACAAGCTTCGCGTCACCCAGGGTGGAGACCACCTCGCCCTCTTCGGCGAGGTGGATGCGAACGATACGCACTGCACGACGTGCGGCTCGTTGCTTTACTCCGTCGTCCGCGATGGCCAATTCGTGCACGTTCCCATGGGCACCTTGGTGGACGACCCCACCATTCGTCCGACGCACCACATCTTCGTGGGCTCCAAGGCACCCTGGTTCACCATCACGGATACGTTGCCGCAATACGAGGGGCACGTGCCCCATCAGGACTAGCCGGAATTAACTGGCGAGCAGGCGCCTCGATACGACGAACGTGAGCACGCCGCCGCCCAATCCCGCGACGCTCGCCGTCGCCACCCTGGCGCCCGACGAGAGGCGATCTTCCGCGCTGGCGTAGCCGGCAAAGATGATCAACGACAAACCTACGAACATGATCACGTAACCCGCGATATCGCGATACAGTTTCTTCATTGTATTTTCTCCGTTTTGAAAAGCCGTTTGCTCGTCGGAAACGGAGAGGCTCAATTCAGAAAGACCATCAAACGCGAGCGCGCACGCGACGGTGGAAGCGCGAAGGGCGGCGCGGTGCACGGCTCGCTCGGCAGCAAAAGACGCGCGCACGCGAGCATTCCCCCGCGCGACGGGACGAAGGCATCGCTGGAAGGCGCAGCGCCCGCCCCTGCGTGCGGCGAGCGCGGAGAGCGCGTCCTTTCGAGCCGAATCGGCGAAGGCGCGCGCGCGTAGTGCGTGTCCCGCTCGGGGGCGCGTTGAATGCGATCGGGCGCGGACAGCGGCCACACCGAGGCCGCGCCGGCCGGCGACGCGCGAAGGAACACGAAGAGCACGGCCAGTAGGCCGAGCACCATCGCGAGCCATCGTTTCACGTCACGGATCACGGAAAACGTCTAGCCGGTCACGCACCAAGGTCAAGGTGCGGGTCAGGGATTCCAGGTCGGCGTCGCTCAAGCCTTCGCAGAGCTTCGAGATGCGCCCCAAGTGATCGGGCAGCATATTCTCGAGAACCGAGCGCCCTTTGGGCTGCAGGTGCACGAGCACGACGCGGCGGTCGGCGGTGTCGGGCCGGCGCTCGACCAAACCTTCGCGCTCGAGCCCCGCAACCAGCCCCGTGACGGTCGCCGGGCGCACACCCAGCCCGCTGGCGATCTCGAGCGGGGTCAGCTGCTGGCCCTTCGCCTTCATCAGGAGGATCAGCAGCACGAACCGCGATTGCGAGAGGCCGTGGCGCCGAAAATGGATGGCTTCCGCCTCAGCGAGCTCATCCAGAACGATGCTCAGCGTGATGAAAGCGAGCACAGCACGTGGGGCGGCGCCGTACTGGGTCGCCATGGCGTCGATGGCCTCGTACTGGGGCAGCTCCCGGCGAGGGATCGGCTCGGAAATGGGATGACGCGGGGTTTGGCGATGACCTTGACTCATGTACTTAGGTCCCTAAATATATGGCGCCTAAACATTCTGTCACCCGGGGTTCCGACCCCGAAAAATCCGCGAGCTCATTGCCATGGACATCGACTCTACCATGCCCGCCACGGCGCCCGCCGTTCACACCCCCGCTGCCGAGGCATCCTCGCCGCCGAAAAAACGCCGTATCGCGCTGGGAGTGACCGCCCTGGTCGTGGCGGCGTCGGCCGCGTACTGGTACCGCGGCACCTTCTACGAGGAGACCGACAACGCGCAGGTCGACGGGTACATCTCCAACGTCGCGTCGCGCGTGGCCGGCACGGTGGTGGCGGTTCACGTCGACGACAACCAGGCGGTGACGGCGGGCCAGGCACTCGTGGAGCTGGACCCGAAGGATCTGCGCGTGGCGGTCGCCCAAGCGAAAGCCTCGCTGGCACAAGCCGAGGCGCAGCTCCGCGCCGAAGAGCCCTCCGTGGCCATCACCGAAACGACGAACGCCACGCTGGTGGCCACCACGACGAGCGACGTGGCCTCCGGGCGCGCGGGCGTGGCGGAGGCCCTGCGCTCGGTCGCGCAGGCGGAGGCGCAGTTGAAGCAGGGTGAGGCCAATTACAAGCTTGCCCAGCTCGATCTGGAACGCGCCGAGCGGCTCTACCAAACGGGGGCCGTGGCCAAGGCCGAATACGACAGCAAAAAGGCGGCTGCCGATGCCCAGACGGCGAACGTGCAGGCGTTGCGCGAAACGGTGGACGTGACCCGGCGCCGGGTCGAGGACCAAACGGCGCGCGCGCGGGCCGCCGGCAGCCGCGCCCGCGAAGCGACGGTGAATGCGTCGCCGCAGCTCGAGGCGAAGCGCGCCACGGTGGCCCTGCGGCAGGCGAACGTGGAGGCCAACAAGGCCGCGCTGGAGCAGGCGGAGCTCAATTTGAGCTACGCGAAGATCCCGGCGCCGGCGGGCGGCGTCATTGGAAAGCGCTCGGTCAACGTCGGCGATCGCGTGAACATCGGCCAGCAGCTGCTCGCGCTTGCGCAGACCGACAAGGTGTGGGTCACCGCCAACTTCCGCGAGACGCAGGTCACGCGCATGCACCCCGGACAACACGTGAAGGTGTACGTCGATGCACTCGACCAGCACTTCGAGGGCGAGGTGGAAAGCCTCGCTGCCGCCACGGGCTCCCGCTACAGCATTTTGCCGCCCGAGAATGCCACGGGCAACTACGTCAAAGTCGTTCAGCGGCTGCCGGTGCGCATTCGCTTGCTGCCGGGTCAGCAGGGCCTCGAGCGGCTGCGGCCGGGCATGTCGGTGGAGCCCGAGGTCCGCGTCAAATGAGCCAGGCGAACGCGGTGCCGGACGAGGGCTGGCACCCGGGGCACAACCCGATGTTGATTGCCCTCACGGTCACCATGGCCACGTTCATGGAGGTGCTCGACACGAGCATCGCCAACGTGGCCCTGCCCCACATGGCGGGCAACCTCTCGGTGAGCCAAGCGCAGAGCACGTGGGTGCTCACGGCGTACCTCGTATCGAACGCCGTGATTCTGCCGATCAGCGGATGGATCTCCGCCCGCATCGGCCGAAAACGCTTCTACATGTCGTGCGTCGCGCTCTTCACGATTAGCTCGTTCCTGTGCGGCATCGCGCCCAATCTCGGGTCGCTCATCTTCTTTCGCGTCCTGCAGGGCATCGGCGGCGGCGGGCTCGGGCCGAGCGAACAATCGATTTTGGCCGATACGTTTCCCCGCGCCAAACACGGTATGGCCTTTGCCATTTATGGCATGGCCGTGGTGCTGGCGCCGGCCATCGGCCCCACCCTCGGCGGGTTCATCACCGACAATTATTCGTGGCGTTGGGTCTTCTTCATCAATGTGCCCGTGGGCATCGTGTCGATGATCCTGACCAACAAGATGGTGGTCGACCCGCCATGGATCGCCCAGAAAAAGAGCACGCCCGTCCCCATCGACATTGCGGGGCTGACGCTCATCACCGTGGGGCTGGGAAGCCTGGAGGTCGTCCTCGACAAAGGGCAGGAAGAAGATTGGTTCCATTCGCCCTTCATCTGCGGCTTTGCCCTGGTCTCCGTCGTTTCGCTGGTGGCCCTGGTCCTGTGGGAGCTCAGAACGAAGCATCCGATCATCGACGTACGGCTTTTCAAAGATCGCACGTTCGCCGTGGCCTGCGGCATGATGTTCATGCTCGGTTTGTCGCTGTTCGCGACGACGTTGCTTCTTCCGCAGTTCACCCAAGTGATGCTCGGTTACTCGGCGCAGCAGGCGGGTATGGCGTTGTCCCCGGGCGCGGTGTTGGTCATCTGCCTGATGCCCTTCGTCGGGAAGACGGTCTCCAAGAGCGACCCACGAAAGATGATTGCGTTCGGCTTCTTCGTGCTCTCCATGGCGATGTTCTACATGTCCCATCGGCTTTATCTGGGCATCGATTTCAAGCATGCGATGCTCTTTCGCGTGTATCAGGCCTTCGGGCTCGCATTCCTCTTCGTGCCCATCAACACGCTGGCCTTTTCGTCCGTTCCGCCCGCAAAGAGCAATGCGGTGTCGGGCCTCATCAATCTATCGCGCAACATGGGCGGCGACATGGGCATCGCGCTGGTGACCACGATGCTGGCCCGGAGCGCCCAGGTGCATCAGGCGGAGTTGACCACGCACACGACCCTGTTCGATGCGCCGTTCCGCGACCGCTTGGCGGGCATCACCGCCGCCCTGCAGGCCGCGGGGACGAGCGCGGCCGATGCCACGCTCAAGGCCTACCGCGCGATTTACGGCACCGTGCTCGGGCAGGCGCAAACGATGGCGTACATGGACGTGCTCTACATCTTGGCGTGCGGCACGGTACTGATGGTCCCGCTCACGTTTTTCATGAAGCGCGCCCGGGGCCCGGCCAACATGGGGCACTAATTAGCGCCGCTTGGACGCGCGCCAGGCGGCGGGGGTGGCGCCGTGCGCGCGGCGGAACATGCGGATGAAGTGCGTGGGATCCGCGTACCCGACGCGCTCGGCGATGACGTCGACCATCTCGTCCGAGTGGAGCAGCATGCGGCGGGCCTCGGCCATGCGGCCGGCGACGATCCACTCGACGGCGCTGCGGCCGGTGGTCTGCGAGAGGGCGGTGGTGACGTACGCGCGACTGCGCCCGACGGCGGCGGCCACGTCGCCCAGTGTGATGCGCTCCAGGCAGTGTCGCTCGATGAAACGGAGTGCGTCGGCGACGATGCCCGCGGGCTTCGAGGGGCTTGCCTCCGCGCGGGCAGCACGCTCGACCTCGTACAAGACGAGGGTCAAGAGGCTATGCGCCACGGCGCGCGATTCGCCGTACCGTGCGGGCTCGGTCGCCTCCTGAAGCTCGGCGAACAGCGACTCCAGGAAGGCATGGCGCGCGCGGGGCACGCGCACGACGGGTGAGCCTCCCGCGCGCACGCGCTCGAAGGGACCGAGCAAGATACCCGCGTCCTCGGCGGCGAAGCATGACGCGCAGAAGCCAAGGCTCCATGCTTCGAAACCTTCGCGCGCGATGGCCCGATGCGGTAGGCCTGCGGGCACGAGCAGGGCCTCGCCCGCCTCCAAGGTCCACGCATCGGGCTGCTCCATGCGCAATCGACCCGCGGTGCAGAACTCCAAGGCTGCGAACTGGTGCGTCACCCGCTCCGCGCCGGAGCGCGGAATGTCGAGCGGGCGGCGCCTCGCCACGAAAATGGGCGCGCCGCCACCACGGAGATCATCGCGTTGGATCGGGTGCACGGCCATATGGCCAAGATGCCTCGGCCGCGCGCGTCACGCCAGAGCGTCCGTAGCCCGGCGATGCGTTCCTATCGAGCTGGGCGATGATTGGACACTTCGACGTATTGCCGAGTGTTCCGTATTGTCAGCCCCAAGCATCGAAAGGTTCGCCAAAATGCTCGAAGTGCTTGGAGCAGTAACGATTGGCGAACTCGAAGCTGTAGTCGGGGTGCTGTTCGCGTCCTTCGGCGGCAATCTCGTCGACGACCATGTCGACCAGACGAAGGTCGCCCTTCTCTCGAATCAGCTGGACGACCAGGGCGAGGCCCGCGGCCGATACATCGGTAAGGCTGATGGTCACCAGCGCGGCATCGAGTTCGCCAAGGCCTTGCACCTGAATGACCCGATCGAGATCCATTGTCACGCGCGCTCCCCCCGCTAAGAGTCACATCGGGCCCGCGCAGACGCAAACCAAAGTAGCAGTATTACACTACAATCCGTCGTTGCAGAGAGGCAACTCTTGGCTAGGCTCCCTCGCCACGAAAATCCGGCGTCTGGTCGAGCTGGGCAGCCAGTGTGGGCAGCCCGAAAGTTATGTAAGGATCGAGATGCGGCTGCAACTTGGCGCCGCAGCTCGAGTCCTTTGGGGGGAGGCCACGCCTGCGTCAAATCATGACACTCTGTGATTCGAATATAATTGTAGCGTTTCTGGACGGCGAGCTCTCGGCTCAGGAGCAGGCTGATTTCGAAGCGCATGTCGACACGTGCACATCGTGCCGCACGCTCCTGGCAGCATTGGCGCGATCCTCCGACGTCATGCCCTCGGCGGAGGGCGACCAGGATGCGCCGCTCCGGATCGGGGCCCGCGTCGGGCGGTACGTGATTCTCGATTGGCTGGGGGCGGGCGGCATGGGCGTGGTGTACGCGGCGCACGATCCCGAATTGGATCGAACCGTTGCCTTGAAGCTATTGCGCCCGAGCGTCTGCCGCACCCGGCCCGATCGGGGCGAAAGGTTCCTTGGCGAGGCACGCGCCATGGCCCGCGTGGGGCACCCGAACGTCATCACCGTCTTCGATGTGGGCACCCACGGCGAGAGCATTTTCATCGCCATGGAACGCGCCGACGGCCCCACCCTCGGCGACTGGCTGCATGCCGCCCCGCGCACGTGGCAGGCCATCGTGAACGTGTTCATCGAGGCCGGCCGCGGCCTGGAGGCGGCGCACGACGCGGGGCTGGTGCACCGCGATTTCAAACCCGACAATGTGCTCATTGGCAAAGATGGGCGCGCCCGGGTGAGCGACTTCGGCCTCGCGGGCTCGCCCGCCGGCGACGAGGACGGGGTCACTCCTCATCCGGCGTGGACGGCGGGAGGGCACGGCACGCCGGGGTACATGGCGCCCGAACACGCGCACCCGGACCAGATCGACGCGCGCACCGACCAATTCAGCTTTTGCGTGGCACTCTACGAGGCGCTCTGCGGCGTCCGTCCCTTCGCAGGCGGCGAGCTGGGGAAAGGGCCGGCGTACGGCCGCGTCCCCGAACCGCCCCCGCGCGTGCCCCGGCGCATCGCGCGCGCCGTCCTGCGCGGGCTTTCGCTGCGCAAGGAAGACCGCTTCCCATCCATGGGCGCGCTGCTCGCGGTCCTCGCGCCGCCAACCCGCGCGGGCCGGCGGCTGGTGGCCATGGGATGCGTGGCCCTGGCCCTGGGGATCGGTATTCCCTTGGCGATGCACCATCGCGCGGCGCGCCCCACGGTTTGCGCGGGCACCACGGAGTCGAAGCTCGCGGGCGTATGGGACGCCCCCGTGCGCGAGCGCGTGCACACCGCATTTCTGGCGACGAAGAAGCCTTATGCGGAGGATACCTGGCGCAAGACGGACCGCATCCTGTCGTCCTGGACGTCGTCCTGGCAGGCCATGAATACCGACGTTTGCGAGGCCACGCACGTGCGCCACGAGCAGTCGCCGGCGTTGATGGATCTGCGCACGCACTGCCTCGCCGACGAACTCCGCGTGATGAAAGCGCGGACCGCCACATTGGCCACCGCCGATGCGAAAACGCTGCACCGCGCCGTGGAATCCGTGCTCACCCTGCCGGGCGTGGACGCATGCGCCGACGGGCGCGCGCTCTTGACGAAGGAGCCGCCACCGGCCGATCCCATCGTGCGGGCACGCCTCGACGACATCGGCGATCGGGTGGCGCAAGCCGGGGCGCTGGAGAAAGCCGGCAACTACGCGCGGGCGCTGGAGATCGTGACCGCCGCCGTGCGCGATGCGGGGACCTTGGGCTATCCGCCCCTGCTCGCCGAGGCCCTCGGGTACCAGGGGAATATCCAAATGGAGCGTGGGGAGGACGCCCCGGCCGTCGCCAGCTTCTATTCGTCCATCGAGGCCGCCGAGATCGGTCGCGACGATCTCGGCAAGGCGCGCGCGCTCGTGGCTCTGCTGTGGGTCGTGGGCGATCATCAGGCGCGGTTCGAGGACGCGCGGCGCATTGCCCAGTTGGCCCAGGCGGCCGTCGAACGCGCTGGGGGCGATTCGGAGCTTCGCGCCCGTCTCGCCGCCGCACGGCATTCCATTTTCTTCGGCGAGGGCAACTACGAAGAAGCGCGGCGCCTCGGCGACGAGGCCGTGGCACTTTGGACCAAGGCTCGGGGCGCGGACTATTTCGAAGTGGCCATTTCGTTGAACAATGCGGCCCTGGCCGATCGACGCCTCGGCGATCTCGCAGGAACGCTGGCCAAAAGGGAAAAGGCCTGGAACATCCTGCAGCGCGCGATCGGGGAACGGCATCCGAAAACGGGTATCGTCCAAGGCAATGTGGCCGTCTCCCTCGCGGATGTGCGCCGCTTCGACGAGGCCGCCGCCGTGGCCGAGCAAGCGCGCGACATCGTCAGCGAAGCGCTGCGGCCCGATCACCCGCAGGTGGCCGCCATCGAGGACACGATGGCCACGATTCGTTTCGAACAAGGTCGCTATGCCGACGCGCTTCCCCACGCGCTGCGCTCCGCGGAGATCATGGAGGCCGAACTCGGGCCCGAGCACCCCGATCTGGCCGAGGCGCGCAACACCGTCGGGCGGATCGAGAACCGGCTCGGAAAACTCGCCGAGGCGTTGCGGCTGCACCAGCGTGCGCTGGTCGTCTGGGAGCGATTGAATGGCACGAGCACCGGATTTGCCAACACGCTGCAATACCTCGGTGAGGATTGGCTCGCGTCCGGTCGTCCGGGCGAGGCCATTGCTCCGCTGGAACGCGCGCTGAGCCTGCGAAGTGCACCGGACCGACGCCAAGACGATTGTGCCGAAACGCGATTCACACTCGCCCGCGCATTGGCGGGGGCACACCGCAATTCAGGCCGGGTGCGCACGTTGGCCGAAGAGGCTCTGTCGTATTACGAGAGAGCGCCAGGCCGCAATCGCGACCGCGACGAAGTCGCTGCGTTCTTGCGGACAGTGCGCCAGGCGACATCGCCATAAGTCGGAACGTTATTGGCAATGGAAGGCCAAACCCGATAGCGCGCTCGTGGGAACGGCGTACATGCCGAGGCCGGGGACAACAATCCCCTCGCCTTCGACTTCTTCACGGAGTTGGCCTGGCAAGAAGGGCCCGTGGACACGGCGGCGTGGTTCGCGCGGTGGGCGCACCTGCGCTATGGCGGCGCCGATCCGCATGCGGCGGCGGCGTGGGAGGCGCTGCGCACGTCGGCGTTCGCCATGTCCGGAGAGGACCGCTGGAGTGAGCCGCACGATGGTCTAAGCCGCACGCTGTTGCCGAAAATCGACGCGGCCTTCCGTGCAAAGGACGCCGCGGCGTTCGCGAAGCTCACCGAAACGTGGCTTCGCTTGATGGACCGCCTCGAAGCGGTCACCCGCACCGATCGGCGCTTCCTGCTCGGGCCCATCGTCGCCCACGCCTCGCGCGCGGCCGTGGGGCGTGCGGAGCGCGAGCAGCTCGAATACGATCTTCGTAGTTTGTATACCGTCTGGGGGACGCGGACGGCCTCCGAGGCGGGGCTCCACGATTACGCCAACCGCGAGCTCTCTGGGTTGATCGAGGGGCTCTATCGGCCTCGATGGCAGCGGTACTTCGAAGAACTGTCCAGCGCGCTCGCCGAGAATCGTGCACCGCGTGCGATGGATTGGTACGCCATGGAGGAGTCCTGGGCACGCACGCACGAGGAGCTGCCCACGGCCCCGAGCGGCTCGCCGTTCGAGGCCGCGCAGGCGGCGTTGGACGCGCTCACGCAGGAGTGATTCTCTTCGCGCGATTGGCGCTCCGAGGCACCTTTTTGGCGCCGTGGGGCACTTGAGCCGGATTCGCACGTCTACAATGCGAACCTCCCTTCCATGGAGGACCGCGTCGAACGCATCGTGCGAGCGCACTTGGCGAAGTTGCCGCTGGCCAGCCTGCCGGCGGGCCTCGATGGTGCGGCAGGCGCCGCGCTTTTGGCCTCGGCCCTCGGCGACCGAGAGCGGGCGCGCGTATACCTCGATCGGGCCATTGCTGGGGCGGAGGAGCTGGATGCGGGCCTGCACTCGGGGGTGCTCGGCATCTGCTGGGCGGCCGAGCACATCGATCCGGAGCGGGTCGCGCCGAACGCGTTGCCGCTGCTCGACGAATTGGTCGACGTGCCTGTGTGGAATAGCTATTACGATCTCGTCTACGGCTTGGTGGGCTTTGGCGTTTATGCGCTGGGCAGGCTGGCGGATCCTGGCGCCGAAGGGTGCGTCGAGCACATCGTTCGTCACCTGGAGGCGTCGGCGGTGGCGGCCGGCTCCGGGTGCGCGTGGCACACCGATGGCCGGCTCGTGCTGCCCGCATTGAAGGCCGCCGACGGGGGTTTCGACCTTGGCCTTGCGCATGGAATCCCAGGGGTCATCGCGTTTCTCGCGGCGTGCGTGCGGAAGAATGTCGCGGCAAAAGCGGCGCGCGCGCTGCTCGAGCCGGCGGTGTCTTGGTTGCTCGAGCAACGGTTGCCCCAAGGGACCTTCCCGGCCTTCGTGGCCCGCGGAGCCACCGCACCGCCGGGGCCGACCCGCACGGCGTGGTGCTATGGCGATCCCGGCGTGGCCGTTGCACTCCGCGCCGCAGGCCGGGCGCTGAACCGGCCCGCGTGGGAAGGAGAGGCCATCGCGCGGATGCGCGCCATCGCCGCGCGGCCGCTGGAATGCACGGGGGTCGAGGACGCGGGCATTTGCCATGGGGCGGCGGGGCTCGCGCTGATGTTCGAGGCCTTTGGCGAGTCCTCGGCGGCGCACGCCTGGCGCGAGCGCGCGGTGGAATGGCTCGAAACGAGCATACCGGATCTGGGGTTTCTGAGCGGTATGGCCGGAGTTGGATTGGCCTTGCTCCCGTCGATGGCAACATCGCTGCCCTTTCGCGAGTTGCTGCTTTTGGAGGCGCATGGCCCCTGAGCGCGAATTCGTTCACCACGGCGCGTGCGTCGTTCGAACACCCCTTCTCCCGTTTCGCATCCTCCGAGATGGTTTGACCCGCGAACGGCTCCTGAGCGTCCTGAAGAACCCCGTCGTACGGGAAGCCCTGTTTCTCGCCTCGCCCAGTTTGGATACCGCGATCGATGCGTGGATGCGCGATCCGAATGCCCCGCGCGCACACGACGTGGAGCTCACCGTGGCCCGCTACATCTCGCGCGCGGCGTCTCGGTCGACGCCCTTCGGGTTGTTCGCCGGGTGCGCCCTCGCCAGCCTCGGCGAGTCCACCTCACTCACGGGTTGCGCCCCCGGCGAGGCGCGGCGCAGCTCGCGGCTGGACATGCAGTACCTGTTCTTGCTCGCCGAAGCGGCCTTGCAGGACGACGCTGCGCGCGACACCGTTCGATTCCGGCCCAATTCGTCTTTGTCCCGTATGGGGGACGAGCTGCGCTATTACGAAGCACGCGTCGACGCGCGCTCGCGCACGCGCGGCTTTCACTTGGTGACGGTGGAGGCGACGGCCCCTTTGCAGAGCGCCCTCGATGCTGCCTCGTCCATGGAGGGCGCCAGCCGCGCGGCCATCGCGCGCGGGATCGTCGAGGCCGATGCGAGCATTCCGCCGTCCGCCGCAGCTGCCTTCGTCGACGAGCTGATTGAGGCGCGCATCCTCGAGCCGTCCCTTCAGGTCCCCGTCACCGGCGACGAGCCCCTCACGGCCTTCACCGAGTGCCTCCTAGCGAGCGGTGCCCGCGCCATGGCCGGGCGGATCGCCCGCGCGGGTCAAGCGCTCCGCGGCATCGACACGGAGGGCGTCGGCGTCGACCGCGATCGCTACCGCGCAATCGTCTCCGAGCTGGAATCCTTGCCGGTTCCCCTGGATCCGGCGCGTCTGTTCCAGGTCGACCTGTTCAAGCCCGCCACCACGCGTGTCGGAACGCGGATCGTGGCCGAGGTTCGACGCGCGGTCAGCCTCCTCCACGCCATGACCGACGTGCGCGGAGCTCCCGCGATGCAGCGCTTTCGAGAGCGCTTCGAAGCGCGCTACGGCGATCGCGAGGTGCCGCTGGCCCTCGCGCTGGACGAGGAACAGGGCATCGGCTTCGACGCGGAACGCTCGAGAGATCCGTCGCCGCTTCTCGATGGCATCGCGTTTCCGGCCGCGCCCGCACGCTCGGACGCACTGCGGGAGGGCGATGCGTACAAGCTCGAACGGCTCTTCGAACTCCAGGAACGCGGCCAGCGCATCTGGCAGCTCGACGAACGCGATCGCACCGCACTGGCCGCACCTGCGCCCTCTCCGCTGCCCGACGCCTTCTCGGCCATGGTCACCGTCGCGGCCCGATCCTGCGAGGCCATCGACCGAGGCGACTTCGAGCTGCCGGTCCATCAAATCGGCGGCCCCTCCGGCGCGCCGCTGCTCGCGCGTTTCTGCCATGGGGATCCGGCGATATCCAACTTGGTCGCGAGGCACCTGCGCGCGGAAGAGCAATGCCAGCCCCAGGCCATCTTCGCGGAAATCGTGCATCTTCCCGAGGGGCGCGTCGGAAACGTGATTTGCCGGCCGGTGTTGCGCTCCCACGAGATCGCCTACCTCGGCACGTCGGGTGCGCCGCCGGAGGCCTGCATCCCCATCGAGGATCTGCGCGTGAGCGTGCGCCACGGCATCGTGCGTTTGCGATCGGTGCGCCTCCACCGCGAAATCCGGCCCCGGCTTTCCAGCGCGCACAACCATCCGGCGTCTTCGCTGGCCATGTACCGTTTCCTCTGCGCGCTTCAATACGAGGGTGTCGCCCCCGCACTTCGATGGGACTGGGGCCCGCTCGAGCGCGCGCCCTTCCTGCCGCGGGTCGCATGCGGAAAGATCGTGCTGGCCCTCGCGACGTGGACCGTGAACGCGAGCGAGGTGGCCCAGCTGGCCACCGACGCCGACTTCCGCGGTGCGCGCGGCATTCCATCGTGGATCACCGTCAAGGATGGGGACCATACCCTTCCCATCGACCTCGATGGCGACGGTGCGGCAGCACAATTGAGCGCGCTCGCGCGCAATCGGCAAAAGCTGCGCATTCAGGAGCTCTTTCCCGATCCCGAACATCTCTGCGCGCATGATCCGCACAACGCCGAGGAGCGCTATGCGCACGAAATCGTGATTCCCTTCGTGCGCACGTCGAACGCCGCCGCGCGAGAGCCCGTCGTCGCGCCCCGTCGGGAAGCCCATCGCGCGTTTCCTCCGGGATCGGAGTGGCTATTCGCCAAGATCTATACGGGGCCGGTCACCGCCGATCGGGTCCTCCGGCACATTGGGCCGCTCCTGCGCGAGCTCACGGCCGAACGGGCCATCGAGCAATGGTTCTTCCTCCGTTACGCCGACCCCGAGCCGCACCTGCGCCTGCGGTGCCAAGGTGCACCGGACCGCTTGATGCGGGAGGTTTGGCCGCGGCTTTTGAGGCACCTCGAACCGTGGCTCGCCTCGGGTGCGATCGCCAAGCTCACACTGGACACGTACGAGCCGGAGACAGGGCGTTACGGCGGCCCACAGGCCATCGCGATCGCGGAGCGCATGTTTGCCGCGGACAGTGAGGCCGCGCTCGCCGCCGTCGAAGGCTCCGACGACGATTCGAGCATCGACGCGCGCTGGAGGTGGGCCCTGTGGGGCACGCACATGGCCCTTCGGGATGCCGGCTTCGACGATGCGTCGCGCCACGCCCTCGCGCAACGCGGAAGGGACGCCTACGCCGCCGAACATCGTTTGGACGCGAATGCGCGCAAAACTTTGGCGGCGCGCTACCGTTTGGAGCGCGCGCGCATCGAGCGCCTCCTCGAGGGCCACGGCGATCCTGCGCTGGCGCCGCTTCTTCCCCTCCTCGAGCAGCGCTCGAGAACTTGGCGCCCGGCATGGTCCGAGCTGCGCGCGCTGCACGACGCCGGTCGACTGGAAACCCCGCTCGACGACATGGCGATGAGTCTCGTCCATATGCACATCAACCGAGTGATTCGTGCTGACGCACGCGCTCATGAAATGGTGATCTACGATTTCCTACTGCGCACCTACGAATCATTCCTCGCGCGTAGACGGAAATAGCCTTGGCTTATCTCGTTTGAAATGTCAGAAAATCATCCAACGACTGCGAATACGAATCATGTCGTCCTTCGCAGAATTGCAATTCGCTCTATTGAACCATGGAGATTTCCACGATGAAAAAAGCAGAGTCGACGGGCGCCAAGCTCGAGTTGAAGCGCCTTACCGTTCGTAGCCCCGCCGACGTGAGCGCCCCGAACGGCCAGCCCGTTTCGCCGGCGAACCAGGTTCCGGGTGTCTCTCTGACCTGCTTCTGTCCGACCCGTTAGTCTTCAGCGCTCCCCGCCGGTGGCTCGCGCGAGGTTGGCCAACCAGCTTTCGACGAGCCCGGCGGCGGTGTCAGCCTGCTCGGTGAGGATCGTGAAGTGCGTGCCGGGTAGGTCGACGACGGCGTCGGCTCCGGCCCAGTGGGGCTGCCACGTGCCGCTGCCGGATACGATATCGCCTTCCATCCCGGGCATCGGTTCGGTGACGCGGAGAAACAGCGTGGGGCAGCCGAGACGCGCAGGTTCCCAATCTTCGAAGAGGTTCGTGTACCACGGCATGGCCGTGAACTCGTCCTCCGTTCGCGGGATGCTCGGGCGGTCACTCAGCCACGCGCGCCGAAACGTGCCGCCAATACCCGCGGAGATATCGCGCATTCGGTAGGTGTCGAGCAAGACGACCGCCGCCGGAAGAACGCCGAGGCGCTCGAGATGCTCCGCAGTCGCATGGGCAATCCAGCCACCCGACGAGCAGCCCACGAGGACGAACGCAGCGCCATTCGCGCATCGCACGACGTTCTCAGCGTGCGTGCGGGCTAGGCTCGCGAGGTCCTCGGGCAGACGTTCACCGCGCGCGAAACCGGGGTTCGGGAGAGCCCAGACATCGCGCTGACCGGAAAACGCGTTTGCGAATCGCGCATACTGAATCGAGCCCGTTGGCGGTGTCGTGGTGGGAAAGCACATGAGGGCCGGGGACGAAGGTCCTGCAACCAGCTTGACGGCCTGGGGCCGGGCAACGGGTTGTCGCGACGTGCGTTCACGAACGCGTCGAATGCGCGACGAGACGTCCACCAGCTCGAAGGCCAAATCGAATTCGCCGAGTGCGCCCAATCGTTCCACGTTGGGAAGGAGGGCGTCGTTGGCATGGGCGACAATGGGATGGGCGGTCGTCGGGATATCGAAGTTCATGTCGCGCATCACGCGATCGGCAATTTCCTCCGCCGTGGGGCATTCGAAGAGCAAGGTCGCAGGCAGCGACAGGCCCAATCGCGCCCCGAGCTGCCGTCGAATTTCGAGCGCCATGATGGAATTCAGGCCCAACTCGAGCAGTGCGCGGTGCGGGGCGAGATCCGCGGCCGTCCGAAGCCCGAGCCCCTTGGCCGCCTCCTCGCGCACCAGCTCCACGATGGCCGCACGGCGCTCGGCTTCGGAGAGAGCCGCCAGTCGCGCACGCGCATCGGCTCGTGCCGATGGATCACGCGCCGGGCTCGAAGGGGCCGCGGTGGGACGGAGCAGGCGCGCGAGAAGCGGCGGGACGCCTCGTTGCGAGCGCTCGAAGGCCGCGCGCATCGGGCCGAATTCCAGGGCGGCCGTGACTGCAACGATGTCGCCCGCATGAAGGGCGCTTTCGAGCAGCTGCATTCCGGCAGCCGCCGAAAGTGCGCCCAAGCCCGCGCGTTCCATGCGCGCGAGATCCGCATCACCAAGGCCCGCGGTCATGGTGCTTCGTTCGCCCCAGTAGCCCCAGGCGAGCGAGGTCGCGGGCAAGCCGAGGGCCCTTCGGTGCTGGGCCAGGGCATCGAGGAAGGCGTTGGCCGCGCCGTAGGTGCTCTGCCCCGATGCACCGAAAACGCCGACCAGCGACGAGAAGAGCACGAACGCGTCGAGGTTCAGGCCTTCGGTCGCCCGGTGCAGGTTCCACGCGCCCGCGACCTTGGGTGCCATGACGGAGGCGAAGCGCTCGGGGCTCTGGTTGAAGAGCACACCGTCATCGAGCACGCCGGCGCAATGAAAAACGCCGCGCAGCGGTGCCTGAGACGTCACGGTGCGAACGAGCGCGTGAACGGCGTCCGAGTTTGCGACGTCGCATGCGACGATGGTGACGTGCACCCCGAGGGCGGTGAGCTCCGCCTCCAAGCTGGCGGCACCGTCGGTGTCGCGGCCGCGGCGCGAGGTGAGGACGAGGTGCGACGCGCCCCGTTCGGTGAGCCAGCGAGCCGTGTGGCGTCCCAGCACACCGAGGCCGCCCGTGACGAGGAATGCGCCCTCGAACCGAAGCGGCGATTCGGAGCTCGGGGGCGCGGCTTTCGCACGGAGCAACCTCGGGACATGCAGGTGCTGGCCTCGAACCGCAACCTCCGGCTCGTCCTCGAGAGAGAGCGCGCGCATCAACGCGTCCGCGGTCGGGTCCTCGGGTCCCACGTCGATGATGCGGAGGTCGACGTCGGGGTGTTCGTGGCGTGCGCTGCGCAGAAGGCCCCAGAGCGGCGATTGCTCCAGCGCCGGCACGGCCTCGCCTGGCGCGGTGGCCACGGCACCGCGGGTGATCCACACGAGGCGCGGCGGCGGGTTTCCGCCCGCGAGCAGTGCTTGCAACGCCGCGAGCGCGCGGGTGGCTTCGGCGAAGGTGCGCTCGACGAGAGGCTCTCCCGGGTCGGTCGCATCGGGAGGAAGGCACAGATAGCCATCGACGTCCTCCGGGGTTGCGTGCGGCATCGTTCGAATGCGAAGGCCTGCCGCCTCGAGGGCACGCGCGAGAGCTTCGTTGCGCGGGCCGCCATCTCCCACGAGTGCCCAGCGCCCGGAAAGATGGCTCCGAGATCGCGCCGAGGTCTCTTCCCAGATGACGTGGTACCGATCGCGATCAGCGCGCGGACGCCACGCCGAATCGGGCGCTTGCTTCAGATGCAGCCCTCGCACCTCGCCGACGGGCATGCCTTGCTCGTCGTAGAGCATCGCGTCGAGACGCCGCAGCGTTCCGCCATCGTGCGTGTGCTCGACCCGGGCCCAGACCGCATGCGCGCCCTTCTGCCATAGCCGCAGCTCGGCGAGCGAGAACGGCAGATAAATACCGCCTCGCGCGTCGTCTTGCCAAAGGGCCGCGGCGTGAAGGACGCCGTCGAGCAAGGCGGGATGAATGCCATAGTCCTGCGCCTCTCCACGCGAGGCCTCGTCGAGTTCCGCCCGTACCCAGCGCACGGAGGGATTCTCACGCCACGATTCCCGCAGGGTTCGAAAGCGAGGACCGTAGTCCACGCCGTGGTCCTTCAGGGCGTCGTAACAGCCTTCGAGGGTCTCGCGTTCGCTCCCATCGGGGGGCAGCGTCGGCAAGGCAGAAGGCAGCGCGTGTTCCGCCGCGAGATGCGTGAAACGCGCTTCGGCGTGCAACGTCCACGCGAGCGTCTCGTCAGCTGGCGCGCTGTAGATATGGACCTCGACCGGATCCCCTGCCTCGGAAGGCGCCACGATCACTTGCAGCCGCACATCGCCATGCTCGGGTACGAGCAGCGGTGTATGCACCGTGGCGTCGGTGAGCGCGAACGCTTCCGCGCGACCGATGCCGGAGGCCGCGGCGCGCGCCCATTCGAAGAAGGCGACACCGGGCAGCAAGGTGCTCCCGCGAACGGTATGATCCCCAACCCAGGCCGGTGAACGCTGCGACAGGGTCGTCTCGAAGATCCACGCGCCCGTGTCCGCGGCCACGCGGGGTGGCCCAAACAACGGGTGCGCCTTCGGGTGCAGGGACGACCCGAGCCAGTAGTGTTCTCCCTGGAAGGGATACACGGGCAGATCCACGCGCCCACCCCGCGGAAGGACCTTCGCCCAATCGGGCGCAAAGCCTTGCGTGTAGAGCTCGGAGACGGCAAGCGACAGCCGTCGAGCATCCCCTTCGTCACGCCGCAGCGTGCCCACGACCGCGCCCTGGATCCCCAGCGATTCGAGCGTCTCCCGCAGGGCCATCCCCAGCACCGGATGCGGGCTCACCTCGACGAAGAACCGATGCTCGACGGCGAGCTGCGCGACCGCATCGCCAAAGCGAACCGCTTGCCTCAGGTTCTCGTACCAGTATGCCGCGCCGAGCTCCGTACCTTCGAGCTTGCTAGCTCTTACCGTGGAGAAAAATGGAATGCTCGCGGAGCGCGGTTGAACCCCGGCGAGGGACGCCAGGATCTCCTCACGCAGCTGCTCCACCTGCGCGCCGTGCGAAGCGTAGTCGACGCGCACTTTGCGGGCGAAAATCCGCGCAGATTCGAGCTCGCGAAGCAGTTCATCGATGGCCCCGGGTTCGCCCGAGACCACCGAACTGCGCGGACCGTTGACGGCGGCAATGGATAGCGCGTCGCCCCAGCGCCCGAGGCGCGCCTCGAGATCGGCGGCGGGCAGCTCCACGGCCGCCATGGCCCCTTTGCCCTCGAGGCGGGCGAGCGCACGGCTCCGAAGCGCAACGACCCTGGCCGCATCTTCGAGCGAGAGGGCACCGGCTACGTGCGCGGCCGCAATTTCACCTTGGCTATGGCCCACCACGGCATCCGGCGTGACGCCCATCGCACGCCAGACCGCGGCCAAGGAGACCATGACGGCGAAGAGCACGGGCTGGATCACGCCCGTCCGATCCTCGTCGTAGCCATGCTCGAGCACCGCGCGAAGTGACCAGTCGACGTGCGGCGACAGTGCACGCTCGCACGCGTCGATGTGCGTGCGAAAGACCTCGGACTCCTCGAGCAGCGCCCGCCCCATCTTCGCCCATTGCGAGCCCTGGCCGGGGAATACGAAAACGAGCTTGCCGCGCGCGTCCGCGGTACCGGAGACCAGGCCATCGAAGGAAGACGCATCTCCCCGCGCGAGCGCCTCGAGGGCGCGCAAGAGCCCCTCGCGATCGCGGGCGACCACCGCGCCGCGCTTCGCAAAATGCGTACGCGTGGTCGCAAGCGAATAGGCCACGTCGGTGAGGGCGAGCTCGGGATGGGCCTCGATGTGCGCGCGCAGCTGCCCGGCCTGCGCAAACAGCGCCGGCTCGGTGCGCCCCGCGAGGACGAATGGCCGCCACGAGGCATCCGCCGCTGGCGACGCCGGCGCAGCGCATTCGCGCACGGGTGCCCTCTCCAGAATGACGTGGGCGTTGGTGCCGCTGGCCCCGAATGCGCTGACGCCGGCAAAGCGCGCGTCGGGCCACGCGCGATGGGTGCGCGCCAACTCCAGAGAGAGAGCATCCCACGCAATGTCCGGATGCAGCTCCGCGGCGTGCAGGCTCTTCGGAATGGCGCGATGGCCGAGCGCGAGGGCGGCCTTGAGCACCGCCGCGATCCCCGCGGCCGCCTGCGTGTGTCCGAGGTTCGACTTGACCGAGCCAATGGCGAGAGGCTCCGTGCGGCCTTGGCCATAGACGGCACCCAAGGCGCGCGCTTCGATGGGATCGCCGAGGCGGGTTCCCGTGCCGTGCGCTTCCACGTAGCCAACGTGGTGCGGCTCGATGCCGGCCACGTCGAGGGCTCGGCGCAGCACGGCCTCTTGGGCGCGCCCATTCGGGGCGGTGAGGCCGGCACTGCGGCCGTCTTGGTTGACGGCCGATCCGCGCACCACGGAGACGATGGTGTCGCCGGCGTCCATGGCGTCGGAAAGCCGCTTGACCACCAGAACACCGGCGCCCTCGCTCCAGCCGACGCCGTCGCCTGCAGCGGAGAAGCTCTTGCAACGCCCGTCCGGCGCGAGGCCGCGCAGGCGTGAGAATTCCACGTAGACCCCGGGGGTCAACACCAAGGTGACGCCGCCCACCAGGGCCATGTCGCACTCCCCCGAGCGCAAGCTCTGACAGGCCACGTGCAAGGCCACGAGCGACGAGGAGCACGCGGTATCGATCGTCATGCTCGGGCCATGCGTGCCCAGCACATAGGACAGACGGCCCGAGGCAACGCTGCCCGTGTTGCCGGTCCCGATGTAGCCATCCAGATCTTCGAGGCCGAGCTGCGCCGGCAGGTAATCGTTCGACGACATCAGCCCGACGAAGACGCCGGTCTGCGTACCGCGCAGTTGCTCGGGCACGATGCCCGCGCGCTCGAGGGCCTCCCAAGCCGTCTCGAGCAAGAGCCGGTGGCGCGGATCCATCGCCTCGGCCTCGCGCGGCGAGATGCCGAAAAACTCCGCATCGAAGTGCCCCACGTCGTCGAGGAAGCCGCCGCGGCGCGCGACCATTTTGCCGACGGCGTCGGGGTCGGCGTCGTAGAGCGCGTCGACGTCCCAGCGCTCGAGTGGCACTTCGCGGGTTGCGTCGGTCCCGGCGAGGAGCAGCTGCCAGAGTGCCTCGGGATCGCGGATGCCACCGGGAAAGCGGCAACCAATGCCCACGATGGCGAGGGGCTCGTTCGCGATGGATGCGCGGGTCGGTGCAGGTTGCACCGTCGTGACGGGCTCGATCTCGCGCACCCTCCGACTCAACTCCGCGACCGACGGATGATAGAAAAGGTCGATCACGTCGAGCTTTAGCCGCAGTTGTTCGACGAGAAGCGCGTGGATTTGGACCAACGCCAGCGAGTCGGCGCCGAGTTCGAAGAAGGGACGCTGTCGATCGATGCGTTCACGTCCGAGCCGCTGCTCCACCACGGCCGCGATGCGGTCCTCGATGGATCCATGCGATGCCGCCGACGCTTGCGGCGCGGTGTCTTGAACCGGTGCACGCGTCGGATCGGGCAGCGCGCTGCGGTCCACCTTGCCGTTGGAGGTGATGGGAAGCGCCTCGAGCACGGTGACGTGCGTTGGCACCATGTACCCCGGCAAACGCCGGCCGAGCCAGCGCCGGAGATCGCCCGCGGTCAGTCGCAGCTCACTCCCCACTTCCTCGTGGAGCTGCGCGTCGGCAATGGGGCCCACCAGGAAGGCGTGAACGACGACGTGATCGGCCGTCCGCTCCGCGCCGAGGGCCTCGGGTGCCACCCACCCGATCGGGCACAGACCCACGCCGTGCGCGATGGCCGACTCCATCCAGCGATGCCCCAAACGACCCGCCCGATGCAGCTCCGCGGGGTCTCGTTTCCCGACGAGCACCAGCGCCGCAGGCGCGCCTGCAGCGACGGCCTCGTTGTTCGGAAATTGTTCATCGGCGATGCGGCCATCGGAGATCGGCACCCATCCGGTATCCGCATGGCGGTAGACCCCCGGCGACAGATCGGCCAGCGCCTCGCGAACCACGAGCCACGGCTCCACGGAAGCCTCTTCGGCAGAAGACGACGCGTGCAGACTCAGCGCGTAGAAGCCGTCGTCGCCAACCCAATGGGCCAAGGGCTCGGCGGTCGAGGCTAGCCCGAACGCGAGCCCGAGCTCTCCGGCACGGTCGATCAAGAGCTCCGCCAAGTAGCCCGCGTCGAGCTGGCATAGCGACTCGGCAAGATCGCCGTAGAGCGGCCGAACGCGGGCCACATCGGCCACGAGATGCAGGCCGAACGTCGTCACGGAAGCATCGCCGAGCCGCACCAGGCGATGGGCTTCCCGATCGTAGCCATAGCGGCCCGGGTGCAGATCGCCCATGGCCTCCGGAACATCGACGAGGACGTGCACCGCGTAGAGGCTTCCCGCCGACGCGTAGCGGTACTTCGGCAAGGGCTGCTGCGGTGCGGGCAACGGGCGCAGTACCTCGAGCCACGCCCCGAGGATCTCGGCCGAGGGCACGCGCTCGGGCGAGGTGACCGGCCGCGGCGCGGTCGTCACCACGCGCGCGAGCGCGGCGGCGGTGAGTCCTTGGCCCTCGAACACACGGTAGCTCTTACGCGGCCACGGCGGGGGCCGATCGCCACGCGCGGCGAGGTCGATCGACACCGCGCCCGAGGGCCGCCAGCCCTGTCCCAATTTGAACGCGGCACGCTGGGCGCGCGCATCTTTCTTGGGATCTGGGCCAGCAGCTGCGGGAACGAGGTAGGCGGCGAGCTGCTTGGGCCCCCTCGCCTGCCCCACCGTGCTCACCACCGCGCGCCCGACCAGCGGGTGCTGCTCGAGCTGCCACTCGATCTCGCCGAGCTCGATGCGGTGGCCACCCACCTTGACTTGATGGTCCTCGCGACCGAGAAACTCGATGTCCCCGTTCGCGTGAAAGCGCCCGAGATCGCCGGTTCGATAGAGCCGCTCCCCGCTGCGCGGGTGCACGATGAAACGCTCGCGGGTGCGTTCCGCATCGCCGAAGTACTCGCGCGCGAGCCCGATTCCGCCGATGTACAACTCCCCCGCCACCCCGTCGGGACAGGGCCGGAGCTGCGCGTCCAGGACGTGAAACGTCTGATTGCGCATCGCGCGGCCGTAGGGAATCGACGTCCAGCGCGGATCGACCTCGTCGATCGGATGCAAGATGGACCAGATCGACGCTTCCGTCGCGCCGCCCAGGCTCACGATGCGCCAAGAAGGAACGAGCGCACGTGCGCGATCGGGCAGCGCGAGGGGGATCCAATCGCCGGAAAGCATCGCCAAGCGCAAGGTGCTGGGCAGCACATCGGGGCGGCCCGCCGCGTAGTCGACGAGCATCTGTAGCAGCGCGGGCACCGAGTTCCAGACAGTGACCCCCTCGTTGCGCAGCCACTGGGCCACGCGCGCCGGATTGCGCACGGCACCAGGCTCCGGGAGCACCAACGTGCCGCCGGCACCGAGCACGCCGAAGACGTCCCAGACCGACAAATCGAACGACATCGAGGAGATCCCGAGCACGCGATCGTCGGGCCCGATGGCGAAGCGCTCTTCGAGGTCGAGCAGGGTGTTTACGGCGGCCCCGTGCTCGATGGCCACACCCTTTGGCTGCCCGGTCGAACCCGAGGTGAAGATGACGTAGGCCAGATCGGTCAGCGACTGCACCGGCTCGAGTGGACCTTCGTCCGCAGCATCGGACAGACCGCCAAGGACGTCGTCCTCCGTCAGCACGTGCCGCACGTGGCAGTGTGCGAGCAGCGCCTGCCGGCGCATTTCCGGTAGCTCGGGATCGATGGGCACGTACGCACCGCCGGCCATGAGCACGGCCAGGACGCCCACGATCTGCGGCCATCCCTTGGGCATCGACACGGCGACCAACTCGCCCGGGACGACACCGCCCGCGCGCAAGCGCCGCGCAATCGGGCGCGCCTCACGAACGAGCTCGCCGTAGCGAAGCCGCCGCCGCGCATCCACCACCGCCACGGCATCGGGGGTCCGCGAGGCCTGGAGTTCGACGCGCTCGTGCAACAGCTGCGTCGGAAGGGGTCCGGCCGTCGCATTGACCGCGGCGCGGCGCGCGAGCTGCTCGGGCGGCGTCAGGACCGCATCGGCCTTTGCCCACTCTTCGTCGGATGCCGCGAGGCGGCCGAGAAGCCTGGCGTAGGCCTCGAACATCGCCTCGATCATTCCGGGCGGGAACAAGCCCTCGACGATGTCCCACGAGTACGAGAGCCGGCCGGCGACCTCGAGAACCTGGTGATCGAGCCACACTTGCGGCGTCTGCGAAATCCCGAACGGCGTTCCGACGAGGCGCGTGCCATCGGACGGCGGGATGTCGGCCGTGAGATCGCCCACGCCAATCGAGCTGGTGAACACCACGGGGAAGCTCGCAAACCCGCCACGAGCGCGGGCAATCTCCCGGGTCACATCGAGACCGCCGACGAGATGGTGATCGAGGTCCTCGCCGAGTTGCCGCTGGTAACGCTGCGCGCGCGCCTCGAAACTGGGACCATCTCCCGGACCGATCTCCACCAGGATGACGGAGGTGAAGTCGCCGACGATTCGGTCGACGTCGGGGTGGACCGGTAGGCGATTGAACAGGGTCAGGTTGAGCGTGAAGTGCGGACGGCGGCTCCACGTCCCCAGGACCTCGGCAAAGGCGGCCATGAGCACGCCCGACGGCGTGAGCCCGCGCGCTTGCGCCCGGGCCTTGAGCGCTTTCCACGCCGCGTCGTCGAGCTCCGCCGCGAAGTGCTGGAAGCGGGGCGTCCCGATGCTTTCCGGCGCGACGGCGAGCGTCAGTTCGGGGCCGGGCGGCAACTTCTCGGCACGCGCGCGCCAGTACGCGAGATCGCGTTCGAGCGCCGGGGTGCCCGCCAGGCTCTCCTGCCAACGCGCGTAATCGCGAAACCCGAGTTCGAGGGGCGGCAGCTGGGCGTCCAGGTCCGCGTAGTACCGTGCGAGCTCGCGCACGATGATCATGAAGCTCTTGACGTCGGCGATCAAAAGATCGACGCCCACGTGCAAGCGGACCACGCCTTCCGGCAGTCGGGTGGCCTGCACCTCGAAGAGCGGCCACGTGTCCGTCGGCAGAACACGGTGCGACATGGCAGCCCGCACTTCGTGCGCGCGAGCTTCGGCCTCCGCGGGGGCCAGCCCCTGAACATCGAGGACCTCGATGGCCATGCGCGGCACCTCGGCCAGGACTTGCTGCAGGCCATCGCGATGGACGACCGCACGCAGCATGTCATGACGCGCGATCAAGCGATCCATCGCCGACTCGAGGCGCCCCAGATCCAGGCCGACGAAGTCGAGTTCGATGTAGAAGTGGGTCGCGACACCGCCGAGCGCGAAGAGCGAGCCACGACCGAGCCAATAGGCACGCTGGATCGGGGTCAGGGCAAAGGGTTCGTGGCGCGCGCTCGGATCCAAGGCCAAGACGGGCAGCCGCGTGGCCTCGCCGCCATCGTCGCGCATCGATTGGCCGAGCAGCTCGGCCAACGCACGCGCGCTGGTCTGCGCGAAGAAGGTCCCGACGGGAATGCGCGTGCCGGTCAGCTTGCCGAGGCGGGTGCGCAACTCGACGGCCATCAGGGAGTCGAGTCCGACGTCCCGAAGCGGGCGATCGAAATCGAGAAGGTGCGGCGCGGTGAGTCCGAGGACGGCAGCCGCCTGGACGCGAACGATGGGGACGAGGTGCGCCGCACGTTCGGCCGCGGGGAGGCGGCGTAGGGTCGCGCGCAGCTCGGTCTCCTGGGTGTCCGCAGACGGCGTCTCCGGAGCTCCCTCGAGGGCGCGACGCACATCGTCGATATCGTGGAGCAACGGGCGCGCCCGCGCTGCGGAGAAGGCGGGGGCGAAACGTGCCCAGTCGATGTCGGCCACGGTGAGGTTCGTCTCGTCGTGGTCGAGCGCCTGCGCGAGGGCCTGGATGGCCAGAGACGGGGCCATCGGCGCCATGCCCCGACTTCGCAGCTCGTCGACCGCGCGATCGACGACCATGCCGCCGCCGGCCCACGCGCCCCACGCCACCGACGTCGCCGCCAAACCGAGATCGCGACGCTGTTCGGCCAGCGCGTCCAAGAAGGCATTCGCGGCGGCGTACGCGCCCTGTTGTCCGCCGCCCCACACGGCAGCGCCCGACGAGAAGAGCACGAAGGCATCGAGCGGCTCACCCCGGAGCAGCTCGTGCAGGTGCTGCGCACCCGAGACCTTGGCGGCGGTGACGTCGGCCACCTCGGCCTGGGTCATGTCTGCCAGCAACGTCTGTTGGGGCATTCCACCCGCATGCACGACAGCCCGAACGAACGAACCTTCCGCCGCGAGTTTGGCGAGGAGCGCCGCGAGCGCATCGCGGTCGGCCACATCGCACGCCGCAAGCGTGACACGCGGGCCGAGGGTCGTGAGCTCGGCCCGGAGGTCCTCGGCGCCGGGCGCATCGGCCCCGCGGCGGCTGACGAGCACCAGGTGTTCGGCACCGCGTTCGGCGAGCCAGCGTGCGACGTGGGCACCGATGGCGCCGGTCCCTCCCGTCACCAGCACCGTGCCGCGGGGTGCGAAGGCGCGCGCGGGGCAGGCTTCCCCGAGCGGGCTCCGCACGAGCCGCCGCACGAAGATGCCCGACGGGCGCACGGCGACTTGGTCTTCTTCGCGATGGCCGTCCGCCAAAAGGGTCATCACGTGCTCGAGCGCACGCGTGTCGAGGGCATCCGGTAGATCGACGAGCCCGCCCCAGCGCTCGGGGTGCTCGAGCCCGACGACGCGACCGAGCCCCCAGATCATCGCGCGATGCGGATGCTCCACGCGTTCGGAGCGCCCGATGGCGACGGCGCCGCGGGTAAAGAGCCAGAGGGGTGCCTCGATGCGCGCATCGCCCAACGCCTGCACCAGGGCAAGTGTCACCGCAAGTGTCCCATCCGCCGGCCCGTCGACCGCCGCCAGCGAGAGCACACCGCGGAATGCCGCGCCATCGCCGGCGGCTTCGCGCGTGCGTGCCGCAAGGCGCTCGCGATCGGAGTCCTCTCGGGCGACGCCCATCACGACCACGGTGCCACCGCGCTCCGCGATCGCGCGCTGGAGGCCCGGCACGGGGTCGTCACCGTCGACGTGCGTCGGTGCGACGAGAAGCCAGCGACCCGCGAGATCGCGCGACGAACCGCCGTCCGTCAGCGGCTTCCACTGAATGCGGTAGCGCCAGGAATCAATCGGGCTTGCCGATGGGCGCGTCTCGACGGAGTCGATCCAGTACCGTTCACGCTGAAAGGCGTAGGTCGGGAGGGCGACACGCTGGGCCGAGCCCGGAGCGAAGACGGCGCTCCAGTCGACGGGATGCCCGAGAACGTGAATCTCGCCGAGGGATACGAGAATGCGACCGAAGTCCCCGTCGTCGCGGCGGAGCGTGCCGACGGCCGCCGCCGAGACGTTCGCGCTTTCGAAGGCATCCTGCAACGCCGGCGTGAGCACCGGGTGCGGGCTGACCTCGACGAAGAGGCGGTATCCATCGCCGAGAAGGCTCGCCGTGGCCTCTCCGAAGCGAACCGTTTGCCGGAGGTTGCGAACCCAGTACGCGGCATCGAGCTCGCCTTCGTCGAGCCGCGTTCCGGTCACCGTCGAGTAAAGCGGCACCGAGGGGGTGCGGGGTGCGAGCCCCGAAAGCGCCTGCAAGAGCGCGCCCTCGAGGGGTGCAACCTGCACGCTGTGGGAGGCGTAGTCCACCCGCACCTTTCGCGCAAAGATCTCCGCCGCCTCCAAATCGGCCAGCAGGGCATCGACCGCCTCGGGATCGCCGGAAATCACCGCGGTGTGCGGGCTGTTGATCGCCGCGATGGAAAGCCGCTCGCCAAAGCGAGCCAGGTGCGGTGCGAGTGCGTCCGCCCCGAGCTCGACGGCGGCCATGGCCCCTTGGCCCGCGAGCCGGATCAGCGCGCGGCTGCGCAAGGTGACCACCTTCGCGGCATCGTCGAGCGACAGCGCACCCGCCACGTAGGCGGCGGCGATCTCACCTTGGCTATGACCGATGACCGCATCCGGCTCGATGCCCATCGATCGCCATAGCGCGGCCAGCGAGACCATCACGGCAAAGAGCACGGGCTGCACGACGTCGACGCGGTCCAAGGACGCATCGCCGCCCTCCCCATGAAGCACCGCGCGCAGCGACCAATCGACGTACGGCGAAAACGCGCGCTCGCACGCCTCGAGCTGCTCGCGGAAGACCTGCGACGTTTCCCACAGCGGCAAGGCCATCCCGAGCCACTGCGAGCCTTGTCCCGGAAAGACGAAGGCAACGTGGCCGCGCGCCGCGGACGGCGGCGCATCCGCGGGAAGCCCACCCAAACGATCCATCAACGCCGCGCGATCGGCGGCCACCACCACCGCCCGCCGCTCGAAATGCGTTCGCGCCGTCGCGAGCGAATAGGCCACGTCCACGAGCCGCGCGTCGGGAGACGAGGCGAGGTGCGCCCGCAATCGCTCGACCTGGGCGCGCAGCGCCGCGTCTGTCCTTCCCGACACCACGAACGCCAGATGCCGATTTTCCAAATTCCCAATTTGGGGAGGGATCTGGCTCGCAGGCGCCTCCTCGATCACCACGTGCGCATTCGTCCCACTGATGCCGAACGACGACACGCCCGCACGCCGAAGCCCACCCCCCTGCCGACGTTCCCACGAACGCAGCGCATCGACGACGCGAACCGGCAACGCGTCCCAATCGATGTGCGGATTGCGCTCCCCGGCATGCAGCGACGCAGGGACGGCCTCGTGCTGCAAGGCCGCCACGACTTTGGCCACGCCCGCGAGCCCGGCCGCCGATTCGAGGTGGCCGATGTTCGACTTGATGGCCCCCAGCCACAGCGGCTGCCCGCCGTCACGCCCCTGTCCATACACCGCAGCCAGGGCCTGCACCTCGATGGGATCGCCCAACTCCGTGCCGGTACCGTGGCATTCGACGACGTCGACGTCGGCCGGGTCGAGCCGTGCATCGCGCAGGGCCTCGCGCAGCACCTTCTGCTGGGCCGTGCCGTTGGGCGCCGTGATGCTGCTGCTTTCGCCGTCGTGGTTGATGGCACTGCCCCGGACGACGGCCAGGACATTCCGCCCGTGCGCCTGTGCATCGCGCAGCCGCTCGAGGGTGACCACGACCGTGCCCTCCCCGCGGCCGTAGCCGTCGGCCTTCGCGGAGAACGTCTTGGAACGACCATCCGGGGCCAGGGCACGGATGCGCGACAACAGCACGAAGCCTTCGGGCGCACTCATCACCTGCACCCCGGCGGCCAGCGCGAGATCGCATTCGCCACGTTGCAGCGCGCGGCACGCCAGGTGAAGAGCCACGAGCGAGGACGAACACGCGGTGTCCACGGAAAGGGCCGGTCCTTGCAGACCCAAGGTGAACGCCAGCCGCCCCGCGGCAAACGAGGTATGCGTTCCCATGACGGCATAGGCCGCATCCGCGTGCCCGGCGCTTTGGAGCAACTCGTAGTCGCTCGGCCCAATGCCAACGAACACACCGGTTTTGGTGTCCCGGAGCGAAGCCGGAACGATGCCCGCGTCCTCGAGGGACTGCCATGCGACCTCCAGCAGCAACCGGTGCTGCGGGTCCATGTACGTCGCCTCGCGCGGGCTGATGCCGAAAAACGCGGGGTCGAACAGATCGACCCGATCGAGAAAGGCCCCGTCGCGGACGTAGCTCTTGCCCTGGGTGTCGGGGTGCGGATCGTAGAACTCGTGGGCGCGAAAGCGATCCGCGGGCATGGGGCCAACGGCATCGACGCCCCGCGCGAGAAGGTTCCAAAGCCCGCCCAGATCGACGACGCCCCCGGGAAGACGCAGGCCCATTCCCACGATGGCGATGGGTTCGACGTCATCGCCGGCGCGCGGCATGGGCGCGTCGATGGACGCTCGCTCGGGGGCTGCCGGCGCGAGGGCCTCGCGGAGAAAGGTCGCCACGCGGCGGGGCGATGGATGATCGAAGGCAAGCGTGGCCGGCAGGTTCACGCCGGTCACGAGCGCGAGCCGCTTGCGCAGTTCGACGGCGGTGAGCGAGTCCAGGCCCAGATCGAGAAAGCCCGTGTCCGGGTCGAGCTGAGAAGGATCCGGGTGGTGCAGGACCGCCGCCGTCTCCGCAAGCACGAGCTGCAAGATCTGCTGCGGCTTCGCCAGCCGCGCATCCACGCGCGCTGGCGGTGGAGCCACGGCGGTGCGGCGCGCCTCGGGAAGCTCGCCCAGGAGGGCGCGCGCGCGCGGCGACGCATAAAGGGGCGCCAGGAGATCCCAATCGATGTCGGCCACCGTGAGCGTCGTTTCATCGCGCTCGATGGCTTGCTGCAGGAGGGCGATGGCCGCTTGGGGATCCATCGGAAGCAGACCGCGCCGGCGAAGCAGGGGTTCGAGGTTGGCATCGGCCATGCCCGCCCCGCCGCCCCATGCTCCCCAGGCGATCGCCGTCGCCCGATGCCCCCTCGCCCGCCGCTGCACCGCCAGCGCGTCCAGATAGGCATTGGCGGCCGCGTACGCTGCCTGGTGCATGCCCCCCAGCACACCGGCGAGCGATGCGAAGAGGATGAACGCGTCGAGGGGCCGATCTCCGAGCAGCTCGTCGAGGTTGCGAGCCCCTTGCACCTTGGCCGCGACAACGTCGGCGAATTCGGCGGGGGTCATGGCCTCGAGCTTCGTTTGCTGGGTCACACCTGCCGCATGCACCACGATGCTCGGGGCATCCCCCCGCGCTTCGAGCGTTTCCAGAAGCGCGGCCAGGGCGTGGCGATCGGAGGCGTCGCACGCGACCACCGTGACCCGTGCGCCCGAGGCCTGCAGCTCGCGTTCGAGCTCGGACGCGCCCGGTGCAAGCAACCCGCGACGGCTGGTGAGCACGAGGTGCTCCGCCCCTTCTTTCGCGAGCCATCGCGCGACGTGCGCCCCCAGCGCGCCCGTCCCCCCCGTCACGAGTGCGGTGCCGCGTGGCTTCCAGTCGCGCGTGGGCTTTCCGAGCGGCGCCCGAAGAAAGCGGCACGCGAAGACGCCCGACGAACGAACGGCGAGTTGGTCTTCCCGGCGTTCGCCGCCCAAACCTGAGAGCGCAGCGACGAGCCACCCCATCGTTCGCGCGTCGAGCGCTGGCGGAAGGTCGACGAGGCCGCCCCAACGCTCGGGATGCTCCAGCGCAAGGCTCCGGCCCAGGCCCCACGCGAGCGCTTGCTCGGGATGCTCGAGCATCTCCGCGGGGTCGACACGAACCGCCCCACGAGTCAAAAGCCATAGCGGCCGGTCGACGTGGGCATCGCCCAACGCCTGCACCAGCGCGAGCGCGTCCCCATCGCTTTCCTCGAGGCCGAGCCACGAGACGATGCCGCTCGGTGCTCCCGACGCGACGGATGCCTCGCGCAGGCGCTCCGCCAGCTCGAACCGCGTCGCATGGCGGGACCATGTGAGGAGCACGACCCCGGCGCCGTGTTCCGTGAGCGCTCGTCCCAGTGCATCCGCCATGTCGTCGCCGTCCGGCGCGACGAGCCACCACGTTCCCGAGAGCGCCGCGGAGGGCGGGGGCGCAAGAGGCTTCCACACCGTGCGGTAGCACCAGCGATCGGCATCGACGAAGTGACGAACGATCGGCGGTGCCTCGAGCCAAAAGCTCTCGCGTTGGAAAGCGTACGTAGGGAGCGAGACCCTCCGGACGTCGAACGGTGCGAAGAAGGACGTCCAGTCGAGCGCGTGACCGCGAACGTGCAACGCCGAGGCGGCCGCCACCAGGGCTTCGCCCTCGGAGCGGCCTTTGCGCATGGCGGGCGCGAAGACCGCGGTGGTCGAATCCGACAGGGCGTGCTCTGCCAGCGCACAGAGCACACCGTGGGGCCCGAGCTCGAGAAAGCCGTCGACCCCTTCCGACGCCAAGGTTCGCACCCCGTCGGAGAAGCGAACCGCCTCGCGCACGTGCCGCACCCAGTACTCGGGTGAGCCCAGCTCGCGCGCGGAGGCGATCGTGCCCGTCACATTGGACACGATGGGAATGCGCGGCGCACCGTAGGACAGACCGCGGGCGACGCCTGCGAAGGCCTCGAGCATCGCGTCCATGCGGTGCGAATGAAAGGCGTGGCGGACGGACAACCGCGTGGCCTTGCCACCGCGCGCTTCGACGTGCGCCGCAATGGCCGCAACCGCGTCTTCCTCGCCGGAGACGACCGTGGCCCGAGGTCCATTGACGGCTGCGATGGACACCCGATTTCCGTGCGCTTCCAGCAGCGGAATGACTTCGTCCTCGGAAGCCCGAAGGGCCACCATGGCACCGCCCGGCGGCAAATCTTGCATGAGCCGCGCGCGCGCCGCGACCAAGGTGCACGCATCGTCGAGCGAGAGGACGTCGGCCACGTGGGCACAGACCAATTCGCCGACCGAATGCCCGATGAGGAAATCCGGCTCGAGCCCCCACGAGGCGACGAGCCGAAACAATGCGACTTCGAGCGCAAAAAGTGCCGGCTGCGTGAAACGCGTTTCATCGAGCCGTGCTGCGTCCTCCGAGCCATCGGCCGCGAAAAGCACGGTACGCAGAGGCCGATCCCCATGCGCATCGAAGCGCGCACACACGGCGTCGAGGGCGTCGCGAAAGACCGGGTACGTCGCGTACAGCTCCCGCCCCATGCCCGCGCGCTGGCTCCCCTGCCCCGTGAAGAGAAGCGCGAGTTTGCCCCGGCCCTTCGCGTGACCGACCACCGCGTGGGCCAAAGGCTGCCCCGCGGCCACGGCGCCGAGCGCCTCGAGCACCTGCGCGCGGTCCCCCGCGATGACCGCGGCGCGCTCTTCGAAGTGGGCGCGCGTGGTCGCCAGCGAAAAGGCCACATCGCCGAGCGCCCCTTCCGCCTGCGAGGCGAGATGCTCACGCAGCCGCCCCGCCTGCGCACGCAGCGCCGATTCCGATTTGGCCGAGAGCAGGATCGGCCACGACGGTGCAGCGCCCCCCGTCCGCGCGGCATCTGCACCGCGCGGTGCCTCCTCGAGCACGATGTGCGCGTTGGTCCCGCTGATGCCGAACGACGAGACCGCGGCGCGACGGGGACGGCCTCGCTCGTTCCACGGCACCGGCTCCGTCAAAAGGCGAATCGTGCCCGCGGTCCAGTCCACGCGACGCGACGGCACCTCGGCGTGCAGCGTCTTGGGCAGCACGCCATGGTGCATGGCCAGCACCATTTTGAGGATGCCCGCAACGCCCGCCGCGGCCTGGGTGTGCCCCAAGTTGGACTTGATGGTGCCCAGCCAGAGAGGCTGCTCCGGCGTGCGTCCCTTTCCGTACGTGGCCAGGAGAGCCTGTGCCTCGATGGGATCGCCGAGGGTCGTCCCCGTGCCATGGGCCTCCACCGCGTCCACATCCGCGGGGGTGAGCTGGGCATGGGCGAGAGCCTGGCGAATGACGCGCTGCTGGGCGGGGCCGTTGGGCGCGGTGAGCCCTTGGCTCCGTCCATCTTGGTTCACCGCCGAGCCGCGAATGACCGCAAGCACCGGGTGGCCGTGACGGCGCGCATCCGAGAGGCGCTCGAGCAGCAGCAAGCCGACGCCTTCGCCCCAGCCGACACCATCGGCGCCATCGGAGAAGGCCTTGCATCGCCCATCCGGGGAAAGCCCGCGTTGGCGGCTGAACTCGATGAACGCCGTGGGCGTGGCCATGACCGTGGCGCCGCCGGCCAAGACGAGCGCGCATTCGTTCTTGCGCAGCGACTGGCAGGCAAGGTGGATCGCGACCAGCGACGAGCTGCAGGCCGTGTCCACGGTGACGGCCGGCCCGTCGAGGCCGAACGTGTACGCGATGCGGCCCGACGCGATGCTGGCACCGCTGCCGATGGCGATGTTTCCCTCGAAGGCCTCGGGCGCGTGGAGCAGACGCGCGCCGTAATCGTTGTACATGACCCCGACGAACACGCCGATGGCATTCGCCTCACGGCCATGGCCCGATGCCGGATCGATGCCCGCACGCTCGAAGGCTTCCCACGACGCCTCCAGGAGCAAGCGCTGCTGCGGGTCGATGGTCAGGGCATCGCGATGGCTGATGCCGAAGAAGCCCGGATCGAAGTGGTGCGCGTCGTAGAGAAAGCCGCCATCGCGCACGTAGCTCTTTCCCTTGGCCTCCGGATCGGGATCGTACAGATCCGCCCAACCGCGTTCGCCGGGAAACGCCGACACGGCATCGACGCCGTCCTGCAACAGCCGCCAAAGATCTTCGGGAGAACGGACGCCGCCAGGAAAACGGCAGCTCGCGGACACGATGGCGATCGGCTCGTGGGCCTTTTCCTCGATGTCGCGGAGCCGCTCCCGGGTCTGACGCAGGGCGGTCGTCGCCTTCTCGAGGTACGCGCGCAATTTCTCTTCTTCGGTCACTGGCCAAGCTCCATGTCGGCGACTTCCTGGTCGATGAAGTCGAAAAGTTCTTCGTTGGTGGCGGTTCGAACCTCTGCGACGTCCGCACCGCCGGCGGCCGCACCCCACTTGGACAGAAGCGAACGCAGACGCGTACCGAGGCTCGCCCGTGTCGCTTCGTCGGGCGGCGCGGCCGAGAGCGCAGCCTCGAGCCTGTCGAGCTCCGCGAATGCCGGTGCGGCGAGCTCGCCCGCCTCGGGCTCCGTCTCCTCTTCGAGGCGCGCCGCCAGCGCCGCGGGGGTCGGATGGTCGAAGACCAAGGTCGCGGGCAGGCGCACGCCGCTCGCGGCGGCGAGGCGGTTGGTCAGCTCGATGGCCAACAACGAGTCGAGCCCGAGCTCCTGGAGGGGCCGGTGGGACTCGACGCTCTTCGGCGTCGTGAGACCGAAAACGGTGGCCACCTCACGGTGCACGAGCTCGAGCAGCGTCCGCTCGCGTTCGGCTCGAGACAGCGGCGCAAGTCGTTGCTTGAGCAATGAAAGCGTCTCGACCCGGTGCGCGACGGGCTGGCGCACGGGAATGCGCTGCAGGCGCGCGGGAACCAGCAAAGGCTCGGAGCGCGCGAGGGCCGCATCGAAGAGGGCAAGGCCGTCTTCGGTCGAAATGGCCGCGACCCCGGCGCGATTCATCCGCGCCAAGTCCGAACCGCCACGGCGCGTCGCCATGCCGCTTCCTTCCGCCCATGGGCCGAAGGCCAGCGAGACGGCGTGCAATCCGAGCGATCGACGATGGTGCGCGAGGGCATCGAGGAACGCGTTGGCGGCCGCGTAGTTGCCCTGCCCTGGCGCGCCGACGACGCCCGAGAGCGACGAAAAGAGCACGAACGCGGCCGGGTCGAGGTCCCGTGTGAGCTCGTGCAGATTCATGGCGCCATCCACCTTGGGGCGGAGCACGTGTGCGAGCCGATCGGCGGAGAGCGTGCGCAGCACCCCGTCGTCGAGCACCCCCGCCGCATGAACGACGCCGGTGAGGCGATGCTCGGACGGAATGGAGGCCACGACGCCTCGAAGCGCGTCCATGTCGGCCACGTCGCAAGCGCAAATGCGAACGCGGGCACCGCTCGCGGCCAGCTCGCGCGTCAAGGCATCGGCGCCCGGAGCTTCCGGTCCACGCCGCCCGAGAAGGAGAAGATGCCGGACGCCGTGCGCGAGCACGAGGTGCCGCGCAACCAACGCACCGAGGCCGCCCGTACCGCCCGTGATCAGCACCGTACCCTCGGGGTCGAAGGGGCGCGCCGTCCCCGCCCCTCCCGCGAGCCGCACGAGCTCGGGGGTCGATGCCAGGCCGCCGCGCAGCGCCATCTGAGGAAGCCCGCTGGCAATCGCGGCGGGCAGGACACGGAGCGACGTCTCGCTCGAGTCGAGATCGAGCAGCGAAATGGCCCGCTCCGGATGCTCCGATTGCGCGGTGCGAACGAGCCCCCAAAGGGCCGCGTGGCCGAGATCGGCGACATCGTCCTCCGGCCTCGCGGCGATGGCCCCGCGGGTCGCGAAGACGAGCCGCGCCTGCGAGAACCTCGGGGTCTCGAGCCATGTTTGGACGAGAGAGAGCGCGCGATGGGTCGCATCGTGGGCCGCGCGCGCGGGGTCGAGCCCATCGCGTTCGCACCGCACGACGACGACGTCCGGCACGTCGTCGCCCAGTGCCGCCAGATCGACGCATGTCTCGATCCGGAGCGGGGGCTCGGCGGCCTCCAAGGGCCGAGGCTCCCAGACGACGCCGTGAAGGTTCTTGCTCACGTCATCGCCGAGGAAGCGGTCTACTGGCGCACTCTGGGTCGTGTACGCTTCGATGTGCCCGAGCGGGCTGCCTGCTTCGTCCCAAAAGGTCAGATCGGAGACGTCGCGGTCGCCGTCACCCTTTCGCACCTCGTGCTCCGCCCATGACGGCGCATCGTGATGGCGTCCGTACCAAACGATGCGTTCGATGGCGAACGGCAGCTTCGGGACATCGGGGTGTGCCTCCGGCCCGCGCTCCGCGTCCATTTTGCTCCAGCGCACGAGGGCGAACGCGTTGTCGATCAAGCCGGGCGGCAGCGGCGCGTCGTTCGCGGGGACCCCCGGGGGCGCCTCGAGGTGCCCGAGGCCCGTGCGCTCCCGTGGCTGGCTCGCGCGACGGAGCCACCACCACGAGGGGCCCCATTCGATGTGCACCGAGCGCAGAACCTCGTCGAGCGATGTGCGCGCGTCACTTGCTTCGAGCGCGGAATCGGACGGCGGCCGCGGCGCACTCGTCCGCGAGGCGCCGGGGGCCATGCACGCGACGACGGCGGATGCATGAATGGTCCATACGCCGTCGATGCGCGTGGAAACGATGGCCGACCAGCCGGCGTCCTGCTCGGGAAGGGCGGTGAGCTGCACATGCAGAACGGCACGTTCGTCGGGGCGCTCGAAGCTGCGGGCGCGGAGGAACTGCACGTCGCGGATCTCGATGGCCTGCGAAGGCCAGTGGGACTCGCCGACGGCCAGGAGGACGGCCACGTAAAACGCGCCCGGCACCACGACGCGCCCGTAAACGACGTGACTCTCCAGGTAGGTCTGGACGCGAGGCCCGATCTCCAGCGTGTGAAGAACGGAGCCATCCGGCAGATCGTAGCGATCGCCCGCGAGAGGGTAACGCCCGCTCGACACCGCGGTCCCGCCACCGAAGGCGCGCGCGCTGGCACGCCAATGGCGCTCGCGTTGGAACGGGTACGTCGGAAGGTCCACACGGCGAGCTCCGAGCGGCGCGAAGAAGGCCGCCCAATCGACGGCGTGGCCGCGGGCATGCACCTCGCCGAGGGCGAGCAGCAACGTCTCCTCGTCCGGGCGATCCTTGCGCAGGGCCGGCGAGAACGTCCCCTGCACCGAGGCTTCGCGCCCCATCGCGCAGAGCGTTCCGTGGGGCCCCAGCTCGAGGTAGTGCCGAACGCCCTCGGCCTCGAGGCTCTGGAGGCCATCGGAGAAGCGAACCGCCCGGCGCACGTGGGCCACCCAATAATCGGGCGACGCCAGCTGCTCGAACGTCGCGACCTTTCCCGTCACGTTCGAGACGATGGGAATGCGCGGCGGGCGAAACGACAGACCGCGCACCACACCGGCGAAGGACTCGAGCATCCCGTCCATGCACGGCGAGTGGAATGCATGGCTCACGACCAAGCGCGCGGTCTTGCGGCCGAGTGCTTCGATCCGCCGCGCGATGGCCAGGACCTCGGTCTCCTGGCCCGACACGACGGTGGCGTTCGGGCCATTGATCGCCGCGATGGAGACCTCGTTCTCACGCCCCTCGAGGAGCGGGACGACGTCTGCCTCGGAGGCCTGAAGTGCGACCATCGCCCCCTCCGAGGGAAGCCGTTCCATGAGCGATGCGCGGGCGGCCACCAATGTGCACGCGTCGTCCAGCGACAGGAGCCCCGAAACGTGGGCCGCGACGACCTCGCCGATGGAGTGCCCGAGCAGAAACTCGGGCTCGACGCCCCACGATGCGACCAGGCGGAACAACGCGACCTCCAGGGCGAACAGGGCCGGCTGCGCGAACCCCGTTCGATGGATGCGCGCCGCATTCGGCTCTCCGTCCGATGCGAAAAGCACCTCGCGCAGCGGCGTCTCCAGCTCACGATCGAGGCGGGCGCACACCGTATCGAGCGCCTCGCGAAACACGGGGAAGGCCTGGTAGAGACCGCGCCCCATTCCGGGACGCTGGCTTCCCTGGCCGGTAAAGAGCAGCGCGAGCTTTCCGCCTTCCTTGGCGTGGCCGAGTGCCACGCTCCTCGGCGCCTCCCCGCGACCAAGGGCCGTCAGCCCCTCGAGCAACTCGGTGCGATCGCGCGCAACGACCGACGCGCGCCGCTCGAACTGTGAACGCGCCACGGCCAGCGAGAACGCCACGTCGACGCGGTGGAGCTCGGGATGCGCCTCGAGGTGCGCGCGAAGCTGCGTGGCCTGCGCGCTCAGCGCTGCATCGCTCTTGGCCGAAAGCAGCATCGGCAACGGACAGGGCGCGTCCTCGCGGGCCGCCGCCGGGGGCTCTCCCTCGGGCGCTTCCTCGAGGATCACGTGGGCATTGGTACCCGAGAGTCCAAAGGCCGAAACCGCCGCGCGCCGAGCTCGCCCCTCCGGCGCGGGCCACGGACGCAGCTCGTCGACGACGCGCACGGGCAGCTGCTCCCAATCGATGTGCGGGTTGCGCGGATTCGTGTGCAGCGTCGCCGGAAGCGCGCGGTGCCTCAACGCGGCGATGACTTTTGCAACGCCCGCGAGGCCGGAGGCGGCTTCGAGGTGCCCGACGTTGGTCTTCAGCGCGCCCAACCACAGCGGCCGTTCGCCGGAGTGTCCCTCTCCGTAGACGGCCGCCAGCGCGCGCACCTCGATCGGATCGCCCAGCACCGTGCCGGTACCGTGGCACTCGACCGCGTCGACATCGGCGGGGCCGAGCTTGGCGTCCTCGAGGGCGGCGCGCAGCACTTTCTGCTGCGAGGTGCCGTTGGGCGTGGTGAGTCCGCTGCTCGCACCATCGTGGTTGACGGCGCTGCCTCGGACGATGGCCAAAATTTTTCGCCCATGGGCGTGGGCATCGTGGAGGCGTTCCAGCGCAAGAACGACGACGCCTTCGCCGCGACCGTAGCCGTCGGCCTCCGCGGAGAAGGTGCGGGACCGCCCGCCGGGTGAAATGGCACGGCTGCGCGCGAGCAGCACGAAGGCCTCCGCCCGCGACATCACCTGCGCACCGGCCGCCAAGGCGAGATGGCACTCCCCCCGGCGCAGCGCCTGGCATGCCACGTGGAGCGCGACCAGCGACGACGAACAGGCCGTATCCAGGGAAAGCGCGGGCCCTTGCAATCCGAGGGTGAAGGCCAAGCGCCCCGCGGCGAACGACGGCTGCGTCCCCGTCATCGCGTAGATGTCCGCCTCGGCGTCGACGGCGCGCGCCGCACCGTACTCCCCCGGTCCGATGCCGACGAAGACACCGGTCGGCGAATCCTCGAGCGCCGCGGGGACGAGCCCCGCATCCTCGAGCGCCTGCCACGATGTCTCGAGCAAGAGCCGGTGTTGCGGATCGATGTGACTCGCCTCGCGCGGGCTGATGCCGAAGAAGTCCGCGTCGAACGCATCGACCCGATCGAGAAATGCGGCCTCGCACACCTCGTCGAGGTCGAGCCCGCGACCGGCCGGCGCCGGCCCCACCGCATCGACGCCCGATTGCAACAGGGCCCACAGCCCATCGAGATCGCCGACCCCACCCGGCAAGCGCAACCCCATGCCAATGACGGCAATGGCGTCCTCGCCGCCGCGTGGAGACGCCGAGGGCTCCGCTTTCGCCGGCATCGTGCCGAGCAACGGGGCCATGGCCTCGAGAACGAAGGCGGCGGCGCGACGGGGCGAGGGGTGGTCGAAGGCGAGGGTCGAGGAAAGCTCCGTTCCGCTCGCGGCTTGGAGTTGATCGACCAGCTCCACGGCCATCAGCGAGTCCAGCCCGAGGTCGACGAACCCCGTATCGGCGTCGAGCAGCGACGCATCGTGGTGGCCGAGGATCGACGCCGTTTCCGCGAGCACGAACGCCGTGAGGTGGCGCAAGCGATGGCGCGGCTCGAGGTCACGCAGTTGCGTGGGTAGCGCGAGCAGCACCTCGTCGTGCGCGGATGGCGCCAGGGTCGAGGCTCGCCGTGCCTCGGACAGCTCGTCGAGAAGGGGACGCGCGCGCGCCGCGGCGAACGATGGGGCAAACCGCGACCAATCCACGTCCGCCACCGTGAGCGTGGTCTCGTCGTGATCGAGCGCCTGTTGCAGAGCGGAAAGCGCGAGCTCCGGGGCCAAGGTCTTGATCCCGCGGCGCTCGAGCTGCTCGCGTGCGGAGGCCTCGAGCATGCCGCCACCGGCCCATGCGCCCCACGCGAGGGCCGTGGCCGTCAGCCCGCGTGCGCGGCGCTGCTCCGCCAACGCATCGAGGTAGGCATTGGCCGCCGCATACGCCCCCTGCCCGCCGCTTCCCCACGTGGCGGCGATCGATGAAAAGAGCACGAACGCATCCAGCGGCTTTTCACCGAGCAGCGCATCGAGGTGCGCGGCGCCCAGCGCTTTGCCCGCGACGACGCGTTCGAGTTCGGGAATGGTCATCGCATCGAGCGGCGTTTGCTGCGTGATCCCCGCCGCGTGCACGACGGCGCGCAAGGTATCTCCTGCGGCCTCCAGCCCTGCGAGGAGCGCGGCGAGCGCCGGGTGATCCGCGGCGTCGCAGGCGGCCACGGTGACCCGCACACCGAGCGCCTCGAGCTCACGCTGGAGCGTGCCGGCGCCTTCCGCTCGGACGCCGCGCCGGCTGGTGAGCACGAGATGCTCGGCACCATTTCGAGCGAGCCAGCGCGCCACCTGGCCGCCCAGCGCGCCCGTGCCGCCGGTGACCAGGACGGTGCCGCGCGGCTTCCACCGGCGGGCGGGCGCCGTGCTCTCCAGAGGCGCCCGGACGAGGCGGCGCACGTACCGATACACGCCGGAATCCAATCGACGGAGCGCGAGTTGGTCCTCGCCGTGCGGCATCGCCAATGCGGAGACCAGATGCTGCATCACCGCGTCGTCGGGCACCTCGGGAAGGTCGATGTGGCCTCCCCAGCGCTTGGGCATTTCGAGGGAAACGACGCGCCCAAAGCCCGCCGCGAGCGCCTGCGACGGATGCAGGACGGGATCCGAATCGCCCACGGAGACGGCGCCGCGGGTCACGATCCACAGAGGCGCATCGACCGTCGCTTGCACCAAGGCGAGCAACGGCGCCAAACCTTCGCCCACGGCGCGGTCCATGCCTGGGCCATCGGCGAGCAACGACACGATCCCCCGCACGTCGTCGAGCCCCTGGAGGGCATCGCGCAGACGTGGGGCCAGGCGCGCGCGGTCGGCATCGGCCTCGGTGAGCAGGAGTGGGACCACCCGCGCACCGCGTTGGGCAAGCGCGCGGGTCAGCCCACGAACGACGTTCGTTTCCGCCGCACCGGCCCCCAACGCCAACACCCACGTGCCCGAGGCATCGACCGGCGAATGGCTCGCGGGAGACGCCGCCGCGGGCTTCCAGTGGATCCGATAGCGCCACGCATCGAGCGCGCTCTCCGGCGCGCGCGCGCCATGCATCGCAGGGCCATCGGGCCAGTAACGTTCGCGCTGGAAGGCGTACGTCGGCAAAGGAACCGTCCGGCCTTGGGGCAGCACGCGGCTCCAGTCCAAGGGCAAACCGTGGGTGTGCAGCTCGGCGAGGGAGAGGAGGAGGCGCGAGAGGTCTCCCTCGTCGCGACGGAGCGAACCGACGACGGCGGCGGGGAGATCCGAAGCCTCGACGTTGTCGCGCAACGCGAGCGTGAGCACCGGATGCGGGCTCACCTCGACGAAGAAGCGATGGCCCTCCTCGAGCAGCCCCGAGGTCGCATCGGCCAAGCGGACCGTTTGGCGGAGGTTTTGGTACCAGTACGCGGAGTCCAGTTCGGAGCCATCGAGCCGCCCCGCGCGCACCGTCGAGTAGAACGGAATGTTCGCGGATTGCGGTGCGATGTCGGCAAGCGCGTGGGTGAACTCGGCCTCGAGCGATTCCACGTCGGCGCTGTGGCCCGCGTAATCGACACGCACGCGGCGGGCGAAGATCTTCGCCGCATCGAGCTCGCGCGCCAACGCATCGAGGGCTTCGGGCTCGCCCGAAACGTGCGTCGATCGTGGTGCATTGACGGCGGCAATCGAGAGGCGCCCGGCGAACGGTTCGAGGCGCCGGCGAAGGTCGTCCGCGTCGAGCTCGACGGCAAGCATTCCGCCGCGCCCCGCGATGTTCGTGAGCGCGCGGCCACGCGTCGCGATCACCTTGGCCGCGTCCTCGAGCGAGAGCGCACCGGCCACGTGCGCGGCGGCGATCTCCCCCTGGCTCTGCCCCACGACCGCGTCGGGGGTCACACCCCAGGAGCGCCAAAGCGCCGCCAGCGACACCATGACGGCAAAGAGGGCCGGTTGCACGACGTCGACGCGCTCCAGCCGCGCGCCATCACCGCGAAGAACTTCGAGCAGCGACCAATCGACGTGCGGCGACAGGGCGCGCGCACACGCTTCGAGGCCCGCGCGAAAGACGTCGGACTCGACGAGCAGCGAACGCGCCATGTCCGCCCACTGCGAGCCTTGTCCAGGAAAGACGAAGACGACCTTGCCGCGCACCTTGCCAGCACCGGTCGCCAGACCGCGCGCCCCTTCCCCCCGCGCGAGCGCCGCGAGCGCGTCGAGCAAGCCCTCGCGATCGTCGGCGACGACCCCGGCGCGGTGGTCGAAATGCGTGCGCGACGTGGCGAGCGAATGCGCGATGTCGGCGAGCGAATGCTCCGGGGATGCCTCCACGTGCGCGCGAAGCCGCGCCGCCTGCGCCCGAAGTGCGGCCTCGCTCTTGCCCGAAACGACGACAAGCGAGGGACCCGATGCATCGACCTGCGCCTGCGGCCGCGCGGAAAGCGCTGGGGCCTCCTCCAGGATGACGTGCGCATTGGTGCCACTCAGCCCAAAGGAAGACACCCCCGCGCGGCGAGGCTGCCCGTTCATCGGCCAGGGCATCGATTCGGAAAGAAGGCGCACCGTCGCTGGCGACCAATCGACGTGCGGCGACGCCTCGCCGGCATGCAGCGACTTGGGCAAGACCCCGTGCTGCATGGCGAGAACCATCTTGATCACACCGGCAACGCCGGCCGCGGCCTGCGTGTGCCCGAGGTTGGACTTGATGCTCCCCAGCCAAAGGGGCGTCTCGTGCGTGCGCGCCGCACCGTAGGTCGCGAGCAGCGCCTGCGCCTCGATGGGATCCCCGAGCGTGGTACCGGTGCCATGCGCCTCGACGGCGTCGACCTCGCGGGCCGAGAGGCCTGCGTCGGCCAAAGCTCGACGAATGACCCGCTGTTGCGAGGGACCATTCGGTGCCGTGAGCCCTTGGCTCCTGCCGTCTTGGTTCACGGCCGAACCTCGGATGACCGCGAGGATGGGATGGCCGTGGCGCTTCGCCTCGGAGACGCGCTCGAGCATCAGCATGCCGACGCCTTCACTCCAGCCGGTGCCATCGGCCGCGGAGGAAAACGGGCGGCAGTGACCGTCGTGGGAGAGAGCACGCTGGCGACTGAACTCGACGAACGTGACCGGCGTGGTCATGACCGTCACACCACCCGCGAGCGCGAGGGAGCACTCGCCGCGACGGAGCGCCTGACAGGCCAGATGGATGGCCACGAGCGACGAACTGCAGGCGGTGTCGACGCTCAAGGCTGGCCCCTCGAGCCCCAGCGCATAGGCAATGCGGCCCGACGCGATGCTGGCCGTACCCCCCGTTCCGATGTACCCCTCGAGATCAGGCGCCGCGTCGAGCAAGCGCGCGCTGTAGCCCTGCTCGATGATCCCGACGAAGACGCCCGTGGGGCTTCCGTGCAGCTGCGCAGGAATCATGCCTGCGCGCTCCACGGCCTCCCACGCGACCTCGAGCAAGAGACGATGCTGCGGATCGATGGCCACGGCTTCGCGCGGGCCGATGCCGAAAAAGGTCGGGTCGAAACGGTCGGCGTCCTGGAGGAAGCCGCCTTCGCGCACGTAGCTTTTGCCTTTGGCCGTGGGATCGGGATCGTAGAGTCCCTCGAGGTCCCATCCGCGCCCTTCGGGGAAGGCGGAGATGGCGTCGGCCTCTTGGTGAAGCAGGCGCCAAACGTCCTCGGGGGTGTTGGCTCCGCCGGGATAGCGACAGCCCATGGAGACGATGGCAATGGGATCGTCGCTGGGGCCGGCCATGGGAACCGGCGCCTCTGTGTGGGCACCGAAGAGTTCCCCGCCCAGGCGGCGCGCGAGCGAGCCCGGGCTCGGATGATCGAAGAGCAAGGTGGTGGGAAGACGGAGCCCGGTGGCCGCACCGAGGCGATTTCTCAGCTCGACGGCCATCAATGAGTCGAGGCCAAGCTCCTGCAAGGGCTGGGATGGATCGAGGGTCGCGGCCGTGGCCATGCCCAGAACGGACACCGCCTCGGCCGCGACGAGTTCGAGCAGGGCGCGTTCGCGGTCGCCTTCCGAGAGGGGCGCGAGGCGTTTCGCCAGCGACGCGTGCGGAGCGGTGCGCTCGCTTTCCTGCCGTGGCGGGCGCACGGCGGTGAGGTCGAGATGCGCGGGCGCGACGACCGGAAGCGAGAGGTTCAACGCGGCATCGAAAAGAGCGAGCCCCTCGGCGGGGGCGAGGACGCGGATGCCCATCCGCGCCAGCCGTGCGCGGGCGGCTTCGTCGAGCTGCGACGCCATGCCTGCGGATCCGCCCCAGGAGCCAAAGGCGAGCGAGAGGGCCGCCTGCCCGCGCGCAGCGCGATGATGGGCCAGCGCGTCGAGAAAGGCATTGGCCGCCGCATAGTTCGCCTGCCCCGGGCTGCCGATCAGCCCCGCCAGCGACGAGAAGGTGACGAAGGCACGAAGATCGAGGCCTTGGGTGAGCTCGTGCAGATGGAACGCCGCGTCCACTTTGGGCCGCATCACGCGGGCGAGCCCCTCGGCGGTCAGCGAGCCCACGACGCGGTCCTCGAGGACGCCTGCCGCGTGAACGATCGCCGTCAAGGGATGCTCCGCGGGTACGGTCGCCAAGATGCGCTCCAGCGAGGCGCGATCGGCGGCGTCGCACGCGAGCAGTGTCACCGAGGCGCCCGATGCCGTGAGCGCGTTCACCAAGTCGCCGGCACCCGGCGCCGATGGGCCCTGCCGCGACATCAGAAGAAGATGGCGAGCCCCGTGCTTTTCGACGAGGTGCTTGGCCACGAGCGCCCCCAGGCCACCCGTGGCTCCCGTGACGAGCACGGTGCCATGCGGGTCGATCCGGCGTGGGCTCTTCTCCGCCGACAGGCCAATGCGCGCCAGCCGCGGAGCGAGCACGCGGCCTTCGCGCAGCGCGAGCTGCGGTTCATCGACCGCGAGCGCCATGGGAAACGCGCGGAGCGAGTCTGCGTGCCCGTCGGTGTCGACGAGCGTCAAGGAAGCGTCGGGGCGCTCCTGCTGAACCGAGCGCACGAGGCCCCAGAGGGGTGCGGCACCGAGATCGAGGACGTCTTCCTCGGATCGCGTGGCCACCGCTCGGTGGGTGACGATCACCAGGCGTGAGGACACGAGGCGCTCGTCTCCGAGCCACGCCTGCAGCAGTGCCAGCACGGCCGCCGTTGCACCGTGCGCCGCGTCCACCGCGTCGCCCTGCGTCTGGCACTCCGCCACCACGATGGGCGGCGCCTCTTCTCCTTCGTCGAGCGCCCTTTGCAAGCCGCTCAAATCCATTCCGCGTAGGTGCAGTTCGCTCGACGCCGTAGCAGACGGCACCACCGATGGAGCGCCGGCATCCTGCCAGCTGGAAGCCGGCGATCCATGCTCGGCCCACTCGACCCACTCGACACGATAGAGTGATGGCTCACGTGCGCTCGATGGGCTTTCCGGTGCGTCGAGCCAATAGCGTTGCCGCTGGAATGCGTACGTCGGCAGCTCCACGCGACGCGGGCCAAATGGCGCGAAAAACGCCCGCCAGTCCACCGCGTGACCGCGCGTGTGCAGCTCTCCAACCGCCGACACCAGCGTCTCCACCTCCGAACGACCCTTGCGCAGCCCCGCCACGAACGTCGCGCCGGACTCCGTCACGCTCTGCGGCCCCAGCGCCGTCAACACTCCGTCCGGCCCCAGCTCCAGGTACCCACGAACGCCGCTCCCCTCCAGCGTCCTCACCCCATCCCCAAACCGCACCGCCTCCCGCACGTGACGGACCCAGTATTCTGCACGCCCCATCTCCTCGTCCGTCGCGCGCGCGCCCGTCACGTTCGACACGATCGCAACCTGCGCTCGTCCGTACGTCACACCCTCCGCCACACGCCGGAACGCCTCCAGCATCCCCTCCATCCGCGGTGAGTGGAACGCGTGGCTCACCACCAGCCGCGTCGTCTTTCGCCCCTGCGCCTCCACCGCGCGCGCCACCTCCACCACCGCCTCCTCGTCCCCGGAAAGAACCGTCGCATGCGGGCCGTTGACCGCCGCAATCGACACCTGCTCCTCCTTGCCAACGAGAAGCGGTCTCACCTCCGCCTCCGATGCTTGCACCGACACCATCGCCCCACCCGGCGCAAGACCCTCCATCAGCCGCGCACGCGCGCACACCATCGAACACGCATCCGTCAGCGACAGAACCCCCGACACGTGCGCCGCCACCAACTCCCCCACCGAGTGCCCAAGCAACGCGTCCGGCTTCAACCCCCAACTCCGCACCAGCCGATACAGCGACACCTCCAGCGCAAACAGCGCTGGCTGCGTGTTCCCCGTCCGGTGCAGCCGCTCCGAATCCTCCGCCGCGAACAACACCTCCCGCAACGGCCGCTCCAGATGCACGTCCAGCCCCGCACAAACCTCGTCCAACGCCTCCCGGTACACCGGGAACGTCTCGTACAACTCCCGCCCCATCCCCACCCGCTGGCTTCCCTGACCCGTGAACAGAATCGCCAGACCGTTGCGCCCCTCTCCCCGAGGGATCGCGGTGGAGTGGGTTCGCGACAATGCTTCGAGCTCGCCGTCGAGCGCAAAGCGGTCCCCCGCGCGCAGCACCGCACGGTGCTCGAAATGCGAACGGGTCGTCGCGAGCGAACAGGCCACGTCGAGCAACTCGAGCTCGGGGTGCGCGTCCAGATGCGCGCGGAGCCGCGCGGCTTGCGCGCGCAACCCCGCTTCGCTCCGAGCCGAAAGTGCAATCGGCCATACCGAGGGCAACGACGGCGGCCACTCGATATACGCCTCGGGCTCCGCCATCGGAGCTTCCTCCAAGATGACGTGGGCGTTGGTCCCGCTGATGCCGAACGACGAGACTCCCGCACGGCGCGGCCGCCCGGTATCGGGCCACGGAATCGATTCCGTCAAGAGGCGAAGGGCCCCCGAGGACCAATCGACGTGGGGGGACGGACTTTCGGCGTGAAGCGTCTTGGGCAAGAACCCGTGGTGCATCGAAAGCACCATCTTGATGATCCCCGCGACACCCGCCGCCGCTTGCGTATGACCCAAGTTGGACTTGATGCTTCCCAGCCAAAGAGGCCACTCCCGTGAGTGTGCCGCTCCGTACGTGGATGCGAGGGCCTGCGCCTCGATGGGATCGCCCAAGGCGGTGCCGGTGCCGTGGGCTTCGACCACGTCGATGTCGTCGGCCGAGAGGCGCGCATCTTCGAGCGCACGACGAATGACGCGCTGCTGGGCGGGCCCGTTGGGCGCCGTGAGCCCTTGGCTCTTGCCGTCTTGATTCACCGCCGAGCCACGCACCAGTGCGAGAACGGGATGACCTTTGCGCTGGGCATCGGACAGCCGCTCGAGGAGCACCATGCCCACGCCTTCCGCGAAGCTCGTGCCATCGGCCCCGTCGGAAAAGGCCTTGCAACGCCCGTCGGGCGCCAGCGCACGCAGACGACTGAACTCGATGAAGGCCGCGGGCGTCGCCATCACGAAGACGCCCCCCGCCAGCATGAGGGAGCTTTCGCCCCTGCGCAGCGATTGGCAGGCCAGATGGACCGCCACCAGCGAGGAACTGCACGCGGTGTCGAGGCTGAACGCCGGCCCCTCGAGTCCCCACGTATAGGCGATGCGCCCGGAGGCGACGCTGGCGGCGCTGCCGATGCCGATGTAGCCCTCGAAGGCCTCCGGTGCGCGCTGGAAGCGGCCACCGTAATCCTGCAGGCTGACCCCGACGATGACGCCGGTGGAGCTTCCTTGGAGCGAGGCGGGATCGATGCCCGCGCGCTCGAACGCCTCCCACGACGTCTCCAGGAGCAAGCGCTGCTGCGGATCGACGGCCAGCGTTTCACGCGGACTCATTCCGAAGAACACGGGGTCGAATCGATCGGCGTCGTGGAGGAAGCCGCCCTCGCGCACGTAGCTTTTACCTTTGGCCTCGGGATCCGGGTCGAACAGCGCGTCGTGATCCCAGCCGCGCGAGATGGGAAATCCTCCGATGGCGTCCGTGCCGCTCTGGAGCAGTTGCCAGAGTTCGTCGGGCGCATTCGCCCCGCCCGGGTACCGGCATGCCATCGCGACGATGGCGATGGGCTCGTCGTTTTCCACCGACGGCGGGGCGGCGGGCGTCAGCTCGGCGTTTTGGCGGCCGAAGACGCGTTCTTCGAGCCACCCGACGAGGCTCACCGGGGTCGGGTGGTCGAAGAGCAGCGTGGCCGGCAATGCCAATCCAACGGCGGCACCGAGGCGGTTGCTCAGTCGGAGGGCCATGAGCGAGTCGAGGCCGAGATCTCGAATCGGGCGATCGCGCTCCACGGCGTCCGAGGAGGTCAACCCGAGAACGGCGGCGATCTCGGTGTGCACGATGTCGAGCAGCGCGCGATGGCGCTCGCTGGGCGACAGCGGGGCGAGACGCTCCGCGAGCGGGCTAGCCGAAACGCGCTCCGCCGCGGGATTCCGCTCCGAGCCGCGGGCGAGGCGCCGGAGGAGCCACGGGAGAACGTCGTCGTCTTCGCGGGACGAGGTCACGGTGAGGTTGGCCGGTACCAGCAGTGGCTCGCGGCCCGAGAGACCCGCGTCGAACAAGGCGAAGCCCTCCTCGGGCGCGTGCGCGGAAACGCCGAGGCGCGCGAGGCGCGTGAGATCGGCCGGGCCGAGGTGCGTCGTTCGATCGCGGTCCGTCGCCCAAGGTCCCCAGGCCAGGGCGACCGCCTCGAGCCCCCGGGCCCGTCGATGGTGGGCAAGGGCGTCGAGAAAGGTGTTGGCCGCGGCGTAGCTGGCTTGGCTGGGCGCGCCCAGCACGCCGGCAAACGAGGAGAACAAGGCGAAGACGTCGAGGTCGAGCCCCTGCGTGAGCTCGTGCAGGTGGAACGCCGCGTCGATTTTCGGGCGAAGGACGCGGGCGATGCGCTCGGGCGAGAGCGCTAGCACGACGCCGTCGTCGAGCACGGCCGCCGCGTGGACGATGCCGGTGAGCGGGTGCTCCGCCGGGATGGACGCGAGCAACGTGCGCAGTGCTTCGCGATCGGCCACGTCGCACGCGACCACCGTCACATGGGCGCCGGCGGCGGTGAGCTCGCGCGTCAGGTCGTCGACACCGGGGGCGGAGGGTCCCTGCCGCGAGGCGAGCACCAGATGCCGCACCCCGCGCCGCTCGACGACGTACTTCGCGATGCGCGCACTCAGCGGGCTCGTACCTCCGGTGATGAGCATCGTGCCTTGCGCATTCCACGGTCGATGGCGCGCGGCGGCCTGCATGGGCACGCGTACGAGCTTCGGCCCGAGCAACGTCCCCTCGCGGAGCGCGAGTTGAGGTTCGTCGACGGCGAGCGCCATGGGAAGCGCGCGCACCGAGTCGGGGTGGGCGTCGGTGTCGAGAAGCACGATGGCGCGCCCGGGGTGCTCGGACTGTGCGGAGCGCACGAGGCCCCAGAGGGGTGCAGCACCGAGATCGAGGACGTCTTCCTCGGGGCGCGTGGCCATCGCTCGGTGGGTGACGATCACCAGGCGCGAGGACACGAAGCGCTCGTCTCCGAGCCACGCCTGCAGCAGCGCCAACACGGCCGCCGTTGCACCGTGCGCCGCGTCCACCGCGTCACCCTGGGTCTGGCACTCCGCCACCACGGTGCGCGGCGCCCCTTCTCCTCCGTCGAGCGCCTTTTGCAAGCCGCTCAAATCCGTTCCGTCGAGCCGCCAATACGCCGCCGGCGAAGTCCTTGCGCTCTGCGCGACCCACGCGACGCGGTAGAGCGATGGCTCACGTGCGCTCGATGGGCTTTCCGGTGCGTCGAGCCAATAGCGTTGCCGCTGGAATGCGTACGTCGGCAGCTCCACGCAGCGCGGGCCAAACGGCGCGAAGAACGCCCGCCAGTCCACCGCGTGACCGCGCGTGTGCAGCTCTCCAACCGCCGACACCAGCGCCTCCACCTCCGACCCACCCTTGCGCAGCCCCGCCACGAACGTCGCCCCGGACTCCGTCACGCTCTGCGGACCCAGCGCCGTCAACACTCCGTCCGGCCCTAGCTCCAGGTACCCGCGAACGCCGCTCCCCTCCAGCGTCCTCACCCCATCCCCAAACCGCACCGCCTCCCGCACGTGACGGACCCAGTATTCTGCACGCCCCATCTCCTCGTCCGTCGCGCGCGCGCCCGTCACGTTCGACACGATCGCAACCTGCGCTCGTCCGTACGTCACACCCTCCGCCACACGCCGGAACGCCTCCAGCATCCCCTCCATCCGCGGTGAGTGGAACGCGTGGCTCACCACCAGCCGCGTCGTCTTTCGCCCCTGCGCCTCCACCGCGCGCGCCACCTCCACCACCGCCTCCTCGTCCCCGGAAAGAACCGTCGCATGCGGGCCGTTGACCGCCGCAATCGACACCTGCTCCTCCTTGCCAACGAGAAGCGGTCTCACCTCCGCCTCCGATGCTTGCACCGACACCATCGCCCCACCCGGCGCAAGACCCTCCATCAGCCGCGCACGCGCGCACACCATCGAACACGCATCCGTCAGCGACAGAACCCCCGACACGTGCGCCGCCACCAACTCCCCCACCGAGTGCCCAAGCAACGCGTCCGGCTTCAACCCCCAACTCCGAACCAGCCGATACAGCGACACCTCCAGCGCAAACAGCGCAGGCTGCGTGTTCCCCGTCCGGTGCAGCCGCTCCGAATCCTCCGCCGCGAACAGCACCTCCCGCAACGGCCGCTCCAGATACACGTCCAGCCCTGCACAAACCTCGTCCAACGCCTCCCGGTACACCGGAAACGTCTCGTACAACTCCCGCCCCATCCCCACACGCTGGCTTCCCTGCCCCGTGAATAGAATCGCCAGCTTCCCCGGTTGCCTCGCGTCCCCGAGCAGCGCGCGCGGCGCAGGCCGGCCTTGGGCGATGGAGTCGAGCTCCGCGAGCAGCCCTTCGCGATTACCCGCCACCAGCACGGCACGCTGCTCGAAATGCGACCGCGTCGTGGCCAGCGAAAACACCACGTCCCGCAGCTCGAGATCCGAATGTGCCGCCAGGTGTTCCCGCAACCGAAGCGCCTGCGCCCGAAGCGCGTCCGCGTCCCGCCCCGAAAGCACGAGCGGCCATGCGTCGAGGCCCGCTGCGTTGGGCGCGGGCGTCGACTCCACGGCGGGGGCCTCTTCGACGATGACGTGTGCATTGGTCCCGCTGATGCCGAACGACGAGACACCGGCGCGGCGCGGACGTTCGCGCGTGGGCCATGCGAGGGGCTCCGTGATCAAGCGAAGCGTGCCCTCCGACCAATCGACATGGGGAGACGGCGCGTCCGCATGCAGCGTCTTGGGCAAGAGCCCGTGGTGCATGGCGAGCACCATCTTGATGACGCCCGCCACACCGGCCGCTCCCTGCGTGTGGCCAAGGTTCGACTTGATGCTCCCGAGCCAAACGGGGCTCTCCTTCGCGTGCGCCTTCCCGTAGGTCGCGAGGAGTGCCTGCGCCTCGATGGGATCGCCCAAGGTCGTACCGGTGCCGTGGGCCTCCACCACGTCGACCTCGCCGGGCCCGAGGCGCGCGTTGGCGAGCGCGCGTTGGATGACGCGCTGCTGGGCAGGGCCGTTGGGCGCGGTGAGGCCCTGGCTCTTGCCGTCTTGATTCACCGCCGAGCCCCGGAGCAGGGCGAGCACGCGATGCCCATTTCGCCTCGCGTCGGACAGCCGCTCCAGCAGCAACACGCCCGCCCCTTCGCCCCAGCTCGTGCCATCGGCCTGCGCCGAAAATGCCTTACAGCGCCCATCTGGCGCGAGGGCGCGCTGGCGACTGAACTCGATGAACGCGGCCGGCGTGGCCATCACGGTGATGCCACCCGCGAGTGCCAACGTGCACTCCCCTTGCCGGAGCGACTGACAGGCCAGATGAATCGCCACCAGCGACGAACTGCACGCCGTGTCGATGCTGACCGCCGGCCCCTCGAACCCGAACGTGTACGCGATGCGTCCCGTCGCCACGCTGGCCGTGCTGCCGAGCGAAACGTGACCTTCGAGCTCCTCTGGCGTCTGAAGAAGCCGCGCCCCGTAATCCTGGTACACCGTACCGACGAAGACCCCCGTCGGACTGCCCTGAAGCGAGGCCGGATCGATTCCTGCGCGCTCGAACAGCTCCCACGTCATTTCGAGCAGAACCCGATGCTGCGGATCGATGGTCCGCGCTTCGCTCGGGCTGATGCCGAAAAACCCGGGGTCGAATCGATCCGCGTCGTAGAGGAAGCCACCCTCGCGCACGTAGCTCTTGCCCTTGGCGTCGGGATCGGAATCGTAGAGCGCGGCCACGTTCCATCCGCGCTCCTCGGGAAACCCGGAGACGGCATCCACGCCGTCGCGAAGAAGCTCCCAAAGCCCCTCGGGCGTGGATACCCCCCCGGGGTATCGACAGCTCATGGACACGATGCCGATAGGCTCGTCGTTCTTTTCTTCCAGCTCGCGCACGCGCGCTTGGGTCTGCGTCAGCTCCTGCGTGACCCGTTTGAGGTACTCGAAGAGCTTGTCCTCATTGCCCATGGTTCGTTCCAGGCTTTCCCAAGTTTTGGTCGATGAAGGCGAAGAGTTCGTCGTGCGTAACGCCGTCCCCGAGCCCGGGCGCAGGCACGGCTGGACTTGGGTCGGCATGGAATTGCGCGAGCAGTGACTTCAGGCGTGCGGCCACCGAGGCGCGGGCCGCGTGCTCGGGCTTCAGGGCGGCGAGCAGCCCTTCCAGTTTTTCGAGCTCGTGGAAGATCGGGACCTCCGGCGCGGCATCGCGCGGAAGGAGCTCCGTCTTCAGGTACTGCACCAGCGCCGAGGGCGTCGGATGGTCGAAGAGCAACGTGGTGGGCAAACGAAGCGACGTCGCAAGACCGAGGCGATTCTTCAGATCGACCGCCATGAGCGAATCCAACCCGAGCGCCTTGAGCGGGCGCTCCGTTTCGATGGCCATGGGCGAGGCAACGCCAAGCACGGCCGCGGCTTGCTGCCGCACCAGTTCGAGCAACGCGTGCTCTCGCTCGGGATCGGAGAGGGCCGCCAAGCGCCCTTTGAACGAGGACGCGCGCGCATCCGGCGAGGGCACGTGCCGCGGCAGCACCGCGCTGCGCAGACGCGTGGGCCGCAGGCGCGCGGGCACGAGCAGCGCATCGGGCTGGGCCAGGGCCGCGTCGAAGAGGGCCAGCCCTTCGTCGTTCGAAAGTGCGACGAGGCCCAGCGCATCGAGGCGCCGTTGGTCCGAGGCGAGAAGGTGCGAGGTCATGCCACTTTGCGTGGCCCACAAGCCCCACGCCAGCGAGGTGGCGGGCAATCCGTGCGCTCGGCGGTGATGGGCCAGGGCGTCGAGGAACGAATTGGCGGCGGCATAGTTGCTCTGACCGGGGCTGCCCAGCACCCCCGCGAGCGACGAAAAGAGAACGAACGCCGCTAGATCAAGGTGCTCCGTCAGCTCGTGCAAATGGATGGCCGCGTCGACCTTCGCGCGAAACACCCGCGCGATGCGCTCGTCGGTCATCGACGAAAGAACGCCGTCGTCGAGCACCCCCGCCGCGTGTACGACGGCGGTGAGAGGATGCTCGGCCGGGACACCGGCGATGAGCTGCGCGAGCGCTTCGCGATCGCCGACGTCGCACGCGCAAAGCGTCACCTGGGCTCCGGCCGCCTCGAGGAGGCGCGCCCGCTCCACGACCTCTGGAGCCGCCGCCCCCTGCCGTGAGGCGAGAACGAGGTGGCGAACGCCGTGCTTCTCGACCAGGTGCTGCGCCAACGTCATGCCCAACGTGCCCGTGCCCCCCGTGACGAGCACGGTGCCGCCCGGGTCCAAGGGGCGCGGCACGGTGAGCACGATCTTGCCGACATGGCGGGCCTGGGCGACGAAGCGAAACGCCTCCGGCGCCTGGCGCACGTCCCACGCGGTCATCGGCAAGGGCTGCAGCACGCCCTTCTCGAAAAGGGACAACAGCTCGGTCAGCATGCGACGAATGCGCTCGGGCCCCGCGTCCATCAGCTCGAACGCGGCGTAGACGACCCCCGCATGGGCCGCGCCGACCGCGGCGGGATCGCGCATGTCGGTCTTGCCCATTTCGACGAAACGTCCCCCGCGAGGCAAAAGCCGCAAGGAGGCATCGACGAATTCGTGCGCCAGGCAATCCAGCACGACGTCGACGCCGGCGCCGCCGGTGACCCGCAGAAACTGCCCCTCGAAGTCGAGCGTGCGCGACGATGCGATGTGCGCGTCGTCCAGACCGAGCGCGCGCAGGCTGGGCCACTTGCTCGGACTCGCGGTGCCGAACACCTCCGCGCCGAGGTGCCGCGCGAGTTGGACGGCCGCCATTCCAACCCCGCCGGCTGCCGCGTGAACGAGCACGCGATCGCCCGCTTCGAGACGACCGAGATCGACCAATCCGTAGTACGCGGTCAGAAAGACCACGGGGACGGTCGCCGCCTGCGCGAACGTCCAATGGGCCGGCATGCGCGCCAGCAAGCGATGGTCGGCGACGGCCATGGGGCCGAACGCGCGCCGGAATACGCCCATCACGCGATCGCCCACGGACAGCGATGGCACGTCGGGCCCGACCTCGGTGACGATGCCGGCGCCCTCGAGCCCGAGCGGTCCCGCCTCACCGGGGTACATTCCGAGCGTGGTCAGGACGTCTCGGAAATTGAGACCCGTCGCACGCACGGCAATGCGAACCTGCCCCGGCTCGAGCGCGGCATCGGCCTCGGGGTGCGCCACGAACGCGAGATCTTCGAACGTGCCTCTGACCGGTGCATCGAGGTGCCACGCCGGCATGTGGCTCGGCACGGCGAGATGCGCCCCCGGGCGGAGCCGCGTGAGCCTTGGCACGTGGGGCACCCCCGCGCGAAGGGCAAGGCGTGGCTCACCGCATCCGATGACATCGGGCAAGGCGCGGCGCGAAGCTTCGTCGTCGTCGATGTCCACGATCGCCAGCGCGCAGTCCGGATGCTCCGCGATCACGGCGCGCATGAAGCCCCAACAGGGCGCGTGGACCCGATCGAGCACGTCCTCGTGGGGATGCACGGCCACCGCACGACGGGTGACCACCACCAGGCTGTGCGAAGCCAGACGCGCATCCGCGAGCCACGCGTTCACGAGCGCCAAAAGGCGCTGGGTGGCTTGGTGCACCGCGCTCGGATCGTGCGCGCCCTCGGCCATCCAGTGCGTGACGAGAATCTCGGGGACGACCTCCCCTCGGTCGAGCGCGCCCTCGATCGCTGCAAAGTCGGCGTACTCCGCCCACGCGCGCGGCGCTCTGGTGGGCATCTCGAGCACGGCCCAATCGACGCGGTGGAGCCACTCGTCGTGGGATGCGCGCTCGAGTCGATCGAGCGCGATCGGGCGCGTCACCAGGGCGTCGATCGCGGCGATGGGCTCGCCCGAAGCATCGAAGGTCTCGAGCGAAACGGTCCCCGATTCCGCCCGCGGCGAGATGCGCACCCGGAGCTCGGCGGTGCCGGTCTGGTAAAGGGAAACGCCGTTCCACGCGAAGGGCAGCACGAGCTCGCCCGAGGCCCGAACGGTATCCAGCGCGAAGGCGTGGAGGGCCGCATCGAGCAACGCCGGGTGGAGCGAGAAACCGTGCGTGTCCCTCTCGGGAAGGGACACGTCGGCGAGCCACGCACCGTCCTGCGTCCAAGCCGCGCGAAGGCCACGAAACGCACCCTCGTACGAGAACCCTGCCTCGGCGAGGCCTGCACGAACCTCGGCCACGTCGACCGCGACGGCTCCCGCCGGGGGCCACGCGCGCGCATCGGGCGGAGGCGCCGCGGCAACGGCGGGTGCCAGCACCCCCGTGGCATGACGGACGAAGGGCGCGTCGTCCGATGCGTCTTCGGGACGGGAATGCAGCACCAGGGAACGACGTCCGCCCTCGTCGAGCGGCCCGAGGGAGAGCTGAAGGCACACGGCCCCACGCGCGGAGAGCACGAGGGGCGCTTCGAGGGTCAGCTCGTCGATCCGCCCGAGCCCCACGCGATGCGCTGCGGCGTGGGCCAACTCGAGGAACGCGGTGCCGGGCAGGAGAACCGTGCCCCGAACGGCATGCCCGGCGAGCCAGGGGTGCGTCGAGAGGGAGATACGGCCCGTGAAGAGCCATCGATCGCCGTCGGCAAGCGCCACGGCCGTGCCCAGAAGTGGATGCTCGGCCGGGGCCAACCCCGCGGAGGCGACATCGGACTCGCGGGGGGCATCGAGCCAATAGCGCTCACGCTGAAATGCGTACGTGGGCAGCGGGACGTGCTTGCCCGAAAGGACCTTTCGCCAATCGAGCGGCAGTCCGTGGACATGAAGTTCGCCGAGCGAAAGAAGGAAGCGTTGCAGATCCCCTTCGTCGCGGCGCAGCGAGCCCGCGACGACGCACCCGTGCTCCGAGGCGTCGAAGGCTTGCTGCAGCGCCAAGGTAAGAACGGGGTGTGGGCTGGACTCGACGAAAAAGCGATACCCATCGCCGAGGAGGGCACCGACGGCGTCCGCGAAGCGAACCGTGTGCCGCAAATTGCGGTACCAATACGGGGCATCGAGCTCGGCGCCATCGAGTCGTTCGCCGGTGAGCGTCGAGTAAAATGGGATGTCGCACGCATGCGGATGCACATCGGCGAGGCATGCGAGAAGCTCGTCCCGAATGGCCTCGACGTGCGGGCCGTGCGACGCGTAATCGACACGCACCTTGCGTGCGAAGACGTTGGCCGATTCGAGACCGCGCAGAAGCTCGTCCACGGCATCGGCGTCCCCGGAGACGACGGCGGAGCGCGGACCATTGATGGCCGCGATCGCGATGCGATCCCCCCATGGCCCGAGCCACTCTGTGAGGGCTTCGCGCGAAAGGTCGACGGCGGCCATGGCTCCTTTCCCCGACAAGACGGAAAGAGCACGGCTTCGCAGGGCAACGATCTTGGCCGCATCGTCCAACGAAAGCGCGCCGGCCACGCACGCCGCGGCGATTTCGCCCTGGCTGTGCCCCACCACGGCATCGGGGCGCACGCCCATCGATTGCCACAGCGCCGCGAGCGACACCATGACCGCGAATAGAACGGGCTGCACGACGTCGACGCGATCCAGCGACGGCGCCGAGTCCTCCTCCTGGAGCACCGCGTGCAGCGACCAATCGACATGCGGAGCCAGAGCCTGCGCACAGGCGTCGATTCGCGCGCGAAACACGTCGGACGATGCGAGCAGCGCGCGCGCCATACCGGCCCACTGCGATCCCTGCCCTGGAAAGACGAAGACGACCTTGCCCGCGGTCTGGGCCTGGGCGACGACGGTCCGGGACGAGAGCTGCCCCTCGGCCAAGCCGCGGAGGGCTTCGAGCAACGCGGCGCGATCCGACACGGCGACCGCGGCACGGTGCTCGAAGTGCGCCCGCCCGGTGGCCAGCGCATGGGCGACATCGGCCAGCGGTAGCTCCGGATGCGCCGAAAGGTGCCCCAGCAGCCTTTCGGCCTGAGCACGCAGGGCCGTTTCGCTTTTCGCGGACAAAAGTAACGGTGATGCAGTTGCATCATCAGATGCAATTGCATCTATGAGCTCAATTGAATCTTTGATTGCAATTGCATCTCCACTGTCATTTGGAGCCTCTTCGAGGATCAGGTGCGCATTGGTGCCACTGATTCCGAACGAGGAGACGGCAGCACGGCGCGGGCGCTCCGCGCGGGGCCAAGGGGTCGCGGTGCGGAGAAGGCGCACGGTGCCCGACGACCAATCGACGTGGGGGGACGGCGTCTCGACGTGCAACGTCTTCGGCAGCGTCTCCTTCTGCAGGGCGAGCACCATCTTGATGACGCCGCCGACGCCCGCCGCCGCCTGCGTGTGGCCCACATTCGACTTGAGGGTCCCCAGCCAGAGGGGCCGCTCGGGCTTGCGCGCCGAGCCATAGGTGGCTTGAAGGGCTTGCGCCTCGACGGGATCCCCGAGCGCCGTCCCCGTACCGTGGGCCTCGACGGCATCGACGTCCGCGGGCGAGAGGCGCGCATCGTCGAGGGCGAGGTGGATGACCCGCTGCTGGGCGGGACCGTTGGGCGCGGTCAATCCTTGGCTTCGGCCATCCTGGTTGACCGCCGAACCGCGGATCAACGCGCGAACGGGGTGGCCGTTCGCGCGCGCATCGGAGAGGCGCTCGAGCAGCACCAGGCCCACGCCCTCGCCCCAACTCGTCCCCTCCGCATCCGCCGAGAACGACCGCGCACGACCATCGCGGGCCAACGCGCGCTGCCGGCTGAACTCGATGAAGTTCGCGCCGGTCGCCATCACCGCCACGCCGCCGGCCAGGGCCAGCGAGCACTCCCCGTTGCGCAGCGCACGGCAGGCGAGATGAATGGCCACCAACGAGGAACTGCAGGCCGTGTCGACGGTGATCGCGGGCCCCTCGAGTCCAAGGGCATACGCGACGCGTCCCGACGCAACGCTCGCCGCGCTGCCGATTCCGACGTAGCCCTCGAGGGCCGAGGGCGCCTGGAGCAAACGTGCTCCGTAATCGCTGTACATCACCCCGACGAAGACGCCGACGCGGCTGCCCTGGAGCGACGTGGGATCGATGCCTGCGCACTCGAGCGTTTCCCACGAGGTCTCGAGCAGGAGCCGCTGCTGCGGGTCGATGCAAATGGCTTCGCGTGGGCTGATTCCGAAGAACGACGCATCGAATCGATCCGCGTCGTGGAGAAAACCGCCCTCGCGCACGTAGCTTTTGCCTTTGGCGTCCGCATCGGGATCGTAGAGCGCATCCGCATCCCATCCGCGCCCCTCGGGAAAGGGGGAGATGGCGTCGGTTCCATCGAGCAGCAATTGCCAGAGATCTTCGGCGCTGCGAACGTCGCCCGGATAGCGGCACCCCATGGCGACGATGGCCATCGGCTCGTCGGCGGGTTCGCGGGCCGCCGCACGCGTCGAAGCCACCGATGCCGTACCCGCACCCGAAAGCCGGCGCGCGAGGGCGGAGGGCGTGGGGTGATCGAAAAGGAGTGTCGCGGGGAGGCGCAATCCCGTGGCGGCGCTCAGGCGATTTCGCAACTCGACGGCCATGAGCGAATCGAGCCCGAGCTCTTGCAAGGGACGATGCGCATCGATGGCGCTGGACCTCGGATGCCCGAGAACGGAGGCCACCTCGGCGCGCACCCTCTCGAGAAGAGCGGACTCGCTCCAATGTTCGCCCCCACGTCGCTCGACGCGACGATCGCGACGGATCACGGCCGGGGCCAGCCGCCGAAGCTCGAGATGCGCGAGAACGAGCGACGGTTCCTCGCGCCCCAGCGCCTCGTCGAACGCGCGCAACGCGTCCTCCGTCGAAAGGGGTGCAATGCCGCTGCGGGCCATGCGGCGCAGATCCGCCTCGTCGAGATGGGACGTCATCCCGCTGCGCGCAGACCAGTAGCCCCACGCCAGCGAGCACGCCGCAAGTCCCTGCGCCCTGCGATGGTGGGCAAGGGCATCGAGGAACGCGTTGGACGCGGCGTAATTGGCCTGCCCGGCGGTGCCCAGCACCCCGGCCACCGAGGAAAAAAGGACGAATGCGTCGAGGTCGAGCCCGCGCGTGAGCTCGTGGAGATGCATCGCGGCCAACGCCTTGGGGCGCCAAACGCGCTCGGTGCGCTCGGCGTTCAGCGATAGCAAGGCGCCGTCGTCGAGCACCCCTGCGGCATGCACGACGGAGGTCAACGGGCGCTCGGGCGCGATCGACGCGAGAAGCCCCTCGAGGGCCGCGCGATCGGCCACATCGCACGCGGCCACGGTGACGAGCGCGCCCTGGGCCTCGAGCTCCCGCGCCAACTCCGCGGCACCGGGAGCCGAAGGGCCCTGCCGTGAAGTGAGCACCAGGTGGCGCACGCCATGCACCGCGACGAGGTGCTTGGCCAAAAGCGCGCCCAAGGTCCCGGTCCCGCCCGTGATGAGGACCGTTCCCTCCGTGCGCAGCGGGCGAGACGGGCTGGGCGTCGTGGACGCGGCCGCACGCACGATGCGTGGAGCAAGGAGCTTTCCCTCACGAAGGGCGAGCCGCGGCTCCTCGGCCGCGAACGCCGCGGGCAGCGCCGCACGCGACGCCTCGTGGTCGTCGACGTCGAGCAAGAGCAGTGCGCGATCGGGGTGCTCGGATTGCGCCGTCCGCACCAGCCCCCAAAACGGTGCGTGCACCCGATCGAGAACGTCTTCACCGGGACCGGTGGCGACCGCACGATGGGTGAGCAGGACCAAGCGGCTCGACGCGAGACGATCGTCCGCGAGCCACACCTGGAGAAACTCGAGCAGCCGGCACGTATCCCGATGCGCCGCCTCCGCGTCGTGCCCGCCGTCCAATGTCCACGACGTGACGACGATCTCCGGCACGGACGCGTCGCGCTCGAGCAGCCGCTTCAGCGATGCGAGATCGTCGCAAGCTTCGACCCGGCACTCAGGGATCGCTGCATTGGGCACCACCGCCCAGTCGACGCGGTAAAGGGCATTGGGCCGCGACGAGCGGCGCAACACCAGCGACTCGATCGATGCCACCGGAGCCCCCGATGCATCGGCGACGCGCACGGAGAAGGCACCGCCTTCACCGGGAGACAGCTGCACGCGCAACGCCGAAGCCCCCGCGGCGTGCAAGGTGGCGCCGGTGAACGAGAACGGAAGCGCCACCTCGCCGGCACCCGCAGCGGCAAGGCTGTGAAGCGAGGCATCGAGCAACGCGGGATGCAGTTGGAAGCGCGCGGCATCCCGGTGGGATTCCCCGCCCTCGGGAAGGGCGACTTCGCCGAACACCTCGGGGCCGCGCGTCCACACCGCGCGCAGTCCTCGAAAATCGCCACCATAGGCGAGGCCTGACGCCGCGAGGTGCGCGTAGATACTCTCGACGTCGCACGCGACCGCGTCCGCGGGTGGCCACGCCCGCAGATCGAACGAGGGCGCTGCGGCCGCCGACGTCAGCGTGGCCGTCGCATGAAGGGTCCAGGGACCGCCGTCGTCGCGCGCATGCATGGCGAGCGAACAGTGCCCGGCCTCGTCGGGTGCACCGAGCGAGAGCTGAAGATCGACGCCACCTTCGACGGGCAGCGCGAGAGGTGCCAGGATCGTCAACTCCTCGACACGCGAAAGCCCCACGCGCTGCGCCGCGGTCTGCGCGAGCTCGAGGAATGCCGTGCCGGGAAGAAGCGTCGTGCCTCCGACCACATGCCCCGAGAGCCATGGGTGCGTGCGACGCCCGAGGTGCACGTCGAAAAGCCACCCGCCACCGGCCAGTGAAACACCGGCGCTCAGCAGAGGATGCATCTCGGACGCGCTGTCCACCCAATGCCGCTCGCGCTGGAAGGCATACGTGGGCAGCGGAACGGAACGCCCACCGGGAAAACACTTCGCCCCATTGAGGGGCAGCCCCTTCGCATGCAGTTCGGAAAGCGAGCGGAGAAACCGCCGCAGATCACCTTGATCGCGCGCGATCGACCCCACGACCGCCGCCTCGATCTCCGCCGCCTCGACGGTCTGCTGCAAGGCAAAGGTCAGCACCGGGTGCGGGCTCACCTCGACGAAGAAGCGATGCCCCTCCGCGAGCAAGGCCCGCGTGGCCTCTTCGAAGGCCACGGTGTGGCGAAGGTTCCGATACCAGTAGCTTGCCCCGAGCGCCTTCCCCTCGAGCCGCTGCCCGGTCACCGTCGAGTAAAGTGGAAGCGTGCCCTCGTGCGGGGTCAGGGACCCGATGCTCTGCACGAGCTCGCCCTCGATGCCCTCCACCTGGGCGCCGTGCGACGCATAGTCGACCCGCACGCGGCGCACGAAGATCCGGGTGCCCTCCAGCTCGCGAAGAAGGGTCTCCATGGCCCCGGGCTCGCCGGACACCACGCACGAGCGCGGCCCATTGACCGCCGCAATCGAGAGCCGCGCACCGAACCGTGCGAGCCGCGGCCCGAGCTCCGATGCCCCCAATTCGACTGCCGCCATGGCGCCTTGGCCGGCGAGACGGCCGAGCACCCGACTGCGGAGCGCGACCACCTTCGCCGCATCCTCCAGCGACAGGGCGCCCGCGACGTATGCCGCGGCGATCTCGCCCTGACTGTGACCGACCACGGCGTCGGGGACGACCCCCACCGATTGCCAAAGTGCCGCCAACGAGACCATGACGGCGAAGAGCACGGGCTGCACGACGTCGACCCGTTCGAGCGACGGAGCCCCCGGTTCGCCCCGGAGCACCGCCAGCAGCGACCAGTCCACGTGCGGCGCCAGCGCGCGCGCACACGCCTCGAGCTCGTCGCGAAACACGTCCGACGTCGCGAGCAGCGATCGCCCCATGTCCGCCCATTGGGAGCCCTGCCCCGGAAAGACGAACACCACGCGCCCCTTCGTGGTGGCGCGCCCCACGACGACGTTCGCCCCAGGCTCTCCGTGGGCCAGCGCGTTCAGCGCGTCACGCAGCTCGTCGCGATGCTCCGTGATGGCCACGGCCCGGTGATCGAAGTGCGTTCGCGTCGTCGCCAGCGAGTACGCGAGATCGGCCAGGTCGAACTCCGGGTGCGCCTCGATGTGCGCGCGCAGCCGCGCAGCCTGGGCGCGCAACGCCTCTTCGCTCTTGCCCGAAAGAGCAACCGGCACCACACCGCGGCGGGCGATGTGCACGCCCCGCACGGAGAGCGCGCCCAGGGTGTCGAGCATCGCGCGGCGCTCGTCGTCGTTGCGGCGCCACGACGGCAAGGTGACACCGTGGAGCCCCGCACAGCGCAAATTGGATTCGATCGCCGGCAAGAGCAGCGGGTGCGGGCTCATTTCGACGAAGGTGCGGAACCCCTCGCGCGAAAGACAGTCGACCGCCTTCCCGAACCACACCGGATCGCACAAGTTCCGAACCCAATGGCCAACATCGAAAGATTCGCCCTCCAGCACCGAGCCGATCACCTCCGAGGCAATCGGGATCGACCCGCGCCGCGGCTTCACGCTGGAAAGCGCCGCGAACAGCTCGGCGCGCAGAACGTCGAATGCCGGCGAATGCCCGGCCACGTCGATGGCCACCCGACGGCCGAAGACATTTCGGCGTTCGAGGACCTCGAAGAACGCGTCGAGGGCTTCGGGGGCTCCGGCGACCACCGTCGAGTCCGCGCTCTGTTGAATGGCACAGAAAAGCTGGCCCTCGTAGGCGAGCACCTCCCGCGAGGCATCCTCCCACGACAGCCCCACCACGCCCATGGCGCCCGTTCCCTGGAGCTGCCGAAGCGCGCGCCCGTAGACGCCTGCAATCTGCATCGCGTCTTCGAGGGTCAGAACACCAGCCGCTTGCGCCGCCGCGATCTCGCCGATGCTATGCCCCACCACCGCCGCCGGCCTCAGTCCCCACGCGCGCCAAAGCGCGACGATGGCGATTTCCACGGCCACGATGGCCGGCACGCCCACGTCGATGCGATCGAGCTGGGAGCGCTCGACATCGGCGGCCAGCTCGTCGAGCAGCGACCAGCCGAGATGCTCCTGAATGGCGCGGCTGCATCGCTCCAAGGTGGTCCGGAACGACGGTTCCCTTTGCAGCAGCGATTGACCCATCCCGAGCCATTGCGAGCCGTATCCTCCGAAAACGAAGACTGGCCCGGGTTCCGGACTCGCCAAGACTTCCGGTGCTTCGGCGGAGAACCTGGAAAGCTCGGCCCGCGCCGACGGCCCTTCCGAAAGCACGACGTGGCAATTCGTTCCCCCGAAGCCAAACGAGCTGACCCCCGCCGTGAGCGGCCGATTCATGGCGGGCCACGGTCCGAGGGCCCGTTGAACGCGGAGATTCAGCTCGTCGAACGCAATGTGCGGATTCGGTGTTTCGAAGTGAAGACTCGGCACCAGCTGCCGATGCTCGATGCACAGCACCGCCTTGATCAGCCCCGCAATGCCCGCGGCGCCTTCCAAGTGCCCGATGTTGGTCTTGATCGAGCCCACGTGCAGCGCACCTTCGCGCCCCGCCGCCCCACCGAGCACGGCACCGAGCGCGGCGGCCTCGATGGGATCCCCCAGCTGGGTGCCCGTACCATGCAGTTCCACGTATTGGACATCGGCCGGAGCCGTGCCGGCTCGCTGGTGCGCGAGCCGCAGAACCTCCTCTTGGGCTCGAGGATTGGGCGCGGTCAGGCCGTTGCTTGCACCATCGTTGTTCACCGCGGAGCCACGCAGGACGCCGCGGATGGGGTCGCCGTCGGCGAGGGCCCGCGGCAGCGGCTTCAAGACGACCACGCCCCCGCCTTCGCCCCGCACGTAACCGTTCGCGCGCGCATCGAAGGTGAAACAGCGCGCGTCGGGTGAGAGCGCCCCAAATTCGCCCACCCCGATGGCGCTTTCCGGGACGAGGTTGAGATTCACGCCACCCGCCAGCGCCAGCGACGACTCGCCGCGCCGCAGACTTTCGCACGCGAGGTGCACGGCCACGAGCGACGCCGAACACGCCGAATCGATGGCCATGCTCGGCCCCACGAGGCCGAGTGCATACGACACCCGGTTCGCGATGATGCTGCGATGATGCCCCGTTACCGTATGTTGGGAGATCTTCCCGCCCTGCCGATGAAGGAGGTGGGCGTAGTCGCTCCACACGGCGCCGACGAAGACGCCCGTTCGCGTGCCCGCCAAGCGTCCGGGGACGATCCGCGCGTCCTCCAGAGCCTCCCAGGCGAGCTCCAGCACGAGCCTCTGCTGCGGATCCATGGAAGCCGCTTCGCGCGGCGAGATGCCGAAGAACGCGGCATCGAAGCGATCGACCTCGTCGAGGAAAGCACCATGCGAGATTCCGTCGACGGATACGTCGTCGCCGGTCGCCGGCGTCCACCGACCCGGTGGTACTTCACGAATGGCATCGACACCGTCACGAAGTGCACACCATAAATGTTCCAAATTCGAGGCATTCGGGAAACGACACGAGAGCCCGATGATGGCGATCGGCTCGTCGCATGGATGTCCCTCGGCCACGGACGCTTTTGCGACCAGCGTCTCGCCGACGCTGCCCGACAGATACCGCGCGAGTGCCGAAACGGTGGGGTATCGCCAAATCAAAACAGGCGACAATGGCCGCTCGACGATTTGGGCCAACTCCGCCATGAATCCAGTTGCAGCCCTGGACTCTAATCCGTAATCGACGAATAATCCTTCGACGCTAATCGATGTCACATCGACTCGGCAATACTTCGCGAGCAGATCTCTTATCCATCTCGTTAAGCTCGTTAGGCGCGCCAGTCCGCTAACATCATCCTCGGTCCGCCGTGCGCCGCTTGCGTCGTTCGGGAGCGTCATTTTTCTCGGAATGCAGGAGAAAACTCACGCGGGTGATGGGTCACACGCGCGCCGACGACACCACGGCCATCGATGACGCGATTGTAAGAATTACGTCTATCGAGCCGCAGTGGTCGCGAATTTACTCTTCTCTAGATCTATATCGCCGAGACGGCAACGCTCCGGAAAATCTTTTGCGCTGGACAAGATTTTGTTCATGGGAAATGACAGTACCCACTAGCTAGCGATATTTAAATCACGATGCACCGCATTCGATTGCGTACTTATTTCTATGTTTGATTTGGATCCGTGACCGGAATGCGCTCAAGAGGAGAATGGCATGCACGTTGGAACGGGAGTCATCTTTCAATCCGAGCTCGAAGGTCGTACCGACCGTGACGTTTATCAAAACGAACTTCGCCTCGCCGACTTGGCCGAGCCGCTGGGTTTCGAGTCCCTCTGGGGCGTGGAACATCATTTCACCGGCCACGCCGTATGCCCCGACGTCCTGCAGTACCTGACGTACATGGCGGGGCGCACGCGAAGGATCCGCCTCGGGTCCATGGTGGTGGTGTTGCCTTGGCATCATCCCATGCGCGTGGCCGAACAGGTGGCCATGCTCGATACCATGAGCAACGGCAGGTTCATCTTCGGCATGGGGCGCGGCCTCGGACGCATCGAGTTCGAGGGGCTCGGGGTCCGACAAGAGGAGAGCCGTGGAAGCTTCAATGAGGCTGCAGAAATGATCCTCACGGGGCTCGAGCGCGGTTACTGCGAGTTCGATGGCAAGTTCATCAAGCAAGCAAAGCGCGACATCCGCCCGCGTCCCTTCAAGACATTTCGCGGACGCACCTACGCAGCCGCGGTATCGCCCGAGTCGGCACGCATCTTGGCCAAGCTAGGCATCGGAATGGTCATCATGCCCCAGAAGCCTTGGGACACGGTCGCCATCGAGCTCGAGGAGTACCGGCGCGTCTTCCGCGAGGTGAACGCGGCCGAAGCACCGCCGCCACTCGTCGTCGGCTGGGTGGTTTGCGACGACGACGTCGAGCGGGCCAAGACGCATGCCCGCGAGTACATCGGCGGCTATTGGCGCTCGCTGGTTCAGCACTACGAGCTCGTCGGAGATCACCTGTCGAAGATCAAGGGCTACGAGAGCTACGACAAACTGCAGGGCATGATGAGCGCCCCGCGCGGCATCGACTCGATGAGTGAATTCTTCGTCGGGCTGAACCCCTGGGGCACGCCGGACCAGTGTTACGAAAAGATCATCGATATCCAGACGCGCACCGGCGCCGAAGGCTTCATGGGCGTCTTCAGCATCGCCGGCATGCCCTACGACGCGGCCGAGAGGAGTCTGCGTCTCTTTGCCGCGAAGGTCATGCCGCGTCTGAAGCAGCGAATCCCCCTCGCCCAGCAGCGCATCGCGCGGCCAACGCCCTGACGCCAGCCATGGCGGGTCAGGTCACGGTGCGGCCGCCGTTGACGGCGAAGCGTTGGCCGGTGATGAAATCGGCTTTGTCGGACGCGAGGAACGCCACCATGTCGGCGATGTCCTCGGGCTTGCCGAAGTGGCGCAACGGCGTCCGCTCCAGATAGTCGTCACGGCTTCCTTGCGACGCGTCCACGTGACGCTCCACGGGAATCCAACCGGGGGCCACCAGGTTCACGGTAATGCCCTCGGGCCCCAATTCTCTTGCCCACGACCGCGTCATCGAAAGCATGGCGCCTTTGGCGGAGGCATAATTGCCGAAGTAGGGATTCCCCAATTCGGCCACCTCGGAGCCAATGTTGATGATGCGCCCCGATTTGCGCGCACGCCAATCGGGGAGTACGACCTGCAACAACTCGAGCGGCGCCTTGACGAAGAACTCCAATTGGTCGAGGTACGTCCGCCACGATTGCTCCAGGATGGGCATTTCCGGCTGCGGCCCGGTGGCGTTGTTGACGATCAAGTCCACCGGCCCCAATTGGCGCGCAATGGCCTCGAGGCCGGGGCGGAGCGCGGCGGAGTCGATCACGCTGAAGCGAGCCGCGAAGGCTCGGCCGCCGTGCGCTTCGATCCGGGAGACGACCTGGTTCGCCCCGGCGCTGTCGTTCGCGTAATTCACGGCGACGGCCCAGCCGTCCTTCGCCAGCGTCGTCGCCATGACCGCGCCCAAACCGCGCGATGCGCCCGTCACCAATGCCACCTTCATGAGCAAACTCCTCGGTTCAACGCGGGGGATTTCACCTCGCGAACGATGCATCGAATCAAGAATGCCACGAGAATCAGCGGCGTGAGAAGCATCCCGGCGCGAAGGTCCACCGCGTCGGCAATCATCCCCAAGCAAAGCGGCGCGAGGCCGATCGCACAGCCCGACGCAAGCGCGCCACGGGCCGCGGCCCGATGGGGATGGTCCGGCCAAGAGGCCATGACCGCGCCCAAGGTGAGCGGATAAAGCAACGCCACGCCGAGCCCCGTGGCGAAGAGCCCGAGCACGGTCGCTGCGGTATGATCGATTTGCCAGAAAATCGCATATCCGACCGTCGCCATGGCCGCCGAGCCGGCGAGAACGTGGCCCGGCCGCGGCACGCGTCGCAGCACCAACGTGCTGGCAATTCGCCCGGTGGCCATGCCCGATACGAAGAGCGCGACCATCGACGTGGCCGTGCCCGATGCGAGCTGGCGCCCGACCTGCAAGAAGTCCGCAGCCCAGAAGAGCACGGAGAACTCGACGGAGACGACGAGCACGACGTCGAGCCAGAGAAGGAAAAAGCCCGAGGGCGCCCGAGGGGCCTCGCGCGGTCTTCGCGTTTCTGGCGCCTCGCGCGTGTGCGCCGCGGGCATCGCTCGCACGACGAGGGGCAGCGCCGCCACCAGCGGGGGTGCGACGAAGGCCATGTGCCAACCTTTCCCCGCCGACAAGGACGCGCCCAGAACCAGCGGAGCGAGCACCGACGACGCGCTGGCCATGCCCGTGGCTTCGGCGATGGCCAGCGGCGCGAGATCGCCATGGTCCTCACGAAAACGCGCCGGTGCGAAGTTGACCATGATGGCCAGCCCCAGGCCGAACAGCAGCGCCCCCACGCCGCCGGCCAGGCGGCCGAAGCCCGACGCCAGGAGCAGCGCTCCGCCGATTTGCGCTCCGATGGCACTCCGCATGGCCTGCGCACCGAGCGCGCGCAACAAACCATCGCCGCACAAGCCCACGAGCACCAAGCCCAGGGCAAAGGCCGACGGGTAAAGCGCCACCTCGGCCCGCCCCAGGCCGAGGTCCTGACGCAGCTCCGGCAGGATCATGCCGAAGCCCGAGAGCAGGTACCCGAGAACGCCGTGCGCCGCGTAAATCCGCCGCGTGGACTCGCCACGGGAAAGCGCGCCCTCGATTTTACTCATAGCCCGAGTATAATAGCGCACCCCTCGAGGACAAGCCACACCGTGACCACGGACAATCACCACGCCACCGCCTTGCGCCGTCAGGGGGAGCTTGCCGTGTTGCGCTACGTGCACGCGAACCCCGGCTCAACCCGCGCGCAAATGGCCAAAGCCCTCGCCCTGGGCACGGGCTCGGCCACCGAGATCACGACACGTCTGCGCGCCAGGAAATGGATCGACGAGATCGAGGGCCCGAAGACGGGTCACCGTGGCCGCCCCTCACCGACGTTGGTCCCGCACCCCAAAGGGCCGTTGGTGTGCGCCGTGGAGATCGGCCACGAACGCTGGCGCATGGCCATCGTCGAATTGGGGGCGGGCATCGTCGAGGAGCGCTCCGGACGCCACGGCGCGACGGATGCGGATTCCGTGCTCGCCGTCCTGCGAAAGCAGATCGCGGGGGCGAGCCGCGAATGCGTGCCGCGGCTGCGGGCCATTTCGGTCGCCGTCTCGGGCACCGTGCAACGCGGCCGCGTCGTGCAATCCACCTTGGGCTGGAGTAACGTCGGAATCGAGGCGTTGCGCATTCGCCCCGGCATCACCTTGCTCTTGGGAAATGACGCCTCGCTCGCCGGCGTTGCGGAAGCCCGGCGCGGCGCCGGTCGCGGCGTGGGCGTGTTGTTGCATTTGACCATCGAGGTCGGCGTGGGCGGGGTTCTCGTCGTCGACGGCAGCCCTGCGCTGGGCTCGAGCGGCGCCGCGGGCGAGTTTGGGCACATGCCCTTTGGCGATCGCACCCTTCGCTGTCCGTGCGGCGCCCGTGGCTGCTGGGATCTCGAGGTCGACGGCCGCGCCATGGCCCGCCATCTCGGGCAGCCTCCCCCGCGCGATCCCCGCAGCGCCGCCGAACGGATCGTGCGCGATGCCCTGGGCGGCAACCCACGAGCCCGCAAGGCGGTGGCCTCGGTCACCGCCGCCTTCGGGCACGGCACCGCCGCGCTGGTCAACGCATTGGATCCCGACCGAATCACCCTTTCGGGGCTCGCGCGCGAACTCGCCACCGCCGCACCCGAGGCCCTCGACCGCGCCTACCGCGATGGACTCATGAGCTTTCGCCGCGAGGCTCCTCCGCCCTTCACGCTCTCCGCGCTGGGCACGGACGGCGTATTGCTCGGCGCCGCCGAGGTGGCCTTCGACGAGGTGCTCTCCGACGTGCGGCTTGCGGGAGAGCTTCGATGAGATCCGAACGCACGTAAGGCGCGTGCATCGCGTATCTTCGCCCCGGGAGGACTTCATGGCGAAGAAGCTGGCTGCGACGTCTCGAATTTTTGCTTGCACATGCGCCGTAGTCTCGTTGTTCGAACAGGACGCGGCCGCGCAGACGTTGCCCCCATCGACGGCCCCGCTCTCCGAGAAGCCTCCCGCGGCCCCGAAATTCGCCGTCCAGCCCGTCACTGACGGGGCCATCGTCGCCGTCAACGCGGGTTTCGCCGGCCTGCTCGATCTGGTCATGGGAACCGGGGAGATACGCCCGCAACAGATCAGCCCCACGTTCCAGACGAACAGTCTCCTGAAGATCGACCGCGGAGCGGTCACACAAACCATCGATCCGAATGCGGCCACGTACTCCAACATCGGCCTGGCCGCCTTGATCGGCTTCGCGCTCATCGACCCCATCGTGAGCGGCTTTCGCGAGAAGAGCGCCCACACGGTGTTGGTGGACGAAATCCTCTACGCCGAATCCGTCACCCTCACCATCGGCGTCACCAATCTCGCCAAGATTGCCGTCCGCCGCCCGCGCCCCATTGCGTACAAAGACTTGGACGAGCATCGGGACGATCCCAATTACTCGAACGCGAACACGGACAGCTCGCTCTCGTTTTTCTCGGGTCACGCGTCCGTCTCGGCGGCGATCACCGCGACGGCCACGTACCTCGCGTTCGTGCGCTCGCCGGGCTCTCTCCGTCCATGGATCACCCTGTTCGCGGGCTCGGCACTCACGACCTTCGTCGCGTTCGAGCGCGTTCGCGCCGGCGCACACTTTCCGACGGACGTGATCGCGGGCACGATGGCCGGCGCCGGCATCGGCGTCCTCGTCCCGCACTTTCACCGCGTGGATGCGTCCGCCCCGCGCACCTACTGGGTGGGCGCGGCCCCCGCCCCGAACGGCACCGGTGGCACGCTCTCACTGAGTGGCATTTTCTGAAACGGATTGCGCCGACCGGGAATGAATCCGCCCTAGGGCCTGTCCAGGGGATGGCTTCCTTCGGCGGGTTTCCCTTGCACATCAAGCAGACAACTCGGTTCATGGCGCTCGTGGCCATTTCAATCGTGGCCCACGTGAGTTACGCCACCATCGTGGAACGCATCGTGGCCGTCGTGGGCGAACGTGCGATTCTCCTGAGCGAACTCCGAAAAAGGGCCAAACCGCTCTTGATGCAGATTTACAAGAGCCCGACGAACCCGGCGACCCGCGCGGCGCAAGAGACGCAGGTATACCGAGAGCTTCTCGATCGCATGATCGACGATATGCTCTCGGAACAGGCCGCCACGCGGAGCAACCTCGCGGTGTCCAGCACGGAGATCGACCGCGCCATCCGGGCGGTGGCCGAAGGCCAAAAGCTATCCCCTGCGGCTCTTCTGAAAGCCGCCGAACGCGAAGGATTCAGCGAGGCCGATTACCGCGAGGAGCTGCGGCGTCAGGTGCTGCATGGGAAGTTGGTTCAATTGCGCATCCTCCAGCGCGTGCGCGTCGGTGAAACCGATATGCGCGCCGCATATGCGCGATGGCGCAAAAAAATGGAAGAAGGCCGTCCAGTCGATCTGCGGATCATCGCACTTCGACTCGACATGACGACCACCGAAGCGCAGCGGCGTGAGCGTGAACGCCTCGCCGCCGACATTTCACGGCGTGCGCGCGCCGGGGAAGACTTTTGCCAACTGGTGACCCGTCATTCGGACGACGTGTCCACCAAGAGCACCTGTGGCTCGAGCGGACCGCACCCGTTTTCCGATCTTCTCCCGGTGCTGCAGGACACGGTCAACTCGCTGAACGAGGGCGAAACGTCCCTCCCCGTCTTCGAGGGCGCGGACGCTATCCTGGTCGTGCAATTGGCCAAAACGCCGCCGATACCGGATTACGACTCCGTCAAACCACTCATGCGCGACGAGGCCATGAGGGACATCGTCGACCGCCAATGGAAAACCTGGCTCCAGGAGCAACGCCGCAACGTCTACATCGATGTACGGTTGTAGCTCTTTGCTTTTGCGGCGGCTACTCACTTCCGCGATAGGGAACTCGTTCGATATCGCGCATTTTGAACGCGGCCATGACGTACCGGACCCGCGCTCGAAGGATGTGGGCAGTCCCCAGCGGGTCGTGGTCGTCGTCGGCGACGCGACCGATGATCTGAATGGGCCATCGAGGCCCCACGAATTGGATGCCAAAGGCGCTCCCGTGCATCCGCCCCCTTACCCTCCGAGTCTTTATTTCGTAGGTCCAAATATCGCGACAATCGGACAGTTTCATCGTTCTCGTCCAACGCCCCCAGAGCACGCGAATCTCCTCGGGGGTGACGATCAAAGTGTGTGCACGTGCCAGCAGTCCGAGCTTGAAGCTCAAGAAGGGGAGAACAATCCACGCCGGAACGGACATGGACCGCACCGTATCGCGCCACGTTGCGCCGGGAGAAACCCGATCGACATACGCTAGTATGGCAGTGTTGAGGAGCGTGATGGCGAACAGGATGAGAAAGCACCAGCCTGCGGTGGCCCAAATCGGTGCGTCGATCACGATGCGCAACTCGGAGGGTGTCGATACTTCGTGGATACCCGGTATGCCAACGAGCGGGAGCGAGCCAGGTGCGGTCTTTTCGTTCGTGCTGCCCACCGAATTCACTCCTATTTTTCCAAACCGCGTACGGTGCAGCCAAACGTGCGCTCGGCAAACGTAGCCAATTGGTCTTTTCGCACGCGAATGCGCCGCATGACAATCGAGCTCGCGAGCCCGTGCATCGCGGACCATAGCGTGATCGCGCATTCGGACACGTCGGCCTCGTGCAGGAGGCCACGGGCCATGCCTGCGCGCAATTCGCTTCTCAAGAGATTCATGCCCACGTCGATGGGCACCTCCAATGCGGGAAAGCGGCCCTCCTCGTTGAGCCGCGGCCCGGTCATGACGCGGTAGCGCCCCGGCTCGCGGTACGCAAATTCGATGTACGTCCGGCCCAGCGCCAGGAGCCGCGCGTGCACCTGCTCCTCGGGGAGCTCGGCCAACACCGTGTTCCACGTTCGGGCGATGCGCTCGTAGCCCTCTTGAGCGAGCTCCGCCAAGACAGTGGCCTTGTCCGCAAAGTGCCGGTAGGCCGCGCGGTGATCGACCCCCACCCGGCGAGCGGCCTCACGCACGCTGAACGACTCCGGCCCGCTTTCGACCACCATGGTAAGCGCGGCCTCGAGCAGCGCACGGCGCAGGTCGCCATGATGGTACTCCCCCGGTTCTTTGCGCTTTGGAGCGCTCAATCGAGCCACGACCTCTACGGATAGCAGCTCCTCCCGTCCAGTGGGAGCCCTTGACGGCCGCCCGAAGCGCCCCCACCTTGGCCAATGTCACCACTGGGGACATTGATGATGACCATGCAAAGCATCCCATTCGAAAAGCGCTCCACTCCTCTTCCGCGCCATGCACGCGCGGGCGGCGGCGAGCCGTGGGCGATGGCCACGCGCGAAACCGAAATGCTCCAGGCCGAAGACGGCTACGAGCTCGGCACGAGCTGGTACTACCCGGAACGGCTCGCCCGCGGCGCCGTCCTGCTCGCGCCCGCAATGGCCGTGCCCCAACTCTATTACGACGCCTTCGCGCGCTGGCTTGCCGATCGCGGGTTCCTCGCCGTGACCTTCGACTACCGAGGTATCGGCGGCTCGCTCCACGGCAAGCTGCGCGACGTCGGCGGCGACTTATTCACATGGGCCCGCGACACGGGCACGGTGCTGTCGGTGCTGCGGCAACGCGCAAAAGGCCTCCCTATCACCTGGATCGGGCACAGCCTCGGCGGGCAACTCGTCCCCTTCGTGCCCGGCCACGAGCATGCGCAGCGCATCGTGACCATTGCAACGGGCACCGGTTACTGGCGTCACAATGCACGGCCCACGCGCCTGCGTGCCGGCCTCCTTTGGCACGCCATCGTGCCGCCGCTTCTTGCCGCGTACGGATATTTCCCTGGCAAACGATTCAACATGGTGGGCGACCTACCCCATGGTGTCATGAAGCAATGGCGCAGTTGGTGTATGCACCCCGAGTACCTCGTCGGCATCGAGGGCGACGCAGCACGACAACGCTTTGCATCGGTCACGGTGCCGTTGACGTCCATTTCCTTCACCGACGACGAAATGATGTCCAGCCGAAATACGGAGATCTTGCACGCTTTCTACACGGGCACCCGCCGCGAGATGGTACGGCTCACCCCGGGCGACGTGGGTCTGCCGCGCATCGGCCACTTCGGCTTCTTCCGGCGCAACATGAAAGACGCGCTCTGGAACCGGCTCATCGCACCGTTGCTTCCATCGTAAGCGCGACGCCTGGGCTGACCTTTCGCGCCATCGCACTCGCCCCCTCCGCGTCCCGTGGATATGCTGCCCGGGGCGAAACACCGATTCTGCGGAGCGAGCGATGGCGCAATCACATCTCGTCGCGGGCGTATTGGGCGTACTCCTCACCGTCGCATCGTACGAGATCCATCGCGCATGGACTCGAACGGGCGCGGCCAAGCCCTCGGCCTCGGGCCAGAGCAACACCTGCGCCGTCAGCGAAGACGCCTACCAGCGGGTGGCCGACTCCCTCGCGCGCTGCCAAGAGCGTTTGGCCGCGCACGAGTCCCCGTTCTCGCCCGGCATGGGCCCTTCCACCGAGATCACCGCCGCCACGGCCGCGGCACCGCCACCGTACGCGGGGGATCGATTCGACCCAAGCCCCGACGAGTGGAAAACACTGGCCGATGAGGGGCGCGTCAAATTGAGCCGCCCCTGCGCCATGACGGACGATTGGATGCCCGCACCGGAAGAATTGCATTCCGTGGGCCTCGGCCCCAGCGATGCCACGGCCGTCGCCGACGCGTACAAAGCGGCCGCCGCACGCGCATGGGAGGCGACGCGAACGCAATGCGCCGAATGGCTCGGGGTCGAGACGACGGTCGCCGAGCGCATCGGTGCATCGACGTGCGAATCGCTGCTCGACATGGCCGCGCAAAAAGACATGAGCGTCTTTCGACGGGTCGCCGAAACCCGCGCCGGGCGGCGCAAGGAGGGCACGTTGCCACCGGTCGAACGCTACTACCTCGCCAAGACGAAGGAGCTCGAGGACTTCGAAAGCGATCTCGCCAAACGGGTCGGTGCCGACGCTACCCGCAAGATCACCGAGTCGTCCACCTTCTGCATGTACCGCGAACTTTGGCCGGAGCTTCCACAGTAGTATCCAGAAACAACGGGGGAACCATGAAACCATCGATCTTCGCGCTCGCGCTGGGTCTGATCTTCGCCGTCGCCTGCACGCCGCCGCAGGTACCGAGCTCGCCCAACGGTGCATCCGCAACGCCGCCGTCGCCGGAGGTGAGAACGGCTTCCCATGCGGCGCCGCTCAAATCGGCACTATCGAGGCCCGAGCCGCGTGATTTTCCGTACCGCGACGCCACACCGGTGCGTTTGGGAATGGGGCACGTCACCATCGAACAGATCGTGCACATTGCCCGCGGGGGCGCGCCCGTTCGCGCGGAAGCTGCCCTGATGGACCGACTCGATCGCGCGCACCGATTGCTGCTGGCCGCCGCCCGGCACGATATCCCCGTCTATGGGTTGAACCGCGGGGTCGGCGAAAACAAAGATAAGACCATCTTTCAAGGGGATGCGCTCTCGGCCGAGACGAAGCAGGCTTCCGAGCGATTCAACGCGGCCTTGCTGCGCGCTCACTCGGCGGGTTTGGGCGACAACCTGCCCGAATCCACGGTTCGTGCCCTGATGGCCATTCGACTGAATACGATCCTGGCGGGCCACACTGGCTGTCAGCGAAGTGTCGCGCAGATGTACATCGAATTCCTGAATCGCCACATCCACCCCTTGGTTCCCTCGATTGGCTCCGTGGGAGAGGCCGATATTACGGTATTGCCCCACATCGGCCTGGCCATGATGGGCGAAGGCGAGGTCCTTCACCGTGGAGAGCGCATGCCCGCATCGCGGGCGCTGACCATGGAGGGCCTCTCGCCGCTCAAGCCGTACGCAAAGGATGCGCTGGCCATCACCAGCTCGAATGCGCATTCGGCGTCGCTCGCGCTGATGGCCTTGCACGATGCCGAACAGCTTCTCGATTCGGCCGAAGCGATTTACGCGCTGAGCCTCGAGGGATTGAACGGCAATGTCGCACCGATGCTGCCCATCGCGCAGGATCTGCAAGGCTATCCCGAGCAGAGCGCCGCGGCGGGGCGAATCCGACGCTACCTCGACGGCAGCTACCTCTGGCAGCCCGATCCGGCGCGCCCCCTTCAGGATCCCCTCAGCTTTCGCGATATGAGTCATTTGCACGGCGCCGCCCGCGCCGCGATCGAAGTCGCTCGCCGGTCGCTCACACTGCAGATCAATCAATCGGACGACAATCCCGCCGTGATCCTCGACGTCACACCGCCCGCCGAGGCTCCGCCCGCCCAGCGTGCCGCGTACGTGGTGGAAGGAGACGTGCGCGGGGCCGTGGTGCCCACGGCGAACTTCGAGCCGGTGGCTTGGGCCCTGCCGCTGCAAGCGGTGAACGTCGCCTTCGCGCATGTTTCCCGTGCGAGCTGCTACCGCACCCTCAAGTTGTCGATGAACCATTTCACCGGCCTCACGCGGTTTCTGGCACCGGATGACACGGCCATCGCGTTCGGCGCGATTCAAAAGCCGTGCGGCGCGCTCGACGCAGACATTCGAACGTTGGCCAATCCGGTTTCGCTCGATTTCCTTCCCGTGGCGGGCGACATCGAAGACCAAGGGACCAACGCACCGCTCATTGCGCATCGCTTGCGCCGCATCGGCGAACGCCTGGCCGGCGTTTTCGGGCTCGAGCTTCTTCACGCCGCGCAGGCTGTGGATCTGCGCCTGAGAAAGAATCCTTCCCTGCCCCTCGGCCGTTCCACGCGAAGGCTTCACTCGGCGTTTCGCACACAGGTCGCATTCCTCGACAAGGATCGCGCGCTCACGCCCGACATCCGCGCCTCACTCGAATTCGTCGCCGGCGGCCACGTTCTTCGCGCGCTCGAGCGCGATTGACGCATGCTAGAACGAGACGAGTGAGCGCCAAGGCCTTCGCCCGCGAGCAGGTGCATCAACTCGAAGCATCCGGCTGGAACGAATGCGCATCCATTCGAGACGGCCTGAAGCGGGTTCATTTGCCGGCGCCCACCCCGGCCTATTTGGCCAAGGCGTTCACGCCGGAGCATTGGGCCCGCGCCCACCGCGCGACACTGGCCATGAACGAGCGGTTTCGCGGGGCGCGATTTCTCGATGAAGCCAACATTGGCGTGGTCCTGGTGCCCGATCCCAAAAAGCTCGATACGCGCGGCGCCGTCGACGCGGCGATTCGACGCGATCAAGTCGAAGACGCCAAGGACTTCGTCGACCCTCGACTGCCCGCCGGCCCATTGCGCATCGCCTCCGGGCGCGATTGGACCCTGGTCGTCACCATCGCGGGCGCAGCCGGCATTGCGCTCGGCAGCTACGACGCCATTCGCGCGCGCCCCGCCGCCGACTTCACCGTGGATGGGGTGGACACCCGCACCCTGATGATCCGTCAAGTCTGGGGTGCCCGCGTCCTTCAGATGGGGAGCGAACCGCCCGACAGCAACGCGCGCGCGACATGGACTTTCACGCTCTTTCCGGGGGAAAAACCCGTCGATGGCGACGTGGCCTCCGGCACCGTGCTGCACGGGCGCGTCCGATTCCGCCTCGGACGCGCCGATCGCGGCATCTCCAGCGCACGCGTCTGCCCGGCTGTCGTCGTGGTGTGATGCTCTTTTGCGCAACCCCTGGCCATCCGCGGCCGATGTCTCGAATGTGCGTACGTCCCCCTGGTTGCTCGCCGTCGCCGCTCTCGCAGCAGGAGGGTGCGCCCAAGTCCCGACGGAACCGCCGCGAACCGCCCCCATCGTGGTCGTGGTGTACCTCACCAATCCGGAACCGCCGAGCCCCGCCGCCGGTCTCGTGTCCTGCGAGCCCACCGCACCGGCCCGCCCTGCCCGGCTCAAAAAGCGACTTCCTGGCTCAGGCATTTGAGGTAGCCATCAGGTCCTGAGGCTGACCTGCAAACAAGGGGTTGCACATCGAGGCGTGCGAAGTTAGATACTGCAACCAGGAGGTTGCACATGTCTTCGTTCGACCGAATCGAGAAAAAAGTCACGTTGCGCGCGCCGCTGTCCCGGGTTTGGCGGGCGATTTCCAATGCGGAGGAGTTCGGCCGTTGGTTCGGTGTCCAGCTCGATGGGGCCTTTGCGGTGGGCAAAAGCCTCCGCGGTAAATTCGATGCAGGCCTCAAGGAAGAGGCCATTCTCGCGTATCAAAAGAAACTCGGGCTGCCACCGTCGAAGGTAAAAATGCCCGACGAGGACATGGTCTTCTGCACCGTGGAACGCATCGAACCCGAGCACTACTTCAGCTTTCGCTGGATCCCCTACGGCATCGATGCCGAGATCGATCCAAAAGGCGAACCCACGACGCTCGTCGAGTTCCGGCTCGAAAAGGTGGCCGAAGGCACGTCGCTCACCATCGTGGAATCGGGCTTCGAGCGGGTGCCCGCGCATCGACGCGAACGTGCCTTCCGGATGAACGACGGCGGCTGGGCCGGGCAAGCGGAGAACATCAAGAAATATGTCGAGAGCACGTGAAGGTGCCGTCGCCGAGGTGTTCTTCGCCCTCGGCGACGAAACCCGCATCTCCCTGGTGCGCAAGCTCTGCGCCGACGGCGCGTCGTCCGCTACGGTGCTTTCCAATGGCCAAAAGGTAACCCGCCAAGCCATCGTGAAGCACTTGCAGGTACTCGAAGGCGCCGGCCTGGTCACGCACGAGAAGCGCGGCCGCGAGGTCCTTTACCTCATCGAAACGCGGCGCCTCGACGAGGCGCGCGTATTCCTGGATAGCGTCTCCGCGGCCTGGGATCGCGCGATCGACCGTTTGCGCTTCATGGTCGAAGAAGAAGAGACGCCTCCGCCGAGAAAACCGCGCTCGCAGTGACCGTCAGTTGAAGCTGCGGACGGCCTCGTCCTCGCTGTCGTACGCATCGAAGACGTTGATGAGCCCCGTGATCGTCAAAAGATCACGAATCTTCATGGGCAGGTTCATCAGCTTCAATTTGCCCCCTTGATTGGTGGTCGTGGTGTACGAATGCACCAATTCTCCGACCCCGGAACTGTCCATGAAAGACACGTCTCCGAGGTTCAAGAGGATGTTCTTCTTTCCCGCCTGTAGCAGGTGCCGCACCGTCTCACGCAATTGAACCTCGCCCTCACCAATCATGATTTTGCCGGCCAGATCCGCAATCGTGACATCGTTCACGTTTCGTTCTCGCACGTTCAGTTGAGCCATCGACTCATCCCCCTTTCGACATCCGCACGATCGTGCCACCACATGGATGCGTCGCGTATTCGACTTCATCCATATATGCCCGCATCAAGAAGACTCCGCGGCTGGATGGTTCCAGCAACCTATCGGGGGCGCGAGGGTCTGGCAAGGCCGCCGGTACGAATCCGATTCCGTGATCGCGAATCGTCACTTCGATATTTTTCGTGCCAATAACGAACTTCAGCTCGACGGGTTCGTTTGCACGGCTGCGATTCCCATGTTGAACCGCATTGACGATGGCTTCCCAAATAGCGAGCTGGATTCGTCCAGCTTCGACGTCGTCGAATCCACTCCGAGCCACGGCATCTTCTATGACGGGCGAGACGGCATCGAGCGACTCGAGCGTACTCGGGATGGATAGTTCGATGATTTCCCCCATGAGTCGTCCGAGTTTAGCAGCGTTGTCGTGGTCGTTCGTCCAGTCGCAACGAATTCACGAAACACGACGCGCGCTCGAGCCGAATAACGGAACGAGAGAGAAGCCCAACGTGGAAACGAGTACGCGACCCTCGCAAGTTGATAATCGGACATCACCCGAGCAGATCGCCATGCCGTTCGCCCGCGTGAAAGACGTCATTGCGGGACTATCCGTCGCGCTCGCCATGGTCGCCGTCGTCTGTTCCATCGAAGCGAAGTGCGACGAGTACGCGGCCCTCGAATGGAGTTTCGCGACCGAAGTACGAACCATCACGTTGGAGTGGTACGTCATCTTCCTTCTCTTCACTTAGAGCAGCATCGCGTCGTCGGCGTCGGGGACATGCGCGAGCTCGCGACGCACTTCCGAAAACCAGCGAAACGGACCACCTTCGAGGGGCCACGCGCGCGTGATGATTCGAAGGTACGGGCGGTCGTCGTGGATGCCTATGAGCAGTCGATTGGCCTGGTCGACCGATAGCTCGCGCCGCCCGGGACGGCGAGCTCCCACGTGCTGCTCGACTGCGTTCACCACAGCGGCCACCCGTTTGGGATCGGGTGCAACCGGACATTCGGTGAGAGGCAGAAGTGCGAGGCACGCTGGCAGGCCGTTTTCGAGCAGCGACGCCAGCAAGCGGTCATGCCCGTCCAAAATGACATAACGCTGCAAGCCGCTCATCCACATCACGAGCACCGGTGGCAGCACACCGTCGCGTGCGCTCTTGCGGTACGCTTTCACCCGACTGCTCGCCGGGTCCGACAAGGGACGAAGGGGCAGCGGCGCCAGTTCGAGCTGCCAGTCCGCAAAATCGTGGGGCAGAACCTCGTTCACACTCTCGAGGAAGTTGAACGGCGGCACGGCAACTCGGCCGCCGGCCGGCCCCCAGCTACCGTCGTCCCGCCAGGATTCCGCGCGCGCCAGCAGCATGGTCCCGTCCTGGAGCGGACTGCACGGACTTTGCGCCAACTCGTGGGCAAACGAGCGTGCCCACGCTTTGTACCAATCGTCCGAGCGGGGCACGGCGGCCTTCGAGCGGGCGTCGTCGAATCGAAGGGGTGGAAGGACACCCATGCCCCTGTGCGGGGGCGACGCACGAAGGTACGTATATCCCCAGTCCCCCCGTACGACGCGAGCCCACAGCAGGGAGGTCTCACCGCATGCGAGGCGCATCAACCGCGGGCCGCCAGCCTCCATCCGAAACGCGGGGCGGCGCGGGCATTCGGCCTTGGACGTCGCCACCTGCAACCCGACCCAAGCGTCGTTGCGCCGCTCATCGAGGAGATCCGTCCAGTGCATGGCCCGACGATGCCTCGGGATCGCGTACGCCGCAACGAAACAAGAACAGCGCGGACGCCATCGTGAGGAGTAGCGCGGCAAGATAAGGCGCGCTCGGGCCACAATGCGCATAAAGCTGGGTGGCGGCCAGAGGCATGGCGACGGCGGTCAATTCCTGCAAAGCGTGGTTGCCGCCTTGAATCTGCCCTTGGGCATCGGAACCTGCGGCGCGCGATAGAAACGCGGTCAACGTTGCGGTGAAGAGTCCCTCGCCGCAGGCCAAGGCCACGACGGCGGCGAGGAAGAATGCGCCGCTCGCAACGCTCAAGGCGCTCGATGCGCTCGTGGTTCGAGCGACGGCGACGAACCCACCGAAGCCCAGCATGGTGAGGCCCAGCCCGAGGGCGAGCACCCGCGTTGGACCGAGCACGCGCTCGAGAAATCCGAGCAGCAGACCTTGCACCAGGATATCGGCCAACCCCACGCAGATCAGCACGAAGCTCACCTTGTCGGCGCCCCACCCCAGGCCATCTTTGGCCAAAAGGGGAAAGGTCATGACGCAGGCGAAAGCAGCCATGAAAAGCACCCGCACGATCAAGAAGGGCCGAACATGGCGCCACGCAAAGAGCGTCGCGAGCTGGCCGAATGGATTCCACGTGGGCATCGAGCGCTTGCGGCGCTCTTTGGGTAGGCTCTCGGGCAGAAAGAAGAAGCCCAAGAGGGCATTGAGCGCCGTCGCGGCGGCTGCGCAGAAGAAGGGGGCTTTCAAGCCACCGAACCGCACGGCCAACCCGCCGAGTGCGGGCCCTACGATGAAACCTGCGCCGGCCACGGCCCCCATGCGCCCGAATGCGCGCCCGCGCTCTTCCTCCGAGGTGCGATCGCCGACGTACGCCAACAGCGCCGACGTGTTCCCCGCCGTGAGCCCGTCGACGATGCGGCTCGCGAACAGGAGCGGCAGCGCCCAGGCAAATCCGAAAAGGGCATACCCGACGGCGGATCCGACGATGCTCACCAAGAGCACGGGCCTGCGCCCCACGGCATCGCTCAACGCACCGAGCACCGGTGCCGCGAGGAAGGCGCAGAGCGCGTACGACGTCTCCAGCCACCCCACGATGCTGGCAACCCGAGCGGGCCCGAGTGCATAATGCGCTGCGAGAAAAGGCAATACGGGAATCGCCAGCCCCATGCCCGCCGCGTTCAGGAATGCCGTCGAATGGAGAACGAACCAGGTGGTCGCGCTTTGGGCGCGCGATGGCGAAGGAGCCTCGGTCATGCTGCGCGAAACCGTAGGTCGCGGCACGTACCGGGTATTGAACAAATGCGACGGCGTCAGCGCGTGTCAGCCAGGGCTTGCCTGCGCGCGACGAGAACTCCGCACCACCTGGGCAAACTGCCCCGGTGTTAGGCCGGCCAGCCCGCGAAAATCGCGATTGAAATGCGCTTGATCGGCATACCCGAGCTCGCATGCCAGCGCGGCGAGGCTGGTGCCGGGGTCGAGCTCGATGCGCTCCTGGGCATCGGAAAAGCGAATCAACCGCGCCATGGCCTTGGGCGAAACGCCGGCGGCGTCTTTGAACCGTCGCTCGAGTTGGCGCACGGAAAGGCCCAGCTCCGCAGCCAGTGGGGCGATGCGGGCGGCCCCGCGGGACTCGTGGAGCTCGAGCCCCGCCGCGTCCACGGCCTCCTGCGCATCGTCGCCCTTCGGCATGCGGGCGAGCAGCCAGGCTTCGACCTGGGCCAGGGCTTCCGGGCCGCCGCCCTCGTCGAGCAAACGCACCACGCGCCGCCCGAGCTCCTGCAGCTCGGGCCCCACGTCCGTGCAGATTCCTTGCAAATTTTCGATGCGCAGCAGGCGGGAGGCGCACCATCGGTGCATGGCCACCGAGGCCACCCGGGTCAGGCCACGCGCCACGAGGCACCCCGGCGCCGTCCGCGTTCCGAACACGAACACCGGCGGCAGCGCACGCGCTTGGCCATCGGCCCCCTCGAACCAGCACGCCCCCGTATAGAACTGAAGCTCGATGTACGCGTCCGGCAGGATCAGATGCCGCTCGGTGGCGGGGGTGTGAACCTCGGCATGCAGACCGCACCGGCGAACGGTGGTGCGCAAATCCGGATGCGCGGCCCGCCCGCCTTGGTCCAAAGCCTCAACCTTCACGTCGAGCATTTTAGGCACGCGCGTCGCGAAGTCGAGGTCCGTCCGGGACCGAGGCCGACGGATGCGGAGCCAACCGGGCGCGGTCGACGTCGGGGCTTCGGTACATCGACTCCTGGATCTGGCTCAACGTCGACGCGTGCACTTGCTCGTCCGCGAGCCCGTAGAATTTCTGAAAGCTCATGATGAGCGGCCGCCATTTGTCGGGGTCGACGCGATGGGAGTCTCCATCCATCAGAATCGAGGTTTCGAGGTGCACGCGCTGGACGCGCACCTCGAAGGTGACAATCCGGCCGGACAGCGCAGGATCGTCTTCCCCAATGCCGTGCTTGGCAGCGACCACCGCCTCGAGCTGCACGGGGCACTCGTGCACACGCGGCGCCGCCACCGTCTCGGACGGCACCGGGGTGAGCCCGGCCAATTCGAACTTGGCGCGCTCGTACCGATAGCCGCGCGCGACCTTGAACGGCGGCACCGGATTCATTCCCGTGGTGAGCGCCAATCGATTGACCGCAGCGACCTGCATCTCCGATGGCAAATTGAGCACGCATTGGCGCGTCCTGGTCATGTTCTGCGCCGTCTTCGAGCCTGCCCCCAACCCCAGCACGCAGCGCCATCCGAGCCAAAAGGCCGACGACATGGGCGCAAGATTGTACGAGCCGTCTTCGTTGACGGTGCTGATCAAGACCACGGGCGTACCGAAATAGAGAATCGCAGGTTCACTCGGGATGTGCATGGGGCACAATCATGGTGGTCCTCCTCGCGGGAAACACTCCGGACCTTGCTTTCGATTCGAACGACCTCAAAACCGGTGCATGGCTTTGCTTTTCGTACCTCGGAAGGTCTTTGCGTTGGTGATGGCGGGCGCCTCATGCCTGAGCATCGCGTCGTGCGGCGGCTCGGAGCGACATTCCTCGAATGTTCCCGGCGCGGCCGTGCCGGCGGAGCGCGTTTCGCGGTTCGAGGCACCGGAGCCCTTCTTTCCACGCGGCGAAGGCACGGAGCTCGGACTCGATTCCGATGCCCTTTCAGCGTTGATCGCGTCCGCGCAGGCGTCACGCTCGGATGCCCTCATTCTCATCAAAGAGGGTCATGTGGTCGTCGAACGCTATTTTGGCCATCGCCCGCGCCCCATCGCCACCATGTCCGTGACCAAGGGCATCGTCTCCCTCGCCATTGGCGCGCTCATCGACGAAAAGAAGATTGCGAGCATCGACGCTCCACTTGCAACCTGGTTTCCGGAATGGGCCGAAGGGCGGAAAGCCTCCGTCACGCTCCGTCACGTGATGACGCACACCTCTGGGCTCGAACATCAAGGCCCGGCGAGGAAACTCTACGACCAAGCAGACCGACTCGCGTATGCACGTCAATTGCCCGTGGTCGAACAACCGGGCAAGCGTGTCTCCTACAACAACGAAGCGGTGGAGCTTCTTTCGGGAATCGTTCGAATCGCCGCAGGAAAGCCGCTAGACGACTACATGCGTGAGAAGTTCTTCACCCCCATGGGTATCGTCGACTTCACGTGGGACAAGGACAAAGCGGGCAACGTGCAAGCATTTGCCGACCTAAAATTGTTCCCGCGCGATCTGGCGAAGTTTGGCCAATTGATGCTCGATGGCGGGCGATGGAACGGCCAACAGCTCGTCTCCTCGACATGGATTGCGCAGTCGACCTCCCCTGCCCGCGCGGACAGCGAAATAGGGTTGCTCTGGTGGGTCGCCTACACGTCGCTCGAGTATGTTCAGTCGGCCGCGACACGTGAAGCCTTTGGCCAATGGGGATTCACGGCAAGTAGCAAGCTCGCCCCGCTCGATGGGCGCATTTTCAACAATGCGACGAACTACTATGAGACTGCGACGGCCCTGCTCACGAACGACGAGATGTCGTCCTTGTTCCGCGTGCGCGGTCTTCCCGATAGCCCCAAATTGTTCGACGTCCGCCGGGGAGAGCCCATCGGCTTTCACCACGATGGCTCGAATGGTCAATTTCTCCTCGTCTACCGGCCTTGGCACATCGTGGCCGTGCGTCTGCACGATCCGGGCGATGAACCGCTCGAGACCCTGGCCCAATACATGGCTGAGGAACGAGAGCACGGATTCTCCGGCTTCCCGGAGGCCGTCCGCGCGACGGTTCGCCGTGGGAAATAGCGCGTGCGGCTTCTGCTGCGGGCATTACGCATCTGCTTCCATCGCAGCGGAGCCCATGTCATCGATGCAACGTTTTCGCTCAACCGCACGAAACAGCCTATTCACGCGTCGCGGGAGGAAGTAAAAATCGCTCACCATGCGAAACGTGTTCGGAGCTGCTCTGCCGAAAACGGACGCCGGCCATCGCGGTCCGCGCGATCTCTCCGCGCGCGTGCGTGCCCTGCTTGGCACCGTCGATGACGAAGATCGGGCGGAGCTCATCGGTTTGGAGTTGTGGGACCTATCGCCTGAGACGAACCCGTTCGGCGTCGAACAAATCGTCCTCGCGGCAGAATCCTTGGTGCTGGCGGTGCGGGGCCCCGAAGGGCACCCCATAGGCCCGGGCAGTACGCGCACACGCTCCCTTGCCGCCCACCATCGAGCCCAAGCGACCCAGGTGCAGCTGCGAGAACTCCTCAAGCAGCTCGATGAGGACGAACGCGCGCGGCTCCTCGCCGAGGCCATCGAGAATCTATCGGACGATATCGGCGATTACGCCATTCGATCCATCGAGCGTTACGCGGAAAAGGCACGACACGAAATCCTCGAACCGCATCGCTCTCACCTGGCCTCCGCGTGGCACGACGACGATCTGTGGGTCGATTGATTTCCAAATACGTCGAACGAATCCTGCGAGAACGCTATTCGTGCAGGACGTCTTCGGCGTCGGATGCCGTCGCCGCGCGATGAATCCAGCGGTCGAGGACGGCGAGATCGAGGCACGATAGGATCCGTGCCCGCACGGCACTGCTCACACGAACGTCGCGCGCCGAAAGTACGGCGAGAACGGCTCGAGCCTTCACCTTTGCAGCCTCTTGGCCGACAGCCAGCTCGAGCGCTTCGGCGAGCTGGCGCTTGAAGATTTCACTTTTGAATTTGTAATTGGAAAAATTCATTCTCCGAGGCTCCATCTCGGCCTGCGAAACGCCCACCATCGCGGGCCATCATGGGTTCACCTCTTTCGATGACAGGCGCGCCTTTCCGAGGCTCCAAGAAGCGCAGATTCGGGTTGCCTTCGAACCGATGTCACGAATGTTACGCCGCCGTCCTGCGACGATGGACGTTTCCTCGTTCCAGCGGCGTCGCCGATAGAAAAGTGGCGCGTGAGCCGGACGAAGCACGACGACGTGCGCTCGGATCCGATCAGAGGGTCACACCGTCGATTTCGAAGGTTTGAATCGTATTGGCGGGAAACCACGACCAAAAGCGTTTGCCCTGCAAATTTGTATCGGCGTGATATCCATAGTGCTCGCCCGCCCCGGTCCCGATCGTCGTAGCCCACCGTGGTACGAGCCCCGATTGCCCCGCGACGGAGGCAAAGCGCGACAAGTCGTAGTTGATCCATTGCGCGGTGCCATAATTCGTCGTCACGATGACCAATTTGCGCGCCGCCGCATCGTAGGCGGCCACCGTGTTGCCCTCGCCGCCGTCGAGGATGCGCATCCCGGGGCGAATGTGCCGCGCGTACTGTGCCAGCACGAAATACTTGTTGTTCACTTGCCCCAACGTGCCCGCCCCGCCGTTGGCGTAGATCAATCCCCAATTGAGGCCGTCGAGCGCTTGCCAATAGACCCACGCCGTGGGGTGGAGCCAGCGAAAATCCAAATTGAGATTCGACGCCAACGCATTTCCGCTGGCGTCGTTTTCTCCATACTCCGAGTTCCAGATCTTTCTCCCGGCGGCGGAGGCCGTCGAGTAGAGCAGATCGCGGCGCCCGTTGCCGTATTGATACCCGTGCACGTTGATGCGCCACACGTTGCCACGGGCCTCGGCGCTCAGCGCATTCCAGGTGTCCCGTGCCGTGTCGTAGGCGGTCTCGTCCGAGCCGGAGACCGCCATCCAACCAAGGCCGCGCGCATCGAGCTCCGCGCGCAGGTAGTTGATCACCTGCTGCTGAACGCCCACCCCGATGTGGCACCCTTCCTGTCCGCCGTCGGCCTTCCACCACGTGGCCGAGGGTTCATTGAAGGCTTCCACCGAGCTGAAATCGATGCCCCAGTGGTCGTGCGCATACCGCGCGATGGTTGCCAGGTACACCGCGTGCTGCCGGTAGTTCCACGATTGCAGATTCTCTCCGCCATCGGCCGCACCGGAGGGGTTGTGGTTGTAGAGCATCCACCACATGGGCGAGTTGGAAAAGAGTTCGAAGACGTTGGCACCGCGATCGCGTGCCTTCCACATCATGTTGCGCTGGGGCGAATCCGCGTACCAGTTCCAGCTGCTCGAGCTCGGGTCGGCACTGAACCAATCGAGCCAGTATCCTTCGATTTGCGTATATTTCGAAATATTCGGCGAGGCCACCATCGATTGGCCGTTGATGCTGTTCCACGTCGAGCCACCGGCGTTGTAACGCACGATGTTCAGACCCAAGCCGGGGATGTCCTGGTTGTCATAACGGACCACGTTGCGCGTAAAGAGAATATCTGCCACGTCATCGCGGTTGCCGAACGCATTTGCCCACCACGCCAACGACGTCCCCCACCCCTCCCACGTGCCCCAATGACTCTGAGCGTTCACCGTGGTCGTGTAGTCCGCATGCGCCACCCCCGGTGCAACCGCCAGAAGAACGCCGCACGTGCCAGCTACGAAGGCCGATACCCTCATGTTCATTTCCTCCTCTTCCTACCCAAGCGAGCCGCCGGTTACTTCATCACGATATCGCCAGGTTGGTTCGTCCATCGCACGCCGGTGGTTACTCGGTTGCGCAGTGTGCTTTGGCGCTTCCCTTTCGTGCGGCGGGTCGCCCGCACATCGGGCTGCCGCGCCCGACGCAGCGACGCCGGTATGCCAAACGGCGGCGAGCGCGCCGGCTTTGGCTCCTGCCGCCGGAGCAACGTCCTCGAAAATCGACGAGGTGGCCGCGGAATTGGTGCGCAAAATGAACGCCAAGGATGCACCGGGCATGGCTTCTCTTTTCGGGGACGGAATGCGCGAGGCTTTCCCCGTGGAGAAACTGACGCGCATCGTGGATGGCCTTCTCGAGGCCAAAGGGCGAATCGAAAGTTCGTCCCGCGTGGAGCCTCCGCAAGACGAGAATGAAGGCTTCTACCGCTTTCGAACGGAACGCGGTGAATGGCGCGTGGAGCTCCACGTCGACCCGAGCGGAAAAGTATCCGGATTGAAGTTCAACGAGCCACCGGCCCCGGCCCCTCCCGTCGTTACGAGTACCGTGTCGCTAGGACTACCCTACCGCGGACAATGGTTGGTCCATTGGGGAGGCGATCGTCGCGAGGTGAACGCCCATGTGGACAATCCGAGCCAACGACGAGCCGTCGACCTGGTGGTGGTCGGCCCCGATGGCAAAACACATCGCACCGACGGCCGGACGAACAAGGATTACCACGCCTACGGACGAGAGGTCCTCGCCGTGGCGGACGGCGTCGTCGTCGCCGCGGTCGACGGAGTTCAGGAGAATGAGCCCGGCGAGGAGAATCCGTACCTCGTACCCGGCAATATGGTCATCTTGAAGCACACCGATCATCTGTATTCGTTGTACGCGCATCTTCAACCAACCAAGTTGCGGGTGAAGGTCGGTGCACGCGTCAAGAAGGCGGCGGTCTTGGGCCTATGCGGCAATTCGGGAAACTCGACCGAACCGCATCTCCACTTTCAACTACAGGATGGCCCGCGACTCGAGGATAGCTGGGGCATCGAAGCCGTCTTCGACGACGTGACGGTGGCGCACGAGAAGAAGACGGGCCGCGTGATGCACTACACCTTTCTAAAAGGCGACCTCGTCGGCAATCCGGGAAACGCCTTGTAGGATCGGGCACAATCGATTGCTCCGGCATAATATCAATTACCAAAATTGGCGCATCGTGACACCCTTTTCGGTGAAGTATCGGCGATGCTGGGCCAAAAATCCGCCCCCGCGCCACTGGCCCTTGCCCACATTTGGGCTGCACGTCGACACACTCGAAGTGCGCCAGACCAAGGCCGCGGAAACGAAAAGGCGCTCCGATGGCGCAGAATTCATATCTATCTCTTGACGCCCGATAGGGTACCGGTAGCTTCGCCGTCTATGGATCTCAAAAATCAAATCAACAAACTCGCAGAAGATTTCGCGCAGGGCGTGCTCGCCGCCATGCGCAGTGCCTCCCTCGATGAGCTCGTGGGGGCAGGCGCCCGCACGGCTTCCGCGCCGGCAAAATCGAAGGCGGCCGCCGCAGCACCTCGGCCCGCCCGCGGTGGCGCGCCGGCGAAATCACCTCGTGGCCGTGGCGGGCGACTGCATCGCCGCTCGGACGAGGAGATTGGGGCCGTGGGCGATAACATCATCGGGCTCCTCAAAGCCCACCCCGAAGGTTTGCGCGCCGAACAAATCCGCGCGGAGCTGGGGCTCGAGGCCAAGGAACTTCCCCGGCCGCTCAAGGACCTCGTCGCTGGCAAGAAAGTCAAGACCAAGGGCCAGAAGCGCGCGACGACGTACTTCGCAAAGTGAGGGATGGCCGAGGCCCGCCCTCCAGCGGGCCTCCGGCGAATGGGTTGGAAATCGAGCCGGCGATGAATTGCAATCGTCCCAAAGCGTTGCGAAAAGGCCGCCGCACCTTGTGGGATGTCCGCACCTTGTACCTCCGGGTGCCGATGCGGCATCGTCGATGACGATGTACCGAGACGGATTGGCGGGGCTGTCGAACCAAATCGTAGAAAAGCGCGCAGCTTTCGCGAGCCTCGAGCGAGAGATTTCGCCGCTGTTGTATAGCCTCTTGCCGGCTCACGTCCGAGAGGCCGTCTCCGACTGCTACCCGCGTGCGTTCGCAGCCGTCGATGAGGGCAACATGGCGTCGCTCGTCCATATCGTGGGCGCGCTGGATGCGTTGCTGGCGATCTTCGAGGACGCGCGCCTGGAGGCACCGAATCTTCGACGGTGCCCCGACGAAGTCCCCAATCCGCCGTCACCCGCCGAGGAAGGGCCATGGCTCATCGAAGAACGGCCTTCACTCGAGTTTCGCGCCGCGGTGGCCAGTTGGCTAAAAGACTTCGTACCGGGTGCCCGCCTCGAGCGGTGGGGAGACTTCGGTTACATTTCGAAATTCCGTGTCGAGGATGTCCCGCTCATTTTCACCACGAGAATGGTATTCGCGAACGTATCGGGGCAGCCGACGTTCATCGAGATGATTTTGCCTGGGAGTGCAAACGGTTTTGCGAGCGCGTTGCGCACGAGCATTCCGGAGGCGCTTCCCGCCTTTGGCGTGCAGAAGGACCGCTTCTGGGGTGCAGAGACGTCTCTATCGGTGCTCACCGATCCGGTTCGTCGCGCCTTGATGGCGATGGTGGACGAGCGTCCCACGCTCCACGTCGGTCATGGTTTGGCGCATCTTACGTGGTCGGGGCCTTGGACGAAGGACGTTGGGGCACGTGCCATTCCCAAAGCGGCCCTCGACGCCGTGGTCGGCGTGCGACAAGCGGTCGCTTTCGCATAGCGGGCCGACGGCGAGTCCCTGATCGGCCGGTATCGCAATCCGCCGCCTTGGGAGAGTAGACACCCGGGCACTGAAGGATGCTACCGGGCTGCGCGTCCGAACAAGGGACGGCTTCCGCTTCATGCGTGTTGCGGGATCCTATGGCCCGGGCGGCAAGTACAAAGACGCTATCGCTCTGATGATGATTCTTCGCGCCGTCATCCATAGCGGCGCCTCGCCCCACTAGCGAAGAGCAGAGATCCAACGAAAAAAGCTAGCTAGGGTAGCGACCCTAACTAGCTCAATTTTCCGATGGACTTGGTTTAGTCTTAAGAGCGGGAGAAGGGATTCGAACCCTCGACGTCCACCTTGGCAAGGTGGCACTCTACCACTGAGTTACTCCCGCGTCTCTGAGGGCGCTGAATCTCGTCGATCGGACCTCTTCTGTCAACGCGAAGGTGGAGGGGCCGTGTCGTTTTTTCGAACCGAGGTCGCCCTCGCCTCAATCGAGGATGGCGCAAGCGGCTCGCCTTGACATCGCCGTCGCGCCTGCCAGGGATCGATGATGATCATCATCATTAAACGATTTCGTGGGATTTTAGGGGCACTGGCACTGGCAACGGTGGCGGCGGCGGGTTGTGTGGGCGCGGAGCAGGAGGCTGCGCCGGGTGCAACCGCTGCCCCGGAGGGCGAGACGAGGCAGGCGATCGTCAGCCAAGGCATCAAGGACAAAGTCATCGCGGGCTACCAGGGGTGGTTCACCGCCTACGGGGACGGCTCGCCCGTGGAGCGTTGGAGCCACTGGTCGCGCGGTACGTACCAATCGAATGCGGGGGCGCCGGCACCGGGGTATCAGTCGTTCGAGCTATACCCGGACGTCTCCGAGTATTCGGCCGCATCGCTCTTTCAGACCGGGTACGCGCCGCTCGGCAATGGATCGCCCGCGAAGCTCTTTTCGTCGTACCCGACGGAGGTCGTGAACAAGCACTTCGCCTGGATGCAGCAGTACGGCATCGACGGCGCGGCGCTGCAGCGGTTCGCGGGGGAGCTGCGCGATTCCGTCTTCAAGGCACACCGCGACAGCATCGCCACCAAGATGAAGAACGCGGCCGAGGCCACCGGGCGGCTCTTCTACCTCATGTACGACATCACCGGCATGGACGAGGCGACCTTCGTCCAGAACGTGCAGAACGATTGGACGAGCACCATCGTCGGGCAGCTAAGGCTCACGTCGTCGTCGCGCTATGCCGTGCAGGACGGCAGGCCCGTCGTCTCGATCTGGGGGCTGGGCTTTACCCACAATCCCGGAACGCCGTCGCAGGCCGCGGCGCTCATCGATTGGTTCCATGCGCAAGGGGTCTACGTCATCGGCGGCGTCCCCACGAACTGGCGCACGAGCACCGGGGACTCGAAGCCGGGATTCGAAGCGACCTACGCTAAGTTCGACATGATCTCGCCGTGGACGGTGGGGCGCTACAAGACCGACGGCGAGGTGGACAACCACCGCAACACCTACCTCGTGCCCGATCGCGACTACTGCAACGGGCGCGGCATCGCCTACCAACCCGTGTTTTTCCCCGGATTCGCCTGGTCCAATTGGAACGGTGGCCCGCGCAACGATTTCCCGCGACGCCAGGGAAACCTTTTCTGGAGGCAGGCCGTGAACATCCGCGAGGCGGGCATCCCGGCCGCCTACATTGCCATGTTCGACGAGTACGACGAGGGCACGGCCATCGCGAAGGCGGCCGAGGACTCGTCGATGGCGCCGACGAATCAGTACTTCCTGACACTGAGCTCCGATGGCGCGTACGTCTCCTCGGACTTCTATCTCCGCCTGGCCGGCAAGGCCACGCGCATGATCGAGCGGCTCGATCCGGTCAGTGCGCAGGTTCCCATCCCGCTCACCGCAGGGCCGGTCTTCTTCCGAAGCGGCGCCGAAGAGACGGATGCCGCGCTGTCCTGGAACAACACGACCGAGGCGATGCAGGGCGTGACGGGCGCGGAGTTCGGCGCGGTGTCGGGCGAGCCCGTTCATGCGGCGAGCCGCTCCTTCCGTCTCGCCGGGCGCGACACGCAGACCACCGCGTCGCATGCGTACTTCAAGGCGTTCGACGTCAACATCCCGGTGCAGTCTTCGACGCAGCTGTCGTTCTGGACGTACCCACAGAACAGCCTCGGGCAGCACATCACGGTCGATCTGATCATGACCGACGGTTCCACGCTCCGTGATTCGGGCGCGACGGACTTGAACGGCGTGAGCATGCACCCGGGCGCGCCGCGCGGAACCGTCAATGCGTGGACACAAACGCGCTCACGCATCGGCCAGTGGCTCGCCGGCAAGACGATCGACCGCGTCCTCATCGCGTACGATTACGGTCCGCTCACCGGCGACTTCCGCGGTTACGTGGACGACATCACGATCGCCAACCCGTAACGCGACGGCGCCGCGCGAAGAGAAACCCCAGCACCAGGGCGGATGCGGCCGCACCCGTGCCGCCTCCGCCCCGGCCAGGGGCCATGTCGCAACCGTCATCGCCACCGCCACCGCCCGCATCGGCGCCCGCGTCACGGGGCCCGGCGTCGAAGGAGGCATCGAGCCCCGCATCGCTACCAGCGTCCGTGCCCGCATCGGTATCGGTGCCCGTGCCCGCGTCAGCGTCCGTGCCCGCATCGACGTCCTCCTGCACCTCGTACGCGCCGATGTCGACCGCGGCACCGGAGATGCGCGCTCGCCCCCGTTGATCCGTGGCCGGCAATGAGGCGTTGTCACCCGCGTTGATTGCCGGGCTGCCGGCGAGAAGCGCATGCGTCTTGGTCAATCCGCCGTTGTCCGCGAGGTCGCCCGCCATGGGCGCCGTGCTCGGCTTGTCGGTGGCGTCGGCCAACTGGCACGTGGCATCACTGGAAAGGTTATGCCCCTTCGTGGTGATGTTCATCCGCGCGACCCGGCAGCGATCGCCCGTGCCGGAGAGGATCGTGTTGCGCAGCGAGAAGGTCGCAGCATGATCCGCCAGGACCGATGGCGCGGAGCCACCGATGGCCGTCACATTGAGAAGCTGGAAGGTGACTCCATCGCTATAGGTCCAAAAGTCACCGCCCAGACGACCGATGTTGCCCGAGAAGGTCGAGTTGGTGACGACCGCCGTACCGCCTTGAAGCTGCAGGCCGCCCACGCCTCGTGCGCCGTTGTTGCCCGATAGAGTGCACCGGTCGATGGTGAGCACGCGCGCCGCGGGCGGAAATACGATGGCCGTCGTCGCGTTGTCGGAGATGACGCTGTCGGTGATCGTGGCCGTGTTGAGGGCATAGATGGCGGCGTTCCCGCCCTTGTTCCCCGAAATATTCGTCCGCGTGATGGTCAGCGGTGCACTTGCGTAAATGGCCGAGCCCATGTCGGCCGCGTTGTCCGCGAGAACGCTGTCGGAGAGGCTCAACGAGCCGGAGCGAACCTCGATGCCACCGGCGCGGTCGCCGTCACCACCGGCAATCGTCACACCGGAGATCTCGACCGCCGCCGCGACGACGAAAACCGTAAAGCGCCCGCCGGTCTTTCCTCGCACCGACAGATTCGCCGCCCCCGGCCCGACGATTTTCGTCGCCTGAGCGATGTTCGGCAATGCGGTCGCCAGGCTGATCGCGCCCGTCGCCGTCAAGTTGATCGTGTGCGGCCCTGCCGCCGCATTCGCTTGCGTGATCGCATCGCGCAACGAGCCCGCCCCCGCATCCCCCGTCGTCGTCACCGAAAACGTGGCCGCGTGAGCACCACCGGCCATCGACGTCCCAACCGCCGCGATGCAAAGTCCGAAACGTACGCGCATCGAGCGAGCGTACCGCCACGCCCCCCGTCCACGGTAGAGCGGGCGCGAGCAATGGAGTGTTGCGCGGGTAACCAAAATGCTCCTTGACGATAATGATGACGTACATCATTTTTCCTCGGATGCGTCACCGCCCCTCGATGGTCACCTCGGCTCTGGGTTTGGGCGCGTGCCTCGCGCTCGCGGCCTGCAGCAGCGACGACGCACCGCAGGAAACCGCGGCGCAGGAAAACGTCCCCTCGGCTGTGGCCGCGGCAAGTCCAATTCAAGCGCCCGCGCGCACGTGGACGTGGGTCGACTTCCCCGGCGCGCGTTGCCGCGACGGCTCCGGCACCGGTATCGGCGTCAACTGGGTCCCCGGGTCGAAGAAGGTGCTCATCTACCTCGACTCGGGCGGCGCCTGCTTCAGCAAGTGGAGCTGCGACAACAACCGCGCCAACGGTGGGCCTCGTTCGGGCAACGATGGCATCTTCAACCGCGGCAATTCGGCGAATCCATTTGCAGACTACAACCAAGTGTTCGTGCCTTATTGCACCGGAGATTGGCACGCGGGCAACAGGCCCCAGGGCAACGTACCCGGCGTCGGCCCGCAGCAGTTCGTCGGGTACACGAACCTGGATCTCTTCCTCGATCGCATCATCGCCACGTTTCCCGATGCATCGCAGGTCGTTCTCACCGGCTCGAGCGCCGGCGGCCTCGGTGCCTTCTACAATGCGTCGCACGTCGCGCGCCGCTTCGGCAACGTGCCCATGGTCGCCATTCCCGATTCGGGCCCGCCCACCCCCACGCGAACGGCCCCCGCGTGCTTCCAGGATCTCATGCGGCAGCTCTGGAACCTGGATGCGACCGTGCTCGCCGACTGCGGCGGCGACTGCCCGAAGAAGAGCGACTTCCTCGTCGACCTCACGATGCACTACGCACGCGGTGCGAACCATCGCACGGGCATCGTCAACGCGTACGACGACGCCGTGGACATCGAGTGGTACAACATGGGCGGCCAGGCCTGCTCACCGCCCGCGGCGCGCTTCTCCACCGCCGACTGGGAAGCATCGCTCCGCGATCTGCGGCAGACCGGCGGGGGCGCCCGGAACCGCTTCGCCACGTACTACGTGCCCTCCACCGGCCACGTGTGGCTCGTGGGCGGCCAGTTTTTCTCCACCTCCGTCGGCGGCACGCGCATGACGGATTGGACGCGAGATCTTCTGAACGGCACGTTCCGCGACGTCGGACCGTAGTCTATTCCTCCAGCAGCAACGCGGGATCGGCCGTGACGCGGGAGGCGACGCTTCCCGCGGCGCCCAGCACGGCCGCGCCCCCCGCGAGCTCCGAGACGACCAGCGGCGGCAGCACATCGCGCAAGGTGCCCGCCCCCTTCGCGAGCGCTTTCTCGATCGACGGCTTGGCCCATGGTGCCAGCGGGGAAAAGATGCCGCCGAGCACGATGGCGTCGGGATCGAACAGATTGACCACCGCCGCGAGCGTCGCGCCCAGCGCCTTGCCTGCCCTCCGCACGGCGCTTCGCGCGCGATCGTCCCCCTTCGCGAGCCGATCGACCAACGCCGCAATCGACCCACCCGCGCTCGCCGCCGACGTGACCGCCACGGCATCGAGCCCCGCCGCGCGCAAGATGGCCTCCTGCCCCGCCATCTGCTCCAGGCAACCGCGTGCGCCGCACCCGCACCGCGCCCCGCCCGGCTCCACCACGATGTGACCGAGTTCGCCAGCGAATCCGTGCGCCCCGCGGAAGACGTTTCCGCCGACCACGATGCCGGCGCCAATGCCGATCTCGCCCGACACGTGCACGAAGTCCCCGAGCTGGGCACCCGCGCCAAACCAGAGCTCCCCCAACGCCGCAAGGTTGGCCTCGTTGTCGTATTCGACCGCGAGCCGAAGCTCGGGCAAGCCTTCCTGAAGAAGCTTTTGCACCGGAACGTCGCTCCATCCCAGGTTGGGCGCACGGCGCAAAAACCCGCGTTCGCGATCGAGCAGGCCCGGTAAGGCGACCGTGGCCCCGGCCACCGAGAGCCCTTGGTGCGACGCCGAGCCGAGGGCCTCTTCCGCGAGCCTCGCCAGCGATTCCACCACCGCTTCGGGGGGGCGGCCGCGGTGATCCGCCGCGACCACGTGCCGGTAGCGCACGCGCCGCGCGAGATCGACCACGCACGCCGCGAGGTAGTCGACGTTGATCTCGAGACCGAGCCCGGCGGCACCTGCCCCGTGAACGGAGACGGCCGTTCCCGGCCGCCCGCGGCGCTCTCCCTCGTACAAGATGCCGCCTTCGCGAACGAGCCCCGCATCCACCAGCACCGCCAACAGGTTCGAGACGGTGGTTTTGGTGAATCCCGTCATCTCGGCCAGCCGGGCGCGGGTGATGCGTTGATGACGCACGATCTGGTCCAGCACGAGCGCAAGGTTGCGGTCGCGCATGGTCCCATGACGCACGGGGCCAACGCCCCATCCTTGCTCGCCGGCCTTGATCGCCATCATTTGTCCATATAGTTTACGAATTCGATTTCGCTACAAAAGAGGCCTTATGAGCAGCGAACCATTGGTAGCAGGTATCGATTCGTCCACGCAATCGACGAAAGTGGTGCTCTGCCGCGCCCGTGACGGCGCGGTGGTCGACCAAGCGTCCGCACCGCACCCCAACGGCACCGAGTGCGATCCACGGCATTGGCAGCTCGCCTTGGAGCAGGCCAATGGCTTGCTCCGGCGCGCGGCGGCGGTGGCCGTGGCGGCGCAACAACACGGCATGGTCGTGCTGGATGCGGGCGGTACGGTGATCCGGCCCGCGATCCTGTGGAACGATACGCGCTCGGCACCGCAGGCTGCGGCCATCGTGAACGATCTGGGCGGCCCGGCCGCCTGCGCGTCGCTTCTTGGAAGCGTCCTCGTGGCCTCCATGACGGTGACGAAGTTGCGCTGGCTGGCCGAACACGAGCCGGCCAACGCCGCGCGTACGGCCACCGTGCTCTTGCCGCACGACTGGCTGACGTGGTTGCTCGGCGGGCGCAAGTCCCCCACGACGGATCGCGGCGATGCCTCGGGAACCGGCTACTGGTCCCCGGCCAAGAACGCGTACCGCCCGGAAATCGCGGCGGCGGCGCTGGGCCATCCCGTGGAGCTTCCGCGCGTCGCCGGTCCGAACGAGATCGTCGGTGAGACGGAATGGGGCGCCCTCGTGGCGCCGGGCACGGGCGACAACATGGGGGCCGCGCTGGGCCTCGGGCTCGCGCCCGGGGACGTGGTCGTGTCGATTGGCACCTCGGGCACTGCCTTCGCCGTGAGCGACGTCCCCGCGGCCGATGCCTCCGGTCTCGTGGCCGGCTTCGCCGATGCGACGGGCCGCTTCCTCCCGCTGGCGTGCACGCTGAATGCGACGGGCATCCTCACATCGACGGCCAAGCTGCTCGGCTGCTCCTTGGACGAGTTGTCCACGCTGGCCCTCGCGGCGCAGCCTGGGGCGGGTGGATTGACCCTCCTTCCGTACTTGGATGGCGAGCGCACGCCGAATCGGCCCGATGCCACGGGCGTGCTGCGCGGGCTCACCACGCGCAACGCCACGCGCGAAAATCTAGCCCGTGCCGCGGTGGAAGCGCTCCTCGCGTCCCTGGCGGACGCCGTCGATCACCTCGTGCAACAAGGCGCGCGCCCGCAGCGCGTGCTGATGATCGGCGGCGGCGCGCGATCGGAGGCCGTGCGGCGTTTGGCCCCGCAGATCTTCGGCATGAAGGTCAACGTTCCCGAGCCTGCGGAGTACGTCGCGCTGGGTGCCGCACGGCAGGCCGCATGGGCGCTCGCCGCCACGCCGCACCCGCCGGAATGGCCCGCCGCCCCCGCACGCGAGTACGAGGCCGCCCCCACGCCGCACGTGCGCGCGCGCTACGCGGACCTTCGCGATGCCACCGATGGATGGAAAGAAGCGCCACACGCAAACGAAGACGGAGGAGACAATCGATGAGCAAGGATCGCTATACCCCGCGCCGGGAAGACAAATTCTCCTTCGGGATCTGGACGGTGGGCTGGCAGGGCGTCGACGTGTTCGGCCCGGCCACCCGCGCACCGATGGCGGCCGATCGCGCGGTGCGCAAGCTCGCCGAGCTCGGCGCCTACGGCGTCAACTTCCACGACAATGACGTCTTCCCCTTCGAGGCGTCCGCCGCCGAACGGGACCGACGCGTCGGGGCCTTCCGCAAAGCCCTCGACGAGACGGGCGTGGTGGTGACCACGGCCACGACGAACCTGTTCTCCCATCCCATTTTCAAGGACGGCGCCTTCACCTCGAACGACCGCGACGTGCGCCGCTTCGCCTTGCGCAAGGTCATGGACAACCTGGACCTCGCCGCGGAGCTCGGCGCCTCGATCTACGTGTGTTGGGGCGGCCGCGAGGGCGCGGAGACGGGCGCGGCGAAGGACATGCGCGTGGCGCTGGATCGCTACAAGGAGGCGTTCGACGTCCTCGGGCAGTACGTGCTCGACAAGGGCTACAAGCTGCGCTTCGCCATCGAGCCGAAGCCCAACGAGCCGCGCGGCGATATTCTCTTGCCGACCATCGGGCATGCCCTCGCCTTCATCGAGGAGCTCGCGCATCCGGAGTTGGTCGGCCTCAACCCCGAGGTGGGCCACGAGGAAATGGCCGGCATGAATTACACCCATGGCCTGGCGCAGGCTCTCTGGCACAAGAAGCTCTATCACATCGATTTGAACGGGCAGCACGGGCCGCGCTTCGATCAAGACTTGCGCTTCGGCGCCGGCAACTCGCGCGGTGCATTCTGGGTGGTCGATCTGATCGAGTCGAGCGACTACGACGGGCCGATTCACTTCGACTACAAGCCTCCGCGCACCGAGGACGACGACGGCGTCTGGGTCTCGGCCGCCGCCAACATGCGCAACTGGCTCATTTTGCGCGAGAAGGTGCGCGCCTTCCGCGCGGATCCCGAGGTAAAAGCGGCACTAAAAGAGGCGCGCGTGGACCAACTCGCGATTCCAACCTTGGCCCAAGGCGAAACCTGGCGCACCGTCCGCGACTTCACCCCGGACATCGAGACCCTCGCCAAGCGCGGCGCCGCCTTCGAGCACCTCGACCAACTCGCCCTGGAACACCTCTACGGCGTGCGCAGCTAAGAGAGAGAATTCACGGGAAGACGGGAAGACGGGAAGATCAGAGAGAGTTTTTGGTGTTTTCATGGGTCTCGTTAGACCAATTGAAAACTCACAAAACCTTCCCGCCTTCCCGCCTTCATGTAAATCATCCGGCCGTTACTACGTGATGCGCCCGGTCTCGTTGAGCTCTTGGAGCAAGCGCTCGAGGAGGCCGATGACCGCGGGCGGCTGGACGATGGCGGCGCGAATCAGGTCGTCGAAGTGCTTCGTCAGGTGGCGAATGTGGTCGAGGCTGTTGAACACGAAATACATCTGCCCCACGTAGACAACGGCACGTTTGGCGCCGAAAACGGTGAGCGGAGCCGAATAGCGATTCCGTGAATCGTAGAGAAACCAGCGAAAGGCGGGATAGAGCTCGTCGGCCAGCGCGATCATGCGCGCGAGTTGCTCCTTGCGCGCCTCGAGCTCGAGGCCGCGCCATACCCCCTCGCCGCGGGCGAAGCCTTCGACGGCTTGCACGGAGTTGCAGACTTCGATCTCCGACTCCGAGCGCCGCTGAAGCTCGAGCTTCGCCTGGCTTTGCTCGAGGCTCTGATCCGGGTCGACGGTGGCGAACTGCCGGTACTCGTAGGCAATGATGCGATCGGTCTTCAACAGATCCGGCAACGTCGTCGGCACGTAGCGGATTTTGTAACCCGCGGCCTCCGCCTGCCATCGCGCGAGACGCTCGTCGGCGGGCGAAGGAGCGTCCGGCTCCACCTGCACCGATTGGCGAAGGATGTCCGCGCCAAGCGGTCCCCCTTGGCTGAGGCCCACCAGCCAATCGATGCTCACCTGTTCGGCGCTCGCGATGCTCGCCAACGTCTCCACGCGTGGAAGGCGATCGTTGTCCGGCGCGAGCAGCTGCGAGAGCGTCGACCGATCCATTCCGACCTTCTCCGCGAAGGCCGAGCGCGTGAGGCCAGTGCGCGCGATGACCTCTAGTAAACGCGTGCGGAATAACTCAACGGTCTCTTGCCTTCGCATCGGGCAATGCTCTGTTTACCCCATTTTGTTGGATTTTCAAACGTTGTGAGGTGAAACCAAACGATGCGCGTGATGTTGTGCTGATCTGCGATTCGTTGTGCGCATTGGCGCGTTGCAAGGTGGTCTATCTCATTGAATATGCTCTGTGTTCATGGTCCCGCCATCTTCGCTTCCGCGTCGTACTTACCTTGTTGAGCTTCCAACATTTGCTGTAGCGTTCGCCATTCACGCGCTATGGCTCATCCTGACCGCCCATGCCGCAACTCTTCCGTGGTGGCTGGTGGCACCGCTCGGTGGCCTGCTCGTGGCGTGGCACGGCTCGTTTCAGCACGAGACCATTCACGGACACCCGACCCCGTGGCGCAGGGTCAACGCGTGGTTCGGATCGATGCCGCTCAGTCTATGGCTGCCCTATGGCATCTACCGTGAGCAACACGAGGCGCATCACCGCACGCCGCATCTGACCGATCCCCTGGACGATCCAGAGTCGTTCTACGTCAGCAAAGAAACATGGTCCGAGATGAGCGCGCTGCGGCGCGCTTTTTTGCACGTGAACTCCACCTTGGTGGGGCGCTTGGCGTTCGGCCCCGCCATGGTCATCGTGCAGTTCGTGCTGGGTGAGGTGCGGCTGCTCCTTCGTGGAGCGTTCCCGCTCCGGCGCATGCGCGCATGGCTATGGCACCTCGTGGGGCTCGGCGTGGTGTTCGCATGGCTCGGACTCGTGTGCCACGTGTCGCTCGCGCGATACGTGCTGCTCTTCGTCTACCCCGGGCTCGGACTCACGTTGCTTCGTTCCTTCATCGAGCATCGCCCGGCAATGGTCCCCGAGCATCGGGTCGGCATCGTGGAGGCCGGGCGCCTTTGGAGCTTGCTCTTTCTGAACAACAACCTCCACGTGGTGCATCACGAAGCACCGTGGGTTCCCTGGTACGAGCTGCCCGCGGTCTACCGCGCGCGGCGACGCGCCGTGCTCGAGAGCAACGGCGGATTCGTCTTTCCTGGGTACCTCGCGGTGGCGGCGCGGTTCGCCTTCCGACCCAAGGACTCGCCGGTGCATCCATGGTGACCGCGTTCTCGCTGCCGTATGCCCAGGAAGCCGTCGCCCTCGACGGAACGCACCTCACCCTCGACGACGTGGTTCGCGTGGCACGCCATGGTGCGCACGCCGAGCTGACGCCGCCGGCCGAAAAGGCCATCGCGCGAGGGCATGCGCTCCTGCTCGGCCACGTCGCGCGCGGTGCGACGATCTATGGCCTGACGACGGGCGTGGGCGCGCTCGACGGCGAGACGCTTTCGAGCGAGGACAATCGCGCGTTCCAGCGCAACTTGCTCCTGTCGCACGCGGCGGGCACGGGGGCGCCCATGTCGCTCGAGGCGGTGCGCGCGATGCTGCTGGTGCGCGCCAACGTTCTCGCGCGGGGCCGAAGCGGTGCGCGGCTCGAAGTGGTGCGTGCGCTCATGGCCATGCTCGAGCGCGGCGTCTACCCGTACGTGCCGGAAATCGGTTCCGTGGGGGCCAGCGATCTCGCGGCGCTGGCGCACGCAGGCCTCCTTCTCGCGGGGGAAGGCTGGGCCCTCGCCTCGGGCGCACGCGTCCCCGGGGCCGAGGCGATGAAGGCTCACGGCATCGCGCTGCCGGAGCTCGCGGGGCGCGACGCCTTCGCGCTGATCAATGGGCCCGCGCAAACCCTGGGAACGGGGGCGCTCGCCGTGCACGATGCGGCACGCCTCGCACGCACCGCGGAGATGGCCGCCGTATCGTCGATGATCGGGGCGCGCAGCCGCACGGACTTTCTCGATGCACGGCTCTTCGAGGACGAGCACGACCCCTGCGCCGAAAGTGCCCGCCGCATGCGCGAGCTTCTCGCCTCACCGCGGCCGGCCATCGCATCGAGCAGCGTGCGCGAGCCGCTGTCGACCCGTTGCGCCCCGATGGTCGCGGGCGCTTTCCGCGCGGCCATCGCGCGGGCCGAGCATGTGCTGGGCGCCGAACTGAATCGCCCGGTGGACAACCCGACGCTGCTCGCCGACGGCAGCCTCACGAACAACTCGGGCGTGATGCACGCCGCCCCCGTGGCCGAAGTGCTCGATGCGCTGGTGACGTCCGTGACCAACGTGGCGCAGATGAGCGAGCGGCGCACGGCACGCCTCCTCGACCCCGCCCTCAACGATGGCCTGCCCGCGTTCCTGCTTCACCCGCGCGCAAAATCAGGACTTCACTCGGGCCTGATGATCCATCAGTACACGGCCGCCGCCCTCGTGGGCGAGCTCCGCACCGCGTGCGTCCCCGCCAGCGTGCAGTCGATCCCGGTGAGCAACGGCACTGAAGATCATGGCTCGATGAGCGCCCTCGCCGCCCGACGCGCCGTTCGCGCCATCGCGCTGGCAGAAACCGTCCTGGCCATCGAGCTCATCACGGCTGCGCAAGCCATCGACCTTCGTTCGCTCGCGAAGCCAGTGCCCGACGTGCCATCTCGCATCGATGCCATCCATCGCAACCTCCGCACCCGCGTGCCCGTTTTGGTCGAAGATCGCCTGGCCGCCGCCGACATCGAATCCATAGTGGAATTCGTCCGCGCTCAGTAAAGTAGGCGCAAGATGCGCCCTACCCTGCCGTTTTTCGCCGTCGCCGTCTCCCTGCTTGCTGCATCGTGTGCAGGCTCCACATCGCAGGCCGCCCCGCGCACCACCGCCGCGCGGGCTCCCAATGCGTACGATGCGTATGCGCGCGACACGTTGAAGGAGCTCATCGAGATCAACACCTCGGAGTCGTCGGGCGACACCACCAAGGCGGCACAGGCCATGGCGGCGCGGCTCCGCAACGCGGGCTTCCCGGAGTCGGACATCCGCGTCCTCGGCGAAGAGCCGCGGCACGGAAACCTGGTCGCACGCCTGCGTGGCAGCGGGAAAAAGCGTCCGCTGCTGCTCCTGGCCCACCTCGACGTGGTCGAGGCCAAGAAGGAAGATTGGTCGTTCGACCCGTTCGTCTTCCGCGAACAAGATGGCTACTTCTACGGGCGCGGAACCAGCGACGACAAAGACATGGCCGCCAACTTCGTCACCAACCTGGTGAAGATGAAGAAGGAAGGCATCGTCCCCAACCGCGACATCATCCTCGCACTCACCTCCGGCGAAGAGAGCGGCCCGTACGACGGCGTGCGCTGGCTGCTCGAAAAGCACCGCGATCTCATCGACGCGGAGCTTGCGCTGAACGAGGGCGGCGGCGGCCAGATCAAAAAGGGCAAGTACATCGCCAACGAGCTGCAGACGTCGGAAAAGCTTTTCACGTCGTGGGAAATCGAGGCGAAGAACAAAGGCGGCCATAGCTCCCTGCCCGGCCGCGACAACGCGATCTATCGCTTGTCCGACGCGCTCACGCGCATCGCCAAGTTCGCATTCCCCGTGGAGCTCAATGATACGACGCGCGCCTTCTTCGAGCGGCTCGCGGTCATCGAGCACAACGCCGACATGGCCGCGGTGGCCAAGGGCGGCGATCCCGCAGCGGCGGCGCGTCTCTCGGAGCATCCTCTCTACAACGCGACCCTGCGCACGACGTGCGTGGCCACCATGCTGCAAGGCGGGCACGCCGAAAATGCCCTTCCGCAATCGGCGCGCGCGACCATCAATTGCCGCATCCTGCCCGGCACCGAGCAATCGCGCATCGAGGAAACCCTCCGTCGCGTGATCGCCGATCCGCAGATCGAGATACGCATGATTCCCCACCTGCCCGCAGCACCGGCCTCGCCGTTGGCACCCGAGGTGCTCAAGGCCGTCGAGGGCATCACGAACTCCATGTGGCCCGGCGTTCCCACGCTCCCCGTCATGCTCACCGCCGCCACCGACGGCTCGCACCTACGCCGCGCAGGCATCGCCTGCTACGGCATCTCCGGCGAGTTCAGCGATATCGACGACGTGCGCGCGCACGGCAAGGATGAACGCGTGCTCGTGCGATCCTTCAACGAGGGGCGCGAATTCCTCGATCGCCTCGTGCGCAAGCTCGCTACCGGACCCTAGGGCTCGCCCGTGCAGCGCATAAATTTCATTTCATAGCAGTCGTTACAAAACGACCTTGACCACCGGTAGGTCGGAACTACATGGCTCCTACCCCAATGATGGAGCCTCGTTCCGTTTTGCAGTCATGGTTGGCGGTGGCCTCGATCGCGGTTGGCACCTTCGCGATGGTCACCACCGAGTTTCTTCCGATTGGCCTCCTCACGGACATCGCCCAAAGCCTGCACGTCTCCGACGGCACCGCAGGCCTGATGGTCACCACCCCCGGCATCGTCGCCACGTTTGCCGCGCCCGCTTGGATCCTCGCCGCGGGCAAACTCGATCGCCGGGTCGTTCTATGGTCGCTGACGATCCTGCTCATCGCCTCCAACGTCATCGCGGCGCTCGCGCCGAGCTTCTCCGTTCTCTTGGCCGGTCGCGTGCTGGTGGGCATTTGCATCGGCGGCTTCTGGACCTTTGCCATGGCCTTGGGCCGCCGGCTCGTCCCGGAGGAATCGGGCAATCGAGCCACCTCGATCATTGCGATCGGCGTTTCACTCGCCACGGTGTGCGGCGTCCCCGCGGGCACGTTGCTCGGTTCCATCGCCGGGTGGCGCGCCGTATTCGGCGCCACCGCCGGCCTCGCAGCGTTGGTACTCCTTGCACAGATTTCCCTTTTGCCGCGGCTGCCCGCCACGCAAGCCATCCGCGCCGGACAGCTTCTCGGACTCCTGAAGGTGCGCAACGCGCGCGTCGGTCTCGTGGCCGTGCTGTTCACCGCGGGCGGGCACTTCGCCGCGTACACGTATTTGAAGCCGTTTCTGCAGCAGGTCCCGGTGATGGACGAGAAGATGATCACCGCCGTGCTCTTCGCCTACGGCGCGGCCGGCTTCTTCGGCACCTTCTTCGGCGAGTTCGCCGCCGGGCGAAGCGTGCGCGGCGCCTATGCCGCAACCGCCCTCTTGCTGGGCGCCGTACTCGTGCTTTCACCCGCGCTGGGCGGAAACCGCACCGCGGCCACGGTTCTCGCGACGCTCTGGGGCTTCGCCTTCGGCTCCGTGCCCATCGTCGTGCAGGCCTGGATCTACAAGGCAGCGCCCGCAGACTTCGAAAGCGGCTCGGCCCTGCTGGTCTCGACATTCCAAATTGCGATCGCCTCAGGTGCGTTGCTCGGCGGCAGCATCGTGGACGGATTCTCCGTCTCGGGCGCCCTCGTCGCAGGTGGCCTCCTCACCTTTGCCGCATCGGCCACCCTGTGGTTCTTCGGCCGTGAAGACGCCGCCTCGACGGACGACGCGACGCCCCAATGGAGTGCGCAAGGCTCGCCGCACTGACGCAAAGCGCGATTGTCATATTTGACAAACACAATCAACTTGTCAATTTGTAACAAGTACCAATTGTAAACTCTGGCAAGTTCCGGCGGAGATGTAACACGGCAAAGCCGTTGCTCGGGCGCGAACGACCGAATACAATGACATACGTCATCGATGTTCGGAAGGAAGGCGCCCATGAAGCTCCGGCTTGGCCGATGTTCGCTGCCTGCGACTTTGTTGCTCCTCGCCTGTTCCGCCGAGCCCTCCGCCAACGAGGGCGCGCCCTCCGACTCCGCATTTACGAATAACAGCAAGCACGTACTTGCCGCCACGACGCACGCGTTCGATACGGGCGCTGGCAGCTTGAACGTGGACTACGCCGGCTTCCTGTCGAAGCACGACATCGTCTACGCCAAGGCCAACACCAATCCGGATTACGGACTCACCGTCGGCAATGGACGTATGGGTGCGATGGTGTGGAGCAACAACGGCCTCACCATGCAGGTCTCCGGCGTCGACAGCTCCGAGCAAACCGCGTTTTCGGCCGGGCTCGTCAACCTGAGCACGAGCCCGGGTATGGACTCGGGATACTCGAACTTTGCGCAACGCCTCGCGCTCTACGATGGCGTCCTCACGACGCGCTACGATTCGAATCGCACCGTCACCATCATGGGCTCGCCCAATTCGGAGGTGATGGGCATCCACGTCGACGATTCGCGCGGCAACGTGCAGACCATCTCGCTCGATTTGAGCCTGTGGGATCTGAGCAACCTCAATAACAACGGCGACGTCCCCGATCTGAACACGTGGAAAACGGTTTCTACGTACGCCGATGCGAACGGCGCCGGATTGAGCCGAGGTCAGACCGACGCGAATCACTTCGGCTACACCCTTGCGGCGACCGTCGAGGGGGCGAGTTTCACCACGCAGGTGGTAACCGGTAGCAAGGTGCGGCTGAACATCACGCCGTCGTCCAGCTACACGATTTGGGTCACCTGTGCGAGCCGCCTCAATGCGCCGAATTTCGATTCGGTGGCGCAGGCGAAGAGTCTTCTCGGCTCGGTCAAGAACACCGGGTACGCCACCACCCTGAACAACTACAAGAATTGGTGGCACGCTCTCTGGCGCAAGTCGTTCGTCCAATATTCCGGCCTATCGGGCGACGCCGACTACCTGGAGAACGTCTATTACCTGAGCACGTACCTCATCGCGTCCGGTGCGTACGGCAACTATCCGTTCCACTTCATCAACGGCGTGTACCGCGCCACCAACGACAACACGAAGTGGAGCAACTCGTACTGGTACTGGAACCAGCGCGACGTCTACAACTCGTTCCTCGCGTCGAACCACGCCGACATGATGGCGGTGTTCAATGGCATGCACAGCCGCAACTTCAATGCATTGAAGTCGTACACGCAAACGCGCTATGGCATCGACGGCATTTGGGTGCCGGAGACCATGGGGTGGGACGGCAATGCGCGGGGGACGATCAACAGCGATTATACGAAGAATATCTATTCCACGGGTACCGAAGCCGCGCTGAACATGGTTGCGCAGTACCGGTACACCAACGACAGCAATTACTTACGCAATACGGCGTATCCCTTCATGCGAGAGGTCGCCAAGTTCTACACGGCGAAGCTTTCGCGCGATGGCGCGGGCAAGTATTACATGGACGTCTCTAATTCCCACGAGACGTATTGGAACGTACGAAATGCGGTCACCGATCTGGTGGCCGTGCGCAAGATGTTTCCCATCGCCATTCAAACAGCGTCGTCGCTCGGCCTCGATGTCAATTTGCGATCGCAATGGCAGTCGGTGCTGGACAACTTGGTGCCGTACCCGAACGACGGGACCGATTATCTTCCGCATCAGGCACCCATTGCGCAAACACGCAACAACGAGAACGTAGCGGCCGAATTGATCTGGCCGTACAGCGTGACCGGCATTGGGGCATCCGATTATCAAATGGCATTGAACACCTGGAACCATCGACCTTTCCCCTACGGCAACGTGTGGGCAAACGATGCCATTCAGGCGGCGCGTCTGGGCTTGGGTGACCAGACCTACAATGGCATGAAGCTGATGCTCGGGAAGTATCAGAACTACCCCAATGGCTTCACGAACAACACGAACGGCGTGTTCGAGTACCACGGCGTTCATCTGTCGGCGGCGAACGAAGCGCTCTTGCAGAGCTACAACGACAAAATCCGCGTCTTCCCCGCCATTCCCAGCGATGGAAGCTTCGTCGGGCGCTTTACGCTCTATGCCGAGGGCGGCTTTGCCGTGAGCTCGGAGCGAGAAAGCGGCGAGATCAAGTACGTGGGAATCAAGAGCCTGTACGGCAACTCCGCCAAGGTGGTCAATCCTTGGGGCAATCAGGAGTTGCGCGTACGGCGCGTGTCGGACAATGCCACGATCACCACGACGGCGGCGGCCGAGGTCAGCTTCTCCACGACCGCCAATACCGTGTACGTCATCGAGCGTACGGCAAAGCCGCTGGGCAACTACACCTATACGAACATCTCCGGAACGGCGAACCAAGGCGCCAAGTATCTATCCGGTACCTCGTCCACCTTGGGCATTCCGGCAACACCGCCGCCCGACACCGGCAAATACGAAGGCGAGAAGGCGGCGTTGGTGAATTGCAATGCCGAGGGAGACAATGCCGCATCGAATCAGGGCCAAGTGGTCAACTTGCGCCAAGGCTCGTCGCTTTCGTTCTCCAATACGATCACGGGCAATACCCTGGACATTCGCTATTGCACGATGAACAACCCGGGGCGGCTCGGACTGTACGTGAATGGCTCGCTCAAACAGACCGTCGAGTTCCCCTCGACGAATAGCTGGAGCGGCACCTACACCACGAAAACGGTGAGCGTGTCGATTCCAGCCAGCGCCACCATCAAGTTGCAATATGACGCCGGAGGCGCGGGCGCGAACATCGATTACATTCAGGTGCGCTGATTAGGAAGGTTCCGTTCGTCAATGATCGCGAAAAGACCGCTTCGTGCGGATGCGCAGCGTAATCGGCAGATGGTCCTCGAGGTGGCGGAAACGGTGTTCGCCGCCGAAGGACTTGCCGTGCCCATCGACGAGATCGCGCGGCGCGCGGGGCTCGGGGTGGGCACACTCTACCGTCACTTTCCAACGAAGGAGGCACTCTTCGAGGCCATCGTGAGGCGACGCATGGAGCGCATGGTCGAAGATGCGCATGACCTCGTGCAGGCGACGGAGCCCGGGGACGCGTTCTTCGCGTTCCTCGCGCGCATGGTCGATGGGACGAAGAAGGACTTCGTCGACGCACTCGCGCGCTCCGGTGTCGACCTGAGCACCGAGTTGGCCGACGCCCGGGCGGAGCTGCGGCATGCCATGGGCGGGCTCCTCGAACGCGCTCAGCAGGCGGGCAACGTGCGCGAGGACATCTCGATTGCCGACGTCTTCGCGCTGGTCAGCGGCGTCTTCGTGGCCATCGATCAACGCGGCGGCGACGCCGCCGCGCGCCACCACCTCTTCACCGTCGTCTCGGACGGCCTACGCCCCCGCCCTAGCGCATCGGGCCCCGTCTAGAAGACGGCGAGCACGGTCCTCGACCAGGATCACGCGTTACAAAGTGAAGAAGGAAACCGCCAGGACGCCAGGGCCGCCAGGGGTTCCGAGGGCAACGGCAATAAACCAAATGAGGGTTTATGGTTGGTTCACTCGGCGATCCTGGCGCCTCTCGTTTGGCGTCCTGGCGGTTTCTCTTTCTATTCGAGAATTGGTCTAACCCGTCGCGGCGGAGCGATGAATGCGCAGAAGGCTCTCCTCACCAGGGACGCCGACGCGAAGGGGGAAGCCGTAGTGGCCGGTGCCGCGGTGAACGTAGAGGCGATTTCTTCCGAGGGCCCAGAGGCCGTGATCGGGGATGTCCGTGAAGGCGCTCACGAAGGTGTGCGGAAGGCCCAAGGTCAAAAGCCCGAGCTGCCCGCCGTGGGTGTGGCCCGAGAGCACGAGATCGGCCTCGCCGTCGGGTAGATGCTTGAACGCGCCGGGGTCGTGCAGCAGCACGAGGCGCAGGTGCCCGGGGATGCGTGGATGGCTCGCGCACGCGGCCCGCGTGCGTGCGGCGCGATCGCGGAAGTGAAAATCGATGCCCAGGATTTGCACGGGGCCCGCCGGGGTGTCGACCACCTGGGATTCGTCGATGAGGAGCCGTGCACCGATATCCTGCAACGCTCCCTCCACCGTGTCGGGAGCCTCGAGATCGTGGTTGCCGCGGCAGGCGAACACACGCCCCGGGGGAAGCGCCGTGAGGGGCGCGAGTGCGCGCGCGAGAACGGCGCGCGCCTCGTGCGATTCCATGGTGAGAAAATCGCCGGTGAGCAGCACGAGATCCGGATTGGCCGCAACGGCCCGCGTGGCAATGTCGCGAAGCCGCGCCTCGGACATGAAGGGTCCCAGGTGCGGATCGGTGATCTGGACGATGCGCAACGGGCGAGATGCCGGGTCCGCCGCGCCCAGCGACCAACGCGCGAGCGCGGGCGCCGAAGCATCGTCCAGCGCCACGTCGATTTCCTCGAAGCGATGCACGAGGCTCTGCACGAGCCCCACCGCCGCCACCGCGTACGGGATGAAGAAACCGTAAGGCTGCACGCCGAACGCAGCCGCCACGGCCCAGGGCAACGCGAGGAAGGTGCCCGCCGCGAAAAACGACGCTGGCAGGCTCACGAGGGCGCGGTACCAGACCGGCCGCATGTTCGGCCGCGTGAGAAAGGCGAAATGCGCGAACACAGCAAGCTGGAAATACGCGTACAGCGGCAGCAGCTCCCCGAACGAGGGCGCCAGCGCCGACGACACCAGCGTGTGAATCGTCAGGAGCACGGCCGCAAACATCGCGTAGAAGCGCCCGCGCAACCACGCGGCAAGGATGACGACCGCGAGCGCGGCCAACGCAGACAACCAGGGAAACCATTCCAACATGGACACCCGTGATTTAACACCAAGCGTCCTCCCGGCGAGCCCTGTCAACAATTCTTCACAGAGCGACCCGTAGAAGGCGGCAGCAGCACCAGGGTAAAGGCGTTTTCCACGAACTCGACGAGCGGCGTGGCGCTCTTTTCTACACGCATCGCCACGAGCGCGCCCTCCCACCCGCCGATGAGGAAGCGTGCGAGGCGATCCGGCGAGACATCGCGGCGCAGCTCCCCGCACTCTTGCGCCTCCGCCAAACAACCCGCGAGGCGTGCCGCCCATACCTCGAAGTGCTCGCGCAGGCGCTCGCGAATGGGCTCGCTCTCGTCGGTGCACTCCAGGCTGAAGTTGCCGAGCAGGCAGCCTTTGACGTAGCCGCGGCCGCGGTTCGCGGCGATGCGTGCCTCGAAGTACGCGCGAACGCGGGCGAGGGGCGAGCGCGATTCGTCGTCGACGAACGGCTCGAGCGCCCCGAGCACACCGGAGAAGAACGCGTCGGTGACCGCGGCGCCGAAAGCCTCCTTGCTGTCGAAGTGATTGTAAAATGTGCCCTTCGGAACCTCGACCCGCTCGACCACGTCGGCGATGCCGGTCGCGTGGTAGCCGCGGGTGTGCATCGCCTCGAGGCCCGCCGAAAGAAGGCGTTCGCGCGTGCCGAGCTTCGGCGGGCGACCGCGCGGGGCGGCTGCCTTGACATTTTTTGAACGACTGGTCATACAACAATTCTACCCATGTCGTCCTTGCCGTCAAGGTCGCCACGGATCCACTACGCGTGGGTCGTGGCCGCGGTCATTTTCGTGGTGCTCTTGTGCGCGGCGGGCGTGCGCGCCACACCGAGTGTTCTCATCGTTCCGCTGGAGCGCGAGTTCGGCTGGAGCCGGGCCCTGGTCTCCTCCGCGGTGTCGGTGAACCTCGTGCTCTACGGCTTGGTGGGGCCCTTTGCCGCCGCCATCATGCAGTCGTTCGGCATCCGGCGCACCACGCTGATCTCACTGGCGATCATCGCCGCCGGCGTGCTGCTCACCACGCAGATGCATGCGCCGTGGCAGCTGGTGACCTTCTGGGGCGTGCTCGTGGGACTCGGAACCGGCACCACCGCCATGGTGCTCGGCGCCACCGTCGTGCATCGTTGGTTCGTCGCACGGCGCGGACTCGTGATGGGCATGCTCACCGCCAGCACGGCCACGGGGCAGCTGATCTTTCTGCCGCTGCTTGCCATCCTCGTCGCGCGCCACGGCTGGCGGACCGTGTCGCTCGTGGTGGCCGGCGCCATCGCGTCGGTCATTCCGTTGGTCGCGCTTTTGGTCCGCGATCGCCCTGCCGACGTGGGCGCGCGTCCCTACGGCGCCGCCCCCGATGCCGAGGAACACGTGGCGGCGAACGTGAATCCGCTGGCCAACGCCATTGGTGCGCTGCGCCGTGCTTCCAAGCACCGTGATTTCTGGCTCCTCGCCGGCAGCTTCTTCATCTGCGGGGCGACCACGAACGGCCTGGTGGGCACGCACCTCGTGCCCGCGTGCATGGACCATGGCATCCCCGAGGTGCGCGCCGCCGGCTTGCTCGCGATCATGGCCGTCTTCGATCTGGTGGGCACCACCATGAGCGGTTGGCTGACGGATCGCTTCGACAGCCGCTGGTTGCTCTTTTGGTATTACGGACTGCGCGGCCTTGCGCTCCTTTATTTGCCCGCGGCGTTCGAAATGTCCCTTTTCGGCCTTCCGCTCTTCGCGGTGTTCTACGGGCTCGATTGGATCGCCACCGTGCCCCCCACCGTTCGCCTCACCACGCAAACGGTGGGCGCGGCCGACGGCCCCATCGTCTTCGGATGGGTCGTCGCCGCCCATCAAATCGGTGCGGGAGTCGGTGCCCTGGGCGCCGGCGTCGTCCGCACCACGCTCTCGACGTACACGCCGGCATGGGTCGTGGCCGGTGCCATCTGCCTCGCCGCCTCCGCGTTGGTGCTCCGCATCGGTCGCGGGCAGCGCCTCGCTACGGCATGAGCGAGACGACGCGCCCCTCCTCGGGGGCGCTCTCACCGCGCACGATGGCGTCGTAGTGCTGCTTCACCGCCTCGTCGCCCCGCCCCGATTCGATGCGCAGCCAGCCGCGCGACGGCTCCAAAATGGGAACCAAGAAGGCGTTCCATGCCTCTGCAACCCGCTGCCACATGACCGCCGGCGACCAATCCTCCGCACGCTGCTTGATGCGCGCCGGTGCGAAGAAGAGCGTTGGCGGCGGGCCTGGCAGAGGCTCTCCCTTCGTTTCGAGGGCGCCGGCATGCGTGGCGCCAATGGCGCTGCTGTGCGCGAGCGCATCGCCGAAGTGCCGATGCACGACGGCACGCGTGGCTCGACTGCCAGCAAAATCGATGTACACGGCTTTGCGCGACGGCGAAAGCGACGCCACGTCGTCGTAGGTGATCACGCGATCGTAGAGGCCCAGTCGCGTGACGAAGTCGACGTTGCGGCGTGACGTCATGCCGACGAGCTCGCAGTCGCGCGGACTCTGGCGCTTCAAGAGAAACGCCGTGCCGTACGCCGTCTTGGACGACGCGCTGGAGAAGAGGAGCTGCCCGGCCCCGAAAAAGCCCTCGGCCTGGAGGAAGTCGGTGAGAAAAAACGACGTCCCGAAGAGCGGCCGCAAGATGACCTGCTGGGGCTCCGTGTCGGGGCGGTAATTGGGATCGGTCGTCGTGAGCCGATAATGGTTGTACACGTTGCTCAACGGGCGCCGGTGTTCGGCACCATCGAGGAAGCCCGAGCCGTCGACCTTGTGCGGCTGCACGATCAGGTGCGTGGACATCGGGAAATATCCGTAGAAGCGCTGCCCGATCGCGACGTCCGGATGCTCGGAACGGGACACGGAGGCGAAGCCCCACACCGGGACGCTCCCCCACCCTGCCTCCCGCCGCGGGAAGAAATTCCAATACGAGAAGGAGTCGCCCAACGCCGCATAGGTGGCGTTGTTCGTGGTGAGCCCGAACCGGTCGATCTCGAGCTCCACCGTCCCCGACGCAAGCGGGACACGTTCCTCCGTGACAATCGTGTGTTCGGTCCAAACATCGCGCCGCACGATGAAGTGTTTGCTCAGCATGGGTCGATCCTTGTTCCTTTCCCTCCCCGCGGCAAGGGACATGGCGCCGCGACCCAGAATGACCGCGGCGCCATTTCGGGACACGGACTACTCGATGGTATCGACGAACGGCTGCAAGGATTTGAACTCGATGGTCGAGAAGTTCGTCACGCCCCGCAGCTCGAACGACGCCTCCGGAATCGCATCCTCGCTGGAGGACAAGTAATCGCGAGCGGAACCGTCTTCAAAGAGCGTAAGAACGCAGAGCACACGCGCGATGCCGCGCTGCACGTGCATTCGGCGCCGAAGTGGCTGCAATTCGAGCGCCAAACGCCCAGCCCCTCTGGCGACGAAGCATCGACCGTCAGCGACGAACGTTGACTAAAAAGAACGCGGGGGCGCAGCTTCAAGGTCTGCGCACAACATTTAGCACACAGGCTAACCTTGACATGGTTAGCGTTAACGCTAAATGACCATCCATGAGCAACGTCCATGAGTCCTCGGTGCTGGACACCGCCCATTGGGTAGCGGCCTATCGGGCCATCGAATCGTCGCGGAGCGACGCTATTTTTCGCGATCCGTTCGCCGCCCGCCTCGCGGGAGAAGGTGCGGTGCCCAAGACCGTGCCCACGTGGCCGATGGTCACACGGACCAAGGTGATCGACGACTTGGTCTACACCGCCGTGCGCGAGGGCGCCGATCGTGTGCTCAACCTCGCGGCCGGTCTCGATTCACGGCCGTACCGCCTGCAGCTTCCCGCATTGCTCGAATGGGTCGAGGGGGATTTCCCGTCGATGGTCGAACGCAAAGAGCGCATCTTGTCGACGGACAAGCCGGTGTGCCGTCTGCGGCGCGAAAAGGTGGACCTCACGGACAGTGCCGCGCGCGGGGCCTTCCTCGATCGAGCCCTCGACGGCGCCAAGAATGCGCTGGTCATCACCGAGGGCTTCTTGATCTACCTCGAAGATGCCGCCGTCACCGCCATTGCGAAGGACCTGGCCAAACGCCACGAGGTGGGTTCGTGGATCATCGATCTCGCGTCACCGGCCATGCTGCGTATGCTGCAGCGAATGACCGATCCGTACCTCGCCGCGGGCGACCGCATGAAGTTCGGGCCGGCGAATGGCCTCTCCTTCTTCGAGTCACTCGGGTGGAAGCCGAGGGAGATCCTCACCATGTCCAGCGAGGCGAAGAGGTACAAGCGCATTCCCTTCATGCTTGGACTCCTTCAGTCCGTACTCCCCGAGGTGGACCCTCGCCGTCCGGGAAAACACCGGTGGGGAGGGATCATCCGGCTGGAACGCGCGTGAGGAGCGGGGATTGACACGCTTAGCGCTACTGCTAAGCGTGTTTCATGCCCAAGACCACAGCCCTCACGGCCGTCTGCACCTACCGGGTCAAGCCCGGTAAGGAAAAGGAGATGCTTCGCCTGCTCGGCCAACAGTGGGCAACATTGCATCGCCACGGCTTGATCGTCGGAGATCGGCCGATCCGGCTGCGCGGCTTTCGGCAGCGTGCGAACCACTTTCGCCCGGCCATCGACGAGCGCACCATCGTGGAGATCGTCTCGTGGAAGAGCGCTCGGGCGTCCGAGCTGGCGCATCGCAACCCGGAGGTGCTCGCCATCTGGGAGCCCATGGCCCTGTGTTGCGAGTCGATGGAGTTCCCCAATTTCGTGGCACTCGAGAACTAGTGGCCACCTCCAAGTCGAAGCGCGCCAAACTCGATACGGTCGATACCGCGTTCGAGCGCACCGCACGCGCCGACGCCGAGCTCGAAGCCGTCTTCGAGGCCCTCGCCCATCGCCAGCGGCGGCTCATCTTGCTGGTGCTGAATTTCCGCGGCGGCTCGATGACCGCCGGCGACATCGCCCAACGCTTCGATTGCGCATGGCCCACGACGACACGCCACCTGCGCGTCCTCGAGGACGCCGGCTTGGTTCACGTCGAGGAGCGCGGCCGCGAACGCATCTACCACGTCGAACGCGAAAAACTCCGCCGCGTCCTCCTCAACTGGGCCAGCTGGTTCCGCGATCGGGAGCTGGAGTAAGTCGCCGAAGTACGAGGCGGAGCGCTCGGCCAAATAGTTAGTTCGATCGCTTGACGTTGATGTTGCCGTTCATCGTTTTAAGGGCGACTCGAGCGCCGCCGCGGCCGATTTTGGCGGAGATGCTCTCGGGGATGCCAGGCGGGCCGGCCGGCGCCGGGAGGGGGAAGTCCGATTGGATATGGCCGCTCATCGTGGAGGCGGAGAGTTCGAAGCTCGCGTCGCCGGGGGCGCGGAGTTCGATGGATCCGTTCATCGTTTCGAGTTGCACGGGGACGGTGAGTGAACTGGAGAGCGGCGCCACGATGCGGCCGTTCATCGTTTTGGCCACGAGGCGGCCCGTGGTTGCCACATCGAGATTCCCGTTCATCGTGTGAACACGCAGCGAGCTGCGCAGGTCTTTCGCGTCGATGTTCCCGTTCATCGTGGTCGCGTTCAATGAAACACCCGCGGGAACGCGCACCTCGAAGTCGATGGCCAAATCGCCATCGTCTTTGCCCTCATCGCCCCGGTGGCCGATGTGCCCCGCGTCACCCGGTTTGCAATCGTCGTCGGGCTGATTTGCAAACAGGGTACAAATCACCACTCCCCCCGAATGCTCCGTGGCAACGACGCGTTGACTTGCCAGGTCTCCTTTGCCGTTTGCGCGCTTCGTTCCGCGCACCTCGGCAGTGCCCGACGTCGTTCCCAGTATTTTCAAGTTGCCATTGATGCCTTTGATTTCGAGCGATTTCGGCGGAATGATCGCTTTCTCGAATTGAAAATCCCCGCTGGCGCTCGATACGGTTACCGGGGCTCCCGCCGGCGCTCCACCCGCTTTCGCGGGAGCGGCCGTCACGGTCTCCCCACCTGCGCACGCCAGCGCAGTACTCATCGTTCCGGCAACCGTCATGGTCCAGAGCCATCTATTCATCGCGGTCTCCTTGGAGGTCAGCCCGTGCACGGCGCGCACTAGGGTCGCGTGCTCGAGCATTCCCCTTTCGCCGAGGGTCCCCGCTTAATTTCACCTCCCCCTTCCGAATTTCGAAACCGCGCCGAATTTCGAAAGCTACGGATTCGGCTCTCGAACCACGGTTGCCACGAACTCGAGGACCGCGGGCTCCGCCAAGTCGATCATGTGCCCGCCAGGCACCAGGGCCGTGCGCGCCATGGGGATGGCTGCACCCATCGCCGCCACCACGTGACGAAACGCCGGCGGTGACTCGGCGGATGCGACGAGCAGCAACGGGATGCCCAGCTTCGACAGCGCCTCAGGCTCCGCCTCGAGGAAGCCACCGCGCATCTCCGCCACCACCGCCGCGCTGTTGGCCGCGAACATGCTTTGGAGTGGCGGGGGCAACTTCTCCCAGGCGCCCTCTCCGAGGATCTCGTGCACCAGAGCCTTCGCCGCATCGGACGGCTCGCCCTCGGCGGCCGCGAGCGTGCGCGCCATGACGCCTTCGGCCCAGGCCTTCGCCTCGGGAACGAGGTTCACCAGGCCTGCCTCGAGCAGGACCAGCGCGCGCACCGTTTCCGGATGGCGCAGCGCCAAGGCCAGCGCCACCTCGCCACCGTAGCTCCGTCCGATGACCACCGCCGGGGCGGCGTCGAGCGCGCGCAGCAGCGCGGCGGCATCGTCGGCCTGCTGCGTGATGTTCGTCGCATACGGCTGCGGGCGCTCACTGCGCGTGCAGCCACGTCGGTCGTAAACGATGGTGCGCCCCAGGGCAGCAACCTTGGCCACCGACGGTCCCCACACGAGGGCGGACGTGGACATGCCATGGATGCAGAGGATGGGCGCCCGCCCTTCCTGACCTTGGCCATGCTCCTCGAAATGGAGGCGCACACCGTTGACGAGGCAGTCGGGCATCAGCCTTGATTCAGTTGCGCGACGGAGGGATCGGGCCCTGGAAAACGCTGGGGCGCATGGCCCGCGCGGCCCGAAGCTTCACGTCCCAAAGCTCGTCCGAGGGGATCTCGCTGATGTTCGAAACCGTACGCGAATCCCCCTTGGCCCGGACGACGACCGAGAGGTGCCCCTTCTCCGCCGCCAAGGTCAGGACTTGCGCCTCTTGCAGGGTCACGCTCAGGGTGAGCAACGTGCTCTCCGCCTTGTCCATGTTCACGTTCGTCCCCGCGGGATCCATCACGTCCTGGGTCGAGATGTTCAGCCCCGACGCGAGCACGAGGACGCGCTGCAAAAGCACCACCGACGAGCGGCTCTCGCCCTGCCCGCCCCTCTCGGGACGGCCATCCGGCATGACGCTCAGAACGTCGACGTAGTCGCCAGGCCGAATCAGCGGCGTATTCGAATCTTCGCGCGAGGTGCGGATGGTGAGCGCGCGGCTGCCCGGCTGGATCGCACTGCTGAGGGGCTGCTGCTCCTCGCCCGACGTCAGGTCGGTCCACATGAGGGTCTCGTTTTCGCGCATCAAGTTGATGACGCGCAGACCGACGACCTTCCCGCGCTCCGCCTCTTTGATGGCCCGATCTTCGACGTAGGCCATGGGCACCTCGCGCACGGTGAGCATGTCGTCGACGATGACGGTCCCGCGCTCGACCTGCTTGGACACGGCGAGCAGCTTCACCTTCTCTCCGCCGGACGACGCCGCCTCGAACCTCCGCTGGTGCAGCGCCAGGAGGAAGATTCCGATGATGGTGGCAACGAGGGCGAGGAAAAAGATGCGACTTTTCATCAGGGCAGGCTCAGCTTCCCAGTCTACCTTCCCGCCCCCACCCTGGCCAGTGCCATCCGCCATCGCCGCCGGGACCGCCCATCCATGGTGCACATTGTGCGACTCCTGCGCCCTTGACTAGAACAATATTCTAGAACAACGTTCTAGTCATGCCGCCGGGCCGGGACAGACGATCCGAGATTCTCGATGCAGCCCTGGCCTGCTTCGTCGAACGCGGCATCGGGGCGACCACCATCGCGGACATTCGCGAGCGCGCGGGCGCCACCACGGGCAGCGTGTACCACTTCTTCGCGAGCAAGGACGCCATCCTGGGCGCGCTCTACGTCGATCGACTCGTTCGCTACCAGCGCGATCTCGCGTTGCGCGTAAAAAGGTATCGCACGGCGCGCACGTTCATCCGCGGCATCGTCGAGCACTACCTGGAGTGGGTGGACGCCGATCCGCCGTCGGCGCGCTTCCTTTTCGATGCCCGCCGCACCGAGGCCATCGCCGCGGTGGAAGCGGACATCGTGCGCGCCAACTCCGAGAGTTTCGCCATGGTTCGCGAGCTCGCGCGCGGCTTCGTGGCCAAGGGCGAATTGGAGAAGCTTCCCATGGACGTCTTCACGGCGCTGATCATCGGGCCCGCAGCGTCGTACGCGCGTCAATGGCTGGAGGGCCAATCGAAGACCGAGATGGTACGGGCCCGCGTGCTGCTGGCCGACGCCGCATGGGCGTCGGTGCGAAAACGAACGACGGAGGAGAGCGAATGAACACTGCCATGAGTCACTACGACGCCATGATCGAGGACTTTCGCGCGGCGGGTGCCGATCTCGTGAACGTCGCGTATCCATTCGAGGGATGCGCCGTCGTCCGCATGAACGATCCGGCGCGCCTCAATGCCCTATCGGGCCCTCTCACGGTGCGCCTGCGCGACGAGCTCGAACGGCTGGTGAACAACCCCGCGGTTCGGGCCATCGTGCTCACGGGCGCAAGCGGTGCTTTTTCCGCGGGGGGCGATCTTCGCTTGATGCGCGACACCGCGTGGCCGCTGCTCGATTCGAACGACGGGGCCACGGCGCTGTGGCGGTGGATCCGCACGCAGTTCGGCGGCATCGTGCGGCTCATCGCGCAGTCGGACAAGCCGTTCGTCGCGGCGGTCGATGGGGCGGCGGCCGGTGTGGGGCTGTCCTTCGCGCTCGCGTGCGATCTGGTTCTCGTCTCGTCGCGCGCACGGCTGGTGCCCGCGTTTGGCCGCATCGGGCTGGTGCCGGAGGTGGGAATGAGCTGGCTGGTGACGCGCAGGCTCGGGCATGCGCGCGCCTTCGAGCTTTTCGTCTCGGGCGAGCCCCTCGGCGGCGACGATGCCGTGCGCTTCGGACTCGCCAATGCGGTGCATCCGCCCGAGGCGCTGGAGGAAGCCGCCTTCGCCTGGGTGCGCAAGATCGCGGCGCTTCCCGAGCACGTGGTGCGCATGATGAAGCCTCTCCTCCGCGGTGCTCAGGACATGGCCTGGCCCCACGCCATCCTGGCCGAGGAGTTCGCGGAGCCGAATTGCTTCACCACCCGAGCGCACCGCGACGTGGTGTCGGCGATGCTGGAGAAGACCGGTCGTTAGCGGGTCGGGGTCGACTTGACATTGTCAAGGCGCCTCATGGTAAAGCATGGAGTTCGATGCCCAAGACGCCAGCCAAAGAGACGCCGCCCTTCGAGCGTGTATGGGAGATCCTCCAGCGCATTCCGCGTGGCAAAGTCATCACCTATGGTCAGGTTTCGCAGATGATCGACCGGCGCCTCACCCCGGTCGGCGTCGGGTGGGCGATTCGGGCGGCCCCCGATGGGGCGATTCCCTGGCAGCGCGTCGTGAACGGGCGCGGCGGTATCTCGACCGACGGGGAACATCCCGGATTGCAGCGGACCATTCTGGAGAAGGAAGGCGTACGCTTCAATCGGGATGGTACGATTGACCTCGAGCGCTACGGCTGGCTGTCCGAAGAGGAGACGCCACCACCGCGTGCGAAGAAGCGGGCAACGAAGCAGGTAAAGAGGCCAGTGAAGAAGCGGAAGAAAGCATGAGCGACGACCACGAACAGCTCCTCGAGATGATGCGTCTGGGGATCATCGCCGCGCGCAACTCCGAGCCTGCGCTGCTGGAGGCGATCCTGGCACCCGATTTCGTCATTTGCGTACCCGGCATGCCCAACATGACACGCGCGGAATTCATCGAATGGTTGCGCGCGTCCAAGGGAACCATCGTTTCGATGGAAGGCGAGGCGTTCGACGTGCACGTGTTCGGTGACACCGGCGTGGTGACGGGCATCCGGCGTGCGCACATGCGCACCGAAGCCGGCGATGTCATCGATGCCGACGGCTTCACGGAGGTGTTCGTGCGCCGCGACGGCCGGTGGCAGCTCGTTCATTCCCATTCGGTGCCTTGGACGGGATTGCCACCTAACGCGGCGTGAACGTCGCTATGACGGCATCGACGACGGGCTGGTAGCCCGGGGTGCCGCCGTCGGGAATCTGCCGGAGGCCGGGGCGCTGTTCGAGGTGAACGAGGCGGCCGTACTGCGTTCCCTTCTCCGTACATGCCTGGCTCGAACCGGCCGTCATGCGCGCTTCGACGTTGTCCGTCCCGCACAAGCTGCAACCCGTCTTCGGGTAACCCAGGCCGCAGCGGCCGACCGAGGGCCCCCTCGCCTCGATGGCCGCGGCGAGGCGCGCGGTCACCCCCGCATCGGAGTAGGTGCCCGATGCGTCGCTGATCAAGGCGTCGGGGCAGCTCTGTGCGTTGCCGTGCAATTGGAGAAAGGGTGCGTCGGTGCTCCTGGAAAGCTCGGCGTGAATGGCGAAGAAGGGCGACGTGGTCGCATGGGCCGTGTCCGATTCGCGATAGGGCGCCGAGTCGCCACCGCAGGCCGTGGTCGTGCCGTCGCAGCCGGCGCTGCCCTCATTGGCGCATCGATGCGCCCCCGCCATGAGAAACCACTCGGCACGCGCCTCGGAGAAGACCGCGCGCGATTCGTACGGTGTGTTCTTGTCGAACAAGGGATGCGGTGCCTCGACGACCAAGGCGCGCGTTCCGGGCGCGGGTCTCCGCGATGCGTAGGTACCCCAGAACGACTGCGGCGCGGGGTGCCCGGTGGCGTCGAGCTCGGCGACGAGGAGAATGTCCTCCGCCCCATCGTGGAGCGAGAAGGAGCGATACGATGCGGGGAGACCGCACGCCTTGTGCGTGTCGCCCGACAAGGTCGAAACCACGGAGGCCGCAAACGCGTCGCGGACACTCGGACTTGGGACCACGTACGCGTCGGAGCCAGCACCGGCCTTCAATCCCATGTTGGACACGATCGCGTGAACCAGATCGTCCAGGGACGCATTCAGCGCGATGGGTGGGCACGTGGCCTCTGCGTCTCGGATGTCGAGGACCGATTGCTTACGCCCATCATGGGTCGATTCCTGATTTGCGTGGCACGCCACGAGCAAGGCACCGAGGAAAAACCAGCGAAACGACATGGCATCGGGATGGTAGCATCCACCCCGTACGTTATGGGCGCTCTTCAGGGAGAAACCATGAACACCGACGACGTTGCCCAGCTGCTCGAAATCGTGCAGCTCGGGCTCATCGCCTTTCGAAACACCGAGCCGGCGTTGCTCGAGGCCTTCTTGGCGCCGGAAGCCATCTTCCGCACCGTGGGCGAGCCCGACATCGACCGCGAGGCCTTTCTCGACTGGGTGCGCTCGCCGCCCGCCATCGTCGTATCCAACGAAGGAGTCGGTTTCGAGGCACGCGTGTTCGGCGACGTCGGCATCGTGACGGGCATCACCCATACTACCCTGCGCGTCGATTCGCAGGAGATGGTCGCATCCATGGGCGTCACCGAGGTATTCGAGCGCCGCGAGGGCCGCTGGCAAATCGTCTACTGTTACAACGTGCCTCTGGGCCAGGCCCCAGCCGCGCCGCGCTGAAACAGGAGTTTCCCGCGCGCCACACCGCGGGCTCGAAAGCGTGCGCCACGTGCACACCGACTGAGGTCCTCATTTCACTAGGGCGCAAAATGCCTTACGCGCCGCGTGGCACGCGCATTGCGAAGTAGTGGCGTCACCATGACGTGGCTCTTCGCTTCTTCGCTTCTCGCAGTCCTTTCCCAACAGCCCGGTGAGATCGAACCGCGCGACGACACGCAGCTCGTGAACGAGGCGGCGCCCAAGAAAAAGCGCTGGAGCCCTGTCCGCGTGGCCGTCGGGGCCTACGGCGTCACCCCCAACATGAAGGGCTTTGCCTTCGGGTTCGACGCGTCCGTGCGTTACCACCTGCGGCGTTTCGCCATCGGCGGCGGCGGCCGCGCCGCGTTCCCCTCGAGCGACGCGAGCGAGACGCAACTCAGCTCCATCTATTTCGGCCCGCGGTACTACCCCTTTCCGGGCAGCATGAGCCCTTTGCTCGGGGCCGGCGTCGGCTGGTCCTGGTTCTCGACCCGCAACGCGCCCCTCGAAACCGGCCCTTCGGCCTACGTGGAACTCGGCATCGAGGTTTTCCGCAAAGACCAATTCCGCGTCGCCGGCTCCGCGCGCCTCGATCTTCCCTTTCACACGGTCCACGAGCGATACGACACGCCGGTGAGCCTCGGGCTCACGTTCTCGTTCTAATACCCAATCGTCAATCGCCGTTGGATGTATTTGGGGATCTCCACTTCATCGATCAACGCTACGGCGAAATCCTCGTAGGAGATGCGGCTCTTCCCGTCGGCGTCGAGCACCGGTTGATTCTCGCCGAGCCGGAATCGCCCAGTCCTCTCGCCGGGCCCAATCTGCTCGGCCGGGCTGAAGTACGTCCAATTGCGGTTGGACAGACGCAGCACGTTCAACGCATCCCGATGCCCGCGAACGGCCACCTCGTACTCGCGCGGTATTCCGATTTCGTCCAGGCGCTGCCCAACATCGGGCGAGTCGACCAACGCCAGACCGGGGCGCAGCTCCAAGCTCCCGGCCCCGCCCACCACGAGGAGGCGCAACGACGGTCGCGCGCTTGCCGCGATGGCCTCCAGCATCGCCGTCGCGGCCTTGGCGTACACGCCGGGATGGGCAATCGATCGGCGGATCACATCGTCGAGATCGCGCGCGCCGTTTCCAGGCTGGAAGGTGCTCACCAGCACGTCGAGATCTTCCAGCACGCGCCCGATGCTGGCGGCGTCGAGCACGTCGGCGACCTTCCACGTCGTCTTCGGCTGGTCGCGGAAATTCGAGGCGTCCCGGGTGATGGCGGTGATCCGATGTCCGCGCCGAAGGGCCTCCGCGGCAATGCGCTGTCCGATGTTGCCCGTTGCTCCAAGGATTCCGATGTTCATGCCCTGTACTTAGGTACGAACGCATCATCTCGGAAGTTGATATGATTGATCACGATGTTCAACCATCGTGATTATGCCAAACTGCGGCAGGTCGATCTCAATTTGCTGGTGGTGTTCGCTGCCGTGTTTCGCGAGCGAAGCGTCAAGCGGGCTGCCAAACGGCTCTTCGTCGGCCAATCTGCGGTGAGCATGGCCCTGGGGCGCCTTCGCCTTCTCTTGGACGATGCCCTTTTCGTCAAGGTGGCCACCGGGGTCGAGCCCACGGCGCGTGCGGTGGCCATCGAGCCGCTGGTGCGGCAGGCCCTCGAGCTGGTGCACGGCGCGGTGTTCGAGGCGAGCGAGTTCGATCCGAAAACCGCCTCGCGCACGGTCCGCCTGGCCCTGGCCGACGATCTCGATGTCTGGCTCCTGCCGCGGCTTCTCGACGACGTGCGCCGCAACGCCCCCGGGATCGTCGTCGTGGTCCAGGCCAGCAACTGGTACACCGGCACGAGCATGGTCGAGCGCGGCGAGGCGAACATCGCCATCGGCGTCTTGCCCAAGCCGGCGCACGCCCTGGTGGCCGAGGAGCTTTACGCACAGCGGTTCGTCTCCATCTTCGATCCGCGCCACGTCGAACGGCCGCTCACCATGAAGCGGTTCCTCGAGGTGCCGCACGTGATGGCCAGCATCACCGGCGACCTCGTGGGCCTGGTCGACGAGGCGCTGCGCACGCAAGGAAAGCAGCGGCGCGTCGTCGCCACGGTTTCCGGCTTCGCATCGATGGCGGCGCTGGTGAAGGGCCGGCCGCTCATCGCGACGGTCCCGCACGTGGCCGCGGCCATTCTGGCGCGCACCTACGGCCTCGCCACGGCCGCGCCCCCCGTTGCCATGGCAACGTATCCGGTGACCATGGTGTGGCACGGCAAAGACGACCGCGAACCGGCCCTGCGCTGGATGCGCGATCGCCTGCGCGGCATCGTCCACGCCGAGGCTAGCTCGGAAGCGTCTTTCCGTGCGTCTCGAGGGCGAAAGGAATGATGAGCAAGCCCAAAACGAAGGCCAGCGATGTGAGCGCCACGGGCGTACCCAGCGATCCCATGTGAAGGACCATGGCCCCCAGGGCGAAGTTGACACCGGCGCCGATGAAGCGCCCCACGGAGGTGCAGAAGGCAAACGCCGTCGCGCGCACCTCGGTCCCATATTGTTCGGGGAGCCATAGGCTGAAGAGGGCGAAGTTGCCGCCAAAGAAGCCGAGCAAGAACAGCAGCGCCACGAAGGGCCAGAGCCCCTGCTCGAGGTGGAAGGCCCACCCGAAGCTCAGTGCGATGGCCGCGGCCATGCCGATGAAGTAGAAGCCGAGGGTCTTTTTCCGCCCGATCCGCTCGGCCATGGGCGGCAGGGAAAGGCAGCCCAGGATCGTCCCGATGGCCAACACGCCGGTGGCGAGCGATGCCGTGCGTGCGGCGTCGGCCTTGTTCATCCCCGCCTTGAGCGCAAGCTGGGTGACGGCGGCCGGCTCGTAGACCGCGCCTGCCCAAAGTCCGATGATGGCGACGGTGAGGAGCGCCGCGTTCACGAGTGTACGGCGCCGGTAGTGGCCGCGGAAAATCTCGGCGAGCGGGCTTTTGCGCGGGGCCTTCTCGCGATCCTTCCATTTCTCCGGCTCCTTCACGCGAAGGAGCACGGCGATGGCCATGACCACGGGCACCGCACCGGTGAGAAACATGGCGCGCCAGCCGAAGTGCGCGCCAATGGTGTAGTTGAGCGTCGCCGCGAGAAAGAAGCCCGCGTAGTAGCCGGTCTGGAGGTAGCCCGCACCCATTTTGCGCCGATCTTCGGGCCATGCTTCTGCAACGTAGGTGCCGGCCAGCGCCCATTCGCCACCGATGCCGATGCCCGCGACGAAGCGGTAAAAGCCGAGCTCCCAAACGGATTGCGCGGTGGCCGAAAGCCCCGTGAAGATGGCAAAGGTGAAGATGGTGCCCGCGAGCACCTTGGTGCGACCGAACCGGTCCGCGAGCGGGCCCCAGATGAACGAGAGGCCCCAGCCCACGAGAAAGAGCGCAAAGAGGATGGAGCCGGCGAGCCCCACGTTGGCCGATGTGGCCGCATAGCCGGATTTGGGCAAGAGCTCGGTCAGCGCCGGGGCGAGCACGAGCGCGTAAATGAACGAGTCCATCCCGTCGAGCGTCCACCCGCCCCAGGCCCCCCAGAACCCCACGATCTGCGACCGATTGAGCGGCGTGCGTTTCTGACCGGCGCTTAAGGCCTGGGCCTGCATGTCCATCTCGACACCTCCGAAGTGAATATTATATATAATGTACACGTGAGCCGGTCCCCTGTTTCGCCCTCGAACGACAAAAAATCACGCAGCGGCCTTCAACGCGTTGCGGCGAAAGATGTACGCACAAGCATCCCGCAGACCATCGCACACGAACTTCGCCGGGCCATCGTCGAAGGGCGGCTCGCCCCCGGAGAGCCCTTGCGGCAAGATGCGCTGGCCAAGCACTTCGAGGTCAGCGCCATTCCGGTGCGGGAGGCTTTGCGCCGGCTGGAGACGGAGGGGTGGATCACGTTTTCGCCCAACAAAGGCGTTCAAGTGAGCCCCATGAGCGCGGACGAGGCCAAAGAGATTTACGAGATCCGCGCGGCGTTGGAGAGCTTGGCCATCGGCCTGGCCATTCCACGCCACACACCGGAGACATTGGCCGCGGCCGCCGCGCTGCTCGAGAAAGCCACGAGCGAGCGGGCCGAGGCACGCTACGTCGCCCACAACGAGCATTTCCACATGAGCCTTTATGCCCCTGCCGAGCGCCCCCATTTGATGGAGATGATCGAGAACCTCCACCGGCGGGGCGAACGCTACTTGCGCCTCAAGTTCGGATTGCCCAGCTACAAGGAGCAATCGGACGACGAGCACGCTGCGCTTTTCAAGGCGTGCCGAAAGGGCAATGTCGCACGCGCTCAGGAGCTGCTCACGAAGCACCTGCTCAGCACTGGCGAGCTGCTCGAGGCCTTTTTACGCGAGCGGAGCGCCCCGTGAGCCGGTGGGCCAAGCGCCGTGCCGACAAGGAACGCCGGCTGACGGCCGTCGGGGGTGCCGGCGAAATTCCGCGCGAACGCATCGTGGAAACGTTGCAAACGTTGATTGCGCCGGGCGATCGCGTGGCCTTGGAGGGGAACAATCAGAAGCAGGCCGACTTTCTGTCGCGCGCCCTGGCCGAGGTCGACCCGTCGCACGTGCACGACGTGCATCTGCTCATCTCGAGCATCGCCCGTCCCGAGCATCTTTCCTTGTTCGAGCGGGGCATCGCGCGCCGGGTGGACTTCTCCTACGCCGGACCGCAGAGCCTCCGCCTGGCGCAAATGGTGGAGGATGGGCAGCTGGAAATCGGAGCCATCCACACGTACGTGGAGCTCTACGCGCGCATGTTCGTCGATCTAACGCCGCAGGTCGCGCTGGTGTGCGCGGAAATGGCGGATACCGAGGGCAACCTGTACACGGGTGCCAACACCGAGGATACGCCCACCATCGTGGAGGCCACGGCCTTCCGGCACGGCATCGTCATCGCGCAGGTCAACGAGCGCGTGGAAAAGCTGCCCCGCGTGGACATTCCCGGTTCGTGGGTCGACTTCATCGTCGTGGCCGACAAGCCCTTCGCCGTCGAGCCCTTGTTCACGCGCGATCCACGGCACATCACCGAGCTGCAGATCCTGATGGCCATGATGGTCATCCGCGGCATTTACGAGCGCTACAAGGTCACCTCGCTCAACCATGGAATCGGGTTCGATACGGCGGCCATCGAGCTTTTGCTCCCCACCTACGGCGAATCGCTGGGGCTGCGCGGGAGCATTTGCACGCATTGGGCGCTCAATCCGCACCCGACGCTCATTCCGGCCATCGAGAGCGGCTGGGTGGAGAGCGTGCACTGCTTCGGCAGCGAAGTCGGCATGGAGGAGTACGTTCGCGCGCGGCCGGACGTCTTCTTCACGGGGCGCGACGGCAGCCTGCGCTCGAACCGTGTGCTGTGCCAGCTCGCCGGGCAATACGGCGTGGACCTCTTCATCGGCTCCACGTTGCAGATGGATGCCGATGCCAACTCGTCGACGGTGACGAGCGGCCGCCTCGCGGGCTTCGGCGGCGCGCCGAACATGGGGCACGATCCGCGCGGGCGTCGGCATGCGAGCCCGGCGTGGCTCCAATTGATCACGGGCGAAGGGCCCATCGTGCGCGGGCGCAAGCTGGTGGTGCAGCTCGCGGAGACGTTCCACAAGGGCGGCGTGCCGGCCTTCGTCGAATCGCTGGATGCCGTCGAGCTCGGGCAAAAGAGCGGCATGCCCATCGCGCCGGTGATGATCTACGGCGACGACGTGAGCCACGTGGTCACCGAAGAGGGCATCGCCTACCTGTACAAATCGGACAGCCAAGAAGAGCGGCGGGCCGCGCTTTCGGCCATTGCGGGTGTCACCGCCGTCGGCCTGCGGGCAGATCCGAAGCGCACCGCGCAGCTGCAGGCACGGGGCCTGGTGGCCTTCCCCGAGGACCTCGGCGTGCGGCGCAGCGATGCGCGGCGCTCGCTGCTCGCCGCGCGCAGCATCGACGACTTGGTCACCTGGTCGGGCGGGCTCTATGCACCGCCCGCGCGCTTTCGGAGCTGGTAGCGATGGAGCCCCTCGCGCGATTCGCGGTGCAGGCACTGATGGACGAGGCGACGCTCACGCCCAAGCCCGCGCTGGTCGATGCGCGAAGCAGCGGCGTGCACCGCGATCTGGATCTGCCGCGCATGCTTCGCTCGGCGGCGTCGCTGCGTCCGACGTTCGACGCGCTGGCGCGCGAAGCCTCGGGGCAGGCGCCGAGTCAACGGCTGCGCGAGCGGCTCGCCCACATCGGGCGGTGCGGCGAGGAGTCCATGCTCGCCGCGACGGGCGGAAGCAATTCGCACCGCGGGGCCATCTGGATCGTGGGCCTTCTCGTCGCAGGCGCGGCGATGCGCGGACCCGCGGCGGGTGCGAATGGAATTGCCGACACGGCCGCCGCGGTGGCGCGCTTTCCCGATCGACTCGCACCGCATCGCAGCTCCAACGGCACCCGGGCCTGCGCGCGCTTCGGCGTGGCGGGGGCGCGCGGCGAGGCCCGCGATGGCTTTCCGCACGCGGTTCGAATCGGCCTGCCGGCCTTGGGCGCGGCGCGCGGGCGGGGCATGCCCGAGGCGAATGCGCGGCTCGATGCGCTGATGGCCATCATGGCGCACATCGATGACACATGCCTTCTGCACCGCGGCGGCCAGCGTGCGCTGGACACCGCGAAAGCAGGCGCACGGCGCGTGCTCGACGGCGGAGGCACCTCGCGGCCCGAAGGTCAACGCGCCCTCCGCGCGCTCGATGCCGAGCTCGTGGCGTTGCAGGCTTCACCCGGTGGGGCGGCGGACATGCTCGCGGCCACACTTTTTCTGGATCGGTGCACCGCATGGAAACATTGACGTTCAAGTACCCCGCGGCGAGCCCCAAAGACGGCGTGCGTGCGCACGTCGGCGTCGTCGGCTCGGGCGATCTCGAGATTCTGTTCGAGCCTTGCGAGAACGACCACTCCGAGGTCACCGTGCTCACCAGCGTCGACGGATACGGCGAGGTGTGGAAGCACGTCCTGGAGCGCTTCTTCGCCCGCTACACTTCCGCGGTGCGCATCGAAATTCACGACTTCGGCGCCACCCCCGGGGTCGTCTTGCTCCGCCTCGAGCAGGCGGCGGAGGCGAGCCGCGCATGATCGCCGAAAGCTTCATCGAGAAACGCGCCCGCGAACGCGTGCGGAGTCTGCTCGACCCCGGCACCTTCCGCGAGCTCTTGGGGCCCTTCGATCGGATCATGTCGCCATGGTTGCCCATGCAACGAATCGTCCCGCAGGCGGACGACGGCGTGGTGATTGCGCGCGGAACGATGGACGGAAAGCCAGTGATGATCGGCGCCATCGAGGGGGCCTTTCAGGGCGGAAGCATCGGCGAGGTCTCGGGCAGCAAGCTCGCCGCCGCCCTCGAGCACACCCTCGTGGAGTGCGAGAACGGCCGCACGACGTACCCCGTCCTTTTGCTCGAGACGGGCGGCGTGCGGCTGCAGGAGGCCAACCTGGGCCTCGCCGTCATTGCGGAGATCCACGCGGCCATTGCCGCGCTGACACCCCGCGTGCCGGTGGTGGGTGTGATCGCGGGGATGGTCGGCTGCTTCGGGGGCATGTCGCTCGCCGCCGGTCTGTGCAGCCACCTGATCATGACGCGGCAAGGGCGGGTGGGGATGAACGGGCCCGAGGTCATCGAGCAGGAGGCGGGCATCGACGAACTCGATGCGGGCAACCCGCGGCTCGTGTGGAGCATTTTCGGCGGCGAGGCGCGGCATCGAGGTCACTTGGTGGACGCGTTGGTGCCGGACGACCTCACCGCGGTGCGCGAGGCCATTCGAGGAGCGTGGTCATGAGGGGCGCGACCTGGTTTACCGCGCTGACCGACGGACAGGCGCCCGAGCAGCGGCACTCCGCGGCGATCTGGGCGGCCGATGCGCCGCTCGGTGACGAGCAGGCACGCTTCATCGCGGTGGTGGCCGATCCGGCGAATCGATTTCCACGTGCGCGCCACGGCGAGGTCGGCATCGAGCAGGCGCGTGCGCTGGCTCTGGAGGTGCACGCGATCATCGGGCAAGCGAAGCGGCCCATCGTGGCCATCGTCGACGTGAGGAGCCAAGCCTATGGCCGCGAGGAAGAAGTCCTCGGGCTGCATCGCGCGTGCGCCAGCGCCGTGGCCGCCTACGCGGAGGCGCGCAGGGCAGGCCACCCAGTCATCGCGCTGATCGTGGGGCGCGCCATGTCCGGGGCCTTTCTCGCGCACGGCTACCAGGCGAACCGCATCCTCGCCTTGGACGATCCCGAGGTGCTCGTGCACGCGATGAGCAAAGAGGCGGCGGCCCGCGTCACACGCCGCACGGTGAAGGAGCTCGAGACCTTGGGCGAGGAAGTGCTCCCCATGTCGTATTCGATTCGCGCCTACGAAAAGCTGGGCCTCTTGCACGCGCTCCTCGGCGGTGTGAACGCCGACGCTCCGTCGAACGCGGACGTGGTGCGCGTCAAAGACGAGCTCGTGCGGGCCGTCCATGACGCCCGAATGAGCCCCGCCGATTTGAGCAGCCGCCTCGCCTCCCCCCAAGCGCGTCGAACGCGGGCAGCGTCCCTCGAAGTGCGCCGCCTCATGGCCCTGCAATGGAACGGGTAGCCACCGTCCACGATCTGCTCCGCATCGAGGGCGATCTCGGCGGCGAGGTGCCCGCATGGGTCGCGGCGTCCCTTCGTCGGGCGCCATGGGTCGTGGTGCGCCGCGGGGCATCACCCCCCTCGCACATCGCCGTAGGCATTCGCGGAACCTCACGCGATCAACGCTTCGCGGCCTTCGTCCCTGCGGAGCGCGTTCTCGAGCGCATCACCCCCGAGCACCTCGCCGCGTGCCGCACCTGGCGCACGAGCCACCGCCTTGGACGCGTCCCGGCGCTGTCGACGCTGGAGGCCATCGCGCCGGTGCTCGACGACACCGGCCTGCGCTGGGGCCCCGCCGGAAGCGTGGGGTTCGAACTCGCCAGCGGCGTCGACACCGCACGCGAGGGCAGCGATCTGGATCTCGTGGTGCGCGCGCAGGTGCCCATCCCGCGATCGCAGGCGCGCGCCCTCGTCGCCTACCTCGCGCGACAGCCCGTCGCCGTCGACGTGCGCATCGAGACACCGGCCGGCGCCATCGCGCTCCTCGAGCTTGCGTCCTCCACGGCAAGCCTCCTACTCCGCACCTCCACGGAGGGTGCCCGCCTCGTCGCCGACCCGTGGCAGGCACCATGAGCATCGCTTTTCTCTTTCCGGGACAGGGCGCGCAGAGCCCCGGGTTCTTGCACGCGCTTCCGCCGCACCCCGCCATCACCGCCACCCTCGAGGAAGCATGCCATGCGCTGAATGCATCGCTCGACGAACTCGATGCAACCGACGCATTGCACTCGACGGTCACCGTGCAACTCGCCACGCTGGTGGCCGGCGTCGCCGGAGCCCGTGCCTTGGCGGCGGAAGGAGCCCTCCCCTTCGCGGTGGCCGGGCTCTCGATTGGAAGCTATGCCGCGGCCGTCATGTGCGGGGCCCTCGCGTTCAGCGATGCCCTCCACCTCGCCCATCTGCGTGCATACTGCATGGAACGAACCTACCCGCGCGGCTACGGCATGGCCGCGATCACCGGCCTCACCGAGCGGCACGTTGCCCGCCTGATTCAGCCCATCGACGATGTCTACCTCGCCAACATCAATGCCCCCACGCAGCTCGTCGTTGCCGGCACGGATGCCGCCCTCGACGCTGCAATGGCCGCCGCACGAAAGGCCGGTGCACGCACCCTTCGCCGCCTCGACATCGCCGTCCCTTCGCATTGCATCCTGCAGCAAGATGCCGGTGCGCAGCTCACGCAGGCCTTCGACGCGGTGACGCTCGCACCACCGCGCATCCCCTACATCGGAAATCGGGGTGGGCGCGCACTCCGCACCGTCGATGCCATTCGCGACGATCTGGCGACGAACCTCGCCCATCCCGTGCGCTGGCACGACGCCACCTGCGTGCTCCATGAATTGGGCGCACGCGTCTTTCTCGAGTTACCCCCCGGGCACGCCCTCGCCGACCTTGCACGCGAAGCGTTCCCCGATGCGCGCGCCTTGGCCATGGAGAATCAATCCCCCGAGGCCCTCGCCCGCATTCTCACCGAGCCTCAGGGCACGGGCGTGTAAACCTGATCGCGGCCACCCGGCGTCGGTGTGTGGGCCGCATCCGCGCCGGCCGCGGCATGACAGCCCACGCAAACGCTTTTTGCGCTGCCGCTATTGCCCAAACCATCGGCCGAAATCTGATCCCCCGGAAGCCGCTCGTACCAATACCAATTGGCACCGCCCGCGCTGTCCGCACTCGTCTTCAAGTAAACGGCATATCCACTTGGGCTCGTGCTGGTGGCGCTGTCGTAAAGCTCTTTCACGGCGGCAGCACCTTCTGGCCAATTGCCCGTTCCCGTGGCATTCGCGGAAATGGCATCGTTCGAACAAATGCGGTTGTACCCATGCGGTGAAGGGCTTCGCGACGGGTGAATGGCGCTCTCGCAGTGCCACGATTTGTAGGCACCGGTCTGCAACCATGATTCCACGCTCGAACCGCCGGTGGCGGGTCGCTGCGCCGTTCCTGGGGTGGAGTAGGGAGAACCTTTGTCGTCGTCCGAGCTGCACCCGAACGCTTGAGCGGCCGCGGCAAGGACCATGAGGCAAGGCAACACTTTCATAAGAGCCCACTACGCCGCAGCCCCCGATCGGTTTCACGAAGCCGATGACGAATCTTCTTCTTCTTCCTCCGCACCCCAAGCGGGAAACGGATCGGGCAATCGACTCCATGCGTCGGTGCCCGCGGCCATCTCGGCATCGGTGAGCAGACACGACTGCAAACCCGCACGCAGGTCCGCCTCGTCCATATCCATGCCAATGAGCACGAGTTCCTGCCGGCGGTCGCCGTAGGGTAGCGCCCAATCGGCGCGAATCTCGGCCAGCGCCTCGGGGGCGGTCGGCCAATCCGACTCCGGGGAGGCCGCCCACCAGAAGCCCGCTCGGCCGGTTTGGCACGCCGCACCGGCTTGCGACCAGGAGCCCACCTCGTTCATGCGAGTGGCCAGCCAGAAAAAGCCCTTGGACCGGAGCACGCCTTCCCATTCGGTGCAGAGAAAATCGTGCAGGCGCTGCGGATGAAACGGCCGGCGCGCGCGAAAGACGAAGCTCGCGATGCCGTATTCCTCGGTCTCGGGCGTGTGGATGCCCGCCATCTCCTTGGCCCACCCCGCCGACGACGCGGCCTTCGCCTCGTCGAAGAGCCCCGTGTGGAGCACCTCGCGCAACGGCACCCGGCCGTGGGCCGCCCGCACGATGCGCGCATCGGGGTTCAGGTGGTGCAAAATAGCTTCGAGCCGCGCCACGTCCTCGGCCGGCACGAGATCCGTCTTGGTGATGACCAGCACGCTCGCGAACTCCACCTGATCGACGAGCAGGTCGCCGAGGCTCCGCGCATCGTCCTCCGAGAGCGCCATGCCGCGCGTCTGCAGGTCGTCCTCCGAGACGTACTCGGAGAGAAAGTTCACCGCGTCGACCACCGTCACCATGGTGTCGAGCTTCGCGATGTCCGACAGGGAGAAGCCCGCCTCGTCGCGGAACGAAAACGTCGCGGCCACGGGCATGGGCTCGGAAATGCCGGTGGATTCGATGAGCAGGCTGTCGAATCGCCCTTCCTTGGCCAGGCGCCCCACTTCGATCAAAAGGTCTTCGCGCAGGGTGCAGCAGATGCAGCCGTTGGACATCTCCACCAGCTTTTCCTGGGTGCGATCGAGCGAGGAGCCGCCCATTTTGACGAGCTGGGCGTCGATGTTCACCTCGCTCATGTCGTTGACGATGACGGCCACGCGGCGGCCCTCGCGCTGGGTGAGGACGTGGTTCAACAGGGTGGTCTTGCCGGCGCCCAAGAATCCCGAGAGCACCGTAACGGGCAGTCGTTCCATGGGCCGCCATTCAGTCATAAATGTAACTGTGTTGCAAATACTATTTGAGTACTGTTACATCACCATCATGCGCGACACCATCCAGCTCGTCTCCACCGCCGGCACGGGCTACAGCTACGTGACCACGAAGAACAAGCGAACCATGCAGGGCAAGCTCGAGATCAAGAAGTACGATCCGGTTGCTCGGAAACACGTGCTGTTCGTGGAAAAGAAAATCTCGAAGGGCTGAGGGTCAAGACCACGGCCAAGCCCGAGGCTGCGGCGCCCGCGACGAAGGCCGCGCCGTAGCCCATGGCCCGCACCAAGCCGCCCGAAAGCGGGACCAACAGACCGATGGCCACGTCGAAGAAGGCCACGTAGGCGCCGAGCACGACACCGCGGTTCGCGGGCGGTGCGTGCCGCACGGCTTCCACGCCGAGCGACGGAAAGACCAGCGAGAAGCCAAATCCGGTGAGCGTGGCACCGGCCATGGCGCCCGCGGGGCTGCTCGCCTGCGCGAGCAAGAGCTGTCCGACGATCTCGACGGCCAGCGAGACCACGGCCACACGCGCGCCGCCGAAGCGATCGGGAAAGGTGCCAAAGAAGAGGCGCGCCACGATGTACGCGGCGCCGAAGGCGGTGAGGGCCGCGGCGGATCCCGACCAGCCGTGCGCCTGGTAGTAGAGCGGCCCGAAGGCGGCGAGGGTCCCGAAGCCGAGCGTCGCCAGGGTGAGGCCCGCGCCCTGGCGCCAGACCACGCCGAGGACGCGATGAAACGGCGCGCGCGCGGCGCCCGTGGGCTTCACCTCGGGGATGGCGCGCATCACCGCGATGCCCAGAAGCGGCGCTACCATGGCGGCCAGCGAGACGCCGGCGAAACCGTAAGCCTTCGCAATGGCGGCCCCCACCGGCGCGCCGACGGCGAGCGCTCCGTACATGGAGATGCCCACCCACGCCATGGCACGGCCGGCGCGTTCGCGTCCGACCAAGGCCACGGCCCACGAGAGCACGCCCGTGGTGGCGAGGCTTTCTCCCAGGCCGAGAATGGCACGCCCCAAGAGGAGCACGTCGAGGCTCGCCGCCGGCGAATGGGCAGCAAACGGAATCGAGACGAGGTACACGCCACAGGCCAGCGCGCATACGAGCACCCCGGCGAACACCGCCCTGCGCGGCCCGCGCACATCGACCATCGTCCCCGCCATGTGACGGGTCGCCAAGGTCGAGACGGATTGAACGCCGATGGTGAGCGCTACGAGCAAGGCGTCGAAACCGAGCGCGTGATGAACGTGCCCGGGGAGCACGGGCAAGGGCAGGCCAATGGTGGCATAGCAAAGGAAGAGAACCGTGCAGAGAGGCAGCAAAAGTCGCGTCATGGCATGAAATGTAAAGAGCGAATCACATGCATCCAGTGCACTGAAAGCACGATATAAATGCGTTCCATGCACTCCATCGATGCGAACCTGCTTCTCGCGCTCGACGCCCTTTTGCGCGAGGGAAGCGTCCTCGGTGCCGCGCGGCGGATGAACCTCAGTCCACCGGCGATGAGCCGCACCCTCGCCCGCCTGCGCGAGGCCACGGGGGATGCGCTCTTCGTCCGCGCTGGCCATCGCATGGTGCCCACGCCCCGCGCCCTCGCGTTGCGCGAACGCGTGCGCGCGGCCGCCGATGAAGTGCAGAGCATTTTGCGGCCCGACGAGCCGCTCGATCTCACGAAGCTCGATCGGGCGTTCACCATCCGTGCGAACGACTACCTCTCCGTGGCGGTCGGCGACGCCTTCGATGCCATCGCCGGCAAGGAGGCGCCCCGTGTCCGCGTCGCCATCATCCCCGAGGGCCCCGGCGCGGAGGACGATGCACCGCTGCGCGCGGGGGAGCTCGATCTCGACATCGGCGTGCAAAGCGGGTTCGGACCCGAGATGCGCATCCAGACTTTGTACCGCGATCAGGTGGTCGCCATCGTGCGCGCCGACCATCGCCTCACGCGCAAGCGCCTCACGCCCGAGCGCTTCGCCACCGCCGCGGGCCACATCGGCATCTCACGACGCGGCAAAGCGAAAGGCCCCATCGATGCCATCCTCGCCGATCTGGGCCTTCAGCGTCGGGTCGAGCGCGTCTTTCCCTCGTACCTCGCCGCGGCCTGGGCGGCGGCGAACAGCGATCGCATCGCCATCGCCCCGGATCGCCTCGCTCAGCGCATCGCGCCCGTGCTCGGCCTTCGCATCCTCGCCATCCCCTTCCCGCTCGACCCCATCACCATCGCCCAGAGCTGGCACCCACGCTTCGACGGCGATCCGGCGCACACGTGGCTGCGCCACGCCATGCGCCGCGCCTTCGAGGCTCACGCCTTGCGGTAGTGATTCACCACGCGGTAGCCGTACGCGTACCAACCGAAGGCCGCCGCCGCCACCAGCGCAAAGCCCGCGAAGAAGAACATCTGGAAGGCGGTGACGCTGATACCGGTGCTCGCGATCTTCGCGGTGACGGCCTCGCTTTTGACACTGGCGTTGACCAAAAGCACCCAGAGATTGCCCACCGTGTTCGAGAGGAGCCAGAACGCCATGATGACCCCTTTCATGGACACGGGCGCCTGGCTGTAGGCAAACTCGTTCCCTGTCGCGGACACCAGCACTTCGCCGAAGGTGAGCAAGGCGTAAGGCAAGATCTGCCACGTGATCGAGAGCACCTCGCCCCGATCCATCACGAGCTGCATCGAGCCGACGACGATCCAAGCCAGCCCGGTAAAGGCGATGCCCGTGGTCATGCGGCGCAGCGCCGTGGGTTCGATCCCGAAACGCCGCAGCAGCGGAAACAGGACCGCGTTGTTGAAGGGGATGAGCGTCATCACCAGCGCGGGGTTCAGCGCCTGCATCTGCGCGGGCTGGAACCAATCGGGCGTGGACATCTTGTTCGCCTGGAGGATCCACGTGGAGGCCTTTTGATCGAAGAGCGACCAAAACGGCGTCACCAACGCGAAGACGACCAGAACGCGCAGAACCGCACGCACGCCCTCGCATACTTCCGCGGAGTGCTTCGATTTGGCCCGATCGAGCTGCATCCACGTGCCCACCCCGCCAAACGCGAGGAGCAGCACCAACGCCAGGCAGAACGCGGCAACGAAACCGATCTTCGGCAGCAGCAGAAACGACCCCAGCGCCAACACCGCGCCCACGGTGGCCAAGGCGAGCCCCGGACGCGACTGCCCCGGCTCGCGCGCGAGCAGTGCCGTGCGCACGACGTTGAGAAAGGAGTCCGGCTTCGGAGGCGAAGGCGGGATGATCACGTACCGCTTGCGACCACTCCAATAGATGAACGTCGCGACGAACATCAAGATACCGGGGATGCCGAAGGCCACCGACGGACCGTATTTGCGCAGAAAAATGGGCATCAAGAGCGACGCGAAGAACGAGCCGAAGTTGATGATCCAATAGAACGCGTCGAATACGACTTTCGCCAGATGGGCATTGCTCTTATCGAACTGGTCGCCCACGAACGACGTGATGAGCGGCTTGATGCCGCCCGAGCCCAGCGCAATCAGGAACAGCCCGGCGTAAAAGCCATAGCGATTGTTGTCGAACGCCGCGAGGCACGCGTGCCCGGCGCAATAGATCAGACTGAACCAGAGGGTCGTGTTGTACTTCCCGAAGAACCGGTCGGCCAGCCAGCCTCCGAGCAACGGAAAGAAGTACACGCCGATGACGAAGGAGTGAAACACCTCCTTGGCCATGGATCCCCGCTCCGACTCCGGCAGGTACAGCAGAAGACTGCCGACCAGAAAGGGCGTGAGGATGTTGCGCATCCCGTAGAAGCTGAATCGCTCGCACCCCTCGTTGGAGATGATGAACGGGATCTGCCGCGGCATCCGTGCAGGTGCGGCGGGCGTCACGGCGGCTTCACTGATGGCAGTCATGCAGGGTAGACTCTATGCCATGGCCGAACTCGCGGACAAAGTGGTACTGGTCACCGGGGCCAACTCCGGCATCGGGCTGGAAGCTTCGGTCAAGCTCGCGCGCATGGGTGCCCGGCTGGTGATGGTCGGGCGCAGCCGCCCGAAGCTCGACGCGGCCGTCGCGGAAGTGACGCAGCGCGCAGGCTCCCGGCAGGTGACGTCGATGCGATGCGATTTTTCGTCGCAGGCTGCGATCCGCGAGCTCGCGGAGGAGTTTCGTCGGTCGCACACGCGGCTCGACGTGCTCGTGAACAACGCCGGCTCGGTGAGCGATCGGCGGCAGGTAACGGTGGACGGCTTGGAGCAGACCTTCGCGGTGAACCACCTCGGGTACTTCCTGCTGACCAACCTATTGCTCGATCTGCTCAAGGCGGCCGCCCCCGCGCGCATCGTGAACGTCTCCAGCGATGGCCACCGCGGGGCCGATCTCGACTTCGACGATCTGCAGCTCGAAAAGGGATACCAAATCATGCGCGCGTACCGGCGCTCCAAGCTGGGCAACGTGCTCTTCACGCGCGAGCTGGCCAAGAAGCTCGCGGGCACCGGGATCACCGTCAACAGCCTGCACCCGGGCGAGGTGGCCACCAACATTTGGAGCCACGCCCCGTGGTTCGCAAAGCCCGTTCTGGCGGTGGCCAAGCGCTTCATGATCACCCCCGAGCAAGGAGGCGACACCATCGTGTACCTCGCGACGAGCCCCGAGGTGGAGGGCAAGAACGGCGGCTACTACGAGAAAAATCGCCTGGTCGAGCCGGCTCCGCTGGGCCGAGACGATGCGCTGGCCGAGAAACTGTGGCGGGTGAGCACCTCCCTCTGCGCCGGGGCCGGCGAGATCGTTTGAAAATCGGTTGGGTGGTGTAGCCTCGGAGCATGCAAATCATCGCGCTTCACACGAGACTTCGCCCCGGAAAAGAAGAGGAGTACGACAAAATCCACGCCGAGATCCCCGACGATCTCGACATCGCCCTGCGCGCCGCGGGCGTGTACGGATGGCGCATCTGGCGCAGCGGGCGCGAGCTCTTTCATCTCGTGGAGTGCGACGACTACACGCGCATGCGCGCGTACCTGCGCGAGCACCCGGCCAACGTGCCCTGGCAGGCACGCATGGCCGAGTTGCTCGAAGTCTCCGACGACTACTCCGGCAAGGACCCGGAGGTAAAATTGGTCTGGGAGCTACCGGAGCTGACCAAGTAGAAACGCGTAGTCGAACGCGGCATCTCGGAGCTTGTCGTAGCGCCCCGATTGCCCGCCGTGACCAGCTGGGTCCATGTTGATCTTGAAGAGCAACGGATTCTTCCCCGTGCTGGTCGCGCGCAGCTTGGCAACGTACTTGGCAGGCTCCCAATACATGACTTGGCTGTCGTTGTACGACGTGCGCACGAGCATCGTCGGGTAATTCTTCGGCGCCACGTTGTCGTAAGGGCTATACGTCATCATGTAATCGTATTGCTCTTTGATCTTGGGATTTCCCCATTCTTCGAATTCGCCCACGGTCAAAGGTAGCGACTCGTCCAGCATCGTATTGATGACGTCCACGAACGGCACGTGGGCGATGACCGCTTTGAAGAGCTCCGGCCGCAAGTTGGTGACCGCGCCCATGAGCAGCCCGCCCGCGCTTCCCCCCTCGATGGCCAGCTTGTTCTTGTCCACCCACCCTTCCTTCATCAGGTACTCCGCCGAATCGATGAAGTCGGTGAACGTGTTCATCTTGGCCATCATGCGGCCTTGATCGTGCCACTTCTTCCCGAGATCGCCGCCACCACGGATGTGCGCCACGGCGATGGCCACGCCCCGGTCGACCAGGGAGAAGCGGTTCGAGTTGAACCTCAAAGGATACGGATAGCCGTACGAGCCGTAGGCGTTGAGGAGCATGGGATGCGAGCCATCCGGCTTCCAACCCTTCTTGTAGAGCACCGAGATGGGCACCTTGGCGCCATCACGCGCGGTGGCGTAGAGGCGTTCGCTCTCGTAGTTCGACGGATCGTAGCCGCCCAGCACCTCGGTGCGTTTGAGCAGTTTTTTCTCGTGCGTGGCCACGTCGTAGTCGAACACCGATGGCGGCGTGATGTACGACTCGTAACCAAAGCGATAGAGCTTGCTCCCGAACTCCGGATTCTCCTCGCGTCGAATCGCGTACACGCGCTCCGGCATGTCGACCCGCTCCGTTTGCCCGGCGTGCGCCGCGTCGGTGTGCACGATGCGAATCACGGGCGATGCGTCCTGCCGCTCGTGGAGCACGTAGTGGTCGGAGAAAACGCCGATGTCCTCGAGCATCACGTCCTCGCGGTGCGGGAGCACCTCCTTCCACTTGCTGCGGGCCGGATCGCTCACCTTCGCGGTGACGAGGCGGAAATTTCGTCCACCGGAATTGGTGCGAATGTAAAAGAGCCCGCCGCCGTGGTCGACGTAATACTCGTGCCCTTGCTCCCTCGGAGCCAGAACCACAGGCGCCGCCTTCGGCTTGGCCGCGGGGACGATGCGCGCCTCGGTCGTGGTCTTGCTCTCCGAGCTGACGAAGATCCACTCCTTGCTCCGCGAACGCGTCACGTCGAGGGTGAATCGCTCGTCCTTCTCCTCGTACACCCGTTCGTCTTTGGAAGCGTCTTGCCCGAGCACGTGGCGATGAAGCTGATTGGGCCGCTTCGTGGTCGCGTCCTCGGTGACGTACAAGATCGTCTTGTTGTCCTTGGCCCAGGCCATGCTGTCGACGCGCGGGATGCGCTCGGACGATTGTTTCCCGGTCTTCAGGTCTTTGACGTGCAAAACGAATTGGCGATACCCCGTGGTATCCAAGCCATAGGCGAGTTGGTTTCCGTCGTCCGAGACTTCGAAGAACCCCAGTCCGACGTACTTTTCGCTTTTCCCAATTTCGTTCAAATCGAGAAGCACCGTTTCGGCGCCGTCGCCCGTAGCTTTCTTGCGGCAGTGAATGAGGTACTGTTTCCCCGCCTCGGTGCGCGTGTAATAAAGATAATCACCTCGCTTGACCGGCACCGAGAGATCGGTCTCTTTGACGCGCGCGAGCATCTCTTTGTAGAGCTGCTCCTGCAGGCCCTCGGTGGAGTGCATCATGTCGCGCGTATAGGTATTTTCGGCGGCGAGGTAGCCCAGCACCTCGGGTGAATCCTTCTTGCGGAGCCAGAAATAGTCGTCCGAGCGCTCCTGCCCATGAAGGCTCTCGGTATGTTTGACTTTCGCGGCCACCGGCGGCACCGGCTCCGTTTTCGCCGGCGCGGGCGGTGTCGCGGCCGCCGAAGCCGCGGGCTGCGCGGCTTGCTTGGCCTGTGGGCTGGACGCGGTTTCCGAACCGCACGCGAATAGAATGCACGGAAGGACGAAAAGAAGACGCTTCATGGGATTTTCCCACGGATAGCCCCTTCTGGTTCACCTTTCCAGAATTATAAGGAGCAGGTCGCCGAGCAATTGCGCTGGAGGCATTGCGCCAACTTGGTGACGTCGGCCTGGCCGCGGGGGTGGGCCGTGTAGCACCCGTAAATGCATCCGTTGTCGCCCTTCTGGCACTTGCTTTGGACGCACTCGACGATGGCGTTGCACTCGGGATTGGCGCGGCACGTCTCCGCCGGCTCGCAGCAATATTCGGCGAGGCAGGGATCGCATGCGGGATCGCCCGAGGTCGCCGTACAGGTTGGGCCAGGATCGCCCGCATCGATGGGCACCGGATCGGTACCGCTGTCGCGGGTTCCCGCGTCGCGACCGCCAGCGTCGGGTTTGCCGGCGTCGGATTTGCCGCCATCGGAACGCGATACGGGACCCGTGTCGGCCCCGCCATCGTTCATGGGGTTGCCGGGGTTTCCGCCGTCAGAAGCTCCGCCGTCGTTGCCCGGGTTGTCGAGTCCTTGTTGGTCGCCGTTGGTTTCGGTGCTTGAGCAGCCCGCGATCAAGACGAAAGCGCAGGCGATGCCGGCAACGATGCGCAGGGTGGTACGGCCCGTCATCATCGTTCCGATGCCTTGTTGTCGGACGGGGTCGCCAAGGTGTTTCGCGAACACGAGACGATGAGCCACATCGTGGCAGTCTGGTTCCGCCACCGCGCCCCCATTTGCAGCCCATTTGCGCCTCCACCTGCCAGGGGGCACGCGCCCTGCAGCTCCGCGCATTGCCATGAACCTTCCCCGCCCCGGGCTGTTCGGCGCGCTCGCATTTTTTGCGGCCTTGGCACCGTTCACGCTCACGCAATGCACCGTGCACACGACGCCCGAGCCTGCATATACCACCGTCTATGGCGCCGAAGTCTATTCCCAGCCCTATGTCGTTTATGAGGGACGGCCCAATTACTATGTTCACGATCATTGGGTTTACTCGACGCCGCAGGGATGGAGGACGTACCGCACTCCGCCACCCGCGCTCGAACGCCAGCGCCCGTACGTGCAGCAGGCGCCGCCCGCGTACCGTCAGCCGGCGCCGCCACCCGCATACCGTCAGCCGGCCTATCCCGCGGGGCGAACACCGAGGGCGGTGCGGGTGCCATGATGCGCGCGCCTTGGGCACTGGCTCTCGCAGCGCTCGCGTTGGCGTGCACATCGTGCATCGTTCATACGGACGACGACGATGACCATTACGGAAGGGACACGGGCAGCGTGACCCTTCGATGGACGATCAACGGCGCCGCCGATCCCGCGCAATGCCAATTGTCCGCGTCGGCGCGGATCTTCATCACGGTGTTGGCCGGCCCGTCCCCGCTCGATTATCGGCAAGACTGCACGGCCCTCGGTACGGCCATCGAGCTACCGCCCGGCACGTATTCGGGCGACGTTCACCTCGAAGATGCCGCGGGCCAACCCCGAACCACCGACATCCGCCTCGTTCCTTTCGATATCGTCGAAGGCTCCACCCTGAACATCCCCATCGATTTTCCGGCGGACTCTTTCTATTAAGACCACTAGACTCGTGGCGATGGACGTACGAATCGCCAAGTGTCTGCTCCTCACCAAGGTTCTCGTCGCCGACGGCATCATGACCGAGAACGAACGCGAGCTGCTCGAGAGCACGATGGAGCGGCATGGTCTTTCGCCCGAGGAAAAGCGCAGCGTCTTCGACTTGGAAGGGTGGGACGCCGCCGAGGCAGTCGTGGCCGAGCTGCCCGAGGACGAGAAGCGGCAACTGGTCGATCAACTCATCGACGCCGCCTCGGTCGATGGGCGCCTGTCTCCACTGGAGGCCGCCACGTTGAAGAGCATCACGGGCGCTCTCGGACTAGATTCCTGACTTTGTGAAGCAACCCTCGCAATGGCAATTCTGGATCGATCGCGGCGGCACGTTTACCGACTTGGTGGCACGTGACCCGAGCGGTACGATCTTCACGCACAAACTCTTATCCCACGCCCCCGAGCGCTACCGCGACGCGGCGTTGGCCGGCATTCGGCACTTCCTAGGCGTCGCCGAAGGCGAGCCGATCCCGGCCGAACGCATCGACGTCGTAAAAATGGGCACGACCGTGGCAACCAACGCGCTGCTCGAGCGCAAGGGTGAGCCCACGGCGCTGGTCATCACGCGTGGCTTCGGCGACGCGCTCCGCATCGCGTACCAGAATCGTCCGCGGATCTTCGACCGCCACATCGTGCTGCCCGAGCTGCTCTACACGCGGGTCATCGAGGTCGACGAGCGCATCGCCGCCGACGGCACCGTGCTCACACCGCTCGATCCGGTACCCGCCATCGAGCAATTGCGTGCGGTGTACAATGAAGGACTTCGCTCGGTGGCCATCGTCTGCATGCACGGCTACCGCTATTCGGAGCACGAGCGGCGGCTCGTGGAGTTGGCCCGCGGCATCGGCTTCACCCAGGTGAGCGCCTCATACGAGTGCAGCCCGCTCATGAAGATCGTGCCGCGCGGCGACACCACGGTGGTGGACGCGTACCTTTCGCCGATTCTGCGCAGGTACGTCGACGAAGTGGAAAAAGATCTCTCCGGCGTGCGCCTCATGTTCATGCAGTCCAACGGCGGCTTGGCCGAAGCCCATCGCTTCCGCGGCAAAGACGCCGTTCTGTCGGGGCCGGCCGGTGGCATCGTGGGCATGTCGAAGACGTCGGAACGCGCCGGCGAGACACACGTCATCGGATTCGACATGGGCGGCACGTCGACCGACGTCTCGCACTACCAGGGCGAATTCGAGCGCACGTTCTTCGCGCAGGTCGCCGGCGTCCGCATGCGCGCGCCCATGTTGAACATCCACACCGTGGCGGCGGGCGGCGGGTCGATTCTCACCTTCGATGGAAGCCGCCTGCGCGTCGGTCCCGAGTCGGCGGGCGCGGTGCCCGGCCCGGCGTGCTATCGCCGCGGGGGACCGCTCACGGTCACCGATGCGAACGTGATGCTCGGGCGCATTCAAACGGAGTATTTCCCGCGGGTGTTCGGCCCCTCGGGCGATCAGTCGCTCGATGCCGAGGTGGTGCGCGCGAAATTCGAGGCGATGGCCGCCGACGTGGGAAAACCCGTAGAGGACATCGCCGAAGGCTTTTTGCGCATCGCCGTGGCCAACATGGCCAATGCCATCAAGAAGATATCGGTTCAGCGCGGGCACGACATCAAGCGCTACGCGCTCACCACGTTCGGAGGTGCGGGCGGCCAGCACGCATGCCGGGTGGCCGACGAGCTCGGGATGACCAAGGTGCTCTTTCCGCCGTTCGCCGGCGTTCTCTCGGCCTACGGCATGGGCCTGGCCGACGCGGTGGCGATGCGCGAGCGCGCCATCGAGGCCGAGCTCACCGACGCGTTGGTTCCCGCGCTCACCGACGCGGGCGATGCGCTCTGCGCGGAAGCGCGGCGCGAGCTCGAAGGCGACGGAGTGGCTGCCGCGTCCATTTCGGAATCGCGCCGGGTGCACCTGCGCTACGCGGGGACGGACTCGAGCTTGCCCGTGCCCTGGGGTCCGCGCGCGGAGATGATGGCGAACTTCGAGCGCGTGCACCAACAGCGTTACTCCTTCGCGATGGATCGGCCGCTCGTCGTCGAAGCCGTCTCGGTGTCGGTCGTGGGCTCGGCCGAGGCGCCCGACGCGCACGTCAGCGCGCGCGCCCCGCGGCAGGGTGCGCTGGCATCGTGCGGGATCGCGCGCATGTTCCACGAGGGTGCATGGGAGGAGTCGCGCATCTACCGCCACGAGGACCTGCGTCCGGGCGATGGCGTGGAGGGCCCGGCCATCATCGCGGAGGCGAATGCCACCATCGTCGTGGAGCCTGGGTGGCGCGCCACGTTCCTCGAGGGCGACTACCTCACCATGACGCGGGTCCAGCCCCGCGCGCAGACGCATGCCATGGGCACGAGTGTCGACCCGGTGATGCTCGAGATCTTCAACAATTTGTTCATGTCCATCGCCGAGCAGATGGGCGTCATGCTGGAAAATACGGCGCACTCGGTGAACATCAAAGAGCGTCTCGATTTCTCGTGCGCCATCTTCGACAGCGAGGGCAACCTCGTAGCGAATGCGCCGCACATGCCCGTGCACCTCGGCTCCATGGGGGAGAGCGTGCAGGAGATCCTCCGCCGAAACGCGGGCCGAATGGAACCGGGCGACGCTTATGCCGTGAACGACCCGTACCACGGCGGCACGCACATTCCGGACATCACCGTGGTCACGCCGGTGTGGAGTGACGACGAAAAGGACATTCTCTTTTACGTCGCATCGCGCGGCCACCACGCGGAAATCGGCGGCATCACGCCGGGATCGATGCCTCCGTTCAGCAAGAACATCGAAGAGGAAGGCGTTCGCTTCGACAATTGGCTTCTCGTGCAGGGCGGTCGCTTTCGCGAGGACGAAACCCGCCAACGGCTCGAGGACGCGCGGTATCCGTCGCGAAACGCAAAAAGCAACTTGGCCGACTTGCGCGCGCAGGTCGCGGCCAACGAAGAGGGCATTCACCAGCTCCGCAAGATGATTGGGCACTTCGGGCTCGACACGGTGCGGGCGTACATGGGGCACGTCCAAGACAATGCCGAAGAGGCCGTCCGCACGGCCATTTCCGCGCTGCGCGATGGCCAATTCTCGTATGAGATGGATAGCGGCGCACGCATCGAAGTGGCCATTCGCGTGGATGCGGGCGCGCGCTCGGCGGTCATCGATTTCACGGGCACCTCGGCGGAGCTCGCGAGCAATTTCAATGCGCCCAAATCGGTCACCCTGGCCGCGGTGCTCTACGTGTTTCGCACCTTGGCGCAGGGCGATATCCCGCTCAATGCGGGCTGCTTTCGCCCGCTGCGGGTGGTCATCCCGGAAGGGTCGATGCTCGCGCCGTCGTACCCTGCGGCGACGGTCGCCGGCAATGTGGAGACCTCGCAGGCCATCACCGGCGCATTGTACGCCGCGCTCGGTCTTCAGGCGGAGGGCTCCGGCACGATGAACAACGTCACCTTCGGCAATGCGAAGCACCAGTACTACGAGACGGTGGCCAGCGGCTCGGGCGCCGGGGACGGCTTCGAGGGCACCGCGCTGGTGCAGACGCACATGACCAACTCGCGCCTGACCGATCCCGAGATCCTCGAGTGGCGCTACCCCGTCGTGCTGGAAAGCTACGCGATTCGTCGGGGCAGCGGCGGCGACGGTCGATGGCGCGGCGGCGACGGAGGAACGCGGCGCATTCGCTTCCTCGAGCCGATGACCGTGTCGCTGCTCTCGGGCCACCGGCGCGTCCCCCCGTACGGCATGGCCGGCGGCGCGCCCGGCGGCCTGGGAAAGAACTGGGTCGAACGCTCCAACACGGGAGGGGGCGGCGGCATCACCGAGATGAACGGCTGTGACTCCGCCGATGTCGAAGCCGGCGATGTCTTCGTGCTGCACACACCCGGCGGCGGTGGGTACGGCCCACCGCGCAAGGAGCCGTGACGTGAGCCGCAAGGCACGCCGCGTGGTCATAGCGAGCCTCGTGGGCACCTCGCTCGAATGGTACGACTTTTTTCTCTACGGTCTCGCCGCCGCGCTCATCTTCAAGAAGCTGTTCTTCCCCACGTTCGACCCGCTCGCAGGAACCTTGGCCTCGCTGGCGACGTACGCCGTCGGCTTCGTCGCGAGGCCCATCGGCGGGGCCATCTTCGGGCACTTCGGCGACACGATCGGCCGCAAGAACATCCTCATCTTCACCTTGGTGCTGATGGGAGCCTCCACCTTTGCCATCGGTCTTCTGCCGACCTACGACTCCATCGGCGTGGCCGCGCCCATTCTGCTGGTCGCGCTGCGCTTCCTGCAGGGGCTCGGCCTCGGCGGCGAATGGGGCGGCGCCGTGCTCATGTCCATCGAGCACAGTCACGAAGGGCGCCGCGGCTTGGCCGCGAGCTGGCCACAAGTGGGCGCCCCCGCGGGCAACCTCCTCGCCGCCGGCGTGCTCGGTGTGCTCTCGGCCGCGATGCCCGACGAGGCCTTCCATCGCTGGGGCTGGCGCCTTCCCTTCTTGCTCAGCGCCGCGCTCATCGTCGTGGGCCTCTGGATCCGCCGCTCGATCAGCGAATCGCCTCTATTTCTCGAGGCCAGGCAGAAGCACGACGTTCCCGAGATGCCGCTCCTCGAGGTGCTGCGCCAACACCCGCGCGAGCTCTTGGTCGTGCTGGGCGCGCGCATCGGCTCCGACGTTTGCTACTACATCTTCGCACTGTTCATCGTGACCTACGCCACGCAGCACGCGGGTCTGCCGCGCGAGGTTGCGCTGCATGCTGTGCTCATCGGGTCCGCATTTCAGCTCGTCTTCATGCCCCTCTTCGGCGCGCTGTCCGATCGCTACGGTCGCCGCCCCATCTCGATCGCCGGCGCGATCGGAGCTGCGGCATGGGGCTTCGTCTTCTTCCACTTGCTCGACACCAAGAAGGCGGTGCTTCTCTTCGCGGCCGCGGTCATCGGCCTCTTCTTCCACGCCGCCATGTACGGCCCGCAGGCTGCCTTCGTCAGCGAACTCTTCTCCACGCGCCTGCGCTACAGCGGTGCCTCTCTGAGCTACCAAGCCGCGGGCATCCTCGGTGGCGCACTCGCCCCCATGATCGCCCTCGCGCTCCTCACCTATTTCGGCACCTCCCTCGCCGTGAGCCTCTACCTCCTCGGCGCCCTCGTCATCAACATCGCCGCCATGCTCGCCGCCCCCGAAACCCGCCACGCGGACCTGCTGAAAAACTAGAGAGAATTTACATGAAGGCGGGAAGGCGGGAAGGACTTACGGCAGGGACGCGCGGAACGCTTTTTGAGGGTTTCCAGTTGGCCTACTGAGCCAATTGGAAAACCTCAAATCCTTCCCGTCTTCCCGTCTTCCTGTAAATCCCCCTCTTCTTTGCGGAGCGCGTCCTACCTCGCAGGTAATTGAGACGTTTCCCTTGGGGCACCATGGTGGGTGGTGTCGAAGATCGTTTCGACCCGAAGCAAGGAGCCTCTCATGAGCCGATCCGTCAGTGACTTGGTGCAGGGATACCTCGATAGCTGGAACGAGACCGATCCCAGCGCGCGTCGCACCGTCATCGAGAAAAATTTCACGAGTGATTGCACCTACACGGATCCATTGGCCGCCGTCGCGGGGTGCGAAGGGGTCGATGGCTTCATTGCCGCCGTGCAATCCAAATATCCAGGAATCGTCTTTACGCTCGGTAGTGCGATTGACGCCCACCACGACCAAGTCCGCTTCACATGGCACGCTGGACCGCCTGGGTCCAAAGAACCGGCCGCCATTGGCTTCGATGTTGCGGTATTGGAGAATGGCAAAATCCGTCACGTATTTGGATTTCTCGACAAGGCACCGCCCGCCTGATACGCGCTCGAAGCATCGAAGGCGGGTGTCCGCGTCGGCACGTGCAGAAGATTTTTCCGCTTCGCCTTGCCTGAAGATGGACGAATCGAGCAAGCTCCGGACATTCGAAATACGGGGGGAGACATATGACATCGAAATCTCGGCGGAGCTTCCTCGCGACGGCAGCCGGCGCATCGGCGATGGGAATGATGAACTGGGCGGAAGGCATTCCGCTGCTTCGAATTCCCGTCGCCAGCGCGGCATCCACATTGGCCGCGCCGTCCCGTTTTCCAAGTTTCATTCGACTCTACCAACAAGCGTATCAGAACTGGTCCGAACAAATCACCGTCGAACGGGTGTGGACGTGTGCTCCGGCGAATGCCCGAGAAGTCGTCGCCCTGGTCAATTGGGCCCATCAAAGTGGATATCGACTTCGTCCCAAGGGGATGAGTCATAATTGGTCTCCCGTCCTTTTGCCGAATGGCGCCGACGTCTCGAAGACCATCCTCGTCGACACCACACGCCTCGCCTCCGTGCGGGTCGATGCCCGCGGGCAGGTCAAGTCGGTCACGGCGGGTGCGGGCACACTGATGGCGCGGGTGCTCGAGGAACTCGAGGCGCGCGGCCTCGGTTTCGCGGCCATCCCCGCCCCGGGTGACATCACCGTCGGCGGCCTTTTGGCGATTGGCGCGCACGGCACGGCCATTCCTGCGCGCGGAGAAACCCCGACACCGGGACAGACGTATGGCTCGTTGTCCAATTTGATCCTCTCGATCACCGCGGTGGTCTGGGACGCATCCCGCAGCGAATACGTACTGCGCACCTTCCAGCGAAACGATCCGGACATTCGCGCCTTCCTCGTGCACCTCGGGCGCGCCTTCGTCACCGAGGTCACCTTGCAGGTCGGCACCAACGCGCGCCTGCGCTGCCAGAGTTGGTACGACATTCCCGCGCGCGTCGTCTTCGCGCCGCCGGCCTCCGCGGGTCCGCACTCCTTGGCCGCCCTCACCGAAAAAGCGGGACGGGTCGAGGCCATCTGGTTCCCCTTCACCACCGTGCCATGGATCAAGGTTTGGTCGCTGGCGCCGGAAAAACCTTGGCTCGCCCGCCACGTGCGCAAGCCCTACAACTACGGATTTGCCAATTCGATCAGCCAGGAGCAATCCGAGTGCATCGAGAAGATCAACGCCGGCGCGGCCTTCCTCACGCCGCTGCTCGCCAATTTGTTCACGGGCGCCGCCGGCGCGGGCCTCATTGCCTCGGGCACGTGGGATCTCTGGGGCTGGTCCAAAGACGTCTTGCTCTACGCCAAGGCCACCACGTTGCGCGTGGCCGCCTTGGGGCTCGCCATCGTGACGTCGCGTGAGAACCTCCAGCGCGTCGTCTCCGAGGTATACGCCGAATACACGCGGGCCATCTGCGCCTATCAGCTCAAAGGCCAATTCCCCATGAGCGCCCCGCTCGAAATCCGCATTACGGGGCTCGATCAGGCGCGCGACGTGCAGGTCGCCGGCGCGCAATCGCCGTTGCTCTCCGTCGCGAGACCGCGGCCCGACCATCCCGAGTGGGACACGTGCGTGTGGATCAACATGCTCACCATCCCGAAGATGCCGCACGCGAACGAGTTCTATGCGGAGATGGAGCGCTGGATGTGGACCAACTTTTCCGGCTCCTACGCCAGCGTGCGCCCCGAATGGTCCAAAGGCTGGGCACACACCGACACCGGCGCGTGGACCAACCAAGCGGTGCTATCCAGCGCCATCCCGGACACGTTCCGTGCCGGCCAAGCGCGGGGCGATGATTGGGATACGGCCCTCACGATCCTGGATGGCTATGATCCGCATCGCATTTTTGCCAATCCGTTCCTCGACTCGCTTCTCGTGTAGACGTCGACGCGACATTTTGCCGCTCCCCAACGCGACGGGAACGTGACAGAAGGGCGGCATGCGGTTGTTCGTTCCCCGTGCCCTCTTCGTCGCGTTCCTCGTCGCGTCCGCCTCGGCGCTCGCACATGGCGTACGTCCGCCCGTCGCCGAAGCGTGTGGCTCGGAAACGCACACGGCGCGGGGTGTGGTGCGATCGTTCGGGCCCGAACGAAAATTCGTGAACATCGCCCACGAGAAGATCGAGGGCTACATGATGGCCATGACCATGTCCTTCGAGCCGCGAGGCTCGGGCCAGCTCGAAGGGCTCGCCGTCGGTGACAACGTGGCATTCACGTTCACCGCAACGGAGGACGGACGCCGTCTCATCGACGCCATCACGAAGAAGTAAACGCCGTGACGGAAACACGTTCCTTTCTCCGGCGACACCTCCCCTGGGCGCTCTCGGCGTGGATCCTCCTCACGGCGGCCGTGGTCGGGGTCGTCGTGTGGCTCGATGCGCGGCGCCAACCGATGCCCGCCGCCGAAAACGAAGCATCCAAACACGAAGCGTCTGGCGTGATTCGCTCCTTCGGATCGGGCCGAAGCTACGTCAACATCGCGCACGATCCCATCGAAGGCTTCATGGCCGCGATGACGATGGCCTTCGAATTTCAGAGCTCCGAGCAATCGTCCGGCCTCGACGTGGGGGATCGCGTCACGTTCTCCTTTTCCGCGGATCGACAAGGCCGGCTGGTCATCGACTCCATCGCCAAAGCACCGTGACGAAAGCGGGGTCATGGGCTAAACCTGCCGAACACGACTTTTCTTCGTTCGGTAGGAGTTTCACCCATGCTCTTCTCTTGGCCCCGGCGCCACCTCGGTGCGTTCGCCGTCGTTGCAGCCTGCGCTGCCTGTAGCGCGAGTTCGTCGCCCGACGACGGCGGCGGCAACACCACGCAAGATTACGCCATTCGCACGCAGGCCATCGACAAGGTCGACCTGCTGCTCGCAGTCGATAATTCGTTTTCGATGGGCGACAAAGAGGCCATTCTGGCCGACGCCATCCCCGACTTGCTCGCGCGACTTCTCACGCCTCGTTGTGTGAACGACGAGGGCGCGCCCACCGGTGCATCGGCCGATGCCATGGGCAAATGCGTGGGCGGCAAACCCGAATTCGCGCCGATTCACGATTTGCACGTCGGCATCGTGTCATCGTCGCTCGGAACCTTCGCCGACATCTGCCCGCGCACGGAACCGGAAAACGACGACCGCGGGCATCTGCTCGCGCGTGTCGCCAGGGGCCAGCCTGCCGCGCTCTCCAAGCCGAGCAACTTCCTCACGTGGCTTCCCGAGACGCAGGAGAATCAAGGCAAGAGGCCCGTCGACGGCGCCACCACGGAACCGAGCGTCGAGAAGCTCACCCAGGATCTGTCCAACTTGGTGCGCGGCGTGGGCAATCACGGGTGCGGCTTCGAGGCGCAGCTCGAGAGCATGTACCGCTTCTTGGTGCAGCCCGATCCGTATGCGACGGCCGAGCGCGAGGGCGACAGCACCGTGCTGCGGGGCATCGATTCCGACATTCTCAGGCAGCGCCGCGATTTTCTCCGGCCCGATTCGATCGTCGCCGTCATCATGCTGACCGACGAAAACGAAGCTTCGCTCGACCCGCGAGCCTTGGCCGGCCGAGCGTGGCAGTACCAGAGCTCCGCGCACGTCAAAGGCGGTACGAGCCCGTGCGCGACCCATCCGAACGACCCCGCGTGCACGACCTGCTTTCTCGCGACGGCCAGCAGCCGTCCCGAGTGCGCGGCGGCCCTGGGCGACGAGGCCGATCCCCCCGCCCTGCGCTTCTTCGACATGAAGCGGCGCTTCGGCGTCGACGCACGTTACCCCATCGAGCGCTACGTTCGCGGGCTCTCCCAAGTGCGCATCCCCAACCGCGATGGGGAGCACCCCGGCGACGCACTCGCGTACTTGGGCGATGCCAATTGCAGCAACCCGCTTTTCGCGCGCGACCTCCCCTCGAGCGCGTCGGACACATCGCAGCTGTGCAACCTGCCGCGCGGCCCGCGCACGCCGGACATGGTCTTTTTCACGCTCATCGGCGGTGTGCCCTGGCAGCTTCTCACCACCGAGCCGGGTCGGTTCACCAACAACACCGGGTCGTTGAAGAACACGCTCGACGAGGCGGATTGGAAGCGCATCCTCGGGGCCGACCCGTTCCACTACGATTTCAACGGACTCGATCCGCACATGCGCGAGTCGATCACCAAGCGCGAGGGACTCCCAGCGCCCGATGATGCGCTGCCCCGTGAATGGGATACGCGTGGGCAGGACTTGCAGTATGCATGCACCTACCCGCTCGCCACCCCGAAGGATTGCTCGGCTTCACCGGACGGATGCGAATGCACCCAGCAATCGGACTCGTCGATTTGCGATCCGACGCGTCCGTCGATGCAGGTGCGCGGCAAGGCCTATCCCAGCGTGAACGCACTCGCCGTGGCGAAGGCACTCGGCCCGCAGGGCGTGGTCGCCTCGGCATGCCCGCGCACCATGGATGTGAACAGGCCCGAATACGGCTACCGCCCCGCGATCGAAGCGCTGGTCAGCCACATGAAGTCGGCCTTCGGCCCCGAGCAGTGCCTGCCCACGGCATTGGCCCCTCGGGAAAACGGCACGGTCGACTGCAGGTTGCTCGAGCTGCTTCCGGCGGGCGAGCAGGCCACCGCGTGCGATCCCGCCAAGGGGCTCGAGCAGCCCGAGGCCTCGGCCCTGACGCGCTTCCGGGAGAACCAGAAGGCCGCAAACGCCGACGCCGCATCGCTCGCCCTTCCCGTGTGCGCGCTGAAGCAGCTGCTTTCCGCGGATCTCGTGCAGGGCTCCTGCGAGTCATCACCCGCGCCCGGTTGGTGCTACGTCACGCGGGCAAGCCAGCCGGCCGCCAAATGCGAGCGCTCGATCCGGTTCTCCACCGGCGGAAAGCCGGCGCCGGGCACGGTCGTCGAGCTTCAGTGCACGCCGCAGGCTATATAGATCGTATGACCGCTTCCCCGTTGGTCCCGATCGTCCAAATCGGCGCCCCCGTGTTGCGTGGGGCCGCGCACGACGTCGACCCGGCGCGAATCGCCACCAAGGAATTCCGCGACCTGGTCCAAACGATGATCGACGTGATGCGCCAGGCCCCGGGTGTGGGCCTGGCCGCCCCGCAAATTGGCATTCCCCTCCGCCTCATCGTGCTGGAAGACCGCGAGGAATTCCTGACGCAATTGAGTCCGGAGGAGCGCGCCCTCCGCGGGCGCGTTGCCTTCCCCACGCGCGTCTTCGTCAATCCGGTGCTCACGCCCATCGGCGACGAGACCGCGACGTTCTTCGAGGGCTGCCTGAGCGTCAGCGGCTACGTCGCCCTGGTGGAGCGTTACCTCGAGGTGGAGGTGACCGGCCTCGACGAGAACGCCGCGCCGCAAACGTGGCGGGTGCGCGGCTGGCCCGCCCGCATCCTACAGCACGAGGTCGATCACATTGGCGGCACCCTGTACATCGACCGCATGAAGTCGCGCTCCTTCTCCACCGTCGAAGCGGCGAAGGAGCATTACGCGAACAAATCCATCGCCGAAATCGTCCACGCTCTCGACGCGAACCGTCCCACGTCCATCCCTTGACGACTTGCTCGTATGATGGTTCGTGAAAGCGATGAAAACGTACTCAGGCGGCTGCCATTGCGGCAAAGTTCGTTACGAAGTCACGGCTGAAATCGACAAGCTCATGCAGTGCAACTGCTCGATGTGCTCGAAGCGGGCTCACCTCTTGACCTTCGTGGGCGCCGACCAGTTCCGTCTTCTCGCAGGCAACGACGCCCTGCAGGATTATCAGTTCAACAAGAAGATGATCCACCACCTGTTCTGCTCGACCTGCGGCATCGAATCATTCGCCCGCGGCCAGAAGCCCGACGGCTCCGAAATGGTGGCGATCAACGCGCGCTGTCTCGAGGGCGTCGACGTCGGCGCCTACCCCATCCAACAAGTCGACGGCAAAAACTTCTGAGATCCCAGAAAGAGGATTCACAGGAAGACGGGAAGGCGGGAAGTTTTTTTTGGGGGTTGAGGACGATCTTCAATCCCCATCTCAAATCCCTTCCCGTCTTCCCGTCTTCCCGTCTTCCCGTCTTCCTGTGAATCCTCTCTTCTTCTTTCTTATTTGCGACCGGGCGTCAGGTCTTTGGCCAGTTCTTCGTACAAATAGATTGCGCTCTTGATCGCTTTTTCCCAATCGCCCAGGTGCAGGCTCTCGTTCTCGGAGTGGGCGTTGGTGTACGGATCTTCCACGCCGATGAGCAGCGCGGGCACGCCACCGAGCTCGTTGGCGAACGGCTCCACGAAGGGAATCGATCCGCCCGCACCAATGGTCAGCGGTTCACGGCCATAGCCCTTTCGCAAGGCGCGGAACGCCGCTTGGAACGCGATGTGCGACGAATCCGTGTACCACCAGCGGCCCGTGTGCTCGGCCTTGATGTCGATCTCGAGGCCCCACGGCGTGGCCTTTGTCAGCGCCTCGATCAGCCGGCCCTTCACGTCCTCCGGATCCAGATCGGGCACGATGCGAATGCCCACCCTCGCCCATGCCGATTCACAAATGATGTTTCGCGCGTCCTTGCGGCTGCTCGCCTGAATGGCATTGACCGAAATCGACGGGTGACGCCAATTGGTCTCCCACCAATGACGGCCACCGAGAAGTTCCACGCCGGGCAGCATCCCCGCCTGATCGCGGAAATTCGCTTCGTCACCCGGCAGCGCCTCGATGCTCACGCGCTCCGCCTCGGTCAGCGGTTTCACCTTGTCGACGATACCGGGAATGGCGATCGACCCGTCCGGATTGGTCAGGCTGGCCAGAATTCGGCATAGCCCCATCACGGGATCGGGAACCGGGCCGCCCCACATGCCCGAGTGCAGCGACTGCTTCAGCGCGCGCACCTCCACGTCGACGGCGATGATGCCGCGCAGCGACGTCGTGATCGACGGCAGCCCCGTCTCGAAGTTGCCCGTGTCGGTGAGCACGATGGCGTCGGCTTGCACCAGCTTCGAATTTTTCCGCAGAAACTCCGCCAGGTGCCCGGAGCCAATCTCCTCTTCACCCTCGATGACGACTTTCACGTTGAGCGGAAGGGAGCCCGCGCTCTTCAGCCAGGCGTCCACCGCCGATGTGTGCACGACGATGCCAGCCTTGTCGTCCGCCGCGCCGCGCGCGTAAAGCCGCCCATCGCGCTCGGTGGGCTCGAAGGGCGGGCTCGCCCACGCCTCGGCATCGCCCGTGGGCTGCACGTCATGGTGCGCATAGAGCAGGACCGTAGGCTTGCCCGGTGCCTTGAGCACTTCACCATAGACATAAGGGTGCGCGCCCTCGACCTCGAGAAGCTGCACATTGTCGAACCCGCGTTTCTCGAGAAGCCGCGCCGTCGCCTCCGCGCTCGCCCGTACATGGCGCGGATCGAAGCCGTCGAACGAGACACTGGGGATGCGTACCAGGGTCTTCAAATCCTCGAGGTACTCGCCCTTCCGCTCCTCGAACTGCTTGATTGCTCGGTCAATCGCCATGGTTCGATCCTCTAGCAGCTAACTTGACGAAAACCGAGGTCGTGCCCATATCATTGACTGTGTCAACCAATCCATTGACTGAAGCCAACGATACGAATCCCGTGACCACCGTCCGCGCGTTCAACCGCTTTTGGACGACCCGCATCGGCGCACTGGGCGGAAGCCACCTCCAGAGCACGTACTCGCTCACCGAGGCGCGCGTTCTTTTCGAGCTGGCCCAACGCGCGACCAACCAAGGCATGGAGGTGGCCGAACTCCGGCGCGAGCTCGAGCTCGATGCGGGCTATTTGAGCCGCATCCTCTCGCGCTTCAAGGCCGACCGCCTGGTGTCGCTCGAATCATCGGAGACCGATGCGCGCAAGCAAGTTGCGCATCTGACCCACAAGGGCCGCGACGTCTTTTTGGCGCTGGATGCCAAGGCCGTCGAGTGGGTCTCGACCATGCTTTCGTCGCTGTCGGCCGACGACAAGGTCCGCCTGGTGTCGGCCCTGCGCACCGCGCGCACCGTTCTCGAGGGCGCGCCGCAGCCGCCTTCGTACCTTCTGCGTCCCCTCCGCCCGGGCGATCTGGGCTGGGTCATCCGCCGCCACGGCATCGTGTACGGCGATGAATACGGCTACGACGCCTCGTTCGAAGCGTTGGTCGCGCGCATCATGGCCGACTACATCGACAACCACGACCCCGAGCTCGAAAGCGCCTTCATGGCCGAGGTGGACGGCGAGCCCGTGGGCAGCATCTTCTGCGTGAAAAAGACCGCCACCATCGCGCAACTCCGCTGCCTCATCGTCGACCCCAAGGCCCGCGGCATGGGCGTGGGCAGCCGCCTCGTCGACGAGTGCATCCGTTTCGCACGCCGCGCCGGCTACAAGAAGATGGTCCTCTGGACCCACAACTCCCTCGTCAGCGCCCGCCACATCTACGAGCGCGCCGGCTTCACCCTGCAGAAGCAGGAGAAGAACCACAGCTTCGGCCAAGACGTCGTCGACCAAACCTGGTCGTTGACCCTGTAGGACGCATCCGGCCACCGCAGAAACGCGGTGGGCACCGTTTCACCGCGGCAGGCAATGACCGTGGCCGCGATGGCCCGCGAGCAACTTGGCCCATGGGCCCCGGACCCGCGCGGGGAGGTGTCCCGGGACAGGCGGACGGCTGTCCTGGACAGGGACGCCGGTGCGGCTCGCGCCCTTTTTGCGGGCGATGCGGGTTGGCACTGCATTGGCAATGCATTGGGGCAGGCCTTGGAGTGCGGTGCTCCGGACACCACGCTCGCAAGGTCGCGGATCAAGATGATGGGTTGCCACAAGGTACGAGTGGGAGGCAACGGCCCTCCACGTGCCCGTTGACGCGCGGAGCCACTCCTACGGGAGTCCAGCCAGCGGGAACCACACGCGGTGGGTGAAGGGAAGCGCTGTGGGCGCGGACCGGTAGCCGAATTCCTCGTTGGGGAAGCAGCCAAAACTGCTCGCATCTACCGGAACTTTCTTACCCTCATTTTTATCTGGCAGAGAGAAGGCCAGAAGAAGACCGTCTGAGATTGCGCGGAGCGCGCGATCACGCACCCGTTTGTCCCCCTCCCCCCCTGTCATGCGCGCGCTTCACCCTCACTGCACACCGAGAAACGACAGGCCCCCTTCCTCCAGGTTCTTCCGCGCGAGCTCCCCAATATGCGCGCGCAGCCGCTCCTCCTCGGCGGCAGCGAGCGAGCCCATGGCCCGAGGAAACGCCGCCTCGAGATCGATGAGAACGTCCAGGACGACCTCGTCCAGCAACGCCTCCAGCGAATCGTCGCCCACCTTCGAGTGGGCACTTGCCAAGCGCGGCGGATTGACCAGCCGCGCCGCCCACATTTGCAGTTCATCCTCCGATAGACGAACACCCGAGTTCCAAGGCACGCTTTCGTCGAAACGCACCTCGCTGAACTCGGGGATCTTGACCTTGAACACCGGGCGGTCCGACGGCGCAAGATCGGCGTCCGGCTTCAGCACGAGCCCCTCGGCGAAATTGCCGGCCAACGCCGGCAGATCGCGCGGAACGCGCGTCTCGAACCTGGGTGCCAGCGCACTCACCTCGGCACGCGTTCCTTCGAGCAGGGTCGGCACCAGGCGCAACGCGGTGCCTTGCGTGAACGCGTCCAATTTGGAATGCGCCAGGAATACGCCGTCGTCGACGAGAATGTCGAACAGGGCAAATTGGATATCGGGCGCATACCAAATGCCTGTCTGCACGGCAGATACGCCGCGCATCGGCGTCACGTCGGGATGTGGGTATGCGCCGCCGTAGAGCTCCCCGTACAAATACATGGGACCGCGTCGCCCAACGCGCCGGTGCACCTCGCGGGCCGCGATCTCCAAGGGAGAGCGAAGCAGTTGCCATCCGAAGAAGGCATCGCCGGCACCAAGCCACGACTTTCGCTTCCCGAAATGGACCGAGACGCCGTCCGTGCCGATCACGACGTGTGCGCCGTGGATCTTTTCCGTCGCCACCCAACGGGAAGCCTTCGACGGCGCCGCGTCGCGTGGGTGCAGCGGAATCTTCGGGAAGGGTCGGTGTTCCATGGACAATGTCGGGCGGGCGATGGCAGAGGATGTCGGTCGTGCAACTTGACGTCGCTTCGCATGAAATTTTGCTTCCACGGGCGGATGCAGCCGATGCGTAGGCGCGCAAGAGCATGTCCGAGTCGATGCCCCAACCTGTAGACTCTCGGCAGCATGACCAGTGGACCTCTTTCGCCCGGAGACATCGTTGCCGGAAAATACCGCATCGAACGCCTGCTCGGCACGGGCGCCACGGGCATCGTCTTCGCTGCGCAGCATCTCCAACTCAACCAGCGCGTCGCGCTGAAGTTCCTCAACCCGACCTTCGCGGACGACCCCACCATCACCGCACGCTTCCTTCGCGAGGCACAGGCGGCCGCCCGCATCCAGAGCGAGCACGTGGCCCGCGTCTCCGACGTGAGCTCGCTCGAGTCGGGTCAGCTTTACATCGTCATGGAGTTCCTGGAGGGGCGCGACCTCGCCGCCCTTCTCGCCGGCGGAGCACGCCTCGAGGTGGCGACCGCCGTGGGCTATGTCCTGCAGGCCGCCGAGGCCATCGCGCATGCCCACGCGAACGGCATCATCCATCGCGATTTGAAGCCGGCCAACGTCTTCCTCGCCGTGCGCGAAGACGGCAGCATGAGCATCAAGGTGCTCGACTTCGGCATCTCCAAGTGGCTCGGCACGACGTCCCACTCGCTCACCGTCAAGGCCACCGGCCTCGGCTCGCCGGCGTACATGTCGCCCGAGCAGATCCGCTCCGCGAAAGACGTGGACCTGCGCACGGACATCTGGGCCCTTGGCGTCATCCTTTTCTCGCTCCTGACCGGACACGGCCCCTTCGAAGAGGACAATCTCAACGCCGTATTCCAGGCCATCATCCATCGCGCGACCCCGTCCCCGCGCGACAAGCGCGAAGACGTGCCGCCCGGCCTGGAGGCCGTCGTCCTTCGTTGCCTCCAAAAGTCGCCCGATGAGCGGTACGCCAACGTCGGCGAGCTCGCGCGCGCACTCGAGCCCTTCGGCCCCGCATCCGTGCAGGGCACCGCCGCAAAAATCGAACGGATCTTGGGCACCTCCCCGAACTCGAGCGAGCGAAAGGCATCTTCGCGCGGCGATCTCATCACCGCGCCCGCCACCGTCGTCGAGATCACCCGCGGGATGAGCCCGCCGTCGCATGCTGCGGGCCCCCCGCTCGGCGCCGTGATCCACGTCCTCGGCGGCCCGGCCACGCCCACGACGTTCCAGCTTTCCTCGGGCAGCTGCCGTGCGGGCAGCGGCACCGGCTGCGACATCGTCATCAACGAGCCCACCGTCTCACGGGTCCACGTCGAGCTCACGCTCCGCACCGAGGGCGTCGAGGTGCAAGACCTCGGGAGCACCAACGGCACGTTCTACCTCGGGCAACGCGTGCAGCGCATGGTGCTCTCCCTCGGCGCTCGCATCCAGATCGGCTTGGTCACCTTGGTGCTCGACGCCGATCGCGACCAATTGGAGCACGTACTCCGGCATTCCGAGACGTCGTACCGCGGGCTCTTGGGCGCGTCCGATCCGATGCGCCGCCTCTTCGGCATGCTCGCGCGCCTCGAGGCCTCGCTCACCCCCGTGATCCTGGAAGGCGAACCCGGCACCGGCAAGGAAGCCGTTGCGCGCGCCCTGCACGACGGCTCCAGCGTTTCGGGCGGTCCGCTGATCACCATCAACTGTGCCGCCCTCCCGCGGGAGCTCGCCGCGAGTGAGCTCTTCGGCCACAAGAGAAACGCGCTACCGGGTGCCGTCGAGGAGCGCATGGGCGCCTTCGAGCACGCCGACGAGGGCACACTCTTCTTGGACGAGATCTGCGATCTACCGCTCGACGTGCAGCCCATGGTGCTGCAGGCCATGGAGTCGGGCGAGGTACGCCGCGTCGGCGGCGACACGGCCCACCAGGTTCGGGTGCGCGTCATCGCCTCGACCAGCCGCGATCTCGCCGAGGAGGTGCGCCAGGGGCGCCTGCGCGAGGAACTCTATTTCCGCATCGCCGTGGTCCGCCTGCGCGTCCCGCCGCTCCGCGATCGCATCGAGGACATCCCGGCCCTGGTCGAGAAATTCGCCATCGACGCCGGCGTCGGGGCACTGCCGCAGCCCATCGTCGAGGACCTCAAGACGCGCGCGTGGCCGGGCAACGTGCGCGAGCTGCGCGACACGGTGCTCGCCTACGACGCCCTCGGCGCCCTTCCCGAGCTCACCCGTCCCAAGGGGGCGATCCTCGACCTCGCACTGCGCAAGCTCATCGATCCCCGCCGGCCCTACGAAGAGCAAAAGGCGGCACTGGTCGATCGCTTCACGGCCATCTGGCTCGAGGAGCTCCTCGAGCTCACCGCGGGCAACCACAGCGCCGCCGCGCGCTTCGCCGATCTGGACCGCGCCCACATCGCGCACCTCGCCACCCAATACGGCATCGGCAAGAGCCCGCGCAGCCGCTAAAGCGTCACCGCTTCGGGGTGTCCACGCGCGGCGACATGAGGTGACGGATGACCGCGCCCACCTCGTCGCGACGGGCGACGATGAGGACCGTCATCCCGCCGCGCAGAACCGAGGAGCCGCGGGGAGCATCGACGGCCCCGTGGGCATCGTAGAGACCTGCGAAGACGCACGACGGCGGAAAGCCCTTCGCGGCGGCAATCTCGGAGACGGGGCGCCCCACGACATCGGCGCCCTCGGGGATGGTCAGCTCGAACGCCACCGAGCCGCCGCCGCCGAGGATCATCGAGTGCTTCACCGCATCGTGCTCGATGGCCGTCGCGATACCGCCGACGAAGATCTCGATTTCCGACACGATGCGGTGCACGCCCGCGTCCATGTACACCTGGCGGTATTGCGGGTCGCGCATGCGCACCATGACGCGCTGGGCGCCCGCCGATCGCGCGAGCAGCGCCACCGCGAGGTTGTCCGCATCGCGTGCGAGCATGGTCACCACCACGTCGGTGCGCGACACGTCGGCCTCTTGAAGCAGCCCCGCATCGGTGGCATCGCCCGTAATGGCCACGAGACCGTGGCGCTCGAAGGCTTGCTTGGCGACCATCGGATCACGGTCGATGATGATCACGTCATGGCCCGTCGTCCGAAGATGACCCCCCACGCTGAGGCCCGCCCGCCCAGCTCCTGCAATGAGAACACGCATCGTTTCTACCGTTTCTCCTTATTCATGGTGCTCTTCGTTCATGAGGGCCATGCGCTGCTTGTCGAGCTCCCCCAGGCGCTCCTCGGCCACCTCGAGGGAGATGATGCCTCGCTGCCCCGCCTCCATGACGGCAGCCTTTTGCCCCTGCAGCAACGTCAATTCGAGGAACTGATCCTTCGCATCGATGGCACGCGCCTCGCGCAGGGCCAGCTCCGAGGCAATGATCTGCCGCTGAAACGCCGCGCGCCGCTCCGCGTGCTCGCGGCGTGAAACGAGGCCCGCGGAGAGCAGCTCGTCGAGCTCCGACTGACCGCGCCGCGCCACGATGAGCGTGGCCCGCGCCTCGTCCGTCGCCAGATCGGAGCGGAGCGAGATCCCCAACCAGCCGAGCATTCTGCGGAATGGAAGCGCCTGCGCGATCAACGTCACGAAGGTGCAACCGAACACGATGGCCACGAGGCGATGCCGGTATGGCAGGTCGGTGGGAAGTGCGAGCACGGCGGCCATGGAGAGGGCGCCCTTGATGTTGCCCAGCACCATGACGTGCTGCCACCGGATGGGAACGCGCTCGCCCTTGAGAATACGCAGGAGCCAAAAGCAGCCGTACACCGCCACCGCCCGGCCCGCGTGCAACGCCAGCACCGCGAGCACGATGGATCCCGCCTCGTCGAGCAGCATCGACGGCTGAATCTGCATCCCGACCAGGAGAAAAATGAGCACGTTGAGGCAGAAGCCCGCGGTCTCCCAGAAGCCTTGCAGGGCCAGCACGCGCGATGGCTCCAGCATGGTGCGCGCCGCGCGCCCCACGAGCACGCCGGCCACGACGACGGCAATGACGGGCGAGGCATGCACACGCTCCGCGGTGAGCGACGCCGCGAACACCAGCACGATGGAGGCCAATGTCGCGGTGAGCCGGTCCGGGGTGCGGCGGAGCACCACGTTCCCGAGCACCCCGAAGCCCGCGCCCAGAATGCCGCCGCCAAGCATGGTCACCACCAACGAGCGCAACGTACCGACGGCATCGAAGGTGCCTTTTTCGACCATCTCGGTCGCAATCAGCACGAGAACGAGCGCCGTCCCATCGTTGAAGAGGCTCTCTCCCTCCATGATGGACGCGAGCCGATGCGGCACACGCACGCTCTTGAACGCGAGGAGCACGCTCACCGTATCCGTAATGGCGAGCAGCGCGCCAAGAAGGACGGCGACGGCAAAGGGTAAATCGAGCGCGTACGTCGCCACCGCCGCCGTGCCCAAAAGCGAAATGGCCACCCCCGGCACGGCCAGCGCGAGAATGGGCCGCGCCGCCTGCCGGAGCGCATTGCCATCCGCGAAGAGCGCCGCCTCGAAGACGAGGATGGGCAAAAACGCCAGAAGTACGATTTCGGGATTCATCGGCGTGTGCGGAAGCACATTCACGAAGACGCCGAGCAACCCTACGATGACGAGGGCTACGTTGTAGGGAACGCCGATGCGCTTTGCGGCGATCGCGACGCTGGAGCCGGTGGCGAGAACGATGAACAGCGTCTCGAGGGCGTGCCTCATGATTTCGTACGTACCCTGATGCTTCCCGGATGAGAAGCTTTTCGCTCTCCTTCGAGGAAGACGCTGGCGCGCGCATTGCTGGTGCGCCGGCCGGAGGTGCTGTATGGGAATGCTTCATCAGGTCGCATCCGTCGTGGGACGCGCACTTCGCAACGTCCACGCGGGCGACGACAAGTTGGTCATCTCTCGCTTGCAACGAACCGTGGAAGCCATCGATGTTACGACTTCCGCGTTTTTGGCGCATGGGCCCATTCCGACGAAATACACCGCCGATGGGCTCGGCCTTTCGCCGCCCATTCGCTGGGGCAACGTCCCCGGGCGTACACGCTCACTGGTGCTCATCTGCGAGGATCCGGACGCGCCGCTGCCCAAGCCCTTCGTGCACTGGCTCGTGCATGGCATTGCGCCCGACATCCGCGAGATCCCCGAGGGGTCAATGACCGTCGGCATGGTGGGCCTGAACACGCGCCGCAAGATGGGCTACACGCCGCCCTCACCGCCGCCAGGGCATGGTCTTCACCACTACCATTTCCAGCTCTTCGCGCTGGACTTCGCCCCGGAGCTCTCCTCGGACGCCGATCGCGAAACCGTCGTGCGCGCGATGGAGTCCCACGTGCTCGCCTCCGGGCGCCTCATCGGCACGCACGAGCGGCGCTAACGCGGCTCGACCTGCAGCGGCAGTTGCCCGGCCCGCTGGCGCCATCCATCGATGAGGCGATGCAGGGCTGGGCGCGCCACGAGCCATTTGGCCACCCTGTGCTGAATCGGCAGGTCCATGACCAAAAGGCCCACGACGATGGTGAGCACGCCCTGGCCGGGCAGAACCAGCATGGCGATGCCGGCCAGCACGATCAGCACGCCCGCCACGGTCCGCAGGATGCGTGCGCCGGGGGTCCTCTCAGGCGCGGGGCGCAGGAAATAATCGGGCGGAATGCGCACGATGAACAGCTTGGCGCCCCACATCGCCGCAACGACCATCAACAGCGACAGTCCCCCGACCACGACCGCAAGCGCAGGCATCGAACGCATGTTCGCCTCTCTCCTCAACCATGCATTTGCAACACTGCGGCCCCGCGCACATCTCCCCGCGCAAGATCGCCGAGTGCGCGGTTGGCTTCGGCCAGTGGATAGACCGCCGTGGCGGTCCGAACCGGGATGTCTGCGGCAAGCTGAAGAAACTCGCGCGCATCCTGCCGGGTGAAATTGGCCACGCTGTGGAGCGAGCGCTCCCACCACAAATCGTCGTAGGAGAACGAGGGAATGCGATCCAGATGGATCGCATTGATGGCCACGGCCCCGCCGCGCTCGAGGGCTCGCAATGCGGCCACGACGACATCGCCCGACGGTGCGAAGGTCACCGCCGCGTCGAGCCGGACGGGCGGCACTTCGTCGTAGCCCTTGGCCCAAACGGCACCGAGGGCACGCGCGCGCGCCTGCTCCTCCGGATTGCGGGTGCAGACGTAAACCTCGCAGCCCCAATGAACGGCCACCTGAATCGCCAGGAGTGCGGAGGCGCCAAAGCCAAAAAGACCGAGCCTCCCCCCAGGGCGAATCCCCGATACCTTGAGTGCGCGATATCCAATGATGCCTCCGCAGAGCAGCGGTGCCGCGGCCATGTCGTCGAATCCATCGGGCAGCCGAAAGGCGAAATCCGCACGCAGCCGCGCACGCGTGGCATAGCCCCCATCGCGATCCCAGCCGGTGAACTCGGCGCGCTCGCAAAGGTTTTCGCGCCCCTCGGCGCAGCGCGCGCACGCGCCGCAGCTGCCACCGAGCCATGCCCCGCCGGCGCGATCGCCGAGCTTCCAATCGGTGACCCCTTCGCCCACGGCCGCCACCCTTCCGACGATTTGGTGACCGGGAACCACGGGACGCCGCCTCAACGGCACATCGCCTTGGCAAAGCTGCAAATCCGTTCGACAAACGCCGCACGCCGTCACGTCCAGGACGATTTCACCTGGCCCCGGCGCATCGTCGTCCGCGCGCTCACGAAGAACGAGCCACGGCACTTCCTCGGTGGCGTGCTTGGTCGGTTTTTCCAAGACCATGCAGTTCATCGCCTCATTCTAATGCCGTTGGCCGAAAGCGTGCCATTGCGCGCCACTCGAAAATCGGTCCCGCCGTGTGCGAAGATCCGTTTACGGAGCTCATGAGCGTATTTACGTTGCGATTCGACGAAAACGACGACGACTTCGACGAAAATCCAAACGGGCTTCCGCAAACGTTCGCGAGGCCACAACCATGTTTGCCTTTCTAAATCACTGGTCGAATGCACCGTTCCTGGTGATGCTCGGCCTCGTAGCCGTCATCGTGTTTTTGCAGGCCGCCGGATTGATGGGCCTCGTGGCAGAAGGAGGTAGCGATCACGAAGTGAATGTCGACGCCGATCACGACGTCGACCTGAATCACGATGTGGATGCAGATGGAGACGCGGACGCCGATCAAGATGCAGATTCCGACGCCGATGCCGATGGATGGCACGGCGCACTTTCGTATTTCGGAGTGGGTCGGGTCCCACTCATGGTGTTGGCGGTCACGTGGCTGCTCTTCACCGGCTTTTCCGGCATCTTGTTCAATAGTTTTGCGTACGTCCGCTTCGGAGGCACCTTCGTCTACCCGGGCTGGGTCCTCCCCGTCACCTATGGCACCTCTCTCGCGGTGGGCCTCGTCGCCACCCGCCTTTTCTCCCGCGTTCTCGGGAGGATTTTCGACCTCGGCACCCGCGGTGCCACGGCGAAACACGAATTGTCTGGACGCATCGGCGTCGTAGCAAGCCCCGAACTCGGATCGAAGTTCGGTGAAATCCGCGTTCGCGACGAACGCGGAAATGAGCTCTTGGTGCATGCCCGAATCGAAACGGGCGAAGATCCCCTCAAGCTCGGGGAAGAAGTCGTTTTGGTCGATTACGACACGGAATCGGAAATGTTCTTGGCCACGTCGGCCGCATTTGAAATCCGGCCCGGCCCAAAGCGGCCGGCCGGTGGTGAAATGGGCCCCCGAAAAGGGCTCGATGGTGAAAGGAAAGGGAGAAAATGATGTTCAATGGGTTCGAGGTCTGGCAGGTCGTTCTTGCGATCGTCGGTGCCATCGTTCTCGTGCTTTTCGTTTTTTTCGCGTCGATGGCGCGGTTTCTCAAGAGACCATCGCCCTCCGAGGCCATCATCCGCATCGGCCGAAACATGACCGACGTGTTCATCGGCCAGGCGTGTTGGATCGTCCCCGTGTTTCACCGGGCATCGACCATGTCGCTGTCCACCATCGGGCTGACCATCCGGCGTGCGAGCCACGACGCGCTCGTGACGAAAGACTACATCTCTACGAATCTTTCCGCGGAGTTCTACATTCGTGTCGAACCGAACGAGGACGACGTCAAGAAGGCCGCGCGCACCATCGGCATCGACGAGGGTCACGCGTCGTCTGATGCCATCCGCGTGAAGAGCCAACAGCTCCTGGAGCCGAAGCTCGTCGGCGCCCTCCGCGCCGTCGCCGCCCAAAACGACTTTCTCGCGCTGCACCTCAATCGCGAACACTTCGCCTTGGAGGTCTCCAATGCGCTGCGTGAAGATCTGGGCCGCAACGGCTTCACCCTGGAATCGGTCACCATCACGGAGCTGACGCAGACGCCCCTCTCCGAGATGCGCGCCGACGACATTTTCGGCGCCTCGGGCCGGCAAACGGTGACCAACACCGTGGTCGAGAAGAACATCGCCGTGAAGAAGAAGATCCAGGAGGAGGCCGAGCGCACCGCGGAAATCGCGCGCGAGCAGGAGATCAACGTCGCGACGCAGAACCGCCTCACGCGCGAGGGCAAGGCCAAAGAGGAAGAAGCGGCCATCAAGGCGGAGCTGGCGAAGAACGAGGCCATCGAGGCGCGCGATCTGCAGAGGCAATCGACCATCGCCGTCGAGCGCGCGAAAAAGGAGCAGACCGAGCAAGCCGTGGAAATCGGCAAGCAGAAGGTCATCGAGGCCGCGCAGGTCGACAAGGAGCGCGCCATCGAGGCAGCCCTCGTGGACAAGCAGATCACGCTCACCATGAAGGCCAAGGAGAGCGCCGAGGCAGACGCCCAAAAGGCCGCGGCCCTGGCGCTTCGCGAGAAGGCCGATCAGGAGGTCGTGACCGTGGCCCGCGTGGCGGAGGCCGAACGCCTCAAGCGCATCGCCATCGTCGATGCGGAGAAGCTCGGCGAGCAAGAAAAGATCGCCGCGGAGGTCGAGGCCTTCAAGAAGAAGGTGGAAACCGAAGCCATCGCCGCCGCCCAGCGCGCATCGGCGACGGGTACCGCAGAGGCTGCGCGCTTCCGCTCGCAGGGCGAGGCCGACGCGGTGAAGATCAAGGCGCAGGCCGATGCCGACGCCGCGGAGCTGCAAGCCATGTCCATCACGCGGCTGGCCGAGGCGCAGAGGGAGGCGGGCCTGAAGGAGGCGGAGGTGTTGCGCGAGAAGATCGTGGCGCAAAACTCCAAGTCGCGGGACATCCTTCTTCAGGAGACGATCACGACGCTCATCCAGAATGGGCCAGCCCTCGTGCACGAGCTGATGAAGCCCGCCGAACGCATCGGCGAAATCAAGGTGCTGAACCTCGCCGGAGGTCTCGGTGGCAACAACTCCACCGGCTCCTCCTCCAACGGCGGTGGCAATGGCTTCCCGCTTCTGGGCAACGCCCTCGGCCCCATCGCCAAGACCATGCTCGAGACGTCCGCCGTCATGCCGCTCCTCAAGGAGGTGATGAAGTTCGCCGACGTGGACGCGATCAAGAACATGGTCGCCCCCGTCCCGGGCCCCGTGAGCGTGTCACCGCCCACGGCCCGCCCCAGCGTGCAAACGCTGACCGAGAATGACTTCGTCTTCCACGAGGGCCCGGCCAAGTGACCACACAGGTTGCGCCTGCTGAAGAACTAGCGACGTTCACAGCATGGGCCACCGCGGTCTTCTACCTGGCAGAGTCCGACCACAACCCGCACATTCGCACCTACCTCGATGCGTACCACTACGTCGCCACATCACTGAGCGTCGGCTACGCCAACGTCTTCCCGGTCACCCAAATCGGGAAGGCGGTGGCCGCCGCCGTGATGATGGTCGGCCCTGCCCTCTCCGCCCGAGCCCTCGACGGCCCCAAGACGGAGAGCACCAACGACGCCCTCATCGCCAAGCTCGACGAAATCCTCATCGAGCTCCGCAAAAAGACCCCCTAAGCCCAATCTCCTCTCCCGGAGGAGATTGAACAGGAAGACGGGAAGACGGGAAGGAGTTCCGGCGCGAGCCGACGCGGAACGATTTTTTTGGTTTTCAATTGGCCCTCTTGGCCAATTGAAAACCTCAAAACCTTCCCGTCTTCCCGTCTTCCTGTGATTTTTCTCTTTAGGTTAGACCGAGTGCCGCGCGGACTTTGGCGGCGCGTTCGCCGACGCGGAACACGATTTCCTGGAACTCGGGACGCTTGCGGAGCGAGTCGAGCAAGGGACATCGGTTGCACCAGGCAATATCGAAGAAGCCTGCGCGATCCGCGTCGGCGAGGGCGGCGATGGCACCGTCTTCGTCGCCGCGGAAGCTGAGAACCTCCGCCTTAATCTGACGGAACATCGCCGTGCGGCGAAGCGCACCGCTCCCGGTCCTGGCGCGCGCGTCGAGGAACTCGAGCTGCGCGTCGAAGGCCTTGTCATCTTCCATCGACATCAGGATCCCGCGACCCGGTTCAATCGGCCCCGTCGGCCCCTCGTCGGCGAGGAGCGCACGGGCGGTCGCGTAGTCGCGCCGCCAGAAGACGATGCGCGCGCGCACCAGCCAATAGACGACGTGGGTCTGCGGATCGGGCGGAAGCGCCGCCAAAAGCTCGTCGGCGATCTGCGGCTTGCCCGAAAGCTCGTACGCCCGCGCCATCTCACCGCGGCTCACGAACGTGCGCGGCTCGATGGATAGCGCGGCCGATAGATGCTCGAGCGCCGTGTCGATGCGATCGCACTCCACCGCGATGCGGCCGTACATATCGTGCGCATCCGCCAACCGTTTTCCCGACCGCACCGCATCGCGGATGTCGCGGGCGCCGCGCTCGGAGTCGCCGAACGCGAACGCGACACACCCCGCCGCGAGCCGCGCCTCCGGCAGATCCGGCGCCAGCGCGATGGCCCGTTCCGCGGCGAGCCGCGTGGGATCGCCGCTCACCTCGCCGTCCGAGTACAGGTACTCCTTCAGGCGCGCGAGCGCGTAGCCCGAAAGAATGACGGCATCGTCCGGGCGCCGCTCCAGCGCCTGCTGGAACAACTCGAGGGCCCGCTGCGTGGTCTCCGGCGAGTAACGATGAAGCTCGTGCCGCGCCCGCAGGTACAGATCGTACGCGAGGGGATCCTCGATCGTCTGCCGGTTGCCCTCGGGCCGCTCGATGCTGAGCGCCCGCGAGATGGCACACGCGATCTCGTCGCCGACCTTGAGAAAGTCCGCCTCGGGCCGCTCGAAGCGCGAAGCCCAGAGCTGAAACCCGTCGCCCACGCTCACGATGCGCGCGCTCACGCGCAGCATTTCGCCGATGCGGCGAAGCGATCCCTCGACGACGACCTGCACGCCAAGCTCGCGCCCCACCTCCCGCGAGTCCGACGAGCGTCCACGCGCACTGATGACCGCGCCCAGCGGACGCACGCGGATGCCATCCATGACCGACAAGGTGTCGATCAAGTCCTCCGTGAGGCCGCTGGCCAGGTACTCGTCCTCCGGGCGCCCGCCATTTTGGAACGGGAGCACCGCGACCTTCTTGTCACCCGGCGGCGTCTCCGCCATCCCCGGCATCGACGGGCGCGCGACCGGCTGCGGCTTCGGCGCGCGCGGAGCCACGGCCGGCGCGACCGGAATGGTCAACGTCGACAGCGCAGCCGCAACGTCGGTCGCCGAGCCGTAGCGATCCTCCGGCTTGCGGGCCATGCAGCGCATGACGATCTGCGCGGCCCCGATGGGCACCGTCTGCCGGTGCGCCCGCGGATCGGGCGGCGGCTTCAGGAGACGCTGCGCCGCCACCTGGAAGATCGACTCGCCCGACCACGCCGTGACCCCGGTGAGCAGCTCGTAGAGGATCTCGCCCAGCGCATACAAATCGGCCCGATGATCGACGGAGAGCCCCTCGACCTGCTCCGGGGCCATGTATGCGGGCGTTCCCACGGGCGCGCCCATGGTCACGTGCGCGCTCAGCACCGCGCGCGCGATGCCGAAGTCCGTGATGGCCACGCGGTCGTCCTTGGTGACGAGCACGTTGTCCGGCTTCAAATCGCGGTGCACGACCCCCGCGCGGTGCGCGGCCTCGAGGCCTGCGCAAATCGCCAGGCCGATGTCGACCACCCGCGACAGCGGGAAAAGCTCCTCCCGCTCGTACAGAAGCTCCGCGAGGGACGTCCCATCGATGAACTCCATGGTCAAAAACTTCTCACCGTGGTGTTCCCCGATGTCGAACGTGCGGGCCACGTTCACGTGCGTAACGCGGCGGGCAAGCTTCACCTCTTGGCGAAATCGGGCGAGCATTTCCGGGGTGTTCACGAGCTCGCGCCGGAGCACCTTGAGGGCGACGACCTCATCGAGCTCCAGGTCGCGCGCTCGGTAAACGCTTCCCATCCCACCGGTCCCCACCAGGCCCAAAAGCTCGTAGCGGCCTGCGAGGACCTCGGCCACGGCGTGCTCTTCGTTCAACGGCGCGACGGCAGTCATTCAGTTTGGATTTTTAGCGCATCCCTGACTTTGGCCCAAGCGGCTTCGACCCGATGAGCAATGCAAAAGATCGCGGTGGCATCGTGTAGGTTGCGCCCGCTTGCAAAATCCCGTCATTTTCCGCGCAAGCGTCGCGTCGCCGGGTGTCCACCAGCACATGCCAGCCACCCTCGAGTTTGCCGGAGCTCTCACTTTTCTTTTTGTCGGACGGCCCGCCCGTATCTTGCGGAACGCTTGGCAAGCGAAATGCAACCTCGGCTTTGTCTCCGTTCAGAACGAAACAGAGCACGCTCTGGGGGTCTTCGCGCACCGGTTTCATCATCGCGGACAGGGCCATGACCTCGGGTGAGCCCCAATCTTCGAGCTGCATGGGGTGCCCATCGGCGTCGAGCCAGACGATGTCACCGCCGTCGAAGAAGGCATCACGCCGCAGGGCGGGAAAACGTTTGCGAAGCCGAGCCAGCGCCCCGCAGTAATCGCGCAGCGCACGCGCCTCGTCGTCGAGCGCCCAATTCAAATACGAAATATCGTCGTCGAGCACGTAGGGATTGTTATTCCCCTTTTGCGTTTTCCGTATTTCATCGCCCGACGTGATCATCGGCACGCCCGGCGTCAGATAGAGCATCGCCAGGAAATTGCGTATTTGCCGCCCGCGCGCCGCGACCACCATGGCATCGTCGGTCTCGCCTTCGACGCCGAAGTTCATGCTCAGGTTGTCGTTCGAGCCGTCGCGGCTGTTCTCGCCATTGGCGTCGTTGTGCTTGCGTGTATAACTGACCAAGTCACGCAAGGTGAAGCCGTCGTGGGCGGTGATGAAGTTGATGCTCGTCGTGGTCGTGCGTGCCGGCGTGTGAAAGAGATCGCTCGAGCCGGTGAGGCGGTAGCCCAAATCGGACAGCGATTTGTCGTGCCCATTCCAAAAACGCCGCATTCCATCGCGAAAACGCGCATTCCACTCGCGCCACCGGCCTGGAAAATGCCCCAGCTGCATGCTGTCGGGCCCGAGATCCCAAGGCTCGGCAATGAGCTTCACCCGGGAGAGAACGGGATCTTGGAAGATGGTGCGGAAGAACGCCGCATGCCGCCGGAAGTCCGCCCCTTCGCGCCCCAGGGTGGTCGTCAAGTCGAAGCGGAAGCCATCGACGTGCATCTCCGTCACCCAGTAACGGAGGCTGTCGCAAATCAATTTGAGCACCTGCGGGTGCTCCACCTGCAAGGTATTTCCGCAACCGGTGTAATCGACGCAGCGGGCGCCGTGGTCGCGCAATTTGTAATAGACGCGATTGTCGATGCCGCGCAAAAACAGAGTCGGCCCGGTTTCGTCGCCCTCGCACGAATGGTTGTACACGACGTCGAGAATCACCTCGATGCCGGCGGCGTGGAGCGCCTTGACCATGGCCTTGAATTCGCGCACCTGTTCGCCTGCGCGGCTGGCGAAACGTTGATCGGGCGCGAAGTACCCCAGGGTCGAGTAGCCCCAGTAATTCTTCTGACCGCGCCGGGCGACGCTCGGCTCGTCGGCCACCTCGTGGATGGGCATCAGCTCGATGGCCGTGACGCCCAGCCCGCGCAGGTGGGCGATCATGGGTGCGCTGGCCACGCCCAGGTAGGTGCCACGATGGGCGGGCTCCACGTCGGGGTGGCGAAAGGTGAGGCTTTTCACGTGCGCCTCGTAGATCACCGTGTCCCGCCAGGGTATGCGCGGTAGGGCGTCGCCCTCCCAGTCGAAGGGCTCGTCCAGCACGATGCCCTTGGGCACGAAGGGCGCGCTGTCGGTGTCGTCGCGAGCCGCGGTGGGAGCGTGATCGAAGATGGCCCCGGCGCGGTAGCTGACCTTGCCCTCGAGGGCCCGCGCGTACGGGTCGACGAGCAACTTGTTCGCGTTGAAGCGCTGACCGCGGCTCGGATCCCACGGGCCCTCGACGCGGAAGCCGTAGCGCTGGCCATGCCCGACGCCCTCGACGAAGCCGTGCCACACGTGGCCGGTGCGCCCCTCGAGCGGGACGCGCCGCTCGTGGCCGTCCTCGTCGAAAAGGCATACGGAGACCGCCGTCGCCGATTCGGAGTAGAGCGCGAAATTGGTACCGCCGGGAAGCGGCGTGGCCCCCTCGGGAAACGGGCTTCCTGCGCTCATTCGATGCGTCCGGACGACTTGGCCAAGGCGAGAAGGGCTCCCATGCGGGATCCGACGATGGGGTCGCGCTCCAGATCTTCCACCGGCTTGGGCAATCGGTAGGTCCAATTTTCCGGGCCGACCGTGCCCGGCGTGTTGATGCGCACGTCCTCGCCGAGGATCTCCGCGCTGAGGACCAGGGTCAGATCCGAACCCGCATGCAGCAAGCTGCGCATCAGCCCGAGCCAGCGCTCTTCGTCGCCCGCCTTGGGCTCGATGCCGGCCACCTCGGAGAGCCCCTCGCGCTCCCACGGCTGCAACTCGCCCCACCAGCTGACGATGGGCGCCGTATCGTGCGTGCTCCACGAGGCGACGCTCACCTCCTGAAACTCGTCGGGCGTCCGGTACATGTGGCGCACGTAATCGCGCTCCCACGGGATGACGCGGTAGCCGGGCATCTCCAGATCGCGCAGCGCCTCCCGCACGAAGTCGGGAATTTTGCCGAGATCTTCGGCGATGAGCTTGGCCGGGTGCGCCTCGTCAGCCATGCGCCGGAGCAGGCCCCGCCCGCGCTCGATCTGGGCGGCCTCGGTCGCGGGGTCGAACGTGCCCTTGGAGATGTGCCCCTTCTTGGGGGTCACGAACATGCGGAAGTACCCGACGACGTGATCGAGCCGGAACCGGTCGTAGAGCTTGGCCGCATGGCGCGTGCGGGCGACCAACCAACCGAGGTTGTCCGCATCCATCGCAGCCCAGTCGTAGGCGGGAAGCCCCCAATCCTGGCCCTCGGGCGAGAAGGCATCGGGCGGCGCGCCCAAGGTCACGTCCTTGCGGAATTGATGCGCGTGCGACCACACGTCCGCGCTTTCGTGCCCCACGACGAAGGGCAGATCGCCCATCAACTCCACACGGAGTTCCGCAAGGCCCACCCGCGCGCGCTGCCATTGCCGGTGCGCGATCCACTGCCCGTACTGATGCTCGAGGATGCGCCGTTCGAGCTGCTGGCCCTTGGCCGCGAGCGTCTCGGGATCGCGGTTGCGTTCCCCCTCGGGCCAGAGATCCCACGCGTGCTGCTGGTGCGACTCGCGCAACGCCACGTAGAGCGCGAGATCGTCCTCCCAATCGCGCTCACGCTCGATGAAGGTGCGCAGCTCCTGCCCGCGCGCGGTCCCGCGCAGCCATTCGTGCTCGTAGAACTGGGCGAACTTCTGCCGCAGCACGCCCGCCTTGAGCGCACGCACGGCGGCGTAGTCGACACGCGCTGCGTCACGCAGGCGTGCGAGCTCGCGGCGGCCGGCCTCGTCGAGCAGGGCCTCCGGATCGCCCAGGTCCTCGACGTCGGCGAGGTCGATGTAGACCGGATCGATGCCGAACGCGGTGCGTGCGCCGTACGGGCTCGTTTCCCCTTCGCAGAGCTCGTACGGCGGTAAAATTTGAAGCAACCGCATTCCACCGGAGAGGAGCCACTTGGCGGTGGGAACCAGATCCGAAATCTGCCCAATGCCCCAGCTTCGACGGGTTCGAAGCGAAAACAGCGGAATCGTGCAACCTGCAAGGCGGGTCATAAGGTCTAAGCTTATAGCGTGTCTCGTTCGCATCCCCCGGCATTCATGGTCCTCTCGCTGGCGATCCACATCGCGGCCGGGGCGGTCGTGTTGGGGCTCGGCACGGCGCAGGATCCCGCGGCCGAGGCGGATCCGCCCCCGAGTTTCGCGGGGGAGACGTTCGAGATCCCGGAGCTGGATCCGGAGAGGGCAGAAGAATCTACGAGCGCATCGCCCGCCGCCGCGAAGCCTTCGCCGGCCCGCGCGCCACGGCCCGCGCGAGCGGAACCGGTATCGACGACATCGAAGGCGCATGCGTCGGACGCGCCCGCGGCGGGTGGGGAGCCGAGTGCGCCACCGCTCTTTGGCGCCGTCGGCGAGCGCGGCGTCGTCGACCTCGCTACGGCGTTCACCCGAGCCTTTCCGCAGGCGGCGAGCGGGGATGCGAACTGGACGCGGGTGCCCTTCGGATCGGCCGGCGCGGCAGACGTCGCCCTGGAGATCGACGACACGGGGCATCTGGTGGACACCCACGTCACCGGCAGCCCGTCGCAGGCGCTGCGCGATGGCATTCAGCGCACCCTGGTTCTCATCCGGGCGCGCTCGTTCGTGGCCACGGCCGCCACAACGCGCCTTCACATCGTGTCCACCGTTTCGCCCGACGCCACGCACGACGGGCTTCACGGGGACGTGTTCGCCATCGGAGGCTCTTTCGCCGGCCGCGAGGGTAGCGCCTTCTTTGCGCTAGCCATGGGGCGGCGGATCGATCTGACCATCACGAGGAAATAGGGTTTAGGGTTTAGGGTTTAGGGTTTAGGGTTTAGGGGTTGAGAGGAGAGGAGAGAAATCCTTGCTCGTCTCCCTACCCCCTCTTTCTCTCTGCGCTCTCCCCTAACCCCTCCCCTCTTTCTTTCTGCTCTCTCCCTAAACCCTAAACCCTAAACCCTAACCCCTCTTTCTCCTCCGCTTCTTCCGTCCCGCCACGCGCGTCGGCGGCGTGCGCGGAGAGGCGGCGCGCACTTCCCACGCCGGCGGCGCCGGGGCGCGTCCCACCAGGTGCACGCGCTGGAAGGCGATGGTCTCGCCGTCTTTTTCGAACGAGGCATCGGCCAGGGAAACCAGGCCCGCGCGCGCAAGCCCGCCCACGACGTGCTCCAGCGAGGAGCGGTCCATCGTCTTGCCGGTACCGAACACGTCGCGGTGGATCTGCCCGACGGTGAGGCCATCGCGCTGCCGGAGCGCGTCCAGCACGCGCTCGGCCGCGCGCTGCTCGGCCGCCGTGGGCTCCCGAAAGCGCGCCGCAATCGCGTCCTTCGGTGCGCACACGTCGCAGAGCCCGCACGCCTCGCCGTCGTCCTGCTCGTCACCGAAGTGGCGAACCAGCTGCAACATGCGGCAAACGTGTTTCTCCGTGAAGCGGTGCATTGCCTCGATCTGCCCCGCGCGGTGCTTTCTCTGCGCTTCGTACGCGCGCTCCCAGCCGCCTTTGCCACGCCGCACCGTCTCGTCGGCCTCGACGATCGCCGCGCCAAGCGCACACAATTTGTCGAGGGCCTTTTCGAACTGCGTCTCCGGCACCTGCGTGGCGAGCCATGCCTTGGGCCGCGGCCCCTCGGACAGCGCGTCGAAGAGGCGTTGCACGATGTCGAGCGGCGGGTAGTCGCGGTCGAGAAAAAACTCGTGCATTTTGCGGTCGACGAACGACCCGAACAAGATGGCCCGCGACGGCTTTCCATCGCGCCCCGCGCGGCCGATCTCCTGGTAGTACCCCTCGAGCGACGCCGGAAGGGCCGTGTGGATGACCGTCCGCACGTCGGGCTTGTCGATGCCCATGCCAAAGGCAATGGTGGCGACCACGGCCTCGAGCTTGCCGCCGAGAAATGCAGTTTGCACCTTCGCGCGGTCCGCCGCGGGCAAGCCCGCATGGTACGCGGCCACGGGAAATCCCGCCGATCGCGCGAGCGTTTTCGCGAGCTCCTCGGTCTCCTTGCGGGTGGGCGCATAAAGGATCGCGGGGCGCCGCTCGCCCTTGGCCAAAAGCTTCGCCACCGCGGCAGTGCGGTCCTTGGGGTTCTTCTCGATGACCTCGATCGCGAGGTTCGTTCGCCGAAAGCCGTGGATGAACGCCGCCTGCGACGTCAGTCCCAACTGCGTGGCAATGTCCTCTTGCACCAGCGGCGTCGCCGTCGCGGTGAGCGCCATCACGGGCGCCGGCCGCAAGAGCGGCAGACGCTCCCCCAGGAGCCGATAGTCCGGCCGAAAATCATGCCCCCAATGCGAAATACAATGCGCCTCGTCCACGGCGATGAGCGCAGGCTTTCGCCGCGCGAGCATCTCGGGAAAACCAGGCACGCGCAGCCTCTCCGGCGCAATGAAGAGAAAATCGAGCGTGCCATCCAAATACGCCCGACACGCACTCCGCGACGCCTCCCGCTCGCGCCCCGAGTGAATCCTCTCCGCCGCAAGCCCCAGCGCTTTCAACTTCGCGACCTGATCTTCCATCAACGCAATCAGCGGGCTGATGACCAACGTCGTCCCTCCCCGCGCCAGCCCAGGCAATTGGTAACAAAGCGACTTCCCCGATCCCGTCGGCATGACCAACAGGACATCCTTCCCCTCCGTCGCCGTCCGACAAACCTCCTCCTGGTAAGGCCGAAACGCCCCAAACCCAAACACCTCCCCCAACAACGCCCCCAAATCCCGCGGCCTCTGACTCCGATTCGGACTCGGACTCGGACTCCGACCCGGAGTCGGCTTCGGTGTCGGACTCGCCGTCGGCGTCCGATTCGGACTCGGACTCCGATTCGGACTCGCACTCGCACCTGCACTCAGCACCGCCCCCCCCGCCCGAACCTTCCCCGTCACCTCCGTCACGAACTCCTCGATCCCCCTCATGAACCTCTCGAAATCCCCCTCCCCTCGCTCCAACCTCCGGAGCTCCCTCTCCCACTCCCCCGTGAGCACGGGACTCTTCACCCGCGGATGCACCGCCTCCACCAGCGCAATCCCGCGATCCGTCGCATGCAGCACCTTCTTGTCCCGCTCGAGGTACTCCCGCGCCAGCAGCGTCTCGATCGTCGCGGCACGCGTCGCCGGCGTCCCCAACCCGGACTCACGCATGGCCTCGGACAGCTCCTTGTCCTCGATCGTGCGCCCCGCGCTCTCCATTGCGGTCAGCAACGTCGCATCGGTGTAGTGATCCGGCGGCCGCGTCCTGCCCGGCTTGGCCTCCACCTTCTCCACCGACACGGCCATCCCCTGCGCCAGCCCCGGCGGCACCGTCGGCGCCGGTTCCTCCCTCCCGTCCTTTCCAGCCGACCTCGTCGATTTGCGGTCGAGCACCTTCCACCCGACGCGTTCCACCGACGTCCCCGTCGTCATGAAGCGATCCACATGCTCGCTGGACCGCACCGCCGTCACCACCGTCGTCGTCGCGTACCGATGATCCTCGTGCCACGCTGCGAGCAGCCGCCGGCAAATCAAGTCGTAAATATTCAGTTCTTCCCGCGACAACGCATCCCGGTCCGCCCGCACCGTCGTCGGAATGATCGCATGGTGATCGGTCACCGCCGCATCGTCCACGAAACGACGCCCCAACGGCCGCTGCCCCGTGCCCGGCGCCAAAAGCCCCTCGTACGCGGGTGCAATCGCATCCACCACCGCGCGAAGCGTCCCCGCCACCGAGCTGGAAAGCGCGCGACTGTCCGTCCGCGGATAGCTAATCAGCTTCCACCGCTCGTAAAGCGCCTGCGCCACATCGAGCGTGCGCTGCGCGCTCATTCCGAAAAGCCGGTTCGCGTGGCGCTGCAGCTCCGTCAGATCGTAGAGCCGCGGCGGCGGCATCGCGTGGTTCTCGCGTTCCACCGATTCGACCCGCGCCTGCCCGCCCCGCACGCGCTCGAGGATCTGCTGGGCCTCCTCGCCGTCGGGCGGCAACCGCACCGCCTCGCGTTTCGGCTTGCTCCCCTCTCCCTGCACCACACGAAACAGCAGACCGCGGTAATCGATTTCCGCATCCGCCTTCCCGAAGGTGGCCACGATCTCCAGATAGTCCTCGGGCACGAACGCGCGAATCTCCAACTCGCGCGCCACCACCATGGCCAAGGTCGGCGTCTGCACCCGGCCCACGGAATACAAAACATCGTGCGTGACCGTGTACGCCCGCGACAGGTTCATCCCCACGAGCCAGTCGGCGCGGCTTCGCGCCTTCGCCGCACGCGCCAGCGAATCGAACGCCGCCCCCGGCCTCAATTCGCGAAACGCCCGCGAAATGGCATCCGGCGTGAGCGACGAAAGCCATAGCCGCTTCACCGGCTTTCGGCACTTCGACGCCTCATACACGTATCGAAAAATGAGCTCCCCTTCGCGCCCGGCGTCCGTGGCGCAGACCACGCCTTCGACCTCGCGCGAATTGATGATGCGCTTCACCACGTCGAACTGCGACCGCGTCCCCTCGAGCACCTCCAGCGGCCACTCTTTCGGCAGCATGGGCAGATCGGCGAGCCGCCAAGACCGCCATCGCTCGTCGATTTGATGCGGCTCGGCAAGCGCGACCAGATGCCCGATGGCCCACGTCACCACGTAGTTGCCACCGCGCAGAAAGCCCTCCCCCCGCGTCGTTGCGCCGAGCACGCGCGCCAGATCCCGCGCCACCGCGGGCTTCTCCGCCAACACGGCGATCACGGCGCCGGCCTTCGGATTTTTATGGGGAGCCTGCTCTTCTTCACGCAGGCGGTATTAGCAGATTCTCGTCCCGGCCTGCGCAGGAGAACCATTTCGCGTCCGGGGTGGACGCGCGCGGGGACCAGATCGCGCGCGACGGATGCGATCGATGCGCTCCAACGCACGGATACACGCGACACCGGCCATCGTTATTTCGCGCCACGCATCGGCGGGCGCTTGCAGGTGACATGTCACTAACGTAATTAGTGAAAATTGATTTGAGTATGCGCGGTCACGCGCGTCTTTGGATGTCTGGGCGAGACCCGGGAAGAAGGATGATGGCATGACTCGACGCTTAAGTTTGGCGCTGCTATTGGCACTTTTGGCGATCATGGCCGTCGCCTGGGTGCCGGGATGCGGCAGCAACGACGGCAATGAATTCGAAGACCGAAACCCCGATGGTTCCCTTCCGGACGGCGGCGATCCGGGCGGTGGATTCGGCGATTCGGGCGGCGGTGGTGGCGGCGGCAATGGCACCGACGGAGATTTTTCCATCACGCCGCGCGACCAGACCATCGACGTGGCGATCGACCAGGAAAAGGTCACCGTCGCCCCGGCCACCTTGAAGTTCCAGGGCAAATGGCGAGACCAGGACGTCGTTGCCTCCTGGTCGCTCGACCGCGGTGAACTCGGTGTGGTCGACAACAATGGCGTCTTCACGCCGGCCAATACATTCGCACGCGCCATGAGCGGCGTGGTCCGCGTCACCGGACGTTACCAACGCGATCGCCTCTACCAAGCGTCCACCGCGGTGACGGTCCGCTTGCACATCACGCAGAACGGCAAACCCGCCGATCCCAATGGGCACGGCGTAGGCGGTGTGCCCATCGGCGGCACCGTCGACAACGCCACGAAAGCTCGCCTCAAGGGGACTCCGACCAATGCCCCCGATCTCATCGGACTCTATCCGTACGATGGCACGGTATGGCCGCGCGGCCTATTCGCCCCACTGCTTCAGTGGCAATCGGCGCATCCGGCCAAGGCGGTTTACATTCATCTTAAAGAAAACGGATTCGAATACGAAGGATTCTCCTCGGGGACGAATCTCGTCAATCAGCCGATTTGGCAAGCCATCTGGGACAAGGCCACGTACGGCAACAGCGGCGACCCCAAAGATCTCTTGACCCTGGAAATCAGAATCGACGACGGCGCCAAGACCTACGGAACCATCACGCGCTCGTGGACGATTGCTCCCGGTGCGCTCAAGGGCACGGTCTATTACAATTCGTACAATACGAAGCTCGCCGACGCGCCGACGAACGGCAACAGCGCCGGCGTCATTGCCATCCGCCCGGGCCAGAACCAACCGGTACTTGCCTTCCCGGAAAATAAGAACAAGTGCTTCGTCTGCCACACGGTGTCGGACGATGGCTCGACGCTATTTGCCCAGTACGGGGTGGAGGGCAATGACAGCACCGGTCGCCTCAACTACGCCAACGGCCGCTCGTACGACCTGCGCAACGGCCAAAGGATTGCCGATTATCCCGGCGATCAAGCCTCCAACGTGGCGAACAATCGCAAGTTCCTGTGGTCCGGTGTTTACAAGGACGGGAGCTTCGCCCTTCAGAGCTCACGGCACACGCAGGAATTCTACGATGGCGATACACACGTTTTTCGCCGCGACAATGGCCAGCCGGTGGCAGCCAGCGGCATCGATGGCGTCATCACCGAGGCCGTCACCCCCGCATTCTCGCCGGATGGGAAAAAGGTCGCCTTCAACCAGTGGACCGGCGGGCCGGGGGCTGGCAACGGCTACAGCCTCTCGATGATGGACTTCGCCTGCGGCGCGGGCGGAGGCGGCACCGGGCCGTCGTGCGGAAGCCTTGCGTTTTCCGGCCTGACGACGCTGTACACGAGCCCCGTTCGCGAAGATCGCAAGGGGTTCCTCGGCTGGCCCGCATGGCTTCCGGACTCGACGGGTCTCGTGTTTCACAACGTGATCAAGCGCCCGGACGGAAGCGACTCGCCGCTGGCCACCTGGAAGAACGCCGAGGCGCAAATCTCGTTCGTCGGAACCAACAAGGTCTTCAATGCGCTGAGAAACCTCAACGGCGCCAACCCGAACGGCAGCGAACGCTACCTGCCGACGAACGATTTGCACAAGAACGACGAGCGGCTCAACTACGAGCCCACCGTCAATCCCATTCCCTCCGGCGGATACTACTGGGTCGTCTTCACCTCGCGCCGCATGTACGGAAACGTTGCCCCCGGCAACCCGTACGAAGTCGGCAACGGTAGCGCCCCCGTGCCGAAGAAGCTGTGGGTCGCAGCCATCGACATCAATCGCACCGACGGCAAGGATCCCAGCCACCCTGCGTTCTATCTGCCCGCGCAGGAGCTCAACGCGGGCAACTTGCGCGGCTATTGGGTCGTCGACCCTTGCAAGAAGAACGGCAATTCCTGCGCAACCGGCGACGAGTGCTGCAACGGCTTCTGCCGCCAGAACGACCAGGGGGCATTGGTCTGCACGGACAAGCCGCAAGGCTGCGCCCAGGAATACGAGAACTGCGAGAAGGACTCCGATTGCTGCGGCGCCGGTGCGGGCTACGTCTGCATCAACAACCGCTGCGCGCGAAAGGTCAATTGAAGTAGGGAAGAACACACGGAGGTCGCTCGTATGCCGATACGATGCGACCCCCGTTGTTGTTGGGGCGAGTCGCGAGACTCGCCCTTCTTGTTTTGTCGATTGGACTCGATGGATGCTTTGGAGAGACCTCGCACGAGGCGTCTTCGGATGAGAACGAAGGTGCAGCGCGTGCCATGCTGGAAGGCATGCCGCTCGGCCACGTGGCTTCACGCGACGGGCGCGGCGCGGTGCGCCTCGTTCTGAGCGGAACCGACGAGGCAGCCCCCACGCTTCCCGTTCGCCCGGAAACGGCGGCGCGGCTTCATCTGGCGCGCCACGCTGCGCTTTTCGGGTGGTCCGAAGCGACGCTGCATTCGCTGGAGGTAACTCGTGCGCACGACGTGACCGGCGGCGCCAGCGTGGTGCAGTTCGCCCAGCGCGTGAAAGGCGTGGAGGTGTTCGGTACACGCGCCGGCGTCGTTCTGGATGCCTCGAGAAACCTCGTCTCCATCGCGTCGAATCTGAGTCGCGACGCGGAAGCCGTGGCAGGCACCCGCGCGCTGGAATTTCCTTTGTCGCCCGCGGCGGTGCTCCGCGGAACGGCAACGCCTCGAACGACGCCCAAGCGCGTCCTCGCCGCGGCCGGCCCCAAGTTAGTCCCCGCGTACTACGCGGAAACGTTGGAGCCTTCGCCCTTCTCCGGCGAGGAAGAGGGTTACGCGTACACCATCGATGCACGCGACGGCACCGTGCTGCGCAAAGTCTCCCTCACGGCGAGCGACAGCTTTCGCTACCGCGTATGGGCCAGCACCGACACGGGGCACGCGCCCCTCAGCGGCCCATGGGCGCCGCCGGCCCTCGTCTCGATGGAAGGATTCAACACGAATCCGCAGCGCAAGCCCGATCCATGGCTCGCCGCCGGCGCGACCACCACGTTCGGCAACAACGTGCACGCCTACGCCGACCGCAACGATCGACACGCCAACAAGGACGGCGCGAAAGGCCCCGGCAGCGGGTACGAGCCGGGCATCGATCTCGTGGCCGACGTCACCGCACCGCGCACCTTCGATCGCGTGTTCGACGTCACCGAGAGCCCCGACGGGAGCGAAGGCCAGATCAAGGCGGCCATCACGCAGCTCTTTTACGTGACCAACTGGCTCCACGACTATTGGTACGACTCGGGCTTCGACGAGGCCTCCGGGGTGGCTCAGGAGTCGAACTACGGACGCGGTGGCAAGGAAGGAGATCCCCTGCTCGCCGAAGCACAGGACGGTGCCGATTTCGGCAAGACCGACAACGCCCGCATGACGGCCTTCTCCGACGGCACGTCACCACGACTCGAGCTGCACCTGTGGAAGCGCGGCCGCTTCGGCCATGGGCCCGTCCGCGACAGCTCCATCGACGCGATGGTCGTCGCCCACGAGTGGGGCCACTACCTCCACCATCGCCTCCTGCCGTGCAGCACACCGTCGTGCCTCGGCATGAGCGAGGGCTGGGGCGACTTCGCCGCGCTCATGATGGTCCTCGACGAGCGCGATCTCGAAAGCGGCGCGCTCGAGGAGGGCACGTTCCCCATCGCGCAGTACACGGTGAGCGGCGTCGTACGCGACGCGAACTATTTCGGCATCCGGCGTGCGCCGTACTCCACCAATCCCGCGATGTATCCGTTCACGTTCGCCGACGTGCGCCGCTCGTCGAGGTTGCCCGCGGACGCGGTGCTCGCCCCCGGCCCGGACGACATGTCCGAGGCGCACAACGTCGGCGAGATCTGGACGGAGGCGTTGTTCGAGGGCTTCGTCGGCCTCGCCAAGGCCGGGAAAGCTTCCGGCCGCACCTTCGATGCCACCAAGCGCGCGATGGCCGACTACATCGTGGCGGGCCTGAAGGCGACGCCACCCGAGCCCACCTTCACCGAACAACGCGACGCCCTGCTCGCCGTCGTCCGCGCCACCGGCCACCCCGCGGACTTCGACGCCCTGGCACGAGGCTTCGCCAAACGCGGTTTCGGCCTTCACGCCATCGCACCCGAAGCCTCCTCCGAGGCCCTCGACGAAGCCGTCGCCAACTTCGAACGCGCCGGCACCCGCACCTTCCTCGACACGCACACCAAAGACTCCACCGTCCAGGTACGCTTCCGCAACATCGGCTGGACCGACCTCCCCGCCGCCCGCATGATCGTCCGCACCGGCGACTTCGCCGTCACGCAGACCATCCCCGCCATGGCGCCCTACGGCGTCGCCACCCTCATCGTCGAAGCCCCCAACGCCCCACGCGACGCCCTCTTCGAACTCGCGCCAGCTCAGTGAAAAGCCGAGAGAATTCACAGGAAGACGGGAAGACGGGAAGTTTTTTGGGATTTCAATCGGCCCAGTGAGCGAACTGAAAACCCCAAAGAAGCGTTCCGGTCCGGTCGCACCGTCAGCCCTTCCCGTCTTCCCGTCTTCCTGTGAATTTCTCTCTTCGGCGAGCCGTTGGCGGAGTGGCGTTAGTTGGCGGGGTCGTAATTGAGGTTCGGGCCGAGCCAGCGTTCGACTTGTTGATTCGTCATGCCCTTGCGCACGCCGTAGTCGGCGACTTGGTCGCGGTCGATTTTGCCGAGTGTGAAGTAGCGCGCTTCGGGGTGTGCGAAATAGAGGCCGCTCACACTGGAGCCCGGCCACATCGCGAAGGACTCGGTGATGAGGATCCCCGTGTGCTTCTCCACGTCGAGGAGGCGCCATAGGATGCCCTTTTCGGTGTGATCTGGGCAGGCGGGGTAGCCGGCCGCGGGGCGGATGCCTCGGTACTTTTCCTCGATGAGTTGCGCGTTGCTCAGGTTCTCCGTGCGGCCGTAGCCCCACTCCTCGCGCACCCGCTTGTGGAGGCATTCCGCGAAGGCCTCGGCCAAGCGGTCCGCGATGGCCTCGGCCATGATCGCGTTGTAGTCGTCGTGTTCGGCCTTGTACTTCTCGACCAGCTCTTTCAACCCGAAGCCCGTGCTCACGGCAAAGGCCCCGATATGGTCGGCGAGCCCGCTCTCCCTCGGCGCGATGAAATCCGCCAGCGAGCGATTGGCCTTCCCCTTCTCGGGCGCCGTCTGCTGCCGCAAGAAATGGAACCGCTCCAAAACATTGGAACGAGTTCCATCCTCGTAGATCTCGACATCGTCCCCCACGCGGTGCGCCGGGAACAAGCCGTACACCGCGCGCGCCTGAATCAGCTTCTTCGCGATGATCTGATCGAGCAACGCATTGCCCTCGGCAAAGATCTTGCGCGCCTGCTCGCCGTACTTCTCGTGCTCCAGAATGCGCGGGAACACACCCTTCAATTCCCACGTGTGAAAGAACGGCGTCCAATCGATGAACTCGCGCAAGGTGGCCAGAGGGAAGTCCTCCAGCACCCGCACCCCCGTGGATTCGGGCTGCGGCACGTCCTCCGCCCGCCATTCGATGCGCGGCCGATTCTCCCGTGCGGCCTCCAGCGAAATCAATTTGTGCTTCGGCGCGCCGTGGATGCGCCGAAGCTGCTCGTACTCGGCGCGGTGCTGCTGCACGAAGGCGGCGCGATTTTCGTCGCTGAGCAGGCTCGTGGTCACCGGCACCGCGCGACTCGCATCGAGCACGTGCACCACCGGCTCGCTGTAGTGCGGCGCAATCTTCACCGCCGTGTGCGCGCGGCTGGTGGTCGCCCCGCCGATGAGCAGCGGCAGCTTGAAGCCTTGCCGCTCCATCTCGCGCGCCACGTGGGTCATCTCGTCGAGGGACGGCGTAATGAGCCCGCTCAGGCCAATCACGTCCGCCTTCTCCTCCTTGGCGCGCTGAAGGATCTTCTCGCACGGGACCATGACGCCCATGTCGATGACCTCGTAGTTGTTGCACGCGAGCACCACGCCCACGATGTTCTTGCCGATGTCGTGCACATCGCCCTTCACCGTGGCCAGCACGATCTTGCCCTGCGTCCTCACCACCGCACCGGCCGCCGCCTGGGCAGCCTTCTCGGCCTCCATGAACGGCGTGAGGTACGCCACGGCCTTCTTCATCACGCGTGCGGACTTGACCACCTGCGGAAGGAACATCTTCCCCGCGCCGAACAAATCACCGACCACGCTCATGCCATCCATGAGTGGCCCCTCGATGACCAAGAGAGGTCGCCCCAACTTGACGCGCGCCTCCTCGGTGTCCGCATCGATGTACGCGTCGATGCCCTTCACCAGCGCGTGCGACAGCCGCTCTTCCACCGTGCCCTTGCGCCACTCTTCTTCCTTCTTCTCTCCGGCCGACGCCCCCGCCCCGGCCGCCTTGAGCTTCTCGCCGAAGTCGACGAGCCGCTCGGTGGCATCCGGCCGGCGATTGAGCAGCACGTCCTCCACCAACTCGCGCAGCCCCGGCTCGATCTCCTCGTAGACCTCGAGCATGCCCGCGTTGACGATGCCCATGTCCAGACCCGCCTGGATGGCGTGGTACAGAAACGCCGAGTGCATCGCCTCGCGCACGTGGTTGTTGCCGCGGAAGCTAAAGGAAATGTTGGACACGCCGCCGCTCACCTTGGCGTGCGGCAGGTTCTTCTTGATCCAGCGCGTGGCCTCGATGAAGTCGACCGCGTAGTTGTTGTGCTCCTCGATGCCCGTGGCCACCGTGAGGATGTTCGGGTCGAAGATGATGTCCTCGGGCGGAAAGCCCACTTCGTCGACCAGAATGCGGTACGCACGCGAGCAGATGCGAATCTTGTCCTGAAGGGTCGCCGCCTGGCCCTCTTCGTCGAAGGCCATGACCACCACCGCCGCGCCATAGTTCAGAATATGGCGCGCGTGCTTGCGGAACGTATCCTCGCCTTCCTTGAGCGAAATCGAATTGACGATGCCCTTGCCCTGAAGGCACGGAAGCCCGGCCTCGATGACCGCCCACTTCGAGGAGTCGATCATGAACGGCACCTTGGCCACCTCCGGCTCGCTCGCCAAGAGCGAGAGAAACCGGGTCATCGCCGCGACGCCGTCGATCATGCCCTCGTCCATGCAGATGTCGATCACGTTGGCGCCGTTCTCGACCTGCTGGCGGGCCACACTCACCGCCTCCTCGTACTTTCCTTCTTTGATGAGCTTTGCAAACTTGGGCGAACCGGCCACGTTGGTGCGCTCGCCGATCATCATGAAGACGCCCAGCTGCTGCGTGAAGGGCTGCGATCCCGAAAGCCGCAACGGCTTGTTGGGAATGGAGATGGTCACCTCCTTCTTCGCCAGGACATCGCGCGGGTGCCGGCCATCCAGCGCCTTGGCCACGGCGGCGATGTGCTCGGGTGTGTTGCCGCAGCAACCACCGGCAATGTTGATCAAGCCGCCCTGGGCGAACTCGCCGAGGTAGCGCGCCATGTCGGCCGGCTCCAAATCGAAGCCGGTGGGCGACAGCGGGTTGGGCAAGCCGGCATTCGGGTAACACGAAATCGCCACGTTGGCCTTTTCCGCCAACTCCGAGAGGAACGGGTACATCAAATCGGGCCCGAGCGAGCAATTCAGGCCGATGGAGAGCAGCTTCACGTGCTCCACCGCATTCCAGAGTGCCTCCGCCGTCTGCGCGGAGATCATCGTTTCCCCGCCGCGCCCCACGGCGGCCGACACCTGCACGGGCAGGATCTTGCCGTCTTGCGCGAAGACCTCCTGAATCGCGACCAAGGCCGCCTTCGCATTGAGCGAGTCGAAGATGGTCTCCACGAGCAACGTGTCCACGCCCCCCGCGATGAGTGCGCGCACCTGCTGGATGTACGCCCGCTTCACTTGATCGAAGGTGCACACGCGGAAGCCCGCATCGTCGGCATCGGGCGAATTGGAAAGCGACACGGTGAGCGGTCCAATCGCCCCCGCGACGAAGCGCTGGCGCCCGTCCTGGTTGGCCACGCGATCGGCCCACGTGCGGCACTGGCGGGCGGACTGCTCGTTGATCTCCCAGGCGAGGCCCTCGAGGAATGAATCGCCCACGATTTTGTCGTAGAACGCCGGGTCTTTCCTGCCGCCGTGCTCGCGCGGATCGTCGACGAAGAATTCGCTCTGGCCGATGCTGGTCGCGCCGAAGGTGTTCGTCTCGATGATGTCCGCCCCAGCCTCGAGGAAGCGCCGGTGGATGTCGCAGATCATCTCGGGCTGCGTAAGCGAGAAGAGATCGCCGTTGTTGAGCAGATCCTTCGTGGCGTTCGCGAAGCGCGTGCCGCGGATGTCGGCCTCCTTCATGCCGTAGGTGCGGATGGTCGTACCCATGGCACCGTCGATGATGGCGATGCGGTTCTGAAGGAGCTTCTCGAGGGGGTGAAGGGAGGTTGTCATTTGGTTTTCTCGGCGATGGCCAGCACGACCTGAAAATGCGGCTTCTTGCTTTCGCGGCAAGCGACCTGGGACGATGTAACGGCGAGCCCGGCACGCGCGAGCATGTTGCGCAAGGTGCGGGGCGAAAAGCCCGTGTGGCGCTCGCCATAGGGCGCGGTGATCTCGCGCTGCTCGTGTTGATCGAGCGAGAGCACCACGATGCGGCCGCCGGGACGCAGCACGCGCGCGCACTCGGCGAGGGCCCGCTCCGGGTTCTCGGCGTACGTCAGCGTGTGAAACACGAGCACCGCGTCGAACGACGCCTTCGCGAAGGGCAGCTCGTGCACGTCGGCCACTTGCGCGCGCACGTTCTCGTAGCGTGCGAGCCGCTCGTTCGCGGCCTCGATCATGCGCGCGTTCGCGTCGATGCAGGTGAGTGAACGGCAGTGCGGCGCGAGGTAGCCGGCGACGGCGCCATCGCCCGAACCGGCATCGAGCACGTCGCCCAGCCGCAGCAGCGCCGCGATCCCCACGACCAGCGACGGCCACGTGCGGCCCGGCGAATAGTGGAGATCCATCTTCCCGATGAACGATTCGGGAAGGGCGCCGCGCTGCTCGGCATCGAGCTCCGAGAGCCTTCGTCGATCGCCTTCCAACGTCGGATCGGCCGCACTCGTGGTCTCGTCGAGGATCGCCTTCGCCGTCGGCGGCAGGGTGTCCACCGCCAGCGCGTAAAACGAATGCTGCCCATCGCGCCGATCGCGCACGAAACCACCCTCGCGCAGCCGCGCCAGGTGCGTCGACACGCGCGACTGCGAGATCCCCGTCACGCGCACGAGATCCGTCACGCTCAGCTCGCGCTCGCGCAAGAGCGCACAGAGCCGAATGCGGCTCTCGTCGCCCAACAGGTTCAAGGTTCCGACGTACTGGGAGAGATTCATCTGCTTATCGGGATGAGCAGATTCAACTCTGGTACGCGCACGGATCCCTGTCAAGGCGCAGCCATGAGAGGGAGCGAACCGCCAAGACGCCAAGGACGCCAAAAGAGATGGATGAGCTCGAGTGTGGAGGAGCCCCCCCTCTCAAGCCCCCAACCCTTGGCGCGCTTGGCGTCTTGGCGGTTCGCTACTTCTCGACGGGCGAGAGGCGGCTCGCCTGCGCATCCGTGCGTCGGTAGATCGTCAGGTGCTCCTGCTTCAGCACCATCCGATACTCGGGCGGAACCAACGCCTGCACCTCCGGCGTGGCGTCCCACATCAGCACGGAGTCGAACTCCGGCGTGGCCATCTGCCAGAACTCTCGCCACTGGCGGCGCCAAACGCCTTCGCAGTCCTGCTCGTGGATCCCGCCCGTGCGCATGATGCCGCAGATCCAGTCGGGGTTCTCCATCGTTGGCGCGAAGCTCTCGAGCACCAGATGATTGAACTGCGGGTTCGGCGGATCGCGGTACATCACCGGGAACGACCGCGAGTGCGCGAAGAGCAGCGGCGCGCTGGTCTGCTTCTCCGACACGTAGAAGCCCCATGCATGCTGCAGGCTGCGCGTATTCTCGCTGGTCAGCTTCCGCTTGAAGATGAGCGGCAACAGCTTCGCGTTCTCCGGCACGGCGGACATGCCCGCGGTGAACTTGATGCGATCGTTGTCCAACCGCACGTAGTCGATGCCCATACCAACGGTGTACAGCCCCGCGCAGAGCGCCAGCACCTTGCCGAAACGCGCGTCAATGCGATCGGGCAGCCGAAGGAACGCTGCGACCCAGAGATACGGAATCACGCGCGAATTGACGTGGAACCAGTTCGTCGCGATGTAGGGCAAAAACAGGAACAACGCACCCAACAGGGCAAAGGCGAGCGGCGAGAAGAACGTCGGCGATTCACCCCGGCGCAGGTAGGCATAGAGGGCCACGCCCGCCGCCGGAACGAACGTCGAGATCGACAGCCAGGTGAAACCCCAGAACCACTCCGCCCACAGGTTGTACGCGAGCTCCCACGGCGGAATCATCATCCGCGTCACCGCGTAACCGGTCATCGCCCCGACGGGCTCGGTCATGTGGTTGTACAGAGAGATGAGCGTGAGGGCCGTCGCCGGCAGCAGCGGCACGAACATGCGCAGCGCCTCGGTGTACCGCTCGCGCCAGGTACGTCGCTGCACCACGTGAACCAGGAGCAGCATGCACGCGACCATCAAGGTGAAGACGTGCGCGTACCAATCGGCCAGAGCGATCACCGCCATCGCAACGCCGTTCCACCACGTTGGGGAGAGGCGCTGCCGATCCGCGGCCATGAGCAAGAGCAGCGAAAGCGGCACCCCCAGCGCGAAGTCGAGCATGCCCATCGACACGAACCAGTTGTGGATGGTCGGCCAGATGAAGAAGCTCGCGACGATGAGGCGCCGGCGGTTCGTGAACCGCAAAATGAACTGCGGGAAGACGAGCGCATTCAGCCCGAGGACGAGCAGCACGAACAGACGCGCCGCCGCCTTGACCCCGGTGAGCTTCCCCACGAGACACAACCAGCCGAACAATGCGGCGTTGGTCTTGAAAAAGCCGTTGGCAACGAACTCCGGGTAGTGCTCCGGATGCGTGATGACCGTCACCGTGGCGAGATGATTCGGAAGATCCTGTAACGGCGGCAACTCCACCAAGCTGAGCGGCCACGCAGCCAATAGAAAGAGAACGGCTCCGATGGCGAGCGCCAGCTTTTGGTCGCTCAGCCGGCGTATGAACGCTCGAGCTGGACCAAGAAGGGCTCCTAATTGGGGCCCCGCCTCGCCAATGGACGAGGGAAATTCGGGGGCAACGAGGTCCATCTTCTGCATGGGAAACGAATGGGAACCCCACTGTGGGGGAAGTGCCCGTGACTCCTAAAAAATGTGAATGGCGAAGGCTAGGGATCTTCAGCGCCTGGAGAAACCGGTGCTGCTAGGCAAAATCGCGGCCGATCTAGCAAAAGTTGCGTCCGCTTGTGGACTCGATCGACCAACGGGCTAGAAAACCCGCCGAAAATGCGGCCGGGCGACACTAGTACGGGGGTGGGGGGCTGTCCACCGGTGGGACTTTGCCACCACGCGTCGATGGCGAGGCCTGACAACTCGATCATGGTTTGTATTCCACTCCCCCCCTCTGGGGGGGACGCGTTGGCACATGGGCCGATAGCCGGGGGGAAGCCGTCCTGCTTCCTTCGCTCGTCTTCTTTTCGCGGCCGCTTAATGTCCGCAAGTGCCCCGCGGGATCAAAAAATCAGTGGGCCTCGTTCCAATTTTTCCCGCTGCCGATATCGACCACCAAGGGCACCCGAAGCGAAATCGCGTTCTCCATTTCGGAGCGAATGCGCTGCATCGCCTCGTCGACCCGATCCTCGGGGACCTCGAACACGAGCTCGTCGTGGACGGTCAGGATCATCTTGGCCCCCGGCACCACGGGGGCTTGGCCGAGTTTCACCATCGCCAGCTTCAAGATGTCCGCGGCCGTTCCCTGGATCGGCGAGTTCTTCGCCACGCGCTCCGCCTCCATGCGCAGGCCCCTGTTAGCCGAGTGCAAGTTCGGCAGAAAGCGCCGGCGCCCGAGCAGCGTGCGCACGGCTTCGCCCTTTCCCGCTGCCTGGATCGTTTCCTCCATGAAACTTGCGACGCGCGCGTATCTCCGGAAGTAGGCGCCGATGAAGGTTGCGGCCTCCGCCCGCGTGATGTCGAGTTGTCGCGCCAGGGCCGCGTCGCCCATCCCGTAGATCACCCCGAAGTTGATGGTCTTCGCGCGGCCGCGCATCTCCCGGGTCACTTGGTCGCGCGGCACGTCGAAGACGAGCGATGCGGTGTGCGTGTGGACGTCTTCGCCGGCGCCCGTGTTGGAGAACGCCGCGATCAGCTCGGGATCCTCCGACAGGTGCGCCAGCACGCGCAGCTCGATCTGCGAATAGTCGGCGCTCACCAGGACCTTGCCCTCGGGGGCCACGAACGCCGCCCGGATCTCCCGCCCGAGCTCCGTCCGAATGGGAATGTTCTGCAGATTGGGATCGCTCGAGGCCAGACGCCCCGTCGCCGCCACGGTCTGGTGGAACTGCGTGTGAATGCGCCCCGTTTCCTTGTTGATCGCCCGCGGCAAGGTATCGATGTAAGTCCCTTTGAGCTTGTCGATTTCGCGGAAATCGCAGACCACCTTGGGCAGCGGGTGCTTCTCCGCGAGCTCCTCGAGGACCTCGGCATCGGTGGATCGCCCGCCCTTCGGCGTCCGTTTGAGCACCGGCAACTTCAGCTCGTCGAAGAGAATCTTCTCGAGCTGATCGCGCGAACGCACGGAAAAATCCGACTTCGCGATCTCTTTCGCCTTGGCCTCCAATTCACGCAGCTCCACCTCCACCCGCTTGCCCAGCGCCTCGAGCACGCGCGCATCGACCAGCACGCCCGCGAGCTCCATGTCGGCGAGCACGCGCGCCAGCGGCAGCTCCACGTCGTTGAAAAGCTTGGCCAGCCCCTCGCGCTCGAGGCTCGGCGCGTAACGCGTGGCCAAGGTCACGCAGACGTCGGCCTCCGCCGCCGCGAACGGCGTAGCCTCCTCGACGGGCAGGTTGTCGAAGGGTACCGGCGCCGGGGCCTTCTTCCCGGGGGTCGCCTTCTTCTCGCCGTACACCGGAAGCTCGATGCCCAGTGCCTTGCGCGCCAGCTCGCGCAGCGAGTCGGGGACGTCCGGATCCAAGAGGTAGGCGCCCAACATCGAGTCGAACACCGCGCCCTCGATGCGCACGCCGTGCCGCAAAAGCACCAGATAGGCGCGCTTCAAGTGGTGCGACGTCTTCTCGATCGCCGGATCCCGGAACAGCGGCAACAGCGCTTCCTTCACCGTGTCCCACGACAGCATGGCCGGCGCACCGAGGTAGCGATGCGAAATGGGAACGTAGTACCCCTCGCCCGGCACCGTCGAAAGCGCGACCCCCACGATGGCCGCGCGCATCGGATCGCTGTCGCTCAGGATCAACTCGAACGCGAGCCGCTTGTTCGTCCGCGCATGCTCCACCACCTCCGCGAGCGCCTTGGCCTCGAGCACGCTCTGGTAGTTGCGCTCCACCGGCGCCGCTACCTGGAGCTGGTCCAGCAGCCGGTGAAACTCGAGATCCAAAAAGAGCTCGCGCAGCGCCATCGTGTCGGCGCCGCCGTACTTGAGGTGCTCGGGATCCCACGCGATCTCGCAGTCGTTGCGCAAGGTGACCAGCTTCTGGCTGATGCGCGCGTCGGCCTCGTGCTTCGTCAGCGCCTCGCGCAGCTTGGGCTTCTTCACGTTCGCGAGGCCCTCGTAAATCCCCTCCAGGGTGCCGAATTCGTTGAGCAGATCGGCCGCGGTTTTCGGCCCCACACTGGGCACGCCCGGGATGTTGTCCGACGTGTCGCCGGTGAGCGCGAGCAGATCACGCACCTTGCTCGGCGCCACGCCGAACTTCGCGCGCACCTCCTCGGGCCCGTAGGTCTTGTCGCGCATCGAGTCCCAGAGCAAAACGTCGTCTTTTTCGTCGTCGACGAGCTGCATCAGGTCCTTGTCCGCGCTCACGATCACCACGCGCATGCCGCTCTCGCGCGCCCGGCGCACCACGCACGCGATCAGGTCGTCGGCCTCGATGCCGTCGGCCTGGTAAATCGGAATGTTGTAGGCCTTGACGATGGCCTCGCACCGGGCCATCTGCAGGCTAAAATCCGGCGGGGGCGCGGGCCGGTGCGACTTGTAGCGCGCGTCGATCTCCTTGCGAAAGGTCGGTCCGCGCGAGTCCATCGCCACGGCGAGCATGGCGGGTTGGCGCTCGTTCACCACCTTCTGCAACATGTTGACCGTGCCCAAGGTGGCGTGGGTCGGCTCGCCCTTGGACGACGACAGTGGTGCGATGGCGTGGTACGCGCGGAACACGTAACCCGACAAGTCGATGAGGTACAGAATCCCCGGGGTCGCGGGGGACGGAAGGATCGTTCCGGCGGTAGCCATGACGCGCACCCTACCTCGAAGGCCCACCGCTTGCGGCAGCCGACTTTCAATGACGGCCGGCCCGTCATGTGTGCACTTTCGATTACGCTGCCGTATGGCGCTTAAACCGCCACAGCGTAGCGGGCGTCACGGTTTATCGGGCCGATTTCGCACGCAACGTCGCGGTGCTCATGTAGGCACGATGTGCGCGTACTCGAGAATTTCAGACGATTCGACATCATCACGAAACTGGCGCGGACATTGCTCGAGAAGCGTGCCGCACCGGTGGACGCCGAGTCGCACCCGAGATACGCTGCAAACGCTTTTCGCGCGCTCTTCTCTCGTTTCCGCATCCGTTTGCAAAGATGTCGACCTCCCCTCCTCCTCCCGCCGATCTCGTCGCTGATAAGTACAGGCTTGCCCGCTTAATCGGCCGTGGCGGTATGGGCTCGGTGTGGGAGGCGCGTCATGAGACCTTGGGCCTGCGCGTCGCCATCAAATTCATCGAGAAAGAGTACGCGGACAGCAAAGAGGCCCGCAGCCGCTTCGACAACGAGGCGAAGGCCGCGGCGAAGATTCAGTCGAAGCACCTGATCAAGATCTTCGACCACGGCGTGACGCCCGACGGCAAGCCGTACATCGTCATGGAGCTGCTCGAGGGCGAGCCGCTCGACAAGCGGCTGGACCGCCTCGGCCGTCTTCCGCTGCAGGACGTGGCGCGAATTCTCCAACAGGTCGCTCGGGGGCTGTCGCGCGCGCACGCCGCGCACATCATCCACCGCGATTTGAAGCCCGAGAACATCTTCCTCACGCAGTCGACCGACGACGACGAGGAGGTGGCCAAGGTGCTCGACTTCGGCATCGCCAAGATCCGCAGCACCGATCAAACGCTGTCGAACAGCACCAAGACGGGCGCGGTTCTCGGCACGCCGTACTACATGTCGCCGGAGCAGGCGCGGGGCCTGCGCGACATCGACCACCGGACGGACGTCTGGTCGCTCGGTGTCATCGTCTTCAAGTGTGTCACGGGCGTGCTTCCCTTCGAGGGCGAGTCGCTGGGCGATCTGCTGGTGAAGATCTGCACCGCGCCGCTTCCCGTGCCGTCGCATGTTCTGCCGGGGCTTCCGCAGGCGTTCGACACGTGGTTCGCCCGCGTGATGGATCGCGAGCCGGCGCGACGTTTTTCCAACGTGACGGAGGCGGCCGAGGCGCTCGCCTATCTGTGCGGTGTGACCGTGCGGCGGGGTCCCACGTCGGGCGCGTCGCGCGAGATCGATCCGGCCTCGATGTATCGGCCGAGCTCACCGAGTTCTCCGAGCAACCCCGGTGGCGAGGGACCTCCGCGCACCGTGCCGAGCGCACCGTTAGGAACGGCCCCCCAAGCGGGGCCTGGGGCTGCCGCCCACGCCTTCACGCCGCCCGCGTACGCGCAGCTGCAGGCGACCACGCCGCATCCCCATGCGACACCGCCGCAGCAGTATCGCTCGCCGAGCTCCCCGAGCTATCCGTCTCCGGGGCCCGGGCCGACGCCCACCACGCCGGGCTTCGCCGCCTCGACGCCGCGCGGGGTGAAGAGCTCGTCGGTGAGCTTGATCCTCGGCATCGTCGTCGGTGTCGTGGCCACCATCGTGCTTGCCATCGTGGCCTTCCGCGTGAGCCCGGGCACACAAGACAAGGCGAAAGCGGCGGCCATGGGCGGCGGTCACCACCCTGCGACCACCGCATCGGCGCCCAGTGACTCTTCGACCGCCTCCGCATCGGCGTCGACGCCGGGCCTTTCGCCCCTGACGCCTCCTGCGAGCGAGGCCTCCCCGACGCCGGACGAGGAGTCGTCCAAGACGGCGGCCGCGCAACCGTCGACGACGAAGACGGGACGCCGCACCGGCAAGGCCGACAAAACGGACAAGGCTGACAAGCCGGACAAAGCCGACAAGCCTTCGTCGAGCGCATCTTCGACGAGCACCAGCAACAACGCGACGGGCTCCGCGAGCGCGTCGCCGACCGCGAAACCTACCCCCCATCCTTCGACGCCCGGAAAGCAACCAGACGACAATCCGGGTTACTGAAACATGCTTAAAACTTCTCGTTTCTGCTTCGCCCTCGCGGCCCTTGGCATCGGCGTCGCGACGACCACCCCCCTCCAGGCCCAGCCCGTGAGCGACATGGATCGCGCCGCCGCACGCGATCTCTTTCGCGAAGGTGTGGAACTTCAACGCGCGAGCCGGTTCGCCGAAGCGCTCGATCGCTTCACGCGCGCCAACTCCGTGGTGAATGCGCCGACGAACATGCTGCGCATCGCCGAGTGCCACGCCGCCCTCGGGCACTTGGTGGAGGCGCTGGAGATGTACCGCGCGCTCCAGCGCTACCCCATGCCTCCGAGCCCGCCGCCCGCCTTCGTTCAAGCCGTCGAGCAGGGCCGCGAGGAAATGAAGACCATCGAGCCGCGCGTGCCCGAGTTGAAGATCGACGTCACGCCGCCGCAAGTGCCTACGCTGTCGGTCACCATCGACGAGCAGCCGCTGCACAGTGCGCTGGTCGGCGTCTCGCGCCCGATCAACCCGGGCGTTCACAAGGTCGTGGCCACCGCCCCCGGCTACACCCGCGCCGAGCAGACCGTCGACGTCAAAGAGCGCGCGCGCCAGGCGATCTCCTTGAACCTGACGAGCACCGGCGGCGTCATCTACGGCCCCGTGAGCGCCACGACGAACAGCCAGTACGTCCAGATTTCCCCGGCCTCCGGCTCCTCGCCATCGCCCATCGACAAGCCCCCCGCCTACACCGAGGGCGAGAAACCACGCCCCGCCACCGACCTGCGTTCGCGCACCAGCTTCTTCCTCGGCCCCCGCATCAGCGTCGCCATCCCGGCGGGGAAGTTCGTCACCGAGCAGGGCGGTGTCATTTCGATGGGCGACCTCGCCAATCCAGGCGCGGCCCTCGGTGCGGAAGCGGGCATTCGTTTCGCGCGCCTCTTTTACTTCAGCGCGCTGATCGAAGGCGCCAAGTACGGTGAGGTGAAGCAGGGCGCTACGAAGTACGACGCGAGCTCGTTCCTCGCGGCGGGCAAGTTCGGCCTCATCACCAACCCGGATGGGTTCGCTTTCATCGCGGACATCGGGATTGGCTACCGAAGCTTCTCGGTCGACGGTTCGGTGTCGAGCGGTGGGACCACCGCCAAGGGGAACAACTCCGCCAGCTCCGCGGATTTCCTGCTCGGCGTCGGCATGCACTTCAAGGCCGGCAAGATCCTGCGCCTCATTCCGAAGATCGACGTAAGCCTCGGCACCTTCGGCGACAGCAAATCGAATTTCAGCACGAACAGCACGACCGACTCGACGAGCCACGCCCTCTGGACGATCGGCCTCGCGGGGTACTTCGATATCAACCTCGATAAACGCGCTGCCGCTGCCCCGACCCCCGCACTCCCCCCTCCCTGATTTCGTTGAATGACGCGTCGAGACAACGACGTGCAACGAATTACAAGTTGGTGACAAAGTGTAGGGCCCTGGGTGCTTAGCTCCACGGGCATGTACCTGGCCCTTTGCGTAGCGTACTTCGTCGTCCTTCTTTTCCTCGCCATGTACGGCTTGCACCGATCGCACTTGGTGCTGACGGTGCTGCGGCATCGGAAGAAGCTGGCGGCCATGCGCGAGAACGCGCCCAAGCTCGAAGACTACGCCAAAAACGGCAAAGAACTGCCGCACGTCACCATCCAGCTCCCCCTCTACAACGAGGCGACGGTGGCAGCGCGCCTGCTCGAGCACGTGGCGGCCATCCGCTACCCGCGCGAGCTTTTCGAAATCCAGGTGCTCGACGACTCCACGGACGAAACGCGGGCCCTCGTGCGCAACCACGTTGCCGAGCTCGCTGCGACCGATCCGACGCTGGACGTCGTGTACATCCACCGCGTCGACCGCACCGGCTACAAGGCGGGCGCGCTGGATGCGGGGCTCAAGGTCGCCAAGGGCGAGCTCGTGGCCATCTTCGACGCCGACTTCCTCCCGCAGCCGGACTTCCTCGAGCAGGTCGTTCCCGAGTTCATCGATGACAAGATCGGCATGGTGCAAGCGCGCTGGGGCCACTTGAATCGCAACCACTCGCTGCTCACCCGCGTGCAAGCCCTCATGCTCGACGGCCACCACCTCGTGGAAAACCGTGCGCGCGCTGCCGCCGGCTGGTTGTTCAACTTCTCCGGCACCGGCGGCATGTGGCGCAAAGCAGCCATCGGCGCCTCGGGCGGCTGGCAGCACGACACGCTGACCGAAGACTTGGATCTCTCCTACCGCGCGCAGCTGGCCGGCTGGAAGTTCGTCTACCGCGACAACGTGGTGAGCCCCGCCGAGCTCCCGGAGGACGTCAGCGCCTTCCGCGCGCAGCAATTCCGTTGGGCCAAGGGCACGGTGCAGACCTCGCGCAAGCTGATGAAGCGCGTGATGACCTCGAACCTCTCGCTCTCGCAGCGCATCGAGGCCTTCTTCCACCTCACGCCGCACTTCGCCTACCCGCTCATGGTCTTCCTGAGCCTCCTGCTCCTGCCCGCGCTCGTCCTCATGCCGGCGACGAACCCGCAGGCCATGCTGCTCATCGACCTGCCGCTCTGCATCGGCACCACCGGCTCGCTCGCCGCCTTCTACGCGATGGCCGAGGCCGCACAGGGACGCCGCCGCATCGACGCGCTCAAGCAGCTCCCCGCACTTCTCGCGCTCGGTGCCGGCCTCGCGCCGCACCTCTCCAAGGCCGTCTTCGAAGGCCTGCACTCGATGGCCGGCGAGTTCGTGCGCACGCCCAAGAAGGGCATCGAGCTGAGCAACCCCGCCGCGAGCACGCCGCGTTACCGCGCCCGCGCCGATCTGCCGATGATCGAAGTCGGCCTCTGCCTCTTCTCGCTCGCCAGCACCGTCGCCTCCATCGAGACGGGCCACTGGTTCGCCACGCCGTTCGCGATGCTCTTCACGTTCGGCTACGGCTACGTGGCCTCACTCGTGGCGAGCGAGCAGGCCGCACGCCGCAAGGCCGCCGCCGAGATGCCCGCCCTCTCCCAATCGCCGGACAGCGTGCGCAACTTCGTTCCGACCCCGGCCGTTTCCACGGCCGACATCGCTGACGCGGAGTGATCGACCCGTCCTTGACGGTCGTTGCATCGCAGCAACCGTCTATGTTTGGCAAACGCGAATCCGAATCTGAATTCGTTTGCACTTGTCAAGCACAACCTCACCCTTGGGGGTGAAGGAGACGACGGCGCGGTGTTGTCAAGCCACAGCGAACCAAGCTAAACCGTTTTTGTTAGGCGGGGAGTTTTCCGGTAGCGCTTATCGAAGATTCCCGTTTACTATCCTCTGGATTGGTCCGGGTGGGTGCCTGTGCCATCGTAAGTGAGGTAGGTGCTGACAGGGGGTGGAGACGATCATGACGAAGGCTGAGATCGTCCAGGCGGTGTATGCGATAGGCGGATTCTCCAAGAAGGAGTCGGCGGATGTCGTCGACCTTGTCTTCGAGATGATGAAGGAGACCCTCGGGCGCGGCGAGAAGATCAAAATCAGCGGCTTTGGCAATTTTGTCCTACGCGACAAGAGGCAACGGCCCGGCCGCAATCCGCAAACGGGAGATCCCATCAAGATCAGCGAGCGACGGGTCCTCACCTTCAAGGCGAGCCAGATCCTGAAGCAAGTGCTGAACGCCAGCCCAACCGGAGCCGCAAACGCAAACACGCCGGGAAACCATTCCGCGCGCCCCTCACCCTCCGGGGTGCCCGGGCGCCTCGACACCGGCATCCCGCCGTCAGGAGCGGTCCCGCAGTCGGGACCTGGGACCGGAGACACCTCGGCGGGCAGCAGCTCGGGAGGACGCTTGTCGAACGGTCTCGCCACGGGGGAGCTCGCGGCCTCTGCAGCTCCATCCCCTGCAGCTCCGGCAGCGGGTCCCGCGCCCGCCAGCGTGACCCCGAGCCCGAGCGCCACCAACGAGTAACGGCGTGGGCGCCCCCTGGGCCGATCTCGAGAAGATCGATCCGTCGAAGCTCTATTTCCGAATCGGCGAAGTGGCCTCCATCGTCGGGGTAGAGCCACACGTGCTTCGCTATTGGGAGCGCGAGTTTCGAATGATTCGCCCCACCAAGAGCACAAAGGGGCAGCGAGTTTATTCCCGCCGAGATCTCGAAAACCTCCTTCGGGTGCGCGACCTCCTTTACAAAGAGGGCTTCACCATCGCCGGCGCGAAAAAGAGGCTACGCAACGCCGGGGACGAGCCGGAAGCACGCGAATCCGAAGAGCGCTCGGAGATCGAGGAACCGCCCCGTCACGGCGAACGCGACGGAGGCTCGAGCGAAACCAAGATGCGACAAACACTCGTGGACCTGCGCTCGGAGATCGAGGCGTTCCTCGCGGAAGACTGGTAGCCGTTTTCCTGCGCACTTCGTGGAAGTAGCCGTGTTACAAGGCCCTCCTACGATGCTTGGTCACGCGCGCACCCCGCGATCTAGAGTCTTCTCTTTGGCTTTTCCTTTCGCTCTCATGGGCGTCTTCGCCTCCACGGCGAGCACCGCACACGCACAGAGCGACGACAAAGCCACGGACAGCAAAGGGTCGCCCGCACCGCCGCCGTCTTCCTCGCCGCCCCCGCGTGGAAGTCTCCTGCCCAACCCGCAGGACGACGCCGCCCCGTCCACGCCTTCGCCCCCCGCAGCAGGCAGCGTCGACCCGGCCGCCGACCAACGCGAGCTCGAAGCGCAGGGCAGGCAGCGCCCCGTGGCCGATGGCCTCGTGGGCTCCCGCTCGCAAGACGTCTACAGCGAAGACTGGTTTAGCCGCATCCGCCCCGTGCTCGAGTTGCACGGCTACTTTCGCACGCGCGGCGAGCTATTTCACAACTTCGCCCTGGGCCGCCACGACGGCGCGAACAACGCCTTGTGGCCGCAGCCGATCGACAATTCGTTCGTTCCCGTCGGAGGCAACGCCAATGCGGTAAGCCTGGGCCTGTGCGGCTCGAACCCGAATGTCGCGGAGAGCTGCCAGGACAAGACGCAAGCCACGGCGAACATGCGCTTCCGCATCAACCCCGAGCTGCACATCTCGGACAACCTGCGGATCATGGCGCAGATCGACATGCTCGATAACCTGGTGTTGGGCTCCACGCCCGACGCCTATGCCATGCAGCCGGGCTCCGGTAGCAACGGGTACGTCCGGAGCGGCGGCAACCCGTATGCGCCCATCGCCCTTTTCTCCAACACGCAAGGACCACCCACGGCCGGCGTGAACGGCTGGCGCAACTCGATCGACGTCAAGCGCGCGTGGGGTGAATACATGACCCCCGTCGGCCAGATCCGTTTCGGCCGCATGCCGCACCACTGGGGCCTCGGCATGATGTGGAACTCCGGCGACAACATCGACGCCGACTACCACAGCACGATCGACCGCATCATGTTCACGTCGGGCATCAAGGCGCTCGATCTGTACTTCGGTGGCTCGTGGGACTTCGTCTCCAGCGGCCCCACCAACGCCAACGCGTACAGCGTCTACGGCGGCCAGCCGTACAACACGGGCAACCTGACCAACGTCAATCAGTGGTCGCTCTTCGTCGCGCGCCGGACGAACCCCGAGTTGCAGCGCCTGCAGCTGTCCCGCAACCAAGTCGTCATCAACGGCGGTCTCTATGCCGTTTACCGTAGCCAGTACTTGGACCTGGCCGGCAACAACGGCGTCACGGAGACACCGTGGACGTTCGGCAGCGGCGCAAACAGCGGCACCAACAATGGGCTGGAGCGTCGCAATGCGCAGATATTCATCCCCGACGCATGGGTGCAGATCCTCTTCAAGAAGTTCCGCTTCGAGGCGGAGTTCGCGAGCGTCTGGGGCAACATCGAGCGCGCGCCGAACGCCGCCGGCAACAACGCGAGCGACACCAAGGTTCGCCAATACGGTTTGACCACCCAGACCGAGTTCAAGGCGATCGAGGACAAGCTCCGATTGAACCTCGGCTTCGGTTGGGCGAGCGGCGATCCTTGGCAAGACAGCTTGCAGCCCCAGACCGGGCCGAACGCCTTCAACAGCGGCAACGGCCCCGTCTCGACGTTCCGCATGAACCCTGCGTACAACGTCGACCTCATCTTCTTCCGCCGCATCCTGTCGCGGGTCGAGGGCGCGTACTACTTCCGCCCCTCGGTGGAGTACGACTTCCTTCGCAGCCCCGGCGGGCAGAAGTTCGGAGGCAACGCGGCGGTCATCTGGAGCCGCGCGAGCGAATTCGTGCAGTCCCCGGGTCATAACCGCGACCTCGGCCTCGAGCTCAACTTGAGCCTCTATTACCAGGCGAAGGACGGCGCGTTGAACGACGATCCGGACAAGTTGGGTGGCTTCTTCGCCATGCTGCAGTACGGCGTCTTCTTCCCACTCGGCGGTCTGAACTACCTGCCGAACATCACCAGCGCGAACACGCCGGGCATCTCCGACTGGAGCACCTCCAGCGCCCACACCATCCGCCTCTTCATGGGCATCGTCTATTAACAGCACTTCAGGAACCGGGCACGGGCGCCGCCGCTTGGGCTAGTATTAGCCGCGGATGCGCCCGTTCGTTTTGGCGGTCGTCGCAGGTTGGGTCCTCCTCGCGTGCGGCGGAAGGTCCGAGGAAAGCCCGCAAAAAATGCGGCCCCCCTCTCCCGATGCCGGCGATGCGGGCGCAGCGGATGGCGACTCGGGCGCCGTTCCACTCTGCGTGGGCGCGGGCGCGCGCGGCACTGGCTTCACGTTCACGGAGCTCTACCAAGACTACTTCGGACGTGTCGGTCCCGGTGGTTGCGCCGGCAACGGACGATGCCACGGATCGAGCGATCAACCGGGCTCGCTCGGCAGCAACGGCTTCGTTTGCCCTCCCGAAAACGAACCCGACGGAAAAGATACGTGTTATCAGCACCTTCGAGATGCGGGGCTCGTTGCGGAGACCGAACAGACGGCGCCCGAACACTCGCCTCTCTACGTCGTACTTCGAAAGAGCACAGGCGGCGGCATCATGCCGAAGGCTCCTGTGTGCGCTTTCGACGAGGTCGACATGAAGCGCATCGCCAGCTGGATCCGGGCGGGCGCACCTGACAATTAGACGAGATCCATCCAGCCAGCCACGTACTAGACTGCCTTTGACCATGCCGAAGATTCTGATCGTCGATGATCAGCGCAACATGCGCACCACCCTGGCAATGATGCTCAAGGGGGCGGGATACGAAGTAGACGAGGCTGCCGACGGCGACGAAGGCGCCGAGCGGGGAGCCACGGGCGCATTCGATCTGGTGCTCACCGACCTGCGTATGGGCACGAAAGACGGCATGGAGGTGCTCGGCGCCATCAAAGAAGCGCAGCCGATGACCGAAGTCATCGTGATGACCGCTTACGGCACCATCGAGAGCGCCGTGGAAGCGATGCGGCTGGGCGCCTTCGACTACATCCAAAAGCCCTTCACGGAGCAGGAGCTCCTGGTGAAGGTCGACAAGGCCCTCGAGAACCGCCGCCTCGCCGGCGAGGTCGCGTTCCTGGCCAGCGAGTTCAAAGATCGCTACCGCTTCGAGAACATCGTCGGGCGTTCGGGCGCCATCCGCGATCTGCTCGGCCGCATCGTGCGCATCGCCCCGACGGACGCCATCGTCCTCATCACCGGCGAGAGCGGCACCGGCAAGGAGCTCGTCGCCAAAGCCATCCACGCGAACTCACGCCGGTGCGATCGCATGTTCGTACCGGTCAACTGTGCGGCCATCACCGAGACCTTGCTCGAGAGCGAGTTGTTCGGTCACGCGCGCGGTTCGTTCACGGGCGCGGTGAGCGCACGCAAAGGCCTCTTCGAAGAGGCGCACGGCGGCACGTTTTTCTTCGACGAAATCGCAGAGACACCGCTGTCGTTCCAGGCGAAGCTCCTGCGCGTCATCCAGGAGAACGAAGTGCGACGCGTCGGTGAGAACAAACCGATCCGCGTCGACGTGCGCATCATCGCCGCGACGAATCAGGATCTCTTGCGCGCCGTGCAAGAGAAGCGCTTCCGGCAAGATCTCTACTACCGCCTGAACGTGGCGCGCTTTCAGCTCCCTGCCCTGCGCGAGCGACGCGAGGACGTGCCCGAGCTGCTGATGCACTTCCTCGAGAAGTTCAACAAGAAGATGGGCGTGCGCGCGCGCCTTCATGACGGCGTGCTCGATGCGCTGGCCCACTACGACTTCCCGGGCAACATCCGCGAGCTGGAGCACATGATCGAGCAGGCGGTGGCGCTCGTGCAGAGCGGCACCATCACGGCAGATGACGTTCTGCCCCCGCCCATCGGTGAGGAAGCCCGCTCCGGTTCGAACCACGGCGGCCGAGCCTTGGCGGATGTCGTCGACACGGCCGAGCGCACGGCCATCGAAGGTGCCCTGCGCGAGAGCGACGGCAACCGCGAGAAGGCGGCGGAGCTCTTGGCGATCTCACCCACGACGCTCTGGCGCAAGATGACCCGTCTGGGCATCGTTTTCGATACGAAATAAAGCGCACTCGGCCTTCGCACGGGTTTCATTTTTGCGACCGCATTTCACGCTTGCACACTGAAACGTAGTCTTTTTGGCAATTTTTGTGCAGGTTACCGCCGGCACTAAATTTGCACCGCGCGAGTCCATCAGCGACCTCCGCTGCGTTGAAAATCGGTCGTCGCAAGCGGCGCACCCTGCGTTGAAAGTCGGGCGCCGCAAGCGGCGCACCCTGCGTTGAAAGTCGGGCGCCGCAAGCGGCGCACCTCCGGACCACGTGCCCGGATTCAGCAGCATTCGATAGAGAAGGATGAGAGGTGTTCTTGAGTGCAAAAGTTCTTGTCGTCGATGACGAGGTCAATCAAGGACGCGCTCTTGCGCTAGGTCTCCGCCTCGAAGGCTTCGAAGTCACCACCGTGCTCGACGCCGAATCGGCCCTCGCCTCGCTCGCTCTCTCGGCCGCCGACGTCGCCATCTTGGATTTGATGCTGCCGGGCATCAACGGCATCGAGCTCGCACGGCGGCTGTCGCGCCTCTACCCGAAAATGCTCCTGGTGCTGACCAGCGCCTACCATCTCAGCGAACGGCAACTGGTCCGCGCCGACTGCGGGGTCGTCGGATTCGTCCCCAAGCCGTACCGCCTCGACGAGCTCGCCGACTTCCTGCGCGCCAAGCTCGCGTCCGGTCCGGAGAGCGCCCGCCAGTTCCGCAAAGTCGCAAGCCACTGACCGATTACGCGGATAAGGCGAACGCACCATCCGCGGCGACGGCTCGAATCGAAACTCTCGCGGAAGCCAAGCAGCGGCAGCGGAACAATCCCGGCGAGGCCGGCGCCCTGCCCCATTGCTGAACGAAGGTCGTCAAACGCAATGGCGATCGTCGGCTCATTGCCACCTTCGTCCGGCTGCACAGTTCGATTGCACGCAAAGTTCAAGACCGGATGGTGAGATCCAAGTCAGTAGTGTTAATGTCCGCCCGCCTTGCGTATCGAAGCTTTTGATTACGACCTTCCGCCGGATCGCATTGCTCAGTATCCCACTCCGGAACGCGAGCAAGCGCGATTGCTCGTGGTGCCGCCCGACAGCGATGCGCTCGAGAATCACGGCGTTGCCGAACTCGCGGAGCTGATCCCCGAGGGCGCGCTCGTCGTGGTGAACGACACGCGCGTCATCCCCGCACGCCTGCTCGGCGTAAAGGCCGACACGGGCGGCAAAGTGGAAATCTTCCTCGTGCGCTTCGTCGAGGCGCGCACCTTGGAAATCCCCGGCGGCGATCCGCGCGAGGCCGAGGTGTGGCTCGCGCTCGGCAAGGCATCGAAGCCCCTGCGCTTCGGATCGGACGTCATCGCGGGCAACGTGATCATCCGCCTCCTCGGCCGCGGCGAAGACGGCCTGCTCGAGGTGGGCGTGAGCACGATGGCGCCCGCCCCCATCCGCAGCGCGATCGAGGCCGAAGGACACGTGCCGCTGCCGCCGTACATCAAGCGCAGCGACGAGGCGCTCGATCAGGAGCGGTATCAAACCGTCTTCGCGCGCGTGCCGGGCGCGCTCGCTGCGCCGACCGCGGGACTGCACCTGTCGCGTGCACTGCTCGGACGCCTCGCCGTGCGGGGCTGTGAGCTCGCCAGTGTCACGTTGCACGTGGGCCTGGGCACGTTCCAGCCCGTGCAGGTGGACGATCTCGATCAGCATCCCATGCACTCGGAGGTGTTCGAGATCTCCCGCACCACGGGCAGCGCCATCGCCCGTGCGCGCGAGCGCGGTAAGCCCGTGGTGGCCATCGGCACGACGGTGGTGCGCGCCTTGGAAAGCGCCGCGAGCCCGGACCGCGATGGGTACGTCGTGCCCACGCACGGCGAAACGCGGCTCTTGATTCAGCCTGGGTACCAGTTTCGCGTGGTGGACATGCTGGTCACGAATTTTCACCTGCCGCGCTCGACACTGCTTGCGCTGGTCTGCGCCTTCGGTGGATATGAACGCGTGCTCGCCGCCTACCGCCACGCCGTGCGCGAAGACTACCGCTTCTTTTCCTACGGAGACGCCATGCTCCTGACCCGTGCAACATGAAGCCGCGCGCTTCGGGGTTCGCCTTTCGCGTGCTCGCGCAGGATGGTCACGCACGCCGGAGCGTGCTCACCACGCCGCACGGTGACGTCGACCTTCCCACGTTCATGCCCGTGGGCACGCAAGGCAGCGTGAAGACGCTCACCCCCGACGAGGTGTCGTCGACGGGCGCGCGCATCGTGCTCGGCAACACGTACCACCTGTGGATGCGCCCGGGCCCGGAGACCGTCGCCGAATTGGGCGGGCTGCACGGCTTCTCGCGCTGGCCGCACGCCATGCTCACCGACTCGGGCGGCTTTCAGGCCTTCTCGCTTTCGAAGCTCACCAAGCTCACCGAGGACGGCTTCACCTTTCGCTCGCACCTCGATGGCAAGAAAGCCCACCTGTCGCCGGAAGAAGCCGTGCGCATCCAGGGCCTCATCGGCGCGGACATCCAGATGCAGCTCGACGTCTGCCCGCCCGGCGACTCGGAGCGCTCCGTCGTGGAAGAAGCCGTCGCACGCACCACCCGATGGGCGAAGCGTGCGCTCGCCGCCCCGCGGCCCGAGGGGCAGGCCCTCTTCGGAATCGTGCAGGGCTCGTGCTTTCCCGATCTGCGAAAGGCCCACGCCGACCAGCTCGCGGCGCTCGATCCGGGGTTCGATGGCCTCGCACTCGGAGGCTTCTCCGTCGGCGAACCGATCCCGCGCATGCACGAAACCTTGGCCGAGGTCGCGTGGTACCTCGATCCAGAAAGGCCGCGCTACCTCATGGGCGTCGGCACGCCGCTCGACTTGCTCGTGGGCATCGAGCACGGGGTCGACATGTTCGACTGCGTGCTTCCCACCCGCAACGCGCGCAACGGTCAGGCCCTCACCCGCTTCGGGCGGCTCATCATCAAGAACGCGCGCTACGCGAAGGACCCGCAGCCCATCGACCCGGAGTGCGGGTGCTCGGGCTGCCGCGCTGGTTTCAGCCGCGCGTACCTGCGCCATCTCTACATGTGCGGGGAAATTCTCGCCCTGCGTGTGCTGACGCTGCACAACCTGCACTACTACGGTCAACTCGTGGCGGGCGCGCGCCGGGCCATCGAGACCGGAACGTACGCCGCGTTCAAGAAGCGCTCGATCGAGCTGATGGAAGCCGGAGCGTAGCCTCAACACCCGCAACGCCCGCAATATTGGTGTACGATTCTTCTCGATGGCGAACGAGGAGAAGAAGCCGTTGGGGAGCATCCTTGTCGCACGCAAGCTCATCTCGTCGGATGTTCTTTCACAGTCACTCCGAGAGCAGAGGCAAGCAGGCACACATCGCATTCCACTGGCCTCGTTTCTGGTCGAGCGAGGGATCGTGCGCGAGGAAGACGCGCTGCGTGCCCTCTCCGAGCAGTTCGGCGTGCCGGGCATCGAGCTGCGGCAGCTCGCGATCCTGCTCGAGCACATTGCGGTCATTCCGCAGGCCCACGCCGAAACGCAGCTCATCTTACCCGTGCTCCTTCGTGGCGAGCGCCTCTTCGTGGCCACCGCGAATCCGTCCGACAAGCGCGCCATCGACGAGCTGGAGTTCGTCACGGGCAAGAAGGTCTACGCCTATGTCGCCCTCGCCCAGCCGCTGCGGCGCACGATAGCGGCCGCATACACGGCGAAAGAAGCGGGGGAAACCTATTACCTGGGCCCGCGCGTGCCGCGCGAGACCTTGGTTCGGCTGGGCATCGCCCCGGCGATCCCGGTGCCGCCCGCGCCGCCGCCGCCGCTGCCAAGCCGCGCGCGGACGACGGCCCCGCGCGGCATCGCCCTTCCTCGAACGATGCGGGAGGGCTCGGGAAGCGGGGTCGGAGGCCCGCCGCCCTCCACGGAGCCCGATGTCGTGGCCGCCGACGAGGCGCCTCCGGTGGTGGTCGACGATGCCATGCAGCGCGTTTCCTCGAATGCGCAGCTGTCGACCATGGAGTTCGGCCTGATGAGCCCCGAGGTCTCGCGCGTCGACGAAGCGCCCCCGCCCGCCGGCATCCTACCGATGTCGCCGGAGGACGCAGCGGGACCGCCGACCGTGGCTCGACCGGGAAAGACCATCCTCGTCGTCGACGACGAAGAAGAGATCCGTCGCATGCTTCGCCGCGTACTGCAGGAACGAGGCTATCGCGTCATCGAAGCCGACAGGGGCCTTCTCGCCCTTCGCATGGTCAAAGAACAAGTGCCAGACCTCATCGTGCTCGACGCCATGCTCCCCGAGCTGCACGGCTTCGACATCGCCCGCCGCATTCGCGGCAGCGAAAAGTACGGCACGATCCCCATCGTCATGGTGAGCGCCGTCTACCGCGGCTGGCGCATCGCACAGGACCTCAAGGACAACTACGGCATCGCCGCCTACATCGAGAAACCTTTCCGCATCCAAGAAGTGGTCGATGCAGTGGCACACGCACTCACCGAGCGCGATACACGACGTTCCGAGCACCCGGAGCGCGATGTGGACGTCATGAGCGCCGACGCGGAAAAATTGCTCGAACAAGGCGTGACGGCCTACCGCGCGGGCCACGTCGACGAGGCCATCGGTTTTCTCAGGCGAGGTATCGAGATCGATCCGCTCGCGTATCGGTTACACTTCCACCTGGCGCTGCTGTACGGGAAAAAGGGCGCCATCTACGAAGGCATCCACGAGCTCGAGCGCGCCATCGAACTGCACCCAAGGAACTTTGCAGCCCTCAAGAACCTCGCAGTGCTCTACGAAAAGGCAGGTTTTCGTCACAAGGCCGTCGAGGTATGGGAACGTTGCATCCAAGTAGCTCCCGACTCCGAAACGCGGGCGCAGGTGAAGGAACGCTTGATGACGCTTCTTTAATGAGGTCGCTTGACGTCACGCGAGATGTTGGGGTTGCTGCTGCTGCCACCGCGCTGACGGAACCGCTCGCACTCTCAACCCAGGATAAGTATCCTCCACGGACCTTTACGTGAAGTTTCTCTGCGAGCAGTGCAAGGCCAAGTACCAGATTTCCGACGACAAGGTCGCCGGCAAAACTGTGCGAATGAAATGCCGCAAGTGCGGCCATATGATTGAAGTGCGCGCAGAAGTCACCGAGACGAGTGTATCGCGCGGCATGCCCAAAGAACTCCAAGCCCGTGCCGCTGCAGAAGGCTCGGCGGCGGGCTCGGGTGCGCATGCTGCTTCCACTTCCGCTGCATCCGCAGGTGGCTCGGGCGCGCCCGTGCGAACGCCACCGCCAAGCCCGAGCCGGCCCGCAGGCTCGCCGCGCCCGCCGGCCGCCGGTGAAAACCATGGGACGAACTCGAAGGGAACGGGCCTCGCGACCAGCCTATCCGCGCGCAAGCCCCTTGCGCCGCGCTCGCTGATCACACCGCCGCCTACGCCCGCCCAGAACGTCGGTGAGGCCACCGTCGTCGCTCCCCCGCCCAACGTGGGTCCGGGATCGGGAGCCCTCGCGGGCGCGTTTCAAAAGAGCATCGTCAAGGACGACCCCGCGCTGCGCGACATCACCGGCCTCAAAGAGTGGTACGTCGCCATCAACGGCGTGCCCGTCGGGCCGGTGCGCATCGCAGAATTGCGCCGCAAAGCCTCGCTCGGTGCCGTCACCGAAGATTCGCTCGTGTGGCAAGAAGGCATGGAGGAGTGGCGCCCCGTCAAGGCGTACTCCGAGTTGCTCGCACTCGTGCGCGAGGCCGCGCAGAGCGGACGCCCTCCCCTCGCCGTCACCGGCGACGTCCGTCAGAGCACCCCGCCTCCGCCCGGCAAGGGCGCCTACGTTCCACGCGGCGCCGTCGCGCTGAACCGGCCACCTGCAGGTCCGGGTGGAGACACTTTCCGCCCGGCGCGCAGCAACGTGCTGCCGTTCGCCCCGCGCAACGCAGCCGCGGAAAAACTGGAAGATCCCGAGGCAACCGAGGTCGCCACGCAGGCGCTGCAGCAGCCCTCGCAGACGATTCAGACGCCCGTTCCGCCCGAGGTCGTCGATCCGTTCGCCGCACCGATGGTGGGCGGCCCCAAAGCGCAAGAGGATCCGTTCCGTGCAGGTCCGCCCGCGGGGACGTCACGGCCGCCGCTCAGCGTGCAGATTTCGCCCGCATCTGGAAGCGTCATCTCGCCGTTTGCGGCGGGTGCGAGTTCACCGGGCCCGGCACCCAACTTCGCGAGCAACGTCAACACGGGCGATCGCTCCTCGGTTTCGTTGGGCCCGCCCATTCTGGCGACGGAGCCGCCCCCGCAGAAGAAGGGCGTCCCGTGGATCCCACTGGCCATGGTCGCGCTGGCCGGTGCATTCGGCATCACCGCCGCCATCGTGATCTTCCGGCAGCCGGCACAAGCCCCCGCGGCCCCACCACCAGTCGCCGCGGCCTCGTCGACCCCGCCCGTGGCGAGCACACCACCGCCCGCCGCCTCGGCGGAAATCGAGCTGCCCGCAGAGTCACCTGCGGCCAGCGCCTCGGCGGACAAGGGCACGTCGACGGGCCCGAAGGTGGCCGCCGGCACCCCGAAGCCGGCCGCGTCGGCGTCGTCCAACGGCACCAAGACCGCGGACTTGAGCGACCTGCTCAAGGGCAGCGGCAGCGGCCCAAGCAGCGGCTCCGGCAACAGCGGAAGCGCTTCGGGCGGCGGAGGTTCGCTGACGGAGGATCAGATCCGCGCCGTGCTGAACCAGCACTCGCTCGGCGTCCGCCGCAATTGCTGGGAGCGCGGCAGCACCGGCCAGGTGTCGTCGGTCAACGTCGGCGTGCGCATCGTCGTGAACGGCCAGGGTCAAGTGACCAGCGCGAACGCCGACGGCAACGATCCCGCCATCGCCAAGTGCATCGAGACGTCCGTGCGCAGCTGGACGTTCCCCGCCACGGGCGGCACCTCGACGGTGAACATCCCGTTCAAGTTCGTACGTCAGTAAAGGCGAAGATCACGCCTGCCTGCACGGCGCCTGTCCCGGACAGGAGCAAATTCGTCCCGGACGGGGACCTCGAGGTGCGGACGAGCGCATTTGTCGATGGAAGGCATTGGCCCGCAATTGGCAATGCGTTGGGGCGGGCCTTGGTGCGCGTTGCTCCGGACAGCGCGCTCGCAAGGCCGCAGATCAAGATGATGGGTTGCCACAAGGTACGAGCGGGAGGCAACAGCCCTCCACGTGCCCGCTGATAGCGAGGAGCCACTCCTACGGGAGCCTCGCCAGCGGGACCCACACGTAGAGCGGTGACGGGAAACGCTGCGGGCGTGGACCGGTGGCCAGAAACCTCGTTGGGGAAGCAGCACACAACTGCTCGCATCCACCGGAACTCTTCTACCCTCATTTTTAATCTGGCAGAGAAGACCAGAAGAAGAACGTCCGAGGTTGCGCGGAGCGCGCGATCACGCACCCGTTCGCCCTCCCCTCCCCTGCTCGTGTAAAATCGCGCCCTCTCCTAGACGAGCGCGCTCGGCGCGAGCAACAGGTACGGCTCGGCGATCTCGTCCCCGCCATCGACGTGGACGAGTCGCAGCCCGTGCGCGCCGCCGTAGACCAACGTCGACGAACCCGCGCTGGAGTCTTCCACGGTGCTGCCCATCGCGGCCCCCCGCGTCCCGTCCGCATGCTCCGCATGCACGAGCCAAATGCCGTCGCGCCCGTCCTCCGACTCGTACCGCACGCGCTCCACGGTGAACGGTTCCCCCGTCCCGTGGAAGCGCATGCTGCAACCATCGGGCAGCACCTCGTGCTCCTCGACCTCGACGTGAATGAAGCGTCCTTTTTCGCGGAAAGTCAAAGTGCGACGAGGCTATCACCGCTCGGCGTTGGCTTCGACGGTGATCCCGAACGACGGATCCGCGTACAGCTGATCGAACACGGCGCCGAACGCCTTCTCGACGTTCTTTCGCTTGATCTTCAGCGTGGGCGTGATCTCGTCATTCTCGAGCGAAAACTCGCGGTCCATGATGTAGACGCGTTTGACCTGCTCGACGCGCGAGAGCTTCTGATTCCCGCGGCGAACGGCCTCGGCGATGCGCTGGCGAACGTCCGCCTCCAACGCGAGACGCTTCATGAGCGCGTCCAGGCCCTCGGGCTGGGACAAGGGATTCTCCATCAGCGCCTGCTTCATGCGGTTCGACACGTCGGGCCGTTCGACGAACCCTTTCTTCACCGCCCAATCGATGCCCTCCATCGGGCTGATCGAAACGAGTGCCGTGACGTACGCCCGACGATCGCCGTGGGCGTGCACCTGGCTGATGAGCGCATCCTCGGATTTGATCTCGTTCTCGATGTTGCTCGGCGTCAGGTTCTTCCCGCCCGCGGTGATGATGAGGTGCTTCTTCCGGTCGACGATGTAGAGGTAACCATCCTCGTCGTGCTTGCCGATGTCACCGGTATGAAGCCACCCCTCGGCATCGATCATCTCCGCCGTCGCCTGCGGGTCCTTGTAGTAGCCCTGGAAGACGACATCGCCGCGAACAAGGATTTCGCCGTCCTCCGCGAGCTTCTCCTCGCAGAAGTCGACCACCTTCCCCACCGATCCGAGGCGAACCGCCCCGGGCCGGTTCATGTGCGTGATCGCCGTGGCCTCGGTCATGCCGTACACCTCGAACACGGGAAAGCCGATCCCCCAGAAGAACTCGATGATCTTCTTGGGCGTGGGCGCCGCCCCCGTGAGAAGGAACCGCACGTTGCCGCCGAAGTGTGCGCGCAACTTGGAATACACCAAGCGATCGGCCACTTCGTATTGAACGCGCAGCGCCAGCGGCACGCGCTTTCCTTCTTGCCAATGGTGCACCGCATGCTGGGCCACACCTTCGGCCCAACGGAAGATGCCCTGCTTGAGCGGCGGTGCCTTGGTCAGCTCGTTCTGAATGCGCGCGTAGGCCTTCTCGAAGATGCGCGGCACGCTGCCGAAGTGGGTCGGCTGCACTTCGCGCAGTTCCTGGATGACCGATGAAGCGCTCGTCGCGTACGCCGTGCCCGTCCCGCAATTGATGCGGACGTAATGGGCGACGATGCGCTCGGCCGCGTGGGCCATGGGCAGAAAACTCAGGCAGACATCGTCCTGCTCGAGGGGGATGAAGCCGACCCCCCGAAGCAAGGTCATGATGTTGTGGTGCGAAAGCATCGCCCCCTTGGGCGGTCCCGTCGTGCCGCTCGTGTACACGATGATGGCGGTGTTCTTCTCGTCGACCTGCGATGCGCGCAGCTGCACGCCCACCACGTCCACCGCGGTGACCAACGCCTCGGTGAAGGGCCGCACCTTGGGGTGCGCGGCAAACACGGCTTCCAATCCGCGCGTCTCCCAAACCAGCACCGCCTCGACGTTGGGCAGGTCTGGCAGCAAGGCGAGCACCTTTTCGAGCTGCTCCGCATCCTCGACGAACACGAAACGGCTATCCGAGTGCCCGAGAATGTGCCCGAGTTGCGGCACGGACAGCGTCGGATACGCGCCGACCGTCACCGCACCGGCAAGCAGCCCGCCCATGTCGGCAATGCACCATTCGGGTCGGGTGCTGCCGACGATGGTGATCTTGTCGCCCAACGTGAGCCCCGCGTCCATGAGCCAGGTGGCGACGGCGGCGGCGGATTCGTAAAACTCGCTCCAGTTGGACTCGATCCAACGCTGGCCCGACTTCCGCTTCCAGGCCAACCGCTTCGGCGTGCGCAAGACGCGCTGGAGAAACATCGCCGGCAACGTCTTGCAGCCGTCCTTGCCCAGGGCGAGCGGTGTCGCCGGGTTCTTGGCGATCGCATTCGCATCGAACATCGCACGCCTCACTTAGTTAGTATTGATTGAGCGCCTTGTCGAAGTAGTCGCAATTCGCACCGCGCGGATTGTTCACCGTCGAAACGGTGGTATCGAGCACGATGGTCTTTTCGTCTTTCAAATCGTATTTCGGCCACTCTGGCAAACCCGCCACGTTGGGATTGCCGCCTACGAGGTGGGTCCAATACGTACGTGCCCGCGTGCCGAGAAGCTGCTCGACCGATGTTTGCGGATAGAGGAACGCGTCCGTCGTATTCCAGATGAACGGGAATTCAGCGGCGTGGAATGCGCCTTCGAGCGTCGAGAGAACGTGCGGCGGACGGTAGCCGTGGGTCCAAACGTAGCGGTACACGGCCGGCGTTCCACCTTTGAGCGCATTGCGTGCCACGCGCCGCTCGTCGCAGGCGAAGATGACGTCCGTCCCCGCCTCGATGACCGCCTGTCGGCCATTCGGAAATGGATTGAAATACGGATACATCTTTTTGATATCCGACGCAAAAGGCCCGCCCACGGCGCCAATCGCTATTTCGTACGAAGCGAGATCGGTCCCCAAAAGCGGAACGAGCGCCGCCTCCTGCGCATTGTGCCCGACGATGAGCGGCACCTTGTTGTGCCGTCCCTCGCGCATCGTCGTATACGGATCACCGGTGAAGACGTAGTTGTCGACGTTTGGACCGTACCAGAGCCACCACATGTGGCCTTCGTGAATCAAATTCACGAACAAGTCGGTGAGGAGCAGCCCATTGCCAATGGGATTCAAAAAGTCCGTCGCCGGACGTGAGCGCAGACAAGCCGGGACATCCTTCGCCCGCGCGCAGAGCTCGCGCGTGACCACGTCCTTCCCCTGGTTGTAGCGGTGCTCGCGGGGAGCCACGCCGATGCCGCCGCTCTCCATGATGGCCGCCGAGAACAGGCCGCTGGCCAACGGCGACACGAGAAGCAGCCCGACGCTGAGCGCACCCGCCGACTCGCCGAAGATGGTCACCTGATTGGGATCGCCACCGAAGTTCGCAATGTTGTCGTGCACCCATTGCAGCGCGGCAATTTGATCCAAAATGCCGTAGTTGCCAGAGGAGCCGTGCGGATCCTCGGCGGACAACGCGGGGTGGGCCGTGAATCCCAGCTCGCCCACGCGGTAGTTCATCGTGACGACGACGGTGTCCTGCTCCAGCGCGAAGGTTGCACCGTGGTACAGATTCCCGGTGCCGTTGAAGATGAGGTCTTGATCGCCGGCGCCCGCGGTGAAGCCGCCGCCGAAGAGCCAGAACATGACCCGCTTCTTGTTCCCGGAGGCGGAAGCAGCATTGGGGGGTGTGAACACGTTGAGGTAGAGGCAATCCTCACCGCCCAAGGTCGACTTCTGCGGCAGAAGCTGCAGGCACGCGCTGCCGTAGTGCGTCGCATCGCGCACGCCCTCCCAGTTTCGATCGAGCGGCTCCGGCGCACGGAAACGACGCTCGCCCACCGGCGGCTTCGCAAAGGGGATGCCCAGGAAGGCCGGAACCCCCTTGTCGATCTTGCCGCGAACCTGCCCGCGGGAGGTCGACACGACCAGAGGATCGGCGGCCTGCGCGCCGAGCTCGATCGCGTCCTGCTCGTGGATCGCTTCTCGAGGCGCATCGGCCGAACACCCGATGAATGCCGCAGCCAGCCCCGCGCCGAGGAAAAGTCTCTTCATGGCCCGTCTCCCTTTCCCACCGTGTTCGCTCCCAAAAAGAAGCTGTAACGAACGGACGCCCGCGTTCGACGGCAGACACGGGGCCTGGTTGGAAGCGCCAATCTTTTGAGCGCGGTTGCGGGTCCACCGGACGGTGGTCGAGAGTACGCGACGCATCGCGTCGTGAGCCGCGCCCTCCCTTTGAGGGGGAATCGACCAAATCCGTGAAAGTGCCGAGTGGCAGCGTTACTCTTTCCGGTGATGTCCGTCGCAAAGGAGCGCGAACCGACCATCGCTGCGGCGGCCTTTTGGCCCGTCATCGATTACCTCCGCGCCCGCGGACACGATCCGGATCGCATCCTCGCCAGCGGCAAAACCAGCATCGAGGAGCTGCGCAATGGCCATGCGCGCATTCCGCATGCGCGCGCGATGGCCATGTATCTCTCGATTCGCGCGGGCACGGACGAGGCGGGGCTCGGCCTTCGCTTTTCGTCGTTCGTGAAGGGCGAGACATTCGCCATCCTCGAATACGCCGCGCGCGCGAGTGCCACCGTGCGCGATGCCATCGAGGTGACCAACCGCTACGCGCGGCTCATCGACGACTCGTTCGCCTTTCGCCTCGAGCCGGCGGGCGCGTATGCGTTTTGGCGGCTGGACATGAGTTGGCCCGAGCCGGTGCGCGGCATCGTCACCGAGTACGTGCTGGGCATCGTCTCGCGTGCGAGCCGCATGCTCTTCGGCACCAAGCTGCCCTCGAAGGAGGTGTGGCTGCGCACGCCCGCACCGCGTGACACCCGCGTCTACGAAGAGCTGCTCGCCACCCCCGTTCGATTCTCCGCCCCCGATTACGGGCTGCTCATGTTCCCCGAGCTCCTCGAGCGCCGCCCCAACAGCGCCGATCCCGTGCTCGCGAATCTGCTCGGCCAGCAAGCCGAGTCGATGCTCGCGGGCTTGCGCCGCGAGAGCCTCTGCGACGAGGTCCGCCGCGTCGTCTCCGAGGAACTGCGCAGCGGCGCACCGGCCATGGATCGCATCGCACGCCGCCTGGCCACCACCCCGAGCACCCTGCGGCGCAGGCTCTCGGACGAAGGGGTCCGGTACAAAGACCTCCTCGAGGCCGCCCGGCGCGAATCGGCCTGCACCTACTTGAGCGATCAGCAGCTCACGGTCACGGAGATCGCCTTTCGCCTCGGCTACCGCGACGCCACCACGTTCTTCAAAGTCTTCAAACGCTGGACGGGGCAAACGCCCGCCGAGTACCGCAAGAACCTCGTCGGTTGCTCCCCTAACCCCTAACCCCTCATCCCTGCTTCACCGCGTACGCGACGCCGTCGCCCAAGGGCAGAATGACCGCGCGAAGCGACGGATGCTGCACCAGCGCGAGGTTGAACGCACGCAGCGCCTCCGTCGGGGCGCGCTGCGCGTCGGGCACCGAGGAGCGCGCCACATGACCGCCCCAGAGCACGTTGTCGGCCACCACGACGCCGTCGGGTGCCAGGCGCGGGACCAGCAGGTCGAGGTAGCGCGGATACTCCTCTTTCACGCAATCGATGTACGCGAGATCGATCGGCTCCTCGAGCTTCTCGAGCTCGTGCAACGCCGCGCCCTGGAGCACCGTGATGCGATCTTGAAGGCCGGCCTCGGCGATGAACTCGCGCGCCGTCTCGCAGAGATCGTGCGAAAGCTCGAACGTGAGCACCTTCGCCTCGGGCCCCGCCGCGCGGGCGAGCACGATGGCGCCGTACCCGATGTTGGTCCCCAACTCCACCACGAGACGCGGCCGCCGCGCCTGTGCCGTGACCGCGAGGAACGAGGCCACCTCGGGATCGCTCACCGGGTAACCTCGTTCGGCGGCACGCGCCTCCATTTTCACCAACAGCGCATCGCGCGGGGGCTCGAGGGCCTCCAGATAGGCGGCTTGCTCGGGACGGAGAATGGCGTCGGCGGCGGCTTTCATTCGTGCGATCGGCTACTTCTTCTTCTTCGGCCCGACGATGTCGGCCCGAAGCGGAGCAAAGAGCGCCATCAGCTCGTTCTTCTCGTTTTCCTCGATCTTGTTCTCATCCAGGGCCGCGCTGAAATCCTGAACGAAGGCATCCCACTGCGCATCGTTGATGCTGATACTCTCGTGGGCGGACTTCATGTCCTTGCCTTGGTACTTGCAGGGACCACCCGAGATCTCGCAAATTTGTTCGGAGAGGCTCGTCTTGAAGTTATTGAGTTTCTCCCCTTTGACCTTCGAGAACGATTTCTTGAGCTTGCCGTCCGCCGTCACGTTCTGGACGAGCGACTCGACCAGCTTGTCGATGCCGTCTTTGCCGCCGAGGCGCTCGAAAAGCGATTTGGGGGCCGGAGGGCCCGCGTCTTCCGGTTCCGCATCGAAGCCGGCATCGGCGCTGGTGTCGATGAGGGCCGGCTCCGCGGGCTTCGGGGGCTTTTTGCCGCCGCAACCAGCGCCGAGGAGCGCGAACGACCCGAGCGTGGCCGACGTGATCAGCGCAGCCAGAAACACTCGTTTTGCCGTGACATGTGGAGCTACCAGAGAGCGATTTCTCATGAGGGTCCTACGAGGGTTATAGGCGCGCTCTCCTACAAAGATCCACAATTCTGATGGTTATACTGCACTAGAAACGATGTCTCTTTGCGCACTCGAGATAGCCGGTCGCACCGTGCTTCGGTCCGACGCCGAATCGCCTCCAGCGGAGTGTGCGCTGTTCGTCCGTTCCGAGGCCGATGAAGGTGGATATCGCACGACCGCCGGAGCCGCCCTGGCCCGGCTCGAAGCTGCGGGCGTCACGGAAATGGCCGTCGACGAGGCCACGGCGGCGCTGCGCTGGACGGCGCATCGTTTCGCACGCGGAGCCGCCGCGCGGCAGGTGCTCCTCGAGCTAGGCCCCGCGGAACTTTTCGATGGTCATGTCTTTCATGGCGATGGCGCGGGCTACGAAGGACTCGTACTGGATTTGTGCGCCATTGCGGAGAGCCTCGGGCTGGCGCATGCGCCGGTGACGATGCAGTCGATTGCGCTCGCGAGCCTTCTGCGCCGCGCGCCGGCGGATGCGGAGGTGCTGCTCGTCGGTGCGAACGCGGACGTCGGCAAAGGCACGACTTCGCGGGAGATTCGCGCGTTGATTCATGCGTTGCGCAGCCTCGCCGGCGACCCATTCGACGAGGGAGCGGAAGCGCCAATCCGACGCGTCGACGATCTTTTGGAGGCTTTCCTTGAAAAAGGGCTTTCGCACGATGGCTTTTCGCGCATCCAACATTCGTTGACACTCCCGCCGCCTCCTTCCGCCGGACCTCTGTCCGAACCCGAAGCCTGGGCCATCGAACTTGGTCTAGGCAAAGGGGATCATGCCGCTTTGACGGGCGCGCTCGTGCGCATCGAGCAGCTCGAAAAATCGCGCGGCAAGAGACCCGTCACGGTGTACCTCCGATCCCGCGCCGCGCTGCTGCTCGGAGCCGAGCCACCGCGAATGATCGCCGAGAGGGTCGAGTCGCTCTGCGCGACGCAAGCCTTCCCCGAGCTGTCACTTTTGGCGGCGCAGGCATGGCTTGCGGCAGGCGAGCCGGATCGCGCGGTTCCGTTCGCGCGCGCGGTGCTGCTGAGCACCCAGTCCACGCGCACCACCCGCGAGCGCGCCGACGACATTTTGGCGTCGTCGCCGTCGTCGAGCCGAACGAGCTACCACGGCAACGACCGCGTCGATCGTTCCGAGGCGGTGATGTCGCCACTCGATCGCGGATGGGACGATGGGCATAGCCTTCCATCGCTGCACATCGCGAACAAGACGCGCGCCTCGCAGCGCATCGCCGCTGCCAAGGAGCGGCCGTCGTCGCGTTTCGCATTGGCGCTGCCGCGCAAGCCCTCGCGCCTCACCGTGCCGCGGCCCACCGCCCTGTCGCGACCACCGCCGCCGCCCATCTCGGTGCCCTCGGTGTATTCGGAGGCTCCGCCGGACCGCTCACGCCGCACGCGCGTGTGGAACTCGGCGGCCGCACCGCCGCGGCCCCCTTCGATCAACGTCATCGCTGCGGAAACGGAGCCGATGGTCCCCGTCGCACCGGTGATCACGGTGGAAGGACACGCCTCGCCCGAGGTTCCGCCTCCGCCCCGGCCGAACCCGGATCAGACCGAGAAGATGGAAGCGTCGGCGTCCACGCCCCTGGCGCTGGTCACGCAGCGCAGGCTGCCCACCGCGGCCGATACGCGGCAGACGCCTTCGGGCCCGGAGCCGAGCCTCGACAACCGCCCGACCCCGAGCGGTCCCACGCGCTCGCCGTCGTCGCCCGCCGGCACCATGCGTGGCGCGTCGATGCCGGCGTACCAGAGCGATCCGCCGCCGGTCCCGCCGATCGCACAGGGCCTGCGCCCGCAGCGTCTTCCACGCCTCACGCCGGCGCCGCCCGAATTGGCCGAAACCCTGAGCCTCCCGCCAGGCCTTCACGGCCAGATCGCACCGCTCGAGGGCGAGCTGCCCAAGACGTCGCTCGAAGCGCGCATCCTCTTCACGCACATGGCCCGCCGCCTCGGGCGCGAGTACCGCGAGAAGCACCAGATCCAACTTCGCACCACGGTGGAGAGCATCGAGCAGATCCAAGCGATCCTTCAGGACCGCTTCCCCGACGGCACCATCCGCACCCGCGAAGAGCACCTCTTCGTACGCCGCCACGGCGCATTCCTGAGCGAGATCCTCGCACGCACCTTGGAAGCCGAATGGGTCGACATCGCCCCCACCGAAATCGGCTACTGGGCCATGGTCGTGCCAGCCAAGACGCGCGTGTGGCCCTTCGGCCGCGTGCTCCGCCTTCTGTCGCGCGGCCACCGCGAACGCGACCTCGTCAGCTACTACCTCGAGCTGAAAAACCGCGCCCTCCGCGATCGAGAGTGAAGGGTTTAGGGTTTAGGGGTTAGGGTTTAGTGAAGAAGAGAGCCGTTTCTCTTCCCTAAACCGTAACCCCTAAACCCTCTCTTCGATGGCCGATCCGAACTACATCACGAAAGAAGGCGCCAAGCGCCTGCAGGACGAACTCGGGTACCTTCGCTCGCAGGAGCGACCCAAGGTCGTGCAAGAAGTCGCCGACGCCGCCGCGCAAGGCGACCGCAGTGAAAATGCCGAATACATCTACGGCAAGAAGCGACTGCGCGAGATCGACCGGCGCATGCGCTTCCTCACCAAGCGGCTCGAGGCGGTCCAAGTCGTCACCGAGCCGGCATCGACGGACCGCATCTTCTTCGGTGCCACCGTCGAAGTGGAGGACGAAGAGGGCGTGCGCGCCTCGTACCGCATCGTGGGCGAGGACGAGATCGACCTGAAACGCGGCCATATTAGCTGGCGCTCCCCCATCGGTCGCGCCCTCCTCAAGAAGGAAGAGGGCGACGTCGTCACGTTGCGACGTCCCAATGGTGAGATCGAGCTCACCATCGTGTCCGTGCGTTACTTGTGAGGCGGCGGAGGTACTTTGCCGGCCAGCTTGTCGCGCAAGACCTCGTAGCCGGTGCGTAGAACGAAGTCTTTGCTCTTCGTGGGATCGCTGGGAATGTCCCGCGTTTCGATGGGCTCGAGCGTGCCGCCATCGGGCGCCATGCGCGCGGCCGGCGCGTTCGCCACCGTCGTCGTGGTCTTGCGCGTCTCACCGGCGAGGTGGCCTTCGAGATCGCGCTCGTGCACGGCGCGCAGCGCATTGGGATCGCTCGACTTGGCCCCGAGGAGCACGTCGGGATGGATGCCCTCGGCCTGAATCGATCGCCCGCCCGGCGTGTAGTAACGCGCCGTGGTGAGACGCAGCCCCGCGCCACCGGGGAGCTCGATGATCGACTGCACGCTGCCCTTGCCGAAGGTGTTCGCCCCCACGACCGTCGCGCGCCGATTGTCCTGCAGCGCGCCCGCCACCAACTCCGACGCACTCGCACTCCACTCGTTCACCAGAACGACGATGGGCACCTCGCTGAAGGCCCCGCCCCCGCGCGCACGCACGTCGTCGATCGTCTGTCCGCGGTGACGCGTCGTGTAGATACCGCCGCTGGAGAGAAACTCGTCCGCGACCTCGGCCGCCTCGTCGACCAACCCGCCCGGGTTGCTCCGCAGATCGAGCAGCACACCGGCAAGCGATGCGGCCGGCGCCGGCTTCCCGTTGACGCTTCGAGTCGCTTCGCCCAATCGCGTGCGCAACTGCGCTGCGGCGCGCAAAAGCTCCTCGTGCGTCCGATCTTGGAACTGCTTGATCCGCACGTACCCGATATTTCCGTCGAGGACCCTCGACGTCACACTCGAGACGTGGATCACCTCGCGCACCAGGTCGAACGAGAGCGACTCTTTCACCCCCTCGCGGCGGACCGTGAACTTGATGTGCGTCCCCGGCTTGCCGCGCATGCGCTTGATCATCGTGTCGAGCGACGACGACAGTACCTGCTCACCATCGATGCCGATGATGCGGTCGCCACTGCGAATGCCCGCGCGCTCCGCCGGTGTTCCCTCGATGGGCGCGAGCACGGTGATGGCGTCGGAGCGCACGTCCACTTCGATCCCGACACCGCCGAATTTTCCTTCCGTATCGTCTTGAAACGCCGTGAACTCCTGCGGCGGCAAGTACGACGAGTGGGGATCGAGCTGCTCCACCATCCCTGCGATCGCACCATTGACGAGCTTCGTGCGCTCGACCGGCTCGACGTAGTTGTTCTCGACCTGAACCAGTACACGGCCGAGCTGCAACGTCGCCGCGTAGGGGTTCTCCGCTTGAGGCGTCGCATTGGCCAGCAGCGGTGAGACGAACACCGTCCCTACCAACCCACCGGCAAACGCCAGCGCACCCATGGCAACGCCACGAAGGATGGCGCTTCGATGTCGTTTTCGCCGATTCTCGCCGGGATTTCCTACTTCAAGCTCCGACGATTCGACGCTCCCTTGCGAACGGTCGCCCAGGTTTGCTTCGTTCATCTTGACCTATCGATGCTAGCAAACCTTTTGCTCCTCGCTGTTTATCGTAGTCAGGTCCAAAAAATAGCTGGTACTCTAGGGTGGCAGGTAGACGGAAAATGGAGGTCGACCTTGGGCATTGGTGACAAAGACCCGAGCGGTAGCGTTCGGAATGTGGAATCCAAGACCGACAAAAGGAAGCAAAGCCTCTACTTCCCTGAGTCGATGCTCCAGGAGATCAAGGAAGAGGCCGCTCGCCTCGACCGGTCACTCTCCTGGGTCGTGCAACGGGCGTGGAAGATCTCGCGACTTGAAATCAAGAAGCTCCCCAGCGTCAACGACGTTGAAGGGGGCGATGACGACGATACCGACGAGTAAGTAGTCCTGGTCGGGTGTAACGCGCTCCCGTGCAAATCGAAGCCACGCAGACGGGCCAATCCGGCCCGGAGGAGCAGACCATCGCCGTAGCTGACGACGACACGAAGCTTTTTGTCCGCTCGCGGACGATGGCATCCCCCCCTGATGGCCCTGATGTTCCTGGGACGGGCGGGATGCCGGATCTTCGTGTCTTTCTCTGCGACGGCATTCTCTGCGACGGCTTCATCTGGAAGTACTTATGGAACGATCTCGCTGAGATCGTGCCCCTTACTCATTGGCATTACCGAGGCCACGGTCGCAGTGGGGCCCCGCACGATCCGGACCGGATCGACGTGGCCGCCCACGCGGACGATCTGATGGCCGTTCGGCGTAAAGTTGGTGATCCTCCGGCGGTGCTCGTGGGCCACTCCATGGGTTGTCAGGTGGTTCTCGAAGGATATCGGCGTCATCCGAAGGGCGTACGCGGATTGGTTCTGATCTGCGGGACGTTCGGAAAGCTGACGAGCACCTTCAAGGGGCTACCTGTACTCGACATGGTGTTACCCAAGCTGCTCGACCTGGCGCTCAAGCGCCCCGAGTTGGTGCGTGCCCTTTGGTCGCGCATCCCTCCGGAGCTAGCCTTCAACGTGGCTGCGAAAATCGGCGAGATCGATCTCGGGCAAGTGTCGCGCGAGGACATCATGCCGTACCTGCAGCACGTGCCGCACGTCGAGCTTCCGTTGTTTCTGCGCATGCTGCGCGCCGCCGGTGAGCACACCGCGGGCGACTTTCTCGCGCAGATCGACGTGCCCACGTTGATCCTCACGGGCGAGCGGGACACCTTCACGCCCGCCTTCCTCGCCGAGTCGATGGCCAAGACCATCCCCGACGCGGAGCTGGTGGTGCTGAAGAACGGCACCCACGTCGCGGCGCTGGAGCAGCACGAGTTGGTCAACGCCAAGATCCGCGAATTCGTCCAGACGCGCGTGCTGATCTAGAGTTCCTGCGCATGAAGCGCGCAGCGTTGTGGGTGGTGCTTGCGGCACTGGTCGCATGCAACAAGGCACCGGAGGAACCAAGCAAGACGGAAACGGCGAAGGAGCCCCCCAAGGCGGAAACGCCGAAGGAAGCGCCCAAGACGGAAGCGCCGGCGCCGGCGGCATCGGACGCCGCGGATGCAGCGCCGCCCAAAGCCAAGGGGGAGTCGCCGCCCCCGAAGGTGGTGCTCGAAGAAAGCGCCTTCTCGGGCGCCACGCCGACGAGCGCCACGTCGATTGGGCACACGTCCGTCGTGTTCAAGGTCGACTTTTCCAACGGCCAGCGCGGCGCATGGAAGCCGCGCTCGAAGCGTGGAAAACTTCGCTACAAGGGCGAGATTGCCGCGTATCGATTGGGGCGCGCGCTGGCACTTCCCAACGTGCCACTCGCCTTTCCGTACCGCATCGCCAAAAAGGATCTGAGCAAGGCGACGAAGGGCAAGGACGCGAGCCTGCTCGACGAAGAGGCCATCGCCGAGAGCGACGGCACCGTGCGCGGTGCGCTCATTCCGTGGATTGCGAAGCTCGAGTTCTACCCCGTCGAGACGGAAAAGAGCCGCGCCGAATGGGAGCCCTGGCTCTTCACGGGTGCGGAGATCCCCGACAAAGATTGGATCGTCGCGGGGGACATCTCCACGCTCATCGCGTTCGACCTCATCACCGGCAACTGGGATCGCTGGAGCGGCGCCAACCTCGGGGCCAACGGGCCAGGCGGGCATCTGCTCTTCATCGACAACGACGGAGCGTTCTTCGATCCGGTACCACCGGGCCCCTTGGCCAAGCAGACCGCCCTGTTGGAGCGCACCGAACGCTTCTCACGAAGCTTCGTCGAAGCGCTCCGCAAACTGGAAGGCGATGCCCTCCCACGCGCCTTCGGCGAAGAGTCGGGCGAGCCGCTGCTCTCGGCGGCGGTCCTCAAGGGCGTCGCGGCACGGCGCGCCACGGTCCTGTCGATCATCGACAAGAAAATCGTCGCGCGCGGCGACAAGGCCGTGCTGTTCTTCCCCTAGAGCGGAAGGGTGATTCTCAGGGAAGAATGATGCCGCTGTACGGGCTGATCGTGTACAGGAAGACGAGCGCGAGACCGAGCGCGATGACGCCGAGCACGGCGAGCTTCGGGCCGGACCACTCGCCCCCGTCTTCATCGACCACGTCGTCCTTGCGGAGATCGGCCAGGGTGCGAACGGGGGGTGCGGATTCTTTCGTGGTCGTCGCCATGGTTGCGGGCGAAAAGAACCTCACTTTCGCTTCTGATGCAAGGGGGTACGACGCTCAGGCCGGTAGAATCAGCGAGGAATCACCGAATTCGTGCCCCAGGTACCCTTCCCGTTCGGCGTGGGCGTAGGCGCGCTCGAGCAGGGCCTGCGGCGCAAACGCCTGCAGCAATGAAAAATGGCTGGCCGCGGGATCGTGGACGCCGGTGAGAAGGCCGTCCGTCACGCGCGGACGGAAGCCCGGGCCGATGCGCAAGTTCGTCTCCCCGGCGCCGGGGACGAGGCCATCGTGGACGATGGCACACCCCTCGAGCGCGCGCACCACGGTGGTTCCCACGGCCACGACGCGTCCGCCTTCCCTTCGCGTTTTCGCCACCGCGCGCACCGTCTCGGCGGGGATCTCGTAGCGCTCCGCCAGCGGGAGACGCGCATCGAGCGCCGCATCCCCCGTCGACGAAAGCCCCGCCGCGTGCGTGAGCGACGCCAGGGCCACACCGCGCCGGCGCAGCCCGAGCAGCAGCCCCCACGTGAGAGGACGCCCGGCCGAGGGCATCTCCGCCGCCCACGGCCGTGACGCGTACGCCGTCTGCACGTGCCAGAGCGCGAGATCGCGCTCGATGTATGCATACTGCACAGGTTTCCCCATCCGATAGAGATCCTGCACGGTCGCCTCGGTTCGCAGCGTCACGAGCCGCGGCGATTGCGCATCCACCGCTTCGACGACCGCCGCGCGCGCGCCAAGCGCGAGACGGTCCCCGACGCGCACCTCGGGTGGCAGCAGACGCTCCTCGGTCTTCGTCCGCCAATCGCCCGGGCCGAAGAGAACCGCTTGCCACGTCGCGCCACCTCCGTTCCGCGCGAGCACCCGCACCTCCAGCGGCGCGCCCGAGGCGGTGCGCGCGGCGATCGCCGCGGGCAAGGTCGCGGCGTCGTTGACCACCAGCAGATCGCCCGCGCGAAGCAGCGACGTCAGATCCCCTACCCGCGCATCGCGCACCGTGCACGCGCGTGGGTCGACGTGGAGGAGGCGCTCCTCGAGCGGGCGATCGCGCGGAAACGTCGCAGCCTTCACGCGGTCACCTCCGTCGCAGCGCTGGAGGCCTCGAGCCGCGTCCCGCTGGGGATCCGCGCGCGCTGCTCCAGGATGGTGCCGATGCGCGCTGCCACCACCGCGGGATCGAGCAACGTCGCCGGATCGGCATCCGGAAGCGCGTCGGCGTGCATCTTGGTGTTCATGTCGCCGGGGTCGATGCTCAGAAACTGCACCCCCGCCTCCGCGAGCTCCGCCGCCCACACACGCGCCAGATGATCCTGCGCCGCCTTCGACACGCCGTACGCTCCCCAACCGGGGTAGCCATTCACGGCCGCGTCCGAGCTGATGAACAACACAACGCCGGCCCCGCGCAAGACCATCGGGCCGACGAGCGCCTTGGTCAGACGAAACGGCCCAATCAAGTTCGTCTCGAGCACGCTCGCCAGATCTTCGCACGCCATGTCCAGCAGCAGCGGCATGGGCAACGGCCCCAGTGCGCTGGCGCAGTGCACCACCAGATCGACGGGCCCGATCAGCTCGGCGGCCGTGCCCGCAAGGACGTACGTCGCGTCCTTGTCCCCGATGTCCGCGGCGATCGCCACGGCGGTTCCTCCTTCTGCCACAATCGATTCCTTGACGCGCTCGAGCTCATCGCGGCCACGCGCCACGAGGCCGACGCGTGCGCCCCGCTTGGCAAACCAACGGGCCAGCTGTTCCCCGAGCCCACGGCTCGCGCCCGTCACCAGCACCCCACGTCCAGACCATTCCATGGTGTCCTCCATCCGACGGACAGGGTGGGGCGCCGTCTCCGTTCTGTTGTCACGCTTGCCAATCTATTGGCACCGATCCAACCTGTCGTCATGAGCGACGAGCTGGCCACGCGGCTGGGCAAGAATATTCGGCAGCTGCGGGAAGCGCGCGGGCTCACCCAACAGCAAATGGCCAAGATTGCCAACGTCCCCCGCGCCACGTGGGCCAACGTGGAATCGGGCGCCGCAAACCCGACGCTCGCCGTCATGCATGCCGTGGCCGAAGCCTTTCAGGTCACCCTGGAGGAGCTCATCTCCACGCCGCGCGCCGCCTGCGAATTTTACCCGCGCGACACGCTCCGCACGCGGCAGCGTGGGGACGTCTTCGTGCGCAAGCTCCTGCCGGACGCCATCCCGGGCATGGAAATCGATCGCTTCGAGCTCCCGCCCAAGAGCCAGATGACCGGCGTCCCCCACACGCCAGGCACCCGCGAATACCTGACATGCGAGAGCGGCTGCATCGTTCTCGTCGCCGCCGGCGAGCGCTGGCAACTCGAGACGGGGGACGTCATCGCGTTCCGCGGCGACCAGCGGCACTCGTACCTCAACCCCGGTGAACGGCCCGCCGTCGCCTATTCGGTCGTCGCGCTCGCGCGCTCGTGAAGTTCGAGCGGCAACGCGGCCAGGGCGTCCGCCGGAGCAATGGCCACGCTCGGGGCCACGACACCGCGCGCATGCACCTTGCCCGCGAGCGCGCGCTCCACGAACAGCGCTTGAATCTGCGCGGTGAGGCCGTACGGATCGCGGCCCGTAAGGTAAACGCGCTTCACCGTATCTCCCGATCGGGCTTCGGCGAGGACGTCGAACTCCATGCCGCGCGCCTCGCCTTCGGGCCCCTCGGTCGTGCGACCGATCGCGCGCACCAAGAGCGGGCGCGCGACCCGCGCGAGGGCCGGCGCAACGCCCCGCGCCTTTTGAAGAAGGTGCGCGGCGGCCTTGTCCATGGCCATGAAGGTCCGCACCGTTCGCGCCGCCGTGTGCGACGGGACGACGATCGATTCGGGGCTCGGGATCGACATCGCCGTGATGGCCCGGCCCCCTTCCTCCCGCGCCGGAAAGGTGCGCACGGTGGCCGCCGGGGCCTCCCGGCGCAGGGCCCCGTCGATGTACTGTCGGCTCTCACCCGAGAAAATCGAGAGCACACTGAGCTTGGTCCCCCGCGTCGTGGCGTCGGCGAGGTTTCCACCCGCGCGCGGGATGTACACGATGTCGATCGCGTCGGGCTCTTTCCCCAGACGCTGCGCGGCCAAATGGGCCGCCCAGTCCGGCGGCGCAATCTCGTAGGCCATGGACGGCGCAACGCAGGCCCCGCTGGCTTCCGCCGTGGCGCGGTAGCGAAGGACCGCGAGGGCGACGAAGTTTTGCTCGCCCGTCGTGTCCGCGTAGTGGATGCCCATGCGCGCGCAACTCGCCAAAATGGGCTCGCCCACGTCGATGAATGGCCCGGCGCACGCGCTGACGACCTTGCGTCCGCTGAGGGCACGCACGATGGTCTCGGCGTCCTTCAGGTCGACGAGTGCCGTTTCGACCCCCCCGAGCGAGTCGGAAAGCGCATCGAGCTTGGCGCGGCTCCGGCCCGCGATGGCGAACGTCACCCCGCGTGTGCGAAGCGCATCGCAGACGAGCTTGCCGGTGAACCCGGTGGCCCCGAAGACCAGGACGTCGGCACGTGCGCTCGCCATTGCGATGTCGACTCTAGACCAGCGCGCCTTCGAAAAAGCCGAAAAAAAAGGCCCTCGCACTTCTGCGAGGGCCTAACGTGCTCCTTACCACCATGGCCGTCGGCGGTTTGCATGACCCCTAGCCGGTTGGCTAGGTGGGGGACCAATGATTGCGCATTAGGCTTCCGAGTTATCCGCGCGCGTAGGTAACTACGGTTTGCGGCCCGGCGTGCTCACAGAGCTATCGCTAATCCTCCGAAATCACGCCTGTAGGGATCATAATAAAACCGTCTCTTCTCGAACCGGGCAGAGGGAACAACAACCCATCATAGGAATCGGAATCGATGCGTCAACGGGGCAAGATCCAAACCTCTCATGCTAGGTACGCGAAAGCATGAACCTCCGGACCGACCCGCGGATCGCCATCTCGGATGACGAAGGCACCTGGACTTATGCGGATCTTCATGCTCGGGCGCGGCGCATCGCGGCCGCGCTGCTCTCAGCGAGTGGGCCGGATGGGGAGCGCAAGGATTCGCGGGCGGGTTTGGCAGGCGAACGCGTCGCCATTTTCGTTTCGCCCGGCGGGCACTTCGTGGCGTCGTTCTTTGGCGTGCTCATGGCCGGCGGCGTCGTCACCGTGCTGTCGCCCCTGCATCCATCGCGGGAGATGCTCTACTTCTGCGAGGACGCCGAGGTTCGCACCATCCTTGTTTCGCCGGATCTGAGGCCGCGGCTCGAGCAAGCGGCCGAAGGCCGGCGCGTCCTTTCCACCGACGAGGCGGTGTTTTCGGAGGGGCCGATGCTGGACGAAGGCCCCTCGCAAGCCCCCGACGCGCCCGCGCTGCAGCTTTACACGAGCGGAACCACGGGAAAGCCGAAGGGCGCCGTTCTGACCCACGGCAATCTGGAGACGCAGCAGCGGCTCCTGGCGGAGGCGTGGGAGTTCACCGAGCGCGACACGCTGCTCCATGCGCTGCCGCTGCACCACATGCACGGGCTGGCCATCGCACTGCTGACTGCGCTCGGTGCCGGGGCGACCGTGCGCATGCTCCCGGGCTTCGATGCGAAGCGCATCTGGAGCGAGCTTCCGCGGGCCACCGTCCTCATGGCGGTCCCCACCATGTATACGCGCCTCTTCAACGCCTTTGACGAGGCCGCCCCCGACCTTCGCGCCGAATGGCAACGCGGCGCACGCGGCCTGCGCCTGGCCACCAGCGGGAGTGCTGCCCTGCCCGCAACCCTCGCCGAGCGCTGGCAGATCATCGCGGGCGCCATCCCGGTGGAGCGCTTCGGCATGACCGAGATCGGCGTCGGCACGACCAACCCGGTGCACGGCGCCCGCAAGCCGGCCCACGTCGGCCTCCCCTTGCCGACGGTGCGAACGCGCATCGTCGACGATCAGGGCCAAGACGCCGAAGTCGGCGAACTCTGGATCGCCGGCCCCAGCGTCTTCTCCGGCTATTACAAGCGCCCCGACGCGACGCGCGACGCGTTCGTGCCCGACGCGACGGGCGAGCGATGGTTCCGCACCGGCGACACGGTCACCCGCGACGCCGACGGTTACTTCAAAATACTGGGCCGCACGAGCGTCGATATTCTGAAGAGCGGCGGCTACAAACTGAGCGCGCTCGAAATCGAGGAAGCACTGCGCGAGCACCCGGCCATCCGCGAGGTCGCCGTCGTCGGCGTGCCCGATGAAAACTGGGGTGACCGCGTCGTGGCGTGCGTGGTCGCGCACGAAGGCCGCGCGGGCGAGTGCGCGACGGAGCTCGTACGCACCTTCGCCAAGCAAAGCCTCGCCCCGTACAAGGTTCCCAAGCAGGTGGTGCTCATGACCGAGCTCCCGCGCAATGCCATGGGCAAGGTGCAGAAACCCGAGCTCACGAAGCAGCTTCTAGCTGAGGAGACCAAAGGCAGCGCTGAGCGCAAAGGCGAATAACCCCGTCGCCGACACGCGGTTGATCCACACCAGGTGCGCGCGTCGCAGGCGGTGGCGCAGCAGACTGACGCCTCCGCTGAGCGTGAACCACCACGCCGCCGATCCGAGAAACACCCCGCCCACGAGGGTGCCCGTATCGATCCACGCGCTCTCGCCTGGCTGGATGCCGAAGGACGAGAACATCGCGAGAAACGCCGCGATGGTCATGGGGTTCGTGATGGTGAGCGCCAAGGTCGACAGCCATGCCGAGAAGGCGCTGCCGCCGGCGACCTTGGCCCCCTCCTCCGGCACCGCGGCCGTCCAAATGCGAAACGCCAGGTAGCCGAGGTACAGCGCGCCCACGGTGCGAAACATGGCTTGATGCTCGGCAAAGGCCCGCGCGATGGCACTGACGCCAATCCCCGCAACGAGCCCGTAAATCGCGTCCGCCGTGGCCGCGCCCATACCGCACGCGAACCCCAGCTTGCGCCCATCGGTGAGCGTGCGCCGGATGCACAAGATGCCGATGGGGCCCACGGGAGCGGCCACCGAGAGGCCGAGAAAGACGGCTTTTAGAAAGACAGGAACCATCGTCATTCATCCGGTGCAAGGTGTTCGAGGGGCAGATGCGGAGCGTCCTTCAACGTGGAGAGCGCAATCGACGTGCGCGTCCCGATGACGCCATCGATGCCCTTCAGCGTTTCGCTGACCAGGGTCTCGAGCGTCTTGAGATCGGTCACGTGGACCTTGAGCAGGTAATCGTCGTCGCCCGCCATGTGATGGCACTCCACCACGGCCGCTTCTCGGCGCACCCGCTTCAAGAACGCCGCGCGATGCGTCGGCCGATCGAGCCGCACGGCGATGAACGCCGTGACTCCCAATCCGAGTCCCTCGGCATCGAGAACCGCCGTGTACCCGCGAATGAGCCCGAGCTGCTCGAGCTTCTTTACCCGATCCGCCGCCGCCGGCGCGGAGAGCCCGAGCTCGCTCCCGAGCTCGGCCCACGTCGTCCGCCCCTGCGCGGCGAGAAGGCCCAGAACCTTCGCATCGACGGCATCTAGCTTCTCGAACTTACGATTCAAAGGCATACATCAATACGTACGCCATTTTCGAATGTGCCGCAAATTTTACCAGTCCGTGCCCGTAAACGTGCCCGTGCCCCTGCCCGAACTCTCACGCCCGACGAACGGGCACGGGCACGGGCACGGGCACGGGCAATGTAGTTTCGTTTTGTGCAGCTAGGGATGGCTGCGGAGTTCGCGCCGGATTTCGTCGGCCTTCACCAAGCCGACGTTGCGCCAGACCACGCGGCCCTCGCGATCGAGGATTATCACTGTGGGCACGGCGTGGACGTCGCCGAAGGCGCCGCTGCCGGAGATGGTCTCGGCGTCACCGAGGGCGACGGGGAAGGTCACCCCCAGCTTGGTGCGATAGAGCTCGATGAGCTCGCGGTCCCGGCGCGGCTGCAGCGCCACCAGTGCGTAGGCCACCTGATCGCCGTCGCGCTTGGACATGGGCACGAGGTAATCGACTTGGGCTTGGCTCGAGAGATCCCAGGTGGTGATGAACGCGATGACGGAAAGCTTGCCCTTCATCGCCGCGGAGCTCACCGGACGCTCGTCCAGCGAGTCGTATTCGAATCGGACGGGCGCCTTGCGCTCGGTGCTCTGCACCGTGGAGACGCCCACCGGCGGCGGGGGCTTCGAGGAACCACACCCGAGAAGGCTGCAACCGCACGCAAAAGCAAGAACGTACCCGACCCGCATCAATCGTCTTTCGCGCCTTTTTGTCCGCTGAAGCCGTCTTCGCGCTCGGCGAACAGCACGTTGAACGTCGTCAGCGAGCCGTAGCACTGCGTGACGTACTGCTGCATCTGCACCTTTTCTTCGTCCGAAAGCTGCGGATGGGCGTTGAGCTTCTGTTCGAGCACGCGCAGCTTGTCGCGGACCATCACGATCTTGTGGAACAGCGACTCGATGGGGATGCGCTTTTCGGCCGTGCCTTCCTTGCCCGGCTTCAGGATCATCTCGCCGCCGCTCCAGCGGCCGCCGAGCTTCACCTCGCTCAGCCCGAGTTCGTCGCGGATGACGTAGCGGAGGACCCGTCGAAATTCGTCTGCGTCCATGTCCAAAAGCTCCTCTGGGATCTCCAGTTCGAAAGGCTCGCTCGTCTCGCTCGGCGCGACGGCCCCCGAGGTCCGGGAACTGCGCTCGGCGCGGGGTCTGCGCTCGGGTCGGCGGTTCGCTTGGACCGTCTTGGCGAACGTGCCGCGCAGCACGTACTGCGAGCAGGTGTTGGTCTCGCGGATCGGTGAGGGCCATACGCCGAGCAGGCACTCGCCCGTGCGATGCACCTCGCCGTTCGCGTCGATGGCCTCGACGACGCGCACGAAGCGCGCGCAGCTTCCGCATCGCTTCACGAGTTCGGGCGGTACCTCGTTCTCTTCGCTCACGTGCGCCCAGGATACACGGGCGTGAACAGATCGGAGAAACGAGCCATCACGTCCGGCAGGGTGTGCCCTTTTCGCCGCTCGGCCACCACCGCGTGCGCCAAGGCTTCCACCGCGTCCTCCAGGGGAACGGGCTGCAACTCCCCCGCGGCGAAGGGTTCACCGTCCACGGACTGGCCCGCCTCGAACGCGCGCCCATCGGAAAGCGGCTCGTGCACCGCGGACACGAGCACGTCATCGGGGGCCACGGTGCAGACCAAGAGCTCGACGAAGTGCAGGTAAAGCGAACGCACCAGCACCAGGATCATCGTCCCCTCGGGGGCGCCCGCCTGCGCCGAGTCCGCGCGCCACGCTTGCCATGCCGATTTTCCCTCGAGCGGTCCCATGGCGTGCACCATGCGAAGACGCAGCTCCTCGTCGGCCTCCACCGCGAGCAGCGGCGCGTAAACCGCCACCTTGGGCACGCCGAGGGTCGGAAGGTCCGCATCGAGCGCGTCGAGCCAATCCTGCCGGACGGCGCGGGGCAACTCCCCGTAGGTGAGGGCGGCCGCCCAAGCGGCTTCCGCATCGCTGGCCAACGCCTCGAGCCACACGCGCCAGGCGCCCAGCGACGGTTCTTGTGGGTCAATCGGAGGCAAAACGCGACTCTTCCCTAGGAAAAGGGTCCATTCCTCGGGTGCATGTGCGCTGCACATCGAAGAAGGGCGGAGAGCCTAGTACGTCGGAGGTCAAGTTCCTAGCTAAACTCCCATTCCTGCTGAGCCTCTGCGAGACTCTTGACAGCTGTTGCGCGGAACTAAGATGGTCTCCCATCTGATGTCCTCGAGCCCCGCCCCGAAAGCGCCCACACCGCCAACCAAGGCGGCCGCCGATTCTCCTGAGGTTCACGAGCGCGTCCTCGAGGGTATCTCGCTGGTCACGAGCCTGGCGCGTCAGATGCACCAACACCTCGGCGCCAGCTTGAGCGTCGACGACCTCGAGGCCATCGGCCGCGAAGGCCTGCTCGACTCGGCCCGCACGTTCGACCGTGAGCGGGGGATCCCGTTTTTGCGCTGGGCCAGCCTGCGCATCCGCGGCGCGATGATCGACGGCGCCCGTTCCCACGGTTCGCTTCCGCGGCGCGTGTACCGCAAGCTCCGCGCGTTGGAAGCGGCCGATCGCGTGCAGGAGGTCGTGGCCGAGGAACTGGCCGCCACCCCGCCGCCCAGTCCCGAGGCGGCCGATGAGAAATTGGGCGAGGCCCTGTCGAGCATGGCGCTGGCCATGGCGGCGGCGTTTCTCTCGCCGCAGACGCACGGGCTGGACGAGATCATCCACCCGGACACCGAATCGCCCGAGGAGGAGTTCGCCCACGCCGAACTCATGAACCGAGTCCGCGCCGCCATCGCAAAACGGCCCGAGAACGAGCGCACCTTGCTCGAGCGGCACTACTTCGACGGGGTCACCTTCGAGCAGGCGGCGCAGGAAATTGGCCTGTCGAAGTCGTGGGCGAGCCGGCTGCACGCCCGGGCCATCGAGGCCATCTCCCGCGAATTGAAACGGACCGGCATTAAGGATTGACCAATGCTATACGCACGCGCATGAAGCGCGAGCGCATCGTGGTGGCCATGAGCGGTGGGGTCGATTCCGCCGTGGCCGCGGCGCGGCTGCACGATGCCGGACACGAAGTGGTCGGCGTGACGTTGCACCTCTGGGACTACCCCGACGAGTTGGACGCCCCGGGCGGCCACGGGCGCTGCTGCGCACCGGAAGACCAGTACGACGCACGCCGCACGGCGGACGCGCTGGGCTTTCCGCACTACACCTTCGACCGGCGCGATCTCTTCGCCAAGGAGGTCGTGGCGCCATTCGTCGATGCCTACGTCGCCGGCGAGACGCCCAGCCCCTGCACGACGTGCAACCGCGAGGTGAAGCTCGCCGAGCTGTTCGCCATCGCCGATCGCCTCGGTGCGCGCGGGGTCGCCACGGGCCACTACGCGCGCACGGGGCGCGATGCCGACGGGACGCCGTTCTTGCTCGCGGGCCGCGACGACAAGAAGGACCAGAGCTACTTCCTCTACGCAACGCCCCGCGAAAAGCTCGAGCGCCTCGTCTTTCCCCTGGGCGAGAGCACCAAGGCCGAGGTGCGCGCCGAAGCCCTTGCGCGCGGCCTGCCCGGCGCCTCCAAGGGCGAGAGCCAGGAGCTCTGCTTCGTGGGCGGCGGCGAGCACGCGTACACGCGCTTCGTCGAAGAGCGCAGTGCCGACCGCGTTCGGCCCGGGCCCATCGTCGACGACACGGGGCGCGTGGTCGGGGAGCATGCGGGCGTGCATCGTTTCACCGTTGGCCAGCGCAAGGGCCTCGGCGTGGCGCTCGGGCGCCCCATCTGGGTGACGCAGATCGACGCCGCCACCAACACGGTGCACCTCGGCGGCGAGAAAGCCCTCGCCGGGGTGGGCGCCAAGCTCGACGATGTCGTGCTTGCCCCGGGCGTGTCCCTGCCTCTCTCGGCGCGCGTGCGCATCCGATACCGCCATCCGGGTGCGGAGGCCACCATCGTCATGTCGTCGGAGGAGCCGGGATCGGCCCACGTCACCTTCCGCGAGCCGGTGGCTGCGCTTACACCGGGCCAGATCGCGGTCTTCTACGATGGCGACCGCGTCCTCGGCGGGGGACGATTGCGCTCGCGCGACCTCGCTTCGTGAGTGCGCCGCGCCTCGATTGAGCGCTAGGATGCTCCACATGGGCCTCCTGCGCGGAATCGCTCCTGCCGTCGTTGCAACTGCGTTGGTCGGCGCCGTGGTCATTCCCGCGTGCGGCTCGCTCGGCGACGGCGAAGGCAGCATCTCGGGCACGCTCAACGTCCCCAATTGCTGGTCGGGCGACTTCAAACTCGCGCCGGACTTCTACGCGGGCATCCCCTACCGCGACAGCGTGCAGCTGCGCATCCAACACGGCGGCGACTTCGAGACCTTCAGCGACGGCGTCATGATCCTCGTCGACGACGTGCACGCCATCCGCGGCGATCCTGGTCACGCTTCGCGCCTCGGCCAGCCGCTCAAGGTCTCGCTCCCGGTGGGCGTTTACCCGCCGGGCGTGCCCATCACGCCCGATCCGGATCCAGGCCTGGTGCACCTCACCTTGTACCTGCAGCGCACTTGCCGCACGCAGAATGTGGCCCTGCACGCGGTCTCCGCGGCGAGCCTCAATGCCAACGGCACGTGCGACGCGATCGACAGCGGAGAGCCCTTCATCGGCCCGTGCCAAGGCGGCGCATCGCCTCCGGGTGCGGATGCGGGGGCCGGAGACGATGCCGGCGCCGATGGGGGGAACGGAAACGCGGATGGTGGCGCCGATGGCGGCACCTCGACCCCGCCCAAGGTTGGCTACAGCACCATCACGTTCGACCACCTGTACAACGCGGTGCCCGAGGAGTCGAACGCCGCCGAGCGCCTGAGCGAGGGGAGCTTCGAGGTGTACCTCGTCGATCCCAGGGAAATTTGTCCCGGAGGCCTCGGGCCGCCACCCCGCTGCCGCGGTCATCTCACCGGGAAATTCCGCTTTTACTTCGAGCGCGGGCGCCCAGGGCAGCCGTTCCCGTAGCACAGGCGCCACTCTCTCTCGCATTTCGGCTTTTTTCGTAGCCTTGCGCGCTTGGGGCGGGATCGATAACCTTCGCCCTAGAGATTTCAATCGTGCGAGATTTTCAGACGTTCTTTGCGCGCAGCGCGGGAGCGGTCCTTGCGGTCTGCCTGCTCGGGACCGGCGGACCACTCTACGCTCAGTCCGCCGGCGGCCCCGGCAGCGGCGCAGCGTCGGAACGGATCCGCAATGCCGACCCGCCGCGCGGTGGGCCCGCCCTCGATCGCGCCCAGGCCGCGTGGGGACGCGGTGACTTCGACGTCGCTGAAGCGCAGTTCGCCGAGGCCCTCGAGCAAGGCGGCCTCCCGCGCAAAGACCTCCTCAAGGCGCACGTCTACTTGGGCGCCGCACGCGCGGTCCTCGGAAAGCGCGATCGTGCCCTCGCCGCCTTTCGAATCGCCGCCACGCTCGATCCGTCGTTCAAGGTCCCTTCGGAGGCTGGCAAGAAGGCCACCCTCATCGCGGACACCGCCCGCAAACAGCACGGGCAACCCGTCGCGCTCCAGATGGAGGCCCCTGCGGACACCAGCGTGGGGCGCCCGTTTCGGGTGGAGGTCGCGCTTTCCGGAGCGGCGGGCTCGCAGACGATCACGCGCGTGATGCTCGCGGTGGGCGAGGGCCCGACGGCGTCGTACAGAACGGAGCAAGCGGCGAGCGCGCACATCGCGTTCGACGTGCCTGGCCGCATCGCCACCGACGGCGCGGCGCTTTCGGTGCGCGTGAGCGGTCTCGATGCCCGCGGCAACGAGTGGGTCTCCAGCGAATCGAACGTGCGCGTGGAGAGCGAAGGCCAAGGCCCCACGCCCTTGCCCCTGGCCGCGGTACCGCCGCCCCCCTCCGCGAACGAACCGGCGAAGTCCGGCTTCCGCGTGGCCACCGCCCCCGCTCCCAAGGACAACGCCGATCACGATTCGAAGGGGGGCTTCTGGTCCAGCCCGTGGCCGTACATCATCGGCGGCGCCGTGCTCGTGGGGGCCGGTGCAGGCGCGTACTTCCTCCTCCGTCCTTCGGACGACGTCACCGTCGCTCCCGTCCAAGTTCAAGCCATCCGATGAAGGAGATCCCAGACGTTGCCCCAAGATCGCGTCCACCGCCCCGACATCACAGGTAGCGCTTCCTCGGGTGGTGGCGGCAGTGGCTCGTCCACGGAACCGCGCGCGGGCACCTATTTTCTCGGGCGATACCGCGTCGTCGACGAAATCGGCATCGGCGGCATGGCCACCGTGCACCTGGCACGCATGGATGGACTGGGCGGCTTTCAGAAGTGGGTCGCCATCAAGAAGATTCACGCGCACTTGCTGGAGGACGAATCCTTCGTCCAGATGTTCCTCGACGAGGCACGCATCGTCGCGCGCATCTCGCACTCCAACGTGGCCACCGTCTTCGAGCTCGGGAAGCACGAGGACTGTTACTGGATCGCGATGGAGTACCTGCACGGCGAGCCGCTGCGCGAGCTGATGCGCCGCACCGAAGAAATCGGCACGCCCATGCCGCCGGAAATCGCCTGCCGGGTCATCGCCGATGCGGCGGAGGGCCTGCATGCCGCGCACGAATTGGTGGGCAAGAACGGCGAGAAACTGCAGCTCGTTCACCGCGACGTGACGCCGCACAACCTGTTCGTCACTTACGACGGGACGACCAAGGTCGTGGACTTCGGCATCGCCAAGTTCGCCTCGCGCATTTCCAACACGCGCGCGGGCACGCTCAAGGGCAAGCTGGCGTACATGTCGCCGGAGCAGGTGCACGGCGAGCCGATCGATCGCCGCACGGACCTGTTCGCGCTCGGCGTGGTGCTCTGGGAGCTGACCACCGGGCAGCGTCTTTTCCGCATGGACAACGATCTGGACACCTTGGCCAAGGTCCAGGAGTGCAACGTGCCGCGCCCGAGCACGTTGGTGCGTGGCTACCCGATCGACCTCGAGAAGATCGTCATGAAGGTGCTCGCGCGCAATCGCAACGAGCGCTTCAAGACCGCACGCGAGCTCTCACGGGCGCTGCAGTCGCTGCTGATGCGGCGCGGGCTCTTCATCGCCAGCGACGAGGTCGCGAGCTACGTGCAATCGATCTTCGCCGAGCGCATTCAGAAGCGCGAGGCGCACCTGCGCTGGGCGGCGGAGGTCACGCAGACCATCAACGTCGAGGGGCTCCGCGCCACGGAGGCGATCGCGCACCCGGTGGATCCGGCGTGGCCAAGCGCCGGACGCGAGATGCCCTTCCATCCCGACGCCAAGGCGGCGGCTCCGCCGCCCAATGCGCGCCTGCCGACGCCGAGGCCCGCGGCGGGCATGCCTGCCCTCGTGCCGCGCCGCGATCAGCAGATGCTGCGCAGCCAGGAAACGCCGTCGCTCGAGACGCCGCCCACCGGCGTGCGGCCGTACGACGATGGTCCGACGCTCCAGGGGTCGCTGCCCGACTTCGGCTACCACGGCGGCGAGGACTTCGACGACAACGACGATACACTCGTGGCCAAGGGGCGCGAGGGTGCGGCGAGCGCAAACCGGGATGCCCATCGCGAAAACGGCGCGGCGACGCAGCAAGCCGCTCCGCCGCCGAACAACACGGCGCAAAAGCCCGCGGTGCCGTTGCCCGCGGCCGGGCGACCCGTGGAGCCCTTCCCTCCACCGCCCCCCGCCGAAATGCACACCTTGGCGATGGAACAGGTTCCCGTCCCCATCCCCTCGCCGTTCGCCCCTCTCCCGGCGCCGAGCAACTTCTCGACCGACTTCGCGCATCTGGGGGCAGGAACGGCCCCCCAAGCGGGGCCTGGGGCGGCGCCGGCGCAGCCCAATCCGTTCATGGCCAGTCCGGTCTCGCCCGCACCGGATCCAGGGTGGAACGCGTCGGTGGGCATACCGGCACCCACGGGGCAGAGTCCGATGCTGCTGCCGCCGGATCTCGACAACCGCACCATGACGGCGCGCGCCCTGAAGCAGGGCATCCCCATGTGGGTCGTCGCGCTCGGATCGGGTCTTCTCGCACTCCTCTTCGTCGGCGCGATTTACCTACTTCTCTCGGGCACGCTGACGGAGAAGCCCGAGGCGAAGGTGGAGAAGTCGCCGGCCGCTTCGTCGAGCGCGGGCCCCTTTGGCGGGGCGCGCGATGCCTTTGCGGCCGCCATCGCGCCACAAACGTCCGTCACGGCGCTGCCGGCGGCGGAGGACAAGGCGCCCGCGCCACCCCCGGAGCCTCCGGCGGTCACGCCGCCCGCGTCGGCGAGTGCCACGGCGACGCCACCCTCGACGACAACGGCCACCAGCGCGAGCAAGAGCACCTCGTCCTCGTCACGATCCGCGAAGGAACCCAAGGAGACGGGGCCCGTCGAAATCCCGCGTGGGGGCGCCCCGACCGAGAAAAAATCGGAGCGCACGGGCCTGTTGACCATCATCTGCAAGCCCACGCAGTGCGACGAGGTTTACGACAACGGCAAGCTGCTCGGCTCCTCGCCGCTTTACCGGCAATCGGTTTCCGTGGGCGAGCATCGTTTGACACTCAAAACGTTGAACCCACCTGTAACGAAGACCCAAAAGGTCACCATCTCCGCCGACGAGCTCAATATCCAGCAAGTGACGATGTCGCCCTAACGTAAACGTCGACGGATCGTGGCGGATTCGCGAGCCGTTCGAAGGCGAGCAGCGGCAGCGAGACAATTCCGGCGAGACCGGCGCCTTAGTCCGTCCCCACGCGGCAGGATCGCCAGAGATATGGCGTTCCTGACCTTCTGGACCACACATCGCTCCGGTCGCCGGCTTCGTTCCGCTGCCGCGGTTCGCGTATCAGGTCATTGGACACCTGACATATTCCATCGACCGTTACCTTGACGCGTCGATCGAACGTTGCCTCGGCGGCGTGCTATCCACAAAGCCGTGCGCCGGCTTCTCTTTCTTGCCGCGTGGCCTCTCGTGGCCCTCGCGTCGTTCGCCGATACCGCCTGCAATCGCAAGCCGGAGCTCTCGTTCACGCTCCATGTGCCCGACGGCGTTCGCGATCAGGCCACGTGGTACGAGGTCGGCGTCTTCGCCGATGCGGCATGCCCATCGGGCGCCCAGCTCTCGGCGGGGATCCCCACGACGGGCACCCGCGCACGCGTCGCCTTCCGCAGCGGCACCAAGACCCCGCCCGCCATCGGCGATCTCCCGCGCGGCACCTATGCTTTCGCCGCCGTGGCCAAAAAGGACGACTGCACCGTGCTCGCCACGGGCTGCTCGTCGCTCGACGTGGGCGATGCCAACGAGGTCTCCATCACGCTGAAGGCCAAGGAAACGCCTTCGGGCGCCTGCGGCGAAGGCACCGTGTGCACCAATGCGCAATGCACCCCGTCCACGGACAACGATCAGCCGAGCGTCGGGGCGGGGTGCTCGCTCGAACTCGTCGGCGCCGGGCCGCTGGGCAATCCACTGGGCAGCGCCGGGACGATCATGAGCTACCCGGCCATCGTTCCCACGGAAAAGGGCTTCCTCGTCGCGTACCGCGAGTACGACGCAATCCAAGGCCGCTCGCGCCTCACCTTTGCGCCCATCGACTCGGGTGGGGGCTTGGGCACGCTCGTCACGCAGGATCTGCCCGATCGATGCAACACCGCCGAGGAGGCGGACGCCGTCGGCCTCGCCTATGAGAAGGATCGTGGACTTGCGGTGGTGGCGCGCGCGCTGTGCAACGACAAGGCGGGCTTCGATCTTCTGGCCGTCGATGCCGCGGGGACGATCACCAAGCAAGGCGCGGAGACGGGCGCGTTCGTCGCCAGCGCGCGGCTGTCGCTCTCGTCCGCCCACGCGGTGGCGAAAGCGCCGTCGGGCAAAGACTTCTTCGTCGCGGGGCTCAAGGACGGTCAGGCCCTGCTCAGCACCACGAACGACGTTCAGTTCGCCCAGAGCACGCCGGTCTCGGTCGGAGGCGCCGCGCCGCACAGCGATGCATGGGTCGCCACCAGCAACGCGGCCACCGCCGTGCTTTCCGCCGCACAGAGCGCCGGTGCCGCCGACGCCGGGGCGGACGCGGGCAAGGAAAGCGTGCTTCGCCTTCAAATGGTCGCGGGGGCGAGCGTCGGCAACCTTCCGCAACCGCTCGAAATACCGGGAACCTGGGGCTCGATGGCCCTGCAGGGAACGCGGCTCGTGGTGGCCAGCAATGGCAACACGGCCGGGCGCTCGGTCGTGTTTCATGTCTTCGACTTGGGCAAAAATGTGCCCACGGTCGAGGACGGCTTCAACACGGAGGCGCTCGGTAAGGTCTCGTTCGCCGACGTCGCGTACAACAAAGCGCACGCCTTTTTCGCGGTCGAGCAACCGGGGGCCATCACCATCGTGGCCTACGATCAGATGGCCACGGATACGCCCACATTTTTGCGCGAGGAGCAGCTCGCCCTCAACCCGCGCGTGCCCGCGCTCGCCCAGGTTCGCGACGGCCGCCTGGCCATCGCGGCCACCGACACGCGGGTCGCGGTGGTGTGGGCCACCGCACGCACCCTGACCGAGCACGATCCCACCGGCGGATACGCCGTGTTGGCATGCAGGTAGAGCGCGCGCTATGAACGGCGACGATGTCACGACCCCGTAAGGAAAAATCCCGGCCTTCGAACGACATGACGCTCGAGATCGCCGAGGTCGCCCCCGGCGGGGACGGCGTGGCCATCGTCACGCACCAGGGCGAACGCCGTGCGGTGTTCGTGCGCGGGGCGGCCCCCGGCGATCGCATCGAGGCCCGTGTGGATTTCGGCCCGCGTCCGGCGCGCGGGCAGCTGCGCAACGTCGTGGGCGCGGGCGTCGATCGGGTGGAGCCTGCGTGCCCCCACACGATGCGGTGCGGCGGCTGCAATTGGATGCAAATTGCAAACGATGCGCAGACGCGCATCCATTTGGAGCACCTGCGCGCCGCGCTTCCCGAGGCCTGGCGCGAGCATCCCGTGGAGTCCGTGCGCGCGACCTCGGCGCTGCGCTACCGCACGCGCGCGCGGGTGCACGTGCGCGCATCCGGCGGGCGCGCCATCGTTGGGATGCACGCGCCCTCGAGCCACGAGCCCATCGAGGTCGACGCATGCACCGTGCTCCATCCGACCATCGAGCGCGCGCGCCTCGAGCTCGAGCCTCGATTCGAGCGCGCCCACGGCACCGGCGACGTGGAAATTGCGTTGGGTCCACCCGTCGAGAACGACGACGAGCGCGGCCACGTGCTGTCGGTGCGCTGGAGCGGTGCGCTGCCGGGCGAAGTGTACGCGCGGTTCGAACGCGCGCTCACCCCGACCGGGGAGACCGGCTTGCGCGGGGCCAGCATCGTGTGCGGCGAGGCCACGCGCCCGGCGGTCATCGGCGATCCCACGCCGTGGATGGCCGGGGCCGATGGATCGCCGCTCCAACTTGCCGTCGGCGGCTTCGCGCAAGCGTCGGAGGAGGGCAACCTCCTTCTAGCCCGCCGCGTGGGCGAGCTTGCGGCGAGCGCGCTCTCCTCCGTGCCGAATGCCCACATCGTCGAGCTCTACGCGGGGGCGGGCAACTTCACGGTGCTGCTCGCGCCGCACGGTCAGCTCGTCGCGGTCGAGTCGCACGCGGGTGCGTGCCGCGCGGCGCAGGCCAACCTGAGCGCTCGCGGCCTCGCAGGCGCGAAGGTCGTCGAGGCCGACGCCAGCACGTACGCACTTCCCAAGGCGCTGCACCTTCTCGTGCTCGACCCTCCGCGAACCGGCGCCCGCGCTGTGTGCGAGCAGGTGGCCGGCCTTCGAAATCCGCCGCGCTTCCTCCTCTATGTGTCCTGTGATCTCGCGACACTCGGGCGCGATCTGCACACGCTGTCGCCGCTCTACCGACCGCACACCCTCGAAGCGTTCGAACTCTTTCCGCAGACAAGCCACCTCGAAACCGTGGTTCTGCTCGAGCGGGTGCGATGAAAACGAAGCTCGATGCCCGCTTGCTCCAGGAGGCCGAGCACTTCGCCTTTCGCTTCGCCTGCGAAGACTGCGTCCACTTCGACCCGGGGTCACCCGACGCGCCGGCTCGATGTGCACATGGCTACCCGCCCGGTCCACGCCGTGACCAGTTGGAAATCGCGCGCGGAGAGATCACCTTCTGCAAGGAGTTCGAGCTCCGATGAGCCGCCCCTCGCACCCGCCGACCTTGCTCACGATCGCGCGCCGCACCATCGTCGACGAGTCGCTCCTCGCGCCCGGTGATGCCGTTCTTCTCGCGGTGAGCGGGGGACGCGACTCGATGGCTCTTCTGCATGTGATGAGTCTTCTCGCGAAAAAAAATGCCTACCGACTCCTCGCCTTCGGCGTCGATCACGGTCTGCGGCCCGAGGCCGCGCGCGAGCTCGACCTGGCCGAATCGTTCTCACGCGAGCTGGGTGTCCCATTTGGGCGCGCCTCGGTCGACGTCGCGCCGGGCGGCAATTTGCAGGCGCGCGCACGTGACGCCCGCTACCTCGCACTGGAGGACGCCGCCGCGGCGTTTGGCGCATCCGTCATCGCCACCGCGCACCACGCGGACGATCGCGCGGAAACATTTCTTCTTCGCCTGCTTCAAGGTTCACACGCCGCGGGCCTCGCCGTGCTGCCGGCCAAGGCGCCCGCTGCGAATGAAGGGAAAATTACGCGCATTCGTCCGCTCATTCGGGCCAACCGCGAGAGCATTGACGCACACATAACGCGTCACGTCATTGCGTTTGCCAACGACCCTTCCAACGCGAACCCACGCTTCGCACGGGCGCGCGTGCGGCACGAAGTGCTTCCACTTCTTCGCACCATGAGCCCCAAAATCATCGAGCAATTATGCGGCTTAGCCGACGAGCTCGCTCCTTGCAGCGAAGCAGCGAACGCACGCGGTCACGCCTATCCGTTGTCCCGTGCGACCCAGCTCGCTCTCGCCGAACTCCGCAGGACCCAATCGGGCACGGCACGCATCCAACTGCCTGGAGGCCTTGTCGCGATGGCGGATCGGACGCACGTTTGGTCCGAGACCGCTGAGGCAACCTTATCGGAAACTGCTTCCACAAGGCCACTAAGGCGTCCCGCCCCTAAAGACTGATCACATACGCTGTTCCCCGTATGGATGCGCCCCTGGTTCGATGGTACTCGTTAAAGGACTCTTTTCCTGGCCGGCCCCCGAGGTAAAAACGTGAAGCAATCGCATAAAACGCTGCTGCTGTGGGTGCTGCTGATCCTCATGTTCTTGGCGATCTGGCAGTTTTTGAGCCCCGCAGACAGGAAGCAACCCGTCGCCTTCAGCGAGTTCCTCAATGAGGTTCACGCCGGCCACGTCGACGACATCAAGATCAAAGAACGCGAATACATCTTCCGCGTTCACACCAACGACGCCACCAAGTCGACGGTGACCAAAGAGACCGTCGGCCCGCTCGCCGACGAAGCGCTGCTCAACACCTTGAAGCCCGATTCGAAGGACGCCCCGGCGCCGAAGATCGCCTTCGAGAAGGAAGACGCTTCGCCCTTCTGGTCGAGCACCCTCATCACGCTGCTGCCGATGCTCTTCATCGGTGTGATGTTCTTCCTCTTCATGCGCCAGCTCCAAGCGGGCGGCGGCAAGGCGATGAGCTTTGGCAAAGCCAAGGCCCGCATGCTGAGCGACTCGCAGAACAAGGTCACCTTCGCGGACGTCGCCGGTGTCGACGAGGCGAAGGACGAAGTGGAAGAGATCATCGCCTTCCTCAAAGACCCCAAGAAGTTCCAGCGCCTCGGTGGCCGCATCCCCAAGGGCGTTCTGATGATTGGCCCGCCCGGCACCGGTAAGACGCTGCTCGCGCGCGCCATCGCCGGTGAAGCGGGCGTTCCCTTCTTCAGCATCTCCGGTTCGGACTTCGTCGAGATGTTCGTGGGCGTCGGCGCCAGCCGCGTGCGCGACCTATTCGAGCAGGGCAAGAAGCACGCGCCCTGCATCATCTTCATCGACGAGATCGACGCCGTCGGTCGTCACCGCGGCGCAGGCCTCGGCGGCGGTCACGACGAGCGCGAGCAGACGCTGAACCAGCTCCTCGTGGAGATGGACGGCTTCGAGTCGAACGAGGGCGTCATCATCATCGCCGCGACGAACCGGCCCGACGTGCTCGACCCTGCCATTCTCCGCCCCGGTCGTTTCGACCGCCGCATCACCGTCACGCGCCCGGACGTGCGCGGCCGCGAAGCCATTCTCCGCGTCCACGCGAAGAAGACGCCTCTGGCCCCCGACGTCGACCTCGAGACCATCGCCCGCGGCACCCCCGGTTTCTCGGGCGCCGATTTGGAGAACTTGGTGAACGAGGCGGCGCTTTTGGCGGCGCGTCAGGACAAGGACGCCGTGTCGATGGTCGACTTCGAGATGGCCAAAGACAAGGTGTACATGGGCACGGAGCGTCGCTCGATGGTCATCAGCGACGAGGAGAAGCGCAACACCGCCATCCACGAGGCGGGGCACACGCTCATCTCGGTGCTCATCAACCACCACGACCCGGTCCACAAGGTCACCATCATCCCGCGCGGCCCCGCGCTGGGTGTCACCTGGTACCTGCCCAAGGACGACCGCCACAACTTGAGCAAGGAGCAGGCGGAGTCCAGCATCGCCGTGGCCCTCGGTGGCCGCATCGCCGAGGAGATCATCTTCGGGCGGCTCACCACCGGCGCCGGCAACGACATCGAGAAGGCGACGGACATCGCCCGCAAGATGGTGTGCGAGTGGGGCATGAGCGAGAAGCTCGGGCCTCTGGCCTACGGCAAGCGCGAGGAGCAAGTCTTCCTCGGGCGTGACTACGGCTCGCGCCAGCAGGACTACTCCGAGCAGACCGCGGTGGAGATCGACCAAGAGGTGCGCCGCATCGTGGGCGATCAGTACAAGAAGGTCCGTGAGCAGCTCGACCTGCACAAGGACAAGCTCGAGTCCCTCGCCAACGCCCTCATCGAGCGCGAGACGCTCGATTCGGAAGAGATCGCTGCCGTGTTCGACGGTCGCGAGCTGCCGAAGCGTGAGCGCGTGGTGATCCCGACCTACGCCGAGAAGGAGAAGGCGGCGAAGGAGAAGCGCAAGGTCGCCAGCATCTTCGGCGGCCCGCCGAAGCCCGCAACCTCTGGCTGATAGGCGTTGACGAACAGCCGATAGTCAGGTGCGGCCCCCAAGCGGGCCTTGGGGAAACAAATGGAAAAACGGGACCTGGGAAACCTGGTCCCGTTTCCCTTTAAAGACTCGGGAAAAACGGCAAAACGAGCACGGCCAGGCATATTCGTGCGACAACGGGCGCGGGGTCTTGCTCGACCCGCGCGGTGGGGGTAGGTTGCGCGGGGCCTTCGGACGCAACCTCCGGCGGAAAGACGGTCGAAACCACACCGCCGGCTACGTCGGAGCCCGAGTCGAAGACAAACAGGAGAGCTTCGTCATGACGGTAAAGATCGGCATCAACGGCTTCGGTCGCATTGGACGGTGCATCGTACGCGCGCTCCACGAGCGCAACGTGAAGGACATCGAAGTGGTCGCGGTGAACGACCTGACCGATGCCAAGACGCTCGCGCACCTCTACAACTACGACTCCATCCATGGCCGCGCGGAGCCCCGCGCCAAGGCCGTCGAAGGTGCCTTCGAGATCGCAGGCAAGACTGTGAAGATCCTCGCCGAGAAGGAGCCCGGAAAGCTCCCGTGGAAGGCGCTGGGCGTCGACGTCGTGCTCGAGTCGACCGGCCTCTTCACCGACAAGGACAAGGCCAAGGCCCACCTCGATGCAGGCGCCAAGAAGGTCATCATCAGCGCGCCGGCGAAGAACCACGACATCACCGTGGTCCTCGGCGTCAACACCGAGCAGTACAAGCCGGCCGAGCACCACATCATCTCGTGCGGCTCGTGCACCACGAACTGCCTCGCCCCGGTGGCCAAGGTCCTCTTGGACAACTTCGGCATCAAGCAAGGCTTGATGACCACGATCCACTCGTACACGAACGACCAGGCCGTGCTGGACATCCCGCACCGCAAGGGCGACCTGCGCCGCGCCCGCGCCGCCGCCGTGAACATGATCCCGTCGTCGACCGGCGCCGCCAAGGCCCTCGCCGAGGTCATCCCGGCCCTCAAGGGCAAATTCGACGGCCAGGCCATCCGCGTCCCGACGGTGGACGTGAGCCTCGTCGACCTCACGGTGGAGACCGAGAAGACCCTCACCAAGGAAGCGATCCACGCGGCGATGAAGGCTGCGGCGGAAGGCCCGCTCAAGGGCATCCTCGGCTACACCGAAGAGCCGCTCGTCTCGAGCGACTACATCGGTGACCCACACTCGTCGATCTTCGATGCGACCGTCACCCAGGTCCTGGGCGAGCGCTTCGCCAAGGTCTTCAGCTGGTACGACAACGAGTGGGGCTTCTCCAACCGCATGATCGAGCTCACGCAGCTCGTCGGCAAGTCGCTCTAAAGGCTCCTGGTCGAACCATGGAAGGCTACCTCGAGGGGATCCGGCCGATTCGCGAGCTGGAAATCGAGAACAAGCGCGTCTTCATCCGCGTGGACTTCAACGTCCCGCTGGACGAAAACGGCAAAATCACGGACGACTCGCGCATCCGCGAAGCGCTGCCCACGATCAAGCATGCGGTCGAGCGGGGCGCGCGCGTCATCCTGGCGAGCCACTTGGGCCGTCCCAAGCCCGGCAAAATGTCCGATGCGGAGCTGAAGAAGCTCTCGCTCGAACCGTGTGCCGCGCACCTCGCGGGCCTTCTGGGCGCGGAAGTCACCCTGCCGGAAGACTGCATCGGCGATGCACCGAAGAAGGTCGTCTACGATCTTCGCGCCGGCCAGGTGTGCCTTCTCGAGAACCTCCGCTTCCACGCGGAGGAGGAGAAGGACGAGGAAGGCTTCGCACGCGAACTGGCGGCGCTGGCCGATGTGTACGTCGACGACGCGTTCGGTGCGGTGCACCGCGCGCACGCCAGCGTGCACGGCATGGCGAAACTGTTTCGCGATCGCGGGTGCGGATTCCTCCTCGAGAAGGAGATCCTCGCCCTCGGCAAGCTGGTGACCAACCCGGACAAGCCGTACGTGGCCATCCTGGGCGGCGCCAAGGTGTCGGACAAGATCGCCGTGCTGGATGCGCTGCTGCAGAAGGTGGACGCGCTCCTCATCGGCGGCGCCATGGCCAACACGTTCCTCGCGGCCAAGGGGCTCAACATGCAAGCCTCGAAGGTGGAAACGGACAAGCTGCCGCTCGCCCGCACCATCCTCGAGAAGGCACGTGAGGCCAAGGTCGACCTCGTTCTTCCGAGCGACGTCGTCACGGCCGGATCCCTGGCGGCGACGTCGGGCACGGTCGTGAACGCCGGATCGCTTCCGGAAGGCGGCATGGCGCTCGACATCGGACCGAACTCGGTGCGCGACTTCGTGCAGCGCTTCGCCAAGGCGAAGACGGTGTTCTGGAACGGGCCGATGGGCTTGTTCGAGAAAGAGCCGTTCGCCTCGGGCACCTTCGGCGTGGCCAAGGCCCTCGCCGAGTCGTCGGCCTTCACCGTCGTCGGCGGTGGCGACAGCGCAGCCGCCGTCTACGCGGCGGGCGATGCCGTCGCCAAGAAGATGGGGCACATCTCCACCGGTGGCGGCGCTTCGCTCGAGCTCATCGAGGGGAAGAAGCTGCCGGGAATCGAAGTGCTGCGGAGGCCGGAGTGAATCCGGAACGACGCCCACTCATCGCCGGGAACTGGAAGATGTTCCACGGTGGCAACAGCGGGCTCGCGCTCGCGGCCGACGTCGTGTCGATCGCGAAGCGCGTGCCCCACGCGGACCTGGTCATCTCGCCGCCGTACACGATCCTCGGTGCGGTCTCGCTCGATTGCCAGGGGAAGAAGGTCGCCGTCGCCGCGCAGAACCTCCACGCGAAGGACAAGGGCGCCTTCACGGGAGAGATCAGCGGACCGATGTTGGTCGAGAGCGGCTGCACCTGGGTCATCATCGGACATAGCGAACGTCGCCAGCTTTTCGGGGAGACGGACGCGACGGTGGCCGAGAAGACGGCCGCGGCGCTTCAGTACGGGCTTCTGCCCATCGTGTGCGTCGGCGAGACGCTCGCGGAGCGCGAGGCCGGCAACACGCTGGCGGTGGTGAAGCGGCAGGTCGAGGCCTTCCTCGACATTCTTGCCGGCTCGGACAAGGCCGCCGCCATCGCGTACGAACCCGTTTGGGCCATCGGCACCGGGAAAAACGCGGGGCCGGCCGAGGCGGAGGAAGTGCACGCGGCGATTCGGGCCTGGTTGGTCGAAAAGTCGCCCGCACTGGCTCAGCGCACCCGCGTGCTGTACGGCGGGTCGGTCAAACCGGACAACGCGAAGGCGCTTTTGGGCTGCCCGAACGTCGACGGCGCACTCATCGGCGGCGCGAGCTTGGATGCAGCATCATTTGGTGCTATCGCGGAGGCGGCCGAAGCCCTTGCCATCGCACGGTAGGGGCCTCACCTTGACGCCCCACGCCACCAGCCACGTACGCAGAGCGAGCGAGCACCGGTAGGACCTCATGCAATCGTCGATCTTAGAGACCCTTCTTCAAATCGTGCACGTGTTCGTCTGCTTGGTGCTCATGTTCGTCGTCTTGCTCCAGCAGGGGCGTGGCGGCGGCATGGGCGCCGCGTTCGGTGGTGGCGCTGCGGCGCAGGTCTTCGGCGGGCGCGGAGCGGGGAACATCCTCACCCGTGCCACCTCGATTTGCGCAGCCATCTTCATGCTCACCAGCGTGTCGCTGGCGTACCTCTCCTCCTCCGGCGACCGCTCCCTCCGCGCGAAGGCCGCCTCCGAGGACCGGAAGCGCAGCGAGCGCGGTACCGCGCGCTCGAAGGAAGACAAGCCCGCCGCGCCGAAGGAAGAGGCGCCCCCCGCGGGCGGCCCGACCGGCGCAAGTGGCCCGGGCGACCATGCGCCTGCGGCACCGGCGTCCTCTTCGTCGAGCCCGCAATAGCCTCCCTCGGCAACAACGAGCGCCGCGCCGTCTTTTTGGACGGCGCAGTCGTTTTTGCGCTGAAAGTTGCCCTTGGCCTTTGGCTCGTCCACCGCGGATTGAGCCATATCTCGGACGACGACTTCGCACGCACCGTCATCGCCGAGCGATTCGCGCACGCCCCGCGACTCGATCCCAGCGGAACCAGCTGGCTCCCCTTCCCGTTCTGGATCACCGGCGGGGCGATGATGGCCTTCGGGCGCTCGCTCGCGGTGGCGCGCGCGGTGGCCCTCGCGCTGGGCGGCGTGGGTGCGGTGCTCGCGTACGCGGCGTTGCGTGTGGCACGCGTCGATCGGCTGACAGCCCTGGGCGGGATCGCCTTGGCCATGGCCACGCCGTGGAACGCATGGCTTGGCGCGGCCACGGTGCCGGAGGGCTTCACCGGTGCCTTCGTGGCCGCGGCAGCCATCGCGGCCAGTGCGTGGCCCCGCGCAAGGGCGTCCATTGGAGTGGTGCTCCTCTGCGCCTCGCTCGCGCGCTACGAGGTTTGGCCCGCGTGCCTGGTGGTCACCGTGGCCTCACTCGCGCGCACGCGACCTCTCGTCTCGCGCGCATCGCTCGTTGCACTCGTGCCGGTGGCGGGCCCCCTCGCCTGGATGGCCTGGAACCTCCACGCCCACGGAAGCGCGACGCACTTTCTCGATCGGGTCACGGCTTACCGGCACGCAGTGGGCGCCGCAGGTGCGCCTCTGGCCGAGAAGCTGCTCGTGTACCCGCACGCGTTGCTGGGCGCTCCGGAGATCCTCCTCGTGGCGGCCGTCGGGCTCATGGCCTTCGTGTTCACCCCGGAAATGCGAAGGCGATGGTGGCTGCCGCTGACCGTGGCACTCGCGGTCTTGATCTTCCTCGTCTACGGCGAGACCAAGGAGGGCGCACCCACGCACCACCCCGAGCGCGCGTTGGTGGTCATTTGGTGGATCCTCGCGCCCTTCGGCCTCGACGGCGCACGCGAGCTCGTGGCGCGCCTCACCTTGCGCCCAGCCTACGGTGCGGTGAACGCCATCTGCGTGGCCGTGGCGGCCCTCGGCTGGAACGTCACGCAACCGGGCGCGTGGGATCTCTTCCGCGACAGCCAGATGGGCGAAGCCTCCCGGGCGGTGCAAGTTGCCCGCGGCCAGGAGTTGCGCGCGGCCGGTGCCCCGCACCTCGTCGTCACGCCGTGCGCCTACGAGCACTTTGCCCTCATCGCCGCCTACGGCGCGCCCGAATCGGTGGACATTCGCCCGCCCGAGCATCAGCCGATCCTTCGCGCGTGCCCCAAGGTCGAGCGATAGCCCGCCTCAAACGACGCGACCGCGATCGAGCACGACGACGCGATCTCCGAGCCGGATGATCTCGTCCGTGTGCGCCGCGATGCCCACCATGCGCCCCTCGGAGGAGAGCTCGTGCACGAGCTTGGCGAGCATCTCGACACCGGCTTTGTCCAGATTGGCATCCGGCTCGTCCAGCAGGACCAACGGCTTGTCGTTCGCGAGCACGCGCGCGAGCGCAAGCCGCTGCCTCTCGCCCACCGAAAGCGCCCCCACGTCCACCGTGAGCGGCTGCTCCGGCTGACGGCGCACGAGCACCTCGAGCAACCCCACACGCGCCAGCGCGCGCTCGATGACCGCGTCCACCGCATCGGGCGACACGATGGCAAACGCCTCGCGAACGCTTCCGCGTGCCGGCAGAAAGGGACGCTGGGCCACGTAGGCCACGCTCTTGCGCCATGCATCGAGATCGAGCTCCGCGAGCTCGACACCGCCGCATCGAACCGCGCCGCCATCGAGCGGCGCCACCGCGAGCAGCGTCCGCAGCAACGTCGATTTTCCCGAGCCATTGTGCCCGCGCAAAACGAGAACGGTTCCCGGTTCCCACACCAGGTGCACGTCTTCGAGCGCGCGCTCGCCGGCGCCGGCATAACGCACGGCAACGCCATCCCATGTCACGCGGGCGGGCAGCGCGACGTGCTCCGTGCCTCGGCCCGAAGGCAGCGGCGAGCCCCGAAGGAGCTCGGCAAATGGCGCGAAGCGCACGCCTTGCCGGGTCACATCGAGCCAGTTGCGCCCGAGATTCGCCATCGCGGGAATCGACGCACCGAACAACGCCGCGTGGGCGAGCATCGCCCCGGTGAGCTCCCCGCCCCGCGAGCGCTCGAACACGACGACCGCACCGACGACGAACACGACGACCGCCACGGGAAGCCGCGACGCCAAACCAATGAGCAACGTCGACCGATACACCGCGCGTTCCCACCGGTCCAAGTCGGCGCGCCGCCGAGCGCGAAACGGTTCGCCCACGCCATTGGCCACGATCTCCAGGCGGGCCCCGATCGCCGCCACGAGCCCGTCCACTACCGGCCCATACGCATCCCAACTCCGCGCCTCCTCGCGGCGCGCGATCCGATTCGAGAGCACCACCCCCGCCGCGGCCAAAGCCAGCGCAACCCCACCGATGGCGAGCAGCCGAATCGGTTCCACCACCGCGAGAATGGCGATCACGACGACGGAGGCCACCGCGTCGGCGAGGAGCTCGGGCAACACCGCCGACACCAGTGCCGTACCCGACCAGATCCCCTCGAAGATGGCGCCCTCGGTATCCGCCTCCACGATGGCACTCGCGGCCAAAAGATCGCCTTCGAGCAGCTTGTCGATCGCACCTCGATGCAACCGGGCCTGGACCCGCCGGCGCAATGTCACCCGCGCCGAGGTCCGAACCACGAACGTCAGCGCCAGCCCCAGCGCAGACAGCGATGTCGCCAAGGTGGACCCGTGGAGCAACCAGAGCGCCGTCCCCACGAGGACGAGGCGCTCCAAGAAGTGCAGCCCTGCATAGAGCCCCACCCAGAACGCCTCGTCACGGGCGAGCGACATCAACGTCGCACGGTATCCACCCGCCGTCATGCGCGAAGCAGCATGTCACCGATGGGGTGCCCGCGCATGCGGGCGCCCCATGATGGCCGCGATCCTTAGCGGGCTTGGTCGCCGTGGGGCCGCTTGCGCAGTCCGGGCTGATTCAACTCTTCCTGCGTCGCGCTCCGCTTGAACGACGACGACTCGGAGCGGAACGGCGGGCTCGCGTCGCCGGTCCCCGCATCCCGGACTCGAAGGATGTCGCAGAACTCGATGGCACCCACCAGCGGGTCGTTGGAGCAGTGTCCGTTGATCACGTATCCCGCATCGTCGACCGAGACGCCGTCGCAGTAGCTCGTGCTGCACTCCTGGTGGACGTAGCAGCCCGCGTCTTGGCCGGCGGGAGGTTGGCAAACGCGCCCGCCGTCCAGATCCCAGCCGTAGTACGTGTCGGCGTTCGCGCAGTATCCCGGATTGCCGCTCAGCATGTTGCCGCATTGCGCCTGCGGCTCGTAGTACAGATTCGCCGAGTTCGGGCGCAGGTTGCCCTCTTGGTCGTACTGGCCGTAGTCGCAGAGAGCGTTCGTCGTACGCGGGGCGACGCACGTTCCTAGCGTGGTGCCGTTGGGCAGACCACCATCGGCCAACTCGCAGTGAGCAGGCGGGACGCACTCCGGGGACCCCTTGCAACCCGATTGACCCACCGGGATCGTCCCCACCGCACCGGCCACGCAGTCGTCGTACGTCTTGCGAAGCGCCCCCGCCGTGGCGCCGCACGACAGTTTGTTGATGTCCTCGTAGCACTTCGTGGCAGCTGCGATGTCGAGCTTCATTTTTCCGCCGTCCAAGAAGGGCTGGGCGGGGTTGTTCTGCACGGCGCCGGGATTCGGCTTCGTCATGAAGATGCGCTTGCACTTCGCGTAGTCGAAATTGGATTCGCCGCAGCAGAACGCGGTCTTCTGGCAGTAAAGCTCGGTAGCCTGTTCGACCCACCTCTCGAGCGTCGGAAATCCCGCGTCGAAGTTCGTCGTCGAATCGGGGCCACCGTCGACCGGACCTGCATCGGCGTCGCTCTGTGCGTCGGTCTGCGCGTCGGTCCCAGTATCCTTGCCCGAATCCAGCGTCGCATCGCTGCCGCTGTCCTTTGGCGGGTGGACGATGATGTCATCGCTGGCGCACGCCGCCAGCATCGCTCCGCCAGCGCCACACCCCATCGCGACAGAGAAAAGCACCCAACGTATGCGAGCTAAGTTCTTCATGAAGACCTCTCCTCGGTGGCCTCAACGTAGCATGCGGCGTGACAACGCGATATGCGGGCGCCCTACTTACCTTGCGGCGCTTTCACTATCAACGTCGTTGCTCCGCGACACCTGCGTGTTCATGCTGTGCGCGCCATCCGTCCCAGACGCGCAATTTCCAGCCCTTGTGCGTCAGTCGGTCGGATGGGTACAGTACTTACTTCCACCCACGCATGAGCAAATAACGGCAACGCTGTATTCGCATTCGGATCGACACCAATCACCACCTCGGACGCGGGCAGACAGGCCGCAATGGTGAGTGCCCGGCTCAGGCAGGTTCCAGTTCCATCGAGTGAGGTCGCAGCCGCACAGGCCTCGTCCAGACTCATGAACGGTGGCAACAACCGGCCACATACATCGGTAATTCGTTTTGCACCACGCGGCTTGGCAATGCGAATTGCAATTCGCGCAATGCCATGAAGCAAGCGCACCCGAAACATCAGGGGCTCGGCTCCACCAGACCTTTGGCGATCAGTTCGTCGGTCAGTGCCACCAAATCGGCCAGTAGCTGCTCGGGTGCGGCTTCGTACTGGGGCGCCAGCTCTTTGGCAATTTCGGCGCACGAGTGGCCGCTCACCAAACCGCGCCAGAGGTGTGCACCAATCTCGTTGATACCGAAGTAGTCGCCTTTGGCGAGATCCAGAATCACGAGCTCTCCGTCGAATTCGCGCACGTGCACGTCGGACCCCACGTTCACGCGACCGTCTGCTCCAATGCTCATGGTTTACCTCCGCTCTCCGCGAGCGCACGAAGCGCGTCGCTTGCCGCCGCGAGTTGCTCGATGCGGTATGGCCGCGCAAGCTCGTAGACGGGTACGCACGAGACGAGTCGCGCGAGTTGCTCCAACTCGCGCCGGTGCCGCTCCGGCTCGTCCAGAATGAAACGCACCACGCTGGGAACGAGCCGCCCAAGGGCGTCGTGCCCGCGCAGCCGCCGCAGCTCGGGTGCGTCGATGTCGTCGTCGAAGGCGAGCATCACCAAGGCGCCGAGCGGCACCTCTCCCTGCGCCGCCCGCGCCGGCTCGACGGGAACTTTGGTCGCCGCATCATGGGCGTCGAAGCCGAGAGCGCGGCGCGACTCGGGCAGAAGCCAGGACACGGACTCCGTGGGCACGACGCCCGCGTACCCATCGCGGAGCACGATGGCCAAGGTGTCGTCCGACACGAGCTCCGCCCCGTGGTTCGCGACCAACTCGGCCGCGGCCGTGGACTTACCCGCGTGGCTCTCCCCTACACAGGCGATCGCAATGCCACCGACGGACGCGGCCGAAGCATGCAAGGTGAGCTCACCGGAAACGTGGCGCAGCAGCGCGCGCGCGAGCCCGCGGTGCAGTTTGGCGACCAGTTCGGGATCCGCGTCGGGTGCGGGAACGAGCTCGCTCGAGGTGCCATCGCGATCGGCCCACAGGGTGCAGATGCCAGGCCATTCGGCGATCAGGCGGTCCCCTTGGCGGCCGAGCCGAAAGCGGAGCTCGCCATCCTCGTGGGTCTCACTCGTCCAATGGACCTCGGGCCGATGCATCGCGGGAAGCGTAGCATGCCTCATGAGGTGGCCCCCGCCTGGTACCCTGCGACGAACGCTTCCACGGCGAGCGCCGGCCATACCTGCAGCCAACCAGCGCCATCTTCCGGCGCCCGCGCGAGCGCGTCGAACGCCTCACGGAACTTCGACGGCTCGATGAGCCCGAGGTCCGCGAGATGCGGCACCGCGGCGAGATCCGCGAAGGCCTCGAAACCGCCAGCAGCGCGCACGGCTTGCGCCATCGCAGGTTCGAACCAGGCCTTGTCGGTGCGTAGCCTCACCGTATCGGGAACGAGGCCCTCCATGGCGGCTCGAAGAAGGCCGCGCGCTCGACCTCCGTGGAAGAGCAGCTCGGGTGGTAGGCTCGAGATGAACGAGATCATCTCGTCATCGACCAACGGTTCGAGGTTGTCGAACCCCATCGCCTCGCGCAGATGGCCTCGAAAGTCGAAGAGCTCCATGAGGTGAGGCAACGTCACGAAGCGCGTATACCGCGCCGAGGCGGTGCTCGGCTCTGGAGCGCGCGCAGCATCGGCCACCCGCTCCAAGTGCGCGCGAAGCACGGGCCCGGCCCATGCGACCACACTGCGCCCGCGAATGCGGCGCCGCAGCCGGCGGACCGCGTGCGGGAGGCTGCGAACGAGCAGGGGGCGCACGACGAAATCCCACGCCTGGGTCACTCCGGGATCGCGCCAATGTACGCGCAACGCCACGGCCTCGCGGAGCGCGCGGATCGCATCACCATGAAGCGCGCGCTGGGGGAAGGTGTCCAGGCGTCCATCGTACAGATCGTCGCCCCCCGAGCCCCCCCACGCCGCATCGGCGCCTTGCTCGCGCGCCGCCTCGAGCATCATGCCGTCGTCGCATACGTTGGGCCACGGGCATGGCGCACCGTCGAGCGACATCATGCGCCGAACGAAACGCCCCGACCGTGACGGGGAAAGCCGAATGGGCACGATACCCAGCGCTTTCTCGAGCTCGCGCAAGTGCGGGCGGTCATCGCCGGGCCCTGCGAAATCCAGCGCGATAGCTTTAATCTCGGGCCCGTTTGCCCCCCGCGACCACGCCAAGGCGGTGGCCAACAGCGCACTCGAATCGACGCCACCGCCTGCGTAGATGGCAATGCAGCGTTTTCCTTCGGCATAGCGCGCGACGACCGCGGTGAGCCGGCGACGAAGCTCGTGCGCCGCGTCCTGCGCCGTCATCTCCGGCGCGCGCTCCAGCGATCGCGCGAACAAGGTGCTCGTCCGGCGACCATCGGGCCAAACGCGGACCGCATGATGCGAGGGCACACGATGGACGCCTTCGTACACGGTCGCAGAAGCGTCCTCCGTGGGCGTGAGCGAGATAACCGACGCGAGCCGCTCGACGTTCAGCGCGGGCCGCCGGCGAAGGCGCCCGACGAGCGCTGCAAGTGACCCCGACGCAAGGACGTGGCCGTGATCCGCCGTGTGGAACGTCGGCAGGGAAAGCCCTCGCCGCTCGAAAACGACATCCCGATCGTACGAAAACACCCGCCCTCCGGGCACTCCCGCGACCGACGTCGACTCCCCGTCCAAGGATTCAGTCGCCCTTGGCGTGCCGTGTCGTCCCTTCGCGAAGCTCGGCGAGCTGACGCTCGAGGCCTGCGATGGTCTGCTGCTGCTCCTGCAGTGCGGCCAAGATGGCCGAAGCGAATCCGTAGACATCCACCTGCTTGCGCTCGACGATGAACGGAGAGTCCGCTGGCGTGTCTTCGACGATGAAGCCGAGGCAACGGTGATCGAGCGGAAGCGGCGATGCAACCCCCTCCCGGTACCGGTAGTTGGCGAGACGCAGAGCCATCACCTCGTCGGCCAAGCGCTTGCGGGCGGCGTCATCCAAGTAGGCGATATCTTCCTTCGCCTCGCGCGACGACATCATCATCGTGCCGCCGCCCATGAATGTCCCTGCCTTGTCGCCAAGGCTGCCGGTGTCGCCTAGCGTGAGATGGCGCACCGAACCGAGATGCCGAAGCTGGGGCGGCACGTACGCGCGACGCACAGGCACCTGCGCCGCAGGTTGCTCCCCGGAAGCGTCAGAAGCTCGTTCGAAGTCCGCCGATCCAGTCGAAGCTCGTCGTTCGATTTCCATTCGTTCCCTCGGTCCCGGGCCTTGTCCCGCATACGATGCGAGGCCCCCGGCGAAAGTTCACCAAGCAAGTCGGCCGCGGGCTGCAACAAAGGACGAACCGGCTCGGGCGGAGAAAAGCACGGCTCGGCGCATCGCGCAATGCGAGAGAGCAACGGCCCCGAATCGATGGCGCAAAAGATGCCTCATGCGGAAATACGCCCTCACGTGAACTTCCGCAAAACCGCACGAATGGCGAACAGGGCCGCTTCGCGCGAAGGAAACTGCATCGGAAAGGCTTCTGCGAGCTTGGCCGCCGCCTCATCACGCGACGCTCCCGCATGCAGGAGTTCCAAGGCCCGCAACGTGTGGAGCCCCTCGGGGGCGAGCTTTCTCGGCCTCGGATCGTCCGCTCGGATGAGTTCGTCCATGCGCAGGCGGGTGAAGAAGTCGGTCTGCCGAAACTCCTGCGGCGAGGCCCCCCCGATTCGGGTGGTCCACGAAAATACGTAGTCATCTTCGGCGGGTACGGCGGACAGGTCCACCTCGATCGGCGTCCCCTCGTCGAGGGCGACGGCCGATGGCCACGGGAAGAACGCGCGACCGTGGATACCCGATTTGCCGGGTTGGTTCGAGAAATGGACGCCGTCGAGCAGCGTGGCATCGAACCATACGGCCAGCCCGTGCCCCGTGCCCGAACGCGCCGCCCGCAGCGCCCCGTGCCCGCGCACCTGCCGCTCCGTCACACGATCGTAGTCGATGGTGGCCCACACCGCGGACTCGGTGAGAAGGTGCGCTTCCGCGATTTCGTCCTTGCGATCCGGTATCCAGTTCGACATCACCGCGGTCGCCGCGGCCGAGGCGTCCATGCCGTAGTGGCTCTCGCGGTTCCAGGGTTGCAAGATGCTCTCGTACATCGATGGCACCTCCACCACGGCGGCGCGCAGCTCGTCGCGGCGCGGAAGCAGGACGCCTCCCGGCTTCAACCAACGAGAACGCGCGTCGATGATCGTGGAAAGGCTCGACCCGAAGGTGGGCAACACACCGCGCACGTCGGAGACGATGACGTCGGCCTTTTCGGGCAGCTCCACCTCGGTCGACATTTTCGGGATGATCTCGACCCGGTCGCGGAAGCCATTGTCCCGCACCAGCGCGCGCGCCACGTCGATGGCCGGGTTCGGGTCGATCGCGTAGACCTTCCGCGCGCCGAAACGGCACGCGAGGAGGGTGAAGATGCCCGTGCCTGCACCAATGTCGACGACGACGCTGCCCGGCTTCACCGATTGGCGAAGGGCCTCCTCGTAGGCGCCCATGCGCACGCGGTCGGCGATCATTTCGCCGAAGTCACGCACCGTGTACATGGGCGCAATCTTTCTGTCTTCGCGGCTTACGTCAAGCCGTCGAGCTTGCGCTACGGCTCTTTGGCCGCAGGGCGCGGCAAGCCAATGAGCAGCGAACGCCGCGCCCCCAGTGGAAACGTGAGCGTTGCCCACGCTTCACCGTGGCTCTCGACCCACGCAAAGGAGCCGCCGCACTTCATCGCGGTGCGCTTGGCGATGTCGATCCACAGGCCCTGGCGATCGCCCGGCGCGGGCACGGAAATGAGCAGGCGGTTCGCCTCGCGGCGGGTGCGCACGACGATGCGTCCTTTGCCGTCCAGCGCCTTGGCGCGCAGCTCGATGAGGGCGCGCACGACCACCGCGATTTCCCCTGGCGCCGATTCCACCGTGGAGCCGTTGGCGAGGCTCTCGATGCCCGCTCCGTTGGTCGCGTTGGGCTTGGTCACGACGAATGTGTCCGACTTGGCGTGCTCGGAGCCTTCGTGTTCGGCCACGACGACCAGCGCCGAAGGTTCGTCGAGGCGAACGAACTTGATCGCTTGCTCGACCGCATGAAGCGGATCGATGTCGGCCAGGCCGTGGTCCGGCGGAAAGCGTTCGTGCAGCCGCTCGAGCAGGTTGTCGGCGGCGAACACCTCTTCGTCGATGAGCGAGAAGAAGGTGCCCACCCGTGGGTCTTCGGCTTGGGGCACGCCCTCGAAGCGGCGCCGCAGCCAAAAGGCGGCGTTGCGAATGTTCCCTAAACGATTTCGCAGGTCGTGCCGCACGGAGGAGGCCAGCTCCTCCAAGATGACGATCTGCTCGGCCGCTCCCAGCGGGTCCTTCGTCAACATCGCTTCACCTCGACGAGCCGCTTTTTCGCGCGTGAGGGCTCCATGCAAGAGTGTCGGTCGGGATGGCGACCGGCGCTACCCACATTTTACCTCAGGGAGAACTATGCCGCCAGTTCGCATCTGCATACCTTGTGAGCTTTCGTGCGTGTCAGGCGCCGCCGCGCCGCGATTTGGGAAGGAACCCCGAAGTTCCGATGTTCGAGGAGCAGGGAATGATCATGCTGCCTCTATCTCGTTCGCGTTTCTCCGGTTCGTCTCGGTTTTTCTCACTCATCGCGCCCATCCTCGTTTTGGGCCTAGCCGGTTGCCAACCCGCCGCCGCAGCACCTCCCCCGTCGAATGGCGGGCAATCCTCCGCACCGTTCGCCTCGCCGCCCGTGCTTTCCGGTGCGCCGGACGTGGCCACCTTGGTCGCCAAGGTGAATCCGTCGGTCGTGAACATCACGGCGGTGCACGACGTGAAGCAACGCCGAATCCCCTTCCCCTTCGATTTCGGCGAGATGATGCCGCAGGGGGGAGGAGGAGGACGCGGGCGCGAGCGTGACAGCGTCACCCGGCAGCGCGCGCTGGGCACGGGGTTCATCCTCGATGCGAACGGGCACATCGCCACGAATGCCCACGTCGTCGAGGAGGCCGATCGCGTGCGCGTGCGCCTCGCCGACAAGCGTGAGTACGACGCCAAGGTCGTCGGGCGCGATGCCAACTTGGACCTCGCCGTGCTCGAGCTGCAAGGCGCCCCGAACAGGGAGCTGCCGGTCGCATCGCTCGGAGCGAGCGAGGGCGTTCGCGTGGGCGAATACGTCGTGGCCATCGGCAACCCCTTCGGGCTCGGCCACACGGTCACCATGGGCATCGTGAGCGCCAAAGGCCGCTCCATCGGGGCGAGCCAGTACGACGATTTCATTCAGACCGACGCCTCCATCAACCCGGGCAACAGCGGCGGTCCGCTCTTCGATTTGAAGGGCCAAGTGGTGGGCATCAACACGGCCATCAATCCGCAGGGCAAGGGCATCGGCTTCGCGATCCCCATCGATGCGCTCAAAGAGGTGCTGCCGCAGCTTCTCACCACGGGCCACGTGGCGCGCGGGCGGCTCGGCGTGAGCATCCAGGAAATCGACCCCACCTTGGCCAAGGCCCTGGGGCTCGATCGTGCGAGGGGTGCACTGATCGGCGACATCGATCCCGGCGGGCCCGCCGACAAGGCAGGGCTGCGCTCGGGCGACGTGATCCTCGAGGTCGACAAGGACCAAATCGACGACGCGCAGGAGCTTCCTCGTGTGGTCGCACGGCATGCGCCGGGTTCGCGGGTGACGCTGAAGGTGCTGCGCAACAAGAGCACGCAATCGGTGGACATCACCTTGGACAAGCTGAAGGACGCGGTCGCCGACAACGACGGCAGCGACACCAACACGGACGCCCCGAAAAAGAGCAACGCGGCGCCCACCGGCTACGGCATCGCCCTGGGCGATGCTCCCGGCGGCGGCTCGCGCGTGCAGCGCGTGCAACCGGGTGCTCCCGCCGACGAGCTCCTGGCCCCCGGCGACGTGATCCTGGAGGTGAACCACCAGGCCGTGGTCAATGCCACCGACACCGCAAAGGCGCTACAGGCCGCCCCCAAGGGCACCGTGCTCCTCAAGGTTCGGCGCGAGGGACGGACGAAGTACGTCGCGATCGATCGAAACTAAACGACGACCTTGAGCCGGGTACGCGTCTTGAGCACGTGCTGACTTCCTTCGACGTCGGGCGTGCGCAGGTACGTGGCACTCGGCTCCGCCGGGAGGGCGACGGCGTTCCACGCTTTCCAGTCCTCGGGCAGCGGCCCCGGGAGCGTGGGCTGCACGGTGCGCTCGAGGAGCTGAAAGTCGTGCCGCACGCTGAGCTGCAGGGGGAGCTTCCGCTCCGGGCCCCCCTGTTTGAACCAAGCGCGCGCCGCGTTCACGTTTTGGATCAGGACGAAGTGCTGCGGGTCGACCTTCGCCGCGTGGCTGAAATGGTCCATCATCCCTTGGAGATCGCCGCGCGCGTACGCGATGCACGCGAGGTGGTTGTACACGAGGCCCGGTAGCGGGTACCCGAGCTCCAGCGCCCGACGCACGTGGTGCTCGGCGCCGTCCATGTCCCCGGCCTGGTAGAGTGCGGCCCCCAAGTCCATGTGCGCGGCATGGTAGTCGCCGAGGCGCTCGAGGATGGCGCGGTAGTCGGCCACGCTGTCACGGTGCACCACGCGCAGGCCGCTGTTGGCGAAGAACCACGCGTTCATGCGCTGCGTGTCCTCGTCGGACGCGTCGAACGGCGTTTTCAGCTCCTGGAACGTCTCGGTGAAGAAGACCTCGCGGTCCACGAAGCCGGCTTTCTCCGCATCGTGAAAGTCGCGCGTGCCGGGGTAGATCGACAGGCAGGAGAAGATGTACTCGTGGGGGCTCGCCCGATCGAGAAAGTCCAAGGTTTCCTGGAAGGTGTGCTCCGTCTCCCCTCGGTTGCCGAGCATCATGTAGTAGCGGACCTTGATGCCCACCTGCTTGGCCATCTCCGTGGACTCGAGGATCTCGTCGGGCGTGATCTTCTTGTCGATGGCATCCAAAATGGCCTGCGAGCCCGACTCGACCCCGAGGCTCAATCGCTGGCACCCGGCCAAGCGCATCTCGCGCAAGAGCGGCTCGGTGAGCAGGTCCACGCGGGTGTCGCAGCTCCAGAAAAATTGAAGCCCGCGCTCGCGGATGCCATGGCAAAGCTCGAGGACGCGCTTCTTGTTCGTGGTGAACGTATCGTCCTTGATCTGGAGCATCTTCACCGGGAGCCGCGCGAGCACGCGCTCCAGCGCATCGAGCACGTAGCGCACCGAGTGCCCGCGAAAACCGCGTCCCCACGTGGTCTCCGCGCCGCAGAAGGTGCAGGCCCAGGGACAGCCGCGCGAGGTCATCACGATGTGCGTGTCGAAGTAGTCGTGCGGCGAGGCGAGCGTGTCCAGCTCGTGGATGGCCCGCCGCTCGGGGCCCTTTCGGATGGCATCGCCCTCGCGGTAGACCGTCCCGGCAATGCCCGATGTGGGCTTTCCCAGCTCCAGGCGCCCGATCAGCTCGAGAAAGGTCGCATCGCTCTCGCCGAGCGAGACGGTGTCGATCTCGGGGTGGTGCTCCAGCATTTCCGTGGCGAGCGGCGTGGCGTGCGGCCCGCCGACGATGATGTGCGCCTTCGGGTGGTGCTCCCGGATGCAGCGCGCGGTGAGGGCCACGCCGCGGCGGTTGGCCGTCCAGCACGACATGCCAAACAGGTCGGCATCGAGGCCGGCGATGATCTCCTCGACCCGCGACCACGCGTACGCCGATAAATTGAGCACCTTCACGCGATGCCCTGCCCGCAGCGCCTCCGCCCCCAGGGTGAAGAGGCCGTAGGGCGTCTGGTAGAAATCGGCGTCGAGATCCTGCGGCCGGTGGCCCGGCGGAGGCCCGTCGTGGCCGTAGGAAACGTTCTCCTCGCGCGCCGCGATCTTCCAGGGGGGAGGGTAAATGAGGGCTATACGCATCCGCCAACGGGGATGTTAGCGGATGCGTACCATCGTTGGACAGCTCAGCGTATGCGCTACTCGGTCACCCCCACCGCCGACCAGGCGTCGGCAACGGCGGAAATCTCCGCCTGCGTGTACCCGAGGTCCTGCGCAGCCTGCCCCGTCCACTGCTTGGCCTGGGCGAAGGTGGTGGAGGCGGTGAAGATTTGCGTGTTGGCGCGATAGAAGATCTGCGCGGCCTTTTCGATGCCGATGGCCGTCACGCTGACGGTGGTCTTGCTCCGTGGGTGCTTGCCACCCTGCGAGAGCAGGTAAAACGCGAGATTGGCAATTCCCGAGCTGTAGTGAACGTCGACCCCGGACGTGTAGTCCGGATAGTAGTCGAGCGAATCACCATCCTTGGCCGGATCGTTCATGTAGCGGAGGGCATCGCCCGCCGTGTTGGGGGTATAGACGTCTTCACCCACCTTCCAGGTGTTGTCGCTGACCACCTTTCCGGCGCCGTAATATTCGACGACATTGCCGAAGATGTCCGACATGGCCTCGTTCAATCCGCCGGATTCACCGGAGTATTCGAGGTTCGACGTGTTGGACGTCACGCCGTGGGTAAGTTCGTGGGCGGTCACGTCGAGCGAATTGGCCAGATTGGAAAACGTGCTTCCGTCGCCGTCGCCGTACACCATCTGCGTGCCATTCCAATACGCATTGTTGTACTTCGTACTGTAATGCACGGAGCTAATGAGCTTGCCGCCACTGCCATCGAGTGAGTCGCGGTTGAAGAGCTCTTTGTATGCGTCGTACGTCGTGCCCAGGCGATCGTAATTGTTGTTCACCACGGCATCCGACGTGGCGGCCTGCCCCTCCGTCCGCACGGTCGTTCCCGGCAGGGTGGTCTTGTTTTTCAAATCGTGCAGTTCGCGGTTCTTCGCGGTGTGAATCGTGGGCAGACGCGCGACCACCGAGCCGTCGACGGCATTGACGAGCACTTTGTCGAGGATGGGGGTTCCGTCGGCCTGGGTGCCTTTGACGGTCACTCGATGGAGGAGTTCGAGAGCGTCCCCCGTCCCATTCACCGTGCGGCGATACACCAATTGGGTGTTCGGGTCCGCCGAAGCGAAATCGCCGAGGTCGTACGCGGAGAGAGCACGGACGGCCGCCGCGGCCGCCGAAACCTTGGCGGCGGCTTCGGTGGGCGCCGAAAGGTTGCTGCGGGCGTTGCCATTGGCGGCGTAGATGACACCTTGGCGGCTATGCACCACCAATTCGCCACCCACGATTTCATATCCATTCTTTAATTGCGTGTAACGTTCGTGCACGGCACCCGATTCGTCTTGAAGGGTATTCTTCAATACCAATTCGGAACCACTTGCGTGCAGCGCGGAGGCGATGCTGGCCAATGCGCTCTTGGAGGCCGCGGCACCGAGTTGACCTTTCACGTAGGTGGGTATGCCGGAGAGCTTTTCCGTCGAGACGATTTGCATTCGGGTCGTCGACGGCTCCGGCGTATCGCTCGATTCACTGGAATTTCCCGAGCAAGCCACGGGTGCGCACGCCAAAATGGGCAATGCAACCAACGTCGCCCAGCTCCCGAAGGCGGGACGGCGATTGAGAATGGATTTCATGGCAAAAACCTCCCAGCGGGGGTCTCGTGGTGATGATGGCCGTGCCGCTCCGCGCAAACGAGCGACGATCATTAGGTATCATGATGTTACCCAATATTCATCCACGAATGACCATTTCGTCATTCGTGGAACGATCGAAGTTCGATTTACGGTCTAAAGGCCGAGTATTCGTGGGCCCAGGACAGCGCCCAGGATCGCGAGAACGACGGTCGGCAATACGTGGGAGAAGGCGATGTGGGGCACGCTCGCGCAGGTGCAGTGCAGGTCAATCAAGGTGCCCGCCCATGCCCCCATGGCCGCACCCAATGCCGCACCGGTCGAACGGGGATGAACCGGATCGGAGCCTCGGCGCGCGATGGTCAGCGCGATGAGCGGCAGAATGCCAAACACGCTCGTGAGCGTGAAGCAGCGGAGATAGTTCGGCCACGAGGAGTCGAAAATGGTCGCCTCGGGCCAAGGCATGGTCCACAGCACCGCCCAGGCAAACAACACGGGGCCCATCACCAGCGCGGAAAAGATGAGCGTCTGCCGGGTGGGCCCGAGCATCGATTTCCGGCGCGCGAACGCGAGATGGGTCGCGAAGGCCGCGACGAGCCCCCACCCCATGCCGGTGATGGCCACGAAGCCCAGGGGGCGCTTGCCGAGCTGGAATCCGCCCACGGCGAAGAACACGGTGAGCGCGGAGACGATGGCCAAGGCCACGAGCGAGCGGGTGGTCTGCGTCACCCGAGCGCGATCGGGCGAGGGCTCTTGCCGGGTGGCCTCGAGAATGCGCGCACGCAAATCCGCGCTCGGCTTCGGAGACGGCATCATGGAGACTCCTTCGACTCGGAAACGGGCCCGTCGTCCTCTGGGAGCACCGCGCCGAGTGACACGCGAAGCGCGGTGTACGCGCGGTGGGCGCGCAGTTTGACGGCGGCCACCGTGGTTCCGAGTACGGCTGCGGCCTCGCGCAGCGACAATCCTTCTTGCTTCACCAATTCGAAGGCGACCCGCTGGTTCTCGGGCAGACGTTCGAGCTCGCGGCCCAGGGCGCGGGCGACTTGGTTGGCCTCGGCCCATGCCTCCGGGCTGGCCTCCCCGGAGCTTGCCTCGGCCGACTTCTCGTCGTCATCGTCCACACCGATGACCTCGCGGCGTCCGCGGCGCATGCTGTCGATGAGGAGGCGGCGCGCAATGGCAAATGCCCAAGGCGTCACGGCCGACCCCGCCACGAAATGGCCCCGCGCCCGGTGGATGCGCAGAAACGTCTGCTGAACCAGGTCCTCGGCGCGGTCGCGCGAGCGGGTTTGGCGCAGCAGGTAACCGTAGAGCCGGGGGGATAGCTCATCGTAGACCTCTGCAAAGGCGGCGTCTTCGCCTTGCGCATAGCGGTCCATGGCAAGATCGAGCTTCGCCTCGTGCGGTTTTCGCCCGTCTCGTTGCCCGTCTTGCACGGACGGCTTTGTATCACCTTACCCACACCTTCCACTACGGAGGACAGCCGCCTCGGTTTCGGTGGTGTCGAAGAAGCCGTAATTATCCGGCGCCCCCTCCCGGGCTCATCACGGGACAGACAATCGCGGCTCATTCCCGTGGAGGTGGGCTTGGGACCCGCCGACCCACCTGAAGCGGCCATCGCTTCCGCGGCAGCGCTTAAAGAATCCGCGCACGTACCTACCAGCAGGTTTCAGGTGAGTCAGGTTATGCTATGTTTAGGGATTCACCATGGCCTCCCCTCTGGACTCCGGCCCGTTCCCCGCGGCGAATTCTCACCACGCACGGCTACGCGTCTTATGTGAGCACGCCGAGCCTTGCGGAGGCTGTCCCATCATTGGGCTTTCCTATGGAGAGCAGCTCACGCTCAAGCGCGGGCGTGTGGTGCAGTCGGTCTCGCGGTACACCGCGCTCGAGCTGCTCTACACCGAGCCGGTGATCTTCGCGGACTCCGTGACGGAGTACCGCACGCGGGCCAAACTCATCGTGGCGCCGGGCGGCAAGATTGGACTCTACGCGAAGGGCGGCGGTCACCAGATCGTCGACATTCCGCGTTGCCAGGTGCTCTCGCCGTCGCTGGCCCGCGTCACATCGCTGCTGCGGCGCATCGTCTCCCGGGACGAGGAGCGCGCGGGGCCGCTGGCGCCGTTCGACATTCTCGGCTCGGGCGCCCTGCGCGCGGTCGACCTGCGCGAAGTGCGCGATCGTCCCGATGGCCCGGCGCGCGTGCTCCTCACCCTCGTCCTGCAGCGTTCGCGCACGGCCGACTTGACGCAACTGCGCGTCGCCGCCGCGGAGCTCATGGCGGAAGAAACGCTGCTCATCGGCGTCGCCGCCAACTTCCACGAGGGCGAGGCCCCGCAGATCCTCGGCAACGAGACCGTGGTGCTCCGCGGCGCCACCTCCGCGCCCGATCGCGTGGGCGACTCCACACATCTGGCGACGTTCGGTTCCTTCGTGCAGGCACACCGCGATCAGGCGGCGCGCGTGCACCGCATGCTCATTACGGCGCTCATGGGCGGCAAGAATGGGGGAACGCGTCCGCGCATTCTCGACCTGTACGGTGGCAGCGGTGCCATTGCGCTGAGCCTCGCCACCGCCGGGGCCGAGGTAAAGCTGGTCGAGTCCTTCGCCCCCGCCGTGGCGCAGGCGAAGGCCGCTGCGGACATGCAGCACCTGCAGCTCGAGGCCGAATGCGGGGACGTGGCAGGGACGCTGCGCACCCTTTCGCAGCGCGGCGCGCGGTTCACGGCGGCGGTGGTCAACCCGCCCCGGCGCGGCATGAGCCCGGTCGCGCGCGAGCTCTTGTCGCGGCTGGAGATCGACACCATCGCGTACGTCTCGTGCGATCCGGACACGCTGGCGCGCGATCTGGACCACTTCGCGCGACTCGGCTTCACCACGACGCATCTGCGCCCGCTGGACATGATCCCGCTCACCGACGAGGTGGAGACGGTGGCCATCCTGCGGCGCTCGCAAGTACCCCGCGCGCGCGTCGTGTACGAGGACGACGACGTCCTGGTCGTCGACAAAGGCCCCTACGAGCCGACCACGCCGCAGGGCGAGTACAAGAGCTCTTTGGTCGTGCGCGTGCGCAAGATCCAAGGCGCCGAAGAGGCGGTGCCGGTGCACCGGCTCGACGTGGGCACCAGCGGCCTCGTTCTGTTCGCGCGCAAGCCGGACATGGTCGCGCGCTGGTCGGCCGCCTTCTCCGCGGCCACGGCGCGCAAGATCTACGTCGTCGGTGTGCGCGGCATCACCCCGTCGAAGGGCGCCATCACCCGCGATCTGCGGGAGGACGGCGTCGCGCACCCGGCGCGCACGCGGTATCGCCGCCTCGCCGTGGCCAGCGGCCATAGCGTGCTGCGGGTCATCCCCGAGCAGGGGCGCACACACCAGATCCGCCGGCACCTCGCAGCCATCGGCCACGCGGTGTTGGGCGACGATCGTTACGGCCACGCGCCGACGAACCGCTTTTTCGAGGAGCGCAACGGCCTCGATCGCACCTTCATGCATTGCGTGCGGCTCGAGTGCGACCACCCGATCACCGGGGCGCGCATCATCATCGAGGCACCCCTCCCGGGGGATCTTCGCGCGGTTCTCGAGCGAGCGGGCGGTCCGGGTACCCTGCGGTTCCTCGATCACAAGAATGCGCTGGGCACGGCGTCGAGCCTTCCGCCGCCGCCGCCGGATTCGCACCACGATCACGGCGCGCCCATCGACATCCAGCACGCGAACGAGACGGGCGCGCTCCCGGCGGTCAATCTGGATCCGAACGACACGGGCACCTTGCCGGCGATCATCCTCCCCGACAACGATCGCTCCAGCCGCGGTTTCTGACGCTACATGGCGCATTCGACGTACGAAACGCCCGTCTACGCGGCGACGGCCGCCATGCCCGTGCGCTCCCACATCGAGATGCACACCCTCATGGGGCTGCTCGGCGACGTCACCGGCAAGTCGATCCTCGACGTGGCGTGCGGCTACGGCTACTACAGCCGCGCGCTCGCGCAGCGGCATGCCGCCCGCGTGCTGGGCATCGACCTGTCCGAGAGCCTCGTCGGCGTGGCGCGCGAGCTCGAAGAGCGCGAGCGGCTGGGCATCGAGTACCGCGTGCTCGACGTGTTCGATGCGCCGGTGCTCGGGGCGTTCGACGTCGTGCTCGCGGCGTGGCTCCTGCCCTACGCCACCACGGTCGCGGAGCTCGAAGCGATGGCGCAGCGACTTCGCGCGCAGCTCGCCCCGGGTGGCATGCTGGCCGGCATCGTCCCCAGCGACACGCCGGATTTACAGAGAAACTACACGCAATATGGGATGACCGTCACCGCGCCGGATCCGCCCGGCGACGCGGCGGAGTACGACATCACGTTCCACGTCGAGCCACCGTTCGCCATCCGCTCGCGCATCTGGACCTTGCCCACGCTCGAGCGCGCGCTCGTGGCGGGCGGTTTTCGCGACGTTCGCTGGGTGCCCGCGCAGTGCTCGCCCGAGGGGCTCGCCGAGTTCGGCCGGGAGTACTGGGAGCCCATGCTCACCCGGCCGAACCTGGTGTTCTTCACGGCTAGAACGAAGTAACGGAGCGATCTCGAAGGTAGCCACGGGAAACGCGGCCGCGAAGGATTGCCGAACCGCCAAGGCGCCAAGGACGCCAAGGGTAGGAGTTTTGAGGCAGCCCGTTTCTCGGTGCACCAGCAAATCCATCCATCTTGGCGTCTTGGCGGTTCGATTCGCTCCGGTTTCCTCCGGCTTGGAATCGCTATCTGCGATTCAAAGGCGGAAGCCCGAGTCGACGCTGACTTCCTCGATGTCCATCTGCGCCTTCTGCAGCTTGCCGGCGTAGTCCCAGTTCATCGACTGCCAGCGGGTGAATTGGTCGAGAACCCAGACGCCCGATTGGCGTGAGCCGTTGCCCGACTTGCCGTTGCCGCCGAAGGGCAGATGCGCCTCGGCGCCCGAGGTGGAGTTGTTGATGCTGACCATGCCCGCGGAAACGCGCTCGCGGAAACGGAACGCATGGACCGGGTTGTTCGTGTAAATCGCGGAGGAGAGGCCATAGCCGTGGCCGTTGGCCAGCTCGATGGCCTCGTCGAACGACGAGAAGCGCATCACCGATACGAGCGGCCCGAAGGTCTCGTTCCGGTAGAGCGCATCCTCGGCGCGCACGCCGGTGACCACCGTCGGGTGGACGAAGATGCCCTTGTCGGGATCGCCGACGAAGCCCGCGCGCGGGTTCTTCGCGGTGATGCGCCCGCGCCCCGTCGAGCCGTGCACCTCGTGGTGCGAGGCGATGTGCCCGAGCCAATGCTCGAACGACTCCAGAAAGCGCTGCGCGAGCAGTGGTCCGTACAGGACGCCGCGGTGCGTGGGATCGCCGATGACCGCGGTCTGGACGCGCTGAACGAAGCGCGCGACGAAGGCGTCGTACACGCTGTCGTGCACGATGGCCACGCCCAGGGAGGTGCAGCGCTGGCCGGCCGTTCCAAAGCCCGAAAAGAGCGCGCCCTCGGCCGCGAGGTCGAGATCCGCGTCGGGCATGACCACGAGCGGGTTCTTTCCTCCGAGCTCGAGACACGGTGTCTGCAGGTGGCGGCCCGCGAGCTCGCCGATGCGGCGACCGATTTCCGTCGAGCCGGTGAAGCCAATTTTGTTGAGCAGCCCCGCCTCGAGCGCGCGCTCGAGCCCGCGGTACGTGGTGGCGCCGTCAGCGTGCACCGTATTGAGGACACCGCGAGGAACACCGCCCGCGACGAAGAGGCGCGTGAGCGCGTCGCCCAATGCAGCCGCATACTCGGCGGGCTTCCACACGACCGCGTTGCCGCAGAGCAGCGCGGGAACGAGGTACCAAGCCGGCACCGCCACGGGGAAGTTGCCCGCCGTGATGATGCCCGCGACGCCCACCGGGACGCGGAACGTGAAAAGCTGCTTGTCGCGCATCTCCGACGGCACGGTGTGCCCGTAGAGGCGCCGCCCTTCGCCGAGGAAGAAGTCGCAGGTGTCGATGATCTCTTGCACCTCGCCCAACGACTCGGCGTACGGCTTGCCGACCTCGCGCGTGACCAGCGCGGCCAGGGCCTCCTTGTTCGCCTCGACCAGCTTGCCGACGGCAGCGATCACGCGTCCGCGTTGCGGTGCGGGGGTTTGCGCCCACCCGGCCTGCGCCTTCTTGGCCGCGGCGAAGGCGAGCGCGATTTGGTCCTCGCTGGCGAGGGACACCTCGGCGACCACGTCATCGAGACGCGCAGGATTGACCGAGGAAATGGTGGACGCGGCACCGCGCAGGGGCTGGCCGTCAACGTAGGAGCTGAGGATCGAAGGCATGGTTACCGAGGGAGGGTATAGGGTTTAGGGTTTAGGGTTTAGGGGCGAGAATTAGGTGTTGGCGTCCCCCTAAACCCTCTCTCAATCGAGAACTAGGTTCCGGCGTTCTCCCTACACCCTAAACCCTAACCCCTTCTCTCAATCGACCCGCATGGCGCCAAGTTCGCGGCAGAGGTCGTCGATGATGGCGTCGAGTTCGCGTTCGCGGCCCTCGGGCGCGGCCAAGGTCAAGTCGCCGCCGCGCTCGGCGAAGACTTGCGCCACGCCTTCGAGCGCCTCGACGATGCCCTTGAGAAAGACGACGTCACGCGCACGCACACGAACCTGCCGCGTGATCATCCCGGGGCCAATGGCGGGGGGTACACTCATCCGAGGGGATCCTCCAACTCGCGATCGGCGAGGCGCTTTTCGCGTTTTTCACGAAGACGCACCTGCACGAACTCGACGAGGCGCTCCACGTAGGTCTCGAACGGCGGGCACTGGATGCCGGTCCCCGCGAGAATTTCGTCCGTGTTCGCCGTGCCGTAGACGACCGGCGTGCCCAGGGCATCGAGGAAGGCGCGCGGGCTCTTGGCGAAGCGGTCGATGCCCGGCGTGCGCAAAAGTGCCTTCGTCAGGTTGGCCGGGATGAAGCCACGCGGCAGGCGGCGTCCTCCCGCGCGTGCCACCAGCTCGAAGATGCCACGCGCGGTGAGCGGCCGCGGATCGACCACGTGGAACGTGCGCCCCACGCTGCGCGGATCGAGCCCAATGGCTCGCGCCACCTTGGCCACGTAATCGATGGGCACCAGGTGCAGCGGGGAATCGCCGCGCCCCGGCAGCGGCATGGCAAAGTCCGGCGGCGACGTCACCATCAGCAAAATGAGCAGGTACGGACCATCGAAGCGATCGACCTCCCCGGTCTGCGAATCGCCCACCAAGATGGCCGGGCGCACCACGGCGATGGGAAGGTTGGCCATCGCCTGGCGCATCATCCGCTCGGACCGCGCCTTGGTCTCTTCGACGACGTTGCGAAAGCCTTGGCCCTTGTCCAAGTCTTCCTCGCGCACGAAGCCGGTGCGGTCGCCCGAGACGGCGGCGGTCGAATGAAAGACGAGGCACTTCAATTGCGAGCAAGCTTCGGCGACCTCGAGGATCTCGCGGGTGCCACCCACGTTGGTCTGCTCGGCGATCGCCCGGTCGACACCGATGTACGAGACCTCGGCGGCGTGGTGAATGCGGTCGACCTCCTGCGTGAGGGTCCGCAGCTCCTTGCCCGAAAGACCGAGGTCCATCGCGGCGGCGTCGCCCTCGAGCAGGTTCACCCTGCGGCGTTGTTCGAGCGGCAGAATATCGAGCGAAAGCATGGCCTCGGCCATCGATTGCGGCCGCACGACGGCGTGCACGAGCGTCTTGGGCGAGAGAAGGATCTCCTCGCAGATCTTGCGTGCGCCGAAGGAAGGAAACCCCGTCAGCAATACGACTTCATCGAACCCCGGGCGTGACATGGCGCAGCGAGCGTACTCGTTCGCCGGTATTCCGGCGAGCGGAGCCTGACGAGTTTTTGTGACTCAGAAGCCTCCCGATCGCCGAATGAGCTCCCGTGCGAAGGCGTGGCTCGCTTCGATGGTGAGACGCGCATCGTTTCCCGTGCGCCCCCACCCCACCACGAGCGCAAGTCCCCCGCCCGCTCGCGCTGGGTCGATCGCCCCGCGGCGCAGTACGAGTGCCAACGAGACATCGGAGCCGAGTCGCTTCACCGCGCCGGCGAAGTCGGCGTCTTCGCCGGCCTTGCCCGAGCTTTCCGCGATCTCGCGAAGGACGGCCGCGGGATCTTCCGCCGCGGCCACCTCGATCTGCGGCGCCCCGCTCGTCCCGCCATGGACGGTCCATGCGATCCCTGCCTTCTTCGGCAGCGCGGCGGTCTTCGCCTTGGGATCCTTCGGCTCGGCCCGCGTCAGCAGCGCCTGCTCCACCTTGCCCAGGCCCGGCACGTCCACCTGCGACGTCGTCACCTGCCTCACTTGAAGGAAGGTCTCGAGCGGGCCTTTGAACGCGGGCTTGTCCGCCAGGGCCACCAGACCGCGCACCGCACGCGAGGCGCTTTCGGCATCCGTGGCGGGCGCGCGCAGGAGCAGACCCGAGCCGACCCATGCAACGGAGAGGACATCCCCACGCCCTTTGGACCAATCGGCCAGTGCGCGCTCGAGCTTGTCGCGACCGTCGGCATCGATGCGATCGCCCAGCGCCTTCACCACGGCGCCGGTCGCGTCATGCGCGCCCTCTTGCCGCTCCTTGGCGTCGCTTCGCAGAAGAAGCGCCGTGGCCGACGCCTTCGGCACATCGAGAAGCGGCGTGGCATCGCCCGCGTGCATCGCGCGGACGGTTTGCGCCGCAGGTCCGTCGGGCGATGCCGGCGTGAAGGTGCCCGCGATGCGCAGCCCCTCCTCCGAGGGATCGACGACGAAGTGGGCGCGTTCCAGATCGCCCAAGATGCCGAGCTTGCCCTTCACGAAGGCGTCACTCATCTCCACGATGGCGCGCGGATCGCCGAAGTCCGGGGCCTTTCCGCCGTGCGCCTCGCGCATGCGCGCATCCTTTTGCTCCATGTCGGTGCGGAACTGCGACCACAAGGAGGTGAGGTACGGACCAAAGGGGCCCGTGAAGGCCGCGCGGGGCACGTCGATCGCGATCGAGCCGCTGGGCGGCGGCTTCGCGGGCAAGGTGCGCGTGACGTAAGGCCCGAGGCGCGTGAGATCGGCTTCGGTGCGGGCCACGACGAGGAAACCTCCGCGCGCGACGGCCACCGCGGCGGGCATGGCCGGCGTGGCGGCCGCTCCTGCCTTTGCGCCCAGCACGGTGAAGCCGGCGGCATCGTGCGGTGCATAGCGCGGGTTTTGCCCTTCGAAGAGCGTCCCGCGTGTGCGGCGCTCGTCGAGAAGACGCACCGCCATCGCGTACGACAGAGGGCCTTCGGGCCCCGACGGCCCGGCCGCAAGAACGCCGAACGCGGGCGCGGTGCCGTCGATTTCGGGCCCGAGCCCCGGATCGAGCGAGGCCAGCGAGGTCAGGAGACCGCCCAGGGTCATGGGCATCAGCGCGAGCGCGCCGCCCGTCCCGCGCTGCACCTTGCCCCACGAGGCATTCGGGTCGATGACCACCGCCTCGGCCAGCAGACCGTCCGGAGCGGGCACCGGCGGCTCGATCGACGCGGCCGCATCGGGCGCAGCATCGGATTTTCCGCAGGCTTGGCAGGCGGCGGTAAGCCCAGCGACCATGAGCAAAACCAGGAAGCCGAAGCCGACCAATCCCCAACGACGATGGCGTGACACGCGCATTGTCTTACCTCGTCCATGGCAAAGCCAACAATCCAGCTGGAACTCCCTGGCAAAATGACGCTAAGGTGCGAGTTCCTACCTGGTTTGGCCCGGCCATTGCGCTAGCCTCACCCGCCAGAAAAAGGACCTGCGATGTTGGAGGACATACATAAAGACCTGTTCGGTGCCATCGGCAAAGCCCACGACAATCTTCGGAGGGAGTTAGCCAAGCTCCGGGCCGGGCGCGCCAACCCGAACCTGCTCGACAACATCCGCATCGATTACTACGGCTCGCAGACGCCGCTGAATCAGATGGCGCACGTCAACGTGCCGGAGGCGCGACTCATCACGGTCAAGCCGTGGGACAAGTCGCAGATCAAGCTGGTGGAGAAGGCGTTGCGCGAGAGCGATCTGGGGCTGAACCCTCAGGTCGATGGCGACATCATCCGCATTCCCCTTCCGCCCCTAACGGAAGAGCGCCGGCGCGACTTCGTGAAAATCGCGAAGAAATACGGCGAAGAATGCAAGGTTACGATTCGTAAGGCGCGTCACGACGCACTCGACATGCTGAATGAGATCGAAAACGAGGGGGGCGCAAGCTCTGATGATGTCGACCGAGCAAAAAAGAAGGCCGAGGAGACCGTGCAGGACGGGGTCAAGCAGGTCGATGCCCTCGTCGCGACAAAAGAGAAAGATATTCTCGAAATCTGAGCGCCTTCGTGAGAAACCAGAATTAAATGGACTCTACGGAGGCCCAGTCGCTTGCCCACCTTGACACACTCCCGGGCGAATGAAACCCTTGGGCTCTACTCAAAAGGAGCGACTCGGTTGATGCGGGCCATCGCAGCCGGGCTGAGCGACGTAGGGCTTCAGCGCGAGCACAACGAAGACTCCTTCATTGTACTCAAGGAGTACGATCTGTTCGTCGTCGCCGACGGCATGGGAGGCCATCGCGCGGGCGATGTGGCTTCCCGGCTGGCCACCGAGACGATCAGTGAATTCTTCAAGTCGACCGCGAACGAGGACGTGACGTGGCCGTTCCACTTCGACACGAATCTGTCGGAAGAGGAAAATCGGCTTCTCACCGGCATCCGCGTGGCGAATCGGCAAATCTTCGAGCGAAGCACGCGCTCGCGCGAATACCACGGGATGGGTACCACCGTGGTAGGGGCGATGTTCAGCCCCAGCAAGCGGCGCATGTACATCGGCCACGTGGGCGACTCGCGGTGCTACCGCATTCGCGACGGGCAGATTCGTCTGCTCACGCGTGACCACTCGCTCATCAACGACTACCTGCTCGCGATGCCCGACCTCACCGAGGAGCAACGCAGCGAGCTGCCGAAGAACGTCATCACGCGCGCGCTCGGTATGCAGGACCAGGTGGTGGTCGATCTGCAACACGACGATCCGAAGGACGGGGACGTGTACGTTCTCTGTTCCGACGGCCTGTCGGGGATGATCGTCGACGAGGAGATCAAGCGCATCGTCTCGCATGCGGCGAACATCTCCGAGGCGTGCCGAAAGCTCATCGAGAAGGCGAACGAACACGGCGGCGAGGACAACATCACCGCGGTGCTCATCAAGATCGAGGAGCGCGGAGACGAAGACGCACCTGTCGACGAAGGCAAGGCGTTGGCGTCCGAGAGCGAAGTCGACGGGGAGGACGATACGCCGGCTTCATTTGCGGATGAGCCTACGCATCCCGGTCTCGCCGGGTCACCCACCGCAGAGCCCTCTCTCAAGGGAGAGGGCAAGGGTGACAGCAAGAGCGAGCCCGCGACGGCCAAGTCCAAAAAAGAATCGACGTAGCGGCTCAGCTTGCCCCCGCCCTGCTGGGCTTCCGCTTGACCCAGTAGACGAGCCACGTTAGACCGCCATGGCTATTCATGGTCAAAGCCATCTTCCTCGTTCTTGGCGGCTTCTGCGTCTACGTCATGGGGACGCTCAGCTACATCGGTATTGCGCTGTTGATGGGCATCGAGAGCGCGTGCATCCCGCTCCCCAGCGAGCTCATCATGCCCTACGCCGGCGCGATGACGGAGCCATCGGTCAACGCGGAATTGTCGCGCCAGTTCAACATCGCGCTCCCGCAGTTCAATCTGTTCTTTGCCGCCGTGGCTGGCGCGCTGGGGTGCAACCTCGGTAGCGAGCTCGCATACCGCATCGGCGCCACCGGCGGCCGTCGCGCGATCGAGAAGTTCGGCAAGTACGTCCTTCTGAGCAAACACGAGCTGGCCATTGCCGATCGCTGGTTCGACAAGCGCGGCGACATCATCGTGTTCGTCGCGCGTCTGCTCCCCGTGGTGCGCACCTTCATCGCGTTCCCTGCCGGCGTGGCGCGCATGAATTGGACGAAGTTCCACATCTACACCTTCGTGGGTTCGCTCCCCTGGTGCTACGCGCTCGGCTACGTCGGCCAGCGTCTCGGCTTGTCGCTTCTCGACGAGAGCTCGCCGCTGAAGCACTTCATGCACAAGTTCGACGCGGTCATCGCCGCGGTCATCGTCATCGGCGCCGTCTGGTTCGTTCGCTCGCGCCTCAAGGCCCTGCGCGGTTACCGCGAAGAAGCCGCGGCGTCGGCCGAAAAAGCTCCGTAAATTCCCGCCTCGGGCGGCCAACTGGCGGGGGTGCTATCTTCACTCCATCATGAGCCAGCGACGCCGCTACCAGGTCGACCCGGCCGATCCACGAGCTCCGTCCATGGAGATCTGGGAGCAGCTCACGCCGGCGGAACGGACGCGGATCGTGGCGGAGCTTCCCGCGGAGGTTCCCTGGGAGCTCATGCCGCCCGAAGGCGATGCCCATCGCAAAGCAAAAGAGCGATCCGTGGATGCGCTCGATGGCTTCTTTCGCAAGGTGGGCCGCCGCGTTTACGTTTCCGCGGAGCTCGCGGTCTTCTATCCCGACGAGCCTCGATTTTCTCCGGACCTGCTGGCCGTGTTGGATGTCGACCATCACGATCGGTCGAAGTGGGTCGTGGCGACGGAGGGCAAAGGGCTCGATCTCGTCATCGAAGTCGTTTGGCAAGGCAGCGAGAAGAAGGACTACGAGTTCAACGTGTCGCGGTATGCGCGGCTGGGGATCGTGGAGTACTTCATCTACGATCGGAGACGAGGCCGGCTCGTTGGGTATCGGCTTCCGTCGTCCGACGCGAAGACATATCAGCCCATCGTGCCGCAGGGCGGACGTTGGAGCTCCCAGGTGCTTGACTTGGAGCTCGCGCTCGAGGCGGAACGCATTCGATTCTATTACGGAACGGCACCGCTTCCCGAGTCGGCCGAGCTCGCGGCGCGCACGGAAGGTCTGCTCCACGAGGCCATTCTCAAGAAAGAAGAGTCCGACCGGCGCGCCGAAGAAGAGACGCGGCGCGCCGAAGAGGAGACACGGCGCGCCGAAGAAGAGGCACGGCGCGCCGAAGAGGAGACACGGCGCGCCGAAGAAGAGGCACGGCGCGCCGAAGAGGAGACACGGCGCGCGGATCGTGCGGAGCAGGAGCTTGCTGCGGTGCGGGCGGAGCTCGAAAGACTAAAACGAGAGCGGCTCTAACCGAGGATCTGCCGGGCCACCGTCTCGGCCTGGCGGATGCAGTCGGGGATGCCCACGCCATCGAGACCGCTGCCGGCGGTGTAGAGACCGGGGTGGCGGGAGAGCTTTTCCGTCAGGGCGCGGATGCGCGGGAGGTGGCCGAGGTAGGGCTGCGGGCTCGCGCGGTGGAAGCGGAAGACGCGGGCGAAGAGCGGGCGGCCGTCGATCGGGGTGAAGATGCGGAGCTCGCGCAAGGCGAGATCGGCGAGTTCGTCGTCGTCGCCGGCGAGGATCTCGTCGTGGCCGGCGCCGCCCAAGAAGGCGCGCATGAGCACGTGGCCGGCGGGCGCGCGGTGGTCCCATTTGCTGGAGACCCAGGTGGCGGCCAGGATTTTCCGGCCGAGCGAGCGCGGCACGATGAAGCCGGTGGCATCGAGATCGTGGGCGATTTGCGCGCGCTTGAAGGCGAAGAAGACCGTCGCCGTGGAGGCGTAGTCGAGCACCTGCTCGAAGGCGTCGGCCAACGATGCATCGAGGCCGCGCACGATGTCGGCGCTGGCGTGGGTGCGGCTCGCGAGAACGACGTCGTCGGCGTACTCGACGCCGCGGGACGTTTCCACGGCGTAGCGGCCGCGCGGATCGGCCTCCAGGGCGGAGATGCTGCGTACGGGGCAGCTCGTACGGAGGTCGACGTCGTGAAGCTCGCCCTCGAGGGCCTCGATCATCGAGCCGAGGCCACCGCGCAGCGAGAGGAAGCCGGGCTTCGGCTTCTCGGCCTCGCCGTTTTCCGAGCTTGCCATGCGCGCACGGCGCTGGGCGCGCATCGCCAAAATGAGCGAGCCGTGATCGCGCTCCGCGGCAACGAACTGCGGAAAGGCGGCGCGCACGGAAATGGCCTCCGCGTCGCCCGCGAAGATGCCGCCGAGGAGCGGCCCGGCAAGACGGTCGGCGAGATCGTCGCCGAGGCGGCGCGACATGAAGGACGCGACCGATTCGTCCTCGTCACCGTGATAGACGCGACGCGGGACGAGCGGCTCGAGGGCCATGCGCAGCTTGGCGTCCCAGTCGAAGAGGCCCGTGGTGACCATCGGCCCCACGGCCGTGGGAACGCCGAGCACGAGGCCCTCGGGGATGCGGTGCAGATCTTTGCCCCACGCGACGTAGGCACCGCGGTGCGTTTCCACCGTGGAGATGAGCTCGGAACCGAGCTTGAGGGCGCGCACGAGGCGCTCGGCGTCGGGCTTCGTGGAGAGCCACGAATCGGGGCCGCCGTCGAGGATGAAGCCACTGCGGTTCTCGGTGACGATGTTGCCGCCAACCTTGCTCGAGCCCTCGCAGATGGTCACGCGGATGCCGCCGCGCTCCTTGCCCAGCCCCGCGAGCGCACGTGCGCAGGCGAGCCCGGTGACACCGGCGCCCACGACGAGGACGTGCCGTGTCGTCATGGGAGAAGCTCCTTCGCGACCGAGACGACCGCATCGACGAACCGCGGGGCCACGTTCAACGAGGCCGCACGGCTCGTGCCGAGGCCGCGCGCACGCCCGAGGGCGGCGGCCTCGATGTCCAAGTCGTAGAGAACCTCGACGTGGTCGCTCAAAAAGCCGATGGCCGCGAAGAGCACGTGCTTTTGCCCTCGCGCCGAGAGCGCGTCCAACGTCGACGGCAGATCGGGGCCGAGCCACTCCCCTCCCCCCATGCCTTGGCTTTGAAAGGCGACCTCGTACGGGATGCGCAGCTGCGCCGCGATGGCTTCGGCGCTCTTGCGCACCTCGCGCTCGTAAGGATCGCCGGCCTGGATGACCGACATGGGAACGCTGTGCGCGGTCATCACCACCGTCGCCTTCGCGCGGACGTCTTCCGCGAGCGCGTTCCAGGCTTCGCCGATCGACTCGGCGAACGCCGCGGTGAGATCCGGGGACGCGCCCCAATTCGTCGCGCAGCGCACCTCGAGAGGCTTGGCCACTTTGGCCGCCGCACGGTCCATCGCCTCCGCGTAGGCTGGCGTCGAGTGCTGCGCCAGCGGCACCACGACGACGCGCTCGATGCCTTCGTCGGCGAGCTGCGCGAGCACCTCCTCCGGGTACGGATGCCACATGCGCATGGCCATGCGTGTGGGAAGCCCGAGCCGTGCTTCGACGAGCCGTGCGAGCTCGCGCGTGATGTCTCCGAGCGGCGAGCGCCCGCCGATGGCCTGGTAGCGGTGCCGCAACTCGTCCACCACCTCCGTGGGCGGTGGTCGCCCGCGGCGGATGTTCGTCACGAACCCCTGCAGATCGTCCAGCTTTTCCACGGTACCGTGGGAAAAGAGGATCACGGCGGTCTTCGCCGGAGCGCTCACGTCGCGGCCGTTTCCGTGGAGCCGGTACGGAACCGCGGACTCTGCTCGTGCACGAAGTCGATGACCGCCTGCACCGTTTCGACCGGCGTCTCCGGCATGATGCCGTGGCCCAAGTTGAAGATGTGCCCAGGCCGCCCCGCCGCCTCCGCGAGCACGCGCGCGGCGTGGGTCTCGGCGACCGCGCGCGGCGCGAAGAGCACCGTGGGATCGAGGTTGCCCTGCACGGCGCGGTCGTAGCCGACCTTGCGCCAACCTTCTGCGAGCGGGGTGCGCCAATCGAGACCGATGACATGGCCGCCCGCATCGCGCATCGACTCGAGCAACGTGTGCGTTCCCGTTCCGAAATGGATGACCGGCACGCCGAGGGTCATCGCGTCCTGGAGGATGTGGCGCACGTGCGGTTGCACGTACTCGCGGTAGTCGTCGGGCGAGAGCTGGCCCACCCACGAGTCGAAGAGCTGCACCGCATTGGCGCCCGCTTCGACCTGCGCCCGCAAGTAGCGGCGCACGACCTCGGCCAGCTTGTGCATCAGCAGGTTCCACGCGTCGGGGGCGCCGTACATCATCTTCTTCGTCTTGGCGTACGTCTTGGTGCCGCCGCCCTCGACGAGGTAGCTCGCCAACGTGAACGGCGCCCCGGCAAAGCCGATGAGGGGCACGCGCCCGGAGAGCTCACGCTGGATCGTGCGAATCGACTCGAGCACGTACCCGAGCCCCTCTTGCGGGTCGATGATGCGAAGCTTCTCGATCTGCTCGACGCTCGCGATGGGCTCGTGGATGACCGGGCCCTCGCCCTTGGCAAACTCGAACGCGGCGCCCATCGGTTCCAGCGGCAACAGGATGTCCGCGAAGAGGATCGCCGCGTCGACCCCCAGCCGCAGGGGCTGCAGGGTGACTTCGCAGGCGAGCTCCGCGTTCTTGCAGAGCTCCAAAAGGGTGTGCTTGGCCCGCAGGGCGCGGTACTCCGGCATGTAGCGGCCGGCTTGGCGCATGAACCAGACGGGGGTCACATCGGTAGGTTCGCCTCGGCACGCGCGCAGGAATCGGTCGTTTTTCACGGGTGGAACTCTAATTCAGGGTGCGCGAATGTGCACCTGTCATCCGCTTCATCCGCGCCAAGTCAGAGTTTCATCCCGTTCGCGCGAAAGCAGGCGTCGTTCGCCGTCGAGCTGCGGCAGCCAGGATCGCCAGACGGAATGGCGATGCTGGATTTCTGAACGAAACATGGCCCCGGTCCCGCCGGTCATTCTCGCTGCCGCGGTTCCAGCACCAGGTCATTCCGAGCCTGGCGCGTCCGATGGACCGCTCCCTCTCAACTTTTCTGATTGTAGTTGGTGTTCTCGAGGAGAATCACGTTGGTCTTGCTGCGCGATTCGCCGACACTGGTGATGTAGACCGCCGGTTGATCCTGGACGGGGCAGACCTTTTCGCAGGCGCCGCACCCGATGCAGAGTGCCGGGTCGACGTGCGGGCGCTGAAGCTTGACGGTCTTCATGGCCGGCTGCTCGCCATTGGGGCCCGGCTTGGAGTCGCGCACGGGGGCTTCCACCTCCTCGACCCAGATGGCCTTGGGCGAGGTGGGGCAGAACTCTTCGCACACGATGCACGGCGTCTGCATGCTCCAGGGCAGGCAGCGCCCGTGGTCGTAGAACGCCGTGCCGATCTTCACCGGCGCGACGTCGATGCCGAGCTTCTCTTTCTCGGTGATCTTCTGGATGGCGCCCGTGGGGCAGACTTGGCCGCAGAGCACGCACGAGTGCTCGCAGTAGCCGATGCGCGCGATGAGGATGGGCGTCCACACGCCTTCCAGGCCCGACTCGAGGAAGGCCGGGTGAAGGGCGTTGTTGGGGCACACCTTCATGCATTCGGCGCAGCGGATGCACCGCTCGAGAAAGCCACGCTCTTCGACGGCGCCCGGGGGGCGAATCACCTTGGAGTGGTAATTCACGTCGAGGGCGTCGGCGATGCGCGAGGCCGGCAAAAAGAGCGCACCGGCACCGGCGGCGGCGAGTGCGGTGCGGCGCTCGGTGTCGGGCTTGGTGACGGTGCCTTTGCGGTTCGGCAGGAAGCGGAACTTGATGACGTCTTCCGGGCACGCCGTTTCGCAATTGAGGCACATGTGGCACTCGTCCTGGCGCCACTTCACACCGCCCTGCGGGCTATCCGCTCCCTGGCAGTTCACCAGGCAGAGGTTGCAATCGGTGCACTTTGCATGGTCTTTCTCCATGCCGAAAAGCGCGAACCGGGCGAAGACGCCGAGGAACGCGCCGAGCGGGCAGAGGACGCGGCACCAGAATCGCGGGATGAAGCGATTGGCGAAGAGCACTGCGATGAGGAGGAAGACGATGAGCCACGTCTGGTGGAAGTAAAACTGGTGCGACTGCCAGACGGAGCTGGCGAGGAAGTCCTGCGTGTGGTCGGCGACACCCTGCACCCCGCGCGAGGGCACCATGGAGGCCCCGCCGAGTGCGCGGCCGCCGATGTATTGCGCGGCGGGGATGACGCCGAGGCCGATCGAGCGCACGGCGATGCAGATGGGATCGAACAAGCCGCCGATGGCGCTGCCGAAGACGCCCGCAACGAGGAAGGCGTAGAGCAGGTAGTACTTGGCGCGCTGGTAGGTGTGCGTCTTGTTGGCTTCGACGCGCACGCCACCGCGCCCGCGGCGCGAGGGGAGCAGCCAGCCGAAGAAGTGATGGAGGGTGCCGAAGGGGCAGATCCACCCGCAGAAGACTCGGCCGAAGACGAGGGTGAGCGCGAGGAGGCCGATGCTCCAGAGCAAGCCGCGGTAGACGGTGTGCGTGGAGAGCACGGTCATCGCCGTCACGAAGGGGTCGGCGAGGAGGAAGGCTTCGACGGGGAGCGGGAGACGCACCGGCGTGTCCGCCTGGGCCGCGAAGGTGCCGCGGAACGCCGTCTGGAAGAGGAAGTACATGAACAGCGCGAAGAAGAAGACTTGCGACGCGCGGCGCACCCAGACGAGGGTGCGGATGCTCAGACGGGCTGGGATGCCGGAGCCGGGGAGCTTTTTCTTTTTGGGCTTTGGCTTTGCGGCGACGGGGATGGTGGGCGTGGCGACGGCGGTGGCCGTGACACTCCCCCTCCCCGGCGCTCCGGGGGAGGGAGCCGTAACGGCTTTTGCGCCTACGATCCAGGTGGTGTCGCGATCCAACGGGGCGACGGTGCCGGCGTGGCCGGTCTTCCAGGGGATGGGCTCCGGGAAGTCGTGCGTGTCGTGATGCACGTGGGCCAGCTTGGTCGCGGAGGCTGCCGCGACGTCGAGGGATACGCCGCCATGCTCGGAGGGGGCTACCATGACGTCACACCTCCTTTACGCGGAGGTTTTCCCAGTACATCGTGCCGATGCCGCGCTCGTGGCCCATCTTGAGGTACGGAAGGTTGTCGCGATGCTGCCCGATGAGGGTGCACGCGAAGGCGTCGGCCGCCACCTGATCGACGGAAGCCACGATGGTGTGCATCTCGCGCGTGTCGTCGATGTTGCCGCCCTGCGGGCCATTGCGCACGAGCACGCGGATCGCATCGACGACGGTGAGCGAAGGCCGCATGAACGTCGCCAAGTCGGCGATCGAGGTGTCGATGTTCTGGTGAAGCCGGTTGCGGCGGCCTCCGAGCACGCCGTACCAGTTCTTCATCGCGGCGGTGAACTTGGCCAGGTTGTGATGCTTCGCCACGGGCACGTTGATGACCTTGTCCGCGTCGACCAAGGTCGTGAAGATGGGCCACTCGTCGAGCACGTCGCCCTTGAGGCGCATCGTGCGGAAGCGGTGCTCGGCGGGAAGCACGACCTCTCCCCCCACCGCATACGCCTTGCGCCAGATGCCCGAGCGCTGAAAGCAGCGATTCGGATCGTTGCACGAGCCGTCGGCCACCACCACGCGCTTGGCGCCGGCCTCGTACGCGATTTGAACGACGGCGGCCACCACGTCGGGGTTCGTGTTGGCGGCGTGCACCGGCATCCGATCCCAACCGATGTTCGGTTTGACCACGACGATGTCGCCTCGACTCACGAAGCGCGCCATGCCACCCAGCGCCTCGAGCGCATTTCGCACGAGCTGCATCGGCGCGAGCGGCGGCTCGCCCGCCGTCTTCGCGAGCGGCGAACGCGCGATGGCCAGCTCCGCGAACTGCGTCTCCTTGCGCGCGGACGCCACGCGGAAGTCGCGCACCTGACGTGCACCCTCCGCCGAACCGACCCCGAAGCCCCCCTGGTCCCAGACCGCACGGCCGATGGCCGCCGACCCCGCGAGCACGCCGAGCGCAGCACCGCCGCGCACCAGCAATTCCCGTCGGGACGGCCGAACCAGCGTAGGCTCGGTCTTGACTTCCGGCTTCGACTTCACCCCTTTCTCTTAGCGCTTTTTTTGCCGGGCCGGCAACTTGTGGTGCAGCTTGTGGCCCAGCGCACGCCCCACTAGGCTCTACGGACGAGCGCCCCACGAGGCTCTCGCTCGCGCCCGCTTCCCTATGCTTGCCACCCGCCGAATTCTCGAGGGCCCCCTCGCGCGGGAGGTCGCACGCTTCGGCGTACCGCTTGCGGTGGGCATGGCGCTGCAGACCACTTTCAACCTGGTCGATGCCTACATGGTTGGCCAGCTCCCCCGGGAAGAGGTGGGCCCCGCCATCGGCGCCTTGGGCATCTGCGACCAGGTGGCAGCGCTGGGGACCATCTTCAGCTACGGCGTCTCCACCGCCTCGAGCGCCATCGTCTCGAACCGCGCGGGCGCGCAGGACAAAGAGGGCGTCGCCACCGCGGCGTGGCAATCGATCCTCATCGTCACCGCGCTCGGAGTGCTCTTCGGCATTCTCGGCATCGGCTTCGCGGGCACCATCGTCCGCGACATCATCGGCGTCAAAGGCAGCGTGGCCCTCTTCGCGACGCGTTACCTGCGCGTCGTCGTGGGCGGGAGCATCACCATCTTCCTCTTGTTGCAGCTGGCCAGCATCCAGCGTGCGCTCGGCTCGGCGAAGACGCCCGTGTCGCTCCTGCTCGCGGGCAACGTGCTCAACGTGGTTCTCGCCATCGTGCTCATGTTCGGCCCCGGGCCGGCGCCGGCGGCGTTCGCGTGGGCGGGCCCCATCGCCTCCTTCTTCCACATCCCGCGCATGGGCATGCTCGGTGCGGCGTGGGCCACGATCATCGCGCGCGGCGCCGTGCTCGTGCCCAACATGATCATCCTGGGGCGTCGCTTCCAAATCGTCATCCCGCCGCGGGGTGAGCGCGGGCCGCGCTGGGACGAGATCTCGCGCATCGTGGGCGTCGCGTGGCCGTCCAGTGCGCAGATGGTCATTCGCATCACCGCGATGCTGCTGGTCAATTCGCTGGTGGCGCGCTTCTTCACCAGCGAGACGGACCAAGTCGCTACCACGGGCCTCGGTCTGGTCTTTCGGGTCGACACGATGGCGCTCTTCGTCGCCATGGGCTGGGGTAGCGCGGCACAGACCTTCGTCGGCCAAAATATGGGCGCGGGGCAAGATGCCCGCGCCAGCTTGAGCGGCTGGACCACCGCGGTCTACGATGGCCTCACGAACATCGGCCTGATGGCGCTGCTGCTCCTGCATGGCGAAGCCATCTTGCGCATCTTCGACGACGATGCCGGCCCCGTGGGCGTCGCCTTGCGCTATTTGGCCATCATCGCGCCGACGTACATCGGCCTAGGCGTGGGCATCGTCCTCGGCAACGCCATGGCCGGCGCCGGCGCGACACGCACGTCGATGTGGATCGATGTGGCCGTCATCCTCGGGCTGCAAGCCCCTCTTTGCATCGTCGCGGTGGCGGTGTTCGACGCCTCGCTCGACACATTGTTCCGCTGCGTCGGCGCCACCAACGTCGTCAGCGCCCTGGTGTATGCGGTCGTCTACGGCCGTGGGAAATGGCGCCATGCGGCGGCCGCGCGCATCACGTAGCCGTTCATCTCATTCTCTCATTCGATGGGCTGGCCCCTAGCCGCATCTAGCCACCACCGCTACTCTCAGGGACGATGGTCGTTGTTACGTACGACAAGCTCCCGCCCCTCGCCATTGGACCGCACGAACGCGTCTTCGTGCTAACGGGCGCGGGCATCAGCGCCGAAAGCGGGATTCACACGTTCCGCGATCAGAATGGGCTGTGGCAACGCTACCGCATCGAGGACGTGGCCTCCCCCGCGGGCTGGCACAAGGATGCGAGCATGGTGTGGAGCTTCTACTCGCAACGCCGCGCGCAAGCCGAAGAAGTCTCGCCCAACCCCGCGCACCATGCGCTCGCCGAGCTCGAGGCCAAGCTGGAAAATCGCCTGTTCCTCTGCACGCAAAACGTCGACCCGCTGCACGAGCGCGCGGGCTCGCAGCGCGTTTGCCACATGCACGGGGAGCTTTTCAAGACGCGGTGCGAGAACGCGGAGTGCAGCACCCGTCCGCACGAAGACCACGGCGTTTACCTCACCAAGGAATCGATCCCGAACTGCGTGCTCTGCGGCCGTCGCTTGCGCCCGCACATTTGCTGGTTCGGCGAGATGCCCTTCGAGCTCGATCGCATCACGCGCGAGCTCGCGCGCTGCGACTGGTTCATCACCATTGGCAGCTCGGGGGCGGTTTACCCCGCGGCGGGCTTCGTGGAAGAGGTACGCTCCCACGGTCGCGCTCGGACCATCTATGTGGGTCCCGAACGACCCGACAATGCCGGGCATTTCGACGAATGCCGCCTGGGCAAGGCCGGGGAGGTCGTTCCGGTTCTGTTTGCGTAGGATTCCATTCTTTTCACGACCTGGCCGCTTTTTAGGATGACGGCTCTGGAAAAAGCGCCGCGGCACTTGAAAATTGCCCGTGCCTGAGCCATTGGACAGGGTCCCATGTCCATGAAGCGATCCAAGCCGCGTTCCAGCGGCAAAGGCCAAGATGCAGAGGGCGACAAAGATTTCTTCGCGAAGCCGAAAGAGGCCGAGAAGAATTGGGAAGCCGAAGTCGCCAGCAAACCCGATGAGGCGTTCAGCCCGTACGCCCTCACGACCCGATTCGACAAGGGCCAGCTCGTGACGCACCCCAAGTTCGGCAAAGGCCTGGTGACCTTCGTCGAAGGGACGCGCATCGAGATCCTCTTCCAAGAGGGAACGAAGAAGCTCGGTCACGCCGCGACCTGACGCGCTTCATCCCCTCGAACGCGATGTCTTCGTTACCGGCCGTGGCCCGGACCGAGGATGTCTTCCATCTTTCGCGCAGCGTCGAACTCGTGGACGTGCGGCGGATGATGGCATGCGAGGCAGCTTTCCGCGCTGGGCCTCTCGATCGGCATTTTGACCTTCGCAGGCGATGCCACGTGTTTCGAGCCCGCGCCGTGGCACACCTCGCATTGCACGTCTTTCAAGTCTTTGACGTGCGTCACCGTGCTTCCGCCGGGTAGATCGTAGCCCGTCACGTGGCAGCTCACGCAGTCGAGGTTGTACTCCTTGAACTGGTTGGAGAGCGTCGCGTAGGCGTGGGCGTGGGCGGTCTTGTCCCAGACTTTGCGGGCGTCGTCGTGGCACGTGGTGCAGGTTTCGATGCCCACGTAGGAAGCTTCGCCCTTGGGCGCGGGGCGCGGAGCCTTGTTGGCGAAGTTCTTTTTGTTCTCCTCGTTCACCTGCTTGTAATATGCAAGCATCTTCTCGGTGACCGCGGCATCCTTCCCGAGCGAGTCGCGAACCTCTTGCACGCGGTAGCGGAAGAAGCTGCCCTTGGCGGGTGTGGGGGCCTTTTCCAGCTCGGCGCGCTCCTTCTCGAGCACGGCGAGATCGCCGCGGCGTGCTTCGATGTCGGCGCGCGCGACCTTCTTGTCGCCCTCCCACTGCGCGATCTTGCCGCGTAGCTCGTCGATGCGGCGCATGACGTCAGTGCGCTTGCGCGCGAGATCGAGACCGGTGCCGTCGGCGAAGGCGAAGGAGCCTTCGCGCACGTAGAGATCCAGCGCGGCGGCGGTGGTGAGGTGGTTGCCCGTTTCGGCGATGAGGACGTTGCCGATGCGCTCCGCCGGCGGTGTCTCCACATTGACATCGCCGGAGCCGCCCGGCGATCCCACGACGATGGCGGTGAGCTCGGGAACGGCGTCGGCAAGGCGCTTCGCTTCGCCGCGGCCCACGGCGGCGAGTGCGACGATCACCTGCGCCCCCTGCCCGCGGAGCGAGGCCACGTCGGCTTTGACGGTTTCGACGGGTGAGGCCACGGTGATGCCCGCCGGCGAGCCGCCCTCGGCGCGATCGGGCATGGAGACCCCCAGGAGCCCGAGCTTCACGCCGTTGATCTCGCGCACGACCGGCCCTCGCCATGCGGGCTTCACCCCCTCGCCTCCGACGTTGGCCATGAGGATGGCGCCCTTGGTCTCGTTGCGAAAGCGTTCGAGCTCGGACACGCCGGCGACGAAATCGTTCTTGCCGGGGGCGAATCCGGCGAGGCCCAGACCCGCCAGCGAAGATGCGATGGTGGAGGCTTTGGCCACATCTTGTGTGCGCTTGTCATCCTTTAGAACAGGGTCGAGGAAAAAGAGTGGGCCTGCGGAAACCAGCACACTGTTCGGAGCCTTGGTGCGCTCCGCCGCGATCCAGGCGGCGAAATGATCCATGCCTCCGAGCTGATCTTTCACGCAACCGCAAGGTTCGAGTGCGCCGGCGAGATCCGACACGATATAGATACGGAGTGTCGGCGACGCGGGCTCCGGTGCGACGGCGCTTCCGGTCGCCGAGGTCGTTCGGCAACCTTGACACGCAGCCACGCCACCGATGCAAATCGCCATCGCGGGCAGGAGCCCTCGTACGAGTGCGGAGCGGGCCCAAACCAAAGACAAAGGATGGGAAGTCGGCTTGAGAGGATCGTGTTTCATTTGTGAACGTGAGGGCGAAAGGTAGTCTATCCATCGTGCAAGGCGAGAGTGTGCCCAAACGAGGGGTGCCCCAGCCCATTCGAGGAGGACCGATCAAGTTCGGCCGATACCTCCTCGAAGCGCGCATTGCCGTAGGTGGAACGGCGGAAGTGTACCTCGCGCGGCCCCTTCCGGAAGGCGCCGAGGCTGCCAGCCCGATGTCGAACGGCCCCACGAGTGGGTCCGCGGCACTGCTCATCATTAAGCGCTTATTGCCGCACTTCTTGATCGACCCCGAGGGTCGCACCATGTTCGAGCGCGAGGCTGCGCTCCACACCGCCGTGAACCACGAGAACGTGGTGAAGGTGTTCGGCTCCGGGCTGAGCGACACCGGCGAGCCGTACCTGGCCATGGAGTACGTGGACGGGGTCGACACCTACCGGCTTCTGCGCCGTTTTCGCGGTGACGGCAAGCTGCTGCCCGCGCACGTGGCCGTGCACATCGTGACCAAAGTGCTCGCGGCGCTGGAAAGCGTGCACACCGCCAAGGACGAGGCGGGCACGCCGCTGGGCATCATCCACCGCGACGTGACGCCGTCGAATTTGTACCTGTCGAAGGACGGGCGGGTGAAGCTCGGGGACTTCGGCATCGCGCGCTCGACCCAGCGGGCCACGATGCGCAACGCCGCGAGCGCGATGTTGAAGGGAAAAATCGCCTATTTGGCACCGGAGCAGGTGGCCGGGGAGCCCTTCGATTACCGCGCGGATCTTTTCAGCGTCGCGACGGTGCTGACGGAGATGGCCATCGGCAAGCCGCTTTTTCCCGGTGGTGGGCAGCTCGCCATTTTGCTGGCCATCCGCGATTGCCGGATCGATCCGCTGCGCGAAGCCAAGGACCTGGTGCCGCCGCTGCTCTACGACGCGCTGCTGTGCGCGCTCAACCGAGACCCCAAGGCGCGGTTTCAGTCGGCGGCCGCCTTTGCGCGGGCGATTGCCTCGCTCGATCCGGCGCCCGAGGCGACGGCCACGGAGCTCGGGTTGTACGTGACGCGCGCGCAGATGGGCGTTCCCGTCGATGGAGGGCGCGGGCCGGTGTCCAACCGACCCAAGGGGGTGCCCCCTCCGCTTCCGGCTTCCGCGGGAGGTTTGCGCAAGCGCACACCGCCGCCGCTTCGATCGCCGCTGCGGGATCCGTTCGAGGAGGAGGCGCCGGTCTCGCGATCGTCGCAGCTGCCGGAGCAGTCGCCCGAGCGAACGAGCCAGACGATGGTGCAGAACGGCCAGCGCCGGGCCGACGAGGACGACAACCCCAGCGAGCAGACGACCGCGCAGTATGCGCCGCTTCCGTCCCTCGTGGTGGGGGCCGATGGCGCACGGCGCGGGCCGTGGGCGTTTGCGCGGCTCGTCGAGGCTATCGCCACCGGCGAAGTAGGCCCGCGCGATCGCGTGTCGTTCATGGGGCGCGAGCTCGCACGCGTCGACGAGGTGGAAGAGTTGGTGCGCTTCCTTCCGGCCAAGACGACGACGACCACGAGCCAGCTCAAAGGGCCGGGCGCACCCGATTTTCACGATGATCTGCACACGACCACGATGGTGGACGTGCTGCTGCGCATTCTGGAGGTGCAGGACACCGGGGTGCTCTTCGCCGAGGGCAGCGTCGAAGAGAGCAAGGGCGACGGGAAGGCCACGAGCGGCCGCAAGGAGCTCTATTTCAAGAATGGGAAGCTGCTCCACGTGTCGTCGTCGAACGCGAGCGAGCTTTTCGGCGAGTACCTCGTGCGCCGCGGCACCTTGCGGCGCGATCAGCTGGACATCGCGCTCGACGTTCTTCCGCGCTACGGCGGGCGGATGGGCGACACATTGATCGCGCTCGGCTTGGTCGGCCCGGTGGACATCTTCCGAGCGATCCGTGAGCAAGGCCGCGATCGGGTGGCGGACATCTTCCGCTGGCAACAGGGCACCGTCTCCTTCTACCGCGGCCAAGCCCCGCCCCACGTCGAGTTCCCCCTCGACGTGGAGCTCGCGGATCTGATGATCGCCGGCCTCGAAGCCTCCTGGCCCGACGACTCACCGCTCGAGCGCTACGAGGGCCGCTTCGACGACCGACTCGTGCGCTGCGACCCAAGCCGCCGCGGCCTGATGAAAGCCATCAAGTGGCCCCCCCTCGTCGGCGGCGTCCTAAATCTCTGCGCAAGCCGCCCCGAGGGCCTCAGCGTGCGCGATCTGCTGCAAAAGACTTGCGGCGGGACGCTCGGCTCCGGCGACGTGCTGCGCGCCGTGGAAGTCCTGCTCGCTGCGGAATTCGTGACCTGGAAGAAGTGACCCGCGGGAGAACCGTAGAAGAGGAAACCGCCAGGACGCCAGGATCGCCAGGGGTGAACGGCGGGTGTTTGGGGTTGTTTTCTTGAGCCACAAACTCTCCCCAAACAAAAAACCAGGACCCAGAGGCGTTTCCGTTGGCCCCCCCTGGCGACCCTGGCGTCCTGGCGGTTTCCTTCTTCCTTTGGTGACGCGCGCTATCGACTTGGGGTGGCGCTGCCGGCGAAGGGGAGGATGGTCTTCAGGTCTTCGTCGGTGAAGCGGAGTTGCAAGCCGATGAAGTAGTCGCGCCGGTTGGGGAGGAAGACGTGGTCGACGCCGCCGAGCAGCCAGAGGCGGTGGATGAACTCGTAGCCGACGTAGACGCGGTAGCGCGGTTGGATCTCTTCGCCGAAGCCGAAGAGGTCCTGCTTGAACTCGAAGCGATCTTGCAGCAGGTGCAGGTCGAGCCCCACGCCGCCGGTGGACTCCTTGATGCCGAAACGGCCCGTGAAGGGGCCGAGGCGGCGCGCGAATTGGAGCGAGAAGCGGAAGGCGTCGGTCGTCGTGGTCGTGATGGTGCGGTAGTGCGCCGGATCCCGCGGGTTGGTCGTGTCGACGTCCGTCTGCGTGATGGTCGTCTTGCCGCGCGGATCGTTGATCAACTCGATGACGTAGTACTTGTCCTCGCGCGGCTGCAGTCGCAATTCGACGTAGTTTTTGACGGTGTTCGCGAGGAAGTTGTAGTCCGCGCGCAGTCCGACCACGGCCTGCAGGCGCGTGAGACCGCCCACGTAGTCGTTCACGCCCTCGGCAACACCCTGCACCTCGTTGATGAGGGTCTCGTCCTTCGAAAGACGCCCGAGCGTGCCCTCGCCGCGGTCGGCGCGGCCTGCAACGGTGTCGATGTGCCCCAGGGCGCTTTCGAGGCGCTTGCTCGACTCATTGAGGTGCGTGATGGTCTCGCGGATCTCGGCGCCGGTGCTCCCCTGCCCCGTCTGCGCGGTGATCTGCTTCACGTCCTCCGTGATGACCCGCACGTTCTCGAGGATCTTCGCAACTTGCGGCTCGCCGTTGGCCGCGATGGCCCCGACGTGCTGCAACGTCTCGCGGATGACCGTGCGGTTCTCGCGCACCGTCTGATTGAGCGCGTCGGTGGCATCGGCCAGGTTCTGCAGAATGAGGCGGATGTTCTGGCCGCCCTGCTCGGTGCCGACGGAGTTGGCGAGCTGCTTCGCCACTTCCTTCACCTGCTTGGCGATGTCCGCGACGTCGTTCATGATCTGGTCCGTCGAGGCTTGCTCGACGATGACGTTGATCTGGTCGCCGTCCTTGAGGCGGCGGTGGTCTTCGGTGCCCGGGGTGAGCACGATGACGCTTTCGCCGAGGAGTGACGCGTTCTTCTTGCCGATGGTCGCGTTGTCGTAGAGCGCCACGTCGCCGTTCACGCGAACGTCGATGCGGGCCATGCCATCCTCGAGCTTGATGCGATGGATGGTGCCGACGGGGATGCCGGCGATGGCCACGCGCGAGTGATTCGCGAGACCGGTCGCGTCCTTTAGCTTCGCAAAGATGATGTAGTTACCGCCGCCCGCGACGTCTTTGCTGACGGTGCGGTAGACGAAAAAAGAAGCGGCACCGGCCAAGACGACGAACGCTCCGACCTTCGCCGCCTGCGTGAGCTTCGCCATGAAGCGCGGAGGCTATCAGCCTTCGCGCCAGAAGGGGAATATGTGGGTCAGCCGTGATAGAGCTTGCCGGGGTATTTTTGTTCGAAGTGCCGGATCACGAGCTCCCCGAGGCCCTCGATCGTGCTCCCCGCAATGGCGCCCTTGACCCCCCACCCGATGACCGGAATGAAGTTGGCCCCCTCGTTGGCCACGGCTTTCAGGCCGACGCTCGCGAGCTCCAGGCCTGCGCCCAGCATGAGGATGTCCGGGCGGGAAAGCTCCTCGCCGTAGACGCGGCCCACCCAGTAAATCATGTGCGCCTCGAGTGCGCAGAGGCCGGCACTCGTCGCGATGGGAACCGGGAGCACCGCCCAGGCCGTGCCGAACAGAGCGTACTTGTGGATCAGGGACCGCGCCTTCTCGCGACAGGTCTCGCCGGAGGAACGGAGATCGGTACCGGACATTCCTTTAAGGGTAAGGCAAAGCGCGGGATGCGCCAGTGCGGCGTTTTGCCCGGCGCTAGTGCGCTTCCATGTCGTCGAGGATCTCTTCCGTCTCGTCGGGCTTCGGAGCACCCGCGTCGGCGGCGGCCGGCGGCGGCTCGGCCCCGGCGGGGAGACCGATTCCGTCCAGTTCGGTGTCGAGGCGCTTGCGCTCCTCGTCGAACTCGGCGCGCGCGAAGCTCGGAAGGACGCGGACCCCGTCGAGCTTGAGCGACAAGGGATCGATGAAGGCCCCGCGGCGCTTGACGGCAAAATGGAGGTGCGGCCCAGTCGCGCGGCCCGTCTGGCCGACGTAGCCGACGAGCTGACGGGCGTCGACGTTCTCCCCCGCGTGAAGGCCTGCGGCGAAGCGCGAGAGATGGCAGTACGAGGAAATGAGGCCGTTCTTGTGCTCGATCTGCACCATGTTGCCGCACGGACCGCCATCGCCCGCGTGCTTCACGACGCCGTCGGCGCTCGCATAAACGGGGGTGCCCGAGGGTGCGGCGAAGTCGACGCCATTGTGCGGGATGACGATGTGCAGCGTCGGGTGCTTTCGCTTCGGGTTGAAGCGCGAGGAGATGCGCGAGCCGGGCAACGGAGCACGCCATCCACCGCGGTAGGGACGCTTGCCCGCGGCATCGTAGTAGCCGCGCGCGCGGCGATCGTTCACGTAGTGGTAGACGCGTATGGGCGCAGCCGGTTCGGCGCCCGCCTTGCCGGAGGGCGCGGGAAAGTACTCGACGGCGTTGATGTCCGTGTAGCGCGTGAAGGCGCCGTCGATGCGCTCCTCGGTGGCGATGACGCGCAAGCGCGCGCCGGGGCGCACCTCCGCGAGCTCCGCGTGGCCGTCGAGTGCATCGTCGAGGGACTCGAGCAACGAGGGATCGAACCCAGCCTTCTTCACCGACTCGCGCAGATCGCCCTCGACGGGAAAGCCCGCCGTCACGTGTTTCTCTTCGACCGCGAGCTCGAGCTTCTTGCCTTCGAGCACGCCCAACTCGCTCTCGCGGGCCTGCCAGATCTGCGAAGGCGACTCGACGTACTCGAAGGCCAGCACGTGGGTCTTGCCCTTTTTGCGGGCGACGATGAACGTGTGCTTCGGCAGCGCGCGGTTGAAGTTTCGCACGTTGCGGAACGAGTTGAAGATGCGTTGCGCCTCGTTGCGGTTCACGCCCGATGCGGCGAGCGCCGTGACGAGCGGTCGCTTGCCGACGGCGGCTTCGACGATCTCGATCGACTTGTCCTGCGCAAGCTTCGCGATGCGCCACTGCGGTTCGTGCGGGGTGTTGGGCCGCTGCGACGTGGGCGAGCTCACGGTCGCTTCGGGCGCCGCGGCACTGGGCGACGCCGACGGCGATGCGGAGCCCGTGGCGAGGCTGGCGCTCGGAACCGGTGCCTTCGACCGGAACGGTGCCACGAAGATGAAGTAGGCGGCGATGAGCACGAGGCCGACGATGGCCGCCAGCATGGGCTTGTCGAAGCGGAACCGTCGTCGAGGAGGCTGAACACGCTCGAGCCGCGGGGACGGTGCCGGGGCAGCATCTTCCTCGCCGCCTTCGGCCTCGTGCGATGCGTGGCCGTTCTCGTCCGAGGGTTCGGCGTCGGCGAGCCCGTTGTCGCTCGAACCATTCGCAGCGTCGGGCTCGTTCGCATCGCCATGGCTCACGCCCGCGCCCTCGACCTCAGCTGCTTCGGGCGCATCCGGAGCGACGGGCACATTGGCTCCATCCTCCTCGGGCTTCTGAACGTCCTCCACTCATTCGCGCCTTAGCCTCGGTAGCGATGATCCGCAAGCTTGGAATTCGTTTGGAACTTCGTCAGCGTCGCTCTGAAAGGGGTGTAAGATTAGGTGGCTGCCATGGATGAACGCCTCAAGCAGGTCCTGCTCCTCGGCCGTGAACACTACGCAAAACGTGACTTCGAGAAGGCCGAAGAGCTGTTGCGTGAAGTGCTCAGCGCCTCGGAAGATCGCTTCGCCGATGTGCACGACATGCTGGGCGTGATTTGCCATTCGCGCGGTAACTACGTGCAAGCCGAACGGCATTTCGAGCGAGCTCTCTCGATCAACCCCGCGTACACGGAGGCCGCGCTGAACCTCGCTGTGACCTACAACGATCGCGGCAAGTACGACGCGGCCCGCGAGGTGTACACGCGCATCAAGGGCAGCCCGATGGGCACGGTGCAGACGCTCGATCCGTTCGCCCGCGGCAAGCTCGCCAACATGCACGCCGACCTCGCGCAGGCGTACGCCGACTTGGGGCTCACACGCGAAGCCATCGGCGAGCTCGAAAAAGGTGTGACCTTGTGCCCCACGTTCGCGGATCTCCGCACGCGGCTCGGCAACATGTTGCACCACGAGAACGATCTCGAGGCGGCGCGCGTGCAGTACGAGGCCGCGGTGGGTGCACGCCCCGAGTACGTCCCCGCGCGGGTGAAGCTCGGCGTGACGCTGTTGGCGCTCGGGCTACCGAACGACGCCGAAGACGCGTGGCAACGAGCGCTGGCCATCGAACCGGACAACGCGCAAGCAAAGATGTACCTGCGCATGTTGCAGCAAACGCGCTCGAAGGAGTCGCTCCGGGCGATGCCTGTCGCGAAGAAGGCGCCCGGGAGCGGCTGATACGGCGTGAGTACGGCGGAAGTTCGAGCGACGTCGTGGAAGGAGACCTTCCGCGCGGCATGGAAGCGTCTCCGCGGTGGCGAGCTGACCCCTGCCCGCGCGGCCGCCAGTGTGGCCGTGGGGCTCGCCATCGGCGTGACGCCACTCTACGGGGCGCACTTCTTTCTCGTGGTGGGCGTGTGCGTGCCGTTGCGGCTCGACGTGCCGGTCGCGTACTTGGCGGCGAACATTTCGCTGCCGTTCATCGCGCCGTTTCTCACCTTTGCGGAAATCGAGATCGGCGCGCGCCTCCTCGACGGGGCCTTCCTGCCGCTGACCTCGCGCGAGGCGATGCTCGCCCACGGGACGAAGCGGTTCCTGAAGGAGATCGCCGTGGGAACTTTGTTCTTCGCGCCGGCGATGGCGGCGCTCGGTGGAGCCCTGACGTACGTGATTGCCTCGGCCCGACGGAAACGCAGCGCGTTCGACGAGGTGGTGGATCGCGTGGCCGAGCGCTATGCGCGCGGCCGGAGGTTCACGCGCGGGTACGTGACGTCGAAGATGACGCACGATCCGGTGGTGCGGGCGGTGCTGGATTTGGCCAAAGCGGGAGGCTTTGGTGCGGTGGCGGACGTCGGCTGCGGGCGCGGGCAGCTGGGCATTGCGCTGCTCGAGTCGAAGGGCGCGTCCAGCGTCGGCGGCGTCGATTGGGACGCGGCGAAAATCGCGGAGGCGACCAAGGCGAGCGAAGGGCTGGCTGCGACGTTCGCGGTGGGCGATCTGCGCGAGGCACCGCGGGAGGCGTGCGACACGGCGCTGCTCATCGACGTGCTGCACTACTTCACCGAGGAAGAGCAGGATGCGCTCTTGACCCGCGTGGCGGGGCTTGCGCGCTCACGCATCGTCATCCGCGATCTGGATCCGGATCGCGGCTGGCGCAGTCAGGTGACGCGGCTGCAAGAGACCATCACGACGGGCTTGCGCGTCAACCGCGGGGCGAGGCTCTGCATTCGCCCCATCTCCGCCGCGACGCGCGTGCTCGAGGCCCACGGATTCCGCACGGAGATCACGCCGTGCTGGCAGGGGACTCCATTTGCGAACGTTCTGCTCGTGGCCACCAAGGCGCCGAGTCCTTGAGGCGAACGTTCGCGTCGAACACCGCCTCGACGTGGGGGAGTACCATCTTGGCCAGCTCGGACACCGGCGGCGCATCGCGATCGAGTGCTTCGAGCGAGGCGACGCCGTACTCCGTGATGCCGCACGGCACGATGAGCTGAAACGCGCGCAGATCGGTCGACGCATTGAAGGCGAAGCCGTGCATGGTGACCCATCGCGAGAGCCGCACGCCGATGGCGCCGATCTTCCCCGGGAAGACGCCCTTGGTCTCCGGTTGGCCGTCCCATGCCTCGGGGTGTTCCAAGTCGACCCACACGCCGATGTATTTGCCGTCGAGCATGTGCGCCGCGAGGCCGAAGTCCGCGGCGAGGCGGATCATGATCTGCCCGAGATCGCGCACGTAGCGGCGTACGTCGCAACGGTCCGGCTTCAAATCGAAAATCGGGTACGCCACGAGCTGGCCGGGGCCGTGGTACGTCACGTCGCCGCCGCGGCCCGTCTCGTGGAAGTCGATGCCGAGGTTTGCGCGCGCGGCGGCATCGAGCAACACGTTGTTCGCTTTGGCGCCCCGGCCCAAGGTGATGACCGGCGCATGTTCGAGCAAGAGCAACGTGTCGCCGATGGTGCCGGCGATGCGCTGCTGCACGAGCTCCTGCTGCAGCGCATGCGCCTCGGCGTAACGGATTCTTCCCAGCCAATGGGCATCGATGGTTCGCACGGCGTTGGACTTTAGCATCAGAGGTAGCCTTGCGCCTGCAGCGAGAAGAGGTGCGCGTAGCGGCCATTCCGCACGAGCAGCGCCTCGTGGGTCCCCTCTTCGACGACCTGGCCGTGTTCGATGACCAAGATGCGATCGGCCATGCGCACCGTGGGGAAACGGTGCGAGATGAGGATGCTCGTCTTGTCGCGGGTAAGCTCGCGAAAGCGCTCGAAGACCGCGTGCTCGGCCTCGGCATCGAGCGCGGCGGTGGGCTCGTCGAGTACGAGGATGTCGGCGCCTTCGCGCATGAAGGCGCGCGCCAGTGCGATCTTTTGCCATTGGCCGCCAGAGAGTTCGACGCCGTCCGCGAACCATCGCCCGAGGGGCGTTTCCAAGCCTTGTTTGAGGCTTGCGACCACGGCCTCGGCCCCGCCTTTGTGAACGGCGCGGCCGACTTGGTCGACGTCCTCGAGGTCATCGATGCTGCCCAGGCCGACGTTCTCGCGGGCGGTGAATTGGTATTGCGCAAAGTCCTGAAAGACGACGCCGATGCGCCGGCGCAGATCCGATTCGTCCCACTCGCGGAGGTCTTTGCCGTCGAGCAGGATGCGCCCTTCGGTGGGCTGGTAAAGGCGTGTGAGGAGCTTGATGAACGTGGTCTTGCCCGCACCGTTTTGGCCAACGAGGGCCAGGCTTTGCCGCGCGGGGATGACGACGTTCACGTGCCGGAGCGCCCATTCTTCGCGGCCCGGGTAGCGGAAGCCGACGTTGTCGAAGTGGATGCCGCGCTCGGCTACGGGGAGCGCGGGCACGGGCATGGGCGCGGACACGTTTACGGGAGAGAGGGGCGCGAGGTAGGCGAAGAGGTTGGACATGTACAGGTTGTCCTCGACCATTCCGCCGAAGGCGCCGAGCAGCGACTGAAACGCTTGCTGCCCCTGACGAAAGGCCACCATGCCCAAGGTGAGATCGCCCAGGGTGAGCGTGCCGCGCACCGCGGAAAGGGCCATCGACGCGTAGCAACCATAAAAGGTCAGCGTGGCCAGCATGGAAAGGAGGTAAGCCCACTTGGCCGCGCGCTTCGAGAGATCGGTGTCTTCGCGGTAGAAGAGCTCACCGATGTCGCGGTAGCGCGTCAAAAGGTGCGAGCCCAAACCGAAAAGCTTTACCTCTTTTGCGTGCTCGTCGTTGGAAAGGACGTATTCCAAGTACATGAGCTTTCGCGATTCGGGCGAACGCCAATTGCGCAGGCGGAAGGCCTGCGTCGAAAAGCGCATTTCGGCCACCGTTGCGGGAATGGCCGCGAGAAGCAGCGCCGCCACCGCCCACCCGCTGAACCGCAGCAGCAACGCCGCATATCCAAAGAGCGAAATCACGCTTTGCAGCATTTGAAACGCGCGCGTGATGACCGACAAAGGCCGCGACGAGGCCTCGCGGCGGGCCTTGGTCAGCCGATCGTAGAACTCGGGATCCTCGAAGTGGCGCAACTCCAAGGTCGTCGCCTTCTCCAGGATGGCCACGTTGATGTCCAATCCCAGACGCGCGCCCACGATGCGCCGCACCAAGCTCAAAGCCTGCGTCGACCCGGCCAGTGCGGCCACGAACCCGAGCTCCGTGAGCACCCAATGCCAGGTCACCTGCGCATCGCGCGCGACCACGGCGTCGACGATGCGCTTGCCCACGTAGGCGATGGCCAGCGGCAACACCGCATTCATGACGGTGAGCGCGCCGATTCCCAGCGTGCCCACCGGCGACGAGCGGAAGACGAGCCCCAACGCCTTCGGCGTATGTTCGAAACTGCTCCGCAAGGTCGACGTGAAGCTCCCTGCGGGCGGAGGCGCTCCCCCCTGAGCGCCCGGTGGAACTCTAGCTGCGGTAATTCGGAGCCTCCTCGGTCACGATTACGTCGTGCACGTGGCTCTCGCGCAAGCCCTGCGACGTGATGCGAAGGAAGCGCGTGTTCTTGCGCAGCTCCTGGATGGTGCGGCAGCCCGTGTAGCCCATGCCGCTGCGCAAGCCGCCGACGAGCTGGTACAGGATGGACGCGAGCGAGCCGCGGTGCGGAACGCGCCCCTCGATGCCCTCGGGCACGAGTTTCTCGTCCGCGGTGCCCGACTGCCCGTAGCGATCGCGCGAACCCTTGCGCATCGCGCCGAGGGAGCCCATGCCGCGGTACACCTTGTAGCTGCGGCCCTGCAGGAGCACGAGATCGCCCGGCGATTCGTCGGTGCCCGCGAAGAGCGACCCGATCATGACCGAGCTGGCGCCGGCCGCGATGGCCTTGGTGACGTCACCCGAGAACTTCACGCCGCCGTCCGAGATGATGGGCACGTCGTAACGATCGGCGACGCGGGAGCAGTCCGCCACCGCGGTGACCTGCGGGACACCGATGCCCGCCACCACGCGCGTGGTGCAGATGCTGCCCGGGCCGATGCCCACCTTCACGGCGTCCACCCCCGCGCCGATGAGCGCCTCGGTGGCCTCCGCGGTCGCGACGTTGCCGGCGATGACCTGCACGTCGGGGAACTCCTTCTTCGTCTCGGCCACCGCGTCGATGACCCCGCGCGAGTGCCCGTGGGCGGTGTCGATCACCAGCACGTCCACGCCGGCCGCAACCAGCGCCGCGGCGCGCTCCTTCCGATCGGGGCCCGGTCCGATGGCGGCCCCCACGAGCAGGCGACCGCGGCCGTCTTTGATGGCCAGCGGGTTCTTGTTCGCCTGGAGGATGTCCTTAATCGTGATGAGCCCGGCGAGCTTGCCGCCATCCACCACGAGAAGCTTCTCGATGCGGTGTTGGTGCAGGAGCTGTTTCGCCTGATCGAGCGGGGTGCCCGGCGGGACGGTGACGAGCTCCTTCGTCATGAGCGCGCTCACCGGTTGGTCGAGGTTGCGCTCGAAGCGGATGTCGCGCGCGGTCAAAATGCCCACCGGGTGGTCACCCTCGGTGACCGGAACGCCGGAAATGTCGTGCTCACGCATGATGGCGAGCACTTCGCGCAGCGACTGCGACGGCCGCACCGTGACCGGCTTGCTGACCATGCCGCTCTCGGCGCGCTTCACCCGTTCGACCTCCGCGGCCTGATGCTCCGGCGGAAGGTTCTTGTGAATGATGCCGATGCCGCCTTGCCGCGCCATGGCGATGGCGGTGCGGGCCTCGGTCACGGAATCCATCGCTGCGCTGAGCAGCGGGATATTGAGCTCGATCTTCTTCGTCAGACGCGTCCGAACGTCGGCGTCTTTCGGCAAAATCTCGCTGTAGGCGGGGAGCAGGAGAACGTCGTCGAAGGTCAAAGCCTCGCGCAGGGTATCGTCCAGCATGGTGCGCCGTGTTTTGACCCTAGCGAGACCTTTCGTCAACGCCCCCGACCCACTCTCACGGCCTATTCCGGCACCTTCTCCCCGGCGCTGGTGCGTTCTTCGCGATAATCGTCGAGGTGCTTGCAGAAGACAGCGGCCACTTCCGGGTCGAATTGCGTGCCCGAACAGAGCTCGATCTCGTTCACGGCGACCTCGTGGGGAAGTGCGCGCCGGTAGGCACGATCGCTCGTCATGGCGTCGTACGTGTCGGCCACGGCGATGATGCGCGCGATGAGCGGCACGTCATTTCCCTTCAAACGAAGGGGATAGCCGCGCCCGTCCCATCGCTCGTGGTGCAGGTGCACGCCCGGGATCAGCGGGTGCAGGAACTTGATGGGGTCCAGAATGTCCCGCCCGTAGCCGGGGTGGCGCTTGAAGATCTCGTACTCGTCCTGGGTGAGCTTGCCCGGCTTGTTCAAGTTCATCACGCAGCCGATTTTGCCGATGTCGTGCATCAGCGCGCTCTGCCGCACGGTTTCGACGACATCCGGCGGTAGGCCGAGCCGTGTGGCCAGATACACCGCATACAGAGCGACCCGCTCGGAGTGGCCCGAGGTGTACCGGTCCATCTTGTCGATGGCGCGGGCCAGCCCCTCGATGGTCTGCTGGAAGGTGGCCCGCAAATCCTCGTACAGGCGCGCGTTCTCGATGGCGGCCGCGGCCCGCGAGGCCACGATGGAGAGGAGCTTGCGCTGTCCCTCGTCGAACTTGCGCGTGCGCGTGAAGCTGGCGACCGCAATCCAGCCTAGAAGACGCGTTTTCATGCGCAAGGGCACGGCCAAGAGCGACTTGAGCGGCACCTCCGCCTCCTTGGCGAAAAAGATGCTGCCGCGCGTCCCCTGCTCCAGAAGCGTGGAGTCGTGGGCGAAATGATCGAGGAAGGCCTGGGCCGAAAGCTGGCCCATGTCCGCGTCGATGGCCGTCTCCGGTGAGGGCCCATCGGCCTGCGTGAGGCGCTGGCGCTCGAAGTAGCCGCCCTCCCCGTCCTCGAGCCACGTCGACACCAGATCGCCCCGGATCTCGTGCAAGGCGGTGTCGCCCACGGTGGCCAGCACCTCGTCGAGCGAAAGGCTCGCCGCAATGGCCTCGCTCACCTTGTAGAGGCTGAGGGCTTCACGCAGGCGCAGGTTTTCGGCCGAGAGCCTTTGCTTCTCCAGGCCGCGCTGCACGACGTGGATGACCTCCTCCACTTTGAACGGCTTCAAAATGTAGTCGTACGCACCCCGCTTCATCGCATCGATGGCGGTTTCCACCGTGCCGAAGCCGGTCATGATGACGGTAAGGGCATTGGGTGCGGTCGTCGCGATTGCATCGAGCAGCTCGATGCCGCCCATGCGGGGCATCTTCAGATCGCTGATGACCATGTCGTACGGCGCGGCCGTGAGCTCGGTGAGAGCGGCAGCCCCATCCTCGGCCGTTCGCACCACGTATCCTTCCATGCCGAGAAAATCTGCGAGGATGTCGCGAATGAATTTTTCGTCGTCGACAATGAGCACACGCGGACGCTCATCGTGCAAAGGCTGACCCATCGAGTGTACGATTCTACTTGGATCACGCAGCATCGGGGTGATCGCAATGACCATGCGGGTACTTTTTGACGGCGCCGGCGACGCCACGGAGAAATACCTCCTCGGCTTCGTGTATCTGGTCCTGGCAGCCGCCGGTGCCGGCGTCTCGCTCGCGCTGGGCCAGAGCCCGGTCACCATGCCTCCGTGGCTGCCCATCGGGCCCGAGACGGGGATTTGGGCCAGCCTGGCCATGGGGGCCTGCCTGGCCGGGGCCACGATCGTCGCCACCCGCTTCGTGGTCAGTCGATTTACCTGGGCACGCGCGCTTCACGTAGAACTCCGCCCGGTCGTTCGACGTCTCCGCGGCAGCTCCATCGCGGCCATGGCCCTCGCAAGCGGCATTGCGGAAGAGATACTCTTTCGCGGGGCCTTCCTGCAGGCCGTCGGCGGCGTGTTTGGCCTCGTGGTGTCGTCCGTCGCGTTCGGCGCCTTGCATCAAGTGCGGGGTGCCCGGTGGGTTTGGGCCGGCTGGGCGACCATCATGGGCCTCCTGCTCGGGTCCGTCTTCGCCCTCACCGGCAACCTCGCCGGCCCCATTGCGGCGCACGTCGTCATCAACGCGGTCAACCTACGCTTCTTGCGCGATCACGACCTGTGAGCCTACGAGACAGCGACGAAGCGTCTCACGGCTCGACGAACTCGGCCCCCTCGTCGTAGCGACTGCGGTCCGCGCATTTGGCCCGCACTTCGTCGACGGTTTTGACGCTGCTCTCGAACTCCGTGTTCTTGGCCCGCTCGAGATCGCTGACGTCGTAATACCAGTCATAGACCTCCGAGCCATCGTCGTTGGTGATCGACAGCTTGCAGCCGCCGATGATGCCCTCGCGCGGGCAGCGCCCTTCGATCGAGTGGGCGTGTTGGTTGTCCCGGCAATCGTCGCCAACCTGGGAGACGGCCACCGTGTCGATGACCTCCTGGCAAAACCCGGCAGGATCGGCCTCCGGGCCCTCGCCGTACCGGCGATCGCACGCCACGTCCCCTTTGCTTCCGACGACGTCACCTACGACGCTCGCCACCCATCCACCTGCGCGACAGCTCGCCGTGGCCATCACGAGGATGGCCATCGCGGCGAGTACCCGCGGTACTGCCTTGGTTGATTTCTGACCCATTTCGACACACGACCCCCGCCTCGTTTCCAAGAACGAGTGGCTCCCTCCCTTGTTCGAATGCGAAGCACAGCCGACGTGGGCAACAATCCGTAAGAAGACGGCCGCACAGCACCGTCGCCAGCTTCACTACATAGGATGCATGACCTCCGCCGTCGCGCTCACACAATGGCGAAAGGACGTGCTTTTTCTTTGCAGCTCTTGCGCTCTTCTTCCTCGGTCTTGCTCGGGTCCCGGAGAGCTACGGCTAGGCTGTGGTCACCAGCGCAGCCGCTTCGTCGAGGACCCGCACCAGCTCACGCGTCAGCCGTCGTACGGCGGAGATGGCCCCTTCGAGCAGCGCCGTGGCCTCGGTGAATTCCAGGTCGAGGCGCTCGTTCTTCTCATCGAGTTGGCGTTTGCGCATCTCGAGGCGCGAGGACAGGTCCGCGTCGACGAGGGAGGAGCGATCGCTCTCTCCGCGCAACGTCTCTTGTTCCCACGCCGATTCCGATGCCTGCTTTGGGCCAGGCTCCACGCCCCGCTCGGCGTTTTGCTCGCGCAGGCTGTCGAGGCGCGTGCGAATCGATGCAAGATGCAACCGTTCGCGCGAGCGCTCGTGCGACAGCTCGTCGATGGATCGCCCCAGCTCGGAGCGGAACTCGCGTCCCTGCGCCGCGAGGCGATCGACGCGACCCTGGTACTCGGAAACGCGGCCGGTCGCGCGTTCGACGGACATGATCAGCGCGCGAACCTGCACGGCGTGGTCCTTCGCCAGCTCCGCGCGCGCGGCCCTCTCGCCGCCTGCGGCACTGGCGCGAATGATGGCCTCCTCGAGGGCATCGAGCGCCGCGTTCCATCGCGCAGCGAGCGCGCTTTCACGCTGCGCGAGTTGCACGGTGGGACGCACCGACGGGCTCGGATGCTCCTGCATCGGCTCCTCGAAGGGATCGCCCTCGCCGATGGCCAGGGTGAGCGCATCGTCGCGCGCGGCCATGCTCGCGATGGCCGCATCGATGGCCAACGGTGTCACCTCGCTGTCGCGCAGCGCAGCATCCAGCGCGGCAGCGTCGAGGTGCGCGGTCACCGTCTCTTCATCTTCGGCGATGGTGGTGACCGGACGGCGAAGCGCGTGGATGAGCGCATCGTGCACGATGAAGGCGTCGGCCGGCCGATCGTCGCGCTGCCGGGCCAAAAGCGCGTGGACCAGCGCCTCGATGTCCGGAGGCACGTCGAGCCCGCGCTCGCGCAGGGGCACGGGCGCAGCCTCGAGCGGCTTGAAGAGCAGCTCGGCCTGCCCGCGCGCGTTGTACGGCAGCGTGCCCGCGAGCATCTCGTAGATGACCACACCGAGCGCGTAGAGATCGGCGCGGCCATCCGGTGCAAGGCCATCGAGGTACTCGGGCGCGATGTAGCCGGGCGTGCCGAACATCTGCTCGTGGAAGGTCAACGTCGGCGCATCGAGGATCTTGGCAATGCCGAAGTCGGTGAGCTTCACCGTGTCCTGGGCGTCGCCTTTGCTGACGAGCAAGATGTTCTCGGGTTTCAAGTCGCGATGGATGATGCCCATCTGGTGCGCGCGGCCGAGCGCCGAGGCGACCTGCGCCGCAATGTGCGCAACGCGCCGCCACGGAAAGCGGCCCACGCGCATGTGCGTGATGAGCGACTCGCCCTCGATGTATTCCATGACGAGGTACGCGAGGTTGTCGGTGTCGCCGAAGTCGGTGATCTCGACGATGTTGCGGTGGTTGATGCGATTGACCGCGCGCGCCTCGCGCAGAAAGCGCTCACGATGGCTCGGATTGAGCGAGAGCTCTTGGCGCAGGATCTTGATCGCGTTGAGGCGATCGATCATCACGTGACGCGCCAAATAGACGCTCGACATCCCGCCGGCGCCGAGGCGCTTGATCAGACGAAAGCGCCCCGCGATGGTGCGCCCGAGCAATGGATCGGTGCTTTTGGTGAGCGGTGTGCCTTCGAAGGGGCAAAAACCGGCATCGTCATGAAAGAGCTCGGAGCACTGCGGGCAAATCCGCATGTACTTCTTTCTACACAGCTCTCGGGTCCGAGGTCCAATGCGGCCGAGGGGAGCGGCTGCGATCTCGATCCTTTGGAGGCGTCGCCGCAGCGATCGCGATCCTGGGAAACCGCTTCTCGAAGCGCGATGACAAGCCTTGGCGATGTGTGCGATGCTCGCCGAACGCCCAAACTGAGGAGTTGACGATCTACGAGGGGGCGACACGCCTGGGCTGGGAAGCCCGCGGCGTCCCGACACGTAGACCGTTTCGCGAGGAGAAAAGAACCCCATGATGGTTTACGACCCGATGAGCGCAAACTCCACACATCACGCGGCAGGCGGATACGGGCCTCCCGGTGGCGGTGGCTTCCCTCCGCCACCTCCCGGTGGTGGCGGCGGTGGGTTCCCCCCGCCCGGCGGCGGCGGGCCGCCCGGTGGTGGCGGTTACGGGGGTCCTCCGGGCGGCGGCGGTCCCCCCGGCGGCTACGGGGGTGGGCCTCCCGGCTTTGGCGGTCCTCCTCCTGGTGGAGCCGGTGGGCCTCCCGGTTACGGCGGTCCTCCGGGTGGCGGTCCTCCTGGGTTCGGTGGCCCGCCGGGCGGCGGCCCTCCCGGCTTCGGTGGCGGCCCTCCAGGTGGCGGCGGCTACGGTGGCGGGCCTCCCGGTTACGGCGGCGGACCGCCCCAAGGCTACGGTGGCGGACAGCCGCCGCAAGGGTTCGGCCCGCCCGGCGGTGGCTTCCCCCCGCCCGGCGGCCCCATGGTCCCGGGCGCCGGTGGCGACGTCAACACGACCTTGCCGTTGGTGCTGAACATCGTCGCCATCTTCTGCTTCTGCATCGTGGGCATCATCGGGCTGGTTTTCGCGATCCAAGCCGGCACCGCGAAGAAGAACGGCGACATGGAGACGGCGCGCGCCAAGGCGAAGACGTCGCTCATCCTCGCCATCGTGGGCATTGCCCTCGGCATCGTGGGCGGCGCCACGAGCTTCATTCTGAACGCCGCGAACATGTAGCGTGGTCTAGAACGCGAGCCCGAAGGAGGCGCGGGGCTCGTACGACGTGATCACGCCGACGCTCTCGGCGCTGATCACGTTGATCCCAAGCGGGGAGAAGCCGAGCGTCACGTGGGAGCTGACGACCCACGCGACCTCGGCCCCCATGCGCAGCGCCCAAACGTTGACGTTGGAGTAAACCTTTGTATCCCAGACCAGCCATGTGTGGGTCGGGACGAAGATGGCGCGCACCTCGAAGTGGCGCCCCGCCTCGAGCGCGAATTGGAAGGGAACGCCGAGGCCGTAGTGGTACGCGACGTCGTTGGCGTAAACGCGCCCCTCGAGCCCCACATCGAACCGCGTCGAGCCGCCCAGACGAAGCCGGTAGAGGACATCGAGCTCCGAGGTGAGCCCCGACGGCACGTCCGGCCGCGCCAACGTGAGCGATGGCGCAATGGATACTTGAAGAGTGATGCGCCGCGCATGCTGCACGGATCGCGCATCACGCTCCGTCATCGGTGTCGGCGTCGGACTCGGCGTCGGGCTCGGTGTCGGACTCGGCGCCGTCGAAACCGGTTTGACCCACTCCGTCCGCCCTCCCCGTTCGACCTTGTCGATGAAGATCCATGAGATCGTCGTCACCTGCCCATTCGCCAAGCGAATCGCCACATGGTCCCCGGGGGAGAACTCGGTGATCGCCCCCGCGAGGCGCTCGCCCGTGTTGAGCACGATGGCATCGGTCCCCTGCGCAAACGCCGGGCGCGGGAGCAGCACGAGAAGCACGATCGACGCGATCCCCACACCACGCGCCAGCGGACGATGGAACACATCGATGCGCCAACGCCGCGACAAGACGAAGACGCCCGCGAGAAGCGCAAGGGACACGAACTGCGCGGAGCTCAAACCGAGGTACAGACCGCGATCGTCGTCGCCGCGCAGAAGCTCCAAGGCGAAACGCCCCGCGGCATACGCCGCCATCCACGCGAGAAAGGCGCCCCCGTCGCGGCGACGCACGAGGAAACGCCACGCGAAGAGCGAAGCGGCCAGCCCGACGAGCGACTCGTAAATCTCCGTCGCATGGACCGGCAAACTGGGCGCTCCGGCCGGGATCCAACCGCGCGCCAGGTGGTCCTCGGCGGCAATGCTGCCAACGGGAAAGCGCACGCCGAGCGGCGAGGAGGTGGGCTTGCCGTAGTCGCACCCCTCGAGAAAGCACCCCACGCGCACCATCGCGAAGGCGATGCCCATGCCCGGTGTCGCGCGATCGAGAAAGTGCCGGGCCGCCATCCACGAGGGCGCGCCGCCCTGAGGAACCCTGCGAAAGCGCAAGTAGAGCGAGGGGGCGAGAATGCCCGCGAGCAACCCTCCGTACGCCGCACGGCCACGGGTGACGATGGGATCGAACGAGCCGGCCGCCACCGCGTCGGGGATGGCCCGCACCCATTCGAAGACATACCCGCCGAGGAGGGCGCCGAGGTACGCGAGCACGAGGGCACGCGCCTGCACATGCAGAGACTCACCATCACGCGCGGCAAGGCGCAGCGCGATCATGGCGCCAAGCAAGGTCGCGAGGCCGCACATGGTCGCGTAGTCCGGAGCGAGCCAGCCGGGAATGCCATGGGCGGTGAGCCAGAGAACGAGTACGGGCCTCATGCGCGGCTCCCTTCGCGGCGCACGCGGGCGTTCTTCCCGAGGTAGACGAGCGGGAGGGCGAGCCAGAAAAACGAGGAGAACGGCGCCAGCGGCGCGGGATCCGGCGCTGTCTCGCATTTGCAATTGCTGCTGTTGCCACTCTTGCACGTGCCGCACGAGCTGGAGCTCGAGCCACCCGACGATCCCGAGCTGCTCGACGAGGACGACGAGCACGATTTGCACGACGAGCAATTCGAGCCCGACTCCGACGTGCCGCTCGAGGAGGACTTGCCGCATCCGCCGCCGCCCGAGGACGAAGATGAACCGCCGCCGCCCGTCCCACCGCCGCCCGTCCCACCGCCGCTTCCTCCGCCGCCACTTCCCCCGCCGCTGCTGCCCCCTCCACCGCCGGTGGTGCCGGTGGGCACCGGTGCGGGGTTGCCCGAGCCTCCGCTCCCGTAGCCCGAGGAGTCACCGCTGCGCGTGTTGGAGTCGCAGCCCGAGCACGACGAGCAGTTCTTGCACGACGTGCACGAGGGCCCACTACCGCCCGAGCATTTGCCCGAGCTGCACGCTTTGTCGCAGCCTTTGCACGACGAGGAGCATGCGGCCACGGGATCGGAGCACCCCGAGACCTTCACGTCGCCGAGCGAGAGCGGGCGCGGGCCGGCGTCGCCGCCTTCGTCGGAGCCCGACAGGCACAGGTTGAGCGCCCGCACGCACCGATCGTCCTGCAGAAACGCGTCGGCGGCCGGGAGGCTCGTCGACTTGCGCGAGCCCGTGGGCACGAGGCATCGCTCGTCGCGCACGCACTCGGCCACGGTGGAGACGCTGAGCAGCGCCATGGCGCACAACTCGTCGACGCGCGAGATCGGTGCCGCGTCGGGCCCCGCGTCGATGTCACCACGCGGCGCGAGAAGGTAGCCGCACTCCTCGCGGCCGTCGGCAAAGTCCTCGAGCGCCGCATCGTCGTCGCATGCCCCGTGATCGAGGCACGCCTGGCAACGCGAGGTCACGTCGTCACGGCATTCCCCAAGGGTGGCGTAAAGCCGATACGGATTGCCGCGCAAGCCCGAAGGGCGCACGTTGAAGGAAACGCCGTTCGCCGTCAGCGTGCTCGTACCGGCATCCTCGGGTTCGTTCATCGCCAAGAGAACGAGCCACGAAGCATTGACGTACACCGTGTCATCGATGGCCGCGGCGGCCGCGGGCCAGCCCACCACCCGCGCCACATGCTTCGCACCGGTGACCTTCATCAGCTCACGGACGGTGCGCCCGCCTTCCCCGGCAAGCGCCCGCGACTCCTCGCGCGCCGTTCCTTCGGGCGGTGTTCCCTCCACCGCGGGCAGCTCGGGAAGTGGATCGAGCCCGCCCGTGTCGCCGGCACGCGGATCGGGATGAGGCTCGGCCACAATGTTTCCATCGTCCACGCGCGCCTTCCACACCAACAGCGAATCTTCGTCGCGCTCCGCGCGTGCCCCGTCGACCTCGTTGACCTCCGCCGAGGGCGAGCGGCCCTTTTCGTTGGGCACCTTCTCGGATTGGGTCTGCGCACTGCGCGTCGTGAGCATGCGGTGGAGCAGCTGCTCGCGCGCGTCGGCCGGCAACGCGGTCACGACCGCGGGATCGGCCCCGAGGGCATCTCGCAGTCGCAAATCCTCGTACGGCGGGGCCTCCGCGCCGCACGCCGAGACGACTCCGCAGACGCAGACCACCCCCCACAGCCATGTTCCCCGCATGAACCCCGCGCTCCCACCAGGGGTCGTTGCGAGCCGCATACCAATGCTTGGGCTGGCTACAATCTAGCGTTATTTACGCAACGCAAGCAAACTCGACTGCGTAGAGCTCCGCGCGGTGGGCGGCACCGTACGCGCGGACCGCGCGGTCATTCGGCTTCGACGCCCAGCACGGCGAGATACGCCGCGCGCACTTCGGTGGTCACCCGAACGTAGCGCGCGAGCAGCGCTTCCGCGGCCGACCCGCGCGGGCGGCCATCGCGCATGCCCATGCGGCGCGCGAGCAAGGTCAACCCCGGGGCGCCCTCCTCGATGAAGGGGCTCGTGCTTCCGTGGTGGACGCGCGCACGCTGTTCCAATTGCCGGAGCAACCGGTAGCCCTCTCGCAACGATCCGGCGTGCCCCGAATCGATGTACCCGCACGCTTCCAGCGCGCCCAGCGCGGTCTCGGTGTCCTGGGTTCGCACCCGCGGATCGCGGCCATGCTTCATTTGCAGGTACTGCGCGGCGAATTCCACGTCGACCAAGCCGCCGCGTCCCAGCTTCATGTCGTAGCGGATCCGCCCCTCGCGGCGCTCGCCGGCGAGCTCGCGCTCCATGCGCATGCGCAGTCGATGCACGTCGGCAGCCGGCGGGGCGCCGCGGACGAAGGCGGCCTCGCGCGCAATGGCCTCGACTTGCGCGCCGAGCTCCGGATCTCCCGCGCATGCCCGCGCCTTGATGAGCGCCTGCCGCTCCCAGGCGGCCGCCTGCGTCTCCTGGTAGCGCCCGAACGCCTCGATGGACACCACCAAGAGCCCCTGGTTGCCCGAGGGGCGCAGGCGCGTGTCGAGTTCGTAGCCCGGCCCGTCGCCGTGGGGGGTGCCCAAAATGCGCAGCACCCGCTGGGCGCCGCGGATGGCGCGCTCCTGGGCCTCGTGCTCGTCCTCCCCCGCGGGGTCGAAGACGAAAAACAGATCCAAGTCCGATCCGTAGCCGATCTCACGCCCGCCGAGCTTCCCCATGGCGATGACGGCCATGCGGACGTCAGCGCCCAAGGTGAAACGAACCGTGTGGCGCAGCACCGCATCGGCCAGGGTGCTCAACGTCAGCGTGCACTTTCGCGTATCGAGCTCGCCCGCGAGATCCGCGATGCCGACCTCCATGGTCACCCGGCGCTTGGCCCGGCGCAGCGCGCCCACGAGGCGCTCCAGGCGCAAGCCGGCGTCGGTGATGCTCTGCAAATCGCCGAGCCGTGTCACCTCGTCGTCCACGACACGCGCCGCACCTTCGGGATCGCTCACCGGGGTGGTGCGAAAGAGCAGTTGGTCCACCAGATCGGGATGCAGTGCCGCGGCCTCGCCCAGGAAGGCGCTCGCGCCGAACAGCCCCGCCAGCCGACGCGTCCCCAGCGGATCCTCGGCCAGCGCGCGAACGTAGACGCTGGGCGTGATCATGCGCGCGAAGAACGTGGTCATCAGGCGCGCGGCCTGCTCGGGATCCGCCGCATCCGCGAGCGCGTCGATCAGCGTCTCCGCGAGCGAGGGATAGAGATCGCGCGAGACCGCGCCGAGTGGACCATCGGGGCGCTTGGCCAGGGCCAGCAGGTGCCGCAGCAATTCCGGCGCCCGAATCGGATCGAAGCGCTCCTCGAGGCACGTCAAAAGGCGGGCTTCGTCGCGTGCATCCAGCGCCACCAGCAGCCGCTCGATGGACGACGGCGCCGCGGCATCCGTCTTGGCCACGCCATGGCTCGTGAGCGAGGCCATGCGCGCGCCAATGCGCTTTCGCACGCGGTCGAGATCTTTCTCCAACTGCACCGTGCCGCGAAAACCCAGCGATCGGGCGATGCGCCCCAGAAGCGATGGATCCTCCGGCAAGGCGTGGGTCTGCAAACCCGTTGCAAACTGCACGCGATGCTCCAGACGCCGCAGTGCCAAATAGCCGTCGCCGATTTCACGCGCCTCGCGCTCGGTGACGAAGCCGCGCCCGCGAAGACGCCGCAACGCGTCCATCGTGTTGGTGCTGCGCACGACCGGATCGCGCCCGCCCCATACGAGCTGCAGCGATTGCACGAAGAACTCCGCCTCGCGGATGCCCCCGGGGCCCAATTTCAAATCGCGCCGCGGATCCTCTTCGCCGATTTCCGCGCGCGCCCGCAGCAGCATCGCGGCCATCTCGTTGGCCAATTGCGGATTCACTTCGCGCCGCCACACGAAGGGCGACAGCGCCGCCAACACTTGCTCCCCCACCGCCAGATCGCCCGCCGAAGGCCGCGCACGCACCAGGGCGGCGCGTTCCCACGTGCGGCCCCATGATTCGTAATAGCGCTCGGCCGCCGCCAGCGCGTTCACCAATGGGCCGCGCGAACCCTCGGGCCGCAGCCGCAGGTCGACGCGCCAGACCATGCCGTCTTCCGTGGGCTCCTCCAGGGTGGCGGTCAGCCGCTGGGCAACGCGCGTGAAGTACTCGTGCAGCGAGACCTCTTGCAGCACGGCGTCTTTGACCACGGAGCCTTCGTCCGTGTCGTAGAAAAGCAGGAGATCGACGTCGCTTCCCGCATTGAGCTCGCGGCCGCCCAGCTTGCCCATCCCGATGACGCAAAAGCCGTTGCGCGTTCCATCGAGCTTCGTCGGCACACCGAAACGGCGGTCGGCCCACAGCAGGGCCTCGCTCAGGGCCACCTCGATGCACACATCGGCCAGCTCGGAGAGCTCGCGCGCGGTCACGTCGACGTCGGTGCCACTTTCCAATTCGCGCGCCGCGATGCGCAATCGCTCGCGCGTGGCAAAGCGGCGCAATTTCCGCCGCACGTCGGCGGCGTCGGAGAGATCTTCGAGCTGGGGCAGCAGCAGCCGCCGATAGGCCCGAGCATCGCGGGCGCCGCGCCCGGAGTTGGCGATATACGACACGTCCTCGGGCCGGCTGCGAAGCGAGGGCCCGAGTGCGGGATAGGCCGATTCGAGCCAGTGCGAGAGCTCGACGGCGTCGCGGCGGAGCGGTCCGGTGATCAGAGGCCCGTCCCCCACAAAGGAAACATCACCACCATGCACCAGTCGAAGAGTGCATGTGCAATCATCGCGGCCACCAGACTACCGCCTTTCAGGCGCACCACCATGCCCCAAACGAGCCCTGCCCCCAGTGCCCCGATCGGCAAAAGCAGATTGACGCTTGCCCGCGGATCGGACAACGCCCACGCCGCCGGAAGGTGCGCCGCCGCATAGAAAAAGGCCGACGCGATCCACGCGGCGCGCGATCCCCACTGTTCGGCCAGCAAGGTGGTCACCAGACCTCGCCAGACGAGCTCCTCCGCGATGGATGCCGCAATGACCAGCGCCGCTACGGCCCCGGTGTGTTGCCGAAGCTGCGATAAATCCCCAATTTGCAGGTAAAGCCGGGCCAGCCAGACCTCACGCGGTCCGCCCACGGGCGCCACGATCCGCGTAAAATAATACGCGACTGCAACCAAGATTACGCCGCTCAGCACACCGACGGTGGCGTCGCCCCAACGAGGGCGAAGCCACTCGCGCAACTCCCCGTGGCGCTGGGCACGAACGGCCGCGAACACCGCGAGAAGAAGCGTGGGCACGACCACGAAGCCCCAGAACGCTGGGGTCCCGGCGCGTTGAATCTGCCAGCCGAAAAAGCCTGGAATCGAGACGATGAGGACGACGAGAATCGACAAAATTAGAGGGCGCATAGGATGCTCAGAAAGGCAAGTCGCGACAGACTAAGCCATTTGACGAGGTGCTTCGCCCGAGTTATAGCCACTCAGGCGTAGCTTTGTGAGGTCACGGGTTGCGCAAGCCACAGCCACCGCCGAGCGGGGCGTGGTGGGGATTCGACGGACGAAACCTGGGATTAATCTCGGCAAGAGGTTCACCTGGAGGTCGTCACGAGGGTCTCCTCGACGGGCGCAAGAGCCCCCCGATGCCACGAGGCGTCGTCACACAGACAAATGGAAAAACGACCATGACGTTCACCGAAGCCGCTGCAGAGGTCCTTCGACTCGCCGGCAAACCGCTTCATTACAAGGAAATTACCGAGCTTGCGATCGAGAAGAACCTCTTGTCCCACGTTGGCAAGAGCCCGGAGGTCACCATGGGTGCCCGGCTCGCCGCGTTGTTGAAGAAAGAGGACAAGACGAACCCGATCGTGCGGGTCAAGCCCGGTGTCTTCGCCCTCCGCGACTGGGATGGTAAGCGCGGCAAGAAGAAGAGCGAACCGGTCGCCGTGGCCGAGGTCGAGGACGAGGAGACGGGAGACGAGATCAACGCGCTCGAGGTCGAAGCGGCCACGCGCGAATCCACCCCGCCGCCCCCGCCGGTTGCCGAAGTCGAGGAAGAGGAAGAAGAGCGCCCCATCGTTTCGGGCGAGGACGCACTTCGGGCCGACTTGGCCGCCCAGGGCGCCGAGCTTTTCGACGACGAAGAGGACGACGATCAGCCGATTTTCGCCCCGCAGAATGCAGCGCCCGCCCAAGTGGGCGAGCCGCTCACCGAGGGAGGCCGCCGTCGCCGTCGTCGCCGCCGCCGCGGACGTGGCGGGAGTGGTGCCACGGACATCACCGCAGATGGTCTCTCGTCGCCGCGCCTCGAGGGTGGAGAGGCACGTGGGGCTACGCCGAACTCGTCGCGTTTCGATCCGGGACCGGGAACGACACCGCGTTTCGATCCGGGCCTCGCCGCCCAAGTCCTCAACGCGGGCGAGACCGAGGGCGGCGTCGAATCGCCGCGTGATCCGCTGGCGCCGGCTCCGCGCCCGCAAGTGCGCGATCGCCACCAGATCATGGCGGGCGGTGCACCCAGCGGCATCGAGGTTCCGATCGGCGAAGGCGAAGAGCTCTTCGGCCGCGACTTGGCGGATGCAGCGCTCACCGTCATGGCGTCCTTCGATCGCAACGCCGGCCCGGTGCCGCTCCGCGCCATCGTGGACGCGTTCATGCGCCGCGGTCGCCTCTCGGGCGATCCGTCGCTCGCGGTCATTCAGGTGGGCGCGGCCCTCCGCGCGGACAATCTGCGCCGCAACGCCGCCGGGCAACGCCCGCGTTTCCGCTTCGCCGCGGGTTCGCGCGTCGCCCCGACGGACTGGGTCCTCGGTTCGGATTTGGTCCGCCTCGAGCAAGAAGTGAACGGCGCGATCGAGCGCTACCGGGAGGCCACCCGCCGCGTGCTTCTGCGCCGCGTGCAGGAGCTGCCGGGCCACGCCTTCACCGAGTTGGCCCTGCTCGCCTTGGAGCGCGCCGGGATGTCGCAACTCCGCCCCGTGCGTCGCGCGGGCTCGCCGGGTGGCGAAGCGCACTTCAGCGCCATTCACCGCACCGGCAGCGACGAGATCCGCACGGCCATCGTGATCCGCAAGGACGGCCGCGAGCTCGGTCGCGAGCGCGTGAGCGATCTGCGTGGAGCACTGCATCATTACGGCCCTGCCGCAGCGGGTTGGCTCGTCACCACGGGACAGGTACTCTCCGGAGCCCGTGAAGAAGCCGGCGCCCCGAACGCAGCCCCCGTGGCCCTCTACGACGGACTTGCATTCTGCAAGCTTCTCGAAGAAGGCGACGTTGCCGTCGTCCGCACGCGGTTCTCGGTCACCATTCCCGACCTCGAGCTGTTCGAAACGTTGCGCGGGTGAGATGAAGCGCGCGACCAAAGCCGTCGTCGCGCTGGGTCTCGCGCTCCTTTCCTCGTTCGGATCGAGGGAGGCGGCAGCGGATACGTCCCTGCCGCCGCCCAAGGTGAATTTGACGCTGGCCACCGATTCGCTGAAGCGGTGGACGATGCGCCTGGAGAACACGGGCGAGTCGCCGCTGCGCATTGTGGCCGACCCGTACCTGCTCTCGTTCGAAATCATGATCCCCGAGGGCGCAGCGCCCTCGAAGGGAAAAAAGCCTTCGCCGGCACGCACGGTTCGCTGTTCGCTGCCGGCCGACATGCGCCCGTCGTCCGATCTGGCGCGGGGCCTCGTGCTCTTGCCGGGCAAGGCCTACAGCGAAGCGATCGATCCGCGCATGTATTGCTTCGGCGCGAAAGAAGTCGCCGGCCTCGTGCGCGGTGCGCGCGTGATTGCCCATTACGGATTTACGCCACCACGAGGGAAGGCCAAGCCCGCAGCTCCCTTCGCCGTCGCGCCGGTGGCCTCCGCGGAGCGCGCCGCCGACGTGACCATTGGCTCGCTCAAAGAGGTCATCTCGACGTCCTCCGTCGAGCTCTCGGAGGCCGCGCTGTCAGGTGTTTCAGGGGCGGTGGCCGATGCCACCTTGCCCGACAAAGGCAAGGACACCGTACCGGTGGCAAGCCGGACGACCTCCCCGGTCACCGAGAAAGACAGCCCTTCCTCCGGTGCCCCCTCCGCACCGAGCGACGGCCTTGAGCACGCGTTCGCGATCGCGCTTCCCGCACGAAGTGACGGGTTTCGCGGGCGGGACGTCAGCGTCACCGTCAGCCTGACCAACGTCGGAACGCGACGCGCGTCGGTGTACTTCCGGCCACAATCGGTTGCCTTCGACGTCATCGGTCCGGACGGCGAGGTCACCTGCCCCGCCTTGGGCGCCGGTGCCATTCGCGAGCTTTTCACCACGCTTTCGCCGCGCGGACGCGCCCAGGTCGTCATGCTTCCGTCGAGCTCCTGCCCGGATCATGCGTTCGACCTGCCTGGTCTCTACGAGGTTCGCCCCCGACTCGACACGCGGCACATCGCGGGGAGCCCAACCGCGCTTCACGCCTTTGACGGCGAGACCGCGGGCACCTGGTCGTTGGTGCGCATTCGCGCGGGAAAACCCGGCGTTTCGCGACCTCCGCCGACCGTGGAGTAACCGTTCGCATCCAATGCCGTACACGCCCGCTCCCTCGAGCTGGGGCGATAGGTTGCGGCGGCCCGGGCGACGGCGCGACCTTTGCTTCGATCTGGGGGGGCGATTCTGCCTTGAATCGACTCTTTCATGATGCAACGGATCCCTTGATGCAGAAGGCCACGGTGGACTTCGGGGTGTCGCTGATGCCCGAACACCAGGTCGAGCTCCTCGTGGCCGACCTGTCGCTGGCCCGCGCGCTCTTCGAGGGAGTCCCATCCGCGCGGCTTCTTTCGCGGGTCCAGCTCGCCCGGGACGAATCGAACCAGGCCGCGTGGGACGAATGGCTTGCGCGCGTCACGGCGCATCAACCCGAAGACCTGGAACGCCTTCGCCGCGCCATCGCGCGTCACGCCCGCCAAGCGCTCGACGAAGGGCCCATCGTCGCGGAAAACGGCACGGTCGCCGCCTTGGTTTTCGGCTTCTTCTGCAACGAGAGCGACGATGCCTCGCTGGCCGAGTCCAGCCATCCGCCACCCGAGGCCCTCGTGCGCGCCTGTTCGTTCTACGACGGCCGTCTGGGCGCAAAAGGCGACACGCGCGTGCCGATGCTCGAAGCCTGCATCCGCATCGCCACCCTCGCCTCGGCGGGGCCTTGGGCGCACGAACGGCTCATGGACGCCGTCGCGCAACTCGCCACCTCGGAAATCGGCATTCTCTGGCCGGCCGCCGAGCAGCGCCTGTTCCCCATCGATTTCCAGGTCGCGCCGGACCACGCGCGCATGACCCGCATCGACCGCGCGTCGCTCGATGCACTGGTCGCACGCGATCCGCGGGAGCTCGCCTCGGTGATCGCGCGGGCCGAACGCTCGCGACCCTTGCCGACGCCGATGGCGTCCTTGCCACCTTCGCGTCCGCGCGTGCGGCTGGACACGTTCCTGGCGGACCTCTCCGACCTGCTCTCCCGTCCGGGCACACTCGTGCTCGCGGTGCCGCTGGTGGATCCGGAGGTCGACGCGGCCGTGCCGAGCAAGCCCCCGTCGGATCGCCCGTCGAGCATTCCGCTCGACTGGTCGCAGCCGGATCTCGCGGAGAACATCGCCGAATCGATCGAGAATGGGCAAACCTCGTTTGCGCGGTTGCGCAACCTCATTGGCCGCGGCGGAGAGCCCGCCCTCGACGCCATCGGCGCGGAAATGCTGCGCACCTCGGGCCACGCGGCCGCCAATGCAATGTTCGCCGAGGTCCTCGCGCGCGCAGGCCGCCCGAGGGACGTGATCCGCCTGGTCACCCACTTCGCCATTGCATCGGATCCGCCCGTGGCGGCCCGCGCGCTGAGCGCCTGCAGCGCGCCCGAACTCCCCAGCGTCCTTCGCGCCTGGCTAGAAGCCATGCTCCCCACCGACGGCGCCGACGCCCAACTGGGTCCCGATCCGCACACGTCCAGCGCCGCACGCCTCACCGCCTGCGTCGCGTCCCTCGAGCCGTACCCGCACCTCTACGAAGCCGTCCGCCCCCTGCTTCTACGCGTCAGCGAACGCCCTCCCCCGAGCACCTCCGAGTAAGGCGGGTGAGTGCGCGCTCACCGCATCCAGTTGGTCACGGTTAGGTCGGCAAATACCTTGAAATCCTTCTCGTTGGCGGTCACGAGGGTCAGACGGTTCGCGGCGGCAATGGCCGCGATTTGCCCATCACCGTAGGGGAGAAGCCGTCCCTTCTTTTCCAGGCGCGCCCGCTCTTCTGCGTGCCATTCTGCCGCTCGTTGATCGTAGTCGAGGATCGGAAGGCGGATGGCTCGAAGGTACTCGTTCAGCTCTTTTTTTCGCCTGCCCTCTGGCAGCCGAGAAACGCCGCAACGCAACTCGTGCCAAGTAATCGACGAGATGGCCGCCGCATCCTCGTGTTCGCGCAGCTGTTCGAGCAAGTACTCGTTCGGCCGCGGTTTCGCAGGTTCCGAGACGACGTTGGTATCGAGCAGGTATTTGAGCAGCGCGCGATTCATACAACCGAGGGAGTAAGCGGTCCCGTGGACATCACCATTTCACGGCCCGAGCCGGCCTTTCCCCTCTCGTGCCCTCCAACGCACCGGCAAGGTCCAACTCCTCCATCTCGTCCTTGTGCTTCTCGCGCCAACGCATGATCGCGTCCCACGTGCCATTTCCCGGGCCACGCGACCGCCGCAAGCGCTCGTACTCGTCGTGAGCGACCAGTACCGCCACCGGCTTGTCGTGCCTCAGAATCTCGACCGGCCCCGTCTCTTCCGCCGCGTGAATCAGGGCAGGAAGGCGATTTTTTGCTTCGGCAACCGATACGCGCTTCATAGCCATAGGATAGCCATTTTCATCGCGTGAACAACTCCCCCGCTCTCACTTCCCCGTGAACTTCGGGGGGCGCTTTTCCAGGAAGGCCATGAGGCCTTCGCGGGCGTCGTCGGTGGCCAGGCATTCGGCGAGGCGTTCGCGCAATTTGGGAAGCGCGGTTTCGAGCGGCTCGTCGTCTTGCTCGGCGAAGGCGCGGAGACCCAGGCGCATCGTGCTGGGGCTCTTCGCGGCGAGCTTTTGACAGAGCGTGGCGACGGCGCCATCCAGGGCTGCCGGGGCGACGACTTGGTTCACCAGGCCGGCGGATTTGGCCTCCTCCGCGCTCAACTTTTCGCCGAGCAGCATCATCTCCATGAGGCGGCGGCGCGGAACGAGGCGGGCGAGAACGGCCATGATCATCATGGGAAAGAGGCCCACGAGGATCTCCGGGGTCCCGAACTCGGCCTCCGTCGACGCCACGACCAGGGTGCTCGCGGCCACCAGCCCCAGCCCGCCGCCCATCGCGGCACCGTGGACTTTGGCCACGATGGGCTTTTGCGCCCGCACCATGGCGAGCAGCAAATCGGCATAATCGCCCGGCTTCGAGTGGCGTTCGAGCTGCGGCGCGTCGGACGACGAGGTCATCTGCGCGAAGTCCCCGCCGGCGCAAAAGGCCTTTCCCTCACCGGCCAGCACGATCACGTGCACCTCTGGATCGGCGTGGGCCTCGGCGAGCGCGTGCAAAAGCTCGTTGACCATCTGCGGCCCAATGGCATTGCGCCGTTCGGGATACGCGAGCCGAGCGGTCAGAACGGGACCTTCCTTCTGCGTACGAATCTTCGCGTAGACGCTCATGGACTCTTTCTCCCTTGTTCAGGTTCGTGGACGCGCAAGGTGCATGCTTGTCGAAGCAGATCCAAACCGCTAGCTTCCAGCCGCACCGTTTACGTGCCCATGCGGCAATACGCGGTACGCCACGCTTCGTGCGCGTCGACCAGGAGACCCTTCGGATGTCATCGCCCCGTTCATCGGATCGTCCTTCCCGCCGTCGCATCGGCATTTATGGCGTTGGCGTGGTTGCGCCGGGGGGCCGCAACGTGCAGGCGTTCGAGGCGCTTCTTCAGCGCGGCGCCACCGCGCTCGGGCCCACGACCCGGCGCGAGTTCGGCAACGGTCTCTTCGCGGTGGGCGAGCCCGATTTTTCGTTCGATGACTATGCGGCGTGGATCGCCGAGCGGCATGGCGAGGCCTACGTGACGCGCCTCCGCGCCAAGATGGCCAACAATGTTCAGTTCGCCGTCGGCGCCACCATCCAAGCGCTCCAGTGCGATCCGAATTTGGAGCGCCTCGTGCGCGAGGTCGACGACGGATGCCACGTCTACGTCGGCTCCGGCGTGGGTGATCTGCCCGAGAGCTACCGGGCTGCCGCGTCGCTCGAGCGTGCGACCCGCGCGTGGAATCATTTCTGGGCGCAACCCGAACATTGTGCGGCGCGCAAACAATTCGATGCAAACGGCGCCGTTCCTACGGGCTCCGAAGCCCCGCCGCCGAACCCGACGACGTTCCCCGTCGACAGCGATGCACGCTTCGAGGCGCGCAAGGCGTGGGATGCGTATTGGGCCGCGCGTTCCGAGGTGCTGGACACCTTCTTGAAGCGGTTCGCGGCCATCGAGAAGCTCGACGCGGACGACGAGAACCAGGACAAGGCGCACATGAGCGCGATGCGCAAGCGGTCGCGCGCACACCGAGCGCTCGTCACGGAGTTCGGCTGCCCTCCCCCGCCGTGGACCGAGGTGAGCCCCAACCTGATTTGGAACATTCAAAACGGCCCCGCCGCGCAGATCACCATGCTGCTCGACGTGCACGGCGCGGCCTTCGCGCCCGTAGGGGCCTGCTCGACGTTCGGCGTCGCCCTCAAGTGCGGGCGCGACGCCATCCTCCGCGGCGAGGCCAAAATGGCCATCGTCGGCACCACCGACCCGCGCCCCGATGCGGCGCTGGTGGCTGCCTTCCACACCGCCCGCGTGATGCCGGGCATTCCCGAGGTGAACCTTCCCTTCACCTCGTTGCGTGGCACCCACGTTTCGGGCGGCTCGTGCATCTGGATCATCGGCGATGCCGAGTTCTGCGAGGCGCGCGATCTGCGCCCCATCGGAGGCTACGTCGAGGCCATCGCGCTCTCGTCCGACGCCGAGCACATCATCACGCCGTCGCAATCGGGCCCCAAGCGCGCCATTGCCCGCGCCTACGCGGAGGCCGGCATCGAGCCGTCGGACGTGGCGGTCATCGACCTGCACGCCACCGGCACGCCGGGCGACTTGAACGAGCTCGCGCTCATCGACGAATACGTCACCGATAAAACCCGCATCACCGCGCGCAAAGGCCAGCTCGGTCATGGCATGGCCAACTCGGGCGGTTGGGAACTCACCGAGCTCGCGCTGAGCCTCTCGCGCGGAACCGCATTCCCCACGGGCGTCGCCGATCACGCCCTGCACCCGCGGGTGCAGCGCAAAGGCTCCATCGTCATGTCGGAGACGCCGCTCGAGGGCGACATCGGCGTGAAGTTGATGCTCGGCATCGGCGGAATCACGGCATGCATCGTCATGCGCGGCGCACGGCAGAGCGCGGGCTAAAGCCCCAGAATCGCCTTCGCTTCGTCCACGGTCGCGACCTTTCGACCGACATCGCGCACCAGGCGTGCGGCCACCTCGATCAAGTCGCCGTTCGAGCGGGCCATATCGCCATTGGGCAAGTACAGATTGTCCTCCAATCCCGCGCGCACATTGCCCCCGAGAACCAGGGCCGCGGCCATCATCTTCCATTGGCAACGACTGATGCCAATGACTTCCCACTCGCTGCCCGGCGGCATGATGCGCGTCTGCAATTGCAGACTTTCGACCAACGGCGGAATGCCGCCCAAAACATTGACGATGAAGGAAAACTGCAGCGGCGGCCGGAGCACGCCCATGTCCAAAAGCGGCGCAATGCCCTGCGTGTGGCCGGTATCGAAACACTCGAGCTCCGGTTTGACGCCGCTCTCGTTCATCGCGGTCAGTAATTTGATGATCTTTTGATACGTATTCGAAAACACCATATCGAAGGCGAACTCTTTTCGCTTTTCCGAATACTTCGAATAATTCATCGTCCCCATGTTCAATGCGGCAATCTCGGGACGGCTCTCCCGGATGTAGGCGCATTGTTCGGAGACATCGTCGAAGATGGTGCCCGTCGAGAAATTGAGCAAGATGGGACAGCGCTCGCGGATCTCGCGCTTGATGGCCGCGAACGTGGCCGGGCTGAAGGTGGGCGAGCCATCGTCGTTGCGCGCGTGGATGTGCACCACCGAGGCGCCGGCGTCGTAGGCACGCTTGACCTCCTCGGCGATCTCCACCGGCGTGTACGGGATGGCCGGACACTGTTTGCGATTGGCCAGCACGCCCGTCACGGCGCAGGTGATGACGCAGAGATCCGGATCGCGGCGGGTCATGTGGGTCACTCCTTGGGATCACCCAGGTCGGGGAAGTCTCGCTTGATGATCGCTTTGATGCGCGCGGTGACCTTGCCGGCGACTTTGAGGGCATCGCGCAGCTCTTGAGGGCTGAGCGCTTCGAGCGCGCTCTCGAAGATGCCGATGGGCTCGATGGGGATCTCGCTGGCCAGCTTGTTCCCCTTCTCGGTGAGGTGGATGCGCACCACACGGCGGTCGTCGGTGGAGCGGACGCGTTCGACGATGCCCTCGCGTTCCATCCGATCGACGATGCCCGTGACCGTGCTGTTTTGGGCGCGGATGGCATCGGAAAGCTCCGACAGGGAAAGATCGCCCATGTGCTCGAGCATCTTCACCACGGTGAGCTGCGGCCCCGTCAGACTCGCCCGCGCGGCGAGAGCCTTCATGACGCGCCGGTTTTCGGTGTAGAGGTAGATGAGCGTCTTCAGGAGTTCGTCGATGTCTTTTCGTGCATCGGACGGGGAAGCGCTCGCGGCGGCGGCCTGGGATCGTTTCATGGTGGGCGCAGTCCAGAGAAGTTTCGTACGCGAAAATTCTAAAGGCGAACGGATTGCTCGTCAAACGCTCCCTTCATTCGCGTTCGAGCCAGCAGAAGAATGCGCTACGCTCTGTTTCCAAATGGTGGGCGGCGCACCTGTGCCCGAAAATCCAGTGCGACTGCTCGGTCGCTATGCGTTGCACGGGGAAATCGCCGTCGGTGGCATGGCGACCGTTCACTTTGGGCGCCTCCACGGAGCCATTGGCTTTTCGCGCACCGTGGCCATCAAGCGACTGCACAAACAGTACGCGCGCGATCCGGACTTCGTGTCGATGTTCCTCGACGAGGCCCGGCTGGCGGCGCGCATTCGCCACCCCAACGTGGTGCCGACGCTCGACGTGGTGGCCACCGAGGGTGAGCTCTTCGTCGTCATGGAGTACGTGCACGGCGAGTCGCTGTCGCGGTTGATTCGGCAAGAGACGCAGAAGGGCCAGGCCATTCCGCCGGCCATCGTGGGGAGCATTCTATCGGGCACGCTGCAGGGTCTGCACGCGGCCCACGAAGCACGCGACGAGCGCGGGCAGCCCCTGTCGATCGTGCACCGGGACGTGTCGCCGCAGAACATCCTGGTGGGCTCCGATGGGGTGGCGCGGGTGCTGGACTTCGGCGTGGCCAAGGCCGCGGGGCGGATTCACACGACGCAGCAAGGGCAGATCAAGGGCAAGCTGCCCTACATGGCGCCCGAGCAGCTCTCGTCGGAATCGGAGCTCACGCGGCAGGTGGACGTGTACGCGGCCGCGGTGTGCCTCTGGGAGGCGCTGACCGGGCGACGACTTTTCTCGGGCGACAACGAGGGCATCGTGCTGGCGAGGGTGCTCACGAGCGAGGTGGAACCGCCGAGCCGCTACGCGCGGGACGTGAGCCCCGAGTTGGACGACGTGGTGCTACGCGGGCTGGCGCGAGACCTGGGCCAGCGCTTTGCGACCGCGCGGGAAATGGCCATTGCGCTGGAGCGGGCACTGGGTCGCGTGGCGAGTGCCGCGGAGATTGCCGACTGGATGGAGGGGGCGGCCGGAGTGGTGCTGGCCGCCCGCCATCGAGCTGTGGCTGCGATGGAGCAGCAGACGCCGATCACGGGGCCGGTGAGCACCGAGCAGGTGCTGCACGAGATTTCGTCGATGCGGAAGGCGCCGGAGACGAGACCGACGGCCGAGATGGGTGTTCCGAGCGCTCCTGCGCCGGTGGAGATGCCTTCGGAGCCCGAGACGGCACCGTCGGCCATTTCGGCGTACTCGCAGGCGTTCTCGGAGTTCTCGCCGGGCGCCGAGCGGCGGCGGCGCGCGATCGTGGTGGCGGCGCTGGTGGGATTTGCCGGGCTGTTGGTGGTGTTGTTCGGGGTGGCGATTTGGGCTTCGCGAAAGGACGAGACGCGCGAGGAGCTCCGCGTGGGGCCGACGGTGACGGCGGAGCCGACAACGACGACCGTGGCGTCTGCGCCGCCGTCGCCGTCGGCGACCCCGTCCACGCCGACCACGTCGACGTCGACGTCCGAGGTGCCGAAGGCCGTGGGAAAGCCGATGGGAAAACCCAAGAAGAACTGTGATCCGCCCTATTCGATTGATGCGAATGGTCGGAAGCGGTTCAAGGCAGAGTGCCTGTGAGACGCGGGGCGTTGCTGCTGGTCTGCATGGCGTTGGCTGGGAATGCGCAGGCCAAGCCGAAAGGGGATCCGGTCAAGCAGCAGTGCATCGACGACGCCGAGGAAGGCCAGCGCCTCCGCGATGAGGGAAAGCTTGGGATGGCGCGGGAGAAGTTCGTGGGGTGCGCGAATCCAAGCTGCCCAGGGGCGGTGGTGAAGGAATGCCGCGCCTGGCTCACCGACGTGGAGGCGCGGATGCCCACGCTGCTGATCAGTGCGGTCGATGCGGCAGGAAATGACTTGGTCGACGTGAAGGTCTCCGTCGATGGGCGGCCATGGCTCGACAGGCTCACGGGGACGGAGACGGCCATCGATCCAGGGCCGCATCAATTTCGACTCGAGGCGGCGGGCGCCGAGGCGGTGGAAGAGACGCTCGTCGTGGCCGAGAGGCAGAAAGGACGGGCGCTGCGCGCCAAGTTCGCGCGCGTGAATGCGCCAGCACCCCCCAAAAAGCCGGAGGCGGCGTCGGCACCGGTCGCGGCGTACGTCGTGGGCGGCGTCGGGGTGGCGGCGCTGGCGAGCTTCGCATTCTTCGGATTGAAGGGAATCAGCGACTACAACCACCTCAAAGACACCTGCGATCCCAACTGCTCCACGTCGGACACCGACGCGGTCAAAACCAAGTTCCTCGTGGCCGACATTTCGCTGGGCGTCGGTGTCGTTGCGCTCGGTGTGGCCACGTACCTCTTTCTTTCGCACCCCGGAAAAAGCCCTTCACCAAGCCAGGCCACGATCACCCCATTGCGCGGTGGCGGCTGGCTCGCCGGATACGAGACGCGATTCTGAGCGCAAGAAGGCTTGCGTATGCCATGCGGCCGTGGAAGATTCCCCCGCCCTTCGTCATGGCCGAACTTCAGCGTCACCCCGAATTCCGAGTCCCGACTTCCGAACTCGATGTTGCCGGCAAGGATTACGACTTCCCGGTGCGGGCAAGCTGGGTGCGCGGTTTGCTCGAAGGAAACGAGGCGACACCGGCGGGCGACGATGGGCGCCTCGAGGTGCGTCTCTCGAAAAGCGGCAGCGACGTGGTCGTCTACGGCCGTCTCCGGTTCGAGCTGACCGCCCCGTGCGCGCGCTGCCTGGAGCCGTCCCGCATCCCGGTCGACGAGAAGCTCAGCCTCCTGATGGTGCCCGCCAGCCGGAACAAAGCCCCCGACGCCGAAGAGTACGAGTTCACGCCCGAAGAGGCGGATGTCGTGCCTTTCGACGGGGACAATGTCATCCTGGACGACGTCGTCCGGGATGAGCTCGTTTTGCAAATCCCGATGATCCCCTTGTGTTCCGAGGACTGCCCGGGTATGAGCGCCCCTGGTGTTTCCGGCGCGAGCCCTACCGAGGACACCAAGGAATCGTTGGACCCGCGCCTTTTGCCTTTGCTGCGTTTCAAGAATCTCAAGAAGGAGTAGCCGCCGTGGCCGTCCCCAAACGCCGTACCAGCCGATCCAAGCGCAACATGCGCCGCGCCAATCACGATAAAGTCACGGCAATCCAGCTCATTGCCTGCTCCAACTGCGGCGAGCCGAGCGTCCCGCACCGCGCCTGCGGAGCGTGTGGCTTCTACGCCGGACGCCAGGTGACCGCGGTCGCCAAAAAAGCCGACTGAGCGACGACCATGTCGGTAAAGACGGCATGGTTTTTCCCCGGTCAAGGCTCGCAAGCGGTCGGTATGGCCAAGGAGACCCTCCTTGCGTCAGCGGCCGCGCGTGGCGTCTGGGATCGGGTCGATCGCGAACTCGGGCCTGAACTCCGCACGATCGTGATGGAGGGCCCCGAGGACACGCTCACCCTCACCGCGAACGCGCAACCGGCCATCGTCACGACGAGCCTCGCCGTGTTGGCCGCCTTGCGCGAGCGCTTCCCCGACCTTCCCACCCCCGCGCTTGCCGCCGGTCACTCGCTCGGCGAGTACTCGGCGCTTGCGTCGGCGGGAGCCCTGTCCGTGGAGGACGCGGCTCGCTTGGTGCGCGCACGCGGCCTGGCGATGCAGGAGGCCGTGCCCGCCGGCGTCGGCGCGATGGCGGCCATCATGGCCCTCGATGCGACCGTCGTCACCGAGTTGTGCGCAGAGGCGGAGCAAGCCTCGCCCGCCGGTGAGGTGGTACGTCCGGCGAACTTCAACTCGCCCGGCCAAGTGGTCATTGCGGGCCACGCCGACGCGGTCAAGCGCGCGATCGACATCGCCGGAAGCCGCGGTGGAAAGAGCAAACTGCTCAACGTGAGCGCGCCCTTCCACTCTCCGCTCATGGAGCCTGCGGCCCGTGCTCTGGAAGCCCGGCTCGCCGAGGTGACCATTTCTCCCCTCGCCTTCCCCATCGTGACCAATGTCGAGGCACGCCCGAATCAAGATCCGGCGCGCGTCAAAGAGCTGTTGGTCAAACAGGTGGATGGCACCGTGCGTTGGGAGGAAACCGTTCGATTCATGCATGAGCAGGGAATCACCCGCGCCCTGGAAATCGGACCTGGAAAAGCACTCGCAGGGTTGAGCAAGCGCATTGCGAAGGACCTCAAAGTGTTGAGCGTCTGCGATCCCGCGTCGTTCGATGAGATTCCGGCGTTCCTTTCGTAGTCCGTCGCCCGTCCGTCCTGATCTCGCCTGGTCTTTTCCCGCCCGCCGACGTCGCTTGAAAGCGACCGGCCCCCACATGCTCCTCGAGCTGCGCGCGCCCCTTGGCTGATGACAAGTGACGAAAGGCGTGCGAGAAAGCGCCCCAAGATGTTTCGCCTGGATTCCAAAATTGCTCTCGTCACCGGCGGCTCGCGCGGCATCGGGCGGGCATGCGCTGAAGCCCTGGCCCGCCAGGGTGCGACCGTCATCATCAACTACGTCAAAGGTGAAGCCGCGGCACGCGAGCTTTCCGACCAGATTGTCGCCGCCGGCGGCAAGGCTGAAATCGCCGGCTTCGACGTCGCGGATAGCGCGGCGACCGAAACGCAGATCGAAGCGATCATCAAGCGTCACGGGCGGATCGACATTCTCGTCGCCAGTGCCGGCATCGCCATCGACGGACTCTTGCTTCGTCTGAAGGACGAAGACCTCGACAAACTCTTCACCACGAACGTGCGCGGTGCTCTCACCTGCGCGCGCGCGTCCACGAAGAGCATGATGCGCTCCAAATGGGGCCGCATCATCTTCCTCTCCAGCGTCGTCGGCGAGATGGGCAACGTGGGCCAGACGGCCTACGCGGCCAGCAAGGCGGCCCTCATCGGCGCGGCCAAGTCGATTGCGCGCGAGTACGCGACGCGCAACGTCACGGCCAATGTCATCGCACCGGGCTTCATCGACACGGACATGACCGCGGGCATGACCGACGCGCAGCGCGAAGCGATCAACAAGCTCGTTCCGCTCGGTCGCACGGGTAAGGCGGAAGATGTCGCGGCCGCCGCCGTGTACCTCGCGAGCGAGGAAGCAGGCTACATCACAGGTCAGGTCCTTCGGGTCAACGGCGGCATGTACGTCTGATTTTCGTTCAAGGATTCCAACGGGGTCCCCTAAGCTTTCCCCACGACGCACCCTTTTTCTGATACGAGGCACGCATGGCTCACGACATCCCCGCCGAGGTCAAACGCATCATCAAAGAGCAGCTCGATGTCGACGAAAAAGACATCAAGCCGGAATCGACGTTCATCGACGACCTCGGGGCCGACTCCCTCGGCCTGGTCGAGCTGGTGCTCGCTTTCGAAGAAGCTTTCGAGATCGACATTCCGGACGAGGACACCGAGAAGATCCGCACGGTGCAGGACGCCATCGACTACATCGAGAAGCACGCGAAGAAGTCGTAACGCGTCGTCCGCCGTTCGATCCTACGCCTCACCGGTTATGCCTCCCCCTGAGTGGGGAGGTGGCCGACTTTTTCGTCGGACACGGGGCGCGGCGGTCAGGCATTGGGCGGTCTTCGGCTATGTCCGGTTAACGCGGAACGGTACGGGCTAGCGCTCTCTGCCGCGGAGCCCAGCGCTCCGTGACAAGGCCCTCAGGCCGTACTAAAGACTTGCCGTTAACGCCTACTGCTCGGGAAGATTCATGGAACGCGTCGTCATCACCGGCATCGGTCTCATCACGCCACTCGGGATTGGAACCCAAGAGTCCTGGCGAGCTTTGCTCGCGGGCGAGAGCGGCATCGGTCGCATCACCCAGTTCGACCCCACGGCCTTCCGCGCGCAAATCGCGGGTGAAGTCAAAGGGTGGGACGGGACGCGCTTCGTCCCGAAAAAGAAGCTCAAGGAGATGGACCGCTTCACCGAGTTCGCACTCGGCGCGGCCGCCTTGGCCTTCGAGGACGCCAAGCTCGAATTGACCGAGGAAGAGCGCAACGAGGCAGGATGCTTCATCGGCGTCGGTCTCGGTGGCCTCTTCACCTTGGAGAAGACGAAGCAGACCGTCATGGAGAAGGGCCCTAGCAAGGTCAGCCCCTACTCCATCCCCGGCATCATCGCGAACCTCGCGGCCGGCCAAGTCTCCATCGCCCACGGTCTACGCGGCCCCAGCTACTGCACCACCAGCGCCTGCTCCAGCGGCGCCCACGCCATGGGCGAGGCCGCCGAGTGGATCCGCCGCGGACGCGTGCAAGTCATGGTCGCGGGCGGCTCGGAAGCCACGATCACCCCCGTCGGCATCGGCGGCTTCGAGGCCATGATGGCCCTGTCGCGGCGCAACGACGACCCCACACGCGCAAGCCGCCCCTTCGACAAGGGACGCGATGGCTTCGTGTGCGGAGAGGGCGGCGGCGTCCTCATTTTGGAATCGCTGACGCACGCCAAGAAGCGCGGCGCGAAGATTTATGCCGAGGTCACCGGCTACGGTGCCTCGAGCGACGGCCACCACATCACCCACCCCGCGCCGGATCACGAAGGCGCACAGCGCGCGATGCGTATGGCCCTTCGGGACGCGAACGTGGCGCCCGACCAGATCGACTACGTGAACGCGCACGGCACCTCGACGCCGGCGGGTGACACGGAGGAGTCGAAGGGCATCGTGGGCGTCTTTGGCGCGCACGCCCTGGACAAGAAGCTCTGGGTGAGCTCCACCAAGTCGATGATCGGCCACCTTCTCGGTGCGGCCGGCGCCGTCGAAAGCGCCATCGTCGCGCTGGCGATCGCGGAAGGGCGCATCCCCCCGACGATCAACCTGGACGATCCCGATCCGGAGTGCACGCTCGACTACGTCCCCAACAAGGCGCGTGAGCGACGCATCCGCCATGCATTGAACAACTCGTTCGGCTTCGGCGGGACGAATTGTTCACTGGTTTTCTCCAGGTTCGAAGGCTAGCGCGAAAGACGACAACACGATGAGCGAGCGGATCGTTTTGGCTTCCGACCACGGCGGCCTCGAACTGAAGAAGGAGCTCGTCGAGGGGTTGCGCGAAGGGGGATACACCGTCTTCGACATCGGCACCCACACGACCGAGTCGACGGACTACCCCGACTACGCGCACCAAGCCGTGCGCGGCATGCTCGAGGGCAGCTACGATCGCTGCATCCTCGTGTGCGGCACCGGCGTGGGCATGGCGATGACCGCCAACCGCCACCGGGGCGCCCGCGCCGTCAATTGCTCGGACGTGTTCACGGCGCGCTACAGCCGCGCCCACAACGATTCCAACGTGCTCTGCCTCGGCGGGCGCGTCGTCGGCTTCGGCTTGGCATGGGAAATCGTGAAGACTTGGTTGACCACGCCCTTTGGCGGCGACAAGCGGCACATACGTAGGGTCAACAAAATCGAGTCCGAATGAAGTGCCCATTCTGCGCGCACCTCGAGAGCAAGGTGACCGACTCGCGACTCTCCGCTGCCGGAGACGTGACCCGGCGCCGGCGCGAGTGCGAGAGCTGCGCGCGGCGTTTCACCACGTACGAGAGGGTCGAGGAAGTCGTCCCGCTGGTGGTGAAGAACGACGGGCGCCGGGAAAATTTCGACCGGCAGAAGCTCCTCGCCGGTATGCGCAAGGCTTGCGAAAAGCGCAACATCGCGCTGGAGCGCATCGAGGCCATCGTCGATCAAATCGAGCGTGAGCTCATCGACACGGGGGACAAAGAGGTTGGCGCCCAGCAAGTGGGTGAACGCGTGATGAATCATCTGCGCGCGCTGGACGACATCGCGTACGTGCGCTTCGCCAGCGTGTACCGGTCGTTCCGCGACCTGGATGAGTTCCGCGCGGAGCTCGAAAAAATCGCGAAGCTGCGCCAGATCGAGGAGACGTGACGATGAAAGAGCCGCCGGAAACCGGTGCGGCCGATGCCGCGGCCAAGGACCCCGCCGCCGCGGCCGATGTCGAATGGATGCGCCGCGCCTTGGAAGAGGGCCACAAAGGGCACCCTTCGCCGAACCCGCACGTGGGCGCGTTGGTCGTCAAAGATGGCGCCATCGTCGGCGTCGGTTTCCATGCGCGCGCGGGTGAAGTGCACGCCGAGGGTGCGGCCCTGGCCTCGGCGGGTGAAAAGGCCGAGGGTGCCACGGTCTACATCACCTTGGAGCCGTGCAACCACTTCGGAAAGACGCCCCCCTGCACCGACGCGATCATCGCGGCCAAGGTGGCGCGCGTGGTCATTGGCTGCGCCGACCCGAACCCCAACGTAGCGGGCGGCGGCATCGATCGCCTGCGCGCTGCGGGCATCGAGGTCACCACGTTCGTGTGCGAGGCGGAGGCCCAGCGCCTGATCGCCCCCTGGGGGAAGTACGTGACCCAGGGGCTTCCCTACGTCTCGCTGAAGCTCGCGCTCTCGCTCGATGGGCGCATCGCCACCCGCTCGGGCGCCTCCAAATGGGTCACGGGCCCGGATGCGCGGGCGCGCGTGCACGCCTTGCGCGCGCAGCACGACGCCGTGGCCATCGGCATCGGCACCGCGTTGGCCGACGACCCGCGGCTGACGGTGCGGGATTCCGTGGGGGCGAGCCCGGTTCGCATCGTGTTCGACACGAAGCTGCGTTTGCCGCCGGCGAGTCGCTTGGTCGAGACGGCGGTCGACGTGCAGACGTGGGTCATCTGCAACGCGGATGCATCGACGGCCGCGGAAGAGACGCTGACATCGCGCGGGGTCGAGGTTCTGCGTGCACCGAGCTCGGCAGAAGGCCGCATCGACGTCGCGGCCGCGCTGCGCCTTTTGGCGGCGCGAAGCATCGTGACCTTGATGGTCGAGGGTGGGGCCGAGCTGGCGGGAAGCTTTCTCGCCTCGCGGTTGGCCGACGAACTGCACGCCTTTCTCGCGCCGAGCCTCCTGGGCCCGCGCGGCCGTCCGGGCGCCGTGGATTGGGCTGGGCCCGCCACCCCCGCCGATGCACCGCACATTGCCGAGCCCACGTGGGAGCTCGTCGGCAAGGACGCGCACGTCTACGGGCCGCTCGTGTATCCGTAACCGGGTTGAAGACCGGGGGGCTCGCCAGAAGTCGATTTGGGGATTATTAAAAAGCTTCGGTCATGGCCATTCGCACGATTTTGCACTATCCGGACAAGCGCCTTCGCGTTCCGGGTGAAAAAGTAGACCCTGCCCGCATCGCGGATAAGGAAATCCAGACGCTCATCGACGACATGGCCGAGACCATGTACGCCGCGCCGGGCGTTGGCCTGGCCGCCACGCAGATCGGCGTTGCGCTGCAGATTTTCATCATCGACGTCGCGGGTGAAGACGAGCCGAGCGATCTGCGGGTCTTCATCAACCCCGAGATCATCGAGAAGCACGACGAAATCGTGTGGACCGAAGGGTGCCTCAGCTTCCCCGGCGTGACCGAAGAGATCGAGCGCGCCGCCCACGTGCGATGCCGTGCACTCGACCGCAACGGCAAGTCGTTCGAAATCGAAGCGGACGAGCTCCTCGCCGTGGCCATCCAGCACGAGAACGATCACCTGCTGGGCAAGCTGATGATCGACCGCCTCGGCCCGCTGAAGAAGCGGCTCCTGCACCGCAAGATGCAGAAGCGCGCCGAAGCGACGCAGTCTGCTTAGGAGCCTAAAAAATTCCGTTAAGTCGCAGCCTTGGCTGCACTTGTGCTACTGTAGCGGCGTGGACGTGGGGAGAATCCTCCTCATACATGGGGACGCAAACAAGGCGCAGCTGCTGGCTGCGAGCCTGCAAAGGCACGGTCACCAGGTGGACGTGCGGCAGAGCGCGCGCGCCGGGTTCGAGCGCGCGTGTGCGTGGTTGCCCGACTGCATCGTGTGCCATGTGAACCTGGAGGACATCGACGGCTTCTGGGTGGCCCGCCGCATCCGCACCGAGCTGGGAGACGTCGCGAGCACACCGTTTCTCTTTCTGACGTCGCACGAGGAGCGGCAAGCCCTGCTGCAGGGGCTCCACGTCGGGGCTGACGCCACCCTTTGCGAGCCGTTCACCGAGGAGGAGCTCGCGGCCCAAGTCTCGGCGCTCATCGAGATGGCCCGGCGACTTCACCAGCGGCGCGACTCGTTCATCGACGGCCCCGTGGACTCGTCGATGGGGGCGGCCTTCCGCGGCGATCTGGCCCAGATGTCGCTGGCCACGGTGCTGATGATCCTGGAAATGGAGCGCCGCACCGGCACCGTCACCGTCGTCACCGTCGGCGGACGAAAGGCCACCATGTCCGTGGCGGACAGCGGCTTCGTCGCGTGCACCTTGGACGAATCCGAGCGCCCCCCCACGGACGTGTTGCGCGAGGTGCTCCACTGGAAGCGCGGCCGCTTTTGGTTCCGCCCCGAGGACAAGGCCGACGACACGAAGGAGATCGCCATCCGCGGCTCCATCGGCGCCGTCATGCTCGACGCGATGCGCCTCGGCGACGAGGCGACCATCCTGGGCCCAGACGAAATCGAAGTCGATCTCTCACCGAGCTCGCGCCCAGCGATCCCGAGCAGCAAGCGCGGCGTCTAAACCGCACAGCTTGAGGCGACTCGGCAAATCGAGGACAGTCTCGGGGTGCAAGAGCAGGTGGCCGAGCTGGCGCGACCGCTCGTCGTCTACGATGGCGCCTGCGGCTTCTGCAAACGATGGATCGAGCGATTTCGCCTCCGCACCGGCGACGCCGTCGACTATGCGCCGTACCAGGACGTCGCCGAGCGCTTTCCCGAGATCGGCGAAGACGCCTTCCGCGCGGCACTGCACGTCATCGACCTAAACGGCATCGTGCACCGCGGCGCCGATGCCGTCTTCTCCGCCCTGGCGCATGCCCCGGGCGGCCGATGGCTGGCGATGCTCTATCGCGGTTCGCCGGGCTTCGCGCGGGTGAGCGAGGCCGTCTACGCGTGGGTCGCGTCCCATCGCATCGCGGCCTCGTGGCTGACGACGCTCTTCATCGGCCGCGACGTGCGACCCGCCACCTTCGTACTCACGCGGTGGATCTTCCTTCGCCTCGTGGGGATCTGCGCGCTCGCCGCATTCGTGTCGCTGGCCACGCAGATCGAGGGGCTCATCGGCTCGCACGGCATCGCGCCCGCGCCGCCGCTTCTCGGCATGGCCCTCGGCGACGGTGCGCTCGTGGGGATCGCGTGGGCGGGCGCCGCCGCCTCCGCACTGGTCGCCTTGGACGTGGCCACTGGATGGGCGCTTCTCGCCGCATGGCTGCTTTACCTGGCGCTGGCCAACGTCTCGGGGCCTTTTCTGCAGTACCAGTGGGACGCGCTTCTTCTGGAGACCTTGGTCGCCGCGCTTTTCCTCGCGCCCTGGCGGCGCATCCGGCCCTCGCTCGACCGAGAACGCCCGCCCGCACGCACGGCGTTGTGGCTCCTGCGGTTTCTCATTTTCAAGTTGGTATTCCTCTCCGGCGCCGTCAAACGACTCAGCGGCGACCCGAGCTGGCGCGATCTCACCGCGCTCGACTACCACTATTGGACGCAGCCCCTGCCAGCGTGGACGAGCTGGTACGTGGCGCAGCTTCCTCCGTGGGCGCACGCGCTCTCGGCGCGCGGCATGTTCTTCATCGAGCTTTATCTGCCGCTCCTGGTCTTCGTCCCGCGGCGCGGCCGATGGCTCGCATTCCTCGGCTTCCTCCTTTTGCAATTGGCCATCGGCGCGACAGGTAATTACGGATTCTTCAATGCCCTGACCATCGCCCTCGCCGTCATCCTCCTCGACGATGCGCAAATCCTCGGCGCCCTCCCTGCCCGCTTCGCGCGCAAACTCGAAGGCGTGCGCACCACCGCACAGCCGCTGCGGCGCCTCTCCATCGTGGCCAGCCTCGCCGGTGCCCTGCTCTTCTTCAGCGCCGAGCGAACGTGGTACGCCGTCCGCGGATTGCACGAGGAGCCCGCCGCGTTCCGAGCCATGGGGCACTCGCTCGCGCCGCTCTCGCTGGTGCACGCATACGGGCTTTTCGCCGTCATGACCACCACCCGCCGCGAGATCCACCTCGAGGGAAGCGACGACGGCATCACCTGGCAGCCGTACACCTTCCGCTACAAGCCAGACGACCCGCGCACCTCGCCACGTTTCATCCCGATGCACCTGCCGCGGCTCGATTGGCAGATGTGGTTCTTCGCCCTGTCCGAAGATTGCGCCGAGGACCCCGCGTACATCGCCTTCGTCGCGCGCCTGCTCGACGGCTCGCCCGCAGTTTCCGGCCTTCTCGCCGGCGATCCCTTCGCGGGGCGCAAACCGCGCTACATCCGCAGCCGCTCCGAGATGTACCGCTTCACCACGCGCGCCGAGCGCGCAGCCACCGGCGCCTACTGGGCGCGCGAGCCCACGAGCGACTATTGCCCCGTCTTGGGCGAACGCTGAGCAAGACCCGACAGATGATCCAGCACCGCGTGAAACTCGAGCCGCTGAAGCTCGCGGAGCAACCGCGCGCGCGTTTCATCGGGCCGGCGCGCCACCGCCTCGCACGCGTCCACGAACGCGCGCGCGTTCCATTCGCCGCGTGGAAGGAGCTGGACCTTCAGCGCATTCGTCTCGGCCGCGCCTTCCAAAAGCGCTCCGGCACCTGCAGCCAATGCGCGGAAGCTCGCATGGTCGCCCGCCTGGCCGAACCAGTACTTCGCATTGCCGTAGTCGGGCTCGCGCCGGTGCATCATGCCGTGGAGAAGGCTCGCGTCGGACGTACCCAAGGTCTGCGAAATCTCGTGCGAAGCATCCAGGTGGTCGTGCCAGAGAAGCACGAGCGCGCGGACGAGCGACGCCGCACGCACCGGCAACTCGGCGTCCCGAAGCAAACCATCGAGCTGCCGATTCAACGCGTCCTGCGACGTCACCCCCGGGCGCGGGCCGGGGCCTAGATCGGGCAGGTCACGCGTCTCGAGCAGATTCTTGAATTCCATGGCGGCGTTCATTCTAACGTGACCTCGGCAGAACATGATCGCGACCGCACGACTCGCCAAGGCCTACGGAGGCCGCACACTCTTCGAAGACGTCTCGCTCAAGCTCGTGGAGGGCTCCCGTTACGGGCTCGTCGGGGCCAATGGCTCGGGAAAGACCACGTTTCTCAAGATCCTCGCCGGGGATGAACCCGCCACCGACGGCAGCGCGACCATGCCGCCACGCGACCGGGTTGGCGTCTTGCGGCAGGACCATTTTCTCGACGACGCGCAAATCATCCTGAGCCTGGCCATGATGGGCGACGAGGTCGTCTGGCGCATGCTCCAGGAGCGTTCGCGCATCATCGACCACGGCGAGGGCGATCCGGCCCGCCTGGCGGATTTGGAGGAAGCGCTCGGGCTCGCCGGCGGCTACACCCTCGAGGCGCGGGCGTCGGGCATCCTCGAGGGCCTGGGCATCCCGCTGGCCGTCCACCGCATGCCGCTGTCCACGCTCTCGGGCGGGTTCAAGTTGCGGGTGCTCCTGGCCCAGGTGCTCGTGGGCGGGCCCGACGTCCTTCTGCTCGACGAGCCGACGAACCATTTGGACATCCTGTCCATTCGCTGGCTCGAGAAGTTCCTCATGGGCTACCGCGGCGTGGCGTTGGTCATTTCGCACGACCAGCGCTTTCTCGACAACGTGGCTACGCACATCCTCGACGTCGATTACGACACCATCACGCAGTACGTGGGGAACTACGCGGCCTTCGTCGAGAACAAGCGCCTCACGCGCGAGCGCAAAGAAACCGAAATCGCCCAGGCCGAGGCGGAAATCGCCCACAAGCGCGCCTATGTCGAGCGATTCCGCTACAAAGCCAGCAAGGCGCGGCAAGCGCAGAGTCGTTTGAAGCAGATCGAGAAGATCGAGGTCGAAGATCTGAAAACGAGCTCGCGGCGCACGCCGCTGTTTCGCTTCGAGCCGGAAAGGCCGAGCGGGCGCGACGTGCTCACCGTGGAGCACGTGTCCAAGTCCTACGGCACCAAAGAGGTGCTGCGCGACGTCTCCCTCACCGCGCGGCGCGGCGAAAAGGTGGGCATCATCGGTGCGAACGGACTCGGGAAGTCCACCTTGCTGAAGATCGTGATGGCGCGCCTCGACGCCGACGCGGGAAGCGCGAAGTTCGGCCACGAGGCGCGCGTGGGCTACTTTCCGCAGGACCACCACGAGGTGCTGCCCGATCCTTCCGTGACGGCGCTCGATTACCTGTGGAACACGTGCCCTTCGGAGGCGACGACCTACGTCCGGGGGCAACTCGGGCGCATGCTGTTCTCCGGCGAGAGCGTGGAGAAGCGCGTGGGCATGCTCTCCGGGGGCGAGGCCGCGCGGCTCGTCTTCGCGCGGGTCATCGTGGAGAAGCCCAACGTGCTCGTCCTCGACGAGCCGACGAACCATCTCGATCTGGAGGCCATCGATGCCCTGGTCGAGGGGCTGCTCGCCTTCGATGGCACCGTGCTCTTCGTGTCCCACGATCGCTACTTCGTCTCGCGCCTGGCCACGCGCATCGTGGAGGTCACGGCGAACGGACTGCGCGATTTTCCGGGCACCTACGCCGAATACCTGGCCGCGCTGGGCGATGACCACCTCGACGCCGACACGGTGGTGCTCAAGGCAAAAACCGCCAACGCCGTCGAACGCCGTGAGGAAGGGGCGAGCGCCAACGCGGTGAGCCGGGAGGAGCAACGCAAGCGCCGCAGCCGGGTCAATTCGCTGACCAACCGGCGCGACAAGCTGCTCGCGTCCATCGAGACCGCCGAGACGCGCAAAAAGGAGATCCTCGGCCTGTATGCCGAAGCGGGCTTCTTCGAGCGGACCGCCAAGGCCGACGTGGAGCGCCTGGAGAAGGAAAGCACGGACCTCGATGGCTCCATCGAAGCGTGGCTCGCCGAGTGGGAACAACTCGAGGCGGAACTGACCGATTTGCAGAAGGAGAGCTCCTGACCATGGAAAGCCTCGTTCATCACCTCGTCATCGACTCGTTCGTCCGCCGCGGGCATCCACCCACGGTCGATGAAATGGCCGCGGCCCTGAACATTCCGCGCGAGCGCGCCGCCGAAGCGCTCCGGCGCCTGCACGACGGGCACGGACTGGTGCTCCATCCGGGATCGCTCGAGGTTTGGCTCGCGCATCCCTTTTCGGCCTCGCCCACCGCCGTGTGGGTCGCCGCCGACGATGCGCGCGGCTGGTGGGCTCCATGCATGTGGTGCGCATTCGGCATCACCGTGTTGACCGCGCCCAATGCGACCATTCACGTGCGCCTCGGCGGGGAAAACGAGCCGGCCGACATTCGACTTCGCGACGGTGCGGTCGTGTCCGATCACGTCGTGCACTTCGCATTGCCACCGCGCGATGCATGGGCCAACGTCGTCCACTTTTGCTCCACCGTCCTCCCCTTTCGCTCCGCGGACGACGTGGCCCGCTGGTGCGAGCGCCACCGCCTTCCCCAAGGAGCGATCGTCTCGGCGGAGCGCACACTCGACTTGGCGCGTGCCTGGTACGGGCACCACCTCGATCGCGACTGGCGCAAGTGGACCTTGCACGAAGCGCAGGGCATCTTCGAGGGTGCAGGGCTCACCGGCGAGTTCTTTCGCCTTCCCGTCACGGACGGTACCTTTTGATGGGTCGTCCCGGTTCGGCAGCTCTTACCATCGAACGGCGGCAGCGGAACAGATCCGGCGGGACCGGCACCCTCGTCCGTCTCTCGCGCAAGGATCGCCGAGCGTGATGGCGATCCTGCTCTCTGCACCGAACAACGCGCCGGTCTCGCCGGTTTCATCCCGCTGCCGCGGTCCACGCACGAGCATAACTCGAAAGTCGATACGCTTCATTGCAAGTTGCCTTAGGGGGACCTTCTGAGAAATGGCCAATGCACTGTCGTCGATATTCGGGGGCTCGGTCGACGAGCTGTCGTTCAAGGTCAAGGCCGGAGAGCACGACGAGACGAAGCTGGTCGTGGCCAGCTTCAGCGCCCACGAGACGCTCTCGGCGTTGTTTCGCTGGGATGTCGACGTGGTCATCGACCCCGACGTCGTTCCATCGCTCGATGAAACGGTGGGGCTCGATGCGGAGTTTCGAATACTGCGCAACGACGAAGTACAGCGCGTCGTGCGCGGCATCGTCGGCGAGGTGATTCCGCACGGGACCGGGGAGCGCCAGCGGCTGGTGACCCTGGGCATCGTGCCCAAATTGGCCGAACTGCAATACACGTCGGACTCGCGCATCTTCCAGGATTTGCCGGTGCACGAAATCGTGGCGGCGCTGGTCAAGCCGCACGATATCGAATTGGAGTGGCGCGTCGATCGCCGGCCGGATCCGCGCCCTTACCGCGTCCAGAAGGACGAGACGGATTACGAATTTTTCTGCCGCATTCTGGCCGACGCGGGCATCCATTTTCACTTTTTCGCCGATGCGGATCATACGAAGTTGGTCATGGTCAACAACCCGAGTGGGTATACGCCCATCGACGGGGAGGAAACGCTGCCCTACCGCGAAACCGGTGGCGCCGTGACGACGGATCACGTCGGCAACGTATCGCGGGCGCGGGCCATTCGCCCCGGTGCGGCGGTGATGCGTGATTACGACTTCAAGCGGTCGCGGGCCGATTTGACGGCACGCTCGGAGGTCGATGGGCCGCACAATGCGGAGAATGCGCCCAAGCGCGAGCTCTTCCTCTTTCCGGGCGATTACACGGATGCCGCCGAAGCAGGGAAAACGCTGGCCGCGCGCCGCATGCAAGAAGCTCGCTCCGATTCGCTTCTTTTCCAAGGCAACAGTTCGTGCGTGCGGCTCCAGGTGGGGCGCAAGTTCACCCTGGCCGATCACCCGGACGAGACGTTCAACCAGGAACTCGTGATGACCGGTTTGCGCATGCGCGGCCAGCGCTCGGGCATTCTGGCCGAGACGGGACAAGGCGGCACCGGCCCGGGTTTCACGACGACGTTCTACGGGGCGCCGAGCAAGGCACGGCTGCAGCCCGCGCGTCCGAAGCAACCTTACGCCCCCTCGGAGTCCGCGCGGGTGGTGGGCCCGGAGAAAGGGACGCCGTTCGTCGACGAATTCGGGCGCGTGAAAGTGCAATTCCATTGGGATCGCGAGGGCAAATGGGACGAGAAGAGCTCGTGCTGGCTCCGCGTGATGACCCCCGCGGCCGCGGCCGATCGCGGCATTTGGTTTCCGCCGCGCGTCGGGGACGAAGTCGTCGTGCACTATTTGAATGGCGACATCGACCGACCTTACGTGGCCGGGGCCATTTACAATGCCCAGGAGCCACAGCCCAATGCCCTTCCGGCGGATGCATCGAAGAGCACCATCAAGACGTTGACCATCCCCGGCGGAAAGGGATTCAACGAGCTCACCTTCCAGGACCGCGCCGGCCAGGAGGAGATCTTCTTGCACGCGCAAAAGGACCGTAAGACGGTGGTGTTGCACAACCACTCGGAAACGGTGGGGGCGAATCAGACGTCGACGGTGGGGGCCAATCAAAGCATCACCGTGGGGGCGAACCGCACGGTGACCGTGGGGGCCAACGAGACCATCACGGTGACGGCCGTGCGAACGGAAACGGTGAAGAGCACGGAAAGCGTCACGGTGAACAAGGGGCGCGTGCACAACGTGCTCGAGGGCAATGACATTTTGAATCTGCCCACGGGCGATCACACTGTGAATGTGACGACGGGCAATCTGACGCACAACGTTTGCCTCACGGAAAAGACCGAGGCCAAGGACATTGCCCAACATGCCACCAACAAAGTGTCTTCGATTGGCGATACCACCGTGTACCTCGAACAGGGCGCTGCGAAGTACACGATGGAAGGGGCGACCATCGTTCTGACGTGTCCCTCGGGTTCCGTCAGCCTGAAGGAGAACAAGATTACCATCGATGCGGTGGACGAAATCGTTCTGCAATGCGGGCAGTCGTCCATTTCATTGAAGAACGACGGCACCATCGCCGTCACGGGCAGCAAGCAGGTGACCGTGTCGTCGGCATCGAGTGCGCTGTCCGTGGAGCCGGCGAAGGCGTCGCTCAATGGGCCGATGACCGACATTGCCGCCAAGGCCATTCTCAAGGTCAATGGCGCTTTGGTGAAGATCAATTAGCCATGCGCGCGCTCGAAGATCTGATGGTGCGCCTTCGCACCTTCGTGACCGACGAGGACGACAAGGTGCTGCTGGTCGTCGAGGTGAACGATGCTTCGAGTGGACTGGTGGTCAAATCGCTCGACATTTTGGACGAGGAGCTCGACGACGCGGTCTGGCTCTTCGTCGATGACTGCACCACGCCCTGGGAATTCGTCGATCGGGTCGCGTATCGCATTTACGAAAAGCGGGAATTGGCCAACGCGGCACTGGCCAAAGAGAACGAGCCGCCGTGGCCTCCCCTCCCCCGTGAGGCGTCGGATCGAACGATGCCGCACGTGGCGCGCATGCGCGCGCTCATGGCGTATCTGCGCGATCTGTCGCCGAACCTCGACGAGGTGAAGCTGGTGTGCGCCCTCTTTCCGGCGACCATCGCGGATCCCGCCGGGTACCGCGCGTTCGTGGTGGAGCTCATGGCGCATTCGTTCCCATTGCCGTGGTGCCATCACATGCGAATCATCCTGCGCGACGACAGCGCGCGGCCCGCCCTGAGCGATGCGGCGGACGTGCTGCGCGGAAGCGCGAGGTACACGCCGGATCTCACGATGGAGGACATGGAGAAAGCCGTGGAGGAGCAGGCCGCCGACGAGAATCGGTCCCTCGACGAGCGCATGCAGGCCTTGGTGACGTTGGCCGCGCTCGATCATGCCCACAAGCGATTTTCGGACGCGCTCGAGAAGTACGAGCTGGCAGGCAGCTATTACCGCGCCACCGGCAAGTTGGCATTGTATGCGCTGACTCTAAACGGCGTGGGCGAGGTCATGGCCCGCGCCGAGCAGCCCGAGGCGGCGCGGCAACATTTCGAGTCGGCGCTCACGCCGGCGGTGCAACGGCTCGCGCAGAAGGACGATCCCGCGCGCGGCGATGCCGTGCCGGTACTGTTGAACATCACGCTGAACCTGGGCAATTTGCATTTGTCGCAGCAGCGTTGGGTGGAAGCCGGCAATTATTACGAAGGGGCCAAAGGCATCGCCCAGGCCATGGCCAATGCGCAGGTGAAGATGCTTTGCCTGGAGAACATCGGCATATGCCATTACATGCTCGGGAGGCACGTCGAAGCCGTCAAGGCGTGGGAGGAAGGGACGGTGCTGGCACGCGGGATGGAGGCCGATGAACCGCTTCGCACGTTGCTTTCGAGGCAGCGCGATGCGTACCACCAGCTCAATCTTTTCGACCGGCGGGATGCCGTCATGGCCGAACTTCGGCAGGTGGAGGCGCGCGCGCCGCAGGGGGTCTCGTGAGCTATTTTTCCGAAACGGTGATGCCCGGGTTGAAGGCCACCGTGCAGGCCAAGATCGAGCCCGCGCAGCAGCAGGCCAAGGCCGCGGCGGCGGCCGTGAAGGGTGGCCCCGCCGTGGGGGCGGCTCCTGCCGCGGCTCCGGGCGAGGCACCTCCGCCCAAGCCACCGGTGAACCCCGTGGCCACGGTGATGGGCGCGGTGGGCGCCGTGCAAGAGGTCATGAGCATGCCCATCGAGTTGATCAACACGGGCGTCGCCATGGTGGCCAACCTCGTGCCGTATCCGTCGTTTCCGGCGGCGACGATGGGCTCGATGTACATTGCGCCACCGCACGCGCACTCGCACCCGCCGAGCCTCATACCGCCCGCACCGCCGGTGCCCCTTCCGAGCATCGGCGCCGTGCTCCTGGGGTGCACGATCAAGTGCCTCATCAACTACATGCCGGCTGCGCGCGCGGGCGACATCGGACTGGCGCTCACCTGTTGCGGCATCATGCCGATGTTCGAGATCAAAACCGGCTCGGCCACGGTGTTCATCGGCGGCGTGCGCGCCGCGCGCATGCTGGACATTGCGGGCGCTTGCATCAAAGCCACGAGCGGCTCGTTCCGCGCCGCCATGAAGGGCATGATCGGCGTCGGCACGGCGCTCGGTGTCGCGGGCATCGCCTCCGACGCCATCGATGCCTCCCAGGAACAAGACGCCGAAATGGCCAAGGCCAGCGCCAGCGCCGCGGCCATCGATGCCGCCGACATGGCCATCGACATGGCCGCTTCCGCCATCTCCGCCTCGATGGGCAGCGATCCGGCCATCCCTCCCCTGCCTGGCCTGCTCCTCACCGGCGCCCCCAATGTCCTCATCGGCGGAATCCCGCTACCGAACATCCCCGATCCCGTTCAATTGCTGCTCAAGAAGCTCAAAAGCAAATTGAAGCGAAAGAAAAAAGAAAACGGGGGCTCCGACGACGACATGCCCGGCGGCTGCCGCTGCCGCCGGGGGTAACGCCGCGACCTCCTCAGTTCGCGCAGGCCGACGGAGGGATGCCGCCGCATGTCGAAATGATGATGCCCTTGCAAGGCTGGGTGACGCACTTGTCGGCGTCGCCGCACTCTGCGTTGGTCTTGCAGATGCGACGGCTTTCGAACGGATTGCTGCACTGGCTCGCGGGCTTGCACTCGGCGGAGACGTCTCCGCCCTTGGCGGTCCCGCAGCACACGTCCCCGCCCTCGGTATCGCAGTCGGGCTGCTCGTCGCAGCCGACCTCGATGCCGCGGCACGCGCCCGCCTCCGGGCTGTTGCACGTCGCGCCGCCGTCCACCAAGCAGCAGTATTGCTCGTCCGTGTTGCAGACCTGATTGCCGCAGACGAGCTCCCCCGGATCCGATGCGCGCGCATCCCGCTCGGTGCGAGCATCCGTCTCGCTGCCGCTATCGTTGTCGACGGTGCTGTCGAGCCCCGCATCGGTGCGCGGCTTGGAGGGCGAGGAATCGTCGCCGCTGCAGGCCACGAAGCTGGTGCTGGCCGCGAGAATGCTCAGGCCAAAAGCTACCGCAAGTCGCGTCACATTCATGGATGTCCTCCCCAGATCGCCAACCGGCCAGTACCCTTGTATCATTTCACAAGAGGTGGCCTCGGCGCTAGCGCAGGGAGGTGAGAAAGCTCTGGATGGCCGCGTTCACGGCCTCGGGCTGCTCGACCGAGGAGCTGTGCCCCGCGCGCGGGATGCGGACGAGGGAGCTGCCCGCAATCGACCGCTGGATGCGCTCGGCCTTGGCCGGGACCGTGGCGGTGTCCTGCTCGCCCACGAGGATCAGCGTGGGGCTCGTGATGCGCGCGATCTCCGCCTCGATGCCTTCGCGCTCGATGACACCGTTGACGGCGCGGTAGATGGTTTGACGGTTGCCGAGGAGCTTCGACCGCCAGATGCGCCGGTCGACCTCGCGCGCAGGGTCCTCCAGGAAGTCGCGGCTGAACATGATGGGCATCACCTTGTTCGCCACGGGGGAGAGGCTCAAGTAGCGCGCGATGGCGTTGAGCATCTTGTACTTGCGGAGGTTCTCGCGAGGCTCGGGTTCCGCGCTCGTCTCGAGCAGGATCATCGACGCGAGCAGATCGGGCCGGCGCGCACCCAGGCGCATGGCCACGAAGCCGCCCATCGACAGGCCGGCGAAGTGGACCTTGCCCAGCTCGAGCGACTCCAACAGGGCGACCGCGTCGTCGTAGACCAGCTCGATGGTGACGATGCGGCTCGGGTGATCGTCGCTGCGGCCCTGGCCGCGGTGGTCGTACGCGATGCAGCGGTAGCCCAGACCGCGAAAGTGCGCGACCTGGGCGGCGAACATTTCGCCCGAAAAGAGCAGCCCGTGGCTGAAGACGATGGTCTGGCCGGTGCTGCCCGGGCCCGTGTCCTCGACGTAGAGCCGCGTACCGTTGACGGGAACGAGGGGCACGGTGCCCTTCCCTTTCTTTTTACGCGCGAGACGCCGCTCGCTTGAAGAGATTCGGGTCGACCTTGACGCCGCGGTTGCCGAACTCCGCCACCACGCGCGGAACGACGCCCGTCGCGTTGAAGGTGCCGTCGCCCCCGTCGGCCGCGGTGAAGATGTCGCGGACGACGACGCCCTTGGCGTCGGAGCCCGCGAATTCGGCGAGGCGCAGCAAACGATGGCGCCCGTCGGCGGTGGGTACGACTTCGACGGCGATGTCGAAGGCTTCGCCCACGATCTCACGGGCTGCGTCCAGGCTGGTGCCCGGCCGCAAGGAGGTGACCTGCGCCACGAGGCGCGAGACACCCTGTCGAAGCGACGGCGCCACGGAGGCGGCGAGAACGCCGCCGGTGCCTTCGGCAATCGCGTCCAAGGTGGCCACGGCCACGTGCCCCGCGAGCTGCGAGACGACGACGCGATCGGGATGGATCTTCGAGGCTACGCGCACCGCTTCTTCACCGCGTGCATGCACGTCGGAAAGAACGATCGACGTGACGTGTGCGTTGGGGACGAAGAACTCGTCCACCTCTTGAAGGACGCAGATGCGCTCGCCGGCGGGGCTCGCCGAGGTGAGCGCGGCCAGGAACGACGAGGCCGCGAGGCTGCTCGGACCGGTCACGAGCACGTTGGCGTGGGCCTGGAGGCAGTTCTCCAGGAAGGTCGCCATCGCACGCGAGAGGCCGCCGAGGCGCACGAAGTCGTCGAGGCTCAGGTCGAGCCGGCGGCGTTTGCGGATGACCAGAGCATGGCTCGAGGACGCGGGTGGCACGAGCGCGATCATGTTGGCGACGCGCGACAGGCGACGCTCGATGACGCTTTCCCCCGGACGCGGCGGATCGTCGGACTTTTGCACGAGGCGCCACACGATGCGCCGGAGCGCTTCGTCGCTGGTGAGCGGCACGTCCGACGCGGCGAAGGTGCCCCCGCGCACGGCGAGGACGTGGTCGTACCGCAGGCAGTGGATCTCGCTGACGTCGTCGTCGTCGAGCAAGGTGCCGACGGGCCCGAAGCCCGTGAGCTCGGCCATGGCATCGCCGACCAACGTATCGGCGTCGAGCCCTTCGGGGATTTCCCCGTCGCTCTGCATCGCGGTGGCTTGCTCGCGCGCGGTGCGGCCCAATCGATCGACGACCTGCTCGTCAACGAAGATGGACGCATTGAGCGCGCTCAAGTCGGTCGCATCGGCGATGCGATCGATGAGCGTCACGAGGGCGAGGCGCTTGGCGGCTTGCGCAGGCGTTTCACGCGGCGGAAGCCGCGAGGGAACTCCGCTCCCAGGGCCGGACGGCCGCGGCAGCGGCACCTGCTGGCCAGGGCTGGCCGGGCCGCCTCCCGCGGGCGTGCGCGCGAGACCTTGGCTCGGCGTGGAAGGAAGGGGCGCGGTTCCCGGTCCCGGAGCACGGGCTTGAACCGATGCGGGCGCGCCAGGCGCCGGGGCCGGCGCACCGGCCGAGGCCAGCGTGTTCGGCAGCCGAGCAGGCGCGGGAAAGCGCGCAATTGCAGGAGCGCTCGCGGCCGCTTGCGCGACCGCGCCACCACCGGCCGAAGGCGGCGGCGCCGGAATAGGAGCCATCGGTGCGGCGCCCGGGAATGGCGGCGCTCCCGCGGCCGGAGGAGCCGTGGCCAGCCCCGGCGGGGGTGCACCGAGACCAGGAGGCGGAGGCACCGCGGCCGGCTCGTTGTCGCGCGGAAGCGCGTCGAACGGCGAGTGGCCCAGCGGCGAAAGGCCGGGCGGCGGAGGTGGCGCACCGAGACCAGGAGGCGGAGGCGCACCGAGACCGGGCGGCGGCGGCGCGCCCATACCGGGAGCCGGCGACAACCCCAAGCCGGGCGGCGGCGGCGGAGGCGAGGCCCCGAGCCCCGGAGGAGCCGATGCATCGAGTGGCGGGAAGGCTCCACCCGGCCCCGGCATCGACGTATCGGCCGGGAGCGGCGGCATCCCCGCGGGACGACCGCCCGCGTTGTTGCCGGGCCCCGTACGCTGAAGGCTGCGACCGTCGTCGGGCGCACCACCGGTGCCATCGGCTGCGAGGGCCTCTTCGGAGGTGATCAGGCGAAGAACGAAGTCGCCGATGTAAATCTTGTCGCCCTCGCGGACGATGGTGGCTTGGGCAATTTTGCGCCCGTTGACGTACGTGCCGTTCGTACTCTTGAGGTCCGTAACGATGAACCGACCATCGCGATAAAGCAGCCGCGCATGATGCTTGGAGACGTTCCCCTTGGGGAGCATGAGATCGTTGCCCTGCACGCGGCCGACGTTGATCTCATTCTTGTCGAAGGTCTCCTTACGCTCGGAGCCTCCTTTTTCGCTGATCACGATCGAGAACATTGTCCCTCGGAAGAAGACACCGAATGCGGCGGCCCAATGAACCCGTAGGTTAGACCGCGTTCGAACGCTTCAACGCCGCATTCTCGGGGTGTGTTGCCAGCGTGTCAATTCTCCGACAGCGACCGAGCGCGCGGTCACACGGGCATCACGGCTTTTGAGGGGCTTTTTTCACGTCGCTCGCCACCATGCCGACCAACTCGCCGGCGAGGGCGATCACATCGCGCTCGGCGTAGCCGCTCGCGCGAAGCTCTCGGTAAATCGTCTTGGCCAGAATCGCGATGGCGCGCGCGTCGCGTGCGCCGTGGGTCTCGTCGAAGGGAAGTGCCATTCTCGTCCTGGACCTTTTTGCAGCCGCTCCAAAGCCGGCTTGTTGGGGTGCGGTCTACAAGGAACGTGCCACCTACCCCCACGCCGAAGGAGCGAACGGAGCGCGGACAAACGCGCACTTTGTCGAATGAATCCGCGGAGGATTGCGTACGTAGGTGCACGGCCCCGCTAACTTACATGCGAAGCAGCTTACGCGTCGGGAGCCCTAGCGGCTGTAGTACGGTCCGTCGCGCGATGAGCGAGACGGAGATCCAAGAGGAGACGCAAACCGAGCACCCTTCAAGCACGGCCACGACCAGCACGACGAGCGAGAAGGAGCGCGAGAGCGAGAGCACCCTTCCGCGGTGGCTCCGTCCCGGCACGCGGGCGCGCCGGCGCATCGTGGCGCTCGGCATCTACCTCGCCTGCGTGGTGGTCTTCGCCATCGTCGCGGGCAAGCAGCGCATCGCAGAGCACACGCCCTTCAACCACTACGCGCTCGTGGCCAACGCGTGGCTTCACGGCCGTCAGGATCTGCCGGGGGGCGCGCCGCACTACGCGCAGGGCAACGACTTCGCCGAGTTCGAAGGAAAGACGTACATCTCCTTTCCGCCCTTCCCTGCCGTGCTCATGCTGCCGTTCGTGGCCATCGCGGGTTCGCCCGAGGCCTTTCGCGATGGGCAGTTCATCATCTGGCTCGCGGGCATCGGGCCGGCGCTGCTCTTTCTCATCTTGGAAAAGCTGCGCGATCAGGGGCGGTCGGAGTGGGGCGAAACGTTCAACGCCACGCTCGCGCTGCTCTTCGCCTTCGGCACGGTCTACTTTTTCACGGCGGTGCAAGGCACGGTGTGGTTCGCAGCGCACGTCGTCGGCGTGGGGCTCGCCGCCGCGTACATGTTGGTGGCCATCGATGCGAAGCGCCCATGGCTCGCGGGCCTCCTCTGCGCCTGCGGCTGGGCCACACGTCCGACCCTTTTGCTGACGTCGATCTTCTTTGCACTCGAAGCGGTGCGCGTCTCGTGCGAGGCCAAGGGTGGCCTGCCCGCGGAGGGCACCTTCGTCGAACGGGCGCGCGAGACGTTGCGTCGGCTCGACGCCGGCGCCTTTCTGCGCAAGTGCATTCCCTTCGCGATCCCTATTCTGGGGGCCTTCGCGATCCTGAGCTGGATGAACAGCACGCGCTTTCACACGGCGAGTCCATTTGCGGGGCACGAGTTCCTCGGCATCCGGTGGCGTCCGCGCATCGATAAATGGGGCCTCTTCGGATACCATTATTTGGCAAAGAACCTGGGCATCATGCTGACGAGCCTCCCCTGGTTCCCGCCGGCGGGCACGCGCCCGCACGGAGCGCCGCCATTTCAGATCAATTTGCATGGGCTGGCGCTTTGGTTCACCACGCCGCTCTATTTTTGGCTCTTTCGGCCCAAGAAGGCCACGTGGCTCTATGGCTCTCTGGCCGTGACCGCCGTGGTCTGCGCATTGATGAATGCCCTTTATCAAAATAGCGGCTGGCTCCAATTCGGATATCGCTTTTCCAACGACTACGCGATTCTCCTGTTCATCATGCTCGCCTTGAGCGGGCGCAAGCCGGGGTTGGCGTTCCAAGTCGCGGCCATCTGGGGCATCGCGTGGAATCTCTTCGGCGCGATGACCTTCGACCGGGGCGGCCCGGCGGCGCAGTACTACTTCGCCGAGGGCACGCAATCCGTGGTGTACCAACCGGACTAGGCGCGTCGGGGGGCTCGGCGGCGCGTGACGACGAGGCCCACTGCCAGGAACGACGCCATCGCTACCGCGAAGCTTGCCGAGCGATCGTCCTGCGAGGCTGTCTCCGGCGAGTCCGACCCGGCGCGGGAGAACGAAGAGAACGAGGACACGGCGCAGCCTTTGGAGGATTCGCCGCCGCACTCCAAGGTGTAGCCGCCCGCCGGCGTGGGATCGCAGGCGAGGGCCTCCACCGGAGGGTCGCTGTTGCCGCGTTGGCCGTTGGGGAGGTACGAACCGCAGATGCCCGAGACGTCGTCCGGGGTGAGGTTGCGCATGTGCGTGGAGCCGGGACGGTACTGCGCGTACATCGTGGCGTGGTCATCGAGGGAGTGCGCCAGGCCGAGAAAGTGTCCTGCCTCGTGCGTGACGATGCTCGCGAGATCGTAACCGGCGGGCGGAATGGGATCGCGCACCGTCAGCGTTTGCTGTGCGGTGTTGAGCTCCATGTCCGCATCGAGGATCTCGCCGGTCTGCGGGTTGTACTGCACGCTGGTCAGCCCCAGCGTGTTGTTCGAGTCGACGTGGTTCCACTCGCCATCGCGAAAAACGATGACATGTTGATTCGGGCCGTTGTCGTTGAACTTCACGGTGCCGCAGTTGACCGGGCCGAGGTAGCGCACGTCGATGCTCACGCGCGAGGGACCGACGCCATCGGTGGGGCAGCTCGTGCCCGTCCATTTGTTGAACGCGGTAATGAGCGCCTGCTCGGCGTCGTTCAGGGATACTTGGTTGCTCGCATCCTTTTGCAGGCTGAATCCGACGCATGCGTTCTTCCAGTAGAGCGGCTTGCCGTAGGGGCAACACGAGCCCTCCACCGCCGCATTCCACGAGTCGCACTTGTTCCCTTTGACCGTCGGATCGCTCGGGTCGCGCCCGGTCATCGTTCGGCAGAACGCATCGGCGCGCGAGGCCGAGGTCACGATGGGGCCGGCGAGCGCGACGCTCACCAGGAACGTTGAGAGCCTCTGCATGTGTCCGCGATCGTACTCGGCCGAGCTGGAAGCATCGCTCTTATTTTTTTTCAAGATGTCGATGCGCGGAAGGACGGGTGCACACTGAGCGACATGCGTTACTTCTCATCGAACCTCGCCATCCTGCTCGCGGCAGCGTGCAGCACGATGGCCTGCAAATCGGTAGGAGGCCTCGCTCCGACCCCGGCCCCGGGCGTCACGGTCGCCACCATTGCGGTCACCAGTCAGGCCTTTACGGAAGGCGGTCCCATCCCCGTTGATGCCGGGTGTGATGGGAAAGACGTCTTCCCCGGCTTGATCTGGAGCGCCCCGCCCCCCGGCACGCGCTCCCTCTCGCTCATCGTCGACGATCCCGATGCGCCCGCGGGAACGTTCACGCACTTCATTGCCTTCAATCTTCCGCCCGAGTTGCGCGCCCTCCGCGAGGGTGCCGATCCCGTCAAGGAAGGGGGCCGCATCGGCCGCAACGACTTCGATACCCTACGCTACAACGGGCCCTGCCCGCCCAAGAGCACGGAGCACCATTACCGCTTTACGCTCTACGCACTGGATACTGCCCTCAACGCGAAAGACGGCACGCAGAGTGCCGACGTCATGAAGGCGATGAATGGGCATCTGCTTGGGCAGGGCACGCTTACTGGAAGATTTGGGCACTGAGAGAGGAAGAAGATCGAGCCCGTGCCCGTGCCCGATCCTCTCTCTCTTACTTCGCCGCGTCCTTGGCGCCGGCTTTGCCCGGCTTCTCACGCGCGACCTTGACGCTCTTGATCGTCACCGGGGTCTCCGGCGATTCGCCGCGGACCTTGACGCCGGCGATCTTGTGGATCGTGTCGACCGGCGAGCACTCGCCGAAAATCGTGTAGCTCACGTCGAGGTGCGCGGCTGCAGCGTCGGTGATGAAGAACTGCGCGCCGTTCGTGTTCGGACCGCGGTTGGCCATGCAGAGAAGGCCCGCGCGATCGTGCTTGCCGCCCGCCCACTTCTCGTCGGGGATGACGTAGCCCGGCTCGCCGCTGCCGTTGCCCTTGGCGTCACCGCCCTGGATCATGAAGCCCTTGATGATGCGGTGGAACGTCGTCCCGTCGTAGGCGGGGCGGTTGACCCAGGCTCCCTTCGGGTCCTGCCAGGTGCGCGCGCCCGTGGCGAGGCCGACGAAGTTGGCCACCGTCGTGGGGGCTTTGTCCTCGAGCAGCTTGCATTTGAGCTCGCCCTCGCTCGTGTCCATCGTCGCGATGAGGGCGCCCGTACCCGGAATATCCTTGGTGGCATCCGCGAGGGTGAACTTGCCCTCCAGCGGATCGCCCGCCTTGGCGGCGGCCGGTGGCTTCGACCCGAGCCCCGAGTTCAGCTCGGCGCCGCTCGCGGCCGTGGCGGGGGCCGCCGCGGCCGGATCTTTTTTCGTTTCGACCTCGGGCTGCGTGCGGCTACAGCCGGCCAGCGCAACGGCGAGAACGGCGGCGGACGATACAGCTCGAACGGAGAGGGTAAGGGAGATCATCGAGTTCATCGTCTTAGAACAAGGAAGCCTCAGTGGGGAAGCTTCATGCTCTGCCCGGCCCGCACCCCGTGGCGGCGGCACCAGCCGGCGTTCATCTCGAGCACCCAACCCGAAGGGCAACCCACCGTGCGCTCGGCGTCGTTCAACGTCGGAACGTTCTCCAGAATCCCGACGATCAGCCCGTCGGTGTCGATGAAGAGCATGTCCAGCGGGATGCAGGTGTTGCGCATCCAGAACGAGTGCTCCCGGCGCGGGGGCCCCAGATCGAAGATCATCCCCTGCTCTTCCGGCATTTGCGTGCGGTACATCAACCCCCGCTCGGTCTCGGACGCCGTCTTCGCCAGCTCTGCCTTGAACGGCACCGGCCCTCGCCCGGTTTCGATCGATAGGTCGACCATCGAGAGCGTGTTCGGGCTGGGATCCTTCGGGCAACGGCCTGCGGGCGCAGGCGCTGCCGCGGGCGGGGGTGTCACAGGTGTGGCCAAAATGCAGCGCGCGGGCTGCTCGCTCGGGCCGGCTGAAACAGCCTGCGCGGGCGCCGCAGGGCTCGACGACGCAGCCGAAGTGGACGTCGGCTCCGGAGGGGTACGGGTGCAGGCGCTAGCTACGATCAGCGGGGAAAACACGCCGACTGCCGCAGAACGAAGGAACCGTTTCATGGTCGTGCGCGCGACACTAACAGAACGCAGCGCACAAAAAGAAAACGGCACCACATAGGGGGCCCGGGGGGGGAGAGCCAACCTACGCGATGCCGCACCCTGTCTTAGCGATGTCCATGCCAGGACACCGCCAGCGATTTCCCCGACGTTTTTGCAAGGCAGAAGCGTCGGAATCGTTCAGAAGTGAAAACCCACATTACCGATCTGCACGACGCGGGTCGCCGGCCGGCAATGATTGCGCGGTTGGATCAATGACGGATAACGGGAGTCCCCCCTGGCTACGCACATTAGGCGCGTAGGCTTCGCACTCCTGATTGATGCACTTTCCCCGGAAGTGGTCGCCCAACAATGCTCTCGGCCGCCTTTCCGGCCCAAACGAGCTTCTCGAGGTCGATACCGGTCTCGATGCCCATTCCGTGGAGCATGTAAACCAGGTCTTCCGTAGCCATATTGCCGGCTGCGCCAGGCGCGTAGGGACACCCGCCAAGGCCGCCCACGGACGCATCGAAATCGCGAATCCCGATGCCAAGGCCCACCAGGATGTTCGCCAGCGCGGTGCCGCGGGTGTCGTGCATGTGCATCGCGATTTTCGACGCCGGAATGTCCTTGAGCATGCGCTCCAGGATCCGCGCCGTCTGGCGAGGCGTGCCGCAGCCGATCGTGTCGCCCAGCGAAATCTGGTAGCAGCCGAGCTCGATCAGCCGCATCGCGATGGCGTGCGCGCGCTCGACGTCGACATCGCCCTCGTAGGGGCAACCCCACACCGTCGAAACGTAGCCCCGCACGCGCATGCCTGCGGCCCGTGCCGGCGGAACGGTCTCCTCGAACTCGAGCAGCGTCTCGTCGATCGTCTTATTGATGTTCTTCTTGTTGTGCGTCTCGCTGGAGCTGAGAAACACGGCAATCTCTTCGAGGCCGGTCGCCTGGGCGCGCGCGAGGCCCTTCGGGTTGGGGCACAGCGCCGAAAACGTCACACCGGGTGGCGCCTTGATGTGGTCCGCAAGCTCGTCGGCGTCGGCAAGCTGGGGAATCCACTTCGGTGAGACGAAGCTCGTGATCTCGATGCGCTGGAGGCCCGCTTGGGCCAGGGCATCGATGAGCCGGATTTTGTCCGGCGTCGACACGGTGACTTTCTCGTTTTGAAGGCCATCCCTCGGAGAGACCTCGTAGATGGACACGCGTTCGGGGAGCCGCGACAGGTCGATCATTTCAGCTCCGTAGCTTAACCAGCCGAGAAGCTCAAAGCCCGTCACCCGTAACGCCACCCAAGGCCGGGCATCTCGTAGACCGAGCCCTCGCGCGTTGCCTTGTACGAACTGGGCAGGCCATCCAGGTCGACTTGGAAGAGCTCCACGCGACCCCAGAGCTTGCGGCCATCTTCGCGGGGCTTCGTGGCTTCGGTCTCGGTCGTCGTCGTCGTCTTCATGAGAACCATGATGGGACCACGCGCTGTCAGCCTTATGTCAGGTATATCCTACCCATCGACTGTCATCCTTATGTCAGGATATCCATGGGGCCGGGAAGGAGAACGGCGATTGCTTCTTGTCCGGATCGCATGCACGAGGACGAAAACGACCGTTCCACCATTCCAGAGCTCCGACTTCGCGGGCGGCTCGCGGCTGTGTATTACCCGGCCCTGCTCGCGCTCTCGCATCGCGCGCTCGCGCACCGCTTGGGCGAACGCGCCACCGTCTACGATCCCCTCGTCGGCGCGGCGGCGGGGTTATCGGCCATTGCTGCGACCCTCGAGGAGCTTGCGCGGCGCTTTGCCGACGCGAAGGTGTCGTACGAGCCGGCGCACGCGATCGTCGGCGCCTCACGGGATGTCACCGAAGGAACGCTGTCGCTCGATGCGCTCGATGGGAAAGGTGCCGCGCGCGTCAGCCTTCCCGTTGCATGCGTGATGCACCGTCGCAAAGAGCGACAGGCCGATCTCCGCACGTACCACGCGACGGTGCCTCTCGGGCGCGCGCAAGCCCACCGCACCGCGCGGGCCCCCGAAGAGGGATACGTGCTTCCCACCGACGTGGCGGAGCATTTGGCCGCGCTGCGGCTGGGTGATGCGGATGCGCTGGTGGCCAGCTTCGAGAGCGGCGGGCACCTGCGCGATGGGGCCGGGCGCATCCACCGCCGAGAGCACGACGAGCTGCACCACTTTTACGTGCGCACCCTGCAGAGCGAGCGCGGCGCGAACGACTGGGTACCCGTGGTCATCGCCACGGCGGAGGACGGGCGGCTCTGCGCCGTGGAGTACCGCACCGAGAAGTTGCGTGATGGCGAGACGTCACCCAAGGAAGGGCTGCTCGTCTTCGAGCGCGGCGACAGCGGACTCTTTCACAGTGTTCGCGTCTACGACGAATTGGGCCTATAGCTTCTTCGCATCGGTAGCATCGGCCGCACGCGCGGAATGTTCGCGTCCGCTTGCGAGTTACCGACATCGACCATGCACCCCACGCTCTTCACGTTCGACATTTTCGGCACGGTCCTCGACTGGCGCACCGGCATGCGCGACGCGCTTGCGCGGGCAAAACCCGACGGCATCGACGTCACCGACGATCTGTTCAACCGCATCGTCGACACGCAAGGCGCGCTCGAGTCGCGGGCTTTCCGTCCGTACGCGGACATCGTGGCCGAGAGTCTCATCGAGGTCGTCGGGCTGGATCCGGTGGCGGCGAAGGCCATCGGGGACGACGTCGGGCGGGGCGCACTTTATTCGGATGCCCGCGAGGGCCTTGCGCGATTGATGCGCGTTGCGCCGTGCGTCGCGATGACCAACAGCGATCGCGTGCATCGTCCGCAGGTGGAGGCGCAGCTCGGTTTCGCCATGTCGGACTGGTTTTGCGCGGAGGACACGCGCGTCTACAAGCCGGCGCACGAGTTCTGGCATCACGTAGCCCGCAAACGCGGTCTGCGGTTCGACAAGAGCTGGTGGCACGTCTCCGCGTATGCCGATTACGATCTGGACGTGGTGCGGAGCCTGGGGCTTACCGCGGTGTTCATCAAACGGCCGCACCGCCGCCCGGGTGGCGCAGATTACGAGTTCCGCACGCTGCTCGAGCTCGCCGACTACGTCGGCCACCCCTAGTCACGCCTCGTCACGCCTCGTCACCCATAGCGCCAACCGAGGCCGGGAAGCGTGTACGCCACCCGCCCCGTGCGCGCCGCGGCGAGCATGTCGAGATCGACCTGCGCGATCTCACAGGGCGGCGGGCCCGGGGGATTGGCCGCCGGCTCGGCCTTGGGCTCGTTGCGAGCCCTCCAGGGCAGTGGAAAGAGTGCCATCGTCTTCATGCAGAGCAATCTGCGCGCCCACCGCCATGGAGCCAAATGACACGTCCTGATCTTAGGGTTTAGGGTTTAGGGGAGAGTGAAGAGCGAAGATTTTTCCCTTCCCCCGCCCCCTCTCGTTCTTCCCCCCCCTCTCATTCTCTCTTCTTCCCCCTAAACCCTAAACCCTAAACCCTCTACCCTCTCCCCATGCACATCGCGTATCTGGGAACGGGCCTCATTGGTGCGGGGATGGTGGAAGGGATGCGCAAGCGCGGAGAGCGCGTGCGCGTGTGGAATCGGACGGCCGAAAAGGCGCGCGCGCTCGAAAGCGTCGGCGCCGAGGCGTGTGCGTCCCCGGTCGAAGCCGTGCGTGGGGCGTCGCGCGTGCACATTGCCGTGAGTGACGATGCGGCGGTGGACGCCATCCTGGCGGGCATCGACATGGCGCTCGATGCGAAGACGCCCATCGTCGATCATACGACGGCCTCGCCCGCCGGCACGGCCGCGCGCTATGCGCGGCTCGGGGAGCGCGGCGTTCCCTTTCTGCATGCGCCAGTGTTCATGTCGCCGCAGGCCTGCCGCGATTCGGGCGGAATCATGCTTGCTTCGGGCCCGCGGGCGACCTTCGAGGCGCTGGAGCCGGCGCTGCGTCCGATGACGGGAAATCTCTGGTGGATCGGCGAGCGCCCCGACCTCGCGGCGTCGTTCAAGCTGTTCGGCAACACGATGATTCTCACCATCACCGGCGGCGTGGCCGACATCCTCACCCTCGCGAGCTCGCTCGGCATTTCGGGCGAGCAGGCGCTGACGCTGTTTCAGCACTACAAGGCCGCATCGACCATCGACGTCCGCGGTGCAAAGATGGCGCAAGGCAACTTCGCGCCGAGCTTCGAGCTCACGATGGCCCGCAAAGACGTGCGCCTCATCATGGAGGCCGCCGCCCAAGGCGATGCGCCCCTGACGGTGCTACCGGCGCTGGCCAAACGCTTCGACGAGTTGATCGCCCGAGGTCACGGCAGCGAGGACGTCGGTGTCCTCGCCGTCGATGCCGTGAAGAAGTAGCGCGGCGGAACGCACGAATTGCGCGTCCGCGGCACCTCGCACTACCAGGAGGTGCCGTGTACGCCGATCTCGATGTTGCGCTCCGAGTCCTTCGGGTTGAGCCCGACGGAGGTGATCGTCAGTTTGACTTCCTTGGTCTCGAGGTCGACGCAGGAGTTCGGGACCAACTGAAAGAGCCCGCTACGCTGCGACGAGCTCAAGAGCATGTTGTACTGCGTGCCGTTCGAGCAGGTGACGTCGAAGCGGCCGCTCAACATGACCGGATAGAACGAATCGGACGTGAGGCCGAACGTGCGATGGCGCCGGCTCGTCGCGAAGCTCGCCGGGCAGCTGGGACAGCCCTCTTTGGTCACCAACACGCGCCCGAGCGCCGTCCAGTTGGCCAGGGAGGGTTGTCCCTCGGCGCGGCTCGTCTCGTGCCCCGCCACCAAGAAAAAACCAACCGCACCAACGAACCCAGCGACCTTGAAAAATGGATTCACGATTTACGCCTCAGATGGAGTTATTGCAGATAGTGAACCATCCTCGGCCCAACGCAACACCCCACGCGCTCCGCGGTTGGAATGTGCCTTAGACGCCAACGAGCCGCATCTGGCGCTTGCCGTTTGCAGGCGGCGTGAAAGCAATTGGGTATTCGCCCGAGAAGCACGCGTGGCAGTAGCCGGCGGGGGACTCGTTGCGAACGTCCGGCCCGCGGACCGCCCGGATCATGCCGTCGAGCGACAAATAAGCGAGTGAATCCGCGGTGATGTAGCGCGCGATTTCCTCGACGGTGTGGCTGGAGGCGATGAGCTCCCGACGGGTTGGCGTGTCGATGCCGTAGTAACAGGGCCACTGCGTCGGGGGGCTCGAGATGCGCATGTGCACTTCGCGCGCACCCGCATCGCGGATCATCTTTACGATTTTGCGCGAGGTGGTTCCGCGCACGATGGAGTCGTCGAGAACGACGACCCGCTTGCCGCGCAGGATGGTGGCGACGGGGTTCAACTTGAGGCGCACACCGAAGTGGCGAATGGACTGCTGCGGCTCGATGAAGGTACGCCCGATGTAGTGCGAGCGAATGAGCCCCATCTCGAAGGGGATGCTCAGCGCGGACGCGTATCCGATGGCCGAGGGCACACCCGAGTCGGGAACCGGGATGACCACGTCGGCATCGACGGCGCACTCGCGTGCGAGTGCCTCGCCGAGCGACTTGCGCACTTCGTAGACCGAGCGACCTTGGATGCGCGAGTCGGGACGTGCAAAGTACACGTACTCGAAGATGCACATGTGCGGCTCGGCCTTCTCGGTGAGACGCAACGAGCGCATGCCGTTTTGGTCGATGACCAGCATCTCGCCCGGCTCGAGGTCGCGCACGAACTCGGCGCCAATGAGGTCGAACGACGTGGGCTCGCTCGCGACGACGTGGGCGTCGCGGAGGCCGGACTGCTTCGAGCCCGGGAGGATGCCCAAACAGAGAGGACGCACACCACGCGGATCGCGCACGGCGACGATCATGTCCTCGGTCATGAAGAGCAGCGAGTAGGCGCCCTTGACCCGGGCGAGTGCGTCGGAGATGCGGTCTTCGACGGTGGTCTGCGTGGAGCGTGCGACCAGGTGGATCAGGACTTCGCTGTCGCTCGAGGATTGAAAGATGGATCCGCTGGCCTCGAGCTCGGCGCGAAGTTCGTCCGCGTTGGTCAGGTTGCCGTTGTGGCAGATGGCCAGGGAGCCGAGGGCGAAGTCGACGGCAAAGGGCTGCGCATTCTTCAGCCCGGAGCCGCCGGCGGTGGAGTAACGCACGTGCCCGATCGCGTAGCGGCCGGGGAGTTTCTCGAGCTGCGATTGGTTGAAGACGTCTTGCACGAGGCCCATCGCGCGGTGCACGAAGAGCTGCTCGCCATCGCTGGTGACGATGCCCGCGGACTCTTGTCCGCGGTGTTGCAGGGCATGGAGCCCGAGGTACGTGAGGTTCGCGGCCTCAGGGTGACCGTAGAGGCCGAAGACGCCGCACTCATCGTGAAAATGGTCGTCGTCGAGGTCGGCAGAACGAGCGGATGGGTGAATATCTTCGATGTCGTTGACCACGGGGCGCCGCTAACTTGGACGCAATGCGCCCGAACGGCAAGCCAGAACGCGCCTGTTCTTGCTACCGGCCGGCGTAGTTCGCCGTGACGGCGATCTTGTAACGCTCGTGCGCGTGGGGAATGTCGAGCGGGGTCGACGCTAGCTCTTTCTTCACCGCGAGCGCGCATGCGGATGCAAGCTTCGCGTTCTTCAACGTGCGCCCGTCGCGCGGGGCCAAGACGGCGATTTTATTACGGCTTCTCGCGAAGCCCACATCGGCGACGTACTGGATGGTGCCGCCGGTGGCGGAGGTGGGGACACAGTCGGCCTTTTTGACGATCGCAGCCGCAAGGGCCGTTTCGATCGCGGAGAGCCGGTCGCAGTCGCCCGGCGCCGTCTTGCGGGTGCCGCGATCGTGGCAGCTCAGAACGGTGATGTCCGAAAGGGAGATGCCCGAGGCTCCGGCATCCGGGGTCGTCGGTGCGGCCGTGTCCGCCGTGGCGGCCGCCGCGGTGTCGACGGCGACGGGGCGCGGGATGGGCGGAGCGTTGTCGTCGGAGCGAGGGCGGCGCCACAGGTACAGCGGAATGGCAACGAGCGCGAGCGTGAGCAGCCCCACGATGAGCAGCTGGATCTTGCCCACGCGATCGACGCTCGCGGCCAGGGCTTCGATGTCGGGCTTGGGGGGATCGCTCTTTGGGATCCCGATTTTCGGGTCGCCTTTGGCGAGCCCGAATCTTGACGGCGGGGACGACTTGAGCGGCATTTACAACTGCGGATCGACGAGCGTCCGAACGTTGACGCCCGGTTCGTAGCGCGCGATGGACGCCACCAGATCGAGCCCGTCCGGAAGCATGACCTGGACTTGCTGCACGACCTGCTCGACGAGGTTGCGCGCTTCCTGCGGCCCGGGGCCGGTCATGGCGACGACGAACCGCAGTGGGCCCGTGCGTCCTGCCGTGACGGCGATGAGCGACAGAAGGAGCATGTCCGTGAGTTCGACCACGCGGGTGGCCGCGCGGCGGAAGGCGAGCATCTCGAGGATGGTCGGCCGGTCCGAGACGAGGCGGTTCGGCCCGCGTAGCTCGTAGCGTGCGACGGTGAGCGGCGCATCGACCCACTCCGCGAACTGGGCCTCCTCGTCGAGCATCTTGAGGAGTTGATCGCGCGAGAGCAGCTGCGTGAGGCCGTCGCGTTTGGCCAGGTAGACGCGGGCGCGCTTGTGACCGACGCTGCCGGGCGCAAAGCTCACCAACTTGAAACGCAGCTCGCCGAGTTGCACTTCCCCGCCGTGCATCAGGTTGACCTGCTTGCGGCGCTCGTAGGTGTGATCGACGTACGTGCCGTTGGTGGAGCCCAGATCTTCGACGACCCAGGTTCCGTTCTGCCAGCGAAGCTGCGCGTGCTGGCCGCTGACCGTGGCCTCGGGCACGACGAGGTCGTTGTCCGAACGACGTCCGATGGTGATGGTCGGCTTCTCGAGGCTGTACAGATCGCCGACGCACTCGGAGGCGTTGGTCGCGTACGTCGAGAGGAGCGCCTGCTGCCCAGGCGAAAATTGCGCCGTGGCGCTGCGGCCGGGGGGCGGGCCCGGATCGAGCCGCTCACGCGGAACCTGGATGGGGTTCGTCGTGAGGGTGACCGGGTTGAAGAAGCGCATGTGCCGCGCCGGAAGGCGCTGCTGGGGATCGTCCGAGAGGCAGCGGAAGACCTGCTTGATCTCGTCGATGGACAGGCCCGCGGGCACGTCGAACATGATCTGCGCGCGCATCGGCTTGGAGCGCGGCTTGTAGCCGGGCTCGGGAACGCGGCAGGTCCACATCTCCCAGAGCGTGAGGCCGAGCGCGTAGACGTCGTCCTCCGGCGAGGCGCCGCCAGACCGAATACGCTCGGGCGCCATGTAGTTCGGCGTGCCGCCGTCGGGTGGGGCGCCGGGCCTTCGCCCGATCACGCGGGCGCGCTCTTTGGCGAACCCGAAGTCGAGGACCATGGCCTTGCCGAGGCCTCCGTCGGGATCCGAGGTGACCATGACGTTGCCCGGCTTGAGATCGCCGTGGACGAGGCCCTGGGCATGGATGGCGGCCACGCCCGACGCGATGTCGTGGGCAAGGCGGCGGAACTCATCAGATGTGTAGCCGCCTTGGGCTTTTTTCCGACGAATGTGCGTGTGCAGGGTCTGTCCGGTGATGTGCTCCATCACCAGGATCGGCCCGTACGCCGAGGGCGAAAGATCGTGCACCCGGCAGACGTTTGGATGACTGACCGAGCGGGCGTGCAAAAGCTCCTGGCGCAACGCCTCGTCATCGCCAGGCATGCGCGACTCCTCGCGCACGATCTTCAGGGCGACGGGCTGCTGGGTGGCACGGTCGTACGCCAGAAAGACCTCGCCCATTCCCCCTTTTCCGAGGCTCTGGCGAATTTCATAGCGGTCGTTGATGACCGTCCCCATCACCAAGGGGGCAAGATTGCTGCTACTCCGCGACGCGTCGGACACGGTGGCCTAGAGGGTCGTCGATCCCGTCGTCCGACGCAACCTTGGAAAGCGCCTTGTTCACCTCGTGCACGCCTCTTTTTCCGCTTGCGAAAGCTGCGCGGATCGCGGCGGCGTTTGCAGGTCCCGGTTGCGTCCGCATGACGTTTGCATAGTGCCCCAAATCTTCCGACCGCACTTGAAAATAGAACGACCGGTCGCAAAGTTGGCACCTAATTTGGACAACGATTGTCCTAGAGCTAAGCTGATTCCGTGGAACCGCCCGAGGTGCTCCGGGAACTCGAGAAGCTGGCCCGTCGCCTCGGCATGCGCGTGCGCCACGAGCCGTTCGACCCTCGTCTGATCGAAGGCAAGGGCGGCCTCTGTTGGGTGCACGGTCATCCCATCGTGATGCTCGACGGCGGCGCGCCGATCCTCGACAAAATTGGCGTGCTCGCCGAGGCGCTCGCGCGCTTCGATATCGTGCCGCTCTACCTGCCACCTGCCCTGCGGCAAAGCATCGAGCGACGCCGCACCGTACGCTCGGCCTAGTCATTCCGCGAGTTTGCGGATGGCGCCCACGCGGCGTTCGACCTCGGTGGGCGCGAGGTAAATGCGGAGGCTGTCCTCGATATACGGCAAGGCCTTGCGCAGGCCATCGGGCGTCATGGTGTCTACGTTGACGTTGGCGCGTGCACACGCGCGGCGAAGGACGCCATCGACGAAGATGCGCGAGAGGCCGCTCGAAGCGAGTACCCGTTCGTAGAGGGTCGTCGTGCCGTTGGCCATGATTCACCCGCGGACGAGGAAGCGCGCGCCGGCACCCATCATGTCGGCGATGTAGTCGGCGAAATAGCCCATCAGCCAATCGATGGCCGCGGGGCGCAGCTCGGGGGGAACCTCGGCGATCCAGTCGACGAGGAGCCCGGCCTGCGAGGCCACGGAGACGTGGACCAAGTAGTCGATGGGCACGCCGCTCTTGAGCATGCCCTCGACGATGCTGTCGATGTACGCCTCACGCCGCACGGTGCCCGTCTTCATCACGGTCTCTTCGAACACCGCGAGGTAGCCGCGCGCCAGCTGGCGATAGTCTTCGTCGACCCATGGCGGCATCGGAAGATCGAAGCGCCTGCGCGACTTGGGCACCGCTTTGCGCAGCGATTCGATCCACGCCTGCTCGTGGCCGCGTGCAATCTTCAAGAGCAAGATCGGGAGGTCGTTGGCTTCGGTACCCGCCACGATCCTCCCTTTTACCATCCCTCTGCTGTTGTGTACCCTTATGCGATCGCCGTGTAGAGACTGCTCAGGGCCTCATCGAGCTTGTCGGTCACTGTCCCACCTGCCTGGGCCATGTCCGGACGGCCCCCGCCCTTGCCTCCGACGATCTCGGCGACCGGGCGAATGAGTTCACCGGCCTTGTAGCGACCGAGCAGCGACTTCGACACGGTGAGGACGAGCGAGGCCTTGGGGCCGCTGACCGCGCCGACCAGCACGACAGCCTCGCCGAGCTTGTCGCGAAGCTTCTCGGCCATTTCGCGCAAGGTGGCGGGATCGTCGGTGTCCACTTTGACGGCGAGGACTTTCCCGCCACCCTTGCCTGCAATGTCGCGTGCGCTGCGCGTGAGCTCGTCGAGGCCTCCGCCGGATGCACCGCCGGTGGCGATCTTGCGTTTCAGATCTTGGACCTCTTTTTGGAGCTGACGTTCGTGCGCGGCGAGCTTTTCGACCTTGTCCGCGACGTCCGAAAGGCCGCTTCGGGCGAAGTCCGCGACGGTGCGGAGTGTCTTCTCCATCTGGCGGAACTGAGCGAGGGCGTTGAGACCGGTCGCAGCCTCGAGGCGGCGAACACCGGCGGCGACGCCTCCTTCGCTGAGGATTTTGAACAGGCCGATCTCGCCGAGGGCATGCGCGTGCGTGCCGCCGCATAGCTCGACGGAATCGCGGGTCATCGTGAGGACGCGCACGACGTCGCCGTACTTCTCTTCGAAGATGGCAATCGCGCCCTTCGCCCGGGCTTGCTCCATGGAGAGGATCTCGGTCTCGACGGGGGCGTCGGTGAGGATCTTCGCGTTGACCAAGTCTTCGATGCGCGTGATTTCCTCGGGGGTCACCGCGCGGCCGTGCGAAAAGTCGAAGCGAAGGCGATCGGGGCCGACGAGCGAACCTTTCTGCGCGGCCTGCTCGCCGATCACCTGGCGAAGCGCCCAGTGCAGCAAGTGCGTGGCCGAGTGGTTGCGGCGCGTGGCCGTGCGGCGCTCGTGATCGACCTCGAGTGCGACGGCGTCGCCCACCTTGATCTCGCCGGCGGTGACCTTGCCGCGGTGGGCGATGAGGCCCTCGATCGGCTTCTGCGTGTCCTCCACCGTGAAGAGGGTCCCCGCCTTGGTGCGAAGGACACCGCGGTCACCGACCTGGCCGCCCGCCTCGCCGTAGAACGGCGTGACGTCGGTGATGATGGCCACGGCGTCGCCCGCCTTTGCCGACGGAACCAAGGTGTTTCCCAGGACGATGGCGACGACCTTCCCCTCGCCTTCTTCGTGATCGTAGCCGGTGAAGCGCACCGCTCCACCGACGGCACCGATGGCTTCACGCCACACGGATTCGACGACGGCTTCGTCGTTGAGTTTCGATTCCTGGCTGCGCACGCGCTGTTCCTTCAGCGCCTTTTCGTAGCCGTCCTTGTCGACCTCGATGCCCCGCTCGGCCGCGATGACCTCGGTGAGGTCGACCGGGAAGCCGTACGTGTCGTAAAGCTTGAAGGCCGTAGGGCCGGGCAAGGTGTTCGCGCCCGCACTGCGAACGGTGGCGATCTCCTCGTCGAGGATGTGAAGGCCGCGTTCGAGCGTCTGCCGGAAGCGAACCTCCTCTTGCTCGGTCTGCGTCGCGATCAAATCTTTGCGGCGAACGAGCTCGGGGTACTGCTCGCCCATGAGCGCCACCACCTCGAGGGCCACCTCGTGAAGGAACGGACGCTCGATGCCCAGGCGATGGCCATGGCGGATCGCACGGCGCATGACGCGACGGAGGACGTACTCGCGGCCGTTGCGATCGGGCTGAACGCCCTCGGCCATGAGGAACGCCGTGGTGCGCGCATGGTCGGCGATGACCCGCATGGAGACGTCGTCGTCGCCTTGCGACGCGCGGTAAGCCTTGCCCGAGATGGCCGCGGCCTTGTCGACCAGGGCGCGCATCAAGTCGCTGTCGTAGTTGGAGAACTTGCCCTGGAGCACGCTGGCGATGCGCTCGAGGCCCATGCCGGTGTCGACACACGGCGCGGGGAGCTTCGCGAGGATGGCCTGGCCGTCGGGGCCGAGGCTTCGCTCGAACTGCATGAAGACCAGGTTCCAGATCTCCATCCAGCCATGGCCGGCGTCGTTGGGCTCTTCGTTGAAACGGGCGAGATCGGGCTTGTCGCCGAGGTAGTAGTGAATCTCGGAGCACGGGCCGCAGGGGCCGGTGTCGCCCATCTGCCAGAAGTTGTCCTTCATGCCGAGGCCGAAGATGCGCTCGTCGGAGAAGCCGGTGACCTTGCGCCAGATGGATCGCGCTTCGTCGTCCGCGGCGATGCCGCCCTCGCCGCCGAAGACGCTGACCACGAGGCGGTCTTTCGGGAGGCCGTAAACGTTGGTGAGGAGATCCCAAGCGTAGGCGATAGCTTCTTCCTTGAAGTAGTCGCCGAAGCTGAAGTTGCCGAGCATCTCGAAGAAGGTGTGGTGGCGTGCGGTGACGCCGACGTTCTCGAGGTCGTTGTGCTTGCCGGAGATGCGGATGCACTTCTGGCTGGAGGTGGCGCGCTTGTACGGACGCACGTCCTTGCCGGTGAAGACGTCCTTGAACTGGACCATGCCGGCGTTGGCGAACATCAGCGTGGGATCGTTGGCAGGCACCAACGGGCCGCTGGCACAGACTTCGTGCCCCTTCTTGCCAAAGAACTCGAGAAACGTGCGCCGGACTTCCGACGCGGGATGCACGATTTTTTCGCCGCCCACGGTGCTCATTGTACGGGGGCATTTAGCACGATCTGGCCCGATCTCGCTGGCCGATCCCGGAACTCTCCCCGTCCCTGGAGGAGGGTGCCTTAACGGAGCTGTTCGTAGAGCTCGTCGTACGCCGCGGCCACCGTGGGAGGGGTGAAGCGCTCGGTGTAGAGGGCGCGGGCGCGCTGGGGGCGATCCGCGGGGGCACGCAGGATGGCGACGGCGGTTCGGGCAAGGGCCTCGGCGTCGCCCGGATCGACGAAGTCGGCGGCGGAAAGTGCCTCGAGCGGACCGCCGCGGGCGAGGATCATCGGGATGCCCAGAGCCAGGGCTTCGAGGAGGACGATGGGAAGGTCGACCTTGCCGTAGAGATCATCCACGGGAAAAAGCACAGCCGAGGCGGCGGCGAGAAGCGGGACGATATCGGCCATCTGGCCCACGTGGCGCGTGCGGTGGAGCACGTGGGCGTCGGCCAAGATGCGCTCGACGTCGGCGCGGGCTTCCCGCGCGCGGGGTGACTTTGGGCGGCACGCGAAGACGATGCGCGCCTCGGGCACGGCCCGCGCGATGGCCGCGGCGGCGCGGGCCACGGTTTCGGCGCCGTGCGAGACCTCGTAGTCGCCCGGATAGAGGAGGATCGGGCCCGGGCCCAGGTCGAGCTCCTCGCGGAGCTGCGCCATTTCCGTGGGGGCCACCGCGCGGGGCGGGGCGCTGCACGGAGGGATGACCCGCAATTTCGAGCCGTCGACGCCCTCGGCGAGAAGGCGCGCGCGGGTCCACTCGGTGAGGGCGACGACGGCATCGCCGAAGAGCAGCGAGGGCGCGAGCTCGAACCGGCGCGGGGCGCTGGCGATGGTCTGCACGACGCGCCCGTTCCAGCCGAGGGCCCGCCGGGTCGCGATGGAGACACGCGCGGCGGCCGAGGAGGCCACGTTGGGCGCGAAGACGAAGTGCCACACGTCGTGCCCGCGATCGGACAAGAGGCGCCGCACGACGCGCGCGTTCGTGAGCACGCTGGGCGAGAAGCCCCCCGGCTCGCGGTAAATGGGATCCGAGGCGACGCGCCCGCCCAGCGGGGTCGCCCGTTCCGTCGTCATCACCGTGGGCCGCGCACGCTGGAGGTGCGTCGCGATGTCGCGAACCAAGTTTTTCGAGCCGTCGTGCCACGGCGGCACGATGGGCTTCGAGACGAACAGGACGTGTTTCATTGCAAGGCTTGCGAGAACCCTCGATCGGCGTTGCGCATGGCGCTCTCCACGGCCCCGTCGACGGCTTGGTCTTGAAGCGCGTACACGCGTTGTTCGTTCACCAGCGAGCGCGCGGTACCAATGCTCATCGCGTTGCCCGTGAGCGAGGCGCGGAGCGAGTGCTCGGGCACCTTGCGAACGCTGAAGTCGACCTGCGCGGAAAACCCCACGGTGCCGTTGGCCTGCGCCTGCTGCGACATGCGCACGAGCGTGCCGTCGATGACGAGCACCGGTACGTGCTGTTCGCTCGCACGGCGTGCCGCCGTCTGCGGATCCGGCGCGAGAACGGCTCCCGGCACGCTGGCCGCGCGCTCGCGGGCCGCCGAGCGCAGCACCTGCCCGAGTTGGTCGCCACGCGGGCCTCCCACACCGGAGGCCACGCGCATGGACCCGAGTTGCAATACGTACTTTGCGCTGCCCTTGGCAGCTTTGCCGCCGCCACCACCGCGGAGCGTGGACAGCGAACCTTCGAGCTGCGTGCGCACGCTGGCAGCGCCTTCCGTCGCGAGGTGTTGCTCGAGCGCCGGAATCGCCGCCGCGTCGCCATAAGAACCCAGCGCGGCCGCTGCAGCGGCCCTTACCGCGGGATGTGGATCGGACAGCGCTTTCTCTAGAAGCTGACGTCCGTCCGGTGGTTTGGTGCGACCAATGACGAGAGCAGCGCCGAGTCGCACACGAAAGTCATCGGCCTTCGTGATCTCACGGCGCGCGGCCGCCAGGTCTTGGGCAGGCGACACGTGTACATTCGCGGCCAGCAGCAACAAGGACGTGAGTCCTACGAGGCAGCGGCGAAAAATACGGGGGCGCCTGCGAATCATCCTCGAACGACCGTCCTCCTCGGGGCACTACAGGTACTGCGTGCTGCCAAGAGGACGGAGCGAAACTCAGAGAAGGCTCTTGATTTCCTTCTCGAGCTCGTCCTCTTCGCCATCATGATAGCCGAGATGGACGAAGCGCACGACGCCTTTTCGATCGACCACGAAGGAGGAGGGCATGCTCTTGGGCTCCCACTTCTTGGCGATGCCCTTCCCGTCATCCCACCCTATCGCGAACTTGGCACCATAGGTCGTACCGAAGTCCGAGATCTCCTTGCTCTTCTCGTCGTCCTCCGAGACCGCGAGGATCTCGAAGCCGTTCGCCTTGTACTTCGTGTGAAGCCCCTGCAGCTTCGGGAAGGATTTTTTGCAGGGCTCGCACCACGTCGCCCAGAAATCGACGAGAACCACCTTGCCTTCGAGGCCCTTGAACGACATTTTCCCCTGTCCGTTCACCGAGTCGACGGCGAAATCCGGACCGGGAGCTCCTACCAGCGGGTGCGCGCCTTCCGCGCCACCCGTCTTGGCTTCTCCACCTTCTCCACCGGTGCCTCCACCCCCGCACGCGCCGAGCGCGGAGGTGAGCACGGCCACTAGCACGACACGGAACAATGAAGTCTTCATACGCTGGGGTTTAGCACGCGTTTTTCTTCGGGAAATCCGGTAAAAAAAGGACCAGGGTGGTGGATCCAAGCATCCACCGTGCCTTGGTCGCTGGCGGCGAACGCACGCCAGATCGTCGAAAAACCCGGGAGTATCGCGGGCTTTCCAAACGGCTAATCGCTTGAAGCCGCGTTAGAGCGATAACAACCAGCGCTTGATGATTTGAAATCCGTCGTGCATGAGCGCGAGGGATGTCGATTCGTTCTTCTGGTGAGCCTGCGCATTTTCACCTGGGCCGAAGTTGACCGCCGGGATTCCGCGCGTCGCGAATCGGGCCACGTCCGTCCAGGCCTGCTTTGGTTCGACGGATTTCACACCAGCTTCGATCAACTTGGCAATCAACGGATGGTTGCCATTGGGCGGTGCGGCAGGGCTGCGGTCGGTGATGTCGATGCGCGGCTCGGGGCCATCCCAGCCGTGCTCGTGGGCGGGGCCAATGACCAGGGCGCGCAGCCGCGCTTCGGCGTCCTCGATCGAGACGTCGGGCGGGAATCGGTAGTTCAGGTTGAGCGCGAAGACGTCGGGCACGACGTTGCGTCCGCGGCCGCCATCCTTGGCCTGCGTGACGGTCACCACCCCGCGGTACGTGTGGCCGTCGAGAACATGGTCGTCGGGCTGGAGGCGCGCCAGCTCCGTGAGGAGCGCGCCGGCCTTCACGATGGCGTTGTCGCCCTGCCAGGGGCGCGAGCTGTGCGCGGTGCGGCCTTCGAAGGTGACCGTCGCGTGCAACGAGCCGTTGCAACCGAGTTGCAGGCGGTTGTCCGAGGGCTCGAGGCACACCGCGAGGTCGACGTTGGCGAGCTCGGGATCTTGCTCGAGCACGGGGCCGAGTTCGTTGCCCTCGTAGGGGCCCTCTTCCTTCGCGTAGAACACGAGGGTGACGTCGCATGGCAGCAGCGGGCGCGTGGTTTCGGCCAGCGCAATCATGACGGCGAGGCCGCTCTTCATGTCGGCGGCGCCGGCGCCGTAGATGCGGTCGCCGTCGATGCGCGCGGGACCATTTTCGGTGCGCACCGTATCGAGGTGACCCACCAGCGCGATGTGCGTGGAGCGTTCGCCGCCCATAGAACGCCGATGGCGCGTCAGCGGAACGACGATGGAATTGCCATAGCGGCGAATCGGCCCGGCGAGCTCCTGCTTCTGGAGCCGCGCTTGCACGGCATCGCAAATGGCGTCCTCTTCGCCGATGGGCGAAGGGATTGCACAAAGCCAGAGGAGCGTTTCGTCGAGTGCGCCGGAGAAGACGTCAAACGGGGACGTTAAAATCACGGAGCGCATCGTTCAGACTTACCTTCCGATCCGTACTCGGGTTTCGCTTCCCGATGATGAGGGCACAAGGTATCGCGAACTCCCCCGCCGGGAAACGCTTGGTGCGGCTTCCCGGGATGACCACGCTGCGTGCGGGCACGTGGCCTTTGCGCTCGACCGGCGTCGAGCCCGTCACGTCGATGATGGTGGTCGATGCGGTCAGCACGACGCCCGAGCCAATCACGGCCTCGCGTCCAATGCGAACCCCTTCCACGACGACGACGCGCGATCCAACGAAGGCACCATCTTCCACGATGACCGGGCTAGCGCCCGGGGGCTCCAGCACGCCGCCGATGCCCACGCCGCCGGACAGATGGACGTCTTTGCCGACCTGCGCGCACGAGCCCACGGTGGCCCATGTATCGACCATCGTGCGCTCGCCCACGCGCGCGCCGATGTTCACGTAACCGGGCATAACGATGCAGCCCGACTCGAGGAACGCGCCGTAGCGAACCACGCCGGGCGGCACCACACGCACGCCCGCGGCCTGGTAATTCTTCTTCAGCGGAATCTTGTCGTAAAATTCGAAGGGACCGACGTCGTAGGTCTCCATCTTTTGCACGGCGAAGAAAAGCAGGATGGCCTGCTTCACCCAGCTATGCGTCACCCACGAGCCGTCCTCTTCCCCCTCCGTTGGAGGTGATGCAACGCGAAGCTCGCCGCGATCGAGGGCGGCGATGGTGTCCAGCACCGCTTTCACGGTGGCCGGATCCTCGAGTCGTTTGCGATCCGCGAAGGCAGCCTCGATGAGAGGCCGCGACGTCTCGTGGGTGGTCATGAGGTTCTCAGGCCGTAGGGGAAACCAGCGAGCCAGGGAAGTAGTACGAGATCTCGATCTTCGCGTTCTCGAGGCTGTCGGAGCCGTGGACGGCGTTCTCGCCGACGCTGCTGCCGAACAGCTTGCGGAGGGTGCCGGCGTCGGCCTTGGCCGGATCCGTCGCGCCCATCACTTTGCGGTAGGCGTTCACGGCGTCTTCACGCTCGAGCACGGCGATGACCACCGGCGAACGCGTCATGAACTCGACCAATTCGCCGAAGAACGGACGCGCCTTGTGCACGGCGTAGAAGCCTTCGGCTTCGGCGCGCGTGAGGTGCGTGCGGCGGAGGGCCTGGATCTTGAAACCCGCCTCTTCGAGGTGGGCGAGAATTGCGCCGGTGCGGTTCTTTTCAACGGCGTCGGGCTTGATGATGGAAAGTGTCCTCTCGACGGGCATGGGGCGCCTTTTACGAGATGGATGGGGAAAGTGCAACCGGCCCCTCGCCGCTTCCTTCTCACCCCGTGCCCCTGCCCGTGCCCCTGCCCGCCCGTCGTGCCCCTACTCGCCCGTCGTGCCCGGCGGATTCTCGGGCAGGGATTTTCGGGCAGGGGCACGGGCACGGGCGCGTGTACGTGTGGGGAGGAGAGAGCTAGACTTGGCACATGGCAGACTCAGTAGATGCAATCGTGGTGGGTGCCGGGCACAACGGGCTCGTGGCCGCGCTTCTTTTGGCGCGTGCGGGGCTGAAAGTGCGCGTGCTGGAAGACAAAGGGGTCGTCGGCGGGGCGGCGCGCACGGAGCATCCTTTCAAGAAAGCGCCGAACCTCGGCATGTCGACGGGCGCCTACCTGCTCGGGCTCATGCCGCCGGAGCTGATTCAAAAGCTCGGCGTGGAGATGCCCGTCGTGCGACGTGACCCGCATTACTTTTTGCCCACGGAAGGCAAACGCTATTTGCTTTTCGGGTCGAACGCGGCGCAAACCAAGGAGCAATTCGTCTCGTTTTTCTCGGAGGCGGATTGGCGCGCGAACGTGGCGATGCACGAGGAGATCGCCCAGATTCGCGAGGACGTCGCGCCGACGTTCCTGCAGGAGCCGCTCACCATCGAGGAGACGGCGGAGAAGTACATCCGGCCGCAGCTTCGTCAGGTGTTCGTCGATCTATGCCGCAAGCCGGTGAACGAGTACCTGGAGCGCTTCCAGTTCAAGAGCGACTTGGTGAAGGCCATGTACGCGGTGACGGATGGCTTCTCGGGGCTCACCGGATCGTGGGGCACGCCCGGCACGGGGATGAATTTCCTCATCCACAACATGTGCCGTCTGCCCGGCGCCGATGGCACGTGGATGATCGTGCGCGGGGGCATGGGGACGGTGACGGGGCGCTTGGCCGAGGCCGCGCGCAAGCACGGCGCGCGCATCGACGTGAATGCCGGGGTGAGCAAGCTGATCCTCGAGGGCGGCGTCGCCAAGGGGGTGGTGCTGCACGATGGGACGGAGATTCGGGCGGAGGTCGTCGTGTGCAACGCGGACCCGTTCCGGATGCGGCAGCTCGTGGGGCGCGAAGCGCTGCCGGGCGACTACAACACGCGGCTCGACGAGTACGGGAAGAAGACGGGCACGACCATGAAGGTGAACCTTGCCCTGCGCGGGCTGCCCAAGTTCACCTGTTTGCCGGAGGACCGCGGGCAATACGGCGCCACGATCCATTTGCTGCCCAGCGAAGATCGGGTGATCGAGTCGCTCCGGACGGGCTTTGCCGACGTGCAGCAGGGCAAGCTCCCCGAGTTTCCGACCATCGAGTGGTACATCCACACCACGGTCGACCCCTCGCTGCAGGATGCGGACGGGAACCATAATTCCGCTCTCTTCGTGCAATGGGTGCCACGCGAACTTCGCGGCACGACGTGGGAAGCCGAGGAATCACGCTATGTGGCGCACCTGCTGTCGATCTGCGACCGCTTCGCACCCGGAACGTCGGATCTCGTGGTGGATACCTTCCCGCTGCACCCGCAGAAGATCGAGCAACACTTCGGCATCACCCATGGGCACATCCATCACGTCGACAATTCGTTCGGCTTCGCCGATCGGCTGCCCTATGTGACGCCGATTGCCGGGCTCTATTCCTGCAGCGCTGGCTGTCACCCGGCAGGCTCCGTGATTGGCGCGGCTGGACACAATGCCGCCATGCGGGTGTTAGGCGATCTCGGGCGCGCCGCCCAATAGCTGCTGGCCAATAGAATCGAGGAATCCTCCTTTACAGAAGGGCCAACTGAACGGATCCTAGTGCCATGTCGGGTCCTCGTGACCGGGATGGTGGGACATCGCAGCGTTCCCAAACGCTCATCGTGCAGGCGCCCGAGTCCATCAAGCGCACTCGTTCCAAGGCGGTGTTGACCACCGCCACGGGCACGCAAACCGCACGCGTTCACGTGCTCGCCCCATCGGAAATCGTCACGATGGGGCGCGGGGACGATTGTACGTTGCGCTTCGACGATGCCAGCGTTTCGGGCAGCCACGCGCGCATTCTGATGGTGGGGGCCGAATACGTGTTCGCCGACAATCGCTCGACGAACGGCAGCTACGTGAACGACACCCGCATCGACGGCGCCGTGGCGCTCAAAGACGGGGACCGCATTCGGCTGGGGCCGCATTGCATGCTGCGCTTCAACATCGTCGACGACGACGAGGAAGCCGCCCTCAAGCGGATGTACGAGGCCGCGCTCTACGACGGGCTCACGCGGGTGTACAACCGCAAGCACCTCGAGGAGCGGCTCGACGTGGAGGTCGCCTTCGCGATCCGCCATCAAACGGAGCTGTCGGTCATTTTGCTCGACGTGGATCACTTCAAGAACGTGAACGACACGTACGGGCACTTGGCGGGCGATGCGGTGCTGCGCACGGCAGCGCAAGTCATGTCGCATGGGTTGCGCCAGGAGGATCTGCTCGCGCGTTACGGCGGCGAGGAGTTCGTCGTGGTGGCCCGCGGGACCGCCGTGGCGAATGCGATGCTCGTGGCGGACCGTTTGCGCAATTCGATTGCCGCAACGATGATTCCATTCGAGGAGCACTTGCTCCACGTCACGGTGAGCGCCGGCGTGGCCTCCCTGCGCGACTGCGGTCCGCGCATCGAGAAGGCCACACCCACGAGCGTCCCGTCGCTGAAAACGAGCCTCCTCGGCGCCGCCGATCAGCGGTTGTACGCGGCCAAGCAAGCGGGCCGCAACCGCATCGTGGGTGTGTGAGTCGCGTGTGTGAGAGAATCTTCTAAGCCAAGCAAGGAAGCGGTACTCACGGACAGGTTCTCGTCTCGGCGTTGCACTCGAAGCCGCACGATCCCGTTTTGTATTGCGTGCCCGATTTGACGCAGTATCCGCCGGCGAGCAGTTCATCGGTCCCGGGGACCACCGCGCCGAGCTGCTCGCAGGTAAAGCCATCGGGGCACGCGCAATAGTTGGCGCCGTCGTCGGTGTTGCCGTCTTTGTTGGCGCAGCGGCAGGAGCAGTAGACGGCGTCGCTCGGCCTGCGCGCGCTGCACTGGGCTTTGACCTCGGCGCCTTCGTATCCAGATTGCGCGCCACCGACGACCGGCTTCTTGGCGACGGGTGTGACGCAAGCCTCCTTACCGCTGCGCGGAGTTCCGTCGGGGCGTTGGCCGTAAGGGCACGTGATGCGTCCTTGAAAGTGGTTCACGAGGCAGAGGCGCGTTCGGCATTGGTAGCTCCTCGACTCGACGACTTCTTGATCGATGTCGAAGCCGTTGAACGTGGCGGTGTATTCGATTTCCGGAACGCACGGATCACCGACGCCGAGATCCTCGCTGCAGCCCGACGCCGCGAAGATGGACGTCAGCACCGCAGCCGCGAGGCCGCTTAGGCATGCACGCTTCATCGTGCCGTCTCCCTTCTTTCCCATGCTTGGAACGAGGGAGCGCCGTTTGTCAGAAAATTATTCCATATCGCGCTGTGACGTTACGTCTCGACAGGATACGGGCCGTGCTCGAACGTCTCGGCGTGGTAGCCCTTCGAGCCGACCTGTTGCGCCAATTCGCTGCGCGGCTCGCGGCCGTGGCGCAGGCAGTCGACGACGTGGGCGAAGTCGTAGCGCGGGCGCCAGCCCAGCTCCGTGCGAGCTCGCTCGTTGACGTACACGCGCTCGATGCCAGGGAACATCTTCCAGCCGCGCTTCGCGTACTCGGCGGCGAACTCCGGGACGTGGCGCGCCACGACGGAGGAGGCATCGCGCTGGAGGTCGACGAGATCGCCCTGCGTGAAGGGCGTGGTGGCGCTGATGATGTACTTGCGGAAGCCGAGCGCGCGCGCCTTCTCGATCGCGAGCACGTGGGCGCTGACGATGTCCTCGATGTCGACGCGGCGGTAGAGGAACTCGTTGGCCTTCACGTTGGCGTCGTCGTACGCCTCACGCGTGTCCTTGTGGTCATCGGCCTCGGGAAAGAAGCGCGACGTCCGCAAGACGAGGCACGGCAGGCCGAGGTTTCGCTGAAAGAGCTCGCACAGATTCTCCGCGGCGAGCTTCGTGACGCCATAAATGTTCTTCGGAATGGGGACCACGTCCTCGGTGATCCACGTGGCGGGTGCGCCCGGCGGCGGCGTCAATGCGCGGCCGAAGGTGCTCGTGGTGCTCGTGAAAATGAAGGCACCGACGCGAGCTGCCACCGACTCCTCGAGCAGGTTCAACGTGCCCGTGACGTTGGTGTCCACGAAGTCCTGCCGCGTGTGCGTCGCCACGTGCGGCTTGTGCAAGGTCGCCGCGTGCAGCACGGCGTCCACGCCCTCCAAGGAGCGCTTCACCAGGGCCCGATCCGTGATCGAGCCCGTGACGTCCGTGAAGGGCGACGCTGCGATGTCCAGCCCGATGACCTGGTGCTCGCTTTCTCGCAGCGTACGCACGAGCGCCTCGCCCAAGTGGCCGGCGCTCCCTGTAACGAGAATTCTCACTTCATCATGGATTGCAGCGTGACGGCCATGTCGCTCGGCGTCGGAGCGACTTTGGCGCCTGCTGCTTCGAGGGCGCGGATCTTCTCGGCGGCCGTGCCTTTGCCGCCGGCGATGATGGCGCCTGCATGGCCCATGCGCTTGCCCGGCGGTGCGGTCGTACCGGCGATGAACCCCGCGACGGGTTTGGTCATCTTGGCCTTGATGAACTCGGCCGCGCGCTCCTCGGCGCCGCCGCCGATCTCGCCGATGAGGATGACGCCGTGCGTGTCCGGATCGGCCTCGAACAGCGCGAGCACGTCCACGAAGTCCATGCCCGCCACCGGATCGCCGCCGATGCCGATGCACGTCGACTGCCCGATGCCCAGTGCGGTCAGCTGACCGACGGCCTCGTAGGTGAGCGTGCCCGAGCGCGAGACGACACCGATGTTGCCGGCCTTGTGGATATGGCCCGGCATGATGCCGATCTTGCAAGCCTCGGGCGTGATGATGCCGGGGCAGTTCGGTCCGATGAGGCGCGGGATCTCGCCACCATGGGCCGTGCGCTCGGCCTGCAGCGCCTCGAGGAAGCGGCGCACCTTGATCATGTCGATGGCCGGGATGCCCTCGGTGATGCACACCACCAGCTTGCAGCCCGCATCGAAGGCCTCGACGATCGCGTCGGCGGCGCCGGGCGGCGGCACGAAGATGCAGCTCGTGTCCGCGCCGGTCTTCGCCACGGCTTCGGCGACGGTGTCGAACACGGGGACCTGCACGGCCTTGCCCGAGTGATCCTTCGCTTCGAACTTCTCACCGCCCCGTGTAGGCGTACATCCGGCGACGACGTTGGTGCCGTATTCGATCATCTGCTTCGCGTGAAACGATCCCGCACCACCGGTGATCCCTTGCACGAGCACGCGCGTTTGTTTTCCAACCAGAATGCTCATCGTGAAGTTCTCCTAGTTTTCCGCGTGGGGGATCAACCGGCAATCGCGCGCACGATCTTCTGCGCGCCGTCGGCCATGTCGTTGGCTGCCGAGATGGCCAGGCCGCTTTCGTTGAGGATCTTGCGCCCGAGCTCCACGTTCGTGCCCTCGAGGCGGACGACCAGCGGCACCTTCAGGCCGAGGTCCTTGGCCGCAGCGACCACGCCCGCGGCGATGACGTCGCACTTCATGATGCCGCCGAAGATGTTGACGAAGATGGCCTTCACCTTGCTGCTGGAGAGGATCATCTTGAAGGCTTTGGTGACCTGCTCCTGCGTGGCGCCACCGCCCACGTCGAGGAAGTTCGCCGGTGCCACGCCGCTCTTCGCGCCGTAGTGCTTGATGATGTCCATCGTGGCCATGGCCAGGCCGGCGCCGTTGACCAGACAGCCGACGTTGCCATCGAGCGAAACGTAATTGAGGCCCGCTTGCTTCGCCTCGAGCTCGACCGGATCTTCCTCGGCGGCGTCGCGCAGCTCGTCCCAGTTCGGGTGGCGGTAGTCGCCGCTGTCGTCGAAGTTGATCTTCGCGTCGAGCGCGACGATGTCGCCGCTCTTGGTGACGATCAGCGGGTTGATCTCGAGCAGCGAGCAGTCTTCCTTCACGAAGAGCTCGTACAGCGAGGAGACGAGCTTGACGAACTGGCTCACCGTCTCCTTCTTGTGCTTCAAGAGGCCCAGGCCGAACGCCAGCTGGCGCGCCTGGAAGGGCAAGAGACCCACGACGGGGTCGACGTGCACCTTGAGAATCTTTTCCGGCGTCTCCTCGGCGACCTTCTCGATTTCGACGCCGCCTTCGGTCGAGGCCATGAAGGCAATGCGCCGGCGATCGCGATCGACCACGGCGCTGAGGTACAGCTCGCGCTCGATCTCGAGCCCTTGCTCGATGTACAGGCGGCGAACCTTCTGCCCCTCGGGACCGGTTTGATGCGTGACCAACTGCATGCCGAGGATCTTCTCGGCGAGCTGCCGCGCCTCCGCGGCGCCGTTCTTGGCGACCTTCACGCCGCCGCCCTTCCCTCGCCCGCCGGCGTGGATCTGGGCTTTCACCACCACGATGTTCTTCCCCGTCTCCGCGACCAGCCGCGTGGCGGCCGCCTCGGCCTCCTCCAACGTGAACGCGGGATAACCTTTGGGGATCGGCACCCCGTACTTTTGGAAGATCTGCTTCCCTTGGTACTCGTGAATTTTCATAGAGGGCTCCGGTGGCGAAAAATCCTACCCGTACACGTGCCCGTGCCCGTGCCCGTCCCCCGACTCCGCGACCGATCTTCTGAAAGATCGGGCAGGGGCACGGGCACGGGCACGTGTACGGGAAGATGGAGAAAATCTAACTAGCTGGCCTTCTTCACGACGTCGATCACGCTCTGGACGCTCTTGGCGCTCTTCTCGAGCATGACCTTCTCGTCCGCGGTGAGCTCGATCTGGACGATCTTCTCCACGCCCTTGCCGCCGATGATGACGGGGACGCCCATGAAGATGTCCTTGTAGCCGTACTCGCCGTCGAGGTAGACAGCGCTCGGCAGGAGGCGCTTTTGGTCGAGGAGGTAGGCCTCGGCCATCGCCACCGCCGACGTGGCCGGTGCGTAGTAGGCGCTGGTGCCCATGAGGCCGACGATCTCGCCGCCGCCCTTGCGGGTGCGGTCGACGATGGCGGCGAGCTTCTCTTTGGCAATGAGCTGGCCCACGGGAACGCCGTTGATCGTGCAGGACCCGAGAACCGGAACCATGTCGTCGCCGTGGCCGCCGAGCACCGTGGTGCGTACGTCCTTCACGCTGACGCCAGCCTCGCGGGCCAAGAAGAGCTGCAGGCGCGCGGAGTCGAGCACGCCGGCCATGCCCACGACCTTCTCCTTCGGGGCGCCGACGACGCGCTTGTACTCGTAGACCATCGCGTCGAGCGGGTTGGAGATGACGATGACGAAGGCATCGGGACACACGCGCTTCGCGTTGCTGGCGACGTCGCGGATGATGGGCAGGTTGATCGCCACGAGGTCATCGCGGCTCTGGCCCGGCTTGCGCGGAACGCCCGCCGTGATGATGAGGACGTCCGCACCTTTCAGGTCGTCCCAGTTCGAGCTGCCCTTGATGTGCGAGTCGTAGCCGAGCACCGCACCGTTTTGCTCGAGGTCGAGCGCCTTGCCCTTGGCGAAGTTTTCCTTGGCCGCGATGTCGAACAGAACGACATCTCCGAGCTCTTTGTTCGCCACCAAGCGTGCGAGCTCGCCGCCAATGTTGCCCGCGCCGATCAGACCGATTTTCTTGCGAGTAGGCATTACCGTTTCTCCTTACTTGGAATCCCGCGAGCTCTCACATGTGCTCGATGATATTGTCGCCGAAAGCGCTGCACGCGATCTCGGTGGCGCCTTCCGTGAGACGCGCGAAATCATACGTCACGCGGCGGCTGCCGATGGCGCCATCCATGCCCTTGAGGACGAGGTCGGCCGCTTCGCTCCAGCCGAGGTGGCGGAGCATCATTTCGCCCGAGAGGATGACGCTGCCGGGGTTCACCTTGTCCAGATCGGCGTACTTGGGCGCCGTGCCGTGGGTGGCCTCGAAGATGGCGTGGCCGCTGACGTAATTGATGTTGCCGCCGGGCGCGATGCCGATGCCACCGACCTGCGCCGCGAGCGCGTCGGACAGGTAGTCGCCGTTCAAGTTCAACGTGGCGATGACGTCGAACTCCTTGGGGCGCGTGAGGACCTGCTGCAAGGTGATGTCCGCGATGGCGTCCTTGACGAGGATCTTGCCGCTCGCGAGGGCCGCCTTCTGCTCGGCGTTCGCGGCGTCTTCGCCCTTGGCTTCCTTGGTCTTCTCCCAGGTGGCCCAGGTGTAGACCTTGTCGCCGAATTCGCGATCGGCGAGGGCGTACCCCCACTTCATGAAGGCACCCTCGGTGAACTTCATGATGTTACCTTTGTGCACGAACGTGACGCTCTTGCGCTTGTTCTTGATGGCGTACTCGATGGCCGCGCGCGCGAGGCGCTCCGAGCCTTCGCGGCTGACCGGCTTGAGGCCGACGCCGGCGGTGGCCGGGAAGCGAACCTTCTTGTAGCTCGCCGGGAATTCCTTCTCGAAGAAGGCGAGGACCTTCTTGGCCTGCTCGCTCTCGGCCTCGAACTCGATGCCGGCGTAGATGTCTTCCGTGTTCTCGCGGAAGATGACCATGTCCACGTTCTCGGGGGCCTTCACCGGGCTGGGCACGCCCTTGAACCAGCGCACCGGACGGAGACACACGTACAGGTCGAGGAGCTGGCGCAGCTCGACGTTGAGCGAGCGGATGCCACCGCCGATCGGCGTGGTGAGCGGGCCTTTGATGCCCACGAGGTACTTACGGAAGGCTTCGACCGACTCCTGCGGGAGCCAGGTGTTGAACTTCGTGAAAGCCTTCTCACCCGCGTAAACCTCGTACCAAGCGATCTTGCGCTTTCCGCCGTACGCCTTCTCCACGGCGGCATCGAGCACGCGCACCGACGCGCGCCAGATGTCGCGCCCCGTTCCGTCGCCTTCGATGAACGGCAGAATCGGGTTGTTCGGCACGATGAGCTTGTGGTCGGCCCCCATGGTGATCGGCTCACCCTGGGAAGGAGGCGCAAAACGGGGAGAAGCGGTATCGGACGACATGGACTCTCCTTCTTTGACGTTATGTCTTGGGCTGGATGACTGACGTCGGGATGGGCCGAGCGCGTAGCATGCGGATAATCTCCGCTCAAGGCTCTCGTAGGGTCACTCCTATACTAAGGTGCATGGTGAAACCGAGGGTCGATGCGCTTTACTCCGATTAAGTGCCGCTATTTCCCTGTTCCGGCGGCGGTTTTCCTAGCAGCTGTTTCGCTGTCACCGGCGCCCGCCAAGGGGGCGGCCGACGCCAAGGACGTGGGCGCGCGATGGATCGCAGCCACCCCGGATCCGATGGCGAGCCAAGCTGTAGCGCGTGCCCTCGCGGCGAAAGGTCCCGCGGCCGAGCGGGAAGCGATCGCCGCCATGGCCATCTTGGTGAAGCTCGGAAGCCGCGCCTCGAATGGGCACGTGCGAACGCTGCTCGACGGGCTCGCGCGCAACACCACGTGGGCCGTGGGCGACGACGTGCGCGGGGAAGCTGCGCTGCTCGCGCGTTCCCTGGCGCCCGACGAGGGAACCGACGCGGGCATCCGCGCGGATCGGGCGGCTGGCATTTTGACCGACGTTTCGGTGCTCGGGCCCTTTCGGGACACGGGCGGCGGGCTCGATGCGCACGACGGACCGGAGGGGCCGGGCGGATCGTTTGCAGATACACGGACCAAGTATTCGTGGGGCGCCTTCGAGGTAGCTTGGCGCGCGGTACCACCGTCGTACGCGACGGCGTCGGGCGTGCCGCTCGATTTGTTCATTCATCCGCGCAAGGAAAGCTGCACCTGGGTGACGTCGCGCGTGCAGAGCGACAAGGCCGAGGTGCTGACCGTGCGCGTGGCATCGAGCGGGCAAGTGCGGCTGATGTTCGACGGGGCCGAGGTCGGACGAAGCGAAGACGTGCACGCGTCGGCGGTGTTCGATCGGCTGGCCGCGCGCGTGCAAGCGAGCGCGGGATCGCACGTGGTGGCCGCGAAGATCTGCAGTGGCGCGCTGGAGGACGATGGGCGGGTGCGCTTGCGGGTGACCCGCGAGGCTGCCGCAAAGGGGCCCGTGACGACCCCCCTCGGTAGGACGCTCGCGGCGAAAGACAGAGACCTGGACGCGATGCTCGACGCGGCGGTGGCGCGCACCTTCGGCGGGGCCGACGATTTGAAGAGCCCGCGCGCGCCGGGGCTGCTCGATGCGATCACGCGCGCGCCCAAGTTGGATGCGGACCGGCTCGCGCTGGCCGGTTGGATCGCGCCCTCGGGCTCGAACCGCAGCGGGTGGCTGCAGCGGGCCCTCGAACGGGCCGAGCAAAGCAACGACGAGGTGACGCGCGCATTCGTGCAGCGCCGGCAGGTGGCCGAGCATCTGCGGGCCAAAATGGCCGATTGGGCGATGGCCTCGCTGCGCGGGGCGAAGCTCGTGGAATCGCCGGACCCCGAGGCGGTGCTGCTGCGCGCCGAGACGTACGACGCCCTGGGCTCCGAGGCGCTGCGGCTCACGGCGATGGTCGAGGCGAAGAAGGCCGTCGATCGCGAGCCGGACAAGGTGCCGACGGCCTTGGTGGTGAAGCTTTTGTCGCTGACCTCGGGGCCCGATGCCGCGCGGGCGGCAAGCCTGGCGGCGCTGCTCGCCAAACGCGGATACGTGGGACAAGGCTACTTGAAGGCCGAGAGCCTGCGGGGCAGCAAGGCGGGGGTGGCGGCCGCGCAGTCCATTTTCGCGCGCGGGCTGGACGATCCCGACGATGGCGTGCGCATCGCGCGCGCGGTGTCGGCGCTGGGAGAGCACGAGGCATCGCGGGCGCTGTTCGCCCAATTGGTTGCCTGGGCACCAAATCGCTCCGAAGCGTGGGCGGGGCTCGCGGCGGAGATGGCGGCCGTCGAACCGAAGGCCAACGTCGTCGGGGCACTGCAGCGGGCGCGCGAGCTTTCTCCGGGCGATGCGAAGTACCGCGCCGAGTTGGCCCTGCGGCGCACGGGCACGAAGGAGGAGCGCGAGGCGGCGAGCGACGAGCGGTACATGGTGCCATCGCAAACCGTGCTCTCGCGCCGGCAAGGGGCACCCAAGGCGGGCGCGGTCCCCGACGTCGCCGATCGGCAGCTGTATTGGCTGCGCGCGGTGGTCACCCACGCGGACAAGCGCGTGTCGCAGTTGATTCAGTACGGGCGCGAGATCGTCATTGCGCCGCGCACGCAAGACGAGCTGTTCGAAGAGATCCCCGCCGAGGGCGATCTCACCGAGATCCTGCGTGCACGCGTGCACCGCAAAGACGGAGGCACGGCGTTCCCGGTGGAGGAGCACAACGAGGGCACGCGGCCGCGCATTCGCTGGCCCGAACTCGCCCCCGGCGACGTCATCGAGGTGGCGATCCGCACCTGGACCAGCCGCCCCATCGGCGGACGCGGAGATGCACCGTTCTACTTCCTCGACTACTCCGGTTCACCCTCGACGCACCCGCTGGCCTACAACGAGGTGGTCGTCGACACGTCGAAGGAGCACCCGATTTACCTCGACGTGGTGCAACCGAAATGGCTGAACGGCCTTCGCGACCGCTCCTGGGCTGGCCGGCGCGAGGAGCGCGACGAAAACGGGCGGCACGTCACGCGGCTCATTTGGCAAAACCCGATCATCGTCCCGGAGGAGCCGCTGGCGCCGGCGCTGAGCGAGACGGTGCCCTTGGTGGTGGGCTCGTCGTTCAAAGATTGGGACGCGTTCCGCAGTTGGTACCGCGAGGCGGTGCGCGGCTTCACGGAGCCGGACGACGAAGTGCGGCGCATCGCCGCGGAGCTCACCAAGGGCAAGACCTCACGCGAGGCGAAGCTGAAGGCGCTGTTCGACTTCGTGTCCGACGACATCCGCTACGTGAACTACGTGAGCGGCGAATGGTGGCTGCCGAACCGCCCGCAGCAGCTGCTCGCGCGGCGCGAAGGCGACTGCGACGACAAGGCAATTTTGCTCATCACCTTGCTGCGCTCCGTGGGCATCGAGGCGCAGGAGGTCATGGTGCAGACGCGGCAGACCGGGCAGCCATCGGTGGTGCGCGCGAAGAACGCGGCGGTGCCGATGTTCGACCATGGCATCGCGCTTTTGCCGGGCCCGAACGGCGGACGTTACCTCGATGCCACGAGCCCGCAGTCGCGTCTCGGGCCGATCCCGGCGATGGATGCGCGCGCGGTGGCGTTGCGCATGGACAGCGGACCCGCGGAAATCGTGGAGCTTCCTTCGAGCTCGCCGGACGACCACGGCGCCGACGTGAATTGGACCATCACCTTGCACCCCGATGGGTCGGGCGACTTGCTCGGCGAGGAGAAGCACGTCGGGGACGGCGCGTTCTGGTTGCGCACGTACCTGACGCAGGCGGATGCGCGCTCGCAGTACGTCGAGAACAGCTTGGTCGCAGGCTGGTTTCCGACGGTGCAGGTGGACAACAAGGTGGACTTCGACGGCGAGCGCCCGAACGGCGAAGCGTGGGTGCGCTACCGCGCGCACTCCGACGGACTCGCGCGGCACGAGCCGAACGAGCTCGTGGTGCCTCTCTCGCCGAGCATGACGCTTTCGTCGAACCTGGCACCGCTGGTGAAGCGCACCTTGCCGGTGTGGCTGCCTTCGCATCTGGCGCCGAGCCGGCAGCGGCGCACGATCAAAATCGTGGCTCCGCCGGGGTTCACGTGGGGTGAGCTGCCGCTGGGCGGCAAGGTGAACGGCGGCGACTTCGGCAGCGCGTCGCTCGAGATTGGCAAAGATCCGCGCGACCCGCGGGCGGTGCTCATTCGGCGCACCGTGGTGTTCGACAAGAGCCAAATACCGGTGGAGCAATACGAAGCGTGGCGGTCGTTCCTTTTGCAGACGGATGCGTTGATGCACAAGAGTGTGCGCCTCACCGAGCCGCCTCATCTCGATACGAAGGCGGTGGCAAAATGAGGGCGCTGGCATGGTTGGCGGTGCTGCCGATGCTGGCGACGGCGTGCGCGGGGAAGACGCCGCAGGCGCAAACGCCGGTGAGCGATCGCAGTGCGATCTCGAAGGTGGTGAACGCCACCCGCGAGGAGGCGTTGGGGGATCCCAACCGCGCGAAGCGGATGCACCTCGACGCGCTGGAGGGCCTGCCCCCGGCGACGGACCCATGGCACCCGATCCTGGTGCAAGCGTCGCTGGACGCGTTGGTGGCGCGGCGTATCTCCGCCCTGCAGGAGCTCACCGAGGACGCGGGGCTCGTGTACCGCACGCACGAGGCCAAGGATCCCGTGGCCGAGCGGCTGCCGCGCATCTACGAGAAGATCGCCGGACCGTTCGGCAAAGGCCTGGTGGCGCGCGCCCTGGAAGACATGGCGGTGCACGACGGCGATTGGGAGACCGCCGAGCGATGGCGCGCGCGAAGCGGCTGCGCGCGGGAGGCCACCGTGGTGGGACCTTTGGCGTGGGCGTCGATCACCGGCGTACGGGAAAAGGATCCCCTGGAGGCCTTCGACGCGCCACTCGCGGCGCGCTACGAGCCGGTGGGGCCGTTCGCGGTGCCCCCGGCACCGATTGCGGTGCGCGGGCACGGGTGCAACATCGATCTGTCGGCACCGAGCACGGACCGCGGCGTGCGCGATGTGGTGGTGGACTTGAAGGTGCCCGCAGCTGGGACCATCGGCGTGGCCCTGCGCGCGTCGAGTGCGGCCACGTTGCGCGTGGGCGGCAAGCTCGTGATCGAGCGGCCCTACGAGCTGGGCGACAACGCCGTGGTCCGCATGGCGTACGTGAAGGTGGAACGCGGCACGGTGCGGGTGGTGGCCCGCATCGGCACGACGGAGGACAACGAGACCGTCGAAATCGACGCCTGGGATGCCTCGGGCCAGCCGCTCGCCGCACACGCTCCGTCGGCGGGCGAGCGCGCAACGGCACGGGCCCTCGAGGGAGAGATGATCCCCTACCCCGCGGCACGAACGGCGGAGGAGAAAGTGGCGCTCGCGCTCGGCGCGATGGGGGCCAACGACGGGCGCACCGCCGAACGGGTTCTCTCCGAGAACGCGCGGGCCGGAGCGGCCACGCCCGAGACCTTGCTGGTCTACGCGCGCGCCGTGGATACCGCCCTGGATCTGCCGCCGGTGTACCGCTCGGAGCGCGCGCGGGCGGCGTACGAACGGCTGCTCGAGGCATGGCCGGGCGCATGGGAGGCGGTGCTTTCCCACGCGGTGCTCGCCGGCGTGCGGCGCGGTCAGGGCGAGGCGCGCATCGAGACGTTGCGCGATCTGGATGCCCACCGCGGCAAGGTCGGCCCGGCGGGTGCCGCAGTGCTGGACGCGTTCGACGCGGCCGAGAGCGCACGCGATGCTCTGTTCGACCGGGCGCGGACGGCGCTGGATCGGGCCGCGAAGCCGCTCGAGGGCACGGCGCTTCTGCATGAAGCGAAGCGTGTGGCCATCGAGCGCGGCCCCGTGGAGCGCGTTCGCTTCGCGTGCGGCGAGGCCCCGCCGAACGATCGCGCGGGCCTCATGTGCTACGACGCCCTGCGCGCCACCGGCGACGCGAAGGGTGCCGCGGTGGAGTTGGAGCGACTGCGCCGGCTTTTCGGCGCGCCGGACGTCTACCTCACGCTCTCCCTGCGCGATGCCCTCATCGCCGGCGACCGCGGCGCAGCACAATCCGCGTACGAGGCCATGCTGCCCGGCGAGCGCACCCTGCACGGGCTGACCAGCACACGCGCGCTGGAGAACTCGTGGCGCACGGGCTCGTGGCCCATTCCGAGCGTCGCGCTGGACAAGAAGCTGGTGCGCGATCTCCTGGCGCTCGCGCCGGACGCACGCGATGCCCCCTTCGGTGTCGCGCCGCTCTTGCTCGCGGCCGGAGAGGATCCCTTCGCGCCCTTCGCCGGCGTGGCCGAACGCGCCGTGGCCACCGACCGCGCGCAGCCCATCATGGCCCACGCGGCCACCGTCGTGTTGGCCCACGACGAGCGCTACGACATCGATCCACGCGGCCTGTTGCACTACCGCATGCTCGACGTGCGGCGCGTGAGCGGCACCACCGACGTGGAGTCCAACGCGCAAGCCGCCCCCGCGGCCATTTCGGGCAAGACGTCGGGCCGCGTGCTCCGGCGGCGCATTTTCAAGAAGGACGGACGCATCCTCGAGCCGGACGCCACCCCCAACGCCGCGCAGTCCCACGCCGATCTCGCGCAGCTCGAGCAAGGCGACACGGTGGAGGCCATCTACGAGGGCTGGGCGCTCCCCAGCGAGACCGGCGACATCGGCATCGACACACCGGACCTTCTGCCCGAGCGCACGGCCATCGCGAACGCATCCATCGAGATCCGCCTGCCCAAGGCGCTGAAGGTCGCGATGTGGAGCCACCCCCTCCTGGGCAAGGCCGCGCAGACCGCCGAAGGCGATCGCAAGACGCTGCGGTGGTCGCTCAAGGACCGCGCCGGACGCCGCCAGGAAGACGGCACGCCGAAGATGGACCGCAACGTCGCCGTGAGCCTCTCCACGACGTCGTGGGGTGAGGTTGCCCGCGCCCTGCGCGAGACGCTCGCCTCGTTCGACGAGCACGATCCCGAGGTCACCGCCTGGGCGCGCGAGGCCTCCAAAGGCAAGACTGCGTCGCGCGAGCTCGTGACCGCGGTGGTGGAGGCTGCGGGCACGACGGTGCGCGAAGCCTCGCAGGGCGTGCTCAGTGACTTCGGGGTGGGCGGCACGCAAGGTCCCCAGCAGAACACCGCCCGCACCATCCTCACGGAGCACGAGGGAAGCCGCACGTGGCTCATCGTGCGCGCGCTGCGCGAGCTGGGTGTCCCGGCCCGCATCGCCATCGCCGAGGAAGAGCCCTACAGCGCCGACCCGAATTTCCCGCCCGAGTTCGGGCGCTTCCTGCATCCGCTGGCCGTGGCCCGCGTGCCCGATGGAATGGGCGCCTTCGAGGACGTGTGGATCGATGCCGACGTTCCCGGCCCGCCCCTCCCCGCCGGGCGCATCTCGCCGGAGCTGCGCGGGCGCATGATGCTCGACCAAGACGGAAAAATGGTGGCCATCTCCGCGACCTCCGCGGGCCAGGGTGCGGCTTCGGCCGAGAGTGAACGCGACGAGGTCGACGTGCGCCTCGTGCTCGACGACAGGGGCGACGCCAAGGGCACTTTCCGCGCGACCCTGCGCGGGCGCGCGGCGCAGGACATCGCGGAGGCGCTGGTGCGGGTCGTCGGCGTGGAACGCCAGCGCGCGCTGCGCAACGTCGTCCTCGCGTGGGTGCCGTTTGCGAGCGTCGACGATGTCGCACTGTCGTCGACGGAGGGAAGCTGGCAGGTATCGCTGCGCGCGGACATCCGCGTCGGTGGCTACGCGCAGGTGGAGGGCGCCAAGCGCTCGTGGGTGCTTCCCGGCGTGGCCCCGATCCACGTGGTGTTCCCGCGTGCCTTCGTGACGACCCTCGGTTCGGCTTATGCCAGCGTGGGTGCACGGGAGGATGCACTGGCGATCAATCGGGCGATGCAGTACCACGCGCATTGGCGCATCGAATTGCCCAAAAGCGCGAAGGTGCTGGTGAAACCGGCTCCGTTCGAGCTGAAAACGGGCCCCCTCGACGCGCAGCGTCGGGTTTCGGTGGAAGGAACCGCCCTGGAAGACGATTTCGTCCTTTCCATCGCGACCTCGACCATTTCCAAAGGCCAATACGGGGCCTTCGTTGCGAACGCGCACCGCACGGACGACGCGTTTCTGGCCAGCACCCGGATTGCGCCGTAGCGCCTTGGTCCTGTAGGGTGTGTGTTCCCTACCCGTCCAGGCGGCGGCTCAGGGCGGCGATCAGAAAGAGGACATCATGAGCGGCCATTCCAAGTGGGCCACCATCAAGCACAAGAAGGGCGCACTCGACGCCAAGCGCGGGAAGCTTTTCACCAAGCTCATTAAAGAGCTAACCGTCGCAGCCCGCATGGGTGGCGGCGATCCGGGCGGCAACCCCCGCCTGCGAAAAGCGATTTCCGACGCCAAAGGGCAGTCGATGCCGAACGACACGATCAGCCGCGCCGTCAAACGCGGCACCGGCGAGATCGAGGGCGCGGCCTACGAAGAGGTTCTTTACGAAGGAACGGGCCCTGGCGGCACGCTGTTCCTCGTCGAGGGCATGACCGACAACCGCAATCGCACCGTCGCCGAGATCCGCAAGATCTTCGAGAAGAACAACGGCGTTCTGGGTGGCGGCGGCACGGCCGGGTGGGCGTTCGAGCGCAAAGGCGTGATCCAGATCGCCAAGCCCGACGCCAACGAGGATCAATTGATGGAGGTCGCCGTCGGCGCAGGCGCCGAGGATTACTCCGATCAGGGCGAAGAGTGGCACGTGACCACGCCGCCCGAGGCGCTGCACGGTGTGGTCGACTCCGTGGAGAAAGCCAAGATCACCGTCAAAGGCTCGCAGCTGTCGTACTTGCCCAAGACGAAGAAGCCCATCTCCGGCCGCGATGCCGAGGTGGCGCTCAACCTGGCCGAGGCACTCGACGACCACGACGACGTGCAGAACGTCTACGCGGACTTCGACGTCTCCGACGAAGAGCTGGCCCGCATCGCCAACGAAGCGTGAAAATGAGTACACCGGCAGGGTGCAGTCGCCTGCCGGCGCTGCAAAGCGTCCTCGGCATCGATCCGGGGACGCGGCGGCTCGGATGGGGCGTCGTCACCCGGAATGGTTCGCGGCTCGTGCATGTTGCGCACGGTGTGATTGCCCCGGGCGACTCGATGCCACTGCCCGATCGCCTCGTCGTGATCGAGCGCGAGTTGAACGAGGTGGTCGGCGCCCATCGCGTGCAGTGTGCAAGCATCGAGACGCTGTTCTTTCACAAAGATGCCCAGGCCGCTGCGAAGCTGGGCCACGCGCGCGGCGTCGCGATGCTGGTCTGCGCGCGCGCAGGGCTCGAGCTGGCCGAGTACGCGCCCGCCCGGGTGAAGCGCACGCTGACTGGCCGCGGGGCGGCGGACAAGGCCCAGGTGGCCCAGATGGTCCGTGCATTCCTCGGGCTTCCGGCCGCGCCCGCAAGCGACGCCGCGGACGCGCTTGCGCTCGCCGTTACGCACTTGCAAAACGCCCTGGCCAATGCCCACCTGAAGGCCGTGAAATGAATCCGCTGCGCCACGCGGCCGTCCAATCGCTCAATGGGAGCTCGTTTTAGGATGCGTCACCTTCGTTCATTCGCCCCCGCCACGCTCGTTTCCGTTCTCGCACTGGCTTCGCTCGCCGTCGTTCCGTCGGCAAGCCACGCGCAGCCCGCCGCCGCCGCAGCGGCGACGCCGCCGGTGGATCAAGCCGTCACCAAGGTGCAAGCCTTCTACGAGAAGACGACCTCGTTCAAGGCGGGCTTCACCCAGGAATTCTTCGTGAAGGCCTACAACCAGCGCAAGAACTCGCGCGGCAAGGTGACCTTCGCGAAGCCGGGCAAGATGGAGTGGGTCTACGACGAGCCCAAAGACAACAAGGTGGTCTCCGACGGCGCCACACTCCGCGTGTACGAAGCCTCGAACAAGCAGATGTTCGAGACGCCGGTCGACAAGAACCAAGGAAACTACGCCGTCGCCCTCTCATTCCTCACCGGCCAAGGCAAGCTCACCGATCATTTCACCTTCGAAATCGCCGGCGGCGACAAGATGGCCTTCCCCGGCGGCTACGTCCTCGTCGGCACCCCCAAGGTCCCGCAACCGGCCTACACGAAGGTCTTCTTCTACGTCGACGCCGCCTCGTCCCAAGTCCGCCGCGTCATGGTCCTCGACGGGCAGGGCAATCGCAATCGGTTCGATTTCGAGAATCCGCGCATCAACGAACCGGTCACCGAGGGCCAGTTCAAGTTCACGCCCCCTGCGGGGACCACCGTTGTGAAGCCTTAGGGCTCGCGCCCCTGACCTCTGCCTCTGCCTCGATCTCATACTCTGACTCGCACTCGCACTCGCGACAAAGCCCTGTGAGTACGGCGACCAGTTCGTCGGCGATGGGTAGGCAGGCATCGAATGCGCTTGGTTCGCAGTCTGCGGAGACGACGGCGATTTCGACTGCGGCTGCCGCCTCCATGGCTTCTCCGCGGGCGATTGCGAAAACCCGAGCGCGGTCTGCGGTCGAAACGCGCCCTGCGGCTTCGGCGATGTTCAATGCCGCGCTCTTGGCGGCACGCATCGCCTGATCGCGCAGCTTTCCGTCCCGAATCTGGGCGTTTCTTACGGCCGTGAGGAGATCTAACGCGAGTTGGTAGGCACGTAGTCTGTGATGGGGCAATTGGGAGCGCCCGGCCCGTCGTTCGGTCATACCGATCTTATCGGCCGAAGTGCGAGTGCGAGTGCGAGTGCGAGTATGAGGTTGAGGTTTGAGGCGGAGATCGAGGTTAAAGGGGGTTCAGCTCTGCCAGTAGCCCGCGGGGGCGCTGTGCTGTAGGGTGCGCGGCGCGATGGATGTCGGTGCGGAGGCGGCGGCGGAGTTGATGAAGCATCGGCCGTGTCCGCACTGTGGGGCGCGGGCGCGGATGGAGGAGGACTCCGAGCTGCGGTGGGTTTGCGGCGTTTGTGGTGGGCCGCGGGTGCCCGTGGAAGATGAAGCTGCGCACTCGGACCGCGAGCGGGAGGAGCTCGTCAAGGCGGGGCGGGCCAAGAAGATGGCGTTCACGTACCGCATCGCGAGCATTGGGCTGTCGCTCATGGGGGCGTTGCTGGCGGCGCTCGGCGTTGCGCTCGGTGCGGTGAGTGTCGCGGTGGGCGCGGTTCTCTTGGTGGCCGCGGTCGCCGGGATCGTCATGGGGATCGTCTACGGGCGGCGGGCGCACGGCAAGCGTGAGGAAGCCAAGAAGAGCACGTTCGAGGCATGGGAGAGCGTCGCGGAGGCTCTGCTCAAGGTGCGCGGGAGCGAAGCGACGGCGGAGCAGATTGCGCGGGAGATGCGGACCACGGTGGCCGACGTCGAGCGCATGATGTCCTTTCTCTCGGTGGACAACCGCGTGCGCATCGTCGTCAAAGATACGGAGCTGGTCTATACGACCGAAGCCGAAGCCGCGGCCATCGAGGCCCAGGCCATCATGGAAAGCGAGGAAGAGGATGTCGACGCCACGCATACGGCGGGCGCTGACGCACGTCGGCGGTAAAATCGAAACCGGCGGGGACCGAAAGGCCGCTGCACTCCTCGCGGCGGCCCTCGACGTGCCCAGCAACGAGGGCGACGACAGCGACCCCTCACGTGCCCACGTGCACGGCTTCCATGCGTACCCCGCGCGGATGCATCCCCTCACGGCGCGTCGCCTCGTCGAGCAGCTCGCCGCACCGGGCAAACGCGTGCTCGATCCGTTTTGCGGCTCCGGCACCGTGCTCATCGAAGCGCGGCTCGCGGGGCGGGAATCGGCGGGCACCGATCTGAACCCGCTCGCGATCAAACTCGCGCGGCGCAAGATCGCGCCCCTCTCGCCCGACGACGGCGCGCGCATCCTCGCGGCCTCGCAAACGATTCGGCAGAAGGCCGACGAACGCCGCATCGCACGCGCCGGGGCCACGCGGAGGCTCGCCGATCGCGACGTGGCGCTCTTCCCGCCGCACGTGCTCCTCGAACTCGACAGCCTGCGCGCCGGCATCGAAGCGCTCACCGCACCTGCCGACGCCATCGCGAAGGACGCGCTCTACCTCGTCCTCTCGTCCCTCTTCATCAAGGTCAGTCAAAAGAAGAGCGACACCTCGGAGGACGCCGCCCCGCGCCGCATCGCCGCGGGTTACACCGCGAAGCTCTTCTTCCGCAAAACCGAGGAGCTCGTGGCGCGCCTCGGCGAATACGCCAAGCTATTGCCCGCCACCGCGCCACGGACGCGCGTCGAGCTGGACGATGCCACCAAGCTCGCCACCGTCGAAACGGCGAGCATCGATGCCGTCGTCACGTCGCCTCCGTATGCGAACACGTACGACTACCTCGCGCACCATGCCGTGCGACTGCGCTGGCTCGGCCTCGACGAGCGGCTTCTGGAGCACGGGGAGCTCGGCGCCAAGCGGCGCTATGCGAAGATGCACCCCGATGCCGCCGAGGAAGCTTGGATCGAGGAACTCGCCGCGTTTCTTCGCGCCGCTTCGCGCGTGATGAAAGCGGGCGCGCCGTTGGTCATGCTCATTGGCGATTCTGCCATTGGTGCGCGTGCGCTGCGCGCCGACCAGCTCGTCGCGCGCGCCGCCGAGCGAACGAGGCTCGTTCCACTCGCGCGCGCCACGCAGCGAAGACCGCATTTTCACGGCCCGACGGCAAAGGCTTTTTCAGAAATTCCGCGTGGGGAGCATGCGCTCATGTTGCAAAGATCGTAAGCTTCGCGCGCTCTGCCATGCCTATCGTGATTTTCGAAGCCCTCGACAACAGCGACCCCGTTCGAATCGACGCGCCCGATGGCGGCGCCATCGCGGATCTCTGTGATGAAACCGATGCGCCCGTCCCCTTCTCGTGTCGGAGCGCCAACTGCGGCACCTGCCGCATCCACGTCCTCGAAGGGGCCGAGCTTCTTCTCGCTGCGGAAGACGAAGAACTCGACGTGCTGGATATCTTCGCCGTGGCGCCTCCCGCACAACGTCTCGCCTGCCAGGCGAAGATGCTTGCAGGTGCAGGTACCGTCCGCATTCGGGCCGTCGCCGACGACGAATAGCGTACGGCTTCCGTCACAGCGCGTACGCACCGCGTATCCATTTTCGCGGCTGTTTTGGTGTTTCCTACGTTGACGGGTCGCGCACATGCGCCATAGCGTCGGACAAGCTTCTCCCACGGATGGGCACGCCAAGTCCTCGAATCTTGGTCAGAAACCTGCATCCGTCCCGTCACCTCGAAGACACACCTCGGCTGTCCCGCCGGGGGCTGAGCCGACTGAATCGCCAATGACCCAGCAGTATCTCGACAAATCACTGTCCCGCGCTGACGCCACCGAGCTCTCGGAGGGTCGCAATGTACTCGCGGTCTTTGGCTCCCGGTTGGTGCGCAACCTGGCCGTCCAAGATTGGCTCGTGCTCGCCTACTTCACGGTGTTGCTCCTTGCCTTGGTGTTCGGCAGTGGCCCCGGGCGTGTGCGATGCATCGAGCACGTCCTCATCGACGTTGGGCTGGTGGGTCTCGGACTCGCGCTCTCGCGCGGCGGGCTCCTCCCGCACGGCAGCTTGGGCAACACCATCGTGTACCGCACCACCATGTTCGGCGCGGTGTTCCTCACGTACTTCCAGCTCCGCGACATCTTGCCCGCGGTCACGCAGCACGCCGTGGATGCCAACATCCTCGCGTTCGATCTTCGCGTCTTCGGGGTCGAGCCGTCGCTCGCGTGGGATCAGTACGTTACGCCCGCCACCACCGAGTGGTTCGCGTTCTTCTATTTCAGCTACTTCGCCATTCTCATCGTGCACGTCATTCCGTTCTTGCTCGCCGTGAAGAACGACAAGCTGATCACCCAGTTCGGGCTGGGCATCTGCGTCGTGTTCTGCACCGCCCACACGATGTACATGGTGGTGCCGGGCTACGGGCCGTACGCGCACATGGCGGGGCAGTTCAAGCACCAGCTGTCGGGCGGCCTGTTCTGGGGCCTGGTGCGCGAGGCCGTCGAAGCAGGCGGCGCGCAGAAGGACATTTTCCCGAGCCTCCACACGGCGGCGCCCACGTTCTTGGCCATCTTCTCGTACCGGCATCGGAAGCTGCTTCCGTTCAAGTACACGTGGCCCATCGTTGGATTTTTCGCCGTGCAGATCATCGGCGCGACCATGTTTCTGCGCTGGCACTACCTGATCGATATTTTCGCGGGCATCACGCTGGCCAGCTTCGCCAACTTCGTAGCGGCGAAGGTTCCGGCCTGGGAGTCCGCCCGGCGCGCGCGCCGTGGCCTGCCGCCGGTGTTCTCGCCGATTCAGTTCCGCGCCGCGGCTTCCACTGCAGAGTTGGCCGCGAAGGACTGAGTTTTTAGGCTATACATCGCATCGATGATGATGCGATGGGAACGTGCGCTCGGCGCCTTGGGCGGAACGGTGTTGGTGGCTGCGGGCGCGATCGAGCTCGCGGCGTGTTCGGAGGGCGGCACCGGGTTTCCCACGAAGCACGATGCAACCGCGAACCTGACGGACGCCGGGCTCGATGCCGCACCGGGCGACGATGGGGGCGGAAGCTCGGACGCGGGGACCGATGCACCGGTGGACTGTGGAGCGCCGTTGACGTTGCAGCCGTCGCCCGACGCGGGCGCGCTCTGTCCCTTCATGGCGGGGAGCACCAAGCGCAACTGCGCCCTGAGTGAGCATTGCTGCGTCTACCCCGTGGTGACGCCCAATGTGCCGTCGACGTGCAATGCCGCAGGCACCCCGTGCGAGGCGTTGGTGGACGCGGGCGGGGCCGACTTCGAGTGCGACGAGAAAGCGGACTGCGTCGATCCGAGCAAACCGACGTGCTGCCTGCAAGGGACCGCGACGGTCAATGCCGCGTGCAGCAACGGCTTCGTGTCGGGCATCAAGCGAACGTATTGCAGCGCCGACCCCACGTGCGGCGGCGGCTCCGCGATCTGCGGCACCAACGCCGAATGCGAGGGCGGCACCTGTGCGCCGGTCACCACGAAGACGAAGACGATTGGCGTCTGTACGCGCTAGAGAGCTGGACGCTACTTCACGCGTGCCAGGATCCAGTCGGACATGGTGTCGGCGATGTCGCGCCAGGCGAGCTCGTTGAGCACCTCGTGGAAGAGGCCCTCACGCGGATCCCAGGTCTTGTCGGCAGAGCGCACGGTGTCGAACCACTTCTTGCCGCCGTCGAACTTGGCGACGGGATCGGCCGCGCCGAAGACCATGTAGAGCGGCAAGGTGAACTCGGCGGCCTGCGTGAACACGCGGGCCTGAGCCTTCTGCGTCTCGCGGAACCAGCGAGCGCGGGCCAACGGGAAGACCAGCGGATCGTCGTCGTAGCTGCGCGCGCGCGCGGTGTCGTGCGTCAGGTCCTTGCCCTGCAAGCCCGAGGGAAGCCCCAGCTTGGGCACGATGCGCGAGGCGATGCGCCCGAGCGCGAGCTTGGCGCGGGGCACGTGAAGCGCGAGGTCGAAATAGGGAGCGCTCAGCAGAACGCCGCGCCACGTGCGCGCCGACTGAAGAACGCTGTGGGCGGCGACCAGGCCACCGAAGCTGTGCCCCATGAGGAAGAGCGGAACACCGGCCGCGCGATCGCTCAGCACACGTGCGAGCTCACCCGCGTCGGAGAGAAACTCCGTGAAGCGCCCGCAGTGACCCCGCGTGCCCTTGGCGCGACCGTGGCCGCGCATGTCGATGGCCACGCTGCCGACGCCGCGCTCGGCCCAAGCGTCCATCACGTGCGTGTAGCGCGCCGCGTGGTCGGCATAGCCGTGCAAAATGCCTACGGCCGCACGGGCACGCTTCGGCATGGCCGAAACGAAATACAAATCGGGTCCGTCTTCTCGTCGGTGCGTGATCGGGCCTTCGTCGCGCGCGATGGTCATGGCTCTTCTTTTGTAACATCGTAAACTCGACGAGTGTGAGAGGCGCTACGGGTGTTTGCGTCACCCTCCTCGCGGGGGTCGTGTCGAGTACGGTTGCGGCACCATTGGCCGCCGACGCCTCCGTGCCCCATTCCATGGGCCTCGCCAGCAAAAAGGCGACGCCGGTCCTCGACGACGGCCGCTCCCCGCCCGACCTTCCCCTCTTCGGGACACTGGTCCAAGTTCACACGAACGAGCGCGTGGCCTTCGATGCCACCGCGCCATCGCAGGAGCGCTTTTCCAAGCTTCTCGCGGATCGGGTGACCGGGTCGAGCATTCTGCTCGATGCACGCCTGCTCGAGCTATTGCGCACCCTGATTGCGCGCTATCCAGGGGCCCGGGTCGAGCTGGTAAGCGGCTTTCGCAGCCCCAAACTGAACGAAATGCTGCGAAAAAAAGGGCATCACGTGGCGTCCCACAGCCAGCACTCGCTGGGGCACGCGTGCGACTTTCGCATCGTGCCCGTTGGGACCGAGCGCCCGCTCGCGCCAGCCTTCGTGGAGCGGCAGATCCGCGACACGGGCTGGGACGGCGGCGTGGGCATTTACCCCACGCAAAAAGACTGGTTCGTCCACGCCGACGTCGGGCCGAACCGGCGCTGGGTGAGCAAGTAAGTCACGGTATGGTCAGCGTCGCCTGCGCGTAGCCGAAGTGCGCAACCGCCGCCGGCGCATACGCGGCCGCTCGGATGGTGCGCGCCCCGTCGCCCAGGATGAAGGCCGAGTAGCCCGCCCGCAGCTCGAGCGAAGGCCATGGGAGCCACGTGAGGAAGACGTCACCTTCCTGCCCCAACTCCGTCTTGTCGTTCGACGGTACGCGGCCGATGGTGCCGAGCGGCGCGGTGATCCAGTCGCCCGAGGCCTCCATCAGGCGCGCGTAGCGGTACTCGAGGCCGAACACACCGTCGGTCCACGGCACGAGGGTCAGACGCGCATGCAGCTCGGCAGCGTTGGACCACGCGAAGATGTCCATCGCCCCATGGTTCGTGTACACGTCGGGCAAGAGCGGATCGAACTGCGTGTACTTGCCCTGCCCATCGTCGCCAGAGGCAAACGAACCACCGACGCGCAACGTCGGCGTGAGCACCACGTTGTCGAAGGTGCGCCCCACGTACGCCGCCGCGGCATATGCCGCGCGATCGACGCCCAGCGCGCGCGCCGTGCCGAATTGGTACGCGCCCTCGATGGCATATTTGAAACCGCGCCCTTCGCCGAAGATGCGCAGATCGCCGGTGTACGCCTCGCCGTAAAGGCGCGACATGTCGAAGCGCGAGCCGGTGGGCACGGTGCGGGCGATGCGCGCGAGGCCCGAGAGCTCCACGCGCAGCAGAGGATCGAGCGCCCAGGCGATCTGCAGGCCATAGAGCTGCGTGCCCGTGGAGGTGCCGAGAAAGTCGGTCTGCCCAAAGGTGGGGCTCGCCGGCTGCGGCTGCTCGAGCATCGCCGCGAAGGCCTCGACGTCGAACGCGCCCGAGGCCACGTGCCCGCGCACCGCATCGAGCGAGCGCGCCACGGGGTGCCAATCGGCACTGCCGAGCAGCCGGCCATCGCCCCACGCAATGGCCTGCCGCCCGATGCGCAAGTACGCCGGCCGCGCGCTCGACGTGCGCGCCTCGGCGTAGGCCTCGAACGGCGCGAAGAACCGCGCCTGCCCGTTGGGGCTCGAGCCCCACGCGCGAGAATCCTGCAGCGTGATCTGCGCGTGCAGCGGCCCGCGGTCGGCTCCAAGGCCGAGCCGGGACCGTTCGAACACGAGCGCGGCATCCTCCACCCGGCGCACCGAGCCATCGGCGTTGCGGCCGCCCATGTCCACGGGATCGCGCCGGTACTCGCCCCGGGTGCGAAGCTGCAGGCTGGGCGTGAAGGTCCAATCGCCGATGGCGAACGTCTCCGGCGCAGGCGCGGCGGATTGCGCGAACGCGCGCGATTCGCCGAACGCGGCGAGCGAGAGAAGAGCCCCGAACACTGCCAGCGAGCGTCGATTCATGGTCCCGCGGCGCATCCTAGTCCTTCGCGAGCTCTTGCGCGCGGGCGAGAAGTGCACTGCGTTCGTTCAGCGCCGGTTCGGCGAGGACCTCCTCGAGCAGCTGCGTCAGAATGCGCCCCAGAATGGGCCCCGGCTTGAGACCGAGATCGCGCATCAGATCGTGCCCGTTGATCTTCAGCTCGCGCACGCTGAGGGCGTCGCCCGCGTCGATCACCTTTTGCACGTGGACCTTGAGGGCCTCGAGGCCGCGCAGCTCGTCCGCGACGTCCCTGCCCTTCCCGCGCAGATCAGCCTCGTTGAGTCGGTAGAGATCCTCCACCCGCTCGCGACCGACCCGGCGGATCCACCGGCGCACCGTGGAGTCGTTCCATTCGTCCGTGTAGTGAAAGAGGTGGTGGCGCACCAAATCGACGATGCGAGCGCGCTCGTCGTTGGAGAACTTCATGCGCGTCAGGATCGGGTCCGCGATCTCGGCGCCGATGCGCTCGTGATCGTAAAACGTGTAGTCCTGCGTCTTGTCGCTGAAGGCGCGCGAACGCGGCTTGCCCACGTCGTGAAGGAGCGCGGCGACGCGGAGCACGGCGTCGCCCTGGCAGGCGTCCATGCACTCCATGCCGTGGCGCCACACATCGTATTCGTGCCAGCGATTCTGCTCCATGCCGTAGCCCTCGAGCAGCTCGGGACAGGTGACGCCCAGAATGCCGGTCTCGCGCATCACGTCGAACGCGCGCGACGGCTTCTTCGCCTTCATGGCCTTGAGCCACTCGTCGCGCACACGCTCCATGCTCACCTTGCGGTACGTATCGAGCGTGGGTGCGATGGCCGCACGGGTGGCCGGCTCGAGATCGACCTCCAACGTCGCCACGAAACGCGCCGCGCGCAGCACGCGCAGGCCGTCCTCCGAGAAGCGCTCGCGCGGATCGCCCACGGCGCGCAGGACGCGCGCATCGAGGTCCTTTTGGCCGTCGAACGGATCGATGAGCGTGCCCGTCTCCGGATCGAGCGCAATGGCGTTGATGGTGAAGTCGCGCCGGGCCAAGTCGGCCACGATGTCGCTGGTGAAGTGGACCTCGTCGGGGTGGCGGCCGTCGGAATAGGTGGTCTCACCGCGGAGGGTGGTGATCTCGTAGCCGGTGCCCTGGACCATCACGGTGACCGTCCCATGGGCGATGCCGGTCGGAATGGCCCGCGGGAAGATCTTCATCAGCTCTTCCGGCAGTGCGTCGGTGCAGAGGTCCCAATCGGAGACGTTGCGGCCGAGCAAGAGATCACGCACGCACCCGCCCACGATCCACGCGCGCTTGCCGCGCTCGCGGAGGCGCCCGGCGAGCCCTTCGACTTCCTTGGGGATGCGATGCAACATGGTGGTACTTCTACCAAAAAGGCGGACCATACGATGCTCGACTTTTCCGAAGAGGAACGGACGATCCAGACCGCGATTCGAACGTATTGCGCCCAGCAAATCGAGCCCAAGGTGCTCGCCATGGAGGCTGGCGAAGCGAGCGTCTACCCGGTCATGCGCGATATGGCGAACACCTTCGGCCTGCCCGACATGGCCCGCGCGATGGTCGCGGGCGGCGGCAAACGCGAAGAAAACGACACGGAAAAGGGACCGAGCGCGAAAGGCCTGGGCATCAACACGGCGGTCATGTCGATCCTGATGATGGAGCTCGCCCGCGTCTGTCCCGGTTTCGCCCTGGCCTTCGGCGCATCGCTGGGCCTTTTCGGCGGCGCGGTCATGGCACGCGGCACGAGGGAGCAGAAAGAGCGCTGGGCACTGCCGGTGTTCACCATGGAAAAAATCGGGGCGTGGGGCCTGACGGAGCCATCCGCGGGCAGCGACGCGTTCGGCTCGATGAAGACGCGCGCGCGCAAGGTCCCGGGCGGCTACCGCCTGCACGGGAGCAAGACGTTCATCACCAATGCACCGTTTGCGGACTATTTCGTCATTTATGCGCGGCTCGAGCACGCGGAGGGCGCTGGCGCCGTGCGCTCCTTCATCGTCGAGCGCTCGGACGAAGGGCTCACCACCGGACCGCCCATGAAGAAGATGGGCATGCACGCCTCCCCCACCGGCGAAATCTTCCTCGACGACGTCTTCGTTCCGGCCGAACGCGTCATCGGTCGTGACGATACCTCCGACGCGCGCCAGGCCGCCCGCAGCTCCCTTCAGCAAGAGCGTTTCGCCATGATTCCCATGCTCTTCGGCATCGTGGATCGCTGCCTCGAGGAGTGCGTTCGCTTCGCCAAATCGCGCGAGCAATGGGGAAATGCGATTGCCTCCTTCCAGCTCGTGCAAGAGAAGATTGCGCGCATCTACACGGCGCGCACAGTCATGCATGCGCTGTGGATGCGCCAGATCGAGGCCGAGCGCAAAGGCGTGCACCTCCCCGCGCGCGAGGCCAGCGCCGCCAAGCTGTATGCCGCCCGGGCCACGACCGAGTGCGCGCTGGAGGCGGTGCAGATCTTCGGGGGCTCCGGCTATATGACGGGCAGCGTCGTCGAAATGATGGCGCGTGACGCAAAGCTCTTTCAAATTGGCGGCGGCACCGACGAGATTCAAATCTTGCGCATCGCGCGGGAACTTCTCGAGCCGTGATGCGTGGATCACTTCACCACCAGGGGCGAATTCCCGAGAAGGCGCGAAGCACAAGTTTCGGCGCAAACCGACCTGGGCAAAAAGGCACGCCATCTGCACGATGTGAGGCCATGGCTAGCCAACGCTTTTCCATTTTCGTTGCGACTGCGCTTCTCGTAGGCGTGGGCTGTTCGTCCGCGGATTCCGAATCACGGGACGTGGGCAGTAACGGCGTGCAGCAAGATCCCCTGGCCGGTGGGACCGTCGGCCAGGCGGTGCAAAACAGTTGTGAGACGAGCAGCGTTCGCGGATTGAGCGTGCAAATCATCGCCGAGGGGAACTGTTTGAAGCCAGGGGCCTACACGGTCGTCCCCAAGGCCGGCAAGGTCACGTTCGGCTCCAACGTATTTGCCAATATGCAGAAGCCTGGACGCGATCAATTGGTGGCCGCGCTGAATGCCAATCCGAGCAAGGCCATGGGCATCAACTCGATGCTTCGGACGGTAGCGCAACAGTATTTGCTTTATTCATGGTACCAAGCCGGGCGCTGTGGAATCGGTTTGGCGGCAACGCCGGGGAATAGCAACCATGAAACCGGATTGGCCTTCGACACGAGCCAATACGATGCGTGGAAGAGCATCCTGAAGGCACGCGGCTTTCGATGGCTCGGGAGCAGCGATCCCGTGCACTTCGATTACGTGGGCTCCGGGGCGAAGGATTACAAGGGGCTCGACGTTCAGGCGTTTCAGCGACTTTGGAACCGGAACAACCCGGGCGACAAGATTGACGAAGACGGCCTCTGGGGACCCAACACGAGCGCGCGCATGAAGAAGTCGCCCGCGGATGGATTTGCAAAAGGCGCTACGTGTGCGGCCGCTGCCGATGAATCCGAAATGGCGGCGCTGGATGAACGGGATACGGGCGGCGCGGTGACGGGCGGCCATGGGATTCTCTTCGACGACGGCCAGCTCCACGATGACCATGGCCACGAAGTGCTCGCCGGTTGGCTTTCCGCCCCCAACGACGTGCAGCCGGCCAAATCGGCCACGGCATGCGACGCCTGCATCGAATCGATATGTGCGGTCGATGCCGCATGCTGCGACGACCTTGCATGGAACGCCACGTGCGCGGCGCACGCCGAGTCACGCTGCAAGGAAACGTGCTTCTAAAGATTAGTGCCCCTGGCGCACGAACTTCACGGGGATTTGAACCGCACTGCCCGTGCCGCCCGGGGCCGTGAATTGTGCATTGCGCACGACACGCTGGATGCAGGCGATGACATCGCTCGACAGGCCGGTGGCGCGTGACGGCTCCGCCTCGAGCACCTCCCCGTTGGGTGCCACCTTTGCGACGATGGTGACCGCGCCGGCCATCTCCGGATCGGTGTTCAATCCGCGTTGGTAGCACCCGCGAAACCGCGGTCGCAGGGACAGAACGACCCGCTCGGCGTCGGCCACGGGTGCGGACCAGGTGGGCGGGTCGATGTGTGCTTCGCCGAGCGATGGGCCTTTGGTCTCGGTCGCGTGACCTGCACCATCGCGGTCGCCGATGCGGCGATTGCCAATGGCGGCAAGATCGTTGCGCCCTGCGCCGGGGCGAACGACGGGGTTGCCCGCGACGTGAATCTCATCGCCGGTGACGGCAGCCCCCGACTTCGCGGCCGGCGTCAGGTCGATCGTCGGGAGCTCGCCTCGGTCCAAGGCCTTCTGCACGGCGGGACCGGTGCGGAATGCACCGATCATCTGCAGGCGCATCGCTTCCGCACTCTCGGCCAGCGCGGCACCGTCGTCGCGGGGCGCAGGAGCGCCATGAGCACCTTTTGCGGCGGCGGACTTGGCCGCGGCGCTCTTTGGGACGTCGTCGGGCGCGACCTGTGTGGGCTCGGCCGGCGTTTCGGTCACCGGTTGCGGAATGCTCGGCGATGGATCGACGAGGCGCACGACGACGCCCTCGTCGACCGCGGGATCCATCCAATCCGAGCAGAGCGCCCCCACCAGACCGAAGTGCAGCAGAAAGCTAAACGCCGCGAGAATCGTCAGGTCCCAATCGATCTGACGCAGGATGCCGCCTTTGACCGAGAGCGGGAGCTGCGGGCGTGGCTGCGGAGGCGGCCTTAGGATGAATTGAAAGAGAAACGTCGTGCCGTCGCAAACGATGCGTCCGCGGGCATCGTCGGGCAGGCGAAGCCGCCGCGCATCGCCGGCTTGGGCAGCGAGGCTGCGCAAGGCATCCAGATCATGAATCACGGTGTCGAACGCGATGCGCGCGTCCACCGCGTGCTCGAGGTCCACGTGGTAATGACGGCCCACGCGCTCGAAGGGTGCCATGGCGCCGGTGAGCAGGAGTCGCTCCTCGAGGATGCGCCCGTGGCGCACCACGCCGATCCGCATCACCTTGGGGCCCCTTGGCGTAGGAACCGCGCGCATGGCGGCCGTCATCCGCCCCGGACGATTCGCTTCCGAGCCCGTACTTCGCTCCGTATGGACGTGCGCCATCCGCTGGTTTCCCTCGCTTGGAAGGGTCAGACCGGCGCCGATCGAAAAGGTTCCCGAGAAAGAAAAAAGTTTCAATCTTCGGGCACGTCGCCCGACGGGATGCACAAGACGATTCGCTCGCAGCTTCGCGCATCCAACGCATCCAACGCGCCGTGGAGGTCATCCCATGGGCGGGTTTGCCAGTCGCGCTTTGCTTCTTCGCCCAACGCCGCCGCGGCTTGCGCCAACGTTACCTCCGGTGGCACCACGGTGAGTGCCGCGGTGGGGATGGCCGCCCGCTCGGCCCATGCGCCTCCGTCCACGAGGCCGACGACCCGCGCACCGCGGGGAGGCCCCGAGCCATCGGCGGCAGCCTGGAGCACGAGGCCGGCGACGCCACGCCCGGGGATCCACGATTCGGTTTGCTGGCACAAACGATCCACGTCGTCGCGATCGAGGCCGAACGCGACCACGGAAACCAAGGCTTCATTGACGCGGGCAATGGGTGGCGGGACTTCACGGATCGCCACGCGCCACGGTGCATCGGGGATCACGGTCCAAGCTTTCATGTGCACTCTGTCATCTCGACCCACGCCAACGACGGTTGCCATAGATACGACGAACGAGCGACTGCGCATGGCGTCGATAGGGCAAAATCCTCGAAATCGACCCCATCTGCCGACCTCGGCCTCGTTCCGCACCATCCTCACCGGACGCGAGAGGGCGCGACGCGTGGGTGCCAATGCGACGCATTCACCAAGGCATCTCCGAATGGCCCGACGCGCAGGCGAATCGGTCGCGCGGCGACGTGGGACGTGGGACGTGCGCCGAGCTTGGTGCGGATGTTGCTGCAAGGCACCGGCATCATGAGATCGGAAATCATTGCCGAAGTGAAGGCGATTCGCTTCGCGATGTCGAGCTGCGCAAGCTTCCTCCTCTCGATCGGGCTTGCGGCGGCCGGGGTCGATCCGCTCGGCCGACGCCCGTCGATTCCGCAGCACCGAGAGGTCGTACGCCGTCCGACGCATCCCATCACAGAGGAAACGGGCTTTCAGGCGTTACAATCTTCGTCATGTCTTTGGCAATTCGAGACGTCGCCGTTCGACCGTCGTGCGGAATATCCGTAGTGAGCAGGATGACCAGCGACACGTCCCGTGAGACCCGATGAACCACCAGGCTCTCGAAGCCTGCAATCGATCCATTGTGCCCCAACCATCCCCCCGCATCGAACAGGCCGAGCGCGTAGGAGACGGCGGCCTTCTGGGAAATGAGGGCCCCCTTCAAACGCAGCGCGTACGTCTCCGGCGTCAGGAGGCGCCCCGTGGCCAGGGCCCTCGCCCAAAGTCGCATATCGTCCAACTTGGAAATGACGGCACCCGCCGCTCCCGCGGACCACAGATTCCATTCCGAGCCGTCCACCACCCGCCCATCGGGCGTCTGGTTCGTGTACGCATGTGGATGCGGCGCCGGAAAGAACGACGTGGTCGGATAGCTCGTATTCGTCAGGTGAAGTGGGGTGAATACGTGTTCCTGGAGGTACTCGCCCAACGGCTGCCCGCTGACGGTTTCGATCACCCGGCCGAGCAACACGGTGTTCGTATTGCTGTAGGCGAAGCGGGTCCCCGGCTCGAAGGACAATGGGTGCTGGAAGCCATATCCAAGTAGTTCGTCGGTCGTAAAAACGTGATGGGGGTCGCCGACCAGCGTCCTCGTGAAATCGGCATCGGCGTAAAAGTCATGAAGTCCACTCTGCATGCCGGCGAGGTGCCGCAACGTGATGCGGTTGCCCTCGGGCACGCCGGTGACGTATTTGAGAATGGGGTCATCCAGGCCAACCTTTCCCTGATCGACCAACTGCAGCAACGCGGTAACGGTAAACGTCTTGGTCACGCTGCCGATGCGCATGTACAGATCGGTCTTCATCGCTGCACCCGTGGCCTTGTCGGCCACGCCGAAGGCACGCACGTAAGCACCTCGATCAGGCATCCACAGGCCCACGAGCACGCCCGGGATATCCATCTCGTGCATGCCTTGAAGAACGGCCTCGTCGAGTCGCTTTGCCACGCTGGCATCGAGCTCGTCCAACTGCAGATCGGGCTCGCCGGCATCGGACGACGGTTGATCTTCGCGGCATGCCGCACTCCCAAATAGGGTTGCGGCCAAAGCCACGACCCACGACATACGTGTGAACGTCCGCATTTCGACCTCGCCTAAGAGATGCTCCCCCGCGAGGTTCGTCGCACCGGTTCACGAAATTCCGATTTGACGCATTCACACCGAAGCAGCGTCGCAGGTCGAAATCCACATCGACCGAAGAGCCGATGGCCCAGACGCCATACGACAAAAGACGAACGGCGGGACCTCTTGCGAGGGCCCGCCGCCGTTACGAATTTCAGCTGGTACGTTATTCCGCCGCGTCGGCTACCACGGGATTGGACTCTTTCTTCTCGGCGCGTGCGCGACGCGCTGCCTTCTTCTCCTCGGTGAAGGCGAGGATGTCTTGCTTCACGCGCTCCGTCACGGCCGGCGCATTCTCCGCCGCCGCCTTGACCATCTTGATGACCATGTGCGGCGACTTCTGCGCCAGCTCCTGGCTCTTGCGCGCCGTCACGCTGAGCCGATCGCGCAAACGCTCCCAGCGCGTTTGCGTGATGTGCGACGCCACCTCGGCGGCGAGATCGGCCGCGTTGCCTGCGTGACGGTGCGGTGCCTTGTAGAGCGGGCTCGCAAAGCTCGGCGTCGCGTCCAGGAAGGCCTGGATTTGCTCGCGCGTGAGCCCCTTCTCCTCGAGCACGCGCTCGTACTCGCTCAGGGCGGCCTGCTTCGCCTTGAAGAGGTACATCTGCACGCGTGAATAGAAGTTGACCCGGCCGTCGCCGCTCGTCTCCACGGGGCAGAAAATCGTCCCCGGGAACTTCTCGGTGATGGCCGATTGCACGCCGTCGGAAACGCCGGCGCTGGGCATGCAGCCGAACGGCTTCACGCTGAGCGTCATGTGCGCCTTCGCGTGCGTGACGTTCATGATGAGCTTTCCAACTTCCATGTGCCCTTCGCCGCCGCGAAGGTCGTTGTTGTAATACTCGTGGCTAATCTTCGCGATGACGTCCATGTCCGGCAGGTGGTAGCCATAGAGCCCGCCGGTATACGCGAAGGTGTGGAACAGCACGCGCACCAGCTTGTCCGCCGCCGTCACCGCGAGGATCTTCTTCATCGCGCCGAACGTGCCCAAGCCGCCCAGACCGAACTTGGCCGTGTCCTGCGCCTTCAGGTCCTTGCGCTCGATGGTGTCGCGCCGCGCTTCCCAGATCGTATAAAGGATCCACGCCGTCACCAATTGGATATCGGCTTCGGCGCCCTCGCTCTCCAAAAAGCGCTGGAGTTGGTAGTTGCCGTCTCCCTCGGTGGTCATCGCCCAGAACTCGCCGATGATGCTGACCTTGGGCTTGGGCAAGGTCTTGTCGACCTTGATCGCCTCGAACAGCGGCTTGCAGCTCCAGAGGGCCAGCAGAATGTTCGTGCGTTTCTCCATCGCCGCGTAGCAGATCTTCTTCGCCTGCTCGATCGCGCGATCGGTATCGCCCGCGGTGAGCTCGTAGGGGCGCAGGCGGTAGCCGATGGCATTGAGCACGTCGCCCACTACGATGCCCTTGATGATGGCCCAGAAGAACGTGGGGTTCATCTCCAGGCCGCTGGCCTCGCCCGTGGCTTGCTTCAAGCCGCCGGTCTGCTGGAACAGCATGACCCGGAAGCCGTCGAAGCCGGCATCGCGCAGCGCCTTGCGGTACTCGGTCACGTACATGCCGAAGCGGCACGGACCGCAGGCCCCGGCGGTCAAGAAGACGTACTTCTTGACGATCTCCTCGGAGCTCATTCCGAACTTGTCACGCAGAATCGTCAAATACTGAATCAGATTTCCCACGGTGAAATACGTGGGATTGCACTGCCCGCGGTTGCCGAACTCCTTACCGAACTGCAGCGCGGCGTTGCTCGGCGCGTCGAGCATCTGCACGTTGTACCCAACGCCCTTGAGACCACCCTCGATGAGGTAGTCGTGCGCGAGGGTCAACCCACCGATCAGCATGGTGATGTGCGCACGCTCGGACTTGGTGAAGGTGAGCCCGGCCATTTCCTCGAGCCACTGGTCCGTCTGTTGGTCGAGTCCCAGGCGCTTGCGCTCTTCTTCTTCGAAACGGCGCAGTTCCGCTTCGACGTCAATCACCGGGAGCTTGGCCTTCGGCCGTACTTCGTAATTCGTGGTCATGTTCGTTACTCCCCTTCTTGCGCCATCAGAAACGGTTGTTCTTCGATTTGTGCAGGCTTCGTCGGGATCCGAACCACCCCGCCTGCGGTTTTTCTTCCAAGCTGCACCACGCCCGAAGGCGGTTCGGCACGAGCCGGGGGCGCCGGCGGTGCCTCGTACGCGCGAACCTTCGCGCGCAGCGCCTCGATTTCCGCGAGCAGCGCCGGGTCGCCGTTGTGGCGATGGCGCGCCGCGATCTGCTCGTTGCGCAGCTCGAGCAGCATCAGCTTCTTCTTGTCGAGCGCGTGCATCAACTCCTCGCGACGCTTGGATGCATCTTGCAAGCGTTCTTCGTGGAGCCTCAGCGCGTGCGCGTAGGTCTTCACGCGGATCTTGATCGACCCGCCCGGCTTGTTCGCGTCGATGTCGTGGAGCGCGGCGTAAGGCGTTTTGCTCGTCTCGATGATCGAGTCGATGAGGCCGTACGTCGGCGCGTCGTGACCGCACTTGAAGGACGAAAGGTCCAGCACGACCACGTTGGGATGGTGCGCCGCGAAGTTCGCCGCCCACACTTTCTGCGCGCTGTTGGCCGAGTAGTTCTCCGGCCACACGTGATTGAGCTCGAGCGGGGTCTTGATCGTCCCCTTCTCCAGCTCCTCTTTGTAATACTTGTCCAGATACTCCCGGCTCTTCGGAATCGAACGAATCGACAGAACCGGATAGCCAAGAACCTGGAACTCCTCCGGAATGCCGTGATTGAGCCCCGGATCCGAGTGGTACGGCCGCCCGATCATCAGAATGGCGACCCGATCCTCGTGCTCCACCGTCTCCAGGATGGCCCGGCCCTTCTCCTCCACGTCGCGATCGAACTCGGTGAGCGCCTTCCAGGCCTCGCGGCACGCGTGCTCGTTCTCGTCTTCGGTCACCCCGAGGCGCGGGCCCCACGTCTCGAACATGCGGCGCGCCATGAGCGTCGGCTCGGCGAACGACAGCGCCGGGTCCAAGTACTCGATGCCGCGCTGCTTGAAGAAGTCGATCTCCTTGGTGAACGCCGCCTTCATGACGTCCGGCGCGCCGGCCACGATGGGGCAGCACGCGTTGTCCATCGTGTCGGCCACGAAGGAATTCACGTGCGTGAGGATGGGGAAGAAGATGTATTTGAGCGGCTTCTTCTTATCCGGCATGTGCTGGTGGAACAGCAAATGGTGGATGTGCGCCTGCGCCACCTTGGACGGGTAGCACGGGTCAATCGAGCCGTATTTGCCACCCTCGACCCACATTTCCTCGGTGGTGGCATCGCTGAAGACGATATTCTGCCGCTGAATGCCAATCGCCTCGAAGTACGCGCGAATCCACGGCCCCGTCGAGTAGACGTTGAGCACGCGCGGAACGCCGATGCGCACGCTGCGCCGCTTTTGCCAGACTTCCTCGCTGGCGCGGTTGAACGGGCGAACCGTCTCCACGCGGCGCGTGCCGAAGATGCCCTTCTTCACCTCGGTGGTGCGGATGGGCGACTTGTCCTCCGGCATGGGCACGCCCTTGTAGAAGTGCATGAAGGCGCGCTTCGACTCGTAGTCGACCATGTTGGGGAACTGCTGCGCGATCTTCTTGCGGTCCGCCACCAGCGCGAGCATCGCCTCCTTCGACTCGACGGTGCCCTTCTCGCACGAGAAACCGGCGATGTAGCGGCTGGTCGTGCCGTCGGGGCGGCGCGTGTCGATGAAGGTGCGCTTGCACTCGTTCTCGCAGAAGTGGCACACCGTCTCTTCGTCGTTCTTCGTGGTGAATTCCAGGTCCAACGTCGCCTGGACACCGATGAAGCTGGATTTGCCTTTGCGCTTCACCACGCGCAAGGTCTCCATCGCCGCGCCGATGGCGCCGGCCTCGCCCGTGTGCGGGTGCACGAACACCTCCGCCTCGGGCACGCGCTCCTTGATGTAGTCGACCTGCGCCTTCACCGCGGCCAAGTTGTATTGCGTGCCGCCCTGGAGCACGAACCTTCGCCCCAGTGCCGCGAGGCGCGGGATCTGCACCACGTATTGCCACACGTTCTTCGGCAGCACTTGGGCAAGGCCGGCGAGCATTTCCTCTTTGGAGAATCCCTCTTTTTGGAAATTGACCCGGTCCGTATCCAAGAACACCGCGCAGCCGTAAGAGAACTTCGGCGCGAGTTCGGCTTTGAAGGCCACGTCGGCGTATTGCGTGACCGGCACACCGAACGAATCGCTGGTGGCCTGGAGCAACATGCCATTTCCGGCGGAGCAGCTATTGGACAATCGGAAGTTGGCGATATCGCCATTCTTCATGAACAAGACTTTGATATCTTGCCCGCCGATGTCGCAGATGACGTCGACGTCGCCGAAGAAGTGCACGGCGCTCATCATGTGAGCGACGGTCTCCACCACGTTCACGTCGGAGTTGACGCACTCTTGCAGAACGTCGGCCGCGTAGCCCGTGGCGCCGAAGCCCATGACCTCGAGGGTTGCGCCCTGATCGACCTCCACGTAATCGCGGAGCTGCTTCAAAAGGTCCTTGGTGTCGACGATGGGATTGCCCTTGGAAAGTTGGTATCCCTTGCAAATGAGTTCGCCCGACTCGTAGTCGACCAACACCGCCTTGCTGGAGGTGCTGCCGCCGTCCAACCCGATAACCCCCTTCACGAGGGAGCCCGGTTCGAGCTTCATCGGCTGGAACTTGGCAATCGAATACAACTCACGGAACTGCAGGAGCTCTTCTTCGTTCTTCGAGAGCGGAGGGCCCGCCGATTCGCCCAGGCGCGCCTTGCGGCCCGTGGTCATGTAATCGCGCAGACCCTTGAGGGTGCTGTCCAGCACGCCGATGCTGGCATCCTCGTGCAGGCCGTAGAGCACCGCGCCCAGGGCAGCGTAGTATTGCGCGTTGTTCGGAACGAAGATGAGCTCTTCGACCGGCATGTCCTTCGGGTAATCGTAGCCGCGCTCGTCCCACGTTTGCGGGATGCGCAGGCGCCAGCAATCCTGCAGGAACGGCAGGTACGTATTGGGCCCGCCCAGGAGGCAGACCTTGTGCTTCAGGGTGCCGCCGCGCGTTAGAACGCTGAGGTTCTGCAGCACGATGGCGTCGGCCAAGGAGCAGAGCACCTCGGTCGCGGGAATGCCATTCTTGATCAGGTTGACGATGTCCGTCTCGGCGAAGACGCCGCACTTGGCGGCGACGTGGTGCAGCTTCGAGTCGTCGAAGCGCAGGGTCGTCACCAGCTCGGACGGGGCGTTCACCTTGAGGAAGCACTTGTCGATGGTGGCGCCCGTGCCGGAGGCGCACTTGTCGTTCATCGAGGCGGTGGCGGTCTTCTCGCCGTCCTGCCCCGACTTGAACATGATGATCTTCGCATCTTGCCCGCCGAGCTCGATGACCGAGCCGCAGTCCGGGTGGAGGTGCTCCACGGAGAGGGAGACGGCGTTCACCTCCTGGACGAACTTGCCGCCGGTGGGCCCGCAGAGCGGGCCGGCCCCCGAGCCGGTGAGGAACATTTTCCAGGGCGTCTCGGTGCTCCCCTCCGGAAACGCGCCGAGGATGGTCTCGAGCATCGCGAGCACGTACTCGGGCTGCTTCGTGTGGTGGCGCTGGTAGTCGCTCCACAATATTTCCTTGGTTTGGGCGTCGACGACGACGGCTTTGACCGTCGTGGAGCCTACGTCCATCCCAATGACAAGCTGTCGGCCTGCTCCCGCCATTGCTTTCTCCCGCTTGCGCGATCCGGTGCAGCCTGGACACGCGTGTCAGTTCCCAGCCCGTATCCTCGTGCCGGGGAGTAGCAAAGCGCAAGTCAAATGCATTCCCCCTCCGACTGACACGCGTGTCAGCGGGCGCGACGGATGACCTGCGCGTGGGCTTCGGGTGCGGCGTCGAGGCTGCATGGGTGCGGTGGCGAAGCTACGGCGTTGGGGGACGACTCCAGCAAGGCGACGCTCCAACTCGGCCACTGCGACGCTCCAATCCGGCCGTCGTATCGGCCGCCGGATGTGAAAGTTGCACGGTAATGCCGACATCCCGGCGCAATCTTGCTATGGTGGCGCCCTCTCCGACCCCAAGTTGCGGCGATCCATCGCCGCGATGTCACGTAGCACGTGCCTTGCTTACAAGGTGACCATGCAGCGGCTTCTCTCCCAACTCGAACGGATATCGCTCGACCCGGCGGAGGTGGCTGCTGCTTGCCGCGATGCCGGCGTCGCCTTTCTAGAGACCCGGCGCTGGAACAAGCGCGACCTCGCGGAGTGGTTGGTCGAATCCTACCAGTTCGCAACCTTGCGGGGTCACGGTGGTGGTGTTCCGAAGCATCAGGGCACCGTCGCCAAGGAGACGGTCACGGATCTGGTGGACCGGGTCCGCAACGAGGTGACCGACGCGCTCGACCACATCCTCACGGGCGACCCAACCTTCGCCGAGGATTGCGTCCGCGCCGGCCACGTGGCGACCCTCCAGATCGGAAACGGGCGCGTGATGTACGTGGCGATGAACCACAAGTCGCTGCGCCTGTCCGACCGGGTGCTCTCGCTCTTCGCGGCCGACTATCTGATGCGGCCGCAAGATTACCGCTGCAGGCTGTCCGTCTGCGAATATTGCCGCAAGGTCTCCTTCGACAAGGAGTGCGTGCATCCGCAGAGCGGTGTCTTCGCCCCTGGTGGCCGGGAGCTCGCCGGAGAGAGCCTTCCGACGCATACCATCGTGGTCGAAGAGGACGAGGTCGAGGAACTCGGCGTCGACGACATCATCGTGCTGGAGTCGCTGGCGAGTTAAGCGGGGTGGCTACTCGTGGTGCGCCGCCGCGCCATGAGCGTGATGGCGGCCCATGCGATGAACGCGAGCAGGCTCGCGGCGATCGCGGCGTGTATGTACAGTGAACCGCTCCACCTGGCTGGCTTCTCGTTCAATGACGACGGCGGGGGGAAGAGCGCGGGGAATAGCGAGAGGCGGTCGGCTCGCGCGGGTTCGCGAAAGGCCTCGGGGTGTACCCAAATGGGCGCGCCCGTGAAGGTATGAGCCTGGGTCTTTCCGTCGGCGAAGAAGATCCCGAGCAAGAAGACTTTGAACGGCTGGTCCGCCACGAAGGGACGAAAGTCGACCTCGACGCCCGCCTTGTCGATGCCACGGCAGCGTAATCCTTGGGGGTCGCAGGCCCGTCGGCAAAGTGGAACGTGACCGGCGATCCGGCCGGAAACGACGTTCCCGACGCCGACAACGAGGCGACGAGATTGCCCACTTGGAACGCGACGCGACTCCCCGGCTCGAAATAGCCGTCTTTGAGGAAATAGCCCCCCGAAGTAGAATCCCTTGGGCAAGCTGGCGAAGTCGAAGTTCCCCGCCGCCGATTGCGCGTAGGACCACGCCGTGGCCGACGTCCCCGCCCCCGGTGTTTGCCCTGCCCTGTAAATGCCGACCCAATCTTTGGCCAGTGCGGGCCCGCCCGCGAGCTTCACCGTGACGGTCTGCCCGACATCGTATTTCGCGGCGGTCGTTTGAAGAACGGGAATGTCGCCGTAATAAAACGATGCGCGCTTGGCGAGCTCTTTGTAGCCATCGTTCTCGAAGAGGTTCACCCAATAGAGATTGCTCGCCGGGAGCGCGAACGAGGTGGTCCCCGACGCGGTGGGGGAGTACGTCCAGGCCGTGGACGGCGTCGGGCCGGGCGTCTGCCCATCGACATAGAAAAAATGTCGACGTCTTTGTTCTTGTCGACCCACCAGTACTTCGGCGTGCCGCTTTCGCCCGTCGTTCCAAATAGGTCTTCGTAATCGCGGTACGAATCGACTTCGAGCGAGGTGAACGCCGCCGTGGGCGCGACCTGAAATTGCGTACTGTTGTTTGGCTCCTGGCTCGGGCTCGCGTACGCCGAGCTATGAAACGTGAACGGCAAGGTGACCGGCGCCGTCGGCGCTTCTTGGATGGCCGGCTTCTGCGGCGCGGCCTGTTGCTTGCGCCGGTGGAAGGAATCGATGAGCGTACTGGGGAAATAACCGAGCTTGGGGCTCCCCATGGCGTACGTCTCGTTGAAAACGTCGCCCTTCGCCTGATCGACGTCGACGATCTGGTAAGGCCAGAAGTCGATGGTCTTCTGCACGTCGTCGAAATCCGTTTCGTTCGACTGGCCCCAATATTGGTCCCACGCCGTGCCGCCCGAAATGAGGTTGTATAGCGGCTCGTTGCGAAGCTGGCCGCGCGCGTAAAGATGATGATGCGCACCGACGACGAAAACCGATTTGGGCGTCTTGGTGAGGATGGGCGCAACGATGTTGCGCATCCACGTGGAGATGTCACCGACGTACTGCTCGGCCTGATACGGGCGATGCCCGAGCGTGAAGCTCCAATCGACCCCCGTGTCGGCGGACGCATGGCCCACCAAGCGCTCCACGTAGCTGGCCTGCTCCGTCGACGTATGCTCCGTATCGGTCATGATGAAGAGCAGATTGGCCGCGCGAAGCGCGTAATACTTTTCGACATCGGCGGCGGGCGGGGCGATGCCGGCGTACTCCAATGCGTCATAGGCGAAGAGCTGCTTGTACAGCGCGAGATCCGTATCGTAATACGTCTCGTGGTTGCCGACGATGGTGGTCGTGGGAATGTACGGCGTGATCAAGGCCGATTGCTTGAAGTGAAGATTGCGCCAATGCTCGACATTCCCCACGTCGACTTGGTCACCCACGTTCACGTTGAGGCGAATCGCATCTTCGATGTACCCGCCGAACTTCTCCACGATCTTGTCGCGCGCGGCGGCGACCATCTTCGTGTGGCGCGGCTGATCGATAATCTGATGATCGCCGATGATGAGGAAACGAAAGTGGCCTTGTTTGTCGCCCGGCGGAGGGAGCGTGCGGAATCGGTACGTGCGCGAGACTTGGGTGCCGGTTTTGACGCGGTACCAATAGCGCGTATCCGGGGACAGGTTGTCGAGCTTCACGAGATGGTACGAGGCCGCGCCGAGATCCTGCGTCGATCCCGTGGCACTGCGATCCAGCGAAGCTTCCGCGATTCCGAATTCGACGTTCGACTCGGTCCCGGTATCGGTCCACCAGGAAACCCACATCGAGTCCTCGATCCGTCGGGCCCCTCGGTCGGCCACGTCTTTCGTCCTTCGACGGAGGAACTCTGGCTCGATCGCACCGCATCTTCTTCGGGCGAGACGTGGACAGCCTTCGTTGCGCAAGGCGTGCATCACATTCTGACCGGATTCGACCACCTGGCCTTCGTCATCTCCCTCGTCCTCGTGGTCACGAGCCTCCGCGAACTCGCCCTGGTGATCACCTCCTTCACCCTCGCGCACAGCATCACCCTCGCCCTGGGCGCGCTCGACATCGTCTGCCCGCCGGCGGCCTTCATCGAGCCCACCATCTGCGTGACCATCCTCTTCGTCGCCATCGAGAACCTGATCCTGGCCCGCGGCGTCTCGCTCCCATCGCTTCGCTGGCGCCCTACCCTCACCTTCGCCTTTGGGCTCATCCACGGCTTTGGCTTCAGCAACCAACTGCGCGAGCTCGGACTGCGCGCCCATGGCCTGGCAAAAACGTTGGTCGCCTTCAACCTCGGCGTCGAACTGGGGCAGCTCCTGGTCGTCCTCCCCCTCTTCTTCGCCCTGGGCTACATCGTTAAGTGGTTCACGAACCCCTCGCGGGCCAAACGCCGCATCGTCTTCGGCACAAGCGGAATCGTCGCCGCGCTCGCGCTCGTGTGGCTCACGGAACGCATCACCGACACACACATTCTACCATTCGGATAAGCTAGTATCTTCGATCCGTTGGAAAAGTCCGAGCGCCGGCAAAAGTTACTCATTCACGCGCGCGACGTGTTCGCGAAACGCGGCTACCACGCGGCCAAGGTGGAGGACATCGTCACCGCGGCCGGTGTGGCGCGCGGAACGTTCTACCTCTACTTCGCCGACAAGCGGGCCATCTTCGAGGAGATCGTCGATCGCTTCATCGCCAAGCTCGCGATGAACATCGTCCGCGTCGACCCCTACGACCAAGCGCGCAGCGTGGCCGACCAGGTCTCGGAGAACATCCGCCGCATCGTCAGCATCTTGCTCGAGGACCGCGCCACCACGAAGATCCTCCTCGCCGATGCCCTCGGTGTCGACCCAGCCTTCGACCGGCGCCTCCACTCCTTCTACGACGAAGTGGGCAAGCTCCTCGAACAGAGCCTGCGTGACGGCCAGGAGCTGGGCATCGTCGAAATCGGCGACGCCGCCATGTACGCCATCATGACCCTCGGCGTCGTCAAAGAGCTCCTGTATCAGGTCATCTTGCGCGGTTGGGATCACCCCGAGGAAACCATCGTCGAAGAGATCTTCACCTTCCTCCGACGCGGCTACCTACGGGTCGAACCCTCCAAATCACGCGCGCAGAAACGCCGCTGATTCCAAAAGAGCTGCCTCGCTGGGAGGCAGAGAAACACCATCGTGCATGTCGGCGACGTGACGCATGTCCCATTCTAACTGAACGGTACGCGGGAACATTTTTCGCGACTTCGCAGAAGAGCTACGTATAATGATCAGCATCATCGTCCGCTAACATTCGAATCTCCCGTACCATCGGTACCGACGGAGGGGATGCCGATATGCACGCTACACATGCTGCAATTCGATGGGTCTTTCCCATTGCCGCGTTGATCGTCGCGGCCTGCCACCGTGGTGAGGGCGCAAATAACAGCGCAAATGTGCCCATTCCGGTCAAAGTGCGCGCGGTCGAGACACCCGCCGATGCGCGCGGTGCTCGTTATTCGGGCAGCATCGAACCGGCCACCCGGATCGATTTGGCATTCAAGGTGGGAGGGTACATTCGCGAACTTCTTCAAGTGAAGGACAGTGATGGCAAAATGCGAAAAGTCCAAGAGGGCGATTTCGTCAAAGCCGGCACCGTCCTCGCGTCGATTCGTGAAAGCGATTACCAGCAGAAGGTCGCCCAAGCCAATGCCCAACTCGCGCAAGCAAATGCCAATCAGAAGCAAGCGCAAATCGATTACGATCGCGTGCAAAAACTCGTGGCCACCAACGCCATCGCCCCTGCCGAATTGGATTCGATGACCGCGAAGCTGGCCACCTCCAAGGCGCAAGTGCAAGGCGCCCAGGCCCAAGTCGGCGATGCGACGATTCTGCTGGGCGACACCACCCTTCGCGCCCCGATCGATGGGGTCGTCCTCAAGCGTGGCATCGAGGCCGGCACCTTCGTGGGGCCCGGCACCGTCGGATTCGTCGTCGCCGACACGAAGAAGGTCAAATTCGTATTCGGTGCACCCGACACCTTGATCGAAAAATTGAAAATGGGTGCCACCCTGGGCATCCGCGTGGATGCCTTGGGGGCCGACTTCGACGGCACCATCACCCGCATCGCGCCCTCGGCCGATCCCAAGAGCCGCGTGTTCGAAGTGGAGATTACCGTCCCCAACCCCAAGGATACATTGAAGGTCGGCATGGTCGCCTCGCTCAAGGTACCAGAGGGCGCCATTCAGGAGACCGCGCTGGCCTTGCCGCTCACCGCCATCGTTCGCTCGCCGAGCAATCCGCGGGGCTTTTCGGTATTCGTGGCCACCAAAGAGGGTGACCGCGAAATGGCCAATCTGCGCGACGTGGAGCTGGGTGACGTTTTGGGCAACGGCGTGCAGGTCACCCGCGGGCTCCAACGCGGAGAACGCGTCGTCTGCATGGGCGCGACGCTCCTCATCGACAAATCTCCGATTCGCGTTCTTCCCTAGCCAAAGGCACCCATCATGTCTCACGGCACCGAAGGAAAGTCGGACGAACAACGTATTGCCACCACCCGAAACATCGCACGCTACTTCGTCGAGACGCGCGCGGTCGCCTGGGTTCTGCTCATCGGCACCATCTTCTGGGGCATTTTCAGCTACATGGCGATGCCCAAGCGCAAAGACCCCGAGGTGCAAGTGCGCGTCTCGGCCGCCATCGTCGCCTGGCCCGGCGCCACCGCCGAGAAGATCGAAGATCTCATCGTCCGCAAGATGGAGACGACCATCGCAGAGAACCAGAAGATCGAAAAGATCGAATCCACGGTTCGCCAGGGCGTGGCGGTCATCACCATCACGCTGATCGAAGGCTTGAAGGACGTCAGCAAAGAGCTCGACGACTTGGCACTGCGCCTCGCCGCGCTCAATGGCCGCCTTCCGCAGGGCGCATCGCCCATTCAGTATTTGCGCGACTTCGGCGACACGACCAACATGATGCTCACCGTGGCCAGCCCGCGGGCGAACGACATCGAGATCCAGCTCCGGGCACGGCCCATCGAGCGGCTCATTCGCGAAACGCGGGCGGGCGCGCCGACGGAATTCCAGGCCAAACGAGGAAGCCTCGTCTACGCGTTTCCGGTCACCTTGGACCCGAAAGATCTGCGCCGCACCGTGCAGGCCATGGGCGATTACGCACGCCTTCACAGCGACGTGGCCATCGCGCACGACATTCGCTTTTTCGAGGGTCCCGGCTTCATGGGCCTCGACGCCCAGACCGACGCCAAGGAAGGACAGATCCGCGACATCGCCCTTTCCTTCGTGCGCGATCGCATGCGCACCTCGGAGATTCACCCCGACGTGTGGCGCGCTGCCATCGTCTTCGACCCCGCGGAGACGGAAACGCGCCTTCGCGAGGTGGCCGAGGCGAAGTACTCGTACCGCGAGCTGGACGACTTCACCGATGCCATTCAAAAGCGGCTCCTGGGCGTCCCCATCGTCTCGCGGGTCACGCGCAGCGGGGTGCTTCCCGAGCGGGTCTTTCTGGACTTCTCGCAGGAGAAACTCGCCAGCTACGGCCTCACCGCCGATCAATTGAGCCAGGCCCTTGCCGCGCGCAACATCACCACGCCCGCTGGTGTGCTCGATATCGGTGGAAAGTCCCTGGGCATCGATGCCTCGGGGGAGCTTCGCGGTACGGACGACTTGAAGAATCTGCTCGTCGCCACCTCGACCGGCGGACAGCCCATGTACCTGCGCGACGTGGTCGACGTGACCCGCGGTTACGAGAGCCCTCCGTCGTATTTGAATCGCCTCACACGGCGCACGCGCCCTTCAGGAAATGCCAATGCCGCCGAGGGCCAATGGGAGCGCACGCGCGCCGTCACGCTCGGCGTGTTCATGCGCTCGGGCGCGCAAATTCAGGACTTCGGCGAGCAGGTCGACGCCGCCCTGGCCGAGGTGGGGCACTCGCTGCCCGAGGACCTCGTCATTGCGCGCACCAGTGATCAACCGCGGCAGGTCGTGGAAAACGTCGACCTGTTCATGCGCAGCCTGTTCGAGGCCGTGGCGCTGGTCGTCGTCGTCGCCCTCATCGGCTTTTGGGAGTGGCGCTCGGCGCTCATGCTCGCCTTGTGCATTCCCATTACACTGACGTTGACCTTCGGCATCATGAAGCTGCTGGGCATCGACGTTCAACAAATCAGCATTGCCTCGCTCATCATTGCGCTGGGCCTGCTCGTGGACAATCCCGTGGTGGCCTGCGACTCCATCAAGCAGAACTTGGGAATCGGTCACCCGCGCACGATCGCTACCTGGCTCGGGCCGACCAAATTGGCCATGGCCATCATCTTCGCCACGATCACGAACATCGTGGCCTACTTGCCATTCCTCTCCCTACCTGGCGACGTCGGCAATTTCATTTTCACCCTACCGGTGGTGCTCACCACATCGCTCATTGCATCGCTCATCGTCTCGTACACCTTCACGCCGGTACTCGCCTATTATCTGCTCAAGCCTCCGGCGAAGCTCGAGCCGACGATGCACGAGCGACGGCAGCGCGGCTTCGGTCGCTTCTACGAACGCATCGTCGGTCGGGCCATCGACCGCCGCTGGTGGGTCCTCGGTGGATCGGTCGCGCTTCTCGTGGTGGCCTTTGGATATGCCAAGCACCTGAAGAATGCGTTCTTCCCGCACGACCTTTCCTACCTATCGTACATCGATGTCTGGCTGCCGGAGGACGCGCCCATTGGCGAAACCAACGAGGCGGTTCGCAAGGTGGACGAGGTCGTGCGCACCACATTGGATGCGTTCGAGAAGACGCACGTAGGGGAAAGTGGAAAGCCGGAAAAGGTCTTGAAAACGATGACCACCTTCGTGGGCGGCGGCGGCCCGCGATTCTGGTTCTCCGTGGTGCCGGAGCAACAACAGGTCAACTACGCGCAGGTGGTGGTGGAGGTCTACGACAAGCACCAGACCGCCGAGATCATCGGGCCCTTGCAGCAAGCTTTGTCGCGCGAGGTGCCGGGCGCGCGCATCGACGTGCGCGAATTGGAAAATGGCAAACCGGTCGGCATCCCCGTGGCGGTGCGCATATCCGGCGAGGATATGGGCACATTGCGTACGTTTGCAGAAAAGGCGAAATCAATCTTCCGCGAGGCCGCCAAAACGGAACGCGTACGCGATGATTGGGGTGACGAAAGCTTCCAGGTCAAGTTGGAGGTGGATCCCGACCGAGCCAACCTCGCCGGGGTGACCAATCTGGACGTGGCCCGCTCCTCGGCCGGCGCACTCGATGGATTGGCCGTGGGGACCCTACGCGAGCGCGATCACCTGATCCCCATCGTATTGCGCCTTCGTGCTGCCGAGCGCGCTGCGCTGTCCGATGTCGAAAATTTGTATGTACAAGGCAGCATTTCCAATCAGCGCGTCCCGCTGCGTCAGGTTTCCAATGTGACGTATGGGATGGTCACCGAGAAAATCAAGCGGCGAAACCAGTTCCGCACCATCACCGTGTCGGCCATGCCCGAGCGCGGGACCCTGCCCTCGGAGATCATGAAGCACGTGCATGCGCCCCTGGCCAAGTTGTCCGCCGAGCTTCCGCCAGGTTTCACGTTGGAAATAGCCGGTGAAGAAGAGGAGCAGGTCAAAGGCTTCAAGAACCTGGTCGTCGTCCTCGGGATTTCGATTGCCTGCATTTTTCTGGCGCTGGTCATTCAATTCAAGAGCGCGACGAAGCCCATGGTCCTCTTTGCCGCCATTCCCTACGGAGTGGCCGGTGCCCTGGTTTCCCTGACGCTCATGGATGCGCCCTTTGGCTTCATGGCTTTCTTGGGCATCATCAGCCTCATTGGCGTGATTGTCAGCCACGTCATCGTGCTGTTCGACTTCATCGAAGAGCGCCACGCGGAAGGCGATTCGCTGCGCGACGCGTTGATTGACGCGGGCATTCTGCGCGTGCGACCGGTGCTGATCACGGTGGCCGCTACGGTATTTGCGCTGTTTCCATTGGCGGTCGAGGGAGGCCCCCTCTGGGAGCCGCTCTGTTATGCGCAAATTGGAGGACTCACCGTCGCAACCTTCGTCACTTTGCTCATCGTTCCCGTCCTCTATTCGATTTTCGTGCTCGATCTGAAAATCGTAAAGTGGGAAGGCAAGCACACATAAAAAACCATCGACACCGGCACTAAGAACGGGCAACCTCGCTGCCCTTTCAAAGGCCGTATCACCCATCCTGGCGGGGGGTCGCGCTCGGCGACGCCTCCGGCCGTTTCTTTCTTTGGCCCACGTGGGCTCTCGAGAATGGAGGATGTCGATGGCGCATCGTAAGGCGTATCTCGGATTGTTTGGATTGCTCGTCCTCGCAGCCGCCTGCCAATCGGAACCTGGTAGTTCAAGTGGATCGGGCGCAAATTCGAATGATTTCAAAGTAGAGCAGCGCGAAGGCCAATCGACGTTGACCGTCGGGTCGGCCGTCGTGCGGACCACGCAAGCCAAAGTGGATGGCGCGTCCCTGGTAAAGATGCAGGGCGCCAAAGCCCAAACCCAGGTTCTTTCCTGGAACGAGACCATTTCGGGTGAGACCGTCCCCTACTACGCCATTCAAGACGCACGCGGATGGCACGCGGCCAAAAAGACATCGTACGACGTCGTCCTGCGCAATCGCCGCTTCGACCCGACGCAGGAAATCCAATCGCCGAGCCTTGGAAACGCCGCGTCGTCCAAGTTGCACATCGTCCAATACGTGTCGCAGCCTATCGAAGAGTACCGAAGCGCCATCAAGGCCGCCGGCGGCCAGGTGCATCAGTACATGCACGGCAACGCGCAACTTGTCCGCGCCGATTCGGAGGCGATTGGAAAGATTTCCGCGCTGCCGTTCGTCCGAGCTGTGACGCCGCTGAACGCGACGGACAAGACGGATGACGCGTTTGCGGCCGCCCGAAGCTTCGGTGGTTCCGTCCGCGTCAACGTCGTCATGGTCGACCCAAAGAACGATCGCGCCGTTTTGGCGGATCATATCCGTGCATTGGGTGGAAAGGTCATCATCAACGGCGAAGGCCTCTTGATTGAGGCGGAGGTTGCGCGCTCGCAGCTCGGTGCGCTGTCGCAGTTCGATCAGGTGCTCTGGGTCGAGCCGAGTTCGTCGATCGAAGAAGACTTCGAGAATGCACGCATCCAGGGTGGCGCGAATTATCTCGCTGCGCTGCCGCCCACGCTCCCCGACATCCCCAACTACACTGGGGTCGGTATCAACGGACACATCATGGAGGGCATCACCCCGACCCACAACGATTTCAAGGCCAACGACTACCGCGTCGTACCGTCAGCCTACCCGGATACCCCCGAGGCCAAGGCGTCCGATTCGCACGGACACCAGACCTTCGGCATCGTGTTCAGCGATGGCATCGGTAATCCGGCGGCGCACGGCATTCTGCCGAATGGCCAGGGGTACTACACGAACTACAACGGCACGGTCTTCGATCCCGATCCCACCCATGTCGGAGACCGCGCAGCGCTCGTCAAACAATTGATCGCTGAGCGCAAGGTCATGTTCCAGACGGCCAGCTGGGGCTACAACCGGACCCGCATCTATGACGCCAAGTCCGCGGAAATGGATGCGCTGATCCTCGAGCACGATATCCCGATTACGCAGAGCCAGAGCAATGCGGGTAATCAAGATTCGCGGCCGCAGGCGTGGGCCAAGAACATCATTTCGGTAGGCGCCGTCTACCACCAGGGAACGGTCGATCCGTCCGACGACAAGTGGAACCGCGGCGGCAGTACCGGTCCGGCGCAGGACGGACGCATCAAGCCCGAGCTCTGCGCCTATTACGACCAGACCACGACGGCCACGTCCACGTCCAGTACTAGCTACGGGACCTTCGGCGGCACGTCGGGTGCGACACCGATGGTCGCCGGGTTCGTTGGCTTGACCATCGAGCTTTGGACCAACGGCGCATTCGGCAACGAACTCATTCCGCGTGAAGAAGGGGAAAACATCGCGTCGTTCCGCTTTAAGAATCGTCCGCACGCGCAAACGACCAAGGCGCTTTTGGTGAACTCGGCCAGTCCCTACCCGTTCACGGGTGAGACGCACGACCTGACGCGCACGCACCAAGGTTGGGGCTTCCCTGACGTGAAGGGGCTGTATGAACGGCGCACGAACATCCTAGTGGTGAACGAAAGCGACGTTCTGCAGAACCTGCAAACCAAGGAGTACCGTCGCACGGTAGAAGCCGGCGCGACCGACTTCCGCGCGACCTTGGCCTACGCCGACAAAGAGGCCACGGTGCCGACGAGCACGGGCGTCCCGCATCGGATCAACAACCTGGACCTCAAGGTGACGGCCCCCGACGGCACCGTCTACTGGGGCAACAACGGCCTGAAGGTGGGGAACGTCTCCACCGCCGGCGGCGAGCACAACGTGCTCGACACCGTGGAGAACGTCATCGTTCCCAACCCCGCCGCCGGCGAGTGGATCGTCGAGGTCATCGGGGACGAGGTCATCGCCGACACCCACTCGGAAACGCCGGAAGTCGACGCGGACTACGCCCTGGTGGTGAGCAACGGCGCCCCGCCCCCGCCGGCCGCCGCACCGAAGAAGTAGGCTTACCGGTTGCAGCCTTCAGTCTACGGTCCCCGTCGGGGCCGTAGACTGTTGACTTTTGTGCAACCTGGTTGACGTTCGCAAAACGGACACCGCATGATGCGTCCACGAAAGATGGCGTCGCGGTCCGGAAGTACGAGCTTGCACCGATGCCGTTTTGCGTTCGTCTTCGCCGCAACGGTGCTACTCGGAGCGCCTGCCGTGAAGGCTGACCCCCCAACGACGCTCACGCGCGCCCAACGCGAATCGGGCGAGCACACCAAGCGGGCCTTCGATGCGGTAAGACGAGCCGACGCTGAGACGGCGAGGCTCGAGTTCTTGCAGGCGTACGCCCTCACTCCCACACCGAAGGCGCGATGGAATCTGCTGGTGGCCGAAGCGGACTCCGGTCATCCGCTGGAGGCGCTAAGGCATTTGCGAGCCTACCTCTCGGATCCGCGTGCGGACCCGAAAAAGAACGACAAGGCAAAGGGCCTGTTGGCTGAATTGACGGCGCAGGCCGGTCATTTGCGCATTGTTGCCCCTATCGGTGCGGCCGTGACCGTGGATGGCCTGGCCGTGACGAGCGAGGAACGTACCGACGGGATCGATGTTGCCCCGGGGGCGCACGTCGTCGAAGCCGTGATCGAAAGTGAAACCGAGCGCCGAGAGGTGGATGCCGCCGCCGGCGAACCGACGGAAGTATCGTTCGAGGCACCCTTGAGAGAAACGCCCATCGAGGCACCCGCGCCCATCATGGCGCCCGTCACGCCGGAACGGAAACCGGTGCCGCCGCCGGTCCGCGAGAGACCGTCCGGCGTTTCCACACCACCGGTGGCTACATGGATCCTGGGCGGTACGGCGGTGGCCGCGCTCGGAACGGGCATCGGGTTCTCGTTGGGTGCGAAGTACAACCGAGACAAGATGGATGAAAATCCGCGAGCGTGCGCCACGCCGAACAGTCCTGAGTGCGCACGTTCCAAGGCCCTCGCGAATGCGGGTGAGTTCGACTCGGTCGTTGCATGGATCGCATACGGCACGGCGGGTGCGGCGCTGCTGGCCGGTGGACTCATTTGGTATTTTTCGCCGAGGCACACGTCCGTGAATCGCGACGCGACTATCGTTCCCCTATTTTCACCGGGAATGTCCGGCGTCCAGGTTCGAGCGAACTTCTAGCAACGCGCGCCGTCGGGCGCGCATGCTACCGTAGGTGACGCGATCGAAGAACCATGCGTGCCACCACCATCTCTTCCTTACTCGGATTTGGAACATTGGCCGTCTTCTCTCTTCTCGGGGCCGGGTGTCCACCATCTTATTTCGAGACGTGCAAAGGTGCCGAGTGCGGGCAACCGGAAGACGACGGCGGTCTCGCATCGGAGACTGGTGGCGACGGCTCCGCTGCCGCGCTTCCCAAGATCACGGGTGTGACCATCTCGGGGAACCCGTCGAGAACGATTCGGCAAGGCTTCGGCGGTACGCCAACCAATCTCACGACGACGGTGCGCCTGTCAGGCGAACGTTTGGACCATGTCACAACCGTCGCGGTTGGGAACGCCCCGAGTGCCCTGGATGGAGTTATCTCCTCAAAGACATCGACGGAACTCGTTTTTACGCTGCTCGTTCGACATGGCGCCCCGATCGGATCGCTCCCTCTAAAGGTAACGAGTCCGTCGGGAACCGCAACGTTCTCGGATGCAATATCGATCACCGCCATTACAGCTTCGCCGCTGGGAACCGATGCGCTCGAGATTGGATTGGATTCATCAGGGACGAGCGAACACCCTTTCCGCTCCCTTTTGAAGGCAGCTGAAATCGCCGTTGCGGGTGATACGATATCCCTCAACGATGGCATTTACGACACAGAACACGGAGAACTGTTCACGCGGAATGGAAGAAGCATTCCTGCCGACATTACAATAAAAGGAGAGAGCCCCGGGGGAACTCTATTAATCGGACCTTCAAACGATTGCGGCATGATCAAAGACGGCCTGGTTTTGGTGGGAAGTGCGAGGCTCGAGAACCTGGTGATCCATCGTTTTTGCGGGACTGGTATCGTCACTTCAACTATCGGCACCGTCACGCTCAAGTCCGTAGACATCCACGACGTCGGCCAGGTTGGTCTGGCCGCGAACACCGAAACCATCCTCGATTCAGTCGACATCTCCGCCCCAATTGATGCGATCCACGCGGAGAATGCAAAGCTGACAATTGCTCACAGCCATATCCACCATAGCGCAACAGGAATCTTCGCAATGGGAGGAGCCCTCGCCGTCACAGCGAGCGAAATTGATCACCATTGCTGCTACCCATTTGACGATCGCGAAGGCAGCGCCGCAATTGTGACAGACAGCCCCGTCACACTCACCGACACACACATTCACGACAATGCTGCTATTGGATTGTTTATCAAATACACCGAACGGAGGGTACCGGTCCTCGTCGCAAAAAGCTCCTTCTCGGCCAATGACGAAGCCATCCGGTTCAGTGCGACCGTCGACGCTACAGTGCGCGACACGACGTTCGGCCGCGATAACAAGGCACTCATTCATGTGTACGGGGCGTCGGACCTTGATCTCGGAAAGCCGGAAACGCCCGGAAACAACAGATTCTGGCTCTGCGATACATGCGACGGCGTCATCGACTCTCGCTTTTCGCCCACCAACTTAAAGCCAATCACAGTATTTGGCAATTGGTGGTCCCTAGTTGACAGCATCCCCTTAGGTTGCATTGATCGTGACAGCCCCTCAGGCAAGACCAGCCCCCCTCGGCACTGGCATATCGACGCACCCGGCAAATGCGCATCGTCGACGGGAAATCGATTCTTCAACTGAAGCTACGACATAGCCCGCGGCGTCTTGCTACCACATTTGCTCATCTGCTCCTCACAACCAGGTAAGAAATGCAGAAGCTCAGATCGAAGGCTGCGTTCTCTGGCGAGTTATAGAATCTCAATTCATTTACGGCAATTCTAGCAGAATGCACCGTCGGAAGCGGCGCACGACTGGAGATCCAAAGGGCGCTAACGTTTGACGATCAAGACAAGGCGCTAGACATGGATACCTATAGTCTTTGCACTGAGGATGGCAAAACACACTATGGAGGGGTTCCCTCCTGACGCATGATCGAGAATATACTCGAAATACAATTGGACGAGTCTGCAGCCAAAGTGTTCGACGTCACCGGTGGATTCACAATAGAGCTGGAGTTGGATTCCGAAGGTCTTGCCTCGATAGAGGCTGGGGTGCGACGAGTGCTGGATGGGGTCCCGATGAGGATTTGAACTAAGACCCAAGGCTGGCTCACTTGAGCAGAAGCTCCGTCGCGTTCTGCCGGCGGCTATACCCGCGCAGAAACCACCAAGGATGGCGTAATCTCGGTTATCGTTCGATGCTTCTCAGGAGAAACTGCCCCATGAGCACTGTAAGGTGGATCGATTCGAATGGAGGGCCATTGGTATTCATGCCAGTGGAGGTGGTCTCCACGTGGGGTGGCATCCAAAAAGAAGGCAGTCAAATGACCGACTACGACCGTGCATGCACGGCACGAGACGAAATTGCAATCATTACCCTCCGGCACTGAAAATACAGATATCATCGTGCTAGGTGACGAACCACTCAGCACGGCTTGGATCTCGGAATCAAGCGCCCTTGTAAGATGTGTGTGGGCAGACGATGAGGCAGACTTACTTCAAGCAATTTCAGCACTTGACGTCGCTAGTTTCGAAGAAACTGAAATAGCAATAATGTCCCAAGGCAGCGGACAATGGATTTTGTTCGATTCGGCGGAGCTGGGGAATCAGATACTAGGTGCGAGTGAGCAGGCAGTGCTTCCGATCGGGGCCTACCGAGTCGAGTTTGGCGTTCGCAGATCGATGTCGGACGCAGCGCGAGAATCCTCGTGCATAGATTTCGTCCGTCGTCGACCTAAGTATCGTCCACGAATGCCTCAATGCAGGAGATTTCGAGAACCGGACGAAGCGGAGGCCATTCCTTGACGCCAAAACATTCGCTATTCGATGCTTTGCCATATGGACGTAACTGGACATATCGTAAACCCCGGCTCGTACAATGAACTATATACGCGTCAATTGGAGACACTCGCACCCCGATGAGCCCATTACCCTGTACAGCGAACTGAATGCAGAGCGTTGGGAGGTTCGAAAGGTAGAGGTCTTCAAGTGTGGGCGCTACGGATTCGCGGGTACCGAAGAGTCCAGTGGGGACACGAAGCTGGGCGAGATGCCAGTACCTGACCTGGATGAAATCGCGACGGATCCCCAGTTTGAACCTGCCGAGATCACGCGAGAGGAATTCGAAGATGCCTGGAATCAACGACACTCCGTACGTTGACCGCAGCGGACGTGGACATGGCAACGGTGCTTTCGCGGTGGGGCCATGGACCGGGCGACGCAAGTTACGCATCGTGCTATAGTGATGGGAATGTCGGGTACCATTGACTGATTACTCTCAGCCCGTCGGGCCTGGAGGTGCGTCTTGTCATGAGTGAGATGGGACCTTGGGACGGCACCAAGGAGCGATTGCTCAGGATACAGACCAGGCTCAACGAGTATCTCGCGTTCGCGCTTGATGGCGAGTTAAGTCGACGGTTCCCGGAGGACGTCGGAAAGAAGGTACACATTCGCATCGATTGCGATCACGTGCCGGACGATGTCTCTAGTGCTTTTCTGGAGCGGGCGCGGAAAGTTGCTGAGCTCAACGGAGTGTCCTTGTCCATTGAGCTCCTGCGGCAACTTGGGGAAGCGTAAGAATGTTCTTCGACAGGAACTACGTAATCCTGCTCTCGTTACGTCTGCACGAGGACAAGCTATGGCATCGGAGTACGTGGACTGCTCTCTCTGAGAGAATACTTCCCATCATATCTAAAGCTCGTGCGCCTGGGGCAGTCCGTTCCGATCAACTAGAAGGACGTAAGAAGGTTGCCTTTGGGCGTTTGGGACTCGACGACCGTAGTAGCTCAAAATGGGTCCAGAAACCCGCCGCTGACGAACAACGAAAATTCGTAAGTGCCGAAATTTGGTCTCCGCATTGGAATGCCTGCGTACGTGAGAACCTTGCTCCAGACGTATTCGCGCTCATGAGCGCACCCCCACTCTCATCGGTACTTGGCTTCGATCAAGCTCTGTTGTTCGCAGTTGAGGAGCGCCTTGCTGAGATATGCGCGGGGCACCTCGATGAGGTAGCGCGTTTTCTTGGGAGTGTGGCCGGTATACGACTCCTCGCCAAAACGAAGCGGCCTTGGGGTGAAAGGGTCCCAAATACCACGGGGTATACCAATGCGCTTCAGTTTTTTTTGTATACTGGTTTGTACTATCCAGGGATGAAGTGGCCTATCGATCTACAGAAGACACGTTGGCCAGATTGGGTATCCTTGGTCGTGAACGAATGAACGCTTTACGCGACCGCGTAGGGATGCGCGTTCGAAGAAACGATGAACAGATAGCCAGGTTCTCTGGAGGTGGCGGATGCCGGATTTCTCAGGTACTTTCGAGTGCCTCGCCCCATCCGTCATTGCTGCGGCCTGCCTGAGAGTTCGTTCCGCGTCGATGCGACATCACATCACAGATCTGAGATAAACTGAGTCGAGCATGATCCCTGCGAGAGCTGTCAAACGAAGGCTTTCCGTCGCGTTGGTTTCCATCGCCACCATTCTGGGCGTCAGTTCAGAGGGGTGCTCGAGTTCGGACGACAACGAACCCAACACGTATACCTACGACGAGCTTCGCACAGTGCTCGCTTCGTCGTACTGCGGTGCGCTGCGCGATTGCTGCACCGCGGCCAATACCGCCTACAGCGACACGTGTATTCATCAGGTCATCCCGGAGTGGTTCCTGCCTACGATTCAGGAGCAACGCTTCACTGCAACGATCGTCTACCGTCGAGAGGCGGCGGATCGCTGCGCGGCGGCGATCCATGCGCGCATGGCTCAGTGTACGGGCGAAGCCTCTTCCGCCGAGGCGTTCGCCGCAGATGCCGTCGCCTTGAACGGCGCGTGTGCAGACGTCGTGGACGGAACCGCACGACCTGGCGAGGCGTGTGAGCGAGATTACTCTCGTTACCCCGTAACGGTTACCACTTGCGCGCACGCCGGGCCGAATACTCGGGGTGTCTGTGGTTGGCTGCATCGTGACCCGAATGACCAGAGTCAACAACGCTCGGTGGGCAAATGCTATCAGGTGGCCATATCGAAATTGGACGAGCCGTGCGACCCACAGGGCACGCCGCTCGTAGAGGGGAAGTACGAAGGTTACCGGCGCTGCGATGGACTCGTGCACTATTGCGAGCTTCCCAATAGCGCGGCCACAAGCGGGATTTGCAAGCCGTTGAAGGCGGTCGGGCAGTCGTGCCGACCTTGGTCCGATCAGTATACGCAAAGTGAATGCTATCTTGGCGGATGCGATCGCGAAACGAATACGTGCAAGCCTTACGCTCGTGCGGGGGAGCGCTGCGGCGAGGACCTATCGATTTGCGCGGATGGACTCGAGTGCCAGGGGCCCGATGGGTGTGACGTGTTCGGCACTCCCGGATGCCCCACCGCTCAAGGGACGTGCGCCAAGCCCAAGCTGCCAATGTTCTCGACTGCCGCAACGGCCTGCCAATCCGGACCGCAACGGAACTAAGTACGAGCGCCTACGGCTCTCTTGTGAGGCTTGCCGGCCAGAGGCCGGCGGACCGCCGGCAAGATGCCGGCACTCCATGCGCCGGCATCTCGACTCCCGTCCCTCAGAACTGCATTCCCCAGCTGGCCTGCGCGCCGCCCTGGGCCGGGGCCACGGAGAACGAGCGCAGCGCCTTGGCCACGGCGGGCGGCGGGGCCTCTTCCACCGTGGGGCGCGTCAAATACAAATACACGGCGGCGACGCCGGAGATGACGCCGACGCCGAATGCGATGTCGGCGATTGCGTAGTTGCGGGACATGGAGTCCACGTCGCTCGGGTTGCACTGGGGTTTGCACTGATCCAAATCGCTCTTCTTCGAGTTGCCGCTCAGGGCGAAGAAGGTGCCGGCGGCGAGGCCGGCGACGCCGATGCCGCCGAAGACCCAGGTGGCCACGGGGACGGGGCGCGACTTGTTTGCGGCTTGGGCGCTGATCGATTTGTCTTCGAAGCTCGCGGAGACCTTGCGGTACTTCTCGCCTTCGCGGATGACGATGGTGGATTCGCGGGTGGCGTCCTTCAAGGCGCCGCCGGGAACGAACTTGAAGGTGTGCGTGCCCGGGTCGACGTCGAGGGCCTTGCCGTCGAGGCGGTCGACGACCTTCTTGCCGTCGAGGAACACCGTGACCTGCGTGAGCTCTTCGCCTGCGAGGCCGCGCACGTCGAAGATCACGGTGGGGATGCTGTTGTCGAGCTCCGTGATCCAGCGCTGGCAGTCGCGGGACAGAACCGCGGGGCACGTGTCGCGGGCGCACTCGAGGGCGCGCTGCCGTGCATCACGGAGCTTGCCGCCTTTGCGCAAACTCTGACTCTGTTCGTAGCTGCTCACGCACACGTTGGTGTCGGCCGCATATGCCGCAACGGGCGTCGCCGCCAGCACCGTCCATGTCGTCAACGCCGTGATTAGTTTGGTCCCGGAGGAGATGGAGAAAGAGCGCATCACTAGCGACGGGATGCTAGTCGCGAAGTGGTCAATCTGCCACCGCTACTTGGAACCAAAGCACTGCGGCTTGGGACGTTTGATACCCGATGAGTCGATGATGAACGGGTTCTCGCAATCCACACCGGCCGAAGGCGTCGTTCCCGTGTGCGAACGGTGCTTTCGCGAGGTGTTCGCTGGCGCAGTGGCGGTATCCGTCGGAACGGCCGCCGACGACGAAGCGTCGCTCGGTGCGGATGCCGACGCCGCTGGCGCAGTCGGTACAGGCTGTGGCGGAGCCTCTGTCGTGGCCACCGCAGGAGCAGTCTCCGTGGCCGCAGGCACGGGCGCGATGGGCTCGGGGCCCTTCGGCTTCCAAATCTGCACCATCGTGTAGATACCCGCGAGGCCTATCACCATCAGCAGCGCCAACGCGCCCAGCGCCTTCCACCAAGGAACGATGGATTCCGAGAAAGGCTGCAAGATGGACCGTGAGCCGGTCCCGGGGTGCACGTTCGACTGGTACGACGACGAGGACGCCGAAAGGCTACTCGCCGACGCCGCGATGGACCGCGAATGGCTCCCCGAGTGAAACGAGGGATCCTGCGGCCGCGGGCTCGCCGTCACCGCGCTCGCCATCTCCGTCATCGCGTTGGCGAAAACGGGGGCCTCCGCCGGTTGCGACGTCTCGCTCTCGATGCGCTCGACCAGCGACCGATTCGTACGCAGCGTGTTGCCGACGAGGAACTCGACCCATTCGGCGACCTCGCGCCCCGAGGCGGGCCGGCACACTTGCTCCAGCGCCACCGCGAACTCGTGCGCCGACCCGTACCGGCGATCGACCTCGCGCGCGAGACCTCGCATCACCACGGCATCGAGCTCCGGCGTCAAATCGGGCACGCGCGCGCTCGGCGTCGGTACGTCCTTGTTCACCACCGCGTTGACGATTTCGGCGAGGTTGTCGCCATCGAAAAGGCGCTCGCCGGTCAGCGTTTCCCAGAGCACGATGGCCGCGGCAAACACGTCCGTGCGTCGATCGACGTCGGAGCGTCCGAGCTGCTCCGGGGACATGTACGCGAACTTGCCCTTCACCGAGCCGTCCTTCGTCTCGTGAACGCGGCCCGCGGCCTTGGCCACGCCGAAGTCGAGCACGCGCGGCACACCGTCGGCCCCCACGATGATGTTCTGCGGCGAAATATCGCGGTGCACGATGTTGAGCGGCGTGCCGCGCTCGCTCGTCGCCTCGTGCGCGGCGTGCAGACCGTCGAGCGCGCCCACGAGAATGGCCGAGGCCACCGTGGGCGGAAGCTTCATCCCTTGCGTGCTGGCCGCACGGATGATGCGCGCCAAGCTCTCACCCTGGATGTACTCCATGACGATGAGCAGCTCGTTCTCATCCGAAACGACATCCAGCGTGTGGACGACGTTCGGATGTCGGATGCGCGACACGAGCCGGGCCTCGTCGAGGAACATCGCCACGAAGTCCGGGTTGCGGGCCAAGTGCGGATGGAGCCGCTTGATCGCGACGGTGCGCGAAAAGCCGGCCGACCCCATGAGACGCCCCAGGTGCACCGAGGCCATCCCGCCGCTCGCGATTTCCGCGAAGACGGTGTAGCGGCCCAGCCGCTGGGGCCCTCGTTGCGGGAAGGGATTTTGCGTCATCCTGGAACAGTGAGGAAATTAGCAGAAATCGGTCGACGACGAAGGTATCTCAGCAGATAAAGCGAGCCCAGCGCATTTCTACATACGCGGGCAAGGCTGCTTTAACCCTCTACGTAAGTCGCGCCGACCCCATTTGTCGGCTCACGGCACCGGTCGCTAATACGCCGTCGCTGCAATCTGCGACCGTGCGGCCGGCAGGGGTTCGCTCGACTGGGCGTCCCACCCCCCGAGCGTTCCATCCGGCAGAATCGGCGCCCAAAACACCGAGGTCGAACGCTCCGTCGCCCCTTCTCCGCCGATCACGTAGAGCCGCCCATGCGCAATGAAGCAGCCGGCCCCGGCGCGGCCCGCGGGCAACTTGTTCATGGCTTGCCATGGACCAAGCTTGCCGTTGCTCTCATCGATCCGCGACATGAGGACCACGTCGGTGGCCGATCCGACAGGCCGTCCGCCGATGACGTAGAGGGTCCCCTCCCCGGTGCAGACGGTGAAGTTCTCCACCTTGTTGGGCTGTCCTTGCACCTGCATCGCGGTGGTCTCGACGAACGGAGAAAGCGTCTTGTCGGTAAGCACGGACAACTCCACGGAGGGGGACTTGGTGTCCTCCCCCGTGATCGCACCGCCCATGACATAGACGAAATTCTTGTACGCCACCACAGTCGGATGCCCGCGTTTTTTCAGGAGCTTCAGCCCCGCATCCACACGCGGAGAGAACTTCTTTTTCGCCGCGTCGAACGCCGAGAACGAGACGTCATCGATATAGTCGAGGGTGGTCTGACCGTCGAAGCCTCCGAACGACCAGACCCCCGCAGGCAAGAAGAGCAGGCCCCCATCGCCGTTCGCCGGGAGGCCGGCAAACGTCACGTCCCACGAAGGGCCGAGCGACTCGTTCGCAAGCGGAAGCACCCCAATTCCCAGGCGGAACGTCGGATCGCCGCCCACGTCCCGATATCGAACGCCGGGAACGTAGAGGTTCCCGTCCAGGAGCAAGGTCGCCCGCGAATTCTGGAGCACCGGGGCCGAGGGCATCGCCGTCCACCCGACGATGCTGCCATCCGCGCGGAGACGCCCGGTCCATGCATCACTGGTCGGAACGTCGCCCAGCCCCCCGGGGAGGGGATCTCGCAGCCCCGCCACGACGAGCACGTGCGAGGGCGTCGCCGCAGTCTGCGGGGTGAGGTACTCGCTCGAATAGTCACCCGGCGACGAGGTCAGTGAGCAATGCACCGTGAACGCCGCGATGCACGCGAACGAAAGCGCGAAAAACCGACCCCTCATGGAAGCACCACCGCTGCGAGACCGCCACGTGGGGCGGGAAGTTTGCCTGCCTGGCTCCATGCGCCCAGGGTCCCGTCGGCGGCCACGTCGAGCGCGGAGATGCCGTCCGTCGGATTTTGATCGATGACGCCACCCGCATCATCGAACTTTTGCGCAACGCCGCCGAAGTAATAGAGCTTGTTCTTGTGGAGCAGCGGCGCTCCCAGCGCGAGCGGCTCGGGCATGGCGGGTCCCTCGACCCAGGGGCCGAGCGTCCCATCGGCTTCGTTGATGGGCGCGGAGAAAACCTTGGCGGTCACGTGCGAATCGCGCCCCACACCACCCACGACGACGAGCTTGCCGGCAACGGCGATCACCTCGGGGACCAACGTCGGAGCAGGAAGCTTCGTCGTCGCCGCAAACGCGCCCGGTTTGCCGTCGGCTCCGAGCCGTGCGACATCGACGACGTCGCTGACCCCCGCTTCGTTGCGCCCCCCGACGACGTAAAGAAAGTCCTTGTAGACGAGAGACCGTGCGCCGCTGCGTGCTGCGGATAGAGGGCCGCTCGATGGCACCCAATCGCCCATTTTGCGGTTTTCCAGATCGACACTCGCGGAAAACACGTTCGCGTTGAACTCGGTCGTCGGCGGCCCGCCATCCTCGCCGCGGATGTTCAGATTCCCACCCGATGCCACGAGCAGGGTCGGACGCACGAGGGATACGCTGGCCGACTGCTTCAAGGCCGAAGCATCGCCCACATCCACCGTCGACCAATCGTTGACGATGGCACCGGAGGCCGTATCCACGCGGGCGAAGGCAAGCCGTGGCGGTGTGAGGTCGAACGTCCCCCTCGTCCGAACGAGAGAGGCCACGAGCAACCTTCCGTTGTCGACCGTAGCCTGCACGTAATCCGTGGTTTCGACGGGCGGCACGCGCTCGTAGAAGAATTGCCCGACGGTTCCATCCGCCTCGATGATCCCCGCGATCGTTTCCTTGATGGCCCACTCGTTGTCGAGACCATCGACGGTTTTCCGCTGACCTCCGACCAGAAGAATCCTGGCCCCGCCCGCAGGCACCGGCGGTCGCGGGGCGGCAGCATCCTTGTTGCCGCCTTGCGCGTAATCACCCGGCGACGCCGTGAGCGAACACGCGGCCAGAGCCGAAAGAACCAGCGACGCTGCCGCGACGACCCCTCGTGTAACCGTAACGCGATGCATGGATCCGTTGCTCCATAGCATCCCATCCGAACGACAGTCGAGCGCACTCGCGGTTGCCGTCGCGCGCGCGGCCCGCGCGATTTGCGCGAGCTCTGCCCGTCAATTCCCGCGAAGGACGAAGTTTCGCACGAAATTTCGCAGGGTTTGCCCGTTCTCGGGTGCGGGACGGATCGCGCCGAGGATGGCCTCCGGATCGAGGCCTTCTCCGCGAATAATCTCGGCGCGGGCCTCGACGTAGCCGCGGATGATCGCGTCGTTCATCTCCGGGTGGTGCTGCACGCCGCGGATGTGCGCCCCCACGGAGAAAACGGTGTTCGGCTCCAGTGGGGTCGATGCGTGGACGACGGCACCGGGCGGCAAGCGAACGACGGAGTCGGAGTGCGTGGTCTGCACGTCGAAGGTGCGCGGCTGCCCCGCGAGCAGCGGATCGTCCTTGCTCACCTCGAGCCGCACGGTTCCAATTTCGCGCCCGTTCGGATTTCGCGCGACCTCGCCCCCCAGCGCCTGCCCAATGAGTTGGTGCCCGAAGCAAATGCCCAAAAGCGGCACCTCGGCGTCGGCGATGTGACGAATGTAGTCTTCGGTTTGCAACATCCAGGGTGCCCGCTCCGTCACACTGGACGCCGACCCGGTGATGATGAAGGCCGCAGCCGTCTTGAGAGCGGGCAACACCACATCGGGCGTGCGAACGTCGATGCACTCCCAGTCGTACGGCCACGAATCCGCCGCCGTGGTCTTGATGAAATCGAAAAACTGCTGCCCAGTTTTTTCCGCTACGGAAGGGATGGCGTCGCCCGTGCGCAAAACGATGATTCTCATTTATCGGCCCTGGTCTTCTCCCCTAACAAGCGTCGTTTAGAGTCTGTCTAGCTTTCCGGTCCAGTGCAAATTCACAGGCGCTTCGTCGCCGGGGTCCGATTCACTGGCCCACGTTTCGCGACGTCGACCTGGATCATCCGGCCGATGTGGTCGCCATCGGCGCCATGGGACCGCCGATCACCCTGACGCCATCGTCGTGGGTGAGGCCGAAACCGTGTTTGCCCGTGCCCTGGACGATCTCGCGGCAGGCCGCAGTGCGGGCGTGTACCGAGCGGGCGAGTTCGTTCGCATGGGAAAACGCTCTCACGCCCCAAAAATGATGACCGCACCATCGCGGAAATGCCGCATCCGGACATCTATCAGAACATCGACTACCACGATCTACGCGGAGGACCTGGCGGCACTCCAGGCCAAAGGGCATCCAGGTCATCGCTTTGATGATGTTCGGCATGGATGGGCAGACCGCCGGCGTTTTCGACGAGACCTTGAAATTTCTGGTGGACCAGAAAGTCTCACGGGTGAAATTCTTCACACCGGCGCCTCACCCCGGGACGGCGTATCATGAAGAGATGCGCCAGGCAGGCCGCATTTTCCCTTTCTCGTTCAGCCGACGCGGATGGACGCACGGAGCTTGCGAAGCGGCTTCGACCGAACGTACAAATATTTCTATGGGTTACCGGCCATGGCCAAGCGGACGTTGGCCCTTCCGCGCCGAAACCGCCGCGAACATGCGGCTTACCTCGTCGCCAACCTGAAAACGTGGCACTTTTTGAAGAAGAACCCCTCCGCCTGGGGAACCATTTCGTAGTGAACATATGACGGACCGAGTGAAAGCGTGACCGAAGCGCGGCCTTTGACAGCCATTCCGACGACACCTGCGACGGAGCAGCTGGTTCTCCCGATCGAAGACTTTCTCTCGCGGCCCTCGACGCCCGGCATCGTCCGCTCGCGCCGCGTGTTCGCGAATCGGGACATGCGGATGAGCGGCATCACCTGGGTCGGGTTCGACATGGACTACACCCTGGCGATCTACGACCAGCCGCAGATGGACCGGCTCTCCATCGATGCGACGGTCGACAAGCTGGTGCGACGGGGCTACCCGCATTTCATCGTCGACATCCCGCAGGAGGTCGACTTCGCGGTGCGCGGCCTGCTCATCGATAAACGCTTCGGCCACATCCTCAAGATGGACCGGTACAAGCATGTCTCGAAGGGCTACCACGGCTTCCGCCAGCTCACGAAAGACGAGCTGCGCGGGCTCTACCACGCGAAGAAGCTCCGCCCGGCCACGCCGCGCTACCACTGGATCGACACGCTGTACGCGCTGAGCGAGGCCTCGCTCTATGCGGCGCTGGTCGATGCGCTGGAGAAGCGCGGCCAAGCCGTCGACTACGCGAAGCTCTTCACCGACATCCGCGAGTGCATCGACGAGGCGCACCGCGATGGCACCATCCTGGATGCCGTGGTGAGCGACCTACCGCGCTTCGTGCACCGCGATCCGGATCTCGCGCTGACGTTGCACAAGCTGCGAAGCGCGGGAAAAAAGCTTTTTCTGCTGACGAACTCGCGCTGGCCGTACACCGAGAAGATGATGACGTACCTGCTCGGCGGCGCGATGGTCGAGTACCCGTCGTGGCGCAACTACTTCGACATCGTGGTGGTCGCGGCGACCAAGCCGGCGTTCTTCCAAGAGCGCCGCCCGCTGCTCGAGCGCATCGTGTCGGAGCGCGACGAAAAGGTGCGACCGGCCACGTTCCCGCTGGAGCGCGGCAAGGTCTACGAGGGCGGCAACCTGCACGACTTCGAGCGGGCGCTCGGCGTCAGCGGCGATCAGGTGCTGTACGTGGGCGATCACATCTACGGCGACATCCTTCGCTCCAAAAAGGAGAGCGTGTGGCGCACGGCGATGATCATCCAGGAGCTCGAAACCGAGGTGCATGCCCACCAAGCCTGCGCGGACGACTTCGAGCAGACGTTGCACCTCGAGGACACCCGCGAGCACCTCGAGGATGATTTGCGTTTCTACCAAGCGCGCTACAAGGAGCTCTCGCGGCTCATCGACGCGAAGCCGACCGGAAACGGGGCGCGCCTCACCGAGCTCGAGGCGGAACGCGGGCGGGTGAAACGCTCGGTGGAGCGCGTGCGCGGATTGCTCCGGGCGGCGGAGTCGGAGCTGTCGGTGCTCGAGCGGCGGATCGATTCGCGCTTCCACCCCTTCTGGGGATCGCTGCTCAAGGAAGGAACCGAGGAATCCAGCTTCGGTGCGCAGGTGGAGGAGTATGCCTGCGTGTACACTTCGCGGGTGTCGAACTTCCTCGCGTACTCGCCGCAGCAGCATTTCCGTGGTGCGCGCGACGTCATGGCCCACGAGCAAGGTGGATAGCCGTGCCGCCGCAGCGCCTTCGGCGGGGGCAACGACTCGGTCGCTACGAGCTTCTCGCCCAAGTGGGCGAAGGGGGAATGGCTTCCGTGTGGCTCGCGCGCTCGCACGGGCTGCGCGGTTTCGAGAAGCTGGTCGCGTTGAAGATGATCAAGGCGCAGCTGGCCGACGATGCGCTGTTCGAGCGATGGTTCCTCGACGAGGCGAAAATCGCGCAGCGGATCTTCCACACCAACGTGGCGACCACGCTCGATCTGGGCGAGGAGCATGGCTCGCTGTTCCTGGTGATGGAGTGGATCGACGGTGATTCGCTCGGGCGGGTGCGCCGCTCCTACCACCGAGCCTCGGGAAAGCCGCTGCCGCTTCCCATCGCGCTGCGCCTCGTGGCCGACATGTGCAAAGGCCTGCACGCAGCGCACGAGCTGAGCGACGAGCGCGGCGAAGGGCTTCACATCGTGCACCGCGACGTGTCGCCGAACAACGTGATGATCACCTCGAGCGGCGCGGTGAAATTGATCGACTTCGGCATCGCCACCGCACGCGATCGCAGCAGCCCCGAGACGACGTTGGGCATCGTGCGGGGGAAGATCAACTACTTGGCGCCGGAGCAGATCCACCGACGCAGCGCGCTGGATCGGCGATGCGACGTGTGGGCGGCGGGCGTATGCCTGTACGAGCTCGCGGTGGGGACGCTGCCGTTCACGGGCAAGGACTCCGAGGAGGTGATGCAGAAGATCGCCTCGGAAGGTGCTCCGCCGCCGTTCGACAGCGATCCGGACGTCGACGAAATTTTGTGCCGTTCGCTGGCGCACCACCCCGAGGATCGTTTCGCGACGGCGCTGGAGATGCAGCGTGCGATCGAGGCGCTTCTCGATGCCGGCGGCGGGGTCACGGAGCGGGACGTCGCCATCTTCCTGGCGCGGGAGGTTCCGGGGCTCGCCGAAGAGCGGCGCGCGTTCATCGACGATGCACTGAGTCCGCCCGTACCATCGCCCGCGAGCACGGGGCCCGCACTCGGTGCCGAAGTGGTGACGGGAGACGATCCCGATCGCACGCGCCCCGATCGCCCGGCGCGCTCGGGGCCGACCCGACCGACGCGGCCGACCCGAGCGCCGCGCGGCGTATTGGCCGTGGTTCTTCTCCTCGCCTTGGGCGCGGTGGCTGGCGTGGTGATGTTCACGCGGGGCCCCACAGCCTCCCCTTCGAGCGAGGTCCATGCGGAGGGTCCACTCACGACGACGGGTGCGCAACCCCCCGTCGCCTCCGGGGCCGCATCGACCGCGGCCCCGGCAAACCAATCGGTTGCGACGGCAACGGCCACCCCAAGCAAAAAGTCCGCTCCGAACGTCGGCACGAAAAAGGCCGCGGGCCGGGCCCCTTCTCCTTCGGCAAAGGCGGTATCCTCCTCCGCTCCGAAGGAGATCGACTTTGGCTTTTAGGCGGGCGCTTGGATGGATGGGCGCGTGTGCCATCGCGGGCGTGGCTCTGCTCTACGCTCCCGGTGCGCAGGCGCAATCGGCGATGGAGCGCGAGACCGCGCGGCAGTTGATGCATGAAGGCTATGCGCTGAAGAACAACGGACAGCATGCAGCGGCGCTCGAGGATTTCCGGCGCGCACACGCCATCATGAACGTGCCAACCACCGGCATCGAGGTGGGGCGTGAGCTGGCCGCGCTGGGCAAGGTGGTGGAGGCGCGCGATGTGCTGTGGCGCGTGGCGCGCATGAGGGACGCGCCGGACGATCCACCGGTCTACCGCACGGCGAAGGAGGAGGCGCGCAAGCTGACCGAGGCCCTCGCGCAGCGGCTGGCGTCGTTGCGCATCGTGCCGAAGGGGGCCGGCTACCGAATCTCCATCGATGGCACGGAGCTTTCGGAGGCAGCCATCGGGGTGTCGACGAAGGTGGATCCGGGCGAGCACGTGATCGTGGCGCAGCGCGATGGCCGCAGGGCCGAGGTGCGCGTCAGTGTGGGCGAAGGGGAAGTGCGGGACGTGCCGGTCGAGATCGAGGGAGCGCCGGCGGCGCCGCCCGCGCCCGTAGCGCGCAGCCCGGAGCCGAAGGCCAAGCCGCCGGCATCGACCGGCCCCAGCGCGTGGTTTTGGGCGGGGATCGTCGGGGCCGGCGCGGCCGTCGTGCTGGGCGGCGTGACCGGCGGCCTTGCCGTTGCGCGCAAGTCCGATGCATCGCAGCACTGCCAGGGGGACCGATGCTTGCCGGCGGCGCAAGATGCGCTGGACAGCTCACGGACGTTCGCCGGCATTTCGACGGGCGCGTTCATCACGGGCGGCGTCCTGGCACTCGCCTCGGGGGTGCTGTTCCTTATCGAAACGAGTGGAAAGAGCGGCAAGAATGCAAAGGCGCACGCCTTCGTCGCGAAGGACCATGCAGGCCTCGTCGGTACTTTTTAGCGCACTGGCGGGCAGCCTCCTCGCATGCGGCACGCTGCTTGGGCTGGACGACGTCACCATCGTCGACTGCCTCGCGTGCGGTGGCGATGCCCTTGCGCCCGACGCCTCGGATGCCGATGCCACCGACGCATGCCCCTCGGAGCGCGGCCCCGTCATGGCACGCGTCGGCAGCTACTGCATCGACACCACCGAAGTCACGAACGCGCAGTACGCCCCCTTCCTCACGGAGGTGCTGGCCAACCCGGCCATCGCCCGGCAGCCTGCCAACACGTGCAGCTGGAACACGGATTTCAACGTGTACACCGCCGGCTACCCCGATCCCCGCACCGGCTCCCCGGACGATCCGGTACGCGGCGTCGACTGGTGCGACGCCTATGCCTTCTGCCAGTGGGCCCACAAGCGACTCTGCGGCTCGCTCGGCGGAGAGGCCTCGGGCTACGGGGACTTTGCCTCCCCCCAAAACGAGTGGTATCTCGCGTGCTCCTCAAGCGGGAAGTACACCTACACGTTCGGTAAGACGTTCGACAGCCGCGCGTGCAATGGGGCTGGCACGGCCGATGGGAGCGTCCAGCGCGTTAAGGCATTTGCGCGTTGCCATTCACCCGATCCAACGTTCGCTCCCCTCTACGACATGACCGGAAATGTGTTAGAGTGGGAAAATTCTTGTGCAAGCGCTGCCGTGGACTCAAAGTGCTTGACACGTGGTGGCTGGTTCAGATCTCCCGAGCCCGCCTCTCTTGCATGCGACAAAAACGGTGAACGTGATCGCAACGACGCAGCCCAGGGCGTCGGAATCCGCTGTTGTTCTCCTTAATGTTTTACAATGAAAACACATGTCATCGTTTGACGAGACTCTGTCCAAGCGCCCGGGGGAGCTGAATGCCTATTGGCTGAAACCCGTCGCCGCTTACCTCGTTCTCGCGCTGCAATGTGACCGGCCGTTGGAGAGCGCCTCGCGGTACCGGCTCGAAGAGCTGGACGAAGTGCTCATCGGTCGAGGCGCAGCGCTCTCGACCTCGCGCGAAGCCGTCGAAGGGCGACGGGTTCTTGCCGTGCGCGTTCCCGACGGACGCATCTCCCGCGAGCACGCGCGCCTCGTCCGCGCGGGCGATCGCTGGGTGCTGGAAGATTCGAACTCGAAGAACGGCGTCATCGTGAACGGCTCCGTCACGCAGCGCGCGTGGCTCAGCGACGGTGACCTCTTCGAAATCGGCCACACCTTCTTTTTGTACCGCGAGGAAGCGTTTACCGGCGACGAGGAGAGCGCCCAGTCACGCCCGCAACCCGACGACGTGCCGAGCGTACCCGTACCGGCGATGCTGCCGGAGGGCCTGCAGACGCTGCTTCCGTCGTTCGAGCGCGAGCTGGCCAAGCTCGCCAAAGTCGCGCGCACCCCGGTGCCCGTGTTGCTCGAGGGCGAGACCGGCACGGGCAAGGAACTCATTGCGCGCGGCTACCACTATTTGTCCGGGCGCGCGGGGCCGCTCATCGCGGTCAACTGCGGCGCGTTGCCGAAGACGCTGCTCGAGGCGGAGTTGTTCGGCCACAAGCGCGGTGCCTTCTCCGGCGCGAGCGAAGACCGCTCCGGGCACGTGCGGAGCGCCCACGGCGGCACGCTTCTCCTCGACGAGATTGCCGAGCTGCCCTTCCCTTCGCAGGCCGCGTTCCTGCGCGTCCTTCAAGAGCGCGAGGTCGTGCCGGTGGGAACCACCCGCCCGGTGTCCGTGGACTTTCGCCTGGTTTCGGCAACCCACGGCGACCTGGCCGCCTTGGCGAGCCAGGGCGTCTTTCGCGAAGACTTGTATGCGCGCCTCGCGGGCTTCAAGCTGCGCGTACCGCCGCTGCGTTCGCGCCGCGAAGACCTCGGGCTGGTCATTCCGGCCATCCTGCGGCGCGCGCTGCTCGACGGCACGGAGCCGCGTCACGTGCGCCTCTCGCCGGATGTGGTGCGCGCCTTCTTTGCCTACAAGTGGCCGCACAACATCCGCGAGCTCGAGCGATGCCTCACCACGGCCGCCGCCCTCGCGCACGACCGCATCGATCCCGAGCATCTGCCGCAAGCCATTCGCTCGGAGCTCGTGATTTCCACGGAGCTCGACGAGGCCGAGTCGGTCCCCATGCTCGATCGCCCGCCGAAGGACGAGAAGCACGAGGAGCTCGTGGCACTGCTGCGCGAGCACCGCGGCAACATCAGCCGCGTGGCGGAAGCCCTGGCGACGTCGCGTGCGCAGGTGCATCGCTTGATGGACCGCTACGGGATCGAGCCGGAGAAGTTCCGGCAGTAGCCTCCGCCTTGCGCCCCCAGAGAAGGAAGCCGCGCGCCTTCGCCTCGTCCGCGAGCGCGCGCAGACGCGCGCGCCCTTCGGCGGTCCGTCCCGACGTCATCTCGATCTCGCCGGCCGCGAAACGCGCTTCGAGCTCCATCGTGTAGTACCCGAACGCGTGCGCCATCCCCACGAGCGTCTTCAGCGTGACGAGCGCTTGCTCCGCCCTTTCCGGCTGCTCCGCCACGAGGAGGGACGCCTCGACGATGCGCTGCTCCCATCGAATCTCGACCGAGAGCGCCGACGTGCGCACGTCGTTCGATCGATCGAATGCCGCGCGCGCAGAGGCCATGTCGCCCATGGCCAAGAGAGAGCGCGCCCGTAGAAGTTCGGCCCACGCGACCTCGGCGACCTGCAGGCGAGGTATCCGGGCGCGCAACTCGGTGGCGATCCGCAAGGCCTCGTGAGGGCGACCGTCGTCGAGGAGCCACCGCACGTGCGCGACCTCGAGAAGGTTCAACGTCCAAACCGCACTGCGCCGCGCGATCTCGAGGGCCGGTGTCAGCAACGATGCGGCATTCCCTCGCTCACCGCGAAGGCGCAGGACTTCGGCCTCGAAGCACATCGCGATCGCCAGGTTCTCTTCGTCGTGCTGCTCCATGGCCAACGCCCGCGCCTCTCGGGCCGCGGCGGAGAGAGCTTCCAGATCCCCGAGGTGAAGATACGCGGCCATCACGAACACGAGACGAGTTCGCTGAAGGGCATGATCGCCGATCTCACGCGCAAGCCCGGTGGACTCCTGCGCGAAGCCGAGTGCATCGCTTGCCTTTCCCGCCCGCAACGAAATGCGCGCGAGGGAGTACGCGACGTGGCCAAGCGCGCGAAGGTCGCCAAGCTCGCGGTAGGCATCCAACGCCGCACGGTAGATTTCCGCGGCCGCATCGAGATCGCCCGCTTCCTCGCGCTCTTGGCCGGCCAGGTACGACGCGGAGGCTCGGCTCGATGCATCGCCGGCACGCTCGTAGAGGGCAACGGCCTTCTGCCGGGAGTCCTCGGCCTCCATCGTCTTTCCGAGGAGCGTCAACGCGGAGCGTGCCGCATTGTAATTGGCCGCCGCACGCGACCATGCCTCGCGCCTCTGGGCCGTGTCCGCCGCGCGCAGGGCGGCGGTCTGGGCGCGCGGCAGGTCCGTCTCGCGCTCGGCGATCTCGGATTCCGCCTCGTCGATATCCAGAGCCGCGGACGGGTCCGTGGAGGCGCGGAGCTTGGCCAATGTCGCGAAAGCCTCGCGCGGATTTCCCGCACCTTGCAGATTGCGCGCGAGTGCGATTCCGTACTCGAGCTGCCGCGGGAAAAACTCGAACAGCGTGCGAAACACGCGCACGGCCGCCTCCCACTGGCCTGCAGCCTCGCGGTAGCGCCCCTCGATGAGAAGAGCCTCCTCGCGCGAGACCGGTTCATCGTTCGTCAAGGCGAAGGCTCTTTTCGCCGCCTCGAGCGCGCGCGGGCCGTTTCCCAATTGGCGATACGCCTCGGCCAATTGCGTGTGGCCGAGCGCGTAACCCGGCTCGAGCCCGACGACCCGCTCGAAGCGATCGCGCGCCGCGAGCGGCTCGAGGTGGCGCAGTTCGAGCAGGCCCTCGCCATACCATCGTGCGGCGTCCGCCTGGAGTGGACGCGAGGTCGGCGCGGGCATCGCCATCGGCGGCGGCAGGGATGCTGGAGCCTCGGACGGCGCCAGCTGCATCCGGGCGAGACGGCCTCCCAAGAAGGCGCAGGCCATCAGGGCCGAGATGGACGCCCACGTGCGCACGTAGTGCATGGGCGACTTCTGTCCCGTGTGTGGACGCGGCACCTCACCCGGCAGCGCCCGCGCGATGGCGTGAACGCTGGAAAAACGATGCTCCGGATCCTGCGCCAAGCAATGCGAAAGAAGGGCTTCCCACGCAGGACCGAAGCCGGGCACCCCGACCGGCCCCCGCGGCCGCACGCCCGTGAGCATCTCGCAGATGACCACGCCGAGCGCATAGATGTCCGTCGCGGGCGTGATGCGCCCCCCATCGAGCTGCTCGGGGGCCATGTACCCCGGCGTCCCCTCCGGGCTCTCCAACGGCGTGCTCGCGTGCCGCGCGTCGCGTGAGCGGGTGGCGAGGCCGAAGTCCGCCACCACGACACGCGGACCGAGAAAGACGTTCCCGCTCTTGAAGTCGCGATGCACGATGCCGACCGCATGCGCTGCACCGAGCGCGTCGATCATCTGCCGGATGCAGGGCAGCGCCTCCTCGAGCGGCAGCGGGCCCGTACGCCGGAGCCGGTCCGCGAGGGTCTCCCCCTCGATCAACTCCATGGTGATGAACGGAATGCGCCCGGCCTTCGACGTGCCCTGGGGCATGTGGAAACCGACATCGAAGATGCGGCAAACGTTGGGGTGGGTCACCTTGCGGGCGAGGTACATCTCGCGTTTCAGCTGCTCGAATCCCCCTTCATGCAAGGCCCGCTCACGGCGCACCACCTTGAGGGCAATGCGTTGACGCAGCTCGAGATCCTCCGCCTCGTACACCTCGCCCATGCCACCTTGCGCAATGGCGCGAACGATCCGATAGCGAAAGGCGATCAATTCGTCCTGCGCGAAGATGCGGTGCGTGCCCGAGGCTCGGCTCTCCGCGGCGGGCTTGCCCGGAACGGACACGCGCCCACTGGAATGCACCGCGCCAACCGTCAGCGTGGGGTCCGGCGCATCGCTCGATGCCGACGTTGCGGCCTCCAGCTCCTCCAGCTCTTCCGACTGGCACGCGTCGCCCATGCCGTTGCCGCTCATGCGTTCCCCGAACGATAGGACCAGACGGTCAAACGTCTTCCCAGCCTTCCTCGTTTTCCAAGATAGCGCGCTTGCGGCCGCACCCCCAACGGTCCAAACATCCGATTGCGCCAGCGCATTTGTGTGGACATCCCGCGCAAAGTTGCCTAGGCAATGTTGTTAGATGTATATATGACAACGTCGTAAGCTCGAACGAGCGCTGTTGCAGACACGGTGGATGACGTGATGGTGGACGCGATCGTGTCCTCTTGCGGCCGCTAATTCCGCAACTTACCAAGTTGGATTGGAGCGGCGGACCGATCCGCCACCCGACTGCTAGCGGTCAGGGTTACCAGCATTCGACCCGCTCCAATCCAGCCGACGTAACGCAGTGCTCGGGAGCCGACGTGTACCCGGGCGAGGGGGGGCACTCGAGTGGCTCATGCCGCGGGACCGTGCCTTCTGCAATCGATCCAACGCGAAGCACGAGCAGGACAACAAGAGAAGGGTTGCTCCATGTCGCTTATTCTCGAAAAAGGCGACGTCTATGACGTCGTAGGAATCGGCCTCGGGCCGGCGAATCTCGCTTTGGCCGTCGCACTCGAAGACGAGGCGGTGAAACGTGATGGCGTAAGTCTTCGGCGTCTATTCCTGGACGCAAAACCGTCCGCCGCATGGCATCCCGGAATGCTGCTCGAAGGGTCGGTATTGCAAGTATCGGTACTGAAGGATCTCGCAACGTTACGAAATCCTTGCAGCCCGTTCACATTTCTCAATTATTTGAAGAACAAGGGCCGTCTTCTCGAGTTTTTGAATCTTCGCGACCTTTATCCCACCCGCGTCGAATTCAACGATTATCTCGTTTGGGTCGCCCAGCAGTTGCACGATCGCGTGAGCCACGGCTGCGAGGTGCTAGCCATCGATCCGGTGCGGGTCGAAGGGAAAATCAAGGCAGTTCGCGTGACGTATCACGACGCCAAGACGGGCGAGGCCGCCTACCGGCTCGCGCGGAACGTGGTGTTGGCCACGGGCGGCGTTCCGTCGGTTCCGGACGGAATTCAGCTTCGCCCCGGCGGGCGTACCTTCCACTCGTCGCAAACGCTGCAAAAGCTCAAATCGGACTATCCGGACACGAATGCCCCCTATCGATTCGTGGTGGTCGGAGGCGGCCAGAGTGGAGCGGAACTATTCCACTATTTGATGACGCACTATCCGAATGCCGACGTGACGGCAACGATCCGTGGACTGTCTTACAAGCCGATCGACGACAGTCACTTTTCCAATGAAATATTCCACCCCGAGATGGTCGGCTATGTCTACGACCTGCCCGATTCCGTCCGCCGCCGGGTGCTGGGGCACTGCAGGGACGTGAACTACGGGGTGGTGAGCGCGGACCTGATCCGCCGCATTTACAATACGCTCTATCAAGAGAAGGTGGCCGGGCGAAGCCGGGCGCGCGTTCGGGGCTTCCTCGAACTGGAGCAGCTTTTGGAGACCGACGACGTGGTCATGACGCGCTTCCGCGATCTGACGACCAACGAAGTGGTCACCATGAAGGCCGACGGTGTTCTCATGTGCACCGGCTACGAATGGCGCTTGGAGCACCCGCTCTTGCGCGAGCTTTCGCCGTTCATCGAGCGCGAGGCGGACGGCAGCTACAAAGTGGAGCGAAATTACCGGGTGGCGACGGAATCGGGGTTCGAGGCCGGCATTTTCCTCCAGGGGTTCGCCGAGGCCACGCACGGCGTCACGGAAACGGTGCTCTCGCTTTTGTCGGTGCGCGCGGGGGACATCGTTCAGTCCATCCTGGAATCGCAGTCGCACGCGGAGCACCTCAACTCGGCCAATTACGCGTTCGGGCACACCCGGCATTGAGCGGCGAAGGGAACGATGAGCATTCAAAGGCTGGATTCGTCCAAATTGCAGTCGGCATACGGGATTCGCGTTCAATCGCTCTATCCATGGCAAGGGGTGGTCGAGCCCCCGTTCGGGGCCGCGTGGGCGGTGGTTGCCCCCGGCGAGCAAACGAAGCACCACGCCCACCAGGACGCGGAGACGTTCTTCATCGCCAAAGGGCGGGGCGTCATGCGCATCGGCGACGAGGTCTACGACGTCCAGGCGGGGGACGTGCTGTACCAGCCGCCGTTTCAATCGCATACGTTGGTCAACACCGGCGATGCGGAGGAGCTGCTCTTCCTGACGGTATGGTGGGAAGATTTGCAATTGTGGGCCCATGAGAGGCCCGCGCCCAACCATCGGCCGCGGCGCACCATGGTCACCGCGGCGCCCCCCACGCCCAATGGCGACTTGCACGTGGGGCACATCTCCGGGCCGTATTTGGCCGCCGACATTCATGCGCGCTACCTGCGGTTGCGCGGCGTCGACGCACGGTACATCTCGGGCAGCGACGACAACCAGAGCTACGTGAAGACCAACGCGGCGCGTCTCGGTATGGGGCCACAAGCGTCGGCCGATTTGCTGTCACACGATATTTTGACGACGTTAACGGAGATGGGCATTCAACTGGACCAATTCGTCCGGCCGAATGCCTCGCCGCATCACGGGCGCCTGGCACAGGACCTATTCCGCAGGCTCAAGGTGCATGGCCATTTGCTGGAAAAGGAAGCCGACTCGCCTTGGTGCGAAAAGTGCGATCGCTATTTGTACGAGGCGTACATCGGCGGGCGCTGCCCGCACTGCCATGCGCCGTCGGGCGGGAACATCTGCGAGGAATGCGGCCGCCCCAACGACTGCGCCGACTTGCTGGAGCCGCGTTGCACGCAATGCGGTAGTGCCCCGGTGTTCAGGCCCACCGCACGACTCTTCTTTCCATTGAGCCGGTGGGAGAAACCGCTGCGGGAATTCCATCGCAAAGTGGCCATGAACCCGAGCCTGCGGTCACTCTGCGAGCAGGCCATGGCGGCGGGGCTGCCCGACATCGCCGTCACCCACGTGACCGATTGGGGCATTCCGGTTCCCGTGGTGGGCTACGAAGATCAATGCATCTTTGTGTGGTGCGAAATGGCGGCACGTTATTTGGCGCACGCCCGCCATCTGTCCAGCGTGGAGGATTACTGGAAATCCGACGACGGGAACATCGTTCAGTGCTTCGGATTCGACAATGGCTTCTTCTACGCCGTCCTTCTGCCGGCGCTCTTCATGGCCTTCGATCCGACGCTGCGCCTTCCGTCGGCGTACTTGATGAACGAGTTTTATCACTTGGACGGGCGCAAATTCTCCACCAGCCGCCGCCACGCCATTTGGGCGCGCGAGCTGGCGGCCCAAGTGCCCGCGGACATGGTGCGCTTTTACCTTTCGTACACCCGGCCCGAAGTGGAAGCGACGAACTTCACCCGCGAGGACTTCAAGGCGACGTGCGAGCGCGAGTTGGTGGGCGTGTGGCAGCCTTGGCTCGAGAGCCTGGGCCAGCGCATCGCCGCCGACTTCGAGGGCGTCGTGCCATCCACCGGCGATTGGACGGCAGAACACCGTGCTTTCTACAATCGACTCGGAGAGCTCCGCGATGCGGCCGCCGCGTCGTACGAAGCCAGCTCCTTCTCACCGCAACGCGGCGCGCGCGTGCTCTGCGAGCTCGCGCGCGAGGCGCAGCGCTTCGGGCAAGCAGAAACGGTGTGGCGGCGGGTACCGACCCGAAAGGAAGAACGGCGCACCGCCGCCGCGCTGGAGTTGCTCGCCGCCAAAGTGCTCGCGGAGATCGCCGCGCCCATGCTTCCCGACTTCGCCGCACGACTCTGGGGCCACCTCGGTTACTCGGCACCGCTCTCCGAGCACCGCTGGGAGGTGCACCTCTCGTGGGTGCCGCCGGGACAGAAGACGCGCCAGCTCGGCGCGGCTTCGTACTTCACCGAGATAACGTAAAGGTCGAATCGATCGTGACAGAATCACAAAGTACTTCGATGTCCAGCAGCGGCAGCGGAACAATCCCGGCGAGGCCGGCGCCTTAGTCCGCTCGTTGCTCGACGATCGCCAGACGGGATGGCGATCCTAAGCAGCTGAAGCACACATCGCGCCGGTCCCGCCGGTTCGTTCTCGCTGCCGCGGTTCCAGCACGACGAAGTCTCAAAACTTGAAACGTTCATTCGAGCGACACCTTAACGTTAGGAAAATCGATCATGCGAGTATCCATTTTGGGTGCGTGCGCCTTCGCACTATGCGCGGCCATCGTGGGCTGCGGTGACGACAACAAGAGCGATCCCGGCCCGGCCGACTCCGGGAGCCCCGGCCAAGACAGCGGACCGGGCTCCGACGCTGGAACGGATGCCGGGACCAAGTTTGGTGGCAATGCCATTCTGGTCAACTTGAGCACCAAGGTGAGCATCGGCGGTACGCCGACCCCCGTGCGCGTCTTGAAGCCCGTGGTGGGCTTCAGCGCCCTGGGCGCGCTCAAGCACCAGTACGACGGCCGCACGGGTCTCTTTGGGTGCTACGCCGATCACTTCGGCGAAGGGCAGAACTTGGGAAGCGACTCCAATGCCGGCACCATCACCATCACCGACTACTCGCAGGCCAATTTCCTCGACGGCACGGCGGCGCCCAAGGAAATCAATTGCGTGCCCATGAGCACGTCGGGATTGTCGCTCTACCAATGCGGCTACGGCCCGCTCAAAGATGGGAAACCCGGTGCCACCGTGAATACGCCGTACCGGGGCGATGCGCAGCTCACCAAGGACAAGCAGATCATCCACGTGAAGGTCGCTGGCGGCAGCGATATCGGATCCATCGACACGGCCGCCGAGCTCACCTCGGTCGACAGCGCGCAGGTCGAGGAAGATCTGGCCACCGTCAAGTACGATCCGACCAAGGATACGACGCTCCACATGAAGGCGTGCGACAGCTGCGGGCTGGTCACCGCGGTGAACATCATTGCCAATCGGAATGCGCCGGACAAATTCGACGAGCCGTCGGCCACGTCGGGCGCCATCGTGTGCACGTTCCTGGGCTACGACCCGATTGTCATCAAGAAAGAGGCCATTTCGGCCATGTTGGGCAGCGACGCGGCGCTCAAGTCCGTGCAGACGTCCATCGTGCGCTTCGGATACCCACTGGCCAAAGCAGACACCAAGGGCAGCTCCGTCCAGTTTGCCGCCGGCGGTGGCGTCATCGGCGTGGCGCCTCGCTGAACCTCCACATCCTCTCCAAGCAAGAATGAGAAACCATGGGCATCAAGGACATCACGATCGAGACCGTCACACGGGACAATTTCGAAAAGGTGTTGCCGCTCATTGCGGATTATCAGCGCTTCTACGGCTGCACGCCGGACACCGAGCGAAATCGCACCTATTTTTCACGGTACTTGGACGACCATACGATGGGCATCCTCTTCGCCGCCTTCGACGGCGACGAAATCCTCGGCTTCGCCACACTGTATTTCATTCCGTCCTCGCTCTCCGCGCGCACGGCATGCACCTTCAATGATCTGTACGCGGTGCCCGGTGAACGGGGCCGATCCGTGGGCCCGGGCCTCGGTTTCCATGCGCTGCGCTACGCCAGCGACCGCGGGTACCCGAATGCCAGCTGGCTCACCAAGCCCGACAACCTGACGGCGCGAAAGATTTACGACAACTTGGGCGCGTCGCGCTCCGAATGGATCATGTACGAAGCGACGCTGGCCGGCGGTTACGCCCCAAGTTCCGAAGGGCCATGAAAGCGTTCGACGTCATCGTCCTCGGCCTGGGAGGTGTCGGCGCGGCGGCCGCGTATCATCTCGCGCGGCGCGAAGGCCGGCGCGTTCTCGGGCTCGAGCGCTTTGGCGTTGCACACGATCGCGGAAGCTCGCACGGCGAGACACGCATCTTCCGCCGCTCGTACGATCACCCAGGCTACGGCCCCTTGCTGGATCGCAGCCTCGAAGGCTGGCAGGCGCTCGAACGACACGCCGGCCATCCCCTGTTTCGTCGCACCGGGCTGGTCCTGGTGTCGGACGCCGCGGGCATGAACTACGAGCCCGACGCGGGCTACCTTCTCGTCGAAGAGAGCGTGCGCGCCCACTGCGACTTGGCCCGCGAGGCCGGGGCCGAGCTGCACTTCGACGAGCCGGCCCTGGCGTGGCACGCGACGGAAGACGACGGCGTGTGCGTAACGACGCCGAAGGGCCGCTACCTCGGTGACGCGTTGGTGATCGCCGGCGGTGCGTGGAGCGCCGACCTGCTCGCCGCCCTGGGGTTGCCGCTGGTCGTCGAGCGCATTCCGCAGGCCTGGTTCGCGTCGAGTCCCGTGTGGGAGGCCGACGCGCCTTGCTTCATTTTCGACATCGAGCGCGGTTACTTCTTTGGAGTACCCGGGCCCGTGGCCGGCCGGATCAAGGTCGCGGGAAGGGCCAAGCGCACCAAGGTCGCCGATCCAACGCAGCTCGATCACGCCCTCGCGCGGGACGAGCTCGAGGCCATCGGCGACTTCATCGACGAGCACCTTCACGGCGTATCGCGGACGCCGCTCGCGCAATCGGCGTGCATGTGCACCATGACACCCGACGAGCATTTCATCGTGGACGCGCATCCCGCATTCCCGCAGGTGGTGTTCGCCGCGGGGCTGTCCGGACATGGCTACAAGTTCGTTCCCGTTCTCGGGGAGGCGCTGGCGGACTTGGCCACGCGCGGCACCACCCAGCTTCCAATCGATTTTCTTCGCATGAGGGATAAACCATGTTGAACAAGGCTTTTGCCGTGGTGCTTGCACTTGGTCTCGCAGGCGTCGCCGCATGCAGCAGCAGCGACAGCCCGAGCCAGCCGCCCGCGGCCTGCGACGCGACGAAGGCGAGTCTCTGTTACTCGCGCCAGATGATCTGCGTCGCGGGTAACTCGGACACGAAATGCGAGACGTGTCCGGCAGGCTCGTATGCGTCGTCGTCGGGCGCTTGCGAGAATTTGGGCGCGCCGAAAATGCAGCATCAATTCCAAACATGGACCATTCCGCCCTACACGGAATATCGGGGCAAGTGCCAGAGTTGGACGTTGAACAACGCCGAGCCCCTTTACGTCAACGCAGTGGAACTCGAGCAGAACGAAGAGTCGCATCACTCGATTTGGACCTTCGTGCCCGACGACCGTTTCGCGGGGCCGGACGGCACGTGGGATTGCGCGGAGCGGAGCTACGACGAAATCAAAGGCGCCCTTCTCGGCGGCGTGCTGCTCGCGCAATCCACGCAAGCGCCCCACCAGGTGCAGAAGTTCCGCAAGGACGCGGCCGTGCGTATTCCGCCCTATTCGCGCATCATCAGCGATATCCATTTGCTGAATGCGACGGCGAAGGCCGTCACCGGCAGCTTGACGCTCAAGATTTACGATATGAACCCCAACGATGTGAAGGTGCAGCTCGTCCCCTTCCAAGTCGACGACCGCGCCATCAACGTGCTCGCGCGCGCCAAGACCCGGCTGGTGAATCATTGTCCGCTGGACAAGGATTTTCAGGCCAACGGCACGCCGTTCACGCCGAAGATCCATTACATCCTTCCCCATACTCACGGGTACGGAAAACGCTTCTACGTGAAGACGCTCGGCGGGACGCGGGACGGTGAGACCATTCTCGACGTCGATCAGAGCGCCGGTTACGAGGCGTACGGGCGCGCCTTCGATCCGCCGTTCGACATGACCGGCGCCGCCGGGTTGACGGTGGGCTGCGAATACGAGAACAACACCGATCAGACCTTGGGCTGGGGGTGGAGCGACGAGATGTGCCAGACACTCGGCTACATGGAATCGCCCGTCGCCTTCGTGGGAACGATCAGCACCGCCGCGCAAGGTGCGGCCGATGGATCCATGCAGGTGTTCACGGGCGAATGCGACGTACTCGCGACCCCGTGGGATTTCAACCGACCTGGCGGCCCGCCGCGCTAGCAAGCTTGGCCCAGTACGCGTACCCGCGGGCGCGCGCATCGTGCTCCAGTTCGCGCATGCGGGTGCGTGCGCGTTCGGCGTGGCCCGCTTGACGCTCGAGTTCGCCCGCGGTGAAGCGCGCCTGCAGCTCCATGGTGAAGAAACCGAGGGCGTGCGCGCGGGCGATGACTTCCTCGACATTGGCCAGGGCAACCCCGATCCGATCGGGCGAGGAGATGGCCAAGATGCGCGCGTCCAGAAGGCGCTGCGTGAGCACGAGATCGCCGCGACGGCTGCCGGGCGCGACGTCCTTCGAGCGATCGAGTGCGGCCTTGGCGCGGTCGATGTGTCCGAGGCCGAGCAGCGCCCGGGCGCGAAGCAACTGGGCGCTGGCCAGCTGGAGGCTCTTGTGCGGAGGCGTCCGCGCGAGAAGCCCCGAGGCTGCGCGCTCCGCCGCCTCCAAGGTTCCGTGGTCGAGCAGAAGCTCGGTCACGTCGAGCTCCAGCCAGAGAATGGCGCTGCGACGGCCCGCACGTTGGGCCGTGTCGAGCGCCTTCTTCTGCATGCGCATCGCACCTGCGACGTCATCCTGTTGACGGAGGATGTCGCCGCGCACCTCCATGGCGAGTGCTGCCAGCCCCGGATTGTGAAACCGCGTCGCCAGATCCAGTGCATCTTGCACGTACGCGGCGGCCCCAGCGAGATCGCCCGCGTTGAGGAGCGCGTCGGCGACGTCGATCAAGCGGCCGCCCAGCTCTGGATCGCCGATACCGCGCCCGATGGCCACCGACTCTTCGACCGCATCGAGCGCCTCGTGGAGCCGCCCCTGCTTCCACAAAACGCGGAACGCGTCGTACGCGGACAGGGCCACCTCCCGCATGTCGCCGGCCTGCCGGTGCTGCTCTTGAAGCTCGCGGTACATGTCCAGGGCGAGGTCGAACTCGCCCTCCTCTTCGCACTCGCGCGCAGACGCAAGGAACGCGGCCGCGAGGCTCGTTCGGTCGCCGGCGCGCTCGAACATGGCCACGGCTTCGCGCCGGTGCTCGTTCGCCGCCTCCGTCTTTCCTTGGGCGGCCAAAATGCCGGCCAGGAGGTAGCGGTTCTGACCGGCGCTGCGCCATGCACCGCGCGCCTCGGCCATCGTCGCTGCGCGCAACCGAGCCATCTCGGCGCGCCGAAAGTCCGAGAGGGCAATAGCCATGGCCGCCTCGGCCTCGTCGATGTCCACGGCCGGCGCGATGGCATGCGGCACCGCGCGCAACTTGGCCACCGTGGCCAGGGCCTCGTCGAGCTTGCCTGCGCGTTCCTGCGCGCGCGCGAGGGCCAATCCGTATTCGACGCTGCTGGGGAAAAATTCGAACAAGGTGCGATACACGTCGACGGCCTTCTGCCATTCGCCGATGGCGTCGTCGTAGCGCCCCTCGATCAAGAGCGCCTCCTCGCGCGAGAGCGGACCCGCGAGCCCGTAGGCCGTTTTCGCCTCGGCGGCGGCGCGCGCACCGTAGCCGAGCTTGCGGTACGTCTCGGCCAACTCGGCATGGGAGAGCGCATGCCCCGGCTCGAGCGCCACCGCATGCTCGAAGTGCTCACGCGCGGAGATCGCATCGAGATCGCGCGCGGCGGCCAGTCCCGCTGTGTAGTGCCGCGCGGCCTCGGGCAGGCGCGGAAGGGAACGCCGGACGCGGCCATCCCCTTCGGCGAGAATTCCCACGGGGCTCGGCACGCTCTTCGCGGCCATGGGGATGGGGCGAAGGTAATCGCGCCCGGCGATCCCACCGGCCGCCAGCGCAGCCATCGCGCACACCACGAGCGCTGGGGCCGACCACCGCGACCAGCGGCGGCGCCCGCGCGACAACGATGTCAACGCAACACCGAGGTCATGAACGCTGGCAAAGCGGTCCGCCGGCATCCTCGAAAGGCAGCGCAGGATGATGGCCTCGAGGCGAGGGTCGATCTCCTTGCGCAGGGTGCGCGGCGGCACCGGCGGCTGATCGAGGCGCGCCACGGCCGCTCCAAGCGAAACGTCGCCCGAGAAGGGACGCACGCCCGTGAGCATTTCGTACATGACCACGCCCAGCGCGTAGATGTCCGTGGCCTCCGACACGGGGCGGCACTCGATCTGCTCGGGCGCCATGTACGCGGGCGTCCCGCGCAGACGGCCCGTCCCGGTGCGCACGAACTCGGGGGTGTTCGCCGGCAAGGTGAGCTTGGCCAAGCCGAAATCGGTGACCACGACCCGGGGCCGCCGCCTCTGCCCCGTGTCCGCGGTCTCGCCCGTATCGCCCGTGGAATGCGCGTCTTCGAGGAACACGTTCGCGCTCTTGAAATCGCGGTGCACGATGCCCACTGCGTGCGCGGCGCCCAGTGCGCCAATCATTTGCAGAACGCACCCGATGGCTTCGCGCGGGTCCAGCGGCCCGACGCGCTTCAGACGCGCGGACAAGGTCTCGCCCTGGAGCAGCTCCATGGTGAAAAACGGAATGCGCTTCTCGCCGCCGGCGCGGGCCACGAGGTGGAAGCCCACGTCGAAGATGCGGCACACGTTCGGGTGCGTCACCTTGCGGGCGAGGAAGATCTCGCGTTTGAGCTGCTCGAAGACGCGCGTCTTCTCGTGGCGCTCCTGGCGAACGACCTTGAGCGCAATCCGCTCCCCCAGCTCGAGGTCGTGGGCTTCGTACACCTCGCCCATGCCGCCCTTTGCGACGAGGCGCACGATGCGGTAGCGATAGGCGACGAAATCGTCGCGTTCGAAGGTACTCCCTTCTCGAGCTCGCCGATCGGGACGGAGTTGCGCGCGGGCCTGCCGCAACTCGTCATCCACCAGACGGGCAGACTCCTCCAACAAGTCCACACTCCGTGCGCGTTGCTCGTGTTCGTCGTGCCTCGTCATGGCCAGGATCCGTGCACGTTGGACCATGACAGGACCGCGCCGCAATTCCAGCCTTTATCGCGCTTCAGGCAAAAGTGTGCACTGCGCGGTCTTTCACCCGGTCGCACTCTTGGAGGTGTACATCCTCGGGCGTCAAACCAGACCCACCTCCAGGTGTGTACTCCCTCGCCGGGTGCTTAGGTGTACCGGCGGTGTACCGGTTTGGTACGCGTGTACCAAGGCGCTTGGCGCGTTTGATACACCGAAGGCACATCTGCCGCGCGCTCCGATGTATTTCGAAACGCCGGATTTCCCGGGATCTGACGCGCCACCAACCGCGCTCGACATCATTTCGACATCGTGGCGCCCAGGCGGGGATGGTCACTCGAGTTGGCACCCAACTTGATGAATAGGGGGCATGTCCACCGCGCTGGAACCCCGAAAGTCCACCGATAGCAAACCGTCGCTGCCGCCTTCGAGTGGGCGAGGACGGGGAGGCCCTCGCTCGGTGCCGGGAGCGCGCCCGGAGTACGATGACGAGCAGCTCGCTGACCGACTCGGCATCAAGATCACGAGCTGGGATCCCGATCGCCTCGTCGGCACGATGCCCGTCAAAGCGAACCGGCAATCGTATGGCCTCCTTCACACGGGGGCGAGTGCGGCGCTCGCGTCGACGCTGGGTGGTATGGCCGCGGCCATGCGGGCGGGACCCGACCGCATGGCGCTGGGACTCGAGCTCTCGTGCATCAACCATCGCACGGTCTACGAGGGTCTCATCACCGCCGTGTGCACGGCCGTGCACGCCGGCAACAACGTGGCGACGTACGAGATTCTCGTGACCGACTCGAGGAATCGCCGCATCTGCACCGCACGATTCACCTGCGTGCTGCGCGATCGCACGACGGACGACCCGTCCACCATGTGATCGCGCGAAGCGCCCTCAGGTTTTAGTCACCAATCGAAGATGCTGGTGTTCGACGAACCGTATTGATTGACCTTCTCGTTCCACGCTTCGAGCGCGAGAGGCGAACCCGCGCGCGCAGAAGTGGTGGGACTCAGCTGAAAGACCCCCTCGTCGTTGCCGACTTGGTTCCACCACAGGACCATCCGAATCTTCGGTTGCCCCCAGACGTAGTCGAGGCTCTTTCGAATCAGGTCGGCACGCCGCGAATCGGGAATCTTCTGCGACAAAACGATGCTGTATTCGGTGATCAAGATGGGCTTTCCCTTGGGGAGCGCCCATTGGTACCAGCGCTGGAAATCCCCCTGTTGCGAGAGGTCGACGATGGGCTTCCAATCGCGGATGTACGCGTCGATGGCCAGATAGTCGGTGGCGTCGGCACCGATCCACCAGTCGTCGGGATTCTTGGTGCTCGCGGAGCCTTCGCGCCATTGGTAATCCATGGCGACGTAGCCCACGAGGACGTTCGGATTCGCCTTCTTGGACACGGCGTAGAAGTGGCGAAACATCTGCACGAAGGTGGCGCCGTCCATGTCGTTTTCGGGCTCGTGGTACATGGTCAAGTACGAGCCGCTGGGCATGCTCTCGGCGAGCGAGGTGATCTTCGCATCGTAGACGCCGTCGATGACCCCTTTGACGTCGTCGTTCGGGGGCTTCACGCTCAGGAACGATACGTTGCCGCTCGCGGGGTCCTGGCCGCCCGCGCTCTTGGCGTACGTGTCGGGGAAGTTCGAATACGTGTTGAAGACACGATGAACTTTGGTCTTGCCGCCGACGAAGTACTCGTCGGCGACCGCGCGAAAGGTGGAGGCATTCGCCGACTCGGTGCCGGGCGCGATGGCCGTATTGTTGTACATGCCAAGAACGAGGGGCTTTCGTTCTGCGGCCGTCAAAGAGTCGTCGTTTCGAGGGATATCGTGGTCGCGATCACCTGCGGCACACCCGGCACCCAGGCAAAGGGTGAGTGCGAACGCGGCGGTTTTGAGATGGAAGTCGAGCATGGCAACTCCGCAGTGCAAGACGGACGCCCTTCTCGAATGTGCGTAAATTCAGCCTCGTTCGCGATGGCGGCGTGCAAGGCTCGCTCGAATGATTGAGCAAGATTCGCTCAATCACCGCCGCTGCGCGGTCGCGGAATGTTGTACCGGCGCAACTTGTCGACGAGTGTGCGCCGCGGCATACCGAGAAGCTCCGCAGCGCGCGATTGGTTGCCGTTGGAGCGCTCGAGCGCGTCCACGATGCGCTGGCGTTCGAGCGACTGCATCTGCCCGCGCAGCGGCGTGGACGAGGGGGACGATGCCGGGGGCGCGCCACCTCCCGCCCAGGAAGACGGAGAGGACGACGGAGAAGACGAAGGCGGCTCCTGTTCGAGCCGGAGGTGTTCGGGGAGGATCACCCCGTCGGACAAAGCCACGGCCTGCTCGACAGCGTTGCGCAGTTCGCGCACGTTGCCGGGCCACGGATAGCGGAGCAGCGCCTGCTGCGCGGAGTCGGTGAGTTCGGGCGGGGCCTCCGGCGCGGCGAAGCGGGCGGCGAACATTTTCGCCAAGGGGACGATTTCCGACGGACGCTCGCGCAGCGGCGGAATGGGGATGGTGACACCGCTCAAACGGAAATACAGGTCGCGCCGGAATTGTCCGTTTTGGCTTTCCGCCTTCAAGTCGCGATGGGTCGCCGTCACCAGGCGGATATCCAGCTCACGCGCCTCGGTGCCTCCGACCCGGCGAATGCTGCGCTCTTCGATGACGCGAAGCAGTTTGACCTGGGCGCTCACCGGCAACTCGCCAATCTCGTCCAGGAACAGGGTGCCACCCTGCGCCTGCTCGAAGACGCCAGCTTTGGCGCGTGTCGCTCCGGTGAACGCGCCCTGTTCATGGCCAAAGAGCTCGCTCTCGAGCAATTGCGGGTTGTACTGCGCGCAATTGACGCGAACCAGGGGCCCGCCCGAGCGGCGCGAACAACGGTGCACCGCCTCGGCGACCACCTCTTTGCCAACTCCGGTTTCTCCGAGCAGGAGCACGTTGATGTCGCGCACGGCCACGCGCCGCACCAGATCGTGGAGGCGAAGCATCGCCGGATCGCACACGACGAAACCCGCGTCTTCGCCCGACGAGGACACGGGCGGCGGCGCGATGGTGGGCACGTTGCGCCGCGGAGACTCGGCCGAACGGCGCTGAATGAGCACGGTCACGCGTCCGAGATCGACGGCCTCCCCTGCCCCAATCTCGACGATCTCCGAGGCTTCGAGGCGCCGTCCGCGCACGAAAATTCCGTTTTGACTCCCCAAATCACGAATGCGAAACGTCCCATTCGAAACGAGCAGCTGCGCATGCTGCCGCGACACGGAGCCATCGCCGATGGGCACCGCGCAGTCATCGCCTCGCCCGAGCACGAGCTCGCCCGCTTCGGGCAAAGGCACTTCCAGAGCACTCCCGCCATCGCCTGACGGCAAGAGCACTAGCAGCCGAAACCCCTCGACGGAGGCGGGCGCACGAACGATGTCCGTCGGCCCTTCCCGATCGACCTTATTGGGACCCTTGGTACCGTGATCCATCGCTTCCCAGGGCACGTTACCATACGGAGCCGTTTGGGCTACACTTAGGGCATCATGACGCAAACCTCTACGAAACCGTACGTCACGTACCGTGATTACGTCGACGCCGAGGCCAAGAGCGAGACCAAGCACGAGTGGCTCGACGGCGTCGTGTACGACATGGCGGGCGGTACGCCGGACCATGGCGCGTTGGCGTTGGCGATGGCTCGCATCATCGGCAACGCCTTGGAAGGCCGCCCATGCCGCATGTTTTCATCCGACGTGCGCGTCCGCGTTCGGGCCACCGGCCTCGCGACCTACCCTGACGCAAGCATCGTGTGCGATCGCCTGGAGCTCGATCCCGAAGACGATCATTCCATCACCAACCCCGTCGTTCTCGTCGAAATTTTATCCGATTCGACCGAAGGCTACGACCGCGGCAAGAAGTTCGAAAATTACCGCCGCATCCCATCGCTCCGTGAGTACGTCCTCGTGAGCCAACACGAGCCGAGGATCGAAGTCTACCGCCGCAACGACTCGGGCTTCTGGGAGCTCCACGAATGGGGTGTCGGCGAGTTCGCCGAGCTCACCTCCGTGAACGCGCGGATCGGTGTCGACGACGTTTACCGCAATCCTCTCACGTCCTAACTCGTTGCCGAAAACGCACCTGAGGAGGTGCAACGGCCGAAGAATCTACAGTGAGGCGGGGAGTTTTTTTTGTGTTCCGTTCGCTCACTGAGCGAACGGAAAACCTCAAAAATCTCCCCGTCTCCCAGTTCAATCTCTGATCTTTAGCGCGACGCCTGCACCACGAGGCCGGGGCACGTGGTTCGATCGTCGATGATCGACGGGAACGGCAAATTCGTAATCCCCGCGAAAATGATGTTGTCGATGTCCCACCCCGCCGCGCCGGCGGCTTCATCGCTGCCGATGCGGAAACGCACCTTGACCGTCTTGCCCTGAAGCTGGGTGCCCAAGTTCAGCGACACCGTCGTGTAGTTCGGATACCCCGACGAATCCCCCGCCCAGGCCTTGCGCCCGCTGAGGGGATTGCCCGCCCCGGTCGTGAGCGTCTGCGGGTAGCCAGGATCCGTGTAGTTTGCAACATCGGCCCAGGTGCTACCGCCGTCCGTCGACAGCTCGAGCACGCCACCGTCCCAGTAGACGGCCGGGGAGCCACCCGAGGCCGGCGTCGTCTCGAATTGGAAACGATGCTTGAACGTGATTCGGAAATTGCCCGGCCCGACGACGAGATCCGGTGAGACGAGCCGCTCGTCGCCGAGCGCGCCAATGTCGTTGCCGTGCCAGACGTGGTTCGAGGCATCGCCTTGACGCGACCAAGCGCGCAGCGGCGGATTCGCATGCTCGAAGGTCCAGACCGGCGTCTCGCTCTCCACGTTGTCGACGGGCGACGAATTGCGCACGTCGTCGTAATTGTAGAGCAGATTCACCTGCACATCGGCATCTTTGGGAATCGCATTGTCGTTGTGAATCTTGATCGCGATGGGCAATTCTCCGCGCGAAAGCGGAATCGCATTGGCGGAGATCCCGATGCTGGCCGTGGCCACGCCGAACGCATCGATCGACTCGATGGTCACCGCGCCGTTGTTCTCCAAGGTGACGAACGGATCGGTCGTGGCTGCGCTCACCGCCGAACCGCGCAAGGTGATCCACCCCAGGTTGCGCACGCGGATCAAGAGCTTGCCGCTCTCCCCCGCATCGAGCACGCCGTCGTGGTCGCACGACGAGCCCGAGTCGTCGATCTTCGCGTCGATGAACTGGAGCTTGCCGCGAATGTCGAAGTTCTCCACCGCCTCGTCGAAGGATATCGACGACGTGGGCGGAGCCACCGCGTTGGAGCCGAGCCCGCGCTTGGCAAAGCCGCGCGCCAGCGCCAGGAAGTCTTCCTTTTCGCCCATGGCCCAGACGCTGGCCAAAATCGCATCGCGCTGCTCGGTGAAACTCGGCTCGGGCGGTGCGGCCTTCATGCCCGCCACGATGTAGTCGCTCATCCGGCGCTTGCTCTGCTCGAAGGTGCGGCCCAGCACCTGCCCGGCGTGGAGCACGTTGATGTACCCCTCGAACAGCGTCTCGGCCCAAATCTCACCGACGTTGTGCACCTCCGCCATGTTGGGTGCGGCCGGGGAGAGCGGCGCCCCTGCGGGGAGCGTGGAGCTCTGTCGAACGTGCCCGAAGGTGAACGGATTCTTCGCCCGATTGGCCGAATACGGCGCACGGCGAATACCGAAGTACGCCCCGCTGTTCGTGATCCCCGCCGCGGCATATTGCGACAAGGGGAATGCCGCGCCGAACAACTCGTTGTCCAGATCGCTCTCGCGAACCACCATGTGCAGCGCGGTGAAGTCGGCCCACCCTTCGCTCATGCCACCGCACGAGGCCGATCCGCATTGCACCAAGCGATGGTGAAGGTAGTGCCCCCACTCGTGCGCGACGATCGTATTGTCGATGGTCCCATCGTGCAGCACCTCGGGACCGCGCTTGATGTGCGCCGACAGCTCGCCAGCCGCCAGCGCCGCCTTCAACGTCGTGCCGTCCTCCAGGCTCAGGCCGATGAGCGGAATCGTGATCGTCGGGTCGCCCACGCCCGGGCTCACCGGCACGTGCCCCGCCACGTTGTTGATCATGAGGATGCCCGCGGCGCCCGCGTTCTGCGCGTTGATCGCTTTCTGCACGAAGGGGCACGTCCCGCGGTCGATCACGGCGATCTTGCCGGTCAAATCCGCGAGCGGCTCGCACGCGTCGGACGTCGGCGTGGTGCCGTCGTTGGCCAGCACCGCCGGCGCGGTCACATCGAATTGCTGCGGCCCGAACACCGCGGCCCCCAGCGGATCCGAGTAGGTGCGCGCCGGCGTGGTCTCGATCGCGCGATTCGCCACGCCCGACCACACGAACATCTGCATCCGCGGCGAGAGGCCATCGGACGGCGTCGACATGTTCGCATTGTTCGCCTGCCCGAAGTCGGCCCCATCCTGCGCCTCGGCGCGCAGCGGATCGCCCTCCACGCCCCCGCGGCCATAATTGGAAAGCTGCGCGACGCCCGACGCCTCGTCGAACCCCGAGTCGTACCAATAATCGTGCAGCCAGTTGTTCACGTAAAAGAGCTGCGTCGCCGCTGCCTTGATCTGGTCGGGGCTCGCGTTCGGCGCCTTCGTCGGGTCGAAGCTTCGATCGAAGGTCTTCGGCGCCGTGACGTCGGGCGCGATGTCGCCCGAATCGAACCCGTCACCGATGCCATTGTGCTGATCGTTCCGATCGCTGTAGGCGCGCACGTTGTTTCCGAACGTCGTCGTGTCGCTCGGCCCAAGCCACGGGTCGGCGTGCACGTTGAATCCGTCCGCCGAAACCAGAATGGGCGCCGCATAATCCGGCAGTTGGTTGTTCGGTATTCCCGTGGGGTGCGGCGACGAATCGACGTAAGGCCCGTCCGCTGGAATGTGATTCCCCGTGGGGTCCGCCCATACGCGGTATTTGAACGAGTCGCTCGCCGTGAGCGACGCGCGGTAAAGCACGCGCCCGTCGGCCGCGCCAATCACGTAGGCGTACGCCTCGTTTTCGGGCGAGCCATTCGCGCGGGCCGCGAGCTCGATGTAATACGCGGGAAGGAGCTGCTCTCCTTCCGGGAACAACACGCGCTTGGCAGCGGCCTCGAGCACCGCGGGGGTGTCCTCCGCCGTCGTCACGGCATAGCGCCGAAATGCGCCGCGCCCGCCCGCGTCCTTCACCGCGGTGGCCGAAATGGAGACGCCGAACTGCCCCGCGTAGGCATCGGCCAGCGCCGATTCCGCACTCTTGGGGAAGTCGAGCGCCTTCAGCGCGTGCGTCTGCGCCGCCTGCGGATGCAAGTTGGCGCCAATCGACACGAGGTTCTTCGAAGCATCGAGCACCACGCTGGCGCGCGCATGGAAGACATCCATGTCCCCCGCGCGTTGTGCAAACTGCACGATGGTGGCGCCGCCGGCGAGCTTCTGCAGGCCCACGCGCGAAATCTCGTAAACGGCAGCCTCGGTGATGCCCAAAAGCGCGGCGTGCCGCGAAAGGTGCACGCGCGCTGCCGTTTCCTCGGACACCGAAGCATCGAGCACCGCGGCGGTCGCTTCGTTCGAGCCCACGATCCAACGGGCCGCTCCGCGCGCGTCGCGCGAGACCACGTACCCGAGCGGCGTCGACGCAAGCGCCGCACGTGCGCCGCTATCGTCGGGTCTTTCCTCGGCCTTCGGCGGCGACGCCGGCGACGGCGCATCGTTCGCGCACATCGGAAGGCCCACGAGGAAAGCGCCAGCAGCCGCAAGCAGACCAAGACGAGAAACACGTGTTCTCATACGTCCCCCTCAAATTTTCAAGCGTTTAACGTTGCTGCGGGAGGTTACGTTTCGAATCGAAATCCTCGCTCAAACCAAGCCGCGGCAGCGAGATAATCCCGGCGAGGCCGGCGCCCTCGCCCACTGCCTGATGCGAGGGTCGCCGAACGTTATGGCGACTTCCGCCCGTCACAAGGGGCATGGCGGCGGCCCCACCGCGGTTGTCGCGCTGCCGCGGTTCGACATTCGAGGAGACTTTCGGTCAGAAACGTAACCTTCCGCAGGAGTGCCGAGCGTCGGTGTGCCGCGCAATTTCCTTCAATTCCGGTCTGCGGAAAAGAGCTTTGCTGCGGTTGCGCTTACAATCACGAACGGCGCCGCGCTGGCGCAAAAGGAAGTATCCCTGGAAGGTGCTCCCGCTCGGGCCCTCCCACGAGAACCGCGTATTCGGAGTCGTCCACCAGCGAACGCGCAATCGCCTCGTCCACCCAGACGCCGAGACCTCGGACCTTCCCACCTTCGACAGCGACCTCCTCCTTGAGGTAATACGAGCTGCCCGCCTCCGCCCGGAGCTTGGCGCTCGCCCACGCGTCGGCCTCGATGGAAAGATCGTGATCGCCGGGCTCGGCGTAGTAGCAAAAATACGTGGGCCCGCGCGTGGCCCCGACGAGCACGCCGTTGTCGCGTGAAACGAACGTCACTCCATGTTCGAGAACGGACGTTCGAATCACGCAGACTTTCGCGACGTGCGCGGGATGCGGCAAGAAGGGGTGAACGGCCACGGTATCAGGCTCGGAAAGCTTCCAACTTGCGCATGCCGTGGTGGAGGTCGCGACGACGCCCGCCAAGAAGGCGAGGCGCGTGAAGAAAAAAGTGTTCAGCAGCATGGCAGGTGTACAGCAGTCAAGAGCAGGATCGAGGCCACAGCGGCCATACAATCTCTGCGCGCCGGGCGCGCTCGAGCTGCGTCCTATAGATGGCCGCCGCTCCGCGCATTTTTATTGAACGAAGTGAAAACCTGGCGGCACTCACCTCCGACAGCACCCCATGGCACGTATCAAAGTTCTACCCGAAGACTTCATCGTCGAAGAAATCCCGCTGTATGAGCCCTCCGGCACGGGCGAGCATCTTTACATCCGCTTTACGAAGCGGGAGATGACCACCGACGCCGCCGTGGACGTGATAGCCCGTGCGGTCGGTGTCCGCTCCCGCGACGTTGGGGTCGCCGGGATGAAGGATCGCATGGCCATCACCACGCAGACGATTTCGGTCCCGCACGCCCCCGAACGCGACACGCGCGCGATGGCGCTGGTGCACGAGCGCATCAACGTGCTCGAGACCAAGCGGCACACGAACAAGCTGCGAACCGGTCACTTGCGGGCAAACAAATTTTCCATCCGCATCCGCGAGGTGGGCGACGTCGATGCGGCCATCGCCGCGTTCGAGCGCATCGGGCGCGAGGGTGTGCCCAACGCCTTCGGCGCCCAGCGATTCGGCCGCGAGGGCGACAACGCCGAGCGCACGCGCGCATGGCTCACCGGCAAGGCCCCCGCCCCGCGCGATCCACGCTTGAAGCGCCTCCTCTTCTCCGCGCTGCAATCGGCCGTCTATAATGAGGTGCTCGAGCGCCGCGTGCGCAACGGCACCTGGAACACGTGCCTCGAGGGCGATCTCGCCAAACGGCACGATTCCGGCGGCCTCTTTCTCTGCACCGATGTTCAGGAGGATCGCGCGCGTGCCGAGAGGGGAGAAATATCCGCCACTGGCCCGCTACCTGGTGCAAAGATGCGCGAGCCTGAGGGCGAGCCGCGCGAGCTGGAGCAACAGGTCGTGCGCGAGTTCCTGGGTGACGACATCGATCTGACGAAGTTGGTACCGCTCGGCGAGGGTACGCGCAGGCCCCTGCGCCTGTGGGTGTCGGATCTTCGTCTAGAAAGAGGACTCTCGGACAACGGCCGGGAAGAAGAGGACAGCATACGGGTTTACTTTGTGCTACCGAAAGGCGCCTATGCCACCACCGTGATCTCGGCCGCCATCCCTCTCGATGCAGAGGTCGGCAAGGTCACGGAACACCTCCCTGGGAATGGGGAGCCTTTCACCTGCGAGGACGGAGCTATCGAAGCCCATGGGCAACAACGAGATCATTGAGCGCGTCAAAAATGCGATGGTGGGGGCTGGGGCCGCTTGGGTCCTGTGGTTGATGCTGATTTTGAGCGTGGTCTCGTTGGCCATCATGCTCGAGCGCGCCTGGTTGTACTTCTCCCTGCGTGATGACGTCGGCGCGCTGATGCGCGAGCTTGGAAAATTGCTTCGTGCGGGCGATCTGGATGGTGCACGCAAGCGCCTCGAGGGCTCGCCGAGCGCCGAAGCCGCCGTGGTGCTGGCCGGCGTGGTCGAGGCGTCGTACGGCGCCGAAGCCGCCGAGCAAGCCATGGCCGGAGCGAGCGCGCTGCAGAGGACGAAGCTGGAAAAGCGCCTGGCGTACCTGGGCACGTTGGGCAACAACGCGCCGTTCATCGGGCTGCTCGGCACCGTCATCGGTATCGTCGGCGCCTTCGAGGAGCTCGGAAAAGCGAACGCGAAACCCGTTGCTCAGGCAGCAGGCGCCGCGGCGGCAGCGGCGGGTGCTGCGGCCCAGTCGGCCGGCGCGCAGATCGCATCGCAAGCGGTCATGACGAACATCGCCGAGGCGCTGGTCGCCACCGCGGTCGGTCTGGTCGTGGCCATCCCGGCCGTCGCGGCCTTCAACATGTTCCAGCGCATCGTGAAGACGACCCTGTCGAACACCGACGCGCTCGGCCACGTCCTCCTCGCCTACCTCAAGTCCACGGACAAGGGCGTCGCCCACGCGGGAGCCACCGCAGCCGCCGTTCCCGCAGGTACCCCCTCGGCGCGCCGCGTGTCATCGAACCCGCGCGAAGACGATGAGGGGGCCAACTAGCCATGGCCGGTGGTGCATCCGACGATACGGATGACGCGATCACAGCGATCAACGTCACCCCACTGGTCGACATCACGCTGGTGCTTCTGATCATCTTCATGGTGACCGCGAAGATCATCGTGAAGTCGGAATCGATCCCGCTCGATCTTCCCGGCGCCGCCTCCGGGTCGGACGTGCAGACCGTGTTTTCGGTCGCCCTCGGCGCCGACGGTCAAACGCAGGTGGATCAAAAGGCCGTCCAGAACGACGACGCGATCCTCGCGCTGGCAGCGGAAGCGCACAACAAAGACCCGCAGCTTCGCGCGGTCATCAAAGCCGACAGCGCCGTGCCCCACGGCCGTGTGATCCACGTGCTGGACTTGCTCAAGCAGGCCCACGTTGCGAAGATCGCCTTCGGCGTGACGCCTGCACCGCCCTTGGTCCCGGTCAACAAACCCAACAAGTGAGTTCCCACCGAGCCACATGATCGACGCCTCGCACGCGCAAACCAACGGTATCCATCCTGGCGCACCGGGCATTGCGCGCGCCGCACTTCTCGTCGATCGCGATCCGCTCGGGCGCGTGTTCGAGCTGGGCAGCAACGCGTCGAAGGGCATCGCGGTCGCGCTGCTCATCGCGAGCGCGGCCCATGCCGCCGCCGCCGTCCGCACCGCGATGATGTCGCTCGACATGTACCGATTCGCGCGCTCGGTGCAGGAGCATGTGGCCCAGCGACTCGTCGACATTTACGAAATCGACGAAGTGAAGCCTCCGGAGCCGCCGCCCCCCGAGCCGGAGCCGGAGCCCGCGAAGGCCGCCCCGCCTCCGCCGAAGGCCCCGAAGGACGCGCCGCCTCCGCCGCCTCCGCCACCGGAGGCCGCGAAAGCCGCGGCGGCGCTCACCGCCGATCCCAACGACGTCGTCGACTTCTCGAACACGATCATCACCGGCAAGAGCGACTCGTTCGGTGGTGGCGTCACCCAGTCGAATGGCACGGGCAAGGCCGTCTACAATCCGGCGGCCCGCGCAGGTGGAACCCCCGGTGGTACCGGCACCGCGCCTCCCCCGCCCCCGATGGACCGCTCCCGCGCCGCAGGTTTGCTCGGCGACCAAAATTGGAACTGCCCTTGGCCCTCGGAGGCCGACTCCGAGTCGGTCGACGAGGCGTACGTCACCGTCGAGGTCCTCGTGGGCACGAACGGCCGCGCGCAGCAAGTCACCGTCGTGAAAGATCCGGGCCACGGTTTCGGCCGCGAGGCGCGCCAGTGCGCCATGCAAAAGCCCTTCGCGACACAGCTCGATGTCAACGGAAATCCCGTTGCCGGCAAGACGAAGCCGTTCCGGATCCACTTCGAGCGCTGAGCCACGAAAAATGGCTTAAGATATCGGCGATGTCGCAGGACGATCCCCGAACCGAGCTTGCCCAGATCGCCGCATCCTTGCGCGCGTACCTCGAGTGGCAACAGGACTCCGGCTCCCTCGGCATCCCCCGCGGCAAGCGCCCCGCTCCATCCGTAGGCGCGAAGCAAGAAGGAAACCGCCAAGACGCCAAGGACGCCAAGGTGGATGTTGAAGCACCGCGGCACGCCCTGCCTCAGGAACCCCCAACCCTTGGCGCACTTGGCGCCTTGGCGGTTCCTCCCTCTCCGCCTCCGCCTGCACCTGCGCCGGCCGCCGTAGCCGCGCCCGTTTGGCACGACGAACCAAGGCCTTCGCCGCCTGTTGCCGCCCCGACCACCGCGCCGGTGATCCCCAGCACGGGCGCCGAAAGGCTGGTCCGTCTCGAACAGATCCGCGAGGAAGTCCGCAATTGCGCCAAATGCGAATTGGCCACCACGCGGACGAATACCGTTTTCTCCCGCGGCAATCCCGAATCCAAACTTTGCTTCATTGGCGAAGCCCCCGGCGCGGATGAAGATGCGCAAGGCCTCCCCTTCGTCGGTCGCGCCGGTCAGCTCTTGGACAAGATGATCGCGGCCATGGGTCTATCGCCCGAGGGCGACGTCTACGTGTGCAACATCATCAAGTGCCGGCCACCCGGCAACCGACGCCCGACGCCCGACGAGTCGAACACCTGCATCCCGTACCTGCACGAGCAGCTCGCCCTCGTGCGCCCGCGCGTCATCGTGGCCATGGGCAACACGGCCGTCGCGGCGCTTCTGCAGACCACCATGGGCATCACGAAGCTCCGTGGCCAATGGAAGCTCTATCGCGGAAGCACGTTGGTGATGCCGACGTACCATCCTTCGTACCTGCTTCGCCCGAGCGCGCAGCAACAACAGGCCAAACGCGAAGCGTGGGACGATCTCCAGCTGGTCATGAAAGAGCTGGGCATCGAGGCGCCGAAGCGCCGCTAGCCGTCGCGCCTAACGCAAAAGTCGATTGAACGTGGCAGATCGACGATTGCCTCGCAGTCGAGCAGCGGCAGCGGGACAACCCCGGCGGGGCCGGCGCCTTAGTCCGTCTCCAAGGAGAGGATCGCCAGGCGGAGGGGCGATCCCGGCGTTCAGCCCCGACACGTCGCGCCGGTTCCGCCGGTTTCCTCTCGCTGCCGCGGTCCCAGCACCAGGCAGGTTCGAGCCTGACACATTCAATCGACCGTTGCCTTAATCACCTCTGCGCGACGTCGACCGCTTCGCGCTCGGCGGCGCCGAAGGCTACGCGGGCGAGGCGCGCGTACGCGTCCACGCGCGTGTACACGTGGTTTCCATGGCCGGAGCAGCTCCCGCCGCGGGAGACGACGCCCACGATTTCGCCCGTGCGCACGTCGATGGCGGGACCGCCCGAGTCGCCGCGGCACGTCGCCGCATCGACCTCGAACTCACGCGGGCCCAGGACCGCGCCGGTGTCTTGGTTCGCAGCCGGACCGACGGCGAGCACGGTGCTGCGCTCGCGCGGGCGGCGCTGGCCGATGACGTTCGTCGCCCCGCCGCCGAATCCAACGGGGACCACTTCGTCACCCGACTGCACCGAGTCGTGGAGACGCAGCGGAAGAATCGTCACGCCCGTGATGGGGCGATCCAAAATGACGTACGCCACGTCCGCATCGCAAAGCACGTGGCCCGTGGGATGAAGCGTGCGCACGGCCCGCGCGCGCGGCACGTCGCGATCGACCTGCACGCGATCGCCGACGTACACCACGATGGCCGCAGGATCGGCGTCCTCGCCGATGTGGGCTCCGTTGTGCGACCGCCCATCGGCGTCGCACGACGGCATCGTGGTGATGGCCTTCGCCACGCAGTGCCGAGCCGTCAGCACCAGGTTGGGTGCGACCAAGGCCCCGCTGCACAACGTCACACTGGTTGGGTTACCATCGTGTGAGGTAGCTACGGCCAATACACCTGCGCTAGCGTGTTCGATTGTCCGTTGAAGTCGGATATCGGGCCCCCTCACGCAACCGCTGCCGATAATCGCCAACGATCCCGCGAAGATGGCGAGTGCAACGCCACGCGGAGTCATGCTTCGAATGCCTCTTTCATCTTGGATGACGGCATCCGAGGGCGCTTGCGGTCGAAGTTATTAAACGACCGAAGTTTGCGCGGGCGCATATACCGGCGAGATCGTCCGACATGTACCGCAACGTGCTTCCCCACACCTGTATACCGGAAGCGCGGGTTCGCTCGCACGTTGGTCGCTCTGTCTCTCTGTTATCGTGCACTCGGATGAAACCTGCTCGACCTGCCCGTTGCTCTAGCCCCTAATGTTCTTTCAATCCGACTTCGCATCGGTCGCCCGGGCGGCAGCTACCCGCATCGCCACCGCTATCGCGCGGGCCGAGGAAAGAGCCAGCGAAGAAGAGATCGCCAAGCGACTCGCGGCCGATGCACGTCTGACCGAGGCCGCGCAACGTGAGCGCGCTCGCCTCGTGGCAAAGATCGAGGGAGAGCTCGGGCCGTTCGACGATGCGCAGCTCCAAGCCTTGCTCCAGGTTCCACGCGAGCGGTTCGTGCGCCTTCAAGATTTGCCGCGGGCGTACGAAGACGTTCCTCTGCCGCTCGACGACGAGGGCTTCGCCACCATCAGCGCACCGCACGCATACCTGCTCTCGTTTCGCGTGCTCGCGTTGCGCGAAGGCGATTCTCTCATCGAGCTAGGCACCGGCTCGGGGTATGGCGCTGCACTCGCGTCCACCGTCGTGGGCGAACGCGGATCGGTGCGCACCTTCGAGATCGATGGCGCGCTCGCGGGCCGGGCGAGCCGGTTGCTCGCAGAGCGCTCCAACGTCCAGGTCTTTCATTTGGATGCGGCCGATTCGGCCTCCGTTTGGGGTCCTTTCAACAAGGTGGTCGCCACCTTTGCCGTCGACCCGGTTCCACACGCGTGGCTCGCAGCCCTTCCCGTGGGAACGGTGCTCGTCACGCCCGTGGGCCCGCGCGACAAAGATCAGCGGCTCGTGCGCATCGTGCGCACCGAGACGGAGCTCCTCACCTCGGACCACGGCGGGGTTCGCTACGTGAGCAACCGCAGCACCATTCCACCTAGCAGCGCCTAGACCCAACCCGACTAGGATTTCGGCTCTTCGTTCGTAGGCGAAGGCGGCGCATTCTCCGCGGCCGGCGGCGCTTGCGGGGCTGCGTTGGCACCATCACCACTACCTGGGGGCGGCGGTGCCTTCTTGCGACCGAGCACCTTTTCGTCGATGGCTTCCCCCACGGTCTCGAAAACCTTGCCCACGTCGCGGGCGCCCTGCTTCACCGCCTCTTCGATTTTCTCGGTGGGGAACTCATCGACGGCCGTCTTCGCGGCGCGAAAGAGAAGCCCCAGCCCGGTGCGAAGATCGTCCATCGGATCAGGTTTTTTCGGCTCGTCCGGCATGCCCCCATCATGCGCACGGCGCCGCGATGTGTCGAGCCGTAGACGCTACCGCGCCCGCGCGGTTTTTGGGAGGCGGCTAGCCCCCGCCGATGGCTCGGTTCGCGCAGTTGCCGCAGGAGGGGGCGGGGCACCCGCTGCGGTGCACCGATTCCGGCCCGTGCGCTTCGAAACGTAGAGCGCTTCGTCCGCGGCCTTGAACAGCGCATCCCAGCCGTTCATCTTCGCGGCCGATGCCGACGCCGGACGCGGGTTAAAGGTGGCGATGCCGATCGAACACGTAACCTGGAGCTTGCCGTTCGCCGAGTGAAACACGGTTTTCCCCAGCTCCTGCCGGATGCGCTCTGCGAGGAGCATCGCCCCCTCTTCGTTGGTTTCCTCGCAGAGCACCACGAACTCCTCGCCGCCGAAGCGCGCCACCAAGTCGGTCGCCCGACGCTGGCGCTGCAGGATGTCCGCGAGCCCCTTGATGACCACGTCGCCCACGTCGTGGCCGTAGGTGTCGTTCACCTTCTTGAAGAAGTCGATGTCCGTCACCATCACGGACAGCTTGCGGCCGAAGCGTGCCGCCGCGGCCACCTTTTGCGTCGCCGCCTCCAGCATGGCGCGCTTGTTGAGCAACCCGGTGAGGCCGTCGGTGGTGGCCATCATCTCGAGCTTGTGCACCATGCGCGCGTTGGAGAGGCTCACGGCCAGGTGGCTGGCCAACACCTCGAGGGTCGGCCGAACCGACTCCCCGAAGGCATTGCGCCGCCGCGCCCCGAGGATGAGCGTCCCCAGCGGTTTCTCGTGCTGCAGCAGCGGCAGCACGAGAAGCGACGGCAACTTGGGCCACGGGTGGCGCCGCGTGAGCACGGTCTGGTGCGTCGGGTCGTACTGGCCTTTGTACGGAAGCGGGAACCGATTCTGCACGACCATGGAGACGAGCCCCGTGTTGTGCGAAAAGCGCATTCCGACCAAGTCGTCGATCTGCCCATTCGCACTTTTCGCCGCGCACACCTCGTGGATGCGCGTGGCCTCGTCGTAAATGGTGACGGCCGCCAAGTCGAAGCTTGCAATCTCACGCGCCGCACGCACGCCGGCCTCGAGCACGTCTTGTTCGCTGGTCGCCGCGCCCAGCGCCTGCGCCGCGCGGTACAGTTTTCCTTGCTCCACCTTGGCGCGTTCGAGCTGCACGAAGACGCGCTCGTTCTGGATAGCGCGCAAGCAGTACCGTGCCGCCTGCGCCGCGAGGTCTTCTTCATGCGCGGTAAAGGCACGGTTCTCGCGGCGGTCGATGACCAACACGCCGCGCAACGCATCGAGTCCCTCGAGCACCGGGATGGCCGAGAGCACGCTCACCGGACAGGCCCCCGCATAGTACGGCACCTTGTACGACGGCTTGAGACCGCCCAAGGTCACGCGCTCACGCCTCGCCGCCACGGCGCCCAGCACACCATCGCCCACGGCGATGGGTGCATCGTGGATGTCGTCCGATTCGGTGGACAGCTCGCTGATCTTGAAGTGCGTCTCGGCATCGTTCAACCAGAGCAACACCGCCGTGTGCAGGCCCAAGGTGTGGCGCAGCAAATCGAGTGCATAATGCACGGATTGGTGAATCTCCTCGACGCTGGATCGCGCGAGCCGCTCCTCGGCGTCGGGGTTCGCCTCCCCTGCCCCGAGCAGACGGTAGCTGCGCGCATCGTCCTTGAGGCGGCGAAGCTCCGCCTCGACGCGTGCGCGGGCGGCTGCCCGGGTGCGGGCAACCTCGACGCGCAAGAACGCGAGGTTCAAAATGGCGAAGGTGATCGCGAAGACCGCGTGCGGGATCAGGCTGTCGAAGTTCGTCTCGAGCAAGAGGTAGTGCCGAACCAGCGCCTCGAAGCCGATGACCGACGCCAGCACGAGGATCGCGGCCGCCGGTCGCGCGAGCGCGGCCACCAGCGCGACCAACACGTAGATCACCGGAGCGAACACGCCATCGAGGGTCCCTTCGAAGCGAAGGAGCGAGGCGTTCAAGCCGATGGTGAGCAGCACCCCCAGCTCGAGATCGAGCAAGAGGGGCACGTCGGGCACGCTCTCGGGCGAGCGCGGCGAACGCGTCCGATCGTGCGACCAGCGCGCCCGAAGGCGCGGCACCAGCAGCACGACGAAGAGCGTGACGGCCAGTGCGGTCGCCATGCCCAACGGCGCGGTGGCCCCGCCCGCGATCACGTATGCGCCGAGCGCACACCCGAACGCGAGCCCGTGCCCACGCCGAATGATGCGCCGGACGAGGAGCGACCCTCGGACGAGCGGATCCATGCAGGGATTCGTCCGTATCAGGGGGCCGGCGGCGGGGCCAAATTCCAAGCGTCGCGCCGCCGCCACTCCTCGAGTCGGGCGGCAATTTCCGCGACCTTGCTCTTCGAAAGCGGAAAGCGCAGCGACTCCCCCGAAGCCGCGTGCGGGCCCATCCCCGTAGCTGAGGAGTTACCGCCCTCTGGGACTGCGAGCGGGCGGGGCACCACCACGAGGACCGCACCTTCGTGGCGGATGGCCTCGAGGCTGTCCCATGCGAAGAAGGTCTCCTCGTTTCCGAGGTGCACGAGAAGACCGCCCTCGACCACCGCGAGGTAGCGGTCGTCGAACATGAGCATGCCAATGCCGAAGAACCCGATGACGAGCCCTGCGATCATGAGCGCCGCGCCGAGCACCCCTATGGCCGTGCTATGCGGGAATTTGCGAACCGCGGCCGAGAAAAGCACCATGGGCGGCCCCACCGTGAGGAGCACCAGCGCCGGGATCAAGATGCGCTTCGTCGGTCCAGACTGGTCGACGCGATAAAATTCGAGATGTTCCCGAGTCTCCACGGCACAACCTGGCGTCGTCTTACCGCATGTAAAGAAGTTCGAGGAGTGGCGCCGTTCGATCCATTTCGTGTCGGCTGATTCGTACGATGGGCATTAGAATCGCACGGTGTCAAACGCTCAGGAGGAGACCGAAGAGTACGTAGCGCCGCGCGAGAAGGCCGGCGCCTATGCCGGCGCGCCCTTCACGCTGTTCGCGACCGTGGCCTGCATCCTCGTGTTCCTCGGCGAACTGTGGCTTTCGCTGGCGCCCGAGATGGACTGGTCGCAGCTGGGCAAGATCCTCTTCGATATTCCTCGCCCCGTGGTGTTGGCCTTCGGTGCCAACAACGCCACCTCCACGCTCTACGAAGGGCGCATCGACACGCTGGTGACCTCGTGCTTCGTGCACTTCGGCGTGCTGCACATGCTCTTCAACCTGTACATGCTGCGGGTCGTCGGATCGTTTCTCGAGCATGAGGTCGGAACGGGGCGCACGAGCGTGCTCTACCTTGGTTCGGGCATCGTCGCCAACATGGTGAGCGCGCTCTACCATGGGTGGTACGATCAGGGGCAGGGGCTACTCGTAGGGGCCTCAGGTGCATTGTGGGGCCTGATTGGGGGCGCCTTCATCCTCGGTTATCGGACCCACGGCTGGAAGAGCATGCTGACGCTCATCATGGGCATCTGGCTCGTGATCAGCTTTTCGCTGGGTTGGTGGAAGCCCGAACATTTCGACAACCCCGTACACATCGGCGGTGCCGTGGCCGGCGCAATCATCGCCGTGGCGTGGCGCCCCGGCCGGGAATCGGAGACGCTGCGCCGAATTTCCACGGGGCTGGTCATTGCGACCGTCGTGGTGTCCAGCATGGCCGTGGTGTACTTCGACTTCAACCGGCCCTTCGCAACGATGGAGGTGGCGCAGCGGCTGGCATTCGCGCAGAGAGCGGTCCACCTCGGCGCCTGCGACGAGGCGTGGGCGGCCGTTCGAACCGCTCGGCGGACGACGCCGCGGGCCCCCGACGTGCTGCAGGCCGTGCAATACGTACGCGCTCATTGTGGGCACGATCCCCATGTCCCGCTCGACGGGAGCGGCGCTTCGCGGTAAATCCCCTGCTGCCATGGCGCCGCCACCACCTCCGCACACCCGGCTGACCGCGACCGAGATACACTTCTTAACGAACCCCACATTCGGGCCATACAGTGGGGGAATATCGTGTGCCCTGGACCTGCTAACCATTCGTGCTTAGCAGCATGGAGCGCTCATGATCGACAAGACCGTCCTCATTACCGGCGCAACGTCGAGCATCGCATTGCTCACCGCACGGGAGCTTGCGACGCTCGGCGCGCAGGTGATCATCACGGGACGTGATGTGCGACGGGGCGATCGTGCCGCACAAGAGCTGCGTCGCTCCGCCAGTCACGATCGGGTGCATTTCATCCGGGCCGATACCGCCACCCTCGATCAACATCGCGACCTCGCGGAAGCGGTGTCGGTGCGCTTCCCGCGACTCGATGTGCTCATCAACCACGTCGAGGTGTCGTACGAACGGCGGTGGGAAACGGAAGATGGCCACGAGGCCACCCTGGCGACGAATCTGCTTGGCCCCCACGCACTCACATCGGGGTTGATGCCCCTGCTCCGCAAAGGGCATGACGCGCGCATCATCAACGTCACCTCGGATGCGTTCGCGACCATCATGCGCGACCCGTTCGACGACGTTCACGCCAAGCGCCACTACGACGGGCTCGAGGTGTTCGCCCGCTCGAAGATGCTGCGCATTCTTTGGACCTTCGCACTGGCCCGAAAGCTCGAGTCCTCGCAGGTGGTGGTCAACGCAGCCGATTCGAACAATCGGTGGCACACGGCGTCGAATGCCTCGGTCTTTCTGGCGATGGCCGACGCACGCACGGGCGTCACGGGCACGTACTACGAGGACTCGGGCAAGCCCGCCCGCAACACCATGCGAACGCTCGACGTCGAAGACCAGGATCGGGCGTGGGAACTTTGCACGTCGCTCACCGGTTCGCACTTGGGGGTAACCCCGGAATCGCCGCCACCGCGCTCCTCAGGTGGAAGCGGTGGGGAGACACCTACCTTCCCCCGTTCCACGGTGCGCGTCTCCAAGACGGCAAAATCGAGTTGGCTGTAATTGGTTGCGATTGGCGGCAATTGAACGGCACGATTACCGCGGAGTGATTCCCGATTAGTCCGGAGGAACCGGGGTGCAGGTCCGCCGATCCACCGATGGCCGGGTACGAGGTCGCTACACGTGACGCCATTGCGCTCGCGACCCGAGCGGATGCGCGGACACGCGTGGCAAAAACGTGGCGAAGTTCGCAACGTGCCGAAAAAAAAGGCCGAATTGTTTGTCGGCATGACTGTTGTGCAACGCATATGCCTCGGCAATTTGGCGCCCATTTCACGTGCGCGTGTCGTGGTGCGTGGCACGTGTGGCACTCGTTGCACATGCCCTTGGCGAGATGGTGCGTAATTTGCGCAGGCTGTGCTTTCACCGGAAACGCCGTATGATGAGGGCTTCGAAGTGGCGCGAGAAACAAGCAAAAGGGAAACGAATGGCGACGAGGGCACCTGGGGCGATGCCTTCTCGCGCGGAGTCATTCCAAAGAGTCCGCGCGTGGTGGTCCTCTGGGAGGGCGGCGAAGCGCAAATCGCCGCTCCGCTTTACGGCTCCTCCGTCACCATCGGCCGCGGCTCGACGTGCGATCTGATCATCCAGCACCGCTCGGTTTCGCGGCTCCACGCCAGGCTTCACGCCGTGCGCGACGGCTTCGTCATCGAAGATCTGGGCAGCTCCAATGGCACGCGCGTCCAAGGCGAGCCACTAGAGCGCGGCACGCGCACGCCGGTGACGTATGGGGACGTCGTCGAGATCGGCGGCACCTTGCTGACGTTCCAAGACGCCGGGCCGATTCCGTCGGAACTTCCGCCGCCGGCCGAGCCTTCGAGCCCGAAGATGCTCGTGGCCGATCCATCCATGTCGAAGGTGATGCAGCTCGCAGAGACGATCGCGCCCGGCCCGGTGAGCGTCGTCATTCATGGGGAGATGGGCGTGGGCAAGGAGCTGGTCGCCGAGACCATCCACCGCCTTTCCGGCCGCACCGGCGGGCCGCTTCTTCGCCTCGACTGCGCATCCCTCTCGGGTGAGCTCCTAGAGCGAGAGCTCTTTGGCTACGAAGAAGGCGCCTTCTCTGGAGCTACCAAGACGAAAATCGGCCTGCTCGAAGCCGCCAACCAAGGCACCGTCCTTCTGCACGACGTCGACGAGATGGCCTCGAGCACGCAGGACCAGCTTCTCCAGGTCATCGAATCACGCGAGGTCACCCGCATCGGCGGCACCGCCGCCCGGTCCATCGACGTACGCTTCCTCGCCGCGACGCATCGCGATTTGGCCGAGTTGGTGAAGAAGTCGCGATTCCGCGCGGAGCTGTATTCCAGGCTGAACGGGGTCACCCTCGAGGTGCCGCCCTTGCGCCGCCGCTCCCGCGAGATTCTGCCGCTGTTCGAGCGCTTCGTCGCCAGCGCCTCCTACGCCGCGCGCAAGCCCACGCCGGAGATCGCCCCCGCCGCACAAAATTGGCTGCATCAGTACACGTGGCCCGGCAACGTGCGCGAGTTGAAGAGCGTCGCCGAACGCGCCGCCGCGCTCTCCATCACGGGCATCATCCGCGTCGAGCACCTCGCCCCCACCGTCGCCGATACCTTGCCCATGGAGACGCGTGTCTCCGAGCCCTGGCGTTCGCAGCGCACCGACCCGAGCGACGACGTCGCCGAGAAAGTGCGCATTCTCGAAGTGCTCGCACAATGCTCGGGGAATCAAACGCGCGCCGCTCAGATATTGGGCATTTCGCGACGCACGCTGGTAAATCGGCTGGATACGTACAATATCGCGAGGCCGCGCAAGGGGGGATAGCGCTATTCGCCCTTTGCGCACCCCTAATTAGCGATGACGAGAACGCCTCGGCGCCGGAACGGAAGATGCCGGAGCTGAAGGTGCCAGGGCGGCCGGCGCTGCAGCCCCCCCCGCATCGTGGACATCGGTCGCGGAGGCAGAGGCGGCGGTGGTCTCTGGGGCGGAGGGCGCGATTGTCTCTGGGGCTTGCGCGGACGCCGGTTCGGCAGGCGCGCTCGGCGGCGGTGCCGGTTCCGTGGCGGCAGGGGACCGACCTAGGCGCGCGACGAATCCGACGAGAAGAACGACGGCGGCCGCGGCGAGGAGCATCGAGCGGCGCGGCGTGGAGGAGGTGGCCCGCGGCGAGGAAGCCGCGGGCGGCGGCACGGCCGTGGTCGCCCCGGGTGCCGTTCGATCCGGAGGCACCGACGGAGCGCGCGATTCGGGCTCCGAGCTCGCCTCGGCCTCCGTCGCGGGACGCGCGCTTTCCTCCGCGGGAGGCGCCTCCTCGGTGCGTGCAACAGTGCGGTCTTCGCCTGGATCGGGGAGGGAAGCGGAAGAAGCGGGAGGCTCGACCACCGGCGGGGACGCCGCTTCCACGGAGACGCTCGGCGGCATCGCAAACGGCGCGAGCGTGTGTGCGAAGTCCGCAATCGACGCGGTCCGGCCGTCGAGATCCGCAACCAGGGCGCGCTCGATCACCTCGTCGAGCTCACGCGGAGTCTCGGGAACGAGTTCGCTCAGCTTCTGAAACGCGCCGTGTGCGATCGCCTCGCGGACTTCCGTCGCGGTGGCGCCATCGAACGGGAACTTGCCCGCCACCAGCACGTAGAGCGTGACGGCGAGAGACCACACGTCGGTCCGCGCATCGAGCCCGCCCCGCGGACGTGCAGCAAGTCGCTCCGGCGAAGCAAACTTCAGCGCGTCGAGAAGCGCACCGTCGTGCTCTCCCTCGAGCGCGAGCTCGGTGCTGGAAAGCCCGACATCGAGGATCTTCACGAGCGGCCCACCGTCGGCCGCCTTCGTCAGAAAAAGATTCGACGGCTTGATGTTTCGGTGCACGACATGCGCCGTATGCAACTCCTGCAGACCGTTGCACGCCTGCAACACGTACCCCAGGGCTTCGCCCACGGGAAAGGGCCCGTACTCTGCCGCAAGCTCGGCGAGATTTTTCCCCTCGAGCCATTCCGTGACGACGTAGGGCGTGTCGTCTTCGACACCAACGTCGTACACGAAGATGACATTCTCCGAGCGAACCGCCTGCGCCGCCTCGGTATCGCGCATGAACTGCCGCGTGCGAATCGATGCCGGTAACCGCGCCACCTTGATGGCGACCCGTTGCGCTCGAAACCGTTCCTCAGCCGCAAAAATGGCTCCCGTGGGCCCCTCGCCGATGATGTCCCCGAGCGTATACTTGCGGCCGAGGATCGCTCCACGCGTGAACGCTGCCTCGACCATTGAGCGCATACTAGTACACGGAGCCGCCCATGATCACCTCCTCTCTCCTCAAAGACGTGACGCCCATCCACGACTTCGACACTCCCCGGGCGGAGCCTCTGCAGGGTCGTCGCTTCCGCGCCGTTCGCACTGCAGCCGAACGCGTCCGTGACCGCTTCGCTGCAGGCCCGCGCGTCGTTTGCGCGCGCACCATCAACCAAACGACGCTTCCCTACCCCACGAAGTACGCCTTCTATTCGGCCGCCTTCTCGCCCGCGCCCTTCGTGACGCTCACGCACCGCTGTGTTCTCGTGCAGTTCATGCAGCGCGGGTCGTTGAAGAACCTCCTCTTCAATCCGACCGACATCATCGCCGCCCGCCGCGCACCCTACTTCGCGCGCCTCGTCGAGCGATTCCGCGTCGTCGAGCCGCTCTTATCGAAGCAATGGGACTCCGTCCCCTACGTTCTCGCGTCCATGGGCCTGCGGGCCGCGGACATCGACTACGTCGCGTTCGATCACTTCCATACGCAGGACCTGCGCGGTCTGCTGGGCACACGCGACGGACGGAGGCAGGCGCTCTATCCCAACGCCGTCCTGCTGGCCCCTCGGGTCGAGTGGGACGACTGGGACGAGCTGCATCCGCTTCAGCGCGCCTTCTTCGTCCCCGATGGGAAAGAAGGTGTGCGCGAAGATCGCGTGGCGTTCCTCGATGGCGATCTGTCGCTCGGCGATGGCGTGATGCTTCTGCGAACGCCCGGGCACACATCGGGAAATCAGACGCTGTTTCTCAATACGGATAGTGGAGTCTGGGGCATCAGCGAAAATGGCACTTCCGCCGACAACTGGTCTCCGCTCGAGAGCAAGATCGCAGGCCTCGCGAGTGCCTGCCGCAATCAAGATCTGGACGTCATCCTCAACTCGAACACCCCCGAGTCGGCCGCCGATCAATATACGTCGATGATTCTCGAGCGAACCATCGTGGATCGCGTCAAGCGGGCGCCGTCCTTCGTGCAAATGTTCCCATCGAGCGAAGTGACCCCGAGTTTGCTCGCACCAGGACTGAACCCCACGATCCTTCATGGCGAGATCCGCAGCGGCGAGTTCACGAAACCGGAGGCCCGGGTTCCGCAGCGCGAGACCGAGATACGCGTGTAGGGCCGTCGCCATGTGACCAGGCGCCCGGAGGAACCATGCTAATTTGTCGGCGATGCATGACCGTTCGTCCGACCGCGAGGCGCTCGCGCGCGATGCGCTGAGCGAGGTGCTGCAGGATCTGCGCATTGCCAATGGGACCTATGCGCGATGCGGGCTTGCGGGCACGTGGGGTATCGACTTTGCGGCGCAGGGGCAGGCGCGGTTTCACTTCGTGGCGGCCGGCCATTGTTGGCTGCGTGGCCCCAAGCGCGCGTGGACGGAGTTGTACGCGGGCGATGTGGTGTTGCTCCCGCACGGAAAGGGGCACGCGCTCGCGTCGAAGGCGCGGGCGCGGCGGATACCGCTCGAAAAGATGCCCATTCAGCCCATTGGCGAGCGGACATACCAGATGCAGGCAGGCGTCCGCGGCTCGCCGACGACCCTCGTGTGCTGCAGTGTCGACTTCGAGCAACCGGCCGCGCATCCGCTCTTGGAGCTCATGCCCCCCATGCTTCTCGTGCGCGGTGGCGGCGCGCACGATGCTGCGCTGTCGCCGATTCTCGAGGCCATGGCCGCGGAGGTGCTCGCGCGGCGCGTCGGGGCGGCCACCGTGATGACCCGTCTCGCGGACGTGGTGATTGCGCGGGTCGTGCGCGCGTGGGCCGAATCGCGCACCGAGGATACGCGCGGATGGCTGGCGGCGATTCGCGATCCGCAGATCGGGCGCGCGATCGCCGCCATTCATCGAAAGCCGGGGGAGCCCTGGACCGTCGAATCGCTGGCCGATGTCGCCGGAGCGTCGCGTTCCGTCTTTTCGGAGCGATTCTCCGCGTTGATGGGGGTGCCGCCGGCGCGCTACCTCGCCCAATGGCGCATGCATCTGGCCAGCAGCTGGTTGCGCAACGACCGTGTGACCGTTGCCGAGGCAGCAATGCGCCTCGGCTACGAATCGGAGGCCGCGTTCAGCCGCGCCTTCAAGCGATTCACCGGGGTGCCGCCCAGCGCCATGCGCCGCGAGCCGGCGGCATCCCTCCCCCGTTGGCTCAACTAGCGAGCGAGCGACGCGTTGTCGATGACGAAGCGGTACTTCACATCGTTGCGGACCATGCGCTCGTAGGCCTCGTTGATCTGCTGAATCGGGATCACTTCGACGTCCGAGACGATGCCGTGCTGGCCACAGAAATCGAGCATCTCCTGCGTCTCGCGGAGGCCGCCGATGAGTGAACCTCCAATGCTGCGCCGTTTGAAAATGAGGTTCGTGATGTTGGGCGACGGGTGCGGATGCTCGGGTGCGCCCACCAGGACCAAGGTGCCGTCGCGCTTCAACGCACCCACGAACGGATCGAGGTCGTGCGACACGGCCACGGTGTTCACGATGAGATCGAAGCTGCCCGCTTGTTTGGCCATTTCGTCCGCGTTTTTCGACACGACGACTTCGTCGGCGCCAAGCCGTTTGCCGTCTTCGATCTTGCTGGGCGACGTGGTGAACAAGACGGTGTGTGCACCGAAAGCGTGCGCGAACTTCACCCCCATGTGACCGAGCCCGCCCAGGCCGACGATGCCAACTTTCTTTCCCGGGCCCGCCTTCCAATGGCGGAGCGGTGAGTACAAAGTGATGCCTGCGCAGAGCAACGGGGCCGTTGCCGCAGGATCGAGCGACTTCGGAACGCGCACGACGAAGCTCTGGTCGACGACGATGCGGTCCGAGTAGCCGCCGTAGGTCATCGCGCCAGGCAAATCCTTGTCCGGGCTGTTGTAGGTCAGGACGAATCCCGCCTCGCAGTACTGCTCGAGGCCCTCTTTGCATGCGGCGCAGGTTCCGCAGGAGCCGACGAGGCATCCGACGCCCGCGAGATCGCCAACGGCAAATCCGGAGACTTCACGGCCAACTGCGGTGACCCGGCCGACGATTTCATGGCCCGGAACCACGGGATAAACGGTGCCTTTCCATTCGTTGCGCACGCTGTGCAAGTCCGAGTGGCAAACACCGCAATAGAGAATTGCAATCTGGACGTCCCGTGCACCGAGCTCGCGACGCTCGAACGAGAAGGGGCCCAGCGGAGAGGTTGCGCTTTGTGCTGCGTATCCAAGGCTTTTGCTCACGGTCATCTCCTCAGTCGTCGAATCGTTGAAGGCTCGACGTGTGCTGGGAGATATGATGATCGCACCTGGCGTCCTCAAGGCACGATCGTCCGGAACGCTTGCCTGATCCTACGGTCGGCCACATTTAATGGATCGTGGAATCGATACCTGAATCGGGCGTGACGAAAAGCCGAATGGTTTCGCTACTGGAGGCGCTGACGTACCAACAAGGCATGCAGCCGTCGGCCCTGCCGGGTGTAAACCTGATGCGGGCAGACACCATGTGCCGGCAGCCGGTCGTGTACGAACCGAGCATCGTGATCATCGCGCAAGGACGAAAAATTGGGTACGTGGGCGAGCGTCTTTATACGTATGACGCGAACAACTACTTGGTGCTCTCGGTCCCGCTGCCGTTCGAATGCGAGACGTACGCCGCGCCCGGTGAACCGCTGCTCGGCCTCAGCATTTCGGTGAGCCTAGGCATGCTGGGTGAGCTGCTGCTGGAGATGGACGACCGCACGCCCAGCACGGAAACGATCTCCAGCATCTATGCGACCCCGCTGACCGAGGAGCTCACGGGTGCGGCGGTTCGCCTTTTGGAAGCGTTGCGATCGCCCGCGGAGAGCCGCATCCTCGGTCCGCAGATCGTGCGCGAGATCACGTACCGCGTGCTCTGCGGCGAGCAGAGTGGCGCGCTTCGCGCGGTCGCCACGCGACAAGGGCACTTCGCACAAATTGGCAAGGTGCTGCGCCGCATTCACGAGAACTACGCAGAAGCCTTTCAGGTCGAAGACTTGGCGCGCGAAGCCAGCATGAGCGTGACCACGTTTCATCAGCACTTCCGGGCGGTGACCTCGACGACGCCGTTGCAATACGTGAAGACGATCCGCCTTCACAAGGCGCGGCTGCTCATGGCGCAACAAGGGGTCAGCGCCAATTCCGCGGCACGGAGCGTGGGCTACGAGAGTGCTTCGCAATTCAGCCGCGAATTCAAACGATTCTTCGGCGACACGCCGTCGGAAGAAGCAGCCCGAATGCGTGCGTTCCTCGCGTAACGGAAACGGAGAATGCGAGATAAGGAAGCTAGACGAAGCTAGTCCATCGCGAAAAGCTTCTTGGATACGACCTTGTGGTCTCGCTCTTCGCACAAGGTCCGCGTCGCTTCAACGAAATTCTAAACTCCAGGAAAGCAACGGCACGGTGTCGTGCGAAAAGCCGATGTCTTTTCGCTATTTGTAGCTGCACCGGTGACGAAGTCGCGACGCCGCGACCATCAGGCAACGGAAGACGCCGCGAGCTCCTGCAAAACATCGAGCGCGTAGGGCCCGGGTTCCCCCGCCAACTCCGAGACCGCGGTCGCAATCGCGCGCCGCGAAGCATGCGCCGGAATGGAGAGAATCGCCCAGCGCGCCCCCGGTCCCCTTCCCCACGCGCGCCCACTCTGCACGGTCACCCGCGGCAGCCGCCCCGCCCCACGCGAACGCGTCGCCTTCTCGACACAGATGGCAATGCGCGTTCGCAATGGATTCACCAGGTCCAGCGCCCTCTGGGCGAACGCCAGCCGATCGAAGCGCTCGTCACTCGTTTCGAGCAACGCGCGCTCCTGCTCGGTGTACTCACGGATGTCGCCGAAATCGATCTCGAGCTTGGGCATGGAGGACTCAGTTTGGCAGGCCCACCGTGCCTTGGCGGATGATTTCGTAGAACTGTTCGAGCCCGCGCTCCTTGTCGAGCATGAACTCGCTCATCTCTTTCATCATGGTGCCGTAGTCCGGCCCTTGCAGCTTCGAGGCAAAGTCGTCGGGCGCGACGCGGTTCACTTCGGAGATGGTGTCGATGATGACTTCGAGCGGCGTTTGCGGGACCTTGCCGTCCTTGGCGGGCATGGGCTTCACCAGGTTTTGCAAGGCGAGGGTCAGCACCTGGTTCGGGTCGAGTTCGCGGTTGCAGTTCTCGATGCCCTCGGCGGTGAAGGCGCGGCCGCTGAGGCGGGCGAGAAGCGCGGTGACCGCGTCGACGACGCCGGTCTGGAGGAGGTTGCCGTCCTTGTCGACGAGCGACGATGCGGCGCCTTCCGACAAGGTGCGGATGAGCGGGGCGAGGCTGTCGTCGGCGAGGAGCTGCGGGAAGTCCACCAAGGTGGTGAGCATCGTCTTGCGGGCTTCGTTCACCGAGTTGGGATCCGTCATGTAGAGAAGGAACTTGGCCAACTCGGAGCGCGCGTTCGCGTCCTGACGAACGGCCTCGGTCACGTCGAGGATGGTGCCGAAGAGCGGGCCGCTGGTGACGTCACCGAACTTCTTCGTGATCTCGTCCTTCGCCCAGCCGCACGCCGTCGTGCTGTTCGTGGCGTACGTGTCGGGGCAGTGCGCCAACAGCTGCTCGCGGAAAAGCTGAATCAACTTCGGCAACAGCGGCGGCGTCACCCGATTGGCAAATGCCGAACCGGCGCCGCTGCCGTTCACCGTGAGGAACTGGTCGACCAGCTGCGAACGCGCACGCCGCCAGAGTTCGAGCCGGTTGTCGTTGGGATGCGTCGTCGACCAATCCGCAAACGACTGATCGAACTTGTTCAGCGCCTGCAGCACCAGGTACATCGGCGTGACCTGCGGGTTCTTCGTCCCGTCGTTGCGCAGGCCTTCCTTGCTGCCATCGCGATTCGTGACATTGCGCGCCTTGGCCAGTGCGGGGTCCAAGAGGATGCGCGTCCCGTCGACGAGGACCTTGAACCCGTCGGGGTTCTCCGTACCCGCGCACTTGTGAGTCTTCGGATCGATGGACGTGCAACGCGGCACGGTCACGTTCTTCTTCAGGACGGTCAGAATGTCGCGAACCGCCGGGAGCAGATCGCTCACGAATTGCTCACTGATCAGCGCCTCGTAGCTGGATGCGCCGTCCTTCGTGCAGAAGCCGTTGACGCATTCGGCCGCCGTCCCCTTGCTGCTCTGCCAATGCTTGTTGAGCGCGGTCATCAAGTCGATGAAGATGTCTTCTCGATTGCGCTTGGTGAACGGCAGAAGGAGAGGCTTTATCAGCTCGAAGAAGCGAAAATTCTCGGTAATGAACAGCGTATTGTCGTCACGCTGGTCGAGCCACTGCCCTTCCTCGCAGTCGCGCAGATGGTGAATCATGCCGTCGGGCGAGGGGTTCGGCCCCGGCTGGCAGGCATTGTCCCGACCGGCCTGACCGATGCACGGATCGGGAATCACGCGCTCCTTGCACAACTGGGTACCCGTGTGCGGATTCAATCGCTGCTTGTTGGCGTCGAAACGTCCGAAGAGATCTTTGATGAACCGAGACGTGGTCGCATTCTTCGTATCGGGCGTCGTGTAATCGAAGAACTGCAATCGCGTCAGGAACCGCGGCGTCGGTAGGAACGTCCTGCTGCCGGAGTCCACACCTTCGATGCTGTTATCGCTGTACGGATCGGAGCTCTGCCAGAATCCCCGAATGACGCTGGACTTCTCGAACACGCTGACCGTCGCCGGCGAAAGCCGAAGTCCGAGTACGTTGATGCCCAATCGGGCATCGTCGTAGCGCACGTACAGGTCGGCTTTGTGAACGATGGAGTCCAAGAAAAACGTGGCGGCATCGTCGATCTTCGTGAAGCTGCATTCCTTGAGCGGCTTGCCCACGAAGATGCCCAACAAATTGATCGGTATATCGGTATCTCCGATCAGCGTCCCCTTCGCGTGAACGACGGCACCATCCGAATTGCACACCGTCACGTTGTGCGCGTCCGTGACGAGCTGGGCAAACCGCTGAAAGAGACTCCGATTCAACCCGCTGTCCGGCTTGGAGCGATCCACCGGCGTCCGGGGCTCTTCGACCCGTTTCGTCGTGAGATTGTACGGCAGCACCCAGGGCAAGCCGTTGTTGGTCATCGCGCTGAGGTTGTCACGATCGTAAGAAATGAGATCGCTGTATTTCATTTGATTCGAAAACAGCGTTCCCAGGTCTTCGATTTTGGCAATTCCCTGATTCGGATCCCATAGAACGTTCAGCATGTCCTCGAGAAGGCGATTCCCTGTTTGCGGATCGACCTGCGTGTCCTGGGCAATCTTCACCAGCACATCGTGAATCTCGTCCCACAAGGTCGACTTTTCCGGGATGTCCGCCTCGGGATGCTTGTCGGCGATGGCCTTCGCCGCCAACCCCATGCCGGTCAGCCGTGCGACGTTCGGCAAGCGCTCCGTCACCAACTTCTGCGCGAGGGACAAGAGATCGTCGCCCGTCGGGTCTCCCACCACCGTGCCCAGCGCCCACATCAAATCGAGCAGTGCTGCACTCTCGCGATGGTACGCATCGTAATTCACGGCCACCTTGGACGTGCCCAAGTCGCCCGGGGGGTTCTCTCCGGGGTGCGTCACTTTCCAATCGTCGATGCGCGTCGGGTCGGGAGTGTACTCGCGCACCGACTTGTACCCGTTGTCGCGCGAGCCCATGAGCACTTCCAGGCCCGCAATGGCATCCATCAAGGTCTCGTGCTTCTTCGAGACGTCGGGATCGATCAGCGGCGGCAGATTCTTCATCAGCGCGTTCGCGAACGTCTGCGACGTATCCGTCATCGTGTAGATCGGCGCGCCACCCGCACCGTCCAGCGCGCGGCCGAACTGGTCGCGGGCCAGGGCGTCGGTGCCATCCACGGCGGGGAATGGAGAGGGCGCGGGCTTGCCGTCCTTGGTTAGGAATCGACCCAGGAAATCGATGGCTGGCAGCTTGGGATCCTTCGCGTCCGGCGTGAAGAACTTGGCCAAGGCGTCGGGCGAGACCGAGGCGTACCCGCGCGAATCGCGCGTCACCAGGTACAGCGGAGCGTCAGGCGGTGCGTTGCCATCGTTCTGCGCGTAGATCGGGTCCTGCATGTTCAGGAGGTAGCTCACGACCTCCAAGGTCGTGCGCGGCCGCGAAAGAATCGGGCGTCCCGCGGCGTCGGTGAGCGTCGTCGGGGCGGGTGACCACGGATCGGGCGCGAACGTGCGCAGCTCCTCGTGCGTCACCTCGAGCATCTTGGCGAATTGCGCGTGCGCCGGACCCGGAACCGGGACGCGACTGCCGTTGCCGTAGCGCGCGGCATTGAGGGCATACGGATCCGAGTCCCACGACAGAAGGCGCAGCGCGGCGTTCGACAGATTGCGCAACTGGGGATACGCCACCACGGGGCGGATGGCACCTTGCTCGATGATGTCCGGCTTGTAGCCGCGGCGCGATTCGAATTGCGCGAGGCCGTCGCGGGTCGCGTTGGCGTTGGGGTCCGTCGCGCGGATGTCGTCCATCACGCGGGCCACCGCTTGCGTCGTGCGCGGGATGGTGCCGTCGTTGTAGAGCGCCTGCAGCTTGCCCAGCATGTCGCTGAGCTGCTGCGTCAATTTTCCGCGATCGCCCGCCTTGTCGTCCGGAATGACGTTGCACGTCTTCGTCGCGTCGTCGTTTCGCTCGTCGACCACGGGGATGCGCACGTTGGGAAAGGTCGCGTCGAAGGCGGCGATCAACGAATCGCGCCGGCGCACCATCGCGTGGATGCGCCCCATCGCGTAGTTGCGCCACTCCTGCTGCTTCTGCAGCGGAACGGGCTGGCCCTTCACGTCCTTCAGGTTTTCGTCCAGCGGTGGAAGCCGAGTCTGATCCACGTCGTTCGCGTACGTCCCGTTGGGGCCGGGCGACTTGTGACAGATTGCGGCAAACGACGAGCCGTTGAGATCCTCCCGCAGCACCTGCGCGGAAACGCGATCGCAAAGGATCCCGTAGAGATCCTCGCCGACGGTGGTCTTACGATCCGGGACCGTGCGGTTCGTGTTGAAGTCCGAGCAGGCAGCACCCGTGGCCGCAAGAAGGAAGAGCGGAAGGAGCGAAGAAACGAGGCGCCTTTTTCCGAAGGTCGTACGCATGTGCAACTCCTCAAAGCCTCAAGAGGGGTGAGAGCGCGGCCGGCTTGGCTGGTCGTCGTTCGAATGTACCTGCCAGCGATTCGCATTGCAGCGCTGATTCGGCGTCAATAACGACGTTTCGGCTCAACCGATAATGCGACGCGTTATTACTGGCGCGGCGCGTCTATCGCTTTGGGTGCAACGAAGCAAAGCGCTAGACGCGCGACCTCACGACCCCGTTGATCGCATATCGAATACCTACGAAGCCGCATCCCGCGAGCGGTCTGACAGGCTCGGTGTGAATCGATATCACCTTCGAGGAGCGCTACTTCGCAGCGATCAGCACGATCACGGTGAGGAGCAGCAGGAAGCCGATCGACACCATGAGAATGATGTTCAGCCTGCGCGATTGCTCCGTGAAGGGCGTAAACGACATGCGCCCTTCTTCCACCTGACTGTCCGTGAGGGGCCGCATCGGGCCGGGCACGGGAAGGTCGAGATCTGCGACCGGCGCATCGACCGGCACCACCAGCGGAGCCGCGGGTCCGGCTTGCGGGCCGGATCCCGGCTGAACCGATGTAGGGGCTACATCGTCCGTGGAGGTCGTTGGGGCGGCGGGTGAAGGAACGATCGCGGGGGCGACCATCGGCACCGCAGGAACGATTTGGCCAATCTGCACGGCCGGGAGGCCAGCAGGTGCTGTAGGAGGAGAGGCCGCAGGGCCCGTTGCGGCGCCGAGCATCGAGCCCACGTAGTCCTGATCGTCGGAGGCGAGGCCCTCGAGGGTGAACTCCGCAGGTCCGTCGGTCCTCTTGGGGGGAGCCGGCGACCCGGCGGCAGGGCCAAAACTGGGCAGACCGAAGCTCGGGATCCCCTCAGCGATCGCCGGCGTGGTCTCGGGCGGCGGTGGGATCGTCGGCGTCACGCGCGGCACGGACAGCGGCCGCGGCACCGTGCGGGAAGCCGGCACGCTCGGACGTGAAGAAACAGCCCCCTTGTCCCCCAACGCCGCCACGAGATCGGGCGGCAATGAAGGACGCCCCGCCTCGCTGGCGTGCGCACGCTTCATCGCCTGCAGCAAATCCGAAGGGATTTTGCCGATGCGCGTCTCGGCACTGTACGCATCATCCTCGCCCGGAGGAGGAGGGACGGTGTCGATTTGATGCTCGTCCTCATCCCTCTTGTTCATCTCGTTCTCACGACTCTACCAAAGCCTTTGTCGACTCGCTAACGCCGCCGCGAACATGAGGTCCAGCGCCGCCGTGCGATCGCGCCTCCGTTATCCACCAAGTTGCCATCACTGCAAGCAACATAACCGCCGCGAGCAGGATGATTTTCGCCAATGGATCGGGTTGGAGACGCTCGAGCAGCACCCGTGCTGCATCCCGCACCGCAGGGTCCGTCGCACGAGAGGCAAGCTCGGGTGCTTGATCATGGACCTTGCGATAATTGCCCGAAGCGAAGGCTCGAACCAAGTCATCGAGCGCTCCATTGCGCGGAAATGACCGAGCAAAAGAAGGCACAATGGAATTTTCTTCGAGAAGCGCTCCAGGTGTTGCCAAATCGTTGCCTTGGTGTGGGTCCTTCGTCACATCACTCACGTTCGTCGGACCGTCCACGGCCGGCGCAGCATACCTGGTGCGCGGCCAGAAACGCGAACAATCGGGGCGAGCCATGCGAGACTGAGCTCGCATGCTCAAGTCCTTTCTGACGACATTCACCATCGGGGCCCTCGCATTGGCCCTCATCGGCGGCGGCCTTTACGGCTGGGTGCGCAAGAATCGCTACGAGAAAGATCTCTCGGAGGAGCGTGCGCACTGGACCAACCTGGAACAAAAACTCGACGAGTGCACCAAGGGGCGGGAGCAGGAGAAGACCTCGCGCGAGGGTTCGGAGCGGGTGGCGGCCGAGACGCAGTCCAACCTGGAGGCCTCGCGCACGGAGCTCGAGGAGTTGCGCGCCGAGCACGCGGAGGCGGAAAAACGCCTCGCTGCGTTCAAAGCCATCACGGAGAAGTTTCGCAAGATGATCGACAGCGGCAAGCTCGCGGTAACCGTGCGGCATGGACGGATGATCGTGAAGCTTCCTGCGGGCATCCTCTTTCCTTCCGGCAGCGCCGATCTTTCCAAGGATGGCACCGAAGCAATCAGCGACGTCGCGCACGTGTTGCGCCAGTTCCCGGATCGGCGATTCATGGTTGCCGGACACACCGACAACGTGCCCATCGGACCGCCGTCACCCTTCAAGAACAACTTGGAGCTGTCGACGACGCGCGCGCTCACGGTAACGCAACAGCTCATCAAGGCGGGGATGAACGCCGGACGGCTCGTGGCCGCCGGCTACGGTGAGTACGAACCCGCGACCCCCAATGTGAACGAGGCTTCGCGCCAGGAAAACCGTCGCATCGAAATCGTGTTGCTGCCGAACATCGCCGAGCTTCCGGCGATGCCGGGCGACGACGCCGGCGCCCCCGACGCCTCCGCGAAGGACATGAAGGACGGAACGGCGAAGGCCGTCAAGAATCCGTAGTCGTGACGGCGGCGGTGTGGCCGCCTTCGAACCCGAGCTCGGTGAGGTAATTCTTGTCGAGCTTCGAGGTGCTGCGCGCGAATTGGCTCCGCAAAAAGAGGGCGATGCCGAAGAGCATGGCCCAGAGGCGAAAGAGGAGGCCGGGGCGCTTGGCGGGGACGAAGCCGAGCTCCTGGCCCTGACGCCGCACGCGCTGGCGCACGTACTCGAGAAAGGGCCCGAGGTGACGAAGGACGCGGTGGTTCGACGCGCGCTTCTCGAAGGCGCGAACCATGAAGGGCAGCACGCCCATCTGCAGCTCGAAGAGGCCATAGTACGGCGTCTTCAGCCAGGGGCGCTCGGTGAGAAGACGGCGCGTTTCCTTTTCGCCCCAGGAGACGTGCTCGATTTCCTCTTTGCAGACGACGCGCAGCTTCTTCTTGATGAGAGGAATGTGCGCGTGTTCGTCGGGCAAGGTTTGCAGCAGTAGATCTTTGAAGATGTCGAGCACCATGCCTTCGCCGATGGCGTGCTCCATGAAGACTTTGAGCGGGTAGTAATTGTTGTGTGCCGCCAGAAGGCGGATGACCCAGTGGGCGGGGCTGGGGGTGATGCCGAGCAGGCGAAAGATCTCGGCGAAGAGCTGCAGGTGCGCGAGCTCTTGCTTGGCCTGGCGCACGTAGAATTTGGCAGCCTCGAGCGTGCCCGCGGCGTAGAGCGACTTTCCGCAGAAGACGCCCGTGGCCTCGCCGTAGAGCGCTTGGGAGAGGACGAACCGCACGATTTCGCGGTCTTCGGCGTTCTCGAGATCGAATCGGTCTTCGCCGAAGTCGTAACCGGGTGTGAGGTCGTCCACGTTCATTTTGTAGCGTACGGGCGCGCGCCCGTCTCGTTCAAACCGGATCCCTGCGCTTGAGCAAGATGAAGAGAAGCCCGAGCATCACCACGGTCATACCGTAGAGCACGACGAACGGGACCCAAGGCGTGGCCCATTCCACGAAGCCCCATGCGCCTGCGATGGAGTCGCTCTCGATTTGCGCAATGGCGCAGTGGAATTGCCCGTTGTGAACGAAGTCGGCAGGGCTGTTCAGGGCGGGCTTGGCCAGGTCGATCACCCACGCGGGTGCGTTGGCCAGCGCCGCGCGTTCCTCGGCGATGCTGCCCTGGAAGCCCCAGCGTGCCGGCATGATGTACATGAGCGGCTTGAGCATGGGATTCGTGGTCATAGGCACCATGAGACCGCCCAAGACGACCTGCGGGATGAGCGCGATCGGCGTGAGCGCCATCGCGGCCTCGGCCGAGGTGACCAAGGTCGACACCAAGAGACCGAGCGCCGTCGCATTCATGGAGACGGCGAAGAGCACCATGAGCTCCATGACGAAGGCCGACGGACCGCCCTCGAACCCGAGGACCGGAAAGACGATGGCCAGCAGCATGAAACACTGCAAAAAGCTGACGAAGCTCAGGATGATGTATTTGCTGATCACGTAGTTGAACAAGCCGAGATTCACCATGCGCTCGCGCAGGTAGATCGCCCGCTCGGTGACGATCTCGCGCGCCGAGTTGCTGGTGCCGAACCACACGCAGCTCACCACGAGGAAGAACATCGCGGCGGTGTGGTCGTCGGTCGGCTTCATGTTCTTCAAGAAGTCGGCGGTGTTGGATGCGGCGTCGGCCCTGCGGTTGGCCAAGTCCTGAATGGCGCCGAGGCACCAGAATGGGATCGCCGCTTTCTGCCCGGCGAAGACGCCCGCGAGCATGATGCCGATGATGGGCGCCTGCAGGAACATGATGGCCGCACCGGCGCGGTCGCGGATTTTCACCTTCCAGTAGCGCGACATCAGCAGCATCAGCTGGTGGAAGAGCGCCACGCCGGAGCGATGCGGCGTTCCCCGTGCGGCAGCATCGTTGCCCACGGCCCGCGGGCCGGAGTACATGCGCTGGTAAACGGGATTCGTATTTTGGAAGAACTCGTTCCGCCACGCGCGCGCCGCGTCCAATCGGGCGGGGATGCGCGGCGCATTGGGATCGCGGCGCTTCATCTCTTCGTGCACGGCGCGCTCGCGCACGTTGAGCATGTCGAACATGTCGCGCGGGTTGTCGACTTTGCGCGGCGTGCTGCGGGTGCCCATCTCCGGGTGGCGTTCGATGATCGAGCCGAAGAACCGATACGACGAGTCACCCGTGGGGCCGAAGTACGTCGGGATTCCGCCGTAGCCCATGATGAAGCAAAGATTGAATTTCTCGAATTCGTCTTTGGCCGGCTGGTGGATCGTCATGATGATCGTTTTGCCGGTCTTGCGCGTCAAATCGGACAATAGATTGATGAGCGCCGTCGTGTCGTCGGCGGCGAGGCCGCTGGTGGGTTCGTCCAAAAAGAGGATGACCGGATCGGTCACCAGCTCGAGGGCGATGTTGACGCGCTTTCGCTGTCCGCCGGAGAGGACCTTCTTTTCCGGTTTGCCAATTTGAAGATTCTTGACGCCCTCGAGGCCGAGATCGCGCAGCGTTTCCTCGACGCGGCGATTGATTTCGTCCTCCGAATAGTCATTGGGCAGTCGGAACCGTGCGGAGTACTTCACCGCCTCGAAGACGGTGAGCTCGGGGTGCACGATGTCGTCCTGCGGGACGTATCCAATGGATCCGCGGAGGGCATCGTAAATCGTATAAAGGTCTTCACCGTTGATACGCACTTGGCCGCTGGTGGGCGGCATGTAGCCATTGAGCGTCAAGAGCAGGGTCGTTTTGCCTGCGCCCGAGGGGCCCATGAGCGCAATCATGTCTCCGGGCAAAGCCTTGAAGGAGACGTGATCGAGCAGGGTTTTCATCGCGGCTTTGTTGTCGCGATCGGGGACCTCGAGGAAGAGGTCCCATGCTTCGATTTCGTAAAGCGGTTTGCCGGCCCACGAGGCCTGTTGGTCCTCGACGACGACGTTGACCTGCTGGCCGGCGATGTGAATCAGCAGCGGCATGGGGCCGATGAAGACTTTTTCGCCGTTCTGCACGGGAACGCGCTGGCCGGGCGCGAGGCGCTGGCCGCGTACGAAGGTGCCGTTGGCCGAGCGCAGGTCTTCCAAGAAGAGCTGCTCGCCTTGTTTGACGATTTGCGCGTGGCGCGACGACACCTGGGCGTGCTGAACGACGATCTTGTTCTCCGGCGTTCGGCCGATGCTGATGACGTTGGACGCGAGCTCCGCGAGGGATAGCTCACCGATGACGGTGCGGTGCTTGCGCGGGCCGCCGCCACCACCTTGGTCACCGCCCGGTGGATTGCCGGCGGCTGGTGGAGGCGCAGCGTGTCCGGCGGGGGCTCCGCCCTGCGAGGCTTGCGCGTACTGTGCGAGCAGGCCCACGGGCACGGGGATGGATCCGAAGGCGACGATGCCGTTGGGATCGAGCGGCACCGGCTGATTCGCGGGGATCTGACGGCCCTGAAGGTACGTGCCGCTGGTGGAGCCTTGGTCGACGACCATCATGCGGTCGAGCATCACCGTGGCGTGGAGCGCGCTCACCGAAGCATGCGCCACGACGAGCGATGCGCGCGCAGGGTCGCGGCCCACGACGACATGCCCTCGCTGCACCTGCGCGCTGCCCTGCGAGAGGAGCATGAGCGCGATGGCCGGATGGGCAAGCGGCACGGGCACTTGGCCCACCGCGAACTGGACGCGAAAGTCGTAGGGCACCGGCTGCTGCGGCGGCAGCGGTGCACCGTTCGCGAAGCTCGGGCCTTGCCCCAGGTCGACGAAAAAGATCTGCCCATTCTGCCGAACGACACGAGCATGGTGCGGTACGACACCAGGCCCCGCGAGGACGATGTCGTTATCCGGTGCGCTGCCGATGGTGACGGTTTCTTTGCCGAGCCCGGGAATCATCGGGGAGCACTCTATGCGCTTTCGAGGGGTTAGGGTTTAGGGTTTAGGGGTTAGGGAGGAGAAACGGAGAACCGTCTCTCTCTCTTCTTCCCTAACCCCTAACCCTCACCGATCGCGTTTGAGGCGCGGGTGCGTCGCGGGATGGATGAGCGAAGGGAGCGGTGCGGCTTCGGCGTCGGCCCCCGACGTGAAGGGGGTCGGGGCCGGGGCGGCTTGGCGCTCCATGGCGGGGGGCGGCGGAGGTGCGGCGGAGGCGCCGGCGTCGTCCTCGAGGACGGGATGGCGCTTTCGTGCGCCACCGCCCAGGTCGAGCAGGACGTAAATCGCGATGATGATGCCCACGCCGGCGAGGCCGAGGAGGACGCCGACGATGACGATGGGCGAGCGGCGCGTGGGCTGCGTCTCGGCGTGGTGCTCGTCCTCGTCCGTCGTGGTGGGCGATACGGGGCGTGCCACCGAGGGAGGGATCGGTGCTGCAGGGATGACCACGGTGCCCGAGGGGCCGACCGGCGGCGGGGGCTTCGTGTCCACCACCGTGGGCGCGAGAAATTGCGGCTGCGCGAGGGCGCTTTCGCGGGCTCGCAGCACCTGCACGGAAATGTTGTCGTGGCCGCCCCGCGCATTCGCGAGATCGACCAGCTGCCCCGCAGCCTGCGCCGAGGGCTGCACGCCAAGACGCAGAATGTCCGATGGCTCGACCATGTCGCTCAGCCCATCGGAGCAGAGCACGAAGACGTCGCCCACCACGTGCTGCACCGGTTGCGGGCGCAGTTCGACGTCGATGTCGGGCTTCATTCCCAGGGCGCGTGAAATCCGGTTGGCATCGGGGTGCACCGCGGCTTGCTCGGGTGTGAGCAGCTGGGCATCGACCATCTGCTGGACCATGGAGTGGTCCTTGGTGAGCTGCACGATGTTGCCCGCGTGAATCAGGTAGCAGCGGCTGTCGCCGGCATGCGCCACCTCGGTGCCGCCGTGATGGTGCAGAATCGCCACCACCGTCGCGCCCGGCCGCGCCGCCTCGGTGGAGGTCATGGCGTGCACGCGGCGGTTCGCCTCCTCGATGGCCTCGCGCAGAACGCGCGCCGGCTCACGGCCGTTGCCACCCAATGAAGCCGCGCCGCCGGGACCGATCAACGTGGCGCCTTCGCGCGGCTCGGCACCGGAGCGATCGAAGACCTCGAAGATCGTCTTGAGGGCCAGCTGCGAGGCTTCCCGCCCGCCCTCATGGCCACCCATTCCGTCGCACACCACCGCGAGATAGCCGAGGGCCGTCTCGCGGTGGCCGCAGGAATCTTCGTTGATCTGTTTGCTCGGATCGCGCCCCGGATGCGTCCGCTCGGCGAACTCGATGGCCGGGATCGTCACGCGGGCGTTCTCCTATGCGTCGAGGCGGACGGTGAACTCCACCGGGCCGAAACGGAGCTGCGCTCCGGGTGGTACCGGCACCCAAGTCCCCGGCTCGATGCGCGAGCCCGCGACGTAGGTGCCATTGTTCGACGTTTCATCCCGCACCCAGAGCTGCGAACCTTCCAGCTTCAAGGTCGAGTGAACGCCGCTGACCCGAGGTTCGGACAACGTCACCGGGCACTGCGCCGGATCGCGTCCGACCCGGATCTCGGTGCCCGGGCGAATCGTGTATTGGCCGGCCGTCCCCGAGAGAACGGCCGCCGTGGCCACACCGCCACTGCTGTACGAGCCATAGGGTGACGGCGGAGGCGCGAGCGGTTGTGCAGAGAGCGCTCCCGTCAATGGAAACGCCGGAGCGTTGCCGCCCCCACCTCCTCCCGCGAGATCGGCCGGCAAGGGCTGGCCGCATGAAAAGCACACCGAGGGCTGCCCCGGCGTGGCCATCGTCATCGATTGGCACGATGGGCAACGAACCTGCACCACGCCGCCCGGCACCTGCGGTGCGGCCGCTGCCACGGGCGCAACCGGAGGCGGCGCATACGCGGGCGCCTGCGCCTGCATCGGCGGCGCCGCATAACCGCCGCCTCCTCCCGGAGGAGGCCCTCCTGGCGGTGGATACCCGCCGCCGCCCGGCGGTGGATAGCCGCCACCGCCTTGTTGTGGAGGCCCACCGTAGCCACCGCCTTGTTGCGGAGGCCCACCGTAACCACCACCTTGTTGCGGAGGTCCGCCGTAGCCACCGCCCTGTTGCGGAGGTGGCGCGCCGTAGCCGCCACCCTGCGGACCATAGCCACCCGCCACCACCGGCGAAGGCGGCGCGCCACCGCGCTTTTTCGAGCCCTTTCCACCGCCGCGGATCAACACGATGACCAACAGCAGAATCACGATGACGCCGCCGGCGATGCCCAGAATGAGCAGCAGGTTGATCGGCTTCTTCCCCGCCCTGAGCGTGAGCACCGACTGCTCGTCGTGGCCGCTCGCGCGGTGGGCGACGTTGTCGTAAACGAGCACGCGCAGCACCATGTTGTCGCCCGTGCCCTCGAGCATCTTCTCCTCGTCGGGCACCTCGAACTCGACGAACGAATCGTTCGCATCCTTCGCGGCGCCGCGAAGCCCCTGGTTGATCAAGTTCTTCTGCGCGCGCTGAAGGGCCGCGAGATCCGTGTTGCTGAAGCTCGGATCCGGCTTCGTGCCCGCGGGCAGGAAGTACGCCTCGGCGCGCTTCGAATCACCGCCCCAGCAGAAGGTGCCGTACACCTTCAAGGTACCGCCCGGGTACACCGGATTGGCGGTCGCCTCGGCCTTGGTGCGCCCCATTTCGATGTCGAGCGGCCACTGCGAAGGATCCGCGCCGACGGGCACGTCCTTGAACGACGCATCGCCTTTGATCTGCGTCTTGCCGCCCATGAACTGCAGGCTGAACGTCTGCTCGAGGGTCGGGTTCAAACAGGAGACGCGCCAGCGCACGAGGTACATCGAGTTGAAGCGCTGCTTGACCAGGCCGATGATCGTCTTGCCCTTCGTCTGCCCCTGCCCGTCGCGCACGATGTCGAAGAATCCCCCGATCTCGGGGTTGGACAGCTCGCGCATGAACTGCTGATCGTTGTTGCGGAGCGCATCGTTGACGATGCCACCCGCCGTCGGAAGCCAGATGGAGACGACCGGCAGCGGCGTCTTCGGCGCCGAGGTGTTGTCCTCGGGAAAGCGCCCTTTGGTGACGAACTGCTTGAAGATCGTCGCGCTGGGGGCGGCGCTGGAGGCGTCCTCTTTGCCCGACCCGTTCGACAGGACCACCATGGCTTGGTGAAGCGGGATGTCCGGTCCTTGGATGTTTCCCAAGCTTCCAAACGCGTCGGTGGCGATGCCCTTGAGAAGGTTCATCAACGGCTTGGCCGCACCGGAAGACGGGGCCGTCGATTGCTGGTCGTTCAACGCCGTCACGAGCTCATTGCGCTGCTTGAACGTTTTCCACTTGGAGTCCTTGATGACCTGGCGATCGCTGAACATCTGCACGTTCATCACGTCGTTGGGGCCCATGGCCTCGACGAACTGGTGCGCGATGGTCCGGGCATCGTAGTAGCGCGAGCCCATGCCCGACGAGGCATCCAGCGCGATCAACCACGCGGTGCCGACGCCCTTCTCCTTGGAGTCGCCCCATTTCTGGATGTTGCCGTCGATCGCCGCCGGCGTGTCGGAGCCATTGACCTTCACCAGGAGCTGCGCGTTGTCCTTGGGGAATTGGAACGCGGTCCAGTTCGCGCCCGGCTTCTCCATGGCCTCGCTCACGCAGTCGAGGGCCGCGTTGCCCTTGAGCAGTCCACACGGGGTGACGTCCGGCGTGTTGGCCTGGATGACCTCGACCACGGTGGTGAGGAGCGGCGCGCCGTTTTGCACGCCGGCGCGCGGGTCGATGCGAAGGATGTGCGCCTCGGGTGCGGCAAAGGCGATGGCCGAGACCAAGACGAGGGCCATCGTGGTGACGATGGCAAGAAGGCTGGATCGAACGGTCATTGGAGCGGACCTATCACTTTAACGAGGGTCGTGTAGCCGCCGAAGCGGAGTCGATCTCCATCACGCAGCTCGCGACGGCCGTTGGGACCGATGTTTTCGTCGTTGACGTAGGTGCCGTTGGTCGACCCCGTGTCCTCGACGAAAATGGTTCCACTCGGGCCGTCGATCACCAGCGAAGCATGTCGCGACGAGATCGTGGCATCGGCCAAGGGAATATCCAGCTCGCCGGTGTTGGCGCGCCCCACCTGGAGGCGCCCGCCGAAGAGCGGCCAGAATTCACCCTGCGGGTTCGATTGAAACGAGATGAGGAAGCCGCGCAACATGTTGGTGGGCCCACCGCCCATGAGCGGCGCGCGGGCTGCAGGCGCTTGCAGTCCATATTGAGGCGCCTGCGGCGGTTGCCCATAACCCACGGGCGGACCGAATCCTCCGGGAGGCCCCGGCGGTGCGAGCGGCGCGCCGAACGGCTGCGGAGGTCCACCACCGAAGGGCGCGGGCCCGGCCAGTGGCGGCGACGGCGGAATGTCGCCAAAGGGCGGCGGCGCCGGGGGAAGGCCCCCGCCGTAGGCTTGCGGCGGCTGAATGCCGGGCGGCATCCCCGGCGCTCCTGGATGCGGTGCACCACCGAAGGGCGATCCGACGAACGGCGACTGCGGCGGGGCTCCGTACGCGGGCGGCGCTCCAAAGGGCGGCGGCTGTCCGTAGCCTGGCGCGGGGGGCGGCGCGGCGGGGGCGCCGTACATGTCGCTGCCGAAGTTCATCGCGTCGAGCGCGAGGGGGTGCCCTTCGCGGCAGTAGCTCTGGCCCGGGGCGATGTCGTGGCCCTGCGCGCACCGCGAACCACCAGGCGCAGCCCCCGGAACGGCACCGGGCGGCGGACCGTAGGGGCTACCGCCGCCTCCTTCGAACGGAGGCGGTGGGGGCGGCGGACCACCGAACGGGGATGCGGCCGGAGGAGGAGGCCCGCCAAACGGCGATGCAGGCGGCGGAGGCGGCGCGCCGAACGGACTCGCCGGGGGAGGCGGAGGGAGGCCACCGGCACCAGCGCCGGCGCTTGCGAGGGAAAAGCCGCACGAGTTGCAGAACTTGTCGCTGGGCTGTGTCGGCTGGCCGCACTTCGGGCAGGGCATCTTTCAAACCGTGGCTTTCCGCGCGTGTCGGGTCCGCGCACACCGGCAGCATAACGGAAAAAATCCTTCCGCAGAGGGGCTTTCGCCGCCCAGCGTCGCGTGTGCTCACGCGTGCGAATGCCCTGCGGCGGCGACGAGCGCCGCGCGGATCACCTCGCGCACCGGGACGTGATGTGCCTTCGCTGCGGCAGCGCAGGCGTCGAACTCGGGCTTCACTTGAGGCGGTCCGTAGGGGCCCTCGGATACCTTGACGGGAATTAACCCGAAGGGCGTCTCGACCTCGATGCGGCGGCGCGGTCGCTCCACCCGTGAGACGTCGTACCGACGCACGCCGAGGCTCGTCGTCTCGCGCAAGAGCAGCGCACTCATCGCCTCCGCGCGGGGAGTCGCCACCAGCGCGCTCAACGTGAGCGCCGGCCGCCCCTTCTTCATGGTGATGGCCGTGGCCCATGCATCGAGCGCACCTGCCTCGAGCAAGGTCTCGATGGCGCTCGCCACCAGCTCGCCGGTGGCATCGTCCACGTTGGTCTCGAGGACGGTGTGCGTCGCCCCCGTCGGATCCACGGAGGTACCGAGCACGGCGCGCAGCAGGTTCGGTCGATCGGCCAACTGCGCCGTGCCCGCGCCCCACCCCACCGCCTCGGGGACGATGGACGGCCAACGCGACGAGCCGCGTGCGTGCGCCCCCACGATGGCGGCCCCCGTGGGGGTCACGAACTCGAAATCGAGGCCTCCATCGACGGTGACGAGCCCGCGCAGGCACTCCACGGTCGCCGGCGCCGGCAGGGGAAGAATGCCATGGCGCGCCGGCACGAAGCCCCGCCCCATCGGCAGCGGCGAGACGATGACGTCCGCCCCGAGGTACTCGAGGGCGGCCGCGCTTCCGACGACATCGACGATGGCATCGACCGCGCCCACCTCGTGGAAGTGCACGTCGTCGAGAAGGCTCTTGTGAACCTTCGCCTCGGCGAGGGCGAGCCGCTGAAAGGTGGCCTGCGCCATCTGCAGCACCGCAGGCTCGAGTTCCGACTGCTCCAAGATGCCGCGGACGGTCGCATAGGTCCGCTCGGGCTGCGGCGTTTCGCCGTGCACCTCGAAGGAGGTGCCCACGATGCCGCTGCGCACACGCGTTCCGAAGTGGATGTGAAAGCCCGAGACCGGGAGCTTCGCCACGGCATTGGCCACCACGACCTCGGGCACGCCGAGATCGATGATGGCCGCGATGATCATGTCGCCGGCGAGGCCACTCGGTGCATCGAGAAAGAGAATCTTCCCCTTCCCTGCCCCGCGCGGCAGCTCGGCGCGCGGCGGCGCCCGACGCGAGTGCGGGGGGTGATCGTGGTCGTGAGGATGGGAATGCCCATGCTCGTGATGCCCGTGCTCATGCTGCCCATGCTGGTCATGACCGTCGTGCGGCATTAGCCTCGCGCTCCTGCGCGTAGGATCCGGGCGGCGGCGAAGGCCGCACCGAACCCGTTGTCGATGTTCACCACCGTTACCCCGGAGGCGCAGCTCGTCAACATCCCGAGAAGCGCCGCGAGGCCTTCGAACGCTGCGCCATACCCCACCGAGGTGGGCACGGCAATCACGGGCCCCTCGACCAGGCCGCCCACCACGCTGGCCAAGGCGCCTTCCATCCCGGCGATCACGATGATGACGCTGGTCGCGTCCAGCGCCTGCCGGCGGTGAAGCAGCCGATGGATGCCCGCCACCCCCACGTCGTAGACGCGCTCCACCTCCGCCCCGAGCATGCGCAAGGTCTCGGCGCATTCTTCGGACACGGGAAGGTCGCTCGTGCCGGCGGTCACCACCGCCACGGGGCGCGTTCCAAGACGCGGGATGGGCGCTTGCTCGAGCGTCGCCACGCGGGCCATCTCGTGGTAGCGGAGCGCCGGCATCGCGCGACAGACCTCATGGGCCTTCGCCGGATCGAGCCGGCTCACCAGGACGTTCTGCCCCGTGCGCGCAACCTCCGTGGCGATGCCCACGATCTGGGCCGCCGTTTTCGACTGGCCCAGGATGACCTCGGGCACCCCTTGGCGGAGGGCGCGATGATGGTCCACCACCGCGTATCCGAGATCGGCAAAAGGGAGATCCTTGAGCGCCAAAGCCGCGTCGTCGACGGACCGCGCGCCACTTTGCACCTGTTCGAGAAGCTCACGAAGCTTGGCAGGGTCCATCGAGGCGAATCCGGTCCTTTGAACGGACCGATCCCTTAGCACGTGGATTTTCCCCGGGGGAACCTCCATCATGCGCCTTTGCCGTGCCCATCCTCTTTGCACCGTTGATCGCCATCGCCCTGGGAGCCTTTTTTGCGTGGCTGGCCCGCGGGGAGCTTGCGCGCCATGAAGCCTCCGCGGTCGCCTCGCGCGGCTTTGGGGTGGTCGCGCTGTTCGCCATTTTCGTGTACGCGCCCATCGTCGGGTACTTTGCGGCGTTCCACGCGGACTGGGCCTACCTCTATTGGATCCGGCCGCGGGCGATGGCGTCCGCCATCGATTTGGCCCTGGTTCTCGCCTCCGGGGGTACGGTTTTGCTGGGCTTCCTCGCCGCCGCGCGGTGGGCTCGCATCGAGCGGCTCGGGCCCGTCGCCATCATCGGGGCGGTGCCCGTCGCCGTCGTGCTGAGCCTGGCCATGGTCTGGCAGCGGCGCCTCTCCACCAGCGCGACATTTGCTCATTTTCACGGGGATTTCGGCACCGAACCCATCACGAGCAGCGTGCTCGGGCGGGGGGTCCTCCTCATGGACGTGCTGGGCCTGGCCGGCATCGTTTGGTGCGGCCTTCAGATGCGAAGCATGAGCCGTAGACGGTCCCACGCTTCCGCTGGTCCGCTTTCCGGGACAGCCCCTCCATCGGGGGCGGGGCCATCCAAGCGCTGGCAGAAGAGAAAACACTGACGTAACGTGTGAATGTGTGGGTTCGGGGTGCGGCCATCCGACCGGTTCCGGGTTTCGCTGTCATTCACGGCGCCGTACTGGAGCGCATCGAGCGTGAGCTCGCGCACGATGCGGGCACACCGCACCGCGCGCTGAGCGCGCCCGATCCCATCGATCTCGAGGCGCTCTTCACGCGCTTCGAGCAGACGCAGCCCGCCCTCGCCCGCCGCGTGACCGACGTGTTGGATCGCCCGCTCGATCAAACGGCCATCGCGCTGGGGTGCTTTCTCAGCGTGACCATCTGGCTCGCCTTCGAGCGCACCTTCGGCAAACGCCTCATGGAGGTGAGCGAAGATGCACTGCGGGCGAGCGAAGCGGCGCTCAATCTGGAAGAAGAGATCCGCGCGGGGCAAGACACCGAGCCGTTCGAGCTGGAAGACATCATCGAGCAGCAGCAGCCGGCCATCGTCGACTTCGTCCACGAGCACCTGGAGGCGGCACTCGAGGGCGACGCCGAACCGGCGGAGCGCAATGTCGATGTCGACGACGTTCACCTGGTTTACCGCGCCATGCTGGTGCTCACGATTGCGTTGTCCCACGCCGTGAAGTCCGACGACGCGAGCTCGGTGGGCCCCGAGCTTTTGGCCTGAGCCTCGGACGAACGCGCGACTCGGGTATAGTGCGCGGGTGGACGTCTTTCTCCTTCGCGCTTCCCTTTCCCACGACGAGTCCGTCGCCGAGTCCCACCGTTACCTTTCACCCGAAGGCCGCCGCATCGTGCGCGCGCTGGGCAACAAGGTGCGCCTCGACGACGAGCCGAACTTCGACCACATCGTCTCGAGCCCGTTGCCCACGGCCTTGCAAACGGCGGAGCTCTTTGCCGATCGGGTCGACTACGTCGGCGTCATCGAGGTGCTTCCGTCGCTGACCTCGCGCGTGCCGCCCGAGCTGGTCGTGCCGACGCTTCTCCAACGCGGAAACACCATCGCCGTGGTCGCGGACGAACCCGTGCTCTCGGGCTTGGGCGCCTTCCTCATCGGCCGGCCGACGTTCCCGCCCCTTCTGCACGCGCAGGTCTCCGTGATCCGCGATCGCCAGCCCGCATGGTGCCTGCGTCCTGGCGAGATCGCGAAATCACTCCTCTTGGTCGCTTGACGCGCTACCCGACCGAAATCGCATCCACCTTGTTCGGGTAGAACGCGACGTGGTCCTTGATGACGGCCACCTCGTCGTAAGGGTGCTCATAGCTCCAGACAACGTTCTCCACGAGCTCGCCTTTGGCGTCGCGGAGACTGAAGTACGACGCCGTGCCCTTGAAGGGGCACTCCGTGTGGAGCTGCGTGCGCACGAGGCGATCCATCTTCACGTCCTCGCGGGGCACGTAATACACAGCGGGGTACGTGGCCTCCTGGAGACGGATGGCGTTCGAGCTGTCGGCGATGACCTCGCCTCGAAACGTGACGCGAACGCGTTGCGCCTCCGACTGCGTTTCGACACGATGCTGGGGATTCTTCGCATACCCGGGTCCGCTATTGCCCGCCATGGCTTCCTCCTTTTTGGTGCATAGACGTCTAGGGGCATCGCCAATGGGTTGACCAGCGCGAGCGTGACTCACTATGGATGAGGCCCTCCTTGTGATGCCCCGATGGACGCCTGCTCCATGGGCGATGGCCATCACGGCATCGGCCTCTTTTTCTTGCTTCAGCGCGGTCGCGTTCGCTGAAGACGAGCCGGGGACATTTCGCATTCCGGAAACGACGACCACGTTGACGTTCAGCGGGTATGCCCAACTCGATGTGGCGTACGACTTCAAAGCGCGCAATCCGTACGTCGAGGCAGACGATTACGCCATCATCGCGGCGCGCATTCCCCTGAGCTCGAGCTACGAAGCGCGAAAGAAGTCCGGCCAACTCTATTTGACGGCGCGCACGAGTCGACTCGGCCTTACGACATTGACGACGACACGGTGGGTCGATATCGGTGCACGGCTCGAAGCGGATTTCTGGAGTGGCAATCTTCTCACGAGCCAAGAGTTCACCAACTCGGTGCTGGCGCGTCTGCGGCATGCGTACGGCACGTTGAGCGGAAAGTACGGCACGCTCCTCGTCGGGCAAACGTGGTCCACCTTCATGGACCTCAACGCCGCCGCGCAGACGGTCGACTTCAATGGGCCGGGATCCGGTCCCGGGCTTCGCATGCCCATGATCCGCTACACCATCCCGTTGCAGGAGAATTTCACGGTGGCGCTCGCAGCGGAGAACGCGGCGGGCACCGACCAAAACGGCATCACCGATGGCCCGGGCACGAAAACGCCCTACACGCGCAAGGTTCAGCGGATTCCCGATCTGGTGGGCCGCGTGGAGACGGCGGGAACGTGGGGCTCGGTCTCCGCCGCCGGCGTGACGACGCACTACGAGGACGTGGGCGCCCCCGGCGGTGATTCGTATTCCAAACAGGGCTGGGGCGCGAGCCTCTCCACGGCGTTGAACGTCTTCGGGGACACCTTTCGCGCGAGCGTCACGGGGGGGCGCGGCCTCGGGCGCTACATGTTCGCGGCCGGCTCCGCGCAGGGTGTGACGGATACGGGCGAGCGCTTCGTGCTCTGGGATGCCCTCGGGTACCACGTCAATTACACGCACGTGTGGAATCCCCAATTTCGTTCCAACGTCGTTTGGAGCCAAACCTTTTTCAGAAACAACGGCGCAAGCTCGCCCGAGCACCCCTACGAGCCGACCTTCAGCCCGGAGACGATGGACATCGTCGATCCCGAGGTCAATCAGCAGCTCGAAGAATTGTACGTGAATACGTTCTGGACCTTGACCCGCCAAGTCGAGTTCGGGCTCGAATACACCTTCGGGCGGCGCCACACCTTCGGCAACGACGAGGCACGCGGCCCTTGTGTGCCGGGCATCCTATGCGCGGCCGAGGTGGGAACGATGCACCGCGTGACCAGCACCGCGCGGTTCAATCTGTTCTAATCGAAAGAATGATGAATTGAACGGGAAGACGGGAAGGCGGGCCGTCTTCCCGCCTTCCTGTAAATTCTCTAGTAGTTGAATTGGCATTGCAGGCGAAGAAACCGCCCGCTCTCTTGCGGATAGGGCTTTTCGGGGAAGGTTCGTTCGGCTTCGTTGTACGCCACGGTGAGCTCGAGCGCCTTGAACACCTGCCATTCGACGCCGGCCTCCACCTCGCGAACTTTGTAGAGCGGCGAATTCGTCTCGAACTTTCGTCCGCCGTCGTACATGGAGACCCGCACGTACGGAATGACGTTGCCTAGCTTCAGCGTGGCCAGCGCGTATCCACCGCTGAGCCAATCCTGCTTGATGCGATTATTGGCCTTGTCGAACTCCGGGCCGCGCCCAATGTTGTATTCGACCTGCAAGCCAATCGGCTGCGGGTACAGAATGAAGGCACCGTACGCGCGAACGTCCCGAATCTCGTTTGGGCCGCCGACGTCCTTGTCCTTACCGACGTAGTATTTACCCGTGTAGCCGCCGAGATTGAGCTCCACGATCTGTTTTCCGATTTGGAATGGATACGCGGCGCGCGCGACGACGTGAGGCTCGTCGTTCAACTCTCGTCGGTTCGCCGTCTGCCCGTTGTAGACGCCGAGGGCAACCATGCCATAATCGCCGGAGCCTTTGAGGCCGCTGTCCACGAGGTATTTGAAACGCTCGCGAATGGCTTTCGGCGCGTAGTAAACGAAGACGCCAATATCGCGCTCGTCCTTGGGCGCGCTGTTGATGGGATCGGAGCGATCGAACGGCACGCGATTCTGACTCGATTGCATGTTCTCGAAGCCGAATGGCACTTTGGACTGCCCGACCCGAACGCGAAGCTCCTTCGACTTGTCCAAGAAGACATCGGCGTACCAGTCGCGGAGAATCGTCACATTGAGCTGGTCGTTGATTGCCGAGGCAAAGTCCGGCTGCAGGTAGACGGAGACCTGCTCGTGCACATCGCCGTAAAGGACCACGCGGGCGCGCCGGAGGAAGAAGCCTCCGCCGTCCCCGATGGACCGATCGCCTTGAATGTTGACCAGTCGATCGTTGGATTCGAAAAGTCGGTTGTACCGAACCTGCGTATACCCGCGAATCTTGAGCTTGTCGTACCAGTGCTCTTTCTTCTCCGCAGGAGCGGGGGCCGCGGCCGCAGGGGCGGGAGGTGCCAGTTGGGCGTGCACCGTTCCCGGTTGGAGGGTGAACCATGCAAATGCGGCGGCAGCCGTCGCGCGGAGGAGCTGGGGGTATTTTCGAGGGAATTTCACGGCAAACGACCAAAACCTTACAGCGAGTTAAGGAAGCCGTGCTTTAGCCCTCCGCGTGTGACAGCGACGTGACGATTCCCCGACGATTCGACAAATGATGTCCGAATCGCACGAGCCGTTGGAGTTTTTCCGCCGTGCTGGAGTCGGGAGCGCGTCGCGCGAGTGATTTAGAGTGCGCAGCCATGAAAACCGAAGCCATGGTCATTCGGGAAAACGGTGGGGCCGAGGTCCTGAAGCGCGAAACCATCGACATCGCGGAGCCGGGGCCGCGGCAGGTGCTCGTGCGCGTGCGGGCGGTGGCGTTGAACCACATCGACGTGTGGGTTCGGCGTGGTCTGCCCAACGTCAAATACGACTTTCCGCATCGACTCGGTTCGGACATCGCGGGCGAGATCGAAGCACTCGGCCCGGGTGCAACGGGATGCAAGGTCGGGCAAAAGGTGCTCGTCTCGCCCGGGGTCTCGTGCGGCGTGTGTGCGAAGTGCCTCGCGGGCGAGGACAACCTCTGTTCGCGGTACAACATCCTCGGCGAGACGACGCAGGGAGGCTATGCGCGGCACGTCGTCGTGCCCGATGCCAACATCCTTCCCTACCCCAGCGCAGGGCCCGGCGGCGATCTGCCGTTCACCGAAGCGGCGGCGATCCCATTGGCCTTCCTCACCGCGTGGCAGATGGTCGTCACGCGGGCCCGCGTCGCCCCAGGCGAGACGGTGCTGGTGCAAGCCGCGGGGAGCGGCGTCTCGAGCGCGGCGATTCAAATCGCGAAGCTATTCGGTGCGCGCGTCATCGGCACCGCGGGCAGTGACGAAAAACTCGAACGGGCGCGCGCCCTGGGCATGGACGTGGGCATCAACTACACGACCACCGACTTCGTGGCCGAGGTGAAAAAGCTCACCGAGAAGCGCGGGGTCGACGCGGTCATCGAGCATGTCGGCGGCGACGTCTTCGTCAAGAGCATCCTGGCCACGCGTTGGGGCGGGTGCGTCGTCACGTGTGGGGCGACCATGGGGCATTCGCCCACCATCGACCTGCGGCACATTTTCTTCCGCCAGGTGCGCGTTCTGGGATCGACCATGGGTTCGAAGGGGGACCTTCACCGCATGATGCCGCTATTTTCCCAGGGTAAATTGCGCCCCGTGGTCGACCGCGTCCTGCCTTTGTGGAGCGCGGTGGAGGCCCACCGCGTCCTCGAAGAGCGAAAGGCGTTCGGTAAAGTCGTCTTGGAAGTGGAATGAGCGAGCCCGGCAGCGTATGTAAGAGAGCGATGGGACGGCGTCCGCTTCTTCTTCTCTCCCTTCTTCCGTGTCTTGCCTCGGTCGTAGCCACGACCATCCTTCTCGGCATCGGGGCCGCGGGCTGCGATGACAAGGATGATGGCCTGCCGACCACCTTGGGCTTGCCCAGTGCCATCAACTACGACGCGCTCTACGTACTGAACGGCAATGGCGATACGATCACCGTCGTCGACACCGAGAAGGAGTACATCAACCCTTCACGGATCCACCTTCGCAACGCGTCGTTCCCGCACTACCTCGCGCTCAGTAGGGATCGGCAGCAGCTCCTGCTCTCGGCGGGCTCCCTCGTCCCCGGAGTGGCGCCCGACGCCGGGGTCGATGCCCGTGCGGATGCGAAGGTAGACTCCGGGTTCGATGCAGGCTTCGACGCCGGCGGCGAGCCTCCCGACGCGGGTGAAGACGCGGGCGAGCAAGAAGCCGGCACGCCCCTTCGCATCCTGGCGGACAACCCGAGCTCGAAGGGCGCCCTCCTTCTCTTGAAGGCCACCACGGGTGTGACCATCAAAGGTCGCGTCACCGAGGCTCCGGTCTTCAACGCCGTCTTCTCCCCGGACGAGGAAGACATCTGGGCCACCTCGATGACCGCCCCGGGCAACGCGCTCCTGATCACCCCGACGACGTTGGTGGATCGGTTCAAGGTGGAGGTGGAGAACCAGCCCGCGCGCATCACCATCTCCAAGAACGGGCGCTATGCCTTCGTGGTGAATGCCGGGTCCAACTCGGTGACGGTCATCGACGCGGCGAGCAAGGTCGTGCGGGCCACCTTGAAAGTCGGCTCCGGCGGGGGCGTCTGGCAGGGCGAGAACGATCTCGCCTACATCGACGACGCCGAGAAGAAGACGCTGACCTCCGTGCAGACGACGAACCTCGGCATCCGCCGCACCTTTGAGCTCGGTTTCCGGGTCGGCACCGTAGTGCCCGGACCGGACGGTTACCTCTGGATCACCGACCCGGAAGGCGGCCGCGTGGTTCTGTATCAAACCGACACCGACGTGCAGGTCTTCGAGATCCCCACGGGCAAAGGCGCCTACGGCATGGCCTTCTCGGACGACGGCAAGTGGGGCTACGTCTCCAACACCGCCGAAGATACCGTCTCGATCATCGACATCAAAGGCCGCCGGGTACACCGGCGCCTGCTCGGGATTTCAAGCCCCAACTGGATCGTCTTCCGCAAGAAAGACAACGCTCCGCAGCTCCCGACGGACGCCGGCAAGAAGTAGCTGGCAGGATTCTCGGCAGGATTTTTCGGCGGAATTTTTTGATAAAGTTAGGCCATGCGTCCTGGTCTGGGAATGTTTCTCTTTGGCCTTGCGTTGCTGGCCGCGTGTGTTGGCGTTGCGCTCTACACGGAACACGGCGGTATCGTCATCGGGAATACCGTGGTCGTCTGGTGGGGGGCCGTTCCGCTCGGGCTCTGGTACGCCATCAAGGGCGTGGTCGTGCTTTCTCGTGGATCGGGTTAGCCGCGGAGTTGTGCTAGTGACGTACGCGCCATGCACGATGTCCGCGCTCTAAACGAGCTCGTTGCCAAAGAAAGCGCATTCGTCGACCGACTCACCACCGAGGTAGGAAAGGTCATCGTAGGTCAGTCCTACATGATCGAGCGAATCCTCATCGGATTGCTCACGGGCGGCCACGTGCTGCTCGAGGGCGTGCCCGGTCTCGCCAAGACGCTCACGGTCCGCACCCTCTGCGACGTCATCGCCGCGAAGTTCGCGCGCATCCAATTCACGCCGGATCTGCTCCCCGCCGACGTCATCGGCACCGTCATCTACAACCAGCAGAAGGGCGACTTCACCCAGAAGCTCGGGCCGGTGTTCGCCAACTTGGTGCTCGCCGACGAGATCAACCGCGCCCCGGCCAAGGTGCAGAGCGCGTTGCTCGAGGCGATGCAAGAGCGCCAGGTCACCATCGGCGACAAGACGTATCCCCTGCCGCAGCCGTTCATCGTCATGGCCACGCAGAATCCCATCGAGCAGGAGGGCACGTACCCACTGCCCGAGGCGCAGGTCGACCGCTTCATGCTCATGATCAAGGTGGGCTACCCCTCGCGGGAAGACGAGCGCAAAATCATGGACCGCATGACCGCGCTCGAACCGGCGAAGGCCGAGCCCATCGTGCACCCGGCGGATCTGCTCAATGCGAAGCAGATCATCGGCCAGGTGTACGTCGACGAGAAAGTGAAAGACTACATCGTCGAAGTCGTCTTCGCGACGCGCGAGCCTGCGCGCCACGGGCTGAAAGATCTCGCGCCGCTCATCGAGTTCGGCGCCTCGCCCCGCGCATCCATCGCGCTGAACTTGGCGGCGCGGGCGCACGCGTTTTTGCGGCACCGCGGCTACGTCACGCCGGAAGACGTCAAGGCAGTGGGGCCGGACGTGCTGCGCCATCGCTTGGTGCTCACCTACGAGGCCGACGCGGAAGAGGTCACCGCCGAGCAGATCGTCCGCCGCGTCTTCGAGGTGGTGGAAGTTCCCTGATCCGAGCCGTCGAGTTGACGCCATGATCCCCCGAGAGCTCCTCGCCGCGCTGCGCACCATCGAGATTCACACAGCGCGGCTGGCCAACGAGAACCTTTCCGGTACGTACACGTCGAGCTTCAAGGGCCAAGGCCTCGCCTTCCGCGAGGTGCGCCCGTACCAAATGGGCGACGACGTGCGCTCCATCGACTGGAACGTGTCGGCGCGCATGAACGAGACCTTCGTGAAGGTCTTCGTCGAAGAGCGCGAGATGACCGTGATGCTGGTGGTCGATCTCTCGCCCAGCGAGCGCTTCGGAACGCAGCGCGCACCGAAGACGCGCGTCGCCTCCGAGGTAGCCGCACTTCTGGCCTTCAGCGCCATCCGCAACAACGACCGCGTGGGGATGATCCTCTCGACGAACCAAGTCGAGCGCATCGTCCCGCCCAAAAAGGGCGAAAAACACGTGATGCGCGTGGTGCGCGAGATCCTGGGCTTCGAGCCCAGGTCCGCCGGCGTGGTGGCCGCACGCGCGCCGGATGCACCGCCGCCGCTGGGCGCGCAGACGGATCTGAAGACGGCCTTGGAGGCGCTGGTCGGCGTGGCACGGCGGCGCAGCATTGCGTTCGTGGTGAGCGACTTCTTTGCGCAGGGCTACGAGCGGGCGCTGGCGGTCGCGGCGCGCAAGCACGACGTGATCCCCGTGGTCCTGGTGGACCCGCGCGACATGGAGCTGCCCGACGTGGGGCTCGCGACGTTCGAGGACTTGGAAAGCGGGGAATCGGTGCTGGTGGATACGTCCGATCCGCACGTGCGGGCGTCGTATGCGGATGCGATGAAAAAGCTGGCTCTGGCGCGGAGTCAGGCCTTTCTGAAGCTGGGCGTGGACACCGTGGAGATCCGCACGGGGGGTTCGTTCGTCAAACCGTTGCGCGACCTCTTTGCGCGCCGCGCACGAAGGATGCGAACGCGATGACCCCGCGCCGGAGCTGGAGAGGATCACAGGAAGACGGGAAGACGGGAAGTTTTTTTGGATTTTCCGTTCGCCCCCTGACTCATTCTTCATCCCCAAACACCCTTCCCGTCTTCCCGTCTTCCTGTTCAATCACTCTGGCTGTTTTTCTGACGCTTTGTGCGTCGACGGCGAGGGCGGAGGAGGATGCGGGGGTGGCGGATGCGGCGCCGCCGCAGCAGGTGGGTGGGTGTGTCGAGACGGTGCCGAGTGGGGCGTTGCGGCCGGCGTTGAAGGAGACGTTTCCGGCGCGGGGGCTGAGTGGGTATGCGGCCACGCTCACGGTGGTGGTGGAGCACGGCAAGGGTGAGACGGTGCTGGCGCGCGGGCTCGAGTTTCAGAGCCAGAGCGAGGCCGCCAAGACGCTGAAAGGCGCAGGGTTCCATCTGCCGAACCAAGATGGCGGCGCGGCGGCGCAGCTCACCGTGGGGGCGCCCGATCCTGCAACGCCGGATCGCGCGAAGACGATTTTGGATCTGCCGCTGCTCGTGCTGCCGGCGGAACCGGGGCGCCACACGCTGACGTTGCCACCCCTGCCCATCGCGGTATCGCGCGCGAGCGGCGAGATCGCCACGGTTTGCACGTCGTCCCACTCCATCGTCGTCGAAGATCCCATCGCGTCGACGCCGGATGCCAAGCCGCTGCCCAACCCACCGCCGCGGCCACAACGGGAAGAGTGGACGGCGCTCAAGCGCGGGCTCATGTATGCCGCGATGGGCATCGCGGCGGGTGCGCTGCTCGCGTATGCCATCTGGTGGTACCGCCGCCGCCCCAAGCCGGTGCCTCCACCGCCGCCGCCGAGACCCGCGTGGGAAGTGGCCATCGAGAAGCTCGACGAGGTTCGCCATGCCGGCTTGCTCGAGGTGGGGCGCTTCGGCGAATACTTCGACCGCGTGAACGATGTCATTCGCTCGTACCTGGGTGCGCGCTACGGCTTCGACGGGCTGGAGTCGACCACCGACGAAACGCTGACCGCGCTGAGCAAGGCCCAGCTGCAGGGGATTTCGTACCCCGAACTCGTCGCGTTCTTGCGCGAATGTGACCTGGTGAAATTCGCCAACATGGTGCCCTCCACCGAAGAGTGCTCCCGCGCATTGGAAGCCGGCGAGCGCATCGTGCGTTCGACCACGCCGCATCTGGCACCGCTTCGTGCGGCCGCAGCCGTCGAAGAGCCGAAAGGCGGTGCGGTATGACCGCGAAACGCGTCCTTCGCGGCGTGCTGATCGTGCTCGGCATGGTGCTCGCCATCGTGCTCGGCCTGGTCTATCCGGCGCTGGCGCGCGGCGAGGCGTGGCACAGCGCCCAGTGGTCGTCGCGGTGGTGGCTCTTGGCGCTGCTCGCGGTGCCGCTGGTGGTATGGCGCATGACCCTCGGTGCGGATCACCGCGTGCCGAGGCTCGCCATCCCCACCATCGCCCCGCTGGCACTGGGCCCGCGCGGACTGCGCACCCGCCTGCGCGATGTTCCGGGCGCCCTGCGCGGTGCGGCGTTGGTGCTGGGCATCCTCGCGCTGGCGCGGCCGCAGAACGTGCTGCGGGGCGAAAGCGCCGAGGAGCTGGGCATCGACATCGTCATCGTGCTGGACCTCTCCGGCTCGATGCGCGCGGTGATGGATCAGCCTTCGCCCGCGGCCCGTGCTCCGCAAGCGCAGAACAACCGCAGGCCCACGCGCCTCGACGTCGCGAAGGAAGTCATCATGGACTTCATCGCGAAGCGAAAGACGGACCGCATCGGCGTCGTGGTCTTCGGCCCGATGGCCTACGTGCTCTCGCCGCCCACGCTCGACTATCCGCTGCTCACGTCGCTCGTGCAAAAGATGGAGCTGAGCGTCATCAGCGGCGACGGCACGGCCATCGGCGATGCGCTGGGCACCGGCGTGGCGCGCCTTCGCCAGAGCAATGCGCGCTCGAAAGCCGTCATCCTCCTCACCGACGGTGACTCCAACGCGGGGAGCATCTCGCCGGAGTACGCCGCGCACCTGGCGCAGACCCAGGGCGTCAAAGTCTTCACCGTGCAGATTGGCAACGGCGACGAGGTCGACGTGCTCGAGGGCACGGATCTCTTCGGGCAGCCGCGCTACGTGCGGGCCCACTTTCCCGTGAATCCCGAGCTGCTCAAGAAGATCGCCGGAGACACCGGCGGCGAGGCCTTCGTGGCCAACGACAAAGTCGCGCTCGAGAAGAGCATGCACACCATCCTGGATCGCCTGGAGAAGACGCGCTTCGAAGCGCTCTCCGCGACGATGGAGGATCTGTTCCCGTTCCTTCTGTTCCCCGCGGTCGGGCTCATTGCGCTGGAAGCGCTGGTGCGTCTGCTGCTGGTGCGGAGGTTTCCGTGAGATTCGCGTACGACCTTCTGCATTTCCCCGGGTTGCTCATCGCCATCGGGTGCGCGCTGTTCGTGGTGGCCTTTGCGGCGTCGCTGCTGCTCGCGTCGCTGGCGCGGGTGCGCGCGGAAAAGCGCTTCGGCGATCCGAGCCTCGTGGCCAAGCTGGCCACCTTCGATGCCGCCGGGCGGCGCGCGGCCAAGGGCGTGATGCTCGTCTTGGCGCTGGCGCTGGCCTTTGGCGCGCTCTCGCGGCCGCAGTCGGCGGGGCAGCGCGTGCTGCCGGCGACGAACCTCGATGTGGTGGTGGTGCTCGACTATTCGAAGAGCATGTACGCCCGCGACATTTTGCCGAGCCGCATCGCGCGCGCCAAGGCCGAGGTGAGCGAGTTGATTCGCAAGCTCAAAGGCGCGCGCTTCGGTGCGGTGGCCTTCGCGGGCGAGCCGATGAACTTCCCGCTGACCAGCGACGGTGCGGCCATCGCGCAGTTTTTCCGGCAGCTCGAGCCGAACGACATGCCCGTCGGCGGCACGGCCATCGCGAAGGCGCTGGAAAAAGCGCGGGACACGCTGGCGAGCGATCCCAAGTCGAAGGACCACGTGCGGGTCATCGTTCTCATCACCGACGGCGAAGACTTGGAGGGCGATCCGCTGAACGTGGCGCGCGAGGCCGCCAAAGAGGGCACGCGCATCGACGTGGTGCAGATCGGCGGGCGCGCACCGGAGGTGATCCCCGAGGTGGTGGACGGCAAGATCACGGGCATCCGCCGCGACGCCGCGGGCAAGCCGCTCACCACCGAGCTGAGCGCCGAGGGCGAGTCGCAGCTCGCGGGCATCGCGAAGGAGACGAACGGCAACATCGTGCGCTCGGACAAGGGGGAGACGGGCATCGACACGATTGCCGCGGGTCTGTCGCGCATGATGAAAGAGGAGCTCTCGGAGAAGATTCAGATCGTCGGCGAGGAGCAATATGCGTGGCCGCTGGCGCTGGCGTTGCTCCTGCTCATTCTCGAGGCGCTGATTCCAGAGGCGCCGCGGCAGAAGGTCGCCGTGCTCAAGGGCGCGCCGGCCCTCACGAATGCACGAAAGGGGGCGAACCGTGCGCGCGCATAGGGCCATTTTTCTGGCGCTGGCCGGGGCGTCGTTCGTCGTGGCGTGCTCGTGGGATCCGACGAAGCCGTTCGAACGCGAGGCACCTGCCGTGCGCGAGGCCATTTCGGCGCTCGATGCGGGCGATGCCTCGGCGGCCGCCTCGACCTTGCAGGAGTACCTGTCCACGGGCCAGTGCGAGTCGGGCAACATCGGCACCCCGACCTTCTTGAAGCAACGGCCCAATGGTTCGTTCGACCTGGGGCTCTCGCTGTTTCACATCGGCGAGGCCTTCGGCGGACGCTTTGGCGACGAGGAAGCCGACGGAGGAAAGCCCTCGCCGCAGCGCGATGCCCAGATCGATTGCGCACTCCGCATCGTGCGCGCCGTCGCGGAGGATGAGACGGCGCCCATCGACCTGCGCGCGCGCGCTCGCTACCTCGAAGGGAATCTGCTCTTCCTCGGCGGGCGTTACGAAGGGGCCGTGACCGCCTACAACCAAGCGCTCACGCTCGCCCCCGGGCAGGTCGATGCCGGCGATCCCGTCGGTCGCGACGCCGCGTGGAACCGAGCCATTGCGCTGCGGCGCATCGAAGACAAGAAAGACTCCGGCCCGCCCGATGGCGGCGGCGACAGCGGAGACTCCAAGGACCCCGACGGCGGAAACAACCCGCCGGACTCCGGCCCGCCGGACTCTGGACCGCCCGATGGCGGCGGCGACAGCGGCAAAGACGGCGGCGGCGACAGCGGCAACCCGAACCAAGGAAACGATGGTGGCGGCGGCGACAGCGGCGGCCCAGACGCATCGCCCAATCCGCCACCGCAACCGCCGGACGCAGGCGCCCCTCCCCCGCCGAGCAACCAGGATCAGGACGACAGGATCCTCGACCAACTCGAAAAAGCTCCCACTGTCCAACAGGAAGCCGCCAAGAAGATCCCGCGTCGTGCACGCATGCGGGGCGGCATGGAGGACAAATGAGACCGCGATTTCTGCTGTTTGTTCTGCTCGCGCTCCCCATCCTCGGCACCGTGACGTGGCCCGTCGCCGCCTTCGCGGCGGCGCCGCCGGAGCTGCAGGCGTCGGTGGACGATGATGTCGTGGGCGTGGGCGACGACTTCGAAGTCCACCTCAAGGCCATCGCCCAGGGTGAGGTCTCCGGCGTAAAGCTCAGCGAAGACCCACACGTCGCGCAGCTGGGGCGCCCGAGCATCGGCACCTTCCATGAGATGAACCTCCGCAACGGCGTGATGGTGCAAAAGCAGGGCGTGAACGTCACCTTCCGCCTCAGCGCGGTCAAAGTCGGTGCGGCGAAGCTCACGCCCTCCATCACGGTGGGCGACGTCACGTACCGCGCGACCCCCATCACCGTGCGCGTCGTGCTCCCGGGGCAGGCACCGCCGCGTCAACAACGGCGAGGGCAAGATCCCTTTGGCAACTTGCCCGATCCGTTCAGCGGCTTTCGCGGCCTGTTCGGCAATCCGTTCGGCGATCCCGACGACAGCGCGCGCCAGCCGCGCAGCACCTTCGAGATCCCCACCGATCCGAAGTACGCCCTGCCCGCGGCACGTGCACGCGGCACCTTTTTGCATGCGGGCATCGACAAGGGCAACGCCGTCATTGGCGAGCAGGTCACCTTGTCGATTTACCAATACATCGACCTCGGATTGAACCGCGAGCTCGAGTTCAACGACGTGCACGACGTCACCACCAGCGATTTTCTTCGCAAACCGCTGATGGAGGAGAGCCCCAACCCGAAGATCGTCGGTAACACGCGCATCGGCGACCATATTTGGGCGGTGCGCCTGATTCGCAAGATGGCGCTCTTTCCGCTCAAGGCCGGCGAGCTCAAAATAGGGCCCATGAGTCTCGGTATCGCCAAGTCCACCGGCGGCGTCACCGACAAGCGCGAAAGCGAGACCCTCACGGTGCACGTCGCCGAGCCCCCGGTGAACGGGCGGCCGCCCGGCTACGCCATCGGCGACGTCGGCCAATTCGAGCTATCGGGCAACGTCGAACCGCGTGAGATCGCCCACGGCGGCGTGGCCAGCGTCACCTTGGAGCTCTCCGGCACGGGCAACTTGCCCGCGAGCATCGTCCCGGCGGCGCGCCAGGGCGTCGAATGGCTCGCGCCCGACGTCAAAGAGCAAATGGGCCCGCAGCAGAACGATCGCTACGGCGGCAAGCGGACGTTCAACTTCGTGGTCCGCCTCACGCGCGAAGGCACCATCGAGCTCGGCGACGTGGCCATCCCTTTTTACAACCCCGATACGAGGGCCTACGACGTGGCGCGCGCCTCGCTGGGTTCCGTCGTGGTGAAAGCGGGAGGGGCTGCGGATAGCCATGTTGCCAGCGCCGCGGATCCTCTGCCCAACCTGCCGCCCCTACGCCTCGATCGCGCACCGGAGGCGGTGCCGCACGGACACCTCACCGACATGCGCGGCTTTTGGTTCGCGCTGGCGGCGCCGTCGCTTTCGTTCGTGGTGTTCGCCGGAGGGCGCGTCGCAGGGCGCCGCCTCAAGGAGCGCATCCGAACGCGCAACGGCTCGCCGGACACGCTGCTCAAGCAACGGCTGCAAGAGGCCGACGCGGCAGGTGCCGGCACCGATGCGCGGGCGGCCGATGCGGCCATTGCGCGCGCGCTCGAGCAAGCGATCATCGTGAAGGCCAACGTGAACGTGCGCGCGATGGCCACGCGCCAGATCGCGACGGCGTTGATCGAGCATGGAGTGGCCGAGCCCGTGGCGCAATCGATCGAAGAGCTGCTCGCCGCGTGCGAAGCCGCTCGATTTGCGCCAACTGGAAGTGATATTGCCGTCTCCCGCGAACGCTGGAAGGCCGCCCAGGAATGCATCTCCAAACTGAAAAGAGGATAGTCGCATTCGTCCTGGCGTCCGCGCTCGCGGGAAGCGCGTACGCGGGAGAGGCGCCGCCGGCCGAAGTCGACGCGCCGGACGCCGTCCTGGGCCGCGCGACCGCAGCGCTGGCCGGCGGCCGCCCGGGCGATGCCATCGCGCTTTTCGAGTCGCTCGCCGATCGCGGCATGGTGGACGAGAACGTCAGCTTCGACCGCGGCCTGGCCTACGCCGAGCGCGTGCGCATGGGCGCCGAGCAACCGGGAGATCTCGGGCGCGCGGCCCACGGCTTCGAGGAGGCGCGCTCGCTCGCGCGCAACAAGCCGCTCGAGCGCGATGCCACGGCCGCCCTCGGAGCCATCCGCACCGAGGTGGCACGCCGCCGTGCACGCAGCGGCACCGGCACGGAGGTCGAGCCCAATCCTTCCGTGGGTGAGACCCTCGTGCGCCTCGCCTCCGAGGATACGTGGGCCATCGCCGCGGCGCTCACCTCGCTGGTGGCGGGCATCGGTCTCTTCGTGCGGGCCGAGGCCAAACGGCGCCGCATGAAGATCAGCGGCACCACCGCGTTCGCCGTGTCGGCGCCGCTGTGCGTTGCACTCGCCGTGATGGCCTGGGCCGCGCGCGACAACCGCCTCAACCTGCGCGAGGGCGTGGTGGTCAATCCGAACGCGCGCCCCCTCGACGAACGCGGGATCGCGCTTCCCAATGCAAATCCGCTGCCGGAAGGGGCCCGCGTGCGCACCCTCGGGGTGAGCACCGGCACGACCGAGATCCAATGGGGCCGTCTCCATGCCTGGGTCCCCTCGGCGGCCATCCGCCCGATCGCGCGGCGCGACGCGCCTTAACGCGCGTTGAGGATTCTCCGGGACCACTCGGTAAAACGCGCAGCCCTCGACGGCGGCGCGTTTTCACCGTGTGTGCACGTTCTTGCAACTTGATCTCGATATGAACTTGTTATACCTGTCGGCGAACCTCGGTGTGTCATTCGCGTCATCTCCATGCTGCCAAGCACCTGGCCCTCGCGGCCGTGGCCGCCCTTTCCGTCGTTGCGCAGCCGGCGTTCGCGCAGCCAAAGGGCGTGGTTCCTCCCCGGCCCGTGTCCCGTGTGGATGCGACCTACCCGCGCGAGGCCAACAAGCAACACGGTGAGGTCGTGCTCGGCGTCACCATCGACGCCGAAGGGCATGTGCAGGCCGTGGAGGTGCTCGATTCCGCCGGCAAGCTGCTCGACGACGCGGCCGTGCGTGCGGCCTGGCAGTGGACGTTCGAGCCGGCCCAGCGCAATGGCACGCCCGTCGCCGCCAAGGTTCGCATCCCCTTCCACTTCGCCCCGCCCGAGGATCCGCCGCACGATTCGGTGCCTTCGCCGCCCGCGCCCCGCCTCGCACCGTCGAACACCGTCGAGGAGGCACCGAGCCCCGGGGCACGCGCCATCGGTACGGAAGCCGCAGCACCTTCCGCGCCCGCACCGGCGCCCGCAGGTGCCCCCGCCGCCGCATCGGAGACCGATCCCCACACGGTGACCATCATCGGTCACACGCGGCCGCCGACGCGCGGTGCGTCGGACTTCAACATCCGCGTCGGCCAGCTTGCCAATGTTCCCCGCAAAAATGCCGCGGAAATGCTCAAGCTCGCGCCGGGCATTCTGCTCACGAACGACGGCGGCGAAGGCCACGCCGAGCAAGTGTTCCTCCGCGGCTTCGACGCACGCGAGGGGCAGGACGTCGAGTTTACGGTGGGCGGTGTCCCCATCAACGACGTAGGGCATCCCCACGGGAACGGCTACGCGGACACGCATTTCATTCTGCCCGAGGTGGTCGAATCGCTGCGCGTGGTCGAAGGCCCCTTCGATCCGCGGCAGGGAAACTTCGCCGTGGCCGGCAGCGCCGACTACGAGCTCGGGCTGCGCGAGCGCGGATTCACTGCAAAGTACACGCACGGTTCGTTCAACACGCAGCGCATGCTCCTCTTGTGGGGCCCGCAGGGCGAGACGACGCACACCTTCGGCGCCGGGGAGCTCTTCAAGACGGACGGCTTCGGCCAAAACCGCGATGCGCGGCGCGGCAGCGTGATGGGCCAATACGAGGGCCACATCGGCGAGCGCGGAACCTATCGCATCACCGGCCAGGCATTCGCCATCGACTACCACTCCGCGGGCGTGCTCCGTCAGGACGACGTGGACGCCGGGCGAAAACAATTCTTCGATACGTACGACTTCAATCAAGGCGGCAACAGCTCGCGCTATTCTATCGCCGCCGATTTGGAGACGCGCACCGGAAATGCCTTTTTCCGGCAGCAGGCCTACGTCATCGCGCGCACCCAGCGCATTCGCGAGAACTTCACCGGCTTTCTGCTCGATACGCAGACGCCCTTGCAGAATCCGCACGGCCAGCGGGGCGATCTCATCGACATGAACATGACGTCGACGACCTTGGGCCTCAAAGGCTTCGGGCGCTCGCGGCAAAAGGTGCTCGGGGAGACGCAGGAGGCCGAATTCGGCTATTTCGCGCGGGCCGATCGGGTATCGGGCACGCAACACCGCATCGAGAATGCGACGCAGGTGCCCTACCACGTCGACAGCGATCTCGATTCGACGATGACCGATCTCGGTCTCTATGGCGATTTGAATCTGCGCGCGAACAAGTGGATCACCTTGCGCGGTGGCGCCCGGGCCGATCTGTTCACGTACAACGTGCTCAATAATTGCGCGGTCGACAGCATTGCGCATCCCACGCGGGACAATCCGCCAGGGGATGCGAGCTGCCTCTCGCAACAGGACTTCGGTCGCTACCGCGAGCCCGTCCAGCGCACCACCACCGCCAGCACCGCGGTCATGCCCCGCGGCTCGCTCTTGTTGGGGCCCTTTGCGGGATTCACGTTTTCCGGCAGCATCGGCAAGGGGGTGCGGTCGATCGACCCTAACTACATTACGCAGGACGCGCGCACGCCCTTCGCGGACATTCTCGCGTACGAAGGCGGCGTGCAGTTTGCGCGCGAGATCAGCAAAGTCGAAATCGTCGCGCGTTCGATCTTCTTTCAAACGAAGGTCGACCGCGATTTGATCTTCAGCGAAACCGCCGGCCGCAATGTTCTCGGCGGCGGGACGACGCGCACGGGCTGGGTGGGTGCGCTGCGGGCCACGGGCAGCTTTTTCGACGAGTCGTTCAACGTGACGTTCGTCAAGTCGACCTTCGACGATACGCATTTGCTCGTGCCGTACGTGCCCGACGTGGTCGTCCGCAGCGATACGGCCCTGTTTGCCCCCATGCCCTTCCGCATCGCAAACAAAGAGGTGCGCGGCACACTTGGGATTGGAGTCACCAACGTGGGACGGCGGCCGTTGCCCTACGGGCAGCGAAGCGACACCATCTTCACGGTGGATGCTTCGGCATCGCTCAAGTGGACGGCGTACGAGGTGGCGTTGACGTCGACGAATCTGTTCGATTCGAAATACCGTCTCGGCGAATACAACTTTGCATCGGATTTCCACAGCCAGGCGTCGCCCACCTTGGTGCCCATGCGGCATTTCTCCGCCGGCTCGCCGCGCGCGATCTTCGTGACCTTCGGGATCACCTTCGGAGGTGAGGGATGAAGGGGTTCTTCGCCGTTTTCGCCTTCGCGATACCCGTGGTGGCCTGCGTGGGCACCACCGGGAGCGATTTGATCACGTTCCAGGCGTCTGCGGCGGGGCCTGCCGACGTCACCGCCCCGCTGGTGATCAACGCGCGCAATGGATACCAGGTAACGCTGACCCGCGCCCGGATGCACATCGGGGCGATTTATTTGAATCAGACGGTGCCCATTTCGGGCTCGCAGGAAACGAGCTGCGTGCTACCCGGCATTTACGTGGCGCAGGTCTCCAGTGGGCTCGATGTCGACGTGCTCTCGCCGTCGCCACAACCGTTTCCCGTGCTCGGCCAGGCATTCGTCGGGCGTGCCGCCACGGGCGAGGTTTGGCTCTTCGGCAATACGGACATCAACGCCGCCGAGGACACGACGCCGATTTTGTCCATCGAGGGCACGGCCGAGCGGGGCGGGGTGAGCTACCCCTTCCGCGGCACCTTGACCATCGGCAAGAATCGAAACGCCGGGTCGACGGATCCCTCGCGCCCCGGCGCCAACCCGATTTGCAAACAGCGCATCGTCTCCCCAGTCGCGGCGAACCTGCAGGTCGAAGACGGCGGTTCGTTGGTGGTCCGCATCGACCCGCGCCGTTGGTTCGATGCGACGGACTTCTCGTTGTTGCAGCAAGTTCAGACTTCACCGCCCCTTTATTCCTTCGACGACCAATCGGCGAATCAGGCGAGTCAAAATCTGTATTCGGCGTTCCGCTCTCGTGTGGGGGTGTACTCGTTCTCTTGGATCAAGGAGTCTTCACCATGAAAATGATCAAGCGATCCGTGCTCCCGCTGGCACTGCTTACGATCGGCGCGCTCGGCGTCGCCGCCTGCTCGTCCGACGATGACAACACGTCGGGCAAACCGGGCGGGAAGATCCAGTTCAGCATCTCGGGCGAAGCGCTCGCCTACACAGGTTACAGCTTTCCGGCAGGCGAACCTGTGTTTGTCGATGGTTGGGCACTCGAATTCGATCGGGTGCTGACCACGGTGGACAAGATTACGCTGTCGCGAAATCCCGACAAGGCACCCACGGACCAATCACAGACGGACAATCTGGTCGCGGAACTCAATGGGCCGTGGGCCGTGGACCTGCACAAGCAGGGAACGCTCGAAGGCAAAGGCGGCAACGGCGAGACGGCCGTACTCATTGGTGAGCTCGCGAATCAGAATAGGAATGGCGGCGCGAACTTCAGCAACACGGACCGGTATGCCTTCGGCTTCGATGTCGTGACCGCGTCGGCTACCGCGACACAATTGAATCTCGACGATGCGGCCAAGACCGATTACGGCGACATGGTCACGAATGGATATACGACTTTGTTCGTGGGTACGGCCACGTTCAAAGGCGGCGACACGTGCACGTCGTCCGATCCGAAATACGACTTCGGGCAGCTGCCCAAGACGGTAAAGTTCCGATTCGGGTTCAAGACGTCGGCGACGTACGTCAATTGCCAAAACCCGGACAACACGGGCACGCCATTCGCCGGTGAGGAACATCAGCGCGGCGTCCAGGTCGTCGACAACAAACCGGTGACGGCGCAGCTGACGCTCCACACGGACCACGTCTTCTGGGATTCCACCTTGCACGATTCGCCACTGCACTTCGATCACATTGCGGCGCGCTTCGTGGGCCAGATCTCCGCGGGCGTGCCGACGGCGACCTTGCAGGACTTCGAGGGCCGCGCGATCAACCCCGTGGTGGACGGAAAGGGCGCTCCCCTTCCCTGGCGATCGTGCGTCGATACCGCCGCGTATTCTCTCCCCAAGGGCAACGTCACCTTCGAAGACAACGTCGGGCTGCAGAGCCTTTCCGAGTTCCTCAGCTACAACGAGCGCACCATGGGCCACTTGAACGCGGACGGCCTCTGCGCAGTGAAACCGAAGTAGCTTCGGGGCGTCAATCGCGAAAACACCCCATCTTCAGTGATTCATAATAACTCGGCTCGCGAAAATTGGGCACGTGGCGCCGGGCGATGTCCGTCGCAAATGTGAAATAGGCCGTGTGCGGCTTCTTCACCAGAAGCCGCCCCACGGCATCGCCCAATGCCTGCTGAATGCCGAGGCGCGGCAACACGGTGAGGATTTCCTCGAGAGCCTCGCTCGGCAGATCGCGCACGTGCATCTGCGAGGACTTCACGGTTACGCCGACAACGTCGAGCTGCGTTCCCAGATGAACCAGAGCCACCTCGGGCTCTTTGCGGTCAGCGATGCCGACGGTGGTGTGCAGTGCAATGGCGTCCCAAATGAGGGCGGTCCTCGCAACATCGACGCCGCGCTCCAAGAGAAACGTGCGCGCGGCGTCGGCGCCGTCGACTTCGAAGCGCTCGTCCGCGGCGAAGCGCTCGGTGAGTCCCAAATCGTGGAGCACCGACGCGACGTACAGCACCTCGAGGTCGTGGCGGACGTCGAGTTTCTGCGCGGCCAGCTCGGCGAAGACGTACGTGCGTACGACATGGTTGAAGATCGTGGGCTCGGAGCAGGCGTGCGCCAATTCCGTGGCCTCGCGTGCAAGCTGGCTGTCCGGGATGCGCACGCCGGCGATTCGATTGGGAAGGATCATGAGAGCACTCCTTTCGTGCTCGCCAAAAGTGCCTCCGTCCCGATCTGTCTGCTATGACAACGATCCCATGATTCCTGCCAAAAGGCCTTCGCGGTCGGTGGTGGTCCTGGCGATCCCGCCCGTCGAGGAGCTCGATGTCATCGGGCCGGTCACCGTCTTTGGCGCGGCCCGACGCATTTCGCCAAAGTTTGCCTACGACATTTCCTTGGTGGGCCCCAAGAAGGGTGCCATCGAGGGCGATGCGGGCGTGGCGCTCGTGGCGCATTCCCACTATTCCGACGTGAAGGGCAAGGTCGACACGTTGCTCGTCGCCGGGGGCGTCGGTGCGGAACGATGCCGGGACCCGGGCGTGGTGCGCTGGCTTCGCGCGACGGCACGGCGCGCACGACGCGTTGGTTCGATTTGCAGCGGTGCGTTCCTGCTGGCCGAGGCAGGCTTGCTCGATGGGCGACGCGCCACGACCCACTGGAGCCGCACGAAGCGATTGGCCGAGCTGTACCCGCGCGTCCAGGTCGATCCCGTCCCCATCTGGACGCAGGACGGCAACGTGTACACGTCTGCAGGCGTGAGTGCCGGCATGGACTTGGCGCTCGAATTGGTCGAGCAGGACTACGGCGGCGAAATCGCATTGCAGATTGCGCGCGCGCTCGTTCTCTTCCTGCGCCGTCCCGGAGGGCAGGCGCAGTTCAGCGTGGCCCTCGCGGCGCAAAGGACCGAGTTGCGGCCCCTACGCGACCTGCAGGTGTGGATGGCGGAGCACCTCACGTCGGATTTGTCGGTCGAAAAACTGGCCGCGCGGGTAGCGATGAGCCCGCGCAACTTCGCGCGCGTCTTCCGGCGCGAACTGGGAACCACACCGGCGCACTACGTCGACCAACTCCGCATCGAGGCCGCGCGGCGACTTCTGGAGCAAACGCAGCGCAGCACCGAGGAAGTGGCCGCGGCCTGCGGATACTCGAGCGCCGAACTCCTTCGCGTCGCCTTCCTCCGCTCCGTGGGCACCGCTCCGAGCCATTACCGGGAGCACTTTCGCCACCGCCCGAGCGGGCAGCGCGGGTAGTGCGCTGTGGACGGCCGGGGGGGCTTGCACAAACCGGTGCGTGATCGCGCTCCGCGCAATCTCACACATGCTGCTGCTGGCGACCTTTTATTTGCCAGACGAAAGGGGGTGAAGAAGAAAGTTCCGGTGGATGCAATCAGTTTCGCGCGACGCAGCTTCCCCAACTAGGAATTCCGCCACCGGTCGGCGCCCGCTGCGCTTCCCGTCACCCGCTGCGTGTTGGGTCCCGCTTATTCGGGGCTCCCTCAGGAGCCGGATTCCGACGTTCACGGGACACGCTGCGAGCTGTTAGCTCCCGATTGTACCAAATGCTAACCCATCGTCTGCAGCCCCAACGGCGTGGTGTCCGGAGCACCCGCCACGGGACTTGCCGGGGGTCATTGCGAAGTTGATGCCGGGCGGCAACCTCGCGCGCCGCGCAGAAATTCCCTCTCGCACGAGCATGCCCTCCTGTCCCGGACAAGCCCCCCCCTGTCCCGGACACCTACTCAACGCGCTGCGGCCCCCGCAACGCAGCCCGCAAGGAAAAGCTGAAGCAACGCGAGCAACGTACCCGGGGCGTCCTCCTGCGGAAAGTGCCCCGCCTCGGGAAGCTCGATCACCGGCGCATCGGGATATGCCATGCGAAATGCCGGAACGACATACCGCGGAAGCAGCGCAGTATCACCCATACCCTCGGCGAGCATCGCAGGCTTGCTCCGCACCGCGGCCACCGCCTCGGCATCCAAAGGCAACGCCCCATCGACAGGCACCACGAGCTGCTGCGGAAAGCGGATCACCCCCTCGCATTCCGCGCGCCCGACGAAGTGACTCGCATAGGCCTGCACCCACGTTGGAGTCATGACCTCGGGCCGCCGGATCGTCTGCAGCGCCAACATGAGATGCGTAACGGTGCTCCCCGCATTCCCCAGCACCTGCTCCAAGGTACCGTTCGCCTCCGCCGCCGCCACCCATCGGAACCAGGCGCTTTCCAGGAAATTGGCCCGAATCAAGTCGTCGTAGCCGGGCATCCCGAGCGGCAGCACCGTGTTCGTCGCGAAGAGGCCGGCCACCCGATCGGGATACCGCAGCGCAAACCCAGTGCCGATAGGCCCGCCCCAATCGTGCAGCACCAAGATAACGTTCTTCACGTCGAGCTCCCGGACGAGCAGCTTTTCCAGATTGTCGATGTGCTCGCCGGCAAGGTACCTCCGTCCCGACGGCGTCGCACTCTTGCCGAACCCCATGTGATCCGGCACCACGACCCGGTGGTTCCGGGCCAGGGGTGCAATCAGATGCCTCCACAGGTAGCCCCACGTGGGCTCACCATGCAGCAGCACCAAGGTGTACTCCGCATCGCGCGGGCCTTCGTCGACGTAGTGCTGCCGGAAACCGGCCACCTCGCTGTAGTGGGGTGAATACGGCCATGTACCTTCGAACGTCGCGTGGCTGGGAATCATGGCGATGTCCGTAGCCGCCCATCAGGTCAGGTTCCGCCCCAATTCGAACGCCGTGCCGCCCTGCGCCAAGCCCCCGCGCGCCACCCCGCCGCCAGAAAGCGCATACTGCATTCCAGTGGCGCCGGAATGGCCCCGGCTTGTGATACTTTTCCGGAGTTATGCCGAGCCGTGTGGACCAGCTCGCGCTTCTGTGGAGGCGCAACCCGGATGAGCAAGCGACGATCGCGCTATGCGACGCCTTGCGGGCGGGTGAGCACACGGAGCTCATGATGGAGGTCGGCGCCTTCGCGCGCGACAAACACGCGACGAGCGTGCCCTGCCTCGTGGCCGCCGCGCGCATGTACATGCGGGGCCTGCGGCTTGCGGAAGCGCAAAGCCTGCTCGTGCGCGCAGGCCGGCAAGCACCGCGCGAAGGCCGCATTTACCGCGTGCTCGGCGAAGTGCTGTTGCGGCGCGGCGACGCCGAGCGCGCGGAGAAAGTCTTCGAGCGCGCGGTCGCCTTCGGGGTGTCCGACTCGGAGACGCGCCTCTGGCTCGAGCGCTCGCGCGTGTTCAAACCGATGCACACCGCCGCGGGAACGCGCGCGGTCGCCGCGGAAGTCGAACGCACCGCGCCCGCCGCGCGCGAAGGCGCGCACCCCTTCGAGGCCCTGGCCGAATTGGACACCTCCGTGCGCGATGCTCCGACGGAGCCGCGCGGCGACGTCGCGCAGATCATCGCCAACAGCGGACCGTCCACGGTGCGCGGCATCGCCCCACCGTCACCCGCATCGCCGGTATCACCGGCGGCACCGACGCGCCCGCCCGAGTTACCGCTCATATCCGGCTTCAACGATGGCATGGATGCGACCGCCGTCGCTCCCCCGTCGCACGGCTTCGAAGCGATGCCCTCCCCCGTCGGGCGGGATCGCCATACGCCCATCGGCCTGGGCCCGGCGCCGACCCCGGCGCCTGCGCAAGCGGCCGCCGTCGTGCCTCCGCGCGCCGTCGGCAACGTGAACCTCGGCAACCTGCCGAACATCGGCATTCCGCGCATCGCGGACATCCCGAACATCGACGCCATCCCCAACATCGGCCTCCTCGAGCCGGACAGCAGCTCCGCGCTGCCGGTGTTCTCACCGCCGACGCGCCCCATCGACATTCCCATTCACGTCGAGTCTCCGGTCAACGGAGTCGTCACCGAGCAAGCCGTCGCACGCGTCCCCACGCCGAAGGAGCTGCTCAACGCGCTCGAGTTGGTCGGTGTGTACGAGCCCGCCGCCACCACCGGCCGCCCCAAGTGGGACAAGCCGGCGCGCCGTTTGCGCTGGAAGAGCGCGCTCTTTCTCGTGACGATGATGCTGGCCTTTGGCGGCGGCGTCTATGGAACCTTCCGCCACGTGAACGAGAAGCGCGCGGCCGCGCACCAAACCGCCGAGCGCATGCTGTCGAAGATCGAAGACGATCTGCGCGCCAGCAAGGCCTCCTTGCTGCCCGAAACCGAAAAGGCGTTTGGCCAGGTATTCGACTTGGAATCGCGCTCGCCGCGCGCCGCCGTCGATTGGCTGCGCGAGCGCGCCCTCCTCGGGCTGCTCAATGGCGGGCGGGACATCGCCTTCGAAGATGCCATTGCACGTGCACGCGAGTTGCAAATTCCCGAACGCGACTATGCGTTCGCGCAAGTCGCATCGTTCCTTTTCCAGAGCGACACCAGCGGTGCCGCGGCCCTGCTGCCGCGCTTCGATGGTCCCGCGGAAAAGGATGCACACTACCAGCTTTTTGCCGGCGCGACCCTCGAGCGCGCGGGGGATGCGCGTGCCGTCGAGCGCTACCTCGCCGCGACGCATCTCGATCCGGAATGGCTCCTCGCCAAGGTGCTGCACGTGCGTCATCTCGCCCTCGCGGGCGAATCCGCGAAGGCCTCGGAACAGGCCAAGGCCTTCCGCGCGAAGTACCCGGACCGCGCGGAGGGAGCGGCGCTCATCGCGCTGGCGTGGGCGCGCGATCCTGCGCGCAAAGACAAGCCGCCCGAGGTGAACGAGGTCATCGAGCGCGCCTTGGAGCTGCCTTTGCCGCTTCGGGTCGTACCGCACGCCGTCAAGGCGATCCTCGCCATCGACAAGCACGTGCCAGCGGACGCCAAAGCGGAAATTGAAAAGGGCCTCGCCGTCGTCGATGCACCGGGCATCGCGGTATGGCTCGGCGAGTTGGGCATCTCGCTCGGGGACGAGCAGCTCGCGCGAAAGGCCGCGCTGGTGGCCGTCTCGTTCTCCGCCGTCTATCCGCCGGCGCGCGTGCTTGCCGCGCGGGTCGCGCTTTTGAGCGGGCGATTCGACGAAGCGCTGAAGGCGACGGAGGGCCTGGAGCCCACCTCCGAAGACGTCGCCATCGTGCGCGCAACGGTGGCCTACGAGCGACTCGACGTCGATGGCCTCGAACGCGCCCTTTTGGCCCTTCCGGAGGCCACTCCACTTACGGCGGCGCGTGCGCCGATGATGAAGGCGCGCCTTATCCTCGTGGGCAAGATGCCTCCGGCTCCGACGAAAAAGAAGCCCGAGCCCAATGCCGACGCCGAGCCTTGGAACGACATCGTCGCCATGGACGCCGCGCTCGATCGCGGCGACCTCGACGCGGCGAAGAAGATCGCTGCCCCATGGCAAGCCGACACCACGTCGCTGGCGCGCGCCATTCGACGCTCGCGGCTTGCCCGCTACGACGGCCACCTCGACGATGCCGACGAGTCGAGCCGCGCAGCGCTGGCCGCCGGTCCCACGCCACGCGCCCTCGTCGAACGCGTTCTCGTCCTCGTCGCACGCGGCAAGGCCGCGGAGGTCGCGCCGCTCCTGGCCAAGCAAGGCCAACCCCTTGGTCCTCTGGCCACATGGCTCAATGCGTACGCGGCGGCGTCGGCCGACAAGATGAACGACGCGCGCGGAAAAACCGCCGCCGTCGATCCTCCGCCCGAACTCGCGCCGCTGCCCGCGCGCATCGTGGCCGCGCTGGCACTGGGCACCATGAAGGATGCGCGCCGCGGTTACGTCTACGTGCGCGCGCTCTACGATCTCGGCATCGTCGACCCGGACACCGCCGCCGCCGGCGCCCCACTCGGCATGCGCCCGCCGCCGGTCTGGCGTCGTTAGGCGTTACTCGTAGCGCAGCGCATCGATGGGATCGAGCTGCGAGGCACGCCGCGCCGGGTAGAGCCCGAAGATGATCCCCACGGCGCCGCTGAAGGCCGCCGAAAGGAAGATCACCTGCGGCTGCACCAGCACGGGCCAGCCAAATCGCCCTGCGAGCCATCGTGCAACGCCCACCCCGAATCCGACGCCCAAGATTCCGCCGGCCATCGCCAGCGACAGCGCCTCCACCAAGAACTGCAGCAAAATGTCCGCCGGCTTTGCGCCCAACGCCATGCGCACGCCAATCTCGCGCGTACGCTCCGTGACGCTGACCAGCATGATGTTCATGATGCCGATTCCGCCGACCAACAGCGAAACGGCCGCCACACTCGCCAGGAGCGTGGTCATCGTGTCCGTCCCCTGCTGCTGCGCGCCGGCGATTTCGGCCAGGTTCCGAATCGAAAAATCGTCGTCCGCTCCGTCCCCGAGATGATGCCGATCGCGCAAGAGCGCGGTCACCTCGGTCTGCGCGCGGGATGTGGCCTCGCCGGAAATCGCTTCCACGAAAATCGTGCCCTGGAGGTACTTCCCCAGGCCGCCCTGGATTTTGCGCGCGAACGTCGTGTACGGAATGAACGCGGCGTCGTCGTAGTCCTGCCCGCTCGCCGATTGCCCCTTTCGTGCGGCAACCCCCACGATGGTGAACGGCGTCGTGCCCACGCGCACCGACTGGCCCACCGGATCGGCATTCGCACCGTAAAGCTTCTCTGCCACAGTTTGCCCGAGCACGATGACCTTGGTGCCACCCTCCACGTCCGTGCTGGTGATGTTCACACCGCTCGATACCGGCCAATTGCGAATATCGAAATACTCGGGGCTCGTCCCGGTCACGCTGGTGGTCCAATTCTGCTCTTCACTGACCAGCGATTGCGTCGATCGAAGCGCCGCCGCCGCGCGCTTCACGCTGGGGACCTCGCTGCGAATCGCTTCCAGATCGTCCCACGTCAAGGTGGGCATCGAGCCGAACCCGCCGCGCGAACCACCGGTCGTCGTCGATCCTGGCATGACAATGAGCAAGTTCGTCCCCATTGCCGCGAAAGCCTGCTCGATTTGCGATTTGGCCCCTGCGCCAATGGCCATCATGGCAATGACCGCGCCCACACCGATGATGATACCCAACGTCGTGAGAAAGCTCCGCATGCGATTGCGCCATATCGCGCGCAGCGCCACGCGCAGCGTTTGAAACCAGGTCATGTGGGCGCTTCCTTGGGCGTCTGCCGTGTGTCCGATAGAATGTGCCCATCGCGGACCACCACCACACGCGATGCGTATTCCGCAATGTCCGGCTCGTGTGTGACCACCGCAATGGTGATGCCCGAACGCCCCAGCTCCTGAAAGAGCGACATCACCTCCACGCTGGTCTTCGAATCGAGGTTTCCCGTCGGCTCGTCGGCCAAAATGACCTTGGGCTCGGCGACCAAGGCGCGCGCAATCGCCACGCGCTGCTGCTGCCCGCCCGAAAGCTGGTTCGGGTGGTGGTCCAGCCGCGAGCCCAGCCCCACGCGCTCGAGCGCATGTTTGGCACGGCGATGCCGCTCCGCCGAGCGAATCTTTTGATACAGGAGCGGCAACTCCACATTTTCGAGCGCGCTCGTGCGCGACAGCAAATTGAAACTCTGAAATACGAAGCCCAACACCTGGCTGCGCACCTCGGCCAGCTCCACCTTGTTCATGCGCGAGACCTCGCGCGAGGCCAGCCGATAGCCACCCGAGGTGGGGCGATCCAGGCAACCCAAGATGTTCATCAAGGTGGACTTCCCCGAGCCCGACGACCCCATGACGGCCACGAACTCGCCAGCCTCGATGTCGAGCGAGACGCCGTCCAGCGCGCGCACTTCCACGTCGCCGCCGGTTTGGTAGACCTTGGTGACGTTGTCGAGTTCGATCAACATGGCCTAGAACAGCCGCCCTCCGCCACGGGGGAGCGACGTCGAGGGCGTACTCGGCGCGGCATTTTTGCCGGTCAGCGTGGCATCGATGATGGGCTGATCCCCCTCCTGCAGGTCACCGTTGACGATTTCGGTGTACGTGCCATCGCTCAAGCCGACGTGCACCCGCACCGGCACCGCATTGCCATTGCGCAAAACCCATAGGGTCTTGCGGTCACCGTGCGTCCCATCCTGCTTCGTCCCGCGCGCGGGCCTCGTGCGCCGCGGTACGGGTGGCCCGTTGGGATTCGCCGACGCCGGCGGAGCCTCGGCGCTCGACGGCCCCGCGTCCGCATCCGCGTCGACATTCGGCGGCCGAAAGCGCAGCGCCGCATTGGGAACGGAGAGCGCGTCGTTTCGCTGGGCGTAGACGATGGTCGTATTGGCGGTCATCCCAGGACGCAGCTTCAAATCGGTGTTGTCGACTTCGATGACCGCGTCGTACGTCACCACGTTTTGCACGGTCTGCGCGGCATTGCGAATCTGCCCGATCTTGCCCTTGAAGCGCTGGCCCGGATACGCATCCACCGTGAAGTAGACTTCCATGTTCGACTCGAGCCCGCCCACGTCGCTCTCGGCCACGTTGGTGTCGACCTTCATTTTGCGCAAATCTTCGGCAATCGTAAAAATGACTGGGGCCTGCAGCGAGGCCGCCACCGTCTGCCCCACGTCCACGCTGCGCGAGATGACCGTGCCATCGATGGGTGAAATGATGCTCGTATACGACAGGTTCACCTTGGCCTGATTGAGCTGTGCACGCGCCTGCGCCAGCCCTGCCTCCGACACACCGACGGACGCACGGGCCACCTGCGCGGCCGTCTCGGCGGTCTCCAAATCTTTCTGCGAGGCAAGCTCGGAATCGCGCAACGCCTTGGCGCGCACGTACTGGCGATCTGCGTCCATGGCCGTGGCCTTGGACTTGTTCAAATCCGCCTGGGCGGACAGATAGTTGGCATTGGCCTGCTCCACCGCCGCCTCGAACAGCAGCGGGTCGATCTTGGCCACGAGCTGGCCCTTTTTTACCGGTGAGTTGAAATCGGCATAAAGCTCTTTGATGCGCCCCGATACCTGGGTACCGACTTGCACCGTCACCGTCGCAGCCAATGTGCCGCTCGCGGTGACGCGCCCCACGATGCTGCGCTTTTCCGCCTTTGCTGTTTTGTAAACCACGGGAGGCTCTTTGTGAGCCTCGTGGTAACGCCACGATCCAAAGGCAAGACCGCTCAACAGCGCGATGGCAATCACCATCGTGACGACTTTTCGAATCTTTTTCATCGAAGTTTACATGCGTTTACATAGGACAATTACATACGCCGCAGTCCTGCCGTATTCGCCAATAGCATTTCGCGAATCGCCTGGGCCCGATCCCTAGCAACGGGCACCCGCACTCCATTCCCCTCGTCACGTAAACCCACGCCCACGAACAAGTGAGTCTCGTTGCCGTCGCGCTCCAGTTCCTTGACGGCAGCGGCGTTCACCAGCCAATTGCGATGAACGCGCGGAAACGCGTGACCGAACGAAGCTTCGATGGCCGAAAGCGATAAATCGATGTCGAACGTGCCGTGCACGGTGTGGACGAAGGTCAGCCGGTCGGCGGCCTCGAAGGCCCATATCTCCGGCGCGTCGAGAAAGACCAGCCTATTTTTCCGGCGGGCCACGATGCGCGAAGGCCCCGACGAGGGCGCCGGCGTGCTGCCCGGCGGAAACAGCGACGCACGCCGATCGCGCACGCGCAAAAGGCACTGCAGGACGCGCTCCTCGGTGAACGGCTTGAGCAGGTAATCGACGACGCCCAGGTCGAACGCCTCCAGCGCGTGCCGCTCGAAGGCCGTCGCCAGCACCACGGCGGGCGAGCGCGGTCCCGGGGTCATCGACCGCACCAGGTCGAGGCCTGCTTCGTCACCGTCGCCGGCGAATTGCACGTCGACGAAGAGCACGTCGAGCCCGAAACCGGGCGACTCGATGCGCATCGCCTCACGCGCCGATTCGATATCGCCGACGGCGCCAATCACCTCCGCGAGGCCCGTGCCGTGGAGCAGCTCCACCAGGTAGTTGCGGGCGGGCCATTCGTCCTCGACCACCAGTGCGCGAAGCCTTCCCCCGTCTTCCGATTTCATGATGTCCCCGATTTGACGAGTGCCGCCCGCGGAATGGCCACGGTGGACACGGTGCCTGTCGCCGAAGAAGCCAAGCGAAGCGCCGACCCCGGATAGCGCAGCGAAAGGCGTTGCCGCACCGAGGTAAGCCCGAAGGTGCCATTGCGCGTCTTTTCGGGGACGCCGGGGCCATTGTCCTCGACCACGAACACCGCTTCCTCACCTTCCACGAAGGCCCGCACCGTTACCTCGCCGCCGCCGCCCTTTCGCCGCAACGCACCGTGCTTGACGGCATTTTCGACCAGCGGCTGCAGAAGCAGTCGCGGAAGCTGCACGTCGGAAAGCTCTTTGGCGATGTGCCACTGAAAGAGCAACTCGCCACGATGGCGCGCCTCGAGGATGGCGGCATACCGTTTCAGCCAGGCCACCTCTTCTTTCAGCGATTGAAACTCGTGATCGTCGCGCAATGCATCGCGCAACAGATCGCCGAGGCAGGCGATGAGGCGGCGCGCCTCGCGCGGATCCTCGGTGACCAACCCGGCAATGGCGTTCAACGTATTCAGCAGAAAGTGCGGCTCGAGGTGCGCGCGCAGCCGGGAAAGCTCGGCCATGCTGCGAAGTTTGTCGGCCTCGAGCGCCCGCACCCGCGCGTCTTCTTGCGCGAAGGGGTACACGAAGGCGAGCGCCCAGATACCGAAATAGAGTTGGCTGAACGAGAGGCCGAACAGCGTCGCCTTCTCCAGCGGAACGTTGCGTACGCCCAGGTATTGCTGGACGAACCAGAGGAGTGCGCCGCCGACGAAGCCGATGGTGCCGGCCACGAGAGAGCCCGATACGATGGCGCGCGCCGAGGACATGTTGCGCCGGAGCGCCCATGCGTGGGTCGCCGACAAAGCCACCATGAGAATGGGCACCTCGATGGCGAGGTACATCGAGTGGACCGCCGCGCGGAACTTGTCCGGAATGACGTAAAATTGCGTCCCCGCCTGCAGCAGCACCGCGCCCGTCACGACGGCGGCGCCAAAGAGCCTTCGCCGCTGCGGTGTGAACCGCGCCTCCGCGCCCTCTGGCGCCGACGCCACCGGCACGACGTCCTCGCGCGCCTCACGCGCGGGATGACGCTGCTGCGTGGCAGCGATGGTCAGATCGCTCTTGGTCGCGGACATGACGTTAATCGTACTCATGGCCGCCCTTCGCGTCCCACGGCCGGTCTGCATGGGAACCCCCTTCGTCGGATCCGAACGACCTCAGCATTATTTCACCGGACAAACACGTGCCATTGAAGCGGACCGCTTGCGCCCCTATCGAGCCTGAGTGAATCGCGCTCTTGCATTCGTTGCTCTTACAATCGTGTCAGCCTGCGGAGGATCCGCATCCACCCACAGGGAGGGCGCCCGCCCGGTGCTCGCCGCGCCAGCCCCGGCACCGGCCGCCACGGACACGGCCTCGACCGCAGACGATGGCTTCCGGGCCCTCGAGCGCCGCTACGTGCTGGAATTTTTGCGCCGCAACCCGACGGCCAACACGTACCTCGGCGGCGCCGGATTGGATCCGTCGCTCGCCGAGGCCGACGGTCGCCTGCGCGATCACTCGAAGGCTGCGCTGGAGGCCGAGGATCGATGGCTCGCCGCGATGGACAAGGAATTCCGGGCGGCGACCGACTTGAAGACTCCGGCACTGCGCATCGACCGCGAGGTGGCGCTGGCCCAAATTCGGTTCCTTTTGCACCAGCACCAAGTGCGGCATGACCAAGAGCGCGCCCTCGACACATACGTCGACGAGCCCTCGCGCGCCGTGGACTTCACCCTGCAGGGCATGACGTCCTCGGGAACGCGCATCGGCACGCCCGAGGAATGGCGAAGGCTCGCCGCGCGGCTTCGCCGTGTGGGGCCCTACTTCAAGACGGCGCAGGAGAACCTCGCCATGGGCGTGGCCTCGGGGCGCACCCCCGATGTGCGCATGCTGGTCCGCAATGGCCTCACCGCCACGGAAGCCGGTGTTCCCTATTTCGAAACGAAGTTCCCGGGCATTGCGGCGGTGAACATCTCCGATGAATCCCTCCTCGCGGAGGTCCGCGAAGCGTCTCGCACGGCGGCCGCCGGCTACCGCGATTTTCATCGTTACGTGGCCACCACCTTTTTCGACGATCCCGCGAAGGGTGAAAAAGGCGTCAAGAAGGCCTTCGCCGGCGACCGTTATGCGATGGGTGAGGCCGAATACGATTGGGCCATCACGCACAATCTGCGATTGAACACCACGGCGGCGCGCCTCTACGAAGAATCATGGCCGGTCGTGCAGGCGACGCGCGCGAAGATGATCAAACTCGCACGCGAAATCGGTGCGAAGCGCAAGCTCGCACTCCCGGCGGACGACGATAGCGCCGTTCGGGCGGTGTTTGCGGCACTCGATCGCGATGCCCCGGCGACGAACGACGAGATGTTCAAGGCGTACCGCACCACGTGCTTCCGCCTCATCGACGGAGCGCGCCGCGCGGGCCTCTTCGAGATACCCACCGATTACCGACTCGACATCATGGAGACGCCCGAGCCGCTCCGGGTGAGCATCATGGCCGCGTACTATCCCGCCCCGCCCTTCAAGGCGAGTGGGGTGGGCCACTTCTACATGACGCCGACCGACCAAAAGCACCAAAAGGCCAATTTCCACGAGATGGCCGATTTGTGCGCGCACGAAGCCTTTCCCGGACACGACTGGCACTACAAAACGATGACCCGCTTCAAGGACGAGATAAGCCCCTTGCGCTGGCTGACGCCGGGCGCGGTGGAGGACTCGTCTTCGATGTGGGCCGACTCCATGGCCGTGGAAGGTTGGGGCGTCTACGCCGAGTCCTTGATGGCCGAGCCACTCGGCGATTCGCCGCACGGCTTGCTCACCCCCGAGGAGCACCTCTACGTGCTGCGCGGCATTCACTTCCGCGATTTGCGCGTGCGTGTCGACACGGGCATGCACATCGGGCGCCTCTCGTACGACGACGTCGTCGAGCTACTGGCCAACGGCCCCACCTTCCTAACCGGCTCCTGCCGCGACCGCAAGGCCAGCCCCGAACAACGCGCCGCCTGCGAGCGCGGCGCACAAGGAGCCGCCCGCTACGCCCGCTCGCCGACGCAAGCCATCACATACCGCCTCGGCAAAGAAGCCATCGAGGCCATGCGCCGGGAAGTCGGCGGCGATCACGCGAAGCTCCAACGCTTCCACCTCGCGTTCATGCGCCAGGGAACCATTCCGCCGGGCTACTTCCGCGACGAACTTCTCCGCGAGCTCCGCTAGGAGAGGGATTCACAGGAAGACGGGAAGACGGGAAGGTCAGAATTTTTTTTGTTTTTCTCCAGGTCGTCCCAATTGGACGACTGTTGCTAAAACAACAAAAACTTCCCGTCTTCCCGTCTTCCTGTGAATTCTCTTCTAGCCGCGAAAGAGTGAGGGCATTTCCAGATCGAGGAGCCAGCGCTTCGTTTCGATGCCGCCGCCGTAGCCGGTGAGGCTGCCGTTTTTGCCGATGACGCGGTGGCAGGGAATCACGATGGCGATGGGGTTGCGGCCGTTGGCGGCGCCCACGGCGCGAACGGCGTCGGGGCGGCCGACGGCGCGGGCGATGTCGGAATACGAGCGGGTCTCGCCGAAGGCGATGGTGAGCAGTTCGCGGTAGACGGCGCGCTGAAATTCGGTCCCGTTGGGGCGCAGCGGCATGTCGAAGACATGGCGTTTGCCCTCCAGGTATTCGTTCAATTGTGACTCGGCCGCGTCGAGCAGCTCGTGCCGTTTGGCCGGCTCGGAATCGCTCGCATCGCGGTCGTGCTCGAAATGAATCGCCGTAATCGCTTCGTGCGCCGCGACGATGCGAAGGGGCCCGAAGGGCGCCATCATGTCTCGGTGGTAGCGCGTCGTCGTCATGTTGGTCTCCTTGTTTATCCGCCCGAACCGAGCGACGTCCATAGATGCAGGACCGCGTAGGCGCGCCATGGGCGCCAGGGTTCGGCCATTTCGCGCACGGCCTTTGGCGGTGCCATGCCCAGCGCTTTGCGCACGCCCAGATCGGAAGCCGGAAACGCGTCGGGCCATCCCAGAACGCGCATGGCCATGTATTGCGCGGTCCAATCTCCGAATCCTGGCAGCGCCTCGATGGCGTTGATCTTCACTTCGGGTGCCACGCCATCGTCTTCCAGCACGAGGGTCCCATCGGCCACCACGCGCGCCAGCCCGATGATCGCGGATGCACGCGTCCGGGGGAAACCCTGCGAGGCCACTTGATCGACGGATGCGCGCGCGAGCACCTCGGCGGACGGAAAGAGGCAGTCGCCATTTTCCAGCGTCTCCCCGAAGGTGCGCGCGATGCGGCCGCTCAACGTCGTCGCCGCGCGCACGGAGACCAGTTGCCCCGCAATGGCGCGGACCGCCGTCTCGAAGCGGTCGAACGCGCCCGGAACGCGCAGCCCCGGGCGCGCCGTCACGAAGGCGCCCAGCACCGCGTCATGGCCCAGGTGCTCGGCGATAGCCAGCGGGTGCGCGTCCAGATCGAACAGCGCGCGCAACCTCGCACGGAGCGGCATGAGCACGCTCGCCAACGACAGCGACACGCGCGCCCAGAGGACCGGCTTCACCGGATCGTGGTGCACGGACACGACGCCGCACTTCCCATCGATGCGCACCGTACGCCGGTAGACGCCGTCCTTCACCGATTCGACACCGGGAATCGCGCGGTCGCCGATGAATCGAAGCAGCGTTTCCCATTCGAGCGGCGGCCGGTAATCGAGCCGCAGCGCAATCGGTTCCTCGGGCGCGTCACCCCCTGCCGCACGGCGCCCGCCGTGACCGCGGCGCACCGCCGACGGCGGCTTTCCAAACCGCGCCGAGAACAGCGCATTGTAGCGGCGCACGCTGGAGAAGCCGCTCGCGAACGCGATGTCAGTCAGCGAAAGATCCGTATCTTGCAAAAGCTGTTTCGCCAGCGCCAGCCGCCGCGACTGCGCCAGTTCCACGGGCGAAACGCCGAGCTCCGCCTCCGTCGCGCGCCGCAGATGCCGCGGCGTGACCCCGAGCTCGGCCGCCAGCTCGTCCACGGAGTGCTCGTTCAAATAGCCGCGATCGATGCGGGCGATCGCCGCCTGCACCAGCGCGGGAAGCGCATCGACGTTCGCCCCGCCCGGCGCGAGCTCGGGCCGGCAGCGAAAACAGGCGCGAAACCCATCGCGCTCGGCCTCGGTCGCCCGCCGAAAGAAGACGCATCGGTCTCTACCGGGCGTGCGCACCGGGCAAATCGGGCGGCAGTAAATGCCCGTCGTCGTCACCCCGACGAAAAACGCTCCGTCGAACCGCGCATCGCGCGCGCTCAGTGCTCGGTAGTAACCTTCGGCATCCACGCCACCTTACGTAGCGCCGCCGGGGGAACAAATCTGGCCATTTTCGGACCTGGCCACGAATCCCGCGTCAGGCCGCGATGAGCCCCGCGCTTTCCAGCAATCCGTCGCGCACTTCGTAGAGCCGCACGCGGATCGTATCTTCTTTTTCCGACACCACGGCCGGCGCCCCGAAGATGCGGTCTCGTCCGCCGACGACCACCCGATTCACCGTGTAGTGCAGGTGCCCGTGCAAGAGCTGCACGTCGCGGTGCTCCTCGAGGAGCTTCATCATCCGCGCCCAGCCGCGCAGCCCGTCGATCCACTGCCACGCCGGCACCTTGTGCGGGTGCGGCGGGTGGTGCTGCACCACCACGATGGCCTTGCGCGAGAACGCCGGATCCCGCAGCCTCCGCTCGAGCGCCTCGGCGTTGTCGTCCGAGAGCTCTCCCGACGAGCGGGTCACCGGCTGGTGACAGGCCACGTCGAGCGGCATGATGCAGAAGTTCGGACGCTCCACCACCGCCCCCGGACCATGGGCCGACGTCGGCGCATACTCGCGGAGCGGACCTTCGAGTGCCTTTTGCCAGGCGCCCGGCGACGTGTACGCGTCGTGGTTGCCCGGGACCATCGTCACGTCGGAGGGCGCGATCCCCGAACCGTGAAAGACTTCGGCCACCGCTTCGAACTGCCGAGCCGTCCCCGTCTCGGTCAAATCACCCGAGACGACGACATGATCGACGCCTGCGCGCCGCGCCGCCTGGAGCGCACGCGTCACTTTGCGCATGCGCTCCCGTGCATCCAACTTTCGACCAATGCTGACAAAGCGCACGTCGAATCCGTAGCTCCGGCTCCCGTCCGGACACGGCTCGAGCAAGTGCAAATCCGACAAATGAGCGATGCGGGTCGTCTTCACCGACATGGCTACCTCCAACGCGAGCACCCGGCGTTGAAAGTCGGACGCGGCAAGCCGCGTACCTCCGGGGCGCTCGTTGCACCCATATTTCGCAACGCCAGGTGTCTCGGTGACGGCGCACTCGCAACGAGTTCGCACCAATCCGGGCGCTTTCGAGAAACGTGCAAGTTACACGTGGGTGACCGCGACCCTCGAAGCGCGGCTGTGACTTTCGCGCCCCCGCAAAACCCGTAGCAAACCCGACCACACGGCAGGCAGGCCCATCTTTAGCCCTTGCAAGCTTGCATCGTGTGGGCTTTCAGGTAACCTCTCTTCTAACTCACGACCGCCGGGCACCACGCTTTCGCATTTTTCAACGGTTCAGACCGGCGAAGCACTGAGGTCAGACGATCGGGAGGTGGCGAGACCCGCCGCGCCCTCTCCTTCCGACTCTGCGGCTCAATTGGATGGTAGGTCACTTGAATGCGCGTCAGCATCTGCGCACTGTTTGCGAGCCGTAAGCGAGAAGAAGGATCATGGGGAATCGTCTCTACGTTGGAAATCTGTCATTCCACTCCACCGTTGATTCCGTGCGCGAAGTCTTCGCGAAAGTGGGAGAAGTGACCGACGTCCACATCGTTACGGATCGAGTGACCGGGCAATCACGCGGGTTTGGCTTCGTTACCATGGGTTCGGCCGCAGATGCCGACAAGGCCATCAAAACCTGCAACGGCATGAACGTGGACGGCCGTTCGCTTCGTGTAAACGAGGCGGAAGAGCGTCCGGCTCGTGGCGGTGGCGGCGGCGGTGGTGGCTACGGCGGCGGTGGCGGCGGTGGTGGTTACGGCGGTGGCGGCGGCGGTGGGCGTGGCGACCGCGGTGGTGACCGTGGTGGCCGCAATGGCGGCGGCGGCTCAGACCGGCGCAACCGCTGGTGAGCGCTCTTCCGTCGCAGCAGCCGGAAAACGGCGAGCCCACGGACCCGCGGCGTCGAGTCATCGAAGAAAGCGCAGCGGCCGTGGGCAAGCAGTGGGTGCGAACTTGGCGCGAATCTCTGCGCGCTGACGGTCGCCGCGTGGTTGGCGGTTGGCCGGGCACCCTCACGGAGGCGCGTGCGCGAGCCCGCGCTTACGTTACGGCAGAGCTTCGGCGACATTCGCTGGAGGCTCTCTCGCAGGCGGAATTCGAGCAGGTGGCCCGCGCCACCTACGCGTGCGCCCGCGACGAGTGGTCCTCCCAGGCGGAACCCGATCCGGACACGGATCTGGCCGCTCGCGATATTTAGCAAAAAATACCCGCATTCGAGGCGACGCGGGCGCGGCTCTACGCTAGAGAAGCGCCCGTGATTCGCCTCGATGCCATTTCAAAGCAGTACGCCGGACAGATCCTCTTCGTCGACGCCTCCCTCGCCCTCTTCCGGGGCGACAAGATCGGGCTGATTGGCCCGAACGGCTGCGGCAAGTCGACCGTCTTCCGGATGATCCTCAAGCACGAGGAGCCCGATTCCGGCCAAGTGGCCGTCGAACGCGGCGTGACCATCGGCCATTTCAGCCAAGACGTCGGCGAGATGAGCGGCACCTCCGTCGTCGGGGCCACCCTCGACGGTGCGGGCCCCATCTCCGAGGTGGCGTCGCGCCTTCGCGATCTCGAGCACAAGCTGGGCGATCCCGAACACGCCGACGACATGGAGCGCCTCATCGAGGAATTCGGTGAGGTGCAGGCCCGCTTCGAGGAACTCGGTGGCTACGCGCTCGATGCGCGTGCGCGCGAGATCCTCGCGGGCCTCGGCTTCAGCCAAGAGGTGATGGACGGCGACGTCGGCGCCCTCTCCGGCGGATGGAAGATGCGCGTGGCATTGGCCCGCATTCTCTTGATGCGGCCCGACGCGATGCTCCTCGACGAGCCCACAAACCATTTGGATATCGAATCCATTTTGTGGCTCGAGCAATTCCTCAAAGACTACGAGGGCGGGTTGATCCTCACCTCGCACGATCGCGAATTCATGAACCGCATCGTGACGAAGATTGCCGAAATCGATGGCGGCGAGCTCACCACGTTCACCGGCGACTACGAGTTCTACGTGAAGCAGCGCGCCGTGCTCGACGCGCAGGCGGAGAGCCAGTTCGAGCGGCAGAAGGCCATGCTGGCGAAGGAAGAAGCGTTCATCGCGCGCTTCAAGGCGCGCGCGAGCCATGCGGCGCAGGTGCAATCCCGCGTGAAGAAGTTGGAAAAGATCGAGCGCATCGAGCCGCCGCGGAAGCGCAAGAAGCTCTCCTTCCGTTTCAACGAGGCTCCGCGCTCGGGCGATGACGTGGCGAATCTGAATGGCGTCAAAAAGGCGTACGGAAGCAAAACCATCTACAACGGTTTCGACCTCCTGATTCGCCGCGGCGAGCGCTGGTGCGTCATGGGGGCAAACGGCGCCGGCAAATCGACCTTGCTCAAGCTGGTCGCCGGTGCGTCGAACCCCGATGGCGGAAAGGTCACGATTCCGCCAAGCGTCAAACTCGGATACTTCGCCCAGCACACGATGGAGCTACTGCAGCCCACGGACACGGTTTGGGAGTCGCTGGTGAGCAAGTTTCCCCATGCGTCCATCGGGTCGCTGCGCACGTTGGCCGGCGTCTTCGGCTTTTCGGGCGACGACGTGGAGAAGCCTTGCCGCATTCTGTCTGGCGGCGAGAAAGCGCGGCTCGTGCTCGCGCAAATGCTCTACGATCCGCCGAACTTCCTCGTGCTCGACGAGCCGACGAACCATCTCGACATCGACACGAAGGAGATGCTCATCGACGCCCTGTCGGAGTACGCCGGCACGATGCTCTTCGTCTCGCACGATCGCCACGTGCTTCGCGCCGTTTCGAATCGCGTGCTCGAGCTGACGCCCGACGGCGTGCACAAGTACGGTGGCGGATACACGGAGTACGTGGCCCAAACCGGACGCGAAGCGCCAGGCATGCGCTCTTAGTCGTAACGAAGGCGCCAATCGACCCTCGCCAGGAAATGTTGTGACGGAATGAGCGTGGCCATCCCGAGTCATGGGTATGGTCAAATCATTCTTCCTCGGGGGGACCCTTCTCACGCTGGGTCTGGTGTCGGCATGCAGCGCATCTTCGGAGAGCGGGGAGGGCGCGAGCGCCGAGGCTCGCTCCGACGCGCTCGCGACGGTGGCCGCTACGCTGACGCCGTCCAATCTGCCTGCGGATGCGTGCAACACGCCGGGGGCCAAGGACTTCACGGGCGGTCGCCTCCCCGAGGCGTGTGACGCGGTGGTCCATCAGACTGGGGCGCCGGATATTTGCGTGTACAAGTTCGCAAATGTCTCGGGCAACATCGAGCGAGGCAACGTCGAGTATGAGCTCATCGCGGTGGTGGCAACCCACGCGATGCAACTGGGTTCGTACACGGTGCCGTTTGCCTTCGGTCAGCGCGAGGGCCAAGGCTGGGGGCAATCAGGCCAGCCGTTCTGCGGCGGCAGCGGTGGTGGCTACGGTACCGCGGGAGGCGGCCCGGCCGGCGGCGCAGCGTTCGGCGCAGAGACCGCGATTCCGCTCCACACGGGCGGTTACGGCGGCTTTGGCGAGGGTGGCGGAGGCTCGCCGCAAGTGGCGGGTGGCATGGGCGCTTCGGCGGTCCAATTCGTATCGTGTGGCGAGCTGACGATCACCGGTTCGGTACTTGCCAACGGTGAACGAGGCGGCATGGGAGGCCCGGGCGGTGCCGGGGGCGGGGGCGGCGGCGCCGGTGGAACGATCCTGATCGAAGCCACCAAGGTGACGGCCCAAGCAGGCAGCGTGCTGCAGGCCAACGGCGGCGACGGTGGAGCCGGCGGTAGCGGCGCAGGAGCTTCGGGCGGAACGAGCAGCTCGGCGCCGGGGGCCGCAACGTGCGGCGATCCCTCGGGCGGCGGTGCGGGCGGCGCGGTGGGGAGGATCCGCATCAACGTGGCCGCGGGAACGCAGCCGGAGCTGCTCGGGACCGTGAGCCCCGCGCCGTCGATCGGGACGATTGCGACACACTGACGCGAAGCCGTGACGGAAGTCCGGCGGTGGCCCCAATACGAGATATGCGCCACGCATTCGCCATTGGGGCTGCGACCCTCGCATGGGTCGTGGTTGCCGCGTGCAGTTCGTCGAACGACGAGAACAACGGGCAGCAGTCGGACCGCACGAACACGTCCGACGCGTCCCTGGACGGTCGCGTCGCGACCGATGCTCCGGCAACGAGCGATGCCTCCGACGGGGACGTCGTTCATGCCTCCGACGCCGCCGTCGAAGAACCCTGCGATGCAGGGATGGAATGCCCACTCGGCTGCCGCGCGGGGCGATGTTTGGTCCTCACGCCGTCCAATCTCCCACCGGACATCTGCGACACGCCGGGAACGAAGGACTTCACGGGCGGTCGGCTTCCCGACGAACCCGACGCCGTGATCCACCAAATCGAAGGACCGGATATCTACCTCTACAAGTTTGCCAACGTTTCGGGCGACTTCAACCGTCAGAACGTGGCCATCGTCGCGACCAAATCCATGCGATTGGGCTCTTCCCCATCCGGCGGCGACTACTACTTACCCCCATCCCATCCCGGTAAAGGAAAACAAGTGGATTGGACATGCGGCGGAGGTGGTGGCGGGCACGGGACGCCGGGAGGTCCCCATGTGACATCGCATGGAACGTACACCGCCCAAGCCTACGGATCCGAGACCGGTATTCCATTGCTGCCCGGTGCAGAGGGCGCCATGACGGTCGACTACGAGCAGGGGGGCGGGATCCCGGGAGGATACGGAGGACGCGCGCTGCAACTCGTTTCGTGCGGAACGCTCACCATCACGGGCCACGTCAGCGCGGATGGCCTTGCACCTGAGCTTGGGAGTTGGCGCACCTCCGGGGGGGGTGGGGGAAGCGGCGGAACGATCGTCATCGAAGCCGCGAGCATTTCGGTGAGCGCCTCCGGTTCGGTGACCTCCAATGGCGGACCGGGTCTCGGGGGAATGAGTCGCGACGGGTTCATTCCAGGGGGTGCAGGAGGCACGGCAAACTCACCGCCAGCGGCGAGCACCTGCGGCACCGGAGAACTCGCCTGGACCGATGCAGGTATGCAATTCTTTGATGTGGGAGCGGGTGCCGGTGGCGCGGTGGGCCGCATTCGCATCAACGTGCGCGCGGGCACGCAGCCCGAGCTCCTCGGCAGCGTCAGCCCCCTGCCATCGATTGGCGCCGTCGCCACGCACTAGGCCCAACGCAGGGAAGAAATTCGCCGCGTTTGCGTAGAAGACGCCAGCGCATGGGCATGCTCCTTTTCGGTCAGCAAGAGACGGTGACGTGCATCGTGGATGTCGAAATCCACGGTCAGCACGACGAGCCGCTTTGCCTGGCGTACAAGACCAGTGTCTTTCACGCCGGCGCCGGCGTGTACTTTCGTGACGACGGGTACGTTCTCAAGCCGCGCAACAGCGCCAAGGAGGTCTACTACCCCCTCACGCAGGACGACATTCTTCTGCATCAGGGGGAAGGCAGCCTGCCGACTCCCCTGCCCGCGTACTCGATTCCTGCCTTCGAGTACGTCTGGGGCTATTTTCTTTGGATTGTCATCGCGGCCGTCATCCTTTGGGAAATCGGCAAGAAGAGGTGGCAGGCCCGCACGTTGCGCCGTCTTCAAAGCGAACTTGCGCAGGAGCCGCCGCGCCAAGGCGGGCCGAGTCTTCGCACCGATGCGGATCAGTTCATCTATGCGAGCGTGAAACCGCTCTTACGCCAGGGTGAGCAGGTGCTCCACCAGGCGTACGCACTCGACCGGTACAACGGTTCGGCGGGATATTTCGGCGCGCTGTTGGCGCGCGGGATGTTCGTGGCCTTGACGACGCAGCGCCTTTTGTTCTTTCCCTCGAAGCATCGCTTTCGCGGGGTCGTGCTGCAAACCACGGGATCCGAGGCCATCGAGCTGCAGCATGTTCAAAGCGTCGGACTCGATGGCAACGTACCGCTCGTCTATTTGACCAACGGCGACATGAAGCCCATCGTCGTTCCCCTCGGCGAAAGCGCGCTATCGAATCAGCGCGACTTCATTCGCGGCCTCCTCGAACTCGGCGATTCACGCGCTGCGGCCTAGAGCTGCGGCAGTTGGTCGAGCGAGGTGAAGACGCGCTTTCCCTCGCGCCTGGCCTGCGCCACCATTTCGTCGGCGCCGGCCGAGGGGCCGCCGATGCGAAGGACGGCATCGCAGTGTGCGAGGAGGCGTCGCGCGAAGGGGTGAAACACTTCGTCGAAGGCCGCGTCGCCCACGCAGGTGGAGCCGGCCAGTTCGCACAACGGCAAGGCGAGCGCCTCCCCCGTCACGGGCATGTGGCCTGCGCGGTACACGTCGAGCGCGGCCCGGTTCATCGCCTCGACGTTGTCGGCCAGCTTGCGAAGATCGTCCTGGGTACCCGAACGGTATGGGCCGGCGACCAAGATCAACAGCGGTTCATTCGACATAGGCGTACTCCCTTTCTAAGCAAGAACGACTTCGACGCCGGCCTTGCGAATGGCGGCAAGCGTTTCCTCGGCCTGATCGTCGCCCTCAACGACAGAGTCGGTGACGAAGGTGTCGACGGCATCGAGCGGGGCGACCCGCGCAAACGCGCGCACACCGAGTTTGCTCCCATCGGCGACGACGATGGTGCGCGCGGCGCGGCGAAGGCCGTGCTGCTTCACCGTGCCATCCTCGATGGAGAATTCGGACCAGCCGAGCTCGCGGTGCACGGCGCCGATGGACATGAGGAAGCAGTCGAACCAGAGCTCCTCGAGCATGCGCAAGGTGAGCGGGCCCACAAGGCTGCGTTCGCCCGGTCGTGATTCGCCGCCCAACACGAGCAAGCGGATGCCTGGCTGATCGGCCAAGCGCTCGGCGGCCTGCAGGCTGAGCACAGCGACGGTGAGCGGCGCCTTGGCGACGAGCAGACTGGCCATGGCCGCGGTGGTGGTGCCCGCATCGAGCAGCACCGTTTGCCCGGGTTGAATGCGCTCGATGGCGACCGCCCCGATGCGACGCTTGATGGCGAGCTGCCAGCGCTCGCGTGCGGCGAAGCCCGACTGCTCTTCCGGCATGGCCAGCGAGACGGCCCCGCCGTGCACCCGACGAACGAGGCCTTGGCGTTGAAGCTCGTCGAGATCGCGCCGCACGGTCATCGCCGAAACGCCCAGCCGCTCCGTGAGCTCGGTGAGCGAAATGCGCCCAGCGTTTCGGACCAAACGCAACGTGAGATCGAGGCGGTTTTCAGCGGCCACGGTGCATTTCTACCACAATGATGTGCGTTTTGTTAATTATTTGGTAGGTTCCATATCACCCATGAACGAGCATCCGCGCGTGCGCATCCAGAAGGTCGAAGTGCTCTCCGACGACTGGTACGTCCTCAAGAAGACGACCTTCGAGTACCTGCGGGCCGACGGCACCTGGCAGCGACAGAGCCGTGAGACGTACGACCGCGGCAACGGTGCCGTCGTCCTCCTTTACAACCGCGAGAAGAAGACGGTCGTGCTCATTCGGCAATTTCGTTTTCCGGCCTTCGTAAACGGCTTGGCCGACGGCTTGCTCATCGAAGCGTGCGCCGGTCTGCTCGACCGCGACGATGCCGAGACGTGCGTCAAACGCGAGGCCGAGGAAGAAACCGGCTACCGCGTGGAGCACGTTCGCAAAGTCTTCGAGGTGTACATGAGCCCCGGCTCGGTCACCGAGAAGCTCTACTTCTTCGTCGCCGAGTACGATGCCCGAAGCCGCGTCGCCCAAGGCGGGGGCGATGCCACCGAGGCCGAAGACATCGAGGTCCTCGAACTCCGCCTGGACGACGCGTTGCACATGATCGACCGTGGCGACATCGTCGACGCCAAGACGATCATGCTGCTGCAGTATGCAAAGCTACATCGGCTCGTGGATTGATTTACGGGTAGGCCAGCTCCCCGCGGTTCCACCCGGCGAGCGACGCCCCCGCGTCGTACGTGCCCTCGGCGAATTGGAGAATCATGTGCGCCGGATCGGCCGAGGTGCGTACCCTCTCGTAGGGCAAAAGGAACTCGCGGCGTTTCTCGTCGAAATAGGCACCCCCCACGTCGACGGGGTATTTGGTGAGCCCCGCGGGCTCGGGCACCGTGTGCGAATAGAACACGGCGTCGAGTGCCCGTTGGTCGCTCGAGCCCCACGCATCGCCCGGCCAGAAGCCGAACGAGATGCTCTCCTCGTCGTACCGATCCCGCAGAACGCGCGGTCCCGGCGGTGACGGAATGCGCCAACCGTTGAAGCGCGTCACCACCAAGTCGAACTGGCCCCAGAAGAACTGCACGGGACTGCACTTCCCCCGGAAACGCGAGCGGAATGTCTCGAGCACCGAGGCAACGCGGCGCAGCACCTGGAAGAACGCAGCCGCATCGTCGGGCAGGTACGTGTGATGCTCCGAGTCACGTGAAAACGGCATGGTCATCGGGATCCCGCACGCCGTTTGCCGGATGGCGACCTCGATGCCAAGCCCCACCAGAATGCGATTCAACTCGCGGTAGAAGTCCGAGACCGGCAACGCCGGCACCAACGCCAACGTCCGCACGCGCCCGTCACAATCCGAGATTTCCAGCTCGTGCCGGATGAAGTCGAACGCCATCTCGAAGGTGCGCTCGCCGACCAAACCGGGCTGCGGCACCGGCCCGGTACGAAGCCCGCGCGTGCTCACGTAAAAGGGCACATTCCACCATTGGTTCGTCTTCGGCGTCTGCGCGAGTTTGATCTTGCCGACGATCTGCGCGTAGAGATGCAGCGTGCGGTACGTCTCACGCCATCGATCGATGTGCAGCGCCGGCCACGACATCGCGCGCGCGGGCCGGCGATCGAGCGCGGGCGCCCGGCCGTCCAACTGCGAATGCATGGTGGCCATCAGCGATGATGCCTACCGAGCCGCCGCGGACCTTCATGGGCCATTTGCCATGTTGCAATCGACGAAGCGACAGCCACCGAGGCCGTTGCGAGCGCCACGACGATGGCGAGTTGGACGGTGAGACCGCTGCCAGCGAGGCCAATGGCCAAAGCCACGAGCGAGACGACGGCCGCAGAAATCGCAATGCCGAGCATGGACCACCTCGGTTCTTTCTGACCCTGATGAGCGCGTCGAAGGAGGGATACGCTCCGGGCGCCAGAGACAATGTGGGTAACCACCTTGCCGTCCGCAACCGCTTCCGCGCGAAATGTACTCGTGGTCCGCAGGGTCTAATGCCTGTGCAGCGCGAGCTTCTCGATGGCACGCATGTGCCGATGAACCTCTTCCGGGTTCATGTAGATCGCAAGAGCCTGGCGAATCGCAGGAATCGCCCGCGCGAGATCCGCGGGCGTGGACAGCGAAGCATGCACCCCGGCGCGCAGGCATGCGCGGCGAATCACCTCGGGCGCGATCAACAGCGCGAGCCCGCTCGTGGCGACCACGGCGTCGAACAACGTCCCGTTTTGGCTGTCGAGTTGCATTGCCGTTGCCCTCTTAACGACATGACCCCCTTCGCGAGCCGTCTAACCGATGCCCCCGGCGACGATCGCGTTGCAGCGGCCCCGATGCCTATCATTGGCATGGCGAAGCGGGAAAATTCACAGCGTGAATTCTCCCGCCATCAACATGGGTCCATGTAGTCGAGCAGACAACCCTCTACGCGCAACTACGAACTGTGCTCGATGCGCTTCTCGGTTTTCGCGTCGAAGAGCGTCAGGCGGCTCGGATCGAACTGCAGCCACGCGGTGTCACCGGAATGGCCCGCGTACGCTGCGCCGCCGCGCGCCGTCACACGTTCGCCGCCGATTTCGACCATGACCCACGTCTCGGCACCCATCGGCTCCACGACGTACACCTTGCCCGTCGGTGCATCCGGCGGCGGTGTTCCGGTACCTACGGAGATGTCCTCGGGACGAATGCCCACGAGCACGTCGCGCCCGCCGGAAAGGCGTCGCACGGCTTCTTCGCAACGCAGCGTCTTCGCCTTCACCATGTTGATCTTCGGAGAACCGAGGAAGTTCGCCACGAACACGTTGGAGGGCCGCGCGTAAATCTCCTTCGGCGGCGCGAGCTGCTGCACGATGCCTTTGTGCAGCACCACCACGCGATCCGAGAGGGTCATCGCCTCGGCCTGATCGTGTGTCACGTAGATGAAGGTGGCCTTCAAGTCCTCGTGCAGCTTCTTCAGCTCGGCGCGCATTTGATTGCGGAGCGCTGCGTCGAGGTTGCTGAGCGGCTCGTCGAACAAGCAGAGCTTCGGTTTGCGCACGAGCGCGCGCCCCAAGGCGACGCGCTGACGTTGACCGCCGGACAGTTCCTTCGGTTTGCGATTCAGCAAACCGTCGATGCCGAGGCGCTCGGCCGTCTCCTTCACGCGCGACTCGATCGTCTTGGGGTCGAGTTTGGCCACCTCGAGCGGGAAGGCCATGTTGCGGCGCACGTCCATGTGCGGGTAGAGCGCGTAGCTCTGGAAGACCATGGCCACGTCCCGGTCCTTTGGAGACCAGTCGTTGACCACTTGTCCGTCGATGCGAATCGTCCCCGACGTAGCCTCCTCGAGGCCGGCGATCAGGTTCATCGTCGTCGATTTGCCGCAGCCCGAGGGCCCGACCAACGTGACGAATTCGCCGTCGGCGATGTCCACGTCGATGCCTTTTACGACCTCGACGCCGCCCGGATAGGTCTTCTTCAGATTTTCCAGTGTTACGGATGCCACGGTTACCCCTTTACCGCGCCAGCGGTGAGACCAGCGACGATCTTGCGTTGAAAGAACATGGTGACGACGATGAGCGGCAGCGTCGCGATGACGGATGCCGCCGCGATCTCACCCCAAGGCTCTTTGTGTTCGCCCGCGAAGAGGCTAATCGCCACCGGAATGGTTCGCTTTTCCGGCGTTGATATGAACGTAAGTGCGTAGAGGAATTCGTTCCACGAGAAGATGAAGACGAGAATGGCCGTGGTGGCCAATCCAGGGGCCGCGAGGGGCAAGAGCACCTTGCGGAAAGCTTGAAACGGACTGCACCCGTCCACGCGTGCTGCGCGGTAAAGCTCGTCGGGGATGTCCTCGAAGAAGCCGGTGAGGATCCACAACGTGAGCGGCAGTGCGAACGTGGTGTACGGGATGATGAGCGACGTCAGGTTGTCGAGCAACCCCACGTTGCGAATGATGAGGTACAGAGGGCTCACCGTCGCAATCGGCGGAAACATGGAGACCGCGAGCGATGCAAAGAGCAGCACCTTGCGCCCGCGGAATTCGAGCTTGGCCAGCGCGAAGGCCGCCGAGGCGCCCACCGCGAGGCAGAAGAGCGTGGTGATGACCGCCACGATCACGCTGTTCAAGATGACTTGCCCGAACGGCCTTCCGTGAAAGGCACCCGTGTAGCTCTCGAAGGTCATCGTGCTGGGCAGGCCCAGGCTGGTCAACTCGCTCTCGGGGCGAATCGACGTGATCATCTGCCACACGAACGGACCGGCGCAAAACGTAATGGCCGAAATGAGGCCAAACCAAAGTGCTGCCTTCTTCATTATGCGCCCTTCCCTCTCTCCACACCGAGCACCTTGAGATAGACGAGGCTGATCCCCATCACGCACATGAACGTCACGACCGACAGCGTCGAGCCGTAACCAAAGTCACCCACGCGCATCAGCGTCTTGTACGCATAGATGGACAACGTCTCCGTGGTGTTCGCCGGGCCGCCCTCGGTGAGGACGTACACCGCGTCGAACACGCGCGAAGCATCCAGGGTGCGGAAGATCAAGGTGACGACGATGGTGTTGCGCAGCAGCGGCAACGTGATGGAGACGAACTGACGAATCGTCCCCGCACCGTCGACCTGCGCCGCCTTGTAGATATCCTGCGGAATGGTCTGCAGGCCGGCGAGCAAGAGAAGCGCGACGAAGGGCGTCGTCTTCCACACGTCGACCAAGATGGCCGCGTGCATGGCATAGCCCGGCATGCCGAGCCAGTTCACGTCATGACCGGGGAGCAAGTGCGTGACCAATCCGTATTCCGGATTGAAGAGCCACGCCCACAGCTTCGCCGAAACGACGGTGGGGATGGCCCACGGCACCAGGATGGCCGCACGCAGCAGGCTGCGCCCGGGGAATGCCGCATTGAGGATCAGCGCGAATCCGAGACCGAGCACCAGCTCGATGGCCACGGCCACCGCCGCGAAGTACGCGGTGTTGCTGAGCGCCGACCAGAAACGCGGATCGCTGAGAAGGAATCCGTAGTTGCCCAGACCGACGAATGTCTCCTCGTGGAAGACGAGGATCATGCGGTGGAGGCTGAGCCACATGGTGGCGAGAATGGGATAGAACGCGACGACCACCAGAATGACGACCGCCGGCAGCACCATCAATTGTGCCTGGCGGCGATCGGACTGGCCTGCGTGCTTCTTCTTCGCGTTGTCGAACGGGGCGTCACCGCTCTTGCGAAGGCCGGAATGTTCCGGGGTCAACTTCGGGGTTAGGCTCCCGCGGTCCAAGTTCTCGGCGTGCTTCGCTGTCATGACCCACCCTGCGTAACGTGGTCGAGGAACTTCTGCGCGCGATCCAAGGCCGACTCGGGCGTGCGAATGCCCGAAACGACCGCGGAAAACTCGCTCTGCAATACGTCGGACAGCATGCCGTAATACGGCGTGACCGGACGCGGCTTCGCGTTCTCCAGCACGGGCAGGAGATCCACGATGAACGGAGCTTCCTTGCGCAGGCCCTCGTCTTTGTAGGCATCCTTGCGCGAGGGATTTCGGCCGTAGTGAATGGCCAGGGCGACCTCGGCTTTCTTCGAGGTCATGTATTTCATGAATTTGACGGCGGCCTCGCGGCGCCAGCTCGGCGTGAAGGCGTTGAGCGCGAGCTGCCATCCACCGAGTGCGCCGTGCCCCGGCTCGCCATTGACGGTGGGCAAGGTGGTGAATCCGACTTTGCCCTTGATGGGCGAATCCGGCTTTTGCGCCTCACCCCATGCGTAAGGCCAATTGCGCATGAATACCGCTTTTCCATCTTGGAACGTGCGGCGCGCCTCTTCCTCGCCGGCGGAGGTGACCGACGGCGGCGAGATGCCCTCGGTAAACAGCTTTCGCTCGTAGGTGAGCGCGGCGCGTGCTTCCTTGGTGTCCACCGTCACGCGCTTGCCCTGCATCGACTCGCCGCCGAAGCCCCAAATGGCCTCGTAGGTGTCGCACACCAGGCCTTCGTATTGGCGGCCTTGCCACACGTAACCATAAAGCGACGGGTCTTTTTGCTTGGCCGCCTTGGCGAATTGGACCAATTCGTCGAAGGTCTTCGGCGCCCGCGGCACCAGGTCGGTGCGATAATAGAGAAGGCCCGCGTCCACGTACCACGGGAGCGCATAGGTCTTTCCTTCGACGGTTACCGCCTCGGCTGGGCCGGGGAGGAAATCGCGTTTGACGCCATCGGGCGGGAAGGTGTCGGAGATGTCCGCAATCCACCCCGCGCGGGCAAATTCTGGCACCCAGACGACGTCCGCGATGAAAACGTCGTATTCGCGCGTTTTCCCTTCCAGCGACGTAAGGAAATACTGGTGTACGGCGTCCGACGCATTCGGAAGGACTTCCGTCACCAGATCGATATCGGGATTCTCTTGCGAGAAGCCCGCGAGCAATTGCCGAAACGGTTCTGGCTCGCCCCACATCGGTTGGTGTTTGAACACCACCCGAATCTTCCCGGGCGGCTTCGCCGGCTCATTCGCGCCTGCAGCGCCTCCGCCCCCGGTGTGACATGCGGCCAGACAGACCAAACCCACCAGCGTGAGAATACGCATCACGCCGCAGCCCGCCTTGTGCATCGTATAGCCTCCGACATCGTCTCGTACGGTACTGCAAGTCATACGATGGCGAAGACAACAATCGCCGCACACGGGAATAAAATGAATGACCTATTGCGTCATTCATTCTTTCCCGTGTGTTTGATTGAGATGGAGATGCGACTGCTGGGAACTACGAATTCACGCTGTTCCAGAAAACATTCAGTTATGCGCGTCCACTGGATTGGCGCCCTCGGCGCGATACCGAGTCGATGACCACAGCCGCAAGCAAGACGGCGCCGGTGATCATGAATTGAACGGAGGAGTCGAGCTGCACGAGGTACATGCCGTTGGAAATCGAGCCGATGACCAGCATACCCAGCAGCGCCGAATACGTGCTTCCGCGCCCGCCGAAGAGGCTCGTTCCACCGATGACGGCGGCGGCGATCGCATTGAGGAGTTCGTTGTTACCGCCCGAGCTTTGATTGACCGCGAAGAGGCGCGATGCCGCCATCACGCCACCGGCAGCGCCCATGGTGGAGGAGAGCACGTACACCGAAATACGCACCAAGCGCACGTTGATGCCGGCGCGGCTGGCTGCCTCGGCGTTGCCGCCGACGGCGAAGATCATGCGGCCGTAACGCGTACGGCGAAGGATCCAATCGAAGGCGGCCACGAAGCCGATGAAGAGCACGAGGGCCAGCGGAAGCCCCTCGGCCTGGTTCAGCACGTAAACCGCAACGAAGATGGCGACGCCGATGAGCAGTGCGCGGATGACCGATTCGGAGATCGGGCGCGAGGGCAGCCCAGCCTTCGCACGCCGGCGCGAGGCGGCCATGTCGAGCAGCAGGTACACCGCGACAATCACGGCGCCGATGGCGAAGCCCACCGCGTGCGGAAAGAAGGTGTGCGTCAACATGGCGACGCCGCCTTCGTACGGCAGGTTGATCGTGCCCTCTTTGCCGAGCACGTAAAGCTGGAGGCCCTGCCAGCCGATGAGACCGGCCAACGTGACGATGAACGATGGAACGCCGACCCGCGCGAAGAAGAAGCCGTGGATGGCGCCAACGATCGCGCCGGCGACCAGCGCCGCCAGGATGGCCACCCCGGCGGACATACCCTGGTTGACGTTGAGGACCGCCAACACCGCGCCCGTGAGACCGCTGACCGAGCCCACGGCCAGATCGATCTCGCCCAGCAAAAGGACGAGGACGATGCCGACCGAGATGGTGCCGGTGGCCGCGATCTGCAGGGCCAGGTTCGACAGGTTTTGCGGCGAGAGGAAGTTCTCGTTCAGCGAATAGAACGTCACCCAAATGATGACGAGACCGATGGCGACGGGCAGCGCCCCGAGATCGCCTCCCTTGAGGCGACGCTGAAAGTCTTCGATGTAGCCTTTGACGCCGCTCTCACGAACGAGCAGGCGCGGGTCGACGGCGGCGGGGGCGGCGGAACTGGAGTCTTTCACTTCGGTGCTCATGCTTTTGCTTCCTCGCCTTCGGCCTTGCGAGACGTACGGGCCTGGCGGCGCGCGACAACGTTGTCTTGTGCACCGGTGATGGCGGCGACGATTTGTTCGTGCGTCACGTCCGCGACGCGGAAGTTACCGCCGTTCTTGCCGAGGCGCAGAACGACGACGCGATCGGCCACCGCGCGAACATCGGCCAGGTTGTGGCTGATGAGGATGACGCCGAGCCCCTGCTCGCGCAGCCGCTCGATGAGGTCGAGCACTTGCGCGGTTTGCTCCACGCCCAAGGCGGCGGTGGGCTCGTCGAGCAGCACGATCTTGGGCTGCCCCAGGAGCGAACGCGCAATGGCCACCGATTGCCGCTGTCCACCGGAGAGCGAGGCGATGGCAATGCGCACGCTCGGAATCTTGACGGAGAGTGTGCGCAAAAGCTCACGCGCACGCTTTTCCATTTCGATTTCGTCGAGCACACCGCCGGCACCGAGCTCGCGTCCGAGAAACAGATTCCCGACGACGTCGAGATTGTCGCAGAGGGCGAGATCTTGAAACACCGTGGCGATGCCAAGCGTTTGCGCGTCATGTGGACGCGTGATGTGCGTGGGTTTGCCTTCCCAGGTAATCGTTCCGCCGTCGGGCGTGATGACGCCGCTAATGACCTTGATCAAGGTCGATTTGCCCGCGCCGTTGTCTCCGACCAGCGCGACGACCTCACCGGCATCGACCTTCAAGTCGACATCGGTGAGCGCCTGCACGGCGCCGAAGCGTTTGGATATCCCACGTAGTTCGAGAACGGTCGTCATCGTGTCATCACCACCGCGGTTATTCCCCGCTCCCCCTCCCGCTCCCTCTCCCGAATTTTCAACCGAGTGGACTCGGCGAAAGCTCGAGAGGGGGAGCGGGAGCGAGAGCGAGAAGATGCAAACGAATCTAGTTCAGAGAACGCCCGCAGTCTTGCACGCGGCCGCGAAGGTCCCGGTGCAGATTTGCGGTGCGGTGTAGAAGTTATCCTTAACGACGGTGTCTTTGACGTTCTCTTTCGTCACGACCTCGGCGTCGAGCAGAACCGATGGGACGTCCTTCGTCCCGTTGTTGATGGGGACGGTTTTTTGCTCGGTGTAGGGTTTGCCCTGCGCCATGGAGTAGGCCATTTCGGCGGCGACGATGGCCTCCTTCTTGATGGCCTTGTACACGGTCATGTACTGCTGTCCCGCCACGATGCGTTGGATGGCTGCGAGCTCCGCGTCCTGGCCCGTAACGGGCGGAAGGTCGGCAAAGCCTGCACCCTTCATGGCGGCAATCGCGCCCGACGCGGTGCCGTCGTTCGCACAATAGACGCCAATGATGTTCTTCTTGCCGATCGCGGTGATGGCCTGATCCATCTCCTTCTGCGCGACGTCGGGGCTCCAATCGGGGGTGTCGTACTCCTGCCCGATGTTGACCTGTCCATCGAGCACCGAGTGCATGCCCTTCTTGAAGGAGGCCGCATTCGGATCCGTGGGGGAGCCGTTGATCACGACGACCTTGCCGCGCTTCGGATCGCCGCCCTTTTTGAGCGCGGCGAGGAGCGATTCACCCTGCAGACGGCCCACGCGCTCGTTGTCGAATGAAACGTGATAATCGGCCGGGCCCTGCGAGAGGCGCTCGTAGGCGAGCACCGGCACGTTCGCCGACTTGGCCTTGGCCACGATGGCGCCAGCGGCCTTCGCGTCGACCGCGTCGATGACCAGGACTTTCACCCCGTTCGTGAGCATCGATTCGGCCTGCGCCTGCTGTTTGTCTGCCTTCTGGTCGGCATTTTGATAAAGGACTTCGCACTTCGGGCAGATTTGCTTGAGGCGCTCCACGAAGAAGGGCTTGTCCGCGGCCTCGTAGCGCGCGGTCTTCGTCTCGGGGAGCAACAGCCCGATTTTGAGCGCGCCCTCTTCCGCGGGCTTGGCCGCGGACGCGGTGGACGCGGTCGACGACGAGGACGACCCAGGCTGGCTACCCTGGTCCTTGTTGCAAGCGAAAAGGCCGGTAGCAATCACCAAAGAGCCGATGAGACCAAGATTGCGACATGCGATAGCTTTCACGGAACCCTCCTTGGCGATCGCGCGGCATTGTCCGCGAGACGGACGTTTTCACGCGCGAGGTTCACCAATTTGGGAGCGTACGATAGACGATGGATCGCTCCCGTGAACAACGAACAGCGCCCCAAGCACTCGCCGGAGGACGATTTTTTGGTCGGGTATCATCATTGGATGAATGACGCGCTGCGCAATTAACCCGCGCCTCTCGTGACGCCGATTTAAAGAGGCGAGCTCTTGAGAGTGATTTTCACTTGCGATACTAGCCAACGGATGAAGATCCGTCTTACCTCGATTGGACTTGCCGTAGCCCTCACCTTAGGCACCGCCATCGCGGCGTGCAGCAGCGACGACAGCCCCGGGGCCCCGCCGGCCGGCAACGACGCGGGCGACAGCGGCAAGGGCGATGGAGGCACGGGCGCGGTCACCGCCGCGGACGTGGTGAAGAACTACGCCACGATCGTCCACGAGAACTACGAGGACTCGATCGCGCAGGCGAAGAAGCTGCAGACCGCCGTGGACGCGTTCCTCGCGGCACCGTCGCAGGCGACGCTCGATGACGCACGCAAGGCCTGGACGCAGGCACGCCCCTCGTATGGACAAAGCGAAGCTTTCCGCTTCTACGGCGGCCCCATCGATGCGGACAACACGGGTCCTGAAGGTGCGATCAACGGCTGGCCGCTCGACGAGGCCTACATCGATTACGTGTTGAAAGACCCCGCGCACCCCGAGCAGGGCGAACTCAAAGGGGGCATCATCAACACGAACACGGGCGAAGCGATCACGAAAGAATCGATTGCTGCGAAGAACGAGCAAGGCGGGGAGAAGAACCTCTCCACCGGGTGGCACGCGATCGAGTTCCTCCTCTGGGGACAGGATCTGAGCACCACGGGCCCCGGCAACCGCCCATACACGGACTACGTTACGGGCACCGGCGGAACGCACGACAACCAGCAGCGTCGCCGCGATTACCTCAAGGCCGCCGTCGATCTTCTCGTCGATGACCTCGAGAGCGTCGAGGTGCAGTGGCACACCGATACGGCGGACACGTACGCGTCGAAGTTCATTGCGGGCGATACCAACGCCGCGCTCACGAGCATCATCAAGGGTCTCGGAAGCCTGAGCGGCGCCGAGCTCTCGAAAGAGCGCATGAACAATGCCTACGAGACCAAGGATCAAGAGGAAGAGCACTCCTGCTTCAGCGACACCACGCTTCAGGATTTGACGGCCAATGCCAAGGGCATTGAAAATGTGTACCTCGGCCGATACGGAAACATCGATGGCGCGGGCCTCGACGATCTGGTGAAGGCCAAGGATGCCGCGCTGGATGCGAAGGTGAAGCAGCAGCTGGCCGCGTCGCTTGACGCGATCGCCGCCATACCGGCACCGTTCGACCAGGCCATCACGAACGATGCGGCGCGTCCGAAGGTCAAGGCCGCCATCGATTCGCTCGGGGAGTTGACCAAGTCGATCGTGAAGGTTGCCACGACGTTGGGGCTCACGATCAACATCGAGTAGCGTACCCTGCGAATTCTGCGTGTCCGCAGGGAGTAGTTGAGGTAGGTGAATGGCCGAGATGATGCGCTTTCTGGATCGTCGCCGTCCGTTGGTTGGACTTGGCGTGCTCTCGGCCATTTCGCTCGTGTGGGCGTGCAGCTCGTCGTCCGGCGGCGATCCACCCCCCACCGTCGACGCGGGGACGGATGCCGGCATCGAGCCGGGGGCCGAGCTGCTCGGCGGCGAGACGACCATCGTCGACAGCACCAGCAACGCCTTCACCTTTGCGGCACGCAATCTGGATGACGACGCGCGCGGTGCGTTTGCGCTGGGTGACCACTTTTTCAACCGCAATTGGGTGACCGCCCCCGCGTCGGCCTCGGGCAACGATGGCCTGGGGCCCACGTTCAACGCGACGTCGTGCTCGGCGTGCCATTTCAAGGATGGCCCGGGTCGGCCGCCGACGTCGAACGACGAGAAGTTTCTCGGCCTGCTGATTCGATTGAGCATCCCCGGGCAAGACGCCCACGGCGGTCCGCTCGACGAGCCGAATTACGGCGGGCAATTCAACCACCAGGCCATCCTCAACGTGCCCTCGGAAGGCACCTCCAGCGTGTCCTACGTCGAGGTTCCGGGCACCTACGCCGATGGGGAGGCGTACAGTTTGCGCCGGCCGGAGTACAAGCTCGAGGGCGCCTTCGGTCCCTTCGCGTCCAGCATGATGACATCGCCGCGCGTCGCGCCGGCCATGATCGGGCTCGGCCTCCTGCAGGCCATCTCGGAGGAGACGCTCTCCGCGCTGGCGGACGAGAACGATCGCGATGGCGACGGCATTTCGGGCCGGCCGAACCACGTGTGGAACATCCGCGCGCAGAAAGCGACGGTGGGCCGATTCGGGTGGAAGGCGAACCAGCCGACCATCGAGCAGCAGAGCGCCGGTGCCTTCCAGGGCGACATCGGCATCACGTCGGAGCTCGATCCCAACGAGAATTGCCCCGCCGCGCAGACGGCCTGCAAAGCGGCGCCTTCGGGCGGTACGCCCACAGATGGGGGCCCGCACGAGCCGGAGTTGTCGAACCAAAAGCTCGATGCGGTCACCCGTTATGGGATGACCGTCGCCGTGCCCGCACGCCGCAATTGGACCGATCCGGTGGTGCGCGAGGGCGAGCAAGCCCTTGCGCAGGCGAAGTGCACCTCGTGCCACGTCGCCAAGGTTCGAACGGGCGTGCTCGACGGGTATCCGGCGCTGTCGAACCAGACCATCCGGCCTTTTACGGACTTGCTGCTCCACGACATGGGGCCGGAGCTCGCCGATGGCCGGCCCGATTTCGAGGCCACGGGTACGGAATGGCGCACGTCCCCGCTGTGGGGCATCGGCTTGACGCAGGTGGTGAGCAGGCACTCCTTTTTCCTGCACGATGGTCGCGCCCGTGGCTTCGCCGAGGCGATTCTCTGGCACGGGGGCGAGGCCGCGGCCTCGAGGGAGGCGTTCCGAACCATGCCGAAAGTTCAGCGAGAAGCCCTCATCAAATTCCTCGAGTCGCTGTAAAAGAGCATGAGTCATGCATAGACGGTCTTACCTCGCCCTTCTCTTCATCCTTTCCGCGTGCGGCAGCAGCGGCAGCGGCAACAACTCGAACCCGCCGCCCTCGGACACGAAGCCTGTTCTCGCGGATGTGACCACCGACGTCATCCTGCCGACGTACCGCACGCTCGACACCGACGCGGGCAACCTGCGCGACGCCGCCGAGGCCCTGCGCACAGCGCCCAGCGCAGATGCGTTGGCGAAGACGCAGACGGCGTGGCGGGCGGCGCGCAAGGCCTGGCGCAAGTCGGACGCGTTCCGCTTTGGGCCCGTGGAGGCCAAGGAAATTACGGCGGCCGTCGACTACTGGCCGGCGAGGCCGGCGACCATCGACTCGATCATCAACGGCGCAGACGCCATCACGCCCGAATCGTTCGACAAGCTGGGCGCGAACGTGAAGGGCTTCATGGCGCTCGAATACCTGCTCTTCGACAATGCAGGGGCTGGCGACGCGGGCATCCTCGCCAAGCTGACCACCGAGGCCGGTGCGGAACGGCGACGTCTGTACGTTGCGACGGCCGCGGGCAACTTGAAGGCGAAAACAGCGGAGCTCTACAAGTCCTGGGATCCCGCCGGGGAAAACTTTGCGGCGGAGCTCTCCAATGCGGGCTCCAGCAGCGCGTCGTATCCGTCGGCCAAATCGGCGATCGATCAATTGGTCAACAAAGCGGTGGTCGCCGGCGACACCGTTGCAGGCAACAAGATTGCGAAGCCGTTCGGCAAGCGAAGTGGCGGCGTCGTTCAGCCCGATCAAGAAGAGACGCCGCGCAGCGACAACTCGCTGGCCGACATGCTGGCCACCCTCGAAGGGGTGCAGGCCGTCTACGACGGGACCAACGGCAAAGGCATCACGACCCTCGTGAAGGCCAAAAATGCGGCCCTCGATGATCGGATGCATGCGGCGCTGACCGATGCGCAGGCCAAAGTGCAGGCCGTTCCGGCGCCGTTCCGCACCTCGCTCACCGGGCAAGCGGCCGCGGTCGACGCGTCGTACGAGGCCGTGCGCGGGATGAAGAACTTGATGGGCACCGAGGTGGCCGGCGCGCTCGGGACTGCGCTGCAGTTCAACGACAACGATGGCGATTGAGAAACGCATCGCCGGCGTTGGCCTCGCCGCGGTGCATCTCGTCTGGGCGGGTCCCTTGCTCGCGCAAGCGGCCCCGCCCACCGAGGAAGTACGCGTGCACGGCGACGCGGCGGACAATTTGGAGCGCGCCTCCGGCTCGGGATCGCGCGTCTCGGAAACGGATATGCGGCGCGCGCAGCCTCAGAGCGCCGGTGAGATGTTGCGCCGCGTGCCCGGCCTGGTGATCCGCCAGGAAGATCCGATGGGGCTGCGCCTCAATTTGGGTGTGCGCGGGTTGAGCCCGACGCGCGGGCGCCTGGTGTTGGTCGAGGAAGACGGCGTGCCGGTGGTGGTGAGCCCCTACGGCGAGCCCGAGCTCTATTACTCGACGCCGGTGGAACGGATTCAGAACATCGATGTCATCAAGGGACACGATGTTCTGCTCTACGGCCCGCAGACCGTGGGCGGCGTAGTGCAGTTTCACACGTGGGCGCCGCCGACCCGCGAAGAGTGGAACGTCGAGGGAACGTACGGCGAGCGCAATTTCGGCAAGGCGCTCGCGCGCTACGGGAACACCGCCGCGGGCGGCGACGTGCGCTACGTGGTGCAGGCGTTCCGCAAGCAGGGCGACGGCTTCCGCAACATGCCATTCGAGCAGACGGACGTCATGGGCAAGGTGGCCTTCGCCACCGGCCGCGATGGCGAGGCCACCTTGAAGCTGGTGGCCTACGACGAGCTTTCGCACACGACTTACGTGGGCCTGACGGAGCCGCTCTACCGCGCCGACCCGCGGCAGGACACCGTGGCACCGGACGACACCTTCGGGATCCGGCGCTACGAGGCTTCGCTGCGGCACGAGCAACGCCTCGGCGAGCACACGAAGCTGAACACGCTGCTCTTCGCGTACACGATGAACATGGGCCTGCGGCAGCAGGACTTCGATCGCACCAAGGTGCAAGGCACGGAGTACGTGCGCATTCTCGGGCCACAGGGCATCGACGGCGCGGGCCTGTACTTCAAAAAGACGTCGCAGATCCGCGAACGCAATTACAACGTGGTCGGCGTCGAACCGCGCGTGGAACACCATTTTCACACCGGCCCCATCGCGCACAAGCTCGTCCTGGGCGGGCGTATGATGTTCGACTCCGCGCGCCGCCGCGCCTTTGCCGCAGGCTCACCCACGGCGGACACCGGCGATCTGCTCACCGACGACACGACGAGCATCCTCGGCCTCGCGGCCTACGGCGAAGACCGCATCGCCTTTCGAAACGACCTGTTGGTCACACCGGGCGTTCGCGTCGAACATGCGATCAGCAAACGCTATTCGAAGCGCATTTACGAGGGTGGCGTGGTCAGCGACGTCGACCTCGAGGGCAGCTCCACGTCCACGGGCGTGATGCCGGGCATCGGGATGATCTACGGCAAGCCGTCGTTCAACCTTTTCGGCGGGCTGCATAGTGGCTATTCGCCGCCACGCATCAGTCAATCGATTACGCCGACGGGGCAGGACGTGGGCCTGTCCGCGGAGCGAAGCATCAATTGGGAGCTGGGAGCGCGCGTGCGGCCGCTGCGCTGGGCGCGGCTCGAAGCGTCGGGATTCCTCACCAACTTCGACAACCAGCTCATTTCGAACAATACGCTGAGCGGAAGCGCCGCCGAGTTCAAAAACGGCGGAAAGACGCGGCACCTCGGCACCGAGCTTACGGCGATTGCCCAGATCGGCCGCGGGCTGAAGCTGCCCGTGGACGTGGACATCGCTGCACAATACACGTGGTCGCGCTCGACCTTCGTCGGCGGCCTGTACGACGGCAACTTCGTTCCCTATGCGCCGCAGCACCTTTTGACGGCGACGTTGGACGTGGAGCACAAAAGCGGTTTCGGCGGACAAGCCACGTTCGGCTACGTCGGCTCGCAATTCGCCGACGAGACGAACACCGTGGAGGCCGAGATCTCCGGACGCGCCGGCGAGATCCCCTCGTACCGCACCCTGGACTTGGGCGCGCGCTACCGGCATGAGCCCACCGGTTTGTCGGCGCTGCTCACCATCAAGAACGTGCTCGACGACGTGTACCTCTCGGGGCGCCTTCCCAACGGCATCTTCACCAATGGCTTTCGCCAGGTGTTCGTGACGTTGAAATGGTCGGGGCCGGGCTCGTGAAAGAGCGGCTCGGGGTAGTCGACCGGGCCGCCGATATCGCATCGCTGGCGGCGTTTCGCATCGTGTTCGGCCTTTCCATGGCCTTCTCGGTGGGGCGCTTCTTCGCGCACGGATGGATACCCGAGTACTATTTCGTGCCAAAGCACTTTTTTCATTATTACGGCTTCGAGTGGGTGCGCCCTTGGCCCGGGTTTCTCATGTATGCGCACTACGCCATCATGGGCATGGCCGCGCTCGCGGTTGCGGTGGGCGTGGCGTACCGGGCGAGCGCCATCGTCTTTTTTCTATTTTTTACGTATGCGCACCTCATCGACAAGACGAACTATCTAAATCATTACTATTTGGTGAGCTGCCTGGCGCTGCTCATGATCTTTTTGCCGCTGGATCGAGCCGCATCGGTGCGGACGTGGAGGCGCCCTGATGACTCGTGGGATCGCGTGCCCGCGTGGATGCTCTCATTGGTACGCTTTCAAGTCGGCGTAGTCTACGTGTTCGGCGGCATTGCCAAATTGAAAAGCGATTGGCTGGTCCATGCCGAGCCGCTGACCATCTGGCTCGGGGCCAATCAGGAATTCCCCATCATCGGACCATGGTTTCGCTACAAGGAATTCGCGCTGGGCTTCAGTTGGGCCGGGGCGGCGTTCGATCTGACCGTGGTTCCTTTCCTACTATGGAGGAGGAGCCGGCCCTTTGCGTATACCGCGGCCGTCGCGTTCCACGTGATCACGGCGCGCTTATTTCAATTGGGGATGTTCCCCTGGATCATGATGGGTTCCGCGTTGATCTTCTTCGACGCGAGCTGGCCCCGACGCGCCTTGGAGCGCCTGGGTATCTTGCGCCCATCCGCCGGCGAGCCGGCGACCTTGCCGGTGCTTCCGCCCTGGGGACGTGCGCTCACGGGTATTTATGTTGCGTGGCACGTGCTGGTGCCGCTTCGCCATTGGCTCTACCCGGGCAACGTTCTCTGGACGGAGCAAGGCTACCGCTTCGCGTGGAACGTCATGCTCATGGAAAAGAATGGTGCCGTCGATGTCACGGTGGTGGATCCCGCGAGTGGGCGCAAGTGGACGGTCTATCCCACCGATTACCTAACTCGATATCAGAGCAAGATGATGTCCACGCAGCCCGATATGATCCTCGAGTTCTCACATGTCGTCGCAGACGACTTCGCGCGCCGCGGCCATCCGGGGGTCGAGGTCCATGTCGAGGCTCTCGTCGCCATGAATGGGCGCCCTGCGCGACCTCTCGTGGACACGCGCGTCGACTTGGCAAAAGAGAAAGAGGGCTTTGGCGCAAAGCGATGGATTCTACCGTTCGACGAGACACCGCCCGAAATGTAAAACCGGTTTCATGAAGAAGTGCGCACTTCTTGTCTTGTTGTTGGCTGCACATTGCGGGAGCGATTCGAACGACAACGGGGGAACGACGAACTCGTGGACGCTTACCCCACGGACGACGCTCGAGGGATTCTCCGTCACACCGCTGCAGATACGTCCCACCGAGCGTGGGTTTCTCGGCGCCTTCCTGACGCAGGATGCTGCAGGGGAGCCCGTCGAACGCCACGTTCGCCTCGTTGGTGTGGACGGCAACGTGGCCTATGACCATGCCTACCCTTTCGATCTCGTGTCCGGCCGTCTCAGTGAGACGGCCGGCGGCTCCGTCTTTCTGAGCGAAGCGGCGGAGGTCATCGACGATGCCAGCTTCCGGGTGCGCATCCGAAAAATGTCGCTGGCGGATGGTGCCTTGCAGGACTACGCGTTATTCCGCGAGCCCATCTTCGACTTGCCCGAGAACGCACTTCATCTCGGCAAAGATGGGCAGCTTTGGTGCCTTGGCATCAATACGGACCTCGTCCTCACCCTCTTTGGGCTCGGTCCAAACGGGCCCACGACACAGATTCCCATTGCGACGATGAAGGCGTTGGATCTCGGCAGCCAAATAATCGGCCTGCGCGATGGCTTCGCCGTAGTCACCGAGGCCGACGGCGTGGACGCACGCTTTGGGGTGCCTTCATCGAGTGCAAGCGCAGAGCAAATCACCGTGTTGACCTTCGATCACGCCGGCAACTTCATCGAGGCAAAGACGACCGCCTTCGGCGCGCGCACGGCGCTCGGGGCCGTCCGCGTCGACGACACACGCATGGTCATCACCGGATCGCTGAAGCACGCGCTCAACGATCATTCGCTGTTCCTGCAATCGTGGACGATCGGTCCGGATGCGCGGCTGACGCCCGAGGCGGAAAGGACATTCGACGTTGGCAACGATCAGGTCCAGGTGTCGGCCCTCGACGTGGCGCCCGATGGCCGATGGATCGCGGGCGGCGAAGAGGGGCTTCGCCAAGCCGAGACGCATAGCGTCCTTCAGGGAAGCCGCGCATTCGTCGCCACGCTGTCGGCGCCACCTGCGTTCGCGCTCGAAGGGATTGCCACCTTCGGCACGCCGCAATCGCATTAGCGCTCTCGCGCCCGATCCCAACGGGGGCAGCCACGGGTACGCCTTCGTGCATCACGATTTTCCGAAGACGCACGACGCGGACGGCCGCCCCGATCAGGCTTATTCACGCACGGTGCTTTATCAATTGCAGGTCTGGTCGCAATAATCCGCGACCTCGCTCACGCAATAGCTATCCCAGCTCGTGTTGCAGCAATACGAATCATTGTTGCACACCGCGGTAGCGCACGCGCTGCACGACTTGGTGAGCTTTGCCCCCGTGGAGCAAACGTTGTGTGCGCACGTACCGCCCGAGCCCGAATCGGTCCCCGTTCCCGAATCGGTGCCCGTGCCTGCGTCGGTGCCACCGCCGCCGCCGGCGAGCGCCGTGGCGTTCGGGGTCCCCCACCCCGTCGGCCCGTCATAGCCGGCGGTGCCTTTGCAAAGGTAGCTGGGCGAGCAGCTGCCGTTGCTGCCGCTGGTCACATCGTAGAAATTCGCGGTGTGCGTCCATGCGTACGAGCCATTGTCGCCGCCGTGGCCGGTCTTCGCGTAAATCGATGCCACGATGGGTGAGCTTGCGCTGGTGCCTCCGTAGACCGCCCACCCCGAGGCGCCCTGCGTGACGTAAACGGCCACACCGGTGTTCGGATCGGCGACCGCCGAGACGTCGCCCATGGCCTTCTTCGAGCAACCGGTGTCGTTCTGCCATGACGGCTTGGAGATGTATTTGCTGCAGCCGGAGCCGGCCCCGTTCCACACCGACTCGGCCCACCCGCGCGTGCTGGAGGATTTCGTCAGACTGGTGCCTCCGACGCTGATCACGCCCGCGGACGCGGCCGGGTACGACGTCCCATAACCGTCGTCGCCCGTGCTGGCGAAGATACCGACGCCGGGATGAACGAAGTAATCCGTATCGGCCTGCGATTCGGTCGAGTCTTCGGCGCCGCCATAGCTGTTGGACACGACGGTCGCGCCCAGGGAAACGGCGGTGTTCACGGCCTTGCCAAGATCGTCCAGCGACGCCGAATTGGCCTCGACCAGGATGATCTTGCACTCCGGGCAAATGGCGCTGGCCATATCCAGGTCGAGCGCGATTTCACCGGACCACCCGTCGTCGGCCGCGGGAAGCGGCGACGTTTGGCCATTCTGATTCACCTTTTTGAAGCAGCCATTCGCCGTGGTGCACGAGGAAAGGCCGAATTGCGAACGGTACACGCCGAGGTCCGCCTCGGCCTTCGGGTCGTCTTGCGCATCGACGATGGCGATGATCTTCCCCTCGCCGCCGCCGGAAGGCACTTTGTACGCGGCCTGCAGATCGGACGGCCCGAACCCGCTGGGCGTGGCGAACGCCTTGACGTTGCCGCTCGGCTCCGTGCGCACCTTGGCATGGCACGCGGCAAATCCCGGTTTGAGGTTCGTCCGATCACAAACACTCCTACTTGGCTCTTGTTGAATTTGACTCAAAGCTTCTTGGTCAGGGTCGCTCACATGGCTGGAAACGTCATCGCGTGACCCACTGGAGCACGCGAGCGGAATGCACGCTAGCGGTACGAGCGCCGCAAGTGCGGTAACCGAAATGAACGAGACGGCGGTCTTTTTCGAATAAAGAGACATGTCATGACTCCATGCAATATTCGACCGTGCCTCGAGCTCTCTTCGGTAGTGGGCAATACCGGAGAAGCCGAAGTGGCCTGTTGGATTGGCGTTGGACAGAGGGCTAAATTGTGCGCCCATGAAGGTGCACTCGGCACCTCCATGCGCGCTCGACAGGGACTCGGCTACATACGATCACGGCCGTGAACTTTCGACATCGAATCACGAGGCCGCCTAAAATGAGTGAGTTCATGCGGGCCCAAGTGAGGACACAGTTCCCACTATGCCACCCATATCCTTACAACGTTGTTAGAGCCCACAGCTTGTCTTACACGAATGTAACCGCAATCCCATCTTGGTTGGATCGTCATTTGCGACTCCAACTTATCCCTCGCGACTCCTCACGAGCGATACCGCGTTACCTCGCGACTGCATAAATCAACAGCTCAACAGTCTCGCGATGAAGGAGAGAGAGAATTCACAGGAAGACGGGAAGACGGGAAGGCCTGACGACATTCGCGTCAGTCGCGAGTTTTTTTATTTTGATTATACATTCATGTTCCAATCACAAATACAAATAACCTCTCCTACCTTCCCGTCTTCCCGTCTTCCTGTGATCTCAAATCCCCATCGCACATCGCCGCGGCGCGCTTTTTACGACAGTGTGACGAGAGGCTTCCCGACTTGGCGGTCGGGACGCACCAAGTCAGTACCAACTCACCGCGCCAGGTCCGTGTCACCGTCGCTGTCAGTTCGGAGTCGACCGAATCGCTCCAAAGTTGTGTACGGACGAATAGCGACTTGGGCACATTCTCATATCTCGGCGGGACGATATCGAGTAATGAAGGGACACGTCGCCCTTCCATCGGACCGCGAGGAAACGTTCATGAAAATAGCCTCCTTGTCGCGCTTTTCGACCGTCGCCTACACGACAGCACTCATCGTTACAGCTTCTGCGCAGGCAAGCGCTCAGGAACGCGGTCAGGAATCGGGCGCGACTCCGGCACCTTCAACGTCTTCAGCATCGGGCGAACCGAGTGCGTCTCCCCCGGCTTCGAGTGCGCAAGCCGATCCCCCAAATCCAGTGCAAGTCGAAGCGCCGGAGGCGATGTCGCCGCCTCCCGCCCCGCCGCAGCATCATACGCTGCCGGGGCCTGGGCCGGCCGAAAATCCCAAATATTTCCATGCGACGGAAGTTCAATATCTGCACGGCTGGCGGTACAAGGAGCCGTCGTCGGACCCCACCGGCGACCATGTGCAGAAGAACATTTTGACCTTTCAGCACTACAGCGAGTGGGCGCTGGGTCGCAATTTCTTCTTTTTCGACTTGATCAAGTCCGACTCCGCCGACAACGACGCGAACGAGATCTACGGCGAGGCCTACACGTCGCTCAGCGCCAGCAAGATCCTCGGAACCTCCCTATCCGCGGCGATTTTCGACGACATCAACGTCACCATGGGCGTCAACGCGGGAGCCAAAAGCAATGGCGCCGCCCCCTTCATTCTCCTTCCGGGCATAACGACCGATTGGAAAATCCCTGGTTTCACCTTCTTCCACGTCGACGTCCTGGCATACGTCGATCAGGGCCGTTTCGCCGGCCGAAGCAATCAATGCCAGCCGGCGACCTTCCAGATCACGCCAGCGTGGGACGCCCCCTTCGAGCTCGGCCCCGTGCGCATGGATTTTCAGGGCTTCGTCGACATCATCGGCGGGCACGGAGCCTGCGAATACCAAGTTCTCACCCAGCCGCAACTCCGCATCGACGTTGGCAATTTCTTCGGCAAACAAGACCGCATCTTCGTCGGTACCGAAGTTCAATACTGGGTCAACAAGTACGGCATCAAAGACCTGAACGAGTTCAACCCCCAAGCCCTCGTCGTCTGGCGTCTGTAACCGCGGGCGTTTTGTAGCGGCGCAGAAGAAGGAGAAACCGCCAGGACGCCAGGATCGCCAGGGTGAAACGAAGTTTTTTGGTTTGTTTGAAAAACAAAAAAACTACGCCCCAGCGCCGTTTCCGTTGGCCACCCCTGGCGACCCTGGCGTCCTGGCGGTTTCCCTCTTCTGAGGTTATTCCGCAGTTCCCCCGGCGCGGCGGCGAGAGGTCACCACGAGAACGCCGATCATGAGCGCAAAGGGTGCCACGCCGAAAACCTGGGTCGGCACCTGCGGAATGGCGCTCTGCGCGACCGTCGCCACCGATTGCAAGATGCCGAAAAGGTATGCGCCGGCGGCAACTTTGGCGGGGTGCCAGCCGCCGAAGATGACGATGGCCAGCGCAATCCAGCCGTAACCCGCGGTGTGGCGGTGGCTCCAGCCGGCCTTGAAGTCCAGAGAGAAGGCGGCGCCGGCAATGCCCATCAGCGCGCCACCCAGAAGCGTGTAGGCGTAGCGGATACGCGACACGTTCGCGCCTCGGACATAGGCGGAGGTGGGCTTTTCGCCGGTGGCGCGCAGAAGCAGGCCGGCACGCGTTCCATAGAAGTAGATCGTCGAGCCGATGACCAGCAGGTAGCTCGCGTAAACCAGCGCGTCGCCCCGGAACAAGAGTGGGCCAAGCACCGGAATGTCGCGCAGCACCGGAATGGAGAGCTCGGGCACGGTGGGCCCCGGCACGCGCACGAACGGATTGCCCAGCACGGACGACAGATCCGCCCCGAGCAGGGCCAGCACGAACCCAATCGCGATTTGCGATTTTTGCAGAGTGATGCTCCCGAAGGCCACGATGAGGGCCACGGCCACCCCGGTCAGGGCTGCCGCGGCGAAGCCCACGAGAAGGCTGTCCGTCGCGCGCGCCGCGGCGAATCCGGTCATCGCGGAGAGCATGATCGTGCCCTCGGCCGACAGATTGATCACGCCGGCGCGCTCCGAAAACGTCTCACCGACCGACGCGAAGACCAGCGGCGTCGACGTGGCAATGGCGGTGGCCAGAATGGGAACGAAGTCCATCGCGGCTACGCTCCCCGCCCCTGCTCGGCCGGTGCGCGCCCCAGGTCCCGCTTTGGGGACCGTTCCTGCCTAGGAAGAAGCAGCACCACGAGCGCCAGCGCGCCCTGAAGCACACCGGAGAGGGACGATTCGAGGCCCAAGGTGAGCGGCAAACGAAGGCTCCCCACATTGAGCACGCTGAAGAAGATGGCAATCGGCAGAACGAACCGCATGTCGAAGCTGGCGAGCATGACCACCAGAAGCGCCAGGTACCCCAAGTTGCTCGAGATGTTGGGAATCAACCGGTGGAAGACGGCCATCACCTGCAAGGCGCCCGCGAGCCCCGCAAAGAGCCCGCACGCGGCAAACACGATGAGCAACTGCTGCACGGCCGGCACACCGAGCACGCGTGCGGCGCGCAAGTTCTGCCCAACGGCGCGCGTGCGCAAACCGAAGTACGTGCGCTGGATGACCACCGCCGTGAAGAGCGCGGCCAGCAACGCGAGGATCAGGGCCGTGGGGCTCGCGTCGGTGCTACCCACGGTCTCCATCCAGAGCGAGCGATCCATCGGCTCCGTGCCCGCCATCGAGGCCACGCCCGGGCGCTTCCACGGGCCGAAAATCAGGTAAATCGCTGCGCCCTGGGCCATGAAGTTCATTCCCAGGCCGGCGAAGATCTCGTTCACCCGCCCGAACACGTGCAGCGCACCAGTGAGCACGCCCCAGAGCGCCCCGGCCACCATGCCGCCCACGAGCGCGAGCCCGATGACCAGCCATCCAGGCGAGCCCGATGGGAAAAAGTGCGCAACGCCGGTCGCTGCGATGGCGCCGGCCACGAGCTGCCCTTCGACGCCCAGGTTGTAGAGGCCCGCGCGAAAGGTGAAGAGAAGCCCCGATGCACACAGAAGCAGCGGCGAGAGTGTGCTCAACACGCGCGCCGTTTGATCCATGGTCCCGAAGGCGCCATCCCAGAACGACACCGCGACGTCGACGGGCGAGGCGCCCATGACGACGCAGATCAACGCGACGAACGCGAGCGACAGGCCCACGGCCCCCACGCGAAGGAGCCAGGATTTCACGATGCCTCTTCCAGGTGGCCGCCGATCATGCGACCGAGTCGTTCCGCGCTCAGTTCCGTGGCGCGCACCGGCCGCGAGGCGTGCCCGCCGCTAAAGACGATGACGCGATCGCTGTACGTCAGCACCTCGTCCAGATCCGACGACGCAAAGACGATCGCCGTCCCCGTCTTGCAACGCGCGATCAACTGTTGCCACACCCACTGCGTGGACTCGATGTCCAGCCCGCGCGTCGGATGCTCCATCAGGAGCAATTTCAATTGCGCCGGAAGGAGCGCCAGCTGGGTTCTCTGCTGGTTGCCCCCCGAGAGCTGCTCCGCGCGGGTAGTTGCCCGCCCGCGGATGCGGAACGTCTCGATGGCCTGCTCCGCGGCACGGAGGGTCTCCTTGGCGCGAAGGAAAAGGCCCTGCACGGGCGCACGCAACGCCACGTGCTCCTCGATGGTGAAGCCACCGATGAGGCCTTCCCGCGCGCGATCGGCTGGCACGTAGCTCACGCCGGCCCGCAGAAAATCCCGGTACGGCCGCCCCGCAAGCGAGGCATCGCCCACCACGAGACGCGCTCCCCCGGTCACGGGCAGCAGCCCTGCGCACACCTGCAGAAGCAGCGCCTGCCCGCTCCCTTCGAGCCCGGCCAGCCCGACGATTTCCCCTTCGTGCACGGTGAAGTCATCCATCGCCAGCCGCAACCGGCCGCGCGCCACCTGGGCGCGCTCGAGCCGCACGGCCACCTTCTCGCGCGCCGCGCCCGCAGGCTTCTCGGGACGGGCCGCCGCGGAGGAGCCGAACATCATCTCCACCAGCTTATCGGCCGTGATGGGCAGCTCCGCCTCGCCCACCAACTTGCCCTGCCGCAGGATGCTCACGCGATCGCAGAGCGCGAGCACGTCCGGCAACTTGTGCGACACGAGAAGGATGGAGCACCCATCTTTGGCCAGCTGCTTGAGCGCCGCAAAGAGCGCATCCCGCTGTTGATCGGAAATGCCCGTGGTGGGCTCGTCCAAAATGAGCGTGCGCACGCCCAGCGAGAGCAACCCGAGGAGCTCGAGCTGCTGCCGCTCGCCCATCGAAAGGCGCCCCACGCGCTCCTCCGGGTGAATCGTGAACCCGAAGCGCTGGCGCAACTCGAAGAAGCGCTCGCGCACCTCGCGCCGTGGTTTGCCCAGGAACCAAAAGGGCCCGGGCCGCGCGGCGGCGAAGCTCTCGAGCACCGTGAGCTCGGGGAAATCGTGCGGCTCTTGGTGGAGCATGCCCACGCCGGCGGCGAGCGCCCTGGCAGGGTCTCCTCCTTCCATGGGACGGCCGTCGAGCAACACCGAGCCGGCATCGCGGCGAACGAGGCCGCTCAAGATGCCGGCCAAGGTGCTCTTGCCCGCGCCGTTTTCCCCGAGAAGGCCGTGGATCGACCCCGCCTGCAACGTCAACGAAACGTCGTCGTTCGCACGAACGGGGCCGAAGCTCTTGGAGATCTGACGGAGCTCGACGCGCATTCGAAACGAAGAAGGTCCTTACCTACTTGCTGTTGCCGGTGATCCCCTGCAGCAGCTGAGGCATGTACCAAATTTTCTGGACCGTCGCTACTTCGCCGGGCTTCAAGAAGTCCGATCCGTCCTGGTACTTCATCGGACCGACGAAGAAGTTGACGCTCTTGTCGCCCAGACCGCGGATCACCTCGTCGACCGACGCCTTCTTGTCGCCCAGCGCCTTGCCGAACTCGAAGCCGATGGACGACTTCTCGCCGTTCATGTTCGCGTAGTCAGGTTCGGCGAGCACGAATTCGCCCACGTACTTTCCTTCCTTCGCCTTCGAAATCGCATCGAAGTACGAGGGCACCCAGTTGTAGTAGATGACGCCGAGGCAGGCGTCCGGCGCTACGTCGCAACCGGTCTTGTGGTCGTAGTGCACGTAGCGCACCTTCTTGCCCGCCTCGTTGGCCTTCTTGGCTTGGACGGCGGCTTCCGGTGTATCGAGGCCGCTAATCACGACATCGAATCCGCCGTTGTAGTAATCGTCGGCCACCTTGGTGGGATCGAGCGTCTGGCCGGGGATGTTGAACCAGAAACCGATCCACGTGATCTTGAAGGTGAGATCTTTGGCCGGCTTCTTTCGGTACTTCTCCCAGCAATATTTGGCGCCAAGGTATGCTGAGGACGCGATGCGGCGCGTCTCGTCGTTCACGAGCGGGCCGAGGTAGCCGATCTTGCCCGTCTCGCTGGAAAGGGCGGCGGCGCAACCACCGATGGCCTCGGCGGGCTCGATATCGCCCATGATGTTGCCGAGGTTCTTTTGATTCTTGAAATTCTGCCCGTCTTTCCACGCGTAGTCGCCGGAGACGTGCACCACGCCGACGTCCGGATGTTTCTTTGCCGTGTCGAGCGCGTCATCTTTGTAGTCGTCAGAATTGAAGACTATGAACTTGGCGCCATGTGAAATCATATCATCGGCGACTTGCGAGCCCTTGACGTTCGGACGGTCGGCCGGATTTACCTTGTCGACGTACTCGAACTTCGTATTCGGAATCTTGGCGAGCGCAGTCTTGAGTCCGTCATAATGGGCTTGGTTCCACCCATGGTCGTTCCAGGGCCCGATGAGCACCATCCCCACGACGAACGGGGAATCTGGGGATTTTGCGCCAGGTGTGGCGGCCGATGCTGCTGCGGTCGCTTTCTGCGACTCGGAGTTGCCCTTGCAGCCGCTCCCGATCACGCCGGCGGCCAATACGGCGGAACATCCGATGATACCCCACTTGTTCGATTTCATAATCGCCTCTTCAAGTTCTTCCTGCTCTTCGCCTTCTTCCGTATTGCAGCCGTCCGACGTTTTGCCGTGGATGGTGCCCGGAAGCTCAGGAGCCGTCAATCGACTCCATGAATCGATCAATTGCCTCGTTCCGTGATGTTTGTCGGCCTTCGTGCACGCGGGTTGCTTGCAATCTGCAGGCAATTTTTGTGTCGCTCGTTGTCAAATGAACGCACTTTTCTGGTCTCACACGATGCTGCCCCTTCGCGTAGGTAGGACAGCGTCCGACGTATTTGACGCGTTGTCGTAAAAACCTACGTCCAACTTCCCCGTGCAGCGCTTTCGCCATGGCTTTTGGAAGCAAATCCGACGAACATAGGACGGGGATGGGAGCGGAGCAGAACGAAACTTTTCAGGCTCTTCCGGCAATGGTCGGGAAGTATCGCCTCGTCGCGGAACTCGGCACGGGTGGGATGGCCCATGTTTTCCTCGCGGTCATGCGCGGACCTCATGGGTTCAACAAGTTGGTCGTTCTGAAGGTGCCGCGTGATTCCGTGGCGTCCGATCCCAACCTGCTCGCCATGTTTCACGAGGAAGCGCGCCTCGCGGCGCGCCTCAATCACACGAACGTGGTGCAGACCTACGAGGTCATTCACGAAGAAGGCCGTGACATCACGGTGATGGAATACCTCGATGGCCAGCCGCTGCACAAAGTGCTGGCCCGCGCCCGCAAGATCGGAAAGCCCCTGCCGCTCGGCATGCATCTGCGCCTCATTTGCGATGCGCTCACCGGTCTCCATTACGTGCACGAGGCGAAGGACTTCGACGGCACACCGCTCGAATTGGTCCACCGCGACGTGTCGCCGCCCAACCTCTTCGTCACCTTCGATGGCAGCGTGAAGGTGCTCGATTTTGGGATCGCCAAAGCCGTCACCTCGGTGCACGAAACGCAGATTGGCACCTTCAAGGGCCGCATCCGGTACATGCCGCCCGAGCAGTTGATGGGCGGCAAGATCGACCGGCGGGCCGATATTTTCGCGCTGGGCGCCATCCTGTGGGACGCCGCGGTGGGCGAAAGCATGTGGAAGGGCCGCACGGACGTGGAGGTCATCAGCGCCGTCGTGGGGGATGAAGTCCCCACGCCGAAGAGCATCCACTCCGACGTACCCGACGAGCTCGACACCATCGTGCGCAAGGCCATGTCGCACGAGCCTCAAAAGCGTCATGCCACGTGCCTGGAACTGCAGGCCGAAATCGAAGCGTTTTTGGCGAAGCTGCCCGACAAGCACAGCTCGCGCGATCTCGCGACGCACATGTCCGAATTGTTCGCGCAGATTCGCGCCGAGCGGCAGCGCATCATCGAAAGCCAACTCGCCAAACTGAGCTCGTTGCCCACGGGCGAATATGCGCCGCTGGCGCAAATGGATCTCCCGCGGTCGTCGCTCGCCTCCCTCACGGGCTCGTCGCGCATTCCGTCGGGTTCGACCACGCCATCGGGCCCGCGCTCGCTCGAGGCCATCACCGAGGGCTCGCTGCCCTCGACGAGGCGGCTCTCACTCGATACGGCGATATCGGCCGCGCAACCGACGAAGCGTTCGAACGCGTCCATGATGCTCCTCGGCCTCGGCGCGATCGCCGTGGTGGGTGCGGCGGTGTTCGTGGGCCGATCGTACAAGGGCGGAACGGACGCCCCGGCCCCGGTGGCAGCACCGTCGGCCCTCGGGGCTGGGGCGGTCAACGCGCAAGCGTCGTCCGTGACGAGTCCCGCCGCCGCGGGAGGCAGTGCCGCGACGCCTGCGACGGAGATCGTGACGGTGCTGCGTGCGGAGCCGAGCGATGCGCGGCTCTTTTTGGACGACACGCCGCTGGCGAGCAATCCGTCGATTCAACGCGGTCCGAGGGACACGTCGACGCACACGGTTCGCGCAGAGGCCAAAGGCTACGCGAGCAAGTCGACGACGGTGGTCATGCACACCGATAGCGACGTGGTCTTGCGATTGGAAAAAGAGACTCCGACGTATCAGCCGCGCTCCTACGCTCGTCCAGCACGCGCGCAAAAGGAGCCCGCCGTCAGTGCGGCACCCACACTACCGCCGCAGCCCCCCTCCGCCACGGCGAGCGCGCCGCCGCCTGCGGAAAACAAGACGAACAAGAAGCAAGCTCGCCCAATCGATACGGACAATCCCTGGTCGAAATGAAAATACGTTCCGCGCATTCGCGCGGTGATGTATGCCTCGACCAAAGAAGAAGACCGATGGAGACGCTGTCCATGACGAGATTCATTCGATCCTCGAATTCGTACCGGTCGCTCGGCATTCGTTCCGCAGTCCTTGCGAGCGCCCTTCTCGTTTCCGGTGCCGCGTTCGCACAAGTTCCTGGGATGTCGGGACCTGTACCCCCGGCCAATCCCGCCAATGCCGACGAAGCGCAAATGCGTTTCAAGCGCGGTTTGGAGCTCTATGACGAGCAAGACTTCCAAAATGCGCTCATCGAATTCCGGCGCGCGTACGAACTGCAACCCACGTACAAGATTCTCTACAATTTGGGCCAAGTCTGTTTTCAATTGACCGAATATGCGTGTGCACTCCGCAATTTCGAGAAATATTTGAAAGAAGGCGGCCCCAACGTGGCGAGCGACCGCCGCACGGAAGTCGAGCGCGACATTGCCAAGTTGCAAACGCGTATCGGCCGTATCGAAATCGTCACCAGCGTACCGGGTGTCGATATTACGATTGACGATACGTACATCGGAAAGACGCCGCTCGACGCCTCGGTGCCCGTGGGTGCAGGCCGGCGCAAGATCACCGCGACGAAAGAGGGCCGCGCCCCGCTGACCCGCATCGTGGAGGTCGCGGGGACGGAGTCGACGCGGGTCACGCTGGACATGGTGAGCAACGTGACGACGGTCACCGCGCCGGAGACGCCGTCGAAGTGGACGACCTGGTCCACGGTGGGCGTGATTGCCGCCGGCGGCCTCGCCGCGGTGGCCGCGACGACCGGTGTTCTCGCCTTGAAGGCCTCGAGCGACTTGAAGGACAGCCGATTCGCCGGCAACACGCCGGACAGCTCCACGGAGAGCCAGCAGTCCAAGGTGAAGACGTTGTCGGTCGTCACCGACGTCTTCATCGGCGCCGCCGTCGCGACCCTCGGCACGACGCTCATCTGGACCTTCACGCGCGATCCCAAGCCGGAAGAGGCCGAGAAGAAGCCCGAGGAGAAGAAGAAGGAAGAAGCGCGCGGGCTGCAGAAGCTACAGGTGAACGTCGGCATCGGCCCCGGCAGCGTGACGTTCGGCGGACGCTTCTAAGAGCCTATCCCACGAGGGGATTCGAACCACCAAGACGCCAAGAACGCCAAGAGTTGGGAATTCGTGAAGGAGATGCTCCTCACCCACCCCATCTATCTTGGCGGCCTTGGCGTCTTGGCGGTTGAATCTCTGCCTTCGACTTGAGCTCAATGCGGTTCACGTAAAGCGCGGCACGTTTCATCCAAAGGATGCACCGATAGCCCGTCACACGCGAGTTGCCCGGTCCGCTATCGGAGGCATCGGCACATCGCTCATCGGGCCAGATAATCGGGTATGTCCGATTCGACTCGTGACCCTGCTCGCGGCCATGATCGGGGTGATCATGATCCCATCGATCGCTTTATTTGCCGGGTTTTCCATTTCCAATTTGAATGGGCACCTACCGACTGATATCGTGGTTCGTAAACTCTAAAGTGAGGTAGGCCAATGAAAAGGTCCCTGCTTGGAATTTCGACTATCGTTGCCTCTGCATGGTTGGCAGGGTGCCAGGGGGGTGATGGATCCGTCTCGTCACGAGACACAGGCGTCGACTCTCCGGAGGAGAGCACGCACCAGACTTCCGATGGCATCACCACGGCTGCGCGTGGGCCCAATATTTCCGTCGTTTTCCACCCGGTGGACAACACCGCGGCCAACGATGGCTCTTTCTTTTCGGCAGAGCTCACCATCGTCAACGACAGCGCCGTCCGGCTCGGCGCCGACGGATGGCAGATCTACTTCAACTTCGTGCGCCGCATCCTCAATGAGGGTGAGGGCAACCCGATCAAACAGCAATTGGCGGCCCAAGGTGTCAAATTCAGCAAAGCCGACACCGCCAAGAGCGGCGACTACTGGGTATTGGAGCCATTGGCCAATTTCGTCCCCATCGAGCCGGGTGGAAAACGCGTCATCAAGCTGCTCGCGGAAAACTGGGCCATCCTGAAGACGGACGCCCCGGCCGCATTCCATATCGTCCTCCCGCCGAGCAAGGAAGCCTGGGCGATCAAATCGTCCGTCGAGATGGATGCGTCGGATCCGAAGCAAACGAAGCGCTTCCCCGGCGACGTGGTCCCCGCGCAGACGCCGCAGCTGCGCTACGACGAGAACCGCCCGCTGGACAAGGTGCAGCTCAGCGTGGCCACTACCCTTTTGCCGACGCCGCAATCGGTCACCCAGGGCACGGGCCAATACCGGCTCGGGGGGCCGCGCGTCGCCATCGAATACCAGCGCGGCCTTGCCAAGGAGGCGGCCTACCTCAAAGCTGCCTTGGGCGACGTCCTCGCGAGCTCGGTCGACGCGAGCGAGCGCAGTCAGTGCGGCTCGGAGATCCGGCTCGTCATCGACCCGAATGCGCACACGGGCTCGGAGAGCTACACCCTGGAGGTCGACCCGCAAAAGGGCATCGAAATCCGCGGCGTGGATGCAGCGGGCGTCTTCTACGGCATCCAAACCCTGCGGCAGCTCATTCCCACCGAGGCTTATCGTGCGGCAGCAAGCGCCGGTCCGCGCAAGCTGTCCGTGCAAATTCCCCAGGTCACCGTGGCGGACGGGCCGCTCTTCGGCTACCGCGGAATGGCGCTCGACGTGGGGCGGCACTTCCAATCCAAGGCGACCGTCAAAAAGCTTCTCGATTTGCTCGCCTTCCACAAGATCAACAAGTTCCACTTCCATTTGACCGACGACGAGGGCTGGCGCCTCGAGATACCGGGCATTCCCGAGTTGACGTCGTACGGCTCGCGCCGCGGTTTCGATGTGGGCGAGAGCAAGCAGCTCCACGTCGGCATGGGCGCAGGAAGCGATCTCGCTTCCGGCGACGGGATCCGCGGAAAGGCGCGCTCGGAAGCGGAGGCCAACGGCGGAACCCAACCCGTCTACCAAGGCTACGAGCCCGCCGTGCTCAACTTCGTGGGCAAAGGCAGCGGCTATTACACGACCAAGGACTTCGAAGAGATCCTGGCCTACGCCACCGAACGCCACATCGACGTCATTCCCGAAATCGACGTGCCCGGCCACGCGCGCGCAGCCGTCAAGTCGATGGAGTATCGGTACAAGAAGTATGCGGCCAGCGATCCGGCGAAGGCCAAGCAGTATCGGCTCGTCGATCCCGACGACACGTCGAAGCACACGAGCGTGCAGGGCTATACGGACAACTTCGTCAATCCGTGCTTGCCCTCGAGCTATGCCTTCCTCACCAAGGTCGTGCAGGAGGTCAAGGCCCGCTTCGACGCCGTTCCGGGCGCCAAACTCACCTTGATCCACGGAGGCGGCGACGAGCTGCCGAGCCTCTCGGGCAACGTGTGGTGGAAAGACTCGCCGCTGTGCAAGACCAATCCCGAGACGAAGGATTTGGGCGACGAGGCCCTCAAGGATTACTTCTTCAAGAAGTGGCAGCCGATCATCGCCAAGACTGGCGCGCGCATGACCGGATGGGATGACATCATCCACAACGGTCTGCAGCTCGACGGCTTCGTTCCCATGCCGTGGAGCAACGTGTGGGGCTGGGGGCGCGAGGACGACGCGTACAAATACGCCAACGAAGGGCGCTCGGTCATCCTCTCCCACGCGACGAATTTGTACATGGACCTGGCCTACAACAAGGACCCGGACGAGCCGGGTTACTATTGGGCCAACTTCGTCGACGAGAGCAAGACGTTCAATTACCTGCCCTTCGACGTATTTGCCATTGCCTCCCACGATCGCATGGGCAACGCCATCGATCCGGCCACGTGGACCTCGAAGATCCATTTGACCGAGGCTGGAAAGGCCAACATTCTCGGCATGCATGGGCTCCTCTGGGGTGAAAACCAAAAGAGCCCCGAACTGCTCGAGTACTTCGCCTTCCCGAAGATCCTCGGTGTGGCCGAGCGCGCGTGGAATCGCAACACGCCGTCGGCGGCCGATCTGCCGGCTGCGTGGAAGCAATTCGTCAATACGCTCGGCCAAGCGGAGCTTCCCCGTTTGGACTTCTATCGGCCTGTGGATACGCGCCACGAGCTTTCGCGGGCCGTAGGCGTGAATTACCGCATTCCCCTGCCGGGCGCGAAGATCGAAAACGGGCAGTTGCTCGCCAACGTGCGCTACCCGGGATTGGCCATCGAGTACTCGACCAATGGCGGCAAGACGTTCAGCACGTACCAAGGCCCCACCCCGGTCTCGGGCTCCGTGGTCGTTCGCTCGAAGACACCGGGCGGACACGTGAGCCGCGTGGCCACGATCAACTAGCCTCAAAAGCCGATTGGTTGTGGCGAGTTCGCGAATCGTTTGCAGTCGAGCAGCGGCAGCGGGACAAGCCCGGCGAGGCCGGCGCGCTCGTCCGTCAGCAGGCAGGATCGCCAGGCGGAATGGCGATCCTGTCCTTTCTGAACCACACATCGCTCCGGTCCCGCCGGTTCATTCTCGCTGCCGCGCTTCCAGCACCAAGTAGTTCCAAGCCTGGCACATTCAATCGACCTTCACGTTACCGACGTAAACCGACGAGGGGCGAATCAATCGCCCCTTGTCGCGTTGTTCGGCAATGTGGGCACACCAGCCGGCGACCCGCCCCACGGCGAAGGTGGGGGTGAAGGACTCGCGCGGCAGGCCAATGGCATCAAGCAGCACGGCCGTATAAAACTCGACATTGGCCTCGAGCTTGCGATCCGGATACTTCGCCGCAAGGGCGCTCTTGGCCACGCGCTCTACAGCCCGCGCGAGGGCGAGCCGCTCGGTGCGAAGCCCTGCGTCGATGAGCGCGAGGGTCGCTTTTTCGAGCACCTGCGCGCGCGGATCGCGCACGCGGTAAATGCGATGGCCCATGCCCATGATGCGGCGGCCCGCTGCGAGCTCGGAGGCGATGAACGATTCGGCGCGCGAAGGGTCGCCGATGGCATCGAGCATGTCGAGAACCGGCCCCGGCGCGCCGCCGTGCAGCGGCCCTTTGAGCGCACCGATGGAGCCCACCACCGACGAGACGATGTCCGAGTTCGTGGAGGCCACCACGCGCGCGGTGAAGGTGGACGCGTTCATGCCGTGATCGGAGACGGTCACCAGGTACGTCGACATCCCCCGGACCGCGGCGGCGCTGGGCGCAGATCCCGTGATCATGCGCAAGTAGTCTTCGGCGTGGCCGAGGCTCGGATCCGGAGCCACCGGCGCTTTGCCGGCACGAATGCGCGCCCACGCGGCCGCGTACACCGCGACCGCCGCCGTCACACGCGCCGGCGCATCGTCGGCCGCGTCACCGAGGCGAAGATGGCTCACGGCCGCGCGCAGCGCATCCATGCCATCCGATGCGGAGAGCGCATCGCCCAGGGCGCCGAGCCGGTTCCATGCCTCGATGCGCCCCGCGCCGAGCCGTTTCTGGATGTCCACGCTGGAGCGCGGACGGCCATCGGCCGCAGCCCACAGGAGGGCGCACGCGTCCTCGAACGAGGCCGTCTCCGCCCATCGCTCGACGTCGCGCCCCGCGATGATCAACCTTCCTGCGGCCCCGTCGACGTCACTCAAGGCCGTCGAGATCGTGTCATTTGCCGTTTCGCCTGCCCCGGTTGTCCCATTTGCCATGACTTTTGCTCCTCTCGAGGATTTATTTGGGCCGGTGCGTCATGTTGATCAACGTTGATTCGACAATCCATACGACCCAGTTCGTCTCGTCGCCGGAAGCGTGTGCCATGCTCGGGATACGCCGGGAGACGCTCTACGCGTACGCCAGCCGCGGATTGGTTCGCAGCTATCCCTCCGCCGGCAAAGGCCGCGGGCGCATGTACCTTCGAGACGACATTCTTCGTTTGAAGGCACGGCACGACGCACGCTCCGGGCATGGTCCCGTCGCCGCCGGCGCCCTGCGCTGGGGCGAGCCCGTGCTCGACTCGAGCATCACCGAGATGACCGTCGACGGCCCCCGCTACCGCGGCATGCTTGCCACGGACCTGGTGGCACGCGGCGCGAGCTTCGAGCAAGTCGCCGAGTTGCTCTGGAGCGGGGGCGGAGTGCTGCCACCGACGTCACCGCACTGGCCCACCGCCGCGATTCCCGAGGCCGAGTTGGCCCCCCTCGCCGCGCGGACGCGACGCCCCCTTGCGCGCATGCCCCTTCTCCTCGCGGCCTGGCAAGCGCATTCGAGCTTCGGCCGATCGCGGCGCGGCGCGAGCCCGCCGTCGGCCGAGGCCACGCGACGCCTCGCCCGCAGCCTCATCGCCGCGCTGCCCTGGATCGTAAACCCCGCGCGATGGCCCGACGCCGCGCCCCGTACCGCGCGCGTGGCCGAACGCATCTGCCTTCTCTTGAATCGCTCCGCGCAGCCTGCGCGCGTGCGGCTCATCGACGCGGCACTCGTTCTTTGCGCGGACCACGAGCTCACGGTCTCCTCGTTTGCCGCGCGGGTCGTCGCATCGTCGGGCGCCGATTTGTACGCGGTGCTCTTGGCCGCGGCGAGCGCCTTCTCCGGACCGCTCCACGGCACGGCCAGCGAGGCCGTCGAAGCGCTGGTCGAGGATATTCCGCAGCCGCACCGTGCCAAGCGCATGGCCGCGGGCTACGCCATGCGCGGAGAGGCTATTCCGGGTTTCGGCCATCACTTGTACCGACAAGGAGATCCACGCGGCCGCGTCTTGCTCGACTTGTCCACCGAGGCCGCGGGGGACAAGCGCGAGCTTCGCATCCTGAACGCCCTCGTGGAAGCGGCCGAGCCCCTGGGCCAGCACCCGTCGGTCGACGTGGCCCTCGTCGCCGCGGCGTATGCCCTGGGCGCGCCCAAAGGCACAGCAAGCACTCTCTTTGCGTTGGGCCGTGCGGCCGGTTTGGTCGCTCACGCCCTCGAACAGCGTGAAAGCGGAGTTCTCATCCGCCCGCGGGCACGTTACATATCTCCGGGATAAGCGATTTGGCAGTTGCTCATTTCGATTCCAACGATAGCCTCGTAGCGTATGCGTGTGCCGGCCGCCCTACGGGGAGTGCGAAGGCGAAGAATTCGACACAACGTCCTCGTGGTTGCCGTGCCTTGGTTGGTGGTGCAGATCACGGGGTGCAGCTTCCTCGCGGATCTCGAGTTGCCCGAGGGCGGCGATTCGCCCGGCGGCGGCGATGGTGCGGGCCCCCCGGTCAAGGACGAGCCTCCGCCGGACGGCGGCGGCCCTTCGTTCGATGCGTCCGACCCGGATGTCCGCGAGACGGGCACGGTGAGCGATGCCTCGACGGACCGCAACGACGCCAAGGTACCACCACCACCCCCCAAGTATGCCAATGAGGTGATGGCCGACCAACCCAGCGCCTATTGGCGATTGGGCGATGGCTCCGGGACGAGCGCCAAGGACTCGGCGGGCTCCCACCCCGGCACCTACCAACAAGGCTTTACCCTCGGCGGCAACGGCGTCGTCTCCAACGACACCGCCGTGCGGTTCGATGGTCAATCCGGCCGTATCCGCCTCGGTGATATTTTCGATTTCAGCAACAATGTATCCTGCACGCTCGAAGCATGGGTCCAGTGGTCGGGCGGCGGCACGGGCAACATATTCTCCAAGCGCGCGAGCGACCGTGGCGGAACCGGTTATGCGTTGTTCGTCTCCGGCGTCGACGGGGGGCGGTTTCGATGGACGTACCTCCGTCAGAATGGCGACCGTGGAACCTCGGTGACCTTCGACACCGCGGCCAAGACGGCTTTCGTGCACGTGGTCGCCACCTACGACGGCAACATCGGCCGACTGTACCTCGACGGCGCCGAGGTACAGACTTCGGAGTTCCGCGATAGCCTCGTGGGCGGGCAATCCGAGCTTTACCTCGGCAACAACGCCTCTGGTGACGGCGGCTTCTCGGGCATGCTCGACGAACTCGCCATCTACGAGCACGTCGTCTCGGCCAATCGCATCCAAGCGCACTACAAGGCCGCCGATTCGAAATGAAGGAGCCGTTCGAGCCATCCCTTCTTCTTCGATGGAAAATTGCGACCAATAGCGATTAGTTTTTCTAATATACGGAGGATATACCTGCGTGCGATGGCTTCCTCGCGCCACTCGACAAGTGCAGCTCTCGAGCTATCCTCGAGTCAGAATGCGGGTGATGCCTTCCATCCGTCGAAGATGGCGCCTTCGAGACGTCGTCGTCGCGGGACCATGGCTCGCAGCGCTGGCTAGCGGTTGTAGCTTTCTCGCTGATTTGGATTTCCAGAGCGGCGACGTTGTCTCCGGCCCTCTCCCGGACGGAGGGGACGCCAAGCCCCCGACGGATGGCGCAAAACCCCCGGATGGCGATCCCTATGCGCAGGCCGTGCTGGCCGACCAGCCGAGTGCGTATTGGCGATTTGGCGAGACGTCGGGCACGACCGCCAACGACGAAATGGATGCGTACCCCGGAGTCTACGAACGAGGATTTACACTCGGCGCTCCGGGCATCGTGGCGGGCAACCGGGCGGTGCACCTCGACGGCCAAATTGGCACGCGCATCGTCATCGGCGACGCCCTCGATTGTCGCAGCCGCGGGCCTTGCACGCTCGAGGCTTGGGTCAAGTGGGAGGGCAGCAGCCGTGGATACATCATGTCCAAGAATGGCGAGGCCACGGGAAACGGGTACGAGCTGTTCACCTACTCCCCGGACACGAATAGCGTCCAATGGTTCTATTCGCGCGTCACGTCCGGCAGCTCCACCGCGGTGACGTACACGACACCGGCGACCCGTGATTACGTGTACATCGTTGCCACCTTCGAAGGCTTCGAGGGCACGGTGGGTCGCCTCTATCTCGATGGGAACGAAGTCGCGAACACGACGTTCGGCGACAGCCGAGTCGGTTCGAACGCCACCCTCGTGCTCGGGGGCAACTCCGCAGATAGCGGTGCCTTCCAAGGCACCCTCGACGAAGTTGCCATCTACGACCGGGTGCTTTCCCCCGACCGCATCCGCGCGCACTACCTCGCAGCCACGTCGAAATAGGTCATTGGCGCGGGCGAGGGACGTTCGCGAATTCGTCGCCCTTCTTCCACGTGGGAAGCTCCGGGGCGTTGGCGATGCGCCAGCCTGCGAGGAGGAGCAGTTGGGCGTCCTCGACGGCGCCGCGTAAGTCCCAGTTGGGGTCGAACTCGTCGGAGGGCTGGTGGTAGCGCGTTCGCTCGAAGAGCTCTTGCTGCTCTTTGCCCCACCCCGGCGGGCGCCCCACGTACTCGGGGCCGCCTTTGATGTAAATCGAGGGGACACCGATCTTTGCAAAGCTGAATTGGTCGGACCGGTAAAAGGACCCCCGATCCGGGAAAGCATCGCCGTGCAACGTGCGCCCCTGGGCCGTGGCCAGCGCGGTCACCACATCGTCGAGCGACGATTTTCCGAGGCCCACAAATCCCAAATCGCGGGTCGGGCCGAAGATGTTCATCGAATCCATATTGAGATCGGCCGCGATGCGGCCGGCGGGAAAGGTGGGATGCTCGCAATACCATTGGGAGCCGAGCAACCCCTGCTCTTCCGCGGCCACCGCGGCAAACACGATGGACCGCCGCGGCTTCGACTCGGCACCCGCGAAAGCCCCCGCCATGGCGACGAGCGTCCCGCTTCCGGAGGCGTTGTCCACCGCACCGTTATAAATCGAATCGCCGTTTCGGGGCGCGCCAATACCGAGATGGTCATGGTGCGCACTGTAAACGACCGCCTCGCGCGAGAGCTCCGGATCGCGGCCCGGCAGGACGCCGAGAACATTGGCGCTTTCGATGTCGCGGCGCTTGTTGGTAAAGTCCAAGTCCAATTTGACATTCAGCGCGCGCGGTCGAAAATCACGCCGCTCGGCCGCCTGCCTCAATGCATCGAGGTTCTCTCCGCCCAGCGCCGCGATGCGCCGGCTCGCATCCTCGGTGGCCCACATTTTCGCGAGCAGACGCGGCTCACCCTTGGTGGCGGGAAGCTCGAACTTCTCCAGTGCGTTCGACGTCACCACCACCTGCCACGGATACCCCGCCGATTCCGTCGTGTGAACGATGATGACCCCCGCCGCGCCTTTCTTTGCGGCTTGCAAGTATTTGTAATCCCACCGCCCGTACCACAGGCGGCGCTTGCCCTCGAAAAGCGTGGGATCCGACGATGGGTCGTTGTTCATCACGACCACCACCTTCCCGCGAACGTCCACGTCTTTGTAGTCGTCCCATTGGTATTCGGGCGCGACGATGCCGTAACCCGCAAACACCAATTCGGCATTGGCCATTCGAACGCGGGTTTCCTGGACACCCGACATGATCACCAGGTCGTTCGCCGAGGCCAGGGAAAGGCTATTTTCCTTTTTCGTCACACTCGAGAACGTCACGGGCCCTTTCACCTCCGGGGTGAGGGCCACCAGGGGGACACGCTGGAAATACGTCCCCCCATCGCCACCGGGCTGAAGCCCCAAACGCCGAAACTCCGAGGCCAAATACTCCACGGCCAACTGACCACCGCGCGACCCGGGCGCACGGCCCTCGAGTTTGTCGTCGGAAAGAAATCGCGTTGGGCCCGCAATGCTCTCGGCCGTCATGCGGGCCGCCAACGCTTTTTCCTCGGCGCCGATCGCCACGTTCGAAGACGCCGACGAGGTGGCGGCCGCCGAAGAGGGCGCGCCAGCTTGCGGAGCGCTTGCGCCGCATCCCTCGAGAATTCCAAGCAAAAATGATACACAGACCGACGGATGCACGCGCATGGTTCGCGGAGACGTAGCGGCGGCAAGCTGTGGCGTCAATGTGCCATCGCAGCCGGGCGTGGGGCAAAACACACCAACGAGACGGTGCGTGTGGCGAAATGTCACGCGCTCGCTACGTCATTCTTGCTGAGATGAGCGCAATTGCGGGCACAAATTAAGGAGGCATATCCATTGCTCCCGCACCCGTGAAAATCTTTCCCTTTTCCTTCCGGGCCTTCTCCCCTAAAGACGGGCGCCTCGGGAAGATTTGCTTACTTCTTTGGGTAGTACGCCAGTGAATCGAATCGAGAACGTGAAGTAAGTCCTCACGTTATTCATTGTTGGGGGGGCCCAGGAGCCATGATGCAAGGCAGTGCACCCCATTCTATTGAGCGATCGCGCGCGCGTTACGCCAGCGTCCCGGTTCCCGGGCATCGCGTGGCCACCCCGCGCTGGACGCTTGGTTTGCTCGCAGCCAGCGTCGCGTGCGGAGTTGCAGGGAGCGCCATGGGCGCCGCCCCTTTGTCGATGGTATTGCTCATCGCGTCCACGGCATGCGCCGCGATGGCCCTCGTCATTTATTTCGTCGAGACTCGCCGCCCGCGCCTCGGTCGACTTCGCTGACCGACGTATCGGCGACCCATCACGTGCCGCGCGCGTCCGCGAGCCATGCATCGATCAAGCTTCGCGCAATGCTGAGGCGCGGCGGGATCGGCGGAAGTGCGTCGGCACGGAACCAGTCGGCGTGCGCAATTTCGGCGCCATCGACTTGAATCTCGCCTGACACCCAATCGGCCACGAAGCCGATCATGAGCGAGTGCGGGAACGGCCAAGGCTGGCTCCCGAAGTAACGGGGGTTGGCCACGTCCACGCCGACTTCCTCGCGGACCTCCCGCACGATGGTTTCTTCGAGGGACTCGCCCACCTCCGAAAATCCGGCGAGCACGCTGTAGAAACCGAACGTGGAACGAGCGTTGCGTGCGAGCAGCACGCGGTCGCCACGGCGCACGAGCACGATGATGGCCGGCGAGATGCGCGGATACGACAGCAAGCCGCACGCGGGGCAACGCAGGCAGCGCTCGTTCTCCATCGCGACGGTGGGCGTCGCGCAGCGACCGCAGAATCGGTGCGTCTTCGCCCAGTCGACGACCTGGGTAGCGCGGCCGGCCAGCCAGAAACGCTCGTCCCCGAGCGGGATGTAGATCTCACGAAGGTTGGCCACGACCAATGGCGGCCGCAGCTGGGTCTCTTCATCGAGCGACACGGCGAAGGACTCCGTGTCGCGCCCATGTTCGTCGCGCAGGGGCCCGAGGTGGTGCGCAGCCTTGGTGTCCACCCCGAGCTGCGCGATGTCGTCGTCCGTCGGGAAAAACACGGCGTCATCGCCCTCGCGGCGGACGACGAGGCCCTTCGGGTGCACGAGAAGCCAGGTTCGATGCGGGGCATCGGCGGGGGTTACGCGACGAGCGGAAGTCATGCGACCGTGGATCGTGGGACCATGCGGCCGCCGCGACAAGCGCTGGCGAGCATCAAGCGGACGCGGCGCGCCTGTACTCGATGTAATGCGCGGTCTCGTCGGCGACCTCGCGCCCGCAGCGCTTCTCCACGAGGTAGAAGGACATGTCGATGCCCGAGGCGACGCCGGCCGACGTGATGATCGCGCCCTCGTCGACCCAGCGCACGTTGCGTTCGACGCGAACCTCGGGATCTACTTTGGCGAGCTCGTCGAGCGCGGCCCAGTGCGTGGTCGCCCCCTTGCCGCGCAGGAGCCCGGCCTTGGCCAGCAAAAGCGCGCCCGTGCAGACGGAGGCGACGAGCTTCGCGGAGCCGGCGCGCTCGCGGATGAAGTCGATCGTCGTCGCGTCGTTCACCAACGGGCGTGTGCCGATGCCACCCGGAACGACGAGAAGGTCGATGGGCGGTGCGTTGGCCAGCGAAAAATCGGGCGTGATCTTGAGACCGCCGATGGCCGAAACCGTGCCTTCGCGCACGCCGATGGTGAAGACGCGGAACGGCGCATGTTCCTCCGAGCGGCGCGACGCTACCCCGCCGACGAGCCTGGTCCTAGAAAAGACTTCGAACGGGCCCGCAAAATCCAGCACTTCGACGTCGTCGAACACGACGATCCCGGTGTTCCATCGTTCCATTTGGGAGATCTCCATGAGTAGCTTGAGAATCGCGACCGCGCAGTTCGAGAATAGGAGCGGCGACAAAGACTTCAACCTCGGCGTGATCGATGGCCTGGCGGCGAAGGCCAAGCAGCAGGGCGCCGACGTGGTGGCATTCCACGAGTGCTCCGTCACGGGTTACACGTTCGCGCGCCACCTCTCGCGCGAGCAGATGCTCGCGCTGGCCGAGCCGGTGCCCGAAGGGCCAAGCATCGAGCGATTGGTGGCCATCGCCCGAAGCCGGCAGATCGTGGTCTTGGCCGGCCTGTTCGAGAAGGACCGCGAAGACCATCTCTACAAGGCCTACGTCTGTGTCGACGGGAACGGGTTGGTGGGCAAGTTTCGAAAGCTGCACCCGTTCATCAATCCGCATCTTCTACCGGGCAACGAATACGTCGTATTCGACATTCATGGTTGGAAGTGCGGTATTTTGATTTGCTACGACAACAACGTCATCGAGAACGTGCGCGCCACGGCATTGCTCGGGGCCGAGGTGCTCTTCATGCCGCACGTCACCATGTGCACGCCCTCCACCCGGCCGGGCGCGGGCTTCGTCGATCCGGAGCTGTGGAAGAACCGCGAAAGCGATCCGACCTCGCTGCGGCTGGAGTTCGACGGCATGAAGGGGCGCGGCTGGCTCATGAAGTGGCTGCCCGCCCGCGCGTACGACAATGGCATCTATGCAGTATTCTCCAATGCCATCGGCATGGACGACGACCAATTGAAGAACGGCTGCTCGATGGTGGTCGACCCATTCGGCGACGTCATCGCCGAGTGTCGAACGTTGGGCGATGACGTCACCGTCGCAGTGTGCACGCGCGAGAAATTGGAGAAGGCCGGAGGCCACCGATACCGAAAGGCGCGCCGCCCGGATCTCTATCGAGAGATCCTCGGGCAGGCGCACACGCCGGAGCAGCAGGTCGTCTGGTTAGCGACGCCGTCGTCGGGAAGCACAGAGGGCGGCGACGCCGGCCGCTAGGCCGACCCAACCCGAAACGCCGTTTCCAGGTGCGGCGGCGCAGGAGCCTCCTGCGATCTCGGTGCCGTCGTCCTCCGCGCCGGCGCCTTCGCCTCCCGCGCCGCTCGCGCCGGGACCGGTGCCGGCATCGCGCTTTCCGCCGCCGCCGGTACCACCTCCGCCACCGCCTCCGGTGCCACCGCCCACGGATCCTGCGTCGGGGTCTCCGCCGCCACCGGAGCCTGCATCCGGATTTCCACCACCGCCGCCGCCGCCCGCGTCGGGATTTCCACCGCCGCCACCGGCATCGGGATTTCCGCCTCCCCCGCCGCCGCACGCATTGTGCGGGCCATCTTGCCAATCGGCGCACGATGCGGGGCCAATGCCCAGGGTGCCGGTTGTCGGATAATCGACGATGGCGTTGCTGCTATCGGTGAATCGGAAGAAATACCGACGGCAGCCCGAGGCCACGTTGGTCAGCGTCGCGCTGTAAGCGGCATTGGTGTCCGAGCCCCGCTTTTTCGTCATCGTGGTGCACGCCCCATCGACGTTGACCACGGCGCCCTTGGGCGCAGCATTGGAATACCAATTGGCCCAGGCTTCGACCGAGGCTGCCTGACGCGGAAAATGCGACCCCGATGGGACCTTCGGCGGCGCGCCCTGGCCCGAGAAATCCTGCACCGCCATGAATTTGCCGGAGCCCACCACCACGCCGACGCCGAGCGATCCCGTGTTCTTTAGAATGTTCCACCGGTGCCCATTCTCGCCGGTGAATTCGCAAGCACTCGTGGACGACTGCTCGTAAATCCACATCTTGAAAATGCTGTCCGGGGTGCCATTCGAATCCCACGCAATGTTCTCGGCACCGCCACTGGCCCCGAAGAGGGACATGCGCTCCCCCGGGCCGGGGCACGAGCCACTGCACGTCGCCGTACCGCCCTGGCAGGCGCACGATTGCTGCCCTTGGCAGCTTCCGGGATAGATATCTTTGATATTGCCGACAATGGAACACTTCGACGAATGGTCGAAGAAATCCATTGCAATCATATTGGCTGCGTGAAAGCGCGCGGCTCGGTTGGCGGCTTCGCCCCACGCCACGGGGGCGATGGCGGTGTAGCAGGATTTCTCCGGGCAATTGCTACCGCACGCGGACAATTCGGCTTGCGGATCCACGTGGGCGCGATTCGTCCATTGGTGAATGACGCGCTCCGCCCAATTGGGGAATCCATTCTTCTCTTCGCCGTACGCGGACGCCGGTCGAGAATAGGTCGAGAGCCCGAGCAATGCGGCCCCGAATGCCGCCAACCCAATGAATGTGCGCATGCCTCCTCCTTACCGAGGGGTACGAGTAGTTCGAATTCTTTGAAACGCCCCCGAAGGACCGGCGTCGTCCCAATACTGGAATCCAGTCGCACCATAGCGTCCCGACGGATACGCGCAAGCCTCGTGAGAAGCCGCAGCACTCATATTCGGCCACCACTCCGCCCTTGGTAACTATTTGTCGCAAGGACGTATACGGAGTGGACGATGCCACGTCCACCAACACACTACGAATTACGGCACTCTCGTAATCACACCAGAGGATTGAACAGGGAGATCGGGAGTTTTTGTTTATTTCATTCACTGCTCCCGACCTCCCGATCTCCCTGTCAATCCTTCTGGGTCTCGCTCACGCGGCGCCTGACGACCTCGGCAAGCTGGAGCGGACAGTTGCACCTAAAGTGCAAGACTGTTTGCGTTCGTGTGCGGCGTCCGGGTAATCCTTCAAGTATGCGGTTCGGGCCGAACGGGGAGCGAGGAAGCCACGTGGACTGATGCGGCTCGTCTGGCACGTTCTGCTCTTCCTCGTCTTGAGCCTCGGAATCGCTCGCGTGGCGCAGGCCGAGACGTTGCAGGCCCCCTTCGGCGGGCGCGCCATCCCGCTGGGCGGGAACCGTGTGGCTTGCGGAATCATGCCGGGCGGATGGGGAATCGAAGCGCTGGGGCGCTCCGTCAGGCCTCCTGTCGCCGTGTCCGCCATCGGGCAGGCGGTGGAACTCAAGGTCGCCCCCACCTCCGAAGCGTGCGCCCGCTCGACGGATACGGTGAAGCTGGTCACCACCGGGCGGTGGCCCCGCATCGATCGGGGCAGCTTCAGTTTGTCGATTGACGAAGGGAGGCTCGAGGGACGCGGCCACGAAATGCGCAACACCGTGGTGACCTTTCCCGGTGAGCAGGGTGTCGCCTTCGACACGTGCCGCGAGCCGCAGAACGACGCCGGCGCCGAGCTGTGCACCTGGCGCGTGCCCAAAACGGTATCGGCGGACCCGGCAGCCCGCGCGCTCCGCTGGCTGCCCGCCGGCGCGGACGTCAGTCCCGACGCCGTGACCTTCGGCATCGACGGCCGGCGCGCCGACCCTGCGACCTTCGTCATCGCCTCGTCGCGCGTTCAAGTTTCGCAGCTGGTTCCACCCGACGCGGCCGTCGATGTCTCCTCCGGCACCGGGCTCGTACCGCTGCTGCACCCGGAGATCATCAGCACCGTGGAGTGCGGCACCTTGCGGTGCACCGTCGAAGCGGGCCGGCTGACGGTGCAGGCGCCGCCCGCCTCGGTCACCGCGCTGGACATCAAGTTTCGCCTCGCACCGCACGTCGCCTATACGAAAAAGGGAACGCAGGATCCGCAGCCCACCGTAAAGCTCTCCATTTTGCGCTGCCCCATGAGCGTGGCGTCCGGCAATGCGCTTCGCGGCGTCGACAGCGCGCGGGTGGTCGTGCGCCTCGAAGGACAATGCGCGAAGGACGTGAGCCAGCTGCGCTTCGCCATCGGCACGCACCGCACCGACCTCGTGCAGGTCGAGACGATTCAGGACGTCAGCTACGCCGTCTTGGGCGTGGGCAACCTGGACGGTCCGCAGCTCTCCATCGTGGCCTCCCGCGGCGACGGTGAAGGCTCCGTCGTGGGCATTGCCCGCGTCGACACGCAACCGGCGCCGCTGGTTCGAACCATCCTCGAGCTACCGGGATTTCCGCCCATCGACTTCATTCCGAACAACCGCCCCGCACGCGTGCATCATCCACGCATCAACGGCGTCGTTCTGGCGCTGCTTCCCGTGCAGGACGTCTACACGGCGACGAACGAGGGCGACTCGTCGATGGTGCAGGGCGAGATCAACGCCGCCGGCTACGTGGCCTTGCGTTTCGGCTACCGCGTTCCCACGCTGCCCGCGCCGCTGGACCAGGTCGACTTGGCCGTCTTGGTGGATCCGCTGCAGCGCAACGTCAAAGAGGCGACCATCCCCGCGCCCATCAGCCTCTCGGCGCACACCGATCGGCCGTTGGTGGAGCTCATTTGCTACGAGAACGGTCGTCCCTTTTTCGTGCGACCGGGCATCATCGAGCACCTCGGTTTCGAGTCGAGCGATAGCTGCCGCCTGGTGTTTCACCGCGAGCGGCTTTTGCCCGAATATGGAACACAGAAGCTCCAAGTCGACATCGACGTACGAAAGATCGACGGCAGCGTCCGCCCCGAAGCGCATGTGTCCCAAACGGTGAGTCTGCGCGCAGGAAACCAGCCGCGGATCGCCTGGATCAAAGGCGTGACCACGCCGTACGACCGCATCGTGGTGCGCATTGCGCACGTGGCGGACGAAACGCACTACCTCGGCGCTTCCGAGATTCTCGGCGAGCCCTCCGTACAATGGAACATCGTCCTCGGCCGAGGAAGCGTGCGCCTCTACGCCACGACGGCCATTCCGACGGGCCTATATCGATTTTCGGACTCCGACCATAGTGGTGTATTGTCGCTCAACTTCGGAATCATTTCGCGTTTGACCTGGCTCGACAGCGACGGCAAAGAAGGCCTCTTGGGCCTCGAGGGCGGCATCATGGCCTTCGGTCTCACGGGCGCCACCAACCCTGCCGGCCAAAGCCTGACCCAAGTCGGCGCGGTCCTGGGCATCGGCATGGCGATCCCCATCGCCAACGCCCAGTCGCCGACGCAGGCCTCGATCAACCTGCACGGCTGGGTGGAACAGCGCCTCACGGGCAACGACGATGGGGGCAACCCCAGGGCCATCATCTTCGGCCCCAGCATCTCCATCGGCAACGTGGGAACGACTTTCTGAGAATTCACAGGAAGACGGGAAGACGGGAAGTTTTTTTTGTTGAGGCAACGGGCATCCCAATTGGGCCCTCTGACTCAAGAACAAAAAATCTCAGGTCTTCCCGTCTTCCCGTCTTCCCGTGAATTCTCTCTCTTCTTAGATGCCGTGGCCGCGGGCCATGAAGGTGGCGATGAAGACGATGACGACGACGGAGGCGATCTCGAGCCGGTTGAAGAGGCGCATGCGGCTGAGAGGTGAGGGGTCGATGCTCATGTTCTTCTTCACGCGGATGCGCCACTTGATGAGCATGGTCATCGGGTAGGCCTCGAGGGCCAGGATGAGGATGAAGAGCGTGAGCTTGGCGTGGAAAAGCGGGTTGTGCAGGTACCAACCGGTGGGCTTCTCGATGCCGCCGAGAAAGCGCCACAACCCCGTGACCAGCCAGAGAACCGCCGCCACCCCCCAGGCATTGTCCGCCGCGAACAGATTGCGGAGCCGCGCGTCGTCCAGCGGATAGCGAAGTTGGCGCCCGCGAACGTACACGCCACCCAAGCCAACGCCCAACGCCAGCAGATGAAGGGCCGCGAGGATACTCGACATGCTCCTCTTATTACGACGAAACCCTAGGCCATGGCACGGCTATCCGCGCGTTCCGTCCGTCCGATAGCGACCCAAATCGATGTGGAAGTGGTTGCGATGAAGGGCGTCGAAAAACGGCGTAAGTACGTTGGAAAAGAGGTTCTCGTCGTAGGCCCGCTGCGAGATCTGGCGGAGGAAGCGGCCCTCGGCCTTGGCGGGCGCATCGGCCTTATCGAAGTGGCGGAGCACCGAGATGACTTTGCCGTCCTCCAGCGTGAAAGTCTCCAGATCGATGGCGTTGGCGTAGGAGTGCTCACTCACCCATCCCGGATAGGCCTTCATCTCGCGGCACGCGAAGGTGCCCAGTTGATGAATGCGCACGATGCGCTTGCCAAAGGCGCGTTTCGCTTCCTCCTGCACCACGGCATCGAGGCGTGACAAGGCCAGTGCCATGTTGCACGTGAGCATCGCCGGCGGGTCGTACGCGATGCCCGCCGCGCTGCGGTGGTAGACGATCACCTGCTCGGAGCCGCACGTCATGGTCTTGCGCTTCTGAACGCCGAGGCGTGCGGTCGAGAAGCGGATGCCCTCCGCTTTCAGCGCCGCCTCGCAATCGTCGCGCGGCACGGGTGGGCCGACGATCATGTCGTCCGCAGGATCCGCGTTTGCAAAGCCCGCCGGCTTGGCCGGGCCATCGCCCTTGGCGTCCCCCTCCCCCGCAACCAGCGTAGCCAGCACGGCCGATACGAGGCCGACCCACCGCAGCTTCTGCATCCTGGATTGGACGGACGGGACGGCGAAAAGTTTTGCATCTCGCCGATGGGCCGGTGTGTCACTATTATGTCAGGAATGCGCCGCACCGAGCGCCTGTTTGCCCTCGCCGAATACCTACGCGGCCGCCGCACCGGCGTCACGGCCGAAGTTCTCGCGGAGCGCTTCAACGTCACCGTTCGCACGATCTACCGCGATCTCGACACCTTGCGCGACGCCTCCATGCCGCTATCGGCCGAGCGCGGTCGCGGTGGCGGCTATGCGCTCGACCGCAGCTACAGCCTCCCGCCGGTGAACTTCACCGCACGCGAGGCCGCGCTCATCGTGGCACTGGGCCGCTTCGCCATCGACATGCGGCTGATGCCCTTCGCCGACACGCTGGATTCGGGCCTCGACAAAGTACGCGCCGCCCTCTCCACGTCCGCGCAGCGCGAGCTCCTCACGCGCCTCAAGGAGCTATCCTTCCAAGGCGTCCCCGCCCTCCCGAGCAAAAAAGCCGTACGCGCCGCCATCGAGCGCGCCTGGTTCGAGCAGCAACCGGTTCAAATCACCTACGTGGACAGCAACTACATCCAAACGACGCGCGACGTCCGCATCGAATCCGTCATCATGGACCGCCACGAAACGCGCATCGACGCTACCGACCTCGCCGCCGGCGAACGCCGCCACTTCCGCCTCGACCGCATCGAACACGCCGAAATCCTACGCCCCAATACCCTCTGACACGATCACGGCTTGGAGAGATTCACAGGAAGACGGGAAGGTAGGAGATAGGGCTATCCGTCGAAGGCCGTCTTTGAGAACGGTCTCGCGAAAGTTCACGAGCAATCCGGTTGGAAGCGCCGATAGTCGCAAGTAGGTTAACAGCTGAGCCTTGTGGATCGGAAGCAGCTGATCGACGCATTTGATCTCGACGATCAGAGAATCTTCGACGACCAGGTCGAGGCGATATCCGCACTCCAGCTTCGTTCCCTTGTATTCAAGTGGCAGAGGCCGTTGCCGCTCAACGCGAAGGCCCAACCCATGCAGCTCGTGGGCTACACAGTGCTCGTACGCCGACTCGAGTAACCCAGGTCCGAGGTGGCGATGAACCTCGATACACGCTCCGATAACGGCCTCCGAACAATCACAAAAACTTCCCGTCTTCCCGTCTTCCTGTTCAATCATCTCTCTGGGGTTATCGGCCCCATCGAGCGCCAGGTTCGCGGAAATGGGTTAGCTGTTGGCCTTGCGGCGGAAGAAGCGGGCGACGGGGCCGACGCCGCCGGCGATCAGGGCGCCGAGGAGGCTCAGTAAGAAGAGGCCCGCGTCCCAGATGCCGTGGGAGAGCTCGGAGCTGCTGCGCAGGAAGACGGTGTAGAGTACACGGATTAGGAGGCCGCCCATGCCGTAGAAGACGAGGGCGGCGGCGGCGGTGCGGCGCAGGTCCGACGCGAGTTCGACGGCGCGCGGGCTGTTGGGCCACACGGAGCGTCGCACGTGGAGTGCGAACAAGGCGGTGGGCGTGATGGCCAGTAGGGCGGTGCCCACGATGAGCATCACGGCCTCGGTGCCGGTGATGTCGCCGGGCCGGAAGTAACGAATGGTGCCGCCGAGCGCACCGGAGACGCCGCCGATGAACCACAGCACCAGCGCGATGGTCATCGTCACGATGGTGGGACGCGCGTATTGCGCCGCGGAGGACGTGGCCTCCATCGCATCGAGCGCTTCCTTCGAGATGGCCGGCAACGAGCCCGTACCGCTGGTGGGCCCGGGCAGTGATCCCAGGGCGGCGCGCATGGTCCGCGCGGAGGGATCGTGCGGATTGCCGTGGCCGATGACCGCACCGTCGCCCTTGCGCAGGATGGTCTGCATCTCCGGCGAGGAGAACGCGCCCGCGTCGAACGGAGCGAGGGCCACGTCGAGATCGACCATCGATTGGTAACGCTCGCGCGAATCTTTCTGCATCGCGCGCTGCACCACCAGCTCCAGCGCCGGTGGGATCGCCGGGTCGATCTGGCGCGGACGGATCGGCTCCTCGGTGAGGACCTGAGAAAGCGTGGCCGTCGGATCGTCGTTGTCGAAGGGCCGGCGGCCGGTGAGCAGCGTGTACAAGAGCGCGCCCACGGCATAGATGTCCGCCCGCGAATCGACCTTTTCGCCGCGGGCCTGCTCCGGCGCCATGAACGACGGCGTGCCCATGATCATGCCGGTGCGCGTGAGGTGCGTGTTGCGGTGGCCCACCTTGCTGATGCCGAAGTCGAGCACCTTGATATGCGGCAGCCCATCGCGCGCGACGACGAAGACGTTCTCCGGCTTCATGTCGCGGTGGATGATGCCGCGCACGTGCGCCGCATTGAGGGCGCGGCAGATCTGACGCGTGATGGCCACGGCCGTGGCCACGTCGATCCGGCCCACCTTCTTCAGGTGCTCGCCCAGCTCCTCGCCCTCGAGGAACTCGCCCACGAGGTACGGCCGGTTCTCCGGCCCGCGCGAGACGTCGTAGACCTCGATCACGTTGGGATGGTTGATCGCGCTCGAGCTCTCCGCCTCGCGCTGGAAGCGCTGCACCACCTCCATGTCGCGGGCGAACTCGGGGTGCAGGATCTTCACCGCGAGGCGCCGCTCACGCAGGCGGACGTGACGCGCCTCGTAGACGCGGGCCATGCCGCCTTCGCCGATGAGGCGCTGAATTTGGTAGGCGTCGCCGAGAACCATGCCCAGCAGCGAATCGCCCGCCTCACCGGAGTCGCTCACCAGCGAGCTGGCGTCTTTGGGACAGACCAGAAAGTCGACGGGGTAATGCGTGCCGCACGTGGGGCACCACTTGGGACCGCCCGCGGCCACGAGCTGGCCCATGGCTTCGGCCTGGGCAAAAGCCTCGGCCGGCAAGCTCGAGGCGCGCTCTCCGCTTGGGGGTCTATCGAAACCTGGTGTGCTTGCAGCGCGATCTCGAGCCCCTTGAGCAGGAGCAGGAACCGTCGCGGACACGCCGGACGTGGGAATTGGAGCGTTTGCCAAAGCGGGACTTGCCGATGCTTGCGAAGGTGGTGGAGACGGAGATGGTACCGGCGCGGGCGCGACAGCAAGAGCGGGCTTGGTCACGACGCGGGGCCCCGGATTGGACATGTCGCTGCATCGTAACACGGCTCGGAACGGTGCACTCGCGCTAGACTCGCGCTTTGGCCCGTCGGTGGAGCCAGGCGTTGACGGGCGCATACTTCCGCCTATACTGCCCGCCGCCTTGGCTGGCCCTTTTTACGGCTGGACCATGCGCCGGACGCGCAATTCAGCGCGGACGCTCTGAAGAAGGTTCCACGTATCATGCCGCTTCATACCGAGAAGAAGTCCGAGCTCATCGACAAATTCCGCACCCACGAGACCGACACCGGCTCTCCGGAGGTGCAGATTGCGCTTCTTACCGAGCGCATCGGTTATTTGACCGAGCACTTCAAGACCCACGTGAAGGATCACCACTCGCGCCGCGGTCTGCTCCGGTTGGTCTCCAAGCGTCGCCGCTTGTTGAACTACCTGAAGAAGTCGAGCTTGGACCGCTACCGTAAGACGGTTAGCGCTCTCAACCTCCGTAAGTAAGCCCCCCAAAGCGGGCTGGGGCCTCCTCCTTAAAAGATGGGGTCCCGGATTGGTGGGAGGCGGCGTATATTCGTCTCCCACTCAATTCAAACGCACATCCGAGCAAGCCTTTACCTCTTTCTCGCCTTGCTCTTCGCTCCCTGCACACGAACCCTCTCGAAAACGGAGCAAAGGTTCGGGTTCAGCGACCGAGGAACGAAGGCGTCTCCTTGGTGAGGAAGCTCGGCGTCTCGGCCGCACGAAGCGGCCCGCGCGAAGGAGCGCAAACTCACCATGTCCTTTGTTCGTGAATCGGTCATCGTCAACGGCCGTCCACTCACCATCGAGACGGGTCGTCTGGCCAAACAGGCCCACGGCGCCGTTCTCCTCAGCTACGGCGAGAGCGTGGTTCTCGTCACCGCCGTGTCGGGCGACGAGCGCCCCGGCCTCGATTTCTTTCCGCTCACCTGCGAGTACGTCGAGAAGACGTTCGCCGCTGGCAAAATCCCGGGCGGATTCTTCAAGCGCGAAGGCCGGCAGCGCGACGACGAGATTCTGACGAGCCGCCTCATCGACCGTCCGTGCCGCCCCCTCTTCCCCGAGGGCTTCAAGAAGGACACGCAGATCATCGCGACCGTCCTCAGCTCGGACAAGATCAACCCGACGGACGTGCTCGCACTCACCGGCGCCAGCGCCGCGCTGCACATCTCCGACATCCCCTGGGCCGGCCCCCTCGCTGGCGTGCGCGTCGCGCGCGTTCACGGTGAGTTTATCGCCTTCCCGACCTTCGAGCAGCAGTCCCAGTCGGACATCGACATGGTGGTCGCGTGCTCCAAGGACGCCATCGTCATGGTCGAAGGCGGCGCCGCCGAGGCCAACGAGGGCGACGTGCTCGATGCCCTCTGGTTCGCGCACAAGGCTGCGCAGCCGATCCTCGAGCTGATCGAGCGCCTGCGCGCCGCGGTTGGCAAAGAGAAGCGCGTCTTCGAGGCGGTGAAGCTCGATGCGAAGATCGCCGGGCGCGTGAAGGACCTTTCCGACACGGGCATCCTCGAGTCCGCGCTCATCAAAGAGAAGAAGACGCGCTACGACTCGTACAAGAGCGTCAAGACGAAGCTCACCGAGACGCTGCTCGCGGAACTCGGGGCCGAGACGTTCGCGGCCAACGAGAAGCTCATCAAAGAGGAGTTCGAGGAGCGCAAGTACCACGTCGTCCGTGAGTACGTCCTCGGGCAGAACAAGCGCATCGACGGCCGCGCGATGGACGTCATCCGTCCCATCACGACCGAGGTGGGCTTGCTCCCGCGCGTTCACGGCTCGGCGCTCTTCCAGCGCGGTGAGACGCAGGCGGTGGTCACGAGCACGCTCGGCACCAGCGCCGACGAGCAAAAGATCGACGCGCTCACCGGCGAACGCTGGAAGCGCTTCATGCTGCACTACAACTTCCCGCCCTTCTCCACCGGCGAGACCAAGCCGCTACGCGGCCCCGGCCGTCGCGAAGTCGGCCACGGCGCGCTCGCCGAGCGTGCACTGGCTCGGATGATTCCGGAGCAGGAGAAGTTCCCGTACACGATCCGCGTCGTCTCGGAGACGCTCGAGTCGAACGGCTCATCGTCGATGGCCGCGGTGTGCGGTGGCACCCTCTCGCTGATGGACGCCGGTGTTCCCATCAAGTCACCGGTCGCCGGCATCGCCATGGGCCTCATCGCCGATGCGGCGCCGGGCCCCAACCAGCGCACGGCCATCCTGAGCGACATCCTCGGTGACGAGGACCACCTCGGCGACATGGACTTCAAGGTCTGCGGCACCGAGCGTGGCATCACCGCCATCCAGATGGACATCAAGATCGCGGGCCTCTCGCGCGAGATCATGTCGCGCGCGCTCGATCAGGCGCGTGCGGGCCGCTTGTTCATCCTGGGCAAGATGCTCGAGTCGCTCACCACGCCGCGCACGGAGCTGTCGAAGTACGCCCCGCGCATCACCACGGTGAAGGTGAAGCCCGATCAGATCCGTCTGATCATCGGCCCCGGCGGCAAGACCATCAAGGGCATCATCGACCAAACCGGCGTCGCCATCGACGTGGAAGACGACGGCACCGTGAATGTCGCCTCGAGTGATTCCGAGGCGGTGAAGAAGGCGCTCGACATCATCAAGGGCCTCACCGCCGAGCCGGAAGTGGGCGCGGTCTACAAGGGCGCCGTGCAGCGCGTGACCGACTTCGGCGCCTTCGTCGAGTTGCTCCCGGGCACCGACGGCCTGCTCCACATCTCCGAGATGGCGCACACCCGCGTGGAACGCGTCACCGACGTGATGAAAGAAGGCGATGTCGTCGAGGTGAAGGTTCTCTCCATCGACCGCGACGGCAAGATCCGCCTCTCGCGTCGCGAGCTCCTCCCGCTCCCCGAGGGCGAAGAGGGCGAGCGCGCCAAGGAGCGCATGCTGGCCGCCCGCGAAAGCGGCGGTGGCCCGCCCCCGCGCCGTGGTGGTGGCGGCGGCGATCGCGGTGGTCCGCCGCGCGGCGGCCCCCGAGGCGGCGGCGACCGACGCCGCTAAACGCCCTACGTAGTTGGCAACGACGGCCCGCCGATCCTCGCGATTCGGCGGGCTTTGTTTTGCGCGCTGCCAAACGGGCACGCAACCTTTCGGCCAGCGCGGTCGAAAGCTCCATCGCGATGAAAATACATCCTCGATCCCATGCGATGGTTGCATTCCTCGTACTCTTCCTCACGGCGTGTGAGGAGCCGTCAGCGGGCTCCGACAAAGACGGAGGCGCACGGAATTGCCTGCCGGGCTACGTCGTCTGCGACGATCAATGCATCCCCCAACGAGTCGTCGAGTATTCGGGGTGCCCGAGCCCGAGCGTCGACGGCGGGGTCCCCACTCATGACGCAGGCCAAGACGCGGGGCCGGACACACAGACCGATGGCGCCAACTGCGGCCAGCTGGGCCATGCATGTGCGGATTCAGAGTTGTGCATGGCAGGCCAATGCGTGCCGGACACACTCGACAAACTCCGCTTCGATGTGATCGATGCCCAATACAGCCGCGCACTCGACCGCATGATTCTCGCGAGTGCGTCGCCCATGGCGCTGCACGTTTACGATGTTGGCGCGCGCAAAGACGTCGTCGTAAACCTTCCCGTGATCCCAACGGCCGTGTCACTCACCCCGGACGGGCGTCAAGCCGTCGTTGGCCACGACGGATACGTTAGTTACGTGGACCTAAGCGGAGCAAAGGTACTCGGCACGTTTCACGTATCGGCTCCGGTTGGGGACGTAGTGGCAGGTGGAAACGGGAAGGCCTACGCATTCCCCTCCAGCGATCAGTGGGTGGGGATCCACACGGTCGATCTCACGACGGGGACCGAAGACATCAGTGGTCAAGCGACCATTTACGCAGGCAGCGTCGCTGCTCTGCACCCGAACGGCAAAGCCATGTACATGGCCGAGCGCAATCTCTCGCCGTCGAGCATGGAGAAATTCGACATCACGAGCGGCAAGCCGGCATCCGTAGGTCGCAATTGGGGCGGCGACTACCCCGTGTGCGGCAACCTTTGGATTTCCAAGAATGGCCTGCGAATCTTCACCGGATGTGGCAACGTATTCTCGGCCTCCGACAATAAGTCGCTGGACATGCAGTATGCCGGTTCGATCGGCAAGGTGACTGTCGTATCGCTCGACGATACGGCCGACCGTGTCGCGGCCGTCATCGAGCTCCCGCCATCGACCTATAACGCTCCAAAAAGCTACGAGATTCGCTACTACGAATCGCAATACCTCGCGCAGGTGGATAACAAGCGGCTGCCAGGCTATCGCGCAGGAACGAAGACGGTACCGACGAAGGGGCGCTTCTTCTTCTTCCGCGCAGATGGCGCGCATGCTGCCGTCGTCGTTCAGGCCGATCCGTCGTCCAATGCTCAATACCCGTTTGCAATCGCAACGTTGTAGGCCGCTGGGCCGAGCATCGCGCGTGCCCGAACTCGCGGGCACGCGCCTTGACCCTCAGGACTCCCAGTTCGACTTCCGCGCATGGGAGGCTTTCGCCGGCGGGTACGTCACGTATGCGCAGGGAGATCAGGTCGAGGACCCGGGGCGCCCGAACTTCGATTTCGCGTGGATCGTCATCGCCGGGGCGAAGCCGCCTCTATAGTCCGCTGCATGGGAAAGCATCTTGGACTTGGCGCGGTAGGCGTCTTCTTGCTCTTCGGTTGTGCGGCGCACGCTCCGGCAGAGGTCCGACGTAGCTCGGAGCCGGCGATTCCGTCGATTTCGTCCTCTCGAACGACGACCCCCTCGCGCGCGGAGCCTCGCAGCAGCGCCCTCACACCCGAGCGCGCGGTGCGGTTTCGTCGTGTTCTGGAGTTGCGTTTTTCACCCAATGGCTCTCGGTTGGCGTGCGTCGTTTCCGAAGCCAAAGGGGCGGCGGTGGAAACGCATATCTGGATGGCGGACGTCCGGAGTGGTGACATTCATCCCTTCACCGATTCTCCGAAATCGGAGCGCGCACCGCGATGGGCGCCGGACGGGCGATCGCTCGCGTTCTTGTCGAGTCGCGGCGGCGAGATGCAAGTCCATGTCATGCCGGCGGATGGCGGCGAAGCGCGCGAGATCACCTCGCACGAGGGCGGCGTGAGCGACTTTCGCTGGGCGCCCGACGGCAAGTCGATGGCGTTCATCGCGTACGAGCCCGATGCGAACCGGAAACCCGACGCTCCGCAGGTGGCCGATCGGCCGCAGGACGTCCCGCGCCTTTGGACGGTCGATCTCGCGTCGAAGACGACGCGGCCGATCACGCGAGATTCCCTTCGCATCGACGAATTCGACGTTGCTGGCCCTGGCCACCTTCTCGCGATTGCCAGCGAACAACCGAAGAGCGAGACGTGGAATACGGCCATTTATGACATCGCGATGGCCGACGGAACGACACGGCTGCTCACGCGCCCGGCACCACCGTTCTCGGACCTTCTCTCGTCTCCGAGTGGGACGCGCTTCGCGACGGTGCGAACGCGCGACCGGGGTCCCATTGGGCACGACCTGTTCGTGCAGAGTGCAAGTGGCCACGAAGAAGCGCGCAATGCCACGGCCAAAATCGATCGCGCCGTGCGCAATGCGCGCTGGCAGAACGATGCCGTCGTCGTCGCACGGGTCGCCAATGGATTTCGCAACACGTTGCACCGAATCGACCTTCGCGGTGCGTCCACGCCCATCGAACTTCCTCACTCCGCCGCCGTGTTCGACGTCGCACGCGATGGCACGATCGCCTTCGCAGGGGTCGACTTCGATCGGCAGGCGGAGGTTTACGTCAAACCGACGGCAGGACCGATTCGCCAGCTCGGGCACCTTCAAGAAGGATGGGACGATACGCCATTGTCCTCCGCGGAGGTCTTTCGCTTCCAAAGCTTCGACGGACGCTCCGTCGAGGCAGCGCTCATGAAACCCCCGCCATCGGCGCCGAAATCCGCCGAAAAATCACCTCTCGTGCTGCTCGTCCACGGGGGTCCGAATTCGAACTTTTCCGCGATGTATTACTGGTTCGGCGCGTGGGCGCAATTGCTCGCGGCGCGCGGATACCAGGTGCTCATGGTCAACCCGCGCGGTTCGACGGGGTATGGTGAGGACTTCATGAAGGCCAACCGCGGCGATTGGGGTGGCGGCGATTTCAAAGACCTCCTCGCCGCGCTCGACACCGTTCTCGCACGTGGCGAGGTGGATCCGGAACGACTGGGCATCGCCGGTTGGTCCTACGGCGCCGAGATGGCCCAGTGGGCCATCGGTCACACCCCGCGATTCAAGGCTGCCGTGTCCGGGGCCGGCGTGTTCGATCAATTCGCGGAGTTTGGGACGCAAACCGATCCCACCACCGACGAATGGCACTTTGGAACACCGTGGGAGCAACCCGAGACGTTCCTACGGAATTCGCCCTTTGCCTTCATTCGAAACGCCAAGACCCCTACCCTCATTCTTCATGGCGACGCCGACCGCAACAACCCCGTCGGACAGTCCAAGGCGCTCTACCGGGCGCTGAAGCGGCTCGGCGTCGAGACCGAATTGGTCATCTACCCCGGCGAGCCGCATGGTCCGCGAAAGGTGAAGAACCAGATCGACATTCTGGAACGAATGGTGCGCTGGTTCGACACGCACTTGTCTAGCCGACTTGCGTCGCCTTGAGGGCCGGACGGCTCGAACAGCGGTCGACCCAAGCGGAGACGCGCGGGAAAGGCGTTAGGTCGTAGTTGAAGAAGCGGGACCAGGCGAGGACGGCAGAGACGGCCACGTCGACGAGGGTGAAGTCGTTGCCCATGACGTACGGCCGACCTTCGAGGTGACGCTCGAGGATCGCGCAACAGGCGTTGGAGCGCGCAATGGCGAGTTCCTTGGCCGGGGGCACTTCCTGGAAATTGAAGAGCATGGCGATGGCCATCCCGAGCTCGGTGGTGCCCCACGTGGTCCAGGAGAGAGCTTCGAAACGCGCCGGATCGTTTGCGGCGGGCCAGAGGTTTTTCTCGGGACCGAAGTGCTCGCCCAAATAGAGAAGAATGGCCAGCGACTCGAACAGCGGTTTGCCGTCGATGACCAAGAGCGGCACCTTGGCGTTGGGGTTCATCGCCACGTAGGCGGGCGACCTCGTCTCGCCCGCCTTGAGGTCCATCTTGATCTTGTTGTACGGAATGCCGAGCTCCTCGAGGGCCCAGTGGACGCGGGAGGCACTGCTGAACGGTGCATAGTAGAAGTCGAGCGACATCGTGACCTGCCTTTCGTGGGAAACGAAGATAGTCAGGGCCGATGACAGCATGATGTCAGGATAGGGACCAGGCTCATTTCCGCACGAGGAGCAGGTAGCCCGTGCCGGTGCGGCCCAAGGCGAGAAACGCGCGCGGCGCGTAGTGGGCCGCGATGAGCTCCGAGTGCGCAAGGCGCGCCTCGACCGCGTACGCGTAGCGCGCGTCTTGCCAATTCGCCGGCATCGGTCCTCGAACATGAAAGAGAAGCGCCTCCGGGTTCTTCGACAAAAGCAGCGCGGCGTCGATTCGCTTCGAGGTGTGGCCGCCCGGAAGCACGGCCACGTCGGGATCCGTGACCCCGGCAAGGTCGATCACCGGCGCCTCCGTCGCCGCGGACACCCAGCCGATGTCCACCGCCGCAACCGACCCGAGCGCCTCGAGCCGGGGCCGTGCGAGCTCGATGAGCGCGCGGCGATCGTCGCCGACGCCACGGCCCGCTGGCCCCGCGTTCGCGAAGTTCGCCGCGCCCACCAGCAGTGCGAGCCCGGCTCGGACCGCGGACGCACCGCGATGCACCTGGGGAAACGCGAGCACGCCCACCCAGGCGAGCGACGGCGCGATGGGCGCGAGGAGGCGCGCGTACGGCATCCAATCGCCCCCCACCGCCACGATGGCGGCGACGTGGGCCAGCGCGGCCAGCGCCGTCACCTTCAGCCCGCGCGCACCGCGCAAAATGCCCCACGGTGCCATCGCCACCATCGGTGTCGCGGCCACGAGGAGCGCCGCCGCCGCGTACACCGCACCGTGCGCGAGATCGCTCGGTTTGGCCAGCACCGCCAGCGGCGCCGCGCGACCGAACACCGCGAGCCGCACCAGTGCGCAAACCAGAAACGGCACGAACGCCACCACCGCGTTCGTCCACCCCGCCCCCACCCCCATCACCAGCGCCCACGGCGCCATCTCCGGTCGAAACGCCGCCGCAACCCCCGCGAGCGCCGCGCTCGCCCGCCGATGCCCCTGGGCGCAGAGCACCGCGCCGGTCGCGCAAGCCATCGCGAACGCGGTTTCCATCCCGCTCACCGCGTGGGCCGCCACCGGCAGCGACAACGCGACACTACCCAAGGCGGCTGCTTTGAACCACGGAGCCGCGGGCGCACGCCCCACGGCCACCCCGAGCGCCGCGCTCGCCGCAGTCCACGCGGCCAAGCCCATGCACTTTGCACATATTAAAACGTCGAGCGCGGGCCCCTTCGCCACCGCGGCCAGCAACCATGGCCACGGCAGAGGCGTGACCCCGTCGGTGACCGGCCCTCCGGCATTGAAACGGTAGCCCGCGCCCGATGCGAGATGGCGCGCGTAACGTACGGAAATCAATGCGTCATCGACGGTGAAGCCCCACATGAACAGGCACGGAACGAGGGCGACGACGACGCCCGCCAAGGCCCAAGCCGCGTCAAGTTTCGTCATGTGTCGGGCCGGCGAGGCGCCGCTACCAGTGCCCGCAAGTCTTGTCCAATCTCTTCCATAGTGTGCCGAAAACTACGCTCCTCGAGATGGAGTTTTTACGATGCCTCTCCAGCAGCAGGATTCTCTCTACGGAACCACTGTCTGCATACCGCCAAACATGATGCGCTCGTTTGAGATCCTCGTCGCTAGCGACGAAATTGCGCCCGCCTTCGATCCCGAATCGACCAACCCTTCACCGCATCCCAAGAGACGTCGGGGTGCACGCGAAGTGCTCGACATCTTCATCGGCGGCGTCAACGTGACCGCCCGCGTGGCCGACCGGCAAGCCCCGGCCGTGCTGCGTGATCTGGGGTTGTCACTCGCCCGGCTCGCCCGTCAGCGGCGCGGCAAAATCTTGGTTCGCTTCTACGACGACCCGTGGGAGCTGTGCGTCGAACGCATGGGCAAGGTGGCCGCGCTCAGCGTCTACCGAACCGGCGCCGATCCGTTCGTGGTCGCCTACGACGAACGCGCAAGCTTCGCCGAGATCCACGCCCGCGTTCGCGAAGCCGTGAAAAAGGCCATCGAGCGCGGCTCCGCGCCCGCGGCCGTCGCCGTCGAGCTTCGCGCAGCGGAAGCCGCCCTCGATGCCGTCGACCCCGAGGACCTCACCCTCGAGGACGATCCGCTCTCGGCGCTCACGCCGGTCAGCGTCGAGGTCGAGCGCGACTTCCCCGTGGCCCTCGGCACCGAGTTCATTCTGCGCAAGTTCAGCGACGCCGAGGACGATGCGGCCCCCGTCGAACGGGCGGATCTGCACGCGCTGCTCTTTCGCGGGCGCATTCGTGCCGAGGTGCGCGGGCGCGCCGTGGACCTCGGAGAAGGGCACCCGTTTCTCTTCGCCGAGCGGCTTCTCGCCATGTCGGCCGATGCGCTGCAGGCCTGGGAGCACGGCCAGCCGCAGTACGTCCGCGCGGAGGCTGGCGGTGTCCTCATCGCCGTCCGGCTCTCCACCGACGGCGACGCCGCACTGACCTTGGGCTCCGCCACGCGGGCGCCCGAGCAAAGCTTCACCTTCCCTGCCCTCTCCGTCTCCGACTTGGTGGAGGCGTCGCTCGCCTTCGGACGCGCCCTCTCCCGCGCGGTGTTGCGCCGGGACCGTGCACAATGCACGAACTTGCGGCTAAGCGCCTTCCGCCGCCAGCTCCGCGAGACCGCGGACTGCCTGCGCGACGTCTGCCGCGACGACGCCAAGACGAACCCCACGCCGGAACCGTACCGCGCCTTCGTCGCCGCCTCGCGTCCTTCGCGCTCGCCCGAGGTGCAGGGCACCTCGCAAGCCCCGCCGGCACGTCTGCGTTACAGCGAGCGATGGCGCGCACTCGTACCGGGCATCGACCTGCGCGCGACGTTCCTCTGCGGCGATCGGGTCATCGCCTCGGCGGCCGCGGAGACGTTCTGCCTCGATCGCACCAGCGGCAACGTGCTCTGGCGCGTCCCGACGACCCGCGCGACCAGCGTGGTCACGCCGGGCGGGCTCGCACGCATCTCCGGTGACGGAGAGATCCGCGTGCACGACTTCGGCAACGGCGAGGTCACCATGCGCGCGCAGATCGATCCGCGCCTCGGCGCGCCGCCCGCGGGCGCGGTGGTCAGCCTCCCCGGCCTTCCGCGGCTGCTCATCGTCACCGAGGGCGAGCGGCATCTCTCGGCCATCGATCTGACCAATGGTGAGCCGCGCTGGCGGTTCACGTGGGGACGCGGCGGTGCACTTCGCATGCGGCGCGCGGGCCGTCTCCTCTACATCGCGAGCGGCGACAGCGCGCTCACCGCCGTCGACGTGCAATCGGGCAGCGTCGTCTGGCGCGTGCGGAACCGACTTCGCTTCCGCTCGAGCCCCACGCTCGATCACGACGTGCTCATGGCCGTCGCCGGCGGGGCCAACTCGGCGGCCGAACTCTTGGCCATCGATCCGTACTCGGGCGACGTGCGATTCCAGTGCCCCATTGCTCCGTCCGCTGCCACCGTGGAGGGCGGTCCCCTCATCGCGGGCCGGGTCGTCGCTTGTGCCGTGCGCATGCGCCACGGGTTGCGTCTTGCCGCGTTTTGCCGCGAGACCGGGCGCGAGCTCTGGAAAAGCGAGGGATCCGTCGCCCCGGTGGGGACCTCGTGGCTCGCCGTCGACGGGCTCTTCATCGGAAATTGCCCCACCGGCGAACTCGTCGCCGTGGAGGCGGAGTCCGGTGCCCTTCGCTACCGTCACGTGCTCGGCCGCATGGTGGACTCCGATGTTCCGCGGCGGCTCGAGCCGGTGCTCCGCTCCGGCGCGCTCTTCGTCCCCCACACCGACGTGCACGTTTTTCGACCGCACGACGGCACCGAAATCGCGACGATCGGTCCCTGCGACGCCATTCCGGATCTTCTTCGCGTGGACGAGCAGTGCAACGTCTACGTCGCCGAGGAAAGCGGCCACCTCGTGTCCTTCGCCGTCGGCCCGCGCCTCACGTTGGTCAAAGGCTAAGAGACTCGGTACGTCGGTTGCAGCCTCCCCACCAGGAGGCAGCCATGAAACGAACCCTTCTTATCGCTATGGCTTCGCTGCTCGCCGTCTCAGGCGCGATCGGCGCGACGGCTTGCGACAACAAGACCGCTCAAACGGAGCAGGACCGAGCGGCCGAGGCCAAGCGTGAAGCCGAGCAGAAAATCGAGCAAACGCGGCGTGAGTCGACGACGAAGATCACCTCCGCGCAGCTCGAGGCCGAGAAGAAAGTCGCCGAGGCGAACGCCAACTTCGTGAAGCTGCGCGCCGAGACGCTGCAGAAGGTTCAAAGCGACGCCACCGACGTCAACCACCGCATCGATCAACTCGAGAACGATGCGCGCAAGCGCACGGGCGCGGCCAAGACCGAATTGGAGCAGAAGCTCCAAACCATCCGCGCCAAGCGCGATGCCTACCAGTCGAGCACGGACAGCCTGGAGCATGCCACGTCGCAAACCTGGGACGACGCGAAGGCGCGCACGCAAAAGGCGTGGGACGACCTCAAGTCCTCCGTCGACGACGCCGTGCCCATGCGCGAGCGCCTGTCACCGAACTCGAACCCCCGCCCCATGACGCCCTAGCGAACCTCGTGCATGAGTTTCTGCACGGGGCGCACCAAGAAGAAGAGCAACACGGCGCCGACCGCGGAGCTGGCGACGAAGATCATGAAGTAGTTCGTCGGGGTGACCTTGCCCCACGACTCGCCGATGCTTCCGCCGATGTACTGTGCGACGGAGTTCGACAGGAGCCACACGCCCATAAACAGTGAGGCGAACCGGGTCGGCGCCAACTTCGTCACCATCGACAGGCCCACCGGTGAGATGCACAGCTCACCAAAGGTCGCGAGGACGTAGCTCAAAAAGAGCCAAAAGCCGGTCACGCGGGCTGCGTCGCTCGACTTCGACAGCTCGCGCACTGGCTTGCGCCATTCGGCGGGGGCTCCCTCGCTGAGAAGCGCGACCCGCGACGGCGGGTCGATGGGCTTCTTCACGCTGAGCGTGCCCGTCGCGGCATCCCACGTGGCTCCGTTTTCCGCCAGCGCGGCGGCGGGCTGATAGTCCGCGGGCACGCCCTCGAGCTTCGCCGACACGGGCTTGTCCGCCGTCGCCTTGGCGGATTCCGCGACGAAGGACTCCACGCTGCTGACGTACTTCGGGTCTGCGCTCTGCTTGAGCAAATCGTTCACCACGAACGAGGCGAGCACACCTTGCGTCACCAGCTCGTGCTTGGCCTGATCGTACGTGAGACGGCCCGCATTGAACTTCGACAGATCGATGTTCGAGGGAACCGCGCCGAGCGCCACGCGCGACTCGCCCGTGTTCTCCGTCGCCGTGGCGCCCACCATGGCGAGCGACGACAGGGCCATGAACACCATGGATACGCCCATCTTCATCGGCGTCGACGGCTCGCGCCCGATGCGATTGAGGCGCAACCACAGCCACGCGAAGAGCGGTGCGAAGAGGACGATGCTGATGCCGTTGATCGACTGGTACGCCTCGGCCTCCATGTCGAAGAAGACGACCTTGCGCACGGTGTGATAGGCCGCCCACAAATTGAGCGCGTTGCCCGCCTGCTCGAAGGACATCCAGAAGAGCAGCATGAAGACGAACAAGACGAAGATGACGATGCTCTTGTCGCGCGAGGCGCCCTTGATGCTCAGGAGGCTGAACGTCATCCACACGGCGATGCCCGCCACAGCGATGGGCATGATGATGCCAGTCACCGGCACCTCGCCCTGCATGAAGCGGTAAATGAAGAGCACGGGGATGACCACGGCGAAAAGAAGGCCGGTGATGATGATGAAGGCGCGCCCCAAGGTCGGTGCCAGCCCCGTGGCCGCCGGCTTGGCCTCGTCCTCTTGATCCTTCGCGGCGCGCGAGGTCACGGGCTCGTCCTTCTTGACGATCTTGGCGCCGACCTCCAGGCTGTTGCCCGCCGCGAGCACATCGCGCTCCACTTGCTTTCGGAAGAGCACGAAAATGAGCAGGCTAAAGATCATCCCCACGCCGCACGCCCCGAAACCCGCGTGATATCCGTAGTTGGCGCGCAGCCATTGGCCGCACACGATGGGTGCGATCAGACCGCCGAGGTTGATGCCCATGTAAAAGATGGTGAACGCACCGTCGCGCCGACCATCGCCGGGTAGGTACATGCGTCCGACGAGGGTCGTAATGTTCGGCTTGAAAAAACCGTTGCCCACGACCAGAAGACCGATGCCCGTATAGAAGAACGACAGCGACTCCGTCGTCAGGAAGAACTGCCCGATGCCCATCAAGATGGCACCGATGACGATCGACAGCCGCAATCCCAGATACCGGTCGGCGATGAATCCACCGAGGAGCGGGGCCAGATAAACGAGGCTCGTGTACCACTTGTACACGCTGGAGGCCTCCGACGGCTGCCAGCCGTGGTGATCGATCAAGTACAGAACGAGCAACGCTCGCATGCCGTAGTAGCTGAATCGCTCCCACATCTCCGTGCCGAACAGCACGTACAGACCGCGCGGATGCTTTTGCGACGCGGTAGGCGATGTACCCGAATTTTCGGGCTGCGTTTGGACGGGCAAAGGGGTGAGATTCGACTTGGCTGCTGTACTCATACGCGCGCGAAACGAGAAACCGACGAGCCTGGACTGTCAAGGTGGATCTGGGCGTAAGCTAGTCAGATCGTGACCCCGCCCCGCACCTCTCGCTCCGTGCCGCCGCCCGAAACCGCTATGACGCATAGCCCCACGAGTGAGTCATCGCACGACGATGACGCGCACATGCTCTCGCGCCTTGGTTATGCGCAAGAGCTCTTGCGCGCGATGGGAGGCTTTTCCAGTTTTGCGATCAGCTTCTCCATCATCAGCATTCTCACGGGCATCATGACGACGTACGCCGTGGCCCTCGGCGGCGGCGGGCCCGCAGCGTTGGGCTATGGATGGCCCATCGTCAGCGTGGGGACGTTGATCGTGGCCATGGCGATGGGAGAGCTTGCCAGCGCCTTCCCAACGGCCGGTGCGCTCTACCACTGGTCGGCGCTCCTCGGCGGGCCGGGGTGGGGATGGTTCACCGCGATGATGAACCTCGCCGGCCAATGCGCCATCGTCGCCGCGATCGATCTCGGGTGCGCGCAAGCCATCGCGGGCACCTTGCGTTTGCCCCCGAGCGCGAACGTGCCGCTGCTCTTCGCCGTGCTGCTCTCGCATGGGCTCATCAACGCGTTTTCGGTGAAGCTCGTGGCCTGGCTCAATAGCTTTTCGGCCACGGTGCACATCGTCGGTGTGATCATCATCGTGGGCGCGCTCGTGCTCTGGGGCCGCGCGCAGCCGGTGTCGTTCCTCGGAAAGACGGGATTCACCTTGCGCGAAGACGGCAATTACACGCTCGGCTTTCTCAATGCGCTCGTGCTCGGGATGTGGACTTTCACTGGCTACGACGCCTCCGCCCACGTCAGCGAGGAGACGCACGATCCCGCGCGGCGGGCGCCGTGGGGCATCGTCTCGTCGGTCGCGGTCAGCGCGGTGGCAGGCTATGCGCTCATCGCGGGGTTGACCCTCGCCATCGTCGATCTGCCGGCGACGGCCAACGACAAGGAGCCGCCGCTCTACATCTTGCGGCACGCCTTCGGGGAGACCACGGGTGACCTCACCATGGGCCTCGCCGTCGTGGCGATGTGGTTCTGCGGTCTCTCCAGCGTCACCAGCGCCTCGCGCATGCTGTTCGCCTTTTGCCGCGACGGCGGGCTGCCTGGCTCGGCCACGTTGCGGCGGGTAAGCCCGTCGCACAAGACGCCGCTGTTCGCGATTTTGGCCTCGACGCTCGGCCCCTTCCTCCTGGTGCTGCTCACGTTGCCCTTCAGCGACAAAGTGTTTCTCGCCGTCGCATCGCTGGCCACCACGGGCCTCTACCTCTCGTACGCCATGCCCATCGCCCTGGGCATCCATGCCCGGGCCACGGGAAAGTGGCGCCATCGTGGTCCCTGGAACCTCCGAGGTCTGGGCATCCCGATGGCCGCATGCGCCGTGGCCTGGTCGCTGGCCGTGCTCGTCATCTGCTGCCTTCCGCCCAATTGGAATGCCGCCGTGATGCTCGGTTCGGTCGTGGTGGTCATCCTGGCGCTGTATTTCGTGTTTGCGCGAACCCGATTTGCCGGCCCGCAGGTCTCCATCGTGGGAATCGAAGCGTCGTTTGACGCACGCAGCCAATCCGACCATTCCTGAATTGCCGGACAGGCCGCTGCACGGCTGCACGGGCGGCCCCATCTAAGGTATTCTTCGCGGCTTAATGGCAACCGCGAATCCGCCCGTCTCCCAGACCAAGTCGTTCAGTACCGTCTTCCTCATCGAGCTCTGGGAGCGCTTTGGCTATTACGGCATGCAGGCCGTGATGGTCGTGTACATGATCGAGAAGCTCGGCTTCTCGGACAGCAAGGCCAACCTCACGTGGGGCGCCTTCACGGCGCTGGTGTACGCGGCACCGGCCATCGGCGGATGGGTCGGCGACAAGGTTCTCGGTTCGCGGCGCACCATGAGCCTGGGCGCGATCATCCTGGCCATCGGATACTTGCTGCTGTCCGTGCCCTCGGACGATATTTACTTCCTCTACTGGGCGCTGGGCGTGGTCGTCGTGGGCAATGGCTTCTTCAAGGCCAACTCGGGAAACCTCGTGAGAAAGATCTACGAGGGCGACGATTCGAAGATCGATGCGGCGTTCACCATCTACTACATGGCCGTGAACATCGGCTCGACAGCGTCGATCCTGCTCACGCCGTGGATCAAAGTGCACTGGGGATGGCTCTCGGCCTTCGCGGTGTGCTGCGGCGGTCTCGTGGTGGGCCTGGTGAATTACTTCTTCATGCGCCGCACGCTCGCACACATCGGGTCGCCGCCCGACAACGAGCCGGTCAACAAGACCAAGCTCGCCATCGTGCTGGGCATCGGCTTCGTGACCACGTTCCTCGTGGCGTTCGTGCTGCAGAACCAGGGCGTGGCCAAGGCGTGCATCTGGCTGGCGGGCATCATCGTTCTTTCGATTTTCGCTTACCTCATCGCCAAGGTCGATCGCAGCGAGCGTGCGGGCCTGCTCGCGGCCCTCGTGCTCACCGCGCAGACGCTCCTCTTCTTCATCTTTTACCAGCAGATGTCCACGTCGCTGACGTTGTTCGGCGTGCGCAACGTCGACCCGAATTTCTCCATTTTCGGCATTCACCTCTTCACGTGGATCCCGGAGCAGTTTCAGGCGCTCAATCCGATTTGGATCATGGTGGCGAGCCCCATTCTGGCCTGGGCGTACACGGCGCTGGGCAAGCGCGGGAAGGATCTGCCCATCGCGGGCAAGTTCGCGCTGGGCTTCGTGGTCGTGGCCATCGGCTTTTTCATCTACGGCATCAGCGGCAACTTCGCCGTAAACGGCATCGTGTCGGCATGGTTCATGGTGTGGGGTTACGGTTTCTATTCGCTGGGTGAGCTCTTCGTGAGCGCCCTCGGCCTGGCCATGATTGCGCGCTACGTGCCCGCCCGCATGGGCGGCTTCATGATGGGCGCGTATTACGTGGCGACAGGTCTTTCGCAATACATGGGCAGCGTGATCGCCAACTTCGCCAGCGTGCCCGAGGACATGAAAGATCCCGTTCAGAGCTTGCCGCTCTACACGGCCCTGTTCAACAAGCTGGGCTTCCTCGCCGTGGGTGGCACTTTGCTCGCGATTCTGCTTCTGCCGCTGATGAAGCGCCTCTCCGAGAGCCACCACGGCGCCGCCGCGCCGGTGAAGGATGCGGCGGCCGCGGAAGCGGCGGAGTGAATCAGCGAGAGGGCGGGCGCGCGTAGCGGGGATCGGCGGCCGGGAACGGGATGGCGGTGTCGCGCAGGTAAAGTTCGCGGCCGTCGTATGGAACGAAGGTGTCGCCCGCTTCGGCGAAGAAGGCGACACCGATGACGCCGACGTTGCGTGCGCTGCCGGTCTTGGAGGCGTAGGAGTCGGCCACGCTGGCGAAGCGGAAGGCGGCCACGACGTTGCTGCTCTGGCGGAAGCCGTCGATGGTGAGCGTGGCGAAGGGCATGAGCACGTAGCCGCGGTTTTCCAAGGTGCCGGGGCGGCCGTTGATGACGTCGAGGCCATCGACGGTGGCCACGGCCTCGAAGCGATGATCGGTGTGGTTCGTGAGGACGATGCTGTAGCGATCCCCCGGGTGGCCGACGACGAGGGTGCGGTCGCCCAGCTTGACGGCTTCGAGTGGATCGCCATCCTCGTCCTGGATGGAGACGGTGATGGCGCCGCCGCCGGTGACGTAGTCGCGACCCCAGCTTCGGTGCGCCACGTGTGCGGCCAGGGCATCGACGCCGTGGCGGTCGTTGTAATTCAAGGTGGCCATCGCGAAGGGGCGGCTTCCATCGGCGCGGGTGAAGTGCACGTCACGCACGCGGGAAACGCGCGTCTCGCCCCACTCGGTGCCCAGGCCAGGTCGCTCCCTCGGCGGCGGCGCCATCGGCTCCGCGGCCGGAGCGGGCGCCCGTGACTCGACGGCGCCGCCGGCGGATTCGGAGGCGCTATCCTGCGACGAGCGATACGATTTGGCAGCTGGAGCCGGAGACGATGCCGGTGAGGGACCGGATCCGTAATCGGATTCTGCCTCGATGGCCTTGGGTGGTGGACTCGAATTTCTCTCCCCACCACAAGCGCCGAGCGAGATGCAAAGGAGACAAACGAAGACCCGCAGCCAACGCGTGGACATGGAAGAACCCTCCGATGCTGCGGAAAACGGAGGGCGCGGCAAAACCTTACACAGCATAATGCGAAGGATGCGCGCCTTCGTTGCGCTCGACCTGGATCCGGGCACGCGGGCTCGTTTCGCCGAGTCCCTCGCGGACCTGCGTGCATCGCCTTCGTCGCGGAGCCTGCGCTGCGTCGATCCCGAGCAGATGCACCTCACCGTGAAATTCCTGGGCGACATTTCGCAGGAGCAGGCCGACGCCGTCGCCCGGGCGATGCAAACGCTGGCCACCGAAGCGGCGCCGCGCATTCACGGCGCCACCTTCACCGGCTTTCCGCAACCGGGGCGCGCCCGCGTGCTCGCCTTCGAGCTCACCGACGATGGCCGCTCGGCGCGCCTCGCCTCCCTCGTGGAGGACGCGCTCGCGCCGCTCGGCTTTCCGCGGGAGACCCGCCCGTTTCGTCCCCACGTCACCCTGGCGCGGTGCCGGCAACCCATCGATGCCCGCACCTTCAGCGTTGCGCCAATCGCACTGGATGCGGCGTGGGCCGGGCTCACGCTCTACCAGAGCCACCTCACACCGCCGCCGCCTCGTTACGAGCCGATCCATCGACTCTCACTCGGGCCCCCTCGCCTCACGCCCGCTTGGGACTAGACTCCTCCCCCATGGCCCGACCCATTCTTGCCGTCCGTCCCCTGGGGTTTCCCTGGGAGACACCGGATCCTTTTCTCTTTTGCGTCCATCACCGTGATGCCTACCCCGCGGGCAACGAGCACATGGGGCCCGCGGCGTCGCTCGCCGGGCGCAACCTGGGCCAGGATTTCGAGCTCAAAGATGGCTGGCGCATGTACCACGGGGATACCGTGCCGGGCTTTCCGCAGCACCCGCACCGTGGCTTCGAGACGGTCACCATCGCGCGGCAAGGCTACATCGATCACTCCGATTCGTTGGGTGCCGCGGCGCGCTTCGGCCCGGGCGATGTGCAGTGGCTCACCGCGGGGGAAGGCGTCGTGCACTCGGAGATGTTTCCACTGATCCATCGCGATGCGCCGAATACGGTGGAGTTGTTCCAGATTTGGCTGAACCTCCCCGGCGAGGACAAGCTCGCGCCGCCGCATTTCTCCATGCTGTGGAACAGCGACGTGCCGCGCGCGCCCTTCGTCGACGGCGCAGGCCGCACCACAGAGGTCACCATGGTCGCGGGCACGCTCGACGGCAAGCGCCCGCCGTCACCGCCCTCGCGCTCCTGGGCCTCACGGCCCGATACCGACGTGGCCATTTGGTGCATCCGCATGGAGCCTCGGGCCACGTGGACCTTGCCGCGTGCGGCGCATCCCGCGGCCGTGCGGCAGCTCTATTTTTTCGAGGGCGATACCTTCCGCGTCGCGGACGACGTCGTCGATCGGCATGCGGCCATTCGGCTCGACGCGGGCGCCGACGTTTCGCTCGCCGCGGGCGAGATGCCGTGCGAAATGCTCCTTCTTCAGGGCCGGCCCATCGCCGAGCCGGTGGTGCAGTACGGCCCTTTCGTGATGAACACGCGCGCCGAAATCGAGCGGGCCATCCAAGACTACCAGCGGACGCAATTCGGTGGATGGCCCTGGCCCAAGAACGATCCCGTTCACGCGCGCGACGCCGGGCGCTTCGCACGCCACGTCGACGGCCGCATCGACAAGCCGACTCGCTGAGCCGCGGGGGAGCGACTCGAGAATTTTCACAGGAAGACGGGAAGGGCTTACGGCCCCAGGCGTCGCGGAAGGCTTTTTATTGGGGTTTTCAGTTGGCCCACCGAGCCAATTGAAAACAAAAAAACTTCCCGTCTTCCCGTCTTCCTGTGAAGACTCTCCTCCGGGGCCGAGCTATTCGACCGTGAGGAGAACGCTCTTCATGTGCGGCTCGCCGCCCGCGGCCACGGGAAACTCGCGCGGCAGCGCCAGGTCTTTCATCTGGCGCACCTGCCGCCGCGCGGTCTCGGCACCTTTCGCCACCAGCTTGCGAAAGCGCCCCGGCGAAATGCCGCGGTGGTTCGTGCATGCCAGGATGCGGCCGCCGCGATCGAGGACGGCCAGCGCATTGGCGACGAGCTCGGGGTAGTCGTCCGCCGCGACGAAACGGCGGTTGCGCGTCTTCGAGTAGCTCGGCGGATCGACGATGATCAAATCGTACTTCTGCCCGCGGCGTGCCATGCGCGCGAGCCAAGCGAAGGAGTCCTCGGCGTGGAACGTGTGGGCGTCGTTGGGCAGCAGCCCCAGGCGCAGCATGTTGGCGCGCCCCCGCTCGAGCGCCACCATCGATGCATCGACGCTGGCCGTGGACACCGCACCACCCAACGCCGCCGCCACGCTGAAGGCGCACGTGTACGAGAAGAGATTCGCCACGCGCAGCCCACCGGAAAGGCCACGCACGCGCGCGCGGTTTTCTCGCTGGTCCAAAAAGATGCCCGTGGAGAGACCATCGCCCAGCCGCACCAAGTAGGAGATGCCATTCTCCAGAACCGCAAACTCCTCGGGCGCGGCCGTGCCCCGCACCGGCTCGCGCGGGGCAAGCTCGTCGCGCCGCGTGTCCACCAAGGTGTTCGCCTGCCGCGGGCGCCGCTTCACGTACACGCCGTCGAAGCCCAACGTGGCCAGCCGATCGAGCACGCGATCGCGAAACGAGGGGTCGTCGTCAAGGTGAAACTCGGCCACCAAATGATCGCCGTACGCATCCACCACCAGGCCCGGAAGGCCGTCGCCCTCGCCGTGGACCAAGCGAAACGCGGTATCGCCCTCACTATGGCCCAGGATGTACCGCCGCAGGATGGCGCGATCCAGCGCACTGACCACGACCCGCCCGTCGCCGGACATTTCCTCGCGGGAGGCGCCTTCCGCAAGCCATGCCTCGAAGTCGTGCGGCAGCGGCGCCGCATAGGTCACGCGCTTCTTCGACGAGGGGTGCGCGAAGGAAATCGCTTGCGCATGCAACAAAAGCCGCGGCGCATACTCCCCGCCGTAGAGCGTATCGCCCGCGATGGGCGCGCCGGCGTGGGCGAGCTGCACCCGCGCCTGGTGCATGCGCCCCGTCTCCAGCACCAGCTCGAGCAGCGCACGCGGACCTTGGCGCTTCTTCACCTGCACGTGCGTCACCGCCAGCTTCGGCTTCTTGTCCTTCTCCGAAACCAGCTTCTCGCGCAGGGTGACCCGGTCTTTGCCCTTCGGCCAACCCGTGACGCAGGCGATGTAGCGCTTTTCGACGTGGCGCCCTTCGAACTGCCCGGCCACCGCCGCATTGTGCTCACGCGCGCGGGTGAAGACCATCACACCCGACGTGTCCTGATCGAGCCGCTGATGCACGCCGAGGTACGGCTCGCCAAAGGCTTTGAGCCGCGTCACCACGTCGTCGGGGTGTGCGGGATCGGCCGCTTGGCTGGGGATGCCCGCGGGCTTGTCGATGACCAGGAGCGCATCGTCACGATGCACGACCCAATCGTCGCGAAAATGGGGAAAAATTGTTCCGACGTCCAACGTCAATGGTCCGGCTCGATGCCCGTCTCCTTGTGGTCGACCTGCCCGCGGTCGACCTGGCCGGGCGGCGCGTGACCATACACCCGCTCGAGGCGATCCAGACCGCGTTTGTGCAGCACCAAGGTGACTTGCTCGGTCGAAACCACGTCGCCGCATTGCACACGCACGGTCACCGGCAGCTTGTAGCAGCGCGGGGCATCGATGAAGCGCACGCGACGGGGCGCCCGATCGAGCACCGGCACCTGTTTCACGGGATCGTCCAGGCGCGCGAACAGCGGCGAAAAGTCGTAGCGGAACACGTGCTTGATGCGACGCACCCCCGAGGCACCGAGCCCGGGCTGCGGCGAGACGGTCCCTTTGTGCATGTAGCGCAGCAAGGTGCCCACCAACGAGGCGCCGCTTTCGGGGTTGAGCGGATCGGGCCGGCGGCTGGTCACTTGGTCGAACGACTCGCGCGCGCTCACGATGACGTCGCGCTTGGGCAGCCGGCGCGCCGGCGCACGGTAGCGGGCCACGCGCTGCGCGTAGAAGCGGTGCACGTTGCCCGCGATCCAGGCGCGGCCAAATTCCTTGATGCGATCCTTCACCGCATACACGAGCCCCGCGAACACGGCGACCATGACGATGCCCGAGCCCACTTGGCTCTCCGTCGTGGGCCGGTGGTTCACCAGCGCGATCTGCCAGGCGAACGCCCACGTGGAGGCCACGACCGCCACGAAGGCCGCCACCCAATGATGGATGCGATCCGCCACCTGGTAGATCTCGGCCTCGAGGAAGAGCACCTCCTGGAAGTGCTTTTTCAGCTGGCTCGCGCGATCGAGGTACTGCTCCAACGTGGACGGCGACATGGGGTCGGCGTTCACGTAGCCCTTGCTGGCGCGGTAGGAAAGCTCGCGCCCGAGGGCGTCGGCCACCTTGGTGCCCACGGTACTGACCACCGCCGGGAAGGCCTCGAGGCGGGGGGATTCGGACTCGAGCAACGTCTCCAGCGCGCGCACGATGCCGGCGAGCAACTCGAGCAGACGCACGCTCGCGTATTCGTCGACGAGGGCGCGCTCGCGCACCAGCTCCTGCGCCTCGCCCGATGCCGCGATCGTCAGCTTTTTCCGTGCATCGACGACCATGGCCAACGCGGCATCGACCCAGATCGAGAGCGTGGCCTCGAGCTCCTCGATCGGCTCCGGGCCGGACAGCGAGATGGCGAACCGGCAATGCCGCGCGAAGCCATCACTCGCACGCGCAAGCCGATTGGCCAAGGCCACGGCGCCGCGGCGCAGTGAATCGATGGTGACCACCTCGGGCACGCGGATGGTCTCGGCCGGGCCATCGAGCCGCGTGAACGACTGCAGCTGGTCCCACGGGGCGTGGCGCGCAAAGGCGTTCGATGGGATGTCCAGCTCGACGTCGATGACGTACTGGACTTCGTCACGTTCAGGCAGCGGGACGGACACACTCCACTCGAGGCGGGTCGCGTCGTGGATGCCTACGCGCACCTCGACGTCGGGACTCGCGGTTTCGAGCTCTGCGGTCGCGGATCTTGCCGCGGGTTCTGCAAGCGCACTTGCGGGCGATGCTGCCATCTCTCGTTGTTGTGGAGTCTGCCTTTCAGAGATGCTCGAGAAGCACAATGTGTGCAAGGGAAATATGACCGACAATCAGACGGAAATCCTCAAGAAAAACTGACGCATTGAACTCGTCCGTTGCCGACCTATCTTACCCGCCCATGAGTGACGTCGCCTCCCGCATCCAGGACCTGGTCCAAACGAACCATGTCATCCTCTTCATGAAGGGGACCAAGAACTTCCCGCAGTGCGGCTTCTCCAACGCGGTGGTTCAGGTTCTCAAGAAAGAAGGAGTCCCCTTCGAAACGGTCAACGTGCTGGCCGATCCGGAGATTCGCCAAGGCATCAAGGAGTTTTCCAACTGGCCGACCATCCCGCAGCTCTACGTCGACGGGAAATTCGTCGGCGGTTGCGACATCGTGACCGAGATGCACACCACCGGCGAGCTGTCAAAAGTTCTCAAGGGCTGATTCGCAGTCGCGACGTCGCGACTCCCGAGCCTGCGAAGGGCCAATTTCGCGGATATTTCCGTTGTACCCATTGTTTTTGTGGCGCGGATGGAGTCGTTGCTGGATTCTGCCGCGCCATGTTCGTCCGTCGGGGGCTCGTCCCGCTCGTTCTCGCTTCCTTGTGCATCGCCACCTCGGCCTTTGGCCAGGAGGCATCTGACGTCGTTCGCCTGAAGAACGGCAGCATGATGCGCGGCACCATCGTGGATCTCATGGTGGGTGATCACGTCGAGATCCGGCTTGGCTCGGGTGAGACGCGGCGCTTCCCGATGGCGGAGGTCGACTACGCGGGCCCCGACAAGACGGCGCCGGCAGCGCCCCCGCCGACGGCCCCCCTTACGACGATCCCGACGACGCCGCCACCGGCCCCTTCACCGCAGACCGAGGAGCAGCCGAAGCCCCGATCCAAGCTGAGTTTCGTGGCCAACGAGCCCGGCGTGGTGGTCAAATCCCTCGTCAGCCAGACGAATTTCGAAGGGCATGGCTGGTCGTTTGGCTGGGGCAACCACGTCGGCGGCCCCGTGCTGTTCTCCGGCAAAGGAAAGACCTACGCGAACGTCTGCGCCGCGCCCTGTGAGGCCGAAGTTCCCAAGGGCGAGCAGACGCTCGCGGTCTCTTACGAAGGGCGAAAGCCCATCGACGTGCCGCTCATCGTGCGTGGGCCATCGAAGATCCAAATCGACTACACGTCCAACTTGGACGTGCGCGTCGCGGGCCTGGTCATCGGCATTGCGAGCGTCGGCGGCGGCATCGCGGCGGCGGTCGTGGGTCACAATCAAGGAGACATCAACTGTGGCCAGGATAGCGCCGGATCTTACCGTTGCCGCGAAACGGAGCGGGACTACACCATGATTGGCGTGGGCCTCGGCGTCGCCCTCGTCGGCGGCATCGTTGGAACGATCATGGCGCTTACCCACGACGAGGCCAAGCTCACCGTCGCGCCGCCCGAGTCGAAAACGGCACAGGCCCCCTCGACGACGTCAGCCCGCGCGGATGCCGTCGAACATTAAGTTCATCGCCGCGTCGACCCAACGGCGCCGCGCATCGGCGTCGGGCATGCCGAGCGCGCGGCGGGTTCCTTCGAAGATGAGCGCCACCAGCACCTCCGCGGTGGCGCGCACATCGAGGTCCGCGCGCAAGAAGCCTTTGTCGACGCCGTTCTGAAGAAAGATCGCCGTCTGCAGCGTGTACGCCTCGATGACATGGGCGAGGCGATCCATGTCGACGGCCACCGTCTGCTCGTGGAAGAAGCGAAGCAGGTGCGGCTGCTCCTCCGCGAGCGCGAGCCACCGGTGCAGGATGCGCATCGTCTGCGCGCGGTAATCCTCGATCGAGTTGCTCGCCCTCGGGTCTTCCTCCAGCCCGATGGCGGTGAAGCGCATCATCACCCGGTCGAAGACCTGCAAGGCGATGTCGTGCTTGTTCTTGAAGTAGCGGTAGAACGTCCCATGCCCCAGCCCGAGCTCGTCGGCGATGTCGGCGATGCCCGCCGCGTGGTAGCCCTTGCGCGCGAAGATACGTTCGGATGCGTCGAGGATCTCCTCGCGGCGCTGGTCGAGTTTCTCGGTCTGGAGCCTTCGCCTCATGCTGGGAACCACGCATCTAGCATCGATGCGCGGCGCCGGGGATCCATGAAGTTCGCCCCCATGAGCGCGAGCTCCGGCGCCGTCGGCTCGATGCGCAGCACACGTTTTCCGGCGCGCTCGCAAGGACGCACCTCGCGCTCGAGCGCCGCGGACATGACATGGCGCAGGCCGCGCTCGAAGAACTCGCCAATGGACGAAGCGCGGACGTAGCGCGTCGATGTCATCGGAGAGATGACGTACACCTCGTCGAGCGCCTCGTGCGCCACCAAATCGAGGGACGTGGCCGAAACGGCGCCGCCATCCATGTACCGGCGGCCGCCAATCGCGATGGGCGCGTACCAACCGGGCACGGCGCACGACGCGCGAACGGCCTCGCGCGAGCTAGTGTGCTCATCGCGACCGAAGGCGACGCGCTTGCCGGATTCGCAGTCCACGGCCACGACGAGGCAGTTCGGATGTTCGACCCATCGGCCTTCGGGAACGAGGCGGTCGATCGACCGCGCCAGCGCACTGCTATCGCCACGCCCCTCGGGCAAGAGCCCCACCATGGCGGCATGGATGGGGATCTCGCGGCGCAGCCCGGCGCGGACCATGGGCAAGGACAGCGGGCGCCAACGAGGGGTCGGCGGCAGGTGATCGCGCGCATCGGGTGCGACGCCGCGGTGCACGCTCTTGCGGAGCGACTCGAGCAGATCGGACGTGCTCACCCCCGCGGCCAGCGCGGTCGCCAAGATGGAGCCCGCCGAGGTGCCCATGAGCAGATCGGCCTTGCGCGGATCCCAACCGGTCTCGGTTTCGAGACGGCGCAGGGCACACACGGTCCAGGCGTAGCCGACGACGCCGCCGGCACCAAGCACGAGTCCACGCCTCATTCTGCCGCCATTCCCACTTCGAGCGCGGCGCCGGAGCCTTGTGCACGCACGGCAGTTTCGTATTCGGTGCGCGCACGCTCCGTGGCGCCGCCGAGCATGCGCTCGGAATCGACCGCGTTGATGATCCAGCGAATGAGCGCGCGGGGAGCCGCGGCATAGAGCGGCACGAAGGCACGGAAGGCGCGCGGCACGACGACGTCGGGTTGGCGCGTGCGCACGCTGTCGACGATGGCGCACGCGACCTCGTCGGGATCGCGAGCGAAGAGGCCGTCGAGTGGAATACCGGCGCTGAGGCGCGTTTTGATGGCGGCAGGCATGACGGCGGTGAGGGTAACACCGGTGCCGTCGATCTCGTGCCGAACTGCACCGGTGAGGCCCACCGTCGCATGCTTGCTCGCGACGTAGGTGGCCATCCAGGGCACCTCGAACTTCCCCGCGAGCGATGCCACATTGACGACGTGCCCTCGCCCACGGGCGATCATCCGTGGCAGCACGAGCTTCATCCCCAGCGACGTTCCCCAATGGTTCACGCCCATGGCCGCCCGGTCCGTCTCGTCGGACTCCTCGAGAAAGCGCCCGGTGGGCATCACGCCGGCGTTGTTCACGAGCACTTCGATGGGCCCCACCTCGGCCTCGACCGCTGCGACGAAGCGCTCGAACGACGCCCGCCGCGCGACATCCAGCTCGAAGCCCCGCGCGTACGGCCCCAAGGTGCACGCTGCCTCGCGGGCGGCATCCCCATCGAGATCGCCGATGCACACGAAGGCGCCCTTCTCGACAAAACGCCGCGCCGTCGCCAGGCCGATGCCGCGTGCACCGCCAGTGATCGCCACCACCGCGCCCTCCAGCGCAATCGGTACGGGCGCACGCCGCACGGGCGAACTCTGGTAGTGGAGCTCGTAGCGGTCGGCGTCGAAGCGGCGCATGCGGCGTTGCATGTCGATGGTCGTCCACGGGTAGATGGTGCTGTTCTTCCCGTGATCGTCGAGGTAGTAGCTCGCGCAGCCGCCCGCATTGAACACGCTGGTGGACAGCGCCGCTTGCACGCGCTGGTTCCAGGCATGCTGCGCGCCCGGGCGCACGTCGATGGAGGCGATGTGCTCGCGGCGGGCGGTGGCGATGGCGTCGGCGATGTAACGAGCTTGCGCCTCGATGATGGTGAACGCCGAACCGTGGCCGTTGCCCGTGTTGGGGCCGATCATGCAGAACGCATTGGGGAAGCCGTGGCACGTCGTCCCGAGGTACGCGCTGGGGCTGCCGCGCCACACGTCGTCCAGCGTGCGTCCCCCGCGCCCGACGATGCGCTTGGGCACCGACGAATCGGTCACGTGAAAGCCGGTGCCGAAGATGATCGTGTCCACCTCGCGCTCGATGCCGTCGGCCCCCACGATGCCGCGCTTGGTGATCTCCGTCACCGCCTGGGGCACGACCTCGACGTTCGGCGCCTGCAGCGCGGGGTAGTACGTGTTGGAGAGCAGGAGGCGTTTGCACCCGAGGGTAAACTTCGGCGTGAGGGCGCGGCGCAGTTCGGGATCGCGCACTTGGCGGCGCAGATGCGCGAGGCCGATGCGCTGAACCTGCTGCATCGCCGCGGGGTTGCGCTGGGCGATTTGCAGCATCTCCGTGAGGGCATAAATCGTCCCGCGCAATCCGCGGCGCACGAGCGGCACATGATCCAGGACCCAGGTCTCGGCCTTGGGGATGCGATGATCGAGCTTGGGAAGCACCCACGGCGCGGTGCGCTGGAAGAGCACGAGGCGCTCGGCTTTGGGCTGAATGTGCGGAACGAATTGAATCGCCGACGAACCGGTGCCAATGACCGCGACGCGCCGGCCGGTGAGATCGCGATCGTGACGCCACTGCGCCGAGTGAAATGCGACGCCACCAAACGCGTCGAGGCCGGGCAAGTCGGGAATGCGCGGCTCGTGCAGCGGCCCTTGGCCGAGCACGATGAACTGCGCGTCGTAGATGCCGTTGTTCGTTTCGACCCGCCAGCGTTGCCGATCCTCGTCCCAGACGCCGCGAAGGGCCTCCGTCCCGAAGTGCACGTACGGCAGCACGCCATGCCGCGCGGCCACGTCCAACGTGTACTGCTGGATCTCCGGCTGCGGGGCGAAGACGCGGCTCCAGTCCGTCTTGGGCGCGAACGAATACGAGTACAGGTGCGAGGGCACGTCGCAGGCGCAACCGGGGTACGTGTTCTCGCGCCACGTCCCGCCGAGCTGAGCCGCTTTCTCCAGAACGATGAAGTCCTTCACCTTCTGCTGGAGAAGGCGAATCGCCATCCCCAGGCCCGAAAAACCGCCGCCAATGATGAGAACCCGGGTCGACGTGGTCTGCATGGGTCAAAAGAATGACACGTCATTCCGTTAATTCAAACCCAATTGGACGGCTCCCAGAGAGAGATTCACAGGAAGACGGGAAGACAGGAAGGTTGAGAGGGTTTTCCGATGGGCCCAGCAAAACCCAATAAAATTCCCTCTGATCTTCCCGTCTTCCCGTCTTCCTGTGAATTCTCTCCTGGTTCTTACATGTTGAGGCCGCCGTCGACGTCGATGGTGCGCCCGTTGAAGTAGTCACACTCGAGGACGAACTTCACGGCGACCCAGATGTCCTCGGGCAGACCGATGCGCGCCACCGGAATCGCGGCGACCAATGCATCGCGCGCCTTCTGGTTCATTCCCTGCGTCATCGGCGTCTCGATCATGCCGGGCGCGATGGCGCCGACGCGGATGCCGAAGGGCGCGAACTCCTGCGACCACGTGCGCGTGTTCGCCGCCAACGCGGCCTTGGCCGCCGAGTAGTTCGACTGCCCGCGGTTGCCGTAGCGCGCGATGCTCGACATGTTCACGATGACGCCGGGCTTGGTCCCCGTTTCGGCCATCTTCTTCACGGTGTCGCGCACCACCAACGTGGCGCCGGTGAGGTTCACGCCGATGACCGCGTTCCATTGCTCGAGGGTCAGCGTCTTGATTGCGCCCGTCTCCCGGTCCTTCTTGACGAGGAGACCATCGCGCAGGATGCCTGCGTTGTTGATCAGGCCATTGAGTCCGCCCATGGACGCATGCGCCCATTCGACCAACTCGGCCACTTCCTTCTCGTCAGCCACGTTGACCTTGCGGCTGTGGATGCGCGCGGCCAGCGTACCGGGATCCGTAGCCCCTTCGCGTGACTCGGCAACGATCGCATCCCGATCGACTTCGAGCACGTCCGCGATCGCCACGTGCGCCCCCGCCTGCGCGAGCCGCACGGCGAAGTGACGGCCCATTCCCTGCGCTCCACCCGTGATGATGACCTTCAGCTCGTTCAATTTCATGGTTTGCCTCTCGTCTACGTTTCGTTCCTTACCGTGCTTTACCGTGCTTTGAAGCGAGTGAGAGCTACCCAAGCGGAAAAAGTTCGAGTACACCTGGCGCCGTGAGAACCCGCTTTCTTGTCGTGGCCTTCTGCGTTTTCGGCGCCCTCGGAGCAGCATTTGCTCCCGGATGTTCCAATCAGGCCGAGGGAGAACGCTGCTCCATCGACAACGGCAATTCCGATTGCGAGTCGAACCTCGAATGCGTCTCCGTCGGAAACGGCCCCTCGGGCTCGCAGTTCCGCTGCTGCCCGAACCCGCGCACGTCGTCGTCGTCGGCCGCGTGCCGTGGCGAGACCACCGCGAACGACGCCACCACGCCGACCGACACGGGCGCGCCAGGCGACTCGGGCTCGGATGCCGATGGGCAAACGCAAGACAGCGGGCAAGACGCACCGGTCGACGCCCCGAGTGACTCTGGAACCGACGCCGACGCCGCAGGCTGACCATCGACGAACCCGCCCACGAAAGGGACGCGCATGCCCATCGGATCGCTGATCCAACATGCACAAGAAGCGCTGATGCTTACGGTCGCGCTTTCCCTCCCTGTCGTGGCCGCAGCCGCCGTCGTGGGCTTGCTGGTCGCAGCCTTTCAAGCCGCCTCCCAGATTCAGGACCCAACTTTGGCCCATCTGCCGAGGCTGCTTGCCGTCATCGCCGTTCTCGCGATTTTGGGCCCGTGGATGGCCCACGAAGTGGCTGCATACGCCGCGAGGGTCTTTCTCATTGCACGCGGGTGATTGACCTCTAGCACACGTTTTGCTACGTCCGCCAAGTGACTGAATCGTCACTCAGTCGAATGCGACGGACAGCCGCCACCCCCCCCGCCACGCCCACCAAGCCGAATTCGAGGCGCGCCGAGAGTGCGCCCGCTGGTTTGAAAGCCGGCTCCGGCAAGCCGGAGGCCTCTGCGTTGAAAGTCGGCTCCGGCAAGCCGGAGGCCTCTGCGTTGAAAGTCGGCTCCGGCAAGCCGGAGGCCTCTGCGTTGAAAGTCGGCTCCGGCAAGCCGGAGACCTCCGGGTTGCCTACGAAGCCGCCGCGCACGCGCGGTGGCGACAAGCGCGAGCGCATCCTCGCGGCCGCCGTCAAAGTCTTCGCCAAGAGCGGCTTTCACGGAACCCGCGTGAGCGAGGTGGCCAAGGCCGCGGGCGTCGCCGACGGGACGATCTACCTGTACTTCCGATCGAAGGACGAGCTCCTCGTGTCCTTGTTCGAGGACCGGGTCGACAAGTTGCTCGTGCACATGAACGCGGAGCTGTCGAACCTCCCCGACGCCCCGGCGAAACTGCGGCGCGTGATCGAGCTGCAGCTCGGTTTGCTCGAGGGCGAGCGCGATCTGGCCGAGGTCATCACGGTCATCATCCGGCAATCGTCGAAGCTCATCAAAGAGTACGCCGCGCCCAAGTTCGGCGCGTACCTGGATGCCATCGCGCAAGTCGTGGTCGAAGGTCAGAACGCGGGCGACTTCCGCAAGGACGTCTCGCCGCACCTGGTGGCGCGGGCCACCTACGGGGCGCTCGACAGCATCGCGCTGCTCTGGGCCTTGGGTCGCGCGGAGCAAGGTGCGCTGGTGCGCTCCGCCAAGCAGCTCGCCGACGTGCTTCTGCGCGGACTCTTGCCGTGAGGGAAAAACAGCTTCGGCGCCGCGCCGAGCTCCTGCGTGAGGTACGCGCGTTCTTCGACGGGCGCGACTTTCTCGAGGTGGAGACGCCGCTCCTCATCCCCTCCCCCGGCCTGGATTTGCACCTGCAAGCCTTCCAGGTGGGGACGCGCTACCTGAGCACCTCACCCGAGTACCAGATGAAGCGCCTCTTGGCCGAAGGCTACGAGCGCATCTACCAGATCACGCGCGCGTTCCGCGAAGGGGAGTTTGGCTCGCGGCACAACCCCGAGTTCAGCATGCTCGAATTTTACCGGGCGAACGCAGGGGTCGAGGACGTGATGAAGGACACCGAGGACCTCGTCGAGGCCGTGACCGGCGGCGAAGTGGTGCTCGGCGAGCGCCGCATTTCGACGCGCGCCCCCTTCGCGCGCATGACGGTGTGCGAGGCCTTCGAGGCGTACGCGAAGGTCACGCCGGACGAGACGCTGGAGATGGCCGGCTCCGACGAGGACCGATTTTTCTTCACCTTGATCGACCAGGTCGAGCCACGCATCGCGGAGCTCGATCATGCCGTGTTCCTCACCGAGTACCCGGCACCGCAGGCGTCCCTCGCGCGCAAAAAGGCAAGCGATCCGCGGGTGGCCGAACGGTTCGAGGCGTACGTGGCCGGCGTCGAGCTCTGCAACGGCTTTGGCGAGCTCACGGATCCCATCGAGCAGCGGGCGCGCTTCGAGCAGGATCAACGCGAGCGAAAAGCCCGCGGCCTGCCGGTGTACCCCATCGACGAGCGATTCCTCGAGGCGCTCGAACGTGGGATGCCCCCTTCGGGCGGCAACGCCGTGGGGCTGGATCGCCTGATTGCCGTCGCGTCGGGCACGACGGAGATCCGCAACGTGATGGCCTTCGCCGACGACGAGTTATAGCGTTACGGCCGTCATGCTGAACTTTGGTGAGGCGCAGCAACGGGTTTTGGCGATGGCACCCCGCATGGGTGCAGAGCGCGTGGGCCTCGAGGAGGCCGCCGGGCGCGTGCTGGCGGAAGACGTGCTCTGTCCGGTCGACGTTCCCGCGTTCGACGGCAGCGTGATGGACGGCTACGCCGTGCGCGCGGCGGATTTCGCGGGCGATGGGCCTTGGGAATTTCCGGTGCGCGGTGAAAGCCGTGCCGGCGAGCCGCTGGATGCGCTCACACCGAACACCGTGGCGCGCATCTTCACGGGTGCGCCGCTGCCGGCGCAGGCCGACGCCGTGGTCATGCAGGAGCACGTGGAACGCGACGGCGACCGCGCGCGGTTCACGCGCACGGTGAACTCGGGGCACTTCGTGCGCAAGCGCGGCGACGACCTGCGGGCGGGCTCGGTGGCGATCGCCAAGGGCACGCGCCTGCGACCGGCCCACGTGGCGCTGGCCGCCACCGTCGATCGCGCATGGCTCACGGTGACGCGGCGTCCGCGCGTGGTGCTCTTGGCGACGGGCGACGAGCTTCGCTCCCCGGGCACACCCGGCCCCGTGGGGTCGATTGCGGAGTCGAACACGCTCGGCCTCGCCGCAATGGCACGGCGCGCGGGCGCGACCGTGGCCGTGGCGCCGCTGGTGCCGGACGATCTGAACGCGACCATGCAAGCCTTCGAGGCGGCGCTCGCGGATGCCGACGTGGTCATCTCGGTGGGCGGCGTGAGCGTGGGCGATCACGATCGCGTGCGACCGGCGCTCGAGGCGATCGGCGTGCAGCTCGATTTTTACAAGGTGGCGATGAAGCCGGGCAAGCCGCTGGCGCTGGGCAAGCGCGGGAGCACGGTGGTGTTGGGGCTCCCGGGCAATCCCGTGTCGGCGATGGTGACGTTCGCCTTCTTCGGCGTGCCGCTGCTGCGCGCGATGCAGGGCGACGGCGATCCCCTTCCCCGCTCATGGCGGGCGCGAACCGGCCGAGCGATCACCCGCGAGCCGGGGCGGCTGGAGTTCGCGCGGGCATCGCTGGTGCGCGAGGGGGCTTCGTGGATCGTGACGAGCTTGGAGAACCAGGCGAGCGGCGCGGTGGCGATGCTGGCGCGCGCCAACGCCTTGATGGTCGTACCGGCGGAGCGAACGGAGCTCGCCGAGGGAGAGGACGTCGAGGTGTATTTGCTGGAGGAACTCGGGGCATGAAGCTGACGCACTTGAATGACCAGGGCGAAGCCCACATGGTCGACGTTGGCGCGAAGGACATCACCGTGCGACGGGCGTCTGCGCACGCGCGGGTGACCATGCAGCGCGCGACGGTGCGCCTGATTCGCGCGGGCAAGGCCCCCAAGGGCGACGTGCTCGCGGCGGCGCGCATCGCGGGCATCATGGCGGCGAAGCGCACGCCGGAGTTGATTCCGCTTTGCCACGGCATCGCGCTCACGCGCGTGACCATCGAGCTTACGCCCCGCGGCGACGGCGTCGACATCGCCTGCACCACGGAAGCACGCGACCGCACCGGCGTCGAAATGGAGGCCATGGTCGGGGCGAGCGTGGCCGCGCTCACGCTCTACGACATGCTCAAGGCAGTGGACCGCGCCATCTCGTACGAGGTGGCGTTGGTCGAGAAGACCGGCGGCAAGAGCGGCGACTACACGCGAAAGCCGAAACGATAGGAGCATCCATGCTGCTCGACATTCGAGAAGAGCCTATTTCGTCGGACGAGGCCGTGCGCGACGTTTCGCATGCGGGCGCCGGCGGCGTGACGACGTTCCTCGGGGTGGTGCGCGAGCAGAACGAAGGACGCGCCGTCGTCAAGCTGGAGTACCAAGCCTACGTGCCCATGGCCCGCGCCGAGCTCGTACGCATCGCCGAGGAAATCGAGCGCGAGATCCCCGGCGTGCGCCTGGCCGCGCTCCACCGCGTCGGGGCCTTGTCGGTCGGCGACATCGCCGTCGTCTGCGCCGCGAGCGCCCCCCACCGCGGCGAAGCGTTCAAGGCCTGCCGCCTGCTCATCGACCGCATCAAAGAGCGCGTCCCCATCTGGAAACGCGAATACGGCCCCGAGGGCGCCTGGTGGGTCGGCTGGGTCGACGCCCGCTGCGGCCACGATCACGAGCACGGCCACGACCACTGATCAGGCGCCGCCCGAAACCGGCGGGATCAGCGCGAGCACGTCGCCGGGCTCGAGGATCTCGTCCTGCGTGGCGAACGCTTCGTTCCGGGCGATGCGAACGTGGCCCATGCGGCCGGCCAGCTCGGGATGCACCGACGCGATGTACGTGTAAAATGCACCAACCGTGGCGACGTCGCGGGGTAGCTCCAGCGACTCTTCGTCACGGCCGACGAGCTCGCGCACCGCTGCGAAATAGAGAACGCGTACGTGCATGCTCAGTGACCTTCCCGGTGATGATGGTGCTGCACCTTTTGGCCCGACACCAGCGCCACCGCGTGTTCCAAGGTCTTCGCGATGATCGCATCGACGGCGAGGCGCACGGCGTTGGGGCTGCCCGGCAGCGAGAAAACGACGGTCTTGCCGACGATGCCGGCCGTGGCGCGGGACAGAATGGCCCGGGGACCGATGCTGTCCCACGACAGACGTCGGAAGGCTTCACCAAAGCCGTCGAGGCGCTTGTCGAACATCGCGTCGAGCACCTCGTAGGTGTTGTCGCGGGGCGCGATGCCCGTCCCGCCTGAAAGGACGACCGCATCGATGCCCCCGTCGGCCAATCGGCGGACGAGCGTACTCACCTGGTCGGGATCGTCAGGAACGATGTGGTGCTCCACGACGGAAAAACCCGCGGCCAGAAGACGTTCGGCCAAGATTGTGCCAGACTCGTCCGTCTCCTTCGTGCGGGTATCACTCACCGTGACCGTTGCGATGCTTAACTTGCGTGTCTCGCTTGCCATGACCAAAGACCCTTCCCACAACTAGGTACGCACGCTACGCGTAGATCGAACCAGGCCTCTTGACCACGTCGTTTCATCTCCCCATCGCACCAGCCGCTCAGACCGAGCGCGCCCAACCTCGTGCCGTGCGTCTCTCGCTCACGGATCGGTGCGATCTGGCGTGCCTGTACTGCCGCCCGAACCGGCACGATGGGTACCTCGAGCGCCGGCTCGATCTCGATGCGTGGGCCACCATGGCGGCCGGGCTCGTTCGGGCCGGGGTGCGGAGGGTCCGGCTCACCGGCGGCGAGCCGCTGCTCCATCGCGATGTCGTGCAGGTCATCGAGCGCCTGGCCGCACTCCCGCTGGAAGACCTGGCGCTCACCACGAATGCCACGCGCCTCGCCAAGCTTGCGCGCCCGCTTCGGGACGCCGGCCTCCGGCGCATCACGGTGTCACTGGATACCTTGGACGCCGAGCGCTTTGCGCGGCTGACGCGCGGCGGGCACCTCGACACGGTGCTCGAAGGCATCGACGCCGCGTGTGCGGCCGGCTTCGACGAAGTGAAGCTCAATGCCGTCGTCCTCCGCGGTGAGAACGACGAGGAGCTGCCCGATCTTCTCCGCTATTCATGGGATCGCGGCATCGTGCCGCGTTTCCTCGAGGTGATGCTCATCGGCGAGGGCGCCACCATGCGCGACCGCGTCGTGCCCGCCGCCGAAATGCGCGAGCGACTCGCCGAGTGGCTCGTCGACGAGACGCCGGTGCGCGAGACCGACCGCGGCCCCGCGCGGTACGTGCGCGCCCGCCACGATGCACGGCTCAAGGTCGGCTTCATCAGCGGCACGAGCGACACCTATTGCAAGGGCTGCGACCGCCTTCGCGTCTCCAGCGACGGTACGCTGCGTCCGTGCCTGGCGACGAACGACGGCCTTTCCGCGGAAGACGCCGCACGCGCCGGCGATGCCATCCTCATCGACACCCTCGTGCACGAGGCCTGGAAGATGAAGCCCGACGGCGAGACGTTCCGCGGCTGCACCGAGGAAAGCGCCGCGACGGTTTCCATTCGGGCCATCGGCGGGTGAGACGGGCCAGGCGGGTGCGATGAGCGGCCACGACGAAACCTGCGGAGCCGAGCAAGCGCGTTTCTGGCGCGATGCGGATCTCGGGGGCACCGAGTTTCTGCTGGCGCGCTTCGTCTCGCATCGATTTTCGCCGCACTGCCACGACGAATACGCCATCGGCATGATCGAACGCGGCGTGGAAGCGTACCGCTACCGCGGGCACAATCGCGTGGCGGAGGCCGGCGAAATGGTCGTCGTCGAACCGGGCGAGGCGCACACCGGCGAGCCGGGCGCGCCCGATGGCTGGCAGTACCGCATGTTCTACATTCCGACGCACCTGTTCGAACGGGCCGCGGAGGCGGCGGGGAAAACGGGGCTGCCGCACTTCGGAAAGACCGTGATCAACGATCCCGAGGTCGCGTCGGCGATGCGCGCGATGCACGTGGCCTCGCAGCACGGCGAGCCGCAGCTCGAACGCGAGTCGCGCTTCGCGGGGCTGCTCACCACGTTGGTCGAGCGCTACGCGGAGGGCGTGCTCGTGCTGCCGCGGCACCCCGCGCGGGCATCTGCAGGGGTGCGCCGCGCGATCGAGCTGGCGGAGACCAGCTACGCGGAGCCGCTCACCTTGGGCGAGCTGGCGCACGCGGCGGGGCTCTCCAGTTTTCACTTCGCGCGTCAGTTCGCCGATGCCACGGGCATGAGCCCGCATCGGTACGTGGTGCAGCGGCGGGTCGTCGAAGCGTGCCGCTTGCTGCGCGCGCGATCGAGCCCTGCCGAGGTGGCCATGCAGGTCGGGTTCGCCGACCAGGCCCACATGACGCGACATTTCAAGCGAACCATGGGTGTGACCCCGGCGCGATTCGCGGGGCGCTAGGCACCGCACGAACGTTCAAGACCCGGGACGCAGGGATCCACACCATGGACTGCGATGACCCGATGGAACGAGTTTCTGCTCGGCGTGCGGCGCGAGCTGCCCATGCAGCTGGGCGTGGTCCCCTTTGGCATGATCTACGGTGTGCTCGCCGTGCAGTCGGGCATGTCGCCGCTCGCGGCGCAACTCTCGTCGTCGATCGTGTTCGCCGGCTCGGCGCAGCTGGTCATCGCGCAGATGCTCGCGGCGGGGGGCTCGCCGTTCGTGATCCTGCTCACGGCGATCATCTTGAACGTGCGCCACGTGCTCTACAGCGCCTCGCTGGGGCCGCACGTCGGCCGGCTTCCGCGAAGGTGGCGCCTGGCCCTCGCGTACCTGCTCACCGATGAAGCGTACGCCGTGGCCATCGGGCGGTACGTCGAGACGGCGGAGAAGCCACCGCAGCCCGACGAGCGTCATTGGCATTTTCTCGGGGCGGGGCTCACCCTGTGGTCCTTTTGGAACGCGTCGACGCTCCTCGGGGTGACGATGGGCGCGCAGCTTTCGCCGGCGTGGGGGCTGGATTTCGCGATTCCCCTCACCTTCGTCGCGCTCCTGGTGCCGTCGTTGGGCGATGGCCCGAGCCGCGTGGCCGCACTGTTCGGTGCCGTGGCGTCGGTGGTGCTGGTGGCCGTGCCGCTGAAGTTGGGGCTCTTCTGCGCGATGCTGGTCGGCATCGCCGCGGGGGCCATGTGGGAAGTCTTCATGGGCGGCCCGAAGCCGTCCGCGAATCCGGAGGGCACGCGCGCATGAATGGGACGTGGTTGACACTGTTCGCCGTGGGGGCGGCTACGTTCGCCTACCGGCTCTCGTGCATCGAGTTCGGTTCGAACCTCGAGGCCAGCGTGTTGGGCAATCCGCGCGTGAAGCGCCTGTTGCGGTTCGTGCCGCCGGCGGCCTTCGCGGCGCTGGTGGCGCCGGCCATCGTGGTGCGCGATGGCGCGCTGGTCACGAATCCGCTCGACCCGCGTTTGCTTGCGGCATTGGTCGCCCTGGTGTGCGCGCTGGCCACGCGCAGCGTGCTACTCACCCTGACTTCGGGCATGCTCGCGCTTCACGCCGTTCGCTTTCTTCTTGGGGGCTGACGCGATGGCAGACGGCCACGCGTCGAGCGCGCGGCGTGCGATGGCCTCCAGGTCTTCGCGGCTCGCGCCGTCGCGGGCTTGCACGGCGATGCCCTGGATGACCGCGCCGTAGAACTTCGCCAGCTCCGCGGCGTTCGTGTCGGCGGGCAGCTCGCCCTGCTCGATGCCGCGCACGATGCGATCGCACAGGATTTTCTCGCTCGCGCGACGCTTGTCGCGCAGCGCTTTTTCGACGTCCTGCGAGTCGGCGCAACAGTTCGTGGCCGCGAGCACGATGAAGCAGCCCGCAGGGTGCTCGGGGTTGGTCGACGATTCCGCCAAGAAGGCGAAACAGCGTTCGAACGCTTGCTTCGCCGTGCACCCCTCGTCCTGAAGGGCTCGCAGAGACAGCAGGCCGTGTTGGCGCTCGTAGAGTGCGACCGCCTCGAGGAACAGGTCTTTCTTGCTGCCGAAGGCGGCGTACAGGCTCGGGGGCGTGATCTTCATGGCCGCCGTCAGCTCGGCGACCGACGTGGCGTCGTACCCACTGCGCCAAAACAGGTCCAACGCCGCCTCGAGTGCGGCCGCTCGATCGAACGAAAGCGGTCGTCCCCGCGTGCGATCCGATTTCATAGTGTTCACTATATATTCACCTTGACGGGTTGCTAGGGGTTCCTTACCGTAGCGATCACTATGAAATTCAATTTCGCGGTCGGCCTCATCGCGTTCTCTCTCTCCACGGCGCTTTTCGGATGTGCCGAGCCGAGGCCGGTGGTGAACACGGCCTCGACCTCGTCCTCCAAGGTCGCCGCGCCCGCCCCCGCGAACGAGGCCCTCGCACGGCGGGTCGATGCGGTGCTCGACGCGGCCGTCGCCGAAGGCCGCATCGTCGGCAGCGTGACCATCGTGGCCAAGGACGGCGTGATCGTTTACCGCCGGGCTGCAGGTTTCGCCGACCGCGAGGGCCACGTGCCCATGCGCGAGGACACGCCGTTCCGCCTGGCCTCGGCGACCAAGCCCATCGTGACCGCCACAGTGCTCGCGCTGGTCGATCGCGGCGCGCTCAACCTGGACGATCCGGTGACGAAGTACCTGCCGAGCTTTCGCCCGCACCTCGCCGACGGCCGCGTGCCGGTCATCACGGTGCGGCAGCTGGTGACGCACACGTCGGGCTTGAACTATGGCTTTTTCGAGCCCAAGGGCGAGGGCCCGTACCACCGCGAGCGCGTCTCCGACGGGTTGGATCAACCGGGCCTTTCGATCGAGGAGAACCTTGCGCGCCTCGGCCGCGCGCCATTGCTCTTCGAGCCGGGCACGAAGTGGAACTACTCCCTGGGCATCGACGTGCTCGGTGCGGTCATCGCGAAGGCCGGCGGCGCACCGCTCCCCGACGTGGTCGCGCGCCTCGTCACCGGCCCGCTAGGAATGGACGCTTCGTTCTCGCCCCCCGCCGATCACGCGCGCCTCGCAGTGCCATACGCCGATGGCAATCCGCGTGCGACGCGCATGGCCGATCCGCAGCCGGTCTCGCTCTTCGACGGCATCGTGACCTTCTCGCCGTCGCGCGTTTTCGACGCGCGCTCCTACGCTTCCGGCGGCGCCGGCATGGTCGGCACCGCCGACGCGTACATCAAGTTCCTCGAGGCCGTGCGCACCGGCGCAAGCACCATGCTACGCCCCGCGAGCGCCGCCTCGATGACCACGAACCAAGTTGGCAATCTGGAGGCCCTGCAAAGCGGCGGCAAATGGGGATTCTCCTATGGCTTCGCCGTCTTGAAGACGCCCGACGCCGGCAACCCCGCCCACCCGGGCACATTGCAGTGGGGCGGCGCCTGGGGCCACAATTACTACATCGACCCTGCCGAAAAGCTCAGCGTCGTCGTCCTGACGAATACCGCCTTCGCCGGCATGATCGGCGCATTCCCCGACGCCATGCGGAATGCGGTTTACGGTACGAAGTGAACCGCTAAAGCCACCAGCTTCCGACGTTGATCGGAATGGCGTCGAATGGCTCGATGCGAGCTTCGGTCTCATCGCCCCAGACCCCCAATTCGACCCACCGCGACGATTCGAGTCGATACGCCGTCAAGGTTCGCGCCTCCAAGTCGATGAGCCAATGGTAGTTGACCCCTACGCGGGCATAGTAGGGCTTCTTGATGAGCACATCATGGCGACGCGTAGTGGGCGACAGGATCTCGCAGACCCAATCGGGAACGACGTTGATCGCCGTGTCCTTCGGAAGAACCGGCAGCCGCTCACGCCGCCAACCTGCCACATCGGGAGATACCTCGGGCGTATTCGGCAGCTCGATGCCCGGCTCGGTCAGGATCCACCATCCACCAGGACCACCACGACCGCCATCGAAGGGCCCTCTTAGCTCACTTCCAACGGCAAGGGTGGTGTGTTGATGTTGCGCACGAGGGCGCGTCATCGTGTAAAGGACCCCCTCGATGATCTCGCCCTTGATGTCGGGCGGCAGCGCGTCGAGATCGGCTAGGGTCGGTACTTTGCGCGCAGGATCCATGAGCTCGTGCTTCAGGGTACGACGAGTTCAGGCGAAACGCGAGCCGCCGCGTTCAATGTGCAGCGGCTTGGCCATATCCAACTTTGAAGACGCGGCCGCCGCTGTCGTCGGAGAAGTAGAGCGCGGAGTCGGGCCCTTGCCGCACGTCGACCGGGCGCGCGTCCCATGACCCTTGGATCATCCGGCCGGTGCCGTCCTTCTGCCCGACGATGGGCTCGACCGAGACGATGGTGTCGTTCTCCACGTGGGCTCGAGCCAGCAGCCGTCCCACGGCGGGCGAGCGATTCCACGAGCCGTGGACGGCGATGATGAAGTCGCCCGCAAAGGGCAACGAGGTGCCCGTGTAACGCACGATGCCGAGCGGAGCCCAGTGGGCGGGCATCACGAACGCGGGTGGGTGCACGTTGTTTCGATCGGCGCACCATGCATCGGTCTTTTGCAATGCATCGGGCATCGAGGGATCGGCCCACTCGGTTCCTGGTCCCTTGCCCGTCGAAACGGCATATTCGCTGTAGCAATAGGGATATCCAAAGAACGACGCCCCGTTGCCGTCGACCACGTTGATCTCTTCGCCGGGGTTGTCGGTGTGAATGTCGCCACCGAAGTCCGGATCGGCGAGATTGTCGCGCCCATTCTCCACGCCCCAGAGGCGATCTTGCGCGTCGATGTAGAGACCGACCTCGTTGCGCATTCCATCCGCGGCTACTTCGCCCGATGCGTAGTCGATGCCACCCGACGGGAGAGCCTCGGGAATCGTGAACCTTCGCACCTGCGCGCGCGTCGCCATGTTGGTCGTATCGATGTTTTCCGCAGACCCAACATTGACGTAAAGCCGCCCCCGCGAATCGAACACCAAGGTGCGCGAGCTATGCGATCCGCCGCCAGGTATGCCCTGGACCACGACCTCCGCGGCGCCGTTCGCCTGCCTCGAGCCGGGGGTATATGCCCATCGGTACACCGTCGTATCGCTCGAGGCGTACACGAAGCGCCCATCTCGGGAGAACGCGAGGCCATGATTCAACCCCGGCGCCGCACCGAAAGGGCTTTGCTCGTTCGCCTCGCTCGTCCCGCTCCCGTCGGCATCCCACAATGCGATGATGCGCCCATTGTTGACGAACAGGTCCCCATTGGGCGCAAAGGCCATCTGCCGCACCTCCCCCAACCCCGAGGCAAAGGTGTGCACACACAGCTTCGGATCGGAGACCCACGCATCATCCTGCACGGGCCCCGCACAATTCGTCGACGCGGACCCACCGCCACCCGGCGAGTCCGACGAACTGCATCCGGCAAACGCCATGAAAAGAGCCCCAGGCAAGGCAAGGAAGATGGCTCTCGACTTCATTCGAACCATCTTAGCTCACGCCCTGCCGAAGGCCTGGGCTCACATTGGAACTTGGTCTGCAGTTGGCGCGGACGGCGCATCGGCGATGTCCAGGCCCACCAGCTTCATCAAGATGAGCGCATTGGAACTTTGCACGACGCCTTCGCGGAGTTTGTAGTCGAAGGTCATTTTGTCGCCGGTGACTTGTTCCTGGAAATGTACGTTCCGCACCGCGTGGGGCAATTCGGTTTCCAGATCGGCAATGCCCAAGTCGTGGGTCGAGACTGCGCCCATGGCTTTGTACGCCACCAATTTGCGCACGATGGATCGGGCGCCAATCAAACGCTCGCGGGTGTTCGTCCCGTGGAGAATCTCGTCCAATAGGAACAACACGGTGCGCTCGCCGCGCGACATGTCGACGACCATCTTGAGACGCTGCAGCTCGGCGTAGAAGTGTGAGACGCCTTCGGCCAAAGAGTCGCGCACGCGCATGCTGGTGACCACGCGCAAATCGCCAATCACCAGCGACTGCGCGCACACCGGGGCGCCGGCCAAGGCCAATACGGCATTGATGCCCACCGCGCGCAGCAACGTCGACTTGCCCGACATGTTCGAGCCCGTGACCAAGAGCACGCTGCCGGGGTGCTCCAGGACCACGTCGTTGTCGACGCGCTTCGAGGACACGATGAGCGGATGCCCGAGCCCCCTCGCATCCAAATGCGACACGTTCGACAAAGTCGGCCAGGCGAACTCCGGGTGATCGTGCGCGAGCGCCGCGAAGCTCGATAGCGCCTCCACTTCACCCAACGTGGACAACCACGTGCGGGCGCTCGTACCGGCGCGCAAACGCCATCGCTCCAGGGCCACGGCGCAGTTGAAATCCCACAATAACAATGGCCCCATCGTCAAACGGAATAACGCGTTTTCGCGCGCGCCCACGAACGACAGAATGCGCCCGAGGCGCCCCATTTCGTGCGTGGCGCTGGTGCCTGTCGATGACAATCTCTTTTTGCACTGCACGAGCAGCGGCGCCTCGAAGGACTGCCCCTCCACCGCAGCGAGCATTTCCGCAAAGCGCGAAAAGCCGCCCTCCATCGAATTGACCGACCCGACGATGCGCCCGACGACCGCGCGCTTCGGCGACACGATGATCCATTGAAGGATCAACAACCCGACCCAAATGCCCGACGGCAACGATTTCGCAAAGACGAGCGACGCCGTCGTCAAAATCGGAAGAGCCTTGGCCGCGAGCACCAGGATTGGACTCGCCTCGAGCGGGGCCGCGCCGCCCGCCCACGTGAGAAACGGTTCCGGATCCGGCTTCTCCTCGCCGAGGATCGCGCCGGTGGCCGAAAGCCCCTCGCGGAAGGCGTGGCGGCCCGCGAGGTCGCGTGCGGCCTCCTGGCGCTCACGCACTCCATTGGGAAAATCGCTCCCCGCGCCTTTGAGCCACGCCGCGAGGTGCGCGGAGCCGAAGCGCGTCTCGGTCAGATTCAAAAACCGGTAAAGCGAATTGGGACCAAAGATGTCCAGGTCCCCTGCGTACGGGTGATTCGGCGTGGCAAACTCCTCACCGCTCGCCCCGTGCTCGTTCCACTTGCCCTCGAGCCGCGCCAAACCGCGCTCGTGAAAGCGCAGTGCCGCCTCGACCAGGTCTTTTTTCGTTTGAAGCCGGCCGTGCGCCACCCAGAGCACGACGAAGCTCATCACCAACAGGAACTCGACACCCCAGAAGATGCTCGGAAGAGGCATCCAGACGATGACGCAGATGAACACGACCCAGGCGACGCCCGCGATGGTCGTGAGCATCCCCATGGATCGCGAGCGCAACTCCAACGCCGCGATCTCGCGCGTGCGTGCCGCTTTCCCCGCCTCGTACACGTCTCGTGCCTGCATTTGGCCGCGAGGCTACTCGATCGAGCGGTGCTACTCGAGCATGGAAAACGTGACAGCCTGGACGCGACGCGCCTCGGCATCGACGAGCAGAACGCCGTCGACATCGAAGGCGATGCGGTACTCCAGGAGCTGGCGGCGGGTGGCCGCCGTATCGATGCGCGGGGCGAGCTTGCCGGTTTTCACCTCGGCCACGAAGCGCGCGCCCTTTTTCTGGACGAGATAATCGGCGCGAAGGCCGACGGTGAACGGTTCGCGGTCGATCCAGACCACGTATTTGGCGGCGATTTGTGTGCCCAATATTTCGTAGCCGAGCTCGGACAGCCACTCGGCGGCGTCCGCCTCGCCCGCAAGCGCGCGGGAAGCGCGCGTGCGGGCACGAAGGCGGCGGAACCACGCGCCGGCTGCTCGAAGGACACCGTGAACGAGCAGGCCGGCAAAAAGGAATAGGGATAAGGCAAGGAAGGCAAGCGAACGCCCGTCGAGGTCTAGGGGGGAATGGCTACGCGACGAGGCGGGGGCTTGAGGGACGTGCATGACGAGATGGACCAGCAGGCTGCGAAGGCCGCTCGCGGGCGGGCTTCAACGAGGTGTTGAAGCATGCGACGGCCATGGCGAAGCCGGACGCGGTGAGGCGAATCCGGCCATCGGGAGAGATTTCCACCAGCTCCGCGCGCTCGAGGGCACGGAGCGTGGGTCGAAAGGCGGCAGGCCAGCCCTCGCCAGCGCGACCGCGAACACGGAGGTGTTCGGCCACGCAGAGCAGCAGCTGGCCCACGTCCGCCGGGGAGCGATCGCGGGCGAAGTCGAAGAGAACGCGCAGTACGGGGATCGCAAAGGGAATGTCCATGCGAGGTACCCTACTCGTGACCCTGAACAGGTGTCCAGTATGCCGTTCTCTTTTTGTCGATTCAGCGGTTTTTCCCTGGGTTTACTTCACTCCTAGCTCATGGAACAGGAAACCCATCTCGTCGGCCAACTCTTCGACCACTTTGCTCGTGGGCTTGCCGGCGCCATGGCCCGCCTTGCTCTCGACCCGCACCAAAATCGGGCGGTCCGCCGCCGCACCCGCCTGCTGAGCCTCCTGCATGCGTGCCGCCATCTTGCGGGCGTGCATCGGATCGACCCGGGCGTCGCTCTCGGCGGTGGTGAACAGCATCGCCGGGTAGCGGGTGCCGTCTTTCACGTGGTGGTACGGGGAGTACGCGTACAGCACCTTGAACTGGTCGGCGTTGGCGGGATCGCCATACTCCGGGATCCAAGCCTGCGCGATGCGGTAGTGCGTGTAGCGCACCATGTCGGTGAGCGGCACCAGCGACAGGCCGGCGCGGTAAAGCTCCGGCCGCTGCGTGGCCACCGTCGCGGTGAGCAGGCCACCGTTGGAGCCCCCCGCGATGCCCAGATGCGCCGGGTTCGAGATCTTCTGCGCCACCATCTCCTCGGCGCACGCAATGAAGTCGTCGAACACGTTCTGCTTGTTCGCGAGCATCCCCGCCTTGTGCCAGTCCTCGCCGAACTCCCCGCCCCCGCGCAGCACCGTGAAGACCCACACGCCGCCGTGCCGCACGGTGAGCAGCGCGCGCGCACTGAACGCCGGCGTCATGTTGATGTTGAAGCCGCCATAGCCCCAGAGCACCGTCGGCGTCTCCCCGTTCTTCGCGAGGTTCTCGCCCGCGACCACGAACATGGGGACCTTGGTGCCGTCCTTGGAGGTCGCGTGCATCAACGTCACGTTGATCTTTTCACCGGCGAACTTCTCCCCCACCCGGTCCCAGAGTTCGACCTTGTTCGTCTTCAGGTCGACCCGGGAAACCTGCGTCGGGGTGGCGTACGAGTAGAAGTTGAAGAACATCTCGTCGCCTTCGTACGGTCCGCTCACGCTCGCGGTGCCAATGCCCGGAAGCGGAATCGCCCCCTTCGATTTGCCGTTGATGTCGAAGCGCTCGATCCGTGTGGACGCATCGTGCAGGTACGTGGCCACGAGGTGCTTGCCGATGATGGAGACGTCGGTGAGCACGTCCGCGCCCTCGACGATGAGCTCTTTCCAGTGCGTGCGATCCGGCGTTTTGTAGTCGACCGCGAAGAGCCGGTAGCGCGGCGCCCCATCGTTCGTATGGATGTAGAGCCGGTCGTCGCGCGCGATGGCGTCGAAGAGCGCCTCGGTCTTCACCGCGACCTCGACCCATTTGCCGGCGGTCTTGCCCTTGGCCTCGAGATCCTGCAGGTACACCTCGCTCTTGGCCCAGCCCTGGTGCACCGTCACCACCAGCCAGCGGCCGTTGGGCGAGATGCTCAGGGAGGGCGTGTCCGTCTTCTCGCGACCTGCACCGAAGACGAGCACGTCGGACTTGGGGTCCGTGCCGATGACGTGCTTGAACACCTTGGAATAATATTTCTCGTCACCCGGCGGCACCGAACCCGGCTCGGGATGGCGAGTGTAATAGAATGCCTTGTTTCCCGGCACCCAGGCCACCGAAGCGTAGCGTGTGTACGGGATGCGATCGGGCAGGTCTTTCCCCGTCTTCACGTCGCGGACGATGAGCGTGCTCTCCTCGCTGCCGTTCTCGCTCATGCCCCAGGCGACGAACTTGCCGTCGCGTGAGGGGTACCACCAGTCGATGGCGTTGGTGCCGTCGGCGGAGAGGGCCGACGCGTCGATCAGCACCCGATCGGGACCGCCCACCTTGTCGCGCACGTACAGCGTCGGCTGGTTTTGCTCGCCCTCGCGCTTCGTGTGAAAGTAGCGGCGCTCGCCGGGAATGGCCACCGCCACGTACGGAGCGTCCACGTTGCCGATGTGAATCAGTTCGGCGATCTCGCGCTTGAGTGCTTCGCGCGAAGGAACGGCATCGAGAAACTGACGCGTCTTCGCATTCTGTTGATCGGTCCACGCCTTCACCTCGGGCGAGTCGCCATTTTCGAGCGCGCGGAAAGGATCTTCGACGGTCACGCCGTGCAAGGTCTCGGTCACGGATCCGGGGTGCGGCAAGCGAGTGGTCCTTTCGGTGGATGCATCCGCCTGCGGCGCGATGGCTTGCTCGGGATGCGCGGGCGCAGGCTCGCCTCCGCAGGCGCCGAGGAGCATGGCACCTGTACCGTACATGCCGAGAAGGAGCATCGATGTGGGACGGATGAAACGCATGGCGTGGCATCCTCGCTCAGCTCTTCGATGCGGAGTAGACCTTTGTTCGCATCTCAAGGAAGATTCCACGATGATTCTTCTTCGCGGTGCCGCAGCCTTGCTTTTTGCCTTCGCGTTCGGCTCGCACCTCGACCCGTGCAGTAAGCTCGGCATCCGGGCCGAAAAACCCGGGGAAAATGCGCCCGTGAGCGGAAGCGCCGTCGTAGCATCCGGAGCGCCCATGTCGGCGGAGCAGGTCTCCATCGAAGAGGCGAAAAAGCTTTGCGCGAGCGGAGATTGCCTCACCGCGCACGATCGCATTCACATCGCCTTTCCGCCCAATGCGCCGTTTCGGCAGACCGCCGAGTTCAAAACCATCGAAAACCAATGGGCCAAGGCGGCCATCGACGGCGCGGCAAGCGATCCCGACGTGGCGGCGCGGCGCAAGGTTCTCGAGGAGGTGATGGCCTCCACCGTCGTCGATGCGCCCTACAAAACGCAGGCACGCGATACCTTGGCCAAGCTCCCGGCGGGCCAAGCCGCGAACACCGACCCGGACGCGAGCGCGGCAGATGCATCATCGGCCGACGCGGGGGATGCGAAATCCAAAGAGAAAGACAAGGACCGCGGGCACCGACATCGTTCGCGCTCGCGAGAGGAGAAGTGAGGAGACGTGACGCGTCCACTATTCGTACTTTCGAACGACGACGGCCATACGAGCCGCGGCATCCGCACCATGCGCGATGCGCTTTCCGAAGTTGGCGACGTGGTGCTCATCGCACCGGAGACCGAGCAGAGTGCCTCGAGCCACGCCTTGACGTTGCACCGCCCGCTGCGCCTTCGCGAGGTCGAATCGGGCATTTTCGCGGTGGATGGCACGCCCGCCGACTGCATTTACGTGGCACTGCACGCCGGCACGCGCGTGCTACCCCGCCCGCCCGACGTGGTGGTCTCGGGGCTCAATCATGGCCTCAACCTCGGGCAAGACGTCTTTTACTCGGGCACCGTCGCCGCCGCGCGCGAGGGTGCGCTGCAGGGCATTCCGGCATTGGCCACCAGCGCGCACACCGGCGCGGACTTCGAGACGGCCTGTCGGCTCTGCGCGCAGCTCGCACTGGGGCTCTACGGGTCACGGTCCGGCGTGGGGGTGGCCCCCTTGCTCTCGGTGAACGTGCCGCGCGAGTGGAATGGCCAGGTGGAGCCGTCGCGCCTGGGGATGCGCAAGTACGAAGAGCTGGTCGACTTCCGCAACGATCCCCGGGGTCGCGAGTATTTCTGGCTCGGAGGCCCTGGCGTGCGGCACGAGCACGCGCCAGGGACGGACACGGATGCGTTCGATCGCGGGTACGCGACCCTCACCGCACTCATGCTGGACTTGACCAACACGGCCTCCGGGGAGCTCGTCGATCGGCTATCATCCCCGTTCCGACAAGCGAAGGAGCGCTGAACGATGAGTGCCAAGAAGAAAACGCCCTCGGAGCACCCCGCATCGAACGAAGCCGCGGACCTCGCCGTGCCGCGCGATGCGCTCGCCTTCGCGATGTCGAAGATCCGCAACATCGCGGACTTCCCTAAGCCAGGCATCCTCTTCAAGGACATCACGCCGCTCTTGGCGAGCCCGCGTGCGTTTCACATCGTGCTCGATGCCATCGCGGAACGATTCATCGGCGAGCACATCGACGCCATCGTGGGCGTGGAGGCCCGGGGGTTCATCTTCGGCGGCGCCCTCGCCGCGCGCCTCAATGCGAGCTTCGTCCCCGCGCGCAAGCCGGGCAAGCTTCCCGCCGCCTGCGACGAGGTGCAGTACGAAACCGAGTACAGCGTGGCCACGTTGGAGATGCACAAGGGGTCCCTCGCCGAAGAAGCGCGCGTGGTCGTGGTGGACGACTTGCTCGCGACCGGTGGCACGGCAAAGGCCGCGGCCGAGCTGGTGCGCAAGCAAGGCGGATACGTGGTGGCCTATGCCTTTGCCGTCGAGCTCACGTTCCTCGGCGGGCGCGAACGGCTCATGCCCGTCAAAGTGGAGAGCGTGATTCAATATTGAGGGACACGCCGCGCCGCAGCCCGAGGGTGACCGCCGTCTTCTCGGGCACGCGGACCAGCGTGCGATAGATGTAACCGTTCGCACCGACGACGTCCTGCCCGTCCACGGAGGTGATCTCGTCGCCGACCTGAAGGCCCGCCTTGGCCGCGGGCCCGCCGGGCCGCACCACGCTCACCACCCAACGCGCCTGCTGAAGGTCGGCTTCCGGCGCCATTTCCTGCGTCTCGTAGCCCAAATCGCCGTGCTCTTGCCCGGGTGCAACGCGATTGCGCGGGACCCGCAGGGGGGGCAACTCGTTCGTGGTGCCGGCTTGGAGCGTGGCCGGAACGCGGACATCGCGCGAGTACTCCATCCTCGAACCAAAGTCGGGAAAGGCGACGACCACGACCTGTCCGACGGGGGCGTTGACCACCTCGAAGCGTCCCTCGGCGTCGCTGATGAATTTTCGTTCGCCCGCGGAGGAGTAGCTGACGCCGGCGGGCGCGCCCTTCGCGGCCTGCACGGCGACGACCATTCCGGCGATGGGCTGTCCGTTATCCATCGCGACGACGCGCCCGCGCGCCGTGGTGTTCTCGGTCATCTGCAAGCGCACGTCGCGTTTCGTCTGCCCTTGGTCGAGGTGGATGTCGGCCTCGGCGCGGCCGGACGGGGCTTCCGCGGCGACGTGGTAATCGCCCGCGGGCAGATCGCGCAGGGCAAAGGCGCCGGCGCTGCGGAAGTAGTTCTCGCGGCGCGAGAAACCCGATTTGGCGTCTTGGATGGCAATCGTGAACCGCTCGACGGGGCTGCCGTTGCTCGCCACGGAAGCACCCGAGATGGTTCCCGTCGCGCGGATGGTGAGCGTCACGTCGTCTCCGAGCCGCACCTTTTCGGCGATGGCTTCGCCCCCGCCCTTGCGGTACCCGCGCAGCACGTACGTGCCCGGTGAGAGCTTCTTCACCGCGAACGCGCCGTGGACATCCGTGAGCACCGATTCGCCGGACCACGACCAGCGCACATTGCGGCGGGTGTGGCCTGCGGCGTGGCTCGCGCTGTCCGACTCACGCTGCGCGTCGATGAAGGCGTCGGTCACCGGATGGCCGCCCTCGTCCACGACGCGTCCGTGGATCTCGCCGCGCCGGCTCTCCACGACGAGCTTCACGCGCGCCGCGGCATCCGCACGCACCGTGGTGGTGACACCTTGAACGTCGTCGTCTTTCGTTCTGGGTGCGCGCATCGCACTTTCCTTGTAGGTCCACACGCGGTAGTCGCCGGGGGGGAGATCCTTCACGACGAAGGACCCATCATCGACGCTCGCGGCATAGCCATAGCGACCGTTGCCCTGCGCTTGAATCTCGACGCCGGAGACGGGGGCGCCGTCGGCATCCACGATGGTGCCCTCGATCGTGCCGGTGGCGGGGTCGGCGACCGGCGGCGCCACCACGCGCACGCCATCCACGTCGCGATCGACTTTGACCACGGTTTGCGTCTTCGTCACGATACCTTTTCGAACGATGTCGATCGCGTAGGTGCCGGGCGAGAGGCCTTCGATCTGGAAGGTGCCATCGCTCGCGACCTTCGCGCTCTCGGAGGCGCCGCGCACCCGCGGATTGCTCGTTTGGGCGGTTGCGGAAACGTGTTCCGCCGTCGCGGGCCGGCCCGTCGTGTCGACCAACGTTCCACGAAGGGTCGATTCTGCGCTCACCTTCCACGTCACGCCGGCGATGTCGTCCTTGGTCACGACCAGCGGCTCGAACGTCGTGTTCTGCCAGCTGCTCTTGCAGAACACGCCTATCTCGTACCTGCCGGGAAGCAGCCCTTCGAGGCGCACGCTCCCGTCCTCTTGGGTCTGCCCGCCGTGCGAATCTTTGCTCGTGGTCTCCGTGGCTTGGACCGACCCAGGATGGCACCCGCGTCCGTCCGCGAACACGAGCCGGCCGGTCACCGTGGCCGTGGGGTGCACCTCGATGCGCAAATCGCTGGCCGTTTCGCCCAAGCCGAGAAGAACGCTCTCCGCGGCGACGCCCCACGTCTGCGGCGTTCGGGCCTCCGCCTTGTAACGCCCGGGCGCGAGCTGCGAAATGCGAAAGCGCCCTTCCACGTCGGAGGTGGCCGTGTACGCACCCGAGCCGCTCATGACGAAGCGTGCCAGATCGCCCGAAGGGTTGGCCGCGACGCGCGCCCCCGCCACGGGGTTCCCCGTCGCAGCCTCCACCACGCGTCCCTCGAGCACGGATTCCGGCGTCAGGCCCACCTCGATGAATTGGCCCGGTGCAACACCTCCGCTCGACCCGGGCGCATATCCATCGGCCGAGGCATCCGCCACGATGCGCCCCGGAGGGAGCCATGCGTGCCACTCGCCCTGCTCCCCGCTGCGCGTGAAGGTCCTTCCGCCATCGCTATTGGCATCCGAGGAATAAAGGCCGACCAAGGCCCCCGCAACGGGCCCACCCGAGATGTCCACGACGCGGCCCCGCACCTCGACCCCACCGGACGCCAGGACCAGATTGACGTTCTGGCGGTTCTCGCCAGCCTTCAACAGGAGGTCGTCCTGCTCGCGCCATCGCGCGGGCGCGTAGTTCGGCGCCGAGGCATTCACCTCGTACTTGGCAGCGTGGAGCTCGCCCAGGCGGTAACTGCCGTTGGTCGCGGTGAGCGTGCACCGAGGCTCGCGGAAATCGCCCGAAAAGATGAATACGCACACCGAAGCGCCAACGACGGGCGCCCCCTTCGCATCGGTGACTCGTCCGGATATCGCCCCATGCGCCGGTCCTGTCTCATCGATAGCCTGTACCGTCGGGCTACCGCTCGAGGCGCTGGATGCGGGCACGTCGCCGACGCTCAACGCATCCGGACGGCGAAGAAAGACGATTGCGCCAATTAGAAATATCGACACAAGCAGTCCAATGAAGACATTACGCATCGAATCTGAAGCAGTCATCGTGCTTTAGACGGGCGCCATACGAATCGCATTCCAGCGCAATCCGTGTTAACGCATTTCGAATGAGGGGATACCAAATCATCGGAGCACTCGTTGTCGCCTTTGCATCGCCGTGCCTCGTGGGCACGGCGTCCGCTTCGGCGTGCGATGATTCGTGCCGCATTCGCGCGGCCGACGCCTATGTCCGCGCACTCGTTTCCCACGATGCGCGCGATGTTCCTTTTGCCGACGACGCGCGGCGCATCGAAAATGGTCTTCTCACGGGCTGCTCGGGCGACGACATCCGCGTTCAGCTCGAGCACGGGCCACACTATTGGTTCATCCAACGTATTTACGACGTACGATGGTCGGTCATCGGGAATGAAGTCCAGGGCACGTACCTGCTGGACGCCTCCCTACCGGCAATTCCCATCCGCCTCGCCACAGTGCAGATCACCGAGCGTTTCGTCGTGTCCGACGACGGGCGAATTCGCTTCATCGAGGCGAGCATTCGTTGAAAAAAAAAAAGAGGGCGCACCTGGGTGCACCCTCTTTCTCGTTTTTCGCGAAACGAAACGACGCCGTTACTTGTTCGGTTGCGGCGTGATGCGCAGATACGGCTTGAGGACCGTGTGGCCCTTGGGGAACTTCTGCTTGATGACGTCCGGATCCTGAATGGAGGGCAGAATGACCACGTCGTTGCCCTGCGTCCAGTTGGCCGGCGTCGCCACGGAGTGGCTGTCGGTGAGCTGCAGCGAGTCGATGACGCGCAGTACTTCGTCGAAGTGGCGGCCGGTGCTCGCCGGGTAGGTGAAGGTCGCGCGCACCTTCTTGTTGGGATCGATGATGAACACGGAGCGCACGGTCAGCGTGTCGTTCGCCTCGGGGTGAATCATGTCGTAGAGCGTGGCCACCTTGCGATCGGCGTCGCCGAGGATGGGGTAGTTCAACTTCGTCTTCTGCGTCTCCTCGATGTCTGCGGTCCAGCGCTTGTGCGAGTCGACGTCGTCCACGCTCACGGCGAGGACCTTCACGTTTCGCTTGTCGAACTCGGGCTTCAATTTCGCCGCGGTGCCGAGCTCCGTCGTGCACACCGGGGTGAAGTCCTTCGGGTGCGAGAAAAGCACCGCCCAGCTATTCCCGATCCACTCGTGGAACGAGATGGACCCTTCGGTCGACTGCTGCGTGAAATCGGGCGCAATGCTTCCAATGCGAATGGTCATGGCAGGCTCCTTCGGTCCGGTATACTAGAGCACCGTCTATAATAACGGATACCTCGACCGACAAGCGGGACCTTGAAGAAGCGGAAGCTCAGCGTCACGGTCCTGCCCGGGAACGCGAACGACTTGGCGGCCTGGGCGCGCCCTTACCGTACGAACACGTCCATCGCGATGTTCTTGTTGGGCGACTCGCCCTCGTGCTTCCAGACCGAGAGTTGCCGCACCAAATGCATCCCCTCGTTGTTGCCGCACGCCCAGTAGATGGCGGGGTACTTGTCGGTGATGGCGCAGGAGAAGCCCAGGGTCTTGTCGTTGGCGAACACGCCCGTCCAGCGCGCCACTTGCGCCGCCGTGCCGAGGGACTCCATGCCCGCATTCGCCAAGAGGCCCTTGCGCAGGTTCGTGATGGGCTCCGAGTCGCGGGTGCTCGTGATCGATTGGTCCGGCTTGCCGCTCTCGCGCACGTGCACCTGGCTGGAACGTGCGGCGAGCGCCTTCATGCGATCGGGGCTCATGTACTTCTTTTTGCCGGGCGCGATCTCTTCTTTGGAAGAGGCCGGGGTGAGATCGTCCGGGCCGCTGTCGTTCGTGGTGGCCAGAATGAGCGTCCAGCCGCCGCCGTCGTACGCCATATCGCAATAGGCGGTGACGTCGCTCTCGCCGTCGGGGCTCATGAGGTACACACCGTTGGGCAGCGCGGGTACGTCCTTGTGCAGTTCGTTGCAGCTCGGCAGGAGCGCGCAGGTGACCTCGACGTCGAGCACGTTCTTGTCGCCCGCGGTCCCTTCGCCGCCCTTCACGTTGCAGCGCTGGTACGTCTCCGTCGGTTGTCCCTTTACGGAAACCGAATAGGTCGTCCCCGCCGCGACGCCGGTCGAAAAGACGAAGGGGCCATCCTCCGCGATGGCCAATTCGTCGGCGCCGTTGATCTGCAAGGTCAGGCCATGGCCCAGGAGTCCGCTGACCCGACCGCCGACCTTGCGCAGCTCCCCGGGTTTCGGATTTTGGTTGGGCCCACCATCGCCGCCGGACGCACCGGCACCAAAGCCACCTTCCTCGAGACCGCATGCTGCGAGACCGATGCACCCCACCCAAACGACGAACGCGGCTTTTCTCTGAGACGAGCGTGGCTTTTTGGACGACATGGACAGCTCATCCCAGCATGATTCATTCTGCTCCGACCGTCACCTCCTTGATGGGACGCAACGCTCTACTGCGCGAGCCGCTTGTCGGGTTCGCTCGACCGCCGGCTCGAGCAACGCTCTGACCTGCGCGGTTAATTGCGGCCCGGCTGTTTCGGGACGTCCCGTTCCGAAGGGCGGCTCCGGTGCATATTCAAAAATAAGCTCCTGCTGTTTGGCATAGTCCGCACCGCGTAGTTCGGCCGAGACCGTGAGTCCGAAGTCGAGGCCCGCGGTGACGCCACCGCCGGTGATGCGATTGCGGTCGCGCACCACCCTGTCGGCAACGGGGATGGCGCCGACCAGCGGCAGCACGTCGCGGTATGCCCAGTGGGTGGCCGCGCGGTAGCCACAGAGAAGCCCCGCCGCCCCGAGGAGCAAGGAGCCCGTGCACACACTGGTCACGAAGCGCGCCCGCTCACCGCGGTGACGCAGAAACGCGAGGATCTCGGGATCGTTCATCATGCGCCACGTGCCGCTGCCGCCGGGCACGAAGAGCACGTCGAGCTGCTTCGGGCAATCGCGGAGCGCGGTCGTTGCCTGAATGCCAAGTTGGCTGTCGCTGGTGACCACCGCGACCTCCTTCCACAACACGTGCACGCGCACATTCCCCAACGAGCCGAAGACGAGCTGGGGCCCCACGAAGTCCTGCGAGGTAAACTCGGGATACAGAAGCATCCCTATTTGCAATTCCTTGGAATCCTTCGCCTCGAGCTCCTGCGCCTCCGTCGATGCCGCCACCCGCGACTCCTCACCAGGCTCGAACGAACACCCTGCCAGCAACGCCGATATCCCCGCCCCAAAATGCCGCCGACTCATATCCATGGTCAGACCTCCTGGTAATCCCACGTTTCTAAAACGCGAATACGGAGAGCCCCGTGCGGCACATCGTCGCTGCGTCACATTGCCGCGCGGCAACGGCTAAAGAATGGGAATTGAACAGGGAGGGGGGGAGGCGGGGGAGATTAACAACGCGAATCCCACCGCGCACCGAAGCTTCTTTTGTTTTTCAGTGGGCTCAGTAGGCCCATTGAAAACCAAAAAAAGCCTCGGTGCGCGGTGGGATTTGTGCCGTTAACCTCCCCGCCTCCCCCCCTCCCTGTTCAATCCTCTCTTCTTAGGAGCCGAGTTGGCGGCTGGCGAAGAAGGCGTCGGAGTCGATGCCGAAGGCGCGGATGTTCAGCTTTTCGAAGATGTCTTCTGCGCGGCGGGCGTACGATTCCGCTTCGGCGGTGATGTTCGGGTCGGCGTGGAACTTCGAGGCTGCGCGAAGCATGTCGGCGTAGGCGCGGCAGCTGCGGGCGAGTTCCACGTCGTTGCCGCTTTCCTCGAAGATGCCAATCGATTGCAAAAGGTACGATTGTGCGTCTTTTTGCCAATCGCCGCCCGCACTTCCCTCCGCGCTGACCTCGGCCAGAGCGCGCAGGGCAATGCCGACTTCCACCTTGTTCTGAATTTCGTTGAAGATATCCACCGCGCGCATCATGCAATCGCGCGCCTTGGTGTATTCGCGGCGCACCAGGTAGGCGCGGCCGAGACCGCGCACGGCCTCGGCGAGGCCGATCTTGTCGCCCAGTTCGTCGGCAAGCTCCTCGGCCTGTTTCAAATAGAAAATGGCCTTTTCCGCCTCGCCGACCCGGTTGAGGATCTTTCCCAAGTTGGTGAGCACCAGGGCGATGCGGTTGCGATCCGCCGTGCCCTTGGCCACGTCGTAGGCCTCTTGGAAGAGGGCGCGCGCGCGGTGGTCGTCTTGCTGATCCTGCGCGACCATGCCCAGATCATTCAGGCTGATGGCCACGCCGACCAAGTCGCCAATCTCGCGACGGATCTGCAAGGCCTGCTCGAAGCATTCGATCGCGCGGCTGAACTGCCCCGAGTCTTGGTACACCTTTCCGCAATTGTTGAGCGAAAGGGCAATCGAGCGCCGGTCGCCGATTTGCCGGCGCATGGCCAGGGCGCGCTCGGTGTACTCCAGGGCGCGGTGGTAATCGCCGCGCAGCCAATGCAGCTTTCCGATGTCGTCCACCGTGCTGGCGATGCCGCGCTCGTCCTCCGATTCGGCGAACAGCGCAAGTGCCGAGTCGAGGTGCCGCTTGGCTTCGTCGAGCTGGCCGGTGTCGCGATAGAGGCGGCCGATGCGGCCGTGGGCGGCGCCGCCGCGCGCGCGCAGGTCGAGCCGGTACGCGCGGGTGAGCATCTCGCGGAAGGCGTTGAGCGCGTCCTCGTTGCGGCCGAGGGCCTGGAGCACGTCGCCGTAATGGTGCAATCCGAAAATGCGCTGATCGGGATTCGCTTCGATGCCCGCGCCGCTCAAAAGGGACAATCCCAATGCGTAATACTCGACGGCCTTCGTATTGGAATAACGCGAGCGCGCCACGTCCCCCGCTTCGAGGAACGCCGCCGCCGCCTGCGAGGGCGCCCCGGCCGATTCGCGGTGCCGGGCCAGCATCCCCACCGTTTCCTCGTGGGCGTGCACTTGCGCTTTGAACGAGAGCCAATCCGCAATTTGCGCATGGTAGCGCCGTGCGGTGAGCGGCGGCGTCAACTTGACCAAGGCCTCGCGCTCCAAGTTGTGCTTGAAGACGTATTCCTCGTCGTGCGTGAACGTGCTGTCCGGCAATTTGAGGATGTAATCGCGCTCGTTCAATTCGCGCAGCATCTGACGGATGCGCACGATGTCCGGCGAATCCCCGGCGGCCCAAATGTCCGGCGTCGGATGGTCCAGGCGGTGAATGGCCACGAGCCCGCCGAGCCAGAACACCGCCCCCATGGCCGCAGCGCGCTCCAGCAAATCGCGCTCGGCCGGGGCCAGCGCGGCGATGCGCGCCTGCACGGCGTCTTCGACGGTGAGCGGAAGGCGCACGCTGGAAAGCTTGTCGACGTGGACGCGCCAGCGATCTTCCTCCGCCAACTCGTCTTCGGCTTCGAGCACCCCCATGTCGAGGAAGATGCGCACCATCTGCTCGAGCAACGCCGGGTTGCCTCCCGCCAGGGTGCACGCCGCCACATTCAGGTCCTCGCGCCCCGGATCGTCGCCGGCAGGGGCGAGCAGATCGTTCATGGCCAGCTGCGCATCGCCATCGGACAGCGGCGAGAGCTCCATCCAGTGGTGCCGTCCGGCGCCGTGCGAAAACCACGTATCGCGGCGGGCAAGGATCTCCGGGCGCGCCATGCACAAGACCAGGATGGGCGCCTGCAGGTTGTCGATGAGGTAGCTCAGGAGATCGAGCGACTCGTCGGGGGCGTGGTGCAAATCGTCGAACACGAGGACGAAGGGTGCAGTCGCCCCAGGACCCGTCTGCGGGCCCGCTCCTGAATACCCACCGGCCGAAGGCGGCACGTGCACGCCGGCGTCGGCCTCGAGGAAATGCTTGATGATCGCGCGCCGGAGCAGCACCACCTCGGGGTTCGCGCTCTCCACCGCGTGAACCAGCGGCGATGCCGGGAAATCCAGCCCGACGAGCTTTCCCAGGAAGTAACAGAGGTCGCCCACGTTCGCGTCGTCGAGGACGCTGCTCACCTGGGTGCGGAGCTGCGCCATCGCAGCCTCGGGCTCCATGCCTTCGCCCAACCCGAAACGCGCGCGCAAGATGCGCGAGAAGACGCCGTACGGCTCGTCGTCTTCGCGGGCGGCGCTGCGAAACACGCGCGGGGCCTTATCCTGCTGCGCGCGCATCTTGATGAGAAAATCGCGCACGAGCCGCGTTTTTCCGATTCCCGCGGCGCCCAGGATGGTAACCGTGCGCGCACGGCCTTTGTCGCGCACGTTGCGAATCGCATCGTGCAGCTCGTGCATCTCCGCCGCGCGACCGACGAGCGTGGCTCGATGCTCACCCGGGGCGAAATTTGGAGCAAAACCTAGCGATTCGGCCATGGATGGTCCGTCATTCTATCATTCTTGTGGGGCCGTGAGCCCGGTATGGCTACAGGTCGCCGTCCGCGTCGTCGATGGCATCGGACGAATCGGTGGATTCCTGGGAGGGCACCGCCAAGACGGCCGCCGGAGGTTCGTAGGGCTTCTTGGGAGAGGGAGGAGGGTTCGCCTTGCCGCCGCGGTTGCGCTCGTGCGCCGCAGGGCCCTTCTTGGCCCATCTTCCCTGCGGAAATTCGATGCACTCGTGCATGCCCGACGGGCAGCCGATGCGCACGTGAAAGTGATCGTCGTGCGGCAACGAGCCGCGCGGTTGCATCAAAAGCTCCGCCGCGCGATGGCGCACCGCGGGGGGTGCACCGATGCGCGCCGCATACGCGAGAAGCCGCGCGCGCAGTGGCGCCGCCACGAAAATATGGCTCACACGCGCTTCCTTGTCGGTGACCAACGCAGTGACCAGGAGCCAATTGCGCGCATCATCGAAGGTGGCCCCCGGCCATGTGGGGGCCGTCCCATCTGCGCGGAAGGGCACGAAACTGCTGGCGACCACCGGCTTGCCCAGATGGTTCTTCACGTAAAACAAGATGTCCGCATCGCGCCCGCTCTCGTGCGACGCGTGCCGATCGACCTCGCCGCCCCCTGGCCGCGAGAGATGCCCGACCGTGAGCACCGCATCGGAATACTTGCGCCTCACCTGCCGCGCCGCCCGGTCGATCATCGTCACCAGTGGCGCGAGCCCCCAGCGCACGTCGCTGTTCGCACAAGATGGCACGATACGCAGGTACGAGGTCTCCTCCACCTGCATCCCGCCGATGAGATGCCCCGTGGTGGGCGACCCCACACTGCGCCCGACCCGCATGGCCGCCGCACTCAACGCCGCATGCCCACCGTGCACCGTGTGCGGCACGGAGAGATGCGCCAGTTGCGTATGCGCGGCCGCCGGCCATGCCGCCACCGAAAGGGTGAGCACCACGGCGCAGACCGCCACGACAAGGCCAGGCCGCACGTGCACCATGCCCCCACCGAAGCACGCCGCCCCCCAGCGGGCCAAGAAAACGCCACGGCCCGATCTGCACGTTGACGTTGACGTCTTACGTTGACGTTGACGTAGTCGTTGACGGCGACGGCGACGTAGACGACATAACGTCATCGTCGTCGTTGACCAGCCTCTGCCATGCGGCACCGCGGAGTCGCCACCGATAGCCGCGGGGCGTCAACGACGACGTCCACGTTTTGACGTCTACGTCGCCGTCGCCGTCAACGTTCACGTCAACGTCAACGTCAACGTCATTACCCATATCTACCGATGGGTGGACCTTGCCTCTCGACGCACTGACAAGGGTCGGGCTAGGTTGCACACCAAGGAGGCTTCCGTGGACAAGGTAGTCAAGAACGCCCGAGAGGCGTGCGCCGACATTCGAAGCGGCGCGACGATACTTGCGGGCGGGTTCGGGCTTTGCGGCATCCCCGAAAACTGTATCCGCGCCCTGAGAGAACTCGGGCCCAAAGACCTCACGTTCGTCTCGAACAACTGCGGCGTCGACGACTTCGGCCTCGGGATCCTGCTGGCCAACAAGCAGATCGTGAAAATGGTCTCGAGTTACGTCGGCGAAAACAAGGAGTTCGAGCGCCAATACCTCTCCGGCGAGCTCGAGGTCGAGCTCGTGCCGCAAGGCACCCTCGCCGAGCGCCTTCGCGCCGGCGGCGCCGGAATACCTGCGTTCTACACGCCCACCGGCGCCGGAACCGCGGTGAGCGACGGCGGTCTTCCGTTGAAGTACGCCGCCGACGGCTCCGTGGCCAAGGCCTCGCCGCCCAAAGAGGTGCGCGAGTTCAACGGGCGCCCCTACGTCCTCGAGCATGCCATCCGCGGCGACTTCTCCATCGTGAAAGCGTGGAAGGGTGACCGCTTCGGCAACCTCGTCTTCCGCCACACCGCGATGAACTTCAACCCGATGATCGCGTCGGCGGGGAACTTCACCATCGCCGAGGTCGAGGAAATCGTCCCGGTGGGCGCGCTCGAACCGTCGCAGATCCACACGCCGGGCATCTACGTGCACCGCATCTTCCAGGGGACGAACTACGAGAAGCGCATCGAGCGCCGCACGGTGAGGGCCTGACCATGCTTACCCGCGAACAAATCGCCCAGCGCGCCGCCCAGGAACTCCGGGATGGCTTCTACGTCAACCTCGGCATCGGCATGCCCACCCTGGTGGCAAACTACATCCCGCAAGGTGTCGAGGTCGTGCTCCAGAGCGAAAACGGCTTGCTCGGCATCGGCCCCTACCCCACCGCCGCCGAAGTCGACCCCGATCTCATCAACGCCGGCAAAGAAACGGTGACCATGCTCCCCGGCTCGGCGATCTTCTCCAGCGCGGAAAGCTTCGGGCAAATCCGCGGCGGCCACATCGATTTGGCCATCCTCGGTGCCATGCAGGTCTCCGAGGCGGGCGATCTCGCCAACTGGATGATCCCTGGCAAAATGGTCAAAGGCATGGGCGGCGCGATGGATCTCGTGGCGAGCGCCAAACGCGTGGTCGTCATCATGGATCACGCAGCCAAGGGGGGCGCGCCGAAGATCCTCCGCGAGTGCAACCTGCCCCTGACCGGCCGCCGGGTCGTTCATCGCATCATCACCGACTTGGCCACCATCGACGTCACACCCGACGGGCTCGTTTTGCGCGAAGTCGCACCTGGGGTGAGTGCACGCGAGGTGCAGGAGAAAACCGAGCCCACCCTCAAGGTCCCGAGCGACCTGGCGCAAATGTCGTTGTAATATGTGACTCCGTGCGACCTGTTGCACGGAGCGATCGTGACGCGCTCGTTGTGCTGCTCGAGTTGACCGAGCAGCTCACCGACGGGCGCCGCTTGGAAGACGCGCTCCAAACGGTGACCGATGCCGCACTTCGCCTCTTGCCTGGCGACCATGCGTCCATTCGGCTGCTCGACGCCTCGCACCACGAGCTACTCGTGGGTGCGAGGTCGGGCGAGGGCCGACAGCAGAAGCCGATGACCTTCCGCAGGGGTGAAGGTCTCATCGGCTGGGTGGTGGAGCACGCCGAGGGCATCATCGTCGACGACGTGCACGAGGATCCGCGCTTCTTGCCCGACCGCACGCCGAATCAGCAACAGGGATTTCACATTCGGTCCTTGCTGGCCGAACCCCTTTGGTCCGCGGGAAGCGTGATTGGCGTCCTGTCGGTGTCGTCGCCCGATCCCGCGCGATTCACCTTGGATCATCAGCTTCTTGCGCGGCTTCTGGCCAACTGCTCGACCCCGCCCATCGAGCGTTCGCGCCTCGGGCGCCTGGCGATGACCGACGATCTGACCCTGGCGTACAACCAACGCTACCTGACCCCGCGCCTCCACGAAGAGATGGAGCGCTCCCGCCGCACCGGCAGCCCGTTGAGCATGCTGCTGATGGACTTGGACCACTTCAAACGCGTCAACGATCACTACGGCCACGCGACGGGCGACGCCGTGCTGCGCATCTTCGCCGACCGCGTGCGCGCGGTGGTGCGCCGCATCGATGTGTTCATCCGCCGCGGGGGCGAAGAGTTCACGCTCATCATGCCGGCCACCAGCCGCGCCAACGCGCACGCCACCGCCGAGCGCATCCGCCTCAACTTGAGCGAGCAGCCCATCGACATCTCCCACGACGACGTGCTCACGCAAACCGTGAGCATCGGCGTGGCCACCTGGGACGGCGAGGAGACCTTGCAGTCGTTCCAGCAGCGCGCGGACATGGCCATGTACCGCGCGAAGGAGATGGGCCGGAATCAGTCGGTGGTCGCTTAGTAGGGTTTAGGGTTTAGGGTTTAGGGCGCTGCGGTCGTCCTTCTTTTCCGCGGCCTTCACCGGCATCCCACGCCACGCTTCGGCGTAGTTGCACCCGGGATTCCACATCAGCCAACCGGTGCTCCCGGATTTCTCGGCCTCGGTGGCTTCCGTAAGTAGGTATTTGGGTCCGTAGTTCGGGGCGCGCCAGCCGAAGGCCTGAAGCCAGGGTCGCACCACGGCCATCCCCTGCCCTTGGTCCTGCGCCTTGCCCAATTTGACCAAGGTCTCGCGGGTGCCAATCCCGACGATCTCGGGGTGCGTGCCCGGGGCGTCCCAGCCCATGAAGCCCTTGTCGTAGTGGGCCGGGTAGGTCATCGGCGAAAGCGCTTCCACCTCGGGGCCGAGCAAGGTGATGTCCTGCCCCAGGTTGTGCACGTCCTCCATCGTACCGGTGGCCGTCACGCCGAAGATGTCCAGCGACAGGGGCACGTTGTGCGCCTTGGTCACGCGGTGCACCTTGCGCACGAACTCGACGATGACCTTTTCGCGCGAGCCATCGGCGGGCGGGAGCACGGCATTGCCCAACCCGCGCTGGACCGGAAAGCGCACGTAGTCGAGTTGAATCTCGTCCGCCCCGGCGGCCATTTGCTCCTTGGCCAGCTCGACGATGTAGTCCTGCGCCTCCTCGTTCGCCGGGTCCAGCCAGTCGACCGGGTACGGCCCACCCCACTTGCCACGAATCGACAGACGCGGCGCCTTCACCGACGCCCACGGATCGTGGAAGCAGGCGATGCGCATGATGACGCGCACACCGCGCGCATGCGCAAATCGGATCGCGCGAGCCAGATCGACGATGGGCGCCCGCCGCGTGGCGTTCGTCTCGACGGCCACGGCCACCTTCGACGGATACGTGACGGGCCCCTCGTAGTCTTTGCCATCGAGCACGACCGCGTTCATGCCGTGGGAGGCCACGCGATCGAGCGTCTCGATCCAAGGTTTCGCCGCCATGGCGCCGACCAGGAAGATGCCGCGCAACGTCTTGTCCTCGGGCCAGCCAAGGCGATCGTGCTCCGGATCCTTGTACGGCTCGGAGAGCACGTGGGGGATCTCCACGGTGCCCGACAGCCGCGGGCTCTTCTTCTTCAACTCCTTTTCCAAGTCGTCCGCGAGGTAGACATCGGTGATGTCGAGGTACGCCTTGGCGATGCTCAGATGCGTGTCCTTCGGACCGACCTTGTGCACCACGCGGGGCTTGTCCCCATCTTCGATCGACCCTCCGGATGGAAGTCGCGCTTGAAGCCAAGTGCGAAACTCCGCACGCGGATCCTTTTTCTCCACGTCGTCCGTGGGACGTCGGGCCTCCTCCGCACGGTGAACCGCGGAGAGCTCCAGGTGCGCACCATTTTCCGCACCTGTTTTTTCCGGGCCGACGGCAGGATGCGCCACCTCCGTGGCGCCGCCGTGGCCGCCGCACGCCGACGCAATCGTTAGGAAAATTCCCGCGAGACCCACCCGTAAGGGCATTGCACTCTGCATCGTTCGAAAGGATTCCGCTCCTCGAGCGAATGGGCAACAATTTGTGCTAGGACAGGGCACCCACGTGATGGACTGGCCGAGCCGAAAAGCATCCGAGCTGGATGCGAGCGAGAAGAAAAGTTTCGGAAAAGGCGTTTTCCGGAAGTGCGACGGATGCGGGGTCACCATCCCCACCGAAACCCTCCACGCCAACTTCGAAGTGTGCCCTGACTGCGGACAGCACCACAAGCTCGCCGCGCCGCGTTGGCGGGACCTGCTGCTGGACCGTGGCGAACTGGAGGAGTGGGACGCGCATCTCAAGCCCACCGACCCTCTTCAATTCTCCGACGGCAAGCCGTACCACGAGCGCGTTGCCGCCACCCAGAAGGCCTCACGCGCCAGCGACGCCATCGAGATCGGGCGTGGCAGCGTCGGCGAGCACCCCGTCGCCTGGGGAGCGTTTCTATTCAGTTTCATGGGCGGGTCCATGGGGTCCGTCGTCGGAGAGAAGATCACCCGACTCTTCGAGCGTGCGACGAGCAGTCGCCTTCCGGTCGTCCTGCTGCAGGCCTCCGGCGGAGCACGCATGCAGGAAGGCATCTTCAGCTTGATGCAGATGGCCAAGACGGTCGCCGCCCTCGAACGGCATCGCGCGGCGCGCCTTCCGTACATCAGCGTCCTTCTGCATCCGACCACCGGCGGTGTCGCGGCCAGCTTCGCGCTCCTCGGTGACGTGAACATTGCCGAGCCCAAAGCCCTCATCGGCTTCGCCGGCCCCCGCGTCATCGAGACCACCATCCGCCAAAAGCTCCCCGAGGGCTTCCAGCGCAGCGAGTTCTTGCTCGCCCACGGCATGATCGACCGCATCACCAGCCGCCTCCAGATGAAGGAGGAGATCTCGCTCTTGCTCGGTCACTTCGCGCCCTTCGTGCGCCCCGCGCGCCCGTCCGAGTTGAATACCGCGGAGTAGGCCTTTGGGCGACCGTCTCAAGGCCGCCCTCGAAGGGCTCTATGGCCGTGCTCCGCGCGGCATGGACCTGGGCCTGGATGCGATACGTGCATCCTGCACGCGATTCGGCTTCCCCGAGCGGAGCTTTCCCGCGGTGCACATCGCCGGCACCAACGGCAAAGGCTCCACGTCGGCCATGGTCGAGCGCATCGCCCGCGAGGCCGGTCTCAAAACGGGCCTCTACACGTCACCGCACCTGCATCGCTTCGCCGAGCGCATTCGCATCGGCGGTGAGCCCTTGGAGGATGCGACCCTGGCGACCATCCTGAGCGACGTCCTCGCGCGCGAGCTCGGGCTCACCTTCTTCGAGGTGGCCACGCTCACGGCGTTTTTGGCCTTTCGCGAGGCCAAGGTCGACCTGGCGGTGCTCGAGGTGGGGATCGGTGGCCGGCTCGATGCCACCAACGTGATCCCTCCGCCGCGCGCCGCGGCCATCACGCGCATCGCCTTCGACCATCAGGACAAGCTGGGCGAGACCTTGCCGCTCATCGCGCGCGAGAAGGCGGGCATCGCCAAACCGGGGGTCGACGTGATCCTCGGACCGATGGAGGCCGACGTCGAAGCCGCGATCGCCGAGGTGGCGCACGGCGTGGGCGCCACGACATCCCGCGCACGGGAGCTCACCGCCGGCGTCGCGATCGAGCACATCGGCCTCGCCGGCGCGCACCAAGAGGACAACGCGCGCATCGCCTGGGCCATCGGCGAGCGCTTGGGGATCGCGCGCGAGATCATCGCGCGCGGCATCGCCAACGTCACGTGGGCCGGCCGCCTCGAGCGCCTGGAGACGGCCGATGGCCCCGTGCTTCTCGATGCCGCGCACAACCCCGACGGCATGGAGGCCCTCGCGCAGCAGTTGGCCGCGTGGAAGATCGACCCCGCGAACATCGCGCTCGTCTTCGGTGCCCTCGCCGACAAGGCGTGGCCCGTGATGATCGATCGCATCGGTCCCTTTGCGTCCACGCGCATCTACGTGCGCCCGCCCTCCAACACGCCGCGTGGCCCGGCCGATCCCGCTGACATCGCCGCACGCTGCCCCGGCGAGACCGCCGACTCGTTCGAGGAAGCACTCGCGCGGGCACGGAGCAAGGTTTCGCGCGGCCTGGTGCTCGTCACCGGTTCCATTTTTCTCGTGGGCGAGGCCCGCGGGAAAATCCTTGGCATCACGGGGGATCCGGCCCTAGCACTCTGAGGCGATGATCACGCGCCTCACCGGGTTGACCGGGCTCCTCTCGATGCTCGCCGCGTGCGGGTCCACCCCGAGCCGCGATGCGGCGGCCCCCACGGAGACCGCCATGCACGATGGCGTGGTCGCATCGGCGGACGGCACCAAGATTCACTACCTGGAAGGCGGCCGCGGAACCACCACGCTGTTCTTCCTCCACGGATGGCTCGGCAACGCCCACTGGTGGGACGAGCAGTTCGCCCACTTTTCGCCACGCTACCGGGTCGTCGCCATCGATCAAGCAGGCCACGGCGAATCGGGGCGCGATCGAAAAGCGTGGACGATGCAAGCATGTGCCCAAGACGCCCGCGCGGTGGCCGACAAGCTCGGGCTCGATCGGGTCGTGTGGATCGGTCATTCGATGAGCGGCGGAACGATCCTGGAGTTGGCGAACCTTCTGCCCGAGCGCACCGTGGGGCTGATCCCCATCGACATCTTGGAGGATGTCGGTCAGGTCGCAACGACGGAAGAGAAAGCCGCGTTCTTCGGCGCATTGGAAAAAGATTTTCCCACGGCGGTGCGTGCGGTGTTCAAGGAAGACTTCCCGCCGGGCGCCCCGGAGCCGGTGGTTCGGCGCGTGCTCGACGAAGCTGCCGCGGCACCTCCGGCCATCTCCATTCCGATTCTGCGCGCCTTCTTCGACTACGATGCGGCCAGTGCGATGCGCAAGGTGAAGGCGCCCATCGTCGCGGTGAACTCGGAGATGCACCGAACGAACGTCGCGGGTAACCGCAAGTTTGCGCCACAGTTCGACGTCGTCCTCATGAAGAACGTCGGACACTGGCCGATGTTGGAGCGCCCGGGCGAGTTCGACCTACTGCTTCAGCAAGCCATCGATCGCGCAACGGCAAAGCTTCGTTAGTCACCTTCTGTGGTACCTTGGTGGACCACTTAGGCCGCACCCCTTCAGGTTCGCCGGGTCCGCCGCAAATCCCTTGGGAGGTTTACGTCATGCCGAGCTTCGACATCGTCTCGAAGGTGCAGTGGAACGAGGTCGACAACGCCCTCAACCAGTCCCAAAAAGAGATCGCACAGCGGTTCGACTTCAAGGACACGGGGACAGCCATCGAGCGCAACGACGACGGCATCAGCCTTCGCTCGTCGAGTGATGAACGGGTCAAGGCTGCGTTCTCCGTTCTTCAAGACAAGCTCATAAAGCGCAAGGTAAGCCTGAAGCACTTCGACCCCCAGAAGCCCGAACCCACCGGCAAGGGCGGTTCGAAGATGCTCGTGAAGGTCAAAGAGGGCATCGACGGCGACCACGCCAGGGACCTCGTCCGCCGCATCAAGGACAGCAAAATCAAGGTACAAGCCTCGATCCAGGAAGCCCAAGTGCGCATCACCGGCAAGAACCGCGACGATCTCCAAGCCGCGATTCAACTCGTCAAAGAAGCCGATTTGCCGCTGGAGCTCCAGTTCATCAACTTCCGCGACTAGAAGAATGGGGATTCACAGGAAGGCGGGAAGACGGGAAGTTTTTTTAGATTTTCAGTGCGCCCAGCGTGCCAACTGAAAATCCCAAAACCTTCCCGCCTTCCCGCCTTCATGTAAAATCTCCGAGCCGTTTCCCCGGCCTCAGCGCGACTCGAATTTTTGGTCTTCGACTTGTTCGTTCTGGTGGTCCTCCGCGCGGAGGATGGCGGGGCGGGTGTCGCAGGAAGGGAGTGGGGCGAAGGCGTACCAGTTCATGCGCGTACGTTGGACCAGCTTGCGGGTGGCGCGGCCGCTCTCGCGTTCGACCATCACCGCCTCGAAGCGGCCGTCCGTCGACAGAATGGCGTGCCATTCGACCACGGGGTTCTTCAACCCGGCGCGTGACGCGTTCACGTAGTTGCTCTGGATCAGGGCACCTTCGAGTTGGGCCACGATGTCGCGTTTGCCCATGATGTTCGTGAAGCCCACGTTGGAGAACTCTTCGACGGACCAGCCTTCCTTGGCATTCGCCTCGCTCCAGGCCACGCGCAGTGGGCTACCGCGACGCACGGCGGCGAGCAAGCTTTCGCGGCTCCCGGAAAGGTCGTTGCCATGGCCATCATTGGCAAAGAGAAAGCGCCACTCGGACACCGCGCAGCCGTCGGACTTTGGCTCGTGCGGTGGGGGCGTATTGCCGGAAGCGGCGGCGGCACAGGCCCCCATCGCGGGTGCCAAGAGGGCGAGCGCAAGGGATAAAAGCGTGCGTTTTTGCATTTACTTTCGTGTACTGTCACGCGGGCATGAAATCGATCGAGAAGTCGTCGCGCAGCAACCGCAATCAGCAAAATGGAGCGTCCGAAGAGCCGGTGTTGCCGACCCGCCCGGTTGTGATGCGCAACCTCTTTGGAACCGACGGTGTGCGCGGCACCGCGAACGAAATGCCCATGACGCCGGAGCTCTCCATGCAGCTCGGGCGCGCCGTCACCTTTCTCGTCGGCCGCGGCAAAAAGCACGTGCCGCGCGTGCTCATTGGAAAAGACACGCGCCTTTCCGGCTACATGCTCGAGCAGGCCCTCGCCGCGGGCATCTGCTCCATGGGCGGACGCGTCATCCTCTGCGGCCCGGTGCCGACGCCCGCCGTGGCGCACCTCACGACGACCATGCGCGCCGACGCGGGCATCGTGATCAGCGCGAGCCACAATCCGTATCAAGACAACGGCATCAAGATTTTCGGCGCCGACGGCTTCAAACTGCCCGACGAAGAGGAAGCGGAAATCGAGCGCCTCATGGGCAACGACGCGCTCCTCAGCCCCCGCCCCACGGGCCCCGGCATCGGGCGCGCGGAGAAGCTCGAGGACGCGCGCGGACGTTACGTCACCTTCGCGAAGAACACCTTCCCGCGTGACCTCACGCTCGACGGCGTCCGCGTGGTGGTCGACGCCGCACACGGCGCCGCCTACAAAACGGCGCCCAGCGTCTTCGCCGAGCTCGGGGCGAGCCTCTGGTGCCTCGGGGTGAAACCGAATGGCACCAACATCAACCGCGACTCGGGGGCCCTCCATCCCGACAACGTGCGCGCCGAAGTGGTGCGCCGCCGCGCGCACATCGGCATCGCGCTCGACGGCGACGCCGACCGGCTCATCGTGGTCGACGAGAAGGGTCAAATCGTCGACGGCGACGCGGTCATGGCCATCTGCGCGAGCCGCATGCTGCAAGCGGGCGAGCTCAAAAAGAACACCTTGGTGGCCACGGTGATGAGCAACCTCGGCCTGGAGCGCGCCATCGAGGCGATGGGCGGCAAGATGATCCGCACCGCCGTGGGCGATCGCTACGTCGTCGAGGCGATGCGCGCCGGTGGCTACAACTTGGGCGGCGAGCAATCGGGGCACCTGATCTTCCTCGACCACGCCTCCACCGGCGACGGAACCATCGCGGCCTTGCAGGTGCTTGCGCTGATGATGCGCACCGGCAAGCCCCTGTCGACGCTCGCGCAGTCCGCCATGGAGCGCGTGCCCCAGGTGCTCGAGAACGTAAACCTCCCCGCGCGAAAGCCGCTCGAGGAAATGCAGTCGCTCAACGCCCTCGCGGAAAAGGTGAAAAAGGGATTGGGCGAAGAAGGCCGCATCCTGATCCGCTGGAGCGGCACCGAGCCCAAACTCCGCATCATGCTGGAGGGCCCGAACCCCGATCAACTCGTCGTGTGGGCCAAGGAGCTGGCCGGCGCCGCCAAGAAGGACACGCGGCCGGAGTAAAATGGAAAAAGGCTACGGACTGCGACACGGCAGCCCGTAGCCTTTCCAACGGTTGCGGATTTAGTAGCGGTAGTGATCGGGCTTGAACGGCCCGGTGACCGGCACGCCGAGGTAGGCGGCCTGCTCGGCGGTGAGCTTCGTCAGCTTCACGCCCAGCTTCGGCAGGTGCAGCGCGGCGACCTTCTCGTCGAGGATCTTCGGCAGAACGTGCACGCCGACCGGGTACTTCTTGGTCTCGGTCCAGAGGGCGATCTGCGCGATCGTCTGGTTCGAGAAGGAGCTCGACATGACGAACGACGGGTGGCCGTTCGCGCAGCCCAGGTTCACGAGGCGGCCACGCGCGAGCAGCGTGATCTTCTTGCCGTCCGGGAAGATGAACTGGTCGACCTGCGGCTTGATGTTCTCTTCTTTGACTTCCGGGTTCTTCTCGAGCCAGGCAACGTCGATCTCGGTGTCGAAGTGGCCGATGTTGCAGAGAATGGCCTGGTCCTTCATGGCCTTCATGTGCTCGCCGCGGATGACGTTCATGCAGCCCGTGGCCGTCACGAAGATGTCGCCCACCGCCGCCACGTCTTCGAGCGTCGCGACCTGGTAGCCTTCCATCGCCGCCTGCAGGGCGTTGATGGGGTCGATCTCGGTCACGATGACGCGTGCGCCGAGGCCGCGCAGCGACTGCGCGCAGCCCTTGCCGACGTCGCCGTAGCCACACACGACGGCAACCTTGCCCGCGAACATGACGCCCGTCGCGCGCTTGAGACCATCGCCCAGCGACTCGCGGCAGCCGTACAGGTTGTCGAACTTCGACTTGGTGACCGAGTCGTTGACGTTGATGGCGGGAACCTTGAGCTCACCCTTCTTGTGCATCTCGTAGAGACGGTGCACGCCCGTGGTGGTCTCCTCGGAGAGGCCGCGGATCGGATCCGGGCCGGTGAAGAGCTCCGGGTGCCTCTGGTGGACGATGATGGTCAGGTCGCCACCGTCGTCGAGGATCATGTTCGGGCCTTTGCCGCCCTTGAAGGCCTTGAGCTGGGCCTCGATGCACTCGTCGTACTCGGCCTCGGTCTCGCCCTTCCAGGCGAAGACGGGAACGCCCGTGGCCGCAATCGCCGCCGCCGCGTGGTCCTGCGTCGAGTAGATGTTGCAGCTCGTCCAGGTGACTTCCGCACCGAGCGCCGTCAGCGTCTCGATGAGGACCGCGGTCTGCAGCGTCATGTGGAGGCAGCCGGCGATGCGCGCCCCCTTGAGCGGCTGGCTCTTGCCGTATTCCTGGCGGAGAGCCATGAGGCCGGGCATCTCGGATTCGGCAATCGTGATTTCCTTGCGTCCCCACTCGGCAAGTTTGATGTCTCGGACTTTGTAATTTTCAGCCATCGGTCTCTCCCACTGTTTTGCGTTTTCGCAAACGCTACATTCCGGATCCGTTTCCTTTGGACGCGCCCTTCGTGGCGACGAGCACTTGCCAAGGGAGGTGATGATCCGGCCCTGACGGTATCAATGCAGACGGAAGCGGCGTTACTTGAGGCCACTCGAGCCCCGCCGCTTGGGCGAATTTCTTCAACTCGGACGGCTCGAACCCGAGCCAGATGTCGGCGGCATCGCGCATCGACTCGTCCTCGTGGTGCGCGTAGTCCAGCACCACGAGCGAACCGCCCGGCGAAAGCAAACGCGCCAGCGAGGCCACGAACGCCGCAGGCTTCGGTGCATGATGCAACAATCGCGCGGCAAAGACGGCATCGGCGCCGCTGCCCACGGCCTTCTTCACCTCGGCTCCGGTGAGGTCGCCCTCGAGCAACGTCACGTTGGTGAAGCCGCGGGCGCTCACCCGCTCTTGCGCCTCGGCGAGCTGCGCGCCCGAGCGATCCAGCGCGATGACCCGCTCGTAGACCGGCGCGAGCACCTCGAGCAGGCCGCCGTCGCCGGTTCCGGCATCCACTGCGAGTTTGCGGCGCGGCAGCAAGAGCGAAAACGCGGCGAGGTACGCGCCCAGTTCGACGGGCGGGCGCAGGCCCTTTTCCGTCTTGTCGGACGCAGAATGCGGCCGGGCGAAGTACTCACGCGCCATCGCATCGCGGGCGCGGAGCACGCCTTCGATGCGCGCGGGGAGCGACTCGGTCGAATCGGACGCGCATAGCTCGCGGCCGCTCGCCAGCGCATCGGCGACCACCGCATCGGAGCCCGCGCCTTCGCGCAGGCGCACCAACGCGCGCGTCCCTTGTTTGCGCACCACCACGAGCCCGGCCTGCTTCAACGGCGCGACATGACGCGACACGTTGGGCTGGCTCTCACCGAGAAGCTCCGCAAGCTCCCCAATGGCCAGCTCCTCTTCCGCCGCCAGGGCCAGGAGACGGAGACGCACCGGCTCGGAAAGAACACGGTAGAGCTCCCATCGATTGGGGACGGCGGTGCTGTCGAGCATCGCCGGTTGATATATGCGACGATGCGAATAGAAGCAAGGATGGCCCGGCGGATTTGTGAAGCGCCCATCCAGGCCGGATTGTCAAAAGGCCGGGATGGGGCGCGGGCTCTCCAAGGTTAAGCGAAAGAGATCAAGAAAGGGAGCGAAGGAAGGCGAAGCGAAGGGGGAAAAGCGAAAGGAAGGAATAAGGAAGGGGAGAAAGGGCAAGCCATCGTGTGCGCCAGAGCGCCCGAGTAAGCCCATCTCTTCAAGGGCCGTACCAAGCAGGGCTGCCGGTAAATTCCGGGCAATTCGCCCGTCGACCGCGCGAAGTGTGAACGTTGGTTCTCCTGGTGCCCTGACACCGGGCGACACGGCCATTGCCAAAGCGTGCCATCTGCTTGCAGGGGCGGCGGGCGCGTGGTGTATTGGGCGACCCCGTTGCGCGGCCGCCACTTCATCGTTGCGGCGTCGTAACAAAGCCTTGCCGTTTCCTGCCTGCCATGCCGTCGAGAGGATCCAACGCCGAAGCGGACGTCGCCTCGAGCGATAGCGCCCTGCCCCTCTTGCCGTGCGACCAACGTCTGCGCACCCTCGCGCGGGTGCGGCGCCGCATCGGGCGGACGCTCCTTCTCCTGGCCCCCCTGGCGATCGCGCTGGCCGACGCCGTCCGGCGTCCCGGCCACCTCGGGCACTTCGGCACGCGGGGTCTCGTCTTCTATGGCGTGAGCGTCCTGGTCAGCGGCGCCCTCTGGGTCTCGCTGGTGGTGATGGCCGCCCGCAAGCGCGGGCTCACGCGCTGGCTCGCGTGGATCACGCTCGTCGTCCTGGCAGGGTTCGCGCTGGGCGCGCAGTCGTATACATACGCGCGCTACATGGCCTACATGGATCATCAGGCGGTGCTCGTCGGCACGTCGATGATGCCGAGCATCGGGCAACAGCTCTGGAGCGACCGCGCCACCTTCGCGCAAACCGTGCTGCCGCCCGTGTTGGTCGCACTGCTGCTGCCGTTCATCGTGCGCACCCTCGCGCCCCCGCGGCGCCGGAGCACGCACATCGCCAAGGACTTCGCGGTCATTGCGCTCCTGTGCGCCCTCTTCGTTTCGCCCACGCATGGTGCGGAACAAGGCCAGCCGCCCGACGTGATGTACCTCGCGGCGATGGGCCAGCTTTCGCGCGCCCGCTGGGATCACAACGAAACGGTGGAACGCGTGCACCCAGGTCCGCGCTCGCCGGAGCCGGTGCCCGACGTGCGCGCGCGCCCGCACCTCGCGCGCAACGTCGTCTTCGTGCTCACCGAGTCGGTGCGCGCGATGAGCGTGTGCACCCGCCCCGGTGACAAGGAATGCCTCTTCACGCCGTACTCGAATGCGGCGGCACCGAACCGCATCATGCTGCATCAAATGCGCAGCGTGGACTCCACGACGGCGATTTCGCTCTCCGTGTTGTGGAGCGGTCTGCCGCCCGACGAGTCGCGGCAGATGATGCACTCGGCCCCGCTGCTCTGGGAGTACCTGCACGCCGCGCAACTCGACTCGGCGTATTGGACGTCGCAGAACATGCTCTTCGGCAACTCGGGCGCGTGGCTCGGCGGCATCCCGATGTCCCGCACGGTGAGCGCCACGCAGCTGGAACGCGAGCCAAGCCTCGAGGTCGGCGCCGACGACGGCAAGCTGGTCGACTACGTGCTCGGCGACATCGGCCAGTTGCGCGAGCCGTTCACCGGCGTGGTGCACCTTTCGAATACGCACTTCCCGTACAAGGTCGATCACGCCTTCGCGCCATTTCTGCCCGAAGACGAGGCTACCGGCCCGGGTTACGAGCGCGAGATCCGCAATCGGTACCACGACGCCGTTCATCTCCAAGATCGCGCGGTGGGCCGCCTCGTCGAATCGATCCGCTCCCGCCCGGAGGGCGCGCGCACCATCATCGTTTACGTGTCCGACCACGGCGAGCAGCTCCGTGAAAAGGGCGCCGTTGGCCACACGGGGACGCTCTACGAGGAGGAGATTCGCATCCCCTTCTGGATCGACGCCCCGCGCGGCACCTTGAGCGAAGAGGAAGAGCGAAACCTTCGCGCCCTGGAGAACCGCCCCGTCACGACCCTCGACGTCTTCCCCACCGTCCTGGATCTCATGGGTCTCCTCGACGAGCCGCGCCTCGCCCCGTTCCGCGCGCGCATGCCCGGCGAGAGCCTTCTGCGCGGTGGCAGCCCCCCCGATCGCGCGGCATTCCTCACGAACTGCACCGAGCTGTGGGCCTGCGCGTTCAAGAATTGGGGCGCCATCCGCGGTTCACGCAAGCTGATTGGCAATCAGGCCGACCACGCGTGGAACTGCTTCGACGTGGAAAGCGATCCCGAAGAGCACCAACCGCTGCCCATCGAGGCCTGCGGCGACCTCGTCCAAGTCGCCGAATCGCGCGGCCACGGCCGCCCGTTCTAGAGGAGACGAACCGCCAAGACGCCAAGAGCGCCAAGGATTTTGGGGGTCGTGAACCCACACCTCCATCAAATCTTGGCGTCCTTGGCGTCTTGGCGGTTCCATCATCTCCGGCTCGACATTTAGCTCGACCGGGGGAGCTCGAGGATGACGCGGCAGCCGCTGGGTTCGGCGGTTTCGATTCGGACGGAGCCGCCGTGTTGGGCGGCGATGCGGCGGACGATGGCCAGGCCGAGGCCCACGCCGCGGCCCTCGGAGTGCAAGCGCACGAAGGGCTCGAAGACGCGTTCGCGCTCGGGCTCGGGGATCCCGGGGCCATCGTCGTCGACGACGATGCGCACGCTTTCGCCCGCACGCAGGGCGCGAATCACGACGCGGCTTTTGGCATACCGAAGCGCGTTGGACACCAAGTTGCCGAGGGCGCGCGCGAGAAGGCGTCCGTCTCCGTGCACCTGGAGGCCATCGGCGACATCGGCCAGCTCGACGTCGGGGAAGGCGCCCTCGAGATCGAGAAGGAGCGACTCCACGGCGAGCGTCTCGAACGGCGGGGCGGCGCTCTCGAGACGCGACCATGTGAGCAACTCTTCCACCAAGTCGTCGAGCTCCGCGAGATCTCCGTCGATCTCGTCGAGTTGCGCCGCGCGCGCCTCGCCCGATTCGGTGGTGGCGAGGCGGTCGACGGCAAAGCGAATGCGCGCCAGCGGTGTCCGCAATTCGTGGGAGACCGTGCGCAGAAGGTCACGCTGCGCATCGATGTGGCGATGCAGGTCCTCCGCCATCACGTTGAACGCCTGGGCAATCGGGCGCGTGGAGGCCGCCGCTTCGTTCGCCCGTGCCCGCAGATCGCCGCCTTGCAAACGACGCGCGGCTTCTTCGAGGGCGCGAAATTGTCTGGCAATCGGCCAGAGCAGAAGCCACGCGCCAAGGGCCAGGGTGAGCCCCACGCCACCGACCACGCTCGCCCAGCGCGGGTACGTCGGCGGCGAGGAGCCCGGCAAGGGGCCCAATCGAAGCACGTCCCCCTGCGGCACAATGGCGGTCGCCAAGAAGGTGCCCCCGTCCGGCTGGGGATCGAACCACGTCGCGAGGTGTGCACCTCGTGCGAGCTGGGCGCGCGCGCCTGCGTCGATTTGGTCGGACTCCCAAGGCACCACGTCCAGCGGAAAGGCAAACTGGGTGCGCAGCCGCTGCACCACGCCCGGCCGCTGCTCGTGCGGCACGGACGCGAGCTGCTCACGCGCGAGCGACACGCCACCTCCGTACACGCGCTCGTACGTCTCCGCGGACGACGTCAGTGGCTGGTGGTACAGAAGCCGAGTGCCTACGAGCAGCGCGATCACGTAGGTGACGCACAGCCCAAGGTACGTGCGCAAAAAGAGCCGCTTCACGGGTGCGCCGCCAGCATGTACCCCACGCCGCGCACCGACACGATGAGCGTGGGTCGATCCGGATCGTCGCCCAATTTGCGACGCAGCCGCGAGATGCGCAGGTCGATGGATCGGTTCAACCCGTCGTAGCGGATGCCGCGCGCCTGGCCCAAGAGCTCCTCGCGCGGAACCACATGACCGGCGCGGCGCGCGAGGATCTCCAGCAAGTCGAACTCCGACGTGGAAACGGGCACGTCGGCCCCGCGGTAGGTGACGGCGCGCCGCCCCGGGTCGATCGACAGCTCGCCGACGACCAGGCGCTCGTGCGCCTTCTCCCCTGTCCTCTTTTCAGCGACGCGGCGCAGGTTCGCGCGCAGGCGCGCCACCAGGACGCGCGGCTTCACGGGCTTGGCCACGTAGTCGTCGGCGCCGAGCTCGAGGCCCAGCACCTCGTCGATCTCGTCGCCGCGCGCGGTCAGCATCACGATGACGCCCGCATAGTCAGGGCGCACGGCGCGGCAGACGGACAATCCGTCCTGCCCGGGCAACCCGATGTCGAGAAGGACGGCGTCGGGGGGCGCCGCTCGGATGCGCTCGATGGCCACGTCGCCGCGCTCCACGACCTCCACCTCGAAGCCGTGCTCCGTCAAGTGCGCACGTACTAACTCCGCCAGGCGCGGGTCGTCTTCGACCAAGAGAAGCCTTTGCGGCGCGTCCTTCACCGGCACTCCGCGGCGGGCCCGGTTCCCCCGCATGCCGTCGGACAATCCAACGAGCTTCCCGGTTCCTGCTTGCCCCGCCGGCAGGTCATCATCGTCCTTCCAGCGTCGACGCCAAGCTCGCGCGCGCACCACGTTCCGTCGGCGCGGCCCGGACAGGGATCGCACGTTCCCGGCAGCGGCGAGGGGTAGATAGCGCAGCCTTGCGCGCACGATGTCACTTCGACGATGGTCCCGTCGTTCGAACAGGTGACGAGATCGTTCGCGGAAGCCTGGTAATTGCGCACCAAGCCGTCGCATGCGCAATACGTTCCCGCGCCACGACCGCGCTGGAAGGAACAGGGCTGCGCGGCCGGATCCGCCTTGTAGCCGGCGCAATGCACCTCGCGCGGGGGAGGGTCGTCGAACGTGGCCAAAAAAGTGCAGCCAAACATGAGCGCCATGACGACCGTCACGGCGAGGGAGCCCGACGCGACGCACACGAAGCGGGCTTTGGAGCGAGAGGGGTGGATCGGCACAAGGCCATCTTATCCGAGACGAAATCGTGCAACGATGAGGCCTTTCGTGCCAGCGTGAAGGTTGCAACGATCCGTGGACTCTGTAAGTGGCGTCTCTTCCATTGACCATCTCCTCGCAACGACGGCGAACGAGGCGTGGGACATCGACCGCGAAGTGCATGTGCTGCGGGCAGCAGCACTGCCGATGGATCGGCACGAGCCCGATGCAGCGCCACGAAAGATGGCCATCGTGCTGCCCGCGCCCTTCGAGCTCGCACCGGCGCGTCCGCCGGGCCTCGAAAATGGAACGCACGCGTCGAATCCCGATCTGACGCAACGGACGGTGGCCCGGCGCGCCGCGCAGGATGCCGCGCACCCCGAAGGGCTCATCGAGCTGCTGCGTGCGCGCATCGAGATCCTCCAGACCGAGGCCGACAAGGTCGGGCTGGCGCGCGCGTACATCGAGCTCGCGGTGGCCTACGAGATCCTGCTCGGCGACGACGTACAGGTCATTGCGAGCGCCCAGGCCGCGCTGCGGGTGAACCCGCGGCTTGCGGCGGCGCATGCGATCTTGCGGCGGAAGTGTCACGGACGCGGGGCGCTCCCCGCGATGCTCGAGCACCTCGAACACGAGCTCGCGGCATCGACGGAGGAAGGCTCGACCATCGAGCTGCTCGTCGAGAAGGCGCGCCTCCTGGACGCCCGCGGCGAGAGCCCCGACTTCGTTCGCTCCATCTGGGAGCAGGCGCGCACGCGGGCGCCACACCACCCCGCCGCGCTCAAGGGCCTCGAGTCGGATCTGGCCACGCGCGCCTACGCGGCCAACAGCCGCGCCTCGGAGGATCCGAGCGGCTACGCAGAGGCGTACGGCGCGCTGGCGCGGCACCTGGCCAGCATGGCCGATGCGTACGTCGCGGAGCCGAAGCTCGCGGCGTGGCTCCACGCGGAGCGGGCGCAGATCCTCGAGTTCAAGCTGTACAAGTCGGAGGAGGCGCGGGCCGCGTTGGAGCGTGCGGTGGCCCTCGACTCGAGCGTGGGGCCGGTCCGCGACGAGGCCGTGCGCCACGTGGCCTCGCACGACGACCCGGCGGCGCTCTGCCTGTTGCTACAGGAGGAGGCGGAGCTCGAGACCGATCCGAACCGCGCGGCGCGGCTGGAGCTCGATGCCGCGTGCATCGCGTACCAGCGGCTGGGCGAGGCGGAGCGCGCCATCGCCTTTCTGGGGCGCGCCGCCGCGCGTGCGCCGACGACGAACAGCGTCGACCGACGCGTGCTTGACGAGTTGGTGCGGCTGCACGAGCACTTCAACGAGTGGGCCGAGGTGGCCCATGCCCGGCGCGCGCGATTGCGCTTTTTGGCGGATCCGCTGGTGCTCACGCACGAGCTCCGCATGCTGGCGCGCATCGACGAGCAGCTCGGCGAAATCGGGTCGGCCATCGAGCACACGCAGGCCGCGCTGGCCATCGAGCCGCGCGATCTCACGTTGCACGAGACGTTGGACCGACTTCTCTCCGCCTCGAGCCTGCACGAGCGACGCGTCGAACTTTGGGTGAACGAGGCCGCAAAAGCCGAAGACAACGCCAAACGCGCACGCGCGCTGATGAAGGCTGCGCAAATCGCCGAGCACGAGCTGGCGAAGCCGGGTGCCGCGGTGGAACACCTGCGCGCGGCATGGGTCGTGGCCCCGGGCCATCCCGAGGTGCTGGAGGCGCTCGCGCGCCTTCTTGCTCCCGCGACGTCGGAAAAGACGGACCGCGAGGCGCGCGCGGTCATCGACTTGTACGCGCAGGCGTCGGAGCTGACGTCCGATCCGAGCCGCAAGGTGGCCAGCTTGGAGAAGATTGCGCTCTTGTGCGAGGAGCTGCTCGGTGACGTGCGCCGCGCGGCGCGCACGTACGAGCAGATTCTGCGCCTCGAGCCGGACCGGCGCGGCGCCGTTCTCGGGCTGGCGCGCACGGCGACGAAGATTGGCGATGACCGCGCGCTGTCGCGGGCGCTGCTCGACGAGGCGCGCCTTTCGAGCGAGCGCGGTGAAGCCATGGCCCTGCGCGTGCGTGCCATCGACGTGCTCGCGCGGGTCGAGCGCGAGCGGGCGCTGTCGCTGCTCGACGAAGTGCTCGCGATGGATCCGGCGAACGAAGCCGCGCGCGCGCTGGAAACGCAGTTTCACGCGGAGGCCGGGCGCTGGGAGCGCGCGGCGTCGTCGCTCAAGGCGCGCATCCAGATTGCGAAGGCGCCGAAGGACCAGCTGAATTACTGGCTCGAGCTGGCGCAGATCCAAGAGCTGCGCCTGCGCTCGCCCAAGGAGGCGATGGTGTCGCTCACCGCGGCGCGGGCCATCGATCCGAACCATCCCGTTCCGCCGGACGAGATCGTGCGCATGCTGGAGGCGGCGGGCGATCACGTGATGCTGCGCGACGCCATGGAGACCTTGGCCAACGACTGCTCGGGCCTGGAAGATCGCGCGCGCTACCTGGTGCGCGCCGCCGAGATCGACGAGCACCGCCTGGGCAACGACGAGCGCGCAGCGGCCACGTACGCGCGCGCGCTGTCCGAGACGCCGGAGGACGAGCTCATTGCCGAGCGCCTGGAGCGCGTTCTCATGCGGCATGCAGTGTCCATGGCGGCGAAGGGCAAGCCGCTTTCCTTCGGCACGAACAACGTGCTGAACCTGCAGCTCAAACGGCTGGAGACGAAGATGACCACCGCATCGGCGGTGCGCCTTTCGTTCTCGCTCGCCCAGCTCTATCTGCGAACGGGACGCGACATCCCCACGGCGACGCGGCTGCTCGAGGCGGTGCTCGAATACGACAAGCACCACATCCCCGCGCTGCGCACCATGGAGGGCGTCTCGCGGCGCACCAATGATTGGGCGCGGCTCGCACTCGTGCTCTCGCAACAGGGCGAGGTCTTTTCCGACATTCGTGCGCGCCTCGGGGCCCTCTGGCAGCTGTCCAGCTTGGAGGAATGGCAAAAGGCGGGCGGAGATCCCCTACACACCTACCAGCGCATTTTGCACCTCGACCCCACCGAACCGGGCGCGCTCTACGCGACCGAGCGGCGTGAACTTCCCAGTGCGCGAAAGGGCGATCGGCGCGCGCGCAAGGTGGCGCTGACGGCCCTGCGTGCGCTGCATGCCCTCGCGTCGGACGAGGGAACGCGGCGCTCGGTGCAATTGAAGCTCGCGATGCTCCTGGAGAATGCCGCGAGCGATTCGGGCGGGGCCACCGTGGTCGTCGAAGGCGTGAACGATGCGGCGCAGCAGGCGCTGCTCAAGGAGTCGCTCGATCGGTACCTGTCGATCCTGCTCGCCGATACGCTCAGCGTGGCCGCGGCCACGGGCATCGCGCGCATCGCGCCGCGGTTGTCCAACGTGGAGGCTGCCGTGATGGCGGCGATCTCTCTGGCCGATCTGGCCAGCGTGCCCGTGGCGCGTTCACGGTACTTGGTGGACGCGGCGGATCTTTTGCTCGGCCCCATGGCCGAGGGCGTGCTCGGCTCCCCCGAGCATCGCTGCGTGCGCGCGGCCGATCTGCTGGAAAAAGCGCTGACGGCAAGCCCGGACAGCGTCACGGCGGCAAGCCGTCTGGCCAATGTGCGGCGCGAGATGAATCAGTCCGAGCAAATCGTCGAGGTCTTCCGCACCGCCCTCAAACGGGCGCGCTCGGTGGATGCCATCGTGCTCCTGGGCGCCGAGATTGCCCGGGTCGCGCGCGACAAGCTCGCGGATCTGCCGCTGGCCATCAACGCCATGCGGCGGGTGCGCGAGGCGGCGCCGAACCACATTCCGTCGCTGCTCACGCTGGCCGAGTTGTGCGTGGCCCAGCGCACGTGGCCCGAAGCGGTGGACGCACTCGAAGCCGTGGTGACGCGCGGCACGGAGGCGGCGCCGCGTCTCACCGCGCTGTTCTCGCTCTCGAGCATCTACGAGCACGTGCTGCAGCGTCCGCACGATTCGGAGCGCGCGCTGCGCAAGGCGCTGGAAATCGATGCGCTGAATGCGCGGGCGCTTCGCGGCGTGCTGCGCCACATCACCGCGCAGCATACGCCGCCGCCCGATTTGGAAACGGGGGTCGCGGTCGATCCGGCCAGCGTCATGGACGACGAGACGCGCGCCGAGGTGGCCGATCTGGTCGAGCGGCTCTCGCGCGTGGAGGAGGATCCAGAGCAGTGTTGCGAGCTGCTGCTCAAGCTGGCCGACCTTCGCATGCGGCTCGGCGATCCCGCCGCGGTGGAGCGCGCACTGGTCGAAGCCGTGGCACGCACGCCCACGAGCATGATGGCCTTCGCGCGGCTGTCGGCGCACTTCCGCACGTCGACGGGGCACGATCACGCGGCGTTCGCGCGGGCACTGCTCGCGGTCATCGCGCGCGGTCAGCAGCTCGGCAATGTGGACGCGCGGTGGTACGCGACCTTGGGGCACTTGGAAATCGAGTCGCTGGGGCGGCTGCGCGAGGGCATTGGCCATCTGCAGAGCGCGGTGCAGCTCAATCCGTCCTCGCCCGCCATCTTCGAGACGCGCTTCGAGCTCGGGCGGGCCTACGCGCGCGCCAACGCGAACGAAGACGCCGCGCGGCAGCTTCTCGGCATGGTGCTGCCATCGTCCACGCCGCTTTTGGGCGTGAACGAGCCGCAGGCGCTGCTCGCCCTGCTCGAGCGCGTCCTGCAGAACGAGCGGCGCATGGAGGAGGCGCTCGTGGTGAGCGAGCTGCGGGCCGTCGCCGGCGACGTCGACGAAGGCCGGCATGGGTGGCTGCGTTCGCGGCGCCTCGTGCAGGTCGAGGGCCTCGATGCGCAGCTCGATCGGCCGACCCTGGTGACCAACGTGCTCCCGCCCGAGGGCCGTCACGTGCTGCTCGAGGTCGCGGCCGCGGTCGCCGGCATCGAGTCGAAGATCCTGCGCTCCGATCTGACCGAGCTGGGCATCACCAGCCGCGACCGCATCGGCTCACGCAGCGGGCACCCGACGCGGGCCCTGTTCGACCGGGTGCTGCGCATGTTGGGCCTGGAAGACCTGGAGCTGGTGATCTCGCGCACGGTGACGCGCACGCGCATTCTCGCGCAAGACACCCTGTGGATCGTGGTGCCGCGGCATCTCTCGGAGATGCCCGAGCCGGCGCAGCTCGCCTCGATTGCGCGCGCACTCACGCGGGCGTCGCTGGGTGTGCCCTGGCTCGAGGAGCTTCCGCCGCCGCACATCGAGGGATTGCTCATCGCCTGCGCGCGGCAGGTGGTGCACGGCTACGGTGCGGACGATCTCGACGTCCTTTCGCAGAAGCTCGTGGCACAGTACGAGCCCAACGTGGCCCGCGCGATCTCGCGAAAGCAAAAGAAGCTGCTCGAGGAGCTCATGCCGCATTTGGCCGCGCCGCAGGGGCGGCCGCTGCCCATCGACGGATTCATCAGCGCGCTCGCCCGCGCGGAGATGCGCGCGGCAGCCCTCGTCACCGGCGATCTGCTCTCGACCATCGAGGAAATCGCCTCGATCGACCCGACGCTGGGCCATGCGACGGAGCGCCTCGGCGTACCCGCCCTGGGCGCGGTGCTCGAGCATCCTTTTGCCGGCGACGTGGCGCGCTTCTTTCTTTCCGGCGAGGCCATGGGATTGCGTCGCCGCATCGGAACGACCTGGACGACGTGACCATGCGCCGAGCGATCCTCGTCGTCGGGGCCGTGGTGGCGGTGGCCATCCTCGCGGTGTTCTTCGCGGTGCCGGAGATTGCGCGCCGGCGGGCCATCTCCGATGCGAAGGCCCGCGGGGTGACGTTCACCATCGCCAAGGCGCGGCTCACCGGTTCGGGCGTGCGCTTCTTCGATCTGGAGGCGCGCCTCGACAAGGTGCCGGGCGCGGTGGCGCATGCGAAAGAGGCGAACGTCGAGCTATCCGGGCTTTCGCCGCGCGAGCTCACCTTGCAGGGACTCGACGTGAGCATTCCCGATCTTCTCGCCGCGCTGCCGCAGCTCGAGGCGCAGCGCGCGACGGGCACGGCCATCGAAAACGACCTGCAGCGCATCGTCTTCAAAGACGCGCTGGTGCACCTCGCGCGCTTCGCGGGGGAGAGCACCTCGCTCGAAGTCGCAGGCGCCACCGCAGAAATCGGCGACGAGACGCACCTGCGCGCGGACAAGGTCACCGGGACCTTGGGTGCGAGCCCGTTCGGGCCGTGGAAGGTCGTCGTGGACCGTGAGCGCGAGATGCTGACGACGCGCATCGCGATGGATCCGTCCAAGCCGGAGGTGCCCCAAGTCTCCATCGGGCAGACGCCTTCCGCGACGAACCTGGACATCAACGCGCCGCGCACGCACCTGCGCGCGCTGGGGCTGCCGTTCTCGGCCTTCGGGTTGGCGGCGGACGAGGATCCCGAGATCGAGGTCGACGCGAGCTCGATGTCGACGAACGGGGAGTCCGCGGGGGCGATGCTCTTTCAAAGCTGGGGAGCGCACGTGGGGCCCTTCCCCAACCCGATCGATGTGAAGGTCGGCGGAAAGTGGAAAGGCCAAGGCGAATCGCTGGCCGTTCGCGATGGCGTCTTCCAAGTGGGCCCCTTTGGCGGGAGCCTGCGTGGGAACGTGCGCTCGGGGCTCGCGCCACGCTTGGATTTCGCCTTCGACAGCGAGCCCATCCCCTGCGGAGATTTCGCCTCTCAGGCGGCGCAGCCCGGGCTCATTGGAGCCATTCTTCAGCGAAAAACCACAGCCGTCACGGGGACCGTGGTGCTCACGGGCAGTCTGGTGTTCGACGCGTCCAACCCGGCCGAAAATCGTCTCGACGTAAAGCCGTCGGCGGACTGTTCCTTCACGTTGCGCTGAGAGCAACAGCCATCGACTTTTGCCGGAGGGGGCTGTATACCCCATCCCCTTTCAGGAGATTTGCCCAATGCGAGGATTCCTTCAGCCGTCCGTCCACGCCCCCACCACCGATTCGCAGAACGCGTTCCGCACCCTCGGACGCGGCCGCCGCGCCAAGGTCGCGCGCGCTGCCCAGACGACGTTGGTCAAGGCCGATCAATGGGGCCGCGGCGACGCCGTCCCCGCCGACCTCGCCGACGCCATCGAGCGCGCCGTCAAAGCGGCAACGACCCCGAAGAAGAAGTGAAAAACTAAAGAAGAGAATTCACAGGAAGACGGGAAGACGGGAAGGTTTTGAGGTTTCCAATTCAGCCCACTGGGCCAACTGGAATCCCCAAAACAATTCTCATTCCTTCCCGTCTTCCCGTCTTCCTGTGAATTTCTTTTCTTGGTCTTAGCCGCGCTTGGCGAAGTCGCGCATGAAGTCGGCCAGCGCGGTTGTCCATTCCAGGCTGACGGCGTTGTAGAGCGAAGCGCGGATGCCGCCCACGGAGCGGTGGCCTTTGAGGCCGACCATGCGAAGCTTCTTGGCCTCCGCGAGGAAGCGCGTCTCGTGCTCCTCGGACGGAAGACGGAAGACGATGTTCATCGTCGAGCGGCTCGCCTTCTCCACGGGCGCCGCGTAGAAGCCCGCGTTCTCGTCGAGGACGCCGTAAATCAACGCGGCCTTCTTCCGATTCTGCGCCTCCACGTGCGAAAGCCCGCCGCTCTCCTTGATCCAGAGGAGGACGTTGCGAATCAGGTAAATCGCGAACGTCGGCGGCGTGTTGTAGAGCGAGTTGTTCTCCGCCACCGTGCGGTATTGGAAAATCTTGGGCAGATCCTTGCGGCCCTGCGCGATGAAGTCCTTCTTGGCGAGCACGATGACGATGCCCGAAGGGCCCACGTTCTTCTGCGCGCCCGCATAGACGAACGAGAAGCGCGAGAGGTCGGTCTTTCGCCATAGAAAATCGCTCGACATGTCACAGACGAGCGGCACCTTCCCCGTCTCGGGGAAGTCGTGGAACTGCACGCCGTGGATGGTCTCGTTGCTCGTCAGGTGCACGTAGGCCGCCTTCGGATCCAGCTGGAGCTCGGAGGGCGACGGCACGCGCGTGTACTGCTTGCCCTGCGCCGTGGTCGCCGCCACGCGCACCTTGCCGCCGGACCACTTCGTGGCCGCTTGCGCCTCGGACAACGCCTTCTCGCCCCACGCGCCATGAACGACGTAGTCGGCCGAACCGCCATCGGGCAAAAAGTTCAGCGGTATCTGAGCAAACTGCTGCGACGCACCGCCCTGGATGAAGAGCACCTCGGTGTCGTCGCCAATGCCGGCCGTCTCGCGCAATAGCCCGATAGCCTCATCGTGGACCCGTTCGTAGTCTTTGCCGCGGTGACTGTGCTCCATCACGCTCATGCCGGTGCCGGCGAAGTCGAGCAACTCGTCGCGGGCGCGCTCCAGCGCGGCTAGTGGAAGGGCGGCGGGACCAGCATTGAAGTTGATGGCGCGTTCCATGAACGCGATGCTAACGCCACTGTGGAAAATTTACGTTTCGAATCTAGCTCGTCGCTCAAGTCGAACCGCGGCAGCAAACAATCCCGGCGAGGCCGGCGCCCTACATTCGCCGCTAGTCGATTCGGAACGTGACCTCTCGCAGTAAAGCTAAGGGGGAACGAGAGAGAGCGCTATCATGCGCGCCATGTCCGATCTTTGGAGCGAGCTCGAGCAACGCTTTCCCGGCATCGTCACCCGCGATCGCGCGGAGCTCATGGAGTACGGCCGCGATTTTACGCGGGTCCATGCGCCGGATCCCTCTGCGCTCGCGCTCCCGCGCACCACGGAGGACGTCTCCGCGATACTTGCATTCTGCAATGAACACGGCCTCCCCGTGGTCCCCTCCGGCGGACGCACCGGCCTCTCGGGCGGCGCCGTCGCCGCCAAAGGGGAACTCGTGCTGTCGCTCGCGCGCATGCGCCGCATGGATCCGGTCGATACGGTGGGCAACACCGTGCGCGTGCAGGCCGGCGCGATCACCGAGGCGGTGCATGCCCACTGCGAGCCGCACGGGCTGACGTGGCCCGTCGACTTCGCGTCCAAGGGCTCGAGCCAGGTGGGTGGCAACATCGCGACCAACGCCGGCGGCGTCAAAGTGATCCGATATGGCCTCACCCGCCAATGGGTGCTCGGCCTCCAGGTCGTCCTGGCCAATGGGCAGGTGCTCGAGTTGGGCGGCGCGCTGGAAAAGAACAACACGGGCGCCGACCTGAGGCAGCTCTTCATCGGCAGCGAAGGCACCCTCGGCGTCATCACCGAGGCGACGTTGAAGCTTTCGCGCCGCCCCGGGAAGCTCGACGTGTTCCTCTTCGCCGTCGACGACCTGGCCGCCGTGCTTCACCTCTTTCGCGAGGTGAAGCAGACGCCGTACCTCATCTCAGCGTACGAGTTCTTCACGCAGCCGTGCCTCGAGCGCCTTACGCGCCACCGCGCCGTGCGGCCGCCCTTCGGCACCCCGAGCCCGTTCTACGTGTTGCTCGAGCTGGAGGGCGCGCCCAGCACCGACGCGCTCGAACCTTGGCTCTCCTCCCTCTTCGAGCGCGGCCTCGTGACCGACGGAACGTTGGCGCAGCATTCCTCGGAGGCCGCCGCCCTCTGGCAACTGCGCGAGGGCATCAGCGAGAGCCTTTCCGCCACCGGGCTACCGCACAAGAACGACGTAGCCCTCCCCATCGCCTCCCTGGAGTCGTTCTGCGCCGAGTTCGAGCGCGTCTTCACCGCGCGCTATCCCGGTTTGGAGATATGCCTCTTCGGCCACATCGGCGACGGCAACTTGCACGTCAACGTGATGAAACCCGACGCCGTCTCCAAAGAGGAATTCCTACGCGACGCCAAAAAGCGCGACCTCGACCTGTTCGCCGTCGTACGCGCCCACCGGGGCAGCATCTCCGCCGAACACGGGATTGGCCTCTTGAAAAAGGACTACCTCCACTTCACCCGCTCCCCCGAAGAAATGGCCCTCCTGCGCGGTATCAAAGGCGTCTTCGACCCCAAGGGCATTCTGAACCCGGGCAAGGTCATCGATTAGTTTTGAACCGCCAAGACGCCAAGAACGCCAAAGGATTTAGGGGAGTGTTCTTCGACACTCCCCCATCAACGTCCTTGGCGTCCTTGGCGGTTGATCTCTAATTGCTGATGCGCGTGCGGATGTTCGTGGACAATGCGGCCACGTCGCGGCACACGTCGGCGGAGACGTCTTGGTCGAGGTCCATGATCAGGTAACCGATGTTGGCATCGGTCGAGAGGACCTGGCTGTGGATGTTCGCGTTGCGGTCCGACACGATGCGGTTGATGTCGCGCAGAACGCCGGGCACGTTGCGGTGCACGTTGAGGACGCGGTGGGTGCCGCCGACTTGCGGAAGCTCGACGGTCGGAAAATTCACCGAGCCCGTGGTGGTTCCCGCGGTGACGAACTTGGTCAACGCAATGGAGACCTCGCGCCCGATGGACTCCTGCGCTTCCTCCGTGGACCCGCCGACGTGCGGCGTGAGGATCACGTTGGGGAGGCCGCGCAATTCGCTGGCGAATTGGTCGCCGTTGGACTCGGGCTCCTCGGGGTACACGTCCACCGCGGCGCCGCCGAGGTGCTTGTCGCGAATCGACGCGGCGAGCGCGCCGATGTCCACCACTTGCCCGCGGCTGGCGTTCAGCAGATACCCGCCGCGCTTCATACCCGCGAGCTCGCTGGCGCCGATCATCTTCGTCGTGTCGCGCGTGGCCGGCACGTGCAAGGTCACGTAATCCGAGTTCGCCAGCAGCTCCGCCAACGATGCCACGGAGCGCGCGTTGCCGATGGGCAGCTTCGTTGCAATATCGTAATAGAGGACGCGCATGCCGAAGGCCTCGGCCAGAATGCTCACTTGGGTGCCGATATGGCCATAGCCCACGATGCCGAGCGTCTTGCCGCGCACCTCGTAGCAGCCGCTGGAAACCTTGCGCCACCGGCCCTCGTGCACCTCGCGCGAACGGTCGCCGAGCTGGCGGGCCAGCATGACCACCTCCGCCAAGATCATCTCGGCCACGCTGCGCGTGTTGCTGAACGGCGCGTTGAACACCGGTAGGCCCCGGCGATTCGCATCCGCCAGGTCGACCTGGTTGGTGCCGATGCAAAAGCATCCGATGGAGAGCAGCTTGTCGGCGTACGCCAAGGTCGAGGAGCGCACGTGCGTCTTGCTACGGATGCCCAAGACGTGCACGTCGCGCAGACGTTCACGCAGCTCTTCCTCAGTGGGAGCATAGGAAATGCTCTCGATCTGCAGGCCGGCTGCGGAGAAGGCTTCGTGCGAACTCGAATGAACGTTTTCGCAGAGCAGAATGCGGAGGGGTTCTTTCGAACCAGAAAACGGATTGGTGGCGAGCAATGGCTGGTCGGAGGGCATGAGAGAGCGCTATGGAAGGAGCGCGATGTTACCTCAAAACCTTCCCGCCGGCACGAGCGTCGAGTCGTTCTTCGAAGACGTCTTGCCCGAGGCCCACCGCCGCCTCGTTCCGGCGGACCCGAGCGCAGGCGAGTACGTCGTCGCCATTCGGATGGAAGGCCCCGGCACGGACAGCACGCGTTACGCGTACACGATTCGCGGGCGCGAAATCTCCGTGAAACAGGGCGACGCGTCGGCCGACGTCCAGGCCCACTTGTGGATCGCCGGAGAATACGCCGCGCTGGCTTTTTTCCTGGAGGATTGGAGCGGCCCACGCCGCTTTGCCCCAACCTTCGAGCCGGCCCAAGGTGTCAAGCTCATCACCGATCCGCGGGTACTGAAACGCCTCTCCCAGGCCACCGGCAAGATCGAGCTCGGCCTGGTCGACTTCGAGGGCGGCGCAGGCAACCTGGTCATCTCGGCGGGCGGGGCCAAAAAGCACGCGCTCAAGGACGCCGCCTCGGACGCGGTCATCGAGACACGGGTGTCGGTGTTCGAGAAGCTCCTCGCCGGCAAGCTCGGGCCGGACGAAGCCATTGCGGATTCGCACGTGGCGGTGCGCGGAAAGAAGCTCGTGGCCATGCAGTTCGCCTTCGCGCTCGCACCATTCTTCCCTGCAGCCGCGCGAGAATGATGCTCCGTTCACGCAACCGCTCCCGCGGCCGCCTCACCGCCATCGGTGCCGGTGCCGCCGGCGTGCTCCTCCTCGTCGGCCTCGTCCTCCTCTTGCGCGACCGCGCCGCAACGCGTGCACAATGCACGGAGATGTTGGACCGGTACATCGACATGACCATCGACGCCGATCCGGAGCTCGCCCGCCTCACCCCCGCACAGCGCGAGGCCGCCCGCGAGATGAAGCGCGCGATCCGCAGGGGCGAGAAAAGCTTCGCCCAAGTGCAAGGCAAGTGCGAGTCGGAGGTGCGACGCCACGAATACGACTGCGCGATGCAGGCCAAAACCCCGAACGACTGGGAAGCGTGCCTCGACTAGGTCCACCTCGCGCAGGCTGTCGGTTGGGGCAAAAAGAAGCTAAACTGTCCGGCGATGATGTCGCGTCTTTTGCCCATCGCCCTCGTGGCTGGTTTTCTCGTCGCTTGCGGCAAGTCCACCCCGCCGCCCCGCACAGAAGAGGTGCCCATGGGCACCGAGTCGCAAAAACGTGAGTCCCGCCGTCCGGATCCGGAAAAAGGCGAGGACGTGACGGCCGGTGCTCTGACGCCCGCCCCTGCACCTGCACGCGATGCGGAGGACGAGGCGCCCTTTCCTTCCGCGCCCGCCACCTCGACCCCGTCCAAAAGCAGCTCGAAGGGTGGATCGAAAGCCGGCTCGAAGGGAAGCGTGGCCTCCGGCAGCACGCCAAAGGGCAGCGCCAAAGGCGGCGGCCCGCTCAACAAGGCCGAATGCGACCAGTTGATGGATCGATACATCGACGTGGTGGTCACCGGCGAGGGCGCCCCGCTCAAAGGGATGAGCGGCAAGGAGCTGGACGACGCCCGCAACATGATCAAATCCACCGTGGCATCGGATCCCAACTACAAAGGCATGAAGGAAGCGTGCCTCCGTGACTTGACCAAAGGGCAATACAGTTGCGCCATGAAAGCGCGTGCCATGGAGGAATTTCAGAACTGCATTCGCTGACGCAACTTAGGATGACCGCCATGAACCGAGTCGCCACTGCTGTCCTGCTCTCGTCCGGCATCGTCGCCATGTTCGGCTGCGGAGGTTCGAACGAGGCCCCGCCCGCATCCTCTGCCGGTGCGACCTCGGAGTCATCTTCCGCCATCGCGCAGCTGGCCGACGCGGGCGCCCCCGCCGCGCCCCAGGGGGAGCCGGAGGTCACCACGACCCGCGCGGTGTGCACGGGACGCGACATCGATCTCGACACGGCGCTGATCCAAAAAGTTTGCGAAATCGAGACGGACAAGGACGCGAAGTACCAAGAAGTCGCCAAGGTGCTCGAGGTGAAGGTCAACCTCGGCTCCAAAAAGATCACGCCCGGTTCGCACGTGGACGTGGTGGTCACCTACACCAACAAGGGGCAGTTGCCCCTGGCGCTCGACTTCATGATCGACCCGGTGCCCCGCTTCACGGTGGAGGCGTACGACGCCAAGGGCAAACGGGTCGACGTGCCCAAGGGCGATCCGCCGCCCCCGCCGAAGGACGCGACGGAGCGGCTGCCTTCACCGCAGAGCACCGCGCGGGTCATCATCAGCCCCTTTGGCATCGCGCGCGTGAAGCTCGGATGGGACGCCGTCCGCACGAAGTGGGCGCCGGAGAAGTACAAGGGCACCCCCGTCGAGGTGGGCTATCCGCGCAAACCGGCCGGCCCGCTCCCCGCGGGCAAATACCAACTTCGCATTGCCACACCGCTCGTGCACGTGATGGAGGGCACGGATCACGAGCTCAGCGGACCCAAAGTCGATATCGAGGTTGGTAAATAGTGACGACGATACGCACCATCTTTTTCGGAACCCCTGGCTTTTCGGTCCCCTGCCTCGAGGCCCTCACCGAGGTGGCCACGGTCGTCGGCGTCGTTTGCCAGCCAGATCGCCCGGTGGGGCGCGGGCTCACGCTCACGCCGCCGCCCGTGAAGGTACGCGCCACGGAGCTGGGCATTCCCGTGGTGCAGCCCACCAAATTGAGAACCGGTGCGTTCGGTGCGTGGGTGCGCGCGCAGGCCGTCGACGTCGCGGTGGTCGTTGCCTACGGACGCATTTTGCCGTCGGACGTGCTCGCGGGCCCGCGCCTCGGGTGCCTCAACGTGCACGCGTCGCTCTTGCCGAAGTACCGCGGCGCGGCCCCCATCGCGCGCGCGGTCATGGCCGGGGAAACCGAGACGGGCATCACCTTGATGCAACTCGACGAGGGCATGGACACCGGCAACATGATTGCCAAGTTCCCGACCGCGGTCGGCGAGAACGAGACCGCGGCCGAGCTCGGCGAGCGGATGGCGCGCATTGGCGCAGACGCGCTCCGTTCGAGCTTTGCGGGCTACATCCGCGGAGACTTTCTGCCGGAGAAGCAAGATGATGCCCAGGCAACATTGGCCCCTCCGCTGAAGAAAGAGGAAGGCAAAATCGACTTCACCCTCCCTGCGCGCCGCGTGCACGACCACGTGCGCGGCGTCAATCCATGGCCCGGCGCCATCGCCATGCTGGGCGACAAGAAGGTGAAGATCCACGCCACGCGCGTTTCCGACTTTTCGCGACCGGGCGCCGCCCCGGGCACAGTCATCCTGGCCGACAAAACGCAAGTCGTCGTGGCCGCGGGCGAAGGCGCCTTGGAGCTCGTGACGGTGCAGCTCGAAGGTCGAAAAGCCGTCCGCGCGAGCGACTGGTACCTCGGTCGCGGCGTCGCGGAAAACGACGTCCTCGCGTAGCGGATCTCGCGGGGCTCGGCGGGGTTAGCCGAGCTTCGTCTCGATGCGGATCGTGTTCGACAGTGTCTTGTGCACCGGGCACTTTTCCGCAATTTCGAGCAAGCGGGCGCGTTCGGCTTCGGACAACTCGCCCTCGAGGAAGAGTTCTCGGTGGATGATGAAGGCGTCGGCCGTCTTGTCACCGCGCAGCTCGACGCGAACGGACGTCAGGGGATAGTTTTTTCGCTCCGCGTACATCTTTACCGTCATCGATGTGCAAGCGCCGAGCGCGGCCAGAAGAAACTCGTGCGGCTCGGGCCCGGCGTCCTCCCCGCCCAGCTCCGTCGGTTCGTCGGCGTGGAGAAGGTGCGGGCCGATCTCGATGTTCTGTCGAAACTTCGCCGAATCACCGAAGACGTTCACGGGTCGCATCCCACGAATATAGGTGCCGAGCCGCGCCCCTCCAAGACCAACAACCATGCCGTCACCAGAAGCGCGGAGCGCGTCCGTTCTCTCTGGCGCATCGGAGACAAAGGCCCAAGTATGTTTCGGCCGTGCCGAAGCGCCTCACGACCCGGGTCCACACCCGCGACGACCGCGAAACAGCCTTGGAGCCGTTTCATGAGCCCGTGCGCGCGTGGTTCGAGCGGGCGCTCGGTAAGCCGACTCGTGCGCAAGCTCTGAGCTGGGGCCCCATCGCGCGGGGCGAGTCCACCTTGCTCCTGGCCCCCACCGGCTCCGGCAAAACGCTGGCCGCGTTTCTCTGGGCCATCGATGCGCTGATGTGGACGACCCCGCCGTCGCCGCCATCGTCGGGCAAGCAAACCATTTCGCGCATGCCCACGCGAACGCCCCAGCGCGGCATCCGTGTACTTTACATCTCTCCGCTGAAGGCCCTCGCGGTCGACGTGCAGAAGAACCTCGAGCGCCCGCTCGCGGGCGTCCTCGAAGAGGCCCGGCAGCGCGAAACGGTGGTGCACGAGCCCACCGTGGTCGTGCGCACGGGCGACACCACGCCGGCCGAGCGCGCGCGGATGAAACGGCACCCGCCGGACATCCTCATCACGACGCCGGAGTCGCTCTACTTGATGCTCACATCGGCGGCGCGCACCATCCTGGCGGACGTCCAAACCGTGATCTTGGACGAGATCCATCAGCTCGCACCGACGAAGCGGGGCGCACACCTCGCGCTCTCGCTCGAGCGGCTCGAGGCGTTGCGCGCGCAGTCCGCGGCTTCACGAGAGAAGCGCGCCCCCATCCAACGTATCGGTCTTTCCGCGACGCAGCGCCCACTCGAAGAGGTGTCGCGGCTCCTGGGCGGATTCAGTGCGGGTGAGAAGCCGCGCCCCGTGACCATCGTCGATGCGAGCGAACCAAAGCGCATCGAGCTGCGCGTCGAGGCGCCGCAGATGGGCGGGGCGACCGCCATGGACGGGGGCGCGACACGGTCGGTCTGGCCCGAGGTGCACGAGCGGCTGCTCGCGCTCATCGGCCAGCATCGCTCCACCATGGTGTTCGTCAACAGCCGTCGCCTGGCCGAGCGCCTCGCGGCCGCCCTCAACGAGCGCGCGGGCACCGAGATGGCGCTCGCGCACCACGGCTCGTTGGCACTCGACAAGCGCACCGCCATCGAGGAGCGCCTCAAGTACGGCGAGCTCCCGGCCATCGTCGCCACGTCGTCGCTCGAACTGGGCATCGACATGGGCGCGGTCGACCTGGTCGTTCAAATCGAGGCACCTCCGTCGATTGCCTCCGGCATTCAGCGCGTCGGACGCGCAGGCCACCATGTCGAGGGCATCTCCACCGGCGTGCTCATTCCCAAGCACCGCGCCGATCTTCTCGCGTGCGCCGCGGCCAGCGCCGCCATGCGCGCGGGCGACGTCGAGGAGACCTTCTACCCGCGTTCCCCGCTGGACGTGCTCGCGCAGCAGATCGTCGCCATCGTCTCGCTCGATACCATGACCGCCGAGGCGCTCTACACGCTAGTGCGCAAGGCGGCGCCGTTCGCCGAGCTCCCGCGTTCGGCCTTCGACGGCGTGCTGGACATGCTCTCGGGGCGCTACCCCTCCGACGAGTTTGCCGGCCTGCGCCCGCGCCTCACGTGGGACCGCAAGAGCGGCAAGCTCACCGCGCGCACGGGCGCGCAGGCCCTGGCCGTCGCCAACGCCGGCACCATCCCGGATCGCGGGTTGTACGGCGTCTTCTTGGCCGACGGCGAAGGCTCCGGCCGGCGCGTGGGCGAGCTCGATGAAGAGATGGTCTACGAGCTTCGCCCGGGCGAAATCTTCCTTCTCGGCGCCTCGTCGTGGCGCGTGGAGGAAATCACCACCGAGAAGGTGCTCGTCTCCCCCGCCGCGGGCCATCCCGGCAAGATGCCTTTCTGGCGCGGCGATCGCGCGGGCCGCTCGCGCGCCTTCGGCGATGCCATCGGTGAGTTGACCCGCACCGTGGCCCGCTTGGAGCCCGAGGCCGCGGCCTCACGCCTCGTGAAGAAACACGGCCTCGACGAACCGGCCGCCCAGAGCTGCGTTCAGTACGTGCGCGACCAGATCGACTTCGCCGGCGACGTTCCCACCGATCGCGCCTTGATCATCGAGCGGTTCGTGGACGAAGTGGGCGACTTCCGCATTTCCATCTTGAGCCCCTTCGGTTCGCGCGTGCACGCGCCCTGGGCCACGTGCGTCATCGCACGGCTGCGGGCGGAGCATGGCGGCGAGGCGGACGTCATCTTCAACGACGACGGCATCGTCTTCCGCGTGACCGGCACCGACGAACCACCGCCCACCGAGCTCTTTCTCCCGCCGTCGGAAAGCGTGGAGGAATTGGTCACCGGGGCCCTCGGACAGAGCGCCCTCTTCGCCGCGCGCTTCCGCGAAAACGCCGCGCGGGCGCTGCTCCTTCCGCGGCGCCAAGTCGGCAAGCGCACCCCGCTCTGGGCACAGCGCCGGCGCGCACGCGATCTGCTGAGCGTCGCCTCCCGCTTTCCGAGCTTTCCCATCTTGCTCGAGACGTACCGTGAATGCCTGCGCGACGTGTTCGACCTGCCGGGCCTCGTCGACGTGCTCCGGCGCATCGAAACGCGGAAGATGCATGTTGCCACCATCGACACGAACCGCCCCTCGCCCTTCGCGGCGTCGCTGCTGTTCATGTTCGTGGGCAACTTCATGTACGAGAACGATGCGCCGGTAGCCGAGCGGCGCGCGCAGGCGCTCACCATCGACCATGCGCAGCTTCGCGAGCTGCTGGGCGACGACGAGCTGCGCAAGCTGCTCGATCCGGAGCTGGTGCGCGAGCACGAGCGCTTCTTGCAGCACCTCACCTACCCGGTCCGCCACCTCGATGGACTGCACGATCTCTTCCTCGCCGTGGGCGATCTCACGCTCGACGAGGTCAACGCACGGCTCGACCCCGATGCAGCGGTGGGCAAGGACGGCCCCGCGAGCGGGTCCTCGGCAGCCGCCGAGTGGCTCGAGGAGCTGGTCACCACGCGACGGGTGATCGCCGTGGAGATCGCGGGCCAAAAGCGCTACGCGGCCATCGAGGACGCCCCGCGCCTGCGCGATGCCGTGGGCGCCGTGCTGCCGCGGGGCATCGCGTTCGAGCTGCTCGAGTCGGTGGGCGATCCCGTGGGGGATCTCGTGGCGCGCTACGCACGCACGCACGGCCCTTTCACCGCGGAGGCCGTGGCCCAACGATTCGGCTGGGGGCCCGCCGTGGCCATCGTCACCTTGGAGCGCCTTATCGCCGAAGGGCGCGTCGTGCAAGGCGCTTTCACCATCGGGCGCGAAGACACGAACGAGTTTTGCGACGCCGAGGTCCTTCGCACCCTGCGGCGCAAGGCGCTCGCGCGGCTGCGGCGCGAGGTGGAGCCGGTCGACGCCGACGCGCTCGGTCGCTTCCTCCCCGCATGGCAAGGCGTGGGGCGCAGACGCCGCGGCCCGGAGGCGCTGCTCGCAGCCGTCGCGCAGCTCGAAGGCTGCCCGCTGCCGGCCTCCGTGCTCGAGAGTGAAATCCTCCCTGCACGCGTCGAGGGCTTCCGCCCGTGGGATCTCGACGCGCTCTGCGCATCGGGCGAGGTCACCTGGGCAGGCATCGAGGCCTCCGGCCAGAGCCAGAGCGACGGCCGCATCGCGCTCTACCTCGCGGAAAACGAACCGCTGCTCGCGTTGCCGTCGAAGCCCTGCGAGGGCAAGGTCCACGCGCGCATCCGCGATCTCCTCACACGCCGCGGCGCCGTCTTCTACAAGGACATGGCGCGCGAAGTCGGCGGCTTCCCCGGCGAGATCAAAGATGCCCTCTGGGACATGGTCTGGGCCGGCGAGGTCACCAACGACACCTTGGAGCCGTTGCGAAGCCTGCAGAATGCACGCAGTTCCGAATCCTCGCGCCGTCGCCCCGGAGCCATCGGATCCATGGATTTGCAGCGCCGAGGACCGCCGGGCACGGAAGGCCGGTGGTCCCTGCGCAGTGCGCGCGCCGCCAGCCCGCCACCTTCGCCCACGGCGAAACGCACCGCGCTCGCACGCGCCCTGCTCGAACGATACGGCGTGGTCACACGCGAGGCCGTGCAGGCGGAGCACATCGCGGGCGGCTTCTCCGCGGTCTACGACGTGTTCAAGGCCATGGAAGAAGCCGGCAAGATCCGCCGCGGCTACTTCGTGGCCGGCCAGGGCGCCGCACAATTCGCCTTGCCCGGGGCCGACGAGCGCTTGCGCAGCTTCCGCTCCCCCGAGGACGATCCCCGCTCCTTCATCCTCGCCGCCACCGACCCCGCCAACCCCTACGGCGCCATCCTCCCGTGGCCCAGTCTTGGTTTGCCTGGTTTGCCTGGGCAGAACGCAGAGGCCCAACGCGGGGGCCCCAAGCGAACCGCCGGCGCCTGGGTCGTCATCTGCGACGGCAAGTTGCTCGGCTACCTCGGCCGCGGCGCCGACTCGCTGCTGACCTTCCTCCCGGCCCACGAGCCCGCGCGCGGCAGCGCCGAGCGCGCCTTGGCCGAAGCGCTGGGACGCCTGGTCGACTCCGGCCAGCGCAAGGTGCTCTTCATCACCACCATCGACGGCATCTCCGCGAACACGAGCAACCTGGCCAGCGCCTTCACGCGCGCCGGATTCCGCTTCACGGGGCTCGGATTCATGCGCCGGCGCACTCTGGAATACGACGGCGAGGAGGACGCATGACCGCACGCGCCGAGTCCTTCATCGACGAGATGAAGGAAGAGTTTCCCACCTTCGAAATCTTGAAGAAGCGCGACAGCACCATGCAGCGCGCCATCCACCACGCCCTCGTGCTGTTGACCTTGGGCCGGATGCGCACGTACCTCACGCAGTACCATACGGTGCTCTTCGGCAAGCTCTGGGTGCCCGACAGCTTCGACACGATGAGCGACGCCGATCGCTACATCCTGTTGCGCCACGAACGGGTCCACCTTCGCCAGCGAAAGCGTATGGGCGATATCCCCATGGCCTTCGTCTACTTGATCCCGTTCTTTCCCCTCGGCTTGGCCTACGGCCGGGCGCGCATCGAGTGGGAGGCCTATGCGGAAACCATCCGGGCCACCTACGAGGTCTTCGGCCTCCCCCACGCCAAACTGCTCCGGAAGCACATCGTCGACCGCTTCGCCGGGCCCGACTATGGCTGGATGTGGCCTTTCCGCCGAGCCGTCGGCCGCTGGTTCGACGACGTCATTGCCGATTTGGCAGCCGAGTCGGCGAGCCAGGGCTAGATTCAAGCTAGTTTCAGGTACGGGAAGCGACTAGTTTCGCTCGAGAACATGAAGAAATCCGCGCGCGAAAAAGAGGTGACGGCGAACATCGTCTTCATGGCCCTCTTGGGGACGGCGACGCTGCTCTTCATCGGCGCCATCCACGCCGTCTTCCTGTTCGCCCCCATCGAGAAGACGATGGGCATCGTCCAGAAGATCTTCTACTTCCACGTCCCCAGCGCGTATTCGATGTACATCGGCGCCGCGGCGTGCTTCTTCGGGTCGGCGGCTTACCTGATTCGCCCGACGGACGCGCGCGATGCCTTGGCCCGCGCCGGTGCCGAGATGGCCGTGGTGTTCGGCGCCATCGTCCTCACCACCGGCCCGCTCTGGGCGGCCAAGGCCTGGGGCTATTATTGGACGTGGGATCCGCGGCTGACGACGTCGCTCCTGTCCGTCCTTATTTACGTGGCATACCTGGTCCTTCGCGCCTTCACCGGTGACGGCGAAGGCGAGCGCCGGTTTGCCGCCGCACTCGGCATTTTGGGCGCCGCCAATCTGCCCATCATCCATTTCAGCGTTCAAAAATGGAGCGGGCAACACCCGGCGGTCATCACCGGCAAGGGCGGCGGGTTGGACCCCGACATGCGCACCACGCTGCTCCTCGCCTTCCTCGCCTTCACCGTATTTGCGATTGCCCTGCTCTGGGCGCGCGTTCGGCTCGAGGTGGCGAAAAGCCGTCTCGCCCGCGCCGAGGAAGACGCCATCGACCTCGGTCTCGACGACCGTCACGATTCCGACTCCGAAGAAGTGCCTCCCCGCCACGCTAGGACCGACGCATGACCGTGCAACATTCAAGCAGCCCCGCAACCGGGTCTGGGGCCAATCCTCAGGAGTCCGCAACCCCCGGCACCCAGTTTCAGGCCGTCGACGCCGGGGGCGAAACCCGAAGCGGCTCCACCCTCATGGTGGAAGCTTACGTCGTCCTCTGGGTCATCCTCATGGGATGGATTCTCTTGTTGTGGCGCAAGCAGGCCGCGCTCAACGCCCGCATCGACGACCTAGACCGCGTGCTCGACAAGGCCGCGGCGAAACAGGGATCCAAATCTTGACGGTACCCCGCCGCGCTCCCCGCGGCGGGTCTCGCCCTTCTGTCGCTTGAGGCGGCTCAGGCCACCTTGATGATCGGCAGCTCGACGGACACCCGGTCGGAGCTGGGGGTCTCGTCCATGGTCACGCGAACGGGGCGTTCGCTAACGACAAGGTGGGTGCTCGACGGCGAGCGCATCGTCGGGGGAACCTCTTCCTCTTCCTCGAAGAGGCCCACGGCGTTCACCACGTCCACATGGGACACCAAGCCGATCTCGAACGCACCCGATCCCGCCGGGGCCACGACAGCCGGGAACGGCATTCCCGTGCACGGGCTAACGGACTCGGACACGACCGGTTGGGAATCGAAGGGCTCGTAGCTCGGCACCTCATCGAAAGATCCCTCGAAGTGCACGGCGGCGAGCGCCGCCTCATACTCCGCGAGCTCCTCGGCGAGGGCGGTGGCAGTGAGAGTAGGTGGGAGCAGATCGACTGTATCGAAGTGGCCTTCGGACATCGCACCTAATCGATGTGCGAGAAACGATCCAACTCTGGTAGCGCCCGATTTTAGCGTTTTATTAAGTGTGCATCGGAAGTGGTATTCAAGTGCGCGTGCAAATCGGAACGCTTTCGACACGCGCTCGCCCCGAGAGGCGCAAACCTTCTAACACGCCCACATGCGTTCCAGAAGTGTGACAAAGGTTCAATGACTCCCGAACATCTGATTTTCATCCCCGGTGTTCTCCTCATCGGAGTGACACTCGGTTACATCTTCGGCACGCGCGTCGCGCGCGCCGACATCGAACGAAGGCAAAAACGCGCGAGGGAATGAACCCAATTCCCTGACACGCGCACTGTCCACTGGCACGCCCGAGGAGCACCCGATCATGATCGATTTCGAGTTGAGCGAGGAGCAGCGAGCACTTATCGATACGGCGCGTCGCTTTGCACGCGAGCGGATCATTCCCATCGTGCCCGAATGCGATCGCGAGGCCCGCTTCCCGCGTCATATCTTCGAAGAAGCCTGGAAAATCGGCCTCGTAAACCCGACGCTGCCGGGTGAATACGGAGGCCAAGGGCTCTCCGACGTGGACTCCTCGTTCATCACCGAGGAACTCGCCTACGCGTGCACGGGAATTCAAACCAGCATGACGGCGAATACATTGGGCCTCACCCCGATTCGCCTGGGCGGCACCGAAGAACAGAAGAAGAAGTACCTCGGCTGGCTGTCGTCGGAGCCTGTCATGTGCAGCTACGCCACCACCGAGCCGGCCGCCGGAAGCGACGTGGCGGGCATTCAGACGCGCGCCGTCAAAGACTCGGGAGGCGGTTACGTCCTCAATGGGACCAAGTGTTGGATTACCAACGCCTCGCTCGCGAGCTTCTACACGATTTTCGCCACGGAGAATCCCGAGTTGCGCCACAAGGGAATTGGCGCCTTCATCGTCCACCGCGATGCCGTGGGGCTCAAAGTTGGCAAACACGAGGATAAAATGGGACAGCGCGCCAGCGACACCTGCCAGGTGATGCTGGACGACGTGCACGTTCCCGCCTCGCAGGTCTTGGCGCCGCCCGGCCATGGATTCAAGCTGGCGATGGAGACGTTCAACCAGACGCGCCCCGACATTGGCGCCATCGCCGTGGGGCTCATGCGCCGCTGCCTCGACGAGAGCGTGGCCTACGCGAAAGAGCGAAAAACCTTCGGTGTGCCAATTGGCCAACACCAATTGGTCCAAGCGATGATTGCCGAAATGGCCATTCGCATCGAGGCCACGAGTCTGCTCGTGCGCAAGGCGGCGTGGAACCTCGACAAGGGCATTCGCAACCCGATTGTCTCGAGTTACGCGAAGGCATTCGGGGCCGACGCGGCGATGCAAAGTGCGCTCGACGCCGTGCAGATCTTCGGCGGAAATGGTTACGTGAAGGAGTACCCCGTCGAGAAATTAATGCGCGACGCAAAGGTGCTTCAAATTTACGAGGGCACGAGCCAGATCCAGCGCATCATCATCGCCCGTCACGCCCTTGGCACCGGGTGATGGGTCGGTTCGCGCCACGCACGATGTGTCTCTTTGTTAGCGGCGCATGCGCATGCGCGTGCTTGTTGGGCAGCGGCAGCGGCTGCGCCAGCGGAGGGAGCCGTGACGTGGTGACCGAGTCACGAGATGTGCGCGGCGTCGATCCGGCCAATGCGCCCGCCGCCGCGCCATCGAGCGATGCCTACGAATACGTCGCCCGCCGTCCGCTCACCACGGTCGGGCTGGCCGAGGGCCGTGGCTTGCCCCGCGAGATTGCGCAGCGCGCGACCGATTCCGTCGCCGACGCGATGCAACGCTGCGGCGCCGATGCCGCGGCCCAAGGAAAATGGGCCCGCGGCGCCGCCCGCGTGGTCGCGCGCATCGCACCCGATGGGAATCTATCGGGCCTCCAGGTCAGCAAGGTTTCCCCCGGCGCCAACGTCGCCGCCAACGTGATCCTCTGCTTCATCGCACCGATCAAAGCGCTGACGTTTCCCCCCGCCGACACCGACGCCGGAGTCACCCAACGGGGCATCGCCTTCGAAGCGGCGTGGGGCGGCTAAAAGCGCTCGATTTGCTACGCTGTGGCCGTGCAGCGTTGGGAAAGTGAACCGCCAAGACGCCAAGAACGCCAAGATCTACGGGGTGTGAATCACGCGTTTGATACCGCGTCGAAGAACTGGCACGTTGAAGGAAATTAGGAGGCCGACCGCAAGTCGGCAGGCCTTCAAGTAGGAGATCACCTGCGCGACGTGAATGGGCGCGATAGCCTCCACGGCCTTGAGCTCGACGATAAGGCACTCGCCCACGAGCAGGTCCAGGCGTGCTTCTCCAACGGTTTTTCCCTTGTAGGCAACGCCAACCGGCACCTGCCGGGCAAAGGGGACTCCGCGCAACGACAGCTCGAAGCAGAGCGCCTCCTCGTACACCGATTCGAGAAAGCCTGGGCCGAGCAGGCGATGCACTTCTAGCGCCGCTCCAATCCACGCGATGGCAGAGCGCATCGACGTCCCTGCCCGGTTCATTTCTTGGCGTTCTTGGCGTCTTGGCGGTTCATCACAACAGCCAATCGACACACGACAAGCCAAGGTTGCGCCCCGGACCCCCGTTTTGGCTATTAACGCGGTTCGGTGGCCACCACGCGGGCGAGCATGTCGGGGGAGAGCAACGTAGACGGCGGCTCGAGCATGTGGACCACTCGAAGGACGCAGCGCGCGACCTCGGGATCGCGGGCGGCGGTGGCATGGACGCGATCCATGTAGGAATGCATGAAGTCCATGTCCGCGGGGCGCGTTCCCTCCACCTCGGGGTAGCGCATGTCTTCGCGCGTGGCACTTTGCCATGCGACGTCCGTAATTTTGGCCATCTCGTCGCGGAGGCAATGCGAGAAACCACGGAGACAGCCTTCGCGTCGTTGCTTTTCCAGGCATGCATCGAGGACGAGGGCGTGCAGGGCACTTATCGTGATGCCCTGGCCGTAAATCGGATTGACGCTGCAGACGGCGTCGCCGATGACCGCGAGCCCCTCGGGGAAGCGGGTCAATCGTTCGTAACAACGACGTTGGTTCGACGGAACCTTGTAGTGTGCAATATCACCGAGCGGTGCGAGTGATTCGACGGTGCCGATCACGTCGGGAACCGGCAAGCTTCGTGCGAAGTCGAGAAAACCTTTTTCGTCGCCCGGCGGATGGTCGTAAAGCCAACCGATGAGCGACACCATCCAACGCTCCCCCTCGATCGGTATCACCATGCCGCCGCGTTTGGCCGGCCTGCTCGGCAGCACGAACAAGCCTTTCCACTCCGGTGGGCGCGTTCCGCGCGCCCCAGTTCGCGAATAGATGCGCGTGGCATAGCCCACGTGCATGCGCACCTCGCATTGCTCCGGCGCGGGGTAACCGAGCGCCTTCAGCCAGCGGGGCAGCCGCGAGGCCCGCCCGCTCGCGTCGACGACGAGCTCCGCATGCAAGAGCTCCTCGGCTGTCCCGTTCGTCCCGTCGCGGCGCACCTTCACGCCCGCTATCGCGCCGCCGTCCGCCGTGGGCACCAACTCGACGGCGTCGCACGATGCGAGCACGCGCACGTTGGGCCGCGCCATCGTACGCCGGGCCACGCGCCATTCGAGCAAGGGCCGGCTCATGAACGGTGCGGACACACCACTCGGAAACGGCGTTTTGAATCGCCCCGAATGGTACTGGCGAAACTCCGACCCCATATCCATCCAGGTGGCGCCGGCCTCCCGCAGCTCCTCTTCCAAGCCGGGAAAGAGGCTCTCGAAGATCTGCCATCCGCGGCTCAGCAGCCCATGCGCGTGACGGCCGTGCGGCACCGCCTTGCGCGGCTCGGGCCCTTCGTGGAGCGTATCGCGCTCGATCACGGTGACCTCGGCGAAGTGCTCCGAAAGCACACGCGCCGCGAGCATACCCGACAGACTCCCCCCTACGACAATCGCGTGACGGTACGGTTCGCGGCGCGCACAGGGAGAACCCACGATGGACAGATGGCCACCGCAGGTGCCTCGCGCAAACCCTCTCGCAAGCGGAAGCGGACGAAATCTTTAGTTCCCGATCCAGACGCCGCGTTGGTTGGCCGTGTACACCTCTTGACGCAGTCGCGCCTCCTTCAAGTCGAGCCCCTTGCCCCGTTCGCCGCGGCGCCGGCGGTTCTTGATGAAGGCCAATTCCACCAAGGCGAGTTGCTTGTGGCGGCGCTGACGAAAGGCCGTCCAGCCGCGCGACATGAGGGTCGCCCAATTTTGCCAGCCGATGGTCACATAGGTGCTCACCAGGGCAAGCTCGCGCGGATGGATCAAGCCGCCCACTTCCCCGGCGAGCTCACGGATGACGATGGTGCGATCGCGCACGACGAGCACGGCGAGCAGGACGAAGAAGAAGAGAACGATGACCCAGGTGATGAGGATCATGATGACCGCCCCCTCCTCACCGAAGAACGTGGGCAGGCCGTTGTGGAAGGCGTGCATGGCCACCGCCATGATGTAGCCGCCGATGGGCGCCGCGATTTTGACGAACCAACTGCGCGACTCGGCGGCGATGCCGAACCCTAGGCCCGTGCAGGCGGTGAACGTGCAATGCGAGAGGCCGAGAAGAACGGTCCGCAGGATGAACAGGACGACGAATCCCCCCACCCCTGCCTCGGCGAACTGGTTGGCCACGTAGAGGATGTCCTCCGTCAACGTGAAGCCGAGACCGATGATGCCTCCATAGATGGCGCCATCCAGCGGGCCGTCGAACTCGCGCAGGCCCATGGCGCTGATACCGGCGACAAGCGCCACACCGATGCCCTTGAAGCCTTCCTCGAAGACGGGGGCGAGCACGGTGGCGCCGAAGGCCTGGATGCCGGGATCGTCTTCGGCCGCGCCGGTGAGGTTGCTCGCGATCGTTTCGCCGATGTGGCTGGAAAAGCCACCGCCGAGCGTGGCGAAGAGCGCACCCCAGACGAAGGCGGCGATGAGAAGCCACCAGGGCTCCGGCTCGAAGCGGTCGCACCAGCGCACCAGCAGCGCGTAAAGGATGACCAGCGGCGTGACGAAAACGAGTCCCAGAACGATCCCGACGAACATGCGCTACCGCGTAACGTAGCGGATTGCTCTGCTGGCTAGTATAGAGATCCGCCGAGATCGAATTCGTGCCCGAGCGCGAAACCCGAATCCGAACCGCGCGTAGGCCGGGGTCATGCGTACACGGATGACTTTCTTGTTCCCTTCAGGCCTGCTCGGCTTGGCCGCCATCGCTTGCGGCGGCTCGAGCACCAACGGTCGACCCGCGCAGACCGCCGCGGTATCCATGGACATGCCCGACGCCTTCATCGAACGCGACACCGGCAGCACACGCGTGAAGATCCATTACACGGACGAAGGCCACGGTCTTCCCGTGCTGCTCTTGCACGCGTACCCCGTCCAAGGCCCCATGTTTCGGCCGCAAATCGCTGCACTGGGCTCGAAATACCGCTTCATCGTGGTCGACCATCGCGGCTTCGGAAAATCCAGCACCTCACGCTCGGCCCAGGACGCAACGCCCATGGCGGAGATGGCCGACGATGCGCTGGCCGTGCTCGATGCGCTGAAGATCGATCAGGCGGTCGTGGGCGGCGTTTCCATGGGCGGATACGTCGCCATGGAGGTGCTCCGCCGCGCACCGCACCGCGTGAAGGGCCTCGTTCTCTCGGACACGCAGTCCGGGGCGGACGACGACGCAGGGCGCGCCAAACGGGAGGACGCCGCGAAGAAGGCGCTGGAGTCGGGCATGCAGGGCGTGGCCGACGCCATGGTGCCGAAGCTTCTCGCGCCGAGTGCGCCGGCGGACACGCGGGCGCGCGTCACCGAGTGGATACTCGGCAACTCGCCGGAGGGTGCGGCCGCCGCGCAGCGCGGCATGGCGAAACGAAGCGACAGCGCCGACGTGCTCTCGCACTACGAGGGCCCGGCGTTGGTGCTGGTGGGGGAGAAGGACGAACTCATTCCGCCCGAGAAGGCGAAGACGATGGCCGCCCAGTTGAAGCATGCCACGCTCGCGGTGATCCCCCGAGCGGGGCATTTGCCGAACATCGAGGCGCCGGACGAATTCAATCGGGAACTGGATGCCTTCCTGAGTCGAATTCGTCCTTGATGCCCCGGCGGACCGTATTGGGCGGTTTTATTTGATTGCGGTTCGTTGGGCGTCGGCCGCGCGCATCGCTTCCACTTCGGCGGATTCTTCGGCTTTTTGAACCCGCCAGAGGAGGAAGAGTGGTGGCCCCATCAGGATGAGCGCCGGGAGCAATGCTACGAGCGCCATGCCCATGGCGAACGTGAGCATGCCGCCGAATGCAATCAGGGTGATGACCAGAAAAATGCCAAATAACACCTTACTCATGGTCATCGCACCAAGAGGTGGGTGGGGGCCAAGAGCAAATACATGATGCCGAGTGTGGCCACGAGGGCCACGAGGATCGCCACCATGGCGAGAACCAATGCATGGGAGCGCTCTTTCCGTATGACATCGAGCGCCTCGGGAACGTCTCCCCCATATGCAAATATGGGGTGATCATGCGCCTTCGCGTGAGCCATGACTCGCCTCCTCTGTTTCGGCTGGGGCCGTCGGGCGAAGGGTAAAAAGAAGCACGTTCCGCACCGCGAGCGGCGCACCCGTTGCTTGATGCAGCGGGATGAACACGACGCAACCCTACCCGCCGCCCCCTGTCGAGGTCCCGTCGCAAAATCCAGGGGAACAACCGATACACCGGCCCATCCCCGACCAGCCGATCCACGCCCCCATTCCACCCGCAGCACCCGAACCCCCGCTCCCCGAAGAAGAGCCGCCCCAAGAAGTGTGAGGCGAAATGCAACAAGGGTGGCGAAATGGATAATGGCTAAAAATGAGAGGAGAGATTGAACATGAAGGCGGGAAGGCGGGAAGTTTTTGTTGTTTTCAATTGGCTCAGTGAGCCAATTGAAAACAAAAACACCAGCGTTCCGTGCCGGGGCACGCCGTAAGTCCTTCCCGCCTTCCCGCCTTCATGTAAACCCTCTCTCAGCCGTACGCGCCGAGTTTGCCTTTGGAGCGGGCGGCCAGGGCGCGCATGACTTCGACGACGAGGCGCTCGGGTGAGGAGCGGCCGATGGCGGCCGAGAGACCCAAGACGGTCGCGCGTGCACCCGATACGCGATCAGCATCGTCGACGACGGCGAGGATGGGGACGACGGTATCCTCGAGTTTCGCGCAAAACTCGCTGAAAGACGCGTCTTCTTCGTGCTCCACGATGTTCATGTCGAGAAGCACCAAGGACGGTGACGACTCACGCACATGATCGACGGCGTCCTCCAAGTCGGTCGCGCCGAGGGTCGTAAAGCCAGCACCATCGAGCACGCTTTTCACCACCTTGCATCGCGCTTCGTCGCAATCGACGTAAAGAACGAGAGGTGCCTTCGGACGTGTCGCGGAGCGTTCCTGTCGAAACGAGGGCGGCGAACGATCCATGAGCCGAAAAGCTTAGCGCGTCCTCGCAAAGCCTAAAGCGCAAGCATGCGTTTCCATCGCTTCGGGTGCGTCGTTTACGCGCTGCGCTGTCGTATTTTTCGGCAGCCGCAGCGCTCTACGGACGAGCTGCGAGCTGCCCGCATGCCGCGCCGACGTCCGATCCACCGCTGTATCGCTTGTGTGTGAACACACCGCGCTGTCGCAGGATCTCGCGGAATCGATCCTCGCGCTCGATCGGTGTGCGCGTAAACGGATCATCGTCTTCGTCGATGCGGTTGTACGCGAGAATCGAGAGACGTGGGCGCACGCCCGAGCGCTGCGCGAAGTCGAGCACGCGATGGGCAAGGGCCTGGGCGTGCTCCTCGCCGTCGTTCACGCCGTGGAGCAAGGTCATGGCCCACATCGGCGACAAGCCCGTCGTTCGAGCGTGCTCGATGGCGGCGTCGAGGACCGCATCCAGTGAGAAGCTGTCGTCGATGGGCATCAAGCGGCGACGCGCCTCGGGGATGGCGCTTCCCAGCGAGAGTCCGAGGCGCACCTTGGGGAGTTCGCGCGCGAGGCGTCGAATGCCCGTCGGCAGCCCGGAGGTGCACACGGTGATGGCGCGCGCATCGATGGCTTGCGCGCTGGGATCGCAAAGTACGCGGATGGCCTCGATGACCCGGTCGAGATTGGCCATGGGCTCGCCCATGCCTTGAAAGACGACGCCGTGCACGCGCTCCCCAGGGCCGAGGCCGCGGCGTACCCAGCGCACCTGCTCCACGATTTCCCAGGACTCGAGATTGCGGCGCAGCCCGAGCCTCCCGGTCGCGCAGAAGGTGCACGCGAGCGCGCAGCCGACCTGCGAGCTCACGCACACCGAGAAGCGACCGGGCCGCTCGAGCGGGATGCGGACCGTCTCGAACAACTCGTCTTTCGAGTCGTCCATGTTGGCGCGCCGGAGCAGCAGTTTGCGAAACGGGTCGAGCCGGCTCGATTCTTCACGGACCAAGGCGAGCGCGGGGACATGGCCGTGTGTACGCACGGCCTCCATACTCACGCGACGAACTTCGGCCAGCGGGACGCCCAGATCGCGGTCGCGGTGGACCGCACTGACGATTTTGCGAGCCTCTGCGAGCGAAATCGCCAACGATTCGGCGAGCGCGACAGGGGTGAGACCTTGAAGGGCGAGCATCCGTTTGCCTGGTTTGCCTGGAGGGAGGCCTGTATAGCTCGGGAACGGGTTCTCTTCACGTGGCATGTGCTACGTTTCGCCCGACTTCGACCATGTTCGGAATGAGCTTCGGCGAGCTGGTGGTGTTGATCGTGGTGGCGATCGTCGTCATTGGCCCCAAAGAATTGCCCAAAATGCTCGGGAAGCTGGGACGCTTCGCCGGAAAAATGCGGCGCATGGCGTCGGAGCTGCGCTACCAAAGCGGCATCGACGAGGTGCTCCGAGCCGAAGGCATCCAGGAGAATCTGACGGAGATCCGCAAGCTCGCACGCGGAGAGCTCGATCAGATCACCGAGGCTGCGCGCATGCCCACGGCGAAGCCCTTCGATCCCGATCCCGCGGCGGCCCCCGCCCCCGTGCCCGCGGGAATCCCGGGAACGGAAACCGCGGCGGCCGCGGCGGTCGCACCTGTCGCGTATGGCGGCGATCCCTACGGTAGCCATGGAGATTTCTCCGGCCTGGTGGGCGCACGCGATCGCGAGTACCCGCGCGAGGGTGCCGACGACTACGGCGCCCTGCCGGATACGGCGTTCATGTATACGCAAGGATTCGAACCGAGCGCGCTTGCCAGCGACGCCCTGTACATGACGGGCGATCCGAACGGCATCGTCGTTCCCCCACCCGCGCCGCCACCTTCCGAGCACGCCGAGCCTTCCGAGCAGCAGCAGCACGTCGAACCTTCCGATCCCACCGACTCCTCCGAGCAGCAGCCGCCGTCCCCATGAGCGCCGAGACCGAGAGCGACGAGTCGTCGCAAGAAGCACTCCCCGAGGCCGACATCAAGATGACCATCTGGGAGCATCTCGGCGAGCTGCGCGTGCGCGTGTTTCGCGCGGCCGGGGCGCTCTTGCTATGCACCGTCGGGTGCTGGGGCTTCCGCGAGCGCATCCTCGCGTGGTTGATGCGCCCTTACGAGCAGCAGTGGATCGCGCGCAAGTTCCCTGGACCGCCCGAGCTCATGACCTTGGGCCCGGCCGACGTCTTCGTCGGGTACATGCGCATGTCGCTCGTGGGCGGCGCCATCCTCGCGGCGCCGGTCATCTTTTATCAGCTGTGGTCGTTCATCAGCCCGGGGCTGTATTCGCGCGAGAAGCGCTTCATCGTGCCCTTCGTCTTCTTCTCGACGTTCCTCTTTTTGTCGGGTGTCGCGTTCGCGTACTACGTCGCGTTTCCCTTCACGTTCAGCTACTTCTTCTCGCTGCTCGGCCAGATCAGCGAAGCGGGCACGGTGCTGACGCAGCGACCCACCCTCGAGCTCTATCTCGACTTCGCGACGACCATGCTGTTGGCCTTCGGCTTCGTCTTCGAGCTGCCGCTGTTCATCACCTTCTTGTCCATCGCGGGCCTGGTCACGCCGAAGCAGCTAGTGAAATTCAGCCGCTGGGCGATCCTGCTCTCGTTCATCGTGGGCGCCATCGTCACGCCGGGACCTGAAATCTCGAGCCAACTCGCCGTGAGCCTCGCGCTCATCGTTCTCTACTTCTGCTCCGTCGGCATCTCCTTCTTCGTCGCCCCGAAGCGCAACTTGGACGACGACGACAGCGCGAAGAAGGAAACCTGAGGATTTCACAGGAAGACGGGAGGACGGGAAGGACTTACGGCAGGGACAGCACGGAACGCTTTTTTGAGGGTTCCAGTTCGCCCAGTGGGCGGATTGGAACCCCCCAAAAAACTTCCCGTCTTCCCGTCTTCCTGTGAATTCGCTCTTTAGCGGAGGTCTTCCGGGATCGGCACCGAGAGGCGGCGGGCGTCGAGCCAGAGGCCCTCGAGATCGTAGAGGCCGCGCGTCTCGTCTTGGAAGATGTGGACGACGACGTCGCCGAAGTCCATGAGCACCCAGTTGGCGTGGGGCAGGCCTTCGACCGAGAGCGGGCGGCGGCTCTTCTTGCGCAAGGCTTCCTCGATGCCCTGCGAGAGCGCGACGACTTGGCGATCGCTTCGACCCGTCATCAAGACGAGGAAGTCCGCGTAGTCGACCTTGCCGGCGACATCGAGGATCTCCAGGCCGACCGCCTTCTTGTCGAGGGCGGCCACGGCGATGGCAATGGCCGTCTGGCGCGCTTCATCGCTCGCGACGCTGGTCGATTCCACGGGCGGAGTGCGCAGCGCCTTCTTCGTCTTCGGGCCCGCGGCAGCTTTCGCTCCCGCAGCGACCTTCGGCCCCAATGCGGCCTTCGCGCCCAGGGCTCGACGGGGTGCGAGGTGCGGAGTCTCGTCCTCCGTGCCCTTCGCGGGTTTCACTGTTTTCGCCGCCCGGGGAGGAGCGCCATGGGAGGAGCGGATGCGAGGCTCCCCGGTGCTCGTGCGCTTGGGCGGACCGCTTCGGGTCGTTTTGTCTTTCGTGGAGGCCAAAGTCCCTCCGGCTTACCTTGTTTGCCCGCTTCCGTTCAAGAGCCACTTCATCGTGGTGAGCGCTTCCAGACCCATCGGTCCGCGCCAGTGCAGCCGGCTGGTCGCAATTCCAATCTCGGCACCCAAGCCGAGTTCCCCACCATCGTGGAAGCGCGTGGACGCGTTCACGGCCACACACGCCGCGTCGACCTCGCGCCGGAAACGCTCCGCGTTCGCGTCATTTTTCGTGCAAATCGCCTCGGTATGGCCCGAGCCAAAGCGCGCGATGTGCTCCAGCGCGCCGTCCAAGCCGGACACGACCCGCACCGCCAGCACGCGATCGAGGAACTCGGTCCCCCAGTCTTCGTCGGTCGCCGGGCGCGCCTCAGGGACCAGGGCCCGCGTGCGCTCGTCGCCGCGGAGCTCGCAACCACCGGCCAAAAGCGCCGCCGCCACCTTGGGTAGGGTGCGCGCGGCGTCGGCCTCGTCGACCAAGAGGCACTCGAGGGCGTTGCACACGCCGGGACGGGAGAGCTTCCCGTTCACCACGAGCTTTTCGGCCATGTCGAGGTCGCAGCCCGCGTCCAAGTACAGGTGGCAGACACCTTTGTAGTGCTGCACCACCGGCACCCGGGCATGCTCCGTCACGAAGCGGATGAGCGCTTCGCCGCCGCGCGGAATCACCAGGTCCACGGTCTCGCTCTGTTGCACGAGGACGCGCACCGCATCGCGGTCGGTAAACGGAATCACCTGCACCGCATCGCGCGGAAGGCCCGTCGCTTCCAGCGCGTCGGCAATCACGGCGGCGAGCGCGCGGTTCGAGTGCAGTGCCTCGGAGCCACCCCGCAGCACGATGGCGTTGCCCGATTTGAGGCAGAGCGTGCTCGCCTCCACGGTGACGTTGGGGCGCGCTTCGTAGATCATCGCCACCACGCCGAGCGGAACGCGAACGCGCGACAGCTCGATGCCATTGGCGAGGGTGCGCTGCTCGATGATGCCGCCCACCGGATCGGGAAGCTCGGCCACCTCTTCGACGGAGACGGCCATGGCCTCGAGCCGCTTGTCGTCGAGCGCGAGCCGATCGAGCAAGGCCCCGCGCGTTCCACGCTGGCGCGCGTTCTCGAGATCCAGCGCGTTCTGCTCGAGGATTTCCGGCTTGCGCGCGCGCAGGCCGGCGGCGATGGCCCTCAGCGCTTGGTCCTTGATGGCGCGCTCGCGTGGGCCCAGGCTCCTCGCGGCACGGCGCGCAAGGGCGCAACGGGATGCAATTTCAGAGGCGAGGGTGGCATCCTCGATGCCGGCGGTCCGAGCAGTCACCCGCACAGGTTAACCCGAGCGTTACCGCTCGTCGAGATAGCGCGCCAGGCCCTGGACCATGGGCCCCATCTTGGGACTCTCCGGAACGACCCGCGGCGGTGTACCGAGCGAACGCAACGTTTCCGCGCACGTCGGCCCCACCGCCACGACCACGGAGAGCTCGTTGAGGGCCTTCACCAGCGCCTCGCGCTTCCCGATTTCATCGGCAATCGCAAAGAGATGGCGCGCCTGCACTTGCGTGGTGAACGCGACCGCACCGATCTGGCCGGCGATGATCTCCCCCACCAGCGCGGCGAGCGGCGCCGTGTCCTCGGGCAGCTCCCACGCGTACAGCAAGAGCTCCACCACCACGGGGCTCTTGGCCTTGACGGCGTCGACCAGCACGTCGCTGCGCTCGCCGTGATGCACCACCAGCGCCGCCTCCAGCGGAAGGGGCTCCGTGGCATCGAGCGACTCGATGGCGTCGAGCAGCTCGCGCGTCGTGTGCGGCGAGGCCGCGCGCACCGACACCGGCATGCCGAAGCCCTTCAACGCGGCCACTGGCTTGGGCCCGCGGCATACGTTGATGGCGCGCCGGAGGATCGCCTCCAGATCCGCCTTTCGACCGAGTTTTTCCGCCATGGCGAACAGCGCCTCGACCCCGACGCCGGTGGCGAAGATCGCCACCGGACGCGGCACCGAGCCGAAGCGATCGAGCGCCGCCGCGACATCGTCGAGCGGCTCGCGCGGGGTCTCTCGCATCGCCGGCACCGAATGCGGCTCGCCACCGTTGCGCCGAACGAGGTCGGCCAGTTCGCTGCTGCGCCGCGCTTCGAGCAGCGCCACGCGAAGTCCATTCAGGGCAGTCGTGTCCCCCATGTCAGACATGGAGTAACACATCGCCGGCGCTGTTGACCTCCACTTCGTAGGTCCGCAGCGCCTCACAGGTGCCATTTTTCGGGCACCCCGTGTGCAAGTCGAACGTGTACGCGTGCAGCGGGCAGATGACCTGGTGCGCGCCCACGATGCCGTCGGCAAGCGGCCCCTGCTTGTGCGGGCAGCGCGCCTGCGTGGCAAAGACGCCGCCGGTCCGCGTTCGGAAGACGGCCACCTCGTGCTCACCTGCGCGGTACGCGCGTCCCTCGCCAAGGGCGATGCGATCCACCGGCCCGAGATTCCACGTCGTCATGGCTTCACCCCTCTTCATCGCTCGCCCACCGCGCGGGCCGTTCGCAGCTGCACCAACTCTCCGCGTGGCTCGAGGGCCTCGGAGAACTGCGTCTCGTGCGGCGTCTCCTTCCAAGGATCCACGTACGCGGCGACCGATGCGGCCATCGCGGCGTCGAGCCGCTCGCCGATGCCCTCGGCGTCGTCCACGACCACGGCGCGCACTTTCTCGATGCCCACGCGTTCGAGGAAGTCGTACGTGCGCTCGAGGTACTTCCCGTTCTCGCGGTAGTACTGCATGAAGCGCCCCGTGTAGTGCAGCACCTCGTCGTGCGATGACACCGTGCAAAGAAGGTCGCCCTTGCGTACGCGCGCGCCGGCCGCACCGCCAACGTAAATCTCCCAGAGCCCGCCCTCGATGGCCACGGCGCCGATGTCCTTGGTGGTGGCCTCCGAGCAGTTGCGCGGGCACCCCGCGGTCGCCAGCTTCATCTTGTGCGGTGACTCGATGCCTTGGAAGCGCTCTTCGATTTTGATCCCGAGCTCCGTGCTATGCCCCACGCCGTAGCGGCAAAACTCGCTGCCCACGCACGTCTTGCAGGTACGAAACGCCTTCGAGTACGCGTGCCCCGAGGGCATACCGAGATCGCGCCACACGTTGGGAAGGTCTTCCTTTTTGATGCCGAGCAGGTCGATGCGCTGCCCGCCGGTGATCTTCACCATCTTGGCGTCGTACTTGTCGGCGGCGTCGGCGATGGCCCGAAGCTGCTCGGCCGAGGTCACACCACCGTAGATGCGCGGAATGACGCTGAAGGTGGCATCGCGCTGGATGTTCGCGTGCACGCGATCGTTGATGAAGCGCGCATCGCGCTCGTCGACGTACTCCTCGGCCCAGAGGGTCTTCAACAGCGACGCCAACCCGGGTTTGCTCGCCGGATCTTCCTTGCCACTGGCCAGTTCCCGAAAGACCGAGGAGACGCTCTTCAACCCGCGCGCGCGGATTTCTTCCACCAGATCCGGCTTGGTCATCGGCACGCCGGGCACGTAATAGTGCACCGAAGGGTCCTCCACCTTCGAGTCGCCCGCCGCGAACTCGAGCAGGCATTCCACCTGCTTCTTGCACGTGCCACAGCCCATCCCCGCGCGCGTGGTGTCGCAGAGGACCTTGAGCGAGCGGACGCCGTTGCGGACGGCCCCGAGGATGTCGCCCTTCGAGACGCCGTTGCAATTGCAAATCTGTGTATCGTCGGGCAAATCCTCGATGCGCGTGGTGTTGGCCGCGCCGGCGTCGAGCTGGAAGAGCAGCTCGGCGCGGTTGTCGGGCACCTCGGCGCCGCGGTCGAAGGCTTGCACCAGGCCGGGGGCGGCCGCAGGATCGCCCAGCAGAATGGCGCCGACGATGCGTCCGTCGCGAACGATGACCTTCTTGTACACGCCGCGTTTGGCCTCGGCGTAGGTGACTTCTTCGTCGTCGGGCTCGGAGCTTTCGCGATCGCCCATCACGGCCAGGTCGACGCCCATCACCTTGAGCTTCGTCGCGACCTTGGAACCATGGTACGTGGCCTGCGGCCTGCGCGCCGAGAGGCGCTCGGCGAGCACGCGCGCTTGGTCCCAGAGCGGCGCGACCAAGCCATAGGTCTTGCCGTCGTGCTCCGAGCATTCGCCGATGGCAAACACGTTGGGATCGTCGGGCGATGCGAGATCGTCGCCGACCACGATTCCGCGCGCCACGGTGAGGCCGGCCTCCTTGGCCAGCTGCGTGTTCGGGCGAATGCCCGCGGAGATGACCACCATGTCGCAATCGAGAATGCCGCCGTCTTGGAAGCGCAAGCCGGTGACGCTGCCATTGCCCAGGATTTCACTGGTCGCCTTCTCGAGGTGAATCTGCAGGCCCATGCGCACCATGGTGCTTCGCAAGATGGCACCGGCCATGCGATCGAGCTGCATCTCCATGAGGTGGTTCATCAAGTGAACCACGTGCACTTGCAGCCCGCGCTCCATCAGGCCGCGCGCAGCCTCGAGGCCCAGCAGGCCGCCGCCGATGACCGCCGCCGTTTTGCGGCCGGCCGTGTACTTGATGATCGAATCGCAATCGTCGAGCGTGCGGAACACGAACACGCCGTCCTTCTCGGTACCGGCCATGCGGGGCACGAAGGCCGAGCTGCCCATCGCGAACACGAGATCGTCGTACGTTTCGACGACGCCATTGTCGCCGTGCACCAGGCGCGCCGCGCGATCCACGGATGCCACGCGCACGCCCGCGTGAAGCTTCACGTGGTTGTCCTCGTACCATTTCAGCGGATTGATGAAGATGTCCTTCGGGTCGTGCGCACCCGCCAGAACGTTGGACAGAAGGATGCGATTGTAATTGCCATACGGCTCGTCGCCGAACATGACGATTTCGAAGCGCTCCCCGCCGCCGCGAAGAAGGATCTCCTCGACCAAGCGGGCGCCGGCCATGCCATTCCCAATGACAACGAGTTTCCTTTTCATGTTCCGTGTTCCTTGTTTTTTGGCTCGAAGGCAGACGTCCCGCGCTCGATGCGCACTGCACAAACTTTGAATTCCGGCATGCGGCTCGTGGGGTCGAGCGCATCCTGGGTCAGGCGGTTGGCCGATCCCACGCCGCCCCAGTGAAAGGGAACGAAGACCGTGTCCTCGCGGATGTTCGGCGTCACTTTGACGGAGAATCGAGCGCGGCCGCGTCGCGTGGCCAAGATGACGGCGTCGCCGTCGGAGAGACCGTGGCGCCGTGCTTGAAGCGGGTGCATTTCCGCGAGCGGCTCGGGGTTGACCTTCGCCAGGGTGGGCACGCGCCGCGTCTGTGTGCCCGATTGGTACTGCGCGAGCACGCGCCCCGTGGTGAGGTAGAGCGGGTACGACTCGTTGGGCTCCTCGAACGGGTGCACGTCGTGCACGACGTGAAAGCGCGCGCGCCCGCTGGGCGTGGGGAATCGCTCGTGGAAGAGCCGCTCGCCGCCCCAATGCACGCCGCCCTTCGCATCGAGTTCGCCGTAGCTCATGGCCGAGTAGTCCGCGGGCCCGCCCGCGCTTGCTCGACACAACTCCACGAAGACCCGTTCGGGATCGCTCGACGGGAAAAACTCGCCTTTGCCCAGGCCCGCGGCCAGCTCGCACAACAGATCCAAGTCGGTGCGTACGGCCTGCGGGGGATCGAACACGCGACGGCGCAGGATGACTCGGCCTTCGACATTGGTCGTGGTGCCGGGTTCCTCCGCCCACTGCGCCGCCGGAAAGACGACGTCGGCGATGTCCGCCGTCTCGGAGCGGAAAAAGTCGGAGACGACGAGAAACTGGAGCTCGCGCAGGCGCGCTTCGATCCGCCGCGCGTTGGGCGCGGAGACCACCGGATTGGAGCCCATCACGAACAACGCGCGAATGCCTTCCGCCTCGCCAATGCCGTCGAGCATCTCGTACGCGGACTTGCCCGGCCCGGGGATCGATTCCGGGTCGATGCCCCACACGCCCGCCACGTGCGCGCGGGCCGCGGGATCGTCGATGCGGCGGTAGCCGGGCAGCTGATCGGCCTTCTGACCGTGCTCCCGCCCACCTTGTCCATTGCCTTGGCCCGTGAGGCAGCCATAACCGGCATTGCGCTTGCCAACCATGCCCATGGCCAGGGCCAGATTGATGTACGAAAGCGCATTCTCGACGCCATGCGACTGCTGCTCGGGCCCCCGCCCGGTCAGCACCATCACGGTCTCGGCGTGGGCCAAGATCTGCGCGGCCCGCAGGAGATCGGCCTGGGGCACGCCGGCGAGGGACTCCACGCGCTCGGGCCAATAGCTGGCCACGACCGCGCGCACCGCCTCGAAGCCCTCCGTCCTTTCGCGGATGTATTTCGCATCGACGGCGCCGGCGCGAACGAGCAGGTGCAAAAGGCCATTGGCCACCGCGGCATCGCTCCCGGGTGCGAGACGCAGATGCAGATCCGCCGCCAGCCCCGTGGACGAGCGCCGCGGATCGACGACGATGAGCTTTCCGCCGCGCGCCCGCTGCGCCTCGAAGTACTGCATGAGCGGCGGCATGGTCTCCGCGACGTTGCTGCCCACGAGCAGAATCGCATCGGCCTGCGCGATGTCGGCGAGGGGGAACGGCAGACCGCGGTCCACACCGAGCGCCTTGTTCGAGGCCGCGGCCGCCGACGACATGCAGAAGCGGCCGTTGTAATCGATCATCCGCGTGCCCAGCGCCACGCGCGCGAATTTCCCGAGGTAGTACGCTTTCTCGTTGGTGAGCGAGCCGCTGCCGAAGACGCCGACGGCGTCCGCACCGCCCTGCGCTCGCGCCTCGCGAAAGCCCTCCACGGTGCGCGCGATCGCTTCATCCCACGTCGCCGGCTCCAGAAAGCCGCGCACGTTGCGCACCAGCGGTGTGGTGAGCCGCTCGGGGTGCGCGAGGGTAACGCCCGCCGACCATCCCTTCACGCACAAGGCGCCTCGATTGGTCGGAAAATCGGGATCCCCGGCTATTCGCGGCTCCTGCGGAGAGCCCTCGATGCGCATTCCGCATTGGAGCGCGCAATAGGGACAGTGCGTCTTCACCCCGCTCATACATTAAAAGGAGATACGCATCATTTGTTTCGCAGTCGTTTCATTTGCAACGCGACGTGTTATTTAAAATAGACGCGTCGCGTTGCCGAGAAACACGGGCAAAACATTGCCGAAACATTGCATCTGCATCTTTTTCCCAAACTGGGAGAATAGCCATGACGACGAGCTTCGAAGCGACCCAAGAGCTCGTACTGCCTGCCCGAGGTTCTCGCTGGATTGAAGATTGGAATCCCGAGGACGAAACATTCTGGCAACGCAGCGGGGAGCGCATTGCACGACGAAACCTGATTTGGTCCATCCTGGCGGAGAACATTGGATTCTCCGTTTGGCTGATGTGGAGCGTGGTGGCCACACGACTCCCCAAAGTGGGATTCACCTACTCGACCGATCAGCTTTTTCTCTTGGTGGCCCTTCCGGGGCTCGTGGGCGCGATGATGCGCTTCCCCTACACCTTCGCCGTTCCCAAGTTCGGCGGGCGCAACTGGACCATCGTCAGTGCGCTGCTGCTCTTCGTCCCCACCACGCTGCTGGTGCTCTTGGTCGACCGACCGACGACACCTTTTTGGCTCATGGCACTCGCCGCATCGACCGCGGGCCTCGGCGGCGGGAACTTCGCCTCGAGCATGGCCAACATCTCCTTCTTCTATCCCGATCGGAAGAAGGGGCTCGCGCTCGGACTGAACGCCGCCGGCGGAAACATTGGGGTGAGCAGCGTTCAACTGCTTACGCCGATCGCCATCGGCATCGGCGGGCTACATCTTGCGAACGCCGGACTCATGTGGATGCCGCTGGTGGCACTGGCCACGTTCGGCGCCTTTGCATTCATGAACAACCTGCGGGTCGCCAAGTCGCCCTTCCGCGATCAGCTCGCCATTGCGAAGCGAAAGCACACGTGGGTGATGGCGTGGCTCTACATTGGCACCTTCGGTTCGTTCGTCGGTTATTCGGCGGCGTTCCCGCTGCTCTTGAAAACGCAGTTCCCCGACGTTTCGACGAACCTCGCGTTCGTGGGACCGTTGGTCGGATCCATCGCGCGGCCGCTCGGCGGTCTCATCTCCGACAAAGTCGGCGGCGCCCGGGTCACGTTCTGGAACTTCGTCGCCATGGGCTGCGCCACCGTGGGTGTCGTCTATTTCGTCGGCGCAGGCAACCTCCCCGGGTTCCTCGTTACCTTCCTTGTCTTGTTCGTCACCACGGGCTTCGGCAACGGGTCCACCTTCCGCATGATCCCGGTCATCTTCCGCGCGGAAGCCTTGCAAGCCGACCCGGAGCATCCCGACCTCGCGATGACCCGCGCACGCCGCGACAGCGCCGCGGTGCTCGGATTCACCTCCGCCATCGGTGCCCTCGGCGGCTTCTTCATTCCGCAAGCCTTCGGCGCCTCCATCCGAGCCACCCACGGCCCCGGCATCGCCCTCGCGTTCTTCTTCCTCTTCTACTGCACCTGCGTCGCCGCCACCTGGTGGTGGTACCGCCGCCCCGGCGCCCTAGGCACCGCCAACGTGTGACGATTTAGGATTGAACATGAAGGCGGGAAGGCGGGAAGGACTTACGGCACGAGCCGTCGCGGAACGCTTTTTTGGGGTTTCAGTTGGCTCGCTTTGGCGAACGGAAAACCCAAAAACCTTCCCGCCTTCCCGCCTTCATGTAATTTCTCTCCCTCAGAGTCGATCGCGTAGCGCGCGGACGAGGTCGGCGGAGATGGGGGCGGACCATGAGCCATCCGGGCGGGCAGCGCTTCCGAAGTGGAATGCGGTGACGCCACCTGCGAGGAGCGGGGCGAGGTGGGGGACGCGCAGGCCGCCGCCGACGAGGATCTCGGGGCCGCCGCGGGCGCGTTCGCGTGAGGCCTCGGCGGTGAGTACGTCGAGTGCGACGTCGGGGCCACCCGAGGTGAGGACGGTGTCGAGGCCTGGCAGGTCGCGGATGGCGTCGTAGACGGCGTCGCGATTCGAGGCGTGGTCGATGGCTTTGTGAAACGTCCATGCGCAGCCGTCGAGGTGTGAGACGACCGTACGCACGGCGTCGAGGTCGACGTGCCCGCGATCGTCCAGCCAGCCGAGGACGAATTCGTCCGCCCCGGCCCGGCGAAGGGCCTCCGCGGAAGCTACGAGCGCGTCGAGGCCCGCGCGGCCGCCAGCAGAAAAGCCTCCTTGAAGGCGGATCATCACGCGAATGGGCACGTCGACCGCATCGCGTGCCGCCCGGAACGTGTCCACCGAGGGGCTCAAGCCAGCGACCTCCATGCCGCTGACAAGCTCGAGGCGGTCGGCGCCGCCGAGAACCGCGTGATGCGCATCGATGGCGTCGATGGCAATGATTTCGAGCAGAAGACGGGACGGCATGCGTGCGATATTTCATCGCACGATGGCGGCGTCAATTCCGAAAGCGTGGCTCGAGGCTCTGTCCCGTGAGCGAAGCGCGTCCTGGTTCCAAGAACTGTGCACCTTCGTCGACGGCGAACGCGCGCGCGGTCCGGTGTATCCGCCCGAGGTCGACGTGTTCGCAGCGCTGGAACACACGCCGCTCGACGACGTGAAGGTCGTTCTCGTGGGGCAGGATCCGTATCATGGCCCTGGGCAAGCGGAGGGCCTCGCCTTCAGCGTGCGCCAGGGCATCAAGCCGCCGCCTTCCTTGGTCAACATGTTCAAGGAGCTCGCCGCCGACGTCGGCTGTCGGCCGCCGAGCAGCGGCTCGCTCGTGCCGTGGGCGAAGCAAGGCGTGCTCCTTCTCAACACGGTGCTCACCGTGCGCGAGGGAGAAGCGAACTCGCACAAAGGCAAGGGCTGGGAAAAGCTCACCGATGCCATCATCCGCACGGCCAGCGAGAAGTGCGCGCCCTCGGTCTTCGTTCTCTGGGGCGCGCACGCGAAGAAAAAGAAATCGCTGGTCGACGCCTCACGCCACCGCGTGCTCGAAGGCGTCCACCCTTCGCCGCTATCCGCGCATACGGGCTTCTTCGGCAGCCGCCCCTACTCGAAGATCAACCAGTTGCTCGCGCAAGTGGGCCGCGCGCCCGTCGAGTGGGCGCTTCCTTAGAAGCCGATGGCCACGTTCGCGCCCACGAGCGCGTACGGCTTCACGTTGGACACCTCCCGATCCGAGGGGCCGGGAAGCACGCCGGTGATGCCACCGCCGAGACGCACGTCCGTGTCCTCGAGCCCGAGCGAATACTCGAGCCCGAAGCGCGCGATGCCGATGCCCACGTTGCCGCTCCCTTCCGGCCTGCTCACGCGCGCCACGCCGAAGCCGACGCCGAACACCGGGTGCACCTGCCCACGCTTATTCAAGTCGAGCGTGAGCTCACCTGTGTACTGACCGATCCCTGTGTCCTCGCTCTGCCGTTCGCCGCGCAGCCATGCGGCGGCAAGGCGAGCGCCCACCGTACCTCGTCCGAAGTCGGCGGCAACGCCGAGGCCCATGCCCAGACCACGACCGGTCGTCATCGCGGCGGGGCCGAGTTGAAGGCGAAACGGTGAACGGTAGACATCACGTTCCACGAACGAGGGACGCTCGACTTCGGTGCGCGCTTCGACCGAGTACGCGTACGTCGCAATCGGTGGGTCCGGGTCCGGAGGGCGCGCAAAGCGTCCGTGCGTGTAGCCGTACTCCGGTGGCCCGACCGATACCGTAGCTTCATCCGCCCGCGCCTGGCGCGTGGTGGTGCAAGCCAACAAAGATCCTACGACCGAGAGAAAGAAAAACGACCGCGCCGCCATCATAGTCGAACAACGCGTGCGAGCGACGCGTCTTACAGCGAAACGATTTCCTGAGCTCCCAAAACGAATGGGTAGGCTATGCTGACGAAGCTTAAGATGGAGTGGGTACGGAAAACTTCCGTCCTTCTCGCCCTGGCCATCGCCAGCACCCCCGCCCCGGCGTTTGCACAACGCAAAGGTTCCCGGTCTTCCTCCCCGTCATCGACGGCAGGAAAACCGGCGCCGACGGGAAGTGCCGGCAGCAACTCGGGCGCGAACGCGACGACGACGAGCACACCGCCAGCCGGTTCCACCGCCACCGCCTCCGGGAGCATCGGAGGGCCCGACGCGGAGACGGCCGCCAAAGCGCAGCAGCATTTCAAGCATGCGCGCGAACTGTATCAGCAGGGCAGCTATACCGAGGCCATCAGCGAGCTCGAGGCGGCCCACAAGCTGGACCCAACCGCCAAGGACCTCGTCTACAACCTCATCTCGGTCAACGAGAAGCTCGGGCGCATCGATGCCGCGCTCGAGCATATGCGGACCTACATGAAGATGGATCTGGACGCGACCGAACGCTCGCGTGCGGAGGCCACCCAGCGCCGCCTCGACGGTGCCAAGGCCGAGCTCGAACGGACGCGACCGAAGCCGCCGCCGCCCGAAAAGCAGATCATCATTCAGGAGAAGAAGGTCAAGATCGAGTACGGCCGCATCGATGCGCTGACCGTCTCGACGGCGGTGGTTGCCCTCGCCGGCATCGGCGTGGGCACTTTTTTTGGCATCAAGGCGATGAACGATCGCCCCAGCGACAGCTTCACGACGGGCCGCGATGGCACCTACGACGACCTGACACGGAAGGCAGATGACGCGCACAAAAGCGCGCAAATCGCCGACATCGGATTCGCCGTGGGCGCGGCCGGCGCGGTGGCCACGCTCGTCCTTTACTTCGCACGTACGAAGCATCCAAAGGGCAGCGAGGTCACCGTCCAAGGAGGCAGCGCCTTCTGGCGCGTGACGTTCTGAATGGCTCTTCGTCGCTTCTTGGTTTCGGCCCTGGTCGTCCTCGTCGGTATGGTGTTTCTTCTCGCTTCGGGTGGCTGTGAGGCCATCATCACGGCCGACCCACCCGGCGGGTGGAGCTGCGACGGTGCCTTCGACGGCGGCATTTGCCCGCAAGGGCAGCGCTGTTTCAATTCGAAGTGCATCCCGTGCATCAACGGCAACTGCGCCGTGAGCGAGTGCGAGACGACCGACAAGGACGGCGACGGCTATTTCCTCTGCGGGCACCCCAACGACACGGGCACCGCGCTGATCGAGGCCGACTGCGACGATACGGATCCGGATCGGCATCCGAATGCCCCGCTGCAATGCAACGGCAAGGACAACAACTGCGACGGCATCGTCGACGACCCCTGCCCGACCGGCGAAAAATGCGCGGCCGACAAGAAGATCTGCCAACCCGGCGGCTGCAGTGCGGGCACCTGCCCCTCGCCCCAAGTTTGCGACCTGGGAACGCGCCTCTGCGTCGTCAAAGAGTCGGCAAAGCTCGGCGACAAGTGCCGCGCCAGCGCCGAGTGCACGACGGGCACGTTCTGCGCCGACGCCAACCAGCTCGGCAGCGCCGTCGTCCAAGCCGATGGGCTTTGCTCGAAGGCGTGCTGCACGAGCCGCGACTGCCCCAGTGAGTTCGTGTGCTTGGCCGCAGGCACGGGCGGCAGCTACTGCGTCCGCGGCGGTGCCATCGCGCGCCCCAGCTTGGGGACGACGAACGGCGGCGAGGTCTGCCAGCAGGACGCGCAATGCCGCTCGGGCGTTTGCTCCGGGGGCCGCTGCCAAGACACGTGCTGCAGCTCCAGCCAATGCGCCAGCGGCACCAAGTGCCGCGCGATGGACGTGCGTGGTGCCACGGCGGGCGCCACCAACTGGGCGCTTTCGTGCGGCGTTCCGGTGAACAACGCCGCCGTCGAGGGCGGCCGCTGCGAGGCCAGCGCCGGTTGCGGTTTGCTCGGTCTCGGAAACTGCCCGCCGTGCGGCGAAGGCGTCTGCGACGAGAACCCCGCGTGCCGGGCCCCGTGCTGCAGCTCGAGCCAGTGCGGAACGACGTGCGACAACATCAAGCCGCGCGAGAAGCTCCAGGTGAGCTCGGCATGCACGCCCTCCGGGACGAAGGGGACCATCCCGACCGGCGACGGCTGCGTCGTCGATGGCGACTGCATCGGTGGGCACTGCTTCCGCGACAGCGCCGGCAACCCGTACTGTTCGGACATCTGCTGCACCGACGCCGATTGTCCGAAGACCATGGCATGCAGGCCGTACGACAGTGGAAATAGCCGCTATTATCTGCGCTGCGTTCGGCCGGCCGTCGCCTCCGCCGTTTCCGCCCCCGTGACCCCATGACCTACCGAGCCCAATTCCGCTGCTTCTCCGGTTGCCCCGGCACCCACGCCCTCACCGAAGCGATCTACCGTTGCCCCACGTGCGACGGCCTCCTCGAGGTGCACCATGACATCGAGGCACTGCGCGATCGCAGCCCGCGTCAGTGGAAAGAGCTGTTCGATCTGCGCTACCGCGGGCACGAGTTCCCGTATGGCTCGGGCGTCTGGGGCAAGCGCGAATGGATCGCGCCGCAGGTGCCGGACGACCTCATCGTCTCCACCTACGAGGGCGCGACGAACCTCTTTCACGCGCGCAGGCTCGGCGCCGAGATCGGCGTTCCCGAGCTGTACGTGAAGCAGTGCGGAAACGCGCACACGGGTTCGTTCAAGGATCTCGGCATGACCGTCCTCGTGAGCGTGCTCCGTTGGGCGCTGCGCACGGGCGCGCACAACACGCGGGTCATTGCATGCGCGAGCACCGGTGACACATCGGCGTCGCTGGCGGCGTACGGGGCCATCGCCGGGCTGCCCGTGGTGGTGCTCTTGCCGCGCGGCCTCGTTTCGCCGGCGCAGCTCGTGCAGCCGCTCGCGCATGGTGCCACGGTGCTGGCGCTGGAGACGGACTTCGATGGCTGCATGGCCGTCATCCGCGAGCTCGCCAAGCGCGGGTTGATCTACCTGGCCAACTCGATGAACCCTCTGCGCATCGAGGGGCAGAAGACCGTGGGCATCGAGCTCACGCAGCAGCTCGAGTGGGAAGTGCCCGATTGGGTCGTGCTCCCCAGCGGCAACCTGGGGAACGCCGCCGCGCTCTACGCGGGCTTCCGCATGATGGTCGACCTCGGGTTGACCAACAAATTGCCGCGCATCTGCGTGGCGCAGGCCGAAAATGCCAACCCGATGTACCGCGCCTTCATGGCCGGCTCGGAAAAGGTCGAAGCCATCGCGGCCAAGAAGAGCCACGCGAGCGCGATTCAAATCGGCAACCCGGTCAGCGCACCGCGCGCCATGGCGGCCTTGAAGGCGATGAACGGCGTGGTCGAGCAAGCCAGCGAGGACGAGTTGGCCGACGCCTGCGCTCGCGCCGATCGCACGGGGCTCTACACCGATCCGCACACCGGCGTCGCCCTCGCGTGCACCTTCAAGCTACGCGACCGCGGCCTCATCGGCTCGAACGACCGCGTCGTCGTCGTCTCCACGGCAAACGGCCTCAAATTCACCGAGTTTAAACTCGGCTACCACGAAAAGACGCTGGCCGACGTGAGCCCCCGACGCGCCAACCTGCCCATCACCTTGCCGGCCGACGTGGAGCGCATCGCCACCACGCTGCAAGAGCTCTCCGCCAAGGCGGGCTCGTAAAGAAGCGCATACGAAGAAGCGCACGCGTCTCGACGCGTGCGCTCCTTTTCTCAGCGTGACGCGAGCGATCAGCCCGCGGCGTCAGCGTCCGCTGCGGCGTCGCCCGCATCGCTGCCAGCGTCGTTGCCGGAATCCGTCCCGGTGTCGGTGCCCGTGTCGGTCGGGGTGCTGGTGTCCTGTACCCCGGTGTCCGTCGCGCCGCCGTCGTCGACGGGGATCTTCGTTCGATCGAAGTCCACTGCGATTTCGCAGCCCGCAACGATCATCGCCGCAACGAAGGGCACGAGCAAGGCAAAGCGTTTCAGCATCATCTTGTTCATCGTGGTCGTCCTCGAGCGCTCGTGAAGATCAGAAGCGGATCAGCGCACCAGCGCCGCCGCCGTGGGGGGTGACAATCGGCGTCGGCCGAATGGTGACCGGCGGCGCCTTCGGGGCCGCGATCACTTTACGCGGAGCAGCCTTCGCGGCGGGCTTTGCCGCCGGCTCCTCGGCGCTGAAGAAGAGGACCGCGCTGGTGATGCCCAACGTGATCGCCACGCCGATGGCCATGTCCGCGATGAGCGCGTGGTTCTCGCCGTCGTCGGCCTTCGAGCTCGTCGGGGTCTTGTCGAAGTCGCTCTTGTCGCTCAACGCCATGATGCCGAACACCGTGCCGACACCCGCCGCGGCGAGGGCCACACCACCGGTGACGAAGGCCGGCACCTTGCTGCGCGGCGCAGGCGCGGGCGTCTCCGGCGGCGGGGGCGGCGGCGCCTCGGCCACCGGGGGCGGCGGCGGGGGCGCGGGCGGCGGAACCGCCTCGAGCTCCACCTTCACGTCCTGCTTCGAGCCGTAGGCGACCTCGATGTCCTGGTCCTTGGAGACGTAGCCGTCGGCCGCAATGTGGAGCGCGTGCTTGCCGGGCGGCAGATCGATATCGGCCGGCGTCGGCGAGGCGGCGGGCCTGCCATCGACGGTGAGCTGCGCGCTCGCGGGCGTCGACTCGACGTGCACCTTGCCGGGCAGCGCCTTGATCTCGGCGACGCGCGCGGTGGCCGCCTCTCCGTCCTTCTTCATGTTCGCGGGCACCTCGGCGATGAAGCGCTCGTAGGCGGCGACCGCCTCCGGGTACTGGCCGAGTTTGTCTTGGCTAAGCGCGATGTAGCGCGCATTCTGCGGCGTGGGCTTGATGGCATCCGACGCCTGGAAGGCTGCGAGCGACGTCGCGTAATCGCCTTCTTTGAACTTGGCCTCGCCCGTTTGGAACTGCTTCTTCGCCTCGGCCAAATTCGGCTTCGAACCGGCAGCCGCGGCACCCGGAGCGGTCGCTCCGGCTGCCCCTGCGGGTTTCGCCGCGGCGCCAGACTTGGGCTGCGGGGCGGGCGCGCCGCCAGGAGGCTGCTGCGCGTACGCCACGCTCTGAATCAGGCACAATGCGCCCGCTAAAACGCCAACGCGCGCACCAACGCCCTTCCATCGGCGGTACCGCGCGGTTCCATCCATGTTCGCGCCATCAGGTCTCATTGGTTTTCACTCTCCGCAAGTTTCGCCGCAACTTACACAAGCTCGACGGCTAGCCATAGAGCGAATTTCTGATGTTCGACAACTTCGTGGCTAGTGTTCGACGAGTTCGACGAGGACGCCGCCCATCGCCTTGGGATGGATAAACGCGACCTTGTGACCCCGGGCGCCGATGCGCGGCGTCTCGTCGATGAGCGCCACGCCTTTTTCTTTGAGCTCCGCAAGGGCCTTCACGATGTCCTCGACCTCGAAGGCGACGTGATGGAGTCCGGCCCCTCGTTTGGTCAGAAACTTCTCCAGTCCTTCATTACCTTGCGGACTGATGAGCTCCACACTCGCGTTGCCAACGGGAAGGAAGCAAACGTCCGTTTTTTGGGATGCAACCAGCTCCCGGTCGACGGCCACGAGGCCCAGGGCGGAGAGGTAGTTCTCTGCCGCTTGGTCGATGTCGGCGACACAAACGCCCACGTGGTCGATCTTCTTGAAGGTAAAGGCCATGGCGGACGGCAGCCTACCTCGTCTATCGTGACGCGCAGCCCTTATTTATACGAGGAGGCTACAATGATCGTTTCGCTTGTTCGGTCGCGCTGGACGAAAGCATCTGCCATGTTCCTCATGCTTGCCTGCGCGGAGGGGTGTGGCCCGAGCCTCGCCCAACCATTCGACAAGATGGAGCAGGCGCCGATAACCGCATTCCGCCTCCAGAACTTCGAGCCGCCCGCGGCCGCCACGCCGAACGCGCCCACCGGATTCCAACTGCCCCCGCAAATTCAATCGTGGGTGAGCGCGGGCGCCGCGCTATTGCCGCCGGGCCTCCTGCCGCCGGGCCTCTTGCCGGGAGGCGCCGCGGCGCCGGCCCCGCAACAGAACGTTCCTCGCTTCCACGACTTCCGCATTCTCGGATCGATGAACATTGGGACGAAGAGCCTGCACGAGGAGGTGCTCAGCATCTTCGGCACGGAAAAGAACTTCGATACGCCGCGAGAAAATTGCATGTACGCCGAATTTGGCGTCTCGATTGGGCAAATCAATCAGCCGCCCGCGGATATCCTGGTGTCGCTCTCATGCAATCAGGTTCGTACATTCGGCTTCGCGTGGCCCTTCGGCGCCAAGGTCGGCCTTACGCCCGACGCGTCCAAGCGCATCGTCGAAGTCATGAAGAAGTCCTTCGGCGGCTGAGGACAAAGCGATAAGAAAGGCGCACTGACTTGAGCGAGCGTCCCCTCGTTGCCTATGAGCCGAATGCCATTCTCGGCTGGCTCTATCATCGTTTCTTCGACCACATCGAGGTCGACGAGGCATGGGCCGCTGCGGTCCGTGAGGCCGATCGGCGCGGCACGGTGGTCTACGTGCTGCGCAATCTGTCCTTTTTGGACTTCCTCGCGCTCGACCACCTCATCAAGCGACTCAACCTGCCCCAGGTTCGCTTCGCCAACGATCTCGGCCTCTGGGTGCTCGAGCCCATGGGCCGCGGGTGGCTCAGCGCCCTCGGTCGCACGGGCGCCCGCAAGGACGAGGAGGACGGGCGCGATCTCCGCCGCGTGATCCGCGATGGCTCGTCGGCGGCGCTCTTTCTCAAGCGACCGCCGTCGCTGGTGGCGCGTGCGTCCACGCGAAGCAGCGGGCGCGGGCGCATCGAGGGTGACGCGTACATGCGCACCTTGTTCGAGATGCAGCGCGAGACCGAGCGGCCCATTTTGCTCGTGCCGCAGGTATTCGTCTGGTCCAAACAGCCCGACGCCGCGCAGCACAACATGGTCGACGCGATCCTCGGCCCGCGCGAGTGGCCCGGCAAGGTCCGCACCTTGGCGCAGTTCCTGTCGAACTACAAGAACGTCACCTTGCGCGCGGGCGAACCCATCGACGTGAAGGCGTTCCTCGCGAACGAAGCGGCTGCACAAAACGGCCACGGCCCCGTCTCGGACGACGTGTTGGTCCGGCGTATGACCTACACCTTGCTTCGAAGGCTGGAGCGCGAGCGGCGCTCGGTCATCGGCCCGACGAAAAAGCCACCGGATCGCATGCGCGAAGAGGTGGTGCGCAGCCCCAAGCTGAAAAAGGTCATCTACGACATGGCCGGCCCGGGCGAGGCGGAGCGTCAAGTGCTCACCCTGCGCGCCATGTCCATGCTGCGCGAGATGGAGGCCGATCTCGACATGGGCACCATCGCGGCGCTCGACGTCACCGTCGAGCAGCTCTTGCCGCGCATGTTCGGCGCCCTGGAGGTCGATCAGGCGGGCATCGAGCGGCTGCGCAAGGCCATGCGCGAGGGCACGGTGGTCCTGCTGCCGAGCCACAAGTCGCATATCGACTACATCGTATTGGCGTACGTTCTGTATACGCATCATTTGCAATTACCGATCATCGCGGCGGGAGAGAATCTCAACTTCTTCCCCGTGGGTCCGATCCTGCGGCGCGCGGGTGCGTTTTTCATCCGGCGCAATTTCAAGGGGGATCGGCTCTACAGCGCGGTGGTCGACGCGTACATCCGCCGGCTCATCATCGACGGCTTTTCGCTGGAGTTCTTCTTGGAAGGCGGACGCTCGCGCACGGGCAAGCTGCTGCCGCCCAAGGTGGGGCTCCTCTCGCTGTCGGTGGATGCCGCGCTGGGCGTGCGCCCTCGGCAGATCTTCTTCTGCCCCATCTCGGTGGGCTACGAGCGCGTGCCGGAGGAAAAGTCGTACGTGCACGAGCTGTCCGGCGGCGAAAAGCAAAAAGAGGACATGCGCGGCTTCCTGGGAGCCTTCAGCGTGCTCCTGCAGCGCTACGGGCGCATCAGCGTGCAGTTCGGCGAGCCGCTGTCCTTGGAGACGGTGCTGCGCGAAGACGAAGAGAGCCACCGCGCCAAGAATGGCGATGCGGCGCCGTCCTCCGCGGGGGGAACGCTCAGCCCCGCGCGGCGCAGGGCCGTGGTCACGCGCGTCGCCTACCGCGTGATGAACGAGATCAACCGCGTCACCGCGGTGACCGGCGGTGCCTTGGTCGCCACCGCGCTGCTCACGCACGACAAGCGCGGCATGCCGCAGGCCGAGTTGACCGAGAGCTGCCGCCGTCTGGCGCGCATCCTCCAGAGCTTCGGCGCGCGCTTCTCGGCGTCCCTCACGCCTCCGCACATCGTTCCGAGCCGGCGCAACGGGTCCAACGGAAATGGGCAGGTGGCCATCTCGGAGGATGCCATCCGCGAGGCGTGCGCGCTGTTCGTGCGCGCGGGCCACGTAACGGTGCGACTGCCGGGCCGCGAGGTGCACCCCGACGAGCAACTCGGGCTCGCGCGGCATGGCACCGACACGATTTTCGTGGTGCCCGACGAAGCGCGGCTCTCGCTGGACCTGGCGAAGAACATCGTGGTGCACTTCTTCGTCTCACGCGCCATGGTGGCCACCGCCTTGCTGGGCGGCCCGCCGAGCCGCGAAGGACTCAAGCAGCGCGTGCTTTCGCTGTCGCGCTTGTTCAAGTACGAGTTCCAGTTCCGGGCCGATGCCACGTTCGACCAGATTTTCGACGAGACGTTGGCCGAGATGATCGCCGACGGCGAACTGGCCAGCGAGGGCACGTTCGTGCGCTTCGGCAGCGACGAGGGGCGAAGGCGCGTGATGCTCTACAAGAGCATCGTGAAGAACTTCGTCGAAGGCTACCGGGTGGCCGCCCGGGGACTTTCGGCACTGCTCAAAGGACCGCTCGCGCCGAAGGAACTCACCAAGCGTGCCATCGCCGTGGGCGAACGGCTCTACCTCGCGGGCGAAATCGAACGACGCGAGGCCATCAGCGCCCCGCTCATGGAAAATGCCTTCTCTTCCTTCGTCGACCAGGGGTACCTCACCCGACTCGACGGTAAGTTGAAGCTCGCCGAATCGTACGCCACCGCCGACGCCGTCCGCACCGTCGAGTCACGCATCGCCGGCTTCCTCGAGTCGACTTGACCGGAACTGCTACATTGTTTCGGGTGAGGAGTCTCGGTGTGGGTGTGCTCGCGTGGGTGCTGGTTGGCTGCGGGCGGTCGCCTTCTCCTCTGTACCCGGCGCTCGAGGGCAGCATCGGCATGACCCACCGCGGGGTGCTCACCGGCTCGATGGAGATCCCGAGCGAGGGCCCCGGTTACAGCTTCCTGCGCGACAACGACCGCCACCATGCCACGCCGCGCTTTGCCCAGGCGCTGGTGCGCGCAGCGGCGCACGTGGAGGAGCAACGGCCCGGCAGCGTGCTGGTCTTCGGGGATCTCTCCAAGGCCACCGGCGGCACGCTCTTGCCGCATTTCTCGCACCGCAACGGGCGCGATGCCGACCTTCTGCTCTACGCCACGACCTTGGACGGCATACCGGTGGCGAGCCCCGACTTCATTCATTACGGGCCCGATGGCCTCGCCTTCCACAAGAAGAAGAAGCGCTACTACCGCCTCGACGAAGAGCGCGAGTGGCTGCTCGTCAAAGCGCTGATCGAAGATCCGGACGCGCACATCCAGTGGATCTTCGTGCACCGCCACGTGAAAGCGCGGCTCATTCAATGGGCGCGCGCGTCGGGCGAGTCGCCCGAGCTCATTGCGCGCGCCTTCGAGGTGATGGCTCAGCCTCGGCCGCCCGGCGGCCTGCACGACGACCACACCCACGTGCGCACGACGTGCACGAGCGAAGAGGTCCTCCGCGGGTGCGAGCCGTTCGGGCCTGCGCGCGCGTGGCTCGAGGATCCGCTGGATGCACCGCCACCGCTCCCCGAGACCAGCGATGCCGAGCTCGTCGCCGAGTTGAGCCGCCCGCTCCAATCGGCCGGAGCCCCTGCCCGCTCGGCTGCCGCTGCGCCATGACGGTGCGGCTCATCCAGGGCGACGCCCTCGACATCGGCACGCACCTCGCGACGGAGAGCGTCGACCTCGCGTACCTCGATCCGCCCTTCGCCGTCGGCGTCACCTTTCGCGCGCGCGCCGAAGCACCGGGGGCGACGTTGAACCGCGAATCGGGCGAGGTCGCCTACCACGACCGCTGGCCATCGCTCGAAGCGTACCTCGCGTGGCTCGAGGTGCGCCTCGAACGCGTCCGCGACGTGCTCTCGCTCCAGGGCACCCTGTGGCTTCACCTCGATCAGCGCGCGGTGCACGAGGCCAAGGTCGCGTGCGATCGCGTCTTCGGGCGGGCGTCGTTCCTGGGCGAAGTCATCTGGGTCCCCGGAAACGGCAGCAAGAAGCGGCGCGGCCCGGGAATGAGCCACCAGACGATCCTGCTCTACACGCGGGGCAAGGAATACGTGTGGAATGCACACGATCCTGCACTGCGTGCACCCTTTGCCTCCACGAGCCTCGCCATGCATTTCAAGAACACCGACGAGCAAGGCCGCTCCTTCCGCGAGCGCACCTTGGGCGGCAAGACGTACCGCTACTACGCGGACGAAGGGCGCGCGATCGGGAGCGTGTGGAGCGACTGCCCGGCCATGGTTGCCAACACGCCGCTGCGCAAGGAAAGCACGGGCTACCCCACGCAGAAGCCGCTCAAGCTGCTCGAGCGCATCGTGCGCGCATCCAGCGTGGAGGGCTCCCTGGTGCTCGATCCCTTCTGCGGCTCGGGCACCACCTTGCACGCGGCGGCCATGCTCGGACGGCGCGCCGTAGGTTCCGACATGAGCGATCTTGCCATTGCCACCACCCGTCAGCGATTGTCCGACGCGAACATCCCCGTATCCATCGAATCCAGAACGGCCCCGCACGCGGGCCTGGGGGACGGCCGTGGCTGAGCGAAACCTGTATCCCCTGTTTCTTCACGTGGAAGACCGCGAGGTCCTCGTGGTCGGCGCCGGCTCGGTGGCGGAGAAAAAGGTGGACGATCTCGTCGCCGCACGCGCGCGGGTGCGCCTCGTGGCTCCACGCGCGACCAAGCGCCTGCGCGCGCTCGCCAAGGAGGGCGTCATCGCGCACCATGCGCGCGTCTTCACCGAGGACGATCTCGATGGCGCATGGCTCGCCGTCTCCGCCACCGGCGCCCGCGGTGTCGCCAAGCGCGTCTTCAAAGAGGCCGAGCGGCGCCGCATCTTCGTGCTCGCGGTGGACGATCCGAAGCATGGCTCGGCGATCTCCAGCTCGGTGGTGCGGCGCGATCCCTTCGTGGTCGCCATCTCGTCGTCGGGTCAGGCCCCTGCCCTCACCCGCCTGGTGCGCGAGCTCGTCGAGCAAGTGCTCCCCGAGGACCACTGGGTGCGCGCCGCCCGCGAACTACGCGCGCGCTGGCGCGCCGAAGAGGCTCCCATGGGTTCACGCTTCGCCGAGTTGGTGCGCGCGTTCAAGGCTCGCGCGTCGAAATAACGCCGCGGCCGGGCAGGCGAAACGTGGCCACGAGACCCCCGCCCTGGCGATTCTCCAGCCGAAGGCGGCCGCCGTGGGCCTCGACGATTTCATTGCAGAGTGCAAGCCCCACCCCGGTGCCCGTGGGCTTCGAGGTGTAAAACGGCAAGTGCGCTTGCGACAGGGCATCCGGCTCCATGCCGCGCCCGCGATCGAGGACGCGCAGCACGATGCCGCCGTCGAGCGTCCCATCGAGGCTCACGGCAACGTCGTCCGCGCCGCTGCCCGATTCGCGCGCATTTTTGAGCAGATTGATGAGCACCTGCTGCATCAGCCCGGGGTCGAAAAAGCCGGTGTGGTGCGGCGCCTTTCCCTCGATCCGAAAGGGGCTGATGCGTTGCACTTCCGCGAGGAACTCGTCCCACGCCACTTCCTGCCGCTGCGGCCGCGGCACCTTGGCCACCTTCGCGTACGCATCGAGGAACGCCGCCAAGTGCTTCACGCGCTCCTCCACGGCCTGGAAGATCTCCGTGAGGCGCCCCGCGTGCTGCGGGCGCTCGAGCACGCGGCGGCCCGAGTGCACCAGCGACTGAATCGGCGCCAGCGAGTTGTTCAACTCGTGGTTGATCACGCGGATGGCGTTCTTCCACACCTCCACCTCGCGGCGGCGAAGCTCCGGGGTGAGGCGCTCCACGGTAAATAGGGTGTGCGTCTGCGCATTGATCTGGAACGAGCGCCGCGTGGCGCGGAACGTCTCGTCGCCCTGTTCGTCGGGGGACTTGAAGAGCACATCCTCGGAGGCGAGCAACCCCACGCGCAGCGCCTTGGGGCACGCCGCGAGGATGTCGTCCCAGCGTTTCTCTTCGAGCCGCTTCCCACCGCCGAGGTATTCGCGCGCGGCGCGGTTGGAAAAGACGACGCGGCCGGCCTCCGACGTCAGGATGGTCGCCACCGGTGCACCCTGCAGCAAGGTGTCGAGCAAGAGCTCGCGCTGAAAGACCTCACGCCGCTCCTCGCGCATCGCATCGGCCAGCTTGTTGTAAAGGCGCAGAAGCTCGCCGATTTCGTCGTCGCGATCGACGGCCAGCCGCAGACTGAAATCGGACGCCTGAAAGCCGCGCACGCCGTCCGCCAGCGCGGTGAGCGTGCGCCGCACCGAGCCTGCGGCCGTGCCCATGGCCACCAAGGTGAAGAGACCGCCCGCCGCGAACGGCGCCCACAGCACGAGGTTCGACTGCGGCCATCGGCGCGCGACGTACGCGGCCACCACCGCGGTCAAAGCCACCCCAGTCAGCGCAATGGTCGTAAACCTCGACGAGAGACTCATTTCATCCCTTGAAGCGTCGCTCCAAGACGATACCGAGCCGCTGCATGCGGCGGTAGAGCGCTTGTCGGCTGATCCCGAGCCGCGCCGCAACCCGCGAGATCATGCCATCGCACTCGTGAAGCAAAAGCTCCAGTTCGCGCCGCTCGCTCGATCCTTCCGACGAAGAAGGCTCCGCCGGCTCGGCCGTCGCGGCAGGACTGCCGCACGCAAGCCCAAGGTCCTCGGCGGTGATCTCCGGCCCCGTGGCCACGATGCTCGCGCGCTGGATCCGGTTCATGAGCTCGCGCACGTTGCCAGGCCACGCGTAATCGGTGAGCGCGGCCCGAGCCTCCAGCGACAGGGGCTTCGGCTTCTCCGCTTGCCCGCGCGCGAGAAACTCCACGGCGAGGGGCAACACGTCCTCGCGACGTTCGCGCAGGGCGGGCACCTCGATTTCGATCACGTTGAGGCGGAAGAGCAAATCTTCGCGAAAGGTGCCCTTGGCAATCGCCGCGCGCAGGTCGGCGTTGGTGGCGGCCACGATGCGCACGTCCACCTTACGCGTCTCGCTCGAACCGAGCCGTTCGAACTCGCCGCGCTGCACCGCCCGCAGAAGCTTCATCTGCCCGGCGAGCGACAAGTTGCCAATCTCGTCGAGAAACAAGGTGCCGCCGTGCGCGGCCTCGAAGCGGCCCACGCGCCGTTTGACCGAGCCGGTGAACGCGCCCGGCTCCGCCCCGAAAAGCTCCGCCTCGAGAAGGTCGTCGGGCAGCGCACCCGCGTTCACTTTGATGAACGGCGCCGCGCTCCGCCGGGAATTCGCGTGCAAAATCTCCGCGATCATCTCCTTGCCGGCACCGTTGGGCCCCGTGATGAGCACCGGCACGTCGGCCGACGCCACCTGCCCCGCGAGCGACACCACGCGATGCATCGCGGCACTTCGGTACACGACGCCGCAAAGCTCGTACTTGCGGGCAAGCTCCCCGCGCGCAAACGACTTCTCGTGCTGCAGGCGCGCATTCTCGAGGGCGAGCTCGCGCATGCGCAGCAAGTTTTTCACCGACGCCACCAGCTTGTCGTCATCCCACGGCTTGGCCAGGTAGTCCGCTGCACCGGCCTTCACCATTTCCACCGCCGACTCGAGCGACGACCACGCCGTCATGGCCAACACGGGCAACTCCGGATCGAGCGTGCGCAGCCGGCGAAAGAGCGCGAGCCCCTCCGCACCGGTGGTCGCCCCCTCGCTGAAGTTCATGTCCTGGATGACCACACCGATGTCGTCCTGCTCGACGCACTCGATGGCCTTTTCGGGATTGTGCGCGATCACCGCCTCGAGGTCGTTCACCTCGAGAAGAACCTGAAGCGCCTTGGCCACCGCGAGCTGGTCTTCGACGATCAGGACCTTCATCACCCGCATGTTCGCACGATCTCCACGTCGCTAAATATTCCGCGTTGCCACAGCCGGGGAAATGCGCGCGCCGCGCATCGCCGGCGAAATCGCCGAAACGAGCCCCACGAACCACAGCAGGACCATGCTGAAGACGAGGAAGGCAAAATCGAGCTTCGCCTGACCTTCGATCATCGAAGTGACCGCCAGGTTCAGTGCTACGGCGAACACGGCGCCAAGGGCCAGGCCCGTGCTCGTGACGAGCGATGTCTCGATCAAAAAGTAGCGTACGATGACCCCCGCCGTGGCGCCCAGGGCGCGTCGCGTACCAATCTGGCGCGTGCGCTCGGTCACCGAAAACGAGGTAAGCCCGGCCACCCCGAGCGCGGTGACGAGAACGAGGAGCACGTTCACGACGGCCATGGATCCGGCCACCAGGCGCTGCGGACCGAAATACATCGTATGGATATAGGAAATCGTCTTGGCTTTGATCTCCCGAGGTAGATCGGGACGGAACAATCGCGCGGGAAGGGCATCCGCCACCTCGGCCGCGCGTCCTGGCTCCGTTCGAACCAGAAAACGAGCCGTCACGTGCGGGTTCGCCGATCGGTAGGGGTGAAAGGAAACATACCCGGATACGGGCGAGTGTTTGTCGATGTACGGCTTGTAGAAGTGATCGATCACCCCGGTGACGCGCGAGCGTGAGCCGTCACTTTCGACGAAGGTCCTTCCGACCCAAGGCGGCTCGCCGAACGCACGCCGGGCAAAGGCCTCCGAAACGATGACGTCCGTGTCGAAGGTGATCTTGAGGGTGCCATCGGGTTTGCGCTCACTCATCTCCGCGGCGTAAAGGCGTCGCGTCGACTCGTCGATTTCCTCCGTGGTGAACATGCGTCCCTCGATGAGGGACACCTGCAGCGCGTCGAGCAGCCCTTCGTCGGTCGAATACATCTGCACGCGAAGAAACTCCCCCGAGCCCCCTTCTGCCTGCACCAAGTTGGTGGACATACTGTACGAGCTCCAAGGAACCATGTACGTGTTCACCACCGCGCGGACACCCGGCATGGCGCGAACTTTCTCGCGATCTTCGCGCAGCATTTCGTTGATGCGCGTTTGATCGGTCAATGATCGATCGAGCGGCCGCCCGACGACCGAAACGAGGTTCTCGTCGTCGAAGCCCGAGGGGATCCGAAGGTCGCGGCGCGCTTGTAGGATCATCGAGGCGCTGTTGGCCATGATGGCCACGGTCAAAGCGATCTCCACGATGATGAGACCAAATTTGACCTTGTGCCGAAGCATCGCACGAAAAATGGGGCCGACGTCGATATCCATGTCACTGCAGCCGAAGGTAGACGGACGGTGGTACGCGGCAGATGCGGTAGGCGGGATACACCCCCGCGATCAATCCGGCGACGAGGGAGCTGACGATGGCAAACCAAAGCATGGACCAATCGATGTGAAAGAGATCGTCGCGATAGAAGATGTCCTCCGCGTAGTGATTGACCCCGATGAGCGCGAGGGCAGCCAGCAAGACGCCGGCGATGCCGCCCGCGACGGCGATGATTTCGCACTCGAGAACGAGCTGCAGGAAGATATCGCGTTTGCTGGCCCCCAATGCACGCTGCACGCCGATCTGCGGTGCCCGAGCGAGAAACTTCGCCATGAGCACGCCCATCAAGTTCATCGAGCACACGACGAAGAAAAGGACTGCGACGAGCGTCATCGCATCGGTCTCCGGCGGAATGCCCTGCCGCTCCATCATCCAATCGAGGAGTGGGGTCACGCGATTGTCCATGCGCGCCAGAAAACGGCCGACCTTGCGTTGGCCCATCGCGTACTCATCGAGGAATCGCTTGTACGAGTCCACGGCCTCCACGTTCGGAAGCTCGACCCACACCTGGAGCCACGTATCCTCCGAGGCGAGCACGCCCTCGTAGCCGGGTGCCGGCTCGACCTTCCAGCCTTGGAACGACCCCGCGCTCCGAAGTTGCATCGGACGCAAGAAGTGGAACGGTATGTAGATGGACTCGGGTGGCGCCGTGGCTTTGTCGACGACCGTCAGATCGTAGGCGCGGATGGTGGGCGACCATCGGTCCAAGACGCCGACGATACGAAAGGTGCGCCCGTCGATGAGCAGGCGCTTTCCGACGCTGTCGGCGCCCCCGAAAAGCCGCTCGTTCAGGCCCTCGTTCAAGACGGCCACGGGTTCGAGTCCTTCGTCGGCCTTGCGATCCCATGCCGCCCCATATTTGAAGGGCACATTGAACATGGCGAAGAAATCGCCGAAGCATGGACGCGCCGACTCACGCTTCGGATGGCTGCGATCGTCGTCGCGGGAGACGATGAGCTCCGAGGAAAACATGGGCGACTGCCGCACGGGGATGCTCGACTTCGTGATGGCCGTCGCATCCATGTACGTGACCATCGGCGGAATCCCGTTCTCGTGCGGGAGGACGGGATCCCAGGCGTTGAGGCGCACGTAATAGAGCACGCTCGATTTCGACGGCACCGGGTCCTTGGCGTACGTGTGCCGCACGGTGGAGAACATCGTGGCCACGGCCACGCCGAGTGCGACGCCCGCCATGACGAGGAGCGCATAGCCGGGGCTGCGCCGCAGGCTGTGGGCCACCATTTTGAGGTGATACCCGAACACGGACGCTCACCCCACCGCGGCAGCGAGCCGCAGATCCTGACCTTTCACCAACGAGGGCGCGCGCTCGACCTCCACTGCGCGCCCATCGAGGACGTGAATCAGCCGGTGCGCCCGCACGGCGCACTCGGCGCCGTGCGTAACCATGACGATGGTGGTCCCTTTTTCATTGGCGCGCTCGAGCAAGTCGAGGATTTCGCGCGTCATGAGCGAGTCGAGATTCCCCGTGGGCTCATCGGCCAAAATGAGCTTCGGATCGCCCGCGAGCACACGCGCGATGGCCACGCGCTGCTGCTGCCCGCCGGAAAGCTGCGAGGGCAGATGGTGCGTGCGCGAGGAGAGGCCCACCTGCTCCAAGGCGCGGGTGATGCGGTCCTTGCGCTCCGAGGCCGGCAAGCGCCGATAGCGCAGGGGCACGTCGATGTTGTCGAAGACGTCCAGATCGGGAATCAAGTTGAAGCTCTGGAAGATGAAGCCAATCTTCTCATTTCGGATGCGCGACATTTCATCGTCGGAGAGGCGACTCACGTCTTGCCCGTCGAGCCGGTATTCGCCTTCGTTGAAGTTGTCGAGCAGGCCCGCAATGTTGAGAAATGTCGTCTTGCCCGACCCCGACGGCCCCATCACCGCCACGAACTCGCCGGCCTTCACGTGCAAGGTCAGGTCGGAGAGGGCATGCGTCTCCACGAGGTCCGTTCGATAGATCTTCTTGATGCGGGTCATCTGGAGCATGACGACGAGTTTCCTTTTTCCCACCTCGAACGACAACCGGGCCGGATGCCCCGAGGTCTGCACCGTATACGCAAGATCGGCGCGCGCCCAACGCCTCACCGCGGGCATGGCGAACACGAGGCTCACCGCCAGTATGATCGCCCCGATCACAAAGAGGTCGCCCTTTCGTGGATTCATCGTGTGCGGGCTTGAGCAACCGGCGTGCCGTCCGCTTTAACGCCAATTCCCCATCTTAACGCGAAGTAACCGTCCCAATCGCGGGACGCCGCGTCCCACCGACCGGACAACTGTCCGTCGTACGCGGACACGTGTCCGCGAGCTCATCCCAACCTCGCGAACGCCTCCGAAGAAAAAGCAGGTTCACAGGAAGACGGGAAGGCAGGAAGGATCGAGAGGTTTTCCTCTCATCTCAGTCCCACAATCCAAAAAACTTCCCGTCTTCCTGTGAACTCTCTCTGTGGACGCTGCGACTCAGCCCGAGATCAGCGCGTAGTTGGCGATTTCGCCCAGGAGGGCGTCTTTGGTCTCGGGGCTGGCGACGGCGCGGGAGATGACTTCGCCGATGATGACCAAGGCGGGGGCTTCCAGGTTGGCGGCTTGGACCAACTCGGCGAGGGTGCCCAGGGTGCCGAAGACGGAGCGCTCGTTGGGAAGCGTGGCGGATGCGATGGCCACGGCGGGGGTCGAGGCGGGACGGCCGGCGCGCACCAACTCGGAGAGGCGGTCGCTTAGTTTGCCGAGGCCCATGTAGAAGACCAACGTGCCGTCCGTGGGGAGGTAGCTCGGCAGCGAGGCTTCGCCCTCCGGTGTTGCCGCGTGCGCGGTGGCGAACGTCACCGACGAGGACACGTTGCGATGCGTGAGCGGCACATGCAAACGCGCCGCGGCGCCCAGCGCCGCCGAAATGCCGGGAACCACTTCGAAAGGGATGCGCGCCGCGAAGAGCTCCTCGGCCTCTTCGCCGCCGCGCCCGAAGATGTACGGATCGCCGCCCTTCACGCGGATGATCTCACGGCCCTCCAGCGCGAGCTCGAGCACGCGCGGGTGAATCTTCGCCTCGTGATGGCGACAGCCGCCGCCGCGACGGCCCACCGGAATGCGCTCCGCACCCGCGGGCGCCAAGGCCAGAATCTCGGGCGAAACCAGCTCGTCGTACGCAAGCGTCTCCGCGTTCGCGATCAGCCGGTGCGCGCGCACGGTGAGCAACTCGGGATCACCAGGGCCCGCGCCCACCAGCCAAACTTTGCCTCGTTGCATCCGGCGGTATCCAGTATCGCGAAACACGGCTTCAAGATAACGAACTCGCCGCGATGCAGCAAGTCGCGCCGAAGCTATCGTTCGTAAACGATCACGTTGTGGTACCGCGCTTCGGAGCCGCCGGGGTTCTCGTACGCGTGCCCGACATCAGCCGGAAACGAAATGGAATCACCCGCGACAAGATCGTAGGCCTCCCCCTCGACGCGAAGTCGGAGCGAGCCCGTAAGGACCACCACCAACTCATGGGTGCCCGGCGCGTGCGCCTCCGACACGTGGGTCGAACGGGCGGACAGACGGAGCTCGTACAGCTCCACCACCGGCGACGCCCCAGCGGGCGCGAGCGGACGGCTTTCCAGTTTTCCATCGAGGGAACGCAGGATTTGAGCGTCCCCACGCCGCAGAATCGAAACGCCGCCCTTGGCTTCCCCGATCAAGTCCGCGAAGGGCACGCCGAGCCCCACCGCGATCTTCCAGAGGATGCCCAGCGTAGGGTTCGACTTCTGGGTCTCGATCTGCGAGAGGGCCGCGCGGCTCACCCCCGAAGATTGAGCCAGATCGTCGAGCGACATGCCGCGCGCCTTGCGCCGCTGGCGAAGGTTCTCGGCGACCCGCCGCCCCAGCTCCGCCGCACCAATGTCATCACCCAATGCCTCGGCGGCACGTGCACGCGCTCCCGGATTGCCCTTGCGAACAGCCAACCTGTCCTCCATTATTGTGGACTCAAAGTACGGTATAGCAGAACCCACACCGCCGCTGGAGACGCACCCTACCATGGAAGAGGACACGGAATCGCGGGGAAGCCGCGACGGACGCTGGAATCGGAGGCCGGTCCCTCAACGGGCCTGAACAGACGGCATGTCCGGTACACAAACCTCGAAAAACGGGGCGGTCGTGTGGTTCACGGGGCTTTCCGGCGCAGGCAAGTCCACCTTGGCCGAGGCCTTGCTCCCCCGGCTCCGGGCCGCGGGAAAGAAGGTCGAGCTGCTCGATGGCGACATCGTTCGCACGCACCTTTCCAAAGGGCTCGGCTATTCCCGTGAAGATCGCGACATTAACGTGGATCGCATCGCCTTCGTTGCGCACCTTCTCGCACGCAACGGGGTCAACGTCCTCGTGGCCGCCATCTCACCGTACCGCGCGGCGCGCGACCGGGCTCGAGCGACCATCGGCTCCTTCGTGGAGGTGCACGTCGCACCCCCGGTGGACGAGTGCATCAAGCGCGACGTGAAGGGCCTCTACCAGAAGGCCCTCGCCGGCGAGATCCCCCAATTTACCGGGGTCAACGACCCCTACGAACACCCCCTTTCCGCCGAGCTCACGCTCGATACCAGCACGATCTCCGTCGAAAAGGCCCTTTCCCAGATTCTCATCACACTGCGCGAGCTCGGTTACCTCGAGGAATCCGAATGGGCTCGTGCCGAGGCGCCCGGCGACGCGGCGAGTCCATCATGAGCGAACAAGCACCGTACCTCCCCCGTTACTCCCATCCCAAAGACATCGACGACTTCGTCGTCCAGCTCGAGCGCTTCGAGCGCGGTGAAATCGGGGCCGATGCCTTCCGTGTCTTCCGCCTCCAGCGCGGCGTCTACGGACAGAGGCAGGACGGCGTGCAGATGATCCGCGTGAAGATCCCCTTCGGGCTCCTCGGCGTGCCGCAGCTCGATGCCCTGGCCGACGTGGCCGAACGCTATGGGCACGACCTCGGCCACGTGACCACGCGGCAGAACGTCCAGTTTCACTTCGTGCAGATGAAGGACGTCGAGCCCGCGATGCGGCGGCTCGACGAAGCGGGACTCACCACGCGCGAAGCCTGTGGCAACACCGCGCGCACCGTCACGGGGTGCGAGGTGGCCGAAGTTTGCAAGACCGCGCCGTTCGACGTCTCGCCGTACGCCGAAGCGCTCACCCGGTATTTCCTGCGCCATCCGCTTTCCGGCGGCCTGCCGCGCAAGTTCAAGTCGGCCTTCAGCGGCTGCGCGAGCGACTGCGCGATGACGCAGATCAACGACCTGGGCTTCATCGCCACCGTCAAGGACGGCGAGCCAGGCTTCAAGGTCGTGGCGGCGGGCGGCCTCTCCACGAGCCCGCAGGCGGCCATCACCTTGCACGAGTTCGTGCGGCCGACGGAAATCGCGCGCATCGGCGAAGCGATCCTGCGGCTGTTCAACAAGCTCGGAAACCGCGAGAACAAGCACCGCGCGCGTCTGAAGTACGTGCTGCGCAAGCTGGGCGAGGAAAAGTTCCGCGAGACGTACGCGCAGATCCGCGCGGAGGTCGACGCCGAGGCGACCGCGGAGCTCAAGTTGCCGGCGGCGCCGGGGCGCGTCCCCGCACCGCCCGTGGAGCCCCCGGCCGAGCGCCCGTCGGGCTTCCTCGCATGGCGGGCCAATGCCGTCGTGGATCAGAAGCAGGACGGATTTGCCGCCGTGTACGTGCGCCTGCATCTGGGCGAGCTCACGGCGAAGAGCATGCGCGGGCTTGCTCGTATCTTGGAGCGGTACGGCGACGGCTCGCTCCGCGCCACCATCGACCAGAACGTGCTGCTCTCCTGGATCCACCAAAAGAGCCTGCCGGCGCTGTACCAGGAGCTCTCCGCGCTGGGGCTCACGCGCAGCGGCGTGCACTCCGCGCGGGACGTCGTGTCGTGCCCCGGTGCGGAGTCGTGCAGCCTGGCGGTGACGTCGTCGCGTGCACTGGGAGCGGCCATCGGCGAACGCCTCGAGAAGGACGACGTGCGCGAGCTTTCGGCCATGCGCGACACGACGATCAAGATCAGCGGTTGCCCGAACAGCTGCGGGCAGCACCACGTGGCGGATCTCGGCTTCCACGGCGGCGCCAAGAGCTTTGGCGGCACGACGGTCCCCGTTTACCAACTGCACCTGGGCGGCGGGGTCGACGAAAACGGTGCGCGCTTCGGCAAGCAGGTCATCAAGATCATCGCGCGGCGCGTGCCCGATGCCGTGGTGCTACTGATGAAGCTTTTCGAGACGGATCACAAAGAGGGCGAGCGCCCGCGCCAGTTCTTCCAGCGCGTCGATCCGAAGCGGGTCACCTTCGCACTGGCGAGCTTGGCAGGGCCGCCCGGTGCCGACAGCAACGAAGCGGTGGACATCGGCGAGACCGCGGGGTTCGTGCTAGAGACGAAAGATGGCGAGTGCGCTGCCTAACCAGGCCGATCTAGCCGACGCGAACGCGCGGCTCGAGAAGGCAAGCTATGCGGAGCGGCTCGCGTACGCCGTCGAGCGCTGGGGGGATCGACTGCTCTTCACGTCGTCCTTCGGTGCCGGCAGCGGCGTGCTGCTGCACTTGTGGAGCGAGGTGGCGCCGCACCTGCCCGTAGTGTTCATCGACACGGGCTTCCTCTTCGACGAGACCCTCGCCTACCGCGATCGGCTCGCGGCGTCGTTGCGGCTGACGATCCGCACGCTGAACCCGTCGATCCCGCGCGACGATTTCCTCGTCGAACATGGCGCGGACATCCAAGCAAAAGACCCCGACTTTTGCTGCAAGATCAACAAGATAGACCCGCTTGCCCCCGTCTTGCGCGAGGCGCGGGGTTGGGTCTCCGGGCTGCGGCGCGATCAAAGTTCGACACGTGCCGACGTTCCGATTTTGCTCGCGACCGACGAGGGCCACGTCAAGGTGCACCCCATCGCCAGCATGACGGCCCAGGAGGCCACCGAGTACATGGCGCGGCACCACATCGAGGAGCACCCGCTTCGTGCGCGTCGCTTTCTCTCGATTGGGTGCTGGCCATGCACGAGCGCGGTCCCCGAAGGTCAAGACGAGCGCGCTGGACGATGGGCCGGCCGCGCAAAGACCGAGTGCGGGCTGCACTCCGCGATCTATTCCCCGGAAGCGCGTCCCAGCTCTAAAACGAGCCCCTCACGCTGACACCACGGCTCGACCGGTTTGACGCGCTTGCGGCGCCGAATCGAGCCATTGGCCCAAGTCGACCAAGGCACGCTCGGCCAAGGCCGCATAGCGTTCACGCTTCTTGAGGCGCCGATTTGGGTGCGGCGGAAGGCACGCCCAGGTGATGTTCGACGGCTGGTAGTCCGGCTGCTTGCGCGAAAGGTGCGTGCGGATTCCCCCCAGCGCCGTCGACTCCGGAGGCGGCACGAACGCATCCCCGGCCAGGGACTGCGCCAACAACACCGCGCACAGGTACCCGCCCGCCGCACTCTCGACGTAGCCCTCCACCCCGGTGATCTGCCCGGCGAGGTACACGTTGGGCAGCATCCGCAGCTGCATGCGCTCGTCCAGCAACTCCGGTGCGTTCACGAAGGTGTTCCGGTGCACGCTCCCGTAGCGAAGGATCTCGCACTCCTCCAGCCCGGGAATCATGCGAAAGATGCGCGACTGCTCGCCGTAGGTCATGCGCGTCTGGAAGCCCACCAGGTTGTACGCTGTGCCTGCCGCGTCCTCCTTGCGGAGTTGCACCACCGCAAACGGCTGCGCGCCGGTGCGCGGATCGGTGAGCCCCACGGGCTTCATCGGCCCATAGGCCAAGGTCAATTCGCCGCGACCGGCCATGACCTCGATGGGCAGGCAGCCCTCGAAGTAGCGAATGTCTTCGAACGAGCGCGGCGCCACCTTCTCCGCGCCCACGACGGCGGCCACGAAGGCTTTGTACGTGGCCTCATCCATGGGGCAATTGATGTACGCCTCATCCCCGAGTGCGGCGCGATCCCGAAGCACTTCGCCCTTGTCGGGCCCATCGTCGTCGCCGCCCTTGCCCCATCGCGACTGGTAAAACACCTTCGACTCGTCGATCGAGTCCTGGCTCACGATGGGCGCAATCGCATCGTAGTACGCCAGCTGCGACACCCCGATCTTCGCCGCCAAGTCCGCGGCAAGCTCGTCACCCGTGAGCGGGCCCGTGGCCACGATCACCGGCTCGTCGTTCGAGGCTTCCGGCACGTGCGTCACCACGCGATGCTCGACTTGGATGCGCGCATGCCCGCGAATGCGCTGGCTCACGGCCTCCGCGAACCGCTCGCGATCGACGGCCAGCGCACCGCCCGCCGGCACGCGGGCCTCTTCGGCGCACGTCAGGATCAGCGAGCCACACCGCCGCAGTTCTTCCTTCAGCAGCCCAACCGCGTTGACCCACGCGTTGGAGCGCATCGAGTTGGAGCACACCAACTCGCAGAGCCAATCCGTCGTCTGCGCCGGCGTTCTCCGCTCGGGTTTTTGCTCGAGCAGCGTCACCTGCACGCCCCGCTCCGCGAGTTGAAACGCCGCCTCGCAGCCTGCGAGGCCTCCACCAACGATACGCACGTGCTTCATGGTTCTTCAGTGCGTGATAGCAGAGCCGGTGTGTCTTTTGGCGGCGCGCAGCAGATCGTCGAAGCTGAAGGGCTTGACGATGACGTCGACCACGCCAAACGCGGAGCGGGAAAACGTCACGGCGTGGGCCGACATGACCACCACGGGCACCTTGCGCAGCTCGCGATCGCGCATGCGATGCTCGAGGAACTCCGCCCCGGTCATCACCGGCATGTGCATGTCGAGAAAGATGACGCTCGGAAGGCCGCCCTTTTCGATCTCCGACAGCGCGTCTTGCCCATTGCGGGCCCAACCCACGGTGTATCCCGCCGCGGCCAGAAGGTCGACCAACACCTCGAGCAGGTCTTCGTCGTCATCCACGACGAGGATGGGTCGAGTGCTGTTCGCGTCTGCGTCGAGGGGACCCGTCACGTGCCTTTTCGCGTGCTGCACGAATGCAGTTTACCGCGACCTTTGCACCTCGGGTCCACAGTTTCACCTCCGCCGAACAGCTTTCGCGAGCCTCCCTCTGAAACCATCCCAGGTGCTGCCAGGCGACCGCCCTCTGGAACCGCTACGCACGCTCGACGGCGACGACCCCTTCCACCTTCTGTAGGGCCTTCATGACATTCTTGAGCTGGTTCATGTCGCTGCATATGAACGTAAATACGTTGACAGCGCGCCCGTCGTCGCCTGCGCGGCAGTTGGCTTCACTGATGTTGATGCCCTGGGCGCTGAAGGTGTGGCCCACCGTGGCCAAAATGCCCGGGCGGTTTGCGGTGGTCACGCGCAGTTGTACATTCCGATTGATTTTCGCCTTCGCATCCCACGCGATTTCCACTCGACGTGCAGGATCCGTGTCGAACGCCTTGGGACAGCCACGACGGTGGATGGTGATGCCGCGCCCGCGTGTGATGAATCCCAGGATGTCGTCCCCAGGCAGCGGGTTGCAGCAGCGCGCATAGCGGACGAGGACGTCGTTGATTCCATTGAGGCGGATGCCCTCTTCGTCGCGCTTGATGACCTTGCGAACCAGGCCCTCGATGCGACCTTCGCGAAGGTCCGCCGGCGGGATGCTCTCGCGCCCGTCTTCTTCGGGTGGGGCCACCACCGCGAGCACGTCGGTCGGCTTCAATTTGCCGTAGCCGATGCCGATGAAGAGCTCCTCTTGATTCTGCACCTTGAGCGACTCGAACAGCTTGGACAGCTCGTGGTCGTTCTTCAGCAGGCGGTTCAAGCTCAAACCGGATTTTCGCAGGTCCCGCTCGAGCAGCTCGCGCCCGAGACGCAGCGATTTCTCGCGCTCCTCGGTGCGGAGGAAGTTGCGAATCTTGGCGCGCGCGCGCGTGGTCCCGGCGAACTCGAGCCAGTCTTTCGACGGATGCTGGTTCGGGTTGGTGATGATGTCGACGACGTCGCCGTTGCGCAGTTTGTAACGAAGCGGCTCGAGTTTGCCGTTGATGCGCGCACCGGTGATGTGCTCGCCGAGCTGCGAGTGGATGGCGAACGCGAAGTCGATGGGCGTGGCCCCGCGCGGGAAGACGCGCACGTCGCCCTTCGGCGTGAAGACGTAGACTTCACCCTCGAAGAGGTCGACCTTGACGCCCTCCAGGAATTCCGCCGGATCCTTCAGCTCTTTCTGCCACTCCATGAGCTGGCGCAGCCAACCGAAGCGCTGCGCGTCTTGATCGGGAACGCCGCCGCCGTTTCGTTCTTTGTAGCGCCAGTGCGCCGCGATGCCGCGCTCGGCCACGCGGTGCATTTCGTGGGTGCGGATCTGGATTTCCAGCCGCTCGCGCGAGGGGCCGATGACCGTCGTGTGCAGCGACTGGTACATGTTCGGCTTGGGCAGCGCGATGTAGTCTTTGAAGCGCCCGGGCACCGGCGTCCACTTGGAGTGAACGACGCCGAGCGCGGCGTAACAGTCGCTCACCGACTCCACCAGCACGCGAAACGCGATCAGATCGTGGATCTGATCGACCGTGCAGTCCTGCGCCTTCATCTTGCGCCAGATGGAGTAGAGGTGCTTCGCCCGGCCGCTGACGTCGCACGCGAAGCCCTGCTCGGCCAGGCGGGCGAGCAGCGTCTTGCTGACGTCGGCGATGTACTTGTCGCGTTCGCGCTTGGTGCGGCTGATGGTGCTCGCGAGCTCGGCGTACACCTCGGGCTCAAGGTACTTGAACGAGAGGTCTTCCAGCTCGCTCTTGAAGCTCTGCATGCCGAGCCGGTTGGCCAACGGCGCGTAAATCTCGATGGTTTCGCGCGCGATGCGCTCCTGCGCATCCGGCTTCATGAACTCCAGCGTGCGCATGTTGTCCACGCGATCGCAGAGCTTGACCAACAGCACGCGGATGTCGCGCGCCATGGCGACCACCATTTTGCGGAAGTTCTCCGCCTGGCGATCTTCTTTGGAGGTGAAGTTGATCTTGGAGAGCTTGGTGACCCCGTCGACGAGGTTGGCGATCTCGTGGCCGAACTCGCGCTCCAGATCCTTCGTGGAGGCCAGCGTGTCTTCCACCACGTCGTGCAAGAGACCGGCACAGACGCTCGCCGTGTCCAGCCGCAGTTCGGTGATGATGCCCGCCACCCCGGCCGGATGGACGAAGTATGGATCGCCCGACTTACGCACCTGGCCCGAGTGAGCCCGATAGCTAAAGTCGTAAGCTCGTTTGATCAGCTCGGCATCGGCCAGCGGCTGATACCCACGAACGCGCTGGATTAGGTCATCGACTTGGAGCATTGGTTAGCCTCGATGCCAGGTGCCGAGCGAAGTCCGGTGAGTCTGGGCTTGGAGGCTGAAACGGAAACGTAACATTCGTCCTATTTCCCGGCAATTGAAGAGTCCATCCGGACTCCGCCCCGAACGATGGCTAGGCGGCTCGAGCGCAAATTTCGCGTACTTTTCTTGTATTTGCTTCGTGCTTGCCATCGTTTTGAGCGTTAGACGGTCCTCGTAGATGAAACATAACCAGACCGGCGTGTACGTGCATTTCCCGTGGTGCCTCGCGAAGTGCCCGTACTGTGACTTCGTAAGCTACGCGAAAGATCGCGCTTCCATTGATCATGCCGGGTACGCCGATGCGGTTTTGCGGGAGCTGGACGCACGCGCAGAGGCCATCGGCGATCGCGTGGTGGGCAGTATTTTCTTTGGCGGTGGAACGCCGAGCCTCTGGGAACCCCACGAGCTCGGTCGCGTGCTCGACGCCATCCGTGCACATTTTTCGTGTGCGCCCGATCTCGAGATCACGGTGGAGTGCAACCCCACCTCGCTGGATCGTGCACGCGCTGGCGCGCTCCGCGACGTGGGGGTGGATCGTCTTTCCATTGGGACGCAATCCCTCCGAGAGGAGCAACTTCGATACCTCGGCAGGCTGCACGATCCGGCGGGGGCTCTCGCCGCCATCGAGGGGGCGATGGCCGCCGGCGTTCCACGCCTCTCGACGGACATCATTTTCGGCCTTCCCGAGCAGGCGCCGGAAGATGCGCGCGATCAAGCGATCCGTCTCGCCGAGCTCGGCCTGACACATCTCTCGTGCTACCAGCTGACCATCGAGCCGGGGACGCAGTTCGGGGAGCTGGCACGCCGTGGAAGATTGCCCCTTGCCGACGACGGGCGCACGGCCGACGCCTTTTTGGCCATCGACGAAGCGCTCGGCGCGCGCGGTTTCCGCCACTACGAGATATCCAACTACGCACAGCCCGGCGAGGAATCTCGCCACAACCTCGGTTACTGGCGCGGCGAAGAGTACATTGGGCTCGGCTGCGCGGCCTTCGGGTGCGTGCGGAATGGAAACAGCGTAGAGCGTGTGCGATACCGCAATGCCGTCGATCCGAAGAAGTACGTCGAGGCCACCCGCACGATGCGTCGCGATCGCGTTGGCGACGGCGATGGACTCTCGACGTTGTCCGAAGCGGTGAACGGCGAGGCACTTTTGCGCGAGCGGATCATGCTGAGCCTTCGCACGGAGGAAGGGCTCGATCTGGAGCAAAGCGCCACGGAGCTGCACGTGGAGCCATGGCCGCGTGAACGCCGGCGCGCCGCCGAGCGCCTCGTCACGATGAATCGATTGCGCGTCGACGGGCCTCGGCTGTCGATTCCCCGCCCTGCGTGGCTCTTCACGGACGACACGGCGGCGCGCCTGTTCTAGAACACCGAACAGGTTGCTCCCGTCGCCTTTCCGCCGAAAATACTCGGTCCACAACCTGTTCGATGTTCTAGAGTTCGGCTCATGACGAGCCGATGGATCGCGCTTTCACTCGCCGCCCTTCTGGCTACCGCCTGCAGCTCCTCGGGTCCGACGGCGTCGAGCGAGGCCTGGAGCGCAGAACTGGAGGCGTTGACGCCGGCGCAGCTGGCCGGCCAGCGCATCGTTTACTCGTACCCGGGCCTCACGCCGCCGGCGAGCTTGCTCGATCGCATCCGTGCGGGCGAGGCGGCGGGCGTCATTTTTTTCGGCGAGAACATCTCGACCCCGTCGCAGATCAAGGGCGTCATCGATCAACTGGTGGCCGCGCAGAAGCAGAGCCCCATTGCGGCGCCGTTGCTGCTGATGACCGATCAAGAAGGCGGCATCGTTCGCCGGCTGCCGGGTGAGCCCGTGATGTCGGCCAAGGACGTGGGCGCATCCTCGAACGCGGCGACCTTGGCCACGAAGACGGGGACCGACGCAGGCAACAATTTGCGCGGCGTCGGGATGAACGTGAACCTTGCGCCGGTGATCGACGTCTACCGACGCGAGGGCGACTTCCTCGACCGGTACGAGCGGTCTTACAGCAAAGATTCCGCGGTGGTGAGCAACCTGGGCAAGCGCTTCATCACGGCCGAGCAGCAAGTGGGCGTGGCCTCCACGGCAAAGCATTTTCCGGGGCTCGGCTCCGCCAGCACGAACCAGAACACCGACGAGGGGCCGGTGACGCTCAACGCGTCGCTGTCCACCTTGCGCAACGTGGACGAGTCGCCCTACCCCGCCGCCATCGCGGCCGGGGTGAAGCTGGTGATGCCCTCGTGGGCCGTGTACCCGGCGCTGGATCGCAATCGTCCAGCCGGTTTGTCCTCGACCGTGCTGCAGCAGGAGCTGCGCACCCGCCTCGGCTTCACGGGCGTCATCGTCAGCGATGCGCTGGAGGCAGGGGCCCTCGATGCGTACGGCACGGCCGGACAACGCGGGGTGCTCGCGGCCAAAGCGGGCATCGATCTGCTGCTCTGTTCGGCGCGCGACGTCGGCCAGGGCCAGTCCGCGGCAAGCGCCCTTACCACGGCGCTTCAAAACGGGGAGCTCGATGCCACGAGCTTCAACGCCGCCGTCCAGCGTGTCACCGACCTGCGGAACGATCTACAGTAACGTTCTCACGATCGGAGAACGAAACGTCATGTCCGAGGAACTCGTCATCACCGCCGTAGGGCCAGATCGACCGGGAATCACGTCGGAGTTTTCGGGGCACGTCCATGCCACCGGCGCCAACTTGGCCGACTCGCGCATGATCAACTTGCGCGGACGCTTCGCGTTGGTGGCCCTCGTCCTGGGCACGAAGGAGACGCTCGAGGCCACGCGCAAGGCACTCACCAGTGCGGCTCGCAGCATGGGCCTGAGCATCGAGTTCTCGAGTGCCGAGAAGACCGCACCGCGCAGCGGCGTTCCGTTCCGACTGCGCAGCTACTCCATGGATCAACCGGGCATCGTGCACAAGCTCACGCGGTATTTGCACGAGCAGGGCGTGAACATCGAGGAGCTGGAGACGCGGCTCGAGTCGGCGCCGTTCATGGGTACGCCGGTGTTCACGATGACGTTGATCATGCTCGTGCCCAGCGAGGTGTCGGTGAAGACGTTGCGCAGGAACCTCGAGGAGCTGGGGGGCACGCTCAACTGCGATATCGATCTCGATCCCGCGTAGCCGCGCACCGATCGCCGGAACGTCGCGAAGTCGCATCCGGCTACGGGCAACTCGAGCGAATCGAACCGCCAAGACGCCAAGAACGCCAAGATGCATTGAGGGTGCTGGAGCGCGCGAGGAACGCGCTTCTTCATGCCCCTCGATCCTTGGCGTTCTTGGCGTCTTGGCGGTTGGACCATTGGGGAAAGTTTGTGGAGAACGCCTGAACAAGTGGCGAGCAAGTTGCGGACCGCTTGTATAGAACCTGTGTTCACCCCTGGACATCTTTTAGGGATCTCGGATACTTACATGCCCTGTTGACATCGCATCCGGTGACGCTCCCAAGGGGTGGTGTTGAACGGTGTAGACGACCACAATGGTTTGTGGTTAGAAGGACTTCCGCGACAGGTGCTGCTTTGCGCACCGCGTCAGACGGTTCTTCGAGGGGCGGGACACGAAACGATAACTGGGGGGCTGTTCAGGGGCGTGTTCAGGTTTTACGTTTGACTCCGTTCAGGGGTCGCTTTCCAACGGAGACTGAACGGACCCCCCATTAAGAGCACCAGGAGGCGGTCATGGCAGAATCGGACTTCGGCAAAGTTTCGAATGGGCGAACCCACGCGATGACGGCGAAGCAGACGAAAAAGAGTCCCTCGAAATCGTCGCCGCCGGCCGTGCATGCGAGCCAGCCGAAGAACGAGTCTCGCCGTCAGGAAGAGGTTCCTGTGCGGCGCTTCTTCACGCAGCCGGGCCTCGATCCGCTCGAGCAGGTGCTCTACGAGCGTCGCTCGAGCACGATTTCGAATCCGGATGGCTCGGTGGTCTTCAAGATGGAAGGCGCCGAGGTGCCGGTGGGCTGGAGCCAGCTCGCCACCGACATCGTGATTTCGAAGTACTTCCGCAAAGCCGGCATCCAGAAGATGCCCGCCGCCCTCGCACGCCCCGATGGCGCGCCGGAAGCGGGCGAGCGCAGCGTGCGGCAGGTCGTTTACCGCGTGGCGAACACCATTCGCCAGGCGGCGGATTCGTTTGGCGGCTACTTCGCCACCAAGGAAGCGGCCGACACGTTCGAGGCCGAGCTCTCGTATTTGCTAGTGCACCAGTACGGCGCGTTCAACTCGCCGGTGTGGTTCAACTGCGGGCTCTATCATCAGTACGGCATCGAAGGCTCCGGCGGAAACTGGGCCTGGGATCCTGCATCCGGCGATAGCGATCTCGCCGCCGACGGCACCTCGACCAGCACGGTCGTCGAGACCGAGAACGCCTACGGCCGCCCGCAGTGCTCCGCGTGCTTCATCCAGTCCGTGCAAGACGACTTGATGGGCATCTACGAGCTCGTGAAGTCGGAGGCCCGCCTCTTCAAGTACGGCTCGGGCACCGGGACGAACTTCAGCGCCATCCGCGGCAAGCAGGAGAAGCTCTCCGGTGGCGGCACCTCCAGTGGCCTCATGAGCTTCCTCGAGGTCTTCGATCGCGCGGCCGGCGCCACCAAGAGCGGCGGCACCACGCGACGCGCCGCCAAGATGGTCTGCTTGGACGTCGACCATCCGGAGATCGTCGACTTCGTCGAGTGGAAGATGCGCGAGGAGAAGAAGGCGCACGCCCTCATCCGCGCCGGCTACTCGAACGACTTCAACGGCGATGCGTACCACACCATCAGCGGGCAGAACTCGAACAACTCCGTCCGCGTCACGGACGAGTTCATGAAGGCCGTGCTCGCAGGCGGCAAGTGGCACACGCGCATGCGCCTCACCGGCGAGGTGTGCGAGACCTTCGAGGCGAAGGATCTCTGGCGCAAGATCGCCGAAGCCGCGTGGGGATGCGCCGACCCGGGCCTGCAGTACGACTCCACGGTGAACCGTTGGCACACGTGCTCCAACACGTCGCGCATCAACGCGAGCAACCCGTGCAGCGAGTACATGTTCCTCGACGACTCGGCGTGCAACCTGGCGTCGGTCAACTTGATCAAGTTCCTCCGCGACGATGGAAGCTTCGACGTCGAGGGCTACCGGCATGCGTGCCGCATCTTCTTCATCGCGCAAGAGGTGCTGGTCGACCTGTCGAGCTACCCGACGAAGCGCATCGCGCAGAACAGCCATGATTATCGGCCGCTCGGCCTCGGCTACGCGAACCTCGGGTCGTTGTTGATGATCCTTGGCGTGCCGTACGACAGTGACCAGGGTCGCGCGATCGCCGGCGCGCTCACCGCCATCATGTGCGGTCACGCGTACAAGACCAGCGCGGAGATGGCCAAGAGCAAGAGCCCGTTCGTGGGCTACGCGAAGAACCGCGAGCCGATGCTGCGCGTGATGAACATGCACCGCGATGCGGCCTACGCCATCTCGCGCGACGATTGCTGGCTGCCGGGCGAGTCGAAGGATGCAGGCGTGGGCGCCCTCTACCGCGCGGCGTGCGAGGATTGGGACGACGCCGTGCACTTCGGCGAGCTCCACGGCTACCGCAACGCGCAGTCCACCGTGCTCGCACCGACGGGCACCATCGGTCTGTTGATGGACTGCGACACGACAGGTATCGAGCCGGACTTCGCGCTGGTGAAGTTCAAGAAGCTCGCCGGTGGCGGGTACTTCAAGATCGTGAACCAGTCGGTGCCCGCCGCGCTCTCGCGCCTCGGATACTCGGCGACGGAGGTTCAGGAGATCGTGGCCTACGTGAGCGGGACGAACACGCTGCTCGCCGCGCCGGTCATCAACCGCCGCACGCTCAAGGAAAAGGGCTTCACGGACGAAGATCTCGCCAAGGTCGAGGCAGCACTGCCGGGCGTCTTCGATCTCGACTCGGCGTTCGCATCGTGGGTGCTCGGTGAGGCGGCGCACACGCGCCTGTTGAATGGGGTGACGGGCTCCCTCCTCGAGAAGCGATCCCTGCTCGAGAAGCTCGGCTTCACCAAGGTGCAGATCGCCGAGGCGGGTGACGTCATCATCGGGCGGATGACCATCGAGGGTGCGCCGCACCTGAAGGTGGAGCACTACCCGGTGTTCGACTGCGCAAACCGCTGCGGCAAGATCGGCCAGCGCTACCTGGCGCCGATGAGCCACGTCAAGATGATGGCGGCCACGCAGCCGTTCCTGAGCGGCGCCATCTCGAAGACGGTCAATTTGCCCAACGAAGCGACCATCGACGACGTGGCGAAGTTGTACGAGGAGGGCTGGAGGCTCGGCCTCAAAGCCGTCGCGCTCTACCGTGATGGATGCAAAGCCTCGCAGCCGCTCTCGAGCTCGGGCGAGTCGAAGAGCGACGCAAAGGAGACCCCGGCGAAAGAGGGCCTCGCGGCCAGCAGCGTCGAGCGACTGGAGCCGGTGCCCACCACGGCCGAGCAGAGCCCGCAGCTCTCACTGGCACTCACGCCGAAGGGCACGCGCGAGTACGGTATGCGCATCCGTCTGCCGAAGAAGCGCCGAGGCTTCACGCAGGAAGCACGCGTGGGCGGGCACAAGATCTTCCTCCGTACCGGCGAGTACGAAGATGGACGCCTCGGCGAGATCTTCATCGACATGCACAAGGAGGGCGCCGCCTTCCGCTCACTGATGAACTGCTTCGCCATGAGCGTCTCGGTGGGCTTGCAGTACGGCGTGCCGCTGCAGACGTACGTGGATCAATTCACGTTCACGCGCTTCGAGCCGCAGGGCGTCGTCGAAGGCCACCCGAACGTGAAGATCGCGACCAGCATCGTGGACTATCTGTTCCGCGTGCTCGGCGTCGAATACCTGAATCGCTACGATCTGGCGCACGTCAAACCGGAGGAGTCGAACCCCACGCTGACCGCGGGTGATTCGCGCCCCGTGTCAGGAGAACAACGTCCAGCGCCAGAACTGGGTTACACGAAAGATTTCGGCTACACGAAAGAAGCCACCGCACGCAGTGCGGCAATGAGCGAAACGCTCGAAGGCCGCGGCGAACCGAGCGCGGGCTCACACGATGGGGCCGCAACGCAAGGCAACGCGAACGTGGCGGGCGGCGTCCTTTCGGCGCACCTCGACGCGATGATGGGTGACGCACCGGTTTGCGATGTATGTGGCCACATCACGGTCCGAAATGGTGCATGCTACAAATGCCTGAATTGCGGAAACAGCATGGGGTGCAGCTAGGCCCCGTAGGACTTACGGCTTGAAGCTCTTTTTCGAAGCAGGGACGGTGAGCGCAGCGGACGAAAGTTTCGCTGCCAAATACAGCCTCGCGAGCGAGGCGCTGCAAGCGGGGCGCCGTCCCTCGTCTTCGAGGGAGTTGAACGAGCTGCAAGAGTTGCAAGACTGGCATGAGATGGGCGAGCCGGAGCCACCACCAAAACGGCGACGTGCCGACGATGGCTCCAGCAAGGGCGTCAAGCCGATCATCATGGAGTGGGACGAGTGGGCGCTCGCCTTCCAGAGCGAGCCAGTGACGATCGACTACGGCAGGCAGGTGCCGGACGATGCGCCCACGACGCAAGACCTCATTTCTTCGGGCGTGCGGCTGCACATGGCAGCGCAACCGGAGCCCCTCGAAGCCGAGACCGTGCGGTCGACGGTGGGTGCCTCGCCCGATCGGGAATGACGAAACGTCGACGGGATGCGGCGAACCTTGTAGGGTCCTCGGCCAACAGGAGGCTCTCAGAATGACTCGCTCCCCGCTCCGCTCCCTCTTTGCGCTGTCGTTCATGATCGGCATGCCGATGCTCGTCCTCGGTTGCCCCAAGAAAAAAGAGGCGGTTGTGGAGGTTGATGCTGCACCGCCGCCCCCGCCGCCCGCCGCGTCCTCGGCCCCCGCCGAGTTGGTGCCACTCGACGTGCCCGACGCCGGCGAGGACGCAGGCACCGATGCGGCCACCGCCAAGAAGCCGGGCTCGGGCCTCACGACGAGCCAGTCGCGCGTCAAGCAGTGCTGCAACGCCATGCGCGCGCAGGCCAAGGCCATGGGCAACTCGCCCGAGTCCGCGCAGCTTCAAGCCATCGCCGCCCAGTGTGACGTTTTCGCCATGCAAGTGGGTCCGTCGAAGGGCGCTCAAGCTCCCGAGCTCGAGCCGCTCCGTCAGATCCTCAAGGGCAAGCCGACGCTGCCCCCGCTCTGCTCGGGTCTGTAGGAGACCGACTCCGACTCCGAAGGCCGACTCCGAAATCGGAGTCGGTATCGGTATCGGAGGTCGGTATCGGAAGTCGGCGTCGGTTTTCGGTATCGGCGTCGGTATCCCCCGCGTTACGGCGTGGTGCAGTTGAAGAGCACGCGATTGACGTTGGCACCGTCAATCTTTCCTTCGGCCGGCTGCGAGCCGGCCCCCGTGTTCGCCGTGCACGTCTGGCCCGCGGGCTGGGTGTGCACCGTGACCTTGTAGGCGGCCCCGTCCTCCAACGTCGTCGGGAACGTGTATTGAACGGGGTTTGCTCCATTGGCGGTGACCTTGGTGTCATCGCCTCCGTTGTTCTGAAGGATCACCGAGTTGGTGCCCGTGAGGCCCTGGACGGCGCCTCCGACCGTGTACGCAGGCACGCAGGTGACCGTCACGTTGACCGTGGCCGCACCGACCGTGCCGCTGCCGTCGGAGCCAACTGTGCATTTGCGCCCGCTCGGCTGCTGCGCGATGGTCACGGCGTACTTGTCACCGGTCCCGAGCTGGTGGGCAAAGTTGTTCTGATTGGCATTCTGCGTGTCGGTGATCACGCGAAGATCGTCGCCGCCGTTGTTCCGCAAAATGAGCGGCTGCGCGGCGTTCCCCAAGCCGCTGACGTTCGTGTGAACCACGTACGTCGGCGCAGGGACGCAGTGCACCAGTGCCGCCTCGGGGTTGGCACCTTTGACGGTGCCAGTGCCCTTCTCCACCGTGCAACTGCGACCGGCGGGGCGTTGATAGACCGTCACCGTATACGTCGCATTGTTGGGCAATCGCTGGGTGAACTGGGACGTGCCATCGGTGGCCACGGTGAGGTTGTTTCCGCCGTTGTTCTGAAGCACGAGCCCTTGTGCAGGCGCACCACCGGCATCCGGCGTTAGGCCGTCGACCGTTGCGCTCACGATGTAGATGGCGGGGCCCGCATCGACGATTCCGCCGTCGCCCGTACCCGAGTCTCCGCCTCCCGGACTGCCCGAGTCTTCCGAATTACCGCCCGAATCGGGCTGCGACCCTCCGGAGTCGGCGCCTCCCGAATCATTCTTCGCCCCGCTGTCGGGCGTCGTCGTGAACCCCTCACCATCGTCGCCGCAGCCAACGTTGGCGAGGACTGGAGTCAGCGCGGAAGCAAACAAGATTATCCAATGCGAGGACCGAAGTTTCATTTATGCCTCCTAAATCAAGAATCCAAGGAACGAATCCCCCCCGTCTCGTTTGCTTTCGCGTCACTCGACTCGCCCGTCAGGGCGACGGCGGCGTCGGAATCGTCGGGGGAGCGGGCGGCTCTGGGATCGTGGGCGGATCCGGCGGCGTGGGCGGCGTCGGTGGTGCGGGCGGCGTCGGAGCGTCGGCGGCCGCGCCCTGCACGGGGGCGGGCGGCGTCGGGATCGTCGGCGGATCCGGCGGCGTCGGGATCGTCGGCGGATCCGGCGGCGTCGGAGGCTCGGGCGGCGTAGGCGGTGCGGGATCGTCCGCGGCGGTCACATGCCCGTCGAGCGATGATGCCTGGGTACCCGATTTCCCAGAATCGTCCCCGCCAGCGCAGCCGAGCATTGCGATCGGCGCGGTGACGAGAAGAGCCAAGAGAACCAGTCCCGGTGAGCGGTGTCGTGCCATGGTTTGCCTCCTCGGAGAAGGGCGAACGGAGTCGGGCGCCCGAAAGCCCGTCATCGCAACAAGGAGCGAATGCGATAACGAACTTCCGAGCGACCGACTTCGTTCTCGTTTATTTCTTCATTGGTACCGCCGCTCTCACGGGAGCAGGCAGCCCTCCGGTACATTTTTCAATCCGCCGGAATCACGAAGCAGGTATTCGACCGAAAATCGCACACCGAACCATCCGCACAATCGCTTTGCGAAACGCATTGTGCGCACAATCCGCGCGTTCGGTCGCAGTGCGGACGGCCTGCGGGGCAATCCCCATCGACCGTGCATTGCTGACACGAACCGGTGGCCATTTCGCAAACATCACGATCGGGAAGTTGGCATTCCATCTTCGATTCGCATTCGATGCAGATGTTCCGCCCCGTCTGGCAGTGGCGGTTGCCCGGGCATGCGCCTGCATCGCACGTGAATACGCATTGTCGTGTAACCGGTTCGCACGTCCCAATTGGGCAATCGCTGGGCACTTTGCAGACGACGCACCGATGAAGTTCGGTATCGCAACGCGGCCAGCTTGCATCGAAGCCGGTGCAATGGCCATCGTTCACGCACTCCACGCACGTGTGCGAGGCCACGTCGCAATGCAGACCAGGAAGCTTGCAATCCACATCTTTCGTACAGCGCGGGGCCGCACCGTCGCCAGGTTGGGGCCCGCCATCGCCGCCGTCCGGCGAGCCTCCGCGTCCGTCCAAGGTCGCATCGAGGCCATCACCGTTTCCCCCTCCGTCGCCGAGCCCCGCATCACCTGCGAACCGCAGATCGCCCGTGCACGCCGCCATCCACCCGAACCAGGTACATCCGGCAAGAGCCACAAGAAAGGCTTTAGGGACTCGTCGCAAGGATCTTCTCCGCATCGACACGGGCGAAGCCCCGAGGATACCGCGTCAGGTAGTCGCGTGCTGCGGTTCGTGCGCGCGCCGGGTCGGAGGTCGCGAGGATCTTCATGCGCTCGGCGACGGCGTTTTCCGCGAGCGGGCTCGCCGGATACGTCGCGGCGAATCGATCCAGGGTCGCCACCGCGGCACCGGCGCGGCCGCTCTGCTTCTCCTGCATCGCCCGGGCGAACATGTCATTTTGCGCCGCCAAATCCGAGCTGGCCTGCTCGCGCTCCGCGGGCGCGGGATTCTCGTGTGCAGGGCGCGGCAGGCGCGCGGGCGCGACCTTCTTCGGAACTTGCGCAGCGGCCGGCGGCGCCGACGCACGCGGTGGCGGCGGCGTACAGGGCGGCGGCCACGATTCACCGGGATGCAGCGACACCTCCGTCGCGCCATGGCGAACGGCCACGACGCCCTCGGTGACCTCCACCCGCGTCGCCACCGGCACGGGGCACGACGTATCGGCTGCGACCACCGCCACGCGGAACGACGTCCCGCGCACTTCGACCTCGGCGTCGGCGGTGCGAACCAAAAAGCGCTCGCCCGCCTTCAACTTCGCCACGTCGGCCCGCACCGCCCCCTGCACCAACGTAAAAACCGTCATGGCCGGATGGGACTGCGTCATCGCCAGATCCGACGTGCCCTCCAGCGCCAGGCGCGTTCCCGTCACCAAGGTCACGCTGGCGCGCGCCGCACCATCGGCGAGAACATGGTCGCCCGCGGAGAGCGGCGTCCCTTGGGCAATGGCACGCACCACATCGCCCGATCGCACGCGCACGTCGCCCACCAGCGGCGTGGCAATGGGCTCCACGCTGGGCGCGAGCGCCGGCGCCTTGGCGGAAAGCGCGCCCTCGCCCGAAGGCGCACGATGCGACAGCACCCGCACGGCGCCGAACACCAGCACCGCGGAAGCGGCGAGCGACAACACGACGAAGGCGCCCCGCGTACGCCGGCGACGCTTGTCCCGCTGCGCGATGGCCTCCGACACGACGTCGATCGCGCGGGCGCGCTCGCCCGGAGACACCACCGACACGTCATCCCGACTTTCCTCCGCGAGTACTTCCGCCGCGAGGCGTGCATAGAGTGGACGCGGATTCATGGTTCCTCCCTCTTCGTATCGCTCGCCGATGCTTCGCTCCCACGCCGGCGTTGGAGCTGATCGGCCAGCTCGGGGTCCGCTGCAATGTGCGCGTGCAGGTCGCGCCGTGCGCGCACCAGCCGCGATTGCGCGGCTGCCACGCTCACACCCGTAATTTTCGCAATCTCACGCAAATCGTAACCGCACGCATCGTGCAGGAGAAACGTCCACGCCTTGTCCGGGTCGAGGGCGTCCAGGTGCCGCCGCACACGCGCAACGAGATCGCGCGCCATCACCACGCGCTTCGAACTCGGCCCCATGTAGGCTTCCTTGTCGGTATCGTCGCTGCCCGCGAAGATGCGGCGCTCCGTTCGGCGCCGGCGAATGTGCTTGTACACGATGTGCGCCGTCACCGTGGAGACCCACGAGTTCAGCGAGCAGTCGCCGCGGAAGCGATCCAGTGTTTGCACGAGCTCGATCAGACTGAGCTGCGCGAGATCGTCGTGGTCGACGTCACGCCCGCCGAGCAGGCGATACAGCGTCGAATCAATGCGCCCGCGAACGCGATCGTGAAAGGCGGCGGCGGCCGACCGATCGCCCGCGCGCACCGCGGCAATGAGCTCGCTGTCGTCGAGGGCAAGCACGGGCGTCTTCCGCTCCCCCTCGCCAGGGGCAGGCTGACTCTCGCGGACCAGCCGCAATCGAGGAACGCCGCGCGCCATCTCGAACACGATGTACCGCAACCCCGGGGAAAGCAGGCACGGACGCGCGAAACGCCCTCAAAATCGCAGCCGAAAACCTGCTTTGACCAGCGTTTGAAACGGCGTGAGCGTCGCCACGCGGTCGGGGCCGACGAACACGCGCGTCGCACCGAATGCGAGCTCTTCGCTGACGGCCCCCACGATGCCTACATGATGGACGAAGAACCACGCCGCCTCGGCCGTGGCCTGCACACCGAGCAGCCAGCGTGACTCGGTCACATCCTCGCGTCGAAGCGATTGCCGCAGCGCCAACACATCGCCGGAGAGCCCAAGCTCCCAGCGCGGTGCGTCGCTGGGAGATGCCGCCACGCGAAACGCGGCACCGCCCCCGAACGACACCGTCGTCGCGTCGGCATCGGCATCGGGGACCGACCCGAATCGAACCCCGCCGAGGGCCCGAAGCCCGACGACCCGCGTGATATCCACGCGCACCACCGCCTGCCCGCCCCACGCGGGCCGAGCCCCGCCCAAGGCCACCAGGCCCGCGAGATCGATCGCAACCTTTTCCCGCCAGGGCTCCTTCACAGGCGGCGGCGGCGTCCTTTTCTCGGGTGGCGGAGGCGCCACGCGCGGCGGTGGCATGCGCCACTCGAGCGGCATCATCGAGGCCACGGCCAGCCCCGCCGTGCGTCCTCGCTCCGACGGATCGTCGATGCTGGAGAAGGTCAGCGTTCGATCGATCCAACCCCCTTGGCCGGGCACGTGCGCATGCAGCAGCATCCGTGTCCCGCTCCCTCCCGTTGCAGCGCGCAGTTCGACGACCGCCTTCGCATGCGCTTTGGTGGCCAGCACCAGCGCTTCTTCGTCGGAGGGCAGATCCCTCCGATTCTCCACGAGCACGTGCGCCTGGGGACCCAGCGCCTCGCGCGCCGACGCGCTCATCGACGACGTGACGTTGTCGCCGACCTCGGGCGAGGCCACCAAGAGAAGAATGATGAGCGGGTCCGCCATCTCTCGAATCCGCCGTCAATACCAGGTTCGAAGACGAACCTCGCTCGACCCGGCGGCGCGAACCGGCGCTTCGAACTCCGACACGTTCGAGTCTCGGTAATGGTACGGAAATACCACCTTGGGCTTGAACGCCTTCACGCACTCCGCAGCCTCGACCGGCGTCATCGTATAAGGAAGATTCATACAGACGAACGCTACATCGATATCCTTCAACGCGCGCATCTCGGAGGTGCACTCCGTATCACCCGATACGTACACGCGCTTGTCGCCAAAGGTGAACACGTACCCATTGCCGCGCCCCTTGTCGTGAAAAAGCTTTCCCGGCGTGGGACCGCGCTTCAAATTGTACATGGGCTCCGTCGCCACGGAAAATAGCCCGAAGTCCTTCGACTCCCCGTTCTTCAAGGTCACCGTGAGCGGCGTCTTCTCGCCCACCGCCGGCGGCCCCACGAGCACCGTCCCCTCTTTCTTCAACAGGGCAATCACCTGCGGATCCTGGTGGTCCTGGTGAATGTCCGTGATGAAGAGGTAATCGGCCTTGGGCCGCCCACTGAAATCCGCATCGGCCGGGTCGACGTAGATCACCTTGCCGCCGAATTCGAACGCCAGCGACCCATGATGAATGGGCACCACCCGCAGCTCCCCCTTCGCCGTCGCGAACGTATCGCCCGCCTTCGCGCCCTCCGTCGAGGCAGCAGGAGCAGGCGCCGCCGCCGGTGCCGACGTGGACACGGCCGGCGCGGGTGCGGGCGGCTCCTTCGAGCAAGCCGCCAAGCCAATCGAGACGGATACCCCCAAGCAGAAGACGCGCATGCGCCAAGACTACATGCGCGGACGGAAGTGATCGAACCCCAGCTCGAACAGCTCCCGCTCTCGACCGGTGGTTCGCTTCAAGGCCACCCCCTGCCCTTCCACGAAGGTTCCCGCACGCCAGAATCCCTCGAGCGGCTCCTCGCTGGCCGCCGCCAGCGCGTAATCCTCGCCCCCGGCCAACATCAGCTCCAGGGGATCGACGAGCACGAGCTCCCCGATGGAATCGAGCCCGGTGCGCTTGGCATGCTCACGCAAGGCGCCCTCGTCGAACACCGCGCGCACCCCACTGGCCTCGGCGATGTGCCCCACGTCCTGCGCGAGCCCATCGGACACGTCGACCAGCGCCGACGCGCGACCCGCCGCGTGCCGGCCCTCGCCGATGCGCGCCCACGGACGCAGCCACGCCTCCTTCACACCGTCGAGCCGATCATCGTGCAGCCTTCGCTCGAGTGCGAAAAGCCCTGCCGCCGCCAGCCCCACGCGCCCGGCCACCCAGATGCCATCGCCCGGCCGCGCCGTGTTGCGCAGCATCGGCTTCTCCGCCGTGCCCAGCAACGTCGTGGTCACCGTCACCACCTCGCCACGGGTCAAATTCCCTCCGACGATGCTCGTCCCGAGCCGCAACGCCGCCGCGTGCTGCCCCCGCGCGAGCGCGTCGAGGTCTTCGTCCTCGAAATCCGCGGGAAGCGACAGCGCGCTCAGCGCACACCATGGCTCGGCCCCCATCGCCGCCAGATCGCTGGCCGCAGCCATGAACGAGCGCCAGCCAATGTCGATCCACCCCGCGAGGTCCCGGCGAAAGTGCGTCTTTTCCACCTGTTCGTCGATGGTCCACACCAGCTTGTGCGACGCCTTCGTCGCCACATGCTCGAGCACCGCCGCATCGTCCCCGATGCCGAGAAGAATCCCCGCGGCATTGTCCGAACGGAATCGCTCTTTGAGTCGCAAAATGGTCGCAAATTCGCCAGAGCGCACGCTTCCTCCGAGTTGCCTATCTGCTGCTGCCAAGATCGTCGGTGCTGTCCCCGCCGCTCGCCACCGACGGAAGACGCACCACGAACACCGTACCCTGTGGAACGTTGTCCTCGATGTGAATCGTCCCCCCGTGGGCATCGACCAGCCGTTTCACGATCGATAGGCCCAGCCCCGTGCCGCCGTACTCGCGCGTCGACGACGAGTCGACCTGGTAAAAGGCATCGAACACGCGCGTTCGCTCCGAGGCCGGCACACCGATGCCCGTGTCGATCACGCGCAGCTCCACCCGCATCTGCGCCGGCGCCAGCAGCGCAAAGCCGGTCACGTCGGGATCGCGCGAGTCCACGCCCAGATTGCGCGCCAGAAGGCGCACCTTACCGCCCTCCGGGGTGAACTTGATGGCGTTGTCGACCAGGTTGACGAACACCTGCCGCAGCCGCTCGGCGTCCGCCTTGAGCTCGCGCACGTCCGGCTCCACCTCGATGGCCAGTTCGATCGACTTGCGCCGCGCGGACGGTGAAAGCGTGGACACCACCGCCTCGAAAAGGCCCTTCACCGATGCCGGCACCAGGTGAATGTTCAGCGAGCCGCTCTCCAGCTTGGACAGATCGAGCAAGCTGGTGATGAGCGCGAGAAGCTGCTCGCCCTTGTCGTGGATGGTGACCACGAACTCCTTTTGCTCCTGCCCCAGTTCGCCGGCGATGCCCTCGGTGAGCATCTCGCTGTAGCCGATGATGCTCGTCAGCGGAGTGCGCAGCTCGTGGCTCACCGTGGCGAGGAAGCTCGACTTGAGCCGGTCGAGCTCGCGCAGCCGGTCGTAGGCGTCTTGCAGCCGACGCGTCTTTTCCTCGAGCTCGCGGTAGCTCTCGCGCACGCTGGCCAGGTGCATTTGGCTGGTGAGCATCGCTTTGTGGCCGCTCCAGAGCACCAGATCGAGCGCGCACTTGAGATGGTGCGCCATCCGCGTGACCGTCTCCTCCTTGGCGCGCGGCACCTTGTTGAGCAGGGCGCGCGCCCGCGTCGGGGACACGTCGGGGTCCGCGTGCAGCAGCGACGGCGGCACCTCCGTCACCCCCGAGGGCAGGTACGGCCCGAGGATCAAGCGGCCGATGCGCCGGCCCTCGTAGTCGATGCCCACGATGCGGTACGCATTGCCGCTGAAGCACGCGTGCGTCACGCCCATGGCCCGGCGCCCGGACTCGGGATCGAGCGACTTGGCCGCGCTCACCGTGCCCGCACAAAGCGCCCCCGCGCGCGGCAGCGAACCGAGGTACGCGCAGATCTCGTGCTCGCGCGAGGCGTCGGCGAGCAGCACGCCTTCGCTCGAAAAGATGCGCACCGGGATGCCGAACAACCCGAAAAAGCTGGTGCACAGCTCCGCCAGGCTCTCGCGCGCCACCAGCTCCTCGAGGTGCACACCGTCGCCGTCGTCCTCGCGTGGCTTCGGCGGCACCGTATCGAGGATGAGTCCTTTGCCCAATGTCAGCGGCACCCCCGGCAGCAGCGCGGCCACGTTGGTGAGCGACGCCGCGTCGCGTTCGGCGGATGACGCCAAGTCGGGCGTCGAGGCCAGCGGCAGCAGCGGATCGCGCGACGTGGGCGGTCCCTCTTCCGACTCGGGCAACTCGATCTTCGTGTCCCGCGGCGACGGCGCGCTCATGGCCGGGGCTCCGATCGCGGGAAATCCAGCGAGCCGCCCACGCACGCGGACAGCAACGTCTGCACATTTCCACTGTAACCGAGCTGCTGCGCGGCCAGGGGCATGAAGGCGCTGGCCTCGATCCCCAGGGTGCGCGCCAGCTGGTGCTCCGAATCGAGCTTCGACCACGTCAAACTGAGGAGCCCGAAGAACGACTCCAGCACCCCGTCCCCGTTCACCGCGGAGGCCTTGAAGACGGGTTCACGCCCGCGGCGGGCCAGATCGACGATTTCCGTGTCGGAGCGAATGCTTCCCAGGTCGCGCTTGTTGAACTGGATGACCAGCGGCGTTTCACGAAGGCGCACGCCGAGGTCCTTCATGTTGGAACGAAGATCGAGGAATGAAGCCGCGTTGTTCTCCGTTTCGGTCAGTTGAGAATCGGCGATGAACGCCACGCCGTCGGCCCCCTGCAGCACCAAGCGGCGCGTCGAGCCGTGGATCACCTGCCCCGGAACCGTAAAGACTTTGACCCGCAAGCTGAGACCCAACGGTGTCTGGAAAACGAGCGGGAGCATGTCGAAAAACAGGGTGCGATCGTCGCGCGTTTCCAGGGTCATCAGCCGCCCGCGGCTCTCGGTGGCCGTCAGCCCATGGAGCGCGCGGAGGTTCGTCGTCTTCCCGCTGAGAGCGGGACCGTAGTAGACGAGCTTGATGGTGACCTCACGGGCGGCGAAATTGAGCTGCACGGAGAGTTTATCCTAGCTGACGATCCTGGCGGACCGCGAGGCCGACGATGAAAGGCAGCAAACCCGCATGCTTAGCGAAGGCGACAAAGCTCCCAATTTCAAGCTCGAGAGCGATCTCGGCAAATCTTTCGAGCTGAAGGACTTCAAAGGACAGATCCTCGTCCTCTACTTCTACCCGAAGGATAACACCCCCGGCTGCACTCGCGAGGCACAAGCCTTCAACGATGCCGCCAAGAAATTCGCGAAGGCGGGGGCGCAGGTGGTGGGCGTCTCCAAGGACTCGGTGAAGAGCCATGGCAACTTCCGCGAAAAATACGGGCTCAGCTTCCCGTTGTTGAGCGATCCAGAGCTGACCTTGCACAACGCCTTTGGCGCGTACGGCGAGAAGAACATGTACGGCAAGAAGGTGATGGGCACCATCCGAAGCACCTTCATCATCGATGGGAAAGGCAAGATCGTTCGCGCCTTCCCCAACGTAAAGGTCGATGGTCACGCCGAAGCCGTACTCGACGCGATCAAGCAACTCAAATAACCGCGACACGCGCGATTGTGTTCGCCCTGCGAAAGGTTAACCTCCGGATATGGCCCAACTACCCGAGCTCGATTTCAAGGCCTACGTCGAAAAGAAAAGAGCGGAGCGTGCGGGCGGGGGGCCGGAGACGACGGGGCATGAATATGCCTACATCTCCGATCGTCAGACGCGCGCGGCGTTCGAGAGGATGAAGGCGGTCGAACTCGCAGTGCAAAGCACCGTTCGCGTCTTCAAGCAGGTCGGCAAGGGACAGCTCCTCGGAAACGCGGTCAAGGTTTCCGAGCGGCAGTTCCCGCGCATCGGCCGCATCGTTCAGAGCTGCGCCGACACGCTGCACATCACCGCGCCCACCGTCTACATCGTCAACAGCCCCGTGCTGAACGCCGCCACCTACGGCACGAACGACGATGCCTTCATCATGGTGCACTCGGCACTCATCGATCATTACACCGACGACGAGCTGCTCACCGTCATCGGCCACGAGTGCGGGCACATTCACAACCAGCACGTGGTCTACCTCACGGCGCTGCATTACCTGACGCACGCGGCGGGCGCGCTTCTCCGCGTGGTGGGCTGGGCGCTCGAACCGGCGCTCATCGCATTGCGAGCGTGGTCGCGCCGCGCGGAAATCACCAGCGACCGCGCGGGCATGCTCTGCGGCAAGAGCGACGCCGTCGCCGCCCGCGCACTGACCAAGCTGGCCCTCGGTTCGAAGAAGCTCTACGAGGAGTTCAACCTCGACGCCTTCCTGGAGCAGTACGAAGAGGGCAAAAACGACACCGTCGGCCGCTACATGGAGGTGTTCGCCACACACCCTTGGCTGCCCAAGCGCGTGCTGGCGATGCGCGTGTTCGCCGAGAGTGAGCTGTATCGGAAGGCCGCGGGCCTGGGCACGGACGGCATCGCCATGAGCGAGGTCGACGATCGCGTGCTTGCCCTCCTCAAGGGAGACGCCTGATGACGACCACGCAAGGAGACTCGATGGACGACGCACTCGGGCAGTTCCAAAAGAGGCAAAACGAAGTCACCGGTGCTCTGGAAGAACTGAGCGACCTTGCGCGCTCCCTGGGCGCGAAAAGCCTGAACGAGCGCATCGGGCGCGACCTGGTGCGCAAGCTCGCCGAAGATCGCTTTCACCTTGTCGTCGTGGGTGAGTTCAACCACGGCAAATCGACCTTCGTGAATGCGCTCCTCGGGCATGCGGCGCTGCCGGTGGGTGTCACGCCGACGACGGCGGCGATTCACCACTTGCGCTATGCGGACCAGCCGGAGGCCACCGTGGTCTTCAGCAACGGCCGCCGCGAATCGTTTCCCTTCGAGCAGGTGCGGCGGTTTTCAGTCGGGGGCGATTCGCATCCCGACGAGGTCGACTTCCTCGAGGTGGGCTACCCGGCGCCGCTCCTCAAAGAGCGCATTTTGCTGGTGGACACACCAGGCGTGAACGATCTGTCGCTACAACGCGCGGACATCACCTACAGCTACATCCCGCGCGCGGACGCGGTGTTGTTCCTCTTGGACGCGGGGCAAATCCTCAAGGAAAGCGAGAGGGTGTTCCTGCAGGACAAGCTGCTCAAGGCCTCGCGGGACAAGATCGTCTTCGTCATTACGAAGTGGGATCTGCTCAACAAAGACGAACAGGGCGAAGCGCTCGGGTACGCGAAAGAGCAACTCGCGAGGTTGATCAAGGACCCGGTGGTCTTTCCGGTCAGCGCGGAGGAGTCGCTCGTACGCGCCGAGAAAGGTGAAACGGGGCCCGAAAGCAGCGGCATGCCCGAGCTGGTGACGCACCTGACCCGGTTCTTGGCCGAGGAGCGCGGGCGCATCCTTCTCGACAACGCGTTGGGCGAAGGGCTCAACGTGGTGAAGCTGCTGCAAAAGGGCATCGACGCACGCGCGCGGGCCATCGCCATGAAGAGCGAGGACCTCGCACGGCGCATCGAGACGCTCACGAAGGATCTGCAAGGCCAAGCCGGGACCATCGAGCAGCGGAGGGTGCAGATCAAGGAGGAGGTCGCCGGCATCAAGGCGTCGGCGCGCAAAGATCTGGAGCGGTTCGTCGACGACGTGATCCGCCAGCTTCCCAACGTGGTGGACAGCGCCAAGGGCGAGGATCTGAAGCAGTATCTGCCCTCGTTCCTGTCGGACACGTTCCAACGCTGGGCCGAGGCGGAGACGAAGGAGATCGCGACGGCGCTCGAGGCGCTGGCGGAGAAGACTGTGGCGCTCGTGAAGGACGATGCCCACGAGAGCGCCAAGCGCATCGCGGAGACCATGGGCACGGGCGAGGTGAAGAGGCTCGACGTGCAGGTCGACACGTTCCGCTACGACATGGGCATCGCGGCGCTGTTCACCGTGGGCATCGGCGTGATGTTCGCCAACGTGCTTCTCGGTGGGCTCCTGGCGCTGGCCGCGCCCATCTTGGCCCTGGCGCTGCGCGGGCGGTTCGAGGGTGAGTACCGCAAGAAGGCGCTGGAGCAAGCGCCCGAGGTGCTGCGTGCGGCCGCCGCGAAGGTGGGCCCGAAGATCGACGAGATGGTGGACGACTTCGCGCAGAAGCTGGACACCTGGGTCGTCACCGCGGGCGAGGAGCTCCACCGCGAGGTGCTCGAGGTTCTCAAGAGCACCGAGGATGCGCGCAAAAGCGGCTTGAAGGACGAGGCGGCCACGAAGAAAGACGTGGAGGAGCAGAACGCACGCCTCGGCGCCGCGGAAACGCGCATCACGACGATGCGCGCCGAGCTATGGGCACCGGCGCCAGCCAAGGAGCCCGACGCCGACCGCGTGCGCGTCGCCGATAGCGATTTGAATTGAACGGCGCGGCGTAACGAGGAGGCTCGCTGGTATAGACTCCGGGCATGAAAACCAGCCTGGATACGTACCGGCAGCTTGGTGAGAGCGGGCTGTTCGTGAGCCCGTTGTGCCTCGGGGCGATGAGCTTCGGGGAAGAATGGGGATGGGGGGCCAACGAGGCGGATTCGATCAAGATCATCGATCGCTACCTCGAGGCGGGCGGGAACTTCATCGACACGGCCGACGTGTACACCAACGGCACGAGCGAGCGCTTCGTCGGCAAAGCGCTCGCGGGACGCCGTGACGAGGTGGTGCTCGCGACCAAGGCATCACTGAACTTTCGCGTGAAAGATCCCAACGCAGGCGGCAACTCGCGCAAGCACCTGACGCGTGCGCTCGATGGAAGCCTGGAGCGGCTCGGTACCGATTACATCGACCTGTACTGGCTGCACATGCACGACGGCGTCACGCCGCTGCACGAGACGTTGCGCGCGGTCGACGATGCAGTGCGGGCGGGAAAGATCCGCTACATCGGGCTCTCGAATTACCCCGCGCGCAAGGTCGTCGAGTGGCAGCTGCTCGCGCGCCAGCACGGGCTCACGCCGGCGATCGGCGCGCAGTACGAGTACAACCTGCTCACCCGCGGCATCGAGATCGAGCACTCGCCGGCGTTCGCGGAGTTCGGCATTGGGCAAGTGCCCTGGGGACCGCTCGCGCAGGGGGTGCTCAGCGGAAAATACACGCGCGAGAACCGCCGCCCGAGCGATACGAACCGCGCCGACGGCGAGCTCACGCAAAAGCGGCTCACCGAGAAGGCGTTCGACGTGCTGGACGTGCTGGGCGCCGTCGCACGCGAGCTCGGTGAGACCTACGCGCGGGTCGCGCTCACGTGGCTCCGCGCGCAGCCGACGGTGGTCTCGCCCATCGTGGGGACGCACAAGCAAGCGCAGCTCGACGACCTCATTGGGTCGCTCGCCATCGACCTCGGACCGGCGCACTTGGCCAAGTTGGAGGAGGCGAGCCGCGCGGAGTACCCCTACCCCTTCTGGGCGACGCCGCTCGAGTTCCTCAACCAGAAGACACGCGGCGGCTTGAACACCGTCCCTTGGCGTCAGTAACGCGAGCGCAGTGGGTCGCGGGGGCCGAAGAGCTTGTACAGCATCGGCAACACGAAGAGCGACAAGGTCAGCGACGAGAAGAGGCCGCCCACCACCACGATGGCGAGCGGCTTCTGCGAGTCGGAACCGATGCCCGTGCTGATGGCCGCCGGGATCAAGCCGAGGGTCGCCACCAGCGCGGTCATCATGATGGGCCGCAGGCGCAGGTCGGCGGCGCGTTCGATGGCTTCGTCCAGAGGCATGCCCTCGGCGCGCTGCTCTTTGATGTACGAGACGAGGATGACGCCGGTTTGCACCGAGACGCCGAACAGCGCGAGGAAGCCCACGCCGGACGACACGGAAAAGTTGGTCCCCGTGGCGAGAAGCGCGGCCATACCGCCGCACGGTGACGTGAGCAGCACGTTCACCAGGATGATGAGCGCCTCGCGCGGGCGCCGGAACATCGCGAAGAGCAGAATGAACACGGCCGCCACCGTGAGCGGAATCACGATGGCCAGGCGCCGGCCCGCGCGACGGGCGCTTTCGAACTCGCCGCCCCACGTCGCCGTGTAGCCCGGCGGAAGGTGCACGGCGTTGGCGACACGCTTCTGCGCCTCGGCCACGGTGCCGCCGAGATCGCGCTCGCGCACGCCGAACTTGATGGCGATGTAGCGCCGGTTGGACTCGCGGTAGATGCGCGAAGCGCCGCCGAGAATGGTCACGTCGGCGACCTGCGACAACGGCACGAGGTTACCGCCGGATACCGGGATGAGAAGCTGCCGAATCGCGTCGACGCTGTCGCGCACGTCGGAGCGGTAGCGCACCACCAGATCGTGGCGTCGTTCGCCCTCGATGATCTCGCCCACGCCATGGCCGCCGATCCCCTTTTCGACCGCGTCCTCCACGTCGGCCACCGTCATGCCGTAGCGCTCCGCGCGCTCGCGCACGATGGAGACGTGCACGTTGGACTGCCCGAGTTCGCGCAAGACGCCAAGGTCCACCACGCCCGGCACCGTGCGAATCGCACGGGCCATTTGGTCGGCAATGTCGTCGAGCGCATTGAGATCGTCGCCCACGATCTTGATGGCAAGCTGCCCTTTGACGCCGGTGATGGCCTCCTCGATGTTGTCGGAAATGGGCTGCGAGAAGCCGAAGCTGACCCCCGGGATCACCGACAGATCGGCGTTCATCGCCGCGATCAGCGCATCTTTGTCGCCGTGAAATTCCGGGCGCCACGATTTCTTGTCGTGGAGGACGAGCAAGAACTCCGCGTTGTAAAAGCCGGTCGGATCGGTGCCATCGTCCGGGCGGCCGATCTGTGCGCTCAAGGTGCGCACCTCCGGGTAGCGCCCGAGGATCTCGCGCATGCCCGCCATGTCGCGCGCCGGCGTGTGCACACCGTCGACGAGCGTCTCGGCCTCCTCGAGCGAGATGTTCGACGGCATCGATGCGCGCATCCAGATGGAGCCCTCGTCAAGGTGCGGGAGGAACTCGCTTCCGATGGCCCGCGCCATGATCACGTCACCCAGGATGAGCACCCCCGCAACGACCAGCACGAGCCGCGGCCGCGTGAGTGCACGCGCAAGCGCCGGTAGGTACGAGCGGCGCACCAGCTCCAGCAGCGGGTTGTGAAACTCTTTCAGCCGCTTGGTGAAGAGCAGCGACGTCAGCACCGGCACCAAGGTGATGGCCAACACGAGCGCACCGCCCAAGGCGAAGGCCACCGTCCACGCCATCGGGCTGAAGAGCTTTCCCTCGACCCGCTCCAAGGTGAAGATCGGCAGGTACGCCGTCACGATGATGGCAATGGCGAAGACCACCGGGCGCGCCACCTCGCGGCTCGCGGCGCGCACGAGCAGCGGCAAATCGTAGGACTCGCCGCGCTCCTGCTTTTCCGCGAGCTGGCGAAAGACGTTTTCCACCATGACGATGGATCCGTCCACGATCATCCCGAAGTCGACGGCGCCGATGGACAGCAGGTTCGCGGGGATCTTCGCCGAGTCCATCAAGATGAACGCGATGAGAAGCGACAGCGGGATGGTCACCGCCACGATGAGCGCCGCGCGCGTGTTGCCCAGGAAGAGAAAGAGCACCACCGTCACCAGGCCGATGCCCTCGACCAGGTTCTTCATCACCGTGTGGGTGGTGAGATCCATCAGCTCGGTGCGGTCGTTGTGCGGGCTCATTTTCACGCCGCGCGGGAGGATGCGGCGGTTGATCTCGTCGATGCGCTCGTGAAGCGCCGCGAGCACCGTGTCGGTCTGCGCGCCCTTGCGCATGAGCACCGTGGCCGAAACGACGTCGTTGTCGGCGTCCACCGAGACGCGCCCGAGCCGGGGCTGGTGCCCCACTTTGACCGTGGCCACATGACGGACGCGCACCGGCGTTCCATCGCGCACCGCGATCGACACGTCGCCGATCTGGTCCGGCGTGAGCAGCCCGATGCCGCGCACGTTGAGCGCGGCCCGCCCGAAGTGCACGATGCCGCCGCCCGCGTTGCCGTTGGCCGCGGCCAGCGCCTTCTCCACGTCCTCGAAGGTCAGGTTGCGCGCGGCGAGCTGGGTCGGATCGACCAGCACCTGGAACTGCTTCACCGTGCCGCCGAAGCTCACCACGTCGGCCACCCCGGGGGTGGCGGCCAGCTCGCGCTCGAGCACCCACTCTTCGAGGTCCTTCAGCTCGTTCAGCGACTTGGGCTCGATCCGCGCATCCTCGTCGGTGCACTCGGGGGTGTGCGTGGTCTGGCAATTCACCAGCCGATAGCGCAGGATTTCACCCACGGGGCTGGCGAGCGGTCCGAGTGTGGGGGACACACCATCGGGCAGCGAGGCCTGCGCGAGGCGCTCGTTCACCTGCTGGCGCGCGAAGTAGCTGTCGGTGCCGTCCGAAAAGATGAGCGTGATGACGCTGAGCCCCGCAATCGACGTGGATCGCACGGCGACCTGCTTGGGCACTCCGTTGAGGACGCGTTCCGCCGGAATGGTGATCTGCCGCTCCACCTCCTCGGCAGCATGCCCCGGCCACTGCGTGATGACCTGGACCCATGTATCGGCCACGTCGGGGTAGGCCTCGATGGGCAGCCGCTGAAAGGCGAAGAGCCCCAGGATGCCGATGATGGCCGCCGCCACCACGATGACCGCGCGCTGCCGCAGCGCGAATTCGACGATGCGCTCAATCATGTGGGCTAGAGCGCTTCGTTGCTCTCGGCGTCGAGCAAGATGGCCCCCTCCGTGACGACTTTGTCGCCGGATCCGATGCCGGACACGATGGTCGTATGCTCACCGTGCTGCTCGCCGATGTGCACTTCGTGCTGGCCGTAGGAACCGTCGCTGTTCTTCAGAAAGACGAAAAATTGGTCCCGCCGCGCCAGCAGCGCACTGGTGGGCACCTCCGCGGCGGCGCTGGTGTTGCCGCGCACTTCCACCCGGGCGAACATGCCGGGGCGGAGCGACCGATCCGGATTGGGGAGCTCCACGCGCGCCCGTGCCGAGCGCGTTTGCGGATCGACGATCTCGCCCACGTTGGTAATCTGCCCTTCGAGCTTTCGATCGGGGTATGCGAGCATTTGCACCGTCGTGGCATCGCCGACGTGCACCTGCGGAAGATCGCGCTCGTAGACATCGGCGAGCACCCACACCGTCGCGAGATCCGCCACCGTCACCAGCGGCGTTTCTTGGTCCGCGCTCACCGCGGTACCGACGGTCACGTTGCGCTCCACCACGGTCCCATCGATGGGCGAGCGCAGCGCGTAGTCGCTCGTGCCGTGCGCACCACCCAGCGCTGCGAGTGCGGCGGTGGCGCGCTGCTCTTCCGTCTGCGCTTGCACCAGCGCCGCGTCGGCCTGTTGCTTCTCGGCCTCGCTACCTGCCCCTTCCTTGACGAGAAGCGCCGCGCGCGCCGCGACCTTTTCCGCGAGCAGCCGCGCCGAGTGCGAGTTGGACACCGCCGCTTGCGCGCTGGCGATGTCGGGCGCGTGGATGGTCAGCAGCACGGTGCCGGCCTTCACCGTATCGCCGGTCACCACGTTGATTTTCGCCACCCTTCCGCCCACCGGCGGTCCCATCTTGGCAACGTGCCTCTCGTCGTAGGACACGTGCGCGACCAGCGAGCGCGAGTGCTCGAGGCACGCCGGAGAAGCAGGCTCCACTCGGACATAGGCCGCGCTCTCCCCCGAGAGGATGAGCGAGCCATCCGGGCGGCGCTCGTGGGTCACTTTGGACTTCGCCTCCCCACGGCCATGGCAACCGATGAGCAGCAAGGCGAACAGGAACGCGACAGCTCGAAATGGATGCATGTGAACGATAGATGCGCCGGGGTGCCCAGCGCGGTTCTCCCGTCCTCATAACCACCGTGCTCTAGAAACACCGCTTACATCTTCGTAAGCGCTCGAAAGCTTAAGGACCTGTAAGTCAGCGCGCGCCGTATTGCTTTACGAAGAACCACGCGGTCATGGCCCAGGCGACGAGCAAGATGAAACGACGCATCCACTTCGGATCGCTCATCCGCGCGGCAAAAGCCCCCATGTAGCCACCACCGGTGGCACCGATGGCCATGAGCAAGGCATAGCCCCAGGCGATTTTCCCCGCGGCGATGAAGGCCACGATGGCGATGCCGTTGATGACCGTGGTGAGCACCGTCTTGAGCGCGTTCATCGCATGAATGCGCGTCATGCCCATCACCGCGAGCGAGGCAAGCATCATGATGCCCATGCCTCCGCCGAAGTAACCGCCATAGACACCAATGACGAATTGCACGGCGACGAGAGAACCCAGTTGTGCGTGCGGGCTGACGGGGGCCCCCGTGGAGAAGCTGCGTACGCGCTGCGTGACGATGCCGCCGAAGGAGAAAAGAGAGGTCGCCGCGAGGAGGAGCCACGGAACGAGCCCCATGAACGCCGCGTCGGACGTGCGCAGAAGAAGAAGGGCGCCCACGAGGCCGCCCAGGAAGCTGCTGGCGCTGAGTGCGACGAGCTCGCGGCGCATCTCGTGCAGTTCCGTGCGGTATGCAAACGCGCCGGCCACACCGCCGGGCCACACGGCCACGGAGTTGGTTGCGTTGGCAATGACCGGGGGCACGCCGGCGAAGATGAGCGCGGGAAACGTGAGGAAGCTTCCCCCACCGGCCACGCTGTTGAGGGCGCCGGCGACGGTCGCGACGGCAAAGAGGAGAGCGCCCTGCGCGATGGTCACAGTCCAGCTGTAGGGCTGGAGCTCGCCAAGATCTAGACGGGGAAGAGCATCTGCGACAGGCCATCGGGCCCCATCCCCATGAGCGCTTGGTAGCGCAAGATGAACCGGCGGTAATCTTTGATGGTCCGCGGGCCGGCCTCGTCCCCGCGCATGGCGAAGTCGGTGATGCGGGTGATGGCGAACCGCAGCGAGGCAAAACACGCTTCGGCGTGCAGCCCATCGCGCTCCTCCGGGGTCAGGGATCGTACGGATTCGTAGCCGGCGACCATGGCGCGGGCCAGCTCCGGGGAGAGCGCATCACCGACGCACCACGAAAGCACGGTCACCGCCAGGTCGAAGACGAAGGCCCCTGTGCAGGCGCTCTCGAAGTCGAGCAAGGTGACGATGGTTCCCTTCTCGTCCCAGAGGACGTTGTCCCGAAAGAGATCGCCATGAACCAAGCCCTTGGGCAAATCGGTTCGGCGGCGCGCCTCGTTGGCGTCGAGGGCCCGCCGCAGGGGCTCGGCCTCGGCGGCCAGGGTGGGATGGTCGACCGCTGCGGCGATGCGATCAAGGCGCACACGCAGCTCCGCGGGTCCGAAGCGTCCCACGCGACCAGCCATCGCACTTCCTGCGACATGAATGCGCGCGAGGGCCGCGCCGACCTGGGCGGTGTCGGCCGTCGAGACGCTGGCCTGGCACCGCATGCCGCCGGCGCACCAGGCGAACAGTGCGGCCGGTTTGCCGGCGATGTGACCGGTCCGATCGCCGTCTTTGCGCAGGAGCGGCGCCTCGCAGGGGACGCCGTGCTCCGAAAGATGGAGCACGGTGATGCCCTCGTTGCGGGCCCCCTCGAAGGCCTGCTCTTCGTAAACGCGTAGAAAAAACGCTCCCGTGGAGGTCTCGACCCGATAATTCGAGTTGACGCTCCCTTCGGGGATGCCGGCGAACGCAGCGAGATTTCCGAGCTCGCTGTATTCGTCGAGAAAAACGCGGAGCTGGTCTTCGGAAATTCGGGTGAGCGTGGCCACGGCTCTATTTGCCGCATCTCGCCATCGGTCCTCAAGTGCCGCCTGATCTCCGGTAATTTTTCCGGGAGGGGCAGATGTGCTCATATAGATGGACGTGAACGGATACCTTCTGGTAATTGGCCGGGCGGGCGTAAGGTGCCCCCTAAAGCATTGGCTTTGACGATGGCGACGACGAAAAAGGGTGGGAGCAAAAAAGCCGCGGCCAAAGGTGGGGATAAGCCCGCAGGCAAAGCGGCAGGGAAATCAGCGGGCGGCAAGGCTGCTGCCGCTGGTAAAGAGGCCGCGGGCGGAAAGCGCAAGCTCGGATTGCGCGGTGCCGCACCCTGGGCCGCGCGTCACGCCGCCAAGCACGCCGCCGAAGCACGTGCCCGGGCGGCCGAACCGCCGCTCCCCGGCAGCGCACGCGCCACCATCCGCACCCCGACGGGGGCCGAGGACATCAAGCAGAAGATCGCCGATCTTCACAATGCCCTCCAGACCATCAAGGGACTGCGGAAAAACTTCAACAAGTCGTTTTACGATATTGGAATTATCCTGAAGGATATTCAAAGTCGTAAGCTTTACGAGGCCAAAGGCTACGGGACGTTCGAAGCCTTCCTCGAGCGCGAAATCGACTTGGGGAAGATCACGTCGCTGCGCCTCGTGCGCGTGGTCGGTGTCTTCATCAAAGAAGGCGCCCTCGAACACGGCGTCGATCGTGTGCTGAATGCACTCGTCGCGCTGGAGACGGCCACCGAGTCGTCGCTCGACGTGAACAAGGGCAAGGCGCCCCCGCCGCCGATTTCGACCGCCGCCCTGCCGCTCAAGCCCCCGGGTCGTTGAGCCGCTGAGCGCGAAATGCGCGACGGCTCCCTCCCAACCGGGAAGGAGCCGTTGCTCGTTTAACCTCTGCGAACGAAGCTAGCGGCCCGAAGGGACGCGCACGCGGACCTGGGTGCCCTGGCCCTTTTCGCTCGTGATGGAGACGTCGCCGCCGTGTTGGTCGATGATCTTTCGCACGATGGAGAGGCCCAAGCCGGTGCCGCCTTCCTTCGTGGTGAAGAACGGATCGAAGACGTTGTCGACCAATTCGGGGTCGATGCCCGGGCCGGTGTCCACGATTTCGAGCACGACGTTCGAGTCGCCGCATTTGACCCGCGCGGTCAGCGTCCCGCCGCCCTTCATCGCCTCGATCGAATTGACGACCAGGTTGATGATCACCTGCTTCAACTTCTCGCGGTCGCCAATGGCCACGCCGCAGCCGTCGGCCACGATTTGCCGCTCGATGCGGATGCCCCGACGCTCCGCGCTCTCCCGCTCCAGCTCCAGCACGTCGTCCACCAGGCTGCCGATGTGCACCGGCTCGCGCCCGATGCCGCGCGGGCGCGCCAGCTCGAGGAACTCCGTCAAAAGGCGATTCAGCCGGTTGATCTCGCTGCCGACGATCTCGACGCGGCGGTGCATCGCCGCACGGCGCTCGTAGTCCGCCTCCAGCTTGTCGATGTCGCGCCCCATGAGATGCAGTTGCAACACGGCGGCGTTCAGCGGATTGCGGATCTCGTGCGCGAGGTTCAACGCCAGGGTTCCCATCGCGCTCAGCGCCTCGGCGTCCGCGGCGCGCTTTTCCAACGCGCGGCGCTCGGTCACGTCGATGCCGATGAGGTAGACGAAGTGGTGCCGCTTCTCCTCGCTGTCGCGCGCGGGCAGCAGCTGCCAACGCACCCGGCGATTCGGCTCGACGAAGCTCGTCTCCACCTCGCGCAGACGCTCCCCGCGGTGCGCCTGGCTGAGCGACTCACGCAGGCGGCCGCGGTCTTCTTCCGGGATCCACGTGTCCACGAAGTCGCGCCCGTACGCCTCCTCCGAGGCAATCTCCGCGAGGGCGGCGGCGCGGCGGTTGAAAAGGGCCACGTGCCCGGTTTCGTCGAGGCCGATGACCAACACGTCGGTGAGCTCGACCAGCGCGCGGTAGCGGCGCTCGAGCTCCTCGCGGTCGCGCATCAAGCGGACCTTCGTGATGGCCTGCTGAATCGTCGAAAGAAGCTCCTCGGGGCGGAACGACTTCAAAATGAAGGCGAACGCACCGGAGCGCAGTGCCGCAATGGCGGCATCGACGCTGGCGAAGCCCGTGACCAGCACGACCTCGCTCGCCGGCGAGGCTCGGCGCAACGGCTGAATGATGTCCACACCGCTCGTGTCGGGCAGCTTCACGTCGACGATGGCCACGTCGAAGCCGTCCGTTTCGGCGATGCGCAGGGCATCTTGCCCCTTGGTGGCGTTGATGACCACGAAGCCATGCGGCTCCAGCACCTCACGCAGGGTGGTAACGAGATCCGTGTTGTCGTCGACCACCAGGATGCGTCCGAGCATGCCCCGGCGGCATATGCCAAACCCGGTGCGCGGCGTGCGAAGCGACGGCGGCGTGGGAACGCCCGGCGACGTCGTGTTGGCCGCCTTCATCTTCACCGACTCCGTGAGGTTCAACCCACCGAGCGTGGACATCTTCCAGTTGGCCGATTCGTTCACGACAACACCCCCAACACCTTCTGGAGCAAGTCGTTGACCATTTGCGGATTGGCGCTGCCCTTCGTCTCTTTCATCACTTGCCCCACAAAAAATCCCATAAGCGCGGTCTTTCCGCCACGCAAGGCGGCAGCCTGCTTCGGATTTTGCTCCACGACCCTCTGGCAGATGGCCAAGATGGCGTCCTTGTCTGTCACCTGAACGATGCCGAGCTCGGCTACGACATCCTCGGGCATCTTTTCGGTGCGAAGAATCTTCGCGTAGACCTCTTTGGCCTGCTTCCCACTGATCTTGCCTCGGTCGACGAGCTTGAGGAGTTGCACGACCTGCCGCGCCGAAACCGGGATGTCCGCCGTGAGACCGTGGGTCGTCACGTCGCGGAGCACCTCGTTCTGGATGAAGTTACCAACCTTCACGCCATCCCCGTATAGGGTCGCTGCTTCCTCGAAGAAGGCCGCAATGCGCGGATGTTGGGTCAGCACAGCGGCCGCGCTCGGTAGAAGGCCCAATTCCGCCACGAAACGGGCGCGCTTGTCGCGCGGAAGTTCCGGCATTTCGGCCCGAACCTGGTGGACGAAGGCCTCGTCGAGGAGCAGCGGGGGCAGGTCCGGTTCGGGGAAATAGCGGTAGTCCTGCGCGGTCTCCTTGCTGCGGAGGGAGAAGGTGGTGCCGTTCTTTTCGTCCCAACCGCGCGTCTCCTGGGTGAGCCTCCCACCCGAATCGAGCACGGCCTCCTGCCGCAAAATCTCGTAGGAGATGGCCTTTTCCACGAAACGGAACGAGTTGATGTTCTTCAACTCGACGCGCGTACCGAGCTTTTCCTCGCCCTGGGGACGGATCGACACGTTGGCGTCGCACCGGAAGGAGCCCTCCTCGAGGTTGCCATCGTTGACCCCCAAGAAGACGAGCACGTCGCGCAAGGAGCGCAGGTAAGCGGCCGCTTCCGCGGCGCTGCGCAGATCGGGCATGCCCACGATTTCGACCAGGGCCACGCCCGACCGATTGAGGTCCACGATCGACTGGTCGCCCCGGTCGTGCAGGTTCTTGCCGGCGTCTTCCTCCATATGAACACGTTCGATGCGCGGCGAGATGGTGCGGCCGTCGATCTCCACCTCGAGAACGCCCTGGCCGCTGAACGGCTCGTCGTATTGGCTAATCTGGTAGCCCTTGGGCATATCCGGGTAGAAGAAATTCTTCCGCGCGAACCGGCTGGTGCCGCGGATGGCGCAGCCCAGGCCCAAGGCCGCACGCACCGCGAGCCGCACCGCTTCCCCGTTGAGGACGGGGAGGGCGCCGGGCAATCCGAGGCAGGTGGGGCAAACGTTGGTATTGGGCTCGGCGCCGAAGGCCGTGGAGCATGCGCAAAAGGCCTTGGTGCGCGTAAGCAGTTGTGCGTGCACCTCGAGGCCGATGACCGCTTCGTAGCGAGAGGACATTGTCCCCCGAGAATACCTCGAAACTGGTCCCGCCAAGCCTCGGTATGCGACACTGGGGCCGTGTCCGAGGACTTCTCCCTCTCTGACTTCGTCCAGCGCGCCCTCCCGCTCGCCATTCTCGGGATCGCGCTGATCGGCGCACCCTTGCTCATCTTCGAGCCGGAAGGCCTGCCTCGCATGCGATCCCTTTCCAAGGAGCTGGCGCAGGTTCGGGCGGAAAATGCGGAGCTTACCCGCGATGTGAGCAAGCTTCGGGCGGAGGTGCGCGAGCTCCGGGATGATCCGGCCGCAGTGGAACGCATTGCGCGGGGGAAGCTCGGGTTGGTGCGAAAGAGCGAGGTCGTCTTTCAATTTGGAAAACCGCGGTAGTATTCAGGGGACGTGCCCTACGAGCTCGGTCGCGCCCTGCTGCTGTCCGAGGCGGTAACGCCCGCCGCACTTGCGCGCGCGCTCTTCGTGGTGGCCACGGAAGGCGCGCCGCTCCCGCGCGTGCTGGTGGCGCTCAACTTCATCACGCCCGAAAAGCTGGACGAGGAGTTGGCGCGCGCCGACGCCCCCGCCGTGCAGAACGTCGTGCCGGTGCAGGACCTCGTCGATGCCCTGCCGCCGGGCCTCTGCAGCCGTCTCTTGGCGTTGCCCATCCGCATCGATGCGCGCACGGGGACGGTGGACGTGGCGGTGGCCGACGCGCGCGATCCCCATGCCGCCCACGAGATTGGCTTCTTCCTCAAGGCGCCGATCCGCATCGTGCGCGCGCCCTTCGCCGCCTTGGAGCGCGCGCTCGATCGAAGCACGGCGCCCCATGCGCTGGCCGCCCGCAGCATGACGCCGATAGAAGCACCGCGCAGCATCTACAAAGCCCACAAGGTGCAACGCTCGGTGAAGGAGACGCCGGCGTGGGGCACGCCCGTGCCGCGTTCTTCCCCCTCGTCGCAGAGCGGGGTGCATCGCTCGTTCGGCGGCATGCACGGGGCGCAAGAGTCGGATCTCCCGCCGGTGCTGCAAACGGGGCTCTCGGGACTGGCGCTTCCGCCTACGCCACCGCCGCCGCCCGCGCGACGGTCGCGCCCCTCGTGGCCGGTGTTGGCGCACGCGCTGTTGTCGAACGAACCCGCCGACGCGCGGACATCGTCCGCACCGCTTTTGTCGGCGCGGGCCGACTCATGGGTGCCGCCGCCGCCGGCCCTCCCCTTCCCCGAGCCATCGCGCGTGCTCGCCGCCATGCGCAACGCGGCCGATCGCGATGAGGTGCTGCAGGCGCTGCTCACCGGCGTCCGCGTGGTCGCGCGCAAGGTTGCGCTCTTCGTCGTGAAGCGCGACGCCTTCATCGGGTGGTGCTGCACACCGGAGTTTGGCGACGAGGCCGAGCTGCGCAAGATCCGCATCTCGAACAACTTGCCGAGTGCCCTCTCGAATGCGGCGGCGGCGGGGCGCTACCTCGGCCCCATCTACAACAACGAGGCGCATGCGCCGCTGCTGCAGGTCATGGGCAAGGCGTCCCGCGACGTGGCGATGACCGCCGTTCGCCTCAAGGGACAATCGACGCTGGTGGTCATCGCGGACGAGCTCGGGGACACGGCGCTCGGCACCAAGCGCATCGACGAGCTCGCGCGCGCCGCGGGCGATGCGCTCACCCGCATCGTCAAGCGGGCGCGTTAGCACGCACACACGCTCGCCACGTCGACCCGGAGCGCGGACGAGAATTTGCTTCAGCGCCTTCGAGAGGCGAGAAAGCTTATGCTACCGAGGGGACGTTTTCGCGAGTGCTCAGCCGAGTTCGGGGCGAACCCATCGACCATTCCTGATGTTTGCACGCGCACCGGAGGCGTCTCGTGACGGCGCGCCTCACGTGGGGCACGGTTGCAACCTGTGGCTGCATGGCGCTGGTCGCCCTGGCAGCTTGTTCGACCATCCTCGGAGTCGAAAAGGGCGAGCCGTACGAGGACGCCGGCTTCTTCGAGGACGTCACGCTGCCGCAAGACGCCACCAATGGCAGCGACGGTCCCGTGGATGCCGGCTGCGATGCGGGTAAGTCCGATCCGAATCTCTGCAACGGGCGGTGCGGCAAGTTCTTGGACAGCTGCGGAAATGAGGTCGACTGCGGGACGAAGTGCGCGGGCAACGGCATCTGCAACGAGGCGAAGCGTCTTTGTGAATGCACGGCGCCCAACTGGTGCACCGGTCGCTGCGGCAAGAGCATCGACTACTGCGGCGTGGAACAGACGTGTACCTGCCCCACGGGAACCGTATGCAACATCTCGGGCTTCTGCGGCAATTGCGTCCCCAATCCTCTAGCGTGCAATGGAAAGAATTGCGGATACGCGGACAATGGATGCGCCAAGCAATCCTGCGGGACGTGCGGTGCGAATCAGTTTTGCCGATTGGCAAAGACCGGCGATACGGCCGGTAATTGCTGCACGCCATCCACGCGCGAGCAGCTCTGCGCTGGCAAATGCGATGGCCTCGTCGTTGACGCGTGCAACAGTCGCATCTACGACTGCTCCAACGTCAATCAGTGCCCCGCCAACGAGACGTGCAAAGACGATAAGTGCTGCCTCAACGAGGGCCAGCCTTGCGATCTCGCAGCCGGTGCCAAAGCTTGTTGCAATGGACATTGCGCCGCCCCGATGGATGCGGGCGACGGTGAAGTGACTCCGCAAGTGTGCGTGCCATGAGCCAACTTCTCGGCGAGACCATCGACGGAAAGTATCGAATGGATCGGGTCATCGGCGAGGGCGGGATGGGTCTCGTCCTCGAGGCGATGCACCTGCAGCTCGAGCAGCGTGTGGCTATCAAGGTGCTGGCCGGCGAAGCGCTGAAGAGCGAAGAAGCGGTGGCCCGCTTCGCGCGCGAGGCTCGGGCGGCGGCGCGCATTCAGAGCGAGCATGTGGTGCGGGTGTTCGACGTCGCCACGCTCGACAACGGCGCACCGTATCTGGTGATGGAGTACCTCGAGGGACGCGATCTGGAGGCCACGCTTCGTGACGAGGGCGCGCTGCCCTCGGCGGATGCGGTGACCTACGTGCTGCAAGCCTGCGAGGCGCTGGCCGAGGCGCACACGAACGGCATCGTGCATCGCGATCTCAAGCCGGCGAACCTCTTCGTGGCAGAGCGCGCCGATGGGTCGCTGCGCATCAAGATTCTCGACTTCGGCGTGTCGAAGCTTCTGCCGCGCGGCAGCGAGGACGATCCGCGGGTGACGCGGACGATGTCGCTCATGGGCTCACCGCTGTACATGGCACCGGAGTTGATGCGCAGCGCGAAGGGGGCCGACCTTCGCGCGGACATCTGGTCGCTGGGGATCATTCTGTACGAGCTGCTCGCAGGCGTGGCTCCGTTCGAAGGGGAAACGTTGACGGAGGTGTGCGCGGCCATCGTGGCCGATCCGCCGCACTCGCTGGCGACCCACCGGACGGATCTTCCGGAGGGTCTCGAAGAGGTGGTGATGCGCTGCCTCGACAAGGATCCCGGACTGCGCTTTGCCGACGTGGCCGAGCTTGCGCAGGCCTTGGCACCGTTCGCGCCGGAGCAAGGGGCCATCTCGGTCAAGCGCACCTCGCGCGTGATCGAGCGCCGCAGCTCACGCGCGCCTGCGCCTTCCGCGGTTGCGCCCGAAGAGGCGGCGGATTTCCTGCGGAGGAGCCGACGCTCGTACCGCGACCACCGCATGGTGGCGACGTTGCCCGAGGTGGAGCCGCATTTGCGCTCGACCGTGGGGACCTTCGGCCTGACGGACAGCGGGGAGAGAAAGCGCCCGGGGCTTTCGCCGCACGTGCTTCTCGCCGCGGTGGGGGGTGCGCTTTCGGTGATGACAGCGGTGGCCGTCATGGGGCTGGTGCGCCCGGTGGAGCCGCCGCACCGCGCCCCGGTGATGGCAACGGCATCGACGCGTGCGACGGAGGAGCCCGTCGTGCTGGAACCCATCGTGGAGGCACCGCCGGCGCCCGTCGAACCGGTGGCGAAGAAGGAGCCAGCCACGCCGGCCCCGTCACGCGCCAAGGCCGAGAAGGCCTCCATCAAAGTCGCGGCCGACGCAGGACTCCCCACGACGATCCCCGAGGAGCCGCAGGGCCTCGAGTATCGCTTGTAGCTACCGCTCGACGGCGGTGATGGCCTCTTCGTGCACCGGACCGATACCGCACTTCTCGATGACCGAAGGCCCTTTGAAGGTGCACTTCACGGGTGCCGTCATGCGCGTGTCGGGACGGCCGTCCTGGTCGACGTCGCCAAAGGCCTGCACCTCGCCCGACTCGGCGTCGTGACGCTTCCATCCGATTTGGAAATGGCAGGTGGCATCGGTCGGTGCGAAGTGCGCACAGCGAAAGGCCTCCGCGGCCCAATCCTGGGCGCTCGACGTGTAGCCTGGCCCTTTGAGCTGGTCGAACTCGGCAGGCACCAACGGCGAGCTCGGCGGAAGTCCCGTGGAGACCGCACAGTGGGCCACCCCCTCGCCAAAGTCGCCGAGGCGCCTTCGTCCTTCCGAGAGAAACGAGGCGCGCACCAGCTGCTTTCGCCCGATGAAGGCGAACGCGAGAAAGATACCGAGTGCAAGGAAGGCAATCACGCCGGCGCCGAGGAGCACCAAGCGTTTGCCAGAGAGCGGCTTCGAAGGCATCGTGCGGGTCAAAACGAAAGGCGAACCTAGCGTGATCTCGTCCAAGTCGCAGAGTGATTCCGTCACCGATATGACCGAATACGTCCTTCCGCAGCACGCCAATGCCCTGGGCAACGTGTTCGGCGGGCAAATCATGGCCTGGGTCGACTTGTGCGCGGCCATCTGCGCGCAGCGCCACTCGGGCCGCATGGCGGTCACGGCCTTCATGGACGACGTGAAGTTCCAGCAGCCGGTCAAGGTTGGCGAGGTGGTGCGCTTGCGCGCGCGGATGACGGCAACGTTCCGCACCTCGATGGAAATCGAGGTCGTCGTCGAGGGCGAGGACTCGCGCACCCTGCGCCGGTGGCCCTGCGTGCGGGCGCGGCTCGTCTTCGTGGCCATCGACGAGGCGGGGACCCCCACGCCGGTGGTGCCGATGCTGCTCGATACAGAAGAAGTAAAAAAGTCGCAAGCCGAAGGCGAAGCCCGGCGCCGGGCCAGGCTCGAACGCGCAGGCTCGTAGCTTCCACCCTTGCGCGGGCGGCATGCTCGCTCGCTATAATGCGCGCACCATGTCGCCCAGCGCCACGCCCATCGTCGCCATTGCCGAGCTTTCCTCCCACGTCGGGCAGGACGTCACCGTCCGCGGATGGCTCTACAACAAGCGCTCGAGCAAGAACGTGCACTTCCTCGAAGTGCGCGACGGCTCGGGCATCGTGCAAGCGGTCGTGTTCAAGGGCAATGTCACCCCCGAGCTGTTCGCCCTCGCTGAAGGCCTGGCGCAGGAGTCGAGCCTCGAGGTCTCGGGCCTCGTCAAAGAGCACGGCAAAATCAAGGGCACCTACGAGATCGACGGCAAGGACGTGCGCGTCGTCGCCCACGTGGCGCGGCAGTACCCCATCTCGCCCAAGGAGCACGGCACCGACTTCCTCATGGATAATCGGCACCTCTGGCTCCGCAGCAAGCGCCAGCACGCCATCTTGCGCATCCGCCACACGATCATCAAAGCCGTGCGCGACTTCTTCGATGGCCGCGGCTTCACCTTGGTGGACGCGCCCATCTTCACGCCCAACGCCTGCGAGGGCACGAGCACGCTCTTCGAGACCGACTACCACGGCGAGCCGGCCTACCTGACGCAGTCCGGGCAGCTCTACATGGAGGCTGCGGCCGCCGCCGTCGGCAAGGCGTACTGCTTCGGCCCCACCTTCCGCGCCGAGAAGTCGAAGACGCGCCGGCACCTGGCCGAGTTCTGGATGGTCGAGCCCGAAGTCGCCTTCCTCGATTTGGAAGGCGACATGAAGCTGGGCGAGGACTTCATCACGTACATCGTCGAGCGCGTTCTCGAAACACGGCGCGAAGAGCTCAAGGTCTGCGAGCGCGACACCACCTTCCTCGAGAAGGTGAAGACGCCCTTCCCGCGCATCACGTACGGCGAAGCGATCAAGATCCTGCAGGAGAACGGCCACCCGGAGGCCAAGGTCGGCGACGACTTCGGCGGCGACGAGGAGACGATCATCTCGAACAAGTTCGATCGCCCGCTCATCGTGCATCGCTACCCGGCGGACATCAAAGCCTTCTACTTCAAGCGCGCCCCGGAGAACGAGTCGCTCGTGCTCAACATGGACATCCTCGCCCCCGAGGGCTACGGCGAAATCATCGGCGGCGGCCAGCGCGAAGACAGCCTAGAGCGCCTCGAATCCGCCATCGCACACCACAAGCTGCCGCCCGAGGCCTTCGAGTGGTACTTGGACTTGCGCCGCTACGGCAGCTTCCCCCACGCGGGCTTCGGCCTGGGCATCGAGCGCACCGTGTCGTGGATCTGCGGTCTGCCGCATGTGCGTGAGACCATTCCGTTCCCGCGCATGCTGAATCGATTGGCGCCCTAGAGCGACGGTCGATTGATTGCGGCAGGCTCGCGAGCCGTTCGCAGTCGAGCAGCGGCAGCGGAACAACCCCGGCGGGGCCGGCGCCTTAGTCCCTTCCGTCGCGGGAGAGCCGCCAGACGGGCGTGGCGATCCTTGTTCTCCGCACAACACGTCGCACCGGTCTCGCCGGCGTCTTCTCGCTGCCGCGGTTCCAGCATCCGAGCATGCCAAGCCTGACACCTTTAATCGACTGTTGCCTCAAGTTGGCGTAGCGAGTCCTTGCGTCGATGCGCAGGCGATATCAAAGGTATCGCCCATGCGCATTCGTCGTTTGGGGATCGTGGTGGCGGTGGCTTACGTCGTCGGCTGTCAGGGCGACGACGATGGTCGTGACTCGAACAGCACGGCGTCACGTGTCGTCGTTCGCAGCGAAGGGGACATCGACGCGCTGCTCGCGCAGATGACCTTGGAGGAAAAGGCCACGCTGCTGCAAGGCATCCCGCGACCGGCCGGAGAGCACGCCGTGGGCAATGTTGCGGGGGTGCCGAGGCTCGGTATTCCGGCGCAGAGGCTCACCGATGGCCCGGCGGGTGTGCGCGATGGGCAGCCCGCCACCGCGTTTCCGGCACCGGTATCGATGGCCGCGAGCTTCGACCCCGCGCTCGTGCGCGAGGTCGCGACGCACATGGGGCACGAGACCAAGGCGCGTGGGTATCAGGTTCTGTACTCGCCGATGATCAACATCGTGCGCGTGGCCGAGGCCGGGCGAAACTTCGAGTCCTTCGGGGAGGATCCACACCTCGCGGGCGAGCTCGCCGTGGCGCACATCCAGGGCGTGCAGTCGCAGGGCGTGGCCGCGCAGGTGAAGCACTTCGCCGCGAACAACCAGGAGAAGGATCGCAAGACCAGCACGTCGGACGTGGACGAGCGCACCCTGCGCGAGATCTACTTTCCGGCCTTCGAGGCCGCCGTGAAGCGGGGCGGCGCCTGGTCCCTGATGTGCGCCTACAACCAACTCAACGGCGTATTCTCCTGCGAGAATGCGTCGCTGCTCCATGACCTGCTCAAGGTGGAGTGGGGCTTCGATGGGGTCGTCGGATCCGACTACCCGGCCGTGCACAGCACCGTCGCATCGGCCAAGGCGGGGCTGGATCAGGAGTTCGGCGGCACCACCTATTTCAGCAAGCTTCCCGATGCCGTGCGCTCGGGGGAGTTGCCACAGTCGGTGCTCGACGATCAAGCGCGGCGGGTGCTTCGCATGATGTTTCGCACGGGGCTCCTCTCGGCGGCCCCGGCGGAACCGGCCGCGGTGGATCCCAAGGTGGGGGCCGACCTCGCGCGACGCGCGGCTGCACGCGGGTCCGTCTTGCTCAAGAACGACGGCGCGCTGTTGCCGCTCGACGCGGCGTCGCTTTCGCGCATCGCCGTCATCGGGCCGTACGCCAAGCAAGCGACCACCGGCGGCGGGGGAAGCTCGAAGGTCACGCCCTACGCCGACTACGTGGTCAGCCCCCTCGACGGCATCACGAAGCGCGCGGGAAGCGGCGTCGCAATCCATTACGTCTCCGGCGCCAACGCGGCACCGGTCACGCCGATCCCGGCGGGCGCGCTCGAGGCTCTCACCGTCGAGTACTTCGCCAACCCCACGTTGACCGGCACGCCGGTGGCCGTGGGCACCGACAGCGTCATCGCGCACGATTGGGGCAACCAGCCGCCGGCGAGCGGTGTACCCGCAACGAATTGGTCGGCGCGCTGGACGGGCACCTTGCACGCACCGGTCACGGGCGACTACCCCCTCGCAACGACCAGCGACGATGGCAGCCGGCTTTACCTGGACGGGCGCCTCGTCGTCGACAACTGGGGTGCGCATGGAACGCGCTCGGTCTACCGCACCGTGCACCTGGAGGCGGGACAGTCGTACGAGGTGAGGGTCGAGTACTACCAAGCCAACCAGGGTTCGAATCTGACCGTGAGCTGGATGCTCCCCGGCCAGCTGGACGCAGGGATTCAGAGCGCGGTCGACGCGGCAAAAGCCGCCGACGTGGCCATCGTCCTGGTGCGCGACGAGGCCGCCGAAGGGCGCGACCGCGGGACCATCAGCCTTTACGGCAATCAGAATGCGCTGGTGGCGGCGGTGGCCGCGGCCAATCCGCGCACGGTGGTCGTGCTCAGCTCGGGTGCGCCGGTGAACCTGCCGTGGGCCTCGGCGGTGCCGTCGGTGCTCGAGAACTGGTACGCGGGTGAGCAAGACGGCGCGGCCCTCGCCGACGTGCTCTTCGGCGATGCGGAGCCTGCGGGGCGCCTGCCGGTGACGTTCCCCGTCGAAGCGGCGGATGGGCCGATTCGCTCGCCGGAGCAGTACCCCGGCGTCGATCAGAGGTACACGTACGCCGAGAAGCTCGAAGTCGGTTACCGCTGGTTCGATGCCCACGCGGTGGCACCGCTGTTTCCGTTCGGGCACGGCCTGTCGTACACGTCGTTCGCCTATTCGCATCTGTCCGTCGAGAGGCCGGCGCGAGACGGCAGCGTGCGCGTCTCGTTCGACGTGCAAAACACGGGCGCGCGCACGGGCACCGCGGTACCGCAGGTCTACGTCGGCTTCCCGGCCCGCGCGGGCGAGCCTCCGCAGCGCCTCGCGGCCTTCCGCAGTTTGACCCTCGAACCGGGCGCCACCACCCGCGTCACCGTTCCACTCGACCGGCGCGCGTTTTCGATCTGGGACGTGGCGGCGAAGGCGTGGAACGTCCCCGGGGGCTTCTATTCGATCCGCGTCGGAGCATCCTCGCGCGATCTCCGCCTGCGCGGTGGCCTCGCGAGAACCACCTCGGGAGCCCCGGCGAGCCGCATCACCACCGTCGACGGCCAATGCCTCGAGGCCCTCTCCAACGCGTCACCGCGCACGACCTCGTGCAACACGCTATCCCCCAGCCAACGATGGCACATGGCCGACGACGCCTCGCTGCAGATCCGCGGCAAGTGCGCCACCGTCACGGGCACCGCGATTCACCTCGCCGACTGCAACGCCACCGACGAGCAAAAATGGCACGCCAATGCCTCCGGCCAGATCGTCCACGCCACATCGGGCCTCTGCCTCGCCTCGAACGGCGCACACGTGACACTCGCCACCTGCGGGCGCGACACGCTCCTCCCCGCGAACCAACTCTGGAACGTGCCGTAAGCGCCGCAAGGAGCGCTCTCCCTATTTACAGGCCCGCGCGCAGCTGGGTGATGGGGCGGTAGATGCGCTCCATGTATTCGTCGGCGGAGCGCGTCCAGGAGAAGTCTTTGCGCATGCCGCGCTCGATGAGGCGGCGGAAGCTGCGGCGGTCGTGGTACGCGGTGAAGGCGTCGTCTGCGGCGATCAAGAGCGACAGCGGATCGCGGTTGCGCGCGACGAAGCCCGTGCCCTCGTCGCGGACGGGGTTGTACGGCGTGACGGTGTCGTGCAGCCCGCCCACGTCGGTTACGATGGGCACGCAGCCGTAGCGCATCGCGTACATCTGCGTGAGGCCGCATGGCTCGTAGCGCGAAGGCACCATGAGAAAATCGGAGCCCGCGTAGATGCGGCGTGCCAGGCCCTCGTCGAAGGCCACGCGCGTGGCGATGCGCCCGGGAAAGCGCCCGCCGAGCTGATAGAGCGCGCGCTCCAAATTGGCGTCCCCCTTGCCGACCAACGCCACACGCGCACCGCCCTGGATCAAATTGCCGAGGATAGGCAAAATGAGATCGATGCCCTTTTGATGCGTGAGCCGCGACACCAACGAGAAGAGCGGCGCCCGCGGCTCGTGCAGACCGAGCTCCTGAAAGAGCACCTCCTTGTTCTGGAAACGCGCGGCCTCGAAGTTCTCCACGCTGTACTGCGCGGCAATGGATCCGTCGGTGCGCGGGTCGAACGTCTGCACGTCGACACCGTTGAGGATGCCCGCCGTCTTGTACGACTGCGTCCGCAGAAAGTCGTGCAGCTGAAATCCGCCCTCCGCGGCGAGGATCTCGTGCGCGTACGTGGGGCTGACCGTCGTCGTCCGATCCGACAGTGCAATCGCGCCCTTGAGCAGGTTCACCAACCCGCGGTGCTCCAGAATGCCGGGATGGTACGCCCCCCGCGGCAACGCGAGCCGGTCGAGCGAATCGAAGCCGAGCACCCCCTGGTAGGCCAGGTTGTGAATCGTGAACGCCGTGGGCACCTCACTCCACGCCTGGCCCATGGTGAGGCGCGCGTACAAGATCGCGAAGGTAGCGTGCCAATCGTGCGCGTGGATGACGTCCGGCCCGCGATCCGGGCCCACGCCGCCCCAGAGCCTCTCGGCGATGGATAACGCAGCGCGCGACATCGTGGCGAAGCGCAGCTCGTTGTCGCCGAAGGTGCCGTGGGCATCTTCGTAGATACCATCGCGCTGGAAAAGGCCCGGATCGTCCACCAAAAAGACGCGCACCCCCGGCGCCAGGCGCACCTCGACGACGCCGCACTCGCGCACGTCGTCGGGTCCCCACCCCACCCGCGCCGGCACGGTGCCAATCCAGCGATGCAGATCGTCCGAAGGAATCTTCGTCGTGCCGTAGAGCGGCGTGACGATAGCGACATCGACACCGCGCTGTCCGAGCGCACGCGACACACCGAGAACGACGTCGCCCAGGCCCCCCGTCCGGGCAAACGACTCGACTTCGGACGAAACCATGAGAAGGCGCAGGGGTCTTGCCATAGACCCCGCACTTTACACAGAAGCCTCCCCTTTGTTCCCGTAAACGTGCCCATGCCCGTGCCCGTCCCCGTCTACACGTCCCTCCGCAAGGGCCACGGGCAGGGGCACGGGCACGTTTACGGGGTGGCTAGCTCGCCTTGGTCTTCAGAAATGAGTACGCGCGCGTGGCCGTGTGGAAGAGCGGAGAATCCGGGCGAATCAAGCTTCGCAGCTTCTGCACGCCCTCGTGCTCGAGGCGGTGCAGGAGATAGTCGAACGGCGCCCGCCGCCGGTAGGCGCTGAAGTACTCGCGGAGCTCGTCGTGCGTCTTGACCTGCGCATTGTCGGCGTAGCGCACGATCCACGGCGTGAAATACGGATAGAGAACATTCGGCGCCTGCGCCGTGCCCCAGTCACCGTGGAGCGTCGTCTTCATGAAGTTGCCAATGAGCAGGTCATCGAAAATTTCATATTGGACGGCCGTCATCAGCGACGCGCGCGGCACCTCGAACGACAAGCTGCGCCCCGCGCGAAGCGGGCCGATCCGCGACGTGGAGTGCAACTCGACCACGTGCTCCTTGCCGCCGACGATGAAGCGCAGATGGTCGATCTTGTCGGCGAGGAACTCGATGGATTGGAAGTACCGCGTCAACTTGGAGATCTCGTCGCGCTCCAGCGGCTCGGACCAATGGTCGCCGAAGCTCGCCGCCGTTTGAATCTCACCTTCGATGCGCGCCGGTGAAAGGCACTCGTACGAGTCTTTCTCGCAATCGTATTGCACGAACGCCGGCAGCATTTCACAGCCGCCCCGCGTCTCCGTCGCCTCCAGCGCCGAAAGCGGCGTCACGTACTCTTGGCACCAGATGCTGTCATCCCGCTGGTAGCGATGAAAGCTGCTGAACGGGATCATGTACGTGGTTTGGAAATAATTGGTCCAGAAACCCACCTTCTCACGGAGGTATGCGTCCCAATAGGCTTTCGACTCCGCACTCGCCGTCGGGGCCGGCGGTATCAGCTTCACGCCGTTTTCGTCGACGACGTTGATCATATCGACGTCGCCATAGCCGAACAGCTTGAGCAAAAAGGATATCTTGTATTCCGATATCACCTTCTTGACGAATCGACCCCAACCGCGCTCCACCGCATCGTTGAGATTGACCACCAGCCGGCCGCCCACGTCGACGAGCAAAATGGCATCTTGGTGGTAATCGGAAATGCACATCGCGCGGATGTTCTTGGACAGCTGCATCCACGTCCGATCCCGCATCACGGTGACGTCGAAGCCCCGCTCGGTCAGATCGGTGAGCATGCGCCCGCCTTCGTGGTTCGGCAGCAGGATCTTCTTGTTGGCCAGTCGGTCCAGCGCCGCCGCGTGCACGTGATCGGGATGGCCGTGGGAGAGCCACATGTATTCCGCCTGGAAGATATGCTCCAGCTGCGCCGAAGGTATCTCGTTGCGCATACCCCAGCTCCCAAAGTAGGGGTCGCCGCAAATCCACGGATCCGTCGTCAAAATCGGCTTGTCATCGATGCACGTGACGGTTGCGTTCCCAATCGTCTCGAACCCAATCATTCTTTCCCGCCCCCTACTACTTGCCTGCCAGGTGCTGCGAACTGCTCCTACGCTGATGCCGATCGAGGCGGAAACGGCGCGAGGTAAGGCAATTTTTCCAGGTATCTATGGTCTCGAGTCCTACTTGTGCGTGTGGACGGTATAGTCGTCGTACCGTGGGTGTCTTCGATCGGATCTTTGGCAAGGGTGGCTATGCGCAGGTGGCGCGGCGCGCGGAGTTGCGCGGCGATTTGGCCCGTGCGGCCGAGCTCTGGGATCTCGCGGGCCAGCCGGAAGAGACCGCGCGCGTCATGCTGCTTCGCGGCGATGCCGAGCTCGAGCCCTCGGCGCGCCGGCAGCATTACCTGCAGGCCAAGAGCATCGCGCCCGAGGGGCACTCGGTGCGCGAAGAAGCGCGCCGCAAGCACGCGCTGCTCACCCTGGCCATGGCCAAGGACGGCGCCCTCTCGACGGCGCTGCGCCAGGAGCTGCTCGCCGCGGCGCGGGAGCTCGAAGAGCTGGGCGAGCCCCTCAAGGCCGCCGACGGATACCGCCTCGCCAGCGACGAAGAGGGCGAGGCGCGCGCGCTCACCCAGGCCGGCGAGATCGAGAAGCTCGAGAGCTTGCTCACCAGCGAACAAGATCGCCAGCGCCGCGAGCGCGCACGCCAGCAGACCGCGGCCGAGGTGGAAATGATGGTCGCGGGCGGCCGCCGCCGCGAAGCACTCGCCACTGGAGAGGCCTGGCTGGAGACGGATCCGGACGACCGCCTTTTGCGCGAGCGCTGCGATGCCCTTCGCGCGCGCCGCACGCGAGGCGCGGTGTTGCGCGTGGTGCTCGAGGGGCGCGATCTGCTCTTTGCCTTCGGTCAGGAGATCGTGCTCGGGCGCGCCGAGCCCACCCTGAGCGCCATCGGACCGGAGACGGGGCACATCGCGGTGGCATCGCACGCCGTCAGCCGGCGCCACCTTCGCATCGTGCGCGAGGGCGGCGAAACCTTCGCCATGGACCTAGGGAGCCGCAACGGCACCTACCTTCGCGGCATGCGCGCGGCCGGAAAGGTCTCCATGGGCCCCGGCCTCGAGCTGCACCTGGGCAACGAGGTGCCCGTGCGCCTCACGCCGAGCACCCAGATCGCCGGGGCCATCGTCATCGAGATCGCCGGCCGGCGCTACATCGCGCCCTTCGGTGCTGCGCGCCTTCCCGTGGCCGATTGGCAGCTCGACCTGGGCGCGGGCGGCTGGCTCGAGTTGATCGGCGGCGCGCACGCCTTCTTGGGCGACGCCGCCCTCGCCTCGCGCGCGACCTTGCTCGCGGGCGATCGCATCGCGCGCGCCCGCGGCGGACCTTGCGTGCTCGAGATCGCGGGAGAGACGTGAACCGCCGCCCGTACCCGCACCCCGACGTCACACGCTTGCTCGACGTGGGTCGCCCGAATGGCCCCTCGCTCGACGAAGCAATGGCCCTCTTCCAGCGGATCCGCCGCTCGCCGCACGAAGCGCGCGCCCTGGAGGAGCTCACCTTTCGCCAGGACGCACTGCCGCTGCCCGATCCGCTGCTCGTGGCCGCGGCCTCCGCCATGATCGATCGCGGCGAGACGACGGCCGCCATCGCGTTCCTGCGCGCGGCCACGTCGGCGCCCGCTCTCATGTTGCGTGCGGACCTCGAGGCCGAGCGCGGTGACGCGAGCGCGGCGCTCGCGCTCGTCGAACGCGTGCTCCTGCGCGACATCGAGCACCCGGGCGCGCGCGAACGCCACCAGCGGTTTCGCGAGTCGCTGGGCATCCCCGCCTTCGGCCCCGAGCGCGCGCGCCAGGACGACCCGAAAGCCTCGACCTGGCTCGCGAACGAGCCCGACACGCCCTACGTGCTCCATCGCGAGGTCGCACGCGGCGGTGCCGGCGTCGTCTACGAGGCCGAGGATCGCGATCTCGGACGGAGCATCGCGCTGAAGATTTACCACGACCCTCATCGGCAGCGCGATCAGCTCTTGCACGAAGCCCGCGTGGCCTCGGCGCTCGCGGGGCCGGGCGTCGTGCGCATCTTCGACGTCGATCCGGACCATGGTTGGATCGCCCTCGCGTGGGCACGGCGTGGAGCCCTTCGCGACCGCATCCGCGTCGTGGATCGCGACGTCCTGTTCCCCATCGAGTCGTGGGCGCTGCCGCTCGCGCACACGCTCGCGCGCGTGCACGATGCCGGGTGGCTCCACCTCGACGTCAAACCCGCGAACGTGCTCTTCGACGACCACGGCGCGCCGCTCCTCACCGACTTTGGGATCGCGCGACGAAACGGAGAGCCTCCTGTGGCAGGAAGCCTCGGTTATGTTTCTCCCGAACGGCTAGCCGGGGCCCCATCCGCGCCGAGCGACGATGTATACGGATTCGGGCGGCTCATCGAGGATGCGCTGCAAGCGCTGAACACTCCCGAGCTTTTCGCGCGATGGCGCCCCCTCGTCGCCGCCTGCATGGCCCCACGCGACGAGCGTCTCGGCTCTGCGAAGGCCCTTGCACAGGCGATGGCGGAGCTCAAGGCGGACTAGAAAGTATTTACGCGATGCATTGTTTCTAAACGTCGACGAAACACATGGGAAACATGGCGAACGTCACGTTAAAGCCATGTCACAAATCAACACCGGTGATACGGCCTGGCTCCTCGTGAGCTCCGCTCTGGTTCTTCTCATGACCCCCGCACTTGCTCTCTTCTACGCGGGGATGGTGCAACGCAAGAATGTGCTTTCGACGCTCATGTACTCCATGGCGGCGATCCCGGTGTTGGGTCTGAAGTGGTGTCTCTTTGGATACACCCTCGCCTTCGGCCCATCGAAGTTCGGCCTGATTGGCGGGCTCGATTTCATCGGCCTGCAAGGCCTCGCGGCCGATGTGCACGGCAGCGTGCCGACCTTGGCCTTCGTCGCGTTCCAGATGATGTTCGCCATCATCACGCCGGCCCTCATCTCGGGCGCGTTCGCGGAGCGCATGAAGTTCAGCGCGTACATCGCGTTCGTCCTCCTGTGGTCCACCTTCGTGTACGACCCGGTCGCGCACTGGGTGTGGGCCGAGGGCGGTTGGCTCTTCAAGATGGGCGCGCTCGACTTCGCCGGGGGCACCGTCGTTCACCTCACGGCGGGCATCTCGGCGCTCGCGTGCGCCATCGTCATCGGCAAGCGCTACGGCTACCCGCAGCGCAAATCGGTGCCGCACAACCTGACCATGACGCTCACCGGTGCAGGCCTCCTCTGGTTCGGTTGGTTCGGGTTCAACGCGGGCAGCGCGCTCACCTCGGGTGCGCTCGCGGCACTCGCCTTCATGACCACGCAGCTCGGTGCGGCGGGCGGTGCGGTCGGCTGGCTCGTCGTCGAGACGGCGCACCGGGGCAAGCCGACGGCGCTCGGCATCGCGTCGGGCCTCGTGGCCGGCCTCGTCGCCATCACGCCGGCCGCCGGGTACGTGGCGCCCTGGGCCGCGATCCTCATCGGCCTCTTCGCGGGCAGTGTTTGCTACTTCGCGGTGCTGCAGAAGGACCGCTTTGGCTACGACGACTCGCTCGATGCATTCGGCATCCACGGCGTGGGCGGTCTCGCGGGTGCGCTCCTCACGGGCCTCTTCGCGCAGAAGAGCCTCAATGAAGCCGGCAACGACGGCGCCCTGTTCGGCAACGGCCACCAGATGGTCACCCAGCTCATCGCCTGCAGCGCCAGCCTCGTGTACGCGTTCGTGATCACCTTCGGCATTCTCAAGTTGATCGACGCGGTCATCGGTCTGCGCGTGAGCGAGAACGACGAACGCGAAGGCCTCGACGCCGCGCTCCACGGCGAGGAGGGCTACGTGCTCTCGGGCTCCGCCACCGCCGGGGCCGAAGCTCCGCCCGAGCCGGTCCCCTCTGCGCCGCCCGTCGCCGCGACCATCGTGAGGGCCGACGCCACGTCCACCTGAGCGCCGGTTCCATCTTTACAGGTCTTTTAGATCGTTTCCCGTATTCGAGGACCGCCATGATCAGCTTGAAAAACGCGCACCTGCGTGCGCGACCGGGACTCCTTTGTGCCTTGATCGCGACGTCGACCTTGATCGCACGCTCCGCCCAAGCGCAGTCACCCCCCGATGCACCGCCTGCATCATCGTCCGCACCCGAACCCGAGAAGCCCGCGGAGGCCACGGCGCCTCCGCCCCCGAGCGTCGCCGCGGAAGCTCCGAAGCCCGCCGAACCTGAAAAGCCGGCGGCGACCCCTGCCGCGGACGCCTTGAAGGTGACCGTCGGCGGCTATGCCGAGGCGTATTACGCGTACAACTTCAATCGGCCGGAAAACGGCGTCACGAATTTTCGCTGGATCGACAACCGGCACAACACGTTCAAGCTGCAAACCGCGGTGCTCGACGTGCAGGCCGAATACGGCGCCTTCCAGGGCCACATCGCCCTGCAAGCCGGTCCCACCGCCGAAGGTTGGTACGCCGACTCGGTGGAAGCCCGCGCCGGGGCATCGGGTGCGGCTTCGCTCTCGGCGTCCACGTGGAAGATCCTCCAGCAGGCCACCGTGGGATGGAAGGCGCCCGTGGGCAAAGGGCTGCTTCTCCAGGCGGGCCTCTTCGTCACGCCCATCGGGTTCGAGGGTGCGGCGGTCAAAGACAATTACAACTGGTCGCGCTCGAACCTCTTTTTCGCACTGCCGTTCTACCACGCGGGCGTGCGCGCCTCGTACGAGGTGGCCGAGAACCTGACCGTCGCCGCGTGGCTCGTCAATGGCTGGAACCAAGCCACCGATGGCAACGACGGCAAGTCGGGCATCGCGCAGATCACCTACAAGATTCCCGACCTGCTCTCCGCGCAGGTGCTCTACATGGGCGGGCCCGAGCGCGGGCAAGACAGCGCCGAGGGTCGCCCGTTCCGTCATCTGTTCGACGGGTGGGCGGAGTTCTACGCGCACAAGCTCGTGTCGCTGGCCGTGCACGGCGACGCGGGGTTCGAGAACGGCGCCTTCGGCTCGCACTCGTGGCACTCGGGCGCGGTGTATGCGCGGGCCCAACCGCTTCCGTTCCTCTACATCGCGGCGCGCGGCGACGCCTTCGTCGAGAGCGTGGGCACGAAGGACGGCGGCACGGCGTCCTCCATCTTCTTCGGCAGCGACGTCTATTCGTTCACCGGCACCGTCGACCTGCGCCCGATGGACCACTTGTCCTTCCGGACCGAGTACCGCCACGACTCGGCGCAGAACGACATTTTCTTCAAGCATGGCTCCGTCAAAGACAACGACGGCAACTACGTCCCCAACGCCGACGCGCAGGACACCGTGACCGTCGGCGTGACGGGTTGGTTCTAAGGGATCGCGCCGCGAAACACCTCGCCGCGGAGGGCGCCGCCAATGCGCTCGCCCGTGGCGAAGGATTTCACGCCCATGGACTCGGCGCCGCGTTTCAAGTTGGCGAAGAGGAAGCGCACGGCGCCGCTGCCGTGCGAGCTGGCCGCGAGGCCTTGGTGCGCGAGCAAGGTGGCGAAGGAGCGCGTGGCGATGGGAGCCCAGTTCATGCCGTCGGTGCTCGCCGACGACGATGCGGTGGTCTCCCCTCCCGCGGTGGACAGCTCGAGACGGGCGAAGAAGGTGCTCTCGGCGCTTAGGCCCGCCGGGGGCGGTGCCTCGAGCTCCGTGGTGGGGCCGCCCTTGGCCAGGCGGTACTGCACGCGAATGCGCCCGTTGTCGGCGGGGCGGCACACGGCGAAGTAGGGGCTGTCGGCATCGCGCGTGGCGCGCGCCATGATGCAGCCCTTGGCCCATCGTTCGACGTTGGAGCTGGGCACCGCGATGGCGGTGCTCCACGTCGTCGCGTCCGTCGCGTTCTCCGCGGGCGGTTCCGATTCGGCGAAGTAGAAGCTGTCGTTCGTCCCGGCGATGTCGCCCGACTCGACCGAGACGCCCACGAGCTCCCCCTCCTCGACTTGATTCGGCTCGCAGCCCATCAAGAGGCAGAGAAACGGCCAGCCCGTTCGCGTCTGCGTGGTGGAAGCCCAAGGATCCACCTCGGCGTTCACGCGGTCGGTGGCGAGAAAATTCGCCCGGTGGGCGCGCGCCGCGTTCCACTGGAAGGGGTCGTCGAGACCACCGCCCATGGTGCCGCCACCGTAGACCCGGCTGACCAGGCCCGCGCGGTGGACTTCCTCGCTGCGCCACGCATTCTCGGCGTCGGCGTTGAAGAAGACGATGTTCGGCCGGCGCGCATAGGCCGGAAAGGTGCAGTTCGAATCCAGATCGGGTGCGATGAAGGCCACGCGATCGGCGTCACCTTCGCCGAGGTACGTGTCGAGCTTCGAGCCATGCGAACACGCCGCCCCGCCGGTGAGCGCGACGATGACCTTGCCGCGCAGGTCCTTCGTCTCGGGCCACGCGCACTTTCGTGACGGCTGCTCCTCGGAAACGGCCTCGCGCAGGTTCTTGGCCCCCGGGCAAGCCCGCATCAAGTCGCGCGGACGGAAGACGGCGTCTTCGCCGAACACGCTGGAGATGGCGGCATCGAGATCCGACGCATCGTGCCCGTTGGCGGCGAAGTCGTCCTTCAAGTCGAGCCAGAGCGTCACCACCTCGTGCTGCGGGAAGGCGTCGTGGAACGTCTTGACGGCGCGGAGGCAGTCGCTGAGGCGCACGCACTGCGTGTCGTCGTACGGCGCCGCGAACACGTGGTAGACGAACCAATCGCGCGCGCTGGTGGCGTAGCCATTGCGGTCGACGTGGAGGTCGAACTCCAGGGCGCGCACGCGGTGGTAAACCAGCTCGTCGAAGATGGTCTCGTCGCGCACGTAGCTGTTGTGCGTCGCTTTTTGCTGCACCTGGTTGAAGCGGACGCCTTTGGGCTTGGCCACGCTGGCGGCCGCGCTCAATGTGCGACGAAGGAGGCCTTCGTCATGGCGTGCCCATGGGCCGCCGCCCTGGGTCTCGGCGCACGCCGCCGCGAGCAGAAGTACCCCCGCTACCTTCCAGGGACGCCCTCGGTCACGCCCCCCGCTCACCCGCCACCCGTTCCGACCACTCCCGATACCCCAGACTTCGACACCTTCTCATAGTGTCGTTGGTGTTTCACTTGACGCAAGGAGGATATGCCCAAAGATCGTGTACCTACGATGCCTACCACGTACACAGATCTGCTCGCCGACGTTAAAAAGACCACCAAAGAGGTATCGCTCGACGAGCTCAAGAAGCGGCTCGCGGCAGGTGAAAAGATCACGCTCCTCGACGTGCGTGAAAAGGAAGAATATCGGGCCGGGTACATCCCCGGTGCCATTTCGATTCCGCGAGGCTTCCTCGAGATGCAGGTCGAGTCGAAGTTGCCGGAGAAGGGCGCAAAAATCGTGGCCTACTGCGCCGGCGGGACGCGTTCGGCGCTGGCCGCAGCGACCTTGCAGCAACTGGGTTACACGAACGTGGAGACGGCGATGCCGGGCTTCGTGCGGTGGAAGGACGTGGGCTACCCGGTGGAGACGCCGCCTCAGCTCACCGATGCCCAGCGCGATCGCTACTCGCGTCATATCCTCCTGCCCGAGGTGGGAGAGGTTGGGCAGGCGCGCCTGCTCAAGAGCAAGGTGCTGCTCCTCGGCGCCGGCGGCCTCGGATCGCCCGCCGCGCTTTACCTGGCCGCCGCGGGCGTCGGCACCCTGGGCATCGTGGACGCCGACACGGTCGACGCGTCGAACCTGCAGCGCCAGATTTTGCACTCCACGAGCCGGGTGGGCATGACCAAGGTCGAAAGCGCGGCCAAGGCCATCGCCGAGATCAACCCCGACGTGAAGGTGATCGGTCACGAGGAGCGCCTCACCAGCGAAAACGTGGAGCGCCTCTTTGGCGACTACGAGCTGGTGGTCGACGGCACGGACAACTTTCCCACGCGCTACCTGGTGAACGACGCCAGCGTGTGGATGGGCAAGCCCATCGTGCACGGCTCCATCTTCCGCTTCGACGGCCAGGCCACGACGTTCCTCCCGCCCAAAGCCGCGGAGAAGTTCGGGCGCCAGAGCGGTCCTTGCTACCGTTGCCTCTACCCGGAGCCCCCGCCCCCGCACCTCGCGCCGAGCTGCCAGGAGGCCGGTGTGCTCGGCATCCTTTGCGGCATCGTCGGCACGTTGCAGGCGACGGAGGCCATCAAGCTTCTCCTCGGCAAGGGCGATCTACTCGCCGGCCGGCTCATCACCTACGACAGCTTGAAGATGCAATTCCGCGAGCTCAAGCTGCGCAAGGACCCCAATTGCCCCGTGTGCGGCCCGAACCCCACGATCAAAGAGTACATCGACTACGAGGGCTTCTGCGCCATCGGCGTGTAACCCACTCGGCCTACTAGGAGAGAGAGAATTCACAGGAAGACGGGAAGACGGGAAGGTTTTGAGGATTTCCGATCGCGGCGCTTGGCCGATTGGAAACCCTCGAAATCTCTCCTCAGACCTTCCCGTCTTCCCGTCTTCCTGTGAATTTCTTCTAGCTTTTCAGTGCTGGAAGCGGATGCCGTCGGTCTTCTTTTCGGCGGTCTTCGTGGGTTCGTCTTCTTTGGCCGGAGCCTCTTCGCCGCCCTTGCCGTCGTGGTCCGAGTGTTCGTCGACCGGCAGGGGCGGGAGCATGCTGTCGAGCTTGGCGAGCGCTTCTTTCAAGGTCAGGGTGGCGGTCGCCTCGTCGGGGAGGGCGTTCGGCGAGGAGGACTTGGGGGGCGGCCATGCTCCGACGTAGCGCGGCGACTCGCCGGGGCCGCTGGCGTCGATCCAGCCCACGTGGCCGGTGCCCGGCTGGCGAACGTCGATGTGGATGAACGAGCTGTTCGGGTAGTAGCCGCAGCCGGTATCGGGCAGCGTCTTGCAGAAGGCGACCAAGGCCTCGTTGGAGACGCCGTCGAGGCGCATGTCGAGGGCGCGGCCCGTGGCGTGGTAGCTGCCGGCGCTGGCGGGGCGGTAGCCGGAGATGACCTGCAGGCGGGCGTGCTTGCCCTTCGAGAAGTGGTCGACGATGGTCTGAATGCGCTCGACGAGCTTGGGGTCGATGCGGCGGATGCCGGTCGCGATCTTGTCGCCTTTGGCGTTCGCGAGCTCGGTGGGGTCGACCTGCGGTTTGGGAGCGCTGCCGGGGCGGGCCAGAACGGAGAGGCGCTCGACGGCGAGGTGCGCGACGCTGCCGTCGCACTTGGTCAGCGGGAAGGTGTCCTCTTCGGCGAAGTGCATCACCGTGACGGAGTCGTGGAAGCACGGGGGCTTCACCTTGGGGGCGCGGATCGTGGGCGGGTTGCTCTTGGCGCCCGCGCGCTCTTTGGCGGCGCCTTCCTCGAGCGTGCGCCCCGGGACGGCGCGGTTGGAGCTCAACGCGGTCTTGCCGTGGGGCTTGTGCACCGCGGCTGCGGCGGGGGCCTGCGCCGGGGCGGGCGCCTTGGCGGCCGGCTTCGCGTCGGATTTGCCGGCGTTTTTCGTCGTAGGCGGCGCGGCATGGGCGCCGATCGAACCGAGAATGACAGCGGCACAAGTCGAAAGAGCACCGAGCGCGGACAAAGCCTTCATGGTCAGGTCTCCAGCGCACGCCAGAGAGGGCGCGCTAGACACACATGCACTTACCAGCGTGATTGGGCCAAAAAAATGGCAAAGTCCGTCCCCTCCCCATGCTGACCCGCACCGAATTCGAGGCGTCGTTGAAGGCCCTGCGGGCCGATTACGCCGCCCGCAAAGACAACGTGGCCTGCATCGGCTGCGAGCGCTGCGCCCGCTGCTCGGAGTCCATGTTCTGCACGGACAGCCAGGGCCTGGTCCGCTGCCAATACTGCCATCGCTCCGCCGACTGCACCGACTGCGCGCACTGCACGGGCTGCACGGCCTGCCTCAAGTGCACCCACTGCGAGGACTGCGAACGCTGCAGCGCCAGCGCCTACCTGGTGAAGTCCGTCGGCTGCACGGAGTGCACGTACTGCTACGGGTGCGTGGGCCTCACAAAGAAGGACTTCCACATTTTGAACCGCCCGTACGACCGCCAGACCTACTTCGCCATCGTGGCGAGCCTAACGTAAGGACCAACACGATGTTTCGGTTTGGAGAGTACGGCGCGACCAAACAGCGGCAGCGAGACAAGCCCGGCGGGGCCGGCGCGCTTGTCCGCATCTCGCGAGAGGATCGCCAGGCGTTATGGCGTGTCTTTCTTTCTGGACCACACGTCGCGCCGGGCTCGCCGGTTCGGTCCCGCTGCCGCCGACCACGCACGGACAGGACTCGAGACCGGTACGTCCCATCGAACGAAGCCTTGGGAGGCAGATGATATGCGGGCGGTCATTCAGCGGGTGTCGTCCGCACGGGTCGAAGTCGACGGCGAAGTCACGGGGGCCATCGAGCGGGGGCTTCTCGTCTACCTCGGCATCGGCCGGGGCGACGGCCCAAAGGACAGCGCCTTCCTGCTGGAGAAAATCGTCAACGCCCGCATCTTCGAAAACGCCGAGGGCAAGTTCGACAAGAGCCTCCTCGACGTCGGCGGCGCCCTTCTCGTGGTGAGCCAATTCACCTTGTACGGCGACCTTCGCCGCGGCCGCCGCCCCAGCTTCGACGGCGCCCTGCCCCCCGAGGAGGCCGAACCGATGTACGACGCCTTCGTCCGCGACGCCCGCACCCGCGGCCTCCCCGTCGCCACGGGCCGATTCCGCGCTCATATGCATGTGTCGAGCCTGAACGACGGGCCCGTGACCCTCTGGCTCGACAGCGCGACCTAAGCCGCGCCTCGTCAACGTAAGCGTTGACGTCTGACGTTGACGTTGACGTTGACGTTGACGGCGACGGCGACGTGGACGGCAAGACCTTGACGTCGTCGTTGACGGCATATCGCGTCTCCAAGACGTCAACGACGACGACTACGTTGGGTCGTCTACGTCGCCGTCGCCGTCCACGTTCACGTCAACGTCAACGTCAACGTCAACGTGAGCGGGGGCGCTTGGGCTGGCTCGAGCGGGCCAGGGAAAGGCGCGTGGCGAGGGAGATCGCTTCGCGCGTGCCCCTGGGATCGGCTTTGCGTTTGCCCGCGATGTCGTAGGCGGTGCCGTGATCCACGCTGGTGCGGATGATGGGGAGGCCGAGGGAGATGTTCACAGCCTCGCCGAAGCCGAGGAGCTTCATCGGGATGGTCGCTTGGTCGTGGTACATCGCGAGGACGGCGGCGAAACGGCCGGCGGCGCCGAGGCGGTAGGCGCTTTCGGCGGGGACCGGGCCCTCGAGGAGCACGTTGCGGGCGTCGCGCTTCAACCGGCGGCGCGCCAGGGCCATGCCGGGGGCGATGGCCACCGTTTCCTCGTTGCCGAGGAGACCGCCCTCGCCGGCGTGCGGATTGAGCGACGCCACGGCCAGGGGGAGCGGCTGCTTGCTCACCTTGCGCACGCGCCGGCCCGTTTCGTCGAAGGCGGCGAGATCCGTGATGAGGACCCCGAGCCAGTAGGCCGCGGTGGCCACGCTCTCCGGCGTGATGGCACGCGGCACGGCGCCGAGGCGCAGGTGCGTCGTCACCAAGGCGGTGGTCAGCTCTTTCGATGCGAAGGCCATCACCACCTCGGGCGCACGAAGGCGCCGAGCGAGGTGCTCGGTGTGCCCCAAGAAGGCCCGCGCCGTACGCCCGCCCGAGCTGGCGATGACCTCCTTGCTCACCGGGCCCGTCACCATCGCATCGGCCTCGCCGCGTGCGGCGAGATCGCAGGCCTCGTCGACCCACGCCAGCTGCGCCGCGCCGCCCGCCCGCGTGGGCTTGCCCGGCCGCGCTTCGGATGCCCGCAGGCTCGCCGTCGGCTGCCACACCCGCACTTCGCCCGCCGACCGACGCGCATAGCCCTCGGACGCCGATTCCAGCCGCACGATGCGCGCATCGACGCCCCGCGCTTTCGCCGCCGCGGCCATCACGCCGTGATCGCCCACGAGCACGATGCGCGACGAAGCCGGCGCCTCGAGCGCAGCGAGCAAGCTCACCTCGGGGCCGATCCCCGAGGGACACCCAATGCTCAGCGCAATGCGCGCATGGTTGCTCACGCGCACGCCGGAGGTCCGGCGCTTGCGACGGCCGACCCGCTCCTGACCGAGGCGCGCATCAGGATGTTCTCGTTTGCCCCACGGGCGCCGCGGCAGGTATGCCACCGTTCGGCGTTTCCGACATGACCGCGCCGTCGCTGCCCTCGTTGGACTCGTCCGAAGGCATCTCGGTCGGTGCGCGCAACTTGTAGCCCGTGCCGCGCAAGGTCTCGAGCGGAAGCGCGTCGCCCAGCTTGGCCCGAAGCCGCCGCACGTGGATGTCCACCGTACGGGCCCCGCCCTCGTAGCGAACCCCCCACACGCGGCTGAGAAGCGTCTCGCGGCTGAAGACGCGGCCGCGATTGGCCGAGAAAAACGCCAGCAGCGCGAACTCCTTCGCCGTCAGCACCACGCGCCGCCCGTCGAGCGACACCTCGTGCGCGGCGCGGTCGAGCACGATGCCGCCGATCTTGATGCGCTCTTCGTTCGCGAACTCGCTGCGCTGCCATTCGAGCTGGCGGATGCGCGCGTACAGTTCGGCCGGGCGATATGGCAGCACGATGAAGTCGTCGAAACCACTCGATGGCTCGACGCGTGCAACCTGACGCTCTGGGATGGCCAGAATGGCAGGCGTGTCCTCGAGACGACTTTCGCGGCGTGCCGCGCGCAGGGCGCTGACGGCAAAGTCGGGGCGGTCGCCCGCCTCGATCACGATGGCGCGGAACGAAGCCTCTCCGTCACAGGCCGTCGAAAAGTCGTCCCAAAAGTCGAGGGTGCGAACACTCGCTCCGAGCTGCCGCAGGTGGGATGCAGCACCGTCCTCGGATTCGTGCTCTTTCCCATGCCCCACCACAAGCACATATCTCGATCCTGACATCGCTCATTCTTCGATAGCGCGCTGCGGCGCGCTCGTCGAGAGAGAGTCGGCGCTTCATTTGCTTCTTCGTGTGCGATCGGTGGCGAAGGTCGTACTTGCGCGTAACCTATGTCGTAGCAGGCCGTAGAAGTGAGAGTCGCCCGGATGCCACCCAATCGATCGCGTCGTCTTCTCGGTGTTCTCTTGTTGTCTACGGTTGGTCTGCTCGCCACCGCGTGCTCGACCACGGTTCCGCCGAGGGCGCGAATCCTCTATGTGGCCATCCCGCCGCCGCCCGATCCCGTGGAAATCGAGGGGAGCGCGCCCTCCCCCGTCTACGTCTGGGTCACCGGTCGCTACGATTGGAACGGTGTCGAGTACGTTTGGATCCCCGGCCAATGGGAACCGCGGCCTTACGATCGGGCGGTCTGGATCTCCGGCAAATGGACCCAGACCCGCCGCGGCTGGATCTGGGTCGATGGCCGTTGGGCGCTCGGTAACCGAACCTAGACCTTCGTTCCGCCCACGGTGATGGCGGAAATCTTGATCGTCGGGCACCCCACCCCCACGGGAACGCTCTGGCCGTCCTTGCCGCAGGTCCAGATGCCGTCGGAGACGCCGACGTCGTTGCCCAGCATGCTCACCTTGCGCAGCACGTCGGGACCGTTGCCGATCAAGTTCACGCCCTTGAGCGGCGCGGTGATCTTGCCGTCTTCGACGAGGTAGCTCTCGGTGAGCGAGAAGACGAAGTCGCCGTTGGAGATGTCGACCTGGCCGCCGCCGAACTTCTTCGCGAAGACGCCGCGCTTCACCGTCTTGATGATCTCGTCCGGATGGTGCTCGCCGGCCAGGAGCAACGTGTTGGTCATGCGCGGCATCGGGGCGCACGCAAAGCTCTCCCGTCGGCCATTCCCACTTGGGGTCAGTTTGAAATGGTTCGCGCTCAGCCGATCGTGCATGTACCCGACGAGCTTCCCCTTCTCGATGAGCACCGAGGAGCGTGGCTCGTTGCCTTCGTCGTCCACGTTGATCGAGCCGCGCGACTGAAGCAGCGTCGCGTCGTCGATGACCGTGCAAAGGTCGCTCGCGACGAGCTGGCCGATCTGGCCGGCGTAGTTGCTCGTGCCCTTGCGGTTGAAGTCCGCCTCCAACCCATGGCCCACGGCCTCGTGCAAGAGGATGCCGCTGTCGCCCGGCGCGAGAACCACCTCCATCGTGCCGGCGGGCGCCTCCACCGCATCGAGCATGCGGATGGCTTGCTCGGCGGCCTCGCGCGCATGCCACTCGGGGCTCTTGCCCTCGAAGTAGCCCATGGTCGTGCGGCCACCGCCACCCGACGAAGCCTCCTGGCGCTTCTGATCGCGCTCGGCCACCACGCGCACGCCGAAGCGCACCAGGGGCTGCGTGTCGCGCGCCATCTTTCCGTCGCTGGTGACGATGAGCAGCTCGCGGATCTCTTCCGCCAGGCTCGCCTCCACCTTGATGATGTGCTTATCGAACGCGTGCGCCGCTGCAGCCGCGCGCTCGAGCAGCTTGCGCTTGTCCATGCCGGGCACGTCGAGGGTGACCTTGTCCAGCTCGTAGCGCGACGGAAGCGAGAGCGATCGCAGCGCCACGGGGGCCTTGGCGCCACCGCCCGTTGCGATCTGGGCGGCCGTTTCCGCCGCGCGTTTCATCGCGTCCCAGTCGAACTGCTCCACGTAGGCGTATCCAGTCGAGTCACCTTTTTGTACGCGGACACCGAGCCCCATCGTCACGCCGCGCGAGGCGCTCTTCAGGATGCCCTCATCGAAGAGAAGGCCGCCACCGGCGCGGTACTCGAAGAACAAATCGGCGTAATCGCCACCAACCGCGAGCGCGATGGAGAGGAGGCGCTCAGCGAGCTGGACGTCGATTTCGTTCGGTCCGCCCGGAGCGAACGGCGCCTTGTACAGGGAAGATTGGGTCGGCATGACAGGATTGGAACATATAAACCTCCATCGCGACACGTCGAGTACAGTCACGCCCCAGGCACTCGATGATCACGCTCGCGCTCGCCCTCGTGGCCCTGCATCTCTTCGCCAACCTTCTCTGGATCGGCGCCATCACAGTCGTGGCTTGGCTGGTCCTCACAGCGTCCGGTCGCGCGTCCTCCACCCCGCAACCCAGTGGTGCGTTGGAGCTCGCCCTAGGAACCGACACTCGCTCCGCCGCCGCGCACCTGGCGCGGACCATCTACCTTCGCTTCGCCACGCCGGCGTTTGGGGCCAGTTTTCTCTTCGGCGTGGCACGGCTGGCGATGGATCCAGGCACGTACATTCACATGCATTGGTTCCACGCAAAGCTTACCGCCGCCCTCGGTGTCATTGCTCTGCACCATGTGATCGGTGCGAGGGCCAAGCGACTTGCTGCGGGAAGTATGCAAGCACGGGGAACAAGCGCTATTCTTTTTGGTGCCCTCCTTGCGTGCGTTGTGCTGACTTGCCTCTTCGTCATTTTCAGGAATGAACTCATTGGCTGATTCGGAACAAGTGAGGAGTGCGTTCATCCGTGCCGATTGACCGCGAATCGGTGCTCCAGACCGCTCAGAAGTACGCCGAGAAGAAGAAGTACGATCGGGCGATCGTCGAGTACCAGAAGATCATCCAGGTGGATCCGAGCGACGCTCGCACCCTCCTGAAGATGGGCGACCTCCAGGTAAAAATGGGCGCCTACGCGGATGCGATCGCGACGTACGAACGCGTCGGCAAGCACTACGTCAGCCTCGAATTTTTCGTCAAAGCCGTCTGGGTCTACAAGCAGATCGGCGAGATCCTGCACAAGCACGTGCCGCATCTCGAAGAGCGTTACGCGCACATCGCACCGCAGCTCGCGCAGCTCTATCAGAACCTCGGTCTGACGAGCGATGCCATGGCCACCCTGGACGAGGTGGCCACGCGCCTGCAGAAGCAGCAACGCGACAGCGAGGCCATCGAGGTCTTCCGCAAGACCATCGACCTCGACCCGAACAACCCCATCCCGCATCTGCGCCTGGCGGAAGCTCTCTCTCGTGCACGCGATCCGGAGGGGGCCGCAACGGTATTTTCCACCGCGGCCTCGCTGTTGATCCGTCGCGGCCGCCCCGATGACGCCCTGAAGGTGCTCGAGCGGCTCCTGCATCACAAGCAGGATCCCGCGCAGGCGCGCATCGCCGCCGAGCTTTACCTGCAACGCGGGTCGCAGGCCGACGGGCTGCAGGCGCTGGCGAAGCTGCAGATTTGTTTCCAAGCGAACCCAAAGGACATCGACACCCTGGCCCTCCTGGCGCGGGCGTTCGTGGTCATCGGGCAAGCGGCCAAGGGCATCGAGGTCCGCAAGGAGATGGCGCGCATCGCGCGCGAGCAGGGCAAGACGGACCTTTTCCGTCGCCTCGTGAACGACCTGCTCGAGGTGGCCGGCGACGACGACCAGGTGCAGCAGCTCGCCATAAGCTTGCCGCCGGACGATGACGACGACGAAGAGTCGCAGCTCGCGCCACCGCCGGCCCGTGTTAACATGCCGCAGGCGTCGTCGCCCATCATCGAGGCCGTGGAGCTCGATGAGGAGCTGCTCGCCGACGACGATTCGGCCATCGAGTCCATCGAGGCGCTCTCCGCGCCGGCGACGTCGCGTGCGGGGCAGACGTTGTCGCTGCCGGGTCTGACGGACACGGACGACGTTCCGGTGTTCGACGTGCCGAGTCGGCTGTCGCAGGTGGGTCCGCGGGCGTCGGCGCCGGATCTCACGGAGCGGCACGCGTCGATCTCCGACGACTACCCCGAGATGAGCATCGAGGAGGCCGACGACCTTCTCGTGCCGACGAGCAGCGAGGAAGCCATCGCCGAGCTGCTCGAAGAAGCGGCATCGCTGCGGCGACGGCGGATGTACACGTCGGCCATCGAGTCGCTACGCATTGGGCTCGAGCTCGATCCGTACGCCATGGACCTGCGGCATGGGCTGCGGGACGTGCTCATCGAAGCGGGACGCATCGACGATGCCGTGGACGAGTCGTTCGCCACGGTGTCGCTGCTGCTCGATCGGCTCGATGGCGAGGGTGCCGCGCGCGCGTTGAGCGACATCCTCGCGATCGATCCGGGCAACGAGCGCGCGGTCCACATGCTGCGCGAGCTGGGGTACGACGCGCCGCTTCCGGCATCGGACTCGCGCCCGGCGACCGAGGCGAACGACGATCTGGACGACCTGTACGATCCGGACGCGCCGCTCCCCACGTACGAGCTGGACGAGCTGGGTACGGCGCACATCGAGCCGCCGTCCTTCAGCGATCAAACGGTGCCGCGCGGAACCTTGCCCGGGCCCCCACCGCGGACCATGGCCGCACGGCGCGAGCTGGCCATCGACGATCCTTTCGGCTCGTCCGAGCTGCCGCTCCCGGAGTTCCCCCTCGATCCATCGGCGATGGACGGGGCGCGCCACGCGGACACGTTGCTCGATCCGGCGGCGCCGGATCCGCTGATGGATCCGATGGAGGTGACGAGTCGCCAATCGGCGAGCTCGCGCCCCGTGGTGGAGCTCGAGGACGCGCTGGAGGAGGCGGACTTCTTCGCCTCGCGCGGCCTCTACGGCGATGCGCGGGCCGTGCTCCGCGAGCAGCTGTCGCGCAATCCGAACCATCCGCTGCTGCTCGAGCGCATTCAAGAGCTCGAGATGCAGGAGCACGGCGGCGCGGCGCAGACGTCGGGCACACGCGCAGTGCCCAACAGTGTCGACGAGCGCAGCTTCGACATTTCCGCGTCGCTCGATGCGCTGGAAAACCTGGAAGAGGTCACCGGCCCGATCGACTTGGCCGCGCTCGGCGGGCAGGTCGACGTCGAAGAGGTGTTCGCGAAGTTCAAGGAAGGCGTCAACAAGCAGATCGACGTCGACGACGCCGATATGCATTACGATCTGGGCATCGCCTACCGCGAGATCGGCAAGTTCGACGATGCGATCCGCGAGTTCGAGCTGGCCGCCAACGATCCGACCCGCACCTGCGTGTGCGAGTCGATGATCGGGCAGATTCACATGGACCGCGGCGCCCTGCCCGACGCGATCGATGCCTTCTCGCGCGGACTCGCCGCCAAGACGCGCACGCCGGAGCAGGAGACGATGCTCGCCTTCGAGCTGGGCAACGCGTACGAAGAGAAGAACCTGCCCAAGGATGCACTGCAGTCGTACCAGCGCGTGGCACGCTGGAACCCGCACTACCGCGACGTGCAAGAACGCATCCGCCGCCTCGCGCGGCACGAATCGACGCGCACACCTTCGCGGCCACTCGCCGTCGGGGCCGAGGACGACGAATTCGACCGCGCCTTCGACGAGATCATCGGGGACGGCAAGCTCCCCTAGTCGCGTGGCCGCGATGTCCGAGGTACATTGGCCGGATGATCTGTCGTCTCTGGCGGGGTTGGACCACCAAGGAAAACGCGGATGCCTACGAGCGTGTGGTGCGCGGGGAAGTCATTCCCGGCATCGAGGCGCGGCGGATTCCTGGTTTTCTGTCGATTGATCTGATGCGGCGCGAGCGCGAGAACGACGTGGAGTTCGTGACGCTGATGTGGTTCGACGCGCTCTCGTCGATCAAGACGTTCATGGGCGACGACTACGACGTGGCGCACGTGCCGGCAGCGGCGCGGGCGGTGCTTTCGCACTTCGACGAGCGCTCGGCGCACTTCGAGGTGCTCGACCGACGCGCGCAGTAGATGCTCTCCGCGCGGCAGATGTCCGCGGTATTGAGCAAGGTCGCGCGCTTCGTCGAGGGCCGCGATCACCTCGCGGTGACACGGGTGTCGCTGGACGGCGATCCCTTCGCGGTGCTGGCGTCGACCATCATTTCACTGCGCACACGCGACGAAGTGACCGACGTGGTGAGCCCAAAGCTGCTCGCCGTGGCGCCCGACGCGGAGACGATGTCCGAAACGCCAGTGGAGCGCATCGCCGAACTGATTTACCCCGCGGGCTTCTACCGCAACAAGGCGCAGACCCTACGGGACATCGCGCGCACCTTGCTGGAAGAGCACGGAGGGCGCGTCCCCGACACCCTGGAAGGCCTGCTCGAGCTGCGCGGCGTGGGCCGCAAGACCGCGAACCTGGTGCTAACCCTAGGGCATCGCAAGCCGGGCATCTGCGTCGACATCCACGTGCACCGCATCTCGAACCGCCTCGGTTTCGTGCGCACGAAGACCCCAGACGAAACGGAAATGGTGCTCCGCGCGCAGCTTCCGCGCCGCTGGTGGATCCCCATCAACGACATCCTGGTCACCTTCGGCCGCGTCCACTGCACCCCCCTCTCCCCCCACTGCTCCACCTGCCCCGTCGCCAACGTGTGCCACCGCATCGACGTCGGTCGCACCCGCTAACGGCTAGAGAGAATTCACATGAAGGCGGGAAGGCGGGAAGGTTTTTGGGATTCCAATTCGCCCAGTGGACGAATTGGAAACTCCCAAAAAAGCGTTCCGTGCCGGCCACGCCGTAAGTCCTTCCCGCCTTCCCGCCTTCATGTGAATTTCTCGGAGGGTTAAGCGAGTGCAGCGAGTAGACGCGTGACGAAGGGGTTCGCGCGTAGTTCGTCGGGGAGCTCGGCGATTGCTTGGGCGCGCGGGCGGGAGGTGCCGAAGATGGCGGCGTAGGCCTTGGACAGGGCGGCGATGTCCGACTCGGGGAGGCCGCGGCGTTGGAGGCCGACTTTGTTCAGGGCGCGGATGCGGGCGCGGTCGCCTTGGACGACGACGAAGGGGGGGACGTTGCGCTCGCACATGGCGCCGGCGGCGACGAAGGCGGTCTCGCCGACGTGGACGAATTGGGCGACGCCGCTCAAGCCGCCGAAGGTCGCGTAGTCGTCGACCTTGGCGTGGCCCGCGAGCTGGACGCCATTGGCCAAGGTGATGTGCGAACCGAGCACGGTGTCGTGGGCCGCGTGGGCGCCGGCCATGAACAAGTTGTGATGGCCGATCCGGGTGGCCCGGCCCGAAGTGCCGCGATGAATCGTCACGTGCTCGCGAAACACGTTGAAGTCGCCCACCTCGAGCGACCCTGGGGCGCCCGCGTGGCGCTTGTCCTGCGCGACGCTGCCGACGACGGCGAAGGGAAAGAGCACGTTGCCCTCGCCGAGGCGCGACGGCCCCTCGACGATCGCGTGCGACTGCAGCCGCGTACCGCGACCGAGGTGCACCCGCGCGCCCACAACGGCGTAGGGGCCGAGCTCCACGTCTTCCTCGAGCGTGGACTCCGGGTGCACGATGGCCGTGGGGTGGACTTTGGTGCTCATCGCCCTTCCCGATACAGCTTGGCCAGACCGCGGAGCCATCGCATGCGTGGTACCGCAGGATAGCCTGCCACGGTCGCGCCGGCCGGCACATCGCCGATGACACCGCTCTTCGCCGCGATGCGGGCGCCATCGCCCACGCGAACGTGATCGGCAAAGCCCGCTTGGCCGCCGACGCGAACGCCACGCCCCAACGTGACCGATCCCGCAAACCCGGTTTGCGCCGCCACGAGGCAGCCCTCGCCGATGACGCAATTGTGGCCCACGTGCACCTGGGCATCGAGCTTCGTTCCGCGGCGGACCACGGTCGGGGACAAGGTTCCCGCGTCGATGGTCGAAAGCGGCCCGACCCCGACGCCGTCCTCGAGAACCACCCCGCCCAGCTGCGGCACGGCGCACACGCTCCCGTCCGGCCCCTCCGCCCAGCCGAAACCGGGGTGGCCAATCACGGCGTTCGCGCCGATGCTCACGTTCCTTCCAATCCGCACGCCGGGATGAATCACGGCATTCGGCCCGATCACCGAGCCCTCACCCACCTGCGGCTCCGGTCGTGGCGCGGTGCAAAGGCTCAGCACCTGCGCCATGGCCCAATTCGCGTGGGCCTGGACCCAGCGTGGGGCCCGTTCGGGCACGCGTGAGGCCAGCGAGGCCTCGACGAGGAGCACGGCGCCGCGCGCGAGCGCCGCCTCCACCTCTCCCAAACGATCCACGCGAAGCACCGGCGCGAGGTCACCCGCACCGGCGCTTTCGAGGGAAGCGATCGACGTCACCGAGGTGTCCAAACGCACGTCGCCGCCCCATCGGGCGGCGAGCTCGGACAGACGAACGGGGTCGAACCCCAAACCTGACTGCGAAATCGAAGATGGCAGGGGGGTGCTACTTCTTCGGTGCGGGCGCTGCGGGGGCCTTGGGGGCCGCGCCGCCGCCACCGCTGTTGTACGCCTGGATGGCGCGATCGGTCAGGTCCAGATCCGCACGCATGTAGGCGACAGCCTGCTTGTCGACCACGATGTCGAAGCCTTCGGTCGAAGCAATGCGCTTCACGATGGCCATGATCTTCTCGACGATGGGGTCGGTGAACTCCTTCTGCCGCTTCTCCAGGTCCTTGTTGTACTCGACGAACACGGACTGAAGCTCCACCATCGCCTTCTGCCAGTCCTCGACGCGCTTCTGGAAGGCTTCCTTCGAGAGAACCTTCTGCTGCTTTTCGAGGTCTTCACGCTGCTTCTGCAGGTCGTTCTGCTTCTTGTTCAGCTCTTGCTGCTTGCTGTCGAAGATCTTCTTCAAGGACGCCTGGGCGCGCAGGCCGTCTTCGGTCTGCATGACCGCGCGTTGAACGTCGACCACGGCGACCTTCATCTCCGCGCGAGCGTCGAAGCCCAGGAGGAACAGACTGGCCGCGAGCCATGCCGCGAAGACTTGGGGAAACAATTTCATGGGAAACCCGCGTACCCAAGGATAAGCAAGAGGTCAAGGCAGCAAACGCGGGAAGCGCTCGAGGCGACCGGAAACGCGTGAAGTTCCGGTGGCAGGGTAGGGCGTAAACGGCCGGCTACACCCGCACCGGCAAGAACGTCGTACACAGGTCACGGTGGGCAGGGTGGGATACGCAATATTCCCGAGAAATCCCGTCATGTGGCGAGCTTGGCGAGATGGCACGGGGCGTGGATACTAGGAAGCAAACTTTTGGTCCTTGCCGGAGGCACCGTCAAAAATGGATCGTCGTGGTTGGCAAAAGCTGGGTCGACTGTCGGGGGCTGCCTCGTTCGTGGTGGTGCTCGGCACGGTCCTATGGGCAGGCGGCTGTAGCGACTCGGACGCCTATTGCGACGGCTACGGGTGCAGCGGGTCGGGCGGCGGCAACGGGGGCCCCATCGACGCCAGCACCAACACCGACGCGGGCAAAATCGACTCGGGCAAGGACGACGCAGGCTCGCCGCAGTGCGAGTTCCCCGGCGATTGCCCGAACGGGAAATCGTGTGTGAACGGCCAGTGCTTGCCCACCTGCAAGGAAGACGCCGGTAACACCTGCGGCAACGGCTACAAGTGCGTCAAAGGCGTTTGCCAGCCGGAGCCGGGCCAGCCCCAGTGCAACGTGGACAAAGACTGCAGCGAGGCGGGGAACACGCCCAAGTGCCGCGGCGGCCGTTGCGTCCAGGCGTGCGATCCGGCCAACCCCAAGTGCCCCGACGGTCAGGTTTGCGATCAAGGCGGGGCGTGCGTTCCGGATACGGGGCCCAAGCCCAACTGCACGGCGACGGACTTGTCGAAGTGCCGGGCGAACCAGTCATGCGTCAATGGCTTCTGCCGCTACCCCTGCGACAACAGCGAAACGTGCCGCCTGATCGACGCGCGCCTCTCGTACTGCGGCACCGACAAGGTCTGCCACCTGCAGTGCCAGCAGTCGTGCCCGTCGCCGCAAACCTGCATCGACGGCGCCTGCAAGTAAGAGAGGGATCAGGGATTCGGGGTTAGGTCGTGTGTTCTCTCTCCCTAACCCCTAAACCCTAACCCCTCCCCCCTAATCCCTAGAGGGCGCGTCGCACGACGCGTCCGTCTTCTCGACTTGGACCGTGACGTACTCGCAGGAGAACTCCTCGCGGAGCTTCTTGCTCAATCGGCTGGCCAGGGTGGAGAACTCGGGATTGTCGCCGTCGGAACGCACGTGGACGATGAGGGCGTCGTGACCGGCGCCCAAGGTCCACACGTGCATGTCGTGGACTTCGCGCACGCCCGGGAACGTGCGTACGATCGTGCGGACCGCGTCCACCGGTAGGTGCACCGGTGCCGCCTCGAGCAGCACCAAGGTTGCGTCGCGAAGCAATCCGAGGGCGCCCAGCACGAGGATGAGCGCGACGAGGAAGCTCGCCACCGCGTCCACCGCGGGAGGGCCTCCCAGACGGATGATCACGGCGGCCACCAATGCCGCCAGCGAGCCGAGGGCATCGCCGAGCAGGTGCAACCTCGCACCGCGCAGATTGAGGCCATGACCGCTGTCATGGGCATGGTCGTGATGATCGTGACCGTGATGATGGTGCCCGTGCCCGTGGTGGCCGATCACGTCGTGAAGGAGCCACGCGCTCACGCCGTTGACGACGAGCGCGCCCATCGAGACGAGCAGCATGATCGTCGCCGCCGGCGGCTCCCCTACCCCGCGCAGCGACTCGATGGCGTCGTGGACGATTTCGACGGTGACGACCAGCACGAGGAGCGCGTTGAAAATGGCCGCCACGGGCTCGGCGCGGCGCAGCCCGAAGGTAAAACGAGGGGTCGGGCGGCGCACGGCGAGCTTCATCGCGACGATGCTCATCGAGATGGCCAGCACGTCCATCAGCAGATGGAGCGCATCGGCCTTGAGCACTTGGCTTCGCGCCGCGATCGCGCCCGCGAGCTCGAAGACGAAGAAGACGCCGATGATGCCCAACACCAGCCCGAGCCGCTTCGCCTGGCGAGCCTCCGCCGCGGTGAACTTCGCCGCGCCCCGCGAGTGCGATGCCGCAGCGTGCTCCCCGTGCCCATGCCCGTGATGGTCGTGCGGGCCGTGGTGGTGGTGATGTTCGCCGTGATGGTGGTGGTGATCCGAGGCGTGCGAATGGCCCCGGCCCGGCTCGGGGGGCCGTTCTTGCTCAGAAGGTTGATGCGCCATCGGGGTCTGGTTAGACAGCGTTATACAAGAATGTAATCGTCTGTCACCCGGGTCGTCGCGTTGGCAATCACCGCCGTCGTCTCGTCGTCACGCTGAATCGCCGAAAGATAAAGGCTCCCCAAAATGGCCGGGTGGTCCTTGATCAAGGAGATGAAGTCTTCTCGCGGCAGGTGCAGCGTTACGGTTGGATGCACCGCCACGACGTCGGCGACCGCCTTTCGACGCAAAACGAGCGCGACCTCACCGACCACCTCACCCGCCCCCAAGGTCGAGATGACCAGCGGCTCCTCGCCCGGTTCGTAGCCGACGACCGCCACCTCGCCCGAGGCAATGAGGTGCAATCCGGACGCCTCTTCCCCGACCCTGATGAGTTTCTCGCTCTTCTCGAAGACGCATGTCTCGAAGCGCTCCACCAGCGCCGGGCGCGCGTCGGGGTGCACGTCGATGAGCACGCGCGAGGTGCGCACCAGGTTCGCCACCATGCGGCGCCGGCAGTGCGCGGCCAGCTCGATGCCCACGTCGGGCCGCGCCTGGGCCACTTTTTCGAGGGCGTCGCGACGGGCGACGAGCAGAATCGACGGGCGACAGGCCACCACGCTGGCTGCGCGCGGCGTTCGCGACAGGAGCGCCATCTCGCCGAAGAGCGAACCATTGACCAAGCGAGCAAGCGTCACGTCACCGCCGTCGTCCGGCGGGGGCTTGCGCCGCACCTCCAGCTCACCGCGCGCGACGATGTACGCCTCGGCGCCTTCTTCGCCCTCCACGATGACGGACTGCCCCGCGGGCACCGTGATCATCTCGAAGGCCGCAATGAGCGCGCGCAGGCCCTCCATCTCCAGCGCGCTGAAGAACGGGAGCGGCGCGATGGGTGGGAGCTCGCGGCCCTTTTGATAGCGCTCACGCGCGCCGTGCACGATGCTGGTCGCCTTCGACAAGAGCGCGGGGCCGGCGAGAAAAGAACTCATCGGCTGGAAGGTTTCGAAATTTGGCAACGGAGGTGGCGGCGAGGACATGTCCGACAGCCGCGACGAGCCCACGCAAAACGACGCCGCGATCTCGTCGAAGTAGCGATCGACGGTGCGCCCCAGTTGGCGAAGATCGGCCACCGCCGCGACGGCCAGCGGCAAATTGCCCGCGTCGATGGCCTGCTTCACGGCAAGCTCGAGCCCCTCGGTGGCGGCTTCGGTGCGGCCGGCATCGGCCAGCAGACGGCACGTGAGAATGAGCGCGCTCGGCGTGACGTCGTGCTCGACCACGGCGGCCGCCCACCGCAGCGCGGCCTCCCCTTCGTCGGCGAGCATCAGCGCAAGCGCCCGATCGACGGGCGAATCTGTGGTCTGGCTGCCGGGAAGATCCGGGGGTGCCGTTCGCATTTGTTACGAACAGTATACTGAGTTGGCACGGGGAACTGAGCCCGTTTTATTTCACGGAACCGCTGCCGCTTCCGCCGCCACTGGAGCGATCCATGTACTCGGTCATGGCGCTTGCGGTCGCCTCCACCAGGGGGACCACCTTGGGGTAATCCATGCGGGTGGGGCCGATGATTCCAATGGTTCCTACGGTGCGGCCATGGTCCAGGAACGGGGCGCGGACGATGGCGAGCTGGCCACCGCCGAGCTCGCCTGCTTCCTGACCGACCATCACGGTGGGGCCTTTGGCGGTGATGGTCGCGTCGAGCAATCGCACCAAGCGCTCCCGATCGTCGAAGGCGCTGACGAGTTGTTTCATCCCCGCCGCGTCGGCGAACTCGGGCCGGTCGAACAGCTTCGACTGCCCCTCGATGACCACGTCGGCCTCGGTGGGCGGCGTTTCGCTGACCGCGGCCTCGGCGAGCGAGAAGGCGCGCCGGCGCAGTTGGTCCTGCTGGATGCGCTCCGTCGCGAGCTTTCGCGCGAAGAAGTCGCGCAGATCGCCCAGGGTGCGGCCGTCGGTCACGTCGTCGAGCAAGTTGTGAATGCGCGTGAGTTCCGCGTCGCTGACCTGCGCCGTGATGAAGCGGTTTTGCACCGAGCCATTGGACATGACCAGGACGGCCAAAAGCTCGCCCGGGTTGGTGCGCAGAAAGCGCAGCTGCTTCAACGTCAGCGCTTCGAGGCGCGGGCTGACGACGACGGCGACGGCACCGGTCAGCTCGGAGAGAAAACGGCCGGTCTCGCGCATCATGCTGTGGCCCGGCGTCATCTCTTCGAAGCGGGCCCGGATGCGGGCGTGCTCCTCCTGCGAAAGGGCCCGCACTTCCATCAACGCGTCGATGAAGAGACGGAAGGCCCGATCCGTCGGAACGCGGCCGGCGCTGGTGTGAGGCTGCTGCAGGTACCCCGCCTCCTCCAGGTCGGACAGGACGTTGCGAATGCTCGCCGGCGACAGCTCGATGCCGCATTTTTTGGAGAGGGTTCGCGAGCCAACGGGTTCCCCCGTCGCGACGAACTCGGTGATCGCCGCATAGAGGATCTGCTTCGCACGCGCGCTGAGCTCGGACATCGCTGAGCCTCTAGCTTAGCACCCTACCCGGGGAAGTGTACGGCGCACCGCTTCATCACGGTGGGCCGGCGCCCTACGGCGCGTCGCGCAAGGTCGGGCAATTTGGATATCGAGTCCTGTCGTGACGCGGCAGCCGGCCGGAGACCGCGCGATGAAAGGCGATACCGGTGCGCCGGCTTCCAAACGGTCCTCGACGGGAAGAGAGAACCGCCAAGACGCGTCGCCAAGATGGATTGAAGGGCTGAGGGACGGCCGATTCACCAACCGCTTGGCGCTCTTGGCGTCTTGGCGGTTTTCTCTTTTCGCCCGCAGAATGAAGTCCATTCGAGAATCGCGCTCGGCCCTCCAGCCGGCTGTCTCCCCCATGCGAGGCGGCCCCGCCGCCGAGCATTTGGGGGAGACCGCCACGCGCCCGCAGGCGCCCCCGGCGCCGAGGACGCGTGGCGAGTGGGGGCAGCTCATCTCCCCTCTCTTCCCCTCTTCCTCTTTTTCCTAGCTACGGGATGCGGAGGCGCGTGAGTGTCTCTTCGATGTCGGCGGGCGGAGGCTGCTCGAACGACATGGGCTTCTGCGAGGCGGGGTGCACGAAGCCCAATTCGGCGGCGTGCAGCATGAGGCGCGGTGCGGGGAGGGATTCTCCTGCGAAACCGCGGATGTAGACGCGCTCGCCCAGGAGAGGGTGCCCGGCCTCGCTCAGGTGAATCCGAATCTGGTGCGTGCGTCCCGTTTCGAGGCGGCAGGCGACGAGGGTGGCGCCGCGCAGTTTTTCCACGGGTTCGACGTGCGTGATGGCGAGCTGAGGTGAGCTTCCGCCCTTCTCGAGCTGCCCGGGGCGTTGGGTCGAACCACGAAGGCCGTCGCCGCGATCGGCCACGAGGTGGGAACGGAGGGTGCGCGCGGTTCGCAGGTCGCCGTGCACGATGGCGAGGTAACGGCGGCCGATGGTGTGCGCGCGAAACTGGTCGGTAAGGCTCTTCTTCGCGAGCCAGGTGCGCGTGAAGACGATGAGGCCCGACGTCTCTTTGTCGAGGCGATGCACGATGCCCAGCGCGGGACGGCCACCGCTGCGATCCGTTTGCTGGCGCGCGAGGTAGGTGCGGACCTTCGCGTCGAGCGTGTCCGGATCCTCTTCGTCGCCGTACGGGATGGTGCTGATGCCCGCGGGCTTGTTCACCACCACGACGTGGGCGTCGACATGGACGATGCGATGGGCGTCGAGTTCTCCCGGGCGTGGCCGGGGGGCGCTCATGCGCAAAGTGACATCAACCCCCGCCCGCACGCGGCGCGTGGTGTTGGTCACCGTTTGACCATCGAGCTGAACTTTGCCGGTCTCGATGCACGACCGCGCTTTTCCCCAGGTCAGGGAGAAGAGGGTCCGCACGACGGCGTCGAGAGGTTTCCCTGAAAGGTCGTCGGGTACGCGCATCAGGCGGCAAGTCTGTAACGCTTTTTTTTGGGATGGGCGAGGTCCAGGTGCTGTATCGTACGCGTTCGAAGACTCATTCTTCCGGCATCTTCAGGCTTTTTGAGGAGGCAGCACGTGCCCAAGACACTGCTCGCTGTCGATGACAGCGTCACGATGCGTAAGGTTCTCGAGATCACGTTCAGCGGGGAAGATTACCGCGTGATCACCGCCGATGGTCGGAACGGCGCCTTTGCCGCGTTGAACGAAGAACCGCAAGTCGTCGTCATCGACACCGTGCTTTCCAACGAAGATGGCTATGCCCTCGCAAAAGACGTGCGTGCGCGCGTTCCGGCGGCGGCCATCGTGCTGCTCGCGAGCCGGTACAACCCGTACGACGCCGCCCGTGGCAAGGATGCGGGTGCGGACGACTTCATCGATAAGCCCTTCGATACGCAGCAGTTCATCGACAAGGTGAAGAAGGCCCTCGCCGCGAGAGAAGCCGCCGGCGTGCCCGTCGCCGCACCGACGCCGGTGGGCGTGGGCTCGGCCCCTGCGGTTCCTGCGGCCGCCGCCGCACCGCGAGCCCCCGTTGCACCGGCAGCGGCAGCTGCCGCCGCATCGACGGGTGCGGGCGGTCGGCCGTCGCCGCGATCGCCCACGTTGGTCTTCGGCCAGGACGCGCCACCGAATGCCGCGGTTGCCTCGCCCGCGAAGCCGTTTCAGGCCGCGTCGGGGTCTTCGCCCGCCGCACCGGCCGTCGCCGCATCGAGCGGCAGCACCGCGGTCGCCACAGCCGTGAATGGCCATCTGGCCGGCAAGTTGGGCGAGCTCGGACTGAGCCCGCAGCAGGCCGACGCCGTCCTCGCGCTTTCGCGCGACGTGGTGGAGCGCGTGGTGTGGGAAGTCGTTCCGCAGCTCGCCGAGACGCTCATCAAGGAAGAGATCGCGCGTCTGACCCGCGATTGACCGAGTAGGCACCGCTGCCGAGAAGCACCTGCGCGCCGAGGGCGGCAATGAGGAAGGCTACGTACTCCCATCCGCCGCCCGCGTTGCTGAACATCCAGCCATTGGGCGCGTGCACCCGCAGGGCGCCGAACAGCACGGCGATGAGCGCGGCCGCGACGATGCGCGTGCGCAGGCCGAGAAGCAGCGCCACGGCCCCCAGGAGCTCCGCCACCGTAACCGGGTAGGCCGTCCAGCCGGGAAAGCCGTGCGCCGCGAAAAATTGGGCCGTGCCGGGCAAGGTGAAAACGAAGAGCTTCGCGTAGCTATGCCCGAAGAAGACCGCGGCGAGTCCGAGCCGGAGGGCCGTCGTGCCGAGCGCGGAGAGGCGTTCCGAGTTCCAGTTGTTCATGCCGCAAAATGTGATGTGTGCATCCTCGCCCTACGAGAGGGCGAAAATGCATTATCCATGTGCGTGAATGCACAGAGGCAAGCCGGCCCAAAAACCTGCCCAAAAACCTGCCCAGAGACCAGCCCAAAAACCCGACTGGGACGATTTTCGCTTCGTGCTGCGCGTCGCCGAGAAGGGCTCCCTCGCCGCAGGTGCGCGTGCGCTGGGCGTGAACCACACCACGGCGCTGCGTCGCGTGCACGCCTTCGAACGACGGCTCGGGGTGCGATTGTTCGAGCGGCTCCCCCAAGGCTACGTGCTCACGGCCCCGGGCGAAGAGCTCATGCGCACCGCCCAGCAGATGGACGAGATGGCCACCACGGTGGAGCGGCGCATCTCCGGCCGCGACCTGCGGCTCACCGGCAGCGTGCGCGTCACCACGACGGACTCGCTCGCGGTCTCCATCGTGCCAGGCCACCTGGCCGCCTTTCGCGCGAAGCACCCCGACGTGCACCTGGAGCTCACCACGTCGAACGCCGTGCTGAGCTTGAGCAAACGCGACGCGGACGTGGCCATCCGCCCGAGCGGCCGACCGCCGGAAAACGCTAACCTGGTCGGGCGACGCATCGCCGAGATCGCCTTTGCGCTGTACGCGGCGCCGTCGTACCTCGCCGAGCACCGCACCCGCGACCTGACCCGGCACCTCTGGATCGCACCGGATGACAGCCTCGCGCAAACCGCCGTGGCCGAGTGGATGGCCAGCGAACTTCCGCACGCCCCCGTCGCCCTGCGCGCCGACTCGTTCGTGGCGATGCGCACGGCTGCGGCGGCCGGCTTGGGCGTCGTCGCCCTCCCCTGCTACTTGGGCGATCTCGAACCTAGACTCGAGCGTATGCGCGGTCCCGTCGCCAACCTCACCAGCGAACTCTGGCTGCTGACGCACGAAGACTTGCGCGGCACGGCACGCATCCGCGCCTTCACCGAGTTCATGGGCACTGCTCTTACCAGGGAGCACCGCGCCTTGATCCAAGGTCGCGGCCGCACGTAGCGATGCTGTTGAACTCGAACGAATCCTGCATCACTATGGCCTGCTGACCGAGGTGTCCCATGCATGGAATGCTCGACGCAGAGCGCATCGTTGCCGAACCTGGATACAGCCGATGGCTGATTCCGCCGGCTGCCCTCGCCATTCATTTGAGCATCGGGCAAGTCTACGCCTTCAGCGTTTTCAAGCGCCCATTGCAAGCCCACTTCGGCACCAGCCTGACGGCCATCGCTTGGGTCTTCAGCATCGCCATCGTGATGCTTGGCCTGTCGGCGGCCTTCTTGGGCACGTGGGTCGAGCGCAATGGTCCGCGCAAGGCGATGTTCACCTCCGCATGCTGTTGGGCTAGCGGCTTCGTCATCGGCTCCATCGGCATCGCGACACGGCAGCTATGGCTCTTGTACCTCGGCTACGGCGTCGTCGGAGGCATCGGCCTCGGCGTGGGGTACATCTCGCCGGTCTCCACGCTCATCAAATGGTTTCCCGATCGGCCGGGCCTCGCGACCGGCATGGCGATCATGGGCTTCGGTGGCGGCGCCCTCATTGCCTCGCCGCTCTCCGTGCGGCTGATGCAAGCCTTCGATCCGGCGGTGGCCGCCAGCCCCACCGCGATTGCCTCGGGCGCAGCCGTGATGAAGACGTTCCTCGTGCTGGGCGTCGCCTACTTCGGCGTGATGATGTTCGGCGTCCTCAACGTGCGCCTTCCACCGGGCACGCGCGTCGCCCATCCCAGGGACAAGCAGGGCAACTCCTTGGCGAAGTACACGCCGCTGCAGACGGGCGTGAACATCTCCGCCGCGAACGCGATCCGCACGCCGCAATTCTGGATGCTCTGGGTGGTGCTCTTCTGCAACGTGACCGCGGGCATCGGCATACTCGAGCAGGCCGCGCCGATGATTCAGGACTTCTTCCGCGCGCCGTCTTCGCCAACCACGGCCGGAGGCGGTGCCCCCGCATCGAGCGTCTCGGCGGCGGTCGCCGGCGGCTTCGTGGGCCTTCTTTCGATGTGCAACATGGCGGGGCGGTTCATCTGGTCTTCCACGTCGGACCTGGTCGGCCGCAAGCGTATTTACATTCTCTACCTCGGGCTGGGCATGGTGCTCTATGCACTGCTCGCCTCCGTCGGGGCGCACTCGACGGCTTTGTTCGCCACACTCGCCGGCGTCATCCTCTCGTTCTACGGCGGCGGTTTTGCCACCATTCCGGCCTACCTGAAGGACCTCTTCGGCACGTTCCAAGTCGGGGCCATCCACGGTCGCCTGCTTACGGCGTGGTCATGCGCCGGTGTGGCGGGACCGCTCATTGTGAACGCCATCATCGAGGGTCGAGGCAAGCCGGGCGCGCTCACCGCGCAGGATTACCAGCCTGCGCTTTTCGTCATGGTGGGTATTCTCGCCGTTGGCTTCGTGGCCAACCTTTTCGTCCGCCCCGTTCACGGGCGCTACTACGAAGGCACCGAACCCGCGCCGGTGTCGGCCCCGGTTCGATTCAAGAAGGTGGGACCATGAGCACGGCATCCGTCCGCGCCAATCCCGGGAATGGGCAAATTGCGCGCGCACGCCTGGTAATATCGTGGCTTCTGGTGGGCATTCCGCTCGCGTACGGCGTCTACGAAACGCTCCTGAAAGCGTCGAAGCTTTTTACGGGTTAGCGTCGCGACGGGTTAGCGTCGCGCTGGCGCCTAACGCAAAAGTCGATTGAACGTGGCAGATCGACGATTGCCTCGCAGTCGAACAGCGGCAGCGGGACAACCCCGGCGGGGCCGGCGCCTTAGTCCGTCTCCAAGGAGAGGATCGCCAGGCGGAGTGGCGATCCTGGCGTTCAGCCCCGACACGTCGCGCCGGTTCCGCCGGTTTCCTCTCGCTGCCGCGGTCCCAGCACCAGGCAAGTTCGAGCCTGATACATTCAATCGACCGTTGCCTTAGTTCGCGATGCGAAAGGTGCCGCTGTCTTTCCCGCGGTCGACGCATGTGTCGCACTTGGGAACGTCCTCGCGCAGCTCCACATCGAGCACGAAGCGCGAGGCCCGGCGACCGCATTCGTTGCACCGACGATCGCACGCGCAGCGATGTTCGAACGACGTGCGCGCATTGAACGATTCGCCGCAGCGGGAGCACGTTTGAATCTCGTATGCTCTGACCCTCATTGCGCCCCTCTTCGATCGTTCTGATGCAACGCGCACATTTCGCGGCACCGGTGCACGTGCAAATTTTTCCGAGTCAAGCGCCGCGAAGCTAAGCCGAAAGACGCGTGGGGAGTTCGGTAACCAGATGGTTCCCAAAGGCGCGCACGCGTGGTGCCACGAAAGCGCGCGTTGGCTGGACGGCGAAGACGGACGTGCGATGTGGGATCGCATTTGGAAACACTTCGACAATCTGGCCGGCCGCAAGATCGCGTTCGACGAGAAACGTGGGAAGACGCGCGATGCCCAGGCCTGCAAGCGCCACGCGATGAAGGGCTACGACGCTGGATGAGACGAGCGGGCCACGCACGTCGACCTCGACCTCGCGTTTGCGAAGGCGGATCTGCCAGCGGCCACGGCGTTCGTCGTGCGCGAGCTCGAGGCAGTCGTGGCCGGTGAGATCCTCCGGACGCGTCGGCATGCCCCGCGCGCTCACATAAGCTGGGCTCGCGAAATAACGCCACGACAGGGTACCGATGCGGCGTGCGGTGAGCCCGCTCTCGGGCAACTCGGCGGCGACGCGGATGGCCAGGTCGAAGACCTCGCCGACGAGATCGACGAAGCGATCGGTGAGCTCTAGGTCGATCCGCACGCGGGGGTGCGCTTTGAGAAAGTCCGCCACGATGGGCGCCACGATCTCTTGCCCAAGCAACGAAGGCGCACTCACCCGGATCGGACCGGCCAGGGCCGTTTCTTCCGACTGCACGTCGGCCTCGGCGCTTTCGAGCGCCTCGATGACCCTTCGCGCGTGGGCGCGGTAACGCTCCCCCGCCGCCGTCGCCCGCAACGTGCGCGTGGTCCGTTGAAGCAGGCGCACGCCGAGACGCGCCTCGAGCTTCGCCAGCTGCTTGCTCACCGCCGACGGCGTCACGCGCAGGGCTCGCGCCGCCGCCGCGAGGGTCCCTCCGTTCGCGATCGCGAGGAAGACTTCCATGTTCCAGAGGGCTTCGCGATCCATCATCGAGATTGTTGCCTCATGGGCACGAGTATAGTTCCAACTCACGCCTTTCAGGAACGCCTCCGGGGCCGTACATCGAGGCCATGAAACACGGTTTCCTCGCTTCGCTCCTCGCGCTCGCGGGATGCGCCTCGTCGGCCCCTCGAACGCTCACCCCGGCCGCCGGCCCGGTCCCCAAGGTGACGACCATCGATCGCGCCGTCTCGCCCGATCGGGCGCGTGCCGCCGTCGATGCCGCGGGCTTCTTCTACGCTTTTTGGGACACGGGCGATGTCACCTACGCGGACCGCGCACTGGCATCGTCGTTCGTGGACCACACGCTGCCGCGCGGAAGGCCGCAGGGGCCCGAGGGCGTGAAGTTCGCCTCGAAGGGATTCCGCATGGCGGTGCCGGATCTGCGGTGCAGCATCGAGGACCTCATGGTCGTGGGCAACGAGGTGGTGGCGCGCCTCGTGTTCACCGGCACGCACACGGGTCCTTTCATGGACAAGCCCCCGACGGGAAAGGCGATTCGCTTCAACGCCATCGACATTCTGCACGTGGAGCAGGGCAAGATCGTCGAGGACTGGCACATCGAGGACAACGTCGAACTTCTGCGCCAACTGGGCGCGCTCTAACCGGCCCCGGGCCCCGGCCTTCGGCGGCTTCAGCGGTGAATCCGCGCCTTCCGCAAGGCCGAACGGCCCGAGATTCCTCGGGATGTCCGGCTCCCGCGCTTCGTGGTAATCCCTCTGCGCATGAGCGAGGAGCTGAAGTCCCCGGATTTGAGCAAAGGCTACGATCCGGCGGAGGTCGAGGGGCGCTGGTACTCTTTTTGGGAGAAGAACGGCGTTTTCAAGGCGACCGACGACCCGGCGGACACCCGACCGGCGTACGTCGTCCCCATGCCGCCGCCCAATGTGACGGGCTCGCTTCATATGGGCCACGCTCAACGATGCACCCTCGAGGATGCCCTGGTTCGCTGGAACCGCATGCGGGGCTACAACACGCTCTGGCAGCCGGGGATGGACCACGCGGGCATTGCCACGCAAACCGTGGTCGAGCGGCAGCTGCAGCGTGAAGGGAAAAGCCGGCACGACCTGGGACGCGAGGCCTTCGAACAGCGCATCTGGCAATGGAAGGCCGAGAGCGGCGGGCGCATTGCCATTCAGCAGCGCGAGCTCGGGGCCTCGCCCGATTGGGACCGGTCCAAGTTCACCATGGATGCGGATATGGGCCGCGCCGTGCGGGAGGCGTTCGTGCGTCTGCACGAAGAAGGCCTCATGTACCGCGCCACGCGCCTCATCAATTGGTGCCCCGAGTGCCAGACGGCCCTGAGCGATCTCGAGGTGGAGACCGAAGAGGGCGCCCAGGGAGAGCTGTTCCAATTCGCCTACCGCGTCGAGGGCGAAAACGAGGAGATCGTCGTCGCCACGACGCGCCCCGAGACGATGCTCGGCGACACGGCGGTGGCCGTGCACCCGGCCGATCCGCGCTACACGCACCTGCACGGCAAGCGGCTCGAGCACCCGTTCCTGCTGCGCACCGTGCCGGTCATCACCGACGAGATTCTCGTCGATCCCAAGTTCGGCACCGGCGCCGTGAAGGTGACCCCGGCGCACGACTTCAACGACTTTGCCACGGGCAAGCGGCATCGCCTCGAGGAGATCAACATCTTCAACCTCGACGGCACGTTGAACGACAAGGCCGGCCCCTTCGCGGGGATGGACCGCAAGAAGGCCCGCAACGCCGTGAAGAAGGCCCTCGATGAAAAGGGGCTCGCACGCGGGTCGAAGCCGCACGTGCTCACCCTTCCGAAGTGTCAGCGCTCGGGCGGCGTGGTCGAGCCGATGATCTCCACGCAATGGTTCCTCAAGATGGAGGGCATGGCGAAGGCCGCGCTGGAGGCCGTGCACGGCACCGAGACGACGCCGCCGAAGACGGAGATCATCCCCGCGGAATGGGTCAAGACGTACGACCATTTCTTGGAGAACATCCAGGACTGGTGCGTGTCGCGTCAGCTCTGGTGGGGCCACCAGATCCCCGCATGGCACGGCCCGAATGGGCAGATTCGCGTCGCGCGCGAGCGGCCGCCGGAGTGCACGCCCGAGGCCGGGTGGACGCAGGATCCCGACGTGCTCGATACGTGGTTCTCCTCGGCGCTATGGCCGTTCTCGACATTGGGTTGGCCCGACGCAACCCCGGCGCTGAAGAAGTTCTACCCGGCGAGCGATCTCGAGACGGGCTACGACATTTTGTTCTTCTGGGTCGCCCGCATGATGATGTTCGGGCTCCACTTCATGAAAGAGGTGCCCTTCAAGCGGGTGCTTCTGTCAGGGCTCATCGTCGACGAGACCGGCGAAAAGATGAGCAAGGTGAAGGGCAACGTCATCGACCCGCTGGATTTGATCCACGGCGCGGACTTCTCCGAGGTGGTGAAGAAGACGCTGCCCGGTGCGCCGGAGCAGGAGGCGCTCACCAAGTTCAAAAAGGCGTATCCGTCGTCGGCGCAGATGGGCAAAGGCTTCCCGCCGTTCGGCGCGGACGCATTGCGCTTTACCTTGGCCACGTTCCCGCCGACGAACAAGCGAATCAATTTGGCGCTCAAGCGGCTCGAGGGATATCGCTTCTTCGTCAACAAGATTTGGAATGCGACCCGCTTCTCGCTCGACAACTTGAAGGGGCTCGAGCGCGTGCCGGAAGGGACGCCGCAGCCGAAAGGCTTTTACAATCGGTACATTCTGTCGCGGCTGGCGCAGGCGGCGAACGTGTCCAATCGTGGAATCGAAGGGTTCCGAATCGATGAAGCCGCCAATGAGGTCTATCGGTTTTTCTGGAATGACTTCTGCGATTGGTACGTCGAATTGACGAAGATCGTGTTCCATCCCCCCCACCCCGGCCCTCCTCCGGAGGGGGAGGGAGCCCTGGTGGAAGAGACGCGCGTTGTTTTGGCGCACGTGCTCGAGAGCTCGCTGCGGCTGATGCATCCGCTCATGCCGTTCGTCACCGAGGAGCTCTGGCAGCGTGTCCCCAAGCCGGCATCGCGGCCGGTGTCGGTGGCGCTGGCGCCCTTCCCCACCGAGGCCGATGGACGCATCGACGAAGGGGTCGAGCGCGAGATGGCGCTGGTGCAGGCCATCATCGGCGCGGCCCGCACCGTGCGCAGCGAGCACGAGATCAAGCCCGGCGAGAAGGTGCCCGTCTGGCTGCGCGCCACGCAGGCGCAGGCGGACACGATTTTGCGGCACGTGCCGGCGATCCGCACCTTGGTGAAGACGGCGGACGACCCGAAGATCCTCGGCCTCGAGGATGCGCGCGAGGCCGGAACGGTGGTCACCGTGGTGCCGAGTGAGTTCGGCACCGTGGAGGTGCTCGTCGGACTGCGCGGCCTCGTGCCCAAGGACAAGGAGCTCGCGCGCATCGATCGCGAGATCAAGCGCATCGACAAGGACCTCGCGGGACTCGACAAGAGGCTGCAATCGAGCGGCTTCGTCGATCGCGCGCCGAAAGAGGTGGTCGAGGAAGCGCACGCCCAGCGCAAGGCCATGGCCGAAGCGCGCGAGCGCCTCGTGGCCTCGCGCACTCTGGCCGACGAGCTCGAGGGATAAGCCATGACCCATGTCGCGTTGCTCGGGTACGGTCGCTTTGGACGCGCCTTCGGCGAGTTGGTGACGGAGGCCGGCTTCCACCTTCGCGCGTACGACCCGTACACGGAGGTGCCGGAGGCTCTGCGCGCGAACTCCGTGGCCGAGCTCACCGCGGGCGCCGACTTGGTCGTCGTGGCGGTGCCCGTGCCGGTCATGACCGCCGCGGTCGCAGAGCTGGCGCCCCACCTGACCCCCGAGCAACTCGTGCTCGACGTGGGCAGCGTCAAGGTTCGACCGGTGGCGGCGCTCGACGGCGGCCTCGGGGCGCGCGTTCCGTGGGTGGGGACGCACCCGCTGTTCGGACCTTTGAGCCTCACTTTGGCCGAGCGCCCGCTGCGCGTGGTCATCTGCCCGAACGACGTGCATCCGGAGGCCGCACGCCGCGCGCGCGTGTTCTACGAGAGCCTCGGCTGCGTCATCATCGAGCAGAGCGCCGAAGAGCACGACCGCGCCATGGCGCGCACGCACGCACTCGCGTTTTTCATCGCCAAGGGGGTCATCGATGCGGACAAGGCGCTCGCGGACGACCCGCCGCCGTTCGTGCCCCCGTCGTTCCAAGGTCTCGCGCGGACGATGCAGTCGGTGCGCGCGGATGCCGGGCACCTTTACCGCGCCTTGCACCAGGACAATCCGTTCTCGGCCGACGTGCGTCAGGCGCTGATCGAGGCGCTGGTGCACGCGGATCGCAACCTGACGAACGTCCAGGTGGCGACGACGCCGGAGTCCATGGCCATCCCGGATTTGGGCACGCGCTCACCGGAGTTGCACGAGGCGCGGGCGCACATCGACCAGCTCGATCGCGATCTCTTGGTGCTCCTGCGGCGGCGGGCGGATCTGGCGGCACGCGCAGGGCGCGCCAAGCGGGCGCTCGGCCACGGGGTGCTGGACACCGGCCGCGAGGCCGAACTGCTGAACCAACGGCGCCGTTGGGCGGAGGAGCAAGGGCTCGACCCGGCCGCGGTGGACGACGTCTTTCAGGCCATTTTGCGGTTGTCCCGAAGCGTGCAACGCCAGGGTGACTGAGGGATGTGGCCCATGGTAATCGTCGTGTCCCCCAACGAGGGGGCTTAACCTCATGAGTAGCAAGCAAGAAATCGCCGACGACGAAAAAGCCGCCGCGGGCGAGCCGCCGCCCGCGGACGACGCGACGACCGCCGTCGAAATCCCCGTGCCCAAGGAAGAGACGCTCGCCTCGCAAGAGAAGGACGAGAAGGAAGAGCGTCCTTCGCCCACCGAAGAAGGTTCTTCCAACGGTGAAGAGCCCCCGCCCGAGAAGGAAGCGACACCCGAGCCCGAGAAGGAAGAAAAGGAAGAAGCAGAGGAGGAAGAAGAGCCTCTCCTCGCCAAGGGCAACCCGCTTCGCTGGACCCGCGGCGGCATCACCGCGCTGCTGGGCAGCCTCGTCGCCTTCGTCTTCATGGCCCACAATGGCCAGTTCCGCCTGGGCGTGCCCCTCGGGTTCCTCGCGGTGGCCGTCGCCTCGTGGGGCGTGATGGACCTGCTCGGCACCTTCGACGACGCCGAAGACCGGGTCGTGCATTGGACCTCGCTGGGCGCGCTCACGCGTCCGCTGGTGCAGCTCGGCGCGATGACGCTCCTGTTCGGCCTCTCGCTCATGGGCGCCCAGAGCGGCCTCTCGAAACAGTGGCTCTGGGGCATCCTCGTCACAGCGGCGTTCATCGCGCTCGTCGCCGCCGTCTTCGAATTCGGCAAGGCCCTGGGCCCATGGAAGCTCGACGAACGCGGGGACGATCGCCCCGTTCATCGGCGGCACGGCTTCTGGGTCATGGTCGCCGCGGCGGGCCTCTACCTCCCGTGCCTCGGCAGCTACTCGCTGTGGGACCCTTGGGAAACGCACTACGGCGAGGTCGCGCGCGAAATCCTCGCGCGCGATGATTGGATATCGCTCTGGTGGGCCCAAGACGGCTGGTTCTTCTCCAAGCCGGTGCTCAACTTCTGGATCCAGTCGCTCGCCATGGCCACCTTGGGAACGGGTTACCTGCCCGACCAGATGCTCATCGGCGCGGGCGGCCATGCGGCTGCGCACCCCGAGTGGGTCGTGCGCACGCCGAATTTCCTCATGACCGCGGTCGCGATGTACCTGATTTACAAGGGCGTCGCGAAGGTCTTCGGCCGCCGTGCGGGCCTGTTCGGCGGCATCGTGCTGGCCACCACGCCCGACTGGTACTTCCTCGCGCACCAGACGATGACCGACATGCCCTTCGTGGCCGCGATGACGGCGGCCATGGGCCTGCTCTTGCTCGGCCTGCACACGAGCGACGACGTCACCCTGCGCGCGTACGAGGTGAAGGTCGGCTGGCGCACATTCCGCCTCACCGGCTGGCACCTCGTCTTCGGCATCATCCTCGTGAGCGCGGTGCCGCAGATCATCTACCTGATCTCGCGCAACCTCGAACTCGCCTTCCACGGCTGGTTCCCCATCGGCTTCGATCCGCACCTCGATCAGTTCCGCAGCGGCTCCGGCGGCGGCAACTGCGGGATCCCGGGCAACGAAGCCTGCAACATGGTGAATCCGGCGAGCGTCCCCAAGTCGGTCGGGGCGCATCCGGCGGGGCTGGTGCCATCGCTGATTCGTTTCTTCGGTGCCTTCGAGCCCTCGCTGCAAGCGGTGCTCTGGGGCGTCATCGTCGGCACGCTGCTCTACATCAACTGGGGCGAGCGGCGCACCAAGCGCATGTACTACCTCGCGGCGTGGTACTGCGCCGCGGTGGCCACCATGGCCAAGGGCCCTGCGGGCTTCGGTCTGCCGATGATCTGCGCCTTCGCCTACGTGTGCACCAAGAAGCACTGGGCGGAGTTGCTCAAGCTCGAGATCCTCAGCGGCTTGCTCGTCATTCTGGCGGTGGTGCTCCCGTGGTGGGTCGCCATGTACGTGCGACATGGCTCGCCGTTCACGGACCGGCTCATCTTCCACGACATGTTCAACCGCGCCCTCCACCACGTGCACGACACGAACGAGGGCGACGACACGAGCTTCCGCTTCTACATCTGGCAGCTCGGTTATGCGGTCTTCCCCTGGACGGGGCTGGCGCCGCTCGGCCTTCTCTGGTGGCTGCGCCGCAGCGACTCGGCGGACCGGGGCAAGGGAGACGTCTCCGTCTTCCTCGCCATGTGGTTCATCTTCTCCTTCGCCCTGTTTTCCTTCATGGGGACGAAGTTCCATCACTACATCTTCCCGGCGGTCCCGCCGGTGGCCATGCTCGTCGGCATCGCGCTGAGCGACATGATCGGCGACGCTAAGCTCGCACCGCGCACGAACCGCGCGGTGTACTTCGCCGCGCTCGCGGGGGTGATCTTGCTCGGCGTCGTGGCGGTCACCCAGGCGTTCCACGGCTCCGTGTGGGGCGGCAAGTCGCAAGGCGTGCACGTCACACTCGCCATCGTGGGCGTGGTGCTCGCGGCGGCGTGGTTTGCCAAAGGGCTCTTCCCTGCCCCCGCGGCGGAGGCGCCCTTGGCCGGCTCACCCGATGCGAGTGCGCCCGTGGAAACGCACGCGGATGCCTCTCCCGACTCGGAGAAGCCGACGCACGAGCGCACCGAGCACGAATCGCTCATGCTGGGCGCCGCGGCGGTGGGCGCCGCCCTCGTGTTGGGGTTGGTCGGACGCGATCTCGCCATCAAAGAAGCCGCCGATCAGCCGGGGGCGATCCGGTTGCTGCAGCTCTTCACGTACAACTACCGGCGCCCCTGGCCCGACGACATCGACTTTTCGGCGGTGCTCACGGCGCTCGGTCTCGTGGCGCTGGTGCTCTCGTTCTTGTTGGCGGTGCGCAAGATCCGGCAGCACGCGGTGGTGGCGTTCACCGTCTTCGCCGTGCTCTGCGCGGTGTGGGGGCTCGACGTGTACATGGTCGAGACGGCCCCGCACTGGGGCCAGCACGAGGTCATTCAGGCGTATTACGACAACCGCGCGAACGACAAAGAACCGCTCGTCGCGTACCAGATGAATTGGAAGGGCGAGAACTTCTACACGGGCAACAAAGTGCCTGCGTTCGTCTCCTCGGGCTCCAACTTCACCACCTGGGTCAAGCAGCAGCGCGACAAGGGCGTTCGCGTCTTCTACTTCGTCACGGAGCACTCACGGACCGGTGGACTGAAATCCGAGGTCCAGGCACGCACGTATCGGGAAGTGACGGACAAACACGTCTGCAACAAGTTCATCCTGGTCCGGGCCGAGTTTTAGTATTCTCTCGGGTAGCGTGCTTCGATCGGAGTAACCCATGGCGTCGCAATCGTTCACCAAGAATTACCGCGATCACTCCAACGACCAAGGCTTTCAGTTCGAGTTCTTCTGCGACAAATGCGGGAACGGCTTTCGTTCCAGCTTCAAGGGGAACAACCTCGGCGTGGCCGCATCGCTTCTGCATGCGGCCGGATCCATCTTCGGCGGCGTCGTGAAGGACGCCGCGTGGGGCGCGGACCACGCGAAGGACGCCTTCCGCGGCGGCGCCTGGGACGACGCCTTCAAAGAGGCCATCACCGAATGCGCCCCGCGCTTCCGGCAGTGCACGCGCTGCGGCCAGTGGGTCTGCCCGGAGATCTGCTGGAACGAAAAGCGCGTCATGTGCGAGGACTGCGCGCCCGATTTGCAGGAAGAAGCCGCGGCCATGCAGGCCGAGGTCGCCGTCGAGCAACTGCGCGACAAGATGCGCGAGGTCGATCAGACCGCCGGTCAGAACTTCACGGATCCGCAAGCCGCCGCGTGCGGGCGATGCAATGCCCGGCTCGTGCCCAATGCGAAGTTCTGCTCCGGCTGCGGAGCCCCCACCGCGGCGCCGAAGAAGGCGTTTTGCCATCAGTGCGGCACCGAAACCCCGCCCGGCGGCCGATTCTGCTCGGGCTGCGGCACGAAGATGGGATGACGCCGCCCCTTCCCATGACGCCCATCGGCGTCCTGCGCACCCCGTTCAAAGAGAAGATGCACGCGCCACGGCAAGCGGTGATTGCCCGTGACGTGCCCGGGACCATCGAGCTTCTGCCCGAGTACGAGCACGCGCTCACCGATCTGGAGGGCATCGATCGCCTCTGGGTCCTCTTCTGGTTTCACATGGCCGAAGGATGGCGCCCGAAGGTGCTTCCCCCGCGGAGCGAGCGGCGTCGCGGCCTCTTCGCCACGCGCTCGCCGCACCGGCCGAACCCCATCGGGCTCTCGTGCGTGCGCCTCGTGCGCGCCGAGGGACTGATTCTCCACATCCTCGACGTCGACATGGTGGACGAAACGCCGGTGCTCGACATCAAGCCGTACGTCCCCTACGCCGACGCCTTCCCCGACGCACGCACGGGGTGGCTCGACCAAGTGCGCGATCCCGTCGGGCCCTATGCGGTGGTGTGGTGCGAGGAAGCGCGCCTTCACGTCGCGTGGCTCAAAGAGACCCATGGGCTCGACTTGGTGCCGCACATCGATTCGGTGTTGGAACTGGGCCCGCAGCCACACCCGTACCGGCGCATCAAGAAGCACGGCAGCGGCTTTCGCCTCTCGTACAAGGACTGGCGCATCTTTTTCCACGCCGAAGAACCGCGCACCATCGTGATCGACTCGCTCGAAACCGGGTATCGCCCGGGGCAGCTTCTCGGCACATCGCCGCTGCCGGCCGATCGCGACGCGAACGCGGTCGCCATCCATCGCGCCTTCGTGGCGGCATTTCCGCGGCTGCCGCGGCCGGACAAAGCTCCATAATGGCGGGATGCCCGCCCTTATCCATGCCGCCGCCGTCGCCGCTGCACGAAAAGCTTATACCGACGCCAACCCACTGAGCCGCGCACGCTACGAGGCCGCGTGTGCGGTGATGCCCGGAGGGAACACGCGCACGGTGCTCTTCTTCGAGCCGTTTCCCCTGTGCATCGCGCGCGGCGAAGGCTGCCGCCTCTGGGATGCCGATGGCCACGAGTACCTCGACTTTCTCGGCGAGTTCACCGCGGGGCTCTTCGGGCACTCGCATCCGGCCATCGCGCGCGCGGTGAAAGACGCGCTGGACAACGGGATTCTGCTGTCCGGGCACAACATGGTCGAGGCGCGCTTTGCCGCGGCCGTGTGTGCGCGCTTTCCGTCGCTCGAGGCCGTGCGCTTCACCAACTCGGGCACCGAGGCGAACGTCCTCGCGCTGGCCACCGCCAAGGTGGCGACCGGTCGCAGCAAGGTGCTCGTCTTCGACGGCGCGTACCACGGCAGCGTGCTCTCCTTCGCGCGCGGGGTGTTGCCCATCAACGTGCCCCACGCGTGGGTCGTGGGCACCTACAACGACGTCGCGGGCACGGAGGCACTCTTCGATGCGCACGGCGACGAACTCGCGGCCGTCTTGGTCGAGCCGATGCTCGGCTCCGGCGGCTGCGTCCCCGCAGAGCGCGCGTTTCTCGAGATGCTCCGCGCACGCACCCAACGCTGCGGGGCGCTGCTCGTTCTCGACGAGGTGATGACCTCGCGCCTTGCGCCGGGCGGCCTGCAGAGCGAGCTCGGGATTCGCCCCGACCTGACGACCTTGGGCAAGTACATCGGCGGCGGCATGTCGTTCGGCGCCTTCGGTGGCCGCCGCGAGCTCATGGATCGCTACGATCCACGCCGCACGGATGCGCTTCCGCACGCGGGCACGTTCAACAACAACGTGCTCACCATGAATGCCGGCCTCGCGGCCCTGGAGCTCCTCACCCCGGAGACCGTCCGCGAGCTCAGCGCGCGCGGGGATGCCCTGCGCACACGGCTCAACCGGCTATGCACCGAGGCGAGCGTCCCGATGCTCTTCACCGGCCTGGGCTCGCTGCTGACCGTGCACTTCACCGCCCGGCCGGTGCGCTGCGGCGCCGACGCCGCCTCGGGAAATGCCGAGCTGAAAGAGCTCTTCTTCTTCGACATGCTGACGCGCGGCATCTACCTCGCGCGCCGCGGCATGATGACGCTGTCCCTGCCCAACGGCAACGCGGAGTGTGACGCGCTGCTCGTTGCCGTGGCATCCTTCCTCGAGGAGCGACGTTCGCTGCTGCTCCAGCTCGAGTAGGTGTCCATGACCGTCCTCGGCGTCCTGTTCATCGTGTTCCTTCTCGGCCTGCTGCAGGCGCACGAACGGCCCGCGTGGCGGCGCCGCGGACGGCTCGAGACGGAGCCCATGATGGTGCTCGAGGATGGCCTGCTCTTTCGCGCCGATCTCCTGCCGCCGGGCGATGGCCATCACGAGACGATGTCGACCCACGGGCAACGATGGGCGGTCATCCCCTTTTGCGAGGTGCGCTCCGCGCGCATGACGCCCGATGGATGGGTGCTGCGCCACCAAGGCCGGCGGCGGGTGCAGCTGCCCCTGCACCTCTTGGAAGGCCTGAAGACCGACGTCTTGGAGCACTTCGAGCGCGCATGGCAGGCGTGGAAGGTCGCGGCGCCGCCCCAAGATGCGGCCCTGTTCGAGCCCATGGCCGAAGAGGACGTGGCCGCGTGGTTCGGCCGATGCCGTGCGCTCGGCGGCCGCGCTGCCTCCGATTACCGTGGCGCGGTGCTACCGGCGGAGGCGATCTGGCGGGTCGTGGAAAGCGCGGCGGCGCGTCCGCTTGCGCGCATCGGTGCGGTGGTGGCGCTGGGCTTCGAACTTCCGATCGGCGGTGCGATGGAATCCGGCACGGGCCGGCTGCGCCGCGCGGGAAATGCTTCGGTCTCGCCCCAGTTGCGTGCCATCTGCAACGCACAACGAAGAGCCGGCACCGAAGAAGATGTCGTCCGCTGGGGCATGAGAGAGCTTTGTACTCACACGAAAAGCGCCTACGATGATTGAGACATGCGGCTAAGCCCGGACGCGGGGGGAAAGCGTCTTCGACATGCCAAGCTTCTCGTTGCTTTAGGCGAACTCGGCGAAGCCGAAGATGAAGTGGCGGCGCGACTCGAAGAGGCGCCGGATGACCTCACTGCGCTCAATCTCTTCGCGAAGATCAAGCACATCAAGGGCGAGCTCTCGGAAGCGGTCGCCTGTTGGGCGCAGCTCCACACGCGCTCGCAACACAACGAGCTCACGCTCATGCGCCTTGCGGTGCTGCTCGAGCTCGCGCGCGATCCGGAGCGTCACGCGGGCAACTACCTCGCGCTCGGCCAGTTCCCGATGGGCCAGAGTCCCACGGCGCCGCTGGAGCTGGAGGAAGCCTTCCGTCACCTCCTCGCGCGCCGCCCGTTGGAGGCGAAGGCCACCTGCGATCGCCTCGCGGCCCGGCACCGCAACAAGGATCCCGAGCTGTACAAGCTCTGCATCATGGCCAAGGCGTGGATCGCTGAGCTCTCGGGGGAGCTCGACGTGGCACGCAGCGCGCTCGAGGGCCTCGGCCAAGAGCGGGGCTTCGAGACGGACACCGACCGCGTGCTGTCGCTGGCTCGCGTGTACGAGCGCTCGAGCGATCCGGCCGCGTGGGAAAAAGCGGTCCACATTTACCAGTACATCACGCGAAGCTTCGAGAAGCTCTCGGCGCAAGCGCACCTTGCGACGTTGCATCGCAAGCTGGGCAACACCGCGCTCGCCGAAGATCACGAGCTGGCCTTTCTCATCGCCTTCGAGCGGCGCATGCACCGGCTTTCGCGGAGCGAGGTCGCACGCGCCGCCGCCCATCGGTACGTGCCGCTCGAGCGATTGAAGTCCATCCGCCCCTCGACGGAGGCCGCCGGCACCGAGGTCGCCCCCGGCCGCGAGCGCGCGCTGTACGACTACCTCTGTGGCAACGAGGAGGCCGCGCGGACCTACTTCGAAAGCGCCACCGAGCTCCTCGATCGGAAATACATGGCCGATCTGCACGCCGTCGGGGGAAGCTTCGATGGCGCGGTGGACGGCTTTTTGAGCGCGCTGAAAGAGGATCCGGATGACCACCACGTCATCTCGTTCCTACTTTCCCACTGGGACCACACCTACGACGCGCGCATCGCGAGTGCGCTGACTGCAACCCCTCTGGGCGAGCGCGTGCGCGAGGGGCTCGAGGCCGTCCTCCACGTGCGTCCACGCAGCACGCGCATTTGGTTGGTCTTGAGCCTGTTGCTCGAGCTCCAGGGCGCCGCCGAGGAGGCCAACCGCCACCGCGAACGCGGCCGCGCCCTGCAAATGGCCGAACAGCGCGACGCGAGCCCCATCGGCCGCGTACTCGCCGCCGCCGTGTACCATTTCGTGGGCAAGGCCAAGGGGCTGATTCACCAGATTTGGGTGGACCGCAAGCCGGTGGCACCGGGCAAGGGCGGATTCCTTCACGCCGAGGACATCTTCGGCAACGTCACCAAGGACATGCAGCAGGCCGTGCGCAATACGTTCTTGGCGGTGCGCGAATACGCACGCTCGCGATTCCCCCACAAGACGACCGATATTCTCGATTACGACTACACGTACAAAGTAACGAAGGAAGACGAGCCATCGGGGGGATTGTCCGCCGGCCTTCCCACGGCATTGGCGTTCTTGTCGGTTTTCCTACAGCGCCCCGTACCGCAAGACATGGCCTTCACCGGCGTGATCATCGCCGACGCGCACAACGTCCTCATGGTGCGTGGCGTGGGCGAGGCCGAATACAAAGTCAAAGGTGCGTACCATCGCAACTTGTACGCCATCGTGCTTCCTGCCGAGAATCAAAAAGACTTGGCCCAAACGCAACAAGTGCCCCGTGCGGTCATGACCGAATTGGTACGATTTGCATCGCGATTGGAAGATGCGATTACGCTGACCTTCGGCGAGCGTATTTGGCTGGATTAGCATCGGCTCGCATTCGGCGCATTTACGGTCGTCCATTCGTTTCTCGCCATGGTGTATGCAGCACCCATGCGACCAGTTCCCCTCGGGAGGACACGCCGAGTTTGCGAAATGCGCTGGCCATTTGATTCGCGACGGTGCGAGCAGCGCTCTTGCGGGTGCGTGCGATCTCGGCGTTGCTCTTGCCGGCGAGTGCCCCAAGGACGACCGCGCGCTCGGAGGCCGAGAGGCCTTGGGGCAACCGATCGTCCTCGATGGGAAAACGAAAGACGAGCACGTCGACGTCCGCAATGGTCCCCGTGAATGCCTCGAGCGCGGCAGGCGCCGCGAACTTCGGAATATCGCCAGCCATGCCGAGTTCATCGGACCTACGCCCAACATGGTTGTGCAAAAAAGAGCCTAATTAAGGCAACGGTCGATTGAATTTGTCAGGTTCGAATCTGCCTGGTGCTGGGACCGCGGCAGCGAGAGGAAACCGGCGGAACCGGCGCGACGTGTCGGGGCTGAACGCCAGGATCGCCACTCCGCCTGGCGATCCTCTCCGTGGAGACGGACGAAGGCGCCGGCCCCGCCGGGGTTATCCCGCTGCCGCTGCTCGACTGCGAGGCAATCGTCGATCTGCCATGTTCAATCGACTTTTGCGTTAGGTTCGCGGCACCAGGCTATCTCGATACAATCGCACCAAGGCCACCCGCGAATCGGCGCCGAGCTTCTTGGCGGCCCGCGCCAAGTAGGCTGAAACCGCGGACACCGAGAGCCCCAGTTCATAAGCGATTAGCTTGTTCGAATGGCCCAACGCGGCGAGCGTTGCGACTTGACGCTCGCGTTGGCCGAGGTTGCAAAATGTTGCAGAAGGAGACGCAACATGATTGCGATATGCAACCATGAATCGCTTGCCGTCATGATCGAATTGCTCCACGAGGGTCCACCGTCCCGCCACCATCGCTCCCCAGAGCGCAAGGGCCGTTTCCGGTTCGGTACGCCGCAACTTTCCCCGCGCTCGGTCGACCATGCGCGCTGCGTGTTGCAGCGCATCGCGAGATGCATGCGTCGTCGCGTCCGCGCGGGCGTGCGAGAGCTTTCCGTCGAATGTAAGAATCGCATCGCCCCCCTCGGGCCCACGTTGCATCGCACCGCCCTGTCGCCGCCCACGCAAACGCAGCATGGCCCCGAGGTGTGACGCCAATCGGGGCGCCAAACCCTCGATGTCTTTCGGCACGCCTCCCGACTTGCGCCCCGCGCCAAAGACGACTCCTCGCCCCGGCTCGCCGTCCGAACGCACCTGAAGGATATCGTCCAAACGCGGTCCTGCCGTCCCTTTCGTAGCTCGCCAATCTCGTAGAAAGGGGTCCTCGGCGCGTGCATCCTTCGTCCGTGCACCCGAGCGCGGCGGGGCGCGAAACGTGGCATGAGACATCGAACACGGCGGCAAATCCAGGAAGAACCTGGATTCATGGCACGGCGGCGGAGGTGCCTGGCCGTTGTCGTATTCGAAGCATCTTTGCTCGTGCAGCTTGAACAATTCCGTACCTTGTTCGGCGATAGGGCCGCGAAAGCGAAGTGACGAAACCCGCGCAACTTCTCCACGGGTCTCGAAGGCGACCAAAGCCGTCCCGAATCCATCGTCCAGGATCGGCCCGAACGCCGCATGCACCTCATCGAGCCAGGTGTCATCGTCGTGTTCGAGCGAATAAATCGCTTCGAGTACCGCTACCGGATCTCCACGTCTCCCCATATCGCTTCTCCATGCGAGAACGAAGCCATGCAGCGACGGGTCACATGCGTAGGATGAGGCAATCCCAGCGCAGCAAAATGACCATGGCAAGCGCGAATCGAAGGATGCACATAGGCGTACGTCCACAGCGACCTATTCCGGATTCGCCAACGAATCCGCCTTTGACCATGTTCGCCAATGAATTGGCGAGAACAACGGAGTCATGACCATGTTGCGTTTGGCAAAAGCGTCTACAGCCGCATTCGTTCAATTTGCGCTACTGGGAGCATTGGGAGGAACTCTGGCCGCGTGCAGCGCGGATGGCGGCACCTCGGGAAAGCTCGAAGGGACCGAGCCCAAGTCGTTCGAAGAGTTCGTCGCCAGCACTTACAAGGAACCCGGGGAATCGGGACTCTACATTTACGACGGCGACACGCCGGCCCGGTCGATCGAAGAGCTCCGTGAAGTTTACGACAAGGCCTTCAAGAGCCAGCAACCTCTGATTGTCAATCGCATCCCCAACCGTGCCGACGTATGGGACGGAGAACGAAGCAACCTTCGTTACTGCATCGGAAACGGCTTTGGGTCGAACAAAACCGCGGTCGTCGATGCCATGGCTCAAGCCGCGGGAAATTGGGAATCCTACGCATACGTTCATTTCGTTTACGCATCGGATCAAGATGCCTCGTGCACCAGTAGCAACCCCAATGTCATCTTCGACGTGAACCCCACTTCGGCGGGACGATTTCAGGCTCGGGCTTTCTTCCCAAGCTATCCACGCGTCAACCGCAACATCCTCGTCGACGACTCCGCATTTTCCTCCGGCGACCCGCTCTACGGCATCATGATGCACGAGCTCGGCCACACCCTGGGCTTTCGACACGAGCACACACGCCCCGAAGCGCCTTCGCGCTGCTTCGAAGACAACTCGTGGCTCGTGCTGACACCGTACGACCGTGCATCGGTCATGCACTATCCGGAGTGCAATGGCACGAACACTCACTTGTCGTTTTTGTCCACGAGCGATGCGGAGGGTATCGCGCACGTTTACGAGAGCAAGCGCATGGCGCGCCCCGTGCCACCCGCCGCCTGCGGCATCGTCTCGGCAGACCACGGCCTGGGTAGCAACAACCAGGGCATTCGCTCGTGCGATGGCCGCTTCCTGCTCATCATGCAGAGCGACGGAAACCTGGTGCTCTACCAAGGGAACACGGCGCTCTGGGCTTCGGGCACCGCCGGGCAGCCGTCGTACGGTGCATACATGCAGGGCGACGGAAATCTGGTCATCTATTCGGGACTGCCGCGAGCCCTCTGGGCTTCGGGCACCGCCGGTAATCCCGGCGCATATTTGCAGGTTCAGAACGATGGCAACGTCGTTATTTACCGAAGCGACCATGTCCCCATCTGGGCCACGAACACCTCTGGACACTGAGCTTCGACATAGAAGGCCCGGAATCGAGAACGTGAGCAGTTGGCGGCACGGCGGGGATTTCCCCGGGTACCGAATGCGAGTGGCCGGATATGAGCAATCGCTCACATTACACGCATGATCACGAGAGCCCCTTCGTTTCCCTCCGCTGCGTCGTCTCGCCCCCAGGACGCGGCGTCGGCTGTCGTCGTTGCCGCCGCCCTCGGCGCGTGTGCCTTCACCCTCGCCGGCCATTGGCGACTCGCGCTTGCCGGTGCCGGGTTGGCGGCCGCCGGCGGCGCGGCCGCGCTCCGCTGGAGTCGAACGCATCCCGGGCCGATGCCTTATGCGTTTCGCTGGGTCCTGCGCCTCCCGCGCGGCCCTCACGCGCCGCGCCATGTCGTCGAATTCCTTGCGCCCCGGCCCGGCGAGCGGATCCTCGAGATAGGCCCGGGCATCGGCGTCCACGCGCTGCCGGTGGCCAACGCACTCGCGCCCGGCGGCCGGCTCCAGGTTCTCGATGCCCAGCAGGCGATGCTCGATGCCCTTTCCGCGCGCGCCGAGCAGGCGGGGATCGAGAACATCGACCTTCGTCTCGGCGATGCGTGCACCCTGCCCTTCGCCGACGCGAGCTTCGACGCGGCCTACCTCAATGGGGTCCTGGGCGAGCTGCCCGATGCGCCCCGTGCGCTCCGCGAACTCCGGCGGGTGCTGACACCGGAGGGCCGCCTGATGATCGGCGAAACGATGCTCGATCCGGATTACGTCCCAGAGCGCAAGTTGCTGCAGCTCACGCGAGACGCCGGATTCGTCGTCGAGCGGAAACAGGGCTCGTGGTGGGCCTCGCTCACACGCTTTCGTGCGATGGGGACCGCCATCGCCTGACGAGATAAGCCCTCACGTCAACCTTATTGACGTGAAGCGCCGCTACGAGAACTCTACACTGATGTACGCTTGGTAGCGCGCACCGTCGCCGGTGAGTTGGAGGCAGAAGCCTTGTCCCAAACCGGCGGTGATGTTCTTGTTTTTCTCCCAAGCGTCGTCGTCACGCCAGGCTCGCTCCTGTTCGTCGGAGCGCAATGTCCAGATTAGCGAGCCACCGGCATTGTGAAGGGTAAGGCAAGCGCCCCCCAGCACGTCGTCCGTGTTCTTGGGGACCACCTTGCTCAATGCGTCGAGCACGACCGCGACGACCTTCACGGGCGCGACGGCGGATCCAATGGCATCGGCCAGGGAGGCTGCGGCGCCGATGGCTTCTCGGACGCCGCCGCCGTCTTGCTCCCCGAAGACGATTCCCACCTCGGCCTTCGAGTCGACGGCAATGTCGGCATCGTAAAGCGTCGCACGGAGCCATCGCTCCCGAAGCGCCCCCGAATCGTTGATGTCCCAGCAGGAGCGATCGTCGCCGGCGTCGCCATGATTCGGTCCTGGAACGATCCGACTGGCGGTCGAACCGTCGCAATGCTTGCAGCCGATCATGACGTACAACTCGTCATGCCCCAATTCCGTCGTCTCGTCGCAATGAACGAACTGTAGAATGACGCGCGCTCGTGCCATGTTTTCGCTCACGAGCGTGGTCATCGCAACGGGCCCGCGCAAGCTCATCGAGGGAGATCCTCGAGCGTGCGCGGATCGATTTCGCTCGGGATGTTACCGCGACATGAGCGTCGAGCGATGGCCGAGAATGGCCAAGCTTAGAGCGCCCAGTGCGGGACGGGGTATCCGCCTGCGGCGGCCGCGGCGTGCGCCGTGCCTCGGATGAGGGCCGCGTGCGGCTGGAGGAGCACTCCTTGGCTGCCACTCGAATTGCCGTCTGCCGCCATGGTTCCGATGTTGTTGACGGCGACCAGAATGTGCCACCCCTTCTCGAAGAACATTTGCGGAATGACGCCGGCGCCCGAATCGCCCGGTGCGGAGGCCACGCCATAGGCCATCGCGCCCGGCGGCACGTCCATGACCGGCGGCGAGCTCCAATAGTCTACGACGCTGCAGGTGTGAGGCGCCGTCGGGGCGCAGACGAAAGGAATTCCCACGAGCTTTCGCCGCTCGTGGCCGCCATTGTCGAACGCGACGCGCTCCAAGGTGACCGGATCGTAGCGCTCGACGATGGCGCCCCGGCCAACGATGGCGACGCCGCGGCTTAGATTGTAGTCACTGATCTTGCTCTGAATGTCGACCGACGCTGGAGCAACGGCCGGAACGTTGGTGGCCAACGTGAGCAGCGCAATGTCGTCGGTGCAGCCATTGGTGCCGGCCGGCTTTCGAATCGATTGAACGGTGTACCAAGTCGACCCGGGTCGAACGACGGACGACCCGGTGGTGATCTGCATCACGCTGTTGATGGGCGTACCGTTAAACGCGCTGGTACAAAAGTCCGACGTTGTCGGATCGCTGACCCGCTCGGTGCAATGGCGCGCCGTGATGACCAGATTGGGCGCGATCAGCGTGCCCGTGCATCGCGACGTACCCGGTGTTCCGGTGGGCGGGCAGCTGCCATCCGCCTGCAACGGCCCGGTGCAAATACCCACGGAAAAGGGGTGCCCCGGATCGAGCGGTGCGCCGAGAAGTGCATCGCTCGACGCATTGACCTGCTTTTCCTCCGCAGCGCCCTCGGACGCGCAACCGGCTCCAAGACACGCCGCAAGAAATGCCCCCGTTACCATAAGAAGATGCTTTGACTGTCGCATGGACGTTCCCTTCGTGAACTGATGTGTCGTCCACAGCCTTTACGGGGACGTCACTCGGTTCTTTCGAAGGTGCGCGCATTTTCCTCCGGACAACACCGTCCAAAGAATCCGCTCCTCAGGGGCAGAGCCGCGCGTTGGGGCTCATGCCCACCGAGCCCTGTTCGGCCGCGGTGCAATGTGCGGTGCGCGTTCCGACCTCGCGGGTCACGGTGACCGCCAGCGGCCGGTAATTCGGCGACGGTTGATACAGAGTCGAAGCATCGTAGCTGGCGACGGAGGCTCCCGTATGCGGTTGTCCAACGCCTTGCGCCGCGCACCCCATCAAACCAAACGCGACGGACGCAACCAGCGATGCACTTCGTAGAGCAAGCATAACAACTCTCCTTTGATGGGTGCTACGCCGCTCCTTCGCGGTGGTTACAGGCTTCTAGGAAGATTTCCAAATCTAGAAAGAAAAAGGGCGTCGAGTTTTCTCGACGCCCCTTTCGAATCTGCGAAGTTGCTTCGTTTTTCGAATGCGGGTTCAGGGACAGAGACGTGCGTTCGGGCTCACGCCCACCGAACCTTCTCCCGCGACCGTGCAATGTGCGGTGCGATTTCCGCCTTCCAGGGAGCCACCCTCCACCGCCCCCGTGACGGTGACCGGCGGCGCGACCGCCAGCGGCCGCGAGTTCGGCGACGGTTGGTACACGCTCGAAGGATCGTAGTTGGCAAACGAGGCCCCCGTCTGCGCTCGCTCGGGGAGACCGGCATTGCCAACGCCACCCGTGACGGTGACCGGCGGCGCGACCGCCAGCGGCCGCGAGTTCGGCGACGGTTGGTACACGCTCGAAGGATCGTAATTGGCGATCGAGGCGCCCGTCTGAGGTTGTCCGACCCCTTGCGCGGCGCAAGCCATCAAACCAAACGCGGCGAACACGAATGAACCAACCAGCGACGCACTTCGAAGGGAAAACATGAGCAACTCTCCTATCCTTTTGATAAGCGCTACGCTGCACCTTCGAAAGGGTTACGCAGGCCGAATGAGAAATTTGTAAGGCAAGCGAAAACCCAAATAGAAAAAGGGCGCCGAATCATCGACGCCCTTTTCAAACTACGAAGTGGTTGCTGCTCGTCTTCGAATCAGATTCCTCAGGGACAGAGGCGCGCATTCGGGCTCACGCCCACCGACCCAACTTCCGCGTCCGTGCAGTGTGCGCTGCGCGTGCCTGCTTCGGGGGAACCATTCCCCGCGGCGACCGCGCGGACGTTCGGCGACGGCTGGTACAAGCTCGAAGGATCGTAGCTCGCCGAAGGATCGTAGCTGCTGGCGACGGATGCCCCCGTCTGCGGCTGTCCGACGGCTTGGAAAGAGGACGCGGCGCACCCCATCAAACCAAACGCGGCAAACGTGAACGCAGCGACCAGCGACGTACTTCGAAGGGAAAACATGAGCAACTCTCCTTGGGCCGTTGATAGGGGTACGCCGGCCGCTCGAGAAGGTTACGCACGTCAAGAAAAATATTTTTACAGCGAATCAAATGAAAAGCGAGCCCTTCAACACGTGCCGCCCAAAGCGGTCGCGGCGTGACAGAGTACTGCGGTCTTGGCCTGCTTGAACACCGTCAGATCCTGACGATGCTCGTCGGAGCGCGGTACATCGTACCGATACACCGTCCGAGACAATCGAAACAAAAAGAAAAGAGGGCGTCGAAACCTCGACGCCCTCTTTGGATGGTAGTTGGTATCAGGCGCTCAGAACAATCCGGGCACGGCCGATTGCGCGAACGGGAAATTCTGGAGGATGCGCGCATGGGTGAACGGATCGAGTCCATAGCCGACTTGGCCAAGACCCACCTGGCCGAGGCCGAGTTGGCCTAGACCCAATTGACGATTCTGGAGCTCCAACACGTCTGGGGAGGTGTGAGCCAAGCCGCCGCCGAACACGTTGGGGACGCCCCAAACGTTGTTCTGGCCCTGCAGGCCCTGCAGGCCCTGCACCGGCCAGCCGCCAGCTTGCTGCTGATAGCCGAAGCCGTACGGCGAGGTGTGCTGCAGGCCCAGGCCCGGAATCACTCCCGGGATCCCTTGCTGGTAGCCGAAGGGCGAGGCGTGTTGGAGGCCCGGAATCATTCCCGGGATGCCCTGCTGCAGGCCGAGGCCCGGAATCATTCCCGGGATGCCTTGCTGCAGGCCGAGGAAGGGGTTGGAGTGCTGCAGGCCCAGGCCGGGAATCATTCCCTGGAGGCCCTGCTGGTAGCCCGGGATGCCTTGGAGGCCTTGAAGGGCCTGAAGGCCTTGAAGGCCCTGCTGGTACCCGAACGGAGAGGTGTGCTGGATGCCGATGTTCTGGCCCCAGGGAACGGCGCCCTGGAGACCGAAGGGAACGCCGCCCTGGAAGCCCAGGCCGACATTGCCACCGACGTTGCCGAGGCCGAGGCCCGGAACGTTGCCGGTGGTATGTGACAGGCCGAGGCCGTGCACCGAGAGACGCACTTGATTGAGCGCCTCGATGGTCTGCGCAATACGGTCATTGAGGAGCTGCAGCTTGCGAATATCAACCTTGGCCGTTGTATCCATGTCTTCTGTCTCCTTGAGGGGTTTGGAAACCACTGCGGACCGACCCCCCCGATGGGCCGGGGCACTCTGTGCGGGCGACAACCGAGTGTCGTCGTCCGGTAAATTCCCGTTATCTTCTTCGTCGGTCGCACGCGCGTCCGCGGGACCCGCGTCGCTCATGTGATCGGAATCGGCCGCGCGTTGCTCGCGGTCGCCTGCGGCTGCCGCGGAATACGGACCAACAGCACGCCGTCCTGAAGGGTGGACGTGATCTGCTCCGTCTTCGCGGTGAGAGGAAGCGGGATCACCCGCCGGAGCACCCCGATCGGATGCTCCACGCGAAGCGGCACCAACTTGCCTCCGTTGTTCGTCGTGGGAGGCTGGCGCCGTCCCGTCACGATCAGGACGCTGCCCTGCGGCGTCCCCTGGATGTTCACTTCGACCCCCTGGCGATTCACCCCTGGGAGATCGATCGCGAGGAGAAGCTCCTCGTTCGTCTCCCACAGGCTTAGTAGGGGAGTCCACCCCTGCGGCTGCTGTTGTTGCTGCGCGGTCGGCTGACCGCTCGCTGTTCCGAGCAGATGATTCAGCCGCTCCATCTGTTCCTGGACGTGTTCCACCGGGTCCCTCTCTGCGGGGATCGGGGCGAACGGCGCCTTCAGTTCCGGGGCTTCTTGCCCCGTGAGGGATCGGTACAGATTTTCGACCTTTCCGATCGTGTCTTCGATTTCGGTCATCGCTCATCGCCTCCCCACGTAGAAATGGCCCGTCACGCGGGCGCCAACGTGTTCGCTGCAGGAAAACTGTCTCGTCCCGACCCGAGAGACCTTTCGCCCCTGCGGTGAGATTCGAGGACGCCGACCTTACAACGAAGAGCGAGGCCGAAAACCAATTAAATTAGCTCGACCATGAAATAAAATTAACATGGCGCACCTCGACCGAAAGCCGAGAGAAAAGTCGATGAGACGTATTCAGCTTTAGGCCTCATGCACGAGCCGCGGGGGCGCGACAGCGTTGTCATTCGACCGCCATCGTCGTGGTCACTGCGCTGGCCACTGCAAGCGTCCGTTCTAGCGGATTTTCCGCGTGACGCGGCTCGTCGCTCTCCCTCGATTCACCGCGGGAATGGCACCTCCGGATCGCACGGCTGGCGTGACGATCGCGTGGCACATCCTGCGCGAACACGAACGCGGCAAGTGGCTTATTCGGAATTCGCGCAAATATCGAATCAACTGAATCGAATCAATTCATCCGATGGGCGCCTCTACGGGATCGCCTGAACCCAAAGCCCCTCGTCGGCGGCGCCCTGTTCGCCTTCGCCGCGCGGGATCGCGTAGACGATTTTGTCGCGCTGAGGTGTAAGTTGCACCGTGCGCCCATCGAGAACCTTCGCGCGGAGAAGGAATGGAGCTTGGCCGGTCGCCAGATTGACGACCTTCACGTCGCTGGTGACCGGGTACGCTTGCGGATCGCTGCGGTTGTCGGAGAAGACGATGGTGCTTCCCGTGGCCGCGAGAACGCTGTCGACGTCCGGAAATTTCCGCGCGGTGCCACCGGCAACGGGCCGCGCGTTCAGCGTGCCTCGGTCGGGCTTGATGTCCGTCAGGTAGAGCACGTTGGAGCTATCGTCGGTGAAGGCCGAACGCGAGAGCTGTCCGTTTGCGCCCTCCACGAGCTTGTCCGGCGCGGGGTTCAACTTCGATGTGGACGCGAGATAGAGATCGCGATGTTCCCCGCCATCGTAGGTGACCACCGTCGAGTAAAGCGCGAACGCATAATTGGGGCTGAAGGGCGCGCGGGCTGCGAAGCCGACGGTCACCACCGGCGTCGGGTTGACCGCCGGTAGGCTGGTGCGCCTCAGTTGATCGTTCACCGTATAGAGCAACGAGTTGCCATTGTCCGCGAACGTGGCCCACGTCACGCCGTTGTCGACGAGGACGACGCCGTTGGTATCCGCGATCATCCCGCGCGAGTTGTTGGTGACGAAAAAGACTCGATCGCCCTGCGCATCGGCAACCCATGCGGGCTGCACATCGGAGGCGATGGACGACGCGGTCCAGGTGGCCGCCGCGGTCGCAGGCGCTTCGTAACGCGCCAAGGTCGCGGATTGGCTGCCGTTGGCGCACCACACGGCAATCGCGCGCTGGCCGGCGAATCCAAAGCGAGGGCGACACGTTGTCGCCGAACCGCGGCCCATGGCCGGAACCAGCGTTTGCCGTTTGTCGGGCGTGCGACTCGAGGCGATGTTGAGGCTGGCGGTGCTCGCGGTCACATCGGCCGTGAAAAGGATCTGCCCGCCGTCGTCGGTCGCCGCAACCATGTCGTCGGAGAGCAAGGTGGGTCCCACGAGCTTGACGCCACCGGCCGCGCTCCAAACCGTCAGGGTGCCGGTGTTGTTCGTGTAGTTGACATTCGTGTACGCAAACACGACGGGACCACGCACCACGGCGATGGCCGAGTTGGTGGTGATGCGCACCGGCGCCGACGCCGGCTTGGCCGCAACGGCGTAGAGCCCATCGGCGGTGTGGTAGACGGCGTAACCGTCGCTGGTCATCCCGGACAGCGTGGCCGTCGCGGCTGTGATCTTGTACGGGGTCGTGTCAACGGGCGCCTTCGCATCCGGGCCGGCATCCCCTCCGGGGACGAAGCCTCCACCGTTCCCCGTTTCAGGGCCTTCGCCGTCGACCGAACCGCCGCTCGCGCATCCGTAGACCGCCAACGGCATGACGCAAGCGAGACATAAGAACCCCAACGCATGCTTCATAGCAATTAGGATGCAAGAGCAAGGTGTGTGCGGGGCGCACACTCCTCATTTTGCTCCTTGCACTAATCGCTATTCGAATTAGCAGAGCGAGAGAATTGAACAGGAAGACGGGAAGGCGGGAAGGTTTTTGGGGATTTCGGTCGTGGCTATGACCCAACTGGAAACCTAACCAAAATCCTTCAGGTCTTCCCGTCTTCCCGTCTTCCTGTGAATTTCTTTAGTTCTGCTCGAGCAAACCGCGGAGTTTTGCGGGTGCAATTTTGTATTGGCGACGGCAATAGTCGCAGGCAATCTCCAGCACTTCGCCCTGTTCGATCAGGTGTTGCACGTCCGTGCGAGGCAACGTCGAGAGACCGAACAGAATGCGTTCTTCGCTACAATTGCACCCGAAGCCGTGGCCGGATTCGCCTACTTCGGTGTAAGGCATGCCGTAGAGCAGCTCGGAGAGAAGCGCACGTGGCTCGGCCATTTTCTTTTCGAGCAATGGTGTCATCGAGACGAAGTCTTTGAGCCGCTCGGTCATCAGCATGAGCGGGCCCTCACCGACGTCCGGCAAGAGCTGCACGATGTAACCTCCGGCGCACATCGAGTCGCCTTCGCCGTACGTGCCTACGGCAATCATGGAGACGACTTGTTCCGACGTCTGCATGTAGCTCATGAGCGCTCCGGAAATGCCACCGGATGCCGGCACCGCCACCACGCCTTGATGGAGCGATCCGTTGTAGAGACGGCGCGCCACCTGAAGACGGGCCTCGGCCCCCAAGTCGAACGAACTCGCCTTTGGCGCGAGTTGCACCAACCCGCGGGTCCACGGGCTCATGTCGGGGTTCGAGTCGGCCACCATGCGGCTCGTCTGATCAGCGGCCTGCAGAATGATCTGCACCCGCTGATCGGGCGACATGGTCTCGCGCACCAGGATGGAGCCGGTGATGAGGTCCGCAAAGAGCAACGCCAGGTCGCCCTGGGGTCGCTGGGCCTCGATGGCCGCACGCACGGTGCGGGAGCTCTCCACGGTGATCACGCGGAAGGCGCCGTCGTCGGTGATGGCTCGGAGGACACGGTCACCTCCGGCTTGGTTGGAGTCGGTGTGGGTCTTCGGATCGGGATCGGTCACGCCTCCTCATCATAGCAAACGGCCCCAAGGCCCGCGTGGCTGAAGAATTGTCCCGCAGCGGGCTCGTCGTCGCGCATTCGACCTAGCCAACCGCGTCATCCGGCTTTAGACTGAATGGCGATTCATTCATCACCATCCCGGAGCGTGACGTGTCGAAGCCCATTCCCGCCATCAACCGATACAAAGCCGACCTTCGTGAGCTCAATTTCTTGCTGTTCGAGCAGTTTCGGCTCGGAGAGATCCTGGGGCGCGGCCCCTATGAAGCATGGGGGGAAGACGAGGTTCGGACGTCACTGGCCGAATGCTACCGCTTCGTGAAGGAAGTGGTCGGCCCGCTCAATGCGACGGGCGACGTCAACGGCTGTCGCCTCGAAGGCGGCCGCGTCTTCGCCCCGCCGGGCTTCAAAGAGGCCTGGAAGCAACTGTATGCCGGCGGTTGGAAGCTGATTGGCGTCTCGCCGGAGTTCGGCGGCGCAGGCTCTCCGCACTCCGTGCAGGTCATCGTGGAGGAGTTCATCACCGGCGCCAACACGGCCTTCAGCATGTACGGCGGCCTGGCGCACGGCGCGGGTGAGGTCATCGAGATCTTCGGCACCCCCGAGCAGCGCGAGACATACGTCCGCCGCATGTACGACGGCACCTGGGGTGGCACCATGAACCTCACCGAGCCGCAGGCCGGGAGCGACGTGGGCGCGAGCACCACCACCGCCAAGCGCAACGCCGATGGCAGCTACACGATCCGCGGGACGAAGATCTTCATCTCCGGCGGCGATCACGATCTTGCCGACAACATCATCCACCTGGTTCTGGCCCGCGTGGAAGGCTCGCCGGCCGGCACCAAGGGCCTCACCCTCTTCATCGTGCCCAAGGTCCGCGTGAATGCGGACGGCAGCCTGGGCAAGCCCAACGACGTGAGCGTGGGCGCCATCGAGCACAAGATGGGCATCAACGGCTCGTCCACCTGCGTCCTCAACTACGGCGAGAACGACGGCTGCATCGGCTGGCCGGTGGGCGGCGACGAGAAGATCAATCAGGGCATGCCGCAGATGTTCCGCATGATGAACGGCGCCCGCATCGGCGTGGGCGTGCAAGCCATCGGCGTGGCGTCGACGGCGTACCTGAATGCGCTGGAGTACGCGAAGGATCGCAAGCAGGGCGCGTCCATCACGCATTGGAAGGACGCCACGGCGCCGCGCGTCTCCATCATCGAGCACGCGGACGTGCGACGCATGCTGCTCGACATGAAGGCGCGCGTGGAAGGCATCCGCGCCTTGGCGATCAAGCTCGCGCACCACACCGACCAGGTGCACGTCCTCGAGAACGAGGATCCGGAGAAGGCCGCCTACCACCAGGGCCAGGTCGACCTGCTCGTGCCGCTGGTCAAAGCCTACGGTTCGGACCAGGGTTTCCGCGTCTGCGAGACGGCCATTCAGACCTACGGCGGCGTGGGCTACACGCGCGACTTCCCCGTCGAGCAATACTGCCGCGACTCGAAGATCTTCAGCATCTACGAGGGAACGAACCACATTCAGGCGATGGACCTGGTGGGCCGCAAGCTCGGGCAGGCCGGCGGGGCGAACCTGCAGGCCTACCTCGGCGACATCGCGAAGTTCGTGGCGAAGAACAAGGACCACGAGGTGTTCGGCGACGAAGTGAAGCGCGTGGACGCCGCACAGCAGGCCCTCGCAGCCTCGGCGATGAAGCTTCTCACCTGGTTCCAGTCGGGCCAGATGGAGCTCGTGCCGCTCAACGCCAACCGGTTCCTGGAGATGATCAGCGAGCTGACCGTGTCGCAGCTGCTGCTCGAGGGCGCCATCATCGCCGACGAGAAGATCAAGTCCGTGTCGAAGGAGCATCCGGATTACGCCTTCTACGAGGGCAAGAAACACGCGGCGCTCTACTTCGCACGCACCGTGCTCCCGGGCGTGGAACTCAAAGCCAAGCTGATGCTCGACGAGGACCGCAGCGCCCTGGAAATCTCCGACGCGGCCTTCGCCACGGTGTAACGACTCCGGAGAATTCACAGGAAGGCGGGAAGTTTTTTTGGATTTCAATTTGGCCCAGTGTGGGCATTGAAAATCCCTAAAATCTTCCCGCCTTCCCGTCTTCCTGTTCAATTATCTCTTCTTCTTCGGGCCGGAGCGTGAGCTTCGGCTTTCGGGTTTTGTAGGCTTGGGTTCGGCGCGGTAGCAGGGCAAGCGGTGCTTGCGGTCGGAGGCGTAGATGACCGAGGTTTCGCAGTGCACGACTTGGGGGCGGGTGGCGACCCTTTCGAGAATGAGCTCGCGCAGGTGCTCGACGTTGCGCAATGCGACGTGGACCTGGAGATCGTTTACGCCGGTGACGTGGAAGACGGCGAGGGTCTCGGGTAGGCCGAGCATGTACTGGTAGAGGGCGCGGCACACCTCGCTGTTGTGCTTCACCAGGCGGATGGCGAGCAGCGCCTGCAGGCCGATGCCCAGCGCGGAGGTGTCGACGTCGGCGTGGTGGCCGCGGAGAATGCCCGCTTCGCTCAACGCGCGCACCCGGGTAAGGCAGCTGGACGGCGCCAAATCGACCTTTGCAGCCAGTTCTTTGTTCGAGAGCCGTGCATCGTTCTGCAAAGCGTCCAAAATTTCGAAGTCGATTCGGTCGAGCACCATGAAAGCCGATCCTTTCCGAAGCCTATTCGTTGGAAAACCCGTCCTCCGAATATCATAAGTATGTTGGCTTTTTGAGCCGAACAAAAATCGGAAAGTGAGGATTTAGTCCAAATGGATGCAGCCATGTCGAACCTGTACCAGCGCATCGTGGGATGGGAGCAGGGCGTACGGAGCGTGCCGGTCACACCGCGCATGTCGCGCAGCGAGATCCGCGAGGAGCTCGCCCCGTTGGACTTCTCGCGCCCGCGCGATCTCGGGGAGCTCGTGAACCGCGTGGCCGATCTGCTCGAGAAGGGCGCGGTGCATCCGAATCATCCGCGGTACTTCGGCCTGTTCAATCCGGGGGTGCGGCGCGCGGGCATCGTCGCCGATGCGCTGGCCGCCCTGTACAATCCGCAGGTGGCCGGCTGGTGGCATGCGCCGGCCGCGTGCGAAATCGAAGCGCACACCCTGGCGCATCTCGGGCGCAAAATAGGCCTCGATCCGTCCACGTCGTTTGCGACGTTCACCACGGGGGGCTCGGAGGCAAACCTCACGGGCGTGCTCTGCGGACTCGCGCACGCCTTTCCCGGATATGCAAAAGGCGGTGTGGCCGCGGCGGGGAAGGCGCCGGTGTTCTACGGCTCGGACCAAGCGCACGACTCGTTCGTCAAGATTGCGCGCACCACCGGCCTAGGGGAAAACGCCTTTCGCCGGGTGCGCAGCGATGCTCGTCAGAGGCTCGACGTCGACGATCTGGTTGCGCAGATCGCCCGCGATCGCGCCGACGGGAAATCCCCCTTTCTGGTGGTGGCCACGGTGGGCACGACCGCGACGGGGGCCATCGATCCGGTGGCCGCGCTCGCGGCGCTCTGCAAAGCCGAAGGCCTGTGGCTCCATGCCGATGCGGCATGGGGAGGGCTCGCCCTGCTTTCGGAGACACGGCGTGCGCACGTCGCCGACCTCGCCCTCGCCGACTCGATCACCTGGGATGCCCACAAGACATTCCCCGTGCCCATGGGCGCGGGCATGTTCTTCGCGCGCACCCAGTCCCCGAGCGAGGCGGTCTTCTCCGTACACACGGCATACGTGCCCGACGCCGAACCGGGAACCATCGACCTTTACCAACGGACCATCCAATGGTCGCGCCGGTTCATCGGTCTCAAGATTTTCCTCACGCTCGCAGAACTCGGCGATGCCGGCATGACGAAGCTCGTCGAGCATCAAATGCGCATGGGCGTGCACCTGCGCGAGGCGCTCGCCGGCGCCGGCTTTCGGCTGACCAACGATTCGCCGTTGCCCATCGCCTGTTTCACGCGCGACGGCAACGGCTTGAAACCCGCCGAGATCGCGCGGCGCATGGCCGCCGAAGGTCATGCATGGCTGTCCGAGGTGCGCTTGGGCACGGGGGCCCATTGGCTGCGGGCCTGTATTACGCACCACGACACGGGGCCGGAGGACATTCGCCAACTGGTTGCGGCGGTGCAAAACATTACAACCATGTAAGTTATTACAACCATGTAAGGTTCGCGCGATCCGGCGTAAATCACGCATCTCGAGCGTACTCTGGCGGCGCCATGGCGCTCCACCCGTGTCACAGATGGCCTTTGGCGCTTCTGCTCACCACGTCGGTCCTCTGGTTTGCGTGCTCCAAGAAGGAGACGACGTCGACGGTGACGGACCATCCTCCGCAAGAGCCGAAGGCCTCCGCGGAGCCGCCTCCGCCCGCGGTGCCCCCTCCCCCGGAGCCTGTGCGGCCAAGGATCGCCTTCGTCGGCCAAAAGCGTTGCGCCGAGTGCCACGCCAAAGAGAACACCGCCTTTTCGCACGACTGGCATGCGCGCGCCCTTTCGCGCGCCACGCCTTCGTACGTGGTCGGCCGCTTTGGCAACTTGCATTTCAAAGGCAGCTCCAGCGAGGCGTGGATGCTTCGCGAAAAGAATTATCAAGTACGAACCACCGGCGCGGACGGCGCGCTCACCAGCTTTTCCGTCGATTGGGTGCTCGGCGGAAAGCGCATGCAAGACCCCGTCACCGTTTTCCCCGATGGGCGATGGCAGGTGCTGCCGGTTTATTACCACGTGACCGGCAAGGGCGAATGGGTCGACTACACTGAGAACAAACAGGGGTCTCTCTCACCGGATCACCCCTTTTTCTGGGCCAATTTCCGCCGCATGGCCAATCGCGAATGCCTCGATTGCCACGTCACCGGCATGGATGCCCGCTACGAGCGCGCCTCACACCAATGGCGCACCGAGATGGCCGACCCTGGGGTCACCTGCGAGAGCTGCCATGGCCCCGGAGGCAAACACGCCGAGTCGCTCGATCCCGATGACATCGTGCGCCCGCACAAGGTGTCGCCCGAGACGGCTCTGGGCATTTGTGCGCAATGCCATGGTCCGCGCAATCCGCTTTATCCCGTGCTCGATGCCGAGCACCATTTCGTCGCGGGGCAAGCTTACGAGGAGCACTTTCAGCCGCTCGGGTACGTCGATGGAAAGCAGCATTCGGGCGACTTCTTCGCCGATGGGCGCCCCAAGACGTCGAGCTTCGAGTACCAGGCGCTCCTTCAATCGCGCTGCCACTCCAAGGGCAAGGCCACCTGCCTCACCTGCCATACGGCTCCGCATGAAAAGCACGACGCCGATGAAATGAAAATCCCCAGCGCCGCCGTCGCGAAGGATGCTCCCTCGAAGACCGATGCGAGCGCGTGCAAAGGTTGCCACGAGAACATTTTTGCATCGGCCAAAGCCCATTCGCACCACACGGCACCGGCGGCGCAGAGTTGCGTCGCGTGCCACATGCCCAAGGTCGTCGCGGGTGTGCTCGACACCTTCGCGGATCATTCCATCGACGTGCCCGCGCCGGAGAACACGACGAAACACGGTATTCCCAACGCGTGCAACGCCTGCCATCAGCACGAGAAGGAAACGCCGGAGGCCATGGCCAGCGCCATCGCCTCGTGGTGGCCGCAGGCCTCCACACGCACGCAGCGGCGCGTTCGCATTGCCGACGCCTTCGACGAGAACACCAAGGCCCAGAGCCTCGCCGCGCTCAAGGCCGTGATGGCCGACGACACCGAAGCGGCCATCGTGCGCGGCGCCGCGGCACAGCTTCTCGCCGAGCGGTTTCCGAAAGAGGCCCACGCCATCGTGCCGCTCTTGCGCGCGACCGATCCGCTCTTGCGCACGCGTGCGGTGCAGGCGCTCGGCATGGCCGAGACGAAGAACTCCGCCGACGACGTGGCGCGCCTCTCGCGCGATCCATCGCCCTTCGTGCGCGAGGCCAGCGCCCTGGTGCTCGCGCAGTTCGGCGACGGGCGCGCGGAGTCGAACCTGCGCGCGCTCACCAGCGCCGCACCGGCGAACGCGTTGCCGCGTCCACACGCCATCCTGGGATTTGCGCTGTCGAAACGCGGTCAACTCGACGACGCGATCAAAGAGTTGGAACGCGCGGTGGACATTCAACCGTACTTCGTCGACGCGCTCGTGGTGCTCGCCGATCTCTACGCGAAGCAAAACCGACTCGACCAGACACGCGCACGCCTCGAGGAAGCGCTTCGGTTCGACGCGCAAAATCCCGCAGTAAAACAGCGGCTTCGCGTGCTGTCAGGCGGGGCTCCCTGAAATTTTCTAATGACCGGCAGAAAAAAGGGTGAACGCAGCTGTCGAGTGAATGTACCCGTTCTCGAGTCTCCGTCGTGCATGGAAGGCGGCAGCGGGACGAAACCGGCGAGGCCGGCGAGGGACACGGTCAGGAAACGAGAGTCGCCATCACCTTTGGCGATCCTCGCACGCAAGGACGGACGAGGGCGCCGGGCTCGCCGGACTGTCCCGCTGCCGCCGCTTGAATGCAAGGGACTCGCAAGACCGGGACAATTCCTCGAATGTTGCGTTAGCATCGGCGCCACGATGAGCCTTCCCCAACACCCTCGAGCGGTCGTCACAGGCGGCGGCGGCGGCCTCGGTCGCGCGCTCTGCATCGAATTGGCCAAGCGCGGCGCGCGCATCCTCGTCGCCGACGTGCGCAAAGACACCGCGGAAGAAACCGCGATTTTGGCCCGCGATGCCGGCGCCCGGGACGTCTTCGCCATGGGCGTCGACGTCGCCAAGTCCGACGAGGTCGAGAAGCTCGCGGCCGAAGCCGAATCGCGCTTTGGCGGAACCGACTTGCTCGTGAACAACGCCGGCGTCGCCACCGCCGGCATCACCGGCGAAGTGCCGCTCACCGATTGGGAGTGGATCGTGGGCATCAATTTGTGGGGCGTCGTCTACGGCTGCCACCACTTCGTGCCGAAGATGAAAGAGCGCCGCGCCGGCCACATTCTCAACGTCGCCTCCGCCGCGGGGCTCCTCTGCGCACCGCAAATGGGCCCGTACAACGTGACCAAGGCCGCGGTGGTCGCCCTCTCCGAGACGCTCTACGCCGAGCTCGGGCCGCTCGATATCGGCGTCACCGTGCTCTGTCCGATGTTCTTCAAGACCGGCATCATCGAGAATTCACGCCTCTCGAATCAGCAAGATCGCGCCCTCGGCCAACGCCTCCTCGACCGCGAAAAGCTCAGCGCCGAAGACGTCGCGCGCAAGGCCCTCGAGTCCGTCGAAAAGAAGCACCTCTACGCCGTGCCCATGGCCAACGGCCGCTGGCTCTGGCGCATGAAGCGCACCGCCCCGGAGACCTTCCACTGGGCCTCGGGCGGTATCCTCACCAAGGTGAAACAGCGCTTCTCCCGCGTCACCAAGTAGGAGAGAAATTCACATGAAGGCGGGAAGGCGGGAAGGTTTTTTTGGGATTTCAATCCGCCAGCGGGCGAACTGAAAACCCCAAAAAAGCGTTCCGTGCTGTCAGTGCCGTAAGTCCTTCCCGTCTTCCCGTCTTCCTGTTCAATCTCTCCCTCTCACAAAAACCGCGCCGCGTGCTCGCCGAGGAGGTTGGCGAGGGTCTTCAAGGCGACGGCTTTCAGCTCGGCGCTCGAGACGTCGCGGTGATCGATCCAGTCGAGGGCGATGGCCTCGACGAACCCGATCCAACCGCGGAGGGCGGAGCGCATCACCGGGGTCTCGCGCACGCCCTGGGGGAGCTCCGCGAGGATCACCTTGAGGATGTGCGTGCGCGTCAGCTCGACGATCTTCAAAATCTCGGGATCGCTGCCGATGCCGCCGCGCAGGAGCGCCGAATACCCGGACGCGTGCTCCTCGACGTAGCGGAAGTGTCCCTCGAGTCCGAGATTCAACCGCTCGAGCGGCGTCCCCGCCTCCTCCACCGTGGCCGCGAGAAACTCGGATGCGGCGGCCTGCATCGTGGCGATGTAGAAGTCGCGCTTCGTGGGGAAGTAATGAAAAATGAGCGCGCGTGAAACGCCGGCGGCGCGCGCAATTTCGTCGAGGGAAACCTCGTCGTAGGGCTGCGCCGAAAAGGCCGCGAGGCCCAATGCCACGAGCTGCTCGCGCCGCTCGTCGACGCTCATGCGCTCGCGAGGACGCGCGGCCTTCGACTCGCGTTTTCCCTTTGCGGGACGCGAGCGGGCCCCCCCTTTCGATGCTGCCCCCACGGCTCCACCGGAGCCGGCCGAGCCGGCAGAACCTGCGGAACCAGCAGAAATACCCGTTTTCATAGAGCTTTCCTACGCGTTATTGACTCCATGTCAACAGACCGTACACTCGTGGACATGGGTCAGCATGTCACCGTTGCAATCATTGGCACTGGTTTTTCGGGCTTGTGCATGGCCATCAAGCTCAAAGAAGCGGGGATCGACGATTTCGTGCTGCTCGAACGCGCCGGCGCCATCGGCGGAACCTGGCGCGACAACACATACCCCGGTTGCGCCTGCGATGTGCCCTCGCACTTGTACTCGCTCTCGTTCGAGCCGAGCGCCAGCTGGTCGCGTGCTTACGCCCCGCAGTCGGAGATCCGCGCCTACCTCGAGCGATGCTTCGATAAGTACCACGTCCGTCCGCACGTTCGTTTCCACGCCAAGGTCGTGAGCGCCGAGTTCGAAGACGAGCGGTGGCGCATCCGAATCGAGGGCGGCGAAGACCTCACCGCCGACATCCTCGTGAGCGGCGTCGGTGGGCTCAGCAACCCGGCATACCCCAAACTGCGCGGGCGGGAGCGCTTCCGCGGCGAACAGTTCCACTCCGCCCTGTGGAATCACGACTACGACTTGACCGGCAAGCGCGTCGCGGTCATCGGCACCGGCGCCAGCGCCATCCAGTTCATTCCGGAGATCCAGCCCAAGGTCGGCCAGCTCACGCTCTTCCAGCGGACCGCGCCCTGGATCATCCGCCGGGACGATCGAGCGTTTCATCCGGTGGAGAAGTTCCTCTTCGAGAAGGTGCCGGCCGTCCGCTGGCTCTATCGCCAAAAGATTTACTGGCAGCACGAGTGGCGCGCCTTCGGCTTCACCATCTACCCGCCGATGTTGAAAGCCGCGGCGCTCATGGGCAAGGCGAACATTCGCCGCAGCATCAAGAACCCGGAGTTGCGCAAGAAGGTCACCCCCAACTACACCCCTGGTTGCAAGCGCATTCTCAAGTCGGACGATTACTACCAGTCGCTCGACAAGCCAAACGTCGAGGTGCTCACCACCGGCATCGCCGAGGTGAAGGAGCACTCCATCGTTACCGACGACGGCCGCGAAGTCCCGGTGGACGCCATCATCTACGGCACCGGATTCGCCGTCCACGAGTACATCGGCCCGGTCCAAATCCGCGGGCGCGACGGTGCCGACCTGGCCACCGCCTGGAAAGATGGAGCGGAAGCTTACTTGGGCACCACCATTTCAGGCTTCCCCAATTTATTCATGCTGACGGGGCCCAATACCGGCTTGGGCCACAACTCGATGGTCTATATGATCGAGTCCCAGGTGCACTACGTCATGGAGTGCATCAAACTGATGCGAGAGCGCTCTCTTTCCTTCGTCGACGTTCGTGAAGATTTGCAGAAGCAATACAACGAGAGCCTCCAGAATCGACTCAAGGGATCCGTCTGGAGCACGGGATGCGCAAGCTGGTACCTGAACGAGCAGGGCAAAAATACGACTCTCTGGCCGAGTTTCACCTTCGCGTTCCGCGCCCGCACCCGCCGCTTCGTGCCCGCCGATTACGAGCTCGGCAAGAGCAAGCTGCACATCGTCAAACCGAAGCCGAAAGAGCGGGCCACCGCCAAGTTGAACGGGCGGGCCAATCCCGCTTAACCCCTCTTCGACTCGCGGGGGGCTTCGCGGCACTGGTTCTCGCCGCCGGCTGCGATCGCAGCAAGGTGCACGAGCCGGGGCCGACGCAGCAGGTCGCATCGGCCGCCGCATCGACCCACGCCGCCCCGGCGAACGCGGCGCCGAAACCGCTTTCGGCCCGCATCACGCGGGAGACGCCGGCGCGCATCGTGGCCATTGGCGATCTCCACGGCGACTTGGACAAGGCGCGTCGCGTGCTGCGCCTTGCCGGTGCCATCGATGCGAACGACGTGTGGATCGGCGGAAAGCTGACCATCGTTCAAACCGGTGACGAGATCGACCGCGGGGACGACGACCGAAAGATCCTCGACTTGGTCGAGAAGCTCAAAGGCGATGCGAAGAAGACCGGGGGCGAATTCATCGCGCTGGTGGGCAATCACGAGCTCATGAACGCGGTGTTCGATTTCCGCTACGTCACCCCGGGCGCGTTTCGCGCGTTCGCCGACGTCACGGCGGGCGATCCGAACACGGCGGCCTTCCTCTCGCAGCTCGATCCGAGTGCGCGCGGACGTGCCGCGGCGTTTGCCCCCGGCGGGCGCTACGCGGCCATGCTCGCGGACCGCCCGCTATTCGTGAAGGTCGGCGACAGCGTGTTCGTGCACGGCGGCATCCTGCCGAAGCACGTGGCTTACGGGCTCGACAAGATGAACGACGAAGTGAGCGCGTGGCTTCTGGCGAAGAAAGAACGCCCACCGCAAGTGGTGGTCGCCGACGACGGGCCGGTGTGGACGCGCGCGTACTCCACGCCCGGCGAAGAGCGATGCACCACCCTGGAGGAAGCCCTCCAGGGTATCGGCGCCAAGCGGATGATCATGGGCCACACCGTCCAGAACGGCGGCATCACCGAAGCGTGCAGCCGCAAAGCGTGGCGCATCGATGTGGGGCTATCGCACTATTACGGAGGGCCGGTCCAGGCCCTCGAGATCAAGGGCGATACGATCACGCCTCTCAAGGAACCAGGTTGAGCACCGGCATCTGATTCAGGGCGCCGAGGGCACGCAGCCTCTGCGATCCATTCGACACGGGCTGACCGGTCATGCCGCCCCAGATGACGGGCGGCGTGGGGGCCGAATCTTTCGGCGCCGTGGACGATTCCGGGCCAATCGACACCGTCGAGATCTCTCCATGGGAGAAGGTCCACGCGCCGGGGCCACCGGAAACGCGAAGCTCCGCGCAACGGAGATCGATGCGCGCCATGCCATCGTTTCCACCGCCTGAAAGATCGACGCCGACGGCGCTCATGCCCACGACGACTTTGGGCCGTTCGCAATGGGCACTGTAGGCGTCGAATTTCGTCGACCCGTGAGCGCTCCCGGTGTCGTACGGCTCGCCCGTCCACACCACGCGGTATTGAAACCCTGCGTCGACACTTTCCCGCTGAAGCCCGATGGGCGCGCAGCGGATCAGCACCGACTCCGTATAACTGATGGAATCGGTGCCCACGGATCCGACGACGGCACCGCCAGGATTGCACGGGGACCGGAAGTAGCTATCGGCCGTATCGGGAACACCGAGCATGGTGCCTGGGGCGGACGGCTCGAAGGTCAGCGCGCCTTTGCAGATTCCGTCGAGTACATCGCTGCAATTCGGACAGCCTTCGTCGACGACGCCATTTCGATTGTCGTCTTCGCCGTTGCAGATCTCGTTGGGAACGGGGCCGCTCTCGGATCCGCCGTCACCTGGGATCGGAGGATTCCCAGAGTCGCCGCCCGAACCGAAACCTCCCGATTCGAGTCCGCAGGCCACGATGAAAACCGGCAATGCGATGCCTAGGACCGTGGCGCTGGCCACGGCGGTGCATTTCCAACCCCGCAGGGTACGGCTCATGCGAAGGTTACTTGCCATGCTCGTCGATCATCTTCAAGGCGTGCTCGTTGCTCGTGTTTCGATTGTCCTCTTTGCGCTGGTCGCTTCGACAACAGGATGCAACTCACCGCGTGCCACATCGGCCCCTTCGGAGGACGCCGCAGCACCTTCGTTGTCGAGCGTACAGCCGGCGGAGACGCTCGAACAGCGTGCTGCGCGCGTTCACAAGGAAGCCATCATCATCGATGGCCACAACGACATCACGATGCTGATGCTCGCCCACGACATCGACCTGGCCGATCCTGAAGCCAAAAACAAGGTCGTCGCGCTGCAGACGGATCTACCGCGCATGAAGGCCGGCGGCATCACCGGCGAGTTTTTCTCGATTTACGTGGAGCACACGCTCGCAGAGAAGCCGACGTCCCTCGGTGGAGGGCCCGCGCGGCGCGCCCTCGACATGATCGACCGCGTCTACCAACAGGCCGAGCGCCATCCCGAGTCGCTTCTCATGGCCACGCGCGCGGAAGACGTTCGCAAGGCAAAGCGGGAGGGCAAGGTCGCGTGCCTCATGGGCATCGAGGGTGGACACGCCATCGAGAACTCGCTCAGCACACTGCGTGAGTTCCACCGGCTCGGGGTGCGTTACATGACGCTGACGCACACCAACACGAACGATTGGGCCGACTCCGCGGGCATCAATGCCGCCGCCGCAACGCGGCACCATGGCCTGAGCCCCTTCGGCGAAAAGGTGGTGCGCGAGATGCAGCGCATTGGCATGTTCGTCGACATTTCCCACGTGTCCGACGAGACAGCCGAGCACGTGCTGAAGATCGCGAAGGCCCCGGTCATCGCTTCGCACTCGTCGACGCGAAGCATCGCGCCACACCGGCGCAATCTGAGCGACGACCTGTTGAAGGCCCTCGCCAAGAACGGCGGGGTGGCCATGATCAATTTCTATTCGGGATTTCTCGATACCAAGTTCGGTGAGGCGGAAGAAGCTTACGCCGAGCGGCACAAGAAGGAGCTCGCCGAGCTTCGGGAGCGCGCCAAGACGGATCCCGTGGGGGCGCGGGAGGCGCGAGCACGCCTTCGGGCGAGCGATCCGCTTCCGAGCGTGCCCTTTTCGGTCCTCATCGATCACATCGAGCACGTCATCGCCGTGGCGGGCATCGATCATGTGGGGCTGGGTTCGGACTTCGATGGCGTCGGCGCGATGCCCGAGGGCATGGAGGGCATCGACAGCCTGCCGAAGATTACTTTGGAGCTTCTGCGGCGTGGTCACAGCGACGAGGACGTGCTCAAGGTCCTGGGCGGCAACTTCATGCGGGCCTTCGAGGCCATCGAGGCTTACGCCAAATCGACGAACACGACCCTGTCCGGCAACGGCGATACGACCTTGATCGAATCGACGATGCCGGACGCTGGTACGGGGCCGATGAACTGAGGAGCCTATTTGCCGCTGAAACGCGCGGTGCGGCGCTCGATGAAGGACATGAGGCCTTCGCGGGCGTCCTCGGTGGCCATGAGGCGGATGATCTCGGGGATGAGTTCGCGGACAGCGGCCTCTTCATCGATGGAGCGACGGGCCGATTCGAGGGTGGCTTTGACACCGAGCGGCGCCTGCGCGGCAATGGTCTCCGCGATGGCGAGGGCCCGCTCGAGCGGGTGCCCTTCGCGCACCACCTCCTGCACGAGACCGATGCGCAACGCCTCGTCGGCGCCGAACTCGTCGCCGGTGAGGAGCCAACGCATCGCATTGCCCCACCCTGCCGTGTGCACGAGCCGGAAGGTGGCCCCGCCAAAGGGGTAGATGCCGCGCTTGATCTCGATTTGCGCAAAGCGCGTATCCGCAGCCGCGACCACGATGTCTTGGGCGAGGCATAGCTCGATGCCCAACGTGAGGCATCGTCCATGCACGGCAATGACGGTGGGCTTGGTGCGGCGCGTCCCATGGATCCCCCAGGGGTCGATGGCGCCATCGCCCAAGACGATCTTCCCCTCGGTCACGTGCGGCGCCACATTGGCCAAATCGAGGCCCGCGGTGAAGTGATCCCCATGCGCGAAAACCACGCCAACGCGCAACTCGGGATCCTCTTCGAGCACGCCGAAGGCGTCGCCCAACTGGCGAAGCATGTCGACGTCGAACGCATTCATCTTCTTGGGCCGGTCGAGCCCAATGAGAAGCACATGCCCTCGCTTCTCGGTGGTGATCTTCCGCTCGGTCGTCGCACCCGCCTCGGATTTGTTCTCGCTCATGCCGCAAGATCTACCACCGTCCACGCGGAGCACGAGCGCGAGACTTGGCTCAAGGACATCCGACACCCGCGTCGGTCGAACGACTCGTTGTCGCCAATGCCCAATACCGGTGTGGCGTAAATCGCAGCAGAGGAAGAGACCTTCGCGCCACAAAGTTTTCCGGGACTTGCAATTACCGTCGAGAAACTTTGGACATGACGATGGGCGCAGGTCATGTGTTCGGCACGTGTACCTACATAAGATTCACTTCATCGATTTCGACATTGTTCCGGGCCCCATCGAAGCCGTTTGATATGTGCATACTGCATGAAAAATATTTCATGCAATTAATCCAAACATCGCCATAATCGCCGCCGCCCACACCTGAAGGCCGGCGCGGTCCGATGAGAAGTGGATCGCAACGGCGCGCGAAATCGAACCCCGTAGACATGAATTTGCGGGGGAAAGGACATCCACGATGGATCAACGAACGACTTTCGTCCGCAGCGCTTCTCTCGTTGTTTCGCTCCTCGCGATGATGAGTGTGGGGTGCGCCGCGGAATCCGATGCATCCGATGCAAGGAGCGACACGGATTCGGAGATCGGAGCGACCTCGCAAGCCGTGGTCGGTGGAACGCGGGCCGCCAAAGGAGAGTTTCCCTGGATGGTGCGCCTGTCGATGGGATGTGGTGGCGCGCTCTACACGAATCAAATCGTGCTGACGGCGGCGCACTGCGTCGGTGGTACGGGCAACAACACCAGCATCACCGCGACGGTCGGCGTCATCGATTTGCAAGATACGTCGGCCACGAAGATCAAGTCGAAGTACGTCTACCGGTCGCCAACCTACAATACGGCGACGGGCGGCGACTGGGCCCTCATCAAGTTGCAATCCCCCGTTCCCAACGCGGTGACCTTGCCCATCGCCACCACGACGGCCTACGACAGCGGCACGTTCGGGGTCGCCGGATGGGGCGCGGCGAGCGAGGGTGGCAGCCAGCAGCGCTATCTGCTCAAGGCCTCGGTTCCCTTCATCAGCGATTCGCAATGCGCATCGGCGGGAGGGAGCTACTCCGATTTGATCCCCAGCGCCGAAATCTGCGCCGGCAACTGGGACAAGGGCGGCATCGACACCTGCCAAGGTGATTCCGGCGGCCCGATGTTCAACAAGGACGAAAACGGCAACTGGGTCGAAATCGGCATCGTGAGCTGGGGCGAAGGCTGCGCCCGCGCCAAAGCGCCCGGCGTCTACACGCAAGTGAGCACCTTCGCCGCCAAAATCGCCGAAGCCGCCACCAGCATCGCCAACAAGTAACTCTCCGCCGAAGAGGGAGAGAACAGGAAGACGGGAAGACGGGAAGGTTTGAGATTAGGGATTGTGATTGGGCAAACTGCGATGAGCGGATGCCCTCTCAGACCTTCCCGTCTTCCCGTCTTCCTGTGAATTTTCTTCTAGCTTTGCCTATGGCTGGCTTGCCGGATCCGAGGGGTCCGTGGCGGCGTCTTGTTCGTCGCCGTCCCAGGTGCCGTCGCTGTCGCGATCGAGGCCGATGCGGATGCCCGAGCCGGGCGGAACGCAGGTGTACGTCACCGCTTGACCGCCCGAGGTCGCAGCGCGGCGAAGCAGTTTCTCGTCCACCGGCGGAAGGCCACGGTGGTTCGTCGTGAATTGCCCATTTCCCAAATAGAGAAAGCCGGACTCGGACCGGCCGAGGTGCGTGCGGGCCACGAGATCGCAATCGTGCGCATCGGCGCGTGCCAGCAAAAGATCGATGCGCGGTGACGCCGAGGCTTTGTTGCGCGCCGTGAGGGTCACTTGCTGGCCGACAATCGGCTTCAGGTTCGAATCGAAGGCCAGCTGAAACGATTCCAGTTGCCGCCGTGTGCGGTCGCCTTCGGGCCCCGTGGGCATCCCCTCGGGATTGCCCGGTCCGCGGGTGAACGCCGTGAGGCTCACGAAACGAAACACCGAGTCGAACGAGCCATCGTGGCTAAAGCCAAAGCCGCGCACTTGGTCGCCTAGGAACTCGTTGTTCCCCGGATTGATGAACGGCGCCTCGGCCATGCCGAACATGCCCACCTTCTGGTACTGATTGCGCAGGTGCGGAATCTTGAGCACCTGCGTGATGCAGTCGAAGGACGACTCCCCGGCCGTGCCGAAAAACCCGGGTGCGCTCGAACCGGGGTTGCCCTGTGGATCCAGCTTGTGGCACGCCACGCAATTGAACTCGCCCTTGAGCGAGGGCGGCCCGAAGAAGAAATCGCGACCCGCCTTTTGATCCGCGGTGAGCGAATCGTCCAGAGCCCGAATCGGGTTGGGCGGGTACGTCACCTGCAGGATGAAGTCGGTGAAGGATTGCATGTCCGCATCGGGAATGGGCTCGCTGCGGCCTACCAGATCTGCGAAGGCCGGATTGAACTTGAGGAACCCGGCATTCTCGTCGAAGGACCCGCTGTCCGGCTGCGCCGACGGTGTGTCGTTGCCGCCCGTACGATCGCCGCGCCAGTGCATCGGGCCATGATTCGCCATGCCGCGCAGACTCTGCGTCGTCATCGGCCCCTTCATGGGGTGGAAGTTCGGATCCACCGTGGTGGGTGGCCCCACGAACGGCCCGGGGTTGTTCACCACTGGGTTGTCCGGATTGCCCAGATCCCAGGCGAGGCTGTCGAAATCGCCGAACACATGGCAGCTTGCACACGCCGAGTCACCGTGCGCCGACGAAAAGCGCGCATCGTAGAGGAACTTGCGCCCGCGCACGACGGCGAGCGGCTCCGGATTGTACATCGGCACGTGCGCGATCTCCCGACGCGACGCGGGATCCAAAATGGATATCGCGTTGTCGAAGCGGGTGAGCACGTAAAGGTGCTGCCGGGCGTCGTCGAGCACGAGCCCCGTCGGGCCGCCGCCGCTCACTGGGATCTGATCGCCCTCGTTCGGCACGAAGCTGTCGCTCTCCAGCTCCGCGGTGCGAAAGATACCGACCTTGCTCGAGCCCAGCGCCGAGACATAGAGCAACCTTCCGTCCGCGCTCACCGCCATGCTCTGCGGAAACGCCAGGCTCTTCTCGGTTTCGGCATTGGGCACGGGCGCACAACAGGTGCCATAGTCGATATGCTTGTTCAAATGGCGCGGGGTGACGGTGCCCATGCCAAGTACGGTGATGCGGCTCTCGTGCAGGTGCCCGCGCACGCTGCTTCCGGAGAAGTTGCCCGCGCCCTCGAAACGGACCTCGTTGAACGCTTCCGTGTTCGACACGTACACTTTGCCGCTCACCGGGTTCACCGCCATGTTGAATAGGACGGTGCCCACTCCGGCAAAGGCCCCCGGGCGCAACACCGGTGGGTTGGCCGTGGCGTCGATGGCGAAGACGTCTTTGTCCGGCAAGGAAAACCGAACCGCGGAATCCCAACTTCGTCCCAGCTCGTCCACCCAATTCGCGCCATTGTGGCGCACGATGAGCCCCACCTCCGGCTGCACGATGCCCTGGAAGTTCGTATTGGGCGCGGGAAGCCCGCCATTGGCCTCGCCGCCGTTGGGAATGAATCCCTCGTTGATGGTCTGTGTCTTGTTTCCCGAGTGGAACCCCGCGGCGTAGACGGTGGTGCCGTCCGTGCTCACGGCGAGGGCGCGCGGGGTATCGGTGAAGAGATTCAAAATTGCCTGCGGCGTCCCTCCCAGCGTGTCGCCGGGGCGGTTTGCGTCGAAGACCCAAACGTCGGCGCGCCCGACGCCCTGCGTGGAAAGCTGCGGATCGTACGGTGCATTCTGCCCGCGGTGCGCGGTGGTGATGAAGGCTTTCGCCCTTCCGCGGCCGGCAAATACGATATCGCGCGGCTCGTCGCCCACGTGGAGCGTGCGCACGACGCGGCCATGCCCCGGATCATCGAACGAGACGATGCTGACGCTGTCGGACAAATGGTTGACGACCCAAACCTCGTTTTCGGAACGTACTGCGACGGCGACGGGTTCGAGCCCCGTGGGCACCGAACTGCGATGAACGAGGGTATTCGAGCGAACCTCGAATACCTCCAGGCGATTGTCTGGCGTATTCGTCGCAAAGAGCAGACGCCCGCTCGGAGACAATGCCAATGGCCGAACTTGACCGGATTCGAAGGTGGTAAAGCCGGAACTGCCGCTGCCGAAAGAAGCATCCGCATTGGCGGATCCCGCAAAAGAAGAGCCCACGAAAAGGGCCAGCGAACTGACGACGGATCGACGCAAAAAGGACCGGGCGTGGCCAGGACACACCATGAGCACCTCCTCTTTCATGTCTAAGCTTTGCCTAGATGGCAGATCGCCGTTTGGCCTTTGTCGCTAAAAGCCAATACCAACGCAGAATTCCAACGTTACCATGATCGCACCGTGTGCAAGCACGAGCGTTTGCACACGGCGCAATTTGAGTACGTGCGTCGCGGTGCGCTGTCACCGCGTGTAGGGAGAGAAAGGGGTTAGGGGATAGGGTTTAGGGTTTAGGGGAGAAAAGAGCCTCCCCTGCCACTACTCCGCCGAGGAGAACTCTGCGCCACCTTCGGTGTCGGCCGAAGGCGCCTCTTCATCCGAGGCGGGCTTCTTCGACGAGCGCGAAACCCATTCGCGCAGCTGTTCGACCAACACGTAGAGCGTCGGAATGAAGAAGATGTTCAACACGGTCGATAGCGCCATGCCGCCGAAAACGGCCGTGCCGAGCGAACGACGGCTCGCCGCGCCCGCGCCGCTCGCCACCAACAGCGGGACGAGGCCGAGGAGGAATGCGATGGATGTCATCAGGATCGGCCGGAGACGCGTCTCGGATGCCTGAATCGCCGCCTGCACAATCGGCATGCCTTTATCACGCAACTCTTTGGCAAATTCGACGATGAGGATCGCATTCTTGCTGGCGAGGCCGATCATCATGACCAATCCGACCTGGCAGAACACGTCGTTGGCGTAACCCCGGGACCATTGGCCCAAAAGAGCGCCGAGCAGACCAACCGGGACACCCAAGATGATGATGAGCGGCAATACGAAGCTCTCGTACTGTGCCGACAGCACCAGGAACACGAACACCAGGCCCAGGCCGAAGATGATGAACGTCTGCCCGCCCGATTGAAGCTCCTCACGCGAGAGGCCCGACCACTCGAATGCCATCCCCGGCGGCAGCTCGCGCTTGGCCACTTCGCCCATCGCGGCCATCGCCTCGCCCGAGGTCTTGCCCGGCGCCGGAGCACCGGAGATCTCCACCGAGCGAAACAGGTTGTAGTGGGTGATCGTCTGCGCGCTCGTCGTCTGCTTGACGTGAATGAGGTTGCCGAGCGGGATCATCTGCCCCGTCTCGGAGCGAACGTAATACGACTCGATGTCGCGGGGCTTGGAGCGCTTCTCCGCCTCGGCCTGCACGTAAACGCGGTAGGTGCGCGTGCCGAAGACGAAGTCGTTGACGTACTGCGACCCCATGTAAATCTGGAGCGTCGAGAAAAGCTCGTCGAGCGAAACGTCGAGCGCCTTGGCCTTCTCGCGATCGACCTCCACCAGAAGCTGCGGATCGTTCGCGGTGAAGGACGAAAACACCGAGGCGAGCCGCGGATCCTTGTTCGCCGCGTCCACCAGCTTGTTCATCGACGCGGCCAGATCGTCGACGCTCGGATTGCCCGATTGATCCTCCACCTCGAATTGGAATCCGCCGAAGCCACCCACGCCATCGATGGCCGGCGGCGCGAAGGGGAAGGCCATGGCCTCACCAATACCCATCAAGGGTTCGCGCAATCGGTCGATGACCGCGGACAAATGGTGCTCCTTGCCCGGGCGGTGATCCCAATCGTGCAAGTTGCAGAACGCGACGCCGCGGTTCGGGGCACCGCCGCCGATGACCGACCATCCCGCAATGGAGAAGCAGCCGATGATCTCGGGCGCCTTCGCGGTGATGGCGTCGACCTTGTCGAGCGCGGCGCGGGTCGTCGAGGTGCTTCCACCCTCGGGCGCGACCACGGCGATGATGAACCAGCCTTGATCTTCCTCGGGGACGAATCCGCTGGGCACCTTCTGGTAGACCCACCCGGTGAACGCGGTAAGCCCCAAGAACGCGGCCAACGCGATGAACCGGTGGCGCAGCACGCGCCTGAGCATGGCCCCATAGACGCCGCGCACGGCGTCGAGCACGCGATCGAAGGCGCGGAAGCCGGCCCATTTCGATCCATGATGGCCTTTGAGAAGGCGCGCAGACAGTGCCGGCGTCAACGTAATGGCATTGAAGGCCGAGAGCGCGATGCTGAAGGCGATGGTCAGCGAGAACTGCTGATAGATCTTTCCCGTCGTGCCGGGGAAGAACGACACCGGGATGAACACGGCAATGAGCACCAGCGACGTGGCGATGACCGCGGAGGTCACCTCCTTCATGCCGCGCGAGGCGGCCGCCATGCCTTTGAGCCCGTGCTCCTCGGTCACGCGCGAGATGTTCTCGATGACCACGATGGCATCGTCGACCACCAGGCCCGTGGCCAGGGTGAGGCCGAACATGGTGAGCGTGTTGATCGAAAAGCCGAACAGCTTGACGAAGATGAACGTGCCCACCAGCGAAACCGGAATGGTGATCGCCGGAATCAAGGTGGCGCGCCACCCGTGCAAGAAGACGAAGATGGTCGCGATGACCAGCAGAATCGCCTCGAACAAGGTGATGAGCACCTCGTGGATCGAGGCGCTCACCGGCGCCGTCGAGTCGAAGATGATCTCGCGCTCCAGGCCCGGCGGGAACGCCTGGGCCAAGCGCGCGATTTCTTTTTCGACCAGCTCTTTGACCTCGAGGGCATTGGCACCGGGCAGCTGGGTGATGCCCAGTCCGACGGTTTTGTGCCCCTTCCAGCTGGAGAGCGAATTGTAGTCCTCCGACCCGAGCTCGACCCGCCCGATGTCGCGCACGCGCACCAAGGTGCCGTCGGGTTGCGACTTCACGATGACGCTCGCGAAGTCGTCCGCCTCCACGAGGCGTCCGAGGGCGCGCACGGAGAATTGATAATTGAGATTCTCCGGCGCCGGCTGGGCACCAATCGATCCCGCCGCCACGCGGAAGTTCTGCTCGCGCAGGGCCGTCACGACCTGGCTCGGGCTGATGCCGCGGGATGCGAGCTTCGCCGGATCGAGCCACACGCGCATGGAGAAGCGACGCTCGCCGAAGATCTCGACGTCGGATACGCCGGGAATGCGCTTGAGCACCGTCTTCATGTAGACGTCGGCGTAGTTGCTCATGAACTGCTCGGTGTACCGATCGTCCTTGGTGAAGAGCGCGACGCCTTCGACGAAGGTACCGCTGGACTTCGAGATCACCACGCCGAGCGTGCGCACGTCGACCGGGAGAAGGCCGAGTGCGGTGTTGACCCGGTTCTGCACGTCGACGGCCGCGAGGTCGATGTCACGCGTCGGGGAGAACGTGATGCTGATCTGGCTCGAACCGTCGTTGCCCGAGGTGGACGTGATGTACTGCGCACCGGGCACGCCGTTGATCTGCTGCTCGAGCGGAATGGTGACCGAAGCCTCCACCTCCGCCGCGCTCGCGCCGATGTAGTTCGCCGACACGTTGACCTGCGGCAGCGCGATATTTGGATATTGCGCAATGGGCAGTCCGGGGATGACCACCGAGCCGGAAAGCACGATGATCATCGCGCAGACCATGGCGAACACGACCCGCCGAATGAAGAAATCGACCATGTTGGTTCGCCTCGTACTACTTGGACAAGGCCGTCGAAGCGGCCTCCGTCGGCTCGACGGGCGCGCCGTCGCGGAGCTTTTGCAATTGGCTCGTCACGACTTTGTCGCCTGCCTTGAGCCCTTTGAGAACCGTATAGCGTTTATCGTCGAGCGGGCCGAGCTCCACGGGGCGTTGCTTCACCACCGCACCGTTCTTGCCGTCACCCTCCGAGACGAAGACGAAATACTGCCCGACCTGCCGCGTGATGCTGGACGCCAGCACGCGCACACCGGGGTGCGTGTTGAAGACGACCCGGGCGCGCGCCACCTGCGCCGCACGCAGCGTGCCCGTTTCGTTGGGGATGACCGCCTTCACCAGAACGGACTGCACCGCCGGATTGGCCTCCGGCGCGATGAAGTGGATGGGCGCCTGCCCCACCACCTTGCCGAACGGATCGAGGATCTCGATGCGGCTCTTGTCGGTGAGCTCCGCCAGCTTTTCCACCGGCAAGTTCACGTAGGCCTCGAGGTTCGTGTTGTCGTCGACGCTGGTCAGCTTGGTCTGCGCCGAGACCAGGTCGCCGATCTTGATGGGGATGTCGCCCACCGTGCCGTCGAAGGGCGCGGTGATTCGGAAGTAATTCAGCTGCGTATTCTGCGCGGCGATGCTCGCCTCCTGCGCATTCACGTCTTGTTCGGCGACCGCGCGCGCGCTCCGCGCTTGGTCGAACTGCGCTTGGGTCACCAGCCCCTCGCGGAACAGACGGGTGGAACGCTCTTCGTTGCGCTTGGCCAGCTCCAGGCTCGCCTCGCGCTGGCTCTTCGCCGCGACCTGGTTGGCCAGGTTCGCCGCCTCGCGGCGCGGATCGATCTGGAGGAGTGCGGCGCCGCGCTTCACGCTCTCGCCGGGCTTGACGAGGATCTGCACCACCACGCCGGTCACCTGCGGATAAACCGCGACATGATGGCGCGAAACCAACTGCGCCAAGTACTCCGTGCCGTCGACGAGCTCTTCGTCGTGCAGCGTCTGCACGTCGACGGGAAGCTTTGGAGCCTCGCCGCCGGCCGCCTCCGTTCCTCCCGCCGCTTTCCCACATCCGCAAAGCGCGCCCAAAACGAGTACCGCCGCTAAAGTTCGCATCCGTCGCTCTCTTCGAAACCCTTCGTTGACCGGCCCTCTGAAATTTCAGCAACCGAGCTTGAGGGGGCCAGAGTTCATGGGGCCTCTCCCGACCGACTGCAAGTCCAACGATTACAAATCGTTAAGGTCGTGGACCGAAGACTTCGTCTGCGCGGGCCGAGAACTCTCGTGTTATTTCATAGGCTTGCCGTTCGAGAGGCTCGATGCCCACGAGCCGGAGGACGCGGCGTGCCCCCTCGGTCCTAGCATCGTTCAGCGCTTCACACACGGCATCGAAAATCGTGGATGCGTGATGTTGCGAGGCCGTCACGAACGGCAGTGCCGGGCTTGGACGCGTCTCATGTAGGATGCGGATCGCGTCCTTCAAAGTAGGATGGGCCCGCAAAAAATGCGCATAGGAGACGTTGTCGATGGCCGCAACGTCGGCGGAATGTTCCGCCACATCGCGAAGGCTCCGAGCGTGGCTGCCGCTGACCGACACCTCGTGGAAGAAGGGCGCGCGCGCCCCGACGGACGCAAGCGCGTCGCCAAAAAGGTTCCGACCCGAGTTGGACTCGGGGTCGTTGATCACGGCGTGACGGCCGAGGAGATCTTCGAGACGGCGAAACGGGGATGCCGCCGCGACGACGATGAAGCTGCGATGCGTGGCGCCTTCGCAACCCGGCCAGTCGTAGACCGGTGTGCCGACGATCTGCAAGGTGCCGGCGAGGCGTGAGATGAACGGGTAGCCACAGGTTTGCCCGAAGAGGAGGCGCTCGTTCCAGATGTCCTCGAGCGGTCCGCGCGTGAGGGCCGCGGGCACATCGGCAATGCCGCGCGCACGCAAATGCTCCGCGATGATGGCCCAGAGTTCGTCGTTGGCGCGCGTCAAATCGCCGCCGTCGTACATCCCGAGGTTGGCGAGGTGGCTCAAAGGTTCTCGATGTCGATGATGGGCTTTACCGCGTGGGCGCGCACCAGCGAAAGATAACCCGCCGAGTGAACGACGTGCGAGCTTCGAATGCGGGTGCGCTCACGCCGCCACATCGCGGGCAGCTCGAACCAGGGGACGTGCGGAGCACGGTGGTGCAGCACGTGGAAGTTGTTGTTCAAATAGAGGAGGCGAAAGAGCCATCCCGCCTCGACGACGGTGGTTCGCCGCTCGCGGATCGCATCGACGCGGTGCTCGGCGAGCGAGCGCAACAAGGTCAGCGCCGTGCCGGGGTAGACGAAGACGAGAAGGTATTTCCAGAGCGGCATGCCGGCGACGCCGAGGACCCAGCCGAGCACCCACGCGATCGCGACGGCGTGAAGCGCCCAGATGCGGCGCCGTCCGGGTTCGCTACGAACCAGGAGCACCACCTCCTCGGCGAGAAATCGGCCGATGGTGACGAAGGGCCCGAGAACGAGCCGCCCGAGCGCCGTGGTCTGGGTGAGAAAGAGCACACGCTGCCATCGCGTCATACGCCTCCACGCCGCGCGGCTGCAGAGCAGCGACTCGGGATCGTGCTCCGGGTGCGTCAGGTGCGCGGTGGCGTGGTGACGCCTGTGGCTATCGCGGTAAATCTCGTACGGAAGCCATAGCGCGAGTGGCGGCGCTCCAAGGGCACGCCCGAGCCACTTGGCCCCGGCCGGATGACCATGGATCGTCTCGTGTTGGAGCGAACCATGCCACGCCACCACGAAGCCGCCGAGCAGCGCGAGGATGGGCAGCGGCAGCGCGCGGTGCGCATAGGTCAGCGCAAGCCATCCGCCGTAGGTTAGAAGGGCAACGAGCCAGGTCGGACCGTGAAGACGCGCCCACATGGCACGTCCCGTTTGACGGACATACGTCTGTTATAAAGGAATTTCCATCCCACGCAACCGCGGATGCAGCCAAAAACAGCCAAGGTCCACACATAGAATTTTCGTACTCGAACCATTTGAAGAGGCGGCCCGGGCGCGGCAATCTAGCGGGGTGAGCTCACAAGTGATTCGTGAACCCGTGACCTCGAAGGATGGCGCCACCTCGGAGCTGCAGGTGTTTCGCGCAGCCGATGAGCATGCGCCGGTGCTGCTGGTGATTCCCGCGATGGGAACGGCGGCGGGCTATTACGACAAATTGGGCGCCGCCTTCGCCGAGCGCGGTGTGCATGCGGCGCTGTTCGAGTTGCGCGGCAATGGCACGAGCAGCGTGCGCGCCTCCCGCGGGACCGATTTCGGCTACGGCACCCTCATCGAGCAGGACATTCCGCCGGCGGTCGAGCGGGTGCGGGCGCTGCTTCCACGCGCGCCGCTCTTTCTACTCGGGCATTCGCTGGGCGGGCACCTGGCGTTTTTGAGCCTCGCGCGCGAACAACTCGGGCACGACGTGCGCGGGGTGGCCCTGGTGGCGAGCGGACTTCCGCATCACATGGCGTGGCCCGGCATGGCCAGCCCGGGCATTCGCGTGCTCGCGCGCTTCATGAAAGCGACGTCGGCGGCCGTCGGGCACTACCCCGGCAAGCGTCTCGGTTTCGCCGGCCGCGAAGCACGCACCGTCGTCTCGGAGTGGGCGCACGCGGTGGCGACGGGCGAGTTCTCCTTCCCCACCACGTGGACCGGCAGCGTCCCGCCCGAGCAAGCCCTCGCGCGCGTCGAGTGCCCGGTGCTCGCGGTGACGTTGGCCCGCGACACGTTCGCGCCGAGCCGCTCGACCGAGTTGCTCTTGGCCAAGGTGCCCCGGTGCAGCGTTTCACGCATTCGCTACATGCCCGATGCGGCCCTGCCGGAGGCGGCGGGCAACCACAATCGATGGCCGCGCTACCCCGACGCGGTCGCGACATACGTGTCGAAGTGGGCACTCGGCATCACGCGTCCCGCGTCCGTACACCCGCCGGCCGCGGGCTCGCCATCGTGATCATCGCGACGGCGATCACGATGAGCACCGTCGCGAGCAGCGTCCGCCCCGACATGCCCTCCCCGCCGAAGAGCCATCCGAGAAGCAGCGCCACCACCGGATTGACGAAGGCGTAGGTCGAAACGGTGGCCGCGGGCACCTGCTCCAGCAGCCAGACGTACGCGCCGAACGCCACGATGGAACCGAAGACGATGAGGTATGCGAGGGACACGATGGACCGCTGCGTGACCCGCGCCACATCGAGCGCGCTCCACTCGCCGAAGGCCCCCGAGACGAGAATCAAGAGCACGCCACCGGCAAACATCTGCATGGCGGCGGCTTGCAGCGGCGCCTTGGGCACCAAGCGGCCGCGCGCGTAAAACGATCCCGCTGCCCAGGAAAGAGCGCCCAGGACGAGCGCCACCGACGCAAGAACGTCCACGTGGGCATGCTTCGCGTCCGGGCGGATCAGTGGAAGCAACCCCGCGAAGCCCAGGACGAGCCCCATCGCCACCCACCGGTTCGGCATCGCGCGCGCGCGCAGGGCGCCGAGAACCACCATCCAGAGCGAGATGCTCGCCGTCAGCAGCGCCGAAATGCCCGACGGAACGCGCTGCGACGCCCAACCGAGCACGCCATGGCACCCGACGAACAGCATCGCACCGGAAACCGTGGCCATCGACCAACTCCGCCACGACGGCGCCGGCACGCCACGCGCGCGCAAGTACCCATACAAAAGCGCGCCGCCCACCAGCACACGCACCCCGGCCGCCATGAGCGGGGGAATGGTCGCCGCCGTGTAGCGAATGGCGAGAAAGGTGGAGCCCCAAAGGATGTAAATCGCGGCAAAGGCAAGCAGGCGTGGCAGCCAACCCGTGGTATCTCGCGAGGGCATAACCGTTGTAGCAGTCGTCACAGGTTAGAGGTAGGGAAGGCTCTATAACCTGTCAACGGCCTTTGGTCCTGGTTACATTGCGCACGTGGACCGCTACGTATTCGATTTTCTGGGGGGTTGCACCTGCCTTGATTTCATCAACACGGTGAGCTGGCGTGACTCGGAAACGGCGGCCGTGGAGCGGTTGTCGAGCTACTCGGATATTCTTTCGTGGGCCACCGCCGGCGGTCATCTCGATCGGCAGCAGGCGCGACGGCTGCGCGCGCGGGTCTTGAGCCATCCCAAAGAGGCCGATACGGCCTATGCCGACGCGGTGCGATTTCGGGATGCCCTCTTCCGCGTCATCGTGGCCGAGCTCGAAGGGCAGACGTCCGATCCCTCGGACCTGGCCCACATGAATGCGTTGATCGCGGAGGCCGCGGCGCCGCGCCGGCTCGTGCCCACGGACTCGGGTTTCGTATGGCGTTGCGATGACGCAAATCTGCGTTCGCCGCTTTGGCGGGTGGCGCTTTCCGCGGCCGACCTTCTGCCGTCATCCGATTTCGCCCGCGTGCGAAAATGCGGATTGAAGGATTGCGGCTGGCTCTTTCTCGACACGAGCAAGAACAAAACGCGCCGTTGGTGCCGTATGGATATCTGCGGAAATCGTTACAAAGCGCAGCGCTTCTACGAGCGAAAGCGGCTAGCTGCGGCCCGGCTTGGGGATGAGTGACGGAGGGAGCTCGCCTTTGGCTTCGCGCTCCCGCTCCTGCAGCAACGCCCGCAGCGCGTCGTTGTACGTGGCGTAAACGTTTGCCTGCACTCCATCGAGGACGGCGCTCGTGTACACGCTCGTTCGGGTGTTCAAATCACCTCCGAACCGGTAGGTGCGCCGGCAGAATTCCTTAATGAGGATCACGCGGTTTTCCCCGTAGGCGCGCGCGCCCGAGGGCTTCACGACGAGACCTCGAAGGTCGATGATGACGTCGACGGGAATGCGCCCGATCTGCCTGAATTGCGCGGACACTTCGCGCCGCCATCGTGTCGCGTCGCGCTGATCGCGCAAAATGACATCGTCGTACGAGGTCAGTACGAAGTCGTGCTCGGGCACGTAGCGGAGGGTGACCGTCCAGGCCATATTTTTTCGAATCTTCCTCCCCGTCGGACGAACGGGCAACCGACCGTATTGAACCAAAAATAGGAAACGGTTGCTTCCTTCAGTCTGCCACGCACGCGGCCTCCAAGGTAGACTCGTTTCGTGGACTCCAGGAGAACACGCATCGTTCGGCTGCTCGCCGAACGCCGGCCGTACTACATCGAAGGTTGTGAGCGGCTCATCGCCGAGGCCCCGCCCGAAACCGTACGGGATCACACGCCCGAAGCGGCCCGGCAGATGACCGACGGCCTCTTGAAGCTGCTGGTCGAAGGCCTCGAAGATCGCGGGGCGGACGTGCGTGCACTCTACATCGATACGCTCATCCCGGCGCTCGTGGCTTCGGGCGTGCCCATGCGCGGAATCGTCGGAGGGGCGGTCCATTTGGGGTTCATCATTTCGCACGACGTAGCGCGTCATCTCCCGCCCGAGGAGCGGGAGATGGCCTCCGAGTGGTTCGCCAACTTCTACGCGGACTACATTACCGAGCTGGCCACGGCGGTCGCGAAGGAGCAGGCGGCGCTGGGAGCGTTCCGAGCATGACGTTGGCGGCGATCCTCGGGAATTCGCTTTTCGACGCCGTCGTCGAAGCCAGCGGGCTCGCATCGGTGTTCGGCCCCGCGGTGATTGCGCGAGCCCTGAATCGCGTTGGCGTGAACAGCAGGACGATGACCCGGCAAGATCTCGCACGCGCCCTGCCCGCCCTCGAGCAAGCGCTGCTCATCTACCTGCCGCGTAACGAAGTGCGCGCGCGTCTAACCGCCATCGAGCAGCTCGCGGCGGCGCGCTAACGTTCCTGACTTGTTTCGAGTCGGAAAGGCAATAGCCGCCAGTAAAGCTGGCGTAATTCGGCAATTAGCAATTACCGCGCGTGGCGCTATTTGAGGAATAAATAGCAGGAAGTCTCGAAAGCGCCTCGGCGTAAGAAGGAGTCGAGTCGGACAACGAGCCAATGGCGGCTCGTGGGCTGCGCCGTTGGCTCGTTGCCGCTCGTACATCCGAGGGAGCTTTCATGCATTCGACGAAACTCATTTCGTGTTTTGCGTCGTTTTCCATTCTTGGTCTCGTGGCGTGCGCGAACGTCGCCGACGAAGCCGTGGACCCGCAGCAAGAGACGGTCGAAACCACCGCCTCCGAGCTGCGTGCTCTTCAAGACAACGAGAAATTGGGGCCAATCAGCTACGGCCAGAGCAAGACCGTCACGTACACGGAAAATCCACTTTATCGCGCCTACAGCTTTTCGGGAACGGCAGGGGATTCCATCGAGATCACCGTTCACTCGACGACGTCCACCGACGCCATGGCCTGGCTTCTCGCGGCGGATTACACGACGCTGGCCTCCAATGACAATGCGAACAGCAGCACCAAAGATTCGCGCATCGTCTTTCAAATCCAAACGACGGGCACGTATTGGATTGCAGTACGTGAGGCCAATCAGGAAGATGCAACGTTCACGGTCACGCTGAATGGGAATGGCAGCGGAACGCCGGACGGGATCTTCGATCCGAACTATTGCTCGGGAGGAACGCCTTTCACCTTGCAACAGGCTTTGCGCTATTTCGCGCCGGGCGCGAACACATCCAGCACCATGGTCAACCTCACCTCGCACAAGCGAAGGCGCTCGTGCAACAAGGTCACCGGATGCGGCGCTTGGCAGACGAACAACGGCGCCATCGTCTGGACACACGATTCGACGACAACACTCGATACGGCGTCGATCCTTGCGAAAGTGGAGTCCGACTCCTCCGTCCAACTCTATGTCCAGGGCAGTGGATCCAAACAGGCTCTCCGCTGCGGCCCGGCCGACAGCGACGGAACCTTCCCCTGCATCGGTAACCCAAGCCAGGGGTGCGACGGCAGCCATGGCTTGAAAGACTCCACGGCCATCGTCAACGCGCTACCCGAGCTCCACGCGTCGACCACGTGTTTCCATGCGAAAATGAGCGGATCTACCATCAGCTCGAGCTCCGCGGACTACGTCGAGACCGAGGCGGTCCTGTACGGGACGACCCTCAGCCCGACCAACTGACGAAGTCGCGCACAGAGCGGACCGGGGGAGGTAAGCTGCGGGCGAAGCCATGCTCGTTCGCCGATTCGTCGTCTTCGCACTGACCTCGATCTCCTCCCTCGCGTTCGTGGCGTGCGGTTCCACGCCGCCGCCCGCCCCCAAGCTCACCCAGGCCGCGCCCGAACCACCCCCACTCCGCCCCCTGCCGGAAGAAGTCCATCTGGCCGACCTGCGCCAGCTGACCATGGCCGGCGAAAACGCGGAGGCCTATTGGGCGTGGGGCGGGCGTGAGCTCATCATGCAGGCGCGCACCGGCGACAGCGGTTGCGACCGCATTTATCGGCTTCCCGTGGCCTCGCCGACGCCCATTCCGGTGTCCAGCGGGAAGGGCGCCACCACGTGCTCCTTCTTTCTGCCCGACGACCAGGAGGTCATCTACGCGTCGACCCACCTGGGCGGCGAAGCCTGCCCGCCCAAGCCCGATCACAGCCAGGGCTACGTCTGGGCGCTCTACGACACGTACGATATTTTCAAGGCCAAGGCCGATGGCACCGGCGTCCAGCGCCTGACGGACACCAAGGGCTACGACGCCGAAGGCACCGTCTGCAAGAAGGACGGCTCCATCGTCTTCACCTCCGTCCGCGATGGCGACATCGATCTGTACCGGATGGACAAGGACGGTAAGAACGTGCGCCGCCTGACCACCGGGGTCGGCTACGACGGCGGCGCGTTCTTCAACGACGATTGCTCGAAGATCGTCTGGCGCGCCTCGCGACCGCGCCCGGGCAAGGAGCTCGACGACTACAAAGCGCTCTTGGCGAAGAACCTCGTGCGGCCGTCGAAGCTCGAAATCTACGTGGCCAACGCCGACGGGAGCGATCCCGTGCAGATCACCTATTTGAACGCGGCGTCGTTTGCGCCGTTTTGGCACCCGTCGCAGAAGCGCATTCTCTTTTCGTCGAACTTCGGCGATCCGAAGGGGCGCGAATTCGATATTTGGGCGGTCAACCTCGACGGCACGAACCTCGAGCGCATCACCTACGCGGGCGGCTTCGATGGGTTTCCGATGTTCTCGCCCGACGGCAAGTCGCTGGCCTTTTCGTCGAACCGGGCGACCGCGCCGGGCAAGCACGATACGAACGTGTTCGTGGCGCGCTGGGTCGACTCCGGAGGCACCATCGAGCCGCGCGCGGCCGATCGCATCGCCACCGACATTCGCTGGCTGGCCGATCCCGAGCGCGAAGGACGCGGCATCGGCACCAAGGGACTGGAAGCCTCGGGCGCCTACCTCGAGGAGCAATTCCGCACGGCGGGCCTCGCCCCCGCGGGCGACGATGGCACCTACCGCCAGGGATTCCCCGTCACGACGGAACTCAAGGCGAGCGGCGAGACGAAGTTCGTGGTGGGCAAGACGGAGACGAAGAAGGAAGACTTCGTCGTCATGGGGTATTCCCCTGCCCAGGCCGACGTGAAGGGCGCATTGGTCTTTGCCAATTATGGCATCGTGGCCAAAGAGCTGGGTGTCGACGACTATGCCAAGACGAAGGTCAAAGGGGCCATCGCCGTGGTGCGCAGGTTCGTGCCCGAGTCGCAGAAGTTCACCGCGACGGATGCCAAACGGCGCTACGGCGACATTCGGCTGAAGGCATGGGCGGCCAAGGAGCGCGGAGCGAAAGCGCTCATCGTGGTGGACGATCCCGCTCCGCCCGAGAATGCCAAGGCCGATTGGAAGGCGCCGCCGGATGCACGCCTGCCATCGCTCGACGTGGAGGGGTATGGCGATGCAGGCATCCCCGTGCTGGTGGTGAAGCGCGATGCGTTCGCGGCGACGATGGCCAAACTGAAGATCAAGGCCAAGGTCGGCGCGCAGCTGCGGGTGGCGCTCTCCGAAGTGAAGTCCAATGCGTTCAACGTCGTGGCGCGCATCGAGGCCGGCGGCGACAAGCTCCCCGGCACCGTCGTGGTGGGTGCGCACTACGATCACCTCGGGCTGGGCGGGCACCATTCGCTGGCGCCTGGCAGCAACGCACCGCACGTCGGCGCGGACGACAATGCCTCGGGCGCGGCAACGTTGCTCCACGTGGCGCGCACGCTCGCGGCCAACAAGGCGCAGCTCCGGCGCGACGTGGTATTCGTCGCGTTCTCGGGCGAAGAGTCGGGCATTTTGGGCTCGTCGTACTTCGTGCGGGCGGCGAAGGAAGGGAAAAAGGGCGCGCTCGATCCGAAGAACATCGTGGCCATGCTCAACATGGATATGGTCGGCCGCATGCGCGACAACCGGGTCCAGGTGCTGGGCACCGAGACGGCGCGCGAGTGGTCGGAGGTGGTGTCGGCGCAATGCGGAGTCGGTGCACCACTCGACTGCGCCATGGGCGGCGACGGCTACGGGCCCAGCGATCACATGTCGTTCTACACGGCCAACATACCGGTTTTGCACTTCTTCACCGGAACGCACTCGGACTACCACAAGCCGAGCGACACGCCGGACAAGATCAACTACGCCGGGGCGGCCCGCGTGGGGTGGCTGGTGGCCGACATCGCGCGCAAAGCCGCAGTGGATGAAAAGCCGCCGACCTTCCAAGGCGGCGCCCAGGGCCCCTCCCCGCGCGGCGACATGCGCAGCTTCAACGCGTCGCTGGGGACGATTCCCGATTACGGCGGCCCCGGCGCGGGCAAGAAGGGTGTGCTCTTGTCCGGCGTGCGGCCAGGCGGCGCCGCCGACAAGGGCGGCATGAAGCGCGGCGACATCGTCGTGCGCCTCGGCGCCCACGAAATTGGCAGCGTCGAAGATTTGATGTTCGTCCTCAACGCCAGCAAGCCCGGAGAAACGGTGCCCGCCGTGGTCATCCGCGAGGGCAAAGAGGTCAAACTCGACGTGACCTTCCAAGAAAACCCCCGCCCCCGCTGACGAAAAGAGAGAGAGAATTCACAGGAAGACGGGAAGACGGGAAGGTCTGAGTTTTTTCAGTCAGCTCCGTTGGCCAACTGGAAACCCCAAAAAAGCGTTCCGCGACGGACGTGCCGAAACCCCTTCCCGTCTTCCCGTCTTCCTGTGAATCTCCTCTCTTTAGGCTATAGAGGGCTCCACTGTGCAAAATCTTCAGATTCCGTATCGGTCGGTTCAGCGCGTCTATTTCGACGATTTGGATGCGCTCAATCTCCTGCACAACGTCAAGTTCGTGCTCTTCATGGAGCGGGCCCGCGGGGCGTTCATCCATTCGCGCGGATTTCGCTGGGAGGATGAACTGGCGATCAATCCGGACAAGTTTCACGTCATCGCGGCGCACGAGATTCGTTATCTGAAGCCGGTGCGCGGGGAGTGTGAGCTGGTCGTCGAGATTACCCCGACGCACCTTGGCACCACGTCGTTCATCGTCGAGGCGCAGGTGAAAGCCCTGCACGGGCCCACCTTGCACGCGACGGGGACGACGCGGCTCGTGCGGCTCGACCCGACCACGCACACACCGTGTCCGTGGAGCGACCGGTTCCGCGCCAGCATGGCACCGCTGATTGTGACCAAGAGTCCATAGAGCGCTCCGTAGTCCGCGCGACACGCGAGAAGTTGTATACGCACACGAAAGTGCGGAAGAACCGAGCGGATGCGTAGACACCTGCCGAGCTGAGCGTTGAGATCGCTCCTTGCTACGCGGTGTTTACCCCCATGAAGAACCTTCGACGTGTCCCTGGTGTGATCGTGGCCGTGGGCATCGCGCTGGTCAGCAGCGCATGCCTATTCTCCTCTTCTTCTTCGGACGACGACCCGGGCTACGGCGGCTGCCGCACCGACGCCGAGTGCACGCCGCCCGGCCAACCGTGCCGGGAGAACCGATGCGTGGCCGGTGTTTGCACGGAAGGAAACGTCCCCGCGGGGGTCGACTCGCGAAGGTCGGCAACGAACCTCGTGTGCCATCGGCTGGTGTGCGACGGCAACGGCGCCGAGAAGTCCGTCGTGGATGTCACCGTCGTCAACGACACGCCACATGACTGCAAGCAGACGTCGTGCACCACCGAGGGCAATCCCGCCTTCACGCCCAGCACGGGCGACGTACCGGAGGACAAGGCCGGCGATTGCAAAAGGCCCACGTGCAGCGCGGATGGTCTCCCCGCGAGCACGAACGACGACGCGGATCCTCCACCGCCGAGCGACTGTATGAGCTACACCTGCGCGAACAGCACCATCAAGGGCACGCCGATCAACCAAGGCAAGGTGTGCGCACCCACGGGCTTCTCCTGCGGTGCGAGCGGAAAGTGCGACACCTGTCCGGCCCCCGACGCGAGCTGCACCGACCCGGGCCCTGGCAAGAACGCGCGCTCATTCAGCACGGCATACCATTGGGGCGACATCGGACGGTGCGATAGCGGCGGCCGCACATTTTGCGGCGTGCTCGCAGCAGGGCAGACGGCCTATTTCCGATTCCGCGACGACGGGACTGGAGCATTTTGCCAGCTCGATCCGCATATCGAAGTATCGCCCACCGCAGAAGTTTCGCTTTGTGTCGGTAGCCAATGCACCACCACCGGTGGCATGTCCTTCTCGAGCACGTCCGGCCAGGAGATCACCTTCTCCGTAACCGCAAAAACTGCGTGCACGGGCTACACCCTGTCATTTCACCTTTGAGCTAAGAGGCTTTTGAGTCGGGTAGACGCCAAGAACGCCAAGAGTGTGAGGTTCATGGACGAGCGCTTTCTTCACTCCACCCCATATCTTGGCGGCCTTGGCGCCTTGGCGGTTCGACCCATCTTTGGCTGAAGATACGAAGCTGTTGCAGTTCATGTGCCTCGGTTAAGTGGAGACTTCCTGCAGCGCGCGTGCATCATACGACTCGCGCGCGCGCCGCACGGCGTCCTGGTGGTCGTTCGCCCATTGGCAGAGCGATCGCACATTTTCCATGAGGGCGCGGCCCAGCGGCGTAAGCCGATACTCGACGTGCGGTGGAATGACCGGCTTGACCTTGCGCGCGACGAACCCATCGCGCTCGAGATCGCGCAACGTCACCGTGAGCATCCGCTGCGAAATGCCGCTGATCAACCGCCTCAACTCGGTGAAGCGAAGCACCTCGTGCTCGCCCAGGTGAAGGATGCAGATCACGCTCCATCGGTCGCCGATGCGGTCGAGTACGTCTCGCGCAAGACATGCGCATCCACTTTCCACATTCGATTTCGCCGCTGCTTTTCTCATTGGTTACTTTAACCTTCCTTCGTTCCGACGGGATGCCTCCTTGCCGCTCGACGCCGCAGACAGCACCTTCGGTTCCTAAGAGTAACGAAGAAGTTCCTAAAGGGAACCAAGAAACGGTCGAGAACCATCCCGGGGCTGGACCAATTTTCGACCGACCCTATCGTAGGCACCATTGCGCCCGTCCCTTCTCCAAGCGGAGAAGGCCGGGGCGGTGGTTCGACCTTCGAGGATGGTCGAACGGGCAGGCGCGCGTGAATTGGACCGCTGGAGATCTTTTTCAAATGATCGAGTGGAAGAGCGTTGGATTGATTGGGGCGATGTTGGCGATTGCCGGCTGCGCGAAGGGCGACGCCGCGCCGCAAGGAGGAGGAGTTCCGGTCAAGGTCCAGACGGCTGTCTTGGCCGACACCGATGAAACGTCGGAGTTCGTCGCGGAGGTCAAGTCGCGGAACTCGGTGGAGCTGCGGCCCCAGGTCGAGGGGCACGTTTCCAAAATTCTCGTTCAGTCGGGAGCGGCCGTAACGGCAGGCGCGCAGCTTTTGCAGATTGACCCGCAAAAGCAGCAGGCGGCCTTCACCAGCGCAAACGCGGCATCGGGCTCGGCGGAGGCCGAGTTGTCCCGAGCGCGATCGACGCTGGCCGCCTTGGAGTCGACGCGCGATGCACGGCGCGCCGCGCTTCGATTGGCGCAAACCGAGCAGAAACGCTCGGCGTCGCTCTTGGGGTCGAATACGATTTCGCAGCAGGCCTTCGATCAATCGCAGACGGCGCTCGATCAGGCCAAAGGCGATTTCGATGCGGCGGAGCAACAGGTGGCCGCGCAAAAGTCGGCCATTGCCAGCTTGGAAAGTGGACGGGCGCAGGCACAAGCCAGTGCGCAGGTGCAACGGGCGGAGCTCAAATATTACAACATTGCGGCGCCCTTCAACGGCACCGTCGGTGACATCCCCGTCAAGATCGGCGACTTCGTCACGCCGCAGACGCTGCTCACCACCCTCGACGATCCGAAGATGCCGCTCGAAGCGTACATCTCGGTGCCCGTCGAGCAGCAGGCGCGCTTGAAGCTCGATTTGGCGGTGCGCCTCGTCGATGCCGATTCCAAGCTTCTCTCGAAAGGTGCCATTTCGTTCATCGCACCGCGGGTCGATTCCGCGTCGCAGACGGTGCTGGTGAAGGCCCGCATCGACGATGCGTCTCAGCTGCGCACGCAGCAACTTTTGCGCGCGCGCATCGTGTGGAAGTCGACACCGCAGGTGAGCATCCCCACCACGTCGCTCTCGCGGCAGAGCGGGCTCACCTTCGTCTACGTTCTCAACGATGCCAATCCGCCCACGGTGGCGCAGCGCCCGGTCAAGCTGGGCTCGACCACCGGAAACGACGTGGTCGTCTTCGACGGCGTGAAGCCGGGCGAACGCTTCGTCACCGCCGGTATTCAAAAGCTCCGCGATGGAGCCCCCGTCACGCCGGAAGCGCCGACAGCTGAGAAGGCCGCGGACGCGAAATAAGGAGAGCACGCCGTGTTCGTCGAATTTTTCATACGCCGTCCGGTATTCGCGAGCGTCTGCTCGCTGCTGATCGTCCTCGCGGGCGCGATCTCCATTCCATCGCTGCCCATCGCGCAGTACCCCGAGCTTGCGCCGCCGCAAGTCGTGGTGACCGCCACGTACACCGGCGCCAGCGCCGAGGTCCTCGAGAGCGCGGTAACCACCCCGCTCGAGCAACAGATCAACGGTGTCGAAGGCATGAAGTACATGCAGTCGACCAGCACGAACGACGGTGTGAGCACCATCACCGTCACCTTCGACGTCGACCGCGACCCCGACTTGGCCGCCGTCGACGTGCAGAACCGCGTGTCGCAGGCCACGGGTCGATTGCCGAACGAGGTGAAGGTCACCGGCGTCTCGGTGAAAAAGAACTCCGCGGCCTTCGTTCTGGGCATCGCGTTCTACTCGGAGAACGACGTCTACGACAACGTGTTCGTCAGCAACTACGTCGACCAGTACGTCAAAGACGAGGTCAAACGCGTCAAGGGCGTCGGCGACGTTCCCATGTTCGGCGAGCGCAAATACTCGATGCGCCTCTGGCTCGATCCTGCGCGCCTCGCCACGCGGCAGCTGACCGCCGGCGACGTCGTGCGGGCGCTGCAAGATCAGAACGTGCAGGTTGCGGCCGGGCAGCTTGGCCAGCAGCCGGCGGTGAGCGGCCAGCAATTCCAGGTGAGCGTGCGCGCGGTCGGCCGGCTCAAGGACGCTTCGGAGTTCGACGACCTGGTGGTGAAGTCCACCAGCGACGGGACGCTGGTGCGACTGCGCGACGTCGGTCACTCGGAGCTCGGCGCCGAGGACTACAGCCTCTCGGCCATCTATCGGAACGTGCCCAGCATCGGCATGGGCGTTCTGCAGCTGCCGGGCGCGAACGCGCTCGACGTCGCCCACAACGTCAAGGCCGAACTCGAGCGGCTCTCCAAGAGCTTCCCGCCCGGTCTGAAGTACAAGGTGGCCTTCGACTCGACGCCGTTCGTCGAGGACTCCATCAAGGACGTGGTCGAGACCCTCGCGGTTGCCATCGTGCTGGTCATCGCGACCATCTTCCTCTTCTTGGCCACCTGGCGGAGCACGTTCATCCCGGCCATCACCATCCCGGTGTCCTTGGTCGGCACGTTCGCCTTCGTGAAGGCGTTCGGCTTCACCATCAACACGCTCACGTTGTTCGGCATCACCTTGGCCACGGGCCTCGTCGTCGACGACGCCATCGTGGTCATCGAGAACATCGAGCGGTTCATGCGCGAAAAGCACATGAGCCCGCGCGAGGCCGCCGGCGCGGCCATGAAAGAGGTGTTCGGCGCGGTCGTGGCCACGTCACTGGTGCTCATCGCGGTGTTCGTGCCCATGGCCTTCTTCCCGGGAACGACGGGCCGCATCTACCGGCAATTCTCGGTGACCATTGCCATCTCGGTGGCCATCTCGGCGTTCAACGCCATCACCTTGACGCCCGCGCTGTGCGCGCTGCTTCTGCGGCCGCATGGCAAGGTCAATGCGTTCTTCGAGCGGTTCGAGCGCATGCTCGAGGTGGTGAAAGACCGCTACGGCCGGGTGCTGCGCACGTCCTTGCGATGGCGCGGGCCCGTCACGGTGGCCTTCGTGATCTCGCTCGGCGTGACGTACTGGATGAGCCGCGTGGTTCCGACCGGCTTCGTGCCGGAAGAGGATCAAGGCTACTTCATCGTGGCCGCGCAGACGCCCGAGGGCTCGTCGCTCGAGTACACGAGCAAAGTGTTCAACAAAGCGACGGATGTTCTCATCCAGCAGCCCGAGGTGCTCGGCGCCTTCGCCGCCGTCGGATACGGCTTCGCCGGCAACGGCGCGAACAAGGGCGTCATGTGGGTCATGATGAAGCCGTTCGCGGAGCGCCGTGGCGAGCAGCACTCCGTGGCCTCGGTCATCGCCCGCACCCGCGGCGCGTTGTTCGGGATCCCCGAGGGCTTCGTCGTCGCCTTCCCGCCCCCGCCGATTCAAGGCATCGGCAACCTCGGTGGTTTCCAATTCGAGGTGCTCGATCGCGGCGGGTCCAGCTTGCAGCAGCTGGCCGGCGGGACCTGGGGTCTCATTGGTGCAGGCAGCAAGGAGCCGCAGCTCAAAGGCCTGTTCTCGACCTACAGCGCCAACGATCCGCAGCTGGTGGTGGAGGTTGACCGCGGCAAGGCGCGCGCGATGAACGTGCGTCTCGACGAGGTGTTCAGCACATTGCAAGTCTTCATGGGCTCGCAATACGTGAACGACTTCGACTTCTCGAACCGTTCGTACCGCGTGTACGTGCAAGCGGACGCCCGCTTCCGCGCGCAACGCGAGCACCTGAGCGAATTCTATGTGCGCTCCGAGTCGGGGCAGATGATTCCGCTCGGAACGTTGATCAACGTTCGCGAGACCGTCGCCCCACAGGTCATCAGCCATTACAATCTGTTCCGCTCGGCGGAGATCAACGGAACGTCGGGCGATGGGTTCAGCAGCGGGCAGGCCATCGAGCACATGGAAAAGCTCGCAGCAGATCTGCCCAACACGATGACGTTCACCTGGTCCGGCCTTTCGCTCGAGGAGCTCGAGGGCGGAAAGCAGACCACGTTGCTCTTCGGCCTGGGTTTGCTCGTCGTGTTCCTGGTGCTCGCGGCGCAGTACGAGAGCTTTGCCCTCCCACTCATCGTCTTGCTCGGTGTTCCGGTCGCCGTTCTCGGCGCACTCGGTGCCCAATGGGCGCGCGGGCTGCAAAATGACGTATTCTGCCAAGTGGGACTCGTCATGCTCATCGGCCTGTCGAGCAAGAACGCGATTCTGATCGTCGAGTTCGCACAGCAACTCCGCGAACGCGGCGAGACCATCCTCGACGCCGCAGTGGTGGCCGCACAGACCCGTCTGCGCCCCATCCTCATGACGTCCCTCGCCTTCATCCTCGGCGGCCTCCCCCTGGTCTTCGCCAGCGGCGCCGGCCGCGCCGCCCGCCACTCCCTCGGCACGGCGGTCCTCGGAGGCATGATCGTCTCGACCCTCCTAAACCTCCTCCTCATCCCGGTCTTGTACGTCCTCATCGAGTCCGTCCGCGAACGCCGCAAGGCCCCGAAGACCGCGTCGATTCCACCGAGCGAGGGCGGCCCAGAACCCCTCGCAAGCCCGGCAGAGTAACGGCTGGGAATTTACAGGGAGATCGGGAGATCGGGAGCAGTGAGTTTTTGGTGTCAGCGCGACTGCGTTGAAAACCCAAAAACCTCCCGATCTCCCTGTTAAATTTTCTTATGGTTAACGGGGAGGAAGGACGGCGACGACGCGGACGGGGCCGCCGGAGCCGCCGCCGATTTTCATGGGCAGCGCGATGACCAAAGCGCCCCGCGGTGGCAGCTCCTTCATCGACGCCACATTTTCGAAAGCGGGGATGTCGGCGCCCAGCAAGATGCGGTGGGTCATGAACGTCTTGGACGGGCCGTTGTCGATGCTCGCGGTGTCGATGCCCACGGCGGCGACTTGGCGGGCGACGAGGGCGCGGGCGGCGTCTTCGCCAATGCCCGGGAAATGCAAATTGGAGGCGTCGCCCGGTTTGTCGTCGCCGAGGTAGCGCTTGCGATCGGGCCAGCGTTCGGACCAACCGGTACGAACGAGGACGATGGTCTTTGGCTCGATGCGGCCGTGGGCGCGCTCGAAGGCTTCGATGTCGCGGACGCTCAGCAAGGTGTCGCGGTTTTGCGCGGCTGCGGCAGAAATGTCGATGACCGTCGCCGGGGCCATCAATCGGTCCAATGCAATCTTGTCCGCCGTCGCTTTGCCTTCGGCGAAGTGAATCGGCGCGTCGAGGTGCGTTCCACCATGCTCCGCGCTGCACATTTTCGCGGAGGCGTAGAAATAGCCGCCCTCGGTTTGGCCCCAATGAAGCTTGTCCAGCACGAAGCCGCTCGTATCGGTTGGCCAATACACCGTGGTGGTGTCGTACGGATACGAAAGATCCACCAGGCGGGCGCCCGGTTGCCATGCAATGGCATCGACATGTGCGGCGTTAAGATGCGGCGGTTGCGGCGAATGCGCCGGCTGGGGCGGTGAATTCGCGGCGCACGCCGTCAGCGCAAGCGCAGCGGCAAGCGAAAGTCGGATCATGGTGCTGCCTCCTCTTCGCGAGAGGTATAGCGCCGCTGGTTAGGAACGAAATCGATTTTTCAAACCAAGGAATGGCATTTCGAAAAACCGGTACGAGCCCCACGCGAGTGCAAACGTAATGCACGTCGCCAGGACGAAAAGGACCGGCGCCAAACGCCATGCGTCAGGCAGCAGCCATTTGACCCCGGTAATCACCGATACGTGAAAGAGGTACATCCCATAACTGACCACGCCGACGAGCCGCAACACCGGAATATCCAAGAGCTTCGACAGTCCATGGTCGCCTCGAATGCACACCGATGCGACGAGGAGGGCCATCACGATATGAATGACGAAAAGAGGTGTCCCATCCGCGGCGAGCAGCCCAGCCAGGGCCAAAAGAAGGATCGGCGCGCTGCATCGTCGACCTAACATCGTATCGACGGCCGAGAAGCTCTTCCGGAAATGAAGCGCATAGGCCACGACGGCCCCCAGGCAGATGGGCGTCGCCATGCTCGTCAGTATGCGATGCGCCAAACCCGTGGAATCGACGTACGCGGCCAGATGGCCGTGTTCCAACGTGTAATCCAGCGCGAGGCACCCCAGCATGAACACGGCGGGAAGGTGCATCCGGCCGCGCGCTCGGAGCACCCAAGGCCAAACGAGATAAAATTGCTCTTCGACGGCCAGTGACCACGAAAAGCCGAACACAATCGCGTGGGGCACGTCGAAATCAACGAACCAATTCGACGTGTAGGTCGAATAGAACGGCAAGTTGCGTAAGAAATGACTGCGGATTGGCGAATCTGGAAGAAGGAGCCAGCCCCGTAACGCATAGAGACCGAGCACCGCGTAATAGAGTGGGAAGATGCGCAGCGCGCGGCGCACGTAAAAGTTCTTCAGCGAGAGGCCTTCGCCTTCGCGAAGAAGCAAGGTCGTGATGAGGAACCCGCTGATCGCGAAAAAGAGGTCCACGCCAAAGGGGCCGCGCCCCAAGATGCCCTCCAGCGGTCGCGGCGTCGCGTGGTGCCAGATGACCGGGAGAATGCTCAGGCAGCGCAGCCCGTCGAGCGAGGCGAAGCGCGCGGTGCGATGGTAGGCCTCGAAGCGCACTACAGCTTGGTCTTGGCTTCGCGCAAGATGACGCGAAGCTCGGCCTCGGTCACCGGCGTGACGGAAAGACGCGAGCGCCGGACCAGCGCCATGTCGGAAAGCTCCGGGTGGGCCTTGATGCGCTCGAGCGTGACCGGCTCACTCAGCTCTTTGACGGGGGCGACCTCGACCACGCTCCAGTCCTCACCGTCTTCGCTGCTCGGATCGGGGTAGGCCTCCTTGACCACGCGCGCGATGCCCACCACCGCCTTCCCCTCGTTCGAGTGGTAAAAAAGGCAGGTATCGCCCTTCTTCATCTTGCGCAGGTTGTTGCGCGCTTCGAAGTTGCGGACGCCGTCCCACACCGTTTTCTTGTCCGAGACGAGCTTCGAAAACGGATAGACCGACGGCTCACTTTTTATCAGCCAGGCACTCATGAATTCGGAGATTAGCCTGACGGAAACGTACGCGACATCTCGCACTCTCAAGATGATGAAAGAGCGGGCATGGACCGGGACGCGGGCAGGTTGAGAAAGGAGAAGGCGGACGCCTCTTGTCAAGGCCGCAATATTCGCTAAAGTAGACGCAAGTTCATCATAACAGAGGACGCCATGGCACTCGTCGAAGCTCGAAAAATGGACACGGAGATCGAGGAAACCGCGGTTCCTCGCTTTCGCGGTGCGGTGAGCGAGGCCATCGGGCGCACGCCGCTCATCGAGTTGAGGCGGCTTGGCGCCGGTTTGCCTGGACGGATCGCCATTAAACTAGAATCCCGCAACCCGAGCGGGAGCGTCAAGGATCGGGTCGCCGCCGCCCTCATCGACGATGCGGAGCAGCGCGGTTTGCTCACACCGGGCAGCACCATCGTGGCGCCCACCAGCAGCAACACCGGCATCGCCATGGCCCACATCGCGGCCGCGCGCGGCTACAAGCTGCGCCTCACCATCCCCAGCGACTGGGCCAACGAGCGCATCGCCCTGCTCCTCTACCTGGGGACGGACGTGGTGGTGACCCCGGGCGGGGACATGATCGGGGCCCGCGAACGGGCCAAGGCCCTCGTTCAAGCCACGGCTTCAAGTGGACAGGCCGCGGTGCTCATCGATCAATTCGTCTCGCCGGTGAATCCCGAGATCCATCGGCGCACCACGGCCATGGAAATCTGGGAAGACAGCCTCGGCCAGGTCTCCGCATTCGTAGCCGGCGTCGGCACGGGCGGTACCATCACCGGCGTCGGCCTCGGGCTTCGCAGCCGCAAGCGCGACGTCACCCTCGTGGCTGTCGAGCCCAAAGGCTCGCCCGTGCTCTCCGGCGGCGTCGCCGGCAAGCACGCCATTCAAGGTATCGGCGCGGGATTCGTCCCGCCGCTCTTACGGCGCGACCTCATCGACGACGTCATCACCGTGTCGGACGACGAAGCGTTCGCCCATGCCCATCGCTTGGCGCTCGAAGAGGGAATCCTCGCGGGCGTATCTTCGGGAGCTTCCATCGCTGCGGCGCTCGCCCTCGCCGCGCAAAAGCGCATGGCCGGAAAGCTCATCGTCACCATCGTATGCGATTCGGGCGAACGGTACGTCACGACACCGCGCGCCGAAGCGCGCCCTACCCGTGGAGGACGGCGATGATCAAGAAACCTAGAGTCGTATTCGTAGGCGGCGTCGAACGCGTGGAACGTTCGCTCAAGGCATCGGGCGAGGAGCTCGGCGTCGATGTGGACGTTCACGCCGGCCACATGCAAGGCAACGCCGGCACCCGCCTGGCCGCACTCGTTCGACGGGCCGATCTCGTTATCCTGGTGACGGGCGTCAATAGCCACAACGCCGTGCAAACCGCGAAAAAAGAGGCGGCCCGCAATGGCACACCGCTCCAGATCATGAAATTCTGTGGTGCCGCCGTAGCCCGCGCCCTCATCGCCGAAGTCGCCCGCGGCGCCGCCGCCGCCTAGGCGTGCTAACAACCTCCGTATGCGCGCATGGCGATACGGAATGGCTTGCAGTTGGCTGTTGGCAGTTTGCGCTTGTGGCGCCAGTGGGCCCGCCGTCAAGGGCGGAGCGACTCCTGCCGCAGCCTCGCGGATCGACGGGACGGCCCGAAGCAACGAAAACGCGAAGGTGCTGCTGGATCTGGAAGCGCGGTTCGAGCCGGAGTCCGCGAGCGGTGAAGGGTTCGACGGCTACGACGAACAGGTTATCGACCTAGGGCCGGATCTCACGGAACGGTCGCTGCGCGCGTACCGCGACGGTGAGGTCATTTTGAGCGCGCGGCTCGCCCGCGAGTCGGATCCCGCGGTGCGTGCCGATCTGGAGCTGCTGCTCCAAGCGTCGCAACTTCACCGCGAGCGCATCGAGCTCGATGAGAAATGGACGGTGCCGTTCGTCGATGTCGCGAACATCGTATTTCGCGGCCTGAGTGTCCTTTTGGACGACAGCCTCCCCGAGGCTCGCCGTCGCGCGGCCGTGGTTCGGCTGCGCCGTTACGCGGGCATGACCGCAGGGCAGCACTCGATCGTGGACCTCGCCATCCAGCGGACGCGCGAACGGCTCGATCGCCCGGGCCTCGTTTTTCCGGCCAAGGCGCGGGTCGAAAAGGTTCTCACGACCATGCCCATCATGACCGAGGGTGTGGGCAAGCTCCTGAAGAAGTACGCCATCCCCGGCTACGAGGAACCGCTCGCGCGTTGGAACGAGCAGGTCGCCGCGTATACGAAGTTCGTGCGCGAGAACATTCTGCCGCGCGCCCGCCTGGACTTCCGTCAGCCACCCGAGCTCTATCGGCTCGCGCTGAAAGAGGCCGGCATCGACGCCCCGCCCCGCGAGGTCGCGGCCAAGGCGCGCGAAGCCTTCACCCGCGTCCAGCGCGAGATGCAGGAACTCGCCCCGCGCGTGGCGCGCGAAAAGGGTCTTTCGGTCACGGATTACCGCGACGTCATTCGCGCGCTCAAAAAGACGCAGCTCGAAGGCGACGATTTGCTCGCCACGTACCGCCGGCGCATTCCGGAGATCGAGGCCATTCTTCGGCGCGAACACCTGATTACCGTGCCCGCACGGGCCATGCAGATTCGATTGGCGACTGACGCCGAAAGCGCGCGGGTCCCCGCGCCGTTCTTCAATAGCCCGCGCATCATCGGCAACACCGGCGAGCAGGGTGAATTCGTTCTGCCGAAGCAGCTCGCGGCCGATCCCTCCAAGCGGCTGGACGATTTCAGCTATGAGGCCGCATCCTGGTGGCTCACCGCCCATGAGGGCCGGCCGGGGCACGAGCTTCAATATTCGACGATGATCGAGCGCAAGATCTCCATTGCCCGCGCGATCTTCGCGTTCAATAGCGTCAACGCCGAGGGCTGGGGACTCTATGCCGAGGACATGATGCGGCCCTACATGCCCCTCGACGGCCAACTCATTTGCTTGCAAGCGCGGCTCATGCGCGCCGCCCATGCCTTCCTGGACATCGAGCTCAATCTAGGGCTCATCGGCACGAGCGAGGCGCACCGCGTGATGCACGAGGAGGCCGTCTTCTCCGAGGCCTGGACCAATTCGGCCGTCGAGCGTTACACCTTTTGGTGGCCCGCCCAGGCACCCTCGTACTTCTACGGTTACATGCGCCTGATGGAGCTGCGCGCCGATGCGCAGAAGGCCATGGGCAAGCGGTTCGACCTCGCGGCCTTCCACGATTTCGTGCTGGCCCAAGGCCTGGTTCCGCCACCGCTACTTCGCAAAGCCGTCTTTGCCGACTTGGTGAAGCAGACGGGTTAGACCCCACTGACCAATAAGAGATTGAACAGGGAGATCGGGAGATCGGGAGGGTTCTTGGTTTTCAACGCAGTCGCTCGGGCACCCAAAACTCACTGCTCCCGATCTCCCTGTAAATTCCCAGCCGTTACCCCGTCGGACTTGTGACCGGTTCCGGATCGCCGGCTAAGCCGCCGAAGCGGCCGGCAGCAGGGTGCGGACGGCGTCCTCGCTTCGCTCGAAGACCTCCCGTGCGAGGCATTCGTCGCGGGCGAGACGGCTTACGCGCCCCTCTTTGCAATCATCGTAATAGAGGCCGGAGCTGCTCGACAGCTCCGGCGCGGTGGCGCAATACAACGTCGTTTTCGCGCCCTCCTCGTTCGAGATGAAGAAGAGCTTCATCACATTGGCGACGGGCCAAGGAACTTCGCGCCACAATTCGGAAGCCACCACCCCCGGGTGAAGCGAATACGTCGTCACACGCGTTTCTGCGAGGCGATTGGCCAACTCCTTCGCGTGAAGAATGTTCATCAATTTGGTCACGCCGTATTGCGTGAAGCTATGAATCTTCTTCACCGGCAGGGACATCTGCCCCCAATCGACGGCCTTCGCGCGAAAGTGCGCGCGGCTGGCCACGTTGACCACGCGCCCCTGGGGAGCCTCGACGAGCTTCGGCAGGAGCAGCTTCGTGAGGAGAAATGGGCCCAGGTGGTTCGTCGCGAACGCGATCTCGTAGCCGTCCTTGGACAGCCCCGTGGCGCCAACGAGGCCGGCATTGTTGATGAGCACGTCCAGCGGTCGCGACGACGCGAGAAACGTCTCCGCCGCGCGCTTCACCGAGCCGAGATCGCCCAGGTCGACGGGGAGAAATTCGACGTCCGCCTGCGAGGATGCAGGGTGCAAACGCCGAATTTCCTCCATCACCGCCCGCGTCTTCTCTTCCGAACGCGAGGCCAGCACCACGCTGGCACCCCGCGCGGCAAGCGCACACACCGTGGCGCGCCCGATGCCCGCACTGGCGCCGGTGACCAGAAAGGTACGGCCTTCGAGATCGCGTGCAGATTGCATTAATTTTGCGTGGTCTTCAGTTTGACGATGTCGTCGAGCACCACCTGCTCGTGCCCCTGCGGGTTTACCTTGGTGTAGACCTTGCGCACGATGCCCGTGGGATCGACCACGAAGGTCGTGCGGTCCCAATACAGCGTCCCTTTGTAATCGCTTTGCCCGACGCCTGCGGCGGTGAGCAGCTTGGCCTCGGGATCGGCCAGAAGATCGATGGTGAAGGAGTACTTCGAGCAGAAGCTCTTGTGCGAGTCCGCATCGTCTGCGCTGACGCCGACGACGGTGATGCCATTCTTCTCGAACTCGCTTTTGGTGGCGGTGAACGACTTACCCTGAACGGTGCACCCGGGGGTGTCGTCCTTGGGGTACACGTACAGAACGAGCCATTTTCCTCGGTAATCTCCGAGGCCTACCTCCTTTTTGTCCTGGTTCTCGAGACGAAAATCCGGAAAACGTTGCCCGACTCCGATCATGGTGGACCTCCGGTGCGTTTAGGTGCGGCTCGACGGCTTTACTCTACGCCAACCACGCCGCCTTCCACGCCGTTTCCACGGCGGGCAGGACCGCGTATACATTCCGCTTCAGTCATGAAAAGGCTCGCTCGCATCTCACGCTTTGCACTCTTCTCGACGGTCGCGCTCGCCGCGTGTTCGCGCTTTGGGGCGGTGTATCCGCCGCGCCCGCCGGAGACCCCCGCGACACCCGTGGCCGATCCGGCGCCCGCCCGCATCGTCACCCACGTGTCGGTCACCTCGGGCGCGCTCCGGTCATCGCTCGATGAAACGGTGCCCGGCAAGGGCGATGGGGATTTTCCGCTCGCCGGCACCACGCGGCGTTATTCGTGGACGCGCAATCCGCTGGCGGTGAGCTTTTCGCAGGGCCGGCTGGTGCTCGACACGCGGGTCGATGCCAAGGTCGACGTGCGCGTGGGGTCGCTCGACTTTCCCATCGATCTGAAGGTGGCCGCGGAGCCGGTGGTCAACACCGACTACAAGGTGAAGCTTCAGTCCATCGACGTGAAGGTCACCTCGACGGACCGCCGCCTTCGGGTGGCCGATTCCGTTGCCGGTGTGTTCGAGGCCATCCGCACCCAGGTGCACCAGAAGCTCACGGAGTTCGAGTACGACCTGCGGCCGACGCTCGCGGAAGCGTACGCGCGCGTGGCGAAGCCGCTGGAGATCCCCATCGGCGACGCCAAGGGCTGCGCGATGCTGAAGGTGCTCGGGGTGGAGGCCGGTCCCACCGTGATCGCCGATGGCCTCGAGAAAGATCTCGCGCTGGTGGTGGCACCGTCGGTAACCCTTCCCTGCGCGGAGACACAGGATGCACCGGCGTCGAGCCTCCCGCCGCTCGCCAACGTGGCGACGATTCAACCGGGGCCGTTCACCGTCACGGTTCCCATTGCGGCGCGGTACGACGAGTTGACGCGCGCCATGTCGGTCACCTTCACCGACGGGAAGTATTTCTTCTCCGAGGAGTACCCGAAGCTTTATCTGGAGAAGCCGGAGATTTACGAGTCGCAAGGCCTGCTGGTGCTGAAGATGCACATCGCAGGGCCCATTCATGCCGCGGGCATCGACACGGACATCAATGGCGACATCTTCCTCTCCGGGCATCTCTCCGTGGTGGACAACGAGTTGAAGATTCCCGATTTGGAGCCCACCATCGAGACGTCGAACTTCTTCTTGTCGCTCAAAGCGATGGCCGATGGTTCGAAGATCCGCGACCAAGCGCGCGCCGCATTGCGGCTCGACATCGGCGACCGGCTGCGAACCGTGCGCACGAAGTTGTCGTCGGATCTGACGTTCGGCGGGCCGCGTGCCTGCTTCAAGGGCGACGTCGACCGCATCGAGGTCACCGGAGCCTACGCCCACGGCAACTACGTGCGCGTCTACGTCGCCGTCACCGGCCGCGCCGCCGCCTCGGTGCCGTGCCCAAACGCAGGGTGAGAGAGCAAGATTGGGGGGTCACATCGCACCCTCGGTGAGGTAGCTCACAGCGCGTTGGATCAGTGTGGCGTCGTGCAGGATGCGGACGTGGCCGAGGTGCTCGGCGCGTTGAAGGGTGGCTCCGGGCCAGCGGCGGGCGAGGTCTTCGCCTTGCTCGATGGGGACTTCGCGATCGTGCACGTCGTGCAGGATGAGGAGCGGAGTGCTCATGTGCGGGGCGAGTTGGGTGGGCTGGATGGACTCGAAGGGGACGTCGAGCCAGCCTTCGGCCTTGCGCTGGATTTTGTGCCAGATGGCGTCGGAGACGCCGACCTGCGTGCGGAAGTGCCCCCACCACGTGTGAAAGTCCGAGGGCGGCGCGAAGAAGACGGCGCGCGACGTTTGGAGGCCGCCGTGCGCGAAGGCGTAGGTCACGGCGGCCGCACCGAGCGAGTGGGCCACGATGCCGTGGAACGGTTTGAAGATCGCGGACGCACGCGCCATGGCCCGGGCGAAGTGGACCAATGAGGAGAGGCGGCCCTCGGATTCGCCGTGGCCGGGGAAGTCGATGGCCACGGCCCGAAAATGCGCGGCGACCAGGGCGTCGACGAGGGAAGTCATCTGGCCGGAGTGACCTCCCCATCCGTGGGCCAAGAGCACGGTGGGGCCTTCGCCCCAGGCGCGTGCGACGATGCGTTCGCGATCGACGTCGAAGGAAAAGCGCTGGCCTCGCGCAAGCACGGCGCGTTCTTCGTCGCGGGGGCGGAGGCGCCGCGGTGTGAAGAGGAGGCGATGCCCGAAGGTCGCTGCGGCCGCCGGCGCCATGGCGCCCATGACGCGGAAGCCGCTGCGGAACCAGGGCGGGACGTGGCGTCGTTGGGCACGACCGTTCGTGCTATTAATACGACCGTTCGTGCTATTATTAAGTACGGCGTTGGCCATGGCGGGTTCTCCTAGCTGGGATTCAATTGCATCCGTCGTTCATTTGCGACTGCGGCGGCATCGGGCGAAGAGGGCTTCGAAGGCGGCGCGGGCTTTCTTTTCCGCCGAGGGATCGGCGAGCAGCTTGAAGCTTTGCTCGAAGGCCATGCTGATGCCGATCACCTCGAAGGTGAATTGCGCCTCGTCCAGGTCCGCCCGAAAGTGGCCTTCTTTGACGGCGAGACGCGCGGATTTGGCGACGGTCTCGTGCCATTCGCGCTGCGACTGCACGAGGCGGTCGCGGAGGGGGCCGGGGCGGTCGTCGTATTCGTGGGCGAGCGACATGAAGAAGCAGCCGCCCATTTTGTCCCGCACCTCGGAGCCTCGGATCCAAGTGAGGTAGCGATCGAAGAGGGCTTTCACGCGCGGCTCGCCCCGCGGTTTGGCGACGGCGGGGACGACGACGTTCTCGACGAAAAGCTCGATGGCGCGTTCCAGAACTTCGAGCTGCAAGGCTTCTTTGGACTTGAAGTGGGCAAAGAGTCCGCTCTTGGAGAGATTCGCACGCTCGGCGAGGACACCGAGGGTGAGGCCCTCGAGGCCGACTTCACTGGCGATGGAGAAGGCACGTCCGATGATGTCTCTGCGCGTGTCTTCGCCTTTGCTCACAGGGAGAGAATAAGCACGAACGGTCGTTTTTCAAGAAGAGAGAGAACGAGATCACAGGAAGACGGGAAGACGGGAAGGATTTTTGTGGTTTTCAAGCCCGAGCAGGGCTCAGGAGCCTGAGAAAAAATCACAAAACTTCCCGTCTTCCCGTCTTCCTGTGATCTCAACTCTTCAGGCAGCTCGCGTTTAGGAGCGCGCTTCCCGCTGGGACACGGACCTCAAAATCGCTGCCGCTTTCCCCGCGGTCTCCCGTTGGGCCACATCCGCGAGACTGATGACCCCGATCGGGCGGGACGAATCATCAACACAGACGATGCGGGACTTTTTGTGCTTGCTCATCAGTTGCTCGACGACAGACAGATCGTCGTCGGCTTTGCACACCACCGCGTCCGCCGTCATCACATCTTTCGCCCGCGTCGAGCCGGGCGAGCGGTGTTCGGCCAGCACGCGGATGGTCAAATCGCGATCGGTCAAGGTTCCGATCACGGCCCCCTTCTCGTCGCAAACGGGGACGAAGCCGATGTTTTTCGCGCGCATCTGCTCGGCCACCGCTTCGACCAAGCTGCCCGCAGCGCAGCATTCGACGTCCTTTGTCATGAGCTCGGAGCACTTCATGGTCTCCTCCTCCGGTGGCCGGAACCACCAAGCTTCGGGAGATGAATCTCGGTTGAGCCTGTCGCCGTCAGGCGGAGTCCTGGCGGCGGAGGATTCTTTAGCGAACCGCATGCCCAGAGCGAACCGCATGCCGACCGACGGCGCATCCTTGTCTTTTTGTCCGGATGCGGCCGCTCGCTCTAGAATTGGGGTAGAACCGAATTTGCCTACGATAGGAGCGTAGCCCTGCCCTTGTCACGGCGCCCCAACCCAAAACAACGCGGTGGCTTCCACCACCCCTGTAGCGAGTAGGAGCTCACTCATGCAATATCACCTAGGCAGGCTGCTCGATCACGTCCACCTGCGCGTCCGCAACCTCGAAAAAAGCCGTCGCTTCTACGATGCCGTCCTTCGTGCGCTGGGGCGTGAGCTGTCTGGACAGAGCGAGCACGGATTCTTCGCCGACGAGTTGTTCGTCGACGACGACGGCGAGCCGACGGGCCGCGTGCACCTCGCGCTGCAAGCCCAAGATCGTGAAACGGTGAACCGGTTTTACGAGGCCGCGATCGCTGCCGGCGGACGCGACAACGGCCCGCCAGGCGAGCGCGATTATCACCCGGGCTACTACGCGGCCTTCGTCCTGGATCCCGACGGCAACAACATCGAGGCCGTCTACCACGGCAAGACGAACCGCTCTGCGACGTCCGTCGTGGTGACCCCCGTCAGCCGGCTCGACTAGGCCGGCTAGTCGACCCGTTCGAGGACGGCTGCCGCCCCGAGTCCGCCCGCTGCGCAAATGCCCAGGAGCGCTGTTTTCTTCTGGGTGCGCGCCAGCTCGTTGGCCATGGTGGTGACCATGCGTGCGCCGGTGGCCCCGAAAGGGTGCCCCAGCGCGATGGAACCACCGTGCACGTTGAGGCGCTCGGGATCGACCTCGCCCACGGCCTCGTCCAGGCCGAGGCGCGATCGTGCGAACGCCGGGCTTGCGAGCATCTTGAGGACGCTGAGAACCTGCGCGGCAAACGCCTCGTGCATATCGACCAGGTCGATATCGGCGAGGCGAAGACCGGCGCGCGCCAGCGCCTTGGGCATGGCCAGCGCAGGGCCCATGAGAAGCTGGTCGGAAGGGTCGACCCCCGTGTACGCCCACGAGGAAAACGCCGCGAGCGGCTTGTACCCGAGCGCACGCGCCTTCTCCTCGCTCATGAGCAGCACGGCGGCCCCGCCATCGGTGAGCGCGCTGGAGTTGCCCGCGGTGAGCGTTCCTTCCCGCGCGAACGCGGGACGCAGCTTGGCCAGCTTCTCCAGCGTCGAATCGGCGCGCACCAACGTGTCGGTGTGGACCCATTTGCCGCCCGCGCCCTGCACGGGGAACACTTCGTCCTCGAAGCGCCCCGAGGCAATGGCCGCCGCCGCGCGCTGATGCGACCGCAGCGCGAACGCGTCCTGGGCCTCGCGCGAGATTTCGTTGCGGCGGGCCATGCGCTCGGCGGATTCGCCCATCACCTCGCCGGTGGAGCGCTCGGCGACCTTCGGCTGGCGCGGGATCAATTCCGTCAGGGGGAGAAGCTTGGGCGCGGCCGAGAGGTAGTCGGCCGGGGTCGGCTTGCCCAATGCAAGGGGGGCGAAGGCGTGCACGAGCTTCTGCGGAAGCTTCACTTCGGCGTTGCTCGTGGAGTCCGCGCCGCCACAGATGAGGATATCCGCCTCACCCCGCTCGATGGCCGCCGCCCCCGAGGTGACCGCCTGCAGGCCCGACGCGCACGCACGCGTGACCGTGTACGCCTCGCAACCCGGGTCGAGACGCAGGTCGAGGGCAATCTCGCGGCCCACGTTGGGTGCGCCACTCGGCAGGATCACGCCGCCCCAGACGATGCCTTCCACCTCGCGGTACGGCAGATCGACCTTTTTGAGCAAAGCTTTCGTCGCGAGCACCCCGAGGGCAATCGCATCGAGCTCGATGTACTCGGAGAAGGCCTTCACGAAAGGTGTGCGCGCGCCCGCGACGATCACCGCCCTGCGCCCGTTCTTGACGTTGCCCATGACTCGTTCCTCTTTCTCGTCTTTGCTCGTCTTGCTTCCTATGCCCCAATCAACCCGCCGCCGCAGACGCGAAGGATCTGGCCGGTCATGCCCTGAGCCCCGGGGCTCGCAAGGAAGACCAAGGCCTGCGCCACGTCGATGGGTAGCCCGCCTTGACCGAGCGCGCTCATGCGGCGGCCGCCCTCGCGCACCACGAAGGGGATGGCCGCGGTGAGCCGCGTCTCGATGAACCCCGGGGCCACCGCGTTCACGGTGATGCCGCGGTCGGCGTATTTCTCCGAGAGAGCGCGCACGTAGCCGATGATGCCGGCCTTCGAGGCGGCGTAGTTCGTCTGCCCGACGTTGCCGGCGATGCCGGCGATCGACGAGAGGCAGATGATGCGGCCGCCGGCCTTCAACTGCGGCTCCACGGCCTTGGTGATGGCCACCACCGACACCAGGTTGACGTCCATGACCTGGTCCCAGAGCTCCGCTTTCATGCGCAGCAAGGTTTTGTCCCGGGTGATGCCCGCGTTGTGGATCACGGCGTGCACGCCGCCGAGCCCTTGCAGTGTGTCCGCGATGCGGCGCGGTGCCTCGGGGTCCGTCACGTCGAGGAGGAGCGGCGTGCCCCCCACGTCGCGTGCGAGCTTACTCGTCGCCGCGTCGTCGGCGGGGCGATCCAAACAGACGACGTGCGCGCCCTCCTGCCCGAGCGCGCGCGCCGTGGCCTCGCCGATGCCGCGTGCGGCGCCCGTCACGAGCACCACCTTGCCATCGAGCGGGCGCACGAACGGCGCCTTGCCGTTGGGCTTGTGCGCGGCGCGCGCGCGGACGACGAAGGGCTGCGCCGAGATGAACGCGGATCGCGCGGAGAGCACGAAGCGAAGCACCGGCTCCAGGTGTGCCGCAGCATCGGGCTCGACGAGGATCAGGTTCGCGGTGGCCCCCTTGCGGCCCAGCTCTTTTGCGGCGCTGCGCACGAAGCCTTCGAGGGCCGTCGCCACCAGCGCGTACTCGGGCTCCGCACGAGGATCCGTGCGGCCGACGACGACGAGCCGCCCGCACCGCGCCACGCGATCGATGTGCGCGTGGAAAAAGTCGTACAAGGCTTTCAAACCGGTCGCGCCATCGATGCCCGAGGCGTCGAAGACCAGCGCGTGCACGCGCTTTCCTTCGCCGAGCTCCGTGGCCTGGCGAAGCGGGCGCCCGTACGCCTCGCCCGCCGCCCGGAACGCCGCCTTTTGCGCCTCGCTCACCGCGACGTACGGATCGGCGCCGGCCGACGCGAGGGACGCGGCCACTTCGGAGACCAGCGCCGCACCGTCCGAGGCGCCGGCGAGGACCGCTTGATCGCGCAGCGGCGCGGTGCTCCAGGGCCCCTTGTCGCGCACGAGCTTCTCCGGGACGGGCACCGGCAGCCCGAGCGACCGAATCATGGTGCGCGCTTGCTTGTTCTGTCCGATTTCGACGAGCCAATCATTCATGGTCATCCCTCCGCTCGAACTCCCCTTCGAGATACGCGCCGGCTCCCGGAGCATCGCCGACGTAAACGCGACCGACGCGCTCACCGAGAACGGCATAAACCCCTACCGCCGCCGGCAGGACCAGCGGCCGCGTGAAACGCGCTTCCATGCTGCGAATCGCGTTGACGTCGCCGGAAAAGACATTGCGCGTGACCGCCTCGTAGGCACGCGCAAAGGTCGAAAACCCGTGCAAGATGCACGAACGGAAGCCCGCGGCCCGTGCCAGCGCCGGGACCCAGTGGATCGGGTTGATGTCGCCCGTCAGCTTCGCGAAGTCGAGCCCTGCGTCCTTCTTCAAGCGGAAGAAAGCGACCTCGCGTGCGGAAACCGGCACAGCCGCGGCATGGCGGCCGTTCTTCGGCTTCTCGCCCCCGTTCGACTTGTCGGCCGAGGCGATGGGCACGTAGGTGCGCCACTCCGCCACCAACGCCTCCGATGCGTGGCGTGTGCCCGTGATCAGGCGCGCCGTCAACTTGGCGCGTCGGTCGTCGGCTTCGACGGACTCGAGTCGCGCCTTGACGAACAGGGTTTCCCCCGAGACCAGCGGCTCGCGGTTCTCCAAGCGGAAGCCCGCGTTGATGACACGCGTGAGCGGGTAGCCCGCTTGCGCGAGCACTCGGCCCACGAGGTCGAATCCCCACTGGGGGACGAAGTGCGGCGGAAGCCTCCCGCGGTACAGCGAAGGATCTCCCCCCACATGGCGCACGTACGCGCGCACCAAGTCGTCGTTGCGCGGCGGGAGCTCCTGCTCCAACCAGGGCCCGGGCAACGCTTGCGGATGCTGCACGGTGCGCATGAGCGAGCCGACGGCGGCACGCCCGACGGCACGAAGCGCGGAGCTCTGCGAAAAAAGGTACTTGCTGGAGATCGACATGGCCTTTTACCCCGCTGCTCGGTCAGCGTTCACGATCCTCGAACCGAACAGAGAAACCGCCAAGACGCCAAGATCGCCAAGGTGGATGGATGTGCTGAAGCACCGAGGAACGCCGTTCACGAAATCTCCATCACTTGGCGTCCTTGGCGTCTTGGCGGTTCCCCTCCTACTTCCGCTGAATGAAATCCGGCTCGAGTGCCCTGCTCACCGATTTTTAGCGGCGCAGCCTCACGCGCCGGATTGGTGATGGCCAGAATACGCTCACCCGTGGTGGTGATCTCGCGATGAAGCGCGTGGCAACGAAGTTCGGCCCGCTCCAGGTAGCGCTCGAGCACGTCGCGGCGTTCGGGGAACGTTTGCGCCTGCTCCAGCAGAACGTCGCAGATGGCTTCGTCGGTCAGGATGCGCGTGATGCGCTCGGCGTGCAGCATGGCCAGTGCGAAGTCGCGCTTCGGGTTCCACCCGGCGAGCGCTCGGCGCCAGCCGCCCACGGACACGCCCGACAGCGAGCGAAGCTTGTCCACCGCCGTGCGCGTGGCCAAATGCTGCAGCCCCGACAGGGCGATCAAGGTGATGCCTGCCACCCGCCGCTCCAGCGGATCGCGCGCGGTGGCCTGCCGCCACTTGGCCTGCGCCCTTCGACGGACGAAGGCGTGCGGCTTCTTCACCAAGGCCACGAGCTGATCCTTCATCGCCATGAGCGACTGAATCTGGCTCGTGCCCTCGTAAATCGGCATCACCATGGCATCGCGCAGCAGTTTCTCCGCGCCGTAATCGCGCGTGTAGCCGGCGCCGCCGTGGATCTGCACCGCGCGGCGGGCCATCTCCACGGCCTTTTCGGCGGCGAGGTACTTCAAGAGCGGTGTCACCCGGCGCGACTTGGCCACGTGCTCGGGGAGCGTGCGCCGGACGCGTTCCGCCTCTTCGTCGGAGGCGATGCCTTGGCCGATCTTGTCGAGGAAGATGAGCTTCTGCGCCATCTCCTCGTGGAAGGCGCCGTACATGGCCAGGGCGCGCAGGCCCTGCAGATCCGTGCGCATTTCGTCGAGGTAGTCGGCAATCATCTCGTGCTGCGCGACGGCTTTGCCCATCGAGCGGCGTTCCTCGGCGTACGCTTTGGCGAGGCGGTACGCGGCCTCGCACAGGCCGATGCTCTCGAAGCCCACGCCGAGGCGGGCGTTGTTCATAAGGAGCAGCATGCACTTGAAGCCTTCGCCCCGCGCCCCGAGCAGCTCCGCCGGCGCGCGATCGAAGAGCAGCGATGCCGTCACGGAGCCGTGCTGCCCCAGTTTTTCCTCGATGCGGTCGATGGTGACGTAGCGCCGGCGCGTGCCATCGGGCAAGTCGTCGTACGCCTTGACCAGGAACATCGAGAGCCCGCGCAGGCCCGCCATGGGATCGTCGCTGCGTTCGGTGCGCTCCGTGCGGGCGATGACGAAGTGGTACTTGCCGTGGCCGGAGGTGATGAAGATCTTCTGCCCGCTGAGAAGCCAGCGGCCCTCGGCGTCTCGTTCGGCGAAGGCCCGCAGCGCGGCCATGTCGCTTCCCGCGTTGGGCTCGGTGATATCCATGCAGCCCCACGCATCGCCGCGCGCGATCTCGTCGATGGCCGCGCCGAAGCGCGTCTCGAGGATGCGCGCGTTCTCGACGTCAAAGGTCGTGGTGCCCTCGTGCAGCGAATACGCGAGCATGGCCATGGCCATGCCGCCGTGAAACGAGTGGTGCGCCACTGCCGAGGCGTCCGCACGCGCCATGAGCTCGATGTTGACGAAGTACGAGAGCACCGGCACATTGAGACCGCCCAGCTCGCGCGGAAGGCACAATCGGTGGAGATCCAACTCGCGGATCCGCTCGAAAATAGCGGTCATGGCCGGACCGGCCACGGCCTCGCCGTTCTGCAGGCGCACCTCCTCGCGATCGATGGCCGCGGCCCGCGGTGCGATGTCGTCGGCGGCGAGCTCGCCCACCATTTCGGCGACCTCGCCGTAAAAGGCGACCGCCTCGCGCGCGCTCTTGAAACCGTCCTGGGTGCGGTAGCCGTACTCGGTGACCTCGACCAGCGGCTCCCAGTCGATGCCTTTGTCGAAGTAGAACGCGAGGTCGTCGTTGTCTTTGAAGAAGTTGCTCATTCTCGACGTCCCTTCTGGATTCCCAAGCTGCTTCGCGCGATGCGCAGAAGCTCGCGCTCGTAGCGCTGCTTCGCATCTTTTCCATCGAGTGCGGCCAGCGCGACGCTCTGCGAGGCGCTGGCACCGATGACCAAGAGCAGGATGTGGATCACGTACGCCTCGGAATCCACCGACACCGACGTTTCGCCGCTGTTTTTCCCACGCTCGATGTAGCCCGAGACGGCGCCCAGCCACGGGCGCACCGCGCTCTTGAGCAACGCGCGGATCTCCGCCGGCCGATCGAGCATCTCGCGTGCGACCAGCCGCGCCCGATCCGGATCGGCGGTGAAGAAGCGGAGCAGCTCACCGATCACGCGTTCGAAGCGGTCGTCCCCGGCGGTGGCGGCGAGCAGGAGGTTCGGCAGGGTCTTCTGCCAATGGTCGAGCATGTTGCCGACCACGGCGCGCCGCAGCTCCTCCTTCGAGGAAAAATGATGGAGCACGGCCGGCTTGGTGACCCCCACCTCGTCCGCGATGAGCTGCACCGATGTGCCGTCGAACCCGCGATTGGCAAACAGCCGCGTGGCGGCCGCCAGCACCCGCGAACGCACGTCGTCCTCGGCATCGACCCGGCTTACCATCTGATTGAGATGTGCTTACCATTTGGTAAGACAAAGGCAAGCCCTCAGGGCACGCGCGGAAACCTCATGATGAACTTCGCCCCTTTTCCGAGCTCGCTTTCGACGCGGATGCGCCCGCGCATCGACTCGACGAACTGCTTCGCGATGGCCAGGCCCAACCCTGCGCCCCCCTTCTCGCGCGAGCGCTCGGGATCGACGCGGTAGAAGCGGTCGAACAGGCGCGGCAAATGGTGCGTATCGATGCCGGGGCCGTCGTCCTCGACCTCGACGAGGACTTCGTCGCGGTCTTCGTGCCCGCGAATCGCCACCGTTCCGCCGGTGCGGCCGTACTTGATGGCGTTGTCGACCAGGTTCTCCAGCACCTGTTCGAGCGCGGATGGGTCGCCGCTCATCTCGACGCGCCCTTCTACGTCCACACGGAGCGCGACGCCCTGGGCCTCGGCGCGCGCTTGCAAAGTGTCCACCACGGCGGAGGCCACGCCCCCAACGTCGACCCGCTCGAAGATCGCGTCCGCGGAAGGGCGCACTTCGAGCGACGACAGGCGCAGCATGTCCTCCACCAGACGGCCGAGGCGGCAGGCGTGGCGATGGATCGTTTCCAAGAATTGCCGCGCGGTGCTGCTGTCGGCGCCGCCCTCGATGAGCGTCTCCGAGTAGCCCTGAATGGCCATCACCGGCGTGCGCAACTCGTGCGATGCGTCGGCCATGAACTCGCGCCCCACGGTCAGGAGCTGCGCCACCTGCGTGCGCTCCGCGGTAAGCTCGCCGATGTGCGCTTTGAGCTGCGCCGCGAGCGACGAGAGCGAGCGCGCGAGAACGCCAAATTCGTCCGGCGCGCTGGACTTCACCTCCACGTCGAAGTCCCCGCCCGCAATGCGCTCCGCGGCCGCGGTCATCGCGCGAAGCGGCCCGGCGGCCACCCGTGACGCGAGAACCCCCAGGCCCAAGGCGGCCACGGCGGCCACGATGGCCGCCGCCAGCAATTGATGCCGCGTCGTCGCCAGAGTCTCGTTGATGTCCGACAGCGGTGCGGCCAGCCGCACCACCCAGCCATCGGAGGCGCCTACCGCCACGTAGTGCATCTCCTGCATCGACTCACCCGCGGGGCGGGTGGCATGCCCGATGTTTCCCTCGAGCGCGGCCCGCACCTCGGGCGCCACCTCGGCCTCCCGCTTTTGCGCGCCGCGCGAATCGCCGAGCACCTTACCCTCGCGATCGAACAGCGTGACCTCGGCGCCCACCACCGCCGCCAAACGCGCGGCAATCTTCTCCGGATGCCGTCGCTCGCCGACGCCCCACTGCGCGGCACCGCTCGCCTGCTGCTCGAGCCGCTGATCGAGGCGACGCTCCAAATCGGCGCCGAGCGAGCGATCCAGAAGGAGCACCAGCAAGGTCACAATCGCCGCCACGAGCCCAACGTGGCTCGCGAGCAGCTTCGTACGGAAGCTGATGGACATCGTCGCCTCGTCTTCTAAGGGGTACGTAACCGATAACCGACGCTGTGCACCGTCTCCACGGCGTCGCCGTAGGCGCCCAGGCGCTCGCGCAGCCGGCGCACGTGCGTGTCGACGGTGCGCGAGGGGGTGCTGCCGCTCATGCCCCACACCTCCTCGAGCAGGTCCCGCCGGGTGAAGGTGCGTTGCGCGTTCTCCAGGAAAATCGCGATCAGCTTGTATTCGAGCGGGCGTAGCGAAAGCTCGGCCCCATCGACGTAGACGCGCTGCCGGACGGTGTCGACCTCGAGCCCGCGCCAGCGAAGGCGCACGCCGGTGTCCGGTGCACGGCGCGCCACGGTTCGCTCGCTCACGCGGCGCACCAGCGCGCGCACCCGCAGCACAAGCTCGCGCACGCTGAAGGGCTTCACCACGTAGTCGTCGGCGCCGAGCTCGAAGCCGAGGATGCGGTCGTACTCGTCGCCGCGCGCGGTGAGCATCAAGATGCCCACGTCGGAGAGCGCGGGATCGGCCCGCATGCGCCGGCAGACCTCCGTCCCGGAGAGATCGGGCAGCATCAAATCGAGCACCACCACCGCGGGCCTTTGCCGCGCGGCCGCCTCGAAGGCTTCTTTCGCCGTGCCGACCGCCTCCGGGTCGAAGCCCGCCTCGCGGAAGTTGAAGAGAAAGAGCTTCTGCAGATCGACTTCGTCGTCCACGAGAAGGATGCGCGAGTTCGGGTCCAGGGTCATGGGCTCACCGAAAGCGTGTAGATGGCATAGGCAGATCCACCGCGGCTATCGCGCAAGACGACCCATAGATGAATGCGTGGAGCTGCCGTTCCGATCGACCAAACATTGCTGGTAAAGGTATCAAGTTCGGCCTCGGTGCGCCCGGTGCGATCCGCCGCGAAATTTCCCGCCGTCGCATACCACGAGACGCGCATCGCTTCGCGGCGCGCCACGATCGACTGGGTGGCCGGATCCATGGACACGTAGCCTTCGGCGTCCTCCCGCGGCCAGGTTACGGTGAATTCGACGTCGCGTCCCACAGGCAAGCGGTCGAGCGCGTACGCTTCGCCGCCGATGCGGGCGGAGAGCTCGCCGAGCCTGGGGTTCTGGTTCACCGCGTAACGTCGCCGAAATTCCAAGGTGACGTCCGCCGGTGCATTCGCCAAATTGCAGGTGACCCGCTCGCGCGCAAAGGCCGTGAGCCCGGCCCACGACGCGCGCAGCGGCTGGTAGTAGCCACCGGTGACGTCGGCATCGCGCGGGCGAAAGCCGCCGGGCGGCACATCGGGCCCGAAGAGCGCGCACGCATCGGGCAAGGTCGCCGCGGTGATGCGGGGCCCCGAGGCTGCGAGCGGCCGCACGCCCTCGCGCGTGCACTCCGGGCTCACCGAGCCATTCTCGGTGAGCAACTTGGGCGTCGCGCAATAGGCCCATTGAAGGGGTGCAGCGAGATCGGGCCCGTCGGGGGTGGCCACGACGGCGGTGTACTGCACGGCCTCGCCCGGCTTCGCCTCCGGTGGATCGGACACGATGGCCACGACGCGCGGCGACTCGATGCGGGATTCCCGTTCATCGAGGTCCGGCTTGCAGGCCGCCGCCACGAGAAGGAGCAAGGCGGCGCGCACCGTCAAAACTCCACCTTGGCGCCAACGACGGCCAAGGTCGGAAGCCCTCGAAGGGTCCCCCGCGCGCGAAAGTCCGGCGTGTAGACGAGCTCCTCGGCATTCTCGTGGTACGTGACGTTCTGCACGTCCAGCGAGAGCGCCAACGTCACCCCGCGCCCCAAGGGAAACGAGCGCTCCACCCGCGCATCGAGCTGGTAGAACGCCGGCAGGCGCACGGCATTCTGGGCGCCGAATATCGGCTCGGAGCGATCGTTGGCCACGTCGTAGTAGCTTCCCACGACGGGCGTGCGCGGCATACCCGAGGCATAGCGAAATCGCGCCCCGAACACCCAGCGACCGATCTCCTGGCTCAAGGCCAGGACGAGCACGTGCGGCTGATCGAAGTCGAAAAGCCGGTAGCGCACTTGCTCGGGGTAGCGTCGCTCGCTGCGGCTCACGGTGTACGAGAACCACCCGGAAAGCCCGTGCCCGAGCTCGCGGCGCACCATGAATTGCAGGCCATAGCTCCTGCCCTCGCCATCCTGCACCAGCGCGTGCGCGAGCTGTGGGTTCACCTCACGGCTGCGCACCACCAGATCGTGCATCGATTTGTAGAAGCCGGTCACCTCGGCGGAGAGGCCCGACCCCAAGGTGATGCGCTCGCCGAGGCTCGCGTGGAGCGCGCGCGAAAGTCCCAGGGTCGGCGTTCCGAACACGGCGCTCAGATCCGCGGGCTCGGGCGCCTGGTGGTACACGCCGCCCGCCGCCAAGAAGGCCACGCGCGGGGTCAGTTGGTAGCGCACCAGGAGCCGCGGATCGATCGACGGTTCCAAGCGCGAGAAGCCCACGGTCGGCGTTTGCCCCGAGACATTCGGCGTGAGGCGGCTTCCCTCGAGGAGAAAGGTCTCCAGCCGCACCCCGGGCGTGATCGTCACGTCGCCGAGGCGGACGTCGAGCGAAAGGTGCGGCGCCGCGTCGAGCAGGTGCGCGGTGAACTCGTCGGCGGTGGTGTCGTCGCTGGGCGGCGCACCAAAGACGGACACGTCCCCCTCGCGCGGTGGAAGCGTGAGCGACCCTCGCCGGGTGATGCGCGACGCCGTTCCCGAGGCGTCGAAGCCGGCGGAGACGACCAAGCTTCGGCCAAGCCGCGCGCGGTAGGACGCGCGCAGCCCGTACCGGTACGAGCCCACGTCGAGCCGCGTCGGCTGCGCGCCGAACGATGTCGTCAACGCGCTCTGGTCGTAGCCCACGAACGGGGTGACCTCGATACCCTCGGCCTCGCCCGTCGTCCGCTTGTAGCGCGCGTACACGCGGTGAAAGCCGCTCTCGGTGCTCTCCCGTCGCGTCTTCGCCGGATCGGCCGATGCGACGGTGCGATCGAGCGCGTCGTGGGCACCCAACAAGGTGACGTCGAGCGACTCGTTTTCGCCGATGTCGAATGCCGCACGCGCCTGGTAATCGCGGTAACGCGGAATGGGAAAATAGTCGCCGATGTCGCGCGCCGAGGTGGCCGCGAGCAGCGCATCCAAATAGCTGTACCGCGCCGCGACCCCGGCGCGTGCCCGAGGTCCGATGGCCGCCGACACGAGCCCCGACGCATCGAAGGTGTCCGCCCCCGCGTAGCCGTGCACCCCCTCGTCGCGAAGCGGGCGCGTCTCCACGCGGACGGTGCCGCCCAAGGTACGCCCGTAGTCGGCGCCGAAGGCTCCGGGCAAAAGTGTGACCTGCGACACGAGGTCCGAGTTGATGACCGAGCGCAACCCGCTCCCGTGGTACAGCGCGGGGATCTCCACGCCGTCGACGTAGACGCGGGTATCGGCCGGTGCGGAGCCCCACACGACGAGCTGCCCCGAGCCAAGCGGCGGGCGGGCCACGCCGGGCAAGCTATCGACGACCTTGCCCACGTCCCCCTGGGTGCCGGCGACATGGCGCGCCTGCTCCGCGCTCACCGCGGTGGAAACGGCCTCCCGCGGCGGGCGCGGCGCCGCACGCACGCGCACCTCGTTCGGCTCCTGCCCGCGCGCAGGGAGCGCCCATGCGAGCGCGATTAGAAGGAGCAGCGCACGGTGCATGGTGCAGCCATCACGGGACGTCGAATTCCAGCGCGAGCACCCCCGCCCCGCGATCGTGCGGGAAGCGCGCATCCGCCTCGGTGCTCAGGCCCTCCGCCGCGCCCAGCGAGGCGCCACGACGGGCAGCTTCCACGCGAAAGCGCGCGGTTTGCGCCTGGCACAGCGAAAACGTGTCGACGCGCACGATGTAATGCCCCGCGGGCGGTGCCGTCTTCCAGAGGACGGTCTCGCGCCGGCGGCCGTCGATCAAGCACGCAGCGTTGGAGTCGAAATCGAGAATCGCCCCATCGCCCGAGTTGATGTTCCGCTTCCAGATTTCCACCCCGCGGGCATCCACGACGTGCAAATCGAGATCCGCCTCGGTGTCCCATCGAAGCGACACCGCGAGCTCCGCGTCGTCGTCGGCCGCGGCGGCCGTGGACAGCGAGCGCTCCACCGGAAGACCGAACCGCCCTGCCCCATCGACGGCGCGCACCACGAGCTGGTAGGCCCCGCTCGCCAAGGTCGGCGCGAAGGCCAGGGTGGCCTCGAACGACGGAAGCTCCGGCGTCTCCACCGCGGGCGGCCCAGCAGGGACCACCCAGTAGCCGAGGTCGCCCGACAGCGCGATGGCCGCCGCCGTCGCTGGGCGTGCGAGGGCACCGCCGCACGACTTGTCCTTCGCGCCCGCGCGGATTTCGTTCGTGCGCAGCGCCACCGCCACCACGGCGGGCCCGCCCTCCTCGCCGGCGGGCATCGAACCGCGAAAAAACTGAGCCCCCTCGATGCGCAGCTTGGCATCGAGCCCGGCGTCGGCCTGCGTCCCTTCGCAACCGGCCGCCATCGCGGCGAGCACCCACACGCAGATTGGCCGTGCGCGCGCCTTCAAAACGACACCTCCCCGCGCAAGGTGAGCGAGTCGTCCGCCAAGGTCGTCGGCGCCCCCGAGGCGTCGCGCCCGAGCGCGTTCGTGCGATGGTCGTACTGCACGATGCACCGCGCCGCATAGAACACGCGTGGGAGCCCGATGTCCGTCGCCGCCAAGAGCGCACCGTCTTTGCTCCGGCCCACGGCCACCGGCTTGTAGCGCACCGCCGCCATCACCGACCACGTCGACGCCGAAATGTCGCGCGCGACGAGGCGCACGCCCGACGGCCCGCTCGCGTCGGCATCCGGATCGTACCGATCGTAGCGAACCCCCACGATGCCGTACGGCGTCACCTCTTGCAGCACGTCCACGTAATAGCCAACCTCGCGGAGATCGCGCCCCGCCGCCACGGGATCGGCCGTCCAAAGCCCGCGGTCCAAGTTCTTCGCGCGCACGATCTCGCCGCGCACGGAGAGCTCCCCCAGCCACGGAACGTCCGCACTCGCCCGCAGATCCGCCCCCAGCGCGAACCGTGAAAAGCGCTCGGACGGCGTCGCCGCCGTGCCCGCGATCACCTGAATCTCCGTCGGATCCACGGTGCCGTCTTCGTTGACGTCGCGCCACACGAATACATCTTTCGTGGGCGGCGTCCCCACGTGAAGGCCCGCGCCGGTCAGCCCGGAGAAGCCCGCCTCGATCCGAAAATGCGACGCCCGATTCGACTCCACGCCGATGCGAAAGACCAAATCTTTGCTCTGATTGGGGTCGCGCCCTGGAAAGGCACGTTCACCAATGGGATCCCCATTCAGGATACCCAATGAGTAGTTGAAGAATCGGTACCCGCCACGCAGTGCCAGGCCCAAATCGTACGCACCAGGGAACAGCGCTTCGCTGAAGAGGCTGCGGCCCAGAAACGGACGGCGCTGCGCGACCTCCTGTGTGTCGAAGCCGAACGGCGTCCGAAAGAGCCCCAGGGTCGCCTGGAAATACGCCTCCCCCGCGCGCGGTGCGCGCGCCGGCCAGCGCAAGGTCACCTCGGCATCGATGGGCCGCACCTGGCCCCCGCGCTGCGTGTTTGCATCGATCTCGAGCATGCCCGTCACCAGCCCGTGATCGACATTGGCCCGCAGGCGCGCCGAGGGAATGACGAAGCGGTCCTCGTTGAGCGGCTCCCGCGTCGACGGATTCACTTCGTCTTGGGACGATTGGCGAAACACCACCCAATCCGCATGCACATACCCGGATATGCGCACCGCACTCCAATCGATCGGCGGAATCTGCTGGGCCTGCGCAAGCAACGGCATCGCCAGGCTCACGCTCAGACCGACGCCCAACGCGACTGCGAATCGGCCGCTCAAGGCAGCGCGGGGCGTTCGCCGTTCGGCCCCAGGAGGGGCAGCGCGGGCTTCTTTTCGACCTTCTCCACGCCGTCGGCCGCGCACGCGTTGAGGATCTCCTCGTGCGATTTCGGATTCTGTACGCACGGCGGAATGTTCGGCCCGGCGTCACGCGGAGGGCTCGCAGGGGAGTCGCTGCTGGAGCAACCCCAACCCGATTGCATCGACAACACCATTCCTATTGCAAACGTGATGCGTCGCATGGCCTACCTCGCCTCGCAGTAGCCGTGGCGGCACTTGCCACTTCCACAGGTTTCACCGGTGCACGCCGTACAGCTCGTCGCGCCGTTGGGCACCTTGCTCTCGTAATAACAGCCGCATGGCTCGGGATCCTCGTAGAGCGAAAGGTCGCCACCCTCGGTCGAGCGCGTGACCTTCATCGCGCACTCGGGCACGAGCCCCTTGTCGATGACCACCGCGAGCCCGTCGACGTCGGGCAACGTCGTCCGGCCCATCACCAGATCGAGGAACACCCTCTCCCGGGGCAAAAGCGGCCCGCCGACGGCGTTGATCGGCTCGATGTAAATCGTGGGCGCCCAGGGGAAATAGTGCCCATCGCGCAGATTCCGCTTGTCGAAGCTCGTGGCCGTCGAATCGGGGTAATACGCGTAATGCTGTTTGGCCGCCTGGAACGCGAGCAAGGTCACTTTGCTGCGGTTCGCATCGTAAATCTCGGTGCCGAGCAAGCCGATGGCCTTGTCCGGCCCCGCCGCAGCCGCAGGACCGGTGAGCGCCGCGAGCACCTCGGACGACTTCTCGTATTGCGTCCCCTTCATGCGGGGCGCAGGAATGCCCAAGGCTGCGGCCAGCGTGAGCAATGTGCTTTTCGTCGTTTTGCGAATGTAAAAGAATTGATCGTCAATCCACGGAAGCGCATTGCCCTGAGCGCCGAAGCCACCAAACGCGAAATACCCTTCTTCCGCGGTGATGGCGCGTTGCGAACTCCCCTTGGGCACCGCAAAGCCGTAGCCCTGAATGGGCCCTTCGACGAGCTGCATGTCCGACGGCGGCGGACTCGCATCGCAGCTCGAAAGGTAGGTGGCACCGATGCCGAGATCGATGGGCATCCCGATCCCATCGGGCACGGTGCATTGAAGCGGCGGATCGCTCGTTTTCCAATCCTTGTTCTCCGCCGTCGATGGCATGTACGAGAGCACCGTCTTCTGCGGGATGTTCTTGTGCCCGTACATGTACTCTTGAACCGTGCACGTGCCGCCCGTCTGGTAAATGACGGTCATAGGCGTCGCCGAGTCGCGAAGCTTGCGGCCCATGGCTTTCAAGAGCGGCTCCTGCGTATCGCCCGAGAAAATCACCAGGCGATCCGAGAGCGTCGTGCACAGCGGTGGATCGGCCGCCGCCGCCGTTCGAGCCGACATCACGAGCAAGCCCGCGAGCAGCATGTTTCCGCGCATCATGCCGCGACTTTTGCACATGCCGGGGCGGCCAGTTGTTACACCTCGTGTAACGACTATGTAACGCTGGCCTTTTTGCCCGTCATGATGAACACCACGCCCAGCACGACGAGCAGGGCGGCGATGGGCGTGGAGACCCCCACGCGCTCGTGCCCGATGACGATGCCGATGGCCACGCCCACCAGCGGATTCACGTACGCGTAGCTCGTGGCAACCGACGGTGGCGCATTGCGAATCAAATACGTGTACGCGGAGAACGCGACCAGCGACCCGAAGATCACCAGGTACACCAGCGCGAGCAGCGCTTGCTGCGGCAACTCGGAGAGCGGCGCCTCGGGCATGCGCTCGCCCAGCACCAAGCCCGCGAGAATCTGCGCCAGGCCGCCCACGATCATCTGGGTGGCCGCGGCGAGCATGCCCGGCGGCAATGGCAACTTGCGCGCGAGGTTCGTGCCCAATGCCCAACAGGCCGCGGCAAGGAGCAACAACAAGAGCCACTGCGGCGAGCCGCCCATGTCGCCGACACCCATGACGAGGATGCCCAAAAAGCCGAATCCCAATCCAATCCACTGGCGGCGCGACGTGCGCTCGCCCATGGCCGCCGCGATGAGCGCGGCGAACAGCGGCATGGTGGCGATGAGAACGACGGCGGCGCTCGACGAGACGTGCTTTTCCGCCAAGGCCACGAGCCCATTGCCCATCATGAACAGGAGCAAGCCGCCCGGAATGGACGCGACCCAATGGCGACGTGTCGGCAGCGCATGGCGCCCACCCACGACCAAGAGCAATAGAAGCAGCGTGCCGGCGGCGAGAAAGCGCGCGCCGCTCGCCATCATGGCGGGAAGTACCTCGACGACGTAGCGAATCGCCAAGTACGTGGAGCCCCAAATGAAATAGAGAAGCCCGAGACAGACCGCGATGGGCGCCGTGATTCCACGCCACGCGGTCGATGTAGGTGGCAAAACCTCCGCTAACTCCGTCTTGCTCGTCGCCATGATTGGGCCATTGTGGGGTCGCGTGCGAAGCATGCACAGGTACAGATGCCGTTCTTTCGACCAGTACAGATGCATTCTGTTCCGTATCAAATCTACATGATCTGTGCCGGTGTTAAGCTGGCGTGGGGTCGTCGCTGCGCTAGTCTGACGAGCCGTGGATGACCAAGGGAGCGAGCTTTTATATCGCCGCATCGCCGCCGACATTTCTTCATTGATCGAAGAGGGCGCACTTCGCCCCGGCGACCGATTGCCCTCCGTTCGCCGCACCAGCCGCGACCGGCGCGTGAGCGTCGGAACCGTACTCGCGGCGTACCTTTCGCTGGAAAAGGACGGATTCGTCGAGGCGCGACCCAAGTCGGGGCATTTCGTCCGCCGGCGCCACGAATCGCCGACGCCACTGCGCCGCACGCGCATCAAAGTCGCGCCCGCGCGCATTTCCGTTTCCACGGGCGTGGCCGCGCTCATGTATTCGCTGCGCGAAAAGAGCGTGCTGCCCCTGGGCTCCGCCGTGCTCGCACCGGAGCTTTTGCCCATTCGCGCGCTCAACCGCACCCTGGCCACCATCGCGCGGGAAATGCCGGTGCGCGGGGGTGGCTACGAACCGCCGCCGGGTCCGCCGAGCCTGCTCCACCAGCTCGCGCGCCGCTCGCTCACCTGGGGCCTCGCGCTCGAAGAAGATGCCTTCATCACCACCGTGGGCGCCACGGAGGCGATGCATCTCTGCTTCCGCGCCCTCACCAAGCCAGGCGACACCGTGGTGGTGCACTCGCCCATGTACTTCGGCGGGCTGCAGCTGCTCGAGGAGCTCGGCCTGCGGGTCATCGAGATCCCCACCTTGCCCGGCCGCGGGATGGATCTCGATGCGCTTCGCGACGCGCTGAAAAAGGCGCCGGTGCGCGCCTGTCTGGCCATTCCCAACTTCGACAATCCGCTGGGCACGTGCATGTCGGACGAAGCCAAGGAGCGCCTGGTGCGCCTGCTCGCCCGGCACGACGTGCCGCTCATCGAGGACGACGTGTACGGCGACATGGCCTTCGACGGATCACGCCCGCGCCCCGCCAAGGCCTTCGATCGCGATGGGCGCGTCCTCCTCTGTGGCTCGGTGTCGAAGACACTCGCGGCCGGCTACCGCGTCGGCTGGGTGGTGCCGGGCCGCTACCGCGCGCTCATCGAGCGCATGAAGTTCTCCCAAACCGTGGCCACCCCCACCCTTCCCCAACTCGCCGTGGCCGAGTACTTGGCCGGCGGTGGCTACGATCGCCATCTGCGCGCGGTGCGCAACAAACTTCGTCCGCAGGTTCAACGCTACCGCGAGGCCATCGCGCTGGCCTTTCCGCGCGGCACCTGCGTCTCCGATCCGGGCGGCGGCTTCGTCCTGTGGGTGGAGATGCCGCGCGAGGTGGATGCGCTCGCCATGCAGGCGGAGGGACTTCGCCGTGGCGTGGCCATCGCCCCTGGCCCTATCTTTTCGGCCCGGCAGCGTTACACGAACTGTATTCGCATAAGCTGCGGCATTCCTTGGTCCGTGCACGTCGAGGAAGCCATCGCTACGCTGGGCGAGATTGCGCACGCCCAACTGAAAGCCGCCAAGTAAGACCGCTGAGAGGAACGTGTCCCATGGCCCATGAAAAGTCCTTGCCGACCCCCGCCCAAGCCCTTCCCGGCCGCACCGAGCGCATGCCGGTGCCCAAGAGCCACTACGTCAACGGCAACACCCTCGTTCCGCCTTTTCCCGAGGGCACCAAGCTGGCGATCTTCGGCCTCGGTTGCTTCTGGGGCGCCGAGCGCAAATTCTGGCAGCTTGGACCGGAGGGCGGCGTCTTCACCACCGCGGTGGGCTACGCGGGAGGCATCACGCCGAACGCGACCTACAAGGAGGTGTGCTCAGGCCAGACGGGGCACACCGAGGTCGTCCTCGTCGTTTACGATCCCAAGGTCGTCTCCTACGAGGCGCTGCTCAAGGTGTTCTGGGAGAACCACGACCCCACGCAGGGCATGCGCCAAGGCGGCGACATCGGCACGCAGTACCGCTCCGCGATCTACACCTTCGACGACGCGCAAAAGGCCGCCGCCATCGCCTCGCGCGACGCGTACCAGAAGGACCTTACGCGCGCGAACTACGGCACCATCACCACGGAAATCGGCCCCGCACCCGAGTTCTACTACGCCGAGGACTACCACCAGCAGTACCTGGCGAAGAACCCTGGTGGCTACTGCGGCCTGGGCGGCACCGGCGTGGTGTGCCCCGTCGGCCTCAAGACGGCCTGACGTGCCCGTTGGTCGGGCGCGCGCGCGCCGCGTCCATGATGTCCTCCCGCAGCGGCGAACCCGGGCCTCGCGCGCGCCGTGAGCCGCGGCGCTCGAGGGTGCGCGCGCGGCGTGCTCGGGTTTGCTCTTCTTTGTGTGCGGCCACCCCGATCCCGAGGAGGGTACCGATGGGCAGCAACAACGCCGGGGCCATCGCGCCCAGCGCAAGGATCCCCGCGGAGCCCAACACCAGCTTGCCCGCCGGCGAGGACAACCGCCGCATGACCGCAGGCCTCGTCGGCCGCGCCGCACCTTGAAGCGCGGGGATCGCCTCCGTGTGCGCATGCGCCTCGAGCAAATCTTTGACGATGCCGACGGCCGGCACCCGCGCCACATGGCGAATCACCGAAGCGCGCTCCTCGTTGAGTACCAGCCCGGTCAACTCGACGACCCCGCGGTCCACGGTCACGTGGATCGCGTGCGGATGGCTGCACACGTGCCCGAGCGCCGAGCGCACGCGCGCCTGCAGGACGTCGTCGGAAATGTGCTCGCGCGCCGCGAAGGTGTGAACCGCACCGTAAACCGCGCTCACCAAGCCGTGCACGCGATGCGAGAGATCGCGCGCGCCAGCGTCGACGTGGGTCTTCACGGCACCGGCGAAATGAACGGCTTTATCGCGCACCATCGCCCGGCGACGCGCACCTTGCCGGGGATCGAAGAAATAGGTCACGCCGGACCCGACGCCCACCCCCAGGAGAAAGAGTTTGGCCATTCTCATGACGCGGCGGGCTCGCATCACACATGCCAGGTGATGGGTTGGGGGCCGGGCGCGCGGGGTTAGGTTTTGGCGTTTTATCCCCTAACCCCTGCTCCCCAACCCCTGCCATTCCGCCACACGAGTGGCGATCATGCCGGATCAGACGTCGAGAAGCTTGAGCAGCGCGTCTTTGTTCGTGAGGCCCACGTGCTGGTTCTTCTTCTCGCCGCCCTTGAAGACGATGAGCGTGGGAACGCCGCGGATGCCATATTTCTGCGCGACGGCGGGCGCGTCGTCGATGTCGATCGCGACGACCTTGTACTTGCCAACGTTCTCGTCGGCGATCTTGGCGACGATGGGCGCGAGGGCTTTGCACGGCCCGCACCACGCAGCGCCGAAGTCGACGAGCACCGGAAGATCTGCTTTGAGAACCTCGCTGTCGAAGTTCGCGTCACCGACTTCGAGAACGTTTTTGCTGGATGCCATGGTGTATCTCCTAGATTCGACTGATTTTTTGGATTGGGATGGACGCCGCTTCTCTGATTTCTGCACTTCCAGTTTCGCGCGCGCGGCGATGTCGGCGATGGTTTGCTTGGCGAGACCTTCGAGGAGAGATTCGTTCGCGGCGCGTGCCGCCTCGGCGAATGCGACGCGCATCCCGCCGCCAATGCGGCATGCGTCATTCGGTTCGCTCGGACTCGGCGGAATGGGGCCCGCCGGTTCGGTGGCGAGGTACACCTCGCTCAATGCGATTTCGCAGGCGGGGCGCGCGAGGCGGTAGCCTCCGCCAAAGCCTTCGCGTGCCTCGACGAGGCCGGCCGTGCAGAGGCTCTTCATCACGCGGCGAAGGAATACCGGGTGCGTGTTGATGCTTTGGGCGACATGCTCGCTGGGGTAACCGTCCTCCAGCTGAGACAGCATCGCAAGAGCATGTGTGGCGATGGCGAACCTTCCCGACGACACGACGGCAACCTCGGACCAAAACGCCCCTCCACTGGGGCCTGAGGACCATCTGTAATCTTCACGGTTTCAGATGTCAACGCCTCGACCGCGCCAAGATTTGGCCGCGAAATCGCGTTTCTCACCAGGCAGAGGCTCAGTAGAGGAGGTACTTGGCGCGCTTGACCTTGAAGGCCTCCAGCTCGCCAGCCCACATCGCCTCCACATCCGCAAGCGGTCTGCGCGCGTCCAGCGCCTCGAGCACCTTTCGGTCGGCGAGCAGCTTGTCCAAATCGGCGAAGTGCCACTCTTTCGGATACAGCGCGCGCAAGGCCTGCGCGAGGGCGAGCCCCGTGTGCACCGGTTCGAACGACGCGCGCTGCTGCACGGTGAGCCGCACGCCACCGCATCGCTGGCCCGCGTAGACGGCTTGGCGGGGCGTGAAGGTCACGGGCGCGAAGGTCACCCCGGAGACGTTGGCCGCGCGAAGTGCGCTCGCGAGCGCGTTGCCATCGATCCAGGGGGCGCCGATCACCTCGAACGGCATCTCGGTGCCGCGACCCACGGAGAGGTTCGTTCCCTCGAGCAGGCCCACGGCGGGGTAGAGCACCGTTTCGGTGACGCTGCGCAGATTCGGCGAGGGTGGCGTCCAGGCGAGCCCCGTTTTGTCGAAGTAGTCGCCTCGGCGCCAGCCACGCATCGGGACGACTTCGAGCGGGGTGCCGGCGTGGTCTTCGGCATTGAAGAGGAGCGCGAGCTCGCCCATGGTCATGCCATGGCGCACGGGGAGAGCGCTCTCGTTGACGAAGCTTTTGGCGACGGGCACGAGCACGGGGCCGGCCACGTCGATGCCATTGATCGGGTTCGGCCGGTCCAAGACGACGACGCGCACGTGGTGCTTCGCCGCGGCGTGCATCAAGTGCCGGAGCGTCGAGGCGTACGTGTAGAACCGCACGCCCGCGTCCTGCAGATCGACGACGAAGGTGTCGATGCTCGCGAGGCTTTCGGGAGAAGGCTCGAATCCGTTCTCGCCGCGACCGTACAGGCTGTAGATGGGCAGGCCGCTCTTCGCGTCGCGCGCATCGGCGATTTTGCCTTCGCGATCGCTGCCGAGCCCGTGCTCGGGGGTGAACAGGGCGACGAGTTTCACGTCGTGCGCCGCGGCGAGGACGTCGATGGTGGACCGGCCATCGCGTGCCTTACCCGCGGCATGGGTCACGAGTCCAACTTTGGCGCCGCGGAGGCGGTGGAACTGCTCGGCGCGTAGGACGTCGATGCCGGGCAAGACGGCTCCCGGCATGACGGCTCCCGAGACGGCTCCCCCCCTCCCGGGGTTCGCGATCGCCGCGGTTTCCCCCCCTGCGGGGGGGGAATGGGCTACGAGGGTGCCGATTCGGCCGGCGAGCTGGTTGATATTGCCCTTTCCCTCCGGGTGGACCCGATTCGACAAGACGATGACGAAGAGGTCCCGCTCCGGATCGATCCAGAGCACCGTGCCCGTGTACCCACCGTGCCCGATGGATCGGGGCGACCAGCCTTCGCCGCGGCTGCCCGAATAGGAGCTTTTGACGTCCCAGCCGAGGGCGCGAATGCCACCGGGCACGTCGTGCGGGGCCATGAACTGCTGCGCGGTGCGCGGTGACCAGACGCGCTGCCCATCGAGCTCGCCTTCGCCGAGCATGGCCTGGGCGTAGCGCGTGAGGTCTTCCGCCGTGGAGAAGAGGCCCGCGTGCCCGGCCACGCCACCGAGGAGGTAAGCCCGCGGATCGTGCACCTCACCGCGCATCCACTCACCGTTGCGCTGTTCGGTCACGACCGCGCGCGGACGAAGGGCCGGCTCAGGCCGAAAGGTGGTTTGCGACATGCCCAGCGGGCGGAACACGTTTTTCGCCGCGAAGGTCGAGAGCTCCTCGCCGCTCACGCGCTTGACGACTTCCTCCAGGACGAGGAACCCCACGTCGGAATAGACGAAGGTCTGCCCCGGCGGGGTGCGCGGGACCAAATCGTAGATGCGCTCCATGGCCACGGCGCGCCCCAATTCGAAGTCGCGCAGCGGCGTCTCCACCGGCAATCCCGAAACGTGGGTCAGAAGCTGCCGCACGGTGATGGCTCCTTTACCGGCGCGCCCGAACTCGGGCACGTACCGCGCCGCCGGCTCGTCCAGGCGCACGAGACCGCGGTCGACGAGGACCATGATGCTCGACGCGGTCGCCATCGGCTTGGTGAGCGACGCGAGGTCGAACACCGTATCGAGGGTCATCTCCTCCGGCTCGGGCGCATACGCACGAAAGCCATACGCGTGGCGAAAGAGCACTTTGTCCCGCCGCCCCACGACGACCACACAACCGGGAAATCGCCCCTCCATGAGGGCGAGATCGACCGCATGATCGATGGCACCGAGCCGCGCGTCGGCAATGGGCTCGAGCGTCGCGGCGGCGACGGGTGCGGCCGCCGATTTCGGCTCCTTGGACGACACGAAGCTCGGAGAAGGAGCTACCGAGGGTGCACTTTGCGCACGTTCGCCACCGCACACGGCCAGGCCTGCGCAGGCCACGAGGCCCGCCAAGACGAAGTCCCTCACATTCTCAGTATGACCTGATCGAGCTCAAACTCGCCAAGCGTCACACGATTTCTGATCAATCGTCGGGTGAATGCCCGCCTGGGGTGGTATCCGCCGTTGCCTGTAAGTGGCCGTGGGCACCATCGCTTCGCGCGACGGTGCCCACGCTTCGGCGATCAGATGCGACGCTGACGTCGACGCGCGATGCCGATGATCGCTGCACCGAGTCCCATGGTGAGCAGCGTCCCCGAAACCGGCGCACCGCCCGGGGCAGCTGCGCCCGGGGCCGCAGCGCACGACGCGCTCGCGCTGGCCTCACCCGAGCACGTATTGCCGTAGCACCGGCCGCTCGCGCTCGCGTTGACCTTGATGTCGAACGCTTCTTCGAGCGCCTTGGCGCAGTTTTCCAGGTTGTTGCCGACGTCGACGTATTGACCGTCGCAGTACAGCGCGCCCTCAGGCTTCTGGCACTGTGCCTTGCAGCCACCACTCAGGTTGGCTTGGCACGACGCGTAGCCTTTGGCCTGGCAGTCGACGTTGCACTTGAAGTTCGACTCCGCCGTGCAGCTCCCTTGGCAGCTTGCCTGGCACTTGCCCTGACAGGACGGAGGCGATCCGGTGCACTTGGCATCGCAGGAGCCCTTGCAGCTCGCCTTGCAGGACGCTTTGCACTTCGAATCGTTGCTCGAGCAATAACCATCGCACTTGGCGTCACACGTACCTTGGCAATTCGCGGAGCAATCGAGCGTCCCGGGATCACACTGCGCGTTGCAATCGGCCTCGCACTTTCCCGTGCAGCTCACCTGCGCCGTTCCCGAGCAGCCTCCTCGGCAGCTCACATCCAACTTGGCTGCGCACGCGGCCTCGAACCGAACCGGCTCGCAGTGGGCGACACATCCGCCCTGGACCTCCACCACGCAGTTGGAGCTCGCGCTCACGTCGATGTTGCCGCAGGCCGAGAGATCGGCGGCCTGAGCCGACGATGGAAGCGCCAGGTAAGTGGCTGCTGCAGCCAAGGTCATCGACACGGCGCGAAGGAGACCCGAAACCCGGTGATTGTCACCCATGAGAAAACCCTCCGAATTCAAGCAAAACCGCGCTGCAAGGCGATCATCGTAGCAGACGCGTCTCACCGTTGGACGCAAGCCGATGGCGATTCATTCGCGATGGCGCCATCATCTCGCAGGTTGGTCTACATACCGCATCGGTTTCGACCGAACGAAAGGAGCGGACCATGGATGCCGAAGATCTGGTCACCGTAGCATCGTTTCGAACGGCCCCCGAGGCGGAGCTCGCAAAGGAACTGCTCGAGAACGAGGGCATTTCAGCGTTCCTCGGCAATGAGATGGCGGCAGGGCTCATGCCCTTCCTCACACCCGACCTCGGCGGTGTCACCCTGCAGGTGCAGCAAAAGGATGCAGGGCGTGCGCGGGAAGTCCTCACCCCCGAGAATGCTCCGACCTCGTCCTCGTAACTAGGAAGCCATGCAAACTGCTCAACTTGGATCGAACGGCCCCGTCGTCACACGACTCGGTTACGGAGCGATGCATTTGTCGCTGGCCGGCCGCCCCAGTGAAGACGACGGAGAACGCACGCTTCACGCCGTCTTCGACGCCGGCGTGACCTTGATCGACACCGCGGACGTCTACTGCATCGACGACTCGGACATCGGCCACAACGAACGACTCATCGCGCGCGCCCTGGCAAGCTGGCGCGGCGACCGCGATCGCATTTTGGTCGCCACCAAGGGCGGCCTGCGCCGTCCACGCGGGGAATGGCCCACGGATGGACGGCCCTCGGCCTTGCGCGAAGCGTGCGAAAACAGCCTGCGCGCGCTCGGTCGCCAGGTCATCGACGTCTACCAATTCCACGCCCCCGATTCGAAGGTGCCCTTTGCCGACAGCATCGGTGCGATCGCGCGCCTGCGCGAAGAGGGCAAAGTCCGGCACGTGGGGCTCTCCAACGTGAACGTGGCCGAAATCGAAGAGGCGCGGGCCATCGTTCCCATCGTGAGCGTGCAAAATCGATTCGGCCCCATGTCGCGCGAGTCGGAGCGCAACGGCGTCGTCGCCCACTGCGCGAACCACGGCATCGCGTTTCTTCCCTATGCGCCCTTCGGCGGCTCGCGGAAGGCCAAAGGGCTGGCCGAGCTGGGTACCTTGGGCAAGACCGCCGCTTCGTACGGCGTATCGCCCCACCGCCTCGTGATCGCGTGGCTGCTGGGCAAGTACCCCGGCTTCTTCCCCATCCCAGGCAGCACCCGCCGCGAGGCCATCCTCGACGTCGTGGCCGCCGAGGGCATGCGCCTCACGGCCGAGGACGTGAAGCGCATCGAGGCATCGTTCTAGTAAACGCCGCCGCAATCTCGGCGACGGTGAAACGAGAGAATTGAACAGGGAGATCGGGAGATCGGGAGATTTTTTGTTTGATTCATCTCCCGCCCTCCCGATCTCTCTGTTCATTCATTCTTAGTCGACGAGCACAGTCGTTTGCCACAAGACGAACGCCCGTGCTTCGACGGTGCTGCGAAGCTCCGCGTCCAGGTCGCCGGTGATCTCGAGGGACAGATCGTCGCGAACGCGGACGCGCTCGATGGGCGCCGTGGGGAACTCGCGCGCGAGCTCCTTTTTCAGGCGAAGGCCGAGCCGCTCGAAGAAGACGCCGACGCTCTTCTCGTCGATGTCCTTCCAGAGGACCACCGCCGGAAACGGCAGCTCCTTGAGCACCAGGTCCCGCGCGGCGAGATCCGTCTTTCCGGTGGAACGCTCGAGAACGCGTGCGAACACGCTGCCGTAGTTCTTCTGCACCTGGTCGCGGCGAACGAGCTCGTCGAGCATGGGGCCGACCCGCTTCTCGAGGGAGCGCACACCATCGAGGCCGTTGGCGAAGAGCCCTTCGTTGCGCGCGAAGTATTCCCCGGAGTCGCGTAGCTTGTCGGCCAAGGCCACGAATTGCCGCGCCATCGTGCTCTGGGCCATCAAGATGCGATCGGCGAAGCGAAGCTCGTCGCGCAGAAACGCGACGTCGCGCAGCTTACCGGCCATGAAGGGCCAGAGCACCAAGTTGTAGTAGTTGTTGAAGTCGAGCCAAAACTTGAGACGGAATACGTCGTAGCTCCCGAAGATGGGATACAAATCGATGTAAAGTCGAATCGTCGATTCATATTTGAATCGATAGTAGTCATTGTACGTCGCCACCTTGGTGCGAAACGCCTCCGCGTCCCCATCGAGATCCGACGCGATCATCGAGGCGATGAACTCGTTCGCGGTGGCGATGAAGTCGGAGCCCGGGCTGTAGAACGGATCGGTGAACGCGCCGGCCTCACCGGTGAGCGCCCAGCGGTCTTCCGAGAAGTACACGTCGGAGCGGTACGGGAGGTGCGCGTAGGCCTGGAAATCCTCGAAGACGGCGCCCTCCATCAGATCGCGCACGGCGCGGTGCTCGCGCAGGAACGCTTCGAAGGCCGGCTTCGTGCGCACGCTGTCGCCGATGCGGCTCTTGTCGTAAACGACGCCGACGCTCATGAGATCGCCCGCGAGCGGGATGAACCAGATCCAGTAGCCGTCGTACATCAAGTGGTTCGTCGATAGATGGCGCGACGTCCATCGCACGCGCTGGCGCCACTCGGGATCGGTCGGCGCATCGAGCCCTGCAACGTTTCGGTAGCGCCCCCACGCCGCCGCCGTGGGAAGACGCTCCTCTTTGTGAACTTTGTGGCCGAGGGCTCGCGGGAGCAGGTGCCTTCGACCGGTCGCATCACAGAGCCAGCGGGCACTCACTTCGTGGCGGACCTTCTCCTGCTCGCCGTCTTCGTAGACGACACGATGCGGAGACCCCACCGCGACTTCGACCACCTTGGCTCCGAGTTGGACGTCAATCCCAATCGCCCGATTCAAATCGACCAAATCGCGCTCCAAAGCGGCGCGTTCGAGCTGAAAACTCGGACAGTAGGGCATATGATCCGAGCCGATCTCACTCATCCGTGTAAGTGGGAGCGACTTGTCCGCGTTGTCGAAAAAGAAACGGAGACCATTTTTCGGGAGCTGATGCTGATAGAGGTACGTACCCAGATTCAGGCGGGTGATCATGTAGTGAGCGGCCACCTCCACGGTCGATTCACCGACCTTCAGGTTGTCGATGTCCCGCGCCTGTTCGAGCACCAGAATCGACAACGAAGGGCGCTCGAGCTTCAGCTGCCGCGCTAGAAATGCCCCTGCAATTCCGCCCCCTGCGATGATCACGTCGTACGTTGTCATTTCACTCATCGTTGGTTTGGGCTTATGAAAGGACACAACCTGTCCGGAGACAACCATGACGAAGCCTTTCTCTCGTTCCTCGCGCCGCTCGGTTCTCTGTGCTGTCGTTCTCGCGGGGAGCATCGTCCCCTTGGCCGGCTGCGGAAGCAGCAACAAGGAGGCAGAGCAGCCCCCCCCGCAAGGGACCTACGGTGCATACCCGCAACAGCCGGGGCAACCGGGTTACGGGCAGCAACAGCCCGGGCAGTATCCGCCGCAGGGGCAGTACCCGCAGCAACAGCCGCAGGGACAGTACCCGCAGCAGCAGTACCCCCAGCAGCAACCGGGCTATCCCCAGCAGCAGCCGGGGTACCCGCAACAGCAACCGGGCTACCCGCAGCAGCAACCTGGCGCGCAGCAACCGGGCCCCGCACCGAGCGGCGCTCCGGCCCCGGGCAACGTGGATCCGGCGCTCGTGAACATGCTGATGACGCCCCTCGCCGCGCGCTATGCCCCGGGCATGCAGCCGGAGGGCGCGCCCATCACCGCGCAGCTCACGGAAGGGCAAAGCACGTCGATGACCGTCACGATGCAGGCGGGCAAGTGCTACACGATCATCGGCGCTTCGCCGATTGGCGTGGGCGTGAAGGATGTGAACCTGAACCTCCTCACGCCGCCGTTCTACACGGTGTCGGCAGGCCAGGATAAGACCACGAGCAACGAAGCCGTCATCGGCGCCTCGCCGAACCCGACGTGCCCCATGCTTCCGGTTCCGGTGGCGTACAAGCTGGATATCCGCGCTAACAAGGGCTCCGGCCCGGTCGCCGTGCAGGTATACTCGAAGGCAAAGTGATGTCTGGAAAGCCCCCTGAGGAAGACCCGGTGATGGAGATCCGTTGCCCGAAGTGCAAGGCGATGGTGAAAATCACCGTGAGCGAAGCCGAGGCGGGGATGAAGGTGAAGTGCCCCAAGGGCCACGACGTGCCCTTGGTCAAGGCGTTCTGAGCCGTTCGCTTTGGGCGGCGTGATACATCTTGACAGACGTATCACGTTGTATCACGCTGCCGCATCATGCTCGGTCTCGCAGGGCCCCAGCGCGCGTTCACGCGGTTGGGGGGACTGGATCTCCATTGGGCAGAAATGGGGCGCGGGCGGCCGCTGGTGCTGCTGCACGGCATTTCCGACTCGCACGGCACGTGGTCGCGGGTCGCGCCGCGTTTGGCTCGCCACCGCCGCGTCCTCATGCCGGACCTTCCCGGCCACGGTTTTTCGGGCCGCCCGCACGCCAGCTACGGCCTCGACTGGTACGCCGAGACGATCGGCCAATGGCTCGATGCACTCGGCCTCGATGACTTCGACCTGGTCGGGCACTCCTTTGGTGGCGGGGTGGCGCAGCGGCTCCTGCTCGAGGAAGCCGGTTCGCGCGTAGGGCGGCTGGCGTTGGTCGCCAGCGGCGGCCTCGGCACCGGCGTCGGCCTGCCGCTTCGCCTTTGCGCTTCGAGCGGCGTCGTCGAGCATTTTGGCCAGCCCTTCATGGGCCTCGGCACCCGCGTCTTCTTGCAGCACGCCGCCGTCTTCGATCGCCACGAGATCGACGGTCTCTCGTGGCTGAATTCGCAGCCCGGCTCGGCACGCGTCCTCTCGCGCACCACGCGCGACGTCATCGATTGGCGCGGGCAGACGAAGCATTTTCTCGATCGCGCGCACGAGATTCCGCACCTCCCACCGATGATGCTCTTCTGGGGGGATCGCGATCCCATCATCCCCGCGCGCCACGCGACCAGCGTCACCGATTACCTCGAGGGCCTCTACGTCGTGCGCTTCGCCGGCTGCGGCCACTTCCCACATCGCGAGTGCCCCGACGCGTTCGCCGGCTCCCTCGAAGCCTTTTTGCGGGCCGACCACCACCGGCGCCCGCGCCTTCGGAGCACCAGCCTCTTGCCTCCGCGCGCCGAACGAATGCGGCGCACTCGCGGCGGTTCGCGCGGCGGCTCCCATGCACCGGGTTCCCCGTTTTTCGCCCGCCTCTGGGAGCGCGTTGCGGCTGTGTTTGGGTTTCGCAAGCCCTATTTTGCAGAATCGGTACCCGCAACTTGACGCGTGATACACAGCGCGTTATGTATCACGGCGTGACACAGCGAGACCCGCAGCGAGACAAGGTCGACGGCGTGGATGGTTCACGCGCGGTCGAGGAGAGCGACGATGCAGAGCCCAAAAAAGAGCGGGTGCTGCACACGCGCGTTCCCGCCGTGCTCGAGCGGGAGTTGAAACGGTTCGCGGACAACCTTCGCGTCCCCGTTTCCAACTTGGTGCGCACCATCTTGGAAGATGCGCTCAACGTCGCCGACGCCGCGACGGAAAACGTGGAGTCACGCCTGCGCAACGCCGCCAAGCAACTCGAGCACGAGCGCGAGCGGCTCAAGGCGCGGGTCAAATTCGATCCGCTGAAGGACGTCTTCGCATTTCAAACGATCACCCTCGCGCAGGATGCCACGTGCGCGAAATGCGAACGAGATTTGGCCGCGGGCGTGCGCGCAAACCTGGGCCTCACCGACGAGCCGACCAACGGCAAGAAAAAGGCGCGCATCTTCGTCTGTGACGAGTGCCTTCCCGGCGCCCGTTAGCCCAGACCACATTTCGATTTTCCCATCAACCCGGAGGTTCGCCGCTTGCGGCGGCCGTTCCACAGGAGAGGTATGCCATGAGCACGAACGAAACCAGCAGCACCGTTGCCATCGAGACGCCCGCCACCGAGAACGTCGCAGGCGAGAAGAAGTCGCCAAACACCCTCGTCGATATCATCTTCGATCTCGGCACCGAGTGGGCAACCTACGGACTGGGCCTCGCCAAGTCCGCCCTCGAGCAAAGCGCCAAGACCCTCGAGAAGCTCGCCAGCTCGATCGACGCGCTCAAAAAGCAACTCGCCAGCAAAGCCTGATAACCGCGCGCAGCGATGCACGCCGGGGGGAGGATTCACAGGAAGACGGGAAGACGGGAAGTTTTTTGGGATTCCAATGCGCCCGATGGCCAATTGGAAACCCCAAAAAAGCGTTCCGCGCTGTCCGTGCCGTAAGTCCTTCCCGCCTTCCCGCCTTCATGTTCAATCCTCAGGATTTCTCGAGGCGAGCGCGGGTCAGTTTTAGCTTCTTTACTTCGTCGCGATTTAGCTTGGGATAATCGATATCCATGTTCTTCATGGTACGAGCGACGATGTCGGCGACGACCCATCGCATATAGGGTTTGTCGTCGGCCGGAATCGCGTACCACGGCGCCCACGGGCGGGATGTCTCGTTGAGAATCTCCTCGTAGGCGACCATGTATTTCGACCATTGCTCGCGTTCATCGATGTCCGACGGTTGGAACTTCCAATTGGCGGAAGGATCGTCGATGCGCGCGAGCAATCGCTTTTTTTGTTCTTTCTTGGATACGTTGAGCCAGAACTTGAGAATCACCGTGCCGTTGCGCGCAAGGTGCTTTTCGAAGTCGCGAATCGACTCGTGCCGCTCTTTCCATAGTTTGCCCAGCGGCGGCACGGACGGGAGGCGCTGGCGCTCGAGGAAGTCGGGATGCACCCGCACGGTGAGCACCTCCTCGTAGTGGCTCCGATTGAACACGCCAATCATGCCGCGCTCGGGAAGTGCGCGGTTGATGCGCCACAAGAAATCGTGGTCGAGCTCCTCCTCCGACGGTGACTTGAAGGATTGAACCTGGCACGCCGCCGGGTTGGTACCCGTGAGCACCGCGCGAATGGTGCCATCCTTTCCGGCGGCGTCGATCGCCTGAAACACCAAGAGCACCGAGTGGCGATTGTCCGCGTAGAGCTTCTTCTGAAGGTGCGCGATTTCGTCCACACATTGAGCCAGGCGCAGCTCCGCCTCCGCCTTGTCCGGCGCGCCCTTCGGCGGCTCATTGTGCGCTTTTTTCACGCGGAAGGACCCGTCGAAGGGAACGAGGAAGGGGCTCTTCAGAGGTTGGGGCATGGCCGACCAATCTACGTCAGAATCCGCCGATTCCATGGTAAAAGGAGCGTTTCCATGCGAAGAGAGCACGCACTCGGCCTGGCCACGATGGCACTCGTCGAATCGCTCGCGCTGGGCGCGGGGCGGGCGGAGGCGGCGCCGACGCTTTCGCCGGAGTCGCAGTCCAGCAAAGCGGGTGGCGATCTCAATTGGTGGAGTGCCAAGGGCGCGGGGTCGACCTTCGGGCTCATCCCTTTTCTTCAATATGGCTTTGCGGACCGCGTCTACCTCACGGTCCATGCGCCCGTGGCCGTCAACGTCAACGGCCCCGGCAGCAAGGGCTACGCGGGCATCGGCAATCCAACCGTGGGTCTGCATTACGCCGCCACCACGCGCGCCCTCACCTGGTACCTCGGCGCCCGCGCCGCCATTCCGCTGGCCACCGTGCACGATAGCGGCTGGCGCACGGCCATGGTCCTGGGGAACTCGTCCACAGCGGGCCTCGACGTGCACTATTGGCTGCCGCAGTACCTTCCCATCGGGGCCTACGGCGGCGTGGAGTACCTCGCCTCCAACGCATTCATCGTGCGCGGTGAGGTCGCTCCGCAGCTCTTCATCCCCATCGAGGATGCCATCTCCCGCGGCACCGACAACAAAGCGCGATTCATCTACACCGCGCGGGTCGAGGCGGAGGGGCGCGCCGACGGGGGCCTCGGCGGAGGCATCGCGCTGCATCTCATGCACAACCCATCGGCCGACGGCGACAACGCACAGAGCGCCTTCGAGGGGTTCGGCTCCTACGACAATGGGAAGTTCTTCGGCCGACTGGGCTTGCTCGTCGCCCTCGACGAGCCGTTCGGCTTCGGCTTCGATCAAGGCCAAGTCGCCACCGCGCGCGCCCGCGCCGGCGTACGGTTCTAGGCGCTAGCGATCGTCGCGCGCGTACGTCATGACCAGGTACATTACCGTCTCGACGTCCCCCGGGTTCTCGTAGATGTGCGGGCGATCGGCCTCGAAGTAGACGGCATCGCCCGTGTTCAGCGAGTAACTTTCGCGATCGACGGTGAGGCGAAGGACACCGGATTGCACCACCAGGTTCTCCGTGGTGCCGGGCGGATGTGGATTGGCATCCTCGATGCCATGGGCGGCGAGGCGAAGCTCGTAGAACTCGACGGCACGGCGCGTGTCGAACGGGAACAGCGCGCGGGACTTGAAGGTGCCATCGCGCGACATGAGCATGCGCGCCCGCGACTGAGGCAGAAGCGACACCGACGGCGTCACCCCCGCGCCACCGAGCAACGATGAGAAGGGCACATCCAACGCGAGGGAGATCTTCCAGAGCACGTTGATGGTCGGGGTGCTCTGCCCCAGCTCGATCTGTCCGAGCATCGCGCGGCTCACGCCGGATTGCTTCGCCAGCCGCTCCAGCGAAAGGCCGCGCTTGACGCGAAGCCGGCGCAAATTCGCGCCCACGATCGGCGTGAGATCGGCCGACGCATCGGGATGGGCGACTTCGCCGTCAGACGGCGCGGCGGGCGGATCGTTGGGCGGTGTCACAGGGAATCGCGCATCCTATCGCCCAACGGACTTCGTTATTCTAGAAAAACGGGTGCAGGAAACGAAGGCGGCCAAGAGGCCGCTTTGCGCCGCGGGCATGGCTTTCAAACGTAGTTTGTTCCATCTTGCATGGGCAAGACGTTGGACGGCTTCGATCGAGACGCATGGAGCGCGCGCGCCAAGACGTTGCGACACCGCTGCCCGGAGTGCGGCGAGATCATGCGCGGCACGGGCAAGCTTTACTATTTGGCCCAAAAAGACGCATGGTTCGTCGAGTATTTCTGCGAGCGCGAGCAGGAAATCGTCCCGCTCTGGTCGCCCGATACGCAAAAGCTCGCCGAAGAGATCGCCGCCGACGGCTAGCCAATCGTCAGGGCGTCATCGATTGCTTCAACACGGTGACGTCGTTTTCATGGACCACCACGTCGACGACTTTTTCCACGGACGGGTCGGATACGCGCAACGTGATGTGGTGTGTGCCCAGCGACGTGGACCGCTTGTAGATGGGCGACGGTCCCAGGGACACGCGGCCATCGAGCACGTCGTCGCATGCCGGATCGCAGATGACCGTGAGCTTGCCCTTCGGTGCAGGCGGCGCGGCCGGGGTCGTCGCAGCACGAGGCGCCGTGCGTGCGGCCGATGCCGCTTCCTGCACCGAGGCCGGCGATAGAATGGGAATCGCTCCGCCCGAAGCCGAGGCCGTCCCGCTCACGCTGGGTGCGCTGGATGCCGCCGGCACGGGGGATGGCGCAACCGACGGCGCCGGAGGATGCGGCGTGGCCACCGCCACCGGGCCCGTCGTCGAAGGACGGCGCACCACGACGATGATGAGCACCGCCACGACGGCGAGCGCGATGCCGAGCACCACGAAGAGCATCGTGGGCCCCATCGGATCGAGCTTTCGCACGCGCATCGTCGTCGAGGCGAGATCCGCCGGCGGCGCAGGCGTGGGCGGCGCGGCCTGGGCCGACGTCAAAATGTGCGGCGGCAATCGCCGCACCGGCATCCGCGGGCTGGGCGCGTTGCCCGCGTCGGAGGCCCGGGGCGCTTGCGCGACCGCTCCGGGCCAAGGCCCCGATTGCGCGGCCGCTCCGGACGGCAGCGATAGCATGCTCCGGTTGAAGACGTGCGTGACGTCCGCCGCGGTCAGCAGCCGCTCCTTCTTGCGCGCGAGCCGGTCCGGAAACAGCTGCGACAGGTAGCGCGCCACCTCGTCATCGGTCACCACCAGCGCATCGCGCACCAGCACCTGATGCAGCGCGCGCGCAAGCGCCTTCGCCGTGATGAAGCGCGCCGCCGGATCGGGGGCAAGCGCTTGCCGTATGAGCGACTCCACGTCGGCCGGAAAACCACGCACCGACTCGGAGAGCGGCGGAATGACATTGCCTTGAATCTTCGCGCGCGTCTCGCTTTCGTCGCGCCCGCCGAAGAGGCGGCGCCCCGCGCAGAGCTCCCACAGCACGGCCCCCAGCGAGAAAACATCCGCTCGCCGATCGAACGCCTCGCCCCGCAGCAACTCCGGGGCGGTGTACGCGACCGCGCGACCGACCATGGTCTTCGCCTGCCCGGGCTCGCCCGCGGAAAGCGTGACCATCGGCGCCGACGGCTCGAGCACCTTGGTCACGCCGTCGTACGTCACGACCAACCGGTGCGGCGCGAGCCGACCATGCACCAGGCGCATCGGTGTACCGTTCGTCGCGTGCGCGAGCTCGTGGATCGCATCCACACCGAGGGCGGCGTCGGCCATCATGCGGCAGGCGATGTCCCACGGAATGGGCATTTTCGCCTGCTGCGCGGCCATCAAGAGATCCTTCGCCGTCTCGCCGAGCAGGTACTCCGAGGCGAGCCAGAGCATGCCTTCGGTCTCGCCCACGTCGAGCGTCGCCACCACGTTGGCGTGCTGAATCCTCGCCGCCGTGCGCGCCGACTGGAAGAAGGCGTCTTTGAACTCGGGATCGCGGGCAAACCGCAGCTCGACCTCGAGCACCGACGTCCACCGCTGAAAGCCATTGGGGCCTTCGAACCGCGCGAGGTGCAGCGGCCCGAAGGTCCCCTTCCCCACCTCTTCGAGGAGGTGGTAGCGCCCCACCATACGCGGGACGGCCTTCGTGGGAATCGACGCGTCGCTCGTCATCCCAACGTACCCTTCGATGGATCGTCCCGATGGGCCATTACGTACTAAGGATTGAAATCCTGGGGTTGCTTCGCCGGTTGTGGCGATGAGGCAGGTGACGAGCTTGGCGGGGGCGGCAATCGCACGGAGCCGCCCTGCGACGGTTTGACCGTAGCGCGCGCGCCGGCCTTCACTTCGCCTTTTTCGCCCCCGGACGACGAGGACTTTTCACTATCTTCCTTTTTCGGAGCGAGGGCATCGCCCTTCGACACATCGAAAGAGGGGGGCGTATTGGGATCGCATCCGTGGGTGAATCCAGAGGCGTCGAATTCACTTACGAGCGATCCCGAACGCTCTCCCTTTTCATTTTTCGCCTGGACGTGAATCTTCACTTCGTGCTTTCCCGCACGTGAAGGCGAGCAATAGCTCAAAAGGTAATACGACTTGGTCGAAGCCTCGATGCGCTGGGCGATATCGTCGAAGGATTTGACGACCTCTTGTTTGTTGTCCGTGCGCGAGGTTCCGCTGCGGCCGATGTCTTTGAGCTCGGATTCCTGCATTTCCTTGCCCAGGCCGATGGCGAAGATCTCGTACTTGCGATCTTTGATCGCTTTTTTCATTTCATCTTTGGTAGCGCGACCGGCTCGATCTTGACCGTCGCTGAAGACCACCAAGGTGCCGAAGCGCATCGGATGCTCGGCGTGCGCGAGCGCGCGATCGAGCTCGGTCAAGCCTTTGACCACGGCGCCGTTCAAGTTGGTGCTGGGATCCTGCGGCTTGTACGAGAGCAAACCGCGAATCGCACCCTTGGCTCCGCCGGGGCTGCCGAAGGGGGCCACGGCATGAATCTCCGGACTGCCGTCGAAGGTGTAGACCGCGACCTTGTGCGTCTTCTCGACGCGATCCGTAAACGCCGTGGCGGCGTCGACCAGCGTCTTCACCGCATCGGGATCGCCGCTGACGCTGCCGCTCATGTCGATGAGCAGCAAGGTGTAGTGCGAGGCCGCAACCTCGGGGTTCAAGATGGTCTGCTTGCTCTCGTTCTCCGAAACGAGCGAACCGTCTTCATAGATGCGGAACTGGTCGGCGGTGAGACCGCTCACCGGCTCTCCACCTGCTTGCACTTTGAAGTACACGGCCACGTTGCTCGGCCGGTTCTGCGTCGACTTCACGGGCGTGAGCTGGAGGCCCCCACCGCATCCGGTGGCAAATGCCAACGAAGCCAACGAGACGAAGGCCAGGAAGCGAGGCGCCTGAAGAAAATTGGGGAATGCTTGCATGAGATTGGCCGGCAATTTTACGCCGAACGCGCCCCAGAAAGGAGAGCATCCCGTACGGCCCTTAGTCGTGCCGTTTCGACCACCCCTTTGCGCCAGGCCACGTAAATGGCGTTTTTCGCGGTAGTTTGCCGCGCCAGGCGCGAAAGATGAGCCGGTCCAACGGGCACGACCGTTTTGGCTTTCAATGCGTCTGCAACGAAATAATTTGGCAACACCGCAACGGCGAGTCCTTCGACAACGAGCGCGAGCATTTCGTCCAAGCTGGTGATGCGGCAGATGATCTTCGTCGGCAAGGGCTCGCGACGACCAAATGTGGCAGCCCAATACGCCGCGTGCATGGCCAGATCGTCGTCGAACACGACGAAGGGATGCTCGCACAGCTCGCGCGCGGTCTCCGGCTTTTTCTTCGAGCCATGTTGCCAGCGCTTGGGCGATGCGACGGCGAGGAACTCCTCGACGTAGACGGGGTGCATCTCGAGCGTGGGCGCATCCGCGGTGCGCACGATGAGGGCGAGATCCAGCTCGCCTTCGATCAGCTCCTGCGTGAGCACGGAAGGGACGTTGAAGCACACGTCGAGGACGAGCTCGGGGTACGTGCGCAAGAGGCTCACGAGGCGCGGACGCAGCCACATGCGCGAAAAGGGCCCGGGCCCGCCGATGCGCACGCGCCCCCGAACGGCGCGCGCATCCGAGGTGGCCGCGTCCAGCGCGTCGTCGATGCGCGCGAAGGAGGCGCGAAGCTCGTGCACGAGCAGCTCGCCCGCGGGCGTGAGCTTCGCGCGACGCCCCACGCGCTCGAACAGGGTCACGTCGAGCTGGGCCTGCAAGGTGCGCAGCTGATGGCTGACCGCCGAGGGTGTGACGCGAAGACGGCGCGCCGCCTCGGCGAAGGTGCGGGCCTGGCCGACTTCGTAGAGGGTCCGCAAGAGTTCGTAATTGATGACCACAGCTCAACGATATCGTGAATTCGTTTCGGCAGATTAACCTTACAGCCTGCAGTAAGGTCCTCGAATCGAAACTACGCGGATGCCGAGCAGCGGCAGCGGGACGATCCCGGCGAGGCCGGCGCCAAGCCATTGCCTGGCACGAGGATCGCCAAACCTCATGGCGATCCTCGCAATGTGAGATCGGTATGGCTCCGGCCCCGCCGGGATGGTCTCGCTACCGCGGTTCGATTGCAGCGTGCAATTCAAAGACTCGTACGCGTTCTCGAACCGTCAGTTCCTGGAGGCGTACATATGAGCCCACCGAAGGAGACGACCCCCATGTCCAAGCGAATTCTCATGATCGTCACGAGCCACGATCGCCTCGGGAACACCGACAAGAAGACCGGGTTCTGGCTCGAAGAGCTGGCTGCGCCCTACCGCACTTTCGTGGAGGCCGGCGCCCAGGTCGATATCGCGTCCCCCAAGGGTGGAAAGGCCCCGGCCGATCCGGGCAGCGCCGAGCAGGCGACGGACGACGTGCGATGGTTTCTCGCGAACGCCGAGGCCTCAAAGAAGCTCGAGTCGACCCTTCGCCTCGCGGACATCGCGCCGTCGAACTACGACGCGTACTTCCTGGTGGGCGGGCACGGCGTCATGTGGGATCTCGCCGTGAACGAGCAGAGCGCGACGCTGCTGGGTAGCGCCTTCGACCAAGGCAAGGTCGTCGCGGCCGTGTGCCACGGGCCGGGTGGCCTGGTGAACGTGCGCACGGGCGACGGCAAGCCCCTCGTGCAAGGCCGGCGGGTGACGGGCTTCTCCGACGAAGAGGAGAAGGCCGTGAAGCTCGAGACGGTCGTGCCGTTCCTGCTCGAGACGCGGCTGCGCGAGCTCGGCGGGCGCTACGAGCGCGGAGCGATGTGGTCCTCCTTTGCCGTCCGTGATGGCAAACTGGTCACGGGGCAGAATCCACAGTCGTCCGCACTCGTCGCACGCGAAACGCTCGCCGCGCTCGGCTAGATCGACGTCACAAGTGCTCGCGGAAGAATTCCGCGGTGCGCTTGGCGACGGCGGCCGAGGACTCGGGATCCGAAACCATGTGCGTCTGGCCGACGAGCGGCATGAACTCCATGGGGCGGCCGGCGCGGGCCATCGCTTCGGCGAATCGGAGCGAGTGCACCAGGTAGACGTTGTCGTCGGCCGTGCCGTGGATGAGCAACAGGGGTCGCGCTGGCGCCGCCGCACTCGGCGGACGCGCGGCCCACGTGAGCAGCGACTGCTTGTCGTACGCGTCGTTGTTCGGCTCCAGGCCGATGAAGCGCTCCATCAGCGCGTCGTAGTCGCGCAGATCGGCCACCGGCGCACCCGAGACGCCGACCTTGAAGACGTCGGGCCGGCGCAAGACGGCCAACGCCGTCGCATACCCGCCGCCGGACCACCCGTACAGGCCCGCGCGCGTTCCGTCGATCTCCGGGTACTTCTTCGCGAGCTCGCCAATGGCCTCGGCATGGCCGTCGATGGCCACCTCGCCGTAATTGTGCGGCGTGCGCTCCCAATCGTGGCCCCGTCGCGCCGTACCGCGCACGTCAATGGCCACCACGATGGCATCGGTGACGTCGGCGAGCCATTGCTGTTCGATGTAGCGACGCGCATCGGAGTGCACCTGGTACGAGCCGGGCCCCGCGTAGATGTAGTCGATCACTGGGTAACGCCGCGCCTTGTCGAACTTTTGCGGCCGGAGAATCGCCACCCGGTAGTCGTCCTTGCCGACCTTCGTGTACTCGATGTTCGTCTTGAACGGAGGCTCCTCCGCCACCGAGGGAACGGGGATGTTCACCGCCCCGTCCACGCTGCGGACGGAGAAACGGCGCGCACCCTTTTGCGTGCCCTCGTACTGCGCGTAAACGCGCGAATTGTCGCCGAAGTTCGCATACACGAGGCTGTCGGTGTTGTGCGAAAGGGACTGCGGCGCGCCGCCGCCCCACGGGGCCGCCCAAATCTCGTCGCGGATTGGTTCCGCGGAGGCACGCACGTAGGCAACCTTCTTCGCCGCGTCGAGGCCGACCAGACTGCGGTAGCCCATCGACTTCGGCGCCACGGTGGCGATTTTCGCGCCGTCGCGACCGTGCAACTCGAGCTCCCAGTCGCCACTGCGCTCGGTGGACCAGAGAAAGCCGCTGCCATCGGGAAGCCAGCGCGGAACGGAGGGGTCCTCGCCGAGCCACAACTTGTCCTCCTCGGTGAGCAGCTCCTTCGCGTTCCCAGTTTTCCCGTCGACGGCCACGACGGACCCATGCCGGTATTCGCGGTCGACCACGAAAAGCGTCAGCGGCGCGTTCTTCGGCCACGTCACCGAGACGAGGTACGGATAGCGCTCCGCCTCCCATTTGATCTTGCGCGCGGGCTGCTGCGGCGCACGCACCTGCGCCACCGCCAGGCGAACGATGGCGTGCGCCTTTCCCGTCTTCGGGTACGCGACGATCTGCGGGGGCTGCTCGGGTTTGCCCGGATCCGCGAGCGTCCACTTCTCGACCTTCGACAGATCGGCATCCTCGTAGGCAATCTCGTTGCCATCGGGGGACCACCAGAAGCCGCGCTGCCGCGAAAACTCTTCCTGGGCCATGAAGTCGGCCACGCCGTGCGGGTTCGTCTCCGTCCCACCGCGCGTGATGGCCACGGGCTTCGCCGCCCCATCGCCCTCGACGGAGATGACGTACACGTCGTTGTTGCGCACGTAGGCCAGCTTCTTCGCATCGGGCGACAGGTGCGGATCGATGACCCCCGGCCCCGTGGCCAGCTCGCGCGCTTTGCCGGTGGCGCGCTTCCACACGTAAAGCTTGCCCGATAGCGAGACTACGATCACCGAAGCATCGGCATTCGCCTCGAAGAAGGTGAACCCTCCCCCGCGAATGCGTTGCCGCTCACGCCGCGCCTTTTCCTCGGCCGTGAGAACCTCGGGCCCGGCCAGCAACGTATCCGGCTTGATCAGCTCACGCGTGCTGCCGGTCGCCACATCGACTTCCCACAGCGCATTGCGCGGATCCTGCGGCGTCGCGCGCAAGAACAAGACGCGCTTGCCATCCTCCGTCGGCGTGAGCCGCTTCGGTTCCCCAAGGGAAAAGCGCTGCGTCTTGGCATATCGAAGCGGAAAGTCCGTCGATATGGCCACCCGCTCCACGACAGGCGGCGGCGCGACAGGACCTTGCGCCACCGGCGCTTTGGCGGACGTGGGCGTAGGCGCCACGGCTGGAGGTGGAGGCTCGCCGGCACACGCGGCGAGGAAGCACGGAAGCATGAGAAGAGCGGCTCGGCGGATCATGGCTGCGCACGATACCCCGAACCCGAAAGAAGAGAATTCACATGAAGGCGGGAAGGCGGGAAGGTTTTTGGGATTTCCGCTGGGCCCAGTGGCCCATCTGAAAACAACAAAAACAGCGTTCCGCGACGGTTCGTGCCGTAACTCCTTCCCGTCTTCCCGTCTTCCTGTGAATTTCTCTCTCTCTTCTTAGTCGCCGAGCACCGAGTGCATGGCGCCGCGGGCGGGGCCCGACGCGTCGCGTAATTCGGGGTGGTCGTTCAACATCCGCACGCAACGGTTCCAGCGCAGGATTGGATCGGCGTTGCTCTCCGGCGGTGCGAGTTGCTCGGCCCGGGCGAAGAGTTCCAAGGCGTTCTCGAAGGAGACGAAGGCGTTGTGCGCCTGGCCGTGTTCGAGTTGGGCCTTGGCGCAGCGCTCGTAGGCGATACCTGCATAGTACACGCGCTCGTACTCGGTGGCGAGCCGATCGCAGATGCCCAGCGTCTCGTCGAACAGTCGGGTCCACGCCGTGCGGAACTGGTCCGTCAACGACAGCGTGAGCAGCTTCAGCGCGTCGTCGTGGTCCGGGCGCACCGCGAGGATATCGCGGCAGATGCTCTCCGCCTCTTCCGGCTGATTGAGCTCGCGGTAGTGGTCGGCCTTGGAGAGAGCTTGCGCGATGCTGTTCGTCGGTAGCCGTTTGAGCTCGTACATAGGCTCATTGTAAATCGAATTCGCAGTCCGTTCCGTTACGGTTTGCCCTTATTTCCATGCCCGCCGTCGACGCGGTGCGTCCCAGAGAGGTCCGCCGTTTTGCCCGCTTCCGTTGGCTGCGCTGGAACTTTGTTCGGCCGGGGATTGCCGGTGAACTTGCGCAGCAGCCAGCGGACCGGATCGTAATGGTCGTCGGCCACGCGCTCCTTCAGCGGAATGATCCCATTGTCCGTGATGGTGATGTGCTCGGGACAAACCTCGGTGCAACATTTCGTGATGTTGCAATAACCGACGCCGAAATCCTGCTTGATCATGTCGCGCCGATCGAGCGTGTCGAGCGGATGCATGTCGAGCGTGGCCAGATGAATGAGAAAGCGCGGCCCGGAGAAGGCCTCCTTCTTCTGGTGGTCGCGCACCACGTGGCACACGTCCTGGCAGAGGAAGCACTCGATGCATTTGCGGAACTCCTGAATGCGATCGATGTCCATCTGCTGCATGCGCCAGTGGCCGTCGGCATCGCGCGGGCGCGGCTTGAACGGCGGGATCTTCTTGGCCATCTCGAAGTTCCACGAGACGTCGGTGACCAAGTCTTTGATGATGGGGAACGCCCGCATCGGCGTCACCGTGATGGGCTCGCCCTCGGGAAACGCGCTCATGCGCGTCATGCACAGAAGGCGCGGCTTGCCGTTGATCTCCGCGCTGCACGAGCCGCAGCGCCCGGCCTTGCAGTTCCAACGCACGGCCAGATCCGGCGCCTGCTTCGCCTGGATGTCGTGGATGGCGTCGAGCACCACCATGCCCGGGTAGGTCTCGACGTCGTAGGTCTGGAAGTCTCCGGCTTCTTCGGTGCCACGAAAGACGCGCAGTCGTGCTTTGGGCTCGGCCATTATTCTTCCTCGAGGACTTTCTTGATCTCGGCGGGAACGGGCGGAAGATCGATCTCTGCGACCTCCATCGTGCTCCCGTGCAGGCGCGACACGATGTTCACCTTGGCGAAGTGCTCCTTGTCGGTCTCGGGAAAGTCGTCACGCGCGTGGGCGCCGCGGCTCTCTTTGCGAAGCAGCGCGGCGCGGGCCATCGCCTCCGAGACGATGAGCAGGTTGCGCATGTCGATGGTCTCGTGCCAGCCCGAGTTGTAGTGCCGGTTGCCGTCGATGCGGATGGTGCGCGAACGCTCTTTGAGGTTCTCGAGCTGGCGCAATCCCTCGCTCAAGTCCTCCTCCGTGCGGATGATGCCCACGTGGGTCTGCATCGTGTCCTTCAGCTCTTCGTGGAGCTGGAATGGATTCGGCCCCTCGTGCCGGTTGAACGGTGCCAGCGCCTCCTGCGACGCGTCCTGAATTTCGCCCGCATCGAGCGACGGCAGGTTCGTTTGCTCTTTGGCATAGCGCCCCGCATGGAGGCCGGCGATGCGCCCGAAGACGAGAAGGTCCGACAGCGAATTGCCGCCGAGACGATTCGCCCCGTGCATGCCCGCCGCACATTCGCCCGCCGCAAAAAGCCCCTTCACGCGCGACTGCTGCGTCTCCGGATCGACGCGGATGCCACCCATGGTGTAGTGCGCCGTCGGCCCGACCTCCATGGGCTCCTTGGTGATGTCCACGTCGCCCAGCTCTTTGAACTGGTGGTACATCGCCGGAAGCTTTCGCTTGATGTCCGCCGCCGTGCGGCGCGTGGCAATGTCCAAGAAGACTCCCCCGTGCGGACTTCCCCGCCCCGCCTTCACCTCGGCATGGATGGCGCGGGCCACGATGTCGCGCGGAAGAAGATCGGGCGTGCGCCGCACGTTCTTGTCCATCTGCCCGGAGGTGCTCAGCGCGAGCCAGCGATCGGCTTCCTCCTCCGTGGGCGCCGTTTCGTTGGCGTACAGCGGATGGATGTAGTCGAACATGATGCGCTTCTGATCCTTGTTGCGCAGCGTCCCGCCCTCACCGCGCACGCCCTCGGTGATCAAGGTGCCGCGCACCGACGGAGGCCACACCATGCCGGTGGGGTGAAACTGCATGAACTCCATGTCCATGAGCTCGGCGCCGGCCAAGTACGCGAGCGCTTGCCCGTCGCCGGTGCACTCCCACGAATTGGAGTTGATCTTGAACGCGCGCCCGATGCCGCCGGTGGCGAGCACGATGGCCTTGGCGCGGAAGACCACGAAACGGCCGCTCTCGCGCCAGTAGCCGAAGGCACCCGACACGGCGTCGCCCGCCTTGAGGAGGCGCGTGACGGTGCACTCCATGTACACCTTCATGCCGGTATGGATGCCGTGCTGCTGCAGGGTGCGGATCATCTCGAGGCCGGTGCGATCGCCGACGTGGGCGAGGCGCGGGTACTTGTGGCCGCCGAAGTTGCGCTGAAGGATGCGCCCGTCCGGCGTGCGATCGAACAGCGCACCCCACTCTTCCAGCTCGTTGACGCGGTCAGGCGCCTCCATGGCGTGGAGTTGCGCCATCCTCCATTGATTGAGGTAGCGCCCGCCCTTCATCGTGTCCCGAAAGTGGACCTTCCAGTTGTCCTTCGGTTCGACGTTGCCCAACGCGGCGGCGACGCCGCCCTCGGCCATCACCGTGTGCGCTTTGCCCAGCAGCGACTTGCACACCAGCCCCACGCTGAGGCCCATCGACGAAGCTTCGATGGCCGCGCGCAGACCCGCTCCCCCCGCGCCAATGATGATGACATCGTGTTCGTGCGTCTCGTAATTCCCTGCCATCAGAGGATCCTCACGTCCTGGATGACGCCCATCGCCACCAGGCGCACGTACACGTCGGCACCGGCCACCGCGAAGAGGCTGCTCCAGGCAAAAAGCATATGGTTCTGGTTGAGGCGCGACACACCGCGCCAAAGCGTATGACGGAGTTGGCCGAATGCCGCGGTCGAATAGCTATCGACGCTACCTCCGACGAGATGACGCAGTGAGTGACAAGAGAAGGTGTAACCCGACAGAAGCGTAGTGTTGAGCGCCAGCACCAACGTGCCCACGCCGACCCCGAAGGTCGTCTCGTCGCTGCCGGGAACCCGGAACCAAAGGGCCTTGTAGACATCGTGCCAGAGGATCACGAGGAACAAGAGCGCGACGTAGAGCGCAAAGCGATGAAGGTTCTGAAAGATGAAAAGCTTCGTTTCTCCGTTGTACCGATGGCGATTTCGCTCGCCGACCGCGCATGCGGGCGGGTCCATGGCGAAGGCGCGGTAGTAGGCCTTGCGGTAGTAGTAGCAGGTGAGTCGAAAGCCTGCGGGGCCCGGTAAAATGAGCATCGCCGGCGACAAAAACGGTATTCCCCAGCCCGAGGTGGGAATGAGCGGCGAGTAAAACGGCGAGAGGTACGGACCGACTTGGTAGTAGTCGTTTTCGAAGGCGCGAAACGTGGCGTAAACAATGAAACCGGTAAGGATGACGAAGGTCGTTGCCGGCCCGACCCACCAGTTATCCTTCCGCAACGTCGCCCCGAGATTGAGCACCGGCAAATGCACGGCCTTGTTCGCCATGGACAACCTCTCTTCCCCTCTCCCTGAAACTCCCCCAGGGGGGAGCGTGACGGTATCCCGCGCAACCGAAGAAGGCCGGCTTGCCTCTGCCGACGTACAACCCGCCGGACCCTATCACAAATCGTTGCTCTTCTCCCCATTTGCGCAGGTCGTCGCGCTTGCACTGCTCGGGATTCTCTTCGGAGCCATTTGGCCAAATGCCGGCGCAGCCCTGAAGCCGCTCGGCGATGCCTTCATCCGCGCGATCAAGATGGTCATCTCGCCGCTGGTCTTCTGCGTCGTGGTCACCGGGATTGCCAAGGCGGGCGATCTCAAATCGGTGGGACGCATCGGGCTCAAGGCCCTCGTCTACTTCGAGGTGGTGACGTCGGCGGCGCTGCTTCTCGGGCTGGGGATGGCCAACCTCGCGCGCCCCGGTTCGGGTTTGCACATCGACCCGGCGACGCTCGATTCCGCTGCGGTCGCAAAAAAGACGGCGGGGGCCGCGCTGCCCGGTGTGGGCGGCTTCCTGCTGCACGTGATCCCCGAGAGCGTGTTCGCGGCCTTCGCCGAGAACCAATTGCTGCAGGTGCTGCTCTTCGCGGTGGTCTTCGGATGTGCATTGGTGCACGTGGGGCAGGACAAGGCTCCGCTCGTCCTGTCGTTCGTGGAGCAGGCCGGCGAGGTGATCTTTCGCATCGTCGGCTACGTGATGCGCCTCGCGCCCATCGCGGTCTTCGGCTCGATGGCGTACCTGATTGGGCAGTATGGCCTGTCGTCACTGGCCATGTACGCCAAGCTGATCGCGGCGTGCTATGCGGCGGCCGCGCTCTTTTGCGGAGTGCTCGCGCTCATTTTGCGCAGCTTCACGGGGGTGAGCCTGTGGCGCTTCCTGAAGTACACGCGGGCGGAGTTCATGCTGGCCATCGGTACCGCTTCGAGCGAATCGGTGATGCCGCGGATGATGGACAAGCTGCGCGCGTGCGGGTGTCATCCCGCAGCCGTCGGCCTGGTGCTGCCCACGGGGTATTCGTTCAATCTGGACGGCGCGTCGATTTACCTATCGCTGGCCACGCTCTTCATGGCCCAAGCGGTAGGAGTCCAGCTCAGCCTTGGCCAGCAGCTGACGGTGCTCTTCGTGTTGATGCTGACGTCCAAGGGCATGGCCGGCATCCCCGGCTCCGCGTTCCTGGCGCTGTCGGCGACCGCCTCCGCCGTGGGCGTCATCCCCGTGGGCGCGGTGGCGTTGATGCTCGGCGCGGACCGCATCATGGACACGATGCGCGTCGTGACGAACCTCCTCGGGAACTGCGTGGCGACGTTCGTGGTTGCGCGGTGGGAAAACGCGCTGGACCTCGAAACCGCGCGCCGCGAGCTCGGCTAGGAGAGGATTGAACAGGGAGATCGGGAGATCGGGAGGTTTTTGGTGATTCTGAGCCCGCTCAATTCAACACAAAAACACTCACTGCTCCCGATCTCCCGATCTCCCTGTCAATCCATCTTCTAGAGTTCCCGCGCCGAGAAGGTGTCGCAGGATTCGAGCTTGCCGGTCGTGTAGCCCTGTTTGAACCAGCGGACCCGTTGTTGGGAGGAGCCGTGGGTCCAGCGTTCGGGGCTCACGGTGCCACCGGACATCTTTTGCAAGCGGTCGTCGCCGATGGCGGTGGCGGCGCCGATGGCGGATTCGATGTCGCCGTCCTCGAGCAATTTCCGTTGGGCGGTGGAGTGGGCCCAGATGCCTGCGTAGCAATCGGCTTGCAGCTCGAGGCGCACGGAGGCGCTGGTCGGGCCCGTCTTCGAGGCGCCACGGCCCATGCGCTCCTCGGTGCCCAGGAGGTTCTGCACGTGGTGGCCGATCTCGTGCGCAATCACGTAGGCCTGCGCGAATTGTCCGCGCGCGCCGAGACGCCCCGACAGTTCCTTGTAGAAGCCCAAGTCGATGTACACGCGCTGATCCGCGGGGCAGTAGAACGGCCCCGTGGCCGACTCGCCGTAGCCGCATCCCGTCGCGGTGCGGTTCGTAAAGAGCACCAACTTGGCGCGTTGGTAACGTTCCTTGCGCTCCGCGAACTCTTTGGTCCACGTATCCTGTGCGTCGTCGAGGACGAACGACACGAAGGACACCTGCTCCTTCTGCGGATCGCCCGCGGCCACGTTGGGCGCGCGATCGTTGTGCACGGCGCGGCTGCCGCCGCCGCCGCCCAAGAGCCCGAGCGACGTCACGACGTAGTAGCCGCCGATGCCGAGCAAAATGAGCCAGCCAATCGGGCTGCGGAGCAGCGGTCCGAGAAGCGGCAGCAGCCCGAGCAAGCCCGGACCACGCCCGCCGCCTCCTCCCCCGTCGTCTTCTCCGCGCCGATCGATGACGTCCCGACTCTCGTGATCTTCGTCCCAGCGCATGATGCCCGTAAGGATGCAAGCAAGCGGCCGCCGTGTCCAACCTCTGCTATGACCGCTGCGCTTTGACCTTCTCCCACCGCAGCGCCTTCGATCCACGCCCCAACGCGCTCACGCTCGCGCTCGACCGGGTGCGTGGCGAGGGACGAACCATCCTCGACCTCACGGTTTCCAACCCCACGAGCGCGGGCATCCCCTACGACGACGCAGCCATCCTCGGCGCGCTCTCCGATGCGCGCGCCATGCTCTACGAGCCCCACGCCTTTGGCCTGCCGCATGCCCGCGAGGTCGTCGCACGCGATGTGGCCGCGCTGGCGGGTGTCGACGTGGACCCGGCCCAGGTCGTTCTCACGGCCAGCACGAGCGAGGCCTACGCCTTTCTCCTCAAGGTGCTCTGCGATCCCGGCGACGACGTGCTCGTGCCGCAGCCGAGCTACCCGCTGTTCGAGCACCTGGGGGCCTTCGAGTCGGTGCGGCTCACGCCCTACCCTCTGGCCTACGACGGCGCGTGGCACATCGATTTCGACGGGTTGCGCCGCGCCATCGGCCCACGCACGCGCGCCGTGCTCGTGGTCAGCCCGAACAACCCCACCGGTTCGTTCTTGAAACGGGGCGAGCTCGCGCATCTGGCCGCGTTGGGACTGCCCATCGTCTCGGACGAAGTGTTCGCCACTTACGTGCTCGACGACGATGCGACCCGTGCCCGTTCCGTGCTCGAAACGAAGGACGCGCTGGTCTTCTCCCTCGGCGGCCTCTCGAAACTGGCGGCACTGCCGCAGATGAAGGCCGCCTGGACGGTGGTCTCGGGTCCCGCGCACCACGAGGCGCTCTCCCGCCTCGAGCTCATCGCCGACACCTTTCTCTCCGTCGGAACGCCGGTGCAGCACGCGCTGCCGGCCCTCCTCGCCACGCGCGCCCGCGCCCACGACGCGATTTTGCATCGCGCGCGCCGAAACCTGGCCACGTTGCGCGCCGCGCTCACGCGCGCCGCCTCGCCTGCGACGTTGCTACGCGCCGAGGGCGGTTGGTACGCGACCTTGAGATTGCCACGCACCCGCAACGAAGAAACGTGGGTGCTCGAACTTCTCGAGCACGACAACGTCTACGTGCACCCCGGCGCGTTCTTCGAGTTTCCCGGCGAAGCGTTCATCGTGCTGAGCCTCCTCACGCCCGAGCCCACCTTCGCCGAAGGTATGGCCCGCATCATCGCACGCGTATCATTGGCCTAACCTGCCGGCGGTCACCTTGTGCGTCCATCGCCAAGGCCTGCTTGGCGGCGGCCCGAACGCGGGACGTGACGGCGCCATCGGAGGCCACGCGCGCGAGGAAGGTCCCGCGCTTCGGCTCCCCATGCCCCGGCAAGAGCGCGTCGAATGCGATGAGCCCTATGGACATTGGCATTCCCGTGCACCCGCTCTGCATCATGATGGCTCCTGCGTGACCTCACCCATGCAATCCATGAACAACCCTACAAGGATCCCTAACCAGAGCGTTCTCATCTGCCCTGGTTTCTCTTACGAACTTTCGGGCGTGCAGCAACGACGAATCGGTACGGAGCCTCACAAAATCGCGAAGGGGTCGCGATCTCGCTCACTTCGATCCACGACGATCGACGCAGCTCGCAGCCTTTGGGCGAGCGCCTCCAGGGCCACACGCTCGCTGTTCGAGTGGAGCGCGCAGACCACGGTCATTCCCGCGGCCGCCGCGGCCAGCGCATCGTGGTGGCGAAGCTCGCCCGTGAGAAACAGGTCCGCGCTACCCACAAGGGCATCGCGGTAAAGATCGCCGCACGAGCCCGCGCATACGGCCACGCGGCGCGCGTCCCCGGCTACCGGCCCCGCGACGAGCGCGTGAGAAACGCCGAGCCCCGCTTTGATGCGCGCGATCAACGCACCGCGCGTGGTGGGTTCCACGTCGCCGATGCGTCCCATGCCAAAACCCGGGGGCAGCGGTTCGCCGCCCTTTGGCGGCTGCGCACGCAATGGACCGCGGGTCACGAGCCCCACCACGTCGCCGAGCACGTCGTTCGTCCCGCCCGGCGCGACGTCCAGCGCCGTGTGCGGACTGAAGATCGCGAGCCCATCGCGGATGGCCGCAAACACGAGCCCGGGCGCGGTGATCCGTTTGAGCGGCTGAAAAATGGGCGGATGGTACGCGACGATCATCTCCGCGCCGCGCGCACGCGCCTCGTCGGCCACCGCCTCCGTGCAATCGATGGCGAGAAGCACACGCGACACCGAGGCGCCGGGATCGCCGACGAGAAGCCCCACGTTATCCCAGGGCTCGGCAAACCGAGTCGGGGCGATCCCTTCGAGAACGGCTACGACGTCGCGGACATGCATGTCGCGGCAACGTTACCTTCACTGCGCGAAGTTATGCTCCGAATCGAGAGCTCGATTCAAAATCGTAACCTCGCACTGTAGCGTTATCGATGCAGCGGCTTCAGAGCAATCACCGCGCCGAAGCCCTCGGAATGGCCGATCAGCTCTTCGGCGGCCCGGGGTGCCGCGCGGCACCAGGCGAGGAAAGCGTCGACGGCCGCGGGATCGGCATCGCGCATCGCGCGGAAGTCTTCCCACCCATGGCGATTCAGCATGAAGCCGCCAACCGGCTCGTACGGATTGGCGATGGCCCATCGCACGAGCATGCGCACGTGATCGGACTGCTCGTCCTCCCAACGAATCAAGCGTGCTGCGCTGTCGGGATGATCGCTTTTCCAATCGCCGAGCATCTTCGCCGGGAAGGGATACCGCTCCCGCCATTCCGCCGCCGTCTCGATCAGCGGCATCGGGTACTTCTGATCCTCCTCCATCTGCTTTTGGATCGGTGTGGCGACGCCTGGCGCGGGCTTGCGATCGCCGTAACCGGCCGGTAGCTTGATTTGCACATTGGTGGCTTCGGCCGATGTCAGCTGCGTTTGCGCCGTCTGCTGTGGCGGCGAAGAGGACGCGCACGCGAGGGCGCCCACCGCGAGGGCGACCACGGCGGTCACAATTGCAGGGATGCGAACGACATTCGAGGTTGCCATGGGAGGGGCCTCCTGCCGACGCACGCGTGCATTGTGCGCGCCAATCCGCTCGAGCTACCCGAATTCACGCTACGCGGAAACGGACGCACCCGGGCACCGGTGCAGTGGACACGCATTGGATTCGATGTGTGGCATGTGGCGCGCGTGCCGCGTTGCGTTTATGTTCCGCGCATGGCCCGTCCAGTTCGCAGGGGAACCGTCCCCATCGGGTACCTCGCGGCGCTGTACCGGTTCTTCCGCGACCCGAAAGCGTCCAAGATCGGCAAGCTGTTCGTCGTTCTGACGGTGGCCTACGTCGTCTGGCCGCTCGACTTCGTGCCGGACGTGGCGCCCATCGTCGGCTGGCTGGACGACGCGGGGCTTGCGACGGTGGCGCTCGCCTATCTCGCGCGGGTGGCCGCCCGCTATCGAAACGAATCGCTTCAACTCCCTTCGCCCCAAGCCTCAGGAACCCAACCGTCGTGATCATCATTCTCAAGCCGGACGTCGCCCCCGACGGACCGGAAGTCCAAGCCCTCGTTGCCCAAGCGTCCCGTTATCCAAATATCGCCACCAAGGTTCATTCGTACCGGGGCGAGAATCACCTATTGACCGAGGTGCACCTGATTGGTGAAACCAAAGTCGTTCCGGCGGAGCCTTTTGCCGAGCAGGCCTATGTCGTGCGCGTGGTGCGCGTTTCGGAGAAGTACCGCGTGCTGGGCCGCCACGATGGTCAGGTGGATGCCGTCGGGTTCGAATACCGCGGCATTCGTTTTGCCCAGGATACGCTGAATGTCTTTCCGGGCCTCTGCGCGGTGGACAATCGCGAAAACGTCGAGGCCACCTTCAAAGCCATTGGCGCCGCCGGCGTAAAAACGGCGCGCATGGGCGCCTACAAACCGCGCACGAGCCCGTACGATTTTCAGGGGCATGGCAAAGACTGCCTTCCGTACGTCTTCGAACTTGCCGGCAAATACGGAATCCAAGTCGTGGCGATGGAAATCACGCGCGAGCAACATTTGGACGAGATCCGCGAGGCGCTGCGCCAGGTTGGCCACCCGACCGGCGTCATGCTTCAAATTGGAACGCGCAATGCGCAGAACTTCGAATTGCTGAAAGTGGTCGGTCAGCAGAAGGAGTTCCCCGTGTTGTTCAAGCGCGGCATGGGCATCACCTTGGAGGAGGCGCTCAACGCCTGCGAGTACGTCGCGAGCGAAGGAAACTCGAGCATCGTCTTCTGCTTGCGCGGGGTCAAATCGCACCTAGGGGCGCCCCACCGCAACATGATCGACTTCGCGCACGTGCCGGTCATCAAGCGCCTCACGCGGATGCCGGTCTGTGTCGATCCGTCGCACTCGGCGGGCCGGCGCGCCATCTCGCCCGACGGCATGACCGAGATTCACCACGCCACCGCCGAAGGCATCATCATCGGCGCCAACATGGTCTTGGTGGACTTCCACCCCGATCCGGCCCACGCCCTCTGCGACGGGCCGCAGGCGCTCACCCTGGAGGAGCTGCCGGCCTTCCTGGACGACGTCAGCCTCGTCCGGCAGACGTACCTAGCGCGGCTCGAGCGCGCGAAGGCCCACGCACCTGTCAGAGCCACCGCGTAGCGAACACGTACGTCATCGCACGCATGGGCAAGGGCAACAAAGGGTGTAGCCTTTGCCCATGCGAATTCTCTACGGGGTCGTGGGCGAGGGCATGGGGCACGCGATGCGGTCGCGTGTCGTGTTGGAGCATCTCGTGCGGGAGAACCACGAGGTGGAGATCATGGCCTCGGGACGCGCGGTCGACTTTTTGTCGAAACGCTTCGACGAGGTGCGGAAAATCCATGGCTACCACCTCATTTACGAGGAGAACCGGGTTCGTCTGGGCAAGACGGTCTGGTCCAACGTGCTGGCGGGCACCGGCGGCGTCCCCGAGAACATTGCCGCGTATTTCGAGCTGCTGACCAGCTTTCGTCCCGAAGTCGTCATTAGCGATTTCGAATCGTGGACATATCTATACGGCAAAACGCACAAGCTTCCCGTTTTGAGCATCGACAACATGCAAATCATCAGTCGGTGTACGCATGACGACGAAATCGTCCGCGGCTACGAAACGGATTTCCAACTCGCCCGTGCATTCGTGAAGAGTAAGTTGCCCTTCTCGAGCGAGTACTTCATCACGACGTTCTTTCATCCTGCCGTTCGCAAGGAGCGGACGCGCCTTTTCCCGCCCATTCTGCGGCCGGAAATCGAGCAGGCCAAGGCCATCGCGCGCCGGGGCGATCACCTGCTCGTCTACCAAACGGCGGAGGGCAACGAAGGGCTCGCACGTGCCCTGGCCAGCGCCAACGTGGAGTGCCGCGTCTATGGCATGCGGCGACAGATTCAAGAGGAACAAGTCGAAGGCAATCTTCGTTATATGCCATTCAGCGAAACGCGATTCATCGAAGACCTCGCCACTGCGCGCGCCGTGATTGCGGGCGGTGGATTCACCCTGATGGGGGAGGCGGTCTACCTGCAGAAGCCGATGCTTTCCCTGCCCGTACGCCGGCAATTCGAGCAGGTTCTCAACGCGCGCTACCTGGAGAAACTGGGCTACGGGCGCGAGGCTTCGCAGATCGATGCCGAAGCCGTAAAGTCGTTTCTAGATATCGTGCCTCGATGCGAAGAAAAGCTCGCGAGCTATACGCAAGACGGCAATCGCGAACTGTTTCGCGCGGTCGATGAATTCCTCGATCGGGCCGCCGCAGGCCTCGTCTAGGCATCGTCACCGGCAAGCAGACGGGGCTCGCGAGCTATATTTCACGGCAAAAACGCGGCATTTTCGTATTTCGTTTCTTACAGCGCATGCGCCACTTGCCAGCTGGAGTCTGTGGCTTATCTTCAAGCTTAGAGGGTGACGCAACCTTGAGAAAAACGTCCCCCAAGAGCTTTATCCCCGCTGCACGTCGCTTCGGCGACACCTGGATCATCGGAATTCAATCCTTCCCCTGAAAACCGATGCTCCAGGACGCTGCGGCCCCACCAAACGGGGCTTACGCGGGGTCCTAACTGGCCTCCTTCGCGCGCCCTCCCCTCCCCGCGCGTTGGAGGCCGTTTTTTTTTAAATCGGCCACCCCGCCGACCCCAACGTTGACGTGGTCGTAGACGTCTGACGTTGACGTGGTCGTAGACGGCGACGGCGACGTTGACGTCAATGCGTAGTCGTCGTCGTTGTCGAACGAGGCGGCGTCAACGACGACGACTACGTCTTGCCGTCTACGTCGCCGTCGCCGTCAAGGTCAACGACCACGACAACGTCAACGTCAACGGTTGCGTTGGCTATTGGCCCAACACGGTCACGACGAGGCGGCGCGAATGCGCGTGGGAGCGGTGTTCCCACAGATAGATCGCCTGCCAGGTCCCCAATGCAAGGCGCCCCTGGACGATGGGGATCGACTCACTGGTCTTCGTGATGGCGCCGCGCAGGTGGGCCGGCATGTCGTCCGGGCCCTCGTCATCGTGCTCGTAGCGGGCCGATTCCGGCGCGAGCCGCGACATCCATGTCTCCAGATCACGGAGCACCGCCGGGTCCGCATTCTCCTGAATGACCAACGACGCGCTCGTATGCTGTACGAACACCGTGCAAAGCCCGTTGGTCACCTGCGCCCCGGCCACGATGCGCGCGACCTCGCGCGTCACATCGAAAAATCCCCGTCCATCCGTCCGGACATTTAACACATCGTGGTGGATCTTCATCGCGTCGCCGTTTGCATAGAGCCAAAGCTCATCGGCGTACACGCCCCAGTTGGGGCTCTTTTGTAGCCCGCCCGAATCCTGCCGTCAGGCGTGGCCGTTGGCCGTGGGAAACGGCTCCGGGATCGCATCGACCGGATTCATCTCGTCGACCGTGACCGCGAATTCTTCCTGGGCCTGCGTCTCGACGAAGGGACCACCCACTTCATCGGCATTCAAGGCATCCCGAAGCTCCTGAGTCACCTCTTCGCCCGAGGTTGCGGACGCGAGAAAGTCCTCCGCAAGCGATTCGGCCATGGGCTCAGCCGCGCGCGTGTGGCCGCTCTGACCCCGACCATACGGATCAGGAATGAACGCCTCGCCACCGTCCGTACGCTCGCGCGAATGATGTGAGCCAACGCTGCGGCGGGTTGCGCCGTCCGAATGCTTCATAGGATGTCTCCTTCTCGTCGTTCCTCGTTGCGGTTCCCAAGTGTCTCCCCCTCCGTCGTTAAGACTTGGGGCTTCGACCGTTCAACCGCAACTCAGCAATGCGCGTGCCCGGAACCTGTCAGACCGCACCTTGAAGGCACGCGTGGGCTCCCTATCCGACGACTTCTCTGACCCCGCTCGACTTCGTCGTCAAGGGTCGACGCGCGCAATCGTACATTGCGCGCTCGACCGCGTTTCGAGGCAGACCCCGACCGAGAAAACCGAAGTCGGCGTCAGTGTGTCGCCGTGCGCCCGTGCTCCGAACCAGGAGACGACTCCGAGGCCGTCGAACGACGACCACCGCGTCGCTTGTCGAGCCACGAAACCAACGCGGGAAGCGCCAGAATCGCCGCGGTAACGCATGCTACCTCGCCCAGCACCGCGACCAATCCGAACAAGAACAGCGCGCGATTCTGTGCCATCAGCAGCGACGAATAGCCGATCGTCGTCGTGAGGGAGCATAGCGCCACCGCTCCGCCGGTCGCACGAACAGCAAGCCCAACGTCCCTACGCCCATCCTGCGCGTAGCGCGCCATCACGTTCACCGCGTAGTCGACACCGATGCCGAACGTGATGGGAAACGCGATGAAGTTCGCGAAGTTGATACGCACGCCGAACGCCATCATCCCGCCGGCGAGCCACACGACGCCGAGCAGCAACCCGCCGATGATGTACACCGAGATCAAGTTCGTTCGGAAAAGCAGCAACACCACCAGAATGACGCCCACGAGGGCCGCTGCACTCGCATGGATTCCGTCACGACGGATCGACTCGAGGATGTCGGCGGACAGCGGAAGCGACCCGGCCACGCGCGCCGGCTTGGCCTGCGGCCCCACCGCGTCACGCGCAATCGTTCGCAGCGACTCCACGAACTGGGCCAGCGGCGGTCCCTCCCAGAGCGCGCGCGAAGGACGGGGAAACACCAGCACCGCGCGACCGTACGACCCATCGCGCTCACGGAGGCCCGTGGTGAACACGCGCGGAAGATCCGCGAACGTGATCGGCTTGTTCTCCTCGTTGGCCAGCAGCCGATCGATCTGCTCCTTCTTCTCCTCGGGGACGAGCGATCGCATCTTCGGCGTCATATCCTCGCGGATGGCATCGGCCTCCACGAATTTTGCCGCCTGATCCTTCGGAAGCACGTCGTCGATCGTGCGGATGTTCGAGATCATGGCGTGCAGCGGGCTGTCCTTCGCCGCCGACGCACGACGCAGCGCCTCCTCCACCGCATGCGCTTGCTCCGGGCTGTCCGTCAGGATCACCGTGGGCGTGAGGTAGGTCGCGAGGAGCGCGTCCATCTTGCGCCCCCAGTACCCCTCCCCGCTCACCCACGTGTCCGCACGGCGCAGCTTGGAGAAGTCGTACTCCAACTCGTTCGCGCCGAAGCGGCTGAGTTGATGCACGGATAGAACCAACAGCACCGCGGTGGCCGCGATGACGACCCCGGAGTAGCGCGTCACCAGCTTGGCGAGAGGCGCCATGAAGCCGCCGTGCGTCACACGACGATGGGCCTTCGAATCCTTGTCGAGCGCCTTGGTCAGCGACGGCATGAGCAAGTACGCCGTCGTCCACGACGTCACCATGCCGATGCCGCCGATGTACCCGAACTGCGCGAAGCCACGGAAATCCGTCAGGGCGAGCGACGCATACGACACACCCGCCGCCAGGGCCGCCGACAGCGTGCCGACCCGCGAGCTCCACACACCGACGACCAGCGCCTCGTCGACGCCGACCCCCGCCCGCCTCTCTTCGATGTAGCGCGCGAGCAGAATGATCCCGAAGTTGATCCCGTTGCCGACGATGATCGACCCGAGGAACGCGGTATTCGAATTGAGCTCCCGCACGTTGAACGGCGGAAACGACGCAATCGCAAACGAGTACGCCGTGGCGAGGAGCAGCGGCGGAAGCAGCACGAGCACGCTGCGCCACCAGCGGTAGTAAACCACCAGCACGCCCACGACGAGAATCAGCACGACGATCGACGAGAACGACAGATCGGCCATCAGCGCCGAGGTCTCCTCGACGGAGATCGCCACGTCGCCCGTGTATCCGACCTTCATGCTCGGGGCGTAATGATCCGTCCCGCCGAGCGAGACGATGTCCGCCTTCACGCGCTCGAGAAGCTCCGTGCCGCGGCCGCGACCCGACGAGAACTCCGCGACCTCGATGAGCATCAGCGAAACGTGCTGCTCCGCGCTGGACCAGCGCCCGTTGGGGAAGCGATCCTTCGCGTCGCTGCTGCCGCCGAGGCGTTCCTTGTACTTCGCCTCCAGATCGGTGAAATCCAGCGGCGGGGGCGCCTCGTCGTCGTCGAGCGACGCGCCCGTCTGCTTGTTCACTTCGTAATCGCGTCGCGCCTCGATGCGCGCGCGGATGGTCTTCAGGTCCTCGAGGTCCGTGTAGAGTGCAGCATTCTTCTCGAGGAAGGCCTTCTCCTCGGCCTGCCCCAGGCGCACCTCGCGCACCAGCTCCGGCGGATACGCGCGCACGCGCGCCGCCAGATCGTCGAGCATCTTTTCACCGGCCGGGAGATTCTGCGCCGACCCCGTGTCCACGATGACCCCGAGGTACTGCAGACCAGGCATGCGCTGGCGCAATTCGTCGATCGCCACCACGCTAGGTGCATTGCGCGGGAGGAGCTCTTCGAGCTCGCTGCGCAGATGCATGTACATGTTGGCGGTGCGCCACACGGCTGGAACCGCGAGCAGGAGCGCGATGACCCAGAGCATGCGGCCATGACGAACCGTCCAAGCTACTGCGGCACGGGCCCACGGAGGCGCCGGATTTCCCAATCCGTGGCTCATGACTGAATCTCCTGTACCTCTCCCGCCGCACTGGGCAGAAGAATGTCTTGGGCCGTACTTTCGCTACGGCGCCGCAGCGCGTTGCCGATCATGCGCAACGCGACGAAGGTGATGATGGCGTAGGTAATGCCGACGATCGCGTCCACCACCCAATGGTGATCGAGGTAGATCGCCGAGAAGCACATGAGCATGAAGAACGCGACGGTGAAGGCCCTTCCGCGCCAGCGGAACTGAGACCATCCCTCGAGCACCACCAAAAGCGGATAGGCGCAGTGGAGCGAGGGCACGGCACCGAACACGTCGCTCGCGCGGCCGTACATGCCGTGAAAGTAGGTGATACCGAGCAACGCATCGACGCGCGCAAGGTTCGGTCCTTCGCTCGCCTTGGCGAGGAGGTCGACGGTGCAGCCGTGCGAGTGGAAGTACCAGGGCGGGGCCGCCGGGTAGATGTGGTACGTGGTGAAACCGATGACGTTGAGCGCCAACCAGCCCCAGGTGAAACGCTGCATGGCCACGAAGTCGCGCTTGAAGAGGAACGCGGCAAACAGGATGCAGTAAAAGAGGAACGTGCCGTAGGGCACCGAGCACAGAAGATCGAGCCACGTGGTCGCATGTGCCTGGAACCAATCGTGGAGCGTGACGCGCGTCCCCCCCATATCGAGGCCGAACCAACGCAACTCAACCGCGCGCAGATCGCACAGGTGCACGCCAAACGTGTCGAACCCTGCGTGCTGAAAGAGCCGCATGGAATCGAAAAGTAGGGCGACGAGTCCCATTGGGTAGAGGCCTACGCACAGCTTCTTCGTGAAGCGGGTGCCATAAGCGAGCCCGATGACGACCAACGTGATGAGAACGTGGTCCCACCGCGCCTCGCCACGGTAGACGTTCATCGCGAGGTTGAGCACGAAGGGAACCGGCGGGAGCCACGCCCAGCGCGGCCAGAGCGTGCGCACGTGCGCGAGCGCCCTCTCCGTGAAGCTGGTGATGGCGAGCTCCGTCACGTGAGCCCCCAGAGATTCGTGCGCTTCGCCTCATCGAACACTTCACGCAAAACAGCGATGCCGTTCTTCGCCGTCTCGAGGTCGATGGTGAGCGCGGGTTGAATGCGGAAGCTCGGCGCGTACGACATGGTGAGCAGCCCACGCTGAACACACTCGTCGAAGATCCGGCGCGTCACCGCGCGCGAGAGGGGCTCCTTGGTCTTCTTGTCGGCCACGAGCTCGATGCCCATGAAGAGGCCGCGTCCGCGCACGTGCCCGACGAACGGGTACGCGTCGACGAAGGCAGCGAGCTCTTCGAGCATGGCCGCACCGACGGTGCGCGCGTTCTCGACCAGGCCGTCTTCCTCGATGGCCGTGAGGGCCGCGACACCGGCCGCCGCCGCCAAAGGATTGCCGCCGTAGCTCGACGACGAGCCCGACGGATTGGACCAGGGCTTCGCCTGCGCGATGGCGTCCGTGGTGAGCACGCCGCTGAGCGGGAAGCCTCCACCGAAGGCCTTGCCCAGGGTGACGATGTCGGGTTTGGCCCCCGAGTGCTCCACGCCCCAATAGCGCCCCGTGCGGCCGAAGCCGGTGATCATCTCGTCGGCGATGAAGAGCGCGCCGAACTCGTGCGCGAGCTCGCGCACCGCGGGGATGAAGTCGTCCGGCGGAACGACGTTGCCGGCCGTGCCCTGCATCGGCTCCACGATGAACGCCGCAATGGAGTTCGTCGCCGCATATTTCAGCTGCTTGCGGCCCTGGTCGATGCACCCGAGGCCGCACGAGGGGTACGTCGACTCGAGCGGGCAACGGTAGCAATCCGCGTACGGCAGAATGTGCGAACCCGGCACCATGGGGCCGAGGCCCTCTTTGAAGTTGGACCCCATGAGCGAAAGCGCGCCCATGGTTTTGCCGTGGAAGCCGCCCCAGAACGAGACGAATTCGGTTTTCTTGGTGTGGCTCTTGGCAAGGCGCAGAGCGCTTTCGACGGCCTCCGCGCCGCTCGAATACAGCTGCAGGCGGTGAACGCCCTCGGCCGGCGGGTGCTTGGCCACACGCTCGAGGAGCTCCACGCGGGCCTCCGAGGTGAACGAGCCTACCGAGGCGCGCGCCACTTGGTCCTGAATCGCCTTCACCACGCCGGGGTGGCTGTGACCGAGGGCGCCGACCCCAATGCCACCAATGAAGTCCAAGAACGTATTGCCGTCGACGTCGGTCACCGCGCTGCCTTCGGCGCGCTCGACCGCGATGCCCGCCATGACGGCATAACCCTGCAGGCCAGGGGCCACGTGCGCATCTTCGCGCTGGCGCAACGCCGTGCTGCGCGGACCGGGCACGATGGTCTTCAGATGGACTCTTTGCTTCTTCGGCGTACTGCTCATGTTTTGGGGGCCCCGAAAACGAAGTGACGTTGCAGGGGGAAATTCCAGAGAATGCTAACGACGATGGATACGCCCACCCGCGCGAGCAGGTAGTGCGCTCCGAGACTGTGATGAAGGATGTAAACGCCCAGGGAGTTGAACGCTGCGCTCGCCGCCGACACGATGGCGTAGCGAGCGGCCTGCGGCGCCGCCGAGCGCGAGGTGGCTCGGAAGATGCGACGTCCGAGGAGGAAGTTCACCACGGCACCGAACACGGCACCGACGAGCGTCGCAATGGCGGGGGAGAGAACGCCGAGCTCGACGAGCACGGTCATGGTCCCGAAGTCGAGCGCCGTTGCCACGACCGAGGCCATTTGGTGTCGCCCCAAGAGATGCAGCGTACTTGGCCCCAGGCGAACGCGGGATTCTGTTGTCATAGTTCGATTCATGATGCCGCCGAGGTGACTTCGGACCGGATGGCCGACGAGGCTGGCGGCGCCGCCTCGATGGATTCTTCTTCTTCTCGTTCGACGACGGGTTCCTGCGGGAGCGGCGACGCCGCATCCCGTGCCCGCAAGGTGGCTGCCAGTGCGGCGAGCCGGCGGATCGCGCTCACGTTGGAGAAGAGCGCCACCACCGCGAGGGCCGCAATCATCGGCACCTTGCCCAAGAGGGGAACCAAGGTGATGCCCACATTGAGATAGACCGCGCGCTCCGAACGACGCATCCACCCGCGCGGAACCTCCGCGTGGCAGGCCTCGGCCTTCGCCGTGGCGTAGCTCACCATGAAGGAACCGAGAAGCGCGGCGAGCGCGATGATCAGCGTGGGAACGTCGTCGCGGTAGTAGATCGCCAAGCCCGAGAGAAAGGTTCCCTCGAAGTAGCGATCCACCGCCGCGTCGAGCACCTCGCCCGCGTCCGACGCCACCCCGGTGCTGCGCGCGACCAAGCCGTCGAGCGCATCGCCCAGGGCTGCGACCGCCGTGATGACGGCGGCCACGCCGAAGTGACCGAAGGCGAGTGCACCTGCCGCGATCAGCGCAAGCCCCATCGAGGCCAGCGTGATGGCATTCGGACCGATTCCGAGCCGGATGCACAGGCGCGCCACCGGCTGGAGAGACCAGTAGGCCATCTCCATGAGCCGGCGGCCCAACAGCGGCGACGAGCCCGCCGCATCGACGCGCGCGAAGTGCGCCTCTCCCCGCAGGACGAGCCGCACCCCGTACGCGACGACGACCGCCACGAGCAGAGAGAGGAGTGCGAGCGAGCAGATTACGTCGATCACCGGTTCGTACCTTCTTCCAACACGTCTCTACCTTGCGATCACCTTGCCACCGACACGGCCGGACGGCGCGTGCGGTTGAGCCGGGCTGCGTCACCGAGCGGAAGCTCGCGCGAGCCTTCCGTCGCGGACTGGTAGGCCCGCGTGATGAGCTCGACGCATCGGAGGCTGTCCTCCGCCGACTTCCCAACGTGCTCACCGATCTCGACGGCGCGCGAGAAATCTTCCAGGAGCGACTCGAACCAGGTGACGTGGCTTGCGTCCATCCAGTTCGACGGAATGCTATCGCGCAAAGTTTGCCACTTGTGCGGCTCACCCTCGCGCGAGGTGAGGACGTTCACCTCGACATCGTCGTCCTCGACGCGAATCGCGCCGCGCTCGCCGTGCAAGGTGTAGATGACCTTGCGTACGCCTGCGGTCCACGAAAGATGTGCGCTCGCCGTTGCGCCCGGGAAGCTGATCGCGCAGCTGAGGTTGTCCTCCGTATCGTAGGGTCCCAGCGTAGACATCTTCGCAGTGATGGCCGTGGGGTAAGCCCCCAGCCAATCGAATGCGAGGTAGAACGTGTGGCTTCCGTGATCCATGGCGATGCCGCCACCCGACCAACGCTTTTCGCGGCGCCAGTCCGGACGGAATTCGGGAACGCCCCGCGCGTGGGTACTGCGAAACGTTTGCAGAGTGACCATCGACACACGGCCGATTCGGTCGGCGTCGAGCGCGCGCCGCACGGCCTTAATGACCGGGGCATGGCGGTAGTTGTGACAGGGATACAGAACGCGGCCCACGCGGCGGGCCCGCGCCAACATCGCGCGTGCAGCATCCGTCGTGGTGGCGAGGGGCTTCTCGCAAAGAACGTGCAGCCCGCGGTCGAGCGCCTTCAACGCCAGTGGCGCGTGCTCGGACGGGGGGGCGGAGATGTCCACGAAATCGAGCTTCGAATCCTCGGTGGCAAAAAGAGCATCCGCACTTTCGTAAATGCGAACACCCGGCATCTCGGCGCGCGCCCTCTCGCGGCGTGCCGCGCAGGTGTCGACGACGGCCACGATTTCCAGCGGGGCGCCCTTGTTGGCGAGCGCCTTGTACGCTGGAGCGTGTCCGCGCTCCGAAATGAAGCCATACCCAATGATCGCCCCGCGAAGTGACGGCCGACGATCGCTCATGGTTACCATCCCCTTTCCATCGACGCGCCCAAAGCTGGACGGAGTGCGCTTACCGCGCGGGCGCCGTTAACCGCAAAACTAGAATCGACCAACGCACTAAATGCGCCAAACACCGACGACTCGTTGACGCAGCGACTGTAAACGGCACGTAACGGCAACTGGGTTGCCGAGCTTCCGCCCTTCCTTGAAAAAGAACCAGTTTTTGTAAGTTCCAAGCCCAAAACGCTGGAATGTCTCGTTGGGTTCATCGCCAAATTCATCGCGTTCGTTCCTCGCCCTTGCGGGAGACCGCCGCCGTATTGCGAAAGCAGTGCCCGCGGCCCAGGCGAGCGTTCAGTGGAGCGTTCGAAAACCTGCGCGTTCAACCAGAGAAGCCTTTCGGGTGCAAGGATCACGTGCGGCTCCTCGTCCGGGGAACCGCACCGGCTCCGCGCAAAAAGAGGTCGACCACGCGCTCCGCTTCCTCGGAAACCGGCCGTGCCGCCGGGGACTCGAGCCGGTCCAGGAGGATAGCCCGCACCACACCCATGAGAAGCGCCGGATACAGGTCCGCCGCCTCCGGCCGAAGAGCTTTTTCTTTCAGCCCCAACTTGACGATGTCTGCCGCCTGTTGCTCGATTTTCAGCAGGGCAGAGCGCTCGGCCGGGTCGATCCGATCGAGGCATTGCAAGCGCAAATGTTCCGTCTGAAGCACGATAGACAGAAAATCGTGCCGGTTTTCGAAGTGCTGCAGTACGGCCTGAACGAACGCCGTCAGCTTTTCGCGAAACGGCAATTTTTGCGCTTCTTTGAGGACGGAATCGACTTCCGCGAACATTTGCGCGCGACGCGTGGTGAACAACTGACGAATGAGCTCGTCGCGATCGCGGAAGTGATTGTAAATCGTGCCCACTGCAATTCCTGCACGGGCTGCAACCGCGTTCAGGCTGAAGGACTCGACCCCCGCCTCGGACATCACCTCTTCGGTAGCGTCCAGTATCGCCATGGCCGTTGCCTCGCGTAGGCGACTACGCAGCCTTGAAGTGCGCATGGCATTTGATGAACGCGGATTCACGACTTGAAGGCCGGAAGATTTGGGGCTGCCAAGGCCCACCGTCAAGCGATTATTCCCTGTTTTTCTCGCTTTTTACCGGGCCTTAACGGTTCTTAACCGACGGCAGAAGTCGCCGTACGGTTACTTACGCGGACGGCGTGCCGGCGGTTTCACAGAATCGACAGGTACCGCTCGACAAAGTTCCCCAACTGGTTACTTAGGACCGATTCACGAGGTACCAAGTAATCGGTAAGGTCCCGCTTCGGGCCTTTTTCTGGGGCGTCTTTTCTGGGGCGTCTTTTCCGGGGCGTCTTTTCCGGGGACGGTCCGGCCGGCCGCCCTATCGTTGCTAGGGCAACGTTTCAGCGCGCAACGAGGGTGAAGTTGGCATAGTCGGCTTCGGCGAGCGTCTTGGTGCCGTCGCCGTCGGTTACTACGCCCACATAAAGGACTTTTTGGCCTTCGCAGGCGCCGTATTCTTTACGGTAGAGGGCGCAAAGGTCGACGCTCTCTTGGCGCCATTCGGGGCCTGCCGGTTCGCTCCGCAATGGGACCTGCAAGAGTCCGTGCTGGTGCGTGCCCGTCGCGCCGGGTTTGGCCAACCAACCGAACTTGAATCCGCGGCCGCCCACGATCATCGAGGGCTGCTTGATGATGACGTAGATGCCCGCCGCGCAATCCTCCCAGGCATCGTCCTTGACTTGAGGATGCCGGGTGACCCGCCACTTCCACTCGAGACTGGCCACTTTGTCGAGTGGCGCTGGATTCTGCTGGAACGGTTGGCCGTAGTGCATCGCCGGCGGACGGTCCTTCACCGCGCCGTCGTAGCGAGCGTGGAGGAAGCTAAAGTCGCCCTCCGTCCGCAGCGAATACACGCGGGCCAGGGTGTCGCGGTCGTGATCGAAGGGATCGAGCCACGCGAGCGGCCGTTTGGTGAATTGCTCCTGCCAATAGACCTGACGCGGAGCGGACGCATCGGATTTCGTGGGCGCGGCGGGCGCGGCGTTCGGCTCGGCGGCGGCATTGGATGCCGCGACCATCAGCCCCGTGGCGAGGAAACTCGCTGCCAGGGCAGCCAATGCGGAATTACGCCACGTGAAAATGAATCGGGATAATCGCTGCATGGAAACACGGGATCTTTAAGGCGACGCGGGCGCCCCTGCATTAGCACGAGGGTCTGCCCGGCGCCCACAAAGTACGATTCCCTAGCTTGGACGGTGCGCCACGGGGCCCTGATACAAATCAGAGCAAAATTAGCGGGTCGATGCCGGGCCGCCGCGTGACGAAAGCGGACGGCTCGAAGCCACGGCGCGGGCGCGAACGACTTGGCCCTCGGCGATGATTTCCACGCCGATGGTGCGGGCTCGGCGCGAGAGGCGCTCGGGATCGACCCCGGGCTGGACGATGAGTCCGCCGGGCGGCGACGGATCGACGAACAGCTCGGTCGTGGCACGGCGCGTTCGGAGCATCTCGCGCACGTTGGCATCGTCGACCCAAAGGAAGCCACCGGCGGCGACGAAGCTGCCCCGCCCCACGACCACACTGGCTTGCGCCAGGGTGCGCGAAAGGGTGTCGGGCAAGGGAGCGAGCGCTTCGAGGCGCTGTCGGAGCGACTCGGGATCGAAGCCCGCGGAAAGCGCGCGAGACAGCGTCTGCGGCGCGACGATGAGATCGATGGTCTCGGTGGCGCGGCCAACCTCGACGAAGGGTGCAATCTGCATGATGTTGCAGATGCGCGCGTGCACGCCCACGCGGAGCACGTTGCCCTCTTGGAATTGCGAGGGGGTGATCTCCGTGGACATCGGCCGGTCGAAGAGCAGCGAGCGACCGCGCGGCGTGAGGCGCAAGGTGACGGAGGCGTAACGATCGACCTCGCCGTTCTCGGAACGCGCGCCCTCGCCGTACGAGTCTTCCTCGCCCAGGTCGAGCACACCGAGCGCCGGAAGGCTCTCGTGCACGATGCGCGCAGCGACATCCATCGGATCGACGGCCTCGACCCCGACACGCTCGGCCCAGCGGCGCAAAAGGCGCGTGATGCCCGGGATGCGGTCGTCGCTCTTGAGGTAGCCCGCGAGCGAGGACCAGGGCACCCAGCCGCCCTCGGCCAGCTCGGCGACCGCGTCGAGCACCATCTCGCGCAGGACGCCGACCGGGCTCGGATCGCGTGACTCGGTGTTGATGCGAAAGAGCTCCGGCTCGGGCCGCGCTTCGTCCCACGAACCGCCGCGCCGCCAGGTGCGGAAGAGCGCCGGCGTGAGCTCGCCCAAGGTGAACGAGCCAGGGGGCGCCGAGGCGCTCATCGCGGAGTTGTCCCAAAGGCCCGCGGCGCGCGACAGCGTGATGAGCAGGCCCACCTGCGTGAGGTCGCGCCCGAAGCGCGTGGCGAGCCTTTGCACGAGCGACTTGGGCGTACCGATGCCCGCGCGCACTTCGTTGCCGCCCTCGCGGGCGACGATGGCGAGTGCAATGGCCAGCACCGAAGGATCCGCCGCGAAGCGCGCGCGCCTGGGCGCATGATCGCCCGAGACGACGAACGACTTCACCTGCTCGCGGCGCTCTGCGCGCTCGGCGAGGCGCGTGGCGCCGACGATGGCCGCCACCTCGGTGGGGATGATGTGACGGTTCGGATAAACCGGGATCAGGAAGCCGCGGCGTTCGAGCGACACGCCGACCCCGCGCCGCGAGGGCGTGGGGCCCGATGCGCTGCGCATGCGAAGGGGCTCGCGCTCGAGCTCGAGCAGCTCCTCGGTGGAGACTTCACCGCCCTCGCGATCGACCCCGTCGAGCAACCGACGCTCCGTCGGAGCAAGGCGCTCGATCTCCTGCTCGAGCCGGTTCTGATCCGTCAGCGCTTCCCACGCGACCTCGAGCGAGAGCGCGAACGGCTGCGTGGCCGGGCGCCCGAGGTAGTGACTCGCCACGGCGCTCATCGTTTCCGGCGAAGCTTGTGCGAGCAGCGCGCGCAGGCCATGCGGGTCTTCCCCTTCCCACGTGCGCAACTGCACGAGGTATGCGGGGGGCAAGATCAGCTCCACGGCGGGTCGCTTTTCCGACGACAGGGCATGCCCGAGCGCGGCGCGCGCGAACATCAACCCGCGGGCACTCAACGGTTCGAGGGCAGGTGGCACCGTCGGCACCACGAGCGAACCTCGAGCCTCCGCCACGCGATGCAGAAGCTCGACGCACGCATTCGGCAGCCGGCTCGGATCGCGAAGATCGGGCTGCGAAACGAGCGCGCGCGCGACCTGCGAAGGAACATCGAGCCGTTTGGCCGGATCGATGCGAATGTTGAGCCTCGCGATCAGCGACTCGAGCTCCGCCGCGGGAAAAGCGCGTAGGATCTCCACGAGCCGGTGCGTCGGCTTGGGTGAAACGGGAGGGGGGGATTGGTTCGGGGAGGGCGTCAAACGAAAACGGCGGGGCTAGGACGACGGAAAGAGTTTGCGAAATTTTCGCGGGTCTACAGCTAAAACCAGATGGTAACCCGAAAGTGAATTCGAAAGACTAGCATGAGCTGGCGAATTGGCACACAGGGCCACACTTCATCACCTGGATTACATTCAACTCCCCATAAAACTCCATGATCTTGCGCGATCCGGTTCACGGTCTGGTGTCGTTTGAAACCGACGAGGAGAACGTCGTCGAGCTTTTGATGGACACGCCCGAGGTTCAGCGGCTGCGGCGGGTGCGTCAGCTCGGGGTGACGTCGCTGGCCTTTCCCGGGGCGGAGCACACGCGTTTTGCGCACGCCGTGGGTGCGGCGCACGTGATGAAGCTCCTCTTGGCGCGCCTGCGGGCCATCCAGGAGGAGATCCCGTTCTGGCAGCAGGTGACGACGGACCGCGCGCGCGATGCGCTGGCGGCCGCCTTTCTCCATGACGTGGGGCACGGGCCGCTCTCGCATCTGTTCGAGGACGCGGTGCCAGGCACGCCGCACCACGAGGTGTGGACGGAGCGCGTGGTGCTCGATCCCGGGACGGGCGTGCACAAGTGCCTTTCATCGCTCGACCCGGCGATGCCGGAGCGGGTGGCGGCGCTGGTGCGCGGCGAGCATCCCCTGCCCTATCTGGCCAAGGCGGTGAGCGGCACGTTCGACGTCGATCGCTGCGATTACCTGCTGCGCGATGCGCATGCGACGGGCGTGCGCTACGGCGTCTACGATCTCGACTGGCTCCTTCGCAGCTTGCGCTTCGCGCCCGCGAAGGAAAACACGGCCCCGGCGTTGGCCATCGATGGGGCGAAAGGGCTACCGGCCATCGAGGCGTTCTTGCTGGCGCGGCTCTTCATGTTCCAACAGGTTTACCTGCACAAGGCGACGCGCTCGGCGGAGTGGATGATCCGCGCGGTGCTGGCGCGCGCCTCGTCGCGCATCATGGATGGAGACCGCCTGCCGCTCACGCCGCGCGCGATCGAGCATGCGTCGCATGGCGAGAACATCGCGCTGGGCGACTACCTGGAGCTCGACGACGCGGTGCTCACCGTCGCGATGCATGCCTGGGAGGACGCGAAGGATCCGGTATTGGCGGACCTCTCGCGGCGGGTTCGCAGCCGGCAGCTGTTCAAGACGTTGGAGCTGTTCGGCGAGCAGGCGAGCCTCTCCGGGCGCGAGCAAGCCTACGAGGAGGCGCGGGCCATCGCGGTGGCGCGTGGGCTCGATCCCGATGGCTACGTGGGGCTGGACGTGGCCACGAACACACCGTTCGGAGGCGAGCCCGATCCGCTATTGGTGGTGTTCGCCAAGGGTCCGCCGCGGCATCTGAGCGACGTGTCCTTCTTGCTCGCACGGCTCGCGGGCCAGGTGCTCTCGCGCGTGCGTCTCATCTTCGCCCCCGAGCTGCGTGAGGACATCACGCGCGCGATCGCAGGATGAAACGGGCTCTCGGTTCGGCCAGCGTTCTGGCCTTTCTCCTTTTGGCAACGCCGGCGCACGCAGAACGGGCGGGGATGCGCGGGGCGGATACGTCGTACGGCCGCATCGAAGGCGATCTGACCTTCGTGTTCGGCCTCGGTGCCACCCTCGGTCCGCGCGCACCGCGCGGCACGGTGGATGTTCGGCTCCGCTACTTGGACACCATCGGGATGTTCGCGACCTACGAAGAGGGCTTCGGCGGGGCCGCGGAACCGCGGCGGGTGCTGGCCACCGGTGTGGAGCTGCGGCCGTTGTTCATTGCGCGCTGGCTGCAGGGACGCGAACTCGACTCGCCGCGGCTGGACCTGGCGATTGACTCGTTCGGCCTCGAGCTGGGCGCGTTCTTCGCACATCCGGTGGGCGACACCTTCGGATCGCGGCGCGGACTTCAAGCGGGGCTCGGGCTCGAGCTTCCCATTTTCGCGCAGGCGAACGGGCCGTGGATCGGGCTCCACGGCGGTGTACGCTGGAGCGATGACGCGCTCGGGGGCGCGCCGCTGCGGGGCCCCTCCGATCGCGCCGCGTATTTCACCGTTACGCTGGCGTGGCACGCCATCTTCGGCGCCCACGTGGTCGACATCCAGGATCGGAGGCCCGAGCGATGAAGGAGCTGCTCGTCCAGGCATTTCGCGAGGTGTTGCGCTCCCTCGATTTCGAGGCGGCGGTGCGCGAGGGCATCGCCCGGCTTCCCGACGCGCCGCCGCGACGCGTGCTGGCCGTGGCCATCGGTAAGGCGGCGCCCGCGATGATGGCGGGCGCCCTCGCCTCGCCCTGGAACATCGAGCGCGCCCTCGTCGTGTGCCCGGACGGGACACCGTGCGAGCTCGCAGCGGGCCCGCATCTTCAGGTGCTGCGCGCTTCACATCCGCTTCCCGATGCGCGCAGCGTCGAAGCCGGCGCGCGCATTCTCCAGCTGGCCGAAAGCACGACCGCCGAGGACCTGCTGCTCGTGATGGTCTCCGGGGGAGCCTCCGCCCTGGCGTGCGCCCCGCACCCGGGCATCGACTTCGCGATGAAGCTCGACGTCACCCACGCGCTGCTGCGCGCAGGGGCATCCATCGTCGAGTTCAACACGGTGCGGCGGCATCTTTCGCGCCTCAAAGGCGGTGGCCTCACGCGCGCCGCCCGCGGGCCCGTGGTCGCCTTCCTGGCGAGCGACGTCATCGGCGGAAAGGCGCACGACATCGGCTCTGGCCCGACGGCGCCCGATCCCACGAGCGTCGACGATGCACGCGCCGTGCTGCAGCGGTATGCACCGCAGTTCGCGTCCCTCGAGCTGGTCCCCTCCCTCGCCGCATCGGACGAAGCGGCCGCGCGCGAGCGGCACTTCATCGTCATCGAGCCCGAGCTGCTCGCCGAGCGCGGAGCCCGGGCCCTCGAGCGCGCGGGATGGTCGGCCAAGGTGCTCCCTCCATCCATGGCCCCGGTCTCCGAGCTCGCGGACGACTATGCGCGGCTCGCGCGGTCGCTCGCGCCCGGTCAGGCGGTGGTGCGCGTCGCGGAGCCATCGCTCGAGGTCGACCCTGCCACGGCGGGCCGGGGCGGACGCTCGGGACACCTCGCCGCGGTGATCGCACCGCGTCTTCCTCGGGACGTCGCCTTTCTCGCGGGCGCTTCCGACGGCGCCGACGGCACCAGCAGCGCGGCGGGCGCGGTGGTGGACGCGGCATGGGCCGCGGCCGTCGACCCTTCGCGCCGGGCCGAGCACATTGCCCGCTTCGACACCGCCGCCCTTCATGCGGGCACGGGAAGCGCCATCGTCACCGGTCCCTCCGGTGTAAATCTATGCGATCTACATCTATTGGTTCGCGCTACGACTTCTTCCGGCGCGGCATGACGATGGCCACCTCGGTGCCTTTGCCAACCTCGCTCCGGATTTCCACCCTGCCGCCCAGCGCGCTCACCAGGCCGTAGACGGCGCTGAGACCGAGACCGCTCTTCGACGTCTGCCGCGGGCCGCGGGAGTAGAACGGATCGAACACGCGCGCGAGCTCGCCCTCGGGAATGCCGTGTCCTTCGTCGCTCACCGAGAGCACGACCCGGTCGCCGTCGTTGCGCACGCTGGCCTGGATGGTTCCACCGCCCGGCATGGCCTCCACCGCGTTGCGCGCGATTTGGAAGAGCGCCTCGGCCAAGGCCGCAACGTGGCACTCGATGGCCCCCACCGTCGGATCGTAATTGCGCAGCACGATGACGCCGGAACGGGCGCGCCCGATGGCGCTTTCCAGCGCGAAGTCGAGCATGGCGCCGACGTCGGCCGGCTCGAGGATGCCCTCGGCCGCCATGGCGAAGCGGCGCAGGCGATCGACGGTGCGGCGGATGCGTTTGAGCCCTCCGTCGCTCTTTTGGATGGCCGACAGCGAAGGCTCGAGCGGCTCCGAGAGCATTTTCGCGGCTTGCTGGTTCGAGGCGACGCTGACGGCGAGCGCGTTGTTCAACTCGTGCGCCATGCCGCCGACGAGCACGCGAAGCGCCTCCAGCTTCTCCACCACGACGAGCTGCTCTTGCACGCGCCGCATACGCGAAACCGCCGCACTGAGCCGCTCGATGCGGCGAAAGGTCGCGATGCTCACGCGGTGGCGCGACTGCGCGAGCACGACGCCGGCCACGCCGCTCATGAAGAGCGTCACGTGCGCATAGAGCGGCGGCTCCCCTGCGATCCAGAGGCCCGCGTACGACGCACACGCGTTGATCAGGGCGATGCCCGGCGGCAGCGGCACGGTGGCGGCCATGGCGAAGCCGGCCAGCGCGATGATCATGACGTAGTGGCTCTCCGGGCCGCCGGTGGCGCGCGCGATGAGGCCCCAGCCGAGCATCGTCACGCAGGAGACGGCGGTGGCGACGCCCAAGAGCGCTTCCACCCTGCGGTGGACGATGCGCGGCACCACCAGGCTGCAGAGCCCCACCAAGATGGCCACCGCAGCACCGGCGATGGTGGCCATGGCGGGCGGATTGCGCAGGTACAGGTCGAGCACCGTCAGGATGCCGGTGAGCGCTCCGATGGCCGCACTTGTCGGGAGCAGGCGTCCGGCGAGTTTCAGCCGCTGTTCAGCGAAATAACGGCGCCGCGAACGGCCGCTGCGGCCCGACTTCTCGTGGACGTGATCCGCGCGCTGACGCAGCGCACTCGGTGGCTGCAGCGAAAGGCTCGCCCTGGGCGCGGGCCCGGTTCGATCGGCAGAAGCCACGGTCGTGCGAGCAGGTTCCGTCATTCTAAAAGGATCCAACGATGGCCGCATGGCCCGGCGAGACGGCCAAGTGCGCGCTCTTCACGGCGGCACTTCCTTCTTTACCTTCTCCTTTGGACGCAGGCGCGCTGAGAAGCAAGTAAACGCCGATGCCCGCGGTCGCAAAACCCACCAGAAAGGATACATCCGCCAGGGTGCGAAAGGTGACACCGCTCGACTTGGCGTCGCTCGCCCCCGTGCGCTCGTATTCGTTCGCCAGCGACAGGGCACGCAGGCCGGCGTAGGTGCCAAAGCCCGCGACGGCCACGCCCCCGGCCACGAGCCCCCAACCCATCGCGCGCACGTTGGACGTTCCCGCGTCGGCCGGCGGCGTCGTCGCCAACGCCGGGGTCTCCGACTTGGAGCGCTCGACCTTCGCGACGTCCGCTTTCGGCCCGCTCGCTCCGTCGGCGTCCGCGACGCGCGCGTCGAGGGTCACGTTCTTCGGCGTGTTCTTCCCGGGCGATACGCGGATCGTCTCGTCGAAGGGCTCGTAGCCATCGGCCTCCGCATGGAGGGCATGCTCACCGGCCACGACGCGCACCTCGGAAACGCCCCCCGGAACGAGGGGCAACGGCTTCTTGTCGAGCGTCGCCCGCGCGCCGTCCGGTGCCACCTGGATGCGCAACGTCCCCAGATGCAACCGCACCTCCGCGAGGGCCGCGCGCGCGCTCTTCTGTTCTTCCGGCGCCGCCCCGCCGTCGTCGACCAGGAACGACAACAGATTCTGCTCGGCCTCGACGTACTCGCCCGTTTTGGCCCGCGCGAGGCCCAAGTTGAGCAGGATGCTCGGGTGCGAAAAGAGGCGGTAAGCCTCCTCGAATGCATCGCGCGCAACCGCGTAGTTTCCCGCCTTGGCCGCCGCCACGCCGCGACGAAATGCCGCGCGCGAGCGCTCCCGCGCCGCCTGGTCCTCCCGAGTTTCCGGTCCCCGCGGCGAAGGCGGGGCCGCGGGTGCAACGCGCACGACGAACAGGCTCGAGAGAATCAAGAAAAGCGGCCAAAGGACTCGCATCACGGGGTCAGTATTTGGGCCTTTCGATCCAGGTTGGGGAAGATCCTGCAGGCGGCGGTGTCACTTTGCGTTTCGTTCCCGTCGGAGCTTTCCAGCGTGCCTTCGCAGGCTCGCCCACAGGCGCCGTTTCCGCTCCCTCCGCAGGCACCGAAGGCTCGACCACCGCCGCATCGATGTCGTCCTCGGGCATCGCCTGCTCGACCACCGCCGCCGACGGAACCGCGAGCCCGTCGACCGCCGCCGCGTTGGCGCGCGCATGCCGGGTGACCACCGCGGCTACGGCCGCCGTTCCCAGGAGCACGGTGCCAATCGCAATGACCAACGCCGATCGCGAGCCTTTGGGCGGCGCGGGGTGCACCTCGATGCTGCTGGCCGTGGGCAAGGCCAGCGAGCCCGTGGACCCCACGGACACCGAAGGCAGCGACACCGGCGGCTGCAACGGGGGACCCATGGCATGCCACGCGTGCAAAAGCTCCGCGGCATTGGCATACCGATCGGCGGGCTTGCGTGCGAGGCACCGCGCGATGAGCCCATCGAGGTCCAGCGGGATGGCCACCTGCGTCACCGTCTTCAGGCTGCGGGCGGGCCGTTCCAGCTTGCTCGCCAGGATGGCCATTTGGCCCGCTGCGTCGTACGCGATGCGGCCCGAGAGCGCCTCGAAAATGACCATGCCAAAGGAATACAGGTCGGCACGCTCGTCGACGCGCGAGGCCCCGCGAATCTGCTCCGGGGCCATGTACGCGATGGTTCCCACCGACTCGCCGGTGACGGTCAGCTTTTCTGCGTCCTGCAAATCCAGCTTGCACACGCCGAAGTCGAGCACCTTGGCATGCTGGGTGCCGTCGTTCGCGTACTCGATGAAAATGTTGCCCGGCTTCAAATCGCGATGCACCACGCCCGCCGCGTGCGCGTCGATGAGCGCGCGCAGCACGTTGTCGCCCATCGCGTGGACTTCGTCCCAGGGAAGCGGCCCGCCCGCCCGCTTCATGCGCTCGGACAGCGATTCGCCGTGGAGCAGCTCCATCACCAGGAAAAGCTCGCCCTCCTCGGTGCCGTCCACGTCCAGCAGCTGCGGGATGTAGTCGCTGCGGATCCGGGCGACGGCCGCGGCCTCGCGTTCGAGGCGGGCCATGAGCATGTCGCCGATCATGGCGCGGCTCACGACCTTGATGGCGACGTTCGTGCCCGAGGCAATGTGCACCGCGTGGAACACCTCGCCCATACCCCCACGGCCGATGACGGCCAGGAGTTGGTACTTGTCACCTAGAACGGCGCCCACCTGCATACGGCAGGTACGAGCTTACCTTGTTTTGACGTCAGGCGCGCCAAACGCGGAGGTCGCGCTTGATCACCTTGCCCGTCGCGTTGCGCGGAAGAGCGTCGAGAAACACGAAATCGCGCGGGACTTTCGGCCCGGCGAGGCGTTCGCGTGTCCACGTTTTCAAGTATGCGTCATCGAGCTGGCTGCCGGGCCTGGCCACGACGAACGCACGCACCCTCTCGCCCCACTCCGCATCTTCGACCCCGACGACCGCCACTTCGGCGACATCGGGGTGTGCCTCCAACGCGGATTCCACCTCCGCCGGGTAGATGTTCACGCCGCCGGAGATGATCATGTCGCGCTTGCGCCCTTCGATGAAATAGCGCCCATCGCGGTCTTTTCGCGCCAGATCGCCCACGCTGAAGAAGCCCTCGCGCATGCTCGCGGCCGTCGCCTCGTCGTCCTTGTGGTACCCGGCCACCAAGAGCTTGTTCTTGACGTAAAGCTCCCCCACTTCCCCACGTGCCACCTCGATCCCGGCATCGTCGAGCAGGCGAATGTCGTTGCCGGGGATGGGCCGCCCGATGGTGCCGGGCGCGGCCCGCAGATCCTGCGGATTCGCCAAGGTGACCAGGCCCGTTTCGGTGGCTCCGTAAAAATTGAAGAGGATGTCACCGAAATGATCCATCACCCGAAGGCCGAGCGGCCCCGGGAGCGGCGCGCCTCCGCAGATGATCGTCCGCAGCGATCGCGTGCGGTAACGCCCGAACACCTCGGGCTCCAGCGACAGAACGCGGTGCATCATCGTGGGCACCACCGCCGTGGAGGTCACGCCCCAACGGTCCACGTCGCGCAGGAAAAACTCGGGCTTGAACTCGTCCATGAGCACCGCCGTGGCGCCGAGGACCTGGCTCAGGACGAGAAAGCCAAACGCCGTCGAGTGGTAGAGCGGGCAGGCCACGAGGTGCACGTCGTCGGCGCGCATGGGCGTCTGCGCGATGAAGCGAAGGGCCGCCGGGAAGGCATCCTTCGGGAACTTGCGCACCGCCCCTTTGGGTTTGCCCGTCGTTCCCGACGTGTAGATCACCACCGCCGCTTCCTGGTCCCCCGCACCATTGGCAGGAGCATAATTTTCCAGCGGCGTTTCATCGAACAGCTCTTCGTAGGCGGTGACGCCCTTGGGCACCTCGCCCGGCTCGGCGCCTACGACCACGAACTGCGACTTTTTCAGGTGCGGAAGCGCGCGACTCGCCTCCTCCACGACCGGCCAGAGCTCCGGGTTGAAGAAGATGAATTTCGCGCCGGAATGCGTGGCCAGGTAGCCCAACTCCGCGGCCGTGGAACGCCAGGAAACGCTCACGGCGGCCGCGCCAACGCGGGTGGCCGCATTTTGCGCCTCGACGAATTCGGGCCGGTTTTTCATCATCACGATGAGGCTGGATCCCCGGGAAAGGCCTCGGGACGACAAGCCCGCCGCCAAGCGCGAAATGCGCATTTCCAGCTCCCCGAAGGTCAGGGCCTGATCGCGCCAGCGCAAAGCCACCTTGTCCGGCGTATTGGCCGCGTGCACTTGGTACATCTGCGACGGATTTTGCGACCGCTGCGTGAGCACGTCCATCAGCGCCCGCACGCCCGGCACGTGGAGTTGCCACATCAGGCCCGTCTGATTGGCCACTTTGGCCATGACCCGCACGCGCCCGGGCGCGTCGACCAGGCGTTCTTTCAAGTCCGTCAACTTGGCAGCACTAGGAAGACGAGGCATCGATTTATTGTGATATCTTTACCTTCGCATGGAAAGCAATCCGCCGGGGTCAGTCCTAAACGGGCGATCGGCCTCCGCAGGCGAAAGTGGCGTGGATGACCTTTCCACCGAGTTGCCCTTCTCCTTGGAGAAGCGCACCGAAGAACGTTCCACGATCACGTTGCGTGTAGACTACAAGCGGCTCAATACGTTCTTTGCCGACTATACGAAGAACATCTCCAAAGGCGGGACGTTCATCCGCACCGCCAAGCCGCTCGACGTGGGGACGAAGTTCGTTTTCGTCCTTTCGTTTCCCTCGCGCGAAGGGCAACTTCGCCTGAAGGGAGAGGTCATGTGGACGGTGAGTGACGACCGTGCAACGGACGAGCAACCCCCCGGCATGGGCATTCGCTTCCTCTTCAACGACGACGCCGAACGGGAAAAAGTGGCGGTGTTCGTGGAGAAGCTCATGGCCGAGGCGTTGGGCGAACATATTTCGTCCCGTTTGCTCAAGCGACCCGTGCCGGTGCGGTAGCTTCTGGGCCGCTTCCAGGTATCTTGAGGAAGCGTGAACGGCACGCTGGCGACTCAGTGCGTGCTTGACAGAACCGAGGCCGGACCGCAAAGGTTACCGGCCTGTAAGCATAATGAAGCAGTCTGCGCTGTGGTTTGCCATGCTGGTTTTCGCCCTCATCATGATGGTGTGGGTCGTTTTTCCGCGTGCAGCCGTGGCGCAGGGCGTGGTCTACATTCCGAACGTCCAAGGCGTGTCGGTGCCGCTCGTGCAGGCGATGCCCGAGAGCGAGGAAGAGCTTTCCGACTCCGCGCTTCTCGATGTCGGCGGTGGCATGGAGAGCGACGGGCCGGACGTAGTTCATGCGGGCCTCGGGCTGGCGCCCCAGCCGACCGTCGTGCTGGGCGCGTCGGACGGGCATAGCAAGAGGCCGCTCGAGCCTTTGGTCCGAATTTCCCAGCCCTTCATCGGGTTGCACGACAAAGTTCCGCGATGAGGCGATAGCGTGCGCCAAAAGCGCCCGCTGCCGCGTGTCCCAATCCCGGAAGCTTGGATCAACCCCCCGTGCTGGAGGTTCGTGGTGTCTCGTTCTTCGTGTGCCTTCATTCGCGCTGTCGCCGCGATGTTGCTCGTACCTGCGGTGTCCATGGCGCTCGTCGCGTTGATGGAAAAGCCAGCCAATGCCGCTTGGCCCCCTCTTGCCGAAGTGTATCGGCGCGCCCGCGAACGCGCGCTCGCCGTCACGGAAGCGCAAGGAAACGTGGGGGTGGCCAAGTCGAGCATCACAGGCGCCCGCGTGTCGTCGCTGGGCAATCCTTCGCTCCAAGTCATTCTCGATCATGGCCGGGACGTCACTCGTGACGCTCAGGTGCTCGGGCAACTGCAGCTCCCCATCGAGGTCGCAGGCCAGCGTGGAAAGCGTATCCGCGAGGCGGAGACGTTCGTCGACTGGCGCACCATGAACCGCGAGGAGGTGCGCGCGCGGGTTGCCGGTGCGGCCATCGCGGCCTACGGGGATGCGCTGGTGGCGCGCGCGCGGCAAGTGCTCGCCGAACGCGGTGAGCGCGAGGCGCAGGCCGAGGCGCAGTACTTTGCCGCGCGGCTTGCTGCCGGCGACGTCAATTTGGTCGATCGCAGCTTGGCCGACGCCGAGCTCGCACGATGGTCGCAGCTGAGTGCAGAGGCAGGCATCATCCTGCTTCGCGCGCGGCAGGAGCTCGAGCTCCTGATGGGCATGGGGCACCTCGACGATCCGCCGGCCACGGCGGCGCCCGAGGCGCCCGAGCTGCACGTCAACACGGCCGATGTGTTCGTCGGAAGGGTGCTCAACGTATCGCCGCTCCTGCGCAGTCTGAGCAAGGAGTCGCAATACTGGCAGGCGCAACGCGACCGCGCGGAGTCCGAGAAGAATCCCCCCATTGCCGTCATTCTTTCCGGCGGACGGGGTGACACCGGCGAGGTGCGCTACGGAGGAGGTCTCGGGTGGACCTTCCCCATCACGCGGCGCAATCAAGGCGAAATCGCGCGGGCTTACGCGGAGCAGGGACGAACGGAAGGCGTTCGCGAGGCGACGCAACGAGCCCTCGGCATCGAGGCGGACCACGCTTTCGAGGCCTACTCCAAAGTGCGCTCCGGAATCGAAGCGCTCGATAAAGTTGGTATTCCCGCTGCGCAGCGCGTCGTAGACGCCACGCAGGCGGCATTTTTAGCTGGAAAGGTCGAGCTCGTGCGTACCTTCATTGCCCGTCGTGATCTTGCCGCCGCACAGGGGCGTCGGCTTGATTTTCTCTCCACCGCTTGGCACACGTACGGCGACATGGTCGCGCTCATGGGGGATTTGCCATGAGATCCAAATGGACCGTACTCATCGCAAGCGCTACGTATGTGGTTGCCCTGGCAACGAACGGCTGCGGCAAATCAGCCGCCAGTGAGAAGACGCAAACCACCGCCGCGACGACGCCGCAGGGACCGCGCACGGTGAAGTTGGAGCTCGAGTCGCTCAAGCGCCTGGGCGTGCGCGTGGAGGCACTCGGAGCGAATGCACCGAGCCGCACACTGCGCGTGCCCGGTACGCTGGATTACAACTTCGATCACTACGCCGAAATCGGCGTGCCGCTCGAAGGCCGCGTGGCCACGGTCAACGTGCGCGCGGGCGATGCCGTGAAGAAGGGCAAAGTGCTCGGCACGGTGGTCATTCCGTCCATCGCCTCGGCGCAGGCCGAGTTCCTCTCGGCGCAAGCCAACGCCACGGCGGCGGCCAAGAACCGACAACGCGAGGCCGAGCTTCTGCAGCGCCAATTGACCACCGCCCGCGAGTCGGAAGTGGCCCGCAGCGAGGCCGATCAGGCGCAGGCCCACCTGGCTGCGGCCGAAGCGCGTCTGCGCGCGCTCCGCGTCGGCGTGCCGCAAAACGAGAACGTGGTGGCCGGCGCCGGAACGCTCTCTTTGAGCTCGCCCATCGATGGCGTGGTGGTGGCCCGAAAGGTCAACCTCGGCGCCTTCATCCAGCCCGCCGACAAGGCCTTCATCGTGGCCGATCTAAGGGAGCTTTGGGCAACGCTCGACGTGCACGAGTCCGACGTGTCGTACTTGAAGATCGGCGCCGAGGTCGAGCTGTCGATCGATGCGCACCCGGGACAGGGCTTCAAAGGCAAGATCACCTTGCTCGATCCGCAGGTCGGCGGTGTCACCCGTTCGGTGCGCGCACGCGTTTCGGTGCCGAATGCCGACGGGCAACTGAAACCAGGCCTCTTCTTGCGCGCACAGATCCAGATCCCGGCCGATGAAGCCGGGCGCATGATGATCGCCGGCGGCGCGGTGCAGCCCCTCGGGGAAGAAGACGTCGTCTTCGTCGAGCGCGAACCGGGCACGTTCGAGATCCGCCCCGTCAAAGTGGGGCGGCGCACGGTCGACTTGGTGGAAATCCTCGAGGGGGTCACTTCGGGAGAACGCGTCGCCGTCGACGGGGCGTTTTTGCTCCGCGGCGAGGCCTCGAAGCAATGAAAGCGCTCATCGCTTGGGCGGCGGCCAATCCGTTGGTCGTCGGGCTCATCACCGTGATCGGAATCGTGTCGGGCGGTGTCGCCTTCACGAACATGCCGATCGACGCCGTTCCCGATGTGACGAACATCCAGGTGCAGGTGGTCACGCGCGTCCCCGCGCTGTCGGCCACCGAGGTGGAGCTGCAGATCACGCAACCCCTCGAGCGCACCATGGCCGGCGTGCCGGGCCTCAAGGAGATGCGCAGCATCACGAAGCTCGGCATCAGCGTTCTGACCTTGGTCTTCCGCGACGAAGTGGACGTGTATTTCGCGCGCGCCTTGGTCAACGAGCGACTCAGCTCGATCCGTGCGGTCATCCCCGAGGACATCGGCCGCCCCGAATTGGGGCCCATCGCCACCGGTCTCGGTGAGATCTACATGTTCGAACTCCGCACGGAGCACGAGGACGCGCGTGCGGAAGAGGAGCTGCGCACCATCGTCGAATGGCAGATCGGCCCGCGCCTGCGCCAAGTTCGCGGCGTCATCGACGTGGTCGGTTTCGGCGGCTCCGTGAAGCAGTACCAGGTCACCTTGGATCCGGCGCGCATGGCCGCCCAGAACGTCTCCATCGAGGACGTGCGCCGCGCGCTCGAACGCGACAACGCGCTCGCCGGCGGCGGTTACATCGAGCACGCGGGCGAGCAGATCGTCTTGCGCGGCGATGCACGTTTCCGCGGCCTGGAGGACATCGCGAGCAGCGTCATTCGCTCGGACGAGCACAACAACGTGCCCATCCGCGTGGGCATGGTCAGCAACGTCGACACCGGCCCGGCCCTGCGCCAGGGCGCCATGACCCGCGACGGCCGCGGCGAGGTGGTCGGCGCCAGCGTGTGGATGCTCAAAGGCGAAAACAGCCGCGAGGTCGTCCAGCGCGTGAAGGAAGCGCTGGACGAGATCAAGCCGCGGCTCCCCAAAGGCGTCTACATCGACCCGTACTACGACCGCGCGGAGTTCATCGACCGCGTGCTCAAGACGGTCATGTCGAACCTCGCCGAGGGCGCGACGCTCGTCGTGGTCTGCTTGCTGCTCACCTTGGGCAGCATCCGCGCGGGATTGCTGGTGGCCGGCGCCATCCCGTTCGCCATGCTGATGGCCTTCATCGGCCTCACGGCCATGGGGCTCGGCGGCAACGTCATGTCGCTGGGCGCAGTCGACTTCGGCATCGTCGTCGAAGGCGCCGTCGTCGTGGTCGAGCACCTGATGACCCACCTCGGCTCGCCCGAAGACCGCCTGAGACGGCGGCACGCGATGATTCACTCGATGCAGGAGGTCGCGCGCCCCGTGATTTTCAGCGTCATCATCGTGACCCTGGTGTTCCTCCCGCTGGTCACCCTGGAAGACGTCGAGGGCAAGATGTTCCGCCCCGTCGTCTACTCCCTGGTGTTCATGCTCTTGGGTGCGCTCTTCTACGCGCTGGTCATCGTCCCGGCCATCGCCCCTGCCCTCTTCCGCAGCGTCCCGGAGCCCACGGAGCCGTGGCTCGCGCGCAGGCTCGCCAAGATCTACGCGCCCGCCGTGGACTTCGCGGTGCATCGGCCCCTCATCACCACGGGGGCCACGTTCGCGCTGGGCATCGTCATGCTGGGCTTCGGCAGCACCTTGGGCGCGGAGTTCTTGCCCAAGATTTTCGAAGGCTCGTTCGCCATCGATGCCCGCCGGCCGCCCAGCGTCTCGCTGACACAGGCGATCGACTTGGGCGCGGAGACGGAACGCAGCCTCAAGGACATTCCCGAGGTGAAGACAATCGTCAACCGCATCGGGCGTCCCGAGGGCGCGGTCGACCCGGCCGGGCCCGAGTCGAGCGACCTGTTCGTCATCCTCAAACCGCAGAAAGAGTGGCGCCACGGCATCAAGCCCGAGGACCTCGTCGAAGAGATGTCCAAGCGGCTGAACACGCACGTGCCCGCGACGATCCACGCCTTCAGCATGCCCATCGACATGCGCGTCAACGACCTGATCGCCGGCGTGAAGAGCGACTTGGCCATCAAAGTGTTCGGCTACGACCTCGAGGAGATGCGCAAAACCGCGGATCAGATCCGCCGCACGATTGCGCAGGTCCCCGGCGCGGCCGACGTGAAGATGGAAATCCCCACGGGGCTTCCGTCGATCAAGGTCAAACTCGCGCGCGATCGCGCGGCGCGCCTCGGTGTGCCGCCGCGATCGGTGCTCGATGCGGTCACCATGACCCGCGCCGGCGAGAACATCGCCGAGGTGCGCGAGGGCGAGCGCGTGTTCGATTTGAACCTGCGCATCGGCGGCAACAACATTCAGAACGAGTACGATCTGGCGCGCCTGCCGGTGTACACCGAGCGCGGCTCGCTGGTCCCCATGTCGTTGGTGGCCGACATCGAGCAAGAATCGACGGTCGTGCAGATCAGCCGAGAGCAGATGAAGCGCCGTCTGGTCGTGGAGGCGAACATCCGCGGACGCGACCTCGTCGGCTTCGTGAACGAGGCGCAGGCCAAGGTGGATCAGCTGAAGATTCCGCAGGGCATCGAGATCACCTGGGGCGGTCAGTTCCAGAACTTCAACCGCGCCAAGACGAGGCTGTCGCTTCTGGTTCCGGTCGCACTGGGGGTCATCGCCTTGATGCTGGTGATGGCCTTCAAGTCGGTGAAGTACATGCTCGTCACCGTGCTGAATCTGCCGTTCGCCATTGCGGGCGGTGCGATTTCGCTGGTGGGGCGCGGCCTTCCGTTCAGCATTCCGGCGGGCGTCGGCTTCATCGCGCTCTCCGGCGTGTCCGTCATGACGGGCGTGGTCATGACCACGAACCTGCTCGCGCAATCCAGCGAGCTACCGCCCGAGGAACGCGTCAAGAACGCCGCCATGATGTCCCTGCGCCCCATCGCCAGCACCGCCCTGGTGGCCGCCATCGGCTTCGTGCCCATGGCGATCGCAACCGGTCCCGGCGCCGAGGTGCAGCGCCCCCTGGCCACGGTGGTCATCGGCGGCCTGATCGCCGCCGCGATCCTGTCGCTGCCGGCGTTGCCCGCGATGCTTCTCTGGGTCGTGCGCCGCGACGCGCCGCGGGTCGACGAAGAAGAGGGCCGCCGGCACGCACCGCTGGATTGAGCGGCCTCCGAAGCCGCGGAGCGGGCTCAGTAGGCCACGCCTTTACTGAGCCCGTGTGCGGGCCTAGATTCCCCGCATGACGTCCCCCGCGCCCATCGATCCGTCCCTCGATTTGGAAGAGGAAGTTGCGCGACTGAAGAAGGAGCGCAACGCCATCCTTCTCGCGCACTATTACCAGGACTCCGACATTCAAGACGTCGCCGACGTCATCGGCGACTCGCTCCAGCTTTCCCAGGCCGCCGCCAAGACCGACGCCGACGTCATCTGCTTCGCCGGTGTGCACTTCATGGCGGAGACCGCGAAGATCTTGAACCCCGACAAGATCGTGGTCCTGCCCGATCTCGACGCCGGTTGTTCGCTGGCCGACGGCTGCCCGCCGGACAAGTTCGCCGCGTGGAAGGCGCAGTACCCGGACTCGGTGGTTGTAAGCTACATCAATTGCTCGGCGGAGGTGAAAGCCCTCTCGGACTATATCGTCACGTCGTCCAACGCCGAGAAGATCGTCGACCACATCCCCGCGGACAAGACGATCCTCTTCGCCCCCGATCGAAACCTCGGCGCGTACCTGGAGAAAAAGCTCGGACGCAACATGGTTCTCTGGCAAGGCAGCTGCGTCGTCCACGAGACGTTCAGCGAACGAAAGCTCATCGCGCTGAAGACGCGCCACCCCGAAGCCCGCGTGCTCGCCCACCCCGAATGCGAGCCCACGATTCTCAAAATGGCCGACTACATCGGCTCGACCACGGGCATCCTGAAACACGCAATCGCCGCGCCCCAGAAGGAATTCATCGTCGCGACCGAAGCCGGCATCCTGCATCAAATGCAAAAGGCCGCGCCGGAGAAAACCTTCATCCCCGCCCCGCCCGTAGCCAATTGCGCCTGCAACGAATGCCCCTTCATGAAGCGCAACACCCTCGAGAAGGTCTACTTGGCATTGCGCGATCTCCAACCCCGCCTCGAGCTCCCCGCCCACCTATTGAGCGCCGCGCGCACTCCAATCGACCGTATGCTCGCTCTCAGCTAAGAGAGAGAAATTCACAGGAAGACGGGAAGACAGGAAGGTTTTGAGGTTTCCAATCGGCCCAATGGGTCCAATTGAAAACCCCCAAAAAAGCGTTCCGCGCTGCTGCGCGCCGAAACTCCTTCCCGTCTTCCCGTCTTCCTGTGAATTCTCTCTGCCGCAGACCGCTCACAGCTCCGTCATGATGGAGGTGAGTACGTAGTCGGCGGCGAAGATGGCGACGATGCTCGCGACCACGGCTTTGGCGGTGGCTTCGCCGACGCCGCGGGCGCCGCCGGAGGCGAAGAAGCCCTTTTTGCAGCAGATGACGCTCACGATGAGGCCGAAAAGGCCGCTCTTCGTGCCGAGCATGCGCAGGTCGCTCGGCTGCACGAATTGCTCGACCCGGTCGAAGAAGATGCCCGGGTCGATGCCCTGCCAGAGGACGGCCACCACGTAGGCGCCCAGCATGCCCGCAAGGCCGAAGCACATGGCGAGGAGCGGCAGCATCAAGGTCGTGGCCACCACGCGGGGCACCACGAGGAATTGCACGGGGCTCACGCCCATGGTCGTGATCGCGTCGATTTGCTCGGTGACGCGCATGTTCCCCAGTTCGCTCGCCATGGTGCTGCCTGCGCGCGCCGTGACCACGACGGCGGCGAGCACCGGAGCCAGCTCGCGGGCGAGGGCCAGGGCCACGACCCCGCCGACCATGCCCTCTGCGGAAAACTGCCGGAAGCCCACGATGCTGGAGAGCGTGAAGGCCATGCCCGTGAAGACCCCCACCAGGCCGACGATGAAGGTCGAACCGGCGCCGATGAACTCGAGCGAGCCCATAAGCTGCGACCACCGGTAAGGCGGCCGGATCATCCACGCAAACGTGCGGCTCGCGAGCAATGCCGTGGCGCCCAGCTCGTCGAGCAGATCCAACACGGGACCGACGGTGCGATCGAAGGCTACCGCCAAAAGAGCGGGTTTTTCGCCCTTGTTCGCGCCCTCCTCGCCGTTTCCTGCTTCCTGGGACGTGGCTTCGCTCATTCGCTTAACGCGGGCTGGAAGTCTATCATCCAACGACCTACGGCATGGTAGTGGAGGGGCGTGAATTTTCTCCGACGGGACCGACTCCCAGGCCTGGCGACGCTGCGCGCGCGCCTACGCGCCTCGGTTCGCTCGCCCCTCGCGTGGATCCTCGTGATCTCGGCCGTCCTGCGCGTCGTCGGGATCGGGTGGGGCCTGCCGGCGTCGGACGGCTGGGACAATGACGGCATCGCCCCGCGCGATTTCCTTGCCGGACTCGTCGAAACATTCACCCCGGGCCACTATTTCACGTATCCGCCGCTGCATCTCCTTTTGCTCGGCGTGCTGACGTTCCCCGTCACGGCGATTGCGCTGCTGCATGCGCCGTCGCTCGCCCCACACGACGTCATCGGCGAGATTCTCAAGGTCCCGTACATGACCAGCATCGCGTACATCGCGCGGGCAACGACCTTGGTCATGTCGGTCGGTGTGACGTATGCGGTCGCGAAAATCGCGGAGACCGCGCGCGGCCGGCGTGCGGGATGGTGCGCCGCCGCGGTGTGCGCGGTCGATCCCATCCTGACGTACTACAGCCACACGACCAACTTGGACGTGCCCTACCTCTTTTGGGGCATGTTCGCGCTGCTCGCGCTCACGCGGGCCATCGCGTGGAACGAGCCCCGGCGCCTGCGGCACTTCGTCATTCTGGCCTTGCTCGGTGTGGCCACGAAGGACCAAGCGTATGCGCTCTTCCTCGTCGCAGCGCCCATCGCCTTCTTGGCATGGCTGGCCATCGACCCGGTTGCGCGCGGCGATGCCCGGGCCATCGTGCGCGAGCTTCTGACCGCGGTGGGCATCGGCGCCGTGCTCTTCGTCTTCGTCGACGGCATCATCTGGAACCCCACGGGCTTTCGCGCCCGCCTCGCCTTCCTCGTCGGCCCTGCGAGCAAGGACTTCGCGAACTACGCCAACGATGCCGCGGGCTGGTTGCGCGTCCTGCATGACATCATCGAGATGTACTCCAGGCTATGGCCCACGGCCTTTCTCGTGCTCGCGGCCGGAGGACTACTTCTCCAGCTCCGACGGCGCGCGGGGGAGGATCGCGCGACGTGGTTGGCGGGCCTGGTGCCCTTCTTGGCAGCCGTTTCCTTCACGGTCGCGTTCAACTGCGTGGCACTGCGCGTCGAGCACCGCTTCATCCTGCCGCAGTCGATCATCTTCTCCATCTACGCGGGCCTGGCGGTCCACGCCTTTCTGTTCGAGCTGCGCGGCCGGTTCGCGCGCGTGGTCGCCCAGGCGGCCCTTTCCGTCGCCTTCGCGAGCGCCATCTTCCGCGCCGTGGCCGTCGACGTGAGCCTCCTTTTCGACCCGCGCTACGACGCCGAACGGTACATGCGCGAGCACTTCGCTCCCGGCGATCGCGTCGAGACCTACGGGCTCAACGTGTATCTTACACGCTTCCCGGACAATGTGCATGTTGCACGCGTTGGGCTCGATGCTCCGCAGAAGCGCAACCCCATGCCGGGGTTCGAAGAGATCGAAGATCGCTTCGAGAACGTCGAAGCGCGAAAACCTCGGTGGATCGTGCTCCCGTACGGCTGGGCGTGGCGCTACCTCATTCCCATTCCCGACACGCAGGACACCGGCAAGACGACGCCGACGACGCAGATCAAGACCCGGGGCGACCATGTCGTGGTTAGCTTCTTTCACGAACTCCTGGAAGGCCGCCGCGGCTACCGCGTCGTGCACATCGCCGAGTACAATCGCAAAGTCTGGCCGCGCGTCGACATCCACGCCAGCACCGATTCGGCCGTCTGGATCCTCGAGCGCATGTAGCGGAACAGAGCGGATCGAACCGCCAAGACGCCAAGAACGCCAAGGGTCTGAGATTGGTTGACGAGGGCGTTCCTCGCCGCTCCACGACACCATTCATCTCTTGGCGTACTTGGGCGTCTTGGCGATTCCATTCTCCACAAGGCAAAACGGCCCGAATGCCGAAGCATTCGAGCCGTTTCAGCCTGCTGAAAACTCGATCAGCCCTTGGCGGGGCCTGCCGGGGGGGCGAACTCGTAAACCCAGGTGCCCTCGCCCTTCTTCGCATCCGGCGGCGTGATGGCCACGCCGTTGATGTTCTTCGTCACGCAGTCCGAGACCGGATCGGGCGCGGTGGTGTTGGCCTTGTCGACGGCCGCGTTCTGGATCTTGCCGGCTTCCGTCTCGACCTCGAACTTGACGGTGACCTTGCCGGCGGCCGTCGGATTCGACTTGAGCACGTCGTCGTAGCACGCACGAATGTCGGGGTCCTTCGCCGACAGGGCGGCGCGGGTGTCGTCTCGGTACACGTCGGGGCTGCGAACGGCGCCGGAGCAGCCGACAACGAGTGCCATGAACGGAACAGCGGCTAGCAACGATTTCATCACTTCTTCTCCTCCGGCTTCTTGGCATCGCCCTTCTTGTGGTGAGCCTCGTCGGGCTTCTTGGCCGCGCCCTCGGCGCCCGGCTTCTTCTTGCCTTCGGCATTCAGCTTCTTGCTGTCAGCGGCGGCGTCTGCACCCGCTGCCGGAGCAGCATTGGGCGCCTCGACCAAGCTCTTCTTCTCGTCGATGATCCGCTCTTTGCCGGTGGCGGGATCGATCTCGACCTTCTTCGCAGTCACTTCCTGCTCGGTCACGAGGAATTCGACGCGGCGGTTCTTCTCACGCCCCTCCTCGTTGTCGTTGCTGGCGATCGGCTTCTCGACGCCCCAGCCCTTCGAGGCGAGACGGCCCACATCGACGCCCTCTTTCTTGACCAAGAACTCGGCGACTGCCTTTGCGCGGGCATCCGACAGCTTCTTGTTCGCTGCGGCGCTGCCTTCGGCGCTGGCGTGACCCTCGATCGAGATCTTCTTGACCTGCGGGTTCTGCTTGATGACCTCGGCAATGTCATGCAGGAGGGAGAAGCTCTCCTCCTTGATGATCGCCTTGTTCACTTGGAACTGGATCTTCTCTTTGAAGTCGATCTTGTTGTCGCGCAGCTCGACGCGCGGGGGCGGCTTGGGCGCTTCCGGCGGGGGCGGCGGCGCGGGCGGAGGCGGCGGCGGCGTCCCATTGATCGCGACGGCCTGGGCCGACTGGAATTGCGTGGAGCCGCCGCAAGCAGCCACACCCAACAAGAGCGACGCCGCAACGACTTGCGGCAGGATGCGATGGGAAGTCATCGATGAACCCTGTTCTGGCAAAAGACCGAATAGTTGGGAAAGCGAAGTGAAACGAAGCGTTTCACGGAGCTCTCAACTGCATGAGTGGCGAATTGCTTCCTGAAAATTCGATCTGCTTAACCTTCAACCGCGAGCGACGACCGAGCATCGGCGCGCCGTCCGGACCCATGACATAGCCGCCAGGAGCGCGCACGTCTACGTCTTATTGACGGATGAGGATGGTGGACACTCGTGCACCCTGACATTGTTGTCAGAGCACAACCACTTTGAATAACCATCCATCGACAGATGACAGGTTATGACAAGTCCCCCATCGTCGACTTTCACGGAGGTAAGGCCAAGATCGCACGTGTATGGCGAGGGACCACCCGACCGGCAGACGCCGACATATATCTGGATTATATCCAACGTACCGGCACCGCTCATTGCCTCGACACGCCAGGCAATCGAGGTGTTCGGATCGTTCGACACATCGTCGATGGCAAAGCGGAATTCCTTTTCGTATCACTCTGGAAATCCATGGATGCGATCCATGCTTTTGCGGGTCCCAATCCCGAAAAGACCGTCGACTATCCCGAAGAAGCGCCAAAGAAGCCCCAAAGAAGATCGATATCTGCTGGAATTACAGCCGACCGTTGCGCACTACGACGTCATTTCTACGACACGTCCGGCGTGATGCCGGATCGTCATGACGATTGAAGGCGCAGCACAGTATGTGCATCCTGGCTGAGCCAGAGAGGCCAAAGCCATGATCCATCGACGACACGTTACAATTCCTCTTTTCGCCGCGACGGCAACACTCTGTTTCGTGGGGGTCGCGTGGATGAACGGTTGCGGCGGAGAAGATCCATCGGGCCCGCTGTTTCCAGACGCTTCGGTGGACGGAGCGCGCGACGGCACCGCGGGTGACGGCGGCAGCTCGGATGCGGGGGACGCGGGGTCGGACAAGACGTGTCCGGAGATGCGCAAGGAAATGGAGCGCTGGCGTGAACTCGCACGCGCTTGCAATCCGAATGGGCGCGACGAATGCGGGGTGCAGGTCGACGACGAGTGCTGCCCGATCTCGGTGACCGATCCCGATCGCGACGAGGTTAAAAAATTCGTGGCCGCCGTAAAGGAATTCCAGAACTCCTCGTGCTCGAAGATCTGCCCGTTCAGCGTCTGCCCCGGCGACGCTTCGCATTCCTGCACGGCGTCGGGCCGCAACCAAGGCACCTGCGATATCGGCAACGGGAGGTGATCGGCCCTGGCCGAAGCTAAACCGAGGCACTACACGTGAGGGCTATACCATGAATGGAATCGCCCCCTCGTCGCTCGGAACATTGGCCGTGATCGTCTGTAGCTCGATGGTGTTCGGCTGTTCGACGAAAACGCCGCCGCCCGCGTCCGAGCCTACGCCGTCCACGTCCTCCGGGCAGGCCGGGGGGCAGGCCACGGGGGTGCGCTTCGCCGTGAGCTTCCCCTCGACGGTGGACGCCGGTGCCGCAGGGTCCCTCGATGGGCGCGTCTACGTGATTCTTTCCAACGACGAATCGAACGAACCGCGATTTCAAATCAGCGGTGGACTGAAGACGCAGCAGATCTTCGGTGTGGACGTGGAGGGGCTCGCCGCGGGCAAGGAGGCCATCGTCGACGTCACCTCCGTGGGCTATCCGCGCGCCACGTTGGCCGACGTGCCACCGGGAACGTACACCGTGCAGGCCGTCTTGCACCGCTACGAGACGTTCAAGCGCAGCGATGGGCACACGGTCAAGCTGCCCATGGATCGGGGCGAAGGACAGCATTGGCAGCATGCGCCGGGCAATCTGTACAGCGCTCCGCAAAAGCTCACCGTCGATCCGTCGAAGCCCGACACCCTTCGCATCACGCTCGACAAGGTCATCCCGCCCATCGAAGCGCCGGCGGACACCAAGTACGTCAAACACGAGCGCATTCAGAGCCAGCTTTTGACCAAATTCTGGGGCCGCCCCATGTTTCTCGGCGCCCACGTGATCGTGCCCGAAGGGTTCGACGCGCATCCGAACGCGCGCTACCCACTCGTGATTTCGCACGGACACTTCATGCGCGACATCGGATACTTCCGCGAGACACCGCCCGATCCCAATTTGAAACCGGATTACAGCGAACGGTTTCACCTGCCGGGGTACAACCGCATCGAGCAGGAGTCCGCCCACCAGCTCTATCGCGATTGGACGGGACCGAAATTTCCACGCATGATCCTGGTGGAGATTCAGCACGCCAATCCATATTACGACGATTCGTACGCCGTCAATTCGGAGAACCTGGGACCGTACGGCGACGCCATCATGGACGAGTTGGTCCCATACCTGGAGAAGAAATACCGCGCGATCGGCGAAGGTTGGGCGCGATTCGCCTATGGCGGCTCCACCGGTGGCTGGGAATCGTTGGCGGTGCAGACCTTTTATCCCGACAGGTTCAATGGCATCTGGGCCGCGTGCCCCGACCCGGTCGACTTTCACGATTACATGACCGTGAATCTCTACGACGACAAGAATGCATTCGTGTCCGACCAGTTCTGGAAGAAGGTTCCTCGCGGAGCCTTTACCAATTACCTCGGGCACCTCGCGGCGACGCAGGAAGACTCCAGCCGCTTCGAGCTAGCCTTGGGCTCGCGAGGTCGCTCGGGGGAGCAGCTGGACATCTGGCAGGCCGTTTATTCGCCGGTTGGCGCGGATGGGTATCCGCAGCCCATCTGGGACAAACTCACCGGCGTGATCGATCACAAGGTGGCGGCCCATTGGCGCGACCACTACGATTTGGGTCACATTCTCTCGCGCGATTGGTCCACGCTGGGGCCGAAGCTTCGCGGCAAGATTCATATCTACGTTGGAGATATGGACAATTACTATCTCAACAATGCCGTGTATCGCATCGAGCAGTTTCTCAAGGGAACGACGAACCCGCCCTACGAGGGCGAGGTCGACTACGGCGATCGCGCGGAGCACTGCTGGAACGGCGATCACACGCGGCCCAATGCCTATTCGCGCCTTCGGTATCCGCAGCTCTATTTCCCGAAGATCCTGGAGCGACTCCGAAAATCTGCGCCAGCCGGCGCCAACTTGAAGAGCTTCCAGTACTAAGTCGCAAATACCGGGAGTCGTGCTAGAGCCGTGGTCTGTCCACGATGATTCCCGCAATCCAGAACCCGTTCTTTCCCACCCACAAGAAAATTGCCGGTGCAGGCCATCAGTTGGTCTGCTTTCCCTACGCGGGCGGAGCCTCCGTGGCGTACCGCACCTGGGAGACCAAGCTCGCCCCGAGCATCGAGGTGTGCTCCGCGGAGCTGCCTGGGCGCGGGCGCCGCTTTCGTGAGCCGCCGTACCAGCGGCTGGACGCGTTGGTTCCGGTGTTGGTGGATTCCATGATGAAGGTGCTCGATGGGCGGCCGTTTGCGTTCTTCGGGCACAGCATGGGCGGGGTCATCGCCTTCGAGGTCGCGCACCATCTGCAGCGCATCGGCGCACGGCTTCCGAGCGTCCTCTTCCTTTCGGCCCGTGGCACCGGCGAGCGCGACAATCCGATTCATCACCTGAGCGAGCCGGCCTTCATCGCGAAACTACGTGGCTACAGCGGCACGCCGGAGGAGGTTCTCGCGAACCCGGAGCTGATGGAGCTGTTTCTGCCCACGCTCCGCGCGGACTTCGCCATTGCGCTCGCCTCGAAGGGCATCGCCACCGAGGGGCCTCTCCCCATCCCCATCGAGGCCATGGGCGGCAGCCACGACCCGCACGTGCCGACGGAGGACCTTCCCAAGTGGGCGGCCCGAACGACGGCGGCGTTCAACTCGACCGTGTTTGCGGGTGGGCATTTCTACATCCGCGAGGCAGAGGATGACGTCCATCGCCTGATCAAGGCGCGGCTCGCCGGGGTCGCGTGATCTCCTGCCGCACCCGCGTACCTGCCTGATAGAGGATCTTTCCATGAAACTCGTCACCTTCCGCACGCAGGCATCCTCCTCCGAGCGCCACGGCATCCTCGAGGGCGAGCGCATCATCGATCTGGAAGCCGGCCTTCGCTGGCTCGAAAAGGACCAGGGACGGGCGGCCGATCGCGCCGCCGTGGTCGAGCGCTACGGGAACGGGCTGCTCGGCTTCATCGAACACGCGGAGCAGGCGCGGCCCGCAGCGGACGAGCTCCAGCGGCGCGCGCGCGAGGGCAAGCTGCCCGATGCACACGATGGGGCTCCCATCGTGCGTGCAGCGTCCGACGTGGCGTTGCTCGCGCCGTTGCCCAGGCCACCGTCGATGCGCGATGGGTACGCGTTCCGCCAGCACGTGGAGACGGCGCGCCGCAACCGCGGGGTGGCGATGATCCCCGAGTTCGACCTGTTTCCGGTGTTCTACTTCACGAACCACCAAGCGGTGATCGGCCCGGGCGAGCTTCGCGTGTTGCCGAAGCACCTCGAGCGGCTCGACTTCGAGTTGGAAGCGGCCATCGTCATCGGCAAACGCGGGCGCAACGTGCCCGCCGCGCGCGCGGACGAGTTGATCTTCGGGCTGACCATCATGAACGACTTCTCCGCCCGCGATCTGCAGATGGAGGAGATGAAGCTGTCGCTCGGCCCCGCCAAGGGGAAAGACTTCGCCACGGCGCTCGGGCCGTACCTCTGCACCCTGGACGAGCTGACGGCGAACACGACGCGCACGGACAAGGGCAACGTGTTCGATCTGGGGATGCGCGCCTTCGTGAACGACGTGCAGGTCTCCACCGGCAACGTGAAGGACATGAACTGGACCTTCGCGCAGATCCTCGAGCGAGCCAGTTACGGCGTGACGCTCTACCCCGGTGACGTCATCGGCTCGGGAACGTGCGGCACGGGGTGTTTCCTCGAGCTGAATGGCTCGAAGATCACGAAGGACCAGTGGCTGCGCCCTGGCGATCGCATGGCCCTGGAGATCGACGGGCTGGGCCGCCTCGAGCACACGGTGGTGCTCGACGACGGCGCCTGCGCGATCGGATAAAGAATTCGAACCGTCAAGACGCCAAGAGCGCCAAGATTTTGGGGTTGGTGAACCCACCAACTCCTCTTGGCGTCCTTGGCGTCTTGGCGGTTGAATCAGGCTCTTACTTCTTCGAGCCCTGAAGAACCATCAGGTGGAACTTGTTGAACTCGGTCTGGCCGAGGGTGAAGAGCACCTCGACCAAGAGCCGGTACGGCGTGTCCTTGTCGGCGATGATGATCGCTTCGCTGCCGCTCGGATCCTTGCCGGTGCTCGCGCGGACTTGCTTGTCGCGATCGCGCCAGTTCTGAAGGCGGCTCGCCAGCTCGGTGATGTACAGATCGTTCGGGCCGCCGCGCTTGTAGCGACCTTCGACGCCGTGGGTGGGATCGCCCGGGACGGGCACCACCTGGTTGTCGTCGACCACGATCCACGACTTCGACACCAGCACGGCTACGCCCTGCTGCGAGGCCTCGGTCGTCAGAATGCTCTTCGGAATCGTCAGGTCGGACGACTGCGGAATCGACGCCGTCTGCGCGCTCATGCTCTTGAGCAAGAAGACCAAGATGATGGTCATCATGTCGAGCATGGCGGTGATGTTCAGAAAGTTGATCTCGGGCTCGAGCGCCCGGCGACGGGTCTCGCGGCGAAGCTCGCGCTTGAAAACGGCCATCGACGCCGCAGGCGCACGCGGCGGCGGAGCCCCACCACCACCCGGCGACGTGGGTCCCAATTCTCCGGGGGATCCGGCATACGGCGGCTGGTTCACGATGCCCTCACCTTGCCACCCCGAAGCTCACGTCGGGGAAAAGTTCGAGGTCCTTGCCCGACGGATCGGGCACGCTGCGCACGGCATCGATGGTGCTGATGATCGTTTGATAAGGGATATTCGGATTCCCGCTGATGGTCACGGACGTCTCGTCCTTGAAGTCGGGAGACGACGCCTTCAGCTTCTGCACGCACGCCGTGAGCTTCGCGAAATCGTATTCGTTGCCGGTCTTGCCCACCGCCAAGCCGGGCGCGACGTCGTCGCACCCCGGCGCGACGTTGCCGCCGCGCGCTTTGACGCTGAAGCCCTCGGGGACCACCAAAATGGTGAGCCCCAACGTGGGCGTCGTCGGCGGGCGCGCCGACGAGCCACCCGCACGCGGCGGGAACGAATCGATCGTCGCGGTGAAGGTGACCGTGATCGTCGCGAGCACGAACATCATGACGTTGGTGATGATGTCCAAGAACGGCACGATGTTGAGCTCTCCGCCCTCTTCATCGGGCGCGAGCTCCTTCGGCTGCGACAATCGCCGAATTTTGCTGCGTTGATAGGCGCTCAGTCTCTCCATGAACGGCTCCGCGCGCGAGGCGCGCTCTTAGAAGACTAGTAGCCGCCGGGCCGGGTCTGAATGGTCAGCAGGTTGAAGACGCGCTCCTGCGTTGCGTCCAAGTCGTGCTGAATGTTCTTCGAGCGCTGGTGCAAGATCAGGTGGGCAATCATGCACATAACCGCGATGCCGAGACCGAATGCGGTGTTGTACATGGCTTCCGCGATACCGTTCGCCAAGATGCGCTGGCGATCGGCCGCGGAGATGCCCTCGCGCGAGACAGCGCCGAAGGTGTGAATCAGACCGTAAACCGTTCCGAGAAGTCCGATCAGCGTCGCGATGTTCGCGAGTGACCAGAGCGACCCAATCCTCTTTTCGACGGCGGGCTTGAGCTCGCCAATCTTTTCGCTCATCGCCGCGTCGATCTCATCCGGGCCTTTGTTGGCGTGGGTGAGACCAGCCTTAACAAGCTGTAAGGTCGGGTAGTCGCCCGCATCACACAACTTGATGGCCCGGTCGATGTTGCCTGCAGTGACCAGCTTTTTGATCTGCGCGAAGAATTCCTTCGAGTTCACCCGGTACTTGGTGAACTGGAACGCCACGCGCTCGACGATCATGGCGATGACGACCGCGCTGACCACGAGATTGATCGAAAGGAAGAGCGGACTCTCTCGGAACGCCTCCATCAGGCTATTGCCGCCGGTGCTGCTGGCCGTCGCCGCTGCCTGACCTCCCTCTAGAAGGGCAACAAACATCCTCGACGCTCCTTTCGACCTCGTATCTGAGAAGGTGACCGCTTCAGTAAGACCACGTCGGGCGAGGACGATACCGCCTCGAGATCGGCGAAGTCAACGCCGCTCCCACACGGGCTGGCTGGGAACCTGCGGCAGAGAAAGCCGGACAATGGCAGGAACTTGCACGGTGCGGCAAGACCTTCCGGCGTTCATGTCTCTCGAAGCTTCTCTGCGCTCGAGCTCTTTCTTTTCACGCCACGCGGGTTGAGCGCTCTCCGTAAACGTGCTCGTGCCCTTGCCCGTCTTCCGATCGTCACGTTGCATTCGTCGGGCACGGGCACGGGCACGGGCTGAGTTATTCGGATTCGGAATCGCGATGCATCGATGTCCGAACGCATGGACGTGGCCAACATACCTTTCGCGATGAAGCCGGAGAAGGCGAGAGAACACGCGAGAGCACCGCCTCCGGCGACGACGGAAGAGGATAGGCGGACAGTCATTTTGCCAGGTTTTTTGCTGGAAACTTTTGTCTGGGCGACAATCTGAAGTCACTCGTGCATTTCTGGCCAAAGTCGGTTGACGGGACGAAGTCCAAACCGGCATCCTGTAAAAAAGAAAGTGGGAGTAGTCTCTCTACCCACTTCATGAAGCCGCAGCCCGAAAGGCATCGGTGAGTCGAAACGAGGGGATGTGAGCCGGGAAAAACCAATGCCGAACGCTTGCTTCTTCCGGTTGCGTTCAGATAACGTTTTTGCCCTGCCCAAAGCAGGAACGCGTTTCCGTGATGCACTTTCTGCGAGAGATACGCTGCGGTGCTGGCCGTTACAGCATCCACTTATCCGGTCTGTCTGCGGATCGATGAATTGAACGACTTCGAACCGATTCAGTACGCCAGCGCTTATGTAACGAGCGAATCAACGCGAACGAAGTGACGTGATTTCTGGGCACTCGGCCCATCGGTTGATGCTCAGGTTTTTTGCCGGTATTTCGAGGAGGACAACAAAAATGGCTGCTCTTTGGACGCACTTCAAGCAGGGGGGTTGGGGCATGTACCTGATCCTCTTCTGGTCGATCATCACCATCGGGATCATCATCGAGCGCGCGCTCTACCTCTACGGCTCGTCCATCAACAAGGATGTGTTCCTGGCAACGATGCAGAAGTGCATTCTCGCTGGGGATGTCGCCAAAGCCGTAAAGATGTGTTCGGCCGCGAACGCTCCGCTCGCCCGCATCGTGCAGGCCGGCCTGGTCAAAGTGAATCGCTCGGACGAAGAAGTGCAGGCGGCGATGGATGAAGCGGCGCTCCGCGAGATCCCCAAGATCGCCAAGCGCACGGGCTTCCTCGCCCTTCTCGCCAACCTCGCGATGCTCTCGGGTCTGCTCGGCACCGTGTCCGGTCTGATCACGAGCTTCGGCGCGGTCTCCGGTGAGAGCGTCGACCCGAGCCAGAAGGCCCGCATTCTCGCCGAAGGTATCTCGGAAGCGATGAACTGCACCGCCTTCGGTCTCATCATCGCCATCATCGGTCTGATCGGTTACGCCGTGCTGAACGGCAAGACGCAGACCCTGGAAGACGACATCAACGAGGCGAGCGTTCAGGTGCTCAATCTGGTGGTGAACAACCGCCAGAAGGTGAACCTCGGCGGCGTTGCCCACGCAGCCTGATTCCGGAGCGAACGCTCCCTGCGCCCATCCATTTGGGCTGCGACGTCTCATCCTTAAGTAAGTTTTCGAATTAGCTTCCAATAGAGATCAGCCAACCTCGAACGGGTACGGGACCCGAGCAGCGGGTCCCGTAGTGCCGTAATTGCGACGGAGCCAGGACGATGGCAGGTGTAAGCGTCGACGGTGGAAGCGGTGGTAGGAGATCGCTCGACTCCGAGATCAACATGATCCCGATGATCGACCTTCTCATGGTGACCATCTCGTTCTTGCTCATCACGGCAGTGTGGTCGCACATGGCCCGCTTGAATGCGGATGCCCAGGTGCCGGGCCCGCCGAGACCGGACGAGGAAATCACCAAGGTGGAGCCTGAAAAGCAGCTCCACATCGAGATGCGCGATCAGGACAAGTCGAAGTTCACGCTCATCTGGAAGCAGGGTGCGACCGTGGTGAACACGATCGAAGTGCCCCGCAAAGACCAGGTGACGCAGGACGGGACGACCAAAGTGGTCCGCTACCCCGAGCTCGCCTTGAAGATCACCGACGAGTGGAAGAACGTCGGCTCGCATCGCGATGCCACGGACAGGAAGCTCGACCAAGCGGTCTTGCACACCGACAACAACATTCCGTATTCGCAGATCATCGGCGTGATCGACGCGGTCTACCAGACGCACCGCCCGATGAGCCTCGGCAGCAAGACCGAGCCGGTTTCAGCCTTCAACGTCACGTTCAGCGTGAACTAGCGCCAACTGAGGGAACGAGTATGCCCGTACATAATCCTGGCCGGCGCTTGATGCATGCGGTGCCGTTGCGTTTCGTTCAGAAGAAGGTCCTCGGGTTCGGCCATCGCAACATCAATGCGAACCTGTCGCTGACGAGCATGATCGACTTCCTCGTCGTGACCGTCGTCTTCTTGCTCATGACGTTCAGCGCGTCGGGTGAGACACCGGTCCAGAAGGGTGTGAACCTGCCGAAGGCAGAGAACACGCTCGACATGATCGACGCGCCGCTCGTGGCCGTGGCGGGCAGCCAAGTGCTGGTCGACGGCGCCCCCGCAGGCAACACGCGCGCGATCGAGGAATCGGGCCCGCCGCCGCGCATGCAGCGCATCGACGAGCTTTACAACATGCTCAAGGGCAAGCGCGAGACGTGGAAGCAAGCGCGTCCCGGCAAGGAATTCCCGGGCGTGGTGGTCCTTCAGATCGACCAAGAAGTGCCGGCGGTGGTCGTGAAGAGCGTGTTCCAGACGGCCGCGTTCGCGGGCTATCCGAACGTGAGCTTCATGGTGAACATGATTCCGAAGACGGATCATTGAGGGCGTTTCGTCCGCTGTTTTGAGTGCCTGCTCCCCCTCCTGAACCAAAGAAGCCCGGGCTAAAAGCCGTCCACGAAATGCGCGAACAGCGCTTGCGTGGACGATTCAGCCGGGCTTCACCCAATTTTTGGCTCTTCGCGCTGGCCGGCGTGCTCGTGACGTTGCTCGGGTACCGCTTCTTCGCGATGCGCAAACTCGACGACTCGAAGGACGGGCTCCTGGCAAAGCAGCGGGCGGTGCAGGTCACCGTCGGTGTGGAGTGGGAGAAGGTTCGCGATCAGATCGAGAAGTTCACGCTCGAGAACGCGACGAGCTGGTCGGGCGACTGGAAGGATTCGAACGCGGGCGATTGGGACTTTCGCTCCACGCCGGGCGTGTACCTGCGGCTGCGGGTCGCCGAGGCGAGCGATGTGAACCGGCTACGCAAGGCGACCCAGGATTCGCTGCGCGATGGGTTCGTCGCGTGCTTTCTGCGAGAGCCCAACGCCGCGGGCGCGAGGGGCGAGCTCGATGGGGGGCTCTTTCCGGACCAACCGTGGAACTTGCGGCAGGCGTATGCCTCGACGCGCATCCTGACGGACGATTGGGTCCGCGAGGTGAAAGAGTCGGGCGACGACTTGCGCTTGAGGGTGTTCGAGCAGCAGTTCAAACAGGGCATCGAGCGCGAGATCCCGCAGGCCGTGGAGATCATCAAGCGCGCGCAGTTCTTCCTGCTCGTGCTCGACGAGGATGCACCGGAGGCCGCGTCGCTCGCCGATGGTGGGACGGTCACGTCGGACGTGCTTCAGATGGTGCCGCACGACGCGCGGGTGTCGATTCTGAATCTGCGAAGTGGCAACGCGATCGCACGCTTCCGCCGTCGCGCCAGCGGAACCGCGGTCTCTGCGGGGGAAAAGCCGATCAGCGATCCGGACATCGCCAACGCGGTGAAGCGGCAAGTGAACAATTGCTCGCTTGCGATGGCGATCAGCAGCGCCATCGGCTTCCAACGGAAGTAGAGTTCCATGCGTGCGCTTGGGGCTGGGGATCTGCGGGCTGCTGCTGATCGCGTGCGGTGCGCACCCGCAGGATGACGCGTCCCGCGAGAGTCCCCTGTCCGGTGCGGCGAGCGCGTGCGACTTCTACGCGAGCTCGGTGGAAGCCGAGCGTCCGTGCGGTGTCGACGGTTACGCCTTGGGCTACGGAGAGAAGTACTGCCACCGTTTCATGAACCAGGTTGGTCTCTCGGAGCGGGGCATCGCCTGGCGCGACGCGACAATGCGCTGCCTGCAGGGCGAGTTTCTCGAGGCAAGCCGAACGAACGCGAGCTGCAGCTCGTTGACCGACGCGGCCTTCGCCTCGCACCCCGTGTGCTACACGCAGACCGAGCACTCGATCTGCGCGCTGCCCATGAGCGACGTGTGGACGATCCTGCGGACCTTGGACGGGAGTGACACGTTCTCACTGCGCGGCGCGAAGCAAATTCGCAGCGTGATGGCCACGTGCCTGCAGTGAAACGGCCAGAAGAGAGTTCACAGGAAGACGGGAAGACGGGAAGGACTGACGGCGCGCACGACGCGGAACGCTTTTTTGGGGTTTCCAATTCGCTCACTGGGCGAATTGGAAACTCAAAAACCTTCCCGTCTTCCCGTCTTCCTGTGAAATTCTCTGGGAGTCGTTTCAGCCGATGACGTGGACGCGGATCGTGTTGGTGCTGCCGCTGACGCCGATGGGGGCGCCGAAGACGATGACGACGCGTTCGCCCGGGGCGGCGAGGCCGCCGGCCATGAGGTCGCCGGTACACCAGTCGACGAGTTGATCCATGTCGTGCATCGCAGGCATTTCGCGCGGGATGACGCCCCAGTAGAGGGCCATGCGGCGGCGGGTGCGCGCGTTGGTGGAGAAGGCGATGATGGGGACGTGCGGGCGCGCGAGGCTGACGTTCATCGCGCTCGAACCGCTTTCGGTGAAGGCGACGAGGTACTTGGCGCCGATTTCGCGGGCCGTGTTGCAGGCGCCGCGCGCGATGGCCTCGGCCACGCTGGTTGCGCGGGAGGCGTACGTCGGGGAGCTCGTGTCGAAGAAGGGGCTTCCTTCGGCCTCGAGCGCGATGCGGCTCATCATCGACGCGGACAACGTCGGGAACTGGCCGTTCGCGGTTTCGCCCGAGAGCATGACCGCGTCGGTGCCCGAGTAGACGGCGTTCGCGACGTCGCTCGCTTCGGCGCGCGTGGGACGCGGCGACTTGGTCATCGATTGGAGCATCTCGGTGGCCACGATGACGGGGCGGCGAACGCGGCGAGCCACGCTGAGGATCTGACGCTGGATGACCGGCACCCGCTCCGGCGGGAACTCGACGCCCAGATCGCCACGAGCGACCATGACGCCATCCGAGGCGGCCACCACGCTCTCCAAGTTGTCGACGGCGTCGGGGGTCTCGATCTTCGCGATGATGGGCGTGGGCTGTCCCCACGCCGTGGCGATGTTGCGCACGAGGTGCAGATCTTCCGCGCGACGGACGAACGACAGGGCGATGTAGTCGATGCCCTGCGTGAGGCCGAAGGCGAGATCTTCCTTGTCCTTCTCCGTCAGCGGGCTCACCCGCATGGTGCGGCTGGGCAAGTGCACGCCGACGTGGTTTCGCATGCCGCCACCCTGGTCGACGCGGGCGTAGACTTGGTCGCCCTCGATGCGCAGGACGGTGAGGCCGAGGCGGCCGTCGTCGAAGAGGATGCGGTCGTCCGTGCGGACGTCACCGGCGAGCCCCTCGTACTGAATGGGGATGCGCATCCCATCACGGGATTCGTCCCCCTCGTAGAGGACCACCTCCGAGCCGGTGGGTAGGTCGTAGGGTGCGGGGAATTTCCCGGTTCGAACTTTGGGGCCACAGAGATCCTGAAGGATGGCAACGCTCTTCTTCTTCTGTTGGCTCACCTCGCGGAGGCGGGCGATGCGCGCCCCGTGCTCCTCGTGCGAACCGTGGGAGAAGTTGAACCGAGCGACATCCATCCCGGCATCGATCAAATCGCCGAGGCCCTCCAAAGAATCGCAAGCGGGTCCAAGTGTGCAGACGAGCTTCGCGCGACGCATGGTCATCGTGGGACTGAGCATGCCACAAAACAAATGCACAAACGTGCAAACCTGAGGCAAAACGTGAGCGCGTAGCTTCGCCTTGATGAAGATGCGTGAACAACACGCACACGGCGCGTGAATGTGATAACGATGTTTCCCTCTCGTGGCAGAGGCATTTGGCAATTCACCGCGCCGTGACTCCAACGGCCGGGCTCTACTGGGGGGCCTCGCGCTCTCGGATCTCGTGCGTTCGGGAAGCATCCGCACGCCGAGCTACGTCTACGATCTCGACGCGATCGCCGCCGGCGCGCGCGAGCTTCGTGAGGCATTCGGAAACGAATCGCATCTCGTCGCCTACGCCGTAAAGGCGAACACCGCGGGTCCCGTGGTGCGCGCACTCGCCGCGCAAGGCTGCGGCGCCGACGTCGTGAGCGGGGCCGAGCTTTCGGTGGCGCTCGCCTGCGGCGTTCCTCCGCTGTCCATCGTTTACAACGGTGTGGCCAAGCGCGATGACGAGATCGACAAGGCGCTCGGCGCCGGGATCCTGTCCATCCAGATCGAGAGCGTGGAGGAGATCGTGCGCGTCGCCGCGCGCGCCCGAGCCCTTTCGCTCGGACGGGGAGCGCGCGCGCGCATTTCGTTGCGCATCAACCCGGCGCTCGACTTCGAGGCGCTGGAGACGCACGCGAACATCGCGACGGGGCACGATGCGGCCAAGTTCGGGATCGCGCAGGACGATCTTCCGCGCGCGCTCGAGATCATCAAGGCGTCGCCGGAGGTCGAGCTCGTCGGTCTGGGGCACCACATCGGGTCGCAGATCCCGTCGGTGCCGGCATACCGCACGGCCGCACGCACGCTCTTCTCGCTGGGCGTCGCCGTTCGGGCGGGCGGGGTGAGCACGTTGCGCTTTCTCGATACGGGCGGCGGGTTCGGTATCGACTATGGCGCGGGCGCGGTTCCGAAGCCGGGCGACTACGTGCGCGCCGCGCTCGAGGAGCGCAAGGCCGCCGAGGTGGACGACACGATGCTCATGGTGGAGCCGGGTCGCTCGATGGTGGCTGCCCATGGCGTCCTCGTTTCGCGCGTGGTGCAGACCAAGGTGAGCACGGTGCGCGGCACCGCCCGCCGCTGGCTGATGATCGACGCGGGCATGAACGACTTGATCCGCCCGGCGCTCTACCAAGCGCGCCACCGCGTGGTTCCGCTGGAGACCAACGGCGCCTCGGCAGACTTCACCGCGACACTCTGGCGCGTGGTCGGTCCCGTGTGCGAGAGCTCGGACGACTTCGGCGTGCACGCATTGCCGGACAGCCCACCGGAGCACGTGGCGCTCCTCGACGCCGGCGCCTACGGCTACGTGATGTCCAACCAGTACAACGGCCGCGCACTGCCCGACGAGGTGTTCCTGCGCGGCGGACAAATCGTCACGATCAACCGCGCAAAGTCCCAGGACGACTGGGTCCAAGAGCGCGTCGCAATCCAAGGCTGATTCACGCACTCCAGCCGGCCGGAGGCCGGCGCACCGCCGGCTGGAAGCCGGCGCTCCATCGTGCGCGCATCACGTCGTCGTAAACGTCACGCACACGCGCATCGAGCGTCGTAGACATCGCGCGTCGTAGACGTCACGTCTTCGTGCATCGCGCTCTACTTGGAGCGTCGCGCTTTCACGGCGTAGCACGAAGTGGGTGTCGCTCTCTCGCATGGAGCGCCGCCGTCTCGGCGGCGGTTCGCCGAGGACGCGTGGCGAGTGGGGGCAGCAAATCCCCTCATTCCTTCTTCTTCGAAAGAAAGGTCCTCTGCCTCTCCACAAGCAAGACCGATCTCGATCGTCAATATGAACTAGGCGCTGCTGCTGCCGGTGCCCTTGAAGCGGCGGGGGCCGGCGGTGGTGGAGTCCCACGCCAAGAATTGCGCTTCGGTGCCCGATTCGCGGGGGTGGATGACCAGGTGGGTGCGCGCGGCTTGGTAGGCGACGTGTTTGTCGGACGCGGCAACCTCTTCGTCCTCGGCCCACGAGCCCAGGTTGATGTACGTGACGCCGTCCTGCACCGGCACCTCGGTCGGGATGTGCGTGTGGCCCATCACGACGAAGGCCGCCGGAAAGAGGCGCGCGAGCTTGGCGGCGCGATCGACCAGCTCCTCGGCCGGATCGACCTTGCGCAGGCGCGCGAGGTAAAGATGCGCGCCCACCCAGGTGCCCACGACGAGGGCTGCACCATAGGCGGCGTGGCCGCTCTTCACGCCGAGGAAGTACCCCACGCCGAGCAACGCAACGGTGCCGGCCATCGCGAGCGCGATGCGATCGAGCAGCACGCTGGCCATGATGCCGCGAATCGACGACGTCACCGGCTGGACCTGCAGGGCGGCGAGGGCGCGCAATCGGTCCGTGCCGATGCGCATCTTTTCGCCGAACGCGGCGACGCGGCGGTCGTGCTCTTTGCGCAGTGTTTCCGCGGCCTCGGTGAAGTAGCCGCGGCGCAGGCGGAACAGTTCGCACACCGCGCGGAAGAAGCGCAGGCCGAGCTTCACCATGCCGCCGAGGCCGAGCCCCACGCCGAACTTCACGTAGTCGACGATGCCGAGGTTCTCGTGTCCGTACTCGGGAAGGCCCTTGGTGGGGCGCACCACGAAGCGAAGGAGCACGTCGCAGAAGCCGCGCGCGATGCGCCGCGGATCGAGCGGCGAGAGCGGCGCCATCACGTGCGACGTGGCGCAGAATGGATCGTACATGTGCCCGTGCTCGATGTACGCGAGGTCGGGCACGTAGAAGAACCACGGGTTGAACTCGACGCGCGCGAGGAACGTCGCCTCGTGCGTGCCCGGCGGGGCCGAGGCGGCGAGGATCTTTTTGAACTCTTCTTTGACGGCGTCCCAGTGAAACTCGACGTCGTGGTTGCCATGCACGATGGTCAGCTTGTGGCCGTCGGCGACGAACGATGCGAGCGCGGTGAAGACCTCGACGTGACGCTCCCCTACCCGCCGCATCTTGATGCGCGCGTGATCCTCGGCATTGCCGAGGCCATGGGCCAGCTCTTCTTCGCTGGGCTCGGTCGTCAGTTCGTCCACCGGCGCCGGCAGCGACATGCCGATGAAGTCGATGAAGTCGCCCGCGATGACCAAACGCCAGCGCTCGCCCAGCGGAGGCGTGCTCCGGTAGTGCTCGAGCAGTCGGACCAGATCGTCGTCGACCTGTTTCGAGCGACGGCCGAAGCCGGTGGTTCGCGCTTGATCGTGCAAGTCGCTCCCCAAATGCACGTCCGAGAGGATCAGGAGGCTCTCGTTGCTTCTTCTCTCGGAAGGAGGGGCTGCGTTGGACACGGGATACCTTTCAATCTGGGGCCCGCCGCGAACCCGGGCAACCAGACGAAGGCTCGATCCCCCATGGATGGCCGAATCATGACGGATTCTCCCGCCTTAGCGGCCTCACCCATAAAACACGCAAGAAATGAGGCTCGCCTCAGGTGTCAGTCTCCGAAAGCCTAAGGTATCGTCGGGGAACCATGACGACTTCCGCCGAGACCCATCGCACGACCGAATCAAAAACGAACGGCGGCGTGACGGCCACCGCTACATCGTCGGGCGCCACACAGACGCAAGCGCCCCCCGGGACGACGGAATCGAAGACGGCCGACCGTCCCGACATGCACACGGTTCTGAAGACGATGCGGGCAGCCCACAAGGCCTCGCCGGCACCAACGTACGAAGAGCGCATTGCCTCGCTCGACAAGCTGGAGGCCGCGCTTCTCGCGCACAAGGAAGACATCGTCCGTGCCATCTCCACGGACTTCGGCAATCGCTCGCGCCACGAGTCGCTCGTCTCCGAAGTGTTCGTGGTGGTGGGCGCGATCAAGCATGCACGCGACCATTTGCGCGACTGGATGGAGCCCGAGGGGCGTGAGGTCGCTTGGGCCTTTCTGCCCGCGAGCGCCGAGGTCCAGATGCAGCCGCTCGGCGTGGTGGGAATCATCGCGCCGTGGAATTACCCGATTCAGCTCGGGCTCTCGCCGCTGGTCGGCGCGCTCGCCGCCGGCAACCGCGTGATGATCAAGCCGTCGGAGCTCACGCCGAGCGCATCCGACGTGCTCGACCAGATCGTGCGCGAGGTGTTCAAGCCGGACCACGTCGCGGTCATCACCGGAGGACCGGAGGTGGGCGAGGAGTTCTCCAAGCTGCCGTTCGATCACCTGGTGTTCACCGGTTCGACCCGCGTTGGCAAAATCGTGATGCGCAATGCATCCGAGCACCTGACGCCCGTCACTCTGGAGCTGGGCGGCAAGTCGCCGACCATCATCGGCGACGACTTTGCCATCGAGGAAGCCGCCCTGCGCATCATCGCGGGCAAAGCTTTCAACGCCGGGCAGACGTGCATCGCACCGGACTACGTGTTCGTCCCCGCCAAGAAGGTGGAGGCGTTCATCGCCGGGTGCAAGAAGGCGGTGGCCAAGCTTTACCCGGACCTTCGCCGCAACGAGGATTACACGACCATCGTCAACGAGCGGCACTTCGATCGGCTGCGCGGTTACCTGGACGATGCGCGCGAAAAGGGCGCCCACATCATCGAGCTGGCCGACGCCGAGGCCGACCGTGCGACGCGCAAGATGGGCCCCATCTTGGTGGTGCAGCCCCGCGAAGACACGGTGGTGATGCAGGAGGAAATCTTCGGCCCCATCCTCCCCATCTTGGCGTACGAGAAGCTCGACGACGTGATCGACTACGTCAACGAGCACCCGCGCCCCCTCGCCCTCTACTACTTCGGCTACGATCAGTCGCAGATCGACCGCGTGCTGGAGCGCACCGTCTCGGGCGGCGTGTCGATCAACGAGACGATGCTCCACGTTGCACAGGACGACCTGCCCTTCGGCGGCGTCGGGCCGAGCGGCATGGGGCACTACCACGCGCACGAGGGCTTCGTGGCCTTCTCGAAGAAGAAGCCCGTCTTCTATCAGAGCCGGCTGAACGCGCGCTCGCTGCTCTTGCCGCCGTACGGCAAGGCCGCGAACATGTTCTTCCGGCTCACGCTCGGAAAGTAGCTAGCCGCCGCTAAAAGCCGGCTCCGTCCTGGTTCAGGAACTCGACCTCCTCGGGCGTGCTTTCACGCCCGAGGGTCGCGTTGCGGTGCGGAAAGCGACCGAAACGCTCGACGATGTGCATGTGCTTCTCGGCAAAGCCAATGACCACGGACGCACTGGGCGAGCCTTCGAGGGCCTTGAAGCGCGCCACGGCATCGCGTTGGCGTTCGATCGACTCGCAGTGTTCGAGCGGCATGTAGAAGAACCAACGCGCGACCGGAGCGACTTGGCGGTCATGCCCATGATCGAGCGCGTAGAGGCAGTGCTGCATGGCCGCGGGATCGTTGGCGAACGCGCGCGCGGTGCCGCGGTAAACGTTGCGTGAGAACTGATCGAGCAACAGCAAGAGCGCCAGACAGCTCGCAGGGCTCTTACGCCATGCGTCGTGCTCTCCCCTCCCTGCCTCCTCGAGCAGCGTGCCGAAGCGCTCTGCGATGGTTCGGTCGAATTCCGCGTCCTTGGCGAACCACGCGCGCCTCGGGGCGAGCTGTTTCGTCAGGTCGTTCGTACCGAACCAAAACGTGAGGACGTCGTCGTAGCTGACCATGGATTTCCTAGGATCGCAGGTTTTTCGTTGGTAAAAGCGAAACTCGAGTGACCCCTTTCTATCACTCGGAGCCAATCGTGAGCCACCCCCTCCACGTCAACGTCCGCCGCCTCACTGCTGTCACAGCGCTTTCTATTCTCCCGCTCGCATGCGGCGGAAGTCCAAGCGCAGAACCGCAACAACCTTCCTCTTCTGCTGCAACGAAGGATGTCGGTCCGCCCTCAACACCAGTGCCCACTGCATCGCCGAGCGCAACACCGGAAGATGCACAGCGCTTCGCCGCACAGGTGGATCAAGATCTGCGAAAGCGTTGGGTCGCGCGCGATCAGGCCAGCTGGGTGAATCAAAATTTCATCACCGACGACACCGAAGCGGTGGCTGCATCACGTGAGTCGGAGACCGCGGAATACGTGACGAAGGCCATCAAGGCCGCGACGCGCTTCGACAAGGTTCCGGGGGTGAGCCCCGAGGTAGCGCGGCAGCTTTGGCTGCTCAAACTCGCGCAAGTGGTCCCCGCGCCGAGCGATGCGAAGGAACGCGACGAGCTCGCGGAGATCGAATCGTGGATGACCGGCACCTACGGCAAAGGCAAATACAAGCCGCAGCCGAACGGCGCGCTGGCGAAGGGCGCGGCGAAATATTTGAAGGCGGCCAAAGGCAAGGACGCGAAGACCGAGTACACGCTCGGGGACCTTTCGCGCGTGCTGGCCAAGAGCCGCAACTACGACGAGCTCACGGAAGCATGGGCCGGGTGGCACTCCATTTCGGCGGTGATGAAGGACAAGTTCGCGCGCTACACCGAATTGGGAAACAAGGGCGCGCGCGAAATCGGCTTCACCGATATGGGTGCGCTCTGGCGCTCCGCCTACGACATGCCGCCCGATGCCTTCGAGGCCGATCTCGAGCGCCTGTGGCAGCAGGTGAAGCCGCTCTACGATCAGCTCCACTGCTTCGTGCGTTCGCGGCTGCGCGAGAAGTACGGCAAGGACAAGGTTTCCGAGCAGGGGCCCATCCCCGCGCAGCTTCTGGGAAACATGTGGTCGCAGGAATGGGGCGATATTTACGATTTGGTGGAGCCCTACAAGGGTGAAGCCTCGCTCGACGTGAGCAAGAGCCTGCGCGACAAGAAGTACGACGCGGTGAAGATGGTGAAGCTGGGCGAGTCGTTCTTCACGTCGCTCGGGTTCGATCCGCTGCCCAAGTCGTTCTGGGAGCGCTCGCTGTTCACCAAGCCGGAGGGCCGCGAGGTCGTCTGCCACGCGAGCGCGTGGGACGTGACCTGGAACAACGACCTGCGCATCAAGATGTGCATCGAGCCGACGGAGAACGACTTAATTACGATTCACCACGAGCTCGGGCACGATTACTACTTTCATCAATATTACAAATTGCCGATTCTCTTCCAGAGCGGCGCCAACGACGGATTCCACGAGGGCATTGGCGACACCTTGGCCCTCAGCGTGACGCCGCAGTACCTGAAAGGGCTGGGGCTCCTCAACGCGGCGCCGGACAACCCGAAGGCCACGGTGAACCAGCAGATGAAGAACGCGCTCGAGAAGATCGCGTTCTTGCCCTTCGGGTTGGTGATCGACAAGTGGCGCTGGGACGTGTTCGCCGGCAAGACGCCGAAGGACAAGTACAACGAGTCATGGTGGGCGCTGCGCACGAAGTACCAGGGCATTGCGCCGCCGGTCTCGCGCTCCGAGGCCGACTTCGATCCAGGCGCGAAGTACCACGTGCCCGCAAGCACGCCGTACATCCGCTACTTCTTGGCGCGGATTTACCAGTTCCAATTCCACCGCGCCTTGTGCAAGGCCGCCGGCCACACGGGCCGCCTCGACACGTGCTCGATCTACGGGAACAAGGAAGCCGGCAAGAAGCTCGCGGCCATGCTCTCGATGGGCTCGAGCAAACCTTGGCCCGAGGCGCTTGCGGCGATGAGCGGCGAAACCAAGGCCGACGCCTCCGCGATGCTCGAATACTTCGCGCCGCTCAAGGACTACCTGGGCGAGCAAACCAAGGGCATGAAGTGCGGCTGGTAAACCCCACCTGAAGATTGAACAGGAAGACGGGAAGACGGGAAGGGCGAACGGCAAGCGCGGTGCGGAACGCTTTTTTGGGGTTTCAGTGGGCTCACTGAGCCGATTGGAAACCTCAAAAAACTTCCCGTCTTCCCGTCTTCCTGTGAATTCTCTTCTCTCTTAGCGCCACGTGACGTTGACCGACGTCGCTCCGAGGCCGGTGGCGAGGGTGCGGAGTTGGCGTTCGGCTTGGCGTTTGGCGCGGTCGGTGACGTCGGTTTCGCGGGCGGCTTTTTCGATGGATTCGACGGCTTGCTGGCGCGCCTGCGTTTCGAGTTGGGCGTTGGGTTCGGCGATGAGGCTCGTGGTGCGGCGGTAGACGTAGGTCTTCTTCTCGTCGAGGTGCACGGAGAAGATTTCTGGCTCGGGGAGACGGAGGGTCGCGACCTTGGTCTTCGCGTCCATGCTCACGTCGTCTTCGCGCAGCTTCGACAGATCCACGCCGATGGAGACGTCACCCGAGGCGACGAGAAGGATGGCGTCCGTGCCCTGCACCAAGCCGAAGAAGCGGCTTTGTGTGTCGGTCAGGTCGATGACCTTCTCCATGTGAAGCTCGGTGGTCTCGAGGCGCGCGAGATCGTGCACGGCCACGAGGAGCGTGGCCGATGGGCGCACGGAAACGACGGAACTCGCGCTGGTTGGCGCGCGGAACACGTAGTTCGACACGAAGTACGCCGCGGTGCCGATCAAGCATACGAGGCCGACGAGCAGCATCGGCCAGAGCGGCATCGCGCGGCGCGAGGACGGCGATGAGGGAATGGCGTCGTCGGCGTTGGCACTCACGACGCCAAGTATGCGTCATCGACGCGTGAAGCGCTCCTCGATGGCCTTCACTTTCGCGAGGCGGCGCACGTGACGCTCCTCGTGCGTATACTTCGCCGCCACGAACGCGAGAACGAGCTCGGTCGCCAGCGCCGAGCCGATGATGCGCGCGCCGATGCACAGCACGTTCATGTCGTCGTGCTCCACGCCTTGGTGCGCCGAGTACGTGTCGTGACAGAGCCCGGCACGCACTCCTGGAAATTTGTTGACGGCAACGGAAATGCCGACACCGCTGCCGCACACCAGCACGCCGCGTTCCACGTCGCCGCGAGACAGGGCTTCGCCCATGGCCACCGCGAAATCCGGGTAGTCGGACGGCTTGGAACCGTCGTTCGTGCCGAGGTTTTTCACCTCGTGGCCGGCATCCGTGAGGACTTTGGCTAGCGCTTCCTTGAGCTCGAATCCTGCGTGATCCCCCGCAATCGCGATCTTCATGGGCGCCCATTTGGCACCTCTTTCGGCTCAAGGAAAGCCGGTCGAACGCAATTTAGGCTCCGAAGGTTTGACGCTCGGGGCGCTGGCGGTGCAACGTGGGCCCATCGCAATGCGAAATGCTCGATTTTTGGCTGGGCTGGCGCTGGCTGCGTCCCTCTTGGGGCTGCTGTTCGCCGCGTACTCCACGTACGACTACGCGCAACACCTCGACCGGCAGATCCACACGATCCACTGCAGCTTCATCCCCGGCGCTTCCGGCGACACCACCGCGGAAAATCCCTGCAAAGTCGCGCTCTTCAGCTCGTACTCGGCGATCTTTCGCGCGTCGTACTGGGGCGGGGTGCCCATCTCGCTGTTCGCGGTCGGGGCCTTCAGCTTTTTCCTCGGGTTCTCCGTCTACCTGCTGATGTCGAACCTGCGAGCGCCCAAGCGAGCCTATCTGTTCTTCGGCATCGCCGGCGTGACGCCGCTCATGGCCTCGCTGATCATGTTCTTCATCTCGCTGACCCGATTGCATGCATTCTGCAAGGTCTGCGTCGGCATCTACTTCTCCTCGGCCTTGCTCGCCGCTTCGGCGGTGATGGCGCTCCTGCATTACCGGCGCATCGCGCACGTGCACCTGCCGCCCGATCCGCATGGGCCGACGCAGGTCGATTCGGCGGCCGGCAATCCCCTGCTGCTCGTGGGCTGGCTCGCCGCGCTGGGACTCGCGGCCATTCTTCCGGCGTTGGTCTACGTGGCCGCGCTTCCCGACTACCGCCCGTACCTCTCGAGCTGCGGAAAGCTCGAGGTGCCGCAGGAGCAGCACAACGCGCTGCTCAAGCTGCCGACCGCGCATCCGGTGAAGGCGGTCACTTTCTTCGAGGATCCCCTGTGCCCGACCTGCCGCGCGTTTCACGAGCGGCTCATCGACGAGGGCGTGCTGGAAAACCTGGACGTCACCCTGGTGATGTTCCCCCTCGACAGCGAGTGCAACTGGATGCTCGATCGGTCGCTGCACCCGGGGGCGTGCATGCTCTCCAAGGCGGTCCTCTGCGGGGGCAACCAGGCGCGCGCGATCCTCGAGTGGTCGTACTCCGAGCAGGACAGCTTGCGTGAGCTGGGCAAGGGCAACCCGGCGGCCATCGAGAAGAAGATCCGCGAGCGCTTCGGCAGCGACGTGATGCAGTGCGCGCAGGACAAGAAGACGGCCGCGCGGCTCAATCAACACTTGCACTATGCATCGAACAACCACATCCCGGTGTCGACACCCCAGATGTTCCTGGGGGACAAGCGCATTTGCGACGAAGACACCGACCTGGGGCTAAAGTATACGCTGTCCCAGCTTTCCCCCGAGGTCTTGCGATGAGCGCTTACTCTCCGCACCAACCGCCCAATCCAAACCGCAGGGCCATCGACGCCGTCGATGCACCGCCCGGCGGAGGCTCGCCCCCGTTTCTGCCCGCGCTGGTCGGCGGCGTGGCCGGCGTGATCGTGCTCCTCGCCACCACGCTCACCGTGCGTGCGACGGTGAGCGGCGCGGCCGATCGGCTCACGCACCCGCAGACACCGGCGGCCTCCACGCCAGAGAGCAAGGTGGCCGTGGCCGATCAGAGCGAGGAAAAGTACTGCACACCGGGGTTCAAGACGGTGCTTCAGCGCGTGCTCAACGCCTGCGGGCTCGTGGGCGGGGAATCGCGGCGCGGCTGCCAGCCGGCCGACGTGAAGACGTTCGCCTCGATCAACGACGAAGACTTCAACGCGCTCTTCACGCCGCTCAAAGATCGCGGCGCAGTCATCATGTTCGACGACGGATCGGACGCGCTCGATCCGGGCGCGAAGAAGCTGCTCGAGGAACGCTGGCTCGATCGAAAGGGTGCGCGCTACTTCTTCATCGTGGCGCGCGCCTCGCGCACGGGGTCGGCGGACTTCAACCGGACCTTGTCGCACAAGCGCGCGAACAGCGTGCACTTCTTCCTGCAGGAGCAATTCAAGGATCCGGACCTGGAGAAGCAGGTCGGGATGCTCTGGCTTGGCAACGAGTTCGCGCAGCTCACCAAAGAGTACTGCGACTGGCCCGCGTCACGTTCGTCGGCGAAGTGCAACGCCGACGCCCTCAATCGGAGTGCCTTCGTATCATGGGTCGATTGCCGTCTTTAGGTTGTGCCCTCGCCGTTCTGTTGATCGGCTGCGACAAGTCGGACGCATCGAGCTCGCGGACCTCCGGACGGAGCGAGGTCGTCGTGGCCACGGGGAGCATGCCCACCGCGGCCCCTGCCCCTTCGCCGCAGCCCGCGCACACGGCACCGGCCGCGCCCCGCAAGCTGTGCGAAGGCGAAACGGCGTCGCGTACGTTGCCGAAGATGGCGCTCGCACGCGCGCAGGCCTCCGGCGCAACGCCGCTCGCGCCCGAGATTTCCACGGGCAATGGGCGCTGGACGTGGTTGAACTTCTTCGCCGCGTGGTGTGGGCCGTGCAAAGAGGAGATCCCGCGCCTGCGCACCTGGGAGAAGAAGCTCGCGCAGGCCGGCACCAAGGTGGAGCTGGTGTTTCTCTCGGTGGACGACGACGAACGGCAGCTCGCCAAGTTCCTCGACGCGCAGCCGCAAGACGGCGTGCGGGCGGCGCTCTGGATCAAGGAGACCGTGCGCGATGGCTGGCTCGGCGCGATGAAGATGAAGAACCCGCCGGAGCTGCCGGAACATGCGCTCATCGACCCCACGGGAAAAGTGCGTTGCGTGATCGAGGGGGCGCTCGAGGACAGCGATTACGGGCCCTTCGCGGCCTACCTGGCGAAATAGGCCCCTCGACGCAGGGGGGAGCCGGCCCTATGGAGCCCAGTAAAAATGGTTCCCCCAGAATGTTTGCGCTCCGAAGGCGCCCGTACGGAACATGGCGCCTAATCTTTTCCGGTATCGAGACTTCCGTCTCTACCAGTGTGCGCGCTTCTTACTGACCATCGCCATTCAAATGCAGAGCGTGGCCGTCGCGTGGCAGGTCTACGACCTCACGCGGCGACCTCTGGATCTCGGCTACGTCGGTCTCGCGCAGTTTCTCCCGCTGGTGTGCCTTTCGCCCATCACCGGCGCCGCGGCGGATCGCTTCGATCGACGCCATGTGGTGCTGGTGACCAACCTCGGCATCGCCCTCTCGGCGGTGCTCCTCTTCACGTCGGCCATGGCGCATGTCGAGCACGCGTACTTCATCTACGCGATCCTCGCGTTTTTCGGCACCGTGCGCGCCTTCTCCGGACCGGCGGCCTCCGCGCTGATCACGCACCTCGTGCCGATGGAGGAGTTTCCGCGCTCGGTCGCATGGAGCTCCACGGTATGGCAAATCGCGACGGTGCTCGGGCCTGCGTTGGGCGGCATCGTCTATGGCCTTTTCGGCGGGCCCGCAGGCGTCTACGCCATCAGCGCGCTGCTCGCCACCGCGGCCTTCACGTGCGTGCTCGCGCTCAACGTGCGCACGGGGCGCATGGAGCGCACGGCCACGTCGCTGGCCACGCTTTCGGCGGGCGTGCGCTACGTCTTTTCGCAGAAGCTCCTTCTCGGATCGATCACGCTCGACCTGTTCGCCGTGCTGCTGGGCGGCGCTGTGGCACTTCTGCCGATCTTCGCCCGCGATATCCTGCACACGGGTCCGTGGGGCCTCGGCCTGTTGCGCAGCGGCCCGGCATTGGGCGCATCGATGATGGCCATCTGGCTGGCCTTCCACCCGCTGCGGCAGAAGGTGGGGCTGCTCATGTTTGCGTGCGTCGGCCTCTACGGCCTGGCCACCATCGTCTTCGCCGTGTCGCAGACGTACGTGCTCTCGCTGCTGGCCCTCGTGGTCGCTGGCGCCTCGGACATGGTGAGCGTGGTGGTGCGCGGTACCCTGGTGCAAATCGCCACGCCACCTGCGATGCGCGGACGGGTGAGTGCGGTCAACCAAGTCTTCGTCGGCGCCTCCAACGAGCTCGGCGAGTTCGAATCGGGCCTCACCGCCGCGTGGCTCGGCGCGGTACGCGCAGCCGTCCTGGGCGGCGCCGCCACATGCATCGTCGTGCTGGCCTGCATGAAGCTCTTTCCAGCCCTCCGCAACGTCGACCGCATCGACCGCGTCCCCCAAGGCAACCCCTAGGAGAGAGAGAGAATTCACAGGAAGACGGGAAGACGGGAAGGGGTTCCGGCGCGAGGCAGCGCGGAACGCTTTTTTTGGGGTTCAGTTGGCCAAACTGGGCCAATTGAAATCCTAAAAACCTTCCCGTCTTCCCGTCTTCCTGTGAATTTCTCTCTTCTCTAGCGGAGGGCGGCGGTGATGGTTTCGGTGATGTATTGGGCGGCGAGGGCGACGGTGCGTTCCGTTCCGCCTGGATAGCGGGGGATGGGGGGCGCGACCTCCATGATGTCGCCCGCACAAAGGTGGAACTCCTTACCCAAGCGGTGGATTAGGCCGAGCACGAAGTCGGGCTGCAGGCCGTGGGGCTCGGGTGTGCCGGTTGCATCGGCGAACTGATCGTCGGTGCCGTCGATGTCGTTCGAGAAGTAAATGGACTCGATGCCGCGGGCCAAAAGGTGTTCCACGATGGCGTCGATGGCGGCCGCGGGATCGCGATTGCATTCGTCGGCCCAAAACTGCCTCACCCCTACGTCATTTTCCCAATGCGCGCGCGGGTGGCGGGTGGCGCGAATACCGACTTGCACCATATGGTCGGGTCGCGCGAGCAGGCGGCTCGCGTGGTAGCTCCATGTCGCAAAACAATAACGAATACCGAGTCTTTCCTCGAGCAAGTCGGTATGCGCGTCCATTTGGACGATGCCCCAGGCTGGTTTGGCTGGTTTGGCTGGGTTGGCTGGGTTGACCGACGCCGCGCGCGCGCGGGCCAACGCCGCCGACACGGGCCATGCGCACGAATGGTCGCCGCCCAAAACGATGGGAACGACCTTTGGGTTGATGGCGAACAGCAAATCGATGGCGCGCTCCAAGATGGAAAGCGGCGAGACAGGCAGCGAGGCCCGAACCGCGGGCTCGACCCCGGGATAGAGCGCCCGCGCCGAGGCTTCCCGCTGCGCGGGCGCCAGCATGTCGTCGTGGAGAAGCTGCGGCACGACGAAGACATCGCCGGCGTCCACCACCCCCGCCGGTAGGCCGCCTCCCGTCTTTTTGGCCTTCAACAGCTCCTGCCGAATCGCCTGCGGCCCCATGTTGGCACCCCGCAAAAACCCGGCTCCAACGTCGGATGGCGCACCGAGAATGACCACCTTCGCCGCTGCAATTTCAGCCAGTGCGGCACGCCATTTTTGTCCTACCTCCTCCTCAGTTGCTGCACCGTAGATGGTTTTTTGCAGCTCGATTTGCTCGGCGCGCCCGGTCGAAACCAGGAAAAGACCACCGCCGGCGGGGCGAAGTAGGGTTGCAAGCTCCTCATACGGATTCATCGGCGATCATGGTATGGTCGACCGCGCCTCGGCAAAAAGTCCAAAATAGACAGTTTCTATATCGAGGAGTCGGATGAAACAGATCGCGTTGACGGCGGCGGCAACCATCACAGCCTGGCTCATGGCTGGATGCGGTTCGTACCCTGCGCCAAATGGACGCCTTGCAGATTCCCAAGCGTCCGTACGTGCGGCCCAGGAAGTAGGCGCTCAGAACAACCCGCAAGCCGCGCTTCACTTAAAGTTGGCCCAAGAGCAGATCGACCAGGCAAAGGCACTCATCAACGACGGCGACAACAAGCGCGCCGAGTTCGTGCTCCTTCGCGCCGAGGCAGACGCCGAGCTCGCTGTGGCCCTGGCGCGCGAGTCCACGGCACGCGCGGAGGCTCAACAAGCGCTGGACGAGCTCAAGTCCCTCAAATCAGGAGACAGGAAATGATTCGGGCGTACCCCAAGACCGTCGGATTGGTGGCCTTGAGTCTCCTCGTCGGGTGTGGCTCCACCCCGCCGCCGAAGGAGCTGTTGGAGGCGCGCACGGCCTATCAAAAGGCGCAGACGGGCCAGGCCAACCAGGTGAACCCGGCGCAAGTGCACGTGGCCAAAGGCTCGCTCGATCAGGCCGAGAAATCCTACGACGACGAGCCGGGCTCGCCGGAAACGCGCGACCGCGCGTACATCGCGCTTCGCAAGTCGCAACTCGCCGATGCGCAAGCCGGCATGATGGTCGCCGAACGCCAGCGCGAGCAGGCGCAGAAGGAGCTCCAGACCACGCAGGTAGCGATGGGCAGGAAGACGGAGCGCGAGCTCGAAAGCGCGAAAAAGCAGCTCGAGCGCTCGCAGCAGCAGCTCGAGGACGAGCGTCGCCGCACCAAGGAAGCGCTCGACAACCTCGCCAAGATGGCGGAGGTCAAGAACGACAACCGCGGCATGGTCATCACGCTGTCGGGTCAGGTTCTCTTTGCCTCGGGCGCGTCGGCGTTGTTGCCGGCGGCCATGAGCGCACTCGACAACGTCGTCACCGCCCTGAAGGCCAACCCGGATCGCAGCATCACCGTCGAAGGCCACACCGACTCGCAGGGTCAGCGCGGCTTCAACATGGATCTCTCGCAGAAGCGGGCGGATTCCGTGCGGCAGTACATCATCTCGCACGGCCTTCCTCCGGAGATCGTGAAGGCGGTGGGCGTCGGCCCCGATCGGCCCGTGGCCAGCAATGGCACCGCGGAGGGGCGTGCCAACAATCGGCGCGTCGAGATCATCGTCTCGCCGCCCGAGCGCAAGTAGCATCCCCGATCATCCAATGTAGTCCGAGGCACGCGCATTGCTCTCAGTGCGCGTGCTGGTAGCCCCTCCCTCCGCCCCTCCTGGCGTGTTGGACGGGTGCCGACCAGCACGGTGCACAATGGCCTGGACACAGAGAGAACGAGAGCTACGCGAGGCCGGTATTCCTCTCCGGTCGGACGCTTCCCTCGCCGCAGGGGCCATCTCGGGGGCGGCAGCCGGTATCAGCGTAGGCGCATTTGCAGGGCCATCGGGCGCAATGATTGGCGCGTTCCTCGGGGGCGCGGTCGGGGTCGCAGCGGGACGCGCGATCGAAGTGCGGACCGCTCAGGAGGACTTCGTTCAGGAGCGCCTGGACGAGGAAATCGGCATCATCGGCGGCGACCTCGGTGCCGGGGACGTGCCGCGCTCGCGACGAATCATCGAAGGAGACGACACCTGACGCCTACCTGAGGCAGGTGCACTTGACGGCAGCTGACTTCGCCGTTCTCCTACGAGAACCATGATCAGCGTTACCGAAGGGCTCGCCGGGCTGCGCATCCTCGTGGCCGTGGCCAAAGCGGATGGCCGATTGCTCGACGAAGAGCGGACCGCGCTCGAGGAGGCGCTCGAGGGCGTCTCCCTTCCCGACGGCGTGACACTGGAAACGCTCCTCGAGGAGGAGACCGACGTCGAAGAGCAAATCCAGCGCATCGTCTCCCCCGAGGCTCGCCGCGAGACGTACGACGCGGCGGTGAGCATCGCGCTCGTCGACGGCGAACGGGTCGCGCAAGAGAACGCGATCCTCGATCGCATGAAGCTCGCCTTCGGCTACGCGGCCTCCATCGTGCCACCGGCCCCGCCAGTCGCGCATGCGGTGGCGGAGGCCGTGCAACCTCCGCAGCCGCGCAGTGGCTTCCTCGCGGATCTGGTCAACGAAACGAAGGACACCATCCTTCCGAGCAACATCAAGAAGGTGCCCGATCCGAAACGCCGCGCCGCCGAGATCGAGGAAGACGTCTTGAAGTACTCGATCATGAGCGCGGTGCTCGGAGCGTTCCCCGTTCCCGGCGTGGCCATCGCCACGGACGTCGCGGTGGTGGCCTTGCAGGCGAAGCTCGTACGCGACATCGGCCAGTACTTCGGCAACACGATGGACAAGAAGGCGGTGAGCTCACTCCTCGGCGGCGTCGTCGGCGGCACGGGCATGCGCATCGCCGTGAACAACTTGGCGAAGCTCGTTCCCGGATGGGGAAGCGTCGTGGGCGCCACGACATCGTTCGCGACGACGTGGGCCATCGGCAAAGTGGCCGAGCGCTACTTTGCGAGCGGCGGGACCGTGCCCGTCGCCCAGCTTCGCAAGGAATTCAAAGACGCGAAGAAGGACGGCAAAGAGGCTTACGACAAGAACAAAGAAAGCGTCGAGGCCAAGGCGAGTCGCACCAAGCTTGCGCTGGAAGCGCTCAACGCCGACCTGCAAGCCCAGCGGATCTCCCAGGACGAGTACGACGAACGCGTGGAAAAGCTTGCTTAGGTTGGGAAGCGTTCTTACTCAGTGATGGTCCCCCCTACCCCGGCTCCTCCGGAGGGGGCGTTCATCGCAAAGACCGCTTACGGTCGGAAGTTGGAGAACTCGAACGATGCAAGGTGGATATCCTCCTCCCCCTGGACAGGGTGGTCCGAATCAACCCGGCGGCTACGGCCAGGCGCCGGGCGGGCAAAACCCATACGGCGGCGGCTACGGGCCTCCCCCTCCCGGCGGGCCCATGGCCCCGTATCCGGGTGGTCCAGGCGGCGTCCCCGGTGCAGGCCCGGGCGCACCCTACGGTGTCGATCCCGTCACGGGGCTCCCCTTCTCGGACAAGAGCAAAATCATCGCGGGCATTTTGCAGCTGCTCATCGGCGCCTTCGGCGTGGGCCGCTTCTACACGGGCCACACGATGATCGCGATCGCGCAAATCGCCGTCACCTGGCTCACCTGCGGCGTCGGCGTGATCTGGCCCATCGTCGACGGCATCATGATGCTCACGGGCAAAGTCACCGACGCCCAAGGCCGCCCCCTCCGCGACGGCACTTAACGCACTCGTCGCTAAGGAGAGGATTCACAGGAAGACAGGAAGACGGGAAGGTTTTGACGTTTCCAGTTTGCCTAGTTGGCCAACTGGAAACCCCAAAAAAAGCGTTCCGCGCTGCTACGCGCCGAATCCCCTTCCCGTCTTCCCGTCTTCCTGTGAATTCTCTCCTCTTTAGTCGCGTCGATGCGCGATTTCGGGGGCTTTTTGGAAGAAGGCGTTGCGCTGCGGATCGTTGTAGGCGCGGTAGTCGGGGGCCCAGGGCGTGATGGTGCTCGTGCCGTCGGGGTGCAGTTGCAGGGTGAGCGCCATCGGGGTGACGGTGCGGTAGCTGCTGTCCACGGGGAGGTCGTTGTTGTCGCGACCGCCCGCGGAGAAGAGCGTGAAGAGCTGCGCGTGCTCGTCGTCGTACGTGCGCTCGAAGCCGCTGTTCACCTTTTCGTGGCCGCGCACCAGCGTGTGGCACCCCATGCGCTGCAAGAAGGCGCGCAGTTGCAGCTTCCCAAAGGGGAAGCGCGCCGATTTCTCCTGCAGATCGGCGGGCACCACGTCCACCCGACTCGGATCGCTCCACATCATTTGGAAGCGTAGATCGGGGTCGTTGAGCGTCGAGAGATCCCGCCATCGCTCTTTGATGAGGCGATCGCGCGGGATGCCGCCGTGCACGAAGAAGAATCGGTCGAAGAGCAACGTGTTGGGCAGCTGCTCGAACAGCCGCGCGTAATGGCGAAACACGTCGAGCGGCAGGTGCGGCTTGAGCGTGTTGATCGACTCGGCAGGCTTCACCCCGCCGTACACGTTGCCGTTGTACTCCACGTAGTACTCGTGGTTTCCGCGCAGCACGACGACGTGCTCCGGCGCCGTGGCAAAGAGCTGCAACACCGTGCGGAGAACGCCGTTCAGGCTGAAGAGACCGCGATCGATGTAGTCGCCCAGGAATACCAACTTGGGCTCGGGCACCGCGTCCGGATTCTGCCGAAACGCCGTCACCTTCTCGAAGAAACGGGATTGAATCAACGTGGCCTTCAGGACGCTATAGCAGCCGTGCAGATCGCCGAGCACCGTGAGCTCGTAACCGCGCTTCGGGACCGGCCGCACCACGTACGTGTAGCCATCGAGGAACGACTCGCCCGCGGGGATCTCCGCGATGTTGCTCTTGCCGGTAAGCTTGCCTTTTCCGCCTTCGCGCTGCTTGTCCAGAATGGCCAGCACCCGATCGAGCAACACGCGATCGCGCGAGGCTTGCTCGAGGATCTTCTTGCGGTCCGCCGAGTAGTGAAACTCCGCCGGCACGAAGAACGGGTGGTTCTCGCCCGTCGACGGTGGCTTGCGCGGCGCCTCCACGCGCACGTGCGCGACCGCTTCGTCGTCGTCGACCAGCTCGAGTTCGACCTCCGTCGACAGAAGCGCGGCAAGCTCACCGCGAAATTTCAGCTCTGCGGGGTGCGCATGCCCGTCGGCCAGCAGAAGCTCGTCGATCGTGGCCATGAGCTGTTCTTGTCCCGCGCGATCGAAGCTTTGAAAGATCTCGAAGCATCGAACTTTGAGCTTCGTGTGGACGAACGCCGAAGGCTCTTCGTCCTTCTGTACCGGCTCGGCGAAAAGTTCCTGGATACGGAGATCGATCCCTTCGAACACCTCATGAAAATGCGCAGTAAATTTATCGACGATTTCGGCCCGAAACGACGGATCCGCGTCGACCATGGTTGTGTCGGCGCGGTGCTCGACGAGCTTGCGGATGTACGCCCTGACGAAGGACTTCTCGCTCGCATCGAAGTCGCCATCGATGTACCCGAATGTCGTCAGGTAAAAGATGATGGCGTGCATCTCCTGCTCGGCCTTGTCGGGATCTGGGCTAAACGTCAACATGGCGCCCACCATCATAGACAACTATTCTGTGAAGCATGAGGGGAAGGCTGCTTCTTCGTGAAGCGACGGCGTGTGCTGCGCTCGTTGCTACCGTCGCGATCGGATGCGGAGGCAACAACGGATCGCCTCCATCGGCGCCCGGTGGCGAAGATCCCGCGGGTGGTGGCGGCAACGGCAGCACTGCGGGAGGCGGCGGGGCGATCAACTCGAACTGCACCGTTTTTCCCGCGGACAATCCTTGGAACCGGGACATCTCCAACGCCCCGGTCGATCCCAACTCGGACCAGTATGTCGCGTCGCTGGGACGCGACAAGAAGTTGCACCCCGACTTCGGCTCCAACCCGAGCTACGGCATTCCGTACATCGTCGTGCCAGGTACGCAGCCTAAACTTCCCGTCAGGTTCGAGGAGCCACGCGAGAGCGATCCCGGACCGTACCCCATTCCGCTGAACGCGCCGGTCGAGGGTGGAAATCCCACGGCGGGCGATCGGCACGTGCTCGCCATCGACCGCGAGCGGTGCGTTCTCTACGAGCTGTACGCGGCCGAGCCCAAATCGGACATGTGGCACGCCTACTCCGGGGCGGTCTTCGACCTGCGGTCCAACAAGCTGCGCCCAGACGGGTGGACATCGGCCGACGCCGCAGGATTGCCCATCCTGGCAGGGCTCGTGCGGCACGAAGAGGCAGCCGCCGGGGAAATCCGGCATGCCCTCCGGTTCACGGCCAACCGGACCCAGAACGCCTTCGTCCGGCCAGCGACCCACGCGGCCGGGAGTACTTCGGACGCCAACGCTCCGCCCATGGGCGCCAGGTTCCGGCTCAAAGCCAGCTTCGACACCTCGAAATTCCGGGGTTCCGCGAAGGCCGTGCTGACCGCATTGCGGCGATACGGCATGTTTCTCGCGGACAATGGGTCCAGTTGGTACCTCTCGGGGGAGGCCAACTCCAAGTGGGACGACGACGACCTGGGTCAGCTCAAAACGATCCCCGGGTCGGCCTTCGAGGTGGTCGAAATCGACGAGATCGTCAAAAATCCACCGTGAATCGTACAAGCACGCATTGCTTGCTATAAACTCTGTGTGAGATGACCGCAGTCGTGAGCGGGCGTACAAGCGCATCGAAAGTAGCCAAGTGGCTCGTCGACCGCGCGCGCGTCGATGACGCGATCATGGTTCTCTGCGCCTATGCGTCCACGGGCCCGAACGACGCCGAGGGGCAGCAGCTGCTCGCCGAAGCGCTTCGGCTCGACCCGGCGTCGCCCGTGGCGCGGCAAGCCTTCGAGCGCATGGAGGGCATCGACGGAAACCACAGCCTGCTCGAGCAGGCCATCGTGCGCTTCGACGGCAATGCCATCTCGCAGTTCGAGCGGCAGATGCAGCCGGCGACGTTTGCCCGGGCGCAGGTCGGCTTCAACAACAACGTGAAGTACAAGGGCCGCGTCTTCCACGTGCAGACGGAGGACTCGGGGCTCGACAAGCCGCACATCATCACGCACCTGTTCGCCGACGGCGGGCGCATCATCAAGACGCACAAGCGCAACTACGGCGAGCACGTGGGCCGCGAGGACAACATCGCGTTGTTCGTGCGCACGCTCATGAAGGGGCAGCACATGGAGATGCTGCTCATGCTGCGCGAAGGCCGCTGGGACGAGGTCATCGAAGGCCGCGCCATGGGCGGCATCGACGTGCTCACCGAGCCACCGAACGTCGACGTCAAACGCCTCACGAAGCGTAAGACGAAGGACAGCGCGCCGGGCGAAATGGCTTCGGCATCCAGCGCCGCGATGCTGAAGGCGGAGCCCATCCCGAGCAGCCTTTCGATGCCGGCAGCCGCGCCCGCGGCCGCGCCCTCCCAGCCGGCCGTGGTGGAGGCGCCAGGTTCGGAGCCGGTGATCGCTCCGCCGGACAGCGAGACGGCTCCGGCCACGGTGGTGGACCCGACGGCGGCCTTCGCCGCGCTCGGTGCGGGTCCCGCGAGCGTGGCCTGGGGCGCCGCCAACAAGAGCCAAGAGGTTCTGTTCCACCTCCTGGTGCAACGAAGCTTGGTGGGCGGGCCGGACAAGTACGGCGTGCACGAGAAGGAAGCGATCATCGGGCGCGATGGGTCGATTCAGATCTCGGACGCGTTTTGCCATCCGAAGGAAGCGGTCTTCCGCTTCGAGGACGGGCGCCTCTGGCTCGAGGACTTCGACGGCGGCAACGGCGCCTTCTTGAGGATTCGATCGCGGGTGGAGTTGACCGCCGGGGACGAGTTCATCGTGGGCGATCAATTGTTCCGCGTGGAGAAGAATCCCGTGGCCGACGACGAGCCGGATCCCGACCCGACGTATTTCTATTCTTCGCCCAAGTGGCCATCGGCGTTTCGGGTGGTGCAGGTTTTCGAAGGCGGCGCGGTGGGCGCGTGCGCGGTGGCGCGGGGCGGCATGGTGCAGATTGGATCGGCGATTGGCGATATCGTTTGCCCGAACGATCCGCTGCTGAGCGAACAGCATTGTGTGCTGGAAGAGCAGGCGGAGGTCGTCGTTTTGACGGATCTCGATTCGCGCACCGGGGTTTTCGTGCGGCTCCAGGGAGAGGGCGAGTTGCTCGATGGGGACGAAATCTTGGTCGGGCGGACTCGGCTGCTTGTGGACTTAAGCCCCTGGGAAGCCCGATGATGTGCGAATGCCAAATAGCTTTCGACGGAACATCGTCACCGCGCTTGTCCTATCGTCGTACCTGACGACACTCGCCCCCTCGGCGTTTGCGCAGTCAGGGCCTGCGGCGCAGCCCGGGCCGGACGCCGTTTATCTCAAGGACAATAATGTCCTTCGCGGAACGCTGAGCGAGATCGTCGTGGGCGATCACGTGACCGTGATGCTGACGACGGGGCAGTCGGCGCGGATTCTTTGGTCCTTCGTGGCCCGCATCGATCACAACGGGCAGCCGGTGGATCTGTCGCGCGCTCCGCAAGCGCCCGTGCCTTCGGCCACGGCACCGCAGGTGACCACGGAGCCGTCGGGCAGCGTGACGGTGCACATCGATGGCGGCGACGTGGCCATCGAGCAGATGCGCGGCGGCTGGGTTGCGGTGTGCTCGACGCCATGCGATCGGGCGCTGCCCATCGGGCCGAGCTACCGCATCGTGGGCGACGGCGTACGCGCATCGCGCGCGTTCATGTTGGGCGGGCAAAACGGCGATCGCGTGGTGCTCGACGTGGACACGGCGTCGAAGGGTGGTTTCGCGGGCGGCATCGTTCTCATCAGCCTCGGTTCGCTCTTCTTCGTCATCGGCGGGTTCACGCTGTTGGTCGTAGCCTTGGCGAACGCCGCCAACACCGGCAACACGGGTTCGGCGGAGGCGGTCGGCTGGACGATGTTCGGCGGCGGCGCCGTGGGCGTTCTCACCGGCGTCCTGCTCATGACGAGCAACTCGAGCACCAAGGTGACGCAATCCCTGGAGCCCCGCAAAGTGTCATGGCTCACGGGCTTCGATGGGAAGAAGGCCGAAGGCCAACCACGCCTCCCGACCTTCCGGGAAGAGACCGCGGCCGCAGCGAGCCTCCCGAAGCCGATGCTCGTGCCGATCTTCGGGACGACATTCTAGACGCTGCTCCCAGAGAGAGAGTTCACAGGAAGACGGGAAGACGGGAAGGAGTTCCGGATCGAGGCAGCACGGAACGCTATTTTTTTGGTTTCCAGCTGGCCCACGGGCGCCGATGGAAATCCCAAAAAACTTCCCGTCTTCCCGTCTTCCTGTGAATTCTCTCTCCTGCTTCTAGCGGGTGCGCAGGAACATGGCCCAGACCGAGAGGCCGGCGAGCAGCGACGTGAGGCCGCCGATGAGGGCGTAGGCGCCTAGCTTTTTGCGCTCGGGCGGGGCGCGGAGGAGCATCACCACGCCCACGCAGGTGAAGGCGAAGCCGAAGAAGGCTGCGGCCGCGGCGAATAGGAGGCCGGCGAACATGCCGACTTCGCTCAAGGCTTCGGCCATGTGCGAGCGATCTGTTTCCTGTGTTTCGTCAGGAACGCGTAATCCGGATCGGAACGAACCGATCGGCGCGGCAGTTCCATGCGTATGCAAACGTCAGGCGGTAAATGACGAAGAAGCCTACGGTCGTCCAGACCGGGAAGGTCCAGAGGCTTACGCCTTCGCCGTGGCCTGAAATCGCGAGCATCGCGTTCATGAAGGCTCCGGTGAAGACGCCGTAGAGCGTGGCGAGGAGGGCGACCCGCTTCGAGGTCATGCGCTCGTACGGCTCAGGGCGCAAGAACAGGAACGGCCACCAGTTTGAATCCATGTCGCTGAGGAAATTCAGAACGTCTTCGACTTGTCGCACTTGATCTACTGCTCCGATTCGAAAGAAGTAGCATGCGCAACGCAGTGCGTCCCGTCTTAGCCGGGATCCCCCTACGCAACGAGGCCACGGTGACCAACATTCTAGAGTTCGCGCTCGATAAGATCGATGCAGACCTCCACTTTCTGATGGCGCGTCTGCGCGAAATGCTCGAGGAAACTGGCGAAAAAGAGCGGGCACGGCGGCTGCCCTTCGTGGGGGACGAGCCCGTGAGTGTGAGAGATGCGGGTGATGTAGCCGCACTGACGCTTGCGTTTCAGTTGCTGAATTTGATCGAGGAAAACGCATCGGCTCAAGCGCGGCGGCAGCGCGAAGAACGGCAAGGCCTTCTGCGTGAGCCAGGCCTTTGGGGCCAGAACCTCAGGCAATTGATCGAGCTGGGGCTCTCGCCGCAAGCCATTGCCGATGGCCTGGCCCAAGTGCGCGTCGAGCCGGTGCTCACGGCCCATCCGACGGAGGCGAAGCCCGCGGACGTGCTCGGTCAGCAGCGGCAGCTCTACTTGCTGCTGGTGCGACGAGAGAACCAAATGTGGACGCCGAGCGAGCAGGAGGACATCGGCGACGAGATCAAAGCGACCCTCGAGCGCATCTGGCGCACGTCCAAGTTTCTCCAGAAGAAGCCCGGCATCGCCGACGAACGTCAGAATGCGCTGCACTACCTGCGCAACGTGTTTCCGGAAGTGCTTCCGTGGCTCGATGCGCGCCTGCGCCACGCGTGGGTCGAAGCTGGACTCGATCCGCAGCTCCTCGGCGACCGCATGCCCGAGCTTCGCTTCGGCAATTGGATCGGCGGCGACCGCGACGGGCACCCGCTCGTCACGGGCGAGGTCACGCGCGAAACGCTGATGGAGTTTCGCAAGGCGGCGCTCGACGTGCATCGCGAGAAGCTGACCCGGCTCGCGAAGCAGCTTCCGCTGAGCGATCTCATTCAGCCGGCGCCGGAGTCGCTGCGCGAGGCGCTGGACAAGATGCGCGAGCGGCTCGGTGACGATGCGCGCCGCATCGCCGCGAAGTTCCCGGGCGAGCCGTGGCGGCAGTTCGTGCACGAGATGATCGCGTGGCTCGAGCACTACGCCGGCCCGCACGAGCTCATCGCGGATCTCGGGGTGCTGACGCAGTCGCTCGAAGAGATCGGCGCGGGACGGCTGGCGCGGACGTCGGTGCTCCCGGTGGTGCGGGAGGTGAAGACGTTCGGCTTCCACCTGGCTGCGCTCGATGTGCGGCAAAATAGCAAGTTCCACGATCATGCTCTGGCGCAGCTTCTGTCGGCCGCGGGCATCGATGGCGCGGGCTTTCCCGATTGGGACGAGCCGCGGCGCCGGGCGCTGCTCGATGCGGAGTTGCGGAGTGCGCGGCCGCTCGCACCGGTGGGCGCGTCGGTCGGAGAGCAAGCCGACAAGACGCTCTCGGCGCTGCGCGCGCTGGCGCAATACCGCGATGCGCACGGTTTGGATGGACTGGGCTCGCTCATCGTGAGCATGACGCGCAACGTCTCCGACCTGCTCGTGGTGTACCTGCTCGCGCGCGAGGTGGGGCTCGCGCGCATGACGCCGCAGGGACTCGTGTGCGACATGCCGGTGGTGCCGCTGTTCGAGACGCTCGAAGACTTGGAGGCAGCACCGCGCATCCTCGATGGGTTCCTCGATCATCCGGTGACCAAGACGAGCCTCGCGGCGATGCGTGCGCGCGGCGACGGCCATGTCGAGGTGATGCTCGGCTACAGCGACAGCTGCAAGGATGGCGGCATTCTCGCGAGCCAGTGGGCGGTGCGGCGCGCGCAGGAGAAGATCACCGCGGCGCTCAAGTCGCACGGGCAGTCGCTCCGGTTCTTCCACGGGCGCGGTGGAACGGTGAGCCGCGGGGCGGGGCCGACGCATCGGTTCCTCGAGGCGCTGCCGCATGGATCGCTCTCGGGGCACGTGCGGGTGACGGAGCAGGGCGAGACCATCACGCAGAAGTTCGCGAACCGCATCACGGCGACGTACAACTTGGAGCTGTTGCTCGCGGGCGTTGCCGCTACCACGATGCGTCACCGCTTTGCGCCGCCGCCGCGCGACGAGGAGCTCGGCGTGCTCATCGATCGACTCGCCGCCTCGAGCCGTGACGCGTACCGCGCGCTCTTGGCGGAAGATGGGTTCCTCGACTACTTCGCCGAGGCCACGCCCATCGATGCCCTCGAGGTCGCGCACATCGGCTCGCGTCCGGCGCGGCGTACGGGACGGCGGTCGCTGGACGATTTGCGTGCGATTCCGTGGGTTTTCAGCTGGAATCAGTCGCGCCACTACCTGCCTGGTTGGTACGGACTGGGCACGGCCCTGGAGGCGCTCGGGCAGAGCGATCCGCAGGCGTTCCAGCACGTGAAGGAGGAGGCGCAGACGGATTCCTTCCTTCGCTACGTGATGAAGAACGTCGAGAGTGCGGTGGCCTCGACGGCGCTCGACATCGTGGCCCAGTATGCCAATTTGGTGGGTGACGCCGCGGTGCGTGAGAAAATTTTCGGGATGGTCGCTGCCGAGCACCGGCGCACCGTGGCCATGATCGAGCAGATTTTCGGCTCGCCGATGGAGGAGCGGCGCCCGCGCATGTGGAGAACGTTGCGCCTGCGCGACGAGGGATTGCGTGCAGTGCACACGTTTCAAATTCGCGTGCTGCGCGAATGGCGCATGTGCAAGAGCGAAGGCGATGCGGTCGGCGAAAATGCCATTTTGCCGAGCGTGCTGCTCTCGCTCAACGCGGTGGCAAGCGGGCTGCGCACCACGGGATGATCTCCCCCACCCCGGGGGGGGGCACCTGGGGCGGGAGGGAGCCCTAACGGGTTGACATGGCAGCGGAGTTCCGTGTTGGATTACGCTCGCCGGGCATTGGAAAATCTCGAACTGCCGGGGGAATCTCACGACGCGATCCCGATTGTCGCCCTTGATGGGGTGACCAAGTCCTTCGGGGCGGTCCGCGCCTTGCGCGGCGTGTCCCTTCGGCTGATGGGCGGCGAAGCGCACGCGCTGCTCGGCGAAAATGGCGCCGGAAAGTCCACGTTGATCAAGGTGCTCGCCGGCGCGCACCGGCCCGATACGGGGACGGTGCTCGTGGATGGTGCGCCGCGAAAATTCTCGGGACCGGCGGAGGCGAAGGCGGCCGGCATCGCGGTCATCTACCAAGAGCCCACCCTGTTCGGGGATCTCTCGGTCGCCGAGAACGTCTTCATGGGGAGGCAGCCGCTCAAGCGCGGACGCCTCATCGACACGAAGGCCATGCGCGCGGCCAGTGCCGCGCTCTTCACGCGGCTCGGTGTCGATCTGGACCCGACGCGCCCCGCACGAGGGCTCTCCATCGCGGATCAACAGCTCGTGGAGATCGCGAAAGCCTTGTGCTCCGATGCACGCGTGATCGTCATGGACGAGCCGACCGCGGCGCTCTCGGGGCCCGAGGTGGAGCGGCTCTTCGGGGTGGTGGGGGCGCTGCGCGAACACGGGGCGGCGGTGCTCTTCGTCTCGCACCGCATCGACGAAGTGTTCGCACTCTGCCAGCGGGCGACCGTGCTGCGCGACGGCGGGTTCGTTTGGTCGGGGCCCTTGTCGGAGCAGACGCCCGACGGTGTGGTGCGGCTCATGGTCGGTCGCGAGCTGGGTGCATTGTTTCCGAAGCAACAGGTGGACGCCGGCGAAGTCGTGCTCTCGGTGCGGCGCCTCACGCGCGAGGGCGTCTTCACCGACGTCTCGTTCGAGGTGCGCGCGGGTGAGATCGTGGGGCTCGCGGGCCTCGTCGGGGCGGGACGCAGCGAGGTGGCGCGCGCGATTTTCGGCGTAGACCGCGCGGACGCGGGCGAGGTGCGGGTGCGCGGCCACGTGGTGAAGCGCGGCTCGCCCACCGCCGCGATGGATGCGGGCATCGGCTTCGTCCCCGAGGATCGGCGCCAGCAGGGCCTGGTGATGGATGCCTCCATCGAGCGAAACGCCGCACTGGCGTCGCTCGGACGGCTCGCGCGCATGGGGTTCCTCCGCGCGAAGGATGAGCGCGCGCTGGCTCGGGACTGGGCGCTCAAGCTGCAACTGAAGTTCGCCAAGCTCACCGATCCGGTGGGCGTACTCTCCGGCGGCAACCAGCAGAAGGTGGTGCTCGCGAAGTGGCTCGCGCGAAGGCCGCGCGTCATCATGGTGGACGAGCCCACGCGCGGCATCGACGTGGGGACCAAGGCCGAGGTGCACCGCCTCTTGTCGTCCTTGGCCGCCGAAGGTGTGGCTATCTTGATGATCTCGTCGGAGCTTCCCGAGGTGCTGGGCATGGCCGATCGCGTGCTGGTCATGCGCGAGGGCCGGCTCACCGCGGAGTTCGCGCGCGCCGAGGCCACCGAGGAGCGGATTGCCATCGCCGCGACGGGCGTAAAAGGAGGAGCGGCATGACCGGCCTTCTCGAGTGGGCGCGGCGCATCCGCGAACTGGGCATTCTGCTGGCGCTGGGCCTGGTGGTGCTGGTGACGGCGATGAGCAACCCGCTGTTCGTGAGCGGCCAGAGCGTGCGCGATTTGCTCCTCAACACGTCGCTGGTGGCGCTGCTCACCGTCGGGCAGACCATGGTCGTGCTCACCCGCAACGTGGATCTCTCGGTGGGCTCGGTGCTCGGGCTTTCGGCGTTCTTGACGGCGGGCATCTTCGTGCGCCATCCCGAGCTTTCCATTCCGGTGGGGCTCGCGATCGGCGTCGTCGTCGGCGCGGCGTGCGGGGCGCTGAACGGCGCCTTGGTCGCGGTGGGCCGCGTTCCGAGCCTGGTGGTCACCTTGGGCACGCTCTACGTGTTCCGCGGTTTGGACTACGCGTGGGCGCAGGGCAAGCAGATCAACGCGGGCGATCTGCCGGATGCCCTGCTGGCCATGGGCGGCGGGCGCTTCCTCGGCGTGCCGTACCTGGTGCTCATCACGCTGGTGGTCATCGCGGTCGCGGCGCTGCACCTGCACGGCTACCGCTCGGGGCGGGAGCTCTACGCCATCGGGTCGAATCCCGAGGCGGCGGTGCTCGCCGGAATCGCGGTCCGGCGACGCGTCCTCACCGCATTCGTCGCGTCGGGTGCGGTGGCCGGCCTCGCGGGCACGCTCTGGGCGGCACGCTACGGAACGGTGGATGCCACGGCGGGAACGGGGCTCGAGCTCCAGGTGGTGTCGGCCGTCGTCGTCGGCGGTGTGGCCATCTTCGGTGGCAGCGGCACCGTCACCGGTGCCGCGCTCGGGGCGTTGCTCCTGACGACGATCAGCAGCGCACTCATCGTGCTGCGCATTCCCGCGTTCTGGCAGCAAGCCATCACGGGCGCGCTGCTCCTGGCAGCCATCGCGCTCGATCGCATCGTGGCGCTCCGCTTGGCCGCCACCCTGCGACGGCGCTCCCGCGGGGTATCGGCATGAAGGCCAAAGACTTTCTGCGCTGGGAAACGGCGCTGTTCGTGCTGCTGGTGCTCATCGGCGTCGTGGGCGCGGCGCGCACCGGCGGCGGGTTTCTCGCAGGGCAGAACCTCTTTTACCTCGGCCTGGACATCGGCGAGATCGCCATCATGGCGCTCCCCCTCACCTTGGTGATCGTCGCGGCCGAGATCGATCTTTCCGTGGCGTCGGTGCTGGGGCTCTCGAGCGCGTTGATCGGCGCGCTGTGGAACGCGGGCTGGGCGCTGGAGACGATTCTGCCGCTGGTGCTCCTCGTCGGGGCCGTGTGCGGCGCCTTCAACGGCGTGCTCGTGACCCGCATGGGCCTTCCTTCATTGGCCGTCACCATCGGAACCTTGGCCCTTTACCGCGGGCTCGCGCTCATCGTGCTGGGCGATCATGCGGTGGCCGATTTCCCTGCAACCTACACGCGATTCGGAACGACGCCGCTGCCGGGCACGCCCATCCCCTACCCCATCGCGTTGTTCGGTGTGCTCGCGGTCGTCTTCGGCCTCTTGCTGCATGCGACCGCGTTCGGGCGGGCGGTGTTTGCGCTGGGGGCCAACGAGGAGGCGGCGCGCTTCTCGGGCATCCGCGTCAAACGCAACAAGGAGATCCTCTTCGTCCTGAGCGGCGTGCTCTCGGCGCTTGCGGGCATCGTGTACACGTTCCGCTTTTCGAGCGCGCGGGCCGACAACGGTACCGGGCTCGAATTGGCTGTGGTGGCGGCGGTGCTGCTCGGCGGCGTGTCCATTTTTGGCGGGCGCGGGACCATCGGCGGGGTCATCTTGGCCGTGTTGGTCCTTGGCGCACTGCGCAATGTTTTGATCCTTGCCGACACCTCGACGGAGGTGCTTACCGTCGTAACCGGCCTGCTTTTGCTGGCCAGCGTTCTGGCGCCGGCTATCATCCAAGGCATATTGAATCGTTTCAAACGTCCCATCGAAGGAGCGCCGTCGTGAACACGAGCAAGACCCTCATCCGTACCTTCGTCACGCTTACCTCCGCGGCCGCGCTGCTCACGGGCTGTGGCAAGACGACGAAATCCGACACCGGCGGGGGCGCGCCATCGGCTTCGGCCAGCGCCGCGACCAACAGCGCCGCGCCATCTGCAAGTGTGGCGGTCGCCAATCCCAGTGCGCCGTTGGCGAAGGACCTGAAGATCACGTTCCTGCCGAAGAAGGTAAACATCCCTTACTTCTCGGTGTGCGAGACGGGCGCGCAGAAAGCGGCGGCCTCGCTCGGCGAGCAGCTCAAGGCCACGGGCCCGTCGGACGCGAGCGCCTCGTCGCAGGTGACGTACATCAACACGGCCGCGCAGCAGGGACAAAATGCGCTGCTCATCGCGGCCAACGACTCGAACGCCGTCGCGCCCGCGTTGAAGGCGGCACGCGCGCGCGGCATGAAGGTGGTGGCGTTCGACTCCGACGCCGCGACCGACGCACGTGATGTGTTCATCAACCAAGCGGCCACCGAGGACATCGGCGTCGGGCAGGTGAAGCTCATTTCGGATGCCATCAAGGGCACCGGCGAGATCGCGATTCTGTCGGCGACGGCCAACGCGACGAACCAAAATGCGTGGATCGCGGTGATGAAGAAGGAGCTCGCGAAGCCGGAGTACGCGAACGTCAAACTGGTGGACATCGCCTACGGCGACGACGACGACCAGATCTCCTTCCAGAAGACGCAAGGTCTCTTGCAGGCGCACCCCAAGTTGAAGGGCATCATCTCGCCGACGACCATCGGCGTCGCCGCAGCCGCGCGCTACCTCGATTCCTCCGAGTACAAGGGCAAGGTCGCCGTCACGGGCGTCGGCACGCCGAACCAGCTGCGCAAGTTCGTCAAGAACGGCACGATGGCGTCGTTCGCCCTCTGGGATCCCGCAAACCTCGGCTACCTCGCGACGTACGCGGCCGTGGCGCTGTCTTCGGGGCAGATCACGGGCAAGCCGGGCGAGAAGTTCAAGGCGGGCGATCTGGGCGAATACACCATCGGCGCCAACGGCGAGGTCGTGCTCGGACCGCCGATCGTGTTCACCAAGGAGAACATCGACAAATACGACTTCTAGTCGGTTCTACGGCCAGAAGTTTTTACAGGGAGATCGGGAGATCGGGAGCAGTGAATTTTTGGGTATTGAGTGGGGCGACCCACTCCACCAAAAAACCTCCCGATCTCCCGATCTCCCTGTTCAAATTCTCCTGAGTCACCAGACGCTAATTGGGTTTTCCTCGCGATGCGCGTAGCCACGGCGTGGTCATGGGTTCTCGGCGGCCGCGGAGCCAGTAGGTTTTCATGGGGCCCTTGCCCTTGACGTCGATTTCGCCGCGCTCTTCGAGCTCGTAGTTGTCCTTGATGCGCTCGTAGGTTGCCTCGGTGACTTGGATGGCACCTGCTCGGACCGCCGATCGTGTTCACCAAGGAGAACATCGACAAATACGACTTCTAGTCGGTTCTACGGCCAGAAGTTTTTACAGGGAGATCGGGAGATCGGGAGCAGTGAATTTTTGGGTATTGAGTGGGGCGACCCACTCCACCAAAAAACCTCCCGATCTCCCGATCTCCCTGTTCAAATTCTCCTGAGTCACCAGACGCTAATTGGGTTTTCCTCGTGATGCGCGTAGCCACGGCGTGGTCATGGGTTCTCGGCGGCCGCGGAGCCAGTAGGTTTTCATGGGGCCCTTGCCCTTGACGTCGATTTCGCCGCGCTCTTCGAGCTCGTAGTTGTCCTTGATGCGCTCGTAGGTTGCCTCGGTGACTTGGATGGCACCTGCTCGGACCGCCGATCGTGTTCACCAAGGAGAACATCGACAAATACGACTTCTAGTCGGTTCTACGGCCAGAAGTTTTTACAGGGAGATCGGGAGATCGGGAGCAGTGAATTTTTGGGTATTGAGTGGGGCGACCCACTCCACCAAAAAACCTCCCGATCTCCCGATCTCCCTGTTCAAATTCTCCTGAGTCACCAGACGCTAATTGGGTTTTCCTCGTGATGCGCGTAGCCACGGCGTGGTCATGGGTTCTCGGCGGCCGCGGAGCCAGTAGGTTTTCATGGGGCCCTTGCCCTTGACGTCGATTTCGCCGCGCTCTTCGAGCTCGTAGTTGTCCTTGATGCGCTCGTAGGTTGCCTCGGTGACTTGGATGGCACCTTCGACGCCGTGGGATTCCATGCGGCTCGCGGTGTTTACGGTGTCGCCCCACACGTCGTAGATGAACTTCTTCTTGCCGATGACGCCGGCCACCACGGGGCCGGTGTGCATGCCGATGCGGACCTGAATGGGCTCGCCGAGTTCGCGGCTGAAGTCCTCCATGTAGCGGCACATCTCGAGGGCCATTTCGGAGGCGGCGTGCGCGTGGTCGTCTTTCAAGGTGGGGAGGCCGCCGGCGACCATGTACGCGTCGCCGATCGTCTTGATCTTCTCGAGGCCGAGGCGATCCGCCAAGTCGTCGAAGGTGCTGAAGATGGCATTGAGGCGGCGCACGACCTCCGCGGGGGAGAGGCGCTCGGACATTTTGGTGAAGCCGACGATGTCCGAGAAGAGAACGGTGACCTGGGCGAAGCCGTCGGCGATGGTGCGGCCTTGTTCGCGTTTGAGTCGCTCGGCGATCTTCGCCGGGAGAATGTTGAGTAAGAGGGCCTCGCTTCGCTCCTTCTCGAAATCGAGCTGGTCCATCTGCTCGTAGATGGTGCGGCGTTGCAGGAAGGCCTCGCGCGCCTGCATTTCGAGCTGGTGCGCGACCAGGGTGCCGATGCCGCCGAGCACCACGATGGTGAGCAGCATCGAGATGCGCACCATGGGCGCGGCCTGCACGAGCACCAGGTCGAAGAGCACGTACACGAAGAGCGTGAGCAGGGTGTACATCGCCTGCGTGAAGACGTTCATCTTGGCCACGAGTGGTCCGAGCGTGACGAAGAGAATCGCGAACGAGCAGTAGATGAAGTACCCGTGCATCGGCGCCACGGCCGCAATGGCGATGACCACGACGTTGCACGCCATGCCAAAGACGAGCATCGCCGGCTGGTGCCACTGTTCGTAGTGCTTGGAGTACATCAACGCCACCACGAGCGCCGCCACCGGCCCGAACACGCCGTACCGCAAGGTCCAGGCAAAGGTCCGAATGGTCGGAATCACCAGCGCATCATGCAGGCCGTACGCCAGGAACGCCGCCGCACTCAAGGCCATGCTGAACCGGGTGAAACTCTTGATGCCCCGCTCGAAATGGTCCGCGCGAAACTGCTTCTCGAGCCCGCGATTGACGAACGTCGCAAAGATTCGGTGGGTCCGTGCGTCCATCGAGCTCTTGTCCGGAGCAGCCTAGCACGCCTCGGCCGATGCAACTTCGACGCACCGTTCCATGGCCGAGGTGTGGGAAAGATAACTTTACATGGCGCGGTGAAAGCGATGAGGGGCTCGGTGCGTCCAAGGAAGCGGTGATGAAGCGGACAGGATGGCTCGTAGGGGTCGTGGTGGCGGCGGCGGGGTGTGCGGCGAGCGGGCCCTTGGCGCGGGGGCCGGCGGCGGCGAGCAAACCCGTGGAGGCGCCGCGGCCGGTGTTGATGCGGTCGGCGGAAATCGATGCGCGGATGCGCGCGGCGTGGAAGGAGAAGGGGCTCGAGCCGGCGGAGCGCGTGGACGATGCGGGGTTCTTTCGCAGGGTGAACCTCGATCTGACCGGGCGCGTGCCGAAGGCGGAGGCGGTGGACGCGTTTCTCGCGGACAAGGCGGAAGACAAGAGGGCGAAGACCATCGATGCGCTGCTGGCGAGCCCGGAGTATGCCGAGCATTTCACCAACTATTGGGACCGCGTTCTCATGGGCCGCAACGTGCGCAAGCACGTGGACCATGCGGAGTTTCGGCGCTGGCTCCACGAGCAGCTCGAGAAGAACGTCGGCTACGACGTGTGGGTACGCGAGCTGGTGTCGGCCACGGGGCTCACCTCCGCGCCGCGCATGGCCGAGCAGCCGGTGAACGGCGCGGCCAATTGGTACTTGCGTTACATGGATAACCCGCCAGACCTGGCGGGTACGACGTCACGTCTGTTTCTTGGAGTTCGGATTCAGTGTGCACAATGCCATGATCACAAAACGGAAAAGTGGACGATGTCCGATTTTCAGGGCTTCACCGCGTCGTTCCTGCGAACACGCGCGCAGCTCTTTTATACGGACGACAAAGACAAGAAGGGCCTGCGGGCGTACGACGTCGAGGATCTGGAGCGGTCCCCCGAGGGGAGGCTGACGCGCCCGCGCCGCGCGGCGAAGCGCATGGATATTGCGGAATACAAATCGGCCGCGCCGCGCGCGCTCGATGGAACGGATCTTCTGAGCGGCGGCTCGAAGCCGCGTACGGCGCTCGCCGAGTGGATCACCCGCAAGGACAATCCTTGGTTTGCGCGGGCGATCGTCAATCGGGTGTGGGGCGTGATGCTCGGGCGCGGATTCTCGGAGCCGGTGGACGATCTTCGAGAGTCGAATCCGCCAGCGATGAAAGATTTACTCGATACGCTTGCAAGCGACTTCGTGACCAGTGGATACGATCTCAAACATCTATTGCGGCTGATCGCCAATGCGGAATCGTACCAACTCGCTGCACGCCCCAAAGGTCAACGCGGAGATGGCGCGCTTTGGTCGTATTTTCATATGGACCAACTCGGGCCGGACGAGTTGCTCGATTCGCTGGTTCGTGCGACGGGGCTTCCGCGGGAAAAGGTGGAGAGGCAATTCACGTTTCTCTTCGATGTCGACGAGGAAGACGACCACGACGACGAGTTCGATGGGACCATTACGCAGGCCCTGTGGTTGATGAATGGGAAGGTGATGCAACGAAGCATTCAAATTGCGCCGGGCAGTGCGCTGGCGCAGGTGTTGTCCAAGCCGGGCGGCGACGAGGGGAAGATACGTGCATTGTACATGCGCACGCTTTCGCGTCCTCCCACGGACGCGGAGACCGCGCATTGGGTGGGGTTTCTCAAGCCCCCCCGCCCCGGCCCTCCCCCTGCGGGGGAAGGAGCCGATACGGTGCGTCGGCGCTACGAGGACCTGCTCTGGGTGCTTTTGAACTCCAGTGAATTTCTTTTCAACCACTGACGAGATGGGACCGGGATGAGCGCGATGCACTTTTCACGGCGGCAAGGATTGGTGGGCGGTTTGGCCGCGCTCATGACCATGGCTCTTCGGGCAGAAGCAGGGGCGGAGCCGAAGGCTGGTGCAAAGGCCAAGGCCTGCATCGTCCTGTGGCTCAATGGCGGGCCGAGTCACGTCGATACCTTCGATCCAAAACCGGGCGGGCGCTTCAAGGCGATAAAAACCCGTGCGCGGGACATCTGGCTTGCGGAACACCTGCCGCACTTGGCGGACCACGGCGACAAGCTCGCGGTGATCCGCAGCATGACCAGCAAGGAAGGGAACCACGACCGCGCGCGCTATTTGATGCACACGGGATACGTGCCCAATCCGACGGTGCGCCACCCTTCGCTGGGTGCGTGGGTGAGCCGCGAGATGGGCGCGACCTCGCCCGAGCTGCCGAATTTCGTCAGCATTGCGGGGCCCAGCATGGGGCCCGGCTTCGTCGGGCTCCAGCACGGGCCGTTCATCGTCGACGATCCGGCGAAAAAGCCGGCCAACGTGGAGCTTCCCGCCGCGGTCGACGAGGCGCGGTTCCAGCGGCGTGAGGCCGCACTTCGGGCCATGGAGACGCGGTTCGATTCCGACGATCCGCAGATCAGCGGGCGCCATGCAGTCTACGAGCAGGCCACGCGCTTGATGCACTCGCCGAAGCTCACGGCGTTCGACATCGAGCAGGAGCCGGAGGCCGTTCGCAAGGCGTACGGCGACACCAAGTTCGGACGCGGGTGCCTCTTGGCGCGACGGCTCGTCGAGTCGGGCGTCAAGTTGGTCGAGGTGGTGCTCGATGGCTGGGATACGCACCAGGACAACTTCGAGCGCACGAAGAAGCTGATGGGCACGCTCGATCCCGCGCTCTCGTCGCTGCTTGCGGAGCTGCATGCGCGCAAGCTGCTCGATTCGACGCTGGTCGTGTGCATGGGCGAGTTCGGGCGCACACCCCGCATCAACGCGAAGGAGGGTCGGGATCATCATCCGGCCGCGTGGAGCGCCGTGCTCGCAGGCGGTGGCATCCGCGGTGGACAAGTCTACGGAAAGACCGACACCGATGGCGCGAAGGTGGTGGAACGTCCCGTGACGGTGCCCAACCTGTTCGCCACGTTGACCACGCAGCTCGGGATCGACCCGCACAAGATGGTCACGTCGCCGATCGGTCGGCCCATCGGTGTGACCGACGAAGGCGAGCCGATTCGCGAGCTGACGACGTAGGAAAATATCTTCCCCCGACGGATCTTTAGCGCGCCAATTGGCGTGCACGGCAGTGGTTTCGGACACATCCGTGGTACATACCAGTGGTGCTCGAGGACGACGCGCTCGGGTGGAATCTAGGGCGATACACGCTGCACGGCGAAATTGCGTCGGGCGGCATGGCATCAGTCCACATCGGGCGCATGGTGGCGTCGGCGGGGTTCAGCAAGGTCGTTGCCATCAAGCGACTGCACGAGGAGTTCGCGAGCGATCCGGACTTCGTCACCATGTTCCTCGACGAAGCGCGGCTCGCAGCACGTGTGCACCATCCCAACGTGGTGCAACCGCTCGACGTCATCGCCGAGGGCGGTGAGGTCTTCCTCGTCATGGAGTACGTGCGCGGCGAGACGCTGGCGAAGTTGCAGCGCATTCTGCGGCCGCTGGGAGAAAGGGTTCCGCCGGCGGTCGCGGGCGCCATCGTCGTGGGCGTGCTGCATGGGCTGCATGCCGCACACGAGGCGAAGAGCGAGCTCGGAGAGCCGCTGGGCATCGTGCACCGGGACATCTCGCCGCAGAACGTGCTCGTCGGAACCGACGGCACCGCGCGGGTGCTCGACTTCGGCATTGCGAAGGCGACCGATCGCGCGCACCACACGCGCGAGGGCGATCTCAAAGGCAAGATCGCGTACATGGCGCCCGAGCAGCTCGCGGGCGAGACGGAGCTCGATCGGCGGACGGACATTTTCGCAGCGGCCGTCGTTCTGTGGGAGCTGCTCACGGGGCGCCGGCTCTACGAGTCCGAGTCGCAGCCGACGTTGCTCACGCGCACGCGCACGGGCACCATTCCGCCGCCGAGTCGCTTCGCGCCCGATGTGCCCGAGGCCGTGGACGACGTGGTGCGAAAGGCGCTCTCCCGTGCGCGCGAGGATCGCTTCTCGAGCGCGCGCGCGATGGCCATTGCGCTGGAGATAGCCATGCCGCTAGCCACACCGTCGACGGTGGGCGAGTGGGTCGAGGAGGTCGCGCAAGAGTCGCTTCTGCGGCGCGCCACACGCATCGCCGAGATCGAGCAAGGAGCGCGGTCGCCGGAGAGCGTGCGCGAGCAGGCCCACGCGCTGTTGCAAGAGCTGCAGCTCACGCGCACGCGCGATCGACGATCCATGGTGCCGGCGCCGCGTTCTTCCAATGGCTCGACGGACGACTCGAGCCCGATGCTCCTCGAGGATTCGGCGATCCTCGTGGAACCTCTCTCGCCGATCCCGGAGAATGTGCCGAGCGCGCCGGCGACCGCGCCCGCGATTCCGGAGGTGATGCCCGGCGCGTTTGCGGACACCGAACCGCAGCTCGACGTAAGGCGGCTAAGCACACGCAAGTACGTGGCCATCGCGGCCGTCTTCGGGCTGCTCACGCTGGGGTTGCTCGCGCTGCTCTTGCCGATGTTCGTGAAGCGCTCGTACGTGAACGCGGCAGCCAAGCGAGGGATCACGTTGCAGGTCGACAGCATGGACCTATCGTTCCGGCGTGTTCGGCTGCTTGGGTGTGGGGCAACGTTTCCAGGCATGCCAGGGGTGATGGTTCGCGCCGAGGTGCTCGACTTTGCCGCGACCGAGGACGGAACCAACGCACTCACCGTGGAGCAGCCGGAGATCACGCTCGACGGAGCCTACGTCCCCACACTCGATGCGCTGGAGCTCTATCTGGAGAAGCATCCTTTGCCCGAGGGGGACAGCGGGCTCGATCGCATGGCCGTAAACGGCGGGCAGCTGACGTGGACCAAGGCGTTCGGGGAAAACACGCGGCTGGAGCTCGAGGGGATCCGCGGCGAGACGATGCGCGCGAACGAACGGCCCTTGGGGGAGGATTACACCTTCGAGGCGCAGCGCATCGCGGTGCAGATGCCCATCGGTTCGTTCGGTCCTTGGCGGGGAACGCTGACGCGCACGGCCGCGTCGCTGGTGGCGAACGTCACTTTGGGGGCGAATGCGGGGGAGCCGTCGACGGTGACGTACATGGAGCAGGGCGTGAACGGGCCGGCGAGTGTGACGACGTTCGAAGCCAAGATTCCGCGTACCGCGGTGGACCGCGTGGGGATCCCCAAGGCCCTCCTGGGCGCCGCCGCGAACGATGCGCTGCAGATCGAAGGCACGGTGCGCGGCGTGCGGGAGCGCACGAAGTTCGAGGTGCAGAGTGCATTCGCGCTCCATGGCTCCCCCAACGTGCGCTTTCAAGGTCGTGTGCTGGGCAACCCCCGCGCGGCCCTCGAGATCGACGGCGGCGTGGTGACCTACGGTGCCTTTCGCGGGCGCCTATGGGGCGGCGCGACCTTCACGCACGAGGGCCTCCGCATCGAGGGGGCCTGGAAGAGCGCTCCGCGGCCATGCATCGGCGCCCACGATCCCGAGCCGGAAATCACGGTGCCCGAGCTGGCCGCCGACGTGCAAGGACTGGAGCGCGCCGTCGCCGCGACGACGTTGCCGCATCAAACCTCGATGGGCGGCCGCTTCGTCTTCGACACGCGCGATCTCGCACAGACACGCGTGACGGCCCAGTCCTCGAACCACTGCGACTAGCCCGCGCGACGGCGCGTGTAGCGCAGGGTGATCTCGGAGGTCCAGCTTTGGCCGCCGTCGCGGGTGCCTTCCCAGCGCCAATTCATGGCGTCTTTGCCGATGTCGAAGAAGACCATGCGCTTCTGGGTGGTGACGCCGTCTTTGGTTCGCGGAGGGCTGTAAAGGATCATTTGGCCGTTCTCGACGCCTCCGTAGTGCAGGAGGTAGGAGCCTTGGTTGTCGACCCAGGTCTGCTTCCATTGCTTCTCGGACGGGATCCATTGCGAGACGCTGATGCCCGACCAGGGACCGTCGGGGCCGTCGAGGGAGGTGAAGTTTTCCTCGATGACGCAGCCGTCGAACCTCTTTCGAATGCGGTTCGTTCCATGAGAGGTGACCCAGGGTTTGGAGAGGTCGTCGCCCGGGTGGCTGCGCATCACCACGTCCCAATCGCCGAGCCAGAAATCGAATTGGCCCCGTTCCGGCGTGGAGCACGCGGCCGTGGGCTTGGTGACGTCCGCGGACGTCAGCAGCGAGGGAGGCCGGGTCGTGGCCGAGCAGCCGGCGAGGAGGAGAAACACGAAGGAAAAACGCATCCAACCAAGGTGCAACGGCACGGGGCGTGGGCGCTTTCGAGATCTTGCGCTGGGTGGCCTCAGCGCTCGCGGAAGCCGCGGGGCGATTGGCCGAAGGTGCGGCGAAAGGACTCGGTGAAGTGGCTGTGGCTCGAGAAGCCGAGGTCCAGCGCGATGCTCGTCAGATCGCGGTGCGGATCGCGCACCTCTTCCAGGGCTACGTGCATGCGCAGCTTCATGCGCTTCGCGTGGATGGTCGCTCCCGTGTGGGCGCGGAACACGTGGGCCAGGTGGAACGGGCTGTAGCCCACGGATTTCGCCAGCTCCGCCAACGAGAGGGGCTCGCGGTACCGCGTGGCCAGGGTGCGCTCGATGTGATCGACGACGGCCTTCTGCAGCGCCCATGGCGCGGGCGCTCCCTTTCGCGCGGCGCGACCTCGCTTTGCGTACGCGTTGGCCACGGTTTGGGCGAGCAGGGCGTAGAGTGCCTCCTCGATATCCAAGACATCGCGCCCGTCCCCGCGCAGGACGCGCTCGGCGATGCGGCGCTGGAGCAGGTACGATGCGCTGTCGACGGGTGCATGCGTCCATGCGAAAGGGCGCCCGGGGCGGTCGGCCGCGGCCGGATCGTAGGGCCGCACGGCCGCGGCGACGGTGGCCACGTCGAACGAGAACCACTCGCACGCATCGCCCGCGTCGCAGAGCGCCTCGCGACGGAACTCCTGGCCGCGGTTGAAGAACTTCACGATGGACGGGTCGGCGACGATGGCCCCCTCCCCCGCGTGGGCCACGAGCACGGGAAGCCGCGGAAAGGTGAGGAGCCATCCGCTCGTCGGCCCGCTATCGGTGAACCACGGATTGCTGCGTGAGCAACGAAATTGCCCAATGCGCAAGGCCCCGTGGTGAAACATCACCTCCTCGGGGCCCACCCGATCTTCGACGTAGGGTGCGCGATCCTTCAGCGCCACCCCATCAGTCTACCGCAGGCTTTCCGATGAACTCCTCGCGAATTTCCTTGGACCCGAAGGGCCAGATTTTCTCGAGCTTTGCCCAGATCATGAAGGCGCCGATGCCCAGGGCGAGCCACACGAGGCTAAAGAGGATCGGCTCCGTGCCCGCGCTGGCATACAGGTAGATCCAGCCGACGAGCGCAATGATGCACGGGAGCGGGTACAGCCATTGGCGGTACGGGCGGTGCAGGTTCGGCTGGCGCTTGCGAAGCACGATCAACGCCGCAACCTGCGCCACGGATTGCACCAGAACGAAGACCGCGGTCAGGACGGCGATGACGCTGGTCAGATCGAAAAGCGACCCGATGGCGGTGATGGCGCCAAAAACGAGGAGCGAGATGTGCGGGAAGTGCGACTTCGGATGCAGCTTTCCGAAGAGCGGAAGGAAAACGCGATCGCGCGCGGCCTCGTAGGGAACGCGGGAGCCGCCGAGCAAGCCGGCAAACACGGAGGCGAACGCCGTGACGACGATGGTGGCCGTCAGAATGTTGGCCGCCGTCTTGCCCCACGCGGTCTCGACGACCAGCGAGGCGATGGACGAGGACTTCGCCACGTCCTGCCACGGGACGACGCCGAGCACGCCGATCTGCAGAAGGAGGTAAAGGCCCATGATGCTCAAGATCGAGATGACGATGGACCGAGGCAGTGCGCGGCCGGGGTTCTTGACCTCGGCGGCGAGGTAACAGGAGTTGTTGTACCCGAGGTAGTCGTAGACCGCGATGATGAGCGCCGCGCCTAGGCCGGTGAAGAAGGGGCCGCCCATCTTGAAGGCGCCCTCGGGGTAGGCGAACGCGTATTCGGCGTGAAAATGCGTGTAGGACGCAATGATCACCCCGAAGAGGGATACGAGCATCACGTAGAAGAACACCGTGGTGAGTTTGCTCACCTCGCCGATGTTGCGGTAGAGCGCGGCGATGACCACACCCACGACGCCGATGCCCACGATGTGGCCCGTCGTGTTGGTGTGGCCCTCTGCATCGACGACCGCGGGAATCAAGTAACCGAGGTACTGCACCAGGCCGATGACACCGGTGCTCATGATGAGGGGGATGAAGAGGATCGCCGTCCAGACGAACAGGAACGGCATCAGGCGCCCGGTGCGGTACTGAAAAGCTTCGCGCAGGTACACGTAGGTGCCGCCCGCACTTGGCATCGCCGCGCCAAGCTCGGCCCAGACCAGGCCGTCGGCCAGGACGAGCAAAGCTCCGACGATCCACCCGAAGATGGCCTGAGGGCCGCCAAGGGTGGCCACCATGGTCGGAATGGTGATGAACGGGCCGATCCCGCACATCACCGTCATGTTCATCGCGGTCGCCTCGAGGGTACCGATGCGCCGTTCCAACCCCTGGGGAGCTCCGACGTCTGCGCTCGATCGAGAGGCGTCACGCGCCGCCTCCGTGTGCGTTTCGCTCATCACGATCCACCTCCAATGCTGGTGAGGACGATTAGTTAAGAAACTTTCTTAACATATCCAACTGGTCAGGGGAACCATGAAGGTCGTACACTCGCCCAGTCCCGTGAGCAAAGAAGCCAGCGTCACCCAAGTCTCCGAGGTTCGAGTCCCACAGGTTGGCACCCCCGCGAGCATGCGCGAGCTGAATCAGCGCATCGTTCTGACCCGATTGCGGTCGGGGGGTGCGGCAACGAGGCCGCAGCTCGCCAAAGACACGGGGCTTTCCAAGCCTACCGTCGGTCAGGCGTTGCTCGAGCTGGAGCAGAGTCGGTTGGTCCGCACCATTGGGCGGACGTCGGCCGGGTTGGGCCGGTCGGCCATTTTGTACGAGTCGAATCCTTCGGCTGGGCACGTGATGGGCATCGACATCGGGCGCGCGCGCATCCGTGTGGCGGTGGCCGATCTCGCGGGCACGGTGGTGGCGCGGCTCGACGAGCCGAATCGCTGCGCGACGGCGCGGGCGCTGGTCAAGACGGTGAACCAGCTCGCGCACAAGACGGTGCGCGATGCGGGGCTCGACCTCGAGGACATGGTGGCCAAGGTCGTCGGTAGCCCCGGCGTGCCCGATCCGCGCGGGCGCATTTTGCACTACGCACCGAATTTGCCCGACTGGGGCAAGAAGGGTTTGCTCGACGAGTTGGAGGCGGCCCTGGGTGTGGGGCTCGTGGTGGAGAACGATGCGAACCTCGCCGCGGTGGGCGAACACGCACGCGGGGCGGCGAAGGGCGTGAGCTCGTTCGTCTGCGTGGTGATCGGGACCGGCATCGGTATGGGCATCGTGCTCGAGGGGCGCCTGTACCGAGGTGCCCACGGTGCCGCGGGCGAGGTCGGGTACCTGCCCTATGGCTGGAACGGCGATGAGAACGGCGCGGCGGTGAAGAAGACGCCGTCGGCACGGGGTCTGATGGAGGCGGCGGCCGCAGGGGATTCGGTGCTCAAGATGGCCAAGAGCGAGAATCTGCGCGACGCGCAGTCGGCGCTCGATGTGTTCGTGATGGCCCGCAACGGCGACGCGCGCGCGCGGCGCATCGTCACCGAGGAGGCTGCGCGGTTGGCTTATTTGGTGGCCTCGGTGTCGGCCGTGCTCGATCCGGAGCTGGTGGTGTTGAGCGGCGGCATCGGCAAGAGCGCCGACCTTCTCGCCGGGCCGATGGACAAGGCGCTGCGTGGGCTCACGCCGCTGGTGCCGCGCATCGTCGCGAGCGAACTGGGAGAAGATGCGGTGCTCACGGGCGCGATTTCGATCGGGCTGCGCTCGGCCGAGGACATCGTGTTCGACCGGCGCAACGACGCCATCGCCGACTAGGGGCGTGACCAGGTTTCTCGCGCGACGCGAGGCGGGCCCTCTCAAGGAAGAGGCGCCGCACTCGCTTGCACCACAGAGAGGACAAACGGGTGCGCGATCGCGCGTTCCGCGCAACCTCGGACGGTCTTCTTCTGGCCTTCTCTCTGCCAGACAAAAAATGAGGGGTAGAAAAAGTTCCGGTGGATGCGAGCAGTTGTTTGCAAAGGCAGCTTCCCCAACGAGGATTTCCGCCACCGGTCGGCGCCCACTGCGCTTCCCGTCACCGCCCCACGTGTCGTTCCCAATAGCTGGACGCCCTTGGGCGTTGGTTCCCTGCCTTTTCGGGCACGCGGAGGGCTGTTGCCTCCCACTCAAACCTTGTGGCAACCCATCATCTCAGTCTGCGACCTTGCGTGCGCGGGATCCGGAGCTCCGCGCACCAAGGTCTGCCCCGCGTATTGCCAATCCGGTGCCAACCCAAGGCCCGAGCAAAATCGCGGTGATTCGCGCGAGCGCTCCTGTCCCGGACAACCTTGGCCTTGTCCAGGACAGGGCCCGAGCTCTCTCTCTAACCAACGACGGCGACCCTGGCGCATCGGTGATGCCGCGCAAAATCAGCCAGGGGCACCGGGGCTATGGGGGCTCGCGGTTGGCAGTAACGCCCCCTTGGGCACCGACGCTACGACGGTAGCGACGGGACGAGGCGGCGCGCCAATTGGACGGCTTCGCCGACGCCGGTTCCCCAGAGAAGCATGGTGGCGTAGTCGCCGAGTGAGCCAAAGCTCGGATTGGGGAAGTAGAGAACGGACATGCCTGCAAGCACGACCAGGAGTGCGCTCAAGCGGTCGAACATGCGCTGATCGCGCATCAACTCGAGGGTCAGCGACGCGTGCCCGGCAAGTGCGGGCTCGCGTTCGCGGGTCCGTCGCCAACGGCGCCATGCGATCCATGCGGCGGCGAAGACCAGGGATAGGACGGCGATCGGGGCCAGCCCGCCGAGAAACAGGACGTCGCGCAGCGATGGTCCCGCCGTTGGGGCGGGAGGCGCGGGCGAAGGCTTGGCGGCCACGGGGGCATCGGGCGGGCGTGGACGCGGAGCCGCCGTAGGGTGCGGGATCGCAAACGGCGGATCCGGGTGAGGCTCCGAGGAAACCGAGCTCGAAGACGGCGATGTGCGGCCCGTATCCATTTCTTTGAGCCCGAGGCGGAACGACACGCCGCCCACGATGGCAACGGTAAGGACGGCAAACAGGATCCCAGCCATCGGAAGCAGGTTGGAGCGGCGCGGCGATTCGAGCCGGGCCGACGACGTGGACGCCGGATACGGGCGCGCGACGGGAGCCGTCGATGCGTCGCGACCAGAGGCCTCGCCTTCGACCCGAGGCGTGATGCTCGAGGGCTTCGATGGAGCGACGTGGAGGACCGGACGGCGATGCGTTTCGGCGTCACTGCGACGCCGGAGCGCTTCACTCTCTTCGACGAGGACCTCGAGATCGCCCGTGTCTTCCGTCAATTGCTGCAAGATGCGATCGGCACTGAGACGGATTTCCTCACTGTCGTCGTGGGCGCCGATCCACTGCAGCTGGTCGTAGATCTCTTTCATGCGCGCGAGGCGGACACCCGCGTCGGCGAGGGTGCTCGAGCAATGGGCAAGCTCGCCGTCGGTGACGAGATCCACCGGCACGATGGCTCCGGCGACACTCGCGAGCGTCGGAGATTTCTCCAGAGCACGTCGCACGTCGCCGGAAGCCTTCGCGAGCAGCTCGATGCGATCTTCCGCGAGACGCCGCGCTTGGCGATGAAGCGCCCCCAAACTTCGCACCCGATCGTCCAACCCCTCGAGACCTTTTCCGCCGGGCTGCCATCGCGCCCGCTCGGTGTCGTCCAGCGCTTCGTCGTACGCCTTGAGCGCCGCGACCGTTTGGAGGTCGAGGAGCAGCGGCCCCGCGCCGGTTTCATCGCTCATTCGCGTCACCCCGGCGGGCCGCAGCACCCCCGGAATCCGACCCAAATCGTCCCGCGCCGCCGCTTGTTCCTGACGGGCGCGTTGTTGAATCGCCGCCAAGCGCACGCGCAGCTGCTGGCGTGGCCGATCCCGCTTGTTGAAGCGGTCCAAGGTGCCGACCAAGAGAAGCCCGCAAACCAACACGATGAGGGGCCAAGCGGGGGCGTCACGCACGTTGAGCGTCACTTTGGTCGACACGTCGGGCCGCGCGTGAATGGTCCCCGTGTACGTGCCAGCGGCGGTGATGTCGCGGATGCTGTAGTCATCACCGCTTCGGATCACCGTGCCAATGCCACCGTGGGGGGAGCCTACGAACCCCACGATCCCGCCCCCCGGATCGCCGGTGGCCACCTTGAGCGGCTCGATGCGGACCATCGAGCTCAAAGGAAGGACATGCCAGCCAACGAAGTCCAACTGGTCCGCCATCGGCGGCGCGCTTTCCGAGACCACGGAGACGTCGCGGCGGACGAAGGATCCATCGCTCGACGTGAGCACGAGCTGGTCGCTCGAAGACGCCGTGGCGTTGGGAACGGAGATGACGAAGACCGTCTCCGATGCCGCGGGCACCGTAACAGTTGCCGGCGCAACGATTTGAACCATCGAGGAAGAGCCCGCGGTCGAAAGCGTCAGCTCGGCCGGCTGCGCGCTCGCGTTGAACGCGACCACCGCCCACTCGCGCGCCCCGTCGTTGGTCGAGAGCACGATGGGCCGCACATCCTTGAATTGAACCCCCGACGCCGGCACGCGCCCAATATGAACACGAAACGCCGACTCAGGGCACTTGGAGAGCTTCCACTTCGGGAAGACGTACCGGCTTTTGAGCCGCGCCCGGCTTCGGTGGTACGTGAGACATCGCGTGCTCGGCCATGGCGGTGATGGTGAGGCTCGGGTTGACGCCGAGGTTGGCAGGGACGATGGAACCGTCGACGACGTAGAAGTCGTCGTAGCCAAACAGGTGGCTCTTGGGATCGACCGCGCCCTCGTCGGGGGTGAGGCCGATGGGGCAGCCGCCCAGGATGTGCGCCGTCGAAGCTTTGTTGAAGAGAACCTCGAGCAGACCGCTCTGCGCGATGCCATTCATCTTCTTGGCCATGATTTGCGCGATGCGGTTCGCGATGGGGATGTACACGGGGACGGGACGATCGCCCACCATCGACGTGTCCAACTTGCGCGAGAAGGGCCAGTACCAGCGGCGCCGCATCGAGTAGCGCAGGTAGTTGTCCACCGGCTGCATCACCAGCAAAATCGCGGTGCGCTTCGCCCAGCCAAAGGGGATGTGCACCTGCACGAACTTGATCGGATGGCGCACGATGTTGCCGATCCAGCGCAGCCAGCGCGGGATGCTCCCCTCCCCGCCCGTGAGGATCGTGGCGAGCAAGGTCATCGAGTCCGACCCCGCGGGGTAGCGCACGATCTCGATGTGCGTGTTGTCGTCGACGTACGCCCCGCTCGTGATGGCGATGCCGCGCGAATAGTCGACGTCGTTGCGCCGCGAACGCACCGCCAAAAGCGCTTCGCTGTTCGTGCGCACGTAGTTCCCCAGCTGCTCGGAGATCTTCGGCAAGGAGCCGTTCTCCTTGCAGCGCATGAGCAGCTCCACGGTGCCGAACGATCCCGCGGAGACGACCACGCCTTTGACGCGCAGGGTGCGGCGCTGGCGAGAACCGATCGAGCGATCCATGGTGAGCTCGTAGCCGCCCCCCTCCAGCGGACGAATGTCGCCAACCTTCGTCTCGGGGATGACCTCGGCGCCGCGTTTCTCTGCAAGGTACAAGTAATTCTTGTCCAGCGTGTTCTTCGCCTCGTACCGACAGCCGACCATGCAGCCGCCGCAGCGCACACAGCCCGTGCGCTCGGGCCCTTCGCCGCCGAAGAACGGGTCGGGCGCCTTCACGCCGGCCTCGCCGAAGTAGACGCCGACGGTGTGGCGATGAAAGGTATGGCCGCGTCCCAATTCGTCGGCCACGTCTTTGAGGATCTGGTCCGTCTCCACGATGAACGGGCTCTCGACGGCGCCGAGCATCCGCTTGGCGAGCGCATAGAACGGCTGCAGCGTCTTCTGCCAGTCCATGCCGACCCAACGCGGATCCTGAAACGCCGCCGCAGGCGGATGGATCAACGTGTTCGCGTACACCAAGCTGCCGCCGCCCACGCCCGCGCCATGCAGAAAGAAGACGTCGCGCAGAAGCGTCATCTGGAAGATGCCGTGAAGGCCCCACGAGGGCTTCCAGAAATAGCGGCGCAGATCCCACGTCGTCTTCGCGAAGTCCTGCGGGCGCCAGCGCTTGCCCATCTCGATGACCGCCACGCGGTAGCCTTTTTCCGACAGGCGCAGGGCCGAGACGCTGCCGCCGAATCCCGAGCCGATGATCGCGTAGTCGTAGTCGAAATCGGTCATTGGCCCTTGGCGTCGCTCCTCTGCTCCTTAGCCTCCTCCACTATTGACTCCGAGTCAACGCTTCGCGGCCCCTCGGCGAGCTCGGCTTCACTTTGCGGCGGGCGCAAGGTGCGCAAGAACACGGTGAGCGACGAGGCGGCGGCGCGCAGGACGCGTTCGACCAAGCTCGCTTCCTCGGCGCTGTCCTGCGTAGCGCCCTCGATGGGCACGTCGAAGATCACCGTGGGCCCGCTGGTGCGGTGCATGGTGGCACCGGCGCCGAGGAGAAGCTTCATCATCGGCTCGTTCTCCGGCAGAACCTCGGCGCGAAAACGCTTCACCCCGATCGCGCGTGCCTTGTCGACGAGCACCGAGAGGAGCACGCGCCCGAGTCCTTTGCGCTGCGCATTGTCCATCACCGTGACGGCGGCCTCCGCGATTTCCGGATCTTCCTCGAGGCGAATGAAGCGCGCGACGCCGAGGCCGTCCTCCACCTTCAAATCGAGCGAGTCCACCACCGCAACGATGGCCACGTGGTTGTAGCCATCGACGTCGGTCAAATAGCGAACGGCTTCGTCGGTGAGCACGTTGATGCTGGAGAAGAAGCGCCGATAACGCGACTCGGGGGAGAGTCGATCGAAGCCGGCGCGCAACATGTCGGCGTCGGAACGGCGGATGGCGCGCACCGTGACCTTCGTGCCGTCGTTGAGAACGTGCTCGCTCGGCTTATCCGCTTCCACGTTGGGTGTTAAACAGTATCACTTCGCGTAACGATCCGTCGCATCGACGAGCTCGTGCGCGGTGCCGGGCTCGAAGGCGCTGTGGCCCGCATCGGGTACGATTTTGAGCTCTGCCTCGGGCCATGCGCGGTGCAGAGCCCAGGCATTTTCCATGGGGCAACCCACGTCGTAGCGTCCCTGGATGATCGTTGCCGGAATGTGACGAATGCGTTTCACATTTTCGAGAAGCGCGCCGTCCGATTCGAGGAAGCAGCCGTTCACCACGTAATGGCAATCGATGCGGGCCGTGGCGAGGGCCGTGGGATCGTCGTCGGCCTTGGCGATGGCCGCGTCGTCGCGGAGCAGCGTCCACACGTGGGCGCCCCAGAGAGCCCAGGCGCGCGCGGCGTCTGCCTGAACCTTCGGATCGTCGCTGGTCAGTCGGCGGTAGTAGGCGCGGGCCAGATCGTGCCGCTCGTCGACCGGGATGTGGCCCATGTAGCCTTCCCACGCATCGGGGTAGAACGCGCTGGTCCCCGGTCCCTGATTGAGCCAGCGGCACTCGGCATTGCGCCCCAAGAAAATGCCGCGCAGCACCAGCTCGGTCACCCGCTCGGGGTGCGTCTGCGCGTAGGCCAGCGAGAGCGCGCTCCCCCACGAGCCACCGAAGACCTGCCATTTTTCAATGCCCAGGTGCGTGCGCAACGCCTCCATGTCCGCCACGAGGTGCCACGTCGTATTGTCCACGAGGGAGCCGTTCGGCGTGCTCTTGCCGCAGCCGCGTTGGTCGAACAGGACGATGCGGTACTTTGTCGGATCGAAGAAGCGCCGCTGCTTCGGATTGGTCCCCGCCCCCGGGCCGCCGTGAACGAAGAGCACCGGCTTGCCCTTGGGGTTGCCCGATTCCTCCCAATGGATCGCGTGAACGTCGGAGACGCGGAGCATCCCCGAACGATTCGGCTGGGCAATTTCGGGGTAGATCGACTTCACTTGGCGTAGCGATCCGTCGCTTCGATGAGCTCGTGCAGGATGCCCGGCTCGAACGCGGAGTGCCCCGCGTCTTGCGCGATCTTCAGCTCGGCCTCGGGCCACGCGCGGTGCAGGGCCCATGCGCTCTCCATGGGGCACACCACGTCGTAGCGGCCCTGCACGATCGTGCCGGGGATGTTGCGGATGCGGTCAACCCGGTCGAGCAGGCCCTTGCCCGGCTCGAAGAAGCCATGGTTGACGAAGTAGTGACACTCGATGCGCGCGAAGGCGATGGCAAACTTGTCACCCGCCGACTTGGCAATGAGCTCTTGGTTCGGGATCAAGCAGCTGGTGCGGCCTTCCCACACGCTCCACGCCTTCGCAGCTTCCGCTTGCACCTTCGGATCGGGGCTGGTGAGGCGCTTGTAGTATGCATGCACCATGTCGTGGCGCTCGTTCTCGGGGATGGGCGCCAAGTAGTCTTCCCACGCATCCGGGTAGATGGCGCTGGTCCCGTGTTGGTAGAACCAGTCGATCTCCCACTTGCGGAGCAGGAAGATGCCGCGGAGAACGAGCTCCGTGACCCGCTCCGGGTGCGTCTGCGCGTAGGCGAGCGCGAGGGTGCTGCCCCAGGAGCCGCCGAACACCTGCCACTTCTCGATGGAGAGGTGCTTGCGCAGCGCCTCCATGTCCGCCACGAGGTGCCACGTGGTGTTGTCCTCCAGGGAGGCGTGCGGCGTGCTCTTTCCGCAGCCGCGTTGGTCGAACAGGACGATGCGGTACTTCTTCGGGTCGAAGAAGCGGCGCTGTTTTGGCTCGGTGCCACCGCCGGGCCCGCCGTGGACGAACACCGCGGGTTTGCCCTGGGGATTGCCGGAGACCTCCCAATAGATCTCGTGGGTGTCCGACACTTTGAGCCGCCCGCTTTGGTACGGCTCGATCTCGGGATAGAACGTCCTGCGGGTGGCTTGATTCGCGCTGGATTCCATGGGGCGCTGACCATATCGCAAGCCGCCGCTTTTGAGGGGTGCGAAAGCGCGTACGCGGAGCGCGGGCCGAGATTTATGCTATGACGCCGTCTTGTGACGAGCACCAAAGAAGAAATCGAGATCGGGTACGATATTTCGAACGAGTTTTTCCGCCTCTGGCTGGACGAGCGCATGCACTATACGAGCGCCGTCTTCGAGAAGGAGACGGACACGTTGGAGCAGGCGCAACAGAACAAGTCGCGCATCCTCTACGAGTTCGCCGAGGTAACCCCCGAGAAGACGGTGCTCGACATCGGGTGCGGCTGGGGAGCGAACCTCGAATACGTCGCCAAGCGCGGCGCCAAAGAGGCGCACGGCATCACGCTTTCGACCGCGCAGCATGACGAGATCAACGCGCGCAAGATCCCGGGCGTGAAGGCCTGGTGCGCCGACTACAAAGACTTCGTGCCGCCGTTCCTCTACGATGGGCTCATCTCCATCGAGATGATCGACCACCTTTGCTCGCCCGCGCAGGCGAACAAGGGGCTCGCGGTGGAGCTGTATCGCAAGTACTTCACCAAGGTGGCCGAGTGGGTGAAGCCCGGTGCGTGCTTTGGCTTCCAGGCCATCCTGCGCAACCGCGTTCCGCGCACGCGCCAGGACATCTCCGATCTGAAGTTCACGGCCGACGTGATCTTCCCCGGAGGCCTGAACCCGCGGCTCGAAGAGCTGGTAATGGCGGTGAATCCCTCGTGGGAGATCCTCGAGCTGAAGACCCGCCGGGTCGACTACGGGAAGACCACCGGCGAGTGGTTGCGCCGCATGAAGCTCCACGAGAAGGAGATTCGCGAGCGCTGGGGCGACAAGGTCTTCGACGACTACGATCGCTACCTTTCGACCTGTGTGCGCGCGTTTGCCAATCACTGGTCGAGCGACGTGCAGATGAAGTTGAAGAAGATCGATATCTGATCCGTATTCGGAGATCCTGCGCACTTATCTCATCTGTAGCCGGTATATAAGTTACTAGGCTCGGAGCGAAGTGCGCAGTTCGCTGCGTCATTTTGGATAATTCGAGTATGGTCGCTCGCCATGAGCGCAAAGACCCTACTTCGAGGATCCATCGCTGCAACGCTGTCCCTTTTTGCCACTGCGGCTCAGGCTCAAACGACCACGCCTCCACCTCGGACCGCGGGGGGAACCGCCACGCAGACTTCCGCGTCGACGGGGGCGACGACCGTGGTGAAGGATTCGTTCGCGTCGGGCCCCACGCGCGATACCAAGGATGGCACGGCGGCGACGGTGCAAGCGGGAGGGCTTTTCAGCACGGGAAATGCGCGCTCCTTGGCCGTTACGGCATCGGGTACCTACCGCTACCGGCAGGACAATCATCAATTTTCGGCCGGTGCCGCCATCAACTACGGACGCGCGGCGGCCAAACAGGACGCGCCCATCGAGACGACCGTTTCGAATCTGCAGGCGCTCCTGCGCTACGATTACTTCTTCACCGACAAGTGGGCCCTGTTCGTTCAAGCTGCGGGGCGGAGGGACAAGTTTCAAGGTTTGGACCTGCGGGCCAATATCGATCCCGGTGTTGCGTATTACGTCCTCGACGACAAGAAACACCGTCTTTGGTTCGAGCTTGGTTACGACTTCCAACACGATATTCGGCGCGGTTTCAACGTAGATCAGGCCAGAGCCGTGGTGGCGGCCGCGGAAGCCGCGGAGCGTAACGGCACGGGCCCCGGACCAACGGCCGTCCAAAAGGAAGCGGCGAACAAGACGGCAGACCGTCACAGTTCACGTCTCTTCTTCGGTTATGACAATCAATTGAATGCGTACATCACCTTCACGACCGGGCTCGAGTACCTACAGCCCTTCGATCCGACCGAGGCCTGGCGTCTGACCTGGAACAACGCGCTGAAGTCGGCCATCACCGACAAGTTCTCCGCCGCGACGACGTTCACGCTCCGGTATGACCACTCGCCGCTGCCGAACGTCAAGGACACGGACGCGATCACGTCGGTGGCCATCATTTACAATTTCCGCTGAGCCCGATGGCGGGGGGGAGGCGGTCGGCCACGGTAGGTCATCCGGGAGTCGCCGAATGCGGCCAGTCGCGATAGGCTGCTCGGGACTTCCATGACCCAAGCGCCCTCCCCCTCCAGCACGACGCGTCCTCGCATCCTCACCGGCGACACCCCCACGGGAAGACTCCACATCGGCCACTGGGTGGGTTCGATCGAGAACCGCGTGCGCCTTCAGGACGAATACGAGTGCTACTTTCTCATCGCGAACCTCCATGCGTTCACCACGCGGGCGGACAAACCGGAGGAGATCGAGCGCGATACCTACGAGATTTTGAAGGACTGGTTGGCGGCGGGCATCGATCCCGAACGGTCCACCATCGTCCTGCAGAGCGACGTGCCCGCCATCACGGAGCTGACGTGGCACCTATCCATGCTGCTGCCCTTCAACCGCGTGATGCGCAATCCGACGTTGAAGGACGAACTCGAGCTCAAATCGCTGGGCGACAAGTACAGCTTCGGGTTTCCGCTCTATGCCGTGGGGCAGTGTGCCGACATCCTCGTGTTCCGGCCGGCGTTGGTGCCGGTGGGCGAAGATCAGCTCGCGCACATCGAGATGTGCCGCGAAGTGGCACGCCGGTTCAATCACACGTACTGCGGCGTGGACCCAACGACGGCGGACGAGGACCACGTGAAGGCCGGCGGCCTTCTGCCGATCCCCGAGGGCAAGGTGGGCCGGGTGGGCCGTTTGGTCGGCGTCGACGGCGCGGCGAAGATGTCCAAGAGCCTGAACAACGCGATCTTTCTGCACGACACGGCGGCGCAGATCAAAAAGAAGGTGGCCCAGATTTTCACGGGGCGCACCGACATGAATGCGCCCGGCGACACGAGCAATGCGCTCTTTCAGTACGTGCGCGCGTTCATCTCCGATCCCGCGCGCGTGGCGGAGCTCGAAGATCGCTACGGGCGCGGCGACAACATCGGCGATGGGCACGTCAAGGCCGAGCTGGTGCCCGCCATCGACGCGCTTCTCGCCCCGATTCGCGAGCGCCGTGCGCAGCTCGAAGGGGCCGCCGGCGATGCTCGGGTGCGCGAGATCCTCGCCGAGCACTCGAAGCGCGCGAACGCCGTGGCGGGCGAGACGCTCGGCCTCGTGCGCGAGCGCATGAAGCTCGTGTTCACCCAGAAGAAATAAGAGAGAGAGAGTTCACAGGAAGACGGGAAGACGGGAAGACGGGAAGGACTTACGGCACGGACGGCACGGAACGCTTTTTGAGGTTTCCAGTTCGCTCACTTCGCGGATTTGGAAATCCAAAAGACTTCCCGTCTTCCCGTCTTCCCGTCTTCCCGTCTTCCCGTGAATCCTCTCTGGCTCAGCGCTTCGCGCGCAGCTGTTCTTCGGTTTCGAGCGGTTCTTCCGCTGGAACGGCGGGCGGGGGCTCGGCCACGCGAACACCGCCGGCCTCGACGCGCACCGAGCCTACAGGGGGCGGGAGCGCGATTTGCGGGAAGACGTAATAGATGCTCCCGCTGTCGTCGACCTCGAGGCGGACCCGATCGGGATCTTCCTTGGCGAAGGTGGTCATCAGGGTGTCGGCGGCGGGAAGCGGCAGGTTCAACGCTTGCGAGACGTCCATCGTGGAGAGCATGCCGCCGCGGTTGCGCGCGAGCGCGAAGATGGCTTGCTCGCGCGTATAGCGCTCTTTTTCCGTGCCGCTCTTGTGGAGGCTCTTTCCGCCCGAGAGAAGCAGCCACCCGAAGGCCACGGAGATGCCCCCGATCAGAATGCCGAGGAGGTACCCGAAGACTCCCGCCGGGAAGATCGCTTGAAAGAGCGCGCCGGTGAGCAACGCCGTGATGAGGCCAATGGCGAGAACGATCCACCCGAGGACGCGGGCCACCGAGCCACCCACCTTGGCGGGTTGACCGGCGAGGTTGAGCCCCTCGCCGGTGAGCGGAACGCGAGGCTTGCCGCACGCGGTGCAATACGCCATCGCGCCTCGGTAGACGATGGGGGCGTTCTGGCGGCAATGCGGGCACATGCTCGGACTATTCCTCGTGCTCGTGGAGCGTCTTTCTTGGTCGGGTGGGCGGTGGTGTTTCTTCGAGCTGGTGGCTGGACCCAGGCCCCGCTTGCGGGGCCGTTCCTGAATAACGGCGATCGGGAAGGTCTTCCGTGTCAACCTCGCGCTCGTAAATGCGGAGGGCGGCGAGGAAGAGCGACATCAAGATGGGTCCGACGATGAGACCCGCAAGGCCGAAGACTTCGATCCCGCCGAGCAAGGCCACCAACATGAGCAAGGGGTGGCCGTGGCCAGCACCGCCGACCAGGCGCGGCCGGATGAAGTAGTCCGACAGGCCCATCACGACGAAAAAGCCCCAGCCGCACACGAGAAAGCTGGCCAGGAGTTTGCCGTTGACGAGCAGATAGACCGAGACGCCCATCCACACGAGCGAGGTCCCCACCAGGGGCACGAACGAGGCGATGGCCGTGAGCAAGCCCAAGGTGACGGAGCTGGAGAGCCCCGCCCACGCATACCCGATGCCGCCGAGCAGCCCTTGCACGGCCGCCGTGGCGATGGTGCCCACGAAGGAGCTGCGCCCGACATCGCGAAACTCGAGCACCAACGCGCGCGTGTGCCGCGGATCGAGCGGGAGCACGCGCTCGAGGCGAAGGGCGATGTTGGGCCACTCGAGCAGCACGTAATACATGGTCATCACCGCCACGACCAAGCCGAGCATGGCGCTGGTGGTGGCCTGCACCAAAGTGCCGGCTGCGCGCGCGGCGTACTCGCTTGCCGCGGAGAGCTCGTGCCGGAGGCGCGTGATGGCGACGCCGCGATCGATGCCGAGGCGATCGAACAGGCGGGTCGCGCGTTCACCGACCAGCTCCGTCAAGGAGTCGCTCCCCAGTTTCTGCTGGAAGACGGCGACCAGGAAAAAGAGCTCGCGCACGAGGATGTACACGATGGCGCTGAGCGCAACGGCGCTGACGATGCCACTGAGCACCGTGGTGAGGGCGGCGGCGATGGCGCGGCGATCGCCAATGGCCGTGGCCAAGCGGCGGTAAGCGGGTTGGGCGGTAAACGCCATCACGGTGCCGAGGGCAATGCCGACCCAAAGGGGCGAGGCAATCCAGGCGACCGTGAGGAAGGTGAGAACCACCACGACGGTGAGGGCAATGCGCCTTCCCCGCGCCGTTTCGGGCGCCACCGGGGCCATGGACAGCCGGGGCAACTCGACATCCGACAGCGGAACCAAGGCACGCCGATCCCGCGCCGAAACGGCTCCCGCGGGGCTCGACGGCGGCGCCGGACGAGCGACCTCCGCGTCTTTCTGCCGGGATGCGACCACGGTGCGCATTTAGCACGATGATTGCGGTAAAGTCCCCTCCGTCCGGTATGTGCGAACTTCTCGGGATGGAGTGCAACGTCCCCACCGACATCGTCTTCTCGTTCTCGGGCCTTGCGCTTCGCGGCGGTTTGAAAGGCCCCCACGCCGACGGGTGGGGTTTGGTGCTCTACGAGGGCAAAGCGGTCCGCAGCTTTTTGGAGCCCACCGCCGCGGCCAACTCCCCGCTGGCCACCTTCGTGCGCAAAAATCCGATCAAGACGCTCCTGGCCATCGCCCACGTGCGCAAGAAGACGCGCGGGCGGGTATCGCTCGAGAACACGCATCCCTTCGTGCGCGAACTGTGGGGCCGCCACATGGTGTTCGCCCACAATGGGACGGTGCGCGGCGTGCGCAAGCACCCGATCGGGCGATTCCGACCCATCGGCGACACGGACAGCGAGTATGCGTTCTGCGCGCTGCTGCATTTGCTCGATCGGGCCTTTCCGAAGGGGTATCCGCGCTCACAGCACGCGCTCTGGGAAAAAGTGGCGGAGCTCGGCGGGCGCATTGGACGCGAGGGGACGTTCAACTTCTTGCTCGGCGACGGCCGGCATCTGTATGCGCGCTGCGCGACCAAGCTGAGTTACATCATCCGCAAGGCACCGTTTCGCGAGGCGACGTTGGCCGACGACGACCTGTGCGTGGACTTTTCGCAGGTGACGACGCCGAGCGATCGCGTGGCCGTGATCGCGACGCAGCCGCTGACCCGGGACGAGGTTTGGGTGCAGGGAAATTCCGGCGAAATGTGGGTCTTCGAGAAAGGGAAGCTCCGGGCGACCTTACCTTCGCGGTGAAGGTGGCTACGATGCAGGGCGTGGAGCGGCCGGGCAAGCTTGGTTGGGCAGACGGATTTCGGACCTTTTTCCAAGGGTTCGGATTCGTGGTCGCGCGGCCTGCGGTATGGCCCTACGCCGCGGTGCCCATGCTGGCCGCGTGCGCACTCACGGTGGTGCTCGCGGTGCTGGGGATTTGGGCCGCGGGCGATCTCGTGGATGCGGTCTTCGACGCCTTCGGCGGCGCGCACGAGGGCGGCGGTTACGTGGCGACGCGCATCGTCGTTTACGTGCTCGTGGTGGGCGGGGCGATGCTCCTCGCGAGCAGCCTGGCGCAGCCGCTTTCGGGGCCTGCACTCGATCGGATCGTGCGGGCGCAAGAGGCGGCCGCGGGGCGTGCGCCCTTGGCCGATGCGCCGTTCTTCGAATCGGTGCGGCGGTCGCTGAAGATCACGCTGGTGACGTTGGCGATCGGCGTACCGGTGTTCGTGACGCTGTCGCTGGTGGAGCTTCTTTTTCCGCCGGCCATCGTGGTCACGTGGCCGTTGAAGCTGGTGGCCTCGGCGCTGCTCGCCTCGTGGAATCTCTTGGATTATCCGTTCGGGCTGCGGCGCATGGGGTTTCGTCAGCGCGTCGCGTTCTATCAGGAGCATCTGGGCCCGTGTTTCGCGTTTGGCGTGCCCGTCGCGCTGATCGCGCTGATTCCGTTCCTCGGGCTCTTGATGCTGCCGGTCGGTGTGGCGGGCGCCACGAGGCTCGTGATCGCGTGCGAGGACGAGAGGTGATGTTCGATTGCACGCACAATTCTCGAGTCTTCGCCGTGCAGGGACCGCGGCAGCGTGACAAGCCCGGCGAGGCCGGCGCCCTTGCCGCCTCTACGAGCGAAAATCGCCGGTTTCGCCGGTCGTCCCGCAGCCGCTGCTCGCCTGGCAACCGACCGGAGAAAACCGAGATTGCCCGTCGAATGTTGCGCTGGGACGATTTTGAGCAACGTGTGCATTGGCGTCGCCGATGAGGACGACTAAGAGCATCACCGCGTAGGGATCATGTTGTCGCCGTCTTCTTCTTCCGACCTGGACCTCGAGCGCGCACTGATCGAGCGATTTGGGCTGCGCCAATTCCGTCCATGGCAGAAGGACGCGATCGACGCGCTGCTTTCCGGGCCCGGGCGCGTGCTGCTCATCGCGCCGACCGGCGGTGGAAAATCGCTGACGTATCAACTGCCGGCCGCACTCTTGCCCGGGACGACGTTGGTGGTCTCGCCACTGGTGGCGCTGATGGAGGACCAGGTTCGTTCCCTGGCCGCGCGCGGCATCGAGGCCACGTACTTGGCGTCGACGGTGCCGTTCGAGGTGCGGCGGCATCGGGAGACGATGCTCGCGCGCGGTGCGTTCAAGTTGGTGTACGCGGCGCCGGAGCGGCTGGCGTCGGATGCGTTCGTGTCGCTGCTTGCGCGCAGCAATATTTCGCTGGTCGCCGTGGACGAGGCGCACTGCATCGCGCAATGGGGGCACGATTTTCGGCCGGACTATCTGCGGATTGGGGGCATTCTGGAGCGGCTCGCCCCGCCGCGGGTGCTTGCGTGCACGGCCACGGCCACGCCGGAGGTGCGCCAGGAGATCCGCGCAGCACTCGGTTTTCGGGACGGCGAGAGCGTGGAAGTGCTGCGTGGGTTCGCGCGGCCGAATTTGCATCTGGCGGCGCGCTACATCGATGGGCCGAAGGAGGCACGGGCCGCGATGTTCACCGCGCTGGACGAGGCGCTCGGGTCGCCGAAGGCCCCACGCGGCGGTGCCATCGTATACGCGGCGACGCGCAAGACCACGGAGCAATTCGCGGAGGCGTTGCGCGAGAAGAAGTACCGCGTCGGGGCCTACCACGCGGGGCTCGACGCGGGCTCGCGCACCAACGTGTCCGCCGCGTTCTCGGATCGCAGCCTGGACGTGGTGGTGGCGACGAATGCGTTCGGCATGGGCATCGATCGGCCGGACATCCGTCTGGTGGTGCACGTGCAACCACCGTCGTCGATCGAGGCGTATTACCAGGAAGTGGGCCGCGCGGGGCGCGACGAGGCGACCGCGCATGGGTTGCTCCTGTGCAGCGGTGCCGACATTGCGCTGCGGCGTCGGTTGGTCGAGACGGATCGCGACGGGATGAATGCGTCCTCCGAGCAGGCGGCGCGCGCCTGGGCGCTGTTCCGCGAGCTCTTGATGTACCTGGACGCGCGCACGTGCCGGCACGACTTCGTGCTGCGGTATTTCGGCGACGAGCAGGAGTTGCTCGGTGGGTGCGGGCACTGCGACGTGTGCGCGACCATCGAGGCACGGGGCGCGGCGTCGGATGCAGCTGCGGACGAGGAGACGGCGCTGGTGGTGCGCAAGGCGCTGTCGGGCGTGGCGCGGGCCGGGCGACGTGCGGGGTTGGTCGCGATCGCGGAAATGCTGCACGGGGACCGGACGACGCGGTCCGAGCGATTCGGGTTTACGGACCTGTCGACCTTCGGGCTCTTGGCCGAGCGCCGGCCGGAATTCATCGTGTCCTTGCTGCGCGCGATGCTCGCCGCAGGGTGGATCGATCTAACGCCGACGGAGCACCCGGTGCCGTTCCTAACGGGCACGGGCCGCGACGTGATGCATGCGAGGCTGCCCGTGCGCATCGCATTGCCACCCGAGACGGCCCCGGTGGGGCGCAAAGCGCGGCGTTCGCCCAAGGAGCCGGCGCGCGCGGGTGCGAGCGGTAGCGACGCAGTGGCCGAGGTGGACGACGCCGCGCGACCGCTTTTCGAGCGACTGCGCGCGCACCGCAGCGAAATTGCGAAAGAGCGCGGGGTGCCCGCCTACGTGGTGGCACCGAACCGGAGCCTGGTGGAATTGGCGTACATCAAGCCGCGCACCTTGGGCGAGCTCTCGGGCATCCACGGCTTCGGCCCTTCGCGCATTGCCGACTATGGCGAGGGGTTTCTGTCCGTGTTGATACAGGGCTAATCCAAATAGCCATTCTGAATATCATTCTTACAATCGATACGTTCGATTGCTCTCTTACATGCCGTTCGGGTTCTTACCAACGTGCGGGGTCGCACGATGAGAAACCGTCTCAACACGAGAATACGCCGGAATAGCGAGCGCAGTCCGCAAGTCGACGACGGACGATTTGCGAAGCAACGTCACCGCCACGGGTGCCGATGGCTAGTGAGATGGAATCGATGCAGCAAACCCCATTTGGAGTTTCACCATGCGCTCGACCTTAAGAAGAAACGTGAAGACGTTGTCCTCACTCACGGCACTGTCACTCGTTGTCGCTGCTGGCAGCCAACTTGGCGCGTGCAGTCAGGGTTCCGATCCCCGCTCTGCGGGAGACGACGCCCCGTCGCCTATTTCACGCACTGCGATAGCCAAGGGATCTGCACGGACCCCTGGCAGAATTTCCAGGTCGCGAACATTGGAATGACGTCTCTTCTTCAGCTCGCATACGTCTCCGCCTCGGATACGATATACGTCCTCGGAAGCAATGCCACCGATGGCGGTCCTGTCCGCGAGTGGCGGATTGTCCGCTACGACAACTTCACGACAAGCTCGGAGGGCACGCCGAAATGGCGTTCCGACCCGCTCGATTACAAACCTTGTGTCGCCAATGGCGTGGACTATTGCACGCCCATGGCCATGTCCGTCGCGGGCAATCGCGTCTACGTGGCCGATCAGTTGAACAGGCTGCTCGAGCGGGACGGGTGCGAACGTACGACACCGAAACGGGCGCTTACAAAGGGTCGCTCTATGCCGGCCCCGAGGTGGCGCAAGTGGCCGGGGCCGTGGACACACACTTGGGGATTTCGGCCTTCGTACTTCCCACGAAAGAGCACATCATCTTCCGCGAGGAGATGCAGCTCGGGAAGGTGTTGATGTATCGATATACGCCAAACTGAGCGGCACCTCGCGAAACGTGACCGACGGCACCCAAACGGAGATGGAAATCCATCGCATTCGTTCGGGTGCCGCGTAACGGCCGGTGAATCAGTAATATCGCTCCAGCAATGCGAAATCCTGGCTGCTCGGTGCGGTGACCGATGTTCGGCTTCCGTAAAGGCAGCTGTTCGTCGATGTATTGTGGTCGAGACCGAGCACATGCCCGATCTCGTGGCAGGCGGTGTTCCATCGCTGGGCCGTCGTGCCGCCGTAGCTCTCGTTCAATTGGATGTACGCGCCCGCGATGTATGTTTTCGCGGCATTCAGCGTTCGGGTCGTCATGCCCGTCCATCCTGTTGCGCCATAGGCGGCGTTGTAGATGATGACGCAGTGACCTCCAGCCGCGCATCCTTGGGAAAAGGCGAAGTAGCGCGAATCGATTCCTGATACCTCGTTCCACTTCGCGACCGCACGCCCCACCGGCCATGCGGCGGTGGACCGATCGCGGAAGAAGATGGCCGGCCTCGGTTGTCCGCGGGTCGACCAGCGCGCGAAGCAGGTGGTGTCGGTCGCCCAGGTTCGCGAGGTTCCGTAGCTGCACGGCGCAACCCCGGGCGGCGGCTTGGGATCGTCGAGCGTGACATCGGGCACGCCTTCGGCCGTGAGCTTGGTCGCGAGCTCCTCGGGCGTGACCCCCTCGGCCGGCGTGTAAATGGACTCGGTGAACGTGCCGTCGGCATTCTTCTGCACCGAGCGAACGTTCCTGGGCGCAGCTTCTGCGCTTTGCGCGTCGTCGATGGCGCCAAGTTCCGAGGAATCGGTGGCGAGATTTTGCTCCTTGTCGACTTGGGTATCGCCGTCCGCCGCAACGCAGCCCGACAGCAGGGCCATCGTCGCCAAAGATGCCAAAGCCAAAATCGTAGTATTGTGTTTCAAGACGAAGCTCCTCGCGGCCGTGCCGCAACTCGAGAGATGTCCAAGGAGCTTGCAGCGACCGTGCCGCACGAATGGGAAACATTCCACATCGCAAAAACGTTGAATCATACGCAAAAACCATTTGCGCAAGATGAAATGGATGCACCCGCGATCCACGATGATCTCACCCCGCACCCCACGATGCGGGGCGAGATCATGTTGGACACGCAAGCGAGACTCGGCAATTTCCGCCAGTCGTCAGCCCTCGCGAAGCGATTTGCGCCACGCGCAAATATCAAGAAACCAAAATACCCACCACCTGCAACCAAGACGGATCGGGGCGCGGGTTGCGGGTGAGGCGCATGCCGATTCGCTCCATCACGCGTTGCGAAGGTCCATTGTCATAGGTCGTCGTGGCAACGATGCGTGCAAGGTGCAATTCACGCAGCGCCCAGTCCGCGAGCGCCCGTGCGACCTCCGTGGCGTAGCCCTGGCCGCGTTGGGCGGAAGACAAAGCGTAATAGAGGCCTACCTCGGGCATGTAACCCTCGTTCGGCGGCGACGCATTCGGGTCGATGAGGCGGGCCAAAGGCAAAAGGCACGGGGCGAGGCCGCATGCGCCAATCACTCGGCGACGCGGTTCGCCCTTTCGCACGATGGCGCGGTCGCCATAGGGAGGTTGGTGCAACGAGTCGAGCTCCTCGTAGCTCGCCATCGTCCAATCGAGCCAGTGCTTGCGCGCTTCCCGCGAGCGCCCCTCCCCGCCCTCGCGATCGAGCAGTTCGTGGCATGCCTCGAGATCCGCCTCGATGAATGGGCGAATGACGAGACGCTCGGTCTCCAGGGCGGGCATCCGCAATGTTCCCATCGCGCAACGCTATCCTAATACGGCCCGCTACGGCGTGAGCGGCGCGAGGAATTCGGCGATCGCGCTGGCGTGCGCCCGAGGCTCTTCGATGTGGCCCATGTGGCCGCTCTTTTCGAAGACGACGAGCTGCGAGCCCTTGATGCCCTCGTGGAGAACATTGGACCATTTGCGCGAGCAGACGAAATCTTTGGTGCCGACGAGAACCAAGGTGGGCACCTTGATTTCGCCAAGGCGCGAGCGCACATCGAACAGGTTGGTGACGCCCACATCGGCCGGGGCCGAGGGATCCACACCGCTTTTGGTCGGCGCGACGGCAAAACGCACGTGCGCGCGCAATGGTTCGTACTCCTTTTGACGCCCCGTCCAGTCGGCGAAGTACAATGGCATCTCGCGACGAAAGACGGCGGTCATCTCGTCGTCCGTTTTGACGCTCGTCTCCTGGGCCAGCCCGGCTTTGGCCTCATCGAACCAAGGCTCGTGCTCGAACCACTTCAAATTCGATTCGACGTCTTTTTGCCATTCGGTGCCGGTCGTCGGCGAGGTGTCGTAAAGAATCAGCCCGCGCAGATGCTCGGGGTGCGCGAGCGCGTACGTCTGCGCCACGAAGCCGCCGTGCGAATGCCCCAGCAAGACGAAGCGGTCCACCCCCAAGTGCGCGCGGACGCCATCGACGAAGGCCGCGTAGCGCGCGAAGGTGTAGCCGTTCGGATCGGAAAGATTCCCCGAGGCCCCCGTTCCCATGGGCTCGATGTACACCACCGTGGCGACCTTCTCGACCTCGGGCATGCGCAGGTACGACCACTCGGCGCCCGGCCCGCCCGGGTGCGCGAACACGACCGGACCGCTCCCATGCACGTGGTAGACAATCGAGACGCCCTCGATGAGCACGGATTGCCGGCCGGTCTGCGAAAGGACCGTGGCCGGTGGCTTGGCGTTTCCACCGCTGCAACCGGTCGCAAGCGACAACGCGACGGCGAGACCGAACGAGAGGAACTTCATACGACGTGCGTTAGCACACCTACAATGACAACCATCATTGAATTAGTGGTCAATCTTGCGACCCTCCATGGTGAGCTCCCACGAAATGCCGCGATCGCGCAATTCCGCCGTGTAGATCGAGTCTTTTCGCAACTTGCGCGATATCCCAGTGGATAAGGCCGTCACGAGGATCAATGGCAAAACGATGGCGTAATCACCCGAGAGCTCGAACGCCATCACGGCGGCCATGAGCGGCGCGTGCGTCGTTGCGGCCACAGCGGCGGCCATGCCCAGCAGTGCGTAGCCGCCCGCAGGGCCGACGCTTATCCCGGCATGTTCCAACGCCACCGCGTACAAATAACCGGTGCCGCCGCCCAAAAGGAGCACCGGGGTGAACACGCCGCCGGGGCTTCCCGAGGATACCGAGGCCGTCGTGGCCAAGGCCTTGCCGAGCAAAAGCACGACGACGAAGCCCGCGGTGAAGCGCGCGCTCAGCAAGGCATCGAGCGGCTCGTAGCCATTGCCGGCCACCTCGGGCAAGACGGCGACGATGGCGCCGGCGAGCAAGCCTCCGAGCGCAGGGCGCCAGGGCAATGGAAGTGCGGCACGGTGAAATGCCTTTTTGCCAATCGTCAAAAGGCGCATGAACCCCTGCGCCACCACCGTCGCGAAGATCGCCAGGCCGGCAAAGGCCAAAAGCTCGGCGTCCGCGCGGAGCTCGAAGGCGCGCTGCCCGTAAATGGGCCCCGCCCCAACGACGGCACGGGTCAGCGCGGTGGCCAGCACCGTCGCCACCAAGGTCGGGACCATCGTGTCGAGCACCACCACGCCGGCCACGACCTCCAAGACGAACAACACCGCCGCAAACGGCGTATTGTACGCGGCCGCAAACCCGGCGGCGGTGCCCGCGGCAATCAGGATGCGCGCACGCTCCCTCGATAGGCCCAGGCGATCGCTCACCACCTTCCCCGCGGCGCCGCCAAATTGAATCAGCGGCCCTTCCCGTCCAATCGACCCGCCCGAGGCAATGGCCAACCACGAGGCCAGTGACTTCATCAAGGTCACCCGCATCGAGAGGTGCACGCGTCCGAGCACCACCGCCTCCATGACGTCGTCCACACCATGGCCAGACGGCTTGCGGGCAATCCACAACCCCACCACGCCGGCCAGTAAGCCGCCCACCGCGGGAAGCACCAGCCGCAGCCCTACCGGCGCCCGCGCGAGTGCCGCTACGATGTTTCCCTCACCGGCCGCGTGATGGAAAAAGAACGTCAGGGCCGCGCGAAAGGCAATGGCAAAGCCCCCCGCGGCCAGCGCCACCAGGAAAATGGCCAGCCCGAAACGACTTCGCTCCCGCGCGTCCTTATCGTCCTTCGTTGGACTCGCCTCCGCTGTCGAGCCAGCGGCTCAGTGTCTTGAAGTCGATGCCCAGCTTCTCGGCGGTGAGCACTTTGCGGCCGCCGAATTGCTCATACGCCCACGCCACGTAACGGCGTTGCACCTCGCGCAAGGGAAGCACCTCACCCGAGAAGGCCATGCCCTTGGCCGCCGCACCGCCCTCCACCACGGTCGCCGGCAGATCCGCCAAGCCGATTTCACGGCTGCGTCCGAGCAGCACCGCGCGCTCCATCACGTGCTGCAGCTCGCGCACATTGCCCGGCCAGCGGTGCTCGAGCATCCGCTCCAGGGCCTCGGGCGCAATCGATTCCACGGGCGAGCGCGCATGCTTCGACTTGGCCGCGGCCAGAAAATGCTCGATCAGCGCCGGCAAGTCGTCGCGTCGGTGCCGCAGCGGAGGCAGCGCCATCGACACCACGTCGAGGCGGTATAGAAGGTCCTCGCGAAATTCGCCTTTGGCCACGCGCTCGCGAAGGTCGCGGTGCGTCGCCGCGACGATGCGTGCATCCACCGCGCGCTCCTTGTTCGAGCCGACGGCGCGGACCGTTCCGCTTTCCAATACGTGGAGAAGCTTCGCCTGGAGGGCGGGCGCCATCTCGCCGATCTCGTCGAGGAACAGGGTGCCGCCGTCGGCCCCCTCGAGCAGGCCCACGCGGTTCGCGGTGGCCCCGGTGAAGGCGCCTTTGACGTGGCCAAAGAGCTCACTTTCCAGCAGATTCTCGGGCAACGACGCGCAATTCACCGACACGAACGGCGCGTCGGCCCGCGCACCTTGCGCGTGAATCGCCCGCGCCACGAGGCCTTTTCCCGTCCCGGTCTCGCCGGTGATCAACACCGGCACCGATGCATCGGCGACGCGCTCGACGAGATCGCCCACCTCGCGCATCGCCGCGCTCTCGCCGACGAGGTTCTCCAACCCGAACTGCGCGCGCAGCGCACGGCGCAGCGCCACCGCCTCGCGCCGCAGTTTGGACTCGTCCAGCGCCCTCTCGACGAAGAGCACGAGCTCCTCCACCTTGAAGGGCTTCGTCATGTAGTGGTACGCGCCCTGCCGGATCGATTCGATGGCCGTATCCACCGCGCTGTACGCGGTCATGACGATGACGGGGCGCGATGGATCGGCCTTGCGCGAAGCCGCCAGAAGCCCGAGCCCATCGATGCGTGGCATGCGCAGATCCGTCACCAGCAAATCGATGGGCTCGCGCGCGAGGAGCACCGCCGCATCGCGGCTCGAAGCCATGGGCGTCGCGTCGTAGCCGCGATCGGCCAAGCCGTCGGCGATCATTTCGGCCATCGACATTTGATCGTCGACGACCAGAACGCGCGCGGGCTTTCGACGGTCTCGTGAGGGCTCAGGCATGGTCGTCACCGGCGATGGGAAGGGACACGGAGGCTCGGGTTCCTCGGCCGTCCGCGCGCGGGCGGAGGGTGAGCGAGCCTCGATGATGTTTCACGATTTCGTTCGTGATGGCGAGCCCGAGGCCGGTCCCGTTGCCCTCCGGCTTGGTCGTGAAAAATGGCTCGGTGGCGCGCTCGGCCGCGTCGGCGGAGATGCCCACACCATCGTCGGTCACCGTGAACTCCACGTCCCCCTGTTCGCCGCGGCGAACGGCGAGATGCACCGTGCCCGCGGTCGCGTTGCGGTCGCACGCATCGCACGCATTGAGCAGCAGGTTGACCAGCACTTGCTCGAACAGCCGCGCATCGCACGCGATCTTGGGCAAATCCTCCGGAATGTCCGTGGTGAGGCGGACGGCCGCCTTCTCGAAGCGATGCTCCACCAGCTCCACCGCCGTCCGAGCCACCGCCGCCGCCTCACGATGCGCGAGCGAAGGCTCCGCGCCGCGCGCGAGCGAAAGAAAGCCGCGGATCACGGCGTCGATGCGCTCGGTCTGCTGGAGAATGCTTTCGACGGCGCGGCGTGCGCGGTCGTCGGTTTGCTTCGGGAGAAGCTGCTCGGCGCGTCCCACGATGACGCCGAGCGGCGTGGAGACTTCGTGGGCGATGCCCGTGGCCAGGGCCCCCATCGTGGCCAGCTTGTCGGCGCGCACGAGGCGCTCGTCGCGTTCGTTTCGCAAGGTGGTGACGGCGAGCTGGTGCGAAAGCTCGAGCTCCTTGCGCTGCGTGCGCATGGCCAGCCCGCCGAAGGCCAGCACGAGGCCCGAGGCCACGACCACGCAGAGCACCAGCCGCCATTGTCCGCGCATCTCGCGATCGCGGAAGGCCTGCGCGGTGGCGACCACGGCCACCGTCCAACGCCGTCCATCCGCGGCCTCGAAGGCGCGCACGCCGGCGAGCGCGGTACGTGCCGGTAGACCGAGATCCGCGGCCTCGGGTCGCGAAAGTCGGACGGCACCGTGCGAGCCCTCAAGGGCCTTCGAGCGCAGCACGGACCCATCGCTCGCCGTCAGGCCCTCGGTCCCGGGCTTCGCCACGAACACGCGCACCGCGTGCGGACGCTCCACGGCGTGGATGGCGGCCGTCAGGTGCTCGGGGGACGCCGAAAGCGCGTCGGCCAGCGCCAACGGCTCCTGCGCAAAGTCATTCAACATCGCGGCGGACTCTTTCTGCTCGTCCCAATATGCAAGCACCGTGACGAGGGCGATCGCGGCGAGCATCCACGCGACGAGGGTGGACGTCTTCACGGCGCACCCGCCGGCGAGGGTTGGAGAATTTCCAATCGGGCTTGGAGAAATTCCAGTCGGTGAAGGGCCACGCTTCGATGTTTAGCCGGAAATTCCCGACTGGCCCACGTCCTGCTCTGGCCGAAGCGATTCGATGCCCCTTCGACTTCGTTTCCCCTTCGCGATGAGCCTTGCGCTCGCCACATCTTTTTGCGCGGCAAGCTCGGCCCACGCCGAGGTACGCACCATGAGCCTTCCGGAAGCCCTTGCCTTTGCGCATGCCCACCAGCTCCGCATCCGTGCGGCGCTGGCGCGGGTCGCCGCGCAAAAGGAAGATGCGGATGTTCCGCGTTCGCAGTGGCTTCCCACGGTGGGCGTCACCGCCCAGCTTTTTGCCGCGACGGCGAACAACACGACGGGCGGGTACGTCTCGCCGGGAGGGATCGACATTCCGCGCATCGGTGGAACGCGCGCCGTGTCGTCGGGGACGTGGCAGCCGTATGCGACGTCGTTCGTGGGGGCCGGCGTCAACCAGGAGCTCTTCGACTTCGGGCGCATCGCCGCACAATCGGCGGCGGCCGACGCACGCATCGACGTGGAGCGGCAGCGCGCACGCTCCGCGGAGCTCGACGTCACGTTCGACGTCGAGGAAGCGTACTTCGCCGTGCTCGCGAGCAAATCCGTGGTGAAGGCCTCCGAGGACGCGTACGAGCGCGCCCGCGCGCACCGCGATCTCGCCAAGGCCGGTGTCGATGCGGGCATGCGCTCGCCCATCGAGCTCACGCGTGCCGAGGCCGACCTCACGCGCTTCGACATCGGGCGCGTGCGGGCGCGCGGCGGTCTCGCGGTCGCTCGAACGACGTTCGCCGCCGCGATAGGATCCGACGAGGCCTCGCTGGACGCGGGCCCTGCGCCGGCCACGCCACCGGATCTCCCGCTGCTCGACGGAGCACTTCGCCGCGCAGCCGAGCGCGATCCGCGGCTGCTCGCGCTGCGGGCGGAGATTCACGCCGAGGAGCAGCGCACCCGGGCCATCGGCGCCGAGCTGCGCCCGGAGCTTTTGCTCACGGGCACCATCTCGGGACGCGCGGGAGGTGCCGCGCCCTCGGGCAATGGCGAGCCCGCGGAGCACGATGGATGGCTCCCCAACGTGCCCAACTGGGATGCGGGCATCGTGCTTCGCTGGCCGCTGTTCGATGGCACCGTCCACGCGCGCGAGGCTGTCTCGCGCGCCCGCGAGCAAGTGCGGCGTGAAGAGCTCGCGGATGCACGACACGACGAAGCCGCGGCCGTTCGCACGGCCTATGGCTCCGTCCAAGTCGCACGCGATGCATTGCCCGGGCTCCAGCGCGCCGTGGACGCGTCCCGCGCGAACTATGCGCAAGCCGAGGCGCGCTTTCGCTCCGGCCTGGGCACGAGCGTGGAGCTCGCCGATGCGGAGGCGCTGCGCACGGATGCCGAGATTCAACTTGCTCTGGGGCAGTTTCAACTTGCGCGCGCCCGCGCCGTTCTGGGCCGCGCCATTGCCGAGGATTCATGACGCTTACAAAAGGAAACCACCGGCGCGTGCCGCTGCTCATCGGCGCGTCCGTGGCCATGCTGCTCACACTGGGAACCGTCATGGTGCGCCGCGCCGAATCGCGCACGAACCACGTCGCCCTCGCGGACGCGCCGAAGCCCGTGACGGTGGTCGCCGCGCAAGGAACGACGTACCGCCCATCGCGCACCTACGTCGGCACCTTGGAACCGTGGGTCTCGGCGAACATCGGACCGCAATTGGTCAGCGCCTACGTCGATACGGTGCTCGTGCGGCCGGGGGCGGTGGTGAAGCGCGGCGACGTGCTCGCCACGCTCGACTGCCGCAACGCGAGCGCGATGAGCCAAGCCGTCAGCATGCAGGCGCGCGCGCTAGAGACGCGGCAAAAGGCGCTGGCCAACGAGGCCTCGCGCGTGCACGGGCTGCTCGACGGCGGCTTCGTCTCGCCCAACGAGGCCGAGCAAAAGGAAGCACTGAGCTCGAGCGAACAGGCGCAACTCCTCGCGCAGCAAGCCAAGGTGCTGGGCACCTCGCTCGAGGTCAACGACTGCGTGCTGCGCGCACCGTTCCACGGCGAAGTCGCCACCCGCACGATGGATCCCGGTGGGTTCGTGCGGCCCGGCGGCGCCATCGTCTCGCTCGTCGACCGGAGCACGGTGCGCGTCACCGCCAACGCCCCCGAGGTGGACTTCGGCGTGGTCGCTCCCGGCACCAAGGTCGTCATCCACGTCATCGCCACGAACCGCGACCTCGAGGCCACCATCGCGCGCCGCGCCCCCGCCGCCGATCCCGCGACGCGCACGGTCCACTTCGAGCTGGACGTGCCCGATCCCGACAGCGTCATTCCCGTCGGGACCACCGGCGAAATCCGCATCGACGTTGGTGCCCCCTCACCCGCCGTGTCCATCCCGCTCTCCGCGGCCACGGTGCGCGGCACCAAGGCAAGCATCTTCGTCGAGGAGAGCGGCATCGCCCACGCGCGTAGCGTTCCCGTTTTGGGCGAGCTCGCGGGCACCTTGTTTCTCGATCCGCAGCTTGCGCCGGGCGCACACGTGATCCTCGAGGGCCGCGCCCTCCTCAACGACGGCGATCGGGTGGTGGCGCCATGACGAAGCTCTCGCTGCGCAATCCCATTGCCATCGTCATGATCGCCGTCGCGCTGCTCGTCTTCAGCGCGGTGGTCACGCCCCGCATGGCCGTCGACACCTTCCCCGAGCTCACGCCGCCCGTGTTGGTCGTGGGCACCTTGGCCCCGGGCCTCGGCCCCAAAGACGTCGAGAAGACGCTCACCTGGCGCATCGAGAAATACGTGAGCGCCACCCCGGGCGTAGACCACGTCGAAAGCGTCTCGCGCAACAATTTGTCCATCGTCTTCGTGTGGCTCAAATGGGGGACGGACCTCAACGCCGCGCAAACGCTGGTCCAGCAGCAAACCGCGTTTGCCATGAGCGCCGTGCCCAAGTCGCTCGGCGTGCTCCCGCCCTTCGTGCTGCAATACGATCCGTCCAATGCGCCGGTGGTGCAGGTCGCCGTGTGGGGCGGTGGCCTTTCCGGCCCGCAGCTCTACGACTATGCGCTGAACAACATCGAGCCCGTGCTTGAAGGCATTCCCGGTGTCGCGAGCGCCGCGCTCAACGGCGGACGGCAGCGGCAAATCAACGTGGTGGTCGATCCGGTGGCGGCGCAGGCGCGCGGCATCACGTCGAGCGACGTCGGTGCGGCCGTCGCGCAGTCGAATGCGCTCTTGCCGTCGGGCGTCTTCATCTCGCCCTCGTTCGACTCCAACGTGTACACCAATGCCGTTCCCGAGCGCATCAAGACCATCGGTGACGCCATCGTCAAAGTCCGCGACGGCAAGCCGGTGCTCATTCGCGACGTGGCGCGCGTGGAGGACGGCGGAAGCCCGGAGACGCAATCGGTGAGCGTGAACGGCGAAAACGCCGTGTACCTCAACGTGCTGCGCGTCCCCGGCGGCAACACGCTCGACATCGTCGACGCGGTGAAGAACGCCACCGAGCATTTGAAGAACTTGCCGCCCGGCGTGCAGGTCAAACCGATTTTTGATCAATCGACTTTCGTGCGCACCACGTACCATGGACTCAAACAGGAGATCGTCCAGGCCCTGGTGCTCATCGCCCTGGTCATTTTGCTCTTCCTCCAGAGCGTGCGCGGCACACTCATCGTCTCGGTGGCCATTCCGCTCTCGTTCGCGATCACCCTCATCGTCTTGTACGCCACGGGGCAGACGCTGAACGCGTTCACCTTGGGCGGACTCACCCTGGCCATGGGGCGGCTCGTGGACGATGCCGTCGTGGTGCTCGAGTCGATCCACCGGCACCAGCGATTGGGCATGTCCACCGCCGAGGCGGCCCTCGAGGGAACGCGCGCCGTCGTGCTGCCGGTGCTCGCGTCCACGTTGACGACGATGGCCGTGCTGCTGCCGGTGCTCTTGCTCGCCGGCCTCGCGAAGAAGCTCTTCGCGCCGCTCGCGCTCACCGTGGCCGTGGCGATGAGCGCATCGTACTTCGTCAGCGTGTGCGTCACCCCGGTCGCGTGTCGCTTCCTCCTCGGACATGCCGAGCCGGGGAGATTCGCGCGCCGCGTGCAAGCGTCCATCGACGCATTGGCCGAGGGCTATGCGCGCATCCTCCGCGCGGTCTTGCCGTTTCGCTGGTTCGTCGTGGCCGCGTGCGCGGTGCTCACCGTTTGGGCCGTGTGGGTCTCCGGCCGATTGCCGAGCACGTTCTTCCCCGAGATCGACGAATCCATGGAGCGCGTTTACGTGCGCCTCGCCCCCGGCGTCTCCCTCGCCGAAGCCACCGAGAAGGTCCAGGCCATGGGCAAAGCTCTCGCCGACGAACTGCCCAAGGGCAACGTCGACCTGGTGCTCACCAACGTGGGCTCACCCAACAACGCGCGCAGCGCCATGACCAGCCCGAACAGCGGCCCCAATATGGGCTTCATTCGCTTGTCCCTCGTCGATGCCGACAAGCGCACGCTCTCGCAACGCGAGCTCGCCGACCGCGCGCGCGAGATCCTCGTGCGCAAGTTCCCCGGCGTGGAATTCCTGCAATGGCCCGGCGGCCTCGTGGCCAGCGTCTTCGCCAATGGCTACATCGCGCCCTTGGTGCTCGAGGTGCGCGGGGACAACCTCGCCGAGCTCGATGCGCAGGCGAAGGCCATCGCCGAGGTGGCGCGCACCGTGCCCGGATTGCGCGACGTGCGCGTGTCGCTTCAAAGCGATTACCCCGAGGTGCGTGTCGAAACCGAGCGCGAAGAAGCGGGCCTCGTGGGCGTCACCGCGCGCAACGCCGCGCAAACCACGCTGGAAGCCACGTTGGGCAACATCAACAGCCCCAGCGTGTGGATCGACCCGAACAACGGTCAATCTTATTACGTCGTCACGTATTACGACGGGCACCGCGTGGGCGATCCCAGCGCCCTCGCGCAGATCCCCGCCCGCGTCACCGACGACGGAAAGGCCATTGCGCTCGGCGCCTACGGCCACGTGCGCCGATCCGTCGGGCCCATCGCCGTCGAGCGCAACCAATTGCAGCGGGCCGCCCACGTTCTGGCACAAACCGAGGGACGCGATATCGGCAGCGCGACATTGGAATTGGAAAAGCGACTGGCAAGCGATCCGCGGACGCGGAATATCCATTTCGACTTCGTGGGCCAAGTTCAATTGATGCGAACGACGTTTTCCGGTCTCGGCCTGGCCATCGGCCTCGCGATCATGGTCGTCTTCATGCTCATGGCATCGCAATTCAAATCGATGCGGCTGCCGTTCGTCATGTTGTTTACGATTCCCGTCTCGCTATTTGGCATCGTCATGGCCCTCATGGGCGCCGGCCAAGGCTTCTCCATCACCGCGCTCATGGGTGTTCTCATGGTCGTCGGCATCGCCGTTTCCAATGGGATCCTTCTCGTCGACGACGCCAACCGCCGCATGCACGAAGATGGCACGGAAACGCTGGAGGCCATCATCGCCGCTGCGCGTTCCCGTTTCGTCCCCATCGCGATGACCAGCCTCGCCACGGTGATCGGTTTATTGCCCACCGCCTTCGCGCTCGAAAAGGGCACCGAGGCCAATCAGCCCCTCGCGCTCGCGGTCGTCGGCGGACTCACCTCGTCAACCGCGCTGTCGCTCTTCCTCGTGCCGGTCATCTTCGTCTTGCTGGCCCCCAAAGTCGCGCTCGATGCCCAAGGCGGCAATGGCCGTGGCGAGCATCTCGTAGTGGCCGACCAAAATGCATAGTTCGATGAGCTGGCGCTCGTCGTAGTGCGTGCGCAGCTCCGACCAGATTGCCGGCTCGATGTGTCGCGTCTCCACGAGGCCATCGACGGCGCGGATCAAGACGCCGCGGCGCCCTGCGAAGAACGCCGCGGCACCCGCCTGGAGCACGGCGTCGATATCGGCGGTGGAGAGGCCGCGGCGGCGCCCCAAGCGAATGTGATGATCCATTTCGTAGCGGCAGCCGCGCAAGAACGCGACACGCAGGATCGCGAGCTCCGTCTCGGCGGCCGGCAGTGCGCCATTGGGCATCAGGAAGGACGCAAATAGGAGCCACGCGCGAAAAAGCCGCCCGTGCCGGCCGAGCGTCGTGAAGAGGCGCGCCTCACGCACGCCGCTTGCGCGCGCGATGGCCCGGCACACCGCCCAATTCACCAGCCCGAGTTCGCGCAGCCCTCCCGGTGCGATGCGTACGTCCTGGTTCATTCGGCGCTACCCGCACCGGGTTGCGGCGTCGTCAGGCGCGCGTTCTCGGCGCGCGCAATCTCGAGAGCATCGGCCAGCCGGGGGAGCGGCCATCGATCGACGAAAGCTTGCGCCAGCATGCGGAACTGCACGATGAACCCCACCTTGCTCGGCGCATAAATGTGCCGCTGCCGTTCGGCAATCCCGCGCTCGAACGCGGAAATCGCCGTCTCCAGCGGGGCGACCGAGAAGAGCGCGCCGAGCCCTGCGTCGTGCGTCAAGCGCTTGGCCGCCTGCGTGCCAAAGCCGATGGACGTCATCTCCGTATCGATTTCGGACAGGTAAGCCACGCCCACCTTGGCGCCGGTGTGCTTCATCTCGATGCGCAGCGTATTGGCCAGAGCCTCCACGGCGACCTTCGATGCCGAGTACGCCCCCATCAACGGCAGATGGATCGCCGCGGCCGCCGAGGCCACGGCGAGCGCATACCCGCGCGCGTGCGCAACGTGAGGACCGGCCGCGCGCAACGTGTAGAACGCGCCCATCACGTTCACGTCGATGGTGCGGCGCATCACCTCGACGTCACCACCGAGCATGGCCATCTGCGCGGCGACGCCTGCATTGGCCACCACCACGTCGAGCCCGCCAAGCTCGCGCGCGGCGGCGTCGATCACCTCCTCGACCTGACGCGGATCGGTCACGTTGCAATAGCGATAAGGAGCACCGCCACATTGTTCCGCCACCGCCGCAAGCCGTTCGGGCTCCAGACCCATGAGCGACACACGCGCACCTCGCGCATGCAGTCGCTTTGCCAACGCCGCGCCGATACCACGCGCTGCGCCGGTGATGAGCACCCGCCTGCCGGAAAGATTTCGATCGATTTTGCTCATCTTTGGACCAGCACCTTTCGTATACATCGTGTATACCAAGTCTAAGATGCAAGCAAGCAGCCCTAAAGATTTGCACCTCCCCACGATCCCCGTGTCGTACCCCCTCCTCCTCCTCGAAATTCTCGAGGAACGAGGCATCACCCGGGACGCCGCACTGCGCGATACGGGGATTCATCCCGCCCTCTTGAGCCAGGCCGAGGCTCGGCTGACCACCCTGGAGTGGGTGCGGCTGGCGGCAAACGCCCTTCAACTCAGCGGCGACGAGGGACTCGGCTACGAATACGGATTGCGCCTGCGCCCATCCGCACACGGATTCCTCGGCTACGCCGCCATGACCGGCGCCAACATGCGCGAGGCGGTGGACCTCGGCGTGAAATACTTCCGCGCCCGCCTACGGCAATTCCAACTTCATTTCCTCCAGGATGACGATTGGGCCGCCGTGGAGTTGCGCGAGCGCGAACGCATCCCGGTCCTTCGCAGCTTCTTCATCGAGTGCGTGGTCATCGGGCTCTCGCACTTGCACAGTACACTCATCGGCGAGCCCCGCGCCGAAGGCGAGCTTTGGTTCGATTGGCCCGAGCCGGTGTACTACGCGCGCTACCGCGACCGCCTTCCGCCCGTGCGCTTTTCACAGCCGGCCAACCTGGTGCGTTTTCCCAAGGCGTATCTGGAACGCCGCCCGCTGCTGGCCGACGAAGCGGCCCACCGGCAGGCCCTCACGCAGGTCGAACGCGAATTCGCCAGCGTCCGCGAAGAAGAAGACGGCGATCTGGTGGCACGCGTGCGCGCCGAATTGCATCTATCGCTCGGCGGGTATCAAGACGTGCGCACGCTCTGCGCGCGGCTGGGCATGTCGCCGCGCACCCTCCGCCGCAAGCTGGGCGCGCAGCGAACCAGCTACCAGACGCTCCTCGACGAAGCCCGCCAACGCGACGCGCGCCATTTGCTCGAAGCCTCCGATCTCGACGTGCAAACCATCTCGGCGCGCGTGGGCTTCGACAACCCCGCGAACTTCACCCGCGCCTTCAAACGCTGGACGGGCTGCACGCCGAGCGGGGTGCGGCATTCGCGCACCCGAGAGCAGGCGCATTAGTTGGACGTTCCGCGGCGAATCGCTTCGTAGAACTGCTCCAGTCCCCTCTCCTTGTTCACGAGGAAGTCGACGACCTCCGCACTGACGTTGGTGTAATCCGTTTTCTGGAGGAGGCCATCGTAAGGCTGCGTGGGGTCGACGCGGTTTACGTCGGCCACCACGTCGATGAGCACCTCGATGGGCGATTGTCCTTCGAAGTTCGCATCCCGAATCGGCGTCACCGCATTCCTCAGCGCGCCGGAGACGACCTGGTTCGGGTCCATCTCCTTGCTGCAGATCTCCCGCCCGTCGCGGTCGACGTATTTGCCACTCACGCGCGAAAGAAGTGCCGTCTGCGCGTCGAGAAAGCTCTTTTGAACGATGCGCCCGCGCGCATCCTTGGCCGACTTTTCCACGGCGGATGCCAGCACGTGGTACAGCGGCACGAGGTGCTCCTCGTCGCCGAGGAGCTGCAGGAGATCGGCGGCGGATGCAAGGGTGCTGGCAAATGCATCGTTGTCCGACCGGCCGTCGAGGAGATACTGCAGCAAAAGCTCTATTTGCTTCCGCGCCTCGGGATCCTTGCGAATGACATCCATGATCTCGAGACCGGACGAAAAGAGCGGCCCGCCCAAGGTTTCCTCGACCTTCTTGGCCAGCTCCTCTTGCGCCCAGGTGCACTTCTCGAATGGCGGTGCAAAAGACTTCGGACACCGGGCGCCGAGCTGCGAGCGAAGAAGGTCGATGAGCTTGGGGGTCAATTTGGCGAGGATGGGATTCTCGAAAGCGCCATCCTTGACGGACAAGAATTGGTCCGCGAGCTGCGAGCGTGCGCGGCGGAAGTTGGTACGGCGCGCGGCATCGTCGGGGTGCGCTTTCTCGTGCGCATCGTAGGCGCGGTCGAATGCATCCATGGCATTGGTCAATAGGTAGGCCGGCGTCACCTGAGCAACCGGGGAGCCGTCGTTCTTTTTCGTACCGGTGTTGCCGTGTCGGTCTTTGAGCTGCAGGACCTTTTTCGAATATTCCGGATCGAGCATGGCGCGAATCATCTCGGCGGCCGCATCGATGCCGGAGAGTTCCCGAGAGCTCGTGCAAACGCCCTTCGCATCATAGGCTTCGCAACGCTGGACCTTCACCGAGCGAACGCCCTTGGCCAATCGTGAGAGCGCCGGCACGAGATCCGTCGCGAGAATCTCGACAACCAATGCCTCGTACGAATCGAGGCCTTGCCGGGTGCAATTCTGCCCGACCGCCATGAGGCATTCCTCCGCCGTGGCCGATGCATCGGGGTAATATTTGTAAATCTTGCTCGCAAGATCGAGGAACAGCTGCTCCTTCCGATGCTTCACGAAGGGCCTCAAGATCACGCTCATGGTGTCGTAGAGGCCAAAGTGCTCCCATAGGAAAATGGTATTTGCGTCGCGCTGCTGCAACCATTGCCCCTCGGCGCAGGTGCGCAGGCCGCGGATCTTCTTGTCGGGCGCGGCATCGATTTCGTTGGGCAGAGGATCCTCGATGACCCGCTCCTGGCACGCCTTCGTGCCGGTGACGGGGCCGATCAAGCCGTCGATGTGCTTGCGGGTTTGCGCATTTACATCATCGCCTTCGAAATCGAAGAACGCCAATCGATTCAGGAATTTCGGCTTCGGCGCCAGCACCCTCGATTCCGGTTCGGTCCAGAAGCCCTTGATGCCCGTGGAGAGCTCGAACATATCCACGCGCGCAGCACCGAGCGGACCGTAAATGGGGATTTGAATGAGCCCATCGCGCAGCATGCGATCGCGGACATAGAGGACTCCGGGCTTGACCGCATCGGGACGCCCCGTCGCAGGATCCGGGAGACGGTCCGCGACGGCCTGCCCGTTCACCACCGATTGGAGATAAAAGACGCCTAGGTTGTCGACCTTGATGAGCTCACACTCACGGTACGACGCACTTCCCGGCGGCACCGAGAGCGGCAGGGTGACATCGATCTCCTGTCCTGCAATGCGCACCTTGGCATAAAGTCGCGCGCCCTCCTTGTTGCACACGGTCACGCCGGAGGTATCGCTCATGATCCGCAGAAAGCGCATCAAGTCGCTCCGGTTCTTTCCGGTCTCGGGCTGGCGGCGATCGACGGGGGATCGCGGAACGTCTTTGCTGTTCGTGGTCAGGTTCCAGGTCGTGCCGTTGATATCGTGTTCATCGTACGAGAGCTCGTCGCGAAATGTTCCAAATTTGGAGTACATCGCACCGAGGTTCGAGGCGACGATGTCGTCTCCAAATGCGTAAAGGAGATCCTCGAGAAACCCCGGCTCTTGGGCAACCTGGGCCAGCAGGTCGAGAATGTCGTCCCAAAAGGTGGTCTCGCGCGGAATTTTCGCTTCATCGTGCTTCTTCGCGGTATCCAGCACGCGAAGCAATTCGCCGACCGCGCGCGCGATATCGGGTTGCTTGGTGGTAAACAGCTCTTTCACCAAGCCGAGCGTGGTGTCCGCATGGCGATCTCCGAGAATGGTTCCCAAGGCAAATACGAGATCCAACATGGGGGAATCGCGGCCAATTCCGTCGTAGGAAACGGCACCGGATGGATAGGTTTTGCTCTTTCGCTCGCGCGGGCCAACGGTGACGTGAAGGCCCCCGAGGAGATCCATCAGCGTCTCGTGGTTCGCGGCGGGGTCGGGATTCACGAGCGGCTTCAGATCCTGCATCAGGCGCGCGGCGAAGGTACTATTCGTATCGAGGTAATCGTAAAATGGCTCATGGCCAGCGAGCGCACGCCCCGCCGCATCCCGCGCGGCCGAATCCTTCGTCCCCGGAACCGAGGGAAAGGGCGCCGGCGGCAACGCACCATCGCGGGTGATGAAACGGCCGCGAGCGTCGACGTCGGGGATGCCATCGCCATCCGCGTCGACGAAGCCGCCCATCGCTGCAGGCGAGATCGATGCATAGCCGCGTCCGTTGCGCCGCACGATGTATTTCGGTATCGGGGCGGCAATGGCCGGATCGGTGCCGAAAAGCGCCTCTTGCAAGATCTCGAGGTTGTCGCGCGGTCGCGAGAGAACGATGCGCCCCGTCTGAGGATCGCGCGCCGAGGCGAGCGCCGGCGCCCGGGGATCGGCCTTGGTGGCGAGGAGCTCCGCATGCGCGGCCTCGAGCAGCTTGTCGAAGGAAGTATTGGCCGGACCGGGAACGGGGATTCGCTGACCGTCTTCGTCGCGCTGCGGATCGAGTTGATAGGGATTGGAGTCCGCCGAGAGAAGGCGAAGTGTCGCATTGGAGAGATCGCGCAATTCGGGATACGCGAGAATCGGGCGTAGGGCACCAAGGCCCGTTTCGACGGGGCGATATCCAAGGCGCGACGAAATATGCGACCACGCCCCCTGCGCTTCCTCGGAGTGTTGAAAGCTGTCGATGACCGTGGCCAACGATCCGGTGGATTGGGGAATGGTGCCATCGTTGTAGAGCGCGCCAATGCGCCCGAGCATGTCGCCGACTTGCGCCGCAAAGGATTGCTGCGCAGCCTTCTCGGGAGGATTGCACGACTTCGCGGGATCCGGATGATCGATGTCCTTGGTTGGACGTGGGGTCTCGGGAAAGATGGCGTCGAAGGCGCGAATGACTTCGGAACGACGGCGGGCGAGCGCCTCGACGCGGCCGACCATCTTGTCGCGATGGCGGCGCTGCTCGTCCAGACTCACGGGTTGTCCGCTCGCGTTCACCGCCGAGTCCATCGCGGGGAGCTTGGCGACATCGACTTTGTCGTCGAACTGGCCATCGACGGCTCGATGGCAGAGGGCGCGAAACGAGCCGCCGGAAAGGTCTTCCCGTAGGGCTTGCGCGCCAAATCTGTCGCAAATCACGCCATACATCTCTTCGCCGACGCTCGCCCTCGGCCCGTGGACGCGCGTCGTGTCGAGGCCCGATGCGCACGCCGGAACGAGAATGACGAGACCGCTGAGCGTCAGGGTTGCCACCAGGCCACTCTTGGGGCCCGTGAATGCATCGGCCATTGCGTCTCCTTCCCGCGTGCACTCGCACGTGCATTTCGCGGTGCGATATCGACTATGGGCGGGAGCCGACGGCGATCGTGAGGCGCGCCGAAGCCAGTTTGTTTGTCCCACAGGGCCAATCGACGGAGCGGAGGCGTCACAGCAACGACGTTATTTTCCATTGTTCGAAAGAAAGATCGCGCCCGCTGCAACTTGCGCGACTGACATGCGTCCTCGCTACGTACAGACAAGGACGAACGTGGATGGCATTCTGACGATAGGCGAGCTTTTCCTCGGAAAATATCGCGTCGAGAGATTGGTCGGCATGGGCGGCATGGGCGCGGTTTATGCCGCGGTCGACACCGATCTGGAGCGGTGGGTGGCCATCAAGGTGCTCCTGCCGGAAATCGCGCGCTCGCCCGCGGCGGCGGCGCGTTTCGTTCGCGAGGGGCGCGCGGCCGCACGCGTCGAGGGCGAGCACGTGGCCCGAGTGTTCGCCGCCGGGCGGACGCCCGAGGGCATGCCCTACATGATTCTCGAGTTGCTCGAGGGGCGCGATTTGCGCGAGGAGCTCGGGCAAGGTGTAAGGATGGGCATCGCGGAAGCGGTGGACATTCTATGCCAGGCGCTGGAGGGCGTCACCGAGGCGCATCGGCACGGCATCATCCATCGCGACTTGAAACCGGCGAATCTGTATTTGCATCGCAGGAGCAACGGCAAACGGGTGGTGAAGGTGCTCGACTTCGGAATCTCGAAGGCGGGTGGGTGGGAGTCGAAAGGGACCGATCCCGCGACGGGCGAGCTGACGATGACGCGAACGATGCTCGGCTCTCCTTCGTACATGTCGCCGGAGCAATTGGCGGATTCGAGGAAGGTCGACTGCCGCGCGGACATTTGGTCGCTCGGGATCATTTTGCACGAGATGCTGGCCGGGGCGCATCCCTTCGATTGCAAGTCGCTCGCGGGGGTGGTCCACGCCATCATGCATCGTGAGATTCCTCCCCTCGGGACGATTCGCCCCGAGGTGCCCGATGCGCTGCAAATCATCGTGATGCGATGTCTCGCACGAGACCTCTCGAAGCGGATTGGCGACGCCTCGGAGCTTCTACGATTGCTCACGCCGTTTGCCATGGGGGTGGACGACACGCTGGAAGTAACACCGGCGCCGCGCGTTTCCGAGTCTCTGCTCGAGAACGACCGCGCCTCGATGGAAATCGAGACCCGCGTCTGGTCACCACCCACGCGGGGCGCGACGCCGTTCACGGTGGTGCCGCCTTCCACTCCGCCGCGCACGCGGGCGCCTGCCGCCGCCAAGAAGCCATTCTACGAGCGCCTCCCCGTCATCATCGCCGTCCCCGTGATGCTGGTTTTCCTGGCGATGCTCGTCTTCTTGTACGCCTTCCGCTCGACCACCGCCCCCATCACGCCAAAAGCAGCGTCCCAACTCCTAGACTCGGGCCTCCGCGACGCCTCCTGAAACGCGCCGCGGGTCGGACGCCAACACCTCAGGGCATCGTTTGAGCGACCTCTTCTACCAGACTAGCTGGGAGCACATTGGGAAACGCCTCCACGAACTTCGACACGTCACGTTGAAGCTGACGCAGCGACGCACGTTGCAGCTCATGGTGATATTGCAGTGTATCCCGACATCGAAGGCGCAACCACGCGATATCGTAGCGAGGCATATCCGGCATTTGCTCGAGCGTCGAAAGACACTGCTCGAGACGTTCGACGATAGCCATATCGGCGGCTTGGGGCATCGCCCACGAAGTATACTCCGGTGGCGTACTTCGGTACGAGCAGCACAGAAAGTGACGCGGGCGCGGTTTACGAGGGTGCGCGGTTCCCCTTCCCCGTCGCGCGAAATTGGCACCTCGTGCCATGGGCAGGCGTGCGCGCGAAGATGCAAAGGCTCGAAATTGCATAGGCATCGCGTGTTCGTCGGTCGTTTCACTGGAACCTTGCAACTCGGAGATAAGTCGATAACGGCCTCCGCGGGCACCACCGATGGCGTACTCGCACGCATCGCGGGCGACGGCAGTGTCGGCGCACTCCGCGCATTGGGCCCGGCGTATTTCGCCTCATACGATGCAGCGGGGAACCACCGCTGGTCGAAGGCGCTTCGCGGCAATTCGGTGGGATACCTTCACGGCAAGCACCAAGTCGTCGTGCTCCAACACGAAGCCCCCAGCTCGACCAACCCAGACAGCAGCCAAAAATGGCTCGTCTTCGACGAAGGCGGCACACTGCAGCGTGAGCGAACCATCGCCACCGGCCAATTGCTGTATATCTACACGGAATTCCGCCTCTCCTCCATGAATGGACGCCTCTACGCCGGCGGCCGAATCGAAGGCTCCGCCACGCTCTTCGGCACGCCACTCACCGCCACGAAAGACGACGCCTTCGCCTTCAGCCAGGAGCCATGATTCGACCCGACTGACAAAAGGTTGCGCACGTTTTTCAACGATTCTCAAGCACACGAGACTGCATTCCATGACGATTGGCCATGCGCCCGTTGGCAAAACGAGCTAACTGCGTGCATGACCTCTCGCCATGGAATCATGATGGCCATTGCGGCCGTATTTCATCTCACGGCCTGTACCCATACCGACACGGACGAGCACGTAAACAGCGTATCGTCGCCCATCACCTTCGTAGGTGGATGCGACGGAGATCCGAACAAGGATTGCACGACGCCCAGGAACATGAAGGATTATTGGCCGTCCCCCCCCGTCGGCACGTTCATCCTGACGAGCTATCTCAATCAGGACGGCACCCGCTGCGCCAAGCGTACCCGTTACCGCGTCGGCACGCATGCAGCGGGTACCTCGTACATGTTCGACGAATACGATTGCATCGGTGAAGAGACCAAGTGGCTCACCACCTGGTATTACATGTTTGGTCCCAACGATGTGTCGGAATGGCGAGACGATGCCATCGACGTGAAAACCAAGCAGTGCATCTTCAAATCCTTCGAGGCGGACAAAGGTATTACCTGGGGAGGCATGTTGACGCCCGGGGTATGGTCGGGAAAACAAACGCACTGCGTGGATGGCGCTTGTGGCACGGTGGACGCTTGGGGGTGGAGTCAGTCACGACTCAATTACACCTTGAAGGACCTCACGGTGAATGGGACCACGTATCACTATGTGGCATACATTGCGAACCAACAGGTGAACTGCGCGGACCCCGAATGCAACACCACGTCGGATCCCATCAATGGCGGGTACTACCTCGTGCCAGCAACCGGCAGCGGAGGTTACGGAGGGTTCGTCCGTCAGGAGTACTATGACAAAGACTGGAACCTTTGTGACCACCACGACGCCGACGCGACATGCGTCACGACCGACTTCGACCAAGTCGATTGTCGGACCCGCGTCACCACGACGCATGCTTGCATGGGGCCTAGCCTCGCAACGACCGAGACCACCACACCAACCTCCGCTGCCTGCACTAAGAGCCTTCGAAACGCAGAATCATCGTATCCGAAATACCGCCCACGCGATTCGTCCTCTCTTTGACCGGCGAAAATCCGAGACGCAGGTACAATCGCCGGGCAGGGTTGTCCTGGCGCACGCTGAGTGACATCGCGGGATAGCGCCCGCGCGCGTGCTCGATGAGCTCGCGCAGCATGCGTGTGCCGAGACCGCGGCCGACCACGCCGGGCGCCGTGGCGATGGCCAGCTCCGGAATCGCATCGTCAATCCAGCCGTAACCGCGCTCCTCGCCCGCAAGCAGACGCAGCCAAGCTGCCCCCACCGGACCGGCCGAGCCTTCGGCCACCACGCCGAGATCGCCCGCTCGTCCGAAACCAACCACGTAGCGGCTTAGCGACGGCTGCGTCAAAAGTTGCTCCGGGTGCGCGCCAGGCTCGGTGTCGGCGTGGGCGGCGTAGAAGAGCATCGTCAGAAGAAACGGCTCATCGTCGGGGCGCGCGAGGCGAAGACTGGGGGCGCCATTCGATTCGGACATGTTCGGAGTATGGCACATCCATGCGCCTTCTCACGCGCGCGACGTTTCCCTCCGTCGCACGTATTCCGCCACGGAGATGCGCGCAAGAATATGCGCAGCATCCACGAACTCGGCCTCGGCGCCCAAGCCGATCATCGCACTGAGATCCGTGCAACCCACGATGAGCCGCTCGACGCCGCGCTCCCGATAAAGCCGCACGATGCTTCGCCACGTGTCGGCGAGATCCACCGGCCGTGCGCCTTCCGTCAGACGCGCGAGCACGTGATCCACGAGGGGCTGCGCCGCTTCGAGCACCACCGGCTCGACCCCGTTCTTCAGCAACCCCGCGCGATAGCCGCCCCAGGCCAAGGTCTCGGGTGTCGCCAACACCCCAACGCGCGTAGCACCTTCGCAAGCCTTCACGACGGTGGCGGCCACCATATCCATCAAGGGGATGCCCACGTGCGGGCGGATCTCGTCGAAATAACGATGCGCCGTACTGCAGGGAACGGCCACGAAGTCCACGCACGCCAGCGCCAGGCGACGGACGCCTCCGGCGATGGCCGCGCGCATCGCGCCATGATCGATGTCCCGTCCATCCTCATAAGGAGTGGGCAACGAGTACAAGAGAATGTGCGGATAATCCGCGTCACGACTGGCGCCATATTGCGACTGGCACTCCGCATAGACCCTATCCAGAAACGGCGCCGTCGAACCTGGCCCCATGCCGCCAAGAATACCTATCGTAATCAAGATTGACTCCGTCGTTGCTCTTCTAGCTAAATCGCCCTTTTCGGCAAGAGGCATTCGCGGAGTCCACCTCGTGGCGTATCCTCGACATCTTCGACATCTGGGCGCGATTCTGCGCAACATTTGAGGCACTCAGGCCGAGAAATGAATCACACGGCCGCCAAGAGCGCCGTCACCACCTCCGGGTGCGTCAGCATCGGGTGGTGCGCACTGGCGATTTCCGCCCACTTCCAACCGGACAGTGACTTCACCAACGCCGCGGAGCGGTCGATGACGGGATTCGTCGGGCTCGTGCAACGGATGTACGTGCGCGGCAAATGATTTCCAATCGGATTCCGTAGATACACTGGCGTGGTGTAGCTGCCCAACGGATGCGCGGTCACCCTCCGCTTGACCCAATCGTAATCGGGTGTGCCCTCGGTGAGCCCCCATACACCGGACGCTAGGGTCGTGGGTGCGGGAACCGCCAAGCCATGGGTTTCCTTTCGTGCAGCCGCCATCCGACTCGCCACCGAGTCGGGCGGGTACGCGGAGAATCCCGTTTTGCCCGACTCCACCACCACCGAGTCCAGCATGACCACGTGCGCGAGCCGCTCGGGGATCCGATCGGCGACGAGCGAAACCGGAACACCGGCGAAGCTGTGGCCCACCAACACGACTTGCGTCAATTCTTCCGATGCAATCGTCTGGATGAGATCCTGCGCAAACGTCTCGATGGTGATGTTCGATTGAAGCAAGTGCGCGCGGTCGCCCATCCCAGTGAAACTCGGCGCAAAGACGCGGTGGCCTTGCTTCCGCAGCCGCTCGGCGACGCGTGCCCACACCCAGCCACCCAAAAAGGAGCCATGCGCGAGCACGTAGGTGCGCGGGGACGGATTCGATGCCGCGGCAACGAACGACGCGGTCGTCACCGTGGCGGCAAGCCCGAACCCCAAACCGGCCCCAATGAATCCGCGGCGCGACGCCGAGATCTTGTCCATGTCCCGCACTACGCGCCATGGACCATCTCGTTTCGCGCCACGCCCTACGAATGTGAAAACCCACTACGACGCCGAGGCCGCTGTCCCCTCACCGGCGCAAAGCATGCTCGACCAGCGCAAGGCGATCCTGGCCCCAATAGAGATCTTTCCCGTCGACGACCCACGTCGGCGCACCAAAGACGCCCGCATCGACCGCCCGTTGGGTCGCGGCAATGAGCTCCTGTTTGATCTCCGGCGCCTGCGTGCGCGCGAGCACGTCGTCCGCCCCCTCGCCAATGAGCTCGCGAAGAACATGGTCGTTTGCAATGTCGCGATCCTCCGCCCAATACGCGCGGAAGGTCTTTTCACGAAAGGCCGCCCGGCGTTCCTCGGGCAGCGCGAGGTAGACGCGCATCGCCTTGACCGTGGACATGGGAAAGCGCGTGGGAAACTTGAACGGCACACCCCAATATTCGGCCCAACGCGACATATCTTGAAAGGTGTAGCGCTGTTTGGCCTCGCCCCAGGTGCTGAGGGGCGCATCCGCCTGCCCGATCGATCGGAACAGTCCGCCGAGCAGCATCGGCTGCCATCGCAAGGTCGCCCCCGTGCGCGCGGCGAGTGCGTCGGCCTGTGTCGAACCGAGGTACGCAAACGGCGAGGAGAAATCCCAATACAGATCGAGCGTATGAGCCATCGTCTTCGTCCTTTCATCGGCGGGCGCCCACTTCGCGCCCTCCACGAAGTGCATGCGGTCTTGCCCCCAGTACATGCGCTCGCCGTCGACCACGTACGAAGGCGCACCGAAAATGCCGAGCGCGATCGCGCGGTCCGTGCGAGCGCGAAGTTCGTCCTTGATGCCCTGCTCCTGGATGCGCGCGAGCACCGCGGCGGCATCGTGGCCGGCCGCCGTGAGAACGTGCTGCAACGTGTCCGGGTGCGATATCGGCCAACCTTGAATCCAATATGCACGGAAGAAGCCGTGCATCACCGCCGGATCCACGCCCGTGGCCAAGGTGGCACGCAGCGCCTCCACCGTGCGCATCGGATGATCCGGAGGCATGTGCAGCGGCGCGGAAAAGCGGGCCGCCCACCGCTGCATGTCGATGGCATTGTGCCGCGCCTTCGCCGGCGAAAGCTGGTTCATCAGATTCTGCGAGGTGCCAGCCGCCTTGAAGACACCGCCGAGAAGCATCGGCTGCAAGGTCAGCTGCGCGCCCATCCGCTCTGCGAGCGCCTCGACCTGGGTCGAGCCGAGGTAGGCGTAGGGGCAGGAGTAGTCGAACCAAAAGTCGAGGGTCGTGGTCACGTCATGGAAGAGTAAACCCTATCGGCAGAACTCCACCAGTAGATGCGGTCGCCCCCTGGCTTCGCACGCGCGAAGACCATGTGCGGCGCTCGCGCTGCACATGGTCTTGCCGTTGAGGCCCGCCCCGGCGTCCCCTCAGAGGGTAAACATCATGCCGAGGTCACCGACGAACGCTTGCCGCAGGGAATCGAACCGTCCATCGTCGGCCGCGACCAGCGCAAACTTGGACCGGTAATACGAGCCCTCGAGGTACACCGCGGCGAACTTGGATATGCGGATCTCGTACCCCACCCGCACGGTAATATTGTATTTGAGCCCGGGCCCCGTGCCGCTCAGCGCCGCGGGACCCGGCGTCGCACCTGCCGCCGCCGCCGGGTAGGAGTACGACGGAGACACTTTCGAGGGCTTCAAGGTCTGCGCCGTGCCGCCGTGCGCGTATATCGCGTGGCTGTCACTCACTTTGTACTTCGCCGAGAGGAAGCCGCCGATTTCGTCGATGTCGTCCTCGCCGACACGCTGACCAAGGGCGAGAAGGCTGAGATTGGCCAGGTTTCGACCGACGTACCCTTCCGCGCGCACGTTGAATGGTTTGACCGGCGTCAAATCGAAATAGAGCGCACCGCCCCCCGCGGTGACGTAATGGTCATTATTGGTCCCCGGTCCAAACCGCAATTGGCTGACGATGCCGCTCACACCGACGCGCCCGACGTCGCCGGCCAAGTACGCCGCGCGCACGGCAAAGGTCGGCATGCGCGAAAGCTCGATGGAGGCATCGCGGTTCGTATTGTTGTTTCCCTGCAGGCCGATGGCCGCGCCGAGCTCCAGGTTGGGCAGGGTGTAGAGCACCTTCAGCTGTTGGCGCATGAAACCGGTGTTGCCGGCGAGGTAGGCCGCGCCCACCAGATTGTAACCGTGGGGCGCGATGGGGGCGTGAAGATCCCAATCCTGGCCGGCGACGAGGAGCACCTCGTTCGAGGGAGCCCACTCGCCCTTGGCAATGCGGATGCGCGGAACCGACGCGACGGTGGGTGATGCTTTGGTGAAGTCGACCAAGTCGAATTCGAGCTGCCCGCGCACAGGCTCCTTTTCATTGACCCAAACGCCAAAGCGGGATTGCGCCACTTGAAAGGTGGCACGCGCATCGTCCGGCACCGAGGCCAGCGCGGGATTGCCCGCCGCGCTGATCGCCGAGGCATTGGGCTGCGAGAACGATTCGACCGCGGCCGAGGACACGGTGACCGTGGGTTTGACCCACGCGTAGAAACGGAGAAGCTGCTTTTCCTCTTTCGGCGCCTCCTTGGGAGGCTCCGGCGGGGGCGGTGCCGGCGTTGGATACGCTTCGGCGGGTGCAGGCTCGGGTTCGGCGGCGGGTGCCGGCGCGGGCTCCGGTGAGGGCGAAGGCGCCTGGGCATAGGCCGGCACCGACACGGTCAGGAGGGTGGCAACGGAAAGGAGGATGGCTTGCTCACGCATCGGAGGCCCCCTCGAGTCGACCCGACTTGTCGATGTAAATGCCGCCCACGATGGCCGTGAGCAGCGCCACGCCGCACGGATACGCGAGCCCGGCATAGATGTTCCCCGTGGACGTCGTGAGCCATGTGGCAATCAGCGGAACGAAGCCGCCGAAGATGCCATTGCCCACGTGGTACGGAAGCGACATCGACGTATATCGAATACGCGTGGGAAACAGCTCCACCAGAAACGCGGCAATGGGACCATAGACCATGGTCACGTACAGGACCTGAATGATGAGCAGGATGGCCAGCCCCACGTAATTGGGATTCGCCGGATCGGCCGCGAAGTACTTCATGCCCATGTAGATGGGCACGTAGGTGAGCGCGCCCAAAAGGCAGCCCGCGAGCATGATCGGCTTGCGCCCGATCTTGTCGGAAAGGCGCCCGAACACGACGAAGAACGGCGTGCCTACGGCCAGCGAGATGGCCACGAGGATGTACGACGTCGCGAAGTGCACCTTGAGCGTATTCTGCAAAAAGAACAGCGCATAAAACTGACCGGTGTACCAAACGACGCCCTGGCCCGCGGTGGCCCCGAAAAGGGCAATGAGCACGTACCGCAGGTTCTCTTTGTTGGCAAAGCTCTCCTTCAGCGGATTCTTGGAAACCTTGCCGCTCGACTTCAATTTCAAAAAGAGCGGAGACTCGTGCAGGCGAAGCCGGATGTACACGGAGACGGCCAGCAGCACGAAGGAGAGCAAAAACGGAACGCGCCAGCCCCACGACTTGAAGGTGGCGTCACCCAGCGAAAGCCGCGTGGTGAGAATGACCGCCAGCGATACGAAGAAGCCCAAGGTGGCCGTGGTCTGAATGAAGCTCGTGTAATAACCGCGTCGGCCTTCCGGGGCGTGTTCGGCGACGTACGTGGCCGCGCCGCCGTATTCACCGCCCAGCGCCAAGCCTTGCGCCAGTCGCAGGGTCACCAGCAAAATCGGCGAGAGGATCCCCACGGTCTCGTACGTCGGCAAGAAGCCGATGAGGGCCGTCGAAAGTCCCATGATGAGAATCGTCACGAGGAAGGTGTATTTGCGTCCGACCAAGTCTCCGAGCCGCCCGAAGACGATGGCACCGAAAGGGCGCACCGCGAAGCCGGCGCCGAAGGTCGCGAGGCTCGCGAGAAGCGCCGCAGTTGGGTTCCCGGTTGGGAAAAAGAGCCCGCTGAAAAAGGCCGCGAGGCTGCCGTAAAGGTAGAAGTCGTACCATTCGAACAACGTGCCGAGGGACGACGCGCCGATGACTTGGCGCAGGTCTACTTTCACATCATCGACCGGTCGCGCAACGGGTTCGGGGTGAACAACGGGAACCGTTTCGTGCTGGAGCATGGCGCGGCCGAAGCGCAACGGTCATGCCTGTTCCGTTATCGTTCGGAAACATCGTTTTTTCGAGCATTGACGCGATATGCCATTATCCGCGTCATGCGGCGCCGGGTAGCGATAGGTAGCAAGCGGACGTTACCAAACGACACGCGCCGTAGACTACCTTTTGCGCGGTAGGTTCATGCGCTGGCGTCGCTCCCAGAGCGCTTTTCGGCTCATTCCAAGGCGCCGCGCCAACTCGGCTTCGGTCAGCTTGTCCTGATTCTCCAATACGAATTTGCGAAAATAGTCATTCAACGACAAGGACGCCTCCGCAGGCGGAGCGGCCGACGTTCGCTCGGCCTCCTCGTCGGCCGCATCGAGTCCCAAATGCTCCGGACCAATGGCGCCGCCATCCGAAAGCACCACGGCGCGCTCGATGGCATTCTCCAGCTCGCGCACGTTCCCCGGAAACGCGTGCGCACGCAGCACCGAAATGGCCTTGTCCGACAGAGCGAGCGCCGGACGCCCGATCTTGCTGCAGGCCCGCTCGATGAAGGCCTGCGCCAAGGCCAGCACGTCGCCTTCCCGCTCGCGCAAGCTCGGAAGGCGCACCTCCAGCACCCGCAGTCGAAAATACAAATCGCCGCGGAAGGTCCCCTCTTTCACCTCGGCCGCCAAGTCGCGGTGGGTGGCGGCCACCAGGCGCACGTCGACGTGCTGCGTGCGTGATGAGCCGACGGGACGCACGTCCCCCGTCTGCAGCACGCGAAGCAGCCGCGCCTGCGCATTGAGCGGCAGCTCGCCAATCTCGTCCAGGAAAAGCGTGCCGCCGTCCGCGGCCTTGAAGAGACCCGCGTACGCCGATGTCGCGCCGGTGAACGCGCCGCGCTCGTGGCCGAACAGCTCCGATTCGATGAGCGATTCCGGGATCGCCGCGCAGTTCAACGTCACCATCGGCCTCGCCGCACGGTGCCCGTGCTCGTGCAGTGCCCGCGCCACGAGCTCCTTGCCCGTCCCGGAAGGCCCCAGCACCAGCACCGTGGCATCGCTCGATGCGATGCGGCGAATGCGCTGCCGCACCGCCTCCATCGCCGAAGACTCGCCGATCAACCCGAAGGGATCCGCCCGCGGCGGGCGTGATTTCCCCGGCACCGGAACCTGGGTGCCCGCGATGAGCCGCTCGATGGTCGCGAGCAATTCGTCGAACTCGAACGGCTTCGAAATGTAGTCCACCGCCCCGCGCTTCATCGCGTCCACGGCCCCGCGCACGGTCGCGTAGCTCGTCATGATGAGCACCGGCACGCCGCCAGCGCGCTCGATGAGGCACGTGCCCGGCGACCCCGGCAAGCGCATGTCCGCGACGATCAACTGCACGTCCGCGAGATCCGCGCGCTCCAGGGCCTCCTCCGCCGATCCCGCCTCGGCGACGTCGTAACCGTGCCGCGACAGAAATCGGCACAGCTCGGAACGAATGACCACTTCGTCTTCGACCAGGAGCAATCGCTTCACACGTTCACCATGTCTCGTCCGCTCTCGTAGCTCTCGCGCTCTCGTCGCGCGCGGGGCCAGCGAACCATCACGCGCGTCCCCACACCGTATTCCGTTTCCAAGGTCACGTCGCCTCCATGCTCGCGCACGATGGCGAAGACCACGGAAAGCCCGAGCCCGGCACCGGCCGCACCGTCCTTCGTGGTGAAGAACGGCTCCGCGACCCGGCCCACGATGTCGGGGTGAATGCCCGTCCCCGTGTCGGCGACGCAAAGAACGACGCTGTCGTCCTGCGGCTGTGCATCCACGACCACGAGCCCGCCCTCGAGCGAAGCATCGCTCGCGTTGGTCAGCAGGTTCACCATCACCTGCACCAGCTGCTGCCGATCGGCGAGCACCTCCAGGCTGGCATCGCACAAATTCTCGAAACGCAGGCCGCTCCGGCCGCGCCCCATGCGCGTCAAGGTGATGGCCTCGTCCACCAACGGTGCCACCGGCAAACTGCCCACGGCCACGCGTGGCGCCGCCGACGGCAGTCCATCGGCCCCCGCCCCCGTGCGCGTGAAGCCCAAAAGGTTGCGCACGATGGCATCGATGCGCCGCGTTTGCTCGAGGATCGCGGCGGCCCGCTCGTCGGGCCGATCCGCGGGAAGTTGCGCGATGTTCTCGGCCAGGCAGGCGATGGCGGTCGTGGGGTTGCCAATTTCGTGCGCCACACCCGCGGCGAGCCGCCCGATCGACGCGAGGCGATCCTGATGCGCCACTTGCGCGGTGAGCACGACTTGCTCGGTGTAGTCCTCCACGAGAAACACGGCACCGCCACCCCCTTCCCCGTCGTCGTCATGGAACACGGCACTGGGCAGCGGCGTGCGGTGCACGCGCACCACGTGAACGCGTGAGCCCGCGTGGATGCGATGCTCCCGGCTCGCCGCACTCAACGCGTCGGGCGGAATCGTAAACACCGCCGCCCACGCGGGATCGAGCACCTGCACGGGCGAGCCGATGACCGACATTGCCGGCGTGCCCACGATGTGCTCCAGCGCGCGGTTCCACAGGATGATGCCGCCCTCGGGCCCCAGGGCACACACGCCCAGCGGCAGCTCCTCGAGCACGGACATCAGGTAAAATCGCACGCGATCGGCCTCGTTCTTCGCCGATTTGAGCGCGCCCGCGAGCGTGGCGTCCAAGAGCGGCTCCGTGCGCAAATGGGTATTCACGATCATGCGCGCGAGCACCGGGCCCACGAGGCTCGACAAATTGCGCTCCACGCGCCCACGCACCCGCGCCGCATCGACCGCGCCCACCTCGGACAGCGCGCGCCGCACCTCGAGCTCGGCGACCTTTTCACCCAGCACCGGCGCGAGCCGTTCGCTGAAGGCATGCACCGAGGTCACCACCACGCGCTCCGCACGGGGTGCATCGGGGTCCATCGCGCACTGCGCGGCGCCTTCGAGCTCGCGCGGGCGAGGGCCGAACACCAGCGAGCCCACCACGAATGCCCCGGTGTTGAGCAATGTCGCGGCGAAGAGCGGCAGCGACCACGTGTCATGCTCCGGCACGCCGAAGAGCGCTCCCAGCGAAGGCCACGATCCGCGAAGTTCCACCGGCAAGAGCAGCGGCCCCACGGAGGTGACGAGCCACACGAGGAAGCCCAGGGCGAGCCCCACCAGGAAGGCACGGCCGCTGGCGCGGGGCCAAAACAGCGCGCCGAGGAGCCCCGGAACGAATTGCGCAAGCGCCACGAAGGACGAGATGCCCGCGAGCACGAGAAGCCCGTCGCGCCCGCGCGCCTCGAAGAAGCCGTACCCGGAGAAGATGAGCAACGCCATCACGGTGCGCTGCAACCAGCGCACGCGGTCGTAGGCATTCTCGCCGAGGATGCCCAGCTTCAGCGGGAGCACCAGGTGGGTGACGACCATGCGCGACAGCGCCAGCACGGTGACGCTGATCATGGCGCTGGCCGCCGACACGCCGCCGAGGAAGGTCAGTAGCGACACGAAGGGCGCGCCCCGCGAAAGGGGAATGCCCAGCGCGTAGTAATCCGCATCCGTCCCTACCTCGAGCACGCGCCCCGCGAACAAGATGGGCACTGTCGGCAAGGTGAGCACCAGAAGGAACAACGGGAAGACGAAGCCGGCCACCCGCAGATCCCGTGCGGTGGTCCCACGGCCGAAGGCGATTTCATATTGCCGAGGCATCAAAAAGGCCGCCGCCGTCGACGCGAGGAGCAAGGTGGAGAAGCTTCCCCCCGAGCGCAACGGCTCGCGCAATGCCTCCTCGAGGTGCGGGTTCTGCTTCACGTACGCGCCGAGGCCGGCCACATCGCCGAACGCGTGGTGCACGGCAAAGGCGCCGACCACGAGAAGGCACACCAGCTTGACCATCGACTCGACACCGATGGCCAGAATGAGTCCTTCTTGCCGCTCCTCCTTGGGACCTTGGTGCGCGCTGAACAAGGCGGTGAAAAGGGTCATCGCCGCGCAGAAAGCCAGCGCATACGACGGCGATGGATCGTGCCCCGTCGCAACGCACAGCGAATCGGTGACCGCGATCACTTGCTGCCCGAGGTACGGCACGCTGGCCACCACGAGCACCAACGTCGCCACCACACCGACGCTCTGGCTACGAAAGCGAAACGCAAAGAAGTCGGCCAGCGATCCGAGCTGATACGCCGTTTGAATCCTCCGCACCGGCTCCCAGAGCAGCGGCACGAGGAGGCACGCCACCACCGGCCCGAGGTACACCGCGAGAAACACGAGCCCGCGTTCCGCAGAAAATCCGACGCTCCCGTAGTACGTCCACGTCGAGGCGTACACGCCGAGCGAGATCGCATACGAATAGGGCGAGTTCGCCAACCGCCGCAACGACGCCACCCGCCGCGCGGCAATGACGAGCACCAGCAGTACCACCAGGTACGCCGCCGACGCCGCACACACCAACGCGAAGGACAGGTGCACGCGCTACCGCACCCCGCGCCACACGACCACACCGTAGAGCGCCACGAGCCCGAACCCCACGACGAACGCCGTCCACCACGGCGCGTCCGCCCGCAGCCACACGTACCGCAACGGCGACACGAGCACCACCAACGCAAACCCAAACAGCGCCAGCGAAGCTTGGTCCGTCGGAACCCGATGCGGCGATTTCACGCCGTCAAGAATACACGCTGCAACCCTCCTAACGCCGTTCGCGTTCTGCTCGAAGGAGAGGATTTACAGGAAGACGGGAAGACGGGAAGGACTTACGGCACAGAAGGCGCGGAACGCTTTTTTGGGGGTTCCAATTGGCTCAATGGCCCAATGGGAAACCTCAAAAGAAGCGTTCAGAGCTGCTGCGGGTCGCAACTCCTTCCCGTCTTCCCGTCTTCCTGTGAATTCTCTCCTCTCACACCCGCGAGTACGAGTCGCGCTGCCGTCTCGGGCTGCGGACGAGGCCTAGGACGATGGAGCGCAGTTGGGCGGGTTCCACCGGTTTGGTCAGGTGCGCGTCGAAGCCCACCTCCAAGGCGTGGCGGCGATCTTCCTCCGAGGCGTACGCGGTCAGGGCCACCGCGATGATGCTTCCGCCTTGTTCGACCGGAAGGGCGCGCACCTTGGTGATGAGCGTGTACCCATCTTCTTCCGGCAGGCCGATGTCCGACACGAGGACGTCGGGCCTCGAGTCCTCGAGCGCGCTCAAGGCCGCGGAGGCCGTGGGCACCGCCGTCACGCGGGCGCCCGCTCCCTCGAGCACCCGCCGCGCCATCCCGCGTCCGTCGGGTTCGTCCTCCACCAGGAGCACGTGAAGCTCGTCGAGATCGCGCGACGGCGGGTTCGATCCCGCGGGACGCGTGTCCGACTCGGGCTCGGGCACGTCCGACACGAACGGCAGAATCGGGAGCTCCACGGCGAACGTCGAGCCGCGGTCCTTCCCCTCGCTGGTCACCTTCACCACGCCACCGTGAAGCTGCACGATGTGCCGCACGATGGCCAGCCCCAGGCCCAACCCGCCTTGCGAGCGCGTGCTCGTGCTATCGGCCTGCCGAAAGCGCTCGAACACGTGCGGCATGAACTCCGGTGCAATCCCCTGCCCGGTGTCGCTCACCGCGATGCGCGCGGTCGATCCATCCGACTCGAGGCGCACCCCGATCTTCCCCGACGCCCCGGTGAACTTCAGCGCGTTGGACAAGAGATTCGACAGCACCTGCGTCAGCCGATTCGGATCTCCCCGGATCTCCGGCACGAACGGATCGATGCTCGACTCCAGCGCGATGCCTTTGTCGTCGGCCTGGATGCGCACCGCATCGAGCGCGCCCTCGATGAGCGTGGGAAGCTGCACGCGCCCCATGTTCAAATGGAGCTTCCCCGTCACGATGCGCGACACGTCCAGCAAGTCGGCAATGAGCTGGGCCTGCGCCTTGGCGTTTCGCTCGATGGTCTCCAGGGCGCGATCGAACTCGTTCTCCTCGAGATCGCCACCGCGGAGAAGCTGCGTCCAGCCCAGCATCGCATTGAGCGGCGTTCGCAATTCGTGCGATAGCGTCGCCAAAAATTCGTCCTTCGCCTTGTGCGCTTCCTCGAGCTTCTTTCGCTCGGACTGCGCAATGTCGTACAGGTCCGCCACGTGCGCGGCCGACGCCATCCTCCGCGCGAGATCTTCCGCGGTCACCAAGTCCGACTCGTCGAACCGACGGCGTGACTGGCTCGCCACCAAGGTCACCGCACCGAACACGCGCCCCTGCGACACCAACGGCACGCACATCCACGACAGCGCCGGAATCGATCGCAACTCGGCCAGGTGCACCGCATCTTGCGAGATGATGACCTTGATGGCGTCGGTCACCTCGGGCAAAAGCTCGGGCTCACGCGCGCGCACCACCTTGCCGGGCCCGTATGGCGCATCCTGCTCCGGCGGAAAGCGATCCGACATGGCGCGCACGGTCACCGCCGATTCGGTTGGCGCCGCCGCCACCACGCGATCGGTGAAGGTGCCATCCGCCGCCACGACATCGACGATGCACGCGTCGGCCTGGGTCTTCACGATCAACTGCGCCACCTGCTCGAACGACTCGCGGCAGTCGATGGTGGCGCCCAGCACTTTGCTCGCCTCGGCGAGGAAGCGCAGCGAATCCTCGGCGCGCTTGCGATCGTCGATGTCCGTGCACGTGCCCACCCACGACGTGAGCGGCCCGCGCTCGCTTCGCAACGGCACCGCCCGCACCAGGTGCCAGCGGTAATCCGCCTCCACCCACGATCCGAGACGGAATTCCCCGCCCCACGCCTCGCCCTGCTCGAGCGCCTGGCGCCAGCCCCGCGAGAACTCCTCCACATCGTCCGGGTGCAAAATCGCTTCCCAGCGCAGACCCTGTGGATCGGTCAGCGACGTGCGCGCGCAGTCGAACCAGCGGCGGTTCCCGTAGGCGAGCTCGCCCTCCGGCGTGGCGGTCCACACGATTTGCGGCATCGACTCGGCCAGCTCGCGGTAGCGCCGTTCGCTCGAGCGGCGAAGCTCGGCGAGTTCGCGCTCGCGCAGCACCTTGTCCTGCAGTTTCAGCTGCTCGGTCTTCCGGTAGATGTCGAGGAAGACCTGCACCTTCGACCGCAGAATGTCTGGATCGAAGGGCTTGAACATGTAGTCGACCGCGCCGACCGTATAGCCCTTGAAGACGAAGGCCTCGTCCTTGCTGATCGCGGTCAAAAAGATAATCGGGATATGCCGCGACCTCTCGCGCTCCTTGATGAGCGTCGCCGTCTCGAAGCCATCCATCGTCGGCATCTGCACATCGAGCAAGATGACGGCGAACTCGCGCGTGAGCAGATGCTTCAACGCCTCCTGCCCGGAATGCGCCATGACCAGCTCGGTCCCGAGCGGCTCCAAAATGGCTTCGAGCGCAAGCAGGTTCTTCGGTTGGTCGTCGACAAGCAGGACCGCGGGCTTGATCGCGGCCAGCGCTAGCTGAAATTCCCCCGATCGAGTCCCTACACCGGACACCTGTTTCGATTTATCACCGTCGATCCATGCATTCAATGTCGGAGACCGCTCATCTCTGCCTGAGCTGCCCCAAGAAGGGCCCGATGCGGTCGAGGGCGAGGACTCGGTCGACGCAGGCTCGCTCGATGGCTCCCTCGGGCATCGTGGGGCTTTCGGCTGAGGCGGGGTCCTGGACAATCGTGAGGCCACCACGCTGTTTGATGCGCGAGAGACCGATGGCACCGTCATGGTTTCGACCGGTGAGCACGATTCCGATCAGGCGATGTTGAAATGAATCCGCCGCCGACTCGAAGAGCACGTCGATCGAAGGCCGGCTGAAACGCACCGGAGGATCCGTCGAGAGGGCAACAGACTTGTCGTCCACGAGCAGGTGGTAGTCGGGAGGTGCAATGTACACGCGTCCAGGGACAATCGGTTCCTTGTCCTCGGCCTCGCGCACCCGCAGGGTGGTGTGGCGCTGCAGCACACGGGCGAGCGTGTCATCCGAATCGGGCCGGCGATGCTGCACGACGGCGATCGGCCAGTCGAAGCCCGCAGGCAAGGTCGACAAGAGCACTTCCAGGGCGCGCAATCCGCCCCATGACGTCCCCACCACGATGAGTTCGTGCTGAAAGCCCAATTGCCACCTTTCTATTTCTTGTCCGCCCTCCGAAAAATCTTCTCCTCGGCCACGAAGGGTACGAACTTCGGCTCGCTTTCGGTCTGGCGCAGGTTCTCTTTGCGACCGAGCGCGAGAAAGCCGAAATTGACCAGGCTCGAATGAAAGAGATCGAGCACCCGGTTCTGCAAACTTCGATCGAAGTAGATCATGACGTTGCGGCACAAGATGAGATGAAACTCACTGAAACTGCCGTCCGTCACCAGGTTGTGCTGCGAGAACAGCACGTTCTCCATCAGCGACGGATCGAACCGCGCCCCGTCGTAGCGGGCCGTGTAGTATTCCGAGAAGGAGCGCAGCCCGCCCGCCCGCTGGTAGTTGATGGTGTACTCCTGCATCTTCGACAGCGGAAAAATCCCGCTCTTGGCGACTTTGATGACCGACTCGTTGAGGTCCGTCGCGTAGATGCGGGTGCGGGCGTACAGCCCCTCTTCCTTGAGCAGCATCGCCAAGGAGAAGGCTTCCTCGCCGGACGAACAACCGGCGTGCCACACGCGGATGAACGGATACGTCCGCAAACTCGGAACCACCTTTTGACGCAGGGCCAGGAAGAAGCTCGGGTCACGAAACATGGACGTGACCTGAATGCTCAAGTCGAGCATCAACCGGTCCATGCACGTGGGGTCATGCAGCACCCGCTCCTGTAGCGCGCTGAACGACGCCACCCCCTCGGCCTGAGCCCGCCGCCACAGACGCCGCTTGATGGACGCGTACGCGTACGACCGAAAATCGAACCCGTAGACGCGGAAGATCGCCTCCAGCAACAGCTCGACCTCGACGCGTTCTACCTCTGTGTCTTTCTCCTTGAGGGCTCGGTAGGTACCGGACGACGAGGCGGGTGCTACTCGGCTCATCGATACATCCACACCCGCATCAGTGAGATGAGCTGGTCGGGATCGACGGGCTTCGTGATGTAGTCCGAGGCGCCGGCCGCGATGCACTTCTCGCGATCGCCCTTCATCGCTTTGGCGGTGAGGGCGATGATGGGCAATGTGCGATACGACGCATTCTTGCGAATTTGTCGCATCGTCTCGTAGCCGTCCATCTCCGGCATCATGACATCCATCAGAATCAGACTGACGTCTTGATTCTGATCGAGCAAGACGATTCCGTCTTTGCCATTTTCGGCGAATACCACATTCATACCATTCGCCTCGAGCACGCTGGTGATGGCAAAAATGTTGCGTACGTCGTCATCGACGACCATCACCTTCTTGCCCACGAACACGGCGTCGGAGCTGTGCAGCTCCTCGAGCACGCGGCGCTTCTCCTCGGGCAAGTTGGCCTCGACGCGGTGGAGGAAGAGCGCTGTCTCGTCGAGCAGGCGCTCGGGCGACTTCACGTCCTTGAGGATGATGGTCTCGGCGTACTTCTTGAGCCGCGTGTCTTCCTCGGGTGTGAGCTCTTTGTCGGTGTAAATGATGATGGGCAGATCCCGCAGCTCCTGCAGATCCTCGTCGCTCTTGATCTTCTCGAGCAAGTCGAAGCTCGACATGTCGGGCAACCCCAAGCCGAGCACCATGCAGTCGAAATGACGACTGCGGAGCAGTTCGAGCGCCTGCTCGGCGGTCCCCACGGACACTGTCTGGACATCGCCCTGGCCGATGAGCTCCTCCATGCTGTGGCGAAGTGCCTCGTCGTTGTCCACGATGAGAAGATTCCGCACTTCGTTGTCGAGGAATTGCGAAATCGAATCGAAGGCCTGGTCCAGTGCTTCCTTGGTGACCGGCTTTTCCAAGTAGGCAAACGCGCCAAGGCGCATCCCGCGCTGACGTTTTCCGGTGCCCGACAAGATGTGAACCGGGATGTGCCGCGTCTCGCGATTGTGCTTCAACCGATCCAGCACGGTGAGGCCATCGACCACGGGCAACGCCAGATCGAGCAGGATGGCGTCCGGCTTGAACCGGTGCACCAGCGCCAAGCCGATGTCGCCGCGCAGGGTCCCGATGCACTTGAATCCGCGCTCGCGCGCCATGTCGAGCAGCACGGAGGCGAACTTGACGTCGTCCTCGATGATGAGGAGCACGCGGTCGCCGGGTTGGACGGCGTCGCGGTCGTCGTTGAGCTCATTCTCGTTCTCGACGTCCTCGTCCTCGAAGCTCCCCGCATCGAAGCCGTTGCGCGCGAAGACGCGGCCATCGTCCTCCTGGTCCAGATCGTCGGAGACGGCGCCGTTGGTCCCGTTGGTGTGCGTGCCCACGACGGCGTGGACGCGCGAGGGGGCCTCGCCCGTGTCCGGCCGCCGCAGCAGGTCACGCCGCGAATCGCCGCTGGTCAGACGCGGCTGCTCGCGGTAACTCGGCGGCAAGAACAGGGTGAACGTGCTTCCCTCGCCGATGGCGCTGTCCACGTGAATCTCACCGCCGAGCAAGCGTGCCAGCTCGCGGCTGATCGAAAGCCCCAGGCCCGTGCCTCCGTATTTGCGGCTGGTGGTGCCGTCGGCCTGCTGGAAGGCCTCGAAGATGAGCTGGTGCTTGTCGCGCGGAATGCCGATACCTGTATCTTGCACGCTTAGCGCGAGCACGCGCGCGGTATCGAGGAGCACCGGGTTGGTGAACTGCTGCTGATTCTGCACACTGCCGATGCGCACCGTCACCCCGCCGCGATCGGTGAACTTGAAGGCGTTGGCGAGCAGGTTGCGCAGGATCTGCTGCAGGCGCTGCCCATCGGTGTTGAGCGACTCGGGGATCTCCGGTTCCTCCACCACGGTGAACTCGAGCCCCTTTTGCTGCGCCAGCGGCCGGAAGCTCCGCTCGATGTAATCCTCGATGGCCGCGAGCCGCACCTCGGCGGAGTAAATCTCGATCTTGCCCGCCTCCACCTTGGACAGGTCGAGCACCTCGTTGATGAGGTTCAACAGGTCGGTGCCCGAGGCGTGAATCGTCCGCGCGTACTCGACTTGCTTGTCCGAGAGGTTCCGATCCTTGTTGTCCGAGAGCATCTTGGCCAAGATGAGCAAGCTGTTGAGCGGCGTGCGCAGCTCGTGGCTCATGTTGGCGAGGAACTCGCTCTTGTAGCGCGACGAAAGCGAGAGCTGCGCCGCCTTGTCCTCCAAGGCGCGCCGCGCGGTCTCCACCTCGCGGTTCTTCTGCTCCACCTTCTTGTTTTGCTCGGCGAGCAAGGTCGCCTTCTCCTCGAGCTCCTCGTTGATCTGCTGCAGCTCCTCCTGCTGGGCCTTGAGCAACTCCTCGCTGGCCTTCAAGCTGGCGGCCTGCGCCTCGAGCTCGGTGTTGGTCTTCTTCAGCTCCTCCTGCTGCGTCTGGAGCTCGTTCGACTGAGACTGCAGCTCCTGCGTCAAGCCTTGCGACTGCAGGAGCAACTCCTCCGTGCGCATGTTGGCGACGATCATGTTGAGCACGACGCCGATGCTCTCGGAGAGCTGGTCGAGGAAGATCTGGTGAATCTGACTGAAGGCGCGGAAGCTCGCGAGCTCCAGCACCGCGCGTACCTCGCCCTCGAAGAGCACGGGCAGCACGATGATGTTCAAGGGCGAGGCTTCCCCGAGCCCCGACGAGATCACAATGTAATCGTGCGGCACGTTGGTGAGCAGAAGGCTCTTCTTTTCCAGCGCCGCCTGCCCCACGAGCCCTTCGCCCAGCTCGAACCGGTTCGAGACGCTCTTGCGCTGCTTGTACGCGTAGCTCGCAATCAGCTTGAGCACCGACCCGTTCTCTTCTTGCTGCGCGATGAAGAAGGCCCCATGGTGCGCGGAGACCAGCGGCGTGAGTTCGCTCATGATGAGCCGGCTCACCGCCTCGAGGTTCTTCTGGCCCTGCATCATGCCGCCGAACTTCGCCAAGTTCGTCTTGAGCCAGTCCTGCTCCTGGTTCTTCTGCGTGGTTTCGCGCAGGTTGCCGATCATCTGGTTGACCGTGTCCTTGAGCAGGAGCAGCTCGCCCTGCGCTTCCACGGCGATGCTTCGGGTCAAGTCACCGTTGGTCACGGCCACGGCGACGTCGGCGATGGCGCGCACCTGCGCGGTCAAGTTGCCGGCGAGCTGGTTCACGTTGTCGGTCAAGTCGCGCCACGTGCCGGCGGCGCCGGGCACCTTGGCCTGGCCGCCCAGTTTTCCTTCGGTACCGACTTCGCGCGCCACCGTGGTGACCTGATCGGCGAACACGCGGAGGGTGTCGGTCATGCTGTTGATCGTCACCGCCAGTGCGGCGATTTCGCCCTGCGCTTCCATGAGCAGCTTTTGCGAGAGGTCGCCGTTGGCAACCGCGGTCACGACCTTGACGATGCCGCGCACCTGCGTGGTCAGGTTGGAGGCCATCGAATTGACGCTGTCGGTCAGATCCTTCCACGTGCCCGCCACACCGGGTGCGCGCGCCTGGCCGCCCAGCTTTCCTTCGGTACCGACCTCGCGCGCCACCGTGGTGACCTGCTCGGCGAAGACGCCGAGCGTCTCGGTCATGTTGTTGATCGTGTCGGCCAGCTCCGCGATTTCGCCCTTGGCCTCGACGACCAACTTTTTCGTCAAGTCGCCATTGGCGACCGCGGTGACGACCTTCGCGATGCCGCGCACCTGCGTGGTCAAGTTGGTGGCCATCATGTTGACGTTCTCGGTCAAATCTTTCCATACACCGGCCACCCCCGGCACGAAGGCCTGCCCGCCCAACTTTCCGTCGGTACCGACTTCGCGCGCCACGCGGGTAACCTCGGCGGCGAACGCGCGAAGTTGATCCACCATCGTGTTGGCCGTGTTCTTCAACTCGAGCAATTCGCCTTTGACGTCGACGGTGATCTTTTGCGACAAGTCGCCATTGGCGACCGCGGTGGTGACGAATTTGATATTTCGCACCTGCTCGGTCAGGTTGTTGGCCATATAATTGACGCTGTCGGTCAGGTCCTTCCACGTACCGGCCACCTCGGGTACGTGCGCTTGCCCGCCCAATCGCCCTTCGGTACCGACTTCCCGCGCGACGCGGGTAACCTCGGCGGCGAAAGCTCGGAGTTGGTCCACCATCGTATTGAGGGTGTTCTTCATCTCGAGCATTTCGCCTTTGACGTCGACGGTAATCTTTTGCGACAAATCGCCATTGGCGACCGCCGTCGTGACCAATGCGATATTTCGCACTTGGCCCGTCAGATTGGAGGCCATGTAATTGACGTTGTCGGTCAAATCCTTCCACGTGCCGGCGACCCCGGGCACGTTGGCTTGGCCGCCCAGCTTTCCTTCGGTACCGACCTCGCGCGCCACGCGGGTAACCTCGCCCGCGAACGAATTGAGCTGATCGACCATGGTGTTGATGGTGCTCTTCAACTCGAGAATCTCGCCGCGCGCGTCGACGACGATCTTCTTGGACAAGTCGCCATTGGCGACTGCCGTCGTGACCAAGGCGATGCTTCGCACCTGCCCCGTCAAGTTCGAGGCCATGTAATTGACGTTGTCGGTCAAGTCCTTCCACGTGCCGGCGACCCCGGGCACGTGCGCCTGCCCGCCCAATCGCCCCTCGGTACCGACTTCGCGCGCGACGCGGGTAACCTCGGCGGCGAACGAATTGAGCTGGTCCACCATGGTGTTCATGGTGTTCTTCAGCTCGAGCATCTCCCCTTTGACGTCGACGGAGATCTTTTGCGACAAGTCGCCATTGGCGACGGCGGTGGTGACGTATTTGATGTTGCGCACCTGGTCGGTCAGGTTGTTGGCCATGTAATTGACGCTCTCGGTGAGGTCTTTCCATGCGCCCGTCACACCGGGCACCTCGGCCTGCCCGCCCAGCTTTCCATCGGTGCCGACCTCACGCGCGACGCGCGTGACCTCGCTGGCGAAGGCGCGCAGCTGATCGACCATCCTGTTGAACGTGTTCTTCAGCTCGAGGATCTCGCCCTCGACCTCGACGCTCATTTTTTGCGACAAGTCGCCGTTGGCGACCGCGGTGGTGACCAAGGCGATGTTGCGCACCTGGTCCGTCAAGTTGGTGGCCATCGAGTTGACGCTGTCGGTCAGGTCCTTCCACGTGCCCGCCACGCCGGGCACACGCGCCTGGCCGCCGAGCTTTCCCTCCGAACCGACTTCGCGCGCGACGGTGGTGACCTGGTCGGCGAAGAGCCGCAAAGTGTCAGTCATGTTGTTGATCGTGTCGGCCAGCTCGGCGACTTCGCCCTTGGCCTCGACGACGAACTTCTTCGTCAAGTCGCCATCGGCGACCGCGGTGACCAGGGCCGCGATGCCTCGCACCTGCGTGGTCAGGTTGGAGGCCATCGAGTTGACGCTGTCGGTCAGATCCTTCCACGTGCCGCCTACACCGGGCACGTGCGCCTGCCCGCCGAGCTTTCCCTCGGTGCCGACTTCCTTGGCGACGCGCACGACCTCCGCCGAGAAGGAACGCAGCTGATCGACCATGGTGTTGACCGTCTCGCCGATGCGGAGGAACTCTCCGCGAATCGGCTTGCCGTCGATCTCCAGGACCATCTTCTGCGACAGGTCGCCCCCGGCCACCGCCGTGATGACGCGCGCGACCTCCGTCGAGGGGCGCACCAAGTCCAGAATGAGCGAGTTGATCGACTCGAGCTTGCTCGCCCACGCGCCCTTGGCACCCCGAAGCGATGCCCGCTCGTTCATGCGGCCTTCACGACCGACCACGCGGCCGACACGCACGACCTCGCGCGCCATGGAGTCGTTGCGGTGGGCCAGCTCGTTGAAGGCCGTTGCGAGCTCCAACATCATCCCCGGCTCACGGGTGGGCAGACGAACCGAGAAGTCGCCGTCGCGCAGGGCACAGATGGCCGCCAGCAGCGCCTCACACTCTTTTCGCGTCGGTCGGTCGTCGTCTTTCGCCCCGCCTGCATGGCCGGCGTTCGAGCGCTTGCGCGACGTGGCCGGCGCGCTGGAGGGTGCGCTCGCGCGCTTGGGGCCATTTCGCGTAGCTAAAGTAAGGTCGGCTTGGCCGTTGTTCTTCGTGGGCACGGTTGGCTCCTCAAGTCGGGGCTTCGGCAGGGCACTTCGGCGGGGCACGGCTGAACGGGTATCACCGCCAACCTCCGAGCATCGGCCAGGTTACGCCGATTTCAGAAGCTCGGAGATGGCGGATTCGAGGGTGGAGAGACTCACGGGTTTGGTCAGGTGTTGGCGAAAGCCGGCTGCGCGGATCCGAGCGACGTCTTCCTCGGAGCTCACGCCCGTCAGGGCAATGGCGTGATGAGGCCTGCCCAGACGATCCATCAACTCGACACCGCTGCCATCGGGCAGCCCGACGTCGCTGATCAAGACGTCGAACGATTGAGTGCCGGCTACCATCAACGCTTCGGCCAAACTGGTCGCCCCCAAGACCTCGTAACCTCGACGTTCCAGCACGCGTCGCAAAAGCGCGACAGTATCGATATCGTCATCGACCACCAACACGGTACGTGTACCTGCAAGTACCGGCGCGCTGGGCGCCACCACCAACGGCGATGGCGCTGGCGGGTCGGTGTTGATGAAGGTCGAAAGTTCCGTTTCGAACGAACGCTCGCCGCACGCCATGCGCACCTTGATGCGATGGTCGAGGGTCATCGTGCCGACGACGAGGCGCGTGCCTCGTACGGCGGCCGTGAGCACGGTGTCGAGCCCGTGGTCGAGAAACTCGTGCAGCGTATCCCGCTCTCCTTTAACGAGAGGGCGCCGCGCATTGAGCTCCAACGTCACCTGTTGACCGGACGCCAAGATGGCCGCCTTCTTGTCCACGAGGATCTCGCGGAGGAGCGCATGGACATCGACCGACGATGCGCGTGCTTCGCGGGTCTTCGGGTCGGTCCTGGCGTTCATGGCCTCCTGGTGAGTGTAGCGCCTCACACGGGCCGAGCGATATCTACGAGCTGCGCGGAAAGCTGCAGCTCAAGCTTGTACCGCGCTCGACGGTGTCGGCAACGTTACTTCTGGCCGCGCGTGATCCGCACCGCAAGGTCGTGCACCGGAATCTTGGCGACGGACACCGAGTGCATGTGCCTCTCGAGTCGTCCGGCCACGCTGGCCCCTACGCTGAATGCCCCGATCGAACCGGCCAATCCCAATACGCCGATGGCAAGCCACCGGCGTGCTCGCATTGAAAACATGTGAGCCCCCCGTAACGAGATGTTCAAGGAACAAAGAGCAACGCTCGTGCCGGGAGTGAGGGGTTAGGGTTTAGGGGTTAGGGTTTAGGGCAGAGAAAGCCGAAGCTTAGGTCCCCTCACCTCTTTCATCGTTCTGTTCCCTAACCCCTAACCCCTAACCCCCAAACCCTCATCGTTGTGGCACGGGGCACAAATGCGGGCTAATTGGGGCCCGTGATGCCCGCGCTGCGTCTCTTTTCCTTTGTATGGCTCTTTCTCCTTTCGCTCTTTTCCTTCGGTGTGGCCTACGCCGGCCCCAACGATGGATTGCCCAAGACCAACGCATCGCTCGATCGCGCGACGCCGCAGCGCACCATGCGAGGCTTCCTCGAGGCGGCCCACCACGGTGATTACGATCTCGCGGCCAACTACCTCGATTTGCATGCGATTCCGCGCATCAAGCAATCGACCGATGGCCCCGAGCTCGCACGCAAGCTCGCGTACGTGCTCGACCGCAAACTGGCGGTCGACCCCGACAAGCTCCCCGACGAGGCGGAGGCCAAGGATGCGACGGTGGGCAACATCATCGCGGAGGACGAGACGGTCCCCGTCACCTTGGCGCGCGCCCGTTTCAACGACGGCGTCTGGCGCTGGCTGATCTCGCGCGGCACCGTCGCGATGATCCCTGCGCTGTATGCGGCGTACGGGCCGTCGGAGTGGGCCGACCGCTTTCCGCCTTGGCTGACGCGCACGACCTTTCTGGGCAATGCCCTTTGGCAGTGGCTCGGGCTGGTGCTTCTCGGCGTCCTCGGCTACGCCGCCGCGCGCGGCACGGGTGCCTTGTTCATCTGGCTGGCGCAACGTTTTGCGCTCCGCACGAAGACGTCGGCGGACAATGCGCTAGTCGAAACCGCGCGGCGCCCGCTTCGTGGCGTGCTCTTCGTGGTCATCGTCAAGGAGCTCTTGAGCGAGCTGCACCTCACCGCCTCGGTGTACGACGCGATCCAGCACATCGCGTACACGTGGTTGGTGATTTCGGTCGCGTGGTTCGTCATCCGCGCCATCTCCATCGGCGCGGACTGGGCCGAGGAGCGGATGCCCAGCGGCTCGCAGCTCGAGATGAAGCACCGCGCGGTGCAGACGCAGCTCGAGCTGCTCCGCCGCGTGGCCTCGGTGGTCATCGTCATCGTGGCCATCGCCGTCGGGCTCATGCAGTTCGAGTTCGTGCGCAACGTGGGCGTGTCGCTGTTGGCGTCGGCAGGCGTCGCCGGCATCGCGCTCGGTTTGGCCGCGCAAAAGTCGCTGTCCGGCATCATCGCAGGGATCCAGCTGTCGCTGTCGCAGCCGATGCGCATCGGGGACCAAGTCGTCGTGGAGAAGGAGGTCGGCTTCATCGAGGAGATCAACCTGACCTACGTCGTCGCGCGCCTCTGGGACGAGCGCCGCTTGGTCATCCCCATGACGCGCTTTCTGGAGCAGCCTTTCGAGAACTGGACGCGCAACACCACCGAGATCCTCGGTACGGCGTTCCTCTACGTCGACTTCGCCACGCCCGTCGACAAGCTCCGCATCGAGCTGCGCCGCATTTGCGAGGGCAGCAACAACTGGGACCAACGTCTCTGCGTCCTGCAGGTCACCGACACCACCGAGCGCCGCATGGTCCTTCGCTGCCTGGTCTCCGCCGCCAACGCCAGCCGCGCTTTCGATCTACGGTGCGAAATCCGCGAGGGCCTCATCGCCTTCATGCAGACCCTCGACGGCGGCCGCTACCTGGGCAACCCGCGGACGGACATTCGACTCGTCCCGGAGGAGCCGGAGCCGCCGAAGGAAGAGCAACGCGAGCTCGAGCTTCCGGTCTGAACTATGCCCCGGAGCCGGTGCCGAGGCTGCTGTCGACCTGAATCGCGGGCGGCGGGGACGACGTCGTGTCGGACGACACGTCCACCGATTGCTCCACCGCGGTGTCCGAGCCGCCTTCGCCCTCGGCCTTGGGCTTCTTCGGCTTCGGCAAGCGCGGCTTCGGCGGATCGGTCTTCACCTCGGCCGAACCCGTCCCCGAGCCGAGCTCGATGACGTTGTCCTTCGCCGCGTGGCTCGCGACCTTGGCCGGCGCCGCGGGCGTCTCCTTCGCGGCCACCGGAGGAGGCGTCGTCTCCTTCACCGGAGCGGGCGGTGGCGGCGGGATGTCCTTCGCCGGCGCGGCGGCCGTCGTCGCCGGAGCGCTCTTCTCCTTCTCGTCGTGCACGACGGCGTGTCCACCGGCGTGATCGGATGAGGAGCCGTGCGCGCGCAGCGCACCATTGATCGTCGCGGTCACCGGTGCGGCCGCCGCGGTCTGCAGCGACGCCTTCCACCATGGTCGCGCGAAGGTCACCGCGAGCAGCGCGCCGGCGAACAATGCCGCGGCCGCCACCATCGGCACGATGCGCGAGGGACGCTTCACGGCGCTCTTCTCGCCCGTGTTGCGCGTCACGTAGGAGGCCATCAACGACCCGCGCCATGACGAATTCATCCCGAAGCGCGAGACCCGAGCCTGCACCCCGATGGCCGTCAGAAACGCTTCCCCCATCTCCCGCGCCGAGCGGTAGCGCTTCTTCGGATCGCGCGCGAGCGCACGCACGAACCACTCGTCGAGGGCCCCCGGGAGATCCTTCCGGTAGCGGCTCGGGGAGCGGAATTTTCCTCGGTTCACCGCAAGGCAGACGGCGCCGTACGTCTCACCGGCGAAGGGCTTGCGGCCCGTCAGCATCTCGTACGTCACCACCGCGAGCGCCCACAGGTCGCAGCGGTAATCGACGTTCTTCGCGCTGAGCATCTGCTCCGGGCTCATGTACGTCGGCGTCCCGAGCGTCGCGCCGGTGTTCGTCACACTCACGTCCCCGCGGCCGAGCAACTTCGCGATACCGAAGTCGAGCACCTTGACGAAGACTTCCTCGCCGTCGCTCGTGAGGAAGATGTTCTCCGGCTTGATGTCTCGGTGCACGATCCGAAGCTCGTGCGCCTTGTCGAGCGCGCGCGTCACTTGGACGACGATGCTCGCGGTCTCCTCGAGGCTCAGTCGCCCGCGCAGGTGAATCCGTGTTTCGAGGTCCGTACCCTCGAGGTACTCCATAACGATGTACGGCAGACCATTTGGCTCCGCAGGGACGCCATAATCGAGTATCTGCACTACGTTTGGATGATGGATGCGCGCTGCCGATCGAGCTTCGCGCGTGAAGCGCTCCACTGCGGCTTGGTGGCACGCCAGCGCAGGAGACATCAACTTCACCGCAACTTGCGTGTCGAGCCCCACGTGGTGCGCGAGCCACACGCTCGCCATTCCACCTTCGCCGATTTGGCGCACGAGCCGCACGTTGGGCGTGATCATCATCCCCGGGACGAGTTCCACGACCGAACTTCGATGGATTTCGTTCAGTGTCATGGTTCCCCCACGACCCTTACTCAGCAACGGTCGTGCCCACGCGCAGCGAAGCGTGACCGCGTCACCCACCGGGAACGGTCATGGTCGAGCGCATCCAATGGACACTGCGGTGAGGACTGTCGTGCGATGTGCGGCGCTGAGCGTCTCCCGCAAAATGTGCGGCGAAATAGCTAGGAGCCGGTGTGATTTGCTACAGGGACGGCGGACGATTGGCCGCACATCGGAGACAGCAGGCCGCACGTCGTCACCGGCCCCCGCGCTCGCCTGCGAAGGCTTGCGCCCAGGGATGCTGCTGGGACGGCCATTTCATACCGCGGCCGGGAACACGGCACGGCCCGCCTTGCGTTGACCAACTGTGCATGTACCTACTTAAAATGCGTAAACTGCGGCGATCATCGATCGATGGGGGCGCGGCTCGAGGACGAAACTGAATGACCATGGCCGAACAAACGCCCTCCGGAAGGGCGCTCGGGCTTCCACACCCGGGCGAGATTCTGGCGGGGAAGTACGTCGTCGAGGCGGTCCTTGGCGTAGGGGGCATGGCCGTCGTGGTTGCCGCACGGCACATCGAACTCGACCATCGCGTTGCGCTGAAGATTCTTCTGCCCCGGTACCGATCGAACGAAGAGGTGGTCGCACGCTTTCGCCGTGAGGCGCGGGCTGCCGTGAAGATCAAGAGCGAGCACGTTGCACGCGTGCACGACGTTGGTGCCCTCGACGATGGCGCCCCGTGCCTCGTCATGGAGTTCCTCGAGGGACAAGATCTGGAGACGCTCCTTGCGGACCAAGGGCCGCTCCCTCAGAAGACCGCGGTCGACTACCTGCTGCAGGCCTGTGAGGCACTCGCCGAAGCGCACGGCCTCGGTGTGGTGCATCGCGATCTCAAACCGGCGAATCTTTTCCTCGCGCAGCGCTCCGATGGGAAGCCCATCATCAAGCTGCTCGACTTCGGGATCTCCAAGGTGGGCGGCGTCGAGCTCACGCGAAGGCGCTCGTCGTTCGGGACGCCGCATTACATGTCGCCCGAGCAGCTCATGGCCTCGGGCGAAGTCGACTACCGCTGCGACATCTGGTCGCTCGGCGCGATTTTGCACGAGCTCATCGCCGGCAAGCCGCCCTTCGACTCGGAAGACTTGGTGGAGCTGCAGCAACTCATCAAACAGGGCACCCCGCACAAGATCACCGAGGAACTGCCCGCGGCACCGCCCGCGCTCGAGCAGATCATTTTGCGCTGCCTGGAGAAGGACGCGAAGAAGCGCTTCGACAGCATCGCGGCGCTCGCGGAGGCGCTCGGTCCCTTCGGCTCGGGCGAGTCGGCGCGCTTGATGGTCGAGCGCGTGAAGGGTGTCACCGAGACGGCGAAGAACCGCATGGCGGTGACGGACTCGCAGCAGCGTCCCGCCGTCGATGGCTCGGCCGTCGGCTTTCTGCCCATGGCTGGGGTTGCGCCCGTCATGACCGCCACCGACGCGATGAAAGCCTCGTCACGCTCGGGCATGCTCGACGAACGCTCCGAGATCCCCATCGGTCCGCGCACGGCCATCGCAAGCGCGGTGGCCCTTGCCGTGGTCGCTCTCGCGGGCCTCTATGGTATCGCCCATTACCGGACCAAAACGGCACCACACACGGACACGGAGCTTGCCAGAGAGAAGACGGTGGACGCACCACCTACGCCTTCCGCGCCCCCCGCACCCGTGACGCCGCTGGCCGATATGAGCGTATCCACATCCAGCGCCACGGCGTCGAACCTCAGCGCCGCCACCGCCCCCCACTCCGCCGTCGAAAGCCCGCCGAGCCCGACGAAGCCGGCAAAGAAGAAGAAGAAATAGAACCGGGCGGCGTTGGCGCTACAGGTCGATCTGCGTCCCGAGCTCCACGACGTGTTCGTGCGGGATGCCGAAGTAGCGCGTGGCCGGCTGCGCGTTGCGCGAGAGGAAGGCGAAGAGCATCTCTTGCCACTTCCCCATTTTGCCACTGCCGCTCGCGAGGAACGTCTCGCGGCCGACGTAGTACGTCATGTGGCTGAAGTCGACGGGCACACCGCACTGGGCAGCAGCCTCGTGCAGAATCTCGGGCACGTTGGGCGCTTCCATGAAGCCGCAGCGTGCGATCACGCGGTAGAAGCCCTCGCCCAGGTCCTGCACCTCGAGGCGTCGCTCCTCGTCCGAGACGGGAACGTGCTCCGTCACCACCGTGAGCAGGATGACCGTGTCATGCAGCACGCGGATGCGTTGCGCGTGATGAAAGAGAATCGGTGGAACGCGACCCGAGTTGGAGGCCATGAAGATGGCCGTGCCCGGAATGCGCGCCACGAGGCGCGTGTGCAAGCCCGCCAGGAACTCGTCCATCGGCGGTGAGCGCTTCACGATGTACTCGCCGAGCAGGCTGCGTCCAATCTTCCAGGTGAGCATCACCGAGAAGACCGCGGCGCCGAAGATGATCGGCACGTAGCCGCCCTCGAAGAACTTCAGCAAGTTGGCGGCAAAGAACGGAATGTCGAAACAGAGAAAGAGCACCACCAGGGGCAGCGCCTTCCAGCGCGACCAACCCCAATTGCGACGGACCACCACGTAGTACACGATGGACGTGATGCCCATCGTGCCTGTCACCGCGATGCCGTAGGCCGCCGCCAGCGCGGACGACTTCTGGAACTGGAGCACGACGATGAGGCACGCCACCATGAGCCCCCAGTTGATCTGAGGGATGTAAATCTGCCCTTCCGTCTCGTGCGACGTGTGCTTCACCGTCACGCGCGGGAAGTAGCCGAGCTGCACGGCTTGATGCGTGAGCGAGTAGGCCCCCGAGATGAGCGCCTGCGATGCGATGATCGACGCCAAGGTCGAGAGCGCGACGAGCGCGTACGTGAGCGGGCCCGTGGGCAGCTGGGAGAAGAACGGATTCTCGAGCGCCTCCGGATGCGAGAGCACGAGTGCACCCTGGCCGAAGTAGTTCACCACCAGGGCGGGCATGGCAAAGAGCCACCATGCGAGACGAATGGGCCGCGTCCCAAAGTGCCCCATGTCCGCATAGAGCGCTTCACCGCCCGTCACGCAGAGCACGACGGCCCCCAAGGTCACGAAGCCGTGCCAGCCATGGTGCAGGAAGAAGTTCACCGCATAGTGCGGCGACAACGCCTGCAGCACCGCCGGGTACTCGACGATGTGGTATGCGCCGAGACCAAAGAGCGTGGCGAACCACACCACCATGATGGGCCCGAAAAAGCGTCCCACGTCCGCGGTGCCGCGGCGCTGGATGTAGAAGAGGCCAATTAGAATGGCGCACGTGATCGGCACCACGGCGCGCTTGAGTCCAGGCGCGGCCGTCTCCAGACCTTCGACAGCGCTGAGTACGCTGATCGATGGCGTGATGATGCCATCACCATAAAGGAGTGCGGCGCCAACGAGCACGAGCACGGCCACCCAGCCGACCTTCTGGCCCTGCGGCTGGCGCAACTTTTCCGGCACCAGCGCAAGCAGCGCCAGGATGCCACCCTCGCCGTGGTTGTTCGCACGCATGATGAAGGTGAGGTACTTCACCGTCACCACCATCGTGAGGGACCAGAACATCAACGAGAGAAGGCCGAGGATGCCCGCCTGCGTCGCCGGTCCGCCATGCTCGGCGGCGTGCACGCACTCGCGAAGCGTGTAGAGCGGGCTCGTGCCGATGTCGCCGAAAACGACACCGAGCGCGGCCAACGTCAGCGCGCGAACCGACGCGCCACGCTCAGGGTGCTCTTTGTCGAGCAGCCCCAAGTCTGCCAACGAGTGGATGCTTCGCGACGGAGGACGGTGACTGCTGGGCGGCCGTGGCTGACTGGGACTGGAAGGAGCCGCGGCTGTGGGAGCGGACATTGAGAGCTACGCATTATGAGCAGAGCCGCCCTGAACGCAACTAGGCTACTCACCACCGAGCCGAACCGCGTTTCACATCTTGACGTTCGGCACGAACGAGGGCTCCCATGCCCACGAACGAAAGGAGAGCCCGCGATGGCCAATGAAGACCTGAAAGTAGAGGACGTGAAAGTCGGCGAGGGTGCCGAGGCAACGTCCGGACAGAACGTCACGGTGCACTACGTCGGCACGCTGACCGACGGCAAGAAGTTCGATAGCTCGCGTGACCGAGGTCGCGGATTTTCGTTCGAACTGGGTGCCGGCAACGTGATCAAAGGATGGGATCAAGGCGTCGCGGGCATGAAGGTCGGCGGCGTGCGCAAGTTGACGATCCCGCCGGACCTCGCGTACGGAGCGCGGGGATTTCCCCCGGTGATCCCGCCCAACTCGACCCTCGTGTTCGAGGTCGAGCTGCTGCAGATCGGCTGACGCAGTCCAAGACGCACGAAACGCACAAAACGCACAAAACGCAAAAGCGGGGCACGCTCAGTAAACGGCGCGCTCCGCTTTCGCTTATTTTCGCGGGTTATCGATGAACGAGAATCAAGCTCCCAAGACGCGGACGTTCTCGGCGAGGAGACCCTTCGGTCCCTGCTTCACCTCGAACTCCACCGGCTGGCCCTCAGCCAGAGTGCGGAAGCCGGATGCCTGGATGGCGCTGTAGTGGCAGAAAACGTCGTCGCCGCCGTTGTCCTGCTTGATGAATCCGAAACCCTTCGCCTCGTTGAACCACTTCACAGTTCCAGTTGCCATCTGCTGTCTCTCTGTTCCAACTTCGCCCGGGCTTGAACTTCGACCATCGAACCCAACGTGCCCAACGAAATCGAGCCGATAGATAAGTTTTTTACGCGTGAAAGTCGAGTCAGATCAGAAGGAGACGGCTGGAAACACCCGACGTTCCGTGTCCCGGCGCCGCCCAAACCCGCCCCCGACCTGATGGATGTCGGCGGGGCCTCGGTTTGTAATCTGTCTTGACAGCGACAAAGGCCCTATAAATGCGGTACGATGGTCGGTTTTGTAACGCAGCTGGTAAGGTGAGGGCGCATCTTTCATGAGACTTGTCCGTATCGCTATCGTGAACGTCAACACGACGGTCGGTGCCGTGAAGAGCAACGTCGACCGCGCTTTGGAGTTCACCCACTCGGCCGCCGACGAAGGCGCCACCTTGATTGCGCTGCCGGAGCAACTGATCGGCGGCTACATGCAGGAAGATCTCGTGCAGTGGCGCGCGTTCGTCGATGCGCAGCGGCGCGAGCTGGATCGCTTTGCTTACGAGACGCGCAGCCTTGGCGCGGCTTCCGTGCTCGGCCTCACCGTCGCCCGCGGCAGTCACCTGTACAGCGTGGCGGCGCTCGTACATGGCGGAAAAGTGCACGGCCTGGTGCCCAAGGAGAAGCTGCCAACCTATGGCGTCTTCTACGAAAACCGCACCTTGGCGCGTGGCGCCCCGGGCCTATACGACGACTTGAACGGCGTGCCCTTCGGCGACCTCGTCTTCGACATGGACTTCGGCACCATCGGCCTCGAGGTGTGCGAAGACATTTGGTCGCCCGACGGGCCGATGCGCCGCCGCTGTTACGCCGGCGCGGAGATCATGGTGAACGTCTCGGCGTCGCCCTTCCGCCTGGGCGTCGAGGGTACGCGGCGCGAGATCATCAGCACGCGCTCGTCCGACAATCAGTGCACCGTCGTCTATGCCGCGCTGGTCGGCGCCAACGACGGCTTGATCTACGACGGCGGCGGCTACGTCGCGCAGAACGGGCGCATGCTCCACACGGCGCCGCGCTACCGCGAGGGCTTCACCTGCGTCACCGTCGACTTGAATCGGACGCGACGGCTTCGCGCAGAGAACACTACGTGGCGCATGGACCAAGAGACCTTCGAGGAGGCGAACACCGCACGCGTGCGCCACGTGAAGGTGGACGTGCCCACGCGCGGACGCGAGGCGCTTCGCTACCCGGGCCCGCCGCACAAGAGCTTCTTCCTGCCCGAGCCCTCCGAGCCGCGCGCCGCGCGCACCGACTTCTGCGAAGACCTGCTCGACGCCTTGGCGATCGGCATCGGCGACTACTTCCAGAAGACACGCGCGTTCAAGACCATCGGCGTCGCCCTCTCCGGCGGGCGCGATAGCTTGCTCTGTTTGATCCTCGCGCACCGTTACCTCGCGCGACGGTTCCGCGACGACCCGCAACCCGAGAAACGCGTCGGCGAGATCTTGCGCGCCTTCTTCATGCCCACGCGCTACTCGTCCGCCGAGACACGCGCCGCCGCCGAGGCCGCGGCGAAGGAGCTCGGCGTGCCGCTGGTCATCAGCAACATCGACGACGCCTTCGACCATGAGCTCGCGGCAGCGAAGGGCATGCTGCAACCAGGCGAATCGGTCACGCAGCTCACGAAGCAGAACATCCAGGCGCGCCTTCGCGCCGAGCGCATGTGGAGCTGGTCGAACAGCGCCGCCGGTCTCTTTCTGCAGACGAGCAACATGAGCGAGAAGGCCGTGGGGTACACCACCATCGGCGGCGACATGGAGGGCGCCCTTTCGGTCATCGCGAACGTGCCGAAGACGGTGGTGAACTACCTCCTCGACTACCTGCTCGAGACCACGGGCTCGGAGGCCATCCGCCTCACCTTGAAGAAGCCCGCGAGCGCCGAGCTCGCCGACGACATGGAGGACGAGCGCGATCTCATGCCGTTCCCCGTGCTCGATGCCTGCTTCGCCCTCTACGCCGGCGAAAAGATGAGCGTCGCCGAGGTGGTCATCGCCCTGCGATCCATCTTCCCCGACGACAACCCGACGCAGCTGGAAGCGTGGGCCACCAAGTTCGGCCGCCTGTTCACGCAGTCGATCTACAAGTGGGTGCAGACCCCGCTGAGCCTCCACGTCGGCAACCTGGATCTCGAGCGCGAACGCGCCCTGCAGCTACCGGTGGTCCAATCCACCGAGTGGACCTAGTCCCGCTGTAGCGGCCGCGAGCGCTAGCGCCACAACCATGGCGTTTTGCCTCGAAGAGGATTGAACAGGGAGATCGGGAGATCGGGAGTTTTTTTAGGATCGGACCCCAAAATCTCCCGATCTCCCGATCTCCCTGTCCATTCTTCTGGGGCTCGATCCTCGCATTGGGTCAGCCCATGGACCTTCAAGAGCATGCGTACGCCAACGGCAAGGCTGAGACCGAGTCCGACGAGGAAAGCAGTCTGCACAAGATCGTGAGCAAGCTCTCGCCGGAGAAGATTTCCGAGTTTGCGCGTGACCTTCCCGCGATCGTCGAACGCGAGGTGAAGGAGAATCCCTACCGCACGCTCGGCATCGCCGCTGGCGTCGGGTTCGGTGTCGGAGCCATCGTCGGCTCGAAGCTCCTTCGCACGATGCTCCTTGCCACGGGAGGTATCCTTGCGAGTGAGATGGCGCGCGGACGCATCAAGCGTCTGATCGACGAGCTCGTAGAAGCTGCGGACGAGGTGAATCATGAGTCCAACGGGGAAAAGAAACGCGAAGGCATCTGACGCGTCCGATCCGGTCATCTCGATCGATCCGCTAGGTCCATCGACGCCCGCCGATCGCGGTGAGGAAGATTCACTCGAGCGTCACACCACACCGGGATTGGGCCCGCTTCCCATCGCCACTGCGCCTTCGAAAACGGACGTGACCGACGGTACGGTCAGCCCTCCCCCATCGCGGCAAGACGACGATCCATCGCTCGATGACGAGGTCGAAGCGAGCATCGCTTCCGCTCCATCGACCGATGACGATCGCGAAGCTCTTCGCGGTTTGCCCTAGCCGAAGAACAAAAATTTCCCTACGGCTGACGAATGCGCCCTCACGACGCAGTGTCCCCGTCGTCGTCCCTCGCATCACGTTACCGTGACGTGCGTCGTACGACGTCCGCACTTGCCGCGCCCCTTGGACCGGAAGATTGCACAGTGCAATCGATGCCCGACGTGAGCCCGACCAAGTGGCACCTCGCGCACACGACGTGGTTCTTCGAGACGTTCGTCCTCGCCCGCGCGCTCCCCAACCGTGAGCCTTACGATGCGCGCTATGGGCTTCTCTTCAACTCGTACTACGAGGCCCTCGGCGAGCGAACGCCGCGCGCCCAGCGCGGTTTTCTAAGCCGCCCCACCTTGAAGGAAATCGTGGCCTACCGCGAGGCCATCGACGAAGAAATGCACGACGTGCTCACGCGCGGGGTCGACGCCGACGTGGCCACGGTCCTCGAGCTGGGGCTGAACCACGAGCAGCAGCACCAAGAGCTCATTCTCACGGACATTCAGCACGTGCTCGCGCAGAATCCGCTTCGTCCGCGCTACACGCCGGCGCCCCGTATCGTGCAGCCCGTGCAAACCAAGGGCGAGTGCCCGCCGCTCGCGTGGCATCACGAGCCCGAGGGCCTGCGCTCCATCGGTCACCACGGCCATTCTTTCTCCTTCGACAACGAAACGCCACGGCATCGCCTTTTCGTTCCGGCATTCTCCATCGCCTCGCGTCTGGTCACGTGCGGCGAATACCTCGACTTCATCGAGGACGGAGGCTACACGCGGCCGGAGCTCTGGCTCTCGGACGGCTGGGCCACACGGCACCGGGAAGGCTGGGAGGAACCACTTTACTGGGAGAAGCAAAAGGAAGACGGCACGTACCTGACGTTCTCGCTTCACGGCATGATGCCCATCGATCGCCACGCCCCCGTGGCCCACGTCAGCTTGTACGAGGCGTACGCGTACGCCTCATGGGCCGGTGCGCGTCTACCCACCGAGGCCGAATGGGAGATCACGTCCGAGCGCTGTAGCATCGGCTCGGGCCACTTCGTGGGGTCGGGGCTTCTCGTGCCGCGCCCGCTCGATGCCGGCGCGCAGGAAAAAGGTCCGCATCAGATGTTCGGCGATGTCTGGGAGTGGACCGGTAGCGCCTACGCACCCTATCCAGGTTTTCGGCCGCTCGCGGGAGCTCTTGGCGAATACAACGGCAAGTTCATGTGCAACCAAATGGTCCTGCGCGGAGGCTCGTGCTTCTCGCCCGCGGACCACCTGCGACGCACGTACCGCAATTTCTTTCCGCCCGGCGCGCGCTGGCAAATGACGGGCATCCGTCTTGCCCGGGATTTGACCTGACGCTCACCTGACTCCGACCTGATTCGATCCGAGTCCGACCCGAAAGCCTGACGAGAGGATTGCGCATGAAGACGACGAGCATCGGCCCGTTCACGCTCTACGACTACGCGCCGACGCGCGAAAGTTCGTTCCGCAACGAGGTTTTGCACGGCCTGTCGCTGAAGAAAAAGGCCATTCCGTGCAAGTTCTTCTACGACGAACGCGGCTCGCGCCTCTTCGACGAGATCTGCGAGCTCGACGAGTACTACCCCACGCGCACCGAGCTCGCGATCTTGCGGACCCACAACCGCGCGATCGCGCGCGAACTCGGATCGCGTCCGCTGCTCATCGAGCTCGGGAGCGGGAGCGGCAACAAGACGCGCCTGGTCCTCGATTACCTCGACGACCCTGCCGCCTACGTGCCCATCGACATCGCCCGCGAACATCTCATCTCGTCCGCGGCGCTCCTCCTCGACGCCTACGCCGACCGCGGGCTCGAGGTCTTGCCCGTATGTGCAGACTACACGCAAGACTTCGACATCCCGCGCGCCCGGCGCCCGACGCAAAACCTGGTGTTCTACTTCCCGGGCTCCACCATCGGAAACCTCTCGCCGGAGGAGGCCACCCGCTTTCTCGCGCACCTTCGCTCGCTGGCGCGAGGCCCGTGCGGCTTGCTCGTCGGCGCAGACCTCAAAAAGGACCGCTCCGTCCTGGAGCTCGCGTACAACGACGGCGCGGGCGTCACGGCGGCGTTCAACCTCAACGTGCTCGCGCGCATCAACCGCGAGCTCGACGCGGATTTCGTCCTGGACCGATTCCGCCACCGTGCATTCTACAACGAGCGCGAAGGCCGCATCGAAATGCACCTGGTGAGCACCTGCAGCCAAATCGTGCGCGTCGGCGACGTGACGATTCCGTTCATCGAGGGTGAATCCATCCTGACCGAGCACTCGTACAAGTTCAGCGCCGACGATATGACGCACATCGCCACGCGCAGCGGCTTCCGCGTCGACCGCGTCTGGACCGACGAAAAGAGCCTATTCAGCGTGCAGCTTCTCCGTTCGACGTAGCGGGGCTCCCCGCATGGCGGGCGGCTCCGTCGTCGAAGAATGATGAGCAGATGACCGATTCGTGACAGAGCCGCACGTATGGTGCCGGCATGACGTTACAAGCTGCCGGCATCGAGAGCCCGGCTCCTGTCACCGAAGCTGGCCAAGCCATCGCAGCCGCCAACGACGATCCTTCGCTTAGCCGCATTGGCTGGATCACGAGCATCCCGTTCTTTGCCGTCCACGTGGCCGCCGTCGTGGGCGTGTGGGCACTGGGATGGTCGTGGAAGGGCTTTTTGCTCGCCGTCGGCTTCTACTACCTGCGCATGTTCGGCATCACCGCCGGCAACCATCGCTACTTCGCGCACCGCACGTACAAGACGGGCCGCGTCTTTCAGTTCGTGCTGGCCTTCATCGGCACCCTGAGCGTGCAAAAGGGCGTGCTCTGGTGGGCAGCGCACCACCGCCTGCATCATAAATTTTCGGACAAGCCGGGCGACATCCACTCGCGCAAGATCAACGGCTTTCTCTGGTCGCACGTGGGCTGGATCCTCGCCCGCAAGTACGACGAGACCGAGTGGGACCAAATCCGCGACTTTCGCGCGTACCCCGAGCTGGTCTGGTTGAATCGCTGGCACCTCGTGCCGATCATCGCCTTTGCGATCACGCTGCAGCTCACCCTGGGCTGGTGGGGCCTCGTTTGGGGCTTCATGGTGTCCACCTCGCTGCTCTGGCACGGCACCTTCACGATCAACTCGCTGGCGCACTGGATCGGCCGCCGCCGCTACACGACGACCGACGACAGCCGCAACAGCCTGATCCTGGCCCTCATCACCTTGGGCGAAGGCTGGCACAACAACCACCACTACTACCCGAAGGCGGTCAACCAGGGCTTCTTCTGGTGGGAAATCGACGTCACCTACTACGTGCTGCGCATCCTCTCGGTATTCGGCATCGTCTGGGATCTCCACACCCCGCCGGCCAAGATCCGCGACCGCGCGCCGATCGCGTCGCGGGCGGCTAGGGTTTAGGGTTTAGGGTTTAGGGTCAGAGAGAGAGAGAGGCGCGAGGCGGGTGGGGTCAGAGAGAGAGAGGGAGGGAAGTTGGGAGCTCTTTCTTCTCTCTCTCCCCTAAACCCTAACCCCTAAACCCTAAACCCTCTCTCCCATGCTACATTTCCCTCGATGGTCATCATCCGTCGGGCGCTCGAAGAGGACCTTGCGGGCATAGCCGCACTCGCCGCGAGGCTCGTTCGGTACCACCACGATCTCGACCCTTTGCGTTTCATGAATGTGCCGGACGCCGCCGAAGGCTACCGGCAATTTCTACGTGGGGAGATGCGCTCGGGGGACACGGTCATCCTGGCCGCGCTGCGTGAGACCGAAAGCGGGATTCGCGTCGTCGGCTACACCTACGCGCGCATCGAACCGCGCAATTGGAACGACCTGCTCGATCGCTGTGGCCGCCTCCACGATGTCTTCGTGGCCGAAGAAGAGCGGCGCCAGGGCATCGCCCGCAAGCTCGTCATCGAGACGATCCGCCACCTCGAGGAGCTTGGCGCCCCCCGCATCGTGCTGCACACCGCCATGTACAATGGCGAGGGCCAGGAGCTGTTCACGTCCCTCGGCTTCCGCACCACCATGCTGGAAATGACGCGCGAGACGCAGCAACGTGCGCCGCGCCGCAGCACGTATCCGCCGCCGGAGTCGTAACACTTCTTAACCCGGGCGCGCGGATCCGGTTAACGAACCGGCCCGACCATCTCCCTCACGCCACACGCGAAAAGCGACACATGAAGGGAGATCGCGATGATTGGTTTCGTCATTGGCACACTATGTCTCGTCGGCCTCGTAAAGGTCCTCCGTCGAGGACGCTTCTATGCGGGTCCCTATTACGCATTCGGCGGCGGTTGCGGCGGCCATCACGAGCCGTACGGCGGCTATGGGGGTGGCGGTGGCTACCGCGATCCTTGGCGCCGCGACTCCTGGCAGTTTGGCCAATTCGACGATGAGCCGCGCTGGCCGCGCCGCGGCGGTGGTGGTCCGCGCTTCTTCTTGCGCGGCCTCTTCGAGCGCCTCCAGACCACGCCCGGCCAGGAAAAGGTGATCATGCAGGCCATCGACGAGCTGCGAACCGCCGGCCGAGGCATCCGCGAGGAGATGCGCGGCGCCCGCTCGGAGATCGCCACCGCCATGCGCGGGGAGAGCTTCGACGAGGTCGCGCTCGGCGGCGCCACCGCGCGCGTCGAACACGGCATCGACACCATGCGAAAGGCGGGCATCGACGCGTTTGCCAAGATCCACGGCGCCCTCGACGAGCGTCAGCGCGCGCAATTGGCCGATTGGCTCGAGCGCGGCCCCGGCTTCGGCCCGTTCTGACCGAGCCCCACCCGAAAGGACTCACAGGCCATGCACCCCGTCAACCGAAGAATCCTCATTGCCGTCCTCGCCCTGGGCACCGTCGGCGGATACAGCCTCGGCTTCGCCAGCCTTCGCTGCCACAACCACGCCCGGCGGGCCGCCTTCGAGCAGCACATCGCCCAAGTCTGCGTCGACGCCGCTCGGCACGCGAATTGATGCCGCTTCTGTCGTAATCTGTACGAACCGCCCATGCCGACCCGCGTCCTACTCATCGATGACGACGTCCGCCTGTACGAGCTGCTCGCGAGCTACCTGGAGCAAAATGGCTTCACGGTGACCGCCGTTTCGGACGGTCCCCAAGGGCTCGCGGCGCTCGGCAACGGCACCTTCGACGCCGTACTCTTGGACGTGATGATGCCCGGCATGGACGGCCTCGAGGTCCTGCGCCGCATCCGCGAAAAGAACCGCATCCCGGTGCTCATGCTCACCGCCAAGGGCGACGAGACCGATCGCGTCGTCGGCCTCGAGATCGGCGCCGACGACTACGTCCCCAAGCCATTCAGCCCGCGCGAACTGCTCGCCCGCCTGCGCGCCGTCTTGCGGCGCGCCGCACCGGATGCCATCGACCAGCGCATTCGGGTCGGTGACATCGCCATCGAGGTCGGCTGCCGGCAGGTCTCCTTCTCGGGCAAACCCGTCGACCTTACCGGGGTCGAGTTCGACATTTTGCTCGCCCTTGCGCGCAGACCCGGCCGCGTCGTCGCCCGCGAAGCGTTGCTCGCCGAGGCGGGCCGCGGCGACGTGACCGTGGGCGACCGCACCGTGGACGTGCACATCTCGCATTTGCGGCAAAAACTCGGGGACGATCCCAAGTCGCCGCGCCTCATCAAAACGGTGCGCGGCGTCGGCTACGTTCTCGCGAGGGACCTCGTGTGAGGCGGCGAAGGCGCCCCCCGAGCCGCGAGGCCATCCAGCGCTGGCATCGGCACTGGCACAAGTTCGATCCGCGGTACTTCGGCCTGCGGCATCCGTTTCATCGCGTCAAGTTCCAGTTCTTGCTGCAGCGCCGCATCTTCCTCTGGTTCGGGCTCACCATCCTGGCCAGCGGCCTGTTCGTCGGCGTCTCGACCCGCTTTTTCACCAGCGGCCAGGGTTGGTCGGCGGACGTCGACCACGCACGCACCTTCCTCGCGCGCCGCTACGCCGAGGTGTGGAACGATGCCGACCAGCGCTCCCGCCTGGCGCGCGCCACCGCGCACGATCTGAACATGAACCTGGTGGTGCGCGACGCCTCGGGCCACGTGCTGCAGTCCATCGGGGCGCAATGCAAGAAGTCCTTCGACGTCCCCATCGTCAGCGACGAGGGTGAAGCACTGGGCAAGGTCACCCTTTGCGTGGAGCACCATGCCTTCGGCAAGTCGGTCCTCATTCCGTTGTGCGTCGGGCTTCTCGTGGTGTGGGCCGCGTCCGGCCTCATCGCGCGCCGCGTCGCGCGGCCGATTTACCAAGTCGCGCTGGTGGCCGACGACATCGGGCGCGGGCACTTCTCGAGCCGCACCCGCCTGCCGATGCACGACCGCGGCGAGATGGGGCTACTCGCGGAGGTGCTCAACGACATGACTGAGCGCATCGAGAAGCAACTCGCCGATCAGCGCGCCTTGCTCGCCACCGTGTCGCACGAAATCCGGACACCGCTCGCGCGCATGCGCCTGCTCATCGAGCTGGGTCGCAGCGCCGTCGAACAAACCGCGGAAGGAGACGGGAAGCCCTGCCCCGCGCTCGACGAGCTCGATCGCGAGGTCGTGGCCATCGATGCCTTGGTCAGCGACCTCCTTGCGGGCTCCCGCATCGACTTTGCCGCGACCAAACCCGTCACGATGGACGCCACCGAAGTGGCCAAAGAGGCCATCGAACGCACGGGCGTGGCACCGGAGAAACTCGCCGTCGATGTGCCGCACCTCGAATTCCGCGGTGACCCAACTTTGGTGGCGCGGGCGGTCCACAACCTCCTCGAGAACGCGGAGCGTCACGCCGGAGGCGTCGCGATGTTTCACGTACATCGCGACGGAAACTTCGTCGCCTTCGATGTCGAAGACGATGGACCTGGCTTCACACCAGGGGAGGCATCGCAAGCGTTCGAACCCTTTTACAAAAACCCTAGAAATCAGGCGGCAAGCGCGCGTTCTTCCGGCCTCGGCCTCGCGCTGGTGAAGCGCATTGCGGAGGCACATGGCGGTCGCGCTTTCGCAGAGAATCGCGCCCAGGGCGGCGCGCGCGTGGGGGTCCGTTTCAAATTGGTAGGTCGGTAAGCTCCAAATCGTTCGCCTAAAGTGGCGAGTGGAGTACCGCGCTCGCAACTCCTTCGCTAAGGTGTCCAGTATCGCCAAGATGGAAAACATTGTTTCGCCCGATTGCAACGATCCCGCCTCCGAACAACAACCGCCGCCTCTCGCCGAAGACGCTATTCGCGGACGCGTGCTGGTGGTCGACGACGAACCTGCGGTGCGCCGTGGCATCTGCCGCGCGCTGCGACTCGACGGGTATGTCGTCACCGAAGCGCGCAGTGGCGACGAAGCATGGGACATCCTGACCAACGGCCGACTTTTGCCGGACGTCATGGTTCTCGATCTCATCCTCCCCAACGAAACGGGCCTTCAATTCCTCGCCCGTCTTCCCCAACCGTTGCCGCTCGCCGTGATTCTCGTTTCCGGCCAAGGAAGGATTCCTCACGCCGTTGAAGCGCTTCGTCTCGGTGCGAGCGACTTCCTCGAGAAGCCCGTCGGCATCGACGAGCTTCGCCCCGCCGTCGAACGAGCGGTCGCCCTTCGTCGCTCCCAAAAGGAGCTTTCCTGGCAGGAAACGGTGACCAGCGCCGTCGCTCCGGCCCTCCCCGCCCCCAGCGGCGCGCGTTTGCGCAAAGGCTCCTACCAGTCGCTCATCGACGACTCGGAGCGCCATGTGCTTCGCTCGACGCTCGACCTCTGCCAAGGCAACGTGGCCGCCGCGGCCCGCATGCTTCACCTCGACCGGGGCAACTTGTTCCGTCGCTTGAAGCGCCTCGGCATGCGCTGAGCAGTTTTGCCGTCTTTTGAGAGAACAGGAAGACGGGAAGACGGGAAGTTTTGAGGGATGGAGATGATGGGAGACCCATCAAAATCCTTCCCGCCTTCCCGTCTTCCTGTGAATTCTCTCTCTTCTTCTTAGAGCCCCTGGTGGATCGTGTGCTCCGCGCGCTGCGCGAGGATGCGCACGGCCATGTTGAACGAGGCGAAACGCTCGTCCTTGGTGAGGCCTTGCTTGTACCTCCAGTAGATCTGCTGGAGCACCCCCGTGTTCTTGAACAACGCGAACACGAGGAAGAAGCGCAGATCGCGCACCTTGCGGCCGCTCTTTTCGAAGTAGCGCTCGGCGACTTCACGCCGCGTGAGCGCACCCGGTAGAGAGGTGGGGCCGAAGGCCAGGAACTTCAGCTCGTCGGGATCGCCCTCCTCGACCCAGTAGCTGAGCGTCGTGCCCAGGTCCATGAGCGGATCGCCCAGGGTGGACATCTCCCAATCGAGCACGCCGCGCACGCGGACGATGTCGTCGGGATCGAGCACCACGTTGTCGAACTTGTAGTCGTTGTGGATCACCGCCGCGCGGACGCTTCCTGAATCGTCGGCCTCGGCCTCGTCCGTGCGCGCCGCCAGCCATTCGGCCACGCGGTCCATCTCCGGAACCTCGTCGGTCTGCGCGTCACGGTAGCGTTTGGTCCAGCCGGAGACCTGGCGTTCGATGTACTTTGCAGGTTTCCCCAAGTCGGCCAGCCCCGCGGTCTCGTAGTCCACGGCGTGCAACGCAACCTGCGCATCGACCAGCGACTCGCAGAGCTTTCGCATCAATGGCGCATCCACCCCGAGTTCGCTCGGCATGCTGCGGCGCAAGATGACGCCGCGCACCCGCTCCATCACGTAGAACGGCGCGCCCAGGATCTCCGGATCCTCCGTGTAGGCCACGGGCCGCGGCGCCGGCGCGTACACGCCCGACAGCTTCGACAGAATGCGAAACTCACGCCCCATGTCGTGCGCGCTCTTCACGCGGTTGCCGAACGGAGGCCGCCGCAGCACCAGCTCGCGATCCGGTGTGCGCACCAGGTACGTCAGGTTCGAGTGCCCGCCGGGGAACTGCAGAATCTCGATGGGCCCCCCGATGTTCGCCTCGCGCTGGAGAAAGCTCCCCAGCTTCACGGCATCGAGCTCCTCACCCGCGCGAACCGGCTTTGCCCCGTCGACATTTACCGCGCTCATGACGACACCTCCAACCCGAAGCCCTTGAGAATCCGCTTGGCGACCACCACTTTGTGCACTTCGTCCGCTCCGTCGTAGATGCGCGCTGCGCGTTCGTGCCGATAGAAAAACGCCAGCACGGTGTCGTCGGTCATGCCGAGTGCACCGTGCACTTGAATCGCGTGATCGATGACCCGCTGGAGCACCCCCGCGACGAAGAACTTGATCAGCGAGATGTCCTCCCGCGCGGCGTACGCCCCGTCGCGCTCCATCGTCCAGGCCGCGTTGAGGACCATGAGCCGCGCGGCCTGAATCTCCGCACGGCTCTCCGCGATCCACGCTTGGACGATCTGCTTGGTCCCCAGCGGCTTGCCCGGCGCCACCATGCGCGAGGCCGCGCGACGGCACATCAACGCGAACGAGCGCTCGCAGATGCCGATCCAGCGCATACAGTGGTGGATGCGACCTGGTCCGAGCCGCTCCTGCGCGATGCCGAAGCCCGCGCCCTCGATGCCGAGCAGGTTCGTCTGCGGCACGCGGCAACCTTCGAGGGCGACCTCGGCGTGGCTCGCGTAGCCGTCACCGGATTCGCCCATGACCGAGATGTTGCGCACCAAGCGAAACCCCGGCGTGTTCGTGGGCACGATGATCTGGCTGGCGCGCGCATGCGGCGCGGCCTCTGGATTGGTCACCGCCATGACGATGGCGAACGTCGCCCCGTCGGCCGACGACGTGAACCACTTGTGCCCGTGGATGACGTAGTCGCTGCCGTCCTTCACCGCCGTCGTACCGAGCCACGTCGGGTTCGACCCCGCGTGCTCCGGCTCCGTCATGGCAAAACAGCTTCGAATGTCGCCCCGCACCAGCGGCTCGAGGTACGTCTTCTTCTGCGCGTCCGAGCCGAAGGCCTGGAGGATTTCCATGTTGCCGGCATCGGGCGCCTGGCAGTTGAACGCATAGTGCCCGAGCGGCGAGCGCCCGAGCTCCTCGCTCACGCGCGCATGCTCGGTCAACGGGAGCCCCATGCCACCGAGCGACTTCGGGATCTGCGGCCCCCAGAGTCCCTTCTCTTTGACCTTCTGGCGGACCTTCGCCAGCGCAGGCTCGAGGGCAATGAAGCTCTTCTCGCTTGCGAGTCGCTGCTCCAACGGGACCAAGTCCGCATCGACGATGGCGCGCATCGCCTCGAGGTGCGACTGCAATTCAGCGGATACCGGAAACATGGAGCGAGCGTACCTCAGAACGCGCGCGTCTCATCCTCGGCTTCTTCCAGGATTTGCGCCATGAAGTGCACCAGAGCCCACCGGTCGGACACACTTGGCTCGCCCTGGAGCTCGACGTGTTGCACCGCCGGGCTGATCAACGCATTCTTCAAATAGCCGGCCGGAACCTCCGTCGCGAGCCACGATGTCTCGCTCGGTGGAATGACCGAATCGCCCGCGCCATGCAGAAGAAAAATCGGGACGCGCACCCCAGCGAGGTGGCCCCGCGGAGAGACCTCGCGCATGGCCGCCTGTTGTCCGTCGATCACGCGCAAAATATCGGGCGCGAGCTCCGAGCCTGTTTTTCGCTCGAAGATGACGCCCAATTTCTTCCGAGACGCTTCCGTGAGCTTCGCCGCGCGGGTGCGGGCCTCGCCCTCCTCGCCCCAGAGCCAATGTTTGAGCGCATCGCGCGCCCCCGGTGCATCCTCCGCGGAGAAGAACTCCTCGGCGTGATCGCAGAGCAGCACCGCGGTGCCGTAGTCGTGCGCCTTCATGTGCACCGGGTGCCCATCCGGCGCAGGGATCTCGTTCGTGGCGAAGAAGCGCGCGACCCTCGCGAGGTCGTCGTGCGCGCCGACGGCCACCACGAAGGCGATGGCCGGTGCATAGCGCGCATCCGCCGCGGCAAGCAGCGCAAGGCCGCCGGCAAAGCTCATCCCCATGATGCCCACCCGCGCCTTGTGCCGCTGCTGGGCGAGGGCCTTGGCCGCCTCGCCGATGGTGCCGATGCTGGCCGGCTCGATGCGGTACTCCGTGAGGGCCTTGATCTCCGGCGTGTAGACGGCGACGCCCGAGGACGCAATGGAGCGCGCGAAGCGCTGAAGCCGCGGCTCGTCGACCCCCAAGCGATGCACACCGGGCACGATGATCACCGCGGGCGGGTCCCCCACCCCGCGTGGCACGTACAAGCGCGCACGCGTGGGGCCCATCGTCGTCTCCAGCGAGGAGCCCTCTTCGTCCACGTCGTAAGCAGAGGCGCGCGCAAGCCAAGGCGCCGTCGCCGGATCCGCCGCCGCGAACCGCAGAAGGAGCCCCGTGGCACGAAGGTGCGCCCCCACCGGACGCACGAGAAGAAAGCCGATGACGAGAACGCCAACGAGCGCGAGCAGGCGACGGCGCGGCGCCAAGGCCACCAGAGGATTCGCCATTTCTACCTGCTACGTGTTATGAGCCATTTGGGTGGCAGTTCTCTGTTATCGACTTTCGGCCGAGCAAGTAGGTAGAGAGGACATCGTTGAACCTGAAACCGTGGATGAGCTTCTGGCTCAAGTCAAATCCAATCCAGGTTCGACCGTTCTTCTAGGCGCCGGCATTGCAGACGCGGCTCAGCTCGCGGAACGCATCCGGACCATCGACCCGCACGCCAACGTCTTCCTCGAGAGCGAGGTCGCGACCAAGCTGCAGGAGCTGTCGCTTCTGCAGCGCATGCAGACGAACCTGCTCTCGATGGTGGCGCACGACATTCGCGCGCCGCTCGGGGTCATCGTGGGCGCCATCAACGAGCTTTCGCACCACGACGTGGGCGAGTTGAACGACGAGCAGAAGTTCTTGCTCGGCCTGGTGCGCCGCAGCGTGGAACGCCTCACACGCCTCGCGTCCAACCTCGTTTTCTTGGGCCGCATGGAATCGGGCCGCGTCGAGCTCAAAAAGCGACGCGCGGACGTTCGTACCCTCGTGCGCAACGTGGCGGACGACATCCGCCGCATCGACGCCGGCACGAACATCGAGATCGCGGTCGACCTGCCCGAGGAACCCGCGGAGGCCCTGGTGGACGCCGACCGCTTCACGCAGGTCGTGACGAACCTGCTTTCCAACGCGGTTCGTTTCGCCAAAAAGGTGATTCGTGTTCGGCTGCAGCAGGTGGACGCGGACGTCGAGCTTTGCGTCGAAGACGACGGCCCCGGCATCCCCGATGGGCAGCTGGCCAAGATCTTCGAACGCTTCTCGCGCTTGGACGCACCCAAGAGCGGCACGGGCCTCGGTCTCGCCATCGTCCGCGGCGTCATCGATGCCCACGGGGGCTCCGTTCACGCCGAGAACCTGCAAGACGCGAGCGCCAACGCCACGCGCGGTGCGCGCTTCACCGTCCGCATCCCCCGCGACCGCAGCTAGCTAAAACGAGTCAGCGCTGCGGCCGAAGGTTAGGTCGCCTTGATCGCGCCGTTCCGGCCTTCGTGCTCGCCCACCCGCGGTGAGTTGTGCTTCACTTCGCGGGAGACGAAATCGTCGACCTGGTGCTTCGCATGGCGGGCGCCCTCGACGATCTCCTGCTTCGCGTGGCGCATGCCGTTGTTGATCTCGTTCTTCACGGTGCGCACGCCCTCACCGAGCTTCTTGCGCACGTCCGCGGGCGGCACCGGGCTCGCGAGCAACCCCGCGCCTGCACCGACCAGGATGCCCGCCCCGAAGATGCCGACAATGGTGGCGACGCGCTCGAACGTGCTCCTGCGTCGCTCGAGTCCGAGTCGCTCCAACAATGTGTCCGCATCCAGACGCGGCAGAGACGGCATGGACTTCTTCAAATTGGCATACTTCATGGGACGGGCTCCTTTCTTAGGATCGGAGCGCGTGCTTCTGACGAAGCGCACGCACACGATCGTGGGATCGGCTGATGGCCGAATATTGTCGTTCGACGAGCGCTTTCACATCACCACCGAGATCCAGGGTGAGGGCCCGCGCATAGCGCTTTCGCGCATTCTGCTCGGCGCGCTCGACTTCGCGGAGAACTGCGTAGTCTTCTCGAACGGCCACGGCGGACTTCACGTCCATCCACGCTTGAAGCAACACGCCTTCCAGCGTGCCGTGGTTCTGTGGATTCCCCCCCATGCGTAAGACAGCGGCTTGCAGCTCGCGTGCAAAGTGCGTTCGCTCCTGCGCGTGCTGCGCGAACAAGACTTTGTAGTCCGGGTCGAGCGCATCACCGGCCGCGAGCGAGAACATGCGCGCCCCATCCAATGCGACTTCGATGAGGCCGTTCAAAACCAACACGAGCGTCGGCGTATCGACGACGTCGATGCGCTCGTCGACCTCCGGTCCCGAAGGGCGCGGTACCGTGGGTGCCGGTACGGCGGCCGTGGCGACGTCGTTCTTCGTTTGATCGCTGCTGACACTTGGATTCATGACGGGACCCCACTTCCAAAACGGCCCTGACCAAACCCCCAACGCGAATCCCCCCGAACGTTACCTGGTGACTATCTGGTGTTTGTTGCAGCGGATGTGCCACCCGCTCCGTGCGCGATGCGAACGACGAGGTCGCGAAGCACCGCAAAGTCGAACGGCTTGTGCACCATCGCGGCCGCGCCCAAATCGCGCGCGAGGATGTCCATGTTGTCGTCGCCAACGGCGCTGACGAGCACGATGGGCACGCTCGAATCGAGGTCGCGCAGCCTTTCGATGACGCCGAATCCGGACACCCGAGGCATCATGAGGTCGGTCACGATGACATCGGGTGGATGCTGCCCATCGTACATATCGAGCAACTCTTCGCCGTTTTGGGCCTCGAGCACCTCGAAGCCGGCGCGTCGGATCACGCTGGCGAGCAGCCGACGATGGTCGGCGTCGTCATCGGCAATGATCGCGCGCTTTGGCGGACCAATCCGTTTGTCGCCCCCCTCGTTGTTCGCGACCTGTCGACGCCGCGCTGCAATCCTTGCTGCTGGAGCGACCATGGCGCTCGGCCATTGCAGCCCTTATGCCGACAAAACGGGGGGCAAATCAATTCGCCTAAGCGAACTTGGCGTGGCGATTCGCCCCATCCGTTCCAAAACGTCCCTCGACTGGGTCTTTTTCGAAGCTTCGACGCCTGCGCGTTACTCCCGAGCTTCCTTCTTGTTCTCGGCCACGCCGCAGCGTTCGAGCTTTCGGTAGAGCGTTCGCCGGTCGAAGCCCAAGACTTGCGCGGCCATGGTCTTGTTCCCGCCCACGGCCTCGAGCACGCGCAAGATGTAGCGCCGTTCGACCTCGTCCATCGGAAGCAGCTCCGACGGATCTTCGGTCTCCACGATGACCCGCGACGATTTGAAGTCGCGAATCTTCTCCGGCAGGTCGTCGACACCGATCTGATCGTAACGGGCGAGGGCCACCGCACGCTCGACGCAGTTTTGCAGCTCGCGCACGTTGCCGGGCCACGGATAGCTCAGAAGCTTGTCCGCCGCGCCACTGGACATGCCCTTCACCTTGGAGCGCCCCGCGGCCGAGTACCGCTCGATGAAGTGCTGTGCGAGCAAGAGCACGTCGCTCCCGCGCGAGCGCAGCGGCGGCACGTTGATGCGCACGACGTTGATGCGGTAGAAAAGGTCCTCGCGAAAGCGCTTTTCCTCGACCTCGGTCTCGAGGTCGCGGTTGGTCGCCGCCACGATGCGCGCATCGAAGGGAACCTCGGCGTCACCGCCGACGGGCCGCACCGTGCGCTCTTGCAATGCGCGCAAGAGCTTGGCCTGCATGCCCATGGGCATCTCGCCGATCTCGTCGAGGAACAAGGTGCCACCCTGCGCCTTGACGAAGAGGCCCGGGCGGGCCTGGCGCGCGTCCGTGAAGGCGCCACGGGTGTGGCCAAAAAGCTCGCTCTCGAGCAAGGTCTCGGGCATCGCGGCGCAGTTGATGGCCACGAAGGGACCGCGATTGCGGGGGCTGCGCTTGTGGAGCGCCCGCGCGACCAGCTCTTTGCCGGTACCGCTTTCACCGGTGATGAGCACGGTCGTATCGCTGTCGGCGACGCGATCGAGAAGGTCGTACGCCTTCTCCATCGCCGAGCTCTGGCCAATGATGTCGTCGAACTTGCTCGAGTCGTCGACGGCGCGCTTCAGACGTTTGACCTCTTCACGAAGGGCGCGATGGCGGAGGGCGCGCTCCAAGGTGAGCGCGATGTCGTCCATCTCGAAGGGCTTCGTGACGAAGTCGTACGCGCCGGCCCGGATGGCCGCGACCGCGGTCTCCATGCTGCCGAAGGCGGTCATGACGACGACCGGGATATCTTCGCGGTTTTCGGCGATCTGGCGGCACAGGTCCACGCCGCTCATGCCTTGCATGTTCAGATCGGTCACGACCACGTCGAAGTCCTGATCGGCGAGCGCGCGCAGGCCCTCGTCCGGGGACGTGCGCCAGGCGACCTCGAAGTCGCGCCGTCTGAGCGCGCTATCGAGGATCTCGCACATGCTGCGATCGTCGTCGATGATGAGAATACGCCCCTGCACCGGATCGCTCCGGACCGGAAGAGACGTTGGCGGCGTTCCGTTCGGGATGATTTGTGTCATGGCTTACCCGTTCGATGCTGGGCACGCTGTTGCGTTTCTGTATTGGGGAGGATTGCCTCCGCACAGTTTGCCATTCCCGAAATGTATCGCAAACTTAGAGTGTGTCAGCCGCAATCTCCGCCTACGGAAGAGCGAGGCATTTTGGCAGCTTACACACCACCGGCAAAATAGCGCGGCCGCGAACTACCCGGCGTAAGCGTCCTCGCCGTGTTGCGTAGAGTCAAGTCCTTCGCGCTCATCGGCAGCCGACGCACGGATGCCCATGGCGCGGTCGATCAGCTTGAGCAACACCCAGGTGACCGCGGCGGCGTAGAGGCCCGAGGCTGCGCAGGCCACGATCTGGATGAGGAAGGGCTTCACGCCACCGAAGAGCAAACCATCGGCGCCGTCGGCGTTGTAAGCGGTCTGGGCGAAGACGCCGGTCAGCACGGCGCCCGTGAAACCGCCGACGCCATGGACGCCGAACGCATCGAGGGAGTCGTCGTAGCCATACTTGTACTTTGCAAGCACACCGGCATAGCAGGCGAGGCCGGCGAGAACGCCGATGACGATGGCCGCCCATGGCGCCACGAAGCCCGCGGCGGGCGTGATGGCGACGAGCCCGGCCACGAGACCCGAGGCCACACCGAGGGCGGTCGGCTTTCCGCGGTGCCACCACTCGATGAAGAGCCAGCCCAGCGCCCCGCCGGCCGCGCCGAGGTGCGTGACGAGGAAGGCCAGCGCCGCGAGGGGCGTCGACTTGAGCGCGCTGCCGGCGTTGAAGCCGAACCACCCGAACCAGAGGAGGCCAGCCCCGGTCAGGGTCATGGTGAGGTTGTGCGGCAGCGGGCGCTCCTGCGGATATTTCAAGCGCGGCCCGAGCACGAGAGCGCAGACCAGCGCGGAGGCGCCCGCCGTGAGGTGCACGACGGTGCCGCCGGCGAAGTCGAGCGCGTGCAGCTCGAAGAGCCACCCTCCCGTCGCCCACACCCAATGCGCGACCGGCACGTAGACGAGCGCGGACCACAGGACGATGAAGACCATGTACGCCGAGAACTTCATGCGCTCGGCGACGGCGCCAGAAATGAGGGCCGGCGTGATCGCGGCGAACATCATTTGAAACGCGATGAAGGCGTAGTTCGGAACGGTGTCGTGCAGGGTTCCGACGATGCCGCGAAGGCCGATGTAGTCGAACCCACCGATGATGCCTCCATGGGTCGGTCCGAACGCGAACGAGTACCCGAAGAGCACCCAGGTGATGCTGAGCACCGGCAGCGCCGCGAGCGAGTGCATCAACGTGGAGAGCACATTCTTGCGCCGCACCATCCCGCCATAGAACAGCGCGAGCGCAGGGATCATCAGCAGAACCAGCGCTGAGCTCACAAGCAGCCACGCCGTGTCGCCCGCACTCATCGCGTCCGCGGTCATGCTCTCAGCATGTAGAGGCGCGGTTGTTTCGGAGAGGTTTCGGGCGCGTTTTTCGGGGATTTTGACGGCCGGAGGTACGGCGGCAGCAAGGTTCGCCGCGGCGGGGTTCGCCGCGGCGTCTTCGTGCACGTGCACGCGCACGCGCTCGTGCTCGATCCTCTAGCCGCCTACCCCTAGCCGCCCTCCCCCGCCGCCCTCAAAAACCGGACGATCTCCTCGTGCACCTCCACCGGCTTTTCCTCGTTCAACCAGTGGGTCGCGTCCGGAAAGCGCTTCACGGTCAGGTCCGTCACGTGTTTCTCGAGTCCGTCGACCTGGGACGGGTGCAGGGCGAGGTCCTTCTCGCCCCAGAGCACCAGGGTCGGCCGCGTGATGACGGGGATCTCGTGGTGCCAGCGCGACGCCGCGCGGTAGTAGTTCACCATGCAGCGCGCGGCGCCGGGCTTGCGGACGGCATCGGTGTATGTCGCGAGGTCTTCCTTCGAGAAGACGCCCGGCCCGTACAAGCGAAGCATGCGCGCGAGCGTGCCTTTGCGCGCGAGCATGCGCTCGGGCAAAAACGGCAGCTGAAAGAGGAACACGTACCAAGCGCGTATGCGCTGCGCCTGACTTCGAAAAAGCGATTTGCGGAACACATTGGGATGCGGCCCGTTCAAGATCACCAGGCGCTCGACGAGCTCGGGGTGCGCCGCCGTGACGTGAAAGGCGACGACCCCGCCCCAGTCATGCCCAACGAGATGCACCCTCTCGTAGCCGAGCGCGTGCACCAACGCGCGCACGTCGGCCACGAGGTGCTCCGTCTTGTAGTCGGCCACCGCCTGCGGCTTGTCCGACTGCCCATAGCCGCGCATGTCCGGCGCAATCACGCGAAACCCTGCATCGGCCAACGTCGGCAGGTTCTTACGCCACGTGTACGAGTTCTGCGGGAAGCCGTGAAGCAAGACGATCGGAGGCCCGTCTCCCTTCGACGTCACGGAGAGCGTGACCCCCGAAGCGAGTGCCATCCGCCGCCCTTCGAAATCCGCACCGTTCTTCATGAGCGGTCAGGGTTACGTGTGTTGGGCATGCCCTCAAGAGAAACGAACGAGCACAAACGAGACGTGGGGCAACGAACCGAATCGTTGCCCCACTTTGAACTACGTTATTGCCAAAGGCCCGGCCTTGTGGGCCGTTCCTGACTAGCGAGAGAACTTACTTCTTCGGCTTCTCGGTCGCCGCCTTCGCGGGGGCAGCGGCCTTCGCCGAGGGGCCCTTGCCGAGAACCCAAGCGAGGGTGACAAGAGCGGCTTCGCGCTTGCCCGACGCGCTTGCGCCGTCGACCTTCGCCACGGTGTCGGCCTTCTTGGCCTTCGGCTTCTGGTGCGTGATCGTGCCGTCGTCGTTGACGGTGACCTTGGTGCCGTCGTCGCCCGCGAGCTCGTCGCCCGCGCCGAACTTCAGGCCCGAAGCCGAGCCACCCGAGACGGCGCCGTCCGAGGTGACCGAGAAGACGGTCGTGCCCGACGCATCGGAGATGCTGTCGGCCGAGACCTTGCCCACCGGCTTGCCGTCGGCGGTGATGGATCCGTCGCTCGCGACCTCGATCGCCTTAACCTTGCCGGCCTTCGGCGTGATCTTCAACGCAACGACGTTGATAGCCGGGGGCGGCGGCGGCGGGGGCGGGGGTTCCGGCGCGGGCGGCGGAGTCGTCGCGACGGGTTCCGGTGCGGGGGGCGGAGGCGGCGGTGCTGCGGGCACAGCCTCCTCTTGGGTCTTGGGCGGGGGAGCTTCGTCTCCGCCGCAGGCCGAGATCCCCATCGTAAGTGCCGCAATGGCGGCGATAACCTTGAGAGTGCTGGCTCGCATGCGGGGGACCCTAACAGTCTCCGCGAAACGAAACAATATCACGATGCGTTCCAAACGCGATTTTGCGTCGCACCGGGTCAAAAGCCCCGCTCGAGCTTATAGAACGCCCGGTTTCGGCCGAAATTTTCACCCTCTGCTCCTCGAAAGCGCCCATTCGATGCCCTTCTAAACCTTCTTCATCTTCCACCGACCTCGCCGAAAGATCGCGGCGGATAGGACGGCCAGAGTCGAATAGGAAAAGGCCAGGGCGACGAACACGCCGCGTGCTCCGAGTGAGGTGTGCTGCGAGAGCCACCAGGCGATGGGCAATTGGAGCACCCAAAATGAGAGGAAGTTGAGGATGGTGGGCGTCCAGGTGTCGCCGGCACCATTGAAGGATTGGGAGAGCACCATCCCATATCCGTAGAACAGGAAGCCGGCGCTCACGATGCGAAGGCAGGAGACGCCATACGAATGGACGGCGTCGTCGGGAGTGAAGAGGCTCACCAGTGCGGGCGCGAAGACGATGAAGAGGAATCCGAGCCCGCCGAGGATCACGGCGTTGTACGCACCGGCGCGCCAGACACACTTCTCGGCGCGGTCCGGATGTCCCGCGCCCAGGTTCTGTCCCACCAACGTGGCCGCAGCATTGCTGACGCCGAACGACGGGAGCAGCGCGAACATGATGATACGCAGACCAATGGTGTACCCGGCGAGCGGCACGCTGCCGAAGTCCGAGATGATGCGCACCAGCCCGACGTAGCTCGTGGTGGACACGAGGATCTGAACGGTGCCCGAAACGGACATGCGCAGCACGCTGCCCATCACACCGAAATCGAGACCGAGTGTTTCGCGCGAGATGGTGATGCGGCTTCGCCCGCGGGTGAGCAGGTACAGCTGATACAGCACGGCGGTGCCGCGCCCGATGGTCGTGGCCACCGCCGCACCCGTGACCCCCAACGCGGGAAAAGGTCCCACGCCGAAGATGAAGCACGGGCCGAGCACGATGTTCAGGATGTTGCCCAGCCAAAGGACGCGCATGGCGAAGGCCGCATCCCCCGCACCGCGGAAGATCGCGTTGATGAGGAATAGGAGAAACACGGTCATGTTGCCACCGAGCATCACCTGCGTGAAACGCGAGCCCGTCGCCACGACCTCGGGTGTGGCGCCCATCATGCGCAGTAGGGACGAAGCATTCGTGGCGCACACGATGCCGATCAGCGCGGACATGCCCACGCCGAGCGCGATCGCCTGCACGGCGGCGCGCCCCGCTTCCACTGGCTTCTTCTCACCGATGCGGCGCGCGACGAGCGCCATTGCCCCGATGGAGACCCCCATCGCCACCGAGTACATGATGACCATCATCGACTCGGTGAGGCCAACGATGGCGGTCGCATTCGCTCCGAGGTGCGAGACCCAGAAGACGTCCGCGACCGCGAAGATGGACTCCATGATCATCTCCATGACCATGGGAATGGCGAGCATGACCACGGACCGGCCGATGGGCGCCGTGGTGTGATCGATGGGCGCGCCGCGGAGCGCATCGCGCACGAGCCTCCAGGCGGAGGCAAAGCCTCGCGACGGTGCCTCGTTCACGGGATGGCCCGCAGGCTGGCTCGAATCGACCATAAGGGAGAACGCGATAAGGTCCGCCGAGGATGCCGGCAAGGCCTCATCCGTTGGACAGCGTCACCGCAATTCCTTGCCCGACGCCGATGCACGCCGTGGCGAGACCGTTCTTCTTTCCGCGAAGCTTTAGTTCGTGCGCCAGCGTCCCCACGAGGCGCGCCCCCGAGCAGCCCAATGGATGTCCAAGGGCGATCGCGCCGCCGTTGGGGTTCACCTTGCTGCGATCCAACTCCGGCCACGCCGCGAAGCATGCGAGGACCTGTGCGGCGAAGGCCTCGTTCAATTCGACGACGTCCAAGTCGGAGACGGCCAAATCGCCCCGCTTGAGCGCGCGCTGCGAAGCCTCCACGGGGCCGAGGCCAAAAAGTTGCGGCTCGATTCCGCTGACCGCAACGGAACGAATGCGCGCGAGTGGCGTCAGGTCGAGCTCCCGCATCCCACGGGCAGATGTTAAGAGGAGGGACGCCGCACCGTCGTTCATGGGCGACGCGTTGCCTGCCGTCACGGTCCCCTTGGACGTGCGAAAGACGGGGCGCAGCTTGGCCAGCTTCTCCAGGCTCGTGTCCGCGCGGACGCATTCGTCGCGAACGAGCTCCCAAGGGCCGCGGATCACTTCCGCATCGTAGCGGCCACTCTCCCATGCGGCGTGCGCACGGCGATGGCTCTCGACCGCAAACTCGTCCTGGGCTGCGCGGGCGATTTCGTACTTTTCCGCAAGGATCTCGGCGCCCTCCCCCATCGCGACGGTCCACTCGGACGGCATCGCGGGATTGGTCATACGCCACCCGAGGCGCGTGCTGAACGTGGGCAGCTCGCGCGGAAAGGCATCCTCCGGCGCAGGAATGACGAAGGGCGACCGAGTCATCGACTCGACGCCACCGGCGATGCACACATCCGCCTCACCGAGCGCGATCGCACGGTACGCGGAGATCACCGCCTCCATTCCGGAGCCGCACAACCGGTTCACGGTTGCAGCGGGGACGGACACGGGAAGACCTGAGAGCAACACGGCCATCCTGGCCACGTTGCGGTTGTCTTCGCCGGCCCCATTCGCATTGCCCGCGTACACCTCGTCGAGGCGTTCACCAACGCGGGGATGGCGTTTCGCCAGGGCGCGAAACACGGCGGCTAACAGATCATCCGGCCGAACCTTGGCAAGCCCGCCGCCGAGGCGGCCCAAGGGCGTACGTAGAGCATCAACTACGAAAACTTCCGCCATGAACACCGTCTATAATCGACAAAAGCTCGCGACGCGACGCCTGGACGCGCCAGACGCGCGCCGCGATTCGGTGTTCGTGGCACGACCGTGCCTGCCTGCTAGGCGGAGCGACGCTGAGCGTCGTCCTCGGCGCCTTCGACAGCGCGCTCCGGCTCGGTCCCTGGCGAGGACTCTTCCGTCGCCGCGGCGACAGTCTCGCCTTCCTTCTTGGCCTCGGCAGGCTGTGCTGCCGTCTTGGTGCGGGCCTCTTCCATACGACGGCGGTGACCGGCGCCACGCGCCTCGCCCCCACGACGGCCAATTTCGGCCATGTGGGCGCGGTTCTGACTTACCGCGACCCCCCCCTTGCGACCCGCTGCGCGAGCTTCATCACTGGTGAACTCGTGGGCGCTCCCACGTTCGTGCGCAGCTTTACCGCCCTGTCGCGCGATCTGACGCTGACGCTCCGGATCCATGCTTCCAAAGCCGCGCTTCTTCGTTGCAGGGTTCGTCTCGTTACTAGGCATGACTAAACTCCATCTGAATCTGACTGCTGGTAGGGTCCACCCCGACGCTAGTGCAGAGTGCGTGCCGGCGGCGAGGTCGCCTTTCTCCGTACCCAACAATCCGAATGCTTGTGGCATTTCACGACCCTTGTAGCGATCGCGAGAAGCCTCGCGAAAATGTGGCGCCCTCATCACCCGCAGAATCTGCGCCGGTTCGCATACTTGCGGTCTCTTGGATCATGGCCGATCCACGGCAATTCGTGGGAGGTCGCGAAGCGGGCTGCAGATTGTGCGTGCCACGCGATACCGTGCACGAGGGGCAGGATGGCGCGTCAAACAGCCTATTGCGTCAGCTTCCCGCGCCCGCTCGGGCTGGTGGCGAAAACGGTCGCGCGCGTTTTGCGCGATTGCGCACTCATGGGCAATATTCCGGAAAGTTGCGCGAAATCCGTAAACGGACGTTAAGATACGCGGTAACGTTCCAGCCGACCGGACAAGAGGACTCCGTCCCCATAGCTACGCAACGCGTCATATAGGGAAGAGACTCGGGCGGGCGGGATTGCTTGACGTGGAGATCCGACTTTCTTATACGGCGGGGGCCCGAGTTCCCCCCCGACGGGGGAAGGGTGACGGTCGTGTACCCCGATGAGCACCTCGTTCTCCCTTCCCGAGTCCAAGCCCCTCGAAGCTGCCGCAAGCCTGCGTTTTGCCGACTTCGTGGCGCTTACCAAGCCGCGAATCACCGCGATGGTGATCATCACGGCGGCCGGCGGAATGTGCCTCGCGCCGCCGCAAGTCTCGGCGATGACGATGGTGATGCTCCTCCTCGGGATGGGCCTCATCGTCTCCGGCGCCAACGCGCTCAACATGTACATCGAGCGCGATATCGACGCGCACATGGTTCGTACGCGCAAGCGCCCCCTCCCCGCCGGGCGCATGTCGCCCAAGACGGCGCTGTGGTTTGGCGTGGCGATTTCCATCATTTCGGTGCCCATTCTGGCGATAGGCGTCAACGCCACGACCGCCCTATTGGGCGTGCTGGCCAACGTCAGCTATGTGCTCGGGTACACGCCGCTCAAACAGCGCTCCCACGTGGCGCTCTTCGTCGGCGCCGTGCCGGGTGCCATTCCGCCACTCATGGGGTGGACCGCCTCGACGGCCCATTGCGATGCCGGAGGCCTCGCGCTGTTTGCCATTCTTTTCTTCTGGCAGATTCCGCACTTCCTCGCGATCGCGCTGTTCCGCAAAGAGGATTACGCGCGCGCCGGCCTTCACGTGATGCCCAATGTATTGGGCATTTCCGCCACGAAACAGAGCATCATCACGCATACCGGCGCCTTGGTTGCGTCCACACTGCTCATTTTCCCACTCGGGATTGCGGGACGTGGGTATTTGCTGACCGCGTTCGTGCTTGGCTGCGTCTTTTTGGGGTGGGCGTCGTACGGGCTACGTGAAAGCTCCGGCAACAAGTGGGCGCGTTCGCTGTTCTTCTACAGCATCGCCTATCTGGTCCTGCTCTTCATCGCCCTCGCCGCCGACGCGCGGGTTTAAGCCCCCAAAATTTTTCGCCGTGCAGGGCTCCGTACGCGGGCCCATGCCCCTGTCCGCAGTCCGACGGACGTGCACGTGGTCGTGCTCGTCTTCGGGCATGGGCAGGGGCACGGGCACGTGTACGGGGTGATTGCCCGGGCCCCGAGCTTTCCCTGTCGATTATTCCCCACCCCATGCGGTCTGGCCTTGTGCGGCGAGGGGTCCGTCTCCTATAAGGACGCCGCAACTTGCCCGCAGCGGGCAGGCCTCCCTCTCACGGTTCGAGATGGAGGTTTCCCGGCCCGACTCGCCCGCTCCTAGGCCACCCGAATGCAAATCTTCCCCCGGTCGCTCAACAAGCTCCCCCTGATCGCCGCCGTCGCAACGGTCGGACTCTTGGGAAGCGTGGTGTTTGTCTTCTGGTACTACTTCTCGCCCAAGAATCTGCAGGTCGGCTACGCGCCGGTCCAGCCGGTTCCGTACAGCCACAAGCTGCACGTCGGCCAACTCGGCATGGATTGCCGCTATTGCCACGCGAACATCGAACGCGCGGCACATGCGATGATTCCGCCCACGCAAACCTGCATGGGATGCCACTCGGTCGTGAAGACCGAAAGCGCTCGTCTCGCGAACGTGCGCTCGAGTTGGGACACCGGCAAGGCGATCGAGTGGGTGAAAGTCCACAAGCTCCCCGAGCACACGTTCTTCGATCACAGTGCGCACCTTGCTGCTGGCGTTGGATGTGCGACCTGCCACGGTCGCATCGACGAGATGGAAATCGTCCGTCTCGATAAGCCGATCAGCATGGGTTGGTGCCTCGAGTGTCACCGCGATCCCACGCCAAGTCTCCGGCCCAAAGATCAAATCACCAACATGGATTGGCGGCCCGAAATGGCCCCCGCTGGCTGGCAGCCGCCCAGCGTGAATCCCCCCAAGCACTGCTCAGGGTGCCACCGATGAAACGCAAGCCGTACACCTTCCAAGACGTCGCCTCCACGTCATCCTCGGGCGCCAAAGTCTTCTGGAAGAGCATCGAAGAGAAAGAGTCCGCCGACAACCTTCAGTCGATGAAGGAAGCGGAGTTCCCGTTTGGCTTGGCCAAGCAGGTCGAGAAGGCGAAAGACGAAGGCGATGAAGCCCCGGTCTTCTCCGTCGATCGCCGGAACTTCCTGAAGTTCGGCTCCGCGGTCACCGCGCTGTTCGGCCTCGAGGGCTGCGTCCGCCGCCCCGTCGAGAAGCTCGTTCCGTACACCCGCGCGCCCGAGCAGGTGATCCCGGGCATCCCGAATCACTACGCCTCGGTCCTCAACCGCCGCGGTGAAGCGCTCGGCGTTCTCGTGGAGAGCCACGAGGGACGTCCGACGAAGATCGAAGGCAATCCGGACCACCCCGCGAGCCGCGGCGGCACGGACACGATTGCCCAGGCGATGATCTGGGATCTGTACGATCCCGATCGCTCGACGACGCCGCTCAACGCGAACGCCGCCGCCAAGTGGGATCAGTTCCAGGCTTACTTCGCGTCGACCTTGAAGACCCATGAGGCCGACCAGGGTGCGCGTCTGCGCGTGCTCGCGGAGCCGAGCAACTCGCCGACGTTCCTCCGTCTGCGCGATGCAGTCCGCGCGCGCTTTCCGCAGGCGAAGTTCCACACGTACTCGCCAGTCGACGACGGCAATGCGCGCGAGGGTGCACGCATCGCCTTCGGCCAGCCGCTCAACACGCTGTACGACTATGCGCGCGCCAAGGTGATCGTTTCGCTCGAGGCCGACTTCCTCGAGACCGAGGCGGGCAGCGTTCGTGCGACGCGTCTGTTCGGCGAAGGTCGCCGCGTTCGTTCGCCAGGCGACTCGATGAGCCGCCTATACGTCGTCGAGTCGACGCACAGCCTCACCGGCGCCAATTCGGATCACCGCCTGCGCCTCGCGTCGGGCGACATCGAGCGCTACGCGCGTCTCCTCGCGAAGGAAGTCGCGGCCCTCGGTGTGGATCTCGGCAAGGTCGGCAGCGCGCTCGGTGCGGCCGATGCGTCGGGCATCCCCGAGAAGTGGCTCAAGGTCGTAGCCAAGGAGCTTTCGGCTAACCGCGGTCGTGCGATCGTGGTCGTCGGCTCGAGGCAGCCGGCCAGCGTCCACGCCCTCGCGCACGCGTTGAACCGCGCGCTCGGGTCCGTGGGCCAGACGGTGCACTACGCACCGGTGGCCGATCCGCACGAGGACACGGCGGCGGACCTGCGCACGCTCGCGCGTGACCTCGACTCCGGCAAGGTCGATACCCTGCTCCTTCTGGGCGGCAACCCGGTGTACGACGCGGCCGGCGATTTGAAGTTCGCCGACAAGCTGGGCAAGGCGAAGAACACGATTCATCTGTCGTCGCACGTCAACGAGACCAGCGAGAAGTGCACGTGGCACCTGCCGCGCACGCACGAGCTGGAGGCGTGGGGCGATCAGCGTTCGCTCGACGGAACGTGGAGCGTTCAGCAGCCGATGATTCTGCCGCTGCACGGCAGCAAGAGCGAGATCGAGATCCTCGCGCTGATGGTGCCGGAGCTCGCGAACAAGAAGAGCTACGACCTCGTGCGCGACACGATGCGCGCAGCTTCACCGACGCCGGCCGCAGGGCTGGCGGTGGCCACGCCCGCGGCGACCGATCCGGTCGTCCCGGCAGCTTCTGGCGCCTCGGCAACGCCCGCGGCTCCTGCCGCCGGTGCAGCGAGTGCGAAGGCTTCGGCAGGGCTCATTCACCCGAATGCGCCGCCGCCGGCCAAGCCCGATCCCAAGGCATTCGCGGTGGCCGGTGTTGCGGCCGTCGGTGCGAAGGCCGCGGCCCCTGGGCAAGCTCCCGCCGCCCCGCCGGCCGCTCCCGTTGCGACGCCTCCCGCGGCTCCGAGCCTCGCGGCGTTCGACTTCGAGCGTCAGTGGAAGACGGCGCTGCAGAAGGGCATCATCGGCGGAAGCGCTCCGACGTCGTTCACGCCCTCGGACGTGCGCGCGGACGACATCGTCGCGGAGCTCTCCAAGGCGGCCAAGAAGGGTGGCGGCGCGCAGGGCCTCGAGGCCGTGTTCCTCCCCGACCCGAAGCTGCACGCCGGCGAGCACGCGAACAACCCGTGGCTGCTCGAGCTGCCCGACACCATGACGAAGATCGTCTGGGACAACGCGGCGCTCCTCTCCAAGAAGACGGCCGACGAGAAGGGCATCAAGAACGGTGACCTCATCAAGGTCTCCCGCGGCGATGCCTCCATCACGATTGCCGCGTGGATCCTCCCCGGCCAGGCCGACAACTCGATTGGCCTCCGCCTCGGCTGGGGTCGCGCCAAGCCCGGCCGCTACGGCAAGGGTCACGGCTTCGACGTCAACCCGCTCCGCTCGTCCGAGGCGCCCGGATTCGTCTCCGGCGTCAACATCGAGAAGACCGGCACGACGTACGACCTCACGCAGACGCAGGACCACGACTCGATGGAAGGCCGCCCGGTCGCCATCGACGCGACCCTCGAAGAGTACCGCGCGAACCCGTCGTTCACGCAGTACCGGAGCACGAACCCCAAGACCCTCCCGCTGTGGAACAAGGTGGACTACTCGAAGGGTCACCAGTGGGGCATGTCGATCGACTTGAGCCAGTGCACGGGTTGCAACGCGTGCATCATCGCTTGCCAGGCGGAGAACAACATTCCGACCGTCGGCAAGACCCAAGTCGGCCGCGGCCGTGAAATGCACTGGCTGCGCATCGACCGCTACTTCGTCGGCAACGACGTCGCGGATCCGCAGGTCGCCCTGCAACCGCTGGCGTGCGTCCACTGCGAGGAAGCCCCCTGCGAGAACGTCTGCCCGGTCAACGCCACGGAGCACAGCCCCGAAGGCTTGAACGACATGGCGTACAACCGCTGCATCGGCACGCGCTACTGCGCGAACAACTGCCCGTACAAGGTCCGCCGGTTCAACTACCTCGAGTTCCAGGGCGACCCGCTCTACGGCGACATGCCGGAGACGACGAAGATGCAGTTCAACCCGAACGTCACCGTTCGTATGCGCGGCGTCATGGAGAAGTGCACGTACTGCGTGCAGCGCATCCAGGAAGCCAAGATCTCCGAGAAGCGCACGGGCAAGCCGCTGCGCGACCAGAGCTTCACCACGGCGTGCGCGCAAGCGTGCCCCGCGGGCGGCATCGTGTTCGGCGACCTCAACGACCCCAAGTCGCGCGTCGCCGAGCTCCGCAAGCGTGACCGCAGTTATGCGCTCCTCGCCGACCTCGGTACGCACCCGCGCACCACCTACCTCGGCAAGATCCGCAACCCGAACAAGGAAATGGCCTAACCGCCGCCTCGTTCTCACCGACTCATCGTCCCAACCGGATACCCCGACTCACCGGAACCTGCATATGGCTTCGTACAAGCTCCCCATCAAGGAAATCGGCGAAATCCCGCTGGTGAAAGAGGGCGAAACGTTCGCCTCCATCACCGAGCGCGTCGCCCGCGTGACCGAGACCAAGGCGCCGAAAGCGTGGTGGGCCGCCTTCGGTCTCGCACTGACGGCAACGGTCATCCTGTTCTCCGCCGTTGGCTTCCTGTTCTGGCAGGGCGTCGGCGTCTGGGGAAACAACTCGCCGGTCTACTGGGGCTGGGACATCACGAACTTCGTCTGGTGGATCGGTATCGGTCACGCCGGCACGCTGATCAGCGCCGTGTTGTTCCTCTTCCGCCAGAAGTGGCGCACGTCGATCAACCGCTTCGCCGAAGCGATGACGATCTTCGCCGTCATCTGCGCCTTGCTGTACCCGGGCATCCACGTCGGTCGCGCGTGGGTCGCCTACTACATGTTCCCGATTCCGAACCAGATGAGCATCTGGCCGAACTTCAAGAGCCCGCTCATCTGGGACGTGTTCGCGGTCAGCACCTACTTCACGGTGTCGCTGCTCTTCTGGTACGTCGGCCTCATCCCCGACCTGGCCACCCTGCGTGACCGCGCGACGACCAACCTTCGCCGCACGGTCTACGGCGCGCTGGCCCTCGGGTGGCGCGGTTCGAACCGCCACTGGCAGAACTACGAGCGCGCGTACCTGATTCTGGCGGCCATCTCCACGCCGCTGGTTCTCTCGGTGCACAGCGTCGTTTCGTTCGACTTCGCCACCTCGCTCATGCCTGGCTGGCACACGACGATCTTCCCGCCGTACTTCGTCGCCGGCGCCGTCTTCAGCGGGTTCGCGATGGTTATGTCGCTGATGCTCGTCTGCCGCATCGTGTACGGCGTGCGCAGCATCGTGACGATGCAGCACCTCGAGCTGATGAACAAGATCATGCTCGTGACGGGCAGCCTCGTTGGCTACGCGTACGCGATGGAGTTCTTCATCGCCTGGTACAGCGGCAACGACTACGAGCGCTTCACGTTCATCAACCGCGCGACGGGTCCGTACGCCTGGGCGTACTGGACGATGATCACCTGCAACGTCATCTCGCCGCAGCTGTTCTGGTCGAAGAAACTCCGCACCAACATCCCGCTGATGTTCGTCATCTCGATCGTCATCAACATCGGTATGTGGTTCGAGCGCTTCGTCATCATCGCGACCTCGCTGCACCGCGACTTCATCCCCGGTTCGTGGGGTTACTTCCGGCCGACGATCATCGACATCTGCACCTACGGCGGAACGCTCGGCCTGTTCATGACGCTGTTCCTTCTGTTCATCCGCTGGGTTCCGATGATTGCCATCGCCGAGGTCAAGGGCGTCCTCCCCGAGGCCGACCCGCACCACGGTGATGACCACGGTCACGAAGGGGCACACGATTCGGCGGCCGATGCTGCCTTGGCGCCGGCGGAGTGAGGCATACGAGTCATGAGTGACGACGATTCCCGCAACAAGAAGACGCTGAAGGAAGGCCTCCCGCGCGAGGAGCGTGAGAGCGCCGATCAAGACGGCAACGTGCCCGAGGCTCCGTTCTCCGAGCGTGATGCCGCAATCCTCGCCGACAAGGTGCAGGACCACCAAGGCGCGAAGCCGATGGCGCACACGCCGCACGGCAAAGAGGACATCGCGCAAGGTGCGAAGCCCGTTCCGCCGGCCGACTCGGACGACGAGGAGCCGCTCGGCACGTACAAGAAGATCGACCCGCAAGACCGCGAGTCGGGATCTCACCGCGGCGCCGCGCGCAAGCACGACGACCCGAAGACGAAGGCCCTCAAGCCGAAGCTGCGCCCTGCCCTGCTCCTCGCGGAGTACCGCACCCCCGGCGAGTGTCTGCACGCCGCCGAGAAGCTCCGCGATGCGGGCTACACGAAGTTCGACGCGCACACGCCGTTCCCGGTGCACGGGATGGACCGCGCGATGGGCATGCCCGATTCGAAGCTCGGTTGGATCGTCATCGCGATGGGTCTCACCGGAACGACGCTGGCGTTCACCATGATGCACTGGATGAACAACATCGATTACCCGATCATCATCGGCGGAAAGCCGGCGGGTATCGCCAGCATCCCGTCGATGATTCCGATCATGTTCGAGCTGACCATCCTGCTGTCGGCCTTCGGCGCAGTGTTCGGCATGTTCGGACTGAATCGCCTCCCCCGCCACCACCACCCGGTGTTCGAGTCGGACCGCTTCCGCGCCTTCTCGAACGACAAGTTCTTCCTGTCGGTGGAAGTGGAAGATCCCAAGTTCAAGCTCGATCGGACGCGCGAATTGCTGGACAAGACGCACCCGTCGCACGTCGAGCTCGTCGAGGAGGAAGTTTGATGCGCGGCTTGTCTTCATTGGCGTTGGCAGCGGTGACGAGCCTCACCGCGCTCACGGGCCTGGCGGGCTGCCGCGGCGAGACGTCGCGCGAAACGCCGATCGTCCCCATTCGGAACATGTACTTCCAGCCTCGTTACAACATGCAGAACGAGAGCGAGTTCTTCGAGGACAAGCGCACCATGCGCGACCCCGTCGAAGGCACCGTCTCCCGCTCGGAGGAAGTCGATTCCCGCGTGGCCAAAGGCCGCACCGAGGACGACTCCTCGTACGTCGCGGTCGTCCCGAACGAGATGATCGCGCGCCACGGCGGCATGGAGGGTCTGGTGAAGCGTGGCCAGGATCGCTTCAACATCTACTGCACGCCCTGCCACGATAAGACGGGCGCGGGCGACGGCATGATCATCAAGCACGGCATGCTCAAGCCGCCGAGCTTCCACCAAGATCGCCTCCGCCATGCGCCGGACGGGCAGATCTTCGCCACCATCTCCAACGGCGTGCGCAACATGCCGGCGTACGCTCCGCAGATCCCCGTCGACGATCGCTGGGCCATCGTCTCGTACGTGCGCGCACTCCAGCTTAGCCAGGCACCCATTGCCGCGGAGACGAAGCCGTGAGCCAAGACGAGAAGAAAAAGACTCCCGCGGAAGACCAGCAGAGAGCGACCCGTCCGTCGCTCGCGAAGAAGAAGGGTCCCGACGCGGACGATCACATTCGCATCCCGGCGGGCTCCCCGTGGGACGGCGCGTGGAAGATTGCAGGCATCGTGGGCGCGCTCGGCCTCATCGCCTCGGCGGTGGGCTACGGCAGCAACGGCAAGCGCTTCGCGTTCTCGTACCTCTTCGCCTTCGAAGTGGTCCTCTCGATTGCCCTCGGCTCGATCTTCTTCGTGCTCGTTCAGCACCTGACGAGCGCGGGCTGGAGCGTCACCGTGCGCCGCACGGCGGAGTTCTTCGGGGTGGGCGTCGTCTCCCTCGTGGTGCTGTTCGCGCCGATCTGGCTCCTCAAGGACCAGATTTTCCCGTGGCTCTCCGAGCACCACGGTGGTGAACACGCCGAAATTTCAACGACGCATACGACCAGCGCCGCCCTCGACGAGCAAGCGGGACAGCCGGAGCACGCGGCGGAGCCGGGTGGCGCTCATGGCCATGGCGGGCCGGCGCGCGCGGCGGGTGGTCACGGACACGGTGGCGGCCTCCAGGCGGCCCACGGTGGTGGAGTTTTCACCAAGGGTGACCCGCACGAGGTGGCCGAGGAAGCCGTCCTGGCGAAGAAGAAGCCGTACCTCAATTCTGGGTTCTTCTCGATCCGCGCGGTGGTTTACCTCCTCGTGTGGGCGTTCCTGGCGTGGAAGCTTTTCCGCTACTCCGTCGACCAGGACACCTCCAAGGATCCGAAGCTCACCGTCGGCGTCCAGCGCTTCGCGCCGGTGGCGACCATCCTGTTCGCCCTGACGCTCACGTTCGCGGGCTTCGACTGGATCATGTCGCTCGACCCGTCGTGGTTCTCCACGATCTTCGGCGTCTACTGCTTCGCCGGCTGCGTGCTGGCTGGGCTCACGACCCTCACGCTCGTCACGATGGTGCTGCGCCGCTCGGGTCTGCTTCGCAAGGAAGTGACTACCGAGCACTACCATGACCTAGGAAAGCTCACCTTTGGCTTTCTGGTGTTTTGGGCGTACATCGGCTTCTCACAGTTCATGCTGATTTGGTATGCCGCCCTCCCGGAAGAGACGACCTTCTTCCACCACCGTTGGGACCACGGTCCGTGGTCGGCGGTGAGCCTGCTGCTCGTGTTCTCGCACTTCGTCTTCCCGTTCTTCCTCCTGATCTCGCGCAACACCAAGCGAAAGCTGGAAGTGCTCACCTTCGGTGCGGCCTGGATCCTGTTGATGCACGTGGTGGACATCTACTGGCTCGTGATGCCGAACTTCGGACAAGATGACTTCGCCTTCCACTGGCTGGATCTGACGTGCCTGCTGGGCATCGGCGGTATCTACCTCGCGACGGTCTTCTACATCATGCGCCAGCATCGGCTGATTCCGGTTGGAGATCCCCGCCTGCCTCGCGCCATCCACTTCGAGAACGCATAGGACTCCGGAAGGTCGCCGTTCGCGGCGACCGACTTTCCACGCAACAGAGGTTTCTCATGGCTACGGACAACAGCCCCCCGCGAATTCGACTCATCATGGTCATGGCCTTCGGCACTGTGGGGACGCTCTTTGTCTTGAAGTTCGTCTTCGACTCGTACTTCACCTTCATGTTCGAGGGTGAGGCCAAGGCGAAGATCGCAGCGCCCGCCGAGCTGGCGAAGCTGCACGAGGAAGAGACCAAGAAGCTGACGGGAAGCCCCATTCCGATCGACAAGGCGATGGGCGAGCTCGCGTCCAAGGGGCGCGAGTCTTCGACCCTCATCGCCCCGCAGCCGTCGCAGGATGACGGGCCCCTCACCGGCTGGTCGCAAGGCCTGCGCGCCAAAGCGGCGGCGAAGGCGGGTGAAGGCGCGGCCAACGATGCCCCGAAAAAGGCCGACGCGGCCACGCCGCCGTCGACCACGTCGGCCCAGGTGGGCGACGCGGGCGCCACTCCCCAGAAGACGGCCGAGGCGGCCGACGCTGGGCACCCGCACTGAACTGCGTCAGAAAACCGCTACGAAGAAGACTCGAATCGCTCCTACGAAGTACCCATGAAGCTACGAACCCTCCTCCTTGCTGCCTCGGTCGCCTTCTCCGCCCTCGTCGGGCCGGTGGGCGAGGCACATGCCGAGCGTGACAACACGCCGAAGGAGCTCAAGCACGTGGGCGTCGACGAGCACCTCGACGGACAGATCCCCCTCGACGCGACCTTCCGCGACGAGACGGGCGCGATGGTGCAGTTGAGCAAGTACTTCAAGGGAGAGCGGCCGGCCCTGTTCATCCTCGCCTACCACTCCTGCCCCGTGCTCTGCGGCATGGTGCAGAACGCGGCGGCGACGGCGATGAAGGAAATTCCCTGGACGGTCGGCAAAGAATACGACCTCGTCGTCATCAGCATCGACCCGCGCGATACGCCGGAAACGGCGTCGCAGAAGAAGGCGTCGATCTTGGCCGCGTACGGGCGCCCGGGTACGGAGAGCGGGGCGCACTACCTGGTCGGCGACAAGACGCAGATCGATCGCGTCGCCAACGCCATCGGCTTTCAATACGAGTACGACGAGCGGCAAGGCCAGTACGGCCACCCCGCGGTGGTCATGCTCACGAAGCCGAATGGGCAGATGGCCCGCTATCTTTACGGCCTCGAATACGATCCGAGGGATCTGCGCATCGGCCTCCTCGAGGCGGCCAACGGCCACTCGATCAGCACGATCGAGCAGGTCATTCTCTATTGCTATCACTATGACCCGCAGGACGGGAAATACACCCTCATGGCGACCCGCGTGATGCAACTCTCGGGTTTTGCCACGGTGCTCGCCCTCGGCTCTTTCCTCGGCATCATGTGGACGCGTGAACGCCGTCGCAAGAGGGCCGAGGTCGATGCTCGAAAAGCGGATTCATTGCATCACCGCACACCGGTCACGGAGAACTAAGCGTGGTAAGCCCCGACAATTTTCAACTACCCGAGCAGCTCTCGACCGGCGCCGCCGAGGTCGATGACCTCTACATGTTCGTCTACTGGTTCAGTCTGATCTTCACCGCGATCATCGTCGCGGTGATGATCTACTGCATCGTGAAGTTCCGCCGTCGTCCGGGGGTGAAGGCGGAACCCGTCGGACACAACCTGGTCATGGAGCTGGTTTGGACGTTCGGCCCGGTCGTCTTCATCGCCATCCTCTTCCACCTTGGTTTCAAGGTGTACGTGCACAACGCCGTCGCGCAGGAAGGCGCGATGGAGATTCGTGCGCGCGGCCGGCAGTGGCTCTGGGAGTTCCAGTACCCGAACGGCTCGACGGCGACGAACGAACTGAAGCTGCCCGTGGGCAAGCCGGTGAAGTTCATCATCTCGTCCGACGACGTGCTCCACAGCTTCTACGTGCCGGGCGCCCGTTTGAAGCGCGACGCCGTTCCGGGCATGTACACGAACATCACCTTCACGCCGACCAAGCTCGGTCCGATGCAAGTCTTCTGTGCGGAGTACTGCGGCACAAGCCACTCGGGCATGCTTGCCATGATCGAGGTCATGACCCCCGAGGCGTTCCAGAAGTTCCTCGACGAGGGTGACAAGCCCCCGGCAGGCACCTCTCCGGAAGAGTACGGCGCGACGCTCTACAAGAAGAACGCGTGCAACACCTGCCACTCCGTCGACGGCTCGAAGATGCCCGGACCGACCTGGAAGGGTCTCTGGGGCAAGCAAGAGCAAATGGCGGACGGGTCGACCGTGCAGGTCGACGAAAATTACGTCAAAGAATCCATCCTGAAGCCACAGGCGAAGATTGCGGCCGGGTTTACCACCACGCAAATGCCGCCCTTCACGCTGAAGGATCCACAGATTGACGCCATCATCGCCTACATGAAGACGCTGAAGTAGCGTTACTACGAGGACAGAAAGTCATGGGAGCCGCTACAACCACCGTCCCCAGAGCCCAACCGCACCACCCCGATCCGAACGAGAATTATCTCAAGGCGGAGCGGGGCATCATGTCCTGGCTCGTGACGCTCGATCACAAGCGCATCGGGATCATGTACCTGATCTCGGTCATCCTGGCCTTCGCGGTCGGAGGTGCCTTCGCCCTCGGCGTGCGCCTCGAGCTGTTCTCGCGCGGCCGCACCATCATGGACGCGGATCAATACAACCGCGCCTTCACGTTGCACGGCGTGGTGATGGTGTTCCTCTTCATCATCCCGTCGATTCCGGCTGCACTGGGTAACTTCATCCTCCCGATCCAACTCGGGGCCAAGGACGTCGCCTTCCCGCGCCTGAATCTGATGTCGTATTACATCTACGTCTTCGGCGCCTGCTTCGCGCTTTACAGCATGGTGAACGGCGCCGTCGACACCGGCTGGACGTTCTACACGCCGTACAGCATGCGCACGGCCTCGTCGGTCATCCCGATGGTGCTCGGCGCCTTCATCATGGGCTTCTCGTCAATCCTCACCGGTGTGAACTTCCTGGTGACGGTGCACAAGCTGCGCGCGCCCGGGCAGACCTGGACCAAGTTGCCGCTGTTCATCTGGGGCCTCTACTCCACGAGCATCATCCAGGTTCTCGCGACGCCGGTTCTCGCCATCACGCTGCTGCTGCTCTGCCTCGAGCGCTTCCTCGGCCTGGGCATCTTCGATCCGAAGCTCGGCGGCGACCCAGTTCTGTTCCAGCACTTCTTCTGGTTCTACTCGCACCCCGCGGTCTACATCATGATCGTGCCGGGCATGGCGGTGGTGAACGAGATCATCGCGACGTTCACCCGCCGCGCGATCGTCGGTTACATGTTCGTCGCCATGAGCTCGCTGGCGCTGGCGCTCCTCGGCTTCCTCGTCTGGGGCCACCACCTCTTCGTCAGCGGCATGAGCGAGTACGCGACGATGGTGTTTTCGGGGCTGACCTTCCTCGTGGCCATCCCGTCCGGCGTGAAGGTCTTCAACTGGGTTGCCACGCTCTACAAGGGCTCGATTCGGCTCGAATCGCCGATGCTGTACGCCCTGTCGTTCATCTTCCTCTTCACCATCGGTGGTCTGACCGGGTTGTTCCTCGGCATGCTCGCCATCGACGTGCACCTCCACGACACGTACTTCGTCGTCGCGCACTTCCACTACGTCATGGTGGGCGGCACGGTGATGGGCTTCGTCGGCGGTCTGCACTACTGGTGGCCGAAGATGACGGGCAAGCTTTACAGCGAGGGCATGGCCAAGGTGGCCTGGTTCCTCGTGTTCATCGGCTTCAACGTCACCTTCATCGCGCAGTTCATCATGGGCTCGCGCGGCATGCCCCGGCGCTACTACGACTACCTCCCCGAGTTCGAGATCTTCCACAAGGTGTCGACCATCGGCTCGTGGATCCTGGGCGCCGGCTTCCTGACCATGCTGGCAATGTTCATCATCTCGCTGAAGAGCGGCGCGAAGTCCACGCGTAACCCGTGGGGTTCTGCGGCCCTCGAGTGGCAGACGCCCACGCCGCCTCCCCTCGCGAACTTCATCAAGGTGCCGACGATCACCCGCGGCCCGTACGATTACCATCTGGCCACCGAAGAGGAGCTGTCCGAGCAATGAGCCAAGCTGCAAGCCACGCCGAGTCGTCGGCGGCGTCTCACGACGAGTCGCACGCGGGCGGACACGACGAGCATCACGGACCGCCCTGGCTCGCGCACCACTTCGACACGCCCGCCCAGCAGTTCGACGCGGCGAAGCTCGGAATGTGGGCGTTCCTCGCGCAGGAGCTCCTGTTCTTCAGCGGCGTCTTCGTCGCCTACGGCATCTTCCGCAGCTGGTACCCGGAGGCCTTCAGCACGGCCTCGCACCAGCTGGACCGGGTGATGGGCGCGGCCAACACGATCGTGCTCCTCTTCTCCAGCTGGACGGCGGCCATGGCCGTGCGTTCGTCTCAGTTGGGCAAGAAGCAGCAGACGACCACCCTGCTGCTCATCACCATCGCGTGTGCCTTCATCTTCCTCATCGTCAAGTACTTCGAGTACCAGCACAAGTTCCACGCGGGCTTGCTGCCGGGTAAGTACTTCGGCCATCCGGTGGACGGTGGGCTCTTCGGAGCGATCCCCGCAGGCCACGGCCACACGCCGCACCTGGCGCCCAAGGCGCACATCTTCTTCTCGCTCTACTTCGTGATGACCGGCATCCACGCGCTCCACGTCATCGTGGGCATCGGTGTGCTGTTCTGGATCGTGAAGCGGAACGCGTCGGGCGAGTTCTCGAAAGAGTTCTTCACCCCCGTCGATCTGGTGGCGCTCTACTGGCACTTGGTCGACTTGATCTGGATTTACCTGTTCCCGCTCCTCTACCTCATCGACTGATCCGACGGGACCTTGGACGCGAGATAAAAAGGCATAGGGCCATGAGCGATTCCCACAGCGCAGACCACGGTCACGGACATCACGACGACGGCGCGGTGCACACGCACATCGCGAGCGCGCAGTTCTACGTTGGCATCTTCATGGGCCTCGTCGCCCTGACGGTGCTGACGGTGGCGGTTTCCTACGTCCACCTGGGACCGGCGAACCTTGCCGTCGCCATCATCATCGCGTCGATCAAAGCGGCGCTGGTGGTGCTGTTCTTCATGCACTTGAAGTACGACAACAAATTCAACGGGCTCATCTTCGTGTGCTCGTTGATGTTCATCGGCGTGTTCTTCGCGTACACGATCAACGACACGGGGCATCGCGGCCAGGTCGACCTGGAGCAAGGTACCGAGACGTTGCCCGCCGATGGAAAGCTCGCCCCGGGCGGCATGCCCGAATCGGCGGCGGCGCCGAAGCACGAGTCGGAGCACGCTCCGCAAGTCGGCGGGCCGCTCCCCGAAGGCGAGCACCACTGACGCTTACAGCGTAATCCCCAGGTGGCGACGTAACGTCGCATAACGCGAGCTGGTCGTGAACACGATCAGCTCGCGTGTCGTTTTGTCGATGTCGCGATGGGACTCGAGGGCCAGCACGTTGTGCGCGGCCTCGAGATCCGTGGCGAGGAGCAAGCCGGCGCGGGCGGAGGTCTGGTGCACGGCAGCGACCCAACGCCGCAGATCCGCGCGGCCACCTTGCTCGACGAAGCGGTGAACCTGGCCGCGGAGCTGATCGAGGGCGGCGGGGTCGAGCAGCGGCTCGATGGCGCCTGCGATGGGCACGACGTGGTCCGGTATCGCGAGATCCGGTTTCCCGATGCGCAGGGCGGCCAGGAAGATCTCTTCCAGGTGCGCGAGCGAGGGGACCAAGAGCGAGACGATGTGCTCCTCGCGGAAGTAGGCGAGATGCGCCCCGGCGAGAAAGGCCAGCTCCTCGCTGCTGCGACCCGAGAGCGCCGCAGCGCCCAGCCGCACGACGGGCGGAAGCGCGGGAACGAGTTCCCCGGTGCCCGCATGGTCCGGGTCGACGTGCAGCTCGGGCGAGGCCATGCCGAAGATGGCGGCGGCCCAGGCGAAGCAACGCACGGCCTGCACGGTGGACTTCACGGGTTCGTGCTTTTGCGCCGGGTTCAGCGCGGGCAGCTGCCCATCGCGGCGCAGCGCCGAGAGGCGGCCGAGCAGCACCGCCGGCGCCACCACGGCGAAGATGCCGCCGATGGCGGCGTCCTCCTCCGGATGAAAGAGAAGCTCGTGCCACGCCGCACGATCGAGCGGCCGTTGCGGCCGAATCAAGGTCGCGTGGTTGTGCGCATCGAAGAAGGCCCGCTCCTCCGGGTTGGCCGCGTTGGTGAACGCGAGCGCCTGCGCCACGCACCACGCCCGATCGACGTCCCCCACCGCGGTGTGCGCGCGAAAGCGGTCATGCAACTCGTCCCCATCGTGCGATCCCGACGGGGGGACTTCGGGCGCGCTCAGATCCGAAAGATCGATGTCCACCGCGATCGTCTCGGTCCCGCGGTGCTGGGCGTGGTACGCGGCCTCCAGCGCGGTCTCGAGCCGCTGGAGGCGCTCGCGATCCAGCCCGAACGACGCGGCCATCTTGTCGAGCTGCGCACGTTCGTCGGTGGTGATGAGGCCATCGGCGATGACCTGCTTGAAGAGCTCTTGGTAAAGCACCTCCAGCTTTCCGAGCCGAAGGTGGCCCGAGGTTTCACCGCCCTGAAATGTCTCTGCGTGCTCGAACATCGTTTATCTCCCGACCCCGCGGTAGTTTAGTACCGGGAGCTCGTGAGAAGAAGGACGTTCGGGCTCGCCAGAAGCTTCACGCTGAAGCTTGCCCAGGACGACATTCCGTCCAGGCGGTGTGCGTCGTCGATTAAAATTTTCACGCGGCTATCGCACGCGTCGAAGGCCGACACGTACGAGGTGCCCGCGTGCAGGTACGGAACGACCGAGTCGGTGAGTTCAGCGTTGTGCTTGGCCAGGTAACGAATCGAGAAGCGAAGGTCGTCGATGGCCTTGTCGCGGAAGACCATGTCACGCGTGGAGGTCACTTCCACGGACGCGGCGGAGAGGGGCAAGAGCACGTGCTCGGCGGGGTTCGTGCACACCGGCTTGTACGGTGTCGTAAGACGGATCCACACGACGACGAGCGCCAGGGCCAGGGCGACGCCGGCGGGAACGTAGGCCAGCCGATCGATGCCGCGACTCCCCTCCCCCGCGCCGTACGTGTCGGGCGCGTCTTGCGTTGGATGCGTGCGGCGGCCGAGCAGCGCGAGGGCCGGCATGGCCCCCATGAACGACAGCGTGCACGTCGCCACCTGCTGCCCCGACGTGATCCACGGCGGCGTGAACGGCGCCGAAAGAATGATCCCCACGATGGCGTGCCGCAACAGCGACAGCCGCGGATTCGCGCGCTCTTTGACGAAGACGACGTAGAGCGACCAGATGAATGCGAGCACGAAGGCGCCGCCAATGAGGCCCATCGCGGCGGCGTTGAACAGGCTGTAGGTCCCGAAGGTGCGCTGCCAGAGCAAGAGCGGCCCGAAGAGGCCATCCTGCGCGGTGGCAGCGCGCACGGCGGCTCCGTCTTCCAGCGCCGCGTCGTCCGGGTTGGTCCACACGTAGCTGAACATCCCGAAGGGCGACGCAAAGAGACCGAGGCCGGACTTGAGGAAGCCGAGGACCACGAGCCCCGGGTGCGCGAGCGCTTCGGCGAGCAAGATGTTCCACGAGGCCGAGACGCGTTCGGCCGCGCTCATTGGCACGAGCTCGGTGTGCTGGTGCAAAAGGTAGGTGTAGTCCTCGCCGTGAATGAGCCCGTAGGCAATCGCGGGATAATCCGAGAACGTGGCGCCACTGCCCACGAAGCGCAGCACCACGGTGTGGACGACCAAGGCCGCGAACATGGCGCCGGCCGCGAGGGCCAAAAAGCGGAGCCGCCCGCGCACCGGCACGATGGTTCGCGCAGCCCAAATCGCGATGGCGGGCAACACGAAGAAGGCGCCTGCACGGGCCATGAGGCCGAGCGCGATGGAGAAGATGCCCACGAGCACGAGCCGCCCCGCGCGACGTGGATCGCGTTCGCGGGCTTCGTTGGCGCGCCAGCAGAGCACGAATCCGATGATGCCGAGGGGCAGCCCGAAGTGCTCCGTCTGCACGAAGCCCGCCCAGCGCCGCTCGAAAAAGAGAAGGATCACGTAGACGACGAATGCCGCCTTCGCACCGTGTGTCTTCCACACTTCGAGCGCGGACAGCGCAATCGCCCACGCCCCCGCGGCGGCGCACGCAAACAGCGCGAACCGCAGGTTGTTCGCCGACAGCTTGAGGAGGCCCGAGAAGATCGTGGTGAACAGGGGCCGCTTCGACGAGACCTCGAAGCGACCGCCGTAAATGAGCCGGAGCGCGTCGTCGTAGAAGTCGTGGGAGTCGCTCCAGGGCAAAATTCCGCCGAAGACGGCGTTGCGACCCTCGTACCCCAAGGTCCAGAGGTGCACCACGAAGGCCGCGACGAGCACCTGCGTGATGGCATGAAGCAGCCACGTGCGCGCGGGGCTCCGGTCCAGCCAATGAAAGACCAGCACCAGCACCACCATCAAGGTGATGCAGTCGTAGCGGGGCACCCACTTGAAGACAGCGAGCGCCATCGCATAGGCGACGGTAAGCAAAATGCTGGCGCCAGCGGCGGCGCGCGGCGAAAGCGAAGTCATGGGGGCGCGCAATATATACTCATCGCCCGCCAGCGGCAGGTAGAAGCGAAGATAGCCCTAATGCGAAGGCTGGGGACTCCGCAAAGGCTCGCTGCTTCGTTCTTCCTGGCGAGCTCCGTCGGTGGACAGCGCCCTCGGCGGTGTCGGGGGCGCGAGGGCGGCGGGCGGCTGCTCGGTGTCGGGATGAATGGCATCGACCCGCCCGGTGATGAGGCGGGCCCCGCGCTCGTAGGTGACGTACGACCACGCCCAGGTGAGCAGAACGGCCACGCGATTGCGGTGTCCGATGAGGAACCACAAGTGCACGAAGAGCCAGGCAAGCCAGGCGATGAAGCCGGTGAGCTTGAGGCGCCCCGACTCGGCCACCGCCCGCGAGCGCCCGATGGTCGCCATCGTGCCCTTGTCGAAGTAGCGGAATTTCTCGTGGGGAAACTCTGCGAGCGCCTTGCCGTCGCGGACCGCGCGGGTGACGAGCTTCGCCGCGTAGCGCGCCTGCTGCATGGCCACGGGGCTCACGCCGGGAAGGAGCTTGCCCTCTTCGTCGGTGAACGCCGCCATGTCGCCGATGGCGAAGGCTTCGGGGTGCCCTGGGAGGCTGCAGTCCTCGCGCACGATGACCCTTCCGGCGCGGTCGATGGGCAGGCCTAGCTTGCCCGTGAGCCGCGTCGCACGCACGCCGGCCGCCCAAACGACGTTGGCGGCTTCGAGGCGCGAGGGCGGGCTATCCGGGCTCGACTGAAACGCGACACCTTGCGCGTCGATGTCCGTGACCCGCGTTCCCGTGCGGATCTCCACGCCGAGCTCCCCGAGCTGGCGCACGGCGGCCTGCGAGAGGTCCTCCGGGAACGAGGCGAGCACGCGCGGGCCGCCCTCCATGAGGATCACATGCGCCTCCGTCGGGTCGATGCGGCGAAAATCGCGCGTGAGGACGTGTTGCGAGAGCTCGCGCAGCGCCCCCGCGAGCTCGACACCGGTGGGGCCTCCGCCGATGACGACGAAGGTGAGCAACCACCGCCGACGCGCCTCGTCCGTCTCGCGCTCGGCGAGCTCGAACGCGAGCAGCACGCGACGCCGGATCTCGGTGGCATCGGTGAGCGTCTTGAGCCCCGGAGCAAATTGCTCCCATTCGGCGTGACCGAAGTAATCCGATTTGGCACCGGCGGCGAGAATCAAAAAGTCGTAATCGAGCCGCGCCCCCGTCTCGGTCGTGATGGCCTTTTGCACGAGGTCGACATTGGCCGCCTGATCGAGCAGCACCGTGACGTTCTTCTGCTCGGCCAACACCGAACGTATCGGCGAAGCGATGTCGGCCGGTGAAAGCCCGGCCATGGCCACCTGGTAGAGCAAGGGCTGAAAAAGATAATGATTCCGTCGGTCTATCAACGTCACCCGAACCGGTGATCGCTTGAGCGCCTGCGCCGCCGTAAGACCGCCGAACCCGCCGCCAACGATGACTACGTGAGGTAGGGACACATCTTCGTTTAGGCGCCGCACCGCGTAACGGCAAGCGGGGCTAAAACCCTATTTGAAAATTCGCTTCCGGGCCGAACGACGGAACCACTGGGCTTTTGGCCACGGGTAAGGTCAGGTTGCCGCGGCCACCGAGGAGGAGCGCGATGTTCTTTCGGTCGCCAAAGGCGACGCGAACGCCCGCGCCGAGCGATGCGAACCACGGGCCGCCGATTTCCCATGCGTGGATGGTGCGCGTGCCGGGAACGTTCAGCTCGACGACGGGCACCTCGACCTTCGCGTCGTACTGGGAGACGCCCGTGGCGACGAAGCCGTACGGCGCAACGGGCTGCAGGATGGCGTCTTTGCCAACCAAGTACGTGAGCCGAGCTTCGCCGTGGAAGGGCGCGAGAAGCACGTGACCGTCCTGCTTCGGTTCACTGCCGGGAAACGTGCGAAACACGAGGCCGATGCGCGCGCCCACGAGGAAGTTCGCACTGAGCGCGTAATCGAAGGAGAGCCATACGCGAAAGTTGGAAGGGGCGAGACCGCTCTCGACTTTGCCGGCCTTGCCAAGCTGCAGTTTCCCGTTCTCGACGAACTTGTCCGTGCGCGATGGGTACTCCGTTCCCTCGGGGGTAATGCAGTAATAGCCGGCGTCGTTCTGGGGCTCGAACTTGTTCCCCTTTGCAGGCTCGCCGTTCTCCGGCTCGCCGTTCAACTTGCACACGTCGTCGCCCGCGGGAAGCACGAGGAAGTCGAACCCGAGCCCCGCGCCCACCCAGAAGCGCGGATATTTGCGCGCCGCCTCGGGCGCAGGCCCAGGGGCCTCCGTCTTCTTCTCGCAAGGGAAGCCGGGCGGACAATCGGCCGCGTCCGTGCACGCTTCGGGCGGCGCTTCGCCGGGCAGATGCGGTGCGGCCCCTTCGAGCGCAGGCTTGATCGGCACCTTGTACGCGTTCGTGCGATCGCCGGCCGTCGCCACCGGCTCGTTCTGCGCGTTGAAGCCCTGCAGGTAATACTGAAAGGTGCCCTGGGCCACGTCACCGCAGGGCGTCAGGCCTTTCCACACGCGGCCGGCGCGCTTCAAGTCGAGGGCTTTCCACTCGTCCATCGCGGCGCCCTTGTAGCGAACGATGACCCGCGCCAGCGGTTCCGTTCCCGTGTACTCTACATAGATCGGCACGGGGGTGAGCACCGCCTGCTCCGCGACCGGCGCGTGCACGAAGTCGTTCGCCGGCGCCGTTTGGGTGGCCACCGCACCGCCGCCCGCGCCCGCGAGCCCCGCCCTGCGCCGGGCCACATCGAAGGCTTGATCGAGCTCTTTCGTGCGCAAATCCGGATCGAGTACGACGTTCGGATCGATGCGCAGCGCTTCGACGAAGTTGGAAATGCCTTTTTCGCGATCGATCTGGCCGCCGATTTCCACGACGCCGAGATCGCGCCGGAGCTGTGCGCGCAGCTGTGCGGAGCACTTGTCGCTTCCGCAGAGGGTGACCGCTTTGGTGAGGCGCTCCTCGGCCTTTGCGAATTCCGTGGAGAGGTAATCGTCCTCGATGGCCTTCTTCTGAAGGGAGCGCGCTTGCTGCTCGACCTTGACCTGCTGCGCGGCAGCTCTGGCACCAGGCCCCGCTTTGGGGATCGGATCGACCTGCGCCCCGGACGGCGGAGAAAAGAATAGGACGGCCCAAAAGAGCGCGATTGCTGCCAGACCTCCCACTCTTAGCTGCACGTCTTGGGCATACAACGAGACGTGGCCCTAGGCCTAGAGATTACAGCCGGCGGTACACACCGACGACGACCCCCAGGAGCATCGTGGGGCGGAAGTCGACCGCACGCACGAGGATGGGGGCCATCTCCTTGTTGGCCGGTTGGAAGCGGACGTAGTCCTTTTCCGGAAAGTAGTACTTCACCGTGGCTTCGTCGCCGATGAGCGCGACCACGATGTCGCCCCGACTGGCGGTGAGCTGCTTGCGCACGAAGATGTAGTCGCCGCTGAGGATGCCCGCCTCGATCATCGAGTCGCCCTGCACGCGGAGGCCGAACACTTCGCGCCCGCCGCGCAAGAGACCGCGGTCGATGCGCACCGTGTCGATCACGTGCTCTTCGGCGAAGATGGGGAGGCCTGCGGCAACGCGGCCGAGCACCTGCACCTCGACCAAATCGTCGTCGTTGGCCGGGGTGGCCTTGGACAAGGCCGCGTCGGAAATGGCTCCGGCGAGCTGCGAGCCCGCAAGCCCCGCCGCATCGGCGATGCCAGGAAGCTCGGTCTGCAGATCCAGGTCGGAGGCCGCGCTGCCTCCCCACCCGCCGGCCAACGCACCTGCCTGCGAGACGGGCGAACCGGTGTCGAAGCGGAAGGCGCCGGGTGCCGCGACGTCCGTGCGCGGATCGAAGCGCAAATCGGTACCGGCCGGCGTTGGACGAAGGGCCCGCGACTTCATGTCTTCGCGCGTGAGGTAGCCTTTTCGCTCGAGCGCGCGCAGGTGATCGTTCACACCGTTCGTCGACCGAATGCCCATGCGGGCGCCGATCTCGCGCAACGTTGGCGGATAGCCTCGGTCGGCTATCGACTGGCGGATGAAGTCAAGGACCATCTGCTGCCGCTGGGTCAGACCTTGCATTTGGGATCGTAAGGTACTGAACGCCCGTCACGCCGTCAAGAATTGCGCTGCTATTTGGTCCAGCGCGCCAGAATGTCCTCGTCGAAAGGCTCTCCGTGGCAGGTGGCGCACTTGTGCTCCTTGCCGTCGCGGCGCTTCATTTTGTCGACGTAGTTCTCGTCCATCCACGCCCCGAGGGCCTTTTTGTCATGCCGGTCGAGGAACTTCATGCGTCCCTGGTGGCAGGAATCGCAGTAGAGGGGCTCGCCGCTGTCGAGCGAGAGGCCGCGCACGTAGTCGTTCCACATGTGCAGCGCGATCTTCTTCATCGGCGTCATGGCCGCGTAGTCGGACTCGTTGTGGCAGTCCGAACATTTGGCCCCGAGCGCCTTGGTGAAGGTGCGCATCACTTTGCGGAGCTTGTTCGGCTCCATTTTTTCGAGGGCCGGCAGGTTCTTCAGATCCAAGCCCAGGTTCTGCAGATCCGTCGCCATCGCGCTCACCGCGATGGGCTTCATCGGCACGCCGGGCACCGTGCTCGGGCCGCCCGGCACGGCGGATCCCGGCGGTGCGGCGCTCGATCCGGGCGCGGCGCTCGAAGAAGGCGCACCGGGGACGGAGCTTCCGTCGGGGCCGGGCGGCTGTTGATCGGGGGATTGCGGGCCAGGAGGCGCGCCACATGCCGCGACGAAAGAGGCCGTGGCGATGCACGCGGTCAGGAAAGATGTTGCCTTGTTCATGAGACTCATAAGACCGGGTTGCTTCTAGAACCTTCCGCTCGTGGAGAGGAAGGTCAACTTTTCGTTTGTCTCGCGCAGACGGCCCGAGAGCATGCGCACGCAGCTCCAGAGCACCTCGTACGCGAGGTCCTTGTGGAGGAAAAGCAGGTCGTCGAACGCGTCTTTGGTGATGACCAGCAGACGGCATCGCTCGTGGGCGCGCGCGTCGGCCGAGCGGGGCGACTCGTCGAGAAGGGCCATTTCGCCGAAGACTTCCCCGGGGCCAAGCACCGCCAGGGCCTCCTCGCCCATGCCGGAGACTTCGCGCGAGATGCGCACCTTGCCCTCGAGGATGATGAAAAGCTTGTCGCCTGGGTCGCCGTACTGAAAAATTCTCGTCCCGAGGGCGTGAATCTCTTCCGCGGTCACCTGCGCGATGAGCGAGAGCGCGTGGCGCGTCAAGCCGTCGAAGAACGACACGCGCGCGAGCTGATCTTCGCGTTCGGACGTCGGCCCCACGGCGGCGCCGGCCAATTCTTCATTTCCCGTTTCCGCTGAACTCGGTCCACTCATGCGGATGCGAAGCGAGGGTATCGCCCCAGGCGAGACGGGTCCATCTTTGTGCGACAAACGGCCCTCGTTGGTCCATCGGCGCATCGGAGTCATCGGAGATCGGAACGATGCGGACGCGACTCCCCGCGCTTGCTGGTTTTGCTTCGACGGCGCTGCTCATGCTGCTCTTGTGGGCAAGCGGATGCCAGAGCGATAATTCCTCACCTGGACAGCAGGGGCCCGACGATCGGCCGAACACGTGCGGAGCCGACCTCACGAGCGACGTGCGGAACTGCGGCGAATGCGGCCATGAATGCGGGGCCAACCATTACTGCAAGGCCAGCAAGTGCGAGGCCGGGTGCCCCGAACGGATTTTTTACGTCTCCAACGCGGGCAATGATCTCAACTACGGGTGCTCGCAGGCGGCGCCGCGCCAGAGCATCGCGACGACCATCGAGCTTGCCCGCAGCCTTGGGGTGACCACCCACGAGATTCGCGTGTGCGCCGGGACGTACGTGGAGGGCGGGCTGTCGCTCGAGCATCCGGTGTCGTTGCGCGGAGGCTACGACTGCGCGTCGTGGGCTCGCGCCGATGGCCGAGAGACCGTGCTGCAGCACGACGGTGGCTCGGGCGCGACGTTGAGCATCCGCGGGACCAGGGTTGGGCCTTCGGTCACCGTGGAAGGGTTGACCATCCGCGGCGGAAGCGGCGCCCAAGGCGGCGGCGCGCTGCTGGTCTCGACGGGTGCTGCACCGGTGCTCGTGCGCAACGTCATCACCGGCGGAAGCGCGGTGGCCGCGGGCGACTTGATGGCCAGCTACGGCATTTACTTGCAGGCCGGTGCGGCCCCGGAAATTGCCGATAGCACCATCGGCGGCGGTTCGGGCACGGCGCAGGGAAGCTTTGGCAGCGTGGGCATCGCGGTGGCGAGCGACGCAGGGCAGCCGCGCATCCATGGCAACCGCATCGACGGCGGGACGGGGACGACGACCTTGGGCGTCGCCACGACGGGGTTGCTCTTCTCGGGCAAGGGCGCCCTCACCGGCGAGCTCGCAGTCAAAGGCAATGAGATCCGCGCCGGTGCGGGGCGCGTGCTCGGGGCATCGGGAACGGGAAGCATCGGGGTGCTGGTCAATGACGCCGCGGCCATCGAGCTCGCGGGCAACGTCATCGAGGGCGGTACATCGACGTGCGCGGGTTCCTGCCCGGTGCGCGGCGTATCGGTGAGCACCACGCGCGGGGTGCGACTCGCCGGCAATCGCATTTACGGCGGCGACGCCACGCCGGCGAGCGCGATGAGCTGGGGTGTACTCGTCGCCGACTCGGGCGATGCCGTCCTCGAGAACAACATGGTGCACGCAGGGGGACGCGCCGGGACGATGAATACGGTGTACGGCGTCGAGGTGTCGCAATCGTCGGGCGTCGCCATCCGCGGGAACACGCTGTTTGGCGCACCGGTGCCGGCGTCCGGGGAGAGTCAGGCCCTCGGCGTCACCCGGCAATCGAGCAACGTGAGCATCGAGAACAATCTTCTCATTGGGTCAGGATCTGCGCAGGGCGTGGGGCTGCTTCTCTTCGCCTGCCCCGCGGGAAGCTCGGTGGCGAGCTTTCGCCACAACGTGTTTGCCAACTTTGGAGACAACCTGGCCTACGGCGTCGTCTCGACAGGAAATGTCGAGTGCAATAGGCGCGACACGCTCACGAGTATTTCGAACTTGGAGCAATTCGTCACGACCACCGCGGGCAACTCGAGCAGCCGTGTCGGCGGCGACGCCCTCGTTACCGCCGCCCCGCGCGCCATCTTCGCATCCTGGACGGACGCGCAAAGCGGCTACCCGGAGTTGATCGCGACCGGGTGGAAACTGGCCGCGAACACCCCATGTGCGATTGCACGCGGCGGGGACGATCTCAGCGGGACGCTATCGGGTGACGCCTTCGGCGCGACGCGCAGCGTCCCCTTCTCCGTCGGCGCCGAAGAACTCGCCGACGACTCGGCCTGCAAACCCTAACTCAGTGCTCGCCGTTTTGTGCGAGCCAGCGCTCCGCTTCCAGCGCGGCCATGCATCCCGTGCCCGCGGCGGTCACCGCTTGGCGATACACGAAGTCCTGCACGTCGCCGCTGGCGAAGACGCCGGGGATGTTCGTCTGGGTCGTGCCCGGCTTCGTCTTGATGTAGCCGTTGTCGTGGAGCTCGAGCTGGCCCTTGAAGAGATCCGTGTTCGGCGTGTGGCCGATGGCCACGAAGAAGCCCGTGATGGGCACGTCGGTCACTTCGTTCGTGCGCAGGTTGCGCACGCGCGCGCCGGTGACTTCGCCCTTGGAGACATCGAGGATCTCGTCGATGCCCGAATCGTAGATGACGCGGATCTTCGCGTTTTTCAGCACGCGATCTTGCATCGTCTTGCTCGCGCGGAACTCGCGGCGACGGTGCACGAGGGTGACGCTCTTGCAGATGCCCGACAGGTACATCGATTCTTCCATCGCGGTGTCGCCACCGCCGATGACCATGACGTCCTGGTTGCGGAAGAACGCGCCGTCGCACACCGCGCACGCCGAGACGCCTTTGCCCTTCAGGGCGTCCTCGCTCGGTAGATTGAGCCACTTGGCCTGAGCGCCCGTGGCGATGATCACGGTCTGCGCGGTGTACAGCGTGTCGTCGTCTCCCGCCCAGATGCGGAAGGGGCGCTGGGAGAAGTCGACCTTGTTCACGTCCTCCGAGAGGATCTCGACCCCCTGGTGCTCCGATTGCGCACGGAAGGCGGTCATGAGATCCGGCCCCGTGACCTTCGCGGGAAAGCCGGGGTAGTTCTCCACGTCGTTCGTGATCATGAGCTGGCCGCCCGGGATGCCGCCCTTCACCACCCCTTCGAAGAGCAGCGGGCGCAGGTTGGCGCGCGCTGCGTAGATGCCGGCGGTGTGACCAGCCGGACCCGACCCGATGATGATGACGTTACGCGCGCTCTCTCCGCTCATGAGACCTCTAGAATCTGTATGCAGCGCCCACGTTGATGACGTTGAGCGCGCTGGTGATGGAACCCAGGTTGATAGGCCAATTGGTCTGGTACTTCTGACGCCCGGTGCCGCAATAATTGCCGGCAGGCGTGGGATTCTCCGTCGGATTGCAGGGCGTGCCGGAAATCGCGTGGATACCGTTCCCGTTCGGGTCGTCGTTCTGCTGCTTTTGATAAAAAACGTGCATGAATCCAAGCATGAACTCCAAGGAGTCCTTCTTCTCGCCGCGGCCCATGTCGAGGCGCAAGGTGGCGCCCGTTGCTAGGCCAAAGCGTGCACTGCCGACGAAGTCGATGTTCTGATACTGGATGTTCTGCCCGTTGCTTTCGAAAAACATGCCACCGCGCAGAGCGAACCGGCCGGGGATGACGTTGTAGTCGCCACCGACGCGGACACCGAACACGTCCTTGTAGTCGCGCGTGATGTCCGCAATCGGCGGGAGACGGCCGGGCGTGCCATTCACCGGGATGATGCCGCTGCCGGACGCGTCGCCGGGGAAGCGGATCTCCATCGAGTCGATGGCGCTATTGTTGGCCCAGGTAAAGTCCACCTCGGCGTCGAACACGTCGGTGTGGATAGGATCACGCTGATGCGCCTGCAACGCGGTCGCCCGCGGCTTGTGGTAGCGGAAGGCGAGCTTGGCCTCCATGGGCTGCGACAACTTGAGCCTGGCGAGATCCTCGCCGCATTTCCCCTCGGCGGCGGCACCCTGGTTGCAGTCCGAATACGACGTGTCCGTGTCCTTGATGCGGCTCGTGTCGCCGTCGTGGACGCGCTGCGTGAAGTACTCCGCCTGCGTGTACAGATTGCCGCGGGCCTTGATGGAGTCGGTCCACTTGAAGGTGCCGGCAATGTCGAACTGGTCGTTGATCGTGTAGATGCCGCCGAAGGTTAGGCTGGGAACGAAGTAGTCGCTCGCAATGGCGGTGGCGGCCAAATCGTTGTCGCGCGGTTGGCCGCCGTCGATGTTGTTGACCGTCGCCGCGTTGTTCAACTTTGCGCTGAAGATGCCCCACGTGAAGGCCATTCCAAGCCGCAGGTTATCGATGACTTCCGCGCCAATACCAATGGTCGGATTCATCTGGAACGCGTGTCCCTCGATGAGCAAATAACGCTGCGGCGCGGCCTGCGCGTTCTTTCCCTCGTCGGGCGTGCCGACCCAGGTGGGCCATTTGCCCGAGCCCACCGCGCTGGGCGCCAAAATCGCGAAACCGATGCCCACGCGATCGTTGATGCGATAAGCGCCTGCGAGCTGCGGGTTGGGGAACGGCGCGATGTCGTTGCACACGCGCGGGTAGCTACCGCCCGGGGCGACGTAATCGTCAGTCATGTCGTTCGCGGCCTTAATCCGCGAGAAACAGGTGTGCTGAAAGGAAATGTTCGCCTGCAGCGTCAAAGCGGTGCGCTGTCCCGCGAGGCCGGCTGGGTTAAAATACGTGGCAAGTGGATCGCTCGCCCGGGCTGCCCATGCCCCACCACGCGCCATTTGCTCCGATCCATTGTCTGGAAACTCGAGCACGTTCGAAGCGCGTGCAATGCTCGGGCCCATGAAGGCCAACGCGGTCGCGAGACCGAGGGAAAGCTTTTTTTTCATGGCTAAGTGTCAATCCTTGACGGGAGTCGCCTTCAGCGAGGCGCGCCCTTCTTTCACGTAAACCGAGAATCGCACGCGTTTGCAACCGTGGCGCGCAATGAGAGCGTCCCGGTTCTTCTTCAATGTATGTTGGAACTTGGCAAAAGTGAGCCCCTCTGTGGGCTCGCCGCACTGCTTCTTGGTGCGAATGAAGTCCTCGTAGACAATGCGCCACTCGGCTTCTTCGCCCGCGGCCTTGGCGAGGACCTCGCGCGGGGCGCTTCCGACCACCGTCGCCGGTTCGTCGTCGACCACGCGATCCGGATCGCGGCCGTCTTCCTTGGCCTCTTGCAGAAGGGCGCGGGTTTCCGGTGAAAGGGGCGCCACGGACGTGGGCCCCGTCTGGGGACGCTGCAGGGCTCCAGGCGCGGCTTGGGGCGCCGTTCTGGCGGGCGGGCGTTGACCGGGCGGCGGGGGCGGCAAACGGCCGGCCCCCGAGTCGTGCGAACTCGGGACACCCACCGGTCGCGTGGGAACGGGCGGCGGCGTGGGGGCACCGGCGATCGGCGGCGCGAGATTGGGCCGCGAGGACCGCGCGGGCGGCGGCGGGGGCGGACGCTGGCCGACGGGGACCGGCGGGCGCGAAGACGGAACGACGTGGGGTCCCGATTGGGCCGCCGAGATTTTGCCCGATTGCGGCTGCGGGTGCGGCGACGACTGCGGAATCGCACGCGCGGAGGCCGCATACGCACCCGGGCCGGGCGGGATGCCTGCGGACGGCGGCGGCGGGCGACCCGCGAAGGCGGGACGCGACGGAGGCTCCATCGGCGCGAAGGCGCCCGACCCTGTGGTGTTTCCAGAAAGCGCGGGCCGAGACGACGGCCCCGCATTGCGGTGCGCCCCCGCGGACGGCGGCGGGACGAAGCCCCCCGCGTTGGGCGGGGCGGGGTGCGGGACCGCTCCGGACTGCGACGGGGGCTGGCTTCCCTCGGGTCCAGGAAACGCAAAGGCGCTCATGGCCGGTTGCGCAGGCACCGGGCCAAGGATCTTCTCCACGTCGGCCAGCTTGCGCGGTGCGCCACCCTTTTCGGCAATGCGCTCCACACCGGCGTTCACGTCGGTGGCGATGGGGCGGTACAGACCGCGAAAGCGCGACAATTGCAAAAGGTCGATCTCGCCTTTGCGAAAGCGCTCGGCCTGACGCTTCATCTCGTTGAGCGGCAGGGTGTGCTCGAGGAAGGAGAACGCCACGCCAATGAGGCTGAAGAGGACCGCGACGAGGAACAACACGAAGCGCGGCGCGCTCGCGCGGTCTTTGTCGTCCGCGCCACTGAGGAAGCCCGTGGGGCCGCTGATGGCGACGCGTGTCCGCGCGACGACGAAGCCTGCACGCTGCTCCCAGGCATCACCCTCGAACCGCGCGAAGATGGCCCCGAGGTCGTCGTGGTCGAGCATGCGGATGCTCGTGCGACCGGACTCGCGGTAATTCTTGTCGGCCTCGACCTGGGTCAACTCGCCCGTGAGCTGATCGAGCAGCTTCCCGTCGAAGCTCTCCGCCCCAGCGGGGACGGCGGAGGCCACGCGAACGCCCATGGCATAGAAGGCAATGTTGGCGCGCGTGAGGGTGGAAATGTCCTGCGCAAACCGCGAGTCGACCAAGCGGATCGCCACCACGGCGCCTGCGGGCGGCTGCGTCACGTCGTATTCGACGGAGCGCGCAGAAACGCGATAGAGGCGACCGCCGAGCACCCACGTATCGTCGCGAAGGTAGCCGTGCAGGGCGTCGTAGACGGCGGGGTAACCCCCCAGCTCGAAGTCCGGCGAGGCGTTGGCTTGATCGAATCCCACCTGCGCGAGCACGCGCCCATCGCGATCCACGGCAAAGAGGGCGTCGTACTTCAAATCCGGCGGCAGCTTCTGATTGAACGAATCGAGCGCCTTGCGCGCATCCTCGCGCGCCTTGGGGATGGCGCGATCTTTGGGATCTTTGGTGGCCGCCGCCACGAGCCCCTCTTGCACTTCCTTGTCGACGGCGGCGGGGAGCAGAGCATCGAGCCGCCGGCGTGCGTCGATCTGCAACGCCCAGCGGACCACTTGGCTGTCGGAGGCCAGCCCCTCGGTCATCGACACTTGATTGCGGCGGTTGTACTGGCCGACGGCGACGTACGAGACGTACAGCGAAATGGCAACGAGGAGGCTGAGGAAGACGTACCAGAAACGCGAAAGGAGCATCATTTCAGCCACCCTCGCCCACGTTCAGAGGCTCTTTCAGATCCAGGTTTCCCTTTTCCTTGCTCGAGACGCTGAGGGCGCGCCCGACTTGCCGGCCGTTGAAGAACGCCTTCAGTACGAAGTCACCCGCGGGGAGGTTCAATGCGTAGGAACCGTCGCGGGCGGGGAACGCCACGTCGACGACCTGAGGGTCGACCACGATGTACATGCGGACGCTGGGAAAAAGTTGATCCCGAAACTCGACGCGTCCAGCTTGGGCCGCCGTCCACTCACGCCGGCCACCGGCGGCCATGTCCTCGGCCTTCCACGCTTCATTTCCGACGACGAAGAGGCGATGTGGAAATGGATCGAGGTTCTCGAACGAGATGCGCGTACCCGGTGCGACGACCAGCGTGGTGGGGTTGGTGTGACCACCCGTGACCTTGACGAGAATCGGAGGGTGAGGCGGTTGGTTGCCCGCGGCGAAGGCGGCGATGCACACGTCGCGCGACGGATTTGCCGTGAGGTTGCGAAACTCCGCGCGCACGACCGGCGAAGGCTCGCGCCACGTGAAGCGATGCGAATCGGCCTTGCTCGCCTCGGCGTAGACGTCGGGCAGGAGTTTCTCCTGGCCACTGATTTTTCCACGCACGGAGCTCGCGAGTGCCATGCCGGACATGGCCGAGAGGACGGCCGCAACGAGGAGCGAAAACGAACCCTTTCGGGACATGGACCTCCAGGGCGTACGAGCCCGAGACAATCGAGAGCCACCGCGAAACGCCCGTGCCCGAGACGGTACAGACGCCGCGTAGCCATGTAAACATGGTTTGAAAGGCATCAGAAGCTTCCGCGTGGAGCCGTTTGCGATGACGACGAAGGTGATGCTCGTTTCGATGGGGCGGTCAAAATCAGGACCGCCCCCGCCGCCAGCGCGACCGCTCCGGTGATGAACGCCACCGTCGAAATATTACCGGCGCTCTTGGCGTCGGAGGCAAGAGAAACGCCTCGTTCGTCGTTGCATAGATTGCCGGTGCAGTAGCCCTGCGAATCGGACCATGCGGAGTTGGCCTTCAATCCGAAGAAGGTGCCGGCGCCCACCCCGACGACACCGAGCCCAACGAGGCCAATGCCGATGATCCGCCGCGTCTTGCCCGGGTCGGAGGACGCCGGGTCCTCCAGCGAGGAGTCGTCCAGGAGCGCGCTGGGGAGGTGTTCACGCTCGTCCTCGAGGGCGGGAACGCGGATGTCGAGACGATCCTTTTCCGCAATGTCGACGGTCGAGGTCCACGGCTTCTTGCCCGGCGCGGTCGCCTCGAGCTGGTGCTTGCCCGGATCGAGCGGCACCGCCGCGCCGAGCGCAGCATCTTCGACCGCGACACCGTCGCGCTTGAGCAGGAGGCCCGGCACGGGCTTGTCCAAGCGAAGGGTCAGGCGCGAGAGCTTCGACTCGACCGCAGCCGCAAGGGTGCGCGCGGTTCGTTCACGGTCGGCGCGGTTGAGTCGCTGGGCGGCGGAGGCGGCGTCGAGGTATGTAGCCCAAGCACTCGCTGTTTTGCCGAGCTTCTCGTAGCAGTCGCCCAGGTTGAGCAAGGTGCCCACGGCGGGAGCGAGGCGCTGGCTCGCGGCAAACTTGGGGCACGCCTCGGCGTATCGTTTTTCGGCCATGAGCTTACGGGCGTCCTGAAAAAGGGACTCCGCGACCGCGGCGTTCTCGGACGATGCAGGAGGATCGGCGGCGCGGGCCACCGAGGTGACGGGCGACGCCAGGGCCACGACGAGGATCGCAGGAAAGATTCTTCGCATGCGTCAGAAGCCCTTCGTGTCGAGGATGGGTTGGGCCAAGCCACTGCGCCCGGGTGCGGCGCCATCCCCGGGGCGTCCGCCCGATCCGGGTTTGCCGACGGTCACCTTCAAGGTGGCCGGCTCGTACTGCGGCGGCTCTCCACTGTAGAGAAGGCCCACCGAGAGGCCACCTGCGCCGCCGCCGCCACTGCCGCCCGCTCCGCCGTTGCCACCGTTTCCTCCCCAGCATGCGCAAGGCTGATCGCCGGCGGGTAGACCGCGCGCTCCACCGGGAAGCGGAGCGGTGCCATCGGCGCCGCGGCCGCCGTTGCCGGCGTCGTTCGCGGTGAGGACGACATCGACGAGCCGCACACCGGAGGCCTTCACGAGGAGCGCGATGCTGGCCCCGCCGCCCTTTCCTCCTTGGGCGCCGGTACCGCCGCAGCCTCCGCAACCGCCGCCGCCACCTTGCGGGGTCGAACAATTTCCACCGCGGCCGCCGCCGCCACCTTGGCCCATCTCGCCGTTGGTGCCGTCGATGCCTGCCATGGGTTGCCAGCCGTCGGCGGCGATGGTGCCCAGTCCTGCGTCGACGCCATGCTTTCCCGGTGCACCGTTTTTGCCGGAGGTGCCGGAACCGCCATCATGGGCGCCGTCCAAGCCACCATCCTCGCCGCATGGTGAGCGGTTGCGTCCCGCATCATCGATGACCGGAAGGCCCCCGAGCGCACCGCCGGGCGAGCCGTTTTCGCCGCCCGCACGCTCGGTGGTCCCGGCGGCGCCCCCGCGGCTGCTCGTGCGGAAGGGCAAGCACTCGCACAACTTGGCGCCACCGCCTTGGTCGCCGGGGATGCCGTCGACACTACCTTGTTGAGGTTTTTGTGGCGCGTCGGCGTCGGTACCGCCCCTGCCCTTGCCCGCCGTGAACGATGCGCGCCGGAAGAGGACCGAGCCGGCGTCGCTCACATAGCCGGCGACGCTGGACTCTCCCGGCGCAGCGGCGTCGCCCGCGCTGAAGTCGATGTCCTCGATGGTCACGCCGGCCCCCGCGTTTTCGATGCGCAGCGCCATACCGGTGGCGGGGTGCAGGCTGGCGCGTGCCTCGGCGAGGCTCCACGCGTTGGTGGCTCCCGGGCAGGCGAGGCCACCATAGACGCCCACATTGAAGTGCGCCTGGGCACCATCGATGTGCAGCGACTCGGCGTAGGGCGCCGCGCAGAGGTACACGTGCGGAAGTCGTTTCGCGAGGGCGAGCTCGATGGCGCGGGCGACGCTCTTCACCGGCGCGTCACGCGTGCCGGCAGCGTCGTTGAGGCCCGAGGGCGCCGCGAAGACACCGCACCCATCCCGCAGAACGGAGGCATCGTCACGAGGAGAAGGTTCGCACTTCGGATCGATGGCCGCGTCCACGCCGGAATCCACCGACGAATCGGCGCCGGGACGGAAATCCACGTCTTCGATACCGAGAATCGCGTTGCAAGCGATGGCGCCGCCCACGGCGGCAAGGAGCACAAGAAGCGACGACCGTGTCACGAACGCTACTCTCGCGTCGAAGGAATGTCCGGCGCAACCACCGACTCCATCGCCGACGCCGAAGCCTTCGCTTTCGGCTTCGCTTTCGCGGAAGGTGCGGGGCGCGGGGCCGATGCGCCCCCCCTCCCAGCCTCCCCCTGCGGGGGAGGGGCCGACGGCGCGACCGTCGGGGACGACGCCGGTACTACCGGCTGCGCCATCGCCGTTACGGCTCCCTCCCCCGGACGCCGGAGGTCCGCCGCTTGCGGCGGCCGACTTTCAACGCTGGGGCTGGGGTGGGGGGGTGAAGCGTGGAGGGGCGCAGACGCTGCCGCCGACGCACTAGTGGCCGACGCCGGCGTCATTGTCAAAGCAACATCTGCCGCCACAGCAGGCCCCGACATCCCCCGCCCTCGCACCACGAACGCGCCAATCACCGCCCCGGCGGCCCCCAAGGTCGCCACCATCGCCGTCACCGCGATCCCGGCGGAAAGCTTCGTCAGCCGCCGCTTGTCGGATCCCGTGCCCGTCCACGCCGCCCGCGTCGTGCCGGTCCCATTGGTGGTGACATGGTTCGCCGACACCGCAGGTGCCGCCGGCGTCGCCGCCGAGGGCAACGAAGGACGTGACGCCCCCGCGCCACTCAGCACCATCGCCACGCGACGCGCCGAATGCTTCGCCGAATCGACCCCCGCGAAGGGCACCAGCGCCGTCGCCAACTCGGCCAAGTTCGCGTACCGGTCGATGCGCTGCTTCATCAAGCACTTTTCCACGACCTGCTCGAACCCCGAAGGCAGATTCGGGCAGTGCGTGCGCAGCGACGGCGTTGGCTCGCTCATCACCTTGTGGAGCAAATCGCCCAAGGTATCGCCGTGAAAGGGCACATGCCCCGACACGAGGCGAAATAGAATGATCCCAATCGACCAAATGTCGCTGCGCGCATCGACGTCGCGCGAGGAACGCATTTGTTCCGGGGCCATGTATCCCGGCGACCCGAGCATCGACGCACTGGACGTGATCGACGGGGCCGACGTCCCTGCATCGCCCAACGGATTCGCCTTGGAAATGCCGAAATCGAGCACCTTGACCAGCGGCAGCCCGGCCGGTGTCCGCGTCAAAAACAGATTCGCCGGCTTGAGATCGCGATGGACGATGCCCAGGGCATGCGCTTCCGCCAGCGCCTCGCACACCTGCAGCATGTAGTCGACGGTTTCCTCGACGGACAGCGGCCCGCGCACCTTGAGCGTGCGCGATAGGTCGTCTCCCTCGAGGTGTTCCATGACCATGAACGGCCGGCCGTCGTCGTGAACCCCGACGTCGTGCACGCGCGCCACATGCTCGCCACGAAGCCGCACACTGGCACGCGCCTCGCGCAGGAAGCGCTCCACCACCTCGGGGTTCGCCATCGACTCATTGCGTAAAAACTTGAGCGCGACCTTCTGCTCGAGCTGGAGGTGGGTCGCGGCGACGACGAACCCCATTCCCCCCGTCCCGATGACACGATCTACGCGGTATTTCCCCGCGACGACCGTCCCCGCAGCAATACTCACGCGCGGAAGGATACCGCCAACCCACCTCGGATAGGAGAGGAATTCACAGGAAGACGGGAAGACGGGAAGGAGTTCCGGCGCGAAGCGGCGCGGAACGCTGTTTTTTGGTTTCCAATTGGTCCCCTGAGCCAATGGGAAACCCAAAAACCTTCCCGTCTTCCCGTCTTCCCGTGAACTCTCTCCGAGGAAAGCGCGTCAGCGGGTAGCTACAGGCAACACCAATGCGAAGGTGGCGCCGCGATCGGGTTCGCTCTCCACGGCGATGTTGCCGTTGTGCGTCTCGACGATGCTCTTCACGATGGCGAGCCCCAGGCCCGTGCCCTTGCCGTCTTTCTTCGTGGTGAAGAAGGGGGTGAAGATGCGCGCTTGGTCTTCGAGCAAAATGCCGCAGCCCGTGTCGGCCACCACCACGCGCACGGAGCGCTCGGCGTCGACTAGCTCGGTGGAGATGGTGAGGATTCCGCCGCGCGGCATCGCGTGGCAGGCATTGGTGATCAGATTCACGAAAACCTGGGTGAGCTGCTCGGGCAATCCACGCACGGGTAGGACGCCATCGCCGAAACGGCGTTCGACGCGCGTGCTCGTTTCGCCCAAAAGGTGCTCGCAAAAGACCAAGGCTTGGTCAATCACGCCATGCAACACCACGGGGATCGGGATTTCCCCGGCGGGGCGCGCATAGGTCACCAAATCGCGCGTGAAGCGCAAAAGACGGTGGGCCGATTCGCCGATGCGGCGCAGCCGCTCGAGTTCGTCGGGGTCCGCGTGCTCGCGTTTGGCCATCCACCGCTTCGTCAGATAATCGGTATATGCGACAATCGATGTCAGCGGATTATTGAGCTCGTGCACCATGCCCGCGGCAATCTGCCCGAGCGAGGCAAGCTTCTCCGCCTGCACCATTTGTGCATTCAGCGTCATCACGGAATGGCGCGCGGCGTGCGCGATGGCATGCGCCTCGGCGTGCTGCCGTCCGCGCTTGAGCACCATGGCTGCGCGGCGCAGAATGCTCGAGACCAAGGCCTCTTTGCCGGCGACATTGTCCTCTTGGAATGCCGCATGCAGCGTGGCCCCGTCGCTGTCGCCGGGGATCTCGACGATGACCTCACTCGGATAATCCGGAAACAAGCGCGTCGGATCGACCCGATCGTGCGCATGCTCGCCCGGGCCATGATGCAAAATGATCCGCTGGCGCATGTCGCGGGCCTGCATGGCGGCGCCGAGCACCTTCACCATCACGGGGTTCTCGACGAAGCACACCCCCACGCCGCACATCGGCAGGATCTCGGCCAGGCCGTTCACCATGGCCCGCACCACCGCCTCGTCGCCGTCGGCCACGGGCAGGTCGCACGCTAGCTGAATCAGCAGGTCGAACGCCGCCTCGCGATCGACGAAACCACGCAGGCGCGAATCCTGCGGATCCAGACCGACATCGAGCTGCCGCGAGAGCCCGGACTCGGGCCCCGCCCCGCGCATCCGGCTCGATGTCGAAACCTCCTCACGATCCGTGAAGACCACGTCGCTGCTTCGCTGCTGAACGTCCGAAAGCGGCGGCGCCGAAACGGGATCGCCCGGTTTTTTCTGCGCCATCAATCGCCCGCCTTCCCGAGTGCCGCGGCTACGCTGTTGTCTTCCCCCTCGTCGCTCGCCTTGTCCAGATCCAAAATCTTGGCTTGGCCAACGTACGCCTTCGTTTCGTACCGGGTGATCTTCCCGATTTTTCGGACGATTTCGGCCATTCGCTCGGCCTCGTTGAAAATGACATCGACCGCGGCAAACACGGGAGACTCGGCGTCGAGGCGACGTTTGATCAGTTCCGCATACGCCATCACACTGGTTAGCGGCTGATTGAGTTCGTGCGCGGCCGCACCAGCAAGCTCGGCCACGATGGCCTGCCGCTCCTGCGCAAGCAATTGCTCTTGCGCCTGGGCGAGACGTTGCTCCATGCGAACCTTCTCACGCAAGTCGGTGAAGATACCCACCGAACCGACCAGCGTCTCCTGTTCGTAGAGAAACGCCGCCGATAGCGCCACGGGGACGCGGTTTTTCTCCCGATCGAGGACTTCCGTGCGAACGCCCTCGATGCGGCCGCCACCCTCGCGGATCATCCGCATGATGTTGCGCGCGACACCCGGTGGGTAGAGCTCGCGCACGTCGGAACCGATGACTTCGCGCGTGGGGCGTCCATAAATGCGCTCGGCGGCGTTGTTGAAGACGAGGACGCGGCCCTGCATGTCCGCGCTGATGATCGCATCGCCCGAGGTGTCGATGATGCGGCGGAGGAAGTCGCGCGTCTTCACCAAATCGGCTTCGACGGTGCGCTCGTGCGTCACGTCGCGGAAGCTACAGAGCACGACGCCCTCTTCGCGAAGCACGGAGTTGAAGTTGATGCTCAAGGTGGCCTGCTGGCCTTCCTTGTTGCGGATGCGCACGTCGACGCCGCGCGGGAAATGGCCCTGGGCAAAACCGTCGCGCAGCTCGCGCGCCTTGGCGATGTCCGTTTCGTCGAACATGTCGCCGAGACGCCGCCCGCGGAAATCCGTCTCGGAGTAGCCCGTGATTTCGCGCGCCTTCGGATTGGAAAAGAGCAGACGGCCTTCGCTGTCGATGACCACGATGCCGTCGGCGGAGCTCTCGAAGAAGTCCGCGTAGCGCTGCAGCGAACGCAGACGACGCTCGGCCTCGAAGCGCGCCACGTTCACCTTTTGCGTCTGATCGCGCAGCGACTGCAGCACGCGCGCGTTGCGCAGGGCGATGGCCATGGCGTTGGACACGGTTTTGCAGAGCGCGAGCTCGTGCTCGCCGAAGGCGAAGGTGCTCTTGGAGCGCACGAAGAGCACGCCCATGGGGCGCCCCTCGTAAAGAATGGGCAGAATGGCAATGGATGCGAATGCGCGCGCCCCGGCATGTGCGCGCGCACCATGGCGCACGATTTCGAGCAGAGGGTGTGTCTCGGCGTCGGTGATGACCAGAGGCTCGCCGGTGTCGAGAACCTGGCGAATCTCCGGGTACTTCGAGAGATCGATGGGCAGATCGCGCAGCTCGGCATTGTCCGAGGCGGCGACGACGTAGCCGAGATCCGCCTGCTCGCTGACCAGAACGATGGACACGCGGTCGACCTTGGCCACCTCTGCGATGCGCTGGACGACGGTGAAGAGGATGCCGCGGAAGTCGAGGTTGGAGGCGAGGGCCTGGGTGAGCTCGAGAACGACCTGGGCGTCTTTTTCTTTGCGCGCCAGCTCCTCCATGACCGCGCGCAGGCGCAGCTGGCCCCGGATGCGGGCAACGAGCTCGACCGGTTTGAACGGCTTGCGCACGAAGTCATCGGCGCCGGCCTCGAAGGCGCGGGCGATCTCGTTGTCGGCGTCGAGTGCCGTCAGAACGACGACCGGCAGGTCGCGTGTTTCGGGCTGTGCCCGCAAATGGCCAAGGATTTCATAGCCATCCGGCGGAGGCATGACCAAGTCGAGCACCACGATGCACGGGTCGACCTCGCGGATCTTCTGCAGCGCTTCGCTGCCGGAGCCCACGGCCACATGGCGCAACTCGGCCTGAGTGAGGGCTTGACACAGAACGTGTCGGCTCACTGTATCGTCATCAACGACGAGGACCGGGCGACTGCTCACCGTCCCATGGATTTTACGCGGGGTCGCTCGGGACCGCCAGTTATTAGAAAAGCTTTTTCTGGGTCGGCAGTGACACCGGGGACCCGGTTTCTCCAGTGAGCGCTATCCCCAGGTGCGCGAACGCCTTTTTCGTGGCCACGCGGCCCCGGGGCGTCCTCCCCAAATAGCCTTGCTGCAGCAAATACGGCTCGTAAACGTCCTCGATCGTGTCCCGGGGCTCGCCCAATGCGGCGGCCAATGTCTCCACCCCCACCGGACCGCCCTCGTAGTCTTCGATGATGACCCGCAGTAAACGCCGGTCCATTTCGTCGAAACCGGCGCTGTCGACTTCCAACCGGGCGCACGCGTCGCGCACGATGGGAATGTCGATTTTTCCCGTGCCGAGGACTTGGGCAAAGTCGCGAACGCGGCGCAAAAGGCGATTGGCAATGCGCGGCGTGCCGCGCGAGCGCAGTGCAATCTCGTCGGCGGCGCGCGGATCGATGGTCACCTCGAGCAGGCCGGCGCTGCGCATCACGATGCGGGCAAGATCTTCCGGCGGGTAAAAATCGAGGCGCAGAACGTGACCGAATCGTGAAAAGAGTGGCGCGGTCAAAAGGCCGGTGCGCGTGGTGGCGCCCACCAACGTAAACGGGCTGACGGGGATCTGCAGCGAGGAGGAGAAGGCCCCCTCCCCCGTCATGACGTCGATGCGAAAGTCCTCCATGGCCGGGTAGAGGCTTTCTTCGACGACGGGATTGAGCCGGTGGATCTCGTCGATGAACAGAATGTCGCGCGGCTGCAGCTTGGTGAGCAACCCCGCGAGCGATCCCTTGTGCTCCACCACCGGGCCGTTGGTCATGTGGAGCTCGACCCCCATTTCGTGCGCGAGGATCTGCGCCAGGGTGGTCTTACCAAGGCCGGGCGGACCGCAAAGCAAGAGATGGTCGAGCGGTTCGCCGCGCTGGCGCGCCGCCTCGACGAAGACGCGAAGGTTCTCCTTGTGCTTGCTCTGCCCGATGTAATCGTCGAACCGCTGCGGTCGCAAGGTGCGGTCGAAACGAACGTCGTCCCCTTGGACGGCGGCGTCGAGAGCGCGATCAACCGGGGCTTCGGGCGGCGTTTTCGACCGGGACTTGGTGCTCGCCATGGTGGGGGGCCATAGCATATCTTGCCCATCCTGCGATGACACGACCTACGCTGCTTCTGGAGATTGGCGTCGAGGAACTTCCCTCGTCCTTCGTCGATGCTGCGCTCGCCGCGCTTCCCACCTTGGTGAAGGACAAGCTCGCGAGCCTTCGCCTTTCGCATGGCAATGTCTATGCGCTGGGCACCCCGCGACGGCTCGCCGTGCTGGTGCACGAACTGGCGCCGGCGCAAACGAGCCTCGACGAGGAGGTCATCGGCCCGCCGGAAACCGCCGCGTTCAAGGATGGAAAGCCTACCCGCGCCGCGGAGGCCTTTGCCGCCAAGGTGGGCGTGCCCGCCTCGGAGCTCACGGTGGTGGAAAAGGCCGCGGGCCCGAAGCAAAAGCCCGGGCGCTACGTGGTGGCGCGGCGCCAGGAGCAAGGACGCGAAGCCACGGCGCTTTTGGGCGACGCGTTCGCCGAGATCTGCGGGGCCATTCCCTTCCGCAAATCGATGCGGTGGGGTTCGGGCGATGCGACGTTCGGGCGTCCCGTGCAATGGCTGGTGCTGCTCTTGGGCGACACGGTCATCGATGCGACGTTCGCGGGCGTGAAGAGCGACCGAAAGACCTTCGGGCACCGCTTCTTGGCGCCGGGCACGCTGAACATCGCCAATGCCGACGGCTACGTCGAGACGTTGCGCGGCGCGCACGTGCTGGTCGATCGCGACGAGCGTGCGCGCACCATGATGGAGGGCGTGGCCCGCGCGGCGAAGGAACTGGGCGGCGCGTACGATCCCGATCCATCGCTGGTAGCGGAGAACGCGTCGCTGGTCGAGGAGCCCCACACCGTGGTGGGAAGCTTCTCGCCGGCGTTTCTCGCGCTTCCGGCGGCGGTCATTCGCGCGGCGGCGCGCGGGCACCAGAAGTACTTCTGCGTGGAAAAGAGCCCGGACGAGCTTTTGCCGCACTACCTCACCGTGGTGAACACGGCGAATCGGCCGGACAAAATCGCGCGGGGCAATGACTCGGTCATGCGCGCCCGGTTGTCGGACGCGCGGTTCTTCTTCGAGGAGGACAAAAAGGTCAACGTCGAGGCCCGCGTCGAGAAGCTCTCGGGCATCGTGTTCGTCAACAAGCTCGGCACGGTGCGCGACAAGGTGGCGCGCATCGAAAAGCTCGCCGCGCGCATCGCCGAGCGCCTCGGGCTGCCGGCCGACGCGCTAGCCAAGGTGCCGCGCGCGGCGCACCTCGCGAAGAACGATCTCGTCACGCTGATGGTCGGCGAGTTTCCCGAGCTGCAAGGCCACATGGGCCGCGTCTACGCGCTCCATTCGGGCGAGGACGCCGCCGTGGCGGACGCGATCCGCGATCATTATCGCCCCGTGGGCGCCGACGATGGCATTCCCCCCGCCGACGTGGCCCGCGCGGTCGCCTTGGCGGATCGCCTGGACACGTTGGTCGGGTGTTTCGCCATCGGCCTCTCGCCTACGGGCACGGCCGACCCGTATGCCCTGCGCCGGGCGACGATCGCGCTGCTGCGCATCTTGATCGAGTCGGCGGAGGAGAACCCGGCCTACGGCGCCCTGCACGTGGGCGAGCTCGTGGGGCTTGCCTACGAGCTGTTCGCCGACAAGAAGCTGGACCTGGGGCGCGACGAAACGGTCACCAAGGTCAGTGAGTTCGCGCGCGATCGCCTGCGCAACTTGATGGCCACGCGCACCAGCTCGCAGGTGGCCGACGCCGTCCTTGCGGGGTACGCCTTCGTGTCGGGCGGCGAGGCGCCCATCGAGAGCTATCCGTTCTTCGCGATGGCGAAGGCCCGCGCATTGCAGGCGGTCGTGAGCTCGGGAGCACCCTGGCTCGAAAAAGCACGCACCGTGGCGAAACGCCTCAATGGAATCAGCAAAGACGCGAAGCCCGTCCTGCATCCGAAGGACGTCTTCCTCTCGTCCGACAAGGACGCGACCATCCACGATGTCGTGCGCGCGATCGAGTCGGTGACGGCGAGCTTGGACCATGAGCGCGCCGTTTCCAGCGCCTTGCACCAGGCCGAGGAGCTCGCGAAACGCATCGACGAGATCTTCGTTTCGACACTGGTGAACGACCCCAACGACGCGAACACGCCCAAGCGTCTCGAGCTTCTCTCGTATGGGGCCAAGAGCATGCTGCGCATCGGCGACTTCTCGAAACTAGGGTGATGGGGTATTGGATGCGTTGCGTTACAACTTCGAACGGTAGGTTTGCCGAGGAGATAGCATCATGACCAAAAGGGTTTTCTTCTTTGGGGAGGGGAAGGCCGAAGGAGACAGCAAGCGGCGCGATCTCCTGGGTGGCAAAGGTGCCGGCCTGGCCGAGATGACGGGATTGGGGCTTCCTGTCCCGCCCGGTTTGACCATCTCCACGGAAGTGTGCACGGCTTACTTCGCCAATCCGAAGGAGCCGGGGCTGCCCGAAGGCGTCGATGCGGAGATCGCGGAAGCGCTGAAGAAGGTGGAAGCCTCCACCGGGATGACGTTCGGCGATCCGGAGAATCCGCTGCTGGTCAGTGTGCGCTCGGGCGCGCGCGCGTCGATGCCCGGCATGATGGACACGATTCTGAACCTCGGCCTGAACGACGCGTGTGCCGAGGGCCTGGCGAAAAAGACGGGCGATGCGCGCTTCGCGTACGACGCCTACCGCCGCTTCATCGCGATGTACTCCGACGTCGCGCTGGAGATCGCGCGCGAGCCGTTCAACACGGCGCTCGACAAACTGCGCGTGAAGACGGCGCAGGCCAAGGGCCATGATGTCACGCGCATCAACGCGGAAGAGCTCAAGAAGAAGGTGCCCGACTCGGAGCTGTCTGCCGAGGATTTGAAGGCCCTCGTCGTCGAGTTCAAGGCCATCGTGAAGAGCGCCTCGGGCAAGGACTTCCCCAGCGACCCGCTGGAGCAGCTGCGCGGGGCCATCCGCGCGGTGTTCAAGTCGTGGAACACGCACCGGGCCATCGTCTACCGCCGCATGCACGACATCCCCGATTCGTGGGGAACTGCATGCAATGTGCAAGCAATGGTGTTCGGCAATCTGGGCGACACCAGCGCCACCGGCGTGGCCTTCACGCGCAACCCGTCGACCGGCGAGAAGAAGCTGTTCGGCGAGTGGCTGCCCAAGGCCCAGGGTGAGGACGTCGTCGCAGGCATTCGCACGCCATTCCCCATCGACGGCTCGCCGGATTCGCTCGAGCTGAAGATGCCCGACGCGTACCGCGCGCTGACCAAGATTTGCGACACGCTCGAGGCTCATTTCCGCGACATGCAGGACCTCGAGTTCACGATCCAATCGGGCAAGCTGTACATGCTGCAGTGCCGCTCGGGAAAGCGCACGAGCCGCGCGGCGGTGCGCATTGCCGTGGAGCAGTGCAAGGAGAAGCTCATCACGGAAGAGGAAGCGATCCTCCGCGTGGATGCGAGCTCGCTCGATCAGCTGCTGCACCCGACGTTGGATCCCAAGGCGCCGAAGAAGTTCCTCGCACGCGGCCTCGCGGCGAGCCCCGGTGCGGCCGTGGGCCACATCGTCTTCAGCGCCGACGAGGCGGAGAAGCGCGCGAGCCAGGGCAAGCCGGTCATCTTGGTGCGCATCGAGACGTCGCCGGAGGACATCCACGGCATGAAGGCGGCGCGCGGCATCATCACGTCGCGCGGCGGCATGACGAGCCACGCGGCGGTCATCGCGCGCGGCATGGGCAAGGCCTGCATCGCCGGGTGCTCGGCCGCGAGCATCAACTACGCGGAAGAGAAGATGACCATCAGCGTCTACGACGACGCAGGCCGCCAGGCCGAGGTGGTGACCCTGAAGAAGGGCGACATCGTGACCATCGACGGCTCGTCGGGCACGATTTACGCGGGCGAGGTGCCCACGATTCCGGCCGCGCTCGCGGGCGAATTCGGGGAGCTCATGGCCTGGGCGGACAAGGTTCGCACCATGAAGGTGCGCGCCAACGCCGACACGCCGCTCGATGCGCGCACGGCGCGTTCGTTCGGCGCCGAGGGCATCGGCCTTTGCCGCACGGAGCACATGTTCTTCGACGAGGAACGCATCAGCGCCATGCGCGAGATGATCCTTTCCGACGACGTGCAATCGCGCGAGCGCGCGCTGGCGAAGCTGATTCCGTTCCAGCGGGCGGACTTCGTGGGCATCTTCCAGGAGATGCGCGGGCTCAAGGTGACGATCCGCCTGCTCGACCCGCCGCTGCACGAGTTCTTGCCGAACGATCCGAAGCAGCTGCAGCAACTGTCGCGCACGATGGGTGTGTCGGTGGAGCGGCTGCAGGAGCGCACGAAGGACCTGCACGAGTTCAACCCGATGCTCGGGCACCGTGGTTGCCGGCTCGCGGTCACCTACCCCGAGATTTACGCGATGCAGGTGCGCGCCATCCTCGAGGCGGCGGCGCAGGTCGCTTCCGAGGGGACCGAGGTGTATCCGGAGATCATGATTCCGCTGGCCATCACGGCGGGCGAACTCGATCGGATGCGCGTCATCGTCGACAAGGTGGCGGCGGAGGTCTTCGCGGGGGCAAACGGGAAAGCTGCCGTCCCCTTCTCCTTCGGCACCATGGTCGAGCTTCCGCGCGCGGCCATCGTCGCGGACGAATTGGCAAAGGTGGCGGAGTTCTTCTCCTTCGGGACGAACGATTTGACCCAATCGGCCATGGGCCTTTCGCGTGACGATGCAGGGAAGTTCCTGCCTGCGTACGTGGAGTCGGGCCTTCTGCCGAAGGATCCCTTCGTGTCCATCGACACCGAGGGCGTCGGAGCACTGGTGAAGCTCGCCGTCGAACGCGGACGCAAGACGCGGCCCGATATCAAATTGGGCATCTGCGGCGAACATGGCGGCGATCCCGCGTCGTGCCACTTCTTCCAAGCGGTGGGACTCGATTACGTGAGCTGCTCCCCGTTCCGCGTGCCCATCGCGCGCCTCGCGGTTTCGCAGGCGGCCCTGCGCCTGCGCGCGAAGCCCGCCTAGGGTATAGTTGGGGGATGAACTCTGTTTCCGTCGAGGAGATTGCGCCGGACCAGATTCGTCCCCTGCTTCGAGTCGAGTACGATCGACTGGTGGCAGCCGGGGCGTTCGAGGGAGAACGCCTCGAGTTGCTGCGTGGTAGGCTCGTGCTCATGAGTCCGCAGGAGGGCCCCCACGCCTCAACCACGTCGCGCCTGCAAGATCTGCTGGTGCCGCGTCTGCTAGGGCAGGCGCAAGTGCGGATTCAGTTACCTCTTTCGCTCGGCGATGATTCCGAGCCGGAACCCGATGTCGCCGTCGTTGCGCTGGGCGACTACGACTACGAGCATCCTCACGCAGCTCTCTGGGTCATCGAGGTGTCCGACTCGAGCCTGAAAAAGGATCGCCAGCTCAAGCCGGGCATCTACGCCGAGGCGGACATCCGCGATTATTGGATCGTGAACCTCGTGGAACGCATCATCGAGGTGCACCGCGAGCCGCGTGCGGGCGCCTATCAAACGATCACACGCTACCGCGAAGGCGACACGATCGCGCCCCTCGCCTTCTCGGATCTGTCGATCGAGGTCTCGCGTATTCTGCCGCGCAAGGCGTGATCAGCTTTCGAAGAGCTTCTCGGCTATCTCCTGAGAGTCGGCCGGCGCGTGCTGCGAGTTGCGTGTAGATTCCATCGATTGGCCCCTTTGCCCCGGTCGATGGGGATCCAGGGATCGATCCAATCGGCGTTGTCGTTGTGAGAAGTAGGGCATCACACGCGAGCAACGACATTGCATCTACATGGCATACGTGATGCTCCAGTCTGCGCATGCGCAAATGGATCTCGATGTCGGGCGCATTCTCTGCAGCTGCGCTGTTCTGCAGTGCGACTGCGTGGGGAGCTGCCGTGATGACGGCGCCAGTGCCGCGCGCGCCCGCGTGCGACGAGACGAATTGCAAAAGTAGGCCCCTGCGGAGGACAGAATCCCGCGGCGCCGAAATACAAACTGGACGCAGGTTCGGATTTGACCGTCTCGTGGAACGAAACGACGGACCAAAGTGGATGTTACATCGTCGAATTGTCCACGACGGGCAATGATTACGATTTCCAAGTATTGCGCGTGTTTCCAGACGACTCGAATTCCGTGCCCCAATCGCGCGAGGCCACCATCCCGGTCGCCGATTTGCCAAAGGTCGACGGCGGCCCCGTCGAATGCGAGCATTGCGTGCTGCGCGTGCGACAAATCGCTGCAGGCACTTCCGCAGGCTGCTCGGCCGATACCGATGCAAGCACGTATTATTCGTGCGCCGACATCATCATTGGCACCGATGCATCGGTTTCCGGCGGGACGGGGGTGCGCAGCCTCGCCCCTCTCGAGTGTCCTATCTTACGGCGGCATCATGGGCGCCGCGGTGATGCTCGCCGCTTCGGTTTGGCATCGGGCGCGCTGGACGCGGCGGCGACGGAACGAGAGCCGGACGCCGACGCGTCGGCGCGGCGTTGCTCCAGCTCGTCGATCGTCTTCGGCCAGTCGTCCTTGAGGAGGCGCGACAGCGAGCGGTCCATGAGCAACTTGCCCCCGGTTTGGCAGCGCGGGCAGTAGTTGGTCTCGTTCTCGGCATAGACGATGCGCTGGACCCTGCCGCCGCAGACGGGGCACGGTTGGCCATAGCGACCGTGCACGGCCATCTCCGGGCGGAAGGCGGTGACCTTCTCGGGGAATTTGCCCGCAGCCTCGTCGCGCAACCGGTTCGTCCAATCGACCAAGGTCGCGGTCGTCGCCTCGAAGAGACGCGCGATTTCTTCGTCCGTGAGGTGCGCGGTGAGGCGCACCGGCGAGAGACCGGCGCGGTGAAGGATTTCGTCCGAGTACGCGTTGCCGATGCCGCTGAAGAGATGTGGATCGGTCAGAGAGCGCTTGAGCGTGTGGTTCTCGCGGGTGAGCGCCTGGCGAAAGGCGGCGAGATCCGCGGTGAGCACCTCGAGCCCGCCCGGATCGAGCGCGCGCAGGGCGGCCTCCCCCTCGACGAGGTGGATGGACGCACGCTTCTTTTTGGAGACCTCCGTGAGCACCAAGGTGCCGTTCGGAAAATCGAAGGCCGCAAGCCCCACCTTGCCGGGGATCTTCGCCGCCGGCGGCAAGAAACGGAACCGCCCCGCGATCATCAGGTGAATGACGGCGAAGAGCCGCGTGTCACCGTCGCGCAGGCCGAGCACGATGCGCTTTCCCACGCGGCGAACGTCGGTGACGGGATGCCCTTCGAAGCGCGCCGGTGCCGGGACGACGGTGCGCAGAACGAAGGGACTGGCCAGACGGATCTTTCGAAGCGGCTGCCCTACGACACGGGCGGCAATCGCCTCGATGTACAACGTGACGTCGGGGAGCTCAGGCACTCGCCTCCCGCAGTGCCTCCTCGGCAGCCTGCACCGTTGCGTCGATGTCCGCGTCGGTGTGCGCCGCGCTCACGAAGGCCGCCTCGTACTGCGACGGCGGGAGGTATTGCCCGCGCGCAATCATGCCGCGGTGCCAGCGCCCGAACCGCGCGGTGTCGCTCTTTTGGGCGTCGCTCCACGCGCGCACGGGCCCCTCGTTGAAGAACAGGGTGAGCATGGCGCCGACGCGCTGGACACAGCCCGGCGTCTTGGTGCGCTCGAGCGCGGTGCGCAGTCCCTGCTCGAGGCGCGACGAAAGCCGTTCCAGCTTTTCATAGAGCGCCGCATCGAGGTGCGCCAACGTTGCCAGGCCGGCGCTGACCGCGACGGGGTTGCCGCTCAACGTGCCCGCTTGGTAGACGGCTCCGAGCGGCGCCACGTTCTGCATGATGGAGCGCTTGCCACCGTAGACCGCGAGGGGCATGCCGCCGCCGATGATCTTGCCGAGGCACGTCATGTCCGGCTTGAGGCCCGTGCGCTCTTGCATACCGCCGCGTGCGACGCGGCAGCCGGTCATCACCTCATCGAAAATCGAGATGGCGCCGTGCTTCTGGCAGAGCGCGAGGATCTCCTCCAAGAAACCGGGAACCGGCGGCACACAGCCCATGTTGCCCACGACGGGCTCCACGATGACCGCCGCGATGCGATGGCCGCGCGCCGAGAAGAGCTCGCGCAGTGCAGCGATGTCGTTGTACGCGATGGTCGTGGTGTTGCCGGCGGTGGATGCCGGAACGCCCGCCGAATCCGGCACGCCCAAGGTGGCCGCGCCGGAACCGGCTTTGACGAGAAGGAAGTCCGCGTGGCCGTGGTAACAGCCTTCGAACTTCACGATGACGTCGCGCCCCGTGGCACCGCGCGCGGCGCGGATGGCCGCCATGGTGGCCTCGGTGCCGCTGGACACCGCGCGCATCATCTCGATGGATGGATAGAGCTCGATGACCTTTTCGGCGAAGCGCACCTCGAGCTCCGTCGGAGCACCGTAGCTCGTGCCGTTGGCGGCGGCCGAGGTCACCGCCTTGACGACGTCGGGGTGCGCGTGGCCGAGGATCATCGGGCCCCAGGAGCCGACGTAGTCCGTGTACTTCGCCCCATCGGCGCCGAACAGGTACGCGCCCTCTGCCCGCGCGATGAACACGGGTTCGCCCCCGACGGAACGAAAGGCACGAACGGGGCTGTTGACGCCCCCGGGGATGAGTTCCTGGGCCCGTTGAAACAACTTGCGCGAGATGGGGTCGGTCACGAGTGCCTATCTTCTGGGGAAGCTACTTGTTGATGGTGAAGTTGTAGTCGACCACGCCGGGGTTTCCTTCGAACTTGGGAACCTTGGCGAACTTGAAGCGCGTTGCCACGCAGTCGCCCACGGGCGTGCCTTCGTACGGAGGTCCGACGATGACGGAGCTCATGACCGAGCCATCGCCGATGAACGTGACGCGCGCGCGCCCCGGGCCGGTGGGGCCGTCGGGCTTCTTGCAGCTCGCGAGCACGCCTTCCATCGTCTTGAGGGAGGCGCGCGCGGCCTCGGGGCTGAACTTGCCCGGCTCGGACGGGCCCGCGCTGGGGCGGGCGATGGGCGTCGGACCGCTGCCCGTGGTGGAGCCGCTGCTGCCCGTCGACTTGGCCGACGACGTCGAACCCGAGCTTCCCGAGCCGCTGCCCGAGCTTCCCGAGGACGACGAACCGCGGTCGCTCGAGCCGCTGGAACCGCTGCTGCGGTGCGGAGCCTCGGCAGCAGGCTGCTGCGCCGGTTGCGAGGGTTGTGCGGGGGCCGCTCCTGCCTGCTGCACCGGGGGCGGCGCAGGCGGCTCGGGCGGTGGCTGCGGTGCGACGGCGGCGCCCGTCGGCGTCGGCGCAACCTCGGCCGCCGGTGCGGACGGGGCCTGCGGGGCCGCGCTCGCGGACGGCGCCGCATTCGTGTCGCTGCTGGACGACGACAAGAGCGAATAGGCCGCATACCCCGCGCCGATCAGCAGAATGACGGCGAGGGCCGCGATCAAGCCGATGAGGATCAACTTCGGCTTTTGGGGCTGCGCCGCATAGGGAGCCGCGCCGGGAACGGGCCCGGGCGGCGCGAAGCCTTGTTGCGCGGCGTAACCTTGCGGCGCGCCCTGCTGCGGCTGCCACGGCGGTGCACCCGCCATCCCGGGCTGCATCATGCCCTGTTGCTGCGGGGCCGGTTGGCCGCCACCGGGAGGGGGACCATATTGACCACCACCACCGCCCGGCGCACCGAACGGCGACTGGCCGCCACCCGGCGCCCCATAATTGCCAAAGGGCGATGCCCCCGGATCCGGCGGGCTGAATTGCGGCATGGCCGACGTTCCACCGCTCGCCCCGTACGGCGAAGGCGCACCACCCGGCGGCGGATAACCACCGTGCTGAGGCTGCGGCGGCGGATGCGCGAACGGCGGCGGCTGGTACGTCATCGCGTCTTGCAGCTGCGGTGCGAACTGCGCCTGCGTGGGCGCCTCCGCATCGGGGTCGACCGGCGGCGTGTTGGAGAACTGCTGCGCAAACGGCGTGGCCGAAAGGGCGAGCGTCTTGTTCTTCGGGTTGCCCGCAGGGGCCTGCTGCGGCGACGCAAAGAACGGAGGCTGCTGCGGCGGTGCACCAAACGGCGCGGGCGCGTCGGGCGCGAACTGCGTCTCGGCGCTGGCCAGATCGAACCGCGCGGCCCCCCCTGCCTGCGGCGGGCCTTGAATGGGCATGTCGTTCAACTGCCCCACCGTCGTGGGCATGTCGCTCGAGGACGGTCCGGTCTCATCGCCGCCCGACAGCGAAGGCAGCCGCGGAGCCTGAATCGGCATGGCCGTCGTACCCGTCGTCGGCCTCGGGGCGGCGCGCCCGTTGGCGCTGTCACTGCGTGCGGCGACCCCCTCGGCCGGCGTCCCCGCGGCCGGAAGCGGCGCGGGAAGGCGACCCGCCGACCCCTCTGGACGCGGAATGGACGGCCGCGGAAGGTGGAAGCCCCCCGGTTGCGACGGACGCATTCCGGGCTGCGAGGGTCGTGCGAACGGCTTCGCCCCCGGGCCGGCAGGTGCTTGCGGCGACGGAGCGCTGGGCGAAGGCATGCGCGCGCTCGCGGCGAGGCCCGTGCGTTGCAGGAAGTCCTTTACCTCCGGCGGAATGGGCTGCTGAGGAGGCTGGCCGGGCGGCGACGGAAGCTGATTCACGTCGATGGTCCGCGTCGACTCGTCGTCACCCAGGTGCGGCACCGCGTGCGGCGACGCATGCGCATGGTGCGGCTGGGGATGCGCATGATGGGCCAAATGTGACGGGTGCGACCCGTGCGGCAGCGGCGCTGGACCAGGAATCGGCGGCAGCGGAGGCGCCGACGGCGGTTCGTGATCGAACAACCCTTCGCTGTCCGCCACGATGGTCGCCGGGCCGTCTGCGTCGGGAGGAATGCTATCGGCTACGTCACCCCAGTCCTGCGGGTCATCGTGGGCGCTGTTTGGTTTTTTCGAGTCAGCCTGCATTGCATTTCTCAACTTGCCCCAGAATTCTTCCATACTCTGAGGTCGTTCACGCGGGTTTGTCGCACACGCTTGGGTGAAAAGGCGTTCGACTGCGTCGGGCACTGTAAGCCCCAATCCACGTGGCGTGATGGGCTGCGACGGCTTGCACGCTTGAATCAAGCACTCGGCGTCCGTCTCACCGGTGCGCACACGTCGGTCGAGCATCGCCTCGAGAAAAACGAGGGCGAACGAATACACGTCGACCTTCGCGCTGATGGGCCCCATCGTCGGATCGAACTGCTCCGGCGCGGCGTAGGGCGGCGAGAAGATCGCGATGTTCTGCATGCTCATGGCCAGGCGCGAAAAGCCGGTCGACTCCGAGGAGCCATCGCTCATCACCTTGGCCATGCCGAAATCGAGCACCTTGAGCCGCACACCTCCTTGGCGCGACTTCGTCAGGAAGAGATTTCCCGGCTTGATGTCGCGGTGCACGATGCCGTGCGAGTGGGCGAAGACGATCGCTTCCCCCGCCGGCGTGAACATGTCGAACGCCTCCTTGAGGGAGCGCCCCTTCATCTTCGCATCGCGTCGACCGCGGAAATGGATGGCGAGCGACTCGCCCTCGAGCCACTCGAGGACCATGTACGGCACGCGGACCCCGACGGGCGCGAGCGTGGTGCCGCTGGCGATGCAACGCACGATGTCGAGGTTTCCCTGGGACAGTCGATACGCGATGCGGCTTTCGTCACGGAAACGATTGACGAAATCCTGAACGACCTCGGGAGAGTCGGCGATCGGCTTCAGGCATTTGACGGCGATGGGCTCGTTGAGGCCGAGATGGAAGCCCTTGTAGACGTTGCTGAACCCACCTTCGCCAATCCACTGATCGATACGAAACTGACCGTCGATCACAGTGCCGTTGAAGCGGAACGGATCTCTTTGCATCGCAGGGTGAACCATACCACGAAGTCTTCGCGGGTATTTCCTACCGCGGGCTCACCTGCCGAAAGGTGGTGGACTCACTTGGGCAAGCGGAAAGCATGCTCCACGAAGGCCGGCGGCCCCTCGAAGGGCGGAATCTTCGCATTGCGATAGCGCAGCGCGACACAGTCGCCTTCGGGCCCATCCGCGAGGGGGCCGGTGATCTTGACGCCGGAAACCGTGCCGTCGTTGGTGAAGGTCACCCGCGCACTGCCCTCGCCGCCCTTTCCATCAGGGCGCCGGCAGCTCGCGAGGATCCCATCGAGCACACGAAGGGACGCCTCGGCCGCCGGGCGGTTGAAAGCGGAGGGATCGGCCGGCGGTGGGATCTCCGTGGGCTCTTCGGCCACGGGCTTCGGGGTCGGTCCCACGGCGCCTTTGAGAGGAGGTGTACGTCCTTTCGGGCGCGCGCTTGCGCTCCCCAGCCCGGGCGGGGCGGGGTCGAGGCGGGAGGGGGCCGGATCGGCCGTCGCCATGGGCGCGACGCCCGTCGTTGCGCCCACTGTTGCCGACGGAAGTCTTTGGGCTCCCTCCCCCGCAGGGGGAGGGCTGGGGTGGGGGGGGCCTGACGCAGCCACGACCACGTCGTCCGATCGCTGGAGCCTCTGTAGGTAGAACGAGGCCAGCACGGACAGTGCGACCAACGCCGCGCCGGCGCCGAGCAGCACCCCGAGCACGACGGGACCACGCGTGGGCGCGTCGGCCTTCCCGCCCTGCCCCGACAAGGCCTTTCGCGGCGCCGTGGCGTCGGCTGTCGACATGGCAACGTGAGGACCCGTGAAGTCCGCCGATGGCGTCTTGGCCCGCGGGCCCGTCACGTCGGCGGCCGCGGACTCTGCCTGCGCCGACGACTGCACGCCGCTGATTTCGGGCGCGGCCGGCTGGCGTGGAAGCACGACGGGAATGCCATCGTCGATGGTCGTCTCCTCGTCGATCACCGGGCGAACCCCCGCGGCCCTCGGGGCTACGGGCGGCACATCGTTCAACGTGGGCCCATCGTCGTAGCCCACGAGCGAGAGCAGCGAGTCGCTGTCCGGCAGCGCGTCCATGCGCTGCGTCGCATCGGCGAGCGAAGCATCCGATGCGCCGTTCTGAACGGCCGACTTCAACGCCGACCAAAAATCGGCGGCATCGAGAAAGCGTTCTCCCGGCTCGCGCGCGAGCGCCCGCGCGAACACGTCCTGCACATCGTCCGAAACCATGACACCGAAGTCCCTCGGCGTGGGCCGCGCGCGCGGATCGAGAATGCGCGTGCGCAATTCGGACAGCGACAGCCCGAGGAACGGCGGCTGGTCGCGCATGGCCTCGAGCAGCACCATCGCGAGCGCGTACACGTCGCTCGGAGGTCCCACGGACCCGATGGTCGCGTCGAGCTGCTCCGGCGTGGCGTACGCCGGCGAAAAGACGCGAAATGATGCGGCATTCGCGCCGTTCGCCGCGGCGCCGTCTACGTGGGACGCCGAACCGAGGGCTTGCTCGCTGGCCACCTTGGCCAGGCCGAAGTCGAGCACCTTGGCCTTCACCCCTTCCAAGCTCTCGGCCAGAAAGATACTTCCCGGGTGCAGATCGCGATGCACCACGCCCTGCGTGTGCGCGTACGCCACGGCATCCACCGCGGTGTCGAGCAACGGCAGCAAATCGCCCAACGGACGCCCCTGCCCGCCCGCCAGGCGGCGCTCTTCGAACTGCCGCGCGAGCGTTTTGCCCTCGAGCCACTCGAGCACCGTGTACGGCACGAGCGATCCCGTCTTGGGCGACAAGGTCGTCCCGATGGCGATGCACCGCGCGATGTGAAAGTGCCCCTGCGCGAGCTTGTAGGCGGCGCGGCCCTCTTCGCGAAAGCGGCGCATGAACGCCTCGATCTGCGACGACTCGAGCTGCGCTTGCAGCTTCAAGCACTTGATGGCCACCTTGGAGTCGAACCCGACGTGCTCCCCGCGGTAGACGACGCTCGAGCCTCCCTCGCCCGCAACCTCGTCGATCCGAAATTGCCCATCGAGCACCTGGCCCAAGAGCCCGAACGGATCACTCCCACCCAGGTTCATGGGCCGCCGTAGAGGGCGAGACGCACGCCGGCGACGACGCCGTGGCTCTCGAAGGGATCCGAAAAGATGGCTTGGTACTCGACCGTCGGCGCCAACGTGAAGTGCGTGCCGAACGGGTTGAAGAGGCGAAATTCGTAAAAGGCTCCTCCGCCGACGAAGGACTGCACGCCCTCGCCACCCTCGGAGGCGCCATGCTTTGCCTCCATCTTGGCGGAGCCCACGCCGAACTGACCGGAGATGCCAAGGTCACGCAACTTTGGCACGAGGTAGAAGAGCGGGAAGACCTCCACCCGAACGCCGCCACCGGCGCTGGAGAGCTTCCAGTCGTTGTTCTCGCCTCCGCCACCACCGCCCCAGAAACCGAAGTTGAGGTAGTCGGTGAGCGCACCCATGATCGTCAGCGTCGAGCTCGTTCCCACGACCACGCCGCTGGCGGCGTAGTACCGCGGGTCCTGCATGCGCGTGGCCGAGTTGGGGTAACCGCTGCCGGCCATCACGGATGTGCCGAGCGAGAGACCGATGACCAGGCCGCTTCGGCGCGCGGCCGGCTTGTCGAGCGGAAAGGCCCCGCGGTCTTGCGCCGACGCCGGTTCCGAGACGAGGACGCCCGCGAGAAGCGAAGCGGCGAAAGGTAGGACGATAAGGGGGCGAATCGTAAGAGCCACGGCTCTTCCACGCATACCATAGACATGCGAAAAGAAGCGCATGAACCGAGCAACCGACGAAGCCTTGGCCCAGGTCGATCCCGAGATCTTTCGTCTCATCGAAGCGGAGAATCGCCGCGAAGACGAGTCGTTACGCCTCATCGCCAGCGAGAATTACGCGTCACGTGCCGTGCAGGAGGCGACGGGCTCGTGTCTCACCAACAAGTACTCCGAGGGATACGCCAAGAAGCGTTACTACGAAGGCCAGCAGGTCATCGACGAAGTCGAAGAATTGGCCATCTCTCGTTTGAGGCAGCTCTTCGGCGCCACGGCTCACGGATCCATCGACGACATCCACGTCAACGTGCAGCCCTACTCGGGCAGCCCGGCCAACCTCGCCGTCTACCTCGCCTTCTGCAACGCGGGCGACACCATCATGGGGCTTGGCTTGCCCGCGGGCGGGCACCTCACGCACGGCCACAACGTTTCGATCACGGGCAAGTACTTCAAGAGTGTCCCGTACGGCGTCACCAAGGACACGCACCTCATCGACATGGACGAGGTGCGCGCGCTCGCCAAGGAGCACAAGCCGAAGCTCCTCTGGGCGGGCACCACGGCGTATCCGCGTGTCCTCGACTTCAAGGCCTTCCGCGAGATTGCCGATGAAGTGGGCGCCATCTTCGCCGCGGACATCGCGCACATCGCGGGCCTCGTCGCGGCGGGCGTGCACCCCTCGCCCATCGGCATTGCGGACGTGGTGACGTCCACGTCGCACAAGTCTTTCCGCGGTCCGCGCGGCGCGATGATCTTCTGCAAGAAGGAACACGCCGCCAAGATCGACCGGGCCGTGTTTCCGGGATTGCAGGGCGGGCCGCACAACCACACGACGGCCGCGATCGCCGTGGCTGCGCAAGAGGCGCTCGCGCCTTCGTTCAAGGACTACGCCCGTGCCGTCGTCGACAATGCCAAGGCGTTGGCCGAGGCGCTCACCGCCCGCGGATTCTCGCTGGTGACCGGCGGAACCGACAATCATCTTTTGCTGGTCGATCTGACCAACAAAACCATCCCTGGCAAAGTCGCATCGAAAGCGTTGGATCGTGCGAACATCGTTTTGAATTACAACTCGGTTCCGTTCGATCCGCGCAAGCCGTTCGACCCCTCGGGAATTCGAATTGGCACGCCGTCCGTCACGTCGCGCGGAATGGGTAAAGACGTCATGGTGCAGCTCGCAGAGTGGATCGATCGCGTGGTGAACGCACCGGAAGACGATGCCGTGATCTCCAAAGTTGCTGCCGAAGTGCGCGCTGTGTGCGCCAAGTATCCGGCGCCCGGATTGCGAGTGTAATGCATGCGCCGAGCGCGACGCCCAGTTGGCTTCGCGCTCCACGCGATCTTCGCGGTTGCGACGTCCGCGCTGCTGCTGTTCGACTGCTCGGAGTCGGCGGATTCCTTCGCCGCAGGGCAAGAGACGGCGGCAGCGTCCTCCACCGCGGAGGGCCCGCCCGATATGATTTCCGCAGCCGAGCTGCTCGCCATGGGGCTGGGCGGCGGCCGCACCGGCGCCAGCCTGAACGGATTCCGTAGCAGCGTCATCGACGAGCGGAACGAAGCGCCCCTGGCAGGCCCCTACGAGCCGGCGTGGGAGCCGGCGGAGTTCGGCGCCTGGTACTTGGCACCGAAGAAGTTCCGCTCCGACGTCTTCGACGTCATCTTCCATTTTCACGCGGGACGGGCGGCCGCGAAGGAATACCGCGAGCAAGCGGGCGGTGCGGTGATCGTCGCGGTCACCTACGGCGCGGGTTCCAAGTCGTATGCGGACGCATTCAACGACCCGAATCGATTCCAAGCGATGCTCGGCGACATCGAAATGCGACTGCGTAAGAGCACGAACAATCCACGATTGCACGTGAGGCGCATATCCCTTTTTGCGTGGAGCGCGGGGTATGGGGCCATTCGAAACATTCTGACGCAGGGCTATTACGATCGCATCGATACCATCGTGCTGCTCGATGGGCTGCACGCGAACTATTTGGCATTGCCGTCGGCGCCGAACGGGCGGCGCGTGGATGGGCGCGGCCTGGATGCGTTCATGCGGTTTGCGCAGGATGCGGCGGCGGGCAACAAGTCCTTCGTGTTCACGCATTCATCCATCGTGCCGCCGGGGTATGCCAGTACGACGGAAACCGCTGCGGTGCTGACCGATGTCGTGGGCGCGAAAAAGGCGTGGCTGCGCGTCCCCGGGCCGCGCAACTTTCAGCGCATCTACCGCGCCGACGTCAAAGGCTTTCACATCCGCGGCTTCGCCGGGACGACGAAGGACGCGCACATTTCGCAGCTGCACTTGGTCGGGGAAGTGCTGCGCGATGTGGTGGTTCCGCGGTGGCTGCGATTGGACCGGCGCACGGTCGCCCCCAGGCCGGCCCCGTTCTGGCGGCGCGACGACAAGGCGAAGCGCGCGGCATACTGATACAGTGCCGCATCGTGATCCGTGTTCTTCTCATCGCCCTGGCGGGTGCGCTCGGGACCTTGCTGCGCTACTTCGTCGGCCTTTGGGCGGGCCGGGCGCTGGGTGCGTCGTTTCCGTATGGCACGCTCCTCGTGAACGTCGCGGGCTGCTTTCTCATGGCGCTGGTCGCGCAGCTCGCGCTCTCAACGTCGCTCATTTCGCCAACCTGGCGCGTGACCTTGACGACGGGGTTCATGGGCGGGCTGACGACGTATTCGAGCTTCAATCAGGAAACGATGAACCTGCTCCGCGAACGCTCCTGGGGCACCGGCGCCGCGAATCTGCTGGGAACATTGCTCGGATGCTTTCTCGCGGGCGCTCTCGGTTTGCTGGCGGCGAGAAAGCTCACGGGCGGGTGACGTTCAAAAGCACTCGCGCCGGAATCGCTTTCTTCCGGCCTTGTCGATGTAGTACGGCGGATCGCAGCTCTTCTTGGCCGCCGGAACGACCGGGGATGTCTTCAGGATTTCGCTTGGTCCTGGCATCGCGGCGACGACTTCGTCGACGAAAAGTTGGGACGCGGACGCGGACGCGGGCGCACTCGCCATCGTGGGCGGTGCTGGAGCCTGCGCCGACTCCGCGGGCGCCGGTGCGAACACCGGGGCCTCTCGCGGGTCGTTGAAGATCGGATGCGATGGCTCCCCTTTCGTCGCCGCCCGCCCCGATGGCCGTTGCCAGGTGGTCACCACGAGGACGAGCAGCGTGACGACGAAGACGAGCCATGCAGCCAGCGCCAAAAACGCCTTCCTCGTCTTGAAGTTCCTTTGCGAGATCGAAATGGCCGTGCGCCACCAGAACGCTGCATCGAAGGCTTTCATCTCGGCCGGCCTCGTGCTCGTCACCGACCCGCCCGTCGACGAGGGAATCGGCTCCTCGGGCGGCATGGACTCGGGCGGCGGCAGTATCTCGCGCAGCGCTTCTTCCGGGCTGGGTTGGCTGGTCTGCCGCTCGATTTCCACCACGGTTCGGCGTCGCTCGTCCATCTCCGCGCCCACCACGCCCCGTAGCCATGCGCTCACCTGCGGCGGACTCGCCACGCGGTCCATCGCTTCGTCGAGCGCGATGGCCATTTCGAGGGCCGTTCGAAAGCGATTGCATGGGTCGCGCGAAAGGCCGCACAACACGACGTCGTCCACCGCCCTGCCAAGACCTGGCACGTATTCGCCCGGCGGCGGAATGTCACCGAGGAGTACTTGATTGAGCACGTCCCCCTCGTTGTTGCCCGAGAACAGACGGCGCCCCGTGAGTGCTTCCCACAAGCAGACCGATGCGGCATAGATATCCACCTGCCGCGTGGTCTCCTCGCCCAGAAGCTGTTCGGGCGCCATGTATGCAAGCTTTCCCTTGAGTTCCCCATGCTGCGTGGTGCGCAGCCTTCCTGTCGCCTTGGCGATGCCGAAGTCGAGAACGCGCGCCACGCCATCGACGCCCACGAGCACGTTCTGCGGCGAGACGTCACGATGGACCAACGAAAGCGGCTGCCCCTGCTCATTGCAGGCTTCGTGCGCCGCATGAAGTCCTTGCAGCGTTCCCGACAAGATGGCCACCACGACGGACGGTGGGATGCGGCGGGCCTTCGCGCCCTCCGCTTTGATCAGGCGCGAGAGGGATTCCCCGTGGACGAACTCCATGACGACGAAGAGTTCGCCCTCCGTCGAGACCACGTCGAGCGTGGGGACGACGTTGGGATGCCAAATGCGGGCGGTCAACCGCGCTTCGTCGAGAAACATCGCGACGAACTCGGGATCGCGCGCATAGTGCGGATGCAGCCGCTTGATCGCAACGGTGCGCGAAAAACCAATGGGCCCGTGTAGTCGCCCAAAATGGACCGTCGCCATCCCGCCCACGGCAATCGTCCCATGCAACGTATAGCGCCCGAGTACGCGGCCAGACTCCTCCGCCACCCAACCACCGTAGCCCCCCGCCATCACATTGCAGACTACCACATCTTCGGTAACGCGCTCACCCCGCGCCCGGGAAAGCCCCGCTCCCGATGAAAAGCCATTTCGTCATTGAAGTCTATTTTGCTATCGGGCGCGAAACGCTGACTCGATGATGGTCAGGATCAGGTGTAATACAGATTTCGACGCACGCCCCTTACGCTCGATAGGACAATCGTAGCGTCCGGTGAAGGCAAGTCAGGATTTCACTGGTCCGGATGGAGGCCGAAGGACCAGAGACGCTTGCCTCCGATGAGGAGAAGCACGAACACCACGACGACTTGCAGAAGGCCGATGCGCTCGAGCATCTTGGGAATGCCGATGCGCTCGGAGAGGACGGAGGCGAGCATTTCCGAGGCGATGTCACCGAGGATGACAAAAAAAACTAACGTACCCATGATGCGGCCGCGCATAGCCGCACTGGATGCGCTGTTGGTCGCGAGGCCCGCCATATTGGTGGCTATCCCCGTAAGGGCGTGGTCGACGAAGCACACCACGACGAACGGCGCGACAGCCAGCACCGTGTGTGCCCCAGCGATGTTGCCCGCCAACGCGATGACGAGACCGTCGAGGAGCATCGTGATCACGAAGAGACGTCCAATTCCACCAACCCATCGTGCAAAAAGCGGAACGAAAAACATCATGGCGAGGGACCCGAATTTCCACACGAGCATCGCATAGCGAACGGCATCGTCGGAACCGCCCATCACGTGTTTGACGATCATGGAGCCGTCGTACGCTTCGGTGACGATCTCCACGATGAAGCAGCCCACCAAGAGCAAACGCAGCACATGACGCTCAGGTGCCGCGAGGAATCGAAGTCCCTCCACGATCGAACGCAGGAAGTGGACCACGGCAAGCACCGCCGGGTTGACCTTCGCCGTCGAGGCGACGTATTCCTCTCGCAGGAGATCGGCGAGCCGAATGTCTCGCGCACGTTTTTGCGGATGGCAAAAGTAGAAGAGCACGACGAAACAAATCACGTGGGCCGCCACGTCGAACGCCACGAGCTGGGCGAGGCGCCCCGAGGCGACTTTCATGACGAGCCCGCCCACCACCAGCGCAACGAAGTCGCCCAGCTCCACGATGGATAGCACGAGCGACGACAACGATAGCAAGTGCGTCTTGTAGAGAAGCGGCCGGCCGCGCTCATCGTACAATGGCCGGCCATCTGGATCGACCTGCACCGACTCGCGACGGAGAAGGTCGACATGGAAAGCGTTCTCGGTCGCGCGCAACCCTGACTTTAGAACGGCCCCTCCCAGCAAGAATGGCAAGAACATAGGGATGCTCGGTTCGCCCTGCCCCAGCGCCATGACGAGGTACAGGGCCAATGCCAAGTTGCCGGCGCACCGTGCGAGAACGATGCGCCATCGCCAACGTGCGAGTCGCTCGAGTGAAAATCTCTCGGCCCAATCGGCCAGCGGTCCAGAGATGATGCTCCCGAGCAGGTGGAACACCAGCGTGGGCACCATGAAGCTGGCACGGGCCGCCTGCGTGACGGAAAGGTTGGTCGCGACCAACGCCTCCGCCCAGCCAAAAGCCACGACTCCAATATCGCTGGCAACGCGCGACAGTGCGTAAAAGCGCATCTTCGGCTCTTCGCGAAGTGCACTCGCGTAAGTTTCAAGTAGGCCCATACGGTCGTATCTCGAGGAACGTTGGTCAGACTCCTGCGCGACCGCGAAAGTTCCCAGCGTCGTACCAATTGGAGCTATGTCTGCTGCGATGATGCGCGCACGAATCGGACTTTTCGCCACATTACTCGTCGCAGCCGCCTGCGGGGGCGTCCCCGAGACATCGTCGTCGGAGACCCCGGACCAGGCTCTGGCCGCAAAGCGCACACTTCGCGTGGCGCTCTATCCCTTCATCCCCGCGGACGTCGACGGCAAGGAAGGGTTCACGCGGCTGCGCGCGATGCTCGAGGCGCGGTTCGAAGAGCAGCACCCGAACGTCGACCTGGTGCTCGCGGAGATGGATCCCAATGCGGCCGAGTTCTACGACCGCGCCAAGCTGGCGGCCTGGCTGCGCGATGCGCAAGACGTGGTGGAGATCGACACGGCCTTGCTGGGCGACATCGCGGGCGAGCTCGCCGAGTGGAACGATCCGAACCGCGGCGATTGGCACCCGGCCGCTCGCGAGGCGGTGACGTACCGCGGTCGCTCGTACGGTGTGCCGCATTGGCAGTGCAGCCACTTCGTCTACACGCGCGACGCCGATGCGGTGACCGCGAAGACGGTGACGGAGCTCGCGCAGCGCCTCGAGGCCCTGCCCGCTCCCGCATTGGGTGCGCCCATTGGCGGTACGTGGAACCTGCCGTCGCTCTACCTCGATGCCTACGAAGATGGGCACCCGGGCGCGTCGCTCGCGGGGGTCGTCTCCCGGCCGGGGTTTCCGAATGCGCGGCTGGTCGACGGGCTCGCGTCGCTGGTGCGCACGTGTGCGGTGGGCGATACGAATCCCTGTTTGGATGCGACCTACGACAATCCCAATGTGGCCATGGACGATTTCGCCGCACGGAAGACCGGCGCGTACATCGGCTTTTCCGAATCGCTGCATCGCATTCGGGTGCAGCGCAAAGACACGGCGCCCATCTTCGTGACGTCGGCGCCGCTGGGCGCGGGCTCGTATCCGCTCTTGTTCACCGACGCGCTCGTCCGAGGCAAACGGTGCAAGGGCGCGTGCGCCCGGGATGCGCAAGCCTTCGCGGACTTCCTCACGTCACCGTCGACGATGGAGCTCGTGATGATGGGCGACGATCTGGAATTCGGCGTGCCGCGCTACCTGCTGCCGGCCACGAAGAGCGCGTACACCAGTCCGCGCGTGGCCAACGACTCCACCTATCGTGTGCTGGAGCATCTCACACGACGGGCGGAGCCGTATCCGAATCACGCAATCTACGACGTGGTGCAGGACGGCACGCGCGCGGAGCAGCTCCTCGCGCAGCTAAAGGAAGCCGTGGCCGCGAAGTGACTCATCGGAAATTCTGCACGCCCCACACGTCACCGTTGGACATCGTGTAGAAGCCGCAGGCGGCCTTCGTGTACTTCGTGCTGGCCATGTTCTCGTAGTGGCCACCGCCGGGACCTTCGTCCCACATCATTTGAAGGCACTTGCCAATCATGGACTCGGGTGGGCCCGACCACCCGGGGCATTCGTCTTGGGCCATCTCTTGGCACCTGCCGAAGGCTCCGTGGGCGGAGTTGGTTTCGCTGTCGCTCTTGGCTTGGCCCGCGGCGCACGTCTCACCGGCGTTCCATCGCGCGTACGGAGCGAGTCCCTTGGTGGCTCGGTACGCGTTGATCTTGTCGACACAGATTTGCTCGACGTCTTTCGAGCCTCCGCCCCCCGCGTCTTTGGTACCACCACCGCCCGCGTCCTTGGTGCCGCCGCCCCCGCCCGCGTCTTTGCCGCCGCCTGTCCCTGCGTCCTTACCGCCGCCCCCGCCACCACCACCGCCGCCCCCGCCCACATTTTGGTCGTCTCCGTTCGTGGGCGTATTTTCCGGATTGCCATCGTTCGAGTCGTCGCCGCTGCTGCACGCGGCGTAAAGCACGGGGCACATCAGTACACAAAGGATACGGAGCGTCGCTTTCATGCAACGCCGCATCGCAAGAGCCAGGCCTGCTCTCCCCCTTCCCGCTCCCGATCCCGCTTCCGTTTCTTCTCTCGAGGCGATGAGGAAAATCTCGCGAGTCGGAGCGGGATTGGAAAGGGGGAGCAAGAGGTGCGCGCCCCACGAATTGGGGGCCACTCACCCGAATTCGACGACGGTACGAATCGACTTTCCTTCGTGCATCAAATCGAAACTCTCGTTGATGCGTGCAAGGGGTAGTTTGTGCGTAATCAAGCTATCGATATCGATTTTTCCGTCCATGTACCAATCGACCATTTTCGGAACGTCGGTTCGACCTCGTGCGCCTCCGAATGCGGTGCCCTTCCACACACGACCGGTGACCAACTGAAAAGGTCGCGTGGAAATTTCTTGGCCCGCGCCCGCAACGCCGATGATGACGCTCACACCCCACCCGCGGTGGCAGCACTCCAGAGCCTGCCGCATCAAGGTCACGTTGCCCACGCACTCGAAGCTGTAGTCGGCTCCCCCACCGGTGAGCTCCACGAGGTGGGCCACCAGATCGCCCTGCACGTTCTTCGGATTCACGAAGTGCGTGAGCCCCAGCTTGCGCGCCAGCGACTCGCGCGCCGGATTCAAGTCCACGCCGATGATCTTGTCCGCCCCCGCGATGCGTGCACCCTGCACCACGTTCAGACCGATGCCGCCGAGCCCGAACACGACGACGTTGGCGCCCGGTTCGACCTTGGCCGTGTACATCACGGCGCCGATGCCCGTGGTGACGCCGCAGCCGATGTAGCAAATCTTGTCGAACGGAGCATCGGAGCGCACCTTCGCGACGGCAATCTCCGGAAGCACGGTGTGCTGTGCAAACGTCGAACAGCCCATGTAATGGTGAATCTTCGTCTTGCCGATGGAGAATCGGCTCGTACCATCGGGCATGACGCCCTTGCCCTGCGTCGCGCGGATGGCCGTGCACAAATTCGTTTTGTGGCTCAAACACGATTTGCAGGCGCGGCACTCCGGTGTGTACAGCAAAATGACGTGATCGCCTTTGGCGACCGACGTGACACCGGGCCCCACGTCGACGACGACGCCCGCGCCTTCGTGCCCGAAGATGACGGGAAAGAGGCCCTCGGGATCGGCGCCCGAGCGGGTGAACTCGTCGGTGTGACAGACGCCGGTGGCTTTCATCTCCACCAAGACTTCACCGGCCTTGGGTCCATCCAACTCGACGTCTTCGATGACCAGAGGTTTGCCAGCTTCGTAGGCGACGGCAGCGCGCGTTTTCATTTGGGCAGATTAGCCGCATCCAGGTACGCGAGGATCGCCGGCGTGAGCGGCGTCGATTTGCGTGTCGCGTCATCCACGAAGACGATGATCGATTCCGCCGTGGCCACGCAGCGACCACGCTGGAAGAGCCCTTGAGCCACCGTGAGCGAGCTCCGGCCCACCTTGGTGATGCGCGTTCCGATGTCGATGGTTCCCGGCCAGGTGATCTCGGCGCGGAAGTCGAGCGTGAGGCGGGCGATAACGAAGGAGGTGCCGGGCGGCGCGATGGGCTCGTTCTCGGGATAGAGAAACGACACGCGCCCGGTTTCGCAGAATGTTGCAAAGGCCGCGTTGTTGACGTGCCCCTGGCGATCCGTATCGCCGTAGCGAATGGTGTCGGCGGTTCGGAAAGGGAAATCTTCGAGCTTCGGCGCCTCGGGATTCATTCGGGCCTGACGGCCCTCATAGGCCTCATCTACCATCGATTTCTCGGGCTGCTCTCGGTTCATCCCGGAGAGACTTTCTCCCCAAACGGCGAAAGTCGAGTATGAAGACGCCCATCATGTCGTCTTCGCCTCCCGCAGCCAAATCCAGCATCGGCCCTACGAGCCCGACCAGCATGAGCGGTGCCGCCCTCCGGCACCTCCGCGCACTCGGTCACGATTTGAAGCCGACGGTGATGCTCGGGAAAGATGGGTTGACCGATGGCCTCGTCCAAGCTGCCGGCGCCGCACTGCTCACGCACGAGCTCATCAAGGTGAAGATCCTCTCCGAGGCTCCCGTGGATCGCAAGGAGGCCGCCACGGAGCTGGCGGCGCGCACGAAGTCCGCGCTCGTGCAGGTGCTCGGCCGCACCATCCTTTTGTACCGCCGCCACCCGAAGAAGCCGAAGATCGTTCTGCCGCGAACGAAATAGCCGCCCGGGCGCGGGAATTGCTGCACTTCGCGCATCATGCGCGAGCTCGCCAACGAACAACAAGAAGTCACCCTAAGGCTCGTGAACGAAGCTCTGCAGCGGCAGCCCGAGCTTCGCTCGAGTGAAATCCGCTTCGAGTTCGATGGCGACGCCGTGAAGCTCCTCGGAGCGGTGGACGATATCTGGATGGCCTCGGCGATCGAGCGCACGGTGGCCGGCGTTCCGGGCGTCACACGCGTGAAAAATTGTCTCGAAATTCGGGCGGAGCTTGGCTCCGAGGCGCAGGCCAAGCAAACCGAATTCGGCAACGCGGAAGTCGCCCGATCCGCCGTGGGCGACGGCGACAACACGTTATGGTCACGCTGAATTCTCCCCCACCCCAACCCTCCCCCTCCGGGGGAGGGAGCCCTTGCGGTGATCAGCGCCAGGTGACGTATTTGCCGCGCTCTTGCGGGTGCTCGTTCTCGTAGGCTTCGAGGCTCTCGCGCGTGATTTCGACTTCGATTTCGCCGTCGCGCTCGATCGTCGATTGGCAACCGAGGCGCGAGTTCGCGCGCACGTCGAAGGCCTTGTCGAGCATGTCCTCTTCTTCTTCTTCCTGCCCGGACAGAAGATGGCTGCCTTTGGTCACGTAGATGTGGCACGTCGAGCAAGCACATACGCCGCCGCACGCGTAACCTTCCGGCGCGTGCAGTTCTTGGGCGGCCTGCAGGATGCTCGTGCCCACGGGGACTTCGATTTCGCCGTAACCTTTGAATCGGACGATGGCCATTGTCTTCTAACCCTGCGCGCTAAACGCGCTTTTCGACGTCGTCGACGTTGCGCCCTTCGATGGCGCGTGCAATCGCGCGGTTCATTCGGCGCGTCGCAAAGGGCTTGCTCACGCGGTCGAGCTCTTCGATCAAATGATGCATCCGGCCGGGATCGCTCCCCCGCGCCGCCTCGGCCAATGCTGCCATGGCCAGCTCGATGGCTTCGCGCTCGCCCGCCTCGAGCAACTCGGCATCGCTGGTCACCGCCTTTTCCGTGGCACTGACGATGCGATGCGCCTCGAGCCGATTTTCGGCGATGCGGCGGGTGAGCAGATCTTGCTCGCCGTGGTCGAGCGCGTCGAGCAGCATCTGTTCGACGGTCTCGTCGTCGAGGCCGTACGAGGGCTTCACCGCCACGTTTTGCTCGATGCCGGTGACCAATTCTTTCGCATGCACGCCGAGCAGGCCGTCGGCGTCGACCTGGAAGTTCACTTCCAACTTGGCCATACCCGCCGGCATGGGCGGAATCCCCTTCAGGGTGAAATGCGCCAAGCTGCGGCAGTCGCCCGCAAGCTCGCGCTCCCCTTGCACGACGTGGATCACGAAGCCGGTTTGATTGTCCTCTTGCGTGGTGTACGTCGCCCGCGCGCCCGTCGGAATGGTGATGTTGCGCGGCAGAATCTTGTCCACCACGCCGCCGCCCACTTCGATGCCCAGCGAGAGCGGCAGCACGTCGAGCAAGAGCACTTCGTCGCGCGGGCCTTCGCCGGCCAGCAAATCGGCCTGCACCGCGGCGCCCAGCGCGACCACTTGATCCGGATCGATGTCCGCCAACGGCTCGCGCTTGAAGAGGCCCTTCACGTAGGTGTGCACGTACGGAACGCGCGTGGAGCCCCCCACCAGGATGATGCCGTCGAGTTCTTCGGGCTTGAGCCCCGCGTCCTTGAGCGCACGGCGACAGGCCACACCGGTTCGGTCGAGGAGCAGCTTGATGGCTCCTTCGAAACGGCTGCGCGTCACGACCACCGACTTTTCGTGGCCCTGCGCATTCGGCAATTTGACCTCGGCCTCGAGGGCGGTGGTCAATGCGTGTTTGATCTCGCGCGACGTGTCGAGAAGCAGCCGCAAAAACGATGGATCCGTCGGAACGTGCGCGGCCCCCGTTTCATAGCCGAGATCGCGCAAGACGATTTCGGCGATGGCCCGGTCCATATCGTCGCCGCCCAGGGCGCTGTCGCCGCCCGTGGCTTTGACCTGGAAGACGCCGTCGTCCAAAAGCAGAATCGTGATATCGAAGGTGCCGCCACCCAAATCGTAAACGGCGAAGTGGCCATTCTGCTTTTTATCGAGTCCATAGGCCAAGGCGGCCGCCGTGGGCTCGTTCAGAAGGCGCAGCACCTCGAGGCCGGCGAGACGGCCGGCATCCTTCGTGGCTTGGCGCTGGGCATCATCGAAGTACGCGGGCACCGTGATGACGGCCCCGCCCACGGTGCGCAGCTCGTCTTCCGCGTTGCGCTTCAGCGTGCGCAAGATCTCGGCGCTCACCTCGACCGGCGTGACCTCGCGCCCGCCGCGCACCAGAAAGCGGACCACGTTGGGCTGCGCATCGCCGTGCGCTGCTCCAAATTGATAAGGCCCCATCCGCCGCGTCTCCGGATCGTCGGCACCGCGGCCCATGAAGCGCTTCACGCTGACGATGGTGTCGCGCGGATTTTCCACCGCACGCGACTGCGCCGCACGCCCCACGATGACGCCGTGGTCCGTATAGGAAACCACGCTGGGCAGGAGCACCTCTTGATCGCAGTCGGCAATCGTCTCGGGCCGCCCGTCGCGCACGGAGGCGACCAGCGAATGCGTGGTGCCCAGATCGATTCCAATCGGGCGCGGGGCCGCCTTGGGGTCGAAAATATCGAGGAGTGCTGTCGGCATGGTCAGGTCTCCTCCGTCGTTAAATCATCTTCGATGGCGCTGACTTCCTCGAGAAATCGCCGGAAGTAGCGCAGCTCGCCGAGCTTGCTCACGTGCGGGCCGAGCTTTTCGCGGTCGGCACCGGCGCTCGAAAAGGCCTCCGCCAGCGCTTCCTGCACGGCCTGTGCGTGCGCCTCGATGGATTCGGCGAGCTGGTGAACGCGCGCGAGATCTTTCGCCTGCTTCGCTTCGTCGAGGGCCTCACGCTGTTCCAGCATTTCCATGAGGAAGGCCGGTTTCGACTTGGGCTCGTTGGTCTCACCGACGGGCACGCCGTAGATCGAAAAGAGCGCTTCGGCGCGCTTCACCGGATCGCGGAGGATGCGCCACGCGGCGTTGACCTCCACGGCGCGGGACAACGCCTCACGCTTTCCAGCGGCAGCGCCCACGTGTTTGTCGGGATGCAGGGCACGCGACAGCTCGCGATGCGTCTTCTCGAGCGCGCGTAGATCGACGTCGTAGCGGCGTGCGACGCCGAGGGTGGCAAACGGATCCATGATCGAACCGGGCTTTGGGGGACTTGAATTAAACCGTGAAGCTATGTCCGCATCCGCACGAGGTTTTCTCGTTCGGATTCACGAATTTGAAGCCCTGCTTCATCAGCGTCTTTTCCCAATCGAGAACCGAGCCATTCAAGTAAATCAGGCTCTTCGGATCGACCACGACGCGGACGTCGCCGTAGTCGTACACGCGGTCGCGTGCGCGGGGCGGGCCATCGTGAAACTCGATGACGTAGCTGAATCCGGAACACCCGCCGCCGCGGATGCCCACGCGCAGCGAGGTGTTCGGCACGCCGCGCTTTTGGATCTGCGCGCGAATGGCCTCCACCGCGGCAGGGCTGACCGTGATGGAGGGCTCCTTCTTTTGCTCCGGCTCCAAGACCGCAGGTTCAACGTGCTGCACGACGCGCTTCCTGCTTCTGCCGGTAGTCCTCGATGGCGCTCTTGATGGCGTCTTCCGCGAGCACCGAGCAGTGAATCTTCACCGGCGGGAGATTCAGCTCGGTCACGATGTCCGAGTTCTTGATGGCCTCGGCCTGCTCCACCGTCTTGCCCTTGAGCCACTCCGTGGCCAGGGAGGACGAGGCGATGGCCGAGCCGCAGCCGAACGTCTTGAACTTCGCGTCTTCGATGACGCCGTCGTCGTTGACCTTGATCTGCAGACGCATCACGTCGCCGCAGGCGGGCGCGCCAACGAGACCCGTTCCAACATTCGGATCGCTCTTGTCCAGGGTGCCGACATTGCGGGGATTTTCCGCGTGTTCGACCACTTTTTCACTGTACGCCATGTTTCGATCTCCAGTTGTTCCGTCGGGCTCAAGCCCTAAAAATTTTCTCTCTCGGGGAGCTCGAGGGGGCGGAGCCCTCCTCGAAACCAAAACAAACGAGCTCGAGGGGGCGGAGCCCTCCTCGAAACCAAAACAAACGAGCTCGAGGGGGCGGAGCCCCTCTCGAAACCAGACTAATGAGCGACCCAGCTGACGGATTTCAGGTCGATCCCCTCTTTGTGCATCTCGTAGAGCGGGGATAGGTCGCGGAGCTTGTTGACCTTGTCGACAACGAGGTCCGCTACGTAGTCGACTTCTTCCTCGGTCGTAAAGCGTCCCATGCCGAATCGAATGCTCGAGTGCGCCAACTCGTCCCCGACCCCGAGGGCCCGCAGAACGTAGCTGGGTTCGAGGCTGGCGGACGTGCACGCCGAGCCAGAGCTGACCGCGACGTCCTTGATGGCCATCATCAAGCCCTCGCCCTCCACGAAGTTGAAGGACAGGTTCAAATTGCCGGACAGGCGGTGCTCGAGCGAGCCATTCACGTACACCTCCTCGAGGTTGTCCATGATGCGTGCGCGCAGACGCTCGCGCAGGCGCACGAGGCGGGCCGATTCTTCGCGCCACTCGTTCTTGGCGATTTCCGCCGCCTTGCCGAAGCCGACGATGGACGGCACGTTCAACGTCCCCGAGCGGCTTCCGCGCTCGTGGCCGCCGCCGTCCATTTGAGCCACCAGGCGCACGCGCGGCTTCGAACGCCGCACGTAAAGGGCGCCCACGCCCTTGGGGCCGTAGAACTTGTGCGCCGTGATCGAGGCCAGGTCGATGTTGAACTTCTGCACGTCGAACTCGGCCTTGCCGATGATCTGCACGGAATCGCTATGCAGCAGCACGCCGCGGGCGCGGGTGATTTTGCCAATCTCCTCGAGCGGCTGGATGGTGCCAATCTCGTTGTTGGCAGCCATGATGCTCACGAGGATCGTCTTTTCCGTGATGGCGTTGGCCACTTCGTTCGGATCGACCCGCCCATCTTTGCCGACGCCCAGGTACGTGACCTGGTAGCCCTCTTTTTCGAGGCGCTTGCACGTATCCAGGATCGCCTTGTGCTCCATCACCGAGGTGATGATGTGATTGCCTTTGTCCTTGTAGAACTCGGCAATACCCTTGATGGCCAGGTTGTCGGACTCGGTCGCGCCGGAGGTGAAGACGATTTCCTTCGAGCTCTGCGCGTTGATGAGCGAGGCGATGCGTTCGCGCGCGTAGTCCACGGCTTCTTCGGCCTCCCAACCGAATTTGTGGCTGCGGCTGGCGGCGTTTCCAAACTTCTGCGTGAAGTACGGAATCATCTCCTCGACGACGCGCGGGTCGACCGGGGTCGTCGAGTGGTAATCCATGAAGATCGGGAGGTTGACGGACATTGTTCTTTCCTTGTCTGGAGCCCCTTGTCGGGAGGGGGGTTCAGCTTGCTCGAAACCCTGCAATGAGCTCGGGAACGTGCTCGCCGCAGGTATGAAGATCACAGGCCTTACAGGCCGAGAGCATCCGGTCGGGATCGCAGACCTCGCACGTGTCGAGGTACACGAGACTCGCCTCGAGCTCGTGCTCGAGGGCCCGGAGCCGATGGATGTGCTCGCGCGTTTCAGCCAGCTTGCGCTTGTAGGTTTCCTTCATCCGAATCATCGCGCGCGGGGCGGAATGCAGTTCTTCCCACTCGCGGACGATGGTTTGAATGTCGGTCAGGCTAAAGCCCATCTCCTGGAGCCGGCCGATCCAACGGATGCGCACGAGCGCGTCGGCCCCATAGAGGCGGTAGCGGCCCTTCGAACGGGCCACGGGATGCAGGAGCCCTAGCTCCTCATAAAGGTGGATGGCGCGGACCGTCTTGCCCGCCTCGCGGGCGAGGTCCCCTACCTGCTTGAGCTCTCCATCGGGCACCGACGACTCATCCCGATCGGAATGATCAGGCGGCGGATGAAGCATCGGGAGGCGCACGTTGTTGCTCATAGCTCCACAGGCACTCTTACCTATAGGTGAGGGTTTGACAACACCCTTACGTTAGGGTGCGGGATCTTTTCAGACCAGCTTGACGCGCCATGGAAAACGGCTTGCACCTGCGGGCGGGGCCGGAGATACAAACAGTGCCGCCATGCCGAAGCAGCCAGGTCTCGACCCACGTCGAACGCCGCGCCCGCTGGCGGCGCCATCGCTTGAGGCACAACTCACCGAGATTACTTTAGAATTCGTTGCGCGCATCGTGACGACCATCCGCAATGCCACGTTTGCGGAGGTGGCCGGACTCGATACCGCGTCCCTGGCAAGCCACGCGGCCGCCTCGGACAAGCCACGGCCGGCACCGCGGACGCCCACGGGTCAGCTGTTTCTGCCCGAGAGAGCTCAATCGGAGCGGGTGCAGAAGCCTGGCGCATCCTCGTCCAGGGGCAGCGGAACTGGGACAGGTCTGCTCGATACTGCGCAAGGTCGCCGCGGTCGCCGGCCACGCCAGACTCAGGAGAAACGTGGTGAGCTTGCCGAACGCATCATCCGTGTGCTCCAGACCGCAGGGTCGCCTCTAGGGGTGCGGGCGCTTGCGGGAGAGCTGTCTATCTCTCCGGATCTGTTGGCGTTGCCGCTGCGGGAACTCCGCGACCAAGGCAAGATCCGAAAGCTCGGTGAGAAGCGAAGTACGACTTATTCGCTGCAGTAGAGAGTCGTAGTCCAACGTAGGACATTAGGCGGACGAGAGCCTGCTTCTACCTACAAATGCGCTGATTTCGCGCAAATCGTGGAAAGAATCGGCACGACCTTCGCTTACTCGGAGTCGGTAAGCCGATTCGTCGCCCCGGGAACGCGTGCTCTCCACACACACGCCACCCGGAGGTCCGCCGCGCTTGCGGCGGTCAACTCTCCACACACGGATGCGGCTTTCTTTTCGGACTCGAACAGGGGGGGACTGCAGTGCTAGCCCTAGATCCGCAGCATATTCACGTACACGATCACACCTTTCACGCTCTCAGTCACGACAACGACCCGAAGCGCAAGGCGCAAAAGCTCTTCTCGTTGTCCGAGGTGGTGCACGACAAGGTTGGAGATGCGCGTTGGGCGGCGGACTTGCTCGGAGAGTCGCTCGCCCTCGATCCTTCGCGGCTCGATGCGTTCGAGCGGCTCTTCGCGCTGTACACGGAGCTGCAAGATTGGGATGCGCTGACGCATTGTTACCGCGACCGACTCGATCGCACGTCGGTGGACGATATCGAAGTACGGTATGCGCTCATTCATCAATTGGGCGTCGTCTACCGCGAGAAGCTCGGCGATGCGGCGCGCGCACTGGAGTGCTTCAAGGCCGCACTGGCGTTGAAGCCCGACAGCGACGACGACCGCAAGCTGATGTGCGAGCTGCTGGTCATCGTCGGGGAGCTCGACGAGGCGCTCGACTTCACGCGCAACGTGCTCGAGCGCAATCCGCTGGCCGTGGAGCCGATGAAGGAGCTCTACACGCTCTTTCTGCGCAAGCGGCACTTCGACGCCGCATGGTGCGCCATCGACGTGCTGGGCGACACGTTGGCGGTGAAGATGACCCACGAGCAGGAGCGCTTCCTGGTGGGCTACGCGCCGATGCCGCTCGAGGCGGTGCCGGGGCGGCTTTTGCCGGAGGCGTGGGACAGCCACATCCTGCACCCGGATCTGGATCCGACGATCACGGCGATCCTGCGCATCGTGGTGCCGGTGGTGGTGCGCGCGAAGATGGGGCCTCGAGGCCGCCGCGAGCGTGAGGACGATTTGGGCGGGCGGCTGGCCGAGGAGCAGACGGACAGCACGTATCCGATTCTGCGCACGTTCCTCGACGCGTCGGAGATCCTGGGGCTGTCGCCGCCGGATCTGCGCGTGAACCACGGGATGTCGAGCCCCTTCTCGGTCGCCATCGCGGAGAACCCCACGGTTCACGTGTCGATCGAGCACGTGCGCGAGCTGTCGTCGGGAAGCCGCGCCTACTTCGCCGGCAAGTACATCGCGCTGCTGCAGCCCGAGTTGCTCGGCCGTGCGCTCTTCCCGACGGTGCCCGCGCTGAAGTCGCTCATCTCGTCCGCGGTGCGCATCGCCACCTCGCACAGCGGGATCTGGAACACGGGCGACGATCTCGATGTGTGCCTGCGCCAGGCGATTCTGCCCGACGAGCTCGAGGCACTGCGCCAAATCGTGAAGGCCGCCCTGGCCATGGGTTCGCTGCTGGATGTGGGCCGCTGGTCGAAGCTCGCCGAGATGTCCGCGGCGCGTGCAGGCTTGCTGCTCGCAGGCTCCGTCGACGTCGCCCGCCGCGCAAACGTCTACGAGCCGCACTACCTGGGCGAGCCCACCTCGGGCGAGTGGCTGTCGGACCTGATCTCGTTCGCCTTGAGCGACACCTACGCCGAATTGCGGGCGGCGATCGGGGTCAACGTTCCGAACGGCTAGGGTTTAGGGTTTAGGGTTTAGGGAGAAGAACAGGCGAGGGCGGGATTCTCCCCCTCTACCCTAAACCCTTCACCCTAGACCCTCACAAAACCACGTCGACGCCCGACGTCTCTTTCACGATGCGGGCAACGGTGGCGAATAGTTCGGCGCCGCTGCCCTTGTCGTCGAGCCAGCGATCGGTGGCTTCGTCGTAGGAAAAGTGCCAGGCGCGCGCGTTGGCGGCGAGCCAGATTTGGCGGGTGGGGCGCTGCGTGTTGATGATGCAGCGGGTGCCGCTGCGGAAGAGGATGGTGACGACGTCGCCTGCGCGCTCGCAATCGGCTTCTTCCGGGTCGACGTCTTGGAAGGCGTCTTCGAGGCGACGAAACGCGGAGTCGGCCAGCTGTTGGTAACGCGGCTCTTCGAGCAGGGACATGGGGAAGGACCTTTCCAGTGTCCTGACTAGTTCAGCGAGTACGGGAGGGCCAACGTAAACGGTGCGATGGTCGCATCGAAGGCCCGGCCGTCGGAGCGATGCATTTGATACGTGCCGTGCATCTCCCCACGCGGCGTGGTCAGAACACAGCCACTCGTGTACTCGAAATGGTCGCCAGGCCGCAGGAAAGGCTGCTGGCCGACGACGCCGGGACCACGCACCTCCTCGATGCGGCCGTTGCCATCGGTGATGATCCAATGGCGGGTGCGCAGCTGTGCACCCTCGGTGCCTTCGTTGTGGATCTTCACGGTGTACGCGAAGACGTAACGCTGCGACCGGGGGGAGGATTGCTCGGGAACGTACACGGACTCGACCGAGACGCGAATCCCTTGTGTGACGGCGGTGGACACGATTTCTCTGTTTTACTAGGCCGCCATGTGCGGTGCGAGAAAACTGTGCAGGGCCGACCACTTCTGCCGTGCCGCAGGGCGCCACACCATGGCGTCGAAGCCGTGAACCTCGCCCGGCGCAATGAAGAGCTCATTTTTCACGCCGAGCCGGTCCAGCACGACCTTCATGCGCTTCGAGTGGGATAGAAGAATGTCTCTCGTACCCACCGACAGGAAAAATGGCGCCAGATCCCGTCGCAATGACACCAAGCCGCGCTCGAGCAGCAGCAGCGGGCTTGCGAGCGGTACCGCTTCGGACGATCCATTGAAGGCACCTGGGCCAAGGTAGGCCGCCGCAACGTCGAACAGGAGCCGTTGGACGAAAAGGGGTAAGCGCTCGGTGGCCATCATCGCCTCGATCTCGGTCAGGTCGAGAATCGGGTACGTGGCCACGACGGCCCGGAGCGGGATGTTCGCATCGAAGAGGCGGCGCGCGAAGGTCTCCGGCAAACGCGCCGCCGAGGCGATGCCCAGCGCGGTCACCAAATTGCCACCCGCCGACTCGCCCGCGAGCGCGATGCGATCGCGATCGCCTCCGTATTCGGCGGCGTGGCGGTGAACCCAGAGCAGGGCCTCCGAAACGTCTTCGAGCGGCTCGGGGTACGGATGTTTGTGACCCTGCCGATAATTGACGTTGAACACCAGGTAGCCCTGACGTGCGAACGCCATGGCCATGACGTAATGGGTCTCCTTGGACAACGTGGCGAAGCCGCCGCCATGCACGTAGAGAACGATGGGCAGTGGCTTGAGAGCGCGCGTGGGTACGTACGCGTCGAGCCGGTGCTCGCGCCTTCGCGTGGGGCCGTAGACGATGTCGCGCAGCACGCGCACGCCGAAGCGCTCCGGCGATGCGTCCGGCATGGAGAAGCGGACGTACGCGAGCGCGTGGGCCGCCGCATCCACGGTGAGCGCGCGCAGAATGCTCTCTTGAACGATCCACGGGTGCTTGAAGCGAAGGGCGTTCATGCGGGTTTCTTCAGCTAAGCATCGCTCGACGCGCTGCGCAATGCTGCGGACTTTCAACGCGGGTTGACAGGTCGTCGATCGGGACCAACATCTCCCAGTGCGTGAGGCATGTCGCCCACGCGTGTAACCCCGCCGGGAGCGAGACAGCCTCGGCGAGTTGGAGAAGAGAAAAATGCATCATCATCCTGGTATGCCTCCGGGCTTGTTCTACTGGTGGGCCAATGCGCGTCGTCGTGAGCGATGCGGCGACGACGGCCCCGTGCACGAGTACGCAGGTTGGCCCGGGCGGCACGGCCGCGGGCGAGATCGCGACGAGCGATCTTCGCCGTGGGACGGTTGGCAAGCTGGCGGGTGGGGCCATCATCATCACGAAGATGGCGGCGGCTTCGGTGTGCGAAGGCCGCTGCGGTTTCTGGCGCACAAGCTCGACTTGAGCGAGGCGCAAGTCACCGACCTCGCGAACATCTTGAACGACCTGAAAACGGAGCGGGCTCAAGCCGAGGTCGACGAACGCCGCACGATGGCCGCGTTTGCCGATGCCGTGGCCGGTGGTTCCTTCGACGAAGGGCGCGCCAAAGAAGGCGCCGATCTCCGCACGCAAAGCACGGAAAGGCTGCGCGACGCGGTGACCAAGGCGCTGGGGCGCATCCACGCCCTGCTCGACGAGGAGCAGCGAAAGCGCTTCGCGTACCTGATTCGCACCGGCGTGCTCGCGCTCTAAGATCAGAAGAATTTGCGGGAAGACGGGGGGATTTGGGGGTTCAAATCATCGCAATGGGGACCTCCTTGGACCCAATCCAAAGAACTCCCGATCTCCCGTTCTCCCTGTTCAATTCCCATTCTTCTAATCTTTGTGGTCGGCTGAGCTAAAGTCGTTGGGTTATGGCCCGACGACTTCCCCCTGCCCCGCGCCTCTCTGGAGCCTTTCTTCGAGCTGCGGCCCGCGCCGCGCGCACCAAGACGGGAAGCGTTGCCGTCTACCATGCGCTGCGCGCCGACTTGAAGATCGGCGAGCTCGAACAGCTCCCTGCAGAGGCACGGGGCAGTCTTCCATTGCACAACCGCGTCGTCGCAGGGCGTCCTCCGCGCACCGGCGAGGATGCGCGACTCCCCTTGCCTGCGCCCCCATGGTCGGGCACCAGCGCCAGCTATGTTGCACACTACACGCAAGGCACGCTGACGCCGGAGGACGTGGTCGTGCGCTGCCTTGCCGCGGCCCGCGAGCTTGCGGGGCGCGTGCCCACTGTGGGGCCGTTGCACGAGGAGATGCCACGAAAAGCCGCCCTCGGTGAGGCGGGCGAGAGCCGTGCGCGTTACGCGGCCAACATGGCGCGCGGCAGCTTCGACGGTGTTCCCATCGCCGTGAAAGAGCAAACCGCCGTGCGCGGGTTCGCACGGCAGGTGGGCACGATCTACATCGACCCGATGCCGATGAAGGAAGACGCGACGTGCGTCGCCGAGCTTCGTCGCGCCGGCGCGCTCGTTCTCGGCACGACGCCGATGACCGAGTTGGGCATGTCGCCCTCGGGGCAGAACAAGCATCGTCGCCTGCCGAAGAATCCGCACGACCCGCGGCACATCGCCGGCGGCTCCAGCACGGGCTCCGGTGTGGCCGTGGCCACCGGCCTCGTCCCCTTTGCCATGGGCGCCGATGGTGGCGGCTCGATCCGCATTCCGTCGGCCATCAACGGGGTGTTCGGCATCAAGCCGACGTGGGGGCGCGTCAGCCGCGCCGGCGACTACGCCGAAGGCACCGTCGCGCACGTGGGTCCCATCGCGTCGTCCACCGCCGACTTGGCGCGCGTGCTTGAGGCCATCTCGGGCCCCGATCCGCTCGATCCGGAGACCCTGTTCGGCGTGCCGGCCAAACCCGCGCCGGGCGACTTCCTCGCGGCGCTGGGCCGTGGGGTCCGTGGACTGATCATCGGAGTGGACGAGAACGAGTGGGCCGATGCCTCGCCCTCCGTGCAGCGCGCGGGGCAAGATGCATTGCGCGCGCTCGAGCGCGAAGGTGCAACGTTGCAGCGTGTGCGCATCGGTCTCGCACGCCAGGCGCCGCTCATCGGCTACATGGCCATCGGCCTGGAGACGCGTGGCGCGCTGCAGGTCGACTGGGAGCGACACGCCGGCGACATGGGCCACGATCTGCAGCTGGCAATGGCGGCGCTGGGCGAGGCCAAGGCCGCCGACTACGTCGACGCGCAGCGACTACGAAATGGCCTCCGACGCGAAGTGGCGGATGCCTTCCAACGCGTCGATCTCTTGGCGTTGCCGACCACCGTCGATACCGCAACCGCCGCAACCGACGACGAAATGGCGTCGGGCTTCCTCGATGCGCGCGTGCTGGCCGGGCTCGTTCGGTTCAATTTTCTGGCGAACCTCACCGGCTTGCCTGCGCTCTCCGCGCCCGTCGGGCTCGATGCTCGGCTTCTTCCCATCGGCCTTCAGCTCGTTGGTGATGCGTGGGACGAAGCAACCGTGTTGGCTGCATCCGCGCACCTGGAGCGCTTGGGTGCGGCCAAGGTCGAGCGACCTGCCGTATCCGTGCGGATTCTGCCGTAGCATCCTGCGGATGCGCGTGGCATTCTGACCATGGGGGAGGGTTTCGCGGCCATGGTGCATTCGGTTACGCCGATGGTAGCCATTTCGGTGGAGAAGACTATTTTCTGGAAGATCGCCGTCGAACGGGAGCACCAGTTGGTGCGGCTCATTCGAACGCCCGCTCCCTACGTCGAGCTGACCGACATCAACGCGTCGTTCGTGCAAGTCGACCGCGCGCTGCACGACATCGATCGCCGATCGTGGCGCCTGCTGGTCGATCTGCGCGACGGTCCACGCCGCAACGACACCGAGTTCGAGGCGCAGATGGATCGCTACCGAAAGAGCCTCGTGACCTCGTTCCGCCGCACGGCGCTCGTCGTGAAGTCGGCGACGGGCCTGCTTCAGGTCAAGCGCCACATGCACGAAGACGGAGCGCTCCACGCCGCCGTGTTCATGTCGGAAATTCAGGCCATGCAGTACCTCGAGCACGGGCATTAAGACCCTACGTACCGTGCATGTGGAATCCGAATCAGTACGAGCGCTTCAAGGCGGAGCGCGATCTTCCGTTCTTCGATTTGATGGGCATGCTTCGGCGGGATCCGCGCCCGGCGCGGGTGGTGGATCTCGGCTGCGGCACCGGTGAGCTGACGAGCGTTCTCCATCGCGATCTGGGCGCGGCCGAGACGTTGGGGATCGATGCGTCGGCGGAGATGCTGGCGCGCGCGCCGACGACGCCGGGGCTGCGCTTCGAGAAGGCCAACATCGAGGCGTTTTCGGCGAGCGCACCGTTCGATCTGGTGTGGTCCAATGCGGCGCTGCAATGGGTGCAGGATCATCCGTCGCTGTTCGCGCGGTTGACCAAGTTCGTCGCGCCGGGCGGCCAGATTGCCGTGCAGATGCCGGCCAATTTCGATTACCCGACCCACGTCATCGCCGCCAAAGTCGCGGCGGAATCGCCCTTTGCCGAAGGTGCCTCCACGCCGTACCAGAGGGCTTTTCCGCTGCTCACGCCGGAGGGTTACGCCAAGCTGCTGTACGACTTGGGGTACACGAAGCAGTGCGTGCGCCTTCAGGTGTACGCGCATTTGCTCCCCTCGCGCGAGGACGTCATCGAGTGGGTGAAGGGCTCGCTGCTGACCGATTACCAGTCGCGCCTTTCACCCGAGCTGTACCAGCTCTTTCTGGCGCGCTACAAAGAACGCCTTTTGCCCGAGCTTGCCGACACGCGGCCGTTCTTTTATCCGTTCAAGCGGCTTCTCATCTGGGGAAGCCGTTGAGTAGAGTAGCGGCGTGCAGCTGTCTCGGAGATTCGTAAGAGCCACCCTCGCGCTGACCTCGGTTGCGCTGATGGCGGCCTGCACGCCACGGGAAGAGAGATACGAATCCGTCTGCCAGATCACCCGCCAGGACGTGGTGGAGACGGACCCGCAAGGCAAGCCGGAGCTGGTCGACCTCGAGTTGGAGTGGGATCCCTGCCCGGGGGATCAGTTCCAGGTGGTGCGCGGCGGGCGTGAGTTCGCCCAGTGCATCATGAAGTACCACGTCGGCGACTACGTGCCCGTCCACGTGCTCCACGAGTGGGACGCGCGCGGCTACTACAAGTGGGACCTCTTTCAAATCGGCGACTGCCCGCGCCCCATCGAGCGAACGTCAGAAGGCTCGTACGAGAAGTCGCAGGAGTGCACGGAGCGCAAAGCCTACGGGCGCCCGGTGGGCTTCTCCTGCAGCCGGAAGCCATTCCGCCAACTGGTCAAAGTCTGCCCGTGGATGGCTAGGGATTAGGGTTTAGGGTTTAGGGTTTAGGGGGAGAGAAGAAGACTGGATGGTTAGGGTTAGGGGTTAGGGGTTAGGGGGGGAGAAGAAGAGAATTAGGTCTCTTCCCCCCCAAAACTCAGAGCTCTCGTCTCCCCTCAGCCCTCGCCTCTCCCCTAACCCTCCGGGCTCCTCTCCCCTCAGCCCTCGCTTCTCCCCTAACCCTCCGGGCTCTCTTCTCCCCTCAGGCTCTCTTCTCCCCTAAACCCTAAACCCTAAACCCTCACGGCTTCTTCCAGATCGACCCGTCGGCGCAGGTGACGCGGGTGACTTCGGCGAGGGCCAGGGATGCGTCGTCGACGTAGCGGAGTTTCTCCGAGATAACGAGCTTCTCCTCGGGACGCAGGCGCAGGGGCTCGCGATCGCCGGGGAGCGGTGCGGTGAAGGCGACGTAGTGCTCGCCGTGGCGGTTCATCTTCGTGGGGCGGTTGCGCGCGTCGAAGCCGTAGGCGACGCCCTCGATCTTCGAGACTTCGCACGTGCCGCGGTTTTGCACCGTCAAGTGCAGCTCCACCTCGCCGTCGTTACGGCCGATGGATCCGACCAACGGCGCGATGGGATCGCCTGCGATGCGCCCCTGGACGGTCTCCCGGGTGCGGCGCAATGGCATGGGGCGCATCACCGCGGAGTCGGCGGCCGGCGTGGGATCGGCGTCGTCGCGGGCGGCTTCTTCGTAGTCTTCCTTGGTGATGCGCACGGTGGGCTTGCGCCACTCGCGGTCGAGCGAGAAGCGGCCGGCGAAGTAGCCCGCGATGAGGCCAATGATCAAGGTTCCCAGGGCGAGCAGGATCACCCAGCCGGGACGGCGCCCGCTCGGGTATCCCTCGGATGCGTGCGATGGCCGTTGGGGAGCGTCGGTGTTCATTCTCCTCTTTCCTCTAGATCCATGACACGGCCAGCATCAACGCGATGGTGACGGGCGGCACCCACGCGCGCGCCCAGCGAAAGACGGTTTCTTGACGCTGCTCGCCGATGATCAAGAAGGACCAGGTCGAGAGCATGTTGATGAGCAGGGCCACGTAGACGCCGAGCATCAACTTGTCGGCGCGCGTGAGGTAGCCCACGGAGGGCAGCGACTGCGTGAGCGAGTAGTGGAAAAACACCGCCGCCGCCAGCATCGGCGCCACGGCATTGGTGCGGATGTCCAGCCGCTCCGCGCGAACCCAGAGGCCCATCAGCGAGATGAGCACGATGATGTACGCCGGGAAAAAGACGCTGAACGCGGCGCTGGTGGCGAAGCGCTCGATGCCCAGCGAGAACTTGTAACGCGACACGTAAAGGTCGTCCCGGTCGAAGCGCGGCGGGTACAGATGCTTGTACGACCGCGCACCAATCGACTCGACGCCCCACCCGGACAGGATGAACTGCGCATCCAGCGACGTGCGCTCTTGGTACGGCTCGAAGACGATCTGGTCGACGCCGGCGCGCAAATCCTCGAACTCGATGGTCAAATACTGCGTATCGAAGGGGTACTTTCGCAGGTCGACCCGGCTGATGAAACTTCCCGTGAAGCGGTAGGCCTTGAACGTGGGCGTATCGGCGAGCACCGTCTGGGTGATCTCGTGGCCGTTCGTGAAGAACAGCTCCATGGTCCCCATGGGCTTGTCCGAGGTGAGCGACAGGAAAAAATCCGCATCGAACGAGCCGTGCTGAATGTCGTATCCGCGCACGTTGTTGATGACCAAGCCCACCTTGGCCGTCGCCGGGCCCCCGAAACGCGGGTGCGCGAACGGCGAACGAAACTTCCCTTCGCGATGGATGGGAACCTTTCCCTCGCCGATGGAGGCTTTCTGTTCCTCGCTGAGGTGCTCGTCGAAGTCGCTCTCACCGGGCAAGACCGCGTAATCGAGGGGATTTCCCGCATCGCGCACGCCCGCGGCGAGCGGCGCCGACGCGGCGGGTTTGACCCCAGCGTCGAGGACGGCAGCGTCGGCCTTGCCCGCCGCGCTGGACGGGGACTTGTCGGGAGGCGGTGCCTTGTCCGCGGCGTGCACCTTCGCGCCCAGGATGACGATGGCCCCGAGGAACGCGATGACGAGCGACACGATCTGCACGATGGCAGCGAGTCGGCTCAATCGAGGGCGGGCGGGGTGCGGCAAGGGCTTCCTTTCGAAACGCGCGCGCGCGCCGGGATGGGAGGCGGCTACCACCGCCCAAGTTGGGCCGGACACGGGCCCCCAGAGACGAACCAGGGGTCGAAGTGCGGCGCGAAAACTTTAGTACGAAGGGCGTTAGGAAAAAGCTAGGGTTTTCGCCCGCGTCGTTGGACGGTCGTTTCGTGGTTTGAGTGGTAGGAGGTTATAGTTTCCGGTGATGTCCCGGCTTCGTATCGGTCTCTTGTGGGTGGGCGCGTTGGCGTTCGCGGGCCTTCTTGGCGCGTGCCACAAGAAAAAGGTCGAGGAGCCGCCCGAGGTAAAGCCCGAAACCGACGTCGAGCTCGGTCCAGCGGCCCTGCAAGCCGCAGGGCTCACCAGTGGAAAACCGCACTTCGTGGAGCGGCGCGCCAGCGTGGCGGTCGCCGGCATCCTCGAGTTTCTGCCCAACCGGGTGGCCCGTGTGGGCCCGATCATCGAAGGGCGCGTCGTATCCATCCGCGTCGACCCCGGGCAACACGTGGCGGCAGGCACCGTTCTGGCCACCTTGGAGAGCGTGGAGATCGGCAAGGCGCGGTCGGACTATTTGGCGTCGCAGGTGAAGATGCAGTACGCCGAGCGCGAGCGTTTGCGGCAGTACCGGCTCGCCGATGCGGGCGTGACCACCGGCCAAAGCGTGATCAACGCCGAGACCGATCGGGATCTCGCGAACCTTGAAATCCGCGCGGCGGCGGAGCGGCTGCACGCGGTGGGCGTGCGCCTCGACGACCTGGCCCAGCCCGACGCGGGCGCCGGCTCCGGGCGCCCCTCGACCGCAACGACCCTGCGCACCCCGCTGGGCGGGCTCGTGCTGGACGTGAACGCACGCATGGGCCAGGCGGTGAGCTCCACGGACACCCTCTTCGTGGTCGGCGAGATCGACAAGGTGTGGCTCATCGTCGACGTGTACGAGCGCGATCTGGCCAAGGTGCACCCGGGCGACGAGGCCAAGGCCACCGTCATCGCGTACCCGGACCGCGTGTTCTCGGGGCGGGTCGACTACGTGGGCGGCATCGTCGATCCGGTGCGGCGGGCCGTTCCGGCGCGCATCGTGCTGGACAACCCGGATGGTGCACTCCGCCCAGGCATGAGCGCGTCGGCGCACATCTTCGGCATCGTGCCGGGTGCGGCGTCTGTGGATGCCGGGACGCAGATGGTCCTCGTGGTGCCGAAGGGTGCCATTCAGACGATCGACGGGCAGGAATTTGTGTTCGTCCAAAAGGGCGGCGGCAAGTTCAACCTGCGTCCCATCGAGCGGGGTGCGGACATCGGCCAAGAGGTCGAGGTGCGCCGGGGACTGAAGCAGGACGAAACCATCGTGACCGACGGGACCTTCGTGCTGAAGAGCGAAGCCCTGCGGGAGCAGATGGGGAAGAACGACTGACGTGATCGACAAGCTGATCGAGATTTCCGTTCGCAACCGGGTCTTGATCATCCTTTTGTCCTTCGTCTTCGTGTTGCTCGGCGCGTTCGCGTCGACGCGGGTGCCCATCGATGCGGTGCCCGACGTGACCAACGTGCAGGTCCAGGTGCTCACACAGGCCCCCGCGCTCGGGCCGCTCGACGTGGAGACGTACGTCACGTTTCCCGTGGAGATGACCATGGCCGGCACGCCGGGTCTCACGCAGGTGCGCAGCAACTCGCGGGCGGGCATCTCGGTGGTGACCCTCGTCTTCGACGACGATACGAACCTGCTCGAGGCGCGCCAACTCGTGGCCGAGCGCATCCCGAAGGCACGCGACGCCATCCCCGCGGGCTATGGCGAGCCGGAAATCGGCCCCATGTCGAGCGGGCTCGGGGAGGTGCTCCACTTCGAGGTGGGCGGCGAAGGGCGCTCCTTGATGGAGCTGCGCACCATTCTGGATTGGCAGATTGCCCCGCGGCTGCGGCTCGTGCCCGGCGTGGTCGAGGTGAACACCTTTGGCGGCGAGGCCAAGACGCTCGAGGCGGAGCTGGATCCACAACGGCTCGCGGCGGCGCGCGTGGGGGTCACCCAAGTCGTCGAAGCCATCGAGCGCAACCACCTGGCGGTGGGCGGCGCGTACATGGTCGATGGCCGCGAGAACATCACGCTTCGCGGCGAAGGGCGCGTGACCACAGCCGAGGAACTCGGCAACGTCGTCATCGAGACGCGGGGCGATCGGACGCCGCTCTATTTGCGGGACCTCGGCCAGGTGCACTATGCACCGCGCGTGCGCTATGGCGCGGTTACCCGCGACGGGCGCGGCGAAATCGTGGTGGGCGTCGCGCTCATGCGGCGCGGGGCCAATTCGGGCGAGGTCGTCGAGGACACGAAACGGGAGCTCGAGGAGGTTCAGAAATCGCTGCCCGAGGGCGTGAAGGTCGACATTTACTACGACCGCACGGAGCTCGTTCACAAGACGATCCACACGGTGTCGAAGAACCTGCTCGAGGCGAGCGCCCTGGTCATCGTGGTGCTGTTCATCACCTTGGCCAATTGGCGCGCCGGCACGGTGGTGGCGCTCTCGATTCCGCTGGCCTTGGTCGGCGTGTTCATCGGTATGTGGCTCGGCGGCGTGTCGGGCAACCTGCTCAGCCTCGGGGCCATCGACTTCGGCCTCGTCGTCGACGGCGCGGTCATCATCATCGAGAACGCGCAGCGGCACCTGGCCGAAAAGCGCGAGGAGCTGGGCCGCACGCTCACGGATGCCGAACGGCAAGAGACGGTGGTGGCCGCTGCGCGCGAGGTGCGCGGGGCCACGGCGTTCGGCGAGGCGATCATCGCGCTGGTGTACGTGCCCATTCTGGCGCTCTCCAGCGTCGAGGGGCGCATGTTCCGGCCGATGGCGCTCACCGTGCTTTTCGCCCTGGCCGCGGCCTTCGTGCTGTCGCTGACCTTGGTGCCGGCGCTTGCCTCGCTGATGCTCTCTCGCGACGCCACGGACCATCCGAGCCCGCTGATCCGGGTCGCGTCGCGCGTCTACGATCCGATTCTGAACAAGGTGCTGCTCTGGCCGAAGGTGACGGCGGCCATTGCCGTGGCGGCGTTCGCGGGGAGTCTCTTCGTGGGCAGCCAGCTCGGGCGCGAGTTCCTGCCGAAGCTCGACGAAGGGACCATGGTCATCCCGAGCATCCGCCTGCCCTCGGTGTCGCTCGAGGCCTCGGTGGCGCAGACCACGCAGGTGGAGAAGCTGCTCAAGGAATCGTTCCCCGAGGTGACCAGCGTCATCTGCCGCACGGGCCGCGCGGAGATTGCCATCGATCCGATGGGCATCAACATGACGGACATCTACGTCATGCTCAAGCCGCGCGACGAGTGGACGACGGCGCACGATCGGGAATCGTTCATCGCGGCCGTCGACGCGAAGCTGTCGGGCAACATCCCCGGCATCGGGCTTTCGTATTCGCAGCCCATCGAGATGAACACGAACGATCTTCTCGCGGGCATCGACTCCGACGTCGCGGTGCAGATCTATGGCCGCGATCTGGCCCAGCTGAAACAACTGGGCGATCAGGCGGTGCAGGTGCTTCGCGCCATTCCCGGTGCGAAGGACGTGCGCGCGGAGATGGTCGCAGGCTTGAATGCGCTCACCGTGCACATCGACCGGCCGGCCATCGCGCGGCAGGGGCTCGATGCGAAGGAGGTTCTGGACACGGTGCAGGCCTTGGGCGGCATCGAGGTCGGCGAGATTGCCGCCGGCGTGGAGCGCTACCCCATCCAGGTTCGCCTCGCGCCCGAGGCGCGCCGAAGCGCGGAGACCATTTCCGCCCTGCCGATTCGCACCGAGAATGGGGCGCTGCTCCCGCTGGGGCAGCTCGCCGACGTGACGGTGGCGCCGGGGGCGTCGGAGATCAGCCGCGAGCGGCTCTCGCGGCGCATCTCCGTGCAGGCCAACGTGCGCGGGCGCGATCTGGCGTCGTTCGTCGAGACCGCGAAGATCGCGCTGGGCCGGGACGTGAAGATGCCCTCGGGCTACTTCATGGCGTGGGCCGGCGAGTACGAGCGGCTGCAGAGCGCCACGGCGCGGCTCCTGGTGGTGGTGCCCGTGGCGCTGCTGCTCATCGTCGTTCTGCTGGTGGCGACCTTCGGCAAGGTGAAGCAGGCGCTGCTCATTTTTTCCAACGTGCCCATGTCGGTGAGCGGCGGTGTGCTGGCGCTGGCGGCGCGCGGGATGCCGTTCAGCATTTCCGCGGGGGTCGGCTTCATCGCCTTGTTCGGTGTGGCGGTGCTCAACGGCTTGGTGCTGGTCTCGAGCATCGAGAAGCTGCGCGCCCGCGGCCTGCCGCTGGCCGAGTCGGTGCGGCTCGGCGCGGAAGGCCGCTTGCGCCCGGTGCTGACGACCGCGCTGGTGGCCTCGTTGGGGTTCCTGCCGATGGCGCTGGCCGAGGGCGCCGGCGCCGAGGTGCAACGGCCGCTCGCGACGGTGGTCATCGGCGGCATTGCCTCGGCGACGCTGCTCACGCTGCTCGTGCTACCGGCCATCTACGAGATCGTCGTGGGCAAAGAGCTGGCGGTGGCTACCCCCGCGCCGGCCAAAGAGGAAGATTCACAGGGCGACGGGGATATCGTCCACACGGGTTCCTAGGCGCGGCGCGGCAGCTGGGTCGCAACGACGAGGCCGGCGGTGATCAGCACGATGTTCTTGAAGACGAACTCCCCTTCCGTGGTGAGCAGAAGGGGATTGCCATGTTGAAATGCCACGTTGGGTTGGGTCACGAAGACGAGGAACGTCCCGCAGAGATGCGCCACCATCGCCGTGACGACCCAACGAAGCTGCCAGCCTGCGACCAGCGCAATGGCCAGCATCACCTCAAAGATGCCCAACGCGGGCACGAACCAGGTGCGATCGAGAAAGGGCACCGTGCGGCCCACGAGGGCGGCGACCGGCGTCGCCCCCGTGATTTTCAAGGCGCCGAACCAGACGAACACCAGCCCGAGCGACCACCGAAGCAGCCGCAAACTGGCATGATGGGTCAGCGACCACGAAGGAAGCGCGGGGCGTGTTGCGGTTTGCTGCAGGGCGCGCGGATGCGTATGCATGGAATTCCTTTCAATTGGCCGCGCCCACGAGACCGCCGCCGATGGTGCGCTTGGGATCGACGTGGCCGTTGTTCGCAAGCGACGGACCGGCGTCCGAGCATTGCGAGTTGATGAAGTTGGCGAGTACCTGCGCGCGGAACGGGAGGAACGTGTCCGTGAGCGCGGGCGAGATGCGGCTGCTTTCGTCGATTTGCACGAAGCCGAGGGTCCTGGGCCACGTGAGCCCCGCCCCCATCGATCGACCCGTGCTGACCTGATGGCACCCGGCGCACGATTGTGTGGTCGCGCGATTGAGGATGTCGTCCGCCGTGAGATCCGTTCGGCTGATTTCCGCGAGCTTGGCGGTGATGGCGTCCTTGAACGTGGCATTGTTCTGCCCCTGGGCGAGGTAGTCGTTCGAGGTGTCCTGCTCGTTGCTCTCCCCGGCATTGTCGGCCCCGCTCGAGGACATGCCGATGGTGTTGAGGTTGGTCGACGCCAGCGAAGACACCTGATTCAAGAACGCGTTCTGGAAGGTCGTACTCGCGGCATCGCCACCGCCGAACAGGGCACCGAAGGGATTGACCTGTACGAACGTATTCTTGGCGACCAGGGAACAATCGCCCGAGGTGCACTGTTGCGAAAGGCGGAATTCCCGCAATTGCCATTGCGAGGGAAACTGCCCTTGGGGCGCGCTGAACAGATTGGCGCGAATCTGCCCCGTATCCACGCCGCCGTCGAATCCGTAGTGGGCGGCTTTGACCACCGGCGCAAAACCGGGGAGGCCGGTCAAATAGAAATCCGCCAACTTCGTCGCGCGCGAATTCGCGTCGTCGTCCGTGGTGAGTCCTGCCCAAAACTCCGTCACCGGCAGGCATGCCGCCAGGCCTGCACTGGGGTTCGGATTGGGCAAGGTGGCTTCGAAGATGAGGAGAACGCGATCGGAGAAACTCGTCTTGCCCGATCGCTTGGTGTAGACGATGCGATATTGCCCGCAATTCGCGCCATTCTGCGGAGCAAGATCGAACCGATTGACGATACCGACGGGGTCGTAGCCATCCGGATCCGGCGCCGGCGCGAATGGATTCGTCGTGGCCAGGCGGCCCTCCAAACGCGGGCACTCGATGGGAAAGCCGTTGATCGATGGCTTACCGTCGACAATCACGTCATCGCAATGAGGCCCCTGCGTTTTGGCGTTGGCCTGATTGTTCATGGTGTCCATGAGTTGCTGAAAAAGTGAAAGTGCGGATTGCCCGGTGGTGCTCCCCGTCGCCACGATTCGATTCATCACGGTTTCGAAGGGAAGTTTTTCCAGCGCCGCGGCATCGGTGACGAACAGCGATCGCGCAGGATCGGGCTGCACCGACGGGCAAGATGCGGCGTTGAGTGCGGATTTGGAGGTGCCTGTTTCGGAGCCGCTTCCTCCGTCGGAGCAAGCCATGAAGGAAGCCGCGACAGATGTACAAACGACAGCAACGTACCAAGGTTTCATTCTAAGGGTCCTCTCAGTAAAGCTGACTTCCTTCATCCAACAATCGCATCATCGGCGGTGTTCCGATCCAATGATGGCAATTATGAAATCAAGGCGCGCAGCGGTTCGTTGGTTTGCGCAATTGAAGCCGATGAAGCGATAACCAACTTGGCTTTCGCACGCATCGACAATCGCGAATGATGGTTGCTCGAAAGTGCAATCACCTCCCCCGTCGAATTCGGAGGGGCGGATGCGAAAGACGCAGAGCAAACGGGGCCATGTTCCACGCGTGTCGGTCCCGCGGGATTTCCGGATTGCTCGTGCTCCAAGGTTTAGATGGCCGAAAGGGGCCAGCTTCGTGACGAGGGTCGTTCTTTTTTCATTGGCGTCAATCGGTCATCCGCGGCGCAGGGTACGAACCACTTGTTCGTGCATGGCGCTCGCGGCCGGTGTCCGTGACGATGTCTTGCTCCGCACGAGGGCGACGTCCAGGGCGGGGAGCGCGGGGAGGCGGTGCTCGGGGCCCAGCACGGTAAGGCGCGGGGGAACGGCCGAGGCGGCAATCGCCGCAACCGCCAGTCCGCTGTCCACCGCGGCCACTTGGGCGACGATGCTGCGGCTGGAGGAGACGATGCGGTAGGCACGGTGCGTCGAGGAGAGCGCGGCCACGACGTCGCGGCGCGCGCGGCTGCCCGATTCGTAAACGCTAATGGGCAGCGGATCGCGGCGCCACATCTCGTACTCGGCGGAGCCGACCCAAACGACGGGCTCGTGGAATAGGAATGTGCCGCGGCCGGGGCGATCGCGCGTGACCACCGCGAGATCGACTTCACCGCGCTGCACTTTGGGCACGAGCAAGGTCGACTGCTCGCACATGAGGCAGATCTCGACGCCTGGATACTGGTTGCCGAAGGCGCGCAGCAACGGCGTCAAATAGGCGAACGCGTAATCGTCGGGGACACCCAGTACGACGCGACCGGTAACCTGGGGACCATGCAGCGCGGCCAACGCTTCGTCGTGCAGTTCCAGCATGCGCCGCGCGTAGCCGAGAAGCTCGCGCCCCGTGGGGGTGAGCGCCATATGACGGGGATCGCGGACGAGAACCTGTGCGCCGGCCGCGTCCTCCAGCTTCTTGAGCTGCATGCTCAGCGCCGACGGCGAGCGATGCAGCTGCGGGACCGCCGCGGCCAGCGAGCCTGCGTCCACCACCGCGACGAATGCGCGGAGCCAATCGAGCTGAAGTTCCGCCGTGTGCATGTTTCGAAAATCGAAACGTAGCATTAAGGAGGATTCGCTTTACGAAATGTGGGGCGAATCGCATCGTTTGGACCATGGATACGACGGAGCGCGCCGGTCGCCACGGAACGGCGCTGATGGTCGCTGGGGGCGCTGTGCTCGGCACGGTGGGGCTATTCGTGGAACAAGCGGGCCAGGCGCCGTTCACCGCGGTGTGGTTCCGGTGCGTCTTCGGCGCGGCGGCGCTCTGGCTATGGGGCGTGCTGCGAAAGCGCGATGCGGAACTGCGGCTCCGCGGGCGCGCGCTCGTGGCGGCCGTCGCCACGGGGCTGCTCATGACGGCCAACTGGGCGCTCTTTTTTGCAGCGCTCGATCGCGTGTCCATTGCGGTGGCGACCGTCGTGTTTCACGTGCAGCCGATATGGGTCATGGCTGCCGGGGTTCTGTGGCTGGGCGAGCCTTTTTCCCGCGTGCGTGCGTTCGCCACGGGCCTTGCGCTCGCAGGGTTGGTGCTGGCCACGGGCTTGCTCGAAGATCACGGCACGGTGTCGGCCGGGTACGTGGTCGGCTTGCTCATGTGCCTGGGTGGATCGGTGGCCTATGCCGGGGTCACGCTCATCGCGAAGATGGCCACGGGCGCGAGCTCGTTCGCGCTGGCGTGGTGGCAATGCGTCGTGGGGGCCATCGTGCTCGGGTGGTGGCCGCTCGCGCACGGCCTTCCGCCGTTGGGTGCGGCATGGGGCTGGCTCGCCGGCCTCGGCGTGATCCACACCGGGCTGGCGTACGTGCTGCTCTACGCGGGCATGAGCCTTTTGCCGGCGAGCCGCATCGCCGTGCTGCAGTTCGTCTACCCCGGGTGCGCGGTGGTGATGGACTGGCTCGTCTACGACCGCGCGCTCAGTACGGCGCAAACCGTGGGGATGCTGCTCATCGGCCTGGCGCAGTTTCTCCGGGTCAGCCCAACACGTGGCGGGCGATGACGAGGCGCTGCACTTCGCTGGTGCCTTCGTAAATCGTGGTGACGCGGACGTCGCGCAGGTGGCGCTCCGCGGGGAATTCGCGCACGTAACCGTAGCCGCCGTGGATCTGCACGGCCTCGTTGCAGATGCGGTTGGCCGCTTCGCTGGCGAACAGCTTGGCCATGGAGGCCTCGCGCGAGAACGGGCGCCCCTTCTCTTTGAGCGAGGCCGCACGCATCGACAGGAGATGGGCGGCGTCGAGCTCCGTTTTCATGTCGGCGAGCTTCCACTTGATGGCCTGGAAGTCGGAGATCGGCTGGTCGAAGGCGCGCCGGTCCTTCGCGTACTTCACGCTTTCGTCGAGCGCGGCGCGCGCGATGCCGATGGCCTGCGAGCTGATGCCGATGCGCCCGCCGTCGAGGGCCATCATGGCGATTTTGAATCCGCCGTTGAGGCTCCCGAAGAGCGCGCTGCCGGGGATGCGGCAGCCCTCGAAGTGGAGCGGCACGGTGTTGGACGCGCGCAGGCCCATCTTGTCCTCGGGCTTGCCCGCGGTGAGACCGGGGGTGCCGCCCTCCACGAGAAAGCACGAGATGCCGCGCGTGCCGGGCAAGCTCGTGGCATCGCCGGTGCGCGCCCACACGACGAAGACGCCCGCGTGGGCGCCGCTGGTGATCCACTGTTTGTCGCCGTCGAGGATCCAATCGTCGCCATCGCGCCGCGCGGTGGTGCGCATGCCGCCCGGATCGCTCCCCGCCCCGGTCTCACTGAGCGCGAAGGCCCCGGCGATCCACTCCCCGCTGGCCAGCTTGGGGCAACAGTGGTTTCGCTGTTCCTCGGTGCCGAAGGCCGCAATGACCTCGCCCACCATGTTGGTCACCGCCATGGTGACCGCAGTCGATGCACAGGCATACGCAATCTCTTGCATCGCCAACGCATAGGACACGGCGCCCGCCGCCGAGCCCCCGAGCTCCTCGGGCACGTTCACCGCGAGCAACCCGAGCTCCCCCAACCCGCGCAAAATCTCCCGCGGAAATTGCTCGAGCTTATCGAGGTCCGCGGCCTGCGGCAGAATCACCCGCCGCGCATAATCCCGCGCCGTCTGTTGAACGAGCTTTTGCGTTTCGTTGAGTTCAAGTTCCATCGTCTTTTTTCTCGTATTCTGCGTCGAATTTCGCGTCCTGCTCCGCATCGCGCCGCGCCCATTCGAGCTCCTCGAGGGCGTCGTCTCGAAGACGCGAGAATTCATCGCGAAGTTCGCGAGGCATCTCGGATTCGAGGGCGATGTACTGCGCGTCGTCCATCTGCTTCAGAAGCGTCACGACATCCGCGAGATCCTGCTTTCGCCGCGCGCGAAGCTTGAGCTCGAACAGAGTTCGGACCCCAACGTAGGTCGCGTCGTGTGGGCTCGCATCCACGCTCTCGGGCGCGGGAAAAACGACGCCTTCGGAGCGCGGGATCGGCTCTCCCGCGACGAGAAGATCCACGCGCACCCCGGTCGGCTCATGACGAAGACGTCGAGGTGTGAGCACCACGAATCCATGCGCTGGCGCACGCTCGGTCAGCTCCCGACGCGCGTCCGGGCTGACCAACAAATCGATATCGACCGTGAGTCTCTCGTAACCGTGGTGGATGACCGCGAGACCACCCACCAACTTGTACGGCGCCGCGATCTCGCTCAAGAGCGGCCGCAGCGCTTCGAACGCGACGTCGACCTCGCTCACGTCCGGCCTCGCGAACCGCGCAAAGCGTCGCAATTCTCCGAGAACATGGGCGACATCCTGCATACCTACATCCTAGCAGTCATCACAAATCGAAGCTCACCTTGGCGGCGTAGCTGCCCGGGCTGGGGAGAGGGGCGCTCTTCAGGGCGTCGGCGAGGCAGTCGAGTTTGTCGATGCCCTCTTTGCTCGGGGGGGTGATGCCGATGGCTTGGAATTTACCCTGCTTGCCGTCGGGTTCGATGTAGGCGGTGGCGCGAAAGCGGCCGCTCACGCCCTCTTTGCATTTGCCGAGGGAGTCGGCGTGTTTGCCGATGGCGTCGGCGACGCGGTCCGAACTCCAGCTGACCGGGGCGCGTACGTCGCTGGGAGGATCGAAGCCGAAGCTGTTTCGCACTTCGGCCTCGCCGCCTTGGGGCTTGGGCCACGCGCTGGAGGTGAGCACGTCCATCATGCACTTCTCGCTTTCGCGATCGCCCAGGGAGGACTCCTCCATGTAGCCGTATCGGGCCGTGCCATCTTGGCCGACGCGGAGGAAGACTTTGACGTCGCCCTCCAGGTATTCGACGCGCTGAAGGCCCTTCCGGTAACAGGATTGCAGCTTGTTCTGCAGGCGCCAGAAGGTCTGCTCCACCGCGCGCGAATCGATCGAGCCGAGCTCCGTCGACATCTGCATGCCCGAGCCTTGCGGCCGTACACGCTGCGCGGTGGTCTCCGTGTCCGTTTCGGGCGACTGCGCCTCTTGTTGTGCGCCTCCGCAGGCGCATACCAGCGCCGCGGCCACGAGCATCGTCCACGCTCGTGCGCGCATCAGGCGAGCACACTCGCGGCGATGACGATGCGCTGGATCTCGCTGGTGCCCTCGTAGATCTCGGTGATGCGCGCGTCGCGGTAGTGACGCTCCACCGGGAACTCCGTCGAGTAACCGTAGCCACCGTGCACCTGGATGGCCTTGTGCGCGACGCGCGTGGCCATCTCGCTGGCGTACAGCTTGGCCATCGCGCTCTCCGGGGAGTGGCGCACGCCCTTTTCCTTCAGGGAGGCAGCCCGCCACGTGAGCAAGCGCGCGGCATCCAGCTCGGTGGCCATGTTGGCCAGCATGAAGGCGATGGCCTGGTGCTGCGAGATGGGGACGCCGAAGCTCTTTCGCTCCTTGGAGTACTGCACCGACACGTCGAGCGCCGCGCGGGCGATGCCCAGCGCTTGCGAGGCGATGCCGATGCGGCCGCCGTCGAGCGTGGCCATGGCCACCTTGAAGCCGTCACCGACGTTGCCGACCCGGGCGCTGTCGGGCACCTTGCAGTTCTCGAAGAACACGGTGCACGAGTGCGCGGCGTGGATGCCCAGCTTGTGATCGCGCGCGTTCTGCGTGTAGCCCGGCGTGCCCTTTTCCACGAGGAACGCCGTGTGGCGAACCTTGCCACCGGTGCGGTCCGTGACCGCGAACACCAGGATGTAGTCGGCGTGCGGCCCGTTGGTGATCCAGTTCTTCGCGCCGTTGAGGACCCAGCCGTCCGCCGTCTTCTCGGCGGTGGTGATCATCGTCTGCGCATCGGAGCCGCTCATCGGCTCCGTGAGGCCGAAGCACCCGAGCTTCTGCCCGCTCGCCACCGGCGTAAGTACGTTCTTCTTCTGTTCCTCGGTTCCGAATTTGTAGACCGGATCGCAGAAGAGCGAATTGTTCACGCTCATGATGACGCCGCACGAGGCACACGCGGCGCTGATCTCCTCCATCGCCAGCGCGTAGCTCAATGGATCGAGTCCACCGCCGCCATATTCGGGCGGGATGCACATGCCCATGAAGCCAAGCTCGGCCATGCGGGCAACGATTTCCGCCGGCCATCGACCGGTCTTGTCCAGCTCGGCCGCCTTGGGGGCAATTTCGCGCGCCGCAAAGTCCCGCGCCGTGTCGATGATGAGCCTTTGTTCTTCGGTCAGATCGAAATCCACGTGTTTGACTCCTGTGCGCGCCGCACCCTAGGACTTCCGAGTCAGCTCGTCGAGCGCCTCGCGCCATTCTTGCCCGAGCTCGCCTAAAATGACGATCTCGGGTTCGTCGTCGCCGTGGGGCGGCACGCTCTCGCGCTCCCCCGTGGGGACGAGGAACGCCGATTCGACGGAGGGCGGCGGCGCCGCTTCGGCGTCTTCGCCCGGCATGCACACCACCACGAGGGCGGTGATGTTGTCGCGCGCCCCCGCCTCCCGCGCCGCGTCCACCAGCGATTCGGCCGCTTCTTCCGCAGAATGGGCCATGCCCAGGAGCGCGTTGATGCGAAACGGCGCCAGCGCCTCGGTGATGCCGTCGGAACAGAGCAGGTAGCGATCGCGCGGCACCAATTCGAACGTGCGCACGGTGACGCGAAGCGGATCCTGCATCCCCAGGGCGCGGGTCACCACGTTGCGTGGAAGCTTTTTCAACACGTCGTCGCCCATGTCGGGCCACATCTCGAGCACATCCTTCAGCAGCGAATGATCTTCCGTGAGCAGCTCGAGCAGGCCATCGCGCCACCGGTAGCAGCGACTGTCGCCCACGTGCGCCACGTGGATCGAGCCGTACGACGCCGCGGGAAGCGCGGCCACCACCGTGGTGCCGAGACCTTCGCCCGCCTTGCGCCGCTCCATCACGGCGCGGTTGGCGTGCTGAATGGCGCTGACCAGGCGGCGTGCATCGACGTAAAGGCCGAAGCTGTCCACATCGGCGCGATCGGCGCGGTCCTCGCCGCTGGCCTCGAAGGCGGAGGCGATGCTGTCCAGGGCAAGCTGGCTCGCCACATCGCCCGCGCCCTGCCCGCCCGCGCCGTCCGCGAGCACGAACAACCCGAGATCGGGACGCTCGAGGGCCGCGTCCTCGTTGACCTCACGGCCGCCCACGTGCGTGCGGCTGGCCGAACGGATGTCCATCATGCCCGACAGAATATACGCCAGGCTGCGGTCGCCCCCGTCAGGCTTTCGAAGGCACCAGTTCCACGAGGCCTGGAATTTCGTCCAGGCGCTTCAACAGACGCGCTTTTGGCTTGTATGTCACGGCAAGACGTGCCGCCTTCAGCATGGCCACATCGTAAATGTTGTCGCCGAATCCCGCATAGAGCACGCGCTTGCCGATGCGCGCCTCGATGGCGATCATCTTGCCCGGATCGTAGGGAACCGGTCCGGCCATCGATGCCGCCATGATGTCGCCCTCGAAGCAGGCCGTTGCCGCCTCCACCTGTCCGCGAGGAAAATCGAGCAACTCCGCGGCAGCATCGACGATGGATCTCGGCGACGCGCTCACGAGAAGGACCTCGATGCCTTTTTGACGCGCCCAATTCATGATGGCCACCACATCGTGGTGCAGTCGCGACACGAGATTGCGCTCACGAACGACCTGTTGGGCGAAGGCATGAATCTCGTCACGACGCCAGCCGGCGCAGCACCACGTCATCATTTCGCAGCAACGAAGCTCGGGATAAACCTCGGCGTTCTGGTAAGCGTCGAAGAGACGACGCGCGAGCGTCGCCGCGTCGCCATGGGCATCGATGCCGAACTCCTCGGCATCTTTTCGCATGGCCTCGACGGCCGGCGCCCGAAAGTCGTTATGTTGAAGAAGTGTGAAGAAGAAGTCCTCGGCGACGTCTCCTTCCCATAGGGTCCCGTCGCCGTCGAAGGCGACCGCACCCCCCGGATTTTTCAGGGTTTCCTGCTCGATTCGTGCGAAAATCTCTTCGCTGCTCACCTTCTTCATGGGCTGTCAAGATAGCCCATAGGGCTTGACTCCGGGCAATGTCGACCGCATCCGGTAGGGCGCGAAGAAGGTCGCTTCGAGGGGAAGGCGGTCGGGCTCACGACGGGGTTTCTCTTCCGCTGGCGTGGCCCTAGGTCATCGCTTACTGTCGTTTGTAACTGAACGTAGATTCACAATTCTGAATTTGGATTCACCGAGCGAGAGAAAACCCGATATGCGCACGTTCATCCGATCGACTTTGCCTATTTCCACAGCCGTGTTCGGCGGAATGATGTTTCTCGCGACGGGCGCTTGGGCGCAGCAACCGACGCGTCCGGGCCCGCAACCGGGGACGCCGCCTCCCGCAGGCGCGCAGGCCGCCCCCGGCAGGCCGGGCGCCGCCCCGGCAGGCGCACAGGCTCCCAAACCGGGCGCCGCGGCGCCGGCGGTGACCGCCCCGACGGAGCGCATTCCAACGGAGCTGACCGAGTTCTCCGAGTCGGGGTTGACCTCCGAGCAGGTCGGGCAGCGGGCAGCAACAACGAGCTTTCAGGCAAAGGCCCAACAAGAAGCGCTCAATTCCGCGCAGGCCAAGGTGGACGCGGCGTGGGCCGGCTTCCTGCCGAAGATCACGGGCACGGCGCGCTATACGCGGCTCAGCACCATCACGCCCCAGTCGTTCGGCAGCTTCACGGTGGTAGGAACCTCACAGACGGCGCCAGGCCCTGTCGACCCCAACACGACCAGCCCCGTCCCGTTCAATTTCAGCTTCCCGATCTTCTTGAACCAGTATGCCCTGCAGGGTGGCATCACGATTCCGATTAGCGACTACTTCTTGAGCATCAACCAGCGGTACACGGCGGCCACGCATGCCGAGACGGCGGCCCGCTTCGACGTGGCAACGGCACGCGCCAAGTCGGGCGCGGACGGTCGTGTGGCGTTCTACAATTGGCTCCGCGCGCGCAACCAGGTGGTCGTGGCAGTCCTGGCGCTGCAGGATCAGAGGAACCATCTCACGGACGCAACGAATCAGTTCACCGTGGGAAATGCCTCACGTGCCGACGTGCTTCGCGCGGAAACGAACGTCGCCGCCGCCGAACTGACGGTGGAACAAGCGAAAAACGCCTCCGATCTGAACGAGAAGCAGGTGCGCATCGCGATCCATGCGAAGGAAGACGAGCGCCTCGTTCCGGGCGAAGGCCTGGATGCGAGCCCTGCGCCCATGCAAGGCAACGTGAAGGCGTTCACCGAGGAAGCGCTGGCCTCGCGCTTCGAGGTGAAGAGCGCCGACGCGAACGCCGAGTCGGCACGACGCCAAGCCAAAGCCCAGCGGGCGGGGAATTACCCGTCGCTCAGCGCCTTCGGTAACGTGTACTACCAGAATCCGAACCAGCGCATCGTGCCCGCGACGGACCAATGGCGGGCCACCTGGGACCTGGGCGCGCAGCTCACGTGGACGCCGACGGACATTCCGGCCGCGGGCGCCAACGCGAGCAGCTTCGAGGCGCAGGCCGCGCAGATCGAAGCGAACAAGCAGGTCACGCGCGATGGCATCGAGGTGGAGGTCATGCAGGCCTACCAGCAGGTCAAAGAGGCCGACTTCTCCACCGAATCGACGAAGCGCCAGCTCGCGAGTGCGACGGAGGCCTACCGTGTGGCCCGGGAGCTCTTCAACGCCGGCCGAGGCACGTCCACGACCCTGACCGATTCCGAGACCGAGCTGACGCGCGCCCGCCTGGCCGAGCTAAATGCCCGCGTCGATGCGCGCATCGCCCGCGTCAGGCTGGAGCACGCCCTCGGTCGCGACACGAAAAACGTGAAGATTCAGTAGGGTTTAGGGTTCGAATCCCAGCGTCCCCCACCTCTCTCTCCCCCCTAAACCCTAACCCCTAAACCCTAAACCCTGATAAGCGAGATCCATCGTGTATCTCGCACACGTCGGAGTGGTGGGCGGTGGCCCGTGGGGTTTGTCGCTGGCAGCAGCAGCCGCGCGCGCCGGAACGAAAGCGCTGATTCAGTCACGGCGTGATCTTTCATCGGCGCTCCCCGCCGGCGTCGAGCAAGTCGCGAACATGGAGGAGCTGGCGCAACGCGCGCGGCTCCTCGTGCTCGCGGTGCCGTCGGAGACCGCGGCGGAGGTGGCGCGCCAGCTGGGCGACCACGTCGATGGCCGCCACTTGGTCGTGCACGCCATCCGCGGGCTCGCCGGCGAGTCGCTGGAGCCCATTTCGCGGGTGGTGCGGCGCGAAACGCCGGCCCGTCGCATCGGCGCGTTGAGCGGCCCTGCCATGGCCGAGGAGCTGCGCGACGGCAAGCCGTGCGCGCTGATCTGCGGCTCGCAGTACCCGGAGGTGAACGCGGCCCTGCTCGCGGCCTTCGCGTCGCCGTCGCTGCGCATCTACGAAACGGGCGACTTGATCGGCCTCGAGTGGGCCAGCGCGCTCGTGGGGTGCTTGGCCATCGGCGTCGGCTACGCGCAAGCGGTGGGGGTGAGCGCAGGCCTGGTGGCAACGTTCATCTCGCGCAGCGTGGAAGAGGCTTCGCGCATCGCGGCCGCGGCAGGTGGCCAAGAGCGCACCCTGCTGGGGCTGGCGGGCTACGGCGATTTGCTGGCCTCCGTCGCGCAGGAAGCGCGGCCCGAGGTCGTCGTGGGGCGCGCCTTTGCGCGCGGCCTGTCGGTGGAGCAAGCGACGGCGGAGGCCAAGCTGCGGGTCGAGGCGATCGAGCTCATTCCGCGCATCATGCAGTGGGCGACGACACGCGGCGTGCGCATCCCCATCTTCAAAGGGCTCGCGAAGGGCATGCTCGCAGGCCGCACCGCGGAAGATTTGGTGCGCGAGCTCATGGCGCAACCCGTACAGAAATTGAGCTAAGGTAACAGTCGAATGGATGTGTCGAGTTTGAAACTATCCAGTGCTGGAACCGCGGCAGCGAGAAGAAACCGGCGAGACCGGCGAGACGTGTGGGGTCGGAACGCCGGGATCGCCACACCGTCTAGCGATCCTCTCGTTAGACAGGGACTAAGGCGCCGGCCTCGCCGGGCTTGTCCCGCTGCCGCTGCAGGTTCAATCGGTTTTTGAGGTAGTCGTGGCTGTTACGATTGCAACGTACAATGTGAAAGATCTCTTCGATTCGACGGGCGAATCCGATAAAGCCCATGTAAATCGAAAGCTCGACACGCTTGCAGCCGTCGTTTCCAAAGTGGACGCGGACGTGCTAGCGCTGCAGGAAGTGGGCTCGGAGTCGGTGCTGGATCGGCTGCGCGAGCGGCTGCCGGGCATGTACGGCTTTCGCATGGTGGGCACCGCCGATGCACGCGGGATCCGATGCGCGCTGCTCTCCCGGTTGCCCGTGCGGAGCTACCACGTGCACGCGACCGAGCAGCTGGATTTTCCACGCTTCCACGAGATGGATCCCTCCCCCTTCGGTGCGCGCATCCCGCTGCGTCGGGGCATCGTGCACGCGGAGATCGACGCGGGGGCGCTCGGCGTGGTGCACGCGCTGGTGCTGCACTTCAAGTCGGCACGACCGGTGCCGTTTCGCCGGGCCGATGGTGTCGCCGTGGAACCGGTGACCGCGCGGGCTGAAGCCGAGGGCGAGCTGCGCACCTTGGTGTGGCGCGCCTCGGAGGCACTGTTCGTGCGCGGGCTGGTGGACGACCTTCTGACGAAGAAGCCCGGGCACCATCTGCTGGTGACGGGGGACTTCAACGACGTTCCCGGCTCGACCGCGTTGCGCATCGTGTCAGGAGCGGAGCCGAACGCGCTCCTTTCTGCGGCTGACGCGCTGGAGGGCGAGCGCTTCAGCGTGTTGCACCGCGGGGCCCGCGCGGAGATCGACCACATGCTGCTCTCCTCCACGCTCCGCGCCCGGGTGACGCGAGCGCGGTATTTCAACGAGGGCTTGCGCGATCATTCCGTGCTTCCGGTGCACGAGTTCCCCACCCCCGACTCCGACCATGCCCCGCTCGTGGTACGCTTCGAGTAGGGTAACGGATGGAACTGCCGAACGACGAGACGCTAAACTGGATCGTGACCCACTACGCCGACTTCGTGGCGAAGCACGGCGAGGCGATTGGGCAGCCCGAGCTGGTGCTGCCCACGGGCGAGTTTTTTCCGGACGAGTTCTCGTTCGACGTGCAGAGCATCGCGCGGCTGTTCGAGCGCATGCTCTCGTACGCGCCGGTTTCGGACGACCTGGAGTTCGGCCTTCAGTTCCTCGACGGTGAGGCCTCGGCCGGAGGCGGGTGCGGAACCGGTGGGTGCGGAACGGGAGCCTGTTCGACCGACGGAAGCGCGGCTCCTACCCGCGCGCAAGGCAACATGCTCGAGACGGACGAAGGCTACATCGCGATCCTGAGCACCGCGCACGTGCAGAACCCGACCTTGCTCACCACGAGCCTCGTGCGCAGCATCGGCGCCATCATCCTCGCCGAGGCGGGCGAAGAGGTCCCCGGGGACGAGCTCGACCTGGCCAGTGAGGTTGCCGCCGTGGCGAGCGGCTTCGGCGTGCTGCTGCACCAAGGCTCGTACGTCTATGGCAAATCGTGCGGTGGCGCGCGGGTGCAGAAGGTCACCCAGCTCTCGGTCGAGGAGATTGCCGTGGCGCTGGCCCTCTTCCTCCGGCACCACGACATCAAAACGTCGCACGCGCGAGCGCACCTCGACACGACCCAGCGCGAGGCCTTCGACAAAGCGCTGGAGTGGGTCGATTCGAACGAGGCCCTCGTGGACGGCCTCCGCGAGCGCCCGGAAGAAATCGCCTTGGGCTTCTTCGAGCTTTCGCCGGTGCGCGGCCTCTTTGGGCGACTCTTCTCGAGCGGGCCTCTGCTCGGGGCAGCGAAAACCCGCTAACCGACGCGAAGACAGTGGTGTTAGGCTGCGCCATGGAGCGCAGGCCCCCCGTCACGCCGTCGGACGAGATTGATCTCTACGTCCGCACTTATACCTCTCTTCTCCGCTCGACCGTCGAGGTTCGAGTGCGCGCCTTCGAGGAGGCGCATGCCTTCGCAGGGTCGTCGTTGCATCCGGGGGCGCTCTCGCCCACGCCGGACGTGTCGGCCTTTGCCTATGCCGCAGCCCGATTGCCGGATGACATGCCGGGCATCGACCTGGTGGTGCTCGGCCAGTCGCACGAGCTGTTCGAGGCCGCCGGCTTCGACGTGCAAAACTGGCGCACGGTCCGCACGCGCGGCCGGCGGCGCCCCCTGCGGTTGGATCCGGAGGGACGCCGGCTCGCGGTGTTCATCGCCAGCGAAAGCGACATCGACGACTTCATCCCCATTTTGACGGCGTTCCAGATCGAGTGGAACAAGATGCACGAGCGGCTTCGGCCCCTCGCCGCCGAGGCGGGCGGCATCGACAAGCCGGCGCCTGCGACGGAGGAGGTGGCTCGCTACCTCGGCATTTCCGTCGACGAGGTCGACGTGCTCACGCAGGCCTTCGGCGGGCGACTCGCGCAAGGCATCGCCAACATCGCGAACCACCCCATCGACGTGAACGTGCGCCTGCTCGCGGCGTCGTATTCGCAGTACCAGCGCTCCGCGCAGCGATGGTGGAGCGGCATCGAGCCGCACTACGTTCGCTCGGAGCCGCCGCGCCGGCGGCCGGTGTACTTCGTTTCGTCCAACACGCACGCCATCGCCAACCTGGTCGGCGGGTATGCGCGCACGCACCAGGACGCGATTTTGGCGTTCGGGCGCGAGACGAACCCCGAGGGCCTGGCCGACACGATTGCCACCGCGCAGGCCTCGGGCAACGAGGAAGATCGGCTGCCGTTTCTCTATTACTTGCTGCGCGGTTACATCCACGCGCGGCCCGGGCGCGATCGCATGCGCGAGGTGCGCGCCTTCGAGGCGAGCTGCGGTCTGACGCACCTGTCGGAGCCGGGGCACATCGACGTCGATGCGCAGATCATCGAGGTGGGCAAGATCAACCCGAGTGTCATCGACCCGCGGTTGAACCTTCCCGGGCTGGCCGCGGCGCTGCCCAAGAGCGATGCAGTGATCATCAACATCGATTACCCATTGGGCATGGCGGCGTACCATTTGATGTCGCGCGTGGGCCAAGGCGTGGGCGAGCTGCACGGCGTCTACGTGATGGGCAAGGCCGCAACGCTCAACGGCCGCGTGGGTGACGTTGCGCTATCGGGCACCGTTTTCGACGAACATTCGCGAAACACGTTCCTTTTCCGAAACGCGTTCGGCGCAAAGGACATTCGGCCGTACCTTCGTTACGGGAGCGTGTTCGACAATCAGTCGGCCCTGACGGTGCGCAGCGCGTTTTTGCAAAATCGCAATTACATGAGCGCCTTCTACCGCGACGGCTACACCGTACTCGAGATGGAGGCCGGCCCCTTCCTCGCCGGTGTCTACGAACTGGTGCACCCCACCCGGGTCCCGCAGGACGAGATCATCAACCTGAGCTCGACGGTGCCCGTCGACGTGGGATTCGTGCACTACGCATCGGACACGCCGTACTCACGCCGCCAGTCGCTCCTCTCGAAGAGCTTGAGCTACTTCGGCGTCGACAGCACCTACGCGTGCGCCATCGCCATCGTCCGCCGCATCCTATCGCTCGAGATCGAACGAACCGCGGGGATGATCTCCCCTCGCTGAAACCTAAGAGAACATCGCTCAAACGGGCTTTCGACGTTTGAGCGTATTTTGCATTTGAACGCCGTGCACCAAGTCGATGCCCGCCCCCAGGGCAGCGGCGACGTGCACGGCTTCGTGCATTTCGTCGGGGGACACGCCCATATCTGCCAGCGTGTTCGTGTACGCATCGATGCAATAGGGGCATTGCTTCGAATGGGCGACGGCCAGCGCGATGAGTGCCTTCTCGCGCTTGGTCAGTGCGCCGTCCTCTCCGGTAACGGCGTTGTAATAGGCAAAGAACTTATCCATCAGCGGCTTCGCGTAGTGCCCCATGTCGGCGAAGTGCGCGAGGTCCGAGCGCGCGTAATAGTGCGAACTCTCGGCCCCGTCGTCACCGGCGGCCGCGTGCGATGCGGCACACGCCGACAGTGCGGCCATCGCCTCGGCGGCGCGCGGGTGAGCCGGATCGATCGGGCGCAAGTCGCAACCCATTTTGGCGTCGTGCAACACCAAGGCCCCAATGGCAAATTCGACAGGGCGCGTGTGCACGACATCGGGCCGCGGCGGATAGACCCAATGCTTCGCCTCCACCTCCGTGTGGCAGCAATACACGGGCGTTCCGCTCCCGCCTTGCGCGCGATGGCGCCAACCGTGGCCGATGGCAACATTTGGAACCGAATCGAACACATGGCGCACTTCCGCGGTGACGCGCCGAAGATCGATGCCGGTGTGATCGAGCACCGGGAAGTCGAGCGGAGGCTCGTCCTTCAACATGTCGTCCTCCGAAACGGGAATCGACGAGAAGATCATGTTGCAGCCGCTCGGGAAGGGATACTTCACGTACCCCTTCGTACAGCTCGTGGCCTCCGACCCCAGAGCGCGGATGCGCTCGTGCGGGAGTAAATCCGTATCGGCTACCTTCACGTGGAGGTGAATGGACTCAGCCAACGCCATCGCTTCCGCGAAAGGAAACGCCGCGTCGAACAGCGATAGCGTTTCGGCCTTCTCCGAGGGACTCAGAAGCTTCCACTCGCAAAAGATGCTCAGTGTCTTCTCGACGGCAGTACGGTCCATGGTGGAACCCCTCCCTTGCACACTTTTTCTCAAGACGCGTCGCGCGAATGCTTGCGGACGATGAGCATCGCGAGTTCCAGCGCCTGCTCGCAATTGAGGCGGGGGTCGACTTGGGTGCGGTAACGGCGCGCGAGATCTTCTTCGCGTAGGTTGCGGGCGCCGCCTAGGCACTCGGTGACGTTTTCGCCGGTCATCTCGAGGTGGACACCGCCCAAGCGGCTGCCGCAGGCGGCGTGCACGTCGAAGGCGCGTTCGAGCTCGGTGCGGATGTTCTCGAAGCGGCGGGTCTTCACGCCGTTGCCCAAGGTCTCCGTGTTGCCGTGCATGGCGTCGCAGCACCAGAGAACGCGCGCGCCCTCCTGGCGAACGGCTGCGATCAAGGGTGGCAGGTGGTACTCGATGTTGCCCTCGCCCATGCGGTGAATCAAGGTAAGGCGCCCAGGCTCGTTGGTCGGATTGAGAATCGCTATCAGCCGCTTCAATTGATCCGACTCCGTGCCGGGTCCCACCTTCACGGCGATGGGATTGCGCACGCCGCGGCAATATTCGACGTGGGCCCCGTCCACGTGGGCCGTGCGCATCCCGATCCAGGGGAAGTGCGTGGAGAGATTGAACCAGCCTTCCTGGCGCGGAACGTGACGGGTCTGCGTTTGCTCGTACTGCAGCACCAGCGCCTCGTGCGACGTATAAAATTCCGGACGCGCGCCGCCGGCACGGTCGCCGCTCAAGGCTTCGACGAATCGCATCGAATCGCCGATGGCTTGCACGAGGCGCCGGTATTCGGCCTGCATCGGCGAGCAATTCATCCACTGCAGGTCCCAATACTCGGGGTGGTGAGCATCGGCGAAGCCGCCGTCGAGCAGCGAGCGTACGAAATTCATGGTCATCGCCGAGTGCGCATGGCCTCGCAGCATGCGCTGCGGATCGGGCCGGCGCGCCTCCGCGGTGAATTCCGGGCCATTCACGAAGTCGCCGCGGTAGCTCGGCAGCGATACGCCTTGGCGCGTCTCCAGATCGGTCGACCGCGGCTTCGCGTATTGCCCCGCGATGCGTCCGATGCGCACCACCGGCTGCTTGAGGCCGTGAACCAGCACCAGGTTCATTTGAAGGAGCACCTTCAAATCGTTGGAAATATGCCCCGACGTGCAATCGTCGAATTGCTCGGCGCAGTCCCCGCCCTGCAACAAAAAGGCTTTGCCGTCTTGCGCCTGCGCAAGGCTTCGCTTGAGGGCGAGCACCTCGCCCGACGTCACGAGCGGCGGCAACCTCTCGAGCTCGGAGAGAACCAGTTCCAGCTTGTTCGGCTCGTCGTACACGGGCTGCTGCGCCGCGGGCTTGTCACGCCACGACTCCGGTGACCATTGCGGGGTATCCACTGAATCCATGTCGTCCACTCGCAATATGTCATTCTCGCGATGGAAGCCCAGGGGATTTTACAAGCAGACGGGGAGCTTTCGTAGTTTCAGTTGGCACCATTGGCCATTGAAATCCAAAAACCTCCCCGTCTCCCTGTAATCTTCTCTTCTTCTAACCTTCGCAGCGCCGGACGTATTCGAAGTCGACCGGGCGCCCCTTGATGCCCTGCTTGGGGGCCGAGATCCAATTGGCCATTTGCTTCGGATCGAAGATGGGGTGCTGCATCAAGCTGCGGACGTACTCTTTGTCCTTTTCGCTCGGAAGCCAATCGTCGCGGCGCGCCGCGAAATCGGCCGCGGAGATCAGTTTTCCCGACGGGTCGGCGCTGACGTCCGAATAAATACCGATGTGGCGATGGAAACGGCGGTTCGGTAGTTCGAATTTGAACTCCACGCCGTGGGCGGCAAGCTGCCGGTTCCACTTGTCCAGGCCGCGCTGGCAGTCGACGACGTACTCGTCGCGGAGGATCTCGTTCATCGCGTTGCGCAGGGGCACCTGCTCGGTGGTCACCGCGGCGTCTTTGACCACGTCGACCGCGTACGAAGCGTCGAGCGCGCGGTGGTCTTCGTATTTGTCTTCTTTGGCGCGCCCTTTGAGGCCCGTGGCGAAGAACGATGCGGCATTCGACGAGATCTCGCCGCCGAACAAATCGAGCGACAGCGAATACCAAAGGTTCAAATACCGCTGCATCGTCGGAAGGTCGATGGCCCCGAGCTTTCGCACGTCGTCGGGGTGGGTCACCTTGTTCTTCTCCATGAGCTCCGCGGTGCGCTCGACGATGCGCCCGACGCCGGTCTCGCCCACGAACATGTGGTGCGCTTCCTCGGTGAGCATGAAGCGCGTGGTGCGCGATAGCGGATCGAACGCGCTCTCCGCCAGGGCGAGAAGCTGGAATTTGCCGTCACGGTCCGTGAAAAAGGTGAACATGAAGAACGAGAGCCAGTCGGTGCAAGGCTCGTTGAAGGCGCCCAGGATGCGCGGCGTATCGCGATCGCCGCTGCGGCGCATGAGCAGTGCCTCGGCCTCCTCACGGCCGTCGCGTCCGAAGTACGAATGAAGGAGGTAGACCATCGCCCAGAGGTGGCGGCCTTCCTCGACGTTCACCTGGAACAGATTGCGCAGATCGTACACGCTTGGACAGGTGTGCCCGAGCATGCGCTGCTGCTCGACGCTGGCCGGCTCGGTATCGCCCTGGGTCACGATGAGGCGCCGCAGCGTATTGCGGTGCTCTCCGGGGACCTGCTGCCAAACCGGATCGCCGAGGTTGTCGCCGAAGCCGATGGTGCGGTCCGGCACCGCGGGCGCGAGGAAGATGCCCCAACGGTAGTCGGGCATTTTCACGTAATTGAAATGCGCCCACCCGTCGGACTCGACGCTGATCGCCGTGCGCAGGTACACGTCGTCCGTCTGGAAGCCGTACGGCCCCATCTCTTTCCACCACGAGACGAAGTTCGGCTGCCACGCCTCCAGGGCGCGCTGGAGCTTGCGGTCGCTGGATAGGTTGACGTTGTTCGGGATTTTCTCGTCGCTGATCGCAGTGGTCATGACACGCTCCATCAAGTACGGCGAAAATCGAATTCGGGGCGCTCGGGACTTCCGTAAAGGGTGAGTGCGCCGCGTTGACCGACGGCGTTGGGACGCTGGAAGATCCAGTTCTGCCATGCGGTGAGACGGCCGAAAATCTTAGTCTCCAGCGTCTCCGGCCCGGCGAAGCGAAGACTTGCCTCCATGCCGGTGAGCGCGTCGGGTGAATAGCTGGCGCGCTCTTCGAAGGCGATGCGGATTTCGTCCTCCCAATCGAGGTCGTCCGGGGCGAACGTGACGAGCCCCTCGTCGAGGGCCACCTTCGTGTCGAAGGGCTCCGTTCTCTCCAGAACGCGCGCCACCCGCGAGGGCTCGCGAAGAAACCGCGATTCGAGGCGCGAGAGACCGTTCGACATGGGGTACGCCCCGGCATTGAGCTTCGAGGTGTGCAGCGCGACGCCATCGTCATCGAGCATGTAGACGCGGTCCGAGGCCAGGGCGAGCTCGAGCAAGGTGCCCGCGAAGCACGACCCGGGTTCCACCAAGGCGAAGAACGTCTTCGCCGACAGATCGAGCCGCTTGAGAACGCGGCGCACGAGCAAGGTGACCTCGCGCACCAAGGGATCTTCCCGGTGCGCGTGCAAGAACGCATCGACGGCGAGCACCGCGGCGGGATCGCCCTCGGTCTTCAGGGCAATGACGCCAATGTCGGGCTGGTTGAAGCGCAGGTCGAGCAACGCATCGTCAAGCTCGCGGAAGGCGCGAAGGATCCACGCGTCGGCGCCGGCCTTGGCGAGTTCGTCCGGCGTGCCCGGTTGCACACCGGCCGGCCCGCGCACGATCAACGTCGCCGTGCGCGCGGCGCGATCGAGGGCGAGCGAGACATACTTGTAGTCTACACCGTTGTCGGTGCGGTTCGCCTCGAGCGGCGTGAGCGCGATGGGCGGGTGCGCCTTGCGCTTCGAGGCCGCGATGAAGGCATCCGTACGCGTCTTCACCGCCGCATCGAACTGCGAACGCGAGGGCGATTCATCGACGAGGTTCCACGCGACGGCGCGCTTGCCGCGAATGCCCTCGGCCAACGTGGAGAAGACGTCCGCCAGATCGCGCCGGACCTTGCGCTTGTCGACGAGGCGCGTCAGCCCGCCCGTGCCCGGAAGCACCGCGAGCAACGGCGCCTCGGGCAGGCTCACGGCCGACGAGCCGTCGTCCTGTAGGACGATGGAGTCACACGCCAGCGCCAGCTCGTAACCTCCCCCGGAGGCGGTGCCATTGACCGCGGCGACGCTGGAGACGCCGGTCTCGGCGCTCATCTCCTCGAGGTAGAGCCTCGTCTCGTTGGTGAACTTGCAGAAGTTCACTTTGAAGGCGTGGGTGGAGCTTCCCAACATGTAAATGTTCGCGCCGGACGAGAAAATACGGTCCTTCGTGCTGGTGATGACCAGCGCTTTGACGGCCGGATGTTCGAAGCGAATGCGCTGCAGGGCATCGGCCAGCTCAATGTCGACCCCCAGGTCGTACGAGTTGAGCTTCAAGACGTAGTCGCCGCCGCCGTCCTCTTTGACATTCATGGCGAGCCGCGCGACGGCACCGCCGTGCTCCGCCGGAAAGCTGAGTTGCCAATGACGGTAGCGATCGGGATGGGTTTCGAATCGGACCGGACTCGTGACGGCTGCGTGAAGGGCGTCGGCCATAGCCCCCAAACCGTACCCGATGCCGCGATGAGAGTCTTGCTCTGAAGCGAAAGACGGCGGACAGTCCGCTTATGATCGAGCTCGAAAGCTATCTGCAAGGCGCCTGGGTACGAGGAAGCGGACGTGCGACCACGCTCGTCAATCCGTCGACGGAAGCCCCCATCGCGACGTCCAATACCGAGGGTCTCGATTTTGGAGCCGCCCTCGCGCACGCACGCGATGTGGGCGGGCCCGCGTTGCGAGCCATGAGCTTTGCGGCGCGGGGTGAGATGCTGCGCGCTTTGTCGCGGTGCATCCACGCCCACCGGGACGAGCTCATCGGACTGGCCATCGAGAACGGCGGCAACACGCGCGGGGATGCGAAGTTCGACATCGACGGGGCGTCGCTCACCTTGGCGGCCTACGCCGACGTGGCCGCGGAGCTTGCGAAGGAGGCACCGAACGGCACCGTGCTGCTCGACGGGGTCGCCCTTCCACTCGGCCGAAGCCCGCGCTTGGTCGGTGCGCACATCTCCGTGCCGCGCGAGGGCGTGGCCGTGCACATCAATGCCTTCAACTTCCCCGCGTGGGGCCTCGCCGAAAAAGCCGCCGTGGCGCTCTGTGCGGGGGTGCCGGTCGTGAGCAAGCCCGCCTCGAGCACTGCGCTGGTGTCGCACCGCATCGTGCGGCTCTGGGTCGAGGAAAAGCTGCTACCCGCGGGGGCGCTTTCCTTCATTGCCGGCAGCCCGGGCGATCTCTTGAAGCACCTGCGTGGGCAAGACGTCCTCGCCTTCACGGGCGCGGGAACGACCGGTTCGCACCTGCGGGCCGAGCACGCGGTGCGCGAGCACTCCGTGCGGATCAACGTGGAGGCCGACAGCCTCAATGCCGCGGTGCTCGGCCCCGACGTGGGCGACGACTCGGAGGTGATGAACCTCTTCGTCGGCGACGTCGTGCGCGACATGACCCAAAAGACGGGGCAAAAATGCACGGCCATCCGGCGCGTGTACGTGCCCGCGGACAAGGTGGCCACGGTGCTCGAGCGGCTGCGTGAACGGCTCGCGGACATCAAGGTGGGCGACCCTTCCCGCGAGGACGTGGGCATGGGCCCCCTTGCGACGGCGCAACAATTGGCGGACGTCCGCGCCGGCGTCGCCAAGCTCGCGGGCCATGGTAAAGCCGTGTTCGGAAGCGCGGATCCTTTGCATGAGAAGGGCTACTTCATCAGCCCCGTGTTGCTTCACGCCGAGCGGCCCGATCCGGGTGATGCAGTGCACAACCACGAGGTCTTCGGGCCCGTCGCCACGGTGATGCCGTATTCGGACGCGGCCGATGCCGTGAAGTGGGTGGCGGCCGGTGGGGGTGGTCTGGTGTCGAGCGTCTATTCGGACGACAAGGCCTTCGTGCGTTCCGCGGTGCTCGGCATTGCGCCGTACCATGGCCGTGTCACCGTCGGTTCGTCGAAAATCGCGGCGCAGGCCGTGCCGCCGGGCACCGTACTGGCTCCGCTCGTTCACGGTGGACCGGGGCGCGCGGGCAGCGGTGAAGAGCTTGGCGGTCGTCGCGGATTGGCCTTCTACATGCAACGCGTCGCCTTGCAGGGTGACCGAGCGTTGCTCGAGATGATCTCAGGACAGCGTGAAGAGAAAGCGTAAAGCTCGCGCGGAGGAGCTTGCGATCGAGCTTCGAGGGTTCAAGGTTCTCCCCTGGGGCCTGTAGGAGATCCCTATATGAACGATGCGACGCCCATTCCACGCCGTCCGGAGCCTCGGACGCAACGCCGGCCTCTCATCCTTTGCGTCGAGGACAACGAGGACAGCCGCGCGCTGTACGCCGCGTTCCTGACACGTGCGGGCTTTCGCGTGACCGAGGCCAGCAACGGCGCCGAGGGGCTCGAGCGCGCGCTGGCGCTCCGACCGGATCTCATCGTGCTCGATATTTCACTGCCGGTGATGGATGGGCGGGAGATGTTGCGACGTCTCCGCGATGCCGACCCAAGCCAAACCGTTCCGGTCATCGTGGTCACCGGCCAAGCTTATCCGGAGCACTGGCGTGACGCGATCGACCGTGGCTGCGACGCCTATCTGACGAAACCGTGTCCATTGGGCGATCTGCTGGCCGCCGTGCTGAAGGTGATTAGCCTCAAGCGCGCCAAAGACGCAGAAGACAAGTCGAGTTAGTACTTTTATAAGGACAGCGGATTCGAGCAAATTCCGAGACAGAATTTCGCTTTATTTGAATTACGCAAAATTGTGTTTCAGAATTTGCTCTATGCGGCAGACATATTTGTGGATCACGCTGTGTCTTGGGGTGGGCACCGCAGCGTGCGGGGGATCGTCGAAACCGGCGACGGATCCTTCCTCGGGTTCGAGTGCCTCGACGTCGTCGGCCTCGTCGGAGCCCGCCCCCAAATGGGATGATTCGTCGGAATCCGCGGACAGCGCGCGGCATCCGCAGTTCTCGTCGTCGGCACCGCCCCCCGTGGCCGCGGCCGATGGCACGAAGCCCGCGGCCGCTCCTGCGGCGCCCGCAGCGGGTCCTTCGCAGCGGCGGACGGACTCGTACGACAAGGAGGCGACGGAGGTCGTCTTGCGGCGTGCGGCCCGCCAGGTGAAAGACAACTGCGGTTCGGCAAAGGACGAAAACGGCAAGGCCGCGGGACCGTGGGGCAAGACCTCGGTGACCGTGAACCTCGGCCACAACGGCCGCTCCAAGGGGGCCACCATCGGCGCCCCGTTCGAGGGAAAGCCAACCGGGCGCTGCGCTACGCAGGCGTTCGCCAACTTAATCTACCCGCCGTGGGCCGGCGGCGACGCCACCGTGACCTGGGAGGTCGACATCGCGGCCCCGAAGGACGCGAAGTAAACTGCGGGAAAAATGGGGGGTCAGCGGCCTTTTTGTGAGCTTCCTTCAGGAGGGAGTAGACAAGAAGCCCGCATCGCAGTAGATGACGCCTCCACCTAAGGGGCCGTAGCTCAGCTGGGAGAGCGCATCCATGGCATGGATGAGGTCAGGGGTTCGATCCCCCTCGGCTCCACAACCGTAACCGCGTCGCGCAACGCGATGCTGTGGGATCGTTGAAACACGTGCACCCGTTCGAGCAACGCAGCTCGATGCGTGGAACGTGAGCCGTAGCTCGGAGAGGTCCGCGCGAACCCGTGCGATTCCTCACTGGGGTTGCGCAGGAGCAGAGCCGCACTGGGAACTGCGAATTCCCAGGACGCCGTGCGTGGCGCGTCGAAATGGAAAATTGCCGCGGCACGCGCCAATTTGGCTCCATAAGTCGCCTCTCGATTGCCAAATCACCCTCCGAGCGACTACTCGGCGCGTGTTCTCGGAACTAAGCATTGCCGATGTCGCTCCCACACGGCACGCCGTTTCGAGGGCAGCGGCCACCGGTCGACGGTGTGATCTCCCGCTTCCATCCACGCAAACCGAAACAAGAAGTCCCTCACATGCGGCTCTGGACACCCCGCGAGATCCAGGACTGGCTCGTCGCACGCCTCGCAGCGCTCTGCCATCTTTCCCTCGATTCGATCGGCAGCCACGACCCATTCACACGTTACGGCATCGATTCACGCGGGCTGACCGCGTTGGCCGACGAGTTGGCCCAGCTACTGGGAAGACCCATTTCTCCTACGCTGATATGGAAATACCCGACGGCGCGCGCGCTGGCCGAGCATCTCGGTGGAGCGCCCGCTCCCCACACCGCGGATCCCGTGCACGCCGGCGAGCGCACGGGGCGCGAACCCATCGCGATCATCGGCCTCGCGTGCCGCTTTCCGGGAGCCGATGGCCCCGAGGCGTTCTGGCGGCTGCTCCGAGATGGACGGGATGCCATCACCGACGTGCCCGCCGATCGATGGGACCGTGACGCCGTCTACGATCCGGATCCCGCCGCGCCCGGACGCGCGAGCGCGTGCAAGGGCGGGTTTCTCGATCGGATCGATGGATTCGATGCGGAGTTTTTCGATATTTCACCGCGCGAGGCCGCGCATGTCGATCCGCAGCAGCGACTGATGTTGGAGCTTGCATGGGAGGCGCTGGAGGACGCAGGGATCCCTCCGCGCGGACTTCGCGGCAGCCGCACCGGCGTGTTCGTGGGGGCGATGTGGAGCGAGTACGGCGCTGGAGTTCGCGGCGCGCCGGAGCAGATTGCCCAGCACACCCTCGCCGGTGGCGATCCGGGAATCATCCCTGCGCGCGTGTCCTATGCGCTCGGTTTGCGCGGGCCGAGCCTGCACGTGAACACGGCCTGCTCGTCGTCGCTCGTCGCGGTGCATCTGGCGACCCAGAGCCTGCGAGACGGCGAATGTGAATTGGCCATCGTCGGCGGCGTGAGTCTGATGCTCGCGCCCGACACGATGATCGCCTTGTCGAAACTGGGCGCGCTCGCGCCGGATGGGCACTCGAAACCGTTCGATGCACGCGCCGATGGCTATGGCCGTGGCGAGGGCGGCGGAGTCGTCGTGCTGAAGCCCTTGCGGCTCGCCCTGGCCGACGGCGATTCGATTCTAGGCATCCTCCGCGGCAGCGCGGTGAACAACGATGGCGCGAGCAACGGTCTCACCGCCCCCAACCCGCAAGCACAAGAAGACGTGCTGCGCAGCGCGTATGCCCGTGCGGACGTGCTCCCGGGCCGCGTTCAATACGTCGAGGCACATGGCACGGGCACGCGGCTCGGCGATCCGATTGAAGCGGGCGCACTGAGCGCGGTGTTGGGTGCCGGACGACCCGCCGAGCAACCGCTGCGATTGGGCTCGGTCAAGGCCAACATCGGGCATCTCGAGGCGGCGGCGGGGATCGCGGGGTTGATCAAGGTCGTGCTGGCCATGCGGCATCGCGCACTCCCGCCGAGTCCGTGGTTCGAGCAGCCCAATCCGTACATCCCCTTCGCCGACTGGGGCCTTCAGGTCCAACGCGCGCTGGAGGATTGGCCGGGCGATGCCGAGGGCCGACGGCTTGCGGGGGTGAGTGCGTTCGGCTTCGGGGGGACGAACTGCCACGTCGTGCTCGAAGGAGGCGAAGAGCCGCTTTCCGTTCGCGACCGCGAGGAGCTGGCTCGCACGGTGCCAAGGGTGGACCGCGCGAGTGGGCGGGGCGCGCGGCCACGGATCGCGTTCGTGTTCGGCGGGCAAGGCTCGCAATGGCCGGCCATGGCCGCCGATCTGCTGCGCGAAGAGCCGGTGTTCCGGGCGGCGCTCGTGCGTTGCGATGCCATCATGGCGCCGCACCTCGGGCGCTCGTTGGTGAAGCTGCTCGCCGGGCCGGACGAGGCATGGCTGGAGTCCACCGAGGTGGCCCAACCGGCCATCTTTGCGATGCAGGTGGCACTGACCGAACTGTGGCGATCCTGGGGAATCGAGCCGGATGCGGTGGCCGGGACGAGCATGGGCGAGGTCACCGCGGCCCATGTCGCCGGCGCGCTGGATCTCGAGAGCGCTGCCACCCTCATGTGCGTGCGCAGCCGCATCGCGAGCCGGCTCGCGGGCAAGGGCGCGATGGCCGTGCTCGACGTGTCGGCGGAGGATGCGCGCGGGATGCTGCGCGATTTCGCGGACCGAGTCTGGATCGCCGGCATCGCCGGTCCACGCTCGACGGTGCTCTCGGGCGACCGAACCGCGCTGCAGCACATGATGGACCGGGCCGCGGAGCGGCGCGTCCGATGCGGGCTCATTCGCGTCAACTATGCCTCGCACAGCCCTTACACCAACGACGTGCTGGCCGATTTGCGGGAGGCGCTCACCGGCTTGCACCCGCGAGCAGGGCGAATCCCATTCTATTCCTCGGTCACCGGGGGACGAAGAAACGGCGCGGAGCTGGACGCGGAGCATTGGCTTCGAACCGAGCGCGCGCCATGGGATTTGTCGGCCGCGGTGGAGACGCTGCTCGCCGACGGATACCAGCTTTTCCTCGATGTGAACCCGCACCCGGTCCTCACGGAGGCCATGCAGCAGAGCCTCGTGCGCGCCGGTGCGATCGATGCCACGACGCTGGCATCACTCCGGCGCGGCGAACGCGGACGCGCCGCGCTGCTCGACTCGTTGGGATCGCTGTATGCCCGCGGCGTACCGGTATCGCCGGAGAGGGACTCCGCGCCGGTCTTGCTGGTGCTCTCCGCGCGGTCCGAGTCGGCGGCCATGGAGGCGGCGCGCTCGCTGGCCGATTGGTTGCCCGAGCAACATGGTATCCCCCTTCGCGATATCGCTCATATGGCCGGAGCTCGGCGCAGCCACCACGAGCATCGCATCGCGGTGACCGGAAGCTCCCACGACGCCATGGCCGACGCGCTCCGCGCCCTGGCCAACGGCGATCGCCGGGCCAACGTCACCGTGGGGTTTGCCCCACCGGCGGCCGATACGAAGGTGCTCTTCGTTTTCTCGGGTCAGGGATCCCAATGGGCCGGCATGGGGCGCGCTCTGTTGGATTCGGAGCCGGTTTTCCGCGCGGCCGTGCAGGCGTGCGACGATCTGTTCGAACCGCTGGCGGGGTGGTCGCTGTTGGCCGAGCTGACGACGACGCGGGAAGGCTCGCGCCTGGCCGATACGGCGGTGGCGCAGCCCACGCTGTTCGCGATCCAGATCGGGCTCGCCGCGTTGTGGCGCTCGTGGGGCATCGCGCCATCTTCCGTGATCGGGCATAGCGTCGGCGAGGTTGCGGCCGCGCACGTCGCCGGAGCCCTGAGCCTCGCGGAGGCCATCCGCATCGTGCACCTCCGCGGTGCGTGCATGCACCGTGCGGCTGGCCGCGGCGGCATGGCGGCCGTCGAGCTTCCCGAAGAGGCCATGAGGGCACGGCTCGACGTCGATGGAGACCGACTGGCCATTGCAGCGATCAACGATCGCGAATCCGTGGTGCTCTCCGGCGAGCGAGAGGCATTGGCCGAGCTGCTGGAAAAGCTACGCGGCGACGGCATCCACTGCCGCGAGCTGCGGGTCGACTATGCCTTCCATAGCGACCAGATGGCGCCGTATCAGGACGAGCTGGCGCGCGCGCTGGGCGTGGTTGCGAGCCGCGCGTCGGACGTGCCGATCTACAGCACGGTCACGGGCGCCGAGATCGCGGGCGAGCGGCTCGACACCGGGTATTGGGCGGCGAACATCCGCCGTGCGGTGCGCTTCGCCGACGCGACCGACGCGGCCATTTCGGCGGGACACCGGCTTTTCCTGGAGATCGGCCCGCACCCCGTGCTGTCCGAGAACGTGGAGCAGTGCCTCGCAGGGCGTGGAGAAACCGGACGCGCGGTGCCGTCGCTGCGGCGCGGTCAGGACGATCGCGCGTCGCTGTTGCAGTCGCTGGGTACCTTGTACACGCAAGGACTCGAGGTGCGGTTCGGCGGCGTGTTCCGCGAGGCCGGACGGCGCGTGGCCTTGCCAAGGTATCCGTGGCAACGCGAACGGCACTGGCTCGAGGCGCCGGGACGGCCGCCGCAGGTGCCCGAGCCGGATCCACTCGCGGGCTGGCTGTACACGCTCGACTGGCGCCGGCAGGAGCATCTTCCGCCCGCCGCCCCTTCCCGCTCGCGCTCGTGGCTGCTGTTCCTCGATCGAGGCGGGACGGGCGAAGCGCTGGCCGCCGAGTTGCGAGCGCAGGGCGACCGGTGCGTGCTGGTGCATGCCGGCGAGACGCAAGCGCCGATGGACGCGGTGCTGCGCGAGTCCTTCGGTTCCGGACCGCCTCCGGCCGGCGTCGTGCATCTTTGGGGCTTGGACGCGACCGGCGTCGAGCAAACCGTAGGGACGGCGCAGGACCTGGCGCAGGCCTTGTCGCGGCAGGGGTGGCGGGATGCACCGCGCCTCTGGCTGATCACCCGAGGCGCGCAGGCCGTGGGGACGAGCATTCTCCCGCCGGTGTCGCCGGTGCAAGCCTCGCTCTGGGGCGCCGGTCGCACGATCGCGCTCGAGCATCCTCGATTGGGCTGCACCCGAATCGATCTTCCCGCCGCCTCCACCGAGGAGGAAACCGCGATTCGGCTCCTTCGCGAGCTGACCGGCGCGGATCGGGAGACCGACATCGCCCTGCGCGCGGACGGCCGATACGTCGCCCGCATGGTGCAGACTCCGCCGAACCGCGTGCTGCGCGCCCAACGTGCGATTCCATTTCGGGACGACGGCACGTACGTCATCGCCGGCGATGACACCGCCACGACCGCGTCGCTGAGCGCGTGGATGCGGGATCGCGGCGCGCGGCACATCGTCGCCATGAACGCCCCGTCCCGCGAAACCGAGGTGGCGCAGATGTTCGCCGACATCGCCCGGAGCATGCCCGCAGTGCGGGGCGTGGTGCACGCCTCGAGCTCGGACCCTTGGGTGGATCGATGCACGGGCGCATGGCAGCTGCATGCCCACACGCGAAGCATGGAGCTGGACTTCTTCGTCGTCTACTCGAGCGGCGCCGCGCTGCTGGGCGATCCACGGCACGCCGACGATGCCGCGGCGGGGGCATTCCTGGACGCCCTCGCTCACCACCGGCACGCGCTGGGTCTGCCCGCGCTCAGCATCGGTTGGGGCTCGGTCCCCGAAACCGAGCCTGTGTTGGAGCGGCTTCTTTCCACACCCGTGGCCCACGTGGCGGTGCTCGCGCTCCATGCGAGGCACTGGTTCGAGTCCCACCCCAGCGCGGCTGGAATACCGATGCTGTCCGAGCTGGCCTCCACGGCTCCGCACGATGGCCGTGCGCGTGACGCGATCCGTGCCGCACGGCCCGAGGAACGGGGCGCCTTGCTGGAGGAGCATCTGCGGCGGCAGCTTTCGCTCACGCTCCAGCAAGATTCCGCCCGGCTGCACCGCGCAACGCCCTTTCGAAACATGGGGCTCGAGTCGCTGATGGCCGTCGAGCTGCGCAACCGGCTGGAGTCGAGCCTCGGGGTCCGACTCTCCGTGGCGCTGCTCTTCACGTATTCGACGATCGCCGAGCTTGCGCAATACCTGCTCGCTCGATTGGGGCTGGAGAGCGGCCCGGTGCATGCCGAAAACCGCCCCGCATCCGAACCGGCGCGCCCGGCGAATGCGCCGGCCGAGCCGATCGCCATCGTGGGCATGGGTTGCCGACTTCCCGGTGGCGTCACCGATCCGGAGGCGTTCTGGCAGCTCTTGGAGGACCGCGTGGATGCGGTCACCGAAGTGCCCGCCGAGCGATGGGCCGCCCCCGCGCACGACGCGGCCCGATGGGGCGCCTTTCTATCCGGCGTCGACGGGTTCGACGCCGAGTTCTTCGGGATCTCGCCGCGCGAAGCCAAGGCCATGGACCCGCAGCAGCGCTTGTTGCTCGAGGTTACCTGGGAAGCGCTCGAACGGGCGGGGCAGCCGCCGGACGGGCTCACCGGCTCACGCACGGGCGTGTTCGTCGGCGTCGTCGTCACCGATTACGACAAGGTTTCCCGGGCCGACCGCGATATCTACACGGTCACCGGCAACGGACACGCCTTTCCCGCCGGCCGGCTCTCGTACCAACTCGGACTGCAAGGGCCGAGCATGACCGTGGACACCGCCTGCTCGTCCTCGCTCGTGGCCATCCACCTCGCCTGCCAGAGCCTGCGAAACGGCGAGAGCACGCTGGCCGTGGCGGGCGGGGTGAACCTCATGCTCTCGCCCGACATGAGCAACATGCTGGCCGGATCCCGGGCGCTTTCGCCCGACGGGCGATGCCGAACCTTCGACGCCATGGCCAATGGCTACGTGCGCGGCGAGGGATGCGGGGTGCTCGTGCTCGAGCGCCTCTCCGATGCACTCGCGAAGGGCGATCCGGTGCTGGCGATCCTCCGAGGTTCGGCGGTCAACTCGGATGGACGGTCCGCGGGATTGACCGCCCCCAATGCGAGCGCGCAAAAATCGTTGCTCCGGCAAGCATTGAGCGCTGCCCAGGTCGAAGCACGAGACATCGCGTACGTGGAAACCCATGGCACGGGCACACCGCTCGGCGATCCGATCGAGGTCGAAGCGCTGACCGAGGTACTCGGCGAGCCTCGGGCCGACGGTTCGCACTGCGTGCTCGGTGCGGTGAAGACGAACATCGGGCACTTGGAAGCCGCCGCGGGCGTGGCCGGCGTGATCAAGGCGGTGCTGGCGATGCAGAAGGAATGCATCCCGGCGAACCTGCATTTGCAAACGCTGAATCCGAGGATCGCGCTCGCGCGGACGGCGTTCCTGGTCCCCGCCGCTCCTATTCCATGGCCGAAACGGGACGGCCGGCCGCGGGTCGCCGGGGTGAGCTCCTTCGGCATCAGCGGCACCAACGCGCACGTGATCGTGGCCGAGGCACCGGAGCGGGTTGCCGCGCACGATGAGCCCAACGAGGGGCCCGTCGTGGTGCCCATCTCGGCGCGCACGGACACCGCACTGCGGGAACTCGCGGGCGTCTATCCATCATGGCTGGCCCGGCATCCGTCGGGGCTCGTGGACATCGCTGCCACGGCGACCCTCCGCCGCACGCACCACGAGCATCGGGTGGCGTTCGTGGTGAACTCGCGCGACGAGCTCCGCGAGCGAACCGAGGCGCTGTCGCGCGGTGAGGTGCCCGCCGGGGTGGTCACCGGCCATGCGACCGAAACGCGGCCGCGGGTGGTGTTCGTCTTCCCCGGTCAGGGCTCGCAATGGATCGGCATGGGCCGTGAGCTGTACGCGCACGAGCCGGCGTTCCGCGCCGCGCTTCGAGAGGGCGATGCGGCGCTCCGGATCGAGACGGGATGGTCGGTGATCGACGAGCTGCACGCGGAACCAGGCCGCTCGCGGCTCGACCATGTCGAGGTGGTGCAGCCCGTGTTGTTCGCGGTGGAGATCGCCCTCGCGGCGCTATGGCGATCCGCGGGGGTCGAACCGGACGCGGTGATCGGGCACAGCATGGGCGAGGTGGCCGCCGCACACGTGGCGGGAACCCTCTCGTTGGAGGACGCGGCACGCGTCATCGCGCGCCGGAGTCGGTTGCTCGGCCGAATCAGCGGACGCGGCGCCATGGCCCTCGTGGAGCTGCCGCTCGCCGAAACCGAGCGTGTGCTGTCAGGCGTCGCGGATCGGGTTTCCGTCGCGGCCAGCAACAGCCCGCGCTCCACCGTGATCTCCGGGGAGGCGGGCGCGCTGGACGAGGTGCTGGCCAAGCTGACGGAGGCGGGCGTGTTCGGCCGACGTATCAAGGTGTCGGTCGCATCGCACAGCCCGCAGGTCGATCCGCTGACCGACGATTTGTTCGATGCGCTGTCCGAGATCGTGCCGGTCGCCGCCACGATCCCGATGCACTCCACGGTAACGGGGCAGCCCTGCGGAGGTGCCGAGCTCGATGCCGGCTACTGGGTGCGCAACCTGCGCGCGCCGGTGCTCTTCGCTCGAGCGGTGCAGCAGCAACTCGAGGGCGGCCCCACCGCGTTCATCGAACTGAGTCCGCATCCGATTCTGCTGCCGGCCATCCACGAGGTGATGGCCGAGCCCAACGTCGTGGGGACGACCTACCCTTCCCTTCGCCGCGACCACGGCGAGCGGCAGGTCTTCCTGGAGTCGCTCGCCGGGCTGCACGTCCGCGGCGTACCGATCGACTGGCGCGCGCGCCATCCCCAAGGAGGCCCATGCGCAACCTTGCCGACTTATCCTTGGCAGCGGCAACGGCACTGGGTCGAGACGGCCCCTCCGCCCGCCCGCCGTGGACACGCGCTGCTCGGCGAGTCCTTCGCGGTGGCCAGTCAGCCGGGTCTGCGAATCTGGGAGGGCGAGGTCGACGAACGGTCGCCGTCCTACTTGGCCGATCACCGCGTGAACGGCGCGCCCGTGCTACCCGCCACCGCGTGCGTGGAGATGGTGCTGCATGCGGCGCTGAAAGCCCTCGGATCGGGCCCACACGTGCTGGAGGAGATCGATTTCGAGCGAATGGTGGCATTGACCACCACGCAGGCCGTTCAACTCGAGCTGGAGCCACCCCGCCAAGGGCAGATCCCGTTCCAGCTGTTTCACCGCGCCGGCGCGGAGTCCGACTGGGTACGCTACGCGACGGGCTCTCTGCGCGCCCAGGACCGTGTGGGTGCGCCCCCTTCGTTCGAGCCCAGCGAACAGGTGCGGGCCCGATGCCCGATCGAGGTGCCGGCGGCCGAGCACTACGACCGCCATCGCGCGCGCTCGATCGACTACGGCCCTGCGTTCCAAGGCATGCAGCAAATGTGGGTCGGCGACGACGAGGCCATCGGTCGCGTGGTGCTCTCGGTGGAGCCGGGCTCGCACGCGTTTCACCCGGCGCTGCTCGATGCGTGTTTCCAAGTCTTCGGTGGGTTGGTGCTGCAATGCCGCCCCGATCCGAGTGCCTCGGCGCGGGTACCGGTGGCCATTGGCCGCCTCCAGGTGCACCGCCGCCCGGGCGACCGTCTCTGGGTCCACGCCAAACTGCGCCCTGGATCCGACGACATGGGCGATCTCATGGTGCTCGACGAAGAAGGCCGCGCGATCGCCGAAGTCGAGGGGCTAAGGGTGCGAAAGCTCGCCGAGCGCGACCCCACCGAAGACTGGTTCTACGAACTCGTATGGCGCGCGGCCGACCCGCCACGGCCGACGGTGAACGATGCGGGCACATGGCTCGTGCTGACCGACCGCGGCGGCACGGGCGAAGCATTGGCCGCACGCCTGATCGCGCGCGGCGGCGCGGTCGTGTCCATCGCCGAGCCCGCGGACGACGACGGATGGAACCGTGTGCTGGACTCCTTTGTCAACGGGCGCGCCTGCGCGGGAATCGTGCATCTGTGGAGCCTCGACCGCGCATCGCTCGAGGAGACCACGGCGGAGACACTGGCCATCGACGCGCGACGGGTCGCGCTGGGGACCTTGGGGCTCGTGCGCGCCATCACGCGTCGCGGCTGGCGAGACACGCCCCGACTCTGGCTGGTCACGCAAGGAGCCCACGATCCCGCGCGGCCATCGGTGGCCCAGGCCCCGTTGTGGGGGTTTGCTCGAACGTTGGCCATGGAGCATCCCGAATTCGGCTGCGCGCGCGTGGATCTCGCCGCCGCATGGAGCGAGTCGGAGGCGGCGGATCGGCTGCTGCCGGAGTTGCTCGGGCCGGACGGCGCCGATGAAATCGCCCTGCGCCCGGACGGACGTCACGTCGCGCGATGGGTGAGGCCCGCTCCCTTGCGAGAAGCCAACGCGATCGAGCTGCGCGCCGACGCGACCTACCTGATCACGGGCGGACTCGGTGGACTTGGCCTGGGGTTGGCCGCGTGGATGGCGGAGCGCGGCGCGCGGCACATCGTGCTCCTCGGCCGCCGGGACGCTTCGCCCGAAGCATCCGCCGCCATCGAAGCGATCCGCCACGCGGGTGTCGAGGTGCGCGTGGAGCGCGCGGACGTGACACGCCATGAGGACGTGGCCAGGGTCCTCGATGCGATCGCCGCGCGCATGCCGCCGCTGCGGGGCGTGGTGCACGCGGCCATGGTGCTCGACGATCGCACGGTGCTGGAGCTCGACCCGAATCGGTTCGATCGCGTGCTTGCCCCCAAGGTGCAGGGCGCGTGGAATCTGCACGCGCAAACACTCGGCAAGGGCTTGGACTTCTTCGTTTTGTACTCGTCGGCGGCCGCCGTGCTGGGCTCCCCCGGCCAAGCGAACTACGCCGCCGCCAATGCGTTCCTCGGCGCCCTCGCCCGCTACCGAAAGAGCATCGGCGAGCGCGCGCTGTGCATCGACTGGGGCCTCTTCGCCGAGGCGGGCATCATGGCCGATCGCGAGGCCGAGGGAAGCCGACTCGCCTCACGAGGGATCGGAACGATCGCGCCCGCGCAGGGGAGCGCCATCCTCGGCCGACTTCTGCGCACCGAGGCGACGCACGTGGCGGTGCTGAACCTGAATCTTCGTCAATGGCTCGAGTTCTACCCCGCGGCCGCGGCAACCCCGCTGTTCGAGGAACTGAAGCGCGCCGACCACGTCGTGGCCGAACCCGAACGCGCGCAGCATCAGGCCTTCGCGGAACGGCTCGCGGCCGCCGATCCCGGAGCGCATTCGGCGTTGGTCGAGTCGCTCGTCACCGAGCACCTCGGCCGAATTCTGCAGCTCGATGCCGCCCGAATCGATCGATCCATGGCGTTCACCCGCATGGGCGTGGACTCGCTGATGGCCCTGGAGCTGCGCAACCGGCTCGAAGCCTCGCTGGGCATTCGGCTCTCGGTCACGCTGCTGTTCGCCTCCCCCACGGTCTCCGCCCTCACCGGACAGCTGCTGGAGAAACTCGGACGGCATCCACCGCCGACGCCGAGCGAGGACGTTGGCCACGTGGACATGGACGAGCTGCTGGCGCGGCTCGACAGCTCACTCGACCGCATCGAAGGAGGAACCGAAGAGTGAACACGCTCGAGGACATCGAGGCCAAGTACCGTTCCCGGCTGGTCCGGGCGGCCGCCGCACTGCAGGAGCTGGAAGCGCGCCTGGAACGAATGCGCAAAGAGCGAACGGAGCCCATCGCGGTGATCGGCATGGGGTGCCGGTTCCCCGGCGACGCCCGCGATCCCGAAGCGTTCTGGCGGCTGATTCGCGACGGCGTCGACGCCGTGTCGGAAGTGCCCGCCCACCGGCGCCATGCGGGAAGCGCCGTGTCGGCGGCCGGAAGGTGGGGCGCGTTTCTGTCCGACGTCGAAGGGTTCGACGCCGCGTTCTTCGGGATCTCGCCGCGCGAGGCCTGCCAGCTCGATCCGCAGCACCGGCTGCTGCTCGAGGTGGCATGGGAGGCGTTGGAGCACGCCGGCCTCATTCCGCAGCGATTGGCCGGCACCACCACGGGCGTGTTCCTGGGCATGAGCACGAACGACTACCTGCTCCTCGGCGCGTCAGCGGGTGCCAAAGCGCGCGACGCGCACGCGGGAACGGGCACTGCGCATGCCTTCGGGCCCGGACGGCTGTCGTATTTCCTCGGCCTGCGAGGGCCGAGCATGACGGTGGATACCGCCTGCTCGTCGTCGTTGGTCGCCGTGCACCTGGCCATGCAAAGCCTGCGCAACGGCGAGAGCTCGCTGGCCCTTGCCGGCGGGGTCAACCTGATCCTGGACCCATCGACGACCGAGATGGTCGCCGATCTCCAGGCATTGTCGCCAGACGGCCGATGCCGCAGCTTCGAGGCGCGGGCCAATGGATTCGTGCGCGGTGAAGGCTGTGGCCTGGTGGTGCTCAAGCGGCTGTCCGACGCGCAGGCCAACGGCGATCGGGTGCTCGCGCTCTTGCGCGGCTCGGCGGTGAACGCCGACGGCCACTCGGCAGGACTCACCGCGCCGAGCGTCATCGCCCAGCAGGAGATGCTGCGGCAAGCCCTCACCAACGCGCGCGTGGCCGCGACCGACATCGACTACGTGGAAACCCACGGCACGGGCACCGCCCTCGGCGATCCCATCGAGGCCGAGGCCCTCATCGAGGTGCTCGGCGCCCCGCGTCCCGGCGATGCCCCGTGCGTGTTGGGCGCGCTGAAGACGAACATCGGCCACCTGGAGGCCGCCGCCGGAATCGCCGGCCTCCTCAAAGTGGTGCAGGCGCTGCGCCACGAGAGCATCCCCGGCAATCTGCACTTCACCACGCTCAACCCGCGGATCTCCTTGCAAGGCACCCCCTTCGTCCTTCCGACCAAGCCCGTGCCATGGCCCGTGCGAAGCGACGCGCGTCCGCGGCTCGCCGGGGTGAGCTCGTTCGGGATGAGCGGCACGAACGCCCACGTCATCGTCGAAGAGGCTCCGCGCGAGGACGCGACACCCGAGGAACCTGCGGTGGTCCTCGTGCCGATTTCGGCGCGAACCGCCCCTGGGCTGCGTGAATTGGCCGGCGCGTACCCGGCCTTTCTCGAGCCGAAGGGGCCCGGGCTTCGAGCGATGGCATACACCGCCGCGATTCGCCGCCAGCACCACGAACACCGGGCCGCGTTCGTGGTGAGCTCGTGCGAACAATTCGCGCGATGGGCCGACGCGTTCGCGCGCGGGGAGACGCCACCCGGTGTGGTGGCGGGGCAGGCCACGGACGCCGGCGCGCTGACCTTCGTGTTCTCCGGACAGGGTGCGCAGTGGATCGGTATGGGGCGTGAACTCCTCGCAAGCCAGCCGGTGTTTGCCGCGGCCTTGGCGGAATGCGATGCGCATGCGCCCTTTTCATTGACGCGCGAGCTGCAAGAACCAACGAACGAACGCGACGCTCGAACCGAGATCGTGCAACCCGTCCTGTTTGGCGTCCAGATCGCGTTGGTCGCGCTGCTGTCATCGTGGGGAATCGAACCCGGTGCGGTCATCGGCCACAGCGCCGGCGAAGTCGCCGCGGCCTGCGTGGCCGGTGCATTGAGCCTTCCGGACGCCATGCGGCTCGCCGTCGTGCGCGGTCGAATCATGCAGCGCGCCGCCGGATCGGGGCGGATGGTCTCCATCGCCACGAGCCCCGAACAGGCGATGCGGGCGCTCGGCGATCTTCCCGAAAAGGTCTCCATCGCCGCGATCAACGACGGCGGTTCGATCGTGCTATCCGGCCCCGAGCGGGAACTGGACGCCATCGTGGAGCGGCTCGGCGCACGCGCGAAAAAGCTGGATGGGCACTACGCCTTCCATTCGCCGATCATGGATCCGCTGGCCGACGAGCTCGGGCGCGAGCTCGCCGGTCTCGTGCCAAAGGCCCCGACGCGAGCGATGTACAGCACGGTGACCGGCGCGCGCCTGACCGGCACGGAGCTCACGGCCGCGTATTGGGCCGACAACGTGCGGCGGCCCGTGCGCTTCGCCCACGCGGTCCACGCGGCCATCGACGCGGGCGCGCGCGATTTCCTCGAGCTGGGGCCCCATCCCGTGCTGTCGGGCAACCTCCGGCAATGCCTGGCCGACAAATCGGCCCAAGGGCACGTCGTCCCCACCCTGCGCCGCAACGAACCGGAGCTCCCGCAGATGCTCCGCGCGCTGGCCGCGCTGTACACGCGCGGCCACGCGGTGGATTTCCGCAAGCTGCACCCGACGCCGCAGCCCGTGGTGACGCTCCCGACCTACCCCTGGCAGCGCAAACCTTATTGGTTCGACCGCGCACCGGACGTCGACCCCATGCGCGCGAACGACGGGCGCTGGGTGGACCGACTCCGGGCGCTGCCCGCGCACGAGCGCGAGGCCGAAATCGAGAGGGCCGTGCGCATCGACATCGCCACCGTGCTGCAACTCGCCTCCCCGGACGAGATTCCCACGGATCGGCCGCTGATGGACTTGGGCGTCGACTCGCTGATGGCCGTGCAGGTTCGGCACGAACTCTCCGCACGCACCGGCGAGGCGCTCCCTGCGACGGTGGCCTTCGACCACCCCACGCCCAAGGCACTTGCACGGTATCTGCTCGAGCGGCTCACGCCGGAGGAAGAAAGGACAACGATGCGATGATGAAGGTCTACGGAACGGACACGAGCGCTTGCTCGCACAAAGTGCTGACGGTGCTGGCGGAGAAAGGCCACGAGGCGGAGCTGGTCGTGGTGAGCGTCATCCGAGGCGAGGACAAATCGCCCGAGCACCTGAAACGGCAGCCGTTCGGCGAGGTGCCGGTTCTCGAGGACGACGGCTTCTTGATCTACGAATCGCGCGCCATCATGCGCTATCTGGATCGGCGTCTTCCGGGGCCTTCCCTCACGCCGTCGGACATCCGCGCCTACGGCCTCATGGAGCAATGGATCAGCGTGGAGCAATCCTACGTGAGCGGCCCGGTATGGACGTTGGTTCGCGGCGGACCGGTCTACGAGATCATCCGGCGCAGTCCGGCCGTGGACATCTTGCCGCCCCCACCGAACGAAGCCGAGGCCGCCCAAGCCCGCGGTGAGCTGGCCCGGGCGTTCGACATCGTCGAGCGCACGCTCGCCACACAAGAGTACCTGGCCGGCAACGCCTTCAGCCTGGCCGAGGTGAGTTGGCTGCCGTACCTGCAGTACCTCTTCGCATCGAACGGCGGCGATCTGGTCACCGAGCGCCCGCACATGGCCGCCTGGTGGCAGCGGATCAGCACGCGCCCTTCCTGGGCCAAGGTCGGCAAGGTTCTCGACAGCGTGGAGAACAGCTGATGAATCGCTTCGATCTGTGGGGCGAACGAGCGCACGACGATCCGTTGCCGATTCTCGCGCAGATGCGCGCGGAAGCCCCGATCGTGCGCCTGTTCGACCCGCATCAGCAGGCCCCGGAGTGGGTCGTGACCCGCTACGCCGACGTCGTGGAATTGCTACGAGATCCGCGATTCAGCAAGGACAAGCGCAAATTGTCCGCGCGCTCGCGCGAGATGTACTTCCGCGTATCCGAGCTGGACGCGCTGGACAAACACATGCTCTTCGCCGACCCGCCCGAGCATACGCGTTTGCGCTCGTTGGTGGCCAAAGCGTTCACGCCGCGCCGGATGCGGGACATGCAGCCGCGCATCGCCGAGAGCGCCCGTCGGCTGCTCGCCGAGGCCGACGAAGCGCGCGGCTCGGGGAGCGTGAACCTGCTCGAGGTGCTCGCCTTCGCCCTGCCCATCACGGTACTGGCGGAGTTGATCGGCGTTCCCCTGGAGGACCAAGCCCAGTTCAAAGCGTGGACGAACATCCTTGCCGCACCACCCGACTTCGCGTCCTTGCGACGGATGGCCGTGGAGTTCCAGGAATACCTGGCCGAGTTCATTCAACGCCGCCGCGCCGAGCCCTGCGAGGATCTCACGAGTGCGCTCATCGCAGCCGAGGAGCAGGGCGATCGCCTGTCCGCGGTCGAGCTCATGAGCATGCTCTTTCTGCTGATTGCCGCGGGGTACGAGACCACGGGCAACCTCATTGGAAACAGCGTTTGGGCGCTGTTGAAGCACCCTGCTGAACTCGCACGGCTCCGCGCCGAGCCGGCGCTGCTCGACTCGGCCATCGAGGAGGTCCTGCGGTATTGCCCGCCGGTGAAGAACACCATCGGCGCGTACCCGCTCGTGGATACCGAATTGCGCGGGCATGTCATCCCCGAGGGGGAAAAGGTCGTCGCGTCGTTGCTCTCGGCGAACCACGATCCCGAGCAGTTCGACGCGCCGGAGCGCTTCGATATCGCCCGCTCGCCGAACAAGCATCTGGCCTTCGGGCTCGGAGCCCACTTCTGCCTCGGGGCACCGCTGGCGCGGCTGGAAGCCTCGGTGGCCGTGGACGTGCTCGTGCGGGAGTACCCCGGGCTGGCATTCGCGGAGGATCCCTCGACCTTGCGATGGCGCGAAGCCGTCTTCATTCACGGTTTGAACCGGTTGCCGGTGACCTGGTGACCTACGAAAGAGCAGCGGCCATGGTGCGAGCACGACAAGCCACGGAGACGGATATCGACGAGATCATGCTCGTCGAACGAGACTGGGAGGCGTCGCAACGGGCCAGCCGTGAGCGCATGCTGACGCGCTTGCGAAAATTCCCCGCAGGCTTTCTCATTTTCGAACGGGACGGCGCCGTGATCGGCACGCTGATGAGTTTTCCCATGCACTACGATCCGGCGCACGTCACCGCGATGCGCAGCTGGGGCGAAGTGACCAACCATGGCGATTACCCGGACGTCCTCGATGGTTGCACGGCAAACGCCCTCTACCTCGCGGCGGGCTCCCTGAAAAAAACGGCGCGAGGAGGCACAGTCTACGAAGCCATGATGGAGACGTCGGCCGATCTCGCTCGGAACTTGGGCCTCTCGTACGTGGTCGCCGGGGCGAAGATCCCCGGCTACGACGCATACTGCCGCCGATTCGGCGATATCGATGCACGGAAGTACGCTTTCACCTGGTTGAACGGCTGTCTGGTGGACCCATTCCTGGAGATGTATCGGGCCCACCATTTCGTGGTGCCGGACGAAGATCACGTCATCGAGAACTACTATCCCGATGCGCCAAGCCGCGACTACGCGGCCATCGTCGTACGCCGCATTACGGCGTGAAGGATCTTGGGGAGCGATTCAGCTCGCCGCGAGTCGCTTCATCTTGCGCCAAAGCGTGGTGCGGTGAATACCGAGTTCGTCCGCGAGCTTTTGCCGCTTTACGCCACCACGGGCCACACGCGCGTGAATCACTTCTTGCTCCTGCATCGCGAGTGCTTGCCGCGTGGTCATTTTATCGAGGGTGTCATCGGAGCTGCCAGCATGGAGCTCCGGTGCCAGATCCAAAAGGATGGCCTCGGTGAGCTCGCCGCGGGGGGCGAGCGCCAATACGCGCTCCATCACGTTGCGGAGCTCGCGCACGTTGCCGGGCCATGGGTAGCTGGCCAGCCGCAATCGTGCGCCCGCGGAGATGCGTACCTGGGCTGCGCGATCGTGCTGCCGGTGAAAGCAGTCGACCAACGCTTCGAAATCGCCCGGCCTTTCACGCAGGGCAGGCACCTCGACGACGAAGGTCGCCAGACGGAAATACAAGTCGGCCCGGAAGCGGCCGGCCGCAACCTCGCCCCGCAAGTCGCGGTTCGTCGCCGCGACGATGCGCACGTCCACCGCGGTCGCCTTCGAGGCGCCGACGGCACGAATCGAGCCCTCTTCCAGGGCGCGAAGCAGTTTCGCCTGCACGGCGAGTTCGAGCTCCCCGATTTCGTCGAGGAACAACGTCCCTCGGTGGGCTTCGACGAAGGCACCGGGCACGTTCGACACGGCCCCCGTGAAGGCCCCGCGCACATGGCCGAAGAGCGTACTCTCCGCGAGGCTCTCGTTGAATGCGGCACAATTCACTGGGACGAAGGCGCCCGCACGCCCCGAGCGCATGTGAAGGTGCGTGGCGAGAAGCTCCTTTCCGACCCCCGTCGGTCCCGTGACGAGAACACCCTGTTTGCGTTTGGCCACCTGCTCCAGCACACACAGCGCCGTCTGGAGCGGCGGGTCGACGGCCACGAGCCCGCCGACGGTGCGAGGCGACCTCTTCGCCGCTTTCAACGCGGCCTTGCGCAACGCCGCCTCCGTGAATGGCTTTTCGATATCGCGTCCGACGACCAACATCGGAACGCCGTAGCTCGCGTGGAGCCTTTCCCGCTGGCTCTCGGTCATCGCCTCGTCGACGACGATGAGATCCGTCGGCGGTGCGTAAGCAAGCTCACCTGGCCTAAGGCGCTGAACGCAAAAGGGCGGAACCGCTCCCTCCAGCGTCGTCGCCACGTGGTGGCCCAGAGGACCGTCGACGACGACAAGAGCCTTCATTCGTCCACTCCACTCGTTGTTGGTATTGAGAATCCCTTGTTGGCGTTCACGTTGTCAGCCCTCGCAGGTTAAGGAGCCGCACACTCGCCCAGCTGATGCGGTGTGCCCGGGAGGAGGCCTGTTCCCTAGAGCCTCCGTCTCATCCATCGGCCGTCGGCAGAAAATTGTGTCGAACTTGCAGGTAGACAGCACATCGTCCATGGATCTTCCCGCGCATCACGGCTGAGGTTCGATGAAGCGAACACCCCGGGTGCCGCTGTCGTCGAATTGCCACTGTGAGGACCGCGGATCACGCCGGCCGCGGGAGGGAAGATCGATTTCACGCCGTTTCGCCATGGTCGATATCGGGCGCAGGCATTGCAGTCGGGTGCGCTTCGATGAAGAAACGGGGCTTGGCTTTTCGCGGTGGCTACGTGGCAGCCGCCGTGATCGTGGTGCTCTTTGCCTGCGACAACCGACATGACCACGACAACTTTCGCGGCGACGTCGTCTCGTGCGAGGAGGCGCTGGCCCACCTCGCCGATTGCTGTCCACGGTTCGACCCCGAGCGGGTGCGCTGCCAATACAACTACGACGAGGGTTGCTCGGGCGACGCCACGCAAGTGGAGCACCCGACGCTCGATTCCAACGAGAGCCAGTGCATTCGCAATTTGGAGTGCTCCGATTTGATCGAGCGGGACGTGTGCACGCGTACCCAGAACGATCTTCCTTATACGGGTGAAAAGCCGTCGTCGCCCGACGCCGGCACGAGCCGGGGTCCGGTGTGTCCATGAAACGAGCTGGCATCGCGATGGTGGCGTTCGGCGCCTTCCTTTGGACTTCGGCAGCCGCCGCCGACGGTGGCCCGGGTGCCAAGTTGGCCGTCAATGGCGGCTATGGTCATATCTTTTCCGTCCCGTTCTACGGCGTGGGCTTCGGCGCCGAAGTGGGCGGCGATATCGGCAAATCCTTGGGCATCTACGGCGGCATCCATTACGAGCGGGCCCGCACGGAATACGGACTGCCGATCCATTTCGGGCAGCTCGGCGTCACAGTGGAGGGGATTCTCGACCGCTTCCGCGTGGGCGGGGGCATCCACTTTCCGTACTTTTCCCTGGAGCGAAAGAGCACGAGCGACAATCTGGACAAGTTCGGAATCGGGCTGCACGTCTCCGCGACCTTCGACCTGGTGCATACCCGTGAGTTCAATTTATTCCTCGGCGTTCGTCCGCAAATCGACCTTCTGGGCAAAGACCGCACGCTCAACGCACACGCCGACTTCGGGGTGCGATTCTAGATCAGTTGGTCGGAGGCTTTCGCTCGGCAACCCAGATGTCCACGATGCCCGGGGTTGTCTGGGTCTCGGAAGACTGGAAATAGAGGCGGCAGTTGTCCGGGGAAAGCCAATTGGGTGCTCGGCCGACGGCAAGGAGTCCCTCCGCGGCCTCCACGTCGTGGAATTGACGCTCTCCGGGGTTGCGCCATGCTCTGAAGATCTTCCCACTTCGTCCGAAAAAGATCTCGAGACCATCCGAGCTCACCACTGGGGTATATTCGTTTTCTAGCCTGGTGTTGATCTCCGTGAGCGCTTCCGCGTCACTGAACGCGTCCGTCGATCCGAGATTCGGGTTTCGGATGGAAACGCGAAAGAGATCTCGGCTTCCTTGATCGGTGCTGTCGGAGTCGCAATTGTCGACCGAGCCGTTGGTGCATTGGGCGAAATACAGCTCCCCCGTCCCATTCGTCCGCATGCGCAAGAAAGGATTGAGCTCGAATTGTCCTCCATCGAGGTTCAACGCGAGCGGTTTCGGTGCACCTGAATTGGACGAGAAAAACAGATGCGGGTAGCCGCCGTTCTCCGTGATGCCTGCGAATACGACCGTTTTCCCGTCGTCGCTGAATCGCGGAAAATCTTGGCCGGCCAACCGATTGACGTCCCACTCCTCGGAGTTCACGAAAAGCTCACTGCGCCTCGGGCGGATCGCCGTGTGAATGCGCGAGGGATAAAGGATCCCACTCGAGGTCGTGGAATTTCCGAAATAGATCGTCAGCTCGTCGTGCGAAAGCGATGCGCCGCGGCGATCGACCCCCAGGGGCATGCTGAAAACACGATGCGGCGCCTCGAATGCCGAGGGGAATGCCACCCCGGTCGCGCACAGGCCGGCATCCGCGTCCGATGGCCCATCGACAACGGCGGGTTGATCGGGCAAGCACGCGAACCATCCCGTCATGGCGACAGCCGTTACGATGAGCGATGCAAAGAGAGCGCGGAGCATGACGGAGGCGAAAGGCCGCGATTGTCGTACGGCCTCACGCCTTCGTCAATGACGAGCTACCCGCGCGGCGGGCGGTCGAGGCCATGGGATAGGAACACCAAAACGCGTTCCAGATCGCGCAGCATCTTCTCGGCGACGGTGTCGCTGAAATGAGCGCGGTGGTGCTGAAGGATGAGCAGCAGCCGTGGGCCGGGCCATGCTTCCACCCGCAAGGGAAAGTCGAGTTGAACCAACGAGAACGGTGTCGCGGGATCCAAGGACTCGGCCGTGTTCTCGTCGATGGGTCGATTTTCGACGACGACGTAGCTCTCGAAGAGGCGCGCATGCTCGGGCAGCTCGCTCCAGCGTTTCACGTCGGCGAGCGAGGCGTGACCATGACGCGGCAGCTTCGCCAAGCCGTCCCGCAACGCCGCGAGCCATGTCCGCAGCGAAAGGAAGCGCGAAGGCGACGGTGGCCGCACCGGCAACACGTCGTCCAGGGCCCCCACCATGCCCTCGCACGCCAGGCGGTTCGGCTCGTACGCGGCACGCGAAATCATGGTGCCAAAAAGAACGTCTTGCCGTTCCGTGTACTCCGTCAAGAGCAGCGCCCACGCTCCGTGCACCAGCGTATTGAGGGTGAGTCCCTCGGCACGCGAAAGTGAGGCGAGCCGCTCACTTACCTCTTTATCCAAATAGGTATGCCGTTTGGCATAGGAGCGCTCGCCTCGCGGCTCGTCTCCCGTCGCACGATGCCGCCGCATATTTTCGGTGAGGGTCATCGGATCGCGGAAACCTTGCAGTTCCTTTCGCCAGAACGCCTCCGTCGAGGCAACGTCGGAGGGCGGCCGCACGAGGGGAGCGCTCCCCACCAGCGACACATTCCCTCCTTTGGAATGAGCCTTGTAGAGCTCGAGCCATTGCTCTCGCAGAAGCATCGTGCTCGCGCCATCGAGGGCGAGATGGTTGAAGCCGAGAAAGACCCAGCTCCGTGCTCGTGTTCGAAAGAGGGCCAGCCGCACCGGCGGATACTCGTCGAGCTCGAACGGGCGCGCACGGAACGCGTCGATGTACGCCTCGAGCTCGCGGTCGACCTCGAGGGGTGGAAGGTGACGCCAATCGCGTTCGTCGAGCGCCGCCTTCCCGTGCGCGTGCACCACTTGGCGGTAGCGCCCGGAAAGCGTTTTCACGAAGGAGGTGCGAAGTGCCGCGTGCCGGTCGACCAGCGCCTGCCACGCGCGCTCGAGGGCCGCCGAGTCCACCGACGCCGGCATGGGCACCACGTCGAACGACGTGTAAAGCCCTGGCTCCGGCCTGGCCTCGATGCGCTCGAGCATGTACGACTGCATGGCCGACACCGCTTGCACTTCGCGGTGCGGCTTCGTCGCGTAGTGCTGAATCGGCCGTTCGACCGTGGCGGGCGGCGGGGCAAAGCTCGCGCGCTCCGAGAGAGTTGGCGCTTCGGCGGGCGCAGGCGCCGAGCGGCGGAGAAATCGCACATCGAAGTAGCCCGGAGCATCTCCACTCGCGAGAACGTCGACGTCGTACCCGAACTCGTTCCCGATGAGAAAGAGGTCGTCCGGCTCGAGTGCCGAGGTCGACGGTTGGTCCTTTTCGGTAAGCGCTTTCCTCAAATCGCCGACGGTGCAGTTCTCTTCCGCTTCGTTCGAGAGCTCGAAGGCGCGAAGCTCGGAGGCGAGGCGCGCATCCCGTGCGTGGGTGAGCGTCATCATCGGCCACCGTTGCTCGTCGAGCTGCTGGCGAACGCCGTGGAGGATCTCGGCCGCTGGCACCGGCGGCGCACGCCACTCGAAGGCAGCATCATCCATGGCCGGCGGCAAGGCCTCGATGGCACGGTGCCGCAAGACGACGTCGTAGCGGAACCGGCTCGCCTCGTCGCGCGAGCGGGTGCGCTGGCAGAGGACGCGCTCGCACACGAGCGACGCGAGGCGCGGGAGCAACCGTCCCAGCTCCCAGAAGAAGGCGGGATCGACGACCAGCTCGTTCTCGGCGGCCACGGCATGGCGAACGCGCCGTTTGAGCTGCGCGACGGTGCGCGAGGCAGGTGCCTTGGCGAGTTCCGCGGAGGTGTGAAAGAGCTCGAGAAGCGGCAAGCTGCGCACATTGCCCACGAACAGCGAGCCACCGGGGCGGAGCGCGCGCGAAGCCTTCTCGAGAACGTCGACCAGGTAGTCGATGCTGGGGAAGTACTGCACGACGGAGTTGAGGACGATGACGTCGTACGCGCTCATACCCAGCTTCTTGAAGTCGTTCGCTTCGCGTTGTGCGAGCGTGACGTGCGAGAAACCCATGGTGTTGCATTCGCGCGAGAGCGTCTCGACGGCAGCACTCGACATATCGGTCGCGTGGTACGTCTCGGCGTGGGCGGCAAGCCGAAACAAGAGTGGACCAGAGCTGCAACCGAGCTCCAACATGCGCGGACGCCGGCCCGGCACTTTCCACAACGAGCGAATACGGGCTGTCGTCGTGTCGACCCAGTCGCGCATGGTATCGTCGAAGATTCCACGGCCGAAACACGCACGAAGCCTTTGTGGGACGGAGGAAAGCTTACGATCACTCATCGTTGTTGATTTCTCCGGCGAGCACCGGCGCCTGCGTGGCCGGTGGCGCTCGTATCCAATGCGAACCGCTCGGGCGTGACTGCAATTCACGGCCCAGAAGCTTGGCTACCTGGGGTACCTCGCCATCTCGCACTCCGAGCGCCGAAACATCCGACGCTGAACGTGCAAACCAGCGGGCATGTGAGATTAATAGCACGATAATGTCCACACTCACAAGCGTCAACGTCGGACCAATTTACATCTGGGATGGTTTCGCTCCTATTCGCCCGAATTGTCGCAAAGCGAATAGGAATCTCGCCCAATGCGCGCCCTCGTCCGCAGATCTAAACTTTGGGTAAGTCCTATTTCCCGACGAATCCACATGATGACGCATGTCATCATACGGTCGAGCACGCATTGAACGTTGCAACCGTAGATATCCAATTAGCAGCCTAATGATTTTATCGTTTCACGTCCGTTATCTTGGATTTGCATCGTTTCAATGCCACGCCAATCGGACGGGAGTGCCGTGCAAACATCGAGCATTTGCGCGCGCAAATGCTCGGGGGCACGACGAGCGGACGCTTGCAGAAGCGACGAAACGACTTCTACTGCGAAACGGCGGTTTTCCGCTCACTCCAAATTACGTCGTATGTGCATCGGTTGTCGCCCGCCACGACGGGCCGTAACCACACATCGCCGCGAACTTCACAGAACTCCAAAGCGGCCGCGAAGGCCCCCGACATCGTAATGAGATGACCGTGGGCCTCGATCATGGCGCGCGGAATATTGTTCAGAACGATGGTCACCGCGCCTTCTGCGCGGGGAACGCAGACGAGCTCGCCGCTATGGCTGTAGACCGCGTCCCAGAAGCGTGGCGCGAATCGATATAGCCCTTTTGGGGTTAATCCGAAGAGGCGCACTGCGGTGTCGCGCAGGTGACGAATCCATGGCTTTTCTGTGACACGCAACATGGTGGCGCGTCCCCATAGAAAGGTGTCCTTCTCACCGAGGACTTCGTGGTAGGCGACCGCCATCTCCACGCCGTACTCGATGGGAATCCACGTGAGGCGCGTCGCCTGCTCGATTTCCTGGAGGTACTTGGCGTTGTACTTCGCGCGAATGGCACGCGCGACGGGCGGCGGCAGCTCGTCGATGAGAGCGAGCGCTTCGTGCAATTGCCCTGCGCGCATCCGGGGAACCTCCTCGGTGGGGCGGGCTGGAAACTTCGCAATGCTCATCGATGGCCCCCAAAGCTTCGTCGAGTCGAAAGGAACTCGACGAGTTTAGCGGCTCTTCAGCGTCATGTCCGAATATCCGGCAACGCGGCCCTCATCCCGCTCGCGGGCCGTGCTGCTCAGGAGCGTTGCCGTGACGAGCGGAATCGGGCGATCAGGGACGGTACGAGAACGCGGGACATGAGGAGGAGCATCACCAGCGCGAGCGTAGATTCGGCACCGAAGGGCTCGTGGTACACAAATGTACCTACGACGCGCACCGCACTCGCGGCCCAGACGAGAAGCGCCACCCCGAGTACGGCTGCGCTTTGCGCGATAGGCTCGACAGGCGGGACGCCTGGTTCGATGTCAGCGGCGGCGGGCTCCATGAGGTTCGACTATGACCGGGGCCCGATCAAGATGGGATCAAGATTCAATCTTCCGTCTTGAGTCGATACCCCACGCCGGGCTCGGTGACGAGGTAGCGGGGGCGAGCGGGCTCCTTCTCGAGCTTGTGCCGCAGTTGAACCATGTACACGCGGAGGTACTGCGTTTGGCTCGCGTAGGCGGGGCCCCAAACGTCTTTGAGAAGCTGCCGGTGGGTGAGGACCTTGCCGGCGTTTTTCATCAGCACGGTCAGCAATTTGTATTCGATGGGCGTGAGGTGGACTTCGTCGGTGTCCACGAAGACCTGGCGGCGGTCGAGATCCATCTTGAGGCCGCCGACGGTGAGCACGGGTTCGGGCTTCTCCAGCCCGGCGCGCATTGCATGGCGCAGGGCCACGCGGATTCGGGCCATGAGTTCGCCCGTGTTGAACGGCTTGGTCAGATAGTCGTCGGCACCTTCATCGAGCGCGCGAATCTTGTCTTCCTCCTGACCGCGGGCGCTGATGACGATGATCGGCGTGGTCGTCCAGGCGCGCAGGCCCTTGGTGACCTCGAGGCCATCCATGTCCGGAAGGCCGAGGTCCAAGAGCACGAGATCGGGATTGTGTGCCTGCGCTTGCACGAGGCCATCGCTGCCGGTGGAGGATTCGACGACGCGGTAGCCGTGGCTCGTGAGGGATGCTCGCAGGAATTTTTGCATCTGGGGCTCGTCCTCGACGACCAGGATGCGGGGGATGACTTCGGTCATGGTTGAAGCTCCAGATTCGGCGGCTCGCCCTCGATCGGCAATGTGAAATGGAACATGGCGCCCGTGCCGCCGTCGCCGGAACGGTTTTCGGCCCAAATGCGGCCGCCGTGTGCGGAGACGATGCCGCGGCAGATGGTGAGCCCGAGGCCCGCGCCGCCGCGTCCTTCCTGTGCGCGGTAGAACTTCTCGAAGATGCGATCTTCTTCCCCCGGTGCGATGCCCGGGCCGCGATCGGCGACGGTCACTTGCACGTGGTTCTCTGCCTTCTCGTGCGCACGGGCTGCGATGGATATCGATGCATGGGCTGGGGTGTACTTTGCAGCATTTTCGAGAAGATTCACCAGCACTTGCTCGATGAGCACGGAGTCGAGCGGGACCAGCGGCAGATCGTGCGGCAAATCGGTGATGATTTCCCTGCCCTGCAAGGTGGCGTCGAGCCGGTGGAGCGCGGCACCGACGACCTCTTCCAGCGGCTGCCATTCCTTTTTGACGCGCAGTGCGCCAGCCTCGACCCGGGTGACGTCGAGCAGGTTGCGCACCAGTCGATTGAGCCGATCGGACTCGTGCAAGATCGTCTCGGTCAGCTCGCGCCGCGTCCCGTCGGCGAGGTTTCCTTCGAGCAAGGTGCTCGCCGCGCCGGTCACCACCGCGAGCGGCGTGCGGAGGTCGTGCGAAACGGAGCTGAGGAGCGCATTGCGAAGTTGCTCCGACTCGACTTGCAGGCGCGCATGCTGAGCCTCCTCGGCGAGCTGGGCGCGCTCCATGGCTCCCGCGAGCTGGCTGGCGAAGGCCTCCAGGTGCTGGCGCCGCTGCGGATCGGTCAGCGACTCGGGCGTGGCGGCGTGTGCGCCGAGCACCCCCAGCTTTCCGCGTGAGGCGCGCAAAGGCAAATAGAACCCGCGGGCGGACGGAAGGGTGTCGGTGCCCGCACCGGCCATTTGCCCATTTTGCCATACCCAACTTGCAACGCCTTTTTCCTTGTCGTCCAGTTCCAGCGAGGCGCCTTCGCGCACGATGGGCGCAAGCGAGCCGGCTCGAAGGACGACGACGCGCGCACCGAAGACGTCGCCGATGTGCCTTTGGCCAATGGATACGACGTGCTCCAGCGTCTTCGCGGTGGCAAGCTCGCGGCTCATGGCATAAAGGCTCGCGGTGCGCCGTTCGCGCTCGCCCGCGCCCTGCGCCTGTTCGCGCACGCGCGTGGTCAATCGGCTGATGATGCCCGCGACGAGGAACATGACCGCGAAGGTCACCAGGTGGCTCAAGTCGCCGACGGCGAAGGTCAGATACGGAGGAATGAAGAAAAAGTCGAAACAGACGACGCTGGCCACCGCCCCGAGGAGCGAGGGCCCGTAGCCGTATCGCATCGATACGAGCACGATGCCGAGCAAATAGACCATCACCGTATCGGGCAATTGGTCCCTTCGGAAAAAGGCCCACGAGATGAGCGTGGCGGCGATGGCCACCCCGGTCCCCATCACGTAGCCGGCGGGATCGCGCGGGGCACCGACCGGCTCCGACGCCTCTTCCCGCGCACGGCGCGCGCTTTCGTCGCCCGACATGACGTAGACGTCGACATCGCCGCTGTGGCGCACGATTTCGTCGAGGAAGGAGGCCTTGAGGCGATCGCGCCAGCGCGCATGCGTCGGCTTGCCGATGACCACGCGGGTGACGTTGCGCTGATGGGCATAGTGCATCGCCGCCTCGGCCGCGTTGGAGCCGCTGATGGTGACGGCTTCGGCGCCGAGTTGCTGCGCGAGCTGGAGGTTTGCCGCCACGCGGCGGTTGTCTTCGGTGCTCTGGCGCAGCGACGCGGGCGTTTCGACGTACACGGCAATCCAATCCGCGTGGAGCGAGCTCGCGAGGCGGCGCGCCCCGCGCACGAGGCGCGCGGAGGTGGGGCTCGGGCTCACGCACACGAGCACGCGCTCGCCCACGGGCCACACGCGCTCGATGCCGTGCTCGCGCTTGTAGTGCTGCATCTGCGCATCGACGCGCTCGGCCGTGCGGCGCAGCGCGAGCTCGCGCAGCGCGATGAGGTTTCCCTTGCGGAAAAAGTTGGACACCGCGCGGCGTGCCTGGTCGGGCACGTACACCTTGCCCTCGCGCATGCGCTCGAGCAGCTCGTCCGCCGGCAGATCGATGACCCGGATGTCGTCGGCGCGGTCCAGGATGGAGTCGGGCACCGTTTCCTTCACGAGAACGTGGGTGATCTGCGCCACCACGTCCTTGAGGCTCTCGACGTGCTGCACGTTGAGCGTGGTGTAGACGTCGATGCCGGCGTCCAAGAGCTCGACCACGTCCTGCCACCGCTTCATGTGGCGGCTACCCTCCGCGTTGGTGTGCGCGAGCTCGTCGACGAGAAGCAGGCCTGGACGGCGCGATAGGGCGAGGTCGAGATCGAACTCGTCGAGGGTCACCGAGCGGTGGGTGATCTTCCGGCGCGGTAGGATCTCGAGCCCCAGCAAGAGTGCGGCAGTGTCGTAGCGACCGTGCGTCTCGACGATGCCAAGCACGACGTCGCGCCCCTGGCCGTGCTCGGCCCGGGCCGCCTCGAGCATGGCGTAGGTCTTCCCCACGCCGGGTGCAGCGCCGAAAAAAATGGTGAGCTTCCCGCTGCGAGCGCGAACTTCCTCGTCGCGCACGCGCTGGAGAAGCACATCGGGATCGGGCCGGCCATCGCTCATTGGGCGCGCACCCTGGGATTCTTAATCATCTCTTTATCAGCTCCATGTCCACAATAACGGCTGATTTCGAAATGCGTTCCTCAGCCCACGCCGTCATCTCCCGCGAGAGTAGTCCCAAGATCGTTACGATCGCCGAAAAGGTTCCTCCAGGACCAAGTAAGAGCACCCTGGCCGATGTCATCTTCGGCCGGCGGCTCGCCACGGCGGAAGAAGACGAACAGAAGATAGGCCCCGTCGCCGGTGTGCCGGTGCTCGGGCTGGATGCGCTGTCGTCGGCGGCGTACGGCCCCGAGGCCGCGCTGACGTTGCTGTTGCCGCTCGGCGCGCTCGGGCTTTCGTACATCGTGCCCTTGAGCGGCATCATCGTGGCCGTCCTCCTGGTGGTCTATTTTTCGTATCGGCAGACCATTGCCGCCTATCCGAATGGTGGCGGCTCGTACACGGTGGCCAAGGAAAACCTCGGGCAAGGTGCGGCGCTGGTGGCGGGGGCGGCGCTGGCGCTCGACTACGTGCTCAACGTCGCCGTGGGCATTTCGGCCGGCGTGGGCGCACTCGTTTCCGCGGTGCCGGCGCTGCTGCCGCATACGCTGCTTTTGTGCCTCGCCATCTTGGTGCTGCTCACCCTGGTGAACCTGCGGGGCACACGGGAATCGGGGCTGACCTTTTTGTTGCCCACGTACCTTTTCGTGGCCTCGCTCGCCGGCATCCTCGTCTATGGCGGCCTTCGAGTCTTCGCGGCAGGAGGCCATCCGGTCCCCGTCGAGGCGTCGCCGGTGCTCCCCGTTTCGACGGAAACCGTGAGCCTCTGGCTGGTCGTGCGCGCGTTCGCCAGTGGCTGCACGGCGATGACCGGTGTCGAAGCGGTGAGCAACGGCGTGCCCCTCTTCCGCCGTCCCACCATCCCGAATGCGCAGCGCACGCTGACCGTCATCATCGCCATTCTCGTGGGTCTGCTCGGAGGCATTGCGCTCTTGGCGCGGGCGTACGGCATCGGCGCCACACCGCCGGGCGAACACGGATACCAGAGCGTCCTCTCGCAGCTCGCGTGCGCCGTCATCGGTCGCGGCCCGCTGTATTACATCACCATGGGCTCCGTGGTGGCGGTGCTCGCGCTGTCGGCGAATACCAGCTTTGCGGACTTTCCGCGCCTTTGCCGGGTGCTCGCCCTCGATCGGTTCCTGCCCGACACCTTTGCCACGCGCGGACGCCGCCTGGTCTTCTCCTATGGCGTGGTGGTGCTCGCCGTGGTGTCGGGCTTCCTGCTCGTGGCCTTCGGAGGCGTGACCGATCGGCTCATTCCGCTGTTTGCCATCGGCGCGTTCCTGGCGTTCACCATCTCGCAGGCGGGCATGGTTGCCCACTGGCGCCGCGCCGGCGGCACGGGCGCGCGCCGCTCACTCTGGATCAATGCGCTCGGCGCCACGGCCACCGGCATCACGCTCGTCGTGGTGATCGTCTCCAAGTTCGCCGACGGCGCGTGGATCGCCGTGGTCGTCGTTCCGCTTGCGGTCTTCGCCTTTGCGCGCATCCACCGGCACTACCGCTACGTGGGAAACGAAGTGAAGGAGAGCCGTCCGCTCGATCTTTCCCGTGCGGCCTCGCCGCTGGTGGTCGTGCCCGTTCAGGCATGGAACAAGCTCACCAGCCGGGGTTTGCGCTTCGCCATCGAGCTCTCGCCCGACGTGCGTGCCCTCCACATCGTCACCCAGGAGACCGAGGACGGCGCGCCGTGCGAGCTCGCACGAACGTGGGAGACGCTGGTCGTCGATCCCGCGCGTGCAGCAGGGCTCAAGGCGCCTCGCCTGGTGGTGCGCAAATCGACCTTCCGGCAATTCTTTGCGCCGCTCATCGAATACATCGAACAGTTGCGCGACGAGCACCCGGACCGGGACGTGGTGGTCATCGTGCCGGACCTGGTGGTGCGGCGCTGGTACCATGCCCTGCTTCACAACAACCGCGGAATCATCCTCAAGGGTCTGCTTCGGCTTCGCGGCGGGCCCCGGGTGGTCGTCGTCAATACGCCCTTTTATCTGACATGATATAGGCACCGTGGAAGCCATCCCCCTACGCCGCGCACCGACCGATCTGCACGAGCTCCTCACCTCGAGCCTCGAAGTCTTGCAGCGCCAGGCGTCGAACCTCGATGTGGCCTTCACCATCGAGGCATCGAGCGCTCTTCCCAAGGACACGTGCATCGATCCCGAGAAGATCGCTTGGGCGGTGGCCACGTTGGTGGGCAATGCGCTGCGCTACGTGCGACCGGGAACGAGGCTCATGCCGGGCGGCTCGGTGAGCGTGCAACTGAGCTACGTGCCGGAAAAGGACCATGTCGTCGTTCGCGTTCAAGACGACGGACCGGGCATCCCCGCCGACAAGCTGCCATGGCTCTTTCAACGCGCGCACGGCAAGACGCACGCTGCGGGCCTCGGACTCATGCTGATCCACGACGTCGTCACCGCCCACGGCGGAAGCATCGACGTGAAGAGCCGCACCTCGGGATTCGAGCACGGGACGTCCATCACGCTGCAAATCCCCGCGCACGGATTGCGAAGCTAATACAGCGTGGTTCCCACGGGGATCGTCGTGTGCTGGTAACCCCCGTTGTTTGGCAGCGCGTTCACTTTGAGCAACCACCACTGACGGTGGCCCGTGTCGTCTTTGACGCCATAGAGGAACGCTTGCGCGTTGTGCGGCTGGTTCAGCCCCGGCCCGTAGTCGCCACCGCCAATGACCCAGCCGTAATCGTCGGCCTTCACGACCAACGGCGGGGGAATGCCGTGCGAGGGATTGCCGTCGTTATCCATGCCCTGCGAGTACATATAAGGCACGAGGGTCGCGTTGTACGTTGTGGGATCCGCGCCCAGGAGCGGCGCCTCGATGTGTAGCAATTGCGGTTGAGCGGTCTGCGAAACGATGACCGCACATCCGGTGAGGTTGTCCGTAAAGATCACCTGCGCGTTGGTATCGAGGTTGTGAGGCACACTCCCATCTGGCTTCGTCAGCAAACCAACGTATTGACCCGTAAACGTCGGTGGGCCGAACCACGAAGGCTGCTGCAGGGTGATTGCACCGTTCGAGGGATTGACCGCGAAAGTCCCCGTCCCGTCCGGGGGCAGCGCACCCGACGCGATGTAGTTCATGAATGTCTGCGGCGAAAGATGTACGGAGCCCCCGCCCGTGAGCCCGTCGAACACCGGCTTGACGGGATCGCATGCATTATGCACCCATGTTGCGGTGTGCCCGACGAAGTACGTGTGCGTCTCTTCGACTTCGAAGTTGTAGACCACGGCCTCTTCGTCGAGCGGCACCACCGAAACCACACGGACGACGTCGCCTGCGAGATCCACGAGCGGCTCGCCCGTCGCAAGGAAAGCTGCCTCGACCCACCCGCGATCTCCCGTCCAGAAGCGATGCTCGGCGGTGACGCGCAATGTGTCGCGCTTTTGCGCGCTCGCCATCGTCACGGCCACCAGGCCCAGCGTGCGTCGCGTGAACGTCCGCAGTACGCGGCGTGGTTTGATCGCGGCCGACGCTTCGTCGCGCGAAAACACGATATCGCCTTCGACGAGGCTCTCGATGGGACGCTCGCCGCTCGGGGTCCATACGGGCGTGCCCGCCACGAAGCAATTGCCCCCGGGGGCGCCGCACGAACGGCCGTCACAAACGACCCCGCCGGGTCCTCCACCGACATTTCCGGTTCCACCGCCTCCCGACGCACCGGGCCCCGTGCCTGCGATGTACCCCGTTCCGCCTTTCAACTCGTCGGTCGATGCATTCGTCGGTTTGACATTTTTCCTACCGAGCGCGTGATAGCCCCCGGCGAAGACAAGGAGAAGAGCGGCGAGCAGGAGTGCGTACTCCACCGCAGACACTCCGCGTCGGTCATCCAAGAGACGTCGGATCATGGCGCCGCGCTTAGCACTTCGCGTACCTCCAAATCCACTGGTCCGGAGCGCTTCCGGTTATCGGGCATTTTCGCACTGCTTACAGCGACGCCGACTGAACGAAATACCGTTCATTGAACCGGCGGAAGAGTGAGGAATCGATGGCAGATGAGGCCTACGAAGGCCGCCGAGGCCTGAGTGAACAGGTCGGGCGCTCGTTAATGAAATCTTAATGCGGTGTAGGCCCCTCTTTATGAGTCCTTGATTTCGGCCGACCTAAGTTGCGCACGCTGTTGTCCCGGCCACCACGCGCCGGAGAAAGAGGAGCTCGGTCCCCCATGGACATCATTTTCATAGGCCTAACGGTGGTGCTCTTCGGCACCACACTCGCGCTCATGCACCTCTGCGAACGGGTCTGAGAGAAGGAGCTCGCCATGACTGCTTTCCAACTCGTGGGGGCCGTGTTGTCGGCCGGCCTCCTCGTTTACCTCGCGTTCGCGATGCTTAAGCCGGAGAAGTTCTGATGACCACCAATGGCATCTTTCAGCTCCTTTTGTATTTGGTTTTGCTTGCGGTCCTCTCGAAGCCGCTCGGCGACTACATGGCCCGCGTGTACACGGGCGAGGCCACGGTGGCGCAGAAGGTCCTCGGGCCCGTGGAGAGGCTCATTTACCGCGTACTCGGGATCGATCCCACGAAGGAGATGACCTGGAAGACCTACGCGGTCGCGTCGATGCTCTTCAACCTCGTCGGCATCTTCGTCGTCTACCTGCTCCAGCGCATCCAGGGAGTGCTGCCCGCCAACCCGCAGGGCTTCGGCGCCGTGACCCCCGACTCGTCGTTCAACACCGCCATTAGCTTCGGCACCAATACGAATTGGCAGGGCTACGGCGGCGAAAGCACGATGAGCTACCTCACGCAGATGCTCGGCCTCAACGTGCAGAACTTCGTTTCGGCCGCCGTGGGTATGGCCGTGCTGGTCGCGCTCATCCGCGGCTTCACGCGCAAGTCGGCCTCGACCATCGGCAATTTCTGGACGGATCTCACGCGCAGCACGCTGTACGTATTGCTACCGCTTTCCCTCCTTCTCGCGGTGCTCCTCGTTTCGCAGGGCGTGGTGCAGACCTTCAGCAGCTACGCGTCCGCAACCCTGGCCGAAGCCACCAAGGATGCCGACGGCAAGAGCGTCGTCGATCAAGTCATCGCATTGGGGCCGGCCGCTTCGCAAATTGCGATCAAGCAACTCGGGACCAATGGCGGCGGCTTCTTCAATGCCAACTCCGCCCACCCGTTCGAGAATCCCACCGGGCTGTCGAACTTTCTCGAGGTCTTCTCCATTCTGATTCTCTCCGCCGCGCTCTGCCACACCTTCGGCAAGATGGTGAAGGATCCGCGGCAGGGTTGGGCGCTGCTCGCGGCGATGTACGTCATCTTCGTTCCGCTGCTCTTCTTCTGCATCTATCAAGAGCAGAGCGGAAACCCGGCGCTGGCGCACCTGCCCATCGATCAGGCCGCGAGCGCGCTGTCCTCCGGCGGAAACATGGAGGGCAAAGAGATTCGCTTCGGCATCACCAACTCCGGACTCTGGGCAGCGGCCACCACTGCGGCCTCGAACGGATCGGTCAATGCGGCGCACGATTCGCTGACGCCACTGGGCGGTCTCGTCCCGATGTGGCTCATGCAGCTCGGCGAAATCATCTTCGGCGGCGTCGGCTGCGGGCTTTACGGCATGGTCATGTTCGCCATCGTGGCGGTCTTCGTCGCGGGGCTCATGGTGGGCCGCACCCCCGAGTACTTGGGCAAGAAGATCGAGGCTTACGAGATGAAGATGGCCTCCATTGCCATCCTCGTTCCCTGCGCGCTCGTCCTCGTCGGGACCGCCATCGCATGCACCACCGAGGCAGGCCAGAAAGGGCCACTCAATCCATCCGCGCACGGCTTCAGTGAAATACTTTATGCGCTGTCGTCGGCGTCCAACAACAACGGCAGCGCATTCGGCGGCCTTTCCGCCAATACCCCGTTTTACAACACGCTGCTCGGGATATGCATGTTCCTCTCGCGCTTCTGGCTGATGATTCCCGTATTGGCCGCCGCGGGCGCCCTCGCGAAAAAGAAAATCGTCCCCCAGACCAGCGGGACGTTGCCCACGCACACGCCCCTCTTCGTCGCCATGCTCGTGGGTACGATCGTCATCGTTGGCGCGCTCACCTTCATTCCGGCGTTGGCCCTCGGGCCGATCGTCGAGCATCTCCTCGCATTGGGATCTTGACCATGAGCACCAATTCACCTTCGTTGCCATCCATTCCGGAGCCGGCACCGTCCGGCCGCATCTCGCAGATTGCCGCGCAGGGTAAAAAAGAAGCCCACCAAGCGGCCCGCGCGGGGATCTCCCCCGCCCGCGGTGGTTCGGCCCCGCGCAAGCTGTTCGAGGTGGACATCGTCAAGCGCGCCATCGTCGAATCGTTCGTGAAGCTCGACCCGCGGCACCAGGTCAAGAACCCGGTGATGTTCGTGGTCGAGGTCGGGAGCGCGCTCACCACCTTGCTCTTCGTCCAGGCCCTGGTGGGCCACGGCGAAGCCCCCGCGGGCTTCATCGCCGCGGTCTCGGCGTGGCTTTGGTTCACCGTGCTCTTTGCCAACTTCGCCGAAGCGATGGCCGAGGGGCGCGGCAAAGCCCAAGCCGATGCTCTTCGCAATGCCCGCAAAGACACCCAGGCCAAAAAGCTGGCCGATGCGCGCCGCGAAGCCAAATACAGCATCGTTTCGTCGGCCACCTTGCGCAAAGGCGATGTGGTCCTCATCGAGGCGGGCGATGACATCCCCTGCGACGGCGACATCATCGAGGGTGTGGCCTCGGTCAACGAGGCCGCCATCACCGGCGAGAGCGCACCGGTCATCCGCGAGAGCGGTGGTGATCGCAGTGCGGTCGTCGCCGGCACGCAGGTGCTCTCGGACTGGATCGTCGTGCGCGTGGCGGCCAACCCGGGCGAGACCTTCCTCGACCGCATGATCTCGATGGTCGAAGGCGCCAAACGCCAGAAGACCCCCAACGAGATCGCGCTGAACATTCTGCTGGCCAAATTGACGATCATCTTTTTGCTCGCCACCGTGACGTTGCTGCCGTTCTCGGCATACAGCGTAAAAGCGGCGGGCGCGGGCCAGGTCGTCAGTGTGACGGTGCTCGTCGCGCTGCTCGTGTGCCTCATTCCGACGACCATCGGCGGATTGCTCTCGGCGATTGGCATCGCCGGCATGGATCGGATGATTCAGGCCAACGTCATCGCCACCTCGGGTCGCGCGGTGGAGGCCGCCGGCGACGTGGACGTGCTCTTGCTCGACAAGACCGGCACCATCACGCTCGGCAACCGCCAGGCGACGAAGTTCCACCCGGCCCCCGGCGTGTCGGAGGCGGAACTCGCCGATGCCGCGCAGCTCTCGTCGCTTGCCGACGAGACGCCCGAGGGGCGCAGCATCGTCGTTCTCGCCAAGGAGAAATACGGCCTTCGCGAGCGCAACCTGCACGATCTCGGCGCGACGTTCGTGCCCTTTACGGCGCAGACCCGCATGAGCGGCGTCGACGCCGACGGACGGCAGCTTCGCAAGGGTGCCTCGGAGGCCATCGAGGCCTACGTCAAGGCCAAGGGCACCATCTTCCCCGAGGCCGTGCAGACCACGGTGAAGGACATCGCGAAGAAAGGCGGCACCCCGCTGGTCGTCGCGGATGGTGCGAAGGTCGTCGGTGTCATCGAGTTGAAGGACATCGTCAAAGGCGGCATCAAGGAGCGCTTCGCCGAGTTGCGCCGCATGGGCATCAAGACGGTGATGATCACCGGCGACAACCCGCTCACCGCGGCCGCCATTGCCGCCGAATCGGGGGTCGATGACTTCCTGGCGGAAGCCACCCCCGAGGCCAAGCTCAAATTGATCCGAGAGCACCAAGCGGGCGGGCGCCTGGTCGCGATGACCGGCGACGGAACCAACGACGCGCCCGCGCTGGCCCAGGCCGACGTGGCCGTGGCGATGAACTCCGGAACGCAGGCCGCGAAAGAGGCCGGCAACATGGTCGACCTCGACTCGAACCCGACGAAGCTCATCGAGATCGTCGAAATTGGCAAACAGATGCTCATGACGCGCGGTGCGCTCACCACGTTCAGCATCGCAAACGACATTGCGAAGTACTTCGCCATCATCCCGGCGGCCTTCGCGGTGACGTATCCGCAGTTGGACAAGCTCAATGTCATGCATCTGGCCACGCCGGCGAGCGCCATCATGAGCGCGGTCATCTTCAACGCGCTGGTCATCATCTTCCTCATCCCGCTGGCACTGCGCGGGATCCCCTACAAGCCGATGGGGGCGGGTGCGCTTTTGCAGCGCAACCTCCTCATCTACGGGCTCGGTGGCATCGTCATTCCGTTCATCGGAATCAAGGCCATCGATTTGATCCTCGTCGTTCTCCACCTCACGTGAGTGCTGCCATGACTGCCTCTGCGAATACCGCTCTCGAAGACAAACCGGACGCACAACCGTCCTTCGCGCGCCAACTCGTGCAGGCGACGGGCATGCTCGTCATCCTGACCGTGATCACCGGCGTCATCTATCCGCTGTTCGTGACGGGGATCGCGCAAACGTTCTTCAAGGACAAGGCCGAGGGAAGCCTCATCGTGAAGGACGGCAAGGTCGTGGGGTCCCATCTGATCGGCCAGTCGTTCGAGGATCCGAAGCACTTCTGGGGTCGGATTTCGGCCACGTCCCCCGCGGCGTACAACGCGGGGGCATCGTCCCCGGCGAACCTCGGCCCCACGAACGAGGCCGAGACCAAGGCCGCGCAGGCCCGCATCGATGCGCTGCGCGAGGCCGATCCCGGGAACGACGCGCCCGTCCCGGTCGATCTCGTCACCGGCTCGGGCAGCGGGCTCGATCCGCACATCAGCCCCGCGGCGGCCGAATACCAGGTACGCCGCGTGGCCCGTGCACGCGGCATTCCGGAGGCCAGGGTGCGCGAGTTGGTGGCCGCGCACACGCAGGGTCGCGATCTGGGCATTCTAGGCGAGCCCGCCGTCAATGTGCTGGAGTTGAACTTGGCATTGGATTCTCTTTAGCGATCAAGCCTCTCCGTTTCCAAATCGCAAAAATAGCGGGGTATACGGTGAGCTCGAGCAAGAACGAGGTCACCAGCCCGCCGACCATCGGTGCCGCAATGCGCTTCATGACGTCGGCCCCCGTGCCGGTGCTCCAGAGCACGGGCACGAGGCCGATGATCATGGTCGCCACCGTCATGAGCTTCGGCCGCAAGCGCTTGGCCGCGCCCTCGACGATGGCCTCGGTGAGATCCTCGTGCGTGCGCAGACGTCCCTCGCGCTCGGAGCGATCGTGCGCGAGGGTCAGATAGAGCAGCATGACCACCCCCGTTTCCGCATCGAGGCCGGCCAGCGCGATGATGCCAACCCATACGGCCACGCTGACGTTGTAGTGGAGGAAGTACAATAGCCAAATAGCGCCGATCAACGAGAACGGGACGGCGAGCATGACGATGAACGTCTCGGTGACGGACTTCGTATTGAAATAGAGAAGCATGCACACGATTCCGAGCGTGAGCGGGATGACCCATTGGAGGCGCTCCTTGGCCCGCTCGAAATATTTGAATTGCCCCACCCATGAAAGGCGCGTCCCCGGAGGAAGTTGGGCATCGCGTGCGACGACCTGTTTGGCCTCGGCCACGTAATCGGCAATCGGTCGATCGGTGTCCACGAAGACGAAGCCGACGAGTTTTCCTCCCTCGCTTCGAATCATCGGGGGCCCGAGGCGGCTGTGGATCTTGGCCACCTGCGACAGCGGGATCTGCGCGCCGTCGGGGGTCCCGATGAGGGTGCGGCCGAGGATCTCGGGATCGTCGCGGAACTCGCGCGCGTAGCGGACGTTGATGGGAAAGCGCTGGCGGCCTTCGACGGTCTCGGAGACGTTCTCGCCGCCGATGGACTGGGCGACGACCATGTTGACGTCCTGTACGGAGAGACCGTGCCGGCCGGCTTCTTCGCGGTCCACTTCGAAGTCGATGTAGAAGCCGCCCGTCGAGCGCTCGGCGAAGGCGCTGCGCGTGCCGGGCACCTTGGCCACCGCGCGCTCGACGGAGATGGCGGCTTTCTCGATGGCGTCGAGATCGTCGCCGAACACCTCGATGCCGAGGGGGCTTCGCACGCCGGTGGCGAGCATCTCGGTGCGCGTTTGGATGGGCATCCACCAGACATTGGGCATGCCGGGCAAGCGCAGCTTTTCGTCCATTTCTTTCAAGAGGCCATCCCAGGTGAGGCCCTTTCGCCATTGCGCGCGAGGTTTCAGCACGACGGTGACCTCCGCCATCCCGAGCGGCGCGGGATCGGTGGGGCTTTCGGCGCGCCCTTCCTTGCCGAAGACGCTCACCACCTCGGGAAACTTCTTCAGCTCGCGGTCCATGGCCTGCAGCAGCACACTGGCCTCGTTCTCGGACATGCCGGGCGGCGCGGTGGGCATGTAGAGGAGCACTCCTTCGTTGAGCGGCGGCATGAACTCGTTGCTCAGGCGAAACAGCGCGGGGACCGTACCAAGCATCGCGAGAATCGCCAGGGTGATGACCTTCCAGCGATGCGCGACCACGAAGCGCACCACCGGCGCATACGCTGCCGTGAGCCAGCGGTTCAGAGGATTCTTCATTTCGTCGTGGATCTTGCCTCGAATGAAGAGCACGGCGAGCGCCGGGGTCAGCGTGACCGCCAGCACCGCTGCAAAGCCAATGGAATACGTTTTGGTGAACGCGAGCGGTTTGAATAGCCGCCCCTCCGTGGCCTCCAAGGTAAAGACGGGCAAGAACGATATGGTGATGACCAGGAGCGAAAAGAAGATCGACGGCCCCACCTCCTGCATCGCGCGGATGATGGCGTCGGTGCGCGTGCCATAGCGACCGCCCTCGTCCCACTCGTGAACCTTCTTGTGAATGTTCTCGATGATGATGATCGATGCGTCCACCATGGCGCCGATGGCCACGGCGATGCCGCCCAAGGACATGATGTTTGCCGTCAGGTGCTGTTCGCGCATGGGAATGAATGCGAGCAGCACGCCCAGTGGCAAGGTCAAAATGGGAATGAGCGCGCTGCGCACGTGCAGCAGAAAGACGAAAATCACGATACTGACGACAATCATTTCCTCGACGAGCGTGCGGCGGAGCGTTTTCACCGATTCTTCGATGAGCTCCGAGCGGTCGTAGGTGACCACGACCTTGACCCCCTCGGGCAGGCCTTTTTCGATTTCGCGCAATCGTTCTTTGACGCCCTCGATGACGGAAAGTGCATTTTCGCCGTAGCGCATGATGACGACGCCGCCGGGGGCTTCGCCTTCGCCATTGAGCTCGGTCAGGCCGCGCCGGATGTCTGGACCGATGCTGACGCGGGCCACGTCTTTCACGCGGATGGGCGTTCCCTCGACGACTTTGATCGGGCTCTGGCCGATGTCGTCGGGCTTCTTCACGTACCCGCGCCCGCGGACGATCTGCTCGTGACCCGCGATTTCGAGCACGCGACCGCCCACCTCCTGGTTCGAGGCGCGGACGGCGCGAACGACTTCGTCCATGGAAATGCCGTAGCCGAGCAGCTTGTTGGGGTCGACGTTCACCTGATACTGCTTCACGTGCCCGCCCACGCTCGCCACCTCGGCGACGCCAGGTACGCTGGCGAGGGAATAGCGCAGATTCCAATCTTGCAGCGCGCGCAGTTCCTGCAAATCGTGTTTGCCGCTTTTGTCGACGAGCGCATATTCGAAGACCCAGCCCACCCCGGTGGCGTCGGGGCCGAGGGTCGGGTTCACGCCCTGTGGCAGTTTCGCGCGCGCGGAGCTCATGTACTCGAGCACGCGGCTTCGCGCCCAATAGATGTCCGTTCCGTCCTCGAAGATGACATTGACGAACGACATGCCAAACATCGACGTTCCACGCACCGCTTGCACTTTGGGCGCCGAAAGGAGCGCCGCCGTGATGGGATAGGTCACTTGGTCTTCGACCAAATCGGGACTTTGGCCCATCCACTCCGTGAAGACGATGACTTGGACATCGGAAAGATCGGGAATCGCGTCGAGCGGAGCTTGGCGCAGCGCCGCCACGCCCCATGCGGAGAAGGCGACGACGAGGAGAATGGTCAGGAAAGGGCGGCGCGCGCAGGCAGCAATGAGGCGCGCGATCATGGCGTGTTCTCCCAGTACTTGGCGGCCGTGCGGATGCGGGCTTCGGCGGCAATGAGAAAGACGCCCGAGGTGGCCACGACGTCGCCGGGCTTCAACCCATCGAGCACTTCGTACATGCCGTCGGCTTCGGTGCCGACGTGGATCTCCTGCGGGCGAAACCGCCCCTGGCCCTCGTCGACGAACACGAGGCGCCGCGGGCCGGTGTACACGACGGCGGCCGAGGGAATTTGCACCTTCGACCCGACGTCGGCGGCGAGGGAGACGCTCGCGTACATGCCCGGCCGGAGCTCGAGGCCTCGGTTGGTGAGCACCACACGAACGCGCCCGGTGCGCGACTTCGACTCGAGGTACGGGTAGACGTAGCCGACCTTGGCGTCGTACGAGCGGCCTGGAAGGTAATCGAGGGTGACCTTGGCCGATTGTCCGACGCGCACGTGCGGCAGATCGGCCTCGTAGACGTCGGCCTCGATCCATACTTTGTCGAGCGCCGCGATGCGAAACAGGCGCATCCCGGGATCGACCGAGGCGCCTTCGACGACGTTCTTTTCGATGACGAAGCCGCCCGCGGGGGAAGGCACGGTCACGCTTTCCATCGGTGTGCCCTTCTTGGCGACCGTGTCGATCTGCGCGTCCGTCATGCCGAGGAGCCGCAGGCGCTGGCGCGCCGCCACACGCAGCGATTCGGCCTGCGAGGCCTGCACGGCGAGAAGGAAGTCCTGCTGCGCGTTGTACAGCTCCGGGCTGTACATGGTGAAGAGTGTCTGCCCCGCGGCCACACGCTGCCCGGTTTGATTGACCTGGAGCTGCGTGATCCAGCCGCGCACCTTGAGGTTGACATCGGCGAGCGACGCTTCGTCGTAGGTGACCCGGCCGACGGCGCGAAACGCATCGCGCATCGGGCCCGAGACGACGGGCTCCGTGCGCACGCCAATGAGTTGGCGGCGCGCGTCGTCGATGGTCACGAGTCCCTGCTGCGGCTCGCCCTTCAGGACGGGAATGAGATCCATGCCGCAGATCGGGCACTTGCCGGGCCCGTGCTGGTGCACCGACGGATGCATGGAGCACGTGTAGTGATCGATGTCCGCGGCGGAGGCCTCGGGCTCGGCGGCGTGTTCCGGACCTGCGCCAGAAAACCACGCCACGAGAGGCCGGTGAAAGACCGCGCCGAGAAACGCGAGGACCGCGACGAAGACGATGGATGCGATGCGACGACGGCTCATGGCGTCACCTCCTTGCCCAGCGCGCGATCCAGCTCCGCGCGGCGGCGATCGCAGTTGGCGCGGGCCATTTGGTACTCGAGCTCCACGCTGCGGAGGTTCTTCTCGGCGGCGATGACCGCCACGAACTCGTTGCGCGATGCAATGAACCCCGCGCGTGCGGCGTCAATCTGGTCGCGAGCTACCGGAAGCAGGCGCTCCTCGAAGAGGTGCAGCACGTGGTAGGACTCCTCGAGGCGCTTTCGCGCGACGGCCACCTCGGTGCGGGCCTTGTCCGAAAGGGACGCGGCATCGTTTTCGAAGCGTGCGCGCGCGGCGTTGGCCTCCTCCACGGCACCGGCGCGCTTGCCGAACTGCAGCGGCAGATTGAAGCCGAGCCCCACCATCCAGCGGTGCTCGGGCATGTCCCACATCGAATTGTACGAGGTCGACACGGTCACATCGGGGTACGACTCGCGCCGGGCACGTGCGGCGCGGGCTTCCTCGGCGTGCGCGCGCTGAAGCGCGGCTCGGATTTCCGGCCGCTGCGCGACAGCTTGCTCGCCGAGTCGCTTCGCATCGCCGCCGGCCGTGTCGCGCGCATTCGGCAAGGCGAGATCCCGCACCGGCGGGGGCAACGGGCTCTCGGGCGCGCGGTGGAGGAGCTCGTTCATCTGCGCTACGACGACATCGCGCTCGGAGGCGAGAATGACCGCGTCGTGCTCCAGGTGGGTGAGCTCCGCCTCGGCTTGCAAAGGATCCTGCGCCGAGCCGCGCCCGCTGGCCAGTTGCGCCAGCGCGCCCGCCTTCAGGGTGCGCATCAGGGCAATGTGCTGCTCGTTCACCTCGAGCGAGCGCACGCTGACGAAGTACTGGTCGTACAGGACGGCTGCCGAAAACGCGACTTCACGGCGCACGGCTTGGACATCATTTCGCGCGGCCTCGGCCTCGGCTTTGGCCACTGCCTCTTCGAAACCGAGTTTCCCCGGCCATGGCAGGCGCTGGCTGATGGCCGCTTCGTACCCGAAGGGCGCATGCGAGGCGCCAATCGACAGCGGTGCCATGCGAAGGTCCACCATCGGGTCGTCGAACACGCCCGATTGGCGCACGCGCGCCGATGCCGCACGCCAACCTTGCTGCGCCGACGCAATCGATGGATTGTGCTCCAACACCGCGCGCACGTAGGCGGCGCGTTCCAAAACCGGACTACCCTCTTGCGCGAAGGCGGTATTCGCCAACGCGCACACATATCCCGCGATCAACGTCGCGGCCAAACCCGTTTGCATGGCTTCCTCACCGTGAAAAATTCACAGAGACACACGAGATGACGCACGCACGCGAAGCCCTCGAGGGCCCCGCGGGTCATCTCATGTCAGGAAGACCATCAACTGCGCACGGCGCTCGTTCGGTGGCCTTGGTGGCACGTGCACGCGCCAACGCGCGCGCACCGAGGCATCGATGTTGGGCGCGGAAACCTCGACTCCATGCGGCGCCACCGGCACGACGGCCACGATGCTGGCCGCGGGGATTTCCGGCACCTCGCCCCGAGCGCCGTCGGGCACCTGGGGCAAGGTCATCGTCTCGCAGCAATCCATGTGCTGCACGGTTACGCGCTCGGCCTCGGAGTCCGGTACCGCCTGCACGCGGCACGGATTCGAGGTCATCAGCCCCATCGCCGCGCAAAAGAAATAGCGCTGCCCCGCTTGCACGGTGCCCGAAAGGACCGTCAGCACGAGCAGCGCGCAGGCCAGTGCGCCTGCGATTTCTCGCCATCGACGCTTCGTTCTGGCTCGCATCCGCTGCACGCTTACCTCGTTAGGACTTAGGCCTATTTCGCGAGGAAGACCAGTCCATTGGGCTTTTGCCCCGGGGCGGAAAGCGAACCGAACCGGCTCGAATCTCAGGTCGTGCCGGTCTCTTTCAATGGCTCCTCCGCCGCGGGAGGCGTCGCCCAGCGCGCAATGGCTTCGACCAAGGCCGACGGTTCGACCGGCTTGGGCACATGCACCTGGTAGCCCGCTTCCAAGGCCATGCGGCGATCGGCTTCGCGCGCGTAGGCCGTGAGCGCCATGGCCGGGATCGGCGGCGACTGGCGCTCGGCCTCGATGGCACGGAGCCGCCGAATCAACGTGTACCCATCGTCGACCGGCATCCCAATGTCCGACAGGATCACGTCCGGACGGAACTCGTCCACCAGCGCGAGCGCCTCCGCCACACTGCGCGCACCGCGCGACTCGGCGCCGTTTTCCTTGAGAACCTCCATCAGAAGGTCCCGCGCGTCCTCTTCGTCGTCGACCACCAAGATGCGCTTTCCGTCGAGGCGGCGCGCGACCGCGGCCGTCGGGTGCGTGCCCGAATCCCGCTCCGCGAAGCGCGCGGTCGACATCAAGGTGCGCACCGGCAGGTTCACGGCGAAGCTGGCGCCCTTGCCGGAGCCCTCGCTGTCCGCCTCCACGGTGCCGCCGTGGAGTTCCACGATGTGCCGCACGATGGCCAGCCCCAAACCGAGACCACCTTGCGAGCGCGTGGTCGTGCCGTCGGCCTGGCGGAATCGCTCGAACACGTGCGGCAGGAAGGCCGGGTTGATGCCCTCGCCGGTGTCCGTCACCCGCACCTCGACCCGGCCTCGGTTGACCGTGGCGATGATGCCAACCTTGCCGCCCGCCGGCGTGAACTTCACCGCGTTCGACAAGAGGTTCCACACCACCTGCTGCAGCCGGTCCGCGTCGCCCACGACGCCGCCGAGCGCCGGCCCCAGGGTCGCGACGATCTCGATTTGCTTCTTCTGCGCGGCGGGCCGCACGGTGTCGATGGCCCCGTTCACCACGGAGACCATGTCGACAGGCTTCAGATCCAGCCGAATCTTGCCGGCTATGATGCGCGACACGTCGAGGATGTCCTCGATCAACTGCGCCTGCGCCCGCGCGTTGCGCTCGATGACGTCGATGGCCTTGGCCACGCGTTCGGGCTTCACCTGGCCATCGCTCAGGAGCTTCACCCAACCGAGGATGGCCTGCAGCGGCGTGCGCAGCTCGTGCGAGACCGTGGCCAAGAACTCGTCCTTCATCCGATTGAGCCGCTCGGCGTGCGTGCGCGCCGTCTCTTGCTCCATCTCGGATTGCCGCCGCACGTTGGAAAGCTCCAGGTGCGTGCGCACCCGCGCCACCAACTCCCGCGCGGAGAACGGCTTGAGCACGTAGTCGTCGGCGCCGGCGGCAAAGCCCTCGACGGTGGACTCCTGCCCGGCCCGCGCCGTGAGCAGGATGACCGGCGTGGTCTTCAACCGCGAATCCTCACGGATGGCGCGGATCAACCCGAAGCCATCGAGGCGCGGCATCATGACGTCGCTCAGGATCAAATCGGGACGGTTCGCGCGGGCGGCTTCCAGAGCGGCTTGGCCATCGGCCACCGCGGTCACGTCCCAGTGCTTGCCGAGCAGACGCGACATGTACGAGCGAATGTCGGCATTGTCATCGGCCAACAAGATCCGTGCGCGGGCTGGAGCAGCAGCGGCGGCGACCGCCCCCGCGACGGAGACGGGCGGCAGGGTGGACGGCGTTTTCTCGTCCGAAGCCGGAAGCCATCGCAGCGCCTCCTCCACGTAGGTGGCCACGCCCGCCGATGCGCGCGCCGACGTCTGCTGGCGGTTCACACGGCTTTGGGGAAGGTGCAACGAGCCCGTGGGGATCGTCACCGTGAACGTGGTGCCCACGCCCAATTGGCTGGCGACGCCGATGTCGCCGCCGTGGATCTTCACCAGGTCTTTGACCAGCGCGAGGCCGATGCCCGTTCCCTCTTGCGTGCGACCGCGCACGCCGCTCACCTGATGGAAGCGCTCGAACACGCGGCCGATCTCCGCCTCGGGGATGCCGTTGCCGGTGTCCTTCACGCACAACTCGATGTGGCCACTGCGCTCACGCAAGGAGAGGCAGATCTCGCCCTCGAAGGTGAACTTGAGCGCGTTCGACAGCAAATTGAGGACGATCTTCTCCCACATGTCGTGGTCGACGAACGTGGCCTCGCGCATGGGCGACAGGTCCACGGCGAGGCGCAGCCCCGCCTTCTCGATGGCCGAGCGAAAGGCGCTCGCCAGATCCGCGGTGAGCGCGGGCAGATCGACCTCGTGAAAGACGGCGTCCACGCGCCCCGTCTCCACACGGGAGAAGTCCAGCAGCGTGTCGGCCAGCTTGGCCAAGCGCTGCGCGTTGCGCCGCACCAGCCCGAGGCGCGCGCGGTGCTCTTTGGGCAAGGTCTCGTCGTCGATGGCGTCGTCGATGGGGCCGAGCACCAAGGTGAGCGGCGTGCGAAACTCGTGGCTCACGGTGCCGACGAAGTCGGTCTTCGCGCGGTCGCGCGTGGCGAAGGCTAGCGAGCGCGCGCGCTGTTGCTCTTCGGCGTACAGGCGCCCGATGCGGCTGCCCAGCTGCGTCCCCACCAAGTCGAGGTACGCGTGCATGTCGCCCTCGAGCGACGAGGCGGGGTCGGTGAGGCCCACCACGACGATCGCACGCGGAGTGTCCCCGCGCGGCTCCTTCGCCGGCACGCTCAGACCAATGCGGGGCACCTCGTTGAGTGCGGTGCGCTCGCGCACCACGAAGTACCGATCCAGATCGCCAATGACTTCCAGCGCACCACGCATTGCCGTATGGCGCAGCACGATCGTGGCATCGTGCACCCATGCGGGGCCGGAGCGCGCCACCAGGCGGCTGCGGTCTCCCTCTCGCTCCACCAGATAGGCGAACGCGCATGTCACGTCGCGTCCGCCAGCGACGAGGGCTTCTACCGTCAGGGCGCAGGCGTCTTCGGGGCTCTCGGCCGATTCGAGGCTCTCCATCAATTCGCGCACGTCGGTCAGAAAGCGAAGCTGGCGTCGGCCGTGAACGCCGGACACGCCAGCGCTGCCGCGATCTTCGAAGTCAGTCGTCCGCTCTGCCGCGCTTCCAATGCGCGATGCGCTGAGGTCTTGTCCCCCGATGGTCGCCACTCCTCGAAATTGGCCCGTAGGCACCTTGTTCATCATCTCCCCCGACGGGAGAACGAAGTTCGCGAGCTTCCACCCACGAGTCCACGTTCCCCCTTCCCTTTGACGCAAGTACAAGGGTAAGCGGCTTCAGCGCCGCCGGGAAGTGGCAGAAGCACTGTCCAGCCGGATATTTGCGACTTTGCGGGTAATACGGGGGGTGAAGCCTCGAGAAAGAAATCAAACTCAACGATTCTTTCTTATGGCCTCCGTCCAGATGGCGATGGTGTGTGCACTCATAGTTCCATAGGGAGGCAGGCGCGCATCGAGGAATCCGCGCCCCAGATCGGGCAAATATTGCTCGCGCGACAACAAGGTGCCACGGCACATCCGCCTCTGCGTGCGCACGGCATGGCGGAGCGCCACATCTTCCCGTGCACGACGGAAAAGCTCCTCCATGACCCACTCGGGGACGGTGGGTTCGTCTGGATAAATGAAGCCATAGAAAATCAGGTGTCCCAATAGCACCGGCCAGCGCGATGCAAATCGCCTCAGGAGTCTCTCCCAATCCAGCCGGTGCCCCTGCGCCACGATCAAGTGCGCGATATCGGCGCCGTCGAAGCGCTCGCGCTCCATCACGAAGGACTTGGACCAAATCGTCTCTTCCATGGGGCAAAGCAGTACGTCCACGCCGAACAGGGTCGTGCTGGTGGCGTGCTCGAACCAATCGTCGTCGACCGCGGTGAGGCCATTGCCCGAGTTGAAGATGATGTCGACGAACTGCCCATCCTGATGGGCCTTGGCCAGCCAATGCGGAAAGGGCACCTCCGTCCAACAGCCGGAGCCCCGAAGCACGCCCAGAACGGCCTCCAAGTCGCGACGGCGCACGAACAGATCGAGATCCTTCGTTTTGCGAAAGAGGTGGCAATACTGCATCAGCGCGTACGAGCCGCCGGCCAGGAAGGGCACGTTGGCGTGGGTGAGGTCACCGAGGACGCGCGCATAAAAGGCTTCGCTCACCAGAACATGCGAGGCATGCGGTGGCGCACTGCAAGCACGCTCGGCGTAGCGCGGGATGTGTAGCGGCGAGGAGCTCATGAGGGGGAGGCTTGCGGCGTCCGTGCCGCGCGGCAGGTTCCAGCAAGGCACGAGCCAGCGGGGCTCCGACGACGGTACCGCTTCGGCGAGGATCTTGCTCCGTCCTGCCCCACTGCAGTGCCTCCAACCCCGGGAAATTTGGCCATGAGCGACATCAAAACCGGCCCGCGCGTGCGCATCGCCGCGGTGGGCGATCTGCACTGCCGAAAGACGTCGACGCACACGATTTCGCCGTTGCTCGAGGCCGTCAACGAGCGCGCCGACGTCCTCGTTCTCTGCGGTGATTTAACCGATCACGGTACCGCCGAGGAGGCGCACATCCTGGCCAAGGAGCTGGGCGTGGTGCGCATTCCCAAGGTGGGCGTGCTTGGAAATCACGATTTCGAGTCGGGCCATCCCGAGGAGGTTTCCAGCATTTTGGAGCAAGCCGGTGTGGAGATGCTCGACGGCGAGGCCGTGGAGATCTGCGGCGTCGGCTTTGCTGGGACTAAGGGATTCATCGGCGGCTTCGGCCGTGGCACATTGGGAGGCTGGGGCGAAGCTGCCATCAAGCGCATCGTGCAAGAGGCGATCGACGAGGCGCTCAAGCTCGAGTCCGCCCTAAGCCGTTTGCGCACGGAACGGCGCATTGCCGTTTTGCACTACGCCCCCATTCGCGAAACGGTCGAGGGCGAGCCTCTGGAGATTTTCCCGTACCTCGGCTGCGGGCGTTTGGCCGAACCGCTGAATCGGTATCCCGTCGATGCGCTCTTTCACGGCCACGCGCACCATGGCAGCCCCGAGGGCCGCACGAACGCGGGCATTCCAATTTACAACGTGGCCATGCCGTTGCTCCGGACGGTCACGCCCGAGAGCCCGAACTTCCGTGTGCTCGAGCTGTGAGGGCTGCGCAATCGCCCCACGTGTGGCGGGTCCGCCCGTGCCCGCCAATGAAATTACGGGGTACCGCCAAAGCCGCGCGGGGGTAGTGCCCGCAGGTAGGTGACGAGGCCTGCGAGCTGGTCGGCGTTCGGGGTCCAGCGATGGCCCTGCTCCACATCCTTGATGGGGAAGCCGTCGAGGATACCCGTGGTGATGATGAGGCGGACCTGGTTGTCGGGAATCGGGGCCAGCTTGTAGGGCGAATGGTCTGGCCCATCCTGCTTGGCATGGCAATCGGCGCAGGCGGGCTGGCTGCCGTCGGCGGTGGTGTAGCGCGCCTTGCCCGCTTGGAAGCGGCTTTGGTCGTAGCCGACGATGGTGACGCTCACCTCTTTGATCTTCCCGCCCGAGGTCACCGTCACCTTGGTGGTGCCGACCTTCTTGGCGGTCAGCATGTACCACCTGCCGGTGTCCGAAGAGTCACCCTGAAAGGTGGTCGGCTCCAAGCTCACGACGCTGGTGTCGGCCACGGTGGCCTTGAGATCGGCCCCCGCGCCATAGGCGGCAAAGGGGATATGAAACGTGTTCGTCCCGTCGAATCCCGAGTACACGTCCGTCGGCTGGACTTGAAAATCTGGCGTAGAACCGGACGTATCCGGCTCGGTCCCGGCATCACGCTGTTCTCCGCCGGCGTCGCTCGCGGAACATGCACACGCAAGCATCGCCGCCCCAACCAAGAGCACCGCCGACGTCACCGCTTTCATGCCCCGCGCCGCTGCAACGCATGTGCCTCGCCTAAACCATTGAAATTCCTCGCATCATCGCATCAAGAGGATCACGCGCCCCCCGCCCAACATGGACGAACGACGTCCCACCCTTGGGCCTAGGAGAGAGATTGACAGGAAGACGGGAAGACGGGAAGACGATCCGGCTTGAGGCGGCACGGAACGCTTCTTTTTGGTTTGCAATTGCCTCTCGGGGCAGATTGAAAACCTCAAAACCTTCCCGTCTTCCCGTCTTCCTGTGAATTTCTCCTGAGCTTATTGGGGATATCGGCTCATCCTGGCCATTGGTATTCTCATGCGGCGTCGATCACGATACGACACGCGAAATTGCTCAGGCGGCACGCAGCATCGCACATGTACGACGATGAGAGTCATGTGCCGGCTGTTAGGAATGTGCGCATTCGGTGTGCTGTTTTTATCGACACCCGCGCGCGCTCAAATTGACGAAGCCGCGCGGGAAATACCGCCTGTGCGGCATTGTCCTTCGGATATGGCCCTGGTGGGTGAAACCTGCGTGGACAAATACGAAGCATCGTTGGTCGAGGTACTCGACGACGGAAGCGAAATTCCATTTAGCCCTTACGAGATTCCAAAGAAGCATCAGGTGCGCGCCGTATCCCGACCGGGCGTCGTGCCACAAGCCTATACATCGATGTTGGAGGCGCGGCGTGCGTGCCACGCTTCGGGCAAAAGACTCTGCCGATCGCACGAATGGAAGGCGGCCTGCCGCGGGCCTGACAATACGCGTTATCCGTATGGCCCCAACCGCGTGCCGGGCGCATGCGTCGACACGAAACGGGTCTCCCCCGTGATGAAAATCTTCCACGGAGGCCACACGGCGGAGCATATGAACGATCCGCGCCTCAACCAACTCGAGGGTACCGTGGCCCCCACCGGAACGGCCACCGCCTGCACCAATAGCTACGGTGTGCACGATATGGTCGGCAATCTCCACGAATGGACCGACGACGGCATTTTCCGCGGCGGCTATTACCTCGATACCGAAATCAATGGCGAGGGCTGCGAATACGTCACCGCCGCGCACGCAACCTATTACCACGACTACTCCACGGGATTCCGCTGCTGCGCCGACGCGGACTCGTTGCCCTTGGACGACGACGAGGACACCAACACCAGCGATGGCTCGTCCGAAGGGATGGGCGCCGAGAATGCCAAGCACAATGGTGTCCCCGTCGCCGATACGGAATGGGATGACGACACCACGGTGCCGGTATGGGATCTCGCCAAGAGCACCACCCGCGCCCTGGCGCCCAAACCCCGTCGGGGTCGCCGGCGCCGATGATTCATCGATTCGGCGCGTGATTCGGTAGCTCCGGGAAGTACGCCTTCGACGCCCAGACCAAGGCAGTGCAAGCCTCGTCGCCCGCGTTCTCCACCGCGGAACCATCGCGCACGTGCATGCAGTGAAATGCATTGTCCCACGGTTGCGCGACCAGGAGCCGTTGGTCGCTCAACATGCCCCACGTGTTGACGGGACAGGGAAACATCTCCGTGCAATTGGTGATGGGAATCGGTGCGCGCGGCCCGTCGTCCCGGCGGAGCAGGCTGCGGCCGCCGAATTTCACGCGGTACGGCGCCACCGGCGTGGCCTCCAGCACGCCGTACATGTCGAGGAGCGTGGGCAGGAGATCGAGGTGCGTCACCACGTCGTTTGCGTGGCCGCGCAGGGCGCGTTCTTCGTCGACATCGAGCGCGCCGTTGCCAAAGGCAATCCACCCCGGCACCTTGGTCTGCTCGTCGTACAAATTTTGGCCGTGGTGAATGGCCCCGCGTTCACCGAAGGACTCCCCGTGGTCGCTGGTAAGCACGATGATCCACGGGGAATCGCCCTGGGCCTCGAGAAAGCCCGCAAGGCATGCGGCCACGCTCTTGTCCTGCTCGAAGATGGCATTCCGATACGCATTGTGCAAAAGCGGCATTTTGGACCACGTCACCGTGCGCTCCCATGGCGCGAAGGGCGCGTCGTCTTTGTCGACGAAATAGGGTGCATGCGTGCCGCCGAAGTGCAGTGTGATGAAATAGGGCGCATGCAGCGCGGGCAGATTGGCCACCGTGTGCGCGGCGAGCAGGCGGTCCACCCCGCGGTCGATCATTTCATCCTCGTCCTCGACGTCGTGCCCCAGCAGGGTCTCCATCGTTACGAAGGAGTCCATCACCGTGCGCAGCTCCGTGCGCTCGAACAGATGCTCCGATTGCGCGGACCAATAGATGACGCGCGGCCGCTCGCCCTTCCCATCGCGCACGGATTTCATCCAATCGAACCAGGTTGGCGCCGCCAGAATGTCCGCACGGTGCCCGAGTTGCGACAACCCCGTGGTGAGCGCCGACACGGAGACGGCCGTGTAACTCGCCACGGAGCGCATGCCTCGAAGGGTCACGCGCGACGGCACGAGGGCTTCGACCCTCGGCCCGGCATAATCCTCGGCGCGCACGCTCTCGGTGAGCACGAAAAGCACGTTGGGCAGGCGTTTTCGGCGCGAAGAAAGCGCGGGAACCCGCACCTGCGTGCCCGCCGCCGCCGCATCGCGCGAAGGCCCCCACGCAAGCGACGCAGCATGCGCGAGGCGCACGTCGAGCGTGCCATCGCGCAGCTTGCCCCCGGCGAGCAGCAGCATCGCCCCCGACACCGTCACGAGCGCACGCGTTCGGCGTTGCTGGAAGCACGACGCGCGCGCACCGAGGGTGAGCAATGCATACTCGAACGCGCCGACCACGCTCACGATGAGCGCCGTACCGGGTAGCATGGCCACCACCACCGGCTTCACATCGGACCAAGCGAACATGGCGGTCTCGAGGACCTGCTCGTCCAGCGGTACGCCGTAGTGCCGATAGACGAATACGTCGATCACCACCAGCGATGCCACGAGCAGCGAAATCAGTGCACGGGAAAGACGTCGCCAGAAAATATTCCCGAGAATGAAACTGAGAAGAACACTTGCCGCAACGGTGAATAGCAGGCGCGGCTCACGGCGATATGGCTCGATACCGCGCAACGCGAGATCGAGCAGTGCCCACTGAGTGGCAAATGCCGTCAATGCAATAAGAGGAGAGACCCTCCTACCTGTGCGCGCAACTCGAGTGTAGATGCCAATCATTTTATGCTATGCGTGGATGTCATGTTGCATCGTGCGCGATTCCCGCGGCTCGTCATCGCGCCCATTGCGCTTCTCCTGACCACCTGCGGGCACGCTCCCGCGGAAAAATTCCAGAGTCAAGCCTCCGCAGCACCCGCCTCTCCGCCCGTGGATGTGGCAGCTTCGAATCCGCCGCCCGCGCCCAAGCGCGTGGCCGAGTGGACGGAGCGGCTCGATGCCATTCGCGTGTATTATGCAAACACCGAAGAAGAGGTGCCGATTCGTCTCTACGCCTCCGATGGAAGCGTCGATCCCGACGAATTGCAGGCCTTTCGTCGCATCGTCGCGGCCAAAGACGCGGGGCCTGCGCCCATGGATTCGCGCTTGGTCCAGCTCGTGATGAAGGTGGCGTATCACTTCAAATCGCATTCGGTGGTGGTGGTTTCCGCGTACCGCCCCTCGAAGAAGCGCTCGGCCGGCAAGCACGCCACCGGAGAGGCCATCGATTTCAAGCTGCGCGGGGTCGATTCCAAGAAGCTCGCTTCGTACGTACGCACGTTACCGAAGGTGGGAGTGGGTATTTACACGCATCCCGACACTCAATACATGCACCTCGACGTGCGCGAGGAGAGCTACCACTGGCTCGACGCGTCGCCGCCGGGCAAGTCGTGGCACGAGAAAAAGCTGAACGATCCCGGGCGTGAAGAGCGCGATGCCGCCTACACCCTGGAGAGCGATCTGCCCGAAAAGCCCTGAGGTTTGAACCGCCAAGACGCCAAGGACGCCAAGATTGATTGTGCGGGAGCGTCGCGGAACGCCTTGTTTCACCACCAAAAACCCTTGGCGCTCTTGGCGTCTTGGCGGTTCGACTAAGTCTGTTTGCGCTTCGAGCGCTTCTCGGCGACCGGGGGAGGCGGTGGGGTCATGCGGCGCCGCAGCCAGCCCAGTTGGCGGGCGCGATCGCCGGGGAAAAGCCGGTCGAGCATCGCCGGCGTGAGGTTCGACATATTGGTGCCCTTGGCGGTGCGGCGCACGAAGGCGTCCAGATCGCGACCGAACTCCACCGCGGTGGCGTAGCGCTGATCGCGCTCGCGCTCCACGGCGCGCATCACGATGTCCGCGAGGGCGTCGGGGTAGCCTTTGACGAGGGTGCGCGGGTCGGGAATGGGCGCGTTGCGCACGGCCTTCACCGTGGCGATGTCGTTGTCGCGACGGAACAGCCGGCGCATCGTGGTCATCTCCCAGAGCGTCGTGCCCAGGGTGAAGATGTCGCTGCGCCGATCGATGGGCACCTGCAAGATTTGCTCGGGCGAAAGATAGGGCAGCTTGCCCTTCACGATGCCCGCCTGGCTCTTCGACGCGCGCCCTACCGACTTGGCCAGGCCGAAGTCGAACAGCTTGATCTCGCCGTCGTACGTCAGAAAAATATTACTGGGGTTCACATCGCGGTGGATGATCCCGAGCTCCGCGCCCTCGGGATCTTGCAGCCCGTGCGCGTACTCGAGTCCGTCGGCCACCCGCGCCGCGATCCATGCGCTCACGTCGAGGCGCATCGCAACCTTGAGGCCCGCGCAGGTGTCCCACACATCCATGAGCGTGCGGCCCACGAGGAGCTCCATCGCGATGAAGTGGTACTCGCCCGAGGTGCCGTACCCAACGGTGCGAATCAGGTTGGGATGCGACAGACGAGACAAGATCTTTGCCTCGTCCATGAACATCTTGATGCCCTGCTCGTCTTGCGCCAACTCGTGCAGCGGCACCTTGATGGCCACCACATGATCGGCGCCGTCGGCGCCGTCCGAGTTCTTCGCCCCGGACTTGGCTTGGGGCTCCTTTGCTCGGGCGTCCTGGGCCGCTCCTGCGAATCGCCCCAAGTAAACATTGGCCATACCGCCCGAAGCAATTTTCGCGATGACATCGTAATCGCCAAGCTTCGTCGGCCTGGAAGGGGGCGGCACCTTCGGGACCTTATCATTGTCCCGCGACGAATTCTTGGACAGTCCGTCGCTCAAGCTGCCTCTTCCTCGCGATCCTCGAGCACTTCAAGCAGGTGGTCGAGCGTCGTTGACACTTCGGATGCTAGCTTGCGGGGGACGGTGCGCGTCTCGGCCAGAAGTTGTCGAAGGCGCGTGGCGACATTGCGCAAGCCAGCCACCTCGCGTTGGTGGAGCGTGTCCTCGTCGACGGGAAAAACCTGATCGCGGAACTCGCGGTTGAGCGCAGGCAGCGGGGCGCCTTCGTCGAGCACCCGCCGGCGCAAGGACTCGAGCGTGTCCGACGGCACGTTTTCCTCCTCGGCGCGGCGCAAGAAGTCGACCGCCTGATAGTTCGGGATCGGCGTGGATACACCATCGCGCGCCAGCACCTCCGGCCGGGATTTCGCCAAAAACGCAAAGGAGCCGGTCAACTTGTCCACGGTCTCCGGCTTCAGATGCAGCTCGCGGCGCGCGTAGTTCTCGAAACTGTCATACCCCCACGCCTTCCACTGGCCCGTGCGCCGGGCGCGGGTCAGCGACTCCGCAAGCTCGACCCAACTCGACTTGAAACGCCGGGCGCGCCGCAGAAGTTCCACGCGTTCTGGATCATCGGCATGGTTTGCCTCTGCGGCAGCAAGTTGAGCCACGACCTTCGTCTCGCGCATGGCACTTCGATAGATGGGCCCCGCCGAGAGCGCAAGCCCTCGTTTTTACGGCATCTTAACGCGAGCCTCGCCAGCTTGAACGGCGTGAAAACCACGCAAACGAGGCAAACCAGAGAACCGAAGCAGGACAAGATCGTCGTTCTGTCGAACCGCGGCCCGAACGACTTCGTGTGGCGCGGCGGGAGCTGGGTCGTCGAACGCGCGGCGGGAGGCTTGGTGAGCATGCTCGCGCCGCTGGCGCAGCGGCCGGACACCACGTGGTTCTGTTGCGTGTCCGAGCCGCCGGATGCCCAAGGAGAACGCGACGGCTTGTTCACCACGGCGGCCGATCAATGCGCGGAGTTCGACGTGGTACCGCTGCCGTTGCCGCCCGAGGTGTACCAAGCGTACTACGGGCGCATCTCGAACGAGGTGCTCTGGATGTTGCAGCATCACATGCTGGGACCGGGCGGTTACGAGCTCGTCGACCATGCGCGCTACCGCGCCTGGTCCAGCGGATACTTCGAGGCGAACCGTCGCCTGGCGGCCGCGGTGAAGGAGACGTGCGTCGCGCCGCGGGCGTTCCTCGTGCAGGACTACCATCTGTATCCGCTGCCCGCTCTCCTGCGGCGGTATTTTCCGCATGTGCGGAGCCTGCACTTCACGCACATCCCGTTTCCGGAGCCGACGGTGCTGCGTCTTCTGCCGAAGCCGTGGCGGGAGGCGATCTTGCACGGGATGCTCGGCGCCGATCGGGTCGGCTTCCAGACGGAGGAAGACCGCGAGGCGTTCCTTGCATGCTGCAAGTATCAGGCGGAGCGCGAGGTGGACTTCGAGACGAAGACGGTGCGCGCCGTCGATGGGCGCCAGGTCTACGTGGGCGTCTACCCCGCGAGCGTGGATCCGGAGGCGCTCCTCGCCTTGCGCGAGAGTCCGCGCGTGGCGGAGGCGCGTGCGCGCTTCGCGGACACGCGGTCCGAGTTCTCCATCGTGCGCGTAGACCGGCTCGATCCGAGCAAGAACCAGCTGGTGGGCTTCAAGGCATTCGCGCAACTCTTGGAGACGCGGCCCGATCTGCACGGGCGGGTGATCTTTCGCGCCTTCCTGGTGCCATCCCGCACGGACCACACGGTGTACCGCGACTACAAGACCGCGATTTACCGCGAAATCGACCGCATCAACGAGGCGTACGGCCCGAGCTGCGGGCGGCCACCCATCGAGGTGTACTACACGAACGACCGCGAGCAGGCGCTGGCCGCGCTCGAACGGTGCGACGTTCTTCTCGTCAACTCGAAGGAGGACGGGATGAACCTCGTCGCAAAAGAATGGGCCATCGTGGCCGACACGGAGCACCCCGGCGTGCTCGTGGTGTCCGAGACCGCGGGCGTCGCCGAAGAAGCCGCGGGCAGCGCCCTCACGGTATCCCCGCTCGACGTGGAGGAGACGACGCAAGCCATGGTCCGCGCCTTGGAGATGCCGCGCACCGAACGCGAAGGCCGCCTCCAACGCTTCCGCGCGCGCGTCCGCAGTTGGACCGCAAGCCACTGGCTCACCGCCCAACTGACGGATCTCGGCGTGGAGTAACCTCCCCCACCCCAACCCTCCCCCTCCGGGGGAGGGAGCCGTAACGGCACTCGAGGCTGCGGCCCTCGGCGTTACGGCCCCTCCCCCTCCGGGGGAGGGAGCCGTAACGGCACTCGAGGCTGCGGCCCTCGGCGTTACGGCCCCTCCCCCTCCGGGGGAGGCTGGGAGGGGGAGCTCAAACGAACTACGACGCCTTCTTGGCGCGGATCGCGAGCTTGATAAGGACTTCGTCCTTGATCAAGTCGTCCGGCTTGCCGGGGTAGACGATGCCGAAGTCTTTGCGGTTGATCGCGAACTCGGCATCGGTGTCGAGCTGATCGCCGTTGACCTTGATGGTCGCGGGGAACGTGATCGACTTGGTCACGCCGTGGAGCTCCAGGTTGCCCGTGATGGTGTGCGATGCGCCCTTCTCGCCGCCGGCGCGGATGGAGGTCGACGTGAACTTCGCCGTGGGAAACTTCGCCACGTCGAAGAAGTCCGGCGTCTTCAGGTGGCCGGTGAGCTTCTCTTCGTCGGTGGAGAGGGATCCCACGTCGACCTCGGCGGTCACCTTGCTCTTCTCGGGGTTGCTGTCGACCAAGTCGACGGTCCCCGAGAATTTGCCGAAGCCGCCATCGTGCTTGCGCGTCACCTTGGCCCCGACGAACGAGAACTTCGACCCATCGGCGCTGGAGAACGCGAGCTTCGTCGCGCCGGTGACCACCGGTTGCGCCGCCGCCGGCGCGGATACCTGCGCCTTCGCCTTGTCCTTGCCCGGATCGTTGTCGCACCCGGCCGCAAACGCGACCGCGACGAAAGCTACAGCGGCATATCGAAGCATCATCTTTCTTCCTCTCCTTCACGAACGGGGACTACCCGAATTCCACCGAACGGCGGCTCAGACTACCGAACTCGAATCCTACGATTGGGAAACGAACCTTTGTAACATCGTCCCCGGCCGCACCCGCAGCGACCAGGAGCGGCCGGTAATGATCCGGTGTCGGGTGCGCCAGAGCCCAACCGGGTGCTCGTTTGGGATCGACCAGAGCGTCCAGGTCACCGGACGAGAGGGCTTGCGCCGTCCATGCGTCGAATTCCGCAGCCCATGCCACAGGCGCACCCGCACCATGGCGATCAAGACGCCGGAGGTTGTGCGTAATATTCCCGCTCCCCAGAATCCACACGTCCTCGTCACGCAACGGCGAAAGAGCGCGGCCTAGGGCCAAGAGCTGCGGCAAACTCGCCGAGTGGGGCATCGAGAGCTGCAACGTCGGCAGCTCCGCCCCCCGATCCAGATGCGTCAGCACGGTCCACGCGCCATGGTCGAGCCCGCGATCGCTCGTTCGTGGCTCCCAGGCCGCGAGGCGCTTCGTCACCTCGCTGGCGAGCTCGGGCGCCGCCGGCGCATCGTGCCGCACTTGGTACAGTGCCTCGGGGAACCCGTAAAAATCGTACACGAGCGGCGTTCCGTTCCGCGTCGACGACAAGGTCACCGGGGCGTCCTCCCAGTGGGCCGACACCACGAGCACCGCACGAGGGCGACGCGGCAACTGCATGGCCCACGCGGAAAGCTCCGCGCCCTTCTCGGCGTCGAGTGCGAGCGACGGCGCACCGTGACCCACGAATGCGACTGGCATGCGATGGCTTCGTTCCATTTGACCCTGGGCCAATCTGGGTGATTGCACCTGCAGGAACAAGGCGGTAGCACTGCATCTCTATGTTGCATGGGGCGCAACAATTCTTTCCGCAGATCGAAGAGCTCGAGGCCTTCGTGCGCATCGCCGAATTGGGCAGCCTCACCGCGGCTGCGCAGCGCCTTCGCGTGCCCAAGTCCACCCTGAGCCGGCGTCTCAGTCGCCTCGAAGATGGACTCGGCGCGCAGCTGCTCACGCGCACCACGCGCAAGCTGCATCTCACCGAAGTGGGCGCGGCGTACCTGGAACGAATTGCGCCGGCCCTGGCGCACATCGACGAGGCCAATCGCGAGGCGCAGGGCGATCGTGACACGCCCCGCGGTCATTTGCGCATCACGGCGCCGAATGATTTGGCCACCACCTGGCTGCCGCCGCTGATCGCCAACTTCTGCGCACGCCATCCGGCGGTGAGCATCGAGGTGCTCGTCGAAGCGCGCTTCATGGACCTCGTGGGCGAGGGCGTCGACCTCGCCGTGCGCCCCGCCGCGGAGCTGGCCGATTCGGGCCTCGTGGCGCGCCGCATTTCCACGACGGATCTCGCGCTATGGGCGAGCGCGCGTTACCTACGCCGCCGCGGCACGCCGCGCGTACCTGCGGATCTCGAGCGGCAGATCATGGGCATCCTCGGCCCGCCCATCGCACGCCTCACGCTGCGCGGACCGGAGGGCGTGCGCCACACCGATGTGAAAACGGCCATCGCGAGCAACGACCCCATCTTCCTGCGCGAGCTGGCGCTGAAGGACGGCGGCATCGTCATCCTGCCGTCGATGTTCGCGCGGGCCGACCTCGGGCTGGTGCGCGTGCTCCCGGATTGGGCCATGCGGCAGGTGGGCCTGTACCTCGTTCACCCGGCGGCCCGGGTGGTACCCGCCAAGGTGCGGGTGTTCCGGGACTACCTCACGAAGCACGCCCCCGACTCGACCGCCTACCGCGCGCTTCTGCGTCGTTGGCAAATGCAGCGGTAGCCCCTTTTCAGGCGGTTTCCCGGTGATTATTGCCAGAGCGTCGCGTAGAAAGACGCTGCGCAAATTGCGACAGACCTGACAGGTGCCGCCATGACCGATACGAACCCGACCCCCCAATCCACCGCCTCCACCGCGAGTGAGGGCAAGAAGAGTCTCCCGTTCCAAGCGGAGGTGGCTCAGGTCCTCAAGCTCGTCATCCACTCGCTGTACAGCCACAAAGAGATCTTCTTGCGTGAGCTCGTTTCGAACGCGTCCGACGCGCTCGACAAGCTCCGTTTCCGCAATTTGACCGAGCCCGAATTGATGGGCAACGACCCCCGGCTCGAGATCACCATCGCGCCGGACAAAGAAAAGGGCGTGCTCGTCATCCGCGACACCGGCATCGGCATGTCCGAGTCGGAGCTCATCGAGAACCTGGGCACCGTCGCCCACTCGGGCTCGCGGGCCTTCATCGAGCAGCTTTCCAAAGCGGGCACCGCGAAAGACGTCAATCTCATCGGCCAGTTCGGTGTCGGCTTCTACAGCGCGTACCTGGTGGCGGACCGTGTCGAGGTCATCACCCGCGCCGCCGGGCCCGGCCAGCGCGCCCTCCTCTGGTCGTCGGATGCGCAGAGCACCTTCACCATCGAGCCGACCACCCGCGCCGAGCGCGGCACGGAAATCATCCTTCACCTGCGCCCCGAGCACAAAGACTTCCTCGACGAGTGGCGCATTCGTGACTTGGTGGGCCGCTATTCCGATTACGTCGCCTACCCCATCAAGCTGGAAAAGAAGGCCGAGAAGGACGAAAAGCCAGAAGAGCCCGAGCAGATCAACCGCGCCAACGCACTGTGGCAGCGCCCCAAGTCCGAAATCACAGATGCGCAGTACGACGAGCTCTACAAGCATCTGACGCACGACTTCGAGACGCCCATCGCGCGCACGCACTTCAAGGTGGAGGGCACGCAGGAGTTCGCGGGCCTCTTGTTCATCCCGCGCCGCCCGCCGTTCGATATGTACGACGGCCGCAAACCCCGCGGCGTGCGCCTCTTCGTGAAGCGCGTCTTCATCATGGACGACGTGGAGGAGGTGCTTCCGCCGTGGCTCCGCTTCATGCGCGGCGTCATCGATTCGGACGACCTGCCCCTCAACGTCTCGCGCGAGCTGCTGCAAGACTCGACCATCCTTCACGCGATCAAAAAGCAGATCACCAAGAAGACGCTCGATCTGCTCGAGGAAATGGCCAAAGAAAAGAAAGACGATTACGAGACCGTCTGGAAGAACTTCGGCCAAGTTCTCAAAGAGGGACTGGCGCTGGACAGCGAATACAAAGAGCGCATCGCGCCGCTTCTGCGCTACGGGAGCTCCAACGGCGACGGCCTGGTGTCGCTCGCCGACTACGTGGGCCGCATGAAGGAGGGCCAGGAGGGCATTTATTACCTCTTTGGAGAGTCCACGGCGTCGCTGCAGAATTCGCCGTACTTGGAGACGTTGACCTCGCGCGGGTACGAGGTGCTCTTGATGAGCGATCCCGTCGACGAGTGGGCGGCCGAGGGGCTTCGCGAGTTCCAGGGCAAGCCGCTGGTGTCGGCGATGCGGACGGATTTGAAGCTGCCGCTGGACGAAGAGCAGAAGAAGACCAAGGAAGAGGCCTCGGAGCGACTGCAGCCACTCATCTTGCGCATGGTCAAGGTGCTGCACGACCGGGTGCGCGAGGTGAAGGTGTCGGACCGCCTCACGAACACGCCGTCGTGCCTGGTCCTGCCCGACGGGGGCACCCCCGCCTTCATGGAGCGCCTGCTCAAGGAGCGCGGACGGGGGATCCAGCACGCGAAGCGCATTTTCGAGATCAATGCGACGCACCCCATCATCGAGTCGCTCGCCTCGCTGGTGCAGAAAGACGCCGAGTCGCCGAAGATCGACGAGTGGATCGACATCCTCTACGACCAGGCGCTGCTCACCGAGGGCGCCACCATCGACGATCCGAACCGGCTGGCGCGGCGCATCGCATCGCTGCTCACCGAGCTTGCTACCGGAGGGGGGCTCGCGACGAAGCAGGGCTGACGCGGATGCTGCGAAGTACGTGATCGACCAGGGCCTGGGCCACCTTTTTGGTGGCCGGGCCGTGCTGGAAGAGCACGCGGTAGTAAAGGGGCGCGGCAAGTAGGTCGAGCACGAGTTCGATGTCGACGTGGGGGTCGATGTCGCCGCGCTGGATGCCGCGCTCCAGCGCTTTCACCATGGAGGCGCGGCGCACGTCGAAGACGCGGCGGCGGAAGAGCGCGAGGAGCTCGCGATCGCGTGCCAGATCGGCGACGAGTGCGCCCAGGGCGCGACCGAATGGGCCCGAGAAGGCGTGGCTCAAGGTGGAGACGCCTTCGACGAGATCGCGGCGGGTGTCGCCGGTGTCCGGTGCGGGGGCGAGGCCGAGGCCGCGCGCGAAGGTGTCGATGATCAGGTGCTGCTTGGTGGGCCAGCGGCGGTAGATGGCCGGACGGTGCACGCCGGCGCGGGCGGCCACGGCGTCGAGGGTGACGCGGCTGTATTCGGTCTCATCGAGCAGGGCGAGAGCGGCATCGAGGATGTGCTCGTCGATTTGCTCGTCGCGCGGACGTCCGCGGGGGCGTGCGGGCACGTCGGGCGCGGCACCTTGTTTTCGGTACACCATGTACCATAATTCATAGCATGCACGACATCGGCTGGACACACGTGGCGCTCACCACGCGCGATCTGCGCAAGAGCGTGGCATTCTACGAGCAATACGCAGACATGCACGCGGTGCACGAGCGCAAGGACGACGGGGAGAAGGGCACACGGGTCGCATGGCTCACGGACGCGCGGCGCGCCTTCGTGCTCGTTCTCATCGAGGAGCCGGCCGATCCAGGCCGGCTGAGCGGTCTTACGCACCTGGGCATCGGGTGCGCGAGCCGCGAGCTCGTCGACCAGCGCCTGGCACGCGCGAGGGAGGAAGGCCTGCACACCGAGGGCCCGCACGACAGCGGCTACCCCGTCGGCTACTGGGCCTTCATCCGCGATCCCGACGGGCACAACCTGGAGCTTTCCTATGGCCAGGAGATCGGCCTGACCCTCGCGCGCGCCGGCGGCGAATGATCCGTGCCAAACTGCACGGCATGAAACTCGAAGGCTCGTGCCAGTGTGGCAAGGTCACCTACCGCATCGATTCGGATACGCCGTATCCGTTCATGTATTGCTTCTGTTCCATCTGCCGCAAGACCTCGGGCGCGCTCACCTGCAACATCATGGGCAAGCGCGACACGCTGAAGATCCGCGGCGAGCGCCATTTGAAGAAGTACCGCGCGGTGATGCGCGAAAAAGGCCAAAAGCCGCACCGCAGTGAGGGCGAACGCTGGTTCTGCGGCAAATGCGGCACGCACCTCTGGGTCGCCGACAAGCGCTGGCCCGAAGGCATCTGGCCCAACGCGGCCGCCGTCGACACCGAGCTCCCCGAGCCCCCCGAGAACGTGCGCATGATGCTCGCCTTCAAGCCGAAGTGGGTCCCCGCCCCCGGCGAGGGCCCCACGTTCAAACGCTACCCCAAGGTATCCATCGCCGATTGGCACGCGCAGCACGGCCTCTCGGGCGAACCGAGCAAACCACGCAAACCACGCAAGTCCCCAAAAGCCCCCTAGGGCCCCTCCCCCCCGGGGGAGGCCGGGAGGGGGAGCTCTTTACGAAGAGTCAAAAAGTCGGCTTCTTGATCCAAAGGATCACATTTCGATCCTTCGCGGACCCCTGCCCGGCCCCGACGCCGTGGGTCGTATAATCGAGAATCCCCAACGTGCGGCCCATTTCGGCCACGGGATCGTTCTCGGTCGAATAATCCACCGCGACGGAGCGAATCGACAAATAGCCATTGTCCTCGTCCCATATTTCGATGGTCCGGAATTGGTGCGGATAGTCGGCAATCGCCGACGTCCGCACTTCCCAATAGCCATTGGTCGCCGGAGCTGCCGCCGCCACGTGCCGCACCTTGTGAATGTGCGAATGCCCCGCAATGTGCCCGATGACGTGCGGATTCGCCGTCAGCAGTGCCTCCCACTCCGGCGCCAAAACCGCGTCCGGCTGCTGCGTCCCGCCGAGACTGCCCCCGTCCGTGAGACTCCCCGCCGCATGGTGCGAGGCAAAGAGCACCCATTTCTTGTCCTTCTTCGCCCGCTCGAGCGCCGGCTTCACGAACGCCTCGATATCGCCCTTGCGCAGCAACCCTTCGGCGCCTCCGGTCTCCGCCGCCGAATCGATGGTGATGAGCCGTATTCCCGACTGCCCGAGATCTTGCTCGTAATACGCTTTTTTCGAGGTCTTCGCGTATTCCCCGAGCCCATGGGCCAGTGGCCCCGACTTCCCCTGGTGTGCCAGCACCCGCTCGATCAAGTCCGCCCGGGGCATGGCCGCGCGTTTCGGATCGGCGGGCAGCTCACCGTCGGTGACGATCGGACTGCCCGGCAATCGGTAATCGCGTGTGCCGTACACCCCCGGCTTGGAGCCCTTCGACTGCGCGATCGAAGCATCATTGACCACCAAGGTCCCCTGAATCAATACATCGTGGTTGCCCGACACCCAGTACCAGGGCATATCGAGCCCCTCGGGCGCAAACGGATCTTTGCCATCGTTGTTCGACCCGGCCACCGGATCGTTGGCGTCGCCCGAGTCACAGGCCAGCTTGTCCGATCCACCTAGCAGTGCAAGTACCCAATCGACTTCGTTTTGCTGAGCGCTATCCGCATTGTCGCCACCGAGCACCACGAAGTCGAACGGCGCATCCTTGTGAATCCGGTTTACCGTTCGGACCACGGCGTTGACCACGCGGCACTCGTGACCTTCCTGCGGACGCCAGGCGGCGCTGAGATCCGGTGTGAGACCATCGACGTTGGCCACACGCGTCGGCGACTCGTCGTCCGCAAGTTGAAAATCCGCCAAGTGGGCAAACCGGGTGAGCTTTCGCGGATTCCCCCCGGGCACCGGCGCCGCCGCCCCATCCGGAGTTTCCACCTGAATCGCTTCCCCCGGCCCTGTCGTAAATGCGCCAAAGCCGTCGGCAAGCTGCTGTTGCAACACCGCCGGATCGATCGATGTGGGCTTGCTCTGCTGCGCCTCCACCGCGTGCTTGGGCACGAGGGTTTGCGCATCGGTGAGCTTCACCGGCCCCGAAAGCGGCGCGAATTTGGCGACCTCGCGTTCGGTCGGCTTATTGTCATCCGGCGGCGGCTTCGACGGACCACTGTCGTCACTGCTGGAACATGCGGCGGCAATGAGGGACAAGACGAAAAGGGGCGCGTAAGACTTCATTTGAAGTCAAGAGTAACTGAAGTGGGTCTCAAAGGAAGAGTGTGAGTGCCCACTGGCACATCCAGTGACCATGACGCGACGGGCATGGGTCAGAGTTGGGTCGAACGCGGTCGGCGAGCTGCCGCTTGAGGAGGAGTCACCGCGAAACCGCATGTTCGCCTCGACGCGTAAATTCCCGCTCGAGAGCCCTGCCTTGATGTAATGTCGCGACACATTCGCGTTCCGACCTCCTGAACTGGGCAGCCGCAGAACCCTCTTCGTGAGGGTCAGGAATGGTTGGGTCCCCACGCATTCAAGGAGATCTTCCAATGAAGAATCGCTTCATGCCCGGAGTCATCGTCGCAGTCCTCGGCCTTCCCCTCTTCGCCAACGGTTGCAGCGACGACGCGAACAACCCGCTTTGCTGCAACGAATTCGAGGTGGGTGCAACGGTCGACGTCAACGTCTCGGGTACGGCGCAAGGGCGCGTGGCTGCCCAAGCGGTCGCCGACGTCGCCGGTATCGCCGCAGCGGCCGTGGACGATTTGACAACGGCTTGCCGAGGCATTGCGCAAGATCTCGACGCCCCGGCGGCCAAGCAGGATGAGGCCGACGCGAAGACGGACAAGAACGAGCAGATGAAGGCGTGGTGCAAACTTGCCGTCGAACAAATTACCTCGTTCAAGTCCGGCGCGACGTTGACGGTGCAAGCCACCCCGCCCGTCTGCGAAGCGTCCATCAGCGCCAAGGCGGATTGCCAAGCAAAATGCTCGGTCGACGGGAAGTGTGACATCAAGGTGAACCCGCCGAAATGTACCGGCGGGAAGTTGGAAGTCGCGTGCAAGGGCGAGTGCACCGCCAAAGCAGGAGCGACGCTATCGTGCGAGGGTCAGTGCACGGGCAGCTGCTCCGGGTCATGCACGGCGAGCGGCGGCGTCGAGTGCACGGGCAAATGCGACGGTACGTGCACGGCAAGTGCGGGCGGCAATGGTCCGCAAGCAGATGGAACATGCAAGGGCAAGTGCTCCGGCACCTGCTCCGTGACGGCGCCCAACGTCCAATGCAACGGCAGCTGCAGCGGCTCGTGCTCGGCGAGCTGCAAAGGCACCGCCGACGTCTCGGTCAAGTGCGATGGCGAGTGCAAGGCCGACTACGAGCCCATCTCGTGCAAGGGCGGCAAGCTCGAAGGCGGCTGCCAGGTGGACGCCAAGTGCGATGCCAACTGCAGCGCCAGCGTGCAGGCCAAGGCCGCGTGCACGCCGCCGTCGATCGATATCAAGTTCAACGTGGACTCCGACAAGATCGGCAAGCTCGTGGCCACGCTGAAGGCGAACCTCCCGATCATCTTCTCCTTGAAGACGCGTCTGGAGGCCATGGTCGACATCACGGGGCAAGTCTCGGCCAACATCAACGCCGTCGCCGACGTGAAGCCGGCGTGCATCCCGGCCCTGGTGAGCGCCGCGGCCCAGGCGCTGGGCAACGTCAAGGATTCCGCTACCGCGTCCGCAAGCATCACGGCCAGCATCGGCAAGTGATCGGCATCGTTTGATCCATGGCACGGCGGCACGCTCGTCCAGGGCGCGCCGCCGGTGTCCGGTTCTCGCACTCGATGAGCACGAGCATGAATACGACTTACCTTCGCGCCTTCTTAGCTTGCATCACGGTTTTTCTCGCGGCCTGCAGCTCCTCCTCGGAGGACACTGGCTCGACGACGAATGGCGTCAACGACGTCTCCAAGGCCTGCGCCACCCGCGCAACGTGGACCCGCGCGGCCTCGCCCAAGTGCATCGAATGCATCGCATTCGCCAAAGTACCCCGCTGCGAATGCCAGGACGAGGAGTACGCCGGCACGTGCAGCGCGCAGCAGTCCGCCAAAAATAGCGACCCCGCCTGCGAAGGCGTCGACAGCTGCGTCAATCGATGCGCCGCCTCCGACTGCTCCTGCGTCGACGCGTGCTACGCCGGCAAAGACACTTGCCGCACACTCGGCGCCGCCACCGACGGCTGCTTGACGGCAACGTGCGACGCTTATTGTCGCTAAGGAACAAAGCGTCGCTCCCCCCTACGCCGGATGACCATCGAGGACCCTTTTATTTACGTATCGAATGACCTGCGGACTCAGGCGGAATCCGCGCATTCGGAGCGGCTTGTTGCCCACGTGCCACCAGGAATCGTTGACGTCCAAGTGCTATTCAATGCCTTGGTCGAGCAAGTAGGGTTTCCGGGTTACTTCGGCTTCAACTGGAACGCTCTTTCGGACTGCCTGCGGGATCTACACTGGCTTCGGGAACGAGAGCTCGTTCTCATTCATAGGGATGTCCCCGGACTACCTCCGTCGGAAATACATCAGTATGTTACCGTACTCGCCGAATGCGTTCTGGATTGGAGACCTGGAGAGCCTCACGAACTGAAGGTCATTTTCCCTGATTCCGGGAAAGAAGTAATCGGACAAATATTGCGTCGAATTTGACCTATCGCGTCCGCACGACCGTCACCGACGAAGATTCGCTCGACGTCCCGACGTCCCGTAGTGCATGGATGCGCTACTGCGCGCTCTGAGACACGCGAGTCGCCAGGTACGCTTCGAAGAGCTGCGGGATGTATTCGAAGAATAGTGCCGGCATGCCGGTGAGGCCGGCGATGGGGTGGAGTTCGGCGAGTTCGTAGGCGATGGTTGCGCCGATGTAGGTGGGCTTCCATTCGCGGACGTCGGTGAACCAGTCGTAGAAGGGGACGCGGAGGCGCGCGAGGTCCGGGTGGATCAGGGGGCCGTAAATGGCCAGGAGATCGAGCACCATGGGGCGGTTGCGGAGGGCCCAGCGGTAGACTTCGGAGAAGGCGAAGAAGCGTTGCTCGACCGTGGAAGCATATTGACCATGGTTCTCCGCGACGTCGACGCCATGGTCGGTCGAGGCTTGCTCGGCCTCGCCCCATGCCCGGTCGTGCGGGCCGCGAATCTCCAATTCGCCCCGGGAGAGACGGGTCACGTAGGTCGCCCAGCGTTGGGAACCTGGGTTGCCGAATGGGTCGGTCGCGCGTCCGAGGGCAATGGCTAGACCGCGTTCAACGCCTTCCAGGATGCCGGCATCCACGTAGGATACCCAAGTGCCGGAAGCGCCCCATTGGCGGTCGCGGAAGAACATGACGATGCCTTCGATGTTGTGCCATCGATCCGAGGCTCCGAACTCGGCGGCCGGTCCGCTCTCCATCGCTTGAAGGAACTGCAGGCGCTCGGGCATCGACATCGCATCGATGTCCGACATCGTGCAATCCAACGCGGCCGCACACTCGGCCGGGGTCCTCTTGTCGGCCGCCGCGGCGTCGCTCGAGGCGAAAAATGAGAAAGATCCGCAGAAGGCATAGGCCAGGATCATAAGTGGCATTCTATTTTTTCGAGAGCCAAGCAACATTTCGTGAGCGTATTCGCGAAGGCGGTACGACGAGAAGCGCGTTCTCGTTGATGAGGTACGGAGTTGGCGCGTCACGCCAGGATCGAAAAGGCAAAAAGTCCCCACACCGCGGCCGTGCGCTTCGTGCTCCCTACACGTCATGGGCAATATGAGGAATGATCCCGTGATGCCTTACCTTCTCGACAACAATGCCTCGCGCGAGTTGGAACGGCTCGAAGCGCTGCAGGAGATAGCCGACCCCTTCACCATTCGGCGGCTCGAAGCCATCGGCGTGCGTCCGGGATGGCGCTGCCTCGAGGTCGGTGGCGGAGGGGGCTCCATCGCACAATGGCTCGGCAAGCGAGTCGGCCCAACGGGACACGTCGTGGCGACCGACATCGACACGAGGTTTCTCGATGCGGCCCATCTCGAGGTGCGGCGGCATGACATCACCGTGGACGCGCTCGAGGAAAGGCATTCGACCTCGTTCATGAACGCTCGCTGCTCGAACATCTCCGCGAGCCGGAGCCGGTGCTGCGCAAAATGGTGGCCGCGCTCAGGCCTGGTGGGTGGGTGCTCGTCGAGGATTCGGATTATGGAACCTTCTCCCAACTGCGCGGCGGCGACGAAGCGCTCTTCAACAAAGTGAGGGAGGCCTTTTTGAGCCTTCTTGCATCGGGAGGGCACGATCGCCTGCGCGGGAGAAAACTCGGCTGCTTGCTGCGCGAGCAAGGACTCGAGGACGTTCGGTTCGAGTGCCAGGCGGTGGAATGGGATGGGTTTCTCGCGTTGATACGGAGCCCCGGATTCGTCGGGCTCACGTCGTGCGGGTGCGCGGCATGGGGAAGAGAACCGGCCTGACACACTGTTGCCCCTCCCGCTTTGGACCTACGTCGCTGCGCGATGCCTCCGTCGATTCGCTGGATCCCATTGGCCCTCGTTCTCGGCTGCACGCCCGCCGCCGCCCCCACGCCGACCCAGCCTCGCCCAGCCCCCGCCCCACCGCTTACCCACATCGACGAAGCGCAGGCCGAGGCCTATTTCGCCGAGGCAGCCCAATTGTTCGCGCGCGATGGCGGGCAGCTCTGGGGCGTCCGCCTCGACGGTCCCATCTTGATTCTCGACCCCGAAACGCGGCAGGTGGCCGCCAATCAAAAAGATGCCCAGGGAAAGCTGGCCGCGCGAGACCATATCTTCACCGGCCATGTCGGTGATGAGGTGTCGCCGGCCAACTCGGCACTGGACTGGGCGGGCGTCCGCTGGACCGAGGTGATGTGGCCCCTGCCGGAAGACGCCCCCGCACGAAAGCGGCTGTTGGCCCACGAGGCATTTCATCGGCAGCAGCCTGCCCTGCACCTTCCCATGGAGGGCAACGACGGCAATGCGCATCTCGATGCACTCGAGGGGCGCATCCTTCTGCAGCTCGAATGGCGCGCGCTCAAAAAGGCCGTGCTCGAGCAGGGCGCGCGGCGGCAAGAAGCCATCGAGGACGCGCTGGTCTTTCGCGCGCGTCGTCGGGAGATCTTTCCACTGGCGGCGCAAGAAGAGCGCGCCCTCGAGATGAACGAGGGGCTCGCGGAGTACACGGGCAACACGCTCGCATCGGACTCGCCGGCCGAGCGCCGTGTCGTGGCGACGCAGCTGCTGGACAACGGTACCGCGAAGCCCTCGTTCGTGCGCTCGTTCGCCTACGCATCGGGCCCGGCCTATGGGCTCTTGCTCGATGAAGCCGGCGCCCGCTGGCGACGCTCGCTAGCCCCCGGGAGCGACCTTGGCGCGTTGCTCGCGCAGGCCACGGGCGCGCGGCTGCCGCCCAAGCTCGAGGCGGGGCACCGTGTACCGCCAGCTGCGCGTGACCGACGAATGGGGCGTATTGACCGCGTCGACGGGTGCCCTTCTCTCCGAAGACTGGACGACCGTCACGGTATCCGCCCCCGCCGATCCAGCCGCCCACCCTTTGCAAGGCGACGGCTGGACACTGCAGCTCGGTCCCGGATGGACACTCGAGCCGGGCGCGCGCAAAGGCGATTTCACCCTCGCCGGCCCGCGCTAACCTATTTGCAGGCGTCGTCGTCGCCCGTGTTCCACTGGCAACCGTTGGCGCAAACCTGAATGACGCTGATCGATACGCCATCGGAGCCACACCGGTAGAGCGTATTGGCGTCGCCGTCGACCACATCGCCGCCGCAGTAGGCGCTGCCGGCCACGCAGCGGCAACGGTCGTCCTGCCCCGCGGGCGCGACGTAGCAGCCGTGCGAGCACGCGCGAATCTGCGTGGCAGATTTGCCGTCCGAATTGCAGCGGTAAAGCGTATTGGCGTCGCCCACCACCCTGTCCCCGCCACAATAAGCGCCTCCCGCGACACAGTCGGTCGTGCCACCACCGCCATTTTGTACATTTCTCACCGCGGTAATTTCCGCATCGGTGATGGGACAGATGGTGTCGATCGCGTTGTTCGCGAGCCCATTTCGCTTTTGATAGAAGGAACTAATCTGATTCTTCAGCGACTGCTTCAAGACCGGCGTGCCCGCGTAAACCGCGTGAATGTGCGCTGAAAACGTCGGCGGAACGCGCGACCACGCGGCGAAGCCCTCCATGCGGAGCCGGTGCACACGGGTGCATGGCGCCGAGGTCGACGTCACGTCCGTGGCGGCCGAATAGCTCGTCCCCGGCTCGGGGCAGTGCGTTCCCACGGAGGCTTCGGCGTCGCCATAGGTCTGCGTCAGCTGAGAATCGGTCACGCCGGCTCGTTTGATCGCCGCGTAGGCGGCCGGATACATATAAGACGGCGACGTCGAATGCCCGCACGTATAGGGCGCTGCGCAATAACACGTGGCAAGGGCGCTTTCGCCCGTAGCCACGGCCCCCTCTTCTCCTATCTCTTCCTCGCCGGGAACATTCGCCTCCTCGCGGGCGGAAGAACAGCCGGCAGCAATCGGAAAAACGAACAGCAAGGCAGCAGCAACGGTCGTGATCGTCCTCATGGCGCGTACCCCTTTCCGTCTGCGGATTTCCGAATTTCGCTGGGGCGCATGCCGCGACGACCCAAGCCAAGAAATCCTTCTGCCACCAGTGGTAGCAACGGAGGGGATTGAAGACAATGCCCGTTACGGGGGGTGATTAACTCGATCATCCCCGTGAATACAGCGTTCTCGAATGGATCAGCCATTCATCGAATGAGGCGATACCATCGCTCAATACGCACGCGCTGGGCGCATCGAGATACCGCCGAATGCGCCCTATCCTCGTGACTCAGTGGGTCAATTCACCCTGCGCTTCGCTTCCACGCATCGAGCGCTTGCACGCGCGCGAACCATGCTTCGATGTTCGGAAACTCCGCCACCGGCACCTCGGCCCGAGCCGCGACCATCAGCGGACAGGCAATCGCGATATCCGAAAGGGACAAGGCATTCCCACTTATCCATTCTCGGTTGGCGAGATGCGCATCGAGCACCTTGGCGAAGTCGCGAAACAGCATTTCGCCACGGGCAATCTGCGCGGGATCCGGGTCGCCTGCCGCAATGAGCTTTTTGACCACCTTTTCCCAATTGATCATCGATATCGCCACGCCCCAATGATTCGAACTCCAGAACAACCACCGATTCACGTCCGCGCGAGCGCGGAGGTCCGTCGGATAGAGTGTTTGGCCCGGCGTCCTGTCGGCCAGATAGGCCATGATGGCGTGCGACTCGTTCAAGACGAAATCGTCCTCGACCAACACCGGCACCTTGCCATTCGGGTTCAGCCCGAGCAGCTCGGGTTGGCGCTGCTCCAATTTCATGAGATCCACGTGGCGGACCTCGGGCGAGAGTCCGAGCTGCAACGCGGTCATGAGGGCCTTCCGGGCGTTGTACGAGTACGGAGAAAAATAGAGTTTCACGCTTCGCCTCCTGTTCGAGACGAGAATCTGGCACCGCCCGTTGACAGGGTAGTGTCAGTTATTCGCGCGTGTCAGTTCGCAGCCAGCTCCGTGTACGTGCCCGGGCAGGTACCGCCGACGGCGAGCAAAATCGACTGCAGGAACGCAGGGGACTTGGGCTCGTCGAAGTGCGACACGTCGGGCAGCTCGACGAAGCATGCTCCGCCGTCGAGCCGCGTGATACCCGGCGTGTCCTTGGTGCTTCGGTACGCGAAATAGGCCACGTCCCCCGGCGTGTCGTCGCCGGCGTTGAGGTCCGTCAGGAAGGCGCTCGACGGGCACATTTGGCCCCCGTTGGCTTCGGCCAGAATGCACGCGACCGAAAAGCCATACTGAGGCGTACCGAAGGCCACGTACGAGCGCACGCTCGCTGCCCCGCCCAAGCGCTTGATGTAGTAACGCATCGACAGCCCGGCCATGCTGTGACCGACCAGATGGACCTTTTCGGCCTTGGTCTCCCGTTTGGCAACGTCGACGATGTCGGCAATGGCCCGCGCGTTGGCGATGTTGTCCTCACCCCCGAACGCACCCACGTAGGTGGGATATCCCGCCTGCGCGAAACCACCCCGCATCGTGGCCATATCTTTCCGCGACGCCGCCCAACCGTGCAAAAGGATGATGGGCTCGCGCGCGCTTTTTTCCCCTGCTTTTATCGGGCCTGCGCGCTCGATGGTTTCCGCATCGTGTCGTCGGCGTGCGTTGGCCGTCGACACCAGTGTGCTGACACCGAGGGTCACGAAGGTGACCGTCGCCAAACCGAATGCGAGTTTGCGAACGATGGACATGAGGCCTCGTGCTCCAGGGTTGGGAGCCGCACCGACGCGGATCATTCACCACGACGCGACGAGTTTCAATCATCGATGCAGTGAGGCTGGCTCTTTCCTGCGTGCGATGTGCACGCGCCCTATTCGAGGTCTTGACCCGTCGCCGTCGGATCGCCCTCCGGATCGACCACGTCGCCGGGGCTCGCCTTTCCAACGGCCAGCTCCGAGGGCGCCGCGACCTCGCGTCCCGTGCGCACGTCGCGCCATCGTCCCTCGGCGGCGAACAATGTCCCCGCATCGTTTCGAACCAAGGCGCGTGGCGAGAATGCCGTGCCCGATGCAGGAATGACCCATCGACCGCGTTTCCATGCCCAACGCCGGCCGTGCCACGTCCATTCGCCATCGACCCAGACCGCTTCATCGCGCGGCTTCGCGGGTACGAACTCGACGCGCGCGGGCGGTGGAGGATACGGAACCTCGACCAACTCCGTTGAGGTTTGCCGAATGTACGTGGGATGCGGAAGCCGCGCGTAGCCGCAGCCGGCGACACACGTGCACCATGCAAGCACGACGAATACGAAGCCGCGACGCCGCATCATCGTGACGCGTGAGCACGTGGCATGCCCGGCCCCGACGCGAACGGCCTTGCTGTTGCTTTGTACCCATGGTCGCGGCCTTCCGCTTGAGATACGGAGCCCTTCTCGGACTTCTCGGATTTTTCGTGCTGCTGGTGAGTCTGACCGGCTGCGCGTCGGTGCCAAAAGGTCGCGCGGCCGTCGATGCGGTGAACATCCGCGGCGCGCGCGGCGTCGACGAGTCCGACATCGCCGAAAAGCTCGCGACCAGCCCCAGCCCGAAATTTTTATCGCTCTTTCGTGGCGTCGTCTTCGATTACGAACTTCTCGATCGCTTCGTTTTGCAGCGCGATCTCGCGCGCGTGGAGCGCTTTTATCGCGCACGAGGCTACTACGAGGCCCGCGCCACGGCGGGTCAGATCATCGAGACCGGCAGAGGTCACATTCGTGTCGAGGTCATCGTCGACGAGGGCCTGCCCGTGCGCATCGAGCACGTCACCGTGGAGGGCATCGAGGCGCTCCCGCCACCGGTGCGCGATGCCGCGTTGAAGGCTGCCGCCAAGCGTTTGCCGCACGACCAGCCGTTTGCCGAAGACGATCTCACGACCGCCGAAGGCGATGTTCGTCGCGCGCTCAGCGATCGCGGATATGCTTACGCCAAGGTGACCCGCGCGGCGGCGGTGGACATGGTTCGCCATGCCGCCAAAATCGTCCTCAGCGCGACCCCGGAGAAGCCCGCACGTTTCGGCCGAATGACCATCGAGGGCCTGGGCGAGCTGCCCGAAGCCCCGGTGCGCCGCGCGATGGATATCCAGGAAGGAGAACCGTATTCCGAGGCCGATCTCGACAGCGCGCAGCAGGCTATTTTGGAATTGGGCGTTTTTGCCTCGGTGGAAATGAAACCGGATTTGCGCACGCCACCGCCGGCCGACCACGTGGTGCCGGTGACGGTCCGTGTCGAACCGGCCCGACTTCGCACCGTGCGGCTGGGCGGCGGCGTCGAATTCGACCAATTGCGGGCCGATGTCCACGGGCTCGTGGGCTGGGAGAGCAAGAACTTCCTCGGCGGGTTTCGAAGCTTCCAAGTGAGCTTGAAACCCGGCTTGGTCTTCTATCCGACCCGCATCAACAACCTGGTGGCCCCCGAGCGCTTCTTCCCCGAGGAAAAGCTGCGCGCCGAGCTGCGCCAACCCGGATTCCTCGAGGCGCGCACCACGGGGTTCGTTCGCCCCGAGTTCAATGTCTTTCCGGTGCTTCTGAATCCCGATGCCAAAACGCCCGATCCGGTATTGGGCTATGCCGAATTCCGCGGTGCGGTTGGCGTCGATCGCACGCTCTGGAAGCTTTATGCCGCGCTATCTCACAATGTGCAAATCGATGTACCGTTCATGTACCAAGGCTCGAAAGACCCGACCCTTTCCAACGTGGTGGTCAGCTACCCCGAGCTTTTGACCCAACTCGACTTTCGCGACGATGCCGTGCACCCGCGAAAAGGCATTTTCCTCGGAAACGATTTGCAGGTGGCCGGCCTCGGCGGCAACGTTCGCGATATCCGCGTGCAGCCCGAGATCCGCACGTACATTCCTGTGGCCTCGAAAGGCTCGTTCGTGACCCGACTCTCCGTAGGGTTCCTTTTCCCATCGAACTACGGAGACGCCGTGCGCGATCCTGCTCGCGCCCAATTGCCACAGGATGCCGATCGCACGCGCGATCTCCAGGTGATGTTCTTTCGAGGATTCTTCTCCGGCGGTTCCACCTCGAACCGCGGTTACCCGTTCCGTGGGGTGAGCCCGCATGCGTTCGTGCCCTTTTTGAACCCGGAGACCGCGGCGGCCCAAGTGCAGAGCGCATGCGTACCGGGATCCACAGACCCGAATTGCACCATTCCCATCGGTGGCTTCACGCTCTGGGAATTTCAGAACGAGCTGCGTTTCGTCATCCATGGCCCGCTGGCTGGGGCCGTCTTCTGTGACATGAGTGACGTCTCTCCTCAAACTGTGGACATTCGCCTCACGCACTTGCACCTCTCGTGCGGACTGGGCGCGCGTTACGACACACCGGTCGGCCCCATTCGATTGGACGTCGGCTATCGGATCCCCGGGCTTCAGGTGCTCGGCGGGCGAACGCGCGACGAAAAGACACCGCAGGACCTCTTCGGCATTCCAATTGCCATTGCTTTCGGCCTTGGAGAGGCGTTCTGATGCGATTGCGACGCGTTTTGGGCATCATCGGTGCGGTCGTGGGCACCACGGTCACGTTCGTCACGGCGACGGTGGGCGGTGTGCTGCTGCACCTGGATCTGCCGGCGACGCGGCGTGTCGCGGCGAATCAGATTCATGCGCTGTTGGCGCAATCGCTGAAGGGGCGCATTTCCATCGAGAGCGTGGCGCACCTCGGGCTCGATGGCGTGCGCGGGGTGCGTGCCGAGGTGGCCGATCCCCGCGGACAACGCGTGCTGCTCGCGGATGGCGTGGACGCCCGGCTGTCTGCCATGGCTGTGCTGAAATCCGCGCTGCTTGGAAAAGGGGATATCGAGGTCACCGTTGGACGAATCGATATCGCGTACCTGGAAGCGAACCTCGACGACGATCAGAGCCCCGAGCACGTGATGCGCCTGCTTCGTGCGTTCGAGCCCATCGAGACGGCCCCCGCACCACCACCGGATCCCACCGCGCGCGGGCTGCGATTGTCCTTTCCGCGCGCGACGCTCGCGCACGGCTGGGTGCACGGAACCATGGCCGGTGCCCCGCCGTTGGACGTCGATGCCGATGGGCTCTCGCTGCGCGTGCTCGTGGCCCCGAAGGAGACGCGCGTCGATCTGGATCGCGCACGACTCGCCGCGCGGGGAATGCCCCATCGGGCCAATCCGCAGGGGGCGGCCGAGTTCCACTTGGCCATGCCCTCGGCCAGCGGTGAATCGATGGAGCTCACCGGGCGCTTCGACGGTGATGCCGGCGGCGTTCCGGCGCGGGCGCATGCGCGCATGAACGGCGATCGCCTGGACGCGGTGCTCGATGTGCCGCGGGCCGACCCGGAGCGGCTTCGCGGCATGTTCGACCCGCCGCCCGTGCGCGATCCGTTCGAGGCGCATGCGGAGGTGCACGGCGAAATGTCACGCCTCGCGGCCAAGGCGCACCTCAGCGCGGGCACGGGCGTGGTCGACGTCACGGGCACTGTCGGGCTCGGGGCCGAGCGCACCCACGTGCTCGCACGCGTCGTGGCGCGCGATGTCGACGTTCGCTCCTTCTCGGAGACGGCGCCGGCCTCGAAGCTCGCGGCCACCAGCGAAATCGAGCTGGCCATTGGGCCGCAGGGCGCGCTGTCCGGGGTTTACAACTTCGACGTGCTCCCCGGCTCGGTGGGGCCGAACGCCGTGCCACCGGCGCATGTGCGCGGACGCTTCACCGAGGACAGCGCCCGCGCCGAGGGCACCATCGACGAACGAGGCGCCCCCGTTGCCTTCGAGGCCAACTTGCGGCCCGCCGGCGAGCACCATCGGGTCGACTTCGCCGTCTCCAGCCGCGTGCCCGCGGTGGAGCGCATCCCGCGACTCGAGCGCCTCACGCAAGGCCTCGCCGGTGCGCTCGATCTGAAGGCCACGGGGAGCGTCGACGTCGAGGGTCAAACGCTGGATGCGCGGCTCGAGGCCCAGGTGCGCGACTTCGCGTACGCCGATGCTGCGCAAATCGCCCACGCGACCGTCGACGCGCGCGCCAGAGGCACCTTCTCTGCACCGCGCATCGATGCAAGCGTCTACGCAAGCGACGTCGTCGCGGGCGGCTACGACGTTCGCACCCTCGGCGTGCGCGCCTCCGTCGATCCCGTGCACCAAGTCGTTCGCAACGCGCGCGTGACGCTCGATCGCAACGGCGAGAGCGTGGCGCTGAACGTCGACCGCATCGCGGTGGCCAATTCCTTGAGGGTCGACGGTCTCGTCCTCTCGGGCCTGGGCGCACCCGCGCACGCGTCGCTGGCCAAGAGCACGCACGGGCTGACGGTGCACGCCAAGGCCGATGGGCTCGATCTCGAGCGCATGGCCCGCCTGCTCGACGTTCAGGACAACGTGTCCGGCGGGACCTTGGCCTTCGCCATCGACGCGAGCCTCGCGGAGCGCACCTCGAAGGGCCGCGTGGACGTGTCCGTGGAGGATGCCACGGTCTCCGAGTTGGAACATGGCAACGTGGAGCTTGCGGCGGTTCTGAACGACGACGATCTCGACATCGGCCTGAAAGCCGACTTCGCGAAGGCCGGCCATGTCTCGCTCCGCAGCACCCGGGCGAAGTTGTACGGCGCGAAGGGCCCGCTCGATGCCGCGGCGTGGAAAGGCGCCATCGGCCGTGCCGCCTTGGAGGGCGAGCTCGATCTGGAGCGCATCGCGGCGCTCGTGCCACCAGGGTCGCTTCCCTTCGGCGAGATGAAGGGCAAGATCGACGTCACGGGAACCTTGCGCCGCGACTCGCCCAAGGTGGCGCCCGAGATCAGCCTCACCACGCAAACGCGCGGGTTGGTGCTCGCGGGCACGCAGCCCGAGGATCCACCGCCCGTGGGCCGAACGCGGGTCGTCGCGCCGCCGGCCTGGCGAAGCAGCGACATCGATGCAGCCCTCAACGTGCGCGTGGACGCCACCAGCGGGCATGCGGAGGTGTCGGCGCGCCTGGTCGATGCGCACGGGCCGTTGATGAACTTCGATGCCAAGGCGGACCTGCCGTACAACGACCTTTGGCGCGATCCCGATCCGGCCCACGCGATGGAGGAGCTCGAAAAGGTTCCCTTCGAGGCGCGCTTTCAGGTGCCCCGCCGCAAGGTCGCCGATCTACCGCCACTGTTTCGCACCAAAGGGATGCCGGGGCACGTCGAGGTGGATCTCGCGGCATCGGGCAGCGCGCAGGAGCCACGCCTCGCCGTCAACGCGCGCCTTTCCGACTTCAAGGTCGAGCCCGCGACCCGCACGCCGGCCACGGACACGCGCGTGAACGCGACCTACGATGGGAAACGCTTCGAGACCACCGTGCGCGTGAACACGCTTCCGGGCGCGGAGGTTCTCACGGCCAAGGCGCAGGCCAACGTGAACGTCGAGGATCTGATCCATCCCGTGGCCGGGCGCGAGCTGCCATGGGACGCGGATCTGCAGGCCAAGCTGGCCAACTTTCCGCTGCAGAGCGTTTCGCAGTTCTCCGACATGCAGCTGCGCGGAACGATGCACGGCGACCTGACCGTCCAAGGCATTCACAAGGATGCGCGGGCACACGCGCGCCTCGACCTCGAGAAGCTGGCGGTGGGCGAAGCGCGCTACAAAGGCGGCTTCATCGAGGCCCACGCCGGCGGCCCGGAGCCGGCGGAGGCCGTGGTTCGGTTCGACCAGGACGACGGCTTCTTCGAAGCGCGGGCCCGCGCCGCCATGAGATGGGGCGCGGCCGTGGCGCCCGCGCTCGACGAGAGCAAACCGCTCGAGGGCTCCGTTGCCGCGAAGCACTTCCGCGTCGCCGCGCTGGAGCCGTTTCTCGCCGGCGCCGTGAGCGATCTGGACGGATACCTCGATGCCAAGGCGCAGGGTCGGTTGGATCCGCGCACCAAGGACGCGAAAATGAGCGGCGAGCTCGCCTTCCGCGAAGGCGTGGTCAATCTGCCCGCCCTCGGCGACGAGCTGCACGGCGTGCGCGCTACCGTGAAGCTCACCGAGGACGGCCGTGTGCGCGTGGACGACGTGGTGGCGCACGGCACCGAGGGCAAGCTCTCCGCGAGTGCCGAGGCCAAGTTGAGCGGCACCAAGCTGGAGCACGCATCCGGCAAGGTGCACATCCGCGAACGCGAAGCGCTGCCGCTCGCCCTGCAAGGCGAACCGATCGGCGCCATCTACGGCGATGTGCGCCTCGACGTTCGCAACAGCCCCGATGGCCGCACGACCACGATGAACGTGAACATCCCCAGCTTCCACACGAAGCTCCCGCCCACCGGCGGCAACAGCGTGCAAGATCTCCAGCCGCGCGATGACATCCAGGTGGGCGTCGAGCGCAAACGCGACGAGCTGACCAAGCTGCCGCTCGATCAAGAGGACTACGAAGGCGGCGATCCGAAGATCGACGACGCCCCGCCGACGGCCACCATCGTCAACGTTCACCTGGGCGACGATGTCGAGATTCGTCGCTCCACCGACGTGAAGGTCGGTGTGACCGGCGATCCTCGAATCCAAATCAACGGCGAAAAGACGACCATGTCCGGACGGCTCCGCCTCACCGGTGGCTTCATCGAGCTGCAAGGCAAGAAGCTCGAAATCGAGCGAGGCACCGTATCGTTCACGGGCGAACCGAACAATCCGGAGATTGTGGTGACCGCTCGCTGGAATGCCCCTGATGGGACGCTGGTGTATGCGGATTTCGTTGGCCCGCTGAAAACGGGCAAAGTCCATTTGCGGTCCGAACCGCCGCGGCCGAACAACGAGATCGTGGCGCTGCTGATGTTCGGCACCGCGGAAGGCTCGCAATCGACACCGTACCCACAGCGGCAGCCCGATGGCACCGTTCGCGCGGTGGGGATGGGCGGCGCTTATGCAGCACAAGGGCTCAACAAAGGCATCGAGGATCTGGCGGGCACCGATCGCATCACGGCCCACATCGACACGACCCAATCCGCCAATCCGCGCCCGGAGCTGGAGTTCCAATTGTCGCGCAGCCTCGCGGTCAAGTTGGGCCACGCGTTGGGCGTCCCCCCGCTCGACCGACCCGATCGCAATTTCTTGATCGTCAGCTGGCGCGTGAAACGCAATTGGACGCTGGAAACCACGTTCGGCGATCGCGGCACCTCCATTGTCGACGGAGTCTGGCAACGACGCTATTGACGCTGCGCGCTATTGGGTATTGTATTGGAGACGACGAAAGCCGAAACGAAGCGGAGCGCTGGAGCATCGAAACGCTGCTTCGACAAATCTGCCCCGCTGTGCTGGTTAGGAGTTGGCGGGGTGTTGGAGCCGCGCACCTTTCTAATTTTTCTCTGGAAATCGGTCCGCGCGAACGCCGGCTATGCAATGATGCGATGTCCGTCATCTTGCATCGAGGATTGCGATCCCGGCAGTGCGCGGATTACGACGAATCGCCGACGGGGTTCTCGTCGGGGGAGGAGCCCGTCATGCACCAGACCAAGATGTCCGAGCTCGAAGAGAACCTCTCGCGCATGCACTCGCTTCGGCATGAAGTGCGCGTGCGCATCCACCGCGCGGGCCGTGAAGAGCTCGTCGAATGGCAAACGCTGGAGCCCGAGACCATCGAGATCGATCGCGGGCATCGGCGTCCCGCGGAGCTCCGCGTGAGCCTCGAGCGCATCCTCGAACGGCTGTCGAAACTGCGCTCGTCTTTGTCCGAGCGAAACTCGCACGCCGAGAGCGCCTAGACAATCGGCTAAGATGGGCCAGCCATGGCCCTTACTGCGACGGTTCATCGTGTCGAGGTCGCGCTTTCGGATGTCGACCGCAGCGTTTACGAATCTTTGGATCTGCGCATGGCGCGGCATCCGTCGGAAAGCATGCGCTACATGCTGACGCGGCTCTTTGCGTACGCGCTCTCGTACGAGGAAGGCATTGCATTCAGCAAAGGCGGCCTCTCGTCCACCGACGAGCCGCCCGTGGCGGTGCACGATCCCACGGGGATTCTCTTGGCCTGGATCGATGTCGGTGCGCCGTCGGCGGAGCGATTGCACAAGGCTTCGAAGGCGGCCAAGCGGGTGGCGCTCTATACGCACACCGAGCTGAACCTGCTCCGGCGTGACGTGGCGAAGAAGGAAATCCACCGCGCCGCGGACATCGAAGTATGGCGGCTCGAGCCGTCGTTTCTCGACGGCCTCGAGGCGAGCATCGAGCGGCACACCCAATGGGAGCTGGTGCGAAACGAGGGGCAGCTCTACGTGACGGCGGGCAAGCGGACGGCGGAGGGGACGATCACGCGCCACCCGCTGGTGCCGCCGGCCGAGCGCTAGACGCTGGCATCGCGAGGGACGAGGGACTGGATGCCGTCGAACGTGTGAACGTGATGGCCGGGCTCTCCCTGCCCGGGCTGCACGAGGGAGCGCACCATCGCCGCGGCCACCGTGGAGGCCTCGATGGGGCGGTATTTGCGCAAGGGGCCGACGAGTGCACCGGCCACGCCGCGGGAGACGACGCCGGCCACCGCTTCGCCGGGGCGGCGCACATGGCGCTCCCCGACGAGGAAGCTGGGACGGAAGATCTGCAGGACCTGGAAGCCGAGCGCCTCGACGTCCCGCTCGGTCTCACCCTTCACGCGCAGGTAGAAGTTGCGCGAGCGCACGTCGGCCCCCACGCTCGAAACGAGGGCGAAACGTCGTGCGCCGCCGGCCTTGGCCAGGCGCGCAACGTCGACGACGTAGTCGTGATCGACCTTGCGGAATGCTTCATTGGAGCCGGCAACCTTTCGCGTGGTACCGAGGCAACAATAGACGTCGTCGCAGCGAAAGGTGTCGGGGTGTTCGTCGAGGCGGTCGAAGTCGACGAGTTCTTCGCCCAACTTGCCGTCGGCAACACCGAGCGTTCGCCGTGTGAGCACCACCACGCGACGATAGTGCGTTTCGGAACGCAGGAGCTCCAGGCAGTGACTGCCCACCAGCCCGGTGGCACCTACGATGAGCGCAGTGCGTGAGGTCATCCGGCCCAGGGTTATGCTCCGCCGCCCGGCAAAACGCACCCCTAAAACGAACGAGCGCCACTTCGGCTCAAGCGTGGCCAATTTGGAATGATTCCAGAGCCTCCAATTCGCGAGTAGCATTCGCGATCACGATGACCCGATTTGGACTTCCCATGTTGTTCTTTGTCTTGGCTTTCTGCATGGCATGCAGCCGCCCGCGCGGCGAAGACCAAGAGGGCAAGCAAGAGAAGCGCGAAACTCAAACGACCGGTGCGACGGCCAGCTGGGTACCGCCCGATGGGAAATACGAGCGGGTCCAAATCAATGGAATCACCGTTCCGATGATCGAAGTGATGGAGAAGGGCACGGTCGTGCTCGTCGACACCGACGGCGTGAAACCCCGCACCTGGGAAGAGCAGTTCAAGCGAAAGGGCAATATCGCGCCGGGCACGTTCGACCTTCACAAGTCGAACACGAACAAGAACGACACGTTCAGCGACGATGAGGTCGACCGCCAGGGGCTCTGGGTGATCGATTCCAAAGGAAACATCACGCAGAAGTAGCCGCGCTTCAATAAGCGAAGCGTTTGGCGAAAGCGACCGCCATGGCGGTGGCGTCGCGCGGATCGGTGACTTGCGCGCGCTCCTCGGTGATGCGGCGGGCGAGGCTTCGCACGAGGGAGACGACTTCCTCCGGCGTTCCGGGGCATACGACGCACTCGAGCGCATAGTCCACCGCCATGGCGGGCTGGTTGCCGGCGTCGTGGGCCAGCAGCTGCCGCACCTGGAAGAAGCGCTCGACGAAACCGGGGAGCACGTCCTCCGCTTGAACCATCGACGCCAGCGCCACGGCCACCTTGGCCTGGTCGGGAACGAGGTTGCCGCGCGGGAGCAGGAGCTGGACGGCGATGGAAACGCGCCGCACGATCTCGGGAACGGTGCCCGTGGAAGGCATCAGCCGGGCGGCATATTTGTAGACGAGGAACGCGCTGTTCGGGAACAGCTGCCCCACGCCACGCACGAGCTCGAGAAAGCGCCCCACGCCGGATTCGGGCGGCTCGTAGGCGAGCAGCGCCTTGGCCGCCGAGGCGAGCTCCTGGCTGTCGCGCAGGCCAGCCTGCACGAGCGCGCGGTGCACGCGCTGAAGCGCGCCCATGGTGTTGGCCATGTTGCCGAACTTCCCGGCGTTGCGCGCGCACAGAACCGCGACGTCGGGCGGCTGATTGTGGCGCAGCACCTCGCGGTAGGTGCCCGTCGCCTGCTGCGCCGGCAATCCGGACTTGATCAGGCCGACGAGGATCTGCGCGCGGTGTTTGCGCACCGGCGGGACGTCCTGGGAGACCGCGGCGAGGTTCTTCACGAACGCGTCCATCTTGGCGTACGTCTTGTCGAACACCTTGAGGAAGACGGAGAACGCCACCGGCTCGAAACGGGCCAGGCGGATCTCGAGCTCGTGCCGCATGCTGCGACCGCGATGCGTGATGGCGTACAGTTCGCAACCGAGCGCTGGGCAAGGCACGTACATCGCGCCATCCGGGATCAGCGCGCGCTGCTGGTTCAGCGCGAGCAGCTTCTCCCCCTCGACCCGATCGGAGAGCCGGCCGAGGGCATAGCGGATCGCGACGCGGGCTTGCTCCTGGGCGCGAAGCTCCTCTTTGCCCGTTCGGATGCGGTACCACTCGTCTTTGAGCTTCGCCTCGATGTCCTTGAGCGCCATGCCGAGCGAAAACGTCGACGTCGGATCGTCCAGCTCCGGCACCATGGATTTCAGCTGATGAATGCGCGTAAGCACGTGGAAATGCTCGGGATCGGCCTCGATGACAGCGCCGGCCTTGATCAATTCGTCGATCTCCTTGGCCTGCACCGTGAGACTGTTGTTCTCGAGGCCGCGCAAGATCGCGATGGCCCGCCCGCATGTCATCATGGCGAGGTCCCTTTCATCGAAATCGAGAGAAGCAGCGCCTGCGCCGGAACGGCACGCGCCGAGAGCATCACGGGGGCCTCGCGCAAGGTCGCGCGGGCCATTTCGAGGACGCGAAAGATGCGCGACGCCACCCGCTCCGGCGCGGGATCGCGTCCATTCCATACGAGCTGAACGCCGGCCACCCCGGCCCGCCGCACCTCGGTGACCCAGGCTTCGAGGTGGCGTGCATTGGCCGAGGTCACACGAACCACGGCCAGGGCACCGGCCAGCGCCTCCGGCGCCGTGAGCAGCCGGGCGAGCTTTTTTCGCGTGCGAAAGCGGACGACGGGAGGGGCCGGCGCCGGCAGCTCGGACGGCAGGGCCGCACGGATCGCATCGGCGATGGCCTGGGTCATCGCACGGGCAAGCTCGGGATCGGCGACGTTCACGCGCACGCGCTCGACCAGCGGAATCACGAGGCGGCCTCCTTGCGAAAGAAGCAATTGTTCATGCACGTGAGCGGACAGCTCTCGACCAGGGCGCGCGTTCGCGCGTACGCTTCGCTGTTCCAAAGTGGACGCAGGCGCTGAAAGCGCGCATCCCCGTAGGACCATGGCAGGCGGTAACATGGTTTGATCTGGCCGCGGTGATCGACGGCGAGGAACGACTCGCCCACGCGGCAGGTCACACCGAGCGCGTCGCGGGAGGGGTCGTCGAAGTAGCGGCGGAGCAGCGCGAGCCGCTCCAGGGAGGCATGCAGGAACCGGCCGCATTCGGGCTTCAGGGTCGAGAGCTCTTCGAAAACGCGATCGAGCTCGGCGCGGTCCACGGGCCAGAGGCGCGACATCGCACCGATGTCGTCGCGGCGGACGATGGCCCCGGCCTTGAGAAAGCCGTGCTGCAGGTTGACCGGCTGAAGGTTGATGCCATTGCACCCCTCTTCGCGGGCGCGCCGAACCAGTGCAGGGATTTCGCCGAGGTTGTCGCGCTGGATGACGCTGGAGACGTTCACACGGAGCTTCGAGTCCGGCCGGCCATCGCGCGCACGCACGAGGCGCCGCACCGCGCGCCACGCATGCTCGGCGGCCGTGGGCACGCCCACGATGGCGTCGTGCGTGGCCTCCGTCGCGCCGTGGATGGACATGGAGATGGAGACATTGCGCTGGGCGAGGTCGGCGGCCATCTTCTCGGAGATGGGGAAGCCGTTCGAGGTGATGGTCACCAGGTGCCCGCGCGCGTTGGCGTAGGCCACGTGCTCCAGCATCGCGGGATCGCGAAAGGGCTCACCCGCACCCGTAAGGGCCACGCGGCGGATGCCCCACGCCGCAGCTTCGTCGACGAGCGCGCGCACGTCGTCGACCGAGATGGTGTGCGGATCGCGGCGCGAGGCACGGTTGCCGCACATGATGCATTTCAAGCCGCAAAGGTCGTTGGTCGAGATGTCCAGCGCCGGCGGCGGCAATACGTAAGGCCGCCCGTTCGTCATGGTGAAGGCGAGCCCTTCCGGCCGCTGCTCGCGAAGGCGCCGCAAGGTGGGAACGAGCATACCCTCGTCGGCCACCACGGTGCGATCCGGCGCTTCGTCGTGCGCGGGGAGCACCACCTCGAGCGCGGTCGTCGCATCGAGCTCGCGCACCGCGCGGGACAAGAGGCCGATGTTCGCCGCGTCGACGCACCACCGAAGGGCGGCATTCGGTTCGCCAAGCGCGCGCTCGTAGAGGGCCCGCGCCGCCCCCGGTTCGTTCGGCGTGCCGCCTTCGAAGAGCGCCATCATGACGCGCTGACCTCCTCGACGGCGGCGACCAAGTCGTGCGTGCCGCCGCGGCAGGTGCCGCACACCGGCATGGCGGCGCGCCCGTCGAGCATGGCCGCGCGGAAGGCCCGGTACTTCTCGCCGCGCCAGATCTCGGCAAAGGACGTCTCGAAGACGTTGCCCATGACGAACTCGGCCCCCATATCGGGCCGGAGGTAGCAACACGGCGTCACGGAGCCGTCCACGTTCACCACGGTGTGGTCCCACGCCATCGTGCAGAACGGATGCAGCCGATTGTGCGAGCGGCCGTCGGCGCGGTAGCGCGAAAGGAGCAGCTCCTTGGGAACGAGGTGCCGGCTTTCATCGTCCTCGGCGTTCACCGTCTTGATGCGCAGCCGATCGACGCCCAACTCGTGCGCGAGGCGTCGCATCTCGGGCAGCTCGTGCTCGTTGTGCCGCATGGCGATGAACTGCAGCTCGATGCGTGGCTTGGCCAGATTGCGCCGTTTCTTCTCGGCGCAGAGCCAGGCGACGTTCGCCTTCACCTTGGCAAAATCGCCGCCCTTTCGAAAGGTGGCATAGGTTTCCTGGCTCGCGCCGTCCACGCTCAGAATGAGCACGTCGAGCCCGGAGCCGAGGAGCGCCTGCCCGCGCGTTTCGTTCAAGAAGTGCACGTTGGACGAGACTTTCACCACGCGCACGCCGGCGCTTTTGGCGCGCGCGATCATCGCGGGGAGTTCGCGGTGCAAGAGCGGCTCGCCGTAGTTCCACAGGGCGACGTTCTTCATGCGCGGGGCGAGCGCGCCGATGACGTCGTCGAATTGGCGCAAGGTCATCGGCGGACGCGGCGCGATTTTGCCCTTGCCCGTGGGGCACGTGGGGCACTCGAGGTTGCAGAGATTCGTCGGCTCGATCATGCCGGTCTCGGGGCCACCCGCGGGCACCTCGGACATGTAGCGCATCAACTCGGGCGGCGGCACGACCAGGACACCGCGCTCGCGCAGCGCCTTGCGCATGGCGTGCGCCTCGGTGACCGCCGAGAGCGCGAGTTCGCTGCGCTCGCGCGCCTCGGTGGTCAAGAAGATGCGCACCGAGCGCACCTTGGCCAGCGCCGCATCGGGCAGCCGGCGCACCTTTTCCAAAAGCGCCGGCCCGAGCGCGTGCGGCACACCGTGCACGAGCTCCACCGATTCGAGGCTCGGAAGCGCGTAGGCCGCGAAATCCGCATCGAGAAACCGCCGCAGCTTCATTTCGACACGCGGCGCGTGGCCCAAGGTTGCGCAATCCGCGAGCGCATCGGGCAAGAGCCTCGCCCCGGTGCCCATCGCCCGCAGCCGCACGATCTTCCCGCGGGCGATGTGCCCCTTCATGACGTCGAGGCGCCGGGTCCGCTCCCGTCGCCTCTTGCCCGCCTGCTCCCGGGCCGCGTGCACGAGGCTCGGGCCGGGACGCGTCGGCCTCGCCCCCTGCAACCGTGCTTCCCACACCCCCACCACGCGCTCGACGGCCTGCACTTGCGAAAAGCGCGACGTCACCCGCGCACGCGCACGCGCGCCGACGGCCTTGGCGAGCTCGCGATCCTCGAGAAACCGAAGGGCCGCCCGCGCCAACGCGGCATCGTCGCCCTTGGGCACGAGCACGCCGCTCACGCCGTCCTCCAGCGCCTCGGGGACGCCGCCCACCGAGGTGGCAATGGCCGGAATGCCACTGGCGGCCGCCTCGAGCAATGCGACCCCAAAGCCCTCGACGTCCGTGCGCTCGTCACCGTCCGGCACCAAGATGAACACGTCCGCGAGGCGGAAGAGCGCCGGAAGCTCCTCCTCCGCCACGAACCCCGCCGCCACCACGCGCGCACCGAGGCCCAACGACGCGGCGTACGCGAGCAGCTCCGCGCGCCGCTCGTCGCTCTCGCCGGTGAAGACGTATTTCAAGCGCGGACGCTGCGACGCCACCGCCGCGAGGGCTCGCAACACGGTGCGATGCCCCTTTCGAGGGGCGAGGCGCGACACGGTGAGCCACACCTCGTCGTCCGCTTGCACGCCGAGCCGGCGCGCCAGTGCCTCGTCCCGCGGGCCCGGCGCGAACCGGTCGGCGTCGACGTGGTTTTCCACCACCTGGAGGCGCTCCGGCGATACGCCAACGTCACGCGCCGCCTGCGCAGAGAAGTGGGACACGCAGAGCACCGCATCGGCCCCGGAGAGCCCCTCGATCAGCGCGGCGCGGTACGCGTCGGGCTCGCGGCCATGGTGCACCCACGGTGCGAGCAGATCGTTGCCGTGCACGTGGGCGGTGACCACGCTGGGAAACACCGCACGGAGCTCCGGTACCCATGGGCCCAGGCCCGCGTGGCACAGGTGAATGACATCGGGCGCGTCCTCCAGGGCGGCATCGATGGTCGTCAGCAGGTCCGCCTCCAAGTCGATACCGCGGCCGCCCGCAGGCGGTGCATACAGCGGGCGCACGACGCCCGCCGGGAGGCCGCTCGCCGTCGCCGCACCGAGCCGATTCATGGTGTAAACCCGCACCTCGACCCCACGCGCGAGCAACCCTTCGGCGAGCGCGCGCGCCACCGTCTCCATGCCGCCAACCCGCGGTGCAAAATCGTGTGCGACCAGCACGGCACGACGGAGTGGCCCCGCCCCGCGCCACACGGGTCGAAGCACCGCCTCCGCCGCGTCGCGGTTGCGCGGCACCAGGGGATACGCTTCATGGGCGCGCCGCATGGCCTCGAGCGCGCCCGGTGTCGACAGCAGGGCCTCGATCCGATCCGCGATGGACCGTGCCTCCGGCCGCGCCATGACCGCGGCACCGGTCCGCACGAGGCGTCTCGCCCGCGCGCGCTGATCTTCGGCCTTGCGAAATCCCGGGATCACGATGGCCGGCCGGGCGAGCGCGCGGATCTCCGCGATGGCGTTGTACCCCGCCTGCGAAATCACGAGCTGGGCCCGCGCCAGGAGCCCCGGCAAATCGGCCACGGCGCGTCGAATGGAGAGGCCCGGGACATCTTCGACGTGCGCGGGGATCTCCCCGTACGGACCGAGCACGAGCACCGTTTCCAGCGCCGGGACACGCGCCCGCGCGAGGAGGTGCGCATCGGCCACGGCGCGCGTGTACCGCGCGGCATCGAGCGGCTGCCCTCCACCGCCGGCCATGGCCACGACGAGCGTGCCCGGCCCCGGCGCCCCAGCGTGCACGTTGAGCGCGACCAGCGCGTTCGCGCTCACCACGTGCCCCACGATGGAGACGGGCACACCTTCGAGCGGCATGTCCACGTCCTCCGGATCGTGCGGCACCACGATGCGATCGAACCATGCCGGCGCCCCGCTCGCGACGAACGCGCGCAGCGCCTCGGGGCGCAATTCGCGAAGCACGAGGACCGTGCGCGGGCCGCGGAGCTGCCGAACCACGGACATCGGCGCGTGCGTGTCGAAGACCACCAGGTCCGGCGCGAACGTCTCGAACACGGCCAAAAGGGCCGCCTCCTCCAGCGCGGGCGGCAGCGCCGAATCGACCCGCCCCGGGTCGGCGTGCGGCTCGTGCAGCCGCGGAGGAAACGCCACGAAGTCGATGCGCGCGCGGGTGAGTGCCGACGTGTCACGCGCATTGGTCACCACCAGAAGCTTTACCCCGGGCACGAGGCCGCGCACTTCGTTGGCCAGGGCCAAGACGCGCACGAGGTGCCCGAGTCCTACGCCGTTGATCGCATGAAATGCGATCTTCACGTCGCCCCCACCAGCTCCAGCAAAGCTCGCGCCGCCTCATCGGCACCGCCCGACGGCAGCCCCACCCGGGGTGCGCCATCGATCCAGGCCATCGCCTCGCGCAGAGACTCCTCGTCGAACCGCTCCAACGGGAACGCCAACGACGCCCGCGCAAAGCGCTGAACGCGCGCCGCTTGGTCGTCGAACGGCCGCGGCATCGCGAAGAGCGCGGAGGGAATGCCGGCCTTCACCAACTCGTGCGAGGTGTTGTAGCCCGCCGCCGAGAATGCCCCGTCGAACGCGGCCAGCCACGGGGCCATCGGCGCAACGCGGACGCCGCCTGGCCCCGATGCGAGCGGGCCCGTCACGGAAATGGGAAACACGTCCGTGCCCGCCTTCTTGACGAGCTTGACGATGCGCGCCGCGTACTGCTCCGCCTCCTGATCGGCCCCGCCTCCCGCCGCCACCAACACCGCGCGCATGCCACGGGGCACCTCGAACCGCGCCCGAGCAAGGTCCCGGCTCTCCGCGTCGGCCGGCTCCGTCAGCGTGATCGGCGGCACGTGCACCGTGCGCAACGGCAAGCGCAACGTCTCATCGCGGTACGGATCGTCCGCCACGATGGCCAGATCGTACCGATCCAAGCCGCGCGCCACGGTGGGATGATCCGCAACCTCCAGCGGCAAGCTTCGCCGCACGATCGCGCGCTTGGCGCGGGAGGGCATGCGCCCCGTCGACAGGAGCCCGGCCAGCTCGCCGTGCGGTCCCGATGGAAAGGTATCGACCACGAGAAGATCCGGCCCGAAGGCATCGGCCACACTTTCGAGGGCCGCACCGGTGATGCGTCGCCGCTCGACATCGGTCAATCCGGCGCGGCGGCCCGCAACCGGGGCAGGCAAGCGGACCACGGCCACCTGCTCGCTTCCAAGCTGGTGCGCTTCCGACGTGGTCGCGAGAAGCAGAGCCGGTGTGAACCCGCGCTGCTCCGCCTGCCGCGAAAGCCCGCGTGCGACCGCCAACACGCGCATCACATGCCCTGCGCTCGCGCCGTCATTGGCCACGAGCAATATGCGCAATGTTCGAGTGCTCAAGATATGTCGTAATCGCCGTGATCTGGCGCGTGGTGGCCGATGTGATCGGCTTCGTTGTCGAGATCGACCAATGCCACCGGCATCGGGTCGTCCCCCTCGTACAACGGATCGTCCTCGAGGTCGTCCCTATCTTCGTCGACGGAATGCCCGAGGTACTGCGGCCTCGCCATCAGCCGTTGATGGCGGGTACGCCGCGGCGGCCGCTGATCTTCCCAGACATACGTGTAATACGACGCCCCGAGCTCGGTGAACGTGCTCCAGTGCGTCCACGGATCGTGCAGCAGTGGCCACAAAAACGGGTCGAGCCCGCGCGAGGCGATGTACGCCCGCCGATCGGCCGGGTTCAAGCCGCGCTGGCGAAGCTCGTTGTAGAAATCGCCCGCGCCGTTGGGGCGATAGACCGCCTCGATCGCTGCAATGCCGCGCTCCGTGAGGCGGTAGCGATCATGAAGGGGCCAGACGCGGTCCCACCGCGCAATGAATCCTTGCTCCTCCAGATCTTCGAAAACGGGACGCTGCGGATGATCGTCGGGGATGGGCCATTCGATGATGTCGCCATCGTAGAGATGACGAAGAATCAGGTACCCTACCGCGCGCGACGCGGGATCCGTTAGCGCCATGCTCGCCTCCAGCAAGTGCTTCGACCGTCGCTTGCCTCGGGTTTCCCGTCAACGCGATCTTTTGGCTGCGTCAGAGCGCAACCGTAGAGATTTCTCCGACGCGCCGCACTCGCTTGCGCGCGACGCACGTGGGGTCAAGCTTTGCTCATGGCCCCTTTTCGCAACGAGCTCGAAGCGTCGCACGCCCGCATCGCGCAACTCGAAGCGGAAAAAGCGGAACTCGAACGGCGCAACGCGCGTCTCGAGACCCAACTCGAGCAAAAGCTGATCGCCATTCCGCGCCCGCCCCTCGCGTGGGTTGGCCTCATTCCCATGGCCACTGCGGTGCTCATCGCCGCCATGGCGGTCCTCATCAGTGTGCGCCAGCGAGCCTGCCCGCACTACAACCGACTCTCCCCCGCCATCACGGTCCCATCCCACCGCGATCTCGCACAGCCCCTACCCGGCGCCCACGAACAGCTGACCCCCTACCATCGCTACCAAAACGAAAGGACCGCCCCATGCAACTGCATCACGGGCGATCCTTCCTGTACCTGCTTCCACTTACCCGCCGACCAAATGCCGGGCTACTGAAGCGCGATGCGCGCGGCTAACCCGCCGAGGCGGATTGGCCTTCTTGGCGCGCGGCTTCGACGGCCGCGCGCATCGAGGCAATGCCCTTGGCGATACGGTCTTCGCTCGTGGCGTAGCTGAAACGGAGGTAGCCCGGGGCGCCGAAGGCTCCGCCGGGGACGGCGGCGACGTGGGCCTTCTCGAGGAGGAAGAACGCGAGGTCTTCGTCGTTCGAGATGGGCTTGCCCTTGTAGTGGATGCCGTACAGACCGCGGCAGTCGGGGAAGGCGTAGAAGGCGCCCTCGGGGGTGCGGCAGCGCACGCCCGGAATGGCATTGAGCGCCGAGACGATGAGATCGCGACGCTTCTGGAACACGCCGCGCATCGCTTCCACTTCTTCCTGCGGGCCGGTGAGCGCGGCCACGGCGGCATGCTGCGCAACCGCGGTGGGGTTCGTCGTGCTCTGGCCTTGCACCACGTCGCACGCCTTCGCGAGCGGCTTCGGGGCGATGGACCAGCCGATGCGCCAGCCCGTCATCGCGTACGACTTCGACACGCCGTCGATGATGATGAGGCGCGAAAGCAAGTCGGGCGCGATCTTCGCGGCGGAGACGTGACGGAAGCCGTCGTACACCAAGTCGCCGTAAATCTCGTCCACCACGATGTAGCAGTCGTGCTTGCGCAGCACCTCGAGCAGCGCGCTGAGTTGCTCTTCGGTGTACGCGGAGCCCGTGGGGTTCGACGGCGTGCACAGAATGACCGCCTTCGTGCGCGGGGTGAGCGCGCGCGCGAGATCGTCCGGCGTGAGACGCCAGCCGTTTTCTTGGCTGGTGGGCACGAGCACCGGCTCGGCGCCGAACATGCGCACCTGCTCGGGGTAGCTCACCCAGCAGGGCGTCGGGATGAGGATCTCGTCGCCTTCTTCGTAACAGGCGAGGGCCACGTTGAAGAGCGAGTGCTTCGCGCCCACGCTCACCGTGATCTGATCGGGCGTCGGCAAGAAGCCGCGCTTCTTCTCCGTCGCCGCGCAAATGGCCTGCTTGAGTGCTGCGATGCCGGTCACCGCCGTGTACTTCGACGTCTGCCCCGCGTCGATGGCCTTCTTGGCCGCATCGAGAATGAAGGCGGGGGGCTCGAAGTCGGGCTCACCCACTCCGAAGTTCACGACGTCGATCCCACGCGAGCGCAGATCATTCGCCCTCGCGCTCACTTGCAGCGTGATGCTCGGAACAATCACGCTGAGGCGTTTCGCTAGACCTTGAGGCACGGCACGCACTCCTTTCCATCGAGCCGCCCCACGCGACCTCCTTAAATGAAGGTCACGGCGGCTCGCGAAATGCGTTTAGCACCGGCTGGCGCGGCGCGTCAGGCTTCTTTCTTCTCGGGCAACTTTTTCGGCGCGACTTCCTCGTCGTCTTTGCCGACCTCTTCAGCTTCTTTGAGGCCCTTCTTGAAGTGCTTGATGCCCTGACCGAGACCTTTGCCAATATCGGCAAGACGGCCGGCACCGAACAGCACGACGGCGATCAACGCGATGATCAAGAGCTCCGGCCAACCCATTGACCCCATGGTAGTCCTCGTTTGCTTCTGGTTCCGAAATCGAATCACACTCCCACGGCAAAGTGCCGGGAGAATCTGTGTCATGTGCTAGCAGTGACGCCGTTTCTCGGCAAGCACGCGGCGAGCCATGTGCTGCATAGCACCGCGACCACGGCCGCGAGCGGCAAAAGGAAAAAAGGCAGGAAGCCCGCACCACTCTGACGCTCGAGCGCGCGAAGCATGCCCAGCGCGGCCAGCGGCCCCGACGCTGCGACCGCCAACCCGGCGGCACGCCCGCGCAGCCGCTCGGACAGCAGCAAAAAGACGACGAGCGCCGACGCTGCAAAGGCACTCGCGACCATGAGCAGCGCGCGCCCCAAGGGCGGAAGCTTCGACGATTGCGCCCATGGCGGCAGCCCGCGGATTTCCATCGCGCCGGCGCGCACGTGGGCCATGCTCTTGTCGGAGCCCAATGTGAAGCGCGCGTCCTCGAGCTCGATGCGGCGCAGATCTTCGGCAATCCGCGCATCGGCGGCGTTCACCACGAGGTTGCCCAGCGGCGAGGGTGCAAGCAGCCGCGGTTCACGATCCGGTGCACAGAGCCAGCTCGCACGAAGGAACGGAATGGTGATCGCGCGCGGTGGTGCCGCAGGATCGGCCACGCACGACGCGCGCCCTTCGGCCACGAGCTCCCCGAGCACGCGCCCCGGTGCGCGGGCATCGCGCCCGCCCATGAAGGAGAGCAACGCCAGCACACAGGCGAAGGCCGCACCGCTGGGCAGAAGACGAACCATCGTGCGCACCGGCGTCTCGCCGAGCAGCGCAAAGACGCGCGCCTCGCCCGCCGCCACGAAACGGTGCGTGGCCAGCGCCCATCCGAGCGGCCACCCGAGAAGCACCGCCGCCTCTAGCGCGAGCATCGCCACGCTTCGTGCAAAAGGTAGTGCCACGGCCCAGGGCACGGTTGAGTCGAGCGCCCAAGGCAGGACACGCACCGCCCCCGCACCGAGGGCAAGCACCGCAATGCCCAGGCAAAACGCGACGGCATCCCGCGCTGCAGGCCGAATCAAAGGGACCACGTGCCTACCCTAACGTAAAAGGCGAAAGGTCGTGGCAGACTCGCCAATTCTTTGCAGCCGAGCAGCGGCAGCGAAACTTCCCCGGCGAGGCCGGCGCCTTAGCCCGTCCCCAGCACGACGATCGCCAGAACTCGACGCGATCCTGACTTTCTGAACCACACATCGCGCCGGTCCCGCCGGTTTCTTCTCGCTGCCGCCGTCCGAACACCACGTCGTTGCCGACCTTACGGGGCCGGGCCAACTGTCACCTCGGCAACAAAGCCTGAAAACCCATGAACGTCGTGGTAGGTTCGCGAAACTCATGACCGGAGGATCTGGGATGACGACTTTGGGTGAGCTGTTTTCCGTAGCATCCGCGCGTCGAGTTTTGGCGGCCGTCACGGCCACGGCACTCGCAACGGCAACGCTCACGGTGAGCCCCGGCGTGGCACGCGCCGATGAAGTTTCGCCCGACGGCAAAGGCATTGCAGGCGGCGCGCTGCTCGGCGCAGAGGTCGTGACCATTCCAATGTCGCTCTTCAAGGTGAAGAGCCCCTGGGCCTACGTCATCGGCGGCGGCCTCGGCGCAGTCGGCGGTGGCTTCGCCGGCTACGCGATCGAGCAGGCTTCCTTCTCCGACGACGGACGCGTGCCCACGTACATGCTCGCGGGCGGCCTTGCGCTGGTCATCCCGGCGGTCGTTCTCGTCCTCAACGCCACGCGCTACCAGCCGAGCGACGCCGCCAGCGAAGATCGCGCACCGACGAATGCACCGCCGGCCGATCCGGGTCGCCCGGGTGGGGGCGTGGTGCTCGAAGGGGGAGGATCGGCCACCACGCCGCCGCCCTCGCCTCCGCCGTCCACACCGCCCGCGACGAGCCCGGCGAAGCCGCCCGCGGTGCCGATGTCGTTGCTCGACCTGCACCGCGATGCAGGGTTCCGCATGGGCATCCCGCTCCCGCAAGTGCGCGAAAGCTATTCGCTTCAGGAGCGGAAGCAGCTCGGCGTGCAGCAAGTGACGGAGCTTCGGCTGCCCATCTTCAAGGCGACGTTCTAAGAGAGCGCCGGCCCGGCTTTTTCACTCACGTATCGACCGCCCCCGGGCCTTTGGATGGGCCTGCGGTTACGCCGGCGGCCGACCGATCGGCGAGACGTCCACGAAGGTATCGGCACGCTTGGTTTGTGCGGGTCAGGACTGCTAGGCTCGACCGGAGTGAATCAGCCGCAGCCTCATCGTACGCCCTCCTCCGCAAAACCCGCCGACCCGATGCTGGGGCGCGTCGTGGCTGGACGCTATCGACTGGAAGCGCGCGCCGGCGAAGGGGGAATGGGCGTCGTTTACCGAGCGCGCCATGTACTGATCGATCGGCTCGTCGCGCTGAAGCTCATCAGGCCTGATCTGCGGGGTGAGACGCACCTGCGCGCGTGGATGCTGCGCGAAGCGCGCGCCGCAAACCGTGTCGATCACGCGCACATCATCGACATTCACGATATTGGCGAAACCGAGGAGGGCGAGCTCTATCTCGTCATGGAGTACCTCGTCGGCACGGCGCTCTCGACGGAGCTGGCACGCGGGCCAATGGCCTTGGCGCGAAGCTTGGACATCCTCGAGCAGATGACCGCCGCCTTGGCACGCGCCCACGATTTGGGCGTCGTCCACCGCGACCTGAAGAGCGACAACATTCTGCTGTCGACGCGCGGAGGTCGGAAAGACTTCGTGAAGATCCTCGACTTCGGGCTCGCGCACCTCGCGATGGATCCGCGCCTCGCGCCCAAGGGCGCGGTGTTCGGAACGCCCGAGTACATGTCGCCGGAGCAGGCCCGCGGCGAAGAAGCCGTGCCGCAGAGCGACCTTTACGCGCTGGGCATTCTCTTTTTCGAGATGCTCACCGGCCAGCTGCCCTTCCGCTCGAGCGATCGCGAGACGTTGCTCGAGATGCAGCGCGCGCAGGCGGCGCCGAAGCCGCGCGCCATCAAGCCGGACGTGCTGCCCGCGGCGGAAGTCATCGTGCTGAAGCTGCTCGAGAAGGATCGGCGCAAGCGCTTCCAGGATGCGCACCATCTGCACGAGGAGCTGAAGTCGCTCCAGCGCTCCATCCCCAGCACCGCGTGGGAGGTGAACACGGTGGGCGAGCTCGCGCCGCCGCCGCCCCCTCCCCCGCCGCAGTCGCCGGGCGTGACCGAATGGGCGAACCGCGCGGCACTGTTCTCGCGCATGGTGAGCCGTGCGTACCCGTCGGCGAATGCGCCGGCGGATCTGCAGGCCGCGGTCGCGCAAGCGTGGGATCTGGCTGCGCGCGCAAGCCGTCTCGAGGGTGAGGTGGCAAGCCACACGCGCAAGCTGGAGTCGCTGGAGCGGCGCGGTCGCGCGCTGCGTGCGGAAATTGGTCGCAAGGTGGAGGAGCTCGCGCACGAGGAATCGCGCGCGCTGCGCGACGTGACGGGCGAGCAGCACGAGGCAGCGCGCATCCGCGAGCTGGTGCAAGTCGCCGAGCGCGCGTCGGCGTCGGCCAAGGCGCAAGCCGAGAGTGCGCTCACGCAGGGGCTCGGCCTGGTCCAGCTTCGCGCGACGTTCGAGCGCTCGGGCGCCGCCGCGGCGTTGGTGGAGGCGCGCAAGGAGCACCTCGCCGAACGCGAGCAGAAGGCGGGCATCAAGGATGCGCACGCGCGCGATCTGCGCCGTCAAATCGAAGAGCTTCGCGCGCAGCTATCACGCTACGCCGAGGCGCTCGAGGAAGACTTGGCCCAAGGCCGCGAAAAAGTCGCCGCCCGCACGCGCGAAGGCCTCGCCTTCGAGAAGGCCTTCAGCGAAGTATCCACGCTGCTGTTGAACCATCTCAAGGGCAAGCCCGAGGTGCGCGATCTCCTGCAAGAGCTCATGGAGAACATGCACGGCCAGCCCAACACGCCGCACATCACCTCGAAAGCGAACTACGGCCCCGAAAGCCGCAATCCCTAAGGTCGACCTACCTGAGGATTGAACAGGAAGACGGGAAGACGGGAAGGACTACCGGCACGGAACGCGCGGAACGCTTTTTTGGGTTTTCCAGTGGTCTAAGTGGGCCGATTGGAAACCCTCAAAACCTTCCCGTCTTCCCGTCTTCCTGTGAACTCTCTCTCGGGCGCTACGGTAGCTTTGCGCTCAGGAAAGCGCGGAGCTTGATGAGCGTCTTTGGATCGCGCGTGAAGCCCGGCGGCTGAAAGGCCTGCGACCAGGCATTCACCTCGGTCAAGAACGAAGCGCGGATCGTCTCGTCGTTCAGAATGTCTTCGACGGTGCGGCCGCGTGCGGCGCCCTTGCGCAGTGTCTTCACGTACGCCTCGAGGCGCTCGTAATCCTCGCCGAGGAAATCGCGCAATGCTTCCGTATCGCTGGCCAGACGGCCCAAGGTGCCGTCCTTGGCTGCCGCGTCCTCTTGAATCGCGAGGGCCGCGGCCACGCGGAGCACGAAGGCGTCGTCGCAGAACCCGAGATCGTCGATGCCATCGGGGATCAAGTCGAGCGACTTGAAGAGGTAATTCAATCCGGCGGCCGCGTATTGTTTGACCGGCTCCGAATATCCACCTTGGATGATCTCGCCGAACGCCGCGACGTCTTCGCCCAGCGAGCGAAGCCACGCGGGAAAGAGCTCGAGATAACGCGGATCGACCGAATCTGTCATGGCAGTCCTAAGCTAGCATGGGCTACATCGCCCGGGCGACGGCGAAACCCAGAATAAAACCGGCCAGCAGCGCCGCCGCCACCAACGCCGCAACGACCCAAGGCGCGACACCGCGCGAGTCACCCGATGACAGTGCACCGGAGCCGGAAGACGGTGCCACCAGTACCACCTGCGGCGGAGGCTCGTGCGCCGGATGCTGATTCCCACGGGCGCTCGCCAGCGTATCGCTCGACGAGATGGGCATGTCCAAAAGGCGACGGCGCGCATCCGAAATGCCCGCCCCCGCACTGGCAAGCGTTCCCACCCCAGGCTCCGCATGCGGGGCCACTCCTGCCTGCGCAGGCATCGGAATGGGCGACGCGGAAATGATTGCCTCGCTCGCGACGATCGAGGGCGGCTTCTCCGACAACCGCGGCGGCACACCGCCGGTGAACGGCGTCTGCGCCACGCGCGCCGTGGCCGTGAATGGCACCTCGGGAAGCTGCGAGAGCGGCTGCGCCTGCGCCCGACTGTGCGAACCCCCAGGACCCGCTTGCGGGGCCGTTCCTGAATCGTGGCCCAACACCGCCGCCAAGGCATGCATCATCGCCGCGGCCGATTGGAATCGTTGCTGGCGATCCTTGGCGATCGACTGCGCAATGAACGGCGTGAGAAACGCGAGCTTCGGATCGATACGCTCGATGGGCTCGGGCTCCGTCGTCAGGACGGCGGACAGCTTCGCAAATTCGTTGGGCGCAGGGAAAGCCGGGGCGCCCGCGAGCATCTCGTAAAAGAGCACCCCCAGCGAGAACAAATCCGAACGCGGGTCGACGTCCTTGGAGTTCTTGATCTGCTCCGGGCTCATGTACGCCGGCGTCCCGAGCAGCATGCCGGTGCTCGTCTTCTTTCCCATGCCGCCGGCTTCGTCCATCACCTTGGCGATGCCGAAGTCGAGAATCTTCACGATGAATTGCCCATTGGGCTCGCGCGCCAGGAAGACGTTCTCCGGCTTCAAATCGCGGTGGACGATGCCCTCGGCGTGGGCGGCGGCCAGGCCGAAGAGCACCGCCTGAACGATGGGCACGGCCTGCGTGAGTGGCACGCGACCGCCGTTCTTCGTGTACGCGCTGAGCGGTACGCCCTCGAGGAGCTCCATCACGAGAAACGGCAATTCGGCATGCACTTGGGAGGCGCCATCCACGCGCGCGTGGCCGGTGCCGAACACGCGCACGATGTTGGGATGCACCAGCTTTTGGCAAGTGCGCCCCTCCTCCAGGAAGCGCGAGAGCACCCCCGCATCGGAGAGGAACTCCCGGTGGAGCACTTTGATGGCCACCGACTGGCCTGTCTCGAGGGACGTGGCCGCGTACACGCTTCCCATGCCGCCGGATCCGAGCGACCGAGTCAACCGGTAGCGATCCGCAAGGACCGCCCCAATCCAGGGATCATTCGGGGAGGGATTCGCCATGACGCACGGGCGACGCGATTATGCGCGCAACGTTGCCCCAAAGCGAGCTTGTACCGATTCGATGGCCTTCGTGTGCTGCGCGTCGACCTCCGCATCGGTGAGCGTGCGGTCTGCAACGCGGTACACGATGCGAAAGGCCAGGCTCGCATGGCCCGCAGGAACGCCGCCGCCGACGTACCGGTCGAAGAGCGTCACGTACTCGCCGAGTGCACCCGCCGCCTCGCGCACCGCGCGCTCGACCTCGCCCGCGGGAACGCCGTCGGGCACGACGACCGCGAGATCGCGCACGCTGGCCGGGAAGCGCGGGATGGGCACGTACTTCGGATCGCGCGGGCCCGCGGCGAGGATCTTCGCCAAGTCGATCTCGATCGCGAGCACGCCCTGCGGCAGCTCGAACGCGTCCGCCACGTCGGGATGCACCGGACCGAAATTGCCCACGCGCTCACCCTCGAGCAGGAGGAACGCCGCACCACGCGGGTGCAGATGGTGAGGCCGCTCGTGTTCCTCGGCACGCACCGCGCTGGCCTCGCGCCCGCCCGTAATGCTCGCGAGCCAGCCGAGGGCCACGCCCTTCGCGTCCCACACGTCGTAGGCGACGGGCTTCGTGAGGTAGCTCGGGCGGTCGCCGGAGAGCACCGCCGCGAACGTCACGCGCTCCTCCGCCGGCGGCGCCTTGTCCGACGGCGGGGCCGCGAGAAACACCGGCCCGATGGCGAACATCCGCACATCGTGCTCGCCGTGCCGCGAGGCGCGGGACACCGCTTCGAAGAGCCCGGGCAGGAGCGACGTGCGCATCACGCTCTCGCGCTCCGACATGGGGTTCGCCACCGTGAGGGCCGGCGGAGGTGCGCCCACTGCCTCGAGCCATCGGCGTGCGATGAAGCGGAAGGTCAGCGCCTCGGACAACCCGAGCTGCACGGCCGCCGCCCGCGCACGGCGCACGGCCTCTTCTTGCCCGCCCACGTCGAGGCGCGGGTGCATCGGAGGGAGCACCGCCGGCAACGTCTCCAGCCCGCGGATGCGCGCGATGTCGTCGATGACGTCCACCTCACGCGTCACGTCCGGCCGGTGCGTGGGCACCTTGAGAACGAGCGTGTCGCCCTCCTGACCATCGATGACGAAGCCGAGGCGCTTGAGGATGCCGGTCACCTCGTCTTGCGCGACATGCACGCCGATGAGCTGATCGACCCGCGAGAGACGAAGCCGCACCACCGCCGCCGCGATCTCCCGCGCCGTGGTGAGTCGCACCTCGGAGAGCACCGTGCCGCCACCCAGTTCCTGCATGAGCGCGGCCGCGCGCGTGAGGACCGCGCGCGTGTCACCGGGATCGACACCGCGCTCGAAGCGATGGCTCGCCTCCGTGTGGAAACCATGCCGCCGCGACGTGCGACGAACGCTGCGTGCGTCGAAGTACGCGCACTCGATGAGCACGCGGCTCGTGGTCGGGCGAATCTCGCTGTTCGCGCCGCCCATCACACCCGCGAGGCCGGTGGGGCCCTCGGCATCGCCGATGACGAGATCGTCTTCGGTGAGCTGGTGCTCTTTGTCGTCGAGCGTGCGCATCGTCTCGCCTGGACGGGCCCGCCGCACGATGATTTCCGCGCCGCGAACCAGGTCCAAATCGAACGCGTGCAGCGGGTGTCCGAACTCGAGCATGACGACGTTCGTCACGTCGACGACGTTCGAAATCGGCCGCACCCCCAGCGCCGAAAGCCGGTAGCGAATGCCCAGCGGCGAAGGCCGAATCGTCACCCCCAGCGAAATCGCCGTGCCGTAGTGGGCGCACCGTTCGCCGTCGTCGATGCGAATTCGCACCAGAGAATCCATCTTGGTCGCATCGTCGCGCACCGGAGGCTCCGGCAAGGTCGGGTCGGGCGGCGACCACGGAAAGCCGAAGAGCGCCGCCACCTCACGCGCGATGCCGACATGGCCCAGCGCATCGGGGCGGTTCGGCGTTACGCCGATGGAGAAAATCGTGTCGCGCGCCTCCGGCACCGCGTCCGAGAAGCGGGTGCCCGGCTGCGCGAAGTCCGGCGGCAGCACGATGATGCCATCGTGATCGTCGCTGAGGCCGAGCTCCGACTCGCTCACCAGCATGCCCGCGCTCTCGATGCCGCCGATGGCCTTCTTCTCGAGGGTGAGGCCCTTCGCCGGAAGGTGCGTGCCCAGCGGCGCGAGCACCACGAGGCCGCCCGGATCGGGCACGTTGGGCGCGCCGCACACGAGCTCCTCGTGCGGTGCACCACCGCCGCGATCCACCGTCACCAGGCGCAGATTCGCGCGATTCGGGTGCGGCCGCACGGCGACGACGCGCGAGATGATGCACGATTCGCTGCCCGCGCCGTACGCGGTGAAGCCTTCCACCTCAAGGCCTGCGGATGTCAGGCGCGCCGCAACGTCTTCCGGCGGGGCCGTCAACTGCGGCACGAGCGACCTTAGCCACTGATACGAGGCAAGCATCGGTTCTTCCTCTGATGAATTAGAATTGCGCCAAGAAACGCGGATCGTTTTCGAACAGCAGGCGGATGTCCGGGATGCCGTAGCGAAGCATCGCCACGCGCTCGATGCCCATGCCGAAGGCAAAGCCGGTGTACCGCTCGGAGTCGATCCCGCACGCCTCGAACACGCGTGGATCGATCATTCCGCAGCCGAGAATCTCGATCCAGCCCGAGTGCTTGCACACGTTGCAGCCCTTGTTCGTGCCGTCGGGTTGCTTGCAGAAGACGCATTGCACGTCCACCTCGGCCCCCGGTTCCACGAACGGGAAGTAACTGGCTCGGAAGCGCACCTTGGTGCCTTCACCGTACAGACGCGCGGCAAACTCGGACAAAACGCCGCGAAGGTGCGTCAAGGTCACCTTCTCGTCGACGAGGAATCCCTCGATTTGGTGAAACATCGGCGAGTGCGTGACGTCGTCGTCGCGGCGGTAGCAGGTGCCCGGCGCGATGAACGCGAAGGGCGGCTTCTGCCCCATCATCGCGTGGACCTGCACGTTGCTCGTGTGCGTGCGCAGCACGTGGCCCGACGTCGTCCAGAAGCTGTCTTGCTCGTCGATGGCCGGGTGATCCGGCGGGAAGCCCAGCTTGGTGAAGTTGTTTTCCTCGATGTCGACGTCCGGCCCGTCGTGCACGGCGAAGCCCAGCGACCGAAAGATGGTCACCAGCTCTTCGCGCATCCGCGTGATGGGATGCCGGTGCCCGACCGCCACCACTTCCCGGGCGGGAAGCGTGAGGTCGAACGGCGGTGCGTGCAGATCCGCGTCGCGCTTGGCGCGCGCAATGGCCGCGAGCCGCGTGGCGAACGCATCCTCCACTTCCTTGCGCAGCGTATTGACGCGCTCCCCGATGGCCTTTCGCTGGTCACCGGGGACGCTGCCCATCTGCTTCAGGATCTGGGTGAGCTCGCCCTTCTTGCCGAGGATCTTCGCGTTTTCCTCGCGAAGGACCTGCTCGGTCGTGGCGGCCTCGAACCGGCGCGCAAAATCAGTGCGGAGTGCGTCGAGTGATTCGAGAAGATTCGATTGAACCGGCGATGTTGCGCCTTCGGACATAGCGGCCACTTAATACACGCCGAGGCTCGCCTTTGGCGACGCCGATCTAAGCAAAAGCTACTTTGGTCGTAGCTTTTGCTGCGGCTCCTCGACGCAGGCTTGGCTACGCCTGCTTGACGACGCTCTTGTTCGCGAGATCGACGATCTGCTGGAACGCACCCGCGTCCGTGATCGCGAGATCGCTCAGCACCTTACGGTCGAGGCCGACCTTGGCGCTCTTGAGGCCGTGCACCAAACGCGAGTAGCTCGTCCCGTTGGTCCGGGCGGCGGCGTTGATGCGGGCAATCCAGAGACGGCGGAAGTCACGCTTCTTGCGCTTGCGGTGAGCGTAGGCATAGACCCACGCCTTCATCACGACCTCTTTCGCATAGGCGAAGAGGCGCGAACGGGCGCTGTGGAAGCCCGAAGCATGCTTCAAAATACGGTTACGACGGCGACGTGCCTTGAATCCTCGTTTTGCGCGCGGCATGGGATGCTCCTAAATAAGGTCGAAAATCAGCGCTTTGGCCCAAACACCTGCTCGGTGTCAGCCGTACGGAAGAAGACTGCGGATCTTCTTCTGGAGCGTCTTGTCCACCATGTCGTTCTTGCGAAGGCGGCGCAGACGCTTGCGTGATTTTTCCTGCATCCCGTGGTTGCCACCCTGCTTCGGACGACGAACGCGTCCCGTCCCGCTGACGCGGAATCGCTTGGAGGCAGCTTTATTGGTCTTCATCTTCGGCATGGCCGGTCACCTTTGAATCGCTCCCGTAGGTACCTGCCTCGGGCTCGGCTGCTTAAGGGCCGAGGTAGAAAGCAGGTTCGACGTTTAGGACGCTACGAGGATGCGGGAGGCGGGTTTATCCTCAACAGCGAGCACTTTGTCAAGGCGGGCTTCCAAAGTTCTCGTACTCTGGACGCGTGGCAGAGACCGTCGTCGACAGACTTTTCAACCAAGCGAGAACCCAACCCGACGCACCCGCCTACTATGAAAAACAGGGGGGCGTCTACCAACCCACGAGCTGGAAAGGCTATGCCGAGCAGGTAAAAAACGCCGGTAAGTCGTTGATAGCTTTGGGACTTTCCCCAGGAGGAAGCGTCTCCATCCTGGGCTTCAACCGGCCCGAGTGGGTCATCATGAACCTGGCCACCATGGCCGCGGGGGGCGCCGCCGCCGGCGTCTACGCGACCTGCTCGGCCACCGAGATCCAGTACATCGTCGACCACGCGGAATCGCCCGTGCTCCTCATCGAGACGCGCGACCACTGGGAGAAGGTGAAGTCCCAGTGGGGCAACATGCCCAAGCTGCGGCACGTGGTGGTGATGCGCGGAGGCCCTTCGCCGGACGATGAGCGCGTGCTCTCGTGGGAAGCCTTCCTCGCCAAGGGCAAGGACGTGCCCGACACCGCATTCGACGAGCGCCTTCACGCGCTGAAGCCGGCCGGGCTGGCGCTGCTCATCTACACGTCGGGCACGACGGGGCCGCCGAAGGGCGTGATGCTCTCGCACGACAACCTGGCCTGGACGGCCGAGCAGGCGATGAAGGTCGTGCCGTGCCAGCCGGGCGACTGCACGCTGTCGTATTTGCCGCTCCCGCACATTGCGGAGCAGATGTTTTCGCTGCATTTGCCCGTCACGGCGGGCTTCAGCGTGTACTTCGCCGAGTCGATCGACAAGGTGCCGGACAACCTGAAAGAGGTGCAGCCGACCGTCTTTCTGGGCGTACCGCGCATCTGGGAAAAGATGCACGCAGGCATTTCCGCCAAGATGGCCGATGCCAAGGGGGCGAAGAAGAAGATCCTCGCCTTCGCGCGCCGCACGGCCACCGAGCATTCGGCCTACGTCTGCAAAGGCCAGAAGGTGCCGCCGCTGTTGCGGCTTCGTCGCGCCGTCGCCACGAAGCTGGTGTTCTCGAAGTTGAAGCCCGCCATCGGCCTGGGGCGAGCGCGCATCTTCGTGGTGGGTGCGGCGCCCATTGGCAAGGACGTGCTCGAGTTCTTCGCGTCGCTCGACATCGTCATCCAAGAGGTCTACGGGCAATCGGAGGACTCGGGACCGACGACGTTCAACGCGCCGGGCAACATCCGCTTCGGCACGGTGGGCAGCTCGTTCCCGGGCGTCGAATCGAAGATCGCCGCCGACGGCGAGATCCTGGTACGCGGCCGCAACGTCTTCATGGGTTACTACAAGGACGAAGAGGCCACGCGCGAGAGTCTCGTCGATGGCTGGCTGCACTCGGGCGATCTCGGTGTCTTCGACTCCGAGGGGTTCCTGAACATCACCGGCCGCAAGAAGGAGATCCTCATCACCGCGGGCGGCAAGAACATCACGCCGAAGAACATCGAGGAGAGCATCAAGACGCACCCCTTGGTGTCCGAAGCCATCGTCATCGGCGATCGCCGCAAGTACCTCACCGCGCTCATCACCTTGGATCCCGACGCCTCGAGCGCGTTCGCAAAGGAGCACGGCATCGCCGTCAACGGCAGCCTGCACGAGAGCGCCGCCATCCGCGCCGCGATCCAAAAGGCCATCGACGAAACCAACGCCCACCTGGCCAAGGTCGAGACGGTGAAGAAATTCATCATCCTCCCCCGCGCCCTCTCGATGGAGGAAGGCGAACTGACGCCGACGTTGAAGGTCAAACGCCGCATCGTCAACCAGAACTGGGCCGCGCAAATCGAGTCGATGTACCAGGAGTAGCTTCGACCGACGTAGGGAGTATCCTGTCCCAAAGGGAGTCGAAGCATGAGCCAATCGGCAGGCACACGGCAGCGCGTCACGTTTGCGGAATTCTGCGACATGACGCCGCCGGACGACCGCCGTTACGAGCTCTTCGATGGACGCATCGTGGCGATGAACCAGCCTTCAGGGAGGCATGCATTCCTGACGGGCTCCCTGATTCGAACGCTGGGAAACGCTCTAGCGAGCCGATGCCACGTGGTAGGCCCGATGGGGATTTATGTCGAAGCAACGGACGATGGATTCGCTCCCGATGTCATCGTCACGTGCGAGCCGGCTCGTTACGACCCCATTCGCGGGCGCGCACTCGTGAATCCACGCGCGCTCTTCGAGATCCTCTCGCCAAGCACGGAGCATATCGACAAGACCCTGAAAGTGAGCCGCTACACGACGCTCCCGTCGCTGCAAGAGTACGTCTTGGTCTCCCAGAACGAGAAACACGTGCAGATCTATCGCCGCGGACACGACCGATGGACCTGGCAACGCGTCGAATCCGGCACGTTCGCGATCTGCGAGGCAGAGATACCGATCGATGCGATCTACGGCGGCATCGACGATTTTCCGATCGTCGAGCCGCCGTATGAAACGCGCGTCGTCCGGATCGTCAAATCCCCAAAATCGACTTGAAGGCGTTGCCCAAGGCGGTCAGGGTGGCCTGGCCGCGTTTTTCGGCTTCGGAGAAGGCTTCGCTTTCGAGGACGGGTTCGCGCAGGTCGATGTAGACCTTGATCTTGGGCTCCGTGCCGCTGGGGCGCACGATGATGCGGCTGCGGCTCGCGAGCTCCAGGACGATGACGTTGCTCTTGGGAAGGTGGAACGGCTCCACCTTGCCATCGGCAACGTGGCGGCGCGTGCCGGCGGCGATGTCGACGACGGCGACGACGTTCAGCTCGCCCACGCGCTCCGGCGCGTTTTCACGCAGCCGGGTCATCATGTTGCGGATTTCCTCCGCGCCGGCCGCGCCCTTGTGGGTCACGTTGATCTGGCCGCTCACGAAAAGGCCGTACTTGCGCGCGAGAAGCTCGAACTCGCCGCCCAGGGTGCGGCCGCGCTCTTTCAGGACCGCGGCCATCTCGGCGAGGAGCACGCCGGCGCTGATACCGTCCTTGTCGCGCACGACGTCGCCCACCGTGTAGCCGAGGGCCTCTTCGTACCCGAAGACGAAGCGGTGGCCCTCCTTCTCGAGATCCATCGCCCGGTGCGCGATCCATTTGAAGCCGGTCAGCGTCTCCTCGTAGTGCACCCCCAACGCGAGCGCGATGCTCCCCAGCATCGGTGACGAGACCAAGGAGGCCAGCGCCAGGCGCTTCTGCGCACTCGGGTCTTGCGCCACTTTGCGCTCGGTGAGCAGGTAATGTCCGAGCAGCACGCCCACTTGGTTACCTGTAAATTGCAGGTATCCGCTGGGCGATCCCTCGTGGGGAATGGCCACCGCGAGGCGATCGGCGTCCGGGTCGTTGGCCAGCACCAGATCGGCCTTTTGCTTGCGCGCAAGCGCGAAGGAGAGGTCCATGGCGCCTTGCTCTTCCGGGTTGGGGAAGGCCACCGTGGGGAACGCGCCGTCGGGCTTCTGCTGCTCGGGCACCGTCGTCACGTTGGTGAAGCGCGCCTCGGCCAAGGCCGCGCGCATCAGATGATCGCCCACGCCGTGCAGCGGCGTGTAGACGATGCGCAAATCGCGGGCGCCACCTGGATTTACCTCCAGGCCGCGCACGGCGTCGAGGTAGGCGCGCTCGACGGTGCCATCCAACGCGCGGTAAAGACCACTCTTTTCCGCCTCGGCGCGCGGGACGCGGCGCACGTCGCGGGCTGCGGGTGCGCGCAGGATCAGATTTGCAATGTCCACGTCGATGGGCGGCACGATCTGCGCACCGTCGCCCCAGTAGAGCTTGTACCCGTTGAACTCGGGCGGGTTGTGGCTCGCCGTGACCATCACGCCTGCGGCCGCTGAAAGATGCGTCACCCCGAAGGCCGTGAGCGGTGTCGGTGCCAGGTCCTCGAACACGTGCGACGGAATGCCCTCGGCCGCCAAAACGCTGGCCACGTCGGATGCAAACTCGCGGCTCATCTTCCGTCCATCGAAGCCGATGACCACGCCGCGCTTCTTCGCGTCCACATTTTGCGTCAACAAGTACTGCGCCAGCGCCCACGTCGTGCGGATCACGACCGCGCGGTTCATGCGATTCGGCCCCGCGCCCAGCACGCCGCGAAGCCCCGCGGTTCCGAATTCGAGCGCCCCGGCGAATCGGTCCGCCAAATCGGTGCCCGACGGATCGGCCGCGGCCAAAAGCGCGCGGAGCTCGGCTTGGGTCTCGAGATCGGGGTCGGCTTCGATCCAAGCTCGGACGACGGTTTTCAGATCCTCGAAGGTTGCAGAGCTCATGATAAGAAGTGTTTTCCCAATGCGAAGACACGCGCAAGGGGCTTCGACGAAGGGATGCTAAGGTTTTCGACCCGGCGGCTTCTCTGGGCGATTCCGACGTTGTTCGGGATCAGCGTCATCGTCTTTTTGTTGACGAGCCTCATCCCGGAGCCCCCCGCCATCGCCTCCCCCGACGCGCTGGTCGCGCTGGAGCCCGCCGTGTACGATGCGCTCGACGAAGAGCGGCGTGAGCGCTTTTTGGACCTTCCCCTCTTCGTCAACGAGCACCCGGCCGATGTCCGTTCGCGCGCGGAAGACGCGGTGGCGCACATCGCGGCCGACGATCCCCACGCGCTGCTCGCCGCCCACACGTTGGCCCGCCTCGGCGGCGCGGCGCTTCCCCACGTGCTGCCCAAGTTCGATCGGCTCGCGCCCGCCGCACGCGCGAAGGTCGCCCTCGCGCTGGCGCCCATCGGCGAGCGCATGGGCGTGGGGCAGCCCTCCGAGCTGCGCGATGCGGAGCGGGCCGCGGCGTTCTGGACGCGGTTCTGGGAGGATCGCTCGCTCGACTTCACCGAGCCTTCCGTGCGACGCACCGTATCGCGCCTCTTGCGCCACACCAGCGAGCTGCGCGAGCGCGACATCATCGAGATCGACACCTTCGCGCTCGGCGAGATCATGCTCGCCCTGAAGGAGTTGCGCGACAGGAACGACAGGAGCACCATCCTGCGGCTCGCCGAGCTCGCGGCCCACGCCACCGGCCGCTCCGTCGAGGCGCCCGACGTCGCGCAAGCGGATCCACGGCAAACGGCCGACGCGTGGATGGCGTGGTGGTACGTGCACAAGAGTGACTACGTCGCCTTCACCGGGCCGGAGCGCATCACCGCCGCGGTGAGCGAGACGCGTTACGGCAAGTGGCTGGCGCGCGCGGCGCTAGGGCAATTCGGGGTCAGCCCCATCGACAACCGGCCCATTTTTCCCAAGCTGATGGCCGGCGCGCAGATCACGTTTTCGCTCACCGGGCTGGCCATGCTCGCCAGCTACCTCATTGCCCTGCCGCTCGCGCTGCTCAGCGCATGGCGCCACAACAGGGCCGTCGATCGCACGCTCGCCTTGGTGCTCTTCGTCCTGTATTCGCTGCCCACGTTCTGGGTCGCGGAGATCTTCGTCCGCGTCATGCCGCCTGGGTCGGCGGGCCGCATCGTGTGGCCGGCGCTGGCGCTCACCGTGGCGTCGCTGGCGAGCCTCTCGCGCTACCAGCGCACGGCGATGCTCGAGGTGCTCGGGCTCGACTACGTGCGCACTGCCCGGGCAAAGGGCGTCTCGGAGCTGCGCGTCCTCGTGGTGCACGCGCTGCGCAATGCGATGATGCCCACGGTCACTTTGGCGGGGCTGCAGCTCCCCGCGCTCATCGGCGGAGCCTTCATCGTCGAGGAGGTGTTCGCCGTGCCGGGGCTCGGCTACCAATCGCTGCGTGCGGTCGATGGGCACGACAACGCGTGGCTCATTGCCACCATTTTGCTCACCGCGGTGGTCTCCACCGTCGGCCTCATCGTGAGCGATCTCGCCTACGCCGTGCTCGACCCACGCGTGCGCGAGCTCTTTCTGCGACGCGAAGGATCTCACGCGTGAGAAAGGAACCTCCGGCGCCGTCAAGTGGTGGACCTCCGTCCAGCATGCTCGCACCCGGCGCCGGTATGCGCGCGGCCATGGCGCGCCTGCGGCAATCGCGTCTGGCCTACGCCGGGGCGATCGTGCTCGCGTTCTTCGCGCTTCTCGCGGTGGTCGCGGACCTCGTCGCCAGCGAGTTTCCCATGCTTTGCCGGGTCTCCGGCAAGACGTACATCTTGCCCAACGTCACGCACCCACCCGAGTTGGCCGGCTTCGTGGAGGCCCGCGCCTCCGGGCAGATGGCCGCCGAGGATTGGGCCTTCGGACCGCTCGTTCCCTTCGGGGCCGCGCAGGAGTCGAAGGGCGATGCGCTCCTTCCACCCTTCGCGCGCCGCGCCCACCCATTGGGGACCGATGGCCGGGGCCGTGACGTGCTCGCGCGCGTCATTCATGGCACGCGCACCTCGTTCGGCGTGGCGCTTTTCGCGGTGGTCGCGTTTCTCGCGGTGGGGAGCGTGCTCGGTGCCCTCGGGGGCTTTCTCGGCGGCGTCGTGGACGGGCTGGTGTCGCGCACCATCGAGATTTTGAGCTCGTTTCCCACGTTGGTTCTCGTCCTGGTGGTGCAGGCTCTCCTGCCCCACCCCACGCGCACGACCCTGTTCGTCGCCATCGCGCTCGCGCGCTGGCCGGAGATTGCGCGCCTCGTTCGCGCCGAGGTGCTCGTGGTGGTGTCGAACGATTACGTCACGGCGGCACGCGCCCTGGGGGCTTCACCGTGGCGGGTCCTGCTCCGGCACATCATCCCGAATGCGCGTGCGCCCATCGTCGTGGCCGCCATGTTCGGCATTGCCCAGGTCGTGCTCATCGAGGCCTCGCTTTCGTTCCTTCGGGTCGGCGTTCCACCCGGCACCGCCTCGTGGGGTGAAATGCTGAGCGAGCTCCGCGACTACAGCGGCGCGTGGTGGCTCCTCGTCGTACCCGGACTCGCGGTCTTCGCCGTCGTCTCCTCGCTCAATCTCGTGGGGGAGGCCCTGCGCGACACGCTGGATCCGCGACTGCGCGTTTGAAGGAGGTGAATTCTCGGGCCGCGATGATTATCGTGGGGCCCATGTCGATTCTCGGTGGGAAGAAGGCGGTCGGTGGTCCGGTTCAGCTTGGCGCGCGTGGCGCGGCCCCGGCGAAGGTGGGTGGCGGCGGAGCAAAAGGAGCGCCGGGCGACTCGGCCATCACGCAGGTGAGCGAGCGCGAGTTCGAGCGCGAGGTGCTCACCAGCGAGCTGCCGGTGCTCATCGAATTTTCCGCCGACTGGTGTGCCCCCTGCAAACAAATCGCCCCCCAGGTCGAGGCCTTCGCACGCGAGAACGCCGGCAAGGTCAAAGTGGTGAAGGTCGACATCGACCGCTCGCCCATGCTCGCGCGCGAGCTGCGGGTGCAATCCGTGCCCACCTTCATGGTGTTCGCCCAGCAGCGCATTGTCGACGTGCAGGTCGGCGCCATCGGCAAGAAGCAAATGCTCGCGATGGTCGAGCCCTACTTGCCGCGCGCAGAAGGCGCCATCAAGCCCCTCGAGCTGGCCGAGGCCATCCGCCAAGGCATGGTCACCGCGGTCGACACGCGCGACAAGTCAGCCTATGACCGCGCCCACATCCCGGGCGCCGCCCACATGCCGCTCGACGAGATCGAAACCCGCCTCGCGGAGCTCTACATGCTGGCCGACCGGCCCGTCCTCTATTGCCGCGCCGGTGACAAGTCCAAAGAGCTGGCGTCCCGCCTCGCCGAGCAAGATGTTGCCGTGGCATTTCTCGAAGGAGGATTTCTCGGTTGGGAGTCCGATGGCCTCCCGGTCGAGCGTCCCTGAAAACGCAGCAAACGAAAATCAATTGCGGGTTGGACGAGCTGGTCCATGAAGCTTGGCTTGACGCGAGCGGTAAGGACGGCGAAATGTTAGATAAAGCCCATGGCGACGAAGATGGAGCATCCGACCGATAATCGCCACGCGCAGGCGAGCCTGGAACATTTCCGGCAGTTGCTCCACGCGCACATGGCCAAGAAAGGGCTGCGCTCCACGGACCAGCGCCGTCTCATCATCGAGACGTTTTTCCAGGCGCCCAACCACGTGAGCATCGAGGAGCTTTTGGCTCAAGTGCGCACGCAGGACCCGCGCGTCGGCTACGCCACCGTGTACCGCACGTTGAAGCTCCTCACCGAGTGCGGCGTGGCCTTCGAGCGCCGCTTCGGCGACGGCCTCACCCGCTACGAGCTGGCCGACGAAGCGCACCACCACGACCATTTGATCTGCATCGAGTGCGGCGAAATCACCGAGTTCGAGGAGCCGCGCATCGAGGATCTGCAGGAAGAAGTCGCGGCGCAATACGGCTTCGAGCTGAAGAGCCACAAGCACGAGATGTACGGCGTCTGTCCAAAGTGCCGAAAGAAGCCGCGCCGCAACTGACGCGGGCGCCCCCTACTTCGGCCTGGGGCATCGCGGCGGCAGGTTTGCTCCTGCGGCTCCTGCTCGTGGTGCGCGATGCGACGGTGCTCGATCGGCTCTTCGTGCCGGACGACACGTATTACACCTTGGGCATTGCCCGAGGACTTGCGCGCGGGTGGGGCCCATCCATCGATGGGACGCAGCTGACCAATGGCTTTCAACCGCTGATCGCCTTCCTGGTCGCGCCCGCTTATTGGGTCACCGACGACCCTGTCGGGCCGCTTCGCTGGGCGTGGTTCGTGTTGGTCCTCGCCGACGCGGCGAGCGCGCTCTTGCTCGCGCGCCTCGCGTGGCGTGCGACGGGCCATCAGCTGGCGGCATGGTGTGCATGCGCGTTCTGGGCGCTCTCGCCCATGGCCATCGCCAACGCGATGGGCGGACTGGAGACATCGCTGGCCGTGGTGTGCGAGCTCGGGTGCGTGGAGGCCTGGTGCGCGGCGCGCGAACGATCGACACGCGGCGCATGGCTTCTCACCGGTGCGCTGGCAGGGCTGGCGCTGCTGGCGCGCGTCGACAGCGTCATCGTTCTCGGGGTGCTGGCGCTGACGAATCTGCGCGCGACGCCGGCGCGCGCCCCGGGCTGGATGGCGTGGATGACGCTGGGTGCGGGGCTGGTGGTGGCGCCGTGGTGGGCTTACGAGGCCGTTCGCCTCGGGAGCATCGTTCCCACCAGCGGCCAAGCGGTGCGGGAGCAGGTCGCCGAGCATCGCGCGCGCTATTTGACGACGCTCGGCCAGGTGGGATGGGCGCTCGGTGCCGCCTTGGAGCCGTGGTTCGCGCGGTTGGTCGATCTGCGCCTCTTCTTCTACCGGCAAACCTGGCTGACCGCCGTGGTGGCCCCGGTGGGTACGCTCGCGTTGGTGGCCGCGGTGTGGCGTGCGCGCATGGCGCGTCCCGTCGCGGGATTCGTCACGGGCGCGCTGGCGCTGTTTCCGTTCTACGCGCTGTACGTGCCGGCCATGTGGTTCTTTCCTCGCTACCTCGCGCCGGTTCATGCAGCGCTCGCACTGCTCGCGGCGGTGGGCATTGCGCATCTTGCGGAGGTGGGGCATCGGGCGTGGCCTTGGGCGCGCAACGCCGCGGCCCTCGTGCTCGCGGTGTCGTGCGCCGTCGACGCAGGCTACGTGTTCGCACGCCCCGCGCGAACACCCGACGAGGATCTGCACGGCGCCAAAGGCTACGGCGAGGCGGCACGGGCCATCTTGGACATGGCCCCGCCGGGGGCGGTGGTGGGTGCGCTTCAAAGCGGGGCGCTCTCGTACTTTGCCGATGGCCGGAACGTGCGCGTGCTGAACCTCGACGGCGTGGTGGACGATGCCGCCAGGGCGGCGTTTCACGGCCACCGCATGGCCGCCTTCGCGCGCGCCCGCAGCATGACCCACTTCGCCGATTGGAGGTGGAACCGCGAAGCCTTCGTTCGCCATGCCGGCGATCCGACCGTCACCGACGCGTGCTTCGTCCCCCTGGGCGAGGCCCCGCCGCAGCCACCCGATCGATTCGTGCTCTACGCCTTCGTTTGTCGATAGAGTTGCCAGGTGCGTCCAGCTCACGTCCTCGGGTTCTCGCTCTCCCTGTTGCTCACGGCCTGCGCAGAGGCGCCCCCGCCAAAGACGGCCGCCGCGCCAGTAGACGCGGACGCGGAGCGACGTGCCATCGGGGCGATGCTCGACGATTGGCATGCGGCCGCCGCGCAGGCCGACGAGACGCGCTACTTCGGGCACTTCACCAAGGATGCGATCTTTCTCGGCACCGATGCCACCGAGCGATGGGACCTCGCGGGCTTCCGCGCCTTCGCCCACCCGTACTTCGAAAAGGGGAAAGCGTGGAGCTTTCGCGCCACACGGCGGGGAATCACCGTTGCGGCGGACGGGCAGACGGCGTGGTTCGACGAGGATTTGCACACCGGAAACCTCGGCCCCTCCCGCGGAAGCGGCACGATCGTGCGCGAGGGCCAGGCGTGGAAGATTGCGCACTACGATCTGTCGATTCCCATCCCGAACGACCGCGTGAAGGACATCGTGGAGCGCATCGCCGCACCGCCACTGGTCAAGCTGCGCGACCGCTACAAGGCGATGTACCAAAAGGCGAGCACCGTGGCGCTGGAGGACGTCGCGGAGGCCGACAAGGTTCTCGCGGCCCTCGTGCCCGAGGCCAAGGCGCATCCCGACGAGGACGTCGAGTTCTGGCTTCACAACGAGCTGACCTGGCTCAAATGGGCGCAGGACGATTTGCCCGGCGCACTCGCGGAGGCCGACGCGATGCGCGTCACCTTGGATCATGGGACGTTGCCGGCCAAGCGGACCGCCGAGCTTCGGCTGCACGAGCGATGGGATCGTGCGTACATTCTGCTCGAGATGGCCTTGGCCGCCCCACGCGACAAGCGCGCGAAGGCGCTCGCCGCCGCCAACGATGCGCGAGCCTCGTACCAAGCGCTGGCCATGCAGGAGAATGACCCTGACGGCCTCGCCGCACTGGAGACCTTCTTCGCAGCACGCCAAGGCAAGACGAAGGAGGCCGTCGCCTTCGCGAAGAAGGTGGACATCGCCAAACGCGACGACGTGCAGGATCTCTACATCTTTCAGTTGGCCTACGAGGCCGGTGGCGACAAGCCGTCCATGGAGGCCACCCGCGCGAAGATCTGCGGGACGAAGAACTACTTGATGCGCCCCCTCATCCTCCGCCGCGGCGCCAAGGAAGGGTGGAAATGCCGCTAAACCCGCGGAAAACTACTTCGCGTAGTCGATGGCCCGCGTCTCGCGGATGACGGTGACCCGGATCTGCCCGGGGTAGCTCATGTCCTTCTCGATGCGCTTCGAGATCTCACGGGCCAAGAGGACGGCCTCGGCGTCGCTCACCTCGCTCGGCTCGACGATGACGCGCACCTCACGACCGGCTTGCAGCGCGTAGGCGCGTTCGACACCGACGAAGCGGGACGAGATCTGTTCCAGATCGTGCAGCCGCTTCATGTAGCCCTCCAGAACCTCGCGGCGGGCCCCGGGACGGGCGCCGCTCAGCGCATCGGCGGCCGTCACCAGGTGCGTGTACACGCTGGTGACCGGCTCGTCCTCGTGGTGCGCGGCGATGGCGTTGACCACGATGGCGTCTTCGCCGTACTTGCGCGCGAGCTGGCCGCCGATGACCGCGTGGCCGCCCTCCTGCTCGTGGCTCACTGCCTTGCCGATGTCGTGCAGAAAGCCTGCCCGGCGCGCGATCCGCTCGTCGAGCCCCAATTCGACGGCCATCATGCCCGTGAGAAAGCCCGTCTCGGACGAGTGCCGCAGCACGTTCTGCCCCAGCGAATACCGATGGTGCAGGCGCCCGAGGAGCTTCTGAATCTCCGGGTGCACCTGGAGCACGCCCAGGTCGATCATCGCGCGCTCGGCCATCTGATCGAGCATCTTCTCCACTTCCTGCTGCGCGCGCGCGACCTCTTCCTCGATGCGCGAAGGCTGGATGCGCCCGTCCTGGACCAGGCGCTCGAGGGCCACGCGGGCGACTTCGCGCCGCACGGGGTCGAAGCCGCTGATGAGGATCGTCTCGGGCGTTTCGTCGATGATGATGTCCAGCCCGCAGGCCTCCTGCAGCGCGCGGATGTTGCGCCCTTCGCGGCCGATGATGCGGCCCTTCATGTCGTCGCTGGGCAGATGCACGGTGGTGACGGCGCGCTCTTGCACGCTCTCGCCGGCGTAGCGCTGGATGGCGATGCCCAAGACGCGCTTGGCCCGGGTCTCTGCCTCGGTGCGGGCGGCCTCCTCGATGGCTTTCACCTCGCGGGCCATGTCCTCGCGCACGTCGTGCATCACCTCGGACATGAGCGTCTGGCGCGCCTGTTCGCCGCTCAACCCCGCCAGCGCCTCCAGCCGGGCGCGGCGCGCGTTCACCAGCTCCGCGGCCTGCCGCTGCATCTGGATGGCGCTCGTCTCCTTGGCCATGAGCGCCTGTTCCAGCTTCTCGAGCTCGCCTTCCTTCTTCTGCAGGTGTTCTTCTTTTTGCGCGGCGCCCTTCTCCAGGGCCTGTGCGCGCTTTTCGGCGGTTTCGGCGTGGCCCTCGGCTTCCTCCACCAGCTTGCGCGCTTCCTCCTTCACCTCTTCGATCGCGCGCAAGGCCGTTTCGCGTGCTTCGACGGCGGCCATCTGGCGCGCGGTCTCGGCGTTCTGCCGTGCCGTATCGAGTCCGCGGCGCAGCTCCTCGGCTTCGTCACGCGCGGTCTCCAGTTGCTCGCGCGTCTCACGCGCCAGCTTGTCGTAGCGCTCCCGCTCCTCGGCCCGGGCGCGGTCGATCTTCGGCTCGCGCTCGCGCACTTCTTGGAGGAAGGCCTCCTGGTACTTCGAACGGGCCAACCCGTAGGCCGCCGCCGCTGCGAGCGCGGTGCCCGAGAGGATCAGATAGAGCGGCTCGACGCTGATCGGCAGCACTTAGTCTCCACCTTGGCCCGCACGGTACGCGCGCGCGTCGGTCACGACCCAATCGACGGATACGTCGCCCTGGGTCACCGGGACTTCGGAAATGAGCTGAAAATCGTAAGCCACGGCAATCGTCACGGCGGGAGGGGCAAAACGAGGGAGGGCCTGATCATAATAGCCCTTGCCGTACCCGATACGATACCCCGCCGCGTCGACGGCCAGGGCCGGCACCACGACGACGTCGATTTCCCCCGGGGCGGGCACGTAGGCGTCGGCCGGCGGCTCGGCGAAGCCAAAACCGGCCTCCTCGAGCGCGGCCACGTCACGCACCTCCTTGAAGGTCATCACCAGCGACTCCGGGTCGATGGCCGGGTAGTAAAGACGCACATTTTTCGCGCGAAGGTCCGTGTCGAGCGCGCGAAGGTCGACCTCGTGCCGGGTCGTGATGGGCCAGAAAAGGGCGACCCCGCGGGCCGACCCGAGCTCGGGCCGCTCGCGCAGGCGCGCGACGATGCGCGAGGAGCGCTCGGCGCATGCACTCTCGGGCGTGGCGGCCCGCAGACCGCGCATACGTTTGCGGAGCTCGGCCTTCACCCGGCGCCGCAGGACGCCCTCTTGGCCATCATCGGGAAAAGAAGCGGGTTCTTTCAAAGCAACGGTTATGGTAACACGCGGTAACAACGTGCAAGCACTGACGCCGAAGCCGATCGTTAAATGGGCCGGTGGTAAATCACGCTTGCTTCCCGAATTGCAGAGCAGAGTGCGCGCGGCGCGTGGCGGCATCCGTACCTACGCCGAGCCCTTTGCCGGCGGCGCCGCGCTCTTTTTTGCCTTGGCGGGCGCGCGGCTCGAAGGGAAAAACAAGCGGCCTCCCTTCGAGCGCGCCGTTCTGTCCGACCGCAACGAAGACTTGGTCGCATGCTACCGGGCCGTGCGTGACGATGTAGACGCCGTCATCGAAGCCCTGCGGCAATACCGGTACGACGCCGAGCTTTACTACGCGACGCGGAACCTCGATCCGTCGCGCATGAGCGACGTCGAACGCGGGGCGCGCCTCATTTTTCTGAATCGCACCTGCTTCAACGGTCTCTGGCGGGTGAATGCCAGCGGAAAATTCAATGTCCCCTTCGGGCGCCACGCCAATCCGCGCATCGTCGATGTCGAGCGCCTCGAGGCCGCCTCGCGCGCGCTTCAAGGCGTGGACATCGAGGTGAACGATTTCTGCGAGACCACGCGCAATCTGGGCGAGGGCGATTTCGTCTATTTCGACCCGCCGTACGTCCCCGTTTCGGACACGGCCGACTTCACGAGCTACGCGTCGGGCGGATTCGGCTCGGACGATCAAGCGCGCCTCGTCGCCGAGTTCAGCGCGCTGCGCGAACGCGGTGCACGCGCCATGCTCTCCAACGCCGACACCGAGGAGACCCGCGCGCTCTACGCCGACTTTGCCGCGTACGTGGTCCGCGCCCCACGCCTCATCAACCGCGACGCCACGAAACGCGGCGAGACGAACGAGCTCCTGGTCCTAAACTGGGGCCGCCGCGGCTTGTACGAGTAGCTAGAACGCGTCGAGGAATGGATCGAGGCGCTCCTTGGCGACGAGGAAGGTGGCGTCGATGCCGTCGATGCGTGCAAAGTACACTTTTTGGTCGCGCAGCAGGGTGGCGCGGCCGAAGACGAAACGCGATGTGCGCGGGGCGGCGTCGGCGCCAACGGTGGCGCGCACCTCGAGGGATGGCGAGGCGAAGCCCTCGTCGGGGCGCGCGGGGCCGAGGTGGCTGACCTCTTCGGCGCGCAGCTTGGAGAAGGCTTGGAAGACGGGCTCGGTGCCCGTGAGGCTTTTGTCGCCGCGCTTCAGGGTCACCGCGGTGAGCTTGGGCGGGTCGATGAAGAACGCGTTGCGATCGACCAGGGGTCGCGCAGCCATGTCCTTGAGTGCCTTGGGGGCCACGAACACGGGGGCGCGTCCTGCGATTTGGGCATAGACGCCGTTCTCGGCGTCGCGCCCGAGAAGGAGCGACTCGGTGCGCGTGCCGGTAGCGTCTTTGACGCCCACGTCGATGCGGCAGCCCTCGGCGAGGCCGAAGGTGCCGTCGTCCGCGTCGGCGACCCAGCTCTCGGCCTTGGTGTGGGCCACGGCCTCGAACAGATCGAGCGCGCCGCCGTTGTCCGCCGGGTAGCCGGCGGGCTTGCGCATGATGAACGAGGTACCCTCGCGCACAAGCTCCTGGTCGATGCCGCGCGTGCACCGGGCGCCGACGGCCGCGACCTCTTTGCCTTCGAGCGGCGGCGTCCAGAGCTCACGCCCGCGCAGTGCGGTCGCGCGCGGTTCGAGTTTGCGCTCGAGTTCGCGGTCGATGGCGAGGAGCGCTCCGTCGGCGGCGCGCTTCACGAGGAACTCGTCGGCCAGCGACACCGCGCCCGGCACCGCGCGCGACTTCGGGGTGCGATCGAGCTGCACCTCCTCGCGCGCCTGGCTTTCGGTGCGACCGATGACGGCGCGCAGCCGCGGGGTGAACGACGTCGTCTCCTTGGCGCCGTCGACCAGCCGCCCCTCGCCGCGCACCAACTGGGTGACCAGCGTGTTGGCCATGTCGACTTCGTCCTTGGAGAGCTCGCGATCTTCCGGGGAGCGCTCGTGCCATCCGTTGCCCATGCGCGCCATCTCGAGCTTTGGGCCGCCGGGATCGAGGGACTCGAGGATCAGTTCTTCCACCTCGTCGAACCGGGCCGCGAACAGATGCTTGTCGGCCAAATCGGCCTTCGGGGTGCCCAGTCCATCGAGGACCATCTTGGGCGCGCACGCCGAAAGCCGCGTCGGCGAGCGCCGCACGACGATGACGTCCTCCGGGTGGCCCGGGCACACGCCGCCCACCGAGAGCTCGCCCGGTGGCTTGGCCGCGTCTTTTGGCGTCATCACCACGACGACGGGCGTCGTCTGCTCCTGGCCGCGTTCGGCCTCCGCGTCGGAGATGAACACCTCCGCGCGCGTCTCGGCCAGCGCCTTCCACACCCGATCGATCCCATCGCGCGAGATGCGGCCCTCTTCGGGCGGCGCCCATCGGAAGCTCACGTCGTCGACCCGCTCGATGGCCCACGTCTCCCCTGCCCGCACCTCGAGCCGCCGCAGCGCAATCGACAAATACGGCACGATGGTGCGCTCGCGGTACGTGTCCGCGACCTTCAGAAGCTGCGTGACCAAATCGCGCCCGACGACGAAGGAGCCCTCGCCATCGAGCTGCACGTACGCGGCGCCCTCCGGAACGGGAGCCTCCGCGCCCAGGGCAAACCGGTAGATGACCTTGCCCATCGCGACGGTCCCGCGCAGGCGCGGTTTGTCGAAGTTCTGCCCCTCGGCGCGCCGGATCACATTGCCCACGTCGAGCGCGCCGAGCAGGGCCTCGACCGCCGCGGGCTCGGCCGCTGCCGGCACGGGCGAGGTCATGCGCCAATCCGCTTGCTCCCCGACGCCGCGCTCGAGCACGAGGTTCTCGGACGGGCCCGTGAGCTCGACGCGCGTGATCTCGTCGCGGCGAAACGCGGGAAAAAGTGCCGCTCCACGCGCATTGCGCTCGGGATCGCTCACCTTGCCGCGGTCGACCACGTACGCGTAGATCGACACGAGAACCGCCGCGACGATGAACACGATGGACGTCAGATGCCGGCGCACGCCACCCTTCGCCTTCACGAAGCACCGTTCCCGCGCGGGCCACGCTTCTCACGCGGACGCCGCTCGCTCGCGCGCCGCGCCACCGCCACGGCCACGCCGAGGAACGCCACCGCCGCGGGAAGCAGCAACAGGACGTAATTTCGCACGTCCGAGCGCTCCGCATCGCTGATCTTGATCCCCGCCGCCACCTCGGCCTTTGCGGGCACATCGAGGATCTGCGGCTTGGCCGCGAGCCATGCAATGGCATTCTCCACGAGGATCGCCGCGCCGCGTGTGGCCCTCGGCTCGGTCCAATCTTGCTCTTGCATCACGCTGCGCGCGCCGATGACCACCACGCGCGGGCCGTGCGGGGCCGATGGCCCGACCTTGGCGCGCTCGCTGGCCATGGCCACCACGAGAGGCCCGCCGGGATCCTGCGGCCGCTTGTCCGGCGCATCGGTCCAATCCGCCGCGCCCGCAATGCTGCGCCGGCCGAAGGACTCGTCGCTGGTCACCAGCAGATCGCTCATGGTCGCATCGGCCTGCACGCGGTGAAGCGATCGCGCAATGGCCACCACCACGCGCGGCGGCTGGTGCGACGCATCGACGGGCACGAGCCCCGCCGTCACCGGGTGATCCTTCGGCAGCACCACGAACTGCGCATTCTTCGTCCGCGGGATGGCCAGGCGCGGCGCCATCTCGAACACGAAGTCCTCGTCCAGCGCCACGCCGAACGGCGCGAGCGCGTCGGCGAGACCGGGCGGGCTCATGCCGTTTTCGCCCGTGCCGTTGATGGGCCCGAGGGTCGCGAGCAAGCTTCCTCCCTCGAGCAGGTACGTGCGCAGCCGCGCCTCTTCGTCCTTGGCGAACGGCCCCTGCGGCCGCGCGATGACCGCCACGGCGCAACCTTTGAAGGGCTCGTACGCGTTTGGCTCGGTGGTGTCGATGGTCACGGGCTCGTAGTTGTTCTTCTCCAGGATGTCGCGAAACACGCGCAGCCCATCGGGCCCCATCTGTTGGAGCGACAGCTCGCCGTGCCCGGCGGTGAAGCAGATCTTCACCTTTTCGCCACCGAGCACGCTGCGGATGGCACCGGTGATGGCCTGCTCCTCGCGCGGCTTGGCCTGCGTGTCCTCGCCGGCGGCCTCGAACATGTCGCCCGGCAGAAGGAACCAATGCCGATCGCCGCGCGCGACCACCATGATGGCGTCGGTCACGATGCGGCCCTGATCCGTGCGGTCGACGTCGATGTTGAAGCGCTTGCGAATGTCCTGCAGCGCCACGAAGTCGCGATCCGGATCGATGTAGTGGATATCGAGCTTGTCCGTCTCCGACGTGTAGCTCAAAAGGAGCTGTTTCACGCTCTGCTCGAGCGGATCGCCCCCGCCGAGGAGCACCCAGATTTGCACCGGCTCCTGCAGGTTGTGCAGGGTGGAAAGCGTCGCCGGGCTCAAGGTGTAAAGCTTGCCGGCGGTCCAGTCCCAGCGGCGGAAGTGCCGCGCCGCGAGCACATTGAGCACGACGGCAAGCACCGCCGCGGCCACGATGCCGGCCAGCTGGAGGCTCTTGCCCGCGTCGAGGGCTTTCTTTTTCACCCCCACCTCCACGCATCGACCACGCGCGCGGTGACGAACAGCGGCAGCAGGATCAACGTCGCGTCGTAGACGAGCCTGCGCGAGTCGACGATGCCGCTGGCAAAATCGTTCATCTGCGCCCACACCGAAACGTGCGCGCAGATGTCGTGCAGCGTGCTTCCCGCCGGGGTCACGAACTCACCGACGCCGAGGATGAAGAGCACCAGGAGCACGAACGCGGTGCCCACCAGCGCCAGAAACTGGGTGCGCGTGATGGCGCTCATCAAGGTGCCCACGGACAGGTACCCCGCGCCGACCAGCACCACGCCGAGGTAGCTGGCCCCGACCACGTGCCAATCGACCGCGCCCGTACGCCGCAAGATCACCAGGTACGCCACGGTCGGCAGCCACATGGCCGCGTACACCGTGAGGGCGGATAGGTACTTGCCGAGGACGACCGCGGGCGTCGACACCGGGGCGCTCATCAAGGTCTCGATGGTGCCCGAGCGCCGCTCCTCGGCGAAGAGCCGCATGGTCATCGGGGGCACGAGCAGAAAGAGCACGATGTAGAGGAGCACCGTGTTGCCGAAGAAGGCCTGCAGCGGCGTCTGATCGCCCGCAAGCTCCGGCTGCGACGCGAAATGGTCGATGACCAGGTAGAAGTGCATGCCCTGCACGAGGCAGAAGACGAAGATCTGCACCCACGCGATGGGCGTGACGAAAAAGGCAAAAAGCTCGCGCTTGAAGATCGGCCAGAATCCGTTCACGACGGCTCCTCCGGCGCGGGGCCGCGCGTCAGCTCCGTGAAGACGTCCTCGAGCGAGCTGCCCACCGGGTGCACCTCGCGCACGCCGAGGCCTGCGGCCACCAGGGCCGAAACGGCGGCCTCGATCGTGCCATCGATCTCCGCATCGGGCAGCTTCTTCGCCCACGTCACCTGAAAGCTCGCCGAATCTTGCTGCTTCGCCGTCGCCTCTTTCACCTTGGCCACGCCCTCGATGCCCTTCAGCACGCGCGCCGCCGCCTGCGCATCGCCGCGCACCGTGACCTCGAGCGCCGTGGGACGGCGCATTTTGCGGATGTCCGCGGTCTTGCCCTCCGCGAGGAGTTTGCCCTTCGCGATGAGGATCACGCGGTCGCAGCTTTGCTCGACCTCGCTCAAGATGTGCGTCGACAAGAGGACGGTGTGCTCGCCGGAGAGGCCGGCGATGAGCTCGCGGACTTGGCGGATCTGGTTCGGGTCGAGCCCGGCCGTGGGTTCGTCCAAAATGAGCAGCGGCGGGTTCGCCACCAGCGCATCCGCAAGCCCGACGCGCTGGCGGTAGCCCTTGGAGAGCTTGCCAATGAGCGTCGTGGCGACGTCGAAGACGCTGGCTTTCTCCATGGCGTCGTCGACGTGGGCGCGGCGCTTGGCGCGTGCCACACCTTTGAGCTCGGCGCGGAAGGTGAGGTACTCCACGACGCGCATCTCCGGATAGAGGGGCACGGCTTCCGGCATGTAGCCGACCGAGCGGCGAGCCTCGAGCGAGGCTTCCTCGACGTCGTGCCCGCAAATCTCGACCTTGCCCGACGTCATGCCGAGAAAGCCGGACAGGATGCGCAACGTGGTGCTCTTGCCGGCGCCATTGGGGCCCAAAAAGCCGACAATCTGCCCTTTTTCCACGCGAAACGAGACGTCGTCCACCGCGACGTGGGACCCGTAGTGCTTGACGAGGTGGGAGACGGAGATCACGGACGGAACCTCGTTAGCACGGCTCCCCGCGCTCGTGGTAATCGAGGGGGACGGTGATTTCGGTTCGCGGGCCTCTCCTTGCTGCGCTTTGCGCGGCCGTCGTGGGCATCTTGACCGCCCCTGCGCCCCTTCTCGGAGCCGACGAGAAAGACGGCGAGATGCTTCCCGTCCCGGGCGGCACCTTCACCATGGGCGCCGATCGCGGAGGGCAGGACGACGAGCACCCGGCCCACGCGGTCACGTTGAAGCCTTTTCTGCTCGACCGAACCGAGGTCACGCACGCCGCCTACGCCGAGTGCGTCGCCGCGCGCGCCTGCCATCCCGCCGACGCGAACATCGCCACCCGCTCGCACGCCGCGCGCGAGTCGCTCTTTCACGGGCCGCGGCAGCCGATCAACGGCGTGACCTGGGACGACGCGCACGCGTACTGCGCCTGGCGCGGCAAACGTCTTCCACGCGAGGCCGAGTACGAGCGCGCCATCCGCGGCGACGACGGCCGCAAGTTCCCCTGGGGCAACGAGCCCGCCACCCCCGAGCTCACCGTTTTCGGTCGCGATCTCGGGCGCCAGGCCACCGACGACGTGGGCTCGCATCCCAAGGGCAAAGGCCCTTACGGCCACGACGATCTCGCCGGCAACGTGTGGGAATGGATGGAGGACGAGTACGATCCCTTCGCGTACACGCGCCCCACGGCCAGCGAGGGCAAGCCGGGAAGCTGCCCCGAGATCCTCGCTGCGCTGAACAAGCTTCGCGAGGAGGGCAAACAAGGCTTCACGGGGTCGAACCCCATCCCGCGCATCTGCGAGCGCGTTCTACGCGGCGGCGCCTACAACTACGACGGCCCGAGTCTGCGCAGCACCAACCGCGTGCACCACCCGGGCACCTACCGCCTCGTGATGACCGGCTTCCGCTGCGCGAAAGACGGGACGTAATTTCGACCAGAAGTGGGGGTAGGGTGTGGGGCGCGACTCGCGGCTCGTGTCTCGGTGCCCGGTGAGACCGGAGCCCGCGTGGCGAAGGGCAAGCCTTTCCTCGAGGGCGAGAGGGGACAAACGGGTGCGTGATCGCGCGCTCCGCGCAACCTCAGACGAGCTTCTTCTGGCGTTCTCTCTGCCAGATAAAAATGAGGGTAGAAAAGTTCCGGTAGATGCGAGCAGTTGTTGCTGCTTCCCCAACGAGGTCTTCGGCTACCGGTCCGCACCCGCAGCGCTTCCCGTCACCACTCCGCATGTTGTTCCCGCTGGCTGGACCCCCGTAGGGGTGGCTCCGCGCGTCAACGGGCATGTGGAGGGCTGTTGCGTCCCGCTCGTACCTTGTCGCAACCCATCATCTTGATCTGCGACCTTGCGGGCGCGCTGTCCGGAGCACCGCGCACGAAGGCCTGCGCCCACGCATTGCCAACGGAGTGCCAACCCGTATCCAGCTAAAAAAGCGCCGCTCCGCGCTCGCGCCCCTGTCCCGGACAACCTTCGGCCTGTCCCGGACACCCTTGCGCGCGGTCGCCCGCACCTGCCCCCCGCCCCCCTTGGCCCCAAGCCGCCGAGCGGCCGCCCCGCACGGCCACGCCCCGCACTAGGCCCGGAGGCGCCAGGTCCCGATGATGACGCGACCGATGTCGTCACACGTGGGATCGGTCACGATCAACTCGGGCCGGGAGTTGTGGCAAACGAGGATCGTGTTCTGGCGAAACACGCGCCCGAAGGCCACGGCCTCATCGCGATCCATGGCGTGCACCAGCCATGAGGGCTCGCGCCACGTTCCATCGGGCTCTTCGTCGTAGCCGACGCATTGTTCGACGCGGTAGCACCCGAGGATGAGCAGGTCGCGCATGACCATGTGGCGGCCTTCGTTCACCTTGCGCGGCAGCAGCATCGAGCGCGGGTTGTACGCCGTGAGGACGGCAAAGGGGCGCGTGAGCAGCTCGGGAAGCATGGAGGGATCCGTCGCGGAATCTCCGTCGAGCGAAACGCGAAGCGGGCCATCGGGCGTGGGCAGCTCGTAGACCGTGGAGATGTACTGACGAAGGAGAGCTTGATCCATCGTCGCCCGGGATTAGCACAGCCTCGTCGAAGGTGCTCTAGCTCGGCGAGAAGCGGTAGCCGACGCCGCGCACGGTTTGGAAGTGCCGCGGGCTCTGGGGATCGGTTTCGAGCTTGGCCCGAAGCTGCTGGACGAAATTGTCGATGGTGCGGGGCGTGCCGTGGTGGTTCGGACCCCACACCTCTTGAAAGATCGCCTCGCGCGTGAGCACGCGGCCTTTGGCGCGAAGCAGGCACACCAGCAGGTCGAACTCCGTCGCGGTGACGTCGACGGGCTGGCCGGCTTTGCGAACGCTGCGGGCGCCTTCGTCCACGATCACGTCGCCGAAAGCGTGCATCGTGGCGAGTGGCGCCATCGCCCCTCGACGCAGGGCAGCACGCACCCGCGCAAGGAGCTCGGCCAGGCTGAAAGGCTTGGCCACGTAGTCCTCGGCGCCGAGCTCCAGGCCCGTGACCTTGTCCATCTCCGCGGTGCGCGCGCTGAGCAGGATGATGGGCATGGTGCGGCCGCTGCGGCGGATGGCCTGCAGGACTTCGAGGCCGTTCATCTTGGGGAGCATGATGTCCAAGATGACCAAATCGGGCTCCTCGCCCTGCGCCAGCTCGAGCCCGCGCTCGCCGTCGTCGGCGAGAAAGACGGTGTACCCTTCGCTCTCCAGGTTGATGCGCAGTCCGAGCGCGATGCTGTGGTCGTCCTCGACCACGAGCACCTTGCGTTGTGCCTTGGGTTGGTTCTCTCGCATCAGCCGGAGACCTCCGCCGCCGGGTGGGCGCCGCTGGGTCTCTTTTTACGCGATCGGGGCGGCGTCGGCAGCACCAAGGTGAAGGTGCTTCCCTTCCCTGGCGCACTCTCGAGCACGATGCGTCCGCGGTGGGCGCGCACCACGTGCTTCACGATGGCCAGACCGAGCCCGCTTCCTTCACGCTCGCGCGAAAGGCGATCGTCGATGCGGTAAAATTTCTGAAAGATGCGCCGGTGCTCCGGCCGCGCGATGCCGGGCCCGTTGTCGGTCACCGAAATGGCCACACCGCCGGTGGCCGGCGCGTACGCGCGCAACCGCACGACGGGTGGCGTCCCGCCGTACTTGTACGCATTGGAAAGAAGGTTCACCACCGCGTCGACGAGCGCATCGCGGTCCGCGTGGATCTTCGGCAGATCCGGATCGAGCTCGCTCTCGAAGTCGATCTTGTCGGTGCGCAGCGCGGAAAAGGCGGAGACGGCGTGCTCGAACACCTCGGTCACGCTTTGCTCGCGCAGGTGGTAGAGGCGTCGCCCGGCCTCCATGCGGCCCCAATCGAGCAAGCGCTCGATGCGGCCGGTGAGGCGTTCGCACTCGCCGAGAAGCAGATCGAGGCACTGGTCGACGGTCTTCTCGTCCTCGCGCGAGCGTTCGATGGTCTCGGCGAAGAGGCGGATGGCGGTGAGCGGCGTGCGCAGCTCGTGGCTCACTTTGGAGACGAAGTCGGCCTGCAGCTCGCTCAAGTTGGCCTCGCGCCGTACGAAGACGAGAACCAAGATGACGCCGGTGACGACGACGGAGACGAACGTCACGGTCAAGATGCCGAGCAGCAGGTTGATGCTGCCTTCGCCGATGAACATCAGGACGAAGCCCAACGTCAGCAAAAGGACGGTGGGGATGATGACCAGGTAAATGAGAAGCTGGACGATCCTCCGGTACCCGAGGCGCTGAAAGTTCTGACCGGTGGACACGATCGCCATTCTACCGCCGCACGTTCACGAGACGAGGGCCGCGCGCATGACCTCCCGCGGGGCCCGCACGCCGAGCCAGAGTTCGAAGGCGAGCGCACCTTGGGCGGTCAGCATCCCGAGGCCATTTTTGACGCGGAGGTTGCGCCCGAAAGCAGCGCGCAAAAACGGAGTCTCCGGCGGCGAATACACGGCGTCGAGGGCCACGGCATCGGGCGCGAGGCGGTCCCAATCGACCGCGCCCGAGACCGCTTCTCCCGGCGCGGCGCCCTCCATACCGCAGCTCGTGGTCTGCACGATGACGTTGAACCCGCCATCGTCGTCGCTGGCCGCCAGCGGCTGCGCGCGCAGGAGCGCCGGCGCGCCCGCGCGCATGACCAGCTCGGCGAGGGTGGTCGCCCGCTCCACGGATCGCGCGCGCACCGTGATGAGGCGCACGCCCATGACCGCGAGGGCCACCACCGCCGCCCGCGCCGCACCGCCGCTGCCCAGAACGAGGGCCTGCTTTTCGGCCCACCCCTCGGCATCGCGCTCGGGGGCCAGCTCGCGCAACTCCGCCACCAGCGCGGGCACGTCGGTGTTGTGCGCCACGACGGCACCGTCTTCCTGCCGCACCAAGGTGTTCCCCGCGCCCACGGCGCGCGCGCTGGGATCGAGCTCGTCGACGAACGAGAGCACTTTCTCTTTGTGTGGGACGGTGACGTTGACGCCGTCGTATTTTCCCGCGCGCAGGTCGCGCACGAGGCCTTCGAGATCGTCGGGCCCCACGCGGACGGCTTCGTACGTGTGCGGCAGGCCGAGGGCGCGGAATGCGGCCCCGTGCATGCGCGGGCTCTTCGAGTGCGCCACCGGATCGCCGATGACCGCGAACCTGCGGGTCGTCATAGTGCCTTCTCCTCGTCCTTCTCTTGCTTTTCCTCGCGCCGCGCGATGACCTCGGCCTCGAGCCGTCCGCGTTCCAGGCGTACGGTGATGCGCTCGCCGATGGATACTTCGTCCGCCGAACGGAGCGCGTGCCCGTTGGGCAGCGTCGCGATGGCGTACCCGCGTCCCAGCACTTTGAGCGGGCTCATGGCATCGAGCCGCCCGGCGAGGCCGGCGACGACCGCCGCGCGGGCGGCCAACGCCTTGCGTGCAGAATGCACGAGTCTCTGTTCGGAGCGTTCCAGCTCGGTGCGCTCGCGCACGATGACCCGCCCGGGGTGCTGCGCGGCAAGGCGCGGTTCGATGCGTGCGAGCGCGCCTTTGTTCGCCTCGAGCACGCGGACCAGGGCGCGCTGCATGCGCCGCACGCCCTCGTCGAGGGTGCGCTTCTGGGTGGCGATGGCCAGGCGGGGATCGCCCAGCTTGCGCTCGATGCGGCCGAGAAGCACGTGGTCCTCGGTGAGGCGCGCGCGCATGGCGCGTTCGAGTCGCGCCCGTGCATGGACCAAGAGATCGCGCCGCGCGCGCGCGTCGGGCACCACCATTTCCGCAGCCTGCGACGGTGTGGCGGCGCGCGCATCGGCGACGAAGTCCGTCAAGGTGACGTCGACCTCGTGCCCCACCGCGCTCACGATGGGGACCCTGCAGGCGGCAACGGCACGCGCGACGGATTCGTCGTTGAAGGCCCGCAAATCGTCGCTCGAACCGCCGCCGCGTCCCACGATGATGACGTCGACCCCGCGCACCTGCTGGAGCATGTGCAGCGCATACCGGATCGAGCTCTCCGCGGTGGGCCCTTGCACGGTGGCCGGCGCGAGCAAGATGTTCGCGCCGCCGCGCCGGAAGGCGACCTTGCAGATGTCGTGAATCACAGCCCCCGTGGCGCTGGTCACCACGCCGATGATGCGCGGCTCGGCGGGAAGGGGCCGCTTTCGCTCGACCGCAAAGAGCCCTTCGGCCTGCAGCTTTTCTTTGAGCTTCTCCAGCGCCTCGAGCAGGGCCCCTTTGCCATCGGGCTCCACACGATCGACGACGAACTGCAACCGTCCGCGCGGCGCCCAATACGTGGGCTTTCCCCGCACGCGCACCCGCGCCCCCTCCGCGAGCAACCGGCGCGCCCGCACGGTGACGTTCGTGCGGTACATGACCGTATCGATCGCCGCCTCTTCGCGCTCGTCCTTCAGTGTAAAATACACATGCCCACTGGGCGCCATCCGCACACCGGACACCTCGCCCTGCACCCAAATGGGCGCCGCAAGCACCTCCTCCAGCGTCCGCTGCAGCACGCGCCCGAGCTCGGCCACCGACACGATCCGCCGCTCCTCCGAGGGGGGCGGAGGCGGGGGCGGCGCTGCGGGAGGCGGAGGAGGCGGAGCCTTCCGACTGAAGTCGAACGGAATGGTCACGTCCCGGCCGAGTCTAACCGCCTCGACGCGCGATGTAAGCAGCTACCGCGCACGAGCAGAAAGATGGCCCGCATCTGCGCGCCCGGTAGGATCCATCGTCATGCCGTCGCTCCCGCACGAAGGGCTCGTCCTTCTATTCCGGCACAATCCGGAGCTGGCCGCCCAGCTCGCACGGGACACGCTGCACGTGAACCTACCGCCGTTCGATCACGCCCGCATCGGAGAGGCGGATCTCACGCAGCCCGTCCCCGCCACGTTCACCGCCGACTTGATCATTCTCTTGGAGCGCGGCCCCGAGCGAAAGCCAGTCTGCGCACTCATCGTGGAGCCTCAACTCGCTCCGAAATTGGAAAAACGCCGGACCTGGCCGCACTACACGACGGGGGTCCGAGCCAAATTCGGGTGCGATGCGGTGCTCTTGGTCGTAGCCATCGATGAGCATGTGGCGCGCTGGGCAAGCGAACCGATTGAGATCGGCCATCCGGGTTTCTGCCTTACGCCGCTGGTGTTGGGTCCCAAGGACATTCCGTGCATTGTCGACCCGGCGGAAGCGCGAAGCGCCCCTGAGCTTGCCATCCTTGGGATCATGGCTCACGGAAAGCACGAGGATCCCGAGCGCGCACTCGAAATGGCAACGGCAGCGATAGCGGCCTGCCACGAGCTCGAAGACGATCGCGCGCTACCCTATTCGGAGTTGGTCTTTCTCTCGCTCGGGCAGGTTGCTAAAATAGCATTGGAGAGGCTCATGGCAGGCGCACCGTTCGAATATCAAAGTGACTTTGCTCTCAAGCACCGAGGCGAAGGGCGGGCCGAGGGCAAGGCGGAAGGCAAGGCCGCGAGCGTGCTCACCGTCTTGAGGGCGCGCGGAGTCGCCATCGCCGATGAGCAGAAAGCTCGCGTCCTTGCATGCCGCGATCTCGACCAGCTCGATCGATGGCTCGAGAGAGCCGTCTCGGTGGCGGCGGCCGAGCAACTCTTCGCCGACTGAGCGAAGACAGGTTTTCCGTCGGGGCGCGGGGCGGCTTATAGTGCGCGGCCATGCCCAAGCCGTTTCGCAAGGTCCTGGTCGCCAACCGTGGTGAAATTGCGGTGCGCGTCGTGCGCACGCTTCATGAAATGGGGATTGCGGCCGTTGCCGTCTATTCCGACGTGGACCGGGCGGCGCTCCATGTGAGGGTGGCCGACGAGGCGTATCCCATTGGCCCGGCGGCGGCCTCGGAGAGCTACCTCCGGGTCGACAAAATCATCGACACGGCCAAGCGCGCGGGGTGCGATGCCATTCACCCCGGGTACGGCTTTCTCAGTGAGAATCCGCTCCTGCCCGAGGCCTGTGAGCAGGCGGGCATCGCCTTCATCGGACCGGCGGCCAGCGCCATGCGGCAAATGGGCTCCAAGACGGCCGCGCGGAAACGCATGCAAGATGCAGGTGTTCCCATCGTCCCCGGCGCCCTGTGCGACACCAGCGAAGAGGCCACCGCGGCCGCGAAGAAAATCGGCTTCCCCGTCATGCTGAAAGCAGCATCGGGCGGCGGCGGCAAGGGCATGCGCCGCGTCGACAGCGCCGAGGAAATGGCTTCCGCATGGGAGCGCGCGCGCAGCGAGGCCAAAAAGTTCTTCGGCGACGACACGGTCTACATCGAAAAGGCGATTCTCCTTCCGCGGCACGTCGAGATCCAAGTGCTGGGCGACCGCGAAGGCAACATGGTGCACGTCTTCGAGCGGGATTGCTCGATTCAGCGGCGCAACCAAAAGGTCGTCGAGGAGACCCCCTCCCCCGCCGCCTCCCGCGAACTCGTTGCCCAGATGGGCGCCATCGCCGTGCAGGGCGCCAAGGCGGTGGGGTACCACTCCGCGGGCACCTTCGAGTTTCTCCTCGCGCAAGACGGAAGCTTCTACTTCCTCGAGATGAACACGCGCCTTCAAGTCGAGCACCCCGTCACGGAGCTCATCACCGGCCTCGACCTCGTGCGCGAAATGGTCCTCATCGCCCAGGGTGAGCCCCTCACCTTCGCCCAGCGCGATCTCGTCGCACGCGGCGCGGCCATCGAGTGCCGCGTCTACGCCGAAGATCCCGCCACCGGCTTCTTGCCGTCGCCCGGCACCATCGAGCAGCTCGTCGTCCCGGCCGGCCCGGGCGTGCGCGACGACGGCGGAGCGTACCCGGGAAGCGAAATCTCGAGCTATTACGACCCGCTGGTCTCCAAGCTCAGTGTGTGGGCCCCCACCCGAGATCGCGCCATCGCCCGAATGCGGCGTGCCTTGAGCGAATACGTCGTCACCGGCATCCGCACCAACCTGAGTTTCCACGAGAAGCTCCTCGCCCACCCGGACTTCGTCGCAGGGCGCTACGACACGGGCTTCCTCGAGCGACACAAGGACGAGCTCCTGGGCTACTCACCTCCGCCCGCCGACAAGAGCCGCGCCGTGGCCGTCGCCGTCGCCATTGCCGCAGCGCGCATGGAGCGGGAAACCGGCGCCAAAGAAGCGCGGGTCGGCGAACAAGGGTCGCGCCTTGCCCCCTGGGTGGCCCACCACCGGGCGCGCCATAACGTCTAGTCACTCCAGCTCGAGGCCATCGACGACGAGCATTGCGGACGTCAAAACCCTGACTGTCACCGCGGTTGTCGTGCAATCGTCTCCGTCGCAGCAGCGGTACGCAGTCCAGCTCCAGTCGACGGTAGCCACGTTTCTTGCAACGGCAAACGGCTAACCGCAAACGGCTTCAAGGGGGATGTGCCGCGCGTCATCACGGACCCGGCCAAGGGCGGATTCCCCTAAGCCGGCTCGCGACGTCGACGGCGACTCGTTTCCGGACGACACCGATCCGGAGCCGAACGTGCCCGCCCCAAACCCCTAAGCGGAACGCGTAGTCCGACGCATAACCAGCCCAGACCGAACACCCGACCGCGTGCGGCGGCGGCGCCCCCCAAAGCTTTTTCGTTTCATCCAACAAGCCAAGGTGGACGGCGGGTGCTAGTTACTTAATGAACGGGCTATCCCGCGCGGCGATGGTGCCGCGGGAACGTTTTGCGGCGAGGGCTTCATGAGGAGTGTCCGAGCGGATCAGCGGTGGCAATGGCCTCTCGGTGAGCCGCCGAACAGCTCGTCCCGGCGACGGGAGTTATCGGTTGCGCTCGCCTTTTTCGCCCTCGGGGCGCTCGGGTGTACGTTGCCGATGGCACCGTTCGACCGCGTCGTACTCATCGGCGTGGCGCTCGGGGGGCTCGTTCGGGTCGCGCAAACGTTGCGCGCGCGCCGGCCGCGTCGCCCGCGCGGGAGCGTCACCGCGGAGGACAGCTCCCTCATGCGGCTCGAACCCGGAGCCGAGCCAACTACATTGGCAGAGTTCCAGGTGCCCTTCGGCATCACCGTGCTCGCCAACCACATGCGAAGCGAGGCCCTTTTGGCCTTCACCACAGCGCACCAGACCCGCTACCAGCGCGTGCGCGTGAGCAGCCCGACCGACGCCCTCGCCGCGCGCGACATGTTGAGCCGCGCCATCACCGTGCCCGATGCCGACGCCGTCGGCTCGCAAGGCGTGGAGAGCGCGATGACCGCCACCCACGCCGCCGAATTGCTCCGCGTCGCCGAGTGCTACGCGCCGCAGGCACTGCAGCGCATCTACCTCACCGGCTCCCGCGGCGAAGTCCTCGTGCTCGACGGCACCAACCTGGAAATCGACGGGCGCATCTTCGACTTGTCGCTGCCGCTCGAATGGCGCGGCTTCATGTTCCACGAGGCCGTCGGGCCGATTGCCACGCTCTACCAAGCCACCTGGATCCGCCAAGGCGGGGTCGAGGTCGTCCTGGTCGCCCCCATGCCGGCGGAGATCACCACCACCCTGCCGCCGGGGGCCGCCGCCGACATGAAGGCCGCCGAGCAACGCGCCGTCCTTCGCGATCTCAAGCTGATGCAGTCCACACCGGACGCGGCCCCACCACACGAGCTGCGCATCGGTGTCGAGCGGCTGTTCATGTTGCCGCTTCGTCAGGCGCTCGACCGAGCCCCGCGCGCCTCCCGCGCCGGCTTCCCGCCCGTGCGCACGCTGAATCCCAGCGCGCGCGAGTAACGCGCGACCCCAGCGCCCGCGAATAACGTGCTATTTCCCGGTGTGTGAACCGCTTCTACGTCACGACACCGATCTACTACGTCAACGACATCCCGCACGTCGGCACGGCCTACACCACCATCGTGGTGGACGCGCTCCGTCGCTTCCACAAGCTCATTGGCGACGAGTCGCGCATGCTCACGGGCACCGACGAGCATGGGCTGAAACTGGAACGCCAAGCCCACGAGGAAGGCAAAACCCCGCAGGCCTTCGTCGATGAAATGGCCGAGCGCTTTCGGCAAGCGTGGCCGGTGCTGGACATCGAGAACGACGACTTCATTCGCACGACCGAGCCGCGCCACAAGGCGTTCGTGCAGGACCTGTGGCGCCGCATCGAAGAACGCGGAGACCTCTACGAGGGCGAGTACGAAGACTGGTACTGCGTCGGCTGCGAATCCTACAAGACCGAGAAAGAGCTTCTGCCGGGCAACCTCTGCCCGATCCACGCCAAGCCGGTCGAGCGGGTCAAAGAGAAGACGTTCTTCTTCCGCCTCTCGCGCTGGGAAAAGCCGCTGCTCGACTTCTACGAGCGCAACCCGTCGTTCGTGGAACCCGCGTCGCGCCGCAACGAGGTCATTAGCTTCGTCTCCAGCGGCCTGCGCGATCTGAGCGTGTCGCGCACGAGCTTCACGTGGGGCATCCCCGTGCCGAATCGGCCGGAGCACGTCATGTACGTGTGGTTCGACGCGCTGACGAACTACCTCACGGCGCTGGGCAAAGAAGGCGATCCGCTGCGGCGTTACTGGCCGCCGAGCGGCCGCGCGGTGCACGTGGTGGGCAAGGACATCTTGCGCTTCCATGCCATCTATTGGCCGGCGTTCTTGCTGGCGGCCGGCTTCACCGAGAAGGAGCTGCCGAGCCAAGTCTTCGCCCACGGCTTCCTCACCGTCGATGGGCAGAAGATGAGCAAGTCGCTGCGCAACGCGGTGGATCCGCTGCGGCTGGCGCGCGAGCTCGGGCCGGACACGCTGCGGTATTACCTCTTGCGCGCCATCGCGTTCGGGCAAGATGGCGACTTCTCGCACACCGCGCTGATCGAGCGGTACAACGCGGACCTCGGGAAGAACCTGGGCAACCTTCTGAGCCGCACCCTGGGGTTGTGCGTGAAGTTTTCCGACGGGAAAACGCCGCCGGCGGGCGAGGTGGGACCGCTGGAGCGCGAGCTCGCCGAGGCCGCGTCCACGGCTTCCGCGGCCGCCCGCGCGGCGTGGGACGAGCTGGCGCCGCATCGCGCGCTGGAGGCAACGTGGACGCTTTCGTCCGCCGCCAACGCCTACGTCGACAAGGCCGCGCCATGGGCCTCCGCGAAGGCGGGAGACATGGTGCGCACGCACACGATTTTGGCGAACTTGCTCGAGGCCCTGCGCCAGCTCAGTGTGATGATCTGGCCGGCCATGCCCAAGAAGAGCGATGGGCTGCGCGCCCAGCTGGGACTCGCCCCGCTCGCGCCGAAGGCCGGTGAGGACCTCTGGCCGAAAGGCTTCACGCCGCGACCGGCCGGGGAGCCGCTGGCGCTGGCCGCCGCCCTCTTTCCGACCATCGACAAAGACGCCGAGGCCGCGCTGCTCACGAAGCTTGCGCCCCACGTGCACGGGGCGCCCGCGGCCGAGGCTCCGGCCGCCGCAGCCCCCGCGGCTCCCCAGGCGGCGGGCGAAGCCCCCGCGCCGATCAACTACGACACGTTCCTCGGCGTGGATCTGCGGGTCGGCTACGTGAAGACCGCCGAGCGGGTGCCCCGCAAGGACAAGTTGCTCAAGCTCGCCGTGGACCTGGGCGAGGCGGAGCCGCGCACCATCATCGCGGGCCTCGCGCTCTCGTTCAAACCGGAAGACCTGGTCGGCCGCAAGATCATCGTCGTCGCGAACCTCGAGCCGCGCAGCTTCGGCAAGGGCCTCGTCTCGCAAGGCATGCTCATGGCCACGGGCCCGAGCGAAGCGCTCCACCTCGCCACCGTCGAAGGCGACCCGCCCCCCGGCTCACGCCTCAAATGATGCGCGAGTAAAGCAGCGGCTGCGCCGGGGGCGCTTCGTCCCCGAGCGCGAAGGCCGCGCGCACCCGTTCCACGATGGGCGCCGCGGCCTCCTTCGAGTGCGCGATCACCCGCGCCAGCTCGGTGCCCTTCGAGACGCGCGCGCCCGGCTTGGCCAGCACGGAGATCCCCACCGCGGGGTCCACCGCTTGATCCGTGCGCGTCCTGCCCGCCCCCATGGCCACCGCGGAAAGCCCGATTTCCAGCGAATCCACCGCGGTCACGAACCCTTCGCGCGGCGCCTCGATGGTCACCTCCACCGGCGCCATCTTCAAGAGCGACGGATCGCGCACCACGCGCGCATCGCCATGTTGCGCGGCCACCATCTTCTCCATCACGGCCACGGCGCTGCCATCGGCAATCGCCGCCAAAAGCTCCGCCCGCGCCTCCACGGCACCCGCCGCCTTACCGCCGAGCACCAGCATCTCCGCCCCCAAGAGCAGCGTGCACTCTCGCAGGTCCGCCGGCCCGCGCCCGTGCAAAATCTCCAGCGCCTCGCGCGTCTCGTTGGCGTTGCCCACCGCCTCGCCCAGCGGCGTGTTCATGTTCGTCAACAGCGCGCTCACCTTCTTGCCCGCACGCGTCCCCACGCGCACCAAGGCCTCGGCCAGCACGCGCGCCTCCGCCTCCGTCTTCATGAAGGCCCCGCGCCCCACCTTCACATCGAGCACCAGCGCATCGATCCCCTCGGCCAGCTTCTTCGACAGAATCGACGCCACGATGAGCGGCACCGACTCCACGGTCGCCGTCACGTCCCGCAGCGCGTAGATTCGCTTGTCGGCCGGTGCGATCTCCTTGGTCTGCCCGATCATGCAGGTGCCCACGTCTCGCACGATGCGCGAAAAATCCGATACGTCGAGATCCGTCCGAAACCCCGGGATCGCTTCCAGCTTGTCGAGCGTTCCGCCCGTATGACCCAGCCCGCGTCCGCTGACCATCGGCACGGGCACCCCACATGCCGCCACCAGCGGCGCCAGACAGATCGATACCTTGTCACCGACACCGCCGGTCGAATGTTTGTCGACCTTCACGCCACGCACATCGGAGAGGTCGAGCACCTGCCCGGACTCGAGCATCGCTTGGGTCAGCGCCACGGTCTCTTCATCGTCGAGTCCGCGAAAAAAGACCGCCATTAAGAAGGCAGCCATCTGATAATCGGCCAAGGTCCCATCGAGGAGGGAGGCAATCAGACGCTTGATTTCGTCCGTCCCCAATTTGAGGCCATCGCGTTTCGCGGAGATCAGTTCGACGAGGGTTCGTTTCATGGGATCACACAGACATTATCTCGTTGCCTTCGCCTGCGTGGCCTTCTTCGCGATCCAAGCCGCAGCAGGAACGGCCCCGCAAGCGGGACCTGGGGCCGACCCCACGCCCGAGCCCAAAGCGAAAGTCTTCCCGCTCGAAGCCTGGATGAAGGCCAACACTGCCGCGGCCATGGCCGCCAAAGATCCCTTCGCGCTCGCGAAGGCGCTCGACGAGCTGGCGACCTTCGCCCCCAAAGAGTATTCGCACTGGGCCTCCATCGCCCGCGACGGTGCCGCCGCGGCACGCGCCAACCGCATCGACGCGGTCAAGGCATCATGCCGCGGTTGCCACACGCAGTACCGCGCCCGCTACAAGCTGGAGCTGCGCGATCGCCCCATTCCACCTCCCGGAGATTGAACAGGAAGACGGGAAGACGGGAAGTTTTTTAGGATTTCCACTCGGCCCAATGGGCCAACGGAAAACAAAAAACAGCGTTCCGCGCTGTTACGCGCCGGTTCCCTTCCCGTCTTCCCGTCTTCCTGTGATTCTCTCTCCCGCTTCTGCATGGCCGTCTTTCCAAAGCTAAAAGCTCCACGCCGCGGCCGCCCCACGGGTCGCTTTACGCAATTTCGGCGGCTCGATCGCTTGCGCGAGGTCCTCGAGTCGCACCCCAGTGGCCTCGCGCTGGACCAGATTGCCGGCATGCTCCACGTGACCCAGCGCTCCGTGCGCCGCTACCTCGCGGAGCTCGATCGCGTCACGCAGCTCGAGTCGGTGCCCACGCAGCCGGGCGGCGCGCACCTCTGGCGCATCAAGCCGAGCGAACGCGGTCGCGCGCTCCTTTTGCGCCGCACCCAGGCCTATGGCCTTCTCTCCACGCGCCGCATCTTCGACATGATGCGCGGCTCCGCCTTCTACGACGAACTGCAACTCGTCACGCGCCAGCTGCTCCTGCTTGCACAGCGCCCGGTCGCCCGCGCTGGCGTGCGCGGAGAAATCCCGAGCGATCAGCGCCTCGAGGATCGCCTCTTTTACCTGCCGCCCCCCGCCCACAACTACGCACAGCGCGGCGAGGAACTCGATGGCCTTTTCCAAGCCGTCGCCGACCTGCGCGCGACGACCTTTCGCTATCGCCACACCAAAGACTCCCCCGCGGAACGGGTCACACTCCACCCCTTTGCGCTGGTGCTGCATCGCGGCGCGATTCACTCGATCGGACGAAACCCTGCCGGCGAAGTCGCGGTGTTCGTCTTCGACCGCATGCAAGACCTCACCATTTTGGACCAGCACTTCGCGCTGCCGGAGAATTTTAACGTAGAGGACTTCCTAGAGGGGGAATTCGGCATAGCCGCCGCCACCCGAAAGACACGAGTCCTCATCGAATTCGACGCAAAAGTCGCCGAAGAAATCCGCGCGCGCAAAGTGCACCCGAGCCAGCGCGTCGCCACCGCCCCCGATGGGCGCATCCGCCTCTCGATGAATGTGGCCCAAATCGAGGAAGTTCGCCGATGGATCCTGGGGTTCGGCTCCAGCGCGCGGGTCCTCGAACCCGCCGAGCTCATCGAAGACATCCGTGCGTCATTACGCGCTGCACTAGAGCGGTATTAAGTCACAACTTGTCACTCTGCACGGGGTTGCTTGGCGCAAGCACTCGTGGGACAAGGCACTTGATGTCCACCGCCGTCCTCAATCTTTTGCCCAATGTGCCCGTCCCCGCGATCAAGCCGCCCGTCGATCCCGCGAGTCTGACGTACAGAGACCTGGAACGCGGCCCTTTTTGGCAGAAGATCCCGGCGTACCGTGAAGTCGACGAAAAGCAGTTTCTCGATCACACGTGGCAAGCCAAACACACGATTACCAACATCGCCAAGCTGCTCAAGGCCCTCGAGGGACTCGTGTCTCCGGCCTTCATCGCCGACGCGGAAGAGGGATTCAAGCGCGCCCCCATGAGCGTGCGCGTCAGTCCCTACCTCCTCTCGCTCATCGACTGGAACGACCCGTACGGCGATCCGCTGCGCATCCAGTTCGTCCCTGTGGCGTCGCGCCTTCTGCCCGACCATCCCAAGCTCGACCTCGATTCGTTGCATGAGCAACAAGATGCGCCCGTCCCCGGGTTGACCCACCGTTACCGGGACAAGGCGCTCTTCCTCCCGCTGGACACGTGCCCGGTGTACTGCCGCTTCTGCACGCGCAGCTACGCCATCGGCCTGGACACGGAGGGCGTGGAGAAGGTCCACTTGCGCGCCAACGACGAGCGCTGGCGCAAGGCCTACGAGTACATCGCCTCACGGCCCGAGCTGGAGGACATCGTCATCTCCGGCGGCGATGCGTACCAACTTCGCGCGCAGCAGCTCGAAGACATCGGCATGACCTTGTTGGCGATGCCCAACGTGCGCCGCCTCCGCTTTGCCACCAAAGGCCCGGCGGTCATGCCCATGAAGATCCTCACCGACGACGCATGGACCGACGCGCTCACCAAGGTGGTGGACAAAGGACGTGCGCTCCACAAGGAAGTCGTCCTTCACACCCATTTCAACCATCCGCGCGAGATCACCGGCATCACACAAGATGCGATGAACAAGCTCATGGAGCGCGGCATCACTGTCCGAAACCAGGCCGTTCTGCAGCGCCGGGTCAACGACACCCCCGAGGTCATGAGCCAACTGGTCAAGCGGCTCGGTCACGTGAACGTACATCCGTACTACGTCTACGTGCACGATCTGGTGAAGGGAGTGGAGGATCTTCGGACCACGCTGGACACGGCGCTCTACATCGAAAAACACGTCCGTGGCACAACGGCGGGTTTCAACACCCCCATCTTCGTGGTCGACGCCCCCGGCGGCGGTGGCAAGCGCGACGCGCACTCGTACGAGTACTACGACCGCGAGAGCGGCATCAGCGTCTACTCCGCCCCCGCGGTGAAGGCAGGGCAACTCTTTCTTTATTACGATCCGCTCGATCAATTGAGCGACACCATGCGCCGCCGCTGGGCGGATCCGGCCGAGCACGAGGTGATGATCCGCCTCGCCCTCGCCAAGGCGCGCGAACACGTACGTTAGCCCCGGGCGACGCAGCAGGTGCGGCCGCAAGCGACCTGGGGCCGACGGATCGCGACAGGTGGTCCGTCGTTTGCTGTGTCGTAGGGCATGACGAGAGCTCTCCTTGCGAGCGCGCTACTTGCGCTGCTCGTTGGCGCAACGACCTCCTGCCAGGAGCCGCCGTTGCCGCAGTTCGCAGTCGTGATTCGTGTGGAGAGCGATCCCGATGTCCCGTTGCCTGGGGCCATCATCAACCGGGACAACAAGGATGTCGGCACCACCGATGCCGAAGGCCGGGCAAAGCTCACCGTGCGCGGCCACGAAGGCACGGCGTTCGACTACTTCGTTCGGTGTCCCGCGGACTACGAATCGCCGCCCAAGCCCATCACGGTGGTGCTGCGACAGGTCGTGGACAAGAACAAGCCGCCCGAATATCCGGTAGCCTGCCCGCCCAGCATCCGACGCGTGGTCGTGGCCGTGCGCGCGGAGGGCGGTCCGAACTTGCCCGTCACGTACCTGCAGCAGCGCGTGGCCACCACGGATGCATCGGGTGCGGCCACCATCCTCCTCAACATGCGTCCCGGCGACCAATTCGAGCTCGGGCTCGATACGTCGATGAAGGGCTACGAGCGGTTGCGACCGCAGAATCCCATCTTCGCTTTTTCGGTCAAACCCAAAGACGAAGTCTTGAACCTCAATGCCAAATTCGCGTTGGCAAAAGGAAAGATTTTTTACAAAGCAAAACCAATCGGTCCGGTCCTCATCGGCAAAAAGTCCGACGACGACTGACCGATAACCAGGCCGCCGAGCGCGCTCCTGGGCCCCTTCGTGGGCATTGTTCCAGTAAAGACTTCAGCCAATCCGTGTGGTAGGCTCACTCGGATGAGGACTTGGAGTCTTTGGTCCATGCGCGTATCGGCGGCGCCCGTCGTGGCAGCCGTGGCAACCGCCGCCCTGAGCACGTTCGCCGTTGGCTGCGAAGAACCCCAGGTGCCGACGTTCGACGTCGTCATCCACGTCGAAAGCGATCCCGGTGTGCCGCTGCCCGGCGCCGTGTTGAGCCGCGAGAACAAAGACGTGGGCACCACCGACGCCACGGGCCGCGCGAAGCTCACCGTGCGCGGCAACGAAGGCTCGGCGTTCGACTATTTCGTTCGCTGCCCGCAAGATTACGAGTCACCTCCCAAGCCGATCACCGTGGTGTTGCGCCGCGTGGTCGACAAGAACAAGCCGCCGGAATACCCCGTGTCGTGCCCTCCGTCGATCCGCAAGCTCGTGATTGCGGTGCGCGCCGACGGGGGCCCCAACCTGCCCATCACGTATCTGCAACAGCGTGTGGCCACGACCGACGCGTCGGGCTCCGCAACGATTCTCCTGAACATGCGCCCGGGCGATCAATTCGAGCTTGGCCTGGATACGTCGATGAAGGGATATGAGCGACTCCGACCACAGAATCCCATCTTCGCCTTTCAGGTGAAACCGAGGGACGAAGTCCTCGCATTGAATGCGAAATTCAGCCTCGAAAAGGGCAAAATTCGCACGGGCCCCGTCCGACAAGGCCCCGTCTTCATCGGCAAAAAGTCCGAAGATTGACCCTCCCAGAAGATTGAACAGGGAGGGGGGAGGCGGGGAGAGATACGGCACAAATCCCACCGCGCACCGAAGCTGGTTTGGGTTTTCACTTGGCTCACGAAGCCAACTGAAAACCTAAAAAAGCCTTGGCACTCGGTGGGATTCTCGTTGTTTCCCTCCCCGCCTCCCCCCCTCCCTGTTCAATCCTCTCTGGCGTGGATCGCCGCTGACCGGTCACTGGACCGGGCCGTATCCAGTTTCATCGCGCATTTTTCATCGACGATAGAACGAGCCTGGCCGCGGAATTTCCCAAGGAATGCGTGGGCATGTGGGACATCATCGACCGCGGGTCAGCTGGCATGAGCCGTGTACTACCTACAATGCGGGCGAGAACTCGCAGAGCACGAGCGTGGGACTTCGCAAGCGGGCTCGGACTAAGCTAGAGTGGTCGCCGTTTCACCCTAATACCCAACTAACGACACCAACGACCCCACAAAGGGAGAATCACGAATGACCCAGGACATCATGAAACTCGTCAAAGACGAGAAGGGCGCAACGGCCATCGAGTACGGTCTGCTCCTCGTCGCGATTCTCCTCATCGTCGCCGGCGCGTACAAGAAGCTCGGCAAGGCCGTCAAGGGCGCTGCGAACGACGCAAAAGGCGAGTTCTGAGACTGCGGGCCAGCCTTATTTCCCCATTGGACGAAGGGTCGCATTCGGCGAACCCCAATCCTGAGGGGGAAGGCCGGCCCGTTCTCGTTTAAGAGAGCATGTTTCCCTTCCTGATTGCCGCCGTCATCGTCGCCGCCGTCGCCGCATGGATCGATTGGCGCACCGGTTTCATTCCGAATTGGCTCACGCTCGGTGTTCTGGGGCTGGCACCCATCGTCCATATTGGGCGCGCATTTGCCATGGGCATCGAGAAAGATGCTGCCCTGCTCGAAGGCGGATATTCCGTCCTCGGAGCGGTCGTGTGCGGCCTCGTCCCCTGGATTCTCTTTCAGAAAAACGCAATTGGCGGCGGCGATGTGAAAGTCTTTGCAGCCATCGGCGCACTTTGCCAAACGATGCTCGGCTTTGAGGCCGAAATGTACGGGTTTCTCGCGGCGTGTCTCATCGCACCGGCGCGACTCGCCTACGATGGCAAACTATTGCGAACGTTGAAGAATGCGGTTGGATTGATGATCAATCCGTTCATGCCCAAGGACAAAAAGGTTCAAATCGAACAAGAGATGCTGAGCTGGATGCGTATGGGCCCTGCAATCTTGCTCGGAACGATCATCGCCGCGGTCCTTCACTTTCGCGAGTAACGGTGCACGTGATTCCGGGGCGCTCGCAGGTGACAATTCTACGTACCAGGCGATTTTTCCCTGGGCGGGATGAGTTTGCTTTAGCATGGCCAATGGACCATCGCCCAAGCGGGCAGGCCAGGCCAAGCCAGCCAGGTAAACCGGCTGCGGCCCCAAATGATCGAAGCGTTCGTAAGTATGAGACCCGGTACGTTTCAAACCCAGCTAAGCTGAGCCCCCCTCGATGAACCGTCGTGCATTTATCATCGCCCTCATCGTCACGGTCATAGGTGTCTTCCTCCTGGCCTTGTACCAGCGACGGTTCGAGACCGAGGCTTCGGGCGGTGAGAAGGTCAAACTGCTCATCGCGGTCAAACCCATCGAGCGGGGCACCGTCATCACCGACGACATGATCGCCACCCGCGAAGTGCCCATGGCCTACGTGGAAGATCGGGCCATCAAAGAGGGTGAGCGGGCCAAAATCATGGGCCTGCGCATCGGCAACCTGGTTCTGGCGCAGCAGACCCTCATGTGGACCGACTTGGCGTCCAACGAAGAGGCGCGCGATTTGAGCGGGTTGATCCAACCGGGCAGCCGTGCGGTCACCATCCGCACCTCGCGCGACGACTCCAACGCCGCGCTGATTCGTCCGGGTGACTACGTCGACGTCATCAGCGTCATGCCCGAGGGCATCGGCTCTGGGCAGAACGAGCATCTGTCGTCCGTGGTGCTCATGCAGCGCGTGCTGGTCCTCGCCTCGGGGTTGAACGTCTCCCCGCAGGAGCCGGTCGATCCTTCGTCGGGCAGCATCAAATTCAACAATGCAGACAGCACGCTCCTCACGTTGAGCGTGACGTTGCAGGAGGCGCAGGTGTTGGCGCTCGCGGCGGAGAAGGGACGGCTCGCCGTCATCCTCCGCCCGCCCAACGATCAGCGCGTGGCGGCCACGGTGAACGACGTGTCCTCGAAGCAGCTCTTCGAAGCGAAAGAGCGCGCCAACCTCAACATTCGACGTAGCAACACCAGCGGACCCCAAGTCATTGGAGGCACGGAGAACAAATGAGGCTCACGCTTACCGCGGTCGCAATCGGCCTTGCGACCACCATTGCCGGCGTTGCGGTAGTTTCAGTCAGCAGTCCGGCATTCGCACAAGGCCGAGGCAAGCCGGCCGCCGCGGATGATCATTCGAACGACGAGATTGTCCTGGCCATCGGCGAAACCAAGACGCTGCCGACGAAGGACGTCGCGAACTATTCGTTGGGTGCCGAGGGCATCATCTCCGTCTCCCTGACTGGTGACAAATCGCAGTTCGTCATCGCCGGTAAAAAAGCTGGGTCGACCACCCTGCTCCTGATCAAGAACGATCAATCGCAGATAACCATTCCCATTACCGTCACGACCCGGTCGATGGCCCAGGTCGAGAAGGAGCTGCAGCAAGCCCTCGAGGGCACGCCGGGCGTGAAGCTGCGTCGCGTTGGCAGCCGCTTCTTCATCGAGGGCGGCGTGACCACCGAGGGCGAGCTCCGGCGCATCCAGCAGATTGCCGCGGGCTACCCCGGCCAAGTCGACAACTTGGTCGTCGTGGGCCAGGGTGGCACAGACCGCAAGCTCCTCGTGCGCCTCGACTTCTTCTTCGTGCAGTACGAGAAGACCTCGAGCTACGTCGTCGGCCTCGGGTGGCCCACGACGATCGGCGGCTTGGGTCAGGACGGGCAGCCCGTCTTCCAGACCCGCATCGATCGCGACCTCCTCAACAGCACGACCACGGCGGCGCAGGCCTCCATCGTGAACCAGCCGCTTCCCAAGTTGGACATCGGCTCGCAGCACGGTTGGTTGAAGGTGCTCAAGCAGTCGACGGTCATTGCGGCCAACGGCACCGAGGCAACCTTCCAGTCCGGTGGTGAGTCGAATTTTACAGCCGCCAACGGCCTCACCGCGTCCCTGGTCAAGATTCCGTTCGGTACCAATGTGTCCGTGCTCTCGCGCTACGATGCGGCGAGCAAGGAGGTCGAGGTCAAACTCGACTCGGAGGTGTCCGACCTCACGCCGCCGTCTTCGGCCGCCGGATTGCCAGGGCGCAACACGACGAAGCTGAACACGCTCGTCAACCTGAAGCTCGGTCAGGCGCTGGTGCTCTCGGGCATTCGAACGCGCGACCAGCGTCACAACGTCTCGGGTCTCCCCGGGCTCAGCTCGATTCCGATCTTGGGGCTCCTCTTCGGCACGCACCAGGACGATCAGCACGACGTAGAAGGTGCTATTTTCATCATCCCCAGCATCATCGAAACCGTTCCCAAGTCCGCGGTGGAAGTCATCAAGAACGCGCTGACGGCGTACGAGGACTTCTCGGGCGATATCGATCGGGTCGATAGCTACAACAAGACTCCCCCATCGGCGAAATAACGCGACCAGCGAGAGGCAGCACGTGGCGGCACGACCAAGCTCCAATCAAGTTCAAGTCGTCATTCACACGGACGACGGCAGCGAACGCACGGAGATGGTCCCCATCGGGGCCCCCATCACCATTGGGCGCCACGTCAACTGCGTGTTGCGTCTCGACAGCGACCTCGTCTCTCGTCAGCACGCCGTGGTCGAGATCGGCCCCGCGTCGATGCGCGTGGAAGACGTCTCGACCAACGGCACCATCGCGGGCGAGATGCTCCTTCGCCGCCAAGCGGTGGACGTGCCCTTCGGCACGCCCGTCGTGTTGGGCAATTTCACCGTGTACTTCATGCCGCCGCCTGGCGCCGCGGCGGCGCCGGTACCGCGCGCGCCGGTCGCCGGTCAGGTGATCGGGCAGGTTCCGGGGCAGTTGCCTGGCCAAGGGCTGGGGCAGTTGCCGCAGATTCCCGGCGGGCACGGGCGCCCGCCGCTTGCCGCGGTCCCCGCACCAGGACAAGCCACCCCGCCGGTGGCCGTTCCGCAAGGCCCCGCCCCCGCCGCGGCCGACCGTCCGCAGCAGCCCCGCGTGCTCGCGCAGGGTGCCATCACCACGCCCGAGGCTCTGCAGAAGCGCGAGAAGCAGGTCGCGCTCCGCCGCGAGATCCACAAGCTGCTCTTGGAGCACCTCGACTTGGCCGCGATGGATCCGTCGAAGGTCGACGATCCGTCGATGCGTCCCAAGGTGCTCAACGCCCTCCGGCGCATCATCACCAACATCGAGTCGCGGCTTCCGCCGGACACCGACCGCGATCAACTCATCGGAGAGCTCACGGACGAGGCCCTCGGCCTGGGACCGCTGGAGCGCTTTCTGGCCGACCCGCAGATCACCGAGATCATGGTCGTCGACCCCAACACGATCTACATCGAGCGCAGCGGCAAGCTCACCTTGTCCGAAACGCGCTTCACCGACGACGAGCGCGTGCGCGCCGTCATCGAGCGCATCGTCACCCCGCTCGGACGCCGCATCGACGAATCGTCGCCGCTGGTCGACGCCCGCTTGAAGGACGGCTCCCGCGTGAACGCCGTCATCAAGCCCCTCGCACTGCGCGGCTCGTGCATCACCATTCGTAAGTTCTCCAAGACGCCGCTCACCTTGGAAAAGCTGGTCGGCTTCGGCGCGCTCACGCCGCAGATGGGCCTCTTTCTCACCCGCAGCGTCATCGCCAAGCGCAACATCGTCATCTCCGGCGGCACGGGTAGCGGCAAGACCACGTTGCTCAACGTCCTCTCGGGCGCCATCCCGTCGGAGGAACGCATCGTCACCATCGAGGACGCCGCCGAGCTCCAGCTCGCGCAGCCGCACGTCGTCTCGCTGGAAACGCGCCCGGCCAACTTGGAAGGCAAGGGCGAGTACACCATCCGCGATCTGGTGAAAAACTCGCTGCGTATGCGCCCCGACCGCATCGTGGTCGGAGAGTGCCGCGGTGGCGAAGCGCTCGACATGCTCCAGGCCATGAACACGGGCCACGACGGCTCGCTCACCACGACCCACGCGAACTCGCCGGAAGAGGCCATCTCCCGCATCGAGACGCTGGTGCTCATGGCCGGTGTCGATCTTCCCGTGCGCGCCATCCGCGATCAGATCGCGGGCGCCGTCCACGTCATCGTCCAGCAGACGCGCTTTTCCGACGGCTCGCGCCGCGTGAGTGCCATCAGCGAGGTCACGGGCGTCGGCGACGAAGGCACCATCGAGATGCGTCCCATCTTCGAATTCATCCGCACCGGCACCGGTCCCAATGGGAAGGTCATCGGCGAGTTCCGCGCGACGGGCTACCTGCCCTCGTACTTGAACGACTTCATCGTCATGGGCTTGGTCAAGCGCGGCGAGGCCTATCTATGAGCATCCCGAAGCTGGGGCTCACGCTCACCAACGGCTTGCTCAGCGGCGGCGGCTTGGCCCTCACCGCGGCAGGCCTCTTCGTCTCCGTGTGGGCGACCACGGCGGATCCGCAGAGCTTCGTCTGGCGCTACTGGGCGCGCTACACGTCGTCGCTCGAGCGAAAGCTCCGCCCTCAATTCATCTGGACCAAGGGCTCGACCATCGCGGCAGGGCAAGCCGCGGCGATGTTCTCCTTGTTCTTCATCCACGTCCTCATCCAGCTGCCGAACATCGTCCTGGTGTTCGGCTCGATCGCCATCGTCGTAGGCCCCACCATATGGGTCGAGAAGATGCGGCGCGATCGGGTCACGCTCATCGAGACCCAGCTCGACGGAACCATTCTGGCGCTGGCCAACGCGCTCAAGTCCATCCCGAGCATCGGCGCGGCGTTTCAGTCCGTCGTTCTCGTCGTTCAAGATCCCACGCGGCAGGAGATCGAGCTCGCCGTGAAAGAGATGAAGGTCGGCAGCACGCTCGACCAGGCCCTCTTGCACATGGCCGCGCGCATTGGCTCGAGGCAGGTCGACTCGGCGCTCTCCGCGGTGCTCATCGGCCGGCAGGTCGGTGGAAATCTGCCCAAGGTGCTCGAACAGACGGCGACGTCGCTGCGCGAAATGGCCCGCCTCGAAGGCGTGGTGCGCACCAAGACGGCCGAAGGCAAGGCGCAGCTCTGGGTCATGGCGATGCTCCCCGGCGGCCTGATTTACATCCTCAATCTGCAGTGGCCCGGTTACTTCGACGTGCTCACGCAGAGCCTCTCCGGCTACCTCGTCATCCTCGCCTGCGGCGGCCTCTGGGTCGGCGGGCTGCTCTTGGCCCGAAAAGTTTTGAACGTCGACATCTAACCATTCGCACCATGCTGCAGTTTCTGTTCACCACCTACCCCCTAACGCTTCAAACCACGCTGCTCCGTCACGTCGTGTTGCTCGTGCTCGGGGTCGGCCTCATGATCGGCGTGTACGTCATCGCGGCGGCGCCTACGCGCGTGGCCAGCCGCCTCGGTCTGCGCGGCCTCAAGCGGCAGCGCACCCTCGAGAAGAGCGAGGGGTGGCAGAACGTCGAACCGTTCGTGCGCTGGCTCGGCGTGCGCGTGAGCGGCGTGATCGGCGACGACACCCGCGCGAAGATCGACGAGCAGATCGCCCTCGCCGGCGACTACATGGGCATCACCGCCGACGAGTTCGTCGCGATGAGCATCTTGTCCTCCCTCGCCGGCTTCGTCGCCGGCTACGTGCTCGGGCTGGTCAGCGGCGTCGGCAGCGTGGCCGTCATTCCGATGGGGCTCGTCGGCGGCGCACTCCCGTGGATGCAGGTCACCGGTGCGGCGCAAGAACGGCTCAAGACCATCGGCCGCGGCCTTCCCTACGTCATCGACCTGATGGCCCTCGCCATGGGCGCAGGCCTCGACTTCCCGGGCGCCGTTCGCCAAGTCATCGAGAAATCGAGCAACCCCGACGACCCGCTCGTCGAGGAGTTCACGCTCATCATGCAGACGCTGACCCTCGGGCGCACCCGCAAGGACGCACTGCTCGAGTTCGCGAAGCGCGCCCCCAACGAAACCGTGAAGGAGTTCGTGGCCGCGCTGGTGCAAGCCGAGGAGCGCGGCAACCCGGTCGCCGAAGTGCTGCAGATTCAGGCCGCCACGTCGCGCAACCGCCGCTCCGTCCGCGCCGAGGAGCTCGCGGCGAAAGCCGGCGTCGCCATCGTCGGCCCCCTGATGATGGTGTTCATGTGCGTCCTCGGGCTGATCCTGGCGCCCGCCATGATGCAGATCACGAGCGGAGCGATATAAAGGTGATGGTGCAATCGTGAGCGTCCTACGTTTCCAGATCCGGCAACCGAGCGGACAGATCGACCAGATTTTCATCGAGTCCGAGCGCGTGCTCATCGGAAGCGGCGCCCACTGCGAAATCCGTCTCCCGCTCGATCAAGCGGCGGTGGAGCACTGCCTCGTGCAGGTCGGACCGGCGGGCGTGTTCGTGCAGGCCCTCGCCTTCCAGCCGCCGCCCACGGTCAACGGCATCCCCTTCACGCAAGGTCCGCTGCCCGCCGATGCCGTGCTGGGCGTCGGGAATTTCCAGATCAACGTGACCCGCGCCGAGGGCGTGACCACCGTCGGTGGCGTCCCGGGTCAGGCCACGGCGAAGAAGAAAAAGGGCACGGGCCCCATCGCCATCGTGGCCATCCTCGCGCTGCTCGGCGGCGGGTACATGTTCTTCTTCATGGACGAGGCGGCGGACACCGACAACGCGCAGCACAAGCCGCCGGAACTCTGGGGTGCGCCGCTGGTGCAGTGCACGCAACCGCAGCGTGATCGCGCGGCCGCCTTCGCGTTGGAGCGCTACGGCGTGGCCAACTCACTCCGCGAGCGCCGCCCATTCCACGTGCAGGACGGCATCGCCGCGGTGCCCATCTACGAGATCTCGGCGGCTTGCTACAAGGTGGCCGGGGACGATGCGGCCGCCGCGGAGGCCCTGCAATCCGCGAAGACGCTCCGCCAGGACATCACCGACGACTACCGCACCCACCGGGTACGACTCGAACACGCGTTGCAGGTGGAAGACCTGCAGACCGCGCGGAAGGAAGTCAAAACCCTCCTTCAATTCACCGAAGGCAAACCGGGCGAATACGTCACTTGGCTATCCAATTTGGACCGTAGTCTAAAATTGAAATTGGGCCGTCCCGCCTCGTAACGAGCTGTCATGCGTTTTCTCTCCCTCTCTGCCCTCGTGATGTCCTCCCTGGTCTGGTCGATCGCCTGCGGTCCACCGCAGGGCGCGAAGGCGGACGAATCCAGGCAGAACGTCCGCACGTTCAAGCGGGAGCAAAATCCGCAGCGCTTGTACGACTATGGCCGCGCATTCGCCGACGCCGGCGATTTGACCCGCGCCGAGCAATATTTCGCCGCGGCCATTGCCGCGGGCGGCGACGAGCGAAAGATCCTCCCGCGGCTGGTGCGCGTCTGTGTTCAGGACGGGCGCTACCAGGTGGCGACCCAGTACGTGGAGGACCATCTGAGGCAGCATCCCGCCGACCACCGGTCGCGATTTCTGCTGGCCTCGCTCTACCTGGGCGTCGGCGACGGCGTCCGCGCAAAAGAGCACTTGGAAAAGGTACTCACGGCCACACCCGACGACGCCGAGGCCCACTTTGCGCTCGCCGTGATCATGCGCGACACTCATGAAGATCCCGTGGGCGCCGATCGTCACTTCCGCGAATATCTGCGCCTCCGCCCCGGCGGGTCGCACGCCGAAGAAGCGCAATCCTCTCTCCTCAAGAGTGTCCAATGAGCGGTGGCTTCAATCAGATCCCCAAAGAAGTCTTCGAAGAGACCTTGCTCCAATTCTTCGCGCCCATTCGTCCGTTCCTCGACGACCCGGCGGTGAGCGAGGTCATGATCAATGGGCCGAGCCAGATTTATATCGAGCGCAAAGGCCAATTGACGCTCACCGAGGCCAAGTTCGAGAGCCGAGAGCACCTGGCCGCAGGATTGCGCAATCTCGCGCAGTTCGTTGGCAAGCACGCCGACGAGTTCAAGCCGATCCTCGAAGGACGTCTCCCCGACGGCTCCCGCGTCGAAGCGGTGCTTCCGCCGTGCGCGCCCGATGGTCCGGCCATCGCCATCCGCCGCTTCTTCAAGGAGACGCTCACCGTCGAGCGCCTCATTGGCTTCGGCGCCCTCACGGAGGACGCCGCGAGCGCGCTGCACGCGCTGGTGGCGAGCAAGCTCAATATCCTCGTGGCCGGCGGAACGGGCTCGGGCAAAACCTCGATGCTCAACGCCCTCTCGTCCTTCATCCCCGAGGGCGAGCGCGTGGTCGTCATCGAGGACTCGCGCGAGCTGCAGCTCCAACGCCAGCACGTCGTGCAACTCGAAGCGCGCCCCGGCGACCCCAAGGGGCGCGGCGCCGTTTCCATCCGCGACCTCTTCAAGGCCACCTTGCGCATGCGACCCGACCGAATCGTGGTCGGCGAGATCCGAAGCGGCGAGGCGCTCGACTTGATCCAGGCGATGACCTCGGGTCACGGCGGATGTCTCTCCACCCTCCACGCGACCTACCCGCGCGACACGCTGAGCCGGCTCGAGACCATGGCCATGATGAGCGACATCGACATGCCGCTCGTTGCCATGCGCATCCAGCTTGGGTCCGCGGTAAACTTGATCGTGCAGGTTTCGCGCTTGCAGGATGGTTCGCGCAAGATGACCCACATTACGGAGGTCTTGGGATTCGACCCGAAGACCGACACGTACATCACGCAGGATGTCTTCGTTCGCAAGTATCAGGGGTTGGGGCCCAATGGGCAGATTCTGAGCGAGTTCGTCCCCTCGGGGATCATGCCGCGATGCCTCGAGCAAGTGCACGAGCACGGCATGGATCTACCCGCGTGCATCTACGACGCCGCGAATGCGGCGCAAAGAAACGGTCATGGCTGAAGCTTCTGTCATCGAATTGCGCGCCGGCCAAGGCGAGCCAAGGCAAATCAGCCTGACACCGGGTTCCGTGCTGGATCCCACCAGCGTCGGGCAAACTGCGATGTGGCGCGTGGAAGGCGCCGGCGTGCTCGACGTGCACGGGTACCTCTACTTCGACGGCAAAGCGCTGTTCGTGCAGAGCGCCGACGACGATGCCCCCGTGATGGTGAACCGCCATCGCATCGCGCGCGCCTGGACGGAGGTGCGCATGCCCAGCACCATCGAGCTGGGCGAAGTGCAGCTCGTCTACCGCATCGATACCAGCGTGTTCGAGGACGCGGATCAAACCGTCGCCCAGCCGCTGGAGAACAACTTCGACGAGCCGAAGACGGTCCGCTACGATCCGAATCGGCACCGCATCAGCGCACCGCGTCCTGCGGCGGGTACGCCCGCGGAAGGTGTCTCGGCCGCGCAGCCGAAGTACGGAGCCAATGGGGGCTCGTATCCGCAGAACGCGCCCCAGGGCGAGGTCGACGAGTCGACCCGGTACAAGCCGCTCGATCTGCAGACGGATCGGCCGTCGCAACCGGCGTTGATCCCGGGCGCGCAGGCGCTGCCGGGCACCGGGCCGGGTGCGGACGTGACCCGTTCGCAGCCTCTGGTGCAGCAGGCCGCGAACCAACCCGTCGGGGCCTTCGATCCGACGGCGATGGCGCAGCAGCAGCAGGGGTACCCGCAGGGGGGGTTACCTCCGGGCATGGTGGGCATGGGCGGCACACCCCCGCAGCCTGGACAGGGCTGGGGAATGCCGGCCGGGCAGCCAGGCATGCCCGGGCAGCCGGGTATGCCGGGGCAAGCCGGTGCGCAAACGGGCAGCGCGGCCACGTCGCCGCTGGCGAAGCTGAAGAACGAGTTCATGTCGTTCAGCCCCGTGAAGCGCGCGGCCCTCGTGCTGATGGTCATCGCGCTGCCCGTGGGCGGTCTGCTTCTCTTCAGCGAGGACGAGGCGCCTGTCCCGACGAAGCCCAAGGCGACCGCGTCGGCCTCCGCCTCCGTCACCGTGGCCGCGGCCACGGCGCCGACCACTTCGGGGGCAGCTCCGATCGCCACGACGCAGGCCAGTGCGTCCGCGCAACCGTCCGCCACGGCGCAGGCCAGTGCGCCCGCGTCCGCGCCGGCGGGCTCTGCACCGCAACCGCCTCCCGGCGGAGGCAAACCGGGCGCACCCGATCCCGCAGCGTCGGCCCTGGGCAAGCTGCCGTCGGAGCTGCCGCCGTTGATGACGGCCATCCCGATGCCGGCCAAGAAATCCACCGAGCGGCAAGCCGCGGACGCGGTGGTCGAAGGCAAATTCGGCGACGCGGCGAAGCTGTACGATCAGCTCGCACAGCAAAACCCGGGCAACCCTGCCTACAAAGAAGCCGCGCGCATCATGCGCGAGGCGAGCAAAGGCTCGCCCGGGCAGTAGTCAGGGCGCGGGTGCGGCTCACTTCCGAAAGCTCTCCGCGTCGATGTCGTAGCGTTTGAGCCATCGCTGAATCTGCATGCGCGCCTTTCCCATGGTGCGTGCAACGGCCGCGACGTTTCCTTTGTGCTCGCGCATCAACCCGACGAGCTTTTCCCGTTCGGCGTTGCCCTCGGCGGGACGCCGGCCGGTGCCCGCCTCGGTGAGGGCCGCCTGGACGGCGACCGGCAAGTGCTCCAGCTCGATGCGCGTGCCCTCCCCCACGAGAACGAGCGCCGACTCGAGGCACTTCTCCAACTCGCGCACGTTGCCCGGCCACGGATAATACAGAAGGGCCCGCGCCGCGCGTGGGGCGAACTCCAGGCTCGCCGCCCGCTCCGGTGCGAGCTCCCGCAGGATCGTCCCCATGATGACCCCCAGGTCCTCACGCCGCATGGCGAGCGGCGGCAGCTCGACCCGGTAGCCTGCGAGGCGCGCGAACAAGTCCGCGCGGAAGGTCCCCTCCTCCACCATGCGCTCGAGCGGACGGTGCGTGGCCGCCACCACCCGCAAATCGACCGGAATGGGCTTCGTCGCCCCGACGGGCCTCACCTCCCGCTCTTGAAGCACGCGAAGCAACGCCGCCTGCGACGGCGCCGGCAGATCGCCAATCTCGTCCAGAAAAAGCGTCCCGCGATCGGCGCTGCGAAGAAGCCCCGGACGGTCTTCGGTGGCCCCCGAGAAGGCGCCGCGGCGATAGCCAAAGAGCTCCCCTTCCACCAAATCACGCGGAAGCGCGCCGCAGTTGATGGCCACGAAGTCGCCCTTTCTCTCCGATTGCTCGTGCAGCGCCCGCGCAATGACCTCCTTGCCGGTCCCGGTTTCGCCCTCGATGAGCACCGACACGGTGGACTTCGCCACCGAGGCAAGACGCGAAAAACCTCGCTCCAGCGACGGCAACAAGGTGGCCAGCTTGCCGATGCGCTGATCGGGCGCCGGCGCCTCGAAAATCATCGGGTCGCCCACGTCGTGGGGCAGCTCCTCCCGAAAAATGAAAAACGTGTACCCGAGCTCGATGATGTCTCCGTCCTCGAGCTGGGCCTGCGTCTGCCGGGCGCCCTGCACCGTGCACCCGTTCTTCGAGCCGGCATCTTCGAGGATCCAGCGGCGAAGCACGTACGTGAGCCGCGCGTGCATCGACGACAGCCAGGGATCGGCCACCCGCACACTGAGCTGGATCGGGTTGCCGAGCTGCTGGCGCCCTATCGCGCGGGAGCTACCCCGCCCGAAAACGACTTGGGCGACGCCCGAGAGCGAGATGCGCACCGGCGGCGCGAGGGGCTTCAGGCTTTCGAGAACGAGAAAGAGGTGGGCGCCACGCGCACTCGCGGCGGCATCGGACGAATCTTCGACGATGGAAAGCGTTCCGTCATCCAAACGGGACATGGTTCGTCATGTAAGCATACCCGTCCCGGGGCCGCTTGCGGGGCTACTTACGGCGTCAACTCGAGTTGCTTCGACGCCTTGTCGCAGGCCGTCGCCGAATCCTGGTTGAAGTCTTTGCGCCCGAGCCAGTCATACAGGCACCGGTAGCCGTCACCGCCCTGGAGAATCTGGGGGCCCCCGCGATGGCGCACGCCCTTGTCGGTACCCGGCACGTCGGGATCGTAGGCCAGCGGTTTGGAGATGAGCAGCAGAATGGAGGGATCCTCGCCCGTCACCACGCGGTTCAACTGCTCGGGCTCGAGGCCGACGACCGACCGATAATTGGCCGTGTATTCGGCGTCGGTCGTCTTGCCACTGCCCGGCACGAGGTCGCCATCGTTGGGCAACCGAAGGCCGCGCTCGCCGTAGATGCGTAGGGGCCGCTCGATCCGCCCGTGGCAATCGAGCGTGCCGCAGCGCCGCTCGAGAAACTCGCTGACCTTGCCGTTCTTGAACGCGTCGAAATCCGGCTTCTCCTTGAGCGTCGTGAGGCGCGTCTCATCGGGTGCTGCCGCGCAGGACCAGGCAGTTGCCAGCGCCAGGAAGGCCATCGGCGCACACGCCAGAAGGCCCAGCACATTTTTCCGTCTCGTTCCGGCTCGAGGCATCGCGCACTCACCTGATGTTGACACGGGGCACGGCTCCATATTTGTCGTTGGACACGTTCTTGTCGGGATCGCGGTGGCACCCGGCGCAGGACGGCTCGCGACCGACGTGGCTCACCATGACCCGGGTGCTTGCGCCCTTCACGACTTTGACGTGAAAGGGAAACTGCAAATCGGGCCAATCCTCCGCGAGTACGTAGAAGTTCCCGGCCTTGTTCGTGAAAATCGGCTTCTTTTGACCTCCTTGCCTGGGGTAATTGTTCACCGCGTCTACGAAAATCACCTCCGCCCCTGTGACGGGTTTGGAGGTGGAATCGGGCCCGTCGTAAATGGTGCCGGCGACGGCGAAGTGCGAGCTCGCGGGCCCGCCGTCGCGATGGCAGAGCACACATGGCTGCCCCGGGCGATGTTCCGGCCCCTCGCCCGGGCTGCCCGGTTCGTCGCCCAACCTCTCGATGGCATCGTCGATCACGGGGTCGGTGCACGATCCCAGGACCACGGCGCCCGCCAAGATCCCCAAGAACGCGATGTACTTCGTGGCGTAATGGGTTGCGCTCATTGGAATTCCACCTCGAAGCCAAGCGATGCGTAAAACGCTTGCCGCGATACGGTGTAGAGCGAATTGAAATAATACGTGTACATGTAATCGCCCGTGACCGTCAGCGCGTACTGCGTCGTGGCCTCCGTCTCACCCAGTGCAATGCGGGCTCCAAAGCCGACGGTGGCGGACATCAAGGGAGAGAGCTCCCGGTTGCCCGTTCGGTACGTGGGAATGACGATGGTCCCATCGTCTTTGGTCGCGGCGGCATACGCCAGGCGATAAAAATTCGCGCCCGTCTGCGCGTGGAAGCGGATATGCGGCCATACGCGCAAGTGCTTGCCGATGTCCTGCATGTAACGGAGGTCCGTCGTCGTGGCCTTGATGGACCACGTGTCGTAATAGAGCCGCTCCTCGAGGCGCAGCGTGGCGGTGGTGAAGCGGTGCACGAAGCGGAGAGCTCCCGCGTAGCGATCGCGCTCGTTGGGGAGCTGCTCCTGCGGGCGGTACGCGAGGCGGTTGGCGTTGACGAGGTTCGCCGGCAGACCCGGGGTGACCTTGCTGGCCACGCTGGGGGAGAACATGGGAACGTAGCGGTAAATCTTCGATTGGTCTCCGCGCTCGGTGTCCAGCGAGGCGCCCAGCACGAGCACCGACGTGGGCGATAGAACGAAGGTGCACCCAGCCTCGAAGGCATTGACGAACAGCTTCCGCTTGTCGCCGAGGTGATTGCCCGGCACGTTGGCGAACGGCGAGTCGTTGCGGCCGATGGTCTCGTCGGAGTGCGAATACGAGATGCGCGGCGTGATCAGCTTGTCGTTGAAGTCGCCGGTGATGGCGATGCCGCCGCTGATGCTCAGGTAGTCCGGCGAGCTCGAAATGCCGGCATTACCCTGCGCGCCGAACTTGCCCGGCTTGTAGCCGCCGCCGAGCGATCCACCGTAGCGGCGCTCCACGAAGTGTCCCGAGGCCGTCGACACGATGTCCGGGGAGGCCGCCGTCACGAAGTCTGCGAGGAAGCTGCCGCCGACATTCCATCCGGCCGTGGGCGAGATCACCGCAGCGGTGATGCCCGGACTCATCACGTGCACGTTGAGGGTGTCCGTGTAAGCGGACATCTCGAGCCCGACCTTGGCCACCAGGTTCTTCGCGTTCGACGGGAGGCACTTGAGCACCTCCTCCTGGTTCTTCGCCGACGTCATGCACGAGAGCTGGCCCTGCGTGAGGAACTCCGGCGCCTTCGACGTCAAGGTGAGCTTGACGGGGTACGTCTCGCCCTCCTTGACGTTGATCTCCTCGTCGTACACGAGCGAGTTGCCGTTGCCTTTGCCCTCCGCGTGCACCTGGTGCTTGCCCGGGTCGACCGAGAACTTCTTGGTGAGGTCACCCTTCACCTCGCGGTCGTCGAAGCGCACCTGCAGATCGCTCACCCCGCTCGGCGGCTCGAAGGTGACGTGGGGAATCTTCGGAATGAGATCCTGCACCCGCGTGCGGGCGGCGCGCATGACGCCCGCGTCCTTTTGCTCGATGCCCATTTTGAGCGCTTTTTGTGCATTCTTGAGCGCGTCGAGCAGTTTGCCGGCTTTGTTTTCACACGAGGCCAAGTGCAGGCGTGTGCGCGCCTTGTCTTCGAGCTCGAGCGACTTTTTGTCGTTCTCGATGCACTCGTCGTGGTTGCCCGCCTGGTCGGCCTTCAGGCCGGCGCTCGCGAGTTGAAAGGCTTCGTTGTTTTCCCAACCCGGAATTTTCCCTCCGGGAGCGACGGAAACGGGGGGGGCTGGGGCATCGCCGCTCCCGCCTCCACCGCCTTCCGTCGGAGGGTCCTGCGGCGCGACCTGCGTGGGGCCAGCGTTCTTCGACTTCGCGTCGGTGAACTGCGTCTTCATCGCCGGGGTCGTGCCACCGCGATCGGGCAATCTCGCGTTGGTATCCTCGGAGAGGGCATTGGCAAAATGATTCTTCGCTTCGTCGACCATGCCGATCTGGGAAGCAATCATTCCCAACGCGACGTAGATCTGCGCCTTCACCCCGCCGCTGCAGCGGTTCGGGCGCCGGCACTTCTCCAGCTGCACGAGCAGCTTCTTCTTCGCGTCTGCGTACTTCGTGGAGGAATACTCGTTCGTGAGAACGTCCTGCACGAAGGACTCGGTCGCGGCGTCATCAGGAGCCGCGTACGCTGGGCCTGCGACGAGGCAGATGACCAGCGCGAGGACGTATCGGACTCGCGGAAACACGGGCTTACAGTACCGATAAGGTGAAAGGTTCGATGCAATCCCTAGTTGCAACCGCAGCCGCCTCCCCCGCCACCGAGACCACCTTTTGCGCCTTCGCTAACGTCACGCACGTGGGCATCGATCGGGCTCCCAACATCTTCGGTCGTCATGGTCGGATGGGCGAGAGTCCCACGCTCGTAGGGCATGACCTTCGAGCAACCGGCAATGGCGGCAAGCGCCAGCACGCAAAGGACACTCTTCAGAACACGATGAAAATTTTCGCGGCGGGACATCGCATCTCATAAAAGCATGACGCGCGCCAGGAGCTACGGCGGCTGACTTACTCGTGAAATGCGTATTGGCGGACATCGCATTGGGCACTCCAGTGCCCACCATGGATCGCACACGATCCGGCCGAAAAATCGGGCACTCGATTCAGTTGCGCGCGCCATCATCGTCCGTAATAAGGAGATCATGCGACGCCAAATGTGGGTTCGAGTCGCGAGTGTGTTCGCGACCTTGGTCGCGGGCAGCTTCGCGATCATGACCGGCTGCCTCCCCGACCAAGAGCGCACTTCGTATGGGCCGGCGGAGGGCGGCAAGCGGCAGTTCCCCGCGCCCGAACCCGGGAACGGTGCTCCCGCGGGTGATGGCGGCACTCCCGATCCGGGTCAAATATGTGGGAGCTCAGGTCCGATCGACGCGGGTCCTTGCAGGGTCAGTTGGAAGACTCAAATCTTTCCGAGCCTCGCCGCAACGGGCAGTTTGGGGTGTGGCAAGACTAGCTGCCACAATGCGGGCGGCACCTCGCCCACGATCAGCGCCGAGAATGCGACGGACGCCTGGAATCAACTGGTGGCCCACTCGTTCAGCAAGGATCCGAAGAAGGATAAGAAGTACATCAACCCCTGCTCGGTCGATCCGGACGATTCGGCGATCCTTTGCGACCTCGACGGCCAGAAGACGTGTGGCAAGGGGATGCCACCGGGTTCAGGTGGCTCGCCGGACGACGTCAAAAATATCACCGACTGGGTCAAGTGCGGCTCGCCAAACAACTAGATCTCGTCTGAGTTTCGGCGAATTCCAGCGGATCGTTTCCCTCGGGGGGATGCATGCTCTAAGTTGTTCCAGGCATGGAATGGCTTCTGGCTCGCCTCGAACGTCGACTTGGCAAACTTGCCGTACCCAACCTTACCGGCTTCGTCATCGGCGGTATGGCGATCGTGTACGTGCTCAGCAGGTTTCAGCCGAACTACCTCACCAAGCTCACGCTCGATCTCGATGCAGTGGCGCGCGGTGAGGTTTGGCGACTCGTCACGTACCTCTTCATCCCGCGCGGGTCGGATTTCTTCATCCTCTTCACGCTGTACTGGCTCTGGTTCATCGGCTCGACGCTCGAGTCGGAGTGGGGCGCGTTCAAGCTGAACGCCTATTACCTCTGCGGGATGGTCGGCACGACCGTGGCCGCGTACCTCACGGGGTACGGCATGGGGAACGAGTATCTCAATTACTCGCTGATCTTCGCGGTGGCGACGCTCGTTCCCGACTACGAGATTCTGCTCTTCTTCATTCTGCCACTGCGCATGAAGTGGATTGGTCTGCTCACGGGAGGTTACGTGGTGCTGGCCTTCGTGCAGCAGGTGCACTGGGCCGGGCGCGCGGCGATCATCGCGGCGGTGGCCAACTACTTCATCTTCTTCGGCGGACACCTGCTGGGGCTCTCACGGCAGCGCAGGCTGCAGGTGCGCCAAGCCTCGCGCCTCAACGCCTTCCAGGCGGAGGCTTCCGAAGCCCCCACCGGCGGCCGAAGCTGCGCCATCTGCGGCGCGCGCGAGGACGACGACGCCGACATCCGCGTCTGCTCCTGCGAGAAGTGCGGCAGCAAACCCCGCAACCTCTGCCTCGCCCACGCCAAGAACCACTGAAACGGCCAGAGAGAATTCACATGAAGGCGGGAAGGCGGGAAGGTTTTTGGGATTTCAGTCGGCCAAGTGAGCCGATTGGAAGCCCTAAAAAAAATCGTTCCGCGCCTTCTGTGCCGTCAGTCCTTCCCGTCTTCCCGTCTTCCTGTCACTCTCAAATCTCCAAGACGACCTTGCCGAAGGATTCATTTTTGGCCATGTGGCGGAGGGCGTCGGCTGCCGCTTCGAGGGGGAAGATGCGGTCGACGATGGCGGTCAGCTTGCCCTGTGCGATCAGGGGGACGACTTGGCGCGCGAAGACTTGCGCGGCGGCGATCTTCTCCTCGAGCGGGCGTGAGCGGAGCGCGGTGCCGAAGATGGAGGCGCGGCGGTAGAGCAAGACGTTGAGCGGGAGTTCGGCGGCGGGGCCGCCCGTGAGGCCGACGACGGCGATGCGGCCACGGGGCGCGACGCAGGAGACGTCCTCGGTGATGTACGCGCCGCCGACCAGATCGAGGATGACGTCCGCGCCGCGGCCGTCGGTGAGGGAGAGGACCTTGTCGGCGAACTTTCCGTCGGCGACCAAGAGGCCGTGGTTCATGCCGAGCGCCTGCGCGCGCGGGAGCTTGTCCTCGGTGCGCGAGGTGCCGATGGACGATGCACCGATGGCGCGCGCAATCTGGACGGCAGCGGTGCCGACGCCGCTGCCCACCGCGTGAACGAGGACGACTTCGCCCGCCGCGAGGTGCGCCTGGGACACGATGGCGTCGTACGCGGTGATGAAGGCCTCGGGGATCGCGGCGGCGTCGGTGAAGGAGAGGCCTTCGGGGATCTTGGCCAGCGTGCGCGCGTGGACGACGACGGATTCCGCGTAGGTGCCGCCACCCGCCAACCCGAAAACGCGATCGCCCGCCGCGAGCTCCGTCACACCGGGGCCGAGGGCCTCGACCTCGCCGGCAAACTCGAGACCGGGGATGTCCTGCGGTGAATCGGGGGGCGCGGGGTAGCGACCTGCCACCTGAATGAGGTCCGCACGGTTGATGGCGGTCGCACGGATGCGAACGCGGACTTCGCCGCGGGAAGGCTCGGGCGTGGGGACCTGGCGGAGCTCGAGCACCTCGGGACCGCCGAAACGAGGAATGACGATGGCGCGCATGGCGGAGCAGCGTAGAAGAACGCCGGCGCGCCTTCACCAAAGAAGCGTCAGTCCAGCCCGCATGGCGGTGGTGCTATCGGTGCCCGGGTAGAACGGTGCGCCCACGCTGCGGATCATCCCGATGGAGGGCTGCACGTACTTCAGCATGAAGCGGGCCGACGGCGAGACGGCAAAGAACGCGCGGCGCTCGTCGGCCACGGGGGCATCGATGATGTAAAGCTGGTAGGCCTCGACGCCAAGGGCGACCCAGTTCACGGGCCGTATGGCCACGTAGAGCGTCGCGAGGGAGAAGGCACGCTGGCCCTGGCTTTCGCGCACGTCGAAGGTCCAATCGAGGCCTTCGCGGAATTGAATGATGAACGGCCCGACCGTGTCGTGCACGTCGACGAAGGGGCGAAGTGCGAAGGTGCCGCTCTGGAAGAAGACGTGATCCCATGGCCGAAGTGCGATGGCCGCCGAGGCGAGGGAGAAGGCATCGATGGAATTGACGTCGAAGCTCGCGGTCGGCAGCACGACGCCGAGCCCCGCCCCGAAGGCCAACCCCGTGGTGGTGGACCAAACGGCGCGACCGTGGATTTCCGTGTTGCCGCCCAGCACGAACGGCGCGCGGGGCCCTGCCGGCGAGCCCATGGCCGCCTCGTAGGTGCCGCCGATGAAGAAGGCGCGCTCGTGAAGCGGGACCTCCATGGCCAAACGAAGCACGTGAATGGGGACGTGACCGCGCAGCGTCCCGGTATCGCGCGGGTAGTAGGCCCCCGAGGTGAGCTCCACGGTCGCCTCGCGATCGGCGTGGGCCAACTCGGGAAGGGTCGGCGGCCGCGGTGCGGACGGCAAACGGCTCAGACGACTCGCGTTGTCGGCCTGCACCACGCGGGGCCAAGCCAGCGACCACGTCAGGCACGTCAGCGTGGTGAGCGCAAGGAGGAGCGGCGCGAGTCTCCGGGGCACCGTGCGGTAGATACTATCGATCGACGACGATGCCCATGGCGCGTGCGCGGGCCATGATCTCGTGGGTGGCCGCGTGCCCGGGGCGAAAGGCTTCGATGCGCCCCTCGGGGGGACCGCCATGGAGTACGAGGTCGCCCACCAGATCGAGCAACTTGTGGCGCGCCGGTTCGTCGGACGCGGCGGGGACGCCCGCGGAGTGCACGGTGTGTTCGTCGACGATGACGACGCTCTCGGGATCGACGTGCGCCATCATGCCGCCCTCGGCAAGGGCCGCGATCTCGCGCGCGAGGGCGAAGGTGCGCGCGGGGGCGACGCGGCGCACGAAGTCGTCGGGATCGCCCCGCCACTCGGCACGCAGTTCGAGATGGGCCTCGGGATAGTCGAGGGCGACGGCCACTTCGCGGAGGCTGCACGGCGCGAAGCGGTAAATGCTTGCGCCTACACGGACCTCGCCCGGCCGGGCGATGCGGCTGGGCGGCGCCGAGCGCGGTGCACCGAGCTCAACGAGGGCGGCGCACCATCCGGCGGCGGCACCATCGAGGATGGGGAGTTCGTCGCCCTCGAGCTCGATGGCCACGCCATCGTGAACCCCTAGTCCCCCGAAGGCCGCCAGGAGGTGCTCGACCGTCCCGATTTTCCGCGTTTTTCCCGCTTGCTTTGCGGCGATGGCCGTGGTCCGGGCCGATGGGACGTACGCATAGTCGGCGAGCGGAACCCCGTCGAGACGCAGGGGCCCGCCTTCGAGGCGCAAGGTGACGGTGGCCGGTCGGCCGCCAAAGAGGCCCCGACCGCGAAGCAAACTGGTCACTCGACCGACCGCCACTCCGCCGACCATAGTTTACGGTCCGTAAGGCACAAGTGGGATTGGCGCCAGGCGCACAAGCGTTGATAATCGGCCCTCGAGAAACCATGGCCAACAAGGGAGTTCATCTCGTCGTCAAAGGGCGAGTCACGGGAGTTTTTTTTCGAGCTTCGGCGCAGCGCGAGGCCCGTCGCCTTGGCATCACAGGTTGGGTGAAGAACCGCAATGATGGCGCGGTTGAGATCCGTGCCGAGGGTGAGGAAGACGCCATCAAGGAGATCATCGGTTGGGCCCAGCATGGTCCGTCGGCCGCACGCGTCGACAATGTGGATGTGCGCTGGAAGAGCTACACCGGCGAGTTTTTCGACTTCCGCATCGAGCAATAAGAGCCGCAACGAGCATCTCGCTCGTCATCCTTGCGAGCTCCGCCTTCTCGGCCAATGCGCTGGGTCAGCAGGAGTCCCCCGAGGGGGCGCGGAAGATCGTAGCAGCTGCCGTGAGCGGGGATCCGTCCGCGCGCGAGGAGGCGGGGCGGCGCTTGCAGGAGATGGGTGAGGTGGCCGTCCCCGCGTTGATCGAAGCGAAGGGCCGGTCGAACCCGCTGGAGGTGCGCAAGTGGGCCATCGCGGTGCTCGAGGCGATGAACAAGAAGGTCCCGGGCGAGGCCGTCCAAACGAAGGACGGCGCGCTGCTGGCCGAGGTGCTCCGCGCCTACGGCAAGGCGCGCGATCTCGATGCGCTGGGGGCCGTTTTCGCGTTCGCCAATTCGGATCGCACGCCGATCCGTGAAGCTTCGCGCGAGGCCATCGCGCAATTCGGCGACGCGGCCCTTCCCAAGCTGCGCGAGACGTACACCAACTTGAAGAATGCGCCGGCGCCCGAAACATGGGGCGCCGCGGAGCTCGAGCGCGAGCTCTTTCGCCTGATGGATCACGCGCGGCTTCGCGATCTGTACACGCTGTTCGACGAAGCGCTGGCCAAGGCCAAAAGCGAGCCGGAAGCCGCCGTGTCGCAGCTCGACCAGGTTTTCGCGCGGGCGCCGACCTTCGAGCGACGCGGGGAGGCCGTTCCCATTTACGTGCAATATGCACAGGCCCTCGCGCCGAGCGATCCTGCGCGCGCGCTCGATTATTACCGCAAGGCGGAGCGGCTCGCGCCGGGCGGCACGGAGCGGGATCGCATCTCCAGCGCCATTACGTGGCTGGAGGCGCATCGACTCGCGGGGCGCGGCCTCGTCGATCGGGCTGCGCTCATGCGCGCGATCGAGCTCGATCCGGAGAACGCGTACGCCAAAGCAGACTTGGCGCGCCTCGACGAGGAATCCCAATCGAGGTCGCGCCGGCTTCACTGGTTCGCCGCAAGCGCCGCGGCGGTCATCCTACTCGCCACCGCGGCCTTATTATTCTTGCGACGAAAGGTCGAACGTCACGCCTCCTGAGCGGCGACGTCCTTCTTGCCCTTCTTGCCGCCGCGGGCGGCGCCCTTGCCAGCCTTCTTCGGCGCGGCCTTGGCAGCCTTCGCGCCGTTGCCGTTGGTGTGGCCGTTCGCGCTGCCGTTGGCGCGCTTCTCGACGACCTTGCCCTTGGCCTTCGGCGTGGTGCCGAGGAGGTCCGACGCGATCTGCTCGGCGCGGTTCGTCTCTTCCCAGGAGAAGCCCTTGCGGCCGAAGTGACCGTAGGCGGCCGTCTTGCGGTAGATCGGCTTGAGGAGGTCGAGCTCTTCGATGAGCGCCTTCGGACGCATGTCGAAGTTCTCGAGGATGTACTTGGCGAGCTTCTCCTCGTCGACCTTGCCCGTGCCGAAGGTGTTCACGTGGACGCCGACCGGCTTCGCCACGCCGATGGCGTACGCCACCTGCACCTCGCAACGACGTGCGACGCCGGAGGCGACGACGTTCTTGGCAACGTAGCGCGCGTAGTAGCACGCCGAGCGATCGACCTTCGACGGGTCCTTGCCCGAGAAGGCGCCGCCGCCGTGACGGCCCATGCCGCCGTAGCTGTCCACGATGATCTTGCGACCCGTGAGACCGCAATCGCCCTGCGGTCCGCCGATGACGAAGCGGCCCGTCGGATTGACGTGGAACTTGGTGTTGCGGTCGACGAGCTTCTTCGGCAGCACCTTGTTGATCACGAGCTCGATGACCGCTTCGCGCAGCGTCTTGTACTTCACGGACTCGCTGTGCTGCGTGCTGACGACGACGGCGTCGACACGAACCGGCACGTCGTTCTCGTACTCGAGGGTGACTTGCGTCTTGCCGTCGGGGCGGAGGAAGTCGACCTTCTTGCCCTTGCGGATGGCCGCGAGCTGGAGCGCGAGTTGGTGCGCGTAGTCGATGGGGGCGGGCATGAGGTTCGGCGTCTCGTCGGTCGCGTAGCCGAACATGAGGCCTTGATCGCCGGCGCCCTGCTCCTTGTGAAGGCCTTCGCCTTCGGTGACGCCTTGCGAAATGTCGGGGCTCTGCTTCTCGAGGGCGGTGAGGACCGCGCACGTGTTGCCATCGAAGCCGAGCGACGAGTCGTTGTAGCCGATGTCGAGCACCGTCTTGCGAACCAGCGTGGGGATGTCGACCCACGCGCGCGTGGTGACTTCACCCGCGACGATGACCATGCCGGTCTTGGCGAGCGCTTCGCACGCTACACGCGAGCTGGGGTCCTCGGCCAGGAGAGCGTCGAGAATGGTGTCGGAGATGGCATCGCAGACTTTGTCGGGATGGCCTTCGGTGACGGATTCGGAAGTGAACTGGTAGCGTGCCATGCGGTAAAAGGCTCCTCTTTCTCTCCGATGCAACGAGCTGAGCTCGCCTTGAAAGCGGCTCGAGGCCGCGAAAGTGCCGTACCATAGCGCGGTACCGAGGCTCTGGCTACCGCCGCTCCGAGTCTCCGAGTTGCCCTACTTGTTGTCCGCCGCGCCGACCAATGCACGAAGCCTCTCCGCATGGGGGCTGGTCGGGTGTGCACGTAGGAAGTTCGCCGCGTGGAGTTTGGCCCGCTGCAAGCTTCCCGTTTTGACGAGCGCCTCGACGTAGAGCACTTGGCGCTCTTCCTCCAACGTGCCGCCCGCGAACGTCGCCGCTCCGCGTTCGAGCAGCGTGCGCGCGCTGGTTGCGCGTCCCTGGCGCAGTTCGCGCCGAGCGGCGCTCACGAGGGCCGCTTCGTCGGCGAGTTGATCGAGCACGTCGGGCTCGATGTCCGTGCTGGCCTCTCTTGCCGCTCCCCCGCCCGAAGCGGGAACGCGCGCTTCCTCGGGCAACGTCGAAACCGCGGGCGGCAAGGCAATCGTGTCATTCGAAGGGGGGACGACGACAGCCGGTGGCGCGATGACGGGTGGCGGTGGATGGAGCGGCGATGCGCGCCTTTCGGGGGCGGGCGCGGGGAGAGAAATGGACGGAGACGTGGCTTCAGGCTCCTGCGGGCGAAACGTTGGCTGCGGGGCGAACTCGATAGCGTCCGAGGAAGGCGCAGAAGGAACGGCAGGAATGGCAGGAGACGAAGGACGCGCCCCAGGCCCGGCTTGGGGGGCCGCTCCTGAAGGCATCACGAGGACCGATGACGACGGCGATGCACTTGCCACATCGCGCGGGGGAACCCGCGAAGGTTCACTCGGGCTCGTGGCAATGGACGCCGTGACGCCCAATACGCCGATGGCGGTGGTGACCTTGAGAAGCGCGCTGGCACCGAAGGTCGCCGTGGCAACCTTCGTCGTCGCGGCGGCACCTCCGGCGATGGCGGCACCCGTGCCCGCCGCCGCCCCCGTACCTGCCGCAGCGACCGTACCCGCCCCCACGCCGGCGCCGGCACCGGCGCTGGCCCCTGTGCCCGTGCTTGCAGCCGCCGTGGCCGTGGTCGCTGCGGTGGCACCGATCGCGCCTCCGGCGACCCCCGCGCCAACGATGGCGGCCCACACGGCATCCTTCGCCTGCGGAGGCGGATCCATCTCGCGCCCGACGTCGAGGAGCGCGCGCTCCATCTCGGTCTCCGGGCCGGATTGATCCAGCCATCGACGCGGGTCGCGCGGTTTCATGCGCCGCGTCCCCCTCCCATGGCAAAGCGTTCGCGCGCCACCCGCCGATCGAGCGATTGACGGAACCGCTCGCGCGCGATGCGCAGACGCGAGTGCACGGTCCCAACGGGGATGTCGAGCAAGGAGGCGATCTCTTCGCCGCTCATGCCGTCGAGCTCGAACAAGGTGAAGACGGCGCGCTGATCCATCGGAAGCTCGTCGAGGATCGCTTCGAGCAGCGCGAGGCGTTGCCGGCGCTCCAAGATCGTGGACGCATCCTCACGCACGTCGGGCGCCTCCTTCAAGGGGCCGTCCTCCGAGAGCACGTGACGTTTGTCCCACACGACGTTGCGGCGGCGTTGGGCGACGCGCATGGCGATTGCGAAGAGCCACGTCGTAAGCTTGGCGTGCCCTTCGAAATCGTCCAGGCGTCGATGCACGACCATGAAAACCTCCTGAACCGCATCCGCGACATCGTTCTCGAGGACTCCGAGCCGCCGCAGCGAGCGCCACACGAACGCGAAATGCTCGTCGTACACGGCGCGGAATTGCTGCTTCATGGCAATAGGAACGATGCGCCCAACGAGAGCGCGAAAAAGGTACTCGCACCATTGTAGACGATCCCAGCCCCCGCGACGTCGTAGCTTGCCCGAACGACCGGGACGTCGGCCGAGGCGCGGGCCCACAAGGCCCACCCGAACCGGCCGACGCCCAAAGCAAAGCGCTGACTCCATAAGAGACCGGGGCCCAATGTCACGAGCGGACGCAGCTCGTTGCTCTCGCGGGGGTACCCGGAGGCCTCCCCCGACACGAGGGATATGCGAACATTTGCACACACATCCAAAGCCATCGATGCATGACTGCCGAATCCGGTGAAGCAACCTTCGGTGTGCGCGCCCGTGACGGCGAGGGCGACGTTGCCGGGGTTCGGCATCCCGACGGACGCGGGCTTGCGAAAGAGGGGTTGATGAAAGACTCCGAGACCGAAGGACCAGGGTGAAGGCCGAAGCCATCGCGCAGTCAGTCCGAACACCGGCGCGATGTCTCCGAGAAGGCCGCGTGTGAGCCCCGCGCCCAGGTCGAGTGCGACGGTTGGGGGCGCGGCGGGCGGCCGCGGTGACGTGTCCTCGAGAGGCTCCTGCTTGGGTGAGGGTGGAGGTGGAGGCGGTTCTTCTTTCCGTCGCGCCGACTCGAATGGATCGAGCATCAACGAGAGCGCGACACCGACGGCGTCGATCATCGCGTCGCACGAGGTCTTGTCGTGCTTGATGACACGGGTGCCGACGGCTGCGCCCGAAAGACGAATGGTGGCTTCGTACCCGCGCCCCCGACGCACGAAGGCCACGGCGACGTCGGTGGATTCACCGGCGTCGGGAAGGACGGCGAGGAGTCGCTGCCGAATGTCGGCGGCGGCGGGGCACGCCTTGAGCGTGGAGTCGATCTGCACGGAAAGATCGCGAGGAGCAGCCGATGCCGTGCGCGCGGGCAGTAGCGCGGCAGCTGCCGCGAGCAACATGGAGGAGCAGCGATGCGCGCTACTGCTCCCCATCGATCACGCTTTCATCGAAAGAACCGAGCGCAATGCCGCTGTCGACGGCGGCGCCCGCATCGGGGGCGGCGCCGTCATCGGAAGGGGCGGCATCGACGGGCACCCCGGCATCGGAGGAGCCAGCATCGACGGGTACTCCGCCATCGGAAGGGAGAGGCGCGCCATCGGAAGGGCCGCCATCGAGGACGGCCCCGTCCGTGGGAGGGCCCGCATCGAGATCGGCGTCGGGATCGAGATCTCCATCGAACTCCGCATCGAATGGCCCCCCATCGCTGGGAAGCGGCCCCCCATCATGGGGAGGTGGCCCCCCATCGACGGGAACCGGACCATCGCTCTGCGCGTCGATGCCTGCGTCGATGCCTGCGTCGACCGGCTCCTGGAGGCCTCCCAAGGTCGTAACTCCACCGAGGCACCCTGCGGCACCGTATGCAATGAAGGCAAAAAGTGCAGCTGCCTTCCTCATTCTCGGTGAAGCTCGCTCCTCAAAGAGGCCCCGCGTCTATCATCACGGTACCCCTGCGTCCACGCCGGGATCGGGGTATCCCCCATCTTCGTCCGGCACGCCGGCATCTTGGCCCGGGAACCCTCCGTCTTCGTCCGGGATGCCCGCATCGCAGCCGCCGCCCGTACCTGAATCGACGGGGATTGGGCCGCCATCGGTGGGATAGCCGCCATCCGTCGTGGGAGGACCGCCATCCGTGGGATGCGGACCGCCATCGGTGGTGGGAGGACCGCCATCCGTGGGATGCGGGCCGCCGTCAGGACGCGGGCCGGCGTCGACGGGAAAGCCGCCATCCGTGGGATGCGGGCCGGCGTCGACGGGAAAGCCGCCATCCGTGGGATGCGTGCCCGCATCGGAAGGAACGCCGCTGTCCCAGCCAACGCCACCGTCGATCTCTCCCGCGCCACCATCTTCACCGCAGCCCGTGCTCGCGTCGGGAGCCGAGCCGCCATCGTAGTCCTCCGACTCGCCCGACTCTTGTCCGAGCTTGCCGTTGTCGCCACCGTTTTTTTCGTCGCCATTGTCCGTCGTACCAGCGCACGCGGCGAGAGCGAGCATGCCGGCGAGTAGCACGAGTCGATAGGTCTTGCGCATAACGTCTCCTTCGCCTCGTGAATGCGAGCGTCGGAGTGCCGCGATCAGAAAATCGACGAGCCCCTAATTCTTATTCTGAGCTGGCGCGCCATGCACACGATGGCGCGTCCGGCCTCATTTCAGGTTAGGCGTGGAGCCCTTGCTGATCGGTACGTGCACGCTCGAGCGGCGCGAGGCTACCTCGATCTCCGAACCCGGAAGACCTGCAATCGCCAAGGTGGCCGCAGGATCCCAGGAGAGCGGCGCATCCGGCCCGCCCACGAGGCCATAGAATCGTGCAGCGACACGGGACATGCGCGCATCGCCCAACTGATCCCAAATCTCGTTCCACGGATAGGTCTCGCGGAGCGCGTTGAAGAAGTCCTCCGCGCGCTTGAAGGCGAGCGTGTGACGGAAGACCGTGTGGCGCACCATCGTGAGCTGCGCCTCCTCGAACATCTGCGCCATGGAGTCGCGTTGCGACAGGATGCGCGGCGCCGGTGGAACGAAGTCCGGCTCGAGGTGCTGCAGGCAGAGGCTCGCCCGCTCGAACGGATCGTCCTCCTCCGTGGGGCCCCAGGTCATCACCGCGACCTTGCCCGAGCTGGAGAGCGAACGCCCCCAGGCGGTGAGCGCCCCTACCCGGTCGTCGAGTTGCCAGAGCCCGAAGGCGCAGACCACCAGATCGAACAGGCCACCGCTCGCGTCCTTGGCGTCGGCCTCCTCGCAGTAGACGTTCTCCAGCCCCGCCGCGTCCGCCAGCTCGCCGCAGATCTTCACCATCTCGGCACTCTTGTCGGTGGCGCGGACCCTACCGGTCTCACCCACGGCGCGGGCCGCCGCGAGAACCTCCGTGCCTGGGCCGCAGCACGCCACCAGCACGCGCTGCCCCGGCTCGACCTTCGCCTCCTGAATCAAATCGAGGTGATACGGCGTAAATCGCGGTACCCACTCTTCGACATAGCCGCGCGCAGCACGATCCCACGGGGTCGCCATGATCGAAGCATAAGCCGAGCGCTTGCCGCGAGAAAGGGGTGTACCCTGCTCGCGCGATGAATCCTCCCGCTTCCCCCCCTGATTCCCCCAAAGCCAGCGCCACCGAAGAGCGGCGCACCTCGATCCATGAGGAACACGTCAAGCACGGCGGCCGCATGGTCCCCTTCGCCGGCTGGTCGATGCCCATCCAGTACAGCGGAATCGTCGACGAGCATCAAGCCGTTCGCAACGCGTGCGGTTTGTTCGACGTTTCGCACATGGGTGAGCTCGAGATGCGCGGCCCGCACGCCGGACAGGTGGTCAACTACCTGGTGACCAACGACGTCGGGCAGCTCGCGGTCGGGCAAGCGCTCTACACCGCATGTTGCAACGCCAGCGGGACGATCCTCGATGACCTCATCGTCTACCGCGCCGGCGACGACCGTTACCTGACGGTGTGCAACGCCTCGAACCGTGACAAGATGGTCGAAGTTTTCCGCAGCGCCGCCGAGGATCACTGCGAGTTCGAAGACCGCAGCGACTCCACGGCGCTCATCGCGCTGCAAGGTCCCAAGGCCTTCGAGGTGCTCGCCCTCGCAGGGAGCGACGCGGCCAAGCTGTCGGAGCTCAAGAGCTTTCACTTCCGCGATGCCGTGGTGGCCAACATCGCCTGCACGGTGGCCCGCACCGGATACACCGGCGAGGACGGGGTCGAGATCTTCTGCGCGTGGAACGAAGCGCCCGCGCTTTGGCGGCACTTGGTGGAGCTGGGCACGCCGCTCGGGCTCAAGCCCGTGGGGCTCGGGGCGCGCGACACGCTCCGGCTCGAGGCGCGGCTTTCGCTTTATGGCAACGACATCGACGAGACGACCAACCCTCTCGAAGCGGGGCTCGCTTGGGTGGTCAAGCTCGGCAAGGGCGACTTCGTGGGGCGCGAGGCGCTGGAGAAGGTGAAGGCCGAGCCGCTCGCGCGCAAACTGGTCGGCTTCGAGGTCACCGGCCGCGGCGTGGCCCGGCACGGTTACCCCCTCCGCGATCTCCAAGGTAACGAGGTGGGCATCTGCACGAGCGGAAGCCCTGGGCCGACCGTTGGCAAGAACATCGGTCTCGGCTATCTGCCTGCCAACCTTACGGCCATTGGAACCCAGTTCCTGGTCGACTGCCGGGGGCGGAACATCGAAGCGACCGTCGTCAAAACACCGTTTTACAAAGCGAACAAAGGGGCTGTATCCAAATGAGCGATGTGAGCATTCCCGAGGGCCTCAAGTACACCAAAGATCACGAGTGGGCGAAGATCGAGGGCAATGAAATCGTGGTGGGAATCACGAAGTTCGCCGTCGAACAACTCGGCGACATCACCCTCGTGACCATCGACGCCAAAGAAGGAACCGAAGTGACCGCGGGCGGCGCCTTCGGGTCCATCGAAAGCGTGAAGAGCGTGAGCGATCTCTTTGCGCCGGTGGACGGCAAGATCACCAAGGTGAACGCCGAGGTCGTGGCAAAGGGTGAGCTCCTGAACGAGGATCCCTATGCGGCATGGCTCGTGCGCATCGCCGTGAAAGATCCCAAGTCCCTCGGCGAGCTGCTCGACGCGGCGGCGTACACCACCCACACGCAGTCGTAGTTTGGAATCGGCCCGGTGCGCGCGGGTTCAGCGCGCACCGGCGCAGTGTTGCATGAGGGCCCACAAGTCTCGAATGTGGGACAGCTCGGTGGCCTCGGCGCCGATGGAGATGCGGGCCACGCGGCGGCCGTCGATGAGCACGGACGTCAAATAGGCTTTTCCGCTTTCGTTCACCCGCTCGACCCAGCGCAGGTTGTGCTGGTCGATCTCCGCCGAGGTGATTTCGGCCGAGCTTAGCCCGTGGGGAATGTGACGCGCGCAAACCGTTTGAAAGAGGACGGGCGCGGCGACCTCCCAACCGTCGGCTTTGCGCACTTCGGCCTCGAGCCATTTGGCATGTTGAATGTCGCGCCGCACGCGTTCGATGAGGCCATTGGTTCCTTGTTCTCGCAGCAAGAACCAACATTTCAATGCGCGAAACCGGCGGTCGCTCGGAATGCCCCAGTGGCGGTAGCTCGTGGTCTCGTCGTCCATGCCGGCGTGGTGGCTCGTGGACATGACGCGTTGGAGCCGGTCGGTATCGCGCACGTAATAGGCCGTGCAATCCATTCCCGCGCCGAGCCATCGATGCAGGTCGACGGCGAGGGAATCGGCCCCCTCGATTCCCGTCCAATGAGGGCGGCACTCCGGCGCGACCATGGCCGCCCCCGCCGTCGCCGCATCGATGTGAAGCCAAATGCCATAACGCGATGCGAGCCGACCAACGGGAACGAGCGGGTCGACCGCCGCGGTGTCGTGCGTGCCGATCGTTCCCACGATGATGCAAGGAAGCAGGCCCGCGCGAAGGTCGTCCTCGACGCGGGTGCGAAGCAGGTCGGCGCGCATGGCATAGCGCTCGTCCGTCTCGATGAATCGAATGTGCTGGCGCCCGATGCCCGCCAACATGAAGGCCTTCTCCACGCAGCCGTGCGCCTGGTCGGAGGTGTACGCCGTGAGGGGAGATGACGCGTGAAGGCCATCTTTGAGCCGCAGGTCGTCGGTGGCACGCTCGCGCGCACACAAGGCGGCCACCAAGGCCGCCGTGGACGACGAATCGTGAATGACCCCGTGAAAGGCATCGGAAAGACCCAGCATTTGCCGGAACCAGTCCATGACCAGCTCCTCCAACTCGGTGCCCGCCGGACTCGCATGCCACGTGGTGCACGACACGCCGAGGCCCGAGGCCAGAAGCTCGCCCAGGACCGCGGCCAAACTGGTGCTGCTCGGCGCACCTGCGAAGAAGCTGGGATGATTCCAATGGGTGATTCCGGGGACGACGACCCTCTCGAAGTCGGCCAGGACGGCGTCGAACGGGTCGCCGGAGTACGGCGGAAACGATGCCAGCTTCTCCCGAATGGCCCCCGGCCTTTCGTTCGACATCACGCACCGCGATGGGAGGTTCGCGCGGTATTCGGCGATCCAATCGACCAAGCGATAGCCGATCGTGCGAAATTGTTCGGGCGTCATATAGTCCCCCTTCTGCAACGAAATCGCGGCCATCGGTGCAGTGATGGACCGATGACCGCAACCTCGAAATCGCATTTCAATTTCAGATCATTCCAAATTAGCTATTCGTCTTGGCGAATACGGCACACGATCCGTTCGGACCAACGTCGAGCCGCATTGCATCCGAGCGCTCGGCCGAATCTACGAACGACAATGGCGATAAGGATGGGGCCTGCCCCGTCTTGCCAGAGCTTCGAATGTAAATCAGGAGGCGGACTCGTTCAATGCGAGTTTCACTTTTTACACATTTTTCCAAACGGACTTGGATCGCATGACGCGGTATCTCAGCCGAAAAGAGGAATTGGCAAATTGGAATACCGAGCATCTTTCCTTGGCATCGCCGTGGCGGGGTGCGCCGGGGGTCCCGAAAGCCGCATTGCGGCATTCGCTCGACGCGCAGGCGGCTCGGTGAAAAGATGGCGCCTGACACGCATGGACGACGAACGTAAGGAATACACACACACGGCGAACTCGGAGTTCGATTGGAACCGGGCGCACGGCACGGAAGGCTTTGCATCGGGTCGCATTTTGGGCCGTGTTTCGGTGCTCGACGAGACGCTGCGCGATGGGTTGCAGAGCCCGTCGGTGACGGAACCACGGGTCGAGAGCAAGCTAAAGCTCCTGGTGGCGATGAGCGAGCTCGGCATCGATATCGCCACCATTGGGATCCCGAGCGTCTCCCCCCGCGCATTCGAAGATTGCCTGCTCCTCTGCAAGGAAGTGGCCCGCACCAAGGTGAACATCCGGCTTGCGTGCGCGGGGCGGACGCTGGTCGGGGACATCACCCCCATTCTGGAACTGTCGCAGCGCGCGGGGTTGCCGGTGGAGGTCTACGCGTTCATCGGCTCGAGCCCCATTCGGCAATATGTGGAGGGTTGGGACGTGCCGCTCATTGCCAGGCAGAGCGCCGAGGCCATCGACGTGGCCGTGAAGGCAGGGCTCGACGTGACCTACGTGACCGAGGACACGACCCGTTCGCACCCGCATGCGCTGACCACCCTTTTTCGGACGGCCATCGACCATGGCGCAAGGCGTCTTTGCTTGGCCGACACTGTGGGCCACGCCACGGCGGGCGGGGTGCGTGGTTTGCTGCGGTTCACCAAGGACGTGCTCGCCCGGTTCGGGGCCACGCACATCGGCATCGATTGGCATGGGCACAATGACCGGGGTCTGGCACTGGCCAATGCACTTTGGGCACTGGAGTGTGGCGCCGATCGTGTGCATGCCACCGCATTGGGCATCGGAGAGCGGGTGGGGAACGTGCCCATGGAGTCGCTGCTGAAAAACATGAGATTACTGGGCCTGCACGATCGGGATTTGGCACCGTTGAGCCGTTACACCGAACTTTGCTCGCAGGTCCTCGCCTGGCCCCAATCGTAATAAAGTACTCTGCCGGGCGAGGTACGGAGCATGACGACGGATTGGAAACTGCTGGACTTCGCCCAGCGCTACGACGATTACGAACCTGTACGCGAGCGCGTGTTGGCGTATCCCATCGTGTTCGAGGAGCTGGGGCTCGCGCGCCGCGATTGCCATGTCGTGCTGGATTATGGATGCGGAGCGGGCAAGGTCTCTGCGTTGATCGCGCGCAACTACGACGTGTCGGTCATCGCCGTCGACGTGTCGCCGGGCATGCTGGCCATTGCGGGGAAGAAGCGCGCGCATCCGCGGATTACGTACCAGCTCATTGCCGAAGACCAGCGGCTCGACATTCGCGAGGGAAGCGTCGATGCGGCCCTCTCGTGCTTCGTATTCGTGGTCATTCCGGAGGCCGAGCGCATTCGCCGCATCGTGCGCGAGGTGCACCGGCTGCTGCGACCGGGTGCGGTGTACGCGATTGTCGATCACAATCCCGACGCGGTGGGGTTGCCCTTCGAGTTTGCGCGCGTCGGAGAAGCGGGACGCACGTACGCGCCCGGCGACCCGCTCGAGGTTCATCTGTCCACACCGGCAGGACCACCGGTGGTCGTGCACGACTTCTACTGGCCGAAGACCATGCTGAGCGACGTTCTCGAGGAGACGGGCTTTCGCAACGTCCGCGTCGCGACCCCCACCTTGCCACCGACCTTCCGTGGGCCGGAGGCTCCGCGCATGCAGCTGGAGCGCAAGAAGGCGCCGTACGCGATCTATCTGGGGCAGAAATAGCGGGTCGGTTGACGAGGACATCACTCATGGTCATGATGGTCTCATGAGGTGACCATCATGGTGCGGTACCGCTGGAACATCGCAGAGGCCAAAGCAAGCCTCTCGGAATTGGTGCGGGAGGCAGCCGGCGCCCCGCAGCGGCTCGAAAATCGGGGGCGGGAGGTCGCCGTGGTGCTGTCGGTCGACGAGTACCAGCGCCTCGTGGAGCAGGCCGAGACGGGCAGCGCGGGGGCGCGCATGCGCAGCTTTCTGCAGGCCAGCGCCGAGGTTCGTGCCGCCGGCGGCGTGGAGCTCGAGTTGCCCCTGCGGGAACCGAGGGCGTCACCCTTCGAGGACGAGAAGCCGCGGGGGAGGCGCGAAAAGACGTGAGCTACCTCGTCGATACGAAGGTCATCTCGGAGCTGGTTCGCCCGGCGCCGAATCCACACGTTCTTCAATGGTTCGAGGGCCAGCGCGAAGTCGCGCTGAGCGCGATCTCCGTCGAGGAGTTGTCCTACGGCATCGCGCGCGCGCCGCCGGTAACGCGGCGCCGCCTGGTGACATGGTTCGAGGCCCTCCTGGCCTTACCCGCCGAAATCGTGCCCGTCGACGCGACGATTGCGCGGGCTTCGGGCGACTTGCGCGCTCACCGCGAAGGTCGCGGCTTACACGTTGCCCAGGCGGACATGCTCATCGCGGCCACGGCGCTCATCACGGGACGAACCCTGGTCACGCGGAACACGCGCGACTTCGAGGGGTGCGGCGTGGCCCTGCTGGATCCGTTTACGTAGCGCCGCATACCTAGCAACAGGGCGCGGACGAAGGTCGACCTTCGCAATATGAACTTCCTTCACGCGCTTACGCCGGGACGGTGTGCCATCACGGTCGCCACGGCGCTCTTGGTCTTTGCAGGCCTCCAGTGTGGAGCGGACGACGGAGAACATCCGTCGCTGCCGGATCTGCGCGATGCGATGCCGGACGTGCTCCCGAGCCCCGATGCGGGGACCGATGCCGATGCTGCGGAAGACGCCGATACCCCCGAGACCGATGCAGGGCCGGCCGACGATCGGATCACGCGCGAGGCGATCGACACGAAAGCCACGTTGCGAACGGTGGAGCGCGATTTCATAGGACGGCCATCGCTCGTCGTGGGCGGGAACAAAGCCCTGTTCAAACGTGGGAGCCCAGTTGTCGTCGACGCACCCAAATGGGAACCGCTTGCGGATGTTGGGGCGATGGACATCCACGTGCTGGATGCATTCGACGCGCAACTATGCGTCGCCGACGGTGCCGGCGCCCTCGCATGTTCCCTCGACGGCTCACCACTGCGCCCCGTGGGGGGCACGCCTGGCCCCATCGCATCCATCTCGAACAGTCCGGAGATCCTACCTCGGGAGCTCAGGGGAAGTCTGATGGCGGTGGACGGTCGGCAATGGTACATCGGCCCCGACTACCAGCTCGTCCTCTGGCCCCAGGGCCTGCACGTCCCCTTCGCCCCCATCCGTGGCACCGCGATCATAAGCTATCGCAGCAAATTCGAGATGTACGCCGTAGGAGCGAACGGCGCGCTCTGGGTCAATGAACTGGGGCACGAAGGCTGGGCGCCGCGCAACAGCGGCACGACGCGCGAGCTGCGATCCATCGGCGTGGTCGATGAGCAGAAGATCTGGGCCGTTGGCGACGAAGGCACCATCGTCATCTCCTACGATGGCGGCGCCACCTGGTACGACGAACCGTCACCCACCAACGAAACGCTCCGCGCCACCAAGGCACTCTACATCTGGCACGGCGAAGGGGCCAACATGAGGCTCGATTGGTACCGGCTCATCGTCGGCGATCACGGGACGGTCCTCCTCTCGGTGAACGACAATCCCTTCGAGCGCATCGCGAGCGGGACGCATGCCGCGCTCTTGGCACTCACGGTCGACGGCGACAAGTTCGTCGCCGTCGGTGAACGTGGCACCATCCTGCGCGTCGACCCCGCGCTTCACGACGGCACGGACGGCGGCACCACGCGCTAAGAAGCGTGGTGCCGGCAATCCGGAGACATCACTCGTAATCTTCGAGCGGCGGGCAGGTGCAGATCAGATTGCGATCGCCGAGCGCATTGTTCAGCCGGCCCACGGGCGGCCAGAATTTGCGCTCGCGGGTCGACGGCGCGGGGAATGCACCGAGCTCGCGGCCGTAGGCGTGCTTCCACTCGTTGGCGATGACCATGTCCGCGGTGTGCGGCGCGTTCTTCAGTGGGTTGTCCTCGCGCGAGAGGCGGCCTTCTTCGATCTGGCGGATCTCTTCGCGGATGGAGATCATCGCGTCGCAGAAGCGGTCCAACTCGGCCTTGGACTCGCTCTCCGTCGGCTCCACCATGAGGGTGCCCGCGATGGGGAACGACATGGTCGGCGCGTGGAACCCGTAGTCCATGAGGCGCTTGGCCACGTCGTCGACCTCGATGCCCGCCGTCTTCTTGAAGGGGCGAACGTCGAGGATGCACTCGTGCGCGACGCGTCCGCGCGTGCCGCGGTACACGATGGGGAAGTGCGGGCCGAGGCGCTCGGCGATGTAGTTCGCGTTCAAGATGGCGACCTTGGTCGCGTGGGTGAGGCCCTCGGCGCCCATCATCTTGATGTACGCCCAGCTGATAATCAGGATGCTCGCGCTTCCCCACGGCGCCGCGGACACGGGCCCCACACCGAATTCGCTGGAGAGGCGCTCGTTCTTCGCGACGGGCGTCGGGTAGTGCGGCAAAAACGGAGCGAGGTGCGAGGCCACCGCAATGGGGCCCATGCCGGGCCCGCCGCCGCCGTGCGGGATGCAGAACGTCTTGTGCAGGTTGACGTGGCACACGTCGGCGCCGATGTCGCCGGGGCGGCACAGGCCAAGCTGCGCATTAAGGTTGGCGCCATCCATGTAAACCTGGCCGCCGTTCTCGTGAATGACTGAGCAGATCTTCTTGATCTGCTCCTCGAATACGCCGTGGGTCGAGGGATAGGTGACCATCAGCGCCCCGAGCTTGTCGCGGTGCTTCTGGGCCTTCTCCTCGAGATCGGCCACGTTGATGTTGCCCTGCTCGTCGCACTTGACCACGACGACGTCGAGCCCCGCCATGACGGCGGAGGCCGGGTTCGTGCCGTGCGCGGACGACGGGATGATGCACACCGTGCGATGCGCATCGCCGCGGCTCTCGTGGTATTTGCGGATCGCGAGAAGGCCCGCGTACTCGCCCTGCGCGCCCGCGTTGGGCTGCAGGCTGACCGCGGAGAAGCCGGTCATCTCGGCGAGGAAGCTTTCCAGCTCGTCGAAGATCTGCTGGTAGCCGCGCGACTGCGCGAACGGAACGTACGGGTGCAATCGGTTGAAGCCGGGCAGCGTGATGGGCATCATCTCCGCCGTCGCGTTGAGCTTCATCGTGCACGAGCCGAGCGGGATCATCGAGTGCGTGAGCGACAGGTCGCGGCCCTCGAGCAGGCGCATGTAGCGCAGCATCTCCGTCTCGGAGTGGTACTTGTTGAAGATCGCGTGCGTGAGGTACGCCGAGCTTCGTTGCAGCACGCCCGTGATGGGCGAGGCCAACGTCGCGCCGGTGTTTCCGTCGCCGCCGAAGATGCCGAGCAACGACGCCACGTCCGCGGGGGTCGTGGTCTCGTCCAGGCTGATGCCGAGGTTCTCCGCGTCGATGCGGCGCAGGTTGATGCGGCGTGATTCCGCGGCGGCGAGCCACTTCTTCACGTCCGCTTCCGAGCCGCGCACGCGCAAGGTATCGAACCACGCGTCGTGCACGAGGCGCACGCCGAGGGCGCGCAGGCCGCCGGCCAGCGAGTTCGTCGCCGTGTGCACCATCTCGGCGATGGCGCGGATGCCGCGCGGGCCGTGGTAGACGGCGTACATGCCGGCGATGACCGCGAGGAGCGCCTGCGCGGTGCAGATGTTGCTCGTCGCCTTCTCGCGGCGAATGTGCTGCTCGCGCGTCTGCAGCGCCATGCGCAATGCAGGCTTGCCGCGCGAATCCTGGGCGACGCCGATGATGCGGCCCGGCAGCTTGCGCACGAACTCGTTCTTCGTGGCCAAGTAGGCCGCGTGCGGTCCGCCGTAGCCGAGCGGAACGCCGAAGCGCTGCGTGCTGCCGATCGCCACGTCCGCGCCGAACTCACCGGGCGGGGTGAGAAGCGCCAGCGACAGGATGTCCGCCGCGACGATGAACAGGCCGCCCGCCGCATGCACCTTCTCGCCGAAGGCGCGGTAGTCGTAGAGCGCGCCGTCGGTCGCCGGGTACTGCACGAGGGCGCCGAACGCCCCGAGCGACGCGAAGTCCACACTCGCGTGATCGCCGATGACCAGCTTGATGCCGATGGCCTCCGCGCGCGTGCGCAGCACATCGAGCGTCTGCGGGTGGCACGCTTCCGAGGCGAAGAACACGTTCTTCTCCTCGCCGCTCTGCAGCGCGTGGGCCATGTGCATCGACTCGGCGGCGGCGGTGGCCTCGTCGAGCAGCGACGCGTTGGCGATGGGCAGCCCCGTGAGGTCGCTCACCATCGTCTGGTAATTGAGCAGCGCCTCGAGGCGGCCCTGCGCAATCTCGGCCTGGTAGGGCGTGTACTGCGTGTACCAGCCGGGATTCTCCAGGATGTTTCGCTGGATGACTCGGGGCGTCACACAGTCCGAGTAACCCATACCCAGGTACGAGCGGAAAATCTCGTTCCGCTGACTGAGCTCGTTCGCCTGCGCGGCCAACTCGCTTTCGGCGAGGGGCGCGGGAAGATCGAGCGGGCGGGCGAGGCGAATGCTCGTAGGCACCGTCTCGTCGACGAGCTCTTCGAGCGACGAAAGCCGGAGAGCGCGAAGCATCTCGGCGATCTCGGCGGCGTCGGGGCCGACATGGCGCAAAACGAATCGATCGGGGTGTTTCCAGGGTTGAGACATGGCTACGTGGTTGCGCTCTATATCAGATAGTCTGCGCCCATGCCCGCTCCCGGCACCCGCATCCGCGATTATGAAATTTGGGGGCTCCTCGGCGAAGGCGGCATGAGCGAAGTCTGGCTCGCCAAAGACGAGGTCTTGTCCATCCCGGTGATGATCAAGACCCTCTGCAAAACCTCGTTTTCTATGGAGGAAGCGAGCCGACGGGTCCTGAACGAAGCGCGGTCGATGGCGCGCATCCCCGAACCGCGCATCGTTCGTGCCTTGAACGCCGGAATCCACGAAGGGACTCCCTACGTCGTTCAAGAATACGTCGATGGCATCGACATCGAGGAGCTCGATGCCTGGCGGCGCAAAACGCTCGGCGTCACCCTCCCTCTCTGGTTCATCTGTCATGTGCTGAAAGAGACGTGCCGAGCACTCCACTCCGCACATCAGAGCGGGGTCATCCACCGCGATGTGAAGCCATCCAACGTCTTCGGCTCACCCGAGACCGGCATCCGCCTCGGCGACTTCGGGATCGCCGCGGGCATCTCCAGCGGACAGCCCATGGAGATCTGCGGGACGCCCTCGTTCATGGCCCCCGAACAGCTACGCGGTGAGCCTATCGATCGGCGCACGGATGTCTTCGGCGCCGGTGCCACCGCGTACCTTCTGCGGTATGGCACACCGCCTTTTCCGGGATTGCACCAATTGCTCGATCCCGGCGTGACGGTGACGTTCCCCCCACCGGAGCATCCTCAGGAGGGGTACTTCCAGAATTTGCTCGCCACCATGTTGAGCAAAGATCCCGCGCACCGCCTTCCGCATGCGGCCACGGCAGGGCGGCACTTTGCCATGATCGAGCACGCCTTGCGCTCCTCCATCCAGGCGGCGCCGCTGGTGTGCCAGGGCGAGTTCACCTTTCGCCTTCTCGACTGCACCATCACCTTGGAGGTGGGCGATCTCTCCGAGGCGGAGGTCGATGGCATCGTTTCGTCGGGCAACTACCATATGCGCATGCGCACGGGCGTCGGCGACGCGCTCCGGCGGCGCGGCGGCGACGGCATCGAGGACGAAGCGATGCGCAACGGCGAGCAAGCCTTGGGTACGTGCGTGCCCACCGGCGCGGGCAACCTGCGCGCACGCCGCGTGCTGCACGCGGTGAGCGGCTGGAACGAGATCTCCTGCGTCGGCCGCGCCACCCAGCGCGCATTTCTCCTCGCCGACGAGCTCGGGCTGCGCTCCCTCGCCTTCCCTGCCCTGGGCACCGGGGCGGCGCGCATCAGCGTCGAGGCCTGCGCCAACGCCATGATGACCGCGCTGCGCCTGCACCTGTCGCTCGGCGGGACGCGCCTCGAACGCGTGCGGGTCATCTTCGACACGGAGGCCAAGCGCCAGGCCTTCCGCTCCGTGGCCGAGGAGGCCCTGCGCGCCGAGGAGGATCCGCCCGCGCTGGTCGACCTGGGCCTGCCCGCGTCCAACGTGGAGCTCCGCGGCGAATCGGCCACGCACCTGGATCTCTCACGCCTGCAGGCCTACCGCTCTACCGTCCGCGCACGGTAGGCCCTACAGATCCGTGACGATGCCGACCCCGACTTTGACCCGCTGCGGATGGGCGACGAGCGATCCTCTGTACCTCCGCTACCACGACGAAGAATGGGGCGTGCCCCAGCACGACGATCGAAAGCTCTTCGAGATGCTCATCCTGGAGGGCGCCCAAGCCGGGCTCTCGTGGATCACCATCTTGCGAAAGCGCGAGGCGTACCGAAAAGCCTTCGACGGCTTCGACCCCAAGAAAATCGTGAAGTACGACGCCAAGAAGCGCGCCGCGCTGCTGGCCAACGAAGGCATCGTGCGCAACCGCCTCAAGATCGACGCCACCATCGGCAACGCGCGCGCGTTCCTCGAGGTGCAGGCGGCCGAGGGATCCTTCGACGCGTTCATCTGGAGCTTCGTCGACGGGGAGCCCATCGTGAAGAAGCGGCGCACGCTGAAGGACGTGCCCGCGATCACCGCCGAGTCGGACGCCATGAGCAAGGAGCTCAAGAAGCGCGGTTTTCGCTTCGTGGGGTCGACCATCATGTACGCGTTCATGCAGGCGTGCGGCCTGGTGGACGACCACGTCCGCGACTGCTTCCGCGCACGAAAGGCCTAGGAGAGATTCACAGGAAGACGGGAAGACGGGAAGATCGGAGATGAGAGCTTTTGGGTCTTCATTTGGCCGACTGTGCCAATCGAAAACAAAAAACACTCTCTTTTTCTGACCTTCCCGTCTTCCTGTGAATTTTCTCTCTCTTACTCCTACGGAATGCGCCCGCGGAATTCGCGGCGGAAGCCGGCGGGGCCCACCACCACGAGATCGTAGTCGTTGCCCGTGATGGGGAAAATGCGCGTCTTGCCCACGCGCACGTCCACGTGGAGCGGCCACTCGGTGGCGGCCGCGTAGGGGTAAATGATGAAGTGGGCGCTTTCCGTGCCTCGGTTGCGAAGGTGAATCGTGAGGCGGCGGTTCTCTGCGTCGACCTCGCACCGTGCCTCGGGCTGGTAGGGCAGCGGGCGCGCGGGACGTTGCCCCGGCTCTTGCTGCGGGATTTCCGCCACCGCAGGGGGCGCGGGGTGCCAACGCGGAACCGCGGGCGGAATCGGCTCGGGCGCGCGCACCGGCGGCCGCGGGGCGCTGGTCTCGAAGTCGAAACACGAGAGAAGATCCCCGCACACGGTGCGGCGCCACTCGCTGATGTTCGGCTCGACGATGCCGGTCCACTTTTCCAAGAAGCGCAGGACCGACGTATGGTCGAAGACCTCCGAGCACACGTACCCGCCGACGCTCCACGGCGAGATGACGATGGTGGGAACGCGGAATCCCAGTCCGATGGGCAGTCGATCGTAGATCTCCGGGCCGGGCGTGGGTTGCTCCGCCGACGACTCCTCGGGCACGGGCGGCGGCACGTGATCGAAGAATCCGTCGTTCTCGTCGTAGGTGAGAAGGAACACCGTGCGCGACCACACGTCGGGGCGGGACGCCAAGATATCGAGCAGCCGATAAATGAACTGCGCACCGGCCGCGGGCGAGGACACGCTGGGGTGCTCGGAATCGGCGGCGTTCGTGACGATGTACGAGACCTTGGGCAGTCGGCCGCGGGCAACGTCGGATTCGAATCGATCGAGCAGCTTGCCCGAGGGATGCCGCCGGAGCGCACGCTCGAAGAGGCTTCGCTCCTGGCGGCCCAACGTCGCCACACCTTGCTCGAGCTGCGAGAGAAGCGTCTCCCGCGTATGCTCGTTCGGAGCCTTTTGCACGGCTTCGTAGAAGGCCGTCATGGTGCGGTAGGACACCGTCTTCGAAAGCGCCTTGCGCGCAATGGCCTTGAAGCGCGCGAAGAACTCCAGCGCGTTGTCGGTGAAGTTGTCCCACTCCTGGTAGACCTGCCAGCTCACCCCCGCGCGCTGCAGACGCTCCGGGTACGTCGTCCAGTCGTAGCCCGCGTGGTTCTCCTCGTCGTACGCGTCGTTGGAGATCGCGCGGCGCACGTTGGAGCCGGGCTCGTAGCCGACGGTGCCCGTCATCAGGTACATGCGATTCGGGTTCGTCGCACCCTGCACCGAGCAGTGGTACGCGTCACACACCGTGAACACGTCGGCGAGTTCGCTGTGAAAAGCGATGTCGCGCCGATCGTAGTAGGCCATGGTCGATTCCGTTTTGGCCGATATCCACTGGTCGAGCCATCCGCGCGACCATGCGGCGTGGCCGCCCGCCCAATCGTGGTCGAGCGTGCCCACGTACTGCACCGCCGTATCGGCCTTCCCGCTCGCACGGGCGGCCTTGCGCGACAAGAAGGGCGCGACGACCTTGCCCTCCGGCGTCCGCTGCTCGAACACCGAGCCGCCATCCGGCAAGCGAATGGCATGCGGATCGGAAAACCCGCGCACCCCGCGCAAGGTGCCAAAGTACTGGTCGAACGACCGGTTTTCCTGCATCAGCACCACAACGTGCTCGATGGCATTTAAACCACCGGGCCGCGCGGGATGGGCGAGCGCGCGATGCAAGGAAGGGGGGAGCAGCGAGGCGGAGGCGCCGGCCGCGCCACCGAGGAGGATTTGACGTCGGGACGGGCGGAACACGGTGCGCGCGATGAGACCATGGTGCCCGTCGCGTTCTCAAGGCGTCGCTTCAACGATTGTGTGTCATGACGTGATTTGCTTTTTCCACGTGGCAATGAGCTGGAGCGCCTCCAGAGGGGTCAGACGATCCGCGTCGAGAGTGCGCAAAGTTTCCATGAGCTCACGGGCCGCCTTTTCCTCGGGGGTCTCGGCGCGGGCATCGGGGCCCGGGTCGAAGAGCCCCAACTGCGAACGCGGGGTCTTGTCGCGTCGCCGCAGAGAAGCGTGGGCGCCGCTCGGAAGCGGAGCACCACGTTCCAGATCGGCCAGCAGGGTGCGGGCGCGGGCGAGGACGATCTCGGGGATGCCGGCAAGGCGCGCGCAGGCCACGCCGTAGCTGCGGGAGGCGGCGCCGCGCTGCAATTTGTGGAGGAAGATGAGCGTGCCCTCGTGTTCGCGCGCGGAGACGCTGAAGTTCTCGCTGCCCGGGCGCGTGGCGCTCAGCTCCGTGAGCTCGTGGTAGTGCGTGGCGAACATCGAACGGCAGCCGATGACGTCGTGCAGGTGCTCGGCCACGGCCCACGCGATGGAGAGGCCATCGTAGGTGCTCGTGCCGCGGCCGATCTCGTCGAGGACCACCAGCGAACGACGGGTGGCGCGGCGCAGCACGTTGGCCGTTTCCTTCATCTCCACCATGAAGGTGCTATCGCCCTTGGCCAAGTTGTCGCTCGCCCCGACGCGCGTGAGCACGCGATCAACGACGCCGATCTGCGCGCGCCGCGCGGGGACGAAGGACCCCGCCTGCGCGAGGATGACGATGAGGGCCACCTGGCGCATCAAGGTCGATTTGCCGGCCATGTTCGGGCCGGTGACCAGCCAGAGGCGCTCGCCCGCGGCATCCAGCGCGACGTCGTTGGGGACGAAGCGCCCGGCGGCGGCGAGCTTTTCGACGACCGGGTGGCGACCGTCTTCGATGATCAGGCGCAGCGAGTCGTCCATCTCGGGGCGCGCGAAGTCGTCGCGGTGGGCGACCTCCGCCAGCGAGCTCGCCACGTCCCACTCGGCGAGCTTCGCAGCCACGGCGCGAAGGCGCTCCACGTGGCCCGAGAGGAAGCGCAGAACCTTGGCGAGAAGCTCGGTCTCCCGCGCCATGCAGCGCTCCTCGGCGTGCGCGAGCTTGTCGGCCAGCTCGTCGAGTTCGTCGCAGGTGAATCGCTCGGCGTTGGCCACCGTTTGCTTGCGCCGCCACGACTTGGGGGCCTTGCTCGTGTGCGAGCGCGTCACCTCGACGTACCAGCCGAACACGCGCGTGAAACGCAGTTTGAGGCTGGGGATCTGCACATCCTCGCGCAGGCGTGTTTCGAGCTCCACGATGAGCCGCTGACCGTCTTTGGCCAGTGTGCGTACTTCGTCGAGCGCCTTGTCGTAGCCGGTGCGGATCACCCCACCGTCGCTCGCGCGCACGGGTGCATCCGGATCGATGGCGCGCGATAGCTTCGTGCAAAGGTCCTCGCACGCGTCGATCCAAGGGGCATCTTTCTCGATGCCCAACGCCTCGCGAGCGCTCAGGTCGGGGCACGACGATAGCGCGTGACCCAGGGAGGGCAGCGCCTCCAGCGAGCGGCCGAGGGCCACGAGATCCCGCGGGTTCGCGCGGCCGACGGCGAGCTTCATGGCCAGGCGCTCGATGTCCGAGACGCGCCCGAGGAGCGAGCGCACCTCGCTGCGAAGCCCGGGCTGCGTGACGAAGAGCTCCACGGCATCGTGCCGGCGGCGGATCTCCGCCACCTGCGTGCGCGGCGCGAGCAGCCGGCGGCGGAGCAGGCGGGCACCGGGCCCCGTCTTCGTCTCGTCGATCTGCGCGAGCAAGGAGCCGCGCGCGTCGCCGTCCATCGTGCGCACCAGCTCGAGGTGCGCTTGCGTGGAATCGTCGAGCAACAGCGTCTCGCTCAATTCGTACACGGCGAGGCGGGCGACCTGCGGCTTCTGCCCCGCCTCGCACTCGCGCGCCACGCCGAGGCAGCGCGCCGCCGCACGGCGCGCGGGCGCGGAAGCACCGGAGGCCTCCGCCTCGCCCTTCCCCAAGACGGCATCGAGCGTCGCCGTCGCCGTGTCATCGTCCAGCGCACTCGCTTGACGGCGAATGACCGCGCGGGGACGGAGCTGCGCGAAGGCATCCGCCACGGCCTCTGCACCGGCACCGATGAGGAGCTCCCGCGCGTCGAGCCGCACCAATTCGCCGACGGCGCCTTCGGGATCCTGCGCCTCGCATGCGGAGAGCTCGCCGGTGGAAATGTCCATCGCCGCGATACCGAAGCGCCCCGCCGACTCCTCGATGGCCACGAGGTACAGGTTGGTGCGCGCATCCAGCGCGCTGTCGTCGTAGACGATGGCCGGGGTCACCACGCGGACGACCTCGCGCGGGACGATACCTTTGACCTTCGACGGGTCGGCCATCTGCTCGCAGATGGCGACCTTGAAGCCCTTGTCGAGCAGCCGCTGGATGTAGTTGCCCGCCGCGTGGTACGGCACACCGCACATCGGGATCTCGTCCGCGGCGCCTTTGTTGCGGCTGGTCAGCGTGAGCTCGAGCGCGCCCGCAGCCACCACGGCGTCCTGCAAGAAGAGCTCGTAAAAGTCCCCGAGGCGAAAGAACAGAAGTGCGTCTTTGTGCTGCTCTTTCGCCGTCAGGTATTGCCGCATCAAAGGCGTGGCGGCCGGATCCTGCTGCTTAGCCATCGACACCGAAATACGCGTGCCGACGGCTGCCGTAAACCCCGATCAGAAGTACGGGCTGTGCGCCAAGGTCACGGTGTTCAAATCGAACAGCATGAGGCCCTGCGACGCGCCATCGACCACGGCCAACTGCTGGAACGCCTCGACGAAACGCATCGACTGCGGGCTGACCGACGTCGTCGAGCCTGCCAGATTGAGCGTGTAGTTGGTGTACCCGCCCCGGGTGGTGAAACCCCACCGCCCGTCGCGGATCGGCGGGACGTCGATCGGTCCCGTGTTGTTCGGGCCGGCCTGCGTGCCATTGTAAATGCCGAAGCTCAGGGACGGATTGCGCATCACCAGCGGACTATTCCGGTCGATGAGCGGCACGGCGTCCTGATTTTCGCGGAGCGTGGTGCACAGGCCATTTTCCTGCTGCTTGCAGGGAAACGGCAATGCGGGCACGCGCGAATTGAGAAGCTGGTCGCGCGTGGCGCACGACTGCACGCAGGCGCCGCTCGCATCTTTGACGATGTGATGCAAATATCCAACGCTGCTGCCGATGGCGACCCACTGGCCGCCGGTGCGGACGCGGAAGTGCGCTTGGTTGTGGAAGCAGCACTGCATCCTGCGCAGAGGGACCGGGTTGAAGTTCGAGCCACGTTCGATGACGCGGCGCCCGATGTCCGGGGTGCCTCCCCCCGCCGGATACGAGTACGCGCCCAGCACGAGGTGGTCGTCGTATGCCTCCAGAATGGGGAAATCGCGGAATGCGCTGGGCGTGATTTCGTCCGAGAAGTTGCGGTAGTTCGCCACGCACGCGTCGTGGCGGGCCACGGCGACCGACCGCGGGGCCCGGTCGCCCGATTGAGCGAGGTCACCGTCCCAGCACGAGTTGTTCTGCTCCCAGTACGGATCGGAGACGTCCAGAATGTCGTCCGTGACCTGCACGTAGTCGGTCATGTGCTGCTCGAGCGGCACGGCCGGCGTGAGCAACCCCGCCTGCGCGATCGCCGGCGTGAGCACCGCCGCACGCTGCGAGCTCACGCGCGCATCTTCCACGCCTTTGCGGCAGAAGAGCGCCGCCGGCTGCGACAACGTCATCGTCGTGTAGCTACTATCGGTCGGCGCCAGCGTGCCCTGGAATCCATCCATGCTGGGAAGGACGCCCTCGTAGGACACCGCCCAGTCTTGGTCGAAGTGCACCTCCGGCGACTCGAACGAGAAGCGAATGCCCGGAATGGCCACCTGGCTGTCGACCGACGACCCGCCGTCCGGATTCGGAAAGCGCTGATCGGGATAGCCGGTGCTCGTCGGCACGAGGAGCGGGTTGGCCCGCCCCTCGAGACCGAGCGTCTGCAGCGTGTTCCCGTTCACGAGAAGCTGCGGGCGCGCTTCCAAGGTCGGCACATGGCCCGAGCCCGTCGTATCGGTGGTGAAGCCGTCGGTGGTGACGTAGCGAAGTCGGTACTGCGAGCGCGCACGGTTGGGCGCGGCCATCGGGAAGAAAAGCTCGTTGCTCTGGCCCCGCACGCTGACCGGCGCTTCGTAGGGCCCTGTCCCGCCGGTCGCGGCCTGCGCGGGCGTGATGGAGCTGTTGGGGATGCCCATGTCGGAGGGGCGCCGGCACGGCGAATCCCAGTCGTCGACGTCGACCGTCACCATGCGACCGTTGGTCAACGTCACGAAGGCGAAAATGCCGCGCAACCGCGAAGGACCGAGGAGCAAACCGGGGTCCTGGTTCAGCGCATCCTCCCGGAAGAGAGTCCCGGGATCGAAGTCTCCCGCGTCCGGACTGGAGATCGCACGCGAGTTGGGGTTGCACAACGCGCCGCGCACACCGGCGGTCATCAACGTGCCGTCGGTCGGATTGCGCGGTGAAAAGTCGTGGCGCACGAACGTCAGCGCCGCCACGGGCACGCCGAAGGAAATGCGGTCCTCGATCTGGAACGGATTCACCTCGGGATGCGGGCGAGAAAGAGGAACGTGGGACGACGTCGCCGGATCGGTGACGTCGAACACCATGATGCTCCCATCTTTGCGATCGACCGCGTAGAGGTACTTCTTGAACTCGCGCGTGGGCGGGCTGATGGCAATCTGCCCCACGGTGATTTCCCGCTCCGGGTTGAGCTTGCTGGTCGCGACCAGCGGCGGCAACTCCTTGGGGCTCCCCGGCACGGAGAGATCCATCACGTGGATGATCGGCAACGCGCCATCGGCCACGTAGAGCAGCTGCCCATCGCGTGCAGCGTACGCGCCGAACGGCTCGGACTCCGAGACCGACGGAATCGGAAACTCGGGACCGGCATCGCCCGCAGGCCCTGCGTCACCCGCATCTTGAGCGCCCGCGTCGCCGCCACCACCGGGCGCAGGCGCCGCGCACCCCAACGCCGGGGGCAACGCGTTTCCTGCGTCGCCGGCCGGATTGCGGATGCCATCGTCCCACTGCGGACCGGCCTTCCACGTCGCCGGCACATCGCCGGACAACTCGATGGCGCTGGTGATGGGGCACTCCTGCAGCGCGCCCGGTTCGAGGCGCGGGCCCGGCGTCGGCTCGAGGCGGTCGTCGAGCAGGCCGCCCGCATCGCCTGGCGGCGTCGCCGGATCGGCACCGCGCAGAAACGGCTTGGGATCCAGCGTGATGAGCTTCGCCGATTTGCCGGCTTCGCCCGGCAGAACGACGGCAATCTCGTACTGCGATTCCGGCGGCCCCGCATCGGTGCCACCGTCGTTGTTCGTGTTTCGCGCGATGATGGACACGGCGCCCGGCTTCTGCGGCAACGCGCACACCGGCCAGGTGGTGAGCTTCGGAATGGGACGCGTGCCCGCGGCCGGCAGCCCCCGACCCTGCTGCGAATCACCCAAGATCTCGCGGTTGGCGATGCCGTAGATGGCCGGCTTGTTCGGCTCCGCGGCCGCCACGAAGGTCATCTTTCCATCTGGCGATACGGCGACGTCGGTGGGCTGTGCCCCAATGGGCAGGAAGTTGATGCCCGGCGTCTGCCGGTCGACGTCCACGACGACGCCCTCGGTGAGGTCGACCACCGCCAACTCACCGCGCGTGAACTGGGTCACCAGCGCGAAGAGGTGCCAGTTGATGAACGTCCCATCGACATCGCGCGGAACGGGCGGGCAGTTCCCCGGCACCGTGGGCTGCGCGGGAATCGCACGGATGGTGTTCGGGTCGTCCGTGGCCAAACGGCCGTAGACGCGCATGCACACGAAGTCGACCTGCCGCGCCAACTCGAACGTGCGCACGTTGACCTGGTTCGCGTTCTGCGAGCAGCTGGAAACGGATATGGCGAGCAGCCCCGCCACGAGAGCCATCCCCAGACCAACGAAAGCTACTTTGCGCGACATCAGTTCGAACCTTTCGGCGCCGTTGGCGTTCCCAACGTGTAGACGACGGTCTCGAAGGTCGCGTTGAGCGGTTGGCCGGTGACCGGGCTCTTGGGACGGGAATTATCGAGGTCGATCACTTGAACGAAGGAATTGGTGAAGCTTGCGACGTACGCGAAGCTGTAACGACGAAGCGGAGAAGCTGCAAAAAGAGGGTCGTTCTGACGGGCGTCGACGGGGACGGGCTTGCGAAGGGCCACGTCGTTCATGTCGAACGGGTCGAACGCCATGGCAAACGGCCCGGTGCCGACGCGGATGACGTTCTCGATCTGCTCCGTCGCGGGGTCGTAGACGAAGATGGTCGCCGAGTCGAAGCAGACGATGAACAGGCGGAGCGCGTAGTTTCCTTGGCGATCGACGATGGGCGCCAGGTACACGCGTGAGGCCCCCACGGTGAGCGGGATGTTCGCGTAAATCGAGATGTCGTCGGGGTTGTACCCGCCCTCCGTCGTCACCGAGCCCACTTGCCCAATGAGCACGGTCGCGGGCGAGCGATTCGCGACGTACGCGCGCGCCGGAAGCTGCGCGCACTTCGTTTTGTCCCCGCCGGGCTGCGCCTTGCACGCGATGCGCTGCGTGTTGTCGATGGCGATGCCGCGGGAGTCCACACCGGACGGATTCGCGAAGAGCGAAATGGTGGCCTCGCCCTGCAGGTACGGACGGTACTGCGGGGTGGACGATGTCTGGCCGTCGTCGTCGTAGTAACGAATCCGATCGAGGCGCGGGAGAAAGCGACTCGTCTGCCAGAACGCAGGACGCGGCATTTTGGTGCAATCGCCTGCGTACGCGTCCACATCGTGCGGGATGGCTGCGATGCCATTGCCGCCGATGGTGATGTTCTCCGCCACGAACTGCAGGGCCGGATTCGACGGCGCGGCGGCATCGGGCGTCTTGGGCGGCGCCGGGCGCGGGCAGCCATCGCCCTGCCCCGGCAGCGTTTGGAGCCCCGTCGAGAAGAGGCTCGTCTTCGTGTCGTTCTGGTGGGTGATGGCGATGGCCGTGCCATCTTCCGTCTGCGCGATGCCGAACGGCTCACCGGGCATCGTAATTTTCCGGTTGTTGCCGTCTTCGTTCGGGTTGTTGCCGGCGCGATGGGCCGCATCGCAGCGTGCCCCCCGACCGGGCGCCAGCGAGGGAGCCCCGATGCATCGCAACTGAAACGGCTCGAACGACGTGTCGCCGGGCGGGAGATCCGGGGCCGCAACCGCGGGATCGTCCGCGGCAACGTCGACCCACGTGAGCGAGGCATCGCTGCGCATCGGCATGAAGAGGCGCCGGCCGCCCGTCGGCTGACCATCGAGGGTCGCCTTCGAGAGCTGCAGATCCGTGGCGAACGCGCCGATCGTGACCGAGTCGTGGAAATACGCCTCGGAGTGCATGGGCGGCGCGCAGATGCGACCCACCGGGATGCGGTTGCCGTTCGCGTCGATCTCCGGGCCTCCCGGGAAGGTGCCGTCCGGCTTGCAGAAAAACGTCGGCTTGTGGTCCTCGACGTACGGCAGGTTCGGGAAGTTCCGCTGTTCCTGGCCCGGATCCCAGTTCAGCATGACGCCGATGTCGTGGCGAAGCTTGAACAAGTCGTAAGACTGAAGGGTGCCTCCGCTCCACTGGAGGTCGAAGTCCGAGTTGACGGCGTAAAGCACGTTTCCCCCGGTCGATACGGCAAGCCCTACAGGAAAGTACAGTTGGTTGGAGGGAGGAGAGCTGCCATTTCCCCCGCCGGAATAGCAGGCGCAGAGGCTGACAGCGGCCGCCCCCATAAGACGGCGCAGCATTTCGGCGGGAGCCTAGTACGGCGCGCGCTCCCTGCGCACAGGATTAATCTCTTCCGCGACCGGACCGTCGGAAGCATCCTCTTCTGCCGTGGGGCCCGCTCCCTAAGGAAGCTCGCGACGCCCGGCGCCGCGATGGCCCCTCAAATGTCGAGGATGATCACCCCGCGATTGGCCTCATCGTCCGGTACTTCGTAGCGCGGGCGTGGGCGTGGAGGCATGACCGGTAGCTCGAGCTGTGGTTGCTCGTAGCGTGCGCGTTCTTCCTCTTCTCGTTTGCGAATTTGCTCGATGATGAAAGGGGGGAGCATCGGACCTCCTCCTGTTTCAGACGAACCAGCGTTGCGAGGACTCCTCAAGTAAATTGTTAGCAACCTGGGTGCCATGGTCAAGAGAACGCCAACCTGAGATAATCTGGTCAACTCATGACGAGCCGCGCCAATGCGGGCATCATTTCGCACACCCGGAAGCTAGGACCGCGATCGCACGTCGTCCAGCGCGCAGGATTTTACGCGTTTTTCCGGCTCATTCTCGCGGTATTCGCCCTGCTCGTGGCGCGCGGCGCTCACGCGGCAGACGCGGCGGGCGCTCATCCGTTCGACATCGCCGGCACCGATTGGGAAGGCGCGGCCGAGTTCGTCCAGCTCGCACGTCACGAGCTTGGCGACGCGCGCATCATGGCGACGGAACGCATCGATCTCACGCACTTACGGCCCGAGGACAGCCTCGTTCTCCTCCACCCCGAGAGGACGCTCGATGTGGGCTCGCTCGCTCGCTTCATGCGCGCGGGCGGCCGCGTCATTTTGCTCGATGACTACGGGCGGGCCGATGCTCTTCTGCGGCATTTCGGTATGGAGCGCGTGGCAACGCCACGCCACCCCGCCGACAGCGTTCGCAATGATGCCGAGCTGCCCATCGCCGAACCAGCCGGTCCGCACCCGGTGGTGGCGGACGTGCGGCGGGTCGTGACGAATCACCCAACCGGCGTGAAACACCCCGATCTTTCGCCCATCCTCAAGGTGCGCGGGCAAGGCGAACCCGATGTGCTCGTGGCCGTCGCTGGCGCGGTGGGCCAGGGCCGGCTACTCGTGGTCGGCGATCCGTCCATCGTGATGAACTCGATGCTGCGTTACGCGGACAACCGCGGCTTCGCGCGCGCACTGGTGCGGTATGCCGGCGAGGATGACACGTGGGGGAAGCGCGGCGGGCACGTGTACATCGCCGCGGGCGACTTTGCGCAAGACGGGGCATTCGGGGCGGACGATTCTCTGTTCACCGACCTCGGCGGGCGCCTGAGGGGGCTGGAAGATGCACTTGCCACTGTCCGGCACGAAGGCTTTCCCCCCTGGGCTCTCTACGCGGTGGCGGTTCTCGTCGGGCTTGGCGTGGTCATCTGGGTCGGCGCCAACGCCGGCCGGATCCATCGCCCGTTGGTGCCGCGTTTCACGCGACCGATCCCACTCATTGCGCAAGGCGGTGTTGCGGGACGCGCAGCCATGCTCGCCGCACCGCAGACGTCGCGCGCGCTGGCGATGCTCGAGCTAAAGAGCGCGCTCGAGGAGGAGGCGTGTGGTCTTCTTCACCTCGACCAGGTCCCCGGCCACGACGTTCTGCTGGAGCAGCTCGCCGACGCGAAGCTTCTCCCGCCCGAATCCATCAAGGAACTGAGGCAGTTGCTCCACCGCATGGCCCAGGTCGAAACATTGGTACTATCCCGTAGCGCCTCGGCCATGAGTAAGATAACCGACAACGACGTAATGACGGCCGCCCAGACGATCCGCAGTCTTCTCGAACGTGCCCGCACGCGCGCCAGAACGAACATGAACGCGCCCTCCCTCGAGGCCGAAGGCTCGGTGCTCCTGTGACGGCGGCCAACGTCGTCGCCACGACCAACGAGATCGCGCCGGCCAAGGAACGGATCGACGAGCTTCGTCGGGAGGTTGCCCGCGCGTACATCGGCACGTCGCGTTCCCTCGATGCGATGCTCGTGGCGCTTCTCGCCAAGGGCCACGTGTTGCTCGAAGGCGTCCCAGGTGTCGCGAAGACCACACTGGTCAAAGCCTTCGCCACCGCGTTGGGCTGCTCCGCGCGGCGCATCCAGTTCACGCCGGACCTTTTGCCGGCGGACATCACCGGTACGTACGTGCTCTCGCCGAAGGATGGCACCTTCACGTTGCGCGCGGGGCCGGTGTTCGCCAACGTCGTGTTGGCCGACGAGATCAACCGCGCGCCGGCCAAGACGCAGTCGGCGCTGCTCGAGGCGATGCAGGAGGGGCAGGTCACCATCGAGGGCGATCGCTTCGAGCTGCCTCGGCCCTTCTTGGTGCTCGCCACGCAGAACCCCATCGATCTGGAGGGGACCTACCCGCTGCCTGAAGCGCAGATCGACCGCTTCTTGGTGCGCGTCTCCATGGGCTACCCGCAGCCGCGCGAAGAGTCGCAGATGGTTCGCACCTACGGCGTGGAAGCGCCCACCGTGCACCCCGTGCTCAATCCGGAGGACATGTCGGCCCTGCAGGCAACGTGCGCGCGCATCCACGTCGAGGACGATCTGTTCGACTATGCGGTGGGCATCACCGGCTTCACGCGCACGCATCCGCGCGTGGCCTTGGGTGCAAGCCCGCGCGCCACGCTCGGTCTCGTGCAGGCTTCCAAAGCGTACGCGTTGCTCAATGGGCGCGCGTTCGTGACGCCCGACGACGTGCGCGCGGTGGCCCCCAATGTGTTGGCGCATCGCCTCGTGCTCACGGCCGACGCCGAGCATGAGCCGAAAATGCGTCAACATGTCATCGACGAGGCTTTGTCGAAGGTGGGATACCGCCGCGGTGTGCGCGCCGTATAACGCGAAATAAAGCGGGATTCATTCGACGCGCGCGTTCGAGCCAAAGCTCGACCGAGAGCTCGGGTTGTCATCAATGTCACATCACGGTCTATTTCGATGGACCGTGCGCGAACAATCTCGATAATTGCGCGACTGTTCAATCGGCGAAGCCCACTCGTCGTCAGACAAAAAGCCAACTCTCTCCATTTCGGAGGTTCCCAATGAGACAACACGCGGTGGTTCTCACCTCGCTGATCGGTTTGGCGCTATGGGCTTGCAGCGACGCGAGCAATTTGCGAGAGGCGCCTGGCGCCGAGGAAACGAGCACGGGCGAATCCAATTCGAGCCTAGCCGGTCCCAATGAGGCAATCCTCGCCGACGACGATCCCATGGAGCATCTGAATTACCTCGCGAGTGACGCACTGCGTGGACGCAATGCCCCCTCGGCGGATTTCGACAAGGCGGCTACGTACGTTACGAATCTCGCAAAGAAGTACAATTTGGTCGGCCCGAACCCGGGCGATTCGAACGGAGCGTACGCGCAATCGTTCCAGCAGGGCTCATTGGCATCGCAATCGGCGAAGGAGCACGTTCACGGTGACGATGCGCAGGATCCGGCGTCGTACGGCGTTTCGCTCTTCGAGCACGGCTTCTACATCGATCCGAAATCGCCGTCGGCGGAAGCGCGTTCTTTGGCTGCGCAGCCCGACGTGGTGCTCGCGGGCAATACGCACAACGTGCTGGCGAAGCTCGAAGGCACCGGCGCCAAAAAGGCCGAGGTCATCGTGGCCATGGCGCACCTCGACCACCTCGGCGTGGCCTCGGGCGGCGCCGTGTACAATGGAGCCGACGACAATGGATCGGGCAGCGCCGTTCTCGCGTCGCTGGTTCCGTTGCTTGCGCAGGCAAAGGCCAATGGGCAGTTGAATCGGTCGATTCTCTTCTTCTGGACGGCGGCCGAGGAAGATGGCCTCGTCGGGTCGAAGTACTTCGTCGATCATCCCATTTCCGGCATTGGGCTGTCGCAGATTGTCGGCGTCGTGAACATGGATATGGTCGGCCGCTGGGACGATCAACGCATCAGCATCATCGACACCAAATCGAATGGATCGACGAGCTACCTGTCCGGCCTTCTCACGCAGGCAAACAATGCGCTCTCCGATCCGTTCGATCGCATCAACAAGGATATCAACTCGTACGCGCGGCGTCAGGATGGCGCCTCGTTCTACGACAAGGGCGAGGATGTGCTGTTCGTCTTCGAGGGGCTGAGCAATCCGTCGGGCGGCGGCAGCCTCAATGCCGATTACCACCGCACCACGGACGACGTATCGAAGATCGTCTCGGAAAACGGCGGCAGGAAACTAAGCCGCGTGCGCGACTTGTTGAACAATCTGCTCAAGCTGGCCGCGAACCGCTGATTCATTCGTCGAACGTACGAATCGCGACATCGTGACGTAATGGCCGGCCGCCTGCAACCGAGGCGGTCGGCCTGCGTCTCATTGCCATACGAGGTGGCATACGATGATCGAACGAACGTATTTGGGGCTTCTTTTCGTACTGTTCGCGGGGTGCGCAGACGCCGGTGGACACGTTGCAAAGCATGAATCCGCGGACAATCTGACGCGGACTGCAGCGGCCCTGCCGCGGTTGATCGTCGCGAGCAAGAGCGGTGTCCGCATCTGGGATGATGCGACGAACATCGGCTCCGACGTTCCGCCGAGCGCCACGCTGGCGGGAATCGACGGACAGCCGAATGGCGTCGCGGTCGATGGAGACACGTTGCTCGTCACGTCGAGCGGCGCGTCGTCGGCCGTGCATCGGTTCGCGGGTGCCTCCACCCTCGCCGATGGCGCGCTTCCCGAGAGCACCGTGCCGACGAGCGCCTTCGGTGGAACGCTGCATGCGGACAACACCGAGGTCGATGGGCGCGGGAGCTTGTGGATCCAGAGCGGCCTCCGCATCCAGGTTCTTCCGCGCAACGCCACGGCGCCCCGCGCGAGCTTCACGCACCCCTCGGCAAACCTCGAGGGGATGGCCTACGACGAGGCCACCGACACGCTTTTCAGCGGACAAGGTGAAGGCGAAGGACTTCTCGCCTTCGGCCAAGCCTCCTCGCGAACGGGGGAAGTGACCCGCGATTACGTGGTGGTCCCTCGGACCCTGTGGCACTTGAAAATCGCCGGCGGGCGTCTTTTTGCCAGCTCGTATTCGAGCCCGGTGCGCATCTGGAACGACATTTCGGCGGTGACCGGCCCCAAGGCGCCGGACCTGGAGATCGCGGGCCTCTGCGACGAAGGCGGCGTGCACGGCGAGATCCGCTATTTGACCGTGCAAAATGACACGCTGGTGGTGCTCCACCAGGCGTGGATCAACAACGCGTTGGTCGAAAAGGCGTGCATCTTTCGCGATGCCCACGCCCTGACGGGTCTACGCGCCCCCGATGCCGTGGCGCGCGGTCTGGACTCCACGGTCTACTACGACAAGGCGCAGCTCACGCAGGATGGGCACCTTTTCGTGCGCGACGAGACCGGCATCGTCGTGTTCAAGGACGCGACGACGGCGCCGGTGCTCGTGACGCGCCTCACCCGCGGCACGACCGACGCCGTCGATTTCGAGGTGCTGGAGTAGTCGATTCGTTTTGGGTCTTCACAAGAGAAAGGAAACAAACGAAAGTAAACGAAAGACCCATGACACGACGACTCAGGCCTGTTCTGGCAACGGTGGGGATGGCGCTCGCGGGATGTGCCATGGCGGCGACGACGTCGTCGCGCGCCACGTCGTTGGAGGTCACCGAGACCGGGAATCTGCTCACGGTAGGGCCGTCGCGCGCAGCGCCGGCCTTCGAGGTGGCCATCCAGCGCTCGCCGTTTCGCCTCGTGACGCGGCGTCATGGGAAGACGGTGCTGCAGACGACGGCGGCCGAGCCCGCGGCCATCGATTTCGATACGGCATCGGGCCTCGTCGGAACCACGAACGTGCGCGACGTGACCTGGCAGGACGGTGCCGTGTCCATCGAGGTGGATACGACGGATGCGCGGCGCGGCGTGCTCGTGCGGCTCGCGCCGCAAGACGATGGCTACCGGCTCACCGCCCACGTGGCGGGGGAAAAACCGCAGTGGCTCGCGCTGCACTACGATATGCCCGCCTCGGGCCATTGGTACGGGCACGGGGAAACGAAGACGCGAAACGGTGGACCGTACACCGAGCAGGCGTGGCCGCTGGACCGGCCGGGGGAGCTCGGCGGGCGGCCGCTGGATACGGCGTTCGCGCCGGCGTCGTACAACATGGTGGAGCCATTTTGGTTCACGCAGTCCTCGGCGGGATTCGCGATGCACACGACACAGCTGATGACCGTGTCGATGGGCGCCTACCAGGACAAGGTGGCCGGCTTCGCGGTGCACGAGACGGACAGCCTCGATACGAGCGTCTTCGTCGGGCATACCCCGCGCGACGTGTTCGGCGACTACATCGAATTGGCGGGAAAGCCCGCCGAAAGCGACGCCACGGATGTCCAATACGAGAAAACCGTGTGGAACTCGTGGGGGCAGTTCTATGCCGACGTGACGCAGAAGGATTTTCTCGATTGGGCGCAAAAGATCCACGAGGCGGACATTCCGAGCCACACCATGAGCCTCGATGACGGGTGGATGAGCCATTATGGCGACTTCACCTTCAACGAGAAATTCCCCGATCCCAAAGCGATGGCCGACCGGATCCACGGCATGGGGTACCACTTTGGACTGTGGGTCACTTTGTGGATCAACCTCGACGCGGACAATTATCAATTGGCCACGAACCGCGGTTACCTGTTGAAATCGAAGGACGACCCGAACGTGCCATGCACGGTGACGTGGTGGAACGGTAAGGCGGGTATCGTCGATCTGGCCAATCCCGAGGCACGCGATTGGTACCTCGGGGAGCTTCACACGCTGGAGCGGTCCTTGGGCGTGGACGGCTTCAAATTCGATACGCGCTTTTTCGACGAGCGGTGTGCGCCGCGTACGCCGGATTTGACCATGCGCGATTACCAGCGATTGGGCGCGGACATGGCACGCGGGTTCGACCTGCAAGGAATGGGCATTCGCACCCATTGGACCGGGGCGCAGCGCGATGGTTTCGTCATTCGGCAAATTGACAAAGGGACGGGGTGGGATTCCCTACGTTCGTCGGTGACGCAGAATCTCGCGCTGGCTACGGTGGGGTATCCCTTCTTGGAGACGGACATGATTGGCGGCTCGCTGGATCAGCCCCCACCGAGCAAGCAGGTGCTCGTGCGGTGGGCGCAGGCCGCGGCGGCGATGCCCTTGCTCTATTCGTCCACGTCGCCGCGCGGCTACGACGAGGAGACGGTGCGCCTTTACCGTGAGGCGGTGCGCCTGCACGGGCGGCTCTTGCCGTACATTCTCAAGCAGAAAGACCGCGCCATCGCGGAGGGCGAGCCCATGATGAAGCCGCTCTTTTTCGAGTTCCCGCACGACACGGCCGCCTACGAGATCACCGATGAATGGCTGCTCGGCGATTCCCTGCTCGCCGCGCCCGTGGTGGCCGACGCCCAGACGCGCAACGTGCACCTCCCCGAGGGCACCTGGTTCGACGTCGCCCAGCGCCGCGAGGTGCACGGCCCCATCGATCTGCGCGACTACCCGGCGGACATGGGCACCTTGCCGCTGTTCGTGCGCCTCGGCACAGCCGATGAAGCGACGCTGCGGAGGGCCGTGAGCGGGCTCTAGCCCAGCGTATGCTATATTGTCGAGCCTATGGCGGCTCCTGCAACGAAGCGTGCAACCTATGCGGATCTGGAGGCGGTCCCGTCACACTACGTCGCGGAAATCATCCGCGGAACCCTCCACGTGCACCCGCGCCCCTCGCCGAAGCATGCACGGGCGGGGTCCATGCTCGGCGGCGTGCTGAGCGGTCCATTCGATCGCGGAATCGACGGTCCTGGAGGTTGGTGGATCCTCGACGAGCCCGAACTTCACTTGCTCCAGGGAGAAGAAGTCCTCGTCCCCGACATCGCGGGCTGGCGTGTCGAGCGGATGCCAGAGCTCCCTGAAACAGCGTACTTCTCGATTCCACCGGATTGGGTCTGTGAGGTTCTCTCGCCCTCGACCGCGGCCATCGATCGCGTCGACAAGATGCCCATCTATGCCGAGGCCGGTGTGGATCATGCTTGGCTGGTCGACCCGATTCTCCAGACGGTCGAAGTCTTTCGACGCGAGGGGAGCCAACGGCTCCTGCTTCGCACCTTCAAAGGAGATCGCGCCATTCGAGCGGAACCCTTCGAGGCCATCGAGATCCCGTTGGGCGCCCTTTGGGGGGCGCCCGTTCGGAAAGGGTGACTACTCCAAGCCGCTGGCCACCGGCAGGATGACGCTGCTGCCCTGCAGGGTGACGTCGACCTTGCCCGCTTGGGCGTCGACGCTGACGTACTGGTAGTCGTTGGCCGTGACCACCACGCCGATGCGATGGCCTGCGGGGAAGATCCAGTCCTTGGGATGCATCTCCCACTCGACTTGGTAGCTCTCGCCCGGCGTGACGGCGCTCGCCGTGACGATGGACTCGCGGTTCTTCAAGTCGATGGCGCCTTTGGAAACGATGCGCGCGCTGGTGGTGACCATCACGTCTTGCTTGGGGGCCGCGCACCCGGTCTTGTTGGCGAGATCGGCCAGGCTGCACGGCATGGCCATGAGCTCACCGTACGAAAAATCGAGCGGCGCGGCGCTGGTGGATTCCCCGTAGTCGACCAACAGTGCGGTGACCGGGGTGCTGGCGGTGTCCGACGTGACGGCGGCGCGCACGCGGACCGTGCCCGAGATGCGCACCGGATTCGCCAATACGGGGCCGGCATACGCGAGGCGGTAGGCGCGGACTTCCTCCGGCTTGGTCACGATGGCGGTCTCGGTTTGCGACGAGCTGTTGGTCAGCGATTGCGTCGCCGTTGACGTTTCGGGCGTCGACTGCAAGGTGCCGGTCAGCCCTTCGCCGGCCGGACCGAAATAGAGCGACACGTCGTGGGTTCCCGGCTCGGGCCAACCCGCGTACGTCTCCCAGACGTTGCCGGGACGCTGGATGGTGGCCATCGGCTCCTCCATCACGCCATTTTCGATGCCGTAAAGCCAATGATCCATCCAGTGGTGCATGGCCTTTTTCCACTCGTCGGGGCGGAGGCTCACCGGATCGACGTGCGCATTGGCATGCAGCCACACCTTGCGCGGGATGTTGCGCTCTTGGATGAGCGACCAAAATTTGCCAAAATGACGCGTCTTGACGTTCCAATCTTCCAAGCCGTGGACGGCGAAGACAGCCGCCTTCACATTGTCGATATTTTTGCGGTAATCGCGCTCTTCCCAGAACGGCGTGTAATCGAAGGTGTCGTCGCTTGCATTGTCGCCCAGGCGGGCCACGGCGGCGGCGCACACCGATTCCTGCGACGAGCTGATGACGTATTTGGCCAGCCACTCGGGATATCGCTTGTCCCAGCCATTCGCGTAGCCGATTCCCTGATCGCGCGTATAGTCGTACCAGCTCGAAATGGCCGCAATGGGGACGATGGTCTTCAATCCCTCGACACCGGTCGACGCCACGGCAATGGGCAAGGTGCCATTGTACGAAACACCGAGCATCCCCACGGAGCCCGTGCTCCACGAGGCCACCGCCTCGGTGCCGTCGGCGTGGTAGCCTTTGACGCGGCCGTTGAGCCAATCGATGGAGGCTTTGATGGAGGCCGTATCCTCTTTTCCGCCGGTGGTGGGGCAGCCCTTGGAACGGGCCGTGCCCTGCATCTCCACCTCGACCACGGCGTAGCCGCGCGGGACGAAGAATTCGTCGTACCATCGGCCAAAACCGCGCGGTGCGGACGCGCCAGGCACCTGCCGGCCGTCGAGTGACCTATTGGCACGAAGTGCGCTGGGGGCGTCGCTGTAATAAGGACTCGCCTCCATGACCGTCGCCGCCTTGAGACCTTCGTCCGTCTCCTTCGGACGCATCACGTCGAGGGCGATGAGGTCCGGTTTTCCGTCAGCGTCACTATCGATGGGTGCCTCGACGTAAATGACCTCGCGAATGGCAGCTTCGTACGAATAAACGGGCTGCGTTTCATTGTTTTCCACGACGATGGCGGGGCTTTGCAATGCGCTCGTTTTCGAGAGTGGATTTTCCTCCCCCGAATTCGAACTGCATCCGACTGCGCCCACGACGCCAGCTAGACCAAAGGCGAAGCTCTTCGCCGAAGTTCGAAATGTCATGCGCGGCACCGTAACGCAACATTCAATAGCTTGTCACGGTCCTCGAAAGTCCGTCTCAGTCGAGCAGCGGCAGCGCGACAAGCCCGGCGGGGCCGGCGCCCTTGTCCGTCACTCGAGCGAGGATCGCCAGGCGTGATGGCGTTAATTTCCTTGTGAAACACACATCGCGCCGGTCCCGCCGGTTTCGTCCCGCTGCCGCCATCCTCGCACAGCGGAGACGTAAGACGGTTACGAGCTATTGAAGGTCACCTTGCCAAATTTCGTACGCGACGTTTTCCTATTTTCGGTAGCGAATCATTTTTTGGATGCGCGTGTTGCCATGTTTCCAAATTGTTGCCTTGCGTCAGGCGCGATACGCGCCAGGGACGATGTGCTATCGTCCACGTCAAATGTATCCGCTCACTCTGGAGACCCCTCGCCTCGTCCTTCGCGAATTCCAAGACGCCGACCACGTCGACGTGAATGTCTACGAACGCGATCCCGAGGTCGTTCGCTACCAAGGCTTCGACGCGACGCTCTCCGTGGACGAAACCCTGGAACGCATCCGCAAAGTGCGGGCCGACACGCTGGCCAGCACCCCGCGCACGTTGTTCGAACTGGCCGTGGTGACGCGGAGCGACCAAACCGTCATTGGCAAGGTAGGTCTGCACGTCCGCCGCCCCGAGCACCGCGAGGCCGAGATATGGTACTGCTTTCGGCGCGCCGCCTGGGGACAGGGTTATGCGCTGGAGGCCATGCGCCCGCTGGTCGATTTCGGCTTTGGCGAGCTGCAATTGCACCGGCTCTTCGCCGATGCGGATCCGCGCAACGTCCCCTCCCAGCGGCTGGCGGAAAAGCTAGGAATGAAGCATGAAGGCCACATCCGCGAGAACTGGTTTCTCAAAGGGGAGTGGTGCGACTCGTATCTGTACGGCCTCCTCGCCCGAGAATGGAAAACCGCGTAATTCCCGGGGCGAGGAGGCTGCGTTCGTTCGTCGCGCTTACTGGCGGTAGCCTACCTTGAAGACTCGGCCGCCCGAGTCGTCGGAGAAGTAAACCGCGCCATCGGGCCCTTGGCGCACGTCGACCGGGCGTGCGTCCCAGGTGCCCTGTTGCAGACCGCCCGACGCATTCTTCTGGCCCACGATGGGCTTCACGGAGACGATTTTGCCGTTCTCGAAGTGGGCTTGCGCCAGGAGCCGCCCGGTGGCCGGCGAGCGGTTCCACGATCCGTGGACGGCGATGATCAGATCATTGGCATAGGGGAGCGAGCTGCCCGTGTACTGAATGAGTCCGAGCGGCGCCCAATGTCCCTGCATGGCAAATGCCGGCGGATGCACGTTTGCCGGGTTTTGGCACCAGGCGTCGTTGCGGTTGTGGGAGAACGTTTGGTCGGCCCATTGCGTGCCGGGCCCCTTGCCGCCGGCGATCTTGTATTCCGTGTAGCAGTAGGGGTAGCCGTAGAACTTCGACCCCGAGCCGTCGAGCAGGTTGATCTTCTCGGCCGGGTTCTCGTTGTGAATGTCGCCGCCGAAATCCGGATCGTTCAGATTGTCGCGACCATTTTCGACGCCCCAGAGGCGATCTTGCGAGTCAAAGGCGAGGCCATTCTCGTTGCGCAAGCCCTTGGCCACGACCTCGCCGGCCGAATAGTCGATGCCTCCCGAAGGAATACTTGCAGGAATGGCGAAACGTCGCACCTGCGCCCGTGTATCCAAAAGCTGCTGCGACGTGTCGACGTTGGCGTTGGAGCCCACGTTCACGTAGAGGCGGCCCGTGGAGTCGAACACCAGGGTGCGTGCAGAGTGACCGCCGGTCGGAATGTTCTTCACCACGACCTGCGCCGAACCCGTGGCCGTTCGGCTGCCATTGTAGGCCCAGCGATAAATGGTCGACCCGCTCGAGGCATAGAGGAACTTGGCGTCGCGCGAGAAGGCGATGCCGTGATTGAGGCCTGAAGCGGTCGCAAACGTACCTTTCTCGTTGGAGTCACTTTGGCCGTTCTTATTGTCGTCCCACAACACGGTCACACTTCCGTTGTTGACGAACAAATCGCCATTTGGCGCGAACGCAATTTGACGCGCGCCGCCAAGACCGGTGGCATAGACGTAGACGCACAGTTTGGGATCCGCGACCCACGCGTCGTACGGGGAAGAGCCGGTACAATTTGCGAGTGCGGCTTCGTTGTCGACGAGATTCTCCGTCGCGTCATTCGAATCGGCGACGTTGGAGTCCGATGAACTGCATGCTGCGAGGGCGAGCAAAATGCTCGTGGGCACGACAAGCAATCGCATGGCTATTTCCCCTTCCCCCCCATGCTTTATGGTCAGGTGGGATCGGCCTATACTATGCCGGCTCGCCGAGCGATCGGTCCATGGCAGCAGAACAAAGACTTCAGTGGCATCCACGCGCACGTCCGCGCCGGTTACCGTCCGTATTGGAGGTGCGCGCGTTGTGGATTGGGCATCTACACTGACCAAGATGCCGTATCGGTGATTTGCTTCAGCGAGACGATGGCATTGTCGCGGATATCCAGAATATGCGCAAACACGGCCCGGATGGGTCCGCCACCGCCCTTGCGTAGGCCGCTCCCGCAATAGTGTCCCAAAACGACAATCCGCGACGCGTCCGCGCGAATGAACTCTCCCGGGATGGGCCGCACGGCGTACTCGGCGGCGATGGTCCCCCACACGCGGAGCATGTGCTGACGGTCGGGAACGGCGCCGCCCACCGCCATAGGCATTCCGTCGCTCACGTAACCGGTGAAGTCGGGATGGAGGAGCGCGAAGAGCGCGGCGCCGTCTCCGCGGCGAAAGGCCTCGTAGAGCCGGTGGGCCACGGAGAGCGGATCCAGGGTCGGGCTCGGGTCGTTCATGGGGTGCAGCCTTTCTAGAGCGTCTGCTTCATTAATTAGAGCACTTGCTCTAATACGTCAAGGCGGCTACGCTGGATGGCGTGGGACGGAGCGAAATTCACGCGGCAGACGACATTTTGGATGCCGCACGCGACATCTTGCTGGAGCGCGGGGTGAGCGCCGCCACCACCCGCGCCATTGCGGACGCGGCGGGGGCGCCCTCGGGCTCGATTTACCATCGGTTCGGGTCGCGCGACGGCGTGCTCGCACACATGTGGATCCGGGCCGTTCGTCGCTCGCAACGCGTCTTTCTCGATGCATTGAGTACGCAGGAGGATCCACGGGAGGCCGCGGTGGCGGCGGCGCTGTCCATTTTCGACTTTGCGCGCGATTGCCGGAAGGACGCGCAAATTGCGGCGCTTTTCCGGCGGGAAGATTTGATGCGCGAGGCCCCCACCGATCTGGCGGAGACATTGCGCGCGCTGAATGAGCCGGTTCTTCGCGCCGTGCGCCGGCTCGGTGCGGACATCGCGAGCGCATCCGCACCGCTCGATGCGGTACTTCTCGCGGTGATCGATCTACCGTACGGCGCCGTGCGGCGCTATCTCGTCCGGGGGCATGCTCCGCCTCCGGTTCTGCGCCCCGCCCTGGAATCCGCGGTTCGGGCAGTGCTTCAATCGGTCACGAGCTAGAACGCCGTCTCGTAGCCCGCCAGCCAACCGCCGCCGCGGGTGGGCGCGATCACCGCATGGTTCAAAAGGGGCGCGCCGCCAGAGCGCGGGCCAGCAGGCTCCTTGGGATGCGTGAAGTATAGAACGGCTGCGACACCGATGGCCGCAACGCCAAGTCCAAGGGAGATATCCGAAATCGTGAACTTCGTTTTCACCGCATCGATGTCCGACTGCGCGCAAGAGTGGGTTCGGCCACAGGTCGAGTCCAAATCGGAATAATCGGAGCGACCGCGCAGGCCGAAGAACGCGGCACTCCCCAGGGCAACGAGGCCCACGCCGCCAACGACGTACGCGGCGATCGGCGCGGAGCGTTTGGGCGACGACACGGGAGACGCGTCGGACGCGGGTGCCAGAGGAGGTTCGGTGGTGGCCGATTGGAATTTCGCCACGAGAGCGCGTCCTTTCTGGCGCTCGTAAATGACGATATTGTCCTCGACGGGCGGCATGCTGGGGACGCCCGTGTACTCGTAGCGAAGCCGGTGCGGTCCCGGATCGATGGTCACTTCCGTGCCGGAAAGGCGCTCGAGAAATGGCTGCCCGTCGACCGACACGCGCACGTCGACCAGATCGTTGCCGGCGGCGTTGATGGCGGTCACCACCACGGTGGGCATGCGTGACTCCACGTCGGCCAGCCACGTGCCGCAATCCTTGGCGATGGCCCCCGGACACGACGAGTTGGCACACGAGAGGAATCGCGCCCGGGCATCGCGCAGCTTGCCTTCGTCTCGAAGGGATTGGCCTTCGTCCGCACCGTCGATGCACGCGTCCTTGGTGGACGGCGTGGGCGCTGCGTGCAGCGTGCCCGTCGAAGCGACGCTGGCAGAGAGGAGCGCCGTGGACAGTAGCAGCGGCAGGGCTCCACGCGTGGGCATGTGCGCTCGTTTGGTCAGAAGCATTCGCGCTTGTATCGCTTTCTTCCCGCGGAATCGAAGTAGTAAGGAGGGGTGCATGCCGCCGGCGGAGGAGCGGCAGAGGACTTGGGAGCCGCACTCCGCACGATCTTCGCCGACGGGGCGTCTGCGGTCGCCGGCATCGCGGGCGAGCTCGCACTCGGTTCCGATGCCGGCAGCTCCATCACGGTATCCGAGGGGGTGCTCGCAGATGGCGGCGTAGCACGTTTCGACGCGACCGCGGGCTGCGTTGGACCACGCCACGCCGCGATGATGAGGATGACGAGCACGGGAACGGCCACCACGGCGAGCACGACGAGCCTCTTCACGCGGCCCCTCCGGGCCACCATGGTGCGCCACGGCCCGGAAGGGTCTGCCGGCTCTCCCTCGGAAAAGGGAATGGCACTCGTTGCCGCGGAGAGAGATGGCTCCTCCGCGACGATCCCACGTGCGGACGACGGCGGGATCCCATGCGACGCGCTGGAATGGGGGCTCCGTTGCTCGATGGCCTGGACCTTCCGATGGCGGTCCATCAGCTGCGGCCCCGCGACACGCTCCATCCACTGGCCTACCTGATGCGTCGTGGCGATGCGCCCGAACGCGCGTTCCAACGCGACCGCCATCTGGAGGGCCGTGGGAAAGCGATCGCGCGGCTCGCGCGATAGCCCGCGCAACACCACGTCGTCCACGGCCTTGGAGATCTCGGGCGCGTAGCGGCTCGGCGGCGATACATCGTCGAGGAGCACTTTGTTGAGTACGTCGGCCTCGCTCGTTCCCGAGAAGAGGCGATGCCCCGTGAGCGCTTCCCACAGGCAAACGGACGCCGCGTAGACGTCCGCGAGGCGCGTCGCCGGCTCGCCCATTAGTTGCTCGGGGGCCATGTACGGGAGCTTTCCCTTGATCTCGCCCTGCCGCGTGGTGTGCAGACTTCCGGCGGCTTTGGCGATGCCGAAATCGAGCACGCGGGCCGCACCGTCGACGCCCACGAGGACGTTGTGCGGCGACACATCGCGATGAACGATGGCAAGCGGCTGCCCGTGCTCGTCGCGGGCCTCGTGGGCCGCATGGAGACCTTGGAGCGCGCCGGAAAGAATGGCCGCGGCGACCTGCGGCGGAATGCGCTGCTTCTTCGCAGCTTCGCCCTTGATGAGGAGCGAAAGCGATTCACCGTGCACGTATTCCATGACGACGAACAGCTCTCCCTCGGTCGACAGCACGTCGAGCGTGGGGACCACGTTCGGATGACGAATGAGCGCGGCGAGTCGCGCCTCGTCGAGGAACATGGACACGAACTCGGGATCGCGCGCAAACTGCTTGTGGAGGCGCTTGATGGCCACGGTCCGCGAGAATCCACTGTCGCCGTGCAGTCGGCCAAAATGAATCGTCGCCATGCCTCCCGTGGCGATCTCCCCGTGCAGCGCGTAGCGCCCAAGCAGTCGCACGGACTCGTCCATCAGCCCAATCTGCCCCGCCATCACGCAGGGGAGATTATCGCATTCCTCGCCTCGTACAGAGGATTCGACAGAATACGTTGCAGGCGCATGCGTCTTTATCGCACTTTGACTTGGATATGACTCGATGTCGTGGGCAGTCGGCCTCGGCGTCCAGGCGACACCCTCGAGCCACTATTTCAAATCGACGACGATATCGTCGTAACGCACCTGCCACGCCGCAGCCGCCGGATACGTCTCGCCAATTCCGAGGTGCAATTCGGGCGGGCGAGGCGTACTCCACTCAGGCGAAGCGAGGCCTCGGTCGACGACAAGGATGGGCCCCGTTCCTGCATCGAGGGTCACCGAGAGGCGCGGAGGATTCCCCGCAATGCGAACTTCGATACGAGGCCATGCCCCCGGTCCAACCGGGGGTATGCGGTCGGACGGAAAGGGGTATTCGCCCACTTGCGTGGCTTGCTGGAACTCGACGACGAATGCCCGATCGCGGCCAAGCAACAAGGAAACGTAGTGCCAGTCCCCCACGATGGAATCGCCCGCGCCGGCGAGGAATACCGGAACGGCTTCGCCCGCGGCGAACTTCTCGACTTGAATATTGGCCGCAAATCGGATGTCCGACGGTCCCCCGCCCGCCACGACCTCATTGAATAGTTTGGACATATACGCGCGGCGCACGTCACCGCCACTGGCGGCGGGAATGCTGGCGACGAGGGCCAATGGCGGAGAGTAGGAGTCCGTCGAGTCCGACAGAACGCTTCCCTGGGATACGCGCTGCGTAAATAAGGTATCGAAGCGGGTTCCATCGTCGAAATCGCGGCAAAATGTCGCGGGCTCAAGAGACCGACAGCCGCGGGGCAAGGGGCCTCCCGAAGCTTCGGGATTCGATAAGGCATCAGCGCCGGCATCCGCCCCGTCCTGTGCGGGACTCCGCACATCGTTACGGGATGCATCGCAGTCCGTACAACCGGATGTCCCTAACTGGTCTGGATCATAAAGAAAGCCGCACGCTGTGACGGTGGCGGTGACCGCAACCATGCCGGCGAACACCATTCGACGGGCCCGACGTCTCCCCATGGGCCATAAGCATTGCTCCCTTGGGAGCTCCCTGTAAAGCCCAGAAGTCCGAAAGCCGGGGATTGTATTGTACTAGGGATACCACCATTGCCAACGAGCGATTCTGAACGAGATTTGAACGTCTCTCGAAGTCTCCGGACTCTTGGCCGCCAATACGTTGACCGACATGACCGCATAGGCTGTTGGCCAATGCGCTCCGCGGGGTTCTCATGGCCTTCGTCGAAGCATCCCGTCATACGATTCGAAGAGGGTTCGCCGTTGGGCGACGGCCATGATGGCGCAAGCCCGGCAATCGCTCGGTCGCCCCTCGGACCCGGGGTTGCACGGCTGGGGTACATGCAGAGCGTCCGTCGATCACGGCATGAGGGCGGTGGCCACCGTCGCGGCGGTGGCGTGCCCCTCGTCGTCGCCGTCCTCCAAGGCATCGAGTGAGGAGAGCACCGTCTGTGCGAGCGCCCACGCTTCCACGCGCGCGCGGTCGAGGCCCGCCTCTTCGGAGAGCTGGGCCATCCGGCGGCGGAGGATGCGCGGCAGATCCGGCCAATCGGCAATGTCCGGCATGGGATTGCCCAAAAGGGCCACGGTGTCGAAAGCGCGCTCGCCGAGAAGGCCCTTTGGATCGATGGCCATCCACGAGCCCTCGCCCGCAGCGAGAATGTTGCCATGGTGCAGATCGCCGTGGAGGAGCTCGGGCGGGCCCGCCGAGGCGAGAAGCTCGCGGTAAAGCTGCTCGGCGCGGTCGACGAGTGCGCTGGGCAATTGACCGAATCCGTGGCCGTGCCGCGCGCGCTCGAAGCCTTCGAACCATTGCGCCACGGTGGCGAATGGACTCGTGTCGGCAGGGGCCTCGCGCCACAGCGTGCGCATCACGTGCGCGGCCCACGAGGTCGCGCGCGCGTCGTCGACCTCCGCCGCGCTGGTGACGCGGGTGAGCGCCGTTCCGGGGAGCAACTGCTCGAGCAACATGGCACCGTATTCGGGTTTCCAATCGAGGAGCCGAACGATGCCGCGCCCATCGAAGGCCGCCAGCGCGGCAGCCTCGGACCCGAGTTCGCGATTCGGGTAACCGATTTTGAGAACCGCGCGCTGGCCGCCGGCGAGAATCGCGGGGGCCGCGTAATTGTAACTAAGCGGCGAGAAGCAAGGCCTCAATTGGAGATGCCATTCCTCGACGCACGACGCGATGATCGCGGGCAGCCGTTCGAGCCACGCGCGAACCTGTTCGCCGCGTCCGAGATTGAGGGGAACGAGGTCCGGCGGAACGCCGTAGGGCATGCCTTGGCGCATAGCAGACTTCGTCATGGGAAGTGCGCGATCCCGCGAAAGAACGCAGGATTTTCGCATTGCTCCGCGGCGAATCTCAGTGCAGAAAACCATGCAACGATGCTGACCCTCGCCCAATTCACCGGCTTCCTGGCCGCTGCACTCCTCATCACCCTATCACCGGGCCCAGACAACCTGATGGTCTTGAGCCTCGGAGCCTCGCAGGGCCGGCGCCACGGGATGATGTTCGGCTTCGGGTGCGCATTGGGCTGCCTTAGTCACACGCTGCTGGCCGTTCTCGGCGTGAGCGCACTCATCGCAGCATCCCCCATCGCCTTCACCGCGCTGAAAATGGCCGGCGGGCTCTACTTGGTGTGGCTCGGCGTGCACGCCATCCGCAGCCGCGGCGCAAGCCTGCCCACCGAGGGCACGGCGCCCAAGGGCGAGGCCGCCTCCTTGGGCACCGTGTTCCGCCGCGGTCTCGTGGCCAATGCGATCAACCCCAAAGTCGTATTGTTCTTTTTGAGCTTCCTGCCTCAATTCGTCGACCCGTCCCGCGGCCACGTGAGCCTGCAGACCGGCCTCCTCGGGATCGCCTTCGCCATGCAGGCGGCCATCCTTTTCGGTACGCTTGGCTATTTCGCCGGCGCCATCGGCACGCAACTCCGCCGCCGCCCCACGACGGCCATGTGGCTCGATCGTGTGGCGGGGTCCATCTTCATCGCATTGGGCATCAAGCTGGCCGTGTCGCGGTAGTCACGTCACGGTTCGACGATGAACGAGTGGTACGACATCGTATACGAGTCCCCGTACCGAAGCGGAAATCCGTGTTTGGTGCTCTCGAGCGAGAACAGGTCGTCCAATTTCTCGACGGGGTAAAACGTCTCGACGAACATCCAATGCGTGCCCGGTGAGCGATCCACACCAAGGAACTGCAGATCGCGCGACGACAGGGTCGTCTGTTGCGTATAGATGACCATACTGTCCGAGGATTCCGAGTCCACGAAGATCTGGGTCAGCGACCGTTCGCTGCCAAATGTTTGCCACGACCAATCCGCCGTGGCCGAGATGCGTGCACCTCGGGCCGGGCGGATGAAGAGCGGAGGCCTTACCACGGCAAGCTGAACGTTCGCCGTCGTCAGGGGCAAGCCACCGCGTCGCACCCTCGTGCGTTCGAAGCCCACGTCGGGGCCCCAATCCGGATTCTCGTAGTTTGCAAACGTATCGAGCGTGGCACCGACGATGTTGGGGACGCCCATCGTCACCGTGGCCGACGATTGCGCAAGCGGTACGATGCTCACCGCGGCGTCGGAACCTTGGGATAGGTCGTCGGGATACACGAGGTTTGCCCCCACCGTGCGGCTCCAGTTATCCGGAATATCCTGCAGATTCGTCGATACCGTCAGTTGCCCCGCGTTCTCGACGGGAAGCGGTTGCCAATCGCGCGAGGCCGCGTTGACTCCGTCGATGAACGACATGGGCAGTCGATCGTACCAGTAGCGGGTGTAATTGGTATTGGAGACCAGCAGCCTCGCATCGCCCTTCACCTCCGCCCACGGACCATTCCATCGGTGCAGCACGAGCGCGGGATAGGTCGAAGCTGGGGCCGCGGAGGGGACGTCGATGTCGACCGCGCCGCGGTTCGGATCGGGCGTCCTGGTACGAATGTACGTGGGGCAAACGTTCGTCCCGCATGCCGGTAGAAGCACATTGAAAGGCTGCGTCATACCGCGCTTCGGTTCCAGAGGGGGCGGCGTCTGTTTGGTGGGTTCTTCCGCGGCTCGGTAGACCGGAAGCCGGACGTTGGCCTGCCCCAATCCCATGAATGCGCTGCGCCCCACTTTGGTGATGGCCAGCACGTCATACGGCGGGCGCACGTACTTCGCCACGAACGTCCCATCGGCGCCCGTCCTTTCCGTGAAATAGCCGCCGGACGCGTCACGAAGGACGAATTCCGCGTTGGCCACGGCAACCCCGCGCTCATCGGCCGTCATCAGCGTGACAGTCATCCCGTCCGGAGGTTGCACGATGCCGCCTCCCCCACCATCGCGCCCCAGCGGCTCCCTTTGCGAGTCCGCGCTCGAGGGCCCACACGCAAAGCCAATGGCCCCGAACACGAGGCTCATCGTCAACGCAACGACTGCGCGTCCCGGCGCAGTAAGTCGATCACCACCCATGCGCAGACGGTAGTCATCGATCGACCCGTGTCCAAGCCCGAAAATATTCACACGCTTGCCGTCGAAAGAGCGAAACCGTGCCCTCACGCCGGCCGATGGCTCGCCATGCCCCCCGTCACGCCGTGAAGCCGGAGTCACTCGCCGGGATGGTATTGCCGCTCGATGTGGCCTTCGAGATCGGGCCGATAGAAATAGACGTCACGCAGCTGACCCGCGCTGTAGCGGCTCGACTGGTCGCTGAAATGCGGTGACGTGGGATGGCCGCTTTGCCCGCCGACGGTAATGGCTTTCGCCCGAACCCGGTCGCCGAACTCCACGACGGCGAGGAAACTGTTGCCGCTCGTGCCGTACAACTTTTTCGTCTCCTTGGCGGCGCGTGCGCCGAACGAGGCCAGCGAGCCCCACCGTGCCGAGGTGAATGCCACGGGCGTGCTCGGGGCTTTGTCGTCGAAGGGCTGGACGATGTCCCCGGTGAGGCGCTGCAGACGGTTGATGTCGCCCCAGGGCATTTTCCATGTCCCGAAATCAGCCGTGAGCTTGTCGACCGCGGCGGCCAAGGCGTCGAGCCGTTGCCGGGCCGATGCCTTCGTCTCGATGTACTCGTAAATGAGAACGCCGGCTTTGGCGGCCTCCTCGGTGACGCGCAGCCACAGGTCCTCGCCCCAGTAGACGGCCACCGAGGTGGGGACCGAATCGAGCGACCAACGTCGGTCCCACGTGCGCAAGCTCGCGATCGGCTCTGCCAACTTCGCCTTGAGCGGATCGGCATCGGGCAAGGCTTCGTAGGCCGCGAACAACGTGGGAAGAAGGAGCTCGAATTCCGGAAGGACGCTGTCGAAGGCCGCGGACATCAACGAATCGGGGGTAAAATCCTTTTTGTCCTTCAGCACGCGAACGGCGTGGATGCCGCGGGGATTTTCGACATTTCGGTCCACGTAACTCGGATAATTCTCTCGCACCGGGCTGTTCGATCCCGCCGAGGAATATGGCCAATTGTTGGTATTCTGGATCCAACCATTGGGCGGATTCAGCACGTTCGGCGCCTCGTCGACGTCATGAATTCCCTGCCACTCGGTGGCAGGATTGCTACCGTCGACCGGCTTGCTCCAGTCGAATGCCGGGTTACGCCGCGGAATGAAGTTGGCGTGGAAGTAAGCGATGTTGCCTTCGGCATCGGCGAACACGGTATTGTTCGACGAATTGGTGTGGAGGTTCATCGTCTCCTTGAAGGCCGCGTAGTTTTTCGCTTTGGTCCGGCTGTACGACTGCATCAGGGCCTTCATGGGTTCTTGCATCAAGCGGACACTCACCCATTTGCCATCGGCCTCGCGAACGATGGGGCCATGATGGGTCGCGTAGACGGTAAACTCCTTTTGCGCCACCCCGTTCGGGGTTTTGTAGGGCACGGCGATCTTCGTCGCGACGAGCGGGCGCTCCTCCGCACCGTAGCGATAATAGGGTTTACCGTCTTTGCTCACCACGGTTTCGAGGTATTCGTCGATGCAATCGACGCCGCTCGAGGTGTGCATCCACCCCGCGCGATCGTTGAAGCCCTGGTAGATGAAGAACTGGCCCCAGGTGAGTGCGCCATAGGCATTCAAGCCTTCCTCGCTCACGGCTTGCGCTTCCGCGCGGAAGAAGAACGACGTATGGGGGTTGATCCATAGCAATGCGTGCCCCGACGCACTGTTGGACGGCGCAATGGCAAAGCCATTGGAGCCGGTGGGCTCGGGGGCCGGGGCAACGGCGTTTGGGATGGTCGGCTTCTTCCCGTAAAAAGCTTCGAGTTGCGCAAGGGAGATGCGTTCGATGTCGCCACCGATGCTTCCTTCGCTGAACGTCAGCGCCATCCACGGTTCGAAGCGCCGGATGACCCTCGGCGTCACCTCGGGGTGCCGATGGAGGTAGTAGTTCAAGCCGGCCGCGTAGGCGTCCATCAAGGCCTTCAACCACGGCGGGCTCGCGCGGTATTGTGCTTTGATGTTCTCGGGGTCGATGAAAAGCTTCATGCGCAGGTCGCGGTATACTTCGGCCTCGCCTTCGGCCTCCGCCAGACCGCCCATGGCATTGAGGTAATTCGTCTCGATGCGATTGAAGTCGTCTTCGGCTTGGGCATACATCAAGCCAAAGACGGTATCGGCATCGCTCTTTCCATAGACGTGCGGGATGCCCCACTCGTCACGCACGATGGTGACGTTCCGCGCTTGGCGCTCCCAGGTGGTGGTCTCATCGTCCTCGCCGCTCGGGGCACACCACACACAGAGGGCACCGATGAGGAGAACGAGCCGTTTCATGGCCCGCAGCATAACGCCCGCGGACTGCGGCGCCAATCATGAAGGCGCGGCCACGTTGTGCGATCGGCATCGCCCTTTTAGCGACGGAGGCGGGCAACTTGTGCGCGGTCCGGGCCGATGGATGGGCAATGCATGAAGGATGTGCGAGGAGGGTTTCGATGCGTCGAATCGGTGTTGTCTTGGCAGTAAGCTTGTTCATCGCGTGTGGCGGTTCCAGCTCCGACCCGGAGGCGGGTGGCGGCGACAAACCTGGTCAGGTCATCGAGGGGTGCCCAAGCGCACCGCCCGCCGAAGCCGAGTCGGGCATCAGCGACAAGTGCGGCCTCTTCGTGTCCTCCAGCAAGGGGACGCCGAGCGGCGACGGCTCGAGGATAATGCCCTTCGCATCGCTGCAGAAAGCCATCGACGCCGCCAAGGTAAGTGGCAAACGCATTTACGCCTGCGCGCAGTCCTACCGTGAGCAGCTCACCCTCGCCGACAACGTCGAGCTCTTCGGCTATTTCGATTGCAGCGGCTTCGACTGGAAACCGAGCACCGCCAAAGCCGTCATCGACGGCCCCACGAGCCCCACGGTGAAAGCCACCGGGGTCCACCACGCGCGCATCGATGGCTTCGAGATTCGCTCCCCGGACGCGACGACACCGTCGGGAAGCTCGATTGCCATGGTGGCGATTTCGTCACCGGGGGTGAGGATTTACAATTCGAAGATTCACGCTGGAGCTGGAGCAAAGGGGGCTGACGGGATCGAGGGTCTACAGCTTGTGCCTGATGCGGGTCTGAATGGCAGTCCGCCGTTGTTCGAAGTGAGGTGCAGAGACGGCGAGTGCAGCGCAAATCGGATTAGCCCACGTGGAGGACATATAGGTTTCTGCAGCGGAAAACCAGAATACCCAATTCAGCCGGGCGGATGGGGAGGGATTGGAGGCATTTACACGGCAGACAGCTCTGGGCGATGGAATGAGAATGCTCCTCCGGAACCAGGGGCGCCCCAGGGACCAGTGGCGCAGTACGATGTCGCTCTTGGCGCAGGTGTGAACGGGAGTCCGCCGCCGGCGATTGCACGCCCAGGCGCGCCCGGCGCTGACGGGAGAAGCGGTGAGGGCACAGGAGGCTTCAGCGAGACAGGTGAATACGTTCCAAGCAATGGTTTAAAGGGAACAGATGGTCGGCCTGGACAGGGCGGTGGTGGTGGCGGTGCTCATGCACCGTTTCGTCAGGCGGGAGAGCAGAATGAGCAATTGGTAACATCGACGGGCGGAGGTGGCGGTGCGGGCGGTTGCCCTGGCGTTGCAGGCACCCCGGGTGCTGGTGGTGGTGCAAGCGTGGCATTGGTCGCAGTGCAGAGTCCGATACAAATATTCGCATCGAGTATCGAAACCGCGGGCGGAGGTGGCGGCGGAAAAGGAACCAATGGCAGCGTCCCTACACCTGGCGGAGAGCCCGGCGGTCTGCCGAACTACCCCTCGTTGAGTGGAGCTCACGGCGGCGCCGGTGGGCGCGCGGGAGTGAGCGGAAGCGGTGGTGGAGGTCCGTCAATCGGGATTACCTTCAAGGCCGGAGCACCAATTCTGACGAATACCGAGATTAAACCCGGTCCCGGAGGTAGCAGCGTTCCGGAACTACGGGCCGATGGGCGTGGAACCGTTCCCCCATCGGATTCCGGGCTTTCGATGGCGACAAGAGAACTTTGATCGCGAGCCGGACGCGCATAGCCACGCGTCCGGCTACACTCTTCTGAAGTTACTGCGCTGCTTTGCGCTCGCGGCAGACGTATTTCGTCTTTGCATCCGAAGGCGGCTGACCACCATTCTTCAGGGTGCAATCTTTATCGCTGGAACAGCCGACATTAACGCATTTTTTATCGATACACGAATTGAAGTCGTACGAATTCGGCTCGTCGCATTCGAGATCCGTCTGGCACGGCTTTGAACATGTTCCATCGGGATTGCACGTTGCCTCGACGTCCCGTAGATATGCAACGCACTCGCGATCGGATTTGCAACCAGAGTTGACGCATTTGCCGGATTGGCAACGGTCGAAGTTGCTGCAGTCCGAGTCGAGAGTGCATGGCGCCTTGCATTCGCCGTTTACGCACGTCCTACCATCGCTGCAGTGAGTGTCCTCGACACACGCCACACACTGCCCACCGGAACAATGATTTCTGCCCGAAATCGGACATTCCGTATCGACAGCACACACGGTCCGAACGCACTTATCGTTGACGCATTCCGACTTATCGCAAGTACAGTACTTGGCGTGGTATCCGCAAAACGGCTCACCGGCCGGTCCGCCATCACCGCAGTATCGCTGCAGCGTCTCGCATGTGTAGCCTACCTCTTGAACCAGGTCGGTGGGCTTCGGGCAGCAGTCGCTCTTTTGTGAGCATTGCGTTGTGTCGCAAAACTTTGCCGTCGGCGCGAGCTTGAACACGCTCGTAACACAAACACCCGCCGAGCCTGAAGACGAAGTTGGACGGCACGCGAGGCCGTCGGCGCAATCGTTCGAGCTCTGACAGGCTTCGTTCTTCTGAGAGAGGCGACGCGGCGCAGTTTTGTTGTCGTCGTCGCTGCTGCAGCCGGCGATGGCGGCGGCGGTGGTGAATAGGCCCAGGAAGCCAAGTGTTGCCCCCAAAGCCAGGACAGTCGTTCTTTTCATGGCCGCGCAGACTACGGCCGTGCCGAGCGCGGGTACAAGAGTCCGGCGCCAAAATTTCGCAACGTCGATGGAAGCCAATCGCGCCATTGGCGCGATTGGCTTTGTAAATCATGGTTATCGCGTTGGTTTCTCGGATTTGGCGCCAACGGCGGCGGTCTTGTCGATCTTCGTAGTCGGTTTGTCCTCGAGGGCTTGCCGCGACGTCGCGACAATTGCGGATGTCGCGCCGACTCCCGGTTTGCGGAGTGTTGACAATGCGGTGGCATTGACCGCGGTGCCGTCGCATTGGACGGATGTGACGACGCCCGAGTCGCCGCGGGAGAAATCCCATTTGCGGCCGGACAATGTGAAACCCGTCACTCCGAGTCCGCTCGGGCCGAGGCGTACGGCGGTGGCGAAGGTCGTTTCCGTCGTGCCCGTCGCCATATCGTATTTGCCGACGGGAATCGATGCCCCCACCGACGAGGGCGCGTTGGGGGAGGCGGCGACCAAGACGGCGACGGCGTCGGCCAGGATGGCGGAGCTGTCGGGGGCTCCCGACAAGAATCGCGAGGAGACGGAATCGACGGTGCGCTGGGCGTCGATCAACAGGAGTTGCGCGGCGGACGTCAGGGCCAATTCGGGTGAAGGCTCGGTGACGTGCCCAATGAGCTTATTGGCGTCGCCGCGAAGCTGGCGGACGTCGCGTTCCGTTTGCGTGCGCAACTCGGCGCGGTTCGACAATGCGCGGCGTACGGCCACGTTGGCCAGTTCCCATGCGAAATCGGCGATGGCGCCATCGACGGGGCCTGCTTCCACGTCGGCTCCGAAGAGCTCGACCTTCTTCGCTTCGAGGGGCGTCTTCACCGCCAACACCGAGCCGCGTGCGCGAAGGCCAGGGTTCGCGTCGCCGAAGTAAATCGCGTTGGCGTCGGTGCGAGCGCCGGGCAGGCGGCTCCAGAGACGGCGGACCGACTCGATGTGGCCGTCGCTGGACTTGCCCGCGTCGAGCACCAGTACGCCCGACTCCGTGAAGAAGGAGCGGCGTGCGCCGGTCAATGCGAGGCGATCGGCGACGTCGATGCGGTACGTGGGGCCGTCGTTGACGAAATCGGCGAGGGCAAGCTGCACTTGTGCGCGCACCTTGGAGACGGTCGCCGAGACGGGGACGCCGATGCGAAGCAGCTTGGGATGCTTGTCGATGTGGCCCGCGATGGCGCGGACGCAGTCATCGTAGGTGGTGAGCGCGATGCCCGAGAGCGGGTCGGCGCCGAGACCACGCCGCTGGCCGGGGGTTGCCAGATCGGACGAGAGAAACGCGTAGATCCCTTGGAGCTCCGCGGCTGCACGCGGGTGCTTGTCGAGATCCTCCGCGGAAAGCGTGTAGAGTGCATCTGCACGCGCGAGCACCGCGCGGGTGGCGGCCAAGGCGAGGACCGAGCGCGAGGCGCGTGAGGCTCCGCCAAAGACGAGCTCGTGAAGGAAGGACGCGCGCGTGTCGTTGAAGACTTGCGCTGTGAGTGCATCGGAAAGGGCGGCAGCCGACTCATCGAGGCTGAGATCGGGGCGCGCGACCAGCGCACGCAACCGCGGAGCGTTCGCCAACTGGGCGGACGTGACGAACTGACGAACTTGCGACGTCTCACCGAGGGTGAGTGACGCTTGGACGTCGCTCGCCGAAGCGAGCAACGTCCCCACCATCGCGAACGTGAAGAAGCTACGTCGGAGGGATTTTTTCATGATGACACGAGCTTAGCTCGGCCATGGCCGACACGTCCGTATGTTCGTGTCAAAAAATCAACAACGACGTTGTAGTCGAGCCTCTTCCGAAGTCACCACTCGTCATCCGGTCGATGACGATGTGACCTCAGTTCGCCGCCGCCTCGTCATCATCGTCATCGTCGTCGTCATCATCATCGTCATCGATGTCGTCGACGTTGAGGATCGAGGGATCCGACGGAAGAGCGCGGCCTTCTTTCTCAGCCTGTTGGCGAGCTTTTTCGGCGGCGATCTTCGCCTGCGCGACCTTCTGCATCACGGCGGGCTTCGGTGCGAGGAGCACCGTCATGGTGCGTGCTTCCATCATCGCGCGCGTTTCGACGTTGGCCACGTCGTCGGTCGCTTGGATGACGATGGTGAGCTGCTCTTGCGCCTTCTCCGGGTGCGTGATCTCGCGGCCGCGGAAGCGCACGGTCACCTTCACTTTGTGACCGGCCTCGATGAAGCGACGCGCAGCCTTCACCTTGAAGGCGATGTCGTGATCGTCGGTCTTCGGACGAAGCTTGATCTCTTTGATTTCGACCACGGTCTGCTTGCGCTTGGCCTCGGCCGTCTTCTTCTTCTCCTCGTATTTGTATTTACCAAAATCGAGGATCTTGCAGACCGGCGGCTCGGCCTTGGGGTTGACCTCGACGAGATCGAGCCCCTGCTCTTGCGCCATTCTCAACGCTTCGTGGGTTTGCAGCACACCGAGCATCCCGCCGTCGGCGCCGATGACTCGGACTTCCGGGACTCGAATGCGGTGATTGACGCGAATCTGAAAACCGCGCTGCTGCTGGCGCGGATCAAAGCGAGGGCGACCCATCGGCATTGGCTGACCGTAACCTCCTAGTTGCTTTCTTTTCGTGAGCGGGGCCGTTCATCGCGGCCGGAAAAACAATCGAGACAAATCCCATACGGGAAAACCACATCGGGCGAAAGTGGGGCGGATGATAGCTGTGGGCGCGCAGGTGCCGTCAACAGGCAACCGCAGGGCCTGCCTTTGACGCACGCCTCCGTCGGAGGCGTGCGGACCGCGACCTTCGCCCCGAACCGTGCGGGGCGGAGGCTAAGGCCGGCTCTCACGCAGGACCATTTCAGCAAATTCGTCGAAAGAAATGGCACCGAGCTCGCCGCGGTCGCGGGAGCGAACGCCCAAAGTGCCGGTTTCTGCCTCTTTCTGACCCACCACACACAGGTAGGGGTAGCGGGCGAGGCGGGCGTTGCGGATCTTGGCGCCGAGCTTGTCTGCGCTGTGGTCGATGTCGGCGCGAATGCCGCGTGCGACCAGCTTTTCTCGGCTTTCCAGGGCGTAGGAATCCACTTTGTCCGTGACGGTAAGCACGATGGCTTGCTTCGGCGAGAGCCAGGTCGGGAAATTTCCGGCGCAGTGCTCCAGGTAGATGGCGAAAAAGCGCTCGAGCGAGCCAAAAATCGCGCGATGGAGCATGACCGGGCGGTGCTCTTTGCCGTCCGCGCCGATGTAACTCAGGTCGAAACGCTCGGGCAGGTTGGGATCGTACTGGAAGGTGCCGAGCTGCCAGCTGCGCTTGAGGGCATCCTGCACGTGGAACTCGAGCTTCGGCCCGTAGAAGGCCCCCTCCCCTTCGGAGATTTCGTACGCGATGCCCGCGGACTTGAGGCCTTCGGCCAGGGCGGCCTCGGCGCGATCCCAGAGTTCGTCCGAGCCCATACGGCTTTCGGGGCGGGTGGCGAGCTTGACGTCGATCTTCTCGAAGCCGAAGGTGCGGTACACCTGGTAGAAAAAGTCGAGAAACGCCTTGGTTTCGGCGCCGACTTGCTCCTCGGTGCAGAAGATGTGGGCGTCGTCTTGGCAGAAGCTGCGGACGCGCGACAAGCCGTGAAGGACGCCACCGCGTTCGTAACGGTGAAGGCGGCCGAAGTCGGCAACGCGCCAGGGCAGCTCGCGGTAAGAGCGCCTGCGTGCGCCGAAGATGGCGCAGTGGCTCGGGCAGTTCATCGGCTTGAGGCCGAAGGACTGGGAGCGCAGTTTCTCGGCGACGGCGTCGAAGCCCTTGGCCTTCTCTTCCTCGGTCATCTCGTCGAGAAGGTCCTCGGTCCACACGCGGTACATGTTCTCGTTGTAGTGACCGAGGTGACCGCTGGTGCGAAACAGCTTCGGGTCGAAGAGCTGCGGGGTGATGACCTCTTCGTAGCCTTGCTTGACGTAAAGGTCGCGCATGTACTCGAAGAGCTTGTTGTAGACGTAGGCGCCCTTCGGCAGGAAAAACGGCATGGCCGGCGCCGCCGCGTCGAACAAGAAGAGATCGAGCTCCTTGCCGACCTTGCGGTGGTCGCGGGCCTTGGCCTCTTCGATGGCGGTCAGGTGCGCTTTGAGGGCGTCCTGCGAGGGGAACGCGGTGCCGTAGATGCGCTGGAGCATCGGGTTGCGTTCGTCGCCGCGCCAGTAAGCGCCGGCCACGCTGGTGAGCTTCACGGCCTTGAGCAAGCCGGTGCGCGGGACGTGCGGGCCGCTGCAGAAGTCGACCCATTCGGCGCCCGGTTTGCCGTGGCGGTAGAGCGTGAGCTCCTCGTCGACGGGGCGGCGCTCGATGATGTCGACCTTGTAGGTCTCGCCCATTTCGTTGAAGAGGCGGATGGCCGCCTCGCGCGCGATGACCTCACGCCGAAACTCGGTGTCCTCTTTGACGATGCCGCGCATCGTCTCTTCGATCTTCGCGAGGTCTTCCTCGGTGAAGGGGCCGTTGGGCTTGTCGAAGTCGTAGTAGAAGCCATCCTCGATGGACGGGCCGATGGTGACCTTGGTGCCGGGGAAAAGGCGCTGCACGGCGTCCGCCATGACGTGGGCGCTGGAGTGCCGAATGACCTCGAGACCGAGCGGCTCCGTGGAGCGAACGGGGGTGAGCGCCGTCGGATCCGTGGTCTCGATGGGCGTGTGAAGGTCGAACAACTTGCCGCCGAACGTGACGGCAACGATGTCTTTGTCGAGCTTGCCCTGGGAGAGAAGAAGTTGTTTCGGTGTTTGCTTGGCGCTCATCGGGAGGGCGCAGCTTACACCTTGCGCACCCGCTAGAGAATGTCGCTGACGGCGATTTCGACGTCCGGGAAAGCCGCAGGGCGGACGATGCTGCCGGGGCGGTACGGTTGGACGCGAGTATAGGCGCCGGCCACGATTTCCGTGTGCACCTCGACGATGCCGTCGCGGACATTGACGACCCAGTACTCGGGGACGCCGCACTCCGCATAAAGTTGCGCCTTGGTGGTGCGGTCCGTGAGGAGGGAGCTGTCGGCGACTTCGATCAGGAAGAAGGCCTTGTCAGGATGAGCGGTGCGATGGTCATTGCGCGGAACGACGGCGATGTCGGGTTCTGGTTCGGAGCCATCCGAGGCCGCGAAGCCACTTTGCACGCGGACGCTTGCTTCGTGGCGGATGCGCAGGATGAGTCGTTCGGTCAGGATCGCGATCGCAGTCTCGTGCGCGGGCCCTTTCGGGCTCATGCATACGATGGTCCCGTAGAGCAGCTCGACCCGTTCATGGGAGAAGAAGCCAGCTTCGACGAGGAGCTCGTATTCGACGCGGCGGATGCGACGAACGGCGTCGTGCAGGACCGGTGCGCGGGCCACGTCCGAAAGCGTAGCACGATGCCCTTGGGCGCGTAGACTTGCGCGATGATCGAGTTCTGCTTCGACTTTGTCTCGCCGTATGCGTACTTGGCTTGGACGCAGGTGTTGGCGCTCGGAAAGCGCGTGGGACACGAGGTCCGGCCGAAACCGGTGCTTTTTGCCGCGCTCTTGAATGCACACGGGACGAAGGGGCCCGCGGAGGTCCCCGCGAAACGAGAGTACATCCTCAAAGACGTACTGCGGATGGCGAGTCGCGCCGGGCTCACGGTGACCGTGCCGCCCGCGCATCCGTTCAATCCGCTGATTGCGCTGCGGGTGGCGGGGCTTCCGATTCTCTCGGACGAGGAGCGCGTGCGCGTCGTGGATGCGCTGTTCACGGCGCCGTGGGGGCACGGGGAGGCCATCGATACGGCGGATGCCGTCGCCGCCGTGCTAGGCAGGGCGGGCATCGACGCCGCGCCGCTGTTGGTGCAGGCGGCGACCGCGGAGGGCAAGGATCGACTGCGGCGAGACACGGAGGAGGTGCTGGCGCGCGGTGCGTTCGGGGTGCCGACGATGTTCGTGGGGAACGAGATGTTCTTCGGGTTCGACTCGTTCCGTGAACTGGAAGCCTACGCGCGCGGCGAAGACGTGCTCGCAGCGCACCAGGACGTGCTGCGGCAATGGCTAGAGCTCCCCGCTGCGGCAGTTCGCAAGTAACCCCCTCGATCGTCGAACAGAACAGGGAAACCGCCAAGGACGCCAAGATAGTTTGGTGGGCTGAGGAGCCGAGGATCCCCTCGATTCACCAACCCTGTTCTCTTGGCGTTCTTGGCGTCTTGGCGGTTCTCTCTCTCAAATTTTCGGGCGGGCGCGGTCGAGGATGGCCTGGCGGTCGATGCCGGTGGGCAAGGTGCCGAAGGCCATGCCGTGGTCGCCTTGGATGCGGGAGCGGAGGAAGGCGGCGAGGACGGCGGGGTGGCCGTCGCGGATGAGGAGGGAGCCCTGGAGGGCCAGAGCGAGGCGCTCGACGAGGATGCGGCCGCGGGCTTCGACGTCGGTGAGGTCGGTGAGTTCGCGGTCGAGGCGCTCCAAATAGGCGTCGAAATGGCGGTCGCCGCCGCGGGCGAGGGAGAGCTCGTTGCGCAGGGCGATAACGCCCTCGGGCTCTTTGGCCATGGCGCGCAGCACGTCGAGGCACATGACGTTGCCCGAGCCTTCCCAGATCGAGTTGAGCGGCGATTGGCGAAAGAGGCGCGGGAGGATGGACTCTTCCACGAAGCCGGCGCCCCCGTGGCACTCGAGCGCCTCGGCGATGAGCGGAGGGGTGCGCTTGCAGACCCAGTACTTGGCGATGGCGGTGGCGATGCGCGCAAACGCGCGCTGCTCGGCATGGGCCGGTGCGTCGTCGTAGGCGCGGGCGAGGCGCAAAAGCAGCATGGTGGCGGCTTCTTGCTCGACGGCGAGATCGGCCAGGACGCTCTGCATCAGCGGCTGGTCGATCAGGCGCTTGCCAAAGGCGCTGCGGTGGGCGGCGTGATGTGTTGCCTGGGCAACGGCTTGCCGCATGATGGCCGCGGAGCCCATGACGCAGTCGAGGCGCGTGTGGCTCACCATCTCGATGATGGTCTTCACGCCGCGCCCCTCCTCACCGACCATGCGGGCCCAGGCGCCGTGGAACTCCACCTCGCTGGAGGCGTTGGAACGGTCGCCCAGTTTGTCCTTGAGGCGCTGAATGTGGAACGCGTTGCGCGTGCCGTCGGGCCGCCAGCGCGGCAAAAGGAAACAGGAGAGACCGCGCTCGGTGTGCGCGAGCACCAGGAAGGCGTCGCACATGGGCGCGCTGCAAAACCACTTGTGGCCGACGATCTCGTATTCGGCGCCGGGCCCCGAAGCATTCCCCATCGCGCGCGCTCGGGTGGTGTTCGCGCGGACGTCCGAGCCGCCTTGCTTCTCGGTCATGGCCATACCGCAGAGGGCGCCCTTCTTCTGCGACGCCGGGATGCAGCGCGGATCGTACTCGGACGACGTCAGGCGCGGGACCCATTCCTCTGCGAGCTCGGGCTGGGCACGGAGCGCGGGGACGGCGGCGAAGGTCATCGTGATGGGGCACTGATGCCCCTGCTCGGCCTGCGCCATGAGGTAGACCGTCGCCGCCCGGGCGACGTGGGCGCCGGGGCGGGGCTCCTGCCAAGGGAGCGCGTGCAGACCATGCGCGACGGAGGCTTGCATGAGGCGGTGCCACGCGGGGTGGAACTCCACCTCGTCAATGCGGTGACCGTAGCGATCGTGCGTGCGCAGCTCCGGCGAATGGCGGTTCGCCTGCGCCCCCCAGATCATGGCCTCCCCCACGGAGAGCACACCCACGTCACGAATGCGTGACAAGGCCCAATCGGCTTCGTGTCGCGCGATGCCCTCGACGAGTGCGCGGTCTTGCTCGAGCGGATCGTAGCCCTCGAGCGGGGGCGGCTGGTTGAAAACCTCGTGCGTGCTCATCGCGGGGTGGCTCCTTTAATAAGCTGTAATGTACCGGATAAAGTGACCATGCTAGAGGGCCGTCGTACCATGCGGCACGTGCGGTCATCGCCCCTCAAAGTGGCACTGCTCCTATGTGGCGCAAGCGGCGTTCTCTTTTCCGCCTGCAAGCGAAACGAGGCAGCCATCCCCGAGGGCACGGCGCCGGTTCCCACGGTCGAGCATCGCAGTGGCAAGGTCTTCGTGCCGGAAGGCTCCCCGTTGCGGCAACGCATCGAGGTGAAGCCGGCCGAGATGAAGTCGATCGAACGGCATATCGTCGCGCCGTCGGCGGTGGAGGCCGAGCCCACGCGGCTGGCGAAGATTGCGCCCCCACTGGCCGGTCGCATCGTGAAGCTGTTCGTGCGCTTCGGCGATTCGGTGAAGGCGGGCGCTCCGCTTTTCACCATCGACTCGCCCGATTTGGTGGCCGCACAGAGCGACTACCTGAAGGCCAAATCGGCCTCCGCACAAGCCGAACGCGACGTGGCCCGGCAGAAGGACCTGGTCGATCACGGCATCGGTGCGCAAAAGGAGCTCGAGCAGGCGCAGACCGATCGCGAGACCGCGAAGAGCGAACTCGAACGCACCACGATGCGATTGCAACTCTTGGGTGTGGGCCCGGGCAACGTCGGCGGGCCCATGACGGTGCGCTCGCCGATTGCGGGGCGGGTGATCGATCTTTCGACGGCGCCGGGCCAGTTCCAGAACGATCCGGCGAGCATCCTGATGATCGTGGCCGACCTCTCCAATGTGTGGGTCACCGCGAACATCCAGGAGAAGGACATCCGCCGCGTGCACCAAGGCGACGATGCCGTGGCAACGTTTACCGCGTACCCGGGTGAGTCGTTTCCGGGCAAGGTGGCCTTCGTGGGCGATCTCTTGGACGCGGAGACGCGCACCATCAAGGTGCGGATTGCGTTCGACAACCCCGAATCGCGGCTCAAACCGGCGATGTTTGCCACGGTGAGCTTTCACGGCAAGGCGGTGCCGGAGCTGATGGTGCCGGTGGCGAGCGTGGTCATCGCCTCGGACAAGAGCCACGTCTTCTTCGAGACGGGTCCCTGGGAGTTCGAGCGGCGGCCCGTGACGGTGGGTGACCAGGTGGGCGACCAATTCATCGTGGTGAAGGGCCTCGAGGCGGGGCAGCGCATCGTGACCGCGAACGCCGTGCTCCTGCCATGATTCACCGACTCGTCGCGATTTGCCTGCAGAAGCGCTGGCTGATGTTGGCCGTCTTCGGGATGGTGGCCATCTTCGGGTATTACTCGTTCACCACCTTGGCCATCGAGGCCTATCCCGATATTGCGGATACGACGGCGCAGGTCATCACGCAATATCCAGGGCACGCCGCCGAGGAGGTGGAAGAGCAAATCACCGTGCCCATCGAGCGCGAGCTCAATGGTATTCCGGGGCTGCACGTGATGCGCTCGCGGAGCACGTTCGGGCTCTCGCTGATCACATTGGTGTTTCGCGATGGGGTGGAAGACTATTGGGCGCGCACCCGCATTCGGGAGCGTGTATTGGGGGTGGAGCTCCCCGAGGGCGCGTCGCCGACGCTCGATCCACTGACGTCCCCCACGGGCGAGATTTTCCGCTACGTGCTGCACGGCCCCTCGCACTCGCAGCGAGAGCTGAAAGAGCTGCAGCAATGGGTGGTCGTCCCCACGATCAAACAGGTTTTCGGGGTGGCCGACGTCACGAATTTCGGCGGGGAGACGACGCAGTTCCAATTGGCGCTCGACCCCGCACGGCTTGCCCAATACGGACTCGGGCTGAGCAAGGTGGTGGACGCCATCAAGGCGAACAACGCCAACGCCGGCGGCAGTGTTCTCGTGCGCGGGGACCAGGCGGCGGTGGTGCGCGGTATCGGGCTCGTGCGCAATCTGGACGATCTGGGAAACATCGTGGTGAGCGAGAGCCACGGTACCCCCGTGTTCGTGCGCAATGTGGGGACGCTGAAGTTGGGCGCGCTCACCCGCAATGGCATTGCGGGGCGCGACGAAGATGCCGACGTGGTCACCGGCATCGTGCTCCTGCTCCGCGGGGTGAATCCTTCGGTGGCGCTCGATGGCATCCACGAGAAGATGGAAGCCCTGAATCATGGGCTGTTGCCGCCGGACGTGAAGGTCATTCCGTATTTGGACCGGACGGATTTGGTCCATACGACGCTGTCGACCGTCTCGCATACGCTGCTCGAGGGCATGGGGCTCGTGATCATCGTGCTCATGCTGTTCTTGGGCAGCGTGCGCAGTGCGCTCATCGTCGCATTGACGATTCCGCTGTCGCTCTTGATTGCCTTCATTCTGATGGCCACGACGGACATTCCGGCGAACCTTTTGTCGCTGGGGGCCATCGACTTCGGCGTCATCGTGGACGGAGCGGTGGTGGTGCTGGAGAACATGCTCCGCAAGCGCGAGGAGGACGCAACGTCGGTATTGACCCTCGACGATGCGCGCGAGGCGGCGAGCCAGGTGGCGCGGCCGATGTTCTTCGCCACGGTCATCATCGTGACCGCGTACCTGCCGCTGTTTGCATTCCAGCGCGTGGAGAAGAAGCTTTTCACGCCGATGGCGTACACGATTGGCTATGCGCTGGCCGGTGCCGCATTGTGCGCGCTGGCGCTCATTCCAGGTTTGGCCTATGGCGTGTTGCGAAAGCCGCGCAAGGTCTTTCACAATCCCGTATTGACGCGGCTCGGGCATGCGTACGAGCGGTACTTGGGTGTGCTGGTGCGCCGGCCGTGGACGTCGATCGTGCCTGGGATTTGTGCGCTGGGGTTGGGCGTGGTGTTGAGTCTGGTCATCGGGCGGGAGTTTTTGCCGCAATTGGACGAAGGGTCGATTTGGCTCCAGGTCACGCTGCCGCCGGGCATTTCGCTGCAGAAGGCGAGCGACATGGCCAGCGAGATCCGCATGGCCACGAAGGCGTTTCCCGAGGTGACCAGTGTGGTGACGCAACTCGGACGCAACGACGATGGGACGGACTCGTGGACGCCGTCGCACATCGAGGCCTCGGTGGGGTTGCGGCCTTATGCGACCTGGGGACACGGAAAGACGAAGCACGATCTCATCGTGCAGCTCTCGGAGCGCTACGAGAAGATCCCGGGGGTGACCGTGGGGTTCTCGCAGCCAATGATCGACGGTGTGAACGACAAGATCGCCGGCGCGCACAGCGAGCTGGTGATCAAGGTGTTCGGGCGGGACTTCGCCGAGATGCGGCGCATTGCCGAAGGCATCGTGGACGTGCTCAAGGCGACGCCGGGAAGCGCGGACGTGTCGATCGATCAAGAGCCGCCGCTTCCGCAGCTGCAGATCCTGGTGGACCGCGAGGCGGCCGCGCGCGTCGGGGTCAATGTGACCGACATTGCGGATCTCATCGAGATTGGCATCGGGGGACGGCCCGTGGGGCAGATTTTCCAAGGCGAGCGGCGATACGATATCACCGCGCGATTCATCGAGCCGGTGCGGAGCAGCGAAGAGAACATTGGCAATTTGACATTGAACGCACCCAATGGCGCGCGCATACCGCTTTCACAGGTGGCCAGCATCGGCTTCCGCACGGGAGAAAGCACGATCACGCGCGAAGGGAACGGGCGGCACCTCACGGTGAAGCTGAATTTGCGAGGGCGCGATCTGGCGTCGTTCTTGGAGGATGCGCACCAGCGGATCGACCGTGAGGTGAAGTTCGATCGGCAGCTTTACACGGTGAAATGGGGCGGCCAATTCGAGAACCAGCAGCGGGCGCAGGCGCGGCTCGCCATCATTGTGCCGCTGGCGCTGGGTCTCATTTTTCTGCTGCTGTATGGCGCATTCGGGACGCTGCGGCACGCGGCGATGATTCTGGCCAGTGTGCCGCTGGCCCTGGTGGGCGGGATGATTGCGCTGCTGCTGCGCGGGATGACGCTCAACGTGTCCAGCGCGGTGGGCTTCATTGCGCTGTTTGGCGTGGCCGTTCAAAACGGGGTCATCATGGTTTCCAATTTGAATCATATGAAGGAGAGTCTCTCGCTGGGCGAGGCGGTGATTCATGGCGCCAAGGACCGATTGAGGCCCGTGCTGATGACGGCCACGGTGGCCACGTTGGGGCTTTTGCCGGCCGCTCTGGCGCGGGGAATTGGCTCCGACGTGCAGCGGCCCTTGGCCACCGTGGTGGTGGGCGGCTTGGTGACGGCGACGGTGCTGACGTTGTTGGTGCTGCCTGCCCTCTATTACGTGGTGGAGCGGCGCGTGTCCGGGAGAAGCGGGTCATGAAGCGGAGCCTGGGCCTATGCGCCATCGCGGTAGCTCTCTGGGCTGGGCCGGCCGCGGCGGAGCCGGAGGGTGTGAGTCGCTTTACCCTTGCCGGGTACCTGCAGGAGGTCGCCCGAGGGAACCTCGAGCTGGTGGCGCAACGGACCAACGTGACGATTGCCCAAGCGCAGTTGGGCATCGCCAAGATATTTCCCAATCCGCAGCTGACCGGCGGCTTGCTGCAATACGATATTACGAAGAAGGACAATCCGACGGCGACCACGGTGCAGCTCGCGGTGCCGTTGGAGCTGGGTGGGAAACGCAGCTCGCGCATTTCGGTGGCGGAGAGCGGTGTGTCGGTCGCGCAGGCAGACACCGAGGATTTTCTTCGCCTTTTGCGCGCCGCCGCGGCGAATGCGTACATCGCATCGCTGCATGCGCGGCTCGTGCTGGAGCGCAAACGGCGCACGTTGGCGAGCCTGGAGTCGCTGGTGGCGGTCAATACGCAGCGGCTTCGCGTGGGCGACATCGGAGAGGCGCTGCTGGTGCAGTCGCGGGTAGAGACGCAGCAATTCCGCGCGCAGGTCCTTACGGCCGAGGGGGACGTTCGGGCGACAGACCTCGCGCTGGTGGGCTTCATGGGCAACGAAGCCGGGCCGCACATGCGGCACCCGCTCGAACTCGCCGGAGATTTGCGGGCCGCGGCGAATGCCAACTTCGACGTGGAAGGACTGGTCCGCCATGCGATGCAGCACCGGCCGGATCTGCGCTCGGCGAAACGGCGCGTGGCGTTGGCGCGGTCGGTGGTGGACTTGACGCACGCCAACCGCGTGATCGACGTGACCTTGGGCGCGAATTGGCAGCACAACTTCGCGACGTCGGGGACGACCAACCTTCCCTCGTCGGATTGGCTGGGCGGCACGTTGAGCGTTCCCCTGCCCTTTTCGCGCGTCTATCGAGGCGATCTCGATGCAGCCTACGCCGCGGAGAGCCAATCGAATACGATCGCGCGCGCCGCGGAGATTCACGTCGAGGTGGAGGTGCGCCAGTCCGTCGCCCGCTACCAAGCCGCCTCGTCGCGCGTGAAGCTGTACACGCAAGACGTGCTCTCGGACGCCGACAAGGTCCTCGAGAAAACGCTCTACAATTACCAACGCGGCGGGGCCACCCTGGTCGAAGTCCTCGTCGCCCAACGCACCGTCGACGACGTGTACCTCTCCTATTACGACGCCCTCACCGACTCGGCGCACACGTTGGTCGACGTGCAACAGACCGCGGCGTTTTGGGACTTCGGGCTGTAGTCACGTTGGCCGGTATGGCATCTTTTGCTTCTCTTCGTGGTAGCGGTTGCAGATCTCCCAGACGGCGAGGCTGCGCACTGCGAAGATGTTGCCCGCCTTCTCGAATGCGCCGAACGTCGCGGCGTCCCGCGTGGATTCGTGGATCGATTGCCACGATGCAATGCGCGTGGCCTCGCGTTTCGGCGGGTCGAAATCGTTCATCGCTTGCAGGAGCTCGGTCACCTGGGCGTGCTGTGAGCCGGCCATACTGCTAGGGCGAGGCCGATTCATCGCGGCGGCCGAGAAGACGTGCACCGCCGTCGCGCAGCTTTCGAATACCCACTCGTAAACCGGGGAGTGCTCATGCGAGTAGTGCACGAGGGGGGCAGCAATACCTTGCGATGCCAGGGAGGTGTCGAGGAGCAATCCGAAGCAGTCACCGTCGGCTCCCGCGAGAGGGTAGAAGGCAGGGTCGTGTTGAATCTCGCCCACGGAGGCCCAATCATCCGGATACCATTCGAACTGGAACATCCCGAAAGCGTCGCTCATGACCACGTCGAACGGAACGCGGGCGCCGAGGCCCCGGAGCTCGGAGAGCTGCTGCTGCAACCCAGGCCATACCGCCAGCGTGTCGGAAGGACGGCCATACGGCAATAACCGAGCATCCCGCTCGCGCTGGAGTTCGCGCATGCGTGCTTTCTGCTCCGCGACCCACGGTGGCTCGGCGAACGCGAGGCCGAGCTCCGGGTGCTTGGCGCCAAATTGGTACATATCGACCTGGAATGCCGGGTCCGTCCGCCCGCATTCCTCGTACCATGCACGAATGGCTTCCTTGCACGCGGCACGAAGCGAGGCTAGCTCCGGCATCTTCGAGCGATCGGCCATCATGCCGAAGATCTGGGTCGCCTTCCCGCTGAAAAAGGGCAGTGCCCTGAGAAGCTCCGCCGCGCCCGAACGGCCCGAGGTCCGCGTGGGCGAACATTCCGCAATTCGTGCCGCGATCCATTCTTCGATTTTGGTCATCCGCCGTTCTTACGTCGCAATAGCAAAAAAGCTACCGCCGACAAACTACGAGTTTTGGCGATGCACGAAGAACCAGAGCGAATAGGACTGTGATCCGACGCTTCTCATCGGCGATTCATGTACGCGTAGGAAAACATTACCATGTAGATGACGATGTCACCGATGCGTTCGTAAAGACGTATGTAGAACGCACGAAGTTGGAGCCTACGATACTTGGCAAGGTCTTGAACATTTTACGCGGAGCCGCACGACAGTAGATGAAATTTATTGAAGCCTAGTTTGCCAAGCCGCCGCTCGACACTTTTCGATGCAAAATTCGACGATACAATCGGGGTATTTCGGTCGAACAACTGCAAAAGCTGACCATCACAGTGATCGCCGTGCGCGTGAGAGATCAAAACTCTTAGTTTGTCACCGAGGGCGACCAGGTTTGCTGGGTGCAGGACGCTATTGGGAACCAAAATTTCTCGCTCTGTCCCGGCCGGCGGGAGCTAGCACCGAGTGCCCTAATTCCGTGAGGGCAATCGTGTCAAATAGGTCGAATGCGGACATAATCGCCGCATGACGAGCCTCGACCGAGGAACCTCGGTGCCCGCCTGCATGCAGGTACCGGACTGGCTGGTGGGCACCAACGCCGCGGTGACCCGCAGCGTAGCTGCCACCGCCCGCAAGTGGGCCCGCGAGTACTTCCTGTCCGGCCAACTCCCGGAGCTGCAACTGGTGGACCCTGCCGGCTTACCCCTGCTCGTGTTCAGCAGCTCCGATCTCCGCCCCACCCAACGCGCCGCACGGCTGTTCGCCGTCGTCAACTTCCAGATCCGGGCGGACGACGTACTCGGGCCAGGACGGCATCGCGACTTCCTCGACGCGTTCGAGTCCCACACCGGGCAGTCCGCCTGGGGCACCTTCGACAATGTCATGAGCGGGCGCTGGCCATCGACCTTCGACGTTGTCAGACGGCGGCTCGAACAGGTGCAGCCTCAACTCGAAACCTTGGCGTCGACGATGGTCGTGGACGTAGGCTACCAGGCGCGCCCAGCCAGCGTGGTACTGGAGAGCACCCTCAACGAGACACTGACCTACTGGGACGCGGGGGAGGGCAGCCCTCTGCCGGAACGCGTAGCCACCGCACTGAAGCGAATGGACGCGAGCTCGCCAGAGGAGGTACGCGAACGCGTCGTGTCCTGCATCATGACGGCGGCGCAGGCGATCCGCAGGGTCCAGAATCGAGAGTGGTTCACCCCGGACCGCGTCCGCGACTACCTCACCACCTTGGGCACCGACGCGTACGACGCCCTTACGGGCTGCATGGGGAACGAGGTCGCGTCGGAGGTCTACGCCATTGACCGGGGGGTAGCCGACGGCGAGGGGTAGTTCGGCGTCATCACAGGACTACGCGCGAGGCTCGGGGACCGGGCACGACACTCCCGTGCGACGGACCCTTACGAACTTTCGGCGTGAGGTACTAGGCAGTCATTTGGCCAAGCGGAATACACCTGCGCCAGACGTGAAGTAGACGTACCGCCCGTCGACCACGAAGTCTTCGACGGGGTGCGGATAGAGTACGAAGGGGGTGCCGCCAAATCGCGCGGCGACGATGGCGGCCTTTCCCCAATAGAGGCCCTTGGCGTCGACGAGCAACTTGTCGTTTTCGCGCGATCGGGTCAGGAGTGGCGCGGCAACGGTCACGGCGGCTCCGCCGGCGATGGGCATGGCTTTGACCTCGTCGCCGGACGTGAAGTAGACGCGCGTGGCGTCCGCCGCAATCGGACCATTGTTGTCGAGATGTAGGAGCTTGGTGTTCGTATCTTGATTCGGGTCCGCCAGATTCGTCTGCCATATGATGCTGCGCCTGTGGGTGACGAATGCGAATCGGGCCCCAGGATCGATGGCCAACGCACGGCGCATGAAATAATTGCAACCTTCCGATTGAAGCGTCTGCGGCGTTCCGCTCGGCAATGGAATGCGAGAAAGACCACTGCAGAAATTTGCAAAATACAAATATCCGGGACCGATGGCCAGCTCGCCTGGGTCTCCGATCGTTCCTCCGCCGGCGTACACGGCCGTGACGGCACCTCCCCCGACGGGGACGGTCAGAAAACCGTAGCGGGAGTCGTTGATCCAATACAGATTACCATTCGCCACCACCAGAGGCTTCAAAGACCAGGATTCGCCCGGGGCGGCCTTGGCGACGAGACGCGTGGGACCACCGACTTTGGGAACGGCATACATGGCGTCGTACACCCGGCCGGCATCGCTGTCGTTGTGGCTCGAGCGCCAATAGACGTTCGTTGCATCCGCGGCGAGAGCGTACGCGACGCGTGGATCGTCCATGCCCCCCACGGAGAGGCGCTCTGGCTCGCACAGCCCCGCGGCGCAGCTCGCCCCCAGGCAATCGTGCCCACATGCACCGCAGTTCTTGGCGTCTTTCTGCAGATCGGCGCGACACGCATTTCCCGGGACGTTGCCGTCGACGACGCTACCGTCGTTCACGTCGGGCGATGACCCTCCGTCGCCTGGATCGCCGGGGCCTGCGGCGTCACGCTCCACGTCTCCCCCCGCATCGCCGGTCGGGGTGGCCGGCGAGTCGGAGCCGCACGCGGAGATCCACACCGAGGTGCTCACCATGCCCACCGCAAGGAGAAATAGAAGATTCGACCGGCCCCGGCGGAAATTAAGCATGCGCCGATAGACTCGCATCCACCTGCGCGCATTCATGGATCACGCGTTTTGGCCGGAGCGCGCCAGCGTGACGCATCGATTACCGCTTCTCGCTATCCAAGTGCGCCATTTGGGACGCCGCGTAGCGATCGCCGGCGGCGGCGCCTGCGGGGATGGCGCGCTCGATGCTCGCGAGGTCGTCGGGCGTCAATGCAACGTCGAGGGACCGCAGCGCCTCGCTGAGGCGTTCGCGGCGGCGGGCGCCTACGAGAGGGACGATGTCCGGGCCGCGGGAGAGAACCCACGCGATGGCAATGGGGGCTACGGTGGTGCCTTTGGACTCGGCCACCTTGCGCAAGGCTTCCACCAAGGCCAGGTTGCGGTCCAGATTCTCGCCCGAGAAGCGCGGGCTCACGCCGCGGAAGTCGCCTTTGGCCACGGGGCGGTCCTTGGACCAGTGGCCGCTGATCAGCCCTCGCGAGAGGACGCCGTAGGCGGTGATGGCAATGCCCAGTTCGCGCGTGGTCGGCAGAATGGTGCTCTCGATACTGCGAGATAGCAGCGAATACTCGATTTGCAGGTCCGACACCGGATGCGTGGCGTGTGCGCGGCGAATCGTATCGACGCCCGCCTCGGAGAGGCCCACGTGGCGGACGTATCCCGCTTTCACCAAGTCGGCAATCGCGCCCACCGTATCTTCGATGGGCACGGCCGGGTCGACGCGGGCAATGCGGTACACGTCGATGTACTTCGCGTCCAGCCGGCGCAGCGAATACGCGACGAAGTTTTTCACCGCGGCGGGGCGCCCATCGTACCCCAGCCAGCTGCCATCCGGCCCGCGCAGGGCGCCGAACTTCACGCTGATGATCGCTTTGTCACGCAGACTCGGGCGCTCGCGCAGGGCGTCGCGCAGCAAAAGCTCGTTGTCGCCCATTCCGTAGAAATCGCCGGTGTCGAACAAGGTCACGCCCGCATCGAGCGCCGCGTGGATGGTCGCGATGCTCTCGGTGCGATCTGCGGGGCCGTAAAGGTCCGACATGCCCATGCAACCCAAACCGAGCGCCGAGACCTGGGGACCCTTGGAGCCGAGCTTGCGTGTGATCATGGCCGCGAGATTAACATGATCAACGATGACGGGGTTCGCGCCCTTTCGGTTGAGTCGGTGTCGGACGAGGCACCGCCGTCGGTATCGCACGGCGCACGGCGACACCGTCCTCCACCGTGAGACGTTCGCCATGGTGCAGAATCTCCATGCTGCCTTCGCCGTGCAAGAGCTCGTAGCTGGCCTCGTTCGAAAGCACGGTCACGCGCAACTGAAGCCCCCGTCGCGTCAGGGTGAAGGTCAGTCGCGTGAGCCCCTCGGGAAGCCGCGGCGCAAAGGCGATGACCCCGTTTTCATCGCGCATCCCGCCGAGTCCGGCGACGAGCGCAATCCACGTCCCGGCAAGCGCGGCGATGTGAAGACCGTTGCGCGTGTTGTGCTGCAGATCCTGCAGATCGAGCAGCGCGCACTCGGCGAGGTAATCGAAGGCGAGGGCCATGTGCCCGACCTCGGCCGCCAGCACCGCCTGCGTGCACGCCGACAGTGACGAGTCGCGCACGGTGATGCGCTCGTAGTATTCGAAGTTCTTCGCCTTCTGCTCGGCCGAAAATGCATGGCCACAAAGGTGCATGGCCAACACGAGATCCGACTGCTTGACCACTTGTTTGCGGTAAATATCGAAATACGGAAAACTCAAAAGAAGCGGATACTGCTCCGGCTTGGTATGGTCGAAATCCCAGAGCTGATGGCGCGTGAAGCCGTCGGCCTGCTGGTGCACCCCCAGGTCCTCGTCGTACGGAACGAGCACCGCGCGGGCGGCCGCACGCCATTCGGCCATTTCGTCGGCGGTCACGCCGCAGCACCGTGCCTTTTCCAAATGGCGCTCGCACGCGTCGGCCGCGCCCAGCAGGTTTCGCTGGGCCATCAAGTTCGTATAGAGGTTGTTGTCCGCCAGCGCACTGTATTCGTCGGGCCCGGTGACGCCGTCGATGCGAAAATCGCCGTGCACGTCGTAATGACCCAGCGAGCGCCAGAGACGCGCCGTTTCAATCAAGAGCTCCAGGCCCGTTTCCTCTTCGAAAGCCCGGTCGTCCGTGACCTCCACGTATCGAATCGCCGCATCCGCGATGTCCGCGTTGACGTGAAAGGCGGCCGTGCCCGCGGGCCAATACGCGGAACACTCTTCGCCTGTGATGGTTCGCCAGGGAAAGGCTGCGCCGGCGAGCCCGAGCTGGCGCGCGCGATCTTTGGCAATCGGCAAGGTGCCATGCCGCCAGCGCAACACGTCGGCCACCGACTGGGGATTCGTGTACGTGAGCACGGGCAGCACGAAGGTCTCCGTGTCCCAGAAGGCGTGCCCGTCGTAGCCGGGCCCCGTGAGGCCTTTGGCGGGAATGGGGCGCAGCTCCGCGCGCGCACCCGCCTGCAGCACGTGGAAGAGGGCAAAGCGCACGGCCTGCTGGATCTCGGTGTCGCCCTCTAGATCGACGTCGGCGCGCGCCCAGAAGTCGTCGAGGTAGGCTTTCTGCTCGGCGAAAAGCGCGTCCACGCCCGCGTGATGCGCCGAGGTGAGCGCCGCGCCCACCTGATCGCGGACGGCGGGAAGGCTCCTCTGACGCGACCACCCGTAGGCGAGAAACTTCACGATGCGCAGGCGCTGCCCGGGCTGGAGATGATCCGTCACCACGACCCGGCCGATGTCCGGCGCGACATTCTTCGCAATGCGCACGGCGTCGGTGCCCGTGATGACGTGGTCCATCGCGGCGGCCATGCGGATACCGCTGTTCTTCGTCTCGTGCACCAATTCGACCATGCTGTCGCGTGATTCGTATTCCAAGGAACGCAGCGGCGCCTCGAGCACGGCGGCCTCGCGCGGATCGCGGCCCATGGGCGGCAAAGCTTCGTTGGCCATCAACTCCGATTGGACGACCAAGGTGGCCGGCCCATCGAGCGGTTCGACCTCGTACACGATGGCCACGATGGATCGATGGGTGAACGACACGAGCCGCTTCGACGTCACGCGCACGGTGCGCCGGGCCGGCGATGTCCATTCGGCGACGCGCGTGAGCACGCCCTCGCGAAAATCGAGGTGGCGCACGTGCTTTCGCAATTGGCCATAGCGCACGTCGAACGGCTCGTCGTCCACGAGCAGGCGCATGATCTTGCCATTGGTCACGTTGATGACGGTCTGGCCCGACTCGGGAAAGCCATACCCAGCCTCCGCGTAGGGCAGCGGGCGCAGCTCGTGCACCGAGTTGAGGTACGTGCCCGGGAGGCCGTGCGGCTCACCCTCGTCCAAATTGCCGCGCAGTCCGATATGCCCATTGGAAAGCGCAAAAAGCGATTCGGCCTGCGCAATCAAATCGAGCCGCAATTCCGTTTCGGTGAGGCCCCAGGCCTCGACGCTGAAGGCGCGTTGTTCGATCACGGCGCCCCCCCCACGGCAAGCAGCTCGCCAAGATCACCCACGACGACATGGGCGCCCCGTTTTCTCAATTCCTCGGCTTGGCCCACACGGTCGACACCGACCACATATCCGAAGTTCCCCGCACGTCCGGCCTCCACCCCGGCGAGTGCGTCCTCGAAGACGGCGCCCGAGCCGGCCTCGACCCCGAGGGCACGCGCGCCGGCCAAGTACGTGTCGGGGGCCGGTTTTCCGTGCAGGTGGTCGCGCAGGGCCACGATGCCGTCGATGCGCACGTCGAACAGCGACTCGATGCCCGCGCCCACGAGCACGTCGTGGCAGTTGGCGCTGGCCGACACGACCGCGGTGCGAAGTCCGGCCGCGCGCACGGCACGCACGTACCGCACCGAACCCTCGTACGGCTTGACGCCGTGGGTGTGGATGCGCCGGAGGAGAAGCTCGTTCTTTCGATTCGACAAACCGTGAATGCTTTCGTGCTCGGGGGCATCGTCGAGATCGCCCTCTGGGAGCGAAATCCCACGCGAGGCGAGGAACGATTGCACACCATCGGCGCGCGCCTTCCCATCGACGTACAGCTCGTAATCCTGCATGGCGAACGGGACGAACACTTCGCCCGTCTGCTGTGCGCGCGCCCGAAGGTACTCGTCGAACATCTCCGTCCAGGCGGCGGCATGCTCGGTCGCGGTTTGCGTGAGCACGCCATCGAGATCGAAGAGGCATGCCCGCACGTGCGAAGGAAGGCCCAGGGTCATGCCCCTAACCTAGAGGCCAAATCCCCCCAGGTCGATGCTTGTGCTTCGAAACGGATTGTAGATGCTATTCGAATAAACCATTTTGGATTGTCGCCCCGGGACGCCGGGAAGGAAATATTCACCCGTAAAAACAGTCGCAACGGCACCTAGACGCGCTCTGGCGTTCTGAGGGAAACTGCCGCCATGATCGTCCGCCGCTTCGTTTTTCCTCTGATCGCGCTCGCCCTGGCCGCCGGGTGCGGCTCCAATTCCGCGCCGTCGCAGGCCCCCGCGGCCGCGCAGCCCTCTTCCGCCACCGCGCCCGCGCCCTCCTCGGTCGCCACCGTGGAGGCGCCGTCCACACCGGCCGCTCCGCAGATGCCACCGGGCTGGAAGTACGAGAAACCCGTCGTCGTCGAGGGGGCGAACGGCATGGTGGTGACCGATCACGCGACGGGGTCCAAGGTCGGGCGCGATGTGCTCGCAGCGGGCGGAAACGCGGCGGATGCCGCCGTGGCCACGGCGTTTGCGCTGGCCGTGGTGTTCCCCACGGCGGGAAATATCGGGGGCGGCGGCTTTGCGGTGACCCGCATCAACGGCCAGGTGAAAGCACTCGACTTCCGGGAGGCGGCGCCGGCGGCGGCGTCCCGAAACATGTACTTGGACGCCAAAGGCAAGGCGAGCGAACACGACACCATCGAAGGCCCAAAGGCATCGGGCGTCCCCGGCAGCGTGGCCGGCCTGTACGAGCTCTATCAGCAGCTTGGCTCCAAGAAGAAGACGTGGGCCGAATTGCTCGCCCCGGCCATCGAGCTCGCCGAGAAAGGCTTCGTGGTCGACGACGCGTACCTCAACACCTTCGGCAAGCGCCCCGACGAGAGCCCGCAAGACCGCATGCGGAAGTTCCCGTCGACCATGGCACTCTATTTCCCCAATGGCGCGCTGCCCGCCAAGGGCTCCGTGTTCAAGAACCCCGAGCTCGCGGCCACGCTCAAGCGGATTGCCGCCAAGGGCGCGCCCGGCTTCTACGAGGGGCCGACGGCCGACGCCATCGTGGCGCAGATGAAGGCCGGCAACGGCATCATCACGAAAGCCGATCTCAAGGCTTACAAGGCCAAGTGGCGCACGCCCATCGAGTTCAACTACCGCGGGCACAAGATCATCTCGATGCCGCCGCCGTCGTCGGGCGGTGTCACGCTCGCCATGATTTGCCACATTCTCGAAGCGTACGATCTCGGCAAGCTGGGTTGGCAATCGCCCGAGGAGCTGCACCTGGTCATCGAGGCGATGCGCCGCGCCTTCGCCGCGCGCAACGAGAAGCTGGGCGATCCCGATTTCGTGAAGCTGCCGCTCGAACAGCTTCTCTCCGAGCAATGGGCGACCGAACAGCGTGCGACGATCAAGCCGGACAAGGCGACGCCTTCGTCGGAGATCCAAAGCGGCGCGGCATCGGGCATGGGGCCGCACACGACGCACTTCTCGGTGGTCGATGGCCAGGGCAATGCGGTGGCGCTCACCACGACACCCAATTACTGGTACGGCGCCGGTGTCGCCGTCAAAGGCGCGGGCTTCATCTTGAACAACGAGATGGATGACTTCGCCACCGTCCCCGGCTCACCGAACGGCTACGGTCTCGTACAGGGCGAGGCCAACGCCATCGCCCCCGGCAAACGGATGCTGTCGTCGATGACGCCGACCCTCGTGGTGGGCGCCGACGGCCAGATCAAATTGGTCACGGGCGCCGCCGGCGGCCCGACCATCATCACGGCCGTGTTCAACGAGATCTCGGCCGTCGTCGACTTCGGGCTCGATCCGGGGATGGCGGTGAGCGGCCCGCGTGTGCACATGCAGCACCTGCCCGACGTCGTGCTCTACGAGAAGGGCGGCCTGTTGCCCGGCACGATGAAGCGACTCGAGGCCATGGGCTACTCGATGAAAGAGAGGCAGCACATTGCCGACGCGCCCGGCCTCGGTCGAACCGGTGCATCTTGGGTCGGCGTGGCCGAGCCCCGTCGAGAAGGTGGTTTGGCCGCGGGATACTAGAGGTTTTTTTCGCGCCGCCCCCTATTGTGACGGCGGCGCGGAGGAACGCTGGCGAAGAATGCGCACGGTGTTGCCGAAGGCTGGATTGTCCGGATTTTCCGAGGCCAGTCGTTCGTAGAGTTGCAGCGCCTTGGGGAGATCGCCCGTTTGGAAGGCATCCACGGCGGAGCGCTCCAAGGTGGGGGTCACGGGACCTTTGGGGGGCGGAGGCGGCCCCGCATCGACGGGCGGCGCGGGATGAACGGCAATTCCGGTCGGGAGCGGCGTGGCGCTAGGAACCGGTGCGGGCACGGGCGCGGCGGCGGCCGACACGGTCGTGGCCACGGGCTGCGGGCGCGGGCGGTGCCGCTGGATCCAGAGGCGCGCGAACACCACGGACACGGAGGCGAGCAACGTCACCACGACGAAGATGCTCGCAGCGACCGCCACTTTGCGCCGAGCATCGCGCCGGGCCAGCGAGATCTGCGTGACGTCCATGGGCCGCGGCGAATGCGGCGGGGGCGCGGAAGGGGGTGCGGGCGCGGGTGCCGGCGGCGGAGGTGGGATGCTCCACACGCGGGTCGCGTCCGAATCGCCGAGGGCGACGGGCGGCTCCACGCGGACGACGCCCGACGCCTGCGCAGGTTGCGCGGACATCTGCGTTGGCTCGAAGGGAAGACTGTCCGGGGGCGGATTCAGATCGAGGGCCGTCGTCTCGAGCTCGGGCGGCACCTCCAAGGAGCCATCGGGCCCGCGCAAACTCGCCGCGGCCGCGCCGAAGCGCAGGTGGCACGGCGGCGTGAGCTCACTCCACCGGCGCTGGAGCGGTGCACCGTCGACGAGAACGGGTGACACGCTGTCGGTGCTGCACATGAAGAGGCGCTGCCCGTCGAAGTGAACGAACGCGTGCACGTCGAGCACCCCCCTGCCCTCCACGTGGAACGCCCCCGCGCGACCGACGGAAAACGGATCACGCGATTCGCCCTCGTAAAAGAGCATCTCGGCGCCCTCGTCGGGCGAAAGGACGTACTTGAGCACACGCGGGTGGGTCATGCTGACGGCAAGCCTCGGTCTCATGGTTGTGCGCTTTTGCTGGAGGAAGCGTTGGAGGCGGCTTGGTACATCGCAGCAGGAAGCTCGTATCCTTGCGCCTGGATGTGATCGAGCATGCTCGGAAGGATGCCCGTGGGCCGCAGCTCGCTGATCACGCGTCCGTCGGCATCGAGCCCGCTCACGTGGCGCAGGTAGAGATCGCGCACGAGGTAAATGCCTTGTGCGAGGTCGAAACCGGCAATCTCGGAAACGTGCGTGATCTTGCGGCTGCCATCGCGAAGACGCGCCACCTGGACGACGATGTTGATGGCCGAGGCGATCTGCGCGCGCAAGGCCATGAGCGGAATGGATACGTCGCTCATCATGGCCATGGTCTCGAGACGCGAAAGCACGTCGCGCGGATAGGTCGCGTGCAGGGTGGTGAGGCAGCCACCGTGACCGCTGGTCATGGCCTGCACCAGATCGAGTGCCTCGCCTCCGCGGATCTCGCCGATGACGATGCGATCGGGCCGCATGCGCAAGGTGATGCGAAAGAGCTGCCGGATGGTCACCTCACCGCGCCCTTTCACGTCGGCCGGGCGGGCCTCCAAGGTAACGACGTGGTCGCGTTGCAATTGCAACTCTTGTGAATCTTCGATGACCACGACGCGTTCGTCCTCGGGGATGTACGAGGAAACGGCATTGAGAAGCGATGTCTTCCCGCTGGCCGTACCGCCGGCGATGACCACGTTTTGCTTGCAGGCAATCAGGGTGGAGATGAGATCCGCCGCGTCGCGCGTGATCGACTCGAAGCCAATGAGCTTCTCCACGGTGAGCTTCTCGCGGAAGAAGCGGCGGATGGCCACGTACGGTCCCCCGGGGCCGGCCGGAGGAAGCACCGCGGCCACGCGCGAGCCATCGGGAAGGCGCCCCTCGAGAAGCGGTCGCTCTTCGTCGGCGTGCTTGCCCACGTACTGCGCGGCATTGCGCAAGGCGGAAAACAGCGCCTTCGGATTGGGAAATCGCGCGGCCACCCGCTCGAGACGGCCGCGGCGCTCGATGTAAATCTTGCCCGGGCCATTGATCATCACCTCGGTGACCGTCGGATCTTCCAGGTACGGCTTCACCGGGTGGAAGAAGTCGAGCAAGGTGGCGGAGAACACTTCGTCGGGGATCATTGGACCGCCTCCGGCGTGGGCATCGCGACCTTCTGCATCAACGAGGTCCGCGCCTCGTCGGCGTGCGGGCCACGGGGGGCAAGGCGGAGGTACTCGCGAAAGAACGGGTCGGCGCCAATTTGGTCGGTGAGCTCGTCGCGGAAGAAGGTGCCGACGGCGAACTGCACCTCGGCGTCCTCGGGCATGTCGCGCGCGGATTGCTCCAGGTGCTCGCGCGCTCGTCCGATCTCGCCGATGGAGACGTAGAGCGCGCCCACGACGAAGCGCAGATGGGCATCCTTGGGACGCCGTGCGAGGGCGACCTGCGCGTATTCCGAGGCGAGGCGGTAGTGCCGCGAGGCCACGCACACGCGAAGGAGCTCGGGCAGCACCTTGCGCTCGTCGGCGTGCGCCGTGAGGGCGGCGCCGAAATACTGCTCGGCGCGCACCAGATCGCCGAGGTCCGCGTACGCCTTGCCGCGCTCGAAGAGCAGCTGCGGATCGCGATCCTCCGGTGGCTTGTCCGCGGTGTGTCGCCCTGCGCCGCCCGTGCTGGCGCAACCGACGGAGCCCGCGAGGAGAAGAACTGCAACGAGAAAACGGCGCATCGTCATGGGGATCCTCATCGTCCAAGCGGCTTGGCAGAGCGGCGCTCTGCTTCGATGGTGGCGTAGCGATCGAGCGACGCGAGCCACTCGACGTAGGGACCACGCCGGTGCGCGGTCATCGGGATCAAGATGGCGAGCTCGCGCTTCGCGCCGAAGGGATCGCCCACGCGAAACGCGTGCTCGAGCCGCACGCGGCGCACGCGGTATTCCTCTTCGACCTTCTTGCGCTGCGACACGGCGCCGGACGAGGCCTCGCGCTCCTCCTCGCCCGAACCGGCTTGGCGGTAGCAGGCAGCGGCCAGCTCGAACAACGATACGGACTCCACGGCGTCACGTCGCGAGAACGGACCGCGTTCGCGCTTGGCTTGCGCCGTGCGCAGCTTGTCCGCGGCAAACGCGCCATAGAGCTCCGGCGCCTGCGTCGGGCACGTGGCCACCGGTGCATCGAAGAGCCCGGGCGCATCGGGAATGGGCAACTCCGCCGAAGCGGCAACGCGCGAATAGATGATCGACGCGATGACGGCCACGATGGGCACCGGTACAAGGAGCCAGAACGGCGAACGTCCGCGCTGCTTCTGCCCGAGGTCCACCGACTCCACCGTGAGCGTCACCCCATGGATGGCCAGCACCGCCCCCGACGGCCAAATGCCGGTGACGAACGGTGTGCCGTTCAAGGTGGGCGCATTCGCCGCGGCGCGGGTGGTGATGTGCACGCGTCCACCCTGAGCCACGACCTCGACGTGCTCGAGCGCCGCCGACTCCGGCGGAAGCCGCACCTCGCAATGGGCGGCGCTGCCGATGAGCGCCCGCTCGGCATCCACGAGGAACTGCTCGGTGCGGCCGTCGGCATAGCGAACACGGAACTTGAGTCCCGTTTGGGTTTCCCGCGCTTCGCGTGCTGCGAACTTCATTTGAGACCTCCCGTCGAAAGCTTGTCGAGCATCATGGCGGACGGCACCGCGATGAGGATCATGCCGACGCCGATGAGAACCATCGTCGGCAGCACCATTTTGGCGCGCATGTTCTCTGCGGCCTTTTCGGCCAGATTGGAGCGCCGCGTGCGCGAGGTGGCGGCCTGCACCTCGAGCACCGCGGCCACCGGATTGCCGCGTTCTTCGGCTTGAATGAGCGCCTGCGCGAACTCGCGCACGCTCTCGATGGGAACGCGCGCGGCCAGCTCGCGCAGCGCCTGCGTGCGCGTGCGCCCCAGTTGCAGCTGCTGGAGCAAGAACGCGAGCTCCTCGCGCAGGGCCTCGTTGGCCTTGGCCTTTTCGACGACCTGCTGCACCGAGCCCGGAAAATCGAGCCCCGCGCTCATGGAGAGGGCCATGAGGTCGACGGCATACGGAAGGCCGCGGTTGATGGCCTTCCAGCGACCGACCCGCGCACCGTCCACGATGAGGTACGGCACCGCCGCCCCCAGCGCCAGGCCGATGGGAATGGGCAGCCAGGCAATGCTCATTTGGACGAAGTACGCGAGAAGGCTTCCCACGGCGCCGCCGCCCAATCCACTGAAGACGATGAGGGCGAAATACTCGTCGGCGGAGAGCCCGAGGTAATCCCCCGCATAGGTCAATTGCATATCGAGGTTCGCGCGCGTGCCCTCATCGAGCACGGCCCCCACGCGCACGCCCAACCAGCGCACCAGCGGCTCGATGGTCGCCCAGGACGGGCTCCGCAACAGCGATTGCTGCCGTTTGAGCCCTCGCATGCCCAAGCGCGACGTCGTGCGCGAGGGGCGGAGCGCAATCCAGAATACGAGGGATCCCAACGTCAGGACCAACAGCGCCACCATGAGAATGCGATAAACGGGATAGCTCATCGTTAGATATCCATCCGCGTAAAGCGGTATCCGAGGTACAGCGCGGAGAAGTACATGAAGACGCATTGCGCGACGACGAGCTGCCCTTTCACGGTATCGCGCAGCGGGTCGAAGAAGCCGGGCACGACGCGCGGCAGGAAGAACGCGAGGCACGCGGTGATGGCCGCCGCGATGAGCAACGATTGGCGCGCGCCAAGGGTGACCTTCTCGGTCAACTCCTCGAGGCGTTTGAGCTCACGGAGCGAGCCGGCGGTGCCCTCGAGGATGCGCGGCAGATCGCCACCGGTCTGGCGGCCGATGAGCAGCGCGGAGACGACGACGTCGAGCGACGTGGATTGCGCGCGGGCCGTCATGGCGAGGAGCGCTTCCTCCAGGGTGCTGCCGATGCGCACTTGTTTGAGCGCGGTCTCCAGCTCTTCGCGCAGCGGCTTCGCGGTCACGTCCAGGGTGATCCAAAGGGCCTCGCCGATGCTCGCCGTGGTCTTGAGCGCATTGGCCAGGGCCAGGGTGAAGCCGTGCACCTGATCGTCCAGGCGCTTTCGTCGTCGCTTGGCCATCGAGCGAAGGAGCACGGGCGGCACGACGATGGCGGCCACGGTGGCATAGAGGAGGGCTTCGAGCTTCACGAAGCCGTAAATCGCCAGCAGCGCGATCGCGCCAATGAGCTGGAGCCACGCGAAGTAGGCGCCGCGCTCGGGGAGGAACATGCTGCGCAGGTGGACATTCAGGCCGCCCGCGTAATTGGCCCCGACGCGGCGGGCCGCCCCGCGGGGATCGGTGGCCGAGACGTACACGAAGGCCGCGACCCCGAACCAGACGAACGCGAGACCGACGATCTCGTAGACGGTGGAGGGCACGTCGCCGCGACCGATGGCGGCGAACCAGCGCAAGAACGTCTCCTTCATAGGTAGGGCCCTCCTTTCTTGATCAAGCCGCGGACGAGCATCTCGTCGATGAAGCTGGGCAGGTAGCCCGTCGCCTGGAAGTCACCGACGACGGTGCCGTCTTCCTCGACGCCCGTGCGCTCGTATTCGAAGATGGTGCGCGTCTCGAAGTGCCCGTCGGGTTCGAGCTCGTCGAGCTCCGAGATGTGCGTGATTTTGCGCGTACCGTCGGCCATGCGCGACTGCTGGACGATGACGTGAATCGATCGCCCGATCTGCTCGCGAATGGCCCGCGACGGAAGATCGAGGCCGGCCATGAGCGCGAGCGTCTCGAGCCGGGCGAGGGCCTCCTCGGGGGAGTTCGCGTGGATGGTCGTCAACGAGCCATCGTGGCCGGTGTTCATGGCCTGGAGCATGTCCAGCGCCTCACCGCCGCGGCACTCGCCGACGACGATGCGATCGGGGCGCATACGCAGCGCGTTGCGAACGAGATCGCGGATGGTGAAGGCGCCTTTGCCTTCCATGTTGGCGATCTTCGTCTCGAGGGTGACCACGTGCGGCTGGTTGAGCTGAAGCTCCGCGGCGTCCTCGATGGTGACGATGCGTTCGTCCTTGGGGATGGCGGCGGAGAGGATGTTGAGCAAGGTGGTTTTCCCGCTGCCAGTGCCGCCCGAGATGAGGATGTTCTTCTTGGCGACCACGCAGCGATCGAGGAAGCGGGCCATCTGCGGCGTGATGGAGCCGAGGCGGACCAGGTCTTCGGTGGTGAGGCGCTTCTTGGGGAACTTTCGGATGGTGATGCAAGAGCCGCGCAACGCGAGAGGGCGGATGATCGCGTTGACGCGCGAGCCGTCCCGAAGGCGCGCATCGACGAGCGGCTGCGATTCGTCGATGCGCCGACCGAGCGGCGCAACGATGCGTTCGATGACCGCGCGCACGCGCTCATCGTCGGTAAAAACGGTGTGAGTCGGCTCGAGCTTGCCCGCGCGCTCGACGAAGATCGTCGTCGGATCGACGACCATGACCTCCGTCACGGTGTGATCGGCGAGGAGCGGTTCGAGGGGTCCGAGGCCGAGGGCTTCTTCGACGAGTTCGCCGATGAAGGCATCGCGGGAAATGTCCTCGGGGATGTCGTCGTCGAGATCGCGAACGATGCGCTTGAGCGCCGTGAGGACGCGCGGCCGCAGCGATGGGTCGTCGGCGCGGGTGGGGTCGATTTTCGCGAGATCGAGGTTCTTGAGGAGCTCCTGGTGGATGCGCCGGCGGAGGGCGACGACGTCGACGAGGTCTTCGTCGTCATGTTCACTCCCCCTCCCCGGGGGGGAGGGAGCCCTTGCGGGCGACGGAACTCCAGGGCCCCCTCCCCCCTCGGGGGAGGGTTGGGGTGGGGGGGCCAAATCCAAACTGGGATCTTCATCCCCCACCCGGACGGCAAAAGGACCAATACGAACCAAGCTTCCATAAACGAGCTCGCGCCGCGCGCGATGGAGCATGACCCCCGGCGCAACCTCGGTCCCGTTGCTGGAGACGTCTTCGACGATGAAGGTCGCGGCGCCCAAGAGCAGCTTGGCATGGGTGCGCGACACCAGATCGCCATCCAGCCGCAATTGGCACTCGGAATGGCGCCCTACGACCAATACCGCCGGCGCGGCCACCAGCATGGTCGAAATGTCCGTATCGCGGTGCGTGACTCGAATGGGAACCTGCATGGCGATCACTTGTAGTTCGGGGGCGGTTTAGAATAGGCATTCACCGAATCGAGATTGCCGCTGTAATCGTCGTACTGCTTCATCGCCGCATCGACGATGTCGTACGCCTTGCGCGGCACCGATTCGACGATGCTCGGAATGATGAACACCGCGCCCTCGATTTCCGCCTCGCTGTTCTGATGGCTACCGAACAGCAAGCCCAAAACCGGTATTTGGCTGAGGAGCGGTATTCCGGACACCGAGTGCGTGGTCGAGCTGCTTCGGATGCCCGAGAGCACGATCGACTGCCCCAGCTTCAAGTGAACGAAGGTGTTCACCGTCGACGTCTTGCGCCCGGGAAGCGAGCCCGCCGCCGGCGGGGTCAGATCGCTCACGAACGCGTTCACCTTCACCTCGAGATCGCGCGTGACCGAGTCGTAGCGCGGCACCACCGTCATGTTCGTACCGAACTTGATGGCCTGCACGGTGCCCGTAAGCCCGGCGGACACGGGGAAGTTCTGCTCGCCGCCGTTCTCGAAGGTGGCCTCCGAGCCGCTGGTCGTCACCACCGTCGAGTGCTTGAGCACCTTCGCCCAACCTCGGGTCTGCGCGAGATCCAGCGCGGGGAGCGCTTGATCCAACGTTGCGGTCGCGTTGGTGGCGTTGGCCACCAGATCGCGGGTGATGACCAAGCCACCAGGCCCCACCGCTCCAGGCCAGCGCACGCCCGCGCCGTAGGTCGACGTCTTGTCGTACTGCACGAAATAGAAGTCGATGCGGATGTTGATCGTGTGCTCGATGCCCACCGACCCCACCACCACCAGCGACTCCACCTGGCCCGGATACAGGCTGGCAATGAGCGCGATGCGGCGTGCATCTCCGTCGGTGGCCACGCCGCCCTCGATGAAGAAGCGCGTGCCGACTTTGCGAAGGCGAAGGCCGGTGTAGCCGACCAGGAGCTGCTCCACCTCCTGCTGCACCTGCTCGGGCGAGCGTGCGTACACGGTGATCGCATACGTCACCTGCGTGCCGTTCTGCATGAGCATCAGCACCGTGGTGCTTCCCGGACGGGCACCCACGAAGACGAACTGCGAAAGCCCCGGCGCCACCTTCACGTCGACGATGCCGCCCGCGCCCACCGAGTAGCTCGTCACCCCCTGCGCGGGAATCGTCTTGTTCTCGCCCACGATGAGGGTCATCTCCACCGTGGTCGCACGCGTGGGACCGCCTTGATCTTTCGCGGTCTGGGCGCGCGCATCGGATGCGGCGGCCAGTGCCGCCCCGAAGAGCATCGCCGCGCATAGGTAAGCTCGTGCGCGCATCATCGGTTCACCGACTGCATGGCCTGCGGGCCGGCAGGAGCCGCCACCACCGCGGCCTTTTGCGGCAAGGTCACCAGCTTGTCCGAGCCGTATTCGCCCAGCCCCTCCTGCAGGCGGTTATCCTCGGGGCTACGCAGCGCGACGGAGAGCTTTCCCTTGTCGGCGGCGACGGAGAGAATCTGTGCATTCTGCAGCGATAGGCTCAACGCCAGATCGCTCCCCTCCGTCTGCCCGCGTTCGGGCGACTCGTTGCTGCGGCCGAGGACCAGCACGTTCTGCAAGAGCACGACGCCGGTGCGCACGTCGTTGCTGTTCGGCCGCTGGAACGTGGCGAGAACGTCCACGCGGTCGCCGGCGTGCACCAGCATGTTGGCCTTCGTCTCCGTATGGATGGTCACCGCGCGCATGTTCGTCTGCACCAAGCTGGCGACGTCGCGCTTGTCGTCATTCGCCAGCACGATGTCCGTCCACATGATGAGCTGCTGCGCCTCGAGAGGAGCCGCAATGCGCAAGTTGGCAATGCGCGCGCGATCCGACGAGCGAATCGCGCGCGTCTCGACGTACGACTGCGGAATGAACCGCTCGCCGATGTCCTCGTCGCGCAAGATGGCCCCCGGCTCCAGGGTGCGCACCGAGACCAGCACGCCGATGCGCGCACCACCGGAGGCCTCCGCCTCGAAGCGTTTCAGGTATTGCCACAATAGGAATCCTCCGACGCTCGCGATCAACATCGCGAGCAGCGTGGCGCGCAGCTTCATAGTGTCACCTCTTGGAACGAACGATGCTTTGTTGATTGGAAATGCGAACTACGACGATTGCACTACTTGGTATTCTCTCCGTCACCGCGACGATGGCGTGCGGTGAGCCCCCCGGGCCGCCGGCAACCGCGGTAGTGATACGGGCGCAGGCTGAAAACGGATCTCCCGTTGGCGGGGTCGAAGTCTTCACCGGACCGCGGCTCGTCGCTCGGACCGATGCCGAGGGGCGAGCCAGGCTCGATGTCCGTGGTGCCGAGGGCGAGACCTTCTCCGTCCAAGTTCGCTGCCCGGACGGATTCCGGTCCCCCACCAGTCCGTTGCCCATTCGCAACTTCGATGTCGGATCGTCCACGCCCGCCGAATACTCGGTCACGTGCCGTTCGACGCGTCACACGCTCGTCGTGGCCGTGCGAGCCAGCGAGGGTCCGAACCTCCCCGTCTTCTACTTGGGGAAGGAAGTGGCGCGGACGGATCGCTCCGGAAGCGCCCACGTCAGTATGGACATGGAGGTCCACGATAGGGCCCAGCTCGTTCTGGGGACGGGGGGCAAGGAAAATGAAAAGGTTCACCCTCAGAATCCCGCCGCTACGTTTGAAATGCCCGATCATGATGACATTCAGGTCTTCGAGATGAAATTCACGCGGGACAAACCCAAGGTGGTTCGGAAGCCCAAACCGGCCGGCCCCGTCGTGTTCTGAATCCGTTGTTCTGAATCCGTACATATGCGAGCCGCGTTCCAACCCGACCGCCTTGCTTTGTCTCTGGGCCAGATGGATGCGATAGTTCCGTCATGGGGTCGCCCGTGCACCCGTCCTTGTCCGAAGAGACGGTCCTCCGCCCGAAACGAAACTCCGCAACGACGTCATTTCAGCTGACTTTCGTGCGCGGGCCCGATGCAGGCGTCGTCCTGGTCGTCGACGGCGCAGCGGCCTGCCCGCTGCTGCTGGGAACCAGCGAGGTCTGCTCGGTAAGGCTGCGGGACCCCGAGGTGTCCAGGCGGCACGCGAGTCTGGATGTGTACGATACGTACCTACGCGTACGCGATTTAGGCTCGAAAAACGGGACGTTCGTTAACGATACACGGGTCGGAGAGGCCCTTTTGACCGGCGGCGAGGAGATCCAGATCGGCTCCACGGTCGCCCGCGTCGACATCGAAGTGAAGTCCAAGCCGATCCCGGTTTCCCCGGATACGAGCTTCGGCCCCGTGCTCGGTTCGAGCCTGGCGATGCGCCGGCTCTATCCTCTATGCCGCAGGCTGGCGGAATCGGACGTGCCGCTTGTCATTGAAGGCGAAACCGGCACGGGCAAAGAGGTCATGGCCGAGGCGCTTCACGCCGCCAGCCGCCGCGCCACCGGGCCTTTCGTGGTGTTCGACTGCACGGCGGTCCCCGCCTCGCTCTTGGAATCAGCGCTTTTCGGGCACGAGAAGGGTGCATTCACCGGCGCCGCCTCGGCGCGAGCCGGCGTTTTCGAAGAGGCCCACGGCGGAACGCTCCTCATCGACGAGATCGGCGACCTGGAAAAATCCCTCCAGAGCAAGCTTTTGCGGGCCATCCAGAAGTCGGAGATCCGGCGTTTGGGCGGCTCGCGCTGGGTGAAGGTCGACGTCCGGCTGATCGCGGCCACGCGGCGCGATCTCGACAAAGAAGTGCAGGCGGGGCGCTTCCGAGACGACCTTTTCTTCCGGCTTGCCGTCGCCCGCATTGCCCTGCCGCCGCTGCGCGATCGTCGGGATGACATCGAGCCGCTGGCGCGGCATTTCTGGGAGCTTTACGGGGGCCGCGAGAAGCCGTTTCCCGTGCATTTGCTCGATCGGCTGCTTAGTCATTCGTGGCCAGGCAACGTGCGCGAGCTGGCCAACACGGTGGCGCGGTTGGTCGCCCTCGGGGAGCTCGCGGATTCGTATTCCGAGCTTTTCCGGCAGCCTTTGCCCATCGAGGGCGAAGACGGCGAATTCGCCCTGGCCCGCGACTTCATCGAGAACGTAGTCGGCCAAAATTTGCCCCTGGCCGAGGCCCGCGAGCAGGTCCTGCGCGAGTTCGAGCGGCGTTACGTCGTGCATTTGCTGAAATTGCACGGCGGAGACTCGGCCCGCGCCGCCGCCGCGTCGGGCATCGGAGAGCGCTACCTGCGCATGATCCGAGCACGCGTCCGCCCCGCGACCTAGCGCGGAAGCCTCCGTTCCGTTCGCGGAACATGTAGTTCCTCTTCCCGCTCCCGCTGCCCCTCGCGCTCCCGATCTTCGATCGACGGAATCGGCATCGGGAGGGAGAGAAGACGAAGAAGACACTCCCGCACGCCGTGGCATGGACCGTGAAGTAGATGCGGGCGTGAGAGCGAATGCACGAAAACGGCGCCGCGCGGCGGGGTTCACTCCCCTCGAGCAGGTGCTGTCCATTGCCGCGCTTCTCGGCTGCTTCGTCTATCCGATGTCCCTCGCGGCACGTGCTGCTGGGCAGAGGCTCGCGGGGCAGATGGATACGGCGCACAAGACGTTGCTCACGCAACGACGTTGAGCAAACGGTTTCACATAACAACATAGGAAGGAAGGAACGATATGAACGCTATCGTACGTATTCGTCAGTTCGCCACGAACCTCATCCGCGACGAGCGCGGTGACATGAGCTACGCCGACAAGACGGTGCACATCTCCTCGGCGGCCAAGGTGGTCATCGGCGCGGTGGCGATCACGGGCGCGGCCGCGGCCACGACCGCGGTGACGAACAACTCGAGCAGCTCGAGCGACAAGACGAGCCAGCAGATCAACCAGGCGACCGGTGCGCAGTCCGAGACCACCGAAAAAGTCAAGGCGCCGTTCGCCAGCCAGAAGTAAGCCCCCACATCGCCCGTCGCGAAGAGAAGGAAAGACCATGCGAATATCCATCATACGTCGGGTCCGTACCCTCTTCGCGGACCGGCGGGGCAACAGCGATCTCACCACGTACATGCTGCTCACGGCTGCCGGTGCCGCGATGGTGGGGCTCACGTTGCCGTCGCTGTTTTCGTCGTCCAATAGCGCGGCAAAGACATTTCAAAATCAGGTCAACGTCCTGGAGCGCGGTGCCAATCCGGGCGGCGCTGGAGGAATCGGGAGCGGCATTGGAAGTGGCTCCGGGTGGACGTTCAATGTCGGAAAAGATGGAGTGAGCGTATCGGGTCCCGGAGGGATCAGCGGTTCGGTCGGTGGTGGTGGATCCGGCGGTAGCGGAGGTGGGCAACAAAGCCTTCAGCCATCGCAACAAGCCATCAACTCGACTACGCAAACTCTGACGCAGTGAAAGGACGTGCACGTGCACGTGCGCGTGCACGACCACGATCACGATCACGTGAACGACTACGTGATTCGTGATCGTGCTCATGATCGTCTTCGTGCACGAGATCGTGCACGCGCACGCGCTCGTGCACGAAGGCGGCAATTGGCACTGGCTACACGGAGAACACTGCGATGGACATCGTAAGAACGGCGATTTGGGTATGCTACGCCATCGCCGTGGTGGCGGCGGTATGGGACTTTTTCTCGGGAAGGATCCCCAACGTCCTGACCTTGGGAGGAGTCGTCGTGGGCCTCGCGCTGCACACGGCGGTGGGCTACGTCGACGGCGGATTCCATGGGGCGCTTCGCGGGTTCGGTGCATCCCTCACGGGCGTAGCCATTTGCGCAGCGGTACCGCTATTCAGCTATTCACGCCGGGAAATGGGCGGCGGCGACGTCAAGCTTCTCGCTGCCATCGGCGCGCTATGCGGCCCGAGGATCGGCTTCGACGCCGAAGGGTTTGCCTTCGCCATCCTCTTCTTGGTGATCTTCCCATGGCGCGTCGTACGAAGCGGCGCCTTCTGGGACCGCCTTGGCAATCTGAAGATTGGACTGGGCAATATCTTTCGCCGGAGGCAAAAGCAGCTACCGTACTTGACGGTGCGCAAGCTTCCACCGGTGGTTTTGGGCCCCGCCATTCTCGCGGGACTCTCGGTCGCCATCGTGCGTCATGGAATATGGCCATGAAATACGTCCGCGGTGTTTGCCAGAGATTCCTCTCCGACACGAACGGAAGCGGCGTCTCCAACATGTTCGCGTTCGCGCCCACCTGGTTCATCGTATCGGGCGTCTTTTTGATGAATGTGCAGCTCTCGCGCAACTACATGCAGCGCGACATGGTCGACCACGCCGCGGCCATCGCCGCCGACACGGCGATGAAAACGATCTGCGCCGATGGGCGCGACTTCGGCGGTGCATCCCAGGGTGAATTCACCGGCGGCCGCGCCTCGGCCATCCGCGCGAGCGTCGACCCGGTACTCGGATTGGCGTCCAACGACGCCCAGACCTGCCAAGTCACCGCACGCCCCAAGCACGGAGGCACACCGGGTTCGCGCCAAGTCGAGGTCGAGGTTCGCTGCGAATTTCCCTGCGATTTGCCCTTCGCTGCACAAATGATGTGCTCGGGCTCCCCGCGGCACGTCACCTTCGTGGCGAAACAGACGACGGTCGCGATGGGCTGCGACATGCGGGACGGAGCGTGATGCCATGACGATGTCGCTCACTTTTTCGCAGCTGTTCATGGGCGCCCTGACCATTGGGCTCGGCACGTTTCGCGGGACGGAATCCTACCTGTCCTTCTATTACGAAACCCAGGTCGGCCATGCCAACCACGCGGCGTCCAGGTTGGGGGCGGACCATGCGCGTGCCGCGAACTCCAATGCGAACAACAATGTCATCTCCTCGTCCATCATGGGTCCGAGGTTCGCCGTGGAGGCGGACAACATCACCATGGATGTGAACGCGGCCATCGCGTGCCCGCAATGGTTCAATCCGCATATGCAGAAGATCTGCGCGGAGTACATGGCCAACAAGCCGCGGGCGCTGGCCAAGTTGGTCTGGGTGCGGGCGAAACAGGAGTTCCTCTGGGGAACGCTGGGCAAGCTTTCGTCGACCATCGACAAGGTCACCTCCATCGCCTCGCTCGATCAGGTTCGCTCGGGGCTCGGAGGGAGTGGGGACGGGAACGTAAGCATCCGTGCCGAGGATCCTTCGATGACCAAGGACATCTGGGCCGGCGACAGTACGCCGACCTCGTGCTCGCTCGCGCAGAAGGATGCCCTGGGGTCGGAGATGCCGGGCCATGCCTTTCCCCTGTTGATGGAGAACCTGTTGCAGGGCCTTCCGCAAGCGCTGGTGGCGACGTTGCCGCAGGCCATCTGCGGGGCGCCCAGCGGCGGTGGTGGGTCATCGAGTCCGCTCAAGTTGCCGCAGATTCCGAGCATTGCGAAGGATACGGCGAAGCAATGTGGGGAGCTCGAGGAGCGGATGCACATGCGGCTCCCCCACCCCAGCCCTCCCCCGGATGGGGAGGGGGCCGACGGCGGGCAACCCAGTTTTTCCGCGGACGTCGCCAAGTACGTCAAGTGCGTGGTTCGAACACCGGAAAAGACGCAGCGCGGGTTCGGCCGGCAAACGGATTATTCGTACCAGGATTCGAAATCGGGCCAAATTACCTCGTGCACGTTCGACCGTGAGAAGTGCGACAACGACAAGTTGGAGTCGAACACCGCATCGTATTTGCACAACATTGGATTACCCGCCTCGTTCAGCGAATCCAAATTGGGCGGCACCACGCGGGCGCCGACGGATTCTGATTGGAACCATGCCGACAGCATGCGCGCATGCGCCTACTCGTCGGCGGAGGTCAACGGGACCATCACGAACATCTCCAATGCGGTTCGCACGGTCATGAGCTTCGGGCAGTCCTCCGAGTCGAACACGCTGCGTGAGCGGCACGAATACCAAGCCTGCGCGAAATGGTATTTCCCCGACGGGGGGGAAAGCGAATTCGCGAGCGTTACCCACGACCAGCAGCCGTTCGTGGCCGCGTGGAAGTACGCCATGGTCGCGGGGCGCAACAAGGGGGGCCTATGAAAAGGGCTCGAAAGCGTGGCTTTTCCCATGTCTCCATGACCCTGGAGGCGGCCGCGGTCATGGTGTGGTTCGTCGTCCTGGTGCTCGGCGAGAAGTACGTCGGCGATGCCACCACCGCCCGACGCCGCGCCGAGGACTCGGTGCAGCAGTCGTCGATCGCCAACGCCATGTCCTATTGCTCGGGCGGCGCGGCTTCCGCGGCCTCGAGCAGTGCGGGCGGCGTGCCGAGTTCCCTGCAGGTGCGCCCGCAAGGGAATCTGAACGTGTCGCAAATCTTCGCCATTCTGGCCTTGTTCGGAATCGGCCACGAGCGAACGTATCCCGTGTACACCGAACCGTTGCGCGGCACGTTCGCCAATGCATCCTCGGGCGGGGTGACGCCGCATCAATTGGTCGGCGAAGGGACGCACACCTTCACCGGGAACCGCGCGCTGGCGTGCCTGGAGCGCTCGAAGGACAGCCCCATTCCGAGCATCAACCAGTACCGCGGCTCGATCTTCGATACGACCATTCGAGGCTACGGCCCCAATCCGTGATGCGCTCGGTGCTTTTCCGCCTGGCCCCTCCCATTCTCCTTCTCCTCGGGATGGTGCCTCTCGTCGCCCATGCGATGCAGGTGCGCCGCGAAGAGCACGCCCTCCTCGCGCAAATGGCCCGGTTCGAAGCGCTTCCCGTGGCCCACCACGCGGAGAATGGCCGCTTCGTGTCCCTCAATGGCTCGCGGGTCTTTTTTCGCACGAGCTCGACCCGGGAATCGCTCGAGGGCGCCGTCGAGGGCATCCGCCGCGAATGCCAGAGCGGCGATCGCGCGACGATGCTCGGTGGCGAGGCAGCCCGCGACGATCGGCCTTCGCTCGGGGGCGATCTCCGGCTCGACCGCATCGATCACCAGGGAACCGACAACGCGGCCGCAATGCTCTGCGTCTTTCGGCAGAGGGATGACTCGACGCGGGTTCGCTACTCGATGGTGAAGCGCGCCGACGGCGGGAGGACCAGCATCATCACGGTGGCCACGGATTCCGCCGCGCCCCTCGAGACGCTCTTTCCTGCCGAGGGCGACGCACCTGGCGGCGACTTCGACGGCGTACCGCGACCGCCCGGCTCGCGGCGCACCTTTGCCGCGGCCCTCGACGGCGAAGCCTACGGCGTGCGCGTGTACGAGGTCCAACGGGCGCTGCCCGCGAGCGTCGGCGCCTACGACGACGAAATGCGCACGCACGGATGGTCCCGCTCCGAAGCCGTCGCCCAGCGCCTCCCCGACGCCCGCGTCTACACCCGTGGCCCGGTGCAAATGGTCGCGTCGTTCGAGAGCAGCCCCGATGGGTTCACCACCGTCGCGATCGCCCCGCTCTCCATGCCGTAACCAGATTTACGGATGCGCGATCACGAGGAGTGCGCGCGCCCTTTGGTCGACGCAGCGCATGGCCTTGCGCATCGTTTCGGGATCGAGCGCACCGAAGCTCTCATCGAGAATGACGAGATCGGCGTTTTGGAGCAGAGCTCGTGCAATGTACACACGACTCTTTTCGCCATGGGAAAGCTGCCATCCGGTCTCGCCAACCATTTGCATCAAACCGCCGGGCATGCGCTCGAGCAGCGCACCGAGGCCGAGCTCCCGGCAAATGGCCTCGGCTTCTTCGAGGTCCTCCTGGCTCGGGGGCCACACGCGCCCCATCAGCAAGTTGAAGGCGAACATCCCCGAAAGCACATGATTCTCATGAAACTGAGGTGCGGCCACGACGCGCCTCCGCCACGCCTCGGCGCCGAGCGTACTTCGATCGAGACCATGGAGGAGGAGAAGGCCTGTTTCGGGGGATCGCAGTCCCGCGAGCAAGGCTCCCAAGGTCGATTTCCCGCCGCCGGACCCTCCTTCGAGAAGGATCCGCTCGCCCGCCTCCATCCGAAGCGTGCACCCACGCAGAACGGACTCCCCTCGTTCCCGATACCGAAAGGTGACGTCGCGCGCCTCCAGGAGCGCGCTCCCTGGGAGCTCGCTGGAGGCGGAGCAGGCAAGATCGGGCGATGCGGTAAGCTCGATGCGGGCCGCGGCATCGAAGAGCGGCGCCACCTGCTTCCAAGCGATGAGCGCACCGCCCAGGCTCGTGAGGCCGCCCGCCAAGCGGCCGAGGGCACCCGAGGCGAGAAGGATTCCGCCAAGCGCGATCGCGAGCGAACCGGACGAGAGCGAGGGCGCCGAGGCGGGCGCTGAGAGAAGCGTCGGCACGAGACCGAGCATGGCCACGACGAGCCAGCCGCTTGGCAAAAGTGCGGCAATGCGCGCCGCCGACGCGTCCATCCGCTCCGAGTGCGCGATGTACTCGGACACGGCCTCGTTCTCGCCTCGATGCCAGTTCTCTGGCGCCTGCTGCGCGAGACGCGTGCGATGCCCGACGATGCGCTCGACGAGGTCGTTGGTCATCGCGAGGCGCGTCGCCGTCCAGTCGCGGCTTCTCTCGAGAAACGTCCGCACCATGAAAACGCTGAGGAGCGACCATAAAGCCAATAGAACGAGCTCCGTCGCAGCTCCTGCTCCTTTCGACAATACGAACGCGCAGACCGCGAGCTCGACGATCGCGATCAGGCCCCCGATTCCAGAGCCGAGCGCGAGCGATTCGACCGCTTCCGACTCGATCACGCGGCCCAGGAGCCCGCCCGCGCCTTCCGCACGGATCTCTTCGGGGGCGAGCCGCAGCGCGCCGTGAAGAAGCCTCCGTTTGAGCAGCCCTCCGGCGTCGATCGCGAAAAGCCCCTGCGCACGGCTCTCGAGCACCCGAAATGGGACCTGCGTTACGAAAAGCAGGGCCCACGCCAGGAGCAACCCCATGTCGATTCGCCCTTGCAACGCGCCCTGGCCGAGCATGGCCCACGATGCGAGGTTGAGCACGTATTGAGCCGTGTGTACCAATGCGAGTGCCGCGGCTTTGCCGCCGAGCCCCGCTGCGCGCAGCTGCGCGAAGAACGGCGCGCCCGGGGGCAGACGTAGAATCCAGCAATCGCCGACGTTCGCCCGGCCGAGCAGCCGGCTCAAAATGGCGAGCTTGGCGCGCTCACGCCTTCGGCTGCGGAGACCGGCCATGTCCAGCATGGCATCGATCTTCGCGGCGTGAGGCGCCTCGAGCTCGGCGCATAGCGCGGCGCGGATCTCTCGTGCGGGCACGGCGCGAACTTCGAGGTCGGGCCCGAGTAGCAGAACGCGCCCCGCGCGAAACCCCGCGAGCGCCAAAAGCGACGTTCGCCCACCTTGCGTGATGCGGACGAGGGCCGGCGCAAGGCCACGAATCAGATGTTCGACGCTCGAGTAGGCACTGTCGATTCGCTCGGCTTCGATCCCGAACCAGCTCGCGAGCGACTCCATCCAGGGCCCCAGCTGGGTTTCCTGACGCGCGTCCACCGCTTCGGGCAACGATGGAATCGCGACCGGGCGCGGCGCGAGTCCAGCGCGCTTCGAGAGCGCGAGCATCGCGGCGCCGGCTTGCTCGAGCGGCCAGCCAGAGCGCTCGAGATCCAATCCCGCGCCGCTCATGTTCGGGCCCGGAGCCGCGCCGGCCGTGTCATGGTCGGGCGCACGATGGGCACCACGCCCTCATCGTGCTCGTCGAGCTTTCCTGCACGAAGCGTCATCCTGCGCCACGTGCCACCGGACCAGAACCCGCGCTGAACCTCCTTCTCGGCGTCGAGCATCATCCGGTAGCGCGAGCTCGGATCTTGAACGAGTGCCATGGGAACCCCGTCCTCGACGACGCGCCCGCCTTCGACGACCAGGACCCGGCCGAAGTCCAAGGTCTCGCGCACGTCGTGCGTCACGCAGAGGATCGTCGCGCCCCGCCACCATGCGCGTGCGCGGGTGAGGAGCGTTCGCCGCTTCTCGCGGTCGAGACCGCGGAATGGCTCGTCCAAGATGACCAGGCGCGCGTCCCGCCGCAGCAGCGCGCGCCCGAAACGTACGCGTTGCCCTTCGCCGCCGGACATGAGAGCCCCGCCTTCACCGAGCACGGTCTGCATGCCATCGGGCAGTCGTTCGAGCAGCCCCTGGAGATCCGCGGCATCGAGTGCCCCCGGCATGGCCCCCATCGCTCCCGCCGATGTGCCGTACAGCATGTTGTCCGCCAGCGAGCGATTCCACAGCTGCACGGCCGGATCGACCCAGGCGCACTCCCGCCGGAGCGTGTCGGCACGAGCTGCATCGAGGGGATGTCCGTCGACGAGCACACGCCCTGCCACCGGACGATGCCAGCCGAGCAGAATCCCGACGAGGGTCGACTTCCCCGCCCCCGAGGAGCCTACGATGGCCACGTCGCTTCCAGGTGCGATTCGGAGATCGAGCCCATCGAGGATCGTATGCCCTCCCGCGACGATGCTCACGCCTTCGAACGCGAGCTCGAGCCCTCGCGCCGAAGACGTCGCCGTCGCACCGTGCACCCGCTCCTCTTCGAGGGCGCCGAGCGGTTCGAGAAGCCGGAGCGCGGTGTTCCGAATGCCGGGGTAAGCTCGCACCAGAGCTGCAAGGCTTTGTCCCAGCGCGGGCAGCTTGAGCACCCAATAGGCAAACAAGAGAAGCCCGCTGACCGGACCGCCGCGTTGCACGTAGCAAAAGAGAAGCAGTGCCGCGAGCGCGAAGCCGAGAAGCGCACCCACGGTGTCGGCCACGAGCGCCGCTTCGATCAGGGAGCGACCCGCGCGTGCCCACTGCACGAGCAGGTTCTCGTGCTCCCGACGCACCGCACGCTCGGCGCCGTGGGTCCGAACGGGGACGAGCCCGAGAAGCGCGTCGAGGTAGAACCCGCTGAGTCCTCCCACATGCGCGCGTACGCGGAGATCGCGTTCGCTCAGGACCCGCTCGGATGCAAGCGGTACCGCGATCGCCACCCCACCCGCAAGGATCGCGAGCGGCGCGCTCGCGGGATGAAGCCACACGATCGCGCCCACGGTGGCAAGGAGGCTCAGCGCACTCCGAACCAGCTGGGCACCGAGATCCGGGAAGCCACGCAGCGTCGAGAGCGCGTGGCTTCGATGGGCCATGTCGGAGGTGGGACGGCTGCTGAGGTAGCGATCTGCGAGGCGAGGGAGCTTGCTCAAGAAAGCGATCCGCAAGCGCGCATCGAGGTGCCGCCCGAGGCGCCGAATCGCGTGGGCGATGGGAAGCTCGAGCAAGAGCATCATGAGGAAGAAGGCGACGATGGCGCCGAGGCCCGCCATCCGCTCTTTGACCACGCCAAGATCGCCCGCCACCTCGACGAGCCCGCGCACGAGGATGGCTTCGATGATCCCGAAGGTTGCCGCAAGGGCGATCGCAACGACGAGAGCTACCGGCCCGAGGGCGCCGTCATCGCGCAGAATCCGCAAGAGCTCGTGCAACGGACGCGCGGGCGCTTCTTGGAGCACGGCGGTCAGCTCGGCGGACGTCGACGAGACGGGCGCTTTCCTTTCGACGTCGCGTGCGCGCACCGCGACGACCACGGCTCCCTGGAGCCAGACGTCCTCCTCGCCGTCTGGGAGGCCCGTCCAGTACGGCGGCGGAATCGGGCCCTCGCCGGGTGGCACACCTTCGCAACCCTCGATGAGCGAACGAAGAAGGCCGCCGGCCTCGCGACCCTTGCGCACGCTCCCGGAGCTCACGATATCGGTCACCATCCGCGTCGCGGCATCCAGGAGCGCGATCGCTCGCCAGCTCGCGCTCGTTGCGGCGCGGGTGAGCATCGCGTCGAGCTCTCGGGTGCACCCGAGCTCCGAGAGGCGGCGGCGAAGGACGCGCACGACCGCATCGGACGTCGCGAGGGCGTGAAACTGCGCCTCGGACACCGGCATGCCGTGCATGAAGAGCTGCTCGCGCAGCGAAGAAGGGGTCATCCACCGTCGCCCGACGCCGGGATCCATGACTTGCAGGAGTCCGCCCACGCTTCTCCATACGACGATGAAGTGAGGCATGCCGTTGGGCTGCCGCACGACGACGATCGCGGGAAGCACACCGCCCTCTGGCAAAAAGAGATGCTCGGGCGGCACCATCGTTTGCGTCGCGTTCAGCCCGAGTTTCCCTGCGAGATCTTCCAACGTGTCGATCGACGTACCGTCCACGTCGGTCTGGCAAGCCTCGCGAAGTCGGCCGTAACTCGCCGAGATCCGGAATCCTTCGAGGAGGGACGTGAGGGCCGCAGGACCGCAGTCCATCGCGGAGGTTTGGACCACCTCGGGAACGAAGAAGCGCCGGTGGATCGTCGGGGCCGCGATCATGGCTGGTCCCCCTTCTGCACGGGCGCACCGAGCCGGCTCCCCGCGTAGCGGAGCGCGATGCGTGCCGGCGTCGAGGTTTCGACATCGACTTCGAGGGCACCGGGCAGTCCGTGCTCGAGGAAAATGAGCGGGTTTCCAGCGGCCACGAGATCGAGCTCGACGCGAATACGGCCATTGTGCGCGACGCTCGCCACGTCCCGAACGATGACGGGTACCGTTCCGAATTGCGTCCACGGGAATCCATCGAGACGCATTCGCCCGGCCTGACCGCGCCGGATACGCCCCAGCGCGTCCTCCGGAACGAAGTCGCCGATGGCGATGAGGTGCCCTTCCGGAATGAGCACCCCGAGTCGGTCGCCCGCTTGCACGAAGGAACCAATCTGGTGCTCCGGAGAGACCTCGCCGATCGTGCCGTCCGCCGGCGCGCGGAGGAGTCGCTTGGCGATTTCCGCCTTCAACACGGCAATGGCCGCAAGGGACGTTGCGCGCTTTTCCTCGAGCTGCGCCATTTGAAGCCGGAGCTGGGCGATGTGAGCGAGCCCTTGGTTCTCGCGGCCCTGCCCTTCGCCGGAGAGGCGCTGTACGTCGTGGCCGATGGCTTCGGTGGACGCTCGCTTGCGTTGCGCTTCCGCCCGTGCGCGTAAAAAGTCCCGTGTGGAAATCAATCCTTCGTTCTGAAGACGCTGGGCTCGAAGAGCCTCTTCGCTCGCCAGCCGCGAATCGATCGATGCTTCCTTCCGTTTCGCACGCCGCTCGTTGACTCCGGCGCGCGTGGCCGCGCGATTGCTCGACAGGGCATCCTGTTCCGCGCTCGCCTGGTGGCGAAGCGCATCGAGCTCCGGGTCCACCATCGCGACGCGCGTGAGCTCTTCCGCCAATTGGCGCTGTTCGGTCTCCGAATCGAGTTCGACGAGAACGTCGCCGAGGCGAACGCTTTTCCCGAGAGCAATGTTCGTCGCGACAATGCGCCCGCCGATGGCCGCGTTCAACGGCTTGGCCGCCTCCGCCACTTCGATTCGCCCGGAATCGGTGGTTTCGTGAAGTGTGACTCCGACGCGCAAAAACCAGAAAAGCCATGCCCCGAGAAAAAGCGCCGCTCCGCCGAAGGCGAAAACGGAGCGCTGGGCCGCATCGATCTCGAGGGAGCGAAGGCATTGAGAAAACGGAGTTGGCATGGCGTCTCCTCGGGAGTTGCGAAAATCAAAAGGCCGGCGGGAGCGCTCCCGCCGGCCAGAACCCGGGTCGTGCTATTGGGGACCCCAATTACCTGTCCGCTGGCGTTAGCTACGCCCTCGGAGTCCGCCGGCCAACGCCCCACTCTCCGCCAGCCTTCAGGCCCGACTGGACCCGTACATGGCCGCCGGCCGGCGTGGCTTTGCCGCGCCCATCTTTTTCGGCCGTGACGTCATTCGGCGTGGTGGTGGAAATGGTCTCTTCGGAAGCGTTGACAATGGCATGGTCGATCATGGTGCTCTCTGTTCTTTCTCGGTTTTCCGTTATGGGTGATTGTATGGTTGGTATCGTCGAGTGACTGCTGGTTACGCCGCGGGGCGCGGGATAATGGGTGGTCCCTGGAACCCACTGCCGGCCTTGATGCCCGACTTGAGCTTTAGGAAGCCTTGGCCATCACGCGGGGCGCGCGCGGCCTCATTTTGTCCGGCTTCTTCGGCCGTGAGGTCGTCCGACATGGTGCTGGGCGGCACCTTATGGGCTGCGTTCATGGTGTTCTCCGTCCTTTCTCGGTTTCCCGCTGGTGGTTTCGCGTATTTGGATAGTGGGCACGCCCCCGTTGGCCGTCGGGTGGTGTTGAATGCGAGGCATGGACTGCATGCCGCGCCAACCATCGAATGGATGCCCTAGCTACATTGAATATCTGGGCATGATTAGGCGCTTCGGGATGTCCGAGAAGCCCAATCACGGAGAGACGCAAAAGACATCTGCGTTCGATTTGGTAACCGGTGTCATTCAGTAGTACTCAGCGCCGACGGATGGGTCAAGTGCGAATGGCAAATTAAAAATATTACTGCGAAGCGTTGAAGTGCACGACGGCATTGTGTGTCAGGTGCCGAGGAGCATTCGTCCAGTCGGATACCGTCGTACGGCGGATCAGGCCATCCATATCGAATAGGGCCTAGCGAGAAGCCGATTTCCGCGAATGTGCCAGTCGGATCATTCTCAAAGTCCTCTCGCGCATCGTGGAGTTGCCAATCAGCGCATGTTGGCTTCTACGACGGCGGCCCGCGGCAGCCTACCAATCATCGGATGTATGATGTCGCGCACGCTACCCATCCCGGCGTCGGTGCGACCAGTTGGTCGTCGACCCTGCAGTCGGGAACACCGCTCGATTTTGCCATTTGACACCGCTTACCTTTGATCCATGCTTGAACAATGTATGAGCTGATGAGGTACTTTCAGCCCTAGACATGGGATGACGAGGCGGTCGTAAGCGACTCGCGTCGATGAAACGCGAAGCCAGGCCGTCACGCGAAATGGCATGACGGAAAAAGCCTTTCTATTTACATCGAAATACGAATAGGCGGGTGGTCGAGCCTTGGCCCGTCTCAGCGAAGCGGGCGCGCGTCGGCGTCGCGAACCACGTCGGCGTAATTCAGTTTGACCACTTCGCCGGTATCCTGCTTCGTCCGTATCTCGATTTTGCCGTCTTCACTGAGGTAATCGAGCCAGGTCCACTGTGAATAGCGCTCCTTCAGCGAATGCACGGTACTGTCGCCATCGAGCCGCACCTTGACGGGCTCGCCGAGGCGATCCAGCACGAAGCCGCGCCGGCCGTCGTACGTCGAATAGTGCCCGAGGAGGCGGCTCCTCTGAAAATCCGTCAGAACGCGCGCCGGATTTCCAGCCCCGGGCTTGCGCGCACTCGCCGCAGCCAGCGCAGTCCCGGCATCCAGCGCGCCCCCCGCATCGGGTGCAGCCCCCGCATCGACGTCCGCCGCCACGCTCCCTGAATCGGCCACGATGGTCGCCGTCGTGAGAGCCGGCACCGGCGCCCCCGACGGCGCGGCCGTGGCCAACTGCGGAGGGTGGCGCTTCACCCATGCCAGCATGAGCGCCGCCCCCACGCACACCGACGCGAGCACCACCACGAAGAGGCTCGCGGCCATCCACGCGATACGCCGGCGCGATCCCCGCGGCTCGGGCGCCCCTTCCGGCCCCGGACGCGGAGGCGACACGCTGGGCAGCGGGAGCACCTTTTCCGCCGGCGCCACCCAGCCCACGTGGGCATTCAAGGTCGACTTGTCCGCGAGAAGCTTGGCCGCCCGCTCCACGCACCGTTGCCACTCACCCGTGCCAAACGGCGCCAACGCCAGCGCCAACTCCGCCACCGTGGCGTAGCGCTCGTTCGCGGCCTTGCGCAAGCAACGCAGGATCACCTGTTCGAGCGCCGCCGGCACCTCGGGGCGGAGCGCATGCAGCGGTGCGGGCTCGCGGTGAACCACCGATTCGAAAATCTCGGTCATCGAGGTGCCATCGAACGGCGGGATCCCCGCCAAAAGCTGGTACAGAATCGCCCCGAGCGCCCACACGTCGGTCCGCTCGTCGACCTGTTTGGCCGAACGAAATTGCTCCGGCGACATGTACCGCGGCGACCCCATGATCGACGTCGACCCGGTGAGGGATAGGTCGCCCTCCAGGTTCGTCGCTTTGGAAATCCCGAAGTCGAGCACCTTGATGATGGGGGCCGCCCCGACACGATTCGCCAGAAAAAGATTCGACGGCTTCAAGTCGCGATGAACGACGTTCTGCGCGTGCGCCTCGGCGATGGCGTCGATGGCCTGCAACACGTAATCCACCGCCGTTTGCGCCGGCACCAGGCCTTGGTCGCCCAGATCGTGCCCTTCGAGCAGATCCATGACGATGTACGGCACCCCCGTTTCGAGCGTGCCCGCGTTGAACACGCGCACCACGTGGTCGCTCTGCAACTTGACCACGATGCGCGCCTCGCGCATGAAGCGCCCCACCGGCTCGCTCTCCGCCAGCGCGAAGCCCGAGAGCACCTTGATGGCCACGCGATGCTGCAACTCCGTGTCCCATGCCGCAAGGACCGCGCCCATTCCACCGCGGCCCACGACGTTCTCCACGCGGTATCTCCCCAGGAGAATCACCCCCGGTTCGAACGACTGCAGGGAGGCCCGGAGCGTCATGCCATCGTTACGTTACCATACGTTCAACGACGCAAAACGAGTCCCAAAAGTGTGACGGTGTCGATCGAGGCCCAGTCGGAAATGGGTTTGCCCACCTCGACGCGGACGCGTTGCGAGCGTCCGCCGCAGGCGCGAAAACCCTCGTAGTGCCATGGACGTCCGGCCAAGTCGTAGCCACACCCGCCCACGTGACCGGTCCATTTCGTGGGCGAAATCTCGAAGTCGAGCGGTGCTCCGCCGGCGAGGCCGCGCACGCGCAGCACGCCCCCGGGCGCGTCTTCGACATCGAGGTTGAACGGCTGCTTTCCGTACAACCCCCGCGCGCTCGCACCGCGGAAGGTGATGTTCACCGGTCGATCGTACACGCTGCCCTGCAGCATGCCCGAGTCGTCGTGCGAATCGGACGATCCCGAAGGGGCCCCAGGCCCGGCTTGGGGGGCCGTTCTTGACCGGTGCACGTTCACCACGGCCCCGAAAATGTTCCCCTCGGGATCCACCGACGCGGTCACGGCGCCGCCGCCCTCGAACCACACGCTCAATCCGTCTTTGGTCGCGCTCGGATCCGCCGGGCCGCTGGCCAAGCTCGACGAAGATGCACACCCGGCCCCCGCCATGACCAGAAAAACCGCGGCCGCGCAGCCAAGACGAGAGCCGAATGCGCTTTTCATGTCTTCTAGATCTCCCCGTAGGCGCGCGACACGAGGCGGCGCGCCACCGATTGAATACCCGTATGTTCGAAGTAGTTGGTCGTGATGTCGAGCACCGCCGCCACCGTATCGAGCTTGGCGTCGGCCACGTCGACGTAGCCCTTGATGCGATCGAGCAGGCCTTCGCGCGACATGCCCTTTTCGGAGACGAATCGATCGATGTGCTCGCGCGACGATTCCAACGTCGAGCTCACCAGCGCCTTCTTCTCGCCTAGCCCGCCTGGAAGGTATTCGGCAATCTTCGCAAAACGGCTATTTTCGCCGAGCTGGCCTTCGCTGATTTCGCTCACCTTCCCCAGCAAGGTGCTCATGAAGTCCGGCCCCAGCGGGATGATGCAGTCGAAGGCAATCCACGCCGCAAAGCGAATGGCGTCTTCCTTGGCCGCATTGGCGAGCGACGCGGCAAAGTCGCCCACGCTGTCGCCGGGCAGCCCGCTCGAGTAACAGAACGCGGCCATCTCGGCGACGAATTTCACCGAAGCATCGATGGCCTGGGCCGTGTCGGGCTTGGGCGTGATCTTGTCGAGAAAGCTCAAAATCTGAAACGACTCCCCGAGGGCATGCGTGAGCGAGGCCGCGCCCGCTGCCGCACCGACGTGGTCGACGAGCTGGTAGATGTCCACGGCGCGCTGATAGCCCTGGCCGGAGTCGTTGTAGAGCATGATGGCGCGTTCGCCGATCTTCTGGACGAGCTCCTGGTCCTCCTCCCCCGTCACGCTTTTGATCATCTCCTCGATGCTGGTGATGTTCTGCCACTGGCCCGGGACCAGATAATCGAGCCCTTTGAGGACGGTGGTGGTGACGTTCGTCGTCGGCAATTCCTGCAAGAGTTCGTGAAGAGGCTTGCTCATGATGGGTTTCCTCCCTTTTTACAGCTTGGCGATGCCGTTCAAATCGAACTTCGAGAAGAGTGCCTTGCGGGCGCTGGCGTCGAGCGTCTGACTCGATATTTTGACTTGATATCGCTCATTGACCAGTAGCGCCGACTGGTTCTTCCCCACTGTGACCAAAGGATAAGAATCGACCTTGTCGGTCGACTTGGCGAACTTCGCCTTCGCGTCGTCGTCGTTGACCGAATCGGCCAGACTCAGCGTGGCGACGTCTTTGCCGTCTTTTTGCAATTTCGCCTCGGCAAAGCCTTCTTTTTCCTGGGTGAAGACACGTTTGTAACCATCCGTGCCATCGTCGGGGAAAAGCTTGTTGAATGCGGCACCTTTCGTCTGCTTCACCTCGGCGACGGGAGGCAGGCCCGCTTCTTCGCGGGCCTGGGCCCTCGCCTCGGATGTGGTCGTCGCGGCGGCTTGATCCCAGCGGGTCTCTTTCTTACACCCCGTTCCGAAGAACGCCGCTGCGCATACAGCAAGTACACCGAACCTGATGGTGATGCGCCTCATGCCATGCATGCAGGCGATGCTATCGCTTTTTCGAAAGCGCAGCCTCGAGTCCGTACACGCTGCTGGCGCCAGCGGGGACTTGCATGCTTGAGCCCTGGAAGTCGTCACCGCCGCCCTCGTAGGGCTGGTAGCTGCCGCCGAGGTGCTCGGCCAGAAACACTTCCGTGACGGCGAAGAAGCTCAAACGATTCTCGGGCCGCTGGAAGCCGTGCCCTTCGTCGGGGAACAGCACGTAGGTCACCGGCAGGCCCTTCGCCTGCATGGCCTTGACGATCTGGTCGCTTTCCGCCTGCTTCACGCGCGGATCGTTCGCCCCCTGGCCGATGAGCAGCGGCTTTTTGATCGCGTCGACCTGGGACAGCGGCGAGCGCGAGGCGAGGAATTGCTTTCCCTCGTCGGTGCGCGGATCGCCGATGCGCATCACGAAGTCGTTGAAGATCGCCGACCAGTACGGCGGGATCGAATGGAGCAAGGTCACCAGATTGGACGGGCCGACGATGTCGACACCGCACGCGAAGACGTCGGGCGTGAAGGTGAGCCCGGCCAACGTGGCGTACCCGCCGTAGCTTCCGCCCATGATGGCCACCTTCTTCGGGTCGGCCACCTTGCCGTCGACGGCCCATTTCACGGCGTCGAGCAGGTCGTCGTGCATCTTGCGCCCCCACTCGCGATCGCCTGCGTTGACGAACTTCTTCCCGAATCCGGTCGACGCGCGGAAGTTGACGCTGAGCACCGCATAGCCGCGGTTGGCCAGCCATTGATGGCTCGCGTTGAGTCCCCATTGATCGCGTCCCCAGGGCCCGCCGTGCACGAGCAGCACCATGGGGACGGGCTTCGACGGCTTGCCCGTCTCCTTCGGATCGACGCTGCGCGGCAGGGTGAGGTAACTCACCAGCTCGAGCCCGTCGCGCGCCGCGATGACCACCGGGTGCATCGGCGCAAGCTCGACCCCCTGCAGATCCTTGCGATCCGAAAAGATGTACGAGGCGTGCTTCGTGTTCCGATCCCACAAATAGAAGGCGGTGGGACCATCGTCCTTCAAGAAGGATACGGTCCACTTGCGGCCGTCGTGCGACTGGCTGAGCACCGTGATATCGCCCTTGGCCACGCGGGCGAGGGCATCGAGATCTCCTTGCACGGACTTGTCGAGCGCATGCCACACGCGCCGTTCGCGGTTGGTCATGACGGCGAGCGGCTTCATCGTCTTCGGGTCGACGATGTCACCTTGCACATCGCTCTTGGGATCCTCGAAGAGGACCGTGCGCTTTCCCGAGCCCACCTCGACCGCGACGACGGCCGCCGTGTCGCGATCCCGGCTGTCGCTCATGTACAGCGTTTTACCGTCGCGGTTGAACCAACGCGGCTCGGTGGTGGTGCTGTCCTCGCGGCCGATCTTGATGAAGCTTTTCCACTCGGCCTTCTTGCCGGCGCCTGCACGGAGGAAGATCTCGCGGCTGCCATCGGCATTGTACTTCTGCCCGAGGCGCAGTTTGGCGTCCTTGTCGAGGAGGAAGTCCTGGTAACCGTCGTTCTCGTACAGGACGGTCACCTTGCCGGTCTTGATGTCGATCAGCGCCGGGTCCATCCAGTTCTTGTCACGCTTGTTCATTTGCACGAACAACGTCGTGGGGTGCTTGTCGAACGTGTCCTGGAGATCCGTTCGCACGCCGTCGTACGGCGTGAGGTCTTTCTCCTGCCCCGTCTTCAGGTCGACCACGAAGACGTGGAAGTTCTCGTCGCCGCCTTTGTCGTTCTGGTAGAGCACGTGCTCGCTCGTCTCCGCCCAGCGCACCTCGCGCACGGGGCGCGTGCGCTCGTGCGTGACGACCTTGGCCGCCGTGGGATCCGAGGCCGGGGCCACCCACGCATTGAGCACACCTTGGTCCGGGGCGATGAAGAGGATTCGCCTTCCATCGGGGCTCACGCGCGGGGCGGCATGATCCGGATTGCCGAACAGGACCTTGCGCGCGATCAGCGTGCCATCCGCATGCGGCGGCGACGGAGCGGGCGGGGCGGGCGTGGTCGGCGCGGCATTGGCCACGGCGGCCGACGTGGGGGCGGCGGGCGGAGGCGCCGAGTCTCCGCACGCGATCAAGCCGAAACAAGCGATGGCCAGTGCAAACGAGCGAGGCATCATGGCCACCGAATTGAGCATAGGGCCACGCAAGGTCAAGGCCCGATTCAGTGGGGCGCTTTGCTCGGCTGAAAGGTCGTTGCGACCCCCATGCTCATGGCCATGTTACCGGTCGAACCATCGGACGCGGCGATCGACATTTGGATGTTGGTCGACAGACTCACGAGCGAGTTGGGCACGAGCTTGTCGAACACGACCTCCGTCTTTCCGTCGCCCGTCGAGAGCATGCTCTCGAGCTGGACCTTCGCGCCGGGCAATTTCTTGAGCTTCATCGGTTGCCGCGGTGCATTTTGGATGAAGGAAACGCGCGTGGACATTCCGTTGGGACGCACGTCCTGCAACGTGTGCGTCGCGGTTTGGGTCAAGCGAAACGCGGGCGTGACCAGCTGGGTTTCCACCTCCCAGGCGGCGCCCTTCCCAACTTCCTCCTCGGGAAGCGGGGAACTCATCTGCCGGATCGAGGAGCGCATGTTCTCCAGGGTCTCCTGCATCGCGTCGGACGCATCGGGCGGTACGACGAAGTCGGCGTCCTTGGTGATGCCGCGCGAGGTGACGACGGCGTAGCCTTTGAGCCCCGTGAGCTTGCCCAGCTCCTGCTCCAACTTCGTTCGCACCTCCGCAGCCACCGGAGCGTCGCGCAGAACGGTCAACTTGACCATCTCGAACTCGTAGCGAAGCTCCCCCTCGGGGCTCACGCTCTTCGGATCGATGCGCATCGCCGCCCGGACCGTGGGCAGGGGCACGGGCTTGGGAACGGCATTCCCCAATCCGACGCCAATGGCCATTTTCATGTCCATTTGGCTCCACTGCGAGGGCCCCACGGCAAAACGATAGCGGAGCGCGTGCCGAGGCGCCGCACCGGGCGATAGCAGGCGAACCTTGGGAGGCTGGGGCGGCGACGCGGTCTCGGACGCGGGCGGCTCGACGGGCTTCGCGTCGGCATCGGACTTCGCGCCCGGCGTCGCTTGCGAGCCGGTCGCTTCGGTCTGCGACGAAGCGGCCGGCTCCGCGGGCGGTTTGGATGCGTTGCTCCCGCCACATGCAGCGAGGGCGAGACCGCACACGAGTGCGCGGTACGTGAGAAGACTCATCGTCGGTTTGACCTTTCCATCCATGGACGTCAGTGGGAGAGAAGAACGTCGAGCACCTGCTTCGGATCGTCGCCCATGGGCATGTGCCCGCAGCCTCGCAACGAAACGTGACGAGCATCGGGCAGCAATCGGCGGGCGCGGCGCGCTTGCTGCGGCAAGAGGAGATAGTCGCGCGTTCCCCACGCGATGGTGACAGGCACGCGAAGCTCGTGGCCGTTGGCAAAGTAGTATTTCCGCGTGCGGTCGAGCGTCTCGTCGAACGCGGGACCATCGAGGAATGCGGCCAGATCGAGCAGCGCCTCGTCGGGGTCCAACCGCGAAGGGTGCGCGACGAACGGCCCGGCGAGAAGGCCTCGCGCCAGCTTCGAATGGGCAAGCGTCGGTGCCAGAGGACGCGCGCGCCGCCCCAACGAGCGCGCCGTCTTCAAGACGAACCGCGCGTACGTGTTCTCGATGGCGATCCAGAACCCCGCCGGCGACAGCGCCGCGGCCGAGCGCACGGCATTGCGGCGCGCGAGCTCCAGCGCGATGGCCCCCCCGAGCGAATTGCCCGCGACGTGCGGGCGATCGAGCCCCATGGCTCGTATCCACGCTTCCACCGCGTCGGTCAGTGTGAGCACGCTCGACGGCGTCCCGGATGGCAGAGCGGGTGATTCGGCGAAACCGGGCAGGTCGATGGCGAAGACCTCCCGCTCGAGCGCGAGCTGCTCCACCACCGGCCGCCACACCCCATGGCGACTACCGATGCCGTGAATGAGCACCAGCGGTTCGCCGGAACCCTGTCGTTGATAGTGAAGGTCGCCTGCACCGCCCATGGCGAGCAGCGTACCCGATCTTCACGCGGTGCGAATCAGGGACAAACGCACCCTCCCGTGCACGCGTAATCGCGGTAACACGCGCCGACACCGCAGGCGGTCTCGCACTGGGCCTTCGTGCCGTAGTAGCGGCCCGAATCGCAGGTCCACTTGAGCGGGCAGATGGGCGCCTGCTGAGATACGCTTTCTTGGACCTGGACGTCGGTCGGTTCCGACGTCTCGGGATCGGCGGCGCACCCGACGAGTAGGCATACGAGAACGGCAACGGACGATCGAACGAATTGCATGGCAGTGGCTCCTTTGGTGAAAGAGAGACGGCAGCATTTCGGACAATGTCATTGCTTTACGAAAATCGATGTCACCCATTCGGGCGACACATCGTCAACCAGCGACTCACAAACGCTCGAGAGGATGCTCCTGATGGCATTTCGTCAACGTGGCCATCAAGTCCGGTGCGGCGGTAAATGCCGTGTCGTCGATGCGCGCAATGGGTTGGACGATTTGGACCGTATTGGTGAGGAAGGCGCATTGGAACGAGGAAATCTCCTCGATGTGCACCTCACGCGTTTCGGAGGGGATATGACGTTTCGCGAGACCGAGCTGCACGAGCTGCATGGCAATGCCCGGGAGCGCAGGAGCGTTCGGCCAGACGATGCGCGCCCCGTCGAAGAATCCAATGTTCCACACGGAACCCTCGAGGACGCGACCGTCGGCATCGAGGAACAAGACGTCATCCCACCCTTCCGCGATGGCCCGGCGCCCATGCTGCATGACGCCCAGGCCAATGCCAATGTGCTTCACCGACGGCAAGAAGCGCTCGAAGCGCGTCGTTCGCACGCGCGGCGTGATCCCGGATGGCTCGCGCGGCGCGCCGACGGTCACGAGGTAGTCCACCTCGGTGGGGGCTCCCCGGCGGGCGAGCCAATCCATATTCCGCGGGAACACGTTGACGCGCATCGTCGCCTCCGTGCCCGCGCCGAGCGCACGGCGCATGTGGCGACGTACCTCGTCCGGATCGATCTCGCAACCGAGCAGCTCCCGCGTGCTCTCCTGCAGGCGCCTGAGATGCAGCCCGAGCCCGCGCACACCGGCGTCACGCACCTGCATCATCGTGTAGTGGCCATAAGGAACGCGCCCCAGGATGGAGAGGTCGTCCAGGCCTACGGGGGCGCCATTCAGCTCGTATCGGTCCATGACCAAAGACATAGCGTTTTTTTTTCGACACCCCGAAACCTTTGCCGGAGCCCCCTGTCTGATTCCGCATGACCACGGAAACGATGGATCGGGACGACCTCGACGTCATCGAGGCGATTTTATCCTGGGGAGGTGACATCCTCGCGATGCGGCATCTGCCCATGGGCTCGGCGGTCTCCATTGGAGAACATGCCTATTGCACCTTCTTTGCGCCGGCCGAGCAAATCGGGACCGACCTCGCGCTGGTGCTTCCCGAGGGCAGTACGCTGGCCCCGGAACAGCCCCTGGAGGCGGATTTCGGCCCTTTCCGCGTCGCACTGCGCGCCGTGCCTGCGGGGCGCCCGACGCCGCTCGGCGCACTCGCCCGATGGAAGGACAGTGCGCTCGGCGGCGTGGGAACGTCGTTTGCCATGCACGCGCTGATCTTCGGCTCCCTGGCGCTCTTTCTTCCCGCGCTCACGGCCGACGATGACGTCTTCATCGCGCGCGACCGCATCGAGACCATGCAGAAGTACCTTGCGGGTGCCGCCGAGCGCGAACGCGACAACGTGGACGATGAATCGGCCGCGCGCGAGGGTGCCCGCGAATCGGCGCCCTCCGGAAAGCAGGCTCCCAACGAAGCGGGCCTCATGGGGCGGGAAACGGCGCCGAAAACCAACGCGCACTGGAGCGCCAAAGGAGATGCTACGCCGCAGGACGCCAGCTTGGCGCGCGAACGCGATCTCACCTTGGCGCGCGAATTCGGACTCGTTGGGATGCTCGGCTCCTCCCCGCTGTCCGATCCCAACGCACCGATCACGCCTTGGGGAACGGTTCCCAACGGCGCCGATGCCGAGAGCCATCTTGGCGCGATGTGGGGCTCCGACCCCGGGGAGAACTTCGGCATCGGCGGTCTCTCGCTTTCCGGCGTGGGAGAGGGCGGGGGTTGCCCTCCGGGAATGCCCAATTGCGGCCAGATCGGTCTTGCCAACATCGGTGAATCACTCGGGCACGGGTTCCATGACGGCCGCGGCTCCTGCATCGGCCCAAATTGTGGCCCGGGCAACAATGGCATGGGCTATTCGCACGGGCGAATGCCCGGAGGACACCCACCGCGTGCCCCCAATCCGCGTCCCTGCGAGGACAAGGGCTGCGGCTTCGAGGCGATGGGCCGCATTCCGCCCGAGGTCATCCAGCGTATCGTCCGGCAAAACGCAGGCCGCTACCGCGCGTGCTACGAGCTAGGACTGCGCAACAACCCTTCCCTCAACGGTCACGTACGCGTCAAATTCGTCATCGACCGAGGCGGTGCCGTGTCGATGGCCCAGGACAGCGGAAGCGATCTCCCCGACGAGAACGTGCGCAGCTGCGTCGTAAAAAGCTTCTACTCCCTTGCCTTCCCGACCCCCGAAGGCGGCACGGTGCGCGTCGTTTATCCAATTATGTTCAATCCGACCGAATAAGTAAAAGCTGGCAAAAGTTGAGTAGTGAACCTCGCCCGGTTCCCCCCTGTGAAGAACGGGACGCAGCACTTGAAATCCAAATTGGGCGACATATGCATGTTTCACCAAGATGACTCCGACCATCGAGGGGGCGGTTGCTCACTATCATGAGCTGCTGAACGACGGCCATTGGCAAGCCACCTACGAGCTGGTGACGCAGGGAGGCAAGGAGCGGCAACTTCGCAGCTACGGTAAGCCCATTGCCTCGTGCCTGCGGCCTTATTTCATGGAGCCCGCGGCCTATGCTTCGTTGCAGCGCGCCGCCTCACTCGTGCAGCGCGCGGTGGTCACACTCGGCCAGCGGATCATCGAAGACGCGGCCCTGCGACGGCGCCTGCGGCTCACGCCCGAGGAGGACGAACGGGTCACCCTGGAGTCGAACCCCGTCGAACCCTACGCGCGCCTCGATGGCTTTACCGGGAGAGACGGAGTCGTCCGATTTCTCGAATACAATTCCATTCCGGCGGGCCCGCACCTCATGCATCGCATTGGGCAGCTTTTCGACGAGCTGCCCATCATGGCCGAATTTCGAAAGCGCTATCGCACGCATTTCATCGAGACGGAGCAGCGCTTCGTCCCGTCGTGCATCCGTGCACACCACCAACGCGGTGGCACCGGCCTTCCCAACGTGGGCGTCGTCGCCTCGGGCGGCGCGTTTTCGAGTGACATCAACCAAGTGTGGTCCGAGCACATTTTCATGATGCAGGCGGCCATGGAGGCCAATCTCGCCGTGCGCCTGCTCGAGCCGGAGTCGGTCGAATACCGCAACGGCCGCCTTTACTCGGGCGATTTTGCCATCGATTGCATCACGTATCTCGATTATCCGGATTTCCTGCGCGCCTTCCCCATGTCGCACCCTTTGTGGCGCGCCATCCGCGAGGGCTCGTCGTATTTCCTCGGATCGTTCGCGCTCACCACCGCGCGCGGCAACAAGGCGCTCTTTGCGCTGCTTACCGATCCGGAAATCGTCGAAACCCTGGAGCCCGAGGTGCGGGAGGCCGTCGTGCGCCACGTACCTTGGACCCGCGTCGTCGAGGAGAGCCGCACCGAGTACGGCGGCGCCGGCAACCAGGTCGATTTGCTTCCGTTCATCGCCAAGCACCGCGACCGGTTCGCCCTCAAGCCGACCAATGTCGAAGGGGGCAAGGGCGTCGTCTTGGGCTGGCAGTGCGACGCCGGAACGTGGGAAACGGCGCTTTCGCGGGCGCTGGAAAGTGCGCACGTCGTGCAGGAGCGCATTTACCCCGGGCGGGCCACGTATCCGTCCGTGCACGAGGGCAAGCTCGTGTTGACCGAGCGAAACGAAGATTGCAATCCATTCCTCTGGAACGAAAACGAGGTAGAGGGATGCTTCATCCGCCTTTCGGCCTCGGAAATGCTCAACCTGCAGCAAGACGGCACCCTGGCGCCGCTGTTTCTGGTTTCGGCGGAATGAGCGCGGTCGTGCACACGGACGTCGTATCGTCGCTGGCATCGTACTCGGACGCCGAGCTCGATCGGGTCACCGAGGACGCGAACGTCGCCCTCGGCCGGCATTGGTTTCGCTTGCTCGATGCGCTCGACCTCGGGCCGCTCGTGGGCGAAACCGTGCGCATCCAGTACGTGGTGGCGCGGCAGGGCGGAGAGCTCGTCGCCGTCTGTCCTTTCTTCGTGGCGGAGCATCCGTCGGTGCGCTTCGTCAACTCGTTCGAAAAGGCCTTTTTCACGGGCATGGAGGGCGAGCTGCGACGCGCCACCAAGGCGACGCCCGAGCAACTTCGCTGGTTGATGCGCGCACTGGGGTTCTACCGCCAGCTGCTGCGCATGGTGCGCGTGCGCACGGATGGCTGGGTCATCGCCGTCAGCCCCCTCACCTTCCGCGGCGGCATTCCAACCGTCCCCATGGCGGCTTCGGAAACACGGCGCGTTCGAACGGAGGTCCTCGAGCGGCTCAAAGACTTCGCCGGCCTGCGAAATCTGCCGCTGGCCCTTTTCTGCGTACCCGAGGAAGACGAGCCCCTGCGCGACACGGCACGCGCCTGCGGCATGGCGGAACTGTTTCTCACGTACGATATGTACATTCCGCTCACGGGCAAACGCATCGAAGATTACATCGCCGCGCAGCCGCCCCGCCGCCGCAAACGCGGCAAACTGCAGCGCGAAATCAAGGCGCCGCAGCGCACGGGTGTCACCATGGGGCGCACCTCGAACTGGGCCGCCCTGTCCTCGGACATGACCGAGAGCTACGAAGCCCTCTATTCGCAATACGGCGATCACTTCGGCCACCCGCCCGCCTTCTGGGAATCCCTGGAGCACCACCTCGGCGACCGCGCCGAAGCCCTCGTCGCCCACCACGGCGACGAATTCCTAGGCTTCTCCACCTATTTCCATGACAAGAAAGGCGACTTGACCGTCTACCGCGTCGGCCGCCGCGCCATCGACAAAGCCGACGGCATCTATTTCAACTTGGTCTTCTACGAACCGATCAAGCGCGCCTACGAACTAGGCTGCCGCCGCGTCTGGGTCGGCACCGGCGCATTCGACACCAAGCTGCATCGCGGTGCCTCGGGCCATCCCCTCTACGGGTACATCTGGATGCCGAGCCAGCGCGCCCGCCTCTTGCTGTTGCCGTACATGCAGCGCTTGACGGGTTACGTCTCGAAGCAACTGCACTACGTCGGCCAACCCGCGACGGACGACGCGGCGTAACGCTCACGGCATCCGCGTGCCTGAGTGCGCTTGGGTGCGGTTGACGGCACCAAAGGGCTCGCCGCATGATGCGGCGACGTAACATCGGGGACGGCCTTTGCGAGAGCGTCGAGGGTCTCGGAAGGAAGCTGATCGCAGCCGCGCCCGCGAACCCGGATGGGTACTACTTCCTTGCCGGTGGGCTCGCGGGACAGTCTTCCTCGCTCAGTGCCGCGCAGGCTGCGCTCGAATCGCGCTGGCTCGCCACGCCTTCCTCATCGCGCACGACGACCCGCCTCCAAGACACGTTCTACCTACGAGTCTCGAGCGGCGCGTTCGACGATGCCGAGCGCACCCTCGATGCATGGGAAGCCGAAGCCCAGAATTTCAGCGATGCCGATCATCGTGGTCGACCCGCCGTCGAGCGTCTACTCTTCAATCTCGAGCTCGGCCGGAACGCAAAAGCGGCCACGCTCGCGCAAACCTATCTCGAGCAAAGCCGCGCATGGACCGAAGGCGCGTCCATCGTCTTCGACATCGAAGCTTATCGCGTTCTCTATTGGTCTGGTGCAATAGACCGAGCAAGGTTCGGACAGCTGCGGGATGATTGGCTTCGCGCATCGGAGCACCGACGCTCCGGTATGAACGAACTGAAACTGTATCGCTGGTACGAGGCATTCGTCGAACCTGTCGTGGATGCCGAAGATGCCCGGCTGGCCATCGCCCAGCGACCAGCCGGCATGGAGGAGCCAGACCGCGAAATCATGCAGACGCAGTCGCTTCAACGACTCGGTCGCATGTACCTTTTGGCCGGGCAGATGGACGAAGCGGTGGCTTTTCTCGGAAGAGCCGTGGGCGCATGCTTCTATCGCTATCCATTTCATCGAATGTGGGCGAATCTCGACTATGCCATCGCCTTGCGCCAGCGGGGCGATCGTCCTCGTGCACGAGAGGCGCTCGACACCATTTCCCATGGCTGGGGAAAAGACCCTCGCAGCAAGACGAACCGTGGGGCGCAGGCCTTGTTGAAACGGTTGGGCCCCGAACCATCCAGAGACACCACGCTTCCCGATGATAAATGAAGTCGGCGTAGTTGCTGACGTATCGATTTGACTTGACGTACCGTTGCGAATGCAAGCTCGTGCTCTTGCGAGCATCATCCCAAATTGGCACTCTGGCCCGCTCATCGCCGCGTCACGCATCGTTCGCGACGGAGAGGAGCGCGGAAGCCTTGCGCGTCACGAATGCGCGAACATGAGCCCGTGAGATAGGACGAAATTCCAGTGGTAGAAACGAATCATGAAGCTCGCAGATCTCTCCAACCAGGAGCTGCTCACGGGAATCCGTGACGTCATCGGTCAAGGGCGCTTCCTTCTCGCTCGGTTACTCGCCTATCTCGGTGAAATCGAGGAGCGACGACTCGAACTGGAATCCGCGTGCTCGTCGCTCTTCGATTTTTGCCTCCGTAGACTCGGCATGAGCGAGGACGAAGCATGCCGCCGCGTGGCAGCTTCGCGCCTCGCACGCAGATTTCCGCTCGCACTTGCGATGATCGAACGGGGCGAGATTCATCTAACCACACTGCTACTATTGCGCGAACAATTGACGGCGGAAAACCACGAAGAGCTTTTACGCGCGGTAGCTGGCAAGACCAAAGGGCAAGTGCAAGAGTTTCTCGCCTCGCGTTTCCCACGGCCAGATGCACCTTCCTTGATTCAAGAGTTGCCGACGGCGCCCACACCGCAACCTCCGACGATCCCATCGCCACAGCCGGCACGTTCGCGTGTCGAAGCACTCTCGCCGGAGCGATACAAAGTGCAATTCACCGCGACGGCCGAGCTAAAGTCGAAGATTGACCAAATCGCGGATCTGATGCGTCACGCGAATCCAAGCGGTGACCTCGCGGTCATCATGGATCGAGCACTCGACTTGCTGCTCGTCGAACTCGAGAAGCGTCGCCTCGGAAGAACGAAACGTACGCCACCAAAGCGGGCCGCCAAGAACACGCGTCCAGGCTACGTCACCCGGGCTGTCCGGCGCGAAGTCTTCGAGCGCGACGGAGCACGGTGCACCTTCGTCGACGAAACAGGCCGCCGTTGCGAATCATGCACCTTCCTCGAGCTGGACCACATCGATCCGCGAGCACGGGGAGGGCCCGACAGCGCATCGAACCTTCGAATAAGGTGCGCCGCCCACAATTCCCTCGCCGCCGAACACCACTTCGGCCGCCACCACGTCGAAAGGAAGAAGTCCGAAAAGAGAGCTGTTCTGCGAGAGTCACAGCCACGCGAGATTCACCCGCGCCAGCGCGTGTGGAAATCCGATCTCGCGCTCCGCGCGTTGACCATCATGGGCTTCAAAGAACCCCAAGCCCGCCGTGCCCTCGCCATCATCGACAGCCGCGTCGCGAATCGTTCTTCATCGCTCGAGACCACCCTCCGAGAAGCCATTTCGATATTGACGCCGTAGGCGCGCTCCTCGTCTTCCTCATGGTCGTTTAGCCGCGGGTGGTTGCCACGGCCATATGTGTGGTTGCGATTGCTCCCTTCGAGCACGTGCAGTGGGAAATTCGCTCTAAGATTCAAAACCGCTGCTCGAGCAACGGAAACAAGAACGGCGTACTCCCCGGCACCACGCTCGGCTTCACACTGGCCCATTCGTTCCAAATGGGTAGACGCTTTCCCGTGTCCGCGGCTTTTGCGCCAACGGAGTCGACCCGTTGATCGACGCCGGTGTGCCCGTTGCCGAAGAACAAGATCAGCCCCATCACGGTGCCCAGGGCGCCGGCGCCGAGCATCGCCCAGCCGGTGGCCTGGCCCGCGGTCGTGTCGCTCCTCGAGCCGGTTCCCACCGCTTTGGCGACGGCAAGCACGTATGGCCCGATGAGCAGCGTGGGAATGCCCACGCTGAGAAGCACGATACCGGCAACGTAGGAGCCGCTGGATGCGGGCGCCACGTCCAGCACGACGCGCTCGCCCGCATTGCCCCGCAACGAGAAACCGCGCGAGCTGCGGATGCCGTCGCCGGTAATCTGATACGTCGAATCGAGTGAAAGGCTCTTCCCGCAGGGGCTATTGCAAACGCGCACCCACTTCGAGCCATGGAGTTGCTCCAAGGTCACATTCGCGCCTTCGATGAACACCGTGGCCGATCCCAACGAGGGCGCGGGCGCCGCCGGCGCGAGGGCTGGCGATGCAGGGGGCGTCCCCATCGACGGCGGAGCGCCATCGCGGGCGATGCGCGCAACGTAACTCCAGACGATGCGCGCCGTTTGACCATTTTGGAGCTGAATGGTCACGTGATCGCCAACCACGACCTCCGTCACGGTTCCACGAATCACATTGCCGTCATTGAGGTACACGGCATCCGGGCCAGGCACCCCGCCGACCTGCTGCCCGCCAATCTGCCCAAACGCGGGCGCAGTCAGCGTCGATGTGTAAACGCATGCGGCGAGAAAAAAAGGTACGCGGCGGCGCATTTGCGGGCCGCCACGCTACCGCGCCGCGGCCCCCGCGATCAATTGCTGTTGCCGTATTTCCAGCCGAGGTAATTACGGAAATAGCCCACCGACTTGACGTGCCCAATCTTCTTGCCCACGCTCGTGGACCAGGCGCCGCCGGCGCCGTCGGCAACTGCGACATGCCCGTATTGGCTGGTGTTCCAGAAGACGAATGCACCCTTTGGCGCCTTCCCGGAGTGCTTGGCGCCGTCGCCCGAGCGCCAATGGTCGATGGCCGAGGGGTGGCGCGTCTTGCGGGCCCACGCGAGACGGGCGGCCTTTTCGCAATAGCCTTCGTACGCTTTGCTGCCCGTCCGCGCCTTGTACCAATTGATGGCGCCATTCGCGGTTTGCGCCGCCATGACGGAAAGGTCGTCGGCGTCGTCGGATTGCGTGTCGACGACGTCGCTCCCATCGTCGGCGAGACTCGGATCGGCGATGTCCTCCTCGGCAACGGGGCTCGCAAGCTCGCCGGCGAGGAGCTCTTCCTCCATGCCGTTGAAGCCATCCCCAACGGTCGACTCGTCCCGCACGTCGCTGCTGCAACCTGCGAGAACGGCCCCCACGGCCAGTGCGACCACGGCCAACGACGAACATTTGAAAGCCTTCATCCGTGCTCCTTCCTCGAAACGAGGCGGTGATTGAGTGGCGGTGTGTGTCGAGCTTCTTCCCACCACGTAGAGCAAGCTCAAGGCCATGATATGGGAACGTTCCCACACGGAAAAATGCGAGAAAATCTCGCGATCCCTCGCGCGTTTCGCGACGCCTCGCGGCCCTTTCGAGGCCCGCTGTCGCTTGTCCGGACCGACGATGTGGGATCCACGTGATCCGGGTTGGATGATCCACGATCCAGCGTTGCCCCTACGGCCTAAACCCGCTATCGACGGTACGTAGCGGTTACCGCATGTCCGCCGTATGAGGACGGCGGCAGCGGGACGAGGCCGGCGGGACCGGGGCGATGTGTGGTCCAGCAAGCAACGACCGCCATAACCTCCGGCGATCCTCGCGCGTGTGGCGGACGAAGGCGCCGGCCTCGCCGGGATTGTCCCGCTGCCGCCGTTCGACCGCCTCGTGCTCACCAGACTGGGACAGACCCTTGAATGGCGCGTCTGACGGGAATAAACCGATCGGGCCAGAGGTCTCCCGGGTCATGAGCCTTTGGCATCGGCCTTTCCGGTTTCTGCGCGACGGTGTCTCGGTGCTGGCCGCGGCGGGCCTGGTCTTCGTGACCCGGTCGTCGTTCGCGGACCACTACCACGTGCCAAGTGGCTCGATGGAGCCCACCATCCACACCGGCGATCACATCCTCGTCTCGAAGATGGCGTACGGCCTGCGCATGCCGCTCACCCACGTGCAAATGGTCAACTTCCACGCGCCAGCTCGAGGCGACGTGGTGGTGCTCGACTCGCCCGAGAACGGCACCGTGCTGCTCAAGCGGGTCGTGGCCATCGGCGGTGACCGCGTGGCGGTGCATGACGGAGAGGTCAGCATCAACGGCGCCCCCCAACCGACGCACAACAAGGACGACGGAGAGCTCGAGGAATGGCTGGACGGCCGCGTCCACGCCCTGGGATCCCTCGGGGGGAGCGAGTTGCCCGAGACCGTGGTTCCGCCCGGCGAGATCCTGGTCATGGGCGACAACCGCGGCAACAGCCACGACGGACGCGATTTCGGCTTCGTCTCCGCCAGCACGGTCCTCGGGCGGGCGGTCGCCGTCTTCGCCCGCCGAGGCGTCCTGGGCTGGCACGGCCTCTAAGAGCTGCACGTATCTGCTGAGCCTAAAAAAGGGAGCGACCAGCCGCGACTTCCCTCCGAGGTAACCGTCGATTCAACGTGGCGGGTTCTTAATGACCTGGTGCTGGAACCGCGGCAGCGGGACAAGACCGGCGGGACCGGAGCGATGTGTGGTCCAGAAAGTCAGGACCGCCAGATCCCTGGCGACCCTGCCGCTTCGAACGGGTAAGGCGCCGGCCTCGCCGGGATTGTCCCGCTGCCGCTGCTCGCCTGACAACGACTCGCGAGTCCGCCGCAATCCGTCGATTTTTGCGTTAAGCTGCGCCTCCGATGTCGCCACCTCGACGCCCGCTTCGTCGCCCCCGTCCCCGAACCCCTTCCCCTATCTGGCTCCCCGGCGATTCGCCCGCCCCGCAAGCGCTGGCCCGCCGTGATTTCCTGCGGCTCGGTGCCGCGGCCTTTGCCGTGGGGCTCACGCCCGGCATGACCGCGTGCCTCCCCACCGGAACGCCGTACGGCGGCATCGAGCCCAACGGGCCGACCAAAGAGCCGCCGGAACAATGGTTGCGGGATGCACGCACCGCCGGCTTCGAGGTTGCCGTCGACGCGAAGCCATGGGAATTGCGCGAGTCGCTCGACATCCTCGCCGACTCCGGCGTCAACGTGGTCGAGGCCGACAGCGATCTCTCGGCGTACCTCACCGACTCCGAATTCGACGAGCAACTCGCCGTGCTCGATCTCGTGGCCTACGGCTGCCACCTGCGCGGCATGCGCTGCGTCGCCTATTACCCGACGCTCGAAGTGCTCACCGCCGACGCGGCCAGCGCCCAGCACGTGATGAGCAAAGAGCACCCCGATTGGATGCAAATCAGCATCGACGGCAAGCCGAACATGTTCGTCGGCGGCGGCGGCCGTGTCTTCTGGGTCGATCCCGGCACGGAAAGCGCGTGGATGTGCCCGGCCAGCGGATACGTCGATTACTTCCTGGGCCGGGTCAAACGACTCGTGTCCGCCCGCCTCGATGGCCTCTGGGGCGACGTGCCCCTCCTGTCGGACATCGAGGGCAATTGGCCGTGCACCAACGCATCATGCCGCGACAAGTTCCTCAAGGACACGGGCCTGGCCCTGCCCACCGAGGTCAATTGGGATAGCCCCGAATTCCGTCGCTGGGTGGTCTGGCGCCATCAGCTCATTTGGGAATTCGAACAACGGATTCTCCAAGCCATCAAGGCAGCCAAGCCCGCGGCCGAATGCATCATCGAAACCGTCACCATGGATTACAACGGCGGCACCATCCAAGGGCTCGATGGCGCGCACGCCAAGCCGGGCGAGCTGGTGCGCGTTTGGGAGGTCGACGCGGTGAGCGACGGCCAAGCGATGCGCGGCGCCACCGCCGACGACTGGAACTGCATGGCCATCATGATGCGCCATGGAACCGGCGCATCGTTCGGGCGCCCCTCGTGGATCTTCAGCTACGGCTACAACGAGGACGATGCCGAGCGCGTGATGGCGCTGGCCGTCGCCACACGCAACAACCCGTACGAGACGAAGATCCCGCTGATGTGCACCACCGTCGGCAACGGCTTTCGCCAGCGCATGTACGACTGGATGGCGCGGCAGCAAGATCTCTACGTGCTGCCGGGCGCCAACCGCGCCGCGGTGCTCTTTTCCTCGGCCAGCCGCGACTTTCTCGATCGCAACTCGGGCGTCGGCCTCTACACGTCGCTCAACTCCGTCGATAGCCTATGGTGGTCCAGCGAAGATCAGGACTCCTCGCTCTCCACGCAGTATTTGGCCGACTACCGCGGCACGTGCAAAGCGCTCATCCATGCCCACGTGCCGTTCGACGTCCTGCCGGTGGTTGGCGTGTCCGCGCAAGCACTTGCAGGATACAAGCTTTTGGCCGTCCCCAGCGCCGTGGCGCTCTCGAACGACGTGCTTCAAGCGATCAAAGCCTTCGTGACCCAAGGCGGCACCGTGCTCGTGACGGGCAACGACGGCGGCTCCTACGACGAGAACGGCGCCCTTCGCAGCGAGCCCGCCCTGAGCTCGACCCTCGGGCTCCCTGCGGGCGAGGCTTCCTGGGTTTCCAATGCCATCGCGCAAGGCAAAGTGGTTTACGTCTCCTCGCGCGCGGGGCGTGATTATTTCCAATCGACGAATCCGGCGATCCTCACGCAATTCGGGAATGTCGCGGCGGCGGCGGGCGTGCAGGTGGCCACGACGGGTCCAAAGGAGCTGCTCATCGATCTGCGGCGGGCCCCCGATGGCCTCGTGCTGTTGTGCGCCAACATGTTCGGACTGGGGGCCACCAGCGGAACGAACGGCGGCGGGCCCTATACCGAGCAGAATGCCAACTTCCGCGTGTCGATTCCGGACGAGGGAAAGGTGCCCAACAAGGTTCGCTTTTCCGAGCCCACGGAGGGCGCGATCGATCGGGAGCTCGCGTTCGAGCACAAAGACGGCGCCGTCTCGTTCGACGTGTCGGTGCACGCCCTGGGTTTGGTGCGGGTGAGTTTCACATAGGATTTCGCACGGGATGAGGAGAGCGATCGTCGCAGCCGCCGTGGTCATCTCGGCGTGCTCGGGCCATCGGCCCCGGATTCCGCAGGCCGCCGTCGCCGACACGGTACCGATTCGGCCCGTGCCCCTCGCGGACGCGGGTCTGGGCTCGGCCGAGCAGATCCATGTATTCCGCAGCTATTTCACCCTCGAGCAGGTCGGCGTTCCCGCCCACCATTTCACGGTCTGGTACAACGAGGTCGAGGCCGGCCATTGCCGCGTCGTCGTTCTCGATGCGAACACCGCCAAGGCCACCGGGTGCATGTGGGGCGGCATGTCCGAGAGGCCCGCGTCGATTCCGGCGATCCCGCCGAACGTGCGCGCCTTGGCCGAGGCCGCGGAGGGCGCCGTGCGCGCGGAGCAGCCCGGCGCCAAAGACTTCGGCATTCGCTACGACGGGCTCTTTCGCGAGATCGTCGTCGGTGAGGCCATTCCCATGGTGGCGCGTCCCGATGGCCCGTCGGGCTGGTATGGCCGACTGCATTTGCGGGCCGACCCGGGCCTCACGCGGTTCATCGCCAAAGTTCGAGACGGCGAAACCGGATTTGGCGCCATCACCATTCCCGCATCGGCTGCGCGCCTCGACATCAAGCCTCCGGCCAACGAAGATGGCAAGTCCCTCATCACGCATGCCATGTTGGAGGCCGATCCCCAGTCCATCGTGACCGGCAGCGCGGGCACCCGGCGCGCCTACCTCGAGCGCGCGCTTTCCGTCGCCCGCGACATCGTCGGGGGCAAACCCGTGCCGACCATGGGGCCGCTGCTCGCGACGGGCATCGATTCCTCGCTGCCCGAAGGGTACACCACGCCCATCCACGTCAAACTCAGCGTCCTCGCGTGGATGCGAAAACCGGGGGCCAATCCGCGCCTCGAGCTCGATATCCCACTCCAGTGGCGCGATGCCGTCGAACCGGGCGGCCAAACGCGCGGCACGACCGAGGGCGACGTCGCCGGGCTGCACATTCGCGCGTCGGCCAGCCTCGGATCCATGGTGCCGGCCGCCCCCCTGCCCTACGCGCCCGCACCGCCATGGCGCAGCGTGGAAATGAACCTCACGGTGCGCGTCGAAGACGGCCGAGGCCACGTCTTCGAACGAAGCTACCCCGCGAGCGGCAACATCCTCGCCGAAGGCCGCTCCGCCGCCACCATCGGATTCGTCTTACCCGACTACGGCTCGTCCAATCACGACCGAGAGACCCTGAAGGTCACCTGGCCCGGCAACCCCCAAGCCGGCGCCTTCGACGTACAACTCGAGCGCCAACTCACCTTCGATCCGCGCCGCTGAAAGAAAGGCGAGTCTAGGGCCTCCCGCACGGCCTCGGTTGTGTCCCCGGAAGGCGACCCGGCGTTCGTGCACCGTCGAGGGTCTCTTTGAAGATCGCCCCCAGGTCCATTCCGCTTGGTGAGGTCACCCACGTGTAGTCTGCGGGGAAGGCGGCGCGAACGCGGCGGCGGGTGTTGTCGGGATACTGCGCTTCGTCGGCCAGGAGCCCCTGGACCGACAACTTGGTTCCTCCGTGCGCATGGCACCCCACGCAGTTCGTCGCGCCGTTTCGCGCATCTCGCTCGATGTACGGATTGCTGGCCCAAGTTCGAACGGAGCTCCCTTCGACAGGAGGCGTAGGCCGCGCGCTGCGGAGCGCATCCGCGAGTGTCGGAGCGGACTCGGTGTAGCTGCGACCCGGATCCGGATCGTCCTCGTCGTATGCGGTGGTCACCACCAGCTTGTAGTGGGACCACGGCGCGCCGAGTGCGCGTATCGACTCGGGCCGATCGGCACCAAAGTCGAGATCGGGTTTCTCGGACCAAAAGAGAGATATCCATACCCAATCGCGAAGCTCTTTGGTGAGAATATGCAGTGCAGCGAGACGCTTCGTTTCGGGGCGAGGCTGCCCCGTGGACGAGGTGAGCGCACGCATGGTGTAAATCGCATCGGGCCCCGGCGGCGTGATCGATCGCGGTGCGGGCCACGTTCCGGTCGCCAACAGCGATTGGATATCGGCGGCGGACGTGTCATAGGCCGGAAACGCCGGCCCATCGGGCTCCCAGCCGGCTTTGATCACGGCGGCATCCGCGGGAAATTCGGACGTCATGCAGAGCGTGTGATTGTCTGCGGAGAGAGGCGGTTGCGTGAGCGGCATGGTCTTGTTCACGCAACCGGCAAGGGTTCGATAGTTGCGAAGGAGATGGCCCACGAAGCCCGGGCTCATGAGCACCCGAGTGTTTCTCCCCAGTGAGTGGGCCCCTTCGATGTCGCGCAGTTCCGCGCGGCGGGCGTTGTACACGTCGCGGTTCCACGTGCTCAGGTTCCTCGGGCGTTCTTCGGCGTTCCAGCGAAAGACCGATTCCACTTCGCATGCTCGAAAATCACGAACCTGGCCCGGAGCTTCCGCCTTCATGCCGACCCAGAGTTGGTCGAACGCGGCGACGACGTCGGTCTTGCCGTACCATGTTTGAAAGCGAGGCAGGACGGCCGAGACGTCCGGATCGTCTGGATCGAGCTTGGGCGCCGCGATGGGCGCGGGGCTCAGGATCTTCGCCACCACGCGCCAGGCGAACTCCCGCCGCGCCTTCATGGATCCCGCAAATTCACTCGTTCGGGCCGATGCTTCGGGATCGCTCGGATACCGCTCGGCAACGCCGATCAACATGCGATCTTCCGGCGTCACGCTCTGCGCTCGATGGCCGATCTCTTCGTCAGTGCTCATTACCCCGCACGCAGCGGCGAGTATCGCGCCAAACGGGACGAGACGCCGGAGGATCACGCGGTCACCCGCCGCGCACGATGCGAGCGGCCAGGTCGCTCGCGAGGATCGACTCCGTGTCCGTGTTCGCGTCACGCACGAGGAAGTAGAGCCACCCGTCGTTGCGGAAGTGGGGATAGAGTGCCCGAACCTTTTGGGGCATCTTCGTCATTTGATAATGTGCCCCCGTCTTCAAATCGACGATGACGATGTCCGAGGCGTCGGCGTTGATCGAAAGATGTGGATCTGCCTGCTTTGCATAAGAGTGCACGGCGATGAAGCGCTCGTCGAACGAGAAGGCGGGCTTGCCGCCGAGCAGGTCGATCGTCGCCACTTTCCGCGTATTGAAGGCATAATTTGGTGACGTGGACGTGGGCCGCACGGTCTCGATGACACGGATCCGATAGCCAATTTGCTTCGTCCCGTTCGTCAGCTGGCTGGCGCACAGTCCACCGGTCGGAGAGAGCATGACGTCGCCTTCGAACGGATGCGCAACGGTGACCTTTGGCTTCGCATCGTAACTGCCCGTGCTGGAGAGCACCATCGGCACGAAGTCCGACCGTGCCGTTGCGCCGAACCGAGCTTCGAGGTCGCCGCTTCCCGGATCATTGGTGTGAGCGCTGGGACTATTGGCTACGACGTATTCCGAACCACCTTCGAGCGCTTGCCCGATGCTCTGGTACACGCCGATCGATACTTTTTTGCATCCCGCTTCGGCGAAGGTCACCTCACCAAACTCGTCCTCCGACATACCCACCAGAATGCTCTGCTTGCACGCGACGATGTCGCTGGTCGGGCCCGCCCCCGCATAACTGAAACCGTCGTTGCCTGGAAAGAAGTACGGATCGTACGGCGCACTGACCGGGATATCCGGATGGATGTACCCTTTCTCGACGGCGAACAAATCCGTGATGTGGCGGCTGGCACCGACATAGCGGCCATCGCTCGAGCTGCGAACCCAGAACATCGTCGGGTATGGAAGCTGTCGCACCAGCTTGAGGCTTTGAAGCGCCGGAAGGTTGTTCCGCGCATCGGTGATGGCCTCGTACCGTGGGGCCGAGAAACAGTCCGTGCCGTCCTGAGTTCCCTGGCAAGCAAACATGCTAATCCCCGAGTTGATGTTCGCCTTCTTCCAAGAAGGGCGCGGGGCACCGCCGTCGCGAGGCACCCCGGCGAGATCGCCGACGTAGTCGCGGAGCTCTCGGTCGTAGGTGTCGTTGGGACGGGGAAGCGAACCGCCGTCCGCCGTCTCTGCGTCTCGCAGGAATAGTGCGTTCGACCGTGACGCGGCGGGCTCCTCGCCCGGCGCGCTGCAGGCCGGGAAAAGGGCCATCGCGCTGGCCGAAACGAGAAGATGAATCCAAGCGCGACGAAGCGAAGCACGCATGGCGCTACCTCGTTAGAAGGAAATGGGGATGGAGGAGCATGGCGACGAACATCGCCTCCACGCGCTTTTTTCCGGGCGCCTGTGCATACTCGGGGCCGGCGAAGAAGTCGGCGAACGCCGCGTCTTCGTCCGGGAGCTCGTCGTCGACCACCGCATGGAACAGCGCCCGAGCCGCCTCCTTTTTGGCAGCGTCATCGCCCTGGAACGTGCACACCTTCGCAATCTTCGGCGCCACGTTGCGGTGGAGTTTGGCCGTGGTGGCCACAGGGGGCGAAGCATCGGCGGTCGAGACGCCCGGGAACGTCACATCGAGCGTCCCCGGCGTGTCGCAGACGCCCCCCATTCCCCTGGCGAAGGCGGCGATCGCCTGGTGCCAGAGCACGAGCCCGAACGGATTGGGCTCACCGCCCTGGAACTTGCTCTGTGTTCCCGCGGTCACCCACTGCCCGAGGAACGCACGAAGCTGCTCGACATCTCTCCCCGCGAGTTTCTCGATGGCGAAGCTCTGCGTGGTAGGGGCTTGCGGGTCGAAGAGGCGTCTTTGCAACGACTTGTTCACGAGCTCCGTCCCGCGAATGTCACCCACCGGAATGCCGGCCGCCGACTCCGAGGTTCCGAGGCTCTCGTCTGCGCCCTTCTGGCACCCGGCTACCGCCATACCGCTGCAGACGAAAACCGATAACCATACGCATTTCAGTTCAAGACGCGACATGATCGTGGCCCCTCGCATCACTCGGTGCTGTTTCGCTCGAGCCATTTGTAGAGAATGCTCTTCTCGCCCGAGTCCATTCCCCCGGGCGGCATCGTCCTCGTTCCTGGTGCGTCGGGATCTCCTTTCGTGATGAATTGCATGATCCTGCGGAAGCTTTGATTGCGCGTGAGCTTGTTCCCGTCGGGGCCCTCGTGGTCGAAACCGTACGTCCCGTCGGCGAGCCGCACCAACTTGGTCAACGTCACCCGCATATATCCCGGTCGATTCTCGGAATGGCAACTTCCGCAATGGGTTTGGACGATGTAATTGACCTCGCAAGGAAGCTTGTCGGGGCCCTCGGTGCACGTGCCGCCCAGGCAGTCGTAACATTTGCCGTGCTCGGGGTTGGACGTGGAGAACGTGCGGCTGGTCACGAGCTTTCGGATGATCCCCTTCACCTTCGCGCTCGAACCAGCACCGGGCTTCAAGTCGGCCTTCACCTCGGCGAGCCACGCGCCGTCGTAAACCTGGTTCGCACCGAGAAAGTACTCGGCCATGCGCCTCACGAGGCACGAACGAACCTCGGGCGCCCGCTTCATGAACCCCCACATGTCCGAGAGCTTGTTCTCGGTGGGTCTCCAGCTATCGTGCAATATGTTGGGCGCCTTGTGGACGCCGGCGATCCATTGGCCATCCTTGCGCCAGTTGTCGAGATATCCCTGGTACGCCGGGCCCGAGAGCGACGTGTCATCGTCGAAGACGAACCTCGTCCTCTCCTCGTAACTTCGCCCGCGCTTGCCATGGTAGCGAAAGAGGGCCGCCACCGGATCGAGCTTGTAATGGCACGCTGCACATTCGGGCGCGGAGCCGTGCTTCCCTTCGGAATGGCCACCATCCGGGGAAGGGATTGCGAGCGGCGTGAGATCGTCACAGAGGTACGTCTTCCAAATGTACGAGGCGCGCCGGCGGTTGAAGTTCGTCGACGAATTCTGCGCGCTGTCCCAGAAGCCGGGTTGCGTAAAGGGCGTCGAGGACGACAGCGGCGCGAGGCCGGGCACGTTGACGGACAAGGTTGCGATCTCGCCGACGTTGTTGGCCGTGGTCGGAAGCACCGCGGCCTGGGCCATGAGCACCTCCAACCCATTGCGGAGCAGGTCCAGCTTGCCCACGAGCTGCACAGCAGTGACATTCGGATCCGGGCAATCGTTGTCTTCCAGGGCGCCAAACCAGCTCTCGCGAACGGAGCGCCCAACGAGGGGGTCGAACCCTGCTCGGTCGAGGTATTCGCTGATGAGATATCCGTAACGGCTCTCGGCTTCAATATACATACAGGCCGACTTCTTCGCATCCGGCTCCGACGAAGCCGCCATCGCGCGCAGTTGCGCGATCCCCTCGCGTACCTTGTCGAAGTTTGCGGTCCGGGGATCGACGCTCGCGGAATCCGGTGCCGTGGCAGCACGCATTGGGGAAAGGAAGAACGGCTGCACGGCCGAATACATGTCGAAATAGTCGCCACCGGACACCATGGCCCGCGCACCGCGGATGGCCTGGGGCATGGTATGGACGGCGGCCGTGTACACGGTGCGCGTCGGATCCGTGGACGAGGATTCCTTCAGTTGGCTGACCGGACGACTCAGATAATAGAGATTGAACGCGAGCATCGTATCGCCGAAACGAGCATCGGCCATGAACCGATCGACGATGGCGTCCTCGCTCAGGGCCATCAGCTCGTCCATGTTGTCGTCAGGCCCGATTCCCTCGCCGTTGCGGAGAACCTCTGCGGCCTTCTTGATCCATGCACGCTTCGAGAGCTGGCCCTCGGCGACCACTTGGCTCGTCTGCGCCCCATTCGCCGGTGACGTCGCGTCCGACGGGGCGGTACACGCCTGCGCCCAAACGGCAACGCCGAGACACAAAGTCAATCCCAGGGATGCGCGCAGGGCGCGCGAAGCCAATCTAGCAATCATGATCTTCGTCTCTCTGGTTCCAGCGCGAGTCGTTTAGATCCGTTTTCGAAGCGGCTCGAGAATGGGCGCCGGATTACCGCCCACTCGGAACTTCTTCTGCGGGTCGATTCCGAAGAGATCCATCACCGTGTTCGCGACCGAGGAGAAGTTCAGATAGTCCGTTGCCTGGAAGGTCGCCGGACGATCGCTGCGTGCCTTCATCGTCGCAAAATCGAACGGTTTGCCCATGATCTTGCGGAGCTGCTTGTTGTCCGTCGTCCCCTCACGGGCGAAGTGGGCGCCGGAGACGTTCAGAATATTCCCGTTGTCGTCCACATCGGTGCAGTCACTCTCACCCAAGATGAGACCACCGCGGATCCCGTAGCCCGCCAGAATGACCGTATTCGACAGCGGATTGTGATCCGTTCCGGTGTATCCCACGTCGCCGGAGAACGAGAGGGACACCATCGTTCGGGTGAACTCGGTGTGAATGCACACCGTGGTCACATCGAAGAACGATGGGCTTCGTGGATCGTTGCGATCGAGCGGCGTAGCTTTGAGAATCTCGAATACGCGGGCAAGATTTTGCGTCACCCCGGGCGCGGTCGCACCGCTCCCCGTTCCGAGGCGGCCACCGAGCAGCGCCATTTGCGTCCCCGCAGCGTCACCTGCGCCGTGAACGTCGAGATCGGCCCCCCGATCGTGAACGACCGTCGCCGCCGAGGTAACCCCGGAGCGAAAGTACTCGAGCGCAATCGCGAGGCCCGCGAGGAAGTCGACCGTCGACGCGGGTTCCGTCCCGACGGCCCTTTGCAGCGCCGACGATAGCAAAGGGGCATTCTCGAGCGCCGAAAGGAGCTTTTTCGAGCCTTGGGAAAACATCCCCGCGCCCTGGGCATTGGCCGACTGGCGTTGCCGAATGTGACGAAAGAGTGCCGAGTCTTTCTCGATTTTGGGACCATGGGCGAGCGCACGACCGATTCCGTTCGCCTCGGTCCCCTGAAACTGGATGCTCTTGCTGAAGTTCGCTCCGGGCGACATCCCAGGCGGGAGGGCCCCGAAGAGGATCGATTCGATTGGCAATCCGGACGGCGCGCCCAGCATGGGGATGAACGAATCGAATCCCTCGTTCGACTGATTGGTCATCGCGTACCGCGCGCTGTTTTCGTGGCCTTCGCCGTCTTTGCTCATCAAGACGCCGTTCACGATCGAGAAGTCGGCCGCGTGCGCCATGAGAGGATTGACCAGCGAGGTGCGGAGCGTCTTCGTGCCGTTCGAGCCCACCATCTCGATGCGGGCAGCATCGACGCCCGCGGGAATGCCTTGCACGCTGTTCTTGTAGAGATAGTTCGCGTGACGTCCTTTGTCGGTCATCCGCAGCGGGCGCGCGTCGAATAGATAGCTTCCGTCGATTCCGCCCGAGATCAGGATGTGCAGGAAGAAATGCCGAGGTACGTCATTTTGCGCAATGGCCAATTTCGTGAAGGGCATCGCCAAAACGGAAAACGCCCCGAGCCGCACGACGCCTCGACGGGACATCTTGCGCAACGATGGTGCGGGCGGCCCTTTGGCGCCAATGTCGTTCATTTAGCCTCCTTGCGCTTACCGGTCGACCGGCGACGACACGGGGACGTCGCTCCGTTCCGATCATGGCCGGTCAGATTCGAGTGTTCATCGAAATGCGCAACGGGCTTCGCGTACACTGCAAGCAGTTACTGACACCAATACGCCGATCATGCCCACGGATGACCTCGTGGCGTTAGCCCTTCTTCCGCTTCTTGGCGCGAACCGAAAGCGTGGTGATCTTGCCCGACGCGAGCAACTTGCGCAGGGCCTGCTCCATTTCGCGCCCGAAGAGCAAACGCACCGACTCGATGCCGGTGACGCGGAATACCTCGAAGAGCTGCTCCGGGTTGGACGCATCGACGTGGCCGTCTTTGGCGCGCGATACGAAGTAGTCCACCAAGTCGGTGACGGCGCGGCCCAAGTGCTTGCGCAGGATGGCCGATGCGCCGCCGGCCGTGTCCAGATCGATGCCCACGGCCTCGAGGCGCATGGCCACGGAAAGGAGCGCGGGGCTGGCGACGAGGTACACGTCGCCTCGGCGCTCGACGATGCCCACGCGAATGAGATCGGCAATGAGGCCGGCGCGCTGCGAGCCCGTGAGCTCGTAAAGCTCCGACTCGGTCACGGTGCGCGGTTGGTCGTGGGCCCACGGCGCCTGCATCTGCCGCTCGATGCCGAGCCACTCGGCCAGATCGAGCTCGCCGCGCTCGATGGTCTTCACGAAGTCGCGAATGGCATCGACGCGCAATCCGCGGTCTTGAAGCTGCGCGATGAGCTTGAGTCTCTCGATGTGCGCGGCGCCGTAATAGGCCACGCGCCCGCGAATTTCCGGGGCCATGAGGGCGCCGCGCGATTGATAAAAGCGTATCGTACGACTCGGAACGCGGGTGAGCGCCGCAAGCTCGTCAATGGTGTACGCCGGCGGCTCGGTAGTCGGATTCGGATCGGTCATGGCTTCCAGGGAACGAGAGTCGCAGAATTTTGGCGGTGGTCGTACCGAATTGGCGCGTGAGCGAGCCCGTGTTGTACGGAATTCCGTACCGCGCGCAAAGGGCACGCACACGCGGCGCGGCCTCCGGGTAGCGATGGCTGGGCATGTCCGGGAAGAGATGGTGCTCGATCTGGTGGCTGAGATTGCCGCTCAGCACGTGGAACATCTTGCCACCCTCGATGTTGCACGAACCGAGAAGCTGCCGCACGTACCATCGGCCGCGGGTCTCATTCTCGATCTGCGCCTCGTGGAAGACGTGCACCCCTTCGGGAAAGTGCCCGCAAAAGATGATCATGTACGCCCACACGTTGCGCATCAAATTGGCCACGGCATTGGCGCCGAGCACGTAAAGGAAGAAGGGCCCCGCGAGCAGCGGCCACAACACGTAATCCTTCATGACCTGTCGTGCGACCTTCTTGCCAATGCCGGCGAGGGTCCGGCGGTCTTCCTCCACGAGGCCGCGACGGCGCCGCATGGCGTGGATATCCAAATCGTGAAGGGCCACGCCCCACTCGAAGAGAAGCGCGAGCAGCAGATTGAAAATCGGTTGAAGCAGGAACACGGGGTGCCACGGCTGCTCCGGCGTGACCCGCAAAATCTCGTAACCGACGTCGCGATCTTTGCCGAGGACGTTCGTCCACGTGTGATGAACCACGTTGTGCGAATGCTTCCACTGGTCCGCCGGGCAAACGTTGTCCCATTCCCACGTGCTCGAATGCACTTCGGGATCGTGCATCCAATCCCATTGGCCGTGGATCACGTTGTGGCCAATTTCCATGTTCTCGAGGATCTTCGCCAGGCCAAGTCCGAACGTGCCGATGGCCATGACGATGGCGAACGGCAGCCACCCGGACAGGGCATGCCCCCAACGCGGTAGGAACGCGAGGCTCGCGAAGATGACCAGGCGCGAGAGCAGCGCCAAGCTCCGTTGAAGCTTGATCAGGCGCAAAATGTAGCGTCGATCGCTTTCTCCGAGGCTCGATTTGATGTCGTGTTGAATGGCGTCGAGTTCGCGGCCCACCGCGTCGATGTCCGCATCGTCGAGGTTGACGGGGAGGCGCTTCGCGGCATCCTTCATAGCTCGATCTCCACGTTTCCAGCGGCTGCGCACACGCACAATTGGATGCGCGAGCCAGGTTCATCGACTTCCAAGCCCGTTCGCAGGTCGCGCACGCAGCCGGAGACCATCGTTGCATCGCACGTGTGGCAGACGCCCATCCGGCAGCCGTGCGGTGCAGGGATCGCGGCGTCTTCGGCGACGCGCAACAATGCCTTTTTCCCATCGGCGCGCACCTCGACGCCGCTTCGGCGAAAGTGCACCATTCCGCCGGTGAGGTTCGCGGGGAGCCGTGCGAGCGGCGCGGTGAATCGCTCGATATGGAGATAGCGCGCCCGCCCCGCGCGCTCGAAGCACGCGGTGACGTCGTCGAGCAAGCTTTGCGGGCCGCAGGCCCACACGTCGCGCTCGCGCCAATCGGGGCAGAGCTCCTCGAGCTGGGCCTCGGAGAAATGGCGCGGAGGCTGCGCACGCGTGTAAATTGGATGGAAGCGGTAATTCGGAAGCTTCGCGGCGATGCCCTCGAGCTCGCGGCCGAAGATGACGTCGAGCACATTCGGTGCATAGTGCACGTGGGAGGTGTCGGGCATGTGCCAGCGAAGGACGAAGGTGCGCAGCATGCTCATGACCGGGGTGATGCCGCTGCCGCCGGTGATGAACAGCGGCCGAACCGGCGCGGCATCGGGAAGGTGAAAATCGCCCTGCGGGAGACCGATGGAGAGCAGATCTCCCGGACGAACGTCACGCACGAGGAAGCCCGAAACGCGGCCTGCGTGTTTCGCGGTGATGGTGAAGCAGCCATCGCTGCGATCGGGCGACGACGAAATGGAGTACGTGCGCGTCATCTGCCTGCCGCCGATGGACACGCCCACGCGCACGTGCTGCCCCGCGCGATGACGGCGAAAGCCATGCCCCGGACGCAACGTGAGGGTGCGCGTGTCGCTCGTCTCGTCCCACACGCTCTCGACGCGCGCCTGCAGGCGATGCGTGCTCCAAAGCGGCTGAACGAGCTCCAGGTAATGAGAGGGGCGCAAGGGCGTGGCCATGAGCCCCACCACGTCGGAGATTCGCTGCAACACCGTCATGTGGAACAACGATAACTGTGACACCAAACAGTGTCAAGTTAACCCTGAGCGGATGGCGAGCCCATGAGCCGCCCCGAATCTCTCTTATTTCCGGGTGCCGTCGCGGCGTGCGCGGAGCTCTTCGAGGGCCTCGCGGGCCTCGGTCTTTTCGACGAGGACGGCCCGCTTGTCGTGCGCCTTCTTTCCGCGGCCGAGCCCCAAGGTGACCTTCACCCAGCCCTCTTTGAAATACAGATTGAGCGGCACGAGCGTGTAGCCTTCGCGCGAGACGGCGCGCTCCAGGTGGCGGATCTCCCGGGCGTGCAGGAGCAGTTTGCGGGCTCCCTTCTCCGCGTGGGGAAAGGCGCGGGCGGCAAAAAAAGATGCAACATGCATCTGCCGCAGCCACACTTCGCCATGTTCCACCGCGGCGTAGGCCTCGGTCAGGTTGGCGCGGCCTTCGCGGAGCGACTTCACCTCGCTACCGCGAAGAACGATGCCGGCCTCGAACCGCTCCGAGATGTCGTAATGGAACGTCGCCGCGCGATTCTGTGCGATGTACTTTTGCGCATCGTTGCGGCGGCCCATCGCTCTGTTTTATCCCGCGCCAATCCCGTAGACGACCCCTATCGCCACCAAGGCGGTGCCTGCAATCTCGGCAAGGCCGGGCCGGCCCGTCCCCAGCATCGCGGATGTGGCGGCCGCAGCCACGGGGGCGAGCCCGCAGAAAAGGCCCGTGCGTGCGGCACCGAGGCGTTCCAGGGCCGAGTACCAAATGAGGAATCCGAGCGCGCTGAGGATGAGCGTGAGGTACGCCAAGGCGAATAGCTCGGCACTCGTGGGCATGCGCAGCACGTTCGAACCATCCACGACGAACCCGAGGGTGGCAAACATGGGAACGGCCAGCACACACAGATAGGTCGAGAGGCGCAGGACCCCCAACTTGGGGAGCAGGCTCACCGCAAGAAGCGAGAAAAGCACCTCGCCCGCGAGCGCACCGGCGGAGAAGAGAAACCCGAGCGGGTGCCCACCGCCAAAGCCCTGCGCAATGCCAGCACCCAGCGACACCACGGCCCCGGCCCCGAGCAGACGCAGGCTCGGAGGCTTTCGCGCGAGCAGCGGTGTGAGCAACGCAAGAACCACCGGCGTGCATCCGATGATGGTCCCGAGCGTCGTCGGCGCCGTGTACCGAAGCGCGAGCTGGATGCAAACATTGAATCCAACGAGCCCCGTGCACGCCAAGAGCACGAGCCGCACGAGATCGAATCCGCGGAGCGGCACGAAGGAGAGCCCGCGCAGCCGGCAAAGGACCAACAAGATGATCGCCGCAAAGGTGTAGCGAATCGCCTGTCCTCCGAAGACCGGATAGGCCACGAGCAGCGCCGACACGGCCGCCGAGCTGCCCAAGATCCATTGCGCCGCCGATGCGGCCGCTACTCCCCGTGCGATGCCTCGATCCATGCCGCGAAGCTAGGTTCGGCGTGGTATGGAAATAAGGTCCAATTCCGGACAAAAATCGAGGACCACTTTCCATGGACCTTCCCATCATCCTCGACGAGCGCACGGGCCGTCTCGCGCTGCAAGTCACGGCTTCGTTGCGCGATGCCATTCGTCAGCGGCGGCTCGCGGTGGGCGCGCGCCTTCCCTCGACGCGCGCGCTCGCGACCGATCTCGGCGTGTCGCGCGGCGTGATCGTGGAAGCGTACGAACAGCTCACCGCGGAGGGCTACCTCGAAACGCGTCGAGGTTCGGGTACGAGGGTCGCGTGCAAGTCGTCGACCGAGTCGGTCGCGCCGCGTCGCAAGTTGGTACCCGACGTGGGCGGAGGTTGGGAGCCGGATCGTGCGATTCCTTTTCGTTACGATTTCCGATTCAGCACACCCGACTTGAGCACGTTTCCGCGCGGCCGATGGCTATGGGCCATTCGTCACGCGCTGGCGACCGTGGCGCATGCGGACCTCGGATACGTCAATCCCTGCGGCGTGGTTGCCCTGCGGGACGAGATCACAGCGTACCTCCGGCGGGTGAACGCGGCCGTGTGCAACGTCGAGGAGGTGGCCGTGGTGGCGGGCGTGGCGCAATCGTTCGTGGTGGCACTGCGCCTGTTGTCACGTCGAGGCTGCAAGCGACTCGCCGTGGAGGATCCGAGCGGCCATCGCTCGCGCGGCCTATTGGAGAATTGCGCCTATTCGCTCATTGGGGTGCCGGTCGACGAAGAGGGCATTCGGGTCGATATGCTGGAGCGTACCGACGCCGACGCGGTGCTCGTCACGCCCGCACACCAGTTTCCCACGGGTGTGGTGCTATCGCCGCGCCGTCGTGCGGAGCTCGTTCAATGGGCGCGCCGCCGCAACACGTTCATCCTCGAAGACAATTACGATGCGGAGTTCCGCTACGACCGCGAACCCGTCGGCTGCATCCAGGGGCTCGCCCCCGACCGCGTGTTTCTCGCGGGCTCGGTGAGCAAATCCCTAGCACCCGCCCTACGCCTCGGTTGGCTGGTCGTTCCAACGGGCCCCTTCTCCGACGAATGCTGCGCCGAGCGAAGCTTCCTCGATCTGGGCTCGCCGGTGCTCGATCAATACGCGCTCGCGCACTTGCTCGCCACGGGCACGTACGATCGCCATTTGCGCGCCGTGCGCCGTCGCTACCGGGCTCGGCGCGATGCCTTGGTCGGAGCCCTGCAGCAATACCTGCCATCGTGGCGCATTCACGGTGTTGCAGCTGGATTGCATTTGTATGTCGAGTTACCAAAAGGAACGGACGCACGCGCCATCGTCGATTGCGCCGCACACGCCAGCATTGGCCTCGAGTCCATTGACTCGATGCGTCTTGCACATCCAAGTCCGCCAGCGTTGGTCTTGGGATATGCGCGGCTGTCGGAGGAAGAACTCTCCACTGCGATAAAACTGTTGGCGCGCCACGTCGCAAAGACGAAATAGTCAGAAATGCGGTGAGCATTTCGCACAATCACGTTACAGAGAATGCAAATGCGATCGAACCGCTGGCGCAGTGGGTGGGCCGCTTTTGGCCTCGTTGCAGTTCCCTTCCTTGGCACCATGGCGTGCAGCTCGGAGGCTCCGGAAACATCGGATAAAGAATCGGATTCCCTTGGCGCAACGGGCCAAAAGGTGCAAGCCGCACCCCTGGCAGCCGCGCCGGATCCGACGGAAACAGGGCCTAATGCGGTGACCAGTGGCGAATACAAGTTCCCGGCGGCCATGGATCCCGATGTGGAGACGACCCAGGCTACCGAACTTTGGGCGCAGGTCTACCGACCGGAAAACCTGGGAGATAGCCCGCACCCGGTGCTTGTGTTTCTTCACGGAAACCATGGCACCTGCGGGACTGGGTCAAATCCGCGCCAGGACTACAATTGCGACTACACGCGTACGGGCACGTGTCCCAGTGGCTATGTGGTCACACCGAATCACTTGGGTTACGCGTACGTCGCGGAGCGACTCGCCTCCCATGGATACGTGGTTGTCTCCGTCAACGCGAATCGTGGAATCACTTGCCGCAACGACGGCCCCTCAAGCGACCCCTATCTAAATCTATCGCGCGGTCGACTCGTGTTGAAACATCTGCAGCGACTCAGCGAGTGGAACGCGAACGGAGGCACGCCTGCGTCGCTCGGCGTGGAGCTGCAGGGGAAGTTGGATTTTTCGCAGGTCGGCCTGATGGGCCACTCGCGTGGCGGCGAGGGTGTACGTGCAGCCTACAACTTCTACCGAGAGGCCAATAGCCCTTGGCCCGCCAAGATCCTGAGCCCGGTGTCCTTCCGTGCCCTCTTCGAAATCGGCCCGGTCGATGGGCAGTTGCCAAGCACGACCCCGCCCTTCCCGCGGCTCAATGCCGATGGCACCGCGTGGTCGGTGCTTCTACCTATGTGCGACGGCGATGTTTCTACGTTGGCCGGCATTTGGCCGTACGATCGCATGCTCCGTATTCCCACGGAGACACCAGGCAAGCAAAAGTCGACCTTCACCGTGTGGGGAGCGAATCACAACTTCTACAATACGGAGTGGCAGGAGACCGATTCCGGGGGGTGCGCTGGGCATGCGAAACTTTGGGAGAATGATGAGTCGGTCGGCTCCGAGAAGCAGCGCACGACGGGGCTCGCGAGCATGATGGGATTCTTCCGCGCCAACGTTGGCCCCAACGCGGAAGCCAAATACAATCAAATCTTCAATCCGATGTTCGAACTACCGGCCGTTCTGACGAACGTCACGCGGGTGGACCGGGGGTACACCGACTCGTCGAGTTCGAGCATCACCAATGTCATCGAGGACTTCAATCAACCGGTGGGCACCAACTCACATGGCACGCCGAACGATGCTGCTGGCATCACCATCACCCACAATACGGTACCAACTCATTATAACAAGGCAAATAACCCCGATCAAAAAGCCGGGCTAATTTCATGGCAGACCGCATCTACGGAAACGCTCTTCCAAACGAATTGGACCGTTGCCGGTGAGGGTCAAGATATCAGCAGCTACAAGACGCTCGACATTCGGCTCTCGCGTCAGAACAGTTCTCTCAACCCGGCTGAGGATACGGATCTATCGATACAGCTCGCGCTGGCCGACGGATCCCTTTCGAGCGCCGTATCGCTCAAGAACTACGCGAGCGTGCGGGGCCCCGTCGGGGGCGTGAACAACCTGCATCCCATTCTTCAATCCGCGCGCATACCGCTCTCGGATTTCGGGACCGTCGCCCTTACGAAAGTTCGCGGCGTCCGGTTCGTCTTCGACAAGACGGCGTCGGGAGCCATTTACCTGGGCAACGTTCGCCTTTCCAATGTGGTCACCTTGCCAGCCTCTTTCACACCAGCGCTTGCAACGACGACCTATCCCGTCAGCAGCGCGAACGGAGCGCCCGTGAACCAGATTCATACGAAGGGCAATGCCATCAAGGCCATCCGGAGAGCTGCGCCTCCAACGTCGGATGCTCGCGCCGCGGACGCTCCGCGCAGCATCGAAATCGAGCTCGAGACGGCAGTGAACTTCCCCGTCCGCGATGCCTTTCCCGTCCTACGCATTGGTGAGCGCGACTTCGGTATCAGTCACCATCCGAACGGAGATACACGTCGCATCGTTTTCACGGTGCCTGAAACCGACTTCGCATCGGCGCGGAACGGCGAGAAGGTCACGGTATACTACGAGGAATACGAGACCAGCGATCGTTGGGAATTCAGCAACCTCGACAAGCCGACCCTCCGGTAATCGTCAGTTAATCATTACGTTACCTTTGATTGGGGTACACGTACCTGGTGCGGCAATATGCCAGGTACGTGGTGGAGCAGTCTGGCCTCTTGGCTCGTCCGTCTCCCAGCAGCCAAAGGGTAGCGGAGTGTTGTGATCAGGGCCCTGATTCCACGTATTACCGCGCACAGTGATGGGATTCACGCCTTGGGCGGGGCGCAGATTGCTGATTACATCACAGTTATCGCATCGCGTGAACCGATTGCCACCTGGACTCTCTGGCGTTCCAAGGTCGAGATCAGCCGTCGAGTCAATGGCAATTATGTCGCCTTGATGATAACCAAATGACGAGTCACGAATCGTCGTCTTCCCGGGAGTACGGAGATAGATCGAGTTCGGCGAATTCGCAGCAAAGGTCCCTCTTGTGATGAGTAGTGGTCCCATCAGCTCGGCGTCCATCGTTATTCCAGCACATTGATTGTCGTGAATATTGACGTTCGTAAGTATGGCCGGGCCCTTCACGATAATGCCTCCGTCGATCCTGCTCATGCTTCCAGGACAATTATGATCGACTTCCGTTTCAGTCACGATGAGAGTCGCGTCTGAAACCTGCGCGTCAATGCCAGAGCGATTGCCATGGATGCGACTCTTGCTTACCGTAATCGTCCCCTCGGAGCCCAGGACATCAACAGCTATGATCGCGCCGGAAATGTCTACCGAATCCAGTACGATATTCGGGGGGGCGATAGCCTGGAAACTTCCGACGCTGATCCCCAAACCGACCCCCTCTACAGCAACCCTAACATTCTTGATCGTGACAATGCCGGTCTCCGCGCTGATCCCCGCATACCCGATGATCCCCAGGGATTCAATGCGGCCGTTTCCCGCCAGCACGAAACCTCCTGCGTTTGAGCTGTCGTCCCACTGGAGCAATGTGCCCTCCCTGCTTTCGCCTTGAACTGTAACGTCCACAGGGACTTTGGTTGCGACCTTGCCGATCTCTCCGTGCTTGACGTCGTAGGTCCCATCCTTGAGAAACACCGTATCGCCGGCCTGGGCAAACGTGATGGCCTTGGCCATGGATCGCAGGGGCTCCACATCCGTCCCTGCCGTCGCCGAGCCCCGCTCGAGAGAGTCGCTGCCGCTGGGGGAGGCCGTGACACGCGAAATGACGAAGACGGGGTCCGACGCCGCCGAGCCGGACGGGGTGACAATATTCACGGCTTGCGGCCCGAAAGGTGCCCCATGGACAACCTTCACCTTGAACGAGAGCGCTCTTGGTGTTTGCTCGGTAATGTCACCTTTCAAGGTATTCGCACCATTGCCGATCTTCACTTCGGTAACCTCGTCCAAGCGCTCGCCGGTTAGGTGCACCACCGTGATGCCGTTGGTCGGGTCGCCGCCAAAGCCTTGGCGTACCGTCCGCGACGGATTGCCCTCCACCACCACGCCGTCAATCTTCGGCAGATTGGGCGTGGAAGGAACATCGGGCCGCACGTCATCGCCGACTTCACTGCCGCCGTCATCCAGGCCGCACTCGTAGCCACGGCAAGGTTCGAAAAAGGTCGGGGGGCATCCTGCCAGCACGAGACAGACGACGGCGGAAGCCCCAAATCCAATCAGCGAAGAAGCGGTGACGGCACGCATGGGATTGCCCTCATGGGCGAGAGCTACCGTAGCACATTAGAAACTCCCTCGAAAATGTAGCCCCGCCGTCCCCGGTGAAACAAGGGGCGAGATGGTCGCGTCGCGACTCGCGGGGCTCTTCTTCGGTGCGAAATACCAAATGAGGCCGCCGGCTACTACTGCAGCGCCAGCCGTGCCGTATGCGATCCAAGCGACGGTGGAAGCGCGACTCCCAGAATCCCGAAGGTCCTCGATGCGAGCGCATTCCGGGCTATTGGGATTGGCGCATGCTTTTGGCGACTGATCGATTTCGTCCCGGTTCGATTTCGCGCTCAGTGAGAACGCGATCCCAGTTCCCAGCGCGGCTACGGCGACGCTGCCCATAATCCATGTTCCCAATGGCGGTGACGCGACCCCGCGCGATCGCTCATGAATCGGTGCAGGAACCGGCTTTGCCTGCGGCGGAGAAACGGGAGCGATCGGCGCCGGAGTCTCCACCGGCTCGTCCTGGCGCGGCACCTCGAATGCCACGAGGGTCGGATCGCCCGGAGCGACGTCCACCTCGCGACGCTGTACTTCATCCCCTATCGTCGCTTCGATGACGTGTTTTCCGGGAGCGACATCGACGCCGACGGTGCGCTGCTCGCTCGTCAACACGAGGCCGTCCACCCGCACCGCCACATTTTGGGGTGCGACGATGCTCAAATGGCCAACGAGCGACGAGAGCTCGGTGAGTAGACGCTGCGCTCGGTCATTCTTTTTCGGGTCGGCCGCGGGATCGGCCAAGTACGCGCGCAGATGCTTCATCGCATCGAGCGGGTGATTCGAATCGGCCTCGGCCACCAAAAGGTTCCACAGGGCCTTGGGCGATGGAACGAGCGCGTACGCCTGCAGGAACTCGACCCTCGCCGTTTCGGCGTCGGCGCGGCGCACGGCCTCGAAGGCTCGCTTGGTGTGGTCCGCAGCATCTTTCTGGGCGCGCGTCGGAGGCTCCGCGCCTGCAGCGAGCGAGCCGAGCAAGCTCACCGCGACCACGGCGCATGCGAGGGGGGAGCGAAACGGCTTCATTCCTCGTACAAGTCTCCGTAGCGCAGGCTCGACGCCGATGCTGCCGGCGCGGGCCGGTGCTTCTTGGTTCTAGTTCGAGCCGAAGATACACCGGCGTCGTCCGGCTCCGCCGACGGTGCACCGGTCGGCACGGGTGCCAACTCCGACGACGGCGACGGTGGCGGCGCCGAAAGCGACACCGCGACACTCGGCGCAGGTGCACCGGCGTCCTCCCGGTGTTGCTGCCGCTGCAGGAACGAGGTTCCCGCGACCATCGCCACGACGGCGACGGCGACCGCGAGCGCCGTCCGCACGAAGCGGGACGGCTTCGTCCGCGTCGACGACGCCGTGGGCAACGACGTCGATGCGTGCGGCAAGGTTCCGAGCAGCGCACGCGCGCGCGCTTCGCGGATCGAATTGCGCGCGGGCTTCTCGGTCGCGGCAAGCTCGTGGAGCTCCCGGCTCTCGGGGCTCGACTCCTCCACGAATTCCGCGCGCATCCGCTTGGCGAGCGCCGCGAATGGTTCGCCCAGCGAAGCCTCCACCGCCTGCAAAAGGTGCTCGCGCATCTCGCCCGCGTCGCGAAATCGCGCCTTCGGCTCGAAGGCCAGCGCCTTGTCCACCACCTCGACCATCGCGCGCGGCAGCTCCTTGGCCAGCTCGGCGATGGATCGCGCCTGCTTCGTCGCAGCGGCCATCAGCTGCGCATGCGCATTGTCGGCGCTGTGCACGAATTCACCGGTCAGCAAGGCAAACATGGTGGCGCCGACGGCCCAGCAATCGCTATGCGAACCAATGGCCTCGCGTTCGCCGCGGGCCTGCTCGGGCGGCATGAACCCAGGGGTCCCGAAGGCGCGACCCGTTGCCGTAACGCTGACATCGAGCTCGATGGCGCGCGCGATCCCGAAATCGAGCACGTGCACCTCGCCCTCCGTCGTCAAAAACAGATTGTCCGGCTTGATGTCGCGGTGGACGATACCTCGCGCGTGCGCGCTGGCCAGCACGTCGAGGGCATCGGCCATGAACACCGCGACCTCGGCCAAGGGCAAGCACCGCTTGGCGCGCTCCCAGCGTTTGCGCAGGGTTTCGCCCTCGAGCAGCGGCATGACGAGGAAGGGACAGCCCGCCTCGTCCACGTCGTTGTCGAGCACCGGAATGGCCCCCGGATGCTCCACCTTGTTCGCGACGTAGGCCTCGCGCCGGAAAAGATGCTGCATGTCGGCATCCCCGACATGACGCTCGAGGAGGAACTTCATCGCCACGCGGTGGCCGTTGAGGTGCGTGGCCTCGTACACGGCAGCCATGCCCCCCACCCCGATCAGGCGCCGGATGCGGTACTTTTGGACCGCGGTGCCCACTCGGACCAACGCGCGCTCCGATTCCCACGCCTGCGACGCCATTTACGTCACCGCATCATGCGGCGAGCCCTTTGGCGCCGTCAACCGCACCTAAGCGCGCTCAGGCACGGGTGGGAGCAGGATACCCTGGGCCGCGAGGCGCTCGCGGATGACACCGGTCATGCGCTCCTCGATGGCCGTGCGATCGCGGAACACGGCCCATGCGTCGCCTTGCTCTTCCTCGGGCTGCGCGGGCTCGCCGGCGGCAACCAAGGCGTTCACCCATGCGATCCGCTGGTGCGGTGGCGGGTGGCTGTCGTAGGGCGACGCGGGGCGCATGAAGGCTTCTTCCAGGTCGTCGGCCAGATCCATCTCCGAGACTGCGGCCTCCAGGGCGTAGGTGTAGAAATTCGCAAGGGGAACCTGCTTCTCGAGCACCTCCTTCAGCGCAAGGTCCGCGTAAACCTCGAAGCGCATCGAGCGCTCGATCATGTGGCGCAGTCCGCGCTCGAACGACGCGGAGCCATAGATCACGGCGGCCCAGCGGTCGGCGAGAATCTCCTGCAGGCGCGATGCGCCGTGCGAGATGCGCAAGAAGACGGAGTGGAAGCTGCGAACGAACCACCATGCGGGATTCACCGCTCTCGCCGCCCCGCCTTGCGCCAAGGCCGTGCCCATCGCGATCAACGAGCGCTGCATCGCCAAGGCAAAGCCGCCACCGGCCGTATCCTCATTTTTGAAGTGCCCATACTCGTGCGCAAGGGCTGCCTTGAAGGCGCGAAGGGGCATTCCTTCGAGCAACCCTGCGCCCAAAACAAGGCACCGCTCGGTCTTGCCTCCAAACCAACGGCCACCACGCTCGGTCACCGCCAAGTCGGTCCCGGTGGTCAGAAATAGGCGATCGACCATGCGTGTGCCCATCTTGTCGGCGACCTCTCGCAACAGTGCCCGCAACTTGGGCTCGCTCGCCAGATCGAGCGGCTCGCCAGGATCTTCGGGGTTGCGCGACGCCACCAAAGCCCACAATCCCTTCAGCACCGCAGCGAAGCTCACGAGGGCAATCGCCCCAATGATGATCGGAAAGTATCCAAACCCCAAGGCTGCATAGCAAAGCCCGCCGGCCATCACGAAGACGCCCACGAGCACGATGGGGAGCGAAACATAGAAGTACAAGCATGTAAGCCAAATCACTGCGCGATAGATGCGCCGGAGCCCGGAAGGCGCCTGGCCAGACCTATTCTCTGCGGCACGCAATACCGATTGGCTCAGAAATGAACCGATGCCCAAGAGGAGCCCGAATCCCACGGTCCAAAAACCGAACACCCAGGCCATGAGCACGAGGTAATAGGCCAGGCCGGAGTGCTCGTGTTCGTCGAGCATGCGACGCAGCTTCTCGTATCGAGCTTCCGGAAGGCCAAGAGCCCTGGCCTTTTCCAACTGAGCGCGCGCCCCCTCCATGTCCCGGTGCATCGCGCGTACTCCTACGATGGTCACACGGACCTCCGGATCCTCTGGGGCGACCTTCTCGAGCTGCCCGACGTAATACTCGACCTGCGCATCGTTCTCGGCGACGGTCTGCACTTCGAGCATGACCGCAATCGCGTCGGTATCGTCGGGGCGCCCCTTCAATCCGCGCGCGGCATGGTCGACGGCGCTGTCGATATCGCCCTTGGTGAGCGGGCCCGATTCGACGATGGCCCGTGCCAGCGCGGTGTGATTCTCCGGCGCATCGCGTAGATCCAGAGCGATACGGCAGTGGGCGAGCCCTGACGCGCGCTGCTCCGCCGCGAGTTCGACATCACAGAGTCGCCGGCGGGCGTGATCACTCTTGGGCGCCAGTTGCAGGTCGCGCTCGAACCCCGCGATGGCGGCGGTGAGCTCGTTCCGCTCGGCCGCCGCCATGGCCTCGGTGAACACGGGGACCGCGTCCGGATTTTCCGCCCGGAGATCGTTCAGCACCTTCTTCTCGAACGCCGCATCGCTCGCGGCACCGGCATGAGCGGGGGATACGACGCCCACGAGGGCCAACGTCAGTGCCGATGCCGCGACGGTCCACGACCCATGTCTGCGTTGCCCCTTCATGCGACTCCCCTCGCCTTTCCCAACCCCTATCGACCGCACAATCGCTACGGTTTCTTGCTTTCTTCGAACTGGACCGAGGTTCTCTCAATGAACGGCTCACGGTCCAGTCGCACCATGTAGCTTCCGCTCACGGCAGAATGCCCGCCGCGCGCGGATTCAGCGGTATTTCGCTAAGAACCGCGCGAACACACACCGAGGCACTCGTCCGCAAACGTGCGCATTTCGGGTGGCACGGAGCGTGTACTAGGGGCAAACGCAGCACCCCCCAAACAACGACGACAACCAGGAGAATTCCTATGAACAAAGACATCATGAAGCTCGTGAAGGATGAAAAAGGCGCGACCGCCATCGAATACGGTCTGCTCCTCGTTGCCATCCTCCTCATCGTTGCCGGCGCGTACAAGAAGCTCGGCAAGGCCGTCAAGGGCGCCGCGAACGACGCCAAGGGCGAGTTCTGATCGTCTACTGAATCTCGCCGGTGAGATACCGGCGTTCCCTTGCATCTAGGGCCGGAGGTAAGACCTCTGGCCCTTTTTGCATTTTTTGCATTTTTGCAGCTCATGGTCCGCACCTTGCTGATTCACACGTAGGCGATGGTTCACGTGACCGTCGTTTCGTATTCGAAGTAGCGAATACGCGATTGGGCCGCTGCGATCCGACTTACTTCGGTGCCGACCGAGAACCAAGCGATCCCCGTAGGTGGATCGTCGCTTAAACAATCCGCGATCCAACGGCCCCCAATCCTTATCGAATTTCACGCTGATTTCGAGTGTGTGAGAGGAGGCGATAGGATGAATACGTACGGCAAGGTGGCTTTTGCAACGATGCTTTGGGCACTGCTCGCAGGGTGTGCCGCCAACGATGGCAACACCGATATGGAGGAGGAGAGCCAAGCGAACGAAGGTGAGAATCAAGCCCCCCTCGCGGTCGCGGCCGCTCTAAAGAAAACCCTCTATTACGAAGGCGCATGCTGGTGGCTCAAATGCGCCAATGGCAACGATGCGAAAGGCGCGTGTGGATATGGCTGCTCCGACTCCAAAGCGCGTTTCGCACGCGACTATGAGTCACGGGCGAGCTGCGGAAAAGTGGTCAAAGTCACCGCTAACGGCAAAAGCGTGAATGCCAAAGTGTGGGATCAATCGTGCTGCGGTCGGATGGAGGGAACCGACAAAATGCTCGATGCATTGGCCATTCCTCACGGCGACGGCACCTGCAGGGGCAAAGGCGATTTCACCTACGGCCACGGTCAAGACTCCGCCAAATTCTACTTCTGAGGCAATAGCCCATGCTCGTCGCGCGATCTTGGTCCTCCGTAGCGAGGCTGCTCTTCGGCTGTTTCATCACTTGCACACTCGTCAATGCGAGCTGCAAAGCCAGGGCGCCGAGCCCCGCGGCAGGCGCGGTCGCGTCGGGTGAGCCACGCACCTGGGTTCCGCTCGACGAAACACCACTGCGTGGGCCCGCCACGGCGGCACTCACGTTGGTGGTGTTTTGCGACTACGAGTCCCCGTACTGCACCCGTGCTTTCGAGCATCTGCGTGGATTGCGGCGTGAGTACGGGGACGCACTTCGAATTCAATATCGGCACAACCCACTACCCATTTACGAGAATTCGCAATCGGCGGCCGAAGCCGTGGCGGCGGCGGCCGAACAGGGGAAGTTCTGGGCGTACCACGATCGCCTCACCGAGCATCGAAGCGCCCTGGACCGTGCATCGCTCGAGCGGTACGCCACAGAGCTCGGACTTGATATGGGCCGCTTTCGAGAGGCCATCGAGTCCGAACGGGCCCGGAAGAAGGTGGACGGCGACTCCATCTTGGCCGCGCAACTCGACGTGCGCGGCGCGCCGGTATTCTTCGTGAATGGCCGCGCCATTCGTGGACTTCGAGACGATGCGACCTACAAGCGCATCTTCGACGAGGAACGGGCCGCCGCCGATGCGCTGCTGAAAGCAGGTACGGAGCCGGCGGCGCTTTATCGCCGAATCGCGCGCGACGGAAAGGTCGAACGTGCGCCGGCTCCGGCGGTGCACGACCCGCCGCCGCCGGCGGATCCGAACGCCGTCTACAAGGTCGAGGTGGGGAGCTCGCCGACGAAAGGTTCGGCAAACGCGAAGGTCACCATCGTATTATGGTCGGACTTCGAGTGCGCGCGGTGTGGGGCATTCGAAAAGGAGCTCGACGCAGCGCTGGCACCGTACAAGCGCGACGTTCGTATGGTGTGGAAGTTCCGGCCGATTCCGGATCATCCGGCAGCGATGTTGGCCTCCGAGGCGGCGCTGGCCGCCGGCAAGGAGGGGAAGTTCTGGGAAATGCACGATTTGCTCTTTACGGGGCCGGTGGACGGGCGCGATCGCCTCGAGGGGTATGCGAAGAAGCTGAACCTCGACATGGCACAGTTTCGGGAGGCCATGGACGAGCGCCCGTATTCCAACTTGGTGGCGAACGACCTCACCCTCTCGGAAGCCTTGGTGATTCGAAATTTGCCGACGCTTTTCATCAATGGCAAACGCCTTGCCGATGCGACGGTGGATGCGGTTCGCTCGCGCGTGAAGGAGGAGGTCAAGGGAGCCGCCCGCCGCTACGAGGACATCATCGCAGAGGGTCGGAGTGGGCCCGGGTTACGCATGGAGGAGCGCCCACCGCTCCCCAAAGGGGATTACCCGGTGGAGGTGGGTACGTCGCCCTTACGCGGGCCACGCGATGCGCCGGTGACGATCGTCACGTTTTCCGATTTTCAATGCCCCTATTGTGCAAAACTGGAAAAGACGCTCGACCAGGTGCGGGCGCATTATGGCGACAAGGTTCGCATCGTGTGGAAGGACGCGCCGGGGACGGATATCCATCCGGACGCGATGGGGGCGCACGTTGCCGCGAGGGCGGCCGCCGAGCAGGGGCGTTTTTGGGAGATGCACGATGCCATCTTCAGCACGCCTTACGTGCTAGGCCCTGCCATGCTGGAGCGGCATGCCGAGCGACTCGGGCTGGAGATGGATCGATTCCGCCGCGATCGGGACAGCGGGACGTTCGAGGCGGCGATTCGCGAGGAGACGGAATACGGCGTGAGCCTGGCGGGGCCGAGCGGCACGCCGACGGTGTTCGTGAATGGGCGGTTGATGCCGGGGGCGTTTCCGTTCGAGACGTTTCGGCAGGTCATCGACGAGGCGTTGCGATGAGCGAACGTCGACCGCGCTTCCTCGGGTTGCTCGCGCTGCTCGTGCCAGTGATTGCGCTCGACGTGTGGCTTCATGTTGGCGAGAAACCCGACGTCCCCGCTGCTCCGCAGAAGGAAGCCGTGAAGGAGGAGCCTCCACAGGCCGCGCCTCCGGAGGCGGTCGCGATCGCGATCCCTCCGCCGGGTCCTCCGTCCGCACTGGCGCCGGTGCCCGTGCAAGCGCAGCACGCCCCGCCGCCCGTGGTGCTCGAGGAGCGCGGCGCGAATGGCGACGAGCCACCCGTCGTCACCTTGGCACAAGTGGGCGACATCGCGCTGGGCGTGCGGCAAGATCCGCAACTCCTGGAGATACGTGACGAGGCAAAGTTGAAACAGGTCTTGGAGCGCGTGGGCCATGCGCTCCAGGAACGCGTGCGGCAGCATCCCGAGGAAGGCAGCACGGAGCTCGTGGAGCGGCTGGCCGATTACCGCGAGGAGCTCGATCGCACCATGAGCGGCGACGTCCAGATCCGCGGCCCGGGCTGGACCATCGAAACCGAAACAGGCCCGGCCCTCCCGCAGGAGAAATGGTGGACCCCCAAACCGTAAACCTACGTCGATTGTGTACGAAGATAGGCCACGGCGGCGCTTTTGACGGCACGGGTGAGTGTTTGCAGCATGGGGGACTGCAAGCGCCAATATTGCCAATACAGCGGTACATCGAGGTGGTGCGACGGAGCGATACGCTTCCATCGCCCCGCCTGGATTTCCGTGTTGGCTTGGTGCTCGGGTGCCATGCCCCAACCAAGTCCGAGCCGCATCGCCTCGGTGAAGGCAATCACCGATGGGATGCAATGCGCGGGCGGATCGATGCGCCGTTTGGAGACGCTTCGCATGAAACGGTGCTGCAACTGGTCTTTGCGATTGAATACGACGACCGGTGTCGTTTCGAAGTCGAAGCTTCTGGCCAGTGCGGGTGCAGCCACCGCGAAGTACCGCATGTAGCCCAGGCGCTCGACCCGGCATCCTTGCACCGCAGTGTTTTGCGCGGTCACCGCGGCCATCGCCGAGCCGTCACGCAGCAGGTCGGCCGAATGGTCCTGATCGGCTTCCCGAATGTCGAACAAATACGGCAAACCTTTTAACGCGGGAAGGAACCACGTCGCCAGCGAATCCGAATTCACCACGATGGTGGCGCTCATCGCGGCCGCCGTGTGCTCCATGGCTTCCTGTTCGAGCAGGGCAATCTGACCGGCCAGGCGCAGCAAGGGTTTGCCGGCCTCGGTGGCCCGGCAAGGCTTGGCCCTCTTGACGAGAATCTGACCCGCCGTTTCTTCCAGCGCTTTGATCCGTTGACTGACCGCACTCGGCGTGATGCGCAGTGCACGTGCCGCCGCATCGAAGCTGCCTTCGTGGATCACCGCGGCAAAGGTCGCCAGTTGGTCCGAGTCGAATCTCATGTGAAGCAATTCTAATGGTACGTAAGAAACATTAGTTGGACTGTTTTCGTGGGCCTTCCTAGGTTGGTCCCCATGATCGCTTCGGCCGTCGCCGGTTTCAGTTCATCGTTCGGGCTCATCGTGGCCATTGGCGCCCAGAATGCGTTCGTCCTCAAGCAAGGGCTACGGCGAGAACACGTGCTGCCCATCGTCATGGTCTGCGCGTTCTCCGACGCCTTGCTGATCGCGGCGGGCATCGCCGGACTTGGTGCCCTGGTGCAGGCACACCCCGATGTGGTCACCGGAATCCGATGGGTAGGCGCGGCATTCCTCGGCGGATACGCATTCTTGGCGGCCAAGCGCGCCTGGCGCCCGGGCACCCTCACCGCGACGCAGGCTGGCCCTTCCCGTCTTGGCGCCACGTTGCTGACGTGTCTCGCGTTCACCTACCTCAATCCGCATGTGTACATCGACACCGTGCTGTTGCTCGGGGCCATCGCGAACCAGCAGACGCATCGATGGGTTTTCGGCGCCGGCGCAGCCACGGCCAGCGTGGTTTGGTTCACGATGCTCGGTCTGGGCGCTCACAAACTCGCCCCTGTCCTCGCACGCCCCGTGGCCTGGCGCGTGATCGACGCCGCCATCGCGACGATGATGTTGGGGATCGCCGTCGCCCTGGTGCGCGCCTAGGCCAGCCCTTATTGCGGCTCCTGCCCATCCCCGCAGCTCTCATCTGCGCTCGAGCGCGCGATGAGATGCCCCACCTCGGCGAGGCGCCCTTCTCCGTGGATCACTTCCGCCGGTGTCGTCGCCGTGAAGGTGCGAATGAACCAGGTCTCGAGCTGTATGGTATTGCTGCAGCCGCGAATCTGCCTGCGCACGTGGACAGGAATCGAAAAGCCACGCAATTCGAGTGCGAGAATGATGTCATGCTGCCTGGCCTCGATCCAGCCGCGTGCCCATCCATCTTGCCAAATCATCTTCGTCCTCCATTCGTGATGCGCACGGAACTGTCCCTTGGTCGGCCTACTGGTTGGCAAGCTCGCAAAGGGGTTTCGGCACGGCACGAAGCACTGACACTCCGGCGTCCGCGGCATCCCACGGCCGCCGCGATTTATTTTCTTTTTATAGCTGGGCTCGCGTCGTTCATCTCGTGGACAACCAGCCATCGATACGCGCCGTAAGCTCGGGATCGCGCGACGAGGCCACCGCGCGGGCGGCGTGTGCGAGATCTCCGGCCCGCTCTTGCGCCGCCGCGGGAAGGGCCCGAGCAAGGGTAAACTGGGCGAGGGCCGTGTCCAAAGGATCGAATTGAGATCCCTCGCGTGCCGCAAGAGCGGCTTCGGCCAAGGGGATGGCTTCGGGGGCACGCCCCAAGGCCATCAAGGCTTCGGCGTGCACCCGAAGCGGTTCGGCGCTCCGGTACGAAACGCCATAGACCGCGTTGGCGATCGTGGCGGCTTCCTCCGCCACCTCGGCGGCCTCGGAAAAGTGCCCGGTCTTCAAGTGGGCCTGGGCCAACAAGTTCAGCGGCAAGATCCGCCTCCACGCGTCGCCACTTCCGAGGCGTGCGAGAACGAATCTCGCGTCCGCCATCGACTCGGTGGTCTTTCCTTCGCGAAGGTGAAGCCATCCCTCCAAAGAGCGCGCGCGCGTTTCGTCCGACGCACCCGTGCCCCACTGGCGAGCCACCGCGAGCTCCGCCCTCGCCTCGTCGAACCGGCCGAGCATGATGAACGAATCGGCCAGATTGCGATGCGACATGGCGAGGTGGTTCGGATGGCCCGGGATCTGCGCGAACATCACGAGCGCGCGCTGTTGGATGGCGACGGAGCGCTCCTCGTCGCCCAGATCGCCATGGAGGGCGGCCAGGTGAACGAGGCACCGCGCGAAGACGGGATGCGGGGACCCAAACTCCTTCTCGACGATCGCGCACGCCTTTTCTTGCGGTTCCAAGGCATCGCGGTTCCTACCTTTTCCCGAGAGCACGCTGGCAAGCCCGTCGAGCGCTTCGCCATAGCGATGGTGCGAACGCCCCAGGCGAAGCTCCACGAGCGCGAGCTCCTCTTTCGAGACCGCAATCGCCTCGTCGTACCGCTTTTGGGCGAGCAGGAGCTGGCGTGTCCACGTCAGGCGCTCGGCATCGAGCTCGAAGGCCGAAGGCATCGATTCCAGCGCAGCCTTCGCGTACTGCGCGTAGCGATACCCGTCGTCGTAGCGACGGCCTTCGTAGCCGACGAACTGAACGAGGGCGACCCACGCGCGAATGGCCACCAGCGGTGCGCGACCTGCACTCGCGGATGACGCGGCATGCTCGAGCGCCTGGGCGGATTCCTCGACGTGCCCCAAGCGACCGTGGGCCGCGCCGAGGTGGAAATAGGCTTCGGCCACGAGGGGGAGATACTCCGTCGCGTTGGCCACCTTCCACGCGTCCTCGGACAAGGACAGGGCTTCCTCGTATCGCCCCGCCGTGAGCGTCGTCGAGGCTTGTGCGATCTTCGCCTTCGCCTGATCGACCGAGGCCGCCTTTTCCTTGGGAGGGGGCGGCACCATTTCGGAAGCCTTCACCGCATCTTTGCACGCCCCCACGGGCGGCAGGAGGCGGAGCATGGCGGGTACCTCCTCCAGCATGGGCGCGTCGGCACGTTCGAGCTTGCCCGCGAGGGCGCGAAAGGTCTCGAGCCCCTCGGAGGCGCAGGCCATCCTCTGCTCCACCAAGGCCGGAGCCTCGCTCGCAGCTGCCTCGCACATCTGGTGGGTGACGTCTCGATACGAGTTCGCATAGCGCTCGAGTGCGTCGTGCGTCTTGCGCCAGGCCCCCTCCCAGAGAGCGCTGTTGGTCGCGCGGAACGCCTGCTCGATGCGGGCCTGAACTTCGGGGCTCCACGTCGCCGCCACCAGGGCGTCACCGCGTTCGCAGAGCTCCGGTGCCTTTCCATGCTTGCCGAGTCGAAAGGCGAATGCCATGAGCCCCAAAGCCAAAATTCCGCCGAACGCCAACGCGAATCTTCGAGGCCGTGCCTGCAATCGATGCTGCGCGATGCGGATGGCCGCGATGAGGGCGGCCATCGAGGGGAAGCGGCTGTCCGCATCGGGTTCGGTCCCCCGCGCGAGCATGGGCGACAACCAACGGGGAATCGTGCCGGTGGCTTGGTGCAGCGTCTCGCCGAGTGCGACGCAGAAGCTGTATTGATCGGAGCGCGCGTCGACCCTTTTTCCAGCGCGCTGTTCGGGGGCCATGTACGCGGGCGACCCCGCCACCGGGTGGGCTTCCGAAAGAGAGGATACGGCCAAACCGAAATCGCCAAGCATGACCCTACCGCGGGTCGAAACGAAAACATTGTCGGGCTTGAAATCCCGATGAACCAACCCCGCGTCGTGCGCCGCACGAAGCCCCTCCGCGGCCTGGAGAAAGACACTCAAGACGTCGTCTTCCGAGCGCGACTCGGCGCCCCCCCAGCAGCGCAAGGAGCTACCCTCGACGTACTCCATCGCAATGAATGCGCATTCGGCCGAACGGCCAAACTCGTAAATGGTGACGACGTTGGGGTGCGCGAGCTTGGCCATGGCCTCCGCCTCGGCGAGCAGGCGCACTTGCGCAACACCCGGATCGGCTCGCAACACCTTCAGGGCGACGACCCGATGGATCTCGGGATCGACGGCCTCGTACACGACCCCCATTCCGCCTCTTCCGAGGACCCGTCGCAGGATGTATCGGCCTACTTTCCCGCTGGAGCCGGACGCCTCTAGAGCTACCGGTTGGACCGCAGCCACCACGGCACGGCAGTCCGGGCAACCGTCGAGATGGTTCGATAGTGCCGCAATGTCCGCCAGCGAGAGCTCGCCATCCACGAACGCTTGCAATCTTGATTCGGAAGGACAGAGCAATTCGACACAAGTATACTTTCAAGTGGATGACTGGGGAGGAGCTCGCCCGAGGATTCGTGGATAACGTCACTGGCGACTTCACGATTGGTCGGGATGCGACCGAACTCCCGGTGAAGCTTGCAGCCCTGCTCGACGAGGGGCGACGTACGTGGCCGAAGGTAACGCTCGCCCCCGATATCTTCGTTGCTCATTTGGCGCGTCACGCGGCAACTTCGGATTGCCCGATTGCGTTTCTGGACACGGTTCGTGCGGCGGACCTCTACCTTGCGTGCGGAGTGGGCCGGGGCGATCGGGCGGCCATCGCCTATTTCGAAGAGCATTTCATGGGGCACGTCCCCGAATACATTCTTCGCATCGAGACCGGGCGGGATGCCGTCGAGGAGATCCGGCAGCGGCTGCGTGAACGTCTTTATCTCGGTAGGCCGGATTCGACACCGGCTCCCAAAATCGCCGACTACTCTGGAAAGGGCGCACTGGGCGGGTGGCTGCGCGTGGTGGCAACGCGCGCCGCGCTGAACCATGTGCGCGAGAAGGCGCCCAAGTCGGGCCGGCTTCGCGACGAGCTCGCGGCTGGGAGCGATCCCGAGCTCGCCTACGTGCATGCGTGCGCGCAGGACCTTTTCTGCGATGCATTCAAGCGAGCCTTGATGGATCTCGCTTCGAACGAGCGCGCCATGCTTCGACTTCACTACATCGACGGGCTCACGATGGACCAGTTGTCGCACTTGTACAAAACGCCGCGCTCGACCATCGCGCGACGGGTGGCCGAGGTTCGCCGTCGCATCCTCGAGACGACGGAAAGGCTCCTTCGGGACGAGCGCCGGATGTCGCCGTCGGCGGCGGCCAGTGTGATCCGGCAGGCGCAAAGCCAGTTCGAAATCACGATGACGAAGATGCTGGCGTGACGCGAGCACGTCGGGCCGCTGGATCGTGGATGACCAGTCGATGAACGAGGCAACGTCCGGCCCTGGCCCTGTTCTTCGCCCCTGAACATACCCAATAATTACGAACACTTAGTCGCCGCACACCACGTTCTGCCTCCCTGCAAAACGCTGGCACGGAGCGTGTACTAGTGTCCTCCCGAAGCCGGCGACGCTCGGTGACAGACGAGAATCGCGCAGGCGCAACGTTTCGGTAAGGTCCAACAGAACGTCTCGTTGCACGTAGCACCCGCAGTACGCAGTACGCAGTACCCAATCCCCCCAAACTACGAAATCAATCCAGGAGAATTCCTATGAACAAAGACATCATGAAGCTCGTCAAGGATGAAAAAGGCGCGACCGCGATCGAGTACGGCTTGCTCCTCGTTGCCATCCTCCTGATCGTTGCCGGCGCGTACAAGAAGCTCGGCAAGGCCGTCAAGGGCGCCGCGAACGACGCCAAGGGCGAGTTCTGATCGTCGTCTAGGGTTTGCGTTAGCTTCAAAGGGTCGGAGGTTCGTCGCCTCCGGCCCTTTCTTCATTTCGCCCTTCTCACTTGCCCGAAAGTCGAGCCAGCAGCTTCTCGCGCGCGGAAAGCAGCGTCTCGTCGCGCTTGCAGAAGGCGAAGCGGGCGAGGTGGCTTCCGTGGATGCGATGGTGCTCCGCGTAGAAGGCGGTCGGCGGGATCGCGGCCACGCCGATGTCGCGCGTGAGGTAGCGGCAGAACTCGAAGTCGTCGGGAAAGCCCAAATGGCCGATCCGGGCCATGACGAAGTACGCGCCATCGGGTGCGATGGGCCGCAGACCGACCGCATCGAGAGCGTCCACCAAGAGATCGCGCTTCGTGCGGTAGCTTCGAGCAAGCTCGACGAAGTAGGCGTCGGGCAGCCGCAACGCCGCCGCAATCGCGTGCTGCAGTGGACCTGCGACGGCGAAGGTCACGAACTGGTGCGTCTTCTGAACGGCGCCGCACAGGGCGGGGCTGCCGATGACCCAGCCCACCTTCCACCCCGTGAAGCTGAACGACTTTCCGCCGCTGCTGATGGTGAGCGTGCGCTCGGCCATGCCGGGAATGGTCGCAAGGCGAAGGTGGCGCGCCGGCTCGAAGGTAATGTGCTCGTACACTTCGTCGGCGATGGCCAGCACGTCGTGGCGAATGCACAGCGAGGCAATGTGCTCGAGTTCCGCGCGGTCGAAGACTTTGCCCGTGGGGTTGTGCGGCGTGTTGAGCAAGATGAACTTCGTCCGGCTCGTGAACTGCGCCTCGAGCTCGGCGGAGTCGTACCACCAGCGCGTATGCTGGGCATCCGGCGGGCGCAAAAGGACGTAGCGAGGGACGCCGCCCGCCATGGTGACGTTGGCCACGTACGAGTCGTAGTACGGCTCGAACACGATGACCTCGTCGCCCGGATTCACGAAGGCCAAGGTCGCATCGAACAACGCCTCGGTGGCGCCGTTCGTCACGATGACCTCCGTCGCAGGGTCCACCTTCTGGCCGTAGAAGCGCAGGGCGTGCTCGGCGACGGCCTCCTTCAGCACCACCGCCCCCGACGAGACCGCATACTGGTTCACCCCGCCGCGAACCGCGCGCACGGCCGCCTCACGAATCTCCTCGGGCCCGTCGAAGTCCGGAAACCCCTGCCCAAGGTTCACCGCCTGGTGCTTCTGCGCCAGCGCACTGAACTCCGTGAAAACCGTCGTCGGAAAATCGCGAATCCGCGCAGCGATAGGGTCCATGGCTGCGCCCCACACTAACCCAACCCGGAGAAATTCACAGGAAGACGGGAAGACGGGAAGGTTTTGAGGTTTCCAATCAGCCCAGTTGGCCAACCGGAAACCCTCAAAAAAGCCTTCTGCGCCGTGCGCGCCGTCAGCCCTTCCCGTCTTCCCGTCTTCCTGTGAATTCTCTTCAGCCGTTTCAACGCATGAAGGTTTCGTAGTCGAGGCGATCGAGCTTGCGCGACAACAGGCCCAGGGTGAGTACGCTGGTGAGGGCCACGGCGACGGCGAATCCGAAGCCGTAAAAGCGCGGGCCGAGTTGTAGGCTCACCAGGGAGAGCACGACGTTGGCCACCAGGAAGAAAGCACACATGTACAAGACGAGCTTTCGATAATCGAGGTAGAACAAAATCGTGAACAGGCCGAGGAGCACCACCTGAAAGCCTACGCCCACCACGTCGATGCGAAACAGGTACAGATAGAACGGCGGAATGCGAAACAGGTTCAGCACCTTCGAACCGATGAGCAGGAGCACCGCCACCGCCAGACCCTGGATGCGGAAAATGTCGTAGATGCCTGCACGCGCGGCCTCCACCAGCCCATTGCGAAGGCGGCGAAGCTCGTTCAGCGTCTCGCCTTGGCGCACGGCCGTGTAATACAAGTCGTAGCTCTCGGCGAAGTCCGTCTCGATGCGCACGAAGAAGACGGCCATCCCCGGAATGATGGATAGGTAGGCGACGAAAATCGGTATGTCGTAAACGACGGAATACCGAATGGGGCCGATGAGCGACTCCGAGGTCACCGGGTTCCACCAGAAGATGAACTTGTCGGCCCAGACCGCGGCGTTGAACAAGCAGCCGGTAATGGCCAGCTCGGGGAAGACGCGCTTCTTGTCGAGGAAGTCGAACGCGATGAAGCGCTGGCTCGGATATTGGCGCAGCACCATCACGAGCATGCAGAAGAACATGAGGCCGTGGCCCAGGCAGAAGCCCGCGAGGTAGCCGCCCGCCCCATAGGCCGCCAAGGCCAGCGAGGCGGCCACGGTCACCGCGTAGCCGCCGAGAAAGATGACGACGACGGTACGGTAGGCCTTCATGCCGCTAAAGAGCACGGTGAGGACCCACGTGTTGCAAAGCAGCACGAAGCCCGTCACCAAGAGCGCGCGGAACGCGAGATGGCCTCCCTCGGGAAAGAGGAGGAGCGACACCATCGAGCCCAAGGTGCCCGTGCCGATGACCGTGAGGAGCAGCACCCCGAACAAGTTCGGGACGATGGCGTCGGCGTTCTTCTGAAAAATGCGGTCGGCGACGTACCTCGTAAAAAGCAGCTGCACGAGGCCCGAAACGACGAGCGACGTGGCCATGAGATGGGTAACCGTCGCCGAGAACTGCGTGATCGCCTCGGGGTCACGCGAGTGGGAATGCCCCCAGAAATTGATGAGCAACAGCGAGCAGATCGAGATGAGCCACGGCCCGGAGCCGACGACACCTGCGACCAGGTACGCGCGAAAGAGGTCGGTGTACGACTCCTTCTGCAGGTGCTGCCGAAGCTCGAAGCCAATGCCTGCCATCGCTCTATCCGTTGCTCCCCAACGCGCCCTGATAGACCGCGCGGTAGCGGTCGATCATTTGGGCCTGCGTGTAATAGCGTTCGACGCGGGTGATGCCGGCCTTCTGCGCGGCGTACCAAGCGCGTTCGTCCTTCAAGAGCTCCACGGCGGCGCGGCCCGTGGCCTCGGGATCGGCGATTTTGACGATGCTCCCCGCGGTGCCGATGGCGCGGTCTTGTTCGGAGGCGCCCTCGATGAGCTCACGGCAGCAGCCCACGTCGGAGGAGACGCAAGGCACACCGGCCGCGAAGGCCTCGAGCACGACCAGTGGCTGCGCCTCGCTGATGGAGGTGAGCACGTTGAGCCCGAGCTTGGGGAGGATGTCCTCCACCTTCTGGAAGCCGAGGAATTTCACCACGCCGGTGAGGCCCAGGCCTTTGACCAAGTCGTGGCACTCGGCCGCATAGTTCGGATCCTCTTCCTCCGGCCCCACGATCCAGCCTTCGGTGCCGGGGAGCTCCTGCGCGACGACGCGCATGGTGCGGATGAAGGTCTTGATGTCCTTGATGGGCACCACGCGGCCGATCAAACCGAGCACGCGGGGCACGCCTTGCGTACGCTTCGCACGCAGCGGCGCGAAGCGGGCGATGTCGATGCCGTTGACCAACACGCGCGTGCGCGAGCGGTCGGCGCCATCTTGAACCTGCCGCGCGCGATTGCCTTCGTAGAGCGAAATAATGGGATTCGCCGCGGCGTACGTCATGGTGCCGAGCGCCTCGAAGAAGCGGATCCACATCTGGCGAAAGTGGCCGATGCCGCTCATGCCGCCGAAGCTTTCGCCGGGCAGATCTTCGTCTTTGATCCACGAGGCCTGAAGGAGCTCGATGCGGCGTTCCTTCGTGTAGATGCCGTGCTCCGTCAGAATGAGCGGAACGTTGCGCGCGCGGTTGAGGAGCATGCCCAAGAAGCCGGCAAAACCCGTGGAGATGACGTGGAACGCGCGGGATGGAGGAATGCTCTCCGCGGCGCGCGCCATGACGAAAAGGGGCGTGTGCATCGAGCGCACGCACCAGAAATATTCGAGGAAGGAGTGCTCACGCGCGCCGGATTCGTAGCGCTCGGTGATCATCTCCCAGGAGCGCTCGCTGAAGAGGAAGTCGCGCTCGCAGCCGTGCGGGTTCTTGGTCATGGCCGAGACGACCGGCGTCAAGGCTTCCGCCAGCGCGCCCCCTCTCGCAGGGCCCTGGGGCAGAACTTCGCGCGAGGCTTGCGCAAGGCTCTCGAAGGTCGAGCCGCTGGCGACGAAGCCGCTCACCCGGCGCGGGGCGCGTTGCTGCCCCATCGATGGCCAACCTCCGCTCCACGAGGCAGGAGGCGTGGCCACGGTTCCGACGGAGGCGAGCATGTCGTGCAGCGCGCGCGCATGCTGGTGGAACGCCTCGTCACCGCGGCGGGCGACGACGCGTTGCTCTTTGGGCACGTCGGAGAGGTAATGCTCTTCGAGGTGCACCACGTTCGGCGGCAACTCGTAGCGCAGCTTCTCCGTCTTGTCGGGCGAGCCGCCGATGAACACCAGGGAAAAGCGAATTTCCGGCAGCCCGCGGATGATCTGATGCACCCAGCTCGAGACGCCGCCGCTCACGAAAGGGTACGTCCCTTCGAGCAGCAAGGTCACGTCCGCGACTTCGCCGGGACGGAGTTTGGGACCTCGACCGGTCTTCATCGCCAGAACTCCACCACCGATTGGAATTGAGCTGCCTCGCGCCCCGACGATTCCACCTCGTGGAGCATCGTGCGAACGTCATCGTATCGCTGCTGATGAAACGCGCATTCGGCCATGTAAGGCAGCGCCTTCAACCGCGTGTATCCTGCATGCACCGCGCGTTCGAACGCTCCGAAAGCATCGCCGTAATCTTTTTGCAAAAGCGCAATGCGCCCCGAGAGAAACTCGGCGGGCGCGCTGCCCGGCCGCAGTTTGCACGCGGTGGTGGCGTGGTCTTGCGCGTTCTTCAGCGCGTGCGCGAGCACCGCGCCCTCGGCCAGCCCGAGGTAAGCAATTTCCCAATATGCCTCGGCCAGGCGCAGATGCAAAAGCGGCTTTCCCGGCCCGTCGGTGATGGTGAGCTTTTCCGTCAGCTCACGCGATTGCATTTCCAAATCGTTCCGAAAGCGCTCGAGGCGCGAAAAGGCAAAGAGGCGCACCTCGTCCGAGGAGTCCTTGAGCGCGAGCTTCAAGAGGGAGATCCCCTGCTTCTGCGGCAGGTGGCGAATCTGAAGTACGGTTTGAAATCGCTTTTCCGCCGTGGTCCGCTGCGAGCGGAGAAGGTCTTCGAGCGCGGCCGGGGTGATGCTGCGCTGCTTCAGCGAGCCGCGCTTGGGCAAAACCTCGCCCTCGAAGCTGAACGACGTCCACGAGGGGGCCTCCTCCACGCGCTGTGCGCCGAGCCCGAGGCGTAGCACCGCCGACATGCCGACGAAGCCCACCACCGGGATGAAGAAGTGCATCAAGGTGGCGAAGAGCAGGAACGGCACCTTCGCCGCCGAGACCTGGTGGGGAGCGCCCAACAGATGCACCACGCTCCCCAACGCCGACAAGGCGCCCCTCACAGCGAGGAGCGCCACGAACATGAAGGTGAGAAACGGATAGGCAAGCGCAGCGCCGATCAGCGCCAGGTCGAGCACCGAGAACGCCGCGAGCGTCGCGACGCTAACCCACCGCAGTATGTTCGAACGGGACATGTCGACCCGGCTGCGCCTTGTGCAAGAGAAGGGTCATCACGTCGTCCACGGACTGCTCTTTGCGAAGTACGTGAACGAAGGGATCGGCGCCGGCCATAAGCAACGTGGTGTGCAGCTCGTTCTCGACGAGGTGGGCGAAGTGCGCAACCAGCGATTGGGCATTCGCTTCGTCGGTCATCGGCAATAGATTGAAGACGGCGTAGTTGCCATCGGGCGTACGCTCGACGAGCGGGAAGTCGAGCACGCGAAGAGCGTCGCCGAGGATCGTGTTCACCAGCTCTTTCACCTGGCTCTTTCGTTGCACGATGAGGCCGAACACGCTGCACGGAATGTCGTAGTCCTTCAGGTCCTTCAGCGCGCGCTGCATGCGCACTTCGAACTCGTAACGGCGGCCGAGCTCCAGATGGCTCGTCGAGCCTTGCGCGGCCAAGATGTCGCCGAAGTGCCCGCCCAAGATGAACAGCGTCTCGAGGTGCTTCCGGTCGAACGCGACGAAGGGCATCGCCTCGATGCAGAGCACACCGTGCACGTTGCCCGCCGTGTCGACGAAGGGCACGGCCGCGAGCAGGCTCGTTTGCATCTTGGCCTTGGCGGAGTCGCGCCCCGCCTCGGTCAACGTGGTGAGCTTCTTGTTGCGCAGGGCCTCGACGACGAGCAAGTCCTTGTCGATGACCAGGCCCTGGGTGCCGCCCATGCACACGGCGGGACGGGCCGCGATGACACCGTCGTGCACGGCGTAGACGGAGCAAGTTTCGATCAGGCAGTACTGGGCCATCACCTCGAGAATCGGTTTGGCCAAGACATCCATGGAGGCGTCCTGTCCCTCGGTGGTGAGCTTGCGCACGGCGGCGATGGCATCACGCAAATTCGGGGAAAGGCGCTGGGCCTGGGCGTCGAGCGTCTTGTCGTAGGAGACCTCGAGCAGGAAGTGCTCGCGCGAGAGCTCGTTCAGCTGGCGGCGTGCCACGTTGAAGGCGCCGTCGAGGCGGACGATTTCGCGCTTCCACACGTCGGAGAATTGGCCCGTGATCATCGCGAAGACGAAAAGGCCAATGAGGCTTGCGCCGGGAAGCGCGGAAACGCCGAACGAGTGCGTCCGCCAGGCGCCGAGCATGAGACCATCGAGAATGAGCGCACTGGCCACCGCCGGCGCGAAGCCGTGGCGGAGACCCAAGAGCACCGGCGCGAGCAGGAGCCACGAGCAATCCGACTTGAGGAAGAAGGGATCGTCCGGATTGGTGAAGTAGCCAATCAACGGAAGGGCGGCGGTGAGGAGCACCATTTCGAACACCGCGCGCGGTGACCGAAGCTTGATGGCGGCGCTGCCCGCATGGCGGTCGTGCGTCGCCGTCTGCTGCGCGATGTAACCAGCGGATTCCTCGATCGCCGAACCAATGTGCCGCGCGCGCCCGTGCGACTTTTGGTACTTGTCCAGCGACGCGAGGAAGATGCGCGAGAACGAGTTCGGCGGGCCCGAGACTTCGGACGTACCGCTGACGGCGCGCAGGCGAGATTCTTCTGGAGGCCCTGCGTTGCGCGGGCGAAAAGTAGAATTCCTGTTCATGGCACCACGTCCAATTCTTTAACCATCGAGTCCATCAGGGAAAGGGCGGCGCCACTGGCGTTTTCGCCACTGGTGCCGCTTCGCGTTCCGGAGGCCGACCAGAGAACGCGCTTCGTCGCGACGTCGAACACACGCACGCTGACTCCGACGGCCGGCTCGCCATCGAGGCCGCTCTTGTAACGCCACTCCTCGACGCTACCCGCGACGGCGTAGTCGACGCGCTGCTGCTGCGCCCACATCAGCGCTTCTTCGTAGCGCTGGCGATCGCTCGCCGTCAGATGCGTCTCATCGTCCTTCGGTGCCGGGTACATCTCCAAGCCAGTGACCCCACGCGTGCGCAGCAGCGTGGAGAGCATCGCTTCCACCCGTTCCCCCGCCTGCGGGGCCTCCGAGTGATTCGCGAACGGAAGCAACGCCCAACGCGCTTTGAGGCGCGTAGCCTGCCCGTGCTGCACGCGCGTTTGTGTGTTGCCGCATCCGATGGTGGTCGATGCAACGAATGCACAAACGAGGCTTCCCAGGAGCAGGTGAGATACCCGGTGCCTACCCCAGGTCCCGTCTGCGGGGCCGTTCTTGGATGATGGCGTGTTCGTTTTCATCTTGCTTTCAAATGGCCGTGGTTGAGGGATCCCGCTCGGTAGGGCGGAGGAAACAGGGAGGGGTTCAATTGAAGAACTGCGAATACGCAAGACTCGTGCGAAACATGGTGGAGTCCTCGATGCCGAAGAGGCCGAGGGTGTAGGAGCCCAGGAGACTCACGTATCCATGGGAGGAGACTCGAACGCTGCCGGAGCAACGAAGTCCGCCCGCTGGCGCGTTTTGCGGAAAGAGATATCCAAATTCCGCGGCGCAGTCGTAACGCGGAAGTGGCAACCGTTCGGCTCGCTGCCGCTCGAAGAAGTCACCACGTGTCAACTGCACAACACCGCTCAGCATGCGGTAGGACGGAGCGAGGTAGGCTTCCACGTCCTTCGCGGTGCCGACGGGAATGACTTCCTGGAGGTCTCCCGGAATCGTCGACACGTTGACCCGGTGGTAGACGCTGGCGCGGAAGGCGATATTCAGTTCTGGGGTGCGGCGCAGGATGTGAACGCCGAGATCGGCCGAGCCGCCAACTTCCGATCCCAGGTGTTCGAAGGTCCGCGAGGTATTCTCGCGCGCGAGCACGTCTCCGACCATGTAAAGGTGCTGCGTAATTCCCAAATGGCCGATGACGTTCACTTCGTCCCGCACGGCCGCGAGACGCATGAAGGGTGTGTCGTCAATTTGAGTGTTCAGCTTCGCGCTGAACACGGCGCTCACCCGGTCGCGAAGGAAGTCGCGCGCATGGTAGAGCTCGAGGTGCGGGACCGCAGTGGCTTTGCTGCCGCCGTTGTTTGGTTGGTAGTTGGCGCCGGCGCCGAGTTCGAAGATGCTGTCGCGTTGCTGGAAACGCAAGGTCACCCCCAGGTCGGCCTCGTAACGGCGTCCGTCACCTGGAATGGTGACCGACTGATTGGGCGAGGTCATCTCGCGAGCAAAACCGTCGTAAAGTAGACGCCAGTCTCTTCCGACGTCATGCCCTGCAAGGATGTCCGGTCCCGCAACGTGCAAGCCATCGACGTATTCGTAGGTGCCGCCGACGCGCCCGATAGGAGCGTGTCGTTCGAAGATGTCGCGTTGGGCCGTTCGCAGTTCGATTTCGTCGACGATCGGCTCTTCGCGAACAAGCTGCTCTTGGATGGTGGCCTGCGCGAGATCGTCGCGCCCGATTTCGAGTTCCGCCTTGTATTTTTCAGCGTACCCCAGCGTTTGCGAACGACCGAGAATCCTTGCCATTTCCGTCCGGTCGTCCTCGGTAGAGGCCAGGCTGAGACGGTAAGAATCCCAGATGGGGCGCTCGTAGCGGAGCGATTCCGGCGAGGCCAGCCGCTTTTTGACGTAGTCGGGCTTGTCGTTGCCTAGATACCAACCGAGCGCAAAGTCCTCGCGGTACTCCGACGGCTTGGAGTGGTTCATCGCATAGGAAAACCAGCGCTCGCCTTCCTGGACGCCGACGAGGTTCCGCGTGAGCTCCGCGTGGGTCTCCAGCTGGTGGAACTCGTCCGGCGGGAGGCGCTTCGGGTCCTGCAGGCGCACCACGAGCCCCTCGCGCAATTTGGCAAAGGCGTGGTGCCGCAAACGCTGGGCCATGTCGCCGCGGTGAATCAGGTCGAGCGCGTCGGCGTAGCCCAGCATGGTCACGTATTCGCCAGGCTGCGCGCGGATGCGGCGCTGGAAGAAGGGAATCGCCTCTCGCACCCGCCCCAACCGCACCAGCGCGATGGCATAAGGACTCCACATCTCCGGCTCACCGTTGACGTCGTCCTTCCAGGCATTGATGTAATCGCTCAGGGTCTGCGTCTCTTTGCGATCGATGGCGTCCCAGAGCAGCGCCAAGCGAATGGGCACGGAGCCGGGATTCAGGCGCAGGGCCGCGCGGTAGGCATCGCGGGCCGCGTTCTTGTTGCCCAGATGGTCGTACGCCTCGGCGCGCAGAAGCCAGAATTGCTCCCGACCCTCGAAAAGCGCCTGCTCGGACATGGGCACGTTCAAGATACGCGCGACGCAGATCCAATCTTCGACGCGCTCGCACTGTTCGGCGATGAAAAGGAGGTACCGCGGGTTCTTCTCCGCTTTGTAACCTTCGAGGGCGACGGCCGTCGCTTCCTCGCGCGCGCCCACCTCGGCGGCCAGGGTCATCAGGCGAAACGAGGCGTCCGGGGCGCGGTGGTCGGCTGCCCAGACGCGCCGGTAGGCGTCCAGGGCCTCCGCCGAGTCATCGAACTGCCATGCGAGCGTGGCAATGTCGCGCCAATAGGCTTGAGCGGGGGGAATCCACGGTTCGTGGGAAGCGGGATTGGGCGGCGGCGGGGTTGGCGGCGGCTCCTTCGGATTGGGCCGATGCTTTTTCAGCACCGCCAGCGACTCCTCGAGGCGCCCGAGGCGCGACAGCACGCGCGCGTATTGAACCGTCTGCTCGGTGGTGAGGCCGAATTTCTCGTCGAGGGCCTGCCACACGGGAATCGCGTTTTCCGATTTGCCCATGCGCTCGAAGAGCAAGGCCAACTGGACCCGCGGCATCGTTTCCTCGGGGAAACGCGCGGAGCGTCTTCGCAGGATGTCGACCGCACCCTCGGGATCGCCCAGGGCCTCGTAGGAGCGCATCGCATCGAGCAGCGTTTTTTCGGAGGCGCGGGGATTGAGCGCGCCCTCACGCTTCAATTCGGCCAGGGTACGCTCGTCGTCGAGCATGGTCGCGAGCCGCACGACGTTGTCGCGCGCGGATCGCGGCCCATGCGGCGGGCGAGCCGGGCGAGACCCGACCCCGGGCTTCGCCCCCGACGCGGGCGAGCTTCCAAGGAGCGCCATCGACAGGGCGCACAAGAGACCGTAGCCGCGCAACCGCATTAGAGGCGTATTCCTCCGCGCGGTCGGCCGGCCCCTTCATGCTTCATCACGAAAAGCCAATCACGGTAGGCGAGGCGTCGATCGCCGGCCCATTCGGCCACGATGGCCTCGGTCTCGCGCAAGTCGACATCGTTCGGATGGCGCGCGACCAGCCGTTTGATCGAGCGCAACGCGGCGTGGGGGTCGTTCACGCTGAGATCGCGCTTGGCTTGTGCGCGCAGGAAGGCGTCCGAGTTCTCGCCCTCCGATTGAAGGTCGATTGCCCGTTGCCCCAGATCGCGTGCCACCGCATGACGGGAGCACGCCGTGGCCAGGGAGGCTGCGCGCATCACGATTTCCACGTCCTTCGGGAATTTGGCCGCGTACATCGCCGCGCGATCGGCGGCGTCCGTCACCGCGTTTTCCGCTTCCAGCGCCGCAATGCTCGCGAGCGCGTACGCGCGACCGACGGTGGGATCGGTGCTCAAGGCCGCCGCCTTGTCGTAGTTCACGGATGCACGTTTACCGTCACTCGAGGCTCGCTGCCAATGGGCGGCTTCCGCCAAAATGGCTGCACGCGACCCATCGTCCGATTGCTCCGCAAGGCGCAAAAGGAACTCCGACGCCATGGCAGGCCGTTCGAGCTCCAAGGACACTTTGGCGAGCTCACGCAATCGGGCAGCGTCATGCTGAAGAGGGCGCAATGCCTCCAAGTCGACGAGCGCCAGATCAAATGTCTGTTGCCGAAGAGGATCCCCCTCGGGAATGGACCGCGCCTGCGCCAGGCGAAGGTCGAAGCGCATGTTTTTGGCCATGGCCTCGTAACGCGGCGCCAAAGACACCGGCTCGAGCAAGGCGAGTGCCTTGGAAAAGCGGCCCAGCGTGCCGAGTTGCTTTACGTAAACGACGCGCAGCTCGAGTTCTTCGGGATTGGCGCGGGTGAGAACGTCCAGGTAGGCAATGGAATAGCGATCCGGCGTCTTCACGCTGGTAAAATCGGCATATTCCTTCCCCGTCGGGAAGACGAGGGCCAGCATGCCCGTCAGCACCACGGCGAAGCCCACGAGCCCCGGATACCCGGCGAGGCGCGCGTGCTCTACCGGGATGGCCGGTGGCCGGCCGAGGTTACTGACATTCAAGACTCCCCTCCCCGGTGTCTGTCTCTTTCAGCGTAAACATGATGGAAACCGCCGCGCTCGCGTTCTTCACCGTCGCCAGCACTCCTCTTGCGATCTTCTGGTCCGTCTTCTGACCACCCGGCGATGCACTTCCCGCGCCGCCATACCGCAACACGCAGTTCGCACCGCGCTGCACTCCCCCCACCGTGATGGACAACGGCACATGCCCCCGAATACGCAAGCGCGCCCCCTTCGCTTTCTCGCGAGTCCAGTACTCGATTCGCCCGTTCGCGTGCTCTAAGTACACCCCCCGAGGTGGCGACGCGCTCGGCGCAAGCACCACCTTCTCCCCCGACACGAGGTGAACGTAACGCCCTTGCGGCACGTCGCGCAAGCCCGCAACTCCCGAAGATCGTTCGAAATCGGGGAAACCCCACTGTTCGTCCACGCGAACCGTCCGCAATGGTCCGTTTTGCCCGATCTCCCACGCCCCGTCCTCGATTCGACGCGCCAGCGTCACTTTCTGAAACGCCAGGACTTTGGCTGCGTATTCGCTGAGGTAGAGCGGTGTGGTCTCCTGACGGAGCGCCCATGCGTAGACTTCCTTAACTGCCGAAAGCGCAGCCGTCTTCGTAGCCGAATAGAAATGAAAGTAAATCGGAATGTGGCTTAGTCGGCGGGGGCTCTCATTCAGCTCGAACGTTTCGATGGCACGGCGATATCCGTAATACGGGCCGAGGAAGTCGTTCGTATAAACGTTCTCGTTCTCGACGGGGGCAAAGACTTGAAACGATCCATTGTCCTCTGGCACGCCCATCGCCGAGCCACGGGTGAGAGACGGCGTTTCCCGGCTCCGGGTGGCCCCGCCCCCGTTCACATTGAACACGCCGATGTCCTGGGTCATCCCCACGGCCCGACCGCTCGGGGAACAATCCCCCGGCCACAAAACGACTTTCACTTTCTTGTCCGGCGGGGCAAGTCGCTTGTTGATGTAGTCGACCGAACCAGCGATATCCCGCTGAAGCGAGAACTTGTAACCGGGAATCGGGAGATGCACCGGCTCGAGGCCATGCGGCTCGGTTTTTCCTGCTTCGGCGTCGGCCCAGAAGAACGGGTGGCTGTACGTATGGCTCGCCAGCTCGACGTTCGGTAGTCGGAAGATCTCGCGGGCGATGCGCTCGAGCGCCGGCGACTTCTCCGGATACCTCCCGGCAGGACCAACTTCGCCCTCCACGACCGAAACGGTATGCGGGAGTTGCGGATACGCCCTCAAGAGTTCGTCCAGGACGACTTGTCCAGCGTACGGGTAGCCATGGCGCTCGGCGAGGCTGGGGAAGGCGTCGCCGTCGATATGAACGGTAAGCTGACGCCGGCCGCTCTCGGTGGTCACATCAGGAACCGGGATGCTCGGAAGATCCAGGGCATCGTGAAGAAAACGGAATGGATCCAGGATCCACCGGCGCTCACCCTCGAGGCCTTCTTGAAGGACGTACGGGAAAAATGCGGCGCCACCCCACGAGCCAATCACGACGCCGTCCCACGTTTGCTTGGCGGAGTCCTGCACGCGGAGGAAGCTTTTCGTCTTGCTGGCCTCGGCGTTCGGGCCCAACGTCACCGGCGTGAGCTCGCGCACGTGGGCGCGGGGCTTGGCCTCGAAACCGACGTACGGGGAGAGTGCCGTCGGGTTGAAGACCATGGGGGGTTTCACCTCCACGCTGGCAGCGGCCAGGCCAATGCGACGGAGGAAGCGCTCGTTGGGGCTGAATCCGAAGCCCTCCATGAAAGCGATCTTCATCCCGGCATCGAGCTGCCGAATGAGAAAGCGTTCCAGTGGCGCCTCGTTCGGGGCGCCCTCGGGCAGAAAGACGACGATGCCGGCGTACTGGCCCGCGAGGTTGTTCGCGGGGAGCGTGCGGCGCACATCCATGTAGTCGATTCGATATCCCATCCACTCGAGCACGGGTGCGATGAGGACGTTGGCGTCTTGGACGCCGAGGTAGCCTTGGTCGTCGCCCTTGTGCAAAAGCAAGATGCGGCGGGAGATGCTTTCGACCTCGCCCAGGCCGACTTCGTCCACGTTGAATCCGGTGATGTACGGGGCAAATCCGACGGCGAGGATCTTCTTCGCCGCAGCCTTGCGTGCATCGGCACCTGCCGAGGCAGGTACGTAATCGATGACCGTGATCGGCAGGTGATAGCGCGTGGTGACGTCGCGCAGCTTGGCGAGAAGCGCGTCGCTTTGCTCCTTGGTCACGGGGACGGCGCGCTGGGTGGGCGCTTGTCCTTCGCGGCCAGGCACGGGTTCCCACGTATTGAAAAGGGATTCCGCGACGACCCCGGCAACTGAAGTTGCCACCTGCGGGAGAAACTCGAAACCGCGATTGAGCAGGATCTTTGCGTCAGGGTGTCGCTGGGCGAAGCCAGTGACGATGGACGCCAGGCTGCTCGCGTGGCGAGGCCAAGCGGACGCAGGGGCAAAGCGCTTGTAGCTTTCGAGCGTGTCGAAGAAGAAGCCGCGATAACCCTTTTGGTAAAGCGGCTCGAGGATGCGATCGAGCACGAAGGGGCGCCACTCGGGGCGGGCGGCGTCGATGATGTCGGCACCGTATTCGCCATTCTTGCCGAGGACCCACGCCGTCGGTACCTGCTTACTGTACGCGCGTGTTGGATGCACTTCGCCCAGGCTTACGTAGGCGAAAAGTTCGGCGCGTGAAGCGGCGCGGGGGGGAAGCGCGGTGGCGTATTCCGGTTCGACGACGACGCGATCGTAGTGGTTTAGAAGCTCGGGCGGCACGTTTGCCGCGTAATAGAAGGCGGTGCGCAAACGCGGAGGGGACGTCGCAACCTCGGCACGGGCGTCGCCACCCGAGAGGAGTACGATGACGCTCACGAGCGATGCGAGGACCGTCCAAAGACTGGGTACACTCACTTTCGGACTAATGGCCGCGCGGGGGTGCTTCCTTGGAAACAAACGCCATTCTTGTAACGACCGAATCACGACGTTGCCCCCTTGTGGAAAGGCCGGCCGCGGCGCGCGGCGCAGTCCGGAAATACCGCAACGCGGCGGAGCGTATGGTATGTTCTGCAGCCTGAATAGATTTTTTTACATTGCATTGGTGATCCCCACAGCCGCCGGGCTGGTCGCTGGAGCGACCATTTACGCGTGTGGCGGTGCACAATCCGGCGGGGGTAGGTCCGCGGCCAGTTCCTCTGGCGGCGCGACGGGAGCAAGCACTGTACCGGGCTCACCCAATGAGGGCGACAACGAGTCGCGGGGCGAGGACGTGGCGCCCGTGGGTCCGGTGGATGGCACCTCTCTAACAGGGGTGGGGCCGGGATTTCCAGAGAGCGGGCCGTGGGTTTCGTTCTATGGGCCGGCGGCGAAGATGAAGGACATCGCGCGGGTGGCCCGGACGTACCGGATCATCAACATCGATGCGGATCCGGATGTCGACGGCGAGGCCAATTTTTCCGATGCGCAGCTCGCGGTGCTGCGGGCGGGCGGGAAAAATAGGGTTCTTAGTTATTTGAACTTGGGATCGTGCGAGCGAACGCGCTCGTATTGGACGCGAGCTCCGGCGCCGTTCGTTCCGTGCGGGAAGAACAAGAAGGCGCAATTGGGTGCCTACTCGGGCTACTCCGAGGAGACGTGGATGGACCCGAGCGACCCGGACTACCAGGCGCTCATGGTCGACTTCGTGGCCGCGCGGCTGGCAGCCCGCAAGGTCGATGGATTCTATTTGGACAACCTGGAGATCGTGGAGCACCCGAAGTCGAGCGCCAACGGTCCGTGCAGTGCACGCTGCAAGCAGGGCGGGCTGGATTTGGTGCGGCGGCTGAGGGAGAAGTTCCCGGACTTGCTGCTGGTGATGCAGAACGCTACCGGCAGAGTCACGCGCCTCGGGATCACGGGCGGCGTACGGTTCGCCACGTTGCTCGACGGGATTTCGCACGAAGAGGTGTACGCACCTCGGGCCGATGCAAACGCCGAAGCCGAGCTCCTTGCCTGGAAGCAATTGAACATTCGGAGCAAGTCGGGTCGGCCCCTGTGGATCGCGACGGAGGACTACGTCGGCAGCTGCGGAAACCAGCGGGCCGCGCGCGACGCCTGGACGAAGAGCGAGAAGAACGGCTTCTCGCCGTACATCTCCGACGAGAGCGGCGGCCAAAACGTCGTCTGCTACTGGTCGTTCTGAGAGGAGAAGAGAATTCACAGGAAGACGGGAAGACGGGAAGGACTTACGGCGCGCACAGCGCGGAACGCCTTTTTTTGGGGTTTCCAGTAGGCCAACTGGGCCGATTGGAAATCTCAAAACCTTCCCGTCTTCCCGTCTTCCTGTGAATTTTCTCTAGCCGTTCCCTCGGGAGCGTTGTTTGACCGGGGGTTTGGAATGTGGCATGCAATATATTGCATGCAAAAGACGAAGGTGTTGGAGGCGGTACCGCGGCGGTTGCTTCGGGATGAGGCGTACGGGCGCATTCGGGATGCGATCCTCGATGGGACGCTGGAGGCAGGGGAGACCATTCGGGATGGGGACCTTGCGGAACGGCTGCAGTTGTCGCGGACCCCGGTGCGGGAGGCGTTGGCGCGGCTGATCGATGAGGGGCTCGTCGAGTCGAAGCCGGGGGCGTTCACGCGGGTGACCCCCGTGTTGCGGCGCGAGGTGATGGATGCCCATGCGGTCGTGCAGGCCATGCACGAGCTCGCGGTGAAGAAGGCCGTACCGCGGATGACCCGCGCGGACATCGACATGCTCACGCAGGCCAACCAGCGATTCGCCGATGCGCTCGATGCCTCCGACGTCGAAGCTGCACTCGCCGCGGACGACGAGTTTCACGACATCTTCGTCCGCGCGTCGGGAAATGGGGCCATCGCGGCGACGATCGAGCGGTATACGCCATCGATTCGCCGGCTCGAGCGTTTACGATTTGGGAGCCTGCCCGGGCGCGCCTCGGTGAAGGTGCACGCACGCATCGTTCGCGCGGCGGCCAACCAAGACATCGACACGGCAGCGGAGCTCACCGTCGCGAACTGGGCAACGCTCGGCCAACTGATCGATCGCGCGCTCTTCGAACAAAGGAACAAACCATGAAACTCGATGCATTCTCTCGTTATCCCCTGCTCTTCGGCCCCTCCCCCATTCATCCGCTGCGGCGCCTGAGCGCGCACCTCGGCGGCAAGGTCGAGATTTGGGCCAAGCGCGAAGACTGCAACTCGGGGCTCGCCTTCGGCGGCAACAAAACGCGCAAGCTCGAATACCTGCTTGCCGATGCCATCGCCAAAGGGTGTGACACGTTGGTGTCCATCGGCGGCGTGCAATCGAACCACACGCGGCAAGTCGCGGCGGCCGCGGCGGTGGCTGGGCTCGGGTGCCGGCTGGTGCAAGAGAGCTGGGTCGATTGGCCCGACTCCGTCTACGATCGCGTGGGCAACATTCAATTGAGCCGCATCCTCGGGGCCCGCATCGAGCTCGTGCAGTCGGGATTCGGTATCGGCTTCAAGGAAAGCTGGGAGCGCACGCTCGCCGACGTGATCGCCTCGGGCGGGAAGCCGTATGCCATTCCTGCGGGCGCCTCGGATCATCCGCTCGGCGGCCTCGGCTTCGTCGGGTGGGCCATGGAGGTGGCCGAGCAAGAGCGCGCGCAGGACCTGTACTTCGACACCGTGATCACGTGCTCGGTCACCGGCAGCACGCACGCGGGCATGCTCGTGGGCTTCTTGGCGCAACCGAGCGCGCGAAGTCCGCGCAAGGTGCTGGGCATCGACGCCTCCGCGAAGCCGGCAGAAACGCGGGAGCAGGTCACGCGCATCGCACGCAACACGGCGAAGCTCATCGAGCTCGGGCGCGACGTCGAAGACGACGACGTGGTCCTGCTCGATGGCTACCACGCGGGCACGTACGGCATCCCCGATGCGCAGACCCTCGATGCGATCCGGCTCGTCGGGCGCCTCGAAGGGATGATCGTCGATCCCGTCTACGAAGGAAAATCGATGGCCGGACTCATCGATCTGGTGCAGAAGGGAATCATTCCGCCGGGTTCACGCGTACTCTACGCGCACTTGGGCGGGCAGCTCGCCCTCAACGCCTACAGCGCGCTCTTTCGAGGCGCCTGAACGAGAGGTCAACCGGATGGAGACGAGCAAGATCGAACGGGTCCTGGCAAGCGCATTGCGCGAAGGTGCCCTCTCCGGCGTGGACGACGACGGGCCGGCGCTCTGCGTGTTCTACGATCTGGACGACTTGCGAGCGGGCTTTCGCGAAGTGCAGCGTGTGTTCCCCAGCGGCACGCTGCACACGACGGCCGTGAAAGCCAACCGGCTGGCGGCGATCTTGAAGGAGGCGAAGCGGGCCGGATTTGGCGCCGAGTGCGCATCGCTCGGAGAGCTGGCCCATGTCCTGGAGCTAGGTTTCGACCCTTCGGACATTCTCTTCGACTCGCCGGCGAAGACGCGCTCCGAGATCGAGCTCGCCCTCTCCCGCGGGGTCATCCTCAACGTGGACAACTTCCAAGAGCTCGAGCGGGTCGCGCAAGCGATGGCCAAAAGGAAGAGCGACTCCATCGTCGGCATGCGCGTGAACCCGCAGGTGGGCGCCGGAACCATCGCGTCCACCAGCACAGCCACGTCGACCTCGAAGTTCGGCATCACGCTCGACGAACATCGGGACGCCATCTTCGACGCCTTCGCGAAGCACCCGTGGCTTCGCGGCCTGCACGTACACGTTGGCTCGCAAGGGTGCGGGCTGGATCTTTTGGTCCGGGGGGCGCGGCGCGCCATGGACCTGGCCTTGGCGCTTCGCGGCCGGGGACACTCCATCGACATGTTGGATATCGGCGGCGGATTGTCCGTCGATTACGACGGTGGCGATGCACCGCCCGCGTTCGCGGACTACGCAACGATGTTGCGCGAACATGTCCCGGAGATCTTCGACGGCCGCTTCCGCATCGCGACCGAATTCGGTCGCGCGCTGCACGCCAAGACCGGTTGGGTTGCCAGCCGTGTCGAATACACGAAGTCAGCGGGAGGCCGGCGCATTGCCGTGACGCATGCTGGCGCAGATCTCTTCGTCCGAACCGCCTATCAGCCCGACAAATGGGCGCACCGCATCACAGTGCATGACGCAACGGGAGCGCTCAAACGCGGCCCCGTGGCACCGTGGGACGTAGCTGGTCCGCTCTGCTTCTCGGGGGATCTCATCGCGATAGGCCGCGAACTCCCGCCCATCGAACCGGGTGACTTCGTCGTCATTCACGACGCAGGCGCTTACACGCTCAGTATGTGGTCCAGGTACAACAGCCGACTCGTCCCCGCCGTGTACGGTTACGAGGGCAGTGCACTTCATTCGATGAAGGCGCCCGAGACCACCGAAGACCTGATTCGTTTTTGGAGCTGATCCGGCGCATTGGGCCATCCCGCGGATGCGGAGCACGTGCTACGCCTTTGATTCGTGCGCCCCACGAATATTCGCAGCCCCGACTACTTTCACAAGGTGGTCGACTGCCAGTGGGCCTGTCCGGCCCACACCAATGTGCCCGAATACATCCGTCTGATTGCCCAAGGTCGGTATACGGATGCGTACATGGTCAATCGCCAATCGAATGTCTTTCCGGCCATCCTCGGAAGGACGTGCGATCGGCCATGCGAGCCGGCTTGCCGTCGCGCGCGCGTCGACCAGAAGCCCGTGGCCATCTGCAGGCTGAAGCGCGTCGCCGCCGATTTGCGCAGTGACGTTTCGGATCGTTTGCCGCGCGCCCCCGCGACGAAGAACGGGAAACGCATCGCCTGCGTGGGCGCGGGCCCGGCATCGCTCGCCGTCGCCAACGATCTCGCACCGCTCGGCTACGAGATCACCATCTTCGAAAAGCTGCACGTCCCCGGCGGGTTGATGCGCTCGAACATCCCCGCCTTCCGCCTGCCCGAGGCGGTGCTGACCGAAGAGATCGACATGATCCTCGGCATCGGGAACATCGACGTTCGCTACGACGCGCCCATCGGGAGCATGAAGGAGCTGCTCGACATGGGCTACGACGCCATCTTCGTGGGAAGCGGCGCGCCGCGCGGTAAAAACCTGGATATCCCGGGGCGCTACGACACGGACCGCATCCACATCGGCATCGATTGGCTCGAATCGGTGGCCTTCGGGCACATCGACACGATTGGCGAAAAGGTCCTCATCATCGGCGTCGGCAACACGGCGATGGATTGCTGCCGTTCGTCGCGCAGGCTCGGCGGCAAGGACATCAAGGTGATGGCCCGAAAGCCGCGCGGCTATTTCAAAGCCTCGCCCTGGGAGCTCGAGGACGCCGAGGAGGAGCAGGTCGAAATCCTCATCAACCACGCGCCAAAGTCGTTCGTCATCGAGAATGGCAAGCTCAAAGGCATGATGTTCGACCGCGTGGAGTGGGAAATCCCCGAAAAGGGTGAGCCCACCAAGTCGAAGGTCGTCGAGACCGTCTTTCTCCCCGCCGACGACGTGATCCTGGCCATCGGCCAAGAGGCCGCGTTTCCCTGGATCGAGCGCGACATTGGCATCGAATTCGACAAATGGGATATGCCCATCGTCGACAAGACGACCCACCAATACACCAGGCCGGGCATCTTTTCCGGCGGCGATGCGGCGTGGGGACCGCTGAACATCATTTGGGCCGTGGAGCATGCGCACCAGGCGGCCATCTCGATTCACAACTACTGCCAGGGAAAGCCGGCCACCGAACGGCTGCCGCAAGGGATGAACCTCGTCAGCGCCAAGATGGGTCTGCACGAGTGGAGCTACAAGAACGACTACAACCCCGTGGGGCGCCAGAAGATGACCCACGTGGACCTGACCGAGCGCTTCAAACAGATGAACATCGAGGTGGAGCTCGGCTTCACCCCCGAGCAGGTCGCGCACGAAGTCGAGCGCTGCCTGAATTGCGACATCCAGACGGTGTTCACCGACAAGGCGTGCATCGAGTGCGATGCCTGCGTCGACGTCTGCCCGGTGCTGTGCTTGACCATCGCTCCGAACGGAGAGGAGGCGGAGCTGCGCCGACACCTCAGCGCGCCCGCGGAAAATCCGAAGCAGGACCTCTTTGCCTCGGGCCCGCTGCCGCAAACGGCGCGGGTCATGCTCAAAGACGAAGACCTTTGCGTGCACTGCGGCCTGTGCGCCGAACGATGCCCCACCGGTGCGTGGGACATGCAGAAGTTCAATCTGCTCATCCCCTATGCCGGAACGCCATGCAACACGAAGCCGTAGCCTCCTCCCAAGAGCACATTCAACCTTCGGGCGAAGAAGTACGCGATCGCACGAACGACTTTGCGTTCAAGCTGGCCAATGTCAACGGCACCGGCTCGGCCAGTGCCAATGGCCTCATCATGCAGGCCATTTTTCGCATGGGTATTCCGGTGTCGGGGAAAAACCTATTTCCCTCGAACATCCAGGGATTGCCCACGTGGTACGAAGTCCGCGTCAATGCAAAAGGGCACACGGCCCGCACCAGTGTGTACGACCTCATCGTGGCCATGAATGCCGAGACGTATGCACGCGACATCCGCGAGGTGCGCCCCGGCGGCTACGTGCTCTACGACGCGACATGGCCGCTTTCGCCTGCCCTGGCTCGCGATGACGTGACGTTCCTCGGGGTGCCCTACGCGCAATTGTGCAACGAGAACTTCACCGAAGTGCGCGAGCGCACCTTGATGAAGAACATTGCCTACGTCGGCACCTTGGTCGCGTTGTTCGACATCGACATGGACATCGTGACGGGGATGCTCAAGGAGAAATTCTCGCGCAAACCCGCGCTGATGGAATCGAACGCGAAGGCCATCAAGCTGGGCTACGACTACGCGCGCGAGCACTTCGAGTGCCCGCTGCCGATGAAGCTCGAGAAGATGGACGCCACCAAGGGATCCATCCTCATCGATGGGAACACGGCGACGGCGCTGGGATGCGTGTACGCCGGAGCGACCGTCGCCGCGTGGTATCCGATCACGCCGTCGACCAGCGTACTCGATGGCTTCAAAGCCTTTTGCGAGACGTACCGCACCGACAAAGCCACCGGCGAGCGGCGCTATTGCATTTTGCAAGCGGAGGACGAACTCGCGGCCATGGGCATGGTGATCGGTGCCGCATGGAACGGGGCGCGGGCCTTCACCTCGACGTCGGGGCCGGGAATTTCCCTGATGAGCGAGCTCATTGGGCTGGCGTATTATGCCGAGGTTCCTGCGGTCATCGTCGACGTGCAACGCGTGGGCCCTTCCACCGGAATGCCCACGCGCACGCAACAGGGCGATATTCTCATGTGCGCGTATGCCTCGCACGGCGATACCAAGCATGTGGTGCTCTTTCCGGCGAATCCCAACGAGTGCTTCTCTCTCGCGGTCAAAGCGTTCGACTTGGCGGAGAAGCTGCAAACGCCGGTATTCCTCTTGTCGGATTTGGACATCGGGATGAACGACTGGGTCGTGCCCCGCCTGGAGTGGGACGACAGTTACAAACCGGATCGCGGGCGCGTGCTCTCCAAAGAGGAATTGCTCGCGCTTCCCACCCCCAAGTATTACCGCTATTCGCCCGAAGACGAACACGGGGTGGCCGCCCGCACGTTGCCCGGCGTGCATGAAAAGGGGTCCTTCTTCACACGCGGATCGGGGCACAACAAACTGGGCGGCTATACGGAAATACCGGACGAGTACCAAGAGGTGATGGACCGGCTCGCGCGAAAGCACCGTGCGGCCCGCCACCTGGTGCCACCGGCGATCATCGAGAAGCGGCCCGAGGCGACGTTCGGGGTGGTGACCGTCGGCGGGTGCGATCCGGCGGTGCGCGAGGCCTTGGAGACGTTGGAGGAGCGCGGGGTGCACGGCGATTTCTTGCGCGTGCGCGCCTTTCCGTTCGGCGACGAGGTGGAGGCCTTCCTCGCCGAGCACGAGATCGTCTACGTCGTGGAGCAGAATCGCGATGCGCAGTTGCGGTCGCTGCTCATCTTGGAAACCTCCGTACCCAAGGAAAAGCTGCGCTCGATCACCGCGTACGGCGGGTTCCCATTGCAGGCGCACCAAGTGATCGAAGGGATCGCGTTGCCATGAGTTACATCAAGAAGCCGCTGGTCCGGCATCCCTCGCTGAAGACGAACCAATTGGGCCTCACGGTGCGCGACTACGAAGGCACCATGTCGACCCTGTGCGCCGGGTGCGGGCACGACTCCATCACCGCCGCCATCGTGCGCGCGTTCTTCGAGCTGGATACGCCGCCGCACATGGTGGCGAAGCTCTCTGGCATCGGCTGCTCGTCGAAGACGCCCGCGTACTTTCTCTCGGGCGCGCACGGCTTCAACAGTGCGCATGGACGCATGGCCGCCATTGCCACGGGCGCCGCCGCCGCCAATCGGAAGCTCGCGTACATCGGAGTGAGCGGCGATGGCGATTCGCTATCCATCGGGCTCGGGCACATGAGCCACGCCATCCGCCGCAATGTAAAAATGCTGTACATCATCGAGAACAACGGGGTGTACGGGCTCACCAAAGGGCAATTTTCGGCCTCCGCCGACATGGGCTCGAAGTCCAAGCGCGGCGAGGCCAATGCGCAGTCGCCCATCGATCCCGTGATGCTGGCCCTGAGCTTGGGGGCGACCTTCGTCGCGCGAAGCTTCTCGGGCGACAAGACGCAACTCGTGCCCATCTTGAAGGCGGGGCTGCTTCACGAGGGCTTCGCACTGATCGACGTCATCTCGCCGTGCGTCACCTTCAACGACCACGAGGGCTCGACCAAGAGCTACGTGCACACCCGCAAGAAGCAAGTGCCCATCGTGCAGACCGACTTCGTGCCGGCCGCCGCCGAGATCACCGCCGAATACCCCGAGGGCAGCGTGACCAAGGTCACCACGCACGACGGGGCGACGATCCATCTGCGCAAGATGGCCGCCGACTACGACCCCACGGATCGAACGCGGGCGATGGCCATGCTGCGCGAGCGGCAGGCCGCGGGCGAGATCCCTACGGGGCTCCTTTTCCTCGACCCAACCGGCGCCACCGAAATGCACCGCGGGGCAAAAACCGTCTCCACGCCCCTGGTGGACGTGCCCTTCGACGACCTTTGCCCCGGCCACGACGCATTGGAGAGGCTCCAAGCGGCGTATCGCTAGTGGGGGAGGGTTTGAGGGTTTAGGGTTTAGGGTTTAGGGGAGAGGAGAGGGATTTGTCGTCGGGTCGGCGGCTCTTGCGTGGAGAGGCGCCTGGACGGCGGCGCTCTCTCCCGCGAGTATCAACCTCATGGAAAAGGGCTCAAGAGGGAGGCGTAGGGTTTAAGGCAGGTCATCGAGCGAACCCCCCAGGCTCTCTGCCCTAAACCCTAAACCCTAAACCCTAAACCCTCACTCTTCGTCTTCTTCTTCCTCTTCGTCGTCGCCGTCTTCGTCCTCGTCATCCCCCTCCTCGTCGTCCTCGTCTTCGTCTTCGTCTTTGTCGGCGCCGTCGCGGGCTTCGGAGATGAAGTTCACGCGGCCGTCGCCGTTTTCCTCGGCGAGGGTCTGGGCCACGGCTTGGTAAGCGGCGGGAAGCTCGCCCTTTTCGAGGCCGCCGAGGCGCTGGGCCACCCACACGTCGAACGGAACGAAGCCGCTGACTTTGCCGCCGGCCTCCAAGGTGATGACCGGGTACTCGCCGCGATCGTCGGCGGCGCCGATGTACAGGAAGGAGTGCGCCTCACCATCGCTGGGAAGCGGGATGCAGTCCTCGCCGAGCATCTCGGCCGCCTCACCGAAAGCCGCCGCGGCCTCCTCGCCGAGTTCTTCCTCGACGAACTCCTCGAGCGACATGGGCTCGAACTCGGGCTCCTCGTCGTCGAAGGACCAGCCGATCCAGCTCGCGTCGAAGGTAAGAAGCTCCTTCATCGCCGGGGAGATCTTTTCGTCGTTCGGAAGACGCAGTTTCTTGAGGACCCCTGCCGGCACGGCCTCGGGGCTGTCGATCGCGCCGGACGCCTTCGCTGCCTCGATGGATTTTTTGATGAGCGCGGCGCCACGCGCCAAACCGTCGGACTTTTTGCTTGCCATGCGCGGCATGAGACGGCCGGCTGCGCCCGAAGGCAAGACGGAAACGGATCCATTCTGCGCAGAGCCCGCCCCCATGCCGGACGGCGCCTCAGAACGTCATTTTTTCACACAAGTGACTCTTGCCGCGGAGCGCAAAACAGGGCATGCGGCCGATTGCGCAATTCGACATCGGATTATCGAACTCGGATATGGCAGTATGCCGCCCATGAGCACCATGGATCGTAGGAAGTTCCTTACGGCGACGGCGGCTGCGCTTCCGCTGCTTCATTGCACCGCTAGTGGCGATTCTGCAGAAGAATTGGCAAAAACCGAACAAAACGAGCCAGAGGCCTCCGAGTTGAAATCATGGGGCTCTCGCGTCATTACCGGAGCGGATTGGCTGGCCGCCACGGACTGGCGTTCTTTGACCGGGAGGAAGGTGGGGGTCGTCACCAATCCAACCGGCGTCTTGTCCGATAAGCGCCATATCGTCGACGCGATGGTCGCCAGTGGACAGGTCAACGTGGTTGCCGTATTCGGACCCGAACACGGTTTTCGCGGCACGGCGCAAGCAGGAGGCTCGGAGGGAGAATACACCGACCCGCGCACCGGCCTTCGCGTGTACGACGCATATGGCATCAGCGCAGCCAAGCTCACCGAATTTTACCGCAAGGCCGGAGTCGACACCGTGGTGTTCGACATCGCCGACGTGGGCGCGCGTTTTTATACGTACATCTGGACGCTGTACACGGCGATGCATGCGGCCGTAGCCGCAGGCGCCTCGGTGGTGGTGCTCGACCGCCCGAATCCGGTGGGCGGACAGGCCTTTGGGCCGCAGCTCGATCCTCGGTTTTCTTCGGGTGTCGGTCGAAAGCCCATCGTGCAGCAACATGGAATGACGGCGGGTGAGTTGGCGCGATTGTACGATGCGGAGTTTCTCCCGGCCGACGCAGGGGGTCGCGTCTCCAACTTGGAAATCGTGCCCGTGCGCGGATGGCGCCGGCGTTCCACGTTCCACGACACAGGTTTGGACTGGGTTGCGCCGAGTCCCAACATGCCGACGGCCGATACCGCACTGGTGTACCCCGGAAATTGCCTCTTCGAAGGCACCGCGCTGTCGGAAGGCCGCGGGACCACGCGCCCCTTCGAAACGATTGGCGCTCCGGAAATCGATTGGCGCTGGGCAGAGCGGCTGAACGAATTGGGCCTTCGTGGAATCCAGTTTCGAGAAACCTATTTCGTGCCAACGTTTTCCAAGTTCCAAGGAACGCTCTGCGGTGGCGTGCAACTCCACGTAACCGATCGCGCCACGTTCGAGCCGATCAGGACGACCATGGCCATGCTGGTCAGCGTCAAACAGCTCTTTCCAAGCGTCTTTGCATGGCGATCCGACAAGTTCGTCGACAAGTTGTTCGGCTCCGATCGGCTGCGCACGATGGTCGATGCCGGCGCCAGCGCAAACGATGTGATTGACGCATGGCAGGCCGAGCTTTCCGCATTTCGTAAACAACGCGCGCCGTATTTGCTCTATGGATGATCCATGCGCTTAAACCACCTTCGCACCCTCGTCGGCCTGGCCGGCCTCCTCGCGATCAGCACCGTCAGCGGGCCTACGTCAGCAGACGGCTTCTTTGGTGCGAGTGGGCGGTTCGATCGGCCCCAGGGCGGATATGCATCGCCGTGGACCACCTTGCGCCGGGGCACTCCCGAGCAGGTGGGGCTGGATCCCGCGCCGATTCAAACGGCATTGCAGAAGGTGCACGCGTGGACGGAGGCGCAGGGCACGGCGCATCCCATGTTCGGCGGCGCGGTCACCATGCTCGTGCACGATGGGGTCGTGGTCACGCACGACGTCACCGGCCATGCGCTGCGCTACGCGGACAAGGCGGGAACTGAGCTGCCGCGTGAGCAGTGGGTGCCCATGCAGGCCGACACGCTCTTCGACATGGCCTCGGTGTCCAAGCTGTTCACCTCCATCTTGGTCATGCAACAGGTGGAGGCACGGCGGGTCGATCTGGATGCTCCGGTGAGCCGGTACGTGCCGGAGTTCGCGGCCAATGGCAAAGAGGCCATCAGCGTGCGGCGGCTTCTCACGCATACTTCGGGGCTGCCGTCGGGACTTCCGCTTTGGCGCGATTGGCCGGACAAGCCGTCGCGCATCAAGGCGGCGCTCGAGGCCAAGCTGCTGAACGAACCGGGCACCAAGTACCTCTATTCGGATCTGAACCTGATTGCGCTCGGCGTGCTCTGCGAGCGCGTGGCGGGGCGGCCGCTGGACGTGCTGGTGCGCGAGGGAATCACCGCACCGCTGGGCATGGTGGATACGGGGTACAACCCCTCCGCGCGCAATCGTGCCGCGGCCACGGAATACGAGAGCGTCCCCCCGCGGGGCATGGTGCGCGGCGAAGTGCACGACGAGAACACGTGGGCGCTCGGCGGTGTGGCCGGTCATGCGGGCATCTTCTCCACCGCGGCGGACATGGCCGTGTTGGGGCAAGCCTTGCTCAACGGCGGCACGTACCGAGGGCGCCGCATCTTGCGCGCGTCGACCATCGACCAGATGCTCACGGACAACAACGGCGCATTCCCTGGCAATGCGCACGGCCTGGGGTTCGAGCTCGATCAGATGTGGTACATGGATGGCCTGTCGAGCATGCGAACGGCGGGGCATACCGGATTTACCGGGACGTCGTTCGTGGTGGATTTCCAATCGCGATCCATCGCCATTCTGCTGACCAACCGCGTTCACCCCACGCGGGACTGGGGCTCGAACAATCCGTCACGGCGCGCGGTCGCGCAGGGGCTCGCGCAAGCGCTGGCCGTTCGACCGCTCCAAGGGCGCGATGCATGGTTCTCCGGCGTGGGCGAAGAGCGCACGGCCACCTTGGCCACCGCGGATCTTCGAACGCGCGGTAGCGGCCCGGCGCATGCGACCTTCCACGTCTTCGTGGACACCGAGCCGACGGACACGCTGCTCTTCGAATCCAGCGTCGATCACGGAGCGAGCTGGCAGGCCGTGTCGGCCCGCGCCTACGGCACCGGCGCCCCGGACAGCACGGTCACCGCCCTCTCGGGCGAAGGGCACCGCGCGTGGTGGTTCGTCGACGCCGCGCTTCCCGTGGCCGGTGCATCGCACGATGTCGCGCTCCGATGGCGCTACGTCACCGACAAGGTGTACTCCGGCCGCGGCGTCTACCTCGACGGCATCCGCGTTTGGGACGATGGCGGCATCCTCCTCGACGGCGAACGCGATCCGCAACGCTTCACCGCCGATGGCTGGCGCCCGGCGACGCGGTAGCTACTTGCATTTGGCACCCTCGTCTTCGATTTCGCACTTGCGGCTGCCTCCGGTCTTGCCGCAGGCTTTCTCGTTCGTCTCTCGGTCGCCGCAGTTCTTGCAGACGAAGTTCTGCTCGTTGAGGCGCAGGCAGACCATGTCGTCGCCGGGGCACTTCGACGGGTCGCCGGACGGGCTCTGTGGCACCGTGCTGCAGCTGCAGGCGGTGTACACGCCGTCGTAGCACTCCGTCTTGGAGTCTTCGCAGCTGGCGAAGGGCGCGCCGTCGTCGGGGCACTGGTAACAGAGCTTCTTCCCCGGGCCGCACGAGCCGCACCCTGAGACACACGCCTTGGTCGCCTCGCAAACGACCTTTTGCGCGCAATCCTTGTAACAATCGGGCACGCAAACCGCGCCGCAGCGGTACCACGTGCTGGGACACGCATCGCTGGAATCGGCGACCGTCGCGTCGGCGCCGGCATCGTCGCCAGCCCCGGCCTCTTCACCATCGCCCGGGCCAGAATCTCGATTATCCGAGTCGGGGGAGACCGCGCCGAAACCGCCACTCTCCAGTGCGCATGCGCCTACCGTTATGCCCATTGCAATCAGCATGGACAGCAGCGGCAAGGTTCCCGGATATCCAGAGATCCTCATACCCCAATGATGACACGATCATTCTATTTCGAAATACGATTTCGACGAATCAAGGCAGAATCCACCTTCGTCTCTTTGTTACCCATTCGGATGGTGTCGAAAGCAGTGGCAGTCGATCTCTTCGTTCAGCAACCCCAGTGCCAGTGTCCGCCTGGCCGCCAAAACCGCTAAAACATCGCAAATTCGTAAATACGGCGCATGATGATTCACGCGATCTGGATCGTGCGCGAGCCATCTGCCTCACACGATTGGGACACGATGGATCCAGGCGGTGCGTTGGGATCCAGCTGCCGCGAATACTCCATCCTCGTTACATTTACTGGATACGAAAAAGCATTTTCGTCAAATGGGACTTGAGGCAGAGTGTACCTCGACGGAGTATTCGGCATATGACCCAATTTGCGCAAAATGGACCGACGGCATTCGAAGATCGCACCGTGCATGTGCCGGGTGCGCCCGAAGAGCCGGCTCAAGACGCGCATGGGCGGGCGGCCCGTCCCAAATCGCCGCCCTCGTACGTCTTGCGCGTGATCAAAGGGCCCGATACGGGCAAGAGTCTGCTCCTCGATTGGAGCCGAACGCCCAAGGCGGTCGTGGGCCACGGACCTTCGTGCGAATTGAGAATCAACGATGCGCGCGTGGCTCGAAGGCACTTGTCGTTCAGCCCCGAGGGAAACGCTCTGCGCTTGGTCGATGGGCGCTCGAGCGAGGGGACTCGGGTGGGCGGCGTCCGCGTCGTCGAAGCCATCTTGGAAGGGGGCGAGACCATCGAGCTAGGCGGAACCGCGCTCCGTCTCATGCGCGCAGCCGAGCTGCAGCCGGGGGCGACGGAGGGCGATCGCTTCGGCCGTGTGCTCGGCCAGAGCAATGCCATGCGCAAGCTATTTTCGGCGTGCGAGGCGCTCAGCGCGTCGATGCTGCCGGTGATCCTCGAGGGCGAAACCGGCACGGGCAAAGATGCGCTGGCCGAGGCCATTCATGATGCCTCCACGCGTGCGTGGGGGCCGCTGGTCTTTTTCGACTGTGCCGCGCACGATGAGACCTCGGCGCTCGACGCGCTCTTTGGCAGCCCGCACGGCGCAGGCGCCCTCGAACGCGCGGTGGGCGGCACCCTGGTCATCGACGAAATTGGGCAACTCGGAAACGAGGCGCAGCGCCGGCTGACGGCAAGCCTCGAACGCGGGGAGCTCTGGCGCGCTGGGGAAAATGCCCCGGTGCGCGCCGACGTGCGCGTGATTGCGACCACGCGTTCCGATCTGGACCTCTTGGTGACGGCGCGCGCGTTCCGCGAGGAGCTTCTCTTTCGCCTGGCCGGTGCACGCATTCAGGTGCCGCCGCTGCGCCAGCGCCATGGCGATGTCGAGTTGCTCGCGCGTCACTTCTGGCGCACCCTCGGCGGGGAAGGCGAGTTGCCGAAGCACGTCCTCATCCGGTTGGCGCGCCACGATTGGCCGGGCAACGTGCACGAGCTGGAGCACGCCATCACGCGCGCCACGACGTTGGGCCATGACGACAACCTCGATCTTCACCTGGGCGAGCGCACGCGGCCCATCGATTTCATCGAGTACCTCATCACGCAAGGTTTACCCATGCGCCGCGCGCGGCAGCTTCTCATTCGCGAATTCGAAAAGCGCTTCGTCGACCGCGCGGTGCACGACCACGGCGGCAACGTGAGCCGGGCGGCCATGGCGTCGGGCATGACCCGGCGCTATTTTCATATGATCATGGCAAAGGATAAGCGCTAATGGCGACGCCATCGAGCACGCCGAGGCGCTCGGGGACTTTCTCCACCAGGAAATCGATGTAAGCACGCACCTTCGCGGCGCTGAACGGAGTCGGTGCATAGAGCGCATCGATGGCCACTTCGTGCGCCGCGTACTCTTCGAGCACGCCCACCAGCTCCCCTTTCGCCAGCTCCTCGATGAGCGCGAAGTGCGGGAGGTAGGCCAAGCCCAAGCCGCGGATCGCGGCCTCGCGAACGACCGTCACGTTGTTGCAAACGATGTTCGTCCCGGAATCGACCTCGAGCGAATGGCCGTCCACCCGAAAGGGCCACCGCGGGATGACGGTGTGCCGCAGAAGCGTGTGCCCTTCCAATTCCGCGGGCGTGCGCGGGGTGCCGCGGCGATCGAGGTACGCCGGGGCCGCGCAAACGACGGCGCGCTCGCGCGAGAGGCGCCGGCTCCGCAGGTTGGAGGCGCCCTCCCCTCCAATGCGAACGGCCACGTCGAAGCCTTCGGCGACCAGGTCGACGTATCGGTCCTCGAGAATGAGCTCCACCTTCAAGCCGGGATGCCGGTCGATGAACTCGGGCAGCAAGGGCCCGAGGTGCATGGCCCCAAAGGCCGTCGACGCACTGACGCGCAGGCTGCCGGCGGCCACGTTGTTCATCGTTTTGATGGATCGCTCGGCGTTCTCGACCGCCCGCAGAATCTCGCGCGCACGCTCGTAAAAGAGCCAGCCGGCCTCGGTGAGGGCAAAGTGTCGCGTCGTCCGATGAACGAGGTGCACCTCGAGGTGCTCCTCCAAACGCGACAATCGCCGGCTCACGGTGGCGGGGCTCGTGGCCAGCTCCTGCGCGGCGCGCGAAAACGAACCCGTCTCCACGAGACGCACGAAAACGAACAAGGATACCAACTCGGACGCGGCTGCAGGCCCGGAAATCCGAGACGATAGGGGGGAATCGTCCGACGTCATCAGGATGGCACGCCCTCTCGCGTTTCATGCTCGCTTTCGCTGCCCCGCCATGACAATAACCTGACGCGCCAAAAAAAAGAGGCCGTGGTACGCCAGTCCTATCGACCTGAAGGGGTACACGCCTCGAAGCGAACGCCCTACATGCCCCGGATCGGCATGAGCCCACGCCTCGACCCAGCCCGCTCCCAAGTGCACACGACGCAATCCTAAGGTGTGCCAGGTGCACTGGAGGGCATGTCGCCCGCAGCCTAGATTGAGGGTCCCCTTCCAACGAGCCACCCATGCGTTTCATCGATCGCACGTTCAAAATCGCGTTCATCGCCACCGTCACCGCACTTCCCGGCCTCCTCGGGGCATGCCAACCGGCGCAGCCCCCCTCGAGCGAGGTACGCACATCGGCGTCCTCGGCCGGCCGCCCGCAGGACCTCGTGGCCGAGGCCGAGCGCAATGGATTCCGTCGCACCGCGCGCTACGACGAGGTCGAGCGATTGTGCCCGGCCTTCGAGCGCGCGTATCCGCAGCGCGCGCGGTGCGTCACTTTCGGCACGACGCCGGAGGGCCGGCCCATGCTCGCCATCGTGGCCTCGTCCGACGGGGTGCTCACGGCGGAGCAGGCGCGCGCGAAGCATCGCCCCGTGATTCTGTTCCAGGGCGGTATTCACGCCGGGGAAATCGATGGGAAAGACGGCGGCTTCTGGGCGCTTCGCGAGCTGCTCGAGGACAAGCTGGTGCCAGGTGCACTGGCCAAGTCCACGGCGGTGTTCGTGCCCGTGCTCAACATCGATGGGCACGAGCGCTTCGCGCCGAATCAACGGCCCAACCAGCGCGGCCCCGAGGAGATGGGATTTCGCACGACGGCGCAGAATCTCAACTTGAACCGCGACTACCTCAAGGTGGAAGCGCCCGAGATGAAAGCGATTCTCGGGTTCTTCGAGACATGGGATCCCGTGGTGTACGTGGATTTGCACACGACGGATGGCGCCAAGTTCGAGCACGACGTGGCGGTGCTCGTGGAGCCGTCGGTTCCGGCCCCGGGCAATCTGCAGGAGCCTGCCACTGCGCTCTCGGATGCGATCCAAGCGCGGTTGACGGCGACGGGGCATCTTCCGGTGTCGTTCTATCCTGCGTTTCGTAAGTCGGAGGACCCGGCGTCCGGCTTTTCGAAAGCATCGGCCCCTCCCCGCTATTCGCAGTCGTATGCATCACTGCGAAATCGCATTGGCATTCTGGTGGAGACACATAGCTGGCGTCCCCATCCCCAACGTGTGCGCTCCGTTCATGATTTCCTATTGGGATTATTCGATCAGGCGCGCACGGATGCGGCCGGGTGGCGCAAGGCCGCAGATGCGGGGGATGCAGCGGGACAACGGCTTGGCGGCACGCGCGTGGCATTGACGTACAAGCCCAGTGAAGCGTCGCACACGATCGAGTTTCGCGGGTATGCGTACCAGAAGAGGGCGTCGGAGATTTCCGGCACCACCTGGGTATCGTACGACGAGTCGAAGCCGGAGATCTGGCGAGTCCCTCTGTTCGATACGGCGGAGCCGGCGTTGATGGTGGATGCACCGGCGGCGGGGTACGTGGTGCCGGCGGCGCACGCCGAATGGATTGGGGCCAAGCTTCGCACGCACGGCTTGCAGTACCAGGTGATGGGCGCGCCGCGGCCGCGGTTTTCCGTGGGCGCGTTTCGCGCAGACGAGGTGACGCCGGGCCACTCGTTCGAGGGGCGCACGCCAGTCACGGTGAAGGGCTCGTGGAAAACAGAGATGCGGGATCTGCCCAAGGGCTCCCTGTTCGTTCCCATTGCCCAGCCCCGCGCGCGCGTGCTGCTGCACTTGTTCGAGCCGCTCGCGCCGGATTCTCTCGTGGCGTGGGGCTTCTTCAACGGAGCCTTCGAGCGAAAAGAGTACATGGAAGACTACGTCGCCGAAGAAGAAGCGCGCAAAATGCTGGCGGCCAATCCCGCGTTGAAGTCCGAATTCGAGGCGCGGCTCAAAGATCCGAAGTTCGCCGCCGATTCCAAAGCGCGCCTGGACTTCTTCTACCAACGCCACCCCTCCTGGGACGAACGCGTCAACCTGATCCCCATTTACCGCGTGGCCACATCGCCGATGTAAACTCCGTGCACGAGCTGCACGCTAGGTGATTTTTACAGGGAGGTCGGGAGATCGGGAGATTTTTTAGTTCTCCCGATCTCTCGATCTCCCTGTTCATTTTTCTTCGGCGCCGAGTTGTCTCCGAGCTTCGGGCGGTCGCTCTGAACGATCGTCGCGACGTCGCGAGCATCATCGACCATGCCGTGCGCGTCGAATTCCGTGGAGAATTGACGGCGTCGGGGGAGCTGTGCGAGTTCACGGCCATCACGAGGGCTGAGACCAACTCGTACCTAGACCGCGTCCACCATTTCGTTCCAAAGCGCACTCTACGAAACGAAGGCAACGCATTCGAGGGGTGCGCAAACCAAGAGGCCATTCAAGCAATGAGACGAATCGTCCAATCCTTTGGATTCTTGCAGGGTTTGATGCTCGTAGTGGGTTCCGTAGCCGCCTGCTCTTCCGCCGATTCATCCACGGAGAACATTGCATCGAGCGAGCAAAGCATCATCAATGGTGCCATCCCGGCAGCCAGTGATGTGTTGGCGGCCCGTGTCGTGCTCGTGAATGGGGGTTGTTCGGGCACTCTGCTGAACAAGCACTGGGTGTTGACGGCCTCGCACTGCGTCGGAGCTACGGGGCCGGTGAGTTTTGGCGTATCCACGCGCACGGGAACCACGGCCACGGCCGATTGGGTGGAGCGTCACCCCGAGGCGCCTCCGTGCTGCCAAAGTCCCGTCGCATGGCACGCGATGGACGTGGCCATGGTCCATTTGAGGACCCCGCTCCAGGACTACACGACGGCGATCTCGGCGAACGAACCGACGGCGAATCAGCAGTTGAGTTGTTACGGCTACGGGAACAATGTTGCCTTTTATGACAACGACGGAGGCACGCACGGCGCAGGATTTGGCACGTTGAGGACGGCAAAACTCTCCGTCGAGTCGCCGAACGAGGTTGACCCCCGCCGCTACACGATAAAGCCGAACACCCAAGGTGACCAAGACCCCCGAAACGACCAGATCCAATGGACAGGCGATTCCGGAGGCCCGTGCTTCAACGCTGCAGGAGAGATAATCGGCGTGCATAGCGGTGCAGGTTTCACGGATTTCGACCCCCCCAACACCACGCTGACCGTGCTCAGAGGCATCCAAACGAAAGGCGCTCGCGTTCGCGACTGGGCAAACGAATTAATGAATCCACGGGTGTCACCCGTGAAAGGCATGTGCCGTACGGCGCCGACGCCTCCGCCGCCGCCTCCACCCGTGGGCCAGCCGCCGCCTCCTCCGGTGCGCAGCGATCTGGCATCGGCGTGGAACGACGTCGGCGTGGGCCAGGCAGCTCTCGCGGTCTATCCCTCGAACGGAGCGTCGTTCGACTACTGGTACCAAGGTCTTACCAGCGGAGGATGGGATGACCGTTCCAGGCACGTTGCAGGAGATTTCAACGGCGACGGACTCACCGACGTGGCCACGGTATGGCCGTATTATGGAATGAGCATGGTCGCAGTTCGGTTGTCCACGGGGAACAAGGTGACGGGAGGGGGATTCACGCTCGAAACCTGGGCCGATACCCATCGACTCTTCCGCGATGCCTACCAGTGGCTCCCGGGTGATTTCAACGGCGATGGGCGCGACGATTTGGCGCTGGCCTGGAACGATCGGGGATGGACCTCCGTGGGGGTCTTCTTATCGAACGGCTCTGGCTTCTCCCCGTACCAAGCTTGGGCGACGCAGGTCGGGGGATGGGGCGACGAGCACAAGTGGGTTGCGGGTGACTTCAACAAGGATGGGCGCACGGACCTTGCAACCGTCTGGCCCTGGAGGAGTCGGCCGGAGGACCCCCTGCAGAATGCCATCGCGATCCGCCAATCGACGGGCTCCTCGTTCGAGCTGCAAGAATCGGCGCTCGCGCAGGGCGGATGGCAGAGCTCGAGCAAGTGGCTCGCGGGTGACTTCAACGGCGATGGCTATTCGGACCTGGCGGTGGCATGGGAGCAGCCCTCGGGAACGACGAAGCTGGCACGCGTGGCGGTGTACCCTTCGACGGGGGGAACGAAGTTCAACGGATGGAACCAGTGGGACATGTCCGGCGGCGGCTGGGACGATCGACACGACTGGGCCGCGGGTGACTTCGACGGCGATGGCAAAACCGATCTCGTGACGTCGTGGCAGCAAGGGACCCCGCAAGGGACCCACAACGTGCTCACGGTACGCAGATCGACGGGCTCGCAATTCGTCGCTGGCAAGGAGTGGTTGAATCCGGCGGGCGGCTACAGCCCCACGGCGCAGTGGTGCGCGGGGAAGTTCGCGCGCTGAGCGCAGGCTGAATTGAATCGATCGGAATGCGGGGAGCTCCGGGTGCCGGACTCCCCGCATTTCTTTTGGCGACCTTTACGCGCCGAGGCGGTCGCCGAAGATGGCGCGGTCGCCTTTGGCGGCGCGACGGAAGGCGCGGGGGGAGACGCCGGCGGCGCGGTGGAAGGTGCGCACGAAGTTGGAGAGATCGCCGAAGCCGACGCCGTAGGCGATTTCGGTGATCGATTGGCCGTCGTCGGCGAGGAGGCGGGCGGCCCGACGCAGGCGGGAGCGAAGCAAATATTGGTGCGGTGTGACGCCGAGGACCTTGGAAAAGAGGCGCAGGAAGTGGAAGGAGCTGAGGCCCGCTTCCTTGGCGGCGGCCTCCAGGTCGATGGATTGGTGGGAGTTCTCGTCCAACCAGAGCGCCGCTTCGACGGCGCGGCGGCGATCGCGGGCCCAGGTGTCGGGCGGGCCGAAGACGGGGCGCTTTTTTCCGGTGGCGATTTCGACGAATCGGGTGGCCAGGAGCATGGCCGCTTCGTCGAGGCCCATGTCGCTCGTGCCGTCGGCGGCGGATTGCGCGAGCTCGCCGAGGACCATCAACTCGGGCAGCGGCGGGACGCAGGCGATGCGCCAGATTTCGCTGCGGTCGGTCAGGGTGTCGACCAGCGCGGGGGCGAGTTTGAACGAGAGGCACTCGTCGCCGCCCTGGGCGTGCTCGTGCGTGCACATGTATTCGTCGCCCTTGTGGCCGATGAGCAGAGAGCCCGCCACCAGCTCGAACGACTTACCCCCCGACTTGTAGCCAAAGCTTCCACGGCGCACGTAGTTGACGGAGTAGCCGGTGTGTACCTCGACGAAGGGCTTGTCACCCGGCGCAGCGTCGCACCGGCAGTCGACCACCGATGCGGGCACCATGGCCGAGGACGAACCTGTCGAGTTCGACGAATAGAGAACCGTGGCCTTCATCGCACATGAAGTCTAGGGCCATGTCGCCTCCAGGGCCCGCCATAAGTACCAGCTTGCCACCGAGCGGTACGGTTTCCAGCGATTTCCGTACGTTTCCAACGCCTTGCGCTCCGGCATTTCGCGCTTTCCGAACGCGAGCATGAAGCCTTTGCGGATGCCGTAATCGTCCACCGGCAAGACGTCGGGCCGGCCAAGGCGGAAGATGAGCAGCATTTCCACCGTCCACCGGCCGATGCCGCGCACCTCGGTGAGGTGCTCGATGATCGCTTCGTCGGACATGCCACGTACGTCGTCCAGGGTGGGGAGCTGGCCATCCTTCGCCCTTTGCGCGAGATCGCGCAGGGCCAAAAGCTTGGCACGAGACAAGCCCGCGCCACGCAGCTTTTCGTCGGACACACGTAGGACGTGCTCCGGCGCAAATCCTTCCGCCGCGTGCGGAAAGAGCGCGCATACCCGGGCGAAGATGGTCGCCGCGGCCTTCGTGGTGAGCTGCTGGTACACGATGGATTCGGCCAGCGCGAGGAAGATGCTCGGCGTCTCGTTGACGCGCATGCGAAAGGGCCCGACCTTGTCGAAAAGGCGGCCGAGTCGCGCATCCTTGGTGCGCAAATGCTCCATCGCTGCCTCGGCATCGAAGCTGTCCGCGCCGGCGTGGCGTGCACCCTCGATGGTGAGCAGACGCAATTTCGTGGTGATGCCGCCGTTCGCCGAAAAGCCGCCCATCTTGCCGCCGGCCGCGAGAACGCGATGGCACGGAACGACGATGGGAAATGGATTTCGCCCCAGCGCCTGCCCCACCGCGCGCGCCGATCCCGGCGAACCAAGTCGCGTGGCCACCTCGCCATACGAGAGCGTGGCGCCCGGTCCAATGGTGCGGGCCACCTCGTACACGCGGCGGTAAAACGGAGAGACGCCGTTCATGTCCAGCGGGATATCCGCGAGATCGGCCGCCTCACCGCGAAGGAGCGCGACGATGGCGTCCACCGCGCGCTGCACATCGGGGGAGGGCGGCAATTCCTGCGCGCCGGGGAATCGACGGAGCATGCGCGCCCGCGTGTCCGCGTCGCGCACCTCGGGAAGCGCCACCGACGCGACACCGCGTTCCCCCCACGCGATGCCGCATCGACCAATGGCCGTCTCGAACAGTGCAAACCCGTATGCGGTCATTTACCGCTTCAAACTAGCACCTGAGCCGGCCCCCAAACTTGGAGAATCTTGCTCCGCTTCTTCTACCTGCCGGAGACAGGAGTCCACTTGAAGGCTTCGAACGCAGGGTCGAGCTTCGCGTCGGTCATGCGGATGGCATAGGTGGTGAGGGTGAAAACCGAGACCCCCAACACGACGTCGAGCGCGCTCTGCTGGTTGAAGCCCGCATCGAAGAATGCCCCGAGCGCCGTTTCGCCGGTGTGGCCGCGCGTCTCGAGAACGCGACGGGTAAACTCCGCCAAGGCCTGCAGCTTGGGGTTGCCAATGCGCGTGCCATCGCGCAGGGCATTGATGAGGTCCTCCGGCGCATCCATGCGCTTGAGGATCGCGGTGTGCATGGGCACGCAGTAATGACAGCCGTTGTAGACGGAGACCGCCATGACCACCACTTCGCGCTCGATGGGCGACAGACTGCTCTTCTCGAAGATGGGGAGGTTGGACAGGAACGACTCCAACACGGTGGGCGAGCTGGCCATTTTGGCCATCGGGGCGGGAACGAATCCGAACTGCTCTTTGGCGCCCACCAAAAAGGGGCGTGACCCCTCGGGGGCTGTTTCTGCGGTGTGAACGACGAAGCCGGTCTGGATAGGCATCCTTCTCTCCCTCACTATTTGTTGCCTTGACAACAGATCTCGACGCCAAGATAACTACCAGGGTGATGAAGTCAAACGGGAAGACGAAGAAAGCGACGGCCGCCGGCGTAACCTTCGAGTGGCAGATCCACGGTAACACTCTCCAAGGTCGGATGACCGCCCCCACGTTGGGCTGGGTCACCGTCGGCTTCAATCGTGCGCGCGACCTACGCGGTACGCGCCTGATCATGGGCTACGTCAAAGATGGTCGCACGGTGGTCGAAGAGCACCTCGCCGACCCGCCGAACCATCGTCCGATGACCGCCCTCGGCGGACGCAACGCCGTGCGCTCGAGCCACGGCGCGGAATCAGGCCGCACGACGACCATCGACTTCGAAATCGACCTCGACACCGGCGACAAATTCAGTGTGCCCCTCGCCGAGGGCCAACGCTATTACGTCACATTCGCGTGGAGCCACGAAGACGACCTGTACCACCACTCCGCGCAACGTTCGGCGATCGAACTCATTCTCTAAGAGAGAGATTCACATGAAGGCGGGAAGGCGGGAAGGCGGAACCTGCGTGCACGGCACGCAGCGCTATTTCTGGGTTTCAGTTCGCCCACTGGGCCGATTGAAACACAAAAAAACCTTCCCGCCTTCCCGCCTTCATGTGAATTCTCTCAGGAAGGGTCTAGCTGGCGATGGAGACGTCGCGGGTGGCGAGCAGTTGTTGTTGGTGGGTGAAGTGTTCGCGCAATGTAATGGGTGCGTAGCGGGGCGGGGTTCTTGCGTCGGTGCAGGTGGGGACGCAGTGGAGTTTGACGTCGAGGGCGGGTTGGTGGAAGAAGACCAGGGATTGGCGGCGTTCGCGCAAGGGGGCGCCGGGGCCGCCTACGCGGTGGACGGTCGAGCGCCAGCGGTCGTTCGTCCAGCGGGCCAGGAGGTCGCCGCAGTTGACCACGAAGCTGCCCTCCGGCGGCATCGGTACGCGCCATTGGCCGTCGATTTGCACTTCGAGGCCGCCGCGCGTGTTCGGCTGGTACACGAAGGTCATGGTGCCCGTGTCCGTGTGCGCTCCGCAGCGCGATTGGCCGGGCTGGGCCACGCCATTGAAGGGCGGGGAGTGCGTGGCCATCATGACGCTGAAGTGGCGCTGGAAGTACTCATCGAAGTACCAATCGGACAAGCCGAGTGAGGCGGCTGCAAGGCGCATGACGCGCGCGCCCACGTGCTCCATCAATTTGTAATATTCGGTCCACGTTTCTCGAACCTCGGGCAAGGATTGGGGCCACTGGTTCGGGCCCACCTTTTGGCGGACTTCGTCGCAATTGGAAATCACTGCGCGGAAGCGCTCGCGGAGGTCTGCGGGTGTATCGGATTTGGCGCCATAGACGCGCGAGGCGGCGTCCGCCGCGAAAGGCACCCAGCCGCAGAATTGCCCTTCGGCCACGCGCGACGAGATCTCGGCCTTCTCCGTGAGCGGCAGGTCGAACAATCCGCGGGTGACGTCGAGTACGCGCTGAAAGAGTCCGGCAGGCAGGCCGTGGCCGGTGATGACGCCAAAACCGATTTCGCGCATGCCCTTGTCGAAGGCCGCGGCCATGTGCGCGCGCTCCTCCCCTTCCGCCGCCTCGAACTTCGCCAGGTCGACGACCGCGAGGTCCAATGCGATGGTTCCAGCACTGCGCTCTTCATTCAACACTTCGACCGATTTCATGAATTAGGCTCCTCGAAAGTGGAAACGAATGTTTCTTCGAATACCTTTTGCGGCTTTTTGGGACTTCTCCCCTGGAGGAGTGCCACACCCGCAAAAATCGCACAGACGCCCGCTAACATCGGAAGGGTGACCGTCTCGTCGGCGATGATGACGCCCCCTGCCGCCGCCACGATGGGCACGACGTAATCGATGGCCGCGGCGTCCGTCGCTCCGAACGTGCGCAGCACGTGAAAGCGCGATGAAAACGCCAAGAACGTGCCGACGATGCCGCCGAATAGAACGCTGAACCAAGCCATGCCCGGATCGCGCACGCGCTCGAGATCCAATCCGCGGATGACGAACGGAACCAGCACCGCGGTGGCCGCGAGACTCTGAATGCGGACCACGTCGGAAAGCGCATAGTCACGCAAGTATTTGCGGGTGAGCACCAGCGAGGCATGGCTCGCGGCGAGCGCGATCGCCAAAAGCCCATAGCCGAGCAAGTTGCCCTGCGAAGGCGCCGTGCCCAAACCCGTTTCACGTTGGAGCGCCAGGCTCGCAGCGCCCACCACGGCCACCGCGATGCCCAGCACCTTTCGTGCGGTAAGCTTCTCGTCCGGGAGCGCGATGTGCGCAAAGACCACCGCAAACGCGGGGCCGCACGTGGCAATGATGGCCGCCACGCCGCTCGACACCACCTGCAGCGCGGACACGATGCTGAGCATCGGCAGCGCGGTGCCAGTGATGCCCAAACAGAGCGCCGGAATCCAAAGGCGCGCATCGCGCGGTGGAACGCGCCTTCCTTGCGCGAGCGATAGGACGATGAAGGCACCGAGGGCGACGAGAAGCCGCAGCCCCGTGTAGACCAGCGGCGAAAACGCCGCCAGCCCAAGCCGCGAAACGGTCAGCCCGGTGCCGAAGCACACCGCGGATGCGATGATCCAGAAAGAGCGGTGCATGGCCTCAGCCGAGGTATCCGCCCTTGCGCATGGTCAAGACGCTGTCTTTCACGGCATCCTCGAACGATGCGAGGTCCGCGTCGGAGTGGGCCGGCGAAAGGAAGAAGACCATGCCTTCCCACGTGAAGATGCCGCGCATGTGCAAATGCTGAATGAGCAACGTCGCATGCGGCGGTGTGACGAACTTGAACATCGACCCATAACGGGCGATGCGAATGGGGAAGCCTTCGGTCTCGAGCCACGCGCCAAGGCGCTCGGTGAGGGCCGCGGCCCGTCGGTTCAGGCCCTCTTGCAGGGCGGGGCCCTCGGCGGTGAGGCGCTCGACCATCGCTTGGGTGGTGGCCATGGTCAGCGGGTTCTTGTTGAAGGTGCCGGCGAACCAGATCTTGTCGACCTTGGGATATTCGTCGCCGTCGAAGCGCCAAGGCCCTCCGTCGATGAGGTTCATGTATTCCGTTTTGCCGGCGATGATGCCAATGGGCATGCCGCCGCCAATGACTTTGCCGTAGGTGGCCAGGTCGGCACGGATATCGAAATAAGCCTGGCTGCCGCCCTGATGGACGCGGAAGCCGAGGAGCACGTCGTCGAAGACCAGCACGATTCCGCGGCGTGCGGTGATGGCCCGCAGCTCGTGCAAAAATGCAGCAGGCTGTAGCTCGGGATGGCGTGCTTGCACGGGCTCGACGAGCACCGCGGCAATCTCGTCGGCGCGCTGCTCGATGGTTTCGAGGCTCTTGGGGTCTCCATATTTGAGAACGATGGAGTCGGCCAGATGATTCGGGGCAATGCCCAACGTGAAGTCGATGGCGCCCACCACGTCGTCGTGCGAGCCGTGGTAGGAGTCGGAAAAGACGACGATTTTGGAGCGCCCGGTGGCGGCGCGCGCCAGCCGGGTGGCGGTCATCACCGCCTCGGTGCCCGTGTTGGAGAAGGCCACCCGCTCGTCGCCCGTGAGGTTGGAAATGGCGGCGGCAACCTCCGCAGCGGTCTCCGATTGGAAGCCCATGGGCGTTCCCTTCGCCACGCGCTCGGTGATCGCATCGACGAGGAACTTCGGACGGTGACCGAAGAGATGAACGCCGAAGCCGAATGCGAAATCCGTATAACGATTTCCGTCGAGATCCCACACGTACGCGCCCTCGCAGCGCACGCCCACGAGCGGGTAGCGCAGACGCTTGGAGGCCAGCCAAAAGTCGCGAACGACGGGCGGGAGTCGCGAGGAAAAACCGCTGGAAGACCGCGGGTCGGCCAGCTTGGGCCAGCCTTGCTCGCGGCGGTCGCGCGAGGCGCGGCTTTTGGCGACATAGGCGTCGACGAAGTGGTTCAGGTATTTCTTCTGGGCGTCGCTGAGGCTCATTGGATTTCCTTCCGAAGCTCGGTCGCAATGGTGTCGATGAAGGGCGCGCGGACGATGCCGTAGTGGTCGCAGGCGAGATCGATGACGCGTCCACCCTGCGTGATTTGGAGCCACGCCTGCGCAACCTCGGCGCGGGCCCCCCCGGGGTTCGAACCTCGGAAAAAGAGGATGCGGCCGTCGTAGGGTTTCGATGGGTAGGTGAGAAGAGCTTTCGAGTTTCGTTTGAAAAGCGAGAAGAGAGAAGGGGTTTCATCGACGGCGGCGCCGGCGAGATCGGTTTCGAACCAGGTGCGGAGGGCGCCCTCGTCGACGGGGGGGTGCTTCGCATCGGACGAGGGCGATTCGGTGACGTCGAGAAGCGTCAGGAGAGCGATGGCTTCGCCGGCGGCGCGGAGTTGTTGGGCCATTTCGAAGGCGAGGACACCGCCCATCGACCAGCCGCCGAGGCGATAGGGGCCATGCGGCTGCACCTGGCGGATCTCGGCGATGTAGTGCCGGGCCATCTCTTCGAGCGTGTCGCCTTGGTCGGGCAGCGCTTGGAGCCCGTAGAACGGCTGCTCGCGGCCAAGGGCGCGGGCGAGCTCCGCGTAACAGAGGACATTGCCCCCCACGGGGTGCATGAAGAAGAACGGTGTACCCGTGCCCTGCGGTTGAATGGCCACCAGGGCCCTGCGATGGGCACCGGTCTCGATGGATTGGGCGAGCTGCTCGATGGTGGGGTGCTCGAACAAGGTGGAGAGCGGAAGCTCGATGTCGAAACGCTGGTGGATGCGGCTCATGAGACGAACGGCGGTAACCGAGCTTCCCCCCGCATCGAAGAAGCTTTGCCGAATACCGATTTCCTCGCATGCCAGAAGCTGGCGCCAGATGTCCACGAGCGCGCGTTCCGTCTCCGTCCTGGGCGCGACGGGCGCTCCTTGGTCGCCGGCGGAGTGCGATGCCATTTGAACGAGCGCGGCGCGGTCGACTTTGCCGTTCGCACTGAGCGGCAGGTTCGGGACGACGGTGATGGCTTGGGGGACCGCATACTCGGGGATTTTCCCGAGGAGCCATGCGCGGAGGTCTTCACCCGAGACGGAGGAATCGTCCAATTGGGCAAAGCCGACGAGGCGCTTGTTGTTCGCACGTGCCTCGCCCACCGCAGTGGCAGCAACGGCCCGCACGGCAGGGTGTTGCGCGAGGGCGGCCTCGATTTCGCCGAGTTCGATGCGGTATCCCTGAATCTTGACTTGGCCGTCCTCGCGCCCGAGAAACTCGATGTTCCCGTCGGGCCAATAGCGGCCCAAATCGCCCGTGCGGTAAAGGCGCTCGCCCGAAACCGGGTGGCGAAGGAAGCTTCGACGGGTTTTCACCTCGTCGCGCCAATAGCCGCGGGCAATCCCTTCGCCACCGATGTAAAGCTGCCCCGGCACCCAGGTGGGGCACGGCTGCATGGCGTCGTTGAAGACGTACATGCGCTGATTGCGCAACGGTTTGCCGTACGGCACGCTCGCCCAACCGAGCTTGGTTTCCGTAATGGGGTAATAGATGGACCAAATCGCCGCTTCGGTGGCGCCGCCCAGGCTGTAGACGTCGGCCTCCGGGAGCCACTCGCGAATGCGATCGGGAAGCGTGACGGGGATCCAGTCGCCGCTCATCATGATGGTGCGGAGCGGCAGCGGCTCCTTGCGCGGCGATCCATAGCCTACGAGCATTTCCATGAGCGCCGGCACGGTGTTCCAGATGGTGACGCCGTGTTGCACCACGAGGCTCGCCCAGTGGGCAGGCTCGCGGAGCTCGCGTGGATCGGGAAGGACGATGGTGCCCCCCACGGCGAGCAGGCCGAAGATGTCGTAAACGGAGAGGTCGAAATTGAGCGCCGAGAGCGATAAGACGCGATCGGACGCGGTCACGTGGAAGCGCTCGTTCAAATCGACGATGGTGTTGAGCGCCGCGCGGTGCTCGATCATGACGCCCTTGGGAATGCCGGTGGAGCCCGAGGTGTAGATGACATACGCGAGATCGCTCGGGCGCTGGATGGGCGCCGGCGGACGGGTGTCGTCGTGGGTGGTGGCGGCCTGCAGCTCGGGATCCACGCAGCGGGTGGCGATGCCATCGACGGGGACGGGCTCGAGCCACGATTGCGTCAAAACGAGGCTCACTTGCGCATCGACGAGCAAGGTGCGCACGCGATCCTCGGGAAGGCGGGCGTCGATGGGGACGTAGGCAGCGCCCGATTTGAGGACGGCGAGGACGGCAACGACCTGCTCCCAGCCTTTTTCCATGCGCACGGCCACGAGCTGGTTGGGGCGCGCACCGTTTCGGCGCAGCCAATGCGCGAGGCGGTTGGAGAGGCGGTCCACCTCGCCGTAGCTCAGGGTGCGCGTGGCGGTGGCGACGGCGATGCGCGCGGGCGCTTCCGCGGCGCGGCGGCCGAAGGCGTCGTGGAGCAGACCGTCGGGCACGGAGGCCGCTGTGTCGTTGGCCTTGCGGCGCGTCTCCAGGTCTTCGTCGGGCGTGAGCAGGCGCGCGGTTTCCCAGGCTTGCGGATCGTCGGCGAGGCGAACGAGGAGGTCACGGTAGGCCGCGAACATGGCGGAAATCATGCCCTCGGGCATGAGCTCCTCGACGACGTCCCAATTGACCACGAGCTCTCCGCCATCTTGGACGACTTGATGATCGAGCCACACTTGCGGGGTGCGGATCGAGCTGCCGACCTCGCGCGCAGAAGTGCCCATGGCGGACAGATGCTGCCCGAGGCCGAGGGGGACGGGTTCATCGTCCGTGCGAAAGTTAATGGTGCTGGCAAAGACGACGGGCATGCCCGCGCGGGCGCGGTTTCCGTGGAGGCGATTGAATTCGCGCAGGACGCGGACCCCGCTCATTTCCGAGTGTTCGAGGTCGCTCCAGAGTTGGCGCTGGAGTTTGCGCGCGCGGTTGGTGAAGCCTTCGCGCGGATCGCTGTCGACTTCGAGCAGCGAGGTCGCGCTGAAGTTGCCGACGAGTTGGCTGACCTGCGGGTGCAGCGGGCGTCGGTTGAAGAAGAGGACATTGAGGGTGAACCGACTCGATTTGCTCCACGCCGCGAGCACCTCGGCGTACGCGGTGCAAATGGCCGCGGAGGTGGTGACGCCGAAACGCTTCGCGTGCTCTTGCAGGCGTTGCCATCGTTCGGCGCCGAGGCGCGTGGAGCGATGGACGAAACGGCCCTTCTTGACCAACGCGGGTGATTTGGCGAGGGGGAGCTCCGGAGGAGGAGGAAGGGTCGGGATGCGTTCCATCCAGTACGCGCGGGCGGTGCGGTAGGAATCGGTATCCTCGAGACGCTCGAGGCCGCGCACGTAGTCGCGAAACGTGATTTCCAATTTGGGAAGTGAGGCGCCGGCGCCCCGGTAAATGGTGGCCCACTCGCGGAGGAGGAGCGAGGTGCTCCAGGCATCGACGATGAGCGCGTCGAATCCAAGGTGGATGCGGGTGACGCCGTTGTCGAGCAAGGTGGCGCGCACGTCGAAGAGGGGAAAGCGGTCCGTGGGGAGGACCTGCTCGGACATTTGGGCGCGGATCGCCAGAAGCGCGGCCTCGACGTCGGCAGGTTCTCGACCGCGCAGGTCGAGGGTGTCGATGACGTAGTCGGGAACCTCGGGGAGGACGCGTTGCTCGCCGTCGGGCGAGACGACGGCGCGAAGCATGTCGTGGCGGCGGATGACGGCGCGGAAGCTCGATTCGAAGCGCGGGAGGTCGAGATCGGTGATGTCCACCTCGAGGAAGAAGTAGGTCGAGGTGTCGCCCAGCTCGAAAAGGCCGCTGCGGCCGAGAAGATAAGCCTGTTGGAGATCGGTGAGGTTGAAGGGGGCGTGGCGGGAGGGGGCGTCGTGGGTGAGGACGTCGTGGCTCCCCCTCCCCGGCCCTCCCGCTGCGTTGAAAGTCGGCCGCGGCAAGCCGCGGACCTCCGAGGGGGAGGGAGCCGTTAACAGGGCGATCACGGTCTCGAGCGAAGCGCCGTCGGCGACGAGGGTCAGGGGCAAGGTGATGCCGAAATCGCGCTTGGTGACGTTGGCCAATTCGACGGTCATCAAGGAGTCGAAGCCAAGGGTGTGCAATGGCACCTTGGGATCGATATCCGCGACGTCCATCCGCAGAATGGCCGCTACCCGCTGCGTGATGTCGCGTGCCGTCCCGGCTCCCTCCCCCCCCGGGGGAGGGCTGGGGTGGGGGTGGGCATGCGCAGCAGCCACCCGAATCCCCTCCGCCACGGCGTTGCGGCTCGCCAACCGAAGGTGCGCCCCTTCGAGGCGCGCAAACACATTTCCACGCGCATCGGCAAGCGCCACATCCGCCACCAGCGAACGCCCATCGCCCTTCACCTCGCGCAACTTCGCGTGGCACAGCGTCTCGCCACCGGGGTACGCCGCGAACGATGCGCGGTCGATGCTGACCAGCATGTACGTCGCGTCGCGCGATTGCTCCTTGCCGAAGCACGCAAATAGAAGCTGCAACGCCGCATCGATCAACCCTGGGTGCAACAGATAGGGCTCCGCCTCGCCGACCCGCGGCGCCCGCATCCGCGCAAGCGCTTCGCCATCGATCCGCCACGCGTGCTCGATCCATCGCGCCGACGGGCCGAGGTGCAATCGGCGCTGGGCCATCAAGTAATAGAATGTCGCCGCGTCGATTTCCTCGCGAAGGCGGACCTGGAGCTCGTCGATGGGGAGGCTTTCCCCGAGCGGCGATGCGCCCGGCTCGAGCTGCGCCTGCACGTGCAGGGTCCATCGATCCGCCTGGCTGAAGTACTCGAACCGATGCCCCTCCCCCTCCGGATGGAGGATCACATGAACCGGACGCTCCTCGTCGTCCCGCAGTACGAAGGGACTGACCACCACCAAATCGCGCAGGACACTCGGCTTCCCCGCGGCACGGCGAGCAGCCTCGATGTAGACACCGATGTTGACGACCTTCAAGTCGTCGAGCACGCAGTCCCCCAAACAGGGGTGCGCTGCAATGGAATACGTATTTTGAAACTGAATCCCCTCGAGGGGCGATACGATTTTTTCACCGAGCAGAGAAGGCGTTTGGCGTGCTCTCCCCCTCCCCAGCGCTGGAGCGGAGGGAGCCGATACGGCGTTCGTCGAGAACCAAAAGCGCTTTCGCTGGAAGGGGTACGTCGGAAGCGCCACGCGTTCGCGTTCGTAGTCGCGATCGAACCCGTCCCAATCGATGTCGGCGCCCGCTTGATACAGCGCCGCGAGCGATGGGAGCAGGGTCTGCCAATCCGAGCGCCCCTTGCGGAGCGACGGCAGAAACTGGGCGCCCTCCGAGGGCGCGCTCGACTTGGCCATGGCCAGCAATACGGGCGCAGGCCCCATTTCGACGAAGGCGTCCACACCTTGCGCGTGCAAATGCTGCAAGCCTGCGAGGAAGTCGACGGGTTGCCGCGCGTGGTCGGCGAAGTATTGCCCATCCATCGGCAGCATCGCGCTGAGCGGCTGCCCGGTCAGGTTCGAAATGACCGGTATCTCTGGGCGCTCGAACTCGATCTCCGCCGCGACCACGGCGAGAGGGTCCACCACCGCATCCATGTGTGGCGAGTGAAAGGCATGCGAGACCGTAAGGCGCTTGCACTTGATCCCCTCCCCGCCGAATTGCGCCATCAATGCCTCGACCCGCGCTTCGTCCCCGGAGATCACGGTGCTCTCGGCGCCATTGATCGCGGCCAGCGAGACCTCGCGTGCGTGCGGCCGCAACGCAGCCTCCACCTTTTCACGCGGCGCCGCCACCGAGGCCATGGCCCCACGCAACGTCACGCGCTGCATCATGGCCGCGCGGGCCGCAATCAGCTTGAGCGCATCCTCGAGCGAAAAGATCCCCGCGATGCAAGCCGCGACGTACTCCCCCACGCTATGACCGAGCAACGCCGCCGGCTGCACGCCCCAGGACATCCACAGCTTGGCCAGCGCATATTCGACCGCGAAGAGCGCCGGCTGCGTGTACCGCGTCAGGTCGATCCAGGCGTCCGACTCGCCGAAAAGGACATCCTTCAACCGGCGGTCCATGTGCGGCACCAAGAACGCATCGCACTCGTCGATGATGCTGCGGAACGTGGGATGCGCGGCATAGAGACCGCGCGCCATGCCCGCATACTGAGCCCCCTGCCCGGTGAAGAGAAAGGCCACCCGCGGCCGTGCGCGCGATGGCGCGCGGGTACAGTGGCCACTCTGCGCAAACCCATCCAGCTCGGCGATGGCCGACGCATGATCGCTCGCCACCACGGCAAATCGATGGGCAAAGTGCGCGCGGCCCGTGTTGCGCGTAAAGGCGATGTTCGCCAAAGGGACATGGGGGTGGCGCGCCAGGTACTCGCGCAGATCGGCCACCGCCTCGATCAACGAGGCCTCGCTCTTGGCCGACACGGTCAAAACGTGAAGCGACCGCTCGATGCTCGCGGATGGCCGCGTCCACGACCGTGGCCCCTCCTCCACCACCATGTGAACATTGGTGCCGCTCGCGCCGAACGAACTCAGCCCCGCGATGCGCGCCTCGGTTCCCCGGGGCCATGGAACGATCTCCTTGGGAATGCGCACGCCAAGCTCGTCGACATCGATGTTCGGATTGAGTTCGCCCAGGTGAATCTGCGGAGGAATCGCCCCATGCTCCAAGGTCAATGCGACCTTCAGCAGCCCCGTGACGCCTGCCGCCGGCTCCAGATGGCCCACATTCGCCTTAATCGCGCCCACGTTGACCCAGCGATCGCGCGACCTTCCCTCGCTGAGCACCGCACTAAGTGCGCGCAGCTCGATGGGATCGCCCAGCGGCGTCCCGGTGCCGTGGGCCTCGACGTAGCCAATCGCCGAGGGGGACACGCGCGCCCGCCTCAAGGCCTCGCGGATGACCGCCTGCTGCGCGGCGGGGTTCGGCACGGTGATCCCGCCGCTCTGGCCGTCCTGGTTCATCGCCGAACCGCGAATGACACCGTAGATGTGGTCGCGGTGCGCGGTCGCATCGGAGAGCCGTTTCAGCACCACGACGGCCCCCCCCTCCGCGCGTGCGTATCCATCGGCGTCGCGCGAAAACGTCTTGCAGCGGCCATCGGGCGCGAGCATGCGGGCGCGCGAAAGCACCACGAACCACTCGGGTGCGAGCAGCGCGTTCACTCCGCCAGCAATGGCCGTGGCACACTCGCCCGAACGCAAACTCTGACAGGCCAGGTGCACGGCCACGAGCGACGACGAACACGCGGTGTCCACCGATAGGCTCGGCCCGCGCAGATTGAGCCAATAGGAAAGACGCCCCGCGGCAAACGTCGATGCATTGCTGGTGAGGCAATAGGCATCGAGCTCGGACGGCTCCGTCTTTTGCATCATCACTTGGCAGTAGTCGTAATTCGTAATTCCCACGAACACGCCCGTCGCCGTTTCCGCCAACTCGTCCGGCGACTGCCCCGCGTTCTCAAGCGCCTCCCAGCTCATCTCGAGAAAGAGCCGCTGCTGCGGATCGAGCGATACGGCTTCGCGCGGCGAAATGCCGAAAAACTGCGCATCGAAGGCATCGAGATCGCGCACGAACCCACCGGAGCGCGTGCAGGAACCCTGAAACTCGGCCTCGCCCCAGCGATCGTCGGGCGCATGCCCGATGGCATCGCCGCCCGCGACGAGCAATTGCCAGAGGCCATCGGGATCCGAAATGCCACCCGGCAAGCGACAGGCCATGCCCACGATGGCAATCGGTTCGTTCTGCGCCGCTTCGAGGACGGCCACACGGGATCGGTATTCGCGAATCTCGCGCAGGGCCCGAGAGAGGACGCTCTTCGGGTCTTGATTCGGACGCGTGTCGACGGCGCTGGTCATGTCGATGAGATCTCCGAAATTTCCAATTGGGGCGATAACTCGCCGGCGAGCAAGGCGAGGAGCTCCTCCTCCGAGGCCTCGGGGGGCTCCGCGGGCTCCGTCTTTTGATCGGGACCCTTGGGACCCAGAATGCGAAGTTCGAGGTGGCGCGCCAAGGCGGCTACCCGCGGATTCTCGATGATCGTCGTCACGGGCACCTTTTCGCCCAATTCCACCGAGAGCCGCGCGGCAACCTGCGCGGCCATGCGCGAGTCCATTCCAATTTGGAAAAAGCCGTCGCGCCGGTCGAGCCGATCGGTATCCATCCCGAGCACACCGGCCACACACTCGGCAATGAGCTGCTCGATGCGGGCCGCCGCCTCGGCACGTCCCAGGGAGGCCACCGGCGCGGCGTGCTCCACGAGCGTGACGGGCGCGCCCGCACTCGGTCCCTGGCGGAACCAGAATCGCTCCCGGTCGAAGGGATAAAGCGGCAGAGCGACGTGCCCGGCAGCCCCGAAAAGGGCTTCGAAATCGACCTCGACGCCGCGCGCATGCACCGCCCCCAGCGACGAGAGAAAGACACCGACTTCGTTCTCGTCGCGTCCCATCGAGGCCAACGTGAGGGCGCGCTCGGGGCTCGAGAAGGTTTGCTCGATGGCCGTGAGAAGGATCGGGTGCGGGCTAAGCTCGATGAAAATGCGGTCTTCGTCGCAGGCCAATGCCTGCACCGCCTCCGTGAACAGCACCGGATCGCGCAAGTTCTTGACCCAGTACGACGGGCCGCACTCCGGCCCTTGGGCCTCGACCCCGAGCACCGTCGACACGAGCGGCACCTGGGCCTCGCGGGGCGCGATGCCCGAGAGCGCGCGCAGAAGTTCCTCGCGCAACGGATCCATGTAGCGGCTGTGCGACGCCACATCGACCTTTACCGCACGGCAGAATACGTTGCGCCCCCGCAACTCGCCCAAAAGATACTCCAGCGCCTCGGGCTCCCCCGAGAGCACTGTGGACTGCGGGCTGTTGCTCGCCGCCACCTCGATGCGATGTCCATACGGGGCCAACACCGTGCGCGCGTCCGCCGCCGAGAGTGCGACCAGGGCCATCGCCCCGCGGCCGGCCACCGTTCGCAGGAGCGCGCTTCTTCGACAGATGATCGCGGCGGCGTCCTCCAGCTGCAAGATGCCTGCGACGTGCGCCGCGGCCACCTCGCCCATGCTGTGCCCCACCACGGCATCGGGCTCGACCCCGAACGAACGCCAGGCCGCGGCGAGCGAAACCTGCAGCGCAAACAAGATGGGCTGGATGACGTGCACGCCCTCCAGGCACGCCGAACCGTCCCCCTCGAAGAGGCGCTCGGTGACGGACCATCCCGTCTCGGACCGGATGGCGCGATCGCACTCTTCGAGCTTCGTGCGAAAGGCTTTCGAGAACGCGAACAGCCCGCGCGCCATGCCCGGCCATTGCGATCCCTGCCCGGGGAAGACGAAAACGACGCTTTTTCCTTCGGCGCGGGCCGTCGCCATCGGTGCCAGCGCGCGCAACTTGAACGCCGCCTCGGCCCGTGTGGACGCCACGACGCACGCACGCCGCGGGTGGTGCGTGCGACGCAGGGCCGCCGACGCGCAGACTACGTTGAAAGTCGGGCGCGGGCGCACCTCCGGCGGAAGCGACACCGGGCTTTCCTCGTCGAGCATGCCGGCGTAGCGCGCGGCCAGCCCGACGAGGGCCCGCTCGCTCCGTGCCGAAAGCACCAGGAGACGCGGCTCCTCCGCGGCCGACTCGGCACGAGGCTCCGATTGGACCGATGGTCCACCCAAAATGACATGCGCGTTCGTTCCCCCGGCACCGAACGAGCTCACGGCCGCGTAGCGATCGGCCATGGCCGTATCCCACGGCGTGCGCACCGTGGGCACGAAGAAGCGCGTCCCCTCCAGGCCGATGTGTTCGTTCAGTCGCTCGAAATGCAGGTTCCGCGGAATCGCCCCATGATGAATGGCCAGCGCCGCCTTGATGAGCCCCGCGATGCCCGCCCCCGCCTCCAGGTGGCCGATGTTCGTCTTCAAGGAGCCCAGCGCGCACGGCCGCGCGCCAGAGAGGCCATATTCCTCCCGGAGCGCCTCGACCTCGATGGGATCGCCCAATTCGGTGCCCGTACCGTGGGCCTCGATCAAGCCGATTCGATCGGGCGACACCCGCGCGCCCGCCAGTGCCCTTTGGATGACGGCGCGCTGAGCGTCGCCATTCGGTGCGGTGAGGCCGTTGCTCAGGCCATCCTGATTCACCGCCCAACCGCGGACCACGGCCCAAATGCGATCGCCATCGCGGGTCGCATCCGAGATGCGCTTCAAGATCACACAGCCGCAGCCTTCCCCGCGCACGTAGCCATCGGCGCGCGCGTCGAACGTCTTGCAGCGACCGTCGGCCGCCAGAGGAAGACCTTTGGAATGGGCCGTGCTGACCTGCGGCGAGAGCACCATGTTCATCCCCGCCACGATGGCGGTGTCGCATTCGCGCGCGCGCAGGCTCTGGGCCGCCAAGGCCACGGCCACGAGGGACGACGAACACGCCGTATCCACGGTCATGCTCGGCCCGCGAAGGTCCAGGCAGTACGAAAGGCGATTGGCAATGATGCAATTGCTCGCGCCGATCACCGTGTACGTGTCGATTCCGGACGACTCGGAAAGCTGCAATTGCCAATAGTCCGTCGAATTGGCCCCCACGAACACGCCGGTGGCGCTGCCCGCGAGCTTCTCCGCGGTGAGCCCGGCGTCCTCGATGGCATGCCAGGCCACCTCGAGCAAGAGGCGCTGCTGCGGGTCCATGCGCGCGGCCTCGCGCGGCGATATTCCGAAGAACGCGGCATCGAAGAGATCCGGCGACTCGAGAAAGGCGCCGTACCGCATGGAGCACTCGCTGGGCTTCCACCTCGTGCGCGGCACCTCCGTGATCGCGTCCACGCCGTTTTCCAGCAAGCTCCAGAATGCCCCCGGCGAGTCGGCACCGCCGGGGTAACGACAGCCCATACCGACGATGGCCATGGGCTCGTGCTTCGCTTGTTCGTACGCTTCGAGTTTGGCCCGCAATTCGCGAATGGCCATCAAACTATGACGCAGGAGCGACGCGGTTTCGTCGCTTCCGCCAGGAGGACTCACTGTCATATCGCCTCTTTCAACAGGTCAGCCACGAGCGCGAGCTCACGTGCCAAATGGTGCCGCGCGTCCTTGCTTTCCGGTGGCAGGTCGGCCGCGGCCTTTCGGACCGAGGGCGGCGGCTTGGTGACCTCGTCGGGCACCGAGTCCGTCGCGAGTTTCATCTCTTTGATCAGAAACGACGCCAAGTCGACGATCGTGGGGTGGTTCCAGATGGCCGTCGCCGACAGGCGGACGTCGAACTTCCGCTCGAGCCGATTGCGCAGCTCGAGGGACATCACCGAATCGAGCCCCAAGGTGCGCAGCGGGGCATCCAAGGGCATTTTGGCGGAGGGGATGCGCACCACCAAGGCGGCCGAATCGCGCACTTCGTTTTCGACGGCGCGACGGCGCTTGGCCGGGGCGAGCGTATCGAGCATGGCCCGCACGCCCTCGTGCACCCCCTGGCTCCGCACGCTCTGTGGCGGCGCCTCCTCCGCGCGCAGGATCGCGGTGCGTGTGGGAAGGAGTCGCAAATGCAGCCCCGTTGCATTCATGGTCAGGTTGCCACGGTCATCGAAGAGAAAGACGTCCGCGCGCACGGCACCGCCATCGCAGTGCAGGCAGCGCGCGTACGCGTACCCCGACGCCCCCGGCCTCGCGTGGATCTGGAAGGTATCCATGCCCACGGTGATGCAGCTTTGCTCACCCAGCGCCTCCGGCGGAACGGCCGACAGCATCACTTGAAACGCGGCATCGACGAGCGCCGGGTGGGCCATGTAGCGATCCACGTGCTCGAGCGGTGCCTCCTCGAAGGCGATGCGTGCGAGCGCCTCGCGCGCGCCGATGCTGACATGCTGGATGCCGCGCAGGCGCGCACCGTAGGCGAGCCCCTTCGTGTTCATCCACGCGTAAACGTCGGGGCGAACGTGCATTCTTCCCGACGTGCGGGCGCGCAGCTCGTCGAGCGTGGGACAGGCGGCCGGCGATCCGGTGCGTGCGCGAACCATGGCCCGCGCGTGCACGGTCCACGAGGGGTTCCCTCCCTCGCCCCGCGACAGGATGTGCAGCGACGCGGCGCCGTCGAATTGCTTCAACGCGACCTGCACGCGCCTCCCGCCCTCGGCCGGGATGGGCAAGGCGCGGTCGAAGCGCAGATCGTAGAGCATCCCTTCCGAGCCCGTGGCCACGGCCGCCGCCGCCAAGGCCATCTCGGCGAAGACGGAGCCCGGCGCCACCATGTCGCCGTCGATCACGTGATCGCGCAAGTACGGAATCGACTCGCAATCGAGTTGCGTTTGCCAATAATGTGTACCTGGCTCCAGCGCCGACTCGATATGGGTCCCCGTCAAAGGGTGCCCTTCGCGAGGCAGCGCCGAGGCGACCGGCGCCGGCAACCAATACGAGGCACGCTGCCAGGGATAGGACGGCAACGACACGACCTTGCCTCCCCCGTGAACCGCGTCCCAATCGGGATCGTGCCCCGCCGCATAGATCCGCGCGAGCGATCCGAACAGGGTGCGCTTCTCCGACTCATGCCGCCGGAGGGAGGGGACGACGAGGGCGGAGGCCTCGAGCTCGGTGAGGCCCTGCTCGATGGCTGGGACCAAGATGGGGTGCGGACTGAGCTCGACGAACACGGTAATGCCATCCGCGACGGCGGCTCGCACGGCATCGCCGAAGAACACGGGATCGCGCAGGTTTTTGACCCAATATTCGCCCGTGAGCTCGGCCCCGGCTACGCGGGCATTCACCACCGTCGAGTGCATCGCGATGCGCGCTTCGTGGGGGCGAATGGGCGCGACGGCGGCGAGGATGTCGTCGCGCAAAGGGTCCATCTGCGGGCTGTGCGAGGCGATGTCGACCTTCACCCACCGCCAGAAAATGTCGCGGCCGGTGAGCTCCTGGCCGATGCGTTCCAAGGTCGGCGGGTGCCCCGAGAGAACCGTCGAGCGCCGGCTGTTGCTCACGGCGATCGAAACGTCTTCCCGTCCGCGAAGGAGCTCTTTGGCCTCCTCCACGGTGAGCTCCGTCGCCATCATCGCCCCGAGGCCGCTCAAGGTGCGCATCAACCGGCTGCGAAGGCAGATGATCCGCGCAGCGTCCTCGAGCGACAGCGCCCCCGCCACGTGGGCCGCCGCCACCTCGCCCATGCTATGGCCGATGACCGCGTCCGGCGCGATGCCCCAGGCCGTCCATTGCGCAGCGAGCGCCACCTCGATGGAGAAAAGCAGCGGCTGCACCACGTCCAGCCGCCCCAGGTTGGACACGTCCTCGGACGCATGCAGCTCGTCCACGATGGACCAGCCCACGATGCCCTGCACCGCGCGATCGCAGGCGAGCATCGCCTCGCGGAAGGCGCGCTCCTGTGCGAAAAGCTCGCGGCCCATGCCCAGCCACTGCGCCCCCTGCCCCGGGAAAACGAAGGCCACCTTGGGCCTTCGCGAAGCGCCATACCCCTCCACCTCGTCGCACGCCGCACGCAAGGCCGTCGCGAGCTCCTCGCGCGTGCCGCCCACCGCGGCCCATCGAACGGGGTGATGGGTCCTTCGCGCACCCGCCGTGTGGCAAATGTCCTCCAGGCCGCGGTCCGGATGCTCCTCGAGGCTGCGCGCCATTCGCTCGGCGAAGGTCCGCAGCGCGTCGGGCGACTTGGCCGATACGGGAAGCACGTGCACGGGTGCGGGGCGCTCCGCCGGCAGGCAGCGCGATGCGATCCGCGCGCGCGCCTCGTACAGGACCGAGCGCTCGTCCATCTCGCGGCGGATGCCCGGCAACACTTCCGCGTCTCCCCAGCCGGAGCGACACTGCTCCAGCGCGTGCTGCAACACCGGCGCGAGGCTCATCTCGAGAAAGACGTCGTGGCCTTCGCGCAACAGCGCGTCGATGCCCTGGCAGAATCGAACCGGTTGCCGCAGGTTGGCGGCGAAATACGCCCCATCCAACTCGGCCCCTTCGACGAAGCGCGCGTGGAGCGTGGACATCATGGGCACGGCCGGCGTCTTCGGACGGATGCCCGAAAGAACGCGCGCAATCTCCGGCGCGATGGGATCCATCGCCGCGCTGTGGGCGGCCACGGCGACCCGCACGAGGCTCGCGCGAATGCCCAGCAACTTCAGCTCCGTGACCAGCCGGCTCAGCGCCGAGGCCTCACCCGACACCACCGTGGACGACGGCCCGTTGTAGGCGCCAATCACGATGCGACCGCCGTACGCGCCGAGCCACTCCTCGACGGCGTCCGCGTCCAAGTCGACCAAGGCCATGCCCGTGTCGGCCGCGGTCGTCTTCTGCAGCCGGCTGTAGTGGCACACGGTTTCGACGGCATCCTCCAGCGACAGGGCACCGGCGATGTACGCCGCGGCAATTTCACCGAGGCTATGGCCAATGACCGCGTCGGGCTCCACGCCCGCCGCACGCCACCACTCGGACAACGCCACCTGAATGGCAAATAGGACCGGCTGGATCACGCTCACGTCGTCGAACCGCGCATCTCCGGCACTTGGCGAGGCGCGAAGAAGCTCCGTCCGCACCGACCACCCTACGCGCTTCACGAGATGCCGGTCGATCCGCTCGAGCGCCGCGCGGAAGACCGGCTCCGAGGCGAGCATCGCGCGCCCCATGCCCACCCATTGTCCACCCTGCGGGGCGCACACGAAGACGATGCGCGGTTTGCTGCGAATGCCGCTGTCTCGCTTGTTCTCGCCCCCCGCGAAGGCAGGAGCACGCGGCGCCAAGTAGGGTACGCGCACCGTTTCGGGCGGGGGAACCTCCTCGACCAAGACGTGCACGTTGGTGCCGCCCCAGCCGAAGGCGCTGACGCCGGCCAGCGCCGCGTGCGCTTCGTCCGGCCAGCGCTGCACGGTTCGCGGAACCTCGAGGTGCAGGTCCTCGAACGCGATCAGCGGATTCGGCTCGTGAAAGTGCAGGCTCGGATACACCGTCCGCGCATTCACGGAGAGCACCGCTTTGATCAACCCGGCGATTCCCGCGGCCCCTTCGAGGTGCCCGATGTTCGTCTTGATAGAGCCAATGCGCAGCGGGCTGCCTTCGGGCCGCACCTGGCCGAACACCGCGCCGAGCGCGCCCGCCTCGATGGGATCGCCCAGGGCGGTGCCCGTCCCATGCGCCTCGACGTACCCTACCCGCGCGGGATCGACCCCACCGCGGCGGCAGGCGTCCAAAAGCACATCCTGCTGCGCACGCGGATTCGGCGCGGTCAGGCCGTTGCTCGGCCCGTCGTTGTTGGATGCACTTCCGCGGACGATGCAATAGATGCGATCTCCGTCGGCCATCGCCTTGGAAAGTCGTTTGAGCACCACCAGGCCGCCGCCCTCGCCCCGGCCAAAGCCGTTGGCCGCGGCATCGAAGGCCTTGCACCGACCGTCGGGCGCGAGACCGCCGAACCGTTGTAGGGCGACCATCGTGCGCAAGGCCAGGATCAAATTGATGCCGCCGGCCAAGGCGACGGCCGTTTCGCCGTGAATCAGGCTCTGACACGCGAGGTGCACGGCCATGAGCGACGAGGAGCACGCGGTGTCGACCACCAAACTGGGTCCGGTCAGCCCGAAGGCAAAGGAAACCCGATTGGCAATCATGTTGAGCGATTGCCCGACGGCACTATGCGGGGTGACACGCCTGGTATCCAGACTTGCCAGTTCGCCGTAATCCCGCCAAATGGCACCAATGAACACGCCCACGCGGCTTTGACGCAAGCTGTCCGAGGAAAGGCCGGCATCGTCGAAGGCTTCGGCCGCCAATTCGAGGGCGAGCCTTTGTTGCGGGTCGATCTCCAGCGCTTCCCGCGGCGAGATGCCAAAGGCCAGCGGATCGAATCCATCGACGTTTTCCAGCAAACCGGCCCGCGGAGGCAATTGCTCGTCCGGACCGGATGGTTGGGAATGCCAGCGATGCGCCGGGATCTCCCGCACCGCATCGATACCGTCTTTCAACAACGTGCGTAACGCATCCAAACCGTCCGCACCTGGAAAGCGGCATGCCATGCCCACGATCGCCAAAGGCTCGAAATCGTTCGATTCCACTTCGGCCGACTGCCACTTTGGCGTTTGGACATCTGTTCCATTTGCCAAGTACGCGGCGAGGGCCGTGATGTTGGGATGTGACCAAAACACCATCGGGACGATGGATCGTTTCAATAGGCTGGAGAGAGTCCCCGCCATCGCGAGGGCGCCGGCCGAGTCCAAACCGTAACGGTGAAAGGGCTCGTTGGGGTCGATGCTCGCCGGCGGAATGCGCAGCCGCACCGAGAGCTCGGCCACGAGCCATTCTTTCGCGGATTCGACGGTAAAGTCGCGTTGACCGGTCACGCTGTCCCTCCTTAAAGGCGCGCTGCAAGTACCCGATACCCGATGCAGCTAGAAGAACCTGCGCCGTCACGAAGAGGCGCTCACGACGCTCGCTGGGCAAAACGCGGCAGTCAATCTCGAACGTACACGTTAGGAACGAATCGGGCCCCGCGCAAGACACATAGCTGCCTAGGCAACATTTTTAGATTCGTAGACACACCTTCGTTACAACGAAGCACGGAACCGCCTAAAAATGTGCTTTCTCGGCCGTGCGCACGATATCAACTTTGATTAACGTCCTTGTGAACCGTTTTGACGACTTGCATTTGGACTGGTCCAAGGCAAGTTCACCATTCCATGTCCAGTGGGGCCCCTCCGCGGTCCGCGCGGGAGACCCCGAAGAAGAGATTCACAGGAAGACGGGAAGACGGGAAGATCAGAGAATTTTTTGTTTTCAATCGAGGCAGTGGGCTGAGTTGAAACAAAAAAATGGCGTTCCGCGACGCTTCGTGCCGGAACTCCTTCCTGTCTTCCCGTCTTCCTGTGAATTCTCCGGGAGAGGAACATGACACTCTTTTATGAGCAACTTCTCGAGCCATTCGTTCGATCGATGAAGCCCGAGCCATCGTGGCGAATCGGTATCGAAAGTGAGAAATTCGGGATCGATGCCGAGACGCTCGCGCCGCTCCCTTACGAAGGAGAACGGGGCGTGCTCGCCGTTCTTTCAGGGATGGCCCGGCACTTCGGTTTTTTGCCGGTGCGCGAGCGCCCGGACGGGCCCTTGCTCGGGCTCTCCCGCGATGGGGAGTCCATCACACTGGAACCCGGGGGCCAGTTGGAACTCTCCGGTGCGCCCGCAGCGGATCTCCATCGCGTGGCCGACGAGGTCGAGCGCCATGGGCGGGAGCTCCGCACGGTTTCGGAGGAGCTCGGAATACGGTGGCTCGGCGTCGGGTTTCACCCGCTGGCGAGCACCACAGAGTTGCCGTGGGTTCCCAAGTCACGCTACCCGATCATGCGTGACTACTTACCGCAGCGCGGCGCGCGGGCGCTCGACATGATGCGCCGCACGTGCACCGTGCAGGCGAACTTCGACTACGCATCGGACGAGGACGCAATGCGGAAGCTCCGGGTTGCCCTGAAGCTGTCGCCCATCGTCACGGCCATGTTCGCCAACTCGCCCTTCGTCGAGGGCCGGAAGCAAGGCATACGTAGCGAGCGGGCGCGTGTCTGGCTGTCGGTCGACCCCGATCGGCAAGGGCTCTTGCCGGCGCTATGGGACGAGAAATCCCGCATTCGTGACTACGTCGAGTGGGCCCTCGATGTGCCCATGTTCCTCTTCAAACGCGACGGCAAGGTCATCGCCAACACGGGGCAGACGTTTCGGAGCTTCTGGCGCGAGGGCCATCATATCTACGGGGCGACGCTGGAGGACTGGGAAATGCACTTGAACACGCTCTTTCCCGAAGTCCGATTGAAACGTACCATCGAGGTCCGCGGGGCCGACTCCGTATCGTCGCGCGAGGTCTGTGCACTGCCTGCGCTCTGGACCGGCATTCTCTACGATGAAAAGGCCCTTGGCCAGGCCGAGGAGGTCTCCGCCGACTGGACGTACGCGCGGATGGAGGCTCTCCGCGCGGTCATCGCGCGCGACGGGCTCGGGGCCACGTTTTTCGGCAGGCATAAGGTGCGCGATGTCGCACTGCACTTGCTCGCCATCGCGGAAGGCGGCCTCCGGAGGCGCGCCCGCCCTCGAGAAAATGGCGTAAAAACCGGGGCGGACGAGACCATCTACCTGGCCCCCCTCGTCGATCTCGTCGGAAGCGGCCGCAGCCCGGCGGATCGTATGCTGGAAGGCTTCGACGAGGGAAGTCCCGTCGAACTTGGTCAAACCGTTTCGCGCCAGATCGCACTTCGTGCCGAGTATTGATGTCAATAATGCACTGGTAGTGTGTATTCTTGGGCAATGCCGAAGCACTCGCGTAACACCGTGCGCCTGGAAGACTCGTTCGCTTACCACATCTATCGGTGCGCCCGCCTGCTCCGCTATCGATTCACGCAGTACACGGCGAGCCTCGGTGTGGAAGTGAGCCAGGAGCAATTCTTCATCCTGCACAAACTCGGACAGCGGCCAGGACAGTCGCAGATCGAACTGGGCGACGAGCTCTTCTCCGACCGACCCAATTTGACGCGCATGATTGCCACCATGGAACGTAACGGCTGGCTGCGCCGCGAGGCGGACCCGAACGACGCACGCAAGCTGCGCGTCTCGCTCACGTCCCAAGGTGCCGCCATCCTCGGCCGTATCGAGGCCGGCGTCATGGACGAGCGCAAACGCCTCTTCACCAAGTTGACCAAAGGCGACCTCGCGGAGCTCATTCGCATCGTCTCTCAAATCGAGGAGAACATCTCCGCGGAGTCCTGATACGCGAAGAGTCCAGCTACAGAGACGGCGCGTCCGCCGTCATCAAGTCTCTCGAGTCTGTTGCCTTGACAACAAGTTGAGCGAGACGTACGCCGTTTGTGTATTGGCGCGCGCGTCTCGTGCGCACTTAGGACTCGAAGGGGACAATCATGAAGATGGAACGATCCCGCGTTGCACAGATCTGCGCGGTGTTCACGGCCTTGGCATCGGCCGGCTCGTTTGGGCTCGCCAGCGGTGGCTGCAGCCAGTCGGACGACGGGGGCGCGGATCATCACGACGATGGCCCGCATGCGAGCGACGCCTCGCATCAGCATACCCACGGTAAGCCGGTTTGCTTCAATGGGCAGCAACTGGACCTCGGCGAGGAGGAAGCGACCATCCTCGTCAATCACGGCGGCTCCCGCGGCCAATGCGAGCGCGTGGAAAACCGCACCTCGCTGGGCCAGGGCTACCTCCAGAGCGTGTATCAACTGAACGACGATGGGTCGCCGAAGATGATCGGCATCACCCTCGACGAAAAAGGTCTACAGACGCTGCCGACGAACGAAGTCAACGACGGGGCCACCTGTTGGGACAACAACAACGACGGCGTCATCAACCGCATGACCGAGTGCAGCGGCGGGCACGAGCGCGTCCTTTGGTTTCCGGACATCAAAGATTTACCCATCAAATGGATGATGTTCAATTGGCAAGGCCATGGCCATGCGCCGGAAGGCGTCTTCAGCGTGCCGCATTTCGATTTGCACTATTTCATTATGGACTACGTCGAGCGCAATTACATGCGGACGGGCCCGTGTGACCAATTCATTCCGTGCCCGGAATGGGCCAAGGCGGCCAAGGACATCGGGCTGGAGTTCTGGCCGCCGGGCTACCTGAATGCCAAGGGCATTCAAGGCCGGATGGGCAACCACATGATCAACAAGAACAGTCCCGAATGGCAAGGCAAAGGGCTCGCCCAGGCCTTCGCCTATGGCCTGTACGACGGGCACATGTCCTTCTGGGAGCCGGTCGTCTCGGTGGACTGGTTGAAGGGCAAGCCCGTCGAGTGCAAGCCGGTCATCCAGCAGCCCGCCGTGGAGATCCGCGGATGGTACGCCAAGACGTACTGCACGCGTCACCGCCCGGATCGCCATGACTACCTCATGTCGCTCGAGGACTTCGCCTTCCGTGAGACGCCGTCCGGCTACGACGCCGGGACCCCGCCTCCCCCACCCCCGCCTGGAGATGCGGGCCCGACCGACAGCGGCATGCACGATCACGATATGTGACGAACCCGTGGTAAACACGGGAGCTCGATGCACGAAAATTTGCTCCCTCTCGGTTCGATCGTCGAGAAAAACGGCACGCGCTTTCGCGCGTGGGTGACCACGTCGGATGCGTGCGCGGTGCGCCTTTACGGCGAGGACGGGCAGACCGTCGCCACGCACGCCATGACGCGCTCACGAGAGGCGAGCTACTTCGAAGCGTTCGTCGACGGGGTCGGGCCCGGGGCGCTGTACAAATTCGTCGTCGGCGGGCGCGAGCTTCCCGATCCGTATGCACGCTTTCTACCGCGGGGCGTGCACGGGCCTGCGATGGTCACGGCGCCGAACCATGCGTGGAAGCATGGGGAGGGCATCGCGCGCCCGCTCGAGGAGCAGGTTCTCTACGAGGTGCACGTGGGAACCTTTACCGCCGAGGGCACCTACGATGCGGCGCGCGCGCGTCTGCCGGAGCTCGTGGAGCTGGGCGTGACCACCGTGGAGCTCATGCCGCTGGCCGCCTTTCCGGGGGCGCGCAATTGGGGATACGACGGCGTCGCGCTCTACGCGCCGTTCGCGGGATACGGCACGCCGGACGATCTGCGCCGGTTCGTCGACGAAGCGCACGGCCTGGGGCTCGGTGTGTTTCTCGACGTCGTTTACAATCATTTTGGACCGTCGGGGAATTATCTCGCGCAATACTGCCCGAAATACTTCACCAAAGATGCCGACACGCCTTGGGGCGAGGCGCCCAATTTCGCCTTCGAGCCGATGCGGCGCTACGTCGTGGACAATGCGCGCTATTGGTTGAGCGAATTCCGCTTCGACGGCCTCCGGCTGGACGCCACGCAAGCGATTCACGATCCGAGCGCGTACCCCATCTTGCGCGAGCTCTCCGATCGGGTCGCCGAGCTCGCGCCGCGCAAGGTCCTGATTGGCGAGGACGACCGGAACGACCCCGCTTTGATGCGCGAACTCGGGCTCGATGCCGTTTGGACCGACGATTTTCACCACCAGGTGCATGCTTCATTGACGGGCGAGCGCGATGGCTATTACCGCGCCTACGAACCGGGCCTGCGCGGCATCGCCGACACCATTTCGGGGGGATGGCTCTACCAGGGTGCGGTCTACCAGCCCACGGGCAAGCCGCGCGGCAAAAGCGACGATGGGCTGCCCGGGCGGTCCTTCGTTTATTATCTTCAGAACCACGACCAAGTCGGGAATCGAGGATTGGGCGATCGCTTGTCCGATACGATGCCGCTCGATACCTATTGTGCCGTGTCCATGCTGTTTCTGCTCTTGCCGATGACGCCGCTCCTCTTCATGGGGCAAGAGTGGGCGGCATCGACGCCGTTCCTATATTTTACCGATCACGAGGCTGCGCTCGGGCGAGCCATCACCAAGGGGCGCCGGGAGGAGTTCAAGACGTTCGAGGCCTTCTCCCATCCCGCCGCCACCGCGGCCATTCCGGATCCGCAAAAGGTCGAGACCTTCGAGCGATCGCGGCTTCGATGGGAGGAACGCGGCGAGGTGCACCATGCGCGCGTGCAACGGCTTTACCGGGAGCTCATCGCGATGCGCCGGAGCGATGCCGTTTTTCGCCGAGGCACGCGCGAGCGGCTGACCGCCACTGTGCAGGGCGAGCTGCTCGTGGTGCGGCAATGGCTCGATGCCGAGGTGCGGGTGCTGCTGGTGAACTTCGCCGACGAGGCGAAAATCGCGGACGCGTCGATCACGGGGCTTCGTCCCATGGCGAGCAGCGGCGCGGCGCTCACCGAAGGACGCGTGCCCGCGCGGACGGCTATTTTGTTCGGCTCTTCATGAGACGGGCACGAGCGGCCTCGAGGAAGGCCGCCGTCAGCGGGTGCGGCTCCACGTGGCGGTCGCGCACCTGAAAGACGTAGAGCGTGGCGAGGAAGAAGGGGTGCCCGGCAAGCTCGATGATGCGCGGGCGCCCCATCTCGTCACGGCCACTCACCGCGAGCCCCGCGTCGGCGAGGCGGGGCTCGAACTCGGGATTGATTCCGTAGTTGCAAAAGAACGGTTCGATCACGCGCTCCTGTCGATAGGCCGACGCCGCGCGCGTCCCCGGAAGGACGTGCACGGGATGGGACTCCCCAGCAAGCGAGCAAACCAACGGTGTGACCGCGAGCTTCTCGGAATCGGGGTGGGTCTCGGCATGGTTGGCACCGGCAACGCCGAGGACGCTGCGCACGAATTCGACCGTGACGTACTGAAAGCCGGCGCACATCCCCACCAGCGGAACTTCATTCTCGCGGGCATAGCGGACGCTTGCGATCACGGCTTCCTCGTCGACGTAGGGGCTGCCGGGTGAAATGATGATGCCATCGAAATCGCGCAGCGACTTCGCGGGATCGCCGATGGAATCCGTGGGAATCCACGCCACGTCGGCACCGGCCGCGGGAAATTCGGCGTTCGTGCCCTGGTGCACGACCTTGCGTTCGTCATAATCGCCAATGATGGCAATGCGGGGGGATGCGCTGTTCATGCCCTGACGCTAGGCTCGAGGAAGTGTTAGGTCCATCTACATTTTTTGCATGAAACCCCTAAGCGAAACCTTCATCGATGTGCGCCGGCTGGCCATCCTTCGCGAGCTCCACGAGCGCCGCACGGTGGTGGCCACGGCGACGGCGGTTCACCTCACGCCGTCCGCGGTCTCGCAACAGATTGCGACCTTGTCGCGCGAGCTCGGGGTACCGTTGCTCGCGCGACGGGGCCGCGGGGTTCACCTCACGCCGCAGGCGATGCTTCTTTTGGATCACGCGGCGGTGCTGCTCCGGCAAATGGAGCGCGCCCGCTCGGAGCTCGAAGCGTTCGACGGTACCGAGCCGGGACCCATCACCATCGGGGCGTTCGGGACCGCGATCGTCAACCTCGTGGCACCCGCGATCGCCCGCGCGCGACGGCTACCTCGATGCGTGGTCCGCGAGGTGGAGGCGCCCGAATGCTTCGGCGAGCTCGATACGGGCGGGCTCGATATCGTCATTACCGTGGATTATCGTGAGGGGCCTTGCTACAAAACTCCGCGATACGTCCGGCGGGACCTTTTGCGTGATCCCTTCTTCGCCGTGGTGCCCAAATCGCACGCGCTGGCGAAGCGGCGGGCGATTCCGCTTCGCAAGCTCGCCTCGGAGCCGTGGGTGATGGGCGCGGACGATGGCCCCTGCGGCGAGGTGGCGTTGGCGGCATGCACGGCATCCGGGTTTCGCCCGGACATCCAGCATCGCGTCAACGACTACCAAGCCGCCGTCGCCTTGGTCGCGGCGGGCGCCGGCGTCTCCATCGTCCCCGGCTTAGCCCTCGCGGGCAACGCCCTTGCAAACGTCGCCGTCCGCCCCATCGCCGGCACGGCCCCGAGCCGCAGCATCTACGCGGCCGTGCGCGATGGCAGCGAACGCTCACCTGCACTCGCGGCCATTCTGGATGCGCTCACCGCGGCCGCCATGCGGTAAGGTGCGGCTGGGCATGATCTCCGTCCGCGGCCTTCGAAAGATCTACCGGGTGCACAAGCGTGCGGCGGGCCTCAAGGCTGCGGCGATTTCGCTCTTTCGAAGGCAGTACACGGAAGTGGCGGCGGTGGACGGCATCTCGTTCGAGATCGCGCCTGGCGAGCGCGTCGGTTTTCTGGGCCCCAACGGGGCGGGAAAAACGACGACCCTCAAGGTGCTCTCGGGGCTCCTGCACCCGAGCGAAGGCCAGGTCTCCGTCGACGGGCGCGAGCCGCGCAAGCGCGAGGATGCATTCCTCAAGAGCATCATGCTCGTGCTCGGGCAGAAGCAGCAGCTGCTCTGGGACCTCCCGCCGTCGGAGACGTTCGAGCTCAATCGCGCCATCTACCAGGTGCCGCGCGACGAGTATGCGCGCACCCTGGCCGAGTTGGTCGAGCTGCTCGAAATTGGCGACTTGATTGGACGCCCCACGCGCCAGCTCTCCCTCGGCGAGCGCATGAAGTGCGAGCTGGCGGCGGCGCTGATCCACCATCCCAAAGTGCTCTTCTTGGACGAGCCCACCATCGGCCTCGACGTGTCGATGCAGATCACGATTCGGCGCTTCATCAAAGACTACAACGAGCGCTATGGCGCCACGCTCATCCTGACCAGCCACTACATGGACGACGTCGCGGCGCTCTGTCCACGGGTCATCGTCATCGACAAGGGACGCATCTCCTTCGACGGCAAACTGGAAGAGTTGGTGCGCCGCATCCGCCCGGACAAGCGCGTGGTGCTTCGGCTCGGCGGCCACGTCGACGTTGGCGCGCTGGCCGCGGTGGGCACGGTGGTGCGGCATGGTGCGGGCGAAGCGGTGTTGCAGGTGGGGCACGAGGACGTGAGCCGCACCGTGGCGCATGCACTGTCGGCGTTGCCGGTGAAGGACTTGACCGTCGAGGATGCGCCGCTCGAGGAGGTGATGCGCGAGCTCTTCGAGCAGAATCGCACCGCGGCCGCCCGGCAGGACGAAGGGGAACCTTTGTCGTGAGCGTCCGAAGCACCGTCCTCGCGCTGCCGACGCTGCTGCGTATCGGCTTCGCGGATGCGGTGGCCTACCGCGCGGAGATGATCGTGTGGACGCTCTCCGCCACGATGCCGCTCATCATGCTGGCCCTCTGGCTCGCCGTGGCGAGCGAAGCGCCCATGGGGCGGCTGGGGCAGCCCGAGTTGATTGCCTATTTTCTCGCCACCTTCGTGGTGCGTCAACTCACCGCCTCGTGGGTCTGTTGGAAGATCAACACCGAGGTGCGCGATGGCACGCTGGCCATGCGACTCCTTCGTCCGGTGCATCCGCTGGTGGCGTACGGCGCCGAAAACCTGGCCGCGATTCCGCTGCGAGGCATCCTCTCGCTGCCCGCAGCCATCGTCGCGCTGGCGCTGGTCGGCACGACACCGCTTCCGCGCGATCCGGTCCTCTGGATTCTATGGGCGTTCTCCATGGTGGGTGCGTGGCTCATCACCTTGCTGGCCAACTTTGCCATTGGGTGCCTGGCGCTATTCCTGGAGAGCAGCATCAAGCTCATGGACGTGTGGTTTACGCTGTTTCTCGTGTTCAGCGGCTACCTCATTCCGGTGGAGTTGTTCCCGCCGCTGGTGCGCACCATCGGCGATTGGCTCCCGTTTCGGTACCAATTGGGCCTGCCCGTGGAAATCATGACCAGCGCGCACGATCGCGCGTCGGCCTTGACCCTGGTCGGCCAGCAATGGGCCATCGTCGTGCTGCACCTCGGCTTCACGGCCTTCGTGTGGCGGCGCGGGCTCGGTCGCTTCGCGGCGTACGGCGGGTGACTTCTTGATTCGATATCTGCGCCTCCTGGGGGTTCAATTGCGTGCGTCGGCGCTGCTGGGCATGCAATACCGCATCGACTTCGCGCTCGACGGCCTGATCGAGGTCTTCTGGGCCATCACCTCCATCATTCCGCTCTTCGTGGTGTATTCCGCACGCGCGACCGTCGCGGGGTGGAGCTTCGGCGAATCACTCCTCGTGGTCGGATGGTTCACGTTGCTCGCCGCCGTGCTCGAAGGTGCGATCAGCCCCAGCTTGACCAATGTGGTGGAGCACATTCGCAAAGGGACACTCGATTTCGTACTCATCAAACCCGCCGATGCTCAGTTTCTCGTGTGCACCGCACGCATTCAACCGTGGCGGGCCATCAACGTCGTCACGGCGGTGATCATCTTCGGATACGCATTTCGCCTGCTCGGGCACAGCCCCACCTTTGGCGGCATCGCCATGTCGCTGGCATTGCTTTGGGCCTCCACTGCGGTGCTCTTCTCGCTCGGCATCCTCACGGTGAGTGCGGCCTTCTACGTGGTACGCATCGACAATTTGATGCACCTCTTCATTGCCATTTTCGATGCCGCGCGCTGGCCGTCGGCCGTATTTCGCGGGGTGATTCGCTTCATTTTCACCTTCGTCATCCCGCTCGCGCTCATGACGACGTACCCCGCGCAGGCGCTTTTGGGCACCCTGCCCGTGTCCACCTTCGTTCTTTCGCTCTTGGGGGCCTGCGTGTTCGTCGGGCTTTCGCGGCTCGTCTGGCTGCGCGCCCTCGGCAAGTACACGTCCGCGAGTTAGCTACTCGCGCACCACCACGCGTGTGCCGGGCCGTTCGGCCGTGGCCATGACGCCGTGCCATCCCTCGGGAAGTTGCGGCTCGCTCCACATGAAAAGTGCTTTCGCATCCTGCGGTGCCATGTTCACGCAGCCGTGGCTGCGCATGCGCCCGAAGGCATTGTGCCAAAATGCCGTGTGCGTCGCGTAGCTGCCCTGAAAATACATGATCCAGGGCACATCCTGGAGCGAATAGGGCCCCACGCCCGCAACGTCAGCATCCATCGTGGCCGAAATGTGCTTCTCGCGAACGCGAAAGGAGCCGAGCACGGTGTGGTGGTCGCGCGTCTTGTCCTTCTTGTCGATCACCCCGCTCGACACCGCCGTCGCGAAGACCGGTTTGTCCCCCTCGTAGGCCACGAGCATCTGCGTGGTCACGTCGATGTCGATCCATTTCTCGCCGGGCCCGAGATCCTTCGGCGGCTCGGCGGCGCGGGTCTTCGTGCCCTCGGAGGCTTTGGTCCAAAAGCCCTCCGAGGTCTCGTCGTAGCGCACACCGTCGAGGGTCACGCTCGCGCCGGTCAGCCGCAGCACCGTGTGGTATCCCAGGGCACTTCCCGCAGCGACGCTCTTCTTGTTGGCCGACACGGTGTACTTCTTGGCCTTGTGCGAGAGGATCACGCCCACCGTCGCGGGGCCCTCCTCGAGCCACGTGCCATGGAAGTCGGTGGCCGGCTTGTACGCGATCAGCCGCTCGAAGGGCGCGTAGAGACCATCCTGCGTTTGCCACCAATGCCCGCCATCGGTGGTGACATCCTTGTCGAGCGACACGAAGAAGCCTTTCACCATGCGGCTCGCGATGGGACCTTTGCCTCCGCGTAGCTCGTCCAAGGTGACCTGCGGTTTCGCCCCGCCGTAGTCGCGGAGGTACCACGGCGTGCCACCGTCGCCGCCATTCGACGGAGCCCCCGCGTCCGGCGTCTCGGCTTGCGCTTCCTCTTCCGCGACTTCCGGCTTGGGCTGAAGCCAAGGCTCGGACTCGAGTCGCGTTTCGCGCGACGGGGGCCTGCGGTAGAGCGGCGTCCCGTTCGTGAGGTTGTACGCGTAGTCGTAGGGCAGCGACGCTTGCATGTCCGGCGGGTGCCCCGCTTTTTGAAAGCTCGGTTGATTCAGATCCAGCGAGGCATATTTCCCGCAGACGAATCCGCCCTGAACGAGCTCGTACCAACCTGCTTTGCAATTCTCTTGCGGGTGCGCCGCCGCAATGACCGGCACCTTCTGCCCCTGGCGAATGTAGCCAATGCGAACGCCGCCCTCTTTTTGCCACGCCATCTCGCTCATGATGGGCGTCTGCATGTAGAGCGCACCGATGAGCGCGGTACCGGCATCCGCCACCTCGGCGACGGGAGGCGGAGGAGCGGCGTCCGGTTCCTCGGAGGAGGGTGCCGGCGCGGCATCGTCCTTCGTGCCCGCGCAGGCTACGAACGAAGCGGAGGCCACCAACACGAGCACGAAGCAAGCTTGACGAGACATGGCGCCGGGACGAAGTGCAAGAGCGCATGCCAAGCGCGCGCATGTGTTTCCCGGCGGAATGCCGCATCTTGCCGCACACGCCGTGTCCCGCCTTCCCACATGGCGTGGGCCGGGAGACACCACCGATCCGAAACGGCCCCTGCGACGTTAGTTGCAGGTGCCCGTGCCGCCGTTGTTGCGGATTTCGATCGTGCCCGTGTAGCCGCCGGCTTTGAGTCGATCGGCGAGCTTCGTGGGCTGGCACATGGGCAGCGTCTGGTTCTCCCTCATGGAGAAGTTGCCCCCGAGTTGCGAAAGGCCCGAGAGGCCATCGACGCTGTCGAGCAACCTATTGCGAAAAAGCGTGAGGTTCCCACCGATCGACTGGAGTGCCTCGAGGCCGGCCAGGTTCGCAAGCTCGCCGCAGTTGGAGATGTCCAGCTCTCCGCCCACGAAGGCCAGGGAGTGAAAGCCCGAGAACCCAGCGAAGTGGGGGTTACGCTCGAGCACCACCCCACCCGCGACATGGGTGAGTGCATCGAGGCCCCCGATCTCCGTGAGCGCGTAGTTGTCGCGCATGTAGATCGAAAGAGCGATGCTGAGCCCGTCGAGTCTCGTCAACCTGTCCAGTCCGCGCAGGCTCTGAAGCGAGCTCTCGATGATGTAAATGGCCTCGGCCGTGGTCAGGTTCTCGAGGCCGACCAAATCGACCAGCCCGGTCGTGTCTTTTACCCAGAAGGCATGGTCGATCGTCGTCAGGTGCTCGAGTCCCTTCAGGTTCGCGAAACCGAACCCGAACTCCACGTACAGGTCCCCAACGCGATTCAACTTGGGAAAGCCCTGAAGCGATGTCAATGCGGGTAGGTCGGCCAGGTCAAGAGCACCCCGGATGGTTTCCAAACTCGCAAAATTCAACTCCGTCAACGTTCTCTCGAACGCGACGAACAGGCTCCCGCCGATGGTGGTGAGGTTCGGAAATGCCACGAATCGCGTGGGGTTCCAGAGGGCGGAGCCCACGAAGAAATCGCCCCCCACTTCACGCACATTCTCGAACCCTGAAATGCTTGCGAGCTCGCTGTTGCCTCGAAACGAGACGTGGGCCCCAATCCTGGTCAATGCGGGCATACCGGTGAACTCCGTCAGATTGGTACTGGCAATCTCAAAATCCTCTCGAATCTCCTTGAGGCCAGCAAAGCCAGTGAGATGCCGAAGTTTCAACCCATGGATCCTCAACGCGCCTACGGTGGTCAGCGTTGCAGGCGCGTTCCATTCCAAGACGGAATCTGCTGAAACGATGAACACCCGACCGACGGTCTGCAGTGCGGACAAACCATCGAGGCTCTCGAGTGCCCGATTGTCCGTGATCCAGAACGTACCATCGACCTCGGTCAGAGCCTCGAGGCCGTGCAGGGAACGCAAGTTTGTGTTCCTTCCCACGTACATGGTTCCGCGTACGAGTGCCAGGTGGCTCAGCGGCGCCAAATCGCTCACGTCCTCGGTTTTGATGTCCAGATTCCCGGTGATCTCCGTGCAACGAGACAGGGCCTCGAGTTCGGTTCGGTTGGTCACGTCAAAGTTGCCGACGCAGATCGCCCCCAAGTATTTCATCGTGACGACGTCACTCTCGGCATAGTTCCCTTTGCAGGCAATCGCCCGAACCGTGGTATCAGCCTTGAATGCGGGGATCGTCCCCTTCTCGGGAAAGCTCGGGGTGCCACCGCAATATGGTGTGGTTCCGTCCGTCGTATAGTGAATTTGACCGCCCTGCGTGGTGGTCGCCAATGTCACCGGGACCGGATGCGAGGGGTCGTACGTTTCCGGTCGCGGCTCGAACGTCGGCTTTGCCGCGGTCAACGTATAGTCGGCCTGGGTCGGCGTGGCGTCGAGCATGCCGCTCTTGCACGCGATCGCGCGAATCCGCGTGGCCGTCTTGGTGACCGGAACCGGTGAGCCATCCGCTGGTGTGCCTGAGGTGCATCGCGCCTCCACGGAGCATGCAGGCACGGAGTCATCGAGGGTGTAACAGATGGTTGCGTTGGGTGTGCCACTGGCCAGCGTCACCGCAACGTCGTTCGAGTGGTTGCCCGCATTGGGCTCGAACTGGACGGGCGCGACCGTGTTCGACGGAATCTGGATGGTGAATGTGCCCGTCCGAACCTGCGAATCGGACAATCCGGGCTTGAGAGCGATCGCCTTCAGCGTCGTCGTGGACGCAAGAACGAGCGGTACCGTGTACACCACCGACGTGGCGTCGGGTGGGCTTCCATCCAATGTATAATGGATGGTTGCCCCCTCGGTGGCCGTCATGATGGTCACGTTCTGCGGTGCTTCGAACGTGCCCTCGCCCGGCTGGTACTCCGGTGTGAGCACCACATCCCGCGGCAGGTCCGCATCCGGCCGCCTCGTGTCCATGCCCGACGAATTCGTCTCATCCGCGCAGCCGATGAGGCCCACGGACGTCATGGCCATCGTCATCGCCATCGCGATGGTTCCTACGTTAAGCCTAAGCATAAGTTCGCTCCCTATTTTCGTTGGGAGTTCGTCCCAGATTCCGTCACGAAAGTCGAGCGACCGCCGACGATCCGCGTCGCCCCGGGGAAAAATGCCCCAGCAGACTTCGCGAGTCGCGACGTCACGACTGACTACGCCGTGACGATGGCCAGCACCGCGGCATAGTTCGGCACGACCTCGCCGATGGCGCCGCGGGCGCGGAGCAGACGATGCAGCTTGGGCAATCGGTAGTAGGGCACCGCGACCAAGAGATGGTGCTCGATATGGTAATTCACATGGCACGGTGCCACGGTGAGGCGCGCGAGAAAGCCCGCCTGCGTCGTTCGGGTATTGCGGAACGGATCGGCCCCGCGCTCGGTGCATGCGTGCTCGGCGAGCGAACGAATGCGCACGAAAAGGCTGAACGTCGTGAAGTACGCGACCACCCACGCCGAATAGAGCCAGAGGTGCCCCGTTGCGGCGAGCACGCCCGCGAGCGCGCCATTGGTGAGCAGCATGCCCCCGCCGTTGCGCAAACCCGCCTTCGCGTAGTCGAAAAAACGCCGGCCATTGCGCGGGCGGCGTGTCACGTTCGCGGCCACCGTGTACTCGAGCACCTCGAGATCCATCAGCACCAGGCCGATGACACGTTTGACCGCGGTGATGCCCACCAGATCGCGCGCGAATTTGCGCACGAGCGAGCGGCGCGACACCGGAAAGGGATCCGCGAGGCTACGGTCCGGATCGAGATCCGTACCCGTGTGGGCATGGTGCATCGCGTGGTGCTTGCGGTAGCGCGCCACATCGTTCCACACGGGGCGGGCGCAGAGCCAATCCGTGAGCACGTCGTTCCCCGCGCGCCGGGCGAACAGCGAACGATGCGCCGCCTCGTGCATCAAGATGGACAGCGCGAGCTGGCGGCCACCCAATACGACCACCGCGAGCACGAAGGTCATCGGGTGCGGCCAGCGCGCGAGGACCGCGAACGCCAGTGCGATGATGGCCCACGTGGAGCCAACGGCCCAAAAGCCCGCGGCATCGGACCGCGCCGTGAGCGCGCGGATCTCGTCGTGCGAAAGGACGTCTTTGACCTTGAACATCACTGGATCCATCCGCCGGGCGGTGGGTTTTCGTCCGTGAGCTGCACGGTGGAGGGGACGGCCGAGCCCAGGCCGAGGCCCAAGAAGCGCTTCCAAATCGCCCTTCCCGCCTTATCCATCTTGCGCACGGATTCCACGAACGCGCGGCGCTCGTCGACATCCACGAGCGGTGCGGGCAAAAGGGGATCGTACACCAGCTGGCGAATGGCGCTGCCGCCGAGCAGAAAGGCTTCGCGCGCCTGCACGTCGAGCTCGAGCCCGGGGGCGCGCTCGAGCCATGCGGCAAGGCGGGCGCGCGAGCGCTTGTACGAGGCCGCCAGCTCCTTTCCGTCCCATAGGTCGCGGGCGTGCGCCTCGAGCGCGGGGTCGAACGCCGAGGCCCGAAAGACGCTGGCCTCCGACTCGAGCCCCAACGTATGCAAACGCGCGCGCACCGATTCGACGCCGCCCTCCAGATTGTCCGGACGGACGGACAGCCCGCGGGTGAGCTCCCGAAAGCCCAGCATTTGCAATGCGCGCTGCCCGCGTTTTCGCCCGACGCGATCGCTTACGGGGGCGCCGCCGTGCACGGCCACGTAATCGCCATTCCATGGACGCACGCGTGTTTCGGCTGTGCGCCAGGATGATACCTCCGAGGCAAATTCCACGGCACTTTCGCCCAAGCGGTAGGCACCGCGACCGGCCGCCTCGATGAGCCCTGCGGCGGAAAGGCGCACCAAGGTGACGCGCACACTGTTTTCGCTGATGTCGAACAGCGCGCAGGCCACGGTGAGCTTTCGCACGGGAAAGGCCAGGCCGCCCGCAACCGACAACAAATCAAGGATGAGACTTTTCGCCGTCGGCCGCATGAGCAAACATTACATCCACGAGCACCATTCGTCAACTATGGTAATGTTCGTCCATGAACGACTGGAAGACCCTGACGTACTCGACCGCGGAGCGCATCGCGCGCATTACGCTCAATCGCCCCGCGCGCGGCAATGGCATTACGCCGGATATGCCGCGCGAATTGGCCCTCGCCGTCGAGCGAGCCAACCTCGACCCGAATGTGCACGTGATTGCACTGGCGGGCAACGGCAAAGGCTTCTGCGGCGGTTACGATCTGGTGATGAGCGCCGAGGCACGCATGGGCGATCTCGAGCCCGCGGGTGAATCCATCCCCGGCTCGCCGCTGGACCCGTTCACCGTCTTCGAGAACCACGACCCGAGCAAAACGTGGGACCCGATGCTCGACTATCAAATGATGCACCGCAACGTGCGCGGCTTCATGAGCCTCTTTCACAGCGACAAGCCGGTCGTCTGCAAAGTGCACGGTTTTTGCGTCGCCGGCGGGACGGACATGGCCCTCTGTTCCGATTTGCTGGTCATCGAAGATACGGCCAAAATCGGCTATCCGCCGGCGCGCGTATGGGGTGTGCCCACCACGGCGGTGTGGGCGCACCGCATTGGCATCGAAAAGGCGAAACGGCTCCTCTTCACCGGCGACTGCCTGTCCGGCACCGAGGCCGTGGCCTGGGGTCTGGCTTGCGAGGCAGCCCCGCGCGAGCAGCTCGATGCGCGCTTCGAGGTGCTGCTCGAGCGCATTGCCCGCATGCCGGTGAACCAACTGGTCATGATGAAGCTTTTGATCAACCAAACCGTGATGGGCGCGGGGCTCTCCACGACCCAGGTGCTCGGCACCGTGTTCGACGGGATTGCCCGCCACACGCGCGAGGGCTACGCCTTCCAACGACGCGCCGCGGAGGCGGGCTTCAAAGAAGCGGTGCGCGAGCGCGACGAGCCGTTCGGCGACTTCGGAGCGTCGACCTTCAAGGGGTAGTCCGAACGACGAGTCGGTGGAGCGCCATGCCGCCGAGCATGGCCACCACGAAGGCCACTGTTTTCGCGGAGAGGGAGACCACCGACACCAGCGCCGGGCCGGGGCAAAATCCGCTGACACCCCACCCGATGCCGAAGAGCGCCGCGCCGGCGAGGAGGCGCGCGTCGATGGCCTTGGCCTCGGGCCAGGCGAAGGCCGCGGCGAAACGCGGTCGCTCGGCCTTCGTTGCGCGCCGGACGAACAGGGCATGCACGCCGATGGCCCCCACCATGACGAAGGCCAGGCTGGGATCCCACGCACCCGCAACGTCGAGAAAGCCGAGGACCTTGGCCGGCTGGGTCATTTGGGCCACGCCGAGGCCCACGGCAAAGAGAAGCCCCGATGCGAATGCCACGGCATCGCGACCGCTCATGGCTGACCGCCTCGTGCAACATGTCGAACGAGGTACGTGGCCAGTGCGCCCGTCGCCATGAAGGTGAGCGTCGCCACCAGCGATCGCACCGAAAGACGGCTCAAACCGCACACACCGTGGCCGCTGGTGCATCCATTGCCCAGGCGCGTCCCGAATCCCACGAGCAATCCACCGGCCACCGCCCATGCCATGGGCACCGGCGTCGCGCCAAGTGCCGCCGGGTGAAGGAGCGACAGCGCCAAGCCGCCGGTGAGTAACCCCACCAGGAACCACACCCTCCAGGATGTCTCATCGTGCACGGGTCGGAGAAGCCCGCCGACGATTCCGCTGATTCCCGCAATTCTGCCATTCAACAGAAGAAGTATTGACGCACTGAGTCCAATCAGCGCGCCGCCGACCAATGCCGTCCAAGGAGTGAAATTCGTCATGTTGGCTATTCCAAAGGGTAGCCGGGCCTGACCCCTTGTATGCCAATGAATCGAGATTGTGCGGTTGTGTTGGAATAGTTAGGAAACTTTCTTAATTATTAACATTGACCTTCGCCCAATGGTGCTGCACCGTCCTTCGCTCAGGAAGGGAGGCTTTCCAATGTATCCTCTGGTCCGAAGGCGGTTTCGACCCGCCGCGACGTCATTGGCAATCCTAGGTCTATCGTGCAGCATCGCGTGCAGTGACAATGCGGGCGAAAAAGCCGCTGCGGCGGAACAATCCCTGGCCACCGATTACGAGGCCGAAAATGCGACAATTTCGCAAGGAGTCGTGGAATCGAACCACGGTGGTTACAGCGGTTCGGGGTTCGTCAATTATGACAATGTAACGGGAAGCTCCGTTCAATTTTCGGTCAATGCGTCTGCTGCCGGCGCAACGAACCTGACATTCCGATTCGCCAATGGCACGACGGCCAATCGGCCGATGGATATCGCGGTCAATGGCACGGTGGTGAGCAGCGGCCTGGCGTTCAACGGCACCGGCGCCTGGACCACGTGGAGCGAGGCGACCATCAGCGCCAACCTCGTCGCCGGCACGAACACCATCCGTGCCACGGCCACCACGGCAAACGGAGGTCCGAATCTTGATAAGCTGTCGGTGGGGACCAGCACGCAGCCATCGGGCACTCCGGTGCAGGCCAACGGACAATTGAAGGTCTGTGGGACGAAGCTTTGCAATCAGAACGGCAAGGCCATTCAATTGCGCGGAATGAGCACGCACGGCCTGCAATGGTATCGCCAATGCGTCAATTCGGCATCACTCGATGCGCTGGCCAATGATTGGAAGGCCGACGTCGTGCGTCTGTCGATGTACATTCAGGAGGGCGGCTACGAGACCAATCCGCGGCAGTACACCGATCTGGTGCACTCGCTCATCGAGCAGGTGAGCCAGCGCGGAATGTACGTCATCGTCGATTGGCACATGCTCGAGCCGGGCGATCCGCATTACAACTTGTCGCGCGCGAAGACGTTCTTCAACGAGATCGCCGAGCGGCATGCCTCGCGCAACAACATCCTCTACGAGGTGGCCAACGAGCCGAGCGGCGTGGATTGGTCGCGCATCAAGAGCTACCACGAGCAGATCATTCCGACGATCCGCGCCAAGGATCCCGACTCGGTGATCTTGCTGGGCACGCGGGCGTGGTCGTCCCTGGGTATCTCCGATGACGCCAACGAGACGGAGGTGATCAACAACCCCGTCAACGCGTCCAACGTGCTCTACACGTTCCACTTCTATGCGGCGTCGCACGGAACCGAGTACATCAACGCGCTGTCGCGCGCGGCCGACCGTATTCCCATGTTCGTGACCGAGTTCGGAACGCAGACGGCGTCCGGAGACGGTGGGAACAACTTTTCGCGGTCGCAGCAGTACATCGACTTGATGGCCAGCAAGAAGATCAGCTGGGTGAACTGGAACTACTCCGATGACGAGCGCACCGGGGCCGTCTTCAAGTCGGGCACCTGCCCGAATGGACCGTATTCCGGTACCGGGTCACTGAAAGAGGCTGGCGTCTGGGTCCGCGATCGGACCCGAACACCCGACGATTTCTAGAAAACGTGCCCTTGCCCCTGTCCGTGCCCCTGTCCGTTGTCGATCGGGCAGGGGCAGGGGCACGGGCACGGGGGGTGGGAGGGAAGATCTGGCATGATTTGGTGGTATAAGCTCTCGGCAATAAGCAATGAGAGCGCGTTGGGCTTCGGTTGGTCTTTGTTTCTTACTTTCCAGCTTCGGTTGCGCAGGCCTGCGCGGACGTGCAGATAGCGCGTTCGAGCGCGGCGACTACGAGGCGGCTGCGCGCGACTACGCGCAACTCGTGGCGAAAGAGCCGGGCGATCAGGAGCTGAGGGGGCGCCTCTCCCAGGCGCGGGAGCGCGTTTTTCTGGGGATCCTCGCGTCCGTCGCCGAGTCGCGCCGCATCGGCAACAAGGACCGGGCGATCGAGGGGGTGGGCAACCTCCTCCAGCACGCGCGCGAGTGGAACGACCGGGGCAGCCCGGCCATCCAGCAGCGCACGCGCGAAGAGATGACCTGGGTGGAAAACGAGATCACCACCGAGTGCGGGGTGATGCTCGACAAAGATGCGCCGCTTCTCGCGGACGCGCACCTGTCCACGCGGGAACGGCAGGTGCTGCGGCACCCGGATTTCGCGCCGATCAAGAGCACGATTCACGACGCCATCATGGCGGCGGGCGCCGCACGCTGCGGGAAGCTCGCGCCGGCCACACCGGGGACGAATCCGTACCTGTCCGATCTGGTCGGGAAGTACTGCGCGCACTTCAACGTGCAAACGTCGCGGGTTCCCGTTCTGCCGTTCCACGTTTCGCAGGTGGTGCTTGCGGGCGAGGTAGAGGGCATGTCCCTCGAAGGGCGCGATGCCTTCGCCGCGGCGCTGCGCAAAGGGCTGGAAACGTCGGTCTTCTGGGATCCGCGCGCGGAGACGTCCGCGGTGGCCACGGTGCAAGGCAAGAACCGCGCATCGTTCCGTTCGCAATCGAGAACGATGTCCCGCCCCTGGGTCGAACAGGTGGCCTACCAGGCCACGGAAGAGTACCAAGAGGCGTACACCGAATATTATCAGGACACCGAGACGTACTTCGAGAGCGAGCCGTATACGGATCACGAGACGTACTCGCACCCGTGCTCGGATGGCAAAAGCACGTGCACGGACTCGCGCCCGGTCACCAAGTATCGTCAGGTGTCGAAAACGCGGCCGGTGACCCGCAACCGCACGGCCTACCGCACCAAGACGCGGCCGGTGACGAAATACCGTGAGGAAAATCGGGTTTTCACCTTCGAGGCGGTGGAGCGCTCGGCCAACTACGAGGTCGACGTGGGCGCGACCATCGACTTCAAACAGGGCGTCTCTCCCTTCGCGGTGCATCTGTCCACGTCGGACAGGAAGAGCGGACTCGATCACGATTCCTCGTTCCCGCCGGCCGGGGTCGAGCCCTCGCGGGCGAATCTGCCCAGCCGCGATGCCTTTTGGACAGCGCAACTTCCCACGATCGTGCAGCGCACGTCCTCGTCGGCCAATATGCATTGGGCCGCGTCGTTCTGTTCGCAAGCCGCCTACAGCGCCGAAGAGGCCGCACGCTGCTACTACGTGCCGGCCGCCGAACACCCGAAGACGGCGCACGAAGCGCTGCTCGCGGCCATCGGGCCGGACATCGATGCGATGGGGCGACCCTAGCCGTTCGGTGGGTGTAGCGGCGCCCTAGGTTAGATGGCGCACGATGACCTTCTGGACCTCCTTCTCGCGCTCGATGGCGTGCGGCAGCCGTTGCGCTACCATCCCGAAGAGGACGCCCTTTATCACTCGCTACAGGTGTTCGAGCTCGCCCGGCGGGAGTCGGACGATCCCGTTTTGTGGGCTGCGGCCCTTTTTCACGACGTGGGAAAAGCCATCGATGGACGGACGCACGACGAGGTAGGCGCAGACCTGCTCGACGGGCTCCTTGCACCGCGGGCCGTGTGGCTCGTGCGTCATCATTTGGACCTTTTGCGCGAGCCGCGGCGTACGCGTCGGAAATACCGCGGCACACGCGAGCTCGTGGAGCTCGAGCGCCTCCGCCGATGGGACCTCGGTGGCCGGCGCATCGGGGTTCGTGTTCCCTCGCCCGAGGAGGCTGTCGACCTCCTCGCGACTTCCAACGACGACGACCATGAAAGGAATCGATTCGGACGATGAAAGAAAGGAACGACTCGAGGATGCCGTAAGGCACGCAGTCGAGACGGCGCTCACGGACAAGCAGCGTGAGGCCGTGGAGCTTCATTTTTTCGAGGGGCTGTCGCAGTCGGAAATTGCGCGGCGCCTGGGCATTTCGCAACAGGTCGTCCAAAAACGGCTCTACGGGGCCGTACGCCACGGGACGACCGTGGGCGGCGCCATCGCACGGTTGCGCGAGGTGCTCTCCCCGCTCTGCCGCGTGGAGCACGGACCATGAGCTGGGAACGCTATGGCGGTCTGCGGGCCGCGATTGCGCAGCTTGCCGCGCAGATCATGTACGGCGAAGGTGTAAAGCAGTACTTCACGGCCAAGCGCATCGCGGCAAAGCGATTGCTCGGCCAAACGGGTGCGCGCGGATTGCGCTATCGGCCGCGGGATCTTCCGTCCAATGGCGAGATCAAGGAGGCGTTGTTGACGCTCGCCGAGGAGATCGAGGGGGAGGCGCGCACGCGAAAGCTTTTTGCCATGCGCATCGAGGCCTTGGAGGCGATGCAGGAGCTCGAGCCCTTTTTTCCGCGGTTGATTGGCTCGGTGGCCACCGGCCACGTGCGCAGCGGCAGCGACATCGACCTGCACGTGTTTGCCCACGACGAGGAGGACGTGGTGACCCACGTGCGCACGCTGGGCTGGACGCACGACGTGCAACGCGTGAGCATCATGAAGCACGGGCGCGCGATGGACTTCACGCACATTCTGGTGCCCGACGTCTTCCCCATCGAGCTCACCGTCTACGCCCCGCGCGAACTGGGCATCCGCCCGCGCAGCAGCACCGACGGCAAGCCGATCACCCGATTGAAGTCGTCCGTGCTGCGCACGCTCATCGCGCGCGAACACCCCGACGAGTGGACGCGTTACCTCGCCGACGGCGAAGTCCCAGGGTTGGAAGAATATCTCGACTTGGAGGACGAAGAATCGTGATGGACGGCCCGGGGTGGGCTCTCAATTGTGATTGACCCTCAGTGCGTAGAAGTGCACCAAGGAGCCGACGGTGGAGCTACTCCCGGACGATTGAATGTAATTGCCCGCCTTGAAGTACATGTTCTCTTTGTCGAAGGACGACGCCATCGTGTACTTCTTCGCCGAACCGCCGTTGATGGTGATGGAAATGGAGTGCCCGGATAGGCCGATCACGTAGCTCCATTTCGTACCGAGGGACACATGACCGATCGTGTGCGTGTCCTGCCCACCGGACGGTGAGCGTTCGATGCCCACGACGATGTCGCCGTTGCTATGGTAATAAAGCTCGACGAGGGGCTTGGTCGACGCGGGGGTGCCCGTGCCCAAGTGAATCTGACCGACGCACACGTTCGACGGAACCTTCGACACCTTGACCGTCGCACTCAAGGTGTGATTGCCCGACAACGGGTTCCAATTGGCGGCCGATCCATTGGAGTTCATCTCCCGAAGCTCGGAGCGGGAGTAATGGGAATTAGGAGTGGTGACTCCATTTTCCGGATCCCAGAAGGTCATCGACCCGTCGCTGGAATCCGTGTAGAAGTATTTATCCTGAAATCCATTGGGGCCGCGAAGTTGGGACGACTTGATCGTGGTCGGGTGCCCGGGTGAGCCGACCGGCTCCTGCAGGTCCCACACCGAAAGATCGAAATTTCCACCTGGGGCAACAGTGGCGCTGAGATCCGCAGTCGATTCAGCCGATTGCTCGAGGTCCTCTTCGTCGGTCGGGGATGCACATCCCACGGTTCCAAACAAAGAAATGGCAACCATCGCCGTGAGCGTGGAAAGATATTTCATTTCGTCGACTCCTTGGTGGGGGAATCAGTAACCGGTGTCATGTTGACGGTAACCGGTGTCATGATTCCAATCAAGGAACTCAATGCGTCAAATCGATGAAATCGTTCGCCGCGCCGCGTCGAATCCTATCCGTATCGCATGCGCTGATTGGATTTGAATGTTCGAACATTTCCTACGACGTTGGATTGAATGCCTTTACCACACACACTGGATGACCCTGACCGGTATTGGACCTAATCCGCGATCACGATCCCTCGCCCAAAAGAGGGGAAACCGCCAAGACGCCAAGGTCGCCAAGTTTGATTGATGTGCCGAAGCGCCGAGAAACGGCGGATTCAGGAGCCTTTAATTAATTAGCCCTTGGCGTTCTCGAACATGAAGAAGGAAACCGCGATTTTAGATGCGGTATTCGCGCGCGATGCGGCCGGCTTGGAGGATGAGCATTCGGCCCCAGGGGTCGAAGACGAGGGTGCAGTCTTCTTGGAACCGGACGTGGTGCGATGCCGGGACCTGATCGGGCTGGACGCCGTCAAGCTGGAAGACGGCGTATTCCTTGGCCATGCCATCGTAGATGCGAATGGACAATCCGTCTTTTCCCCAGTGCGCGAACGCCGCGCGTTCGTGGTTCGCGCTCGATGGGGCCGGTGTGGATGAGGTCAAGGAAGGGATGCGTATCCATTCTTTCCGATTGTAGACGTAAGCCTCCCAGATTTCGTCGTCGTGCACGTTGAACCAGCCGGCGTAATCACCGCCGGGGCCCGCGGCATCGCAACGAGATTGGGCGCTTGGCGATTTCACGCTCACGCGCTGGCGCAAGGTGTGCGTCTTTGCCTCGAAGGTCCAGATCTCGTCGTGGAGCTCCGTGCAATGGCGGAAATAGGCGCTCAGTGTGTGCGGGCTTCGTGCGATGGACCGAATGGTGAAGGCTGCGTCGTGGACTTCCCAGAGGTGTTCCCAATGCGTGCAGAGTACATCGATGGCAAACAGGGTGTCGTCGCGGGTGACGTACCAGACCGCGCCGTCGAAGGTATCGGCAAATTCGTCGATGCGCGCATCGCACCAGGGGCGCACTTTGCGTGCGGCGATGTCCAGGCGGGCAAGGCGGCGGGTCGCTCCACGGTGCGCGACGAGAATGGCGCGATCGCCGTGATCGGAGAGCACGAGGTGGTGGGCGGGCTCGGCGAAGCGTGTGAGGACTTTGCCGTCGCGTGAAAGCAGCCATACGCCGACTTCGCCGAGGGCCACGAGGAGGCGGCCGTCGGGAAGGGCGGCGGCATCGTAGATAGGAATGGCGCCCGCGTCGCCCGCTACGCGATGCTCCAACAAGGGCTTGACAGGAAGAGCGTCGCCGGCGACTTGGGCGACCACGATGGAAATGTCGTCATTGGAGCGTGCGGTCACGGCAGCACGCAGGAGCTCCTCGGCCGCCGCCTGTGGTGACCGCCCGTCCAAGAGGTCCCGAAGGGCCGCATCGTCGAGATTCTCGCGGAGGCCATCGGAGCAGAGCAGCACGGTGTCGGAGCCGTGCAGGTCGATGCGGACCGTGTCCGGGGTCACGCTAGCGTTCATACCGAGGATACGCATGACGACGTTCTTACTCGGAAAATCGGCAATTTCCTGCGGCGTCAACGCGTTCTTCGCGAGGTAGTCGTTGAGCATCGTGTGATCCTTCGTGAGCGGCAGAAGCTCTCCTTGGCGAAGGAGATACGCGCGCGTGAGACCGACGTGCGCAACGAGGAGCGTACTGCCGTGCACCGTCGCGACGGTCGCCTCGGATGCAGAACCGCGCTGGGAGGGATCTTTCGTTGCGTTATCCAGAACGGCTCGACTCGCCTTCTCCACGGCGGCCGTGAGCGCACGCGCCGCGGCATCGACGTTGGGCAGGCCCCTGGTGAAAGCGCGTTGCAGCTCTTCGGCGATGGTCATTGCGGCCAACGCGCTGGCAATGTCGCCGGCCGCGCGGCCGCCGGTGCCATCGAAGGCGCCAAGCAACACACCGTCTTGCGCGACGTCCACATCGAGTAGCACCCCGGAACGTGGTGGATCGATCCTCGAGAGAGACGTCGCGATGCACACGTCCTCGCTGTACTCTCGAGCCGCGCCCATGCGCGTGAGCGCAAACGCCTTCAGTCGCACCGACGACTCTCGGGCCGGGACGCGGAGGCGCACGTCGGCGGAAAAGACGGGATCGCCCGTGCGTTCCACGAGCTGCTTCACGAGGGTCGAGCTCGCGTGCGCATGGGGCATCAGGGCGCGCGCCGCCATCTTCGCGAGGATGCGCAGATCGTCCCGCTTCTCACCGGCGAGCACCGCTTGTCCGACCGCCGTGGCGAGAGCGACACCGTCATTCCCATCGATGAGCGAGGCAAGGCGATCGCGCACTTCGGGGAAGGCCGCCGCATCGACGTGGAGCTTGCGAACGAGCATTTTCGCGCCGGAGATTCCGCCCACCGCGATGCCGCGCTCGATCCATTCGCGGGCGAGAGGGCGCGCCGCCTGGATCGGCCACACCACGTCGACGGCCGCGGCGTACGCTCCGCTGCTCGCCAACATGTCGGCCCAGGCGAGGCGCAAGGCTTCGGCTTCTTGGGCATGCGACGACTCCAGCCGCGAAACGGCTTCGGCGAAGGTGCCCGTGCGGCGGGCTACGCGGATGGCGCGCTCCTTGTTGCCGGCGAGGAACCATTGGCGGACCACGAGGGCCGGAGGCAGCTTTCGCGCCTCGGCGATCTCCGCCGCCAACGTCCAGCGGCCATGCCGCTCGAGAAAGGCGACCGCCTCCTCGTTCGATTGAAGAAGCTCCGCGAGCACGAACGCCGCCTTCTCGATGTCCCCGCGCTGCACCAGTGCCTCGAAGGCGCGCCGGTACGTTTGCCGAAGGACCGAGAACAGGTCATCGCCCATGAACAGCGTCGTGGACGCCATGCCACGCGCGGGCACGATGGCCAGATCGGACCGCGGCGACGGCGTCGTCAACGCTGGATGCGTTTTCGCGAGCGCGGCCGCCACCGAGTCGTTCAGGGGAATGGCATGGCGCAAGGCGCCTTCGAGATCGTTCGAGGCGAACATGTCGAACAGTCGCTGGAGGTACTGCGCATGCCGGCGGCCCACGAGCGGGGCGAGCCGCGTCCACATCAAAAGGCGCACCGCCATGCCGTCGAACCAAGCACGAACGCGTTCGAACCACGCAGACGGCGCTCGTGTCGTGGACACCTCCGAGGAAGCCGGTGACGCCGGCACGCGCCATGTCATCAGCCACGCGAACGCGCGCCAGATCGCCGAAAGCCACGCACGGCGCGGGGGCGCACTCGGCGCCGACGGCGAGGCCAGGGCCGCCATGAGCTCCTGTCCGTCGGCGGCCAGAGCTTCTACACCGAGCGGCGCGCGCACGTCCTCGGAAGGGGGTACCCACTGCGCGGCAGGCGATGCCGCAATTTCGCCCAGCGACAACGCGTCGTCTCGAACCTCGAAGGACGCGACGTCGAGCCAGAGCGAGATATCCTCCAAGGTCGCGGCCTCCAACGGCAGCGACACGGACTCCCCACCTGCAACCAGGACGGCGGACTCCGCCCCCGTCTCCAAACTTCGCACTTCGTCAGGTTCGAGCGGCATGGCCGCGTGAAGGCGCCCGTACGAAACGAGCGGCGCCCCGAGGGCCGTCGCAGCGTCGATGCGCGCGGGACGGCGAAGCCGCACGATCAATTGCCCCTCCGTGCGGCGAACCTCGCTCACGCGGCCAGCGATGCTCAAAATGCGGGCGCGCACCGTGGCCTCCGGGACGAGCCGCGTGTCGAAAACGAACCCCGATGCGAGCACCGAGCCACGATGAACGAGATGGCGCGGCCTGGTCATGGTGCCATCTCCAGTGTGAGGCGAAGCACGGCGGTGCCATAGGTGCACGAGTGCACGCAGAGCTGCCCGTCGCGCGTGAAATAGGCAATGTCCGAGGACGCGTCGCTGGCCGCCGCCCCCAGAATGGGCGACGTCGTGGTCACCACAATTTCGTTGGACTCATGGTCCATCAAGGAAATTCGTGTACGTGCCCCGTCGAGCACCACCAGCCGAGGGCGCCCCTGAACCTCGACGACCCCAACGACCTCGTGGCCCTGGCCAACCGAGACGGAGACGGTGGTCTTCTTCTTTCGAATCGTCCAGCGGGAGCTTTCGGGCTCGGCATAGGCCACGAGGTCGTGCGGCGCGCCGAAGAACAAGACTCCGACCTTGCCGTCGATGCCCGACAGGTCGATGAGATTGGACGCCGAGACGACCGGCCCCGAATCGTCTTCGTATTTGGCCACCATCACCCGCGGTGTGGTCACCCCGACGGGGTATTCCACCTCGTCGACGTAGGCCAATCCGCCTTTGAGCGCTCGGGAGCGTCGCCCCTGTGCGCGCGTCGGCCAACTGCGCAATCGCCCATCCTGCAGCTCGACGAGCGTGTCGTCGCCTTGCAGGAAGAAGTATTGATCGGGCGCGAGAACGCCGAGCGGCTGCAACGGCTGCCCCTCACGCACCGGCGCCGAGGTGCATCCGCGAACGGGTTCGTAGTGCCCCGACGAAAGGCTCTCCCCACCCCGTTTCGACAGGTGATGCACGGTGATAGCCACATCGCTCTGAACGGCCGCGAAACGCCTTTTCGCAGTCCATTGTCCCACGGCCACCACGACACCGTCGCCGGGCGGCACGAAGGTCGCAGGAGGCCCCGACGGGCCGTGCGGCGATTTCGGAACGTGGAACGTGAGAAGCGACCGTCCAGCGCCCCGCGCGTAAAGCAATCGAGCATCCACCGAAAAAAGGAGGTTCGAGCGCGGATCGAGCGCCACCTTTGCCGACGTGCGAGGCGCCACCGCCACCTCGAACGGATCGCGCAACAGACGCGTGGCCACAGGCGCGGGCGGGAGCTCCAAGGTGACGGTCCGCGCACGGACGCGCACGCGAAGGCTCGGCGGCGCGCCCGGCTCGAGAACCTCCGAGACGGCGAGCAGCGATGCCTTGCAACGCTCCGCCTCGGCATCCAGGCGGTCACCGCCGACGAACCATAGTTCCGACGCGGGGTGAACGAGGCTCCGCCATGCCTTGAAATCGTGCTGCGCGGCTGGGTGCGTGCTCCGCGCGCGAAGGAACTCCGCCACGCTGGCCGCGTGCACCGCCGTGTGAAGCTTGCGCGCGCCATCTTGAAGAATGCCCCACGTCCACTCGGCTTTGCGCCATTCCGCACGCTGCGCCAGCACCACGAGGGCTGCCAGGTGGGCAATGCGCGGGGCACCGAGCTGCTCGGGCCCCGCGTCGAACAGGACGCACGAACGCAGCGTCTCGGAAGGCTGACGGTAGGCTCGTTTCAGAAAGGCGTGCTCACCCGAAATGGCGCGGCGAATGAACTCCTCGGGCAGCTCCTCCTGGAGAAACCACTCGGTGAGGAGCAATCGCTCGTACGAACCTCGTCGCGTGAGGCCGTCGAATCCATCGAAAGAGCCCTCCCCTGCCGCAGGCGCCCCCAAGGTGCCCAGAAGGCCGGTCAGCCGCGACGCCAGATCGCGAAGTGCCAAGGCGATGGGCTCTGGGAAGATGGCCAGCTGCTTGGCCCAAGGCGCGAGGGAACGCGGCAGCGACGTCACGATCGGGCCTCCAGCCATTTCTGCACGAGCTCGCGCGCCAGCGGCCGTGCCTCCGCCAGGGAAACGACGCATCGCGGTTCGAGCAGAATCGCCAGGGGCGGCGCCAGCGAAGCCGCGTGGCGCAGCAGCGCGCGCTCGAAGGCCTCGAGGGGCACGTTCGGGCGATGCGTCGTGGGCAGGAGGATGCGCGGTGCCGCCGGGTCTTGCCCGAGGTAGTGCGCGCCATCGACCCAAGGCAACGTGTCGCCCGCGCCGAGAAGAAATACGGCGTCCTGCGCCACCACGCCACGCCACGCTGCCAGTGCCGCATCGTCCTCCGCGAGCACCCGTCGGGCCAGTGCCAGGGCCGCCGGGCCCACGCCCACCACGCCGACGGGTTCGAGCGGATCGCCGCGCGCGGAGAACGTGACCGCGATTCCCCCATGGCTCATTCCGCGAGGATCTCCACCACGCGTGCCCGCAGCCCGGCCACATCGCCGGGCATCGTCTCTTGGCCGAACGTGGCGTCGATCTCGCGCGCGATGCCTTCGAGCTGCAGCCGCCACGCCCGCGCTTCCTGTTCGGCCGAGGGCCGCGCTTCGAGCAGCGCGCTGCCTCGCGTGACGATCTTCGCGCCCCGCGCCCGCAAGCCCAGGGACCCTTCGGCGGCCGCCGACGCGAGGCTCTCGTTTTCGGCCGCGCCGAGCGCATCCCGCAACACGTCGCGCCCGAGGCGCTGCGCTTGGTCCGTCGGCAAGGCGAACACCATCGGCCAGAGATCCGCCTCGGTCGGCCGTTCCCTCCCGGCCAACGCCGCTGCCGCGGCCACGAGTCGTTGGACGCGAACGATGCGCCGATCTGTCCACTCGATGCCCGCCGCACGAAGCGTGCGCACGGCATGCGCCATCGCCGGCCGCACCGGTGCGAGATCCATGGCCCGCGCGGCTTGCGTCAGCACATCGAGGTCCGCCATGGACGCGGACGCCGATCCGCGCTCCGCTCCGAGCGACCAGCCCGTGGTGAGCAGCTCCTCGAGCCCCGCATCGCCAATGGGCTCGACGAAGACGCGCACGAGAAAGCGATCGGCGAAGGCCGCGAGTTGCTCGTCCTCCGGCAGGCGATTGGACGCGCCCACGCAGACGCGCAATGGGCAATCGAGAATGGTGTGCCCCCGGCGGAAGGTGCGCTCGTTGAGCAAGCTCAAAAGCGTGTTCAAAATGGCCGTGGAACCGAGGAATACCTCGTCGAGGAATGCGATTTCTGCCTCGGGCAGCATCCCCGCGGTTTCGGTTTCGACGATTCCCTCTTTCAATTTGCGCAGGTTGATCGGGCCAAAGAGCTCCGTCGGTTCGGTGAACCGTCCAATCAAGTACTCGAAATAGCGGCCGCCCAGCCTTCGCGCGATGCGCCGAACCGCTTCACTTTTCCCGGTACCGGGTGGTCCCACGACCAAAAGGTGCTCGCCCGCCACCGCGCACAGCACCACCAATTCGACCAAGGTCTCGCGATCGACCAGCGCCGTACAGGCCTCCGCAATGGCGCGGCGAACGGCTTCCCGACTCAAATGGCTATTTGGCACGGATTGTTTTTATCAGAAGTCCCGACGAAGTCGTACCGTAGCGAGTTCGCGCTGGAGCATGCGCTGGAAGATGCCGGGGGCAATCCAGGAATAGACGCAGAGGCCGAGCCATGCGTACGTCACCAGGTCCGAGAGCTGGGCGTGCCCCAGATCGTCCAGGAGCAACGATAGAAACCGCTGCGTCACATAGGCGGCGACGAGGATCAGCATCGATTTGGGGCCCAGCTCCGACAAAACGGAATTGAAGCGGAACCAAAAGCCGAGAAAGATATTTTCGCGGGCTTTGATGGCCGTGAGCAGGAGCATGGCATCCCCTGCCCCACCACTGCGCAGCGCCCAGGCCGCATGCTGGCGGGCTTCCTGAATTTCGCCACGTCGCAAGAGAGTGTGACCCATGATCACCAGCGCGCTCGAATGCTCGGGCTGCTCTTCGAGGGCCGTTCGTGCGAAATGCTCGGCCTCCGGAAGACGGCCTCGCAGCAGGTGCTGTTGCGCGAGCTGAACCAAGGTCTCGGGATCCTGCGGATCGAGCGCCAACGCCGATTCGAGGAGCGCCACCGCGGCGTCGTACCGATGGAAAAACGACTCGTACTTGGCCAAACCGCGAAGGGGCGCCGGGTGCGCAGGGTCGAGGTTGCGCGCTGTCTCGTAGTGCTCGTGCGCTTTGCGGGGCTTGCGGTGCGCAATCCACGCGTCGCCCATGACGAGATGGGCCACCGACATATCGGGCCCCAGCGCCACGGCGGTGCGTGCCTCGACCAGCGCCGCGTTGATCCGGCGCATGGCGAGCAGCGCATACGAGAGGAGGGCGTGCGCCCGCGCGTCGTTCGGATCGAGGGTGAGAGCCCTGCGCAGATAATCGAGCGCGCTCTCCGCTTGCCCGCGGTCCAATGCGGCAATCGCGAGATCGATCCAAGCCGAGGATTCTCGTTCTTCGCCTTGCATCACATCACCGCGATGACCAACAGCCCTGAGTGCCCCGCCACGGCGGAAACGACCCGGCTACCGAAATAGAAGGCCCCCAGCGCGACCAGCGCAGCTCCTTGCCACACGGTTCCGCCAAAGTGCCGATAAATCTCGAAGCTTCGTTGCTGTGAGAGGCACAGCCAATAGCCAAACAAGAGCTTCACGGCGATGATGAGGACCTTGAAATAGGGCATCGATCGCTCGGAAAGTCCGAACGACACCGCTGCGATGCCCAAAAGGAGCGCCGTCGCAATTGCCACCACCGGCGCGGCCACCGCCACGAGCAACTCCTTGCGAAGACTCGCACTTCCCATCGCCACGCCATTGAAGACGAACCACGGAAGACCAATCCACGCACCGCCAAGCATCAGTGCCATGAAGGGCCAGAACGGATTCACCGTGTAGGACGCAAGGCGACCCGGGCGCGGTTCATCGGGGATGTGGTAGGCGGCCGGCATGGCACCTCAATCTTTGCCGTGCCGCTTGAGAAAGTCCAACACCTCGTCATATTGCCCGCCCTCATTGGCGTACCGCGCGTAATTGCGCGCGGTGGTCAGCCACTCGAGCGTGGTCGGCTTCACGTCCCGCAACGCCGTCAGCACGTGGCGTTGCGAAATCGGCACCTCGCCGCCGCTGTCCAGCGAGGCTTCGATGGCCTCGTCGCTCGCCATTTCCACGAGGTGCTCCAGATCGGCACCGGAGAAGCCGCTCGTCTTTCCTGCAATGGCGTCCGCATCGATGGCCCCGTCGGTGGGGCGCGCGTCCAAAAGCTGCCGAATGATGGCACCGCGGGCCTCCTGATCCGGCGGCGGCACGAACAACACGCGGTCGAATCGCCCCGGGCGTCGAAACGCAGCATCCACCGCCCAGGGCACGTTGGTCGCGCCCAGAATGAGGACACCCGAGTTGTTCTGGGTAAAACCATCCATTTCCGAGAGGAACTGGCTCACCAGCTTGGCGCTCGTGGCCTCGCGCGTGTGCTGGCGTTTGCCCGCCAGCGCCTCAAGCTCGTCGAAGAAGAGAACCGCGGGCGTGCTCGATCGCGCCTTGTCGAAAATGGCGTGGAGCTTCCGCTCGGATTCTCCAATGTACATATCGAGAATGTCGTGAATGGCCACGTTGAAAAACGCCGCCTTGCACTCCCCCGCCGTCGCGCGCGCAAGCAGCGTTTTTCCGCAGCCGGGCGGCCCATACAGCAGAATCCCGCCGCCCACTCGCTTCTTGAACCGCTGGAACAACGACGGCTTTTGAAACGGCATGATGATGCGCCGTTCAATCTGCTTTTTGACGTCGTTCAAACCGCCCACGTTGGCGAACGTCACCGTTTTCGTCTCCGGATGGAGCAGCCTCGCCAACTCGGATTGATCGGTGTCGTCGTTCGCGGTGGACAGCACCCGTAGCTTTCTCTCGCCAGCCGCCGAGGCCGGGAATTCCCGAACGCGTGCCCCCAGGCGCGCCTTGAGATCCAGATCCTCGAGGGTGGGATTCTTCTCCACCGCGACCCGATAGGCCTCCACGGCCTCCTTGGGGCGACCGAGCTCGTGCAGAATGCGCGCCCGCTGGAGCAGGGTGTCGGCGTCGTCCAACGACGTGAGCAGCCCGAGCGCCGTTTCGAAGTCCCCCACCTTCGCCAACGCGCGCGCCGCCACCCGCTTGTGCGCGGGAAGTTCGAACGACGCGGGGCCGTGCGCCCGCACCAATTTGGCTGCCTCCTCGCCCTGATCGCGGTCGACCAGGGCCGACGCGACGAGGGTGAGCAACTCGACATTGTTCGGACTTGCGGTGAGCGCAACGCGAAGGGAAGCCAGCGTATCGTCGTCCATCTGGAAGATGGCACGCTATCACAGATGCATTCGCTTGCCCGCCGTCGCCTCGAGGGCGCGCCCCAACTTGCGGCGCAAGACGCGCCGGCCAACGCGCACGGCGGCTTGCCGCCCACCGGGGACGAGGCGCTGCATCAACTCGAGGGCCGACACGGTGGGCGATAGCGCGAAAACGGCATATTTCCAGCGGTCGTTGGGCAACCCGAGGGCGTCGGCCGCCACGCCGCCCATGATCGAGCGCGACAACCCCGCACGGAAAGCGCGGTCGACGCGGACGATGCGGCTCACAATCGGGTGGAGCGCCAACCCCAGCGGCGCGTCGAGCAACGCAGCGGCAAGGGCGCGACTGTCCTCGTCCGGATCGGGCTGGCTGGTGCCCACCAATCGAAGGTAGCGCGTGGCCTCGCGGAAATTCCGCGGGAGGAGGTGCTCGTCGATCCCCATGAGGTATCCCACGTAGCGCCAAAAGTGCACAATGCTGTCGCGCTCGCGTTGCGAGTGGAGGAAGCCCATGAAGCGCAGGGTCAGCAGGTACGTGACGGAGAATTGGAGGTTCGTCCCCAGAAGGTCATTTTGATTGATGGGTAGTCCCCATTCCTGGGTTCTCCATTCGGGGGAGCGCCGCAATTTGGCGCGCACCATGGCGTGGAGCAACCGCACGCGCACGGTGGTTTCGAAGCCCGCGGTGTGGCGCCCCAAGTCGCCGGACTCGGTGATGTCGAGAATGAATTTGCCTGTCTCGACGATGCGTCGCGCGGCATTGCCCGTGAGCGCCCCGGTGCGCATCAACGGTTTGACCGCCGCACTGGACAGATATCCCGACATGAGCGAGCCACACCCCAATGCGTAATCGTTCGCCGGCCCGGCTCGGTGGATCGTGGCGCACGCATATCGGAGCTTCTCTTTGTCGACCCATGCCGGAACGCTATCGAGCTGAGCGAACAGGCGCGCGAGCGGCTCCGGCGGCTCTTGGTCGAGCGCACCGATTCCCTTCCGAAGCGCGGTCTCGAAGAGCTTTCGGGCTTCGGCTTGGCCGACCCGTTCCATCCAGGCGACGACCTCGTCCATCCGCGGATCGCCCTGCAGCAGCGCCTCCTGCAAGGTGCGCAGGAAGGGATGATCGGCGCGAAGGCCCCTCGAGCCGAAATACCAGACGACGCGTTTTGCCCACGGCGCGGGGTCGAAGGGATCGTGCCAGCGCGTGGGGACGGACGTCGTGTCTGCAACGTCGATCATGATTGCTCCCGGCTTGTCAGCGACTAGATAGGCAAGTAAGCATAATCCGAGTGATTACTCGGTTCTACTCGGATACGGGAGCACGATGCGAAGTCGCAAAATTCCCCGCCTTTCGCCGAAGAAAGTTCCTCAACAGGCCCGTTCACGGCAAATGGTGGGCGACATCCTGGAGACAGCTGCTCGGCTTCTCGTGCGGGGTGGTTACGAAGCGCTGACCACCAACCACGTGGCGGACGAGGCAGGTGTGGGCATCGCCTCGGTGTACGAATATTTTCCCAACAAGCAGGCCATCGTGGCCGCGGTCGTCACCCGCGTGGCCGAAGACGTGCTCGACGAATTGCAAAAGGCACTGGCCGAGGCGGCGCATGCGAATGCCAAAGAGGGATTGGCCCTTTGGCTCGATGCAATGTTCGGCGCCATCGAGCGGCGGCGCGCCATCCTCACGGTGATGGTGCGCGAGATCCCCTTCCTCTGGGAGATCCCGGCCGTGCAGTCGCTCGGCGAGCGGCTGCTGCAACTTGCGCGCGGTGCCGGCATGCTCTCGCGAAAGCCGGTGGTCGTGGCCCACTACGAGGCGGTCGCGTACCTGATGACCATCATGGTGCGCGCCGCGGTGCTCGAATCGGTCATCCGTCCCCCACCGCACATTCCCCAGGCCGAGCTACGCAAGACGCTCACTCAGTTGCTGACGGATTTGCTCGCCTAGCAGCTGGCTGCGGTACTCTTGAAAAGCTCGAGCGGACCGATGCTCCACTCCAGACTTCGGCCAGCACCTCGCCGCCGCCCGCCCCACGAGCGGCCAACCGGCAACTCGAGCTGCAACGGCTTCATTACACGCTTCAAATTCATCGCGTCGCATGTGTCGTGCTACATTCGGCGGGATTTACGCACAGCCACCAGCTAGGAGGTCGTCCATGACGCTCAAGTGCATCAATCCCGCGGACCTGCCGCCGCAGCAAACGTATACCCAGGTCGTCGTTGCGACGGGCAACAAGTTGGTATTCATTGCGGGGCAGGAACCCGAGGACATCCACGGCAACCTCGTTGGCCGTGGTAATCTTGCCGCTCAGGCGCGCCAGGTGTATGCCAATCTCGGTCGTGCGCTTGCCGCTGCGGGGGCCAGACCGGACCAAGTCGCGAGGATCACCATCTACGTCGTCAATTACGAACGCGATGCATGTTTGCCGATTATCGAAGCTGCACGGACATCGTTGTTTGGTGCTCACAAGCCAGCGGACGTGGTGATCGGCGTAACGTCGCTATCCCCGGGCTACCTGATCGAGGTTGACGCGATAGCGGTCATCGATTGAGCGTGCCATTGCGCGCCCGGCGTTCCACGACGGGCTCAGTCGAGCCCGCGCTTGCCCACGGACCAATACGGCTTCACCGTGCTCGGGGCACGAAGCCCGTCGCGTTTGAGGCGCGCGCGGATCCATTGGATCGACTGCGCGCGGCCGGTGAGCACCAGGCGCGTGTCTGGGCGCGCTGCGACGGCACGCCGAATGGATCCACAGACGCCATCCAAGTGCAGGTCTTCCGGCGTGCGTTCGAAACACTCCGCGTCGGCGAGGCCCACTTGGCGGAGCACGCCCTCCGCTTCGGGGCGCGATGTCACTTCGAATGCCGCGTGCACCGACCCCGCGCGCATCGATGCCTTGAAGGCGTGCGCCACGGCAAATGCGGTTTCGTCTCCGACGAGAAAAATCGGTTCGTCTTCGCGCACGCTCAAGGAGCGGCGCGGGCCGAAGAATTGGCACGCGTCGCCCTGACGAATGCCGCGCGTCCAACGGCTCCCAGGGCCGTCTCCGTGCGCATAGAGTAGGAACTCGGTGGTGCCGCGTGCCTCGTGCCACGACAGCGGTGTGTAGGTGCGCATGCCGATGTCCTGCAGGAACACTTGGACCTTGTCCCCCGCCGCCCAGCCGGCGTTTCGCAACGCCTCCCCGCGAAATTCGACACGACGAAAATGGGCCGACACCTCGTGCACTGAGGTTGCGGTCGCGTGGCGAAAGAAGAGACGTCCCAACATCTTTCCGAGGAGCGTTTGACCGGTTGCCATGGTGACGTCATGGCATGATGATATCGATTTGCAACTTCATTAACCTTTCTTCATGATTCGCCTCGGCCCCTCGTGAAAGGCTCCTTGCACAAGGCGGGGCAAAGGGGTCTGCTGGCAGGCCGTACATTCTTACTTTCGCGCGGAGGAAGGTTCCATGATCAAACCGTACACGGCGGTCGGTCTCATTCCCACGGTTCGCGGCATTCGCAAGCGCGCCGACATCGGCGTCAACATCGAGCACCTGGGGCACCTCGCCAAGGCTGCCGGGTGGCTATCGAGCCTCGATCTGCCGGTGCGCCTCATCGCCATTCCCGAGGGGGCGCTGCAGGGATTCAACGACGAAGTGCAGGACCTGGATCACGTCACCTTCGCACGCGATTGCGCCATCGACATCCCCGGCCCGGAGACGGAGGCCCTTGGAAAAATCGCGCGCGAGTTCGACGCATTCATCATCGCGCAGGCCAAGGCGCGGCATCCAGATTTTCCCGATCGATTCTTCAATGTGGGCTTCATCCTCGACCCCAAGGGAAAGCTCATTTTGAAGCACCACAAGGTGGCGCCGCTCTTTCCCGTGGAGCACTCGGTGGTGCCGCACAATGTGTATGACGCATGGGTCGAGAAGTACGGGAACGACCTCGATGCCTTCTGGCCCGTGGTGGACACCGAAATAGGACGCCTGGGCATCATGATGGCCAACGAGGGCTCCTACCCGGAAAATGCCCGAGCGTTGGCCCTCAATGGCGCCGAGGTCATTTACCGCGGATCCTACCCGCACCCGGCCGCCGGAAATGGCATGTTCGAGATTCAAAGCCGCGCACGGGCACTCGACAACAATGTGTACGTCGTGGCCCCGAACATGGGCACCTATTACCTCCACGCCGAGGACACCACGCCCATCGATACCTTTGGCGGACAATCCATGGTCATCGACTACAAAGGCCGCATCGTCGGCGAACAGCGCTACGGCGCGGGTTCGACCTACGTCGCCGGCGTCGTGGACATCCAAGCCCTACGCGACCACCGCGCCCGCGCCCAATGGGACAATTGGATGAAGGATCTACCGACCGAGCTTTATCAATTGCTGTACAAGCGCCCCATCTACCCGAAAAACTTGTACCTGCACCGCCCCCCGATGAAACACGCCGAGTACCGCAAGGAAGTCATCGAGCGGCAAATCCATCTGATGCACGAGCGCGGCATCTGGGTAAAACCGGACGAGTAGATCCGCTCTTCGGTTCGAGTCCTCACCATCCGCTACGCCACGCTGGCATAGCGGAACGCACCAGGATTCCAGCGGCAGCTGCTGGATGCCCGGAGAGGTTCGAGCCTTTATTCGTCCGGCTATCGTTTGGCTTCCTTTTCAAGGCCGTGCTGCCCCCCCCGTCGTGCCCGCTTCGGCGGTCGCGACGGGGTGGTCGCGGCATTCGCAATTCGCGAATCGCGAATCGCGAATCGCGAATCGCGAATCGCGAATAGGCCGCCCCCCATCCTCCCGCGCCGAGCGTTGCGGAACCGCAGTGAAATACTGCGCGCGAGTTCGCTGAGCCGCGCTCACCACCCCGGAATCGTGGATGGTCTATATCTGGTACACATTGTACCGAAATGTTCACGACGCAGAGAGAAAGAGCCCTTCTTTCGCCGTGAAACGTCACTTGCCAGGACAGGTGACCCTTGACGAACGTCAGGAACGGAGTACCGACGCGAGAACGGGATTCAAGCCGCGAGCCTGTTCGCGAACGAAGGCGGCGTCCACGCGTTGGGCTTGGGGGATGTGACCGAGCAGGGGATACTCGCTCCAGCGGACGATCTCGTCTTGGTTCGAATGGAATTCGCCGCTGAAGATCCACCCCAGCACGGGGACGCCGCACGCTTTCAACGTGCGGGAGGTGAGCAGCGAGTGGTTGATGCTCCCGAGATAATTTTGCGCCACGATGATGACCTGCGCCTGCAGCGCGAGAATCAGGTCCAACGTGAAGACGTTCTCGTTGAGCGGCACGAGCAATCCCCCTGCGCCTTCGATCACCAGGTGCCCGCTGGATGGGCGGATGCCGTTGGCGGCCGAGACGATGAGCATCTCGTCGATGCGGGTGCCTTCCAGGCGCGCGGAAAGGTGGGGCGAGGCCGGCTCGCGAAGGCGATACGCCTCCGGATGGCAAACCGTCGTCGCGTTCGACAAGAGGGATTGCACCGTGTTCGTGTCCGTCCCGTCCTCGAGTCCGCTCTGCACGGGCTTCCAGTAATCGGCACTCAGCGCTTCCGTCACGCATGCCGACACCATCGTTTTACCGACCCCGGTTCCGATTCCCGTTACGAAGATTCGCGCCATGCGCGCCACCATAGCCGGCACGCAGACCGTGCGGAACATGATGGCGACGCGGGGAGAAATTCTAAGCTAAGAGGGACCCCAGCACGGGCCCAACCATGGGCCCATCAACGAATCGAGACCTCGGCCACGTCGGCGGCGAGGGTTTGCAGGTTGTTCGCTTTGATGCGGGACGACGAGACGCTGTACACCATGTCGTCCATGAAGATGCTGCGTTTGACCTCGCTCGAAGCGTTGGTCCACCAGTTGTAACAACCGCCGTTGTTGTACCCCTTGCCGATTTCCGCGTTGGGGTGCGCGACGGTGCCCCGCAGGGAAAAGCCACGGTCCAACGAGACGTCGTAGACCATGAGGCCACTGAAGGTCATGTCGGTACCATAGCTGCCGTCACCGCCCCCCTCGCAGATGGTCATCGGCAATGCGAGGGCGCCCTTCGGGAGGAAGTAGTTGAAGGCGAGGTGATCGGACAGCGCCTCGGAGCTGGAACCACGCGTGCCGATCTTCGTCTTGTGCACCAGCGTTGGCGCTTTCGGATTCGAAACGTCGAAGATCTGCAGAAGCACGCCATCGAAGAAGGCGAAGTCACCGTGGTCGTTGGCGTCGTAGCCGATGGTCAGAAGGTGATTCTGATCCATCACGTGCATGTACGTGGAGAAACCCGGGATCTTCAACTCGCCCATGGTGACCGGCGCGCGCGGGTTGGAGAGGTCGAAGGCATAGAGCGGATCGGTCTTCTTGAACGTCACCATGAAGCCTCGATCGCCGTCGAACCGCACGGAGCGAATGTCTTCGCCTTTGGCGATGTCGTCGATTTGGCCCGAGACCTTCAACGCCGGCCCCTCCTGCCCGAGAACGGACAACGTGTTGTGCGCGGTCGGACTGGGAAGGTGCCCCGTCGTGGTGGCGATGCGGAGGTGGTCGTCCTTTTCGTCCATCGAGAATTGGTTCAACACGCGCCCCTTCACCGTGCCGCTCGCGCGGTATTCGGTGGTGAGCACGCCATCGCCAATCGCGAATTTGTGCACGGTGGACACCTCGTCGAGGCCGGCCGAGTCATCGAACCACCCGTAGTAGCCCCCACGCTCGTGCGGAACGGCCATGTAGAGCGCCTTCGCCGACGCGTACACGGCACCGGCGCGGCTCAACACCGTCACGGAGTTCAGCGGAGCGCTGTCGTTGGCGATGTCCAGCGACAAGACGGTGGTGAAGGCGACGCCGTCCGGCACCGTCGATTGCAAAAGCTGCGTGATGGCCCCCACTCCGCCGCCGGTGTCCAACGTCGGAAGTTGGTCCTTCATGCTGAGGCTGGCCATGTCCTTTTCGTTCTCGACCTTCAAGGCCGCGAAGGCCCGCTCGACATCGGCCTCCGACGTGGGGGCATAGCCCATGGGGGAGAGGCGATAGGACGGCACGAATGCCCTTTGTCCGAGCACGGTATGGACGGCGTTGCCGATGCGCCGTGCCGCAATCAGCGAGGCCGAGCTCTTGATCGCGCGCAGCAACTTGGGGTGGGCGCGATCGGTGATGTCGAACAGCGAAAGGGTCGTCGCCGTGCCATCGCCGGAGAAGTCGCAACCGTACCCATACGTGCAGGCCGAGCTTCCACCCGAAGGCATGGATCGCGAACCACGGGCAGGCTGTTGCTGCTGCACCGACGAGTACACCAAGGCCCGATCGCCCGCGACGAAAAGCTTCAGCGGCGTGCCCTCGAGGGAAACTTTGCCCACCTCGCGCATGCTCGTCGCCGGCCAGGCCTCCACGATGTGCAGCGCCGAGCCGGTCGCCGTATAGATGTAGTGCCCATCGTTCTTGACGAAGTCCGCCTCGTCGACGCCCCCCACTTGGTTGTTGGTGCCGGACACGTTCGTGGGGGAACCAGGGTCTTCCGCAGGGACGGGCGCCCCCGAGCCTCCGTTGCTATCGTAGGCGTCGCCGCCCTTCGAGAGGGCCGAGCAGCGCATGCTCACCAGGGCGTTGTACTTGGCATTGTCGACGGCGCGCTTCATCTCGGCGACGGCCGCCGCACGCATCACCGCATCGGCAGCATCCGCGTCGCCGGCGACGAGTCCCGCCTGCAAGGTCGCGCCATTGCCGGAGACCACCTGGATCTCCGGCTTGGGCACCGAGGCGACACAGGCTTCGTACGCCGATCGATACGAAGGAGTCCCCGTTGTGTTGCACGCACTGGGAACGATTCCGACCGCGCCCAGAGAGAGCGCCGAAAAGGCAAGAAAGCCAAAGGATCGATTTCGCATGAACCGTGGCCATCGCAAAGGCAATGCCATGGCTTCATACGGGATTTTCCAGCTTTCTCGTGGCGCGAGCGGGCCAATCTGTGCCTACCGAATCGGTCGTTACCCACCCTTTTGATCGCGGTTGGCAAATCGATGGCTTTCGCCATAGGGAAATACCTCTTCCTCGAGGCCTTCGCGGATATGGGCTTGGCGCTCGATCCAAAAACGAGCCTGGGCGAGATCTCGATGCTCGGCGAGAAAGATCTGCCGCATGCGCCCTTCCGGAAAAAGGAACATGGGAAACTGCTCGGGAAATACGTCGTTCGGCTCGACCGCGAACCATGGCTCGTTGGCCATCTCTTCGTCGTCGTCGCGCGGTTTGGGCATGCTGCGAAAGCGGCAATCGGTCAGATAACAAATTTCGTCGTAATCATAAAAGACGACCCGCCCGTACCGCGTCACGCCAAAGTTTTTCGTCAGAAGATCGCCCGGAAAGATGTTCGCGCGCGCCAAGTCCTTGACCGCCTCGCCGTATTCGCGAATGACATCACGGAGTTGCTCGTCGCCTGCGTCCTGGATGTACATGTCCAGCGGCACCAGGCGGCGCTCCACGTAAATGTGTTTGAGCACGATGCGGTCGCCCTCGATGGAGACATTGGATGGCGCAACGCGTTCCATTTCCTCGAGAACCTCGGCGCTGAAGCGCTCGCGCGGGAAGGCCACGTGGGTGAACTCCAGCGCATCGGTCATGCGCCCCACGCGGTCGTGGTGCTTGACCAGCTGGTATCGGTCCAACACCATGTTGCGATCCGTGTCCTTGGGCGGCTCGAACCAGTCGCGGATGATCTTGAAGACGCACGGCAGCGACGGCAGCGTAAAGACGAGCATGACCATGCCCTTCGTTCCGGGCGCCAGCACGAAGGTGTCCGTCGAGTGCTTCAAATGCTGCTGCAGGTCGCGGAAGAACAGGGTCTTACCCTGCTTCTGCAGGCCCACCATCGTATAGAGCTCGCCCCGCGGGCGCTGCGGCACCACGGTCTCGAGAAAGGAGACGTAGGCCGCAGGCACCTCCATGTCGACCATGAAATAGACATGATTCAAACTGAGCACGCGCCCGATGCTCCGTTTGTCGAGCAGCAAGGCATCGACGAAGAGGCGGCCTTGCTCGTCCCGCAGAATGGGGACCATCAGCGGGATGAGAACATTGCCATTGAGCACGCGGCCGATGATGTAAGCCGCCTTGTTGCGAAAGAAGAGCGAACGAAGGGCTTGAATCTGGAAATTCGGCTGCCGATCCCAGCCCTCCGGAAAATGCTCCTCCACGGCGCGCAGCATCCGCTGGATGTCGCGCTCCAAATCTTGAAATGGATTCTTCAAGTTGAAACTCCGAAGAATCTGGCGGAAGGCCTCGCCAAGATCGGCCGTGTAGTACGGGCGGTACGTGGGCTCGTCCCCATCGAGGTGCTCGGTGGAGACGGCCGGGCGGGAGAAGATGTACTCGTTGCTATGGTAACGGCGATCGAGCACGCGTGTGGCCACGGAGTTGTAGAAGGTCTCCGCACACTCAGGCTGCTTGTGGTCGTGCAAGAGCCCCACGTACGCGAGCTTGATCGACTGCCAAAGCGTATCGTCGAGCCCCAAATCGGGAAAGCGATCGCCGAGCACCTCGACGGCTTCGCGCACGCGCTGGTCGTACATGTCGATGCGCGCGAAGGCTGCCGCGCGCCCCCCCTCCCAGTCGGCGCGCTCGAAGCGCTCCTTGGCGCGCCCCGTGGTTTCACGAAAGAGCCGGTAGTGCTTGTCGAACCCGTCGAGGATGGCCCTTGCGATGTAAAAGCTTGCGCTCACGTCCCCCAGAATACCAGATAGACTACCGGTTACGCATGCGCTCGGACGGAAAATTCGAGCTTGTCTCCAAGCGGAATTTCCACGGAGCTGTAAGCGTTTTTGGGATTGCGGACGTAATCGAGATAGGGTGCGAGCTTCTCGGGCATGATGGCGAGATCGTCGGCGATCACCACGGCGTCGGGTGCCAGGCGGGACTCGACCAGCTTCAGCACCGGAAGGTAAAGCGCTTTCCAACCATCGAGAAAGAGCACGTCGATGGGCTCCTCGAGATTCGCCAACGTGACCAGGGCATCGCCTTCGAGGATCTCCACCACGTCCGCGACCCCCGCCTCCTCGAGGTTCGCGCGCGCAGCGGCAACCTTCGCAGGCTCCTGTTCGGTGGAGATGACACGTCCCGCGCCGAGATCTTTGACCGCGGCGGCGAGGTGAATCGTGGAGAATCCGAACGACGTCCCAAATTCGAGCACGGTGGCGGCACCGCGCGCACGCACCACGTTGTAAAGGAACTTGGCCGTCGGCATGTCGATGGCCATGTACGCGTCGCGAAGCAAGTGCGCAACGACCTGGTCGTCTTTCACGCCGCCGGTTGCCTTGATGTGCGCGAAGGCGCGGGGCGTGATCTCGGCATCGACGGCTTCGGCGGTGCGAAGGATGCGCTCGACGGTGGAGGTCACGCGCGGGGAGTTCAATGAGCTGTTGTTCATGCCCTCAACCTAGGCCGCGGGCGACATGCTCTCCAGTGCACTTTGCTGAACATATGATTGCGTCGCGTGCACTTGAGAGATCGAACCGCCAAGACACGGAGAACGCCAAGAGGAGATGGACTGGGGTGTTTCGTGGAACGAGCCCGTTCCAGCACATCAATCCATCTCTTGGCGTTCTTGGCGACTTGGCGGTTCGATCCGGCAGCGTGAATCGGCTCGGCTGCGTCGCTATGTGACGCAAGCGCGTCCGAAAGGAACGCGATTGACAAGGGTGCGGTGAATGGTCGTGAATGCAGCATGGCAGACATGCATGCCGACACGGAACTCGAAGTGCGGGGGCCGGTCGCCCGGCAAGGTGTCATCGCGGAACGGCTGGGGCCTTATCGCATCGTGCGGTGCGTGGGCTCGGGCGGGATGGGGGTGGTGTACGAGGCCATCGATGAAGAGCGCGGCGCGCGGGTTGCTTTGAAGACGCTCCCCGCAGCGGAGCCGGGAACCCTCTTCCGCTTCAAAAAGGAGTATCGAAGCCTCGCCGACCTCACCCATTTCAACTTGGCCACGCTCTACGAGCTCATGGCCATCGACGATACGTGGTTCTTCACCATGGAGCTCGTCGATGGGCAGCACTTCCTCGAGTACGTCTGGGGCGGGCCCACCATCCCACCCGGGCCGGGGCTGCCGCTCGATGCCGAGGCGCGCCTTCGGGCGGCGCTGCGGCAGCTCACCGTGGGCGTCGAGTTTCTCCATGGTGCATCGCTGTTGCATCTCGATTTGAAGCCGGCCAATGCGCTCGTGGACGCCTCGGGGCGCGTCGTGATCCTCGACTTCGGCCTCGTGAAGTCTCTCGAACGCGGCGGTGGGGACGACGATGCGGGGGAGATCGCGGGCACGCCCGTCTACGTGTCGCCGGAGCAGGTGCTCGGCGCGCGGCCGACGGCGGCGAGCGACTGGTACGCCGTGGGAACCATTTTGTTCGAAGCGCTCACCGGCACCACGCCCTTCGAGGGCACGGCGCTCGCCGTGACCATGGCGCGCACCACCGGCCCAGCCCCCGATCCGGGGTCGCGCCGGGACGATCTTCCGTCCGATTTGGTGGGGTTGTGCAACCAGCTCCTGGAGCGCGATCCCGCGCGTCGGGCTGGAGGAAAGGACATCCTCGAGGTGTGCGAGGATGCGCCCTACTCGGTGCGCGCGAGGGCCACGACGCTCACGCACGAACGGGCGATGGCCGAGTGGCCACTCATCGGGCGCGAGGGCGAGCTCGAAACGCTGCGTGACTGGTGCACCGACGGAGCGGCGGCTTGCCTCTTCGTCAAAGGCGGTTCCGGCGTCGGAAAAACGGCGCTGGTGCGCGAGCTCCTCACGCGGATCGAGACGGAGGAGTCCCAGAGCATCGTGCTGCGCGGGCGCTGCTACGAGCGCGAGTCGGTGCCCTACAAAGGCTTCGACGCCTTGGTGGACGCGCTCTGCCGCAAGATCTCGGCGATGCCGCATGGCGAGCAACGAGGCTTGCTCGACGAGGACATCCATCACACGGCGCGCATTTTCTCGGTGCTGGAAGACCTCGAGGTCCTCGCGTCCGTCCCGGCGCCGGCCAACATGCACCTCGAGCCCTTGGCCTTGCGGCAGCGCGCCTTCGCAGGCTTGAAGCGGCTCTTCTTTCGGCTGTGCGCGCGCCGCAAGGTGGTGCTCTTCGTCGACGATTTGCATTGGGCCGACGCCGACAGTGCGCATCTTTTGTGCGAGCTCCTGGGCGCACCCGACGCACCCGCCTTGGTGGTGCTCGCCGCACACCGCCATGACGAGGAGGACTACAGCCCCTTCTTGCGCGACCTCCGTGCCCGGCGTCGCGCGGGAACGCTGCCCTTTCGCGAACGCACCATGGAGGTGCGTCCCCTTCCCCACGACGACGCCATCCGCCTCGCACGCACGTGCATCGGAGCCGACGGCAGCGAGGAACGCGCCGCCGACGTCGCACGCGAGGCCACGGGCATCCCGTTCTTCATCGATTTGCTCGCGCGCGATGGCGGTCTGGGCGTCGATGTGGCGGCGCCATCGCTCGAGCGCGTCCTCGATGCGCGCCTGCAGCGGATGCCCGAGGATGCGCGGCGCATGCTGCAAGTGGTGGCCGTCGCTGCCCGGCCCATCGAGCAGGCGCTCGCCTTCACCGCCGCGCGCATCAGCGGCGATTCACAGGCCATTCTCGCGCAGCTTCGCTCGGCGCGGATGCTTCGAACGCGCGGCTCGCGCGGAAGCGACATCGTCGAGGTCTACCACGATCGCATCCGGCAAAATGTGGCCGCATCGATGCCCAAGCCCGAGCTGACGGCGATGCACGAACGGCTCGCGACGACCCTCGAGGCTGCGCGGCGAGCCCCAGCCGACGTGTTGGCCTACCACTTGCGAGAGGCTGGTCAGCTACGTCGTGCCGCCGAGTACGCCGAGCGCGCCGCGCACCAAGCCGCGACCGCGCTCGCCTTCGAACGCGCGGCGGAGCTCTACGCAAACGCATGGAGCTGGGGCGATTTCATGACAGACCACGCTCGGGATCTGCAAATACGAAGAGCCCTGGCTTTGTTCAACGCCGGGCGATGCGGTGAGGCGGCCACCGTTTACCAGGCCGCCGCCGATGATGCTCCGGCCCCCGAACGACGCCGGTTACGCAGCCTCGCCGCGGAAGCGTTTCTCTTCGGCGGGCACGTCGACGAAGGCATGGCCGTTGCGCGCGGGCTTCTTCACGAGAGCAAGCTGCCGTATCCGAGCACGCCCTCGCGGGCGATGCTTTCGCTGGTGTCCCAACTCGGGTACCTGCGGTTTCGCGGCATCGAGTTCCCCCAGCGCGGGGAGAGCGATCTCACGCACGAGGAGCTCTTCTCCGTGGACCTATGCTGGTCGTTGGGCAAAGGCCTGGGCAACGTGCTTCCGCTCGAGGGGACGTATTTCCTCGTGCGAAGCCTCGTCTCGGCGCTGCAACTCGGCGAACCACGGCGCATCGGGCGCGGACTCGCGCTGGTGGGCGGCACCGTGCTCGCGCCCTGGGCGATAGGTGCAACCTACATCCAACGCGCCGAGGCGCTCGGACGCGAGACGAAGGATCCGTACCTCGAAGGATTTCCGCAGATCATGCGGGCGCTCGGGCACATCTCGCAGACGGGCCGCTGGAAGACCGCGCTCGAATTGGTCGATCAAGGCGTGGCCACCCTGCGGGAGACTTCGACGGGTGTGAGCTGGGAAGCCGCCCTCGGGTTGGGCATCTCCTTCAAAGCGCTGGAGGCCATGGGCGATCTGGAGGAAATATCGCGCCGTGCCGCGCAGGGGTCCCGCGAATCGGAAGAGCGCGGCGACCTGTTCGCCCAGATCATCGCCGGGCAGTTCGGCGTGCTTTCGCTCATCGCGCGCGGCGACATCGAGACGGCGCGCAAACAGGACCAGCGGCTCTTGCTGCGCTGGTCGCGCGGCGGGTACACGCCCCAGCACTGGTATTCGCTCTTTCTTCGCGTCTATTGCGATTTGTACGAAGGGCAGCTTGGCAGCGCATGGGAGCTTTTCCAGCGCGACTTGCCGCAGATGGAGCGCGCGTACCTGCTCAAGATGCCCATTGCGCGGGCGCCCACGCTCTACCTGTGGGCCCTCTTGCAAGTGGCGCGGGCGCGCACACGGCGAGCCCGGCGCGAGCGCGATGAATTGCTCAAGGAGGCGGAGCAACTCGCGCGCCGGCTCTCCCGCGAGCAACGGCTCGATGGCCCAGTCCATGGCAAGGTCATCGAGGCGGCGGTGGCGGCGGCGCGCGGGCATCTGTCCGACGCGCGCAACCTCTTGGAGCAGTGCCGCGACGAATACCGCAGCATCGACATGGTGGTCATGTCGGCGTGCGCCGAACGGAGGCTGGGTGAGCTCTTCGCCAACGAAGAGCGGCGCCGCGCGGCCGATGCGGAGATCCGCCGGCACGGCATCGCCCAGCCCGAAAACTGGACCGATGCGATGCTGCCGCCGTTCACGTGAATCAGAAGAGAACGAAGCGCGGGTGGAAACAGAGGTACGCTTTGGCCTCGCACGTTCCATCGGCGCGGAGGACGAGCTTCACGTCGAGCTGACGCTGGACGTGGACGAGCCACGGCGCGCCGGTGACCTGCCCCGTGGCATCGCCGATCCATCGTAGGGCGGACTCGGCCTTCTCCACATCGGCGAGACCGCGCGCCACGAGGCCGGCCATGAACCGCTTCCAGGCGGGATCGTCACCGGAGCGCGGCAGCGGAAACTCCAGGGCGAGCGTCGGCCGCACGGCCTCGCCGAGATCGAGCTGAACGGAGGCATGCGTAAAGTGCCCGCCGAGAAGATCGAGCCAGTCGAAAGCATGCGCGCGATCGCCGGGCCAGCCGATGGCGGCGAGCCATTCCCAGGTTCGCGCAATGGGCACGCCGGCGAGCACCCGCAGATCGCGGCGACCGCGGTAAGGCATCACGCCCACGTGAAGCACACTGGCATTCTCGGGCAACCGCGCAGCGCACTGGGCGAGAAGATCGAGCGGCCCGGCGTCGGGTTCATCGCCCAACAGAGGCGCGACCCCGGCCTTCGCCAGCGCCCGAAGCTCCGCAGGCGGCAGCGCCGCCCGCCCCTCGGGGTAGCGAGGGTCGACGCAGAATTGTACGAAGGGCGCGCTCGGCCCGCCCGGGAGAAGATCGTGCTCGACCCAAAAGAGTGGACTTCGGGCAAGCGCCCCATTCGGATCGCGCCACGCGCGCAGAAACTCGGCAATCGGCCCGAGCTCCGCCTCGATACGCGGCCATTCTTCGGCGAGCTTGTCCTCACCCCCGCCCCGCCGCGAAACGCGAAAAAGCATGTCCACGCGCATGTCATCGGGCGCCAAGCGGCACTCGAAGATGCCCCAGGCGAAGACGGGCGGAAGCCGCGCCGTGTGTGCCCCGATGCGCGCCGACGCTGGCAGCGAAACCAGCGCCGACGACACGAACGGTGCCACGGCTTGAACCAGGGCACTCGGGGGCAAAAATGCCATGTTCGCGCTATTGAGATTTCGCTGTGAATCCCTGAGGGAGCTTGCCCGGGGACTCGTCGGAACCCGGATTGGCCACGACGACGTCGTAGACTCCGGCGACGGTAAATGTTGCCTTGGCAGTAAGTACGGTGTCGCCATTGGGTCTGGTCGTGACCTCGACACCGGTACCTTGAACCTTGGCACCCGGATTGGCGAAAGTCAGTATTGCATTGGATGCAAAGCCGGTCCCCGTGACCTTCACCGGAACCGGGGTATTCAGTGGCCCGCTGTTCGGGTCGATGGATTTGATGTGGATGGACGGTGGCGCGGCCCATCCCACGATTTCATGCGGGGGTTTCGTCACCACGGGAAGAAGCGATTCCACCTCCGCAGCAATGGCGGCGGAAATGCGTACCGCGGAGCGACTGCGCAAAATGTCGAGTTTCTCGTCGGCAATTTTGTAGTCGCGGAGAACCGCCACCGCGTCGACGGCAAATCGCTCGACGAGGGTACGATCGCGGGACAAATCAGCCAAAAGATGGAGGAGTAGTCCACTGGCCGAGGCAGCTTGAGTCGTCATGGTTTGTTTTCTCCTATTTCTGCTGTTTCGCTTGCGCAGGCAGGAAGCTGTCGAAAAGAAGATTTCCGCGCTGTGGACTCCAAGTGGCCACGATCAAATCCTGGACCGGGGATGCGCGGTAGGTGACCCGTAGTTCGGTGTTGGGTTCATAGGGCCGTGCGAGTGAAATCCAGTTCTGGCCGACGGCGAAGGCCCATTCGTGGGGTGGAAGATTTCGACCGGCCACGACGACCGACACGATGGACGCGACACGCCGATCGGGCAATGTGACGACGGCACCGCGTCCTTTGGTCCGCAACGTGACGTTGCGTTCCGATATGGCACGGCATCGGGTGTCGGCGACCATGAGCGCCTCGGCCACTGCACTTCCCGAGCCATCGGTGCGAAAGTCGGGCTCGGATGAAAAGGTGCCTTCGGGCAACCCTTGAAAGAACCACAGGGGTCCGCCCTGAACGTGATCGCCCCATTGGCCTCCGACGAGATCGAGCAGGTGATCGTCGTTGAGATCGGCCAGCAAGAGCATGGCGGCGAGCTGGTTCGGGGCGGATTTCCAGACGGGCGAAGGCCCGGTGCTCGGGCGAAAGAGCGCGAAGTCACTCGTGCAATTCGAATCGCCGGGAATGCAGCCGCGCGACACGGCAAGGGTCAGCGCGGGATCACGGCCCATCGCCCCCGCGTCGATGGACAGCGCGAGGCCGCGCGTCGGCTCGGACTTCCACGCAGGCGCCGGCGCGATGGGTACGCCTTTACCCGTGGGTGCTCCGCCGCGGTACGTGAACACGCGCTCGGTGCCCATGGCCACGTCCATCCAGCCGTCCTGATCGAGATCGGCGGCCACGGTGCTGAAGGCGAACATGCCATTGTCGCTCTTCCAATCGCTCGCCGTGTGAAAGCGGCCCCCCTCGTTGAGGTAAATGCGCGCGGACTCGCGGATTCCCTGCGGCGCGCTGCGCAGGCTGCCGCGAACCACCGCCGGCACCGGCGAGGACGGCGGCGAGTTGAACGCCGCCACGACGAGATCGAGCAGTCCGTCGGCATTCACGTCGGCCAAGGTGCACGCGAAGGTGCCATAGCCCTCGGCAATGCGCTGGGACGGGAAGCCCTCGAGATGGCCCTTGCGGTTCATGTAGATTTTGACGCTGCCACCCTGGCTGCGCCGCGACTTGTCCAAGGGCACGCAGACCGCCACATCGAGCCAGCCATCGTGGTCGATGTCGCCGACGGCAACGTTGGCCTGGTAATCGAAATCGCTCGAGTACCACTCGGGGTAGGGCGCAAAGCACGAGGTTTGCTTCGGCGAACAATGGTTCGTGTAGACCATGAGCGGCTGCGGAGCCATATCGTTGCCATTGGCCGCCACGACATCGGGCATTCCGTCGCCGTTGATGTCGGCATACGTGATGCCCGTGGCGAACGAGCCATCCATCGCGGTCTCGTACGAAGGCTGGCGCAGGTAGATCGAGTGAAAGGGCTCGGCGCTGGTCAGCACGACGGGACGGCGAGGCTTCACCGGAGGCTTTGCACCGGCGCAACTCAACGTCATGGCACTGGCCAGGAGCGCTGGGACGACCTTAGCCATCTTCCGCGAGCCCATCGAGAAGCCGGCCGAAGGGGGAGCCGGAATCGATCCCGAGCGCGCGAAAGAGGGCCTCGACCCGCTCGAGCTCGCGGCGAAGCACGCGGTGGTGGTTGCGGCTTTTGACTTGCGCGTCGCGACCGAAGAGGCGAAACGCTTCGTCACGGCTCTCGAGCTTTTCCGTGGCCGCAGCCAGGACCATTCCAGGGAACACACTGGCGAGGTCCAGTTCAAGTGGCGTGCCCAAGGCGGCGCGGCGCTCGGCTTCCCGGACGAACGCGGTCGCCGCCGCGTGGAGCAGCTCGACCAGCGAGCGACTCGGCTCCGCGTCCTCGTAGGCGAGGGCGCGCGTGAGGTGAGGTTCGTCGACGGCGAGCGAATGCTGCACGCCGCCTTGTTCCGCGAGCGCCACGGTGTACGCGCGGCGCATCACGTTGTCGAGTTGCCGCAAATTGCCCGGCCACACGTACGTGAGCAGGCGCCGTTCCGCGGCCAAGGTGAGATCGACGCTGCCCGCGGAGTCGCGTTCCCGATGACGCCGCTCGAGCATGTGACGCGCCCACGCGGGAATCTCGTCGGGACGCTCACTGAGCGCGGGCAGGCGAACCGGCAGCACATTGATGCGGTAATAGAGGTCCTCGCGAAAGCGCTGGGCGCGCACCGCGGCCTGCAAGTTGGCATTGGTGCCCACGACGAACCTCGCCTGCGCGCGCCGTTCGCCACCGCTGTCGCCGAGCACGCGGTACGCACGCGTTTCGAGCATGTAGAGCAAGCCCGCCTGCGCACGCATGGACAGCTTGTCGATCTCGTCGATGAACAAGGTGCCCTTCGCTGCGCGCTCGACGGCACCGGCATGATCGCGCGCGGCACCGGTGAAAGCGCCTTTGCGCCAGCCAAACAATTCTGCCAACTGCAGATCTTCGGGCACGGTCGAAAGATCCAGAACCTCGAATGGCCCCTTTCGATACGGCGAGCGCTCGTGGCACCAGCGCGCAAGGCGCGATTTGCCCGTGCCGGTCGCGCCGGACAAGAGAATCGTCTCGTCCTGCAGCGCAAAGACGCGCAGCATGCGAACGAGTCCTTTCATCGCCTCTCCCTGCACGGGCAGCAAGGGATCCTGCTCCTCGGTCACCACGGGGCGAAGCGGTAACGCAGTGAGGTGTGGCGTTGCAATATCCGCGAGCGTCCGCAGGCGCGATGCACACGAATTCCACACGAAGGGCTGCCCCACGGCGCCACGGCACTCGGCCTCGAGCGAGATCATTCCTTCGACGGCGCCGCCGGCACCGCGCAACGGAAGCACGTAGACGTGGGTGGCTCCGCGCTCGAGAAGGCGCTGCCGTGTTTCGCCCTTGTCATTGTTCGACGTGTCACCGAAGGCGTTGCGCCACTCTTGAGGAACATCCGTTCCGCCTGGCTCGATTGGCTCAATGCGTCCGAAATGGACATCGATGCTGGCGGCACAACGGTGCTTCGCAACCAGACGCCACGCCGTCATCGACGGAAGCCGTGTCGATCCTGGTTCGGGTGCGACGGCTTCGTGAGCCCCTGCCTCGAGCACGACCAGTTGCCGATATCCATCGGATGGTCGCAAATGGACCATGCCACGCGCCATGCGCGCGCCCTCGGAATGGACACTTCCGACCAACGCAGCTTCCACCTCGGAGAGCATGGCTGCCAGCGTGTGCGCTGCCGCCTCTTCGAAATAGTTCGATGCGTGAACCCGCGCCAAAAAGGCGTCCACCCCGCCCATATCCAACACGGAGTCCACACTACACCTCTTACTTGGTTCCGATAGGTCCAAAGCGACTCCTTCAGGTACGTGCGTAGCTCATTTAGACGACTGCACGGATTTTGTTGCCTGCGTTACGAAATACCGAGCGGAGCTAGCGGAGGGTGCGGGCTGCAGGTGCGTTGGCGCCTGCATCATTGCAACCGCGCAACGAACACCATGTCGCGACTCGCACTGATCGATATTCTGCGGGCACACTTTTTCGTCGGCATGGATCTCGGTCCAGGCGTGAGCGACATCCTCGCGGCATTGCATGTCGATGAGTACGACACGGCCTGGGACGATGACGCGGTCGTCATTTGGGGCGTGGCGCGCATCGATTCGGCTGATTCCACCTCGCCGGTGTTCTCACCGAGTGCCGGCGCAGGCGGGGCGGCGCCGGGAAATGGAATCGAATGGCACGATCTGGCCATCCGCTTTCGCATGACGGCGGCACGACGGCCCGCCGTGGCACTTCCCATTTCCGACGTCAGCGATGCCGAGGTGCGCAAGGTGCTGAGTGCGCTGGGCCCAGCCGTCGGTACAGCGCAATCGGATTATCCGAATACGCAATTTCGGATGGAGCTGTTGTTCGAGTTGGTGGATATCCCACTTCCGGGGCTGAAGGGGGCGAAGCTCGACGGCTGGGTCATGGTACCCGATCCGGAGAACCCGAACGTCAAGCTCACGGTGCCGCGCCTCCTCTTGATCCTCACGCAGGATTCGGCGGCGGACACGGCCTTCAACGTGGACCTTGGCAGCTTCGGCGCGGAAACCATCGACGATCACGATCCGGCCATTGCCAGTCTAATCGCCATGAAGCCGCCCTTTGCGTTGGTCCCTGGGGACCAATTCGGGTTCGGTCTCCAAAAGGTGGTGCTCGACCTGTCCGCCGAAAAGACACCACCGGACATTCTCGACCGATTTGGTGTGGGCGAGGATTGGAAGGGCATCTATTGCCCCGAGGTTCGTTTTTTCGTCTCGACGCAGCGCTCCGCCGGCGTGGCCTTCAACGTGGGCGCACGCGAGATGCTCATCGGCTTCGAACCGACGGCGGGGCTGTGGGGCGACTTCAACTTCGACGTCGAGGTGCTCGGCGATCGGCTCCGCGTAGGGCTGCGTCTTTATGGCGTCAACGGCCAGCGGCTCGATCCCGAGTGGGTCGAGAGCGACGAGACGTTGCACGTGGATCGCTACCGAGTCACCGTCCCGTCGACAGCCGGCCCGGACACCGAGAATTACGTGTTGTTCGTCGACGTCCAGAGCGGTGCAGCCCCCTTCGGCCTCACGTTCGTGGGCGGTGAGGAGCACCCGGCCGACCTGCATACCTTTCCCAACGACGCGTTCTTCGACGATGCGAGCCACTCGCCCGAGGACATCTCCGTCCTGCAGCGCACGCGCCTCTTCTCGCACGATCAGCGCGTGGCCGTGCGCGTCACCAGTCGAAATCCGCAGCAGCGGCGCATCGTGGTGCTCGATGTGTATCCGGATCTGCAAGCGTTGCCGCGCCCCCGCACGGAGACCTTGCGCGAGGCACATATCGTGGCAACGCATCCGGCGAACACCGGGACGGTGAGCGTCGAAAATGCGACCTCGGAAGAGGTGCTCCTTCGGTTGAATCCGCCCGATGGGGCCACCTTGACGGTGGATGGCAGCCCTGTACTGGTGACGGATGGAGGCGCACGCGTGCGCGTGGCCGGCGGCGGGGAGCGGACACTCGGTGTGACGTGGAATCGCACCGGCGCGGAGGAACTGCGCCGGTATTCGGTGTACTTCGAGTTCGACCATCCGTGGCGCCGGGATGGCAGCGGCCACTGGATCCTCGGTACCCCGCCTTTCGGGCCGGAGGGAAACCTCACCGACTTCGCCACCCAGTGGAATGCGCTTCCCCCGGGCGGGCGGCTCTTGCGCGTCGATGCGTACGCCAGCCGCGACTCGGACGATGCGTACTCCGCCCACAACGTCACGCTCTCGGAGAACCGGCGCGCGCACCTGCTCGATGTCCTGGCCGGGGCGGGCGTCCATCCGACGACGAGCGAGCTCGCAGGTAGTGGCTGGGGCAACGAATCGCACCCCGGCACCGGGAGTCTTTTGACCGAGGGTCAAGTGCCCGGGGATCACTCCGCCTCCGTGGAGCGGGCGACGGGCAGCAATTACGATCCCCGCCGCTATTGGGTCGCGGTGGCCAGCCTACTGCGACCGACCCCCGTCACGGACACCTTCGAAGGCCGGCTCGTGCGCCCGCCCACGGAGCATACCGAGATCCAGCGTGTGGAGCCGCCGGCGCCGCAAGGCCAGCATCCCAATTGGCTGCGGCACATCGGAGGCACGGTGCGCTTCGAGCGCGATGCCGCTCCAATTGCAGGCGAGTTGCGATTGACCGTCGATTTCCAAACCGCCCACGAGGACGGTTTGGAGCGATTCCGCCACGACGTCGACGTCATCGGCCCCGGCCTGGAGAATCCCGACGAGCAAGCGCGCCTGCCGCAGGGCGAGGCCAACCCGGACGACGGCGTGGTCGAGTTCCGTTTGGGCATCACGCACGATCCCTCGACGGGCACCTTCACCGAGACGCTCGTCGCGCGCGCCGGGGAAGGCGATCGCGATGGCCTCTGGAGCTGGGGGGCCATCCCCAGTGCCGATGCGGCAGGGGAACCCGGCGCACCGCAGACCGATGGCTGGCGCGATGTCCTCGGCCTCTATTTCACGCTGGCACCCCTGCTGGCCACCACGGCATCGAATGCCGCCAACGGCGGCGACATCGTTCCGTTGGTCATCGGCCTCGCCGCGCCCGTGGCCATCACGGTCACCGGCGTCGCGCACGTGCTGCGCTTTACGCATTATGGCGTGGAGCTCGACGTCCGCCACGACGCCGACGAAGTGCACGCCTCGCTGCTCTTCGACGTGGAAAGCGCGCTCTGGCTCAATCTGAAGATCGGTGACTTCGAAATCGTCACCTGCAGGCCGGACAAGCCCATCAAGGTTCGCTACAAGGCCATCGGCTTCGGCCTAGACGTGCAGCCTTCGCAGCCCACGCGCTTTCTGCCGGTGTTCGATTCCTCGCGCGGGTACACCATCGACCTGGCCGATTCCGGCTCGCTCCGGGTACTGCCCGCGCTGGGCGATACCATCGGCGACATCATTCAAGTCATGGGCGCGCGCATTGCGCGAACGAACCCGCTGAACATCGAGGTGGAGCTCGGGCTCGGGGTGGATCTCGGTGTCTTCCAGGTCGACCGATTCGGCTTCCGACTGCCGGTGGATCCGTTGGGTGCGCCGTCCATCACGGCGATTGGGGTGGGGGTGAACATCCCCGACGTTCTCAAGGGAACGGGGTACCTGGAGATCAAGTCCGATGGCTTCGCCGGGCAGCTCGATCTGACATTGCCCAGCGTGGGCATGCGCGTCGCCGGCGCGTTGGCCATCCGCACGGTGACCGAAGCCGAACGCTCGGCCACGGGCGTGATGGTCACCCTGGCGGTGGAGCTCCCCGCGGGCATTCCGCTGGGCGGCACGGGGCTCGCCTTGTTCGGGTTCCTCGGGCTCTTCGCCATGCACCACCGGCGGCTCGAGAATGGCTCGGCGAGAAATCCCGCGCTCGATTGGCTGGTCAACGTCGCCCACGGCGATCCCACGGATCTTCGCGCATGGGGGCCGCAGCTCGATCAATGGGCCTTCGGCGTGGGGCTCGTCGCGGGCACCATCGAGGGCGGCACGGTGTTGAACCTCAAAGGGATGCTCGCCCTCGAGATCCCCGGCCCTCGCGTGCTCTTGTTCGTCAAGGCGAACGTGCTCTCGAAGAAGCCAGACACCAAGGGCACCGCCACCGGTACGCTCTTCGCGGTCGTCGACGTCAGCCCGCAGCGCGTCCTGATCGGGATTCAATTCGAATACCACATCGAGTCGGTGCTCGATTTGATGATTCCCATCGATGCGGGCTTCTTTTACGACCCGCCGGCGTTCCCGCCCGAGCACTTTTACGTCGACGTGGGCAGCATCGCCCGCCCGGTCACCGCGAAGATTCTGCAGCTCTTCGACGCCACCGCCTATTTCATGGTGCACGGTGACGGCATTCCCGATTTTCCGCTCGCGCCCTTGCAAGGTTTCGCCATTGCCACGGGATTTCGTGTTTCCTTCACCTGGGGCAATACCGATATCGGATTGTATTTGCGTGTCGCGGCTGGATTCGACGCGGGAATCGGATTTGCGCCGCTATTCTTCGCTGGCCGCGTTTTCCTCGAGGGCGAGTTGCGGCTCTTCATCATCGGGCTGCGCGTTCGCGGAGACCTGAAGTTCCTCTCCGATGGGCAGGATACGCGGCTCGAGGGGCGCATCTGCGGGCGCGTGGACTTCTTCTTCTTCTCCGTCGAAGGCTGCGTGGGCTTTGCGCTGGGCAATGTGCCGGGGGCCCCCTTCCCGCCCGCGCCCATTCGCGATTTGAAATTGCAAAGCCGCTCGCCGGCGCTGGTCGATGGCACCGGCGTGGACCGGGGCATCGATACCGTGCTTTGCCGCGGCACCGACGATGGCACTGTGCCGAAGGTCGAAGTGCGCGATGGCGACGTGGTCACATTGCAAGACGTCTATGTGCCCATCGACACCATTCCGCTGATCCAATTCGAGGTCGCGCCCGACGTTCCCTCGAGCGCGACCATCGATGGGCAGCTCTCCTCCGGGCTACCGCCCGGCTTTGGCCAGGGCTGGCAAAAGCGGGGGCCCAATTGGCTTCGCTACCACATTCGCGCGATCGAGCTGCGGCTATTGGCCATTGGCGGCGTTCCGGTCGCCCCGGGCACGCCGTCGACGACGGAAGGGCCGCGGCCGTACACGTGGAGGCATCCCGCGCAGCAAAGTGGCAGCGATGGCTTGCCCGTGGAGCTCGCGCTCCTCGATTGGAAGCCGACCAACGCCGACAAAGTCATGGTGCAGGGCAAAGCGCTGGACGGCGTAGTGGGCGACCGCTGGGGCGATGTTTGCACGAGCGTCGCCGAGGCCGCGCGCGTGCTCTGGACCTTCCGCGCTCCGCCGTTGGGGCCTTCGCCCGGTGGGTGGCAGCTCGTCGGCAAACCGTGGCCCGATGCACCGGGCTCGCGCCGCAGTTTGCCCGTGGAGACGAAGTTGCGCGTCGACGAGACGTGGCGCACGCATTCGCTGCTCGATGGGCTCTTGCCGGCGTTGCCGGCCAAGGTCGTCGGAACGTGGACCAAGGACAAGGTGTTGGCGAAGGTGCTCGAGGCGCCGCACGAGATGTTCGCCGAAGCCTTCCCGGTGGGCGTATCCGATACGCTGCGCAAGGCGCTGCAAGAGCTGGAATCGAAGCGCAAAGAGGATTTGCGCGACGTCGTGCGCATCACCGGCGGACCGTTCCTCGAGCTGACATTGTTGGTCTTCGCGCGCATCAAGATGGTCGAGGCGGGTCTTTTGAAGGTGCGAGCGTTCGCCTCCGGTGGGGCGGAAATCCCGGCGCCTGCGGACTTCAAGGCCGTCTCGAGCAGCGGTGCCGAGCTTCCAGGAACGTGGCGCGATGGCGCGGGGCCGTGGAAGGAAGACGTGGCGCTGGCACGCGCCTACTTTGCGGCGAATCTATCGCAGCGGGGTTGGAGCGAATACCTGGTCCGGGTGAAATTGCCGGCGGCGGCTCGGATCGTCGACATGGGGATATCGCCTTTGGCCAAGGCCGTTCAGGAGTTCGGACTTGCGCCGCCCTCGTGGCATTTGGCGGTGGCGAGCGGCCTTTCCGAGAAGGAGGCGCGCCGGGCGGGCGAGGATGGCGCCGAGGCGGAGGACGACAAGGACGGACTCGAGGACGCCCTGGGTGATGCGCATCATGCGCTGCTGATTCCCAATGCGCGCTACGAGGTGCGTGTGCGCTACGACGCCGAGATCGGCCAGAAGCCGGTCGAGCCCGAGGAGGGGCAAGACCCCGACGAGATCGTCGTATTGCGCACGGTGAACGACGCGTCCGACACGCGCACGTTCTACACGGATGCCGAGCCGCCGCGCAGCCTCGATCCATGGATGCTCGCGCAGTTTCCTTCGCCGGGCGACGGGTACCACTTCACCGACGATCCGGTGGTCATCGTGTTCGGCACCGACGATGTGCTCGAGTTGTTCGAAGCCTACCAGCGGCAGCTTCGCGCGGTGGCACGCGCGGCCTCGTTCCGCGGGTCGGCGGGGACGCCGGATGCGCCGTTCACGCACTTGATGCTCACCCCGCGGTTCCAACGGGTGGGCGGTGTGGTGCTCTCGCCGTGGGAGGCCACAGTGCGGCGGCTGCTCGGCGCGAAGGCGTGTGGCAGCTTCGATCCCAATGCGAACCGCCATGGTCGGGTCACCTTGCCGTTCAAGCTCGATCCGCTGACGGACTACGTGGTCGACGTGGAGGCGCTCACCAACGCGGGCGCTCCTGCACCGCCGTCGACGCGGCCGGACGACGTGGGGCGGCGCCCGCTGTACCGTCAGTCGTTCACGACGTCGCGCTACCGCAACCGCGGGGAGCTCGCCGAGTCCGTGCGCCTCGCCCTCCCGGTGCCGCGCACCGTGCAGAATCCCGCGCTGATCCGCGCGCTCGCGGAGCAACTGGGTGACGAGGCCTTCGACCGCGCGCTGCACGAAGCCGGGCTCGAGGTGACGGCGCGCCCGGACGATGCACGCGTGACGGTGCTCTGGAGCCAGGAAACGGTGGCACAACCCGTGGCGGTATTCCTGGAGACGCCGGAGCCGCTGTGGCGCACACGCACGGAGCCCAAACCAGAATACGACGAGGCCGGCGTGTACATCCAGCGCTGGACCATGGCGGCTGCGCAGTGGCTGTCGGTGGACGAACTGGTGCGCGCGGGGCCGATCCTCGTGAAGGACGGCGGCGACTTCGTGCGGCGCGCCACCGGCACGCGCACGGTGACCGCGCCGACGGTCGCCGAGCTGCGCAAGCGCTACATCGGGCCGCGGCCTCTGGATCCACCGCCCATCGTGACGCCGCCCACGTCGTTGGTCTCGCGCCTGGTGCGCGATGCAAGCGGGACGCGCACGATCGCCGTGCTCAAACCGGGCGCGCGCGGTGCCGTGTTGAGCCTGGGGCTCGCGCGCAATCTGCATCCGCTGCTCGATACCGATGCGACGGATACGCCGACCGTGTTGCTCGAGGTTTCGCTGGGCCGCCCGCCGTGGGAGGAGCAATGACCCGTTACTTGTTTCCCGAGCTGTTCCACGTCGTCGGCGCGCAGATCCCCGTGAAAGGAAAGGCGCGCACGGCGCTGCGGTGGATCCTTCACACGAGCCTCGGTTTGCCGCGGGCGCTGTTTCGCGTGTGGCGCTATGAAAAATCGCTCCCGACGAAGGGCGTCGCGCTCACCCAGCGCACGCTCGACGGCGGCGAGCGACTGGTCACCTGGAACGAGGGCCCCGCGGCGGCGATTGCGCTCACCGTCACCGTCCCCGCGGGCGCGAGCTTCACCATGCGCGCCCATAGCGGTGCCACGGCGGTGGGGCACGTGGTGGACGTCGAGACGGTGGTGGGGCCAGCGACGAATGCGTCGGTGGTTCTCTTCGGGAGTCCGCTTTCCAGCGTGACGGCGACGGGAAATGGCACCATCACCGCCACGGCCACCATCGTGGCGGCGTACGATTTGATCAACGCCGACGGGTGGAAGCTCTTGGAGACGGTGGGCCTACCCGTGGACAAGTCGTTCGGCGGGACGGGGTATCCGCTGGACAAGCAAGGGCCCGTGGGCAGCGAGCTCGAGCCCTTCGATGCGGCCATCCGGCGCGTGAAGGAGGGATCCATCGACACCGGGTGGCCGGCGACGACGGATCGTGGGACGGCCGTTCCCGCCTTCGTGCCGCCGGATGCGTCGGCGCTGGTCCTCGACGAGTTGAAGGCCGTGCGCGAACAGGTCCGCACGTTGCTGCGCGACGTGGCCAATCCGGCGGAGCACGCAAAGGCGACGGTGCACATCAAGACACGCGCACCGCGCTCGATCCACGGCGTGGACGCACCGGCACGCTGGCAGGATCAAGCGCAGGATGCGGACGTGCAGCCTCTGGTCTCGCTGCTGCTCCCGGCGGCGACCGATTCGTACGCGGCGCTGGCGCTGGGCTTTGGGACGACGGTCGACGTGCCGGCGCAGCTGCGCACCCCGGTGGTGACGCACGTCTCGGCGACCAACCCGAGAGCGCTCGTGTTCCTCATGGTGACGGTGGAGCACGAGGTGAAGATGCAGCTGCCCGCTCCGCTGCCGCCCGTGACCTTGTCGCTGGCCGGCGAATTGGCCGCGCTGTACGTCGAGCCACAGAACAATGCCCCGGCCGTGCCCAATGGCGTTTCGGCACTGTCGTCGGCGGTGCACTTGGATCCGCCCGGTGTGCGGGATGGGCGATGGCTCGAGGCGGTGCGCGTCGGGTGGGCGGCACCGCAGACGCTCGCAGGCTCGCAGGCGCGCCCCACGGCGTACGCGGTGGCGCGCGGATTCGGCACGGGCGCGATGGAGATTCAGCTGGAAAAGCGTGCGGCCGCCGGGGGCTGGCGCACGTTCGTGGCGGCGAGTCCTCCGCGGGAGCAGACCCCCGCGAGCGTGGAATACGTCGAGGCGGGGCTGCCGGAAGTGTTCCCCAGTGAGCCCAACACGGCCGTGTATGCGGTGGCGGCGACGGATTGGTTCGGACGGTGGAGTGGATGGGCGTCGGCGGATCACCCGCGCGCGAGCGTCGCACCGCAGGTGCCGGCCACGCGCGACATTCAGGTGGACGTCCCCAGCGGCACGGCGCGGGTGGAGTTCACCTGGGACTGGTCGCACCGTAGCCCGAAGCAGATCACGGTTCGCGTGGTCACGCCGGATCAACAGGTGGATCGCGTGCTCGATTTCTCGACGGCGACCATCGATACGCCGCCCGCGGGGGTGGAGCTGATTGCCGGTGAGTCGCGGGGAAATTTGCGCACGTACCGCGTGGCCATCCCGGGGATCACGTTTGCCTTCAACGTGCACCCGCGCATCACGCTCTCGGCGCGGACGCGCGCCACCGAGCGGGTGGGCTTTGGCGCGGCGAGCGCGTGGTCGCCCGAGCGCACGACCATGGTGGCGAGTCCGCTGGCGCCGCCGCCGCCGTTCGTACCGGCGCAGATGTGGTGGGCCTCCGTTCCAGATCCGCGCGGCGTGGCGCGGAGCACGCTCACCTGGACGGGATCGGCGCCGTCGTACGTGGTGTACGTCGCCGACGAAACGGCGATCCGGCGCGAGCTGGGGCTGCCCTCGGCCGATCTGGGGACGCCTCCGGAAGCGCGGCTTCCCGCCCTGCGTGCGCTCGACTTCGGCGCCGCGCGGCGGGCGTTCAAACGGCTCGCAGGGCCGCTCGCGCAGCCGTCGTTGCCCGTCGAGCTGTCGCGCGGATCCAAGTTGATTCACTTTTACGGCATCGCACCGGTGGGGGTCACCGGGGTGGAGGGCCCGCTGCCGGCCGCTGGCAATGCCTACTTCGCCGTGGCGGCGCCGCGCATCCTCACCCCAGAGGCGCCACGTCTCTTGGCCCGCGATGCAGGCGGCGTGGTGACGCTGAGCATCGAGGTGCCCGAGACCCATGTGCCCGTAGGCCGGGTGACCATCCACCGGGCACCGAACCGCGCCCGCGCGGTGACGCTCGAGCACGCGGGGCCGCCCATTGCGGTGCTCGATGGTGCGACCGCGGTGCGCGCAAACGGCATCGCGCGGTTCACGTTCCAGGACATCGCGCCCGGAAGGGCGTGGCAACCGGTATTCTACCGTGCAGTTGCCCGGGCAACCACCGATCCGAGTCGCGGCGTGTACGGCGGTTCGTCGGAGGCGACGCGGGCCATCGACGTGGTGGTCACCAGCGCGACGGCGCCGTCCTTGAGCGATCTTCGCGTGGAGGACGTGGCGGCGGCCCCTGCACATCGCTTGGTGAGCTTTCTCACGGATGCGACCTTGGTGCGAAGCACGCGCGGCGCGCATACCTTTGCCTTGCAGACGATCGCCGCCGATGCGCAGGTGGGGGTTCGCCGTGTCTCCGCCGACGCATTGCCGCTGCTGCTCCAGGCGAGCGCACCGGCCCCGACGGCGCAGCCCGACACGATTTTCCGATTCCACGCCACGGATCCGCGCTCCGGCCGCAACTGCGCCTGGGTCCCGCGAGATGTGCGCGCCATCGTGGTCGAAATCGCCGACCCCTCGGGCCGCACCACCCGACAGACCTGGAGAGCTCCATGATCAACAGCACGATCGCGACCACGGCCTTCAACCAGGCCGGGCTCGATGCCATGGGCGCCGCTTCGGGCCAGCTCGCGGCCCAATGGGCGGAGGGCGCCGCTTCGTACGACGCGAACGCGATGACCTTGACCACCGCAGGAGGGACACGCTGGCACGCCATGGTCGGTGGAACGCTGCTCTGGCGCGACCAAGGCGCGCCCGAGCTCACCGATGCCGCGGGGAATGCACTTACTGGGGTGGTGGCGGTCCTGCGCTTCCATCCGCAGGCGGCCTTGCGGTTGCGGCGGCTGATCGGGCAACGCTACGATGGGCGCACCGACGATCGCGCGAGCCGTCCCGTTCCATTTTTCGCGGCCATTCGCGGTGCAGCGATGCCGCCCTCGAGCGAAGCGCCGCAAGCCGCACACGCGGCGAGTACGGGGACGCCGCTGGTCGCGGGTACGTTGACGTTTCACGACGATCAGGGCGCCATCGTCGATCCGGTGGCCGTGGCCTGCCTTCACCGCGATTTGATGCGCGCTTTTTCCGCGCTGCGGAAGAACGACGCGGGCCCGGCGGGGGACCTGGACAGCGGGACGAGCAGCCCGGGGGGCATCGGCGCCGTGTGCGCGCTGGCCAACGGGGTGCGTGTGTCGATGGTCGACATTTTCGGTGGACCATGGGTCCAACGAACGGGACGCGTTGGACTTCGCATCGGTTCGGGCGGTGCGCTCGGGGCGGGGCCGCACGATTGGCCCGAGGGTACGGTGCAGGCCGCGGCGACGGATCCGGGCGATCTGCGATTCGGCTTTTCGCCCGAGGGCGCACTGGGAACGGCAGGCCTTTCGCGACCCGCGTTTCCGGCGACCCCCTTTCCGGCGGGGTCGGCCGCACCGGTGCTCCCGCGGCAGTTTTTCCGCGTCGTTGCAGTTCACACGGAGTTGCATCTTCTGGGGAATCGCTCGGCCGGTGCCATCGATGGCATCGAGGGTGCGGACGAGGCGACCCGCTTGGAGCCGGCGCCCACCGTGCGCGATGGCGAAAGCCTCGAGTTGCTCGTCGATGGGCAGGCGACGGCGGGGGCCATCACCGAGGCGGTGAGCGGCTCGGCGTTCGCCCTCGCCGCGAGCCCGACCCTTGCGGACAACGTCGCGTTTCCACCGAATCGAACCGCGCGGTGGCCGGCGGTTCCCGCCGTGGTGGGTACGGCGGAAGATCTCGCGCCAGCGCAGTCGGCGCGGGCGCGCAACGAGGCGATGGCCGCGTACGCAGGGTCGAGCCCGGACGTCGTTCTGTCGTGGCCGGCGGGCGCGCTGCCCGTCGGTGCGCACGTGCGCGCGTTTCCACGGGTGGATCCGGGGCCGGCGATCGTGCCGCTGGCGGAGCTTGATTTCGCGCGGCGTGGCGATGGCGGTGCCACGGTGGCGGCGGCGGGGGCGACGGCCATCCTGCTGCGCGATCCGTACCGCGTCGGTGCGAATCCGCGCCCGGGCACACCGCGATTGCGTTTCGATCTTCTCATCGTGGCGCGCGGTCCGGCGGGGGTGCAGACGCGGCTCCTCGGGGGGCTCGATGTGCCCGTTGGGACGGGGGCCACGGCGCCGGCGCGTCCGCCGGTGACCAATGCGCTGTCGGCGATGCCGCTGGACCGACGCGGTCTCGCGCCGTCGCCGCGACTCGGGCTCCCACCGACGGCCCCCGCGGCAGGCAGCGATCCGATCCTCGCCGCGCTCGGAGAGGCGGCACCGCGCGAGTCGCCTCGTTTCCGAACCATGGCCCGCGCGGAGTCGGTCGTGGCGGCGCACGACGGCACCGCGTGGACGGCGGTGCTCACGGCGGGCTTTCTCGATGGGCGCGTGGTGCGTGGCGATGCGCGGCTGGGGAACCCGGGCAACGATGCCGGCTCCGAGGATCACGCGCCCGGCCTGCGCGCCACGGGGCGCCTCGCACTGGATCTCGCCCGTGCGGCGCTTCGTCGCACGCACCACTTGGCCCGCCGTCTTCCCGAGCTGGATTCGTCCCGCTGGAATGCGCCGAGCGCCGCAGGCACGGGCACCGTGAGCGGGGCCATCCTGCAAAACGTCGCCGAGACGTGCGAGAGCCCGGAGCTCTCCCTGGTGCCCGAGTCCACCGTCCACGGGCTCCCCTCGGATTGGAACGGCGTCGTCTCCGCACTGGGCTCGTCGCTGCCTTCCCTCCCCGCCCCCACCGCGGGGGACCGCTGGGTCGCCGAAGTGCGCCGCGAGGCCTTCGCCGCGAAACACGGGCGCCGCGACACGCAGTGGAGCCTGCGCTGGGCCATCGGCCATGCGCGCCGGCTCGTCTACATCGAGACGCCTCTCTTCGGCGCCACCGCCGATGGCACCGGTGCACACGAGGTCGATCTCGTGGCGCTTCTCGCCACGCGCTTGGCCGCCGCCCGCGATCTGCGCGTCATCGTCGCGGTCCCCAAGCGCATTCCCTTCGGCCCGGGCTACGAGTCGTTCGCGCAGCGCTTTTACCTTCTGCGCAACGCAGCCCTCGCAACCTTGCAGGCCGCCGCACCGGGGCGCATTGCGCTGTACCATCCCGTGGGCTTCCCCGGCCGTCCCGAAGTGATCCGCGGCACCGTCGCGGTCATCGACGACGTGTGGGCCCTCGTCGGCGCCTCCTCCCTGAGCCGCCGCGGCCTTACGCTCGACGGCAGCATCGACGCCGTCCTCACCGACCGCGCCTTCCACGACGGCGCCTCCATCGCCATTCGCGATCTCCGCCGCCGCGCCATGGCGCGCACCCTCTCCCTCAGCGCTCCTGCCGCCACCACGACAGCCAACGCCTCCTGGGTCCGCACCCGCGATCCGCGCGCCGCCTTCACGTTGGTCTCGGAGATTCTCGCCCGCGGCGGCGATGGCCTCATCGAGCCGTTGTGGCCTGGCCTCCCCGAAACGGAGCTCCCCGCCCTCCCCCGCACCATCGCCGATCCCGACGGCCGCGGCTTCCCCACGATTCTCGCAACCTTTGCGGACCTCCTCGCAGGGCTCGGTCCATCGCGGGTTTGAACACGCATCTATTTCAGATGCTTCTCTGGCAACATGCGCTCGTGCAAGATGCGAACGATGAAGACATTGCCGTTCGAAGCAACGCGAAAAAAAACCACGTGCTTGGCCTGTCGCTGACGTCGATAGGGCGGACGGTGAACCTTACCCGTCGTGGCACCCAGAAGACGAAAACAAGCATAGAGGTCGGAAACGTAGTCGACGGCCTGCGCCGCCCCCCAACGTTCCTTTGTAAAATCAGCAATCTCCTGCAGATCGTCGACAGCACGTCTCGAGAACCGAAACGTCACTTGAGCTTGAGTCTCTTGAGAGCGCCCTTGAGCGTCGTGGGAAAATCCTCGGCCACGCCGCTCGCTTCACCCTCGGCGAGGGCTTCGTCGAGCACGCGGGTCTTCTCCTCATGTTCGAGACACCGAAGAGCGGCCCGCACGACCTCACTGGCATTCTCGTACCGCCCACTCGTGACTCGCTCGGCAACGAACTGATCGAGCTCTTTCGTCAGATTCACATTTCGAGTCGGCATAGCCGAAGTATGGCTCGTCATTTGCTCGTTGGCAAACATTGCCAAACTCAACCACCGCCGTAAACTGGCGGGATGGCCACGATCGTCGACGTCGATACCGCACGAGCGCCCGCGTTCGGGCTGAAGGACGATCACGCGCCCTTTCACTCCGAGCCGCATACGCATACGCGCCATCAGATCCTCTACGCGGTTTCCGGAGTTCTCTCACTGGAGGCGGAGTCGTCGCAATGGGTGCTTCCCCCGGAGCGTGCGGCGTGGATCCCGGCGGGCGTCATGCATGTCGTGCGCACGCGGGTGCCGATTCGGCTGCGCACGATCTACCTTGCGACACCGCTCGTGCCGTCGGCGCCGCCCGTGTGCGGCATCTTTGGCGTGAGTGCGCTCGCGCGCGAGATGATTCTCCATGCCATGCAATGGGGGCCAGAGACGCGGACCGACGACCCCATTGCGAAACCGTTCTTCGCGGCGCTCGCCGCGCTCGTGCCTGGGTGGCTCGCCGACGAGAAGCCCTATCGGCTGCCCGTGGCCAAAAGCCCCGAGCTCGCGCGGGCCATGCGCTTTGCCCTCGATCACCTCGACGAAGAGCTCTCTGCGGAACATGGCGCGCGTGCGGCCGGCGTCTCCGCGCGGACACTCACCCGTCGCTTCGCCGAGGAGACGGGCACGTCGTGGCGCGTTTTCGTGCATACCGCACGCATGCTCCGCGCCATGGAACTCTTGTCCTCTCCCAAGGTGCGCGTGACCGAGGCGGCCTACGCCGTGGGCTTCAAGAGCCTCGGCGCATTCACCACGGCCTTCGGCGAATTCGCCGGAGAGACCCCCAAGGAATACCGCCGCCGCCGGTCCGCGATTCTAGGCCCCCATGCTCATTGAATGGACTGAACCGCGGTCAAGAACCACTCGCGATTTGCGCCGCGAGACCGTAAATGCCAAATGTGATCAAATACGAGAGAGAGAGCTCGGGAAATGCTTGTTCGGCTTTTTGGGTCAGCACTTGGAAGTGCGGGCCGGCGGCGTCTCCAAGGAGCTCACTCTTCCGGGGCCCCAGGCCTTTGACGTAATCGGTCACCAACTGGCGCATGCCATCGAGGTACCGCTTTTGCGCCGCGACGACGACCTCGACGTGGGCGCTCGCCCCGCGTCCTCCATAAACGGTGGCCCCGGGGTACGCGAGAAGCTCGTCCAGTGCGAGCTTCCAATCGTCGAGGCGCGGCTGCGGCGCGCCCTGCACGATTCCACCTTCGAGCCAGGCGTGCGCCCCCACGTGCACCAGATCGCCGACGACCAGCGCGCCGATGCCCGGCAAGAAGGCCACCGTTTGTGTCGACGAGACCCCCGGATGCTTCAACTCGTGCAACTCCACGCGGCCTTCTCCGTTCAATGGCAGGGAGAAGTCGCCTTCGAAGGTCTCGTCGATGGTGGCTTGGGCGGGGTACGTTTCCGCAGTGAACATCTTGGCGATCTCCACGAAGTAATGCTTCTTGTACGCGTGCACGCCGGGGATGGCGGCCGCCGTCGCCTTGCTCGCCACGATGCGCGCTCCCTCCGCGCGAAACGCGGGTGCGCCATTGAACTTGTCCGGATTGGGGTGCGTGATCACCACGTACCGAATCGGCGACGGCGTGGCCGCGTGAATCTCCGCGATCACCTTGCGCGCCCACGGCTCGGTAAACTGCGCATCGAACACGACGACCTCCCGCCCGGTGTCGTACCAAAACGAATGCGTCTCGAAGCCGGCGACATCCGAGGTAAAGACGCCCAATTGGCTCGATGCCGCTCGGGAATGCGCGCCCTCCGAAGTGCCACACCCAGAAGCGCCAACGACCGTGCCCATCGTCGCAGCCGCAAGCATCGCGCCGAAGGCGATGGCTCGAAAATGTGAACGCATGATGATTCTCCTCGATTCGCTGAATGCGAACAACGCGAGGAGGATGCACCGCGCCGCGATTTCGAGCTTCCTGGCGGCGGCCAAAGATTTTCTCGGCGGGGCCACCGCTCCCGAGCTAACCGCTGACGGGCGCCGCCGTCTTGGCGTGGCGAAGGACCCACCATTGCGCGATGCCCGCACCGCCGGTGTAGCCGAGGGCCAATACGCGGTTCAATTCGACGATGACGCCGGAGAGGTGGGAGAAGGCGTTGGCCATGTCCCAGACGAGCCAGAGTCCCGCGCCCAAGGCATACATGGCCCAGGGGGCGGCGAGCGCTCCGCCCCGCAAGGAGAAGGCTGTCACGGCGAGCGGACCAATGAGGCTAAAACAGAGCAAGTCGCCAAAGGGGATGAGCACCAGGAGCACGGACTTCCACATATCGTCGGGCGGGAGCCGTTGGAGGTTTGCGCGCAGGCCGACCACGAAGAGCAGGGCCGCAAAGGGAACGACCGCCAACTTGGCGATCTGGCGGCTCCTGGAGGGTGAGATCTCCAACCCCGCCTCGCGCCAGGTTCGCGCGAGCAGCACGGTGGCGACGGTCGACGCGATGTTGGCGATGGACACCATGATGGCGTACGCCGCCTTCTGCCATTCGCGCGAAAGGTGCACCCCCAGACCTTGCTGCGAGTACCCGAACACCACGTCCTTGGAGAGAAGGAGCACCATGTTGAGCACGAACAGCGCCCAGATGGTGTGCATGCGATCGCCCCACGAGAAGCGCGAGGTGGCCATGATGAAGCCCACCAAGGCGAAAAGCTTCATCAGCAGAATCCCGTTGGCGATGGTCGCAACACGTGCTTCGGCAGATGCCACATAGGCGCCGAGGAAGACCACGGCGAGCCCAAGCGGCAAGAGGAACCACGAGGCTTGGCGCACATAGGGCATCGGTCCAGTTTATTATGCCATCCTCAAGGGCGTGCGGATCGGACATCGCGCGAAAAACGGAGAAAAATCCGCGAAAATACGTGGCAAATCGCCGCACTAGCCCACCCTAGCGCGAGCGGTCCGCGCAACGAATGAGTCGCGACAGCCGAGCGCTAGACGGTTCGGGTCAGGGCTTCGTTTTCAGGTTGTCCTCGAGAAAACGGGCGACGCGGGTGAAGAGCTCCACTTTGGTCTCGCGGCGGTCCAGGCTGTGGCCCTCGTTGGCGGCCACCATGTATTCGACAGGAATCCGCCGCGTGCGCAACGCGCGAACGATGGCGTCGGACTCCGAGCGGGGTACACGCGGATCGTTTTGACCGGCGTAGACGAAGAGCGGTGAGACGATTTTGTCGACATCGCGCATCGGGCTGAACTGCTCGAGCAGCGTGGAGTCCTTTTCGAGATCGCCGAATTCGTCGACGAAGGCGGTGCGGATCTCCGTGGAGGTCGTGCGCAGAAAGGCCTTCAAGTCCGCGACCCCGAAGAGGTCGACCCCCAGGCGCCAAAGGGTCGGCTGCCGCGTCAGGGCCATCAGGGTCGTGTAGCCACCGTAGCTTCCGCCCCAAACGACCACGCGCTCGCCATCGCACCAAGGCTGCGCCTTGGCCCACGCGTTCACGGTCTCCAGGTCCTTCAGCCAATCGGCGCGCTTTTCGCGGTTGTCGCCCATCTCGTAGGCGCGCCCGAAGCCCGTGGACCCGCGCACGTTGGGCTCGATCACGGCGTATCCCAACGCCACCAGAAACCGATTCACGGGACTCCAGCGCACGGGGTAGCTTGCCGCGGGTCCGCCGTGGAAGATCGCGACCGTCGGGAGCTTCCGCTTTTCCGCGTTGGCACGCTCGGCGGGAAGGTACACGTTGACGGGGATCTTCAGCCCATCGAACGCCGCGATGGACGTGATGCTGGCCTGCACCGGGGGCATGCGATCGAGCCCCGCGTGTTTCTCGTCACGCAGGGGGTGCACGCTGCCGGCGGCCACGTCCACCTCGAAGACATTGGGCGGCTGGCTGGGAAGCGAGATCATGATGCTGAACCGGCGCCCGTCCTCGCGAAAGCTTCCGAGCTCCACCTGGCCAAGGGGCACCTTCACCGCGCGAAGCAGCTTGAGCGACTTGGCGTCGAGGATGCGCACTTCACCGTGGTCGCCCGCGTCGACGCGCACGGCGAGTGTATCGCCTTTGGGTGAAACGGCGGCCTGCATCATCGCGCCTTTCGGCGAGGCATTCGTATAACGCGCCAGCTCCTTGCCGCTGGCCGCGTCGAGCGCGAGAAGCAGCGACGACTCGCTCCCCTCGTCGGTGGCCATCAGAATGCGTTTGCCATCGGCGGAGTACATGGCCGAAAAGACATTGCCCTTCCTTCCCTCGGGCGGATAAACGCGGCGCGCCTTGCCGGCCGCAAGATCGATTTCGCTCAACACGCTATCGCTGAGCGACAAGTACTCGATGAAGAGCGCGCGCGATGCATCCGGCGCGGCGTCCGTCGCATAGCCAGGCCTCGGGTGGGTGTAGAGGACTTTGGGCTCCCCGCCGTCGATGGATTGGGAGAACACGTTCGTCGTCAGCTCGCTCACCTTTTTCGCGCCATAGATCATGATCTGCGGTTTACGGCGCGGCAGGAGTACGTCCTGGCGATGAAGCGATTCGCCGGGCGTCAAGTTGGTGAGGCCCGTGCCGTCGACGTTGACGCGCCAGATGGCGAAATTTTCATCGGCGCCGGTATCGCGCAAGAACAGGACGGACTTGCCATCCCGCGTGAACACCGCGGAGAGGGCGCGCTCCGGCCCCCCGCTCAGCGCCTTGGGCGGATCGGCGGGGCGAGCAACGTCGGCCGCGTAAATCTGGGGCGAGCCATCGCGAAGCGAGCCAAAGATGATTCGCTTTCCATCGGGCGAATAGGTGGCCACCAACGACGAAAACAGGCCGCCCCAATTCGGGTATGCATCGATGATCGAGGACGCCAGGGGGACACGCGCGGCATCGCGACGTTTCTGCTCCTCGGAGAGAACCGTGGGCTCCGACGATGCGGAGGGCGCGGGGGGAGCGGCCACCGCAGGTGGCGGCGGCCGCTCGGGTGCGGCCACCGCAGGTGGGGGCGGCGCCGCGGATTCACCACCACCGCACGCCGTCAGAAGAGTCGCAATGGGAACGATGGCTCTGGCCGCAACTCGGGAAATCGAATGCATGGTGCCCCTAGCATACCTCCGCCAGGGCGGGGGTGCGTTGCGCTCCCTCGTCGCGATGAAATCTCGGAATACGGATTTTTTGTTCATAAAAGAGACGGTGAGCACTCACTCTCATCCAAACGGATGCGTTTCGGATGAGTGGGCTTTGCAGCGGCACCGCCTCGCGCGGTGGACTGCTGCAGCGGCGAGGTCATTTCGCCCACGGTGATCCTCACCGCTGCCCATTGCGTCGATTCCGCGAGCCTGGGTGCCGATACGGTCTACACGGTCGTGACTGGCCCCAACGCCGATGACGCCGATGAGGCTTCCCGGCTCGAAGTCCTCGAGGTCCACGCGCACCCGCAATGGGATCCGGAGAACATCGAAGCCGGCTACGACATCGGCGTTGCGATTCTCGCGTAACCGACGGACATTGCGCCACTTCCGTTCCTTCGCGACGAGTTCGTTTCCGACGCGGATGACGTTCGCCTGATAGGATATGGCTGGAACAATGGCCGTACCTTCTCCGGTGGAGGCGTCAAGCGCGAGGTCACCGTGCCCGTTCGCGGCGACTCCCCGAAGACGTTCAACAACTCGGCATCGACCGAGAGGGTGATGCGGTTGTAAAAGCTGCCTGCCCCATAGGTCTCGACTACCGCCTTGTAGTCGGATGGCAAGTTCACGCGCAATGCGATCTCGACTTCGTTCCGGTTATCGTGACGGTGCGTCACATCGGAGGGAGGCGGCACGAGTCGAACGAGATCGGCCAAAAGCGGATGCGTAGACATGGCATTCATCGCTATTCGTCCGTTTCTTCCCGCTCTTCTTCTTCTTCCTCTTCTTCCTCTTCTTCCTCGGCCTCGTTCGGGTCCGGCCACTCGGAGAGCACCTCGCACCCCATGGCCTTTGCGGCACCGAGCACGGCGAGGCGAGCGCGCTCGTTGTCGGCGGGAGGGAACGCAATGCGGATCTGATGGCCATACAGCGTTTCGTACGTGAGGTTCCACCCCGTCTCGGTCGTCACGAAGGTGTCCTGGCGGTCGCCGTCATCAGCCTCATAACTGTTCCGAGGCGCCGTGGGTGCCAGCGCTTCCTGTAGGATGCGCAGTCGCTCGAGATAAGGCCGTGAACCTTCACTCAATTTGACGTCGACGTATTTCAAGTGGCGGTAAGGATCGAACCACGGGGGGAGATGGATGGCATCGTTGGGCAGGAGTTCCGAGACGATCCGCCCACTGCACCACCCTTCGACGAAGTTGGCCACGCCGGGCTCGTATTCCTCGTATTCGCTGTCCTCGCAGGACCAGATCACGATCGGCCATGCCTCGGGAGATCCCTTGGTCAGCCAGCAGAGCTCACGTGCATCGCCGGTGCCTCCCCAAGCGAGTAAGCCACCCGGCTCCGGAAAAAGCGGGTAAGGAAAGTCCTCTGGAGACGAATCTCGCAGCTCTCCGAAATACTTCGACATATCGCTTTTGAGGCGCATGGGATTGTTTTTGCCAAACGGCGTGTACAACCCGATGTTGTCGAAGAATTCGCCCCGCCCGTAGGTCTCGACCATCGCTCGGTAGTCGGCGGGCAGCTTCACTCCGAGGGATGCTTCGACCTCGGCCCAGTCACCGTGAGCATTTGCTACCTGAGACGGCGGGCGCACGAGCCGAACGAGCTCCGCCAAGAGGGGATGTGTAGACATTGTATTCGAACCACCCAACTGAGTCGAAAAGACTCCGCAAAAGACTATCTACTAGGCGTAGCATCCCGCCATCCAGGCCCGCAATGCACCGATGCCGCCAATTTTCGCGAGAGATGGGGCATTTCTCAGAGCAACCCCATTTCCCTCGAATCAATCGAATATCCAGATTAGCGCGTCTTATTCGAATGAATTCCGCAACAACGGGCGACGCTCACTTGGAATGCACTCGCACCCCATCGTCTTCGCAGCGCCGAATATGGCGAGGCGGGGCGCGTTCGTTGTCGGTGGGAGCTCCAGCGCTTCTCAGAGCAATCCCGTTTCACCCACGCGACTCGAGTACTGAATTTAGCTCAACTACTATGACCACCCTATTCGGCCGCTCCAGCCTCTACTTAGTTGTAATACCCGGCATGGGTTCGCCGGCATGCGAGGAAATTTAGGAAATCGCGCCAGTTTTATCTTGACACATTCGTCTCGAAGGTCCGCGCCCGAACCGCCACCAGGGGGAGAATTGACATCCAGGACCGCCCCATCGCCGCACGGCGCGATCATTCGAGCTCGAACGAGTCACGAGCCGTCCGCACGTATGCCCGTGTGATATGCGGCCAATACGGGGGTCGAAAATGACGATGGTAAAATGGTCTCATGAAGCTCACCGCTCTATCCAACGAAGAGCTGCTGGAAGGCCTCCATACCCTCGTCCGTCAAGGGAAGGTTCTTCTTGCGCGTTTGCTCAGCTATCTCGCGGAAGTCGAGGAGCGACGTCTCGATTTGCAGTCGGCCTGCTCGTCACTCTTCGATTTCTGCGTCCGTAGGCTCGGAATGAGCGATGACGAGGCCTGCCGGCGCGTCGCAGCATCACGCATTGCTCGACGATTTCCGTTGGCGCTGAATATGCTCGAACGTGGAGATCTCCACCTGACGGCCCTGTTGCTACTACGCGATTACCTGACGCAGGATAATCACGAGGAGCTGTTGCGCGCAGCCGCCGGCAAGACGAAGGGCCAAGTCCAGGAACTTCTTGCCACATATTTCCCCCGGCCGGACGTGCCGTCGTTGATGGGTCGTCTGCCGGATGCCGCTGCCCAGCCGGCGACCGGAACGTCCGGGCGTGCGGCAAAAACAACTCGCGTCGAACCGCTATCGCCAGAGCGCTACAAAGTGCAATTCACGGCGTCCTCCGAGCTCAAAGCGAAGCTCGAGTATGCTCTGGACCTCATGCGACACGCAAACCCTGACGGCGATCTGTCGATCGTCGTGGAACGTGCGCTCGATCTGCTCGTCGTCGAGCTCGAAAAGCGTCGGCTCGGAAAGACGAGCCGCCCCGCCACGAAAGCGCCTCGCAACGAGACTCGCTCTGGGTACGTAACGAGGGCCACTCGGCGCGAGGTGTTCGAACGCGACGGTGGACAGTGTACGTTCGTCGACGAGAGTGGCCGGCGTTGTGAATGCCGGTCCTTCCTCGAGCTCGATCACATCGCAGCGCGCGCGCGCGGCGGCACCGACGAGGCGACCAACCTGCAAGTTCGCTGTCGATCTCATAATCGTTTGGCGGCGGAACGCGATTTCGGTCGCGCGTACATTGACGAGAAAAGGTCCGGGAGACGCCCCTCCCATCTCAAAACGCAATGCGCGCCAAATCTTCCCATTCACCCGCGCCAGCGCGGGTACGAATCCGCGACAGCTCTCCGTGCACTAACATATTTGGGATTCAAAGAATCGCAAGCACGCCATGCGCTGAACGTCGTTGAGGAACGCATGGCCGGTTCCGCGCCATGCCTTGAAAGCGTCGTCCATGCAACGCTCTCGCTCTTGACGTAGAAGCGCTCACGAAATCGCAAGCTTGCTTAGCCTCTGGAGACGATCGCGGTGTTGATGGAAGCGACAACGGTCCGCGTCCACTGTGGATCCACCGACGAAATTGCATTGGTCTCAGCGCCGGCCGTACCGATGCGAACCCAATATTTTGGCCTGGTTCGGACGTAAACATAGAGCGGCAAGATGCCGAGCAGGGAGATCCACGCCCATATCATTCCTACCTCTCCGCTTTCGGCTTGATTGCAACGAGATGCTCCCATCACGACCATAGCGAGGCCGATCCATAACGCAATCGTCGGGCGCGGCTGGACTAACTCTCGCACGCTCGTGATGTTCGACATGGCGTACGTCGTGTCTTGACCAATGATCAGTCGAACGTTCGTGACTGTAACAAGCCGGTCTTGAAACAGTGTCTGTTCATTTGATGAAGTCTGGGGCGACCCATACGGCGCGATTGCCTTCGCGTTCGGTCGACCACAACGTGGACATGCTGGAGCCGTATCGGAAACTTGTGCGGAGCAGTCTGGGCACAGCATGAGTGGCATTTACTCAATGGTACATAAACATTGACTGTCCGTTACGACGCCGCGCGGATGAGATACACCATTTTGTGCATCATGAATCAAAGAGATGGCAACGCCTCCTCGCAGTTGGAGCTGCTCCGTGCCGTGCGGATTTGTCGATGCGCGTCCCACTGGAATCGCCGAATCTCGAGCTCTGGCAACGGTCAAATCCCCTGCCCTATCGCCACCAAATCCGTCGCCTCGAGCACCCGTTTGGGGGCGCCGCGTTTTGCGACGTCGAGCATCGCGCGGCCGAGTTGCTCGGTGTCGGTCACCGATTTGGAGAACAGTGCGCGCAATACGGGATAGAACGGCGTCATGATCGCATAGACCACCCGATACAGCGTGGTCCGTGATTGAATGCCGTGTTTCGGTTGGATGAAGCCGGGGCGAAGCATGTAGGAATCTTTGAACGGCAGCTCCAGAAGAGCGTTTTCGGTCTGGCCCTTGACCCGTGCCCACATGGTGCGGCCATGCTCGGTGGAGTCCGTGCCTGCGCCGGACACGAAGAGGAACCTCAGACTCGGGCTGCGCTCCAGCAAAATGCGCGCGACCGACAAGGTGAGATCGTACGTCACGTGGCGGTATTGCTCTTCGGACATGCCTGTCGACGCGACGCCGAGGCAGAAGAGGCATGCGTCGTAGCCGGACAGATCGCCGGCGATGTCGGAAAGGTCGAACAGATTGCCGTGGGCGATCTCGCGCAGTTTCTCGTGCTGCTGTCCAGTGACCGCGCGGCCGATGGTGAGGACGCGCTCCACGGCCGGATCGAGCAAGCACTCGCGCAGGACGCCTTGGCCGATCATGCCCGTTGCTCCGAAAAGGATGACCTTCATGTCGATGGGAGCAGGTGTGACACATTTGACAAACTTTGTCCAAGTGGTAGCACCTGCTGCGAATGACTCAGCGCAAGCGCAGCATAGGGCGTCGCATCGTGCAGGCGGTCGGCCTGCTGTTCCTGCTTGCGGTGGCGCTGACCGTCATTTCGGGCTGGACGGCCTTCGGGCATCGCGCCGAGGGGGCGCGGCGTGCGCGCATGGAGCGCTCACCCCATTGGAAAAATGGGCACTTCGTCAACCCGGAGCCGCTCGACAACGACGCCTGGCTCACCCTCCGAAACATGGCCCACGCGAGCCCCTACCGCAGCCCGACGCAGGCGATTCCAACGCTTCCCGTCCCCGTCGAGCGACTCGGGACGCCGCCGCCCTCCGGCCTGCGCCTCACATGGCTCGGGCATTCCTCGATGCTCGTCGAAATCGACGGCCACCGTATCCTCACCGATCCTGCGTGGAGCCCGCGGGCCTCACCGGTCACCTTCGCCGGCCCCGAGCGATGGTTCCCGCCGCTTCTCACGACGCCGATGGTCAAGGAGAAGCTCCCCGCCATCGATGCCGTGGTCATCTCGCACGACCATTACGATCACCTCGATTACGGCACCATCTCCGCGATGAAGGATTGGAATACCACGTTCGTCGTGCCGCTCGGTGTGGGGGCGCACCTCGCGTATTGGGGTGTCCCCGAAGACCGCATCGTGGAACTCGATTGGTGGGAGAGCACACACATTCGCGATCTCACCATCGTATGCACGCCCGCGCGGCATGCTTCCGGGCGCACCCTCATCGACAACGACACGAAGCTCTGGGCGGGATACGCCTTCGTCGGGAACGAACACCGCGCGTATTTCTCGGGCGATACCGGCCTCTTTCCCGTGATGAACGAGATTGGCACGCGGCTCGGCCCCTTCGACGTGGCCATGATCGAAATCGGTGAATACGACGCCGCTTGGCCCGATTGGCACTTGGGCCCGGAACAGGCCGTCGATGCACACCGCATGGTCCGCGGGCGGCTCATGGTGCCCATGCATTGGGGCCTGTTCAACCTCGCCTACCATGGCTGGACGGAGCCCATCGAACGCGCGCTCGCCGCCGCGGATCGCGCGGGCGTGGGCATCGTCACCCCCAAGCCGGGTCAGAGCTTCGAGCCCGTGGAGCCGCCCGCCCGCGACCGCTGGTGGCCCGACGTGCCCTGGCGCACCGCCCAGGAGGCGCCCGTGGTGGCCACCCAGATGAAGAAGCCCGCGAGTCCATAGACCACGAGAACGAACGCGCCGATGAAAGGAAGGTAGCTCGCAGGACCGGATGGCAGCGGGAAGCCGAGCGGCCAGCCGTACACGACGACATGCCCGACGTTCGCCACGAGGAACAAGGCAACGAGCGTGGCGAAGTCCTGCGCGAGCCGGCCCGTCCCACGAAGGAACGCCCGATGCGCCGCGATGGCGGCGACGGCGCCCAAACCGGTCACCGCGAACGCGCGGGGCACGTAGTTCTCGCGAAGGTTGATCGCACCGAAGTCGAACGCGCCGAGCACAATCGCGTGCGCAATCCACAGCGCGAGGACGCTCCCAGCGATCCAAACGAGCGTCGTGCGCACGTTCACCTGGCGGCGCAGGCGGCCTGAGAGAAGGAGCAGCGCGAGCACCCCGACGGCCACGCCACGAAAGGTCTGCGCCCGGCCTTCCCGCGCGTACAGCCGCGACCATGTTCCCGCGGGATCGCCGAGCCATCGCACCAGCGCGGTGCGGTTGGCCTCGCGAAAGCGCTCGATGGCGGCGCGCCGGTCCTGCGCATAGGCGCGGTCGGGCTCGCGGAAATCCGCGATATGCCAAATCTCGTCGAGGTGGTCCTCCCCCGCCCGCATATGGCGCGGGAATCGCAAACCGGTGAGCAAGGCGAGCGCCGGTGCCATGTTGCGGCCGTCGAACGGAACGCGATCGGTGCGCCTCGCCACGTTCACGCCGGCGAAACACGCCAGGACCTCGCGCACCTCCGGTTGCGGCCCTCCGTGACCGCCCTTCGCCGTATGGCCGTGGTCGGCGGTGAACACGACGAGATCGCGCGCCAAATCGACCTTGCCGAGGAGCTCCATCGTCTCACGATCGGCCCGCGCGACCGCCGCCGCGTAGTCGGACGAGGCTGCGCCATGATGGTGCCCCGCCTCGTCGACATAGAGAGGATGGAACAAATCGAGCTCGCGGAGCTCCCCTCCCTCGAAGACGTTCGCATCGTGCGTCTCGTGCACGTCGAAACGATCGAAGCCATCGGGAAAGAGCTCGCGAAACCATGGCAGGTGGCTGCTCCCCGCAACGGTGCGGCCGGAGGCGCGGGCGATCTGCCAAATGGATTCGGCGGCCAACGGCGCCGTAAGATCGTTGTTTCGAGCCCCGCTCCGGGCGACCTCGAGCCCCGTCGACAGAAGCGCGTAGACGGGCCGCGACACGGTCCATGGCCCCTGATCGGAAACGCGGCACTGACCGGCGCCCTCGAGCAGCCGGGTCGCCTTCATGGTCTCGGCCGCATCACGGCGCAGGCCATCGACGACGATCACGACCGTGTGCCGAGGCGTCACCGAGAGAGGCACGCGCACCTCGTCGTCCACCGCGACGAGGAAGTACCCCGCATGGTTCGGAAGGCGCCCGATGTACGAATTGCCGAGCGCGGCCCCGACGACCACCGCGACGAGAAACAAGGCGACCCGCAGCATCGCCCGTCAAGCCTAGGGCCGTTACGCGCTCGCGGCGACCGCAGGCGCGTTCGGGGCGCCCGCGCCGGCCTTGTGGGCGGCGGCGACACGCGAAACCGCGGGCCGTTCGTCGTCCTGCAGCGGTGCCAAGAGCGTCTCCACGTCGTCGGCGGTGAGCCCCGCGCTCTGCTGCTCGTCGTCGCCCAAGAGCATCGACGACACGCGGCGTTTCTTGTGCTGCATCATCATGACGCGCTCTTCCACGCTGCCCGCGACGGCGAGGTTGTACACGAACACCGGGCGCTGCTGGCCAATCCGGTATGCGCGGTCGGTCGCCTGCAATTGCACCGCGGGGTTCCACCACGGATCGTAGTGAATCACCGTGTCGGCGCTCACCAAGTTCAACCCCGTGCCGCCGGCCTTCAGGCTGATCAAGAACACGTCGGCCAGCCCTTGCTCGAAGGCATCGACCTTGGCCTGCCGATCCTGCGTCGCCCCCGTCAGGATCAAATGCTCGATCTCGCGCTCTTCCAGCCCCTTGGCCAGCAGCGAAAGCATGCTCGTGAATTGCGAGAACACCAGCACGCGGTGCCCGCCCTCGAGCAGCCCCTCGAGCAACTCGAAGAACGAATCGTACTTGGCCGACGTCCGCACCGAGCGCGCGGCGTTCATCTGCACCAGCCGCGGATCGCAGCACACCTGCCGCAGCCGCAAGAGCGCCCCGAAGATCGGCACCGCCGATGCTGCGAGCCCCTTTTGCTTGATGACCTTGCGCACGTCGGCGTGGGCGGCCACGCGGATTTGTTCGTACAGCTCACGCTGATTGCCGGAAAGATGAATGAGCCTCATCATTTCCGTCTTCTGCGGCAGCTCGCGCGCCGCCTCGCGCTTCATGCGCCGCAAGATGTACGGGGCCACCAGCTCGCGCAGCGACTCGAGGCGGTCCTCGTCTTTGAGCTGCTCGATAGGCTGGCGGTAGCGCGTGCGGAACGAAGCCTCGTTGCCCAGCAGCTCGGGATTCAAAAAGGCGAACAGCGCCCAGAGCTCGCCCAGGTGGTTCTCCACCGGCGTGCCGGTCAGGCAGAGCTTGTGCTCGGCGTTGACCTTCTTGATGGCCTTGTGCGCCAGGCTGGTCACGTTCTTGATGGCCTGCGCCTCGTCCAGCACCACCATGTGGAACTGCAGCTGCTCGAAGCGCTCCTCGTCGCGCACCAGCACGGGGTACGTGGTCACCACCACGTCGCTCGCCGGGATCTCGTCCCACAGCGCATGCCGCTGGGGCCCGCGGAACAAGGTTACCCGCAGGTGCGGAGCGAACTTCTTGATCTCGTTGTTCCAATTGCCCACCAGGCTCGTGGGCGCCACGATCAGGATCGGGTTCGTGATGCGCCCGTCTTCCTTCTCCTTGCAGATGTGCGAAATCGTCTGCAGCGTCTTGCCCAGGCCCATGTCGTCGGCCAGCACGCCGCCCACGCCATTGGCGCGCAGGTGCTGCAAGAACGCGAGCCCTTCTTCCTGGTACGAGCGCAAGGTCGCCTTCAACTGCGCCGGCTTTTCCACCTTCTTGGGGCGCGCGGCCAAGGCAAAGGCGCGGTCGGCCACGTGCTCGGGATCGCGCCAGCTGATGCGCGTGCCCTCGGTGCGGAATTGCTCGTCGAGCGGCACCAGGGCGGTCGCACGCGCCCGCGGAAAGGTAAAGCCCCCGTGCAGGCTGTCCTGCCATAGCTCGATGACCACGTGGAGCAGCGCACGAAGCCGCTCGCGCGAGACCGTCACGTGGTGCGTCTCGCTCACCTGCATCGCCACCAGCGACGGAAAGGTCTTCTCCAGCGCCGGAAGCCCGCCCTCCTCGCCGTTGGCCCGTTCGATGAGCTCGATCACCATCGGCAAGAGGTCGACCCGCTTGCCATCGACCTCGACCCCGAGTTCGAGGCTGAACCAATCGGGCAGCTCCTCGCCGGCGGCGTTGATCGACAGAAACCACGGCGCGTGCGTGTCGACGACCTGGAACGGGTAATTCTCGTCCACCGTGACGCGAAAACCGAGCGCACGCAGCTTGGGCAGCGCCTGCGCGGTGAAGGCGCAATACGCGTTGGCGTCGCCTTCCAAGCGAACGATGAAGTCGGCCTTGCAGTCGAGCGGCGGTGCAATGTCGTCGACGCACGCGAGGTCGACCGCGCCCAGGCGCTCGATCGCGTGCCGGCAGCGCGTTTCCGCCGCGAGATCCCGGGCCGCCCCCGTGTCGTAATGGAAGGTCAAGGTGATCAGCGGCATGGTGACCTCCTCGTACGAGGTGCCGAGACCTTCGGTTCGGGTCACCATCACCGTTTCCGCGTGCAGGCGGACCGCAGGAACGAAATTCACGCCTCCTTTTGATCAGATTTGGCGAAAGAAGGCGAGAAGCTTGTTTAAGCGCTTCGTACTGGACGCCCGAACCTCGTCATGCGGTGGATGGAGCTCACGACCGCCACAATAGGTTGGGCGTTGGGCCTGCATGCCATTGCCAAAGGTTTTGCTGGACACTAGGAAAACTCGGGCCCAATGGCTCTACCCCTCTCCGTCCTGGACCTGGTCCCGCTCGGTCGCGGCATGACCAGCCGCGAAACCTTGGAAGCCTCCGTCGAGCTCGCGCGCACCGCCGAACGAGCCGGCTACACGCGGCTTTGGTACGCCGAGCACCACAACATGCCGGGCATCGCCACGACGACGCCCGAGATCCTCATCGCCCACGTGGCCCTCAGCACCTCGCGCATCCGGCTGGGTGCGGGCGGCGTGATGCTGCCGAACCACGCGCCGCTCAAGGTCGCCGAGTCGTACCGGCTGCTCGAGGCGCTGCACCCGGGACGCATCGATCTGGGCCTCGGGCGCGCGCCCGGCACGGACACGCTCACGGCGCTGGCCCTGCGCCGTTCGCGGCAGGCGCTCGCGGCCGACGACTTCATCGAGCAGCTCGAGGAGCTGCGCGGCTTCGGCGACGATGCCATGCCGCCGGACCATCCGTTCGCGCCCATCCGGGCGATGCCGGACGACGTGAAGCTGCCGCCCATTTGGCTTTTGGGCTCCAGTTCGTACAGCGCCAAGCTCGCCGCGGCGCTCGGCCTCGGGTTCGCGTTCGCTGGGCATTTCAGCCCCGATCCGCCCGAGGAAGCGATGCACATCTACCGCCAGCGCTTTCAACCGGGCCCGCTGGCGAAGCCGCACGCCATCCTGGCGCTCTCGGTCTTTTGTGCCGATTCCGTGCAGGAAGCGCGGCGTATGGCGTCCTCGGTGCTCGTCTCGTTCGCGCAGCTCCGGGCCGGCAAGCCAGGCCGCCTGGTGAGCCCCGACGAGGCCCTGGCCCACGAGTTTTCGCCCCTGGAGGAGGCGGCGGTGGCCCATTTCCGGCGCATGCAAATCGTGGGAACGCCGGCCGACGTGCGTGAACGCATCGAGGCGGCGGCCTCGAGCACGGAGGCCGACGAGATCATGCTGGCCACCCACGCCTACGATGCCGCTGCGCGGCGTAAGTCGTACGAGCTGGTCGCCGGCGCGTTCTCGTCGTAAAGCGGTACCATGCGTAGTTTCCGCGTCGTTCCCCTCGTTTCCGTGTTGCTTGCAGCCTGCGGCGGATCGCCGCCCCCGCCGTCGGAGGCGCCGCCGCCCAAAACCGAGCCCGCACCAACACCGGCGACGGCCGCGGCGCCCGCCAAGACGCGCCCCGCGTATCCACCCACCGTGAAAAAGCCGGAGACCGTCGAAGCGGGGGGCACCTCGTTCCAAGACGACTACGCATGGCTGCGCGATTCCGCGGATCCGGCGGTCACCAAGTGGGTCGATGCGCAGAACGATTTCACCACGGCCAACCTGCACGGCTACCCGCACCTCGATGCGCTGCGGGCGCGTTTCACGAGCCTGACGAAGCGCTCCAAGCCAACGTTGACCGACATCCAGGGCACCACCAACGGGTACTTCGCCATGCGCCGCGCGCCCACGGCGCCGCAGCCGGCCATCGTGCACGTCGCCTCGCTGGAGAAGCCGGACGCACCGCGCACGGTCATCGACCCTGCGGTGCTCGATCCGAGCGGGCAGACGTCCATCGACTGGTTCACCGTCTCGCGCGACGGAAAGCGCATCGCGGTGGCGCTCTCGAAGAACGGCAGCGAAGACGCGAGCCTCTCCATTTTCGAGACCGCTACGGGCAAGCTCGTCGACGGCCCGATTCCGCGGGTGCAGTACCCGACGGCGGGCGGATCGGCGGCCTTCTCGGGCGATGGCAAAACGATCTTCCTCACGCGCTTTCCTGCACCGGGCGAGCGGCCCGCGGGCGAGCTCCATCGCTACCAGCAGCTGTATCGGCACGTCATCGGCGCGCCGATCGAGCGTGACGAGAAGGTGCCGCTCACCGGCCTGACCGACATCGCCGAGCTGGATCTGGAGCGCGCCAGCGAAAATGGCACCATCGTGTGCCGGGTGAGTATCGGCGACGGCGGCGACCACCGCTGGTTCGTGGGGACGCCCTCGGCCAAAGGCTACACATGGAGCCTTCTGGCCGACGTGGCGGACGCGGTGGCGGACGTCGAGACATCGCGCGATGCGCTGTTCATCGTGTCGCGCAAAAGCGATCCGCACGGGGCCGTCCTTCGCGTGCCTGCACGCACGCCGCGCCTCGAAGGGGCCAAGGTCGTGGTGCCGGCATCGGACCGGGACCTCACGAAGATCTCCGTGACCGGCGACGCCCTCGTCGTGTTCGACATTGCACGGGCCTCGATCCACGGGCGGGTGTTCGACCTCGGCGGCAAGCTGCGCGGCGATGCGCGCTTCCCCGAGCGCGCGAACGTCTTCCCCGCCGCCGAGGCCAATGGCGCGCTGTACCTCAACGTCGTTTCGTACACGGCCCCTCTCTCCGTCCAGCGCCTCGACGCCAAGAGCCTCGAGCTGAAGAAGACGCCCATTTTCTTCGAGTCGCCGGTGAACTTCGACGATCTGGAGGTCGTCGACGAGGTGGCCACCTCGCGCGACGGCACGCGCATCCCCATCACCGTCCTGCAGGTGCGCGGCACCAAGAAATCGCCGGACACGCCGCTGCGCCTCTCGGCCTACGGAGGCTTCGCCCTCGGGCAGCTGCCCAAGTTCGACCCGCGCAACCGCGTGTGGTTCGACCAGGGTGGCATCATCGCCGTCGCCCACATTCGTGGCGGAAACGAACATGGTGAGGCCTGGCATGCCGGTGGGAAGCTCGACAAGAAGCAGAACTGCTTCGACGACTTCATCGCCAGCGCCGACCAGCTGGTGAACGCCGGCTACACCTCGCGTCGCAAGCTCGCCATCGCTGGCGGCTCCAACGGCGGATTGCTCATGGGCGCCGTGCTGGCGCAGCGGCCCGACATCGCCCGCACCGCGCTGATCTTCGTCCCCATTTTGGATATGGCGCGCTACGAGTCCTGGCCGAATGGCCACTTCAACGTCACCGAGTACGGCTCCATGAGCGATCCGGCGATGGCGCCGAAGCTCCTCGCCTATTCGCCGTACCAAAACGCGAAGCCGGCCGCGTACCCCTCGGTGCTGCTCCTTTCCGGGGTGACCGATGGCCGTGTAAACCCGGCCGATGCGCGCACGTTCGCCGCGAAGCTGCAGGCCATCTCGACTTCCGATTCGCCTATCCTGCTGCGCACGTGGATGGACTCCGGCCACGGCATGGGCACCAACGTCTTCAAGCGCGCCGAGGAAGACGCGCAAGTGTTCGCCTTCCTCTTCCGCGAGCTGGGCGTCGAGTACCGCCAGCCGTGACCCGTTTGGGGGGGCTCACGGTACTGTATGGTCCGTGAGCATCGTTCGCGAGATCGCGTCGCCCGGCAGTCGTTCGGGGGCGGGCCCGTCCGACGCGGCGCTGGCGGTGGCGGCGCGTGCGGGCGAAGGCTGGGCGCAGGAGGCGCTCTTTCGGCGTTATGCGCTCCAATCGATTGGCCTTTCGATTGATGGGGCGCGATCGGGACGTCGACGATCTCGTGCAGGACACCTTCGTTGGCGCGATACAATCCATCGGTCGCCTCGAGAACCCCAATGCCGTTGGGTCGTGGCTCTCGGCGATCCTCGTGCGGCTCGCGCGCAAGCTCATACGGTGGCGGCGCATGATGGCGCGACTCGCTTCAGTCGAAATGCGCTCGACGTCGACTTGGACGAGATCGCCTCGGCGTGCACGTCGCAGGCGCGGCTCTCCGAGCTTCGCCGGCTCTATGCCATCGTCGGAGATCTGCCGGCCGACGTGCGCATCCCGCTGGTGCTTCATCGCGTCGAAGAAATGGGACTCGCCGAAATTGCGAACATGACCAACATGTCCCTGTCGACCGTAAAACGCAGGATTCGCGAGGGCGATGATCGGCTGCGCGCGCACCTGGGCGATGGGGAGGAGGGCGCACAGTGAACACGCCTCCGAAACGTCCGCATTTCGAGCCTTTGTCGCCCAGCGTGAACGAAGCGCGCTTGGCCCGGCAGTGGAGCGCGATTTCAGCCCGCCTTCGGCAACCTTCGCCACGAAGCCGGCGCTGGGTGTTCGCCGCGGCCTTTGCCGCGATGTTCGTCGCCGTCGCGATGGCCGCGACCCTGCGCTCGCGCCCTCGCGAGGAGCGCGTGGCGGAGACGGCCCCCGTCCACGCCGACGAAGCGCGCGAGGAGATCACGCTTCCCGATGGCTCGCGCGTCACGCTCGATCCAAGAGCCGGATGGCGCTCGCGAGCATCACGCCCGAACGGGTTCACGTGGTCCTCGAGTCCGGCGGGATCGCCCTGGACATTCCGCGCGTCGAAGCGCGCGCCTTCGTGGTGAGCGCGGCGAATCATCAGATCACCGTGCTCGGCACCGCCTTCCGCGTTCGCATCGAGCCAAGGCCCGATCGCGAGGTGCTCCACGTGGACGTGACACGCGGGACCGTCCAAGTGGCGCGCGACGATGGATCGTCGCGGCGGGTGCTCGGCAGCGGCGAGACATGGTCCACCACGGTCGAACCCGGGCTCGCGCCCACGGCCTCCGCGCCGGTGATCGAACTGCCGCCTTCCGCGGCGCCGCCACCACGCCCCGCAGCGACGGTGGACGGGCCAAAAGAGCTCCTCGCCCGCGCCACCGACGCGCGCGCCCAAGGCCGTTCGAAGGACGCGGCGGCGGCGTTCGACCAGCTTCGTAAGCGGTACCGAAACGACCCGCGCGCCGGGCTTGCGGCGCTGGAGCTCGGGCGCATCCGCCTCGACGCCCTGGGCGATGCGGCGGGGGCGCTCGAAGCGTTGGACGACGCACTGGCGATCGCTCCGGGCGCGCCCCTTCGCGAAGATGCGGAGGCTCGCCGCGTGGATGCACTGGACGCGCTGAGCGACCCACGTTGCGCCGCCGCGCGCACGTCGTACCTCGGGCGGTACCCGCAGGGGGTTCACGCGAAGACGGTGCGCCTGCGGTGCACCCAACGATGATGGACCTGCCCGCGCAAGACCTCGAACCGTGCCAGGGAGGTGGGGCCGAGGTTCGCATGGCCTCGTCCGTGGAAGGCTCGCTGGCAGCGCTGGTGTCTTCACAGCTTCGAACGGCGCTCCGGGCGCGAGGGATCCGCGTCTGTACCGTGCCGCCGTCTTCGTCCGTGGCCACGGCGGCGGTGGTGGAGCTCTCGGAGGACGGCCACGAGCGGTTTACGATCGTCGTCAAGGACGCGCTCCTCGCGAAGCGCGTCGAACGGAGCATCGAGCTTTCGAGCATTCCGCCGGACGGCCGCCCTCTGGCCCTTGCGCTCGCGACCGACGAATTGCTTCGCGCGAGTTGGGCGGAGTTGTTGCTCGTCGATGCGCAGCCGCGCCAGAGCGTTCCGCCCGAGATCCATCGCTCGGTGGCACCGAGTGAAGAACCGAAGCGGTTCGAGTTGGGAGCGGGCTTCGCCGTGGACCACTACACGCGCGGGCACACGCAGCTCGGGGCCGACGTAGCCGGCGCTTTCTGGGTTCTCCCGCGCCTCGCCATCGAGGCGCGCGCGGGCTTCCGCGTGGCCCCCTCCGTGGATGCGCCTCGGGGAGAGATCCAGGCCAACGCCACGGTCTTGTCCCTTGGCGCTCTCGCCAACGTTGCGAGGCAGGGCTCATGGATAGGTGCCGACATCGGCGGGCGTCTCGCCATCGTGCACGTCCAGTTCACGGCCCTCGGGGACGGCTCCGCGCAGGGGCGCGACGTGAGCAAGACCGCGTTCTATCTCAACGCCGGACCGCGGGGATGGCTCGCGATCCACCGCTTCGTCCGCGTGGTGGCGGAGTTCAACATCGGGGCGCCATTGCACTCACTCGAAGGACTCGATGGCGAACGGAGAGTGACAGGCGTTGGCGGTTTGCAGCTCTCCGGTGGTCTCGGACTCGCCGGCGCATTCTGAGTGAGCCGATCGGGATCGCTGGGGGTACTGCACGGGTATGCGGCGCAGGCGGGTCGTTGCAGTGGGCGCTGGTAGCGGCTTGCTCGCGGCGCTTCTTTCATGGGCATGCACCCTTGGCGAAGGTGGCTTTGGCGCGCCCGAGCCCGTGTTCGACGTGGTCGACGCCGCGTCGAACACGGGCGAGGACGCCCGCTCCTCGGAGCAAGACGCCACACTGGACGCCGGAAAGGACTCTGCCGTGGCGGATGCAGCCAAGGCCCCGGATGCCAACACCAACGACGATCGATGCCGTCAAACCTGCAGCCGCGGCACGTGCGAGGCCGGCACCTGCGTCATCGAGTGCTCGACGCTCAAGCCGTGCGATCAGAACGCCTGCCCCGCGGACGTCCCTTGCAAGCTGAATTGCCGCGGCGCTTCGGCGTGCGACACCATCGCGTGCGTGAATTGCGACATCCGGTGCGAGGGTGCGCAAGCCTGCAAGAACGCGTTCTCGTGCGCAAGGCCGGGATGCACGATTCGGTGCTGCGGAGAGCAAGCCTGCACCGGCAATGTCTCGTGCAGGGGCGCGGGCTGCAGCGTCGTCTGCGATCCGAGTCGTTCGTCCGAAGACCCCGGATGCAGCAACGCCCCCTCGTGCGACAACGGCCTGAATAGCTGCGACGCGGGGAAGAAGTGTTAGTGCTCGCCGAATGCGTGAGCCGATCGCTCGCCCTCGGGTACTTCTTCGACGGAGGAAACACATGAAGGTGATCCACAAAGGGATCGCGGTCGTTGTCGTGGGAACCGCCGGTATTCTGTTGGGCGCAGGACTACCCGCGTGCAGCTCGAGCTCGTTCGCGCTGTTCGATGACGCGGGCGCCGGCGACGGTGCGCCTCCTCCATGGGGAAACGTGGATGCGGGCGAAGAGCCCCAGGCATGCCGCGATGGAGTCTGCACCTGCCCGCCCTACAAGACGTACTGCGATGGGAAGTGCATCCCCACGACGGCCGACCCGGCCAACTGCGGGGCATGCGGCAACACGTGCACCGGCGCGCTCGCGTGCTCGGGCGGCGTCTGCAGCGGCACTTGCCTGCCCGGTCTCGACAAGTGCGGCAACGCCTGCGTGGCCCGCGGGAGCGATAGCCAGAACTGCGGCGGATGCGGCAACGTGTGCGGCCCCACGCAGGGCTGCGTGGCCGGCAAATGCGAAAACAAGATCCCCGTGGGGCCGGCCCCCGCCAAGTGCGCCGGCGGCGGCCCGCCGATCCAGCATCCGCCCGCGCAAGGTGGTTGCCTAGGCAACCTTGCACAAACGGTGTTCCGCTGGGCGCTCTGCTCGTGCAAGGACGTGCAGTTCAGCAAAGACTACGTCACCGATGGATGCGACAGCCGACAGGGACCTTACCAGCCCGGCGGACTCGGGGCGGGCATCGGCGCGAATGGAAATTACGGAGCATCGGGCACGGGCGACGTGTGGGGCACGCTCTGGATTGCCGGCAGCGGCGGAATTGCGCCATCGCAACGGCACGACATCCGGTCCGAGGTTCGCTCCGGCGGAGAGCTGAAGAACGGAGGAGGAGGCTTGCTGGTCGGCGGAGACGCGTACGTGGCAGGCAACGTGGTGGACAAGCCTGATATTCGAGGAAAGCTCTATCTGCGCAATGGCTCCAGCGCCGACGGGATCGCCGAAAGCAAGATCGTCCGGCAGAACGTCGAGGTGAAACCGCCGTGCGACTATTGCGCGGAGGGACAGCAGGTCCCCATCGAGGCGATCGTCGAGGCCCACCGTGCACCGAAGAACGACAATGCGCTCATCGGTCTCGATGCCGGCGCCTACGAGAGCCCGACGGGGCCGCTGCGCCTCGACCTCCCGTGCGGCGAATATTACCTGACACGCATCGCCTCGAGCCATCATGTCACGATCGTCGCGCACGGAAGAACGGCGCTGTACATCGACGGCGAGGTGAGCCCGAACGGTCTCACGATCGACGTGGCCCCGGGCGCCGAGCTCGATGTGTTCGTGCGCGACAAGATCCAAACCTCGGGCGCGCTCAAGATCGGCTCGCCGAACCATCCGGCAGCCACGCGCGTTTACGTGTGGGGCGACTCCGGCATGACCATTTCGGGCGAAGTGGACATCGCGGGGAACCTGTACGTGCCGCGCGGAAGCGTGACCTACTCGAAGACCGCCGCGCAATACGGCGCCATTTACGCGGGCAACTTCAGCGCGAGCGAGCCCGTCCAGTTCCATTACGACCGCGCCATCCTCCGAGCTGGTGATACGTGCAGGCCGCCCACCAGCGGCGATGACGCGGGCACTCCGCCCCCGCCCACGTGCGGCACCTGCCGGGACTGCACCAATCAAGCCTGCAACGGCGGGACGTGCGGCAAGTGCGGATCGAGCAACGATTGCTGTGCCCCGTTGGTCTGCCGCGAGGGAACCTGTGTGAGCGACGTGCACTGAGGCCCAGTCCGTTCCGTGAACCGCGGAGAACCCGAGATGAAGCACCTCCCGTTCACTTGCAATGCGTTGATACGAAAACCCACCCCGTGGGGGCGAGCCATGAAGTGGCTCATCCGGGAACCTGCACCGCGTCTGGCCAGCCTCACGATCGACCGCGAGGCTGTGCGCGCAGACGACGTTCTGCTCGTCCCGGGTCACAAGATCGATGCGGCCTACCTGTGTCCCCGAGCTGGATGCGCGCCCCCGGTAGTGCACATCCGCTGGAACCATGGCAATGCGCTCCTCGAGCTCGATCCCGCGAACGAGGGATTGGCGGAAAAGCTCCTCGCGGCACTTGGGTACGCCCCCGAGCAACGGAAAATCGGCTTCGTCGGGATGCACAAGAACTGGCGTTCCTCGTTTCCGTTTCTCCTGGTTCTTGGCGTGCTCGCCGTTGCATTGCCGCGAGCTGCCAACGCATGGATGTCCATTCGTCTGGAGATCGGCAGCGATGGGGTCCCTTCACCCGACAGATTGCCGATACCGCGTGGTCCACGACGGACGTCAACTCGTAGCAAGCGACAATCGGTACGACGTTCCGCCACCTATATAGCTAGCGCACACGCTCGCTGCCGTCTCCAATTGGTATCGGTATGTATCAATGGCATCCATCCACGCCATTTCACCCAACCCCGTCCGCCTGCAGGCCGTCCGCTCGGAGCCTCAGCGCCAACATGTAGCCCACGCCGCGCACCGAAACAATGAGCGCGGACGATCGGGCAATATGACATCGCCACGTTGCCCGATCGTCCACACACCATTCACGACCCGGGTTCAAGTTCCGCGGATCATGGTTACGGTCGATACCACTGCGGCAACGGATCGAACGGCGGGGAACTGCGCCAGACCTTCTCCGCTACGCGCTACTCCCCCCCGGTCACGACGGCGCTGGCAACGGATGGCATCGACATTATGGGTCGTACGGGCATCGAATCGAAATCATAGGCCTCATCGGCGCCGCTTCATTGGCGTTCGAAGCGGCCTCGTAATCGTTATCTGCTAGATGACGCGATCTACAAGAGCATTGAATAGACCGTTTGAATGAGCACACCAACATGGACTGAAACGACAGTCGTCTTCTGTATAACCAACGCGCTACACGGTGCCATTCCCATTTGGTATCTGAGTGTATCCGTCAACGCTTGAAGCCCTACCCGAGGGTCGTGGACGACCTCGCGGCCAACGTCTCCAAACTCGTCGGCGAACACGATGTCACCGTCCGGCTGGAGCTGATCGAGGCCTAGCTCGGCTTTACCGCAGAGGAAGGCGGGCATCGACCTGGAGGTACCACCACCACCGAAATCAGCCGCGTCCTCTTCGAGGGATATATCAATTAGTATCACTTTGGCCAGATGAGCCAAATGCATGCGGGAAGGATCTCGCCGCCCTTGGGGTATCACGAGCTCAGATGACTCCGTACCGGACGAACCATGAGTACGATATCGAGGTCGTAGCCGATCCCGAGTTGCTCGCGCAGCAGCGTCGGCAGAGGCGGCGCCGGTGGCACACAAGCGTCGGAGCCGTCGCCAGCCTTGCGGCTCTGGTGGGCGGACTCGTTCTGCACGAGCGGTACGCCCGTCGCGTGGAGAGACAAAAGGCGTGGGACCGGCTGGCCACGTGCTTGGTGGGGGCGGTGGAAACGCTCACCCCCGAGCAGGCGAGCCTTCGTGTTCGCAACGCGCAACTCACCGTTTTGGGCGCGCCATCGGAGAGAGAGGGGGGACGCGAAAGTCCCGTATGGCCAGCGCGCTGTGGGCCGCTCGCTCGGCGACTCGCGGTGGCGGCTCGACGCGAAGGAAGTGCTCCGACATTGGCGCATTCGAGTGACCGCATCGCCCAAGCGTTGTCGGGGCCAAACATCGCCGCCGCCAACCTCGAGTCGCACGTCCGTGCCCTCGTTGCCGCGGCCGCAACGATCCCTTTGGCGGTGAACCGGGCACCCGACACGGCGGAAGCGCCCGCACCTGCATCGCCCTTGGACCTCACCACGCTTCCCACTGCGGCCCGCATACCGGGTGAATCGGTGCCTGCATCGGGCATACGCCCGTCGCGATTTTCCAGCGAAACACCGCGCGTCATCGTAGGAGGCATTGTGCCCGGGCGCGCCGCGTGTGCCCTCGGGCAAGATGGGACTATGTTGATGTGTTCGCCGCTGGACGCTCCCAAGCACCCCAAGATCACCTCTATCCGCAGGGTGCTTGGCACCGGTGGGCAGATGAAGCTCGTGAACGGGGAGATCGAGATGCCACCGATCGAGGGAGAGGCATACACCGACGAATCGGGGGAGTGCATCGTCCCCTTCGTGCCCACCCCGTATCCGTCGGCGCTCGAAGATGGCAGCGTCGCGTACATCGGAGAGGAGTCCACCCCGAACGCGCCGCTCTCCGAACGATTCGTTCGCATTTCACCGGATGGCACGTATTCGGAGAGCGAATTCGACATCAGCAGTCGCGGTATCGGGGAGGAGCGCGCGCGCGGAAGTTTCGACGACATCGCACGCGTCGAGGACGCCACGCAGGACGCGCCGTCGCTCAGCCGCTGCCGCGCGAATGGGACCGATGTCCTCGCCATCCGAAACGGGAAGGATCTCTATCTTTCCTTCTTGGACGGGCATCGCTGGTCGCAGCCCATCGAATCCAAAGGAAACATCGACCGGCTTCAATGTGCAGGCCGGGAGGCGATTCTCACCGGCGTCTACGTGCCCGCAGCAATTGACTCGCCCTTCTTCAATGGGACGCTCGAAGAGCGACATTGCACGCTCACCGCGTGCACGACGCACGAGTTGACTCTGGCAACCATGCTTTATCATTCGATCGATGTTCTCCCCGTTCAGGAGGATTCCGTGGCCACGGCGTATTTCGATGGAAAGCTCGTGGTCGTGTGGGCCGCTGGCGTCCGTGGAGGCCTTCGTATGAGAATGGCCCCCTTCGATCGCATCGACTCGGTGCCGGATACCGTCCTTTACGACGACCATATCCGCGCCGGAAGTTTTCACGATGTCTCCTCCCTCCGCGGCTTTCGCCTCGTCGCCTTTGCTTCGGGACTGGCCCTGTTCTTAGAAACCGTGGAGGGCACGTTCGCGCTGCGCATCGGACCGACCGGAAACCTCACGCCGCTCGTCACGAGAATCGTCACGCCGTGACTTTGTGCGCGACTCTAGAAAAACGCCTTCATGAGCGACGAGCGATAAATTACTTCGTTTTTGACATGCGAGGCGGACCGAGAGCATTTTCGAATAAAAAGGAACGTCCATTGGCTCGCCGCACATGTGGCGAGCCACCATTCCGACCGGGGAAGCCACCTACGCGAGTGACGACTACCGCGACGTCCTCGCCGCAAACAAGAGGATCGCAAGCATGAGCCGCAAGGGAGTTGCTGGGACAACTCGGTGGCCGAGAGTTTCTTCGCACCCCTCAAGGGCGAACTCCGCAGCGCTCTCATCACATCGTCGGCGTGCCGCCTACAGCATTTTCCACCCTTGCCCTCCAAGTGAAGTGAAGCAATTGCGGTCACACATGCAAGTGGCAACTCGACCGTCCAACGAGGTATGAGGGCGCTCGGTTTGGTTATCGCCTCCAGCGTGTTCGGGTGCGGCCACCGCCCGGCGGCATCCGTCCCGCTCGATCCCACCGCAACGCCACCAGTGCCCGCTGCCGCATGCATGGTGCGTCAGAGCGAGTCGGGAAAAGCGGGGCCGTCGGACGTGCCCGTGCGCCCGGTCACACCCGAGTACCGGTACGATTCGCGCGGACGGCTGCTCTACGCCGTGGACCAGACCCAAATCATCGACGTTCGGCGGAGCTGGTTCTCCTACGACGCGCGTGATCGGCTCGTCCATGTCCATCGCAGGATCGATCGCCTTCTGTTCCAGAGCCCCATCGACCCACAATGCGTCGACGCGCCCTGTTCGAGGATGATAAACGACCAAGACGGTATCGACACGGACTACCGCTACGACGAACAGAATCGGCCTGTCCAATTGGTGGAGCGTTACACCGCATACGACCACCAGGGCGGTAGTTCGCGCGACGCTCCACCGATCCAAGGACGGCAACGAAACGAAGCTTCGGGTCGGACACGGCTTCCACTTGTGACCTGCGACAAGAGCGAGCCCGTCTCTTGCTTTCATCCTCCTGTTTTCGTTGGCGGAAGCTTCCGCCCGTACTATGTCCGAACGCGCACTGTCACGCTCCGTTATGGCCAACCAACGGCCGCACTTCCGACGAGCGCGCACGTCTCTTCGTTGACGAGGTGGAACAGCAAAGGGAACCGACCGTGGGAATACAAACCAGTCGAGGAACATGCGAGCGAGTACGCCTACGACATCGAGCCGCGCGTCGTCACACGATATCTGGTGCGAGATGGATCGCGAATCCCCGAGCGGCGCGTCGAGCGTGACGACGGTGGGCGCGCGTTGCACGAGGCGAGGTTCTCCTTCGATGGCGTCCTCTCGTTCGATGTCTGGCATAGCCACGACGACACCGGCCGACGCGTCGAGACGATTCGAACAGAGCACACGCGTAATTCGCCGAAGCCGATGGCGCGAACTGTGGAGACCTATGCCTACGACCAGCTTGGAAGGTTGACCGAGGTGCGATCCAAATCCGACGCGCACGGTTCGACACGGGCAGTTAGGTACGAATACGATGCGGGATGCAGCAGCCTGCATCCTGCGTTCAAGGAATCACCCCGAATGCCGGACTCGATCGACCCGGTCGAGCAGCAGCTCGAGGTTTTCCAGGGGCGTCCCTAGGTTTCGCGGCCGAGCTCCGTAAAAATATGCGCCGTCCGTGCGACGCGCGCGCATGCATGGCCCGGCAACGTGCGCGAGCTTCGCAATCGCTTGGCGCGCGCAACCTTGGTGGCCAAAGGCCCCCGCCTCGAGCCGCCGGATTTGGACCTCCCTCGCGCGCCCGCCCGCATCGTTTCAGGCTCGTCCTCGGAGCAAGGGGACATCCCCGGGACCACCCTCGAAGAGGTGCTGCCCCGCAGCGAGGGCAACGTGTCACGGGCCGCGTCCGAGCTCGGCCTGCCGCCAGGCCCTCTACCGACGCATGGATCGCCTTGGTCTTTCCGTCCAGCGGCGACTCAAGGGCCCATGATCACTCCGAAGGCTGCATGGCTGCTGCCGACGATGGTCACCCCCGTGTTTGCGTCCGCCGCGTGCGCGTATGCCATCCGGAGCGGCGCCGGGGCGCTCGCTTCGGCGCTGCTCGTCGGCGTCAGCTGCCTCGCCGTGGTCACCGCGGCATGGTTGGCCATGAGGTATTCGTGGCGGAAGTCGCACGTCCCACGGTATCCTTCGTCGGCCCACCGCCGTGAAGCTTCTTCCGGCGAGTGCATCGACGGCGCCGCGAATTGCGCGCTTCGAAGACGAGATCCAGCACACCGCGCGCCTCTCACATCCCAACACGGTGACCATCTTCGATTGCGGACGCACGCCCGAGGGGATCTTCTACTACGCCATGGAGCTCCTCGACGGCGGGACGGTGCAGGATACCATCGACGCTACCGGTCCAATGCCGCCCGAACGGGTCGCTAAGATTCTCATGCACATTGCAGGAGCGCTCGATGAGGCGCAATCCATCGGTGTCGTTCATCGCGACGTCAAACCGTCGAACGTCGTCTTGTACAATCAGGGGGGCTCCTCGATTTCGTCAAGGTGCTCGACTTCGGTCTGGCCGAATCGTTCGAGCGCGAAGGAAAACCGAGTCAGACCCATCGCGGCATCGTCGGAACCCCGCTCTACCTCGCGCCCGAGGAGGTGCTGAGTCCGGCGGTGGTTGGCTCGCCAGCCGACGTGTACGCGCTGGGAGGGCTTGGAAATTTCATGCTCACCGGCGAGCCGGTGCTCCCCGGAAAATCGATCCTGGAGATCTGCTCGTGCCATCTGCACGCGTCCCCACGAACGCCGTCGGAGCGATCCCCGTTCCCGGTACCCTCGAGAATCTGCTGCTTCGTTGCCTGGCCAAAGGAAGAAAAGCGTCCGACAGCGGCCGTGTTCATCCGAGAGCTCGCCTCGGTCGCTAGGCAGGCATGGTCCGCCGGAGACGCCGCGGCGTGGTGGCGCGAGCATCGGGCTCGCGTGCATGCGCAACGAAAGCAACCGGATGATTGCCCCGCGCCTGGCTTGAGTGTCCGGCACGGACAATTGTCCACAGCCGCCATTGTCCGCGGACACCTCGAAGGGAGCACCAAATCCGCGGAAGTCGTAGCGGCACACGCCATGCACCTTCGGGCGCCATGATCCGACGACGCGAATTTTTATCGCTCTCCGCCCTGATGGGTGGTCACTTGGTGCTGGGGCGTACGCTTGGTGGCTGCAACGACAGTAGCAACGGCGCTGGGGCTCCGCTTTTCCTCGGTGGACTCACCACCAACCTGGCCGAGGAACAACGATACGCCGCGACCCTCACCGGCACCGTGCCGCGCGACCTTCGCGGCACGCTTTATCGCAATGGGCCCGGGATCTTCCAGCGCGGTGGTGCCCGCATCGCGACGCTCCTCGACGGCGACGGCATGGTAATCGCCTGGCGCTTCACCGATGCGGGCATCGAGTTTCAAAACCGCTTCGTCCAGACGCCACGCTTTACCGAGGAAACGGCCGCCGGTACATTTCTCTACGACACGTGGACCACCAAGCGCCCAGGTGGCGGTCCGCCCAACGCTGCCGAGCAGGCAGGCGTGACGGTGTACAACTGGCAAGGCAAGGTCTACGCGTTCGGTGAGTCGAGTCCTCCGTGGGAGCTCGCGCCAAACGATCTCGCGACCCTTGGACAGCGCACCTTCGGCTATTCACTGGCCGAGTCGAGTGTCTGCGCGCACACCAAGCAACTCGCTGAGAGCCGTGAATGGGCGATGTTCGGTCAGAGCTTTGCGACCTCGAAATTGCAGATGTTGGTACTCGATTCGTCCGGCTCCGTCGTCGAGAGATGGAGCCTGCCGACGACCGACTTCGGTCCACCGACCTACATCCACGATTTCTTCTGCACCCCCACCCATCTAGTGGTACACCTGATGCCGATCGTGGCCGATGGCTCCGTGCTCGGTCAGGGCGGAGTGTTCCGCGATACGTTGAAGTGGACGGCCGGAAAGGCGGGAAGGCTCGTCGTGTTTCGCCGCAGGGATAGCGCTCCGCCCAAGTTCATCGAGCTCGAGGGCGCCTGGATGTGGCACTCGGCGAATGCCTACGAGCGCCCCCGAAACGAGCTGGTGCTCGATTGGATTGGCTATGACGATCCGTGGCATTTCCTGGGAGACGATGCCTATTTCAAAATCATCATGAACGGCGAGACGCGAAGGACCGGGGCGCCGGGGGCATTCCGCCGCACCGTCATCGACCTGGTCGCCGGAACGCAAAGAACGGAACGCCACGCTACACTGCCATGGCAAGAATTCCCAATGGTAGCTCCTTCCCGCGTGGGGCGCTCCTACCGGTACGCGTACCACCTGTTCACCCCCGAATCGGGTATTCTGTGGCGCGCCGTGGCCAAACTCGACGTGGAGACCGGCCGCACCGACGTCTTCGACTTCGGCCCTGGGCGCTGGGCCCTCGAGCCGACGTTCGCGCCTCGTCCCAATGGAACCGCCGAAGACGATGGCTGGCTCTTGGTAGAAACAGTCAACGAGCGTGGTCCCGCCGCGCTCGAAATCTTCGACGCGCGCCGCGTGGCCGATGGCCCCGTGGCTACGGCCACGATCCGCACGCACATCCCGATGCACTTTCACGGCCATTGGGCGCCGCGCACCGCTGGGTCGCCCTCCATCGGAGGCTGGCCTCGGGGCTGACGCTCAGTCGGGGCCCGTCGGCGAGCTGCGCGCGGAGGCGCGTGCCAAACCCGCGGGCCTGGAGCATGTATCGGGAGCCAGACGCGTACAACGCGCTGGTGGGCGAGCTCGAGCGCCTTCGTCGCCGGATCTTTCTCGCGAAAGCCGAACGCGTCGATGCGCACCAACTGGAGCTAAGGTCCGGCGGCTACACGGGCGAGGTCCACATTCACGACAACGGTGGTACGGGCACTTGCAACTAGCGCTCTTGTCTCAATTGATGTGCGCGGGGCTCGCACGAGCCCTGTGCGCCCCCTGAGGCGCTCGTAGCGACGACGTGAATACCCCTCGCGGTTGCGACGGATACGCATGCTCGGCATGGCAAATCAATGGCCGTCACATATTTGGCACGCATTTAGACACGCTAATATCGACATTCCAATCAGGTACGTCTTAAACAGAAAATGAGTAGAAACAAATGGGTTGGTTTTTGAAGGGGCGAGAATTGGGGTTCATGGTTCTGGCCGCCAGGGCGACCGTCGGGATCACCGGATGCGGCGATGGCTCTCATGAGAGTCCAGTCGACGCAGGCCCATATGACACGGGTACGGATCGGATGAGAATCCTGCTCAACAGGCTGTCGGTAGCCCAGAATTCCAGCCCGGCGAAGGCATGTTCGATTCACCGCAGAACATTGTTATCGTCACCTCGATGGCGGACGCAGCTATTCATTACAGATTGGACGGTACACGGCCCGATGCCACTTCGCCATTTACAGCGCGCCGCGGCAGGACACGCACGATCTCAGCCTGGTAGGTCGCGGCGTCGAGTCCGTGAAGATGGCACGAGGCAATGAGCGAGAAGAGGTTGAGAAGCTCGATGTAGTACGCCGGCGTGACCCCGTAGGCGTCTGCGAAGAATACGCGTTTCGAGGTCTCGTCGAAGGCGCTTGGCGCATTCTGTATCGCGATGGCCATCGCCCGTTCTGCGGCCAGCCTGAAGCCGCGGCTCGTCGTTTCGCTTCTGGCGCCTGCGGCATGCAGATTCGAAGCGATGGAAACGAGACTTTTGGTGCCAGCGAGAACGACGCTGGCACGCGTACCGAGCACCGCGAGGCCGCCGATGCGCTGCTCGAACTGCACGACGCTCGCGCCCCTGGTGAGGGGCTGCGTGTCGGTCACCACGGCCCACTTCAACGTTTGCTCGTCCAAACCGAGCAACTTGAGGTGCCGCTGCAAACTCGGGCCGCCGTTTCCGAATCGACGTTCCGCGCTCGTCGTGCCAAATCGATTCATGAGATATCGCATGGCTCCCAAAATGTTATTTCCAGTCGATCGAAGGAGGGCACTGATAGCCATTGCTGCCTTTGCCAGAGGCCTCCGCCGACAAGACAATATCGAATCGGCCTGACTGGACAGTTGTCTTACTCAGCGCCTTCACGGATAGTCCCATGCGATTGTCTTTGGATACGCGTTCGACGATTGTCCCTGCTCACGCCGTCTGGCCAAGTTCTGCCACGACTTCTGCAGCGTACGATCCCCGAGCCACCCGGCCCACCCGGATTCATCCGTCGTTGCAGTGGACGCTGTGGCGGCGGCTATGACGATGGCCGAAACGCCCACGCCGAGCGCGCCGAGGAGCTTCGTGTCAGCTCCGGTCTCGGACTCATCCATGTCCGCGAATCGGAACGTTGCGCCGATGCCGGTATGTTCCGGAACCGGTTTGTATTCCAGACGGTTGGTTCCCTACGGTGTTCCGCCTCGTCAACGAAGCGATGCGCAATTGTCGGAAGTGCGGCGGTCGGTTGGCCATGACGGAGCGCAACAGTGAGCGTTCGGACATAGTGCCGGCGGAAGCTTCCACCGACGAAAACAGGAAGAGGATGGCAAAAACCGAGATCGCTCTCGTCACATGCCACAAGTGGAAACAGCGGCCGATCCGGTGCTTCGTGTCGTTGCCCTCCTTTGGAGCGGACGAGCGTCGCGCGAACCGCCCCGGTGGTCGTATACGATGTAGCGCTCCACCAATTGGACTGGCCGCTGATGCCCGACTCCGAGGGGCCGCCTCCCATCTCGGATACAGTTGGCGTCCGGTTCATCACCGTGCGCGCTCGTGACACACGAAGGTCGCTGCTTCTAAGATTTCGCGATCCTCCTTGAGAGTCGAAACGCCCAGCTCCGACGGCCAGCACGATGTCGGCCTGGAGCACGCCCACGTGCACCAAGTCGCCCAGCCATCACCATCGATGTCGCGCAGCTCGCACGGAGACGACGAATCGTAGTTCGGGACGTCGTTCGCGGTTTGCGCCAGCTCGAACACGCCTCGACCTCGGCAATCATGCGCCTCCACCACGTGGGCTTCGAATCGGTGTGCAAGGACAGTCACAGCCGCATGCAGTTCGCTATTGGGCGGCGGGCATGCTCCGCGGTGCAGGGCGTGCGGCAGTGGTCCTGGTGGACTGGCTTCTGGAGCCTCACCACCGTGGCGGCGAGGCTGAGGTGGGAGTGGTGCTCTATGGCTGCTTCGTCAGGATGGCGGTCGCCGAGAAAGGATCGGGGTCGCTGTTGTCGCTGGTAGCGAGTTTCATTTGGCCATTTTGGTAGGGCCTGAGCTCGAATGTCTGTGCATACGGTACGCAGTTGACGTCGATGCCGGTGCTGAGAACGAGACCGTTCTCATTCACCGTACCGACCTGGAGGTACTTGGTCCCAGATTGATAGCACGCGGTCACCAAGACTCCATTGGGTCGAAGATACATTGCACCCCGTTCCAGGGACGCAATCGCATTCTCACCCGTGCCATATTTGTAGGAGAACGTTGCAACGAGACTTCGAGAGTCGTCCGACGTGCGGTAGGGGACTTTGACGACCACCTTGTTCGGTTGGGGAGAGTGAGGCTGGCCGTTTGCGTCGCGAAGATCGGCGGTGGTGGCCGTCCACGTCCCCTCGTAGTCCTTTAAGGTGCACGCACGACAACTCTGCACCGTCCTTTCTCGGCCGCACGCATCACGTCCTTTTGCAGGGCCGCAGGTTGCCTTCATGGTCGTACAGAAGGCGTCATCGGTCTCGGACTTGCAGTTGCCGCCGTCGGACGGATTGCCGCCGTCAGACGGATTGCCGCCGTCGGGCACATTGCCGTCGTCGGGCAGATTACCACCGTTGGGCGCGTTGCCCGATCCGCCGCTTGGATCGCTGCTGCACGCGGCCAGCGGGAGGGCAACGATGCCGAGCGCCGCACCGCGAACCAGATGATTCCGTACAAAATGATGCTTCGACGAAATTCTGCGAAAGGCAACTGTTCTGTTCATCGATTCTCCCCTAGGGCTCGAAGCGAAGATGAGACGTAACGATGCTCTCGGAGCATCGTTACCTCTTCGTCGGCGCTCGTTCGCAAGGACCATATCCGCGCAAGAGAATGCGCCATGACGCACTCTCGTTGCATTCCCGACCATTTAGACCGCGGTCGACTCGTATACAAGGGACGTGGGATGCCAAGTTTGTGTGGACATCTGACGCCACTCACGTACGAACGCGCCACTCCGGAGGCTTTGAGTCGATGGCCGAGCGCCCCTGCTCGATACGAATTGGGTCGGACGTGGCCTAAGTTGATTTTACGCGAAGGTAGGCTGCAGCGGCGGCTTTGACGCTCCGCCTGAATTTCGGCGTTGGCTTAGTGCTCGTGTACCAGGCCCCAACCAATTCCGAGCTACATCGTCTCGGTGAAGAGAATCACCGAAGGGGCGCCGTGCGTGGGCGGGTCCGGCCGCCGTGCGGACTCCTGCCATTAGGTTATAACCGACTGAATCAGTTACGCTACGGGCCGCTCGCTGCCTTGAGCATTCTCCACCCTTGCCCACGTGAAGCGATCCGACGCAACTGTGGTCATGCATACAAATGGCCGCTCGTCCGTCTAACGAGGTATGAGGGCGCTTTTGGTCATCGCCTCCAGCGTGTTCGGGGGCGACCACGGCCCGGCGGCATCCATCCCAGTCGATCCCAGCGCAACGCCACCAGTGCCTGTTACTGGCGTGCACGGTGCGTCAGACCGAGCCGATAAACGAGGGGCCGGTGCCGGTGCGCCCGGTCACCCCCGAGTACCGGTATAATTCGCGCGGTCGGCTGCTCTACGCCGTGGACCAGGGCCAAGTCATCGACGTTCGGAGGAGCTGGTTCTCCTATGACACTCGAGACCGGCTCGTCCATGTCCATGGAGAGCTCGCTCACCATCGACGCGGGCGGCACACGGGCATTATCTTAACTACGCCAACCAATGCATGCTCGAACACGGCCAACCGCTATTTCGCAGACAAGACGCTACCCCCGACAGGAACCCGCTGCCCCGCCAGCCTCGACTGAGGACGAGCATTCTGGCAATATGTCCTTTTTCAGGACACTATCTCCGCTTCCGATGCTGTGCGGGGGTCCGTCCCATCCACCGCCGAAATGCGCGAATGAATGACCTCACGTCGGCATAACCGAGACGCTTCGCCACCTCACCGGTTCGCACGCACGCATCATCCAGATAAGCCAAGGAAAGCTCCCGCCGGGCCCAGTCGACCAATTCGTGAAAGTCGGTTCCAGTTTCATCGAGGCGCCTCTGGAGCGTGCGTACGCTCATACGATGAAATTCTGCAGCATGCTCGATGGACGGCGCTTCCCCACGCCTAAGTGTGTCGACGATGTAGTTCCGAACGGATGCGGAGCAATTGCGCTCACCTGGATCCATCCGGAAGAGAGTGGGCGCCGACGATTGCAGGTGACGTTCTGCCAATCGGTCCAAGAACTCCAGAAGCTCCACATCCGCGGTCACGATGGGCATGTCGATCGTTTCCGCCGGAAAGACGAGCATGTTGACGCCACGATCGAACTCCAGCCGATCGATACCAAAGAATTCCTTCAGTTCGAGGGTATTGGACGACCGTGCGTGCGCGAACTTCGCAAGTTTTGGAATGATGGGTTCCGAGGTGAGGTCGCGCACCGTTTTTAGCATCGCTGCCATCATGAGCTCGTGACCGTGACGCCCCGTGCCTAGAGGGTCGCCCCCAAATCTGTGAGAAACCAAAAGCTCCCCGTTTCGCACTTCCGCTTCGACCGATGAGAGATTGTTAATAAGTCGCTGGTACTTCGCGAGTCGCTGAATGGCTGCGCCCACCGTTGGGGCGCTCCGAACCGCAAAGTCCAATATGCCGAAGCTACCGCGCTTTTGGGCGATCGCCAGATGAAGACCGAGAAACGGATCGTCGATCACGCGCTCGGCCGCATCTGCGCAATCGCGTGTCGTGCGCGGCGATGCCGTGTACATCTGGCTCGCTGGCAAGCCCGCCGGGATGTCGAATTGCCGCTCCAATTCCTCCGTCCTTCCTCCCATGGCACGCACGTGAGCGAGCACTTTGGGGATGAAGAACGACGCCATTGGGATGCCGCGGGAACGACCAGGCTTTCTCACGGTGGGACCAAGTTGTCGGGTTGGTGCATTATTCATAATAAACTCGCAACCGTCAACCTGCTACAACCAGACTTTACCGACCACTGCATCTCGAGCTAAGTCGCAATACGCCGAAGTCGGGGTACTATTGTGCTGTCGACGAAGAGATACCGCAAAGAGGGAGTAAAAATTGCGACCTTGGCGCGAGAAATGTTCTATCCGAACGGCTGCGAATGTGAATCGGTTGCACAATGCGTTCATCCCCGAAACATACGGACCGAGCCGAGAGGTGCGGATTTCGTGCGTATGGCTCCGGTTGCAGCGCCGGGCGGCATGGCATCAAGTGTCTCTCATTCATTGGCGTCCTGTGTTCTTGTTGGGAGTCGAAATCAAATTCACACACCTGTAGCCACCGCGTAGTGAGATGCCAAAGCCGACGGTCTAGCGCAAAAAGCACCGCTTCGACTTCTAGCGCTGCACGTGGGCGGCGCACTCAAGCGGCTCGACCAACAAGTGCTCGACTACTTTCGCGAGCTTCTCGAGCTCCGCCCTGTAGGCGGCATCGCACGCATGGTGCCCCACATACTCCGGCGGCCGTCGCGGGTGCCGGACACGGCCGAGCACCTGCTGCACGTTGTAGTACGCGTCGAGCCGCAGGTGCGCACGGATACCCATAGCGTACGTATTCGAGTTGGAGGGCGTTGTCGGCCACCGCAATCGCGCGCACAAGCGGTGAGTCGTTGCCCGCGCCACCGCAGGCGCGGCCGGCGCCGACGTTGGCCAGGATGGCGTCGACATTCTTCTTCAAGGCCTTCAGCTCGTCGGGGGTTGTACTCGCTCATCTCGCTCTTGTCCGTTCGCTGCCCACGGGGTGTCCGCCGCGGAGGGTGTGGGCGTTCGCCACCGCCACCCGCCCAGCCAAGAGCCAACGCCGTTTCGGCCGACGCCTACGCAATTTCTCGAGTGTTCGCATCGCCGCTGGGGTAGTTCGAGTTTGAGCGGGCGGCGCTGTCGACGTTTATTGCGCATTGGCGAGGATGCGCTCGTCGCTCGAAGTGTAGCTTGAGGCACCGGTCGAGATTGTGTGCACCTTCCCAGTTGCGACGACGGGAGCGTTCTTGCCGGTTCCATTGCTTACGGCACGCTCATCGCTTCGCAATCGATTGCACCCCATCAGTGGCGGCGGTGTTGCGGGGGCCATTCGAGGCGTCACCGAACGGGATAAACAACACGGCTTTCCCCTGGACGCTTCGAGATCGGAGCGCCTGGAGCGCACCATCAAGCTCGTCCCAAGAACCAACGTGTCCGATCTGAGGTACGATTTCGCCCCGATCGACGGAAGCCGCCAAGCGTTGCAGCCTTTCGCCGGTGTGCTCGTCCGATGCGTAGTTCATGAACGTAACGAGCCGCGCCCCTTCGTGGCCCGTGAAATCGAAGACACTCATCGACGTGCGCTCGGCGCTGCTGTTCCCCGAGAGTACGATGGTGCCACCTGGCGCGATCTTTCCGACGGCCTCTTCCAAGCTGACTCCGCCGACCGATTCGAGGATCATATCGAAGAGGCCTCGTGCTTTGGCAATGGCCGACACGACGTCCGTCGCGCCCAGTCGGTGCAGCCACGCATTGGCATCGCGCCGTGCTGTGACGGCAACCACGTGGGCACCTGCGCGAGCGGCCATCTGCACTTGGAAGCTGCCCACGCCACCTGCTGCGCCGGTGACGAGCACGCGAGAGCGCTTCGTGCATTCGGCAAGGCGCAAGGTGCCCATCGCGCAGAGCCCCGCCGCGGGCAAGGTCGCGGCCTGCATCAGGCTCACGCCAGCTGGAATTAGCGCGAGCGCGGAAGTGGGGACGGCTACGCGTTCCGCCCACGATCCCTGATCTACGAGCCCGAGGACGCGCGCACCACGCGGTGGCCCCGATCCGTCGGCTGCAGGTTCGAGAACGATGCCCGCCACGTCGAGGCCCGGGATCCATGCTTCGGGCAACCACGAAAGAAGCTCCATCTCGCCGCGGTTGATGCTGAACGCCACCACGGAGATCAAGGCCTCGTGGGCCATGGGCGATGGGGAAGGAACGTCGCGCACCTGCAGGCGCCACGGCATTCCGGAGGTCACGATCCAGGCTTTCACGTGCCTCTACCGCTGGACGGCGCGCGAGGACCGTCCTCACCGAGTACCAAGTAATCCGCGAGCGCGGATGCATCACGATGCGTCGAAATGTCTAGAGATCGACTTCGCTCATGCCGGCTTCGACGAGACGAGCGTGCAGTCGTTCCGACTGATGGCGAAGGAATTGGCGAAAGCCTCCACCGCCGCGCCACCACGATGGCTTGAAGGCCGCTTCCCGACGTGTCGCGAATTGGCACCTCGAGGACTTCGTTGTTCGTGAGAGCCATAATGGCTTTAGGGAGGCCTGCTCGCGCGACTTCAAGCGCCTCGACGGCGGAGGGCAGGCCAAGCCCGACATACCGGATGACTCGATTGCTGTAGCGAAGCACTTCAATATAGACACAAATGGAGATCAAAGTGCATCACTGGGCAAGAATCGACTTGAGCCATTTGGCAACATTGGAGTCCGTTTTGTCGTCGAGACGCACGTGCCAATTCGAGTACGATTGGCTGTCGTGCCAGCCGGTAGAATTCACGCCTACGACGATATTTGGTTTACCTTTCCGGAACACGGGAGCGCCCGAATCTCCGGGACACAAGGTCGGTCCACCGCGAAGATTCGCGTCCGTGAAAAAGAGAACCTTCTCGATCTTCTTTCGCAGCGCCGCGGAGATCGGCGGGGGAGGCGGATTAAGGTCGGGATCGGGTGTGGTCGCCCGGAGGGACGGAACGGCCTTCGCGCCTGCGTAACGCAATTCGGGGCGTTCGTTGAACTGCATACAGTCCTCCCCGTAGCCCTGCAGGGTCAGTGCATCTCCTGATCGGACGACGCTATAATCGATTTTGGCGGAGGGAATGTCTTTGATCTTCTCCGCCGATTCTACCGTCAGCAGTATCACGGCCAGGTCCGATCCTCCGCCAGTCGCCTCCGGGTATTTCGCGTACGCGGGCTCGAGCACCGTCTTTTCCACGGTGACTTTCTCGTACCCGAGTTCGAGCGCCGTTTGCTCCTTCGTCACGAAGCATGCGGGTTCATTCCGAGTACATCCAGGAGGGACGAGTTTCGCTTTGTTGGACACATAAAGCGTCCCGCCCGATTTGAATGGCTCTTCGATCTTCCCGCTCTCGTTCAACGAGCAATGCCCAGCAGTCAAGATGTGACGCGGCCCCACCTTCGTAGCCGTGCACTGTACCTTCAATGTCGAAAGATGGATCGTCGAAGCAAATTGCCCTTCGGCAGCGATCGGGGGCGCGACGCCATCCTTTCCGGAGAGCGGGGACTCGACTTCATCGGTCTCGTCGGCGTCTTGCGGTGCGCCCGCGCACCCGAGGGAGACCATCATCGTTGTAAGAATAGTGCAAATTGAAAACTTCAAGTTCGACACAAGCTTGCCCTTTCATTGATACACGTTACAAGCAAAAATCGCCGCGACGTCGATCATCTGTATAGCTGGCGCACCTCCACAGTGCCATCTCGTATCGGTATCGATATGTATCCGTCTTGCCATTTTAGCTACCATCGATCGCTTGTGGGGCGTCGGCCCGGTGGCTTGCCGCCAGCATGTAGCCCACACCGCGCACGGAGACGATGAGCGTCGGTCGCTTCGGATCGTCTGCCAATTTGCGGCGGAGACGCGAAATGCGCAAATCGATAGATCGATTCAATCCGTCGTAGCGAATGCCCCGAATGGCGCCCAAAAGATCTTCGCGGTGGACGACCTCCCCCGCCCTTTTCGCAAGAATCTCGAGCAGTTCGTATTCGGAGCACGACACCGATATAATCGCACCGCGATACATCACCGAACGACGCGCCGGGTCGATGCACAAGTCTCCAACCGCAATCCATTCGCGCTCGCTGCTCGGAGGCTTTCGCTCGCCCGTTCGTCGAAGATGAGCGCGCAAGCGGGCGACCAGCGCACGCGGGCGAATCGGTTTGGTCAGGTAGTCGTCGGCACCGACTTCCAGGCCCATCACTTCGTCGATCTCATCGACTCGTACAGTCATCATGACGATGATGCCATCGTAGTGTCTTCGGATCTCCCGACACAGAGACAGGCCATCGCAACCGGAGAGCCCGACATCTAGGAGCACGACATCGGGGATCTCTCGCCGAATACGGTCGAGAGCAACGTCACCGCGGCCCACGATCTCTACCTGAAATCCGTGCTCGTCGAGGTACGAGCGCACGACGTCGGCCAGACCACCATCGTCTTCAATGAGCATAACAGAAGTTCGGCGGGTTGCTGCCGTCGTGGCGAGTTCGCCCTTTTTATGTCGCCGGTGTTTCGCTTCGCAGGGAGGCACTTCAGCCGATTCGGGATCATACAGACCCAGACTCTCGGCCACTAAAAAACCAGACATATGCCATCATCGTGTGCTTGGTGAGAAATAGAAATTCCTCGGCGCGGGTCGCTCTTCTCCGCAAGCAGGACGTTGGATGCGACGAGAAGGTTCGGATCGATGCGCTCAGGGTCAAGCCGAGGGTGGGACGGTCCACTGAGACGGTTGGGAGCATTGCGAATGCAATATCCATCTCGTGCGCAATAACCACTTGACCAATCTTGCGACAAACCACGTACTTTCGAACGCATTGGTTACTTGGATATCGGCGATAGGCATGCGAGACCGCTTGCATGAAAGGTGCACCGATCCTGGTTAAACTACAGCCTCGCGCCATCCAGTGTACCCGGCGGAGATGGTACCGATGTGTACTAGTTTATAACGCCCAGCGTGCCATCCGTTCAAGCTGCTGGCTTTGCGAGCTCATTAGCGCACGAGCTTCAGTTTGCGGCGCTCTCGATTCGCGAAGACTATCGCGCCGGCTCACAATGACGAGTCGTACGCTCGATAAACGCTCGCACGATATTCTCGTATGCAAGGGGATCTGCGTTCCACGACTCTACATGTCCGTCAGCATGGAATTCACGATATTCCATAGGCCAGTTGTGTTGAGCTGCGGCGGCGGCAAAATCGCGCGAAAGCTGTGCCGGAACCTCGAGGTCACCGTCCCCATGCAGCAGCAGCGCTGGAGGTCGTATTTTCGGAGGGTACGTGAGCAGATCGAGCTGATCGGATTTGATTTCGGTGCGCCAGTCGACGATCTTACCGGTTAGCCAAGCCATGATGCTGGGCAGATGGTGCTGCTCGTTCGCATATGCTGCGACTTTCGACATGCTACTGGGAGGGGCATCAAGCACGACCGAACAAACCTGTTCCGCCAGTGTCGAGTTCCGCAGTAACTGGCCAATGATTTGACCACCCATGGAACCACCGTAGAGAAGCAGACCGTGTGCCCCCTTCTCCTCCGCAACGCGCATGACGGCTTCCAGGTCGCGCCACTCGGATTCGCCAAGATGCATCAAGCCATCGGAGGATGCAGGAGCTCCAAGATCGTTGCGATAGGTACTTACGAGCACCGGTAGCCCCAACTGATGAAGCATGGGAGCGACGAAGAGCATGGAACTGCGACTCCCGTTTTGCCCATGCACTACGATAGCCCAGGTTCTAGCGGTAGCGGCCGCCGGCACATACCATACGGGCGTGGGGCCAAGCTCCGTCGGCACCATTATTTCGGAAAACTCGAGACCAAGCCCTGCCGGATCGGTCGGCACTTTGGCGCTGAACCGTACGATGGCTCCGGTTGCGGGCACCCTATCGCCGAGCAAAAGACGTTCTACTCGGTCCGACGAAGAAGAGGTGATGTCTCCGACTGTTGCGAAACCTCCCTCCCAGGTCAGCCAGAACACACCGGGTCGACGCGTAGTCACTGTGGCGGGCAAAGTGACTCGGTGCGTGCCATTGTCGTCCTTGACAACGAGAACAGGGATCCCATCTGGATGCTGCGAATGCACCGGCTTGATGGCTTGATCACTAGCGTACCAGGCGACGCGACCGACGATTGGAGTCGCCACAATGACCATGAAGGCCATCGCGATTCGTAAGCACGGTCGACGCATTGGAAAGCGTCTACGTAACGTTCTCTGCGCCACGCCCATTTTATGCGCCAACGCCATCGAGTATCCGGCGCACCGAACGCAGACATGGCGCGCGAAAGTCTTGCTTCGACAAACTGATGTGGCCCGCTTGATAGAGCTGAACTAGCCCTTGGACGCCCGACACAAATACCAGTGTGACCTCCAGAGCGTCGTCCGATCGGAGTAGTCCCTCGTGGATTCCCTGCTCAATGACTCTCATGATGGGGCTATACGTCCGAGAACCGCACCCACGAAAATCAGTTGGAAAGCATCGCGCCTCTTCTCTACGTGTAGTGTGGAGGAAGGTGTAGAGGTGCGGCCGAGCAAGAGCTAAATCGAGAAACGCATCGAGCAACTTCGCAAATCGTTCATCGAAACCCACCACCTCGGCAGGCTTGCTCCAAGCCTTACCCAGCTCTTCGAAACTAACACCTGCGATTGCATTCAAAAGCACCTCGCGATTGACGTAGTGTTTATGGATCGCCATCGAACTTGTCCCCACGACGTCGGCCATGCGGCGGACTGTCACCGCCTCGACACCTTCTTTCATTAAAAATTTCTTTCTGCCAAAAGCGATACGGGCTGCCGTTTGACTCTCTGCCATCGTCTACGAAGTCGCGTATATGATGTACACCACAAACACTAAAGTACAAATAATTAAATCGAAGAACGTCGGGCCTCTACGACGCGTCCCATAAAGGTTTTTTCTTGCGACACATCTGCTCATGGCAAGATGCCGACATATACGAAATGTCACATCGGGGCGCTCTTGCGAATGCGTCCGGTCGCAACGCGGGCCGAGCATCATACTCTCGATGTCGCCCCATGCTCCCCGCGGAACGAGCGCATGACGCCGGTTAGTCCCCCATCGCCTTCGACGGACATGACGGAAGCTCCAGAGATCGGTATGCGATAAATTGCGGACCACACCTGCCAAATCGCGGTCAAGTATCAAACAAATGTTCCCACTGGATCTCGCATCACGCCATAGATTATCGACACTTGGCCGGAGTTACCTCTCGCGGTCCTATATGTCAATTGAATCAAAGCAAGCCGCAAGTCAGTCGCGAAAGAGAATGAGGCAAGAAGATCCTGCGCGTAGTCGGTGTCATACCACACTCGACATGTGTAGCCTGTTAGCTCGCGCAGACCGGCAGCAAAATCGTAGCGATATGTGACTTCTTGAACGGGGTGACTGCCTCGATTACTGCAAAACTTGTTGCTACCTGCTAGGCCAAGTGACGATTCTATTGACGGAAGCAGTAGAGGTGCGCGGAACTCCGGCACTCCTGAAACGCGTTCGCCGTCCATTTCCCGTCGATGTCCGTGTAGTGTCCCCCTGAGCCAAAGCTCGGAGATCCACCGCCGTCGGATTGCTCCCAGCCCGAGCAGTTCTCCCGTCCGTTGTCGGTTCCGTCGGGCTCCGTGCCGGTCCAGGCCATGGCCGGACCAGCAATCTCGAGATGATTTCCACTTTCGTCCACGTCGATCGGTGCTGCAAGGTAGTAAAGCAGGTCGTTCCAGTTCTGAGCGATAACCGTACCGTCCGTTCGAACGTAGGGGGCGTCGCTGCGTGTGAATCGATGCAGCGGATCCTGGCCTCGGAAGCTGCTCAACCAGGCGCGATAGGTTCCAGGTAGCGGATGCCTTGCCGCTGCCGCAAGCTCCTGGCACTTGGCGTCGGCGCCTTCCAGACCACCAAGCTCACCCTTGAACGTCTTACTCGTCACGAATACGAACTTCGCGTCGGAGGGTGAAGGACCTGGGGTACCACACGCGGTAGCGTTCGGTGCGCACGCGGCACAAAGTCCAGACGCCGTATCGCAGACGGGCTTGCCGGGCCATTCGCAATCTGAATCCGAAAAGCAGGTAACGCATGCTGTCTGTTCAGGATGTGCAGCGCGGGCCTGACGAAGCCCGGTGATGCACCCTTGTCGGCAGACGGATACGTCTTTCTGCTTCCAACATGTCCCTCGTTCGCCGTAAGCATCAATCGTTGCCCCGAGTAATGTCGGCTCGCGCGTGGATATGCATTGGATCCAGGTAGCGCAGACGCTGAATGCGTTGCTTGATGAATTGCCCGAACCTCCGTCGAACGGGTTTGGATTGCCTCCGGAATCAGGCGGAGGCTGCCCCGCGTTCGAAGCGGGGTCCGAGGAGCTCGCGCTACATGCGGTGACGGTCGTTGCCATGAGGAATGTCCAAGTTCCTCGAAAAGCGCGAGGGCTGTATCGCAGGTTCGTTTGCAAGTAACTTCACCTTTCGTTGACGGACGCGAGTCGACAATCGGTACGACGTCCGCCCCGTATGATAGCTAGAGCGCACCTTCGCGCCGTCTCTAGTTCGTATCGATGTGTATCGATGGCATCTATCCACCACATTATTTCATCCATACCCGTCCGCTTGCGGATTGTCCGCTCGATAATCAGTGCCCGCATGAAGCCCACGCCACGCGCCGAAACGATGAGCGTCAGCCGAACGGCTCGTCTCAGAGTTTGCGGCGCACTTGCGAAATGCGTAAATCGAAGAAACGATCCAGTCCGAATGGCGAATACCTCACACGGCATCGAAAATCTCTTCGCGCGGCAAGAAAACGGACTTGCGATCAATTCTCAGAGAAAATGGGTCAGCCCAATTGCGCGATGGATCACTTCAGGCGGCATTTAGGCGATGCGCGGCGCCCAATGGCCGTGAAAGTGCACGGGATGTGCGTGCGGGTCGTGGCCGTAGCCACGGGGCCATCGGCCACGCGGCGCGCGTCGAAGATCTCGAGCGCGGCTGGGCCACGGTTGTTAACTGTTTCTACCAAGAGCCAGCCATCGTTTCGGCGGTTCCATTGGGACGAGGCGCGAACGTCGACTCGAGAGCCCAATGCCCAGGGGCCGAAGTCGAAAACGTCGGTGCGGTCTGTCTCCACGTCGAGTTTGGCCACGGCGCGCCACAGAATGCTAGATTCGGGGGTGAACAGGTGGTACGCGTGCCGGTAGGAGCGCCCCACGCGAGAGGGGGCTATCATCGGAAATTCTTGCCATGGCAGTGTAGCGTGGCGTTTCGTTGTTTGCGTTCCGGCGACCAAGTCGATGACGGTGCGGCGGAATGCCCCCGGTGCCCCGGTCTTTCGCGTCTCGCCGTTCATGATGATTTTGAAATAGGCATCGTCTCCCAGGAAATGCCACGTGATCATCATAGCCAATCCAAAGATCGTTCGGCGCTAGTGGTCCACGTGTCGTAGAGAAATGTGCCCGCGGCCGTTTCCTCGGCGAAGCGTGGCGTCTGGACGAAGCGGTTCTGAAACTCGATGCCCGCATCGGTGAAGCGCGAGGCGATGACCATCCCATCACCGTCGAGGAGCGTCGCGATGCGGGCTGCACCGCGCTTGAAGATGCCGGGCCCATTGCGATAGAGCGTGCCGCGAAGGTCGCGCGGCATGGTGCGGGTAAGTGTCGCGGCGTAGCGTTGCTCCTCAGCCAGGTTGGCGGTGAGTCCACCAAGGAAGAGCGGGGCCCCGGCGCCGCTACCCGCATCCCGAGGTGCGCCAGCGCCGTTGCCACTGACGGCGCAGCCACCAAGCATGCGCCCCAGCACCAAGGATCGACCATCAGGGCGGTGAGCGATGGAAGCTCGCGTCGTCGGATCATGGCGCCCGAACAGAGCAAGGGATGTGCCGCTAAGATTTCCGCTGGTTTGACGTTCGTTCGAGGTGTCCGCGGACAATGGAGGCCGTGGACAATTGTCCGCGCCGAACAGTCAAGCCAGGCGTGAGGTTCGCATCCGATTGTTTTCGTTGCGCGTGCACGCGAGTCCGATGCTCCTGCCACCACGCCGCGGCGTCTCCGGCGGACCATGCCTGCACGGCGACCGAGGCGAGCTCTCGCACGACCGAGGCCGCTGTTGGACGCTCCTCTTCCGCTTTGGCCAGGCAACGAAGCAGCAGATTCTCGAGGGCCTCGGGCACCGGGAACGGGGATCGCTCCGATGGCCTTCGTGCGACCGCGTGCAGATGGCGCGAGCCGATCTCCAGGATCGATTTTCCGGGGAATACCGGCTCGCCGGTGAGCATGAAATATCCGATCCCTCCCAGCGCGTACACGTCCGCTGGCGGGCCGACTACCGCCGGATTCAGTACCCCCTCGGGCGCGAGGTAGAGCGGGGTTCCGACGATGCCGAGATGGCTCTGACTCGGTTTTCCTTCGCGCTCGAACGATTCGGCCAGACCGAAGTCGAGCACCTTGACGAAATCGAAGAGCCCCCCCTGATTGCACAAGACGACGTTCGACGGTTTGACATCGCGATGAACGGAACCGACGGAGTGCGCCTCATCGAGCGCTCCTGCAATCTGCATGAGAATCTTAGCGACCCGCTCGGGCGGCATTGGTCCGGTAGCGTCGATGGTATCCTGCACCGTCTCGCCGTCGAGGAGCTCCATGGCGTAGTAGAAGATCCCCTCGGGCGTGCGTCCGTAGTCGAAGATGGTCACCGTATTAGGATGTGAGAGGCGCGCGGTGTGCTGGACCTCGTCTTCGAAGCGCGCAATTCGCGGCGCCGTCGATGCGCTCGCCGGAAGAAGCTTCACGGCGGTGGGCCGACGAAGCATACCGTGGCGGGCGCGATAGACCACGCCCATGCCACCTTCGCCGATCTTTTCCTCGAGCGTGTACTCTCCGCACTGGAGCGCCTCGCGGACCTGAAGGCGAAGGCCATAGATGGTGCTAGTAGCAAGCGTAGCGAGGCACGTGGTCATGAGCCACCACGCAAAAATGCCCATCATGGTGCCGAAATAGGGCGACGCCTTCGCGCCGAAGACGTCGTGCGTGGCAACGTTCAACAGAGGCGACGCAGACAGGAAGAGCCCCGCCGCACTGACGCCCGTGAGCCAGAGCGTTCGTCGTGGCGAACTCGGAATGAACACCGCACGAGCCATAACGATGTAGTTCAACGCCAAGAGCACGATGTATTGGCCAGCAGTGGGGCCGTGTTCCCGGCCGGGCGTGACACCACCCGAGAGGGTAAGGGCGTATCCCATGGCGGAGAGCGCCAGCGTGGAAACGAGAATTCCGATGGCCTCCAGGCATCGCAAAAAACGTAAGGAGCGTGGACGCCCGCGGGCAATCCACCATATCGCCAGGAGTGGCACGCACGCGGCCACGTGAGCTGCCCAAGCGACGACGTCCTGTACGTCCGCCAGGCTCGACGGGATCCATTTCATGCCGCGAACGATCATGGCCAACACGTCGAACAACCCGACCACCAAGCCGAACTGTCCGATACGGCGTTGAAGGAACGCCAGGCTCTGCTCGTTGTCGCGTATCATGTTCGCGTGAGCGTGAGCTTGCCGCGGGGATCCGAAGAGGCTTCGGGACCTGGCAAACGAATCCAGACCTCAAGCCCACCACCCTCTCGGGTCTGCAGGCGCAGGACGCCGCCGTGGGCTTCGACGATTTCGGAGGCAATGGGGAGTCCGAGCCCGGTGCCATTGTCCTTGGTGGAGAAGAAAGGGACGAGCGCGTGCTTCAAAACCTCGGGCGACATGCCCGGGCCGCGATCGAGCACGCCGAAACGTAGGCCGGAGGGAAGAACCGGTTCCACGCGAAGGGTCACCCCGTGTGCCGAGCCGGACGACTCGATGGCGTTCTTCAAAAGGTTGATGAGAGCCTGTTCGATCTGCCCGACGTCAAACTGGACCGTCGCCTGGGAAAGCTCCCCGTCTACGGCGACCTCGGGAAAGAGGCTGCCCAATCTCTCCACGAAGGGGGCGAGCTCCACGTATGCTTTGCGCGGGGCGGGGAGACGCGCGAATTCGGCGTAGCGGTGGACGAACGACTCGAGGTGCTCGGCGCGGCCGGCCACGGTATCGAACACCTTGGTGAGGCGGCTCTCTTCGGGGACGCCACGGATGAGGGTGCGGCCGGAGTTTACGAGGCTCTTGATAGGAGCCATCGAGTTGTTCAACTCGTGGGTGAGCACGCGCAAAAGCCGCTTCCAGAGGTCGACCTCTTGTCGATAAAGCTCGCGGCTCAAGTTGTTGACCACGACCAGCACCACCGACTCCCCGTCGAGCTCCATGTGGCGCTTGGCGAGGTGATAGGTCTGCCGCTGCTGGTTTTCGTCGTAGATGGAGAAGAGCTCGTCCCCTTCGCCGAGGATGGCGCGGCGCAGGGCCTCCGGGGCGCGGCCGAGGCGGTTGAGAAAATTGCCGCCGTCCGGATGGGCACCGTCGAAGAAGAGAGCGCGTGCGGCCTCGTTGGCGTAGAGAATTTGCCCAAGGCCGGTGAAGAGGACAATGGCCATCGGCACCGACTCGACCAGCGTCTTCAGGAGGCGCTCGCGTTCGGCTAGCTCCTTCTCGCGCGCCTCTAGGGCGATGCCCAGCTGGGTGGCTTTCATCTCGACGTGCGACTTGCGCCACGAATACATGGCCAACGATGCCGCGAGGGCCACGGCTAGGCAGCCGACGCCAATGAGCAGTGCCGAAGCGAGCGCCCCGGCGCCTGTCTGGATGGCATAGGCGCATGCGGCGGACGCAAACGCGGATGTGGCCGTCGTCGGCAGCAGCCGTGCAGCCTTCCACGAGGTGCTCATGGGATTTTGAGCCGCCGTTGGACGGAAAGACCAAGGCGCTCCATGCGGCGGTAGAGGGCCTGGCGGCTCAGGCCGAGCTCGGACGCGGCCCGCGACACGTTACCCTCATTGCGGGTCAGCACCTCTTCGAGGGTGGCCCGCGGGATGTCCCCTTCCTCCGAGGACGAGCCTGAAACGATGCGGGCGGGCGCGCGAGGGAGCGCCAAATCCGGGGGCTCGAGACGTGGTCCTTTGGCCACCAAGGTTGCGCGCTCCAAGCGATTGCGAAGCTCGCGCACGTTACCGGGCCATGCATGCGCGTGCATCGCACGGACGGCGTCTTCACTTAGCTCGAACGGACCGCCGCTGCGTCCCGCAAGGATGGCACACGCCAGCGCGGCCACATCGTCCGGCCTCTCCGCGAGCGGCGGGACGCGCAGCTCGATCACATTGAGCCGGAAGTAGAGGTCTTCGCGGAAGCTCTTCTGCGCGATGGCTTCACGCAAGTCTGCGTTGGTCGCGCTCAGGATGCGCACGTTTGCTTTGCGTGGCGTCGCGCTTCCCAGACGTTGGTAATCGCCGGTCTCGAGGACGCGCAGAAGCTTTATTTGGCCGGCCAGTGAGAGATTGCCAATCTCGTCGAGAAACAGCGTGCCGCCGTCGGCCGCCTCGAAGAGGCCAATTCGCATTTTGCCCGCACCTGTGAACGCCCCCGCCTCGGCACCAAAAAGCTCCGCCTCGATAAGGCTGTCCGGCAAGGCGCCGGCGTTCACGCGCACGAAGGGTTTGCCTTTGCGGGCCGAGTTTTGCTGGATGATTTCGGCGAGCTTCTCTTTTCCCGAGCCGTTGGGGCCGGTGATGAGCACCGGTGAATCGGAACGCGCCGTGTGTACTGCCAGCGACACCACCTCGTGCATGGCACGGCTCGCATAGACGACGCCGCACAGGTCGAACGACGTTCCCAGCTCGCCGCGAGCACGGGCCACGGCTCCCACGAGCGCTTCATTTTGCTGCGACAGGCTATGCAGGCGCAGGAGATTCGAAACGGCCAACGTCAGCTTGCGGTCGTCCCAGGGCTTTTCGATGTAGTCGTCGGCGCCCTCCTTTACGAGCATCACCGCCGTCTCAAGGCAGGTCCAGGCGGTCATCAAGAGCACGGGTATCTGCGGATTCAGCGCGCGAATGGCGCGAAAGAGCTCGACCCCTTCCTCGCCCGATGTCGTGCCGTGCGAAAAATTCATATCTTGAACGACCACCGCAACGCCACCTCGCTGCACACGGACGAGCGCTTCCTCGGGGGAGGACACCGATTCGAACTCCATGCCCGCGAGTTCGAAAAGCATCTCGAGCGCAGTTCGAACCGCTTGCTGGTCGTCGACAATCAGAACCTTGCCCATGCGAACCATTACCGCATCCGGACGCGTTGGCAACCACCGTCGCAAACGTCTGCAAAGGCGAAATCCGCGAACAAGCGCCGTGGATGAAGCAGCGTGCAGTGTCTGCGTCCATCCGTACGGACACTTGTCCGCGGACGCTACCGTTCAACGGCGCATTGGCTGCCGTTCGCCGTAGGCGAGGAGCGCCACACCTATTCCAGAACCGAGCTGCATGCGGGAAGCATCTCGCCGCGCTCGGGGTATTACGAGATCGGATGACGCCGTATCGCACGAAACATGAGTACGACATTGCGGTCATGGACGATCTCGCGTTGTTCGAACAGCAGCGCCGGCAGAGGCGTCGCCGGTGGCTCACGAGCGTCGGAGCCGTCGCCGGACTGGCGGCTTTGGTGGGCGGACTCGTTGTGCACGAGCGGCACGCCCGCCGCGTGGAGAGACAGTGTGGTCAGCGAGCAGGCCGTACGTGGCCAGTATCCCGGGGCCCTTCAGGATGCTCCCGAATTCGCGTTCGTGCCGTCGCTGAAGATGGACAGCCACTGAGCGGAGTGGAGGTACAAACGGTCGCCTCTCACTGGGCCGGACCAACAGGTGCCTTCTCCATCGAGGGAGGACACCAACAGGCGCATGCCAGCAAGACGGTGGTCACCGATGCGGCAGGGATGGCATCCGTGTGCAACGCAGCAACTGCAGCCGAAGACGAGAGAGCGCGGATCGATCAGGTCCCCTTCTCTGCCTCACCTTGGTACGGGGGATTGGGGTCTGCACGCGCCGGCCGGGTAGACAACCTGGTCGTGATTGCGCACCGACCAGGCTGGCCGCGCGCAGTGGCTCGCCTTGGAAAACCTTTGCTCGTACCGGGTGCATCCTCGGATCGTCCGCTAGAGATTGTGCTCGGGCCCCCTCGAGACATCCAACTCGATGTGCGGTCGCGTTGCGTGCCAGAAGGGAACGAAAGTGACGTTCGACAGCGGTTCAACGCTAGATCAGCCTCGCGTAGAGCGTGACTCTGGCAACTTTCATGAGCGTGAAAGGTATGGGACCATTTCCGTACGCCGCGAGGGCCGAGTGTTGCGGGACATCGATGACGCTCCAGTTCGACGGACGAGATGCGCGCGGTACGCTCCGTTTCGATAGGACGCGGATCACGCTGAAGGCTCCAGGGTTCGAGAGCGGAAGCGTCGATATCCTCGTTCCGCCTCCCAGCAGGCGCTCGGTCCAGACGGCGACCCTGGGATTCTGAAGGAGCCGCCACCACGGAGGTGCCCGAGGGAGCCCAGCACTGCGTCAAGGTTCAGAAGGGGGCCAAGTGCGATGTTGCGCTGCTTTCCCCGGGGGCAGACAATCCACGTCCGCTTGCATTCGGTAACGCGCATTCGGTCGCGACGTGCGGGTCCTGTCCGCAGCCAGCGGCCGCGCGCTCCACTGCCGTCGGCACGCTCAGTGTCTCGGCGTTGGCCCTGGGCGATGAAACAAGCTCTGCGCTGCTCACCGACGGCACCGTCCGGTATTGGGGTGAGAACGAGATGGGGATGCTCGGTGACGGCTTGGGGATGACGCAACCGGTTCCCGTCAGGGTCGAAGGCCTCAGCGACGTGCAGGAAATCGGCGTGGGCAACCGGCACGCGTGTGCACGTAAGCGCGATGGCTCGATCTGGTGCTGGGGTGACAACAGCCGCGGGCAGCTTGGTAATGGAACGAGCAAAGGCCACGGAAGCGTCCCCCGACAAGTGAGCAGTCTGGTGGCAACTTTCTCTTTCTGTCGGGAGCTTCCATAACTGCGCCATATCAAAAGACCGACAGGTCCTATGTTGGGGCTGGAACGACTACCGGCAATTGGATGTGGGTGATCGCGATATGAGGTCAACACCAACGATGGTGAATGGTCTACCCAACTCAGAAGAAGTACGGGCTGGCCATTTCCATACGTGCGCCCGTCTTCAAGGTGCTGGCTTGTGGTGCTGGGGCTGGAACTCCCATGGCTAGATTGGCGATGGAAGTGAAGGCGAGTCCGTGTTCCGCGACACGCCGGTCGAGGTCAAGACGATCAGGGAAGCGACCAACATGATCCTTGGGGGCCATCATACTTGCGTTCTGGTCGGCAAGGGCGAGCTGATGTGCTGGGGTCAGGGCACGGGTACCCACACGTGCGCGCTCAAATGACGGCCGCTCGCTACTCGAGATCTGCCGCGAGTGCACCGCATCTATTTCGATTCAAGAAATAGCCCCTTGGCCGTCGCGACGATGGTCGAGTTCTCGACCTGAAAGGCAGCCATAAAAAGATGGCGGGAGCGGGGACCATCTGGGGGGGCTCTCTTCTCGCTCCTGGACGCGGGGCCCCGAGTCCTTCGGAATACGCACTGATTCAGGAGCGCGAGGCCAGCCGCGGCCTTAGGATGTCGCGCAGCAGGGACTATGCTCCAATAAACAGCTAACGAGGCTCAGCGCGTCGACATGCCGAAGAAGATTTCTCCAAAGTAGATGCGCCTGGTGCCAGTTCGCAGGGCCATGGGGCCCCCCCTTCGCAGGGTCATGGGGCCAGGGAGATAGAGCGAACGACCATGAGCAGGATGCCGCGGATCGGGCTCAAAGTCCACAGGTCGAAAATCGTGTTCTCGAACATGGCGGATCCGAAGATTTTCGCAGGGCCATGGGGCCACCTCGACGGGCGACAACGACGAGAGCCGGCCGCCCGCCGAAGACTGGATCAGTGACGCCGGCGGGTTCGCGACCGTGGATGAATTTTTTGCTTCATCGCCGGTGCATCAGGCGCAGGAGCCGATGCATCGATGGTGGGCTTGAGGCGCGCGCGGTACGACTCGCCTTCGATGACGAAATCGTAGGCGGAGTTCTTGAATCGATCGACAGCGCTCTGCGCAAGCAGCACGTCGTCGAACATCGCGAGCCATTCGGCGGTGTCTCGATTTGAAGTGATAATCATGGACGCGCGACCGGTGCGCTCCAAAAAAGCTGGTAGACATCCTTGCTCTCTTCCTTCGACATTGGCTCCAGAGCAAAGTCGTCGAGGATCAAAAGAGCGACCGTCGTAAGCGCGGTCATTTCGGCGTCACGTGAGTTGTCGAAGCGGCTCTGACGAAGACGACGAAGCGTCTCGTCGGCGCGCGCGAAGATCACGTTGTAGCCGTCCTGCGAAAACTCGGTCCGGGGTGGCCCCATGACGCCGCGAAAATCTCGTCAAGCCTCCCTCGCCGGTGGCCCCTTCATGCTGCGAAAGGGTGGCCCCATGATGCTGCGAAAAACTGCTTCAAGTGGCCCCATGCCCCTGCGAACTGGCACGCCTGGCCGATCTGACGCAAACATCCGCGCGGATACCATCAGGCGGGCGATGAATCGGACGATATCACCCAAGGCTGCAGCGAGCCTTCATTCGAACGTTATCGTGCGACATCGCAGAAAGTGGGGTCAGTACCAAACTGACACTCCCACCTCCCCGATGTTCGTAGTTCCTGCGCGCCCGTCCGCCTCGTCTACTTCCGGACCTCGCTAGAACGAATACCCGAGCGCAAAGAGGAAGCGCGGACGAACACCGCCGCCGGCGACGACGGCGCTGGCGAGGTTCAGGTTGTCCGTGTTGATATCCTCACTAGTTTTCGTGTACTGAAGGCCGAATCCACCGCCGACTACGATCCCCGGGCCGATCACCGCTTGCCCGCCGATGTCCAGGGCGGCGCCGTAGTTCAAGAAGGAGTCACTCGATTTGCTCTTCGATGCGTCGGCGTTGCCCGAGCTCTGGCTGTACGAAGCAAAGAGGAGCGAGGGGCCAACGAAGAAACCATTCGCGCCTTTGGTACCGGTGTAAAACCGATAACCAAGTTCGCCGCCGAAGCCGTTTAGCGAGCCGGCGTCGACGTCTTGCCCATTCAAGCTGACAGTGACCGGAATGTGTGCGAAGAACGGATTCAACGTGATGGCATGGTGCGGCATCGGGAGGTATTCGCCCTGGATGCTGTAACGCCCGATGCCGATGGCGAGCGGATTAATTACGAGGGCCACCCGCTTGAAATCGGACCGTTCGCCCTCGGCCCGCGGGGCATCCTTCGGAATCGAGGTCGCATCCTGCGCGCTCGCGGCGAGACTGAAAAGGACAACGACCGAAGACAAAAAGAGTGCAGCGAGGAGCGGCGAACGATGAAAACGCATGAGAGCCTCCGAAGAAAGACGATAAAATGTCGCGCTGTGCGATGAGTTGCATTTAAACTTAATTTCACATTTACGCAGAGACATATTGGTTAGAACGTCGTCATGACCCCATCCAACGATCCGTAAAGAACGAATGCGACGAAGATACCGTTATGGTTTGCCCCAGTGATTCGCATTTGCAGCTTCTGGTTCAACCGTCCCCTGAGTAGTCGCAATTCACACACATTCAAATTCTTCAAAAAAAAGAAGAAACCCGGCTCGTGTAGCGTGTCTTGTGAACCGCAACCCAGTCCACAGACTGGGCGCGTTTTCATCATCGAAAGACTAGGCCACCTTGTTTCTCGATAGTTCACACGAGGCATACAACCAAACCATTGAATTACCACAATCTCGTATAACGTCGCATTTCATTCAGCAGACGACATCGACGCTGAGGGCACAAAGGGCTGCCACGATGCGATGAAAGCACACAGGAAGATAGCCTCGCGAGCTCCAACCACTAGTAACGAATTAGTCAAACAATGCGATTGCCCCCTGCGGTGCTGGGACTGAGAGAGCCCATCAGCGATTGAAGAATCCTTCCCCGACGTGCCAAGCATTGGCTCCTCGAGTCCTTCATTGTTGATGAGCGGTGTGACGCCTTTGGCGAGCTCTGTTTGCGCTGCCCGGAGTATTACGACGGCGGATGGTAGGTCGAGCTCGAGCTACCGCATGATTCGGTTGTTGTAACCAAGTATCATGCTCGGCGTAATAATATCGCAAACAGGATATCTGAAGGCTACCACGAACTCGTCCTTTCGTTGATATATACATGTACAAACGAGAAGTCGCTGCGACGTCGATCGATATATAGCTGCAGCGCATCCACGATGCCGTCTCGAATTGGTATCGAAATGTATCTTGCTTTGCCATTTACCCGCCATCATCCGGGTGTCCGTCGTCCGCTCGGTGGGTCGCCGCCAGCCGTGTACGCCACACCGTGAACGGAGACAATGACTGACGGCCTCTGTGGCTCATCTCCCGATTTGCGACGCGGGCGCGAAATGCGTGAATCGGTATAACGATTCAATCCGTCATAAGGAATGCCCCGCACGGCACCCAGAAGATCTTCGCGCGGGACGACCTCACCTGCCCTTTTCGCAAGGGTTTCGAGCAGTTCGTATTCGGAGGACGATACCGGTATCATCGCGCCGCGATAAGTCACCAAGCGGCACGCAGGCTCGATCCGCAAGTCGCCAACCACGATCCGCCCGCGCTCTCTGCGCGGGGGCTTCCGCTTGTCGGTCCGGTGCAGGTGGGCGCGCAAGCGGGCGACCAGCGCGCGTAGGCGAATCAGTTTGGGTCAGGTAGTCGTCGGCCCCGACTCCAGACACAACACTTCGTCGACTCGCGCTGTCATCATCACGATGATGCCCGTGTACTCAGCTCGAATCTCCCGGCATACGGACAGGCCATCGAAGCCGGGAAGGGAGAGATCGAGGAGCACCAGATCGGGTTTCTCTTGCTGAATGCAGTCGATAGCATCGTCACGACTTTCACGTTGAATCCGTGCTCATCGAGGTACGCGCGAACGAGTTCGGCCAGGGGCCATCGTCTTCGACGAACATGACGGTGCCTCTCGATATTTCTGAACTTCCAGTCGACTCGAAATCGAAAATCATCATTTGAGCGAGAAGCGGGCATGCTCTGCACGGCGTCGAATAAGACCTCGACGGTTCGACATGCCGAGAAGCATTCTTTCAAAGCAGGCGCAATCTATGGATAAGGCGTTCACCTTGAGGACATAGATCCGGCCGTGACACAAAACTCCGCGCGGGTACCATCAGGGGATGATGGTAAAGCGTTCAAACACCTCGATACAAATCGAGATACACACGGAGACATATTGATACGAACATTTGGAGTTCCACAGGCTATATCGATTGGCAAGCAGCTTTCCAAGCAAATCCAAGTGCACGGAAAACAACATCTACATGAATTTCAAACTTTCGATCATTGCCCTTTCCGTTCTTTCTTTCTCGAGCGCCCTTGGCACCATCGCCTACGCACAAGAAGACGAAGCGGGAGATATCGCACCGGATGACGACGACGACTTCGGCGTCGAAGAGTTCGGAGACTACGGCTTGGCCAAGGTAACGATTGGCGCGAAGACCTACGACTTTCACATGACGGAGTGCTACTACGACGGGGCTCGAGTCGCGCTCGATGGTGAGCGTAGCGGAACCAGCCTTGACAAGGTCCTTCGGAGCGAACTCGTCGTCATCAAGGGTGGCATCAACTTCAAAGGGCTCGTCCAGAATGCCAAGTTCAACCCGCAGACGAAGAAAGTCACGGTGAACGGCACGGAAGAACGCGGATCGCGCAAATTCAAGATCGTCTCCAAGTGCGCGTCCGGATCGTGAACTAACTCGTTCGCGTGGCCTGGGCTCCCCAGAGGACGACGGCGGCCAGGGTGGGCGCCAGGCATGCGAGCACGATGACGACCCAGTCCGTCGGGCCGTGCACGCGCGGTACGTTGAAGGTGACGGCCTCCGTCAGGGTGAGGAGGCCGTCCATGGTGACCGCGGCGGCGAGCACGCGCGCGAGGCGCGGGCGAAAGCGCGAGGACAGGGCGAAGAGCCCGATCATCACCGCAATGTCGAAGCCGACCCATGCCCACTTGATCCACGGCGCGGGGAACCACTTTCGCGTCTCGACCGAGGCGAGCAAAATCGTCCACGGCACGAGCAGCGCCGCGAGCACACGGACGACGAACGCGGGGCCCCGCAAAAGCGTCTCCATGCCGAAGCGCGAGAGGCTGCCGCGCGCGAAGGCGACGAGCACATCGTAGACGGCGAACATCGCGCTCGTGCCCTTGGGGTACGCGAGGTACGTGGGCTCCCAGCGGTCCGGCTTTAGCTTGGCCTTGAAGGCCTGCACGCCGCGAAAATCGTAGAGCGCCCGCCCCACGGATCGTGCGGCGCCGAGCCAGCGGTTCACGCTGCCCGAGAGGGGCGCCAGGCCCAAGGTGACGTCGTGGCTGCCCTCGGCGGCGAACAGGCGCATCGCCTGGTCGATGAGCATTTCGCCCGTGCCGTTCGGAGCGCCCGTACCGCGCACCAAGTCTTCGATGAGCCAACCGCCGCGCGCATACACTGGGACCGCGGCCAAGAAGGCGACGATGGCGCCCTGGCGTTCGGCGATGAAGTAGCGCCGCTCTTCGGGAAAATCGAAGGGCTGCACATCGACGAGAAAGCCCATGGGCGCCATGGCCCGCGTCGAGAGCCAGCGCGCGACGAGTGTCTCCATCGCGTAGCGCGCGACGGAGCCGGGTGCGACCTCCTCGGTGGCGAGCTTGCGAATCGTCACGCCCTTGGCCCGGGCACGGCGGATCTGTTCGCGAAGGCTGCGGCTGCCTTTGACGATGTCTGGCCAGCCGGCCGGATCCCACACCGGTTGCTCGCCGATCTGCAGCGACGCGAGCTCGTTCGAGGCTTCGAGAAGGCGCGTTTCGGTGGCGAAGAAGCTGACACGGCGCCCTTTTTCCCGGGCGGCCGCGATGAAGGCCGCGGTCACGGCGGCGAGCGCATCGTCGCCCGCGATGGGTGCACCGGCCGCAACCCACGCATGCCCGGTGTCGGCGTAGGCGACGCAGCCTTGCTCGCAGAACCAATAGCGAAAGCCGACCTCCAGGACTTGAAAGGAGGTCCGGTTGAACCCGTGGTCCCGAAGCAGGGTGAGCACACGCGATCGCATCTCGGCCTTCGGCGATTTTTAGGGTGATCATGGGCGGGCGTCCACTTGCTTCGTGTTACCGCGCGTCCACACCCCCCTCGCGGTGCGGCGCATTTCCGCGGAAAAATGTATGGCAAGGCCCCTGCAACCCTGCGCCCCCATGCGCATCACCAGGCTGCTCGCTTCGCTGGCCTTCGTCTCGCTGACCTTGCCAGCCTGCGCCAGCAAGACGGGGAACGACGAGGCGCTCTCGCAGTCCGAGGCCCTCGAGGCCGTCGAAGAGAGCTCACTGAGCTCGCAGGCGAACAACCTTACGAGCGCAAGCATCGAGATCGCCACGAACTTCACCATCGGCGGCGCCGTCGAAGCGGCCGCCACGCAGCTTCGCACGTTCATCGCAACGCAGCTGCCCTGCGCCGAGACGACGTTGGTGGGCAGTACGTTGAGCATCACCTACGGCGCGCGCCCCGGCAGCTGCGTGTACCGAGGCCACACGTTCTCTGGCAAATCGCAGGTCAAGGTCACGCGCAACGACGCGGGCAGCATCGTCGTCGACCACACGTGGACCGATTTTTCGAACGGCATCGTCAAGGTCAACGGCACCGCCGAAGTCACCTGGAACACGGCGACCCCCACGCGCCGGGTCGCCCACGACGTCACCTGGACACGCATCTCCGACGGCCGCTCCGGCCACGGCACGGGCAACCGCACGCAAACCGCGCTCGCCGGCGACATCGCCGCGGGCTTCACCGACAGCGGGACCCTCGGCTGGACGGGCCCGCACGGCCGCTGGGATCTCTCAATCCAAGGCGTCGAAATGCGCTGGAAGGATCCCGTGCCCCAGGCAGGCACCTACGTGCTCGAGACCCCCAAGGACAAGACGCTCACCGTCACGTACTCCCGCGTCGACGCCGATTCCATCAAGGTCACCGCCACCGCCAACGGCCACAGCTTCAGCTTCGACGTCAACGCACTGGGCGTCCACGCGCGCTAGAGCACTGAAGAAGGAAACCGCCAAGACGCCAAGGACGCTAAGAAGCAATGGGGTGTTGGAACGCCGAGGAACGGCGTCATTCATGCACCCTTACCCCTTGGCGCTCTTGGCGTCTTGGCGGTTCGACGCTCTTCCGTCGACTCTACAGCGGTGGGCCGAAGCTGCAGGTGATGCGGCGGGGGTGCGTGGGGTCGAGGGCGTTGGCGACCATTTGGGCGACGTCCAGATCGAAGGCGAGGCCGATGTGGCCTGCGGGATCGAAGGGACACGTGTCCTGCAAGTACACGTTCTTCACGCCCTCTTCTCGGATGAACGAGTTCTCGTGCGGAACGACGAGGGGATCGGCCTTGGACACGATGATCGTGTAGTCGACGCCCGGCTGCGCGATGGGGCCCACCTCGAGCTTTTTCACCTCGGCGCCGTCGACGATGATTTCCGAACACGCCTGGCAGCCGACCGTGTTGAGCACCTGATCGACCAAGGGACGCAGTCCGAGGTAGTCGCCCAAGCTCACCAAACCGAGGAACGTCGTCCCGTGCGTGGGAGGCGCCAGCGCTACCACGTGATCGACCTTGTCCGCGTAGCCGAGCATCTTGGGCCCGTAGATCGAATGGAATCCGCCCTCGGAGTGCCCGACGATATCGACTTTGGCCGCGCCGGTGGTGGTGCGCACCTTTTCGATGTATGCGGCAATTTCCTTGGCCGAATCGGCGATGTGGATCGAGCCTCCAACCGGCAATCCCGGGATGGCCTGACCGTACGTGGGGGCGAAGGTGCAGTAACCATTCAACGCCAGGTACGGGCCCACGAAGCTGAAGTTTCCGGGGCCATTGCCGAAGAGGCCATGCAGCAGCACCACCGGATTCGGGTGCGCCGCGGAAGGTCTACAACTCCAATCGTTGAAGCCGGATGACGGCGCGCTCTCCGCGGCGTCTGCGCTCGTACCCGAGACCGCGATCATGCCAATGGCCAGCACGCCGATGGCGGCTTTTGCGAACCTGGGACCCATGAATCACCCCTTTCGGAACGACGGACTCTCCCCGCTCGTGACTTCAGTAGATGCTCCGTCGCGTCCACCAACGTTTGAGCAGGCTGTTTTTTTCTTATCGCTATTGCGAACCAGAATCTTGATTCATATTTTGCCTAGCTGATGATTCGCTTTCCGTCAACCTCTAGACCCGCGATGAATGACCGCTCATATTCCTTAGGTTCGATGTCCACCAGCCGCGCCCCCAAGGAAATGCCGCCCAGGAAGACGTCCGAGCGGCGCCGGCAGCAACCCACGAGTCCAAGTGTGATTCGGTGGGTAAATCTCCCCCTCCAAGAGCGCAGCCGCCTCAAGCTCGATCGCATCGTCTCGGCCTTCGAGAAGCTCGTCGCCGAACGTGGACTCGACGGAGCCACCGTCGCGGACATTGCGCGCGAGGCGGGTTGCTCGGTGGGTGCATTCTACACGCGATTCAAGGACAAGGGAGATCTCTTCCGCTACGTGGTCCTGCACCACTTGGAAGAAGGCCTCCTCACCTTGCGCGGCCTGACCACGGGCGAAGGCTGGAAGGAGGCCGACACCGAGACCATCATCAGCAGCATCATCGCGCTGGTGGTCGAACTGCATCGCCGCCACGAAGGCTTTCTGCGCGCGTTCTACGAGCAGGCCCACAAAGATCCGGTGGTGATCGCACACTTGAGCAAGGCCGGGGTCGAGCTCGAAGAGGTTCTGTTCGCGATGATGTCCGAGCGCAAGGACGAGATCTCGCATCCGAATCCGCGCGTGGCCGTCGGCTTCGCCGTGCGCATGGTGATGGGCACGATGCAGTTTCGCTCGCTCATGGCACCGCACACGCCAAAGGAGACCCACTTTTCGTGGTCGACGTGGGCGGAAGAGATGACCTCGAGTTTGCTTGCCTACCTAGGCGTGCGGGCGCCCGAGTCGCAGCAGCCGATCAGCGAGTGACACCATCGCGGCGCGCAGGGCCTCGGGCGCGCGCACCTCGAAGGGAAACGGCAGGCGTGCCAGCTCGAGGGCGAACCAATCGAGATCGTCGGCGGTGCTGCGCAAGAGCGTGCGCTCGCCGGTCCATTCGAGCACGCCGGCGGCGGGAAAGAGCGCCCGCCGCGCCGTCTCCAGATCGGCCTCGAGCAGCACCTCGATGGCGTGCGCGCGCGGCAAGGTCGCCAGCGAGAGCGCGAGGTATGCAAGGGCATCGAAGCCATCGGGCCGGGTGAAGCGCGCGGCGATGGGGCGGACCTCCTCCACGCGATCGAGCCGGAAGGAGCGCAGGCCACCGCGCAGGTGGCACATGCCGACGGCGTACCAGCGCCGATTGCGGTAGGCGAGGCCGTACGGGTCGAAGTCGCGCTGGGTCGCTTCCTGCGCGCCCGCGCGGTAGCGCATGCTCACGCGGGTGTGCGCCTGCGCGGCGGCGCTGAGGGCCACGAGTGCGGCGTTGCTTTCCGGCGCATCCTGCCCGCGGCGCGCGAGATCGAGCGTCACCGTCTCGTCGACCGCGCGCACGCGGCGTTTCAAGTTGGCCGGCATTACGCGCTCCAACTTGGCCTGGGCACTGGCCACCGACGTCACCGCCTCGGCAAGCCCGAGACCGCGCACCGCCAGCAGGCCGATGGAGAGCGCGAGCGCCTCGTCGTCGGTGAACATCATGGGCGGCAGCTTGAAGCCGGCCACGAGCATGTACGCCCCATCGCGCCCGCGCTCCGCGGTGATGGGGATGCCGATCTCCTCGAGCATGGCGATGTACCGGCGCACCGTGCGCGGGTCCACCTCGAGCCGCCGCGCCAGCTCCGCGCCGCTCATGCGCCCGTGGGTCTGCAGCAACTCGAGAACGGTCAGCACGCGCGTCGTAGGGCGGACGGGACGGGGCATCGGCATTTCATGGTACGCGGCAATTAGGGCCGATTGTGTCCTATTTGGACTCTAGGGTGTCGTCCCATGAACGACTTCGATTTTTTCATGGGCCAATGGCACGTTCGCAACCGCCGCCTTCGCGAGCGGCTCAAAGGCTCGACCCAATGGGACGAGTTCGACGCGACCAATGTCTGCCGCCCGCTGCTCGGCGGCGTGGGCAACGAGGACGAGTTCCGCACCGATCACGACGGCGGATTCATCGGAATGAGCTTCCGCTTTTTCAATCGTGCGACCAGGGCGTGGTCCATCTACTGGGCCAGCAGCCGCACGGGCGTGCTCGAGGCCCCGGTGACGGGCTCGTTCTCCGGCAACACCGGCACCTTCGAAGGCGACGACGTCTTCGAGGGCCAACCCATCCGCGTGCGCTTCATCTGGTCGCGCATCGACACGAAGACGCCGCGCTGGGAGCAAGCGTTCTCGAACGACGGCGGACGAACCTGGGAAACGAACTGGATCATGGATTTCTCGCCGCTGCGGGATTGACCTCGACGCCTTCCGTGCATCGTCGAGTGCGCGCGTGGAGCGATTTCTGGCAAGCTAACGAACGATGACCTTCGGGAAACTCGTTCGGTTCGCGGTGGGCGGCGTGGGTGTGGTGTACGCAGGGTTGGCGGCGCTCGTCTTTGCGAAGCAGCGGGATATTCTTTTTCCGGCGGCGACCAACGCGCCCCGGGAGGTCACCATGCCCGAGGGGAAGGTCGTGCGCATCGCGGCGGCAGGGCGCGAGGTGTTTGCGCTTCACGCGCCCGCCAAGCAGACCGACGCGCCCACCTTGGTGTTCTTCCACGGCAACGGTGAGCAGCTTGGCGATCTGCCGGACATCCTGCGTCTCTTCACGGCGCACGGGCTGGGGGCGTACGCCATCGAGTACCCGGGATACGGATTGGCACAAGCGCAATCCGTTTCCGAAGCCGCCATTTACGAAGCCGCCGAGGCGGGGCTCGTTCACTTGGAGAAAGAGCTCGGGGTTCCGCGCGAGCGCACCGTTCTCGTGGGTCAGTCCATCGGTTCGGGCGCCGCCACGGAAATGGCGCGACGCGGGTATGGGGCCAAGCTGGTGCTCATTTCGCCGTACACGAGCATCCCCGACATGGCGCGAGTGGTGCTGCGGATCTTCCCAGGGTCGCTTTTGGTTCGCGACCGATTCGACAATGCGGCCAAGGCACCGGGCATCGCCTTGCCGGTGTTGATTCTGCACGGCGCCGCGGATGAGCTCATTCCCTTGGCCATGGGGCAGAAGCTCGCCGCGATGTTTCCGCACGCGCAGCTGGCGGTGGTCGAAGGCGGGCACCACGGAGACCTGTTCCTCCGCGACGACGATTTCGTCCCCGCCGCCATCGCACGCTTCGTCGCTTTTCCCACAACTCCACAAAACGCCGGCCGATAGTCTCGTTTCGGAGGGTCCAAATGGAGAATCCTTACAGTCCGCCGGCAGCGAGCTATGGCCAATACCTATCGCCGCAGGATGCATGGTCGCGTTACGGAGGTTTCGTTCCGCTGAAAACGCGGATGGTGTGGGCGTCCGTCGCCATCATGCTTTCCGTGGCGTCCTCGGTCATTTTGGCCATCGCGCAGACCGTGTTGGCGGGGCAGGTCACAGGCAACGGAGAAAACGTGGGGGCGGCCCTCATCTTGCTGGCCTGCGCGGCGCTCTCGTTCCTTTGCCGGTGCTTGGCAGCGCTTGCTTTTTGCTTGTGGATTCACCGAGCCGCGTCGAACGTGCACGCTCGTGGTGGTGCCATGTCGTTCACGCCAGGTTGGTGCGTGGGCTGGTTTTTCATTCCTTTCGCGCACCTCGTCAAACCGTACCGCGCGGTGATGGAGCTGTGGTTTGCGAGCAATCCCGAGTCACCACGCCACAAGGGCATCGTGGATGTTTGGTGGGCCACATGGCTCATCATGGGCTTCATCGAAACCGCAACCTCGCGGATCAACGACCTATCCGTGGCGGGCACCATTGGCCTGGGCGGTAGCCTTTTCGGCCTCGTCGCGGCGGTCTTCTGCGTCCAGGTGATGTCCGAAATCTCGCAGCGTCAACTCGACGGCACCGCTACCAAACCGGTGGGCCGAGACGGTGCGAGCGCGAATGGATGATTTGCAAGCGGGTCACGATGTCCGCGTCCGGTTCGAAGTAGTATCCGCGCGTGTGGCACGATAGGCACTCGGGCCCGACGGCATTGAGTCCCTCGAATCCGTGCCCCACCACCGGAATGGCCGCGCGACCGGCGTGGCAATTCCCGCAGCGGGCATCGACCCCGGGAATCGGAAAGGGCGCGAACTGCGATGGCATCTGGGTACCAATCTGGATACGAATCGACGCGGCCGCATGCACGGGCTCTCCTTGCCATTCGCGCCGTGCCTTGATCTGGAGCGAGTAGGTACCTGGTAGTGCCTCTTCGGGCACGTCGAAGCCAATGACGTCGCTCACCGGCGTGGAGCACTTCGAGGGATCGCCACCCGGTGCACCTTGCAACCCCAAGAGGCACGGAAAGACGACATTCGTCGGGGGCACGATCTGAACGAGCCCGGTGTACCCGTCGTGTTCGACGTCGGCCGCGGGAATTTGCGATAGCGCGAGCGATGCGGGCGTAATGGGCGTCGTTCCGATTCGGGTCATTCGGTCGAGTGGTCCGACCAGGCTTATTTCCATATCGGCCTGGAGTGCCTTGTGCGCCCAATAGAGAATTGGAACATCGTTGAATCCTAGGTACCGAAGGCCCTGCGCAGCCGGTGCACGGAAGAGCGCATCGCCGTACGTGGGAAGCGTACCTTGCGGAAAAAGCGGCGTGCCGGCAGCGTCGGTGTACCGCACCCGGGCGGAGAGGCGCTCCTTCGGCAAATAGTAACCGCGGGCTGGAGGAGCCAGCTCTTCCAGCGCGGCACGCAGCCCATATCCAATCGGCCCCGGGGCATCATGCACCAACGGCACGCGCCGTACGACGCCATGGCCGGCGTCGGCGCTCCACGTGAGGGTGAGCTCCGTCGCCGCGGACGGAATGCGGGCGGCCCGATGGGGGGATAGCGCGCCCCGCAGCTGGACGAGACCCTCGGCCGCCGACGTGGCCTCCGCATTGGAGCAATCGTCCTTGGCTTTGCAGCCACTCGTGACGACCCGTGCGACGAACCGCCGCTCGAAGGCTTCGTCGCGGCGTCTCCAGACGTCATCGCGGCCCGCGTTCATGGAAAGCACCGGGCCCACGATGTCGCCGCGATCGTTGCGCGGAATCACGGCCAGCGAGCTAGCCTCCACCATCCAACGCGCGCCCCGGTAGTACACCTGGTGGATCCAATGGACGCCGTCGAAGTCGAGTCGCCAATCTTCGCCGTCGACGTGAACGCCCTGCCAATCGACCGCAGCGAGATCGCCCTCCTGCATGATGGGCGAGAGCCCTCTTTCGGGCGTCGTCGGCGCACGAGAGACGATATAGAGCTCCTGCAGGAACCGCCGCGGACCGTCGATCAGATGCAGTGCACGCGGCTGGGTGGGATCCAAGTCCGGACTATGCACCCCATTGATGAAATACAGGCCCAACCCGACATCATGCGATGTCACGCCGAGCGCGTCGGATACGCCCATCGCGGCAGGCGGAGACGATTCCCCGTTGCACCCGAGCCCCAATCCGATTGCCGTCGCAAAGAGAATTCCAAGTTTTCGAAGGATGGCCATTCACCCAGATTGGCATGCACGGCCGACCAGGTCTCTTTCTCCCAATGTTCGTGACGTCACGAACATCGCTGTTCGAGTGCACGCAATAAGGCCTTCCCAGATACTGTAAGGGGCAATGCGTTCACGTAGCGGTGCTCACTTCTTGCCGAGTCGCCGAACCAGATCTTTTCGATACAAGGTGTACCATATATGTTCCATCCGAGAGTGCGAACCGGTGAGGTCGGCTCAGCGCCCACGCAGCGCGCTCTTGTTCGCGGTATTGCTCTCCGATTGCGCAACACGCGGTGCCGGCGGATGGGCGGTTCGGCACATTCGCGATTCGCGATTCGCGATTCGCGATTCGCGAATTGCGAATGCCGGGTGCGCCCCTCTCCGTGGGTCATCGGCTGAGCTTGAGCCGAGGCGCGCGGACTGAGAGACGCGATCGGGATGGCTGGGCGGACCTGTACACAGAGGTGACGGGCCGGGTGATCATGCCAAGCGTTGGCGGGGATTGTCCGGCGACGGGGTGCTATGTGTCGAGGTAGCGCCTTGCCTTCCTCGGAGGAAATCATGCATCGAACCATCGGGTTGCTTGCCGTCGTGCTTACAGTCGGAGTCTCGGATGCAAATGCCGCGGAGTCATCCAACGCGGATCCCCCGCTATGCGGTGCGGCGCCCGGCCCAATCGGCCAGTGGCGCGACTACCGCGTTTGCCGCACCGTGAGGACGTTCGCGGCCGGTGACTACTGTTCCTTCGCGGTCAAATCGGAGGTCGTCGTGGACGAAGAGCGCATTCGTACACTCGCGGTCGACGCATCGGGCAAGCCGCTGGTCGAGCAATTCACCGGCCCTCTGGTCTTCCGTTTTACCAATACGGCGACGGGGAAGTCCGCGCTGGGCGACGTGAGCGGCGACGCGGATGCCTTTCATCACCCCGACGGACGCGACACCTGGATCCTCCACGATGGATTCTTCTTGAACGTATCGAAGTACGTCACCACCAACGTGCCGCCCGGATTGTACGTTCTGAGCGGCGGCTCGATTTTCGAGGTCGCGGACAGGACGCATTTCCGAATCACACCGCTCGGAAAAATGGAAAACATGTGCGAGACACTCGCAAACTGATTCCAAACTAAGCGCTGGCGGCGCGGCAGAGGAAGTAGAGCCATCGATCGGGCGGGCACTCGTGCGCGAGCGACACGATTTCCGCCCCGGTCGTCGCGGAGTAGGCACGAACGCGTTCGAAGCCCGCTTGGTGAAGTTGCGCGAGCTGCTCGGAGAGCCAGAGATGGTACGCCGCAGCCCGAGGGGCCAATACGGGAGCGCAGCGTTCGAGGTCGTGCGTCGAAAAGACGAACGTCCCCCCAGCCCGCGCCACGCGCCGTACTTCGCGAAGCGCGCGAAGCCGGCCGTCGCGATCGACGTAGTCGATGCCGTTGTGCGCGAAGAGAACGAAGTCGAAAGTGTGGTCGTTGAAGGGGAGCGTTCGCGCATCACCCAGCAGGAACTCGTACGGTGCCCCGGAGAACCGCTTGGACCACGCGCGAAGCGTGGCGGGTGAATCGTCGAGCGCGATGTAGCGCTTCACCCGCGGAGCAAAATGCTCCGTGGTTCGACCACCGCCCACCGCAAGATCGAGCATGGTCATGCTCGGTAACTCGACGTCGAGCCGCTCGAGAATCGTTTTTTCGGCGGGCCGCAGTGCCGACACCCGCGCCGCGCGCACGGTTGGTCCCGCCAGTCTGAAACGGCCGGGCACGCTGCCGCGATCGGCAGCGCGTTCGGAAACCCTCGCTCGCATCTTTCGCCACTCCTCGCGCACTTCTTGGACAGTGGCGCGAACGAGCGACCGCGGTTCACCTTTCGACGCGCGGGATGAACATTGGCGCGACGGGCAAGCGTCTCGCCTACGTCGTCGTCCCGTAGCAGCGGGCCGGCAAGCCGCGCGCGCCAGGGCGGGCGCGAAAGAGAGCGCCTGCGGCAGGCTGCGTGCCCGGTGCGACGGTTTGCGGGGACGTGGTGATGTAAAGTTCGTCCAGCTCGGGCCCGCCGAAGGTGCAGGCGGTGACTTGCGTGACCGGCAGCTGCACGCGCTCTTCGAGACGGCCCTCCGGCGTGTAGCAATGGACGGCGGCGCCACCCCACAGGGCGATCCAGAGGCGGCCCTCGGTGTCGACGGTCATCCCGTCGGGGGCGCCGTCGGTTTCGGGAATGCGGAACAAGGTGCGGCGGTTTCCGAAGCGACCGTTCTGCGCGTAGTCGAAAGCGTCGACCCGATGGGTCGGCGTGTCGATGTAGTACGCCGTGCGGCCGTCCGGGCTCCAGGCCAAGCCATTGGAAATGGTGACGCCCTCGAGCATGACCACGGTCGTCCCGTCGGGGTCCATGCGGTACAGACTGCCCGCGCCGGGGGACTCGTCGTAGGCCATGCTGCCGCAGTAGAAGTGGCCATCGGGCGAGCAGTCGCCGTCGTTCATGCGAACGCGCGGATCGGCCCACACCTCGTCGAGCGGGCGCACGTCCTTCAAGTCGGCGTCGGCCAGGGCGAAGCCGCGCTCGATGGCGATGATGGCACCGCCGTCGGTGCGCGGCCGGATGGTCGCGGCGATGCGGCTGCCGACGGCGTGACGGGTCACGACGCCGGTGCGTGCATCGAGTTGAAGGACCTCACCGCCGAACATGTCGACCCAGCGCAGGCCGGGCCAGTCGGGGTGCCACACGGGTCCTTCTCCGTGCGAAGCGTTCGGATCGGTGATCTGCTCGGCGTGGGGCATGGACGTTTACCGGCGAAGTGAGCCCTCGATCCAACGCGGGATGTCGAGCGGGTTGTCGTCACGCAGCGCTTCGGGCAGCAAAGCCTGCGGCACATTTTGGTAGCACACGGGGCGCAGGAACCGGCGAATGGCCGTCGAGCCCACCGACGTGTACAGCGCCGAAGTCGCCGAGGGATACGGTCCACCGTGGTGCATGGCATGGGAAACGGCCACGCCGGTGGGCCATCCGTTCCACAGGACCCGGCCTGCGCGCTCGGACAGTTCGGCCAGGAGCGGCGCGGCGATGGCATCCCCCGCTTCACCGTGCACGGTGGCCGTGAGCTCGCCGGTGAAGAGGCGCGCCAACTCGGGCAGCTCGGCGTCGCTACCGTAGCGCACCACGACGGACGTCGGACCGAAGCACTCGGTGAGCAAGGCCTTCTCGCCGTCGGCCAAGAGCGCACGCGCCGTCGTCCCCAGCAAGGTGGGGGACGGGCCATTCGGCGTGTCCGTTCCCGCGTGGAGGACGCGGACGGCCGGGTGCGCGCTCAAGGTGCGCAGCACGGACGTGTACCCGGCCGCGATGCGCTCATTGAGCAGCGGCGCCGCGGCGCGATCGAGAACGCCCGCCACGAGGCGAAGCTCGAGTTCCTCCGCAACGGACTCGGGCACGAACAGGAACCCCGGCTTGGTGCAAAACTGGCCCGCGCCCAAGGTGTACGAATCGAGGTACCCCGTCGCGATTTCGGCCCCGCGCGCGGTGGCCGCGGCCTCTGTGACGAATACCGGATTGACGCTGCCCATTTCGGCATAAAACGGAATGGGCACCGGACGCGACGACGCCAGATCGAACAGGGCGCGCCCGCCGTGCGTGGACCCGGTGAAGGCGCCCGCTTTGATGCGCGGATCGAGCAACGCCGCGCGCCCTGCCTCGTCGCCATGAACGAGCGCGAACGATCCATCGGGCGCGCCTCCATCCCGCAAGGCCGCGGAGACGATGGCCGCCGTGCGATCGCTGAGGCGCGGATGCCCGGGGTGGGCCTTGATCACGACGGGACAACCGGCGGCCAATGCCGACGCCGTATCGCCACCTGCCACGCTGAAGGCGAAGGGAAAATTGCTCGCCGCAAACACGACGATGGGCCCGAGCGGAAGCAGCATGCGCCGCAGATCCGGGCGCGGGCCGGGCGGCCAGTTGGGATCGGCCGCATCGAGCGTCGCCTCGAGGTAACTGCCCTCCAGAAGGACGTCGGCAAAGAAGCGCAGCTGGAACGTGGTGCGTTTCAGCTCGCCCGTGAGGCGCGCCTCGGGAAGATGGGACTCTTCGCGCGCAAGCGGGACGAGCTCGGGGGCGGCCGATTCGAGGGCAACGGCCACGCGGCGCAGAAGCCCTGCGCGCGCGGCCGGACGAAGGGCAGCGAGGGGCGCGTGCGCCGCCGCCGCTGCGGTGAGCATTCGTTCGAGTTCACTCATGGGCGTAGCAACACCTTTACAGCACGGGCGCTCGGGTCGGTGAGAATCCGAAACGCTTCGGCCACGTCCTCGAGGGGGACTTCGTGGGTGATGACCGGCGAAGGGTCGAGAACCCCCGTCGCGAACGCACGGACCGCGTGTGCCCATGCGCGCGATGGCGCACCGAACACCGTGAGCACCGTGATTTCGCGAAGGACCAGCTCCGTGGGCGAGAGTGCGTGCACCTGTCCAGACGGTCCCGTCTCGCCGGTCGAGGCTGGCGGAATGCCCGTGAGCACGATGCGTCCGCCACGGCGGGCCAGCTGCATGGCCAGCCGCGCGGTGTCGCTCGCACCCGCCGCCTCGAGCACAACGTCGAACTGCCCCGCTCGGCGTTGGGCCTCGTCCGGCGAGAGAAACTCGCTCGCGCCGCATTGCTGCGCGAGCTCACCGCGATCGCGGTGGGGGTCGACCACGATCAACTTCGACGGCTCGCTCGCGCGAAGCAGCTGCGTGGCGAGCAAGCCGAGCGTGCCCCCGCCGACCACGGCGACGCGCTCACCGCTCACCACCGCCGCCTTCAGGCACGCCGCCGCGACGCACGCGGCAGGCTCGAGCGCGGCGGCTGCACGCAGATCGCTTTCCTTGGGCAACACGTGGAGCAACCGCGCGGGTACGGTGAGGTACGTGGCCCAGGCGCCCGGCTCGGTGAAGCCCGTCTCGCGGTACTCGGCTTGGCAAAGGTTGGTGTCGCCGCGAAAGCACGCCGGACAGCGCCCGCACGAGCGAAATCCCTCCCCGACCACGGCGCGGCCCACGAGCGATGCATCGGACAGCTCGCCGACGGCCACCACGGTGCCGGACCATTCATGCCCGGGGATCAGCGGGTAGCGCACGAAGTCCTTCGGGCGCGTGCCCGCGAGCACCTCGCGGTCGGAGCCGCAGATGCCGGCCCACGCCACCTCGACCAGCGCCTCCCCCAGGCCGGGCGCGCGCGGTTCGACGGCGGCCAGGCGCAACGTCTCGGGGGCGTCGATGTGCACGGCCCGTGCATCGCGCAAGGGGGCACGAGCAGGTGCCGGCGTGTTCACCTTCGCCTCGGCACGGCGAGTCCCGGCACGGCGAGCTGCTGCGAGGCCACCGCCTCGGGCATGTGGCGGGCCAAGAAATCGAGTCCGATGCGGGCGCGCCGCACGCGCTCACGCCCGAGGGCAATGGCCGTCGGCATCAAGTGCGTTCCGCATGGGTAGATGTTCGGAGCATTGCGCAAGCCGAACTTCACGTACACCGGCGCGGCCACGCGGACGATTTCGGCAATCTCGAAGTGGCGCACGAAGCCGCCCAAGTCGTCCGGCGCCTCGATGTAGATATCGAGCGGGATGTCCACGGCCGCGCGAATGGCCGCAAGCTGCCCGAGCGAAAGATCCGTCGGCACGTTGTACGTCGAGGCGCCGAGCCGTTCGACGATGCGGATGGATGCGGGGTTGGCCATGCCCATTTGCACGCTGATCTTGAATTGCAGGTCCGCGGGCAAATGCCCCGAGGCCCGCAGCTTGGCCGCGGTATCCAGCACACCGATGTCCGTGACCAGGACGCTGCGAATGCCCGCCTCCGCGCAGCGGTGAATGTCCGCCAAGCATTGGAGCAGCTGCTCGGTGCCGCGCGCCTGCGCCGCCAGCGAGCCGCCCCCCGAGGCCACGGCCGCCGCCGAGGTTCCCCACCCCGCGAGCGGGCGCGCGAACAGGCTCACCTCGATGGAACGCGCCGCGCCGAGATCGGCCATGGCGGCGAGCTCGCCGTCGGTGAGGAGCATGCCGCCGCTCCCCTGCGAGACGCGGTGCACGGGAACGCCGCGCGCTTCCGCCTCTGCGAGCACGGCAGCAAACACCTCGGGACCTTCGACGCTGGGGATTTCCACACGGTATTGCGCTCCGTCCGGAAAGCGCTTCGGGCTGTCGGGCAGCGCACCGCCGTCGGAATGCGGCAATCCGTTCGCGTTCAACCAATGACGCAGATGCATGGGGGCCATCTCAGTGCCTCTCGATTCGTTTGACGGCTTCGCTCGTCGTTTCCAGGAGCCGTTGCATCGCTTTGGCGGCCTGCTTCGGCTTGCGACCGCGCACCGCCACCAGCACGGCGCGGTGCAGCGGCAAGGTGGCCTCCACGCCCCCGGGGGCGTGCGAGCTCGCCTCCAGCCCGTGGTAAAGGCTCGTCTCCAGCAAGCGGCCGAGGTGCTCGATGAGCCGATTGCCGCACGCACGCAGCAAGGTCAGATGAAACGTGAGGTCCGCCTCGACGAACGCCGCCTCGGCTTTCGGCAGGCGCGGGGCGTATTTGGCCATTCCGGCATAAGACGATTCCAAAATGGCAATGTGCTCGGGACCGGCCCGCTCCGCGGCAAGCTGCGCAGCCGCGGGCTCCACCATGAGACGCAATTCGAGCAAATCCTGGAGAAACGCCGGATCGGCCACGTGGCCGTGCCAATCGATCACCTCGCGATCCATGAGGTTCCACTGTTCGCGCGGCAGGACGCGCGTTCCGAGGCGCGGACGCGGTTCGACCAGGCCCTTGGCGGCGAGCGCTTTGACGGCCTCGCGCACGCCGCCGCGGCTCACTTTGAGCTGCGCCGCCAGATCGGCCTCGTTGGGCAACTGCGTCCCGTCGGGCAACTCTCCGGAGACGATGCGGCGCCCCAACCACTCCACCACCTGGCCATGCATCGTGCGATGTTGGCCCAAGGGACTCGAATGCGTGTTGTTCACGACCCAATCATTGGATGATTGATCCATTCTGTCAAACGACTTAGCTTTGGGCGCAGCATGAAGATCACCGGAATACGAACCCACGTGCTCGGCACCCCGTGGCGCAACCTCACCATCGTCGAAGTGCTCACCGACGAGGGCATCACGGGCCTCGGAGAGGTGCGCATGCTCAACCACACCGACGCGCTCCTCGGTTACCTGCAAGAGGCGGTACCCAACCACGTGTTGGGGGCCGACCCCTTCGAGATCGAAAGCCTGGTGCTGCGCATGACGCGGCACGACTACGCCCGTCCCGGCGAAATTGCGATGTCCGCATTGGCCATTTTGGAAATCGCGTGTTGGGACATCCAAGGAAAGGCCCTGGGCCTCCCCGTCTACAAACTGCTCGGTGGCGCAGTGCGCGATAAAATCAAAGCGTACGCCAATGGCTGGTACCAGGTGGAGCGCACCCCCGAGCAATTCCATGCCGCGGCGAAGCGCGTGCTCGAACGCGGGTACCGCGCGTTGAAGCTCGATCCCTTCGGCGCGGGCATGTTCGAGCTGGATGCGGGGGAAACCTCGCGGTCGATGGCGCTGGTCGAAGCGGTGCGCGACGCCGTGGGGCCCGAGGTGGAAATTCTTTTGGAAATGCACGGCCGTTTCAGCCCGAGCACGGCCATCCGCCTCGCCGGGGAGCTGACCAAGTACCGCCCCGAATGGCTCGAGGAGCCGGTCCCACCCGAAAACCTGAAAGCCCTCGCCAAGGTGCGCGAACACACGGACATCCCCATCGCCACCGGCGAACGCCTTCACACGCGCTTCGACTACCGCGAACTCTTCGAACTGCAGGCTGCCGACATTCTGCAGACCGACATTACGCACTCCGGCGGTCTGCTCGAGGCGAAGAAGCTCGCCGGCACGGCGGAGACGCATTACATGCTCATGGCCCCCCACAACGTGGGCGGTCCCATTTCCACGGCCGCCAATCTTCATTTGGCTGCAACGACAGTGAATTTCAAAATCCAGGAACACTTCAACGATTTTGCGGATAGCTACGTCAAAGAGTGCGCCCCGGGTTTGCCCGAGGTCAAAGATGGCTATTTTTCTCTGCCCAACGGACCTGGCCTCGGCGTCGAGCTCAATCGAGAAGCCCTGGCCAAGTATCCTCGCGCAAAAGTGAATTTCAATTTGTTCGCGGAAGGTTGGGAACGGCGACAAGCGAAGTCTTGACGAAATCTATGAATCATCCAATGATTCGTAGATTCGCCCCGTGGCCTCGACAGATGCTCGAGGCGTGGGCCGGAGCGAAACACTCGAGGGAGTCATCATGAAAGAGGAAAGCCTTGCCTCGCGCAGGACAGCGCTGAAGCTATTGGGTGCGGGGGGCGCCGGCGCATGGCTGGCGGCCTGTAAGGGCGCGGCCAGCGAGAATCTGGCCAACGCGCAAAAGACGGTGGGGAGCTTCCCGAGCACCCCAGGGTGGAAGTTCGTATTCGTCAACCATGTCACCACGAACTCGTTCTTCGTCCCCACGCGCAATGGCCTGGCCGATGCCGCGGCCATGCTCGGCCTGCCCGCGCCGCAATGGACCGGCTCGCAATCGGGCAACGTGGCGGAGATGGTGAATGCGTTCGACACCGCCATCAATAGCGGTGCCGAGGGCATCGCCGTGGCGCTGACCGACAGCAACGCCTTCATCGAGCCGACCAAGAAGGCGCTGGCCAAGGGCATCCCGGTCATCGCCTACAATGCGACGGCGCCCGCCAATTTCCCGCTGACGTACGTGGGGCAGGACCTTTACCGGTCGGGCTTCATGATGGGCCAGCGCATTGCCCAGCACGTGCAATCGGGCACCATCCTCGTGGGCATTTCGCAGCCGGGCGGAAACAACGTGCAACCACGGCTCGACGGCATTCTGGCCGCACTCAAACAGGCCGCGCCCCAGGTCAACGTGCAATCGGTCAACACCGGCGCCGAGCAAGCGGGCGAGCTCAATGCCATGACCGCGGCCTTCCTGGGCCACCCGGACGCCAAGGGTGTCTATGCGGTGGACGCGGGAAGCACGGCGGCGATTGCGCAGCTGGTCACGTCGCGCGGCATTCAAGGCAAGGTGCACACGGGCGGGTTCGACCTTCTCGCGGACACCATCAAGGGCATCTCCAACGGGGCGCTCGAGTTCACCATCGATCAATCGGCGTACCTGCAGGGCTTTTTGCCCGTGCTCTACATGTACTTGTACCGATTGTCCGGGACCTTGGTCACGCCGCCGGTCACCGACACGGGGCTCACCTTCGTCACCAAGGACACCGTCGGGCCGTACGCATCGGCGGACAGCAAGTTCGAGGGGGGCTCCAAGCAGGACCTCATCACCATGCCGAGCTCCATTCCCTTGCCACCGGCGACCCTTGCAAACAAGTAGCGCGCGCAATCCCCCGGCGTGGGCCGCCCTATCGGGTCTCATCCAGATCAAGGAGCTGAGCATTCTCCTGGTCACGGTGGCGGCCGGCATCTATTTCACGGCGACCAGCACGGGGTTCAACAGCGCGGACAATTACCGCACGATTGCGCAATACGTGGCGCCATGGGCCATCGTGGCCAGCGGTCAGGTCATGCTGCTCATTTGCGGCGAAATCGACCTTTCCGCGGGCTTCGTGTTCACCTTGGCGCCGTTCGTGCTCACGTCGTTCTTCAAGAACGGAGCACCATTCGCGGTGGCGTTGCTCGGGGCGCTGCTGGTCGCGGCGCTCATTGGCGCGGTCAATGGGTGGATCCGCACGCGGCTCAATCTTCCGTCGTTCATCACGACCTTGGGGATGGCGTTTCTCCTCCAGGGGTCGTCACTCATCATCTCGAATGGGTCTCCGGTCCCCGCGCCCACGGTGGTGGACAGCGGCTTGGTCGGGATTTTCGGCGGCGGGCGCTGGTCGGAGTTTCTCTGGGCACTGATCATCGTGGCGACGATGCAGCTCGTGCTCTCGGCCACGCGCTTCGGCATTCACACGCAGGCCACGGGTGGAAACCCGGTGGGTGCGGCGGAATCGGGCATCCTCACGAACCGCGTGAAGGTCGTCAATTTTGCGCTGACCAGCGCACTTTCGGGTTTCGCGGGCCTCTTGCAAGGTATCCGCGTAGGTTCGTTCGATCCCACCAACGGCGGGTTCAACACCATGTTCTTCGCGGTGGCCTCTGCCGTCATTGGAGGCACCGCGTTGCTGGGTGGGTCGGGTACGGTGGTGGGGGCCTTGTTGGGCGCCATGCTCTTGGGCATCGTCTACGATGGGTTCAATCTAACGGGCGTAAACGCCAATGCCTTCAACGTGGTGCTCGGAATTGCGATTCTGGTGGCCATGTTGCTGAACGTTTACCTCACCGCGCTGCGCAAGCGCGCGAGCTCTCTGCGGAGGACGGCATGAGCGCCGACGTGATCCGGGTCGAACACATCAGCAAGCGCTTTGGCCCGGTGACGGCGCTGCGGGACATCAATCTGTATGCGCGCAAGGGCGAGATTTTGGGCCTCATCGGCGACAACGGCGCCGGGAAGTCGACGCTCATCAAGATCCTGACGGGCTTTCACCGCCCGGACGAGGGCCGGATGCTCTGGGAGGGGCAGCCGGTCGAACTCCGCTCGGTCACCCATGCGCGCTCGCTGGGCATCGAAACGGTGTTCCAAGATCTGGCGATGGTGAACGACCTTCCGGTGTACCTCAATTTGCATTTGAACAAGGAGCTCGTTCACAAGCCATTTCCGTTCTTGCGGCGCAAGGAAATGCAGCGGCGGGCGCGCGAGGCGCTGGATGCCATTGGCATTCACATTCCCTCGGTGACCACCGAGGTGGGGAATCTCTCGGGCGGGCAGCGTCAAGCCATTGCCGTGGCCCGCTCGGTGACGTCCAATGCCAAGCTGCTTCTCTTGGACGAGCCGCTCGCGGCCATGGGGGCCAAGGAGGGCGGGCTCATTCTGCGGTTGCTCACGCAGCTCAAAGAGCGGGGCGATATTGCGATGATCCTCATTGCGCACAACTACAGCCAGGTGGTCGACGTGTGCGATCGGGTCAACCTGCTGCAGCACGGCGCAATCACCTTCGACAAGCCGTGCAAGGAGACCTCCGTCACCGAGCTGCTCGATCTGGTGCACGCGGAGTATCGCTTCAACGGGGTGCGCACCGCATCGGCCGATTGGCGGAAACCCGACGCCAAGACGGCTTGAACGCGGGTTTCCGCCGGGCCGGCGCTCATCGCTGCGGATCGGTCATGCGGCCGAAGAAGAGCAACGCGCCCGTGGGGATGTCGCGGATGAAGAAGAAGAAGGGGCGGTTCGCGTTGAAGACCTTCACCTCGCGGGGCGCGGAGACTTTGTCCACGATCACGGCGGTGGCGGCCGCCGCCTCCGTACCCACCTCGTCGACATTGACGAACGCCTTGTGGAGTACGTCTTTCAGCATGAGCGGGTAGACGCTGGGGTCGAGGATGCCGGAGAAATCGGCATTGCCGGTGAAGGGCGTGGGCATGCCGAGATTGGAGAGCGTCTCCTTCAAGCTCATTGACTCGCCGGCAATCTTGAACTTCGGCAGCGATACCTTGACGGTCGCCGGAGCGAGGCTCGAAGTGATGTTTCGGTAGATGGAGCCATCGAACTCGGATTCGAAGGTCGCCCAGCGGCCTTCTTTCGGCAGCACCACCACCATCGAGGTCTCGCCACCAGCATACAGCAGGTTCACGGCCTGGTAGCTGTCCGTCTCGGCGTACGTGAAATCGGTCTGCCGGGTCATCATGTCGGCACGTTGGTTCGTGCCATCGGCGCGGGTGAAGTCCTGTTTGGCGGTGAGGTTTGCATCGAACTTCGCGAACCACTCGGCATTGAAGTAGACGGCGTTGACGAGCACCATCCGCGTGTTCGTGCTAATTTCGCCCTTTGGAATGAGATCGTTGATGCGATTTTCCGTTTGGCGGCTCGTCCATTGATTGATCAAGGTGCGTGACGGTTCCGGCTCGCGCTCGAAATCGGTCACGTACATCCCGGCGCCGTAGTTGCGTGCGAGCGTGTCGAGGAATGGCTTCTCGAACGGTGTGCCGGTGTTGGCCCAGTTCGAATTGACGACCCGAAGGCGAAACGGCTCTCCGTCAGCCCCTTTTTCACCTTGGCCGCGGCTAGAAAGTGCGAGATCGACGGCGTTCATCGCCGAATGCAAGGTCTCCGGCGCCTGGGCGAAGTGGAGCGCTTTCGTCATCTCCTGCGCGGTCGTTCCGCGGGCGCCGGCGAAGGTCATGGCCAACGCCGCCGAGATGCTGTGCGGCGAGAAGAAGAGATTTTGACCCGCGAGCTTGGGTGCGCTCGTACGATAAAAATCGAATGCAAAATCGGTATTGGCGGACGTGAGCGCGGCCACTTCGGCGGAGGTCGCCGACGGCGCCGTATCGCGTGCGAGCTCGGATTTCACCTGATCCGGCTCGCGAGCGGCGTTGTCGTCGCCGTTGCTGCACCCCACGGACGAGGCGGCGAGAGCGAGCGTGGAGAGAAGCATGGACGAAGAAAGTGAAATACGTGAGCGCATGGGCGGAACCTCCGAACACGGCAACGAGCCAGTGTACGGAGCGGATTCGCAAACGGCATGCCCTGGCTGGAACGATGGGATTCTTTGCGCTGCTCACGGGAGAATGTCGACCTCCGCGATGCCGCCGTGATCCGAGTGGCACAACACCTGGCACAGCGCCGTGCGACTTGGCTTGCGCCGTTTGCGGAAAATTGCCGTCACACGCTCGGCCGAATCGGCCACACGAGGGGGCCGGGGACCGACGGCTCCTTCTCCAAACGCTTCCGATAGCGCAGGTGGCGCAGGCGCGTCGCATGGACGAGCGGCGCCCAAACGACGTGCGTGAGGCGGTGGCGAATGAGGAGTTTCCAGAGCCAATTGGATCGTTTGTAAAGCAAGGCCATGCCGAGATATGGCAACACGGCCGACGCCTGCCGCGGGCGCCGGGCCCAAATGGATCGCAGCGAAAAGAGGCGCTGGTAGATCCATTCGTACCCCGCCTCGAGTTGCTCGGGCGTCATGTGCTTCGGCCGAAAGACGCAATGGGCGGTATCGTAGAGGGACCAATCGCGGTGCAAAATGCGATTCTGGCGCTCCATGCGCACGAACAGCGGCGTATTAGGGTACGGCGTGAGGATGTGGAATGTCGCACACTCGAGGCGCTGCTCCTCGATGAAGTTGGCCAGCTTTTCGAAAGCGTCGGGGCGGTCCTGGTCGAAGCCGAGGACGAAGCTGCCGTTCACTTGAATGCCATTCGCGTGAAAGAGTTGGATGCGGGCCGCATAGTCCTCGGCGCGCGGGGAGCGTTTGCCGGCAAGGCGGATGTTGTCGTCGGTGAGGCTCTCGAAGCCGATGAAGACGCCGGTGCAGCCGGCGAGGGCCATGTCGCGCACGAGGGAAGGATCGTCGCTCACGTCGAGGGTGACGGCAGCGCTCCAGATTTTGTTCAATGGGCGCAAGGCGGCGCAGAGCTCGCGGAGGTAGCGGCGGTTGGAGCCAAGGTTATTGTCGACGAACACGCCGTACGGTGCGCCGGTGGCCGCGAATTCGTCGGCGACTTGCTGCGCGGTGCGCATTTGGTACTTGATGCGCGTGTCGCCGGTGGCGAGATAGCAAAAGTCGCAACGATTGTGGCACCCCTGGGTGGCAATGAGGGACGCCGGGGTGAGGAATCCCCAGCGCGGGAGGACGCTGCGATCGGGCGCCGGGTCGGATGCGTAATTGCGGTATTCGGCATGGTAGCGGCGCTCGAGTTTGCCGTGTTCGATGTCCGAGAGAATTTTCGGCCAAATGGGCACGCCGTTGCCGATGGCCATGGCATCGCAGTGCTCCGCCACTTCGTCGGGGCACGAGAGCGCGTGCAGTCCGCCCAGGACGACGATGCTTCCGCGGGCGCGGTACCAGGCGGCAAGCTCGTACGCGCGCTTGGCAAAGGTCAGATGGACGGTGATGCCGACGACCTGGGGGACTTCGTCGGATGGCGGCGCGCCTTGAAGGAGGTTTTCGTCCCAGAAGCGGACCGTCCACGGTGCAGGGGTCGCTCCGGCCAAGCTGGTGAGCGCAAGGCTCGGGGTGAGCACGTGTTTGCCGAAGCTGGCATGGATATCCTTCGCGTAAAAAGGGTTGATCAAGAGCACCGTGTACGGCACCGGCTCGCCGCGCGGGGCGGGCGGCAAGAGGGGTGCATTCTGCATCGGATCGGGCATCGTATGTCCTTTCGTTCAATGGAAGTACGTCCGGGGATCGCGGGGAATTCGCGGGGCTTGGGCGAGCGGTCGAAAGCCGGCCGCGAGCGGTCGCCGGGTCGCGCGCGGGTCGTCCGCTCACGCGATGGAGCGCCGCCGTCTCGGCGGCGGCTTGCCGGCTTCCAGCCGGCTGTCTCCCCCATGCGAGGCGGCCCCGCCGCCGAGCATTTGGGGGAGACCGCCACGCGCCCGCAGGCGGCCCGCCGCCGAGGACGCGTGGCGAGTGGGGGCAGCCCCTCCTCTCTTCCTTCTCCTCCTATCTCGTCAACGATTACGGGTCGTCGTCGGTCGAGCGGCGGAGGCCGAGGCGTTTGCGGAGGGCGCGGGCGGATTGGCGCGAGATTTCGACGGTGGCGCCGGTGCGGGTGTGGGCCAGGTAGCCGCCGGTGGGGCACGGCTCGAGCTGGACGACGTGCTCGAGGTTGAGGAGGGCCTTGCGGTGCACGCGTTCGAAGGGGAAGCGGGCGAGTTTGTCGGAGAGGGTCTGCAGGGAGAAGTCGGTAAAGTACTTTTGGCCGCCGACGTAAATGGTGACGAGCTCCCCCTCGAGCAGCGCGTGGCTCACATCGCGCGGGTCGACGAGGACGATGCCCTGTTGCGTGGGAATGGCCAATCGTGGAAGGGCATTCTGGCCCTGTTCACGTTGTTCGCGAAGTTCGGCGTGGAAGCGCTCGCGGGCCTCGCGCGAGCGTGCGCGTTGCAGGGCTTTTTCCAAGCGCTCGCCCTCGATGGGCTTGAGGAGGTAGTCGATGGCGCCCACGTCGAAGGCGGCCACGGCGTGCTCCGCGTATGCGGTGCAAAAGATGGTGTATGGGCCATCCTCCGGCAGAAGGGCCATGGCCTCCAGGCCGGTGAGACCGGGCATTTGAATATCGAGGAGCATGACGTCGATATCGCCTTCCGCGACGCGCTTGAGGACGGCGATGCCGTCGGCGCATTCACCGCGAAGTTCGATATCGGGGATGGCTTTGAGCAGGCGCGTGAGGCGCTTGCGCGCGATTTCCTCGTCGTCGGCAATGAGTACGCGAAGCGGTGTCATACGAGCACTCCGGCGTCGGGGCCCTTCGCGGGAAGTCGCAATTGGGCGCGCGTGCGGTCGCCCAGGGGGACCATGTCGAGTTTCACGGTGTTGCCGTAGGCGACGGCGAGCCTTCGCTCCACGATGGGGAGGCCCTCGCTGCCGGGACGCGCGCCGCGGTATGCGCCGGGGTTCTCCAGGGAGAAGAGCACCACCCCGGCGTCGAGGCGAACGCGCACGGCGATCTCACCGCGGTGGCCGGCCGCGGGGCCGTGTTTGACGGCGTTTTCGGCCAGCGGGAGAAGGACCATGGGCGGCACGTTGGTTTCGGCGGCCGCGTCGTCGACGTCCCATGTAAGCGAAAACGCGGCCGGGTCGCGGATCAAATGCAGCGAGAAAAGCGCCTTCATGAGCTCGAGCTCCTTCGACAATGGCCACGTGGGGGAGCGGACGCCTTGAAGGATGGTGCGCAGCATCGAGGACAATTGCAAAATAGCACGCTCGGCGGTCTCGCCGTCGTCGCGGCACCATTCGGCAATCGCGTTCAACGTGTTGAAGAGAAAATGCGGGTCGAAGTGCGCGCGCAAGGCGAGGAGCTGGGCGCTCTCCGCTTCACGTGCAAGCGCCGCCGCACGGGCGCGCTCGCGCGAGAGGCTGGCCTCGAGGCCGATGTCGCGCCCGAGGCCCCAGCCGCCCACGAGGAAGAGCGCCACCGAGACGAAGAGGCTCGGGGCCGTCGTCAAGAAGGTGAGGCGCATGGAAAGCAGCGCCGGGGCGGCCACGCCGAGGGTGACGACGACGCCGATGCCGAGGACCGCGTAGGCCAAGAGCCCCAGGATGCGCCGTCGTGGCGCCGCCTCGTCGGGCACGAGGACGCGCCACGAGAGCGGGGCGATGAGGATGAACGCGAGGCAGTCGACGACGGCCAGGGAGACGGCCAGCGGATCGTCGCTGAAGCGGCCTTGGGCAATGACGAGGGGGATGGCCACGAGAAGCACGGGCACGAGCCGCTTGGGCGCGAGAAGCGCGCGGGTCGTTTCCCGAACCGTGGACCGTACGGACATGGGACGGAGCTTACCTCGTGAGCCATGAAACCACGGCATCGTGGGTCTCCTCGGCGCGAATCAGCATGGAGAAGTGCCCGGCATCGAGCTCGACGTAGCGGCCCCCCACGCGCTGGGTGTACGCACGCACCATGGATGCGGGCATCATCGTGTCACGCCGGCCTTGCACGGCGAGGACGGGAATGCCCGGGTTGGCGGCGCTCGAGGAGGCTCCGGACAGGAGAATGAGGCCCTTGAAGGTTCCACGCATGCGCGGCGCCAGAACGGTCGCGCCGACGCCGCCGTTCGAGAGGCCCGCGAGGTAGAAGCTTTGGACGCCGCGCCGGCGCAGGTTGGCGACGGTGGCGCGTAGGGTCTTTTCGCCGGAGGCGGACCACCAGTCGCCGTTCACGCCCGTCGAAGGGCACACGGTGGCGAGTTTGGCATGCGCGGCGGCGCGCGAGAGTTCCCAACAGGGTAGGACGAAGCTGCCCGCAAAGCCGTGGAGAAAGATGACGACGCCGGCGGCGTGCTCGATGTCGCCGAACTCGATGGGGTCGCGCGGCGTGAGGTCGACGTCCTGGGCACGCAGGCGCGCGTACGCGAAGGACATGGCCGCGGGTAGCTTGGCGACGTCGGGGTCGCGGTAGTAGCCCGTGACGCGTATCGCGTGGGCCGCCGTCACGGCGACATGGCCTTCGTCGACGGTGCTGGCGATGCCGAGGGTCACGACGAGGACACCGAGCCATTTGCGCATGCTATAGAAGCTAGGTCGCGCCGGGCGGCAGGCGTGGAGGCGTCGCGCCGAGCGGTCGCAACGCGGGGGTCAGCGGTCGCGGGCGGGGGGGCGGCCTCGGCGACGGGCGGAGACCGCAAGGGCATCGAGCAGGGCGACCGTCGCGGGAGGATCGGGCGGTTGCCCGTAGGTGGCCGCGAGCACGTAGCGCTCGGCACCGGGGAGTGCGCGCGCCACCAGGCCCGCGTGGCGTGCGGAAAGAAGTGCGAGCTCGGGCAAGGTGGTGACGCCCAGGCCTGCGGCGACGAGCGCTTGCACGGCGATGTAGTCGTCCGTCGTAAACGCGATCTGCGGCGTGAATCCCGCGAGCGCGCACTGCGCGAGCAGGTGGCGGCGGCAGCGCTCGCAGCCTGCGATCCAGCGATCCTTGGCGTACGCGGCGAGGTCCGTTCCGCGACGGCGGCCCTTGGGCACGACGAGGTACACGGGCTCCGTGAGAAGGCGGGTCAGGCGGATGCCGTGCTCGCCCTCGTCGGTGGTGGCGGCGAGATCGTGCTGGAACACGACGGCCACGTCGACGTTGCCGGTGCGGAGCATTTGCAGAGCCTCCGGGGGCTCGGCTTCGAGAAAGGTGAGCTGGAGGCGCGGATGCTGCTCCGCGAGGATGGCGGCGGCGGCCGGAACGAAGGTGCCCAGCGCCGAAGGAAATGCGGCGAGGCGCACCCTGCCCTCGCGCAAGCCGACGTGCGCCGCGAGCTCCGCCTCCGCCGCGTCGAGGCGGCCGAGGATCTCGGTGGCCCGGTCGGCGAGGAGTCGGCCGGCATCGGTCAAGCGGATGCCGCGCCCTACCCTTTGCACGAGCTTGGCCCCCGTTTCTTCCTCGAGGCGGGCCAGGTGATGGCTGACCGAGGGCTGCGCATAGTGAAGCACCTCGGCCGCGGTGGTCACGGAACCGTGTTCGGCAACGGTGGCGAGCACACGCAGGCGCGTCAAATCCAGCATGACGCAAATATAGACCGCATCTATGAATTGTCGCCAACATTGGCATTGGACGTATGTGCCAAACCTTGCGACGGTGCCCCATGCGCATTCCGAATTTCACCGATGTGCTACGCGCGCGGCGGGTGATCGGCCAACATCTGACGCCGACCCCGATGTGGTCTTACCCCGTGCTCGACGCCTCCCTGCGGGCGAAGGTGTACGTGAAGCACGAGAATGTGCAGCCCACGGGGGCGTTCAAGATCCGTGGCGGTATCACGATCCTATCGTCGATGGATGCCGAGTACCGGAAGCACGGTGTGGTCGCGTACTCGACGGGCAACCATGCGCAATCCATCGCGTACGCGGCGCATTTGTTCGGGGCGCCGTGCGTGATTGCCATGCCGGAGCGCGCGAACGCCGAGAAGGTGCGGGCCGTGCGGGCGTGGGGTGCGGAGGTGCTGCTCGAAGGCGCCACCGTCGACGAGGCGGCGACCAATGCGGCGCGCGTCTCGGTCGAACGAGGGATGCGATTGATCCACGCGGACGAGGCCGATCTCGTGGCCGGGGTTGCCACGTGTTACGTGGAGATCTTCGAGTCGATGCCCGATCTGGACGCGGTCATCGTGCCGGTGGGCAGCGGTACCGGGGTCGCGGCGGCATGCCTGGTGGCGGCGTCGATGGCCCCGAAGTGCCGTGTGGTCGCGGTGCAATCGGAGGCTTCGCCCGCGGCGCACGAGTCGTGGCGCCTCGGGAAGTGCGTCACGCAGTCGAACCGCACCATCGCCGAGGGGCTCGCCACCGGGCGTGGGTATGCGCTTCCGCAGGAGATCATCCGCGGGAAGCTGGCCGACTTCATTCTGGTGAGCGATGCGTCGATCCGGTGCGCGCAGCGCCTCATGTTGACGCATGCGCATACGCTGTCGGAGAGCGCGGGCTCCGCAGCCGTGGCCGCGGTGCTCTCGTACCCGGAGGATTTCGCCGGTCAGCGCATCGCGGTCGTGTGCAGCGGCGGCAATGCGAGCGAGCGCGAGATGCCCGAGGTGCTCTGCGCAGACTTCAAGCGGGAGAGCTTCGAGCGCACGGTCCCCATCGCGGCGGCAAGCGCCTAGCGCGCTCCCCGGGCAAACGTCCGCGACGAGTACGCGGCGGGAGCACCACCCCCCGGGTCCCGAGCGGCAAGAGGACAAACGCGTGCGCAAACGAGCGCTCCGCGCGTTCGCACACATTCTGCTGCTGGCCTTTTCTTATTTGCCAGATGAAGAGGAGGCATAAGGTCCGGTGGTTGCGAGCAGTTTTGTACAAGGCAGCTTCCCCAACGAGGATTCCGCCACCGGTCGGCGCCCGCTGCGCTTCCCGTCACACGTCGCGTGTTGTTCCCGATAGCTGGACGCCCGTGGGCGTTGGTTCCCTGCCTTCTCGGGCACGCGGCGAGCTGTCGACTCCCATCTTTACCAAATGTCGACCCATCGTCTGCGGTCTCGACCGCGCGGTGTCCGGAGCACCACGCGGCGATTCCTGCCCTGATGCAATGCCAGATTGGGGCCACCGGCGCCCCCACCCATTCGAACGAGAAAACCGCGCATCGCGCACCACGCCTGCCCGTCCCGGCCACCATGTGCCTGTCCCGGGACAGTCGCATCGAACCAAGCAGGAGCGCCGCACGGCGCCCAGCTGCCTTGGACCCCCGGAAACCTAGCGCACGGCCACGCTCACGCTGAGAACCGGCTCGGGGTCCCTGGTCGACTGGCTCAGGCTCGCGCTCACGCGCACATGGCGCGACTTCGGGGACGAGGACGTCGCCGTCCAGGTCCTTGCCACGACACTCGATTTGGGGCCGTTGGGATCCGTGGCATCGATGCGCAAATGCGCGTGCCCGCAATTGTCCGCGGTGGGCCATACCACGTGAACGAAGTGCTCATCGCGGTACGCGTAGACGTGGCGCGACTCGCCCGCGGACGCGAGAAAACTCGCCACGGGCTTCAGCGCCATCGTCTCGCTGCGGAAGCTCCGGGCCGCCCGCGTGCGCCGATCGACGAAGACGTGCTCGATGCTCAACGATGCCGCGCCCTCTTGCTCCCGCAAGCGCTCCACCCGCACGGGCATGACCCGCTCCGGCGGAAGGATCGACATATGGGGCGACATATGTTCGAGCCCGACACGCGTCAGGCAGCCCGGAGCGGTACCGGGCAGCGCATCGGCGTGGATCTCGACGCCCTCCTCCGGGCGCTCGTGGGGCTCCACACGAAGACCTGGCACCGCTTCCGCCGAAGCGACACTCGTCGGCATCGTTCGAATGCCGTCCTCCACCGTCGGACCTCGATGAAGCTCCGAAAGCAACACCACGGCAGCCGCGATCAAAGGCTTCATCACAGGGTCCGAACGTAGGCTTCCAGCGCATCGAGATCGCCGGGAGCAAGGTGCGAAACTTTGCCCATTCTGCCGTCCGTCTCCACGAGTAGGGCACGAAGCGACGTATAGCGACCGTCGTGAAAATACGGCGCGCTGCCGCCGATGAACCGCAGCGACGGCGTATCGAATTCGCCCGTCACGTCGGAGGTGGCTCGGCTCGAAACGTCGTGCCGCAGCCCGTCGGGATCGCGGCCGTTCTTGCCGTGGCACGAGGCGCAGCCGGCCTCCGTCGAGTGGAAGATCTGCGAGCCGCGCTCCAGCCGCGCGGTATTCGCATCGCCCTCGCGCGGCGGTGGCGTCATTTGCGTCACATAGGCCACCAGAGCCTCGAGCTCGTGCTTCTCCAAACCACGCCCGCGAAGCCGCGAGAACGTGTGCCCGAGGTGCGCGCTCACATCGTCACCGCTTCCGACCCACGCGTAGGGCGCCGTTCCTTCGATGCGCCCCGCCAGCATCGGCGTCTGCCGCGGCCCATCGGGCGTCGCCCACGTGATCGTGTCGTCGCGACCATCGGGATGGCACGACGCACACGCCCGGCCATCGGACGCGATGCGCTCATCGCCCGCCGCGTGAAAGAGCCTTCGCCCCAACGCGAGATCCGCCATCTCGGCCCGGGCCGAACGCCGGCTCAATGCAAGGCGCATCACCGGCGCGGGCTCCGCGGCATCGCCCAGCGGCACGGCGTTCAAGGTTCGGTCGAATTGTGACCACACCAGGGCGCGATGCGACGCCGCGTCGATGGCCAGCCCCATCGGCCCCGAGGCCACCCGCCAACGACGCAGCTCCGTGCGATGCGGCTCGGTGGAGGCCGCGTCGTACTCGACGAGGGTATCGCTTCCAAGGCAGGTGACGAACAGCGATCCGCTCGCCGGATCCACCGCCGCCGCGCGCGGCAGAAGGCACTCGGTCTCGTGCGGGGAGACGCTGCGGTCCGAGCGCACCAGCAGCGACGCCTCGAAGGGACGATCGGATCCCTGGTCGATCACCGCGACGTCCGGCACCTCGGACGGACCGCCGCTCATCGAACCGTACCCGTCCGACGGCTCGCGCGTGTCGCCGTTCTCCACCAGCACCTGCGGCGCAAGCACACGCCCCGTCGGTGCGACGCTCTTGGCGAGGGCAAACCCCTGGCATGCAAGGCGCTCGACCTTCTCGGTCCCCTCGAAGGCCGCCTCCAACGTCTTGGCGCGGCGCTTGCGAATCCCATCGTGCACGCGCTTCGCCTTGAACCGCGGTCGTTCGTCGTGCCCTTTGAGGCCGATGCTCGTCACGGCATGCGGGTCGGCGCGAAGATCGACCACGCTCATCGCCGAGCCCACGGCGTGGGCGACGTACGCTTTGGCGCCATCGTCCGAGACGATGACACTTCGCGGTTCCCTCGGCAGCTCCACTTGGTATTTCCGGTGCAAATCACCGCCATCCAGCGCCGTCAGCGCATGGCCCCAGCCCGAGGTCACGACCACGGTGGCATCGTCGGGGCTCATCGCCAGCCCCACCGGTTCGGTCGCCGTATCGACCGCGCACCGCTCGACCATCGTCCCGCCCTCGGAGGGCTCGAACACGCGCACCTGCGCCTTGTCCCGCAAGGTCACCACGAGGCGACCATCGGCAAGCATCATCATTTGCCCCGGCGTGCCGCCCGCGTCGAACGTCGTTCGCTCGAGCATCGACCCCACGTCGATGACATGAATCGACCCATCGTCCTCGTCCGCCACGTACGCCAATCGGTTCGAGCCCGCCGTCGCGAGCACCACCTGCGCACCTTGGCGGCCCCGATCCTGCGCGGCTGCCGCGGCCACCGAGGGTGGCGGGTGCGCGCGCAAGCACGCATGCTGCGTCTTCGCGGGCGGGCGCGCCTCCGACAGGACCCCGCGGCCCGAACCACATCCGGAGGCCACGACCACACCGAGAACCCCGACCCCGCGCACCCATCCTCGCGCCATCGCCAACACCTCTCGCCTAGCCAACGCCGATTCTGGAAACCCGCTTCCGAGCTACGGCGCGAAATCCCAAAAGATCTACGGTGCGGTCATTTTTGGCGGCGGATACTCTCGGACCGATGGATGTCACGCGGAGAAAAGCCACCAAAGGTCGCCCCAAGGGCGGCGACGTCACCCGAGCCATCGAGAAATTTCGCGATGTGCTCCACGGCCGCGCCCTCAAACTGTCGACGGTGCGCGAGGCAATCGTTCGCGCCGCCCTCACCTACGACGGGCACTTCAACGTGGAAGACCTCTTGCGTGTGCTCAAGAACCAGGGCGTATCCCAAGCGCACCTGGCCACCGTCTACCGGGCCATTCCCCTCTTGATCGAGGCCGGCATCATCCAGCCGACCATGCTTTCGCGAAGCCATGGCAACTATTACGAGGCGGCCTTCGAGCGGGAGCACCACGATCACCTGGTCTGCAAGGTCTGCGGACGGGTGATCGAATTTCACTCCGAAGCGATGGAAGCACTTCAACGCGAGATTGCCGCACGGCACCATTTCGAAATCGAAGAGCACGTGCACGAGCTCCTCGGGCGCTGCAAAACGTGCCGAAAGTCGTAGTGCGCTACAAATCAGCGGTAACCTTGACGAAATAGGCACGACCGGGCCGCTGTACGCCGAAAAAGTCGAACACCTTGGCATCGGTGAGGTTCTGCACCTCGAAGCTCGTCGATAGGGTCGTAAGGTCGGTGTGCAGCCAATAGGTCACGCCCACAGCATGGGTGACCTGTGCATCGATGGCATCTTTGGTATCCAAGGCGCCGAAGCTTTCCCAATTTCGATAAAAGCGATGCACGTACCGGCCTACGTAGAATGCTTCGAGCCAGTCGTCTGCGCGAAGCACGTGGGGAAAGCGCAGGCGCGCGCCCCAGCTGCCGAAGAGCCACGGCTTGCTCGGGACGCGATCGCCATCGAAGGCACCGAAAAGACCTTCGCTGGAGGCGTTGCGCACGTCCTGATAGGTCACCGTTCCATCGAGGGTGAGCCAGCGAAAGGGCGCCGTCCACGCAAACGAACCTTCGACGCCGATGGCCCGCGTCTTGTAGACATTTTGATACGAATAGAAGCGCTCCGTTCCGAAAAGGACGATGAGCTTGTCGCTCTCACGCAAGAACGCATTGACGTCGACGGCGATATCACCGGCACGCGAGCGCCGAAGCTCGATGCGCGGACCGAGGTTGGCATTGTGGCTCACCTCCGGCTCGAGTTGGAGATTCGGCGTGATGAGCACGCCGTTGCCGAACACCTCGTCGGGGCGGGGCAACCGGGTGGCGTATTCGTACGACGCTTTCGCGTAGAGCCAATCGTTCACGCGGTAGCGGAGGGTATCGCCGGCACCGAAGGTCAGCGAATCTTTCTCGAGGGACTTCCCGGCCCCATTGAGTTCGATGTCTTCGCCGTCGACGTGGTAAACGTAGTTTTTCACGAAGGCGATATTTTGAAATCTTGACTCCGCACCAAATTCGTATTCCGCCCCGGAGACGAGGGTCATCGACGTATTTCGCGCCGACAGCGGATCGCGCACCGTCATGTCGCGAAGGCGGCCTTCGCCGGTACGCGTGGCGTAGGTGGGCGTGGTGGTCAAACGAATCGTGTGCTCGGGCGCCACCGTCCATGCGAGCGTCGCGCGGGCGAAGCCGGTATGTTGCCACTCGGTTTGATCGCGGGGTTTGGCGTCGATCTCGCCACGGCCGAAGTCACGGAGCTCTCGACTGCGCTGTCCCAGCCAATTGTACTGCCAATGGCTTTTGTCGACGAAATCGATGCTGCGGTACGCGTAGCTGCCCACGAGCTCGAGCTCGACGTTCTCACGGAGCGGCTGCTCGTAGCGCACCGTGACGCCACTCACGCGCTCACCGTAGGTCGGCTCGCCGTACACCCTGGACATGATGGCGTCGTTTTGGAGATCCTTGTCGTAGCCGGTGGTAAACCCTCGAAGCAGCAGGCGCTTGGCCCACGGGCGATCGACGACGCCAGCCTCGACGGAAACACCGTAGGCGAGGTACCCGTCGTGAAAGCGGCGCACGGTCATGGGGATTTGCGCACCGGATGTCTGTGGGACGAGCACGTCGACGTCGTAGTTGTTCTTCGCCACGTCGAAAAAGCCATTCGCGCGCGCGACGATTCCGCTCGGCTCGTGGCGGTAACGACCCCCGAGTGTGAAGCGTTGCGTGCCGAAGGAACCGAATTGGTAGGAGACGTTCGCTCCGGTGTCGTATCGACGATCGCCCGCGAGGTTGACCGCGCCCCCGAGCGCGTCAGCACCGAAGCGCACCGGAACGACACCGCGGTAAATCTCGATGCGATCGATCAGGTTCACGGGAACGTTGGCAATGCCGAATGGATAACCGGCGACGTCGAGTGGAACGCCGTCGAGGAAGAAGCGAATCTGGTCGTCGGAGAATCCATTCAGGGAGAAGCGCGCATCCGATCCCAATCCGCCCATACGGCGCAGGGCCACGCCCTGAATGCGCGCGAGCACCTCCCCCATATCCGCCGATTGTCGTTTTGCGCGGTCGGTATTGACCACGGTAACGGCCTCGGCGGAGCGTTGAAGGCGCTGGGATTCCGAGGCACGTCCGCGCACTTTGACTTCCGCGGGGGCAGCTTCTTGCGCATGTGCGCGGACGGCGACCGTGCAGGTGCCGAGGATGCAAACGACGAAAGCGAGTTTCATTCGACGACGGGGTGACGCCTTGACAACCGGGCGGCAGAAATTGAAGATGCGAATCATTCGCACCCACACCGACCGGCTGTCAAGCCGCGCGAGAGAAACATCATGACGAAGACGACCATCGCCCTTGGCGCCACCGCCATTGCCGCACTCGCAGCCTGCAGCAGCTCGGATGACAATTCGGGTGGGAACGGTTCGGACACAGGTCCGGCCTACGTGGTGAGCAGCTTGGTGTTCACCCCCGAGGGCGGGAGGACGGCGTACGTGAGCGTGCTCGATTCCTTGCAACCACAAGAGATCGACTACAAAAAAGCGCGCGAATATTCGGGCGCGGCCGATACGTGGGTGTACGGGGGAATGGTCTACGTGTCGGACAACGAGAAGCAAACGGTGACGAAGTTCGCCGTGCGCGGGGGCGCCCTCGTGGAACAAGGGCGCATTTCCTTCGGTGCCTATGGCTTCTCGGACGTAGGTCTATGGAGCAACGACTTCGTCAGCCCGACGAAGGCGTACATGATGAACTTCAAGGCGCGCGAATACGTCGTATGGAACCCCACGACGATGACCGTCACCACGACGGTACGCCTGCCCGAGCTCGAACAGCGCCCCGGATTCATCATCGATTTGGGCCTCGCCGATCGCTCGACGGAAATTCGTGGCGGGCGATTGTATCAACCGATTTACTGGACCGACGAGTCCTATCACAACTTCACGCAGGACTCGCGCATTGCGGTCATCGACGTGGAGAACGACACCTTCGTCAAATACATCGAGGCCGGCTGCCCGGACCTGGATCATGGCACCCAGGACGACGCGGGAAATCTGTATTTCAGCAATTGGCAAAGTGCCGCCGTGGTGCACCTCGTGAAAAAGTCGCCCGCGAGCTGCGTGGTCAAAATCCCCGCCGGAAAGGACGAAGCCGAAGCCGCCTTTACCTTTGCCAGCATCGCCGACGGGCACGAAGGCTCGGCCCTTCGTTACGTGGGCAACGGCCGTATGATCTTCTCGGCCTTCGACGAAACGCGGGTCACCTACGATGAAACCACCGACCCCGAGCCCCTCATCGGCTCCGCCAACTGGCGCATTTGGTCCTACGACATGGCCACGGGCAAGGCTGCGCCGCTCGAAGGCATCGATTGGAACAGCGGTTCCTTCTACGCATTCGAAATTGACGGGCGAATGCACCTCCTGAGCCCGTCCGCCGAGTGGACCGGCTCCACGGTGTACGACTTGGGCGACCCGAGCAAGCCGGTCGAGCTGTTCAAAACGCGGGGCTGGTCACTTCGGTTGTTCAAAGTTCGCTGATCGGATTTTCGCAACGTCGCGAAAGGAGCGTACAACGTAGGCCATGCGCTTCTCACGCCTGGCCCTGCCCTTCGCTGCACTCGGAATCGCCTGCGGACAAGCGGAGGCACCGCCCGCCGCGGTGCCTTCTTCGCCTGCGGTCTCGGCGTCTGCCCCGCCGGTGGCCTCCGTGAGCAAGCGGCCCGTGTACCCGCCGACGGAGAAACGGGCCTCCTCCTTTCAGATGGGAGGGATGTCGTTTCAGGACGACTATGCCTGGCTGAGGAACGACGCCGACCCCGCCGTGGGCCGCTGGATCGAGGCCCAGAATGCATTCACCACCGCCCGTCTCGGTGAGTATCCGCACCTCGAGGCATTGCGGAATCGCTTTCAAGAGCTCACGCTGCGCTCCAAGCCGACGCTTTTTCAAATGATCGGTACGACGGGTGGCGTCTTTGCGCTGCGTCGCGCCCCGAAGGCGCCGCAACCCGCGATCGTGCTCGGGCCACAGATCGAAAAACTGAGCGACGAACGCATCGTGTTCGATCCGGCGGCATTCGATACGACGGGGCAGACGTCGATCGATTGGTTCGCGGTTTCGCTGGACGGCAAGCGCCTTGCGGCGTCGCTATCCAAGAATGGCAGCGAGGACGGCTCGCTCTATGTATTCGAGGCTGCGACGGGCAAGCGCATCGACGGACCGATTTCTCGGGTTCAATACGGCACCGGCGGGGGCAGCGCGGCCTTCGCAGTCGATGGAAAGAGCATCTTTTACACGCGCTACCCCGCACCGGGCGAGCGACCCGAGGCGGAGCTGCACAGCCATCAACAGCTCTATCGCCACGTGATCGGCACGCCGATCGAGCGCGACGAACGCGTGCCGCTCGAGCTTCCGGTCATTGCCGAGATCAAGCTGCTGCACCCCACGGAGGATGGGGTCATCGTGGCCAAGGTTCACATTGGTGACGGCGGCGACCGTCTCTGGTACGTCGGGCAGCCCTCGGTGAAGGGTTACACGTGGACGCGCCTCGCGGAGGGATCCGATGGCATCCCGGAAATGGGCGTTGCGCGCGACGCACTGTATTTGCTGTCGCGAAAAGGCGATCCGCGAGGATCCATCGTGCGCATTCCCATTCGCACGCCGCGGCTCGCGGAAGGCAAAGTCGTGGTCCCTGCGTCCGATCGGGAGCTCACCGGTGTCGTCGCGACGAAGAATCAGCTGGTGGTCTTCGACATCGTGCGTGCGGCGTCGCGCGCTCGCTCGTTCGACCTTTCCGGGAAGCTCCGGGGGGAGGTGCGGCTGCCGGAGCGTTCGACCGTGGAACCCACGATGCCAGCGCCGAACGGTTCGCTCTACGTCGAGATGGAATCGTACGCGGCGCCGCCGTCGATTCGACGGCTCGATCCAGGGGCGTTCGAGCTGCAAAAGACGCCACTGTTCGCGGAATCACCGGCGCGGTTCGACGATCTCGACATCGTGGACGAGGTGGCGGCGTCCCGCGATGGCACCAAGGTGCCCATCACCCTTTTGATGAAGCGCGGAACACCGCGTTCGGTCTCCACGCCGCTGTTGCTCAATGGATACGGCGGATACGGTTTCGGCTACACGCCGAACTTCGAAGCGCGACGCCGCGTGTGGCTCGATCATGGCGGTATTTGGGCGATTGCGCACATCCGCGGCGGCAACGACAACGGCGAATCGTGGCACATCGACGGAAAGCTGGGGCGCAAGCAGAACGTGTTCGACGACTTCATCGCTTCGGCCGATCACCTCGTTTCCGCCGGCTACACATCGAGGCGCAAACTCGCAATCCGCGGCAGCTCGAATGGCGGCCTTTTGATGGCGGCCGTGCTCAGCCAACGGCCCGACCTGGCACGCGCGACGGTCGTCGGGGTACCTTTTCTCGATATGGTGCGATTCGAAACATGGCCCAATGGTCTATTCAACACGACCGAATTCGGGTCGATGCTCGATCCCGAGATGGCACCGAAGCTTGTAGCCTATTCGCCATACCAAAACACCAAAGCGGCAGCTTACCCTTCGGTGTTCATCCTGTCCGGGGTGACCGATGCGCGGGTCCCGCCGGGCGATGCGCGGGAATTCGCCGCGAAGCTGCAGACGCTCTCCACGTCGGACTCGCCGATTCTCCTGCGCACATGGCTCGACGCCGGCCACGGCATCGGCACGAGTGTCTTCAAACGCGCCGAGGAAGACGCGCAAGTGTTCGCATTTCTTTTCCGCGAGCTCGACATAACGTATGCGAATCGGCAATAAGGAGTAGCATTCATGACCAACGTCGTCGTCATTAGCGGTGGGGGTACGGGAATTGGGTTTGCCTCGGCCGTGTACTTTGCACGAAAGGGGGCTCAGCTCGTTCTCCTCGGGCGCAGGGCACACATTCTCACGGATGCGGCCAAGCGGCTCGCCGCGGAATTGCCTGCAGCCCCTGCGGCGCTTTGCCTGACGGGGGACCTGAGCGCGGCGGAAAGTGCCGAGGGGGTCGTCGGCCGGATCCGGGAAGCGTTCACTCACGTCGATGTGCTGGTGAACGCAGCGGGCGGCTCCGTCGTCATGCAAGCGTCGGATGCGCAGTATGCCGATGGGTTGGCGGGCGTTGCGCGACGGTGGACGGACAACTTTCGGCTCAATGTATTGTCCACGGTGCTACTCACCGAAGGGCTGCGGGACCGATTGCGATCGCCCGGCGGACGCATCTTGTTCGTCAGCTCGATTGCGGCCTACCGCGGTTCCGTCCAGGGTTGCTATGCCGCGGCCAAGGCGGCATTGCATCCGTATACCTACGATCTGGCGACGGCGCTCGGCCCAAAAGGGATCACCGTCAATACGGTGGCCCCGGGCTACATCCGCGATACCGAGTTCTTCGGGGAGAAGCTCTCCGACGAGCGCCGTGAGACGCTCATCGCGCAAACCATGAACAAGCGCCCAGGAACGCCCGAGGACGTGGCGAACACCATTGGCTGGCTCGCATCGCCGGAGGCCTCCCACGTCACCGGGCAAATCATCCAAGTCAACGGCGGTGCCGAACGCGGACGCTAAACCGAGCAAGACGGACGCGACCGCGGGCGATTTCTGTGCGCCAACCACGTTCGAGCCGCGTCCTATCGTGGGTGAGGCTGACCAGCGATGACATTGCTCGACAATCGGAAATTTCCCATCAAGATTGACGTCCACGTGCGGCAGGCCGACCTCGGCCGAAATGGCAAAGCAAGTACGATCGGCATGGCCCGCTGGCTCGAGGATGCCCGGATCCGGCTACGACTGCGCCGCTTCGAACGCCTCGTGGCGACGGGTGGTTTCGGCCCGTTCGCCATCCTGCTCGTCGGTCAAGGTATCAACCGGCTCGCACCGGCCGGCTCGACCGGTGCTCACGTTCACGTGCACACGGGCATCAGCCGGATCGGGCGCTCCTCGTTCTCCTACGAGCAAGAGATCACCGCCGGTGAGCAGCGTGTAGGCAGCGGCAACGCCACGGTCGTATTGGCAAGCCATACGGGGCCGCTCCAACTTCCGGACGAGCTCCTCGCCGATCTCGCTGAACTTCAGCTATCAGGAAGCGAATCGACGGTGGCTCGCCCGAGTCCCCAGCGCCTGCAACGCGATCATTACGCATACTGGGCCCCGCTCCGCTCCCGGATCGGTGACGTCGATTCCAACCATCACGTCAACTTCGTCGCGCTGGCCACTTGGTATGACGAGGCCGTCGCCGCGTTTACGACACAATCCATCGGAACGGGCGGTGCGTACCCGCCGCCGGACCTTCCTCCGTGGTCGTACCAGATCCACTATCTCCGCGAGGTGACCTACCCGGGCGAGTACGAGATCGGGCTATCGATCCGATCGGCCGACACGGAATCCGTGCATTACGAGCTAGGCATTTTCCGCGACAGCACCTGCCTGGGCGTGGCCGATGCCGTCGGCGCACGCGGCGATCTGCCGGACGTGGCGCTTCAAGTAGCCAAAGCAACCGCCTAAAGTTCCTCCTCCAGGCTTCTCAAAATCCCCTCGAGGTGAATGCGGTCTTCGCCCGCAAGGGGAAGGATGGGGCGGCGTGGGGTGCCGATGGGGCGGCCTAGGATCTCCAGGGCGGTGTGGCACACGCTGACGTGGCCCTTGTCCATGAGGAAGGACATGAGCGGGGCCAGGCGGCGCTGCAGGATATGGGCGGCGAATTCATTTTGCGAATCATTCGCAAAATTGAAAAGGCGGCGGCATGCGCGGGGGACGATGTTGGCGGCGCCGGAGGTCCAGCCGTCGGCGCCGAGGCGCAGGGCTTCGACGATGGAGTCGTCGCGGCCGCCGAAGATGCGCAGACGGCCTTCTGTGGCCTCTTTGACCTGAGGAATGCGTAGAAGATCGCGGGCGCTCTCCTTGAGGTATTTCACGCGGCCGTCTTGCCAGAGACGCACGATGATGTTCGGTGTCATGTCGACGCCGGTCAGCACGGGGCTGTTGTATGCGAAAATGGGAAGCTGCGTCGCGGATGCGATGGCGCGGTAGTGCGCGCAGAGCTCCGCCTCGTTCAAGGGCCAATACGTGATGGGCACGACCAAGAGGGCGTCGGCACCCACTTTTTCCGCGTGCTCGGAAAGGCGCACGGCTTCGGCCGTGGTCATGGCGCCCGTGCCAATGGCGACGGGCACGCGGCGGCCGACGTGCTTCGTCGTCACCTCGGCGACGCGGCGGCGCTCGGCCTCGGAGAAGGATCCAATGGATCCCGTGCTACCGAAAATGGCAATGCCATCGACACCCGCCGCGATGAGCGTGTCGATGTGCGCGCACAATCGGTCTTCGTCGATGGATTCATCGGGGCGGGTCGGCGTCACCGAAAAGGCGACCAGTCCTTCGAAGGTACCCATGTTCTTGCCCTAGCTTCCTGGCACTTTTGTGGCACTAGCGAAGCGGCGAAAAGCGCGCGGGGATGAGAATCTTGTTCTCTTGCCGCGTGATCAGCGGCCGCACACGGTCGGCGTACCTCTGCCAATCGGGATCGGCGTACAACTGGGCGCGACGCTCGGAACGCTGTTTCAAATCGTCGTAGCCGACCATGAACGTGATCTGATCCAGTTCGCCGATCTCCGAGGAGAACACCCCGATGAGGTTTCCCTGTGTTCGGGCGTGTTTTTCGAGCCCCTGGGACTCGTACAAGGAATAAAATTCAGGGATTTTGCCGCAATGAAGGGTGTACGTCCGCACCTCGATGAACATGCATGGCCTCCCCAGACTGGGCGCGGGCACGCACGCCCGCTACCTTAGCGATGTAAGCTCACCGAAGCGCCGGCGCAAGCGCCGATGCCGATGTCGAAAGATGGCGCCAATCACGCGCTTCAAAAGGGGCCCCAGCGCGCCAATGCGCGGGGTGAACGTCAGCGCGTCCGTCAAAACGCACCCCCCTTCGCCGCCGCTGGTGTCGCCGCTGGTGTCGCCGCTGGTGTCTCTGGCGGCAACACGGCGGCGGTGCTCCCAGCGCGTTTGACTCCAGGACGTGGACTCTTCCCAAAAGGCACGCCCGGGTTCGACCGCCGCCAGCATGAAGTGATGCCGGTCGATGGGAACGAGGCCGCCCAAAAGCACCCAACTGGAAAACATCGGCGTGCGGAGCGGCGCGTCTTCGATGCGCAGATCGGAAGCCTCCGGCGGCGCGGTCATGCGCAGCCACGGCCCCAACTCGGCATTGACGCCCTTCATGGTGCCAACCGTGGCCCAGACCACCTCGACCGGGGCGTTCAACTCGGAGGCGAAGTGGAGGGAGTACGTCCGCGGCATCCTTGCGTTATATACCTCGGCAAGCGTTCACCATGGAGATTCGCTCGAACGAAGAATGGCTCGTCGCACTGCGAGGGCCGAGCCCGCAGGGCGACGGCGTCCGCGAGGAGCTCCGACGTCGTCTCTTGCGCGGGCTTGCGCATGGGTTGGCATCCCGCGCGCTCGACGAAGCCACGCTCGAAGACATGGCCCAGAATGCGCTGCTCCGCGTGCTCGATCGCCTGGCGGATTTCCGCGGCGAGAGTCGGTTCACCACCTGGGCCATGGCCGTGGCCATGCGGGTCGCGCTCAGCGAGCTGCGGCGGGCACACTGGCGCGAGGTCTCGCTGGAGGCCGTCGCCCCGGACGATGCGTGGAACCTCCCCGGCTACGACGAGCCCGTCGCGACAGCCGAGCAATCGATGGCGCAAAGGCACGCGCTGGAGGTGCTCGAGCGCGCGACCCAAGAGAGGCTCACCCCGCGCCAGCGGCAGGTGATCGCCGGCGAGTTGCGCGGCATGCCGCAAGAGGAGATTGCCCTGCAGCTCGGCATTGGACGCAATGCGCTGTACAAACTTGGCCATGACGCGCGGCGTGCCCTGCTGCGTGCGTTGCTCGACGCCGGCCTGAGCGCCGACGACGTGCGCTGGGCCTTCGAGAGCGAAAGGTAAGGCAGTCCGTGCACGATGCATCTAGAGGAAGAAGGTAGCGAGCGATGTCCCTCACAAAACAAGAGATCCAGTGGTTGGTCGAGGGGGTCCTCTCCACGCGAGAGGACGAAATCGGCTGCGACGACTGCCTCTCCCGCGTGGGCGCCTACGCCGAGACCGTCCTCGCCGGGCTCACCATTCCTGAGGCGCTCCGCACCGTCGAGGCCCATTTAAGGGATTGTCCCGAGTGCCGGGAGGAATACGAAGCGCTTTTGCTCGCGCTGCGCGATTCGGCGTAAGACTTCGCGCGGGCGTCGAAGGGGAAAGGAGGCATTGGTCATGGATTCCCTTTCGATCGACCCGGTACGTGTCGAACGCGTCGGCGGTTACGTGCTCCGTTATGGTCTGGTGGCGATTCTTCTGTTCTTCGGCGCCTTCAAGTTCACCGCCGTCGAGGCGCAAGGCATCGAGCCGCTCGTTCGCAACAGCCCGTTCATGTCGTGGATGTACGCGCTCACCAGTGTGCGTGGCGTGTCGAACGTCATTGGCATCCTCGAGATCGTCGTGGCCGGCGCACTGCTCGCACGACCGTGGTCCGCGAAGGTCGCGGCCGTGGGAAGCTTCGGCGGGGTGCTGATCTTTTTGACGACGTTGAGCTTTCTCGTCACCACCCCAGGCATCTGGGTGTCGGTTCCCGGCTTTCCCCTGCCTGTGCCAAACGAAATGGGATGCTTCATCGCGAAGGACGTCTTTTTGCTGGGCGCCTCGCTATGGAGCGCCGCCGAAGCGTTGCGGCATTCGAACGAATACACAATTGGCGAATTGAGCAGGTCACTTCGGTGATTGCCATATCGCCGAAGGTGCCCCATTTCTTCGGCTCATGCATCGTATCGGCTCGTTGGCGTTGGCACTCGTTCTCACCGCATGTTCCGCACACGCCACCGCCGTCGCGGAGCCGTCCGCGGCGGGCCAATGGGGCAATGTTCGTGTCGAGCCTGGGCAGAAGCAATCGGGGTTCTTGCCGGTGGCGGCGGGCCCCGATGGAGCAACGCAATTGCCCATGACCATCGTGCGCGGCGCGAAGCCGGGGCCCGTCGTCGCCGTGCTCGCGGGGGTCCACGGTTCGGAGTACGTGCCCATCTTGGCCTCGCAGCGATTGCGCGAACAGCTCGATCCGAAGGAGCTCTCCGGCACCGTGGTGTTGGTGCATTCGTCGAACCCGCCCGCGTTCTTTCAGCGCACCGTGTACTATTCACCCGTCGACTGGAAAAACCTGAATCGCGTCTTTCCCGGAAAGGCCAATGGAACGCTCACCGAACGCGTCGCGCACGTGCTCACCCGCGACGTGATCGAGCGCGCGGATGCGATGCTCGATCTGCATGCCGGCGATGCGAACGAAGCGCTCACCCCGTACGTAGCCTACATTGCAGACTCGCCGGATCCCCGGCTCGTGGCGCGGGCGCGGGACATGGCCCTCGCCTTCGGCATCGACGTGGTCAAAGCGCGCACGCCGGGGGTGCTCGATCCCGCGCACACGAAGTACACGAGCGACACCGCCGCCGCGCGGGGCAAGCCGGCCATTGGCGTCGAGTTGGGGCAGCTTGCGCAAGCGCCCGAGGCCGAGGTGGCGCGCGTGGCCGATGGGGTGATGCGGGTGCTGCGGCACCTCCACGTTCTGCCGGGGGAAGCGCGGCCGGTGGAGCATCCGCGGTGGCTCGTGCGCACGGAGTCCATCACGGCCACGGCCGAGGGCATTCTGACGACGAGTCTGCAACCAGGGCAACGGGTCGAGGCCGGTGAGCGCGTGGGAACGATCCGCGACTTCTTTGGCCAGGTCTTGGCCGAGGCGCGTGCGCCCATTGCCGGTACGGTCGTCTATGTGACCAAGACGCCGCCCATCCGCGCCGGGGAGTCGATTGCCAGCATTGGGCAATTCGACGATGCGCCACCTCACGCCAATCCGTGAGACGTCGAGATCGTTGACGCGGGCCGTGCGTAAGAGACGCTCATGGCACGCGTGCAATTCGGTTGGGCGCTGGGGATGGGATGTGCAGTGGTCGTGAGTTGTGCTCCGTCGGGTCATGCCCCACCGGGGGCATCGGGCGTTGCGGCGCCTGCGGAGGTGGCCATCGCCAAGGTCGAGCCACCCGCGGTCGCAACCGCAACGGCGCCACCTTCTCGTTTCGTGCATCGGCCCCGGCCGCCGGTGCCGCAACGTCCGCCGCCGCCCGTGGTCATGGCCGCGATGGCGGGTGAGCCGAGCCCTGCGACATCGCGTCTGGAGAGTGCGAGCTGCGCGAAAGCGGCGAGCGAGGATCGCGAAGCACGCGTGCAGGCCATGCGCGCAGAGGTGGATCGCGCCTTCGGACAATGGCGCAGAAATAAGGAGTCTTGTCAGGCGCGAAGGTATTCCAAACGGAGCTCGCTGGAGATGGATGCGCCCGAGCCCCCGCGGTCCGTCCCCGTCCCCACCACTGCAATGCCCAAACCCCTCTCCGAAGGCCACGCGAGCATGGCGATCGATGCGGCTGCACCGCAGGGTACCGGTGCACCGAAGCAAGAAGCGCCTGCGAAGGCCGGCAGGGCCTCGGGTACGAACAACCAGGTCGCAGGGGTCGACGAGGCGGACATCGTGAAGAACGATGGCCGCTACGTGTACTTTGCAGCCAATGGCGCTTTGCGCATCGCCGAAGCGCTGCAGCCGCGCATCGTATCGGTCACGCCCCTGTCGGGTGTCGCGCGCAACCTGTTCGTCGAGGGCGATCACGCCGTGGTCTACAGCTCCAATGCGCCCGCGAACCGCCCTTGCACCTATGGCTACGATTGCGCCTTCGCCGGAGACGGCACCAAAACGACCATCACCGTCTACGACGTGGCGGATCGCACCGCGCCGAAGATCGTGCGGCAAATCGACCTCTCCGGCTCCCTCATGGCCGCCCGGCGCATCGGCAATGCCGTACACACCGTGGTCGCCGATGGCGATTCCCTCGCCCCCTCGTACGCCACATGGCCCGAAGATCTGGGCAGCTGCGACGAGATCAGCGAAAAGGTCGCCGAGGCGAAGTTCTGGAAGCTCAAACTCGCCAACGAGCGCAAGCTTCGCGAGCAGCCCCCCACCTTTCCCACGATGCGAGACCACGGAACCGAGCAACCCATTTGCAAGGAGGGCTTACTGCGCACCCGGGTCCACGATGGCGGGGCGTTCACCACGGTGGTCTCCTTCGATTTGCAGAACGACAAATCCGCGCCCACCACGGCCATGGTCAAGAGCCGGCCCGGCGCAGTATTCGCCTCCGAGAGCGGGCTCTATCTGTCGGTCACCCATCAAAAATCGTCCTACGACGAGGTGAGCGAGATTCACAAATTCCGTATCGGCGGCAACCCGCACGACACGAAATACCTGGGCAGCGGCGTGGTTCCAGGTCACGTGCTCAATCAATTTGCCATGGATGAATGGGCCGGCTATTTGCGTATCGCCACCACGCGCGGACGCGTGCCCGATCCCAAGGTGCAAAGCACGGTATCCATTTTACGCGAAGGCGGAGGGCACAACCTGGCCCGCGTGGGCGCCATCGGGAAAATCGCCCCGGGCGAAGACATTCGCGCCGTCCGCTTCGACGGCGACCGCGCCTATGTCGTCACCTTCAAGAAAACCGATCCCCTGTTCGTGCTCGACCTTTACCATCCGGCGCACCCGGCGATCCTCGGGGAGCTGAAGATTCCCGGCTTCTCCACATACATCCACCGCATCGACCCGGAACACCTGTTGTCGATTGGCTTCGACGCGAACGACCATGGCAGCTTCGCCTATTTCGATGGAGTCATCCTACAGCTTTTCGATGTGAAGAATCCCACCGATCCAAAGCTCGTGCACAAGGAGAAAATCGGAACGCGCGGTTCGAGCTCGGAGGCGGCGACCGATCATCTCGCGTTCAACTACTTCGCCGAGCAGGGGCTCTTGGCCGTGCCCATGACCGTCTGCGAAGGCGGCGGGGACGGGATGCAGGGCAACGAGGTCTCCTTCAGCGGATTGCTCGTCTACGACGTGGACATCGACAAAGGCTTCACGCGGCTCGGGGGGGTGAACCACGCCGGCAGCCATATGGGATGCAGCACCTGGTGGTCCAATGCCTCCTCGGCGGTCAAGCGCAGCATCTTCCTCGACGACCTGGTCTACTCCATCGCCTCGGATCGCGCGAAGGTCCAGCACCTCGGCCGCCTGGGCGTCGACGTGGCGGACCTTCCGCTCTCTCCCTGAGTTCAGCGCGGGCGGGGAATGGATGCGAATTCGTCCCCCGGTTTCCATGCGGGCAGCGCCGGCGTATTCGCAATGCGCAGTCCGGCGAGGAGCAAGAGCCGTGCATCCTGAACGGCGCCGCTCAAATCCCAATTGGGATCGTATTCGTCGGAAGGCTGGTGGTACTTGGTGCTCTCGAAGAGGACCGTTTGCTCCGCGCCCCAGCCGGCAGGGCGACCGACGAAATCGGGCCCGCCCTTGATGTAGATTCCAGGAATTCCAACTTTCGCAAAGCTGAATTGGTCCGAGCGGTAATAAGAACCACGATCGGGGAACGCATCGCCATGCACGGTGCGGCCTTGGGCCTTGGCCACGGCGGTCACCACGTCGTCCAGGGACGATTTGCCCAATCCAACGAAACCAACGTCGCGCGTCTCGCCTAGAACGTTGGCCGAGTCGGTGTTCAAATTCGCGGCAATGCGGCCCGGCGCGAACGTCGGGTGCTCGCTGTACCACTCCGAGCCCAAGAGACCTTGCTCCTCGGCGCCCACGGACATGAAGAGGACGGAGCGGCGCGGTTTGGGCTCGGAAAGCGCAGCGGCACGTGCAACGGCGAGAATTTGCGCCACGCCCGATGCATTGTCGACGGCACCATTGTAAATGGCATCCCCATTGCGAGGGGCACCCAAGCCGAGATGATCATGGTGCGCGGTGTAGATGACCGCCTCCTTCGCCAACTCGGGATCGCTGCCCGGCAGAACACCGATGACGTTCCCCGTCTTCATGTTTCGCACGGTGTTCGTGAACGTGAGATCCATGGTGACGCCCAGCGGCCGAGGGCGGAAATCTCGCTTTTCGGCGGCGCTGCGCAGCGCATCCAGATCTTCACCGGAGAGGGCGGCGATGCGCTTGCTGGCCTCCTCCGTAGCCCACATCTTGGCGGACGTGCGCGGCTGGCCCGACGGCGGAAGCTCGTATTTCTCCCGCGCGTTCGACGTCACCACGACCTGCCACGGATAGCCGGCCGATGGCGTCGTGTGGATGATGATGGCGCCCTTTGCCCCTTTCTTCGCGGCTTGCAGGTACTTGTAATCCCAGCGGCCGTACCATAGACGCGTGCTTCCCGCGAAGAGTGCGGGATCGTCCGAGGGGTCGTTGTTCATGACCACGACGATTTTGCCGGTCACATCGACATCTTTGTAATCGTCCCACTGGTATTCCGGTGCGACGATGCCGTATCCGACGAACACCAGCTCCGCCGCGGTGATCTTCACCTCGGGCTCGTGCACGCCCGACACGACCACGAGCTCGTTGGGCACCTCGAGCGACTCCTTCTTCTGAGGATCGCGCTGCGACGAAAAGACGACCGGTGTCGGAACTTCCGCCTTGATGGCAACGAGCGGCACGTCTTGAAGAAATGTCCCTTGCTCTCCCCCCGGCTGGAGCCCCACCTTGCGAAATTCGTCGGCGATGTACTGCATCGCCAGCAGGCCGCCCGGCGAACCAGGCCCGCGGCCCTCGAGGGCATCGTCCGCCAAATATTGGATGTGCGGCGCGATTCGCTCGGCCGTGACTTCCGACTGAAGGCGCTGCTCTTCGGCAGAGAATCCATCCGCCGCGGGTGAACCGCCGTCGTCGCTCGAGCTGCACGCGAGCGAAACCACGGAGATGACCCCGAAGAAAACGCGATGGCCGTATGTCGTTCTCATACGGACGATTTTACGGCCATCGTTCCTCCTCGAGATACCTGAATTTTCCACTGACAGAGAAAATGGCGGAAGACGCCATCGCTCTCAGCCACGGCGCGGCGCGCAACGGTGAAGCGTCTCTGGTATTCTGGGCACGACCTGCGATGGCGATGACGGAAGAACAACTCCCGATCCAAATCGGAGACGTCATCGATGGCAAATACCGGATCGAGCGAATCCTGGGCCGAGGTGGCATGGGGGTCGTGGTGCGCGCCACGCACCTGCAGCTCGAACAGGCCGTGGCGCTCAAGTTCGTGCTGCCGCGGGTCGCGGAGGTAGAGGCCTTTCGCGAGCGCTTTCTGCGTGAGGCTCGGGCTTCGTCGCGCCTGCGGAGCGAACACGTGGCCCGGGTGTACGACGTGGGCACCACGGAAGCGGGCCTTCCCTACCTGGTGATGGAGCTCCTGGAGGGCAACGATCTCGCGACCCTGATCCATCGAAGTGGGCCGATGGCGGTGGCCGATGCCGTCGAATACGTCGTGCAAGCGTGCGAGGCCATCGTGGAGGCGCACGATTTGGGGATCGTGCATCGCGATCTCAAGCCCGCCAACTTGTTCGTCACGCGGCGGCCCAATGGAGCACCGTTGCTGAAGGTGCTCGATTTCGGGATTTCGAAACAGATTGGCCCGGGCGCGACGGCGGCGGCCGCGCTCACGCAGTCGACGGCGGTCTTGGGCTCACCGTTGTACATGGCGCCCGAGCAGCTGCGCTCGGCACGAGCGGTGGATGCGCGGAGCGATGTGTGGGCGCTGGGCATCATCGCGTACGAGTTGCTCACAGGTCGGGTGCCCTTCCACGGGGAGACGCTGACCGAACTTTGTTTGAAGGTGGTGAGCGATCCTGCGGCGCCGCCGAGCGAGGCACGGCACGATCTGCCGCCGGAGTTGGTGAGCATCGTGATGCGGTGCCTGGAGAAGGAGCCGAGTGCGCGCTATTCGAGCGTGGCCATGTTGGCGGCGGCGCTCGAGCCTTTCTCGGCGAGCGCATCGCGCGGGGTGACGGAGCGCGCGTGGCGGTCGCTGGCCGAGACGATGGCACCGCTGGATGACGTGGCGATGCCCGTCCAAGCCGCGCCGACGAATGCGACGGAGAACTCGACGTGGGGTGGGACACGGCCTTCGGCGCTCGATCTTCCGCGGAGGAGGAGTCGGGTCGTGGCGGCAGCGTCGCTGGTGATCGTGTTCGTGGCAGGTGCAGGGCTGTTCGCGCTGCGAGGATCGGGCCCCGCGCCAGCACCGACGCCGACGTCGGGTGCTGCGTCGCCCGCGGTGGTGGTGGCGTCTCCCTCGACGGCGCGGGTCACGGAGTCGGAGATCGTCGCTGCATCGACCGCACTCCAGGTCGAGGTCGATGCCGGCGCGCCGCTGAAAGCGAATCCTCCGCCGGTGCGGCGGCCTTCCTCGCGACGGCCGGCGGGCCCTGCGGCGTCGGGGAGCGCGCCGGCATCCGCTTCTTCGCAAGCGCCTTCGGAAACGCCGAGGACCTCGCCCAACGGGGCACCGATCCTTCACTAGGAAAACGCTATAGTGCGCCCGTGCATTTCGCCCGCCTCGCCGTGGTCCTCGGTCTCATCGCCCTCGCTTCGCCGGCATGGGCGGACGATCCGAATGCGCTGATCGAGCACGGCGTGGCGCTGCGGGAGCAGGGGCGCGACGAAGAAGCGCTGGCCGAGTTTCGAAAGGCATTCACCATCGCCCCCACGCCGCGGGCGCAGGCGCAGCTGGGGCTCGCCGAGCAAGCGCTGGGTCTATGGGTCGCGGCCGAGGCGGATGTGCGCGATGCGCTGAAGAGCCAGGGCGATCCCTGGATCCAGAAGAACCGCGCGGTGCTGGAGCAATCGCTCCGAACCATCGCGCAACACCTCGGCACCCTCGAGGTGCGCGGAAGGGCGGGTGCAGCGCTCTTCGTCGACGGCGCCCAGGTCGGTCAATTGCCGCTGGAGCGCGGTCTTCGCATCGAAGCCGGGCATCGAACCCTCGAGGTGCGCGCCGAGGGGTTCCAATCGACGTCGCGCACCATCATCGTCTCGCCGGGCGAAACGGCACGCGAGACGATCGAGCTGCGCCCCAGCGTCACGCGGGAGGAACCCTCGACGCCCGTGCGCGAACCGCGCCCCAACGACGTCCCTCCGCCTCCTGCGTCCAGCGGTGCGACCCAGCGCACGTTGGGCTGGGTGCTCACCGGCGTGGGCGGCGCGGCCTTGGTCACGGGAGTCATCGGCCTCATCGCGCGCGCAAACGCCGTGTCGGCCTACAACGACGATCCGAGCTGCCCTGGAACGGACAACCCGGCCCCTCGGCCGTCGCAGTGCCAATCGCACGTCGACGCCGAGGGAACATGGAAGGCCATTGCCATCGCCGGCCTCGCGGGCGGTGCAGCATTGGGCGCCGGTGGTTTGGCGCTGGTGCTCACCGCTCCCCGCGGGCCTCACGGCACCGCGGGGATTTCTCTCTCAGGCACCTTCTAGCGACGGATCAGAACAGCCCAGAAACCAGATTCGTAAACGTGTCGTGCCCGGCGCGGTTCGGGTGGTACGACTCGCTGATCGGATTGGAGAGACCGTTGATCCATTCCGTGTCGTCGCAGACGGCGTGACCGTTGAACGGCGTGCGCGCATCGACGAACTTGAAGCTGTGCGCGCTCGCGCGCCCCTTGATCGTCGTGGCAAGGAGATCGGCGGTCGCGTTCAGCCTCGACTGCTCGTCCGCGCTGATGCGGGCCAGCGCGTTGCAGGTCTCCCCGTTGAAGATGCGCGGGTAGCCCACGACGATGACCACGGCATTGGGCGCCTTGGCGCGAATGTCGTTGTACAGGCCATCGAGCTGGCCGGGCAGCGTGTTCTTGATGAAGTTGTTCGCCTTGTCGATGTCGCCGTTGCAGTTCGTCGGCCAGGGCCCGGCGCACTTGGTGATGACGTCGGCGAAGCCCGCGTCGTTGCCGCCGACCGAAACGGTGACCAAGCCGGTGTTGGAGTTGAGGGACCCCAGTTGATTCCGCACGTCCGGGATGCGCGCGCCCGAGCAGGCCACGAACGTCAGGTTCAAGCCTTTCGCCGAGGCGAGCTGCGGGCCGTAGGCATGGTTGGAGCGCTTGCAGCCATCGTCCGTGTACTCCCTCGTGCCGAGGCCCGATGCGTACGAGTCGCCCAGCGCCACATAATTGTTCGAGACGAGCTGACTCTCGATTCCCTCGGAGTCTTCATCGACGTCGCGTGCTGCACATCCGACCAACATCAACGCCAACGGCAAGAACGTAGTCCATTTCATGTCAGCCCTCCGCATCGAGTACGGCGATCCGTGATGCAATCGAGATCGCGATGCTTCGATTGAGCACTTCGAAACTCGATGAACACCTTATTTCGGTGAGATACTCTCATAGGCATGAATCAAAAGTCCATGTAGTTCCAGGCAATTCTACATTCCATGATCACATGGAATAGTCCGTCCTTTCCGGAACGGGATGCATCCGTGGTCATGACGCGCGGCGTCTATTCGCAATTGGGCAACGTGTTTCGCACGACTTCGCGACAACGTCGCGAGGCATGGCGAGATCACATGTCATACGCGCAGGATCATCGCCGACTCACCCCCGCACGGCCGCGGCTCGGCCTCGGCGATCACGAAGACATCGGTCGCGCCGAAGCGGACGTCCTCCGCCATGCCCGCGGCAATGGGCGTCACGATGTGCTCCTCGATCCAGCGCTTGAGCGGGCGCGCGCCACGGGTCAGGTGCTGGAAGGCGCGCGGCTGTTGCTCGACGCGGCTCGCAAGGCTCTTGACGTTGCCGCCCGATTCCAGACGGCGCCGCGAGATAGCGAGTCGGCGGCGTCGCGACTCAGGGAATGTTCTTGTGCACCGTCCAATGTGGGGTGTGGTCGTAGCCCTGGACTCGGGCAATCGTATATTGCGGATTGCCTGGATTGCGCGGGTCCTCGAGGACGTCGCTCAGTCGGACGAGTTCCGGCTGGCCGTCGGCGGTGACGTCGAGAAGGGTCCAGTTTTCGTCGCCGACCTTCTTGCTGCCCTCGCTCGCGAAAAGGCTCTCGGTCGTGGCAAAGCCATGGTCGCGCAGGCCGCCGGGCTGCGGGAGCTTCCAGTCTTTGCCCTCGTTCTCGCCTTCGAACGAGTCGCCCTTGTTGTGGAAGACCCTCCAGAACGGATTGTCGCCCTGACGTCCCAGGTTGTACACGCCCGGGTCGGCGCCGGCGGAGAATTCGCCGGTGACGACCAGATCGGGCTTGGCGTCGCCGTCGATGTCGACCGTCCTCCACACCTTGTCGCCGGGAACGTTCACGGAGCTCACCGCCGCAGCAAAGTATCCGCCCGCACCGATTCCGCCGCGCGGCAGGGGCCATGGTTTCATGCTGTCGAAGCCCGTGCCCGTGTTGGCGTACACCTCCCAGTGCGACGTGCTCGGATAGCCAAAGGCTTTCATCTGCTGGCTGATTTGGGACGCGGTGATGACCAAATCCGGTTTTCCGTCGCCGGTCATATCGAATACGCTCCACACGTTGTCGCCGTCCTCGGCGTCGGCGACGCTGGCGGGACCAGAGGTTGCGTTGAGGCCATCGTCGCCCACCCCGCGTTGCTTCGGCAGCGTCCACGAGGTCGACGCCGCGGAGAATCCCTTGCCGTCGTTCAGGTACACGTCCCAGTGCGGCGCGCTCGGTTGGCCGGGGGGACGCGCGCGGAAGCCGCCAGCGCCGGCATCGGGCCCCGCTTTGATCTCCTCCACCTTGCCGTAGGCGACGATGTCCGGCCGCTTGTCGCCGTTCATGTCCCGCATTTCCCAGACCTGTGTCTTGTAGTTCGCCCGCACGGCGGAGGCTTCGAGGGAGAGGCCCGCGAACGTATCCCAAACGGGGGTCTTGGGAACGAGCCACTTCGTCGGTTCCTTGGAGAAGCCCGATCCGTCGTTGAGGTACACGCGCCAATACGGCGCCTCCGCATCGCCGCCGAAGACGCGGAAGACATACCCCACTTGGACGAGCTCCTCGGCGGAGCCGGTCACCACCAAATCGGGTTTGCCGTCGCCGTCCATATCGCGCACCACCCAGGCGAGATCGCCCTGCTTGTTCACCTGGCCGTGGCCATTGTGGATTCGATCGGCGCCTCCCTGCATGGCCATGCGGTTGAAGCCGCGCGCGGTCCGGCCGCCCTGCGGCACGGGCCATTGGATGAAGTCTTTGCGGAAGCCCTCGGCGCTCCCCAAGTACACGTGCCAGTTCGGTGACGCGCTGAGGTCGAAGACTTCGTCGAGGATGTTGTCGTCACCCGGCTCCTCGGAGAGCACTTGGCGAATGGTCGTGGTGATGACCAAATCGGGATACCTGTCGCCGTTCATGTCGCGCAGGGCCCAGAACTCGTCGCCCTCGCTCGTGTACGCCCCCTGGTTGGCCGTGGTGTAGATGCCCGCGAGGCGCATGCCGGCCACCGGCAACGTGTACTCGATGGGCGAAAGCTCGAACTTCTCTCCGAGAACCGGGTTATCGTTGCCCGGATCGTTGGGACTCTTGTCGGGCGAATCATCGCTCTTGCTGCTGCAGGCCACGGCGAGCGCGCCGAGAAACGTCACGAGCAAAAGGGGATCATGTCGGCGCATTCTCGTTCAACACCTTTCCATTCGTAGCGACTTATCGTTCTTGTTTCGTGTTCTGGACGTCGATGGGTTCCCCATCGAGCCGTCGTCGCCGGCGTCCATAGCAACGCGAATGCCCGAGGCTTCCGCGTGTGATTCCCGCCGCTTGCGGCGCACATGTACCGAGGCGCCGTCGGTCGGGTGTACCAAATGACGTATTTGCGTCGGTACACCGAGAACCATCGGTACACGCCGTGATACACATGCCTCGAAGGAGACGCCCCATGTCGCTGCGAAGACTCCTGCCGTTCGGCGCCATTCCCCTCGCCGGCTTTGCCTGGCTCACGTGGTCCGCTTGCCAACCCAGGACCCAATCGGCCGAGTGGCGCCACTCCGCGGGGGATGGTGCGAGTAGCAAGTATTCGCCCGCCCATCAGATCACGCGCGAGAACGTGTCGTCGCTCACGGAGGCTTGGTCCTGGACCTCGCCGGACGATGCCATCGTTGGGGAGATCAACAAGAACGGCGTCAAGATTTGGCCGCATGCCTACGAGACCACGCCGCTCATGGTGGGCAATGTGCTCTATGCAAGCACCTCGCTCAGCCAGGTGGCGGCCGTCGATGCGACAACGGGCCAAACGCTGTGGGTGTACGACCCAAAAAGCTATTTGGCCGACGATGGCAAGACGGTGGCATTTCCACCAAACTTCGGTTTCGTCGCACGCGGCGTGGCCTATTGGGAAGATGGCGAGGACCAGCGCATCTTCTTCGGCACCGGCAATGCGCAGTTGCTCGCCCTCGACATCCATGGGCACCTCATCTCCAACTTCGGCACCGGAGGGCGCATCGACTTGAAGGCCGGGCTCCGCCGGCCGGTGTCCCAGAAGTTCTATTCGGTAACCTCACCACCGATGGTGTGCGGCGATACCGTGGTCGTGGGGTCCAGTATTCTGGATTTCCCCGTCATTCCCGAAATGCCCCCTGGAGACGTTCGGGGCTTCGATGTGCGCACGGGCCAACTGCGCTGGACGTTTCACACGGTGCCGCAGGCGGGCGAATTCGGCACGGATACGTGGAAATACGATGCGTGGAGGACTTTCGGCGGGGCCAATGTTTGGCAGACGATGAGCTGCGATACCGAGCTGGGAAATGTCTATTTGCCGGTAAGCACACCGGCCAATGACTATTATGGTGGTCAGCGGCAGGGCGACAACCTGTTTGCGGACAGCCTGGTCGCGGTGAATGCAAAGACGGGCAAACGCGTTTGGCATTATCAATTCACGCACCACGGCTTGTGGGACTACGATCCGCCCGCCGCGCCGACGTTGCTCGACATCCAGGTGGGCGGCCGGCCGATCAAGGCGCTGGCGCAGGTGACCAAACAGGGGATGGTCTTCGTCCTCGATCGGGTGAACGGCCAACCCGTGTGGCCCGTCGAGGAGCGGCCCGTGCCCGCGTCGACGGTGTTGGGCGAGCACACCTCGCCGACGCAGCCCTTTCCCACGCGACCCGCGCCCGTCGATCGGCAGGGCCTCACCGACGAGGACCTCATCGACTTTACCCCGGCGCTGCGGCAAGAGGCCTTGGCCCTCGTCCAGAAATACGACTATGGGCCTCTCTACACGCCACCCAGCGTGGACAATTCGCTTCTTGGCGGGAAAAAGGGGGCCATTGCGCTGCCGGGCAACCTCGGGGGCAGCAGTTGGTCGGGGGCCAGCTTCCACCCGGACAAGGCCATTCTCTACGTTCCATCGGTGACGCGCCCGGTGACCTTGTCGCTCACACCATTTCTCGGGGCGGGGTACGCCGGCAATGTGGCGCCCATTGCCCTGGCCAATGGATTGCCCATCACCAAGCCGCCCTACGGCCGCGTGACCGCCATCGACATGACCACGGGCGAGCACCTCTGGCAAACGCCCCTCGGGCGCGGGCCCGTCGATCATCCCGCGCTCCGAGATCTCCATCTGTCCGGCCTGGGTTGGCCGCGCCGCAGCTTCGTTCTGGCCACGAAGGATCTGCTCTTCGCCGCACAGGAGGGCATCGTGACACGGCGCCCGCAGCAGCCGAGCACGTTCACCACGGTCTACGAAGTCCAAAACAGCGAAGCTTACCTTTGGGCCTTCGACCCCGATTCAGGGAACGATGATCTCCGAGACGCCCATCCCTGCAGGAAACGCCTCGGGATCGCCCATGACGTACGTGGCCAATGGCCGGCAGTTCATCGTGGTGCCGGTGGGCGGCGGCGGTCAGCCCGCCAAACTCGTCGCCTTCGCGCTGCCGTAAGGCGAAATCGTTTACATGTGCCGATAAAGATAGAAGCCATTCAGCGTCCCATCGAAGGCGAAGTTTTCGCGGACGACGTCGCGGAGCTCGTTGCCGAAGGCGCTCACGCGCCCGAGATCCAGCGGGTTGCTCGGCGGGTTCTCGAGATCGAAGTCGAGCACGATCCAGCGCACGCTCGGAAGGCGCAAGTCGTCGCGCCATGCGTCCACTGGAAAGCGACCGCGTCGAACGAGAAACGACGTCTGCCATTCAGGCACGAACAAGCGCCCATTCAAATCGAGCTCCACGTCCAAATTCGTCGAGACGACCACCTCGCCCGGTGCGCGCTTGCAATGTCGCGCCAAGGCATCGACGGCGCGATGGTGCTCGTCGTAGCTGCGGAGCTCCTTCAGCATTCCAAATATCGAGATGCCCGCCACCGTGGCGGCGAGGACCAAGCTCGCCCCCCGCACCAGCGCTCGGCCACCCTTGGAAAAGGCCACGCCGTCCCGGGCCATCGCCGCGACGACGGCGATGGCGGCGATGGTAGGCTCATGCCAATAGTGCGTGCTGCTGCCCACCTTGGCCATCAAGAAGGTCGACCAGAGGATGCTGGTGAGCAGGGGCACGACCACCACCACCGGGACGTTTCTTCGGCATGCGAGGAACGCGATGACCGCATGGGGAATGCCCAATACGACGGCGCGGCTGCCGAACTCCACGACCCAGCGCGAGAAGGCCACGGGTTGCCCCGTCGACATGGCGATATCCCTCAGCCATTTACCGTCACTCAGCCCATGGCATAGGATGCAGAACCCGATGAAGGTCGCGAGGCCGGCGCCCAGCGTGCGCAGAAACCCGGGCCTGCGCTGCACCACGCAAACGAGGGCGGCTCCCGCGAAGATTCCGAGGCAACTCGGCTTCATGAAAGGTGCCGCCGTGAAGAGCACGGCCGAGATCGGATCGACGCGGCCTTTCGTTGCCGCACGCGCGAGGCCTACGGCGGCAAGGGCCGCGGCCAGCGTGTCCGGCGTGCCCGCGGGGGCGTTGCGGGTGAGAAAGATCAAGCACGCACCGAGGATCGACGCGATGGCTGGCGCCGTGCGCTTTCCCTTGGGGGCAATCCACAGGGGAACGATCTGCGAGATCAGCCACGCGAGGATGCTCACGGTGCGACCGATGTTCTTCACACTTGCGATGGACGGCATCGCGAGGTGGCCGAGGATCCAAGGCCACAGCGGCGTGTACAAAACGAAATAGCGCGAGGCGGGCGCGCCTTCCTCCATCGCGCCCCGTGCAGGATCGACGTACAGCGCAAATCCTTTGGCGACGCGTGTGGACTCGAAAATGAGCTCCGCCTCGACGGCATACGACGGGCGAGGCCCGAAGGAGCGCGCGAGGAACACGAGCGTGGTGAGCAGAAGCCCCAACAGGCACGCGGCGAGAAGTACGCGACCGACGCATTCGATAGGGTGCAATGCGGTCGTACAGCGGCGGCGCACGGCGCTCTTCGAGCCGACGTCGAAATTAGGACTATCCATTTGGCAAAATCGCGCGCAAGGCGACGCTCCATGGTGCAAGCACGCATGGCGTTCCCCGCTTCGATGTCCTTCCCTTCCTTCCGCAGTGTTCGGAGAAGGCAGCTCGGATCACGAAATCGAACACGTGCCCTTACGCGCCACGAGATCGGGAGCCGTGAATCTTCGTGTTCGAACCGACTGGTTCATTCGTGCCGCGCGTGGTTGAAAAATGCAGTAAGAAATGGTTCGTGAACCTACTCCGCGCGAAGCACCTGGGCGTTCTATCCCTTACGTTGCTGGTCGCAGCCTGCTCCAGTGCGAGCGACGATCCTGGCGCCACCCCGAGCGTCGATTTGGGAGTGAACGACTCCACGGCCGGGACGAACTACGATGTCGAGCGGTACGACGTGAAGGGCGAGCTCGATTGGGCGCGCCATCGCCTCGTGGCCACGGTGAGCATCCAGCTCCGCGGACATGGCACCGTGGTTCTCGACAGCGCCGTGTCCGAAATCAACGCGGTCCGGCTCGACGATGGCACGCCGCTCCCCTTTGCGGTCGATCGCGAGCACCAGAAATTGCGTGTGGATCTTCCGGCCAACGCAGAAACCGTCCGGCTCGAGATCGACTACGAGGCCGAGGGCGCGGTCTCCGGCGGCGTTGGCCAGGGTGCGCGCCTCTACATGGTGCCGGCGCTCAAAGGCGACCCGGCAGCGGTCCGTGCAGCTTACACCTTCTCCGAACGCTACGGCGCACACTGGTGGATGCCCAGCCACGACGTCCCGTCCGACCGCGCATTCTTCTCGGTCGATATGCGAATACCGGCGCACGAGAAGCTCATTGCCAATGGCGATCTCGTTTCGGACGAAATCGACGGCGCCACGAAGATGCATCGGGTGAAATACGAGAGCGGCTTCACCTTGCCCACGTACATCATGGCCTTCAACGTCGCGGACTTCGAGGTGGAGACCGCCCACGTGCGCTCGGGCGACCGTCATGTGCCCCTCTCCATCTGGCACCGGCGAGGCATCCCCAACGACTACCGCACGTCGCTTCGAGAAACCGCGCGGGCGATGAAGGCGTTCGAGGCGCTGGTGGGCCCTTATCCTTTCAAGAGCTACTCGCAAGTCTTCATGCCGGGCGATTGGGGCGAGGAAAACGCAACCATCACGCTGATGGGTGAGTCGTACCTCGACTACTCGCTTTCCGATGGCATCGACGTCGCGGGGCACGAGCTCGCGCATCAATGGTTTGGCGATCTCGTCACCAACGAGACATTTTACGATGCGTGGTTCAAAGAGGGAATGGCCACCCTCCTCGAAATGGAAAACCTGCGCGGCTACCTGGACGAGGAGAACGTCGGGCTTCTCGGCGGCGACCGCCAGCGACCGCGCGAGGGGGAGCCCATCGTTCGGGATCGCTCCATCCCCATTACCTCCTACGGAACGGGGCCGTATGCGCGGGCCGCGTGGCTGCTCTCGCAAATTCGCAGCCGTCTGGGTGACGCGCCCTTCTGGCAAACGCTGCGCGGCGTCCTTCGCGAACATGCGTACGGCACCATGGGGACCGACGCCTTCATCGACGCGTTCGCGCCCCATTTGGGCGCCGAGACGACGGCCGCCGTGCGGCGCGCCGTCGTTGCCAAGAGCATCCCGCGGCTGCACGTGGAGAGTGCCCCGGACGGAGCCGTCGTCACCTTGCGCGATCCGGAGGGCGCGTTGATCACGCCCATGGTCGTTCGCTGGGTTTCTCCCGACGGCAGCTCGCGCGAACAGACGCTGGCCCTCGACACACCGGTCACGCTGTCGCGCCAGACACCGGGTGAGTTTCTCGTGATCGATCCGCAGGACGTGCATCCCGATGCCAAGGTGTTCGCCACGCAGGACGGCGCGAGCTCCGATGCGAACTACGAGACGAGCGTGGCACCGCTGCTCGTCCCCCAAGGCCAGGCGGCCATCGCGCAATGGCTTCGCGCGGGCGGGTTGCACCAAATCGCCACCCTGTCGCACGCGCTGCCTGCGCTCGCGCCGGGGGAATTCGGCGCGTTCGTCCGAGAGCTCGACGCCAAGGCGGCCGAAACCCTGGCCATCCAGCGCGCGTGCGACGTTGCGGTGGATCCGAAGCTCGACGCGGCAACGCGTGCGGCCTGGTCCGGCGTGATCGGGCGCGCACTTCGGCAACCGCCGCCCGCCGTGGGCCTTGCCGCCCTTGGAACGAAACGATGGGCCACGTGCGGCAAGGTGGTCGACGTCGAACGCCTCTTCGCCGTCGATTGGGCGCGGCTCGAGGCATTCGGCAGCATCTCCGAGAATCGGATCGCGTTCCTTTCGCAATTCGATTTGCCGCCCGTGCGAGAATTCTCGATTTGGTCACGGGTCGCCACGCACGCCGACACGCTCAATCAGCGCAAAGCCGCCGTGACCAATCTGAGCCGGTACGCCACCGAATCGCGCGTCCCCGTCTCGAACGCGCCATCGTGGCGCGAATTCTTCGTAGCCTTGCTGTCTGACTCGCAAGACCTTACCGTCCTCCAGCAGGCGATTTATGGACTCGTGGCCACGAAGGGGGCCTCGCTGCCCGAGAATGCCGCGGCCGTCACGGGATTGAGCGCCGTGCTCCACGATCCCGTCGATCACCACTTCGGCATCGTTCACTCGAACGCGGTATGCGCCGCGTACGCGCTCATCCCCGGATCGCCAACCTCGCCGGCATGGCAAAACTTCGTCGACGGCCTTTCAGACGCCAAATTGCAGCCAAACGTTCTCGCCTTCGTCAGCGACCCGGCCCGCTGCGCATCCGGCTTGCCGTTCTAGGAGGAGTGGTCCCACATCTCGTGACAGTCCGGCTCGCAACTCGCCCGCGGTAGGCATCATGGATGCGCCGTGGCATCCTACGTGCGGGCGATCAGGATGAGGACGAAAAAGGAACCAGAGAGGCCCGCCGAACCGGAGAGCGCAGTTGGAACGGTGACGGACGGTGCTCGTTGGTCGCCCGACCGGCCGCGTAGCGATGCTGTCGAGTCGACGAAAACGGTGAGCACCGGCCTGAAGCCCGGACGAAGGCTCGGCGGCATGACCCGAACCCGATTCGAGCTGATCGAGCGCCTGGGCACGGGCGGTATGGGGGTCGTGTTCCTCGCGCAGGACACCGTTCTCGATCGAAAGGTGGCGATCAAGTTTCTCACGCGCAAAGATCTGAACACGACGGAGGCCTTGGAGCGTGTTCAGCACGAGGCGCAGGCGTGCGCGCGTTTGAACCACGAAAACATCGTGCGCATGTTCGATATCGGCCAAGACGAGGGACTCCCCTTTCTCGTGATGGAGCATCTCGAGGGGCATCCCCTCGACGTCATCATGTCCCGAAAGCGCGAGACCAACGAAGCCGTGCTCGATGTCCGGCGCGCGGTCCGACTCATGATCGACGTCGCCAAGGGATTATCGCACGCACACCGGGCCGGAATCGTGCACCGCGACTTGAAACCGAGCAATGTCTTCATCACGAGAGACGGCACGGCCAAGATTCTCGACTTCGGCGTCGCCCAACTGACCGCGGGCAATGACGTCGCCGGCAAGCATTTCCTGGGGACACCCCAGTACATGTCGCCCGAGCAATGGAGTGGTCAGGTTCAAGACGGCCGGACGGACATCTGGGCCGCGGGGGTGATGTTCTTCGAATTGCTCACGGGAGTTTCTCCCTTTGCGAGCAAGCGCATTGCCGAATTGCGCAATACCGTCCTCGCCTCCGACCCTTCGCCATCGCTGCGGGGGGCGCGGCCCGAGCTGCCCGAGGAAGCGGAACGAATCGTAAAGAGCGCACTCGAGAAAGACAAGGACGCGCGATTCGGCAGCGCAGACGACTTGCTGGACGCGTTCGTTGCCTTGGAAGTGCTGCTCGTGCATGCCTTGCGCGGACAATCCAGCGACACCGAGGCGGTGCCGACGTCGACCCCGAGCGTTCCGCGACGGCGAACGCCCGCGGCGAATGCCGAACGGCGTCAGATTACCGCCATGGCTTGCTCCCTTTCGTACACGACATCGACGGAGGGGCTCGACGACTCGGTGGGCGAGTTTTTCGAGGCCTGCGCCACGATTGTGCGCCAATTGGAGGGCACGATTCTGTCCTCCCTGGGCCGGCAGGTCGTAGCGTGCTTTGGCTATCCTCGAGCCCACGAAGACAGTGCTCAGCGCGCATTGCGTGCGGCGTCCCTGATCGTCGATGCATTTCGGCCCGACGACGATGGGCGCTCGCGGGGCGCCCGCGTGGGGGTCGCGACGGGTCCCTGCATTCCACTTGCCGTGGACCCGGAAGCCGCTCCGCTGAGGATGCAGGGCGAGGTCCTGGACGTCGCACAATGGCTCGAACGCCGCGCCGAGCCGAACGAGATTCTCACGGAACGAGCAACCCAGATGCTCCTGCAGGGCGCCTTCGAGCTGGCGCCGCTCGATGACGTGGCGCCCGAAGATGGAATGGCGCCACTCCATTCGTATCGATTGTTGCGACGGAAAGAGAATCGGTTCCGCTTCAACCCGATTGCCGCGGGCAACGTCACGCCGCTGGTGGGGCGTACGTCCGAGCTCGATGAACTGCGCCGCCTTTGGAGCGCGGCCAGCAGCGGCAAAGGCCAATTCGTGTTGGTCGCGGGCGAGGCAGGAATCGGTAAGTCGCGCCTGCTCGAGCAGCACCTCGAAGGTTTGGCGTCGGAGAGGCACAGGTTGGTGCGGTGCCAATGTTGGCCGCACTCCCAGAGCAATGCCTTGCAGCCCATCCTCGAAGGCCTGGAGCACTCGATGGGATTGGATCCGGATGCCCCTCCGCTGGAGAAAGCGGCCCTCCTGGGGCTTCCCTCGCAAGATACAGCCGCTCTGGCGATGTCGCGAAGTGCGAATTTGGTCAAGCACCAGATGCTCGAAGCCCTCGTCGGCTTGTTCCAGCGGCTGGCCGAGCAGGAGCCTTTGCTGCTCGTCGTCGAGGACGCGCACTGGGCGGACTCCATTACGCTCGATTTGCTGGAGCGCTGGCTACCGGGTCTCGCGACGGCGCGGGCCATGGTGCTGGTGACCGCACGCCAAGAGTTTCAGCCGCTCTGGGCGCGGTCTTCGCTCTTGCATCACCTGGCTCCAGGTCGCCTTTCGCCGAGTGAGAGCGCGGCCATGGTCGGCTTTGCCGGCCGCGGGAGCCATCTGCCCGCGGCGATCGTGGAGCAAGTCGTACAGCGCGCCGACGGCGTCCCACTCTTCCTCGAGGAGCTCACGTACAGCGTGGTGGACGCGCTCCAAAAGGGCGGAAATGAACCGTCGTCGTGGGTCGGCGCGGTGCCAGCGACCCTCGAGGCACTCTTGCGCGCACGCCTGGACAGCTTGCCCGAGCCCGGCCGGGAGCTGGCGCGGGTCGCATCCGTGCTGGGGCGCGAGATGAATTACGATCTCCTTCGGGCCATGTGGCCTCTTTCCGAGGAATCACTGCGGAGCGGACTTCTCCAGCTCGTCGAGACAGGGATTTTTCGCCCCATAGGGCCCCTATCGCGCGCGACGTGTCGGTTCAAACACGCCCTGGTGCAAGAAGCCGCGTACCAATCCCTCGTCAAACACGAGCGGCAGGAGCTGCACCAGCGAGCCGCGGAGGTGCTGGTTTCGCAATTTTCTCAAATTGCGGAGCAGAACCCGGAGATCGCCGCGAGGCATTTCGCCGAGGCGAAGCGCCCCGAAGAGGCCTGCGTGTACTTCGAGAAGGCGGCGAAGCAAGCCATGCAACGATCGGCGAGCGCCGACGCCCTCACCCATTATGCTCGTGCGATGGCACAACTGGATCTGTTGCCATCGAATTCGGCCCGCGACCGACGAGAGCTTTTGCTGAAGGCCCAATTGGCGGGCTTGTATTTCGCCGAAGATGGACTCGAGTCGAACCGTATTCGGGAAACCCTTTTGCGGATTCGTGAGCTCGCCGAGAGGTACGACGGCGACGAACCCTCGTTTTGGGCGCTGTTGAGCCTACAGCAATTGAGCCACGTTCGGGGTGAGCACCGCACCAGTCGCGACTTGGCCGCCAAACTGATGGTCCGTGCCAAAGGAGCCGCGCATCAAGATATGATCCTCGCCGCGTACACGGCGACGGTGGCGTCGGCCGTCTCTCGCGGCGACCTCATGGTGTGTCGCAACGATGCGGAGGCGGGGATACGGCTCTATGAGGAGGCGCAGGCGCGAGGGGCGATTCGCGCCCATATGGGGGCCGACGTCGGCGCGCTTTTGTACCTCTATCTTGGTTATACCCTCTGGCTCTTGGGGGAGCCCGAACAAGCGATTCGCCAGTCCCAAGAGGGGGTGCGCATCGCGCGCAAGTACGATCATCCGGCCAGCCTCACCATACGGTTGCTCCTCCTCTCCATTCTGCACAATGACCGCGGTGAGTACCCCGAGGCGCGAGCTCTCGTCGACGAGATATTGCGTCTGGCCGACGAACACGGCTTCCAGTTTCTCGGTGCCGCAGCCCGTGTCGTCCGAGCGTGCACGCAAATCGAGTGCGGCGAGTTCCACGGGATCGACGACCTTCAAGCGGCCCTGGAGCATCGGGCATCGATGGGCGCGACCATGGGGTTCACGCGCTATTTTCCCATCCTTGCCCTGGGGCAAATGCAAATGGGCGCATTCGACGAGGCCATGCTTTCGATCGACAAAGCGATGGAGATCTCGGAACGGACGGGTGAAAACTATTGCGACCCGGAGCACCTCCGCGTGAAAGCGGAAATACTGCTCGCCATGGACCCATCGGATCCCGATCGTGCTGCACGTATCTTCGAGCAGGGCCTCGAACGAGCGCGCCGCGAGCATGCCAGGAGTTGGGAGCTGCGGCTCGCTTGCAGCTATGGTCGCTTGCTTGCCAGCCAAGGGAGCATTTCCGAAGCCACGGCGCTTCTTGCTCCGGTTCTATCCAGCTTCACCGAAGGTCACGATACCCGTGACCTTCGTGTGGCGCGCGACCTGCTTTCTTCCTGGATGGCCTCTACGCATTCATGACCATCGAGCCGGCGTTCTTCACGCGCGGCGGCGCCGGCGGACGACGAGCGCCAATCCACCGATCATCGACAACCATGCGGCGCCGGTCGCGGCCGATCCGACGTGCGACACGGAGCACCCGCCCGAGGAGCTTTGCTCCTCCGACGACAGGGCCGATTCGAAGGCCTCCGCGCCCTTCGCATCATTGACTGCTTCCGTGAACGACGCCTTCTTCACCACGGCACCGCCCCCGCACGGCGCGTTCAGGCCGGAGACCATTTTGGCCAGTGCCACCGGATCGGAAATCATGTCGACGTGCGCATTGGCCGTAACCGTCGTGGTCAGGAGATAATTCTCCACGTTGGACGCCTCGTCCTGAAAGCCCGCGGAGCCACCCGTCACGAGATCCGCCACGGCGACGATGTTCGTGTAGCAGACATTCGGCGCGGCATCGTTCGTGGGGCGAGAGTGCCCGCCGTTGCCCACCGTGATGTACGTGCCATCGGCCTCCGACAACGAACCATGAAGGTCGTTCCAATAATCGGGCTCGAACAGATCCGCCGTGAAGTTCGATTTCGCGGTGGCGGCCAAAGCCGGGTCGACCGGTCCGAGCGGCGCGCCCGCCGCGGCGTACGTATCCAGCGCGAGGGTGACCACCTGCTGAATGGAAATACCGGGGATGAACTTGCGCGCCGTGGCCGTGAGGTTCGGCAAGAAGACGCTCGCATCGAGGAACTTGGGCGCCCCGGCATGCGCGTACGGATGGTGAAGGCCGCCAAAGGAAACCAGGCGATGAACCTTGGCCGCGCCACCCCTCTTCAAAATGTAATTATTGAGTACTCCGGTGCCCGCCGAGTGCCCCACCACGTCCACCTTGGAGGCGCCCGTCCGACCCAATACGTCGTCAATCAACTCGCCAATCTGGCCGGCCGACGTGAACAAGTGATCTTGCCCATTGGCACCGCCGGGAACGTACCCGTAATTCTTCGCGTACACGCAGTAGCCGTCTTGGACGAGGGTGTCCGTGATGGCGCGCATCCCTTCGAAATTGCCCGCCTGGCCATGAACGACGATGGCGGGGTACGGACGCGCCGCCGTGGGCGCGCAATTCGGATCGTTCAAGCCTGCGGCATAGCCGGACGAGGTCGTAACCAGCGCACCGGCACCGATCGCCGCGGCGAGCAGCGTTTTTGCGGATGTTTTCATGGTACCTTCCAGGATCGAAGAGCGGGTCAGGGACGAAGTATACATGACGTATACCTTCTTATGGCCCGCGGCCACGAAATTCGGTCCGAAATCGTTCTCGCCCCCCGCGCAGGAAGAGGCTAAGACGTATACATGACGTATACAATTAGATGAAACTATTCCACCGTGGGAATCGCCGTCACGCGCGGGCCGGTGCCTTCGAGCGTAGCGGTGAGGACGCGAACCATCACGCGCCGAGCGCGATCGAGGCTCGCGTCGCTGACGTTGCGCCCTTCGTCCCCTTCCTCGAGGAGGATGCGCACGCTGGACTCGATGGACAAAAGAAGCATGCGAAAGAGCAGCGGATCCGCGTGTTCGAGTGCTCGGTTGGCCTTGGCGGTGCCGGCGCGGAGAAGTTCGACGATGGAGTCGTGCACCTGCATGCGCCGCGCGTGCAGCGGCGACTCTTGCCGCTGAGCCTCACCGCCGAGGACGAACACCAAGCGCCCGAACTGGCGCGCATTGCCAAGGTGCGCATCGATGCATCGCTCGAATAGGCGGATGGGATCCTTTTCCTCCCGCACGGCCATCTCACATGCGTCGAGCAGGAACTTCGTCCCGAGCCGATACAGTTCCAGCGCCACGTCTTCTTTGCCGCCGTAAAGGCGATAAAAGGTGCGCCTGGAGATGCCGGCGGCGTTCAGAATGTCTTCGACGGACGCGGCGCGCAGGCCGAGCTCCGCGAAGGTGGTCGCGGCCCCCTGCAGGATCATGGCGCGCGCTTGGCGTTCTCCGAGCTGCAGACCGGGCGCGCGGGCGGGGGCGGTTTTTGTACGGTCGACGGACGTTCGGGCCACGACAGGAGTATGCAACGAGGCCTGCAGCAACGGCAGACAATTCGATTGGAGCACACGGAGTCCCCCCACCCAGGGGAGCGGCATCAGCGCAGGGCTTCGGTGAGAAACTCTGCAAAAGCGCGGACTTTGGGCGCCACGTACCGCGATGGCGGGGCCACCATGAAAATGCCGTAGCCACTCGCCGAATAGCGTTCGAGCACGGGCTTCACCTTCTTTTCGGCGAGCTCTTTGGTCACGATGAAGTCGGGCACGAGCGCGACCCCGAGGCCGCCAACCGTGGCATCGCGAATGGCAATGCTGTTGTTCGAGAGAAGGGGACCGCGGATCTTCACGCTGACGTGGCCATCCGGTCCGTCGAAGTCCCACACGGCGGGCGCGGCGTGCAAGGCATAGCGGAGGCACGCGTGGCGTTCGAGATCCTGCGGGTGCTTTGGTGTGCCATGCGCGCGCAGGTAGGCGGGCGCGGCGCAGACGACGCGCTTTCCGCCACCGATGCGGCGCATGATGAGGGCGCTGTCCTCGAGCGGCCGCGCGAAGATGCGGATGGCGATGTCGAACCCTTCCTCCACGAGGTCCACCACGCGGTCGTTGAGCGCGACGTCGAGCTCGATCTCGGGGAAGCGCAGGGCGAATGGCGCGAGAAGCGGTGCGATGCGAAGAAGGCCGAAGGACATGGGTGCGGCGATGCGCAAACGCCCGCGCGGCTTCGCATGAAGGCTGCTCAGCGAGCGCTCGGCCTCGTCGACCTCGTCCAGGATGCGCTCGCAGTGTTCCAGATAGATGCGGCCCGCGTCCGTGAGCGAGAGGCGGCGGGTGGTGCGATTCAGGAGCTGGCTGCCCAGGTGCTCTTCGAGTTGCGAAACCTGTTTGCTGATCGACGCCGTGGTGACCTGCGCCGCGCGCGCGGCGGCTGCGAAGCTTCCCGTGGTGATGACACTGCGAAAGGTTCGCATGCCGCGCAAAACGTCCATGACCGCTCCAATTTCGCTATTACCCTAGCGATTGGAAACAGTTATTCCGTATCGGCCTCGATTGTCAACGCTTCGGCAATGGCGTTGGCTGCCCCGGGGGCGGCTCGGTGGGTTGCGTGGGGGGCGGCGTCGGCAAATCCGAGCCAATCGAGATGCATGCATAACGGCCCGTGAGGCTTCCCCCGGGTTGGCCTGGGCTACCACCTCCCGAGCCGGTCGAAGGCTCGCCCGGCGGATTGCCGGTGGAGCCACCGCCCGAGCCGCCCGAGGGAGGAGGCTGCGTGGGATCGGAGCCGGGGCCGGAGATCAACACGGTGCAGGGAATACCAACGGGGCCCGATGGCGGCGTGGAACCGGAGCCCGGGGGCACGGGCTCGCGGCCCGGTTTGGAGGGCGGGTTTCCTGGGTCGGTGGGCGGAGGAGGAGGCTGTCCGGGATTGCCCGGTGAGCCACCACCGGTGAAGCAGCCGCACAGCAGATTGGCGGGGTTGGTCGGTCCGCCTCCACCACCCTGCGTGGGCGTATCCGGCGAGCCGCCCCCAAGCGGATCCTGCGTGGCGTTGGAACTCTCACTCGGATTTCCCGCGCACGCGGATAAAGCCAACATGGCTACAAAAGCCCAATTTCGCATTGAGAACCTCCTTAAGGTTTCGTCGACGCGATTAGGCAAAAACATCGCCAATCGAATTAAGGCGGGCGGAGGAACGGCGTCGCGCGATCGGGGCGTCGTGCGTGGCACAGATGGGCGCGGATGACGACAATGGGACAACGTAGCGCCATATCGATCCAATGCCATCATGAGAACGAGCGGTTCTCGGCATCCCTGATTTCTGAATTTCAAAAATGCATCAAACGATGCTGCGATTTATTCTCAAACTCGTTTTTCACAACTCCCGCCGAAAAACTCTGCCTCGGGGTGGTGGTTGCGCTGGCGAAGCCGATGGCGCGCTCGCCGTGCTCGTTGGCTGCGGGGGCAAGCCCACGCTGTCTGCGGGAAGCGGTACCGCGGAAGCCGTCGGCGAAACGCTGCTCGTCGCTCGCGGTGCAGGCGGCGGCTTTACCGCGGGAGGCGCCACCGGGACGCTCTTGGGCGGCGGTGCGCTCGCGGTGGGCGCCGGGTGGGTCGGGGGCATCGGATGAACTTCCAGCACCGGCTCCGGCACCCGTGCGACGACAGGGATCGTCGCCGGAGCTTCGGCAAGGCGCGTCGGGGCAGCGTGGTGCGAACGCCAGATGGCCGCGCCCGTCGCCAAAAACACGGCAAATGACACGCCACATCCCAGCATCGTCGCAACCGCGATGGCGACACCACGGCGGACGCTCATGGGCTTGCGGGGAGCGGGGCCGTCGAGCGAAGCGGTGGTGGCCCGCAACGTGACTCGGTTCGTTCTCGTGCCTTCTTGCTCGGCTAGATCGCTGAAGTCCAAAAGCAATGCGCTGCCTAGATTGCGAATTTGGCTTTCCAAGAAATCGCCTTCCGAGCGCAGCGAGAGCCTGGCGACATAATCGCGAGTTTCCGCTTGCAGCCTCTCGCGTGTGTCACCGAATAGCTGCCGCGGGAGACCCCCCACGTCGTGCTCGGTGACGAGGCGCTGGCTGCGGATGAACTCTTCCAGGGCCATATGCATCTCGTGGGCCGAGGCATATCGGTCGTCGGGGTTGCGTTCGAGAGCTTTTGCGATGATCGCAGCGAGTTGCTCGGGGACCTCCGAGTTCACGTCGGACGCAAGCGGCAGGCTCTTGTTCATCAGATTGAAAAGCGTCTTGGCGGGTGTTTCATCCGCCAACAACGACTCACCGGTAGCCGCTTCCCATAGACAAATTCCCATGGAAAAGAGATCCGCGCGGTGATCGACCTTGTCCCCTACGAGCTGCTCCGGGGCCATGAACGCCAATTTGCCCTTGAAGATACCGTGCGCCGTCTGGCTGGTGCCCACGGCCTTTGCGATTCCAAAGTCCAACACCTTCACACGACCGTCGTAGGTGACCATGATGTTTTGCGGGCTCACGTCACGGTGGACCATTCGAAGCGGCGTGCCGTCGAAGTCGGCGAGTTCATGAGCGTGGTGCAACCCCTCCAGTGCGTTCGAGCAGATGCGCGCGCCAATGGTCGGATCGATCCGCCGTCCCTTCCGTTTGAGCCGCCGGCTGATGCGCGACAGGGGCTGGCCGTCCACATATTCCATCGCGATGAAATAGCAGCCGCCTTCGGAGCCCGCCTCGAAGGTTTGAATGACGTTCGGATGGTTCAGACGTGCTGCCAGCCGTGCTTCGTTGAGAAACATCTCCCGTGCGTCGGGATCGCTTGCATGCTCTTCGCGCAGGCGTTTCACCACAGCAAGCTTGTTGATGTTCAGCGCCCCTCGCGCAACCGCGAGGTACGCATCGGCCATTCCACCGGAGCCGAGTCGCGCGAAGAGATAATACTTACCGAGCGAAAATGATCGGCGCTCTTCGACGACTTCGGGCGCATCCTCTGCCGTGTTCGTACTCACGAGCCACCCCCTATCGCCTAGAGATACGATGCCCGCGCGATGGAGTCGTAGTGCGACATGGTGTGTTTGATACACGGTCCACCTGTAAGTCCCGCGCGGAGGGTCGGTAAGGCAACGGCATGTCGCGCGCCCACCCACGAGGAAAAAAAGCCTGTCCGGACCGCCGTGGAAAACGGCAATTGGGTTTAAGTGATTATTCGTTGGTTGGTCACATCGTTCGAGTGGGTAAACGGCCCCCCACGGTGCGGCGGGTTAGGTGGCATACTGGGGCCATCATGAAACGTGCTCTGGGCTTGGCGCTTCTCCTGTCGGTCGCCTGCGGTGGTTCGAACAAGCCGGCTGCTGTGTCGACGTCGTCGGCGGGGGAGGCGGCGGAGGTCGCCCTCGTGCACGGGCGCATCTTCACCGCGGATCCGGAGCACCCCGAGGCGCAGGCGCTGGCCATCTCGCATGGACGGGTCGTCGCCGTCGGAAGCGATGCGGAGGTGCAGCCGTTCCTCGGTCCTCGAACTCGGATCATCGATTTCCAGAATCGGCGCGCGGTACCCGGATTTCGCGATAGCCATGTGCACTTTCTCTACGGTGGGCTCGGGCTCTCACGCGTCGATCTCAAAGACGCCGCCAACGAAGCGGAGCTCGGACGCCGTCTGGTCGAGGCCGATCGCCAATTGCCACCGGGGCGATGGATGCTCGGGGGGAATTGGGATCACGATCGCGCGCTGGCAGGGCGTCTGCCCGATGCTGCGCTGCTCGACAAGTACGTCCCCCATCGCCCCGTGTTCTTGGCGCGCTACGATGGTCACATGGCCCTGGCCAACAGCCGCGCGCTGCAGCTCGCCGGCATCGATGCGCGCACGCAGGACCCACCGGGCGGTGTCATTTATCGGCAATCGGGGACACGCACCCCGTCGGGCCTTTTGCGCGACAACGCCATGGACCTGGTGTTGCCCAAGGTCCCGCCGCTCGAGGAGGAAGAGATCCTCGAGGGCGTGCGCGCCGCCGCCCGCGAAGCGCACCGCCATGGGGTAACCGCCGTGGAGGACCTGGACGGCAGCGATCCCGCGACGCGTGCACGGTTGATCGACGTGTACCGGCGCCTGGGCGCGCGCGGTGAACTCGGGGTGCGGGTGGACCTGTATTGGCCACTTGCCGAATATGCGGAGGCGGCGCGCGTGCGGTCGCGCGGAAACTTCGATGACGATTGGTTGCGCCTGGGCGGGGTGAAAGGCTTCGTCGATGGGTCGATTGGATCGAGCACCGCCCGATTGTTCGAGCCTTATCTCAATGAGCCCAACTCGACGGGGCTGTACGTGACCCCTCCGGAGACGTTGCGCACGTGGATTGCCGAGGCCGATGCGACCGGCCTCGCGGTGGCGGTGCATGCCATTGGGGACCGCGCCAATGCCGAGTTGTTATCCATGTTCGAGAACGCGGCCCGAATCAATGCGGGGCGAGCGCACCGCTTTCGCATCGAGCACGCGCAGCATCTGCGGCACGCGGACATTGCGCGCTTCGCGTCGGCGGGGGTGATCGCCTCGATGCAGCCGTACCACGCCATCGACGACGGGCGATGGGTCGAGGGGCGCATCGGCCCTGCCCGCGCCGCCAGCTCGTACACGTGGCGCTCGCTGTTGAACGTCCACGCGACATTGGCCTTTGGTTCGGATTGGCCCGTCGCACCGCTGTCGGCGCTCACGGGAATCGATGCCGCCGTCCACCGCCGCCCCCTCGATGGCAAGCACCCCGAGGGCTGGTACCCGGCCGAGCGCATTTCCGCACGCGAAGCCGTTCTCGCCTACACGCGAGGCGCCGCCATCGCCGCCGGCCACGACCGCGACGAAGGCTCCCTCGCCCGCGGCAAATTCGCCGACCTCGCCGTCCTTTCCCGCGACATCCTCGACGACACCGCCAAAGACGGTATAGCCGACACCCGCGTGGTCCTCACCATCGCAGGCGGCCAGGTGGTGTACGAGAATCGCTAAAGCGCGAAGGTAACGCCGTGATCCGCGATCAGGGAAAGCGCGCCTTGATTTCGTCGGCCGTCATGAATCGGCCATGGACTCGAAGGTCATCGATCGAACAATCGCGGCAATCGCCCAAGAGGCGCACCTGTTGGGCGACGGGCCGAAACCGCGAAAGGTCCGCATCCGGTGTGCAGACCTTGTCTCCAATGCGAAGCACAACCGAAGATCGGGTGCTATACCAACTTGCCGCGATACGAACCCATGCACCCCGGGCGACCGCCTGCGAGCACGTCACTGGCGACGTCGAGGCGTCCGAGGGCGGCAACGTCAGACCGACTTCGATGACGTGCGACCCTCCGACCAGCGTCGTGCGAGCGTAAATCTTCGGCCGATCTGGATCGCCATCATCAAGAATCGAGGCATCGCCGATGCCAAAACTGTCGCCGAGATTCACGTCGAAGGCCACGGTTCCCTCGGACTGGGGGAATCTCTCCCCGGAGAGCGATGCGATCTCGATATGGCCGGAACTGAGCGTGGCTGCGAAACCTCCGTCTCGGCCGGGGCTCCAACTCGATGTCGATGGGAGCACGGCATCGTGGCCGTGCCCCGTGATGTCCACCGCCTTGGTGCCCGTGCCCTCATCGAATGGGACGTGGGCGATCAGATCGCCGGACGAAGCCGAGTCTGGATACGCATCGACGTCTCGGTAGGCATCGACCCCCGAATCGAGGATCCCGTCGGAGGGCTCTTGGTACGCATCGAGCCCCGAATCGAGGGTCGCATCGGAGTGTTCTCGATACGAATCGAGCCCCGCGATGGCTGCGCAGCCCGCGGACGCACCAACGACCAACACAGGAATGACCATCGCTCGACGTTCCCACATGCGCATGATGGCCCTCCACCGCCACGTTGCCCCCAACTCGTGCGGTGACGAGAGTGAGACTCCGTTCTACGGGAAGATTGCGGATGACGCCCGAAATCTATTCGTCAAATGGACATCCCGACCGTCCCGTTTTCCTCATGTCAACAAGGCGCGCTGTCATGTCGAACATCACGAGTGTAACGTTGGGCATCTCACTAGAATCCGAAGCATGGTTCGACGATTGGTCACTTGCCCCGGCGCAGATGCTGCGCATTGACATCAATAGCAACGACGCCAAACGACCTTCCGGTCCTGGCGTCCGAAGCCCTCACCCACGGTCAGCGCATCTTCGCCGTGACTCGCGCCAAGTACGCGTTCATGCAGCCTTCGAGGCTGCTATGATGATCGCCGGGAACGACCTTGGCTTCCAATGGCAGGTGCTCGGCCTTTGCTTGCGGCATGATGGCCTGGAGTACCTGCACGGGATACGGATCGCGCTCGCCGGCACACGCGAAGTGTGGCTGCTTCATATCCGATAGGTTCATCGAAAAGAGGCGGAGTCGCCGCTCCATGGGGCTATCCTCGAATGGGATAGGGAATTGGTCGAAGATCGAGGACTCGTACATGCCCCCTGCGCTTCCTGTATCGAGTACGGGAAGCGAGGGGTCGAGCGAAAGCAAAGACGTAAGCATTCCTCCAAGGCTGTGACCAAAGATGACCACCCGAGAGGGATCAGCCGGTGGAAGCGTTCGTGCAAAATCGATGGCGGCGCGGGCGTCATCCAATTCACCAAATGCAAATTCGAAATCACCAGGATTGCCATTTTCTCCGCGGAGCGCCGGCGCCCATACGATGAAGCCCGCCTGCAAGAATGGCACGGTGTCCGCGATGTCTTCCTTACCAAGGGCAAACCCTCCGTGGAGATACACGAGCACGGGTTTCTTACCATGGCGGACCAGCGATTCGTTCGCAGGATTCAGCATTATCCCCTTGAGCATACGACCCGCCGAAGGATAGTCCGTCACCGTTAGACCGGGAACGGTTGGCCACGGAGGGTACTGCTGCGGCGAGGGCCCATGGTGCGTGAGGTGCGTCGGGAATTTCGCGCGAGTGGCCAAGAAGTCCGAAGGCGGCGCGGAAACCGGCGCCGGTGGGGAGGAGGGACGAGCCTCAGACGGAGCGGCTGCGACCTGGGCCTGCGGCTGCGCGGCTGCGCAACCCCAAAGGCTCGAGAGAACCGCGGAGACGACGAGGGTTCGGCGGATGCCATCGAACATGGTGGCTTCCTGCTACACGCAAATCGGCAACGTCTCCATCGCGCACGGGACGATTTGCGAATCGCCGAATCGTGACGTCGCGAAAAAGTCACTCGTGCTCGAGGCCCGCTGGGGGAACGCACGATGCGGGGGAGCGGTACGGCTCGCGAGGGAGAGGCATCGCGGGAAACTCGGGTGGGACGAAGGCCGTTCGCAGGCGCCCGCGAAGGCGGGCCAGGTCCGCGCGGTGCGTCCAGGCAAGGGAGAGCACCGCCACGAGCCATCCGCCAAAGGCGAGCCAGAGGAAGGAGTCCGTCACGTAATACACACTGGGCGAGAAGGGCCGGCCGGATGTGACCATCGACCGCGAAATGCGCACGGTGCGCAGTGCGTCGGGCATGGCCAATTGCGCGGAAAAGGGACCCGGTTCGGACAGGCTTGGGGCCGTCGGTGCCGGCAGCGCGATGAACTCCTCGAACGACGGCTCGAGGGTGGCATCTTCCACCCGCACGTCGGGCGCAGCGAGGCGCCCCAGGTAGAGCGCAGGCGCCGCGAGCGCAAGCACGCCCATGCCCACGATCAGACGGCGCGCCCATCCTGGCCCCATGCGCTTGCACGCCGTGCAAAGCACCGCCGCCCCCACCGCAAACGTGCCGACGACGGCAAAGACCGCGGGCGCGGAGCACCACAGGCCCAATGCGGAAAAGGCGCACGCTACGCGACTCCGCCGGCGCGCAAATGCCAACCACGCGAGCACGATGGACAGGGCGAGCGCCACGGCATCGCGCACGTGCCCCACGAACCAATGCGGCTGGTCCCCGCCGACGCTCACGATAGGATGCACCTGCGCCGGCAACCCGACGGAGAGCGAGCCGGTGCTCGCGGCCAGCGGAAGGGTGGGCCCGGGCACGTCGAGCCGCCCTGCAAACCAGCGCAACGGCCCGTCCTGACGCGATTGCAATTGCAGGGTATGCCGCCCCTGCGAAACGGCAACATCCATGGGCCCTTGGCTACCCCACGCTTGTGAGAAGCCATCCGTCGCGGCGTACGAGAGGCGCCCCGGGACGCGGAGTGGCAACTCGTCGAAAGCCCCGTTGTCATAGGTAATCGCGTCGTTCACGAGCAAGCTGCCCGATGCCAGAAGCGCCGCCTGTCGATCGTGCCGCCACACGGCGGCCCCCACCCAATCCTCGCCGGGCGGGCGTTTGGACACGGACACGGAGATCTCCTCGCCCGGAAAGATCTGCAGCTCGCGCCGAGAGCGGCCCGGCGAGCCCCCTGCCAGCTTCACCTCGTACTCGGGATCGGACTCGAGGAGGAGCGATTCGCCATTCGTCGAGCGCGGGTCCGCGACGATGGGCCCCAGCTTCGCGATGTTCCCACGAATGGTGACCCGCGCCCTCGTGTCCACGATGCGCAGTTTGATCCCTCCGCCGGTGGGCTCCCATGCGTTGGCGCCGCTGACGCCGGTCACCTCCTCCCCCATGCCAAGTGGAAACGTCTGCACCCCGACGCCTTGCGCATCGAAGATCTGAATCTGGTATTCGAACTGGGTACTCTCTCCCACGCGGAAGATCCGCCGCACGACGAACTCCGGCCGCACCTCCACCGCCTTCCCAACCACCTTGCTCCCCAGCGTCGCGAAGTAGAGCTCGAGCGACTGCGCCGCGTTGAAATGCGTCTGTTCCTCCTCGGTCGCGGTCCCGACCCACCCATGTTTCGCCTCCACGTCGACGGCATTGATGGGGCCCACCACGGTGAGCTTCCCGAATTCGTCGAAGACGAGGGTGCCCGTGAGCGTGAAACGCTTCTCCGCGGTGAGGAGGAACCATTGATCGTTCTCGAAACCGATGGTTGCCGGAGCGCCATTCAATTTCGCGTCGCGAATGCGAACCGTGCTCGGCTCGGCAAAGAGGGGGATATTCTGCGGAGTGCCCGCAAGGACGCGCCCGGTCAACGCAAAGTGCGCCACCCTCTTCTCATTGTCCGAGGAAATCGTAAGCTGCTCCAGAATCGAGCCATGCTGAGAACACTCCGTCGCTTCGCGATGTTCATCGACCCATGCGCGAATTTCCTCGATGGATCCGCTGAGGGTTGGTTCGGCCTGCGCATCGACCGACGAGACGAAGGCACACAGCGAGACCAAAAGGGCACGCATTCGCATAGGCTGCTCCTCTCCGAAGGCTTTTGAACGCCCCTCGGCGACGAAGTTCCTCGAAACGGCACATCAAATGACGACAAGCACCGAAGCTCAACAGAGGAGTGGACGCATGCGTGACGTGATGAACGGCTATGTCGAGCGGGGCGAGGTGCCCGGCGTCGTCACGCTGGTAAGTCGAGCCGGCGACGTGCATGTCGAGGCACTCGGCACCAGGGCGATGGATAGCCATGTCCCCGTCCATCGCGATACCATGTTTCGCATCACGTCGATGACCAAGCCGGTGACGGCCGCCTCCACGATGATTCTCGTGGACGAAGGCAAGCTGCGCCTCGACGATCCCGTGGACCGATGGCTCCCCGAGCTGGCGAATCGCCGCGTGCTCGAGCGCATCGATGGTCCGCTGGCCGAAACCGTGCCTGCGAAACGCGCCATCACGGTGCGCGATCTTTTGACGTTCCGCATGGGGTTCGGCCAGCTTTTCGTGCCGTCGGGAGCCTACCCCATCGTCCAAGCGGCCAACGAGTTGGCCATCGGCATGGGCGGGCCGACCCCCGGGGCGACCCCCGAGCCAGACGAGTGGATTCGCCGTTTGGGAACGTTGCCGTTGATGCGTCAGCCGGGCGACGTATGGTTGTACAATACAGGTTCCGACGTCCTGACGGTTCTCGTGGCCCGCGTGTCAGGGCGCCCGTTCGACGTGTTTCTGCGCGAGCGCATTTTCGAGCCGCTCGGTATGAAGGATACGGGCTTCAGCGTGCCCGCCGAGAAGATTCATCGGCTGCCGGTCCAATATTGGACCAATTTCGAATTGGGCGTGGTGGAAGCCTTCGACCAGGCCGCGGGCGGCCAATGGAGCCGGCCCCCGGCGTTTCCCGGTGGCGGTGCGGGGCTGGTGTCGACGGTGGACGACTATTTCGCATTTGCGAACATGCTGCTCCACGGCGGAGTGCACGCGGGGGCGCGCATTCTCTCGGAGGCGTCGGTCAAGGACATGCACACCGACCATTTGACCCAGGAACAGAAACGGGCCTCCGAGTTGATTCCCGATTTCTTCGCCCACCAGGGTTGGGGCCTCGGAATGGCGGTCATCACCGAGGGCGACAAATTGAAGCGCTCACCGGGCACGTTTGGGTGGGACGGGGGATTTGGCTCGTCGTGCTACATCGATCCGACGAAAAGGCTCATCGGCATTCTCATGACCCAGCGAGCCTGGACCTCCCCCACGCCCCCCAAGGTGTGCCGCGACTTCTGGCACTCGGTGTACGCAACCTGAGGATTGAACAGGGAGATCGGGAGATCGGGAGATTATTTAGAATAATCCTCTCAAAACTCCCGATCTCCCGATCTCCCTGTCCATCATTCTCCTTCGGACCACGACGCGAGTGAGCAGCCGCCTAGAAGGCGGCGGACCGCCGGCGCTCCATGGACTCGTTCGCCGCCAGGCGAAAAGCCCACGAATATTACTTCGTGACTTTGATCCAGTATTTGCAGAGGCCGCGGAAGTTCGGGACGCGGACGTATTCTTCGCCCTTGTCGGACACCTCGAGGTGCTTGTAGCGGGCAAACACGGCGGCGAAGGCTTCCTGCAGCTCGACGCGGGCTAGGCTCGCGCCGAGGCAGAAGTGGGAGCCACCGCCGAAGGCGTGATGGTGCACGTCCTCGCGCTCGATATCGAACTTCGTCGGGTTCGGATATGTGCGCGGATCGTGGTTGGCCGCCGACAAGGAGGTGGCGATGTATTCGCCCTTCTTGATGGGGCAGCCGCTGACCACCGTATCTTCGTTGGGGATGCGCCCCGAGGACTGGACGGGGCAGTCGTAGCGCAAAATCTCCTCCACGGCCTTGGGCATGAGCGACGGATTGTCGCGCAGCTTCTGCAGCTGCTCGGGGTGCTTGAGGAACGCCTTGAGGCCGTTGCCCAGGGTGTCGCGCGCGGTGATGTTTCCGGCGATGAGCACCAGGATGCACATGCGCACGATCTCGCCGTCGTTGAGGCGGTCGTTGCCCTCTTGCGCCGCGACCATGTCGCCGATGATGCCGCGCTGCAGCTGCTGGCGATTCGCCGCGATTTCCTGCGTGAACAGCTCGACCAGGTTTCGCTCGACGACCTTGCCGGCGGCCTTCTGCTCCTCCGTTGCGTTGACGCTGAAGATGGCATTCATGAAGGTGTCAGACCACTCGTTGAAGTGCTTTTGGTCCTCCTTCTTGGTAAAGCCCATCATGTCGGCAATGACGGTGATGGCAAAGGGTGCGGCGAAGCGCTGGGCGAAATCGAACTCCGTTTCGTCGCCGATGGCGTCCAAAAGCTCCTCGGAGATCTCCCGGATCCGGCCTCGCATCGCCTCGGCGGCCTTCTGGCTGAAGGCCTTGGTCACCAGGTTGCGAAGCCGTTTGTGATCCGGATCGTCCATGGCAATCATCATGGGCTCCTCCGTCAGATCCATCAGGAGCTGCGGAAAGGTGCCGGGATTGCCCTTGCGGCCGTCGACCCAATAATTGCGATTCTTGACGATGCTCGCCACGTCGTCGTGGCGAGACACGATATAGCGCCCGAACTGGTCATCGTAATAAACGGGAGCCTCGTCTTGAACACGCTTCAAGATCGGATACGGATTCTCCCGCCATGCGTCGTCGAGAGGGGTCAGCTGGATGCCTTTCGGGTACTCTTCTTTCATCGTCCGCTCCTCGAAAAATCGGCGACCGTCCCCCTCCCCCTCCGGGGGAGGCTAGGTGGGGGGAGGCAATGACTCAGCGCTTCACGCGATAGCGAAGCACCACGACGCCGCTGTTGAAAAACTTTTTGTCCACGAGTTCCAATGCGGTCAATTTGACTTGGTCGGAAAACATCGTCTTTCCGGAGCCAAAGAGAACCGGGTTCACCTTGACGATGACCTCGTCGATCAGCCCTTCGGTGAAGAGCTGCGAGGCCACGTCGGCGCCACCACACAGCCAGATGTCCTTGCCCTGCCGGTTCTTCAGCTCACGAACCAAGCCCGCCACGTTCTCCGAGACCACCTTGACGGCCGGGTCGGGGCTCTCCTTCAGCGTGCGCGAAAAGACGTACTGCTCCATGGTGGGGTACGGATTCGTGACCCCGAACTTGCGCCCGAGATCGTACGTTTCGCGGCCCATCAGCACGGTGTCGTAAGACTGCAGCGACGCGAAGAAGTCTTGCGCGTGGTCACCTTCCATCAGAAAGCCTTCGAGGCTTCGATCGGCGTGCGAGATGAATCCGTCGACTGTGGAGGCAATGTAGTAGGACAATTTTCGCATGGTGAACCTTCCCTGATCGGTGCGTACGGTCGCTCAGACGTCGACCGTGACTTTCATGTACGGCGGAAAATCCGGACCCCGAGAGAGATCGTTTTCCAACACGGAGATAGTGCCCCGTTTCTCGATCTCGCGGAAGCCCGCAAATTTGTAGGTAACGTACATGGTTCGATTGCGGTCGGTCGGCACGAACTCGGCGCGCAACTTCACACCGGCCGCCTTGGCGCGCTGGAGGATGGCGTTGAGCAGCACCGTACCCACGCCGCGGGACATGACTCGACACGACATCAGCAAGAGCTTGAGCGTCCATACGTCGGACGTGCGCTCCACCAGGGCCAGGCCGATCTTACCGTAGGTGCCGTACTTGTCGTCGAGCGAAGCGACCAACAAGTCGTGGTCGGGGGACTTGCGGAACGCGTCCAGCTCTTCGTACGAATACGTGTAACCCGTGGCGTTGAGCTGGTTCGTGCGAACCGTCAGCTCTTCGGCGCGCTTCAGATCTTCCTCGCGGGCGGCCGAAATATCGAACACCATCTCGAGCGACGCTAAGAACGCTTCGGGGCTTCCCTCGTGCGAATCCTCCACGTTCTTCCGCTCGATGTCCGCCAGGTACATCTTGCGGCGCACCTTGGAGTCTTCGGTGATGAAGCGCGGATTCATCGCGGGCAAGCTGGCGATGCCCGCGGCATCGGCCGCGTCGATGCAGCGCACCACGGCGTGTTCGAAGGCGACTTCGTCGCGCTCGAAGGGCTGATCGTCGACGAATGCGATGGTGTCCAAGCCGATGTTGATGGACTTGGCGATGGCCGCCACGGACGCCGACTTGTTGCCCCAGTTGATCTGCGGGTACAGGAAGTACTCGTCGAGCCCGAACTCCTTCAACTTGGCCATCGCCGCGGCGTGGTCGTTCCGGCTGGCAATCGAATGCAAAATACCGCGCTCGTCGAGCGTGCGAATGACATCCGCCACGTCTTGGCGCAACGTCACCTTCGAGTCCTCGAGCAGAACGCCTTCCCAGAGCGTGTTGTCGAGGTCCCACACGACGCACTTGATGCTGCTGCTCTTTTTCTCTGCCGCCTTCTTCTCTTCGGGCCGCGGCCGCTCCTTCACCGCATCCACGATCTGCTCACTCACGATCTGCGTCGTCATGATGGTCTCCGTGAAAACTAAGCAGCGTTCGCGCGGGTCAGTTTGCGCGTGACGAAGGCATCCAGGGCGCGAATCGAGCGGAAGTTGTCCAGCTCGAGGTCCTCGTTCTCCACCTCGACGCCGAACTCGTGCTCGACGTACGTGACCAGCTGCATGGCGAACATGGAGCTGACGAAACCGAGGGTGAAGATGTCTTCGTCCTCGCGAAGCTCGTGGCCGGGGAAGAATCGAACGAGGTACGTGGCAATTTTGGATTTGTTGTCTTGCGTGGTCATGATGGTTCCCGTTTGGTTCATTCGTAAGAGAAAAAGCCCCGGCCGCTCTTTCGCCCGTGGAGCCCCGCATCGACCATCTTCTTGAGAAGAGGGCACGGACGGTATTTGCTATCGTTGTAGCTCTCGTAGAGGACTTCGATGGAGTAAAGAATGGTATCGAGTCCAATGAGATCCGCCGTCTCCAGCGGGCCCATTCGGTGCTCGAAGCACGTCTTGAAGATGCGGTCGACGTCCGCGGGGGCGGCCACCTTGTCCTGCACCAGGAAGGCGGCTTCGTTGATGGTGAGCATCAGCACGCGGTTGGAGACGAAGCCGGGCATGTCCTCGACGACCACGCACTGCTTGTTGATCTCGGCGAGGAAACGCTTGGCGGTATCGATGGTCTCGGGGGCGGTGTGGAAGCCGCGGATGACTTCGACCATCGGCTTCATCGGCACCGGGTTCATGAAGTGCATGCCCACGACTTGGGGCGCGCGCTTGGTGATGCCCCCCACCTTGGTGATGGAGATGGCCGAGGTGTTGACCGCGAACACCACGTCCGGGCGGCAGATGGTGTCGATACGCCCGTAGACTTCCTGTTTGATCGGCCACTTCTCGGTGACGTTCTCGACGACGAAGTCGACATCGGCGAGGCGCTCGTAGTCGGTCGTGTAGGAAATGCGCTCCATCGAGGCCTTGTGGTCGATGGTTTCCTTTTTGTTGAAGAGCGAAAAGGCCCGCAACCCATTGCGCACTTCCTTTTTCGCCTTGGCGAGCACGTCGTCCGAAATATCGACCAGGACGACATGATGCCCCGTTTGGGCCAGCGACTGCGCCACGCCGGCCCCCATGACTCCGGCGCCCACTACTCCGACTGATTTGAATTCCATGGCTTGCTTTTCTCTCGTTACGGTTACGCGCGAACGCCGTAGATGTTGTGAATGTTGGTTCCTTCGTACATTTCGTCGTGCTCGGTTTTGACCGAGAAACCATGCCGCCGGAGCAACGTTTCGATGGTGTGAACGCGGTCGTCGACGTCGTGCGCTTCGAGGACGACCTGGCGAATTTTCGACCAATCCGCGTCGTCGATGCCCTCGAGCACCTCGAGTTCGCACTTTTGCACGTCGACCTTGAGAAGATCGATTTTCTCCACGCCGTATTCGCGAATGACATCGCTCAGGCGGCGGAGTTTCGCGGTGAAGGGCACCGCTTCGAAGCGTGCATCGAGCAGTTCTTCGGTGTAATCGGCGACTTGGTCGACGACGTCGGCCATGCCGACCTGGCGCTGGTTGCGCATGATCGAGCGAAGGACGTGCTTTTCCTCGGCCACGTCCGGGTGAAAGGACGACATGCCGGCGCTGCGCGGATAAAAGGTGAATTGCGCTTCCGCGTTGCGATTGGAAATACCGCAGTTCACCAAGGTGGCGTTGATGCCATGCTCCGCCACGTTGCGGCTCAGAATCTCGAAGATCGGCGGCGCCGGGTCGAAGGCGAAGATGCGAATGTTGCCCTTCGTTTCCGTGTGGGCGAACAACGTGAAGAGGCCAATGTTCGACCCAACGTCGAAGACGCACGCGCCCGGCTCGATGGTGACGCCGTTCTTCGCGTAGGTTCGATGGTCGAAGATATCCGAATAGAAGTGGCGCGTTTCCGCCTCGTTCTGGTGGGTGACGTGCAGGCCGTTCGGCAGCTGGAGGCGCGGCTTGAGGGCACTCTTTCCGGGCTGCGACGGGGCGGGCTTGGTGGCCTTGGCGGGCTCGGAGCCCGACTTCAGCGCGTCGATGGCCTTGGCCATGTCCGCGAGGGTGGGCACCTCGTAGAGGCGGCGCAGCGAGATCTTGACGCTGAAGACGCGCGAGATGCGGAAGATGAGGCGCGTGGCGACGAGGGAGTTGCCGCCCAGGTCGAAGAAGCTGACGTCGCGGTCGAGGGTCTCGAGGTTGAGGGTCTTCTTCCAGATGGCTCCGAGTTTGTCCTCGGTGTCCGACGGCGCGGCCGCTTCGGGGCGGGGGCCCGTATCATTTGCGGCGAGTGCGGACTGGGGAACCTGGTCCCAATCGAGCGAGGCCGCGCCTTGCCAGAGACGGCTCACCGCTTTGTGGAGCACGGCCACGTCCGATTGCGGATCGTAGGAGTGCCGCATGGAGGCGATGACCACGGGCTTTTTGGCGCGCGTTTGAGCATGCTGCGTAACCATGCTGCTCAGCGTTTGGCCCGGGCCCGACTCGAGCAGAATGCGCTCGGCGCCATCGAGCAGCTGCGAAATGCCTTCGAAGAAGCGCACCGGCTGGCAAAGATGTCTCGCGAAGTACGAAGGATCCGTCGCCTCCGCCTCGGTGATGAAGGCGCCCGTGACGTTGGACACGTAGGGGATGCGCGGCGCCTTGAGCGTGTAGCCCTTGGCGAGCTGGGTGACCTGCTCCGCAATGGGCTCCATCATGCGCGAGTGGAAGGCGTGCGAGGATTTGACCCGGCGCGAGGCCACGCCGTCGGTGGCGAGCCGGCGCTCCAGTGCCTCGACCTCTTCGGGCGGGCCCGCCACGACGGAGAGCTCGGGCGCATTGATGGCGGAAAGCGAGAGGTGCGTGCCGAGAAGCGGGAGCACCTGAATCTCCGGCAGGGAGATGGCGAGCATGGCCCCCGGGGGCAGCGACTCGATGAGCGCGGCGCGGCGGGCGACGAGGGTGAGCGAATCCTGAAGGGAGAGCACGCCGGCCAGGCAGGCCGCCACGTATTCGCCGAGGCTGTAGCCAATCATGGCGTCGGGACGAAGGCCCCACGAGCGCCAGAGCGAGGCGAGCGCATACTCCACGACGAACAGCGCCGGCTGCGTGTAGCAGGTGCGATGGATGGGCGCGTTCTTCTCCTCGGCATTGGCGCTCTTGTCGCGGCCGAGCATCTTGCGAAGGTCGATGCCTTTGCTCGGAGCAGCGGGCGCGACGGGCGCGGGGCTCGATGCGCGATTCGGGTAGATGATGTCCCGAATGTCCACGCCCAGCTCGGGCTTCAACAACTCCGCACACAGGTCGACGTTCTTCTGGAAGATGGGCTGCGTGCGATACAGCTCGAGCCCCATGTCGAGGTAATGATCGCCCAGTCCGGGAAACATGAGGGCCACCGGCAGACGGGGCGTCGTTTCCGCAGCTGCGAGCGGGACCTGCGGGACCTGCGCCACCTGCGTAGAGGGCGCCGTCACAATCGAATTGGATAGGGTCATAACCAGATAGGTTCCTGCTCGCGTCGAGCGTCTATTCGGGAGAGCCGAGTTAAAATGTATTCGAACTTACTATTTACCGTCGGTTACCAACCACGCAACCCATATTCACGACTATTATTTTCCGCTTCTCTTTTATTTAGCTTTTATTCGGCGCAGAGAAGATGCACGTCGTCAGAAGGGATGACGGCGCGAAGGAGTTCTTGCGCCATGGCGGCAGGGTTCTCGATGGGGGCGGCGTGGCTGCCTTCGACGGTGCGGTGCTGGAAATCCGCCGTGGTGAGGGATGCCCAGACGTCCATGGCGCCTTTTTCGATGAGCGGATCGTCGGTGGCGGATATGGCCACGATGGGAATGTTCAGGGGGACGTGTTTGCGTCCGGTGAGCTCGCGTTTGTGATTGAGCGCGAGTTTCATGTCTGCACGAAGCGCAATGAAATATTCGGCAAATAGCTCGTCGTTACTAAGGAGATCGTCGGGAAGCGCTCCTTGGAATCGGCGGGCGATTTCACGAAGGGAGATATTCCCGTCCGCGTTCTCGTTCCAGGATTCGGTGACCTCGGCGAGCTCACGCACGCCAGCAGACATTTCCGTGGTGGGCGGGACGGCGGTGGCCACCACGAAGGCGAGCGGCGGGCGTCCGGGGAGGACTTCGAGCCGGCGAGCCACCTCCAGGGCGAGCCACGTTCCCTGCGAATACCCGTAGAGCAGAATGGGCGCATCGAAGTGTTCGGCGATGGCCGATGCGATGGCGTCGGCCAACCGGTCCATGTCGTGCATGGGCGCCTCGCTCTTGCGCCCCTCGCGGCCGGGCATCTGCGTGGCGAGGACTTCGAGATCCGCGGGGATATGGCGAATCAGCGGGAGGTGGCCCGAGGTGGCGCCGCCCATGCCGGAGAAGCAGAAGATGCGGGCACGGGGCTGCGAGGCGGGCTTGAGAACGCGCAGCCAGGGATTTTCCGCACCGGCGTCGCGAACGACCGCCGTCTCGGGCACGAGGCGCTCGAGAAGGTGCCGCGCGATGCCCGCGCAGCTGGCATGGCGGAAGATGATTTCCGTGGTCATCGGCAGATCGGTCAGCCGCGAAAGCTGGCCGCGGATGGTCACGGCGAGAAGCGAGTCCATGCCGAGCTGCTGCAGCGGTTGCTCCGGCGGCACGGCCTCCGGCGTGAGGGCCAGCACGACGGCCACCTCGTGGCGGAGGATCTGCGTGAGCCAGGCGAGGCGTTCGCCCTCGGGCATGGCGCGGAGGCGTTCGCGCAGGGCGGACGGCGTGGAAGATGCGCGGCCGGCCCGGCGCGGTTTCGCGCGCAAGAGCGATCGCAGCAGTGCGGGCGGCTCGCCCCCGCGGTCGAGGGCGCGCTGCAAGGTGCCGCGCTCCAATTTGACGGGGACGAGGGTCGCGAACGAGGGGAGCGAAAGCGCGGTGTCGAGGAGCGCGAGGCCTTCGTCCATCGAGAGGGCCGCAATGCCTTGGCGCTTGAGAAAGGCCAGATCGGCCTTGTTCAAGTGCGCGGACATGCCGCTCGTTCCTTGCTGCGCCCAGAGGCCCCAGGCCAGGCTGAGCGCCGGAAGGCCGAGCCCGCGGCGATGGGCCACGAGGGCGTCGAGGAAGACGTTCGCGGCGGCGTAGTTGCTCTGGCCCGCCGCGCCCATGACGCCCGAGGCCGAGGAGAAGAGCACGAAGGCGTCGAGCTCGAGACCGAGCGTGAGCTCGTGCAGGTGCAGCGCGCCCAAGGCCTTCGGGGCCATGACGGCCTCGAGGCGGGCGCGCGTCTGGTTGGCCAGAAGGCCGTCGTCGAGGACGCCGGCGAGGTGGAAGATCGCACTGCACGGGTGCTCGGGGTCGATGCCCTCGAGCAGTGCCTTCACGTCGTCGCGGCGGCCGATGTCGCACGCGACGATGTGAACCGCCTCGGCGCCGAGCGCGCGCAGCTCCTCGAGAAGGGCCGGCGCGCCCTGGGCCTCGGGACCGCGGCGCGAGGTCAGCACGAGATGGCGCACGCCGTGGGCGCGCACGAGGTGCCGCGCGATGGAGGCGCCGAGGTCACCGGTGCCACCGGTCACGAGCACGGTGCCGGCGCGGCGAAGGGCCGGCGCGGTCTTCGCGGTCTCCGCGGCGCGCACCAGGCGCGGCACGTAGGTCGTACCGCGGCGAACGACGAGCTCCGGTTCGCCGGCGGTGAGCAGCGCGCGGGCGGCGTCCGCCGCGCCTCCGTCGTCGAGATCGACCAAGCGCAGGTTGCGCTCGGGGTGCTCGGCGCGTGCGGTGCGGAGCAGGCCCCAGAGGGGAGCCTGGGCCAGATTTTCCACCGCGTCGTGCGCGGCCGTTCGGGTCATCCACGCGATCGGGGTGGTGGCGAGCGCCGGCGCCGCCAAGAGCCGCTGGATCAGCGCCAATCCGTCAGCGGCCACGTCCATGGGATCGCCCGAGGCGGCGGTCGCGTCGACGAGGAGCCGCTCCGGGGCCGCCGTCAGACCGGCGAGCCACGCATCGACGTCGCCCATCGCGACCACCGTCGGTGCCGGCGCAACGGTGCGCGCGGGTCGAACGGGAACGAGCTCCGTCGCGTACAGGTGCTCGACGGCGCGCGCAGGCGCCTTCGTGGCATGCCGGTGCGCGAGGCGAACCTCGCCCACGCGCGCCACGGGGCCGCCGTTGGGATCGCACAGCCAGAGGCGAAGCCGCGGTTCCTCCGGGGCGGCCACCGTGAGGTGCTCGGCCCGAACGTGAAGCTCGGTCGCCCCGGTCGCGTACAGTTCGACGTCGCGCCATGCGGTGGGCATGAGCCCCTCGCCGGCGAACGCCCGCACGGCGGCGTCGAGCAGCGACGGGTGCAGTTCGTACGACGCGGCGCTCGCCTTCTTCGACTCGGTGAGACCTGCGGTGCGGAAGCCTGCGCGATCGCGCTGCCAAAGCACCGCGAGCTCGGCCTCGCCGTCGTCGGACTCGGCGCCCTCGTCTGCAAGGACGCCCGTCGCGTGCCGCGTCCATGCCTGCGGATCCGCGGCTTCGTCGCGCTGGCTGTAGATGCTGACCACGCGGCGCCCGCGCGCATCGGCGCTGCCCACGACGATCTGCAGCCGTGCGGAGCGGGCCACCACGAGCGGCTCGCCCGAGGTCAGCTCCGTCACACGACTCGTCGAAGCACCGCCGAGGTACGCCGCGGTGGAAGGCCGAAGGCCCGCAACCTCGCGGCAGGCGGCCAGCGCGAGCTCGACCAACACCGAGCCCGAGAGGACCAGGCTGTCGCCGGTCGCGTATTCGCGCAGCCACGGATGCTCCGAAAGCGACAGGCGACCCATCAGCAGATGGCTCGCGCCGTCCGCCGTCGTCGTCACGGTCTCGATCCACGGATGCTCGGTGGAACCGGCGGCGCGCTGCGACTTCTTGCCCTCGCGCCAGTAGCGTTGCCGCTGGAAGGCATACGTCGGCAGCTCCGCCACGCGCGCTCCGATGCCCGAGAAGACGCGCGTCCAGTCGACCGGATGACCCTTGGTGTGAAGCACACCGAGGGTGCGGAGCATCTGCACCAGACCGCCATGGTCGCGCTCCAAGGTGTCCACGATGACGGCACCCGCATCCAAGGTCGCGTTGGTGATGGGCAGCGCGAGGACGGGGTGCGGGCTCACCTCGACGAAGACCTGGAAGCCATCCGCCACCAGCCGGTCCACGGCGCGATCGAGGCGCACGGTTTCGCGCAGGTTGCGGCAGAAGTACTCGATGGTCAGCGCCTCACCCGGCAGAACGCCGCCGGTCACCGTCGAGTAGAACGGCACGTCGGTCGCTTTGGGCGCGAGATCCGAGAGCTCCGCGCGCAGGCGGGGAAGCAGCACGTCCATGTACGCGCTGTGAAACGCGTAGTCGGAGTTCAGATCGCCGCAGATGACGTCGCGGTCGTCGAGATCCCCGAGCAGCTCCTGCAGTGCTTCGCCGTCGCCGGACACGACGGTCGACCCCGCGTTGTTCACGGCAGCGATGGAGAGAAGATCGCCGTAGGACTCGAGAAGCGGCGCCACCTCGGCGACGGGCAGCTCCACGACGGCCATTTCACCGCGCTCGGCGTCGGACCATAGCGCCTGACTGCGCACCGCAATGAGGCGTGCCCCCTGCTCGAGGGTGAGCGCGCCCGAGACGACGGCGGCGGCCACCTCGCCCTGGCTGTGGCCCACGACGGCCGCCGGCTCGATGCCCATCGCACGCCACGCGGCGGCGAGGGAGACGTACATCGAAAACAGGGCCGGCTGCTGAACGTCGACCCGATCGAGGGGCGGCACTCCCTCGACGGCCTCGCCGCGCACGACGGAGAGCACGGACCAACCCGTCCACGGACGCAGGGCTTCGTCGCACGCGGTGAGCGCCTCGGCGAAGGCCGGGGACTCGTCGAGCAGCGTCTTGCCCATGGCCGGCCAGTGCGTTCCCTGGCCGGGGAACACGAAGACGACCTTGCCGAGGCTTTCGGCCTTGCCGCGCGTGAGCGATCGCTCGGGGCGATCCTCGGCCAACGCGGTCAGCCCATCGAGCGCCTCGTCCACCGAGCTCGCCACCACGGAGGCGCGCCACTCGAAGTGCGCGCGATGCTCCGCCGCGGTGTACGCGATGTCGCGCATCGACGCACCCGGGTGCTGGCGAAGCCACTCGGCCCACCGCCCCGCCTGCGCCCGCAGCGCCGTCTCATTGCGACCGGAGAGAACGATGGGAAAACTCCCCGCCGCGGCATCCGCCAAAGCAGGCTTCGGAGCCTCTTCCAGCACCACGTGGGCGTTGGTGCCGCCCATGCCGAAGGAGCTCACGCTGGCGCGGCGCGGCTTTTCGGAAGCTTCCCACGGGCGTAATGCCGTATTGACGTAAAAGGTATTCGGGTCCAACCCCAATTCGGGATTCGGCCGCTCGTAATGCAATGTCGGGACGAGCTCGCGGTGGTGCAAGCAGAGCACCGCCTTGATGAGCCCCGCCACACCCGCCGTCGCATCGACGTGGCCGATGTTCGTCTTCACCGAGCCCAGGGCGCATGGCTCCGCGCGTTCGGCCCGGCCGAACACCTGCTGCAGGGCCTGCACCTCGATGGGATCGCCCAAGGTGGTCGCCGTGCCGTGCGTCTCGACGAACCCGATGTCCTCGGGCCCGACGCCGGCCGTCGCCAGGGCGGAAGCAATCACGCGCGATTGGCCTTCCACGCTGGGGGCCGTGAATCCAACCTTGTTCGAGCCGTCGTTGTTGATCGCGCTACCGCGAATTACCGCGTAAATGCGCTCTCCGTCGCGCACGGCGTCTTCGAGCCGGCGCAGCACCACCACGCCGACGCCGTTGCCGAAGACGGTGCCCGCGGCCTTGGCGTCGAACGCGCGGCACTTGCCATCGGGCGACACGACCAGGCCGTCTTGGTAGACGTATCCGCGCGTGAGCGGAATCGAGAGCGACGACGCCCCGGCGAGCGCGGCATCGCATTCACCGCGCAACAGGCTCTCACGTGCCAGGTGCAGGGCGACCAAGCCCGTGGAGCACGCGGTTTGAACGGTGAGCGCAGGGCCGCGCAAATTCAACTTGTGCGCAACGCGCGTGACCATGTAGTCGTCTTTGGTCGAGGTCATCGTGCGGTAGAACGCGGCCACGTCCTCGGGGGCCTCGGGCTCGTAGCCGCCGTAGCCGCCGCCGCCGAAGACCGCGATCTTGCCGTCGAAACGCTCCGGGACGATGCCCGAGTGCTCCAGTGCCTCCCAGGAGCACTCGAGAAAGAGCCTTTGCTGCGGGTCGAGAACCTCGGCCTCCATGCGCGAGTAGCCGAAGAAGTCCGCGTCGAAGAGATCTGCATCGGCGAGGAAGCCCTTCGCGCGCACGTAGTTCGGATCGGCCAGCTCCTCGTCGGTGACCCCGGCTTGCCGCAACTCTTCGTCCGTGAAGCGAACGATGGACTCGACGCCGTTTCGCAGATTGTTCCAGAAGGTGTCGAGGTTCGGCGCCCCCGGGAAGCGGCCGGAGAGGCCCACGATGGCGATGGCGCCCGAGCCGTGCGTACCGGTGACGCGGTTCTCCTCGACGAGCGGCGCGCCGGTCTCGCCTTGGAGGAAGCCGGTCAGCTTGCGCACCGTCGGGTAGCGGAACATCGTGGTGAGCGGGAACTCGCGCCCCAGGGCCTTGCAGATGATCTGGTGCGCGGAGAGGGCGGTCATCGAGGTGCCGCCAATCTCGAAGAAGCCGCGATCGCGGTCGATGGTCGCCACGCCGAGGACCTGGGCCCACGCGTCGTGCACCAAGCGCTCCGTGGTGTCGCCCGCCGCGGAGGCCGCGACGGCGACCGGGCGCGCAAGCTCGGGTGCGGCCAAGCGAAGGAGCGCGTTGCGGTCGACCTTCTTGTTCGGCGTGTGCGGCAGCTCGTCCATACGCACGAACTGCGAGGGCACCATGTAGACCGGGAGGCGCTTGCCGAGGTGCACCGTGAGCTCACGCTCCGCGGTGGCCGCATCGCGACCCTGGGCGAGAACCCAGTAGAGGCAGAGGCGCGGATCGTCCTCGCGATCGCGCCGCACGACCGCCGCGCACTCGAGCACCGAGGCATGCTCGCTGGCCACGGACTCGATTTCCCCGAGCTCGATACGGTGACCGCGCAGTTTGATCTGCGCATCGGCGCGCCCGCAGAACTCCATGCTGCCGTCGGCGCGGTAGCGAACGGTGTCGCCGGTGCGGTACATCCTCCCCTGCATCCCCTGCTTCAGCAACGGGTCGGGCACGAAGCGCTCGCGCGTGAGCTCGTCGCGACCCAAGTAGCCGCGTGCCACACCGAGTCCGCCGATCCAGAGCTCGCCGAGGCTGCCCTTGGGGACGCGCTGCCCGTGGCGATCGAGCACGTAGAACGTCGTGTTCAGCACGGGCTCGCCCAAGGAGATGGCTTCGTCGCGCACCTCCCAGGTCGACGACCAAACGCAGGTCTCGGTCGGGCCGTACATGTTGATCACGCTGCCGTGGGTGCATGCGCGCAGCAGCTTCTTCGCGAGACCGCGATCGAGCGCCTCGCCACCGACGAGCATGCGCTCGAGCCCCTGGAGCAAGGTGCGGCCGGCCGCATCGGCCAAGAGCAGGCGCGCCATCGAGGGGGTGCACTGCAGGTGCGTCGGGGCGAACCGGCCGTAGCTGGAGAGCTCGGCCACGCCCCCCTCGGCCACGACGACGCGGTAGCCACGGGTCAAGGTCCAGAGCAGCTCGAGGCCCGAAATGTCGAACGAGATGCTCGTCACGGCCAGCCAGGTTTTGCCAGCGCCCTTTGCCCCGACGCGGGCGTCCATGGCGCGGCAGAAGTTGGCGAATTGGCCGTGCTCGAGCATGACGCCCTTCGGCTTGCCGGTGGAGCCCGACGTGTAGAGCACATAGGCGAGCCGCGAGGCCGCGAGGGGCTCCGCGATGGTGACCGGCGTCGAAGCCTCCTCGCGATCGACCCGCACCACGCGCACGCCGTCGTAGACGACGCTGTCGGCCAGGGCCTCGCTGGAGACGACGACCCGAAGGCCGCTGTCCTCGATCATGTGATCGATGCGCGCCTTGGGAAACCCAGGGTCGAGCGGCACGTAGGCGCCACCGGCCATCCAGGTCGCGAGCATCGCCACCGACAGATCGATGGACCGCGGCAGATAGAGCCCCACGAGCCCCTCGGCGCCGACACCGGCCCCGCGGAGGCGCTGAGCAAGCTCGCCCGCGCGCTCGGCCATCTGAGCGTAGGTGAGCTCCCGATCCTTGGAGGCAAGCGCGATGGCATCCGGGGTGCGACGCACCTGCTCGAGCACGAGGTCCAAGGTGGAGACGAAGGGGCTGCCCTCGTCGAGCGAGCCCGTGTGCGCGTCGAGCCAGGCCCGCTCGTCGTCGCCGAGCAACGCGAGCTCGCTGACCTTGCGCGAGGGATCCTCGGCGATGGATGCGAGCAGCGCCTCGAGGTTCTTGGCCATGCGCTCCGCCGAAGGGCGATCGAGGACGCTGGGGAGGAACTCGAGCTCACCGCGCAGGCCCGCGGCGGTCGGGGTCAGAATGAGACCGAGCTCGAACTTGGAGACACCGCGAACGTTGCCGACGATGCTGTCGTACGGGAGCGTGTGCCAGGTTTGCTCGGCGCGCGTGGGCAGCGGCAGGCTCTCGTAGATGAAGGCCGCGCGGAACAGCGGATTCTCGTCGCCGATGCGCTCACCGTCGAAGCCGCGAACGGCCTCGGTGAGCGGCACGTGTTGGTGCTCGAGCAGGCCGCGCACGCGCGGCTTCATCGTGGCGAGCAACTCCTCGAAGGTGGGGTCGTTCTCGACGGTGCAGCGCAGGACCAAGGTGTTCGAGATGAACCCCGCCGTCCCATCGACGCCGCCCATCTGCCGATTCGCGAGCACGGTGCCGAGGCCGAAGTCCTCCTGGCCCGTGTAACGCGCGAGCAGCACGCCGAACGCGCTCGAGAGCAACGTGAACGGCGTGACCGAGGCGCGCGCCGCCACGGCTTCGAGCGAAGAACGCAGCGCCATGGGCACGGTGAAGTACACGGCGTCACCGCCGCTCGTGTTCGTGCCTTCTGGGGCGGGAGGAAACTCGAGGCGGCGCATGCCGGCGAGCTCCCCTTTGAAGTACTGCAGGGCGCCGTCGAAGTGGCCGTCTTCGAGGGACCGGCGCTCCCATCGGGCGTAGTCGCCGAGGTGGTGTTCGACGGCGGCCTTCGAGGGCTCACCGCCCGCGGCGATGGCTTGGTACGCGTCGAAGAGCTCTTCGAGCAGCAGCGCGACGGACCAACCATCGGTGATGGTGTGGTGCATCGTCACGCAAAGGACCTGCTCCTCGGGCGCGAGGGTGATGAGGCGGCAGCGGAAGAGGCGCCCGTCGCTCAAGTCGAACGGCGTCGTCTCTTCGTCGCGCAGCACGCGCAGGAGCGCGTCGGGTCGCTCGAGGTCCGAGGCACCGGTGAGATCGTCCACGGTGAGCGGGCGCGCGGGGCGGTCATCGACGAGCTGCCAGAGATCGCCGTCGCGCATCTCGAAGCGGGTGCGCAGAGCCTCGTGGCGCGCCACGAGCCATTGGGCGGCCCGCTCGAGGAACGCGGGGTTCAGATCCGCTTCGACGCGGAGGCGCACGGCCATGTGGTACTGCGCGCTGCCGGGTTGGAGCTGCTCGAGGAACCAGAGACGGCGCTGGCCTTCGCTGGCCGGGTGACGATCCCGCGCTTCGGCGCGCTCCACGGCGGGCCACGCAGCGGTGGTCGTCACGGCGCCCGAGACGAGACCGGCGAGCAGGTGCGCGGCGATGGCGTCGGGGGTCGGATGATCGAACGCGAGGCTCGCCGGCAGGGTGATCTGCGTGGCCTTGGAGAGGCGGTTGCGCAGGTCCACGGCCATGAGCGAATCGAGCCCCAGCTCCTGCAGCTGCTTGCTCGAGGCCACGGGCGAGGCTGCGCCGAGAACGGCGGTGACCTCACGCTGAACGAGCTCGGTCAACGCGGCAAGCCGCTCGGCCTCGGGCAGCGAGGCCAGGCGATCGCGGAGCTGCGAGGCGGGTTGCGCACTCGCCTGCGCCTTGGCGACGCCGAACGAAGAGGCGCGGATGAGCGCACGTAGAAGCGCGGGCACGGCGAGGTGCGCTTCATCGAGACTGCGGCGCAGCTGCGCGAGGTCGAGCTTCACCGGCACGAGCGCGGCCTCGGACCGACCGAGCGCCACATCGAACAGGTGCAGGCCTTCGGCAACCGACAGCGGCTGGGTGCCTTGCCGGCGCAAACGCAGCAGATCGGCCTGGCCAAGGTGCGAGGTCATGCCGGCTCCGGACGGCTCCCAGAGGCCCCACGCCAAACTGGTGGCCGCGAGGCCCTTCGCACGGCGGTGCGCGGCAAGGGCATCGAGGAAGGCGTTCGCGGCCGCGTAGTTGCTCTGGCCTGCCGCGCCGAAGGTGGCGGCGGCCGACGAGAAGAGCACGAACGCGCGAAGGTCGAGCCCTGCGGTGAGCTCGTGCAGGTGCACGGCGCCGTCGATTTTCGGGGACAGGACCCGGGCGAAGCGTTCGGCATTTTGACCCGGCAACGCGGCGTCGTCGACCACGCCGGCCAAGTGCACGACGGCGGTCCACGGGTGCTCGGGGTTCGCGAGCAATGCGGCAACCTGATCGCGCTGCCCCACGTCGCAGGCTGCGATGCGCACGGTGTCCGCACCGGCGGACGTCAATCCGTGCACGAGCGCCTTGGCGCCCGGAGCATCCATGCCCCGGCGCGACGTGAGAACGAGGTGGCGCACACCGTGAGCACGAACGAGGTGCTGCGCGAGCGCCTGTCCGAGCTCCCCCGTACCGCCCGTGATCAACACGGCACCGCCCGGCGCGAACTCGGGACGCGCCTCGACGGCGGACTGCACGCGCACGAGGCGGGCCGCCAGGATATGACCATCGCGCAGCGCGAGATCCGTTTCACCGGGGGTGGCAACGGCGCGGGCGAGCAACGCATCGGAGCTTTCCGCGTCGATGTCGAGGAGACGGATCGCACGCTCTGGGTGTTCGCTTCGCACGGACCGAACGAAGCCGCGTACCGCCGCGTGCTCCAAGCCACGCGTCACCCAAAGAAGCTCCGCGGACGCGAGGCGAGGTTCGGAGAGAAGCCGCTGCGCGGACGCGAGCGCCTCCAGCACCGCACGCTGCGCGGCCTGCGCGAGGCCCTCGCCCGGCATCGCCGTCCGGGTGTCGAGGATCACGCGCTGGAACGAGAAGGACTCCCCCACCTCGGAGACGGCCGGGACGCCGAGCGCGCGCGCCAGCGATCCGTCGCCGCCGAGCACCACGGTGCCCTCGAGCGACGGGGAAACCTCGGCGGCCGCGATCGGCTGCAACTCGACGTGGTACAGATGGTCCGCGCGCGAGCGTGAAAGGGACTGCAGCTGCTCGAGCCGGGCACGCTGCAGGACCAACGCTCCGACGCGCAGCACGGGCTGGCCCACGCCATCGGCGACCCACAGCTTGGCGCGCCCATTCCCATCGACTTCGGCGCGAACGCGAAGCTCCGTGGCCCCCGCCGCGAACAGCTCCACCTCGTTCCACGAGAAGGGCAACCACACCGTTCCGGGCTCCGTCCCCGCCTCGAGCGCACCACCCAGGGTGTGCAGCGCGGCGTCCAGCAGCGCGGGATGGATCGCGTACGCTGCGGCGTGCGGCTTGGCCGCCTCGGGCAGCACCACGCGGCCGTAGGCGACGTTGTCGCGACGACGAAGCTCGGTGAGGCCTTGAAACGTGGGGCCGTAGTGGAGCCCCTGCTCGTGCAGGCGCGCGTAGAAGCCATCGAGCTCCGCGCGCTCGGTGCCGGCAAGGTTCCACGCCGCGAGTTCGGCGAAGGCTTCATCACGCGCGGGCGTCGCGTTGGCCCGCGCGGGGCGGAGCTGGCCGGTGGCATGGCGATTCCACGTGCCGCCCGACTCGGGCTCCTGGCTGTAGATCGCGATCGCGCGCAGGCCATCCGCATCGGGACCCGAGACGGCGACTTGCAGACGAACATCGCGGCCCTGCGCGATAACGAGCGGCTCGGAAATGGTGAGCTCGGCGACACCGTGGGCCCCCACGGCCTGGGCCGCAACCTGCGCGAGCTCGAGGAGCCCCGTACCCGGGAGAAGCACGGTGCCGAAGATGGCGTGGTCGCCGAGCCAGCCATGATCGCGCGACGAAAGGAGCCCGGTGAGCAAGTGCCCCTCGCCCTCGGCCAGGGTCGTGGCGGCGCCGAGCCACGGGTGCTCGCGCGACTCGAGCCCGACGGAGCGCACATCGCTGCGAGCCTTCGTGGGCTCGTGCCAATAGCGCTGTCCTTGGAAGGCGTACGTCGGTGCGTCGACGCACCCCGCACCGGTGCCGTCGAATACGCTGGACCATGCGAGGGCACGGCCGCCCACGTGCAAGGCTCCCAGCGCTGCGCCGAGATCGCGCACGTCGTCCTCGCCGCGCAGGCTGGAGACCAAGAGGCGATGCCCGTCGTCGGGAATGCAGCCGGCGGTCATGGCGGTGAGGACGCCCGACGGTCCGCATTCGAGGTACACTGTGGTGCCACGCGCTTGCAGCGTTTGCACGGTATCGACGAACCGCACGGCGGCGCGCACCTGCTCGACCCAGTACGCGGCCGAGCGAATGCCCTGCCCGTCCGGGAGATCGCTTCCCATCCACGTGCCCGTGAGGCTGCTCACCAGCGGAATCTTCGGCGCACCGAAGGTGCAAGTCTGGGCCACCTCGGAGAACGCTGCCAGCATGCCGTCCATGTGCGGGCTGTGGAACGCATGCGAAACGCGCAGGCGCTTCGTCTTGCGGCCTTCGGCCGTGAAGTGCTCCATCACGCGCAGAACGGCCGCTTCGTCGCCGCTGATCACGGTTTGCTTGGGGCCGTTCAGGCCGGCGATCGCGACGCGGCCGGGAGCGCCCTTCATCGCGGAGAGGACCTCCGCTTCGTTCGCCGCGATGGAGGCCATGGCGCCGCCTTTCTCGCAGGCCTGCATCAGGCGTCCGCGGGCGCACACGAGTTTCGCGGCGTCGGCGAGTGAGAGGACGTCGGCGACGTAGGCGGCGGTCAGCTCGCCGATGGAGTGGCCGGCCACGGCGTTCGGTGCGATGCCCCACGCTTGCCATTGGCGAAAGAGGGCGACCTCCAGGGCGAACAGCGCCGGCTGCGTGTACTGCGTCTCGTGGAGCAGCTCGGAGTCGCGTTCGAAGAGGACGGAGCGCAGCGGGCGGTCGAGGTGCGCGTCCAATGCGGCGCAGACTTCGTCGAAGGCTTGCGTGAAGGCGGGGAAGGCGCCGTGGAGACGGAGGCCCATTTCCGCACGCTGGCTGCCTTGGCCGGTGAAGAGAACCGCGACCTTGCCCTCCGCCGCGCGGGTGCCGGTGGTGACGGCGCGGTGGGGCTGCCCCTCGGCCAGCGCGGTGAGCGCCTCGATGGCCTCGGCGCGACCGCCGGCCGCGATCGCCGCGCGCACCTCGAAGTGCGAGCGATGAACCGCCGCGGTGTACGCGAGATCGCGCAGCGAGGTGCGCGCATCGCGGAGCCATTCGGCCCAGCGACGGGCCTGCGCGGCGAGGGAGCCTTCGTCGCGCGCGGAGATCACGAGGGGGTAGCACCCCCTCCCCGGCCCTCCCCCGGGGGGGGAGGGAGCCCTTGTGAGATCTCCAAGGCCTTCTCCCCCTTCCGGGAACGGAACTCCAGGGCTCCCTCCACCTTGCGGGAACGGAACTCCAGGGCTCTCTCCACCTTGTGGCAACGAAACGCCAGGGCTCCCTCCACCTTGTGCGAACGGAACGCCAGGGCTCCCTCCCCCACGGAGGTCCGCGGCTTGCCGCGGCCGACTTTCAACGCAGAGGGAGGGTTGGGGTGGGGGGGCCTCTTCCAAGATGACGTGCGCGTTGGTGCCGCTCAGGCCGAAGGACGAGACGCCGGCGCGGCGCACGCGCCCGTTGCGGGGCCATGCGCGCTCCTCTTGCAGCAAGGAGAGGCCGCTGCTCTCCCATGCGACGTGCGGGCTCGGGTCCTCGGAGTGGAGCGACTTCGGGAGGCGCTCGTGCTGGAGCGCGAGCACCATCTTGATGATGCCCGCCACGCCCGCGGCGGCTTGCGTGTGACCGAGGTTCGACTTCGAGGAGCCCAGGTAGAGCGGCCGCGCGGAATCGCGTCCTTCGCCGAACACCTCCGCGAGAGCACCCGCCTCGATCGGATCGCCCAGCTTGGTGCCCGTCCCGTGGGCCTCCACGGCATCGATGTCCGCGGGGGCGAGACGGCCCGCCGTGAGCGCATCGCGAATGACCCGCTGCTGTGCGGGGCCGTTGGGGGCGGTAAGGCCCTGGCTCCGTCCATCCTGATTCACCGCGGAGGCGCGGATCACACCGAGCACCTGGTCCCCGTCGCGCTGGGCCGCGGACAGCTTCTTCAGCACCAGAATGCCGCATCCCTCCGACCAACCCGCCCCGCTGGCCTTCGCGGAGAAGCTTTTGCAACGCCCATCGGGCGACGACGCCTTCAAACGGCTGTACTCGACGAACTGCCCCGGGCCGCTGATTACCGTCACGCCGCCGGCGAGCGCGAGATCGCACTCACCCTGGCGAAGCGCACCGCACGCCAAGTGGAGCGCCACCAACGACGACGAGCACGCCGTGTCGACGGTCACCGCCGGGCCATGCAGCCCCAAGACGTAGGCAACGCGCCCGGAGATGATGCTGCTCGCGTTGCCCGTTCCCTGGTAACCGTCGAGCGCCTCCAAGTCACTGCGATGCTCGAATCCATAGTCCGAGGACATCGCGCCGATGTACACGCCGGTGTTGCTCTCGCGGAGCGACTCGGGGGCGATGCCCGCGCGCTCCAGCGCCTCCCACGAGGCCTCCAGCACGAGGCGCTGCTGCGGATCCATCGACTGCGCCTCGCGCGCCGAGATACCGAAGAACGCCGCGTCGAACCGCTCGATGTCGCGCAAGAAGCCGCCCTCGCGGGTGTACGACTTGCCGATGGCCTCGGGATCCGGATCGTAGACCTCGAGTCCGTCCCACCGCGGGGGAAAGCCGACGATGGCATCTTGGCCCTGGGCGAGAAGCTCCCAGTATTGCGCCGGCGTCTCGATGCCTCCGGGAAGACGGCAGGCCATGGCCACGATGGCGATGGGCTCGGAGCGCTGGTGCTCGAGTTCTTCGTTGCGCCGCTGGAGCTGGAGAACCGCGGCCATGGCGCGCCGCAACCGGGCTTCGTTCGTATCCGTCGTCGTCGTCATCGATTTCTCCAAGTGCCTCAGCGTGCGTCCGCGCCCAAAAGCGCATCGAGTGCTTCGTCCATTTGCGCGAGGGTGAGCGTCTCCGCTTCGCGCATGGCGTCCCAATTCACGGCGTCGTCGACAGGCGCGACCGGCGCCTGCTCGACCTGCTTGCGTACTTCGGTGTGCTTCGGTGCCAGGCGGCGATGCAAAAGCTCGGCGATGGCCTGGGCGGTGGGGTAGTCGTAGGCCAAGGTCGTGGGCAACGTGACCGTGGTGCATTTGGAGAGCCGGTTGCGCAACTCCACGGCCATCAGCGAATCGAGGCCGAGGTCACGCAGCAACTTGTCGCCCGCAATGGCATCCGCACCGGCGAGCCCCAACACCGACGCCACCTCGGCCCGCACCAACTCGACCAGCCAAGGCAACCGCTCCGCCTCGGGCAAGGCCGCAAGCTGCTCGGCAGGTCCAGGCCCGGCCGTTGCCGCCGCGGCGGCCTTGCGTCCCCGAGCCTGCACGAGCGCCGAAAGGAGACGGGGCAGCTCGCCTCCTTGCTCGGACTTGCGCTGCAACGTCGCGAGCTCGAGGCGAATGGGAACGAGGTGCGGCTCGGGCCGTGCGAGCGCGGCATCGAGGTGGGCGAGCGCCTGCTCGACCGACAGCGGGGCCACGCCCTGGCGACGCATCTGCGCGAGCTCGTTCTTTCCGAGGTGCGCCGTCATGCCGGCGCCCTGCTGCGTCCAGAGGCCCCACGCGAGGCTGCTCGCCGCAAGCCCGCGCTGGCGCCGATGCGCCGCGAGCGCATCGAGGAAGGCATTGGCGGCGGCGTAGTTGCTTTGGCCGGCCGCGCCCAATGTGCCGGCCGCCGACGAAAAGAGGACGAAGGCCGCGAGATCCATGGATCGCGTGAGCTCGTGCAGGTGCAGCGCACCGGCAACCTTCGGCGCCATCACGCGGGCGAAGCGCTTCGCCGTTTGCCCTGCGAGCATGCCGTCGTCGAGGACTCCCGCGAGATGAAATACCGCCGTCCACGGGCGCTCCGCCGCCGTCGCGAGGACCTCGGCGATGCCGCATCGCTCGGCCGCATCGCATTCCACGACGCGCACGGTCTCGGCGCCTGCCGCGTGGAGGCGGCGCACCAGGTCGTCGGCGCCGGGCGCCCGGGCGCCCTGCCGCGAGGTGAGCACCAGATGGCGTGCACCGTGCTGGCGCACCAGGTGCTCGGAAACGAGCTGCCCCAGCTCGCCGGTTCCACCGGTGACCAGAACGGTTCCGTGCGGGTCGATCGCCCGCGGCACGGTGAGGACGAGCTTTCCGACGTGCCGGCCCTGCGCCATGAAGCGGAATGCGGTCGGGGCTTCGCGCACGTCGTAGGCGGCATGCGGAAGCGGGCGAATGGCGCCCTGCGCGAGAAGGGCGGCCAGCTCGCCGAGCATCTCGGCGATGCGCTCGGCGGAGGCGTCCATCAGGTCGAAGGCGCGGTAGCCAACGCCGGGGTGGAGGGCGGCGACATCGCGGGGTTCGCGGACATCGGTCTTGCCCATTTCGAGGAAGCGCCCACCCGGTGCGAGAAGCTTCAAGGACGCGTCGATGAACTCACCGGTCAACGAATTGAGCACGACGTCCACGCGTCGCGGGGCCACCGACCATGCGCCGCCGAAATTCGCATCGCGCGACGAGGCGATCGCATCGTCGGCGAGCCCGAGCTTGCGCAGCTCGCCCCATTTGCCCGGGCTCGCGGTGCCGAGGACCTGCGCCCCGCGGTGCCGAGCCAGCTGCACGGCGGCCATGCCTACGCCACCGGCCGCGGCATGCACCAGGATCGTCTCGCCGGCCTGCAGCGCGCCGAGGTCGTCGAGGGCATGGAGGGCCGTCAGGAAGGCCAGCGGGATGGTGGCCGCTTCCGCGAAGTCGAGCGCATCGGGAATGCGCACCAGCAAGCGAGCATCGGTGTCGACGTGGGTGCCGAAGGTGCCGGTCCCCAGGCCCATCACGCGATCGCCAGCCTGCACGTGTTCGACGCCTGCACCGACGGCGAGGACGACGCCTGCGCACTCGAGCCCGAGCTTCGGCGCGGAGACCATGTCGAGGGCGTTGAGGACGTCGCGGAAGTTCATCCCCGCCGCGCGCACCGCCACGCGGACATGACCGGGTGCCGGCGTCTCCGGCAGCGCCGACGGAACCAGCGCAAACGTGTCGAGGCGGCCTTTCTCCCGGATATCGAGCTGCCAGTGCGCAGTATCCGGCGGCGCGAGAACGTCTTTGGCACTGCGCGCGCGCACCAGCCGCGCCGCGAGGGGTCGATCGCCGCGAAGGGCAATCTCGGGTTCGGCGTCGGCCTCGAGCGCCTGGGTGAGAAGGTCGCTGCGGTCGTGGCCCGCACCGACGTCGATGAGTCGAATGCTGCGATCGGGATGCTCGGTACGGGCGGCGCGAAGGAGCCCCCAGAGCGGCGCGCGCTGCAGATCGGCGAGCGCATCGTCGGCGCTCGCGTGGACCGCGCCCGCCGTGAGCCAGACGAGCTTCGAGGCCGCGAGGCGGGGCTCGGCGAGCAGGCGTTGCAGGAGGGCAAGCGCGTCCGTCGTTTCGGAGAGGGGCGATGCGGCGTCACGGGCAAAGGTGGCGTCGACGAGGATCCGGTGCGGCGTCGGCGCCGTGTCCAGCGAGTGGATCAGGGCGTCGGCATCGGTGAGCGTCTTCAGGGTGAGGGTATGGCCGGATGCGGGGGCGCTTTCCTGGGTGCCCTTCAGCGGTTGGAATTCGACGCGGTACAGATGTTCGGCGGTGGTGGCCTTGGAGGCCTGGAGCTGCGCCGCACTGGCGCGCTGCAGGACGAGGGCGCCCACGCGAAGAAGCGGCTGGCCGGCGCCGTCCGCGATGGTGAGCTTCGCGCGAGCGCTCTCACCTGCGTCCAATTCGACGCGGACGCGAAGTTCGGTGGCGCCCGTCGCATGGAGTTCGACGTCGGTCCAGGCAAAGGGAAGCAAGATGGTGTCGGCATCGCCCTGTTGCTGCTGGGGGCCGAGCACGGTCAGCGCATGCAGGGCAGCGTCCAGGAGTGCAGGGTGAATCGCGAAGGCGGCAGCGCCTTGGCGAAGCGGCTCCGGGAGAGACACGCGGCCGTAGGCGATGTTGCCGCGGCGACGGAGCTCGACCAGGCCTTGAAACGCGGGGCCGTACTCCAGGCCGTACGTGCGCAGGCGCGCGTAAAAGCCTTCCAGCTCCACGGGCTCGGCGTCGGTCACGTTCCATGGGTCGGTGGAGGCTTCACCGGTTTCGTCGCGCAGCTCGCCCGTCGCGTGACGGCGCCATGCCGCGGGGTCGGAGCTCTCTTCGTCCTGGCTGTAGATGCTGATGGCGCGACGCCCTTCCCCGTCCGCCGCACCCACCGTCACTTGCAGCCGCAGGCTCCCCTTTTCGCGCAGCACCATCGGCTCCGCCAAGGTCAGCTCCGAGACGACCTGCGCACCCACCGCGTCCGCGGCCGCGTGCGCCAGCTCGAGCAGGCCCGTGCCGGGCACCAGGACTGTGCCGAACACCGCATGATCGTTCAACCACGCGTGCTCGCGCGACGAGATGCGCCCCGTCAGCAGGTGGCCTTGGCCCTCCGCCAAGGTCGTCACCGCGCCGAGCCACGGGTGCTCCCGCGACGTGAGCCCCACCGAGCGAACGTCGTTGCGCGCCCCTGGCGTCTCTTGCCAGTAGCGTTCGCGTTGGAACGCGTACGTCGGCACGTCCGTACGGCGAACTTCGTGCCCGGCGTAGACCTTCCGCACCTCGACCGCGAGGCCGCTCACGTGCAGTGATCCCAGGGCGCTGACGAGATCGCGCTCTTCGTCTTGCTCGCCCCGGAGGCTCGGCACCAACGTCGCCTGAGATTCGTCGCCGAGGCAAGCCGTCGCCATCGCCGTCAACACGCCCGACGGGCCGCACTCCAGATAATGGGTAATCTTTTGCTGATGCAGTGTCGCGACGGCGTCCACGAAACGAACCGCTTCGCGCACTTGTTTGACCCAGTAGGCCGCGCTCCCCATCTCTTCGACAGCGCCGGTCAAGGTGCTCACCAACGTCACCTTCGGCGCGTGGTATGTGCAGCTCTCCGCAACCTTCGCGAACGCCTCCAGCATTCCATCCATGTGCGCGCTGTGGAACGCATGCGACACGCGCAGCCGGCGCACCCGACGGCCTTGCGCCGCAAATCGGTCCATGATGGCCGCCACCGCCGACTCGTCCCCGCTCACCACCGTCTGCCGTGGACCATTCAGTCCGGCGATGGATGCTCGCCCTTCGAGGACCGCGAGCACCTCCGCCTCGGTGGCCTCCACGGACGCCATCGCCCCACCAGCTTCGCACGCCTGCATCAGGCGACCGCGCGCGCACACCAGCTTCGCCGCATCGGCGAGGCTCAATACCCCCGCCACGTGCGCGGCGCTCAATTCTCCAATCGAGTGCCCCACGAGAACGCTCGGCTCCACACCCCACGCCTGCCACTGGCGGTACAGCGCTACCTCCAGCGCGAACAGCGCCGGTTGCGTGGTCTCCGTCCGATCCAACTGCGCTTCATCGATCCGCGTTTCCAGCGCCGCGATCACCTCATCGTACGCACGCCGAAACTCCGGAAACGCCGCATACAGCCCTTTGCCCATGCCGACACGCTGGCTCCCCTGCCCCGTGAACAGCACTGCCAGATTCGTCTCTCCGCCACCATTCACCCCACGCAGCACACGCCCTTCTTCGAGGGCCGCCGCCGCCTCTTCCACGCTGCGCGCCACCACCGCCGCGCGCACGTCGAACTGCGTCCGATGCGCCCACGACGTGTACGCCACGTCCTCCAACCGCTGCCCCGGATGCTCCCGAAGCCACCCTGCCCACTTCGCGACCTGTGCTTTCAGTGCGCCTTCGTCGCGACCGGACACCATGACCACCAGGGCTCCCTCCCCCCCCGGGGGAGGGTTGGGGTGGGGGAGAGCCTCCTCCAACACGACATGGGCATTCGTCCCACTGAACCCGAACGACGACACCCCCGCCCGGCGCACCCGCTCCCCGCGCTTCCAATTCCGCGCCTCGCGCAGCAGCGCCAGCCCGCTGCCCTCCCACGCAATGTGCGAGCTCGGCTCCTCGGCATGCAGCGTCTTCGGCAGCAGCTCGTTCTCGAGGGCCAGCACCATCTTCATCACGCCCGCGATCCCCGCGGCCGCCTGCGCGTGCCCGATGTTCGACTTCGACGACCCCAGGTACAATGGCCGCGTCGCGTCGCGCCCCGGGCGCCCAAACACCTCCGCCAGCGCGCCGGCTTCAATCGGATCGCCCAACGTCGTCCCGGTGCCGTGCGCCTCCATCGCATCGATGTCCGCCGCCACCAAGCCGCTCGTGGCCAGCGCATCGCGGATCACCCGCTGCTGCGACGGCCCATTCGGCGCCGTCAGCCCCTGGCTGCGCCCATCCTGGTTCACCGCCGACCCGCGGATCACCGCCAGCACACGGTCGCCATCGCGCTGCGCATCCGAAAGCCGCTTCAGCACCACGATGCCGCAGCCTTCCGCCCAACCCGTGCCGCTTGCCTGCGCCGAAAAACTCCGGCACCGCCCGTCACCGGCGAGCCCCTTCAATCGACTGAACTCCACGTACACCGCCGGGGTGCTCATCACCGTCACGCCACCGGCCAGCGCCAGCTCGCACTCGCCTTGCCGCAGCGCCGTGCACGCCAGGTGCAGGGCCACGAGGGACGACGAACACGCCGTATCCACCGTCACCGCAGGGCCTTGCAACCCGAGGACGTACGACAACCGTCCCGAGATCACGCTGCATGCCGTGCCCGTGCCCTGGAAGCCATCGAAGGCCGAAAGGTCCCCACGCGGGCTGTGGCCATAATCCGAACCCATCGTGCCGAGGTACACGCCCGTCTTGGTGCCGTGCAGCGATTCCGGAACCACCGCGGCGCGTTCCAGGGCCTCCCAGGTCGTCTCGAGGATCAGACGCTGCTGCGGGTCCATGGCCGCGGCCTCGCGGGGCGAGATGCCGAAGAAGGCCGCGTCGAATCGATCCGCGCCGCGAACGAAACCGCCCTCGCGCACGTAGCTCTTGCCGGCGGCTTCCGGATCGGGGTCGAACACATCGAGCGTGTCCCATCGCTCGGGGAACGCTTCGATGGCGTCGCGGCCTTCGCGCAGCAATTCCCAGTAGGCCTCGGGGCTGTCCGCACCGCCGGGGAGGCGGCAGGCCATCGACACGATGGCGATGGGCTCCGTGCGGCTCGCGCGCTCGGCAGCGAGCTTCTTCTCCGCCTCGAGAAGCGCGTTCGTGGTGCGCCGCAGATAGACTTCGAGCTTCTCCGTACCTGACGTGTTCATTCGGCCATCCCGAGCTTGCGGTCCAGAAATTCCAAGAGGTCGTCCGTGTTGGCGGTGTCGAGATCGACCACCGGTGCGCGCTGCGGAACGACGACGTTGGACAGCGCGCGCTGCAAATCGAAGAGGCGGGATGCCACCCCCGCCGTTTCCAGCTGCTCGGGGGTTGCCCCGAGCAACAGCTCGGCGACGGCATCGAGCTGCGCTTTGGTGAGCGTCGTCGCTGGAGCCGCCTCCATCGTGCGCTCGAGAATCAGCTGCGCAATCCCCCCCGGCGTCGGATGATCGAACGCCAAGGTGGCGGGAAGCGAAATGCCGGCCTCGGTGGAAAGGCGCCGGCGCAGCTCCACGGCCATCAGCGAATCGAGGCCGAGATCCGCGAGTACGTGCTGAGGCTGCACCCCCTCGATGCCCGAGGCGCCGAGGACCGCGGCGGCCTCGCGCCGGACGACGTTGGTGAGGAACTTCAAGCGGCCGTCCTCGGGCAGTGCGAGCACGCGCTCGCGCAGATTCGACTCGCCCGCCGGCGACGTTCCCGCGCGCTTCCGAGACCGCCGCGAAAGGGATCGAAGCAGCGGGTGCGGCTCGCCCGACGTGGCGCCGAGCTTCAACGGCACGAGGTGCGCTTCGGGCCGTTGAAGTGCGGCATCGAAGAGTCGGAGGCCCTCGTCCATCGAGAGGGCGGCGATGCCCTGACGGCGGAATCGGTCGAGATTCGATTTGGATAGACCGGCGGTCAAACCCGTACCGCCCGGCGCCCAGAGACCCCAAGCGAGGCTGACGGCGTGACGTCCCTGGCGACGGCGGTGCGCGGCGAGGGCGTCGAGGAAGGCGTTGGCGGCGGCGTAGTTGCTCTGGCCTGCCGTGCCGAAGGTGCCGGATGCCGACGAAAAGAGGACGAAGGCGTCGAGATCGATGCCTTGGGTGAGCTCGTGCAGGTGCACGGCGCCATCCACCTTGGGGCCCATCACGCGCGCGAAACGGTCGGCATTTTGGGCCTGCAAGGTGCCGTCGTCGAGAACACCGGCGAGGTGCACGATGCCAGTCCAGGGGCGCTCGACGCGGGCGAGGAGCGCGGCGACTTGGTCCCGCTGGGCGACGTCGCACGCGGCGATATGCACCGTCTCGGCGCCGCTTTCGCGAAGGGTGTCCACCAGGGCCTGCGCGCCGGGGGCCTCCATGCCGCGCCGCGAGGTCAGAACCAGGTGGCGCACGCCGTGGGCCACCACCAGGTGACGGGCGAGCTCACGACCGAGTTCGCCCGTGCCGCCGGTGAGCAGCACGGTGCCTTCGGGGGAGAAACGCCGCGTGGCCTCGGCAACGTTCTGCGAGGGTGCGCGAACGAGGCGCGGGGCGAGGATTTCGCCATCGCGAACGGTGAGCTCGGGCTCGTTCGAAACCGCGAGGGCCCGGTCCAGGTGCGTGCGGTCCGAAGGATCCGGGCCGAGGTCGACGAGGCGAAGAACGCGTTCCGGGTGCTCACTGCGCGCGGCTCGAACCAGGCCCCAGATGGGCGCGTGCTCGAGATCGGCGCCGTCGAGCGCTTCCCGCGTGACAAAGGTCAACATGGTTGACTCGAGCCGCGGGTCCGCGACCAAGCGCTGCAAGGTGCGCAACGCTTCGAGGGTCGAACGCAGGGTGGCCTGGCCAAGGGTGAGGCGGGCATGCTCGGAGCTTTCGGGCACCGACGGCTCCGTGGCATCGACGATCACGCTGCGGGGGATGCGCTCGCCGGCGTCGAGGCGGGCGAGGAACGCGTTGACGTCGGCGGCCGAGACGAGGGTCTCGTCGGCGGGCGCGTACGCATCGGTCTCGGAAGCGCGAACTGGCGGCTGGAATTCCACGCGATACATGGGCTCGGTGCGCTGCGAGGCTTGGATTTGCTCCGCGCTCGCGGATTGCAGAAGCAGCGAGCCAATGCGAAGGACGGGTTGTCCGTCTTCGTCCGAAACGAGGACGCTCGCGGTCGCGTGGTCGGCGCCGGTGTTCAGCTCGATGCGGATGCGAAGCTCGCTCGCGCCGGTCGCGTGGAGCTCGACGTCGTTCCAGGAGAAGGGGAGCAGCACGCTCTGGGCCGGCGAGGTCCGAGCGAGGTCCGTCTCGGTGAGGGCGGCCAGGGCGTGCAGCGCCGCGTCGAGCAGGGCCGGGTGAAGGTCGTAGGCCTTGGTGCGCAGGGCTTCGGGAAGCACCGCACGGCCGTAGGCCACGTTTCCGCGGCGATGGAGTTCGGCCAAGCCTTGAAAGGCCGGGCCGTACTCCAGACCGTACGCGCGCAGGCGCGCGTAGAAGCTTTCCAGGTCCACGGGCTCGGCGTCGGCGAGATCCCAAGGCGCGGAGATCGTGGACGGAACGGGCGCTTCGTCGTGAAGCTCGCCGGTCGCGTGCTGGCGCCATGCCGCGGGGTCGGGCCCCTCTTCGTCCTGGCTGTAGATGCTGATGGCGCGACGCCCTTCCCCGTCCGCCGCGCCCACCGTCACTTGCAGCCGCAGGCTGCCTTTCTCGCGCAGCACCATCGGCTCCGCCAAGGTCAGCTCCGAGACGACCTGCGCACCCACCGCGTCCGCGGCCGCGTGCGCCAGCTCCAGCAAGCCCGTGCCGGGTACCAGGACTGTGCCGAACACCGCATGGTCGTTCAGCCACGCGTGCTCCCGCGACGAGATGCGGCCCGTCAGCAGATGGCCTTGGCCCTCCGCCAAGGTCGTCACGGCGCCGAGCCACGGGTGCTCCTGCGACATCAGCCCCACCGCGCGAACGTCGTTGCGCGCTCCTGGCGTCTCTTGCCAGTAGCGTTCGCGTTGGAACGCGTACGTCGGCACGTCCGTACGGCGAACTTCGCGCCCGGCGTAGACCTTTTGAACCTCGACCGCGAGCCCGCTCACGTGCAGGGATCCCAGGGCGCTGACGAGATCCCGCTCTTCGTCTTGCTCGCCCCGGAGGCTCGGCACCAACGTCGCACGCGATTCGTCGCCGAGGCAAGCCGTCGCCATCGCCGTCAACACGCCCGACGGGCCGCACTCCAGATAATGGGTAATCTTTTGCTGATGCAGTGTCGCGACGGCGTCCACGAAGCGCACCGCTTCGCGCACTTGTTTGACCCAGTAGGCCGCGTTCCCCATCGCTTCGACGGCACCGGTCAAGGTGCTCACCAACGTCACCTTCGGCGCGTGGTATGTGCAGCTCTCCGCAACCTTCGCGAACGCCTCCAGCATTCCATCCATGTGCGCGCTGTGGAACGCATGCGACACGCGCAGCCGGCGCACCCGACGGCCTTGCGCCGCAAATCGGTCCATGATGGCCGCCACCGCCGACTCGTCCCCGCTCACCACCGTCTGCCGCGGGCCATTCAGCCCCGCGATCGATACGCGCCCTTCGAGGACCGCGAGCACCTCCGCTTCGGTGGCCTCCACCGACGCCATGGCCCCACCAGCTTCGCACGCCTGCATCAGGCGACCGCGCGCGCACACCAGCTTGGCGGCATCGGCGAGGCTCAATACCCCCGCCACGTGTGCCGCGCTCAATTCTCCAATCGAGTGCCCCACGAGAACGCTCGGCTCCACACCCCACGCCTGCCACTGGCGGTACAGCGCCACCTCCAGCGCGAACAGCGCCGGTTGCGTGGTCTCCGTCCGATCCAACTGCGCTTCATCGATCCGCGTTTCCAGCGCCGTGATCACCTCATCGTACGCACGCCGGAACTCCGGAAATGCCGCGTACAGGCCTTTGCCCATGCCGACACGCTGGCTTCCCTGCCCCGTGAACAGGACCGCCAGCTTCGTCTCCCCTCCGCTCGATCCACGCAGCACGCGACCTTCTTCGAGCGCCGCCGCGGCTTCCTCCACGCTGCGCGCCACCACCGCCGCGCGCACGTCGAACTGCGTCCGATGCGCCCACGACGTGTACGCCACGTCCTCCATCCGCTGCTCCGGATGCTCCCGAAGCCACCCCGCCCACTTCGCAATTTGCGCCTTCAGCGCCGCTTCATCGCGCCCCGACACGGAGAGAACGCCCACCAGGGCTCCCTCCCCCTCGGAGGTCCGCGGCTTGCCGCGGCCGACTTTCAGCGCAGAGGGAGGGTTGGGGTGGGGGAGCGCAGGCGCCTCCTCCAAAATGACGTGGGCATTCGTCCCACTGATGCCGAACGACGACACGCCCGCCCGACGAACCCGCGCACCACGCTTCCAATCCCGAGCCTCGCGCAGGAGCGAAAGCCCACTCGCCTCCCACGCCACGTGGGGACTCGGGTCCTCCGCGTGCAGCGTCTTCGGCAGTAGCTCGTTCTCGAGCGCCAGCACCATCTTCATCACGCCCGCGATCCCCGCGGCCGCCTGCGTGTGGCCCATATTCGACTTGGCCGAGCCCAGATGCAGGGGCGGCCCCTGGCGACCCGGCCCGAACACCTCGGCCAGCGCCCCCGCCTCCATGGGATCGCCCAACGTCGTCCCGGTGCCGTGTGCCTCCACGGCGTCGATGTCCGCGGCCACCAGGCCGCTCGCGGCCAGTGCGTCGCGGATCACCCGCTGCTGTGCGGGACCGTTCGGTGCGGTCAGCCCTTGGCTGCGGCCGTCCTGGTTCACGGCCGACCCGCGGATCACGGCCAGCACACGGTCCCCGTCGCGTTGCGCCGCCGAAAGCCGCTTCAGCACCACCATGCCGCAGCCATCGGAGAAACCTGCCCCGTCGGCGGTGGCCGAGAAGCTCTTGCAACGGCCGTCGCTCGCGAGGCCCTTCAGGCGACTGAACTCGACGAACAGCGACGGAGTGCTCATCACCGTCACACCGCCCGCCAGCGCGAGCTCGCATTCGCCCTGCCGCAATGCCGTGCACGCAAGGTGCAACGCCACCAGCGACGACGAGCAGGCCGTGTCCACCGTGACGGCGGGGCCTTGCAACCCGAGCACGTACGCCACACGGCCCGAGATGACGCTGGCCGCGCTGCCCGTGCCTTGGTAGCCGTCGAACAGATCCATCGCGGTGCGCTGGTTGCTCCCGTAGTCGGAGCCCATCGAGCCGATGTAGACGCCCGTCCGGCTCTCCCGCAGATCCTCGGCGACCAGCTTGGCCCGCTCGAGGGCCTCCCAGGCGGTCTCCAGGATCAAGCGCTGCTGCGGGTCCATGGCCACCGCTTCGCGGGCCGAGATGCCGAAGAAACCCGCGTCGAACTCGTCGATGCGGCGCACGAATCCACCTCGGTTCGTGTAGCTCTTGCCGATCGCCTCGGGGTCGGCGTCGAACACGTCGAGCGCCTGCCAACGCGCGGGGAACTCTTCGATGACGTCGCGCCCCTCGCGCAGAACGTCCCAGTAGGCCTCGGGATTCTCCACTCCGCCCGGAAGGCGGCAGGCCATCGAGACGATGGCGATCGGCTCGTCCTGCTTCGCACGCGCACGCGGGCGCGCGGGCGATGCACCTCGCGACGACGACGCGCGCGTCAGGAGCAACGTCGCAATCGCGGCCGGTGTCGGATGGTCGAAGGCGAGCGTCGCCGGCAGCGACACGCCCGTCTCCGTGGCCAGACGGCGGCGCAGCTCCACGGCCATCAAGGAATCGAGACCGAGCTCCTTGAGCACGTGCTGCGGTTGCACCGACGAAGCGCCGGCGAGACCCAGCACCACGGCGGCCTCTCGCTGAACCAGCTGCACGAGCCACTTGAGGCGCTCACCCTCGGGCATCGCTTGCAGGCGCTCGCCGAGGCCCGACGCCTTCGATTCGCCCGAGGCCGCGCGGCGCAGACGCGGGCGCACGATGCTCCGCAGAAGGACGGGCAGGCTCTCCTCGGAGGCGACGCCACGTTGCAGCGCGGTCACGTCGACCTTCACGGGTACGAGGTGCGCGTCGTCATGCGAGAGGGCTGCGTCGAGAAGGTGCATGCCCTCGTCGATCGACAAGGCCGCGATGCCCTGACGGCGGAAGCGCGCGAGGTCCGCCTGCGCGAGGCGCGCGGTCAGTCCCATGCCGGCGGGGTTCCAGAGTCCCCAGGCGAGGCTCGTGGCCGCGAGCCCGCGGCGTTGCCGATCCGCGGCCAGCGCGTCCAGGAAGGTGTTCGCCGCGGCGTAGTTGCTCTGGCCTGCGGCCCCCAAGGTGCCCGAGGCCGAGGAGAACAGCACGAACGCGCGCAGGTCCATGCCCGCGGTCAGCTCGTCGAGGTGCAGGGCGCCTTGGACCTTCGGGGCCATCACGCGCTCGAAGCGCTCCGCGTTTTGGCCCTGCACGGTGGCGTCGTCCAGAACGCCGGCCAGGTGCATGACGGCGGTCCACGGCCGCTCGGTGCCGGCGAGGAGGTTCGCCAGCTGCACGCGGTCCGCCACGTCGCATGCGGCCACGTGCACGGTGTCCGCGCCGCGCTCCTTCAACGCCGTCACCAGCTCCGCGGCCCCCGGCGCCTCGGCGCCCCGGCGCGAGGTCAACACCAGGTGACGGACGCCGTGTGCCGCCACCAGGTGCTGCGCGAGCGCCTGGCCCAGTTCGCCCGTGCCGCCGGTGATGAGCACCGCGCCCTCGGGGTCGAGCCCCTTCCATGCCGCCTCACCGGAGACGCGCACCAGGCGCGCGCCCAGGATCCGGCCATCGCGCAGGGCCAGCTCGGGTTCGGCGCTCAGCGACAGCGCCTGCTCGACCAGATCGCCGTCCAGCGGCTCGGTGCCCGCGTCCAGCAAACGCAGCACGCGGTCCGAGGTCTCGCTCCGCGCGGACCGAATCAGCCCCCACACCGGGGCGTGCGCCAGGTCGAGCGTCTCCGTGCCGGTCGCGCGAACGGCATGCCGCGTGACCCACACGATCTCGGCCGACTCGAGCTCGGGATCCGCCAGCATGGCCTGCAGCTTGGCCAGGGCATCGACGGCGGCGGCCTGCGCGGCGACGCCGACGTGGCCCTCGCGGGCGCCCGTCGCCTCGACGACGACGCGGCGCGGTTCCTCGCGGCGTGCGGGAGCCTCGTCCACCGGGTGAAATTCGACGCGGTAGAGATCGCGCGTGCCGGTCGACTTGGAGCGTTGCAGCTGCTCGGCGCTTGCGCGCTGCAGGTGGAGCTCACCGGCGCGGAGCACCGGCTGGCCGGAGGCATCGGCGACGACGATCTTCGCGCGGGCGCTGTCGGCGCCGGGTTCGAGTTCGACGCGAACCTCGAGCTCGGTGGCGCCGGTGGCGAAGAGCTCCACGTCGGACCACGAGAAGGGAAGCAATGCCCCCTCGGAGAGCGCGGCCAAGGCGTGGAGCGCGGCGTCGAGCAGCGCAGGGTGCATGCCATAAGCGCCGGCGCTCGCCTTCACGCCCTCGGGCAGCGCCACGCGCGCGTGGGCCCTCGCACCGTGGCGGCGAAGTTCCACGAGACCGCGAAACGCGGGGCCATACTCCAAACCGCGCGCGCGGAGGCGCTCGTAGAAGCCATCGAGCGACACGGTCTCCGCATCCTCGGGAAGAGCAAGCTCGTACGACTCCGCGCTCGCCTTGCCCTCGACGCTCAATTCGCCAACGGCGTGGCGCGTCCACACGTCATCCTCCGACTCGCGCTGGCTCCAGATGGAGATCGCGCGGCGGCCAGCGCCGTCGGGCGCATTCACCATCACTTGGAGGCGAACGGCGTCGCTTCCGAGAAGCAAAGGCTCCGACACCGTGAGCTCCGCAACGCGGGGCGCACCGACGGCGCGGGCTGCGGTCAGGGCCAATTCGAGCAGGCCCGTGCCGGGTGCGAGCACCACGCCGAACGCCGCGTGATCGCCGAGCCACCCGTGCTCGCGGAGCGAGAGGCGGCCGGACCAGATGTGGCCTTGTTCATCGGCCAACGCGGTGACGGCGCCGAGCCAAGGATGATCCGGCGACCCAAGCCCCAGCTGGCGCACGTCACGCCGCTCGGCCGGCGTCTCTTGCCAGTAGCGCTGGCGCTGAAACGCGTAGGTCGGGAGCTCCGCCACGGGATCGGCCTGGCGGCCGAAGGCGCGCTTCCAGTCGACATCGTGACCGTACGCGTGCAAGGTCCCGAGGTTCGCGAGCAGCGGCGACAAGCCACCTTGCTCCCGCTGCAGGGTGCCCACCACGACACCGCCCGAGTCCGACGTCCCCGTCGTGAGGGGCATGGCCAGCAGCGGGTGCGGGCTCACCTCGACGAACACGCCGTGCCCCTGCGCGAGCATCTGCGCGAGGGCCAAGTCGAGGCGCACCGGCTCACGCAGGTTGCGGCACCAGTACGCACCATCGAGGGCCTCGCCGCCGAGAAGAGCACCGGTGACCGTCGAATAGAACGGTACCTGCGCCGCCTTGGGGCGCAGCACCGCGAGCTCGGAGGCGATGCCCGGGAGGATCGGATCCATGTATGCGCTGTGCGAGGCGACGTCGGCGTTCAGGTTGCCGCAGAAGACGCCCTGCTCGTCCAGCTGGTCGAGAAGCTCCGCGACCATGTCGGGATCGCCCGAGATGGCCGTGGAGGTCGCGGTGTTCACCGCGGCGATGGACACCGCACCGTCGAAGCGGGCGAGCAGCCGCTCCACGTCGGCGACGGGAAGCTCCACGACGGCCATTTCGCCCTGACCGCTGACCGTGCGCAGGGCGCGGCTTCGCACGGCGATGACCCGCGCACCTTCCTCGAGGGTCAGCGCGCCGGCGACGACGGCCGCGGCCACCTCGCCCTGACTGTGGCCGACCACCGCCGCAGGCTCCACCCCGAGCGAGCGCCACGCGGCCGCGAGGCCCACGTACATGGTGAACAGGATCGGCTGCGCGACGTCGATGCGATCGAGCGGAGCATCGTCCGTCTCCTCGCCGCGCAGCAGCGCGGCGACGGACCAACCCGTCCACGGACGCAGGGCCGCATCGCATTGCGCGACCACGGCAGCGAACTCGGGGCACGTCGCGAGAAGCGCTTTGCCCATGTCGCTCCACTGGCTTCCCTGCCCGGGGAAGACGAAGACGACCTTCGCGCGCTTTTGCGCCGTCGCCTGAACGACCGCGCGGTGCGAGTGCCCCGCGGCGAGCGCATCGAGCGCCTCCACCGCGTCGGCCGTGCTACGGACGGAGACCGATGCGCGCGACTCGAAGTGCGTCCGATGCTCCGCCGCCGTGTACACCACGTCGAACAGCGGCCGCGCGGGGTTCGCGCGCAGCCAGGTCGCCCAACGGCCGGCCTGCGCACGCAGCCCAGCTTCGTCACGCGCCGAGATCAGCAGCGGGTACGCATCCAACGCGCGCGACGTTTCTTCCGCGGAAGCGGGAGCCGCGGCCGGCGCGGGCGCTTCCTCGAGGATGACGTGCGCATTCGTCCCGCTCACACCGAACGACGAGATGCCCGCACGGCGCGGACGCCCCTGTTTCGGCTGCCACGGGCGCGCTTGCTGAAGGAGCGAGAGACCGCTCTTCGCCCAATCGATGAGCGGCGTCGGCTCCTCGGCGTGCAGTGTCTTCGGCAGAAGGCCGTGCTGCAACGCGAGCACCACCTTCATCACGCCCGAGACGCCGGCCGCCGCCTGCATGTGCCCGAAGTTCGACTTGGACGATCCCAAGTGAACGGGCCGATCGGCGAGCCTTCCCGGTCCGAAGACCTCCACGAGCGCACCGGCCTCGATGGGATCGCCCAGCGCCGTTCCCGTGCCGTGGGCTTCCACCGCGTCGATGTCGGCGGGCGTCAGGCGGCACGCGGCCAGCGCATCGCGGATCACGCGCTGCTGCGAGGGACCGTTCGGCGCTGTGAGGCCTTGGCTGCGGCCGTCCTGGTTCACCGCCGAGCCGCGGATGAGGGCGAGCACGCGGTCGCCATCGCGTTGCGCCGCCGAGAGGCGCTTGAGCACGACGATGCCGCATCCTTCGGACCAGCCCGCACCGTCGGCCTTGGCCGAGAAGCTCTTGCAGCGACCATCGGCCGCCAGCACCTTGAGCCGGCTGAATTCGACGAAGGTCGCCGGGGTGCTCATCACCGTCACGCCACCGGCGAGCGCGAAATCGCATTCCCCCTGACGAAGCGCGGTGCAGGCGAGGTGCAGCGACACCAGCGACGACGAGCACGCGGTATCCACCGTCACCGCGGGACCTTGCAGTCCGAGCACGTACGAGACGCGGCCCGAGATGACGCTCGATGCGCTGCCCGTGGCCTGGTAGCCATCGAAGAGCGCGAGGTCCGTGCGCTGGCTGCTCACGTAGTCCGCGTTCATCGCGCCGATGTAGACGCCGGTCTTCGTGTTCTTCAGCGAGGCCGGCAGCCGCCCGGCGCGCTCCAGCGCCTCCCAGGCCGTTTCGAGCACCAGCCGCTGCTGCGGATCCATGGCGCTCGCCTCGCGCGCGGCGATGCCGAAGAACGCGGGGTCGAACGCCTCGATGTCCCGCACGAAGCCACCCTCGTTCGCGTAGCACTTGCCGGTAGCCTCGGGATCGGCGTCGTAGAGATCGAGGCTCGCCCAACGCGCAGGAAACGCACCGATGGCATCGCGCCCTTCGACCAGCGCATCCCAATAGGCCTCCGGCGTCTCGATGCCGCTGGGAAGGCGGCAGGCCATCGCGACGATGGCGATGGGCTCGAAGCTTCGAGCCTCGAGCTCGGCGGCGCGCTGCTGCAGAAGTCGGATGGCCGGCAGGGCGAGGTCCATCCGGTTGTTGGCGGGGGTGGTCATGCGCTGAGTCCCAGGAGTGCGTTCAGTTCTGCGTTGAGGTCGTCGACGGATCGTTCGTGAAGGACGGGGGCGGGCTCGCTCTGGGAAGCGCCGTTCGTCGCTTGCCGATTCACCAGCTCGACGAGGCGCTCGAGCAGGCCGCTCTGATGAAGCTGGGTGGCGGTGACGCGCTGGAGGACCCAGCCGAGGACCGCGTCCGGATCGTCGGGCACGGTGGCTTGGGCGGCGGGCGCGAACTCCAAGCGTCCCAGCACGACCTCGGCGATCGCGCCCGGGGTCGGGTAGTCGAAGGCGAGCGTCGCCGGCAACGAGACGCCGGTCTCGGTGACGAGGCGGCGGCGGAGCTCCACGGCCATGAGCGAGTCGAGACCGAGGTCGCGAAGGACGTGGTCCGATTCCACCGCCGACGAGCGCGGGGTGCCCAAGATGGCCGCGGCCTCGCGTTGAACGAGCTCGGTGACGAAGAGGAGGCGCGCGCCGTCGTCCAAGGGGAGCAGGCGCTCGCGAAGACCCGCGCCGCCCTGCTTGGACTCACCGGCGCGGCGCAAACGGGCCCGCGAAGGACGCGCGAGACCGCGCAGAAGCGGCTGCGACCCGACGAAGCCACTGCGCTCGGCGCTGGCGATGTCGAGCTTCAACGGCACCACGTGTGCGGCGTCGAGGGCCAGCGCCGCGTCGAAGAGCTGCATGCCCTCGTCCACCGCGATGGGCAGAATGCCCTGGCGCCGCAGTCGCGCGAGCTCCTGCTTGCCCAAGTGGGACGTCATGCCGATACCGGCCTGCGCCCAGAGGCCCCACGCGAGGCTCGCTCCGGGAAGATCGTTGGTGCGCCGGTGCGCCGCCAGGGCATCGAGGAAGGCGTTCGCCGCGGCGTAGTTGCTCTGCCCGGCCGCACCCAACGTGCCCGAGGTCGAAGAGAAGAGGACGAAGGCCTGCAACGGCATCTCCTCGGTGAGCTCGTGCAAGTGCATCGCGCCGTGCACCTTCGGCCCCATGACGCGTTCGAAACGCTCGGCGCTCTGACTCTGCAAGGTCGCGTCGTCCAGCACACCGGCCAGGTGCATGACCGCGGTCCACGGATGCTCCGCGGGCGCGCTGGCGAGAAGGTTCGCCACCTGATCGCGCTGGGCCACGTCGCATGCAACGAGGCGCACCGTTTCGGCGCCGGCCTTGGTCAGCGTTTCGACCAGCTCGAGCGAGCCCGCGGCCTCGGCGCCCCGGCGCGACGTGAGCACCAGATGACGCGCACCGTGCGCGAGCACGAGGTGGCGGGCAAGGGCCTGTCCGAGTTCGCCGGTACCGCCCGTGATGAGGACGGTGCCCGCGGGATCGAGGGAGAACGACGGCGCGGATTTCGACGCAGGGAGCTCCGCCTCCGAAGACGCGACGCGAACGAGACGGGCCGCCAAGATGTGGCCTTCGCGAAGGGCGAGCTCGGGCTCGCCGGGGGTGGCGAGGGCGCGCACGAGGAGATCGCGATCGAGGCGCTCCCCGTCGATGTCCACGAGGCGCAGGGAGCGCTCGGGGTGCTCGATGCGCGCGGACCGGAGAAGGCCCCACACGGCCGCGTGCTCCAGGTCGATGCGGGCGTCGCTTTCGTGGACGCCGATGGCATGCCGGGTCACCCAGGTAAGCTCCGTGCTTTCGAGTCGCGCGTCCGCGAGAACGCGTTGGAGGATGGTGAGGGCCAGAACCGCTTCCTGCTCGGCGAGGTGGGCGGTGCTCGTGCGCATTTGCGGGGCGCTCGAGCGGGCGGTGCCGGTGGCGTCGACGATCAAGCTGCGCGGTGCCGGCTCGCCTGCGTCGAGGCGAGCCATGAGCGCCCGAAGATCGGGGACGGCGGCGAGGCCGAGGGGGCCACTCACGGCGCCTTCGCCGCCGAGAACGAGGGTGCGCTCGAGGGCGGTCGGCGTGTGCGGAGCGTCCTGCGCCGGCTGGAAGGCGACGCGGTAGACGTGCTCGCGCTCCGCGTGCGACGGGTTCATCTGGGCCGCGTTGGCGCGGTCCAGGGTCTTCAGCTCGAGGGAGCCGGCGCGAAGAACGGGTTCGCCGGTTTCGTCGGAGACGAACAGGGTCGCGCGGGCGCGTTCTCCTTCCACACCGGGGGAGAGCTCCATGCGAACGCGCAGCGCGGTCGCCGCCGTCGCGAACAGCTCCACACCGGTCCACGAGAACGGGAGAAGGACGCGGGCGTCGTCGTCCGCCGTAAGGGCCACCAAGGTGTGGAGCGCCGCATCGAGCAGCGCGGGGTGGAGGTGGTATTGCGCGACGCCGTCTTTGACCGACGACGGGAGAGCGACCCGACCGTAGGCCACGTTGCCGCGGCGATGCAGTTCGGCCAAGCCGCGGAACGCAGGGCCGTACTCGAGGCCGCGGGTGTGGAGTTGCTCGTAGAAGCTTGCCAGGTCGATGGCCTGCGCGTCCGCGAGGTTCCAGGTTTCGACGGGCGCGGTGTCGGTCGATGCGTCGGCGAGCTCGCCGTCGGCGTGGCGGATCCAGGGCGCGTTGTCGGAGGATTCGTCTTGGCTATGGATGGTCAGGGTGCGGCGCCCTGCTTCGTCGGCGACGCCGACATGGACCTGAAGGCGCACCGCCGCGTCCTCGCGCAAGACGAGGGGTTCGGAGAGGGTGAGCTCCGCAACGACGGCGGCGCCCACGGCTTCCGCGGCGGCGTGCGCCAGCTCGAGCAAGCCCGTGCCGGGGACGAGGACTGTGCCGAACACCGCATGGTCGTTCAGCCAGGCGTGCTCGCGTGACGAGATGCGGCCCGTCAGCAGATGGCCTTGGCCCTCCGCCAAGGTCGTCACGGCGCCGAGCCACGGGTGCTCCCGCGACGTAAGCCCCGTCGCGCGAAGGTCGTTGCGGCCGCGCGGCAGCTCTTGCCAGTAGCGCTCGCGTTGGAAGGCGTACGTCGGAGCCTCGACGAGGCGCGCATCGCGTCCCGCGTAAACCTTTTGGGCATCGATGGCGAGGCCGCTCAGGTGCAGGGATCCCAGTGCGCTGACGAGATCGCGCTCTTCGTCTTGCTCGCCGCGGAGGCTCGGGACCAGGGTCGCCCGCGATTCGTCGCCGAGGCACGCGGTCGCCATGGCCGTCAGCACGCCCGACGGGCCGCACTCCAGATAATGGGTAATCTTTTGCTGATGCAGTGTTGCGATGGCGTCCACGAAGCGAACCGCCTCGCGCACTTGTTTGACCCAGTAGGCCGCGTTCCCCATGTCTTCGACGGTGCCGGTCAAGGTGCTCACCAACGTCACTTTTGGCGCGTGGTATGTGCAGCTCTCCGCAACCTTCGCAAAGTCCTCGAGCATCGAGTCCATGTGCGCGCTGTGGAACGCGTGCGACACCCGCAGCCGGCGCACCCGACGGCCTTGCGCCGCGAAGTGCTCCATGACCGCCGCCACCGCCGACTCGTCCCCGCTCACCACCGTCTGCCGCGGACCATTCAGCCCCGCGATCGATACGCGCCCTTCGAGGACCGCGAGCACTTCCGACTCGGTGGCCTCCACCGACGCCATCGCTCCACCGGCTTCGCACGCCTGCATCAGACGACCGCGCGCGCACACCAGCTTGGCGGCATCGGCGAGGCTCAATACCCCCGCCACGTGCGCCGCGCTCAATTCTCCAATCGAGTGGCCCACGAGAACACTCGGCTCCAGCCCCCACGCCTGCCACTGGCGGTACAACGCCACCTCCAGCGCAAACAGCGCCGGCTGCGTGGTCTCCGTCCGATCCAACCGCGCCTCGTCCAGCGGCCTCTCGAAGTGCGAAATCACTTCGTCGTATGCACGCCGGAACTCCGGAAACGCCGCGTACAGCGCTTTGCCCATGCCGACACGCTGGCTTCCCTGCCCCGTGAACAGCACCGCCAGCTTCGTCTCCCCGCCGCTCGATCCACGCAGCGCGCGCCCTTCTTCGAGCGCCGCCGCCGCTTCCTCTACGCTGCGCGCCACCACCGCCGCGCGCATGTCGAACTGCGTCCGATGCGCCCACGACGTGTACGCCACGTCCTCCAGCCGCTGCTCTGGATGCGCCCGAAGCCACCCCGCCCATTTCGTGATTTGCGCCTTCAGCGCCGCTTCATCGCGTCCCGACACGGTGATGACGCAGACGGGCACGGGGACGGGCACGGGCAGGGGCACGTTTACGGCGGGGGGCTCCTCGAGGATCACGTGGGCATTCGTCCCACTGATGCCGAACGACGACACGCCCGCCCGACGAACCCGCGACCCACGCTTCCAATCCCGAGCCTCGCGCAACAGCGACAGCCCACTGCCCTCCCATGCGATATGCCGGCTCGGCACCTCCGCATGCAGCGTCTTCGGCAGCAGCTCGTTCTCGAGTGCCAGCACCATCTTCATCACGCCCGCAATGCCCGCCGCCGACTGCGCGTGCCCCAGGTTCGACTTCGACGACCCCAGGTACAGCGGCCTCGCCACATCGCGTCCCGAGCCGAACACCTCGGCCAGTGCGCCGGCTTCAATCGGATCGCCCAACGTCGTCCCGGTGCCGTGCGCCTCCACGGCATCGATGTCCGCCGCCACCAAGCTACTCGCGGCCAGCGCATCGCGAATCACCCGCTGCTGCGACGGCCCGTTCGGCGCCGTCAGCCCTTGGCTGCGCCCATCCTGGTTCACCGCCGACCCGCGGATCACGGCCAGCACGCGGTTTCCATCGCGCTGCGCGTCCGAAAGCCGCTTCAGCACCACGATGCCGCAGCCCTCCGCCCAACCCGTGCCGTCGGCATCGTCCGAAAAGCTCTTGCAGCGGCCGTCGCCTGCGAGGCCCTTCAATCGACTGAACTCCACGAACAACGACGGGGTGCACATCAGCGATACGCCGCCAGCCAGCGCCAGCTCGCACTCGCCCTGCCGCAAGGACACGCACGCGAGGTGCAACGCCACGAGCGACGACGAGCACGCGGTGTCCACCGTCACCGCGGGACCTTGCAGCCCGAGGGCGTACGACACCCGACCCGAGACCACGCTGGCCGCGCTGCCCGTGCCTTGGTAGCCGTCGAACCGGTCCATCTCGGTGCGCTGGTTGCTCCCGTAGTCGGAGCCCATCCAGCCCACGTACACGCCCGTCCGGCTCTCGCGCAGGCTCTCGGGGAGCAAACCGGCTCGTTCCAGTGCCTCCCAGGAGGTCTCCAAGATCAGACGCTGCTGCGGGCACATCGACGTCGCTTCGCGCGCCGAGATGCCGAAGAAGCCCGCGTCGAATTCGTCGATGCGGGGCATGAACCCGCCCTCGCGGCCGTACGTCTTGCCCGGCGCCTCGGGGTCCGCATCGTAGACGTCCAGCTCCTGCCAACGCGGGAACTCCTCGATGGCATCGCGGCCGTCGCGCAAAAGATCCCAATAGGCCTCGGGATCCTCGACGCCGCCCGGCAGACGGCAGGCCATCGACACGATCGCGATGGCCTCGTCGGCATGGTGCGAGGTGCGGCTGCGCGTCTCTCGCACCACCAACGCCTTTTCCTTGAGCGCGGCGCGCTCCAGAAGAAGCTGCGCAATCGCAGCCGGCGTCGGATGATCGAAGGCCAAGGTCGCCGGCAGCGAGGTGCCGGTCTCCGTGACCAGGCGGCGGCGAAGCTCCACGGCCATCAGCGAATCGAGCCCCATGTCACGAAGAACGTGCTGCGGCTGCACCGCCCCCGGATCGGTGAGGCCGAGCACCGTGGCGATTTCGCGCTGGACCAATTGGAGCAAATGCTTCGTGCGCTCGGCCTCCGGCAGTGCCAGCAACCGCTCGCGCAGACCCGAGGTTCCTGCGGCCGACTCGCTGGCACGACGCAAACGCGGGCGCACCAAGGCACGCCAGAGCGCGGGCACCGGGGCGTCGCTTCGCTCGGCGCCGGCGAGGTCCAGCTTCAAGGGCACCAGATCGGCGCCGCCGCGGGCGAGTGCCTCGTCGAAGAGGTGCAGGCCTTCGTCGACCGACAAGGACAGAATGCCCTGGCGGCGAAGGCGCGCGAGCTCCGCCTTGCCCAAGTGCGAGGTCATGCCGACGCCGGCTTGCGACCAGAGGCCCCAGGCCAGGCTCGTCGCGGGCAGGCCACAGCTTCGGCGGTGCGCGGCAAGGCCGTCCAGGAAGGTGTTCGCCGCAGCGTAGTTGCTCTGGCCGGCGCTGCCCAAGGTGCCCGCGGCCGAGGAGAAAACGACGAAGGCGCGCAGGTCCATGCTCGCCGTCAGCTCGTGCAGATGCAGCGCACCGTGCACCTTCGGGCCCATCACGCGCTCGAAGCGTTCCGCGCTCTGCCCCTGCACCGTGGCGTCGTCGAGCACGCCCGCGAGGTGGAGGATGCCGGTCCAAGGGTGTGCCGGGTCCACGCTCGAAAGGACGTCGGCCACCTGCTCGCGCCGGGCGACGTCGCAGGCGCGCACGCGCACGCTTTCGGCGCCGTGGGCTTCGAGTGCATCCACCAGCGCCGATGCGCCCGGGGACTCTTCACCGCGGCGCGACGTGAGAACCAAGTGGCGCACGCCGTGCGTCTTCACCAGGTGAAGGGCCAGCGCTTGACCGAGTTCGCCCGTGCCGCCCGTGATGAGGACCGTTCCCTCGGGGGCGAAGCCAGGCCATGTTTCGTGGGGTTGCGAGGCGTCGGACGCCGCGCGAACGAGGCGTGCCGCGAGGATGCGGCCTTCGCGCAGGGCCAGCTCCGGCTCGTCCGCGAGCGAGAGCGCGCGATCCATCGCGGGGCGGTCGATGCGCCCGGCGCCCACGTCGAGCAGGCGCAGCGTGCGCTCGGGGTGCTCGGTGCGCGCGGTGCGAACGAGCCCCCAGAGCGGCGCATGCTCCAGATCGATGGCCTGACGCGTACCGGGCACGTTCACCGCTTCGCGCGTGACCCAAACGAGCTCCGTGGACTCCAGGCGCGGCTCCGCGAGGATCCGCTGCAGCATGCTCAGGGCGAAGATGGTGGCGCGCTCGGGCGAGAGACCCGTGGCCGCGTCTCCGCCCGCGAATTTGGTCGCGTCCACGATGCATCGGCGCGGGGCCGTCTGCCCGGCGTCGAGCCACGAGAGGAGGGTGTCCACGTCGTCGACGGCGGGTACGCGGAGTGCCGTGCTCAATTCGCCATTGCCGCCGAGGACCAGGGCATCGTCCTCGGCGGGCGCTTCGTGGATCGCGGCGAGCGGCTGGAACTCGATGCGATAGAGATGGTCGGCGCGCGCGGAGGTCTGAAGTTGCTCGGCACGGGCGCGGCGCAGCTCGAGGCGCGCGGCGCGCAGGACGGGGCTTCCTGCGGGATCGTACGCCGTCACGTTGACGCGAACACCGTCGTCCGCCGACTCGAGCTCCACGCGCACACGGAGCTCGGTGGCGCCGGTCGCATACAACTCGAGGTCCACCCACGAGAAGGGAAGCCACACGCCGTCGGCGGTGTCCAGCATCGCGGGCACCGCGTGCAGGGCGGCGTCCAACAGGGCCGGATGCAGCGCGTAGTCCGGAGCACTCGAGGTGGCGGGCTGCGGAAGCACGACGCGCGCGTACGCCACCGATCCGCGCCGGCGAAGCTCGGTCAGGCCGCGGAAGGTCGCGCCGTACTCGAGGCCGCGGGTGCGCTGGAGCGCGTAGAAGTCACGGAGATCCACGGCGTGGGTATCGGCGAGGTCCCACGGCGCGAGCTCGGCGGGCCCGCGCTCGTCGCGCAGTTCGCCGGTGGCGTGCTGGCGCCATGACGCGGGCTCCGAGGTGCCGTCATCCTGGCTGTGGATGGCGATCGCGCGGTGGCCCCGAGCATCGGCGGCTCCCACGAGGACCTGGAGACGCACCGCCACGCCGTCCCGCAAGACGAGGGGCTCGGAGAGGGTGAGCTCCGCAACGACGGCGGCGCCCACGGCTTCCGCGGCGGCATGCGCCAGCTCGAGCAGGCCCGTGCCGGGGACGAGGACTGTGCCGAACACCGCATGGTCGTTGAGCCAGGCGTGCTCGCGCGTCGAGATGCGGCCCGTCAGGAGATACCCCTGCCCGTCCGCCAAGGTCGTCACGGCGCCGAGCCACGGGTGCTCGCGCGAGGTGAGGCCCATGGAGCCAACGTCGTTGCGCGCGCGGGGGACGTCTTGCCAATAGCGTTCGCGTTGGAACGCGTAGGTCGGGACCTCCACGTAACGCGCATCGCGTCCCGCGTAGACCTGGTGAACATCGAGGGTGACGCCGCCCACGTGCAGTGCGCCCAGCGCGCTGAGGAGATCGCGCTCTTCGTCTTGCTCGCCCCGGAGGCTCGGGACCAGGGCCGCCCGCGATTCGTCGCCGAGGCATGCCGTCGCCATCGCCGTCAGTACGCCCGACGGGCCGCACTCCAGATAATGGGTAATCTTTTGCTGATGCAGTGTCGCGATCGCGTCCACGAAGCGCACGGCTTCGCGCGCTTGCTGGACCCAGTACGACGCGCTCCCCATCGCTTCGACGGCGCCGGTCAAGGTGCTCACCAACGTCACCTTCGGCGCGTGGTATGTGCAGCTTTCCGCGACCTTCGCGAACTCCTCGAGCATCCCATCCATGTGCGCGCTGTGGAACGCATGCGACACACGCAGCCGGCGCACCCGACGGCCCTGCGCCGCGAAGTGATCCATCACCGCCACCACCGCCGACTCGTCCCCGCTCACCACCGTCTGCCGCGGACCATTCAGCCCCGCGATCGACGCGCGCCCTTCGAGGACCGCGAGCACCTCCGCTTCGGTGGCCTCCACCGACGCCATGGCCCCGCCGGCTTCGCACGCCTGCATCAAGCGACCGCGTGCGCACACCAGCTTGGCCGCATCGGCGAGGCTCAATACCCCTGCCACGTGCGCGGCGCTCAATTCTCCAATCGAGTGCCCCACCAGAACACTCGGCTCCAGCCCCCACGCCTGCCACTGGCGGTACAACGCCACCTCCAGCGCAAACAGCGCCGGCTGCGTGGTCTCCGTCCGATCCAACTGCGCCTCGTCCAGCGGCCTCTCGAAGTGCGAAATGACTTCGTCGTACGCACGCCGGAACTCCGGAAACGCTGCGTACAGGCCTTTGCCCATGCCAACACGCTGGCTTCCCTGCCCCGTGAACAGCACCGCCAGCTTCGTCTCCCCGCCGCTCGATCCACGCAGCACGCGACCTTCTTCGAGCGCCGCCGCCGCTTCCTCTACGCTGCGCGCCACCACCGCTGCGCGCACGTCGAACTGGGTCCGATGCGCCCACGACGTGTACGCCACGTCCTCCAGCCGCTGCTCTGGATGCGCCCGAAGCCACCCCGCCCACTTCGCAACCTGCGCCTTCAGCGCCGCTTCATCGCGACCGGACACGGTAAGCACCCCCACCCCAGCCCTCCCCCGGGGGGGGAGGGAGCCCTGGTGGGCAGGCGCCTCCTCCAAAATGACGTGCGCATTCGTCCCGCTCAACCCAAACGACGACACACCCGCCCGCCGCGGCGCACCCTCCACCCGACGAGGCCACGGGGTCAGCTCGTCGATCACGCGCACGGCAAGCTCGTCCCACGCAATGTGCGGATTGCGCGGCGTGCTGTTCAACGTGGGCGGCAACGCCTCGTGCCGGAACGAGGCCAGCACCTTGCAGATCCCCGCAATGCCCGCGGCGGACTCGAGATGCCCGATCGTGCTCTTCGCGGTGCCGAGCCCCAACGGCGCGCCCGCGTCGCGCTGCTTCCCATACACGGCCGCCAGCGCCTGCACCTCGATGGGATCGCCCAGCTCCGTCCCGGTTCCGTGGCACTCGATGTACTCCAGATCGGCCGGCCCGAGCCCGGCGGATGCGAGCGCCGCGCGCAGTACCTTTTGCTGCGACGACCCATTCGGCGCGGTGATGCCGCTGCTCGCCCCATCGTGGTTCACGGCCGTGCCGCGGACCACACCGAGCACGGGTAGCCCGCGGCGCGTCGCCTCGGAAAGGCGCGCCAACACCAGCACGCCGGCGCCCTCGCCGCGACCATAGCCATTTGCGGCCTGCGAAAACGTCTTGCTGCGACCATCGGGCGCCAGCGCATGCGCGCGGCATAGAGCAACGAACGCGGCAGGATCCGCGAGCACCTGCACGCCGCCGGCCAGCGCGAGATCGCACTCCCCGTTGCGCAATGCCTCGCAGGCCAAGTGCAACGCGACCAGCGACGAGCTGCACGCCGTGTCCACGGAGAGCGCAGGCCCCTGCAGACCCAGATGGTACGCGAGGCGCCCTGCGGTGAAGCTGGGCAGGTTGCCCGTGAGCATGTACGTATCGTGGTTCGGACTCGGCCGATACTTCCCGTAGTCGCTCGGCCCCGCGCCCACGAACACGCCCGTGCTCGAATCGCGCAGCTCGCGCGGACGAATGCCCGCATGCTCCAACGAGGCCCATGCCGCCTCGAGCAGCAGGCGATGCTGCGGATCCATCGGTTCCGCCTCACGCGGGCTGATGCCGAAGAACGCCGCATCGAAGCCGGCGACGTCGTCCACGAGCGCCGCCTTTTGCACGTAGATCTTCCCCTCGGCGTCGGGGTCGGCATCGTAGAACGCGTCGAGGTCGAAGCGGTCCTTCGGAATGACCGAGACCGTGTCTTTACCCTGCGCAAGCACCTCCCAGTACGAGTCGAGGTCGTTCGACCCACCGGGCATCCGCATGCCGATGCCCACGATGGCGAGAGGCTCGTCGGCACGCACGCCGGCATCCGTGCGTCCCACCTCCGTACCGGCCGGCACGAGTTGCTCGAAGAGCCACTGCGCCGTGGTCATCAAGTTGGGGCGATCGAACACCAAGGTGCGCGGCGTCGTGATCCCCGTGCGCTGCTGCACGCGCCGGCTGAACTCGACGGCCATCATCGAGTCGAAGCCCAGATCGTTGAAACCCTTGTTCGCGTCGAGCGAGCGTGGGTTCTCGATGTCGAGCACCGCCGCGGCTTCGGTGGCCAGCAGCAGCTGCAGAAAGTCTTTCCGCTCGGCCTCGGGCAGCCCGATCACTTGCTCGAGCAACGGGTTTGCGCGGCGCGCCTCCACCTCGGACGAGGCCAGTGCCTCGCGTGCCTCGTGGATGCCGCGCAGGAGCAGACGCCATCGCCGGCCGGAGAACACCGGCGCCGCCTTGGACCAGTCGACCTTGGCCACGAGCAGCGAGCGCCCCGATTGCACGCACGCTTCGAGGCCCATGAGCGCGCCGGTCGGCGGCATCGGGGTCAGCCCCAGCTCGCGAAGCTGCGTCTCGGCCTGGCCGTGCGCCATGCCACCATCCGCCCACGGTCCGAAGGCCACGCTGACCGCCGGGAGCCCCATGCGCTGACGGAAGCTCGCGAGCGCGTCGAGGCCCGCGTTGGCCGCCGCATAGTTCGCCTGGCCCACGTTCCCCAGAACGCCGACGATGGACGCGAAGAGAACGAACGCGTCGAGCTCGTACTTCTGCGTGAGCTCGTGCAGATGCCACGCGGCGCCGATCTTCGGGGCCGCCGTCGCGGCCACGCTCGCCGCGTCCTGGTGCATGAGGAACTTGTCGTCGAGGGCGCCGGCCACGTGGAACACGGCCCGCAGCGGCGCCGCATCCTGCTCGAGCCCCACGAGCACGGCCTCGAGCTGGCCGCGATCCGCGACATCGCACGCCGCGAAGGTGACGCGCGCGCCTTTGGCCGACAGCTCCGCCTCGAGCTCCGCCGCGCCACTCGCCTTCGCCCCGCGTCGCGAGGCCAGGACCACGTGCTCCGCACCACGCTCGGCAAGCCAACGGGCCACGTGCGCGGCCAGTGCACCACTGCCACCGGTCACGAGCACCGTGCCTCGGGGGGTCCACGTGCGCAGCTCGGCCGCCTCGTTCGCTCGGCGCAACCGACGCACGTAACGCCCCGCCGGACGCAGCGCCACATGCTCCTCGCCAGCGTCGTCGATCAGGGTCGAGAGCAGCTGTTTCGCAATGCTCGCGTCGACCACCGCGGGCAGATCCACCAAGCCGCAACGGCGCTCCGAGTGCTCGTGCGCGATCGCGAAACCGAGCCCCCACGCCGTGGCCTGCTGCCAGCGCGGCATGGGCGCGTGCCGCGCGTCGTTCGTGGCGATGGCGCCCTGGGTCACCGTCCAAAGCGGCGCCCGCACCCCTGCATTTTGCAGCGATTGCGCGACCGCCAAGGTCTGCACCAGGCCGCGCGAAACCGACGGCTGCGCGGCATCGGGCGCTTCGTCCAGCGCGGTCAGGGTCACGATGGCGCGCCACGCGTCCTTCTGCGCCGCGAAGCGCGCGGCCAGCTCCACGCGATCGCCGCTGGCGGCCATCGCATGCACCGTCGCGCCGGCCGTCTCCAGCACCGCGATGAGCGCATCGGCCACGTCGGCTGCGGCCGCGGGAACGACGACCGCCCAGTGGCCCGACGCCGAGGCGTGCCCGAGCGACTCGCCCTCACCGGGAACCCATGCCGTCTCGTAAAGGCAATCGGAAGCCTCGGCGGCCTCGTCCAGCTTGGCGTGCCACGTGGCCAGATACGGCAAGAGCGGCGCGATGTCCGCGCGGGCGCCGTCGCTCACGTTCAGCATGTCGGCCACGCGCTCGGCCTCGCCGTTCTGCACGGCAGCCCACAGCGCACGCTCGGCCTTGGAGCCCGCACCCGCGCGCGACGCCGCCGGCACATCGATCCAATAGCGGCGCCGCTGGAATGCGTAGGTCGGCAGCGCCACGCGTGCCGTGTCGAGCCCCGCGAAAACGCGCGTCCAATCGACGCGATGCCCCGCCACGTGCAGCGCCCCCAGCGCGCTGACCAACGCATGCGCGTCGTCCGGCTCGCCCGACTTCGCATCGCGCAAGCTGGGCACGAACGTGCTCCCGGTTTCCTCCGGCAGGTTGCACGCCGCCCCCATGGCCGAGAGCACCCCCGAGGGCCCGCACTCCAGGTAGTGCGAGATGCCCTGACCGTGCAACGTCGCCATCGCGTCCACGAAGCGAACCGCCTCGCGCGCCTGCGCGACCCAATACTGCGCCGAACGCATGCCCTCGCCGGCCTCGAGCTCGGGGCCCATCCATGCGCCCGATGCCGTGCTCACGATGGGGAGCGCGGGGGCGCGGAAGGTGCACGCGTCGGCCACCTTGGCGAACTCCGCGACCATGCCGTCCATGTGCGCGCTGTGAAACGCGTGCGAGACGCGCAGCCGCTTCCACCTTCGTCCGCGCTGGGTAAAGTGCTCCGCCGCCTCCAACACCGCGGCCTCGTCTCCGCTCAACACGGTGTGCGTCGGGCCATTCAGCCCCGCGATCGACACGCTGCCGGAGACCAGCTTCAGAACCTCGAGGGCCTCCGCCTCGCTCGCCTCGAGCGAGACCATCGCCCCGTCCGCGCGGCATGCCTGCATCAGACGCCCGCGCGCGCACACCAAGCGGGCCGCGTCGTGCAAATCGAGAACGCCCGCCACGTGCGCCGCGCTCAGCTCTCCAATCGAGTGCCCCGCGAGCACCGACGGCTCCACGCCCCACGCTTGCCACTGGCGGTACAACGCGACCTCCAGCGCGAACAGCGCCGGCTGCGTGTACCGCGTCTCGTGCAGCAACTGAGCTTCCTCGCGATCGCCCGGTGCGAACATCACCGTGCGAAGCGGGCGATCGAGGTGCGCATCCAGCGCCGCACACACGTCGTCGATGGCCGCCGCGAACACCGGGAACGCGGTGTAGAGGGCTTTGCCCATGGCCGCACGCTGGCTTCCCTGCCCCGTGAAGAGGATCGCGAGTTTGCCACTGCGGGCGCTCCCCGATTCCGTCCCCAGCCGTGACCGATCTTCCGCAAGTGCGCGCAGCCCCTGGATGGCTTCCTCGAGATTGCGCGCCACCACCGAACCGCGCGCCTCGAAATGCGATCGCGTCGTGGCCAGCGAGAAGGCCACGTCGGTCCACGACCGGTCGGGATCGGCCTCGAGCAGCTCCACGACGCGCGCCGCATTTTCCGCGCGCGCGCTGGGCGTCTTGCCCGACACGGTCAGGCAGATCGGCGCCTCGAGCATGGCGTTTCGGCGCTTGCCCGTGACCGCGTCCCAATCGATGGCAAACCCGTCGCGCGCGAGGTCACCGGCGAGTGCTTCCAAGCCCGCGCGGGCAGGGTCGCCGCGGCGGCAGGTCGCGTACACCCCCGCCGAGAGCGTCGCCTCGAGGCTGCGCAACGCCACCGGGTGCGGCCCCACCTCCACGATGCGAAGGTCCCCTTCGGCGGCGAGACCGAGCGCCGTCTCCCGAAGGAACATCGGCTCGCACATGTTGCGAGCCCAATACGCACCATCGAGGGCCGTCCCATCGATGCGGCCCTGCGTCACCGTGGACCACATGGGGACATGGCCCGGGCGGCCTTCGATGCCCGCGAGGCGTTGAATCAGCTCGGGGGCCAGCGCCTGCATCTCCGCGCCGTGGCATGCATAATCGATGTGAACACGCTGAACGCGAATCCCGTCGGCCTCCAACGCCTGCTGCAAGGCCGCCATCGCATCGAGCGCACCCGAGAAGGCCACGTGCCGCGGCGACAGATCCCCCGCCAACGAAACGCCACGATGTTCACCCGCGACCTGCCGAGCGACCTCCGGCGCGACCTCGCACACCAGAATGGTGCCCCGCCCGCTCGCGCGCTCCGCGACGAGCGACGACCACTCCGCGATGATGCGCGCGCCCTGCTGCACGGAAAGCGCGCCCGAAACGACGGCCGCGGCCACTTCGCCGATGCTCTGCCCGAACACCACGTCGGGCACGATTCCCCATGCGCGCAGCGTCCGCGCGAGGGCCACCTGCAGACCGAAGAGGACGGGCTGAATCACGTCCGTCCGATGCAAGCGCGCGCTGGACTCGCCCGCCGCGAGCTCCTCGAGCACGGACCATCCGGTCACCGCCCGAACGGCCTCGTCGCACTCCGCGAGGGCCGCGCGGAAGGCCGGCTCACCGGCGAGCAGATCGCGGGCCATACCCAGCCACTGTCCGCCGTGCCCGGAAAAGAAAAAGGCGAGCTTCGGTGTTCCCGACGTCGCCTGCGACGGCCTTACTTCGCGGACCGGACGCGGAGTGTGCGGGGGCCCCTCCAGCGCGGCGTGCGCATTCGTACCGCCGAAGCCAAAGCTGCTGATCCCGGCCAGGCGCCGCCCCGGCCACGGCTGCCGCTCGGTGACCACGGAAAGCTTGTTCGCCTCGAAATCGATGTGCGGATTGGGCCGCTCGAAGTGCAAACTGGGCGGCAATTCACCGTGGTAGAGGGCCAGGGCCGTCTTCATCACCCCGAGGACGCCCGCCGCGGGCTCCAGGTGGCCAAAGTTCGACTTCGCCGACCCAATGCGCAGCGCCTGCTCGCGGCCCCCGGCGAAAACCGCGCCCAGGGCCTCGGCCTCGATCGGATCGCCCAGCAGGGTGCCCGTTCCGTGCGCCTCGACGTACCCCACCTCCTTGGGCTCCACGTTGGCGTCGCGCCATGCGTCGCGCACCACGTCGATCTGCGCGCGCGGATTGGGCGCCGTCAGGCCGTTCGAGGCCCCGTCGTTGTTGACCGCGCTGCCGCGAACCACGGCATAAATGCGATCTCCGGCGACCAGCGCATCGGACAATCGCTTCAACACGACCGCGCCGCAGCCTTCGCCGCGCACGTAGCCATTGGCGCCGGCGTCGAAGGCGCGGCACTGACCGTCCGGATTCATCGCGCCGAACTTGGTCATCGCCACCGTCGTGTGCGGGTGGAGCATCAAGCTGACGCCACCGGCGATGGCCATATCCGACTCACCTCGCCGGAGGCTCTGCACCGCCAAATGCAATGCGACCAGCGACGAGCTGCACGCCGTCGCAATCGACATCGTGGGTCCCTGCAATCCCAGCGTGTAGGCCACCCGTGCCGGAATGATCGAATTGTCCCAGCCCACGGCGGAGTGCGTCTTGATCGCGGCCGGATCGCTTCCCGCCAGCAGATGGTACTCCTGCCACATGGCGCCGAAAAACACGCCGGTTCGCGAGCCCGAGAGGCTCGGAAGCGGAATGCCCGCGTCCTCCAGGGCCGCGCAACACACCTCCAAGGAGAGGCGCTGCTGCGGATCCATTTGATTCGCCTCCGCAGGCGAAATGCGAAAATACTCGGCGTCGAAGCGAGCCACGTCGTCGAGGAAGCCGCCCCAACGCGTGCTCATCTTCCCCGGCGTGCGCGCGTCCGCGTCCAGCCATTCGCGAATGTTCCAGCGGTCCTGAGGCACTTCGCGGATCGCGTCCACGCCCGCGCAAAGCACCTCCCACAGACGCTCCGGCGTATCGGCCCCTCCCGGCAGGCGGCACCCCATGCCCACGATGGCCACGGGCTCACGGTTCTCCGAAAATGCGCGCAATGCCCGCTCCGGAGCGTCCTCCGTGAGAACGGCGCCGCCCGACCCCTCACTCAAATACCGAGATAGCGCCCGGATCGTGGCGTGCTGCCATACGACCCAGCTGGGCACCGGCCTCCCCAACCATCGCGACAACGATTCGACCAAGGACAGCGTGCGCGCCGAATCGAGGCCCAGGTCCCGCAAGGGCTGGTCCGCGCGGATCGATTCCGCGGGGACGGCGAGTAGCTTCGCGAGCTCGGCCCGGACGAACTTGTCGATGTCGATGAGGCGGTGAGATGAACTGGCGGAAGCGTTGTCGTGGCTCATGGATACACGTCGCCCTCGTCGGAAACGACGTCCCGATTGGTTCTTCGTTGGAGTGGATGGGATCGACCTATGGGCTAGACAGGCCGTCTCCGGTTACGTCATCGATCCGATTCACCGGCCGCTGCGTGCGGTGTCGAGCTTCCCGCGCGCATCGTCCCAAGAGGGCAATTCGTTGTTCGTCGGGCTGGACCAATGTGTCGTCTCCCAACCGTGCGTATGCGTGGTGGCCAGCGGCATCACCGCGCGATGGTCTTTGCCGATCACCCACGCCATCATCGACGCTTCGTCTTTCCAGATGGAGAGACTGCGGCCCGATCCGCAGTGCTTCGAGGTGCCGAACTTCGCCGCGAGCAATCCCGGATAGGTGAAGGAAATCTGAATCGACTCGATGGTCTTCTGCTGAATCACCGGACGGCCTTCGTCGGTGGGCCACCCGACGGTGGTCGCGACGACGAAGCCCGCGGGAAGCGGCTCCCTGAGCTTTCCCGTGTTGGCGTCGATCTGCACGCCGCTCCAGGGTAGGTCGTCGGCGATGTCCGACTCGTCGCACTTGGCGAGTTCGGCAATGGTCTTCTTCGGGGGCGTATTGTCATTGCTATCCGACGACGAGCAGCCAACGGCAATGGCCATCACTGCGCCCGACGCCAACACATAACCCAGACGTGTCATTTTACACTCCATCTCCAACCATCATTCGTGAATACCAAGCGAGCCGAGATCGACTGGAAAAATCAACCCCGGCTCTAGAAGCGAAATACGTAGCGAAGCTATTTGCTATCGGACACCGACACGAAATAGAGCTCGTCGAAGCGCCGGTTCAAACGAGGAGAATCGAAATTTCGACGCACTCCGTAGCTGCTCACGCTCATCCAGCTGGCGCTGCGGTGCGAACGAGAAAGCTCGACCACCCAGCGCTCCCGATCGTCGGGCATGCGCAGTGAGAAGTACGTGTACGAACCAGCGTCCAATACGTTCTCTACGCGGCCCGAGAAGGCCTCGCGGCGGAACTCGAAATCCGAATTGGCCAAGGGCGAACCGGAGGAGTCGACCTTCGAGCCGTGCCGACAACCAAAATACGCCGTGGCCGAAATGGCCACGAAAAGCGAGGCTACCAGCGCCTTCGTACCGCGACGCATGCGGCCCTTCGAGACCGAAGAGCGAACATCGTTGCGTTGGAGCAAAACGTCGTTCGTAGTCACTTTATCTCACTGTAGCGTTGCATGGGTTCTGGTCAAGGACGGTGCGTCAACAATCCGACGCATTGAACGAGAATGATTCCAACTCAATAATACCTAATATGAATCACCAATTCTCGACCAGGACACAACAACGTCCAGGTTCGAGCTCCCATTGAGCAAATGGCAATTTGCACAATGCGAGAATTAAGCAGGTACGCTAACCGGAGCGCGGTACGCGCGGCTGCTTTCGTGTCCATGATAGGACTCGCGGCCGCACTTCAAAGTCGCCCGCGTGGAGTACAAATTCGCTCCGCGAGGCAGGTGTTTCGGCTGGTTTTCAGCCCAGACGGAGGTAGCGCTCCGCAGGCGCGACCGCGAGTTGCCTAACTCTACTGCGGGAGGTTACATCCCAAACTCGAAAGGCTCGTGAATGCCGAAGAGCGGCAGCGTGACAATCGCGGCGGGGCCGCCGTCATGCGCACTTCGGCAGGCGAGGGTCGCCATGACTTTTGGCGACCATTGTATCGGGCAGCGGGCGAGGGCGCCGGCCCCGCCGGGATTGTTCCGCTGCCGCGGTTCGACTTGAACGAAGATCTCGATTGGAAACGCAACCTCCCGCTGTAAAGTTAACGATGGCGCCAGGGGGCATCGCCACCCCGGCTGCGGACGCCGGCATAGGCCTGATAGGCATATTCCGCGAGCGTCACCTGTTGGATCTGTGTGCTGCCCTCGATGATTTCCATGATCTTGGCATCACCGAGGTAACGCTGCAGGGGATAGTCCGCACTGCAGCCGTTCGCACCGTGAATCTGCAAGGCATCGGAGGCCGCACGAACCGCCGCCGTCGACGCGAAATACTTGGCCACCGACGCTGCCTCGAGGGCTCCGGGGTTCTTGGCATCCCGCAGCCGTCCGGCTTCGAGGCAGAGCAGCTTGGCCGCGCGAAAATCGGTAAAGATATTGGTAATCATGCGCCGGATCAACTGATGATCTTTGATGGGCGACCCAAATGTCTCGCGCTGGTTCGCATAGGCGATCGATGCCTCGAGACAGGCTTCGAGGATCCCCACGGATCCCCATGCGACGGTGTAGCGGCCCAGATCGAGCGCGGTCGAAGCTACTTGCGATACGCCCAAGCCTCGCCGGCCGAGTAGATTCTTCTCGGGGACTCGGCATCCGTCGAATCGAACGCTCGCAGTCATCGATGCGCGGATTCCAATGAGATCCGTAATCAGCTCGGTGCTCAGGCCGGGCGTTTCGCGTTCGACCAAGAAGGCGGTGGGGCCCTCCTCGGTTCGCCCGACGACGAGAAAGAGGGTGGCCGTTTCCCCGTAGGTAATCCACGACTTGTGGCCGTCGATGCGCCAATCGGATCCATCGGGGGAGATGCGGGTGGCGACACTCTTGGCGTCGCTGCCCGCGTTGGGCTCGGAAAGCGCGAGGGCGCCGATTCGCTCCCCGGTGGCGAGTTTGGGGAGCCACGTTTCTTTTTGAGCTCGGCTACCCCAGCGCGAGATGGCGTGGGCGACCATCGTGTGGACGGTGAGAAGGCTCCGGACGGACGAACAGGCGCGGCCGATGGTGCCCGCCAAGATGCCAAGTGTGATGGCATCGCGGCCGCCGCCGCCGAACTCCTTCGATATGGATAGGCCCAGAAGGCCCCGCTCGGCAAGGGTACGAACGAGCTCCGGGGGCGTGCGCTGCGCTCGGTGAAACTCGTCGGCAAACGGTGCGATGTGCTGATCGACGAATTCCTGGAACTCCGCCTGGGCGGCCGTGTGTTCGGGGGTCAGGTGCTCTGCTGCAGGTCGTTCCGGTGCAAGTCCCGTGTTCATTTAGTCAAGCATCCCTGATTTGGGTTTCCCGCAGTGTGCGGAGCAAATTTCGACGACAGCGCAAAGATTCCCAATCAATCATACGTAGCATCGATAATGCCCCCATCAAATCGAATTTGAAATGCATTCAAGTGAATCGACACTACGCCGGGGATGCGATGTCTCGTGTGTCTCATATCTTCTCAATCGATATTGGGAGGGGGCAACGGCGTAGAGATGTCGAAACGTCATACGGGCAGCACCATCGCCGTTCGGACGATGCCGCCACGGTCGTCGCCGGCGGCGCCATTCGTCGGGCCTATCTGGAGATCGAAGCGCCCCTCGAAGGAGCGGCCCAATACGAGCTTCGGGGTCAGCGTCTCCAGAAGGCGCACGGAGAACTGGCCTGAGGCGTCATCCGCGGACTCGACCGCGGCCGCGCGAAATCCGAAGTACCGACGAACTTGTGGGTACAGGCACTTGTACAGCGTCTCCTTCGCCGAAAAGATCACCGTGAGCGCCGTCGCTGGGCTCCAGTTCATGGCGCGCGCGAGCTCGGCCACTTCGTGAGGCGCAGCGACCTTGGGCAGCGTCATCAAGTTTGCGGCATTTTCTTCCGACATGACGACCTCCACATCGAGGCCGATCCCGAGCGCGTCGGTCGCGCGTGCCACTGCGGCGGACGCGAAGTCGTTCGTATGCGTGATAGCTCCGACGAATCCCTCCGGCCAGATGGGCTCGCGATGCGGGCCGACGGCAAGGGAGGCATCATCGAAAACGAGGTCGGTCGGTGCGTTTCCCATCAAGCTTTCGAGAGCCCGCCGTGCGCACTTACGACCCGCGCGAAATTCCACCTGACGCCGGCTGGGCGCCTTTTGAATCGATTCCGGTATCGGGATTTCCGAGAAGGACGACGGCACCTCGCGATCGAACGCGACGCTGTGATGCGCGACGAACGCGGGGAACAATGAACGACTCGAACCGGACACCACCATAACGAACTACAATTTTCACGACGAGCACCATCTCGATGCCGGCTCGTCCTCTCACAAACTATACGGGCAACGGTCGGAATGTACTGCCGGCGCCACCAAAAAATGCCGAATAAACATCGGGATTCCACGACAAATCGGCGTCCAGGACCTATCCGTGTCCAGGCCTGCGTCATAGGATCGTTTCTCATCCATGTTTGGCAGTGCGCCCATGACAGTACCGCATCGTTGCTCTTGTACGGCCTGAGCGGCAGTCGCCCAACTGGATGACACGGTGCAGCGACTCGTTAGCCGCGCGCGAGCAAAATGGCCCGTCCATCGACGTGGAGCACCTGCCCCCCGCCACCAATTTCCGCTTGTTGGCGGCGGGCTCCGAATAGAGGTCACCCGCGAGAACGACGCCCACGCCGCCCGGCGAGGGCAGCGCCCCCGTTTCGGAGAACATGCGCCAATCTTCCGCCAGCACCTCGCCCAGAAGGCCCACCGCACCGTCCTCCAACGCAAGCGGCGCTACCCCTTGCAAGTCGGATGTAAGGAGCAACCCATCCAGGTCGGCTGGCAGCGCATCGACGGAGGCGCGCAGCACCGGCAGCCTGCGGGTCTCCGTTCCTCCGCCCGATGCGGCCGCGAGGTACGTGATCTCGTGCAAGGGGCTCGACTCGAGGGAAAGGACGCGCATGGCGTCCAGTCTAGCGCACGACGAAGAAGCGCTTGCCTCCCTCGGGGTGCTCCCAGCTTTCGCGAATGGCCGTCCACGGTATCGTGGTGGTTGAAAAACGAAGCCGCCCGACGATTTCCCCATGTCCGATGGCAGCCGTCCCGCTTGATCGTCCGCCAAGGTCGTATCTACACCAGCGGCGCCGGCTTCGCGGGTGTCGACTTGGTGACCACGTTGCTGGTCGACCTGGGGTTCGCCAAGGAAGAGCGCATCGTGCGAAAACTCATGGCCCTTCCCCCGGTGCGCGAATTCCAGACTCCTTACGAAATAGCGGATCCTGTCGCAGTACCGTCTTTCGAAAAGAAATTGAACCAACTTTCCAAAGACCATCTGCGCCAAATCTCTCCGGCCTTCCTGGCCCGGCGCATGGGTATGTCGTCGCGCACCCTCTCACGACGATTCTGGGACGAACTCCGAACGACCCCAGGCAAATGGATTCAGCAAAAGCGCCTGGAGGTGGCCCGCTCGCTCCTGGAGGAGAGCAAATTGGATATCTCCCGAATTTGCCGCGAAGTAGGCTATCAAGACCTCGCCTCGTTCTCGCGTTTGTTCTCACGCACCGCAGGCATGACACCGGGCGAATATCGAAAGCACCTCAGAGGTTAGCTCCGCTTCGTCCAACATGGGCGAGCACAATTCTCGGATAGGAAGAAGGAAACCGCCAAGACGCCAAAGGCCGCCAAGATCGCCAACGGAAACGGCAATAAACCCAAAAGAAGGATTTATTGTTGGTTCCTCTGGCGATCCTGGCGACTCTCTTTTGGCGTCCTGGCAGCTTCTTCTTCTCTAATGCTCCCCCACGACCTCGCCGCGGGCGGTGCGGCGGATGGCTTGGGGCGGTTGGCCGTAGGCGCGGAGGAAGGCGCGGCGCATGTGTTCGCGGCCGGTGAAGCCGCTCTCGCGGGCGACCATGTCGATGGAATCTTGGCCGCGCTCCATCATGATGCGGGCGGCTTCCACGCGGAGGTCTTCGATGGCTTTGGCCGGTGGGCGGCCGGTTTCGGCGCGGAACGTGCGGCTGAATTGGCGCGGGCTGAGGTGGGCGACTTTGGCGAGCTGCTGGATGGATAGCGGCGTTCGCAGATTCTGCTTTGCGTACGTGAGCACGTTTTGAATGCGATCGGTTTTCGGTTCCAGGTCCAACAAGACGGAATGCTGCGATTGGCCGCCCGCACGGCGGTGGTAAACCACCAGCTTCTTGGCCACCAAGCGGGCCACCTCGGGCCCCAGATCTTCTTCCACCATTCCAAGTGCGAGGTCGATACCCGCCGTGGCGCCGGCCGACGTCCACACCGGGCCGTCGACGATGAAGATGCGATCTTCGTCCATCTTCACTTTGGGAAAGCGGGCCTGGAGATCGCGGGCGCCGTACCAATGCGTGGTCACCCGGCGCCCGTCGAGAATCCCCGCCTCGGCGAGGACGAAGGCGCCGGTGCAGATGGATGCGACCCGGCGGCACGTCTTCATGGCTTTGCGAAGGAAGGAAAGGACGGCGGGGGACGAAGGGACGTAATCTACCGCACCGCCGACGATGACGGTGTCGAACGAAGACGGTGTCCGAAAACGCTGCGTCTCGATGGATACGCCCATGGAGCTGCGAATGGGGCCACCGGGTTCCGAGAGAACGTGAACGTCATAGAACGGCGCCGGCGCCGAGACGTTCGCGAACTCGAACACCGCGAGCGCGGCGAAGCTCATGACCTGAAAGTCCGGGGCGACGAGGAATCCTAGGCGCTGCATGTCCGTCTCTCCATGTCCTAAACGGTCATATCTATGACATTTGCGACAGCGAAAGGCGACCCCACACTGTTCTTTGAAAGGGAAACGGACTCATGTCTACCAATGAAAAAGGGACGGCGCTCATCACGGGGGCATCATCGGGCATCGGGGCCATCTACGCGGATCGGCTCGCCCGGCGTGGCTACGATTTGCTCCTCGTGTCCCGCAACGAAGCGCGGCTGCACGCGGTGGCCGAGCGCATTTCGCGCGATACCGGTCGCTCGATCGGCGTCCTCGCGGCCAACCTGGCCGATCCGGCCGATAGCGGACGCATCGAGGCACAACTTCGCACCAATGCGGACATCACCATGCTGGTGAACAACGCCGGGGTCGGGGCGGCGGCGCCGCTCTTGAATGCCGACGTGAATGCCATGACCGGCATGATCGACATCAATGTCCACGCGCTCACCCGTTTGACGTACGCCGCGGTGCCCGGATTCGTGAAGCGTGGCAGGGGCACGATCATCAATGTGTCCTCCATCGTGGCCATCGCGCCGGAAGCGCTCAACGGCGTCTACGGCGGCAGCAAAGCCTTCGTGCTGGCCTTTAGCCAATCGCTGCGCCACGAACTCTCCGACAAGGGGGTTCGCGTCCAAGTCGTCCTCCCGGGTGCGACGGCGACGGACTTCTGGGACATTGCAGGCCAGCCGCTTTCGAAACTGCCCGAGCAGATCGTGATGTCGGCCGAGGACATGGTCGACGCCTCCCTCGCCGCGCTCGATCAGGGCGAGTTCGTCACCATTCCGTCCTTGCCCCATCCGGCAGATTGGGATGCCTTCGAAGCCGCACGCGCGGCGCTGCGCCCGAATCTGTCGCACAAGGCGCCGGCGGCGCGCTACGGAATCAAGACGACGGCGTAGCGGACATCGAAGAAACCGGGAGACTCGCCAGGGTGAAGTCGGCGCTCACCTTGCGAATCTCGTCGGGGAATGCCGCGAGGTTCACGTTGGTGGAAAAGCCAAAGGGGGCGCCCAGCGGACGAAAGAAATCGTCGAAGTGGCTCGGCACCACCACCTTGGGCTCGAGTCGTCCGAGGATGCGCGACCAATAGTCACGTGTAAACCGCCGCCCGGCAATGCCGGCGAGGAAAATGTCGACGGGGCGGCGGGGGATCTCGTCGTCGAGGAGGTTGGCGCTACCTTGATGGTAAAAGCTCGTGCCGCCAACCTCGATGCGGATCCCCCAGACTTGGCCGCACTTGTAGGCCGCCGGCGAAAGGGCATCGAGGTGCTCGCAGGTGAGCTCCCCATCGAACGGCACGCGATGCCCGAGGACGAGCTTCGAGTGCTCGCTGGGAACGAAGGTCACCGTGAACGGCCCGAGTTCGTAGCGCCGGTGCGGCTCCACGCGAACGGCCGATTCGCCGAGGCCGTGCAGCTCCATCAGCCGCACGAGCGACGCGGAGCCATAGGCGGACGCACCAAAATGTCGCGCAATGGCCGGTACATCCAGCGCGTGATCGAAGTGGCAGTGCCCCACGAGCACGCCGGCAACCTTGCCGGAGATGCCGCCGAGCAACCGCTCGAGCAGCGGCCGATCGGGCAAGGCGCGCTCACCACGCAATACCGCGCGCAGCGGCACGCGCGAGAGATACGGATCGATGAACAGCGTGTGCTGCTCGCAGCTCAATCGATATCCGGCGGTGCCCAGCCATTCCAACTCGAGCCCCGCGGGCAAGGGCAACGGCACCGCGGTGAGCTCGCGCAGCACCACGCCGTCGGCCCGCTCTCGCTGCGCGCGATGCGCGGCAAAGGATGCCAGGCTCGAGATGTGCTGGAGCAGTTCGAACACGGTACGACGAGGTTAGGTGGAATCACGGGACCTTGTCGATGAGGAAGGTCGCTCACGCCTTCTTGCGAGGCTTCTCCGAGCGCGCGCCCTTTGGGCCGGCGCCGTTCAGGAAGAGATCCACGGCCGCCTTGGCCAGCCCGCGAATCTCTGCGGGGGATACCTTTCGTCGTGCGTCGAACAGGAGCTTCATCTGCACGTCCGCCTTCAGCATGCCCAAAAACTGGGCAGCGGCCCGATCGCAGTCGGGAACGTCGATCTCGCCCGCCGCCTGCCACGCGCGCAGGTACTCGCCCACCAGCTTGTGCGACCGCTGAATGGGCCCTTCCAAGAGCATCAGCCCCAATTGAGGAAAGCGGCGCGTGTCATGGGCGACCGTGCGATAAAGTTCGATTTGAATGGGGGCGTAGATGCTGCCGAGGAACGCGACACCGAGCTTTTCCAGGGTGGAGCGAACCTCGCCGCGTTTCAAGTCGGCGGGCTGCCACGGCCACGGAAGCACCGACTCGCAGAGCAGCGCCATCACGGCCTCGAACAGCGCATATTTGTCGTTGAAGTGATTGTACAGCGTCCGCTTGGATACGTTGGCCTGCTCGGCGATGACGTCCATGCTGACGCCCTCGAAGCCGTATTCGAGAAACAGCCGCGTGGCCGCCTCCACCATGGCCTCTCGCTTCTTCTGGCTCGAGCTGCGGAGCGCCCGTTCCATCAGGACGACGTCCCCCATGCGACTACCGTGACCCAGCCATCAACTCGAGCGCCCGTGGCGTGGGGCCGCCGGTTCCCCAGACGTTGGCATTGGACGGGGTGCGCTCCCACTCCTTCGCGCTCCACGGCGTGCCAGGCGGAATCTGAATGAGCTCGGCGGTGTACTCCACCACGAAGCCCGCGGGGTCCTCGAAATAGTCGAACACATTGCCACCCGGCCCGTGCCGGCCGGGCCCCCAAATGGACTTTGCCCCGCGCTTGCCCGCGCGCGCTCCGGCGTGGAGGACGGAGCCCTGATCGTCCACCAGAAACGCCACATGGTTCAAGGACGCCTGCTCGCACTGGCTCAATCCGATGCAGTGGTGATCTTGATTGCAGCGCAGGAAAATGATCGCGTCCTTCTCGTACCAATCGGAGACGGAGAAGCCGAGGATGTCGACATAGAACCGAGCAGTATCGCGGGCGTTCGGAGAATTCAACACGACGTGGCTCATGCGCTCCGGTAGGTACTTGGCGATCGCCCCCGGGCCGGCCTCCTTCTGCGTCGCGCTAAGCTCCACGAGCTGCCCGTCCGGATCCTTGAAGAGCAGACCGTAATAGTCGCCGGGCCCCGGGAGCACGACGGGAGGGCTCACCACGGTAACGTCCGCGCGCTGCAAATCCTCGTACGCAACGTCGACCGCCTCCCGCGTGGCAAGCCCCAATCGCAACCGCCGGAGGCGGCGTTGCGGACCGGCGACCAATCCGAAGATCCACGGCTCGTCCCCTCGCCCGCGAAAGTACAGCGCGCCAGCCTCCTTCGTGGAAAGGGCCTCGAGACCCCAGGCGTCCTCGTAGAAAACCTTCGCCGCTGCCAGATTCGGGGCCTCGAGCAAAACCCCGCGCAGATGTGTCGTTGCAATCATGGTCCGTCGCCTCCAGAAATTACACTGATCAGTGTAGTTTACTTTTGGAACGCGGCGAGGAATGAACGCGAGCGAAACGTTCATCCCGAACTTGCTCGGCATAGCGGCACTGGAAAATGCCATCGATGCGCGCCTGCCCGTGCGACGGATCTCGGATGAAACCGACCGTTTTGGCATGGCTTCCTAAACGCCGCGCCCGCTCCACGACCGCGTCCGTGTGGTGAAATGAAACGAGAAAGTCCCCGGATCCCGATTTCTCACTCCGCGAGGAATTAACCGTCTCGCTCCTTGGTATACATGACGTATACGACTTCTTTGTCGTCGCGGGGCTTTGCGCCGCTTCGAGAAGGTGAGGAGACGGACATGGAGCGATCTTTCCGATGGGTGGCGTGTACCTTGGTCTTGGGAGCGGGTTTTGCGGCCGCCTGCGGTGAATCCTCGAGTGGCGGGCCATCCGCAAAGGATACCGATGGCGGAGGCGGCGTCGCCGACGCGGCGCCCAGCGAAGGCGGGAACACCGACGGAGGGGATCAAGGACCGTCCCCGAAATACGTGGGGCGCGTGCTCACGGACACGCGCTGGGAGCAGAGTGCGTCGTCAGGCCAGCGCAGCTACCGGACATTTTCATTCGCGGCATTTTACCGTTCGAACGAGACGGTGGAGGTGACGGCTTCCGACGAAGGTACGAAGGTCAGTCGCTGCAGGATGAGCGACCTTGGAGGTGGCTGCGCGGTCCGCACGTGCGACACCGAACGCTTCGATGCCGGGGTCGATGCCGGCATCGGGCCGATGCCCCACGCCGGAAACATCGCGATTGAAGCCAGTGACGAACTCAAGACGCAGCTCGAACCGACGAGAGATGGCAGGTACCGCGCATCGGATGACAATGGCATCCGATCGGAGGCCGAGAAGCTCGCGGTCGATGCCGTGGGGGGCGAGGTACCGGCGTTTCATACCGAATTGTTCGCTCCGCGCGAAGCCCTGGTAGCCAGGGAGTCGTTGGCATTGGGGACGATCGAGCGCAGCAAAGGCTTCGACCTCACGTGGTCCGGAGGAGCGAATTCGCAACTCGGTGTCAGTCTGGGCGACGTTACGTGCGAGTTCGACGGGAACACGAAGACGGCGCACGTGCCAAGCGAAGCCTTGGAAAGTCTCCAGAACGGCGCGACCTACGTTCTCTACGTTTACACGCAGAGAACGTCGCATGCCGTTGCAGGGGCCTGGGACGTTGCCGTCACCGCCCGCGCTGCCGCGCATTTTCCGGATAACCAGGACGTCTGCTACGTCGCGATGACCCTCCGATGATTCGAACGCCCGCGGATTCCGAATTTCTTCTTTCGAATCGAAGCGGCTTCCGTTACGCCTGCGCGAGCCCCATCCAGGCTGGCCCGTCGCTCGCGCCCGTGCGCGTCAGATGGGCCCGACCGAGTCGGAAGCGCCGCGGCGTCGTTTTGGTCCAGCGGCGGAACGTGCGGAAGAACGACCCCGGTTCGGTAAAGCCAAGTTGAAATGCGATTTCGCTCAACGGTCGGTCCGTCTCGGCCACGTACGAACACGCGAGTTCGCGCCGCACGCCGTCGACCTCCTGGCTGAAACTGCTCCCTACCTCCTGGAGTCGCCGCTGCAGGGTGCGCTGGCTCACGCCGAGTTGGCGCGCCACGCCGCTTACCGATAGCGTGCGGCTCGCCCCCTTCGTGAGCGTATCGCGAACGCATTCGCGAAGGTGTGCGATCAACCCGGACGGCAGTGGGGCGGCCGGTCGAAACAGGCCCGACAGTCGGTCGTTCACCAGACGCATGTCACTCTCGAGGCCCGACCGCTGTGCTTCGTGGAAGCGTTGCACGCCTTGCATCGCCAGGGCGAGCACGAACTCATTGCCAATCATGGCGAAATCGGGTGTGCCGGAAGCCGCAATGCGCGCCTGAAGGGCCGAGTAGCGCTCTCGTTCCTGGTTGGTCGAGCGCCATGTCTCGATGATTCTTCCATCGTGAAAACGTTTGACGAGCGTTTGGTCGATTTCGACACGCCAACCCGTTGGGGCGATTCCGAATAGATTCCCCGAGTGCGTACCACCAATCGTAAAGCGAACGGCCACGCGATCGCCGTCGTAGATCTCGTCGTGAATGTCGCAAGACAGATCCGGAAATGCCACTCGCAACGACGAGGCAATTCGTTTGAGCCCCGCCGGTCCCATCGACTGTGCATCCCGATGGTTGACGTATCGCGGGTGAACCACTTGGTCGAGTACCTCGATCCGCCCCTCGCTCCAAACCTCCCCCAAATAGCGAGCGATCACTCGACTATGGATCTTGCGTAGCAAACGAAGCCTCCTTACCGCCTCATCCTCACGGCTCGTCGCTTCGAATTTGAAACGTTCCACCCTTAAGTTCAAGCCATAATAGCGATCACATCCTACGGAATCCCGATCAGGGAAGCACCAAGACACACGGCCCGCGCGGATCACGCGACATTCGGGCTCCGTTTCGGCGCGTTTCCCCAGTCCGATGGGAAGGTGAGAATGACTATTTCACATCGGAACGACGAACTTTCATTCATCGCCCGGCGCGGCGCGAACCCCTTTGAGCACGGGGCGAGGAAGAAGGTGCCCCACGGAGCGCAACCCGTCGTCCCCATCGACGACCTCGGAGGCTTTGGTGGCCGTTGCGGCACGGATGAACCATGCATCCAGCTGCGAAGCGCTCGTGCAGGCGCGAATGCGCCGGCGAATCGTGTCGGGTATTGCGATGCCGCGCAGCTCGAGCAAGAGAAACACGTCGTGCACACGAGCCTCGGCCCATCCGTGCGCCCATCCATCTTGCCAAATCATATCGACACCCTCTCTCCTCACGCCCTCTTCACGCCTTCGCGCCTCGGACGATTTGGAAATGAGTGCGGCCACGCGGCCCGCCTTATGGCCTTTTCTTGTCCGACCCGTCGCTATTAATGCTGGCTATGGTCCAACCCGCAACGAGCGGCCATGCGACGCATTGTTTGTGAATTAATCAATATTCGCAGCCCGAAGGCTCGTGCTAGATTCTTCGACAGGCGTTGCGGGGAGCGATCGTTGCGATGGGGTCGCCATCTACGGCCATCGCGAGCGTGCTTGCGCAAATGCCTACTATTGAATCGTTTTCAAAGCGGGGCTAACGGTCGTTAGCACCGGTCTTTCTAGCGGGCTGACCACGTTTTAATGCCAACTTAACGGGGCCCGAGCCATTCGTTTGCGAACATGGTGGAGGGAAGATGCATGTCACCAATCGCCGCCCAACGGAATCGCTGCCCGTCATCGCGCTTCTCGTCGAGGAGGGACTCGCGCACGCGCGCGAACAACTTGCCATGTTGGCAGGCGCGTCCGCGAAGTATTCCGCGAAGTTCGAGACGGTGGAAGACGCCGCACTCGACCGCTTTGGTCGTTTTTTCGCGGACGAACTCGGCGTGCAAATGATCTACGAGGGATACGTCGTCCGTTGGTCACGCGAGCCGGCCAACGCGCACGAGCAACGCGAACTGGCCAGGCTGCGCCAGGTGCTTGCACATACGCGGGCAACCTTGGCCGAGGGCGAGTGGATGCTCGGAACGCTCAAAGAGCACATCGCCCGACGGAAGACGGCAGCCCCTCGTTCGTTTTAGTGGGTCATTCCTTTAGCGCCAAGCGCCGCGGAGCCCGAAAATAGGAGTCTTCGCCGTCGGCGTGGAGATCATGGGCGCGAGTTGCCATCGCGATGCCGTCTTCTTGGGCGCCCGTTCGAATCCCAAAAGCGTGGCGTCGAGCACCATGGCCAGCCCGGCACCCGCGCTCGCCCCGATGAGGCTACCCGCGAGGTTGTCTCCCGGCCCGACCAGCGTGGGAATGAGCGCGCCCACCCCCAAGCCCGCGAGGGGCCCGGCGATTCGGAAACCGAGGCTGAGAAAGCCCTTTCCGAGGCGCTCATGTGTCCAATGCACAATCGGCCCTCCGAACACGTACCCCATGATTCCGAGCCCCATGAGGACGACCACGGGCGCGCCCTCGGATGCCCCCGAATCGCCTTCGATCTTGGGAACGAACGCGAGGCCGCCGGCCGCCGATACCAGCGATGCCACGTCGACGATCACCGTTTGATACCCAATCCAGTGCCGACCTTCGTCTTCCGACGCATCGGCGCGAGTCGGTAACATCGCGAGGAGAGCCAGGGGCAGAATTCTAGCGTGCATTTTGCCGCACCTCCAATTAACATACACCAACGTATCCGAATTAATTTTCACATACACCAACGCATGTCAAATGATCCTTCACCGCGCCGGCGTGCCAAGGCGCGTCCTTACGCCAGCGCCACACGAACCCTCGCGAAGGAAGAAACCCGGGACGCCCTGATCGCGGCCGCGCTGGCGCTTTTCGCGGAAAAGGGGCTCGACGCGCCAACCATCGACGAGATCTGCTCGCGGGCGGGGTTCTCTCGGGGGGCCTTCTACGACCATTTCGGCACCCGCGACGCGCTCATGGTGGAGGCGATGAAGTCGCGACGGCGCGCCACGTTCGACGGCATTCTGGAGGCGCTCGGCGACTCGTTGAGCGTGCCGGGCCTGCTCGAGCTCCTGGGAAAGCTGGTCGCCGCCGGTTCATTTCCCCCGAAGGCTGGCGTGCGAAGCCCCGAGTTCTTGCAGGCATGTCGGCGCTCGCAGGAACTTCGAACTGCGCAGTTCGACCTTCTCGACGAAACGCGGACGCAGCTCGCGGGCGTCGTCCGTCGCGATCAACAATCCGGCGGCGTTCGGCCGGACGTGGATCCCGAGGCGCTGGGAGCACTGCTGATCCTTCTCGAAGCGGGCGTCGAGCTGATGGCCGATCTCGGCTGGCGTTACGATGTTCGCAACGTCTCGAATCTGGTGGCGCAGCTCGTCGCCGCCGAACGAAAGCCTATCCCCCCGAGTGCACCTCTTCGAAAACGTCCTCGTCGCGGAGGGTCATGACTTCCCGCCCCGCCTCGCGAAGCTTCTCGCGCGGAACATTCGAATAGCGCGACGCAAACCCTTTGGTGACCCGCAGCGTGATCGCCTGCCCCGTCGACTTGCGCCGGTAGGTCGTTCGCGTCTCGGGCGCGGGTGCGTCCGAAAGCGTGAGATTCAATTTGCCAAGGCTTGCGCCAGTGGCCGCGGCGGCGCCGTCGGCGATGCACGAATACTGCACCTCGTGGGGCGTGAAGTGCACGACCTCCACATCGAAGCTGCCTCGCTCGAGGCCGAGCTTCGTGCGTGCGTATTCCCCCATGCGGTATCCGGCGACCACCCAGGGACCTGCGCCACCATGAATGGTCGCCACCCGTTCGATGGCACCGTCGCCCGCGGGCGCAATCGGGGGATGGCTGGGGGGCGTGGAGGAGCTGCAGGCCACGAGGGCCAGGAGTGCCATCGAAAGAACGTGGGAGCGGGTCATCGGCTTCTCCGGATCAGTGCGATACGAATCGGGGGTGCCCGGCACGCGAGGCGTAACGCTGCATCGTCCGAATGCTGATACCAAGCCGGCGCGCCGCCCGCGAACGATTTCCTCCTTCGAGGTCGAGCGCGGCGCCCAAAATGCAATCGACGCTCTCCTCGAGCGACTGATCGAGCCGCACTTCGACGACGTCCGCACCGCATGCGCCATCCGCGGACGGCTTCGGTGCGACGGGAACGACATCGCGCAGGGGCGCCGGCAGATCGCGCACCCGAACCTGCCGTCCATCACGAAGCAGGCAGACGAGCTCCACGACGTTTCGAAGCTCCCTCACATTGCCCGGCCACGGGTAATGGCGGAGTGCGGCCATGGCGCTCCGTCCGAAGCGCGGCGGCTTCATGCCGTGCGCCGCCGAAATCGTCGACACGAATTGGCGGACGAGGACGGGGAGATCCGGCTGCCGGACCCGCAGCGGTGGAACGTCGAGGCTGATGCCCTGAATGCGATAGAAGAGATCGGCGCGAAAGCGCCCAGACTTCACCTCCTCGTCCAACGGGCGAAGCGTGGCCGTGACCAGGCGCACGTCGACGGCGATCTTCGTCGTTCCGCCGACGCGCATGAATTTGCGATTCTCCAAGAACCGCAACAGCTTCGCTTGAACGGCGATGGGCATCTCGCCAATCTCGTCCAGAAAGAGTGTTCCTCCGGCTGCCGCCTCCACCTTGCCCCGCGCGCGCTCCGTCGCGCCGGTGAAGGCGCCTTTCTCGTGCCCGAAGAGCTCACTCTCGAACAATGCTTCGGGGATCGCGGCGCAATTGATAGGAACGAAGGGCCCCGAACGTCGTTTGGAGAGCTCGTGAATGCGCCGGGCGAGCACCTCCTTGCCCGTTCCGCTCTCGCCGATGAACGTGACCATCACCTCTTTGTCCGCGATCTTGCGCACCACGCGGTCGAGCTCGCGCATGGACCGAGAGCGCAGGATCGGCTGAATGGCGGCATCGGGCTGGCGCTTCGTCCTTGGCATGCGAAAGAGTGTCGCTCCGGACATGCTTGCTGTCCAATGCTACGACAAAATGTCGTATCTTCCTCTCCGCGCAAGCCCACGGGCATCGCGTGGCGGAAATCCGCGAAAAACCGCTGATGGCATCTTGGTTGCTCCTTCGCAAGGTCCGTTTGGGACCCGAATGACCCTACCCGATTCGCCAGAGAGCCCGTTGCCCATCGGGGCCGCGGTTCGACGCGTGTTCTCCAAAGGATATCGACTCGCCGATCTCCGCGCGGACATCCTCGCCGGAACCGTCGTGGGCATCGTCGCGGTGCCGCTGTCGATGGCATTGGCCATCGCCGTCGGCGTTCCGCCCCAGCATGGTCTTTTCACGGCCATCGTGGCCGGCGCGGTCGTGGCCCTGCTCGGCGGGTGCAAATTCCAAGTCACGGGTCCCACCGCGGCGTTCGTCGTGATTCTGACGCCCATCGTGAGCAAACATGGACTCGCGGGTCTGCTCAGCGCCGGGCTCATGGCCGGGCTGATCCTCATCGCCATGGGCGTTGCGCGCTTGGGAAGTCTGATTCGATACATCCCACATCCGGTTACGACGGGATTCACGACCGGCATCGCGATGGTCATCGCCACCTTGCAACTCAAGGACGTCTTCGGCCTTCGCGTGGGGCCGATGCCCGATCACTACCTTGGAAAGATTGCGGTCCTCTGGAGTGCGCGTTCGACGGCCAACGCCCGCGAGCTCGGGGTGGCGGCCATCACATTGGCACTCCTTCTCCTGGTTCCTCGCGTGGTGAAGAAGATACCGGCACCCCTCATCGCCATGGGTGCGGTGTCGCTCGGCGTCGCGTTCCTGCATCGGGTGCATCCTGACTTCGCGGTGGCCACGATTGGGAGCCGCTTTCACTCCATCGTGGATGGGGTCGAGATCGCGGGCATTCCATCGACCCTCCCGTCGCCATCCTGGCCTTGGGGCGCGCAAGGCGTGAGCTTTGCTCTCGTGCAGGATCTCTTCCCGGCGGCCTTTGCCATCGCCATGCTCGGTGCCATCGAGTCGCTTCTCTCGGCGGTGGTCGCCGATGGAATGACGCATACGAAGCACGATCCCAATTCGGAGCTCGTGGCCGTGGGCATCGGCAACGTGCTCGCCCCCCTTTTCGGCGGCATTGCCGCGACGGGCGCGCTCGCGCGAACCGCCACGAACATTCGCACGGGGGCACGCTCCCCCTTTGCAGCGGTGACCCATGCGGCGGTCGTTCTTTTGGCCATGCGGGTGCTCGCCCCGTTCGTCGCGTATGTGCCCATGGCATCCCTTGCAGGGCTCTTGCTGCTCGTGGCCTGGAACATGTCCGAAATCCACGGCTTCCTCGGGGTGGTGAAGATTGCTCCGAAAAGCGATGTGTTCGTGCTGGTCACCTGCTTCGGATTGACGGTTTTCTTCGACATGGTCGTGGCCGTTTCCGTCGGCTTCGTCCTCGCCGCCATTTTGTTCATGCGGCGCATGTCGGAGCTCACCGAATCGCGTTTCGAGCTCGACGCCTCGCGCGACGGCGACGGCTCGGCGCCGCTCCCCGATGGGCTCATGGTGTACGAGATCAACGGCCCCCTCTTCTTTGGTGCTGCGCAAAAGGCCTTGGCGACACTTCGCACGACGCCCGGGGAAGTCTTTCGCGTCCTGGTGATTCGCCTCGAGCGGGTACCGGTCATCGACGCCACCGGGTTGGTGGCGCTCGAGAATGCCATTTCGACCATGCTGCGGGCGAAGAAGAAGGTCGTGCTGGCCGGACCGCTTCCCAAGCCACACCGCATCTTCGACAAAGCCCAATTGGAAGCCAAACACTCGGGGGGCCTTTTCATTCGCGCCAATGCCCGTGCGGCCATGGATCTGGCGGTGAGCCTCGCCGATGCGCCGCCTTCCTCGTCGAGAAAGAGCACGCATTAACTCCGCTCGATGCGGACGAGGCCCTTTTTGTTGACGACGATGGTCGCGTGCAATTCGCGCGAATCATGGGCGGCGGTGAGCTTGATGCGCGCGGGGAATCGATACACGCGTGGAGCGCTCAGCACGCGGACGCTGCGTTGCCCGGGATCCGGGAAGGCAATTGGTTTCACGTCGTCGTGGAGCCAGGCGAAGACGGGCGAAATGTCATAGCGAAAGATCTCCCGCACCGAGCCAACGCCGAGGTGCTTGGCCGCGGGGTGCACCTTGCCGTGGTGAACGAAGCGAATCAAGGTGAAACCCGAGGCGTCGGGACGCAGCACGCCTGTGCGACCTGCACCGTCCGCGCGATCGAACGACTCGCGCGCGCTCACCACGACGCGGTTCCGGCTGCGGTACCTTGCCACCCGCTGCGCATAGAAGCGGTGCACGCGCCCTTCGATCCAGGCGCGGCCGACCTCTTTGATCTTTTCGCGCGTGGCGTAGATGATTCCGGCGAACATCGCAATCAGCACGAAGCCCCAGGTCATGCGCGACGTGGAGTCCCCGTGCAAGAGAACCACTTGCCAGGCGAAGGCCCACATGCCCGCGAGGATGGCCACGAACGACGATACCCATCCGTGCATGCGTTCGTGCACCTGGTAGCCTTCGAAATCCAAAAAGAGCGCCTCCTGAAAATGCTTTTTGAGCAGGCTCGAACGCCCGACGTACCGCTCGAGCGCATCGGCCGTCCCCTCCTCGATATCGAGGTATCCGCGCTCTTTGCGGTGTTGCATCTCCCGGGCGAGCGCCTCGAAGACGCCCTCCTCGATGGGCCGAAGGGCGCGCTCCACGTCCCGGCGCGGGCGCATGGCATCGCGGGTGTCGCGCAGGGCTTCGGAGGCACCCGTCAGCATGTGGACCAGCTGCGTGCTCCAATATTCGTCGACCAGGGCGCACTCGCGCGCGAACACCGCGTCGTCTTCGACCTGCGGGTTGCCTTGCAACCGCGCCAACTCGGTGCGCGCGGGCTGGAGACGCTCGAGGGCCGAATCGAACCAAAGCCGCAGCGCCGGTCCCACACCCTCGGGGAGATCGTACCTTCCCCCGCAGCCGCCATGCCCGCTTCCCGCATGAGCCTTCGCCCGCTCGCAGTGCCGCGCAAAACCGACACTCGACCACGCGAGCCCGCAGGCCACCGACGCCGCATACCTTCGCAGTCCCTCGAGGGTTCGTTTCGCAGGCGGGGATGCGTCGTCCGGCGTTTCCAGGCGCACCAGCGATTGCAGATGCGCCCACGGCGCGTGGTGCACGACGGCATTGGCGGGGATCTCCAGTTCGACGGCGAGCTCGTAGCCGCCGACGTCGAGGGGGACCACGGCGGTCCACTCGAGCCGTGAGGCATCGTGGATGGTGAGATCAATCGACGCGGCGGCGACGAACACCTCGGGGCGCGCGACAGGGACCTGCTCTCGGAACGGGATGGCGGTCGACATCATGCTCGCGCGAAATGCCATTACCGTGCCGCACGGGCGTCACGGGAAAGGCACGGCCGAGGGTCACGGCGTCCATGCAAAATGCAGCATCGCCTTCCCGAGGCACGCCGCAAGCTGCCGACACGCTACTTGGCCGATGGGGACAGGTAATCGCGATAGCGCGCCAGCGTCTCCGCCGTGATGCCCGGACCGGGGCGTAGTTCCATATCGCGCCCGCGCAAGGGTTGCCCGTCCTCGCCGCAGATGCGAAGCGGTGGGATGGGCCGGCCCGTGCGGCGATCGTGGACCACGAGCGGCTCGTTGCCCGGGCCGAGCACCCAGCGATCGGCCCATTGACGAAGCGCGGTCAGCACCACGGCCAAATCTCTCCCCATGGGGGTGAGCGCATATTCGTAGTGGGTACCGTGCTCACCCACGTCGACCAGCTCGAAAACGCCGCGCTCGACCAGATGGGATAGCCGCTGCGCGAGGACGTTCTTCGAAATACCGAGGCTCTCCTGAAAGTCGCTGAAGCGGCGCATGCCCATGAAGGCGTCGCGCACGATCAGAAGAGTCCACCAGTCCCCGAGCACCTCCAGCGCTTGGGCGACTGAGCAGTTCATTCCATCGAAACGCGTTCGCATATCAAAATGGTTGCACGAAAGGACCAAATTGTCCACAGTCCGAAAATGGCCGCGACGACGGACTGGAAACCGACAGCGTGCATCTTGTGCGAGTGCAACTGCGGGCTCGAAGTCGAGCTGGGCGGTGAGGACGGGCGGCATCTCGTCCGTCTTCGCGGGGACAAACGGCACCCGGTCTCGCAAGGGTATGCTTGCGAGAAGGCACACCGGCTCGACCATTATCAGCATGGTCCCGATCGGCTCACCACGCCGCTGCGGCGCCGGCCAGATGGCACCTTCGAACCCATCGATTGGGATACCGCCATTCGAGAGGTGGCCGCGCGCCTGACCGCCGTGCGCGACACCTACGGCGGCGACACCATTTTTTATTACGGCGGCGGCGGCCAGGGAAATCACTTGCCGGGTGCCTATTCGCCCACCGTCCGCCGCGCGCTCGGCTCGCGCTGGCGCTCGAGCGCGCTCGCGCAAGAGAAGACCGGTGAGTTTTGGGTGAGCGATCGCATGCTCGGCACGTACACCCGTGCCGATTTCGAACATTGCGATGTCGCGCTTTTCCTGGGAAAAAACCCGTGGCACTCGCATTCGATCCCGCGTGCCCGCGTCACGCTGAAAGAGATATCGAAGGATCCCGCGCGTACACTCATCGTCATCGACCCACGACGCACGGAAACCGCGGAGCTGGCGGATATCCATTTGCAAGTTCGTCCGGGGCGCGACGCCTGGCTGCTGGCCGCCATGTTGCACGTCATCGTGGCGGAAGATCTGGTGAACCACGCGTTCCTCGATGCGCATGCGGTGGAGGTCGATGCCGCGGTGGAGGCGTTGCGCACGATTCCATTCGACGAATGCTGCAAGCACGCCGGCCTCGAGGAGGGACTCGTCCGCCGTGCCGCACGGATCATCGGCAGGGCGCGCGCGTTCGCCAGCTTCGAAGATCTCGGCGTGCAGATGAATCGGCAATCGACGTTGGTGAGCTACCTTCACCGGCTCTTGGTCGTCCTCACCGGCAGCATGGGCAGGCCAGGCACGCACTACGTGCCGACGACGCTCGTCCAATTCACGGGTGGCGCGGCCTCGCGTCGTTCGCCCGTCGTCGGAGCGCCCATCATCGCGGGTCTCGTACCGTGCAACGTGATCGCCGAGGAGATCCTCGCCGATCACCCCAAGCGCTACCGCGCCATGATCGTCGAAACCGCGAATCCCGCGCATTCCCTGGCGGACTCGAAGCGGTTTCGCGAAGCGCTGGCCGCGCTCGATACGGTGGTGGTCATCGACGTGGCGATGACCGAAACGGCCAAACACGCACACTACGTACTACCGGCCGCCACACAATTCGAAAAAGCCGAGGCGACGTTCTTCAATTTCGATTTCCCATCGAATGCGTTCCATTTGAGGCCGCGCCTGTTCGAGCGGCCGCCGGGGGTCCTGCCGGAGGCGGAAATCCACGCGCGCTTGGCGGAGGCTCTCGGGGTGGTGACCGAGGACATGCTCGCCCCGTTGCGCGAAGCGGCCGCACGCGGGCTCGTTCCTTATGCGGAAGCCCTGGCCGCGCGATTGTTCAGCGACCCCGCGTATCAATGGCTGGCGCCCGCGATCCTGTATCGGACGCTCGATTTGCCCGAAGACGTTCGCGAGGGCGCCGTTCTGTTGGCGCTCGCGCTCAAGAAGGCGTTCGAGAATCCCGCGCAGCTTGCGCGCGCGGGATTCGGCGGCACACCGATCGAAGCCGGCGTGGCGCTCTTTCAGGCGATGATGACGTCGCCGTCGGGCGTGGTCTTTGCCGTCGACGAATGGAGCGAGGTGCTCGGGCGCATCGGGACCAAAGACGGCAAGATCCACGTTTCCCTGCCGGATTTGCTCGAGGAGCTCGAGAAGTGCACCCGTTCCGGCCCGAACGATTACGACGAGCGCTTTCCCTTCGTGCTCTCGGCGGGCGAGCGGCGCTCGTTCACGGCGAACACGATCATCCGCGATCCGTCGTGGCGCAAGAAGGACGCGAGCGGTGCGCTCCGCATGAACCCGGAGGATGCGGCGGCCCTCGGCATCACGGACGGCGGCGTGGTGCGCCTGACCACGAAGCGCGGCAGCGTCATCGTCGCCACGGAGATTTCCGACGCGATGCAACGCGGTCACGTCTCACTGCCCAACGGGATGGGCTCGGGTCGCCACGGCGATGGACTCGTCGGCGGCGTAGCCCCCAACGAGCTCACGGCACTCGACGAGCGCGATCCATTCGCGGGAACGCCATGGCACAAACACGTGCCCGCGCGCATCGAACGGGCCGAATAGACCGATTCGTCCGGCTAGGACAAGGAGAAGATCGAGCCCGTGCCCGAAAACGAGCACGAGTACGAGTACGTACACGAGAACGTGCTCGTAACCGTTCTCGTGGTCGTGCACGGGCTCGTAACAGTTCCCGTGTTCGTGCTCGTAACCGGGCATGGGCACGGGCACGGGCACGGGGTCGATCCTCTGGATCTTAGGGCATGCCCTCGCTCTTGAGGACGCGCCGCGTGGGGCACGTCGAGGCTATCGACGCGATGACTCCGTCGATGCACGAGGCTTGCTCGTCGCACGAAGCGATATCCAGGCAGTGTTCGATGCGGGTTCGATAGGCGGGCTGGAATCTCGGGTACAAACACGCGCCGGTCGACCATTGGCCGTGGCAGGCTTGGGCCTTTGCCTCGCAAGCGGCGGTTTCCTTTTCGTTCTTCGCACGCCCCGCCCGGGACATGCATACCTCGTCGTCCGCCCGCTGGTCGCACTGCGTGTTGCCACGACAGTCCGCATAATCGAGCTGGAACTGCGGTTCGTACGCACAATCCATGTAGATGACCATTCGATCGCAATCCGAGAGCCCCTCGGCGTGCTCCTCGTGGCACGTGTGCTCGCGCATGGTGATCGAGGTACAAAGATCGCTGCCCGTGAGGTCCGCTTTCCGATCCGGGAGAACCTCCTCGTGGCCGCAGGCGCACATCGAGCCGAACAAAATGGTCGTCACGACAAGACACTTCATGAAAAACCCTACACGTTGAAACAGGTCTAAATTCTAAGGAAGCCCTGCTGCATATCGAAGCAGGAAAGACTTCAGGGACTCACGGCCTTGGGAAATACGAATTCGATGGCCCATGCATCGTTCGTTTGAAGGCGCTGTCGGACCGCCGAGCCGAGGGCTTCGTCCTCGAGACGGCTGCCGCTGAAGACGATGGCGATTCGCTCGTCGCCCGGCTCGGCGTCGGCGACCAGCGTGAATGGAAGGGGCGCGCTTCCGGAGGGGCACTCGCCGTCGAAGAGCCGTGACCACCCATCGCCAGACCGCGACGCGACGGCGACGTGCGTGAATCCCTCGCAGCCCGCATGAAGGGCAATCGCGTCACCCGGGTGAATGGATGAACGCCCATCCCAGATGCGCGAACCGCCTTCGCTGCGAATGAGGGCTTGCGCGCCGGGTGCGCCCTTGCTTGCCACGTACGAGCCCATGGATCCGTCGTCGCGCACCGAGTGCACGACCAGAAGGATGCCCGCGGCCAGGGCCACCACCCCTGCGGCCGCGGCGACGATGCTGCGAATGCGTGTGACGTTGCTCGTCTTCGCCTTCACCGTCCTGGCCGACGGCAACGCGGACAGCGAATCGTCCTCGAGCGCGGCCAGGTAGCCCGAGCAACGCGCGCACGTCGCGAGATGCTGCGCGAGATCCGGATCGCCGGTTTTGCCATTGGCAAAGTACACGTCGAGTGCAAACGTCGACACCTCGTGCCGAGAATCGGGATCCGTCATGATGCAAACTCCTTTCTCCACGACTCGGCGTGGACGTCGAATGCCTCCAGCAGACGCCGGACGGTGCGCTCCGAGACCTCGAGGACTTCAGCGGTCTCGGCATGGGAGAGACCGTCGACCCGACAGAGAATGGCGGCTTCGAGCTCCTCCCCCGGTACCCGCGCGTGGAGAGCCGTCATGATCTTTTTGGCCGCGATGGCCCGTTCCACGCCGACCCCGCATGGAACCCGCTCGGAAGCGTCTTCGCCGTCATGGTTGGCGACCGTGCGCCGGCGTTTGCGTAAGGCATCGATGGCCAGGCGTGTGCAGGTTCGATAAAGCCACCCCATGATGGGTCGCGCGTCGGCGTCAGGCGGAAGTTCGATTCCGGCAAAACCGGATTGCCAAAGGCGAAGAAAAGCGTCCTGAGCGACTTCCTCGGCCTCGGCCGACGAACCGAGAAGCCGTCGGCATTTTGCCCGCACCGGGGGTAGAAAGCGAACATAGGCCATGGGAAAAGACGTGGGCGAATCGGGCACGAAGCGAATCCTCACCCCCTAAGACGCCGCCTCCCGGCAAAACCGGACAAAAAAGATAGACGTCGGACCATCCGACTGTCCGTCTCCGGTCGCAACTCACCAAAGGACGCGAGTGGCCCGCGTACGGGATTGGAACAGGCCCTCCCACCGCGGGAAACCACCCGACGATTCCGGCGCCAGAATCGAAATCCCGAGTATCCTCCGGCCATGAGCAAGGAGCACTCGGCTGGGCGGCTGCATGCGGAAACGGTGTGCGTGAGCGCGGGACGCACGGAGAAGCGCCCGGGCGAACCGCTGAACGTACCGCTGGTGATGGCGTCGAACTTCCGCGCGGGGCACAAGGGCGAGTACGCGCGCGACGATGGAACGGCCACGTGGACTGCGCTGGAGGCCGCTGTTGGCGCGCTCGAGGGTGGGTCCGCACTCGCGTTCGCATCGGGCATGGGCGCCACCGCGGCCATCGCGGATCTCTGGCCGGCCGGCGGGCGCGTGGTGGTGCCCACCGATTCGTACATTGCCATGCGCGCGCTGTTCGAGGAGGCCGGACGCTGGGAGATCCGCACCGTCGATATCACGAACACGGAAGCGACCTTGGCCGCGGCCGAGGGCGCGGATTTGCTATGGCTCGAATCGCCGACCAATCCATTGCTCGACGTCGCGGACCTTCCCGCATTGTGCAAAGGCGCCCGGGCCGCGGGGGTGCGGGTGGCCGTCGACAATACGTTTGCCACTCCGCTCTTGCAGCGCCCGCTCGAAATGGGGGCGGACGTCGTGCTGCACAGTGCGACGAAGTTCATGGGTGGCCATTCGGACCTGCTGCTCGGGTTAACGGTGACCGCCGATCCCGATTTGTACAAACGCCTGCGAAGGCGCCGCGAGCTCACCGGCGCGACGCCCGGCGGTCTCGAGGTCTACCTCGCCCTGCGAGGGCTGCGAACCATGCCGGTGCGATTGCGGCAGGGCGAGAGCAATGCCGCGGTCCTCGCGCAGCGGCTCCACGAGCACGCCGAGGTATCGCGCGTGCGCTACCCCGGGCTGTCCACCGATCCGGGCCATCGACGCGCCGCCGCGCAAATGGACGGATTCGGCGCCGTGCTCTCCTTCGAAGTGCGCGGCGGCGGCCAACGCGCCGACGCCATTTGCGAAGCCGTCCGCGTGATCACCTCCGCCACGAGTCTCGGCGGCGTCGAGAGCACCATCGAACGGCGCGCCAAGTTGCCGCGCCAGGAGCACGTGCCCGACAGCCTTCTCCGCTTCAGCGTGGGCTGTGAGCACCTGGAAGATCTCTGGGCCGACCTGGCCTCCGCCCTCGCCGCAACGGCGTAACGCGATTTAGCACTTCCGACCGGCGTCGCAGCTGGGTAGGCCGTTTTCGCAGGTCGGCGGGTTGAGGCACGCGGAATTGCTCGGATCGCAGACGATGCCGCAGCCTGCGCCGGTGCATTTCGTATTTCCCATGCAGGATTGCGCCCCGCAACAGAGAATGTCGCATCCCGGGGCGCTGCACGTCATGGCATTTTTGCAGGCTTGAGGTCCGTCGCAGCGTATCTCGCAGTCCGTACATGCAATGGCGTCGCACGCGAATTGGCCTTTGCATCGTACGTTGCAAGCCACGCCCTCGGGGCAGATATCCCCACTGCACGGCGCCTCCTCGGAGCATTCGATCTTGCACACGCCGTCCTCGCACTCGCCGCGCTGGCAGCCCTGGCGGCATCGCTCGTCGGGCGTGGCATCCACGGCGGCATCGGCCACCGCCACGTCCTTCGCGGAGTCCAAAGCGACATCCTCGGAGCCAGCATCCGTGGGCACGTCCGTGGTGGCATCCACGGCAACGCCACCATCGACGTCGCTCATGACGAAGCCCCCCTCGGAAAGCTCGCACGCCGACGCCTGCAGCACCAGCAGGCCCACACCAACACCCCACACGACGGCTCGCCGGGTCCGCATACCTATGCAGTAACCTCGACCCTGGCCAGTGGCTCACCATTTCGCGCGCCGGGCCGCTCGAAAAACGGTGCGGCGCCAGGCTACCGACGAGCCGGTGCCGCGGGCCTCGTGATCGCGAGAAATCACGAAGTGTCGAATTCGAAGTTTGGAATGGCCGCGACATCGATTCCCTTCATGAGATTTCGATATTTCTGTTGACGCAATACGTCATTCAATATTTCACACCGAGGCCTCATAATTTGGCGGAGTCGTTGGCACTCACCGGCGGGCCATCGCATCGCGAAAGGTAAATATCAATATGAAGTTGTCGACCGTTCTCGCAACAGGTCTCTCGATGTCCATTCTCGTCGCGTGTACGTCGGCGGGGGATGCGGAAAGTGACGATACGGGTACCGCTGTCGCCCCCATCATTCATGGTTCGAATTCCGACGCGACCGAGGACGAAGCGGTCCTCATGCAAGTACGCGCCGATCTCGGTGTCTATGGCTGCACGGCGACCTTGCTCGCCCCGAACCTCGTTCTCACCGCACGTCACTGCGTCACGCAGCTCAACGACAGCGATCCAACGATCACGGATACGTGCGATCCACGGTTGTTGGGCGCGGATTTTCCCGCCGGAAACATGTCCTTCTTCGTTGGGCCGCGGCGACCCGGCATCTTCGCGAGGCCCGCGGCCAAAGGAAAGCAGATCTTCCACGACAAGTCGACCGAGGGACTCTGCGGTCACGATCTCGCGCTCGTTCTCCTCGACCGGGACATCCCGAATGCGAAGTTGGCCAGCGTTCGCCTGACCGATTCGACGCACGCCGGCGAGAAGATCACCGCCGTCGGCTGGGGCATGACGGAGAGAACGGACAGCCCGGACGTCCGGCAGCATCGCACGGGGATCGAGGTCGTCTCGGTCCAGCCGGGGTCGACCCCGGAACGTGGAACGGCCGCGGACTTCCAAGTTGGCGAATCGACATGCCACGGCGACAGCGGAGGCCCGGCGCTCAGCGAGACGACCCATGCGGTCATCGGCGTCGTGTCACGTGGCGACAATGGGTCGCCCGACCAAGAGCACGCGGTGCTTCACTGCATCGACAACGCCGGCGGCGGCGGCAAAACGTGGGGCGTTTATACGAAAACGAGTCCGTTCAAGGATGTGATTCTGCGCGCCGCCCGCGCTTCGGGTCACGACGTGAAATCCGAATAGCTTTTTTGCTCCCACGAGGTCTCTTTCCGACAAGGCGTCTCCGGAGAGCAGCCATTCACCGGACATGAGACCTCGATACCATGTTGCATTGGCAACTTGTACCTTCCTCTCGATCCCCGCGTGCAGCATTCCCCATCAAGAATCCGATGTAGCCTCCCGATCGGATGAAATCGTCGATGTGCCGCAGACGCCCGTGGAGCGGCAGGCCATCGGCAACTGTTGGCTTTACGCCGAAGCGGGCTGGGTCGAATCGATGCACCTTGCGGCGACGGGTGAGTCCTTCACCGCCTCGGAGTCCTACTGGACGTACTGGCATTGGTTCGATCAGATCACCCAAGACGACGCGACGGAAATTCAGACCGGTGGGTGGGAGCGCACGGCCCATCGGATCATCTCCGAGCGGGGCCTGGTTCGTCAGGCGGACTTCGTTCCCCGCGACAACGGCCCTGAAATGTCGCCGCAGCAGAAAGGGGCGCTCGATGCGGTGAACGCGGAACTCGTCTCCGGCCGCCTCTCCACGGCGAGCGCCCGAGCCGATCGCAAGCTCGTTCGGCGCGTTCTCGACAAAGCATGGGGCCTGCCCACGGCCACACGCTCGTGGCTCGATGCCGCGTTCGGCGCCGATGCGTCGCGCACGATCGACGACGGAGCCGGCATCGAGGGCACACCGATTCTGTCGCCCAGCGCATTTCAAGTGCGTTATACGGAGAGCACGACATCCTCGCGCCCCGGTGTTTTCAAGGATACGAACTTGTCGCAAGCCATTCGAGATTGGCACAGCGAGCAGTATCCGACGGGGGCAACGGGCCGGCGCAATTTCATGATTCGCGTGCAGCGGGCGTTGCACGATCGACAACCCGTCGTTCTATCGTGGGCGGTCGACTTCAACGCGCTGGAGCAGGGCACGAGCGAGCGGCGGGGCGCGTTCAATATGACGACCCTTCGCGCCAAGGGCCCGGGGCATCAGGGCGGGCACATGGTCGTGCTCGAGGATTATCAGGCCATGACGCAGAATTTCGGCTTGCTGCCCGCCGGCACGACGCTCGATCCGAGCCAAGCGGCGGACCGGGCCAAGCTCGACGCGGCGCTTTTGCCTTCGACCAGCGTGCAGTTTCTACGTGTGAAGAACTCGTGGGGCGCCGTGCGCGCCGACCGGTCCAGCGTGCCGGGGTTTCCCGGATATCACGATTTGTACATGGATTACTTGAACGGCCCCATTGCCTGGTGCCCGAATGCGGACGATCCGTCGCCCGCCACGTGCCGCGGACGTACTGTCCCGCTGTGGACGGCCATGATGCCGCCGGGCTACTGAGCTACTACGAATTTGCCCTCTCCGAATCGGGACGCCGGCCCGAGACCGAGACGAGAAGCCACGGCATGTAGATCGCTTCCGTCCGTGGCAAATTCTGATAAGCCATAATTTGCTTCAACGTCAAAACGCCCGTGCGTAGGAACCGTGGCAGGAACTGCTCGAAGCCGATGCTCCAGCTTTCCTCGATCCGGTCACCGATTCCAAACGTCACGGGCGTTGCGACCACCTGCAGGTCGACGATGCCGAGATTGGCCAATTTCGAGGGCAACCGGCGTATCCATCGACCGTCGAACCCCTGGGCCGCAAGGACGTCCAAGAAAGCGTGGTGAACGTCCGTCAGCTCGTCGCGCGCCCAATCGTCGCGCGGGAGGATGTACGCGTCCTCCACGAGGATGGCGCCGTCGGGTTTGAGCCACTGCACCGCGCGCTGCAGGATGGCGTCACGCTCCGGCAGGTGCGCGAGGACGAGCCGCGCGTGGATCAAATCGAACGTGCCCGCCGGAAAGTCGTCCTTCATCAGGTCGATACGCGCCACCTCGAGGTTGGGCACGCGCGAACCCCACGACTCGAGGTTGCCCGGCCCCGTGTCGGCGGTCATGTCGGCGGTCACGACGCGGCCGCGGGGGCAGCGCTCGGCCAGCCAATGCGATAGAGAACCGGTCCCCGCGCCGATTTCCAAACAATGCCACGGCGTCTGAATGGCGAGGCCCTCGATCAACGCCCGCGACGTGGGATCGGCCCACTTCTCCAAAGCCCGGAGGCGGGCCCGCTCGGTCGACGAATCGCCGTTCGCGATGCCTGCGCTGTACGCGTCCCGCAGCATTGGTTTCATTTGTCATTTTCAGATTGATATGCAAATCAATTTCGTTCAAATCGGCCGCCACGGCCATTGGATCGTCCCGATGCATCTTGCAGAGACGGCGACGTTCGTCGACCAATCGCTCGCTCTTCGCATCCTTCTCGGAGGCACAATCATGTTATCCAAACGCGCGTGGATTCTCGGGGTGGCCGCATTTTTGATCGGCTGCTCGTTCATCGTCGAAAGTGACATTCGCGGCTACGGCATCGGCTCGACGTGCACCACCAACGAGGACTGCCACGCAGGCCGATGCCACGAGCGTGTTTGCGTTGCGAGCTGCTCCGTCAATGCCGATTGTCCCGAGCCAACGAAATGCTTCGCGGGCGAATGCCACGTGCCACTCAAGGTTGCCGCACTGCACGTGGGATTCGTCACGGGCGGTGAGGGCTGGACATTGACGCATCACGAGGGACTCGATTACGCGAAGAAGCAACTGCCCTGGGTCACGGCCTACGAGGACGAAGGTGTATTCCCCAATCCGACCGATCCGGAGCACGGTCCCATTGCGCAAAAGATCGATTTTGCCGTGAAGGAGCGCGGGGTCGACGTCATTTTCTTGAATTCGTTCAGTCAGCGCGACGAGATGTTCGTCCGTGCCAAACGCTATCCGCACGTGAAATTCATCAATGTCCTCGGAAACAGGTCCGAGGGCAATGTCCTCTCGATCGGGAATAGGCTCGAGCAAGCGTGGTGGATCGCGGGGCGGGTGGCCGCCATGAAGACGAAGAAAAATCGTCTTGGATTCATCGCCTCGTACATTACGCCGGAGGTCGTGCGTTATGCATCGGCGTTCCTCCTCGGGGCGCGCGGCCTCAACCCCGCCATCAAGGTGGAAGTCCAATGGCTGGGCTTTTGGTCGGACTACCGCCAGCAGCCCCTCTCGACGTACGGAGGAAGACTCCGTCTCGACGATGGTCCCGTGTACCGGGAAGAGCTGCTGACGTACCGCCTCGTCGAGGCGGGGGCCGACGTCGTGGCGCACTCGGCGGACACGGGACGCTCGGTGCGGCTGATCGAGAGGCTGAACACAGCCAAAAAGGTCCCTTGGCAACTGTATTCGGTGAGCAATGACAATGAAAACGGTTGCAACCAGCTCGTGGGGGACACGCTCGGTGGCCCGCCGATGGCCACGTGTTTGGCCAGCTGTTATGGCCATTGGGGCCCCCTGTACGTCGAAGTCTTGAAAGACATTCACGCCCAACTCTTGGATACGACGAAGAACCGCCACGAAGGGATGACCGCCGACGAAACCAGTGCGACGGGATTTCGATTGAACCCCAGCGCCGGAATCGACGATACCGCGGTTCGCCCTTACCTGACCGAGATCGTGGAACGAGGGTGGCCCCATGTTTTCGACGGGCCTGAAGGCCAATCCTATGCAACGACGGGCCAGCGGGACCGCGATGGCGACGGGGTGTACGACGCGCGGCAGGTCTTTGGGGAAGATGGGGAGAGGATGACGCCCGAGGAGTACCAGAGAATGTGCTGGTTTCCGGAGGGGTTGATCGAAAAGCAGACTATCGACGACCCGTCGTCGCTCGATGTGGCGGCCCGCGTTCCAGACGCCGAGCGGGTGCGCTCGGACACCAAATTCCTGGGAGACGTTCTAGGCCCGCCGGGCGCACCTCGTGGGCAAGGGCTGCTCTGCTCGGAGAATCAGTGAAACGCTCACCGGCTCCAGGGATCGCTCGTATCGACGGGACGAACGACCTTGCGGCCCGCCGACGGCCCAGAGGACGGCGGCCCAGAGGACGGCGGCTCGGTGGACGCCGGGTTTGCGGCCGGCGCCAATGGTGAGGACGGTGAGGCGGGCGAAGATGGCCCCGCCGCCGGACGCGCGGGCACACCGCGGGGCGGTGGCGCGTGTGCAGGGCCCGCGGTCTCTTTGACGAGCCGAATCATGATGTCGCTATCCTTATCCATGGCGACGCGGACTCGCCGCGGGGCGTGCCCCTTCGCCTCGGCGAGAACCTCATGCGAGGTCGGCTCGGCCACGCCGTGATGAATCCACGGATTGTCGCGCAGGGGGACGCCGTCGACGACGAGCCGCGCATCCGGCGGTTCCGTGCGAACCACGATCACCACGTCTTGCCTGCGCGGCTCGCCGGCGGCGGGTACGTTGCCGCCGGGGCCCCGCGCCGCGGGACTCGCAGATTCCGCAGGTGCGACGGCCTCTTGCGAGGCTTGGGATCCAAGCGGCGCGCGGACGGCCACGAGCGCGGCCCCGAAGGCAAGAAGTACCACCGCGCCAACCCCGACCATCTTGGCGCGCCGCCTTGGTGCGAGGGCGGCACGCACGCTCTCCGCAGGGCCCTCGATGGCGATGTCCATATCGACCCCGCGAATGGAGAGCGACGCGCTCGAGGGTGGCGGGCACTCGTGCACCGACGTGGGCCAACGCGCAGCACTGTGCATCGTCATGGAGTCGCGGGAAAGCGCCACGAATTCCGCCGTCGACTCCGCGGACACCTTTCGAGTTTGCGCCTCGATGAGGCGTTGTCGCTCCGCGCGAAGCTGCGCAAACAGCTCCGTCATTTTGGCTCGAACATCGTGCGATGTGTACCGCTCGCCGCGGCTCGCGAGGAATGCCTCGATGTCGGCTTGGAGCTCCAAGGCATTCGCGTAGCGATCGTCCCGGCGGTGCGCCATCGCCTTTCTCACGATGGCGTCGAGCGGTGCGGGCACGCTGGGGCAAACGCTTCGCGGCAACGGGACCTGGTTGCCAACGACGGCGCTCACGATCTCGAGATCTGCGCGCCCTTTCCAGAGCGATTCTCCGACGGCCGCCTCCCACAACATGGCCCCAATGGCAAAAACGTCGCTGCGGCGATCGACCTTTTGCCCGAGCAAGTGCTCGGGGGACATGTAACGAACCTTTCCCTTGAAGGTTCCATATGCGGTTTCGATGGTCGACGCCGAGGTCTTCGCAATGCCGAAATCGAGTATTTTCACCGCCCCGTCGAAGGTCACGAAGACATTGGGCGGTGAGATGTCACGGTGCACGAGCTCGAGCGGCCGGCCGTCGAAATCCTTTGCCTCGTGCGCGTGGTGCAATCCGGTGAGCGCCTCGGAAAGAATGTGAAGATGCATTCCGCACGAAACTGACCGGTCGAGCTTTTTCGCGTGCCCGGTCACTTTGTGAAGCGGCTGTCCGTCCAGGTACTCCATGACGGTGACGTCCCGCTCGCCTTCCTGAATGACCTCGTAGGTCTGGACGATGTTCGGATGATTCAGGCGGGCGGCAAGGCGTGCCTCCTCGCGAAACATCTCCATCATCTCGGGGTCCTCGGCCACCGCCCCGTGAGGCACCTTCAAGACCACCAGTTTGTTGAAACCGAGGTGCCCTCGCATCATGGCGAGGTAGACGTGGGCCATACCTCCACGCCCCAACTCGGCGATGAATCGGTATTTTCCCGCCGCAGACAGGCCTTTCAGCCAATCGTTCTCGCGCCAGTCTCTTTCGCGCCGATCTCTTTCACGATCGATGGTCATGCGGACGCTACCGAGCAGGGAGCGGTATCATCGGAAAATGATCCAACGTTGTCAAATCCAATTCCAAATACCATTCACAGTTTTCGCGCGCGATTCGGGTACCGTTTTGGCACGGTTTCGGCAACGCGTCGCGTTGGTGGAGATATCAGTTCGAATACCATTTCGGAATGGTGTTTCCACGGAATTCACTCCGGCGGGTCGTCCAATCGGTCATGGGTGACGGGTTCGTTACAAGAAGTCGTCCGGGTTGATTTCCTCGGCGTCGGCCTCGGTCTGCGGAGGCTCGGGAGGCTGAGACGGCAGCGCAGCCGTCAGAAGGCCACGCACCTGCCGGAGTGCAGATTCCGCTCCGCGACTCGCCTCGATCGCAGGATGTCCAAGGCGATCCATGCCACCGGCGTCCAAAAGCAATTCCTTTCTCAGGCGCCCGGTAAGCTTTTTGACATCCTCCAGGAGATCCACCGTATCGAACAATAACTTACTCAAGATGCGCCCCCTCGGCGAGACCTTGGGATGCGCGGGACGCGGAGCTTGGAGCGGCCGCCCGGGCCACGGTTTCTTGATCGTTGCCATGCTTGCCCTATGGCCAGACTCTCACTACCAACATGAGTGTTTCGAGGTGAGCTCTTTTGGCAAAAAGACCAATGAACGTGCGCTCGCATCGCACACGACGCCAGCCATGCGCTCGGCAGGAAATGCGATCCTTCGTATTCGCCACAGCGTGCGACTCTCCGCCGTCCTCTGTCCTCCGTCACGTTGCGTTGCGTTGCGTTGCGCGTCGATTGATTTTTAAATTTGAATTTAGCGTGATCGAATGGACGGCATTCGGCCATATCATTCGGAAGAGCGCATAGCGCCAGGGAGGCCCCGCTTCATGGATCACGAGCCGCCGAGGACATTTGCCGTCATCACGTTTCTCATCAAGCAAAGTCTGCAAGATGCACGAAGACAGGTTCAGGTGCTGAGGCACCTGCAGGCAGGCCCCCTGCTGCCGGACGAGTCAACGTTGAGCCAGATCGGGCGATACCTCGACAATGAACACGCCGTTCATGCCATCCATCGCGAGCAAATCGATGAATGGTCTCGGGAACCCATCGAGGAGCATCACCATCACGAGCTCGCGCGGCTGCGCGACTTGCTGTCGCTCACGTACGCCACGCTGGCCGAAGGCTACCGGCTCCTCGAGAGCATGGGACGGCAAACGGAATCACCCTCCCCCTGAACCCGGTGGCTGAAGCCATTAGGTCTATCCGAGGTAACGACCAAACCAATCGAGGACTTTGGTCCAGGCCTTGGCGGCGGCATCGGCGTTGTAACGTGCCCCGGTATCGTTGAAGAAGGCGTGGTCGGCACCGTCGTAGGTCACAATCTCGTGCGGGAGGGCCGCTTGCTCGAGGGCGGCTTGGGCGGCCGGCCGCGAGGCGTTCACGCGCGTGTCGAGTGCGCCGTAAACGAGCAATCCGCGGTTCTCGTGAATCACGAGGACCGCACCGCGCGGCGTCGCCGCCGAGGCCCCCCCCCAGAGGCCATCCTTGGCCGACGAATGTCGTCTCCTCGAGACGAATCGGTGGTGCGCCACGACGTTCCACCTGCATTTCGTTCAAGCCCCGTCGGGCGCGCTCCGCTACGGCACATGGCATGACGGTTCCGCTTCCCTTGGTCATCGGCGGCTTCGTGGCCCTGGCGGTCGTCGCATGGCTGTTCTCGTCGTTCGTCTCCAAGGCGGCACGCGGGGTCGCCACGAAGCGGCTCGATCGAAGCGTTGGTGCCTCCTCGTACTCCGAGGCGGAGCTGCGCGCGCAGGCCCTCGGGCACGACGACTGGTTTGCGCCGCTCACGCGCTTGCTGGGCGATGAGCGCATCGTCGGCGTGGTCGAAGCAGGTTTCCCGAAGTCGGCGGCCGGCGCGGCGGTCCGCGGGCTGTTCAACTTCGTCGGGCAATTCGCGGGCGTCAAGGTGGTCGACAAGGACTGCGGTGTCTATTTGGCTTTGTCCGCGACGCACCTGCACTACATCGTATTCGAGCGGGGGCAGGTCGAAGAGCACGTTACCTGGCAACGAGCCCGCGTATCCGAAATAGCGATGCGCGAATCCCTCGAGGTCTCCGAGAAGAAATACGGAGCCCTCGTGGTATTCGACCGCGAACTCACCTTCGTCGCCGACCAACAGCGGTTCGTCATCCCCGTGGCATCCTTCATCAGCCGCGGACCTCGGACGCGTCCACCCTTCGGTCCCCCACGCGAAGCGCAACCCATGCTCCACGCCCTGTCCAAGGGATTCCTCCGCGAGTTCGAGTCGGCCCCCGCCCCGATGCAACGCTCATCTTGAATGAGATATACGAATGCTCACTCCACTCCAGCGACGACGTAGGAAACTCCTCCCCCGCAGGTGGTCCCCACGGGGCTCCTGACGACGACCTCCATGTCGACCCCGTCGACGCGCGCCCGACCGCCGCTCGAGAGATTCTGCCCGGTGCTTCCGAATGCCGTGTCTGCATCCGGACGAAAAATGGACTCGGGGCCGACGGTCAGTACAACGCCGTTGCCCTGACACATGAACGATCCGTTCGTGTAGACGACCACTTCGCGGTAGTTCCCAACGGGGATGATCGGGCTCGGGGTATTAGCCTTCGTCAACGCACCCTCCGCGAGCTTCTTGAACTTCGGCGCGACGGCATTGCAGCAGGCACCTCCCGGTGAATCGGCATGAGCATCCGGCACGAACGAGGTCTCCGAAGGTCCATTGGTCGATGACGTACAGTAGATGACGAAAGATCCGAGTATGGACGCGAGCACGATTTGAAGTTTGGGCTTCATGGCGAACTCGTACGACTGAACCGGGTCGGACCTTCCTGCCCGGAATTGGATTATCGCCCTTTCACGAGCACGCCTTCGAGGACTTCACGTCGACGTGCAGTGCGATCTGCCCATTCGCACTGCACCATAAGCCCTTCTTATTGGTTATAGGGTCGTTTCCGCTTCGTATTCCAGAATGGTGCTCGCCCGGGCGATCCGTCCGAACGTGTTCTTCGATCGTCCGAACGTGCGCGACGGCGGCGCGATGAAGCGCCATCTTTGGCTTTCACGAGAGCGCGTAGAGCTTCTCGAAAGCACGGAGATGACGATGAACGACAAGCGTAATCCAGTGACGGTGGTTGGCTTGGGACCGATGGGTCAGGCGATGGTCCGCGCATTCCTCGACAACGGGCACCGCACCACGGTTTGGAATCGCACGGCGCACAGGGCCGATGAGCTCGTTGCCAAAGGGGCCATCCGCGCGGCCACGATGGCGGAGGCCTTGGCCGCGAGCCAAGTGGTCATCCTTAGCCTGACCGACTACCAAGCGATGTACGATATTCTCGATGCGGCAGGCGATGCCCTCGCGGGTCGGGTCATCGTCAATCTGAGTTCGGACAATCCGGACAAGACGCGGAAGGCGGCCACTTGGCTGGCCAATCGCGGTGCGTCGCTCATCGCCGGAGGCGTGATGGTGCCGGCGCCCCTGGTGGGCCACGAAGCAGCCTACGTCTTTTATAGCGGTCCGCGCGCGGTCTTCGAAGCCCACCAGGCCACGTTGCGGATCCTCGGAAGGACCGATTACCTCGGCGAGGATCATGGCCTGTCGCAGCTCTATTACCAGGCCCAGCTCGATATCTTCCTGACGTCGTTGTCCGCGTTTCTGCACGCGGTGGCCCTCGTCGGCACGGCCGGCGTCCCCGCGAAATCGTTCTTGCCCTACGCGGTCGACAACTTCAATAGCATCTCCTCGTACTTGGCCGAAGCCTCCCGGCACGTGGACGAAGGTCGGCACCCGGGGGATCTCGCCAACGTGGCCATGATGGGCGCCACCGCCCGGCACATCGTCGAAGCCAGTGCGGACGCGGGGGTGGAGATCGGTCTGCCCAGCGCCGTGAAGGCCCACTACGATCGCGCGATGGCCGCCGGCCGCGGCAACGAGAGCTGGACGAGTCTGTTCGAAGTCATCCGAAGGCCGTCCTGACGCGCGCTCCCCGGTTCACGGCTCCAGCGAAGACTCGACCTGCAGTCGGGCACGCGCCTCGAGCGCATAAGGCGAATTGGGATGAACGAGCTGCAATCGCTGGAGGGTGCGGTACGCGTCCTTGATCCGCCCCAAGTTGGTCAAAGCCTGCGACTTGCCCCACATGGCCTCGGCGGCGAGATCCCCACGTGGGCTGTGGTTCAAATACCGATCGAAGTGCTCCAGCGCCGTGGCATGCATTCCCTGCCGCATGTACAAAAGAGCAAGTGCCATATCTGCCGCGCGCGATTCCGGCGTTCCTGGATGACGGTGCTGCAATAGTTCATAAAGCGCAATGGCCTTCGGAACGGCCCCTACCCTGCGCGCGCGGCCCGCGTCCAAAAAAAGCGCTGCGGATTCGTTCGTCGGCGGGGCCGACTTGAAACCCGCCCGCGATGGACGCTCGGTGGGGGCGACGGCCGTCGGCATCGCCTCCACGGCCGCCGGGTCCATTTCGGCGTAGGCCTCGCTCGTTTCCGCGGCGTCCGGTGCGCGATCGGTCGCGGACAGCTCCGTCTCCTCCGCGGTCGGCGCCGGCGCGGTGGGCGTATGCAGAAGGCGATGCGCCACGCCCGTCGCCACGAGGCTCGCGATGCACGCGACGATCGGCACGATGAGAGCGGCCCATTGCACCGATTCCGTCTCCGCCTTCGCTCTTGCGTCGCCCCCCACGGTCGTTCAAGGAACGCGTTTCCTCCGCCGCTGTCAAGCGGGTCCTCGGCGAAAGCCATCATGGGCGAGGCCGTCCTCGCGATGCAATCCTTCGTTGCCAGGCGACATCGCCGTTTCGCAACGCATCAGAGAGGGCAAATGTCCACCGCCCTGTCGAATCATGATGAGTCCATTCCGACCTCGGGGATCGCCCGCCGCGAAATTCCAGAATCCGTCCTGCGATGCCGCACCAACGACCCGTATCCCTATTTTGCTTGGCTGCGGCAACACGCCCCAGTGCATCGCGAGAGCAAACGCAACGGCCATTCCGTCGTTCACGTATCTCGCTATTTGGATATTCGCCCGCTGCTTTCCGATCGGCGCCTCAGCAAACGCCCCGAGTTGGCCCCCGGCTACGTTCCAGGACCTGCTTTTCGTCGATGCCCACCGCCATCGAAGAGCTGTTGCGTTACGACTCACCGGTGCGGGATGCCACCTTTCGCGTTGCCGTCGAGCCGATCGCCCTTCACGGGCAAATCATCGAGCCGGGCGAGATCGTAAGCCTGTTGATTGGCTCGGCCAACCGTGACGAGGAGGTCTTTCATGACCCATCAATGGGGACGTGGCGCGCGCGGTCAGCGCGGCCTTGGATCGTCTCGATGAGGATCCCGGGCTCGCCGTCGGTGTACTTACCGGGGCCGGCGGGCACTTCTGCGCGGGTATGGATCTCAAGGCCTTTTTGAAAGAGGGATTCCCCTTCATCGGCCATCGCGGGCTCGCGGGGGTGACGCGCGCGGAAATCGGTAAACCGATGATCGCCGCGGTGGAAGGCGCCGCCGTTGCGGGTGGCTGCGAGATTGCGCTGGCCTGCGATCTCATCGTCGCCGGCGAATCCGCGAAGTTCGGGCTTTCCGAGGTCGCGCGCGGTCTGGTGGCGAGCGAGGGCGGCGTGATCCGTCTGCCGCAGCGGGTGCCTTATCACATTGCCATGCAGATGCTCCTCACGGGCGATCCGCTGGACGCTCCGTCCGCCGCCCGCTTCGGTCTCGTCAACCACGTCGTCGCCGACGGCATGGCCCTTCCAGCCGCCCTCGCCCTCGCCGAGCGGGTCAGCCGAAACGCGCCACTGGCCATCGCCGCCGTCCGCCGCATCGTGCGTGAAGCCCGAGGCGCCACCGATCGCGATGCCTTCGTGATTCAGGACGCCATCGTCGCCCCGGTGGCGGAGTCGCAGGACGCGCGGGAAGGCGCGCGCGCCTTTGCCGAGAAGCGGCCGCCTTCGTGGAAGGGGCGGTAACCGGCGCGTCTCGAAATAGCGTATCGTCGAGGCTCAACGTGTCAACGAAGAGACGGGACACCTCCCTCGTAGCTCGACCGCAACGACGCGGAGACGCCGAGCGTTTGCCGCGAGGCCGCCACGGCCTCACACGCGAGGAGGTGAGCACCTCGCAGCGCACACGCTTGATGGATGCGATGGCCGAATTGGCGGCAGAGAAAGGCTACGCCAACGTCACCATCGGCGATCTCGTTGCCCGCGGCGGCCTGGCCAAGCGAACCTTTTACGACTACTTCCCCGACAAGGACGCATGTGCGCTCGCCGGGGCGGAGCACTTTGCCGAGAAGATCTTGGCGACCATCATCCGCCCCCACGACCGCGAGCTGGATCTGTACTCGCGTGTGCAGGCGTCGGTGAACCGGATGCTCGAAGTCTTTGCCCAGCACCCAACGTACTCGCGAACCTTTCTCGTCGAAATATGGGCCACCGGGCCCAAAGTGATTGCACGCCGCCTCGACGTCGATCGTCAGATCGCCCGCCTCCTGGTGGCCCTGAGTCAAGATGTCTCGGCCCATCGACCCGAAGCCCGTGCCATCGAGGAGGCGCACGCACTCGCCGTGGTCGGTGCGGTGAACGAAACGCTCTATCGGGTCGTCTTCCTCGAGGGCGCCGAGAACCTGCCGCGGCACGCCGACAAATTGATCCGCGTCGTGAGCGGACTGCTCATGGCACAAATGCCCACGACGCCGGACCGGCGCCCTCCGCGAAGCCGCCGCGGGCAGGACTCTGGGGCCAAGAAGTAGGATGGACTGCGCGCGAGCCCATCGCGCGGTGGACACCCATCGTTTCGGCGTATGGTCGGCGCTCCGACCGGATCCCGGGGAGCGCATGAACGCACACCAACGCAGTGCCACCATGTTCTAGGGAAAATCACGGCGCGCGGAGTGCGGGCAAAATCGTTCCAATCGATGGCCCCGCATGCATTGTGTTTTCGTGTGTGCGAGTGAGTCCGCACACGAACGGTGGGGGCATATTGCTTGCTGAAGAATTGCCCATTGATGCCTGGAGCCAACGCCCCGCGCACGCGACGCACGTCCCGCGTGCCCCGCATCTTGGGTCTGTTCGTATTGCTCGCTACGACGATGACCTCACGCCCCGCGCACGCCGAGCCGAACCGCGGTGAACGCACCTTCGATCTCGGTGGCCTCGTCGAGCAAAGCATCCGCTTCGTTCACGACAAGATGCACACGAGTGAGGCGGACTCGGGCCCTATCGCCGACGCTTGGCGTCTTTCCTCACTCGCGACGGCGGAAGCGCTCTTTCCCTCGCCGGATCCCACCTTTCGCGACCGCTTCGTTCGGCTCACAGCCTTCGAGGCGGTGCGAACCCCCCGGGGTGGGCACCACTTCGGTATCCCGCCCGCCGCGCTCCAGGCGCCGGAGTCGGCCGTTGGGAACGCCGTGCGACCGTCACTCCTCGCACGCGATTGGAATGGTGCGGTGTCGCTCTTCGGACGCGGCGCGCTGCTTACCGATTATTATCGCCTGACCCGATCGTGCCGCATTCTGGTCGGCCGCCTGAGCGTCGAGGTTGGCCCCTTCGTTCCGTTCGTTCACGTCGGTGCGGGCACATGGCGCTTCGACCCCGACTTGATGCCACTGTTTCCGCGCCAGCAGGCCCTTGCCGTGCAATTCAGCGCCGGATTCGCCGTGCACCTCAACAAGCGCGTGAGCCTCGCCTGGGAGGTCGACCATATGATGCTCTACGTCGAACCGCGCGAGCCGCACATGGGGTTCGATCCTCACATCGTTGCATCGTTCGCCGTATTGCAGATTGCGCGGTGAGCGCGCTCGATGGAGTCGAACGTGCGGTCCATATCGTGCGCGCTCGTCTGCCAGTTGGAGACGGAAATGCGCATGGCCGTGGAGCCTCGCCACGACGTGGGGCCTAGCCAACAGGTGCCTTCCTCCTGGACGCGGCGAATGACGGCGCGGGTGAATTCCCCGGCATCGACCTCCGGCGCGTTCGGGGGGTGAAAGCGAACGAGAACCTGGTTGAGCACCACGTCGTTCAACACCATGGCCCCCTCGAGGGTGCGAAGGCGCACCGCAAGATCCGCCGCGTGGGCACAGCAGCGGTCGACGAGAGCACTCACCCCCTGTCGGCCCAAGGAACGCAGGGCTGCATAGATGGGGAAGGCGCGCGCGCGCCGCGAAGACTCCGGGCCCCAATCCTGACCATCGCGTTCGCCCCCAACGGCCCCGACGAGGTACGCCGCCCGCGCATTTCGCAAGGCACGGGCGTGTGCCGCGGAATCGCGAATGACGGCGATACCGCAGTCGTAGGGCACGTTGAGCCATTTGTGGCCATCGACCGCCCAGGAATCGGCCTCGGCGCTGCCCGCGACGAGCGACCGCTTGCTGGAGCTCGCCGCGGCCCACAAGCCGAAAGCGCCGTCGACGTGAAGCCACGCATTTCGCGCGTGCGCGAGCTGCGCAATCTCCCCCAGCGGGTCGAATGCTCCGGTGTTGACGCACCCAGCCTGCGCGCACACGATGAGCGGGCCGGTGCACGAATTCAGTACCGTTCGCAGAGCATCGGCGCGCATGCGCCCCTGATCGTCGGCTTCGACGACCCGAATTTGCTCCTTGCCGATTCCGAGGAATCGCAGTGCCGTGTAGATGGTCGCGTGGGCTTCGGCGCCCATCACCGCCGTGATCCTGGGAGCTCCGGCTAGACCACGTTCTTCCACGTCCCAATCGAGCCGCCGCAGCACTTCATCGCGGCCCGCGGCCAACCCCGTGAAGTTGGCCATTTGCCCGCCCGTCACCAAGCCTACGCTGGCCGACGCGGGAAGGCCCAGGAGGTCGAGCAGCCACTCGGCGACGACCGTTTCGACGACGGACGCCGCCGGTGATGCCAGATAAAGCGCCGCATTCTGATCCCAGGCCGACGTGAGCCAATCCGCCGCCAGCGCGGCTGGCAGCGACCCGCCAATGACGAAACCGAAATACCGCGGCCCCGCGCTGGCAACGAGCCCAGCATCGACGTTGCGGGCGAGCTCTCGCACGATCTCCGCGGGGTCTTCCCCCGTGTTCGGCAACGATCCGCCCAACCGCTCGCGGAGCGCACTGGCCGCAACGGGCCGCGCAACCGGCCTGTCCGCCACCAGATCGAGATACCGCGTGGCAACGTCGAGCGCTGCCTGCAAAGCCGCTTTGTGCATGCGGCCACTATAGGATGCGCATTCGTGGGAAAAAGACACAGTCCGCGTTGATTCGTGCAGAACAGTTTCGAGGAGCGAGCGCCGGAATCCCTGCACCGAACATTTCACACGCATTCACCCGTTTCTCTGTCCCGTAAACGTGCCCATGCCCGCGCCCGTGCCCGATCTTCTTCTAATTTCGGGGACGGGCAGGCGCACGGGCACGGGGGCTCCCTTGATGCTCTTTCCGGACGAATTGGCGGAATCGGCAACATGACGTCCGAATCACCACTACGAGGCTCGCGCAACTTATCCGACCAATACTCGGGTTCATTTAACTGCCTGTCGAGATGAATACCTTCTTGCGGAAGAAGGGGTGCGACCTTATGGAGGAAACATGAATCGCATGTATTTCCGTCACACCGTCGTCGCACTCGCGTGCAGCGCCATCGTCTCCCCCGCGTGCACGAGCGACAACGATGGATCGAATGCGCCAGACGATCCCGACTCGATGGCCGATCGCCGAGCGGCGTCGCTCGTTGCACGAATGACGACGGATGAGAAAGTGGCGTTCGTGCACGGAACGGGAATGCCCGTCGCGGAATATGGGACGTTTCCTCCCGAGGCATTGCACGGCTCGAGCTACATACCTGGCATTCCCCGGCTAGGCATTCCGCAGGTCACCGGTGCGGATGCGGCTTGTGGAGTCAATGTCAAAGACGCGAAGGCCACGGCGTTGCCAGCGCCCATCGCGCTGGCCGCAAGTTGGGATCTGGATCTGGCCCAGGAATACGGTAAGCGCATTGCCATCGAGCTGCGCACGCTCGGATACACCGAGAGCCTCGGCGGCGCCCTCAATCTGGCGCGCGAACCGCGAAGCGGCCGCACCTACGAATGCATGGGCGAAGATCCGGTCTTGAGCGGTGGAATGCTTGCTGCGCGCACGGTCGCCACGCAAGCGCAGAAGGTCATCGCCACCGTCAAGCATTATGCCATGAATGACCAAGAGGCGAACCGTATGACCTCCGACTCGCAGGTCGACGAACGCACCATGCGGGAGACGGAGCTGCTGGCATTTGAAATCGCGGTAAAAGAGGGACAGCCCGGAAGCGTGATGTGCGCGTACAACAAAGTGAACGGCACGTACGCCTGTGAGAATCCATATCTTTTGACGGAGGTGCTCAAGAAGGAGTGGGGCTTCCGCGGCGTCGTTCAATCCGATTGGGGCGCAACCCACAGCACGGCGTCGGCGGCCCTTGCCGGCCTCGACGAGGAACAACCGGGGGCCTCCAACGAGGCGAGTACGGACCCGCTCTTCAAGGTATTCGGTTCCCACTTCAATTCGAAACTACGGGAAGCGGTCGACAATGGCTCCGTGCCCATGTCCCGGCTCGACGAAATGGTTCAGCGCAAGCTGCGCACCCTCGCGCGCGTCGGCGTCATGGATTCGCCACCGCTTCCCTCGGGCCCTATCGACCAAGACGCGGGCAATGCGGCGGCCCTCACCGTGGCCCGCCAATCCGCCGTGCTTTTGAAGAATACGTCGGCCGCGCTTCCGTTGGCCGCCAACCTTTCATCCATCGCTGTGATCGGCGGCCACGCCGATGTGGGCGTCCTTTCCGGCGGAGGCGCGGGGGGCGTTCCGCCCGTCGATGGCAATGCCGTCACCGGCTGCCAGGAGCCCCCGGGCCCGGTGTTCCCTCCCCATTGCGCAACCTGGTACAAATCCGCGCCGCTCGCGGCGATCAAGGCCAAGGCACCGGGTGCAAACCTCACCTTCCTCGATGGGAACGATTCCACGGCCGCGGCCGAAGCCGCCGCCAAAGCGGAGGTGGCCATCGTCTTCGCGACGCAATGGGAAAGCGAAGGAAGTGATCTCCCCAGCCTCGCCCTGCCGGACCAACACGCCGATCCGTACAATCAACGGTACGATCAAAACGCGCTCATCGAAGCCGTTGCCGCGAAGGCCAAACGCTTGGTCGTGGTGTTGCAAACGGGCAGCCCCATCGTGATGCCGTGGCTCGATCGCGCCCATGCCGTGCTCGAAGTTTGGTATCCCGGCGTTCGCGGCGGCCAAGCCATCGCCGATTTGCTGTTCGGCGACAGCAACCCTTCGGGAAAGCTGCCCATCTCGTTTCCGAAACAGGATGCCGACCTGCCGCAACCGGTCATCTCCTCGACGGATCTCAACGTCAAATATAGCGAGGGACTGCTCATCGGCTATCGCTGGTACGATGCCAAGCAGCTCGAGCCGCTCTTCCCCTTCGGCCACGGCTTGTCCTACACGACATTCTCCTATTCGAACTTCGACGCCGTCGTCGATGCGAAGGAAAACGTGACCCTCACCCTCACCGTCACCAACGACGGCACGCGCGCGGGCGCCGAGGTTGCGCAGGTGTATGCTCAATTGCCCGCCGGAGTGGGTGAACCACCGAATCGTTTGGTGGGTTGGAAGAAGGTGTTCTTGGAGCCGGGGCAGGCGCAAACCGTCCAGGTGACCGTCCCCGCCGTGCGGCTTGCCACGTGGGACCCATCGGCGCACACCTGGAAGGTGAACCACGGCGACTACACGTTCGTTGCCGGAACCTCGTCCCGCGATCGGCGTGCTCTGATGAAGACGATACGTCGCTGACTTGGAGCGGGCCCCAAATAGATAGGACGACGACGTTCGACCGATAGTCAGTGGCCACCGGCCGCACGTCGTCCTCCCCATTCATCGCATTGGTCCTTCGTCACCCATTTGCCGTTGGCGTTTGCCATTGATTCGCGTCATCCCTTGATGACCAAAATGGCAATACGAATTTTAACCTATACGGGTTTCGCAGGCCTGGCCTGCCTGATGTCCACCGGTTGGAGCTGCAAAGACACATCCGACAAGGCTGCCGCCGAATGGCCCGCATATGGCCGCGATCCCGGTGGCGCACGGCATTCTCCGCTTGCGCAAATCACGCGGGACAACGTCGCCGGACTCGCTGTCGCGTGGACGTATCGCACCGGCGATGTGCCGGGGGCCGGGGAATCCAAGGCCAACACCTTTCAGGCGACACCCATTTATCTCGACGGCACGCTGTACGTCAGCAGCGGCTACAATCGGGTGTTTGCGCTCGACCCCGATACGGGGGCTCCGCGATGGATCTTCGATCCGAAGGTCGACACGAACGTCCCGGGCCGCTACCTCGTCTCCCGCGGGGTCAGCGCGTGGCACGATGGAAAGGACGACAAAGACGGCGACTCCGCGTGCCGGCGGCGTCTTTTCGTCACGACCACGGATGCGCGGCTGATGGCCATCGACGCGGGAACCGGCCAGCCGTGCGATGGCTTCGGGGCGGGCGGGACGGTGGATCTGAAGGAAGGGATCCCCGGGGCCGCGTCCGGGATTTACAGTGTGTCGTCGCCGCCGGCGGTCGTCGGCCACGTCGTGGTCGTGGGCTCGTCCATTGCCGACAACGTCGCGGTCGACGTTCCCCCGGGCACGGTGCGCGGGTTCGATGCGCGCACGGGAGCGCGGCTCTGGGCGTGGGATCCCATTCCGCGCAGCCCTGCCGATCCGGGGTACGAAGCCTGGGCTCCCGAAGATGCCGCACGCACACGGGCCGCCAATGTTTGGAGCGTGATGACGGCGGACCCGGAGCGCGATCTCGTGTTTTTGCCGACGAGCTCCCCTTCCCCCGATTATTATGGCGGTTTGCGCAAAGGCCCGGGACCGCACGCCAACTCGGTGGTGGCGCTGCGCGCATCGACGGGAAAGCTCGTGTGGGCCTTTCAGGCCATTCATCACGATTTGTGGGACTACGATGTACCGGCATCGCCGGCGCTCACGCGCATCCGGCGCAACGGCCAATCGATCGACGCCGTGGCGGTGGCGACGAAGGCAGGAAACTTGTTCTTTCTGGATCGCGATACGGGCAACCCGCTCTGGCCCATCGAGGAACGCCCCGTCCCGCCGAGTGATGTTCCCGGCGAAGACGCCCATCCGACGCAGCCCTTTCCATTGATCACGCCGAACCTCGTTGGGGATACCACGCTTCGCCCGGAGGATGCCTGGGGCGTCACCGATGCCGAGCGCGACGCTTGCCGTGAAATGATCGCCGGTGCGCGCTCCGAGGGCATCTTCACCCCGCCGAGTCTGCGCGGTTCGGTCGAGTATCCCGGATCGCTCGGTGGCATCAACTGGGGAGGAGTGGCCATCGACGAAGGGCGCGGCCTGCTGTTCACGAGTGTCAACCGCTTCGGCAACGTCGTCAGGTTGATCCCGCGCTCGGAGCCGAACGCTCCGCTGCCGGGAGAGGTCATCCAAGAGCAGCTCGGAACACCTTATAAAGTGGGGCGGCGTTTGCTGTCGCATCCCACGACGCGACTACCGTGCACCAAGCCGCCGTGGGGCCAATTGGTGGCCGTGGACGTCGCCACGGGCACCATCCGATGGGAGGTCCCCGTCGGCCGCTTCCCGGGCACCGAGCAACTCCCCGGCTCCGAGACGTGGGGCTCCTTCACCCTGGGCGGCCCCATCGTCACCGACGGCGGCCTCGCCTTCATCGGCGCCACGCAAGACGATAGCATCCGCGCCTTCGACACCGACAGCGGCCGCGAATTGTGGAAGCACGCACTTCCGGCGGGCGGACAAGCCACACCGATGACCTATCGATCCCCCAAAGGTCGACAATTCGTGGTCATCGCCGCGGGCGGAAGCATTGGCCTGGGGCGCCCCGCCGCCGATCACTTGGTCGCGTTCGCGCTGCCCTGAAACTCCATCGTCATGGATGCGCCGCATTCATGACTAAAAGCGATTCCTATCTATCATTGCGCAAATAGATATACACACCGTCATTCGCCATTCGGAGAACGACGACGTCATGGATTGCTCGGAGTTTTTCGTACGAGAAGCGCCAACGTGGCGCTCTCCCGCTTGGCCAGTTTCGTCCGGTCCGAACCGCTAGGATGGATGGAAGGTCACGTTGAAGGAAGTCATTGCGTTCACGCGTGATCCAATACCGATGCCACGGCGCGCGCTTCGCATGGTCGAGTGGGAACGGGAGCGCCATTGCACCAGCGCCGCAGGACGCCAGGATTTGGGCAACTCGAATTTGCGCAATTAAATCGATCGAAGATGTCCGTTCATCACGCGACAATGCAGACGATCGACATCGTAATACGATATCTATCGTGATATGTGAGTGGAGCATCCCGTCCACTCCACGGCCGGTGAGTGGACGGATTGCTCCACGAAAAAACCACGACATGAAACGCATTGACCGGAGCATCCATCACGCTATACCGCCCGTGGTAACCGATGGACAGTTACTGATATAAATGTCGACACCAACTTGCCATTACCAACAATCGCAGTCCATTCCGGGAACCTATAGATTTAATATTTGGCTGAGGCGAGCGTGACCGAACACGTCACCGGCCATTCGTTTGGCATTTCGAACTACGCGGCCGATAAATGACATTTACGGGGCGTTGATTCGAAATCGCGTGGCAGATCAACGACCCTCGTATTAGACTGCGGCCAGCAGCGCGCACATTGGGGCGGCACCTTCTTTTTCTCGCGTTTCCGAACGCTGGGCGGGTGACAGATCATGAAACCATCGAATCCCTCTTCGTCTGCGACGAACGTGACAGATTTGTCTGCATGGCTGCGTGAAGACATCGCGCACTCGCTGGGGGTGCGCGCGGGCACCATCGATATGGCGGTGCGATTCCGCGAGCTCGGGCTCGAGTCGGGGCAGATCACCGCCCTCATTTCGCGGCTCTCGCAGCGAATCGGCCGGCCGCTCTCCCCCACCGTGGCCTGGCAGCACCCGACCCCCGGCGCGCTCTCGCGGTATGCTGCGGCGCTCTCGGCCAATGCCGATGCGCCACCGGTCATGTCCGGCACGCCCAGCGGGACGAGCGCCTCGCTCGCAGGGACGAACGGGCCCTCCGTGGAGCCAGTGGCCATCGTCGGGATCGCCTGCCGCTTGCCGGGCGGTGTGCGCTCGCCGGAGGAATTCTGGTCCCTGCTCTGCGACAAGCGGCACGGAATCCGTGAGGTGCCCGCCGAACGGTGGAACGTCGATGCGTACTTCGACGAAGATCCCTCCACCCCCGGGAAGATGAGCACCCGATGGGGAGGCTTTCTCGAGACCGTCGATGCGTTCGACGCCGCGTTTTTCGGCATTTCGGCGCGCGAGGCGCAGCAGATGGATCCGCAGCAGCGCCTCTTTCTCGAACTGGCCTGGCAGGCGTTCGAGGACGCGGGGATCGATCCTTTGACCGTGCGTGGCCTGCCCGTGGGCGTCTTCGCGGGGGCCATGTGGAGCGACTATGCGAAACTCACCCATGGCGATGCGCGGGCGTTGGATACGCACAGTGCCACGGGGCAGGATACGTCGATCATCTCGGCGCGTGTGAGCTACCTCCTCGGCCTGGAAGGACCAAGCCTCACGGTCAACACCGCGTGCTCCTCCTCGTTGGTGGCCATCCACCTTGCCTGCCAGAGTTTGCGTGTCGGGGAGACAACGATGTCAATCGCGGGCGGAGTGCATGTCATCGCTTCGCCCGAGAGCACCGTGGCCATGACCAAGTTCGGCGCGATGAACCCCCATGGGCAATGCCGCGCATTCGACGGCGGGGCCAACGGATACGTCCGCAGCGAGGGCGGCGGGGTCGTGGTCTTGAAGCGACTAAGCCGCGCCATGGCCGATGGGGACCGCATTTACGCGGTCATCCGGGGCACCGCCGCCAACAACGATGGCTTCTCGAATGGCCTGACCGCCCCTAATCCGCAGGCGCAAGAATCCATGCTGCGGGCCGCGCATGCGTCGGCTTCCGTGGATCCGGGTTCGATTCACTACGTCGAAACGCACGGCCCGGGGACCATCCTCGGTGACCCCATCGAAGCGGGCGCACTCGGCACGGTCTTCGGCCCCAATCATTCGGCGGAACGGCCATTGCGCATTGGATCCGTCAAAACGAACCTCGGACACTTGGAGGCCGCCGCCGGCGTGGCCGGCTTGGTGAAGGTGGCGCTCTCCCTTCATCATGGTGCACTACCGGGCAATCTTCACTTCGAAAAGCCCAATCCGCATATCGCGTTCGACGCGCTGAACCTGAAAGTTCAGACGGAGCTCGAGCCCTGGCCGCATGCCGGAGAAACGCCGCGGGCGGGGATCAGTTCGTTCGGCTTTGGCGGCACCAATTGCCACGCCGTGCTCGAGGCGGCGCCTTCGAGCCGGAGGCTCTTTCTCGGTTTGGCGGCGAACAGCGCGGCGGAGCTTCGCGAACGGGCGCTCGCGGCCTTGGACGCGGCCTTCACCTTGCGCACGTTCGACGATGCGGCCGCCCTCTGCCGAACGGCCTCGCAGGCAACGAGGGAGCTCCCGGCGGCCACGTACCGCGCGGCGGTCACCGGCAGCGACGTCGGGGAGCTCGTGCGGGGTCTTTCGGACCTGCTCGCGGGCGGGCTTCGGGCGCAAGGCCCGGTGGAGAGTCGTCCTCGTATCGTGCTCGTGTGTCCGGGCCATGGCTCGCAGTGGCTCGGAATGGGCCGCGCGCTGCTGCTGCACGAGCCGTCATTTCGCAACGCCGTCGAGGCGTGCGATCGGCATGCCTCGGCGCTCCTTGGTTGGTCCATCGTGGAGGAGTTGTTCGCCGACGAGGCGCACTCCCGCCTCGAGGACGCGGTCGTCGTTCAAGTTTTGCTCTTTGCCGTGCAACTCGGCCTGGGCGCGCTATGGCGCGCGTGGGGCGTCGAGCCCGATGCCGTGGTCGGCCACAGCATGGGGGAAATCACCGCCGCCTGCCTGGCGGGTGTTCTCGACGTCGAGGAGGGCCTGCGCGTCGTCGTCGCACGAAGCCGGGTCGTCGCCGAACATGCCTTGGGCCAGGGAGCCATGCTCGCTGTGTCCTTGCCGGAGGACGAAGTTCGTTTTCTCACGGATGACGTCGATGGAGATGGCCTGGTGGTTGCAGCCATCAATAGCCCGCGCTCGACCGTGCTCTCGGGATCCCTGCCCGCCATCGAACGCGCACGCACGGAGTTGGCTGCGCGCGGCGCGAAATGCCATCGCGTGAACATCGATTATGCGTCCCATAGCCCCCAAATGGATCCTTTGCTCGAACGGCTGCGGTCGGACGTAAAAGGGATATCGCCGAAGCCGGCCAAACCGGCGATGCGTGGGACGGCCTGGGATGCGTGGCTGACCGGCCCGGAGTGCGGACCGGATTACTGGGCGGCCAATTTGCGCAATCCCGTGCGCTTCCAGGCCGCCATCGAGGCGCTGGCGGAGGGGGGCCCAGCGGTATTCATCGAGTTGAGCCCGCACGCGGTGCTGACCAAGTCGATCGAGGAGACGCTGCGCGCGAAGAATGCCCGCAGGACCAGCGCGCACGTGCTTCCGTCGTGTTTTCGCCACGAGGACGAGCGGGGTACCATGATCGAGAGCCTTGCAGCGCTCTTTCGGTTGGGGGTCGATCCGAGGTGGATGCCGGCGGACGAGGAAACCTCGGGCCATCGAGTGGTCCCCATCTCGGCCAAGACGGAGGAGGCGCTGCGCGCGCAGGCAGCCCGGCTTCACACGCACCTCGAGGCGCATCCCGAGTTCGCGCTCACCGACATCGCGCATTCCCTGGCAACCACGCGCGCGCGCTTCGAGCGGCGGGCGGCCGTCGTCGTGCACCATCGCGCCGATCTGCTCGGCGCGCTCGCGTCCCTGCGCGATGGCGCGGTCGATCGCCGAATCGTGACCGGACGAAAGAAGGGGGACGGCAAGGTCGCCTTCGTGTTCCCGGGCCAAGGCTCGCAATGGCCCGGGATGGCCCGTGCGCTGCTCGCGTCGTCCTCCGAGTTCCGCGCGCGGCTCGAGGCGTGCGAGCGCGCGCTGGCTCCGCACGTCGATTGGTCGCTGCTCGCCGTGTTGCGAGGCGATGCGGGAGCGCCCTCCCTCGAACGGGTCGACGTCGTCCAGCCGGCGCTCTTCGCCATGATGGTTTCCCTCGCGGCCCTTTGGAAATCGCTGGGCGTGCAGCCCGATGCGGTCATCGGGCATAGCCAGGGCGAGATTGCCGCCGCCTGCGTCGCCGGTGCCCTGGACCTCGACGACGCGGCGAGGATCGTCGCCCTTCGCAGCAAGGCCCTGCTTCGCCTCGCCGGGCAAGGGGCCATGGCCTCCGTGGAGCTCGATGCCGGCGCGGTGTCGCGCCACATCGCATCCTACGGCGAGCGCCTCTGCGTGGCCGCCATCAACGGCCCCCGCTCCACCGTCGTCTCAGGCGAGCCCGAGGCCATCGACGCCTTCGTCGCCGAAATGTCCGCGGCCGAAGTCTTCGCCCGCAAAGTGCGGGTGGACATCGCATCGCACTCGCCGCGCATGGATGCGATTCGCGAGCAGCTGCACCACGATCTCGACGGCCTGCGCCCGCGCGATGGGCGCGTTCCTTTGTATTCGACCGTGGAGGCCACCGCCGTCGGCGGCGCCGAGCTCGATGCCGCGTATTGGTTTCGCAACGTGCGGCAGCCGGTGCGCTTCGCGGAGGGGGTCGACGCGCTTCTCGCCGATGGATTCGGCTTTTTCATCGAGGTGAGTCCTCATCCGGTTCTCGCCCTTGCCGTGCAATCGGCGCTGGAGGCCGCGGGGAGCGAAGGGGCCGTCGTTCCCTCGCTGCGACGCGATGAAGGCGATCTCGCGCGGCTCCTGTCGTCCGCCGGCGAGCTTCACGTCGCCGGGCTCGAGCTCGATTGGAAGGCGCTTTTTCCCGGGGCGCGAAGGGTCGCCCTGCCCACGTACCCCTTTCAAGCGCAGCGCTTCTGGGTCGAGGCCACCGCGCCGCGGGGTTCGGCGACGTCCGCACGAACGCGCCCATTTCGCATGTCGGCCCTTCCCGACGTCGTCTTTTCGGAGCGCGAGTTGTCGCTGAGCGAGCTCCCCTGGCTCCGCGACCATCAGGTCGAAGCTGCGTGCGTTTTGCCCGGTGCGGCGTCCATCGACATGGCGTTGGCCACCGCCAAAGCGGCCTTCGCCTCGGGCGAGATCGCACTGGAGGACATCGAGCTCAAAGAGGCACTCGTGTTCTCCGAGGAGCGGGCGCTCGTTCAAATCGCGTGGCGCGAAGACGGCTCCGCCTCGTGGCGCTTTCATCTCTCACGCGGCGTGGCAGGCGCCGACGGAGAGACCTCGTGGCAAGAGCTCGTTTCGGGTCGCGCCCGTTCAAGCCTTCGCCCCCAGGGTGCGCCACCTTCCCTCGAGATCGCCAAAGCGCGATGCACGGATGCACGCGGGGTCGACGCGTTCTACGCGACGCTGTCGCGCATGGGCCTGAAGTACGGCCCCGCATTCCGCGGCGTTCGCGGGCTGTTCGGCCAACCCGGCGGCCCGCGCGCACTCGGACGCATCGAGCTGCCCGCGCCCGCCACGCAGGCCGCCGCCTACGTCATCCACCCGGCGCTCCTCGACGCGTGCATCCACGTGGCGTTCGCCGCGGCCGACTGCACCCCCGACGATGGGCCGATGGTCCCCGTTTTCGTCGAGCAGGTTCGACTGAGCAAGACGGCGTCGTGCACCCGCGTGTGGTGCGAGGCCGACGTCGCGCGCGATACCGAAGGAGATCTCGTTGCGCACCTGACACTATGGGACGATGATGGCGCGCCCGTCGGGGAGGTCCGTGGACTGCGCCTGGCACGCCTCGAACGCGGCGCACGGCGCGACGAGGAACCTCTGGCCGATGCATGGCTCGGCGTCGCGTGGGAGGAGCGCGAGCCGTGGTTCGGGACCACGGACGCCATCCCCACCGGCCAGCGCTGGGTGATCTTCGCCGGTGCAGGCGATGCCGGACGCCGTATCGCGGCGGAGATGAACGCGCGCGGCGTGAAGGTCGAAATCGTCGATGCGTCCCTGACGCGCCATCGCACGGCCATTGCACCCCTGTTCGACCGGACGCTGCACGGCGTGATGTTCCTCGGCGGGCTCGATGCCCCGTCGGGATGGATGGGCGCGCTGCACGTCGTGCAGGAGCTTGCATCGCGAACATCGCGATTTCCACCGCGCCTGGTGATGGTCTGCCATCGTTCGCAATCGCCGCGCGGCAGCGGCGGTGTGCGCCCCGAGCAGGCTTTGCTCTGGGGGCTCGGTGGATCGGTGCGCTCCGAGCACCCGTCGCTGCGGCCCCTTCGTGTCGACCTGGGCGATCTCGAAGATGGCACCGAGCTGCGGGCCCTGGCCTCTTTGGCCCTCAGCGACACGGACGAAGACCAGGTGGCGCTGCGGGGTAACGCGGTGTTCGTGGCCCGTTTGCAACGCCAAACGCTGCCCGAAGCCGCCCGCCAGCGCATCGAGCCGGCGGGAGACCGCTCCTACCGTCTCGCGATCGGCAGCGCCGGCACCTCGGCGCAAACGGACACGCTGCGCCTGGCCCCGTTCCCGCGAACGCCCCCCGACCCCGGCGAGGTCGAGATCGCCGTGGAGACCGCGGGGCTCAATTTTCTCGACGTGCTCTCGGCGTTGGGCGAAATCCCCGGTGCGGGGCTCGGCTGCGAGTGTGCGGGCCGCATCGCTCGGGTGGGCAACGGTGTTTCGGCATTTCACGTGGGCGACCGCGTGCTCGCGCTGGGGATGAATGCATTCGCGACGCACGTCACCGCGCCGGAGGCCTTGGTCTTTCCGGTACCGGAGGGAATGTCCTTCGAGCAAGCAGCCACCTTGCCCATCGTGCACTTGACCGCGTATTACGCACTTCACCACGTCGCGCGTTTGAAAGCGACGGACCGCGTGCTCGTGCACTCGGCCACGGGCGGCGTGGGGTTGGCGGCCTTGGAGTGGGCGCGCCATGTGGGTGCGACGGTCATCGCCACCGCAGGCACCGAGGAAAAACGGGCATGGCTTCGCGAAAAAGGGATTCGATTCGTCTCCGACTCGCACTCCGACCAATTCGTGGAGGACGTGCATCGCTGGACCAACGGCGAGGGTGTCGACGTCGTGCTCAATTCGCTTTCCAGTCCGTACTTGGAAAAGAGCTTCGGGCTCTTGCGCGAGGGTGGCCGCTTCGTCGAGCTGGGAAAACGGGATTACCTCGCCAACCGGGGCATCGGATTGAAGCCATTCTTGAAAGGGTTGTCCTTCACCTTGGTGGACGTCGCCACCATGCTGAAGCGCGAGCCCGAGCTCGTGCGGTCCGTATTTCTCGAGGTCCTGGAGCACGTGCGCCGGGGCACGCTCACGCCGCTCGTCCACCGGACGATGGGGCTTTCGCGGGCGCAGGACGCCTTTTGGGAAATGGGCCGCGGCAAACACATTGGCAAATTCGTATTTCGCGTCCGCGAGCACGAGCCACCGTCCATTACCGTCCCCATCGATTCCAATGCGGCATGGGTCAAGCACGACGCGACGTATCTCGTGACGGGCGGTCTGGGCGGACTTGGCCTGTCGCTCGCGGGTTGGATGACCGAGCAACACGCTGGCCACCTGGTGCTCATGGGCCGCCAAGGCATCACGCGGGACGAACAGCGGCAGGCGGTGGAGGCGATGCGGGCGCACGGCACCCGCGTGACCGTGGTGCCGGGAGACGTCGCCGATCGTGCGGTGCTCGCGGCGGCGCTGGACGCGGTTCCGGCGGAGTATCCGCTCAAGGGCGTCGTGCATGCTGCGGGACTTCTCGATGATGGGCTGCTGGTGGACCAATCCGTGGAGCGCTTCGAGCGAGTACTCGCCCCGAAGGTGCTCGGAGCGCAGGCCCTGCACGAGCTCACGCGACACCACGACCTGGACTTTTTCGCGCTCTACAGCTCGATCACGACGCTGCTCGGAAGCCCGGGACAGGGAAATTACACGGCCGCCAATGCATTTCTCGATGCCCTTGCCCACCACCGAAGGAGCCTTGGCTTGCCAGCCGTGTCGATCGCCTGGGGGGCTTTCTCCGAGGTGGGCCTGGCGGCGAGGGACGAGCAGCGCGGGGCACGGCTAGCCGGACGCGGAATGGACCTGCTCACGCCGAAAGACGGGAATACCCTCTTTGCCCGATCGGTATTGGCCGAGGTTCCTCATATCGCCGTCTGTCCGCTGGACGTGCACCAATGGGTCGAGTTCTACCCCGAGGCCGCGGGCTGGCCGTACCTCGGGACGCTCCTTGCCGAAGCACCGCGCACGTCCGATCGCCAGCGCGACGTGGATTGGCTGCAAAACCTGCGCAACGCGCCAGTGGCCGAGGCGCGGCGCGAGCTGACGGCGCACGTGCTCGAGCAGATCGGGCGCGTGCTGCGCGCGGACCCAACCCATCTGGATCCTGCGACACCTTTCAAGGCGCTGGGGATCGATAGCCTGATGGGCATCGAACTTCGCAATCGATTGGAGGTGAGCATCGGCCAGGCTCTCCCCTCCACGGTGGTATGGACGTACCCGACGGCGCGTGCCCTGACGGATTTGCTGGTCGAACGGCTGTGCGGTGGGGGCGAACAAGGGAAATCGACCCGAAAGCGGAATGAGCCGGTCGCGGTGCCGTGGCCGGAAATCCCAGTGGCGGACGATGCGCTGCTCAAAGAATTGACGGAGCTGGAGGAGGTTCTCGGTGGCTAATCGAAATGGTAGTTCCCCCGTCGATGCCCAACGCATCCTCTTCGCGCTTCGAACCGCGAAGAGCCGTGTCGAAGAATTGGAATCGCGGTTGCGCGAGCCCATCGCCGTCGTCGGGATGGCGTGCCGGTTCCCCGGCGGCGACGGACTCGAGCCGTTCTGGGAGACGTTGCAATCGCATCGGGACATGATCCGCGAGGTACCCGATTCGCGCCTCGTGGGACCTTGGCCGGCCGGGGTTCCGCGATGGGCGGGTCTGCTCGACGAGGAACCGGATGGTTTCGATGCGGACTTTTTCGGCATGGCACCGCGCGAGGCCATCGCGCTCGATCCGCAACAGAGGCTGCTGCTCGAGATGGGTTGGAATGCGTTGGAGCACGCGGGAATCGTCCCGGAGCGATTGCATGCGTCGCGAACGGGGGTATTCGTCGGGCTTTGCTTCAACGACTACCAGCACCACGTGAGGCGCCGTGCGGATGGGGAACGCGACGCGTACGAGGTCACGGGCAACATGGCCAGCACCGCGGCGGGCCGGCTCTCATACGTGTTCGGGTTCTCCGGCCCCGCGGTGACCCTCGACACGGCGTGTTCGAGCTCCCTCGTGGCCATTCACATGGCGTGTCAGAGTCTCCTCACGCGCGAGTCCGATTTGGCCCTGGCGGGTGGGGTAAACCTGATTCTGTCGGAGCACACGACGGCGGCCCTGGCGCGAACCCAGGCCTTCTCGCCCGATGGGCGGTGCAAGACGTTCGATGCGTCGGCGAACGGGTTCGTGCGGGGCGAGGGCTGCGGCATCGTGGTGCTCAAGCGCCTCTCGGATGCAAAGAGGGACGGCGACGACGTCTTGGCCGTGGTGCGGGGCTCCGCGGTCAATCAAGACGGGCGCTCGACCGGGCTCACGGCGCCGAACGTGCTCGCGCAGGAGAGGTTGCTTCGGGATGCGTTGGAACGCGCCGGGGTGGATCCGAATGTGGTGGGGTTCATCGAATGCCATGGGACGGGAACGTCGCTTGGGGATCCGATCGAGACGGATGCCCTGCGGGCGGTGTTCGGGGCGGCGCGCGCGGATGGGTCGAAGGTGTGGCTCGGGGCGCTCAAGACGAACATTGGGCACTTGGAGGCTGCGGCCGGGGTGGCGGGGCTCATCAAGGTGGTCCTGGCGCTTCGGCATCGGAGGCTGCCGGCGAATTTGCACCTTCGGCATATGAGCCCGCTGGTGCGGCTCGCGGGGACGCCGCTGTGTCCATTGACGGAAGGGGTGGAGTGGACGGCGATTGAGGGGCGGCGCGTTGCCGGTGTTTCGGGGTTTGGGCTCAGTGGGACGAATGCGCATGTCGTGGTGGAGGAGGCGGCTGCTCTCCCCCACCCCAGCCCTCCCGCTGCGTTGAAAGTCGGCCGCGGCAAGCCGCGGACCTCCGAGGGGGAGGGAGCCGTAACGGCGTTTGTCTTGTCGGCGAAGACCGAGGTGGCGTTGCGGGCGCAAGGGGAGCGGTTGGGCGCGTACCTCGATGCGAATCCCGAGGTGGGCTTGGTCGATGTCGCGTTTTCGCTCGCGACGGCGCGTTCCCATTTCGATGTGCGGGCCGCCTTTGTCGCGGGGAATCGTGAGCAGGTGCATGCGCAGCTTGCTGCGTTGGTGCCTTCTCGGGTCAAGCGCGACGGCAAGCTGGCCGTGCTCTTCACAGGACAAGGCAGTCAGTTCGCCGGCATGGGGCGCGAGCTCTATGACGCTTTTCCCAGCTTCCGGCAGGCGTTCGACGAGGTGGCGGCTCATTTCGATCCGGCGACGCTCGACGCCGAGCGCATCGACCAGACCGGCGTCGCCCAACCCGCGCTCTTTGCCCTCGAGGTTGCGCTCTTTCGTCTCCTCGAGTCCTGGGGCCTTCGGCCCGATTTGCTCCTCGGCCACTCCATTGGCGAGATTGTCGCCGCTCATGTCGCGGGTGTCCTCTCCCTCGGCGATGCCTGCTCCCTCGTTTCCGCTCGCGCACGTCTCATGCAGGCCCTCCCTCCCGGCGGCGCCATGGTCGCTCTCCAGGCCTCCGAGGACGAGGTGCGGCCGTTCCTCCATCCACGCGTCGACATCGCCGCCATCAATGCTCCTCAGTCCACCGTCCTTGCCGGTGATGACGACGCCGTCCACGCCATCGCCCGCCACTTCGAGCTCCTCGGCCGAAAAACCTCCCGCCTGCGCGTCAGCCACGCCTTTCACTCCCCGCGCATCGACCCCATGCTCGACGACTTCCGACGCGTCGCCGAGACACTCTCCTATCACCCGCCTCGCATCCCCATCGTATCCAACCTCACCGGAACGCGCGCCGAGCCGCTCGACATCGCCTCCCCCGATTACTGGGTTCGACACGTCCGCCACGCCGTCCGCTTTCTCGATGGTGTGCGCTCCCTCCATGCCGAAGGCGCTTCCACCTTCCTCGAGATCGGGCCCCACGGTGTCTTGGCTCCCCTCGCCGAGGCCGCCCTCGGCGCCTCCGACGATCTCGCCTTCGTCCACGCCCTCCACAAGGACCGCGGCCTCGAGACCCTCCTTTCCGCCGTCGGGGCTCTTCATGCCCGCGGTCATCACGTCGATTGGCAGGCCCTCTTTGCGCCGCAACAGCCTTCGCGCGTCGCCCTGCCCACGTACGCCTTCCAGCGTGAGCGCTTTTGGGTCGATGCCGATCCGTCGAACGATGCGACTGGCGATGCATGGCGCTACCGAATCTCGTGGAAGGCGCTTCCTTCGACGAAGTCTGGGCCCCGCATCGACGGCACGGTTTGGCTCGTCACGTCCGCCGAGGCTCCGCAGCACGGGCTCGCGGAAACGCTGTCGGGCGCCCTCTCGGATCAGGGAGCGCACGTGGTGCCCATCGCGGTCGACGGCACGGCTGGGCGTGCGGGCATCGTCGCCCGGCTCACCGAGGCACGCGAAAGGCGTGAAGGGCTCGATGCCGCGTCGGCCCCGCGCGCCGTCGTCTCGCTGCTGGCGCTCGACACGGAAGCGGTGCCCGGGCATGCGGCACTGCCGCGCGGTCTCGCATCGACCCTCGAGCTCGCGCAGGCGCTCGGCGAGCTCGCGTTGCCTGCCCCGCTGTGGATTCTTACGCAAGGGGCCGTGTCGGTCGCGCCCTCCGACCCACTCGCGACGCCTCTTCACGCGCTGAGCTGGGGACTGGGGCGCACGCTTGCGGTCGAGCACCCGGAACGGTGGGGCGGATTGATCGACCTGCCCGCGTCGTTGGATGCGACGTCCGCGCGCAAGCTGGTGGCGGCTCTGGGGCGCGACGACGACGAGATCGCCCTACGTGCGTCGGGGCTGTTCGCGCGACGGCTGGTGCGCGCGCGCTCCGTGAGAAGCAACGACGCGGCATCCTGGAAACCACGCGGCACCGTGTTGGTCACCGGCGGGACGGGCGGCGTGGGGGCTCGGGTTGCACGATGGCTCGCGCGCCATGGGGCCGAGCATCTCGTGCTCACCAGCCGGCGCGGCCCCGATGCACCGGGTGCGCGGGAGCTCGAGGCGGAGATCACGGGCCTGGGTGCGCGCGTCACCCTCGAACGGTGCGACAGCGCGGATCCCGACGCGCTCGCGGAGCTTCTGGGGCGGCACGAGGATCTGCGCGCCGTCTTTCACGCGGCGGGCGTGACGCAGCAGCAGGCTCTCGAGCATATGACGAGAGAGGACGTGGAGCGCGTCCTGTCGGCGAAGGCCGCGGGGGCGATGCATCTCGACCGGCTTCTTGGCGACAGGCCCATCGACGCGTTCGTGCTCTTCGCGTCCGTCGCAGGCACGCTGGGCAATGGGCATCAAGGGGCGTACGCGGCCGCCAACGCGTACCTCGATGCGCTCGCCGAGAATCGGCACGCACGCGGGCTCGCGGCCACCGCCATCGCGTGGGGTCTCTGGGCGGGCGATGGAATGGGGGCGGGCGATGGGGTGGAGGACCATCTGCGCCGCCGGGGCCTGTTGCCCATGGATCCGGAGTGCGCGCTCGATGCGTTGCAACAGGCCCTCGGTCGCGCGGAGCCGTCGCTGCTCGTGGCCGACATCCAATGGGCACAGTTCGCACCGTTTCTGGCTGCGGCGCGGCCGCGGCCGTCGCTGATGGAGGTGCCCGAAGCGCGGAGGGCGCTCGAAGGGCTGGCCTCGGCAACGGACGAGCGTGCGCTGCTCGATCGCCTTCGCGGCCTCGGTGAGGGCGAGCGCTTGCCGCACCTCGAAGCGCTGGTGCTGCGCGAGACGGCGGCCATCCTCGGGCATCGCGATGCGTCACGCCTCGATGCGCGCACGGGCTTCACGAACCTCGGGCTGGATTCACTCATGGCGGTGGGGCTCCGGCAGCGTCTTCGTCGTGCGACGGGCATTGCGCTTCCGGCAACGGTGACGTTCGACCTTCCGTCGCCGCGCCATGTCGCGGGCTTCTTGCTCGAGTCCCTGCACGGTGGCGGGGCAGGTGCGGCGGAGGCGAAGCCGGAGGTTCGGGCCACCGCGCACGACGATCCGGCGATTGCGGTGGTCGGCGTCGGATTGCAGCTCCCCGGCGGGGTCGTCGACCTGGACAGCCTTTGGCGCGTGCTCGCAAGCTCGACGGATACGCTGCGGGCCGTCCCCGCGGATCGGTGGGACGCGGAGGCCGTCTACGACGCCGATCCCGATGCCAAGGAGAAGGCGTACGTTCGGCATGCGGCCTTCTTGGAGCGCGTGGACGGGTTCGATGCCGCCTTCTTCGGGATCAGCCCGCGCGAGGCGCGGCACATCGATCCGCAGCATCGGTTGTTGCTCGAGGCAAGCTGGCAGGCGCTGGAGAATGCCGGGGTCGTTCCGGAGTCGCTCGAGGGCTCGCAAACGGGTGTGTTCGTGGGCATCGGGCCGGGCGAGTACGAGATTCTTCAGCGCCGGGCCAGCGACGGTGAGGCGTATGCGCTCTTGGGGACGCAGCCTTCGTTTGCGGCGGGGCGGTTGGCGTTCACGTTGGGGTTGCAGGGGCCCGCGCTTTCCGTGGATACCGCGTGCAGTTCGTCGCTCGTGGCGCTCCATCTCGCATGCCAGGCCCTGCGCCGTGGCGAGTGCCAGCTCGCGCTCGCCGGCGGCGTCCAGGTCATGGCGGCCCCGGAGCTGTTCGTGTTGCTGTCACGGACGCGGGCGCTCGCGCCCGATGGGCGATCGAAGACGTTCTCCGATGGCGCGGATGGCTACGGGCGCGGCGAGGGTGTGGTCGTGCTCACCTTGGAGCGACTCGACGATGCGCGCGCGAATGGGCGGCGTGTGCTGGCTGTCGTGCGTGGGTCGGCCGTCAACCATGATGGGGCCAGCAGCGGCATCACGGCGCCCAATGGAACTTCGCAGCAGAAGGTGCTCCGGGCTGCGCTCGAGGATGCGCGACTGCGTGCGGCGGATGTCGACGTCGTGGAGTGCCATGGTACGGGGACTGCGCTTGGTGACCCGATCGAGGTGCAAGCCTTGGCTGCGGTTTACGGTGAGGGGCGCGAGGCCGAGCGACCTCTGTTGCTTGGGGCTGTGAAGACGAACATTGGGCATTTGGAGTCTGCCGCAGGGTTGGCGGGCGTGGCGAAGATGATCGCGTGCTTGCAGCATGGGGCGCTGCCCGCGACGTTGCATACGACGCCGCGCAATGGGCACATCGATTGGGATGCGTTGCCCGTGCGGGTCGTGGATTCCTTGGTGCCTTGGGGGGTTGGGGACAGGGTGCGGCGGGCCGGGGTTTCGGCCTTTGGGCTCAGTGGGACGAATGCGCATGTCATTGTGGAGGAGGCGGCTGCTCTCCCCCACCCCAGCCCTCCCGCTGCGTTGAAAGTCGGCCGCGGCAAGCCGCGGACCTCCGAGGGGGAGGGAGCCGTAACGGCGTTTGTCTTGTCGGCGAAGACCGAGGTGGCGTTGCGGGCGCAGGGGGAGCGGTTGGGCGCGTACCTCGACGCGAATCCCGAGGTGCGCTTGCTCGATGTCGCGTATTCGCTCGCGACGGCGCGTTCCCATTTCGATGTGCGGGCCGCCTTCGTCGCGGGGAATCGTGAGCAGGTGCATGCGCAGCTTGCTGCGTTGGTGCCTTCTCGGGTCAAGCGCGACGGCAAGCTGGCCGTGCTCTTCACAGGACAAGGCAGTCAGTTCGCCGGCATGGGGCGCGAGCTCTATGACGCTTTTCCCAGCTTCCGGCAGGCGTTCGACGAGGTGGCGGCTCATTTCGATCCGGCGACGCTCGACGCCGAGCGCATCGACCAGACCGGCGTCGCGCAGCCCGCGCTCTTTGCCCTCGAGGTTGCGCTCTTTCGTCTCCTCGAGTCCTGGGGCCTTCGGCCCGATTTGCTCCTCGGCCACTCCATTGGCGAGATTGTCGCCGCTCATGTCGCGGGTGTCCTCTCCCTCGGCGATGCCTGCTCCCTCGTTTCCGCTCGCGCACGTCTCATGCAGGCCCTCCCTCCCGGCGGCGCCATGGTCGCTCTCCAGGCCTCCGAGGACGAGGTGCGGCCGTTCCTCCATCCACGCGTCGACATCGCCGCCATCAATGCTCCTCAGTCCACCGTCCTTGCCGGTGATGACGACGCCGTCCACGCCATCGCCCGCCACTTCGAGCTCCTCGGCCGAAAAACCTCCCGCCTGCGCGTCAGCCACGCCTTTCACTCCCCGCGCATCGACCCCATGCTCGACGACTTCCGACGCGTCGCCGAGACACTCTCCTATCACCCGCCTCGCATCCCCATCGTCTCCAACCTCACCGGAACGCGCGCCGAGCCGCTCGACATCACCTCCCCCGATTACTGGGTTCGACACGTCCGCCACGCCGTCCGCTTTCTCGATGGTGTGCGCTCCCTCCATGCCGAAGGCGCTTCCACCTTCCTCGAGATCGGGCCCCACGGTGTCTTGGCTCCCCTCGCCGAGGCCGCCCTCGGCGCCTCCGACGATCTCGCCTTCGTCCACGCCCTCCACAAGGACCGCGGCCTCGAGACCCTCCTCTCCGCCGTCGGGGCTCTTCATGCCCGCGGTCATCGCGTCGATTGGCAAGCCCTGTTTGCGCCGTGGCGGCCTTCGCACGTCACCCTGCCCACGTACGCCTTCCAGCGTGAGCGCTTTTGGGTGGACGTGCCGCCGAGCACGGACAACGCGTGGGGGTACCGCATCTCCTGGGAGCCGCTGGCCATCGCGGGCCGTTCCCTCGAGGGTCCGTGGTGGCTCGTCCTCCCCGCCGGCGCCGTCGACGATGCGCTCGTAGAAACGCTGTCGCGCGCCCTCGTGGAGCGTGGCGCCCATGTCGTGCCCATCGTGGTCGACGCGCACGACCGCACGCGGCTCGCCGAGCATCTGCGTGAGACGCTCGCCCGTGGGGCAGCGCCGCACGGCGTGGTTTCCTTGTTGGCACTCGACACGCGTCCGTTGCCGGAGCGCGCGGTCACGCCGGGCGGCCTGGCCGCCACGCTCGGGTTCGTCCAGGCGATGGGCGATGTTGAGCTTCGGACCCCGCTTTGGATGCTCACACGAGGCGCCCTCTCCGTGGGTCACGAGGATGCGCCGGCGTCGCCGCTCCAGGCGTTGACCTGGGGCCTGGGCCGCGTTCTCGCGCTCGAGCATCCGGAACGGTGGGGCGGATTGCTCGACCTCCCCGCCCACCTCGATGCCACCTCGGCCTCCCACGTCACCGCCATCCTGGCCGGAAGCGAGGACCAGGTCGCGCTCCGCGCGGACGGTGTCTTTGCGCGGCGACTCGTACGGGCCCGCGAAACGGCCATGGCTCCTTCGTGGAAGCCGCGCGGAACCGTCTTAATCACGGGGGGCACGGGGGCGCTCGGTGCCCATGTGGCGCGGTGGCTCGCGCGGAATGGGGCCGAGCACCTCGTGCTTACCAGCCGGCGCGGCGCCGATGCACCGGGTGCCCACGCCCTGTGCCGCGAGCTCGAGGCGCTCGGTGTTCGCGTCTCCATCGAGGCATGCGACAGCGCCGATCCCGAGGCCCTCGCCGCACTGCTCGGGCGGCTCGAGGGGCTGCGCTCGGTCGTGCATGCGGCAGGCATCGTTCAACTGCAGGAGCTCGACGCCATCTCGCTCGACGATCTGCACGACGTGCTCGCAGCGAAGGTGGCCGGCGCGTTCCATCTGGACCGGCTTCTCGAGGATGCTCCGCTCGATGCCTTCGTGCTGTTTTCGTCCATTGCGGGCGTGTGGGGCGGTGCGCAGCAAGGCGCGTACGCCGCCGCCAACGCCTACCTGGATGCCCTGGCCGAGGCGCGGCGGGCGCGCGGACTCGCCGCCACCGCGATCGCATGGGGGCCATGGGCGGAGGGCGGTATGGCGGCCGACGCCTGCGCGCAGAGTTTCCTGGAGCGACGCGGTCTTCGGTTGATGGCCCCCAGCCGCGCGATCGAAGCGCTGCATCGGGCGCTCACCGAGGGCGCGACGACGCTCGCCGTGGCCGATGTCGACTGGCCGCGCTTCGCTCCAACGTTCGCCTCCGGGCGAGCGCGCCCGCTTCTTCACGCGCTCCCCGATGCGGTCCGTGCCCTCGAGGCACTCGAGGCCGCATCGGCCCCACCCGAAGCCAACGACACACTCGCCGCTCGGTTGCGCGGCCTTGGCCAGGACGAACGCCTCGAGCACGTCGTCGAACGCGTGCGCGCCGAGTGCGCGGCGGTCCTGGGGCACGACGATCTTGCGCAGCTCGATCCTCAGACGGGCTTCGCCGATCTCGGCCTCGATTCCCTCATGGCCATCGAGCTGCGACGCCGCTTGCAACGGGTCACGGGCGTGGCCCTCCCTGCGACGCTGACCTTCGATTTCCCATCGCCTCGTCACGTCGCAGGCTTCTTGCTCGAGGCCCTCGGGCTCGCCGCGGCGGCCACGCACGATGCGCCTCGTGCGCTCACCGCCGACGGTGACGCCCCCGTCGCCATCGTGGGCGTCGGACTGCGGCTTCCGGGCGGCGTCGTCGATCTTGCGTCGTTCTGGCATCTGCTCGCGTCGTCGGCCGACACCGTTCGCCTCGTCCCGGAGGACCGATGGGACGCCGAGGCGGTGTACGATCCCGACGTCAGCGCCAAGGACAAGTCCTATGTCCGGCACGCGGCCTTCTTGGATCGCGTGGACCTGTTCGACGCCACGTTCTTCGGCATCAGCCCGCGCGAGGCGCGGCACATCGATCCGCAGCATCGACTGCTGCTCGAGGCGAGCTGGAAAGCGCTGGAGGATGCGGCCCTCGTTCCCGACACGCTTCGCGACTCGCAGACCGGTGTCTTCGTGGGCATCGGGCCCAGTGACTATGAGTTGCGGCTGCACGATCACGACGCCGAGGCGTATGCCGTCACCGGAACGCACACGTCGTTTGCGGCGGGGCGGTTGGCGTTCACGTTGGGGTTGCAGGGGCCCGCGCTTTCCGTGGATACCGCGTGCAGCTCGTCGCTCGTGGCGCTTCATCTCGCCTGCCAGGCCCTGCGCCGGGGCGAGTGCCAGCTCGCGCTCGCCGGCGGCGTCCAGGTCATGGCGGCTCCGGAGCCCTTCGTGTTGGCGTCGCGAACGCGGGCGCTCGCGCCCGATGGGCGATCGAAGACGTTCTCCGATGGCGCGGATGGCTACGGGCGCGGCGAGGGCGTGGTCGTGCTCACCTTGGAGCGGCTCGACGATGCGCGCGCGAATGGGCGGCGTGTGCTGGCTGTCGTGCGTGGGTCGGCCGTCAACCATGATGGGGCCAGCAGTGGCATCACGGCGCCCAATGGAACTTCGCAGCAGAAGGTGCTCCGGGCTGCGCTCGAGGATGCGCGACTGCGTGCGGCGGATGTCGACGTGGTCGAGTGCCATGGTACGGGGACCGCGCTTGGTGACCCGATCGAGGTGCAGGCCTTGGCTGCGGTTTACGGTGACGGGCGCGAGGCCGAGCGGCCGCTCTTGTTGGGCGCCGTGAAGACGAATATTGGGCATTTGGAGTCTGCCGCAGGGTTGGCGGGCGTGGCGAAGATGATCGCGTGCTTGCAGCATGGGGCGCTGCCCGCGACGTTGCATACGACGCCGCGCAATCGGCATATCGATTGGGATGCGTTGCCCGTGCGGGTGGTGGATTCCTTGGTGCCTTGGGGGGTTGGGGACAGGGTGCGGCGTGCTGGGGTGTCGGCGTTTGGGCTCAGTGGGACCAATGCGCATGTTGTGATTGAGGAAGCGCCTGCGCTCCCCCACCCCAACCCTTCCGCTGCGTTGAAAGTCGGCCGCGGCAAGCCGCGGACCTCCGAGGGGGAGGGAGCCGTAACGGCCGGCGCCCCATCCGTGGTGGCGTTCACGCTATCTGCGAAGACGGAAAGTGCGTTGCGGGTGCAGGGGGAGCGGTTGGGCGCGTATCTCGAAGAGCATCCCGAGGTGGGCTTGGTCGATGTGGCGTATTCGCTCGCGACGACGCGCTCGCAATTCGAATGGCGGGCGGGGTTTGCGGCGCGGGATCGCGAGCAGGTGCGGCAGGCGCTGGCGACGTTGACGGCTTCGAAGGTGACGCGCGGCAGGAAGCTGGCGGTCCTCTTTACGGGGCAAGGTAGCCAGTATGCGGGCATGGGGAGCGTTCTCCATGATGCGTTTCCGCGATTTCGCGAGGTCTTTGACGAGGTGTGCGCGCGCTTCGATTCGTCGATGCTCGATGCGGAGCTCATTCACGAGACGGGGGTCGCGCAGCCGGCGCTCTTTGCGCTCGAGGTCGCGCTCTTTCGGCTCCTCGAAGGCTGGGGCCTTCGGCCCGATCGACTCCTCGGGCACTCCATTGGCGAAATCGTCGCAGCACACGTGGCCGATGTTCTCTCGCTCGAGGATGCGTGCACCCTGGTCGCGGCGCGGGCGCGTCTCATGCAGGCGCTTCCGCCGGGCGGCGCCATGATCGCGCTGCAAGCTACCGAGGACGAAGTCCGGTCTCGGCTCGACCCGCGCGTCGACATCGCCGGCCTCAACGGTCCCCAGTCCACCGTCATCGCCGGCGACGACGAGGCCGTCCAAGCCATCGCCCGCCACTTCGAAGCCCTCGGTCGAAAGACGTCGCGGCTCCGCGTCAGCCACGCGTTTCACTCCCCGCTCGTGGAGCCCATGCTCGACGACTTCCGGCGCGTGGCCGAAACCCTTTCCTACCAGCCTCCCCGCATTCCCATCCTTTCCAACCTCACCGGGCTCCAGGCCGAGCCGTCCGACATCGCCTCGCCCGATTACTGGGTGCGGCATGCGCGGCACGCGGTTCGCTTTCTCGATGGCATCCGCGCACTTCGTGCCGACGGCGTGACCACCTTCCTCGAGCTCGGCCCGCACGGCGTGCTTTCGCCCCTCGCCCAAGCGTGCCTCGATCCCGACGAGGACCTCGCGTTCGTGCCCACCCTGCACAAGGGGCGCGGCGTCGAGACGCTGGCATCCGCCCTGGGCACGCTCCACGCACGTGGACATCGCATCGACTGGGAGGCCTTCTTCGCGCCCCTTCGGCCATCGCGCGTGGCGCTCCCCACGTATCCTTTCCAACCCGAGCGCCATTGGATCGAGCGCACCGAACGTCGCGGCACGCAGGCAGGACGCTACCCGTTGGCGGGGCAGCGGTTCGACCTCCCCGATGGCACAGTGCTGCACACCCTGGAGATTGGACCGTCGGTCCAATCCTACCTCCAGGACCACCTGGTCTACGGCCGCATCGTGGTGCCGGGCGCCTTCTACGTCGCCGTCCTCCTCGCCGTGGCGGAGGCGCATTGGCCGGATCAGGCGCTCGAGCTGCGCCAGGTCGAGTTCCTGCGCCCCATTTCCTTCGAACGCGCCTCCGAGCGGGTCACGCTGCATCTCCAACTCTCGCGCGCAGCGCAGGGCTTCTCCGTGCGGCTCTGCACGCGCCACGGGGACGAGTGGACCACGCATGTGACGGCGGCCATCGAACCGTCGAACCTCCCGACGTCCTCGGAGCGTGCGGCCCTTCGGGCGCCCGCATCGGACGAGACCCCGGAGGCCACGTCGCGCCTCGATGCGTTGCTGCGCGCGTTGCAGGTCGACTTTGGTCCTCGGTGGCGGTGGCTCCACCAGATCGATGGCACCCGCGAGCGAACGGGGCTCGCGCGGCTGCACGCGCCCGACGACGTTCCGCCGGACGATGCGCCCATGCCCGGTGGGCTCGTTGACAGTGTCTTTGCACTGGCGCTTTGGATTCGCTCGGAAGCGGGCGGTCGCGAAGTCGACAACCCGACGCCGCGTCTGCCGTTCGCCGTCGAGCGTCTCGTTTGGTACGGGCGGCATGCTGTTCCCGTGTGGGCCGAACACGCGCTGCGCGGCGAGACCGCCGATGGTGACGTCAGCTTCTCCGAAATGTCGTTCTGGGACGCCGAAGGCTTCCCCCTGGCGCACATCGAAGGCTTTTCCGCGCGGCGCGCCCCCGCGACACAGTTCTTCGCGAACCAGACCCCGCCCGACCTGTATTCCCTCGCCTGGGGCGAGCTCCCCGCCGCCGAGGCGCCCAACGAAGCGTGGGCCATCGTCGGCGAGGACGCCCTTCATCTGGGCGCGGCGCTCGATGCCAGGGTCTACCCCGATCCGAACGCGCTCCGTGAGGCCGTCGCCCAGGGCGATCCGCTGCCCGCGGTGGTGGCGCTTGTCCTCGCGAGCGATGCGGCCGATGAAACCGAGGGCGATGTCCCTGCGCGCGCCCATCGCGCAGTCCACCGTTTGCTCGCGGTGCTGCAGCCCTGGCTCGCGCACGACGACTTCGCCGCGTGCCGGCTCGTCGTCCTCACCCGCGGTGCCGTCGCCGTCCACGGCGATGAGGCGCTCGATCCCGCGCACGCTCCCATTTGGGGACTCGTGCGCTCGGCGCAGGTCGAGCACCCTGCCCGGCCCATCGTCCTGCTCGACGTCGACGCAGTCGATGCCCGGGCCATCCGCACCGCGGCCACCCTCGCCGAGCCGCAGCTCGCGCTGCGACAAGGTGCACTGCACATGGCGCGTCTCGCGCGGGTCAAGGCGGAGGCGGAGGCACGCCCCCTCGATCCGAACGGCACGGTCCTCGTCACGGGTGCCACGGGGGCGCTCGGCGCCGAGGTCGCGCGGCACCTCGTGGCCCACCACGGCGTGCGCGATCTGCTCCTCGCGTCGCGCCAAGGCCCCGACGCCCCCGGAGCCGACACGCTCCTCGCCGAGCTGCGCGCGGCGGGGGCGCGGGTCACGCTTCGGGCCTGCGACGTCGCCCGCGCGGACGACCTGGCGCAGCTGCTCGAGCGGGTCGCGCCCAAGCATCCGCTCACCGCCGTCGTGCACACGGCGGGCGTGCTCGACGACGGCCTCGTGGCATCCCTCACCGAAGACCGTGTCGACGCCGTCCTTCGGCCCAAGCTCGATGCGGCGTGGCATCTGCACGAGCTCACGCGCCACCTCGATCTGCGCGCCTTCGTTCTCTTCTCGTCGCTTGCCGGTGTCCTCGGCAGCGCGGGGCAGGCCAACTACGCGGCGGCCAACGGCGCGCTCGATACCTTGGCGGCGCATCGCCGCGCGCAGGGATACCCCGCGTGCTCACTCGCGTGGGGACCGTGGGACGGTGTCGGCATGGCCGCACGCTTGCCCGAGCAAGACCGCGCACGCATCCGGCGGCAGGGCATCGTGCCGCTGTCGACGCAGGACGCGCTGGCGCTCTTCGATGCCGCGCTCGCACGCCCCGAGGCCCTGCTCGTTCCGGCGCGCTTCGATGCGGCGGCGCTCGCGCAGAGGGGCGACGCCCTGCCGACGCTGCTCCGATCCCTGGTTCGCGCCCCCGCGCGAAAGGTCGAGGCGCCGGCGCGCGCCATCGATGCGCTCACCGAGCGGCTTCGGTCCCTCGGTGAAGCCGACCAAGTCCGGGCGCTGCTCGACTTCGTCCGGCAGCACGTGGCCAGCGTGCTCGATGCCAACCCTGGGTCCATCGAGCCTTTGCGTCCGCTCCAGGAGCTCGGCCTCGATTCGCTGATGGCCGTCGAACTCCGCGACCGACTCGCCTCGGCCTCCGGGCGCCGGCTCTCGGCCACGCTCCTCTTCGATTATCCCACCCCCGATGCCCTCGCGCGGTGGCTTCGCACCGAGCTTCTCGGCGATCTCGCGGTGGCTTCCCCCGCGGTGCCCGTGGCGGCTCGCGCGGGCCATGACGCCGACGATCCCATCGCCATCGTGGCCATGAGCTGCCGCTACCCCGGCGGCGTGCGCTCCCCGGAAGATCTCTGGCAGCTCCTTCACGAGGAACGCGATGCCATCGCGGCTTTTCCGATGGACCGCGGGTGGGACATCGACGCGCTCTACGATCCCGATCCCGACGCCAAGGGCAAGATCTACGTGCGCGAGGGCGGCTTCCTCGAGCGGCCCGATCTCTTCGATCCGGCCTTCTTCGGATTGAGCCCGCGCGAAGCCATGTACCTCGACCCGCAGCAGCGGCTCTTTCTGGAGACGTCGTGGGAGACTTTCGAACGCGCTGGCATCGACCCTCTCTCGATGAACGAGACGCCCACGGGGGTCTTCGTCGGCGTTTGCTACAACGACTACGAGCTCGTGGTGCCGACGCCGCGGGAGGCCGAAGATGGATATCCCGCATTGGGAACGTCCACGGCCATCGCGTCCGGACGCATTGCGTACACGCTCGGCCTCCAAGGCCCCACGGTGACCGTCGATACGGCGTGCAGTTCGTCCCTGGTGGCGATTCACCTCGCCTGCCAAGCACTGCGCAACCACGAGTGCTCGCTCGCCCTCGCCGGCGGTGCCACGGTGTTTGCCACCCCCGAGCCGCTCGTCATCTTCAGCCGACTCAAGGCACTCTCGCCCGGAGGCCGATGCCGTGCGTTCGCGGCCAACGCCGACGGTGCGGGCTGGGGTGAAGGCGCGGGCATGCTGCTCCTGGAGCGGCTCTCCGACGCACGCAAGAATGGCCACCCCGTTCTCGCGCTCGTTCCCGGCTCCGCGATCAACCAAGATGGAAAGAGCCAAGGCCTCACCGCCCCCAATGGCCCCGCCCAGCAGCGGGTGATCCGGCAGGCACTCGCGCGCGCCCAGCTCTCGCCCCAAGACGTGGATGCCGTCGAGGCCCACGGCACCGGCACGCCGCTAGGCGATCCCATCGAGGCGGCGGCCCTCGTAGCCACGTATGGTCGCGAGCATTCGCCCGAGCGCCCGCTGTGGCTCGGCACCGTCAAGTCCAACGTGGGGCACACCCAGGCGGCCGCCGGCGTGGCCGGGGTCATCAAGATGGTCCTGGCGATGCAGCACGAGCTTCTGCCCAAAACGCTGCACGCCGATTCGCCTTCGCCGCACATCGATTGGTCGAGCGATTCGGTCCGGCTTCTCCACACGTCGACACCGTGGCCCGCGAACGGGCGGGCGCGCCGCGCAGCCGTTTCGGCCTTCGGAATCAGTGGAACGAATGCGCACGTCATCTTGGAAGAGGCTCCTCGTCGCTCTTCTTCCGTCGAGGAGACCGCCGCCGTCACGGGCCCGCTCGTGGTCCCCGTCTCGGCCAAGACCGACGAGGCGCTTCGTGCGCAGGCTTCACGACTTCGCGAGCACGTCGAAGCGCATCCCGAGTTGGCCGTCGCCGACATCGCGCATTCGTTGGCCACCACGCGCTCGCACTTCGAGCGGCGTGCCGCCCTCGTCGTGCGCGATCGCGACGAGTTGCTTGGCGCGCTCGCCGTCGTTCGCGATGGCTCCACGGCACCGCACGTCGTGTCGGGGAGGAAGAAGGGCGAGGGAAAGGTCGCCTTCGTGTTCCCCGGCCAAGGGTCGCAATGGCCGGACATGGCGCGCGCGTTGCTCGCGTCGTCCAACGTCTTCCGCGAGCGGCTCGAGGCGTGCGACCGTGCGATCGCGCCGCACGTCGATTGGTCGCTCCTCGGGGTGCTGCGCGGTGACGATGGGGCGCCGTCGCTCGAACGGGTCGACGTCGTGCAGCCGGCCCTCTTCAGCATGATGGTCTCCCTGGCGGCGCTCTGGCGCTCCCTGGGCATCGAGCCCGATGCGGTCATCGGACATAGCCAGGGCGAGATCGCCGCCGCCTGCGTCTCCGGGGCACTTTCCCTGGACGATGCCGCCAAAATCGTGACCCTCCGCAGCAAGGCGCTGCTCCGCGTCGCGGGCCAAGGTGCCATGGCGTCCGTCGAGCTCGACGCCGAAACCGTGGCCCTCCGCATCGCGCCCTACGGCGAGCGCCTTTGCGTGGCGGCCATCAATGGGCCTCGCTCCACCGTGGTTTCGGGGCTGCCCGAGGCCATCGACGACTTCCTCGCCCGAATGACCGCCGACCAGATCTTCGCGCGCAAGGTGCGGGTCGACATCGCGTCCCACTCTCCTTGCATGGATGCGATGCGCGACGAGCTCCTTCACGTCGTCGACGACGTGCGGCCCACCGCAGGCAGCACGGCTCTCTATTCGACGGTGGAGGCTGCGCCGCTCGATGGGCAGAGCCTCGATGCCGCGTACTGGTTCCGCAACCTGCGGCAGCCGGTGCGCTTCGCCGAGACCACCGAGAAACTCGTCGCAGACGGATTCTCCTTCTTCGTCGAGCTAAGCCCGCACCCCATTCTCTCCATCGCGCTGCAGACGATCCTCGAGGCCGCGGGGCGCGAGGGAACGGTGGTCCCTTCGCTGCGGCGTGACGAAGGCAGCATGGTGCGGATGCTCGCCTCGCTCGGTGAACTTCACGTCGCCGGACTCCGGCTCGATTGGAGCACGGTCCTTCCGCGCGCACGAACGGTAGCCCTTCCGACGTACGCGTTCCGCCGGGAGCGCTTTTGGACCGAGGCCAAAGCGGCGAATGCCACGGAGGCCTCGGCCCCCGGGGATGCCCGGTTCTGGGACGCCGTCGCCAAAGGGAACCTCGACGCGCTCAGCGCATCGCTGCGCATTGACGATCCCGCCCAGCGCGATTCCCTCGCCTCCGTGCTGCCCGTGCTCGCGCGGTGGCACCGGGAGCGCTCGGATCGGAACACCGTCGATGCCTGGCGCTACCGGGTGATCTGGAAGGCGCTCTCGCCCTCGGCCTCGGGCGCGCGGATCGCGGGCACGTGGTGGCTGGTCAGCACCGCAGAAAACGGCGAGCTCGCCGGCACCATGGCGCGCACGCTCACCGACCATGGCGCGCACGTCGTGCACGTGGCCGTGGACGAACACGACGACCGCGCGGGCCTCGTCACGCGCTTGCGGGAGATCTTGGACTACGCGCCGGCGCCGAGCGGCATCGTCTCGCTGCTGGGCCTCGATACCGCATCACTGCCCGCGCATCCGGCACTGCCCCGCGGGTTTGCCAGCGCATTCGCGCTCGCGCAGGCCTTGGGCGATCTCGCGGTGGTTGCGCCGCTCTGGCTTCTCACGCGCGGCGCCGTGTCCACGGGGCGCTCCGATCCGCTGGCCTCGCCGCTCCAAGGGCTGACGTGGGGCATGGGGCGCGTGCTCGCCCTCGAACATGCGCCGCGCTGGGGCGGGTTGATCGACTTGCCGCCCTCCCTCGACGCGACCTCCTTGCAGCGTCTCGTCGCCGGTCTCGCGGGCGAGGAGGACCAGCTCGCGCTGCGCACCTCGGGGCTCTACGCGCGCCGCCTCGTGCGCGCGCCGTCCGGCGGCGAGATGCCGGCGTCGACATGGAACGTGCGCGGAACCGTCTTGATCACGGGCGGCACCGGTGCCCTCGGTGCACACGTGGCGAGGTGGCTCGCGCATCAAGGTGCCGAGCATCTCGTGCTGGCCAGCCGGCGCGGCCCGGAAGCACCGGGCGCACGCGAGCTGTGCGAGGAGCTGCAGGCCATGGGTGCGCGCGTCTCGCTGGAGGCGTGCGACAGCTCCGACCCGGAGGCCCTCGCGGCGCTTCTCGAGCGGCACGGTGATCTGCGTGCCGTCGTGCACACCGCGGGTGTGACGCAGCAGAAGGCCCTCGAGCAGACGACGCTCGACGAGCTGCACGACGTGGTGGCCGCCAAGGTGGCCGGTGCCTTCCACCTCGACCGGCTCCTCGGCGATCGGCCGCTCGATGCCTTCGTCCTCTTCTCGTCCATCGCGGGCGTCTGGGGCAGCGCACAGCAATCGGGCTACGCCGCCGGCAACGCGTACCTCGATGCGCTCGCCGAAAATCGGCGGGCACGCGGGCTCGTGGCCACGGCCATCTCGTGGGGATCGTGGGCCGAGGGAGGAATGGGCTCGAGCTCGGAGGTTCGAAGCTTCCTGCACCGCCTCGGTCTGTTGCCCATGGCGGCCGCGCGAGCCCTCGCAGCCTTGCGGCAAGCCGTCGACGATGGCGAGGCCACGCTCACGGTCGCGCATGTGGATTGGACGCGCTTCGTACCGTCGTTCGCATCGGGGCGGCGTCGTCCGCTCCTCGAGGCGCTGCCGGATGCGGTGCGCGTGCTGGAGGAGCTCGCACGCGCGTCGGTGGAGAGCGGAGGCGATGCATTCGTCGCAGAGCTTCGCGCCCTCTCCGACGTGGAGCGAATGGAGCATCTCATCGCGCTGGTGCGGACGGAAACGTCCGCGGTGCTCGGCCATCCCGATGCCTCGCGACTGGATGCGCACACGGGGTTCGTCGACCTCGGTCTCGACTCGCTGATGGCCGTCGAGCTCCGACGAAGCTTGCAGCGAAAGGCCGGCGTGACGCTCCCCGCGACACTCGCGTTCGATCATCCGTCGCCCCACAGGGTGGCGAGCTTCGTGCTTTCACTTCTGCGCGATGCCTTGGGCGAGGATGCCCCCCGCGAAAGCGGCACGCTCGAGCGCACGCGCGACACCAAAGACGACCCCCTTCGCCCCGATCTGGATGCGCTCGAAGACGAAGCCCTTCTCGCCGTTGCAAGCACCTTTCTGGAGGTGAGCTGATCATGGGACAAGAAAGCCCGTCGCAAACGAAGCTCCGCGAAGCCCTGGTTCGATCTCTTCGTGAGGTGGAACGCCTGCGCGACCGCCTGGCCACCTACCAGGCCGCATCGAGCGAGCCGCTCGCCATCATCGGGATGGGTCTACGCGTGCCGGGTGGGGTCGTCGACCTCGAGAGCTTCTGGAACCTCCTGGCCAGCGGCGGCGACGCCATCCGCCCCGTGCCCGAAGACCGATGGAACGCCGACGAGGTGTATGATCCGGATCCCGACGCCAAGGACAAATCGTACGTGCGGGAGGCGGCATTTCTCGACCGCATCGATCTGTTCGATGCGGCGTTCTTCGGTATCAGCCCGCGTGAAGCGAAGAACGTCGACCCGAGGCACCGTCTGCTCCTCGAGGCGAGTTGGCACGCCCTCGAGGATGCCGGTGTGGTCCCGGGCGCGCTCAAGGATTCCCAGACCGGCGTGTTCGTGGGCATCGGTCCTGGGGACTACGACTTCGTGCGGGGCCCCGCCGACGAGGCCGAGGCCTACGTGCTCACCGGCAGCCAGCCGTCGTTTGCGGCGGGTCGCTTGGCGTTCACGTTGGGGCTGCAAGGGCCTGCGCTTTCCGTGGACACGGCATGCAGTTCGTCACTCGTGGCCTTGCACCTCGCGTGTCAGGCCCTGCGCCGCGGCGAATGCCAGCTCGCGCTGGCCGGCGGTGTCCAGGTCATGGCTGCGGCCGAGGGTTTCGTCATGCTGTCGCGAACACGGGCGCTCGCGCCCGATGGGCGGTCGAAGACGTTCGCGGAGAGCGCGGATGGGTACGGGCGCGGCGAGGGCGTGATCGTGCTCGCGCTCGAACGGCTCGACGATGCGCGGGCACACGGGCGGAGGATTCTCGCCGTCGTTCGAGGGACGGCGGTCAATCATGATGGGGCGAGCAGTGGAATCACGGCGCCCAATGGCACGTCGCAGCAGAAGGTGCTGCGGGCGGCGTTGGAGGATGCGCGGCTGCGGGCAGCGGATGTCGATGTCGTCGAGTGCCATGGCACGGGGACGGCGCTCGGGGATCCCATCGAGGTGCAGGCGTTGGCCGCCGTTTACGGTGAAGGACGTGAAGAGGGACGGCCTCTCCTCTTGGGCGCCGTGAAGACGAACATCGGGCATCTGGAATCGGCCGCAGGGCTGGCGGGCGTGGCCAAGGTCATTGCCTGTTTGCGGTACGGCGCGCTGCCGCCGACGTTGCACACGAACCCGCGCAATCGGCATATCGATTGGGACGCGTTGCCCGTGCGGGTCGTGGATACGGTGGTGCCTTGGGGCGGGGGGGATAGGTTGCGGCGGGCTGGGGTTTCGGCCTTTGGGCTCAGTGGGACGAATGTGCATGTCATTGTCGAGGAGGCGCCTGCGCTCCCCCACCCCAGCCCTCCCCCGGGGGGGGAGGGTGCCGTTATGGCGTTCTCGCTATCTGCGAAGACGGAGGGGGCGCTTTTGGAGCAGGGGGCTCGGTTGGGGGCGTACCTCGATGCGCATCCCGAGGCGAGGCTGGTCGATGTGGCGTATTCGCTGGCGACCACGCGATCGCATTTCGAGTGGCGGGCGGCGTTCGTGGCGCGCGATCGCGAGCAGGTGCGCGAGGCGTTGGCGAACTTGGCGCCGCATCATGGGCATGGCTCGAAGAAGCTGGCCCTGCTCTTCACGGGGCAAGGGAGCCAGTGGGCGGGGATGGGGCGGGCTTCGTACGACGCGTTTCCCGTGTTTCGGGATGCGCTCGATGCCGTCTGCGCGCAGCTCGATCCACACTTGGAGCGACCCCTGCGCGATGTGCTCTTCTTCGACGAGGAGCGCATTCACGCGACGGGCTTCACGCAGCCCGCGCTCTTTGCGCTGGAGGTGGCGCTCTTTCGGCTGCTCGAGTCGTGGGGGCTTCGCCCGGATGTTCTCCTCGGGCACTCCATCGGCGAAATCGTCGCGGCGCACGTGGCGGGCGTCTTCTCGCTCGAAGATGTCTGCACCCTCGTGGCCGCGCGCGCTCGGCTCCTGCAAGCGTTGCCGGCCGGCGGGGCCATGATGGCCATCCAAGCCACGGAAGACGACGTGCGGCCGCGGCTCCGCGGGCGCGTCGACGTGGCGGGCATCAATGCGCCCAACTCCACGGTGGTCGCCGGCGAGGAAGCCGCGGTCGTGACCGTCGCCGAGCACTTCCAGGCCCTCGGGCGCAAGACCACACGGCTCCGGGTCAGCCACGCGTTCCACTCGCCACTGGTCGAGCCCATGCTCGACGATTTCCGGCGGGTCGCGGAGAAACTCGTCTACCACGCGCCCCGCATCCCCATCGTGTCCAATGCGACCGGGGCCCGCGCGGAGGCGCGCGACATCGCCTCCGCGGAGTACTGGGTGCGCCATGTGCGGCAGGCCGTCCGCTTTCTCGACGGAGTCCGCACGCTCCACTCCGAGGGCGCGACGACCTTTCTCGAGCTCGGCCCCCATGGTGTGCTCACACCGCTCGCCCAGGCGTGCCTCGATGAGATCGACGGCCTCACCTTCGTTCCTACGATGCAGAAGGACCGCGGCGTCGATGCCATCGTCTCGGCGCTCGGGGCCATCCACGCGCGCGGGCACCATGTCGACTGGGAGGCGTTCTTCGCGCCGCACAGGCCCTCGCGCCGGACCTTGCCAACGTATCCGTTCCAAGGTGAACGCTATTGGGTCGATTCGGGCCAGCGCCAGGCTTCGTCCCTGGGCTCGCCGGCGGGACGCTATGCGCTCGCAGGGCGGCGGTTCGATCTGCCGGACGGCTCCGTGCTGCACACCATCGACATTGGACCGTCGGTCCAACCCTATCTACGGGACCACCTCGTCTACGGACGCATCGTGGTGCCGGGCGCCTTTTACGTGGCCATTCTCCTCGCCGTGGCCGAGTCCCATTGGCCGGATCAGCCTCTCGAGCTGCGCCAGGTCGAATTTCTGCGGCCCATCTCGTTCGAGCGCGCCACCGAGTGCGTCACTTTGCATCTGCAGCTCGCGCGTGGGGCGAGCGGCTTCTCCGTCCGGCTCTGCACGCGCCAGGACGACGCGTGGACCACGCACGTCACCGCGACCCTCGACGTGGCCCCCCTTGCGCCGGCTGCGCAACGCGCATCCCTGCGCCCGCCGGCCGAGGAGCCTGCGTCGCTCGGCTACCTCGACGTGCTCCGTGCCCTCCAGATCGAGTGGGGTCCGCAATGGCGCTGGCTGCGGCAGGCATCGCGCGTTCGCGAGCGGGTCGCGGTGGGACGGCTCGCGGCCCCGGAGGGTGTCGGCGGCGACGATGCTCCGATACCGGGTGGGCTCATCGACAACGTCTTCGGCCTGGAGATCTGGAGCGCCGGGCTTCCCGCCACGGGCGAGGTGCCACGGTTGCCGTTCGCCATCGAGCGGGTCGTCTGGTACGGGCGGCACGTCGTTCCCACCTGGGCCGAGCACGCGCTCGTCACCGAGACCACCGAGGGCGCGGCGGACGCCGACGTCACGCACGCCGACATGGCCTTCTGGGATTCCGACGGCGTCCCGGTCGCGCACATCGAAGGATTCTCCACGCGGCGAGCGCCGGCTGCGCAGTTCTTCGCAGCCCAGGCCTCCTCGAACCTGTATGCGCTTGTCTGGCGAGAGATCCCGGCCCCGGCATCGCCGGCCCATGCCACGTGGGCGATCGTCGACGACGACCCCCTCGGTCTCGTGGGCGCGGCGACGGGGGCTCGCGCATACCTCGATGTGAACGAGCTCGGTCGTGCCGTTGCGCAAGGGATGCCCTTGCCCGACGTGGTGGCGATCGCATTCGGCTCCGGCGAGGCGGACACGCCGGACGTGCCCGAGCGCGCGCACCGGGCCACGCACCGGTTGCTCGCGACATTGCAAGCATGGTTCGCCGACGAGGTTTTCGCGCCGTGCCGGCTCGTGGTGCTGACCCGCGGGGCCGTGGCCGCCCGGACGGAGGACACGGTGGATCTCGTGCAGGCCCCGCTCTGGGGACTCGCGCGTTCCGCCCAGCTCGAGCACCCCGGCCGGCCGCTCACGTTGCTCGACGTCGATGCGCTCGACGCCAAGGCTGCCCGGGCTGCGGTCTCCCTCGCGGAGCCGCAACTGGCCTTGCGACAGGGTACGCTGCGCGTGCCGCGGCTCATACGTGCCGCGGCATCCTCGGCCTCGGGTGCGCGGTCGCTCGATCCGAATGGCACGGTTCTCGTTACGGGTGCCACGGGTGGCCTCGGTGCGGAGCTCGCGCGGCACCTCGTGATCCGCCATGGCGTGCGGCATCTGCTCCTGCTATCGCGCCGCGGTCCCGAGGCGCCCCTGGCGAACGATCTGGTCGCCGAACTGCAAGCGGCGGGTGCTCGCGTCACCCTTCGCGCCTGCGATGTGGGCCGCGCCGACGAGCTCGCGCAATGCCTCGAGCACGTCGCGCCCGAGCATCCGCTGACCGCCGTCGTGCACGCGGCAGGTATCCTCGACGATAAACTCCTCGCCTCGCTTTCCCAGGAAAGCCTCGACGCGGTGCTCGCGCCCAAGCTCGATGCGGCGTGGCATCTGCACCGGCTCACGGGGCACCTCGACCTGCGCGCGTTCGTGCTCTTCTCGTCGTTCGCCGGGGTGCTCGGTGGGCCGGGGCAGGCCAACTACGCCGCCGCCAATGCTGCACTCGATGGACTGGCAGTCCAACGAAATGCGCTGGGTCTGCCGGGTTGCTCCCTCGCATGGGGGCCGTGGGATGGCACCGGCATGGCCGCACGCCTTCCCGAGGCGGATCGCGCGCGCCTTCGCCGGCAAGGGCTGGTTCCGTTTTCCGCGGAGGAGGCTCTCGCACTTTTCGACGCCGCGGTGGCCCGCCCCGAGCCGTTGCTCGTACCGGTGTGCCTCGATGCCGCGGCGCTCGCGGCGCGTGGGGATTCCCTGCCGCCGATGCTGCGCGATCTGGCGCGTGCGTCGGTGCGGCGCGTGGAGGCGCCTGCGCGCCAAGGCGAAGAGCTCGCGCGACGGCTCGGCATGTTGGAACCGGCCGAGCGACTTCGGGCGGTGCTCGATGTCGTCCGGCAGCACGTGGGCGCCGTTCTCGATGCCGATCCCCATGCGCTCGAGCCGTCGCGGCCCCTGCAGGAGCTCGGGCTCGATTCGCTCATGGCGGTGGAGCTTCGAAACCGGCTTGCATCTGCAACCGGGCTGCGTCTTCCAGCAACGCTGCTGTTCGACCACCCGAGCCCCGCAGCGCTGACCCATTTGTTGCTCGAGCAGCTTCTCCCCGATGCATCGAAGGAGAACGGCCCGTCCATGCTCGCGATGGGCGTGGAACTCGATCGGGTGGAAAGCACGCTGACGGAGCTCCATGCCAACGAGGCGATGCGCGAGACGCTCACCCATCGTTTACGGGCGCTCCTGAGCAGATGGGCGGGCGGCCCGAACGCGGCTGCCGAGGTGACGTTCACGAAAAAGATCGATGCCGCCGGGGTCGACGAGTTGCTTCACATCCTCGATCAGAAGTTCGGAGACAATGCCCATGTCAGCTCGTGAAGAGAAGCTCGCCGAGTACCTCAAACGCGTCACCCACGAGCTGCACGCGGCCGAATCACGGCTGCGCAAGGTGGAGGAGAAGTCGTTCGAGCCCATCGCCATCGTGGCCATGGCGTGCCGTTTTCCAGGCGGCGTCACCTCGCCCGACGAGCTCTGGCAGCTTCTCCGCGATGGCGCCGACGCCATCTCCGCCTTTCCCTCCGACCGCGGGTGGGATCTTTCGAGCCTTTACGATCCCGACCCCGACGCCAAGGGCAAGGCCTACGTCCGCGAGGGCGGCTTCCTTCACGATGCGCTGGGCTTCGATCCGGTTTTCTTCGGCATCAGTCCGCGTGAAGCCCTGACGATCGATCCGCAGCAGCGCCTTTTGCTCGAGACCGCGTGGGAATCCCTCGAGCGCGCGGGCATTGCGCCGGCGTCCCTCCAAGGCAGCTCCACGGGCGTCTTCGTCGGCGTCATGTATCAGGATTATGCCGCCCGGCTTTTTCATGCGCCCGAGATCTTCGAGGGGCACGTGGGGATTGGCAGTGCACCGAGCATCGCCTCGGGAAGGATCGCGTACACGCTCGGGCTCGAGGGGCCGGCCATCACCGTCGACACCGCGTGCAGTTCGTCGCTCGTTGCCATCCATCTTGCCGTACAGGCGCTGCGTCAGGGGGAGTGTTCGCTGGCCCTTGCAGGTGGGGCCACCGTCATGGCCACCCCGACGAGCTTCATCGAGTTCAGTCGGCAGCGAGCGCTGGCCCCGGATGGGCGGTGCAAGTCGTTCTCGGCGGATGCCAATGGCGTGGCCTGGAGCGAAGGCGTCGGCATGTTGCTCTTGGAGCGTCTGGCCGATGCCCGACGCCTTGGCCATCCCGTGCTCGCGCTCCTGCGCGGCTCGGCGCTCAATCAGGACGGAAAGAGCCAGGGTCTCACTGCGCCCAATGGCCTTGCCCAGCAAAGGGTCATTCGCCAGGCCCTCGCCGCCGCCAACCTCGCCGCCCACGACGTCGATGCCGTCGAGGCTCACGGCACCGGGACCACTCTGGGCGATCCCATCGAGGCCGCGGCGCTCATTGCTACCTATGGGCGCGCGCGCTCCGCCGAGTCGCCTCTTTGGCTCGGGACCATCAAGTCCAATATGGGACACACCCAGGCCGCCGCCGGTATCGCGGGCGTCATCAAGATGGTCCTCGCCATGCAGCATGGGCTCTTGCCCAAGACGCTGCATGCGGACACGCCTTCGTCCCACGTCGATTGGAGCGAGGGTACCGTGCGCCTGCTCGATGTGGCCAGGCCTTGGCCTCGACGTGGGCGGCCACGCCGCGCTGCCGTTTCGTCCTTTGGGCTCAGTGGGACCAATGCGCACGTTATTTTGGAGGAGATCGAACCCGAGGCCTCCCCGCAGCGAGCCCCGGGCTTCATCTCCTACCCCGGAGCGGGGGGTTGGGGGGGGGTGCCGGCCCTCCTCTCGGCCAAGAGCGAAGTGGCGCTGCGCGCTCAGGTCGAGCAGTTGGACGCCTTTCTCGAGGCGCAGCCCGATGTGGGCTTGCTCGATGTGGCCTATTCGCTGGCCACGGGCCGTTCCCATTTCGAATGGCGTCTTGCTTGCGTGGCGACCGACCCCGCATCCATCCGCCAAGCGCTTGCGACCGCGACGCCACGCCATGCATCGGACTCCCGAAAGCTCGCCGTCCTTTTTACCGGCCAGGGCGCCCAATACGAGGGCATGGGGCAAGCTCTCTATGACGCTTTTCCCGTCTTCCGCGACGCCTTCGATGCCGCGCGCTCTCGCCTTGGTCCCTTGGCCGACGATGCGCGCATTCATGAGACCGGATTTGCCCAGCCGGCGCTCTTCGCACTCGAGGTGGCGATCTTTCGGCTCCTCGAGGCTTGGGGCCTTCAGCCCGATTTTCTCCTCGGGCACTCCGTTGGCGAAGTGGTCGCGGCCCATGTCTCGGGGGTGCTCTCCCTCGACGACGCGTGTTCTCTCGTCGCCGCGCGCGCTCGGCTCATGCAGGCGCTCCCTCCTGGCGGTGCCATGGTCGCTCTGCAGGCTGTCGAGCACGAGGTGCGGCCCCTCCTCCATGCGCGTGTCGACATTGCGGGGCTCAATGCCCCCGACTCCACAGTCGTCGCGGGCGACGAGGACGCCGTCCTCGCTCTCGCCTCGCACTTCGAAGCGCTCGGGCGCAAGACAACGCGGCTGCGCGTCAGCCATGCCTTTCACTCGCACCTCGTCGAGCCCATGCTCGAGGACTTCCGCCGCGTCGCGGAATCCCTCGCCTACAACGCGCCCCGCATTCCCATCGTCTCCAATCTGACCGGCACGCGCGTCGACCCCAGCGACGTTGCCTCACCCGATTACTGGGTGCGCCATGCTCGCCACGCCGTGCGCTTTCTCGATGGCGTGCGATTTCTCCACGCCCAAGGGGTCACCACCTTCCTCGAGCTCGGACCTCACGGCGTCCTGGCCCCACTCGCCGAACGCTGCCTCGACGCCGACGACCGCCTCGCCTTCCTTCCCACCCTGCACAAGGATCGCGATGCATCGCTCCTCGTCGCGAGCGTTGCCGAGCTCCATGCTCGCGGGCACCAAGTCGATTGGCGAGCTTTCTTCGCCCCCACGCAGCCCTCGCCCGTTGCGCTGCCGACGTATCCTTTTCAGCGAGCGCACTATTGGCTGAACGCTCCGGCGCCGGCCCATGCGCCATTGCTCGGCCTCGTGCCGGCGTCGCATCCGATGCTCGGCGCGGTGATTCACCTTGCCGATCGCGATGAGTGGATCTTCACCGGCCACGTTTCGCTGACCCGCCATCCTTGGTTGACCGGCCATACCGTTCACGGGGCCGTCCTGCTGCCCGGGACGGCGCTGCTCGAGCTCGCGTTGGCCGCAGGCGAACGCGCCGGGGTCGCGCATCTGGGCGAGCTCACGCTTCACGCGCCGCTCACCTTCCCCGCGACGGGCGCCGTGGATGTGCAACTCGTGCTCGGACGTGCGGACGACGCCGCGCAGCGAACGCTCGCCCTTTACGCCCGCCCCGCAGAGGCCACCACGGACGCCGCGTGGACGCTTCATGCCAGCGGCGTGCTCCAGCCCGCAGACGATGCGCGCCACGGCGGGACCGAGCATGGAGTTCTTTCCGAGTGGCCGCCGCCTCGGGCGACGGCCATGGACCTGGCCAGCGTGTACGAGGAGCTCGCGGCCGTAGGGGTCGCGTACGGTCCGGAGTTTCAGGGGCTGCGGGCGGCGTGGACGCGGGGGACGGAGCTCTTCGTCGAGGTGGCCCTCCCGGCGGGGGGCTCGGACGGGACGTTCTTGCTTCACCCGGTGCTCCTCGATGCGGCGCTTCACGGGCTTGGCGTGCGCGCGCTTCGCGAAGGTGGCCCGCTGGCCCTGCCCTTTGCGTGGACGGGCGTGTCGTTGCATACCGCGGGGGCGACGTCGCTTCGCGCCCGGTTCTCGCGGCGCGAGGAAGCGAACGCGGTGTCGGTGGTCATCGCGGACGCGGCAGGCAACGCCGTGGCCACCATCGATTCGCTCGCCACGAGGCCCGCGTCGTTCGAGGCGGTGCGCGGCATCCATGAGGCCATGCATCACCTCGAATGGGTGCGCCTTTCTCTCGCCGAGGCCGGCGCAGAGGGGGCATGGGCCGTCCTGGGCGAGAATTCACTCGGCCTCGAGGCAAGTGTGTACCCCGATCTGGCTACGCTGCGCGGGGCCATCGAGCAGGGGGCAACCCGGCCCGACGTGGTGGCGATCGCGTGCGCGGCGGCTCCCGACGAGGAGGGTACGCCCGCCAAGGCGCACGCCGCGACGTGCCGGGTGCTCGCGCTGCTGCAAGCGTGGCTCGCCGACGAAACCTTCGCCGCCTGCCAGCTCGTGGTGCTCACGCGCGGTGCCGTCGCAGCCGGCCCGGAAGACGATGTCGCCGACCTCGTGCATGCACCGCTCTGGGGGCTGGTGCGCTCGGCACAACTCGAACACCCGACGCGCGCCCCGCGGCTGGTGGACGTCGATGCCCTCGACATGAAGCTCCTTCGCGCGGCCATCGCTCGACCGGAAACGCAGTTGGCGATGCGAAACGGTTCGCTTCTTTCGCCGCGGCTCGCACGCGCGAGCGCATCCCGCGACGAGCTCGCGCGGCCTCTCGATGCGGAGGGCACCGTCCTCGTCACGGGTGCGACGGGGGGCCTGGGCGCCGAAATCGCGCGGCACCTCGTGGCCCATCACGGCGTACGCCACCTGCTGCTCGCCTCGCGCCAAGGGCCCGGTGCACCCGGGGCCGAAGCTCTCGTCACCGAGCTGGAGGCTGCAGGGGCCCAGGTGTGCCTGCGGGCGTGCGATGTTTCGAACGCGGATGAGCTGACGCGGCTGCTCGAGCATGTCGCATCCGATCATCCGTTGACGGCGGTCGTGCATGCGGCCGGTGTTCTCGATGATGGGCTTCTCGCGTCGCTCTCGGACGAACGACTCGCAACGGTGTTGCAACCGAAACTCGATGGCGCGTGGCATTTGCATCGGCTCACGGCCTCGCTCGATCTTCGAGCCTTCGTGCTCTTCTCGTCGCTCGCAGGTCCGCTCGGCAGCGCGGGGCAGGCCAGCTACGCGGCGGCCAACAGCGCGCTGGACGCACTGGCCGCGCATCGTCGCGCACGAGGTTTGTCGGGGTGCTCGCTTGCCTGGGGGCCTTGGGAGGCCGTGGGCATGGCGGCGCGACTGCCCGAGCTGGATCGTGCACGGATCCGGCGGCAGGGGCTCGTTCCGATGTCGTCCCCCGAGGCGCTCGCGCTGTTCGATGCGGCGCTCGGCCGCTCGGAGGCGTTGCTCATGCCGGTTCGCTTCGATGCCGCAGCCTCGAGGGCTCGCACGCGTGAACCTCGTCGCGCCAACGCGTCGCTGCAAGAGCGACTGCGCCCACTCGACGACGCGGAACGGCTGCGGACACTGCTCGACGTGGTGCGGGCACACGTTGCCGCGGTGCTCAACGTCGAGGCGGCATCCATCGAGCCGCTGCGGCCGTTGCAGGAGCTCGGGCTCGACTCGCTCATGGCCATCGAGCTCCGAAATCGACTGGCGTCGGCGACGGGCATGCGGCTCTCGACGACACTGCTTTTCGACTACCCGACGCCCGATGGTCTTGCGCGATGGCTCCGCACCGAGCTGCTCGGCCAGGATTCGGGCCCCACCGTCGCGAGGACCGTGCAGCCGGCCGCGGAGGCTGCGGATCCCGTGGCCATCGTGGCCATGGGGTGCCGATTTCCGGGCGGCGTTACCTCGCCCGACGAGCTCTGGCAGCTTCTTTGCCATGGCTCCGATGCCATCTCACCTTTTCCCTCCGACCGCGGGTGGGATCTCGACGCCCTTTTCGATCCCGATCCCGATGCCAAGGGGAAAACGTATGTCCTCGAGGGCGGCTTTCTTCGCGATGCGCTCGGCTTCGACCCCGCCTTCTTCGGCATCAGTCCGCGCGAAGCCCTGACCATCGATCCGCAGCAGCGCCTTTTGCTCGAGACGGCGTGGGAGTCCCTCGAGCGTGCGGGCATTGCGCCGGCGTCCCTCCAAGGCAGCTCCACGGGCGTCTTCGTCGGCGTCATGTATCAGGATTATGCGGCGCGGCTCTTTCAAGCGCCGCCGGAGACGTTCGAAGGACAGATTGGGATTGGCAGTGCGCCGAGCATCGCCTCGGGGAGGATCGCGTATGCGCTGGGCCTCGAGGGGCCGGCCATCACCGTCGACACCGCGTGCAGTTCGTCGCTCGTTGCCATCCACCTTGCCGCACAGGCGCTGCGTCAGGGGGAGTGCTCGCTCGCGCTCGCGGGTGGGGCCACGGTCATGGCCACGCCGACGAGCTTCATCGAGTTCAGCCGGCAACGGGGCCTTGCGCCCGATGGGCGGTGCAAGTCGTTCTCGGCGGACGCCAATGGTGTGGCCTGGAGCGAAGGCGTCGGCATGTTGCTCTTGGAGCGTCTGGCCGATGCCCGACGCCTTGGCCATCCCGTGCTCGCGCTCCTGTGCGGCTCGGCGCTCAATCAAGATGGTAAGAGCCAGGGGCTCACTGCCCCCAACGGCCTTGCCCAGCAAAGGGTCATTCGCCAGGCTCTCGCGGCGGCCAACCTTGCCCCCCAAGACGTCGATGCCGTCGAGGCTCATGGCACCGGGACCACTCTGGGCGATCCCATCGAGGCTGCGGCGCTCATGGCTACGTACGGGCGGGCTCACTCGGACGATGCGCCTCTTTGGCTCGGGACCATCAAGTCCAATATGGGACATACCCAGGCTGCCGCGGGGGTCGCGGGCGTCATCAAGATGGTTCTTGCCATGCAGCATGGGCTCTTGCCCAAGACGCTGCATGCGGACACGCCTTCGCCCCACGTCGATTGGGCCGAGGGTGCCGTGCGGCTGCTCGATGCGGCCAGGCCTTGGCCTCAACGTGGGCGGCCGCGACGCGCTGCTGTTTCGTCCTTTGGGCTCAGTGGGACCAATGCGCACATCGTGCTCGAAGAAGCGCTCCCCCACCCCAACCCTCCCGCTGCGTTGAAAGTCGGCGGCGGCAAGCCGCGGTCCTCCGAGGCCGGGACGGCGATTCATGTGCCGGTGCTCCTTTCGGCCAAGAGCGAAGCGGCGCTGCGCGCTCAGGTCGAGCAGTTGGGCGGCTTTCTCGAGGCGCAGCCCGATGTGGGCTTGCATGACGTAGCCTATTCACTGGCCACCGGCCGTTCCCACTTCGAATGGCGACTTGCCTGCGTGGCCCAGGATCGTGCCGCGCTGCAGACCGCTCTGGCATCGGCAACGCCCTCCCAGGCGCTTGGCGCCCGAAAGCTCGCCGTGCTCTTCACCGGCCAGGGTTCCCAATACGAGGGCATGGGGCAAGCTCTCTACGATGCTTTCCCCGTCTTCCGTGACGCCTTCGATGCCGCTCGCTCCCGCCTTGGTCCCTTGGCCGGCGATGGGCGCATTCATGAAACCGGCTTTGCGCAGCCCGCGCTCTTCGCGCTCGAGGTTGCGCTCTATCGACTCCTCGAGGCTTGGGGCCTTCAGCCCGATTTTCTCCTTGGGCACTCCATTGGCGAAATGGTCGCGGCCCATGTCGCGGGCGTCCTCTCCCTCGACGACGCTTGCTCCCTCGTTGCCGCGCGCGCTCGGCTCATGCAGGCCCTTCCTCCGGGCGGCGCCATGGTCGCTCTTCACGCCTCCGAGGACGAGGTCCGACCGCTCCTCCATGCGGGCGTCGACATTGCGGGGCTCAATGCTCCCAATTCCACCGTCGTCGCGGGCGACGAAGATGCCGTCCTCGCCCTCGCCGCACACTTCGAGGCCCTTGGCCGCAAGGCCTCCAGGCTCCGCGTCAGCCATGCTTTTCACTCGCCACGCGTCGAGCCCATGCTCGAGGACTTCCGGCGCGTCGCCGAGTCCCTCGCCTACAACCCTCCGCGCATCCCCATCGTTTCCAATCTCACGGGTTCTCGCGTCGAGCCGTCCGACATGGCCTCCCCGGATTACTGGGTGCGCCATGCTCGACACGCCGTCCGCTTTCTCGATGGCGTCCGCTTTCTCCACGCCCAAGGCGTCTCTTCCTTCCTCGAGCTCGGGCCCCACGGCGTCCTCGCTCCACTCGCCGAACGCTGCCTCGAGGCGGACTCCGACCTCGCTTTCCTTCCTACCCTCCTCAAGGGCCGCGACGCCTCTTCGCTCGTCGACGCAGTCGCAGAGCTCCACACCCGCGGACACCATGTCGATTGGAACGCCTTCTTCGCCCCCGTTCGGCCTTCGCGCGTTGCGCTGCCTACGTATCCCTTTCAACGGGAGCGCTTTTGGCTGGATGCGTCGCCGCCTGCCAACGACACGCCGGCGGAGGATACGCGCTTCTGGGAGGCCATCGAACGAGGAAACCTCGATGCGCTCAGTGCGTCGCTGCGCATCGACGCCCCCGAGCAGCGCAAGTCGCTGGCTTCGTTGCTGCCCGCCCTCTCGGCGTGGCACCGAGAACGCTCCGATCGGAACGAACTCGATGCGTGGCGTTACCGCATCGCGTGGAAGGCTCTCGCCTCCGCCGCGTCTGCCGCGCGCCTCGAGGGCACCTGGTGGATCGTCGCCTCGGCCCGAGGTATCGAGTCGGCCATGGCGCGGGCCCTTTCCCGCGCGCTCACCGAGCATGGGGCCGACATCGTGGCGGTGGTGCTCGAGGAGGACGGTGGAAACCTCGCGGCGCGTCTCGCGGAATCGGCGCCGCGCGGGGTTCTCTCGTTGCTCGCGCTCGATATGGAACCATTGCCTGGGCAACCGTCCATGCCGCGCGGGCTCGCGTCCAACCTCGCACTCGTGCGGGCGCTCGCGGACTGCGCCGTGCCGGCTTCGCTCTGGCTCCTCACGCAGGGCGCGGTCTCCATCGGGCGCTCCGACCCACTGACCTCGCCGCTGCAAGCGTTGACGTGGGGCCTGGGGCGCGTGGTCGCGCTCGAGCAGCCCCAACTCTGGGGCGGATTGTTGGACGTCCCCGCAGCGCTGGATGCAGCGGCCCTCTCGCGGCTCGTGTTCGCGCTCGCCCAGGACGAGGACCAGATTGCACTTCGCACCTCGGGGCTGTTCGCGCGACGGCTCGTTCGGGCGCCGCAGAAGGACGTCGCACGGGCATGGAAGCCGCGTGGCACCGCCCTGGTCACGGGGGGCACGGGCGCGCTCGGGGCGCATGTGGCGCGGTGGCTGGCCCGCCGTGGGGTCGAGCACCTGGTGCTCACCAGCCGGCGCGGGGCCGATGCCCCTGGTGCACGCGAGCTGCATGACGAGCTCACCGCCCTGGGGTGCCGCATCTCGCTCGAAGCGTGCGACGCGTCGGATGGCGATGCCCTCGAAGCACTGTTGGGGCGCATCGGCGAGGTGAACGCCGTGGTGCACACCGCGGGCGTGGTCGAACACCGGGCGCTCGCGCAGACCTCCACGGAAGACATGCACCGGGTGGTCGCGGCGAAGGTCGCGGGGGCCTTCCACCTCGATCGACTCCTTGGCGAGAGGCCGCTCGATGCCTTCGTCCTTTTCTCCTCGGTGGCCGGCGTGTGGGGCAGCGCAGGGCAGTCGGCGTATGCCGCTGCCAACGCGTACCTCGACGCGCTGGCCGAACATCGACGCGCGCGCGGGCTCGCCGCCACCGCATTGGCATGGGGCCCCTGGGCCGACGGCGGAATGGCCGATGCCGACGGCGCACACGAGCACCTGCGCCGGCGCGGACTATCGCCCATGGCGCCTTCCCGCGCCCTGCTCGCCTTCGCAGGGGCCGTCGACTCCGAGGAAGCCGCCATCACGCTGGCCGATGTCGACTGGAGCCGATTTGCTCCATCCTTCGCGGCGGCGCGTCCTCGGCCCTTGCTGCGCGCCTTGCCCGAAGCGGTCCACGCGCTCGAAGCGGCCGCACCGGCATCCGGGGAGGACGATGCGCTCCTCGCGCAACTGCGTGGCCTTTCCGTCGCGGAAAGGCGCGAGCACTTGGTGGGCGTGGTGCGCACCGAGACGGCGGCGGTTCTCGGGCACGCCGATCCTGCGCGGCTCGATCCGCAAACCGGCTTCGCCGACCTCGGGCTCGATTCGCTCATGGCCGTGGAGCTTCGGCGGCGGTTGCAACGGATCACGCGCGCGCCCCTGCCGGCCACCCTCGCATTCGATTTTCCCTCCCCTCGTCACGTGGCTGGCTTCGTGCTCCAGGCCACCGGCATGGACACCGCGGTGCACGCGGTGGCGGCTGCACCGAGCGAGAACGGCGGTGCGGAGCATCGCGCGGTGGCGATCGTGGGCATCGGTTTGCGGCTTCCGGGTGGCGTCGTCGACCTGAATGGCTTCTGGCGGCTGCTCGAAGGCGGTGTGGATGCGGTGGCGGGCATCCCGGAGGACCGGTGGAACGCGGAGGATGTGTACGATCCGGATCCGGACGCCAAGGACAAGTCGTATGTGCGGGAAGGCGCCTTCTTGGAGCGGGTGGACCGATTCGATGCCGCCTTCTTCGGCATCAGCCCGCGCGAGGCGGCCCACATCGATCCGCAGCATCGGTTGCTGCTCGAGGTGGGTTGGGAAGCGCTCGAGGATGCGAGCATCGTTCCTGGGTCGCTGCGCGATTCGCGGACCGGAGTCTTCGTGGGCATCGGGCCCAGTGACTACGAGTTGCGGCTTCGAAAGAACGGTGCCGAGGCGTACGCCGTCACGGGGACGCATACGTCGTTTGCCGCGGGCCGGCTGGCCTTCACCTTGGGACTCCAGGGGCCCGCCCTTTCCGTGGATACGGCGTGCAGTTCGTCCCTCGTCGCGCTCCACCTCGCGTGCCAGGCCTTGCGGCGGGGTGAGTGCCAGTTCGCGTTGGCGGGCGGCGTCCAGGTCATGGCGGCGCCGGAGCCTTTCGTGCTGCTGTCGCGAACGCGGGCGCTTGCCGCCGATGGGCGGTCGAAGACGTTCTCCGAGAGCGCGGATGGGTACGGGCGCGGGGAGGGCGTGGTGGTGCTCGCGCTCGAGCGACTCGATGATGCTCGGGCACAGGGACGCGAGGTGCTCGCCGTCGTGCGGGGGACGGCGGTCAACCATGATGGGGCCAGCAGTGGCATTACGGCGCCCAATGGCACTTCACAGCAGAAGGTGCTCCGGGCCGCGCTGGAGGACGCCGGCCTTGGCGCTGCGGAGGTCGATGTGGTCGAGTGCCATGGTACGGGGACCGCGCTCGGCGATCCCATCGAGGTGCAGGCGTTGGCTGCCGTTTACGGCGAGGGGCGCGCGGCGGAGCGGCCACTCTTGTTGGGCGCTGTGAAGACGAACATTGGGCATTTGGAGTCGGCCGCGGGGTTGGCCGGCGTCGCCAAGATGGTCGCGTGCTTGCGGCATGGGGCGTTGCCGCCCACATTGCATACGACGCCGCGCAATCGGCATATCGATTGGGATGCGCTGCCCGTGCGCGTGGTGGATGCGATGGCGCCTTGGAACGCGGGCGATAGGGTGCGGCGCGCCGGGGTGTCCGCCTTTGGGCTCAGTGGGACCAATGCGCACGTCATTGTCGAGGAGGCGCCCATCGAGCATGGAGCGCCGGCTTCCAGCCGGCGGTTCGCCGCCTTCCAGGCGGCTGCGCTCCCCCTCCCCAGCCCTCCCGCTGCGTTGAAAGTCGGCCGCGGCAAGCCGCGGACCTCCGAGAGGGAGGGAGCCGTAACGGCCGGCGATCCATCCGTGTTGCACTCTCTTGCGACATCAACCGCGTTCGTTTTGTCGGCGAAGACGGACAGCGCGTTGCGGGCTCAGGGCGAACAGTTAATAGCTTATCTCGAAGAGCGTCCCGAGTTGAATCTGCTCGATATTGCGTATTCGCTGGCGACGGCGAGATCGCATTTCGAGTGGCGGGCGGCGTTCGTGGCGCGGGATCGTGAGCAGGTGCGGCAGGCGCTGGGCGCGCTTGCGCCGAGTGCGGCGCGTGCGTCGAAGCTCGGGGTGCTCTTTACGGGGCAAGGGAGCCAGTGGGCGGGGATGGGGCGTGCGCTGGACGAGGCGTTTCCTGCCTTTCGCGAATCGCTCGATGCGGTGTGCGCGCAGCTCGATCCGCATTTGGAGCGCCCGCTGCGCGATATTCTCTTTTCCGACGAAGAGCGCATTCACGAAACCGGATTTACGCAGCCGGCGCTCTTTGCGCTGGAGGTCGCGCTCTTTCGGCTGCTGGAGGGTTGGGGCCTTCGCCCCGATATCCTTCTCGGGCACTCCATTGGCGAGGTCGTCGCGGCGCACGTCGCGGGCGTGTTCTCCCTCGAGGACGCATGCACCTTGGTGGCCGCGCGGGCTCGACTCATGCAGGCGCTGCCTGCTGGCGGCGCCATGGTCGCCCTGCGCGCCTCGGAAGAGGAGGTTCGTCCGCTGCTCCGTCCGGGCATCGACATCGCCGGGCTCAATGCGCCCCATGCTACCGTGGTGGCGGGCGACGAAGTGGCCGTCTTGGCCCTGGCCTCGCACTTCGAGGCGCTCGGACGAAAGACCTCGCGCTTGCGCGTCAGCCACGCGTTTCACTCGCCGCGGGTCGAGCCCATGCTCGAAGACTTCCGCCGCGTCGCCGAAACCCTCACGTACCAACCTCCCCGCCTGCCCATCGTGTCCAACCTCACCGGCGAGCGCGTGGAGCCCCAGGATATGGCGTCCGCGGATTACTGGGTGCGCCATGTGCGGCAGGCCGTCCGCTTTCTCGATGGCGTCCGCACGCTCCATGTCGAGGGCGTGACGACCTTCCTCGAGCTCGGCCCCCACGGCGTGCTCACACCGCTCGCCCAGGCGTGCCTCGAAGGGAACGACGATCTCACCTTCCTGCACACCGTGCAGAAAGATCGCGGCGCCGAGTCTCTCGTCGCGGCACTGGGGGCGCTCCATGTGCGCGGGCACCACATCGACTGGGACGCGTTCTTCGCGCCGCAGCGGCCCTCGCGGGTGAAGCTTCCGCCGTATGCTTTCCAACGCGAGCGCTTCTGGGTCGATGCACCGCCGGCTCACGATGGCCCGGCGGCCGCAGGGGATCGGCTCTTCTGGGACGCCGTCGAAACGGGCAACGTCGATGCACTCGGCACGTCGCTGCACCTCGACGATCCCACGCAGCGCGCGTCGCTGGCCACGTTGCTTCCCGCGCTGTCGGCGTGGCACCGCGAACGCTCCGATCGCGACGCGCTCGATGGGTGGCGCTACCGCATCACGTGGAAGCCGCTGCCGGCAGCCCCGCCGGCGCGGCTCGAAGGTACCTGGTGGCTCGTGCGCTCGGCGCACGACGGCGAGCTCGCCGATGCCATTTCGCGCGCGCTCACCGAGCACGGCGCGCAGGTCGTGTCCGTGCTGGTCGAGGACGACGATCGCGTTGCACGCCTGCGGGAGGCGCTCGATCGCGCGCCGGCCCCACGCGGCATCGTCTCCCTGCTCGCGCTCGACACGTCGGCCTCGCCGGCGCATCCCGCCGTGCCCCGCGGCCTTGCCTCCACCCTCGGCCTGGCCCGAGCCTTCGGCGAACTCTCCCTTGCGACGCCGCTCTGGATCCTGACGCGCGGTGCCGTGTCCATCGGGCGCTCCGAGCAACTGGCATCGCCGCTCCAAGCGCTCGCGTGGGGGCTCGGACGCGCGCTCGCCCTCGAACATCCGCGGAGCTGGGGCGGACTGCTCGACCTGCCCGATTCCCTCGATGCGATCGCGCTTTCTCGCATGGTGGCGGCCTTCGGGCGCGGCGAAGATCAGGTTGCCCTTCGGGCCTCGGGGCTGTTTGCGCGGCGGCTCGTGCGGACCCGCGGGTCGTCGGTGGCACCGACGTGGAGGCCGCGGGGGACCGTCTTGATCACCGGTGGCACGGGCGCCCTCGGTGCGCATGTGGCGCGATGGCTGGCCCGTGAAGGGGCCGAGCACCTCGTCCTCGCCAGCCGGCGCGGCCCGAACGCGCCGGGCGCGCGGGAGCTGCACGAGGAGCTCACGGCCATGGGCGTCCGTGTTTCCGTCGAAGCGTGCGACAGCTCGGATCCCGAGGCCCTGGCCGCATTGCTCGATCGCATTCCCGATGTGCGCGCGGTCGTGCACACGGCGGGGGTGCTCCAGCACGTGCCCCTCGAACGGACGTCGCTCGACGAGGTGCAGAGCGTCCTCGCAGCGAAGGTGTGCGGGGCGTCGAACCTCGATCGGTTGCTCGGCGACAAGCCGCTCGACGCCTTCGTTCTCTTTTCGTCCATCGCGGGAGTCTGGGGAAGCGCAGGACAATCGGCCTACGCCGCCGCCAATGCGTACCTCGACGCGCTCGCCGAGAACCGACGCGCGCGCGGGCTCGTGGCCACGGCCGTGGCGTGGGGACCTTGGGCCGACGGCGGCATGGCGGAAGGAGACGGTGCGCGCGAACACCTGCGCCGGCGCGGACTGTCGCCCATGGCGCCTTCCCGAGCCTTGGGTGCGCTGGCGGGCGCGCTCGGAGCCGACGAGGCGACCCTCACCGTCGCCGACGTGGACTGGACTCGATTCGCGCCGGCCTTCGCGGCTGCACGCCATCGCCCTTTGTTCGATGCGCTGCCCGAAGCGGTCCGCGCCCTCGAGGTGTCGGCACCGGAGGTCTCGGGTGACGACGCTGCGCTCGTGGGTCGACTGCGCGGCCTTCGCGAGGGCGAGCGGCTCGAGCATCTCGTCGATCGGGTGCGCGCCGAGTGCGCGGCCGTCTTGGGGCACGACGATCCCGCGCGACTCGATCCCCGAACTGGATTCGCCGACCTCGGGCTCGACTCGCTGATGGCCGTCGAGCTCCGCCGCCGGTTGCAGCAAGCCACGCGGGTCGCACTGCCGGCGACGCTCACCTTCGATTTCCCATCGCCCCGTCGCGTTGCCGGCTTCTTGCTCGAGACCCTCGGGCTCGCCGTCGCCACGGCGCACGATGCGCTTCATGAAGCCGTCCAGCAAGAGGGCAGTCCCAGCGTTGCCATCGTGGGCATCGGCTTGCGGCTGCCCGGTGGCGTCGTGGACCTCGCTTCGTTCTGGCACCTCCTCGCATCCTCGGTCGATACGCTCCGCGTGGTCCCGCAGGATCGCTGGGACGCCGATGCGACGTACGACCCCGATCCCGAGGCCAAGGACAAATCCTACGTCCGGCACGCGGCCTTCCTGGACCGGGTCGATGGGTTCGATGCCTCGTTCTTCGGCATCAGCCCGCGCGAGGCGCGGCACATCGATCCGCAACATCGGTTGCTGCTCGAGGCGGGCTGGCACGCGCTCGAGGATGCGAGCATCGTTCCCGAGTCGCTGCGCGATTCGCGGACCGGCGTCTTTGTGGGCATCGGGCCCAGTGATTACGAATTGCGCCTGCAAGATCACGACGCCGAGGCCTATGCCGTCACGGGGACGCATTCGTCGTTTGCCGCGGGCCGGCTGGCCTTCACCTTGGGACTCCAGGGGCCCGCCCTTTCCGTGGACACGGCGTGCAGTTCGTCCCTCGTCGCGCTCCATCTTGCGTGCCAAGCTTTGCGGCGGGGTGAGTGCCAGTTCGCATTGGCGGGCGGCGTCCAGGTCATGGCCGCCGCCGAAGGGTTCGTGACGCTGTCGCGAACGCGGGCGCTGGCCGCCGATGGGCGGTCGAAGACGTTCTCCGAGGGGGCCGACGGCTACGGGCGTGGCGAGGGTGTGGTGGTGCTCGCGCTCGAGCGACTCGACGATGCACGGGCGAATGGGCGGCGGGTCCTGGCGGTCGTGCGGGGGACGGCGGTCAACCATGATGGGGCCAGTAGCGGCATTACGGCGCCCAATGGGACTTCGCAGCAGAAGGTGCTCCGGGCCGCCCTCGAGGATGCGCGGCTGCGTGCCGCGGAGGTCGATGTGGTCGAGTGCCATGGTACGGGGACCGCGCTCGGCGATCCCATCGAGGTGCAGGCGTTGGCTGCCGTTTACGGCGAGGGGCGCGCGGCGGAGTGGCCACTCTTGTTGGGCGCCGTGAAGACGAATATTGGGCACTTAGAGTCGGCCGCGGGATTGGCCGGCGTCGCCAAGATGGTCGCCTGCTTGCGGTATGGGGCGTTGCCTCCGACGTTGCATACGATGCCGCGCAATCGGCATATCGATTGGGATGCGTTGCCCGTGCGGGTGGTGGATGCGATGGTGCCTTGGGGGGCGGGCGATAGGGTGCGGCGGGCTGGGGTGTCGGCCTTTGGGCTCAGTGGGACCAATGCGCACGTCATTGTGGAGGAGGCTCCTACGCTCCCCCTCCCCGGCCCTCCCGCTGCGTTGAAAGTCGGCCGCGGCAAGCCGCGGACCTCCGAGGGGGAGGGAGCCGTAACGGCGTTCGTCTTGTCGGCGAAGACGGAGAGCGCGCTGCGAGTGCAGGGGGAGCAGTTGGCGGCGTATCTCGATGCGAATCCCGACGTGGGCTTGGTCGATGTGGCGTCTTCGCTGGCGACGGCGCGATCGCATTTCGAGTGGCGGGCGGCGGTTGTGGCGCGGGATCGCGAGCAGGTGCGGCAGGTGCTGGGCGCGCTCGCGCCTTGTGCGGCGCATCGAGCGAAGAAGCTCGGGGTGCTCTTTACGGGACAGGGGAGTCAGTATTCGGGGATGGGGCGGGCCCTGTACGAGAGCTTTCCGGCGTTTCGTGAGGCGCTCGATGCGGTGTGCGCGCACATCGATCCGGCGTTGCCTGGGATCGTCTTTTCCGAGGATGCGCGCATCCACGAAACGCGGTTCACGCAGCCGGCGCTCTTTGCGCTGGAGGTGGCGCTCTTTCGACTGCTCGAGTCGTGGGGGCTTCGACCCGATGTCCTTCTCGGGCACTCCATCGGCGAAATCGTCGCGGCCCACGTGGCCGGCGTCTTGTCGCTCGAGGATGCCTGCACCCTCGTCGCCGCGCGCGCGCGTCTCATGCAGGATCTTCCGCCGGGCGGCGCCATGGTCGTCGTTCAGGCCACGGAGGACGAGGTCCGGCCCCACCTCGATGCAGGCGTCGACCTCGCGGGGCTCAATGCGCCGCAGTCCACCGTCGTCGCCGGCGGCGAGAACGCCGTTCACGCCATCGCGCAGCACTTCGAAGCCCTCGGCCGCAAGACCACGCGGCTGCGGGTCAGCCACGCGTTTCACTCCCCCCTCGTCGACCCCATGCTGGACGACTTCCGGCGTGTGGCCGAGTCGCTCTCGTACCAACCTCCGCGCATTCCCATCGTCTCCAACCTCACCGGGCAGCGCGCCCATCCCGCCGACATCGCCTCGGCCGATTACTGGGTGCGGCACGCCCGCCACGCCGTCCGATTCCTCGATGGCGTCCGGTCGCTCCACGCCGAGGGCGTGACCACCTTCCTCGAGCTCGGGCCCCACGGCGTCCTCACTCCGCTGGCCCAAGCCTGCCTCGATGGCCACACCGACGATCTCGCGTTCATCACCGCCCTGCGCAAAGACCGCGGGGTCGAGGCACTCGTTTCCGCCATCGGAACGCTGCACGCGCGCGGGCATCACGTCGACTGGGAGGCCTTCTTCGCGCCCCTGCGCCCGTCGCGCGTGGAGCTACCCACCTATCCCTTCCAGCAAGAGCGCTTTTGGCTCGAGCGCCACGAACGTCGGACCACGCATGCCCTCGGCGCCTCGGGCGGGCGCTACCCGCTGGCCGGACGGCGGATCGATCTGCCCGATGGCTCGGGGCTGCACCTGCTCGACATCGGCCCGACGGTGCAGTCGTACCTTCACGACCACGTCGTTTACGGACAGATTGTCGTTCCGGGTGCCTTCTACGTCGCCGTCCTTCTTGCGGTCGCGGCGTCGCATTGGCCCGACCAGCCCCTCGAGGTGCGCGATCTCCAATTCGTCCGAGCGTTGACGTTCGAAGGAGATCTCGAGCCGACGACCTTGCATGTACAACTTTCCCCTCTCGTCCCGGCGGGCTTTTCGGCGACGCTCTCCACCCGCGGGGAAGAAGGCTGGTCGACGCACGTCATCGCCACGATCGCCCCCAGCACGGCGCCGGAACGGGCGCCCCTGCAGACGGACCTACGCGAAACTTCACGCCGAGCGTCGCTCGATGCGGTCATCGCGCTCTTTCAATCGATGAACATCGATTGGGGTCCCCAATGGTGCTGGCTCCGCGATGTGGGCTACACCCGTGAGCGCACGGGGCTCGGCCAATTGGCGGTGCCGGAGCGCAGCCCCATCGATGCGCCCCTTCCCGGTGGTCTCATCGACAGCGCCTTCGGGCTCGGCTTCTGGACCGCGTCCGCGGCACTGGGGGGCGAGCATCCCTCGTCGTCGAATCAAACCGCCCGCGTGCCGTTCGCCGTCGAGCGCCTCGTTTGGTACGGGCGCACCTCGCTTCCGGCATGGACCGAGCACGCCTTGCGCGGCGAAGTCGACACCGACGCCGACGTCAGTCTGTCGGACCTGGCCTTCTGGGACGCGGACGGCGTCCCGGTCGCCCACATCGAGGGCTTCTCCACGCGACGCGCCCCCTCGTCGCAGTTCTTCGCGAAAGACAGCGCCGCAGCTCCGTTGCACGCGGTCCTTTGGAGCGAGGTGCCCGCCCCCGCGTCCGCGCCCGCCACGGCATGGGCCCTCATCGGGGACGGTCGCCTCGACACGGTCCCCGCGTACCCCGATCTCGAGGCGCTCCAGCGCGCCATCGCGGAAGGCGCACCCGTGCCGAACGTCGTGGTGCTCGCATTCGTCTCCGAAAACACCGAGGCCGACGTCCCCGCCTGCGCCCATCGGGCGACGCACCGCTTGCTCGCGCTGCTGCAGTCGTGGCTCGCCGACGATGCCTTCGGGCCGTGCCGGCTCGTCGTCCTCACCCGTCGTGCCATCGCCACGCAGCCCGATGAAGACGTCCTCGACCTCGCCCACGCACCGGTGTGGGGATTGACCCGATCCGCGCAAATCGAGAACCCGTCGCGCGGCATCGTGCTCGTCGATGCCGACGACGCGGACATGCCCACGCTCCACGCAGCCCTCGCGCTCGACGAGCCGCAGATCGCCATCCGGCAGCGCGCTCTTCGGACTCCGCGCCTTGCGCGCACCAAGTCCGTCGCCGGTGTGCCGTGCCCCCTCGATCCGAACGGCACCGTGCTGATCACCGGCGCCACGGGCGCCCTCGGTGCCGAAGTGGCGCGTCACCTCGTGAACCACCACGCCGTGCGGCACTTGCTCCTCACGTCGCGCCAAGGGGCCGAGGCCGCAGGCGCCGGCGATCTCGTCGCCGAGCTGCACGCCGCGGGCGCGCACGTCGATCTTTGCCCCTGCGACGCGGCCGACCCCGATGCGCTCGCACGGACGCTCGCCCGCGTGGACTCGGAGCATCCCCTGACCGCCGTCGTGCACGCCGCCGGTGTCCTCGACGATGGACTTCTCGCGTCCCTCTCGCCCGAACGCATCGACGCCGTCCTTCGGCCCAAGCTGGATGCGGCGTGGCATCTGCACCGACTCACCCGCCACCTCGATCTGCGAGCCTTCGTCCTCTTCTCTTCGCTCTCCGGGGTGCTCGGCAGCCCGGGACAAGCCAGCTACGCGGCGGCCAATGCGGCGCTCGATGCGCTGGCGGCGCATCGTGTGGCCCACGGCCTTCCGGCGAGCTCCCTCGCGTGGGGGCCTTGGGACGGCATCGGGATGGCCGCGCGCCTTCCCGAGCAAGATCGCGCGCGCATCCGCCGGCAGGGCCTCGTTCCCCTGGCCACGTCGGAGGGATTCGCGCTCTTCGATGCCGCCCTCGCGCGCCCCGAGCCTCTGCTCGTTCCCGTTCACTTCGATGCGGCCGCCCTGGCGACCCGTGGGGATGCCCTCCCGCCGATCCTCCGCGGCCTCGTTCGTGCTCCGGCACGAGGAGCACGCACCGGCCAACCCCCGGTCGATCCCCTCGCGGCAAAGCTTCGCACCCTCGACGAGGCCGGCCAGCTTCGGACCCTGCTCGACTTCGTTCGACAACACGTGGGCGCCGTCCTCGATACCCACCCTTCATCCATCGAACCGCAGCGTCCTCTCCAGGAGCTCGGCCTCGATTCCCTCATGGCCGTCGAACTTCGCAATCGACTCGCCTCCGCGTCCGGCCTTCGTTTCTCGGCCACACTCCTGTTCGACTATCCGACCCCCGACGCGCTCACCCGTTTCCTTCGCGCCGAACTCGTCCCGGAAACCGACGTCCCGAAGATCGAGCCGATCGCGACGGAGGACGAACCCGATGCACTCGAGTCGATGAACCTCGACGCCCTCGTTCAACTTGCTCTCGCCGAGGAACCTGCATGACCATCTCCCAGGACAAGATCACCGAAGCCCTCCGTACCTCGCTGCGCGAAGTCGAGCGCCTCAAGAAACGGAATCGAGACATCGAGGCGGCGGCGAAGGAACCCGTGGCCATCGTGGCCATGGGGTGCCGCTTTCCAGGAGGCGCCGACAGCCCCGAGGCGTTCTGGAAGTTGCTCGAGGGAGGAAAGGATGCCATCTCGGGCTTCCCCACCAACCGCGGGTGGGACGTGGACGGACTCTACGATCCCGATCCCGACGCTCCCGGGAAAAGCTACGTGCGCGAGGGCGGCTTTCTCTACGACGCGGACCGCTTCGACGCGGCCTTCTTCGGAATCGGACCGCGCGAGGCGGCTTCGATGGATCCGCAACAGCGGCTGCTGCTCGAGACGTCCTGGGAGACCATCGAGCGCGCGGGCATCGCGCCCACGTCGCTGCATGGCAGTCCCACGGGCGTCTTCGTCGGCATCATGTACCAGGACTACAGCGCCAACTTGATGCAGGCAGCCGAGAGCTCCGAAGGGTACGTGGCCATCGGAAGCGGGGGAAGCATCGCGTCGGGCCGCGTGGCCTACACCCTCGGATTGCACGGCCCCGCCGTCACCGTCGACACTGCGTGCAGCTCGTCGCTGACTGCGATTCATCTGGCGTGCCAGGCACTGCGCAACGGGGAGTGCACGCTCGCCCTCGCCGGTGGGGTCACCATCATGGCGACGCCCACGTCCTTCGTGGAGTTCAGCCGCCAGCGTGTGCTGTCCACCGACGGGCGGTGCAAGCCCTTTTCCGAGAAGGCGGACGGCGCGAGCTGGGGCGAGGGCATCGGGATGATTCTGCTCGAGCGCCTCTCTGACGCGCAACGAAACGGGCACCCCGTGCTGGCCGTCCTTCGTGCGTCGGCGCTGAATCAGGATGGGCGAAGCCAAGGCCTCACGGCCCCCAACGGGCCCGCGCAGCAGCGGGTGATTCGGCAGGCGCTCCTCAGCGCGCAGCTCGCGCCCGGTGACATCGACGTCGTCGAGGCGCATGGCACGGGGACCACGTTGGGCGATCCCATCGAAGCGCAGGCCCTGCTCGCGACGTACGGCCGGAACCGCGGGAAGGAGCAGCCGCTCTGGCTCGGCAGCATCAAGGCCAACCTGGGGCACACGCAGGCGGCGGCCGGCGTGGCGGGCGTCATCAAGATGGTGCTGGCGATGCAGCACGGGCTCCTGCCAAAGAGCTTGCACTCCGATGTGCCGTCGCACCACGTCGATTGGGGTTCGGGGGCGGTCCGCCTCTTGAGTGCGGCCACGCCTTGGCCGGTCAATGGGCATCCTCGGCGCGCGGCGATTTCGTCGTTTGGTCTCAGTGGGACCAATGCGCATGCCATTTTGGAGGAGCCGCCGAGGCTCCCCCTCCCCGGCCCTCCCGCTGCGTTGAAAGTCGGCCGCGGCAAGCCGCGGACCTCCGGGGGGAGGGAGCCGTAACGGCGCTTCTTATCTCGGCCAAAACTGATTCGGGCCTTCGCGGGCAAGCTGCAAGGCTTAGAGAACACATGGAGGCGCATCCGGAGTTCAAGCTGGTCGATCTGGCGCACTCGTTGGTCACGACGCGCAGTTCGTTCGAGCGGCGCGCCGTCGTCGTGGCGCGGACGCGGGAGGCGGTTCTTGCGGCCCTCGATGCGTTGAGCGCGGGGAATGCGCACGCCGATGTCGTGGTGGGTGATGCCGATACGGCGGGGAAGATCGCCTTCGTCTTTCCGGGCCAAGGCTCGCAGTGGACGGGGATGGCGCGCGAGCTTCTCGAGGCATCCGACGTCTTTCGCGCGCGCATCGACGCGTGCGCCCAGGCCTTGGCGCCGTACATCGACTGGTCGCTTCTCGACGTCCTTCGCGGCGAGCCGGGAGCTCCCTCCTTGGAGCGCATCGACGTGGTGCAGCCTGCGCTCTTCGCGATGATGGTATCGATCGCGGCGCTCTGGCGATCCTTGGGCATCGAACCCGATGCCGTCGTGGGCCATAGTCAAGGCGAAATCGCGGCCGCCTGCGTCGCCGGCGCCCTCTCACTCGAGGACGGCGCCCGCGCCATCATGGTGCGCGCCCGCGCGCTCGGAAAATTGGAAGGCCGCGGCGCCATGGCCGCCGTCGAGCTCCCGGCCGCCGACCTGACGCCCTACCTCGCGCGCTGGGGTGAGCGCCTCGCCATCGCAGCGATCAATAGCCCGCGCTCCACCGTCGTCTCCGGCGACGACGAAGCGATCGACGCACTGATGACCGAGCTCGCGGGCGCCGACGTCTTCGCCCGCAAAGTGGGCATCTCCTCCCATAGCGCCCAGGTCGACGTGCTTCGCGACGAGATCCTCCAGCAGCTCGCGGTCATCGCCCCGCGGGCGCCGGAGGTGCCGTTTCACTCGACCCTCACCGGGGGCAAGCTCGAGGACACCGCCCTGGATGCCGAGTACTGGTTTCGCAACCTGCGGCACACCGTTCGCTTTGCCGATGCCGTTCAGGGGCTCTTGGCCGATGGGCATCGCTTCTTCGTCGAGGCGAGCCCCATGCCCACGCTGACCTTCACCTTGCACGCGAGCCTCGACGGCGCACGCGGGACCGAGAAAAACGACGACGGCGGCGTGGTCACCGGCTCCCTGCGCCGTGGCGAGGGGGACATGGGCCGCGTTCTTCTCTCGATCGCCGAGCTCCACGTGAACGGCCTGGCCATCGACTGGGCGAAGATCCTTCCGCCCGGCCTCACGGTCGCTCTTCCCACGTACGCCTTCCAACGCGAACGGCATTGGCTCTGCGCGCCGAAGGCCTCGGGCGGCCCGAGCTGGATCCCCAGCAAACACCCGCTCCTCGGCGCCGCGAGCATGGTCGCGGACAGCGGGACGTGGCTCTTCAACGGCACCGCGTCGCGACGCACGCCGGCGTGGGTCGGCGATCACGTGGCGCTCGGGCGGACGCTTCTTCCCGGGGTGGCCCTGTTCGGGCTCGCGCAAGCGGCCGCCTCGTGCAGCCACCCCACGCGGGTGCTGGTGCTGCGCGAAGCCATGGTGCACACGCCCGTCTTGGTGCCCGAACGCGGCGAGCTTCGCCTGCAGGTGAGCGTCGCCCCCGACGACGACACGGGCGAGGGCATTCGCGTCCGCATCCATAGCAGCCCGATCGCCCAGCGCGCGGACGACGTCGTGTGGACGCTCCACGCGGAGGGTTCCTTCGAGCCGCGCGATGCCCTGCCCTCGCCCCCACCCGCGCTCTGGGAGGTTCCGCCGAAGCACGCCGAGGCGGAGTCGCTCGACGGGTACTATGCCGCACTGCAGGAGCACGGCCTCGCCTATGGCCCGACGTTTCAGACGCTGCGCGCATCGTTCCGCGACGGCAACGGGCGCTGGGTCCGCAGCGAGCTCCCCGAGGCGCTGCAATCCGAGGCCGGCACGTACGCCCTGCACCCGGCGCTGCTCGATGGAGTCCTGCATGCGCTCGGTCTGTGGCAGGCCGAGGCCCAGCAAGGCATGTTTCTGCCGTTCTCCCTCGAGGGCATGACCGTGTGGCGCGAAGGGGCCACCGCGGTCTGGGCCCACGTGGAACGCCATGGCGAGGGCGAGGAAATCCATCGCGCCGAGGTGGTGCTTTATGACGACCACGGTGTGCCCGTCGGAGAGCTCCGCGGGCTTCGCCTGAAACGGGCCGACGAGGCAGCCATGCGCCGCGCGACCGGCGCCGAGCGGCATCGATATGAATTGCGATGGGATCGCGTTGCAGCCCGCGAGGGCCGTCCGGGCTTCGACGGGTTCCTCCACGATTGGCCCGCGCCCTCGACCGATGCCGAGACCCTGGTCGCGAAGACCCACACGCAGACGGCCGAGGCGCTCGCCGAGTTGCAGGCGCTCGTGGCCCGCGAAGAGCCTCCCCGCCGCGTCGTATGGCTCACGCGGGGCGCCGTCGCGACCGGCGATGCCGATCCCGCACTGTCGCTGGCGCAGTCACCGCTCTGGGGCCTCGGCCGCACCGCCCGCAACGAGCACCCCGAGCTCGGGCTGCGCCTCATCGATGTCGGCACGGGCAACGTCGACGCAAAGGTGCTCGACGCGGCACTGGCGATGGACGACGAGCCCGAGTTGGCCATTCGCGATGGCCAACTGCTCGCGCCACGGCTGGTGCGCCCGGGGCCCTCGCCGGACGAAGCCCTGCCCGCGATCGAGCAGCACGCCACGTACCTCGTCACCGGTGGTCTCGGTGCGCTGGGCCTCGAGGTCGCACGATGGCTCGCCCAACGCGGGGCCGGGCACATCGCCCTCGTCTCTCGGCGCCCGGCGACCGACGATGCGACGATCCAGGCGCTCGATGCGCTGCGTGCGCTGGGCACGACGGTCACCGTGGCGGCGTGCGACGTCGCTGACCCCGACGCGGTGCGTGGACTGGTCACCACCTTGGCGGGACTGCGCGGCATCTTCCATTGCGCCGGGGTGCTCGACGACGGGGTCCTTCGCAAACAGACCGCCGAGCGTTTTGCGGCGGTCATGGCGCCGAAGGTCGCCGGCGCGTGGAACCTGCATCGCGCCACGGAAGGCCTCACACTCGACTTCTTCGTGCTGTTCTCCTCCGTCGCGGGGCTCCTCGGCGGCCCCGGCCAAAGCAACTACGCGGCGGCCAATGCTTTCCTCGACGCCCTCGCCCACCACCGCCGGACGCGCGGGCTCTCCGCGACCGCCCTCGCCTGGGGCTACTGGGCCGTGCAAAGCAACATGACGGCACACCTCCAGCAGGCGGACATCGCGCGCATGGCCCGCCTCGGCCTCGCGCCGCTCGCGGTGGACGAAGGAATGCGCCTCTTCGAACGCGCCCTGGAATCGGGTGACGTGCTCTCCGTGCCCGTGGCCTTCGACCTCGCCCGCATGCGCACCTCCCTTTCCCGCTCGGGCTCGGGCGAAGCCATTCCGCCGCTGCTTCGCGCCCTCATCGCCGCGCCCTCGCGCAACGCGTCCTCGGCATCACCGCTCCTTCGCGCGAAAATCAAGCGACTGCCCGAGGCGGAGCGCGTCCGGGCGGTGCTGGACATCTTCTGCGAAAAAGCGGCGCAGAAACTCGGCCTTCGTTCGGCACGCGACATGGCGCACGATCGATCGCTGCTCGAGCTCGGGTTGAACTCGCTCATGGCCGTCGAGCTGCGGCAAGAACTGAGCGCGCACCTCGGGATCAAGCTGCCGGCCGCCCTTCTTTTCGAGTCCCCCACACCGCGCAAGGCCGCCGCGGCCATCCTGCGAAAGCTCGAGGCCGAGCACGACGACGGGGATACCGCGCCCGCGCTCGATCTCCCCGCGGGCCTGCTCGCGCTGTTTCGCAGAGCGTACGCCGAAGGCCAGCACGACCACGCCTGGGAGCTCCTCGAAATCGCCGCCCGCGCCCGTGCTCCCCGCATGGCCTCCGAGGCCTCGCAAGGCAGCGCCCCTGCACCGGTCTGCCTCGCACGGGGCGAGGCGCGACCGCGGCTGTTCTGCTTTCCCTCGCTCGCCGCGCCGACGGGCCCCATTCAGTACGCCCGCCTGGCGGCATCGCTCAAGGAACTCCGCGAAACGTGGGTTCTCCCGCACACCGGATTCGGCACCGGCGAGCCGCTCCCCCGCGAAGCCGCCGCGGTCATTCGCGATCATGCCGATACCGTACTTCGATATAGCGCCGACGAACCTTTCGCCCTCATGGGATGTTCCTCGGGCGGGTGGATCGCCTACGAAGTCGCGCGCGAGCTCGAACGCCGCGGCGTTTCGCCCGCCGGTGTGGTGCTGCTCGATACGTACCTGCCCGACGAGGTCCCACCGCGCTTCCAAGAGGCCCTGCGGCGCGTCTGGATGGGGCAGCTCGACTCCGCACCCCGCATGGACGACGAGCTCACCGCCATGATGTGGTACTTCCGCCTCTTCGCCGGCTACCGACCCGCGCCCATAGCCGCACGCACTTTGGTCATTCGGGTCGCGGAGCCGCTGCCGGGCATGGGCGACGGCGACGCATGGCGCGCGCATTGGGAGCACCCGCACGACGTCATCGAAATACCGGGCGACCACGTCACCATGATTGCCGAACACGCAGGCGCATCGGCGCGCGCCATTCACGATTGGCTTTAATTCAACCCAGAACGGAGGACCCCATGTCCAAGCAACTCGACCATCCGCGTGGTTCGGCCATCGTCATTGGCGCGAGCATGGCCGGTCTCTGCGCAGCCCGCGCATTGGCCAATCACTTCCAAAACGTCACCGTCTTCGAGCGTGATGCATTGCCCAATAGCCCGACCGACCGACGCGGGGTCCCCCAAGGCCGTCACTTTCACGGCCTGCTCATCGCCGGCCAGCGCCGCCTGGAAACATGGTTTCCGGGGTTCACCAAGGACCTGATCGCCGGCGGTGCCGTCCCCATCAGCCTCACGCGCGACGGTCATTTCTACATGAATGGGGGCACGCGCGTTCGATTCGATTCCGACTTGAAAATGCCGGCCTGCTCGCGCTCGTTGCTCGAGCACCATGTGCGGGAGCGCGTTCGCGATTTGCGGCGCGTGACCTTCCGCGCCGAGACGACCATTGCCGATCTCACGAGCACCGACGACGGCCGGCGCATCACCGGGGTGCGGCTGGGCAATGGAGTGACCTACCGCGCCGATCTCGTGGTGGACGCATCGGGCCGGGGCGCCCGATCGCTGCGCTGGCTCGCGCCGCTCGGCTACGAGCCGCCCCCCACGGACAACGTGACCATCGACGTGGGCTATGCGACACGCGTCATCCGCCCGCCCGAAGGAGAAATGCGCGATTGGCGCTTTGCCATGGTCTCCGCCGATCCGCCCACGCGACTGTGCGCCCTGTATCCCATGGAAAGGGGGCGCTGGGTGGTCACGCTCGCGGGGTATCACGGCGATCATCCGCCCACCGACGACGCCGGCTATTTGGCATTCGCCAAGAGCCTCCCCAGCCCCGTGGTGGCCGATCTTCTGACCCGATCCGAGCCGCTCGGCCCCGTCGTGGGGTATCGCTTTCTCTCCAGCCAACTGCGCCACTTCGAGCGAGCCGCGCGTCTGCCGCACGGCCTCATCGTACTCGGCGACGGCATTTGCAGCCTCAATCCCGTTTATGGACAGGGCATGACGTCTGCGGCCTTGCAGTCGGAGGCCCTCGATGCCACCTTGGAGCGCACCCCGGGCCTCGATGCTCAACTTGCCCGCGCATTTTACCGGCGGGCAGCCAAATCCGTCGTTCCGCTCTGGCAGATGGCCACCGGCGGCGACCTGACCCTTCCCGGCACCGCCGGGCCCACGCCCTTCCTGGTCGCCGCAGCACGGCGCATGGCCAATTGGTACATGCAGCGATTGATGCGCGCGGGTTCGGTCTCCGCAACCGTCAGCCAGCGCATGCTCGAAGTGCTCCACCTGGTGAGCCCACCGTCGGCGCTCCTTTCCCCCGGCATGATCTACCGCGCCCTCGGCGGACAGCCCTGATCGCAAAAGGAATATCCATGTACCTGACACGCAATATGCTCGCCGACCGCGGCGCCGCGTTCGATTGGTCCGACTTCTTCGCGCGAGGCAACGTCGACCGGCACCTCGGCCAATTGGATCCCCTCACCTTGGTCAACGATCTTCGCGACCTTCTCCGCGAGAACCGCCCGCAGTTCACCTTCGTGGTGACCCGCATGCTGCGCGCGCTGCTCCAGAACGTCGACACCCCGGGACGCAAGGTCCTGGAGCTCGGCGCCGGCACCGGATTTCTCACGCGATGGCTCGTTTCGATTTACGGCATGAAGGGCACACTCGTCGACAACAACGTCGAGGCACGGCGCGCCTTCGACGCACTCGACGATGACACCAAATCGAGCATCGACTACGTGATGTCCGACCTCTTCGCCTATCGCCCGAGCGAGCGCTTCGACGTCGTATGCAGCTTTGGGGTCATCGAGCACTTCGCCGACAAGACCGACATTCTGCGGGCCCACGCCGATCAACTCCACGACGATGGTCGCTTGCTTCTTCTGGTGCCGATGGATACACCCCTATCGCGTCTCTTTTACGAACTCCACCCGGAGCTCAATCTCGGATACCGCGAGCTCTGGAGCGCACGCGAATTTCAAACGATGTTGGAAGGATATGGCTTCGACGTCGAGCGGCTCGAGACGAGCCGCGGTTACGTCTATGACATGATGGGCGCCGTCTGCCGGCGAAGGAGGAATATCCAATGAGCTCTGGAAGTACGGTATTGGTCGTCGGCGCCGGCACCATGGGCGCCGATCTCGCGCTCGATCTGGCGAGCCACGGCCACTCGGTCATTTTGAAAGACATCGACGAGGGGGCCCTCGTGCGCGCCAAGGCACGGTTCGCCGAGTTGTGGCGGCTCGTGAACCTCATGGATCGCCAGCGATACGCGGGCCGAAAGCTGGACGACGTGCTGGCCCGCATCGTGATGAGCACGCGCTACGAGCACGCAAGCGAAGTGCGCTTCGTCATCGAAAACATCGTAGAAAACGTGGAGTCGAAGCAACGCGTCTACCGCGAACTCGGGCCGCTGCTTTCCCCGGAAACCGTGTACGCGGTGAACTCGTCGTGCATCTCCATCACCAAGGTCGGCTCCTGGATGCCCCGCCCCGACCGGGTCATCGGCATGCACTTGCTCAACCCGGTGCCGCTGAAGCAACTGGTGGAGGTGATTGTCGGGCACCATACTTCGAAGGAGACGATCGCCGAGGCCGAGGCGCTGCTCCGCTCCCTCGGCAAAGATGCGGTGGTGGTCAACGACAGCCCGGGCTTCGTCACCAACCGCATCTTGATGCTGACCATCAACGAGGCCGCCTTCGTGGTGCAAGATCGGGTGGCCTCGCCGGACAAGGTGGATCGCATTTTCACCGATGGGTTCGGGCACAAAATGGGGCCGTTGGCCACCGGCGATCTGATCGGCCTGGATACGATCCTCCACTCCCTGGAGGTGCTCTACCAGAGCTACTGCGATCCCAAATTCCGACCGTGCCCTCTTCTGGTGAAGATGGTCGACGCCGGGCTGCTCGGGCGAAAGAGTGGAAAAGGCTTTTTCGATTACGCGGAGACACCATGATGCGGGCGGAAGGAAAAGACGTCAAATGCGTCGTCTGGGATCTCGATGGCACGCTGTGGGACGGCGTCCTGACGGAATCGGGCGCCGTCGCGCTGAAGCCGGAGATCCCGAGCATCCTACGCACCCTGGACGAGCGCGGGATTTTGCTTTCGATTGCCAGCAAGAACAACTTCGAGGACGCCGCGACCAAGCTTCGGGAGGAGGGCTTGTGGCACTATTTTCTTTACCCGGAGATCCATTGGGGCGCCAAATCGGAGTCGATCGCGCGCATTCGCCAGAACCTCAACATCGGCGCCGACAGCATCTTATTCATCGACGACGATCCCTTCGAGCGCGGTGAAGTGGCCAGTACGCACGCCGAAGTTCAATGTGCCCCCGCGGAAACGTACGGCGAGCTCGTGGCCGACCGGCGCTTGATTCCTCGGTTCATCACCTCCGATTCCGCGCGCCGGCGGCAGATGTACATCGAAGACGACCAGCGAAAGCGCGCCGAGGAGACCTTCACCGGGCCAAACGAGGGCTTCCTGCAAAGCCTGGGCATGCGCTTCGCCATCTCCCACGCCGGCGAGCACGATCTCCAGCGTGCCGTGGAGCTCACGGTGCGCACGAACCAGCTCAACGCCACGGGGAAGACGTATTCGTACGAGGAGCTCGATGCCTTTCGACGCTCCGACCGGCACGCGCTCTACATGTGCGAGCTCACCGACATCTATGGTTCTTATGGCAAAATCGGACTTGCACTCGTCGAGAAAGACGAGACAACATGGCATTTGCGGTTACTATTGATGTCGTGCCGCGTGATGTCGCGCGGCGTTGGAACCGTGCTTCTCGGCTTCATCATGCGCGAGGCCTCTCACACCGGCGTACGCCTCCTCGCCGACTTCGTCCCCACCGATCGAAACCGCGCCATGCTCGTCGCCTTCAAATTCAACGGCTTCCGCGAAACCGACACCCGCGACGCCAAAATACACCTGGGCAGCACGCACATTCTCGAAGCCGACCTCTCGCGCGCCCCCCCGTTCCCCGACTACCTCGTCGTCACCACACCTTCCTCATGAATGGGCGGGCGCGATTCTCGAGCAGAAGGGAGAAAACCGCCAGGACGCCAAAAAGAGTCGCCAGGATCGCCACGTGAACCAACCATAAACCCTTCTTTTTTTTGTTTATTGCCGTTTCCGGTGGCGATCCTGGCGTCCTGGCGGTTTCCTTCTTCATATTCGAGAATTCCGTTTCAACAGCTCCAAGGAACCGTGTGGGCACAAGCAAAAAGAAGAAGAAACCGCCAGGACGCCAGGATCGCCACGTGAACCAACCATAAACCCTCTTCTTTTTGGTTTATTGCCGTTTCCGGTGGCGATCCTGGCGTCCTGGCGGTTTCCTTCTTCATATTCGAGCATTTCGTTCCAGACAGCACCCACGAAAGGACCATCATGGCCACGATTGCATCGGTACGCGAATTCATCCAAGGAAACGTGCTGGCTCAGAAGCAAAGTGTCACCTTGAGCGACGACGATGATATTTTTCGATTGGGGTTCGTCAACTCAATGATGGCGCTCAAGCTCGTTACTTTCATCGAAAAAGAGTTCGACATCAAAGTAGCCGACGACGAACTGGACATTTCGACGTTCAGCACGATCAGCCAAATTCGACAATTCCTCCAACGAAAAATTGGCAACCCGATCGAATCATGAAGCTCTCGCTCACCCACGAGCAAACGGTCGCCGTGGAGGGGGCGCGTGCGTTCGCGCAGATGCGCCTCCGTCCACGGGTGGCCGAGTTCGAAGAACGCGGGGTGCCCAAAGAGCTCGTGCGCGAGCTCGGGGATGCGGGCCTTCTCGGCGCCCTCGTTGGCGAGGAATGGGGAGGGCGCCCACTGGATCCCGTCGCCTGGGGGCTGGTGACGGAGGAGGTGGGGAAGGTCTGTTGCAACACCCGCTACATCCTCACCGTCCATGCGTCCATCGTGGCCGGCACCCTCGCCCGTTGGGGATCCGCTGCGCAAAAGTCGACTTGGCTCCCACGGCTCGCGCGCGGGGAAGCGCTCGCCGCCTTCGCTTTGAGCGAGCCCGACGTGGGGAGCGACGCCGCATCGGTCCGCACGTCCTACGAGGTGACGGACCGCGGCTTCGTCTTGCGCGGAGCCAAACGCTGGACCTCGCTCGGTGCGCTGGCCGACGTCTTTCTGGTCATCGCGCGGGACGCGAATGGCCCTGGCGTCACCGCGTTCCTCCTTCCACGGGCATGCGCAGGGGTGCGGGTCGAGCCGATTCGTGGCCTCATGGCCGCGCGCGGCTCGCACATCGCCGAGCTGCACTTCGACAGCGTGGAGCTGGCTCGGGAAGACGCCGTGGGCCGGCTCGGCTCCGGGTTCACGTACGTCACGTCCACGGCCTTGGATCTGGGCCGCTACAGCGTCGCCTGGAGCGCGGTGGCAGTTGCCCAAGCCGCCATCGAGGCCATGGCCTCGTATGCCCTCCGGCGCGAACAGTTCGGCCGGCCGCTCCAAGATTTCCAACTGATCAAAGCCATGGTGGGCGATGCCGTGGCCGACACCCACGCAGCCCGCGCGCTGTGCCTGCACGCGGGGGAGCTCCGGCGCGCCAGTGATCCCGAAGCCATCATGGCCACCAACGTGGCCAAACAATTTGCTGCGCGCGTGGCCACGCGAACCACGACCACCGCGCTGCAGCTGCACGGGGCCAACGGACTCTCCGGCGACTACGATGTCGAGCGCCTCTTTCGCGAGGCGCGGGTGCTGGAAATCATCGAAGGAAGCACGCAAATCCAGCAGCTTCTCCTCGGCGATTACGGATTGCAGACGTACGCACGCGCGACGGGATATCCATGAATCTATTTTGCTTTTCCTACGCCGGAGGAAGTGCTCAATCCTATTTCGGGCTCAAGCAAGCGCTCTCGGGGCCGAAGGCCATTCTGCTGGAGCTGCCCGGGCGGGGAATGCGCTTCCGCGAGCCGCTACTCACATCCATGGAGGCCGTCCTCGACGAATACGAACGGCAAATGCAACCGCAGCTCGAGCGCGCCGAACCGTTCGCATTTTTCGGCCACAGCATGGGAGCGCTCGTGGCGCATCTTCTCACCCTGCGCTTCGCAGCCCGCGGCCTTCCCGGCCCGAGCCATCTTTTTCTGTCGGGGAAGTCCGGCCCTGGATGCGCCCCCGCCACCACACCGAAGCACCTTCTGACGCAAAGCGAATTCCGAGCCTACTTGGAAATACTGGGAGGATGCCCCCGCGTCGTTTTGGCGGACGAGGAACTCATGCAGCACTTCTGCCGGGTCGTGCGTGCCGATTTCGAGGTATTGGAAACCTGCGACGAGCGCGCAGATGCCCGCCACGTCATCCCGCTGACGGCCTTTGCCGGTGACGAAGACGCCATCACCCCCGACCTCGTCCGAGGTTGGCACAAGGTGGCGGCGGCCGGATGGGACGTTCACGTTCTACGGGGCGGCCACTTCTTCCTGCAATCCCATTGGCCGGGTATCGCGCGGATCATCGAGCGCGCCCTCGCGACGCCCCGCCTCACCGCGGCCCAGCCCACCGCATGATCAGACAAAGGAGACGCGACGATGGATATTCTGAGCGAGAAAAAGATAGACGACTTCGTCCTCGACATGGACGCCCCGACCTTTCTGATCGACCCGCATCCAACGTTCCGCTGGCTGCGCGAGAACGCGCCCGTGTACCAATGGCAATCCCGCCAAGCGGTGGTCGTTAGCCGATACCGCGATGTCAAAGCCATCCTCAACGATCGCCGCTTCAGTAACAATTACAAATTGTGGGAGTTTGCCCCGCCCGAGCAATGGCCCCCGGAGCTCGCGGATTTCCAGAGGCTGCTCGACAATGGCTTGAGCAACTTGCCCAATCACCGCCACGGACCGGTGCGCAAGCTCGTCGCGAGCACGATGACCCCGCGCAGCGTCGAACGAATGCAAAGCCGCATTCAGAAAACCATCGACGCGCTCCTCGACAAGATCGTGGAGGGCAATCGTTTGGACATCGCCAAGTTCGCGGGCCCTCTGCCGTCGGAGGTCATTTGCGACATGCTGGCCATCCCGGAGGAAATGCGGGAGGATCTCTGCGCCTTCGGCCTCGCCGCTGCGCGGAGCGCCAACATCGCTTTACCGCCGGACGAGATCATCGCCGCCATCGCGCCGACACCGCGGTGGGTGGCCATGTTGCACAGGGTCATCGCAGAACGTCGCGACAACCCTCGCGAGGACGATCTCTTGAGCACGCTCATTACCGCGCGTGACGCAGACGCCAAACTGTCCGAAGAAGAACTTCTGTCCCTGGTCTTCACCTTCTTCGTGGCGGGCGGAGACGCGACGAAGAACGGCATCGCGTGGGCGGTACGCACGCTGCTCCGGCACCCCGCCTCTCTGGCGGAAGTGCAACGCGATCCCTCACTCTTGCGCAACGCCGTCGAGGAGACGTTGCGATTCGACATGTTCGCGAAGACGGGATTTCCCAAATACTGCACGGAGGCCATGGATTTTGCGGGTATCCAGCTACGAAAAGGGCAAATGGTCATTCCGCTCTTGGGTGCGGCGCTTCGAGACGAAGAGGTGTTCCCCAACCCGGAGCAATTCGACATTCGTCGCGATCTGAAACAGACCGTTGCCTTCGGGGCGGGACAACAGACGTGCCTGGGCGCCGCGCTCGCGCGCTTGCAGCTGGTGATGGCGGTGGGAACGCTGTTCAAGCGCTTCCCCGAAATGAAGCCCCTCGGCGAACCGGAATTCGAACCGCACCCCTTGATGCGCTCGATGAAGAAATACGAAGTCGCCATTCGCTAACTCCCTATGGCTCCGCCGGCGAGTGGACGAAGCCGTGACCGTCCCAGACGTAGGTGCCCGCGCTGGCGCAGATGTTCGCCACGTGCAACGCCTCACCCTTGCACGTACCGGCCGCCATGCACGCTCGCTTGCACCCTCCGGGTGACCAGACACGACCGAATTCACGGGAACGGCTCCGCACGACCTCGAGCCCCATGTCGGTCAGGCGAACCAACAGCCAGACGATTTCCGAATCGGGGTGGGACATCGAGCCGTGAACCTTGCGATCGAGCGCAAGCGTCAGGATCGGCTCGTTTTCCATGGTGCGCGTGACGGTCAGCGTTCGTTCCGTGTACGGCCCGACCGTGTGATGGTTGACCGTCGACCTCGTCGCGACGCAGACCGAAATACCCGCAGCGGGCTGACAGCATTGTTTGTCCACCGTGGATTCGGGCGGACGCACTCGCCGAAATGCGCACCCCGTTGCGTCCCACCGTGGCGTTGGGCCGTCCGCGTCGACCGGCGCGGCCTCCTCCGAGATCGCGCCCGCATCGCCGCTGCCCGCATCGCGGGTGCCCGAATCGGCCGTTGGTGCAGCGACGGCATCCCCAGGTACCTCTCGTTGCGGAGCGCGAACGACCTCTCCGGAGCACGCCGCCACGGCCACCGCCGTGGCGAGACAGTATGTAAAACGCGATTTACAATCCGAATCAAACTCAATTGCCATAATTACCGTATCAATACCATCTACCTGCGATTCGCACGAGGCGATGGCCTACACGTCGGCCGTCACGATCCAGGCGGCGCCGGAAAGGGTCACGCCTCGACCGGTGGCCCGCGCGGCCAATGACGCGCGGATCGAGGACAATCCCCGCTGGCGCATGTCCTCCGATTGCTCCGCCAACATGCCCGCGAACGGCCCGACACGCAGCGTTTGGTCCAGCGATTCGTCGGCATCGGCGGCCACGTACAAGGGGGCGTCGAACGGCGTCATGGCAATATTCGCAAACCCTCCCGCGCGCAAAGTGCGCTCGACGCGATGCCGGTCGCCGAAGGCAAATGGCCCCGGTGCAGACGGATCCGCGGGCGCGAGATGCGGGAGGACATCCTGCAGCGCCCGAAATGGCACACGGAACCAATCGTTCTCCATGGCCGTTCGCCAGCAAACGAACGCAACTCGCCCATCCGGCCGCAGCGCCGCGCGGAGGTGCGCGAAAGCCCTCTCAGGCTCGTCGAAGAACATAACGCCGAAGCGGGAGAACAGCACATCGAACGCCCCCGGCTCGAAGGGGTGGAGGCTGGCGTCGGCCAGCTCGAATGCCACGTTCGTGCCCTGCACGAGCTCACGGGCGCGCTGGACCAGCGGCGCCGAGACATCGACGCCCACGACGCGCCCGCCCGGGGCCACCCGCTGGGCAATCTCATGGGTCGTCGCCCCCGGGCCGCAGCCCACGTCCAGCACGATTTCCCCCGCGCGCAGGTTTGCGGCCCTGAGCGCCGCCTCGCTGAAGGCCGTGAAACTTCGGTCGAGCCATGCGTGGTGCGCGAGCCATCGAGCCCCGCGCGGTCCGTTCCAATCCTCGATTTGCCGCTGATTCATTTCGCCCATCGCTCCTCCCATCGTGCACCCAATGTAGTTCCCACCGCGGCCGCGTTCGAGGGCGCGCCTTTCGGCTGCATCGGCGGATCTTTCGCTTTTCATCCGGCGAGAGGGAGGCTCTCGATCTCGAGCACTACCGAGAGCGCGAAGGCCCGTCTACCTTCTCTCTCGAAGGGAAAATCTCATGAGCACGCCCACCATGGCCGCATCGACGCCGGAAACCATCGCGGAAATCGGACGAACATTCTACGAATCGCTCGTGGCGCGCGATTGGAGTGCATTGCGACGTTTCGTACGAGACGACGCAACGTGGACACTTCCCGGCGACAACCTCATTTCCGGATGCATCGTCGGGGGCGACGCCGTCGTCGAGCACCTACGGACGATCGCAGGCTTCGGCGTCCACTTCAAGCTGGACCACATCGTGGTCAGTCGCCAAAACGTCGCGCTGTTGCTTCACAACACGGGCCGGCGTGGCGATGTGGTGCTCGACGAGCACGTCGCCACCGTGTGCCGGCTCGAGGGCGGCAGAATCGCCGCCATCGAGACCTATCTATCCGACGTACCCGGCATGAATGCATTCTTCGTGCGGGCTGCGTGATAAGCTGAAAGCCGCGTGCAAGCACGGCGGGTCGCTCAACATTGGCTCACCCTCGATGGAGACGGCGCTCTTCAGACGCAGATCGTGCGGGCATTGCGCACAGCCATCCTGCGGGGCGAGCTTCCGCCGGGCCACCGGCTGCCGTCGACACGCACGCTCGCGCGCGAGCTCGAGGTTTCACGCACGACATCGCAACATGCGTACGAGCAGCTGCTAACCGAAGGATACCTGGAAGCGCGCCGAGGCTCGGCGACGCGGGTCGCCTCCACACTCGACCCGGTGGCCTCCACGCCCGACGAGGCCGCGCCGCCTTCGTCGCCGGCCCTCTCGGCGTACGGGCAGCGCCTTTCCGAAGGAGCCTTCGGCTATCCGTACCGAGCATTCGCCGAACAAGAGCTGGCGCGCTTCGAGTTGCTCTACGGGCTGCCTGATCATCGCGCATTTCCGCTCGACGCATGGCGAAAGGCCCTGACGGATGCCGCGCGCCACGCCACACCACGCGCCCTTTCCTACGGCGAGCCCGAGGGAACGGAGTCGCTTCGACAGGCCATCGCACGGCACATCTTGTCCGCCCGTGGGGTGCGCTGCCACCCGGATCAAATCATCGTGGTCGCAGGCGTGCAGCAAGCGCTCGCCCTCGTCGCGCGCCTGCTGCTCGATCCGGGAGATCGCGTGGTCCTCGAGGAGCCGGGGTACCTCGGCGCACGCGCCGCGTTCGCATCGGCGGGTGCACGCCTCGTTCCCGCCCCCGTCGACGAGCAGGGCATCGATGTCACCGCGGTGCCGAGGCGGACCCGGTGCAGGCTCGTGTACGTCACGCCATCGCATCAATTCCCCACGGGCCGAATCATGTCCCTCTCACGCCGCCAGATGCTTCTATCGTGGGCCGCGGGGCAGGACGCCTGCATCTTCGAGGACGACTACGACGGGGAACTCCGTTACGAAGGTCGCCCGATCGAGACCTTGTACGCGCTCGACGGCGGCCACCGGGTCATCTTCGCCGGCACCTTCTCGAAGACGCTCTTTCCGTCGCTTCGGATCGGCTACATCGTGGTACCTCCGTCGCTGGTCGACGTCGTGCGCGCCGCCAAGTGGACCAGCGATTGGTCCTGCCCCAACCTCGAGCAGGTCGCGCTGACGAGCTTCATCGAGTCGGGCGATTTCGCCCGTCACCTTCGTCGCTCGCGCCTTCGGTATGCGAGCAAGCGCCGCGCACTTCTCGAGGAGCTCACCCTGGCCCTCGGCGGGCTTTCCCATCAAGTCGATTGGCAGGTTGGCGGGGGTGCGGCCGGCCTTCACATCGTGCTTTGGCTCCCGAAAACCTCGCCCCGGGAGCTCGCCCGCATCGTGGTTCGCGCGCGCGCATTGGACGTCGGGATATATTCCATTGCGCCGTATTACCTCGGCGAGCCGCGCTCCGGGTTGCTCATCGGCTATGGCCTGCTCGACGAGGCCTCGCTCCGCGAAGCTATTCGCCGCCTCGGCCGCGCGATTCGCGCGGATGGAACGCCGCGCGCAGCAGAGCGCCGCCCACGGTGAGCGGATGATTGAGCGCGGCGCCGATCCGCCCGGAGACGGACGTCGGATCGCGCGCGATGCCCAGCTGTTTGAGCGGCGTGAGCAAATCGAAATACATCTCTTCGCAGACCAACCTGTCTTCTTCGAAAAGAAACACATTGAGCATCGGATACTCGACACGCCGGCCGGTCGCCGGCAATCCACGCCACGCGCCGAGGTGGGTGCCGCGAAAGATGACCGTATGAAAGACGGCATCGTCGGCGTATTGGATACGCCGGGTGACCAGTTGAAAGTCCGGAAATGCGGTATCGGACTCGCGGTAAAAAGCACTCACGGCGTCGGCACCGTCGTGCACCTCGGAGGTCGCCGCGATTTCATACCGGGGACGCGCAAACGTCGCGAGGGCTCGCGCGAAATCGTGGTCGACCTCGGCGGCGAGGTGATCCTCGACGATCCGCTCGCGTGCGGCGCGGAGCTGGCCTTGGTTCATCCCGCTCATCGCGCACCGAGTTGGTGTTCGACCCGAAGCGCGCGAAGTACGTGGCGCGGATACAACAGGGCGAAGCGCACGCGGCTCGCCGCCGCGCCGTATTCCACCACGCGGCCGAAACTCAAGACTTGATGGCGTGCGATGGCCCCGGCCGCGTCGAGCCAGAATAGGTCGAACCCGCGCGCGCATCCGGTTCCGTCCATCTGTCCTTGCCATTCATTGACGATGGCGCCTTCCGGATCGGCCGAAATGAGCTTCTTCGTGACCGTGAATCGGGGGAACGTTCCGAAAACCAACTGCCATATGCGCCGGATCTGGTCCGGGCCTACCCCGACCGTGGAGATGCCGTCCGCCAGAATCTCGACCTCGGCATCCTTCGTGTAGCAAGAGAGAATGGCTTCGAGGTTGCGCGTATTGAACCAACGTTCGGCATCGGCGACGATCTGCTCGGCGGAATTCATGCTCGTACCTCCATGGTGCGTGACGTTTCGACGGCGAGACGGCCCTGAACCTCCCCTGCCGCGCGCTTTCCCGATTCGACGGCACCATCGACCCCGGGCCACTCCAACGCCGTCTCACATCCCGCCCAATGGATGCGTCCGCACGAAGCGCGCAACGCATCGCCGAACGACGTGAGGGTGCCGGGCCCCGGGACGGCGCAATAGCAGCCGCCGGTCCATGGATCGTCCACCCACACCTTCTCCTCGAACCGCACGGGATGAGCGGCCTTGGGGCCGAAAAGATGCGTCAATTCGGCGAGCGCGGCGCGCTTTCGCTCCTCCGGCGGGCGCTTCGCCCAGTAGCGCCCTTGCTTTCCCAGGGAAAAGGCGACGAGCGCCGCGACGCTCCCATTCGCCGCCGTGGCGTCCATGGTCATGAGAATGATCCCTCGGTCGCTGGCGGCTTCTCCGCTCAGCCCCGCTTGGCGCCAAAAAGGTGTTTCGTATTGCACGACGAACTTGATGACCGATCCCATCGGCAATCGATCCATGAGGCGCTCGCGGTCTCTTCCGAGGGAGACGCCATATCGGATGCGCGCCGCGATGGCGGGCGGAACGCTCACCACCACGAATCGGCCGGTATGCGTCTCGCGGTCGGTGATCACCTCCACCCATCGATCGCGTTGGTGAATGGCCCGCACGGGCTCGCCGAGATGCACGGCCTCGCCAAGGGCGGAGGCCATGCGCTCGGAGACACTTTGCATACCTTCGACGATGCGCGTTTCCTGCGCACCGCCCGGGATTCCTACGGTTTCGTCGAGCGAGCCTCCCCGCCGGAGGAAATCGAGGAAGAACAAGAACGATATTTCCTCGGGTTCCGCGGCCACCACCGCCCGCACGACGTTCGAGAGTAGAAATCGCGCGCCCTGGGTGCGGATGTTCTTGTTCATCCACGCCTCGAAGGTCAGCGCGTCCCAAGCGCGCGCGTCCCGCGATGCCCAGGGTCGCTCGGGCTCGAGTTCGGCGAGGCTGCGCGCGAGGCGCCGCCGCGCGAGGAGCAGATCGATCATCGCCCAGGGCGACATCCGCGGAAATGCGAATACGCCTCCGTAGCGTACCGTGTCCTCACCGCGCGCCAGCAATTTGCTGCCGGCGTGGTGCTGCGGAAACGTGGCCAGACCGAGCTCCCGAACCAATTCGGCAATGTGTCGCTGACGGGGCCCTATCCATTGACCGCCTACATCGAGTCGAGCTCCCCCGAACGAAGGGCTCAAGGTGCGACCACCGACGCGGTCTCGCGCTTCCAACACGGTGACGGAGCGACCGCGCCGCTCGAGCTCCCGCGCGGTGACCAGCCCGGATACGCCGGCGCCCACGACGATGCAGTCCTTCATTCCATCTCCTCGAGAAGTTATGGTGAACCAAAAGTGGCCGTTTCGTTACAGCCACTTTTGACGCATCGTAAGATGCCACTTATTCGCAGGCGTCGCGTGCGGACGGTTCGCAAGCGCGGGCGCGGAGATGCCGGCACGACGACGGAGAACCACGAGCTCATTTTGCTGACGACCGTCCGTCATGGCTCGAAACGATTCAATATCGCGAGGGTCAACCAATATCCGTCATTGATAGCGCATATGCGCAATCCGTCCTATTTGACTCTTGGCCAATAGCGCGCAGCCGAACCAAGAATGGCAATTGACAAAATGAACAATAATCATGCGCGCGCCAGCGCACTCATGAAAACCGTTGCACGACGTAACGGCGTGGAGCATGACGTTGACATGATTTGGCAAGATGGGTGGGCACACGGCTGGAACGAAGCGAGAGCACACGACGTACTTCTTTCGCTCGATCTTCGGCGAATCGCAATTTCAGACGCACTGCGTAGACGCATCCGCGCATGCACGAACGCCAGACAAATCGAAACATGGTTCATTCGCGCGCTGACCGCCCGCACGGCAGCCGATGTAACGAGCGGTGAGGAGGGCCTACTGGCCGTGGGTCACCTGCTCCCACGCCCCGCGACGCACATTGGTTCCGACGGCGATCGACACACTCCGTCGAACGAGTGAGTCGACGATATTCATATTTGCGCAACTTAATGTTAGGCAGTTCGAATCATGAAGTATTCGATGTGGGCAACGCAGAGCGTAGCCCTTTTCCTGCTCGCGTCCCCACGTCCATGTCCGGCACAAGATAGCAAAGCCGCGTGCCGCGAGGCCTACGAGGAGTCGCAGGTGGCACGCAAGAATGGGGAACTGCTTTCCGCGCGCACCAAACTGCGTGTTTGCGCGGGAGAGACGTGTCCCGGCCTCGTGCGAACCGACTGCGTCGAATGGCTGGGGCAGGTCGAGCGAGCCATCCCGTCCATCCTCGTCGAGGCAAAGTCCGACGAAGGCGACGTTTTCGACGTCGCGGTGACACTCGATGGAAAGCTGGTCGCCAGCACCCTGGACGGCCGCCCCATCGAGCTCGACCCTGGTCTGCATACCGTGCGATTCGCCAAGCACGGAAAGCCCTCGCTCGAACAAAAGGTGCTCGCGCGGGAGGGCGAACGGGGCAAATCCGTCACGGCAAGTTGGCTCACGCCCGCCACGGTTCCGAGTGTATCTCGCCCGCCGAACGAAGGGAATACGAGCCGGCCCGTCCCGACGTCCGTCTTCGTGCTCGGCGGCATCGGGCTCGCCGGAATGGGCGGCTTTGCCGTCTTCGCAGCCCTCGGTGCGCAAAAGAGGAACGAACTCGAGACGGGCTGCGCCCCTTTCTGCAACGCCGACCAGGTCCGCCCCGCCAAAACGGACTATCTCGTGGCGGACATCTCCCTCGCAATCGGCGCGGGCGCGCTCCTGGGGGCGGCCATAGCGTTCTTCGCGCGGCCGGACGTGCCATTGGGCGAATCGGAGCAAAATCGAACCCAACGGGCCAAAGGAAATACGAAGGCCGGCCATTCGAAGGTGCGGGTGGGCTTCGGATTCGATCATATCGAATTGAACGGCCGCTTCTGAGGAAGCTGACCGGTCGAAGGGGGCACGCCCGGAGGAGTAGACAGGATGATTGTCGCGCGAACACGTTTTACGAAGCTCGCGATCGTAGCGCTGCTGCTGGGCATGGGCGCGGTGAGCTGCGCAGAACACGATGACGGCCCCCGGACACGACGTCGCGGTCAGGTCGAGATCTTTTCCAACTGGACCGCGGGCGGCGAAGAGGAAGCGCTCGAAGTCATCATCGACACGTACGAACGAGCGTTTCCCGATGTCACGGTCGTCAACGCGGCCGTCGCCGGCGGAACGAAAACGCGCGAGGACGAGCTGAAGAAACGAATGACCGAGAATCTACCACCGGACGTCTTCCAGGTTCATGGCGGGCGCGAGCTGATCGGCGCGTGGGTGCGACCAAAGGGCATCCTCGACGACTCGGCCAACAAAATGGAGGATGTCACCTTTCTCTTCGACCAAGAGGGGTGGAGATCGGCCTTTCCGGCGCAGCTTCTCGATATCGTCAGCTTCCATGAAAAGGTTTACTCCGTTCCCATCAATGTCCATCGCGGCAATGCGGTCTTTTACAACGTTCGCGTCTTTGCGGAGCATGGGGTCGCCGTTCCGAAGACACTCGACGACCTGAAGGACGCGGCCGCCTCATTGCGGGCGCAGAAGGTCACGCCCATTGCGCTGGGGACGAAATACCCTTGGCCCATCGTCATGATGTTCGAGGACCTTTTGCTCGCCCGAGGCGGAAGCGCGTTCTTCCGGGACTATTTCGCCGGAAAGAAGGCGGGCGACGGCCCCATCGTGCGCGCGGCCCTGGAAGATCTGAAATCCCTTTTCGCCTTCGTGAACAGCGACTCCGCGACGCTCTCCTGGGACCAGGCAGCCAACAAAGTAGGCACCGGCGAGGCCGCGATGACCTTCATGGGCGATTGGGCCAAAGGATTCTTCATCTCCGAGAAGGGCGGCAACATGAAGCCCGCGGTGGACTTCGACGCCTTTCCGGCGCCGGGTACGGACGGCAGCTTCATCGTGATCACGGACACCTTCGGCCTGCCGAAGGGCGCGACGTCCCGTGCGAACGCCGTCGAGCTCCTTCGATTGTCGGGAGGGAAAGAGCTCCAATCGGCCTTCAGCCTCAAGAAAGGATCGATTCCCGCGCGCAAGGACATCGACGTATCGCAGTTCGATCCGATGGCGCGCACCACGATTCACGATTTCTCGACCGGAGAGCTCGTTCCGAGCCTTGCCCACGGATCGGCGGCGGACGAGGAATACGCGACCTCCATTGGAGTAGCCCTCGCGACCTTTTTCATCGACCGAAACGTGGACAAAGTCCTTGGCATCCTGCGTGCGACGTACGCCCGTCTCCAATGAGTTCGATGAACCGACTCGTCGTCATCGTCGTCGCCTGCGCCATCGTCGCCTGCAGCTTTACAGCCGAGTTGGACCCTCTACAGAATGGCCAATGCGGCTCGGGCCAAAAGAGCTGCAACGAGCATTGCGTCGGCTTGGCCGATCCGCAAACGGGATGCTCACTCGACACCTGTGCGCCTTGCGCCCTCACGAATGCCACGTCACGCTGCGCACCGAACGGCTCTTGCAGCATTTCGACGTGCCGCCCCGGATTCGAGAATTGCGATGACAATGCGCTAACGGGATGCGAGACCGACATCAACTTCGACCCTGGCAACTGCGGGGCCTGTGGACAGAAGTGCGTTTTGGCCAACGCGGTTCCCGGATGCTCCAATGGTGTCTGCGTCGTCGTGGCCTGCAATTCCGATTGGGGCGATTGCGACGATAGACCGGAGAACGGCTGCGAAACGCGCACGAACGCGAACGACCTGCATTGTGGAGAATGCGGAAAGAGCTGCGGGCCGAATCAACATTGCACGGCGTCCCGTTGCGTTCTTGGCGAGGGCGGCTGAAACCATGGACGAGCCTTTCGATTCGGATCGCGAGCCGCCGATGGATGGCCGGCACCTCGTCATCGGGGAGCTCGGTCGCGGGGGAATGGCGCGCGTCCATCTGGCGGCGTTGCGAGGCCCATCCGGCTTCCACAAGCTCGTCGTGTTGAAGTCCCTTCGTCGTTACCTGTCCAGCGATCCCGAGTTTCAAGCGATGTTCCTGAACGAGGCGCGCCTGGCGGCCCGCCTCAATCATCCCAACGTCGTCCAGACGTACGAGGTCAACGAAGAGGGCGGCGTCCCCATCATCATCATGGAGTACCTCGACGGACAGCCGCTCTCGCAGATTCTATCGCGGGCGCGGAAGCGCGGTGTGCGCATGCCGGTTGCCATGCATCTCCAGGTGCTGGCCGATACCCTCGCGGGCCTTCACCACGCACATGAACTCGAGGATTTCGACGGGCAGAAGCTCGATCTCGTCCATCGCGATGTTTCGCCTCAAAATGTTTTCATCACCTTCGATGGCTGCGTAAAAATTCTCGACTTCGGCATCGCCAAAGCCATGGCGGCGCAAGGCATGGAGACGCAGGCGGGCAAACTCAAGGGCAAGATCCGGTACATGGCGCCCGAGCAAGTGTTGGGGAAGGTCGACCGGCGCGCGGACATCTTCTCGGTGGGCGTCATGTTGTGGGAAGCGTGCACCGGCGAGCCCCTCTGGAAGGGCGAATCGGACGTGCGCATCATGCACAAGCTCGTGGATGGCACCATTCCACCCCCGCATACGCAAAAAGCGAATATTTCACAAAGCCTCGAGCGCATCTGCATGAAGGCGCTGGCCCCCCACCCGGACGATCGCTATGCGACGGCCGCCGATTGCGCGAACGCGCTCGACGACGAGCTACGCCGCACCAACGCGCACATTCGACCCTGCGAAATCGGCGCGTTCGTCTCGGAGCTCTTCTCCGACGTGCGCGCCGCGCGAAAGGCAGCCATCGAGGCGCAACTGGGGAAATTGGCGACACTCTCGTCGGGGCATTACCGACTTCTCCAACCGATACCGCTGTCGCCCTCCGGTGGTTCGACACCGATGATGCATGTCGAGTCCACCTCCGTGACGAGGCCACCGAAGCGCCGCGCCTTGATCGGATTTGCGTTGCTTGGAGCGGCGGCGGCCGCCACCCTCGCGGCTCCGCGCCTCGTGCACCTCGCGCAGCATTTGGAGCCCGTGGAGGCGCATGCCCGCGCTGCGCCGAGTGCGACGAATGTGCCCGATTCTCCCGCCCCTGCGCCCCCCATCGAAGTCACCATCGAGCTCGCGTCACCGACCCCGGGGGTCGCACTCTTTCTCGACAATGAGCGGCTGCCGACGAATCCATTCGTCCGCAAGGTGACGGCGGACGGTGCCGTCCACGAGTTTCGCGCGCGGGCCCGCGGCTATCATCCGGATGCCGTGCAAATCACCTTCGACGCCAATGCCAAAGTGACGCTGGCGTTGGAGAAAATGCCGCTATCCACCCCCGTGCGACCTCCATCGGCGCCCCCACCGGCCGCGGCCCCGAACTCTGCGGCATCGGCATCCAAACCTCCGAGCTGCGGGGCGCCATATTATGTCGACGATCGCGGGATCAAACGCATACGCCCCGAGTGCCTATGAGCGTGCCTCGGGTACGATTCGCACCACCACCGCCCCATCGACGGTATCGACCTCCACACGGGCGACGAGCGCACGGGCGGTAACGTCGTTGCCCCATGACTCGGGGCAGGTCGTGGTATCGATGGCCCGAAGAAACAAGGTCTCCAATTCTTCGGGCTCGTGGCACGTGAGCAGGCGCTCCCGCAATTCTCGCGAAACGGGAATGTGTCGCACCTTGAGCGCGAGCAGAATATTGTGCACTTGAGCGTCGGTCCACCCCTCGACGTACCCTTGTGCGCGACGAAGCTCCGATGCCGTTTCTTCTTTCCAGTCCATTCGAGCGATCCTATGGCCGATCGAACGCAGCCCATTGTTCGAAAATCCGAAATCATTCGATTTCGAATGAAGCCTCGCTCCGTCCCCAGCCATTACCTTCGAGAGGCGAGGGATCGTCATGATGCAACGCATAAATCGATATCCCGTCGAGGCGCTCGCCGTCCTCGCACGCGGGATCGACGAGGCACTCTTCCGTGCGATCGCGCAGGTGGCGCTCTTGGACGACGCGCGCTCCCGGTGCGACTTGCCCGACGACGCCTTTTTGGCCCGTTCGAGCCGCTTTTTCCGCGACGAGATGCAATGGCTCGCCGCCCGCAAGCGGTACCTATCGTGCCGTCTGGAGGCGGCTTCGAGCTGGCGGGAGAGAAGGACGATCCATCGATTGTGCCGCGAACTCGAACAATTGAACGTGGTATTGACCTTGGGTGAACGGCTCGTCGATGCCCTGACGGAGCGGACCTCCAAGAATTGGTGCGTGGTCCGCGCACGCCCGGGCCAAGACCTCGAGTGAGGGCGGCGACAATTCATTCATTCAGGAGCGAGTTCGGTCACTTCGTTTCACGGAGGCGCGTTCGACCAGCCATAGCACTTCGAAGCACGTTGCAACCGGCACCCCGACCCGAGGAGGTTTTCATGATTCGATGTGATATCAAGTGTGTTTCCTTCGTTCTCTGCAGCGCAGCCTTCATCGCTTGCGGCGGCGGGCGCGATGGCGCTGTCCAGGAAGAAGAAAGCACGGGTTGGTCCCAAGCCCCCATCATCCGCGGGAGCGCCGACAATCACGACGAAGTCGTTTCCCTGTACGATCCCGAAGGTGGCGGTCTTTGTACGGGAACCATCGTCGCAACCAAACAAACGACGGGTTACGTGCTTACGGCGGCGCATTGTTGCAAGCCGGGCTCGCTCCCCACGCTCGTCGGGATTGGCGCGGCCCTTCGAACGGCGACGCAATATCCAATCACCGCCATCAAAGCGCACGCTTCGTACGAAGGAACGGGAACCCCTTACGACTTCTGCATGGTCTCCTTCACGGATCCCGACGGGAACATGAAGGTCATCCCCCCGCTACCTCCCGAGCTCGATACGATCCAGGTCGGCGCTGCGTTGGATGCCATCGGATTCGGCCGCACCGACACGAACCCGCGCGTGCCGTTGACCGATCCCAAGCGACTGCACGTGACGTACAGCACGGTCGATTTCTCCAGCAACCATCTGCTCGCGCAGTTCGACGCGCGCGAGGGCGGAACCTGCCAGGGTGACAGCGGTGGCCCCGATCTGGTCACCGTGGGCGGGAAAACGTACGTCTATGGCGTTCATTCGACGGTCAGCGGAATCACCTGCAATGGCACCGCGGAGAGCGGCGTCGTTTCCAAGGTGCATTCGTGGATTCGGGCCTACATCGACGGCGCGCCCTGACGTCGCTCGTCCGGACGCACGAGGCCATGCGTGCACCCTGAAAGGCCGTGAATTCAGAATCGGCCTTTCAAGGTGAGACCCGCCACGCTTGGCCCCAGCGTGGGGACGACGGACATCTCGACGGGTTCGAGTGGCCCCGGTGCACGCGGGCCCTGCTCGCCGAGATGGGCACGCGGGGGTGGCGGGGTCCGCGGGTCGAAGGCATGGAGCACGAGCCCACCCACGAGCGCCGCCCCGCCCACGGAGAATGCGCCAATGGCCGCCATCCGCCACCGGTCGCGTCCCTCCAGCGCGTCGCGGTAGTCCCCTTCGTCGCTTGGCCCGCGGAGGCGCGTTTTCTGCGCTTCCTGCACGTCGAGTGCCTCCTGTTGCTGCTTCAGCGCGAGGACGACGAAGGCGCCACTCGCCGCGATCAAGGCGCCGCCCCCGATCATCAACCAGCGCGCCAAGATACGCTGCCCCGTCGGGTGCAGCTCCACGGACAGCGTTCGTGCTTCGTTGCGGCGGAAGGAGATCTCCCGCGAGAACGTTTGGTAGCCATTCTTGGTGACGGTCACTTCATGCCGCCCCGAGACGACCTGGAATGGCTCGGACCGAGGCGCTATGCCCACCGTCTGCCCATCGATGGCAATCACACCCCCTTTCGGCGCCCAAATCGTGAGCCGCGCTGGGCGCTCTCGCAGCTCCAGCGGCACGGGCACGAGGACGTGGTCGACCGCGAGGACTTCGCGATCCTCCTCGAAGTACCCGTCGAGGGTCACGTGAACGCGATGCTTGCCCGGGGTCACCTCCGCGGCATAGGGCGACGTCCAAGCCCGCTTGCCGTCGATGGATACCTGCGCGCCACTCGGCTGTGTCGTGATCATGAGCCGCGCCGGTTCCTCGTTCCCCCGTGAGGGGCCCGCTTTCGGGCCTGCACGCCACGGCGGCTCGTCCATGCGTGCGACGAGCGGCTCGAGCTCGGAGAGTGCCTGCACGGCGTCGGCGCGCCGGCCGCCATTGGCGACGTGCTCGATGTACCCGTGGAAATTCGCAATGGCCTTTTGAAGATGATCCGGATTGCGATCGATGAAATATTGCCGGCGGTGCGCCTGCGCCAAGGAATAGACGATGGCGGGAGTCGGCATCACACGATTCGCCTCGGCAAAGGCCTGAATGGCCGCGGCGAATTGCCCCGAGGCATACGCTTGTGCGCCCGAGCTGAAGAGCGTCTTGGCCCGCTCGTCCTCGGAAGGCTTCACCCCTTCGCCCGCACGGGCAAGGTCACCGGAAACGAGCATCGCCAGCAAGAGCGATGCGGCCACGCGCGCCTTCATCGCTCCCTCCGCGGCGTGTCGGAAAGCGAGGGCGTCCCTTTCAGCAACGTCGCGCTATTTCCAATCGAATAAACGATGTCATCGACTCCATCGCCATCGATGTCGCCGGCGGCAATGCTTCCGCGAAAGCTACGCGACGAACGGGCCGTGATCGGCCGCAATGCGAGCGCGGAGGACGAGACCAACAGCGAGCGCGCCGGAGCGAATGCTTTGTTCGTCGTATCGGTGGTCAGCAAGAAAACGTCCGCCTCGGCGTCCCGATCGTCCGAGGGTCGGGTCAGAACGACGATGTCCCGCTTGTCCCTCTCCGTCGAATTCGGGTCCGCATGGAGCCATGCACCATCGACGATGTCTTGATCCGGCACGGAGATGGTCACGGGCTCCTTCAGCGTCCCAGTTCGGTCGTTGAAGTAGACATCGAGCTTCACACGCGTGCGTCCGTCCCCCTCCTTTCCGTCTTGGAACAGCGCGACCAGGTCCTTGTGGCCATCGCCGTCGATGTCGACGGCTTGCACCTTCCACGGCAGCCCTGGATCGAACATTTCCCCGAGCGGGCGAATGGATTCGACGATCCACGTGCCCTCGCGGAACTTCGCGACGACGAGGGCTCCCTTCGCCGGCTCGGGACCCGCGGCCGGAGGGACGGCGAGCACGAGCTCGTCGAGCGGCGGCACGGAATCCGGGTCGAGGTCCAGCGCGGCCAGCGAGGCCTTGTCCCACTGCAGCCGCGCGGGGTACGTCAATAGTTGCTTCGGCAATGGATCGTGCGTCGTCGCCCCCGGAACGACCTGCGCATCGCGGGTCAGAAGGAGTTGCCAGAGGCCGTAGGCTGGCGGCTTTCCCGCGGACCGCCCCAGCGCCGCGATGCTCGGATGGTCCGGGTCATGGAACTTCCCCACGGCCAGCGCCAGCGATTCGACCCCGCCATCCTGCCCGCCGTTCTTCCTTTCGATGAGACGATCGAGCTCGAGCGGAGAAAGCATCCTTCGTGATCCCGACCCTTGGAGCAGCGAAAGGTACCGCGCATCGGGGTCACTCGCCCGTCCCACCACGACGATGTCCGCGAGCCCGTCGGCGGTGCCGGGCTGAGAAGGTTCCGCCATGGCAAAATAGCCGGAGGCCATTCGCTCGATGCTCGAAAAATGCCCGGTGCGCACGAACTCGTCATCCTTTTCGGTGCGCGCATCTTCGGGGTGCCCCAGGTCGTACAGGATCCGAAGTTCCGAACCGTTCCCGCCCGAAACGGAACATGCGGCATCCGGGCGCAGGTCGCCGTCGAAATCGCCGACGATCATCCCCGTGATGTTGCTCACGGCGTGTTCGGAGCGACTCATCACCATGGGCTTTCCCGTCCCGTGGTAGAACACGAGCGCTCCGTTCGAGCGGGCCACCACATCGGGCGAGCCATCGTGATCGAAATCGTCGATTTTTGCCTCCTGCCACGTGTGCCGCGAACGTTTCTCGACCAAGCTCGGCCCCGTCCCGGCGTCGATTCGAAATAGGATTTTGTCGGGCAAAACGAAATCGCAAAACGGGTCCGACTCGAGGCCAAAGTTCGTCAGTTGCCCCGCGGCCAATGGAAGGGTGGATCCCAGCCCCGCGAGCAAGTCCGCGCTCAAGTTCGACGTATGTCCGTCGGGGACGCCGGCGGAGGGAAGGCCGGGAGACGAGTGAAATGTTCCCTTGCCCGTGCCATAGGCCACGACGACGCTGGACGTCGATTCGCCCTCCGCGCGGGCTTCGCGTTGAATGTGTATCAGAATGTCGAGCTTGCCGTCCCCGTCGAGGTCCTCGACGAGAATCCCTTTCGGACCAACGGCGTAGCCGCTCGGTACGCGCACGGCCGGATCGGGTGCGGGGGCCGCGGAACCGGGGCATGGCGCCGCCGGCGGAATCATCTTTTTGGGGAAGAAGACATCGACCCCCGTGTTCCCCTCGAACGCGTAAAGGAGCTCGGGAAGTCCGTCCCCATCCACGTCACGGACTTGCACGTCGCCGGCCAATCGCGCCGGAGATTCGCGGAGCCGTTGAACCGGCGTGACCACGTGCCCCTGCAACAACGCGATATGATGCCCAACGGCCCCGAACCCCGGCCTGAATGCATACAGCTCGTCGCCGGTCGAGGGAGCCCCGGCAACGGTCGTGTGGGTATCCGCAAACACCACGTGGAGGCCCTCGGCGTGCTCGAACATGACGCTCGGATACTGCACGGCCTCCAAGGTGTGCGATACCGCATCCGCGAGCCACACCGAGATCTGGCCCGCGGAAAAGAGCAAAGCGTCGCCTCCTTGACCGAGCAGCGATGTGACGACCGGCCTGACGGAGTCGAGGCTTGGATTCCAATTCGGAATCCTCGAGAGCGGCTTGAACAGCGCTTCGTTTGGACTGAACGCGCGCCGGTCGTTCCATGCAAAAACTTGAGTGAGCGACGATGACGTTGCCACCAGTTCTTTTCGTCCGTCTCCATCGACATCGGCTACATCGAGGTAGTCTCTGAAGGCCATTTGAAGCGGCATCGCCTCGAACGCGCCAGATGGGGCACGGCATAGGTGCGGACCTTTGCCGCGGGCCCCGTCCCGCCACCTCCGTTCGGCCTTGGGTGCACAGAAGTAGCCACCCGGGCAATCGTTGCGCTCCGTTGCGTTCGTGTCCCACTGCGTGCACACGAAACGACACTGATCGCAGACCGTGCCGGGAATCGTAGCGGATCCGTCGCAATCCTCCCCTGCCTCGGCAATATCATTCCCACACCGGCCTGCACTGGGTAGGGCGCGACAAGAAAATACGCACGCCATGGTCGCAACCAGGCCCCCTCCGAATCGTAGAATGTTCATTCGCCTTCCTGTCGCATGCTTCTCGCCGCCCTCACTGCTCGTGGATGTCCGTTGGAATTTCGCCTCGTTGGCGCGGGGGCCGGGCGGGGATCTTGGCGCCCTCCACCGGCCGGACAGGCCATTTGGTGAGCGCGATCAAGACGCTCACGTTGCTGCTGGTATCGACGATGATATCGGACGGCTTGTACCCATCGGCCTTGACCGTGAGTCGCGTCGTTCCCAGCGTGCGCGGAAGTCGGAACGGGCCTGGCGCATTCCCAAGATTGTCCCGCTCTTGCCAGACCGTCGCGTGCAGCGGGGTGGCGTGCACGATGACGGAGACCTCCTTCGCAGGCACATCGGCCGGCGCAGATGCAGGAGGAGGAAGCGCAGCCACGTACGACGACGGCGATGGCCACGCGACCTCCCGCTTCGCCTGACCTATCAGCCCGGCTCCCATCAGCAGAAGGACGATGGTCAGGAGTGCCCCCGCACCTCCAAAGGCTGCCCTGGTGAGTCGAATGGCCGAGCGCCTCGCCGGCGGCATGTCGACCACCGCGTGACCGACGGTCATCGTTTCCGCCATCTCGAGCGTCGCGACCTCACGACCTCGCGGTGTGGGCGGAGCATGGCGCTTCTGCGAAATGGGAAGATCGGGCGCGAGGGCGCCTGCCGTGCTCACGCGAAATCCTGCGACCTTGGCGGCGGTGGCCAGCAACTCGAGCGCGTCACCCGCCGAGTCGGGCCGAGAGGCGGGGTCCTTTTCCAACATTTGCAATACGGGAGCATCGAGCGCCGGAGGAACCGCGCGGCAGACCGACGACATGGGCGGTGGAGTCTCGTTCGTCTGTTTCAAAAGGAGGTCCACCACGTCGCTGCCGAAAAACGGCAGTTTGCCCGTCAAAAGCTCGTGGGTGAGCACACCGAACGAATAGATGTCCGTGCGATGATCCACGGCCTTCCCCCGGCTTTGCTCCGGCGACATATAGCACGGTGTGCCGATGGGGATGCCGGTTCGCGTCTTGTCCCCCAGCACACCCTCTGTGTTCCTCAACTTGGCCACGCCGAAATCCAGCAGCTTCGGTAAAGGGCGGCCGTCCTCGTCGAACGAGAGGAAGACGTTGTCCGGCTTCAGATCGCGATGAATGATCCCCGCCGCATGGGCGGCGTCGAGCGCACGCGCCACACCGCGCAAAATTGGAATCGCTTCTTCGGGGGTGAGACGCCCCTTCTCGATTCTCAAATATTTTTCCAGCGTCGTTCCCTCCAAAAGCTCCATGACGAGGTACGGCCGGCCGTCGTCCAAGGCCCCGAAGGAAAAGATATCCACGATGTTGCGGTGGCGGATCTGATTGACGGCTCGGGCCTCGGCAATGAACCGAGTGACCACTCGGGGATTGGCGGAACTCTGACGATTCAACACTTTGATGGCCGCCGCTTTTCCGATGAGCGGATGGATCGCTCGATAAACGGTGCCGAATCCCCCTTCGCCGATCTTCTCCTCGATCCGATACTCTCCCACGGCGAGACCGGGCTCGATGGCGCGCTCGACCCCCGTGAAGGCAGCATCCGGCAAGAGAATGCCGCCATCCTGCGCACATAAACTCACGCCATCCGGGTAATGCCCCCGACAATTCGGACACGTTGCCATGCGATTCTCGGTTTCTGGCTCTACATGGCCGAGCTTCTCCCCTCGCATCACCCCATATGCACGTCGACGAGCTGAATCGATTTCGTGTTCACGCAATCGCCACGAAGCACTGGCGTCGGCCAATCGCTTGGCGGGGCGTCACCGATAGGTGGAACTCACGGTCTTGGAGCGCTTCGCTTGCCTGCGAAGGTGACCAAGTTGCGCACGGCGCTCAAGAGCTCCTCGTGATTGACGGGCTTGGCCAGATGGTAGTTGAACCCTGCTTCGAGTGCGCGACGGCGATCTTCGTTGTACGCGTAGGCGGTCAACGCAAGCGCGGGCGTCATTCCGCCTTCTTCCATGGTTCGCGTCCTCACGCTGCGAAGAAACTGGTATCCGTCCTCGCCGGGCATGGCGATATCACTGACGATGACATGTGGATCCGACGTGCCGAGCAAACGGCGCCCTTCTTCGGCGGACCCCGCGGCCACGACGGACGCACCGCGATTTCGAAGGAGCAAACACAAGATATCCCGCGCGTCGGCATCGTCGTCGACGACCAGCACGCAGACGCCATCGAGATGCACGTTTTCCCGATGACCTTCCCTGGCCGCACCGGAGGAGGCGGGCACCTTGCGCGGGGCTTTGTCTTCCTGCGGAACGACGGCGCGAATGGGCATCTTCACGAGGAAGGTCGTCCCCTTCCCAAGCCCCTCGCTCGTGACCGACACACTGCCGCCATGGAGCTCGACGATGTGCTTTGCGATGGCGAGCCCGAGCCCGACGCCACCGGTCTTGCGTGTTGCGCCCGTATCCGCCTGGCGAAACGGCTCGAAGACATAGGGCAAGAACGCGGGCTCGATTCCCCTTCCCTGATCGCTCACGGCGAGTTCGATCGTCGAGCCCTCCTGCTGCAAGGTCACCGTGATGACGGTGTTGCGGCCGGAGAATTTGACGGAGTTCGAGAGAAGATTCCATATGGTCTGCTGGAGGCGCAAGGCGTCCCCGACCACGATCATCTTCCGATCGGCACCGACCACCACCAGCGAAATTTCCTTGGCATCGGCCGCCGGCCGCACGACCTCCAGCGCATCGCGAACGATCTCTTGAAGCTCCACCGGGGCGACATCGAGGCGCATCTTGCCGGTAACGATGCGCGAAATATCGAGCAAGTCGTCGACGATACGCATCTGCGCATTGGCATTGCGTTGTATGGTTTCTGCGGCCTTGGTGACCTCGGACAGGTTGTCCGACTGCATCAGGAGCGTTGCCCACCCGAAAATGGCATTGAGGGGTGTGCGCAGTTCATGTGAAAGGGTCGCGAGGAATTGATCTTTGATGCGATTCACCTCTTGTGACTTCGCGAACTCGGCGCGCTCTCGTTCCGCCCGATGGCGCTCCTCCTCGGCCTTCCGACGCTCCGTCAAATCGCGTGTCACCTTCGCAAAGCCAACGAGCTTTCCCGAGTCGTCGAACAATGCGGTGATGATGACGTTCGCCCAAAACCGGGCACCGTCTTTTCGAACGCGCCAGCCTTCGTCTTCGAAGCGACCATCGCGTGCAGCGCCCTCGAGCTCGAGCTCACACTTGCCCGCGTCGATGTCCTCTTGCGGGTAAAATCGGGAGAAGTGTTGTCCTACGATCTCGTGCGCCGCGTAACCCTTGATTCTCTGGGCGCCCGCATTCCACGTTTGGACCTTCCCTCCGGGATCCAACACGAAAATGGCGTAGTCTTTCACACTCTCGACCAGGAGCCGGAACATGTCGGAGTGTTTGGCCCGTTCGATCTCGGCCTCCAGCACCCGCGCACGCTGCTGCAGGTCGGCCACCGCACGCAGCCGTGCGTGCGTCCTGCTCTCTCGGGGGCTTGGAAACGCGTGGGTATGCACTTCGCAAACGCGCGCATACAGCTCGGGATCCGAGCCGGAAAAGCTGTCCATGATATACGCACAGAAGAGGGAGAACGAATGCCGATTGGCCAGTTCGGTCCAGAGCTCCTCGAGCCGAATGGCGGCTTCACCCTGGCCTTCGCGGCAGAGTAGATCCACCATCTCGCCATAGGCACGAAGGCGTCCCCTCGGGAATCGTTCGCGAAGCTCGCCAATCTCCCGGTCGAGAACCGTGGCGAAACGTGCACCATCCGGCATTCCGTCGACCATGAACGAGGCGAGCGTCTCTTCGGCATCCAGCAGCTTCAAGCGACCAGCCGCCATCGCGTCCGCGACATCGATCGAATCGGCCTGAAGGACCGCTCGAAACTGCTCGCAATGAGCGGCGGTGGCAATCACGATGACCGGTTCGCGCTCGGAGATACCGTCACGTAGAAACGTTGCGACCGACTTGGTGAGCAGATCCTCATCGTCGTAAAACAGGACGAAGTGACTGCCGTGCGTGGGACGCGCGAGCAACTGTTGATGCAGATCGCCCGTACTCGTGCTCATGCGCGGGAGCCTACCTCGAAGTCTGCAGGCACGCTCGTTAAGTCATGAAGCGTAAAGTTAGCGCGCTCGTGACAATTTGCCACGAGCGACCGAAGTCGCAGAGACAGCGTGAGGTTGCGGCCATGAGCGGCTGGCGAGCAGCTGCCAGCTGCTGACAGCCGCCGATCGGCCTCCGCGATGCGCGATGGTCATGTGCGCGGTGGACGGGCGGCGCTGACCTCGTTCATGCCGAAGAGCAGCTTGTCGACCTTGCACTCGACGCTGTCGAGCGCTCGAACGATGAGCATGCGGGCCACATCCGTGCGCGAAACTTCGAGGCCGGAGTCGCGAAGTTGCTGCGCACATTGGTCGACACGCGCGGTCAATTTTGCCGAGAGGCGAAGGGAAAAGGGCTTTTTTTCTTTCATGGGTCTCCTAGCTGCAACCAGTTTTGGGAACCAGACACCTCAAGGGTCTACGTGCTGCGCGCGCGTTGGCTGGCCGCATACGCGGCGATACGCAGATGGTGCACGAAGCCAACGGGCTCGAGCCCGCGGCCGGATCGGAATGGGGAAAAGCGCAACGCCGATTGGTCGATGTCGATAGGCTGCTCCAGTCGCAATTCGGCAATGGGCTCCCAGCGGCGCCGCCACACCGGTAAATCGAGCTTGCGTACTTCCAGAGTGTACACGGCCTGCCGAGAGGCCACCGCCCATGCAAGGTGGTCCTCTCGTGACACGTTGCGATCGTTCCGCAAGCGCGGGGAGCGCGCCCGGATCTTCACGCGCCCCGCGAAGTCGCCTTCGAAGGGCGATACGCCGTGAAAGTGATTCCAGAGATAGCTCTTTACGTTGGTGGCCAATGGCGCAAAGGGCAACGTGAGCGGAAAGCGGATGGTCGCCAAGAGCAAGTCCTGATCATCGCCCCTTGGCTCGGTGGTCACCCGTGGTTCGCGCACGAAGCGTACCGCCATACCCAGTGCATCGCGCCACGGTTTTTCTCCCCGCCACCACGCACTCGACAAGCGAACGATGGCGGAGCCACCGAGGCGCTCCGCGATCCGGCGAAGCTCGGGACTGTCCGTGCACGGGCTCACGCTGGCTCGGTACATCCGGCCATCGGGATGAAACATGCGCGCATGGCGAATACGGCTGATGGTGGCCGTTAGCGGCGCGAGCAGCATTCCCCCCACGTCGCCGGCACGTTCGGCCCATCGAATCTTACGAGAAAAGGTCATGCCCGTACGGCAGCACACGATATGCCAACCTTCGCATTGCCCGTGCTCGGTTCGAGGCTTGTGCTCCGTCGACGGTCGATGACATCATCGCCACCATGGCCTCCCCTAACCCGCCGCACAAAGCCGACAGCCACGACTTGATCCGCGTCCAGGGTGCGCGAGAGAACAACTTGAAGGACATCAGCGTGGAGATCCCCAAGCGGCGGCTGACCGTGTTCACCGGCGTCTCGGGGTCGGGCAAGTCGTCGCTGGTGTTCGGCACCATTGCGGCGGAATCGCAGCGGCTGATCAACGAGACCTACAGCACCTTCGTCCAAGGATTCATGCCGACCTTGGGCCGGCCCGAGGTCGACGTGCTCGAAGGGCTGACCACCGCGATCAGCGTCGACCAGGAGCGCATGGGCGGCAACCCGCGCTCCACGGTCGGCACGGCGACCGACGCCAGTGCGATGCTGCGGGTGCTGTGGAGCCGCCTTGGCAAACCACATATCGGCTCGTCCAATGCTTTCTCCTTCAACGTCCCATCGGTCCGCGCGGCGGGGTCGATCACCGTCGAAAAGGCGGGAGGAAAGACCGAGAAGGTCATCTTCAACCGCGCCGGTGGCATGTGCCCGCGATGCGAGGGCATGGGATCGGTGAGCGATATCGACCTTTCGCAACTGTACGATGACAAGAAGTCGCTCAACGAGGGGGCGCTCACGATTCCCGGCTACAGCATGGAGGGCTGGTATGGCCGCATCTTCCGCGGCTGTGGCTTCTTCGACCCCGACAAGCCGATTCGCAAGTTCACCAAGAAAGAGCTCCACGATCTGCTGCACAAGGAGCCGACCAAGATCAAGGTCGACGGCATCAACCTGACGTACGCAGGCCTGATCCCGCAGATCCAGAAATCGTTCCTGTCCAAGGACGTCGACGCGCTGCAGCCGCACATCCGCGCATTCGTGGAGCGAGCGATCACCTTCGCCACGTGCCCCGAGTGCAAAGGCACCCGGCTCAACGAGGCGGCCCGGTCGTCGAAGATCAAGGGGATCAACATTGCCGACGCCTGTGCGATGCAGATCAACGAGCTGGCCGAGTGGGTGCGCGGTCTGAAGGAGCCCTCCGTCGCGCCCCTGGTGGCGACGCTGCGGCACACGCTCGACTCGTTCGTGGAGATCGGGCTTGGTTACCTCAGCCTCGATCGACCGTCGGGCACCCTGTCGGGCGGTGAAGCCCAGCGCACGAAGATGATCGGCCACCTCGGCTCGTCACTCACCGACGTGACCTACGTGTTCGACGAGCCGACGATCGGGCTGCACCCCCACGACATCCAGCGGATGAACGATCTGCTGCTACGGCTGCGCGACAAGGGCAATACCGTCCTCGTCGTCGAGCACAAGCCGGAGACCATCGCGATTGCCGACCACGTCATCGACCTCGGCCCCGGCGCAGGCACCGCCGGTGGCGAAGTGGTCTTCCAGGGAACCCTCGAGGGGCTGCGGGCCAGCGGCACACTCACCGGGCGGCACCTGAGCGATCGCGCCTCGTTGAAGCCGTCGGTGCGCAAGCCGTCGGGGGTGATGAAGGTGCGCGGCGCCAAGACGCACAACTTGAAGGGCGTCGACGTCGACATCCCGCTCGGTGTGCTGGTGGTGGTGACCGGCGTGGCGGGATCGGGCAAGAGCTCCCTCATCCACGGTTCGGTGTCCGACCGCGACGGTGTGGTGTCGGTCGACCAGACGCCGATTCGTGGCTCGCGGAGGAGCAACCCGGCCACGTACACCGATCTGCTGGAGCCAATCCGCAAAGCATTCGCCAAGGCCAACGGCGTCAAGCCGGCCTTGTTCAGCGCCAACTCCGAGGGCGCCTGTCCAACGTGCAACGGTGCCGGCGTGATCTACACGGACCTGGCGATGATGGCCGGTGTCACCACGGTGTGCGAAGATTGCCAGGGCCGGCGGTTCCAGGCGGCGGTGCTCGAATACCGACTTGGAAAGCTGAACATCGCCGAGGTGCTGGATCTTTCGGTCCAAGATGCGGTCGGCTTCTTCGGCAATGGCAAGGCGCATACGCCGGCTGCGCATGCCATTCTGCAGCGCATGGCCGACGTGGGGCTCGGCTACCTGCGGCTCGGCCAACCGCTCACCACGCTGTCGGGCGGCGAGCGGCAGCGTCTCAAGCTCGCCACGCACATGGGGGCCGACGGCGGTGTTTACGTGCTCGACGAGCCGACCACCGGCCTGCACTTGGCCGATCTCGAGCAGCTGCTCGGGCTCTTGGATCGGCTGGTCGACTCCGGGAAGTCGGTCATCGTGATCGAGCACCACCAGGCGGTGATGGCGCACGCCGATTGGATCATCGACCTCGGCCCAGGCGCAGGCCACGACGGCGGACGCGTCGTGTTCGAGGGCCCTCCCGCCGACCTGGTGGCGGCGAAGTCGACGCTGACCGGCGAGCACCTGGCGGCCTTCGTGGGCAGCTCCGCCCGTGCCCATCGCCGCGCCGAACGCGACACCCGGACGGATCGAGAAGGAAAGCGCGCATTGCGCTAAAGGCTGAGCAACCGCACGCCCATGTGGCACTTTTGCTGTGTCGCGCGGCGAAGAGCGTCGGCGGATACCTTGAGATGTCGGGCGTTTCGCCGGCGTTTCTGCGGGAGCGTGCGCGACCACGGATTGGCTTGCTTTGTGCTGAGGTCTTCGACCGGTGCTTCGACGAATGAGCTGTGTCGCAGAAGTGAAAATTTGGACCGCGTGAGCAAACTTTCGAAAACCGTTCTTCCGTGAAAGATGGTCGCAATGCAAAAGGCGGGTGAAGTGTCCTCGACGCGGAGGGGCGGCGTTGCACAGAAGAGCGAGCAGCAACTGCAGGACGCGCCCAACGGTCGACGCTCCGAGGGAAAGTTCGCGGGCATCCGAGTGCTCGTGATCGACGACGAACGCGATAGCCGTCTCGTCATGGAAATGTTCTTTCGCCTCCGCGGTGCAACGGTCCGCACGGCGCCATCCGCCAGCGAAGGAAGGCGCATGCTGGAGATTTTCAAACCGCACTTGATCGTGAGCGATATCGCCATGCCGGGCGAGGACGGGAATCAATTCCTCCAAAGCATCCGAGCATTGCCGATCGATCGCGGAGGCCGTACGCCGGCCATTGCCATGACCGCGTTCGCGTACCCGGAAGACCGGCGAAGGGCTCTCGAATCCGGATTCAACGTTCACCTGGCAAAGCCCGCAAACTTCGAAGAACTCTTCCAAGCCGTGCACGACCTGACCGCCACCGCCGAATCCTAGCTCGCATTAAACGCCGAAGGCCCCTGCTCGAGGAAGCGGGGACCTTCGTGGTAACACTGGGTGGGCGTTCGATCAGTCGATGGTGAATTTGAAGTACGTCTTGGGGAACGGCTCGTTCCGCAGGGTGAAGTGCCACCACTCTTCGACGAGGCCCTTGAACCCGTACTTGTCCATCATGCTTCGAAGCAACATGCGCGTCGCGCGCTGAGGGCCCGTGAGAGCCGGATTCTCGGGGTGAGCAAGCAGATCGAAGCAGTCGAACCCGGTACCGAAGTCGAGGCTATTGTCCTTGAACCTCTGGTCGGCGGGAAGCGTGCATTCGCGGAGAGCATCTCCGCTCTTGTAGACTTCTTGCTCGCCAGCCGGCAACGCGACGATGGTCACGTCCAGCGTGCTCCCGCGCGTGTGTCCGGACTTTTCGGCAATGTAGCCATCGCGGAACAAGTTCGCCTTGTCCACGGTGGGGTAAAACTCTTGCCGCATCTTCGTGTCGTTGAGATCCTTCGCCCATTCGACGAAGTGATCCACCGCACCCTGCGGGCGATAACAATCGTAAACCTTGAGCGAAAGGCCCAAGGGCCGCAGCTCGGTCTGCACCTTCGCCAATGCGGTTGCGGCCGGCCGGGTGAGGAGGCATTTGGCGGCGTTGTAGCCGCGCACCGGCGTGCCCAAGAAGTTGTGATCGGTGATGTATCGCATCTCCACGATGATCGTGGGGTCGACTTCGGCGATGGATACGAATGCCCAGGAAGGAAAAATGCTGGCGTCTTGGATTTGGCTATCCATCGCGCCGTCGGTGGGCCCCGCGTTTTCGCTTTCCTCGTCACTCCCGCAAGCAGGCAAAAAGGCCGCGGCGGCAAGACCCGTCAAGACGATCGAAGCAAGATGGAGACGAAAGCTGCGGCGCGTCCTTTCCATGGACACCCTCCTTGTGATGTTTCGAGTAATACTTTGGCTTTAATTATCAGGCTGGACCGATTCGCGCGAATGAAATACGCATCAGCGCATTGGCGTGATTCGAAGTTCGGTGTGTTCTTTCGGGCAGTGTAGGGCAATCGTGCTCTTGGGAGCCGTTGCGCCGCGTCATCTCCACCACGCCGAGCGCTTCAAAAGTGCCCGATGATCGTCACGCCGCCCGGCGTTAGTCGCGCCGTCGTTTCCGAAGCCGACTTTTCGGACTTGTGAAGCGTCAAATAGAGGGCAAGGCCACCGGCGAGCAGCGCCGATGCGGCAATCACGTCGGTCGCAATGGATAACGTGCGCGTTTTGCTGCGCGCATCGTCGACCTCCGAGCGGGTAATCCCGTGTCGATCGAGGGTGTCTTTCTCGTCGGAGCGCGCTTTGAGCGCGAGATAACCCGTCACACCAGCTCCAATCGCGAGTGCGCCGGTCGCGCCCCACGCGATGTACGCGGGTAAGTTAGCACTTTCTTTGCCGGAGTCCGATGCGTGCGGCGGCTCGATCAACTCCAGACGCACCTGGGAACTCTCGCTTCCCACGAAGACAATGGACTTGGTCGCAGGGAACATTCCCGCCTTCGTGGCGGAGACTTTGTGACGGCCTGGATTGACGAGAATCTTGTCGGCCAGCGGTGCCTGCCCAATGGCGACGTCATCGATGGTGATGGCCGCACCGGGCACATTGGTCGTGATGGTCACCGTCGCGATGTTGGGCTTGAGATCGGCAATCTGCGCGGTCACCGCGGTGCGCCGCTCCTCGGCGATTTCGTCGCCGCCCTCCAACAGATAGCGCTGAAAATTGCGAAGCGCCTCGGCGTAGTCGTGTGTTGCCTCGTAGCATAGTCCAATGTTGTAGAGGAGGCGGTAGCTAGGTGCGAGCTCGTAGGCGCGTTCGAACTCGGCGCGCGCCGCCGGGGCGTTGCCCTCTTCATAGAGCTTCATCCCGCGGTTGTATCGGACGCGCGCCTCCTCCATCTTCGTCCCTTGCCAATTGCGCGGAGCTTGTTGACCGGGAGGCTCCTGGGCGAAGCCCACACCCGGGGCGGCAGTCATGACCAGGGCGACGGCGAAGGCAATCCGGCGTGAATACGTTTTCATGACGATATCGACCTTCCTCGTTACTTGAGACAAGACGCCGTGGCGCCCCCTGGAAATGTCCGCTGGGTGCGATCCCAGGTCATGCTGCTGAATTTCCACTCGAGACCGGTCGCAGCCGACGTGGACTTCTCGAGGCAGACCACCGACGTCTCTGTGGGCGAGTCGCCCGAGCTCATGTCGAAGTCGAGAAGCGAGTAGACGCCCTGGAGATTGACGTTCTGCCCGCTTGCCAGGCGCTGCTTGACTTGGGGAGTGTCCGTTTGCCCCACGTAGAATGGATCGCCGGAGGTGAGTCGCGAGATCCCCTCGGCAATCGACTTGCCGGTGAGGGTGGGATTCTTCTGCGCGGCCGCGAACATCGCGTAAATCATCGTGTAAATGCCGTCGTACTCGACGGCGTAGTTGTTGAGGCCCGAGGCCACCGGGTCTTCCTTGGGGTTCTTGTAGATGGCCTGGTAATTGATGATGAAGTTCGAATACGTCGTCGCATTGGGGGGCGACTGATCGACGGCCACGATGCGCTGCCGGAGATCCTCACGCCGCACGGAATCGGTAATCGTGTTGAGGTACGCCGTTGCCCGCTCGATGCTCGGCGGCGAAATGATGTAGAAAGGCCGGTACCTCGTTTCCGTCCAGAGGCGTTCCACGGCAGGTCCGATCCCCTTCGGGCGCGGTTCCACCGCCTCCCAGAGATCTTGCCCTTTGTTCGTGGCCACGATGATATTCGGCTTGAACTGGGCGATGTCGTTGGCGGTGGGTGCGAGATCGACGTTCTGATCGTCGTTCGACGACGTGTGGTTGAAGCGCTGGAAATTCCCCTGCGCCTTGTTCTGCGCGGCATCCTTGCCGTTGTTGAATCGAATCTCGTTCAGAACGGTGTCACCCGACGAGCTGAACACGACGCCCGTGCTGGTGAGGAGCGCCACCTTGATGTCTCCCTGCGGGGGATTCGTTCCTGCGCGAAGTTTGGCCTCGACGATGGGCACGAGCGCAGCTTGTGCGGGGGCCTGGACCGTCGTGGGAGAACTACTGCGCCAAACGAGGCCATTGTCATCGAGGGTCGAGATGAGCGGCGAGAAGGAGAGATTCGGCATCAAAAACACGCCCGCGGGGCGGGTCAGCTCCGGCTCCACGACATTCACGACGCTGGTGCTGTACGAATTGGAGATGATCGCCTGAATCCCGAGATCATCGATGATGTGCTTGTACGAGCGCCGCAGACGGTCGTATTCACCTTCGCCTTCGGCCTGTGACTCGTCACACTCGAGGCCGATGACCGGACGCGGAACGTTGTTCGGGCCGCCCGGCAGCCCCACGAGGGAACGATTCAACTCGTTGACCCCCATTTCGATGATGTTATACGAGATTTTCTGGGCTTCCGCCTCGGAGCCCGACTTCAATCCGGTGAATGCAAACAGCACCGCGTTGTCGCGCATCTTCGCATCGTGCGGAATGAGCGTATTGCATTCGGCGGTGAACACGGGAACGCACGGGCCGCCCGGTTTTTTGCAGATGGACGGGGCGCCATTGTTCGACGCCGTGCATTTCTCGTTGGACGTACAGCCCGCGATATCGCTGTCGACACACACATTGTCCGTGACGGAACAAATGGACCGTGCGAACGCCGCACCGCGCTTGGTGCAATCCGCGTCGGTCGTGCATTGCTGTTTATCGTCGTGGAGCAAGACCGTGCAGCCAGACGAGCTCGCTGCTGCTACGAGAGCAAAAAGAACCAGCGAAACGAACGTGTGTGTCCGCAATTTCATGTTTCAGTTCCCATATGCATCATGTCCAACGAAAACGAAGTAGAGACGCGAATAGAGAAGTAGAAATACACACCGGCCTGGCGAGTTACGAGTACTTTATGACCGCATGTGCGAGCGCGCATTTCGCGCCATACGAAAACTCGATAACTATCGTTTCCAGGGATCTTCTTTGTCGAGCGCTTTTTGCTGATTCGGTAACGCCGTCGCAGCGGGTCGCGATGTCGGCGCGGGTGCGGTGGGCGCCGCGGTCGGCGGAGGCGCCGCGGAAGGAGCAGCAGGCACGCTGGGCGATGCGGTCGTGGGCGAGGCAGCCCGTGTTTTTGCGGCAGGCCGCCATTGCGGGGAGGAGCGACGCTCCCTTTCCAGGCTCACCTCGACATGAACGCTCGCCGCACGAAACGACACGGACAACGTCTTGGACGCGAAGCCATCCGCTTCGACGCGGACGGAGTGATCGCGGCCATCCTGAGGGAAAGTGCCATGCAATTTCCCCTGTACGCTCCCCGGCACGCGCGGCAACAAGGTGTCGTCGAGGAAAACTTGCGCCTGGCTCGGCGAGACGTCGAACGTGACCTCGGTCTCGGCTTTCGGCTCTGCCTTTTGCTCCGGCTTCTGCACGGAGTCCACGGCGGCCGCGCTCGGCGGAGACGTCGTGGCCGACTGCGGGGGCGCTGCCGGGGAGCGCGCGACGAAGGCCGCGACCACCACGCCAATGGCGATGACGATACCCGCCCCCGCGATACCCCAGTTGGTTCGAGCGGCGGGTACATGGGCCGTGAGCGTCGACGCCGACTTGGCGTGTTCCATTTCGACGATGCCGCTGGCCGTCTCGAGGCGCGGGATCTGTGTCAGCTGCGTGAACCTGGGGTTCGTCTGCGATGCGGTCGCGAACAATTGGGCTTCGATCGCAGCCCTCACCTCTTTGCGGCGCGCGGCAAAGAGATGACTCACGAGGGCCGCCACGTCCGTGTAGGTGGCCCCGCCCAGGGATGTGAGCAACGCTTGCAGATCCGCGTGCAATTCGGCCGCCGTGGCATAGCGATCTTGCACGTGCGGGGCCATGGCCTTGCGGCAAATGCGAACCAGCTCCTCGGGGGTGCCAGGGAGCGGTGTAGGCAACGGGATTTCGCGCCCCGCAAGGCGCTGGAGCACTTCCATCTCCGTGACGCCCGACCAAAGACGCTTGCCGCTAATGAGGCGCCATAGAATGGCCCCCACGGAGAAGATGTCGGCGCGGCGATCGATCCGGTCGGGAACCACGATCTGCTCGGGCGCCATATAGGCGATTTTGCCCTTGATGGTGCCGGCTTCCGTGCGACTTTTGGAGTCGTTCGCCTTGGCGATTCCAAAATCGAGCAGTTTGATCGCGCCGTCGTAGGTCACGAAAATGTTCTGCGGCGACACATCGCGGTGGATGACGTTCAGCGGCGTGCCGTCGAAGTCATTGTGCTCGTGCGCGAAATGCAGCCCTGCGCAGGCATCGGCGACGATGCGCAACATGATCGGAAGCGGGCGCTTGTTCTCGGGGATGCGGCGCAGCAACTCGTCCAAGCTGTGCCCCTCGAGATACTCCATCGCGAAGAAGTACCGCTTGCCGTCGAATCCGACCTCGTTGGTTTGCGCAATGTTCGGATGATTCAGCCGCGCCGAGAGCTTGGCTTCATCGAGGAACATCGTGCAGTAATCCGGGTCGCCCGCCAACTCGTCGCGGAGGAACTTCAGCACTTGCAACTTATGAAAGCCGCCGGGACCCTCGATGACGGCCAGCACGACGTCCGCCATTCCACCGCGCCCAAGCTCGAAAATAAGCCGATACCGCGATGCGTTGGGCGATGGAGAGGTGGGACCGGTCGGCGCAACGGGCACCAGCGACGCCGGGCCGTTCGGCGCCGAGTCCCTAGCCATCTCCCCAGCTTGCTTCAACATATCTCCCAAGCCGCCAAGATGTTAGCACATCCCTCCGGCCCGCAAACATGTTGCGTTTTCCTGAAAGTGAATGAGAAGCATCCGTTCGCAGTGGGGATTTCCGCGAATGGCGCGACAAAAAGCGCTGCAGAATGATCGAAATGCGCTCGGTCGGGTCCCGACACATTGGTAGGAGGTTTACCTCCCATACCAGGTTGACGACGGGTCGGTCGTCTCGCGAAATCGCTCTTCCAATCACCGACCTGCACGAAAGGCAAGTGTCTTTCGTCGTTCGATATCGAGATTGGCAGCGCGATCCAATACGACAATTCGCGCCATCCTTTCCGGCAATCTCGAATCGGTCGGCGACGCCGGGGCCACGGAACGCTCGTTTGCGCAACACGGGAAGGCAGCGATGTCGCACGAACGAAACGGGCTGGACGCAGCGTCGCGGAAGGCCCGTCAGTGTCCGCAGAGGAAACCCAAGGTGAGGTAAGAGCCACCTTGTTGGCATTTGCCGGAAATGCATCGACCGGCACCACACGAGATGCCGTTGGAGCAGGGTTCTCCGACGGAAAGCAGTGGGGCGCACTTGCTCGTGTCGGGATTGCAGTACGCATCCAAATCGCACTTAATCGCGTTGGTCACACGGTCACAATGGCTCCCAACGGCGGCGCGCGCCACGCACCGGCCGGCGTTGCACGAGGCCGAATTCTCGCAGTCGCCATCGCGAACACACGTCCCACCGACGTTGGACAAGGCGACGCACGTTTTGCTCGCCCCATCACATCGCAAGCCTTGTGCGCGATCGCAGAGGTACGCCCTTGCAGGCTTGATGTCGTCGTTGAGTTCCCGACGGCGGCCCTCCATATACCCCACGCACGGGGTGGCCCCCAACGCTCCAACCAACTGAATCTCGCAAACTTGCTTGCGGGAGTCGGAGGAGAAGGCGCAGGCCACGTGCCCCTCGGTGGACGGAGCACACGCCGCGTCGGTGTTGCACTCTTCGCCGGGCTGCTTGCTTCCGCGCACCTCCAGAATCGCGCAGGAGGGGGTGTCCGCGAGATCCTCGGCGCAAAAATTCGAATGCGCGGTGGCCGCGCGGAGATCTGCAAGGCACGTATCTCCCGCGCGACCGTCGAAGCGCCCCGCATAGTTGCTCTCGACTTGGCCACGGCACGTGGCCTCGTTGGCCTGGGCTCCCACGGTTTGACAGCAAGGGCCGACCAACGCGCAGTATTGCAGCGCAAACTCGGCCACGGAGGCCGTTTCCGATGTCGATGCCGGACAACCTGCCGCAAACGGTAGAATGAGCGCCACGAGTGTCGCTGGGATTCGCCTGGCGCCTTTCGATCGCCGCGTTACGGAGCGTGAAACTTGGTTCACGGCACCTCTGCCAGCCTCGTCGCACGGAGGAGCGGACGTTCCGGGCGTGGGGGAGGATTCCGTAAGGCGATTCGAGCGATGATTCGAGGTTTCGAGTTCCATGGGCGCGCCGCTATCGCACGACTCGTACCAGCGGGGTATCGTGGCGCCTTTCGATCCATGAAATCCACGCGTAGCCATACCCCTCGCGAAGCCCCCGATGCTCGGCGTGAAGGCTTCGTTCGCGTACGGGGGGCGCGCGAACACAACCTCCAGAACGTCGACGTCGCGATCCCGCGTGACGTCCTCGTGGTCTTCACGGGCGTGTCGGGATCGGGCAAGTCGTCCCTCGCCTTCGGTACCCTCTATGCCGAAGCCCAAAGGCGCTACCTCGAGTCGGTCTCGCCCTATGCGCGGAGGCTTTTCCACCAGATGCCCGTGCCCGACGTGGACGAGATCGACGGGCTGCCGCCGGCCGTGGCGCTGCAGCAGCAACGGGGCACCCCCACCACGCGCTCGTCGGTGGGCAGCGTCACCACCCTCTCGAATTTGCTCCGCATGCTCTATTCGCGCGCGGGAACGTACCCGGCGCGCCAGCCGATGCTGTACGCCGAATCCTTTTCCCCGAACACGCCGGAGGGCGCATGCCCCAAGTGCCACGGGCTCGGGCGCGTGTACGAAGTCACCGAGCGCTCGATGGTGCCCGACGACTCGCTCACCATCCGTGAACGCGCCATCGCCGCCTGGCCGCCCGCATGGCACGGCCAGAACCTGCGCGACATCCTGGTCACCCTGGGGTACGACGTCGACCGCCCGTGGCGCGAGCTACCGAAGAAGGATCGCGACTGGATCCTCTTTACCGAGGAGCAGCCCACCGTACCGGTCTATGCGGGCCGCACCCCCGCCGAGACGCGCCGCGCGCTGAAACGCAAGGAGGAACCGAGCTACCAGGGCACGTTCTCGAGCGCCCAGCGGTTCGTGCTCCACACCTTCGCCAATACGCAGAGCGCACTCGTCAAGAAGAGGGTGTCGCAATACCTGGTGAGTGGTGACTGCTCGCGATGCCATGGCAAGCGTCTGCGCGCCGAGTCCCTCTCGGTCACGTTCGCCGGCTACGACATCGCCGAGATGTCGCGATTGCCCCTCCGCCGGCTCTTCGCGCTTTTGCAGCCGTATGCCGACGGAACGGCACGGTCCCTCGAGGCACTGCGGCGCGACCACCCCGAGAAGGGCATCGTCGCACAGCGGATCACCGAGGACGCCGTATCGCGATTGGAGATCCTCCTCGATCTGGGGCTCGGGTATCTCACCCTCGACCGCGGAACGCCGACGCTCTCGCCGGGGGAGCTGCAGCGCCTGCGCCTTGCGACGCAGGTGCGTTCCAACCTCTTTGGCGTCGTCTACGTGCTCGACGAACCGTCGGCCGGCCTGCATCCCGCCGACACCGAAGCGCTCCTGCGCGCGCTCGATCGGCTGAAGACGTCGGGCAATTCGCTATTCGTCATCGAGCACGAGGTCGACGTCATCCGGCACGCCGATTGGATCGTCGACGTGGGACCGGCCGCCGGGAGCAAGGGCGGGCACGTGCTGTACAGCGGCCCGCTACCGGGATTGGCCACCGTGGAGCACTCCGAGACCGCGAAGGCCATCTTTCCGAAGCACGGGCCGACGCGGCGGACGCCTCGCACGCCGCAAGGCTGGCTACGGCTTTCCGGCGTCACGCGCAACAACATCCGAGGGCTCGATGTGAGCTTTCCCCTCGGCGTCTTCACGTCCGTGACCGGCGTTTCCGGTTCCGGCAAGTCGAGCCTCGTCAGCCAGGTGCTCGTCGAGCTGGTGACGGGTGCACTTGGCCAAAAAGTGGAAATCGAAGTTGCCGAGGGCGAGGCCGCGCTCGAGCATCCGGTCCCGTCGGCCGTCGAAGGACGCATCGAATCGGGCATGGACTGGGTGAAGCGCCTCGTGGTGGTCGACCAGAAGGCCATCGGGCGCACGCCGCGCTCGAACCTCGCCACCTACACGGGCCTTTTCGATCACGTGCGCCGGATCTTCGCCGCCACACCCGCCGCCCGGGCGCGCCGCTACGACGCGGGTCGCTTCTCGTTCAATGTCAACAAGGGCCGCTGCCCCAATTGCCAGGGCGAGGGCTTCGTGATGGTCGAGCTCTTGTTTTTGGCCAGCGTCTACAGCGCCTGCCCCGTCTGCAATGGCACACGCTACAACGCCAAAACGCTAGAAGTGAAATGGCAGGGAAAGAGCATCGCCGACGTCCTGGCCCTGACCGTGGACGAGGCGGCTGCCCTGTTCGAAAACGAGGAGGCCGTCCGCCGCCCCCTCACGACCCTGCAAGAAGTCGGTCTCGGTTACCTGCGCCTCGGCCAGCCGGCCACGGAACTGTCAGGTGGCGAGGCGCAACGGATCAAACTCGCCACCGAGCTGCAGCGCCCGCAGCGCGGGCACAACCTCTACGTACTCGACGAACCGACGACGGGGCTCCATCCCACCGACGTCGACCGGCTCCTACGGCAACTCGACGGCCTCGTGGAGTCGGGCAACACCGTGATCGTGGTGGAGCACGATATGAAAGTCGTCGCGTCGAGCGATTGGGTGATGGACATCGGACCGGGCGCCGGCGAAGAGGGCGGCACGGTGGTCGTTGCCGCACCACCGGCCCAAGTGGCCGCAGCCCACCCGACGCAGAGCTGCACGGCAGCGTATCTGGCGCAATACCTGCGCAAGGCGTAGATCGCGGCGGGCAAATCTGCCCCGCAGCACAAGTCTGCCTCAGGTCGTCGGACGCGGAATGGGGAGCGTTCGATCGTCGGCGAACGATTCCGGCGTGCGACATCACGGCCCGGGACTTGCGAGTTCCCAGATCGCGTTGGCAACGTGAACGGTCGTGAAGCTCATTGCGGGCGCCGACGCAGAAATAGAAAGGAGCGTCTACGGTCATGAAATATGGAATTGCGTGGTTGCTCGGAGTCCCCCCCGTGCTGATTGGTTTATGGTTCTTGATGAATCATTGCTAGTTTCGCGACGCACATCAAACTGAATGCGCCGGCGATCGGCTTGACGTGCAACGGGATCGAAGACGCCGCACGTGCTGCATGGCGGTGCCCGCCGGCATGAATGACGGAGGAATCGTTTTGAAATCGCTAGAGGCTATGATTGCCAGGGTGGAGAGCGCTTCGGGTCCACCCTTCGCGGACATCCGAGTTCACGTCGCGATCGCACGAACGCTGCTGGACGAGGTGGAGCGCCAGATCCCTCCGTCCGCGCAAACTCGAATCGCCACGGAACAATTCGTCGAGGAGCTCGCCCGACTGGGCTGCCGCATTCTGGAGGCCGCCACCGAGCTTGCCCGCAAGCTCGATGGGCCATCGGAAACGAGTCAGGCCGAAGGGACTGGCGGCGCGAGAGGTGCGTAGGGAAGGCGCATGAGCGTCCATCCCGGCGCACCACGGAAACGGAAGCCATCGAGAGAACTCAGTCGTCGTCTGCCTTCGCGCGGCGACGGCCCTCTTCTTCGGCCTCGCGCAACTCCGCTCCCTCGTCTTCCTTCTCGAGCGCACGCTCCGCGTCCTCCGCGGCCTTGGCGACCTTGCCCGAGCGCACGTAGTCCTCGGTGGCCCGATTGTACTTCCGCGCGGCGGTGCGGTTGCCCTCACCTTCGTTCGCTTGTCGTGAACCTTCGTTCGTGTCCCGTGGATTCGATTGCGATTGCGATCCACTCTGCTTTTGAGACTGATTCTGTCCTTGTGATTGATTCGACACGGCATCCTCCTTCCACTCATATTTCGCTGCATTCGCCGTGCCCAGCGCGTTGATTCGTTTCAATTCCACTTTCGCATGCGCATGCAGTAGACTTCGCCGCGCACGGATAAATTTCTCTCCAGAAAGAGGCGAATGGGCGCCGTTGGCCTCGTTGGGCCGACGTCGTCGACGTCACCATGGGAAGACCGAAGGAAGTCACGGATGAACGGATCGTCGCCATGGCGCGACGTTGTTTTCTGGAGCGTGGGGCGGGCGTGTCGGCGGCGGAGATCGCGCGCGAGCTCGGGGTAAGCCACACGACGATCTTCAACCGATTCGGCACGAAGGAGGGGCTCATGCTCGCCGCCCTCGGGCCTCCGCGGGTGGTTCCCTGGGTGGCGACGCTCGACGCCGGGCCGGACGAGCGCCCGATCCGCGAACAACTCGTCGAACACGCCAAGGTGGTATCCGCCTATTTCGAAGACCTCCATGCAGGCCTGTCCGTGTTGCAGGCCGCCGGCATCGCCCCCACCAAGGCCTATCGCGGTCGGAGTGGGGAGCCCGCCCCGGTGCAGGCATTCCGCGCGCTCACCGCCTGGCTCCGACGCGCGCAGCGAGGTGGGCGCCTCGCAAAGTGCGATGTCGAGGCGCTGGCCTCGACGCTCCTCGGCGTGCTGCACGCCACGGCATTCGCCTCCCGCCTCAGCGGACAACCGATCCCGCCCTCCGGCGGCGAACGCCTCATCGATCGAATCATCGACTTGTTGTGGAACGGTATCGGTGGCGTCGAGCGGTGAAGGACCGAATCTAATTTCGAATCTCGAAGTATCCTCGATGAGGATTGCAAGCTCGAATAAGCAAGCAATGGGCAGCGGGTCTGGCACTCCCTGGTTCCAGAGGCCTTGCACTGTCCGACAATGTGAATTGAGAAGTGCCGAAGCACAGTAGCGTCCAAACCACATCGCGGCCCCCCGCGCGCAGTTGCACCGCACGAACGGAGAATTGCATGCGCACATCCACCGTCATCCTTTTTGGGATGGTTCGATCGAAAGGTGTCGTTTAGGTATGAATGGCGAACGGCGACACCCGGGGGACGGTTGGAGCTCGATGACGTCCCTGCGCCATTGTATTCTCGGAGAAAAGATCCACGAAAACGACAGTGTGCTGATCTATCGTGGGCGCCGCGCGTCCGACGGGCGCCCCATCGCCGCCAAGGTCCTGCGAAGCGCGTACCCCACCGCGCGGGACATTGCCAAGTTACGGCACGAGTATACGATTCTAAGTACGCTATCGCTCGACAACGTCGTCCGCGTTCACGACCTCGAGCAGGACGACGGCCGCTTCGCGATCATCATGGACGACGTGCCGGGCGACTCGCTCGCGCACCTCCTGCGGGCGCGACGTCTTTCGTTCGAGCAGTCGCTAGGCGTCGCGTGCTCCCTGGCCGGTGCACTGGCCGCAATTCACGGGCAAGGAATCCTGCACAAGGACGTCAAGCCGTCCAACGTGCTCGTCGATCCGAGCACCTTTCCGAGCGCCATTCGCGTCACCCTGATTGACTTTGGTATCGCCACCCGGCTCTCGCAGGAGGCCCGCGGCGCCGAGCCACCCGGCACGCTCGAGGGCACGCTCGCGTACATGGCCCCCGAACAAACGGGACGCATGAACCGCGGCGTCGATGCGCGCGCCGATCTGTATTCGCTCGGCGTGACGATCTACGAGCTCTTCGCCTTCGCGCTGCCCTTCGTCTCGGCCGATCCAATGGAGCTCGTACACAGCCACATCGCGCGGCTCCCACGCGCCCTGCACGAGGCGGCGCCCGAGGTGCCGCGTGCGGTCTCCGACATCGTGATGCGCCTCCTGCGCAAGGTGCCCGAGGAGCGCTACCAGAGCGCGGCCGGTGTGAAGGCGGATCTGGACGCGTGCCTCGCGCAGTGGCGCACCACCGGGACCATTGCACCGTTCGCCCTCGCGGCCCACGATCAGAGCGGCGATCTACGCATTCCGCAAAAGCTGTATGGCCGCGATGGCGAGGCCGCCGCGTTGCTGGTGGCCTTCGATCGGGTGGTCGCCGGGCGCCCGGAACTGCTCCTCGTGGCGGGGTATTCGGGGGTTGGCAAGTCCGCGCTGGTCAACGAGATCCACAAGCCGATTGCGCGCCGTCGTGGCTATTTCGTATCGGGCAAATTCGATCAATTCGATCGCAGCGTCCCTTATGCGCCCATCACGCATGCGTTCCGCGAGCTCGTGCGCCAAGTGCTCACGGAGCGTGACGAGGCGCTCGCGGTATGGCGCCAGAGGCTCTCGAGTGCCCTCGGCAGCAACGGCCAGGTCATCGTCGACCGCATCCCCGAGCTCGAGCTGGTGATCGGCGCGCAGCCGGCGGTCCCCGAACTCGCCGCGGCCGAGTCGCAGAATCGTTTCGTGTTGGTGTTCCAGAATTTCGTCCGGGTCTTCTGCTCGGGCGACCGTCCGCTGGTCGTCTTCCTCGACGACCTTCAGTGGGCCGATCCGGCGTCGCTGCAATTGATTCGGCATCTCTTGACCGATCCCGAGGGCGGGCATTTGCTCCTCATCGGCGCCTACCGCGACAACGAAGTGGGCCCGGCGCACCTCCTCGAGCTCACCCTCGCCGAGCTGCGGACGGACGGCGCGGCGAGCAATCGAACGAGCAGCATCGCGCTCGCACCGCTGGAGCTCGGGCACGTGGCCGAGTTGCTCGCCGATACCCTGCGGTGCACCCGCGAAGACAGCACACCGCTCGCGCGCGCCGCGCTCGACAAGACCCAGGGCAATCCGTTCTTTCTGACCCAGTTCATTCGCTCGCTCCACGAACGTGGTCTCGTGGCCTTCGATACCAACGCGCGCACGTGGACGTGGGATCTCGGCGCCATCGATCGCATGATGGTGACGGACAACGTCGTCGACCTCATCGTCGAGAAGCTGCGCCGGCTGGGCCCCGAGACGCAGCGTGTGCTCACCTACGCGGCGTGCATCGGCCACAGCTTCTCGCTCGCGCTCCTCGCCGAGCTCGACGAGCGTCCGCCGGCCGACGTCGCCGCGGATCTCTGGGATGCACTGCGCGAAGGGCTCGTGTTGCCGCAGGACGCCGAATACCGCTTTTTCGACGGGCCGGCCCCCGCCCCCGCGCGTGCCGAAACCGCCGACGGCACCCTCGACGTGCGCTATCGCTTTTTGCACGACCGCGTGCAACAAGCGGCCGACTCGCTCGTTGGAGACGAAACCCGCCGCGCGCATCATTTGAAGCTCGGACGCCTGCTGCGCGGCAAGCTCGAACGGCAACGTGCCGACGAAGCGCTCTTCGAGGTCGTGCGCCACCTCAATTTCGCGGCCGGCGACATCACGTCCGAGGACGAACGCATCGACTTGGGGCGTTTGAACCTGACGGCGGCGCGCCGGGCCAAGGCCGCGACCGCGTACGCCGCGGCGGCCGCCTTCGCGGCGTCGGGCATGGCGATGCTCACCGAGTCGAGTTGGAAGAGCGATTACGATTTGGCCTTCGCGCTGTACACCGAACGCGCCGAATGCGAATACCTCATTGGCCAATTCGATGTCGCGGAGCCGCTGTTCGATCGGCTCCTCGCGCGCGCGAACAACAAGCTCGAGCGCGCCCGCGTGCACAACCTGCGCATCGTGCTCTACACGACCCTGGGCAAGTTCGCGGACGCCATCGACGTGGGACGGGCGGGCCTCGCGGTCTTCGGCATCGACATGCCCTTGATTGGCCCCGCGCTCGACGCCGCACTCGGCACCGAGCTGACCGACGTCGAGACCAACCTGGGGACGCGCCGCATCGGCGATTTGGTGGACGCACCGCTCCTCACCGATCCGGATCGCCAGGCGGTGCTGCGGCTCTTGATGAGCCTGATCTCGGCGGCATATTTGACGCATCCCACGTTGCTCGGATGGGTCATCGTCAAGCAGGTCAATATCTCACTTCGGTATGGGCACTCCGACGTCTCGTCGTGCGGCTACATGATGCACGGGCTCGTTTTGGCGGGCGTCATGGGCCGCTACGAGCAGGCGCAGGAGTTCGGACGGCTCGCCCTCGCGCTGAACGAACGATTCAAGAACGCCGACCTGACATGCAAATTGAATTTCATGTACGGCGTGTTCCTGTTTTTCCGACAATCACTGCGAACGTCGCTGGAATACTCGCAGCGCGCATACGCTGCGGGGCTCGAGTCGGGTGATTTTCCGTATTTGTCCTATACGTGTTACAGCCTGCTCATGGGCAAGCTCGGACTCGGCGTGCCGCTCGAAGAGCTGGTGCCGGAGACCGACCGCTTCCTCACGCTCATGGGCCGCACGAAGGATGCGATGGCCACCGCGTTCCTGCGCGTCGGCCGGCAGATGCTCGCCAACCTGCGCCATGAGACCCACGGCCCCGCGCCCGACGCGCTCGACGACGCTTCGTTCCGCGAAGAGGGGTTTGCCGCGCGGATGGTCGAATCCGGATTTCTGCTCGTCGTACTCTGGTATTACATCGTCAAGCTGCAATTGCGGTTCATCTACGAGGATTACGCCGGCGCCCTCGAGATGGCCGAGCTCGCGGAGGCGAACAAGGCAAGCAGCACGGGCCACTTCTTCAAGACCGAGCTGCCGTTCTACGCGTGCTTGACCGCCGCGGCGCTGCTGACGGACACGCACACCGAGGACGCGCCGCGCTACCGTGCACTGCTCGAGACCAACGCCGCCGAGCTTGCGACCTTCGCCGAGAACGCCCCCGAGAACTATGGCCACAAAGACCGCCTCGTCGCCGCCGAGTGTGCGCGCCTCGAGGGGGAACACGGAAAGGCCGCCCAGCTGTACGACGAGGCGATCGCCCTCGCGCAGCGCAATGGGTTCGCGCGCGATCACGCCCTGGCCAACGAGCTCGCGTCCAAGTTCTACGCGGCGCGCGGGCGTACCACGCTGGCGCGCGCGTACATGACCGAGGCGCACTTCGGCTATACCCGCTGGGGCGCGACGGCGAAGGTCGAGGATCTCGAGCGACGCTATCTGCATCTGCTGTTGCGATCCGACGTGGCCGCCGAGTCGGCCGGCGTGAGCAGCAGGCACACCACGAGCAGCAGCCGCTCGACCACGGGCGATGTGCCTGGCTCGGGGCGGCTCGACGTGGCGACCGTGGTTCGCGCGGCGCATGCCATCTCCGGCGAGCTCGTTCTCGATCGCGTGCTCGATCGCCTGCTGCGCATCGTGCTCGCCAACGCGGGCGCGCAGCGCGGCTCGTTGCTGCTGCAGCGCGACGGCAAGCTGCTGGTCGAGGCGGTGGCCACGGTGAACCCCGACGTCGTGCGCGTGGGCCTGGCCTCGGAAATCGGCACAGCGAGCGATCTGGCCACCACCGTCGTGCACTACGTGGCGCGCACGCGCGAATCCGTCGTGCTCGACGACGCCAGCACCGACCCACGGTTCACCGACGATCCTTACATCGCCTCGGCCCGCCCGCGTTCGCTGCTCTGCGTTCCGATGGCGCATCAGGGTCGGCTCACGGGTTTGCTCTACCTCGAGAACCGCCTGGTCACCGGCGCCTTCGACCGAGCGCGCGTCGACCTCCTCCAGGTGCTCTCGGCGCAGGCGGCCACCGCTGTCGAGAACGCGCTCCTCTACGCCGCCACGCAAGCGGCTACCGCGCGCCTCGCGCAGGCCAACGAGACGCTGGAGCAGCAGGTCGCGCAGCGCACCGAGGAACTGCGCAAGACCGTGGCGGATCTCTGGAGCGAGATGGACCTCGCGCGCAAGATCCAAACGGTGCTGCTTCCAAGCGAGCCCGCGCTCTCCGGCTACGACGTGGCGGCGGTGATGGTCCCCGCGTCCGACGTGGGCGGCGACTACTACGACGTATTCCGCGCCAGTGGCACCGAGTGGGTCGTCGTGGGCGATGTCTCCGGTCACGGCATCACGGCGGGGCTCATCATGATGATGGCCCAAACCGCGGTGCGGGCGCTGGCACAGAACCTCGGCACGGGTGGCGCACCGCCTGCGCCATCGGAGGTCCTCGCCGCGGTCAACGCCGCCATATGCCGCAACCTGCGCAAGATCGGAGATGGGCAGTACATGACGGTGACCGCGTTCCGTTTCGACGGCGGGACGGACGGCGCCGTGTGGTACGCCGGCCTGCACCAGGATCTCCTCGTGTACCGCGCCGCGAAGGGCACGGTCGAGGTCATCGAGACTACCGGTGTATGGCTCGGCGTGCTCGACGACATCCGCACCTTGCTCCCCGACGCGCGCCTCGTACTCGAGCCGGGCGATGCCTTGCTGCTCTTCACCGACGGCCTCACCGAAGCGAGACGCGACGGAGGACTGCGCGGGGTCACCCGCGTCGTCGAGCACTTGGCCGCCGCCGCGCCGGTGACGCAAAGCGCGCGCGATCTCGTGCAGAGCGTGATGGATGGTCTCGAAGGGTGGGAGATCTCGGACGACGTGACGGTGGTGGCCATCCGGCGCACCGGCACTGCGCATGGTGGTAACGGCGCGTGAGCGAAACGTGCATCGAGCTCGATCTTCTGCCCTCGCCGGGGTGCTGGGCCAAAATCCGCGAGCTGCGCCAGCGGGTGAAGCGCTTGATGGCGAGCTACGACGAGGACGTGCAGGACGCGGCGGTGATGACCGCGTCGGAGCTCCTCGAAAACGCGCTCAAATACGGGGTCCCGGTCGAGGGCACTTCCGCCGCGCGCTTCGAATTGCGCCTGGACGGCGGCGCCTTGACCATCGCCACGACCAATGTCGTCGACTCCGACGCGGACGGCACGGCGCTTCGCGAGCGCATCGAGCGCATCATGCGCGAGCCCGACAAGGAGGCGCTCTACGTGCAACGCCTCCAGGACTTCGTGGACGCCTCGGCCGTGGCAGGTGGCTTGGGGCTTTACCGTGTGGCGTTCGAAGGTGCGTTCGATCTGCAGTGCGCGACGGGGAACAAAATGGTGGTAGTCACGGCAAGGCGGGCAGTGCCATGAAAGAGGTCGAGACATTCGAACGCGATGGATTGGTGGTGACGCTCGCCGTGAACGACGAGGACATGACCATCACCTGGCGCGGCACCAGCGACGATCGGAACCCGCAGGTGTTCCTCACGCCACTTTTGAACCGCCTGGCCACACGCGCGACCGGCAAGCGCGTGACGGTCGACTTCCGGCCCTTCGAGTACATGAACTCGTCGACGGTGGGGCCGATCATTGCCTTCATCAAGGCGCTGGACGGCCGTTGCACCCAAGCCACGCTCCTCTACGACACGTCCCTCTCTTGGCAGCGGGTGAACTTCCGCTGCATGCGCACCATCGCGCGAACGTTGAAAAACATCCACGTCGAGGGAACCTGAACGTTCTGTCCGGAGCGCGCGAGCCAATGACCAAGGCGTGACCCACGCCCGAGCGCTCCTCGGCTACTCGAAGGCCCATGAACGTCTACTCCTTGGAGCGCCCACTCGCCTGGAGCCGTGCGTACAATCCGTTCTATTCCGGACGCAGCGGAATTCGAATCCGCAGCACGCCTTCCGGTCAGGTGCGCCTGCGACACGAAGGCGAAGGCTCCCGGACCATCGTATTCGTCTGCGATACACCTGTATTCATCGAACACTACGATCGCCTGTTCGAGCTACTTTCCCCTCGATTCAAAGTTCTCTGTCTCGAGCTACCCGGTATGGGCTTCTCGAAGCCGGTGCGGAATTTCGACTACAGCCTTCGCAGCCAAGCGCAAGCCGTGTGGGAAGTGTTGGAGGCAGAGGACGTCGAAGAATGTATCCTTTCTTTCTCCTGCGTCGGTGCGTACTTGGCACTCATCGTAGCATCGATGGCGCCGAGCATCGTTCGTGGGGTCGTGAGCATTCAAGCCCCGAGCTGGGAGCAGGAACGTGCCTGGGCTCGCCGTATCGATTTTCGAGGACGCGGTTTGGTTGCGACACCGGTATTGGGCCAGCTGCTCCTGCGGGCCGGCAAGCGGAAGATCGCAGAGCGATGGTTTCACTCCACGCTCGGTAAGGCCGCCAATAAACAGCAGTTCGTCGACACGGCGATCGGTGCATTGGACGCGGGCTCACCTTGGGCTCTGGCGTCGATGGTGCAAGCGTATTTCTCGCATGCTACCCCGACGTTTCCCACGGTGCAGCAAAAGTCATTGGTCATCTGGGGCGGTGGGGACGGCAGCCACCGGAAAAGCGATCCCGAGTCCGCGATCCCCTACTTTCGCGAAGCCCGCTTGATGCGCTTCGAGCAGGCGGGCCACTGCCCCGATCTGGAGGAGCCGCAGCGCTTCGCCGAAGCGCTAGCGTTGTTCTCGGCGGAACTCTAATCAACCTCTTCCCGAAGGGACGCACTGTCGTGCTGCCCTTTTTCCGTGCGAACACGCATTGACACGCGCGCCTACACATCGAACCACAGGCACGGTTCTCCGCTGGCCGCGGCCTCGGAACCGGCGCCTAATGAGTCATGAAGCACCGCCAGCGAGTTTCGAGGGAAATCCGGAAACATGGGCGCTTGGCAAAGCTTCTGTTCAAGGAGCGGCAAACCTTGATCGATCAATGGCTTCAGCGGGTTCTCGACGATCCGGACATTCCCACGGCCAACAAGCTCGCGCGCCCCGCGCTCGAGGATAGCATCCCCACGCTCATCGATCGCATCATCGAGAAGTTCGAGACGCACCATCTGGCGGGAGAATCCGAGATCAGTGGTCGCCACACCGTAGATACGAAGGAGCTCGGGACCACGCACGCGCGCCACCGTTTCGATGTCAACTACACTGCGGAAGAGACCACCCGCGAATTGTCGGTTTTTCGTGAGGTTCTTCTCGAGTTCTGCGACGCAAACTCCATCGTCCTCGCCCTCGACGAATCGAAGTTGCTGCATCTCGCCATCGACGAAATGATGGCGGCGAATGCCCATGAGGTCGAGCAGGCTGTCTTCAGTCGAAGCGAACAGGTCATGGCCATCGTCGCACACGATCTTCGCAACCCGGTTCACATCGTCGACGGATACGCGCAGCTCTTGAAGACACACTCGCCAGTGGATGCCGTCGCGGTCGGAGAGGCGATCGAGCGAAGTACCAGGCAGATGGCGCGCCTCATCGAAGACTTGCTGGCCATGTCCGAGCTCGAACCGGGGCATATGTCGATCACCCAGCAGTGGGCCGATGCACGCGATCTCGTAAAGGTGGTACTCGAGCAGTTCCGGCATGCGGCGAATCGAAAGCGCATCGTCATGATGAGCGATCTGCCGGAAGACGAGGTGCCCATTGAGTGCGATCCCGTTCGTATCGAGCAAGCCATCGGAAACGTCGTCTCGAACGCCCTCAAGTTTACTCCGCCAGGCGGCCGTGTCTGGGTGGCGCTCGAGCGTACGGATACCCATGTCATCTTCCGCGTGCTCGATACCGGTCCAGGGATTCCTCCCGAGCAACGAGATGAAGTTTTCCGTCCGTTTTGGCAAGGTGACAAAATGGATCGCCATGGTGTCGGCCTCGGACTGGCCATCGTTCGGGGAATCGTGGAGGCGCACGGGGGAAGCGTCGCCGTCGACGGCACGGCGGGGGGCGGCGCGACGATATCCATCCTGCTGCCCAGCGGGGCGCACGCTCGGTCGAGCAAATCGTTTGCTATCACGCGGCGGAGCGTGTGACTCGATGGTCGGCGCCGCGCGCAGCGCGTTGGATGATGGCGATGACGGCTTTTTCCTCGGCCTTCGCGCGAAGCACTTGGCCGAGCCAGCCATCGGTGAACGCTTCGAAGACTGCGGGGTGGACGTAGCACTTGCGACACACCGCGGGGGTATTGCCGAGGTGCGTCGCCACCACTTTGACGACCTCGGTGATGGCCTTCTTGGTCGGCTTCGTCGTCACCGTAGCAGCGAGCTCGCCAAGAGCACGCGCGGCCAACACCGTCCCCGCCCAGGTGCGGAAATCTTTCGCCGTGAAGCCATTGCCGGCGATGCTGCGGATGTACTCGTTGATATCCGCGGACTCGATGGTGTGACGCTCGCCCGCTTCGTCCACGTATTGGAAGAGCTCTTGCCCCGGCAGCTCGCTACACTGTGCGACGATGCGCGCGAGCCGGCGATCTTCCACGTCGATGACATGCTCTTTTCCGCTCTTTCCGCGAAAGTGAAACGAAAGCCGCCCTCCGTCGATGTCAACGTGACGTCCGCGCAATGTCGTCAACCCGAACGAGCCATTGGTCCGAGCATATTCCTCGCTGCCCACCCTGATTCGCGTGATCTCCAAAAGACGAACCACCGTCGCGAGGACTTTTTCGCGATGCAGCCCGCGCTGGGCAAGGTGCATGTCGACGGTCTTCTGGATCTTGGGCAGGGCGCGCGCAAAGGCGACGAGCTTGTCGTATTTGCTTTCATCGCGCACCTCGCGCCAGCGCGGATGATAGATATACTGCTTACGACCTTTGGCGTCGCGCCCCGTGGCTTGAATATGCGCATTCGCAATTCTGGCGATCCACACTTTGCTCCAGGCCGGTGGAATCACCAGGCCGCGGATACGCCGAAGCATCTCGGGATCGCGCACCGCGGAACCGTCGGGGGCCACGTAGCGCGCCCCTTTGCCACAGCGAACGCGCCGTATGCCGGGTGATGAGTCGCTCACGTACCGCAAACCAGCGGCCTTGGCGGCGTCCAATGCCTCGAGGACGACCCCGGATACGCGCGAGGGTGTGTTCGACACGAAAGACCCGAATGCATTGGGCGTACCGACTCGAGGTCGTCGCAGAACCATGCGCCCCAAAGGGCAGAAGTGCCACAACGCCGCCCAAATGACCGTGAGCCCCGCTATAGCCATTTCAATATTCCATTTTTTGGATTGTGAGCGGTGCGTCACCCTTCTCGGGAGCATTTGCCGACGACACGTGAAGGGTCCCTCGACGGCGGCTGAGCAAACGCACACCCGTGTGGCATTTTTGCTGTACCGTGCGGCGATCAGCCAGCCGCGGCCTTTCGGATACCGCTCGTTTTCCGCGGTATTTCTGCTCGACCGTGCACACGGCGAATTGGCTCGCTTCGTGCTCAAGGTCGTCGGCGAATGAGCTCTCCTTCAGGGGGGCTCCGTCCACGGGGGGCCCGTTCTCGAACATGGAGGCTGGCCAGGTGAGAAAACAGAGAAGACAGCACCTCGCAGGAAAGTCGGAGCTCGCGCATCAACATGGGAAAGGGGGTCGGCCGTGAACACCCTCCAAAATCTTCCCATTCTTCTCCGATACGAAGAGAACGGTCATGTGAGCGCGCAGTGTCCACTGTTGCCCGAGTGCGAGTGCACCGCGGCGACGCGTGCGCTGGCTCTCAACACGATACAGCGTCTCATCAAGCAGGCCCTCGCAACCCCACCTGCCCTGGCTACGCCGAAGGGCAGCAAGTACGAAGTCGTCCATCTCGCGGTGAGCGCGGCGAGCGACTCTGCGAAACGCGTCCAAAGCCGGCGACCCAAGCCCGAGAGTCCAAGGATCGAGGTGCTGTAGGCCGACCGCCGCCTTACGCCTTCGCTTCGTGACCCGAGCGACTCTTGCGGACTTTGTGCAATCGGTGGGCGAGTCGTTCGAACTCGCCTTGGAGGTTCTGAAGGTCTTCATCGCTCATGTCCTCCAGCGCCAAAAGCGCGTTGCGCGCATGAGAATTGGAGCGAATCAGCTCATCGAGCTTCAGGTGAATGGATTTCGCGTCACGATTTTGCGTATTCTGAATAAGAAAGACCATCAAGAACGTGATGATGGTGGTGCCCGTATTGATGACGAGCTGCCAGGTATCCGAAAAGCGAAAAACTGGACCAATTGCCGCCCAAATGCAAATAGTGAGAAGGGCGATGAAGAAGACCTTCGAATGGCCAGCAGCTTCAGCGGTCGCGTGAGCAAACTTTCGAAATCGTTCTTCCATGAAAGATGGACGCAATGCAAAAGGTGGACGAGGTGCCCTCGATACGGGGAAGGCGGCGCCCAACGGCAAAGTTCGCGGGCATCCGAGTCCTCGTCGTCGACGACGAACGCGATAGCCGCCTGGTCATGGAGATGTTCTTCCGCCTCCGCGGCGCGAGCGTGCGCACGGCGCCGTCTGCAAGCGAAGGAAGGCGCATGCTGGAGATGTTCAAACCGCACCTGATCGTGAGCGACATCGCCATGCCCGACGAAGACGGAAACCAACTGCTCCAAAGCATCCGAGCGTTGCCCGTCGAACGCGGAGGGCGCACGCCGGCCATTGCGGTGACCGCTTTCGCGTATCCCGAAGATCGGCGAAGGGCCCTCGAATCCGGATTCGACGTTCATCTGTCCAAACCGGCGAATTTCGAAGAGCTCTTCCAAGCCGTGCATGACTTGACCGCCAACGTGGATTCATAGCCGGTCAATGACTCACCTGCACACGCTGCGTGACGTAGGTGGCGAGCGAGGTGGTGCCGCGGATTGCGTGCTCGGGCGCGGGGATTTCGGCGCGCATCGCGGCGTCCGTCATCGCGGAGAACGACTCGGCCGCCGGCTCCGAGAAGCCCATGCTTCGCAAGACCGCCACGCGGTCGGCGCGCGGGATTTCGACGGCCCTTATGACCGTCTTCAGCGCCGCACCGAAGGCGGCCGCGACATCGTTCGGCGAGTAGCGCTCGGGCCCTTCGACGTGCACCAGCCGGCTCGACCCTAGGGGCTCCGTCATGAGCCGCGCGGCCACCTCCCCGAGATTGGAGGGAGCCACCATGGGGAACACCATGTCGGTCGGATAGAAGCTCGGAAGCTCGCGCTTCGCCATCACCGTCTCCAGCGACGCCTCCCAATTGCTCATGTAGTACGCGCCCCGCAAGATGCTGCTCGGGATCGGCTGCGCCGCAAGCGCTTGCTCCATTTCGTAGAGCACGCCCAAGTCACCTATGCGATCGCCGGGCTGCGCAGCGTACGTCGATTGGGCCACGATCTTCTCGAGCCCCGAGCCTTCGAGCGCGGACAGGATGCTCGACAGCGTCGCGCGCTCCTCGCGGGCGGTGTCCGTCGAGGGAGGCGCCGGCGGGTTGAGGAGATATAGCCGCTTGCCACCCTGGAAGACGCGGCGCAGCGCGCCCGTGTCGTGAACGTCGACGACAACGGCACGCGCACCGCGACGCCGCCACGCATCCGCTTTTCCTTCGTCGCGCGTGACGATCTCGACGCGCTCTCCGCGTTCGAGCAGTGCCTGCGTCAAGCTTGACCCAATATGTCCCGTTGCTCCGAGGATGATGTGCATCTCGGTATGCATCCGCAAGAAATGTGCGCAGGGGCACGCCCGAACTGACAAAGATCTCTATTTTGGAATAAGGTTTGCCCATGCGAACCATTCGTAGGCTGGCTTCCTTCGCGCTGATGGCCCTCCTCGTAAGCGTAAGCGTAGAGGCCAACGATGACACGACCGAGAGCATCGGCGGGTTATCGTTGGATCGTGCGACGATCCCCGATCTGACGCGGGGGATGCGCGCGGGCGAGCTCACATCGACGGAGCTCACATCGGTCTATCTGCGCCGCATCGCACGCGTGGATGGCAAGGTCAACTCGGTGCTGGCGGTCAATCCGCAAGCGCTCGCCGAGGCGGCCGCCAGCGATGCGCGCTACCGCGCGGGAACGCCGCTGGGGCCGATGGATGGCATCCCGGTGCTGCTCAAGGACAACGTCGACACCGCGGCGATGCCTGCGACGGCCGGATCGCGGGCGATGCTCCAGGGGGCGGCCGCCGGCGATGCGTTCCTCGTGCAGCGGCTGCGTGCGGCGGGGGCGGTGATTCTCGGCAAGGCGAACCTGTCCGAGTGGGCGAACTTCCGATCCATCAAGCCGACCTCGGGATGGTCCGGTGTGGGTGGGCAGACGAACAATCCGCACGTGCTCGATCGCAACCCGTGCGGGTCGTCGGCGGGCTCCGCGGCCGCGGTGGCGGCCTCGCTCACGCAAGTGGCCATCGGCAGCGAGACCGATGGCTCGGTGGTTTGTCCCGCAGGCATGAACGGTGTCGTGGGGCACAAGCCGAGCTTGGGGCTCGTGAGCCGTACGGGCGTAATCCCCATTTCGAGCGAGCAAGATACGACGGGCCCCATCGCGCGGCACGTCGTCGACGTGGCCATTGCGCTCTCCGTGCTCCAGGCGCGCGATCCTGCGGATGCAGCCACGGCGAATGTCCCGCCGAACCAGCCGACCGATTATGCGCGCGCGCTGGATCCGCGTGCGCTTCGCGGAGCACGCATCGGCATGTGGAACTTGCCCGAGCTCGGCCCCGACGTGGAGCGGATCGTGCGGACCACCGCCGCGACGTTGCGCACCCAGGGGGCGACGGTCATCGAAGTCGTGCCTCCGTATCAAGCGGAGCTCGCGGCCGACGAGCTCCCTGCCCTGCTCACGGAGTTCAAACGGGACATCAACGCCTACCTTGCCACGCGGCGAGGTGGCCCGCGTACGCTGGCCGACTTGATCGCGTACAACAAGAGCGATCCCGCCGAGCGGACCTGCTTCGGCGATCAAGAGCTCTTCGAGCAGGCCGATGCGGCACCGCCGCCAACCGATCCCGGTTATCGGGCACGCCGCGCGCGTCTCGCGGATCTATCGCGAAGGTCCATCGACGAGACATTGGCGCAGTTCCGACTCGACGCGATCCTCGCCCCGACGAATCCGCCGGCGTGGACGACGGATTGCGCACGTGGCGACAACGACATTATCCCGTCGTCGACCCCCGCCGCCATTGCCGGCTATCCGCACACCACGGTGCCCGCAGGCTTCGTGGGGCCGCTCCCCGTGGGCGTCTCCATCTTTGCCAATCGGTGGGCCGACGCGCGGGTGCTTTCCCTGGCCGCCGCAGTGGAACGCGTCACGCGTGCACGCCGCGCACCGCACTATCTGCCAACGTGGTCGCTCGGCTCGAGCGAGCCGCTCCTCCGCGCGAGATTCCAAACTCACAAAGAATAAAAGCGAACGTAGAGCACGACCGCCGTGGCAACGCCGACCGTCGCTGCCACGGAGATCTACTGATCCCGGGCCGTCACGAGCACATGCCGAAGGTAACGAGAAACCAAAAGGCAGGAACGAGCAACGACACCATCGCCGCGGATGCGAACAGCGAGAGCCAAGGTCGGGTCGTCGATACGGTCCACGAACGAATCCACCGGCGTGTGAGCGCGCTCAGAATCGCCGATAAAATGAAATAGACCCAGACACATCCTACGAAAATCGAATGCTGCAGGATGTCAGGGTTCGACATCCATGGGCTGTCGCAACTCGGCTCCATCAGGATCGTAAATGAGATACACGCCAGGACCAAGCCGAGAAGTCCGAGCACCACTCGGTGGACCATGTCAGGAGCACCAAGGGTTACCCCCGGGCTCGCGTCCATCTCGTTCGATGGCGATGAGCTCATGACGCGTATCGAGATGCGACCGATGACTTCGATTCGAGCATGACGACCTCCGGGGCTTCGACGAGTGGAACCGTCTTGTACGCGAGCGAGGGGTATCACATTCCCTCCTCTCGGAAAGTGGGAACGCGACGTTCCCTCCCACTCGTCTGTCTATCCCTCGAGGTTCACGCCCGTGTGCTCAATTCTGCGAAGAGAACGACGTAGTTCTTCCCGTAGGCTTTCGCGCAGCGAGGACAGGTGGTGTACCAGAAGTAAATCTTCTCCGCGGAGGCGCCCTCGGACGAGACGTACGTCTGCATGTCCTGCACCCAGATCGGCGCATCTCGATAAGGCCCTTCGTAGACTTTCGTCAGGTAGGTCCCGGAAAGGAATGCCATATCCGCCCCCGCGATGGGGCGCGTTGCTTCGATGTAGAGATTGGCGCCCCATCGGGAGCGTTCCTCGCACAGAATGATGCCCCGTTCGGGCGCGGCATCCGCGGCCTCGACGAGACGCGTCCCACGTTTTGCCTTCTGCCGCATGTCGAGCGGCACATGAAAAAAGCTGCGCACGGATTCACGCAAAAATGGCCTTTCGTTCCACGTAATTTCGTCCTTGTCCCACTCGGCAGGGTCGAAGGGTGCACAGCACCCTGGGGAGACGACGTGTTCGCTCCCATTCGATGCATTCGAAGTCGTCGTTGGTTGAACCATGAAAACCTCCTAGGCCGACGTCGTCGCGAGCACCTAGCGCGTGCTCAGGGCTCCCTCGGATTCTCGCAAACGAAGGAGCGTGCACAGAGCCCGCAATGCATCCGTCGTGGTGAAAATCCCACATACCTCGACGCCCGACAACACCACCGCGCAGCCGTACTTGTTCTCGGCCATCTCCCCCGCCACCTCCTCGACGCGCGCTTCCGGGCGGACGCAATAAGTATCCTCCGACATGGCGTCCTCGACGCGCGTATGTCGAACGATGACACCTGGAAACGATTCGATCATATAGAGATCGCGCTGCGAAAGAACGCCCGCGAGCCTGCCATATTCGAGTACGGGGAGATGCCGTATATCGTAAAGTCGCATCATGTCATGAGCCGTCTGTAGGGATTGATCACGGCCGATCGAATGGGGTGACACCGTCATGTAGGCCGCCACCGCATAAGGCGATGTGGTGGACCCATGCGGCTTTTGCTTTCGTCGAACGGCCATGGATATTTTGGCCGTCCTGCGCCGACGACTCGTCTGACTTCCTATCATGATGCCTCACGGAGCAAGAATGCATCCTCGCATTCGTATCGATGTTTCGTCATTGTCTCGTTCGACTGCGGACGTTCATCGGCTGTCGGTGGCGTCTGCACCCCTTTGGATGCCATCGCACAGGTCGGAAATCTCGCGACCGACGAGAAGAACGAGGTCGTCGGCGGTCACCATGCCCACGACACCACCCGATTCGTCGACGATGGGCATCCGCCGGACGCCATGTTCGCGCATGCGCCTGAGAGCCGTTTCGATGCCATCCGTCACGGCGACGACGAAGGGATCGTAGGTCACGATGTCCGAAACGAGGGTCCGCCAGGGATCACGTCCCTCGGCCACGACCCGCACGGCGAGGTCGCGATCGGTGACGATACCAACCGGATGCGTGCCGCGCGTGACGACGACGCACCCTACGTGGGCATCGCGAAGTTTGGCAGCGGCCATCGCCACCGAGTCGTGTTCAGAAACGGTGATCATCGGGCGAAGAAATCGGGCGAGGCTCATGGTCACTTCAGCGAAGTGCGAAAGCAGTGCCACCTCGTGTATTTCGCGGAAAAGACCATCAGCGCAACCATGGGGACGTGCACCGTTTGCGCGGAGGCGCAGTTTCCGCACCGAATCGATGCATGGCTCGAACGAGCTACCGCGCCGGACGCCCTACCCGGGCATCTTTTGCGCTCAGGTGATATTCATGCAAACGGTATTGAATCATGCGTACGCTGACATCGAGGAGCTCGGGCGCCTTGGACGTCGAGCCGTAGGTGGAGAATGTTCGTCACGGCGCACCGATTGCGTCGAGCGCGGTCCGGACCCGCCGCCCGAGCCCCGCGATCGACAGATTCGAAAGCACCCGGGATGACGTCGTCTACACTTTGACGGCGCGGGTCATGAGAAAATCCTGCCGGACGTGGTTGTCTTCGAAGTACACGCTCGAGAGCTCCTCGAATTCGCGGCGGAACTCGGCGAGACGTTGCTTGTCCGAGGCTTCCAGCGCGCGAACGAGCTTGTTCACGGGACCGATGTGTCGCTCCATGAACTCACGGTGATGCTGCGGACTGAGAATCTGCATCCGCATCGTGCCGCGGTCGAAGCAGATATCCTTTACCGCGGAACCTAGCCGTTCGCGCACCACGGTCGGATCGCCCCATTGCAACGGTGACGCGACACCTGCCGGAGGAGGCGGGGCGTAGCCCGCGACCAGGGCGAACATTTTGCCGGTGAACACGTCCGGAGGCCACGTCGAGAAGGCAATGACGCCGCCGGGACGGAGCACGCGCAGCATTTCTCGAAGGGCGACATTCGGCCTCGGTGCAAACATGTGCCCGAATTGGCTTACGACGATCTCGAAGCGCCCGTCATCGAACGGCAGCGCCTCGACGTCGCCCTCGTGCCAATCGATGTCCACCCGCATCGTCCGCGCATTCTCTTTGGCGTGCTGGAGGAGTTCAGGCGTGAGATCGAGCCCTGTCACGCGTGCGCCGACGCGCGCCGCGGTGAGCGCCACGACCCCGGTTCCGCAGCCGACGTCGAGCACGCTGGTCCCGTCGGCGATTCCGGCGAACCGCACGAGCTGCGGTGCGACCGAGCCTGAAATCGTCTCCGTGGCCGCAAACGTCGACCAGGCCAATTTTGCGTCCTCTTTGAACTGTGCAATCGGGCCCATGGCATCCTCGCTTTCGTCGTCGTTCAATCCGGACTCGTGCGGTATCTACGTTACTTCGCCGTCGGCACCGCGGAGGGTTGCTCGACCCGAAGGAAATGCGGGCGGTGCTCACCTCGGGGTCGATATCGCCTGTCGATGGTAGAAACTGGAGCGCACGCGGTCCAGTCGCGTGCACCCCGCATACCGCACTACTCAGCCGGTCGCCTCGCTGACCATGTTGGGCCAGCCGAGAAGGATTGTTGGGCTCACCTCGTCTCGGTTCACTCGCCTGTTCGGGTCAAAGTGGTTAGCCTTGATCGGTCCGTGTCATGTACGCGCGGGGCGGGTGGCAAATGGGGAATCAACGGACATCAGAATCGGAGGATGTCGGCCGAATTTTGGTGGTCGAGGACGAGCGGATCATCGCGGCCGACGTCGCAGCGACGCTTGCGGAGCTCGGGTACAACGTGGTCGGCAATGCGGCAACGGGCGAGGAAGCGATCCGGAAGGCGCGCAGCCTTTCGCCGGACCTCATCCTCATGGACATCCGATTGATCGGGCCCCTCGATGGCATCGAAGCGGCCGAGGCAATCCGGTGCGAACAAAACATTCCGATCGTGTATTTGACGTCGCATTCGGATACCGAGACGCTCCGGCGTGCCAAGAGCACCGAACCCTTGGCGTACCTGGTAAAACCATTTCGGATTCCCGAATTGCGCTGCGCGATCGAGATCGCCCTGCACCGACACGAGATCGATGCGCGCCTTCGCGCGCGCGAACAGTGGTTCGTCAAGGCCCTGCGATCCGTCGGGGAGAGCATCGTTCCGATCGACGCCGACGAGAACCTCGTCGACGAGGCGGTCTACGGCACTTCCCTCACCGAAGGTCCCAGGGCGACGGCGCTCGCCCATGCGCTCGGGGAGATCTTGCGGCGTGCGCTTGGGACGAGCGGGCCGCCGAGTTTGCGAAACCTCGGGTCACCGCCTCACATGTCGAGCGAGGAGGCGAATCGAGCCGACGCCGAACTCGAGGGGCGAGTCCTCGAACGCACCGCCGAACTCGAGGCGGCCAATGCGGAACTCGAAGCATTCAGCTACTCCGTGGCCCACGATCTGCGTGGCCCCCTCACGGGCATCGAAGGCATAAGCCAGGCACTCCTCGAGGAGCACGCGGCCAATCTGGGCCCGGAGGGCGTGGACCGCCTCCTGCGCGTTCGCCGCGCTACGCAGCGCATGAGTCAAATCATCGATGATCTGCTGCGGCTCGGGCGCGCGGCCAAGAGCGATTTCGTAAAGCGGCCGACGAATCTATCGAAGCTCGCGCAAATCGTGACCATCGAGCTCGAGATGGCGCATACCGATCGCAAGGTCGATTTCGTCATCCAGGACGGGGTGTTCGTCGATGCCGACGAATCGTTGCTTCGAGTGGTCCTCGAGAACCTCATTGGCAATGCCTGGAAATTTACCTCGAAGGTCGAGCGGCCCCGGATCGAGTTTGGACAATTCGTCGACACCGCCGTCCCGGTCTGCTTCGTGCGTGACAACGGTGCAGGGTTCGACATGAGCCGCGCGAATTCACTCTTCAAAGCATTCCAGCGCCTCCACTCCACGAGAGATTTCGAGGGAACGGGCATCGGCCTCGCCATCGTGCGGCGCATCGTCCACCGCCACGGCGGCCGTATCTGGGCGAACAGCGCCCCCGACAAGGGGGCGACCTTTTACTTCACCATCTAGCCTCACGATGAACGTGCGCGTGGCAAGACGACGCCGTACTCGTGCAGCCGATATTGAATGGTACGTACACTGATATCGAGAATGTCGGCGGCGCGCGCCGTCGACCCATTGGCCGCTTCGAGCGTCGACAGGATCGCGTATTTCTCGATCTCGGCCATCGTCGCACCTGGAATGCGCACGGGACCTTGGGCGATCGGCGTCCCGTCGAAGGGCAGATCATCTTCCTCGATGCGGTTTCCCTCGGCCAGAACCACGGCCCGCTCGACGGCATTTTCCAGCTCGCGCACGTTGCCTGACCACCGGTGCCCCACGAGCTTGGCGCGTGCCGCTTCGGCAAAACCGTCCACCCGCTTGTGATTTTCTCGGGCAAACTTTCTCAGAAAGTGATCGGCGAGCATCGCCACGTCATTTCCGCGAAGACGTAGCGGCGGCATTTCGACGTGAACGACGTGAAGTCGATAATAGAGGTCTTCTCGGAAACGCCCCTCGCGCACTTCGGCCGCGAGATCTTTGTTCGTCGCGGCGAGGAGGCGCACGTCGACATGAACGGGCTCGTTTCCCCCGACGCGTTCGAACGTCCGCTCCTGTAGAACGCGGAGGAGTTTGACCTGGGTGGGCTGTGGAATCTCGCCAATTTCGTCGAGAAAGAGGGTGCCGTTGTGCGCCTGCTCGAAGCGCCCGGTTCGACGCTTGTCGGCCCCGGTGAAGGAGCCCCGCTCGTGACCGAACAACTCGCTCTCGAGCAACGACTCCGCGAGGGCGGCGCAATGAAGCGCGACGAACGGAGCCTTCGCGCGCGGGCTCAGGGTGTGGATCGCCCTGGCCAGCTCACCCTTTCCCGTGCCGCTCTCGCCCGTGATGAGCACTGTCGCGCGGGATGGAGCCACCTGGCGCGCCATACGGTAAACCTTGTTCATGGCCGGGCTCGTGCCGAGCAACCCCTCGAGTCCCTCTTGATCGCGCTGACGCAATTGCCGGCGGAGATTTTCCGCCTCGGCCGCGAGCTCGCGGCGCTCCAGCGAGCGCTCGATCGTCACCAGCAGCGCACCGAAGTCGATCGGCTTCGAGAGATAATCCGCGGCGCCCGCGCGCATGGCCAGCACCGCCGAGCTCACGTCACCTAGGGCCGTGACCATGATGACCGGAATGGCCGGCGCCTGCTCCTTGACGCGTGCAAGGAGATCCATACCTCCCATGACCGGCATTTTGAGATCGGTGACGACCAAGTCGGGAGCCTTCTCGAGGATGATCTCGAGTCCTTCCTTGCCGTCCGCCGCAGCGTCCACCACGTACTCCTCCTGCGTTAGGAGCTTTACGAGTCCGTTGCGGGCGGATGCCTCGTCATCGACGACGAGGATTCTAGCCTTGCTCATGGGTCACTTCTCCTCGTGCCGTCAGCCACGTCCACATGAGCATAGCGCCGAAGCGCCCCGGATCGCGCGTCCCGTGATCCGACGCGCACTTACCTGATGAGCCATCCGCCGGTACAGGTAGCACTGCGCCGATGCCTACGACGGACTGAAGGCTACCTTCGACGTCTACGTCGCGAACCGGGCCTTCTACGTCCGAAGCGCGAGAGCGCGAGGGTGCAACTTCGTATTCGTGAAGCCGCATCCCACGCTGATCTTACAGCTGCAATCCGTCCAACGTGGCGTAGGTTGCTTTGAGCCACGACTTGACACGTTGACGCTCCATCATGCCCAAGGCGTCCGGCCCCGAGCGGGCGTTGGTGGCCGCCCAGAAGCTCAAGTTCTGGAGGTCAATCTTGCGCATGCTGGTTTCGTGCAACGCGCCCAACGCAACGAGTTTGCCATCCAAGGCCAGCGCGGTCTTCAGCGCCTGCGATTCCTCGAGGTGCGAAAAATCGGACCCGCGCCCTAGATTCTTGACGACGAGGTAGTTGGGCCCCGGCCCATACGTTTCGATCAGCCGATCCAGAAGGTCGACGGAGTCTTTTCCGGTATCGGCCAGGTGCCAAAAATTGACGGTGACATCCATCTCTTCCAGCAGAGCGAGCAGATCGGACTCCTTCACCCAGCGCGCCAAAGGCGTCGCCGTCTGGGCGGCAAGGTCGACGATCACGCTTCGCGGCGGCTCGTCGGGAGATTCCTGCTCGAACGCGCTGGCGATTTGGTCCAGCCCCTCGTAGGTGTCCACGACGACCGGCGACGCATAATCGCGATAAAAGCGCGCAAACGAGGTGTGCGAGCGGTCGGTATCGAACCCCACGAAGGGCCGGCCCCGGTCGATGAAGTACTGCGCCAAAACCCGGGCAGTGACCGACTTGCCTACACCACCTTTTTCACCACCGATCAAATTCAACGAGCGCATTTCTCCATCCTGTATGCGAAGTGGGCGCCCAACACCAGCCCGGTCAGTGGCCACGGGAAGGACTTTTGCGCGTTTCCGCCCAGGACTCATTCCACGCGCAGAATGCATCGGAATACACCAAGCGGCGCGCTTCCTGCGGACCGAAGCTGCGCGCCAGATCGGTCTCCAGATCCGACAGGCGACCGGTGAAACTCAGAAGGACGCGCTCGAGGACGGGGACCCGCGCGTCGCCTGCGCTGGGAAGGGGGCGAAAGCCGGCTCGCATTTCCGCAACGTGAAGTCGCGCCTCAGCGTGGGCGTGCGGCCCGCTCGAGGCCACCGAAAGAAGCGCATTGCCGCAGCCCATCGGGCCCAATTTGTCGGCCACCTCCGCGTTGAGAGCGCTCACGCAGAGCGGCCGAATTTCCCCCCAGACCCGCTCGTAAAGATTGCGATAGGCCTCTTCGATGACCTTGCCATCGTTTGGGCTCAGGCCCAGCTCGTCGCGCTCTTCCGGCGAGGGACTCCACGGCTTTTGCGATAGGCATGGCATACGAAATTTCAACGATCCCGAACGTGCGAGCTCCTTCCAGTCGTCGGCCGACAGGTCAAAGGCCAAGTTGGGATTGATGCCGCCATCGCTCGTGGCCGCGAGCCTCTGGGTTGCCGTCGCGAGACGCTCTTCGAGAAGCGCTTTTTCCCCTTCGAGGGTCTCGAGCTGGAGTGCGTATTTCCGCACGTCGGAGAGGCCGCCAGAACTCGCCTCGGCCGAACCGAGGGTCCGAAGGTCGAACGCGTGCATTCCCTGCTCCAGGTCACCGGTGCGACGCGGGCCTGCGCCATCGAGCTCTCCACCTTCGCCGGCGGCCAGGCCGATGCTCGTCGCGCCATGGGTTAGTGTCACCCTCCCTTCGTAGACGCCGACGAAGGCCATGGCTTCCGGCGTCGCCACACGAGCATCGCGCCCGGGAAGCGCGCGTTCTTTCGTCACCTTCACGCGAAAGCACGTTCCGCGCACCGCCACATCGCCCGCGGGCGTCCGAACGCGGAATGGGCCTCCCGGATCCACGCGATAGAAAACGTCGCCATCGTCTTGGGTGACGCTCTTGCCTTCCCACCGGAGATGCGTCCCCGGTTCGATGACGATCCATGCTCGTCCGGCGATGGCCATTTCCGTTCGTTCCTTGGCGGCAAGCTCCCCGCGCCAAGGCGGTGCGTCGCGTCGACCCACCAGCATGGCAACGGCGGCGGCGCTCGCGACCAGAGACACGGCGCCCAGACGAAGCCAGAGCTTGCGACGTTGCTGCGGTTCCCGCTCGACCCGGGCCATGACGGTATCGACGAATCCGGGGGGCGGGAGGCCGGGCTGCCACGCTTCGAGGTCGAGGCGGTCGCCGCGGAGAAGATCATCATCCTCGATCATCGTTTGCCTCCGATGCGCCGCCGTTCGAAGACCATGAAAGCAACAGGGCACGCATCTTCTCACGTGCACGGAAGAGGCGAGTTTTCGCCGTGTTCTCGGGAATTTCGAGCGCACGGGCCATCGCAGCCACACTCCAACCATGGTATTCGGCGAGCACGAAGACGGCCCTTTGGTCGGCGGAAAGCGTGGCGGCGGCGGCCTCGATGGCCCTCCCCAGCTCTCGGCGCGAACGCTCGGTTTCCGGGGTCGTCGGGGCCGGCGGCTCGCGCTTCGCGTCGATGGGGAGCGCGGCGAAGACGCGGCGCTTTCGCTCGTTCAGGGCCAACCTCGTGGCAATGGTGAGCAGCCACGTCGACGCTCGAGCGTCGCGATCGAGGTCGAAGCCCGGGAAGGCACGATAGGCACGCACGAAGACTTCCTGTGCAACGTCTTCCAAATAGGGATGCGTCTTTCCAAGAAGGCGCGATAAAAGGGCAAAAACGGAGCTCTGGTAATGCACCACGAAGGCGCGCATGGCTATGGGGTCGTGCTGTTTGCATCGCCTCAGGGCATCGCGATCGAGCTCCCCCATGCCAATCGCTAGCATCATGGGTTTACACAGCCAACCTGCGTGAAGGTTCCCTCGGAGGCAGAACACTCGCTATCCGCGCCAATTTCGGTGCAGCAAGAACGCAAACATCGCACCGCGCCGTACTCTTGGGTTGGAAACATTGATTCGGACGAAGGTGGGTTTGCCCCGCACGAGAAGCACCCCGTCGGGTGCAATCTGCATGATGACCGTACCTTCGGCCGTGTGCACCATCCCATCGGGATCGATGATCAGTCCACTGTCGATTCGGCCATTGGCTGCCATCGACGATATCAGCTTGCCGCCGGCGTCCACCAACCGGCCATCGGAATGGATCGTCAGCACCCATTGGCCATCCATCTCCATGCGCCCGTCCAAATGGATCGTGGCCCAGGTTTCATTCGTCTTCGTGGAAGCAAAGGATGCCTCCCCGAGGTCGACCACGGCCAATGCGGGCGAAGCCGCCAATACTTTCCGCATGGGCGCGGTCATCGGGAGCAAGAGGCACGAGACGAGGAGTGCACGAACGACGGAGTGGCTCATGCCCTCTTACACAACGAGCCATGATGAAAGTTCCCACGCGACGAGGCGTCGAAGGGCTGAGCCAGTCGATGCTCAAGCGGTGTGAGGCGTCCGTCAACCCTTCGCTCGCCCTATACTCGGACCATGAAACAGGCCATCACCAAGGTTCTTTTTCTCGCCGGGTGCGTCGTCGTGGGCGCGTGCAGCAAGCCTGCGGCGACCACGCCAACCCCGAGCGAAGCGGCAAGTGGCTCCGCCAGCGCGGCTCCCGAGAGCGAGTCCGCGCGACCCATGCCTGGGAGCGATCGCGATGCGCACGGCTGCATTGGGTCGGCCGGCTATCGATGGTGCGCCAAAGAGAACAAGTGCGTCAGGCCGTGGGAGCTGGCGAAGGAAAAGGGGTTCCCCCTCGAAAAGGAGTCGGTGGACACCTACTGCGGCCACTGATCGTGCCGTCCATTAGGAGCTCTGAAGCTCGAATCGAGGCTGGTTCATGAAATCGCGATAGACCGATCGCACTGGCGATGCCTCGCAACGCGACGCATAAAGTGACACCGGTTTCAGACGTTGATTTACCAGCACATGGCGCTCCCTTAGGCTCGCCCCATGACGAGACGAAGGAATGGGCATTTCGGGTGGGGGTATCCGATGGCATCTGGGCTCTTGCTTGCCGGTTGCTCGGCGGATATCCCCATCGACGCGACGCCTTCGATCCCGGACGACCGCGCGTCGGCGCCGCTCGATGCGGAGTGCGAGCAGCGTGAGGTGCGACGGCGTGTGGACCTCGATGAGGGCTGGCGCTTCCTTCGCAGCGATGCCGCAGACGTGCCGTTGCCGCAATTCGATGACTCGGGCTGGTCCAGCGTCACCATACCGCATACGTGGAATGCCAAAGACGGACAGGACGGCAACGCCGATTACTACCGCGGAATCGGATGGTATCGCCGTCACTACACGGTGCCGCTCCGTTTCATTGGCAAGAAGCTCTGGCTGCAGTTCGACGGCGCAAACATGGTCGCCGATGTCTGGGTGAACGGCATTCATCTGGGTCGCCATGAGGGCGGGTTTGCTCGCTTTCGCTTCGATGCCACGAGCGCACTCCAGGTCGGCCGCGACAATGTCATTGCCGTCAAAGTCGACAATGCACCAAATGCGAATATCGCACCGCTCACCGCGGATTTCACCTTCTTCGGTGGCATCTACCGCACGGTGAGCTTGCAGGTGACGGACGATCTCTCGCTCGACATGCTCGACGACGCCGGCCCCGGAGCGTACTTCCGGCAACGCAACGTGGACGCGACGTCTGCCACCCTCGACGTCACCACGAAGATCGCAAACCACAGCGCGAGATCCCGTCGCGTGCGGACGCGCATCTCCATCACCGATCCGGCGGGCAACGTGGTGGCAAGAGCGCTCGGTGCCGTCCTGCCGCTCGCCCGCAAGGCGTTGGACCAGGTCATCCAGACGTTGACCATCGCCGATCCGCACCTCTGGAATGGGCGCACGGCCCCCTATCGATACCGCGCCCGCGTGGAGATCCTGGACGCCGATACCGGCGTGCTCACCGACGTGATCACCGAGCGGATTGGACTGCGCTCCTTTCACGTGGACGCCAACACGGGGTTTGCGCTCAACGGAAGCCACCTCGCCCTTCACGGCGTCAATCGACACCAGGACCGGCTCGACAAGGGCTGGGCGCTCGGCGATGCCGAGCACACGAACGACTTCGACATCATGGACGAAATGGGGGTCAACGCGCTGCGTACCGCCCACTACCAGCAAGATCAAAAAGTGTACGATCTCGCCGACGAGCGCGGATACGTGGTTTGGACGGAGATCCCGCTGGTCAACCATGTCACGGACACGCCAGAGTTCCGTGCCAATGCCGAGCAGCAACTTCGCGAGATGATCCGGCAGAATTACAACCATCCCTCGATCGTATTTTGGGGCGTGGGCAACGAGCAGTTCATCGACGACGAGGCCACGAATTCCCTGCTGGAGCGCCTCGCCCGCGTGGTCGACGAGGAAGATCCGGAGCGCCTGTCGACCTATGCGCACGACAAGAGTCCCGCATTCAAGATGATGACGCACGCGGAGACCACCGGCTGGAACAAGTACTTTGGTTGGTACTACGGCGCCGCGGGCGACTTCGGCGCGTGGATGGACGGGGTGCATCAAAGCCAGCCAACGCGCATGTTTGGCATCAGCGAATACGGTGCAGGAGCAAGCATTCAGCAGCACGCGGCAAACCCGCCCAAACCGGTACCCGATTCGGATTGGCATCCGGAAGAGTACCAATCGTTCTACCACGAAACGCACTGGAATCAGATCGCCGCCCGCCCGTACCTATGGGGAACGTTCGTGTGGAACATGTTCGACTTTGCCGCCGACATCCGCAGCGAGGGCGACAGCTACGGCCGCAACGACAAGGGCCTGGTCACCTACGATCGTGCGACCCGCAAAGATGCATTCTATTTTTACAAGGCGAATTGGACCGCCGAACCGTTCGTGTACATCACCAGCCGCCGCTGGACCAACCGCACCAAAGCCACCACCACGGTCAAGGTTTATGGCAACGTGGACAGCGTCAGCCTCAGCGTCAACGGCGCACCGATAGGCACCGCTTCCTCGAGCAACCATATCTACACATGGCCCAACGTCAACCTCGCGCCTGGCGCCAACCACATCACCGTCACCGGCAGCCGAGGCACGGAAAGCTACACCGATGACGTGGTCTGGACGCTGACGACGAACTAGATCACTTCGCGTAAATGCCCTTCACGAACCCCGTCAGCTCGTCGATGGTCCAATCGGGGTACTTCTTCGTGAGCTCGCCCCGGATCTGACGGCTTGCCTGCTCCGCGCTCACCCCTTCCCGCTCGAGCGCGATGGCGCGATCCCTCACTTCGACGAGAAGCGCCCTCTCCTGCTCCACCAGCGATCCATCTCCGATCGGACTATGGTCCGGAACCACATGGCGAGGTCCAAGCTTCGCAACCTCGTCGACCGCTGCAATCCAGCTCGCGGGGGTCCCACCCTCGCCGTAAATGAACGGTCCGACCTTGTTCTGCACGACGTCGCCCGAGATCAACGTTTTGTCCGGCTCGACGAAAATCAACTCATCGCCTTTGGTGTGGGCCGGCCCCAGCCAGAGCAGGCGTGCTGTCACGCCACCGCCGAGATCCAGAATTCGCTCCCGCTCGAAGGTCTCGTCCGGGGCCCGAAGCTGCTCGCCGGTGAGCAGCGATTTCCACTGATCCTTCGTGTCCGCGAACATCCGGATCAGTTCCTCGCCGTGGCGGTCCATCTCGTCCTGCTGCACCTTGTCACGAATCAACACCGTGCCAGCCGGGAACCCCAGCACGCCACCCGCGTGTTCCGGGTGAAAATGCGTCGTCGTCAGGAAAAGGCGGTTGTTGGGCGCGAGCTTCGTCGCGACCTTTGCCACAGTGGCGCCATTGCGCCGGCCAAGGCCCGTGTCCACCACCAAGGTCGCGTTCTCCCCCACGACGATACCGATGTTGGGAAATCCAATGATCGCCCAGACGTGCTCGGATACCTTCACGGTCTTTTCGGAAAGCAGCTCGTCACGAAAGGGAGGCGCCGGCATATCGCTCGCTCCAGAGGTAACGTGCGAGGAAACCGTCGCGCACGAAACCGCGGTGAGCGCGACGAGCACGGCCAGGGCGGCATTCTTGTACGAATTCATCTTTTTCTCGTCTCGTAACCAACTTCGCTCCACGGCGTGACGCTTTCCTGAAGCATCATGCGGTGGTCTTCCAGTGCACTTCCGGAATTGTATCAGTGCACTCGGTGCAATCCGTGAAGCACCTCGCGAGCGCGATGTCCAAAGGAGGGCGCCTACGAGCGGCGTGAGCGCTCGATGTTCTCACGCAATTGCGAGAGCCGTGTGATGACGGCTTTCATCGGGTCGAGCACCGATTCGACTCCAGCGCCCGAAAGCTGAATTCGCATTTCGGCAACCCGTTCGATGACCCCAGCCTGATCTTCCGCCCGTACGTCCAAGTAGTCCAGCGCCGCGGGAAGATCCGCGGGGGCGAACGCGCGTATGTTCGGATTGAACCACGAGAGCACCGAAACGATTCGGCGCGCCATCACCGCATGTGTGACCACCGCGACGAGGAACGGCGCGGGAATGCGCTTGTTCATCGTTTCCCGCTGCGCGGCATTGGGGCCCGGGCCATCGGTTACGACCAAGATGCGAAGACGTGTCCTCCTCGCTGCGACCGCGACATCATCGAGGTAGTGCTGCCAGTCGGATGGACTTGGCGCGGCATTGCCATGCACCAACACCATAAACGACCCGGTGCGTCGATAGAGGAGCGTTGGATTCTCGGTCGCAGGAGGCCGCACGGTCATCCGTGTTTGGTTGCCGTGGATCGCCATCCACGTGAGCCAGGTATGGTGAACGTATACATGACGTATACTATACTGGGCCCGTCGCGGAGCGGCAACCCCCTCGGTGAGTCATTCCAATTCACACCGACGTCGCGCAAATGCAATGAACGCGATGGGCTCGTTGTCTATTCGAGGGCCTTGCGCCATTCACGCACGTAATGTGTAAAGCAAAAATACGAGATTGAGTACGACGCAAAATGAGACTATCGATTTGCATATCCACGATATGAACGGAGAGTCGAAATGGTGACACTCGAAACCAGTGCAAATCCCGTCCGGTCGAACGAGGTGTATGCCGAGATCTTTCGGCGCTACGACGCGAAGAACAGTAGTCCGAGTGGTATCGCCGAACGCGCCTCCGTGTTGAGTGCATTGGGGGATCTCACCGGAAAATCCGTTCTCGATATCGGTTGCGGAACGGGCTTTTATCCTCGGGTATTTCGCCGCGTTGGCGCGAACGAAGTCGTCGGGATCGATCTCAGCGAAGAAATGATTGGCGTCGGCCGCCAGTTGGAGGAGCTCGAGCAGGCGGGGATTTCCTACCATGTGCTCGATGCTGCGAACCTGCCCGACTTGGGGCAGTTCGATGTCGTCACCAACATGTGGCTCGTCAATCACATGACCGATCCCGTTGCCCTTGCCGCGTTCATCGAGGGCTTTGCGCGGCTGACGGCACCAGGCGGGACCGCGTTGCTATTGACCACGAACCGTGACGGTGACTGGAAGCTTTTCAGCGACGACTACCGCCGTTACGGATTTACCATGACCTTCAACGAGGCCGAGACGGCGGGGAACAGACCCTACCTGTTGGAACTCGACAGCGGCGGAAAGGCCTTCAGCTTTCAATCGACGTCGTGGTCGCCCCAGGTGCTGGAGGAGGAATTCACCAGGGTGGGGTTCCGCACCATCGAGCGGATGCACGCGACGTTGCCAACGGGCAATTTTCCCTGGGTGGACGGCGATCACACGGCCAACGATGCGGACTTCTTTCAAGACCTGTTGCGCAGTCCAGCGTTTACCATCTTCCGCCTGACCAAGTGAATCACGTCGGGCGCGCGATGCCCAGGGTGCGGGCCAGCGATCCGGGAATGAAAAAGTGGTTCGTGCTGATGGACGGGTTGTAGCCGCCGATGGGCGTGGACGGGTAGACGGTGCGGGTGCGCGTGCAGTAGGCGTCGGCGCGCACGTAACCTGCGCGGCGCGCGCATTCGCTCCAGGCGGCGCGGAGAGGGCGGCCGAGGCGGGCAGGCCGCGGATTCGGCTCCGCGGGGCGCAAGCCTTGACCGCTCTTTTCGTGAACGTACTTGAAGCCCGCGTGGTACGTGTTCCACGCGGTGGCGCGCAGATCGTCGATGCTGAGCGCGTTTTCCTCGGTGAAGAGGAGCACGATGCCCGCGCGTTCATAGCCGCGGAACACCTCGATCATACCTAGGTCGGTCTGATTGCGCACTTCGTGAAAGCCATTGCCCACGAGCATCGCGGCACCGTTTGCCTCGATGCCCTCTGCGCGAAGCGCGGCGAGAAGCACGTCCGGTTGGCCGATGTCCGCGTTGCGTACGAAGTGCATCGCACGCGGAAGCGCGCCGCGCGATTGCTCGGCAACGGCCGCATCGATCGCCGCATCCTCGAGATCCGCACCGACGTACGTGAGCGCGTCCCCCGAGCGGGCGAAACGCTGGCGGGTAGCCTCGCCGCGACCGATGGCGTGCTCGATGAAGACGCCGTACGAAAAGCCCGTGTCGCGCACGAAGCGATCGAGCGCATCGTTGGCCTGTTCGAAGGTCGCGCGGTTGGCATCCTGACTCGCGCCGACATTTTCGCCGCGCTGGACCCAAACTTCGCCGCGGCCGTGAAGCAGAATTTCACGCCCGTGATCCATGTACGTCCGATACGCCTCGACGATGCCGAAGGGGCCGGGGCCGCGGGCAAAGCCGCGCGCACCGAGCACCGTGACGCCGTGCCGGCCATCGTCCGCCGACAGCCAACCCGCGGCGGTGAGCACGGACAGCGCTGCCCCGATGCATGTCGCGTAGCGCGCATCGCCTTCGGCGGGCACCAGCTCCGCTCCGGCGACGAGCCCCGCCGTGCGCTGGGCCGCGCGAAGACCGAGCACGATGGGCAGGAGGCGCCGCCCCAAATCGAGCTCTTCGTATGTCGGGATCCAGTGGTTTTGCGCGGGATCGCGCCGACGAGGTACACCTTCGCCAATCGCTTGCAATTCCGCCACCTCCGCGACCTCGAGCGAGCCACCCTCGAAGAGCCGCCGCCAGAGCGACGCGGGACTCGAAGGCCCGCGCGGTGGATGCGCGAGGATGCGTTCGAACGTCTCGCGCACGCGCGGATGGCCCGCGATGCGGAAGCCTTCGTCATACGGTTCGACGAAGCCGCGCGAGAGAAGAAAATGCAAATCCGTGTCGAGCTCCTCCGGGACGAGCTCGCGCATGTTGCCCTGCCAGGTGACCTGGCAGCACGCCGGATGAATCGCCTCCCCCGCGGCCAGCCGCTCGAGCAGCCCGAGCTCGGCGAAGAAACCGAGCACATGATAGATGAGCCAGAGATCCGGCGGCGCCGTGATCGCCGCCGTCAGCACGACCTGTCGCACCACGGAAGCGCCGGCCACGACCTGCTCTTTCTCCGGCCCGGGCAGCGCGGAGGCCCGCACAGCCTCCACGAGACGCGCCGACGCCGCGAGCACGTCCTCGCCGAAGCCGAGCAAGAGCGGCACGCCATCGCGAAGACGCTCCCACGCCCGCGGCGCGAGGTACGCGCGACCTTTGCTGCTCGTCGCCACCGGCTCGCCAAGAACGCCAACCAGCGCGCTCGCGATGGGATCCGCGCCGGCAGCCTGCGCGAGCACCCGCTCACGCGCCGTCGTTTCGACCTGGGCCATTGCTCATTCTACATCGATCTTTGTACTTTCTTAATGCCGAAGGCGCGACGATGAAGCGACCGGATCCTTCGGAACTTGGAAAACATCGTCCCGCTTCAGTCGACCGATGCTGCCGCGCAGACGGGTCACCCCAAAGCGTCGTTGACCACCCTGACGCTCGGCGCACTCGGGGTCGTCTTCGGAGACATCGGCACCAGTCCGCTGTACACCCTGCGCGAATGCCTTCGCGCGACCGAGCACGGGCAGGCGTCGCCCGCCGACGTCCTTGGTCTCCTGTCGCTCATCTTCTGGTCGCTCACGATGGTGGTCACCGTGAAGTACCTGACCTTCATCGTGCGCGCCGACAGCGACGGGGAGGGAGGCATCTTTGCCCTCTTGGCGTTGGTCCCGCGGAGGCTTCGACTCACCGAGGGAGGAAAACGCATATCCCGCGTTGCCCTGCTCGTGGTGATTGGCGCGGCGTTGCTCTATGGAGATGGGGCCATCACGCCCGCCATTTCGGTGCTCAGCGCCCTCGAGGGCCTCACGATGGTCAGTCCAACCCTCGAGTCGGCGATCGTACCGCTCGCCTGCGCCATCCTCTTCGCCCTCTTTTTCGTGCAGAAGCGCGGCACCGGCGCCGTTGGCAACTGGTTTGGCCCCATCATGGTCGTCTGGTTCTTCACCATCGGCGGGCTGGGCGCCTATCACATCGTGCGCTATCCAGGCGTGCTGGCTGCGCTCTCGCCGCATCACGCCTTTCACTACTTCGCGGTTCATGGCTTCCCGGGGTTCTTGGTACTCGGCGCCGTCGTCCTCGCCATCACGGGCGGCGAAGCGCTCTATGCCGACATGGGCCACTTCGGCGTGCGCCCCATCCGGCTGGCATGGCTCGGCCTGGCGATGCCGGCGCTCGTTCTTTGCTACTTCGGACAAGGGGCGCTCGTCCTCGCCGAGCCGAACGTGATTGCCAATCCCTTTTTTGCGATGGTCCCACCGGGCTTCGCCACGCTCCTCCTCGTGCTGCTTTCGAGCGCTGCAACCATCATCGCGTCGCAGGCGCTCATTTCGGGGGCGTTCTCCCTGACCCGACAAGCCATGCAGCTCGGCTATTTCCCGCGGGTTACGATCGAACACACCGCCGCGCACACCGAGGGCCAGATCTACATTCCTCAAATCAATTGGATCTTGGCGCTGGGCTGTCTTCTCTTGGTGATCGGATTTCGACGGTCCGAGCACCTTGCCGCCGCCTACGGCATCGCGGTCACCGGTACCATGGCGCTGACGTCGATCGTCTATTACGTGGTCGTACGCCACACGTGGAAATGGTCTGCGCTGGCCGCGGTCGTCGTCGTTGGGGTTTTTCTGATCTTCGACCTTTCCTTCTTCCTCGCCAACAGCGTCAAACTCGTCGAGGGCGGCTGGGTGCCCGTGGTGATCGGCATGGGCTTCGTCGCCGCCATGCTCATATGGAGCAAAGGGCGATCGTTGATCGTGGAGGAATACGCCCGCCGCTGTGGAACACTCGAGGCCGCGCTCCCACGCGTCGAACGGCAGCTCTACGCGCGCGTACCGGGAATTGCCGTGTTCATGGCATCGAGCACCGCACACGTGCCGCCCATTCTCATTCATCTGGTCGAACGAACCCAAACGCTGGCCGAAAACGTCTTTCTACTCACGGTGACGACGGAGTCCGCCCCCACGATTGCCCCGCATCGCCGCATGGAAATCACACCATTGCAAAACGGCTTTCGCCAGATCGTTGCCCGCTACGGATTCATGGAGCAACCCGACGTCCCCGCCATCGTATCGGCCGCTGCGGAGCAGGGAGGGTTGTCGGTCGATCTGCAACGGGTCACCTACTTCTTGGGCAGAGAACGCGTCCTCGGGCACCAGACGAATCGAATGGGTCGTTGGGTGGAGGGCTTTTTCGGGTACCTTCAGCGGAATGCGGTCGCCGCCGATCGGCACTTTCAGATCCCCCCTGCGCAGGTGGTCGAACTCGGCATTCAGCTCGACCTCTAATCCGATCTAAATCAGCAAGCACGATCCTCGAACAGAAGAGGGGAACCGCCAAGACGCCAAGGACGCCAAGATTGATGGATGGATCGAAGCGTGAAGGACCGCTATTTCTCGAACCTTAACTTGGCGTTCTTGGCGTCTTGGCGGTTTTTCTCTCTCCTCCAGAATGAAGTCCGTTCGGGATGTGTGCTCGCCCATTTTAGCGCAGGGACCGGAAGGCGGCGCGCAGTTCCGAGCTGAAAAGCTCGGGCTCTTCCCACGCGGCGAAGTGACCGCCCCTCGCGGCCTCGTTGAAGTACATGAGCGTGGGATAGGCCCGTTGGGTCCAGCTCTTTGGAGCGTGGTAGAACTCACTCGGAAATACCGTGACCGCGACAGGCAGGTCGATCTCCGTCGTCTTCTGCGCGGCAGAACTCAAGGCGGGAGCCTTATCTTCCCAGTAAAGCCGCGCGGAAGAACTCGCGGTATTCGTCAGCCAATAGAGAGTGAGGTCATCGAGCACCTGCTGCTTGGTGAGGAGACGCTGCGCCTCGGCATCGTTGAAGTCGTAGATCCAGCCTGCGAGACCGACGGGCGAGTCCGTCAGGGCATAGCTTACGGCCTGCGGGTGCGTTGCCATCATCGTGTAGTAGGCGAATCTCTTTTTGAAGGTGTCACGGACGGCATCGAAGGTCGCCTTCTCGTCGTCGGACAACCCTGGCGGCGCCGGCTCGCCTTTGTCGAGGATCGCAAAAACATTGGCCGGTAGGATTGCGGGGAAATTCACGTGAATGCCCACGAGGCCCGGGGCCCTTTGACGGGCCATGGCGCTGGTGATCGCGGCCCCCCAATCTCCCCCCTGGGCAACATAACGGGTATACCCGATGCGCCCCATCAATTTCGCCCAAGCTCGCGCAATCTGCTCGGTATCCCATCCAGTACCCGTGGGCTTGCCGGAAAAGCCGAAGCCAGGAATCGAAGGAAGGATCACGTCGAAGGCCTCTTCCGCGCGCCCGCCATGGGCCGTGGGGTCGGTGAGCGGCTCGATGAGGCCCATCTGCTCCACGATGGAACCGGGCCAGCCGTGGGTGATCAGCACCGGCAACGCATTCGAATGACGAGAGCGGACGTGGATGAAGTGCACATCGACACCATCGATCGTCGTCATGAACTGCGGCCAAGCATTGAGCTTGGCTTCGAGCTTGCGCCAGTCGTAATGGTCTCCCCATTCGTGCACGAGCTCCTGGACCTTGGCCAGCTGAACGCCCTGCGATCGGTCCGTGACGGTTTCCCGACTGGGCCAACGCGTCGCCTGTACACGTCGATGGAGGTCGTCCAAATCTTCCTTGGGAATGTGGATGTGGAACGGGCGTATCGCCGTGTCGCGGACCGGAATCGCGGCATCGTGCACGATGGTCTCATGGGGCGTCTTGGCGATCGCATGGTTTGCGCATCCAAGGCCAACGACGAAAAGAGCGAGGATGCCACCTCTCGCGTCACGAAGAAGATTTTCGGAATTCATACGGCCCTCGTTCTTTGTCGAACGACAAATAACTAGAACCCCCACGGGAATGGGTCAAGGAGTTCTTGGTCGATTGACCAAGAACGAGCCCACTTGCACGGTCGAGGCGGCCGGATTATTTTACGATCGACCAAGAACGGAGGCGCAGTGGCTCGACCGCGGGAATTCGACCGAGATGTGGCACTGGAGAGAGCGCGTGACGCCTTTTGGTCCCGCGGCTACGAAGGCACGTCCATGGCGGATTTGGTCGCGGCCCTGGGGCTCGCTTCGGCGCGCATTTACGCCGCGTTTGGCTCCAAGGAGGAGCTGTTTCGCGAGGCGATTGCCTTGTACCAGGCCAAAGAAGGCGGCTTTGGGGCTCGGGCTTTGGACGAGGAGCCGACGGCGCAGCAAGCGTTTGCGCGCACCATGCGGGAGGCGGTCGATCTGTACACGCGCCCCGGGAAACCCCACGGCTGCATGGTCGTCACGGCCGCAACGACGTGCGCCGCCGAGAACGAGCCGATTCAAGAGTGGCTGGCCCAGGTCCGCCGCCAGCGAACGGCGGCCATCATCGAGCGACTGAAACGCGCGGTGCGTGAGGGGGAATTGAAGCGGGAAACCGACGTGCAAGCGCTCGGTGACTACCTCTCGACTGTGCTCAACGGGCTCTCGGTGCAAGCCCGCGATGGCGTGCCGCGGAAGCGGCTTCACGCACTGGGCAACCTCGCCCTGGAAACCTTGGCGCAGAATCGCGCACGCTGACGTCTACTCGACCATGACCTTTTCGCGCTCGACGGCCGCCTCCGCCGCGCGGATGCTGAGAGGATCGTCCTCCGTCAAACGCTGCGCGCCGAGGAGGCGAAGGAGCGGGATGAGGCCCGGCATCGGCGTGAGCCCGAGATCGGGCGCTTGCACGAAGAGCCGGGTCAGCGCGTCGGCGTACGAACCGGCGAGCACCGAGAACGGGATCCGGTCGAACGTGAACGCCCGCCGGCGGCTCGCCGCGGCCGACGCGACCAGGGCGCCCGTCAGCACGTGGTAGAGGAGTTGGCTCCGCTGCTTCGCCCGAGCGGGCTCGCGCTGGAAGATGCGACGGAGGAAGTGCGCGTTGAGCGGGACGTGGAACGACTCGTCGCGGGTCAGGATGGTGAGCATCCGCTGGACCGCCGGTTGCGGACGCGCGGTGCGGAGCGCGATTCGGTAGGTCGTCGCGCCGATCGTCTCGAACATGAGGTTCGTCAGGACGATGGTCTCCATGCGCTCTGCGCGCTTGTAGAGCGTATAGAACGTGCTCGTGGTCGGCCCCATCGGCTTTACGTAGCCGCCGATCTTGTCGAGGAACTCCGTCAGGAGCTCGCGATGCCAGCCCTCTTCCTCGCCGTAAAGACGGAGCGTCTCGCCAAGCTCGGCGTCCCATACGCCGACCTCGTCTGCGAGCTCGTGGGCCTGACGGAGGCCGGACTCCTCGGCGCGAAACGCGGCATTGAAGAACGCGATCGCGGCGAGCTTCTCCTCTTCGCTCTCCCATGTCACCGCGGTCGAGAAGTCGAGCGTCTCGTAACGCATACGTTCGCGGCGCTTTCGAAGAGCATCGAGCCACCACGCGGTGGGGCGATCGAGCGGACCCATCGCGCGCAACCTAGCATGACTCGAGGCCAGGCTGATTCGCGAGCCACCTCGGAAGATCCCTTGACGACCCCGCCACAGGCGAAGTACGAGCGAAAGGTTACCTCGTCGCCATTGTATACGAGGCATCCGCACACGTTCGCGAGCTTCTCCACCAGCGCAACCGCGCAAGGTGCATGTCGTGCGCGATACAGGGTTCGACCCGCCACGTTGCGCCGATAGGATGCGCAGACCCATGAATTTCTACGAAGTCGATACGCTCTCGGCGCCGGACGCCATGTTTAGGGCTCAACAGATCGCGTTCGGCCCCTTCATGTTCCAGGCGGCGATGGCGCTGCGCGACCTCGGCATCCTCAGCGCGCTCGAAAAACACGGCAAGCTGGGAGCGACCGCGCGGGAGCTCGCCACGGAGCTCCAGCTGCCCGAGTACGGCGTAAAGGTCTTGGCAGAGGCCGGCCTCGGAATGGGCGTCCTCTTGTGGAACGAAAAAGAGCGACGCTTCTCCATCACGAAGACAGGCCGGATCATCGAGCACGACGGGATGACGCGGGCCAACATGAACTTCGTCCGCGACGTGAACTACCGCGGGTTTGCGCACCTGCAAGAAGCCGTGCAGACGGGCAAGCCTTCGGGGCTCGTCGAGCTCGGTGACTGGCCGACCGTCTACCACGGCCTCGCATCGCTCCCGCCGGACGTGCGCGCGAGTTGGCTCGCGTTCGACCACTTCTACTCCGACGGCGCCTTCGCCCGCGCGCTTCCCATCGTCTTTCATCATCGTCCGCGCCGATTGCTCGACGTCGGCGGCAACACCGGTCGCTGGGCGACACGTTGTCTCGCGCACGATCCCGACGTCGAGATCACGATCGCCGACCTCCCGCGCCAAATCGAGATGGCGCAGCGCGCGCTCGAAGGCGTCGAACAACGCCACCGCGTGGCGTTCCACGGTGTCGATCTCCTCGATCCCCAGGGCATGCTGCCCACGGGCCACGACGCGATCTGGATGAGTCAGGTCCTCGATTGCTTCTCCCTCGAGGACATCGTCTCGATCCTCCGCCGCGCCGCCACGGTAATGACGCCGTCCGACAACCTCTTCATCCTGGAAGCCTACTGGGACCGGCAACATCGAGAAGCCGCGGCCTTCTGCGTCCAGCAAACGTCGCTCTACTTCACCTGCGTCGCAAACGGCACGAGCCAGATGTACCACTCCGCCGATGTCCTCGGCTGCGTGGCCGAAGCCGGCCTCGAGGTGGCCGAAGACATCGACGACGTCGGTCTGAGTCACACACTCTTCCGCTGCGTCCGAAGGAAATGACGCTCCGAATTGGGATGAGGGCTCCAGCGATGATGAAGGCGGGCATCGTGATGGTCGCGTGCATGGCATCGACGCAATGCATGGCCGAAAACAGGGGCGTGCAACCGGCGGTACCTCTGCGCGAGGTCGACCGCGACATCGATGCCGTCCGCCCAAAGCTCATCACCTGGCGCCGCGACATTCACAGTCATCCCGAGCTTTCAGGTCAGGAAGTGCGCACATCCAAGCTGGTGGCCGATCATCTGCGCGCCCTCGGTCTGGAGGTGACGACCGACGTGGGCGGACATGGTGTGGTCGGCCTTCTTCGCGGCGGGCGGCCGGGCAAGGTCGTGGCATTGCGCGCCGACATGGATGCCTTGCCGGTGAAGGAAGCCACGGGGCTGCCCTTCGCCTCGACCGTCACCGCGCCGTACATGGACGACCGCGCACCGGTCATGCACGCGTGCGGGCACGACGGGCACACAGCCATTCTCATGGGCGTGGCCGAGGTCCTCGTGCGCCGCAAGGCGAGCATCCCGGGGACGGTGAAGTTCATCTTCCAGCCCGCCGAAGAAGGCGTTTCCGATCCTCGCGCGGCAGACGCGAAGATCGGGGCGGCGGCCATGATCGCGCAGGGCGTGCTGGAGCGTCCCAAGGTGGACGCCATCTTCGGGCTGCACATCATGCCCATGATTCCGACGGGCACGGTGGGCTACCGCAGCGGCCCCCTGCTGGGGAGCGCCGATGCGTTCGAGATCAAGATTCAAGGAAAGGCGACGCACGGCGGCATTCCGTGGAGGGGCATCGATCCCATCGTGACGTCGGCCAAGGTGGTGCTCGACTTGCAGACCATCGTGAGCCGGCAGCTCGACATCAGCAAGGAGCCCGCGGTCATCACCGTCGGCTCGTTCCATGGTGGCAACCGCGGAAACATCATTCCGGAGAGCGTGACCATGCTGGGGACCTTGCGGACGTTCGACGATGCGATGCGGGCGGATGCCAAGCAACGCATCGTGACCGTCACGGAGTCGGTCGCCAACGCGCACGGCGCAAAGGGTGAAGTGCATTTTGCGGCCCCGGGAGTCAGCGTGACCAGCAACGACGCGGCCTTGACCGAGCGAATGATCCCGGCGCTGCGCCTGGCGACCAACGGCAAGGCCGTGGTGACCCCCAAGATCAGCGGTACCGAGGATTTTTCCGAGTTCCAGAAGGTCGTGCCCGGCGTGTACGTGTTCCTCGGCGCTCCACCGAAGGGCAAGACGACGGAAACGGCTGCCGCGAATCACTCACCGCTGTTCGACTTCGACGAGGATGCGATGCCGGTGGGCGTGCGCACCCTTACAACGTTGGCGCTGGATTATCTGGCATCGCCATCGGCGAAGTGACATTTGCCTCGCATCGCGCGGCGTTTCAGGGGTCCTCGATGCCAAAGAGGCGTGCATCGATATCGTGCAAGAGTTCTTCCGCCGCCTCATTGCCAAGTAGACCACGCTTGACGGCGTCGAGGATGGCATCTTTCTCGATCATCAGAAGGTGACGCTTCGTCGCGATCAAAGCCTGATTTCGCAGTTCCGCAGCATCCATGTACAGGCTTTGAATACGAGCCTCCGCGTCATGGGCCATGCGCTCGTAATCGCTCCGAATGTCGTTTTCGACGTCCGCGTGCACCGCACCCTGCACTTTCATGGACTCGAGAGTCTCCAGGGCTGCTTTCGCAGCCCGGAGGACTCCGCGCTCTTTGTCGTAGGCAATCCGATCGTGTTGCACCCCGACGATCTTCAAGCGGCGCATCAGCGGCCCGATCGTCAAGCCTTGAAGGACGATCGAGATGAGAACGACGCCAAAGGTCATGGTGATCAGGAGCTCGCGGTGCGGAAAGGTGGCCGGCAATGCCAAAACCAACACCATCGACAGTCCGCCCCGGAGACCGCCCCAGGTGAGAATGGCGCTCCAGGACCAAGGGATGCGCTCTTTCGTCGACCGGAGGAGAAACGTCACGCCGTACGTCAGGACGGCGCGCGCGATCGTGACGGACAGATAGGCCGCCAGAATCGGCTTCCATGATGCCAAAAGCGCCGATAGCCGGACTTCGAAACCGATGAGAAGAAAGACGATGGAGTTGAGCGCAAAAGCGACATATTCCCAGAACGACTCGACGGCGATGCGCGTGGTGGGCCCCATCCCCGTTCTCGCCGCGTAGTTGCCGCACACCATGCCGGCGGTGACCGTCGCAATGACACCGGAAAAGTGGAACTGCTCGGCAAGCGCGAACGAACCGTAGGCCGCGATGGTCGTGAGCGTGATTTCGATCATCGCGTCCTCGACCTGCTGGATGACTTTCGACACCGCAAAGGAGACCATCACACCGATCAGGGCGCCCATCCCCACGACCCGCAGGAAGTCCATCAGTGAGCCGAACACGGACGCTTCCGCACCGGTAACTGCAATTCCGGATATCAATGTAAAGAAGACGACGGACGTCCCATCGTTGAGAAGGCTTTCGCCTTCGACGAGGATCATCAGACGCTTTGGAGCCCCGAGGCTCTTGAACAGTGCGACCACCGCGATGGGATCGGTCGCGGCCAAAATGGCGGCGAACACGAGCGCGTGCAAGAGCGTAAAATGCTCGACGACATGCAGCGCATTCGCGACCGGCGCGAGGATGACCGCGGTGATGGCGATGGCGGCGATGACGCCGGGAACCGCGAGGGCGAGGATCGCGAGCTTGTTTTGCCAGAATTTTCGAAATTCGAGATGAAACGCCGCCTCGAAGAGAAGCCCCGGAAGAAACACCGTGTACAGAAGGTCTTTCGTGAGATGGGGCGGCTCGAACGCTTGCACGGAGCCCAGCAGGACCCCCGCTGCGACCAAGGCCACCGTGTAGGGTGCGCGAAGCCAGCGGGCGGCCAATGCGACGGCCGTGGCGATCGAGAAGAGGGCGACGAAGAGGAGCTCGAAGGGCATGTGCGGAAGGTCGGTACGGGCCGGGTACTCCACGAAGCGGAGAGCCACGAACGTAAAGCATCCATGGGCAGGCCGTGCCGCCCATCGCGTATTCCGTTGTTGAGCTGGATACCCATCCCGTATCCAGTTGCGAGAGCGTGTCGTTCACGCCTACGAATCGACAGGGCCGTTTCATGACACCGAACCCGATCGCACGCGGAAGCCTCGTGGCCGTCACGGCGGCGATTCTCTTTGGAATATCGACGCCGCTCATCCGCCATTTCGGATCCGGGATCGGAGCCTTCGCGACCGCCACCCTGCTCTATGCGGGCGCCGCACTCGGCGCGGGCCTTCCCTCGCGTCGGGTGAACGAGCCGACGCTCGGCAAAGCACAGTTCCGCCGCATCGCGCTCGTGGCCCTTTTCGGGGCGGTCCTTGCGCCGGCAAGCCTCGCGTGGGGACTGCAGCACACGGGGGCACTGGCGGCGTCGCTGCTGCTGAATCTCGAGGCCGTCTTTACGGTGTGGCTCGCACGCGCGTTCTATGCCGAGCCGATCGGGCGGCGGGTGGCGCTTGCCGTGGCGCTGATGGTGGCGGGCGGAGCGCTCCTCGGCGTGCGGGCCGGCAGCACGGGAGCGTCGACCGCGCTGGGCCTCGCGGCCATTCTTGGAGCGACGCTCGGGTGGGCGCTCGACAATACGCTCACCCGCCCGCTCGCGGATTTCGATCCGCGGGCGGTGGTGTTCTACAAGGCACTCGGCGGCGCCATCCTATCGGGGCAGCCGCACGGGTGCTCGGGGATGCTTGGCCCTCGCCCATGGTCACTCTGGCGCTGCTCGCATGCGGTGCCCTCAGCTTTGGACTGAGTCTGCGATTGTACCTCCTGGCGCAACGCACACTTGGTGCCGCGCGCACCGGATCGCTCTTCGCGTTTGCACCATTCGTCGGGGCGGCACTGGCGTTCGCGTTCGGGGAACGAGATGACGTCTTGCTCGTCGCGGCGGCGGGCGCGTTGTTTGGCGTGGCCGTTTACCTTCATGGCACCGAGGCCCATCACCATCACCACCGGCACGAACCGCTCGACCACGAGCATGCACATCGCCACGACGACGGGCATCACACGCACGCGCACGACTCACCGGTGACGGGCGAGCACAGTCATCCCCATCGCCACGATTCGACCGAGCACGATCATCCACACGGTGCCGACCTTCACCATCGCCACCCTCACCCGTAAGGAACGCGTGATGCGCCGCGCTTGCGGCGGAAAAGCTCGAGCAAGGCGCCGAACATGCGACCGCCCAGCTCGATGCGGGCCTCGTCTTCCCGCTCGGCCATCGCGATACCGGCAATGAGCGCGGCCACCCCCGGGGCCTCGGCGCGGCTGAATTTGCCGTCCTTCACGTCGATGTCGTGCACGATCTCGGCAATGGCCGACAAGCCCGGCTCTCGGATTTCGAACTGATCGAGCAAGGTCTCGAAGGTGCATGCGTCGCCCACGTGCGTGAACTCGCCCTCGTACATATCGAAGGTGACTTCGCCTTCCTTCGCGCGATACCCCTGCCCAGGCACGAAGGAAAAGCGGGCATCGGGATCGATGAAACGGCGAATGAGCCACGCACTCGCGATGCGGTCGACATGGACGTTCTTGCGCGTAACCCAGGTGCGTCCACGGTACGTCTCACGGCGCGGGCGCGACTCCTCCTCGACGTGGGGCTTTTCTCCGCGGCGAAGTCGCTTTTCCAGCGCCGACAGAGCAGATTCCGCGGGCTCGCGCCCGGAGGCCGCGAAGAAGTCGATGCCGGAGATCTCGTTGAAGCGCTTGCGCAAGCGTACGAGGTCGGCCTCCAGCGCAGGGCGCCGTTCGTCGTCGCGGCCGAGGCGTGGCGGTAGCTCGCCCGTGATCTGACGCACCTCCTCGGTCAGCTGCATATAATCGGCATCGCGCGCCGCGTGAAAGAGCACCTCGATCTGATCGTCGCGGAGCCCCTCGACGAAGGTGGCTTTGCAAAGCGTGGCCTCGCCACCTTCCGTGGCAATCTCGCGCGCGACCCATTGCAGATCCTCATGGGTCTGCTCGTTGAGCGGCAAGACGTAGACCGAGTTCTTGATCGCGACCGCGCCGAGCCGCGCAAGGCGCCTGCCGACCTTGGCGCGAAAGTACGCCGGCTTCGGAGGGATCTGATGAATAAGGAGAAGCCATCGTGGCTCATGGGTCTCGTCGCGCATCTCTGACATTTGTATCAGTTGTGCAAGGGAGCAGCCATGGTATCACAGTTGTGAGTTCAGGCAGGCCCCTACCTAACAACTGAGCCGTGAGGAGGCGTGAGATGAGGACGATATCCGCGAGTCTTTGCTTGTGTGCGGCCATGAACGTCACGGGCGGCCGCAGCGTTCCACACGCGCGCTCCTTCGATCAGGACGCAGTTTCGGCCGCGCCGCAGGGCTTCGCCTTTGGACGCACGGGACAAGGCAAGCCGGGTCGTTGGATCGTCCGAGCGGAGCCCGACGCCCCCAGCAAACCCAATGTGCTCGCGCAGGTGGACACGGATGACACGGATTACCGATTTCCGGTGGCCGTGGCCAACGAGCCTTCGGCCAAAGACGTTCGCGTCCGCGTGCGCTGCAAACAGGTATCCGGTAAGGTCGACCAAGCGTGCGGGCTGGTCTTTCGTTATCAGGACGAGAACAATTACCTGCTCACGCGCGCGAACGCCCTCGAGAACAACGTGCGGCTCTATTTCGTCAAGAACGGCAGCCGCAAGCAAATCGCGACCTGGAGTGGAACCGTCAAGGGCGGCGTGTGGCACGACTTCCAGGTCGAGGCGCGCGGTGATCACATCGAGGTCACGTGGGACGGCACGAAGGTGCTCGATCATCACGACAGCACCTTCCTGAATGCGGGGCGCGCGGGCGTGTGGACCAAAGCCGATTCGGTCACCGACTTCGACGATTTGAGCGTGGAGGCGCTATGAAACGGACAGAAGACACTATCATTTCGCGACGGGCCGCCATGATTTCCGCAGCGGCCGGAAGTGCCGCCGTTCTTTCGGCCTGCACGCCCGCCGCGCAAGCAAAGGGGACCACCATGCCTTCTTCTGCGTCGTTGAACCCCGTTGTCCCCGGCATTGCCTTCGCGGGCAAACACGAACCGAAGCCCCTGCCCTTCCAGCCTTCGGCGCTCAAGGGGCTCTCGGAGAAAATGATGGTCTCCCATCACGATAACAATTACGCAGGGGCGGTCAAAAACTTGAATCGTGTGGAGGAGGAGCTCTCGCGCGTGACCAAAGAGACGCCCGCCTTCGTCGTGGGTGGACTGAAACAGAGCGAGCTTACCTTCCGCAACTCCGCCACGTTGCACGAGCTCTATTTCGCGAACCTCGGCGGGGATGGCCGCCCGAGCGGCAACATCGAAAAGGTGCTCGGTGAGGCGTATGGTAGCTTTGGGCGCTGGGAGGAGCTATTTCGCGCCACGGGGGCGAGCCTCGGAGGTGGAAGCGGCTGGGTGGTGACTACGTGGGACCTACACCGCGATGTGCCCTATACGTTCTGGTCGGGCAATCACACGCAAGCCTTCTCGGCATCGGCCACGCTGCTGGTGATGGATATGTACGAGCACGCGTACCAAATCGATTATGGCGCCGCCGCGGCAAAGTACATCGATGCATTCTTCGCCAACATCCACTGGGACGAAGTGAACCGCCGCCTCGAGCGCGCGCGCCGCGCGGCCGCTGCGTTGCGCGCATAAGGACACCGCATCATGGATGATTCTTCTTCCGGGAAGCCGGAATCTTATTCCCTTCGCGCACTCGCCCTTTACTTCTTACGCCTCGGTGCGCTGGGATTCGGGGGCCCCATCGCACTTGCAGGCTACATGCAACGCGATCTGGTCGAGCGCCAGCGCTGGATCACGAAAGACGAATACGTCGAAGGCCTCGCGCTCGCACAGCTTGCCCCCGGACCGCTCGCCGCCCAACTCGCGACCTACCTCGGGTGGGTGCGCGGCGGCGTGTTCGGGGCCACGCTCATCAGCATAGCGTTCATCGTGCCATCGTTTCTCATGGTCGTGGCCCTTTCCGCGGCCTATCTTCGATTTGGCGGCCTCGTATGGATGCAGGGGCTCTTCTACGGGATTGGGGCCGCGGTCATCGCCATCATTGCGCGCAGCGTCTTCAAGCTGGCAAAAATGACACTCGCAAAAGACCGTCTTCTTTGGGCGGTATTCGCGATCAATGCCGTCGTGACGGCGTGGACGGAATCCGAAATCGTATGGCTCTTCCTCGCCAGCGGCGTGCTGCTCTTTTTCCAGCGAGGCCGTCCCACCGGACCACTCGCCGCGCCGGGCGTGTCGGCATTTTTTCCGGTCGATATGCTGGTCACTGGACTATCGGGTGCGGCGTCGAGCGAAACGCTTTGGCGGATCGGGCTGTTCTTCGCCGAGGGTGGGGCCGTCGTCTTCGGCAGCGGGTTGGCCATCGTTCCGTTTTTGCATGGCGGCGTCGTCAACGAGCATCATTGGCTGACGGAGCGGCAATTTCTCGATGCCGTGGCGGTGGCCATGATCACGCCGGGGCCGGTCGTCATCACCGTAGCCTTCATCGGATACCTCGTCGCGGGCCCGCTCGGTGCGGCCGTCGCGGCGCTCGGGGTCTTTCTCCCGTGCTACCTCTTCGTGATCATCCCGGCGCCGTACTTCAAGCGCTACGCGAAGAATCCGAGCATTGCCGCCTTCGTAGCCGGCGTCACCGCCGCCGCAACAGGGGCCATTGCCGGAGCGGGCTTCGTGCTTGGCCGCCGAGCACTCCTCGATGTGCCAACGGTCGCCATGGCGGCCGTAACGTTGCTCGCGTTGGTGAAGCTGAAGAAGGCTCCCGAGCCACTGGTCATCCTCGGCGCAGGTGCGGCTGGGTTGCTGCTCCGGGGTTTCTCGTGAGATGGTGAGGCCGAGGACATGAAAGCGACTCGACGGGATCTGATTTCCGGCGGCGCGGTGCTCCTCGGAGCGGCGCTGGCGGGCTGTAAGCGGAGCAGCTCGGAGGCGGTGGTCTATACCTCCGTCGATCAAGTGTTCGCCGAGCCGGTGTTTCATGCCATCGAGGCGAAGTTGGGTCTCAAGGTCCGCCCGGTCTTCGACACGGAGGAAACGAAGAGCACCGGTGTGATGAATCGCCTCATCGCAGAAGGGTCCAATCCGCAGGCGGACGTCTTCTGGTCGGGTGACCCCGTGCGTCCCCTCTCGCTTGCCAAGCGTGGGCTCGTCGAACCGTATGCCTCGCCCGAGGCAACTGCACTCCCGGCGGGGTTTCGCGCCGAAGATGGCACATGGACCGGAATTGCCGCACGCGCACGGGTCCTCCTCGTGAATACGTCCAAAATAACCGCCGGCGAGCGGCCGAAGTCGATTCGCGATCTCGCGAACCCGCGCTGGAAAGGGCAGATCGCATTGGCCAATCCGCTCTTCGGCACGACCACGATGCACGTCGCGGCCCTCGCATCCATTTGGGGCGACGACGCGCTCATCGACTTTCTCGATGCCGCGCGGGCGAATGGGGCGCGTCTCGCCAGCTCGAACGGCGAGGTGAAGCGGCTCGTGGCCTCGGGCGAAATCGCCTTTGGTTTGACCGATACGGACGACGCCGACGAAGCGCACAAGGATGGCGCGTCCGTCGAGACCGTGTACCCCGACCAACGTGATCTCGGCACCTTGGTGATCCCCAGCGCCGTCGTGCGCGTGAAGGGCGGTCCGCACGCCGAGGGTGCGAAAAGGCTCATCGACGGGCTCCTCTCGGCGGAGACGGAGAAGCAAATGGCCGAGTCCGGGGCGCACATGCCTCTTCGCGCCGGGGTTCCGGTTCCCGAGGGCGTGCGGCGCGTGAGCGATCTGCGCGCGATGAATGTCGACTTCGCCAAGGTCGCCGACGCCATGGACCGCCTTCAAGGTCGGCTCAAACGATGGGTTGGCCTTTAGCGCGCCGCGCACAAAGACCGACCGCGCTTCTTTTCACCTCCTTGGCCGTAGGACTCGCCGTTCTATGGCCTCTCGCGCACGTCTTGCTCGGGATGACGACGGCGAGCCTCGCCGTTCTCGGACGCGCCACGACCTGGGCACTTCTGGGGCGCACCCTGCTCTCGTGCCTCGAGGTGACCGCGACCACCGTGGTGCTCGGCGTTCCACTCGGTGCCGTGTTTGCGCGGGGGAGGATCCCGGCACGGCGCGTATGGCTCGCACTTCACGCCCTGCCGCTTTTTCTACCGCCGTTCGTGATTGCACTCGGCTGGTTTCACTGGCTCGGAGAGCGCGGGCTCGTGGGTTCTGCGCGCACCTCCGCCGTTCTCTTCGGGCCGGTGGGGCACCTGTTGGTCCTCACGACCACGTTCACGCCCATCGTAACGGCGCTCACGATGCTCGGCATGACGGGGCTCGACGCGTCCCTCGAAGAAGCCGCGCTCCTCGTCGCGCCGCCGTGGCGCGTGTTGACGCGCCTATTGGTACCCGCCGCTCGATCACGCATCGCGGTCGCGGCCATCATCGTCTTTTCGTTGACCCTTTCGGAAGTCGGCGTGCCCATGTTCTTGCGCGTTCCAGTCTACGGCGCCGCGGTCTTTGTACGCCTTGGAGGCGTGGATTTCGCGCCCGGAGAAGCCGCTTCGCTCGGTGTGCCGATGGTCGTGCTCGGGTTCGTTCTCATAGGACTCGAGCGCGCCCTCGCCTCATCCCACGGTGCGCTCCGGCTTCGATGGCGTACTCGAGATCCGATGGACCTCGGCGCGTGGCCGGGCGTCATGACGATATTTGCGGGCCTCTTCGCCTCCGCCCCTCTGCTCGCACTCGCGGTCCGCGCCGTGCCTGGAATGGGCCGATGCTGGTCATGGGCCGGCCCAAGCATGGCCAACAGCCTGGTGGTGTCTGGAGCCGCCGCGGCCATCGCCATGGGCATTGCACTCATTGCCGGACACGCGCTCGCCCGCGGCTCCCTATGGGCGAGCGCCCTGGATCGCGTCACCGTAACCGGCTTCTTCCTGCCATCTGCCGTACTGGGAACGGGCATCATCGCCGGATGGAATCGGCCCGCCACGCAACGGCTCTATGGTAGTTTGGCCATCGTTATCGTGGGTTTCGTCGCCCGCTACACGGCACTCGGTACGCGCATCGTTGCCGCATCCATCGCGAACACGTCCCGGGCGTACGAAGACGCCGGCTCGCTGGGCGGCGCAGGGTATTTCCGCCAGCTCGCGCGCATCGTCATCCCCTTGCATGCGCGCGAGCTCGTGGCCGCCTTTGGAATCGCCATGGTCTTCGGCCTGCGCGATCTCGAAACCGCCGTCCTGTTCTACCCGCCCGGAGGCGAGACCCTCACGGTTCGAATTTTCACCTTGGAGGCCAACGGTCCATCGTCGGTCGTCGCGGCACTGGCACTGCTTCAGGTCATCCTGTCGCTCGCCGTGGTGACCCTCGGGGCTATCGTCATGAAGAGGCTGCGGTGAGCGCCTTGCTCGAGCTGGAGGACGTATCGCTGTCGCTGGGGGGACGGACGGTGCTGTCCGATGTGTCCCTCTCCCTGCACGAAGGTGAAGCCCTCGTCCTCGCCGGCCCCTCGGGAAGCGGAAAGACGAGCCTCCTGCGACTTGCCCTCGGTCTCCTCGCCCCTTCCTTGGGTTCGATTCGCATCGGCGGGAAACAAGCCAGCGCCCCGGGCCGCATTCTCCTGCTTCCGAACGAGCGCGGCGCCGGCGCGGTTTTTCAGGACCTCGCGCTGTGGCCGCATTTGACGGTCATTGGCAATCTTGATTTCGGCCTCGCGGCAACTGGGCTCCCCAAGGCGGAACGCGCGCACGCGATCGACACGATGTTGGCCCAGGTTGGCCTGGCCGGACTCGGCCACCGAAGGCCGCACGAGCTCTCCGGTGGACAGCAACAGCGCGTCGCACTCGCCCGTGCACTGGTGGTCGAACCGAGGTGGATCGCGCTCGACGAGCCGTTCACGAACCTCGATATCGTACTCAAAGCCGATATTCTCGAGCTCCTCGCGTCGCTGCTCCTCGCGCGGAACACGGCAGTTCTTCTCGTAGCCCACGATCCAGATGAAGCGGCCCAGTTCGCCGATCGCATGGCGGTTCTCGAAGAGGGAAAGCTCGTACAAATCGGAACGCGCGAAATGCTTGCGGAATCGCCTAGAAGTGCCTTCGTCCGAGCGTTCACACGGACCTCCCGAGGACGGAGGGGTCTGTCCTCGGGAGGTCCATGAACAAGCAAAGCCATTATCGTCTATTGGATACAATAAGACTTCAAAATGTCCCCACGACGGACATTCCGTAACCGGTTCGGCCGAGATGCGCCGGCGCCACTTGCCATTGGAGCTTCTGTTTCTGGGCCACGGGTGCAAGGTGCCGTTGGCCGACTGGGGCCAGGTAGCCCTTGCCTTCCACGACTTCCACCCGGCGCGTCTCCGGCCAAATGAAGGCTCCCAAAAGCTGCAGCGCGCCGAGGGCCTGGAAGACGCCGTCGACGGCGATGAGCACGCGGTTGCCCGTGTCGCCTCCGCAGTCTCGCTGCCCGGAGCCACCGCACGGGCCCCGGTCGGCGAGGTCGATCCACGGCCCCGCGAGCGGAATGAGCAGGTTGCGATCTCCAGGGTGGTCGCTGGTGCTGCCGACGATCGCGGCCGGCGCGTACGCCACACCAAATGTGAGCACACCGCCGAAAAGCAGTTTACGATTGGGCCGGTAGTTGTCGGAAGTCGTGTCACGTTGCGCCGTGCTTCCCGATTGAGAGACGATGACCGGCGCCGACGTGACGGTAGTCGACGAAGGCGTTTGCGACGTTTGAGGTGTCTGCTGTGGGCTTTGAGGCGTTTGAGGTGTCTGGGGGGTCTGTGGAGTCTGGGGCGTCTGCGGTGCTTGGGGTGCCTGCTGTGCCTGCGGCGTGGCCGGGGCCTGTGGTGCTTGTGGAGCGGTTTGCGTTTGCACGGTCTGCGCATACGAGCTCACCGATACACCTAGAGTGCACACCGCGACGGCGGCGTGAATAAAGCCTTTCATGACTTCGCTCCTCTCCCCACGGGCCTGTCTGCGGCCCGCGCAGAGCGAGGTAGTGCAACGGTGATGCCCCGGATGTGCGATCGGCCCCAAAAAGACTTTATATCCTTTTAATCGCGGCTTTAGGTGGTCTGCTCTCGACGCGTCCTTTGCGCAACGACGAGTGGCCCCATGCCGCGCCATTGTGACAGAGCTGACTTTCGCGGCAAGTTGCTACGAAGTGCAAGTTAGGGCACGACCAATCCGGCCAAGCTGGCGATGCTGGCGACGAGCTCACGCGGATCGACGGGCTTCGCGATATGACTCTGAAAGCCGGCTCGCAGTGCCTTCATGCGATCTTGAGAGCTCGCGTGCGCGGTGAGTGCGATGGCCGGGATACGGCCCCCCTCTCTCGAATCGAGCCGACGAATGCTCCGAATCAGCTCGTATCCATCGATGTCCGGGAGGCCGATGTCGCTAATGAGGATATGCGGGCGTGCCTTCTGCAAGAACTCGAGTGCCTCACGCGCCGACGCGGTCGCCGAAACCGAGGCATGATGCTGCTCGAGGATCTTACGGAGAACCTCGCGGTTGTCGGGGTCATCCTCCACGAGCAGCACGTTGATATGATCGAGGACGACCTTCACGTCCGACTCCAGGTGGGTTGCCGCCGCCGTGCGGACTGCCCGGATGGGCAGTGCAAGGGTGAACGTCGCGCCCTGACCTTCGCCGAGGCTTTCCACGCGCGCGTGCCCCCCGTGCAGCTCGATGAGCTGCCTCACGATCGCGAGCCCCAGGCCGAGACCGCCCGAGCGCTTGCTCGTCCCGGGTTCGATCTGACGAAAACGCTCGAACACGAGGGGAAGGAACTGCGGGCGAATCCCGATGCCGTTGTCCGTGACGCAGATCTCGACGTGGGAATTGCTGCGACGCAAATGGACAGCGACCCGTCCACCTTGCGGCGTGAATTTGATGGCATTCGAGAGCAGATTCCATACGCATTGCTGAAGGCGCGATGGGTCTCCGGTCGTCGAGGCCACGGAGGGATCGAAGGAGCAGTCGACCGAGATCCCCCTCGCGTCGGCTGCCGGCCGCGTCGTCTCGATGGCCGCGTTGATGATCGCAATGAGGTCGATGTCGCGCACGTCGAGCCGCAGCTTGCCGGAGATGATGCGGCTCATGTCGAGCAAATCGGAAATGAGCTGCTCTTGCGACCACGAGTTGCGTTCGATGACCTCGATTCCATGCCGGACCGTATCGACGTCCGCGGGATCGCCTTTTACGAGCTCCGCCCAGCCTTTGATCGCATTCAAGGGCGTACGCAGCTCGTGCGAGACCATGGCGATGAACTCGTCCTTGCTCCGATTGGCCTGCTCGGCTTCGCCGCGCGCAGCACGCTCGCTCTCTAGAAGCCGCTCGCGTTCGACGACGGCAACGCTTCTCTCCGCTTCGAGGCGACGTCGATCGGAGATGTCGCGGAAGACCAAGACCACGCCGCGAAGTTTCCCGTCACTCCCGACGATGGGGGCGCCGCTGTCGTCGATGGGACGCTCGGTGCCGTCGGCCGCGATGAGCACCGTGCTGTTGGCGAGTCCGACGACGACGCCGAGGCGAAGGACACGGGTGATCGGGCTTTCGACGGTCTGGCGCGTGTTTTCGTTCACGATCCGAAAGACCTCATCGGAGCCTTGACCGCAGGCATCGGACGAAGCCCATCCCGTGAGCCGTTCGGCCACGGGATTCAAGAACACGACCTTGCCATGCGCGTCGGTGGCGATAACGGCGTCGCCGATGCTCTGAAGGGTCCGGTCGAGCCATTCGCGTTCCGCAGCGATCGCCTCGGCGGCGCGCTTGCGCTCGGAGATATCGCGCGCGATCTTCGAAGCGCCAACGAGCTCGCCGTAGCGGCCGCGGACCGGCGAGATCGTCAGCGAAACGTCGAGCCTTCGCCCACCCTTGGCGAGGCGCACGGTCTCGTAGTGATCGATGCGCTCGCCATTGCGGAGTCGCTCGAGAATGCGCGTCTCTTCATCCTCGTTCTCCGGCGGAATCAGCGTCGTAACGGGGCGACCTACGATCTCATCGGCCACATAGTGGAAAAGGCGCTCTGCCCCTGGGTTCCAGGATCGGATCACCCCGTTCAAATCCTTCGTGACAATCGCATCGTCCGACGACTCGACGATCGCGGCCAAGAACTCACACTCTTCTTGGCGAGCGCGCGCGGCACGCGCGAGCACCACCATCGCGCCGGAGACAAGGAGGAAGATGATCATCGAGGCGCTGTAACCCGTGTCCTCTCGGGGCACGACGAAGACCCAAGCGGAAGCCGCCGAGAGCAAGACCGCCATCAAGGTCGGCCCCACGCCCCCGAACCATGCCGCGAGCAAAATCGGGAGATAGTAGAGCGCGTATGGAGCGCGGCCCTGTAGGACGCTGTCCAAAAGAAGCCGGAGCAGCGTCATCGCCACGATGGCCGCGATGACCAGCGCGTAGGCACCCACGGTACTGCGGCGCCGCGCCCCGGGTGAGCGGAATTGCGACGCAGAGGGTGCTGCCAAGGCCTCCGTGCGATGAGCCACCGGTCCATACCTCCAGGACCTGGACGGGGCAGGCAGCGTGCCACCGGTCGACGTCGATCGCTCGATCAATGATGAAGTGCACCCAAGGGAACCGAGCAACATATCAGCCCCTTTGGGGCAGACTGCGCCTCCGCCACGGCGGCGTGCTCCGCCGCGCTTCCGAGAAGAAGCACGCCCTACGTCGACCGAATCTCCAAAACCGGCTCGGCTCCGCAGCTGGCTGCGGATATCGGTACAAATTCGACGCTACTCCGAATTTCCACTTAGCAGGGCAATCTCAAATGGCCAGAATCTATCCGGAATGTCCCTGTGCAATCTTTGACGTTCGAAAAAGCGACGCCGGAAGATTGAATGGATTCGAAGTCGCGAGCAACGCGGCATCCAAACAATCGACAATCATGTGCTTCGCATCACGAGTGACGCTATCCTGGTGATGAGCGCGTGTCCTGCCGCCTGGCGTTTGCGAATCGCATTGGAAAATGGGCTTCGTGCCGAATGGTGGTCGGCGCGAGCAAGTATGGAGAAGAACCCGCAGATGAAGACAATTGGAACGACGACCACCTACAAGGGAAATGAATTTTCCCAGTTGCAAGGCGCTACCGTACTCATCCGATCTATCGTGCATCGTGCAATGGATCGGGACCGGGATGTGTACGGCCCGTCGCTCATCGTGTCGGACGAACTGCTCGCCATGGTCGGTGGAGTGACCAATGACGACCGCGTCGAGATCGTTCGCGTCTTGACGGACGGACGGCCAGGCGTGCTGTGCTACCACGTGCGCGCCGCCGATTTGGAACGGTTTGCGGATGTCGAAGGGTCGCGGGCGCGAAGCACCGAAATCGAACCGATTTCCGATTCGCTTCGCTGCCCCGATTCGGTTCGATCTCCATGAGATTAATTAAAGACTACTGCACGCGTGCCAGCCCGTAGAGAAAGCCGGGCGCGGTCAAGGAGCGCTTGGGACCACCTGCGGCGGTGAGGTCGATGAGCGTGGTCGACGAGTTGTCCGATTTCGACTCGGTCCCGAACACCTGATCCCCCACTTTGAACCAGAGGACGTCGGCCGTGCCGGACGGCAGCTCGTTGATCCGGACCGCCTTCGCGGTGGTCACGTCCCAACGCCACCACTGCCACACGGGTTGGCCCGTGAGCTTCCAGGTCTGATCATCCGCCCTCACCGTGCCCGCGCTCTCGTCGAAGACGCGCAGGAACATGCTGTTGCCGCCGGCGGGGATCGGCTCGCCGACGATCGGGGCCGACGTGACGTCGGAGAGGTTCGCCACGTAGCTGGGGTCGAACGCGTCGGCGCCGGCCTTGATGCGCAGCGCGCAGGGTGCCGTGGACAATCGGCCGAGTTTGTGCGCGGAGGCAGCAAGCGCGGAGCTGGTGAAGTACGTGTCGCCGGAATCCATGACGACCGGCGTGGTGATTCCGCCGCAACGATTGTCCACGTCGACACGGGAAACCGTATCCGTCGCAGTGTCGAGCACGACCAACCCGGTCTCCCCCAGCACCTTGTCGCCCTGCTGCCAGTCGAACCAGCCGACGGTGAAGAGGATCTTACCGTCACGCATGGTCGACCCATAACCGTAGACCGAGAGGTACCCATTGCGCGCCGTTTGCGGGAGCTTGATCGTGCGTTCGACGGTCATCGCCGTCGGGTTGATGACGATGATCTGCTGGCCCTCGGGATCGGGGTAATAGATCTTCGTGGGGGAGATGACATAGAGCGTGTCCCATAGCTTCTGCACGCCCTGCGGCTGCAGGCTGATTTTCTCCTGCTTCACGAGCTTGCGATCGCTGCTCAAGGTGTAGCGCGTGAAGGTGACGTCTTCGGCGTTTCCGACCGCGAACCATCCGAGGCCCGGGATGGAATAGAGCGTCGCCGAGCCGCCAATCTCCAGGGCCTTGCTCGGATCGATCGTCGTCGCTTCGTCGAGGGAGGGCACGACGTGGACGTACGACGTCGTCACGGTGTCGTTCCAGACGCGGGTGCCGACCAGATAGGCAGGGCCGGTATCACCACCATCGGGTCCACCACCACCCGAGGAATCGTCCTTGCCGCATGCGGGGACACCCGACACGGTCAGAAGCGCCGCGAGAATGGCAATCCGCTTCACGTTGGTCATCGATTTCATGGCTGTTCCCTTTTTGCGGAGTTCAGAATTCCGCGGTTGTCTTGAAATAGAAGGCTCTGCCCGGCCGCTGAACGCCAATGAAGTCGTAAGCCGGTTCGTTGGTCAGGTTCTGCACCTCGCCCGTGAAGCTCAGGATGAACGGGTTACCGCGGACGAGGTACGTGAGCGCAAGTGAGTGCAAGAGCTGCGACGGGACGACCTGTTTGGACTCGCGCGAGCCGAGGCTCTCCCAGCTACGATAAAACTCGTGCACGTAACGGGTATTCCACACGAGCGCGATTTCGTCATTGGAGGCGGCCACGCGACGAAATTGTAGACGCGCCGAGCCATTGGCCAATAGGTAAGGGCGATTCGGGATGCGGTCGCCATCGTTGCCGAATGTCCCTTCGCTCGAGGTGTTGCGAAAATCGAGGTAGGTAAAGTTGCCATCGAGCGCGAGGTATTCACCCGGCGAGGTCCAACCCGCCGTCGTTTCGGCGCCGAGCGAGCGCGCGCTCAAAATGTTCTCGTACGTGGAGGTGGCGGCGCCCGCGGGCAGGACGATGAGATTATCGGTTTCGCGAAGAAAAGCGTTCACATCGAAGCGCCACGCTCCAACGCGGGTCTCGGCGGTGTCGATGGTGAAACCGACATTGACGTTGTGACTGGTCTCGGGTTTTAGCCCGAGGTTGGCGGCGATGATCACACCATTGGTGCCGAATACCTCGTTGGGGCTCGGCAAGCGGGTCGCCAGCTCGTACGAGGTCTTCCCGTAGAGCCAGGGCAAAAAGCGGTATCGGATGGCATTGCCCACGCCGAAGCGATGGGTGTTCCGATCGTTGCGACTGACGAATCCGCCCGGCCTCGGCTCCTCCGCTCGCGCGAGTTGAAGGTAGTCTTTGACGAAGGCGATGTTTTCCAGGCGGTCGCCGAAGCCGTCGATTTGATATTCGAGCCCGCTGACGAGGGTGAACAGATCGCGCTGGGCCGCCAGAGGATCGCGCTCGTTGGAATTCAATCCGCGCCGCTCGTCACCCGTGCGCGTGACATACGTGGGCGACAACGAGAGCCGAACGGCATGCTGCGGATGCAGCTGCCAACTGGCATTCAGGCGGCCGAAGCCACTGTGCTGGATGGTCAGCGTGTCGTGCGGAATTCCGTCGACCTCACCGCCTCGAGGCCGCATCGTATTACAGCGCCCGAACCAGCTATAAACGCATTGGCTCACGTCTCGAAGCCAGATGCGGTTTTGCGTATAACCACCGACGAAGCTGACCGAGACATTCTTGGCAAATGTGTTCTCGTAGCGAAGCGTCGCGCCCGCCGTGAGCTCGCCGTATTCGACCTCCCCATATGGCACCGACATGATGAGGTTGTTCTGCACCTCCTTCGCGTAATCCGTCACGAATGCGCGTAAAAGAAGGCGCTTCGCCCAAGGGCGATTGATCAGGCCCGTCTCGACGCTGGCCCCCGTGGATCGGTAAGCGTCGTGGAAGCGATCCACGCGTGCAGGTTCGACCCGGCCGTTCGCGGCGACCGCTTCGACGTCGACGGGGTAATCGTTTTTGGCGTAATCGTGAAATGCGGTTACGCGCGTAAAGCTACCCGTGGGCTCATCCAGGGTATGCCCGCTGAAGGTAAGGCGGTGCGTGCCAAACGAGCCCACCTGATAGGACGCGGCACCGTGCGTTCCACGCACCTCGGTGTCGGTCCGTAGGTTGACGACGCCGCCCAGGGCATCGGCGCCAAAGCGAATGGGAACGACCCCGCGGTAGATCTCGACCCGTTCGACGAGGTTCAACGGAACGTTCGCGACGCCAAAGGGATAGCCCGCCAGCTCGAGCGGAATGCCATCGACGAGGAAGCGGATCTGATCGTCGGTGAGGCCATTGAGCGACAGGCGCGTTCCCGCTCCGAGCCCGCCGCCGCGGCGGACGCTGATGCCCCCGGACCGTGCGAGCACCTCGCCGAGGTCCGCGGTCTCGCGCTGCGCCTGTTCCAGCTCGATGACCTTCACCGCCTGCGCGGATTGCCGCAGCCGCGCGACCTCGGAGAGGCCCTTGACCTTGACCTCGACCGGAACCTCCGCTGCTGCAGGAGGTCGTGGAGCGGGCGCGCCCGGGGCTTGCTCCACCCCCGGTGCGGGGGGCGCCGCAGGTGGCTCGGGCTCCGGAGGCAGCCGGAACTCGTACGTGTAAAGGATGCGGGCGGCGACCGGCTTGTCACCGCGGCGTGCCGGCGAGAAGCGAAAACGAAGCGCGGCGCTGCGGGCCGCCTCGTCGAAGCCGTAACCCGCGGGCTCCTTCACGTCCGCGTCGATCACCAGGCCCTCTCGGTCGAGCGTCAACCGCAACACCACGCGCCCCTCCCGTCTGGCCGCAAGGGCCGCGGGTGGGTATTCGGCTTCGACGAACGCGACGAGCTCCGGCGGCTGCACGCCGGCGGCGCCATTCGAGGCACCCACGGCCCCGGTGTCCTGTGCCAAAGCCACACCGGCCCCGCCGAGGCTGAACGCGCAGAGACTCGCCAGGAAGGCCGCGGGAAAGCGGATGTCGGTGATGCACTTGGTCATAGTCGGCCAGCCGTGCAGGGCCTTATTAAGGTGCGAATGATTCCTATTTTCTGGGAATAACAAGAAAGAGGCTGGATCGGGCTCCGTATCGGTCGTCCGAAATAGACCGCGCATACCGCGGCGCCAAGGGTTGGGTCAATTGCGAAGGCTCATACGATTCGTGAGGGATGGTGGGGCTCGTCATCGAACAGCGATGTCCGAGTGACAGTCACGCGAATCATCGAATCCTAGACCTTTCAGCGTTGACAGTTGAGAGTGATTTTCATATTCAGCACCAATCGCAGAAGTTTTCTTTTGGGCGTGCGCCAACACCGCTTCCCCATGGCGTTCTGTGACGTTGCCACGCAAACGCCCCCGGCCGGCCAGCGATCCTGACTGTTGGAGCCCCGAAATCGGATCCAGCTCGCCGCTTCCGGATCCTTCGAATTTTCGGACTTGGCGCCGAGGACACTATGGAATCGAACGAATCGCGCGCACGCGCGCTTACGACCGCTCCGTCCACTGAGCCCACGACCCTGATTGAATTGCTTCAATGTCGCGCGGGCGAGCGCTCCTCGTCCCACGCGTACACCTTCCTCGCGGACGGGGAATCGATTGCGCATTCGACGACATATGGCGAGCTCGATCGGCGAGCGCGCGTCATCGCCAGCGCGATGCACTCGTGCGCACGGCCCGGCGACCGCGTGCTCATCGTGCTGCCGCCCGGGCTCGACTTCATCGCGGCGTTCTTCGGCTGCCTCTATGCAGGCCTGGTCACGGTCCCCGTGCCACTGCCCCAGCGGCGGCGCGGCCTTCCGCGGCTGCTTTCGATCGTTCGCGACTGCCGTCCCACGGTCGCCCTGAGCAACGTCCCACGCCCCCCCGGCTTCGACGATGTGCATTGGGTCTCCATCGACGCGATCCCCGACGGCACGGAGGACGCATGGCGACCGCTCCCCATCCAGCCCGGGACCTTGGCGTTCCTCCAGTACACATCGGGCTCGACCGGCACGCCCAAAGGCGTGGCGCTCACCCACGGCAATCTTCTGCAGAACGAGCGGATGATCCAACGCGCGTTCGGACAAAGCGACCAAAGCGTGATCGTGGGGTGGCTGCCGCCGTACCACGACATGGGGCTGATCGGGAACATCCTGCAGCCGCTCTACGTGGGCGCGCCCTGCATCCAGATGACGCCCGAGCACTTCTTGACGAACCCGCTGCGCTGGCTATCGGCCATCTCGCGCTACCGCGGGACGACCAGTGGGGGTCCCAACTTCGCGTTCGATCTGTGCGTGGACAAGATCGCGCCCGAGCAGCGCGGGACGCTCGACCTGAGCTCGTGGACCGTGGCCTTCAACGGTGCGGAGCCCGTGCGGAAGGCCACGCTCGAGCGCTTCGCGAAGGCGTTCGCGGGCGCGGGGTTCCGGGCCTCGGCGTTCGTTCCTTGCTACGGCCTCGCGGAATCGACGCTCCTCGTGAGCGCCCGCACACGCAGCGCTCCGCCCATCGTGCGGACGGTCGAGCGCGCGGCGCTCGAACAAGGGCGCGCGGTGCTCGCCTCCGACGATAACGGTGCGGTCGCGCAGTTGGTCGGCTGCGGGCCGCATGATCCCGCGATCGTGAAGATCGTCGACCCCGCGCGCGCCGAGCTTCGGGCGGCCGGCGAGGTGGGGGAGATTTGGGTGACGGGCGGGAGTGTGGCCCAAGGCTACTGGGGAAGGCCGGAGGAGACGGCCGCCTCGTTCGGAGTGCACCTTGCTTCAAGTGAAGGAGCGGGTGAGGGGCCCTTCCTGCGGACCGGAGATCTCGGCTTCGTCGACGACGGAGAGCTCTATGTCACGGGGCGGCTCAAGGATCTGATCATCGTCCGCGGGCGGAATCTGTATCCGCAGGACATCGAAGCGTGTGCCGAGGCGAGCAGCGCCGAGTTCGGCGGGGGCGGTGCGGCGGCGTTCGCGGTGGAGGTCGGCGGTGAGGAGCGGCTCGTCGTCGTCGAAGAGTGCCGCACGCGCCCGGCGGAGGACTTGGCGCGTGCGGGGACGCGCGTCCGCGAAGCGATTGCCTCGGAGCACGAGGTCGCCGTTTTTGCCCTGGTCTTCATCCGGCGCGGCAGCCTTCCGCGCACGACGAGCGGCAAGGTGCAGCGGCGGGCGTGCCGCGAGCGCTTCCTGAACGGGGAGCTCGCGACGCTTTGGAGTTGGGACGCTTCCATGGAGGCGCCCACCGCGCAGGCATGGCCCGCGGAGCGGGCGCTCACCGAGACCGAGGCGGCGCTGGCCCGGATCTGGACGGACGTGCTCCAGTGCGGACGGGTCACGCCGAGCGATGCGTTCCTCGAGCTGGGCGGCGATTCGCTGAAGGCCATGCAATTGAGCGCACGGGCGACCGAGACCTTCGGCGTGGAGGTCGGCCCCGCGCAAGTGTTCGACACGAACACCGTGGCGGCGCTCGCAACCTGGATCGAGGCGCAGCAGAAGAGCCCGGAGTCGATCGCCGCGGTGGCCCTCCCGGAGCGCATTCCGCTTTCGTTCGTGCAGGAGCGCCTCTGGTTTCTCGAGCGGCTCGTCACGCCCGCCCCCGTCTACCAGATCGCGGGCGGTCTGCGCTTCGCCGGAGCGCTCGATCGCGAGGCCCTCGAGCGGGCGGTGAATGCCGTCGTCGCCCGGCACGCCGCGCTGCGCACGCACTTCACGACGTGGGAAGGGCGCCCCTGCCAGACGATCCTGCCTCCTTCGCCGGTGGCACTGCCCATCGAATCGGGAACGTGGCAGCCCGTCGCGTTGGAGGGTGCGCCCGTCCGCTTTGCGCTGTTCGAAACGGGGGCGCGGGAGCATGTCCTCACGCTCACGGCCCATCACCTCGTGGTGGACGGCTGGTCGTTGACCATCGTGCTCCGGGAGCTGCTCGAGCAGTACGCGGCGTTCACGACGGGTCGCGATGCGGCGTTACCGGCGAACGAGAGCGCATTCGCGGACGAGGCCCTCGCGCAGCGAACCCCGGAGCGGGCCCACGCATGGGAGCCGCAGCTCCGCTACTGGAAGGCGCAGCTCGGGCGGCCGATGCCGCACTTGGAGCTTCCCACCGATCGACCTCGGCCGCCCATCCAGACGTACGCCGGCGCGCGCGAGACGTTCATCCTTTCGAGCGAGCTGGTGGAGCAGCTCACATCGCTCGGACGACAGCACGGGGCCACGCTCTTCGCGACGGTTACGGCCGGACTCTTCGCGCTCTTGCATCGGTACACGGGGCAGTCGGATCTCTGCCTCGGAACACCGGTCGCGGGCCGCGCCCGCCCCCGGCTCGAGGGGGCCGTCGGTTGCTTCATCAACACGCTCGCCTTGCGCGTGGACGCCGGAGGCGATCCCGCGGCAGCGGAGTTGCTCGCGCGCGTGCGCCGGACCGTCGAGCAGGCGCAGGAGCACCAGGATGTGCCCTTCGAGCGCGTGCTTCGAGAGCTGCCGCTCGTTCGCGATCTGAGTCGTGCGCCTCTCTTCCAGGCCATGGTCTCGATGCAGCCTCCCCTGCCCGCTTGGCCGGCGTTGGCCGATGTGACCTTCGCCGTGGAGCAGTTCGATACGGCCACCGCGCAGCTCGATTTGGCCTTGGATCTCGTCCCCGCCGGCCGCGAACTGCACGCGGTGTGGGAGTACAATACGGATCTCTTCGACCGAGCGACGGTCCGCGATCTCGGGGAGCGACTCCGGCGGGTGCTCGAGCAGATCGTTGCACGCCCGGACGCGCCGCTCTCCGCGTTGTCCATTCTGACGGAGCGCGAACGCGCGCGGACGTTCGGCGCGCAGCCGCGTGTCGCGGTTCCGTCGTATTGTGTGCACGAACTGTTCGAGGCGCAGGCGGCGCGGCAGCCCGATGCGGTGGCGCTCATCGCCGGCTCCGAGCGATGCACCTACGGGGAGCTCGACCTCCGCGCCCGTCGCCTGGCCGGCTACCTTGGGCGGCTCGGGGTTTCGGCCGAGGTGCGGGTCGCCATCCATTTGGATCGCTCGATCGATCTGGTGGCCAGCGTGCTGGCGGTTCTCAAGGCGGGCGGTGCGTACGTTCCGCTCGATACGAGCCATCCGACGGAGCGCGCCGCCGCCACGTTGCACGATGCAGCCGTCTCCGTGGTGATCACGCGAGGTCGTCGGCCCGCGCTTTCGAACGGCGTCCATGTCGTGGACCTGGATCGGGTGGAGCTGCCCGAGGGCGCGGAGCCGAATCGCACGGCGCCGGGCGGGCTCGATCGCCTAGCCTATATCATATATACATCGGGCTCGACGGGCCGGCCCAAGGGGGTGATGGTGAGCCATCGCACCTTGGCCAACGCCTTCGCCGCCTGGCAAGACATGTATCGCGACGGCGAGCTGCGCTTTCTTCAGGTCGCGAGCCCCGCGTTCGATGTCTGGACCGCCGACTGGGTCCGGGCGCTGTGCTCGGGTGGCTCGCTCGTCCTCGCGCCCCTCGAGGCATCGATTGACGCGGCCGCATTGGCCACGTTGGTGGAGCGCGAAGCGGTGACCGCGCTCGACGTCGTTCCGGCGCTGGCCAAGCCGCTGATGGCCCATGCCGAACGACTGGGCCGCCTTCGCCTGCTCATCGTGGGATCCGACGCTTGGTCGATGCGCGACTACGTCGAGCTGCGCCAGCGTCTCCCTGCCACGACGCGCCTTCTCAGCGGCTACGGCGTGACCGAAACGACCATCGACAACGCGGTCTACGAGGCCGCGGAAGCCGATCTCCACGAGGCGCATGGTCGAGGCGTTCCCCTCGGCCTCGCCTTCCCGAACACGCGGCTTTACGTTCTCGATCGCCATGGCTCGCCACTGCCCGATGGTGCGGCGGGCGAGCTGGCCATCGGCGGCGCGGGTGTGGCGCGCGGCTATTGGAAGAACCCGCGGCTCACGGCGGAGCGGTGGAGGCCCGATCCGTGGAGCGACGAGCCGGGCGCCCGCCTGTACGTGACGGGCGATCGCGTGCGGCGACGTCCCGACGGGGTGCTCGAGTTTCTCGGGCGACTCGATCACCAGGTGAAGGTGCGCGGGATGCGCATCGAGGTCGGCGAAATCGAGGCCTGCCTGCGCCGGCACCCGGAGGTGAACGAGGCCACGGTGATCCTCGCGGAGAGCGCCGCGGGGGACAAGCATCTGGTCGCCTACGTGACGGGCACGGGCGATACCACCGCGCTGCGGGCCTATCTCCGCGCCCACCTGCCCGAGGCCATGGTGCCATCGAACCTCGTTCGGCTCGAGGAAATGCCCCTCGGCCCCAACGGGAAGGTCGATCGCAGCCGCTTGCCCGCGCCCGTCGACGAGCGCCCTCTGTCGCGAGCCACGACCTCGGGCCGCACGGAGCTCGAGCGAACCATTGCGGAGATCTGGGAACAGGTCCTCGCCGGGCGGCATCCCGGCGTGCATGAGAACTTCTTCGACATCGGCGGACACTCCATGCTGCTCGCCGAGGTGGCAACCCGTCTCCGGGAGCGGGTCGGCCGCGACATTCCGGTGCTCCTTCTCTTTCAGCACCCGACCATCGCCTCACTGGCCGCGGCGCTGTCCGGCGACGAGCCCGCGGAGCCGTCCCGTGCGGACCAGCGAACGCGCGCGCACGTCGGAGGAAACGACGTCGCGATCATCGGCATGGCGGGCCGGTTTCCCGGCGCGCCCGACGTCCGCACATTTTGGCGCAACCTCTGCGCCGGGGTCGAGTCCATCGCGACGCTCACCGACGAGGAGCTCCTGGCCGCCGGCGTGGACCCCGCGCTCGTGTCCAACCCGCACTACGTGCGAGCGCGCGCGGTGCTCGATGGGATCGATCGCTTCGACGCAGAGTTCTTCGGCTTCTCGCCGCGGGAGGCCGCCCTGCTCGATCCGCAGCATCGGCTCTTTCTCGAATGCGTGTGGGAGGCCTTCGAAGACGCGGGCTACGATCCCGAGCGCGCGGGCGGGCGGGTCGGCGTCTATGCAGGCTCCAGCCTCAGTGGCTACCTCTTTCATCGGTTCCCGGAGGGCGTGCGCCTCGAGTCGGCGGAGGACATGGCGGCGCTGCTGGCGCTCGACAAGGACTTCCTCACCACCCTCGTGTCCTATCGTCTGAACCTCGAAGGGCCGAGCGTCGCCGTCCAAACCGCGTGCTCGACGTCGCTCGTGGCGGTGCACTTGGCCTGCAGGGCACTGCTCGGCGGTGAATGCGATCTCGCGGTGGCGGGCGGTGTCTCCATCACCGTTCCGCAGACCGCCGGCTATCTCTATCAAGAGGGTGCGATCGGCTCGCCCGACGGGCACTGCCGCGCCTTCGACGAACGCGCCCAGGGAACGGTGTCGGGCAGCGGCGCGGGCGCGGTCCTTCTCAAGCGACTCGACGATGCGTTGGCCCATGGGGACGCCATCGTCGCCGTGATCAAAGGGTCCGCGATCAACAACGACGGACGAAAGAAGATTGGCTACACCGCCCCCCGCGTCGATGGGCAGGCACGCGTCATTCGAGACGCGCATGCGGCCGCCGGCATCACCGCGGAATCGGTGGGCTACGTCGAGGCCCACGGCACCGGCACACCGCTGGGGGATCCCATCGAGATCGCCGCGCTCACGCAGGCCTTTCGGGCCAGCACGGAGCGCACGGGCTTCTGCGCGATCGGCTCGGTGAAGAGCAACGTCGGGCACTTGGATGCGGCGGCGGGCATCACGGGGCTCATCAAAGCGGCCCTCGCCGTCCGGGAGGGCCGGATCCCGGCGAGCTTGCACTTCGAGGCGCCGAACCCGGCCATCGATTTCGAGCGCAGCCCCTTTCGGGTCGCCACGCGCCTCCTCGATTGGGCGACGTCGGGACCGCGGCGTGCAGGGGTCAGCGCGTTCGGCCTCGGTGGGACGAATGCGCACGCCGTGCTGGAGGAGCCGCCTTCCCCGGTCGCGCACGCCGAGAACGCCGAGGAGCGGGCAGAGTTGCTCGTGGTGTCGGCCCACTCGGGCAACGGCCTCGCCGCCGTGAGCGACGCGCTCGCCGCGCGCCTGGAGGACGACGCGGACCTTCGCCTGGCGGATACCGCATTTACCCTGCAAATGGGCAGGCGCGCCGCCACCCATCGCCGCGCGATCGTCGCGCGGTCGAAGGCGGAGGCCATCGCGGCCCTGCGCGCGGATCGGACGTCGCTGCAGGCCCAAAGCGCGGTCGGAGAGGCTCCGCCCGTGGTGTTTCTGTTCCCCGGGCAGGGCAGCCAGAGCGCCGGCATGGGGCGGGAGCTGTACGAGAGCGTGCCCGTCTTCGCCCGTACCCTCGACGACTGCGCGCGCCGTCTGGAGCCGATCCTCGGCCTCGATCTGAAACGCGTGATGTTCTCCGAGACGAAGGAGCTCGATCGCACCTCGCTCACCCAACCGGCGCTCTTCGTGTTCGAGTATGCGCTGTCGCGGGTGTGGGCTTCGCTCGGCGTCGAGCCCGAGGCGATGATCGGCCACAGTGTCGGCGAATACGTGGCCGCTTGCCTCGCGGGCTGCTTGAACCTCGACGACGCGCTCGCGCTGGTGGCGGCGCGCGGCCGCTTGATGGAAGCGACCCCCGCGGGCGCCATGCTGGCCATCCCCGCGTCCGAGGCCGTCGTGCAGCGTTGGCTCGGCGAGCAGGTGGCGCTGGCGGCCGTCAACGCGGACGGCCAGTGCGTGCTCTCGGGCTCCGTCTCCGCGATCGAGCAGGTCGAGCGCGAGGCCGCGGCGGCGGGGCTCCAATCGCGCCGTCTCCGTGGAGAGCGCGCCTTCCACTCGCACCTCATGGACGGCGTGCTCGATGCGTTCCGCGACGCGGTGGCGCGGGTGTCGTTCTCGGAGCCACGCGTGCCCTGGATCTCCAACGTGACCGGCACGTGGATCACGGCGGCGCAGGCGCAGGATCCCGATTACTGGGTCCAGCATTTGCGCCAACCCGTGCGCTTCGCGGAGGGCGTCCGCACGCTGGCCACACGGCCCGATCGGATCGCGCTCGAGGTCGGCCCGGGACGAACGCTGACCGGGCTCTGGCAACGGACCGCCGCGAGCCAGGCCTTGCCCTCGACCCCCTTCCTCGAGGCCGTCGGGCACCTTTGGGTCCTGGGCGCACGGATCGACTTCACCGCGCTCGCGGGCACGCGCTCTGGTCGGCGCGTTTCCTTGCCCACCACGCCCTTCGAGCGGCAGCGACACTGGCTCGAGCCGCGCCCGCGCAAGGCCTCGAACGCGCCGGTCCAAGCGCGCCCGCTGAAAGACTGGTTCTACGCGCCCTCGTGGAAACGCGCCCCGGCCGCGTCGCTGCACGCGGTGGAGGCGGGCACGCACTGGGTCGTCTTGGGCGATGACGGTCCGCTCGTCACGCGGCTCGCCGCGGCCCTCTCGACGGCGGGGGATCGGGTCACACGCGTGCGCAGCGGCCCCGCCTTCGAGAAGACCGGTGCGGATGATTTCGTGCTGCGGCCCTCGGCGGTGGACGACTACCGAGCCCTCGCCGCAGCCTGCGCGCAAACCGCGACAGGCGCCACGCACGTCGTGCATGCCTTTGCCCTCGCCGCGTCGAACGAGGGCGCCCTCGATGCCGACGCGTTCCTCCTTGCCCAGCAGCGCGGCGCGGCCAGCGTCATGGCGGCGGCGACCGCGCTCGGCGCCACGAGGCTTCTGGTCCTCGCGCAGGGTCTGCACGACGTCACGGGTCGCGAGACCCTGCACCCCGAGCACGCACCGCTGGTCGGCCTTTGCCGCACGATTCCCCTCGAGTGGCCTCGCCTTCGCTGCCGCCTGGTCGACCTGGAGACCGACGACGACACCAGCGTGCAACAGCTCCTCGCGGAGGCGCGATGCACCTCGGACGAACCCGTGGTCGCCTTGCGCGGCGCGCATCGGTGGCTTCCGGCGGTGGCGCCGATCCCGATCGAAGAAAGCCCCCGCGGCGCGGGTCTTCGCGAGCGGGGCGCGTACCTCATCACCGGGGGCCTCGGCGGCATCGGGCTCGCCCTGGCCGAAACCCTCGCGCGAACCGTGCGCGCGCGGCTGGTGCTCTCGGCCCGATCGGAGCCGACGGACGAGCAGCGCCAGCGCGTGCGCCTCCTGGAGGACCTCGGCGCGGAGGTGCTCGTCGCGCGCGCGGACGTGGCCGACGTTTCGGCCATGCGCACCATTCTCGGTCAGGCGCGCGAACGATTCGGTCCGCTCGCGGGGCTGATTCACGCGGCCGGCATCGCGGGCGGGGGCCTCCTCGGAGGCCTCACCGTGGAGTCCTTCACCGGCGAACTGCGCGCCAAGGCGCTGGGGGCCCTCACGCTCGAGGAGGCGCTGAGCGAGGGGGCCGACGCGCCACTCGACTTCGTCCTCTATTGCTCGTCGCTGACGTCGTTGAGCGGAGGTGTCGGCCGGGCGGGGTACGCGGCCGCCAACGCATTTCTCGACGCCTTCGCGCAGAGCCTCGGCCGGCGCACCGCACGAAAGACGCTCTCGGTGAGCCTCGATCGCTGGCGCGGCATCGGCATGGCTGCACACGCCGCCGCCCGGCTCCAAGCCATGGGCCTCTCCCATGACAGCGCAGCGGAGATGCCCGCGATGTCCGCGGCCGAGGGGCAAGAGGTCTTCTGCCGGCTCATGGCGCAACCCGCGCCCTCCCACGTCATCGTCTCCACGCAGAGGCTCGACGGATTGCCGAAGGACGACGAAGGCCAAATCCTCATGCGTCACCTGGACGCCCCCAAACCGGTCCTCGAGAAGGTCGCCTCCCTCGATGGCCTCGAGGAGCGCATGGCCACGATATGGGCCGAAGCCTTCGGCGTCGCGCGGATCGACCCGAAGAAAGACTTCTTCGCGCAGGGCGGCGAGTCGCTGGTCGCGCTGCAAATCCTCAATCGCGTTCGCGACGTGTTCGGGGTCGCCTTGTCGCTCCAGGACTTCTTCGAGCGGCCGACGGCCACCGGCCTCGCGGAGCGGGTTCGCACGCTGCGGGCGGAGCCTTCGGCGCCCCCGGCCGAGCCCGCGCTGGTGGCGCTGCCGCGAAACGCTGCGCGCCGCATCAAGGGGCGCAGCGAATGAAGGCCTCCGGCTCCCTCCTGCGAGGCTCCTGGCCCGTCGTAGCCTGCGCGATCGGCGCGGGTCTCGTCAGTGGTCTCTGCAGCGCCGCGGTGATCGGTCTCGTGCACGACGCCATGTCGAGCGCGCCCGGCGCAAGCGGAACGCGTGAGCGGCTGACGGCGAGCTTCGTCGGCCTGGCCCTGCTGGCCGTGCTCAGCAAGGGCGTCTCGGAGGTGCTCCTCACGCGCCTCGGTCAATCCATCGTGGGCGAGGTGCGGAGGCGACTCGGTCGCAACATCGTCGAAGCGCCCCTTCGCCAGATCGAGGCCCTGGGCACGCATCGCCTCTTGGCCGCGCTCAACGACGACGCCCTCGTCATCACCCAGGCCTACGTGCAGATGCCCCACATTTGCGTCTGCGCCGCGACCATCGTCGGTTGCCTTCTGTACCTCGCCTGGATCGCGCGATCGGCCTTCCTCGTGGTCCTGGCCGCGATCGCCCTTGGCGTCGGCCTCTTCCGCCTTCACGAAGTCCGCGCCGTGCGCTTCTTCGAGCGTGCCCGCGAAACCAGCGACGCCCTCTTTGGCCACTTCCGCTCGCTCACCGCCGGCGTCAAGGAGCTGCAAATCAACCGCGGACGGGGCGAGGCGTTTCTGACCGATTCCTTTGGTCGCAGCCTCTCCACCTACGAGCGCGACTTCGTGGCCGGCATGACGGGATACAGCTTCGGCATGGGCTGGGGGAGCCTCCTGTTCTACGTGGCGCTCGGCGCGACGGTGTTCGTTCTCCCCGGCGCAGCGGGCCTCTCGGCGTCCGCGGTCGCCGGCGCAACGTTGACGCTCCTGTACCTGATGGGCCCCGTCGCGCAGCTCGTGGAAATCGCCCCCTCGGCAGGCCGCGCCGCCGTGGCCTTTCGCAAACTCGACGACCTCGGCCTCGCGCTCGCGTCGCCGGACGAGGCGCACGCGCCATCCCTCCCCACGAGCACCTTCGCATCGAGCTGGCAGCGCATCGAGGTCTGCGGCGTCACGCACAGCTACGTCCGCGAGTACGAGGAGACCAGCTTTCGACTGGGCCCCATCGCCCTCGGCTTCCGCCCCGGCGAAATCGTCTTTCTCGTGGGCGGAAATGGGAGCGGCAAGACCACGCTCGCCAAGGTGCTGCTCGGGCTCTACACGCCCGAGGCAGGCGAACTCCGCGTCGACGGCGTCCCCGTCGATGCCTCCAACCGCGCGCAGTACCGCCAGCTCTTCTCCGCCGTCTTCGCCGACTACCATGTCTTCGACGAGCAGCTCGGCCTCGGCAACGCCCTCGTCCGCGAGCGCGTGGCCGGCTACCTCCAACGGCTCAAACTCGACCGCCGTGTGAGCATCGAAGACGGCAAACTGCGCTTCGATGGCCTCTCGACCGGGCAGCGCAAACGGCTCGCGTTGGTCGCGGCGCTGCTCGAGGACCGCTCGTTCTTTCTCTTCGACGAGTGGGCGGCCGATCAGGATCCCGAATTTCGGAGGGTCTTCTACCGGGAGTTTCTCCCGGAACTGCGGGCGCAGGGAAAAACTGCGCTCGTCATCAGCCACGACGAGCAGTACTTCGGCGTCGCCGATCGCTGCTTGCACATGGACTTCGGTGTTCTCTCCGAAGTCGCGGTCCCGCCAGCGCCTGCCCCGGGGCCAGTCATCAGGGTCATGAATTGAGGCGCACGCCATGCACTCCATGGAAAGGAACACGCCGTGAACGTACCTTCGTTGAAGACCTCTTCTCCTTCCCATTCGGGACAGATCCCGAACAGCGTCTACCTCGAGCAGCAAGCGGCGCGCGAATCGAACGCGCGTAGCTATCCGCGGGGGCTGCCGCTCGCGCTGGCGAGTGCCAGCGGCATCTACGTCAAAGATGCGGATGGGCGCTCGTACATCGACTGCCTGGCCGGGGCGGGTGCGCTCGCCCTCGGGCACAACCACCCGCTGGTCAAAGAAGCGTTGGTGCGCGCGCTCTCCCAAGACGTGCCCATGCAGACGCTCGATCTGACGACGCCGGTCAAGCACCGCTTCATCGACGACCTGATCGGGCTCCTGCCACCGCGCTTCGCCGAGCGGGCGCGCATCCAGTTCTGCGGGCCCACGGGTGCCGATGCCATCGAGGCGGCCCTCAAGCTCGTGAAGACGGCCACCGGCCGGCGCTCGGTGTTGGCGTTTCGCGGGGCGTACCACGGCATGACCCATGGCGCCCTGGCGCTCACGGGGAGCCGCGGACCGAAGGAGCCGATCGCGGGGCTCATGCCCGACGTTCACTTTCTGCCCTACCCCTACGCATACCGCTGCCCGTTCGGGATCGGGGGCGCGGAGACCGGACGCCTGGCAAGCACGTTCGTGGAGCGGCTGCTCGACGATCCGTACAACGGCATCGTCACGCCCGCGGCGCTCGTCGTCGAGCCGGTTCAGGGCGAGGGCGGTGTCATTCCCGCGCCGCTCACGTGGCTGCAAGAGATCCGCCGGATCACCCGCGAGCGAGGCATTCCCCTGATTCTCGACGAGGTTCAATCGGGCCTGGGCCGGACGGGGGCCATGTTTGCCTTCGAGCACGCGGACGTCATTCCCGACGTGCTCGTTCTTTCCAAGGCCATCGGTGGCGGCCTCCCGATGAGCGTCGTGCTCTACGACAAGGACCTCGATCGCTGGGCCCCGGGCGCACATGCCGGCACCTTCCGCGGCAACCAGCTGGCCATGGCCGCCGGCATCGCCACCATCGAGTACATTCGCGAGCATCGCCTCGAGCGCCATGCCGGCGCGATGGGCGAGCGCCTCCGCGAGCACCTTCTCGCCATTCAAGGGCGCTCGCGTTGCATCGGCGACGTGCGCGGACGCGGGCTGATGGTCGGCGCCGAGATCGTCGATCGGGAACGCGAGCCCGATGCCGCGGGCGCACATCCGGCCGCGCCCGCGAAGGCCCGGCTCATTCAATCGGAGGCGCTGCGACGAGGCCTCATCGTCGAACTGGGCGGCCGCAACGACACCGTCGTGCGCTTTCTCCCTCCGCTCATCGTCACCGGCGAGCAGATCGACTCCATTGCCACGATCTTCGACGAGGCGGTGCGGGCGGCGGAACAGGCGTCATGACCCGCGCGCGCACGAGATGGCGGCGCCTCGTGCTCTGGGGGGCTGCGACGTTGGGCGGCCTCCTTCTCGCCGCCGTGGGATTCGTCACGTTCACCTTGCGCGCATCGCTGCCGGAGCTGGACGCGAAGGTGACCGTCGCAGGCCTCGCCGACACCGTCACGGTGACCAGCGACGAGCACGCGATCCCTACGATCCGAGCGGCCTCGCGCGAGGACGCGTGGCGCGCGCTCGGGTACCTCCACGCGCGCGATCGCCTCTTTCAGATGGACCTTCAGCGCCGCCAGGCCGCGGGGCGCCTCGCCGAGATCTTCGGACGCGATCTCCTCTCGCTCGACGTGCAAAGCCGCACCTATGGCTTCGACCGAATCGCGCCCCTCGTCGTCGCGCGCCTCCCCGCCCCGCAGCGCGCCGCGGTCGAGGCGTACACGCAAGGGGTCAATGCCTATCTGGCGCGCGGGCGTGCACTCCCCTTCGAGTTCCAGCTGCTTCGCTACCACCCCGAAACGTGGCGGCCGGAGGACAGCGCACTCGTCGCCCTCGGCATGTTCCAGGTTCTGAGCAGCAACGAAGATCAGGAGCGAACCCACAGCGTCATCGCGAAGTGCGTGCCGCCGAACGTGGCCGGCTTCCTCTCGCCCGAGGCAGATCGCTACACGCGCGCACTCTTGGGCGTGCGGACGGAGGAACCGCCGTTGCCCGTCCGCGAGCTTCACGCATTGGCGAACGCCGCACCTGCCGGCTCGAACGACGTGCTCTCGCCCAGCGCGGGCGAGGCACCGAAGGGCTCGAACGGGTGGGCCGTCGCGGGCACGCGGACGCAAGATGGACGCGCCATCCTCGCCAACGACATGCATCTCGATCTCGGCGTGCCCAATGTCTGGTACCGCGCCACCCTTCATTATGGCGACCTGGAGGTCTCCGGCGTGATGCTGCCCGGCGTGCCCGCCGTGATCGCGGGCTCGAACGGTCACGTCGCCTGGGGGCTCACGAACCTCGAGGGCGACGTGTTTGATCTCGTCCAGCTCGAGACCGATCCGCAGCACCCGGACGCCTACCGCACGCCGGAAGGGTGGAAGCCGTTCGAGGTGGAGCAGGCCATCGTGAAGGTGCAGGGCGAAGCCGACGTGACCACCCCGATTCGCCGCACGATTTGGGGCCCCGTGGCGTCGCGCAAGCTCCTCGGCCGAGACGTGGCCGTGAAGTGGACGGCGCTCGATCCCGAGGCGGTGGACTTCGGCCTGCTCGAGATGGACGGCGCGCGCACGATCGAGGATGCGGCCGCGGTGATGAACCGCGCGGGAAACCCGCCCATGAACGCGATGCTCGCCGACGAGCAAGGGCGCGTCGGCTGGACCATGACCGGGCGCATCCCCCGACGGCAAGGGTTCGACGGAGAGGTGAGCGTCTCGTGGGCTGGCGGCGACGACGCGTGGAGCAACTACCTGGCACCGGCGGCGATGCCGCGCCTTCTCGATCCGCCGTCCGGCTTCGTGGTGAACGCGAACCAACGCATGCCGATCGGCCCCGACGTGCCGGTGCTCGGCCATGACTTCGTCAACGGCTACCGCGCGTACCGAATCTCCGAGCGGCTGCGGGAGATGCCCAAGGTGAGCGAGAGCGACATGCTCGCCGTTCAACTCGACACGCGCAGCGAGTCGTTCGACGCTTACCGCGACGTGGCGCTGGCGGCCCTCGACGATGCCGCGGTCGCGACCAATCCGCGTCTGGGCGAGGCACGTGCGGCGCTGAAGGCGTGGGATGGTCGCGCGGACGTATCGAGCCCGGGGTTCGTATGGCTCGTTTCGTTTCGGCGCGTCCTCGCCAAGGAGATCTTCGGCGCATGGCTCGGCGCCTGCCGCACGCTCGAACCGGAGTTCCAATTCGACCTCGGGGACATCGACACCCCGATGCAGCGGCTCCTCGCCGAGCGACCGAGCGGCCTCGTTCCCCCGCCCGCCGCGAGCTGGAACGACTTCCTGCACACGGCCCTCTTGAAGGCGCAGGACGAAGCGAAGACCCGCTACGGCAAGGACCCTGGACATCTCACGTGGGGCGAAGCGAACCACGTGCAGGTCCGCCACCCGCTCTCGGACGGGATACCGGGCATCGGCCGATGGCTGGACATGCCCGCCGAGCCCCTCGCCGGCTGCGGCGCCTGCGTGCGCATGGCCGCGGGCACACTCGGCGCGAGCGAGCGCCTGGTCGTCTCGCCCGGGCACGAGCGCGATGCCATCCTCCACATGCCCGCCGGTCAATCCGGTCATCCGCTGTCACCGCACTACGGCGACCAGCAGGCAGCGTGGGTGGCGGGCCGTCCTTTGCCACTGCTGGCGGGCCCCACCCTCGCAACCTTGACGCTCGCCCCAACCCAAGGAGAAAAACGATGAGCGAAGAACACGACGACACGACGACGTACAAAGTGGTGGTCAACCACGAGGAGCAGTATTCGATCTGGCCGGAGTACCGCGACAATCCTCTGGGCTGGCGCGATGCGGGCAAGAGCGGCTCGAAGGCCGAATGCCTAGATCACATCGCCCAGGTTTGGACCGACATGCGGCCCCTCAGCCTGCGCAACCAGATGGAAGGCAAGACGCCGTGAGCTTTCCCCCCATCGTGAGCCCGAGCGGGCCGGGCGAGCTGCCGGACTTCGCCGAAAGCATCCGCGCCGCCGTGGAAGAGCAGCTCACGAGGCATGGGGCCGTTCTCTTCCGCGGATTTCCCGTGCGCGGCCCCCAGGACTTCGAGCGCATCGTCTCGTTCGTCACACCCGATCTTCTGGAGTACACCTTCGGCTCGACGCCGCGGTCGCAACTGTCCGGGCGCATCTACACGTCCACCGAGTACCCGGCGCACCAGCAGATCCCGCTGCACAACGAGCAGTCGTACACGGCGGAGTGGCCGCTCAAGATTTGGTTCTACTGCGCCAAGCCCGCGCTCGAGGGAGGTGAGACACCGCTCGCCGATAGCCGCGAGGTGTTGCGCCGGATCCCGGCGCGCATCCGCGAGCGCTTCGTGGCCAAGAAGGTGATGTACACGCGCAACTACGGCAACGGCCTCGACGTTCCTTGGCAGAAGGTCTTCGGCACGGAGGACCCCAAGGTGGTCGAGAGCTTCTGCCGCGACGCGGGGATCATCTGCGAGTGGAAAGAAGATGGTGAGCTGCGCACGCGGCAGATTTGCCAAGCCATTGCCACGCACCCGCACACCAAGGACGTGGTCTGGTTCAATCAAGCGCACCTCTTCCACGTCTCGAACCTCGAGCCGGCGGCGCGCGAAGGTTTGCTCGCCGTCTTCGCCGAGGACGAGTTGCCTCGCAACGCTTTTTACGGCGATGGCACGCCCATCGAGGACGGTGTCCTCGACGAGATCCGCGGGGTCTATGGCCAGGTCGCCGTGTCCTTCCCTTGGCAGGAGGGCGACGTGGTGCTGGCCGACAACATGCTGGTGGCCCACGGTCGGTCGTCCTTCAAAGGGCCCCGCAAGGTGCTGGTGGCCATGGCCGAATCGTACCGTCCCGAGGAGGGAGCGTCGACGTGAGCGAGGACCTGTTCGTTTTCCCAATGAGCTTTGCGCAGGAGCGACTCTGGCTCCACGGGGAGCTCGAGCCCGAGAGCACGTCGTACAACATGGCCGCCGCCGTGCGGCTCGACGGCTCCCTCGACACGGATCTCGTACAGCGATGCGTGAGCGAGATCGTGCGCAGGCATGAAGTCCTGCGCACGACGTTCGAGGTGGTCGACGGCCAGCCCTCCCAAGTGATCCACCCGGAGAGCACGCAGCGTGTGCCGGTGGTCGATCTGAGCGGCCTGCCGGCGCGCGAGCGCGAGCCCGAGGCGCGGCGTTTGATCGAGCGGGAATCGCGGCGGCCCTTCGATTTGGTGAACGGCCCCTTGCTGCGGTTGCTCCTTTTGCGCCTCGGGCCCGACGAGCACGTGCTCGTCTGGGTGGTGCACCACATCGTGTTCGATGGGTGGTCGACCCACCTGGTCCTGCAAGAGTTCGCCGCGCTGTATGCCGCGTTCGCAGCCGGGAAACCGTCGCCGCTGGCCGATCTGGCGCTGCAGTATGCCGACTTCGCCGATTGGCAACGCCGGCGCGCCGAGGCGGGCGCCCTTGCGTCGCAGCTTGCCTATTGGAGCCAGAAGCTGGCCGGCCAAGATGGGATTCTGGAGCTGCCGACGGATCGGCCGCGGCCCGCGATCCAACGTCATCGGGGAGCGCGTTCCTTTTTCCAACTGCCCCGTGAGCTGGTGGACGGGCTGCGCGATCGGGCCAAGCAGCAAGGGACCACCCTGTACACGGTGCTCCTCGCGGCGTTCCAAGCCGTGCTCGCGCGTTACACGGGGGCGACGGACATCGCGGTTGGCACACCGGTGACCAACCGGAGCCGGGCGGAGCTCGAAGGGCTCGTCGGGTGCTTCGCCAACACCGTCGTGCTTCGTACGGATCTCGGGGGCGATCCGTCGTTCGTGTCGCTGCTCGGGCGGGTGAAGGATACCGTGCGGGACGCGCAGGCGAACCAAGAGGTTCCGTTCGATCGCGTGGTCGAGGCGGTGCGCCCGGCGCGCGACTTGAGCCATGCACCGCTCTGCCAGGTGCTGTTTGCGCTCCAACCTGCGCTGGGGGAGATGCCGACCGTCCCGGGGCTGGCGATGCGCTTGCTCGACCTGGATGCAGGTGGCGCGCAGTTCGATTTGTCGCTCGAGTTTGCGGCCGATGTCGATGGTCTGGCCGGCGCGATCGAATACGACATGGACTTGTTCGACGAGCCCCGCATCGTGCGTTTCAGCGCGCATGTGCGCCGGGTGCTCGAAGGTGCCGCGGCGAATCCGAATGCGCGCTTGTCGCAGTTGTCCATGCTCGCGCCGGAGGAGCGTGGGCAGTTGCTCGGCTGGAGTGGGCTCCCCCACCCCGGCCCTCCCCCGGGGGGGGAGGGAGCCCTGGGGTGCGTGCATCGGGTGTTCGAGAAGCAGGCGGCGCGGGCGCCGGAGGCGGTGGCCGTTGTCCATGATGGGCAGCGCATGACGTACGGCGAGCTCGATCGGCGTTCGCGGCAGCTTGCGCACCTTTTGCAACGGCGGGGGGTGGGCTCCGAGGTGCGGGTGGGGGCGTGCCTGCCTCGTTCGATCGGGATGATCGTCGCCGTGCTCGGGGTGCTTCGTGCGGGCGGCACCTATGTGCCCATCGATCCCAAATACCCGCGCGAGCGCATCGCCAACTTGGTCGACGATGCGGGGATTTCCTTGGTGATCGCCGAAGGCCATGCCGACTTGCCGTCGGGTGTCGACGCGTTGGTCCTCGATCTCGCGCTCTCCTGCCTCGATGGAGAGCCGGACGTCGTTTCGGCGGTGGATGCCGCGCCCGAACAGGCGGCGTACATTCTCTACACTTCCGGCTCGACGGGGGTGCCCAAGGGCGTCGTGGTCGCGCAACGGACGCTCGCGCGCTTCGTCGAGACGGCGGCCGCGCACTATGCCATCGCGCCCGGAGACCGGGTGCTGCAGTTCGCAGCTCTCAGCTTCGATGCGAGCGTGGAGGAGATTTTCCCGTGCCTGACGCGCGGTGCCACCTTGGTGCTGCGCACGGAGGAAATGCTCGAGTCGGTGGCCACTTTCCTCGCCGTGTGCGAGCGATGGGGCATCACCGTGCTGGACCTTCCGACGATGTATTGGCACCGCGTCGTGGCGGGCCTTGAGGAGGGACTCACGGTGCCTGCCTGCCTGCGCCTGCTCATCATCGGCGGCGAGGCGGCCCTGCCCGAGCGAGTGAGCGCGTGGCAGGGCACGGCGAGCGCGACCCACGTTCGCTTGCTCAACACGTACGGCCCGGCCGAGGCGACGGTGAGCGCGACGGCCAGTGACTTGACGGTGGCCGATCCACGTGACACCTGGGCGACGTCCATTGGGCGGCCGCTCGCGGGTGTGCGCGCCTATGTGCTCGACGCCGCTGGGGAACCGGTTCCCGTCGGCGTGATGGGGGAGCTTCACTTGGGCGGCGAAGGCCTTGCGCGCGGGTACTGGCGGCGGCCGGATCAAACCGCCGCGCGCTTCGTGCCGGATCCGTTCTCGGGACGGCCTGGGGAGCGGCTCTATCGAACCGGCGACCGCGTCCGCTGGCGCGACGATGGGCAACTGGAGTTCGCCGGGCGCGTAGATCATCAGGTCAAGCTGCGCGGCTTTCGGATCGAACCGGGCGAGATCGAGGCGCAACTCGCCGCGCACCCGGGTGTGCGCGAGGCGATCGTGCTCGTCCGGGAAGACCGCCCGGGGGATCGGCGCTTGGTGGCGTACGTCGCGGCCGACGCCACCGTGGAGCAGGAGGCCCTCCGGCGCGCCCTGAAGGATCGGGTCCCGGACTACATGGTGCCATCGTCGTTCGTGGTGCTCGAGCAGCTGCCCCATACGACGCACGGCAAGGTCGATCGGCGTGCGTTGCCGGCGCCGACCCTCGACGCCGAGCGCGCAGCCACCACGCCGACGACCCACGCGGAGGCGGTTCTTGCCGCGGTGTGGACGGCACTTCTGGGACGACCCGTGGGGACGCGGGAGAACTTCTTCGAGGTCGGCGGCGATTCGATCCTGGCGCTGCAGGTCGTCTCACGCGCTCGGGCCGCCGGCCTCGCGATCACGGCGCGGCAGATCTTCCTCCATCAGACCATCGCCGAGCTGGCGACGATCGCGGAGCCGCTCGTGGAGACCGCCGCGGGCGCGGAGCGGCCGGAGGGCGAGGTTCCGCTCACGCCCATCCAGCGTTGGTTCTTCGCGCAGGGCGCCGAGAATCCGCACCACTGGAATCAATCGTTCTTGCTCGAGCTTCGCCAGCCGGTGGTGTTCGAGGCCCTGGAGACCGCACTCGCGGCCGTGGCGGAGCATCACGATGCCCTGAGGCTGCGTTTCGTGAGCACGTCGAGCGATTGGCGGCAAGAATACGCGCAGGCGCCCCGCGCGCGGATCGTGCGCGCGGACACCCTCGAGCAGGCGCAGGCGCAGCTTCATTTGAGCGATGGTCCGCTCCTGCGTGCGGTGCTCCTCGATCGCGGTCCGTCGCAGCCGGGCCAGTTGCTGCTCGTGGCCCATCACCTGGTGGTCGACGCGGTCTCCTGGCGCATCCTGCTCGAAGATCTGCAGCTCGCCTATGCCCAGCACACCTCGGGCGAGGCGATCCGGCTTCCCCCGACGTCCGCCGCCTTTGGCACTTGGGCGCGCCGCCTTTCGGAGCATGCCCAGTCGGAAGCGATCCTGCAGCAAGCGCCCGCGTGGAGCGAGGGGCCCACGGAATCGCTTCCCGTGGACCATCCTGCGGGCGCGGCCGTCGAGGGCGAAACGGTCCGCCTCGCGGAACGCCTCGACACCGAAACGACGCACGCGCTGCTCGAGTCGGCCCCCGCCTACCGCATGCGCGTGGAGGAGATGCTGCTCACCGCCCTTGCCGGTGCCCTCGCGCAGTGGACGAACCACGAGGCCGTGTTCGTCGAGATGGAGTCGCACGGGCGCGATGTGCTCGACGACGTCGACGCCTCTCGCACCGTGGGGTGGTTCACGTCACTCTACCCGGTCCGGCTGGAGATCCCTGCTGACGCGGCGCCCGAGCAAGCGCTCCGCGCGGTGAAGGAGCGACTTCGCAGCCTATCGCCCATCCGCGGCGGCTACGGACTGCTCCGCCATCTCACGCGCGACGCGCGCACGCAGGCGATCCGCACGCAGCGCGCGCCCGAGGTGAGCTTCAACTACCTCGGACAGTGGGACGATCTCTTCGCGAGAAGCCCGCTCTTCGCGTTCGTCGAGGCCGATGCGGGCCCCGAGCGCGATCCCAAGGCGCCGCGCGGCTACGAGCTGGAGGTCGATTCCGCCGTCGTCGGTGGATGCCTGCGCGTGACGTGGAGCTACAGCGGCGCGCGCTACCGACGGGAGACCATCGAGCGGCTCCACCACGATTTCGAGGCCCGGCTTCGCGTGCTCACCGCGCATGCCGCCGAGGCAGCCGCACGCGGTGACGTGCCCCACACGCCATCCGACTTCCCGCTCGCGCGGCTCACGCAAGCGACCTTGGACCGCGTGCTCGGTGCCCGGCGCGACGTCGAGGACGTGTACCCCTTGAGCCCACTGCAGCAAGGGTTGCTCTTTCACAGCCTGTACGAGCCCGGCTCCGGTGTCTACGTGGAGCAGGTCACGTGCCGGCTGGAAGGTGCACTCGACCCGGACGCGTTCCGCCAGGCGTGGGAAGCCGTGGTCGAACACCACAGCGTGCTTCGCACGACCTTCCTTTGGGAAGGCGCCGACGAGCCGCTCCAGATGGTCCGGCGGACGGCGGCGATCGAGATCGGCGTCGAAGACTGGCGCGGCCTCGGCACCGACGACGTGCGCAGCAGGATCGAGGCCCGTCTCGAGGGGGATCGCGCGAAGGGCTTCGACCTCGGGCAGGGCCCGCTCATGCGCATCTCGCTCCTTCGACTGGAGGACGACGTCCATCTGGTTCTGTGGAGCCACCATCACCTCGTCCTCGATGGATGGTCCGCGGCCCTCGTCCTGCGCGACGCGTTCTCCGCCTATGAGGGCCTTCGCGAGGGCCGCGCGGTCACATTGTCGGCGCGCACGCGCTACCGAGACCACATCGCGTGGTTGCACGAGCACGATCCCGAGGGGGCCAAGCCCTTTTGGCAGCGCACCTTGGAGGGCTTCCACGCGGCCACGCCCTTGCCGCTCGAGCGGGCGCAGACGGCGGATGTGCCCACGGGGCAGGCCGTGGAGACCCTCGCGCTCTCGGCGTCGGCCACGGAGCGTCTCCAGCGCTTCGTGCAGCGGCAGCGCCTTACGCTCAACACGGTGGCCCAGGGCGCATGGGCCTTCGTGCTCGGTCGCACGGCCCGCGTCGACGATGTCCTCTTCGGCATCACGGTGGCCGGCCGGCCGGCAACCCTGCCCGGCGTGGAAGGCATGGTGGGGCTCTTCATCAACACGCTCCCCCTGCGCGTGGCCGTGCCGGCATCCACCACGGTGGCGGACTGGTTGCGCGCTCTCCTGACGAGCACCACCGAGCTCGGCGCCTACGAGCATACGCCCCTCGCCCGCGCGCGAGCGTGGAGTCCTCTGCCCGCGGGCCAGCCCCTCTTCGAGAGCCTCCTGGTCTTCGAGAATTACCCCGCCGATCCGCGCGCCTACCAAGGCCTGCCCGGGCTCGCGGTGCGGGACGTCGAGTTCACGGAGCAGACGAACTACCCGCTCACCCTCACGGTCATCCCCGGCCCCGAGCTCCGGCTCCGTCTCGCCTACGACACACGCCGCTTCGACCAGGAAGGTGCATCGCGGTTGCTCGGCCTCGTCGAGGCGGCGCTTCGTCAGTTGAGCAGCCGCCCCGAGGCGCGGGTGGGCGCGCTGTCGCTGCTCGGCGAACTGCACGATCGACGCAGCGTCGCCAAGCGAAACGCGACGGAGCGTCCGTATCCGGGCGATCGCCTCGTCCACCAGCTATTCGAAGCGCATGCCGCCGCCAAGCCCGACGACGTGGCGCTGATCTTCGACGAGCGAAGCCTTCGCTACCGCGAATTGAACGAGCGGGCCAACCAGGTCGCGCACGCGCTCGAGCGCTGCGGCGTCGGGCCCGACGTACTCGTCGCCATCGCGATGGAGCGCTCCGTGGACATGGTGGTGGGCCTGCTCGGCATCCTCAAGGCCGGCGGCGCCTACGTGCCCATCGATCCGGAGTATCCGGCCGACCGCATTGCCTTCATGCTCGAGGACGCGGGGGCGCCGGTGCTCCTCAGTCAGTGGCCGGTGGCGTCGCGCCTGCCCGCGCATCGGGCCCGCGTGCTCTGCCTCGATGCGGATCGGGCCACCATCGAGCGGGAGCCCACCGAGAACCCCGCGGTCCACGTGGTGCCCGAGAACCTGGCGTACACGATCTACACCTCGGGCTCGACGGGCCGGCCCAAAGGCGCGGGCAACAGCCACCGAGGCCTGCTCAATCGACTGCAGTGGATGCAGGATCGCTACGCCCTCTCGGCTTCGGACCGCGTGCTTCAGAAGACGCCATTCAGCTTCGACGTCTCGGTGTGGGAGTTCTTTTGGCCCCTTATGACCGGCGCCGGCCTGGTCGTGGCCCGCCCGGGGGATCACCGCGACGGGGAGCGCCTGCTCGAGATCATCACGCGGCACGACGTCACCACGGTGCACTTCGTTCCGCCGATGCTCCAAGCCTTCCTGGAGACGCCGGGCGTGTCCGCATGCCGTTCGCTCCGGCGCGTCATCTGCAGCGGCGAAGCGTTGCCGTCCGAGCTTGCGCGGCGCTTCTTCGAGCGGCTCGGCGCGGAGCTGCACAACCTCTACGGGCCGACCGAAGCGGCCATCGACGTGACGGCATGGGCGTGCCGGCCCGAGGACGATGCGGCGTCCGTGCCCATCGGCTCGCCCATCGCCAATGTGCAGACCTACATCCTCGATCGCCAAGGCCACCCGGTGCCCGATGGCGTGGCCGGGGAGATCCATCTCGGCGGTGTCGGGCTGGCCCGCGGCTACCACCGCCGCCCCGAACTGACGGCGGAGCGATTCATTCCCGATCCCTTCGGCACGGCGCCGGGAGGCCGGCTGTATCGCACGGGCGACCTCGCCCGGTATCGACCCGACGGTGCCATCGAGTTCCTCGGGCGGCTCGATCACCAGGTGAAGATCCGAGGCCTGCGCGTGGAGCTCGGCGAAATCGAAGCGCGCCTGCTCCAACACCCCGACGTCCGCGAGGCCGTCGTGGTCGCGCGCGAGCAAGCCCACGGCGGCAAGAGCCTCGCCGCCTACGTGTCGGTGGGTGCCCCATCGGAGCCCGAGGCCCTTCGCGCCTGGGTGGGAGAGTGCCTCCCGGCGTACATGGTGCCTGCGCGCATCCTGGTGCTCGATCGGCTGCCGCTCTCACCGAACGGCAAGGTCGATCGACGCGCGCTGCCGGCGCCCGATGCGGTGGCCGCGGCGAAGCGCCCGTATGCACCGCCCCAGACCGAGGCCGAGCGCATCTTGGCCGAGATCTGGGCGGTGCTCCTGGTTCGTGAATGCGTCGGCATCCACGACGACTTCTTCGAGCTGGGCGGCGACTCGATCATCACCTTGCAGGTCATCGCACGGGCGGCACAGCGCGGTTTGCGCCTTACGCCCAAGCAGATGTTCGACCACCCGACCATCGCCGAGGCCGCGGCGTTGGCCGTCCCATTGGCCGTGGATGCGACGGACAACGCGCCCGCCGAGGCCGCCGACCCCCCTGACGCCGGATTGTCGCCCGAGGAGTGGAGCGATCTCCTGGACGAGCTCGAGAGGTAAATTGTGACCGAAAAGGCTGATCGTTCCGCGAACATCGAAAGCGTCTACGCCCTCTCCCCCATGCAGGAGGGCATGCTGTTCCACACCCTGCTCCGGCCGACCTCGGGCATCTACCTGATGCAAAACCGCTATCGGCTCGAGGGCGAGCTGCACACCGAGGCCTTCGTCCGAGCGTGGCAATACGTCGGCGCGAGGCACCCGGTTCTGCGGACGTCGTTCGTGTGGAAAAGCCAGAAGCGCCCGCTCCAAGTCGTTCACAAGAACCTGGAGATGCCCTTCGAGGTTCTCGATTGGCGCGACCTTGGACGGGAAGCCCAGGAGGCGCGTTTGGTCGCGGCGCTGCAGGCGGAGCTCGACGCGGGGTTCGATTTTGGAAAGGCGCCGCTCACCCGATTTCGCCTCATTCGGCTCGACGAGCGGACGTACGAGTTCGTGCACAGCTTCCATCACATCTTGCTCGACGAGTGGTGCACCTCGTCGTTGATGATGGACTTCCTCGCCCACTACGAGGCCCTGGTGCGCGGCGAGACTCCGCGATTGCCGCACCCGCGTCCGTACAAGGACTACATCGATTGGCTCGCGAGGCAGGATCTGCCCGCCGCGGAGGCGTTCTGGCGGCTATACCTGGCAGGCTTCGCGAGCGCGACGCAGCTTGGAATCGAGGAGCGCCGCCCCGGCTCGCGGACGGACGATGCCAACATCGACGACCTTTTGATTCGACTGGACCGCAAGTCCACTGAAATTTTGTCCGCACTGGCGCAGCGGCACCGAATCACGCTCAACACGATTGTGCAGGGCGCGTGGGCGCTGCTCCTCAGCCACTACAGCGGGGAGCGTGAGGTGCTCTTTGGGGTCACGGTGGCCGGCCGGCCGCCCGAGCTCCCGAATGTCGAGTCCATCATTGGCCTCTTCATCAACACCTTGCCGCTGCGGGTGCCCGTGCCACCGGAGCAACCGCTCCTGCCTTGGCTCGTGGGGCTGCTCGAGCAAAACCTCCGACTCCGCCAATACGAATACGCACCGCTCGTCGATATCCAGAAATGGAGCGAAGTCGAACGCGGCCAGTCGCTTTTCCAGAGTTTGTTCGTCTTCGAGAACGCCCCGACGGATCCCACCTTGCGCGATGGCAAGATGGTCTTTCGCGTCCAGGACGTGCAGGACCGCGTCCACACGAACTACCCGCTCACCGTGATGTCCTGGGTCGATGCCGAGCTGCCGCTCAAGCTCTCCTACGATCCGGCGCGCGTTCACCCGGAGACCGCCGCGCGGCTGCTCGCCAATCTGCGAACCCTCCTCGCCGGGATGGCCCGCGACCCGAATGCGCGGCTCGGCGATCTGCCGCTGCTCACGTCCGACGAGCGGCAGCAGGCCCTCGTGGAGTGGAACACGACGCATGCGGAACATAGCGATTTCTCGTCGTACGCGGCGCTGTTCCACGCGCAGGTGGCGCGTACGCCCGATGCCGTGGCGGTCACGTGCGAGGATCGGCGGCGGACGTACGCGGAGTTGAATCGCGACGCGAACCGATTGGCGCACGCGCTCGCGGCCCGCGGCATCGGTCCCGAGGAGCGGGTGGTCCTCGTCGACGATCGCGGGATCGAGCTGCTCACCATGATTGTCGCCGTGTTCAAGGCGGGCGGCGCGTACGTGCCACTCGAGCCGGGCTATCCGGACGAGCGCGTGGCGCGAATCCTCGAGCTGAGCGCGCCGCGTGCCATCGTGACCCGCGCACGGTATCGGGAGCGACTCGAGCGGCTCGTGGCATCGCTCGATGCGGGCCGTCGCCCGAGCGTCGTCGTCCTCGAGGAGGTCTCCACGGAGTCGGGGGACGATCTGCCCGAACGCGGTGGGCCGTCCAACCTCGCCTACGTGATCTACACCAGCGGTTCCACCGGCGTGCCCAAGGGCGCCATGGTCGAACGGCACGGAATGCTGAACAACATGCTCAGCAAGTTCCCGCGGCTGGGCCTCGGGGAGGGGGTCGTCGTCGCGCAAACGGCTTCGCCCTGCTTCGACATCTCCGTCTGGCAGTTCCTCACGGCATTGCTCTGCGGCGGGGTGGTCGAGATCGTGTCCGACGACATCGTGCGCGATCCCGCGCGCTTGCTCGAGCACGTCGAGCGGAGGGGGATCCGCATCATCGAGGTGGTGCCCTCCGTGCTCCAGGGAATGCTGGACGCGGCCGGCGAGACGCCAACGCCACCGGCGCTGGAGCGACTTCGCTGGATCCTGCCCACCGGCGAGGCGCTGCCGGCCGCGCTCGTGCGCGATTGGCTCGAGCGCTATCCGGGCGTGCCGCTGATGAATGCCTATGGGCCCGCGGAGTGCTCGGACGACGTGTCCCTGCATCCGCTCACGACGCCGCCGCCCGCCGACGAAACGCAGGTCCCGATCGGCCGGGCCGTGGATCACCTTCGGCTCTACGTCCTCGACCATGTTCTATCGCCGCTGCCCATCGGCGTCTGCGGAGAGATCTTCGTCGGCGGCATCGGCGTCGGCCGCGGTTACTTGGGCGATCCGCGCCGGACGGCGGAGGCCTTCGTTCCGAACCCCTTCGAGAACGAGCCGGGGGCTCGCTTGTATCGGACCGGGGATCTGGGGCGCTACCGGCCCGATGGCACCATCGAGTTCGCCGGCCGGCGCGATCACCAGGTCAAGGTTCGCGGATTCCGCATCGAGCTCGGCGAGATCGAGGCGCGGCTCACGGAGCATGCGGCGATCGCCGAGGCGGCCGTGGTGGTTCGTGAGGATCGGCCGGGTGTCACACGGCTCGTGGCCTACGTCGCCACCACGGGTGCGAGCATCGACGAGCTGCGCGCGTGGCTGCGCGAGCGGGTGCCGGAGTACATGGTGCCGCCGACCTTCGTCGTTCTTTCGTCGCTGCCGCGCACGCCGAATGGCAAGGTGGATCGACGGGCGCTGCCTGCGCCGGAGGCGGGCGACGGCGAGGGATGGATCCCTCCGCGCACCCCGACGGAGGAGCTCCTCGCGGGGATCTGGGCCGACGTGCTGGGCGTGCCGCGGGTCGGGGTGGAGGATTCGTTCTTCGACCTGGGTGGCCACTCGCTGATGCTGACGCAGGTCCTCTCGCGCATCCGGCGCGTGTTCAACGTCGAGGTACCGCTTCGCGCGCTGTTCGAGACGCCCACCATCGCCGCCCAAGCGCGCGAGGTCGAGGTGCTTCGCGGGCGGCCTACGAGCGCGCGACCGCCGCTGGTCGCGCGGACGCGGCCGCGTGATGCGCAGCTTCCGCTCTCGTTCGCCCAGGAGCGCCTTTGGTTCCTCGCGCAGCTCGAGCCCACCGCGGCGTCGTACAACGTGCCGGCGGCCGTGCGGCTGCGCGGGCCGCTCGATCCGGCACGGCTGCAACGCAGCTTCGAGGCCGTCGTCCGACGCCACGAATCGCTGCGCACGCGGTTCGTCGACGACGGCGGACGGCCCGTGATGCACGTGGACACGGAGCAGCCGCTCGCCCTGGAGCTCGTCGATCGAAGCGCCGCGCCGGACGAGGCTTTGGCCTTGCTCGAGGAGCGCGCCCACCGTCCCTTCGACCTGGGCACGGGGCCGCTTCTTCGGGTCACCTTGGTCCGGCTCGGGGAGCACGAGCACGTGCTGCTCGTCGTGCTCCATCACATCGTCTCGGATGGCTGGTCCATGGGCGTCTTGATCCGCGAGGTGACGGAGCTGTACGCGACCGATGCGACCGATGCGGAGCTGCCGCCGCTGCGCATCCAGTACGCGGACTATGCGCGCTGGCAGCGCGAATGGCTCGACGGGCCGGCTTTCGAGCAGCAGCTCGCCTACTGGCGCCAGACCCTGGGCAGCGATCCTCCGGTGCTGTCGCTGCCGACGGACCATCCGCGGCCCGAGGAGCGCTCCTATCGGGGCGCCCGTCACGCGTTCACGCTTCCGCAGAACCTTTCCGGTGCGCTCCGCGCGCTCGGGAGGGCCCAGGGGGTGACGTCGTTCATGCTGTTGCTCGCGGGCTTCCAGACCTTGCTCGCGCGCACCAGCGGCCAGACGGATCTCTGCATCGGGACACCCATCGCGAACCGCACGCACGTGGAGATCGAAGGGCTCGTCGGGTTCTTCGTCAACACGCTGGTGCTGCGGACGGATCTCGGGGGAGACCCATCGTTCACGGCGCTCCTCGCGCGTGTGCGCGAGCAGGTGCTCCAGGCGCAATCGTACCAAGATTTGCCGTTCGAACGCCTCGTCCAGGCGCTGCGGCCGGCGCGCAACCTCAGTCACACACCGCTGTTCCAGGTGATGTTCTCCCTTCAGGAAAACCCGGGCCAAGCGCCGCCCGTCGCGGGGCTCGAGCTCTCGGCGGTGGAGGTCGATCCGGGCACCGCCCAGTTCGACCTTTCGCTCCACATGGCCCACGATGGCGACGAGCTCAGTGGCTCGTTCGAGTACAGCACGGACCTCTTCGAAGAGCCCACCATCCGCCACATGGCCGATGCGCTGCGCGTCCTCCTCGAGGGCATCGCCGCCCAACCGAGCGCGCGCCTCTCCGAGCTCCCCTTCATGGAGCCACCTCCCAAGGCCGTTGCGGTGGAGGCGGCCGGCCAGAGGCCGGCGGACCGCCGGCAAGATGCCGGCGCTCCATGCGCTGGCCCCGAACTCGAACAGCTGGCGCAAATCTGGTCCTCCGTGCTCGGCCGCGACCATGTCGAGGCTCAGGACAACTTCTTCGAATTGGGCGGCGACTCGATCCTATGCCTGCAGGTCGTCGCGCGGGCCCGGCAGGTGCGCGTGCGCATCACCACGCGCGACATGTTCAAGCATCAGACGCTCGGTGCGCTGGCCGCGATCGCGCGCACCAACGCCGAGGCGACCGATGTCCCCGACGAGCAGGGCCCGGTCACCGGAGATGCGCCGCTCACGCCCATCCAGCGACGCTTCTTCGCGCGCCCCCTGCCCAATCCCCATCATTGGAACCAAGCGCTCCTGCTCACGGTGGCCGAACCCCTCGCCTGGCCCGCGTTGGAAGCGGCCGTGCACGCGCTCGTGCGGCACCACGATGCACTGCGACTGCGGTACGTGCGCGAGGGAAGCACGTGGCGCCAGACGCATGCCCCCGACGAGCCGGCGACCATCGTGCATCGCGCCGATCTCTCCGGGGTGCCCGAGGCCGAGCACGCGCAGGCCATCGAAGCGCACGCCACCCGGTGGCAGGCCAGCCTGGAGCTCACCGCCGGACCGGTCCTCCGCGTGGTGGGCTTCGACCTAGGACCGCAGCGCCCTGGCCGGCTGCTCCTCATTGCGCATCACTTGGTCGTCGATGGCGTGTCCTGGCAGATCCTCCTCGAAGACCTCGAGACCGGGTACGATCAAGCCCAGCGCGGCGAGTCGATCCTGCTCCCCGAAAAGAGCACGTCGTTCAAGCGATGGGCCGAGCACCTGGAGAACGCGGCACCGGCGCTCCAGGAGGAGGCAGCCTCGTGGCTCGAGCTGCCGTGGGACCAGGTCGCATCCGTGCCGGCGGACGATTCCACCGGCGACCGCTCCGAAACGGCGACGGCGACCGTCACCGTGGGGCTGGATACCACGGCCACGCGCAATCTGCTGGAGACCGTGCCCGAAGCCTACAACACGCGCGTGGACGAGGTCCTGCTCACCGCGCTCGCCCTGGCGCTGTCGCGCCGAACCGAAAAAGGCGTCGTGGCCCTGGAGGTCGAGGGTCACGGTCGGCATGTCCTGGACGATGGCGAGATGGACCTTTCGCGCACGGTCGGGTGGTTCACCAGCGCCCACCCCGTGGTGCTCACCCTCGCGCCGAATGCCGCGCCGGGTGACGCGCTCAAGTCCATCAAGGAGCAACTGCGCCGGATCCCGCGTCATGGCCTGCCTTTCGGCGTGGTGCGCGAGCTCGGGACGGGCGACGTCGCCGAGCGCCTGCAAAAGCTTCCGCCCGTGGGCGTCGCGTTCAACTACCTCGGACAGTGGGACCAAATCGTCGGTGCGGGCGCACGGTTTCCTCTCGCCGAGGAATCCCCCGGCGCCGAGCACGATCCGCGCGGTGCGCTCTCGTACGAACTGGAAATCGACGCCGCCGTGTACGACGGCCAACTCGAGGCCACGTGGCGCTACAGCGGTGCGCGCTACCGTCGGGAGACGGTGGAGGCGCTCGGCACGCTCTGGCGCGACGCGCTCGAGCAGCTCATTGCCCATTGCCTCTCGCCCGATGCCGGCGGGTACACGCTTTCCGACTTCCCCGACGTCCAACTCGAGGTTCACGAGCTCGACGCCATCCTCGGCCAAATGGATTGAGAATCATGAAAACGAAAAAGGACATCGAGTCGATTCTTCATCTATCCCCCCTTCAGGAGGGATTGCTCTTCCACGCGATCGCGGACAAAGCGGCCGACCCTTATTTCACGCAAACGGGCTTCGTGCTGGAGGGCAAACTCGATCCGGAGGCCTTCGCCCGGGCGTGGCAGACCGTGGTGGATCGGCACGCGATCCTTCGAACGTGCTTCGCCTGGGAAGGCATTGCCAAGCCGGTGCAGGTCGTCCGCAAGGCGGTGGCCATTTCCCTGCAGTCCCACGACTGGCGCGGGCGAAGTGAACGCGCCCGCGAAGAAGACTTCGCCGCATTCCTGGCCGAGGACCGCCGGGCCGGTTTCGATTTTCTCAAGCCGCCGTTGATGCGCCTTGCACTCCTTCGCATCGCGGACGACGCCTGGTACTTCGTCAACAGCCACCACCACATCTTGCTCGACGGATGGAGCTTCGCCCTCGTCCTGCGGGAAGCGCTCGTCGCGTACCATGCCTTGGTCGCCAAGACGCCGCTGGACCTTCCGCCGGCCCGGCCTTACCGCGAGTACCTCGGGTGGGTCAAAGCTCGGAACGAAGCGGACGCCGAGGCATTCTGGCGCGGCGCCATGGCCGGCTTCCACACGCCGACGACGCTCCCCGCCGATGCCCTGCCCGGCCGTGCGCTGGAGGACGACGCGTTTCCGCATGCCGAGCGCGAACTTCGCTTCTCGAGCGCCCAGACCGAGGCCCTCGTGGCCTGCGCGCGCAGCCATCGCATCACGCTGAACACCTTGGTGCAGGGCGCGTGGTCGTGCCTTCTGCATCGCCATGGCGGCGAGCCCGAGGTGGTCTTCGGGTCCACCGTGTCGGGCCGGCCCCCGGATCTGGCGGGCTCGGACAGCATCGTCGGTCTGCTCATCAACACTTTGCCCATCCGGGTTTCCGTCGCGGACGATGAGCCGCTGGGCCCTTGGCTGCAACGGCTGCAAGATCGCAACAGCGAGCTACGCCAGCACGAGTGGACACCGCTGTCGCAGTTGCAGCGCTGGAGCGAGGTGCCCGGTGGGCAGGCGCTCTTCGAGAGCATCGTCGTCTTCGACAGCTACCCCGAGGAGGACGTCGCCGAAATGCCCACGGAGCTTCGCGTCCGCGCGTTGCCCAGGCCAAGCCGCCCCGCCGGCGACGCCATTCTCACGGCCGGGCGAAACAACTATCCGCTGTCCCTCATCGTCGAGCCCACGAGCGAGCTAAGGCTCATTCTTTGTTACGAGCGACGCCGCTTCACGCACGAAGGCGCGTCCCGCCTGCTCACGCAGTGCGCGACCTTGCTCGAGGCGATGGCGGCGCGGCCGCAGGCGCGCTTGGGCGAACTGCCGCTCATGAGCGAACGCGAACGCCAGCGGATCCTCGTCGACTGGAACGCGACGGAGGCGCTGGCCCCCGCGACGATGAGCGTCCACGAGCTGTTCGAGGCCGAGGCCCAACGGCGACCCGACACCCTCGCCGTCGTGTGCGAGTATGCGCGCCTCTCCTACCGCGAGCTCGATGCGCGGGCGAATCGATTGGCGCACCGTCTGCGCGCGCTCGGCGTCGGCACGGAGGACCGGGTTGCCCTTTGCGTCGAGCGCTCGGTGGAGATGATCATCGGATTGCTCGGCGTGCTCAAGGCTGGTGCAGCCTACGTGCCGCTCGACCCGAAATTCCCCCGTGAGCGGCGCAGGGACATCGCGCTCGACAGCGGCGCGCGCGTGGTCATCGCGAAGGCCGACGCCGACTTCGGCGAGGGGGTGACGCTCCTGGACCCGGCGGAGGCTTCCCTCGCCGCCGAGCCGTCTTCGCGGCTTTCGATCGAGCGTCGCCCCGGCCAATTGGCCTACCTCATTTACACCTCCGGCTCGACGGGTCGCCCCAAAGGCGTCGCCGTGGAGCACCGCCAGCTCGTGAACTACGTGCGCGGCGTGCTGGGCCGCCTTCCCCTGGCCGAGAGCACCAGCATGGCGCTCGTATCGACGGTCGCGGCGGATCTGGGGCACACGTCGCTGTTCGGTGCACTCTGCTCGGGGCGCACCTTGCACGTGCTCGCCGACGAGCGAATCTTCGACCCCGATCGCATGGCGGAGTACATGCGCCACCACGCGGTGGATGGCCTCAAGATCGTGCCGAGCCACCTCACGGGTCTTCTCGAGGCGAAAGACCCCGAGCGGGTGCTGCCGCGTCGCTGCCTCGTGATCGGCGGCGAGGCTGCCAGCGCGGAGCTCGTGGAAAAGATTCACGCGCTCGCGCCCGATTGCCGCATCGTCAACCACTATGGCCCGACCGAAACCACCGTGGGCACGCTCACCTGGGAAGTCCCCCAGGATGGAAACCGCACGACGGCATCGCTCCCCATCGGCCGTCCTCTTCCCAACACGCAGGCGTACATCCTCGACCAGAACCTGCAGCCCGTGCCGGTCGGCGTGCCCGGGGAACTCTACATCGGCGGCGCCGGTGTGGCGCGTGGTTACCACGATCGCAGCCGCCTGACCGCCGAGCGGTTCCTCCCCGATCCTTTTGGCACGACCCCCGGCGGGCGCTTGTACCGCACCGGCGATCGGGCGCGTTACCGGAGCGACGGGGCCATCGAGTTCTTGGGGCGAACGGACCATCAAATCAAATTGCGCGGCTACCGCATCGAGCTCGGTGAAATCGAATCGGCCCTTCGCGAAGAGCCGAACGTGCGCGAGGCCGTCGTCGTGGTGCACGACGACGCAGGCTCGAAGCGGCTCGTGGCCTATGTGGCCGGTGCCGACATCGAACCAACCACGCTGCTCGGGTCGCTGGGCCGCCGGCTCCCGGATTACATGCTCCCGAGCGTGCTGGTGCCGCTCGCGTCGCTGCCGCTCACGCCCAATGGCAAAATCGACCGCGCCGCCCTCCCCGCGCTTGGCCAGACGGCGGCAGCGGATCCCGATGCCTTCGTGGCCCCCCGCAACGAGGTCGAGACCATCCTCGCGCACGTTTGGGCCGATGTTCTCGGCAAGGAACGGGTCAGCATCCACGACAATTTCTTTGGCCTGGGTGGCGACTCCATCCGAAGCCTGCAGGTCATTGCACGCGCCAACCAGCGCGGCATCAAGCTGACGCCGAAGCAGCTTTTCGAGCACCCGACCGTGGCCAAAGCCTCCGAGGTGGCCGTCGTCAAGAAGGCCGCAGCGCCCGCACTTCCGGCGCCCCCAGCCCCAGAGCCGCCCAAGGCGAACCTCAGTGGTCTCACCCCCGAGGAGCTCGATCGCCTTCTGCCCGATCCCGCGAGCATCGAAGACGTCTACCCGCTGTCGCCGATGCAGCAAGGGATGCTCTTTCATACGCTGCTCAACCCGAGCTCGGGCGTGTACTTGATGCAGCAGCAGTACACGTGGAGCGGTCCGCTCGACGTCCCCCTCCTCATCGAGGCCTGGCAAAGCGTCATCGACCGGCATCCGATGATGAGGACCTCGTTCGCGTGGCAGGACCTCGAGCGGCCGCTCCAAATCGTTCGCCGCGTCAACGCCGCGGACGTCATCCTCGTGCAGGACCTGCGCGAAATGCCCGAGGCCGAGCGGCAGGCGTCCATCGACGAGACCCTCGAGGCCGAGCTTCGCGCGGGGCTCGACATGACCCGCGCACCGCTCATGCGGATCCGGCTCTTTCGTCTGGCCGACGAGACGTACCGCATCGTGCGGAGCTTCCATCACATTCTCACCGACGACTGGTGCTTCTCGGTGCTCATGATGGAGTGCCTCAACTTCTACGGTGCGCTGCGTTCGAAGCAGTCGATCTCCTTGCCGATGCCGCGCCCGTACCGAGACTACATCGCGTGGCTCGATGGTCGCGATTTGGCCGCGGGCGAGCAGTTCTGGCGCCAAGAGCTCCGCGGCTTCTCCGCCCCGACGCGGCTCGGTGTGGAACGCATCCTCAAAGAGGACGTGGAGCCCGCCGACACCATGGGCGACGCGTTCATCGAACTATCACCATCGGCCAGCCAGGAGATCGCGGCGTTTGCGCAGCGCCACCAGCTCACCGTGAACACGCTGGTCCAGGGTGCGTGGGCGCTGCTTTTGAGCCGCTACAGCGGCAACCGGGACGTGCTCTTCGGGGTGACCGTGGCCGGCCGCCCCACCGAGCTGCCCGGCGTCGAATCCATCGTTGGATTGTTCATCAATACATTGCCGCTCCGGGTGCAGGTATCGCCCGAGCGTGGGATCGTGCCCTGGCTGCAAGAGCTTCTGACGCACAATTACCGAATACGCCAATTCGAATATCCGCCGCTCGTACAGATGCAACAGTGGAGCGAATTGCCCAATGGGCAATCGCTGTTCAACAGCTTGGTGGTCTTCGAAAATGCGCCACTCGATCCCCGGCTGGGCGAGCAGGTGGGCGATGTTCAGCTTTCCTTCGAGCACGATCGCGTTCACACGAATTACCCGATGACCGTCGTGGCCTATCCGGGCGCCCGGCTCGGCGTGCGGCTTTCGTACGACGAGCGATGCTTCGACGACGCGGCGGTCCGACGGATGCTCGATCATCTGGGTCGAGCCCTCGAGGACATGGTTCGACATGAGGGCGGTCGCCTCGGCGATATCGCACTTCTCGGCGACGCCGAGCAGCAACGGTTGCTCGTCGATTGGAACTCCACCGCCGGTGAGGCGCCCCCCGCGGCCTCGTATGTTTCGATCTTCGAAGCCCAGGTTCGAAAGACGCCGGATGCCGATGCCGTCTCCTGCCGCGGGCGCCGTCTCACGTACTCCGGTTTGAACCGTGCGGCCGATCGCGTGGCGGGTGCGCTTCGTGCGGAAGGAGTAGGCCCGGACGGCATCGTGGCCGTTCTCGAGGAGCGCGACATCGACCTCGTCGTGGCCGCGGTCGGTGTGCTCAAGGTCGGCGGTGTCTATCTGCCGCTCGACCCATCGCATCCTTCGTCGCGCCTGGCGCAGGTCATCGCGACGAGTCGCGCTCGGGTGGTGTTGACGTCGGAGGCGTGGGCTCCCGCGCTCTCGGACGCTCTGGCCCGTCTCCCCGAGGGCGAGCGACCGCGGCTCGTCCTCCGCGAAAAGCTCGCGGCCCATGCCACCGACGCAACCAACGCAGCCGGGCCGGGGCACCTCGCGTACGTGATTTACACCAGCGGATCGACCGGAACGCCGAAGGGCGCCATGGTGGAGCACGCGGGAATGCTCAACAACGTGTGGGGCAAGGTTCCTTCGCTGTCGCTCACGCCGCGCGACGTCGTCGGGCAAACGGCATCGCAGTGCTTCGATATTTCCGTGTGGCAGCTTCTGTCGGCGCTGCTTTGCGGTGCGCGCGTGCACATCGTTCCCGGCGACGTGGTGGCCGATCCCCAGCGGCTGCTCGAGGAGGCCGAGGCCGAGGGCATCACCATCCTCGAATTGGTTCCGTCCCTGCTGCGCGAAATCGTGCAGGCACAAGCTTCGACCAAGGTGCTCACGCGCCTGCGTTGGATGCTTCCGACCGGCGAGGCCCTCACCCCCGATCTGTGCCGCAAGTGGTTCGAGCGGTTCCCGCACGTTCCCCTCATGAATGCCTACGGCCCCGCAGAGTGCGCCGACGATGTGGCGCTCCACGTGCTGACCGCCGCGCTGCCATCCGACGCGACGCATGTCCCCATCGGGCGCTCCGTGCCCCATGTGCAGCTTCACGTCCTCGTGGGCGACGCGCTCGCGCCCATCGGGGCCATCGGCGAGCTTTGCGTCGGGGGCATCGGTGTCGGGCGCGGGTACATCCACGACCCGCGGCGAACGGCCGAGGTGTTCGTGCCCGACCCATTCCGCCAAGAGCCCGGTGCGCGCATGTACCGCACCGGCGATCTCGCGCGCAGGCTCGAGGACGGCACCCTGGAATTCATCGGGCGACGCGATCATCAGGTCAAGGTCCGCGGCTTCCGCATCGAGCTCGGCGAAATCGAGGTGCGCCTCGCGGAGCACCCGGGGGTTCACGCCACCGCCGTGCTCGTGCGCGCAGAACAGCTCGTGGCCTACGTCGCCACCGGCGCGCTTTCGCAGGGCGAGCCGCCCACCGGCGCGCAGCTGCGCGAGTTTCTCCGGGAGACGTTGCCCGATTACATGGTGCCGGTCAGGTTCGTTTTCCTGCCCGAGCTGCCGCTCACCCCCAATGGCAAGGTGGATCGTCAGGCCCTTCCCTCGCCCGACGTGGCCGCGGAGGGCGCCACGGCGGCGATCGAGCTGCCGCGCACGCCGACGGAGGACGTCCTCGCGGGCATCTGGGGCGAGGTTCTCGGCCGCGAACGCGTCGGCATCGACGAGAGCTTCTTCGAGCTCGGCGGGCACTCGCTCTTGGCCACGCGCGTCGTTTCGCGCGTGCGCCATGCCTTCGGCGTCGAATTGCCGCTACGCAGCCTCTTCGACCATCCCACGGTGGCGGAGCTCGCGCGCGACATCGATGCGCGACGTACGGCGGATTTGGTCAAAGCGCCGCCGCTCGTTTCGGTACCGAGGGACAACCCGCTCCCGCTGTCGTTTGCCCAGCAGCGACTGTGGTTCCTCGCGCAGCTGGAACCCGACAGCGCCGAGTACAACATGACCGCCGCCGTTCGCGTGACGGGCGATCTCGATTTGGCTCTTTTCGAGCGAAGCCTCGCGGCGCTCCTCGCGCGGCACGAGGCCCTGCGCACGTCCTTCGCGCCGAACAATGGCGAGCCGGTGCAGGTCATCGCGGAAGGCGCCAAGGTTCCCTTCGAGGCATTCGACCTTTCGGATACGCCGGCCTCGGAACAAGAGGCTCGCGTGCAGCGCATCGCCGCCGAGCATGCGGGCCGGCCGTTCGATCTCGGCCGGGCGCCGGTGATCCGCGTGGCCGCGGCGAAGCTCGGTGCGGGGGAGCACGTCCTCGTCCTGGTCGTGCACCACATCGTGGCGGACGGCTGGTCCATGAGCGTGCTCGTGGGCGAGCTCGCGGAGCTGTACGATGCCGAGCGCTCGGCGCGTCCTTCGACGCTGCGTTCGCTGCCGATTCAATACGCGGACTTCGCCGTCTGGCAGCGGGAGTGGATGCGCGGACCGGTGCGCGAGGCGCACCTCGGCTACTGGAGGCAGCGTCTCCAGGATCCTCCGCCCGCCCTCGACCTGCGGCCCGACCACGTTCCCGTCGGTGCACCGACCTACCGCGGCGCGCGCTTCGAAATGGACATCGAGCCCGAGCTCGCCGAGGCGCTGCGGAACCTCGGACGGCAGCACGGTGCGACGCTGTTCATGACGTTGCTCGCCGCCTTCGAGGTTCTCCTCTTCCAGCGCACGGGCCAAACGGATCTCCTGATCGGAACCGACGTGGCGGGCCGCAGCGGTGTGGAGACCGAGGGGCTCATCGGCTTCTTCGTCAACCTGCTCGTCCTGCGGACGGATCTCGGCGGTGCGCCGACGTTCCGCGAGCTTCTCGGGCGTGTTCGCGCGACGACCCTGGACGCGTACGCGCACCAGGATTTGCCTTTCGAGCAAGTCGTCGATGCCGTGCGCGCGCCGCGCATTCCGGGGCGGCACCCGCTGGTGCAGACGTTGTTCGTGATGCAGAACACACCGTCGTCCGATCTGGAGCTGCCGGGGCTTCGGTTCCGTGCGATGGACCTCGAATGGGACGCGGCTCGGTTCGATCTCGCGTTGTTCGTCGAGGAAACGAGCGAGGGCACGGTGGGCGTTTGGAAGTACCGCGCCGATCTGTTCGAGGCGACGACCATCGAGGCCATGGCCACGTCGTTGCTCGGCATCTTGCGGCGCGTCGCGGCCGAGCCCGAGAGCCGCATCACGGCCCTCGTGGCCACGGAGCCGAAGGAGCGCGCCAAACGGAGTCGGGCGCTTCCGGCGGGAGGGCTCAAGAGCTTCAAGCGCGCGACGGACGCGTTCATCACCACGCGCCTCGCCAAGCCCACCGAGACGATGCCGCTGGTCGTCGAGCCGGCCCGGCGCGACGTGGATCTCGCGGCGTGGGCGCAGGCGGAGCGCACCTTCGTCGAGGAGAAGCTGCTCCACCATGGCGCGCTGCTGTTCCGCGGCTTCGGGCTGACGTCCGTCGGAGACTTCGAGAACGTGGCGCGGAGCGTATGCGGCGAGCTGTTCGGCGAGTACGGCGACTTGCCCCGGGAGAAGGCCGGCAAGGACGTGTACGGCTCCACACCGTATCCGGCCGACAAGGCCATTCTCTTCCACAACGAGAGCTCGCACCTGCCGCGCTGGCCACTCAAGCAGTGGTTCTTCTGCACGCAAGCTTCCCCGGAAGGCGGCGCCACGCCCATCGTCGACTGCCGCCGTCTTCACGAGGCGCTCTCGCCCGAGCTCCGCGCACGCTTTCAGCGATTGGGCCTTCTCTACGTGCGCAACTTCACCCCCGGCTACGACGTGAGCTGGCAGGACTTCTTCCACACGAGCGAGCCGATGGTGGTGGAGGAGCGTTGCCGGGTGAGCGGCATGCGCTGCGATTGGATGGACGGCGGGCGGCTGCGTATCAGCCAGCGCGGCCCGGCGGTGCTTCAGCATCCCAAGACGCGCGAGTCGGTCTTCTTCAATCAGATTCAGCTCCACCACCCCGCGTACCTGGAAGCACCCGTGCGGGAGTCGCTCTTGGCCATGCTCGGTGAGCGGTGGTTGCCGCGTCATGTCACCTACGGCGACGGTTCCCCCATCGAGGAAGAGACCACACGCGTGCTCGGGGAACTTTATGAGAGGTACGCCGTGCGCAATCCATGGCAGAGCGGCGACTTGCTGATGCTCGACAACATGCTCGTGGCCCACGGCCGCGATCCCTTCAAGGGCCCACGCAAGATCGTGGTGGCCATGGGCCAGATGGTGTCGCATGCCGACGTGGAGGTGACCCCGTGACGAGCCTGGACGGCGTGAGCCTTTCCCCCGTGCAGAGGCGCCTCTGGTCGCTGCACCAGCACGGCGTCTCGGCCAACGTGCGGGCGCGCATTCGCATCGAAGGCCGCATCGAGCACGAGAGGCTCTCCCGCGCATTGGGCAGCGTCGTCGAGCGGCACGAGATCTTGCGCACGACCTTTCATCGCGATGCGCGTCTCAAGTTCCCCCTCCAGAGAGCCGGCGCCCGCGGATTTGCCTGGCGCTACGTCGATCTCGAGGGCCGCTCGGAGGCCGAACGGCGCGCCGCCATCACGGGGGCGTGGGAAGAGGCGGCGCGGCGGGATTTCGATTTGGTTCACGGGCCGGTGCTCGATGTGACGCTCCTTCGGCGTGGCGCCGAGCACCACGAGCTTCTCCTCGTGCTGCCCGCGCTCTCGGCCGATGCATGGACCCTGCGGCTTTTCGTGCGGGAGATCGCCGATGCGTATGCGCGCGGGCCTCTGGAAGACTCGGAGGAGCCCGCGCAGTACGCGCAATTTTCGGACTGGCAGAACGAGCTTCACGGAGGCGCGGCGTCGCCGACTCCTTCGCCGGCGCCCCTCGTCTTGCCGTTCGAAGGCGCCTCGGACGGAGCACGTGCGGCCTGCGCCTCGGTGGAGATCGATGTCGACGCTCGGGTGGCGGCCGAGCTCGAATCGCTCGCACACCGTCACGGGGCCACGCTATCGACGGTTCTTTTGGCGGCCTGGCTCGTGCACCTCACACGGCTGGTCGCGCGGAAGGATCTCGCCGTGGCGGTCCTTTCGGCAGGACGGCACATCGAGGACCTGCAAGAGGTGATGGGCCCCGTGGCGAGCTGGATGCCGGCCGTGTGCCGCGTCGACGAGGCGACGTCGTTCGGGGAGCTCGTGCGCCAGGTGGAGGCTGCGCTGGAAGCGGAGCTCGAGCAGCAGGATGCGGCGGAGCGCACGCCCGAGTGGCCCGAGGTGCAGCACGGCACCTCGGATTGGGTCGGCTTTGCCTACGACGAGAGCCTGGAACCCGTGCGCGTTTCGGGCCTTTCCTGGCAACTCGATGCACAATGCATGGGTCCACCTGGCCTCAAGCTCGCACTGTCTCTCGTGCGCCATGAGGGAGTCTCGGCGACGATTTGGTACGACGCGCACCGCGTCTCCGCCGGTGGTGCGGCGGCCCTCGCCGAGCAGTACGTCACGCTCCTTGGTGCGTTGGAGGCAGGTTGGGAGGCTCCCGTGGGGACGCTGCGCATCCTCGGGGCCACGGAGCGCGCGCGAAGGCTCGCCGAGGGTCGCGGCAAGGTTGCGGATGCGGCGCCCGCACTCCTTCACCGCGCATTGGAGCAGCAGGCCGCGCAAAGGCCCGATGCCCTCGCCGTTCTTTGCGGCGAGCAGCGCTGGACGTACCGCGAACTCAATCGACGCGCCAATCGACTGGCGCGCGATCTGGCCCGCCGTGGCTTGAAGCCCGGGAGCCCCGTTGGTCTCTGCTGCGAGCGGTCCGCCGACATGATCGCGGGCCTTCTCGGCATTCTCAAGGCCGGTGGCGCCTACGCTCCGCTGGACCCACAGGCGCCCGCCGCGCGTCTCGCGCAGCAGTTGCAGCAGTTGGAGCGGCCGCGCGATGCCATCGTGATCACCCATCGCGACATGGAATGGCCCGATGCCCCGGGCGCCGAATACGACGCCAACCCACCGGGGGCCGTAGGGCTCGACGATCTGGCCTCGATCATTTTTACGTCGGGCTCGACGGGCGTGCCGAAGGGCGTGGCCATCACCCACCGCGGCATCGCCAACTACACCCAGACGCTTTGCGGGACGCTCGAGATCGAGCCGGGCCTCCACTTCGCCACCGTGACGACGCTGAGCGCGGACCTGGGCAACACCAGCATCTTTGCCTCGCTGGCCACGGGCGGATGCCTCCATGTGATCGACTACGGGACGGCCACGGACGGGCGAAAGTTTGCCGAGTACACCGCGCAGTTTTCGCTCGACGTGCTGAAGATCGTACCGTCCCACCTGGGTGCGTTGCTCGATGCCGGTCAAGGACGAGCCGTGTTGCCGCGCCGGCTTCTCGTGCTGGGCGGGGAAGCGCTGTCCATGGCCCTCGTGGACCGGATCGCCGCGCTTGGCGGGACGTGCGCGGTGGTCAACCATTACGGACCCACCGAGACGACCGTGGGGGCGCTGGTCCTGCCGCTTCGCGATTGGCGCGACCGCACGGGGTGCGCCTCGGTGCCGATTGGACGTCCGCTGTGCGGCGATGAATCGTACGTGCTCGACGAGAAGCTCGAGCCCGCGGCCGTGGGTACGGTGGGCGAGCTCTATCTCGGTGGCGCCGGTCTGGCGCGCGGGTACCTGGACCGGCCCGACATCACCGCCGAGCGATTCGTGCCGCACCCCTTTTCTGCGGGAGCACGTCTGTATCGAACGGGCGACCTCGCAAGGTACCGCCCCGACGGCACCGTCGAATTCATCGGTCGCCGCGACCACCAGCTCAAGATCCGCGGATTCCGCGTGGAGCTGGGCGAGATCGAGGCGCGGTTGTCGGAGCATCCCGGCATCGGCCAAGCCATCGTGATGGCCCGGCACGAGGAGGGCTTCGCGCTCGTGGCCTACGTGGTCCCGAAAGAGGCTTCGGCCGGCGCGCTCGAAGAAAAGAGCGTCCGCGAGTTTCTCGGACCTCGACTGCCCGACTACATGCTCCCGACGGACGTCGTGGTTCTTCCCCGACTTCCCCTCACGGCCAATGGCAAGGTGGATCGAAAGGCTCTTCCCAGCCCCGCGGATCGTCGAACCAAGCACGCCTACGTCGCGCCGCGCACGCCCACCGAGGAGACGCTCGCGCGCATCTGGGCCGAGGTTCTCGAGGTGCCGAAGGTGGGCGTGAACGACGACTTCTTCGATTTGGGCGGGCACTCGCTGCTGGCGATTCCGCTGATGCATAGAATCCAGCAGGCGTTCGGCACCGGGTTCTCGCTCATGGCCATCTTTCGCGCGCCCACGGTCGCGGGTCTGGCCGAGCTCATCTCCCAGGTTCCGGGCATCTCCGACGATGGCGCCGGCTCGCCGGTCGTCACCCTGCGCGGGGTGTCACCGTCGGCAGGCGCGCGCCCGCCGCTGTTCTGCGTGGACCCCACGGGTCGCCACGTCACGGCGTACCAGCCGCTCGCGGATGCCCTCGGCGACGACCAACCCGTGCTCGGGCTCGATCTGGGGTCGGTGTTGGGCCACGAGGAACATTCGATTCAGCACATCACGGAGACTCTGGCCGACGAGGTCCGAGCCCGGCAGCCGCACGGCCCGTACCATCTCGTGGGGTGGTCCCTGGGCGGCGTCCTCGCACTGGGCATCGCGCACGTGCTCGAGGCGCGGGGTGAGTCGGTGGCATTTCTCGCCATTCTCGATACGCAACCGCGCACCCACCTCTATACGAGCGAGGCCCCCGACGTCGTGTCCGAGCTCGCGGGATACATCGACCAGAGTCGCCGAGCGGAGCTTCTTGCCCTGCCCAAAGAGGAGCTTCGCGCCTTGGAGGACCGCCTCCACGGCCTCGCCATCCGTGAGCGCGTGGAGCAAGCCGCCATCTGGGCCCAAGCGCGGGGTCTTCTCCCCGAAGACGCCCCGGCCACCGCCCTTTGGCACCGCTACGTCCTGCTGCGCGACGCCGCGCTTTTCCTGAATGGCCTGCCCGCGCATGCGTTGCGCGCGCCCATTCGCGCCTGGTGGAGCGCGGAGACGCTCGCGCAGCACGGCAGCGCGCCCGTCGACTGGCAAGCGTACACCCGCGGCACCGTGGACACCGTCAACCTATCCGGCGACCACCTGGCCGCCGTGCAAGGCCGCGAGGTGCATGCTAGCTTGCGAGCCGCCCTCGCGACGATCGATCCTTGACGCGCCCTCACACACGGCGACGTTGCAGCCAAAGCTCGATGCCGCTCACGAGGACGACGATGGTCATCGCATCGAGGCATGCCCAGAGAACCTTGAGCGGCATGCCGCCGTAATTGCCGAAGTGCAACGGCTGCGAGAGCAAGAGAACGGTCAAATACCACGGTAGCTTGCGAGCTCCGACCACGCGGCACGTCCGTGCGTCGACCCATACGGGCTCGAGCAGCTTGGACGTCAGGGGCGTGGTGCCCTGCAGGAAGACCACGAAGTGATGTGGCCCCGCGAAGTCGCTACCGGGAAAGGCCAAGAAGGAAAGCTCCGTCCCGGGGGAGGCCTCGAGCGCGGCCTCGAGGGCCCTCTGGGCGGAGCCCGTGGCGACGTCTTCGAGACCGGGCTCCGTCGGCGGCGGGTGAGCGCGATCCCATGCCGTCATCTCGGCGAGATGGGTGCTTTGCCAACGCTCGAAGAGCGGAATTGCCAGGGTGTTCACCACGCCCGTGGCTCCGACGACCAAGAACCACATCAACGTCGTGATGCCGAACAGGTTGTGCACGTCCAGCCATTTGAGCCGCGACGACCGGTTCCTCCGCACCGTGCCAAACGCGATCTTGCTCATGTACGGCCCATACAACACGGTGCCGGACACGAGCGAGGCCACGAGCAAGAGCCCCATGAACCCGAGAAAGAGCGTGCCCCCGAGGCCGGCAAACATCTCGACGTGGAGCTTCACTAGGAAGCTCGTCACACCTCGCTCGAGCACGTACTCGCCCAAGAATGCGCCGGTACGCACGTCGTAACCATCGATGCCCGACGGCTCGGGCGACTGGACGGTCTTCCCAAGTCGGACGTAGTGCACGAACGGCTCGCCCGGCTCGGTCAGTACGAACTGCACGGCGTCGCCGTGCCTCTTGGCCCTGGCGGCCGCGAGAATGTCGTCCAAGCTTACACGCGCGGATGTCGCGGCTTTCTCCGGTGCAACGAGGGTGTAGCCCAGCGCGCGGTCGATCTCGTGACGAAAGATGAGCGGCATCCCCGTCACGCACAGCATCAAGAGAAACAAAGTGCAAACGAGGCTGGTCCACTTGTGAACGGCATACCAAGCTCTCATGGGGCGGGCCCCAGCCTAGTACAGTTCCTCCGCCGCCCCGGCGTCTACGAACGCCTCACTTGAACCCCAGGATTGCCGCGGCGCGGAGCACGTCCCGCGTGTCGAAGCCCTCGGTGAAGCGCTCGTACACCGGGGAGAGCACCGCCAACGCTTCGGCGTTTCGGCCTCGACGTTGCCAATGCTCCGCGAGGGTCGTGGCCGTCCGCAGCTCCCACGCCAACGTCTTTTGGCGACGCGCGACATCCAGCGATCGTCGAAGCAGCGCCTCGGCCTCCGCATCGCACTGACCATCGCTCTGGGCGAGGAGTCGCGCGGCGCGAATCCGAAGCATTTCGGCCGTACACCATCGTTCGTCACCGTCGCGCGCGAGGGCCGCTTCCGTGGCCGCCTTTTCATCCATCGTTGCAAGCAGATCCGCGAGGTAGGGGCCGCCCGGAGGTTCCCGACCCGCATCGAACGTACCGTCCAAGACGGCCTGGTAGGCTTGCCCAAAGCGATGGTTGAGGACCAGAGAATGCTCCAACGAGGAAACAAGAAGTAGATCCGCAAACTCTTTGGCCGCCTCGATCTTGCCCATCCAACACGCGATGGGAACCAGGCCGAAGGCGATCGCCTGAACCAGCTGGATGGCCTGGTCGATGGCGCGCGCACGCTCGAGGCCATTGCAGGCGCATTCCCAGGCCTGCTCTGGATAACCTTGCAGCCAGAGAATGCGGGCAAGTGTTGGCCGGATGGCAACGCCCGAGCTGACCCGAATGCCGCGCGGGCGCCCCGAGTCCGCGGGCTCCACCTCGTCGGCCAGAACTCGCTCCACGAAGGCTCGCGCTCCCGCGGGATCTCCTATCGCCTGAAGCCCTACGGCCATCATCCTCTGGTACCGGAGCGCGATCCCGAACGAGGAAAACGTCTTTGCGATGGACGCGTATTCGTTCGCGACGGACAAGCATTCGGCATAATCGCCATTTTGAGCAAAGGCAAGATGCAGGCTAAAGAGCGCGTGTCGTTGCTGGTCGACGGATTCTGCATGTCGAGCCAATTCAAGGGCCGTTCGAAACGCACCAATCACGATTTGGATAGGCTCGGCCGTCTGCCACATCGCATGTCCATACATTTGCCAAACTCGTCCCAACGCGATCGGATCCGCGGCGGACGTTTCGGGCGTGACTTCGAGCACGCCTTTCAACCTTCGTGCATATTCGTCGAAAAGAGATAGCGCATAACAGATCTGGTGGGCATTGCCGATGAGTTGCAGGCCCAAATCGCGATCCCCGCCGCCGGACAGGGCCCAATCGAACGCACCGCGCAAATCGTCAATCAATTGGCGATGGTGCTCGGTCCAATCTCGATTGTCCCCGGACTCGTAATCGATCTCCAGCGCCTTGAGCGAGGCAAGCATATGCATCGCGTGACGGAGCGAGGCCTCGTGCGACTCCTCCGTGGTCAGCCGTTCGGCCGCAAAGGCGCGGGTCGTATCCAACAAGCGGTAGAGCGGCGCTTCCCCACCGATGTCGACCGTGACCAAGGATTTGGCAAAAATGTTCGACAGGTACGTCAATGCCGTCGGGCGCGCCCATCGTGTACCGGCAACGGCAAGAGCCGCATCCGCGGTGAACCTGCCGCGGAAAACCGAGAGCTGCCGCAGCATGGCCTGCTCCTCGGGCCGCAGGAGCTGGTAGCTCCACTCCAAGGTGGCCGCCAGCGTCTGATGCCGCGGCAACGCCGTTCGGCGGCCTTTCGTGAGTGCGTTGAAGCGATCGTCGAGCCGGGCGGAAATCTCGCGAAGGCCAAGGTCACCCACCCGCGCGGCCGCAAATTCGATGGCCAGCGGCATGCCGTCGAGGCGGTGGCAGATCGCCGCGACGACGTCGGCGTCGGCATCCCCCAACTCGAATCGATCGGAGGTTGCCCGGACACATCGAACGAAGAAGTCCACGGCGGGGAACGAGAGCGCATCGGCAGCGGTCAGCCCGTCCGTATGCGTGGGATGCGACAAGGACGGGAGGCGATACGCCCATTCTCCCGTCGCACGCAAAACTTCGCGGCTGGTCGCAAGGATGCGAAGGCGGCTAAGTCGCGAGAGCAGCGATTCGACCAAACTCGCGACCGCGTCGACCACGTGCTCGCATGTGTCGAGCAGAAGCAGCATCTGCTTTTTGCGCAAATAGGAAATCAGACCGCCCAGGGGATCGTTCGAAAGCACCCCGACCCCGAACGCCGAGGCCAGCGCGCTCGGGACGAGGCCTGGGTCGGAAATGGACGAGAAGTCCACGAAGCAGATGCCATCGGCAAAGCGCGGCAAGCATTGTCGCGCCACCTCGACGGCCACGGTGGTCTTGCCCACCCCGCCAGGTCCGGCGATGGTGACCAGTCGTTGCTCTGCCAACAAACCCCCGAGGTGAGCAATCGTTTCCGCGCGACCGACCGTGGTGGCGAGCAACGCGGGCAGGTTGTCCCGCGTGGGCTCGGCGGGCAACACCGGCTCACTCGCCTCGTCCTCCCAGCGCGACACGGGCAGCGTGAACCGGTAGCCGCGCGGCACCGTTTCGATGGCCCCCCGGCCTTGCTCTCCACGGGCAAGCACCTTGCGAAGGGCACCTATCTGAACGCGCAGATTCGTCTCCTCGACGGTCACGTCGGGCCAGACCAGCGTCAGCAGTTCGTCGGCCGTGACCACGGTCCCCGCGCGCGCCACCAAAATGCGAAGCATGTCCAGCGCTCGCGCCCCGAGACGCAGCGTCGCGCCGCTCAACGACAGGTGGCGCGCCTCGGGCGCAAAGCGAAAGTCGCCGAAGGCATAGCCTCCCCCTCCGGTTGGTTCCCGTGCCTTCTCCACCGGGGAAGTCTATCGGTGGGATGGAACGAAGTCTCGAGCAAGGCGCTGGCGGACGTCATCCATGGCACCTACCTGGCGCCGCGTGTAGCCCGGCGCGCTTGGGCTACTCGAGGCTGAGTGCGCTCGGTGGGGTCGCTTCCTTCGTTCTTTGCCATTGGCGCAAGATGCTATTCCGCGGGCCGCCACGGGCAGACGTACTTCTGTAAAAAATACGACGTTGGACGCAATTCTCGCCTGAGACATCCTCGATGTTCTGGCCGCTCATTGACGAACGCCAATACCACCGAGAAGAGATCTCCATGGAGGGGAAACATGGCCACGTTCGTCATCACTCACGAGATAAGGTGCAACAAGGAACAATTCTGGAAGCTCTTCTGGAACAAGGCGTTCACCGAGAAGATGTACCGCGAAGGGCTCGGTTACCGAGCCTATGAGATCCGTGAACAGAGCGAGACCGAGCGAACGGTGGACCTTGCGCCCAACTGGAGTCTTCCAGGACCCATGAGGGGCGGATTCACGCTTTCGGAGCAGGGCGAGCTCGCGAGGGGAAGCGACATTTGGCGATGGCGCGCGACCCCCAGCACCCTCGCCGACAAGATCCACCTGGATGGCACGATGCGTCTAGAGCCAATCAATTCAACGAGCATCCGCCGAATCGGAGACCTCAAGGTAAAGGCGACGGTCCCCATCGTCGACATCTTGTTGGAATCCAGTTTCGAAACGCGCCTTCGTGAGGAATGGAGCCGCACGGCGTCCTATATGAGCAAGCATCTGTCCATGAGGTGAGTGACCCGCATTGTCTTCGTTGCGAGAATTCTCGCTCGAGCTTCTTTGCCATTTCGCTCGAATCTCCGAGCAGCGTCGAAATGCTCCGACTGCGCACATTGCGCAGAGAATGTCCTGTTCCAAGTGTGGAACCGTGCAGCCGAATCGTTTCGGGCGCCGGGAAAATAAGACCTATCGCAGGCTGACCACCGCCGACGATGGGGCATATGCCTTGCTAATTTCCATCGGCGAGGATGTTTCGAGCTATTGCATCGCGTCTCCCGCGGCGGAGACTGCGGAGAGGTCCCATCGTGTGCACCACAGCGGCCATGTTCGCGGTGCTCACGGTCACGAGTACGGCCCATTCGGATCCGACCGCCTTCGGCCGTGGGTTCGATCTCGGACGCTTCGTCGAACGCGGAGTTCAATTCGCATATGAGGCAACGCGCGACCATGGCAAGGGGACGCCCAATGCCCACACCAAACCTCCCTTGGGTTGGGCCCTCGTGGCACGCGATTGGAACGGTGGATTCCCTCTCATCGGAGAGCTGGCCGTTGCGACCGACAAAGTCCGTTTGACGAAGTCGACCCGCGCCCTTCTCGGGCGCGTGCACACCGGCGACGGCCCAGTGGCGGCGTTCCTGCACTTCGGTATCGGTGAGTGGCGCTACGATCCCGATATGTTCCCGTTCTCGACCCGCCGCCGTGAGCTTGCGTTGCAGTTCGGCGGAGGCATTGCCGTGCTCATCACGAAGCACGTCGCATTCGCGTGGGAGGTGAATCACCTGACCCTTTGTCGGGATCCATCGGAGCCGCAAATCGTTCCAACGCCGTACATCTACGGAACGCTCGGCGTCGTCGATATCCAATTTTAAATCAAGTGAGAGTGTGCTCGCTCTCGAGAAGATCGAGTATGCGGAGCATGCTCTGAACGTGCAGGTCCTGCGGCACGAACGTAACGCTCGGCGCGTGCAGGCGCTGGGAGAGCTGCTCGGCCACCGTCCTTTTGGCGCCGCCCGCTTTTGGCAAAAGCTTTCGCGCGTCGTCGGCAAACCGCTCGAGCCCGTCCCTGGCCTCCGCCGCCGCCCGCGCTGCTTGCTCACCGGTGAGCCTTCCGTGGTGCCCGAGCACGACCTCCTCGGCCCCGAGCTTCGCGATGCTCTCGATGGACGTGCGATACGCCGCGAGATCGTCGAACGACAGCGGACAATAATAGCCTTCCTCGACCAACTCTCCCAGTGCGTCCGATACGAAAGCCCGCCCGCGGCTCTCGTCGAAATAGGCAATCTGGCAGCGGCTGTGGCCTGGCGTTTTCCGCACGAGCATCGACCGTCGACCATCGAGCTCGACCCGATCGCCGTCGACCACGGTGGTGATCGGTATTTCGGACAACACGGCTGGCGGAAGCGCCGGATTCGGTAGCGCCGGGAGTTCCTCGCCGGGCGACGCGAGCAACTTGGTCGCATCGTTTATCTTCTGGACCACCGCCCGTGCCCGCTCGCTCTGAAAGGCCTTGGCCGTTTCGGGCGAGGCGTAGACGGTGACCCAAGGCATGTATGGATAGAGCTGACCGAGAAGCCCGCAGTGATCATAGTGAGAGTGGGTCACCAGCCATCGGCGGATGCGGCGGGTATCCCCGAGCACGTCCTGGAGCTGACGGAGAACGAGCGGTGCATGCCGTGTCAGCCCTCCCTCGATCAACGCCCAATCGTCGCCACTCCCCGTCAAGAAGACCGGATTCTTGATGGTCCCGAGCACGATCAAGTCTTCATCGACGCAGCCTACATCCGTGTACCACATACCGTCGTAATCCTTTTGAAGAGAGGCCGACGAGGTCGACCGAGAGACATGCTACCGCGACTCTAGGTCAAGGTGCCGCACTCGTCGATCCCATCGCAATGGGGACGATGCAAGAAGCCGTCGATGGCGGACAGACAACTCGCGAAGTGACGAACGTATGGCTGAAGGCCCGCTCTCCGAGCGGAGAGTGTCGCCATTTGCTCCAAGTAATCTCAATCCCAATTACGTACGGAGTATCTGCTGCAATATCGCCAATTTCCGCCCGCTCGCATGCAGGGTGTCATCCCGACAACTCAAATTGCTTATCGTGACGCGATCGGATCCGGATTGGCACGAGAAGACGGCAAAATACAGCGTCACTCTGGTCAAATCGCATTGCAAAGTGTTACTTCGACAGCGCGATTCCTCGTCGAGGAATTACTTGTTCATATGGGCTTGAAACGTGGGGACGAAGCGCTATGTACTTCGCTATACTCGCGACCCAATCAGCACTCGGTCAGGCCGAACGAATCCAGCTTTCAGAAAGTTAAAGGTTCGCGCTGATCGGTTGGCGCTTTCGGACGATACGCGACAGCGGTCGCGGCCTTCTTCTCTCGATGAGGATCTTCAATGGACGTTTCGACGAATGAGAGCGTTGAGCATTTCGACGCCATCGTTATCGGTGGTGGCCCGGGCGGTTCGACGCTCGCCACAATCCTCGCCATGCGGGGCCACAAGATTCTTCTTCTCGAGCGAGAAAGTTTTCCGCGTTATCAAATCGGCGAATCCCTCTTGCCGTCGACGACGGGGGCCATCGGTCATCTTCTCGGAATCACCGACGAGTTGGCCAACGCCGGATTTCCCATCAAGCGCGGCGGCTCTTGGTACTGGGGCCGTCGAAAAGAAACGTGGACGTTCGATTTTACCCAGAGCGAGGTGCCTGGGGTCGTCAACGCATACCAGGTCGAGCGAGCCAAGTTCGATGAGATTCTCTTGCGCAACGCTGCACGCAAGGGCGTCGATGTACGTGAACGCCATCCCGTCGCGGCCATCCTCCAGGAGGACGGGCGCGTCGTCGGCGTACGCTATGGAACACCGGATGGCGGCACGCGCGAAGCGCGAGCCCGCATCGTCGCCGATGCCAGCGGTCACTCGAGCCCCTTTCACCGAATCGTCGGTGAACGCGTCGTGGCCGACTTCTTCCGCAACGTCTCTCTCTTTGGTTACTTCCGCGGTGGAAAGCGGATGCCCACGCCGAATGAGGGCAACATCCTCGTCGTATCCATGGAGAAGGGCTGGGTTTGGTACATTCCGCTCGCGCCGGATCTCACCAGCGTGGGCGTCGTCATGCCACAGCAAAATGCTCCCATCCTGAAGAAGGGGCATGAGCAGGCCATGAACGAGCTCCTGGATGGCTGCCCCCTCATCAAAGGCATGCTCGAAGGTGTGCCGCGCGTAACGGAAGGAATGTACGGACAATACCGGGTACGCAAGGACTGGTCCTATTGCAATTCGAAGTTTTGGAAACCAGGGATGGTCCTGGTCGGCGACACCGCGTGTTTCGTCGATCCACTCTTTTCATCCGGCGTTCATCTCTCGACGTATTCGGCGCTCCTCGCGGCGCGATCCATCCATACGACCCTTCTCGGGGAGGTCGACGAGACCGCCTGCTTCACGGAATACGAACGGCGTTATCGGGCCGAATACATGATTTTCTACCGATTTCTCCAGTTCTTCTACGACTCCAACAACGATCAGGAAGATTACTTCCGCGCCGCGCACGAGGTGCTCGGGGACGAGAAGTTCGAACAGGACCGCCAGGCCTTCGTGCGCCTCGTTGCCGGGTTTGGCACCGGACCCGACGTTCAGGCGCTTGCCGGGGCCTCCGCGCCACCGACCGAGACCAAGCGTATTCCCCTCGATGCGGTCTTCGGAATCCCGTCATGGCTGGACGTCACGTCTGCATCCGGCCTCGGAGCTAGGGGCCCGTACCCGGCAGGGCCCGATGCGCTCTCCATCTCGGCGGATGGCTTCCGTTGGGTTGCGCAGCCTCCAGCGGAATCGGCCTGATGCCCTGGGAGGCGAGCTTGCGCATCATCGGTGCCAACGCGAGCGTATCCACCGGTGACGCGCAGTTCGAGCAAGGGCGCGATCCCCTCGCCATCGATCGCGTTCTCCCGGTGGCCCGGGAGGTACTTGCTCAGGCATCCGTCGAAGCACGTAGCCTCGATTTGATTCTGAGCATGTCGATCTCGCCGGACCGAGTGGCGCTCGGCAAGAACGTTGCGGGTCCCCGCGTCTGCCACCCACTGCAACGAGAACTCGGCGCGGAGCGCGCGTTCGTTTTCGATCTGTACGACGATGATTGGTCGGCCGCGATCGATATCGCCCGCGGATTCTGTCACGAGATGGATTACAAGCACGTGCTTCTCGTCCGGGTCGAGTGCGGCGGCAAGAGTCTCGCCAAGGATCCAGAGAGCGGCTTCCGTGTCCCCGACGGAGCCGGTTGCTTGTTGCTCCGTTGGGATGGCGCAAAATCGGGACGCGAACCATTCGGTGCATGGTCGCATACGAACGTTGCACCGGTGCAGGTCGATGCTTTCCCGTGGGCCGAATGCGCCTCGGGTGAACTGCGCGGCCAGTTTCGTTTTCCGTTGCAGCATGGCGTTTCCGAGAAACTGAACCAGGCGGCGATAAGCCTCTTGCGAAACGCACTCGCCGACCAAAAGGCCGACCATGTGGTGATCGAGTCGTGGTTTCCCGGCGACGTCGACGCACGCTCGGTGAAAGACGCCATCGGCCTCGACCCGGCGATCGATACCCGTTTGGGCCCGTTCGGGCTGCCTTATTTTGCAGAGACACTCCGTGGTGATGGGACGCGCCGCCTCCTCAGTCTCACCTTAAACCCGTTTCAAATGAGGTATGGCTACCAATGGCTGCAAGCGTAAGCATATCGGAGAGCCCGTCTTTCGGTCCACTGCTTCTGCCGCGGGCGCGAATCGCCAGCGTCGGCTTTTCCCTTCCAAACAAGGTGATCGACAACGATTACCTGGCCACGGTCATGAGCACGTCGGACGATTTCATCGTCGCCCGAACGGGGCTCCGCGAGCGCCGTCACGTCACGGCTTCCGTGCCGACCTCCGAGCTGATGGTGGAGGCTGGGGCACGGGCCATCGAGCGCGCGCGCCTCTCCCCGGCCGACATCGATCTGATGATCGTGAGCACGTTGAGCCCCGATCATCATGATCCCTCTCAAGCAAATCTCATCCAACCGAAGCTGGGATTGCGGCACATTCCATGTTTCGATATCCGCGCTCAATGCTCGGGCTTTCTGTACGGGATCGAAATCGGGGCCCAGTACATCCAGACCCGCAAATGCCGAAATGTGCTCGTCATCAGCGGCGAAGTGCTCTCCAAGCGCATGGACTGCTCGAACGACGGGCGAAACCTCGCGGTCCTTTTGGCGGACGGCGCGGGCGCAGCGGTGTTGCAGGCAAGCAACGACGTTGGCGTGGGGTTGATCGATCAGGTCACGGGCGCGGACGGAAGCCACTTTCGGGATCTCTGGACCGAGGCTCCGGGAACTGCGCACGAAACGTTCCTGGCGCCGGAACTCGTGGACCGTGGAGCGCACCAGTTTCGCATGCAGGGGCGCCAACTGTTCGAGCACGCCGTGGAAGCCATGGTGACGTGTGCGCGTGACCTCTTGGCCCGGAATCGCCTCTCGGTCGCGGATCTCGACATCGTGATCCCGCACCAGCCGAACCCGCGAATTCTCGAACGCGTCAACCAGATCCTCGAAATACCCGAGGGCAAGTTGCTGATGACCGATCACCTCGGCAACATGGGGTCGGCGTCGCTGCCGGTCGTCCTCGGGATGAGCATCGACGAAGGACGCGTGCGCCCCGGCACCCTTTGCATGTTGCTCGCCTATGGCGCGGGCTCGACCTGGTCGGCCGCCATTCACAGATTTTAATGCTCGGTGAAATTACACGGAAGCCATGCGTCATGCCCGAAATTGAAATTCAAAGCACACTGCTCGAACTCTTCACGGAAAAGCTGCAGTGGAACGGCCCATTGCCCACGGGTGCCTTGTCCGAGCATCTGAGCTCTCTGCAGCTGCTGACACTCATCGACGCCGTCGAGGAGCGTTTTTCCATTTACCTTCAGCCCACGGAGGCGGCTGAAATCGATACGGTTGACCAAATCGTCGCGACGATTCTTCGGGAGGCGAAGTGACGCCCCCGGTTCCTCCGACCTTGCCGGGGGCGACCCTCATCGACCGATTGACGTCGGCCGCGGGTGCATCTGCGTCGAACGGCATCCACTTCGTGGATCGGGACGAGGGCGAGACATGGTTTGGCTGGGACGCAATTCGCGCGGGCGCATTGCGTGCTGCGGGCGGGCTCGCCGCCGCGGGAATCGGCGCAGGCGATCGCGTCGCATTCGTGCTGCCGACCAGCCCAGAACTCGTGTTCGCGCTCTTGGGCTGCATCAGCATCGGTGCCATCCCGTTCGTCTTGGCGGCCCCTCGTCGATTGGGCCGCCTCGAAGAGTATCGCGAGCGCACCGTCGCCATGCTGCGCGCCACCCGCGCCGCGGCACTGGTGACCGATGCCCGCGTGCGGCGCTCGCTCGACTCCGTTCTCGCGCGGTACGAGCCGAGGTTTGGCGCACTCCTGGTCGAGGATCTGGATCGCGGCCCGACGCGGGAACCGAGCGCGATTTCACCCGATGACTTGGCCCTCGTGCAGTTCTCGTCGGGCACGACCGTCCATCCGAAGCCCGTTGCGGTCACGCATCGCCAGATTTTGGCGAACTGTGATGCGATGGCCGAGCGAATGTACCCGCAAGCCGAGGCCGTACACGTATCGTGGCTTCCCCTTCATCACGACATGGGGCTCATTGGTTGCGTGTTCAACGCCATGTGCCGCGGCATCAAGCTCGTGCTCATGGCGCCTGAAATCTTCATCGCGAAGCCATCGCTTTGGCTGCGCGCGATGGCTCGCCACCGCGCCACCGTGACGGTCGCTCCGAATTTCGCTTATGCGCAGTGCACGGCGAAGGTCCGCGACGAGGACCTGGAAGGGGCCGATTTTTCCGGATGGAACATGGCCCTCTGCGGGGCCGAGCCCATTTCCGCCGAAGTCGCTCGCCGATTCAATACGCGATTTGCGCGATGGGGACTTGCCGAAACGGCATTCGCCCCCGTCTACGGACTCGCCGAAGCCACGCTCGCGGTCACATTCACTCCCTTTCACGAACGGCCATTCCGAACCACCCACGTCGACCGCAAATCGTTGAGTGAAGGGCGCCCCGTGCCGGGGCCTGGGGTCGAACTCGTGAGCGTGGGCAAACCCATTCGCACCGTCGAGATCGAGCTCCGTCGAACCGAGGACCGAGTGCCCTGCGCATTGGGCGAAGTGGGAAATATTTGGGTTCGTTCGCCCTCCGTGATGGCGGGCTACCTCGATCGCGACGACGCCCCCATCGAAAACGGCTGGCTCGATACCGGCGACCTTGGTGTCCTACTCGACGGTGAACTTTATATTACGGGTCGGGCCAAAGACATCATCATCATCAACGGCGAAAACCACCTCCCGCACGATATCGAGGACGCGGTAAACCGAGTTGCGGCTGTCCGCACGGGATTCGCCGCCGCCGCCGCCGAGGTGGGCGAGCACGGCGAGCGTCTGCTGGTCTTCGTCGAGCAGCGAAAAGCCTCCGCGAACCTCGCCGAGGAGTGCTGGAAGGCGGTCCTCTCGACGACGGGGCTCGAACCTGCGCTCGTCGTCGCGTTGGCCCCTGGCAGCATTCCGCAAACGACGTCCGGCAAAATCCGGCGAGGCGAAACGCTGCGACGTTGGCAGCAAGGTATCCTCACTCCCCCCGAATCGGGCCGCGGGCAGAACGCGGCCGTCAAAAGTCTATTCGGCTCCCTGAGCGACGCCTATCGGGCGCTCATCCCATCCGAGGATGCCGCGCGCCCTTCCGATTCCGCGGACTTGGACGACGAATGATGCTCGCAGACGCTCCTCGGGAAAGAGTTCCGGTGGCAGTGCGCAGCCTCGCATGCGTATTCCCGGCGCGCAGCGTGTCGAACACCGAGGCTCCGTACACGCAAATCCCCAACGTTCCTCACGAGTGGTGGCAATTCTGGGGCGTTCAACGCCGTGGGATGTTCGACACCGCCGCAGGCGAGACCCACGATCGCGTTGCCGTCCGTGCGTGCCGGGAAGCCTTGAGGATCGCGGAGCTCGAAGCCGCCGACATCGATCTCGTCTTGGCCAACACGTCGAACCTCGTTGTCTCGACCCGCGCGGGGCAACGATTCTTTCCCCGGCTCGCGCCGGTGATTCGCGAAGAGCTGGGCGCGCGGTCTGCGCTTGCGATGGACGTGGAGCAGGAGTGCCTCTCGTTCTTGATCCATCTGCAGAATGCAGTGAATTTGATACGCATGGGCCGCTGCAAGCGCGTGCTGGTGTGCAGCGTCGAGCATATTACCGACTTGCTCGATTACACGGACAAATCCGCAACCATCTTCGGCGACGCCGCGGCGGCCGCCGTGGTGACCGCGGATTCCGACGGCGCATCGCTCCTTGCATCCTCGTACGTGAGCAGGCCAGAACACTACGACCTCGCCACCCTTCGTTGGAGGAATCCTCGCTACAAAGCCAAGGACGAGGTCGTGCCCGATGATTTTCACACGTACTTCGATTTGCGCGAAGATGCGGCCGATGGCATGCGCAAGTTCGTCCCGGTGTTCGTTCCGGAGATGGTGAAACAGGCGCTCGAGCGTGCGCGCCTCCGCGCCGACGACGTGGACTATTTCGTTTTTCACCAGCCGTCTCCCATTCTGATACGCGGCTGGGCGAACGCGCTGGGCGCCTCGCGGGAACGCTACTGCACCACCCTCGAAACCCGCGGCTCGCTCGTCTCCGCGTCCATGCCGATCACGTTGCACCACGCGATTGAACGAGGCCACGTAGGCCCCGGCAAGACCATCGTCATCGCGGGCGCCTCCACGGGCTGGGGCTTCGGCGCCCAAGTCTGGCGCTGGGGTGAAACGCGGATCAACGTGCTCGGATGAGCAGCGGAAGGTCCATGTTCGATGCGCTATCGACCGTTTGAACTCGTCGAAGACCTGGAGAGGTTCCTCGGGGACCCGGCCGATCCCGATACGTCGTTCTCCTTCAAAACCATCGCCCAACTCGACGCGGCCGAACATTTTCCGGACGCGATTTGCTCGAGCTTGGAGGATTGGGGGCTGCACCGTTACTACGTGCCGAGCATCCATGGCGGCGCGCTGGCGGACTATCAAGAACCGTTGCACCTCCTGCGGGCCATTTCCAGGCGAGATCTCACCGTCGCCATTGGACACGCCAAGACGTTTCTCGGTGGAGTATGTGCTTGGACCTCGGCAACTCCCACCCAAGCATCTCGATTGGCCGAGAGCGTTTTGCAACGCTCCCCCGTTTCCTGGGGGTTGACCGAACGGAATCATGGGAGCGATCTGCTCGCCAATGAGGTGACGGCCACACGGGAGCCGGGCGGGTATGTCGTTCGAGGCGAAAAGTGGCTGATCAACAATGCCACACGCGGCGACATCATCAGCCTGCTCGTTCGAACGACACCCGCCGGTGGCTCGCGCGGTTTCGACGTGCTGATGGTCGACAAGCGACGGCTGCGCGAGGGCAGCTATCGATGCCTGCCCAAAGTTCCGACCCACGGCATTCGGGGCGCCGACATCAGCGGGATTGTCTTCGACGAGGCTTTCGTCGACGACGATGCGCTCATTGGTCATGCCGGCAAGGGCGTCGACGTCGTACTCAAGAGTCTACAGCTTACCCGCATTCTCTGTTGCAGCCTTTCGCTGGGCGCGTCCGATCATGCGTTGCGGCTGGCGACTCGATTCGCGAGCGAGCGGCGACTTTATGGCCGGCGGCTCATCGAGCTCCCGAGGGCGCGGCGCATTCTCGCCAACGCGTACGCGGATCACCTCCTCTGCGAGGCACTCGCGGTCGTGGCGGCGCGGAGCATCCATGTGCTCACCCCCGAACTCAGCGTCCTATCGGCGGTGGCCAAATACCTCGTTCCCACGCGCACGGATACGACCATCGGTGAGCTGGCTCGATTCATTGGAGCGCGTTCGGTGCTGGCCGACGTCTTCGCCGAGGGGATGTTTCAGAAGGTGCAACGTGATCATCGGGTCGTTGGATTGTTCGACGGCAACACGCTCGTCAATTTGAACTCGCTGATCACCCAGTTCCCTGCCCTCTCCCGCGCGGCCCAACAGCATGCGCCCGCTGGGGACCTCCACGGCCTATTCGACCTCACCGCACCACTGCCTCCTTTCGACAGAAGCCAACTTAGTCTGCTATCCGTACGTGGCAGTCGTCTGCTGGATTCGCTTCCTGGTTCGATGGAGGCGCTCGAACAGTCGTTGCGCACCGACGACGGGCTCGCGCCGCTGGCGGTCCTGTGCAGGGCATTGGGCGAGCATACGCGGCAGCTCCTGATGACGATGGCCACCCTTCGCCCCTTGGCCCTCGCAGTGCCCGCGGAGGCTTTCGATCTTGCTCACCAGTTGTCGTTGTGTGTCGCGGGCGCAGCCGCCATCGGATTGTGGCTAGGCTCCCGGGAGCACATGGCCGACGACTCTGCGAATTCCGGCCTTTGGCAGCAGGGCGGGTGGCTTTTGTCCGTCATCGGCCGAATCCTCACGGCCCTGGGCGTGCACGTTCCCCCTCACGACGCGACCGACGATATCTTGCTGAGTGCACTTACGAGTCAGAGTCTGTCCGGTCAGATGCTGTCGATGCTTCCCTGCCGACTTGCCGAGGGAATGAAGTTCTCATGAATGTTCAATCCCAGACAAGCAGGCTCGAAGAGCTGTTCGGCGACCCGCGCGATATCGAGAACCCATTGGGGTTTGCCCAGATCGTGGCGGCGGACGAGCGCGGCGAGCTTTTGGCGGCGGGCGAACGGGCATTGGATGAATGGAACTTCAATGCCGAATTCGTGCCGGTTGCACTGGGCGGGCGGTTGCACGCCCTGGATGATCTGACACGAAGGATACGCACGGTATTCCGCAGGGACGCCGCACTCGCCCTCGGATACGGCGTCACGTCGCTGATGGCGGCCGTCAACATCTGGGCATCGGGGTCCGCCAGCCAGCAGCAGCAGGCAGCCAAGTTGCTATTGGCCCGCCAGCGCATTGCCGTTGGCTATCACGAGCTCGAGCACGGCAACGACTTCCTCAGCAATGAGCTTCGAGCACGCCCCGACGGGACGATGTTCCGACTCGACGGGCACAAGCAGGTCATCAACAACTGCGAGCGCGCAGCCGCGATCGTTCTCTTCGCCCGCACCAACGAGGCCCCCGGTGCACGCAGCCATTCGCTGCTGTTCGTGGACACCCGCGAACTCGCTCGAGACCAGGTTCGCCTGCTTCCCCGGTATCGAACCTCGGCGATGCGCGGCTGCAAGCTGGGCGGGATCGAGTTCACCGATTGCGCGGTACCTCGTGACAATCTGCTCGGCAGAGAAGGGTCCGGCGTACAGACGGCATTGCGATCCTTTCAGGTCACCCGGGCGGTGCTACCTGGCATGGCGCTGGGAATCTTGGACACGGGACTGCGCACGGTCACGACATTCGCAGCCGAACGCAGATTGTACTCGACCCAGGTGAGCGAGCTGCCCCACGCGCGGAACGCGCTGGCACGGGTATTCGTGGATCTGCTGATAGCCGATTGCTTCGCGCGATCGGTGACGCGTGGGCTGCACTTGTTTCCCGAACAGGCCAGCGCGTGGGCGGCGTCGGTGAAATACCTCGTACCGTTGATGATGGAACAGGCCATGAACGATCTGTCGATCATTCTCGGCGCTCGTTTCTATTTGCGCGAAGGCGCGCATGCCATCTTCGGCAAACACTACCGCGACGTGCCCGTGATCAGCCTTGGACACGCCGGGGCGACGGCGTGCCTGCTCACCATCTTGCCGCAATTGTTCGATATGGCGTGTCGCGGCTGGAAAGCCGCAGAGGCCCCCACCGCACTGTTCGACCATGGCGAAGTGCTGCCGCCGCTCGACTTCTCTCGACTTCGCATCGCGGGGCTCGACCAAGATGCGTTGGGCTCGATGCTCCTCGCCGCCGCCGAAGACGACTACTCGCGTCACGGCGAGGAAGCCGTCGGCCCGATGATCCGCAATCTGGCCAGTGAACTACGCCAATTGGCCGAAGCCGCCCGCCATCTGGGGCCAGCCGACCGCAGTGTGGAGGCCAGTGCGGCCGCTTTTGGAATCGCAGAACGCTACCCACTGCTGTTGGCCGCAAGCGCGTGCATCCAGACCTGGCGCCACCATCGAGCCCATGCCCCAGGCCACTGGCTCGCGGGGACCGACTGGATACGGGCAGCATTGACCAGGCTCACGCACCGCATCGCAGGTCACAGCACCGCGCTGCCCAAGGAGCTCGTCGAGCCCCTCTTCGCCGAGCTCCGAGATCGGGTAGAGCACAATCGCTCGTGCTGCCTCGATGGCGAACCATTGAAGGGATGACCGCGACGCCCGGCCGCGGGGAGGCCATCAGCCATATCGTTCTTCGTTCCACGGATCGGCGTGGTTGTTGTAACCGCGCACCTCCCAATAACCAGGTTGATCGACGGCACTGAATCGAATGCCGGTGAGCCACTTGGCGCTCTTCCAAAAATACAGATCCGGCACCAACGCACGCACGGGTGCTCCATGTGCACGGGCCAGCGGTGCCCCCTCGTAGCGGTGGGCGACGAGCGAGGTGGGCGCGAGCGCTTCGCGCAGGAGCACGTTCGACGTGTAACCGTAAGCGGCTTCGAAGATGACGTGGCGTGCAGTCTTCTTCAATTTGGCGCGCGCCGCGAGATCGGCCACGCGAACCCCGGTCCAGTGGCTGTCGAGCACCGTCCATTTCGTCACGCAGTGAACGTCACAGGTTTGTGCGACCTGCGGCATTTCGAGCAGCTCGGCGAAGTCGATCACGAAGGGTGCTTCCACCTCGCCGTAGACGCGCAGCTTGAAGTTCTTCGCGCTCGGATCGCCTTCGCTTCCGCCCATCGGACGCAAGCGCTGGAGCAGGAACTGGCCTGGCGGCAGGCGCGGGCGTCCGTCGGGGCGTTTGACGGCGGACGCGCGGCGGGTGGCGTCGTCGTCGGCCAGGACGTAGGTCGTACCGCCCAGGGCGACGATGCCCGTGCCGGCGGCGATGGCTCTTAGCAGGGTGCGCCGGTCGAGCATGCTCGGCTCGATGACGCGAGAAGGTTTGTTCATCGAAAGTCGTACCGCAGGAAGGTGACGGTGGACGGTTGTAGCCGCGTCGCGACAACGGGACTCGAGCCGGCGTCTCCCACGAGCACCCCCACCCGCGCGAGCGCCCCCACCGACCAACGCTCGTTGATGGCGTAGGAGGCGAACACGCTGATCGTGACATCGCGAAGGCCGCTGCCCTGCACGTCGAAGAACGTGCGAGCGTAACGCGCGTCCATCCACGTCGTAGAAGCCGATCCATCGAGCGTCCACTGCCGGCGCCCGAGCGAGAGCGATACGCCCGCACTCGCATCGGCGAGGAACGCGTCGCTGCCGCCGAGATGCCGATGCAGTGACGTCTCGACATGCGCGAGCGCCATCGTGCCGAGCGCGTGCCGCAAACCGAGGTAGACGCGCGGGTCTGCGGCCAGGCCGATATCACCGCGACCCGCGAGCCGTGCGGGGTCGGAACTCTCGTTGCGTCCGATGTCCACGTAGACGCTCGTGCCGCCGTAGAGAATCCCTTCGCCGAGCTCGAGACCGATGCCCTTCAGCGTCGAGAGGTAGAGCGGCCCGACGTGCGCGTCGATGAATGGCAGCGGGAGAATGCGCGTGTGTGCTGCGCCCGGGTACTCGGGCATCGTGAGCGCGCCGGCGCCGACCGCGACGCGGGCGGCGGCGGGACGCGGGGGCGCGGGCTCGGAGACGACGTCGGGCGCGGGCTCGTCGGCGCATGCGCTCCGTTCACTCGCGAGGCTCGCATCGGCGAACGTAACGAGGAACGCGAAGATGCCAAAGATCCAACGATTCATCATGATCAGGTCACGCTCAGCCGAGCAAAGCCGCCGTGCGCGGACGGTCCTTTTTGAAGGTCAGCCAGAGCGCCGACACCAAGAAGTAAAAGGCGCCGAAGGCCGCGTAGGGCGCGACGGCGACAATCGATGGCGGCGTTGCAGCTGCCGCCATCTTGAAGAAGGACGCCCCCGCGAGGGCGGACTGGGCGCCGCTCAGAACCATGGCCCACTGCGCGCCGGCCGACTTCCAGCGGCGGATGCCCGTGGCCAGTTGGAACAGGCCGGATAGGATCGCCCAGCCTCCGAAGACCGTCATGACGGCGTTCATGCCGACACCGAGCGCCACGGCGACGCCGATGGCGGTGAGGATGCTGATCGCGAAGTTGAGTGCCTGACTGAGGTTGGTCCTCAGTCCTCCGGACTTCCGAGCGTCGAGGAGATTGGCGACGGCATCCCAGGCCGGATAGGCCACGAGGAGAACGGCCGAAAGCGTCGGCACGTTCTTGCCGATCGCCAGCGCCGCAGCGATCCAGACGATCGAAACCGCGGCGCGGATGAAATAGTAGGTTTTGAGCCAAGGGCTCGAAGTCGAAATCGAATCTTGGTGGATGGGTGAATTTTGCATCGCATTTCTCCGGGGTTGCTCGCAAAGCACGGTCAAGCGAGGTCGATCGAGACCGCGATGTTTCCGTTCGTCGCTTTCGAATAAGGGGATGCAGCGTGCGCGGCGTTGACCAGGGCGCAGGCGCTCTCCAGGTCGATGCCTGGCAACGTCACACGAAGCCGCGCTTGGATGGCGAATCCGCCCGGTGTGGCACCGAGGTCGACCTCGGCATCGACCGCCGCGTCCTCGGGGAGCGCGACCTCTCGCAAATGCGCAATGTGCCCGAGGGATTCCAGAAAGCAGGCCGACCACCCCGCCGCAAACAGCTGCCAGGGATTCGTACCCACGCCGGGTGCTTCCGGCGGAGAGAGTTGCAGCAGCAGGCGACCATCGTCGCTGCATGCGTTGCCGCCCCCCGTCGTGTGTACACGTGCGGTATAGATGACCTTGTCGATGGTGTTCATCAGCTTGTCCTCTCCATTCGAGGAGCAAAGCTGCCCGTCGGCACGGCCCGAGGCACGTTAGGCCTCGTTAGATGCTATGAGGCGCTGCGAGCGATCTGGGTAAGTACTTGATCTGCTTCACGAATATCGAGGGTATCCAGGCCTTCGTCGAAACCGTTGCGGAGCGGCTGCAGGAGCCTCCGAGCGTCCTCGGCCTGGCCGAGTTCGAGCCAGACGCGCGCGAGATCATTCGCCGCGCGCAACTCCCACGCACGCGCTCCCTGCCCGCGCGCGCAATCGAGGGCATCGAGCAACCACCTCTCGGTGTTCGGGCTCGCCGTTCGAGCTTTCACGCGCAACAGCTCCGGCAGGGCGAACAACTCGCCGCTGCGCCGGCAATCGTCGATGGTCGCGTCGAGAAGCCTGCGAGCCTCATCGTCACGACCCGTGTCGATCAAGCCCGTTGCGAGCACGGGTACGAAGGTGCTCGTCAGCATCGCGTAATGAGCCGTGCGCAAACGAGCCAGCGCGGCCTCCAACTGACGCACGCCCTCTTCCGTCCTGCCCTGAAGGATCGCGAGCTGACCGCGGAAGCCGTTCGCCGCGACGATGTAGAGCTCGAAAGCATTGGCTTCCGCGAGGCTCGCAAATACGCTGAGATCCTCTCGGGCCTTGTCGACATCGCCCGACCACAAGCACACCGACAAATTCCAGAGGCGAACGAGGGACTGCATCGTGGGATTTCCGAACGCGCCCGCGTAGTGAATCGTTCGCTCGGCGACGGTCCGCGCTTGGTCCGCGTATCCCAGCAACCAAAGGCAACGCGCAAGCGCAATCCCGGAGCGGCTTCGATAGAGATCGGGCGGCAAGCTCGGATCCAGCGAGACCTCGAGTTCGCCCCGCGCCCGGAGCTGATCTCCTGCCAAGTGATGGGAAATGCCCAGCAGGGCGTGTGCAACGGCGCGGGCTTCGAACGAACCGATCTTGTCGGCGACCCGCCGAGAATCCTCCGCCCACCCAAGTGCGGTCGCAAAGTCCCCGATGCGTTCGTGGAAAAGGTGAAGGCGTCCCAGCATCAGCAGTTCGTTCCGGGCGTCACCCAGGTCGGAAGAGAGCGCGAGCCCCCGCCGCAGCGCGGCCTCGGCGCTGTCGCCATGTCCGCGGGTCAACATCGAGCACGTTCCCAACGCGCCCTGCAATTCGAGCTCGATGGCCGTGCCACGGTGCTCGTCCTCCATCAGCGCGAGCGCGCGTTCGCACCAACCGCGGCATTCGTCGAGCAATGCCAACTTCAGCAGCACCGGCACGCATCGCGCTGCAAGGTGGAGGGTGAGCGCCGGGTCGCCATCGGGCCCAAAGCACCACGAGAGCGCACCCCGGATGTTCCCCAGCGACGCCGCGAGCTCGGACTGCGGGGCGTTGGATTCCAACGTGTGCGCGAAATACGTCGCATGGCTGCGTGCCGTTGCCTGTACCTCCGCGGGGCCTCGCGCGTGGAGCTTCTCCCGCGCATACGCGCGGGTCATCTCCAAGAGGCGGTAGCCTCCCCGCCGGGCACCGCGCTCGGCCACGACCAACGACTTCGCCGTTAGCTCGTCCAACGCCGCGAGCGCCCAACTGGCGACGAGCGGCGAGCCGCTGCGTTGAAAGTCGGTCGCCTTCGGCGAGCCTCCGGCCACGGCAAGGGCTGCGTCGGGGGTGAATGAGCCGACGAATACCGACAGGCGATCGAGGGTGAGCCTTTCGATATCCGAAAGCAGCTCATAGCTCCAATCCAGTGTTGCCTGCAGCGTCTGTTGACGAGGCATCGCGGTGCGTCGCCCGGCCCAACTGAGCGCGTAGTGCTCACGTAGCATGCGCGCCGTCGCCTCGAAGCCGTGCGTCCCCACGCGCACCGCCGTGAGCTCGATCGGCAATGCCATTCCGTCGACCCGGCGACACATGTCGGCCATGACGCGAGCCGCGGCGAGATCGATCTGCAGCGTGCTGTCCGCCGCCCGTGCACGCTCGGCAAATAGCTCGATCGCAGGATACGCGAGGAGCTGTTCCAGCGACATTTCCGCCGGCTCGACGGGGTACTCGAGTGCGCCCAACCAATGCACGCGTTCGCCGCGAACGCGCAGTGACTCGCGACTCGTGGCCAAAACGCACACGCCCGGAGCCGCGTCGCCAATCTTTTCGACGAGGCTCGCGGCGGCGCTGATGAGATGCTCGCAGTTGTCGAGCACGAGAAGCAGCTTGCGCCAGCCGATGTGGCCGAGGATCACACGGATGGCGTCCTCGGCCTGCACGGGTATTCCGAGCGCAGTTGCCAGGGTCGACGCGAGCAGCGTGGGGTCCTGCACCGAGGCCAGGTCGACGAAATTCACCTGCTCGAAGCGCCCCGCGAGTCGATACGCGAGCTCCACCGCCATCGTCGTTTTTCCAACCCCGCCAGCCCCCACGATCGTGAACAGCGTCGAGGATGCAATCTGCTCGGTGAGGAGGGTCAGGTCGCGCTCGCGGCCAATCAACCGCACCCGCGCGGGCAGGCTCTGCGCGGATGATTCGGCCGGCTGGGGCGCGGGCGCGGGCTCGTCGACAACGATGACCTCGACGGACGCAACGAACGCGTAGCCGACACCGACCTGCGTGCTGATGTAGCGAGCGCCGTCTTCGCCGTCCCCCAGCACCTTGCGCAGCGCTGCCATGTGGAAGCGAAGGCTGCCGTCCTCGACGACGACGTCGGGCCAAACGCGCTCGAGCAGCTCTCGCTTGGACAGGACGCGCCCGCGTTGCTCCACGAGCGCCGTCAGCAGATCGAGCGCGCGCCCTCCGATGTCAACCGCCACGCCGTCCCGCGTGAGCAGGCGCTCGCGCCTCGAAAGGCGAAATGGACCGAATGCGAGCACCTCGGAAGACGGAGTCGACAACGTGCACCTCCCGTCACTTCATGCCGAAACCATCCGACGAGCATATCGCGACGAATATCTCGAATGGATATTAATCACGCCTCGGGTCCGCCGCGTGTGTTCACGCGCCCAAGGATTGGCCGACCTCGCGCAGCATCGCCAGGGCCGGTCCCTGACCGTCCATCGGGAGCACCGTTCGCGAGGCGATCCGCCATCCGTTGGCGTCGCGCTCGAGCGACCAACGGTTCGCGAGCACGCGGTGAATACGGAAGCCCTTCGAGCTACCGTGATTGGGGAGCTCACGTGTCTCGCCGCCCACATCCGGCGTGATCAATGCGAGGTACGACGTTGCGGTGGCGGTATCCCCATCGATCTCGACGAGCGGCAAATTGCCGAAGTGGGCCAGACCTCCGGCGATGGCCGCGCGATGGGCATCGCGCTCGACGAGCGCGACCATCTTGTCGCGACCTCGCGCACCATCGAGGTTGGCACCGCGGTCGAAGGTGAAATCCTCCGTGTAGATGCGGTCGATCAGCGAGCGCTCCCCCGTGTCGGCGCTGAGCGGGTGGGTTGCAAGCAAGTTGTAGATGGCCAAACGGTCTTCCACGGCGCGCAGGCGCGCTTCGAGCGGTTCTTCCGTACGCATCGCAGGTCCTCCTTCATGTGTCGGCTCTGGCTGGAGCAACTCCAACTCGGCAGTTGGACTGTGGCATTCGCGGTGGAGATATGCAACCGACGAGTTGGAATATGCTCTACTCGTCGACGATGCCGTGGGACACGAAGCGCACGAAGCAGAGCCTGCTCGACGCTGCCGTCGAGGAATTCAGCGAGCATGGCCCACTCGGCGCGCGTGTGGACCGCGTCGCCGAGCGTGCCGGGATCAACAAGGAGCGCATCTATCAGTACTTCGGCAGCAAGCAGAAACTCTTCGCCGCGGTGCTGGAGCAGGAGATGATCAAGCTCGCCGCCGCGGTCCCGCTCACCGACGACCTCGCGGGAGACCTCGGCGAGTTCGCCGGGAGGGTATTCGACTACCACCGCTCCTATCCGCACTATCTTCGACTGCTGCTCTGGGAAGGGCTCGAGCCAATCGCGAGCGCCCCCGGCTCGTCGAGCACGGCCGCCGCGGCGGAGCGGACAGCGCACTACGCGGAGGATGTCGCCGCCGTCGTCGCTGCGCAGGCCGTTGGCCATCTACGGCCGGATGTCGCCCCCGCGTATCTTCTCTACGTCGCGCGCGCGTTGGCGGCGTGGTGGCTTGCAGCGCCGGTGGCCGTGACGCTCATGCTCGGTGCTCGGGCGAACGACAGCCCAAAGCGGCGCAGAGCCATACTGGTCAAGCTGGTCAGGGATGCGACGCGCCCATGCCCTGGAATCATCGAATGATGCCGTGTTCCGCCGTGCCGTTTACGAAGTCCCTCTCCAAAAGACCGGCCATCCACGTGTCGTCGTAGACGGTGTCGAGGTACGCTGTACCGCGGTCCGCACACAGGAACAGCACCGTCGGTCGCATCTGGCAGGGGTTGGTTTCGAAGTAGCGTTGGATGGCGGCGTAGACTGTGCCCGTCGAGCCGCCGGCGAACAACCGATGACGGTGGAACAAGGTGCGGCAGCCGAGGACCGTCTCCTGCTCGGACACCATGACGACATCGTCGATGAGGGCATCGGCCAGCAATGCGGGCACGATGCTCGAGCCCAGCCCGGGGATGTGACGCCGCTTGGGCGGCCCGCCGAAGATGACCGAGCCCTCGGTGTCGACGGCGATGATCTTTACCGACGGGAATCTCTCTTTGAGCCGGCGCGATACCCCGGCGATCGTGCCCGCCGTGCTGACGCCCAGGAACACGAAGTCGAGACGATCGAATCGACGGGCGATTTCGGCACCGGTGAGGTGGTAGTGCGCCGCCACGGCATCGGCGTTGTGGTACTGGTCGGGCCAGAACACCCGCGGGAGGCGCTCGCGCAACGCATGCACCTCGGCCAGCCGCGTCTTGAGAAAGCCGCCCGTGTCGTCGCGCTCGACCACTTTGACGACCGACGCACAAAGCGACCGCAGCATCGCCTCGTTGAGACGTGTCACGTTCGGATCGATCACGGGAACGAGCGGCAGTCCGAGCATCCGGCAGTAGACCGCGAGCGCCAGCGCGAAGTTTCCTGATGAGGACTCGACCAGCGTGGTTTGCTCGTCGATTTCGCCGCGCTCGATCGCCGACTTGAGCATCCACAGCGCCGGACGACATTTGATGCTGCCCGCGATGTTGCAGTACTCGAGTTTGACGTGCAAATCGAGCTTTGGATCCTCGATGGGCACGACGGGCGTCTCGCGCATGGGCGCAAGGACGTCGCGAAACCGGTGCGCCAGCAAGGTCGCGGTCATGCGCATTCACCGCCTCGAGGAGCGTCGTAGAGTGTCAGCATCCGGCGGGCTTGCCGCGCGCACCCGATTCGGAGGGGCCATCCATCGCCACCCTGAGACTGAGCGGGCGCATGTCCGTCCACACCTCGTCGATGTACGAGAGACAGTCCTTTTTGGGGCCCTTCTTTCCGACTGCGTTCCAGCCAGCCGGCAGGTCTTTGTAGTCCGGCCATATCGAATACTGTTCCTCGTGATTCATAACAACGACATAAACCGTCTCGTCATCCGTATCCATGTTCATACCCTCTCGAATGTATCCTCTGCGTCATAGGCAGTTTTGATATGGGCCATATTTCTCAGCTCCTTTTGCACTCCGCAACAGCCTCCCGGCCAGAGGCGGGTCCAGATGGTGCGCTGTCACGCAGTGCATCGGGGATTTCTCTATCGAGATAGCGCACACGCGAATCGAGGAGTGCGCCGGCGCTGAGGACCATGGCGGTCAATCCAAGAAAAGAAAGAAGGGCACCGATTCCGCGGCCGGCACCGGTACCGATCCATGGTCCTAGCAGGGCGACGATGGATCCGCCACGGGCGAAGAGGGGCTCGAAAACGCGATCCGCCAGCGCGCCACTCAAGCTGTATGCCAAGGCCTCGGAGATGAAGGCCAGCATCAGAACGACCGAAATGACGCGTCCCCGGAGGGCGACGGGGATCTTGCACTGCCAGATGGTGCGATTGGATGCGCCGACGAGTTGAAGAAAGAAGACGCCGATCATGACCCCCACGCCCATCACCAGGGGTCGCGTCGTGGCTCCCGCAAGGACGAGGCCGGCGCCGGCAGCGATGTTGAAACCCATCACGCCGAAGACTCGCCGCTTGGGCCCGGCCCAAAGGGTCGCCAGCACCGCCCCCGCCAAGGTAGCCAATCCCGCTGCAGTGAGGAGCACCCCCAGCGTGGTCACCGAGGCTCGACTGAGCACCAGGGGGGTGAAGAGCACGGCCGCGGCGCCTATGGTGAACTCGGTGTAGGTCATGACCAACGAGAGGCCCATGAGGCCGCGGCGCATCGAGAGAAAGCGCCAGCCCTCCATGAAATCTCCCAGACGGACATTTCGTTCGTTCTCGGTCGGGTCGGCGAGTTTACCCCGCGGCAAACCGACCGCGATCTGGGTCAACGAGGCGAAGATGAACGAGGCAACGTCGACCACGATGATCCACGTCAGTCCCCAGCGCGACATGATCAAGCTTCCAAGAACCGGCGGCGCAAGCTCCGAGGCCGCTTGGGTGAGTTGGGCCATGCCATTGGCGCGCTGAAGGTCTTTCTTGGGGACCATCTGCGCCGTCATCGAACCGTTGGCGGGGAGATAAAAGGCGTTGCACGTCGCGGTGAACGCGACGAGCAGATACACGTGCCACAGCTCCAGTGAGTTTCTGGCAACGAGCGCCGCGAGGACCAACGTGCCGAAGGCCGCACAGGTGTCCGAGACGATCATCACCCATCGGGGGTGGTAATGATCGACGACCATCCCCGCCACGAGGAAGGCGGCGATCTTCGGCAGCATCGCCACCAGCATCACCGCACCGAAACTCGTCACCGAGCCCGTGTTTTGATAAACCCAAATGCCCAGGCCAAATGCCGTGAGCGCCGAGCCGACGGACGAGACGAGCTGCCCGGACCAGATCACGGAGAATGCTTTGAGTCCGGACTGAGACAGGCCGCGCATCTTGATATCCTTAGATAGGCCCGCCCATGTTGCCCGTGTTCATGGGTGCATTGGCCGTCGATGCAATTTCCGTATGGCTCATCGACGTCGGGAAACCTGACATAAGTTCTGAATGGTGACAAGCGCGCGTTTCTGGAACTGGGGTAAGCGCACGTCCCTCGTCGAACTCGTGGTGACAGTCCGCCGGGGTGGCGCGATTTGTCGGCGAGCAGAGCGAACTTCGGTATCGAAGGATCGTCTGTTGAATTTTTCCGCGGAATCAGCGACAGCACCCGACCATATCTACCTTCCCTGGCGCGATTGTTCCCGCCGATACGACAACCATCATGTTGCTCGGTGTTCAATCCGTCCTTTGGAACTGGCGAGAATGCAAAGTCACTCAACTGCCTTTTCGTAGTGAAGTGCTAGAAGGGTTGCCAACGGAATGAGCGATGACTGGAAACTCTCGCGAGGGCAAGAAGCGCTTTGGTTCGTTCAGCGGTTGAACCCGTCGAGCACGGCGTATTCGGTGCCGCTGGCCGCTTTCGCCCATGGAACGGTCTCCGCGCGTCATCTGGTGCAGGCGTTCACCGAGATGGCCGAACGCCATTCGCTGCTTCGCGCGACGGTCGTCTCGCGGGCTGATGGGCCTCGCCTGACCGTGACGCCATCGATTCGAGGCGTCACCTGCACCGACGCATCTTCGTGGAGTGACCGCCAACTCGAGGAAGCCATCGGTCGTTCTTCGCTCGAACCGTTCGATCTCGAGAAAGGGCCGCTCTATCGGGTCGACGTCTTCTCGCGAGGGGAAAAACCGCCTGCATTTCTCTTCAATGCTCATCACCTGATCATGGATCTCTGGTCCGCCATGATCCTTCTCGAGGACTTGGGTGCGCTGTGCGGTCAAGCTCTCGGCGGGCCCGCAGCGCCCATGATCGATGCGTGCTCGCACCCCGAGTACGTGAGCTGGCACGAAGACTGGCTGTCGAGCCGCGCGGGGGATGATTCGCGCCACTATTGGGCGGAGCGGCTCGCGCGGCTTCCGCCGGCGCTCGAGCTACCGACGGACCGCCCGCGGGTTGGCTCGGAGAAGCGCGGCGGGCGCTTTTTCCTACGGCTCGATCCCGAGGTCGCGGCGGGCATCGCAGCGTTGGCCCGCTCGGAGCGCGTGACGCTGTTCACGGTATTTCTCGCGGCGCTGCAGATCTTGCAATACCGCTACACGGGGCAGGAGGATATGGTGACGGGGGCGCCGGCCGTAGGACGGCGTCGTTCGGAGCACGCGCGCGCGGTGGGATACTTCGTCAATCCCATCGCCCTCCGCGCGGATCTAACCGGCAATCCTTCCGTTCATGAGCTCCTGCAGCGATTGAAGGCGGGCGTGAACGATGCCTTGCTCCATCAGCTTTACCCCTTTCCTCTGGTTGCGCAGTCGATTCGACCAGGCGCCGATCCCCTCTTTCGTACATTTCTGAGCGTACAGCGGCCGCAACGGCGCGCTCCGAAAGGTGCCGCGCAATTTGCCCTCGGCATTCCGGGTGCGAAAGTGACGGTAGGTCCGCTGTCGCTCGAAGCGCTCCCCCTCCCCGCCACGACGCCGCCATTCGATCTTCAACTCTATTGGATTGAAGAAAATGGGATCTGGGGGTCGTGCAACTATGACGCAGGGTTATTCGACGAGCGCACGGCGCGACGAATGACTCGGCATATCGAAACGATCTTGGGCGCGATGGCGCGCAATCCGAATGAGCGCATTCGCGAGATCTCACGATCGGACGTCACCGACGTTCGACAGGTGCCGCCGTCTCTCGTAGGTGCCGCGGTGGCCATCCCTCCTTCCGGCGCGTACGCGCTCATCGAAGAGCAGGTGCGGCGGAACGAAGAAACCATCGCGGTCCAGGACGAGGGGCAAGCGCTGACGTACCTCGCCCTCGATGCGCGAGCGACCTGGCTTGCTGGGCATCTCGTGCAGGCGGGTGCGGGGCCCTCCGCGCCGGTCGCGATCCATCTCGAACGGGGCGTCGATCAAGTGGTGGCGGTGCTCGCGGCGCTCAAGGCCGGAGCAGCCTACGTTCCACTTTCGCCGAGTGCGCCCCCCGCACGAAACGAGTACATGCTGGCCGATTCCCGGGCTCGCTTGCTGCTCACCCAGCGGACGTTGGCCTCGTCCTTGGCGTCGTCCGCACGCCGGCTGTGCATCGACGAGCTCCCGTGCGCGGACGCGACGGGCTGCGAGCTCCCTCGGGTGGGGCCGGAGACCGTGGCTTACGTGCTCTATACTTCGGGATCGACGGGGACTCCGAAAGGGGTCGCCGTGCCTCACCGGGCCCTCGTCAACTTGTTGCGTGCGATGCAACGCAAGCCCGGGATCGAGGCTTCGGACGTGGTCTTGGCGGTCACGACGCTCTCGTTCGACATCGCCGCCCTCGAATTGCTGCTTCCGTTGACCGTCGGGGCTCGGGTGGTGATCGCGTCCCAAAAAGACGCCGCCGATGCCGAGGCGCTTGCACGCCTCCTCGACGAGCACTCCGTCACGGTGATGCAAGCCACACCTTCGACGTGGCGTCTGCTCGTGCAATCGGGATGGCGGCGGGATGGATTGAAAGCGCTGTGCGGCGGCGAAGCGCTCACGCCGGATCTTGCAGATGCTCTCGCGTCGCGGGTCGGCCAGCTCTGGAACATGTATGGGCCCACCGAGACCACCATCTGGTCGACCTGCAATCGCGTCGCAACGAGCACGGGGAACGCGCGCGTTTCCATCGGCGGGCCGATCGACAACACCACGATCTACGTGAGAGGTGCCTCGGGCGAACTCCTCCCCGAGGGTGTGGCCGGAGAGTTGGTCATCGGCGGCGCGGGGTTGGCCCACGGCTACCACGGGCGAGCCGCCCTTACCGCCGAGTACTTCGTGCCCGATCCCTTTGGCGGTCACCCCGGCGCGAGGCTGTATCGAACGGGCGATGTGGGCAGATGGCGCTCGGACGGCCGAATCGAGTTCTTGGGTCGCGTGGATCATCAGGTGAAGATCCGTGGACATCGTGTGGAGCTCTCCGAAATCGAAGCCGTCATGCGTCGACAAGAGGGCGTTCGCGATGCGCTGGTCTCCCTTTCGGGCCCGAGTGATGACGCGCGTCTGTGCGCTTGGCTCACCCCCGAAACGGTGGACGTTTCCAGATTGAAGCGGGCACTTTCGGCCGTGCTGCCGGCGTACATGGTGCCGAGTGCCTACCTGGCGTTGGCCGCATTTCCGCTGACGGCCAACGGCAAGATCGACCGCGCAGCACTCCCCTCGCCTGCTGCCATCGTCTCGCGCGGCATCGAGCCTCGCACGCCGACCGAAACGCGCCTCGCGGGACTGTGGTCCGACGTTTTGGGCAGAGCGAATGTCGATGTCGACGAAGACTTTTTCGCGGCCGGTGGCCACTCGCTCCTCGCGGCGAGACTGGTCGGGAAGATCAACGCGGCCTTTTCGCTGTCTCTGCCTGTCCGAGAGCTCTTCGAGGCCCCCACCATCGATGCGCTCGCGGGTCGGATCGACGCACGGACGCAGGTGGCGGAGTCCGACGCGGCGGTGAGCTTGCCCGACGGGTGGCCCGAGTCGAGCGGGCCGAGGGAGATGTCGTCGAGCGAGCAGCGCCTGTGGTTTCTCTGCCAGGTCGAGCCAACCAGCGCAGCGTATCATCTGGCCGGCGGCGTTCACATCGATGGCCCCTTCGACCTGCACGCGCTCGAAGAAAGCCTTCGTGCGATTCAGATGCGGCACCAAGCGCTGCGCACCCGATTCGTGGCACCGGACGGCATCCCGATCGCGGAGGTCGATCCAGCCGCGCCATTCCAACTCGAGCGGGCCATCCCTCTCGGCGACACGCCCCTGGAACGCGAGCAAGAGGCCATGCGGCTCCTCGAGGAGGCGGCGCGCAAGCCGATGAATCTCGAGACCGGGCCGCTGTTTCGCGCGTGCGTCGTTTCGCTCGCGCACGATCGCCACATGCTGCTCGTCGTGCTTCACCACCTGATTGCGGATGGGCAATCTCTCGAGCAAATCGCCTACGAGCTCGGCATTCTCTACGAAGCGCGCACCCGTGCGCCCGCCTTGCCACCGATTCGCTATCCTTACGCCGCATACGTCGCGTGGGAGAAGTCCCTCCGGCACTCGGAGAGCGTAGAGACTGCGCTGGATGCGCATCGCGCGCGACTTCACGATGCGCCCCAGGTGCTCGATCTCCCCTGCGACGCACCTCGCCCCCCGGTGCATCGCTCGTTCGGATACACCGAGCCGTTCGACATCTCCGCCGAGCTCACCGCCAAGGTTTCGCACGTTGCACGTGAGGCTTCCGCGACCCTCTTCATGACCTTGGCGGCGGCCTTCGGGGTCTTTCTTTCACGTCTCTCTGGACAAGACGATCTGCTGCTTGCGACGCCTCACTCGGCGCGTTCCATTCCCGAGCTGGAGGGGATGGTCGGCCTCCTGACGACCACGCTCGCTCTGCGCTTCGACCTCGCGGGCGATCCATCGTTCGCCGCGTTGGTCCGCGCGACGCGCACCGATACGCTGGCCGCGCTCGCGTCGGCCCAAGCACCCTACGATCGACTGGTCGAGCTGATGGTGCACACGCGGGATCCGAGCCGGCCCCCGTTGTGCCAAGCGTCGATCGCCGCCCAGGGCGATCCGCTCGCACGGCTCACGCTTGCCGGCGCAAATCTGCGTACGCTGCGCGTGGAGACGGCATCGGCGAAGTTCGACGTCTCCCTGTACTTCGCCCCCGCGGGCGACGGGCTCTCGTGCAGTCTCGAGTACAACGCCTCGCTCTTTTCAGCTGAGACCGCGAGGCGATGGGTACACCAATTCGAGACACTCCTCCGCGCGCTCGTCGAAACACCGCACCTTCCAACCTCGCGCTGCACGATGATGGACGCGACCGAACGGCGGCGGATCCTCACGGATCGGAACGCCACGGCGGTCCACTTCCCTCTGGAAAACGGCCTTCACCACCTCGTCGAAACGCAAGCCCGAAGGACCCCCGACGCGCCCGCGCTCACCGCGGATGGCACCACGTTGACCTACTCGGAGCTCGACCAACGCGCGAACCGGCTGGCTTGGGAGCTCGTACGGCGCGGCGTCGAACCCGACGCGCGCGTGGGCGTCTGCGCCGAGCGGTCCGTGGAAATGATGGTCGCGCTCCTCGGCATCCTCAAGGCAGGCGCCGCCTACGTACCTCTCGATCCGACGTACCCACTCGAACGGCTGCGCGTCATTTGCGAAGAGGCGCGCCTTTCGCAGATCGTCGTAGCGCCCCACCTTACGGGAACGTTGCCGGACGGATTCCCCCTTGTCGAACTGAACGCGCTCGCGGGGGTCGACCCGCAGGATCCGATCGAAGCGCCGGAGGTCCGCGTCTCGGTAGACCACGCCGCGTATGTGCTCTTCACGTCGGGCTCCACCGGTCGCCCGAAGGGAGTGGTCATTTCGCACGGGGGAATCCAAAACCGACTCTTCTGGATGCAGAGTGCCTATCGGTTGGAATCGACGGAGGCGGTGTTGCAAAAAACACCGTTCGGGTTCGACGTTTCGGTTTGGGAATTCTTCTGGCCGTTGATGGCGGGGGCGCGCCTCGTCATGGCCAAACCCGAGGGGCACAAGGATCCGCGCTATCTGGCGGAGACCATCTCCGAGCACGGGATCACGACGGTGCACTTCGTCCCGTCCATGTTCCGCGCCTTTCTCGAGGAGCCCCTGGCGACAACGTGCCGGTCGCTCCGGCGGATCATCTGCAGCGGCGAAGCTCTCGAGCCCGATCTCGTCCAGCGCGGTTTCTCGATCCTCCCGTGGGTTGCGATCCACAACCTGTATGGTCCCACGGAGGCATCGGTCGATGTCTCATCGTGGACGTGCCGGCCGAGCGACACGACGGCGTCGATCCCCATCGGCAGGCCGGTGGCGAACACCCAATTGTGGGTCCTCGACCGGCATATGGATCCTGTTCCAATCGGCGTCGTGGGAGAGCTCTACATCGGCGGGGTTCAACTCGCGCGAGGATATCTGGACCGCCCCGGCCTCACCGCGGCCGCGTTCGTCCCCGATCCCACGTCGACCGCCGGAGGTGAGCGCCTTTACCGCACGGGAGACCGCGCGCGGTGGCGCCACGACGGCGAGCTCGAATTCTTGGGTCGCATCGATCAGCAGGTCAAGCTGCGTGGCTTCCGCATCGAAACGGAGGAGATCGAGGCCCAACTCCAGGGACATGAATGGGTAAAGCAGGCGGTCGTCCTGCTGCGCGGAGGCGAACGTCCGCAGTTGGTCGGATACGTCGTGCCGCGCGCCGGCGTATCCATCGAGCTCGCGACCTTGCGCAGATTCCTCCTCGAACGGCTTCCCGAATACATGGTTCCGGCTGCCTTCGTCGCGCTGGCCGAGCTTCCGCTCACCGCCAACGGAAAGCTCCACCGCGCCGCGCTGCCGGAGCCGGGCGAAGGCATCACGACGGAGAGCGATCTGCCAACGACGTCACTGGAGCAAGAGATCGCCGCCTTGTGGTCGGCCATCCTCGGCTTGCCATTGGAACGAATCGGCCGGCACGACGACTTCTTTTCGCTCGGAGGGCATTCGCTCCTCGCCGCACGGACGCTCGCCCGCATGCGGCAGATGTTCTCGGTCGACCTGGCCTTGAGCGAGCTCTTTCGGCACGCGACCGTTGCCAGCGTGGCCGAGCTGATATTGGAACGACAGCTGCGTGACGTGGACACGGAGCTCTTGAAACAGTTGCTAGACAATCAAGAAGGAGAACCGACATGAGCGATGAGCGTCGGGGCGACGGACCAACGTTTTCCTCCATCGTCCGGCGAAGCGGACTTTCGCGCGAGGAGTTCGACCGTGAGTACCGCGAACCGAATCTTCCGGTGGTGATGACCGACGCGCTGACGGACTGGCCAGCGCTCGGGAAGTGGACCTTGCCGTGGTTCGAGCAACAGCACGGGAACCAACCCGTGACGGTCGACGTGTCGGTGGCAGGTGAGAGTTACTTCGACCGGCTCCATCGTGGAGAGAACCTGTCGCGCGAGACGACGCTGGGCGAGTTGATTCGAGAGATTCGAAACGAGCCGGCCTGCCAATACTACCTGGCCGAGTCGGCCTTCCTCGATTCGGTTCCCGAGCTGTTTGCCGACATCCCGACACCCCGTTATCACCCGCCAGGGCGCGCGCTGACCCGGCGCTTCTGGCTCGGGCCGGCCAACACCGTGTCTGGATTTCATCAGGACTCGGCGGGCCAACTGGCGCCGACGTGCATCCTCTTCGCGCAAATCTACGGTAGGAAACGGGTCGTGCTTGCCTCGCCCGATCAAAGCCATCTCATGTATCCAGCGCGGGCAAGCCGCGTTGCCGCATCCAGCCTGGTGGATCTCGACGCTCTGGACGACGAGCGCTTCCCACTGTTTCGCGAGGCGCGTCTGGAGGAGACCATCGTCGGTCCGGGGGACATGCTTTTCATCCCCGAGCGATATTGGCACTACCTGCGATCGCTCGAACCGAGCATTTCCCTCAGCAACGATTGGAATGAAAGCGAAGTACTCGATCTCATCGCACACCTCGTGAACGCCGACGATCCGGTCGCCTTCGCGCGTGAGCACGCGGGGATCGTCCGGCGTGCGGACATCGAAGTCTTTCCCGGCGGCCTCCAGGCCGCCATCGATGCCCTCCGAGAGCTCCCGCAGGACTTGCAGGAGCTGGTCACCGTTCTCGTGGAACCCGAGCTCCACGCACTATTGGCCGCGGAGGGTTCATGAACCTATCCGAGTCTGCCCGTTCGAAGGGTGGCCGCGGCTACCTATTCGTACTCTGCTTTTTGGCCGGATTCGGCGTCATGCTCCTGGAGATGTGCGCGTTCCGGGAGCTCCAACTCTCCTTCGGTACGTCCATTTACGTCACCGGAGCGCTGCTGACCTTGGTCATGCTCGCGCTTTCGGGCGGCTACTACATGGGCGGCCGGCTGTCGCGGCGGTTCGGCAGCGTGGGGCCGTTGCTCGTGCAGTTGCTGGGCGCGACGGTCTACGTGCTCGTCACGAATATCTGGTTCGCCAAAACCATTCTGGACCACTCTTTCGATCTCCGACGTTCGCTCCAGAGCGAGCTTCTTCGACACACGCTGCCCGTGGTTGGTGCCACCTTGGTTCTCTACGCCATCCCGATGATCGCGTTCAGCCAGGTGTCGCCGTACTTGATCAAACTTCTCCACCAGAACGACGACGGAGGTGCGGATGTCGGCCAAGTTGCCGGTAGCTTGATGTCCATCTCGACCATCGGAAGCATCGCGGGGACCCTGGTCCCGTCGTTCGTGCTCATACCGAATCTCGGCGTGATGCGAACGCTCTGGGTCTTCGTGCTCACGATGTTGCTGGCACTCCTGGCCGGGGCCTGGCTCTCGCGTTCGAGAATGCTCGTGGCCGCAACGGGTGTCCTCTTGGCGGTCGGGGTCTGGCAGGCCGCCATCCGACTGCCGCAGCCAAGGATGCCCGCCGAGGGCCCAGACGGCTCCGCCCTGTTGATGGACCTCGAGTCACACTATGGGCACGTGACCATTTACCGGAGCGTCGACCAAGCCGGCAACGAAGCGCTTCATTACATGCCTTCCCGCATGTACATCCACTCCAAGGTATACCCGGCGGATCCCGCCAAATATCAATTCACCACCGGACATCTCGTGATGGGGGTGATGCGACGTGCCAAACGATACCTGTTGCTCGGGACTGCGCTCGGAGGCGCGGTGGCCGCGCTGGAGCAACTCGATCCGGACGCGCGAATCACCGCGGTCGAGATCGATCCCTTCATCGTGGACCTCGCCAAACAGTTCCTGCCCACGCTATCCAACCCCAACGTACGATTCGTGATCGACGATGCACGGGCGTTCATTCGTCAGGATGACCAGGTTTACGATTATGTGATGGTCGACGTCATCGCCGGCGACCACCCCCCTGCGCACTGTCTCACCCGCGAATTTTTCGAGTTGTTGCGTGAGCGGCTGGCTCCACGTGGGGTGATGGAGGTGAACACGCAATTCCTCGATTCCCACGTCCGGACGGGGCTCTCGGAGGATGCCGTCTTCCTTCCAGCGCAACATCTTCATGCGGCGTTGCTGCAGGCTGGGTTCGCATCGGTCTACCAGAATGACTTTTTCGAGCACGGTGAAGTTTACGCGTTCAAGCAGCAAACGCCTCACGCAGGGCTTCGGCAGGAGTTGCTCCACCTCGTCCAGGACGAGCGTGTGTCCGTGCATCTTCGGACCAGTGCCGCCGTCGCCGCGCTAGGGATCTTTCCCATCGACGAACGACGGAAATCGCTCCCGGCGTTCGCCGATGACTGGCTCCCCGAGCACCGAGTCCATCTGAAGGAGAATTTCCCGCATCGTATCGAGATGCTGGCCGCGGCGCGCGAACGAGACCATCACCAGGGGCCCTGGGCCCAACGGAAAACGCTCGAAGAGATCTCCGCGTGGCACTACGCCGAGATCGCAACCACCCTGCCGGCAACCTACGGAGGTTTGGAAACCTACATGGAAGGGGCTGGCGGAGCGGCGTATTGCCGCGATGTGCTCCGATGGGTCGAGTCGCGAAATCCCGGCGGCGTGGGGGATCTGGCGCGCTATTTCCTAATGGGAAATGCGTCGTTCTGTGCCAAACATCTCGAGAGCATGGACGAAGCGAACACGCCACGCGGGAACGCGCTGAAGAATCTCATGGCCGGGATCGCATTCAGTCTCGAGGATCAGAGCGCGGAGGGGCTACCGCTCCTGATGAAAGCGATCGACGCGGACCTCTAGAGCCGCCGGCGCATCAAGGGCGACGTGCAAAGATGCTATGGATGCACGTGGAGCGGAGTGTCTCGTCCTGCTCGACACTGCAGGCGAAGCCGTGCTCGTGCAGCAGCTGTCGCATCGCGTCCAGGCGGCCGTCACGATCATGCACCTCGACCACGACCTGGTGGATGCGACTCCAATCGGCCGCGTCGATCCCGGCGAACACATCGCCTTCCCCCTTTTCCACGTCCACCTTCAGGAGATCGATCCGCTCCACGTGCTCGCTGGCGATGATCTCGGAAAGTCGCTTCAATCGGCAGAGCACAGTCTTCTGCTGGAGCTGCTTTCGCGCCAAGAATTCGGCCGACTCGGCGCTCATGCCAACGTTCGACATGAAGGCGGCTCCGACGGCGCCATCCTCCGCAAGGTCGGCGTATTGACCCGACATGATGGAGTTGTTCTGGTAGAATGTAAACTTCGCGCTACCGGACTTTTGGGACAGTCCGACGTTGAAGGCTTTCCCGCGGCCACCGTAGGATAAAAGATTTGCGCGGAGGAGCCGAAAAAGGTCTGGAATGGGCTCGAAGGCGTACACCTTGATATCGCGCGCTGCCTCTAGGAAGAAAAGCGACGCAATACCAATGTTCGCGCCAACGTCGAAGACGCACGCTCCGGGATGAAGCGTAATTCCATGTCGGCAATAGGCATGCCGCGTGAAGATTTCTTCGTAGAGAAAAGAGGTCTCCCCGGCGTTGAGATGAAACACCTCGATGCCATTGGGTAGTTTGAAGGTTGCAGTTTCCGCCATGGTGAGAAGATCTCTGGTTGACCCTAAGCGCTAAGTCAATATGGTCTGATACGAGTTTCCAAAAATGGATGCGACAATCGAGACGAGCACCGTGACCCAATCGGCAGACGACGCAAACGCAGCGGGCCAGGCAAGCGAAGTGGAAGCGGAAAGTGAGTTGCGGGCCTTTCTGCGGGAAAGGCTGCCCGACTACATGGTCCCATCGGCGTTCGTCTTTCTGAAGTCGCTGCCCCTGAACGCCAACGGGAAAGTCGACAGGCGCGCTTTGCCGGATCCCGAATTCGGCGAAAGCCGCGTGCCTTACCTGCCCCCCGACTCCGCTCTCGAGAAGCTGATCGCCTCCATTTGGGCCGACGTCCTCGGGGTGTCCCGCGTCGGCGTCAACGACGACTTTTTCCAACTCGGCGGCCACTCCCTTTTGGTCACACGCGTCCTGTCCAAGCTCCGCGCCGCGCGCGGCGTTGAGCTCTCCGTGCGTACCTTCTTCGAGGATCCCTCCGTCCGCGGCGTCGCCAAAGCCGTCGAGTGTGCTCTGCGCACCGGGCCCGACGTGCCTCCCCTCGTCCCGCTCGCACGCTCGGAGGCGCCGCCGCTCTCCTTTGCCCAACAGCGACTCTGGTTTTTGGACCAACTCGAGCCGGGCAATCCCTTTTACAACATCCCCATGGCCCTGCGGGTCCGCGGCCAGCTCGACGTCGATGCCCTCGCTCGCAGCCTCGACTTTCTCCAGCTCCGCCACGAGGCCCTCCGCACCACCTTCCTCGCCCCTTCCGGCGATCCGCGCCAACATTTCGCCGAGGCTCCCGCGGCCACTCTTCACCGGATCGACTTGTCCTCCTCGGCTCCCGAGCAGCGCCTCGCCGAAGCCCACAGGCTGGCTCTTCTCGAGGCTCAGGCTCCCTTCGATCTCCAACGTGGACCCCTCCTGCGCGCTTGCTTGCTGCGCCTCGACTCCTCCGACGCTCTCCTCCTTCTCACCCTCCACCATATCGTCTCCGACGGCTGGTCCACCGGCGTCCTCGCTCGCGACTTGAGCCTCGCGTACCTCGCCTTCGCGAAAGGCGAGCAACCCCAGCTCCCTCCCCTTCCCATTCAATACGCCGACTTCGCCGCCTGGCAGCGACACTGGCTCCGCGGTGACGTCCTCCAGGCTGAAATCGACTGGTGGAAGCTCGCGCTGCTCGATGCCCCCCACGCCATCGAGCTCCCCACCGACAGGCCACGCCCAGCCATCCAATCGCACCGCGGCGCCCAGCTCGCCGCTCTCGTGCCAAAGCCGCTCGCCGATGCCCTTTCCGCACTCGCTCTGAGCGAAGGGGCCACCCCCTTCATGCTCCTCTTGGCCGCCTTCCAGCTCTTGCTCGCCAAGTACTCTGGACAGAACGACATCTGCGTCGGCTCCCCCATCTCCGGACGCACCCACGCCGAGACCGAAGGCCTCGTCGGATTCTTCGTCAACACCCTCGTCCTGCGCGCTCGCATCCTCCCTTCCATCTCCTTTCGCTCCCTCCTCGCTCAAGTTCGTTCCTCCGCTCTCTCCGCGTACGAGCACCAGCACCTCCCCTTCGAAAAGCTCGTCGAGGAGCTCCACCCCTCCCGCGATCCCAGCCGTACTCCCATCTTTCAAGTCGCGTTTGCCTTGCAGAACGCGCCCTTCGATGGTCTTTCGCTCCCCGGTCTGCGCTTCGAGCCGCTCGCGCCCGACAACGGCACCGCCAAATTCGATCTCACCCTCAACCTGGCAGAGACCCTCCAAGGCTTCGAGGGCTCATGGGAGTACAACACCGATCTGTTCGACGAGACGACGGTGGCACGGATGGCCGGCCACTTCGTCGTATTGCTCGAGGCGCTCGCCTCGCGCCACGCTCTGGACGCGCCCGTGGGCTCCCTCTCGCTCTTGACGTCGGCCGAGCGCCGGCAGCTGGCGCAATGGAATCGGACGGAGGTTGCCTACCCGCGTGGCCTCGTTCACCGCTTCTTCGAAGAGCAGGTGGACCGAACGCCCGACGCGGTAGCCCTCGTCGTTCAAGAGCAGATCTTCACGTACGCGGAGCTCGACGCGCAGGCCAACCAGCTTGCTCACTACCTGCGCGCTCAGGGCGTTTCGTCCGAGGCACGCGTCGGCGTTTGTCTGGAACGCTCCGCGGACCTCGTGGTGTCTCTCTTGGCCATCCTCAAAGCGGGGGGTGCGTACGTTCCACTCGATCCGGCGTATCCGCGCGAGCGGCTCGAGTGGATGCTCGAAGACGCACGCCCCGCCGCTGTGCTCACGAGCGAGGCTTTGCGCGTGCGCCTGCCGGCGCGCCAGCGCGTGATCCTTCTCGAAAGCCTCGGAGATCGCTCGGAGCTCCCTCGGACGCGGCCCATCGTGGACCTTTCGCTGGACAACCTTGCGTACGTCATTTTTACCTCCGGCAGCACCGGACGGCCCAAAGGGGCCATGAACACCCATCGAGCGGTGGCCAACCGCCTCTGGTGGATGCAAGACACCTTCGGCCTCGATGCAACCGACGTCGTTCTTCAGAAGACCCCTTTCGGCTTCGACGTCTCCGTTTGGGAATTTTTCTGGCCGCTCATGACCGGCGCGCGGCTGGTCGTCGCGAAACCCGGAGGCCATCAAGAGCCGAGCTATCTGGTCCAACGCATCGCCGAGGACGAGATCACCACCGTACACTTCGTCCCCTCGATGCTACGGGTCTTCCTCGAGGAGCCCCGTCTCGATGCGTGCCGCTCGCTCCGGCGCATTGTCTGCAGCGGAGAGGCCCTGTCGGTCGAGCTCCAGGAGCGCTGTCTGTCGCGTCTCCCGTGGGCCCAGTTGCACAACCTCTACGGTCCCACCGAAGCCGCGGTCGACGTCACCGCCCACGCGTGTTTTGCCTCCGAGGGACTTCGCTCGGTCCCCATCGGCCGCCCCATTGCCAATACGCAGATCCGCATCTTCGACGAGCATCTGCGCCCCGTCCCCGTCGGCGTCCCGGGAGAGCTCTACATCGCAGGCGTCCAGGTCGGACGCGGCTACCTCGATCGTCCCGGGTTGACCGCCGATCGCTTCGTGCCCGATCCGATGCCCTCGTCTCCTCTGGGGGGCGAGCGCCTTTACCGAACCGGAGATCTCGTCCGCTGGCTCCCGAACGGCGCCATCGAGTACCTCGGCAGGACCGACTTCCAAGTCAAGATTCGAGGCTTCCGCATCGAGCTGGGCGAGATCGAAGCGGCCATCGGACGCCACCCCGGCGTGCAGTCCGCGCTGGTGGTCGATCGACCCGTTGGGCAAGACGACAAGCGGCTCGTCGCTTACGTCGCGACCAAGGCACTCCCCGCGAACCATGAGCTCGACGCCGACGAGATGGACTTCGAGGACCTCGAACGCTCCACCTTCAACGAGACCTATGCGGAGCCAACCGCATCGATCGATCCGACGTTCGATACGTCCGGATGGGTCAGCAGTTTCACGCGACAGCCTTTCTCGGCGGAGGAGATGGGAGAATGGGTCGATGCAACGGTGACCCGCATTTTGTCGCACGCTCCGCGTCGGGTGTTGGAGCTCGGGTGCGGCACCGGTCTGCTTCTCTATCGGATCGCGCCCAAGGTCGAAGCGTACGTCGGCACCGACATCTCCGACGTGGCCATCGAGAGGATCGAGCAGCAGCTGCCGGAGCACGGACTGCGCGACCGCGTGACGCTTCATCTGCAGAGCGCCGACGACCTCAGTGACTTCTCGCCCGGTTCGTTCGATGCGGTCGTGCTGAACTCCGTCGTCCAGTACTTCCCGAGTGTGGAATATCTCTTGCGCGTGCTCGAGAAGGCCGCGGCGTTGGTTGGACCGGGCGGGTGCATCCACGTGGGTGACGTTCGTTCTCTCCCGCTGCTCGAGACCTTCCACGAGGAGCTTCAACGTCATTCTGCGCCGAGCACGATGAGCCGTGAGCTCATTCGACAGCGCGTCCGGCAGCGCGTCGAGGCGGAGCACGAGTTGTGTGTGGCGCCGGCCTTCTTCGCCGCGTTGGCTCGCCGCGGAGCCGGCATCGCCGGCGTCTTTGCCGAACTCAAAACGGGGCGGCAGTCAAATGAGATGTCGCGTTTCCGCTACGACGTGACGATTCACATCGGTCCGAAGGCAACGCCGGCCCTGACCGCCCGTGTCCTCGACTGGCGCAAGGAGCGGATGGATCTCGCACGGCTCGGAGGTTTGCTCGCGGAGGAAGAACCTTTGCAGCTGGCTTTCGAACACGTTCCGAATGCACGCCTTGCGAACTCCGGGGAGGACGGGATCGAACCGGAGGATCTGCGCGAGCGGGCCGCCGAGCTCGGGTACGACGTTCGAATCAGTTGCATCCGGCAGGATGCTTCGGGCGCGTTCGATCTGCTCTTGATGCGGCGGGACCAAGGTTCGTTCGGCGACGTCGCGTGGCCGGATGCGACGGGTGATCTCCCCGAGCGCGACTGGGCCAACCAGCCCCTCGCCGGGGCGAGGATGCGGGACCTCGGGCGGGAACTACCGACGTTCGTACGCAATCAGCTGCCCGACTACATGGTCCCATCGGCGTTCGTCTTTCTGAAGTCGCTGCCCCTGAACGCCAACGGGAAAGTCGACAGGCGCGCTTTGCCGGATCCCGAATTCGGCGAAAGCCGCTTGCCGTACGCGCCCCCCGACTCCGAACTCGAGAAGCAGATCGCTTCCATTTGGGAGGACGTCCTCGGGGTGTCCCGCGTCGGCGTCAACGACGACTTTTTCCAACTCGGCGGCCACTCCCTTTTGGTCACACGCGTCCTGTCCAAGCTCCGCGCCGCGCGCGGCGTCGAACTCTCCGTGCGCTCCTTCTTCGAGCATCCCTCCGTCCGCGGCGTCGCCAAAGCCGTCGAGGGTGCACTGCGCACCGGACCCGACGTGCCTCCCCTCGTCCCGCTCGCACGCTCGGAGGCGCCGCCGCTCTCCTTTGCCCAACAGCGACTCTGGTTTTTGGACCAACTCGAGCCGGGCAATCCCTTTTACAACGTCCCCATGGCCCTGCGGGTCCGCGGCCAGCTCGACGTCGATGCCCTCGCTCGCAGCCTCGACTTTCTCCAGGTCCGCCACGAGGCCCTCCGCACCACCTTCCTCGCCCCTTCCGGCGAACCGCACCAGCATTTCGCCGAGGCTCCCGCGGCCACTCTTCACCGGATCGACTTGTCCTCCTTGCTTCCCGAGCAGCGCCTCGCCGAAGCCCACAGGCTGGCTCTTCTCGAGGCTCAGGCTCCCTTCGATCTCCAACGGGGACCCCTCCTGCGCGCTTGCCTGCTGCGCCTCGACTCCTCCGACTCTCTCCTCCTTCTCACCCTCCACCATATCGTCTCCGACGGCTGGTCCACCGGCGTCCTCGCTCGCGACTTGAGCCTCGCGTACCTCGCCTTCGCAAAAGGCGAGCAACCCCAGCTCCCTCCCCTTCCCATTCAATACGCCGACTTCGCCGCCTGGCAGCGACACTGGCTCCGCGGTGACGTCCTCCAGGCTGAAATCGACTGGTGGAAGCTCGCACTGCTCGACGCCCCCCACGCCATCGAGCTCCCCACCGACAGGCCTCGCCCGGCCATCCAATCGCACCGCGGCGCCCAGCACGCCGCACTCGTCCCAAAGCCGCTCGCCGATGCCCTTTCCTCTCTCGCTCTGAGCGAAGGGGCCACCCCCTTCATGCTCCTCTTGGCCGCCTTCCAGCTCTTGCTCGCCAAGTACTCTGGACAGAGCGACATCTGCGTCGGCTCCCCCATCTCCGGTCGCACCCACACCGAGACCGAAGGCCTCGTCGGCTTCTTCGTCAACACCCTCGTCCTACGCGCTCGCATCCTCCCTTCCATCTCCTTTCGCGCCCTCCTCGCTCAAGTTCGTTCCTCTGCTCTCTCCGCGTACGAGCACCAGCACCTCCCCTTCGAAAAGCTCGTCGAGGAACTCCACCCCTCCCGCGATCCCAGCCGTACTCCCATCTTTCAAGTCATGTTCGTGCTGCAGAACACGCCCCCCATCGAGATCCGCCAGACCGATCTCGAGCTCACCTCACTTTCACTCGAGAGTTCCGTCGCGAAGTTCGACCTCACGTTGATGATCCACGAGAGTGACCGAGGTCTGGAAGCGAACTTCGAATATGCTACGTCTCTTTTCGACGCGGCGACCATCGAGCGCATGGCGAAGCATTTCCAGCGGCTGCTCGAAAGCCTCACCCGCGCGCCGGATGCTCCCGTCGTGAGCATCACGCTCCTGGACGATGACGAGCGAGCGCATTGGCTGCGCTCCGCCCATGGCGCTCCCCTCCTCGATGTCCCCGGGCATCGCACCATCGTCGATTGGTTCGAGAAGGGCGTCGCGAAACACCCCGAGGCCCCGGCCGTGACCTTCAGCCCGACGACACTCTCGTACGCCATGCTCAACGCGCGCGCCAACCAGCTCGCCCATCGCCTACGGAAGCTCGGCGTCGGTCTCGACGTTCCCGTGGGCCTCTACCTCGAGCGCTCCCCCGCGATGGTGATCGCCGTTCTAGCTGTGCTGAAGGCGGGAGGCGCCTACGTTCCTCTGGACGCCCATCATCCCGAGCCGCGTCTCGCGTTCATGCTCGAAGATACGCGAGCGCCGGTGCTTCTGACCCAGCGGAAGCTCGTCGACAAGGTCGCGAGCTATGCGGGCACCCGAATCGTTCTGGATGCCGAAGATACCTTCGACGAGAGCACCGCGAATCTCGCACACCCGATCCCGGGCGCTGCGCTTGCGTACGTGATCTACACGTCGGGCTCCACCGGGAACCCGAAAGGCGTGATGCTCAGCCACGGCGCGTTGCTCCACTACCTCGCGTGGAGCACGGAGCGCTACGACGCGGGCTCCGGGGGAGCCCCGGTGCATTCGCCTTTGGGATTCGATCTGACCGTGACGAGCTTGTTCGGCCCTCTCCTCAACGGGCAGCGGGTCGTGCTCCTTCCGGAGTCGGCGGACGTGGACGAGCTCTCGAGCGCCCTGGCGACGAACGAGGGCTTCTCGCTGGTGAAGCTGACGCCGGCGCATCTGCAAGCGCTGGTCGAACCTCTGCGCACGTCCCCTTCGGCCTCGCTCGCGCGAACCTTCGTGGTGGGCGGCGAGTCACTCTCCACCGAGAGCCTCGCGTTCTGGCGTGCGCATGCACCGGCCCTTCGCATCATCAACGAATACGGCCCCACGGAAGCGGCCGTCGGTTGTTGCATCTATGAAGTGCCGGCCGAACTTCCAACGTCCGCCACCGTCCCCATTGGAGAGCCGACCCCCAATACGCAGCTCTTCGTCCTCGATGCACGCTTCGAACCGGTACCCACGGGTGTCGTTGGAGAACTCTTCATCGGTGGCCCGCAATTGGCTCGCGGTTATCTCGGACGACCCGATCTCACCGCCGAGGCCTTCGTTCCCCACCCGTTCGGGAAGGGCGAGCGTCTCTATCGAACGCGCGATCTCGTGCGGCGTCGGGCGGATGGGCATCTCGAGTTTCTCGGCCGCCTCGATCACCAGATCAAGCTTCGTGGCTTCCGCATCGAGCTCGGTGAGATCGAGGCGAATCTTCTGGCACTTCCGGGCGTGAAGGAGTGCGCGGTCCTCGCCCGCGAAGACCGGCCCGGCGACAAGCGCCTCGTTGCCTACGTCGTGGGTCGCGACCCCATGTCACGGGACGATCTTCGCCAAGCGCTGGCCACCCGTCTCCCGGAGTACATGATCCCAAGCGCCTTCGTCTTTTTGGATGCGCTCCCCCTCACCACCAATGGAAAGCTTCATCGCAAAGCGCTCCCCGCGCCCGAAGTCACGGCGCGCGCAGCGTACGAGCCGCCTCGCTCGGACCACGAACGGGCGCTCGCGGAGATGTGGGCGGAAGTCCTTGGCATCCCGCGCGTGGGTCGAGACGACGATTTCTTTGAGCTCGGTGGTCACTCGCTGCTGGTGCCCCGGCTCGTGTCCAAAGTGCGCGCAGCATTCTCGGTGGATCTGCCCGTGCGAGCACTGTTCGAAAATCCGACCGTGAGCACCTTGGCGCGCGCGATCGAGCAGCCACAGGAGGCCCCTTTGGGTCCCACCCTGGTGCGCCTCGTTGCGGGGGCACCGGCTCGAAGGCCGCTGTTCTTCGTCCATGGCGCGGGTGGCAGTGCGTCCGTGTATTTGCACTTGGCGCGGCACCTGGGCGGTGGAACGCCGTTCTACGGGCTGAATGCTCCGGAGCCTGGCACGACCCTCTCTGCGACCACGATCGAGAGCATGGCCGAAGAGTACGTGCGCGCGATCCGCGGCGTTCAGCCCCGGGGGCCCTACGTTCTGGGTGGCTGGTCGCTGGGCGGTGTGATGGCGTTCGAAATGGCGCGGCAGCTCGAGGCGAGCGGCGAGCGGGTGGCGCTCTTGGTTTTGCTCGACTCCTTCGCCCCCAGCGGAGAATCCCACCTTGCGCGCGAAGACGCCGACGAGTTCGAGCTCCGGGCCGAGTTCGGCACGACGTTGGGCATCCCCTGGCACGAACTGCAAGCTTCCGACATGGATCAGGTCGAGCGCCTCTATGCGCGCTTCAAACAGCTGATCGAAGCGCAACACCGCTACACCCCACGCGCGAGCTCGATCCCCACGGTGCTCTTCGCGGCACGCGCGACCGGTGAAGCCGTCTCCGTCGACCGGGGCTGGCGACGATGGCTTTCCGACTCGCTATCGGTCCAGGCGATCGAAGGCGATCATACTTCTCTTCTCAAGCTACCCCACGTCGCCCGATTGGGGCAGATGCTGGCCCGATGCTTGAGCGACGTAGGCGACTAGCCGCACGTCTCCTGGAGCGTGCTCGTGGGCGACGAGCACGCAATCGCGAACGGAAGGGTGCGACCGCAACACGGCCTCGATCTCCGCGAGCTCGACGCGAAGCCCGCGCAGCTTCACCTGCTGGTCGCGCCGCCCCAGGAATTCGATGGCACCATCTTCTCGGAAGCGCGCGAGATCGCCCGTTCGATAGAGGCGTGCGCCGGCGCGACCGCTGAAGGGATCGGGTACGAATTGCGCGGACGTCAGCCCCGGCCGGGCGATGTAGCCGCGGGCAAGCTGGACCCCGCCGATCAACAACTCGCCCGGAACCCCCACCGGAACGGGGTTCATGAACGGGTCCACGATGTAGAGCTCCGTGTTGTCGATGGGGCGCCCGATAGGGACCGCATTCGTGCCATCCGAACGCCGACATTCCCAAGCGCTCACGTCGATGGAGGCTTCCGTTGGACCGTAGAGATTGTAGAGCGGCGCGTCCATCTGCTCGAAGAATCGCGCCTGCAGATCGCCGGAGAGCGCCTCACCGCTGCAGACAACGGCTCGCAGCGAGGCGAGTTTCGGCCCTTGCTGCCCGTGTCCATCGAGGAAACTCCGCAACATGGAGGGGACGAAGTGAACGATGGTGATCCCTTCGCGTTCGATCAAGGCGCGAAGGTACCCCGGATCGCGGTGTCCATCGGGCCGGGCAAGAACCAGCCGCGCCCCCATCATCAACGGCCAGAGAAATTCCCATACGGACACGTCGAACGTGTACGGCGTCTTCTGCAAAACGCGGTCGCGCGGCGTCAGATGAAATCGAGACTGCATCCAGCGAAGGCGGTTGTGGAGCCCCCCGTGCTCGAGCAAGCTCCCCTTCGGCGTGCCGGTCGAGCCGGAGGTGTAGAGTACATAGGCCAGGTTTTGGACCGATACCTTCGGCAGCGTCGCGTTCTGGCGAGGAGGGGGCGGACCGGAGACGTCGAGCTCGAGTAGGCCGATCTCCAAGGACTGCAGACGCGGCGCCAGCAAGGTCGAGGTCAGCAGGACACGAGGCCGGGCCTCTTCGAGGATCGCGCGGCTTCGTGCGATAGGGTGCGCGGTGTCGAGTGGAAGATAGGCCGCCCCCGCCTTGAGAACGCCGAGAATGGCCACCACCATCTCGAGGGACCGCTCGAAAAATAGCGCCACTCGGTCGTCCGGCTCGACCCCCACGGCAAGAAGTCGATCGGCGACGGCATCGGAGTGAGCGTCCAGTTGGGCATAGCTGAGCACCTCCCCTTCGAAGACCAAGGCCACCGCGTCGGGGGCCCGCGCGGCTTGCGCGGAGATGAGATCGTGCACGCACGCGAGCGCACCCGCGAACTCGGTCGCGTTGAAGCCGCGCACCACCTGCTCGAGCTCCTCGGATGGAAGCATGGTCAGTTCGGAGAGCGGCGCACGAGGCTCGGCGAGCAGCGCATCGATGAACACGAGTCCGCGGGCAAGCAGCGCGTTCAATCGATCCGACGAGAAGCTCGCCTCGTCGAACGTCAACACCAGCTCGATGGCCTGTCCGGGATAGACCGCCACATGAAGGGGATAGCCGGTGCGCGGGACCGGCGGCCGTAGGAGCTCGAAGAGCGCCCGCGAAGGATCGGTCCCCGGACGCGCTTCGGGGTCGAAGACGAACACGCTCTCGAACGGAAGCTGCCCAGCTACGCCGCCAAGCCATCCGTGAATGCTGGCAAGCGGAACGCCCTCGAACTCGCGGAGGGCGAGTAGCTCCGCCTGCAGCTGCGAGAACCACTCCAGCGCGGAACCGGCATCGCGGAGCGAAATGGTGGCGGGGAGCGTGTTGATGAAGAGCCCCACGCGCTCGTCCATGGCCGGGAGTGGGCACGAGCGTCCCGACACCAATGTGCCGAACGTCACCCGCTCCTCGCCCGAGTGACGCGCCAGCAACACGCCCCAGAGCCCTTGGAACAGCGTGGCCAAGGTCAGGTTGGCCGATGCCGCGAGCTGCGCCAGGGCCGCCGAACGCTCCCGCCCGAGCGAGGCACTCACCTGACCATACGTGGCTCCCTCCGGACGAACGCGCAGGGGCTCGGTCGACCCGAAGAGCCGCCCACCGATGCGTCCATCGGGGAGACGCGCGCGAAAATACGCGCGTGCCGCCGACAGATCGTACGCCGACTGCCAAGTCACGAACTCGGAATAAGGGTAAGCCGGCGGAAGGTGCACGTTCTGGCCGCTCGACCAAGCTTCACAGAGCCGCGCCACCTCGGAGAGTACGGTCGCCGCACTCGAGCCATCGAGAATGGCGTGGTGGAGCGTCCAGAGCAGCCACACCTCCCCATTCGATCGGCGCAACGCGCGCAGCCGGAAAAGAGGACCGCGCTCGTAGTCGAGCGGGGATGCCAGGTCATCCTCGCAAATCGCCGCCATCGGCCGGTCGTCATCGTTCCACGCGATTTGCACGCCGGACTCCTCCGGCACGTGAAAGATGACGCCTTCGCGGTCGTGCCACGCCATGCGCGCCCGGAGCACTTCGTGCCGCGCCTGCACCACCGACCATGCCTGTTCGAGCACATCGGGCGCAACGGCGCGGGTGAGTCGATAAAGGTATTGCTCAACGTACTCGTGAGCCTGCGGAGACGACGTGGCGTGAAAGAGCAGCCCGCGCTGCATGGGCGTGAGCGAAAGATCGCGCGCCCCCCCGTCGGCTGCGGCCGGAAGCACGCGGGGCTCGGCGGCTGAACGTCGTGCGACGCGGGCAAGAGCGCGCACGTTCGGGTGCTCGAACGCGTCGCGTACCCCGAACAGCATCCCGGCCTCTCTCCCGCGCGCCACCGCACGCGCGACGGCCAACGAATCGGCCCCGGCCCCGAACAGGTTGGTGTCGACGTCGAGTGTCGGTCGCCCCAGCGCCGCACGCCAGATGGCGAGCAGCCTCGACTCCGGATCGCCTTCCTCGGCGAGCGCCCCGTCGCCTTCGTCGGTACTCGTCAAAAGCGACGGTAGCTTGGTGCGATCAATCTTGCCGTTGGGCGTGGTCGGGAGAGCCGGCAGCGACGCGAAGGCGGTGGGGAGCAAGAACGCGGGCAACGTCTGCCCGAGCCACTCGCGCAGCACCGCGTCCGGTATCGGCAACCCGGCAGGAACGACGAACGCCACGAGATGCCGGACGCCGTGTGCATCGGTCTCGACCGATACCACGACGTCTTTCACTCCGGGCGCCTGGCGAAGGGCCGATTCGACCTCTCCGGGTTCGACGCGAACACCGCGGATCTTCAGCTGAAAGTCGACGCGTCCGAGCCACTCGATCTCTCCCGAGCGGCGGTGGCGCACCCGATCGCCCGTTCGATACATGCGCGCACCAGGCGACGCCGAAAAAGGATCCGGCAGAAAACGCTCGGCCGTGAGTCCGGGCCTGCCGAAATACCCTAGGGCAACACCGTCACCACCGATGTAGAGCTCACCGATCACCGCCGGTGGCAACATCTCGAGATCGGGACCGAGAACGTACAGCGTGTTGTTGGCGAGTGGCCGGCCAAGCCCAATTCGATCGTCGCCTGCGCGCACGCGGCTCGCCGACGACCAGACCGCCGTCTCCGTGGGACCATACATGTTCCACAGCTCGCCACCCACCTCGAGCAGCCGCACGGCCAGATCCATCGGAAGGCTCTCGCCCCCCGAGAGCACCTTCAGCCCGGGGACGCCCGAAAAGCCCATGTCGAGATACATTCGCCAGGCGGTCGGGGTGGCCTGAAAAATGGTCGGGCCAAGTGTCTTCATGGCGCGCTCGAGCAGCGCAGGATCGCTCCCCACGTGCTCGAGAAGTAGAACCTGACCACCGAGGATCAGCGGCAGATACAACTCCGGCACCGAGATGTCGAACGAGAGCGTGGTGGTCGCCAGCCAGCGATCGGCCGCGGTCAGTTCGAGCGTGTGCGCCATCGCGTGAAGCACGTTCACCACGGCCTTGTGCGATACGACGACGCCCTTGGGCAAACCGGTCGAGCCCGATGTGTAAAGCACGTAACATGGCGCCCCGGCGTCCCCCGAGGTTTGGATCGGCCCAGCATCGTAGGGGCTCGATGCGCCCAACACGTCGCTTCGATCGAGCAGGACCGTCGGCACACCGTCGGGCATGAGCGGCGCGAACTCGGAGACGGTGAGCGCCACCGCCGGAGCCGAGTCCTCGAGCATCCATTTGACCCGGTTGGCCGGAAAGCGCGGATCGATCGGCACGTACGCGGCGCCCGCCTTGAGAACGCCGAGAAGCACCATCAGCAGCTCGGGGGTGCGCGGCAAGCAGATGGCCACCCTCGATCCGTGCGACACGCCGTGCTCCACCAAAAGCCGCGCCATGCGGTTGGCGCCGCGTTCGAGCTCACGGTAGGAGACGCTCTCGGCCAAGGTGACCACGGCCGGTGCGTCGGGAGTGCGCTCCGCCACGGCCGCGATCAGAGATTCCAATCGCGCGGTGTGCGGGACTTCGAGCGGCGACCGGTTCCACGCCAAGAGCTGGCGATGGCCTGCATCGTCCAACATGCGGAGTTGGTCGATGCGGCGCGAGGGGTCGCCAAGCGCGTCGGTAAGCATCACCTCGAACGCCGCGAGCCAACCGTCGACCGTCTCTTTGTCGAAGAGATCCGAATCGTATTCGCAATCGAGCTCGAATCGGTCTTTCCCGGTGAAGACGGTGAGCGTCAGGTCGAAGGTGGAGGTCCCCGCTTCGATCTGCACGGGGCTGGCGCGCAGGTCCGAGAAAACCTCGAGTGGCGCGGTCTCGTGGTGCACGAGCATCACTTGAAACAGCGGTGTATGGCTGGTGGAGCGCTCGGGGTTCACGGCATCCACCAGCCGCTCGAAGGGGACGTCCTGATGGGCGTACGCCGAAAGGCTCGTCGCCTTGACCCGCGCGAGGAGCGTTTCGAACGACTCGTGGGGGGCGACCGTCGTGCGCAGCACCAACGTGTTGACGAAGCAGCCGATCAGCCCCTCGAACTCGGCCAGATTCCGCCCCGAAATGGGGGAGCCCACCGCGAAATCCGACTGCCCTGAAAGCCGGAACATCAGCGCGTCGAAGGCGGCCAATAGAACCATGAACGGCGTCACACCCGTGCGCGTGCTGCTTTGCTGCAGTGCCGCGTGAAGGGAGACCGGCAGCGGTCGCGAGGTCGTCCCGCCCACGTAGCGCTTGCGGGCGGGCCGTGCGCGATCCGAAGGGAGTTCCAACACGGGAAGCGAACCCGCGAGCTGCTCCTTCCAATAGCGAAGCGACTCTTCGAAGGCCTCCCCTTCCGCGACCTGCCGCTGCCAGGCCGCATAGTCCACGTACTGAAAGGGCAAGGGCGAAAGCTTCGCCGACTCGGCATCCCCACGCGCATGGTAAAGCTGCGCGAGCTCACGCCGAAGAATCTCCAGCGACCAGCCGTCCGCCGCGGCGTGATGGATCGAGAGGACCAGCACGTGCTCGCCCGATCCGACCTCGCAGAGCGAGGCTCGGAACAAGGGACCGCGCGCGAGCTCGAAGGGTCGATCGGCCCATTCCCGAAGCTGCGCGTGAAGTGCGGATTCGCGAAGCTCGGGGGCGACCGCCGACAGCCAAGCGCGCTCCAACGTCACGGGGATCGAGGCATCGATGATCGGGTGTGGCTCGCCATCGACCGTTTGCAATCGCGTGCGAAGGGATTCGTGTCGCAGAACCAGGGCTCCGAGCGCGGCCTCGAGTGCGTCCACGTCCAGCGGCCCCGTGAGACGCACGGCCAACCCCATGTTGTAGAAGGGGTTGTCCGTCTCGAGCTGATCGAGGAACCACAGTCGTTGCTGCGCGAAGGACAGCGCCAGCGGCGCGTCCCGATCCACGGAACGCAGCGGCGGAAGGTTGCTTCGCGGCAGACGCTCGAGCGCCCCCGCGAGCTCGCCGACCGATGGATGCTCGAACAGCGCTTTGATGGGGACGGCTCGCCCTGTCGCATCACGGATCCGCGCGACGAGCTGGGTGGCCAAGAGCGAGTGCCCGCCGAGAGCGAAGAAGCTGCTGCTCGTGCCGATACGCGGGACGCCGAGGACCTGGGAGAAGAGCCGCATGAGCAGGAGCTCCAGCGGGGACTTGGGCGCCACGTCGTCTTCCTCGGGGATGGCCAAGGGATCCGGGTCCGGGAGCGCGCGCCGATCCACCTTCTTGTTGGGCGACAGGGGCAGCGCGGCGAGCGTGACGAAGGCGCTCGGGAGCATGAAGTCCGGTAGCCGCGCCGCCGCAAACGCCCTGAGCTCACGAATCGAAAGGTCGTCCGTGCGCGGAACGACATAGGCGACCAAGCGCTTTCCGCCCGTCGTTGGATCCGCTTTGTCGGAGACCGCGCATTCACGGATGCCGGGATACGCCGCCAACACGGCCTCGACCTCGGCCAGCTCCACGCGGAAGCCACGGATCTTCACCTGCTGATCGACGCGGCCCAGGTAGTCGAGGTTCCCATCGGGGCGAAAGCGCGCGAGATCGCCCGTCCGATACATCCGACTGCCGGGAGGCCCCAGCGGATCGGGCAGGAAACGCTCGGCGGTGAGCCCTGGTCGGTCGTAGTAGCCACGTGCCAGGCCAGGACCGGAAAGGTAGACCTCTCCCGGCACGCCGACACCGACCAGTTTCAGGTGGCGATCGAGCAAGTACACCGAGGTGTCATGCAGAGCGCGGCCGATGGGCGGAACGGCGGAAATGTCATCGACCGAGCCGGACTGCTCCCACCACGTCGCGACATGGGTCTCGGTGGGGCCGTAATGATTGAGCAGCCGGCAGCCGGGCACCCGATGCAGGAACTCGCGCATCTCGTCGGTGACGCGCAGCTGTTCACCGGCACAGATGATCTCACGGAGCACGAGGGCGCGAGCAAGGCCCCGCGCGACCTGCGCCAAATGCCGCAGCGCGACCACTGGGACGAAGAGGCGCTCGACCTGTTCGCTTTCCAGGAGTTCGTGGAGCGCGACCGCGTCGGTCCGCTGTTCCTCGGTGACGAGCACCAGGGTTCCCGCCGTCGCCCACGTGGAGAAGATCTCCTGAAACGAAACGTCGAACGAAGGAGACGCGAACTGCAGCGTTCGAGTCCCCGCGCTGGCCATCGACGTCCGCGTCTGCCACGCGAGCAGGTTGCAGAGGGCCCCGTGCGACAGGGCCACGCCTTTCGGCTGGCCGGTGGATCCCGACGTGTACATGACGTACGCGAGGTTCGCCGCCTTCGGCCCGAGGACTGCACCGCGCGCGGCATCGAGGAACGACCCGTCCAAGCGGAGCAACCGGTCATGCCATTCCGATGGAACAGCGCCCGCCACCTCCGAGCTGGCAAGGACCACCGGCGCGCGCGTCTCTTCGAGCATGAAGCGAATTCGGGCCGTGGGATACGTGGAGTCGATCGGCAGATACGCTCCACCTGCACGGAGGATCGCGAGCATCCCAATCAGCATCTCGAAGGAGCGCTCGACGACCAACCCGACGACAACGTCGGGCCCCACACCTCGCGCGGCCAAGATCTCCGCCAGCCCGTGCGCTCTCGCGTGGAGCTCGCGGTAGGTCAGGGTCTCCCCGCCCAGGCGTGCCGCCACGGCATCGGGTGCACGCTGGACGGTCGACTCCACCCAAGCCACCACGGTCGAATGCGGCTGCGGCCCGAATCGCTCTCCCGCCCATTCCACGAGAAGGCGATGGCGCTGGGCTGCATCGAGGAGATCCAGTTGCGAGAGCGGCGTGTCCGGCGCCTCGACGACAGCCCCGAGCAAACGCTGAAATTGCGCCACCATGTGCGCGATCGTTTCCCCGTCGAACAGCTCGGTCGCATACTCGAGCGATCCGCGCACCGCGGGCTCTGCGTCGTCGAGCGAGAGCACCAGATCGAAATGTGCGGCACCGTTGTGGATCAGCAGAGGATCGAGCGACGCCCCCGGCAAGGCTAGGCCCCGGAGCGGAGCGTTCTGCAAGACGAAGAGCACTTGAAAGATCGGCGTATGGCGGAGCGCACGCTCGGGTCGAAGCGCTTCGACGAGGCGCTCGAACGGAATGTCCTGATGCGCATAGGCTCCGAGCGCCGTCTCGCGAACGCGCGACACCAACTGGCGAAAGCCGATATCGCCCGAGACCGCGGTCCGCAGCGGCAGCGTATTCACGAAGAAGCCAATCAAGCTCTCCAATTCGCGGTGCGTACGCCCGGCGACGGGCGTACCGACGACGATGTCTTCCTGGCCGGACACGTGCGCAAGGAATGCCTTCCACGCGGCCAGCAAAACCATGAACAGCGTGGCCCCTTCTCGCCGCGCCAGCGCGCGCAAACGATCCGACAGGTCGACGGGAATCGCAATGTCATGCATGGCTCCAGCGGCCGACTGCGCCGGCGGGCGCGGGCGATCCGTGGGGAGTTCCAGCACCGCGGGTGCACCCGAGAGCTGCTGACGCCAATAGGTGAGTTGCTCCTCGTAGACTCGTTCGCGCTCTGGCGCGCGCTGCCATCGTGCGTAATCGGCATATTGCAATTGCAATGGAGGCAATCGAAGCTCCTGCCCCTCCAGCGCGGCCGAATACAACGCGACGATCTCCTGGACCAATACACCGGTCGACCATCCATCGGTGACGATATGATGCGCCGTCAATAGAATCACGTAATCGGATTCATCGAGCGTCACCAACGCCGCGCGCAAGAGCGGCGGGCGCGCGAGATCGAACGGCTCGCGGGCATGCTCGAGAGCACGCTCGCGCATGGCAACCTCGCGCTGTTCGCGCGCGATCCCTCGTAGGTCGATGCGCTCGAACGGCAAATGGACGTGGGGAAGGACCTTCTGCGACGCCGTTCCGTTCTCGGTCACCAGCGCCGTTCGGAGAATGTCGTGACGGCCGACGACCTGCATGAGCGCTCGTTCGAACGCCAGGGCGTCCAGTTTTCCGTGTACGCGCAAGAAATCGGCAATATTGTACGTCGGCCTGCCCGGCTCGAGCTGCTCGAGAAACCACAGTCCTTGCTGCGCAAACGATAGAGGCGCGGGCTCCGTTGATTCGCCACGCGAGATACGGATCGATGCGACGGCGGGCGCCTTGCCCTTCAAACGACGCTCGAGCAGTGCGCGCCGAGCCGCCGAGTCCTGCACGGGCTTGTGGTCATTCATGTGTAGCGATGTTCTATACGAGAATGGGCATAGCGATCCGTTTTCCATCTGCTAGCGTGTCGAACAATTGAAGATGGCCGATGACCGACAGGCTCTTAAAGAGCGAATTGCGGCACTCTCCCCCGACAAACGACGAGCGCTGCTCGAGCAACTGAAAGAGAAAAGCACAAAGCCGGTCAAAACCGTCATTTCGCGCCGAGGGCCCGACGAGCCAAGCGTCTCGTATGCGCAAGAGCGCTTTTGGTTCATCGATCAAATCGCGCCGGGAAGTCCGCTTTATCATATCAAGGCAGCGGCCGCGATTCATGGCCCGCTCGACGTCGAGGCGTTGCATGGCGCTTTGGCGCGCATTGTCGTGCGCCACGAGAACCTCCGCTGCACCTTCCGCAATGTCGGCGGAAAACCCGTCGCCGCGTTTTGCCGCGAAGTCGTCATTCCCTTCGCGCATGAAAGTCTCGAATCGCTGCCCGCAACCGGGCGCACCCTTGCTGCGGCCGCGCGTCTGGCGGAAGAAGCGCGGCGGCCATTCGATCTCGCGGGCGGGCCACTCGTTCGCGCGCTCGTGGTGACGCTCGCGCCGGACGAGCATCGACTTCTCGTCACGCTTCATCACATCGTCTCCGATGGGTGGTCCGCGGCGGTACTGCTCAACGAGCTGGTCGTCGGCTACGAAAGTGCGGTCGCACGGAAACCGCTGCATCTGCCACCGCTCGCGATCCAATATGCCGATTTTGCGGCTTGGCAACGGCGCACGCTTTCACCCGCCCGCATCCAGGAACTGCTCGCGCACTGGACGGCCAGGCTCGCCGGGGCATCGTTCCACATGCCGCTCCCTTTCGATCGCAGCGCCCCCAAAGAGCGGCGGTTTCAGGGTAAGACGATTCTGCGCGAACTGCCCGGCCCTCTGCTTCCGGCGCTTCGCGCCATGGCGGCAAGGGCGCAGACGACGCTCTTCAATATGCTGCTAGCCGGATTCAAAGCGATGTTGTTTCGCGTTACCGGCGCGGACGATGTCGTGGTCGGTACGGCCGCCGCGGCGCGCGATCACCTGGAGCTCGAGCCGCTCATCGGCTGCTTCGTGAACCTTCTCGTCTTGCGCACGGACCTTCGCGACAATCCGACGTTCCTCGAGCTCGTTCAACGGACCGCGCAAACGTTGGCGCAAGCTTTCGAGCATCAGGACCTGCCCTTCGAGCGCCTCGTGGAGGCCCTTGGCTCGGGCGCCGGCAACGCCAGTTCGCAGCTGTTCAACGTCGCATTCATCTTCGACAATAGCCCGCTGAACGCTACGACCCTGGGCGATCTCTCGCTTTCACCAATCCATGTCGACGATGGAATGGCGACCGTCGACCTCAGCATCTCGGTCGGCGAAAGCCGCGACGGCCTGCGTCTTGCGACCGAATTCGATACGGACCGCTTCGATCAGGAGACCGTCGAAGCACTGATGGACGCGTACGTGTCCGTCCTCGAGTCGGCCGTGCGCGCGCCAAACCACGCGGTGAGCACCCTACCGCTCACCGGCCGTTCGACGCATGCCTTTGCCCCGTCGGTTTCCGTTTGCCCTTTCGCGGCCGCCGAGAACATCGTCGATCTCTGGCGACGGCAAGCCATGCGTTCGCCCGATGCCATCGCCGCCTCCTCGCGGACGGAGACGCTGACGTACGCCGAGTTTTGCCGCCGCGGCGACGAGCTTTCCGTGAGCCTCCGCGAAGCCGGAATCGGGGCGGAGTCCGTCGTCGGGCTGGCCATCGAGCGCGGCCCCGACCTCGCCATCGCGCTCTGGGGCGTCCTTCGAGCGGGCGCCATCGCGCTCCCGCTCGACCTCTCCTTACCGCAGGAGCGCATCGACTTCATGCTGGCGGATTCCCGCGCCTGTTGCGTCTTGCGCGGCCCGACCCCGCCGCCCGAGACCGAGCTTCGCGTCGAGGAACGGGGCAGAACACGCGCCAACGCGGCCTACGTCATCTACACCTCGGGCTCCACGGGTCAGCCGAAAGGCGTCGTCGTCTCGCACGCGGCGCTCCTCAACCACGCACAGGCCATCGCCGAGACCTACGCGCTCTCGTCCGCCGATCGTGTTCTGCAGCAAGCGACCCCGATCTTCGACGTTGCGCTGGAGGAGATGGTTCCCAGTTGGGCCGCCGGGGCACGTGTCGTCTTCCGCGATGAGGACACGCTCTCCGATCTCGACACGTTTCTGCGCTTCGTCCGGCGCGAGCGCCTCACGGTGCTCAACGTGCCTACGGCATTCTGGAATGGATGGGTCGACACGGCACACGAGGGCCGCCTCCGCGTCCCTGCCACGGTGCGGCTGGTCATCATCGGCGGCGAAGCAGCAGCCCCCGAGCGGGTTGCCACCTGGTGTCGCCATGGCCGCGTCCCTTTGATCAATGCGTACGGCCCCACGGAGGCGACCATCACGTCGCTGCTGCATCGCTTCGAGCCGGGAGCGTGGGACGGCGCCGAGGTGCCCATCGGTCATGCGATCGCCAATGTGCGCGCTTACGTGCTCGACGCCGAGCAGAAACCGGTTCCGCGAACGGTCATCGGTGAGCTTTGCATCGCGGGCGAAGCCGTTGCGCGCGGCTACCTCGGGCGCCCCGCCCTCACGGCGGAGCGGTTCCTCGCCGATCCGTTCGTGCCCGGCGACCGAATGTATCGCACCGGAGATCGCGTTCGCCAGCTCGCAAACGGGGCCTTCACATTTCTCGGGCGCATCGACGAGCAGCTGAAGGTCCGCGGATATCGAATCGAACCCGCGGAGATCGAGCGCGCGTTGCGCGAGCACCCCCGAATCGCGGAGGCGGTCGTCCTCGGCCGAAAGACACCGGCGGGACACAGCGCGCTGATCGCCTACGTGGTTGCACGCGATGCCCCTCCGCCCTCGCCCGAGGAGCTCCGCGCTCACCTCGAACGCTACCTGCCCAAGGCGCTCGTCCCGTCGGCCTTCGTCGGGCTGCCGAATCTCCCATTGACCCCCGCGGGCAAGTTGGATCGACGCGCGCTACCCGCGCCTTTACTGGGCCCGAGCGCAGCATCCGAGCTCACCGCGCAGCCGCTTTCTCGGGTCGAGCGCATCTTGTCTCAAGCCTTTCGCGAGGTACTTGGCGTCCCCCACGTCGGGCCCGGCGACAACTTTTTCGATCTCGGGGGGGACTCCATCCAGGCGATGCAGGTGGTCTCCCACGCACGAGCCAGAGGCGTCCGGCTCAGAGCGCGGCACATCACCGAGCATCCCACCTTGCGCGAGCTGTCGTCGGCCATCGAGCGCAGCGAAATCATCGATGCGCAATCCACCGAGGGGCAAGGACCCGCGCCGCTCTTCCCCATTCAGCAGTGGTTCTTCGAACAGCACTTCGCGGACGCGCATCACTGGAACATGTCCGTCCTTCTCGGCGTCCGCGCGGGCATTCGCCCTGCGGAGATCGAGCTGGCGCTCGACGCCATCTGCGGGAACCACCCCGCACTCCGAACGCGGTTCATCCCGCGCGACGGTCAGTGGCACGCCGAGATTGCCTCCGATGTGCACGTTCCGCTCGCCGTCCACCCCCTTGCCGAAGGTGAGCTCGATCGGATTGCCGGCGATGTGCACGCGTCGCTCGATCTCCAACGCGGTCCGCTCCTTGCGGCGGCTTTCTTGCACGCGGGTGAGGATCGCGACGGCGAGCTCCTTCTCGTCGCGCACCACTTGATCATCGATGCCGTCTCCTGGCGCATTCTGGTCGAAGACCTGGAGCTCGTCCTCGAGCAGCTCCTCGAGGGCGACACACTCGACTTGCCCGCCCGCAGCACGACGGTGGGCCGATACGCACGCTGGCTGAAGGACGCGTCCGAGAGCGGTGTCCTGGAGACGGATCTCTGGGATGACCCCAAGGACGGCGCCCCCCCGCAGCCGCTACCTCGCGATCCCGGCACACCGGCCGGCGTGAACGATGTGGCCTCTGCGCGCGTCGTGGCGGTCAAGTTGACGCCGAACGAGACGCACGAGTTCTCGAAGGAGCTCCCCAAGGCTCTTCGCGCGCGGCCAGACGAATTGTTGCTCGCAGCGCTCCTCACTGCACTCCAGACATGGCTCGGTCGCGCCTCGCATTGGATCGACATGGAGAGCCACGGTCGCGAAGAGCTCTTCGACGACGCCGATTTCTCGCGCACGGTGGGCTGGCTCACCAGCCTCTTCCCGGTCCATTTCGAGCTCACTGGCGAGGACCGCCTCGACACGGTCAAGAACCAGCTCCGACGCGTCCCGCACCGCGGCGTGGCCTTCGGCGCCGCAAGGTACCTCGCAGGCCGCCGCGTTCACCCCGAGCGCGCGCCCGACGTGAGCTTCAACTACCTCGGCACCCTGGATGCTGGCCTCTCGCTCGAAGGCGGCCTTTTGCGGATGAAGGCCGAATCCGTCGGCCCGCTCTATTCGGTGAAAGGGCACCGACACCACGTGCTCGAGGTCGAGGGGCTCGTCTTGAACGGGGAGCTCACCGTCTCCTTTACCTTCAGCGAGAATTTGCATGCACGCTCGACCATCGAACGCGTGGCGGCAGATTTTCTCGACGCCCTGCGCGCGCTCCTCGCTCAAGGTCGAACCGCCGCAACAGCGCGGTGCACCCCCTCCGAATATCCGTTGGCGAACATTCCACCACGCTCCTTGGACATCCTCGTCGAGGAGCATGGCGCCCCCGAGGATCTCTATCCGCTGACCCCTCTTCAACAAGGGATGCTCTTTCACACGCTTCAGAACCCCGAGGCGAGCGAGTACCTCGAGCAGATCAGCTGCTCGATGCACGAAGCCATCGATCCGTCCCGGATGCGCGACGCCTTCCGGCGCGTGGTGAGCCGTCACGGGGTTCTACGGACGTCCTTCGCTTGGAAGAATTTGCAGACGCCGCTGCACGTCGTCCATGCCCAGTTCGATCCACCGTGGGAGTACGATGATCTCGGTGCGCTGGATTCGGCCGAACAGGAGGCGGTGATCGAGCGGCACGTTCGTCGTGAACAGAAGCGCGGGTTCGTGCTCGACCAGGCGCCGCCGCTGCGCCTGTTTCTCTTTCGGCTGGGGCCCGAGCAGTATCACCTGCTCGTGAGCTACCACCATCTCTTGCTCGACGGATGGTCGGTGCCGCTGCTCCTCGACGAGCTCGATGCCTGCTACCGCGCCACGGCGCCATCCGCGACTCCTTCGGGCGCTGCATTTCGCGATTTCTTGAGACTCCTCGGCCGTCGCGATCTCCACGCGCGCGAAGCCTTCTGGAAGGCGAACCTCGCGGGCTACACCACCCCCACCGCCGTACCCGGCGACCTCGGTGCGGGCGGCTCGGGGCATTACGACGAGCACACGCTCCACGTCTCGGAATCCGAAACGACGGGCCTCGACGAGCTGGCTCGGCGGCTTCGGGTCACCTCGAGCGCGATCGTTCAGGCCGCATTCGCCGTGCTCCTGGCCCGCTACGGCGATCGCGACGACGTGATCTTCGGCACGGTCGTTTCGGGACGCCCGCCGGATCTCGCCGACGTCGAAAACATCCTCGGCAATTTCTTGGCGACCGTTCCCCTGCGCGTCGACCTCTCTCGCCATCGTCGGGTCGACGAGCTGATTCGCGACGTCCATCGATCGATGGCCGAGGTTCAAGAACGAGCCGAGCTCCCACTCGTACGCATCCAACGGCTAAGCGAGATACCCAGGGATGCGCGTCTCTTCGAGAGCATCTTGGTCGTCGATTCCTATCCGGGCGGCGACGCATCGCTCGCCAACAAGGGCGGCGGCCGTTGGAAGGCGGCCGTTCGTTCGCGGCAGGCCACGGGCTACCCTCTCCATCTGCTGGTGGTACCGGGCCACGCGCTCGAAATCCGCTTCACCTTCCAGACGAACCGAATCCAGCTTGCAAGCGTGGAGCGGCTTGCACGTCAAATGGCGGCACTCCTCGGCAAAATGTGCGCGCGCTCGAGCGGCCTGCTTTCGGAGCTCGATCTGCTCGACGAAGGCGAGCGCCAACGGCTCCTCGTGGCATGGAACGAAACCTCGCGTGCCTACCCGCGCGAACGAACCGTCATCGACCTTTTCCTCGAGCAAGTGCAGCACACACCCGAGGTGGCGGCACTTAGTTGGCCCGGCGGAAGCCTCACGTACCGCGAACTCGGCGAACGCACGCGGAAGCTCGCGAGCTCCCTCGCGGGGCTCGGTCCCGATGCGGTGGTCGCGCTCCTCGACGAGCGAGGACCGGATCTGCTCGCCGCCATCCTCGGCGTGTTCCGAGCGGGTTGCGCCTACCTGCCTCTCGATCCGCAGCACCCGCCTGCGCGCAAGGAGCAGATCCTATCCGTCGCCAAGCCGCGCGCCGCGATCGTGGGCGCTCGATATCGCGCACCACTCGCGGACGTGGGCGTCACGTTCGATGTGGTCGTCGACATGAACGCCGACGACCGGCCCGCGCCCCTAGGCACGCCGTCCGGTCCGGGCTCTCTCGCGTACGTCATTTTCACCTCCGGCTCGACGGGCATTCCCAAAGGTGCCATGGTCGAGCACCGTGGGATGCTCAATCATCTCTACGCCAAGATCGCCGATCTCGGACTGACCGCGGCCGACGTCGTCGCCCAGACCGCCTCGCAGTGCTTCGATATTTCCGTGTGGCAGTTTCTGGTCGCTCTGTTGACGGGAGGACGCACGCACGTTCTGCCTGACGACGTCGCACACGATCCCGAAAAGCTTCTCGATGCCGTCGAACGGGACGGCGTGACCATCCTCGAGGTCGTACCCTCGATGCTGCACGCGCTGCTCGACATCGTCGTGCGACGCGGTCCCCGCAAGCCTCTACTCGGTAAGCTGCGGTGGGTCGTGGCCACCGGCGAAGCACTTCCGCCCGATCTGTGCCGCCGCTGGTTCGAAACGTATCCGCACATCCCATTGATGAACGCCTACGGCCCGACGGAGTGCAGCGACGACGTCGCACACTACGCCATGACGTCGGCCCCCGCGGGCGCGAACACCCCCATCGGGTTTCCCATCCAGAACACGCGTCTGTACGTGATGAGCCGAAACGGCCGCCTCTTGCCAGAAGGGATCGCGGGCGAGCTCTGGGTCGGAGGCGAAGGCGTGGGGCGCGGCTACATCGCGGATCCTTCGCGCACGGCCGAAGTCTTCGTGCCCGATCCTTTCGCGGACACCCCTGGCGCGCGACTTTACCGCACCGGAGATCTCGCTCGCTGGCTCCCCGACGGGAGCATCGAATTTCTCGGGCGCATCGATCATCAGGTCAAAATTCGCGGCTTCCGAATCGAGCTGGGCGAGATCGAACTTGCCTTGCGTGTGCAGCCTGGGATCGCCGACGCCGTGGTCGTCGCCCGGGAAGACGTCCCCGGGAACAAGCAGCTCGTCGCATACCTCGTGGCGCAGCAAAAAACGGAGATCGACACGGGCGCCGTGGAGCGGGCCCTGCGTGCGAAGCTCCCCGAGTATATGGTGCCGCCTTCCCTGATCACCTTGGAAGCCCTCCCGCGGACCCCCAATGGGAAACTCGATCGCCGCGCCCTTCCCGCCCCTTCCGCGCCTTCGGCCCAGGTCGATTTCATCGCCCCGCGAACGGCCGTCGAAGAGGGCTTATCGCAAATCTGGTGTGAGGTTTTGAGCCTCGAGCGGGTCAGCGCCACCGACGATTTCTTCAGCGTCGGAGGTCATTCGCTCCTCGCCACCCAAGTCGCATCTCGTATTCGTGAGATGTACGATATCGATCTCCCCCTCGCTCGTCTGTTCCATGCGACGACACTCGAGGCGCTCGCGCTCGAGATCGAGGAGGCCGTGCAGCGTGACATCGACGCTCTTACCGACGAAGAGGTCGAGCGTCACCTTGGAAGGGATTACCCATGAATGTCCTCGGCATCTCGAGCTTTTACCATGACTCGGCGGTGTGCCTTCTGCGCGATGGCGCGCTGATCTGCGGAATCGAGGAGGAGAAACTCTCGCGTGTCAAACACGACAAGCGTTTCCCCATCCTTGCGCTTCGCTTTTGTCTGGATCGCGCCAAGATCGACATCCAGGACATCGACGTCGTCGCCTTCTACGAAAATCCCGAGAAGAAAATGTCGCGTCAAATCTGGATGGGCCTTCGCGAAGGCGCCTCTCCGGAGATGAGAAAGAAGATGTTGCGGGGCTTAGATCCTGGGCGGGAACTGCGCCACATCCGCGAGGTCGCGGGCTACGATGGGCCGGTCGACTTCGTCGATCATCATCAAGCCCACGCCGCGAGCAGCTACTTCTTTTCCGGATTCTCCGAGTCCGCCATCATGACATTCGACGGCGTCGGCGAGTGGGCAACTGCGACCTACGGTTACGCGAAAGACCATGCGATCGATCTCTTCGAAGAAGTCCACTTTCCCCACTCCATCGGCCTTCTCTACAGCACGGTAACCTCGTATTTGGGATTCGACGTCAATGACGGCGAATACAAGGTCATGGGGCTCGCCCCTTATGGTACTCCCCGTTATGTCGACCGGATCCAGGATCTGGTGAGCCTGGGGGAAGGCGGCCAATTCAGACTGAACCTCGAGTACTTCGATTTTCTGGACGGCGAGCAGATGTACTCGCAGCGCTTCGTCGACCACTTCGGACGCAGCGCGCGAACTCCGGAGTCCGAGCTGGAAGAATTCCACAACGATATGGCTCGCAGCCTCCAAGTGGTTTTGGAAGACATTCTTCTCCAGAAAGCCAAATACGTTCACCAGCGAACGGGCTCGGATCATTTGTGTATGGCGGGTGGTGTCGCGCTCAACTGCGTCGCCAATGCGCACGTCCTGCGCAAAGGCCCGTTCCGAGAACTCTTCGTCCAGCCCGCGGCCAGCGATGCAGGCGGCGCCCTCGGCGCGGCAGCGCTGGTCCATGCGCGACGAACCGGCGCCCGCCCCACCGGCGAGCGCATGAAGGAAATCTATCTCGGACCGTCTTCCAGCACGAGTGAGATTGCCGTACTTCTGCGCTCGACGGGACTTCGTGCTCTCGATTTCACGTCGAACCTCGATGCGCTCTTGAACGCGGTGGTGGATCGGCTCGTCGCCGGCAAGGTGATTGGATGGTTCAGCGGCCCCACGGAGTTCGGTCCACGCGCGCTGGGAGCCCGATCCATCCTGGGCGACCCACGCGATCCCGAGATGCGCGACCGCATCAACGCGCTGGTCAAGATGAGGGAAGCCTTTCGGCCTTTCGCGCCCGCCGTTCTGGAGAACGAGGCGGCTCGACATTTCGATATCAATCATCCCTCCCCGTTCATGCTGGAAACCTGCCAGGTCATCTCCAAGCTCGAGCTGCCGGCGGTCACGCACGTCGACGGGTCGGCCAGGGTGCAAACGGTCGACCTCGGGCAGGGCGGTCGCTTTGCCCAGCTGCTCCAGCGTTTCAACGAGCGAACACAGTGTCCAATCCTTCTCAACACCTCGTTCAACGTGCGGGGAGAGCCGATCGTGTGCTCGCCGGAGGATGCCCTCTTGTGTTTCGCCCGTTCCAGGATCGACGCCCTGGTGCTCGAAGACTTCGTCATCGACCGAGACGTTCTGCCGCCTCATTGGGAACTTGCGGCCGAACACATTCCCATCAAACGTGGCCGCGCGGTTTCCCACAAAGTTTACGAAATGTTCTAGGAGGAGGCTTCCGTGGCCGACCATCTCAAATCCGTTGCATTGCGCGCAGCAAGTCTTTTGGCCGAAGGCGGTGATCGAGGGCTGGCCCTCGCGGCGCAGTTAGGACTTTTCCGAGAAGAGGCCGACGCCATGGGAGGGGTCGAGTCGGGATCTGGCGATCGAATCGGCATCTGGGAACCGGTTACGCAAGACGGAGGCAACGGGGTTTCCTACGTACGGCTCCCAACGTCGTCGACTTCCGGAGGTGAGCGACAGCGCTGGGCAGACGTCGCGATCATTCCGCCGAAGAGCAAGAAGCGCCGCGTCGTTCTCCTGGGCGAGTCGGTCGCACGCGGATTCTTCTTCGATCCGCACTACACGCCGGCCAAGGTTCTCGAAACCATCCTTCAGCGCCACACGCCAGAAGGCGCCGAGGTGATCGATCTGGCGGCCAACGATCTCGTGGCGGCGGAACTCTTGACGCTGGCATCGCGGATCGGTGATCTCGAACCCGATGCGGTCGTGATCTTCGCCGGCAACAATTGGGCGGCCAGCGCGCTCTCGCTCACGGCGGAAAATACCGTCGGGCGACAGGTGGCCGCCGCCGTCTTGCGCGAAGAAGGCATCGCGGGGCTCCGGGCCTTCGTCGAAAAAGATTTCGCCGACGTCATCGAACGCAATATGGGGATGCTTCCCCTGCTCGCGGAAATGCTCGATGCTCCAATCACCGTTTTGGTCCCCGAGTTCAATCTGGGGGACTGGAGCAACCATTCGAGCAGCGCCGCCCCCTGGCTCACCGGCGATCGTAACCAGCAATGGTGGTCTCGGCACAATGCAGCAATCGCCGCATTCCACGCAAAGAACTTCGACGCTGCCGCATCCGCCGCTCGCGACCTGACGGACCTCGATGGCGGCACGACCCACAATGGGTGGGAAATACTCGGACACGCGCTCGAAGAGATGGGACGCCCCGAAGAAGCGCGGAGCTTCCTGGAGAAAGCTCGCGACGCGCGCCTCTGGGATACGTTCAACCTGTCGCCGCGTTGTTACGCTTCGATTCAAGAGAAGCTGAGGCAGGTCCAGGGCGACCGCGTGACCGTGGTCGATCTCCCGCAGGTGTTTCGTCAATGGACGCACTGCGAGATCCCCGATCGACGCATCTTCATGGACTATTGCCACTTGAGCGCCGAGGGGATCCGCGTCGCCATGGCAAAGACTGCCCAGGCATTGCTTCCCAGCGACGCAGCCGCCCCCTCCCTGGAGGCCATTCTTGCCGATCCGGAGCTCCGCGTCGATCCCGACGTCGAAGGCATGGCACACTTGGCGGCCGCCGTGCACAACGCGCACTGGGGCCAGGAGCGAGAGCTCCTCGAGTACCACCTGACGAGGGCGGCTGCCCTTTCGCAAGGGACATGCGACGCGATGAGTGCCTATCTCGCCATGCAGGGACGACGAGCGCCTCCCTTCATGACCGAGGCGGCCGCCGTTCTCGGGAAGCGCGAGCTGCTCTCGCACTTCCTGCTTCGCTACAACTCGGCTCGCCTCCTCGACGAACTCTTGCTCGACACGATGGCAGAGTCCCTCGCCGCCGCGGGAACCAAGCTCGCGGTTTCACTCGACGAGATCCGCGCCGCAGAGTGGGGCGTGCTACCTGGCCAAGAGCTCGACTTGCTGGCGATGGATCGTCAACCTTCGCGCGCGGAACGCGCTTGGCCTTCGGAAGAGCGGGGCTTCTATCGGGCCTATACACCATCGTCTCGATTCGCCATCCCCATCGGGCACACCCATGACGCGTTGCTCACGATCACGTGGCGACGGCCGCCATTCTCCGCGGACGACACCACGTGCACGTTGCAAATCGATGGCAACGATCTCGGTGAATATCGGCTCCAGCGAACCTGGAGCACTGTAAAGGTGAAGATTCCTCGCGCTCACGCAAAGCCCAAAAATGGTATCCGTTCACTCGTCTTCCATTTTTCCGTCGGCCGCTGGAACGGAGACGACGCCATCGCTTCGCTCGCAACGGAGCTGGAGGCGGGCCGCATCGGGGACTTCAGTCCCGCCTTCGCAGATATCCGATCGTTGCGAGCATCCATCGAATGACCTTGGCTCGCACGTCTCGACGAACCATGGCGCCTCAAAGAGCAGAACTGCCACACGCATTTTCCCAGGAGCTCGGGCTGCTCGGCTCCCGGCCACCGCGCAGGCGTCGCCCTTGCAACGGGGCATATGCGAGGAGACAGCCATGCAAACCATGCCGGAAAACCGACTCGATGAGCCCGCAGACCGCGTGCGCGCACACACGGCGCCTACGGTCAACCGCCAGCTCGACCGACTGACCCAAGCGAACATCGATGCATCCATTCGCGGAGGACGTGACGCCGTCATCCGCCGCATCGCCGAGCTCGATCACGAGTGGGACATCGACCGCGCCATGATGGCCAACTTCGCAATTGCAGGCGGGAGCGTGCTCGCCGTCGGGATCGTGCGTTATACGAGAAAGCCTTTCCTGCAACCGCGGCGCAAAGGGCTGCTCTATTTCTTCGGTGCCCAGCTGGGCTTCCTACTCCTCCACGCCGTGGCAGGTTGGTGTCCTCCGGCGTCGCTTTTCCGGCGGCTGGGGTTTCGCACCAAGGCCGAGATCGAAAACGAGAAGTCCATTCTGGTACGAGCCTCGAGCAATCCCGAGGCAACGTGAGTTGCGGACCAAAAGGCTCCCGCCGGCTTTTCAAATGGTACGAAACTCCAGCAAGGTAGGCGGCACCGTTCTTGATACGTCCAGGCAATGAGTCAACCTTCCACGAGCAAAGATCCGCGTACACAAGAGAAGAAGCCGCCATTTCACGAGGGGAAGCAGCCGCCGCCGGGCCACGAGTTTGAAATGAAAGCAAAGCCCGATTACGGCGAGGACTCCTATAAAGGGCACGGAAGACTCAATGGCCGTACCGCGCTCGTCACGGGGGGCGACAGCGGAATCGGCAGAGCCGTCGCCCTCGCCTTTGCTCGCGAGGGGGCCGATATCGCAATCACCTATCTGTCCGAGCATGAGGACGCCGCCGAGACGAGGCGGGTCGTCGAGGAAGCCGGGAGAAAGGCTGTACTGATTCCGTGCGACCTGACGATCCCCAATGACGGGGCGCGAGTCGTTGATGAAACCGTAAAAGCTTTCGGGCGAATCGATATCCTGGTGAACAACGCGGCGTTTCAGGGCGAAGCCGTCGAATCATTCGAGGAGCTCGATGCCGAGCGTGTCGAGCGCGCCTTTCGAGTAAACATCCTGGCGATGTTCGACTTCGTTCGTCGCGCGCTCCCGCATATGAAGCCTGGATCGGCGATCATCAATACCGCGTCCATTCAGGCGTACAAGCCGACTGGCGGAATCTTGGATTATGCCGCAACGAAGGGCGCGATCGTGACGTTCACCAAGGGATTGGCTGGAGATCTCATAAAAAGGGGCATTCGCGTCAACGCCGTGGCGCCTGGACCGGTGTGGACTCCGCTCATCGTGCAATCCTTCGATGAAGAGAAGATCTCGAACTTTGGAAAAGATTCTCCCATGGGCCGTCCCGCCCAGCCGGCCGAACTCGCGCCACCGTTCGTCTTCTTGGCATGTGATGAATCGCGCTACGTGAATGGCGAGGTTCTCGGTGTTACCGGAGGAAAACCCCTTCCCTGAAGCGTGTCACTTGGGACGAGGCTGGCGGAGGCCCGCGGTCGGTGAGTGAACCTTTCCGTCGCGGAGCAAGCGGACGGTTTTGCCGACCGCGCGGGCAGCATTTCGCGTTTCTTCTTGGATGCCGAAGTCTTTATCCAAAGTATCGTGGCTGGTTGCATAGGGCTCGTAATACCCAATCATGCGATCCAGTTGAGACATCGAGCCAGATTCGACGAGGCCCATCCAGGAGAGCCAATCCGTGAGCGCGCGGCGCGTTGACTCGGTGCCGGCCACGTCGCCGTGGACGATGACACCGAACGCGCGCCCCGCCAGATGCTTCGGGTAGGGCCAGCCGTCGAGTTCGAGTTCCTTCGCCTTCTCGGGATTTTTCCCGGAGGTGGTGGTCGGATCGGGATTGCCGCCATCGGCGCACACCAGCCGATCAATCATGCTTTTTAGCCCGCCCGGGGATTGATACCAATATACCGGTGTGACGATCAAGACGCCATGCGCACGCGTCCATTGCTCGTATATCTCGTTCATCCGATCGTTGACCTGGCCGAGAGAATGGTTCGGATAGCAGGAGCATGGCCAGTGGCAGAGGGGCATGGCCGTCGAGACACAGCCCTTGCACGGATGAATGTGCCGCTCGTATTCGGAGGCCAAAAGGCTCAAATCCAGCAGATCGACCTCGCAATGCTCCTCGTCACGCAACGTGCTGCCCGCGATCTCACCGAGTCGAAATGTTTTCGAGGCTTCGCTCGGGCAGGTACCGTCATTGCGGCCGCCACCGAGAATGACCAAGATGCGCGACGGAAGGTCCGTTCGCTTTCGCTCGGCCTCGGCCTTCGCGAGGCGCGCGCGCGTTTCGAGCCACTCCACCGAGAGTTCGTAGGTTGAATCGGCAAACTCTGGCCCCGCTGGCCGCGTGTGAGGCGCCTTTCGTCCCTCGCGGTACGCGTCCAGCGCGATCGCGCAAAGCCGATCGATGGCGCTCCGCTCACCGTCGAAGGCAGCATCGTCGAACCGCGCATGGAACCTCCGACGAAATTCTTCGTCGGTGAGTTTCGGAGGCGCTTGACCACGCCGAACTCCAGGGATGGATTTGGCTTGATTCTTCGAAAGTCCCATGAGCGCAGCGCCATTCCTTAAAGAAGAACGGCATCATGCAGGGCGGGCCCGGGGGGGGAGAGCCATCCTTGCGTGATGCCGTCTCGCTCTAGAGCGAACACCATGCCAGACGTCGACGCACGTGCGACGAGGCGTGAAGATCGACGATATTGCAACGCCGAGGCTAGCGCGGGACCACGGGCTTCCGAGCTGCGTGTGGCACTTCTGCTTTTTGGGGCGCTATTGTTCTTCGAGGGCGCATGAGCACTGCACACAACTCAACACGGTATCCCCCACACCGTACTTCGCCACGTCGGCCGCTATTGCTGTAGGAATGAGGCCAATTCGTTTGCCAACACTTCGGGCGCTTCCTCCGCCATGTGATGTCCGCAGTCGATGCCGCGGCCGGCACGACGGTCTTCGGTCTCGTGGGCGCGATCGATGCCGATGCCTGCGCGGTAGTCCTCCAGCATCCCGTGGACCGTCGATGGATCGAGAATAGCGTCCCGATAGTCGGCGTAATTCTCCTCGCCCATGGTATCGGCTGAACCGCCATACCATAGCGCACCCTCAGTGCCGCTTCGGGCAGCTTGATAGTCTCCAAAGTGAAACCTTCGAACATCATTGCTCGTTGCCTTCAGGGTGGCTCGATCGGCTCTCGCGAACGTGGTTCACGCGTTCGCGGAGCCCTTCGAATTCGACTTGTAGTCGTTTCAACTCGTCGTCACTCAAGTCTTCCAAAGCCAGCATTCCGTTGCGCGCGCGCGCATTGCAACGAATGAGCTCATCGAGCTTCAAATGAATGGCTTTTGCGTCTCGATTTTGGGTATTCTGAATCAGAAAGACCATTAAAAATGTGACGATGGTCGTCCCGGTGTTGATCACGAGCTGCCAGGTATCGGAAAAATGAAATAGCGGACCGGTCACCGCCCACACGGCGATGGTAGCGACCGCGATGAAAAAGGCCGTCGACGTGCCCGCCCCTTCTGCGGTTGCGTGCGCGAATTTTCGAAAGCGCTCTTCCATGTAAGCAGAAGTCTGCAAAATCCGAGCACTCGACCTTACACGATGGAAAGGATCCCGCGCCGGACCGGACAGGGAGGACCTCGAGGGCCGGGATGAACTACGAGTCGGTGCTAAAATCGCGACGTGCGCATCGTCTCATGGAACGTTGAAAACCTTGCTTCACGTCTTGCCAATCTGCCGATGATCCTCGCGCAACTCGACGCCCCCGAAATCCTATGCCTTCAGGAAACAAGGATACGTACACGCGATTCGGAGGATGTCGCGAGCATGCAAGCAGCCATCCCCGGATACCGTTGCCACTTCTCGCTAAACCGTGATGCACGCAACGTGACGTATCGTGGCGGTCGCGCCTACGGCGTCGCCACCTACGTCCGCGAATCGCTCGGGCCGGCAACGATGGAGGTTCCCGAATGGGATCTCGAAGGGAGAGTCGTCCTTACGCATTTGCGCGGCTGCGTCGTTGGAAACATCTACGCCGTCAATGGCAGTGACAAGCCATACTTCGACCACGAACGGGGGATGTTGAGTGGTGATCGCCATGCCTTCAAACGAAGGTTTCAGGAGCGCGTGATCCATCGTGCGCGCGAGCTACGCGCCTCTGCCCCAGTTATCTTGGCCGGTGATTGGAACGTCTCTCCGACCAAGCTCGACACATATCCGCGTTTGCGAACGGCGGAACCTCATGTGAAGGCGCGGACCGCACTTGCGGACCTTTTGGCGCGGAGCGGGATGGTGGATATCTACAGGCAGCTTCATCCCGAGGAACGTCGCTACACTTGGTTCAGTCGCCGCGCTCGGCTTGGTCAGCTCGATGCGGCACGCGTGGATTACATTCTTGTCTCCGAGGACCTCGTCTCACGGGTACGTTCGGCAACGATTCTCGACGACCCTCGATATCGAGCCGGTAGCGATCATGCGCCGACCGTGCTCGAGCTGTCGTTGACGTAAATGCATGATGCGAGGGCTGCCTGCGTGAGCCGCGCTGTTCCGTGAGATTTGCCGCTCTCGTTGCGCCTTAGCTGTGGCCCCGCTGACCCAAATCGTCAATTTTGACCCACGGGAACGCCCTGACCCGCCGCCCTTCTTGCGGAAAATCCGTCGCTTCCCCTTTCTTCAAGAATGGCGCCACTCCTGCAATAGGAGCGAAGGAACAACAATCCAAACAGGGGGAGCCATGGATACTCGGTTTTTGAGCGGCGCACCGGCGCTTCGATCCCCAGCGGCATGCAATCCGTCGCTTGATGCGAGTGCGTCCGAACCTCCGTATCCGCTACGCGGGATACACATTCTCGTGGTGGACGATGACGAGGACAATCGCACAGCCCTTCGAGAGCTGCTCGAAGACAGCGGTTCGCGGATTACGACGGCCGCGAACGTGTCCGACGCACTCGCGAAATTCGAACGTGAAGTGCCAGACGTTCTTTTGTCTGACATAGGAATGCCGGGCGATGACGGACTCGAATTGATCCGTCGCGTGCGAGCCCGGTCGAAGCGCGAAGGCGGCGATGTGCCCGCAGCCGCGCTGACGGGGCGCGTGCGGGGTGAAGACCGTCGCGCCGCCTTGCGGGCCGGATTCATGAGACACGTCTCGAAGCCGGTTGACCCCAATGAGTTGATCGAGATTGTCTCCGCGCTCGCCCGCCTCGCGGCGTGACGATACGAACGGCACTCTGTCGCGTGATGTCGAACTAAAACATGCAAATTGCTTCAGAGATTCTCGCCAAGAGGATTGCGTAGGGCTAACGAGGCGGCCATGCTCATGCCGCGGTGCAACGCTGGGGCGAAAGGGTCACTCAGCGATGCTTGTGGCTCTGATAGCCTGCTTTGGCATGCTGTTCGGAGCTTTCGCCCCGTTGCCCGTGATGGCGACCTCTCTGACACTGCTGGCACGGGCGATGCTTATTTGCCGTGCATGAGTACCCAGCCACGACAACATGACCCGAAGGAAGATGCGGCAAAGCACGAGATCGTGAAAAAGCCCGGCAAGGACGACGTGCACGAACAACGCGAGCCCGACCAGCAGCGACCGGGGACGGTCCATCTGCCGCCGGAAACCGCCGGCGGACAATCCGGAAGTCGCGCATCGCGACCCACCAAGAGATAGCTGGACACTGTGCGTGACGCCCTGGTGCGTCTTAGACGACCATGATGAGGCGCCCTCGATTCGATTATTCACTGGACTTCGCGAACATCGACTTTCGACAGCGCCGCGATCTCTATCGTGTAGGCAAAGGAGAGCAGGGTGTGCTGCTCGTTCAGCCCTACAAGGACGAGATTCTGCCTTATTGGTGCTTCAAAGACGTGGCAGCGGCGACGAAGTCGTCTACCAAAATTTATCGTATGTTTCTCGCTTACCTTCGAGCCGACGACTTTCCCGGCGCGGATATGGCGCGCAAGTTCCTTCAAATGGGGTGGACCCGAGCACGCCGCTACGCGAATCATGAAGGCGGCCGAAAGTACGACGCCAGGTCGGGCGAGTTGCTGCCTCGAGTCGTCAACGAGGAAAAAGCCAAAGCCGCGGCGATCTTTTACGAGCGCTACGTCGCGGCCCGCAAGCATCCGCGTTATTTGCGGATGAAAGCCGTGCACGAGGGTGGGATCTCGCGCGGTCATGGCGATGGCGTGACCGAGGCGTCTCGCTCGAAGAGCACATGACCTGCCCTCCAAGAGCAACGTCAGGCCCGCTCGAGCGCCTCGATCAGATCGGTGCGCGCGCGGGTTGCGTCGGATTTCGCGCGGAGGGCCATCGCCATCGCGCGCGGCACGTTCATCGCTTCGCCGCGCGCCACGTTGTCGGTGTATACCCCTCGGAAATTCTCCGGGACTCGCCACGTCCAGTTGACGTCGTCCACGACGCCGGGGCGATTGTAGACCGCACGCGCCCCGAGAAGGTCGGGAATGAAGACCATCACGTTTCGCGCTGCGCTGGTGAAGAGGGCGGCGAACATGGCCTGCGTCAGGCTCGCCACGTCGGTCCCAAGCGATCCGCGCGGCAGCGCGAGGCGCTCCTCGAGGTATCGCGCGCGCCCGTCGGCGATGCCTTGGTCGCGCCAGCGTTCGACCACGAGGAGGAGCGGCGCGGTGTCGTGGTTGCCGACCATCATCCAATCCGCCGGGAGGGCATTCTCGTGGCGGTAAACGTCGCGGGGATCCAGCGGGTTCGCCTTCTGGGTCACGCGAAAGCGCCCCAGGCCGTGCCGGTCCATCACGCGGCAGAGTGGATACGGTTGCGTGCTCAACACCTCGCATACCACACCGCGCAAATGGCGCCCCTCCGCCCTCATCATCCGGATGATGGAATCGAAGCGGGTGCCGTAGGCGTCCACCTGCGCCTCATCGAGGTCGCGCACCCAGCCGTCTGCGTGGCGCGGCAGGCTGCGATCGATCTGTGCGGGCCGCACGATCGCGTGCCGGGCGAGCGCGGGGTGATCCGGAAGGTCGGGCGACGCGAACAGACGCGCACCGTTCTTCACCGCGCGGATCGGATCGGGGTCCGAGACGTCGTACACCCAGGGGCAGACGAGGCCGTGCGGGTGATCGACCCGAAGCCCGTCGAGCTCGCGCAGCATCTTCGCGACGCGAAGCTCGAGCATGGCAAACGCCTCGGGCGCGCACGGATCGAGCACCGGATACCCCCACGGCTGCCCGTCGGGATCGGTGCGGCTCGGGGGTGCCCCCATCGCGTAACCGGCGAGCATCAGCGACTCGCGCCTCCAGCGATCGCACAGTGAGAGGCCGACTTGGAGATCGCCATACATCGTCAGCCCGTCGAGCGCCGTCCCCGCTCGCATCGCCTCGTGCTGCGCGTGGACGAGGAACTGCCCGAAGGCGAACGCGTCGCCAAGCTCGAAGTGCCCCGTGGCGCGCTCGTACGCCTCGTCGTGGTCGAGCCACGCGGCGTTCGTCGTCCGGAATGCGTCGTACCTCGCGCGAAGCGGCGCGGAGGCGCTGTGCGAGAAGCGCTGCCACGCGCCTTTGACCACCTCGCGCATGGCGCGGAAGGCGTAGGAGTACTGCACGCGATCGCCCTCGATGCTCGCGGGGCGCCCCGCGATGAGATCGCGCACGATGGCGCCGTCGACCATCTCCGCACAATCCGGATCGCGCGTGAGGCTGGGAAGATCGATCGACAGCACGCTCTTGGCAAACACGGTGCCGTCGTACGGCGAGCGATTGCCGAACGTTGTCTCCCCTTGCGGCCCCAGCTGCACGCCGGTGAAGCCGAGGCTCCGCGCGAAAGCGAACAGATCCCGTGCGCCGCGCGAGTAGGGTGACCCACGGCCAAGGTCCTCGCCTGCGAAACCGGGGAAGCTCGAATCATGGACAGCCAGAACGAGCTGCTCGATCCCGAGCGCTCGCCTCGCTTCGTGCAGAAGCTCCCTTGAGTTCATGAGGGTGCAATCAAGCACGGACGACCGTGCCTCTTCTAGCCAGTTCTAGCCGGCCGATGGCGTGTCTCACCACTCCGAGCCCCGTGGCAGAGCCGAAAAAAGAGCTTTTCAGCATCACAGTACGGGGGCAAGCTCGATCGCCATGAGCGAGAGAGCCGCAATCCCGCGCGAAGGACGGCGGCGGGTCCTGGTCGAGGACGTGACCCCCCGCATCGACGGAGGCCGCTATCCAGCGAAGCGAATTCTCGGAGAGCGCCTCGACGTCGGCTGCAACCTCGTCGCCGATGGTCACGACGCCCTCGCCGGGATCTTCTCTTACCGTCGCGTCGGCGACAGCGCGTGGCATAGCACGCCACTCGAAGGAGGGAAAAACGATCGATGGACGGCGTCGTTCGTCCCGGACACGGTGGGCTCTTGGGAGTTCGCGGTCGAAGGGTGGGTCGATCGTTACGAGACGTGGCGGCGCGGTGTCGCACGGAAAATCGAGGCGGGGCAGGACGTGTCCGTCGAGGTGCTCACCGGCGCGCAGCTCCTCGTCGAGGCGGCCACACGGGCGAGCGGTGCCGAGGCGGACGTGCTCGCGCAGGCAGCCACCCACGCACGTGACGCGAAGAAGGCTGCGGCCGATCGCTTCGCCGCGTCGTCGAGCGACTCCATCGCGGCGCTCATGGCGCGCCATCCGGATCGCGCCGACGCGACCCGATCGCCAACATTCCGCCTCACAATCGATCCACCGCGCGCGCGGTTCAGCGCCTGGTACGAGATGTTCCCGCGCTCCGCGGGGGCGCCGGGGAAGCACGGCACGCTGCGCGACGTCATCGCGAAGCTCCCTTACGTCCAATCGATGGGGTTCGACGTCCTCTATTTGCCGCCCATCCATCCTATTGGGCGATCTTTCCGCAAAGGGAAAAACAACACCCTCACCCCGGGTCCGGACGACGTGGGGAGCCCGTGGGCGATCGGCGCGGCCGAAGGGGGACACAAGGCGGTGCACCCCTCCCTCGGCACGGTGGCCGATCTCCGCATGCTCGTCACCGAGGCGCGCACCCGCGGCATCGAGGTGGCACTCGACATCGCGTTCCAGGCCTCTCCCGATCACCCGTACGTCAAAGAGCACCCGGAGTGGTTCTTGAAGCGCCCCGACGGGACGATTCAATATGCCGAAAACCCGCCGAAGAAATACCAGGACGTCTATCCGTTCGATTTCGAGTGCCAGGCGTGGGAGAGCCTCTGGATCGAGCTTGCGAGCGTCGTAACGTTCTGGTGCGAGCAAGGAGTGCGAATCTTCAGGGTCGACAACCCGCATACCAAGTCGCTCCGATTCTGGGAGTGGTGCATCGCCGAGGTGAAGCGGGAGCACCCCGAGACGATCTTCCTCGCCGAGGCATTCACGCGCCCCACGTTGATGTACGCGCTGGCCAAGGCGGGATTTACCCAGTCCTATACGTACTTCACCTGGCGGCACACCAAGGGCGAGTTCACCCAGTACCTCACCGAGCTCTCGCGACCTCCGGTGAGTGACTTTTATCGGCCCAATTTCTGGCCGAACACGCCGGACATCCTCCCCGAGCACCTCCAATTCGGCGGACGCTCCATGTTCGTCCAGCGGCTGATCCTCGCCGCGACCCTGTCGAGCAACTACGGAATCTACGGTCCGCCATTCGAGCTGATGGAGCACGTCGCCCGCCCCGGCGCCGAAGAGTACATCGACAACGAGAAGTTCCAGCTTCGCACATGGAACATCGAACGCGAGGACAGCCTCAGCAACATCATCACGCTGGTGAACCGGATTCGACGCGAGCACGCGGCATTCCACGACAACCGGATCACCTTCCACCGAACGGACAATGAGCAGCTCCTCTGTTACAGCAAGCGGAGCGCGGATGGATCGAGTGTCGTTCTGGTGGCGGTGAACCTCGACACCGCCCACCGCCACGCGGGGTGGATCGATCTCGACCTCGGCGCCCTCGGAATCGACGGGGGGGAGTCGTTCCAAGTGCACGATCTCCTCGCCGACGCGCGGTACCAGTGGCAGGGAACGCGGGCATACGTCGAGATCGATCCGGGGATCATGCCGGCACAGATCTTCCAAGTACGCCGCCGTATCCGCACCGAGCACGAGTTCGAGTACTTCCTATGAACAACGTCGATCCCAACTTGAGCGGCGTAGAGGCTGCGCTTGCGTCGTATGTGGCCGCACGGCGATGGTTCCGTGGGAAGGCCCGGAGCATCGCCAAAGCGACACTCCGCGAAACGATCCCGCTCCCGATCGACAGCGGGCGGGCATGGATCGGGCTGGTCGACATTACGTATGCGGATGGCGCAACCGACGAGTACACGTTGCCCATGATGACGGTCGACGCGGAGCGGGCGGCGGTGATCCGCCGCGAGCGGCCGCACCTCTTGGTGCGCGATTGCGCGGACGGCGGTGCGGTGGTCGACGCCCTGGGAGACACGCGGGTGCTGCGCGCACTGCTGCCCTTGATCGGGCGCGATGCGGTGCTCGAGCACGACGGCAGCGTGGTGCGGTTTCGACGTGGGACTCGAACGATCGAGGCGTTGGACGCCGAGCCGCGGCCGGTCGACGTAGAGCAGTCGAACACCAGCGTGGTGTACGGGCAATCGTACATCCTCAAGGTGATTCGCAAGCTCGACGCGGGCGTGAGCGCGGACCTCGAGATGGGAGAATTCCTCACGCAAGCCGGGTACGCCCACGCCCCAGCGGTCGCCGGCGCGATCGACCTGGCGCGCGGAGGGGCGGAACCCGCCACGCTGGGGATCTTGCACAGATTCGTCCCCAACCGTGGCGACGCGTGGGCCTTCTTCCTCGGGCGGCTCGCGCAGGTCGCCGAGCGCCCGCCCGCCCCCGGTGCCGACCCGCTGGGCGACGATCGGGCGCGGGTGCGCCTCCTCGCGACGCGGGTCGCCGAAATGCACGTGGCTCTCGCCTCGCGAAGCGATCTCGCGGCATTCGCCCCCGAGCCGATCACGCGCGACGAACGGGAGCACATGGCCGAAGCGGTCCGGCACTCGCTTCGCGCGGTGTTCGCCGAGTTGACCGGGAAGCGTAGCGGCTCACTCCCAGCCGATGCCGTATCACTCGTGGCAGTGCTCGCCGCGCGCGCGCGGGACTTCGAGATCCGGCTCAATCGGTTCGTCGAGCGCGAGATGGCGGCGTGGAAGACCCGCGTGCACGGCGATCTCCACCTCGGCCAAGTCCTCGTGAGCGACGATGACTTCGTCATCATCGATTTCGAGGGTGAGCCATTGCGCCCCCTATCCGAGCGCAAAGCCAAACGCTCGCCGCTGGCCGACGTCGCCGGGCTACTCCGCTCGCTCCACTACGCAACCGTCACGGCAGCCCGCGCGCGCGGCACGCCGGAGGCTCGAGGCGCGCTCCAAGCGTGGCACGTCGAATCGAGCCGCGAGCTCCAACGTGCCTATTTTGCTGGCACGCGGGAACAATCATTCCAGACCGCCGCGGGCGACGTCCAAGCAATGCTCGACTTCTACGCACTGGAAAAATGCACATACGAAGTCCTCTATGAGCTCAACAACAGGCCCGACTGGGTCGCGATCCCGCTCGCCGGGCTCACCGAATGGATCGAGCGCACCGATGCCCCTTGAACGGATGACCCCCCTCGATCTCGAAGGCTTCAACCATGGCGCCGACGCACGCGCCTACGAGAAGCTCGGATCGCACTTCATCGACGGCGGCGTCTCGTTCGCCGTGTGGGCACCCGAGGCCGAACGCGTCAGCGTGATCGGCGACTTCAATGGGTGGCGGGCCGACGCGTCGCCGCTGCATCGAGTCGGGGACACCGGCGTGTGGCACGGCGTCGTAACCGGCGCGCAGCCCGGGCAAACGTACAAATACCGGATCGTGTCGAAGTACCAACAGCGCGTGCTCGAGAAGGCCGACCCCTATGCGTTCTTGCAAGAGGTCCCCCCGAAGACGGCGTCCGTCCTGACGCGCCACAGCTACGAGTGGCGCGACGAGACCTGGATGAAGGGACGGCAAGATTGGCAGGCACTAGGGTCGCCGATATCGATTTATGAGTTGCACCTCGGATCGTGGAAGCGGGTGGCGGAGGAGGGATTTCGCTCGCTCAACTACCGGGAGATTGCCCCGCAGCTCACGGAATACGTGAAGAAAATGGGCTTCACGCACGTCGAGCTGATGCCGGTGATGGAACACCCGTTCTTCGGCTCGTGGGGTTATCTGGTGACGGGCTATTTCGCGGTGTCCCACCGCTACGGTACCCCCGACGACTTCATGTTTCTCGTCGATACGTTGCATCAAAACGGGATCGGCGTGATCCTCGACTGGGTCCCGGCACACTTTCCGACGGATGCGCACGGCCTGGCCGAGTTCGACGGCAGTCACCTCTACGAGCACGCGGATCCGCGCCAGGGGTATCACCCGGAGTGGAACAGCTACATCTTCAACTATTCGCGCAACGAGGTCCGGAGCTTCCTGCTCTCGTCCGCCATGTTTTGGCTCGATCGGTACCACGTCGATGGCCTGCGCGTCGACGGCGTATCCTCGATGCTCAACCTCGATTACGCGCGGAAAGCAGGGGAATGGATTCCCAACGAGCACGGCGGACGAGAGAATCTGCACGCGATCTCGTTTCTCAAATTGCTGAACGAGACCATTTATCGGAACCACCCCGGCGTCCAAACCATGGCCGAAGAATCCACGGCGTTCCCCCTCGTGTCCAAGCCAACCAGCATCGGTGGCCTTGGATTCGGGCTAAAATGGGACATGGGGTGGATGCACGACACCCTCGAATACATGCATCGCGATCCGTTGTATCGCGCGCATCACCACCGCGACATCACATTTCGCTCGATTTACGCATGGAGCGAGAACTTCCTCATGCCACTGTCACACGACGAGGTGGTGTACGGAAAGGGATCTCTCCTCGGAAAGATGCCGGGCGACGAGTGGCAACGCTTCGCGAACTTACGCCTGCTCTTTTCGTACATGTGGTCGCAGCCGGGGAAAAAGCTCCTCTTCATGGGAGGGGAGTTTGGGCAATGGACCGAGTGGAACCACGACGGGAGCCTCGATTGGCACCTCCTCGACCTTCCGATGCACGGGAAACTCGCGAGACTCGTGGGGTCGCTCAACCACCTCTACAAGACGGAGCCGTCGCTTCACCGCAAGGACACCGAACAGAACGGCTTCGAGTGGATCGACGGAAGCAACGCATCGATGAGCATCCTGACGTACCTGCGGCGGGCGGAGGACGAACGTGACGTGACGCTCGTGGCGCTCAATTTCACCCCGACGCCGCGCCAGGGATACCGCATCGGCGTGCCGCGCAGTGGCACGTGGCGTGAGGTTCTGAACAGCGACGCAAAGGAATTCGGCGGAAGCGGACACGGGAACATGGGAATCGTGGAAACCCGCCCGATTCCGTGGAATGGGCGGCGATTCTCGATCAACGTCACCCTTCCCCCGCTCGGCGCGATCTTCCTCAAGTCGGAGACTTGAAGGAGCCGATCTTCACGAGGATCGGCCGATGCCGAACGACTTGATGGAGCGCGCTCCCTCCATCAACGGAAGCGTGAAGCAGAACAAAGCGCCGCCGCCCGGTGCTTCGTGAGCGGAAACGCTTCCACCGTGCGCGTCGACGATACCTCGGACGATGGCAAGCCCAAGGCCAACTCCGTGGCGACCCGCGTCGCCTCCTTGCCAAAAGGGTCGGAAGACTTGATCGCGTTGCTCGGGAGCAATGCCCGGCCCCGTATCGCATACTCGGAAGATCGCGCCAGCAGTCGATCGTTGGAGCTCCACCCAGACGCGCCCACCCTGCGGCGTGAACTTGAGGGCATTCGAGACCAAATTGCCAATGGCTTGTTCGATGCGAGCAGGATCGCACTCGATCCGCAACTCGTGTTCTGGAAGATAACTCGTCATCGCGATCCCCTTTCGATCCGCGCCGTGACGGAACTGCTCGAGGACCTCGGTCACGAGGCTACGCGCGTCGACCTGCTGCGACTGAATGGACATGTGTCCGAGCTCGAGCTTGGACATGGCAAGCAAGTCCTCGATCAGCCGCGTCATCTGCTTGGTGCTTCGTTGGATCGTCTCTCCAGCTGCAACGACCTCGGGTACGGCACTCAGCGTCAAGAGCTGAGCGTGCCCGTCCACGACATGAAGAGGGTTTCGCAGGTCGTGTGCAACGATGGCCATGACCTGCTCACTTCGAGCAAAAACCTGCGTCTCGACCTGCTTGGCGTTGACTGCCATCATTTCGTCGATAGCCAGGTGCACCACCCTTGATTCATCCAACGTGAGGACGATGCGATTTTCAGCGCAGAGTTCGAGCAGGACATCACGGAAAATGGATAGCTCGCGAATGGTCTCTTCTGCCGTGTAGTGCACATCAATGCGGTGCTGAGCGTGCGCGGTGCCAATTTCCTTCGCGCCTACCGAGTGTCGGCCACTCCCGTCACGCTCGTCGCCGAAATCTCCGGCCGCGGTTCTTTCAATCATGCGGTCGATGAGCACCGGTAGATTGTCTTCAAGCGCCGGGCGCCCGAGCCTGTTGGCCGTAGGAACCTCGGGATCGTCGAGAACCCGCTCGAGCCATCGGTCGATGAGAACCTGCCGCTCCTTCTCGAGAAGATTTGCCAATCGGCCGGGATTTGTCATCTCGGTCGAAGCTCGTTCGCGATCGCTCATGTCTCATTAGGCGCTGATTCGGGCGCCATGGCCAGTCGAGATGCACCTCATACGTGCGCCGCGCGGCGGACAGTTTGTGTAGAAAAGCGCACCCCAACGACAGGGACACCGATTTCTTTGCACGCGGCGCACTCATCCCCATCAGCTGCGCGTGTTTTGCCGAATGTCAGATGCTAATTCGTTTTGAGACGCCGTTGTGCACCGCTGGCGTGGAGGAGGTCATTCATGACACGTAGCAACACGTTGTGATTGGCGGGTTTGGCCATGTGGTAGTTGAACCCAGACTCGAGCGCGCGCTTCATGTCCTTTTCGTAGGCGTAGGCCGTCAGCGCGATGGCCGGAGTTGCACCTCCCTGATTTGCGGGACGTGCTCGGACGGTCTGAAGAAACTGGTAGCCGTCCTCATGTGGCATACCGATGTCGCAGACGATAATATCCGGCTCGAAGGACACTACGGCTGCACGCGCCTGCTCGGCGGAGGCGGCGAGGTAAACCTTCGCTCCGCGCGTGCGAAACAGGACATTCAAAAGATCCCGCGCATCTTCCTCGTCATCCACGACGAGTACACGAACTCCAGTGAGATTCGCCGTCAGAAGGTCGCTCTCGGTTTTTGCGGCGGGAGCTAGTCCAGCCGCGGCATCCTCCTGGGGAGAACCTAGCGCACGGATTGGAATTCGCGCCGAGAAAGTGGCGCCTTGTCCAGGCCCGTTGCTTTGGACCGCGACATGGCCGCCGTGCATCTCGACGATGTATTTGACGATGGCGAGGCCGAGGCCCACACCTCCTGTACGTCGCGTCGTTCCCACGTCAGCTTGTCTAAAGGGCTCGAAAATATGCGGGATGAACTCTGGCCCAATCCCCTGACCATCATCGGAAACGGAAAGAAGCATCGATGAATGGTCTCGCCGCAGGGAAACCGTAACAAGACCTCGAGGCCGCGAGAATTTCACGGCGTTCGACAGAAAATTCCAGGTCACCTGCTGCAGGCGGACCCCGTCTCCCACGAGCGCCGCGGGCGACTCGATGCTGTCGATATCGAGTCGTATGTCGCGGGCCTCGGCGGCCGGCCGCACGACTTCAACCGCATCTCGGACAATGGCGCCGAGGTCAATCGATTGAAGCTCCAGGCGCATCTTGCCGGCAATGATTCGCGACATGTCGAGCATGTCGTCCACAATGGTGATCTGCGCCTGGGCATTGCGGAGGATCGTTTGGAGGCCCTTTTCCGCAACCGTCGGATCCGCCCCGGAGAGAACAAGCTCCGCCCAGCCCACGATGGCATTGAGCGGTGTGCGCAATTCGTGGGAGATCGTGGCAAGGAACTGGTCTTTCACCCGGTTTGCTTCGACCAGTTTCTCGAACTCGAAGCGTTCCTCTTGGACCTTCAGGCGCTCTTGCGCCGCTTCGAGCCTCTCTCGCTCCGCCTTCACCCGCTCCGTCAAGTCGCGCGTAACCTTCGCGAAGCCGACGAGGTTCCGTGAATCGTCGACCAGTGCCGTGATAATGACATTTGCCCAAAAACGAGAGCCGTCCTTGCGCACGCGCCATCCCTCGTCCTCGAACCGGCCCTCGCGCTCGGCAACCTCGAGTTCCCATTCGCACTTGCCCGCCTCCACGTCTTCTCGTGGGTAGAAGTTAGAAAAATGCTTCCCGATGATCTCGGACGCCGCGTAGCCCTTGATGCGTCTGGCGCCTTCGTTCCAGGTGGCTACGACACCACGCGCATCGAGCATGAAGATCGCGTAATCCTTGATGCTCTCAATCAGTAAGCGAAAGGTGGCCGGTATTCCGACTTTCGTAACGGGTTCGTCGAATGACCGCGCTTGTTCGCCTAGCTCGGAATGCCTTTCGCGTGACTCGTCGTATTCTGCCATCGTCCTTTGTTGCCTCGAGAAGAACTGAGATTTCGCCGGTCGATCTGCCGCGGCGGGCGTCGGCTGGGTGTGCGAATGCGTTTCGGGTGTCGCGTCTTCATCGGCGCGTGAACGCGCCTAGGCGGCACGTTCCGCGCGGCGTTTGTCCGTGGACCGTGATGTGTTCTTCCTCGTATCCGTGGTGGCCGCGACCGCCAAATGAACGATCTCGTACTTTTTGATACGTTGCAGGTCCTCCGGCGGGCCCTTCGCAAGCGCGCGCTTAAGCTTACGTTGCATCATGAGCAACGCATCGAGCCGCGATGCCGAACGGCTGGTGCAGCCGGGCAAGAATGGACACTCCGCGATGATCATGCCCTCTTCGTCCCGAAGAAGGATCGGAAGGTTTTGGCTCGGATCCAGTGTAAGAATTGCGCGCGGGGCGGGCCCGCGGTCTGACCGCAGCAATCCGTCCACGAAAGAACGTTCTATTGGTTTGAGCACCGGCTAGCCTCCTCGTGATGGCTGGCCCCCCAGAAGCGCGCCGCACGACTGTGCTGCGCTCTTCTGCGGCTGCCCTCAGCAGAACTCGGACCAGGAGCCAAACTTCATGAAACGATGGCACTTCCTCTATTTTTCAAGGGCGCGCGCGCGGAACCGCTCGACAAAATTGCCACAACCGTGCGCGACATCGTAGCGAACTCGCCACTACGGGTTTCGCGTGGAGCCGGGGGAGCGCTTCGCCGTCAGACCGAGGGCAGTTTCATGGGCCGAAAGAGCGCGGGTCGTCACCAAAACCAACCGGTCGCCTGGCAATAACGTATCGACGTTCGCGATGCGTAGAGGCGTCTGTATTCACATGCCTTGACCAGCAAAGGGGGATGATTATTTGGCATTGCGAGGTCCCCGAGTCGCCCCGCAGCCTCCTTGGTTCTCGCGGAGCGCGATGACGGTGGTCCTCACCTGTGGCTTCCGCGATTTACGGGGAGCCAGCTCCGCGAGGTTTCCCATGCGCACCCGAAGCTTTCGTACCATCGATCCTTCGCTGCTCGAGCCCGACGATGACGACCCCCTCGATCCGCTGTCCACCTTTCCCGAGGTCAAGCAGTGGATCGCACGCGACATTCAAGACGACGACATCGGCTTGCGGCAGCTACTGGAGCGTCCCGAAGCGCTTTCACGTTCTCTTTCGCTCTGGCGCAAGGCGATGGCCGACTATCCCATGATCCGAAAATCGATGGCATCCACATCCCACCGTCGCTGAAAGGAGGCATGTCATGTTGAACTGTTATCACGACACTTATGGCCATTCTCGATATAGATCCACCGCGACAAGGGACAACTCACCATCGAAGCCCGCCGAAACGCGCAGCAGGCGCCCGGCACACCGGTAGCAGGTGAATACCAACCGCGCGACTATTACCGAGCATTCGCGATTCCTCAAGGGATAGACGGCTCGATGATCGTAGCCAGCTTCGCTGAGGGCGTGCTCCGCCTGCAATTACCGAAATCGGAAACGCTCAAACCAAGGCGCATTGAGGTCAAAGCAGGGTGACCCTGATACGGCACGTACGCGTCGAAGCGCGGTAACCCGGCTCGCTTTGCTGATTCTTGGAGTCGGCACCGCAAGCGCACAAGCCGTGCGGATGAGAAATGCATCCCGCGATATCGTCCGCACGGCTCGCATTGCGCGAGTTTCCGCACGGCCACCACACGAAGAGTACAACTGGGACTCCGGTCAATCGATCCGGCCGCCCGATTGGAGGTTCCGTGGACTTTACTCCGCAGGTGCTCGAAGTCATCGACGCCGAGCACGTGTACATCAGCGTCGCAATGCGCGTGAAGGTCTGCGCTGTCTGTCAGCGACCGATGATTCCGGCGGCGGACCGCATGCCTCTCTATTCGACGGGCGAAATGTATATGACGGTACTCGAGCAAGCCAAACGCGCCGGCTGGCCCGAGGTCACGCTGTACGCCCACAGCGTCGACGGTCGCCACATCTGCGATGACTGCGCGGTAGAAGGGCACGCGATGTTTCGTTGCGCCTTGTGTGAGCGGGAGCGAGGTCGCAGCGAGGTCAAGGCGCGGTTCGGCACCAATGCCGAATATCTTTGCAAATGTTGTTACGAGACGGTGCCCGCCGCGCGATGGGAGGCGAAAGCCGAGGAGCTTGCGCAGAAGCACAGATTCGATTTCTAGCGTTGCACGCGCGCGGCCCATTGGTCGAAACGTCGAAGGGATCCACACCGCATCGACGGGGCCGCCGTTGCGCGCATCCGGCATACGTTACCCGACCCGAGTTTTCGAAACAGCGTTTTGACGATACGGTGCTGCCTGTTCAAAAGAGTAATTGCATTCATGGGCACGTTCCCTTCATGGCTCCTTCAGCAATCAGCGGCAGCAATCACCGGGCCATCTATTCTCAGAAACATGGCACTGGAGGACCGTCGCGCTAACCGCATTGCCGGTCCCATCCGGCGCCGCGACGGCCGCCCGACGCACTGCCAAGCCCCGAGCTTGGGGTATTGGAACTTCCATTTCCTCCCGGCCCAGCACTGGTAGTCCCCGAGCCTTGCGTGGTGGTCATGTCGTTGCCTGGCATCGCGGCGGCACCCGCGGTTGTCGGGGCCTCGGAGGTCGTAGGCGGAGTCTGCGCAGGGGGTTGATCGCTGCCACCACATCCCACTACGAAGGCCATTGCGGCCCCCCAAATCGCGCCAGGTATCCAGTCGCCATGTGCGATTGTCATGTAGAATCTCCTGATCTGGATGTGAGCAAGCTATTCGGCGCCCGGTCGGCGCCACGTCGCGCTTCGAGCAACGAGCATGCCGCGCCTTATCCTGTGCCGATCGCCGCCGCGGCAGACGCTCACGTCCGCACGCAATTCCCGCAAAGGGACCGCAGCCGTGACAGTCTGTCGCGTCGCTGGGGGTCCTCAATCCCCGGCGAAGTTTCGACTTGGGCTTCCCACGGCGTCATCGGTGGGCATGCGTCCGCGACGCAGAGCTGCGCGGTGTAGAGCGTACTCACAACGATGCCGAAACCGAGTGCGGCAGCCGTCAAGAGAACCGCGGGATGGGTCCGTGAATATTTCCAGGAACTTCCAGGGCATTTGCATATCAAGTTGGTACGCTCGGTCACCGACAAGTTCGGCATCGCATTGCCCATCGTTTCTTCGAGCATGCGCGAACCGCCGCCGGGGAGGAAAGCCACCGGCGGATTTTGAACATGGATATTGAGAGTCGTTGCCGCCACGGCCGCGTGGCCCGGTCCGCGCATAGCAGTTCGCCGACAAAGGAGCCTGACATGCCTTCTTCGATCCCGAGCGACGTGCACGATCGCCTGTCCGAGATGCACGCGCTTCGGCATGACGTGCGCAGCCGCCTACACCTTGCGGGAATGGAGGAAATACTGGAGTGGCAGGAGCTCGAGCCCGCGACGGTCGCCATCGAGCTGGAACCCTACACGCCCCATTTGGCTAGAAGGCTCGACGAGATCATCGCGCGCCTTATCCACCTACGCGCGGCCATCGTCAGCGACCTCCTCGAGTCACGCACGGTCTTCATAGAAGCTGTCACCCCCCTCGATCCCGACGGCTGCGAAGACAGGTCAACATCGCTCGAATGGGAAATCTGACCTCCTCGCGCGGCGCCACACTCCGCTGACGAGGTCGCGTTTCGTCGCATGTGACAAAAGCGTGCGCCGCGCTGTGGTCCCAAGCGGTCCTTGGCCGTTCCCCGTTGCATGAACTGGCGAGCTCGCGAGCCGCGTACACGGCTTGCAGAGAGGCCGGCCCACCGACGAGGAGCTCTCATGACCATCGATATTTTCAAAGAACGCGGTATCTCTCTCGAGAAGCAAGAATTTGACTGGAGGGACCTCGTGCGAGTTCCCTACAGCAAGCTCGATGATGACGCGTTCACGCGCGTCCGCGTCATCCTGATGAATGGAATCGAATCCGAAGCGCTGCGTTTTAGCCATGCATGCGCGCGGGTCAATAAGCCTCTTCAGCTGCAGCTCGCACGCGTACGGCGCGTCGAGCAGCATCAGCAGACATTGGTTAACTGGCTAAACCCGCCCGACCAAAACGTGCTTGAGACCACGATTGGCTTCGAGCAAGTGGCCATCGAAGTTACGGCGAGTGTTGCCATGCACGAGCCCGATCCATACTTGAAGCAGGTTTATCACTTTGGGATGCTCGAGGACTTCGATCATCTCTACCGGTATGCCGCCTTGATGGACCGACTTGAAGGCAAGGATGCCAACGCCCTAACGCAATGCTACACGGACATTCGGGCCGGACGTCCTACGTTGGTGGAGCATCGCGCGCCGGAGGACGACCTTCGCGAACCGTACGACCGCGCAAAGGCAGCGCCCATCTCGAAATTGAACGCGCTCACCATCATGGCCGGCGAGCATCAAACGCACGACTACTATATGACGGTAGGTCCGACCTTCGCCGATCCTGTCGCTCGGCAACTCTACGCGGAGATCGCCAGCATCGAGGAACAGCACGTCACTCAATACGAATCGATCATCGACCCCTACGAGACCTGGCTCGAGAAGTGGCTCTTGCACGAAGCCGCGGAGGTCTACAACTACTTTGGTTGCTACTCGCAGGAGTCCAATCCGCGTATCCGCGATATTTGGGAACGCTTCGTACAATACGAGCTTGGCCACCTGCACTACGTCATGGATCTCTTCAAGACGGTGGAGAAGCGTGATCCCGAAGAGGTTTTGCCCGCGACGTTGCCGACGCCCGTCAAATACGCAAGCCATCGCACTTACGTGCGAAAAATTCTGAATCAAGAAGTCGACCTGCGCGCAAACGGAACGCAAATCGTCCCCTTGAAGGATGATTCTCCTGCCTCGATTGCGTACCGCGACCGAATGAACGCAACCGGCTCGCCGTCGCAAACCGTCGCCGCTGGATACACATGGGCACCCGGTGGCGAACTAGCAATGCGAAACGGGAAAGCGAAGGAGGTGCAGCCGTGAATAAAGACGAGGAGACCATGGCCATCAATCGCACTGGCATTCAGGGCGTACCGTCGCGCACGAAGGACCTGCTGGAGTCCCTCAGCGACGCCGAGCCCAGCTCCGCAGGCGACGCCGATCTCATGGCTGCCGAGCGCAACACGTACGTCGGAGCAGGGCTCGCCGTGGGGCATCCGCCGCCCGCGCCGGCAAAGGAAGCCAACGATCCTGCAGCGGACGTGAGGAACGTGCTGGCCGTCGGCGTCTTGGTCGACAAGCTGGGAGAGCGGCTTGCCTTTGAACGAAGCGGCGTGCGGCTCTACGATGCCCTGATCGCGAAGCTCGACGCCTCGGGCAAGCTCGAGGGCGGGCCGAGCCGAGATGAACTCGTCGACATCCGAGATGACGAGCAGCGGCATTTCAAAATGGTCCAGAAGGCGATCGAAACATTGGGCGGCGACCCCACGGTCGTGACGCCATCGGCCGACCTCGCCGCCGTAAAGGCCATGGGCCTGCCCCAGGTGCTCACCGACCCGCGCACCACCCTGGCGCAGGGCTTGGAGGCCATCTTGGTCGCGGAGCTCGTCGACAATGACGGTTGGACGCTCTTGATTACCTTGACGGAGAAGCTTGGGTACAAAGTCGCCGCCAAGCAATTCCGAGAGGCGCTGCAATCCGAGGAGGAACATCTTGCCAAAGTTCGAGGATGGGTCGAACGCTTGACGATGAATCCCGCTGCGCTTCTGAGCTGACCGAAGACTCGCAGCGAGTGCCCGTCGAACCCGCTCCGCAGTTTCGGGGACGACGAAGTGTCGGTGGCGATTTGAAGCTTACGGGATTACCAATGTGAAGATTAGAGGAGCGCGCGAGCACGGTAACGAGACTCGCCGGAACCGACGGACTCGCTACCGAGCTCGCGCGCTGGACAAGCGCCACCACGACAAGTTTAGAACGTTGATCGAGGTTGGAAACAGCCCAAGGAAGCAAGATACAAGTTAGACCTTAAATATTTGGCAACGGAGCTTCATAACCAGGCAATTGGAGCCTCGCCCAGCGAGGATGCGTGGCGCTGCGAATTCGGGAGCTAAAACGTTCCGACCACGGACAACCCGTATCCCGTATGATCAAGTTGCGAGGGAGTCACCTGCCATTCAAGTTTCTGCTTTTGAGCTACCGGAGCCACGTGGCGCTTGCGCTCGATGACTTCGACACAGCGCGTCTCCGGCCATATGACGGCACCCAAGCCGCGCCCCCTACCTCTTCTGAAGGGATGGGGGCGTAGTGCACGACGAGCAACAGTTGAACGAAGATGTTGTCTTCGGCTTTCGTCTCGACCCGGACCCTGAGTTCCTGGACTGGCCACCGGTGATGCATCGTAAAGCACGATCTAAAGCGTTTTTCGTGCCATCGCGACATCATTCTCGCTGATAGAGCCAGTGCGTACGTGCTCACCCGATCGCCTCGCCGCGAAGAGAACCAAACTTCACCTCGAGAGCTTCAGACCAGCTCTTCGGCGTCCGCGTGATGCAGCCGAATGCTCACCTTCGCGGCCGAGTTCCAGTTTGCCCCAAAGTGACTTTTATGTCCGCGTGTTTCCTCGACCACGTCGCGCCTCGACATCGATCGAGCCCGGCGGGCGTTACGGCTTCATGCGCCCGCCTGATGCGGATAGGAGTCTCTTTTCGCGGTCAAAATCCCGCTCATTGTCAGGTCGAACACGCCAAATGGCATGCTGTCTGCCCCACCGGTCCTCTGGAGGAGCGGACGGGTGACTCATCCTACTCAATCATTGGGTCATCGAACGCAACACGCGATCGCAAGAGCAGCTCATTTCCGACCTACTCGACGTGAGCCGCATCATCTCCGGCAAGCTGCGCCTCGACGTGCGCGACGTCGACCTCATCGCCATCATCAACGCCGCCATCGAGACGACAAGTCCGGCGGCCGATGCGCGGGGGATCGCAGTCGTGTGCTCGTTCGATGAATCCGTGGCGTGGACTACCGGAGACCCAACGCGTCTTCAACAATGCATTTGGAATCTTCTCTCGAATGCCATCAAGTTCACGCCGCAGGGTGGGCGCGTCGCCTCGCTCTGCACCGCGGCAGCTCCAACGTCGAGATTACCATCAAGGACAGCGGCATGCCACGGAGGAGGCCGTCGCCGACGCGAGGCCAGGCGCGAGATCAAAGGTGGGCTTGCACCGTTCTGGTCGTCCTCGAGCGCCGCTCACCAACCCCAGATTGCGAGGGCGAGCACCTTTGGACTGAGTATGTTTTCGCGTTCTACTTCGGAACGATTCCCAGGACGTAAACGCGTGTCCCTTCGAAATTGGGACACCCATTGGGTAACCGCGTGCAGGTGTTGCACGAGAGCTGCCCGGCCGCATCTCGACAAACGCGCTTTCCCTCGCAGCCCGTCGGCGCCAGCTTGAAACTCACCTTTTCAGGGCGGCACACTCCGTCTTCCTTTCGATAAAGGTTCTTTACCTCCGACTCGGCGAGTTGACGACCGAGTCCGAGATCGACGTGGTCGTACCGCTTGTGCGTTCCGAGGGGTGCTCCAAGGTCGAGCGACGCGGACCGCGGGATGTTCACGCTCTGACAAGCCTCGAACGAGGCATGAAGAACGGGCTGGGTGCAGCGCGCATCGAGATAGTTCCCGATGAAGAACCAAGGTACGGGGCGATCGCTGTCAGCGCAGTTCGCGCAGTTCGCAAGTGACTCCGCCGAAGACGACATTGGAGCCGCCGATGTCGAAACGGGCGGCGAAGAGCCCTTCGTCGGCTCGGAGTTGGAGCAACCCGCAAGAAAAACGAAAGACACGACGATCCAGGCGCGCAAATTCATGTTGGTCCTCCTATCGGCCGCTGATGACGAACGGTTGCGTGCCATGGCAGCGCTGCAAGCGCGGGCTCGTGCTTGTTGTCGCAACGTCACGATCTGCGGCGCGATGGTTCGATCCAACCGCTTCCTTACTTCGTCGACAGGCCGAGGAATGCATCGAGACGACCGTCATCAACAGCGGAGTCTCCGTCGAGCGCTCGTACGAAAGGCGCGCCCGACCGTTTCTCCATCAAAGAAACTGGTCAGTCATGACCGACTCGTAGCCGGCGCATTTACTGACAAAAGGGGATTCCTCCGGCCATTTTCGTAACCGGCCAAGTGACATCGAGATCGGAGCGCTCACGGCATGTTCAGCGGCCAGCGCACATCGCCGTTGATTTCCAAGTACGATTTGCGAATATTCGAACCTAGGGGAGGGGCTGGTCAACAAGCAGATAAGCATTGCTGCTCGCGCGTGCACTACAGCGCCACGCCACGAACCGGTACATAGGAGATATCAGTATGAATCAGCATCAGGGTGGCCCTTCCGGCGGATACGGACCACCACCTCCACAGGGATACCCGCAACAAGGCTACCCGCAGATGCAGCCACCCAAAAAGGGCATGAGCGGCTTGATGATCGGGCTCCTCATATTCGGAGGCTGCATCGTGTTCGGTATGGGTAGCTGCCTCGTTTGCGTCGGAGTCGGGGCAAAACGTGCCGCCAGAACCGCCACGTCGGCGCCCGAGCCGAACGCGGGAGCTGGCCGCGGCGCTGTTGCCGCTGCGACACCGACGTCTCCGCCCGCCGCGGCCACCTCGGTAGAGATTGCGACATTGCTCGGCGATTACAAGGGCAACGAGGTGCGGGCGGATGGCCTCTACAAAGGGAAGAGCATCCGGACGACGGGAAAGGTCGTCGACATCAAAAAAGACGTCCTTGGGAGCATGTACGTCACCGTCGGCACCGGCAAGGCATTCGAAATTCCCAAAGTACAATGTATGCTCAACGCGGAAAACCTCGCGAAGGCGTCGTCACTGAACCAGGGTCAGACCGTCACGGTCGAGGGCAACGTGAGCGGTCTCATGATGAACGTCCTGATCCGGGATTGCGATATCAATTAAAGTAGGCCCGTACTGCGAGGGCGGCGACTTTCATTGCAATTGAGGGTCGCCGCCTGACCTGAATCAGCCCCCCCGATTTTGAGTCCCAGGTATTTGAGGGCTAGGCGGCGAACTTGACCGAGCGTTTCCTTCGTAAGCACGTTTCGGATCGCTCCGCGCGGAGGAAATTCCGGATGGTGCATTTCAGACGAAACTCTTCGTTGATTTGGCCGATGGCGATCGCGGTGGCTGTTCTTGGCCGGATCGCTTCAAAAGAGCAAATCTCTGATGGTGTGGGGACCCGCGGGTCCCCACATTCCTCAGCGCGCGTCCGGACCGGTGAGGATCCGCAAGTCGGACACCGAGTACGAAAGCGTGCTGCGGAATCCTTGTCCGGTACCGACAATCCACAGATCCGCCAGTTCCTCACCCGGCGCGGGGAAGAATTGGAGCTTGCCGGCGCCCGCCCAGGTCGTACCGAGCTGCACTCCGTCCAAAATAGACAGTGTGAGCTCGTGCACGGCGGGGTTGTCGTATTGACCGGCCCTCAATCGCGGGAAGTGCCGGAGGTTGCAGATTGGCCGAGACAGCGCGGGCAGGTTCGGGATCGTGTTCGCCAGCGTGATCTGGCCTTCCGCCAGACGGCGACCCGCGGCCGACAGGGTTCCGGCGAACGTCCCGCCCGGCCCGAGAACCGGCGCAGCCTTGCTGGCCACGGAGTAGGCGCGGGTCTGGTGGACCTGGCCGATCTTCTTCGGGAAGCCCTGGAACCAGCCCCTGGCAAGGGATGCGTCGTTGTCGACCCAGATGAACGGGCACCACGCCACGTTCGTACTCTGGAACCGGGCGTCCAGCAGGATCAGGAATTCGGAGTACTGGCTCCGCACCGGCTCCAGATAATCCTGCCGGTCGCCGGTGGTGAACTGCCAGTCGATGAACAACGCGTAGCCGTGACCTGACGTGGTGGGGTCCGCTGTGAGCCCTGCGGGCAGCGCGGCCTGCGCGGCCTCCGGGGTCGTCCAGAACTCGACGCCGAGCAGATCACCGACGTAGTTCCATGGCGGTGCGCCGACAATGTTGGCCTCGCCCCTGGCACTCAAGGGAAGACTATAGCCGTTCAGTTCGTTCGGCGGCAGGGAGGACGCCGACGCCGACGCCTGCGCGGCGAGGCCGGTGCCGGCCACCGCCGCCACTCCCCCGGCGATCAGTCTGCGCCGACCGATGTTCAAATCATCCGTCATGGAGAACCTCCAGGCTCATTTCGCTGGCAAGCCGCGACGGTGGCCACCAGAGCGAGCGGAAGGAAACTTTATGCAAACGCTGGATGATGCGCTTCATGATGGTGATTCCTTTCGCGGCGGGCAAATGATCGATTTCAACGGCCCGTGGAGGGGTTGATTCATGCACACAGCAACGAGCGTTCCGGATCGCTGCATTTCGGCTCACCGGGTTCTGGCTTTCGGCTTTTGGCAGCCGCCCTCGAACGTGCACATAGGTGATGAGCAACGCGGCGACAAGGAGACCGGGGAGTTGGGCGAGAGTCAGCATCGTTACGCAGCCCCGATTTTTTTGGGCTGCGATCACCCATCGCGTAGCGCTCGACGCCGAGCTGGCCACGCGCGCGAATGGCGACGACAACATCGCGGCCTATGTGCTGGTGTTCGCCACGCGCAAGCTTCATGAGCTCGTCGGAGACTGCGCTACTGCAAGCGCTGACTATATCGATGTACTCCACAACACGGAAAGGCAACACTCGTCGAATCGATTGCGTGAGCCCGATCGAATTTGAATTAAAATCAGAAACGAAGCGGGTAAGGACAGAAGCTGCTTAGCCCAAGTGTCTATGCTACCGGGGGAGGCTCAGTCCCCATCGTTCACGCTCCCGCTCATTGCCCGCCATGTAACGGTTAGCCATTGCCCCGGATCCACGCGACAGCAAGTGCTCATCACGGGTACAGGCTGGATTCATGGAAATGCCCGGAAGCCACAAAGCTGAATCTCCGCCGCAGCAGCGTTTCGAGGACGACGCGCTTGGCAAAGGACCTGGAGTTCAAAGGCGTGGTCGTGCCTCGGTGAGTTCGGCCATGACTTCGTCGAAGTCGTGGAGGTCGTCATCATCGACCTCCTCCATCGCACGACGGATCCCTTCCGCCTCATCTTCCGTGAGGTCGGGATCTTCAGGCGGTGGCTCATACGGGCCCGTCACGGACGTCACTGTAGCGCGGAAAGCCCCTGTTGATTGGCGTGGCGGGAAGCTCGGATGGGCCCCCCAGGCCGTTCAGGCAAAGACCACGCCACACCTTAGTGCCGCCACGTTCGTCCTGGGTCTACACCTGTCATGCGATGGGCTCCACGTAAAGGCCCCGTATGACGACGCCACCCGGTCGACGGCTGCAACCATCATGATCGTGTCGATGGATCGGCGCCGCCGACGGTTCCCCGAGAGCACCTCGACGGCGACATCGAGCCCGAGCTTGCTCCAGTACATGAACCACGTCGTCCACACTCTTCGCCGGCGAGGTTGCATCGAACCTCGACCCCCTTCGATCGAATGCGCTTCCACGCCGTTGGTCAGGGACAAGTGCACCAATGGCGTATCCTCGGGCCGATCTGAATGCACCATGGCCCGCGAGGACCAGCCATCATGGCCCACGCTCGACGACGTCACCAAGGTCGTCCAGTCGTTTCTCGATCCCATGCTCACCGCACGACTCGATACGGCGCGGGAGCCCAAGACATGGCACTGGCGACTTCGTTGAGAAACGACGAGAACAATTTCACAGAGGGGAATTCGCTTGTCGCACCGTTCATGAGTTCGCGATATTACTCATCGAATCTTGACCTCTTTATTGGGGGACCTGCGGCCGCGGCGTGCCGCCTGCACGGCGATCCCCGCCGGCAATCGATCGCAGAGGATCTCCGGCGTTGCGAGATCGAATTCCCAACCAGACGCGCTCACGTGCCATCGCGACCGTACGAACGTCCCGATGACATTCTTGTCGCGTCGTACCCACTCACCTCCGAATCCCCGCCGTTCGAGCAACTCGGCGATCGCGCGGTATGTACCACTGTTGCGGTCTCGGTTTGTGCGCTTCTCATCACGACGCCACAGGGTCACAGTTGTCCGCAGAGGAGCGCGCCAAGTGGGTAGAGCCGAAGCATCCCGATATGATAAATTGAATTCCACCGCGATACGACCCGCTGAACTTCGCAAAAAGAACTCAGAGGCGTATGTAACCTCAATAGGCGTCAAAGAGCTCTGCCGGACCACATCGAAGATCCGCCATGCATCGAGACTCCTGGATGGTGACGGACATGCTCCTTGCGGCACGAAAGTCAGTCGCTGTGAATCACGAAGTTGAGTAATATCGGCGCTTGCATGCACAGCCTTGCCGTCCGCGGTGGCATTTGGTGATGTGGCGTAACCATGGTCGATTAGGAACTTGCGAGCTGCTGCCATTGCAGACTCCGAAGGGCCTTTGCGTTTTTGCCAGGACGCACCTTGTCCTTTCCCTGCCACGCAAGGACGGCCGCACCATTAGTTCCCACGGCCACGGAAGTCCCCGGATACGTGGCGTCGGTTGCAACCGTTTGGGCGGGCCCGATCCCTTGGGGACCGAGGGTTCGGCTCGTGATTGTGTAGGGCGCTCTGGACTGGTCGCCCGACGGCCCTGTGAGAGCATACGAAAGTAGGAGCCCTCCACGCTGGCCATCGGAAATCAAACGCATCGAGTCGTCGTATCTGGCGTCCGATGTCTGGATCGCGGCCCACCCCGTTCCCGGGACGAATCGCCGGAACACCAGCGGTGCATCAGATTCACGATGAGCCCATGTCACAATCGCCCCGCCGTCCGCGAAGATCGCTGCCTTCGACGCTGCCAGGCCCATGCCCGAGACCTCCTCGAGAGTCTCCGGAGCACTCCACCCCGTCGACGGCTCGAAGCGCTCGATGACGAGTCGCTCTTTCTGCGCCGCGCGATCGATCTCTTGAAACACGGCGATGAGCCGGCCTCGCGGACCAGCCTCGAGAACGGCATCGCCGAGATCCCGTCCCGCCGATGGGATCTCGGACCAACGTTTATGCACGTCGAAGATCACAGGGGCGGTGTCGCTGTCCAGCAGAGGAGCGAGCTCGTCGACTTCGATGCGCGCGGTCGTGAGCTGCCGGATCAGCGCGCGGCGGCGCATCCAGCGCCCGGTCATATAAAGTGCGAGCAAGCCGACGAGGATGGCGAGTGCCCCGCGTCCGAGCCGGCTCGCGCCCTCGAACAGCCAGTCGACCTGGTTCGAGAACATCACGCCGACGAAGAGGGCGCACGCAGTCCACAGCAGCGCCCCCAGCGCATCGTACCGGACGAACGTGCGGTAGCGCGTGCGCATCGCTCCCGCCATCGGCACCGATACCAGCGACAAGCCCGGAATGAAGCGGGAGACGGTCAGTACGCGCACGCCCCACCGACCGAAAAAGTGTTCCGTTTTCCTCACGCAGCTATCGCGTGACAGCGACAGCCGGCATAGCGTTCTCAGAGCTCGGGCACCGAGGCGGCGTCCGGCGATGTACCACGCCGTGTCGCCGATCAGCGCGCCGAGCACGGACAGCACCACCACCGAGCCTAGCTGCCTGCCCATCATCTCCGGATGCAGCGACACCATGGCGCCGAACAGCACGAGGGTCGGCATGGCCGGTACAGGTACCCCGATCGCAGCCGCCAACACATTGACGAATACGATGAGCAGCCCATGGCGGGTGACGAGATCGTGGAGCATCGCGAAATGAGCTGTGGATCCAAGATCGCGGATCAGGCAGCACAGATACGCCGACTATCGCCCAAATTCGATGTAAGGATCGAGCGGGCGGAGGACAGAGGAGCGAACGACGATGAGCCTGCCCCATCCGCGCTCGCTCACCGGTAAGGAAGGGTCGGATAATGCTGGGACCGCGTCCTGCTCTCGCCCTCGTCAGCACGAAGGCCCCCCCTCGGACGCGCTTATTAGCACTCTTTCACCTTACGGGCCGTAGATCTCGAACTCCGACAACTGACCTGCGGGCCACGCCGTGTTCGCGGTGAAGGTCAATTGAACGTACCGCGCCGACGTCGTGGCGAAGGTGAGCGTGGCCACATTGTTGCTCGCCGGGTCGAAATTGACTCCGGTCGACCCCACGATGGTGCCGTAGTTCGAGCCGTCGGTGCTGCCGAGGACCGACAACGTCTGGGTGCGCGCACCCCAATTCGCAGTCGGGAGCTTGAGCACGACTTTGTTGATGTTTCTCGTTGCGCCAAGATCCACGGTGAGCCGTTGCGGGAACGCATTGTTGGCGCTCTCCCAATACGTGCTGGGATCGCCGTCGACCGCATTGTTCGAGGAGTAATTCTGCGTGTGGCTGCTCTCGCTCGTCGACTGACGGAGCGCGAAGTTGACGGGACCGCCACCGCCATTGGTCGTGGCGGTGGGACGCGTGGCCGTCAGGGCAATTTGCCCTTTCAGCATGCGCCCGCCGTCGTTGGTCAGCCGCAGATAGTAGTCGGACGAACACGGTGTGCCGTCTTCGTCGAGGGCCAAGAGGCCGGAGCCGGCGGGGACCATCGATGCATTTTCCGCCGTTTTGGCGATTTGATTGCCCTCGTTGAATTCGTCGAACATCGAGATATAGATGCCCTGTGCGCCGACGCGCACCATGTTGTAGAATTGGCGCCACATGAAATCGCCGTGCGCCCGCTGGCGACCGGACACGTCACCGGGCAAAACGCATGGTTGATAGTCGATGCCGTTTGCGTTGCAATCGGCCTGGTCGCCTACATTGGCATTGTTGTAGAAATAGTCCGAATCGCCAGCATTGCCGATGCGACCCACCATCCACGGCGAGATCATGTTGAATGCGTGGTACACGTCGAGATATCCCGCCCGCGAATCGCTGACCCCCGTGCGCCACCACGTGGGGACGCCACCCATGACGTACGTATTTTGCCCCTTGAACCAATTGATGACGTCGAGGCATGCGCTCGCGCTCCACGGGTGATTGGCGTCGTTGAAGCCAAATCCCCATATGCCGACCACCGGTTTGCCATTCTGCCGAGCATAGGCAGATGACGAGGTCAGCTGGGACATCTTGTTCGTCCAATCGGCTTTGATCTCCGATTGCATGTTCGTCCAGCCGCTGACATCGTACATGATATAGAACTTGCGACCATATTTCTCCGCAGAACTACGGACCTTGTTGGCCATACCATCGCGCGTCGCGCCCTCACTACCGTTGGGATTGAAGCGCTGCAGGGCCGCCGTATCGCAACCGTATTGCTGCATCCAGAGAAAATGCGTATCGACTGCTTGCTGAGCCCACGACGAAAACAGCGTGGCCGGCTGCCCGCCATTGAGATTTGCATACGCCGTCTGGTACGCGTTGCTGTATTCACGCATATCGGGCCAGGCCTTGATCACGTTGTTATTCGGCGATGGCGCCTGTGACCAATTTTGGCTCCAATGCCACCATGCATTGATAGGCGCGCCATCTCCCGAACAGGCGAACCAGCCCTGATAGCCTACAGTGATTTTTCCGACCACGTCCCCCACCGGGCTCGCCGCCGCAATGAGATTTCCTGCCTTCGCCAAACCCGCGCGTGACGCTGCAACGGCCGCAGATCCTGCCAATACCGAGCCAATGAATTTACGCCGAGACAACATGAGATGCCTCCCTTGGGGCCACCGCCCCACGCAACATGACGTTTCGACGGGAGCGGCAGCTCCCCACATGAGGTGTCGCCACTTACGGGGCGTAGACTTCGAACTCCGACAACTGACCCGCAGGCCACGCCGTGTTCGCGGTGAAGTTCAATTGAAACGTGCCGCGCCGACGTCGTGGCGAAGGTGAGCCCTGCCACACCGTTGCTCGCCGGATCGAAATTGGATTCCGGTCGAATCCGCGATCATGGAGTCGCTCTGCGTTGTGGCTACTTTATCGGCAGCTCTTCGAGACTCATTGTGCGCCCTTCCTTTCTGCTTACGAGATCGCATCCTGCGACCAACCGAGAGGGAGAGAGAGAGCAAAAGTCTTTAAGTTGCGCTGTGTCGATTAATATTTTGTGCCGATAAATCGTTAATTTGCATTAAAGGATGCATTTGTCACCAGAAAAGGTGGGTGAACCGTCCCGCCAGCGACCTTTTGATCACTCTTACAATTCGACGCACATTACGCGCTGCGTTGCGCTCCTCGAACATCGGCCCACCGCGGCACGCACCACTCGAAACACAGCGTGATTCAATTTACCCGTTAGCGGCAATTCGACTTGAGGAAATCGACCAACGCACGCACTGCCGAACTTACGCTGAATGCCCGCGTTGTTGATCAGCACATTGAGCGGGGGGAATCGCTCCGTGACTTCCTTCGCAAGGCGCGCTCGGTCATCGGACCGACCGGCGTCGCTCACCAACGTGACCACCGACGACAGGCGCTCGTCAAAAGGATCCGACACCGCTAGAGCGAATGAACGTCCGGGCCACGCCAGGTGCCGTCGTACGCTTTCCAGTGCGTACGCGGGGAGAGCGGTGCCACCGAGGCGTCGTACACGATGCGACCATCGAGGATGGTCATTTGCACGGCGGCCGTGTGAATCTGGTTCGGCGCGAGGGTCGTGAGATCGCGATCGAGGACCACCATGTCGGCGAGCTTTCCGACCTCGAGCGAGCCCGTGGTGCGCTCTTGCTTCAGCGCCTCGGCTGCGTGGATCGTGTACGCCGCCAGCATGTCGTCGATCGATACGCGCTCGTCGGCGTTGAGAACGGCGCCCGTCTTCGCATTGGTGCGTGTCGCTCCGTTTTCCATGGCCAGCAGCGGATTTTCCGTCGATATCGGCCAATCGCTGCCCCCAGCGAGCACCGCCCCGGCTTTGTGCAAACTCGCCGCGGGATACATGAAATGGTAGCTCGTGGGGTCGATGTAGGGCTGCAAACCCTCGAGGGTATTCCCTGTTGGAATCGCCCAGAGAAGTTGCATGTTGGCGATGACGCCGAGCGCCGCGAAGCGCGAGAAATCCGCGGGATCGAGCAGTTGTAGGTGCGCAATCTGGTGCCGATGGTCGGATATGCCGTTTTTCTCCCGCGCATACGCGAAGGCGTCGAGCGCTGCACGCGCCATAGCATCACCGATGGCATGAACGTGCACGCTGAACCCATCGGCATCGAGCCTGCGGACGTACCGCCGGAGCACCTCGGGATCGAAATAGTGGGCACCAAAATTCGTCGTGGGCTGACCGTGTCCATCGAGGTAGGGGTGCAAGAGCGCCGCCGTCTGTGCAGGGTATTCGGGCACGCCGTCGGCGAGGATCTTCACCGCGTCGGCGCGCAACCTCGGGTGCCCGGTCGCGTATTGCGCTCGCAGCGCGGCGAGCCTTTGGTACTCCGCCTCGACATCGACCACCTTGGAGGCCAGCGCCCCACGGACCCGAACCGTCAACTCCCCGCGTCCCTCGAGCGCCGCATAAAGCTGCAACACTTCGGGCGTCGCCAACGCATCTTGGATCGACGTGAGGCCGAGCGCATTGTGCTGCTTCAGCGCGATCTTCTCCTGGGCGATGCGCTGCTCCAGTGTGGCTGGGGGAATGGCGGCTAGCGCCAAGAAGAGCGCCGAATCGTTGAGGAAGCCCGTGGGCTCTCCCTGCGCGTTACGCTGGATGCGGCCCCCGACCGGATCGGGCGTCGAGGCTGTGATGCCAGCCTGTTGGAGCCCACGTGTATTGAGCCAAGCCGTATGATTATCGACTCCGACGAGGATCATCGGGCGGTTCGCCAGCATTCCATCGAGATCGGCCTTCGTCATCACCAGGCCGCTGGGATCGACACCGAAGACTTCAAACCAGTCGTCCACACCGCCCGCGGGAGATTCGGCGGCGATGCATGCTTGCACCGCGGCGCGTATCTCCGCCATGCGGTTCGCCGTATTGACCAAGCTGCATTTACCGATGCTGCGACTCCCTTCGGCGCTGTGGATGTGGGCATCGATGAACCCCGGCAAGACCATTTGGCCGTGAAGCTCCGTAATCTTTGTGTTCGCCCCCACATAGGTGTTCACCAATGCGTCGCTTCCGACGGCGACAATCTGCTCCTCACGCACGGCAATGGCCGTTGCCACCGTGCGGGCGCCATCCATCGCATGCACAGCACCGCCCCGCAGAATCCACGTCGCCGGTTCCACACCTTTCACGTTGGATCCATCCGACTCATGGCACGCAAGGCCCGCTGCACCAACGGCCAATGCGACTACCCCCATCCGAAAAAGTGAACGCTTCATGCCGTCCTCCTGCCAAGAACGCCTAAATGCACTGCTTGGTAAAAGTCAGTTATTACTGATATTTAATGGCGTGATCGCAACGCGTCAGCCAGGTGTTTTTTGCCCTCATACGATGTCGATCGCATCGTGGCCCTCAATCAATTTGAAGGACTCTTCGGTATCCTCCCGAAACAAGCTCTCACCGTGACCAGCTTCATCAGCAAGACCATTGCTTCGCAGCACGCGGGATGCGGTCCCCGCAACGGCGCGCGGCGCGAGGATCACGGACGACGGGGCATGGTCGGCAGGAGATCGTCGAAGCTTGGGTGCTCGCCGTCGAAAGGCAATGCCTCGAACGCCGTACGCTCCACGCCGAAGGGATCGGCCACCCGCTGGATGTCGCGATCGAACAGGAGCGTGGCGCGCTCCTTGGCATCGTACATCGTCCAGTTGGGGATCTCCGGGATCGCAGGTCGGCCCGTCTTCGCGAACGCCACCCAGAGCCCCTGCACCCGATTGGCCAAATCGTGCTTCCAGGGCTCCGTCGTCCCCGCCAACGGCCCCGTCCCCCCCAACGCCCCCGTGAAGGGGACGTCGAGCGCGTGGAACACGTAAGGCAAGTCGATGGCATGCGGCGCGCCGAGCGCGCCATTGTTTTGCGGCGACGTCACCGTGAAGAGTCCCATCCACACGGGCACGCCGTGCTCTCCGAGGACTTCGGCCATGCGGGTGGCGGGGAATCGGAAGACCGTGTCGCCGAACGCGGCCATGGCGAGCTGCTCCTCGGTGAGCTCCGAGCGCACGCTCCTGTAGGCTGCGATCGCGCGGTCACTGCGGTCCTTGCCGATGATGCGCTCGAACCAGGGGCGGAACATCGTTACGATCTGCTGCACGAACTTCGGATCCTCCAAGAGCCATAAGCGGAGCTCATCGCGGTTGGTGGTCAAGATCGTGGGGACCATGGGCGGGTGGGTCGCGAACCGCTTCATGGGATGCTCGGGCAGCACGTGACCATCGACCACGGGGCCGAAGTTCGCATTGGAGGTGAGCTCCTGGTACAAGACGTCCGCTCCGGCCTGCACGTCCTTGTCGCTCAACCCGCGCAGCGCCTCGATCGAAGCGGTCTTCGTGGCTTTGAGAAATGCTTCGGTGCGCCGTCGCGCCGTCGCCTGGGGGAGCACGTTCATCGGTGTTCCGCTCTCGAGGATGACCCGGTGGTAGAGGCCATCGGCCGAGGGGCTGCCCATCACCGCCGCCGTGGAGATCGCCCCGCAGACTCCCCGAACAAGGTGATCGCGTGGGGATCGCCGCCGAACGTCGCGATGTTGTCCCGCATCCACCGGAGCGCGGCGATTTGGTCGAGCAAGCCATTGTTCCCGCTGGTCGCGTACTCGGGACCCAAATTCGACAAATCCAAGTACCCGAAGGGCCCAAGCCGGTACGCCAGCGAGACGAACACCACGCCCCTGCGCGCGAACTCGGCGCCGTCATAGATGGATTCGGCCGGGCTCCCCGACACGAACCCGCCCCCGTGGATGTACACCATCACAGGCTTCGGCTCCCCGGTGCTCGGGGTCCACACGTTGACCGTCAAGCAATCCTCCGACATCGTGACGCCGGGGATCGTGTAGCTCTCCGGCTGCACGCACATGGATCCGAATTTCGTCGCATCGCGCACCCCCGTCCACGGCTCCGGAGGCTGCGGAGGCCTCCACCGGTTTGGACCGACCGGGGGCGCAGCGTAAGGGATGCCGCGGTAGACCTGGATCCCGCCCGGGAGCCCCGAGCCTTGGAGCTCCCCTTGGGCGACCGTGAGCCTGTTACTGTTTTGCCCGGGAGGGCCGTTCGTGACTTCGCCCCCGCAGTGCACGAGATCGGGCACGAGCGCAGCTAAAAGGACCACATAGCGAAGCAAGCGGGTCTTGTCGGGATGCATGGGATCCTTCCTGGGTGGCTGGCATGTTGCACAACAACGTTATAAAACAACGTTGTACAACATCGTGACCTATACTCGCCGCGAACGCAAGCTGGAGGAGAGAGATGCCCATCGATGTGGATCACGAAGCCCGAAAGCGGGCGATTGGCCAAGCTGGCATTCGCATCATTCGTCGGAGCGGTATGGCCGCCTTGACCATACGCGCCGTTGCCAAGGAGATGGGGGGCTCGACAAGCGTGGTGACGAACTACGCGCGCAATCGCGCGGAGCTTTTGTCGCTGTGTCTCACTGCCGTTCTCGAGGAGTGGGACAAACAGGACCGAGCGTTCTCGCGGGAGCCCAAGCGTCGATGGGAGCAATTCGCGGCGTCGGGCTTGGACTGGTACACCGAGCCCGGGCAGGCGGTGGCCTCGGTGATACTCCAAACGTTGGCCGACGCATCCAATTCCGACCTGCTCACGATGCTTCATACCGAACTGCACAAATGGCGTCGAGCGGTGCTCGACGCGGCCCACGCCGCCGAGGTCCCCGAGCCAGATGTGGCGACCGATACTCTCTACTTGTTGTCCCGCGGAATCATGTTGACGGTCCAAGAAGATCCCGAGTCGTGGCCCTCCGAGCGCGCCGAGAAGGCAGCCATCTACCTCGCGCGCGTGCTCCAGCGTGGCCCGGGGAAAAAGAAGAAGTAAGCTTTCAGTCGGTCTCGAGGCATCGCTCATCGCTTCTTTGGTGCATCGGGTGCGCTCGACACCCGTGTGAGGCTGCGCGCGAATGCGCAGGAATTGTTATGCAACGATATGGAACCGCGGATGTACGGGAGGATTCAGCAAACGAGGCTCGTCGAGGCCGCTCGATGACCTCCTCGCTTCCATCCATGGAGTTGTCGCCGCGGGTCGCTTTGTTCTCCGCAGTTTGGGCAGGGGTTGCCGCATTGGGGGTGGCGCTCCACGCCGCGACCACGTTGCTTTTGGGTGGTGCGGCCGACCTCCGCGCAGCGCCATTCGTCCTTCAGGTTCTCTCCGCCGTCATCCCCATCGTGATGTGGGCACTCTGTCGCGTGCCGCGGAGCACCGCGTTCTGTCGCGCCGTCGAGGCATTGGGCCTCGTTGCGGGCACTGTTGCGATAGCCTTCATGTGCCATCTGCTCGCGCACCAGAGGATATCGAGCATCCCGGGCACGTCACCCGAGGTATCCGCCCTGCTCGTCAGCAACGCGTACGAGATCTTGTCGCTCATCGCGGTCTTTTCATCGAGTTTGATCTTCACGGCCCGCTCCGCGCTGGTGCCGAGCCGAATGTCTCATACCATCGTCCTCGGCCTAGCCATCGGGATCACGACGATCCTAGTGCTCGTGCTGGCGTACGACGGGCGGCCCTCCGAGGGCGACTATACGCGCATCGTCATCGTCATCTTCACGACGTCGACGTGGACTCTTGCGGTCGCCATGTGCGCCGTGCTCTCCGCGATCATTCACGGGCTCCATCGGGAGATCCAGAAGGCGCGAAAACTTGGGCAATACACGCTGGAAGAGAAGATCGGCGAAGGGGGCATGGGGGTCGTCTACCGCGCGCATCACGCCATGCTGCGCCGCCCAACGGCCATCAAGCTGCTTCAACCCGACCGTGTCGGCGACGAAGCGGTCAAGCGCTTCGAACGTGAAGTACAATTGACCGCCGAGCTGACGCACCCGAACACCATTACGGTCTACGACTATGGCCGCACGCCGGACGGTATTTTCTACTACGCCATGGAGTTTCTCGACGGAGCCAGCGTACAAGCGATCGTCGAAGCCACGGGGGCGCAGCCCCCAAGGCGTGTCGTTCACGTTCTTCGTATGATAACCGGCGCGCTCTCCGAGGCGCACGGGCGAGGGCTGATCCATCGCGATATCAAGCCGGCAAATATCATCTTGAGCGAACGCGGCGGAACGCCCGACGTCGCCACCATTTTGGACTTCGGCTTGGTGCGCGACCTCGGAAACCGTGAGGACGTTGGGGCCACCTTCGAGGGCAAACTCATGGGCACCCCCATGTATCTGGCGCCCGAAGTCATCAAAGACGCCAACGCGGCCGATGCACGCACCGACATCTACGCGCTGGGCGTCGTCGCCTACTGCATGCTCATCGGCCACCCGCCGTTCGAGGGAAAAACCATCTTCGAAGTGTGCAGCCATCACCTGCATAGCCCCGTGGTGCCGCCGTCGATCCGGCTGAATGCTCCCCTCCACGCCGGGCTCGAGGCACTGCTCCTACGATGCCTGGCAAAAGATCCTGCGGAGCGCCCGCAGAGCGCGATCGCGTTGTCCGAAGCCCTCGCCACCTTCGATGTTGCGCCCTGGACCGCGGATGATGCACGGTCATGGTGGAAGACGCACGGCCCGAAGATCCGCATCGCGCGCGATCGCACCCCACTCGCGGGCAGTCAAACCGAGCTTGCCTTGACCAAGGTTTGACCGTACGCCACAGCGGTCGAGAGAGCTCACGGCGCACCTACGTGATCCGCAAGTCCTCCAAAATCTCCTCCCCGGAGATAACGATAGGACATCTCTCCTTACTTTTCTTTACGACGCCCTTTGGCGACAACGGGGGGTGGATCCGTCACAGTCTCCTCACCCCGATACTCTTTGCCTAGTTGCCCGAGGAGAACGATGGATATGAACATGAAAAGCCCGTGGACGGTGGCCCTGAGCTTGGTTGCGGCCGTGACTGCACTTTCGATTGGGTGCTCTTCGTCATCGTCCTCGACGACCGACACGTCCCAACCCGATGCGTCGACCCAAGCCGACGGGGCGCCTTCGGCCGACATCGATGCTGGGGACTCCAACGCTCGGTCGGCTCCGTCCCAAGGTGGAGCCTCCGGTGTCGTCGATAGCCTGGCCATGCCGAGCTTTACCTTCACGACGGGGGCTGGGCAGAAGGTCACCGTCAATACGACGTCCGCGACGACCTACGAGAACGATACGGGCGACACCACCGCGAGTGCCATCGTCCTCGGTGTCAACGTGCTCGTAGCCGGGATTGTGGACACGACAGCCATTACGGCCTCGCACATCACCGTGCGACCGGATGTCGGCGACGAGACCCAAGATTCCGTGGAGGCAGGGGTGATTCCCTTCGAGCGAGGCTCGCAATCTGCGGCCAAGCAGGATGGTCAGATTCCGAACTACACCGAGGGCGAGGGGACGATCGTCAGTGGCGATATCGCCGATCAGGCGGCGGAGGCTGCGCTCGACGCATACCCAGGCATCGTCGCCAACCGTGTCGTGCTCCTGAGCGGCGGCGAGTACGAGGTCCACTGCATCGGAGTGAACTGGCCGCACCACGTCTTCGTCGACCCGGCTTTTGCGGTGCTTGGCGCCAATTAGCAGGGAACATGGCGGACGCGCCTCGAGACGCGTGCACCTAGCTCAAAAGCGAAACTGGACCAGGAACCCGACGAAGCTGGCACTCATTCCGCCTGCGGAGCGCGCGGCGTCGCTCAGGGCGAGGTACGTCGCAAATAGCTGCAGCAGCAAATACCGGTTCACCCTCCAATCCGCCTCGAGGTTGAACGAGGTTCCGAGGAAGCGGCTCGAGCTGGGATGGAGCGCGAGCGGAAAGCCGCCCATGGTGTAAAGGCCGTCGTTGCTGGTCTGACGCCAGAAAAACTGCGGACCGAGGGTAAGCTCCACTTGCGGGATCGGATTCGAGGTCAACCCGGGAAACGCATCGACGACGTTCGAGAACGTGAACCACCCCACGTCGGCTCCGGTGAACAGCGGCGCTTTCGGGCTCACGGCGACGAACGTGTTGACCATCCGATCGCTCGCGGAACGATCCCCGCTGAACGCGTTTGCGCGAATGAAGACCCGCGGCGTCGATGGGATTTCGTCCAACGTGTATCCACCTTCGGACAGCACCGCCCAGGCCCGTATCCCCATGTCGGCAAAGGTTCCGCTCTGGCCGACCAGCTCCAGATCGTAATCCAGCCCGTGGCTTTGGCCGTACAGCCGCACGCCATAGGTATTTCGCTTGTCGGCGCCGGCCACACCGTGCATGCGCGCCTGGTCGCGTTCGAAGCGATAAATGTAGCTGTCGAACGACAATGGCAGCTTCAAAGCCTTCAGGAAAACGGTGGCGTAAATCCCTCTGAAGCTTTGTCCGGCGACCGAACCATCGTCGAAGGGCTGGTCCAGCAACAACACGGGCCGCACGTCGAATCCGTCGACGCGCAAGATGCCCGGCAGCGTATATGTCGCGCGGACACCATTGAAGAGCCGGCGCACGTTGAGATCACGTATGCTCACCAACTTGCCACTACCTAATGGCATTTCGAATCGCCCGAGACGAATCGTCAGGCTGCCCGCTCCGTCCAGGGGCACGCGGCCGTCGAGAAAAGCCTGCCGCAGGTCGGGGCCGCTCTCATTGGGCGGCGTCAGGATTTTTTCGCCGTATTCCTGATCGGTCCCCACCTCCGTGAAAATACGGAAGGCGGGACCCACGTGCAAATCTGCAATCAGGCGAAACCGCTCTGCGAGACCGTAGTTCCCGTCGTTCTCGAGCGTTCCCAGCTCCGTGTGCGTGTTATGGGTATAATAATACCGCGCCTCTCCACCGATGGAGAGATAGGTGCTGTCGCCATGAATTGGGATATGCCGAATGCGATCCAACAGGGATGCATCCTCGGACGGCGGCGCCGTCCAATCTTCGGTCCAGCGAATCATTTGTGGCGTGCCCGGCCGCCCCAGCCTCCCGCCGGGCACCGCCTCCGGCGGCGCAGCACGAAGCGCGGACGCATTCAGCATGCAAACCAGTCCAATGGCAAGTGCTGAATTCGCACAGTGTCGCACGCGCATGGTCTCCCTCCTCCAACGCATTCACCCGCGAGCCCGAATTCGTCACTCGACCGGAAGCTCCGTCGCGCTGGGCGGCGAGTTCGTTATTCGAACTTTTGTTCGTTGAATGAACTAAAGCCGGCCCATATGTTGGTCAAGGCGATTTTTCATTTGCGCAGCCCCCATGGATCCCATCGGCTGAAATCCGGCGTCCGCACGCGCTCTCGAAAAATTTCCAAAGGGATGGCGACGATGCGCGCGCTACCGCTTCTGCAACGTCGCCGCCAGCTCGGCAAACTGCAGTGCGCGTGAATTCGCGTCGCCGCGCCGGTGCGCGATGTAGAGCGTCGTCGTCGTGTCGTCGTCGCTCAGTTCACGGAGCACCACCCCCGGTACGGCGATCGCACGCAGCGCTCCCGGCACCAGCGCAACGCCGAGCCCCGTCGCGGTCAGACCGATCAAGGTCGATGCCTGCTGCGCCTCCTGCACGACATTCGGGGTGAAGCCGCGTTTCTCGCACAGGGAGAGCATCTGCGAGAACAGCGCCACCCCGGACTGGCGCGGATAGGCGATGAATGGCTCGTTGCGCAAATCGGCGATGCGGACCGTGCGCTTCTTCGCGAGCCGGTGGCCGGCGTGCAGCGCGAGCAGCAGCGGCTCTTCGAGCAGCGGCGCGAGCACCAGGTCGCGCATCGGCGCGGGCGCCTCGGGCGGTACGCGCAGCAGGCCGATGTCGAGCTCACGCGCGTCGAGCGCCTCCATCTGCTGCGATGACGCCAGCTCGCGCAGCACAATCTGCACGCTGGGGCGCTGCGTGCGATATGCGTGAATCAGCCGCGGAAAAAACGGCGAGAGCGAGGACGCGTTGGTGAACCCCACCCGCAGCCGTCCGACCTGGCCGCTTACCGTCTGCCACACGTGCTCCTTCGCCATCTCGACGCGCGACAGAATGCCCCGCGCGTCGTCGAGGAGCGCGTGCCCTGCCTCGGTCAATACGACCGTGCGGCGTGTGCGATGAAAGAGCCGCGCACCCAGCTCGGTTTCGAGGGCCTGGATCGCGAGACTCAGCGGCGCCTGGGTGATGCCGAGACGTTCGGCGCTGCGACGAAAGTGCAGCTCCTGTGCGACGACCGTGAAGTACTCCAGGTGCCTCAGATTCATTGATTCAATCTCCAAATCAATAAACTGCTCTCACAGAATAAATCAAATCGATTTTCGAGGCGATACTGGTTCGTACGAAACGATGGAGACACGATGAACGGCATCGGAGTGACGGAGCGACTGCGCAGCGGCGAACCCGTCTATGCGCTCGGCATCCGCGCGTCGCGCTCCGCCGACGTGGTCCGCTGGGCCAAAGCGGCGGGCTATCACGCGGTGTGGATCGACATGGAGCACGGCACGCTGTCCGTCGACACCGCCGCGCAGCTGTGCGCGTGCGCGCTCGACATCGGCCTGTCACCGTGGGTGCGCGTGCCGGAGCGCGACTACGGCACGATCAACCGCGTGCTCGACGGCGGCGCGCTCGGCATCATCGTGCCGCGCGTCGAAACTGCGCAGCAGGCGCGCGACGCGGTCACCGCTACACGCTTTCCGCCGCTCGGCCAGCGTTCGCAGGTCGCGACACTGCCGCACGTACGCTTCGAGAAACTCCACACGCGCGAACTCAACCAGCGCCTGAACGATGTCACCGCCGTGCAGGTGCTGATCGAGAGCCGCGCGGGTGTCGACGCCGCCGCCGCCATCGCTGCCGTGCCCGGCGTCGACGTCCTCGGGATCGGCTGCAACGACCTGAGCGCGGACCTCGGCCACCCTGGCGAATCGACGCACCCCGAGGTGGTGGACGCCTGTCGCCGCGTGATCGCGGCCGCCCGTCATCACGACAAGATCGCGCTCGTCGGCGGGATGCCGGACGGCGACACACTGTCGACCCTCCGCCGCGAAGGCGCGGTGCGCTACGTCTTCGCCGGCATCGATTCCGACCTATTTCTCGGCGCGCTGCGCCAGCGCATCGACGCAAGCCGCGCCGCGCAGGACTAACATGACAGAGACCCCGCTGATCTCCACGCCCATGCGCGACGCCACGACGCTGTCGCGTCCCGCGTTCGACATGCCCGCTCGGTCATGCGACGCTCACATGCACGTATTCGGGCCGCTCGATCGGTACCCGTGCGTCGCACATCCGCATTACACGCTGCCCGACGGCGCACTGCCGCTCTACCTGAAACGGATGGACCGGCTGTCGATCGCACGCTTCGTGATCGTGCAGCCGAGCTTCTACGGCACCGACAACCGCTGTCTGCTCGACGCGTTGCGTGCCGCGGGACCGGTGGCGCGCGGCGTGGTGATGATCGACGAAGACACCGACGACGCGACACTCGCACGCTTTCACGATGCCGGCGTGCGCGCCGTACGGCTCGACCTGTTCGCGCGCTCGGCCGAACGGAACGACGCGATCCGTGCGTACATCGGCCGGATGGCGAAGCGCTGCGCGGCCCTCGGCTGGCATCTGCAGTTCTATGCGCCGGGCTGGGTCGTGCGAAACCTGATTCCGCTCCTCGACGACGTCGAGACCGATTTCGTCATCGACCACATGGGCTATATGATCGAGGAAGACGGCCTCACGCAGGCCGACTTCGCCGGGCTCCTCGCGCTGCTGAGAAACGGCCGCTGTTGGCTGAAACTGAGCGCGCCGTACCGCATCGCGAAGCATCGCGGCTACGAGGCGGTGGCGCCGATGGCGCGCGGCATCATCGAGGCTGCGCCGGACAAGGTGATCTGGGGCTCCGACTGGCCGCATATCCCCGATTCGACGCGCGATACCGGCGAGCTGCTGAATTTGCTCGGTCGATGGACCGCCGATCCGGCCGTGCGCCGCGCGGTTCTCGCGGACAATCCGGCACGCCTTTTCGACTACGAAACCGAGACGAACCACGGTCGACAGCCATGATCCATGAACCGAATGCGGCGTTCGCCGGATTGTTTCGCGCCTTCACGTCGGATCCGGCCAGCATCGGCGGCCAGCTCACGCAGCAGATGAACCAGCGCGACGCGAATGCGCCCCTGCTCGTATCGACGGGCTCGGACATCGCGCTCTTTCCGGGCTCGGGCCGCGCGGCGCAGATCGAAAGCTTTCGCAAATCCACGCGCGGCTTCATCGAGCTCACGGCGGTATCGCATCTGCCGCTCGCGCTCGCGTATCTCGCGCGGATGCGCGAACTCGACGACACCGGCCGGCGCGACGCACCCGACAGTGGCTGGCGCCGTGGTGCCATGATGCTCGCCGGTCACGCGGCGCGCGTACGCGACACCAATTCGGTGGCGCTGTGGCGCGACGGCATCGCGGTGAAGAGTCTCGCGGGCCAGGAAGCGAAGATCGCCGCGCTCGTCGACTACACGTGCGCGGTATCGCTCGACATGCTGGAGCGTGCGCAGCGCGAGCCGGACCTGATGACGTTCGAAGCATTGCTCGACCTCTATTTCGCGCCGCGGGGCGCGCACGCGCTGCCGGTGCCGATGAACGACGTGATGTTCGCGACCTTCGGGCTCGCGCTTCTCGACATCGTCTACCGCATCGGCAGCTGGCTGCGCGCGCAGACGCTCGACTGGCGACGCGCGATGGTGCTGGTCAGCGGCCGATCCGGCCGTCCGACCGCGGGTGCGACATGGGCGTCGAACAACATGTGCCATCTGATCTGGCGCGCATCAGATCGCACGCTGCCGCCGGAGCGGCTGTTCGTCGCGCCGCACGCGCCGTCGTTCTCGGTAGCCGATCTGCCCGACGCCGAAGGGCTCGCCGCGCTGGAGCAGACCTACCGCACGCTGTGGCAGAACACGCGGGCGAGCATCGACGTCGGCCGCGCGCTGTTCCCCGGCCACGAAGGCTATCGCTTCGAACCGACGGCCGCGGAAAACATGCCGCCGATCGCATCGCCCGACGACCGCCGCGCGATGAGCGCCCGGCTGCGCCGCATCATGGAAGACCCCGCACAGCTGCTGTCGAACTGCGTGGCCGACTGGATCGTCGACCAATTGAACGACAACGGCAACCTGCCCGAACGGGTCGTGATCCCGGGCTTCACCAACGTGGAGTACCCAACCGCCAGCTAGACGCCCGCCACGGAGACGCATCGCCATGACTTACGCAGCAACGCCAGACCCGCGCCGTCATAGCCTCGCACCGGCCCTACCCGTCGTGCGCATCACGCTGGTCTGCTTCGCGGTCATGATGATCGACGGTTTCGACACGCTGATGCTGTCGTTCGTTGCGCCGCTGCTCGCGAAATCGCTGCACATCGATCATGCCGCGCTCGGTCGCGTGTTCGGCGGGGGCTTCGTCGGCACCGTGTTCGGCGGGCTAATCTTCGGCCCGGTCGCAGACCGTTTTGGCCGCCGGCCGATGCTGCTCGTCGCGCTCGTGGTCACGGGCGTGTTCACACTCGCGTGCGCGTTTGCCCAATCGGCCGCCTCACTCGCGGCGTTACGCTTCATCGGCGGACTCGGACTGGGGGGCGCGATTCCGGCGGTCGCGGCGATCACCGCGGAGAGCAGCACCGCGCAGCGACGCTCGTCGCTCGTCATTCTGATGTTCATCGGCTTTCCACTCGGCGCGGTGGTCGGCGGCGCAATCACCGCGGCGGTGATGATGCGCTTCGGTTGGCCGTTCGTATTCTTGATGGGCGGCGGCTTCGCGCTCGCCGTGCTCGTGCCGGTGCTGCTCGTGATCCCCTCGGCGCCCGCTGCTGGCGGTCGCGAGCCACGCAACCCCAGCGTGTTCGGCACGGTCGTCGGCGACGTGCTCGCGGACGGCCGGCTCGTGCCGGCGCTCGCGTTCTGGTTCGGCACGCTCGCGTGCATGATCCTGTCGGGCTTTCTCGTCAGCTTCATGCCGATGATCCTGAACTTCAACGGCATCGCGCCGGACCGTGCCGCGCTCGGCGCAGTCGTGCTGAACTTGGGCGGAATCACCGGCGCGCTGCTGCTCTCGGCGGTGGTCGGCCGCGTCGGGCCTTTCGGGCCGGTGGCGATCTCGTTCGCGTGCGGCGCGGGGCTGGTGTTCGCCCTCGGCCGCGTGATCGGCGCGGGCAACGCGGCATTCGGCATGCTGTTCGCGGTCGGCGCCTGTCTCGTGGGCGGCCAATTGACGATTCCCGCGATCGCGAGCCGGCTCTTTCCGACGCGGGTCCGCGCGGCCGGGATCGGCTGGACGATGGCGATCGGTCGCATCGGCTCGATCGTCGGGCCGACGGTCGGCGGCATCCTGCTCGCGCAGAAGTTGCCGCTCGACACGCTGTTCGCAATCGCCTCGCTGTTCGCGCTCTGCGGCTCGCTCGGGATTGGGCTCGTTGCACGGCGCCGCCCTCGCGACCGCAGCGATCCGGACGATCAGCACGCGCCGTCATCCGCGATCCCCCTCCCTCATCTCGAGGCCGGCCATGGAAAACATTGAACGCGGCGCCGCCGCTTTGACCCGTCTCCTGACACCGGTCCAGGCGCTGGCCACGAGCGGCGCCCGCGCAGTCGAAACCTTCGAGCTCGAAGGCCGGCTGCACGTTGCGATCCCGCAGCTCGCGCTCGACATACCTGGCCAAGCCGCCGCTATGAACGGCGGCGACAGCAACACCAACACGCTGATCTTCCGCTGGGACACGGACCGCTTCGTCGCATGCGACGCCCTGCCGGTGCCGGGTGGCGAGGACGCCGAGTTTTTCACGCTCGGCGCGCGTCGCTTTCTTGCGACCTGCGGCGTGCGCTCGGGCCGTGGCCCCTATTCGCTCGACGTCGAAGCCGTGCTCTACGAGCACGACGGTGCGCGCTGGCAGCGGTTCCAGATCTTCGATGTGTTCGCGGCGAAACAGTGGCGCTTTTTCACACTCGGCGAGCGGCACTTTCTCGCGCTCGCGCAGGGCGTGACGGTCGAAGGCACGGTACCGCGTCATCCGCGCGAATCGCGCCTGTACGAGTGGGACGGCGCGCGCTTCGTGCCGTTCCAGACGTTCGACGGACGCGGGGGCTACAACTGGGCGTTTGCGAGCGCCGGCGCGCGGCACTTTCTCGCATACGCGGACCACGTCGACGGCTCGCAGATCCATCGCTGGCACGATGGCCGTTTCGAGCCGATGCAAACGCTCGCCGAAACGGGCGGCCGCGCATTCTGCTTCTTCGAGGACGCGGGGACGTTGTGGATGGTCTTCGCGAACCTGACCGATACGACCCGCCTGTACCGCTTCGACGGCACACGCTTCGAGCCGGTGCAGACGCTCGGCGATGCGGGCGGCCGCGAACTGAAACTGATCGACGGAGCGCATGGCCGCTACCTCGTGCGCGTGTGCTTCATCACCGGCACACCGCACGACCCGCAGACGTCGCTGATGTCGCAGATCTACCGCTGGGAGCACGGCCGCTTCGAACTCGCCGACGCATTTCCGACCACCGGCGGCACCGATGCCGCCGCCTTCGTCGTCAACGGCCAGCGCTATCTGCTCGTCGCCAACAGCCTGACCGCGGAGGTCCGCTTCCGCGCGGACACGATGCTGTACCGCTTCGATGGCTGATCGATAGTAAGTAACTACTCACATTATCAAATTCCTATTTCGGCACCGTCCGGCCATGATGATACTGATTGCAATTCTCGCCCGGCACGAACGTGCGCTGTCTTATTGCTCCCGGACAATCGGGAGGCAATGGCGATCCATTACGCCCTGCGCGTGATTTTGCTAAAATCGCCCACCGTCTTATCTCGAATTACACTAATTTCAATTAGACCTCAGCACGCGAAATAATTGACGCAAAGCGCAAAACCTAAATCAACATTTCGGGACGTATAGGACTTGAATTAACCGGACAATCGGTTAATTATTAGAAATCCTGAATGGAGGAGGTATTCCCCATGACGAGCCGAATCTTCGTGTCGATCTGTGGATTCTGTGCAACCGCCGCGGCATGCTCCAGCGGTGACGGCGGTGCAACCGCGACATCTTCGGACGAGAGTCGCGCGCTCGCCGAGACATGCGGCGCGCTTGCAGGAAGGATGGTGCCACCGTCTTCCATCGCCTTGCCGACGGGTGGAGCGACGGTCTCCAAGGCAACGGTGGTCGCGGCGAGCGGCGCCACACCGGAGTACTGCAAGGTCGAGGGCGCGATTCGCCCGGTGGATCCCACTGCACCGCCCATCAACTTCCAATTGAACCTGCCGAGCCAGTGGAATGGCAAGGCCGTGCACTACGGCGGCGCCGGCCTCGGTGGACTCTTGGTGACGGGGGTGGACAACGTGCCCGCCGCTTCGGCCAACGCCGCATCACCCCTCGCGCGGGGGTATGCCACGTTCGGCAGCGACTCCGGTCACACGGGCCCGACCCCGGCCGACGGATCTTTTGCCCTGAACGCCGAAGCGCGGGCAAACTTCACCGGCGACCAATTGAAGAAGACGCACGACACGGCGCAGGTGCTGATCCAGGCACGTTACGGTGCCGGCGCCCAACGCATGTACTTCGCAGGTGGTTCGCAGGGTGGTCACGAAGCTCTCTTGGTCGTACAACGCTGGCCCAGCGATTACGACGGCGTGGTCGCCCACTCCCCCGCGCTGTCCTTCACCATGGTGATGATCGCGGGAAACCGTGTGGCGAAGGCCCTCTACGCGCCCGGCGCCTTCCTGAACTCCAACAAAGTCGCCACACTGCGCTCGGCGGTTCTCCGGGCCTGTGATGCGCTCGACGGGGTGCAGGACGGCATCGTGAGCGACACGAGGTCCTGCGAGACGGCCTTCGACGTGCAGAACAGCCGTTGCCCCGGCGGCGGCGAGTTCGGCGACTGGTGCCTCTCCGACGCACAAATCGCCGCCCTCAATACGATGAACACGCCCTTCAAGCTCGACTTTCCGCTCCAGGCGGGCCTCACCGATCATCCCAAATGGCCCATCTACCAAGGTGCAGAGATCGTCTTCCCCTTCGACTTTGGCATGAGCCCCTTCCCATCCCGCCCGCCGAGCCCGTTCAACGCCGGATTGCACGTGCTGAGTGATGCCGTCATTCGCTACTTCGTGACGAAGGATCCGAACTTCGATTCGCTGACGTTCGCTCCCAATGCCTGGCGTAATCAGCTGATCGCACTATCCAATCAAACGGACGCGCAAAACCCGGACATCTCCGCGTTCGAAGCGCGTGGAGGCAAATTGATAATCGTCCATGGAACCGGCGATTTCGCGGTGAACGTGGGCCTCACCAACGCCTATTACGCTCGTCTGGTGAGCACGTTCGGACAAGCGCGGGCCGATTCGTTCTTGCGCTATTACGTGATTCCCGGTCTCGGCCACGGCGCCGGCACGTTCAACGCAACGTGGGATTCCATCAGCGCGATCGAAAACTGGGCCGAAAGGGGCCAAGCCCCCGCCAACCTCGTTGCCACCGACGCCAATCTGACCACCCAAGGTCGCACGCGGCCGATGTGCCGTTATCCGACCTGGCCGAGGTACACGGGCCCGAATCCCAACGCGGCTGCAAGCTTCACCTGCGTCACGCAATGAACGCGCGAAATCTCCTGCCGCTGGCCGCCGTCCCCTTTTTCTGGCTCACGTGGTCCGCCTGCCAATCCGACAACGAGCGCGCGAACGATCCGAGCGACGGGTCCCAGGATGCGAGCGAACGGCGTGGTGATGCCAGCGAGCTGACGAGCGGCCAACAAGGGGAATGGCGCTACTACGCGAGCGATCTGGCGAGCAGCAAGTACTCGCCCCTGCGCCAGATCTCGCGCAGCAACGCGGGCCGCCTGGCCGAGGCATGGTCGTGGACGTCGCCCGACGACGCCATCGTGCAGGAGATGAACAAGGACGGCGTCAAGATCTGGCCCCACGCGTAAAAAGGGCATTCTCTACGTGCCGTCGGTGACACGCCCCACGGCGGTGTCCCTGCAGCTGTTTCTCGGGACGTCGGCGACCTCTACCAAGGCAAGCCGGGACGCTTCACGCTCTCGCGCTGCCGCGGGTGCGGCCACGTCTTCCAGAACCCGCGGCTCTCGATCGAGGCTCTCGCCTTCTACTACCCGCGACTTCTACGACGGCCTCGGTGGAGAAGAGCTCGCGAACCTCTTCGCATCGGCCCCAGCCGTATACCGCGAGCGCGCCGAAATGGTGGCGGCGGTGAGGAGTCCCGAGCGCTGGCTCGACGTGGGAGCCGGCCACGGGCACTTCTGCACCATCGCCCGCGACGCGCTCCCGAACACGCGCTTCGACGGCCTCGATCTTTCGCAGAGCATCGAGGACGCCGAGCGCCGCCATTGGATCGAGCGCGGCATCCGCGGGCTGTTTCCCGACGTCGCGCCCAAGCTGGTGGCCGAAGGCGCCTCCTACGATGTCATCAGCATGAGCCACTACCTCGAGCACACGACCGATCCGCGCGCCGAAATCGACGCCGCCTCGCGCGTGCTGCATCCGGGCGGCCTCTTTTTCGTCGAGGTGCCGGATCCCGACTGCTTCTTTGGGCGCCTGCTCGGACGCCAATGGATGCAGTGGTTTCAGCCGCAGCACCGCCACTTCCTAAGCGCGAAGAACCTGGGACGCCTTTTGCGCGAACACGGCTTCGAACCGGTTGCCTGGCACCGCGGCGAAGTGCATCAACCGGTGGACGTCACTGTCAGCACCTACCTGATGCTCGCCCACATCACGCCCCTCATCGATGGCCCCTGGCGCCGCACCTCCAACGGCGCCGCGGTGCAGCTCTTGAAAGGCGTGCTGCGGACCGTGTAGCTTCCCTTCTTCTTGCTCGCGTACCTTCTCGACCGAAGCCTCGCGCCACTGGCCCGGCGCCCGGGCTGGTCCAACACATACCGGGTCGTAGCGCGGCGGGTCTGACGATCGATCGACCATCCGGACAATCTTTGGTATGCGTCGTATCGTAAAGGATAGGACGGCACCCGGATGGCTCGCACGCGCGCTCGAGACTACGACACCAAGCGATTGGCCATCTTGCACAAGTCCGCCGAGCTCTTCGCCCGACATGGATATACCGGCAGCTCGATCAACATGATCGCCGAGGCCTGCGGTGTCTCCAAGGCGCTCCTTTACCACTACTACCCCGACAAGGAGGCGGTGCTCTTCGACATTCTGTCGCAGCATCTGGGGATGCTCGTCGCCGAGATCGAGAAGGCCGCGCAGTCGCACAAGAACCCGAAGAAGCGCCTCCACGCGCTCGCCGCTGCATTGCTCGAAGCCTACCGTGACGCCGACGCCGAGCATCAGGTGCAGATTGCCAATCTCAAGCTTTTGCCAAAAGAGAGCCAGGAAATCCTGCTCGTGATGGAGCGAAGGCTGGTCACCATCTTCGCCGACACCATTGCCGAGGCCCTTCCCGATGTCGGCCGCGGTCCGCTGCTCAAGCCGATCACGATGTCGATGTTCGGTATGCTCAATTGGCACTATCTGTGGTTCCGCGAGGGCAAGGGACTCAGTCGAGCGGAATATGCGCGGCTGGTCACCAGGATGATCACGGCGGGCGCGGGTCCCGCTGCGGCGGCGGTGACGGAGACGCCGAAGCCGTGAGGCATCGGGCGGCTCTCGCGCGGATTCTCGATCATGTCCGAGGCGAGCCGTCGCGCACGTGGTCCATCATCATTACGCTGTACGGCGATGCCATCGTGCCGCGCGGAGGATGCGTCTGGCTCGGTACCTTGCTCGCGTTCTTCGACGCCATCGGCATTTCGGGCGGCGTCGTGCGAACCGCCATGTCGCGCCTCGCGTCCGATGGCTGGCTGGAACGTCACCGCGTGAGCCGCAACAGCTATTATCGGCTCGCCGAAAAGGGCAAAGAAACCTTCCGCCAGGCGACGGAGCATATCTACCATCTGCGGCCGCCGCGGTGGCGCGGACATTACGAGCTCCTCCTGCCGGATGCCGGCATGGAACGCGAACCGATGCGGACCATCCTCCACGAGGCGGGATTCGGCGAGCCGGCACCAGGCATGTGGATCGCGCCTGCCGGAGCCTCCATTCCACATGCGGCGTCGGGTGTTCTCCGGCTGCATGCGAGCGGTGACAGCGACACCCATCGGACTCTCGCGGCACGCGGCTGGCCCTTGGAAGCCACGGCCCATGCGTACCGCCGCTTCATGGCGGCGTTCGAGCCGCTCCGAGCGGCGCTCGACGCCGGGCCGCCCTCCACCGATCGCGACGCGCTGGTCGCGCGGGTCCTGCTCATTCACGAATATCGACGCATCGTGCTGCGCGATCCCATTCTGCCCATCGAGATCCTACCCGAAAGCTGGCCCGGCTCCGCCGCTCGAAGCCTCTGCGCCGAGATCTACGCCCGCGTCCTCGAAGGCTCCGAACGCTGGTTGGACGAAAACGCGACCGACGAGACGGGCGGGGCGCTACCGAGCGCACGCGAAATTTACAAGCGATTCAAAGGGTAGAACCCCCTTCGCGGCGCAACGATTCCTTTCGTTTCGACATGTTACAGAGCTGATTTGACATTATATTTTCTGTTACATATATTTTTCGGACCGAGGGAGGACCGCGACATGGGATCCGTCACCCTGCTTCCGACGCCGCTCTTTCGTTACACGCTGCGCCGGGCCGATGACGCCTTGATTCTCGGCCATCGTCTCTCCCAGTCGTGCGGACACGCACCGACCATGGAAGAGGACATGGCCCTCGCCAACATCGGCCTCGACCTCATCGACCAAGCGCGGTGGCTTTATGCCTATGCCGGGCAGGTCGAAGCAGCCGGACGCGATGAAGACGCCTATGCCTACCTTCGCAACGCGGGCGGCTACGGAAACCTGCTCCTGGTGGAGCAGCCCCATCGCGATTTCGCGCGAACCATCGTGCGGCAATTTTTCTATTCTGCCTTCATCCATCCCTATTGGCGGGCGTTGACGCAATCCAGCGACGCGACACTCGCTGCCATTGCGGCCAAGGCGAGGAACCAATCGACCTACCATGTGAGCCATTCGGCTGCGTGGGTCATCCGTCTCGGGAACGGTACGGAGGAAAACCACAGGCACGTTTCGACCGCGATCGATGAATTGTGGCCGTTCACCGATGAGATGTTCGAAGTCGATACGATCGAGCAGCGATTGATCGAACGTGCTGTCGTCGTCGATCCGGCGAGCCTGCGTCCTAGGTGGGAAGAGACGATCGGCCGCGTGTTCGCTCGAGCCACGCTCGACATACCGTCCAAACGCCCGATGCGAAGGGGCGGACGCCATGGCCATCACGGCGAGCACCTGGCTCGTCTCTTAGGCGAGCTGCGGCACATGCAGCGCGCCTTCCGTGGAGCCTTCCAGTGAGCACGCCAAGGTGACTTGCGATGGAATGTAACGGTTCTCGAGTCTTCGCTGTGCGCGAACCGCGGAAGCGCGACGAAACCGGCGAGACCGGCGCGGTGTGTGGTTCAGAGAGAAAGGATCGCCATCACGTCTGGCGATCCTCGCATGAGAGACGGACGAGGGCGCCGGCCCCGCCGGGATTGTCCCGCTGCCGCTGCTTGACTGCAACACACTCTCCAGACCGGGACGAGTTATCGAAAGCCGCGTTACGTGCCCCTTGTGGACTTCGATCAGGTCCGGCGGCGCGCACTCATGGTGAGCAGATCGTAGCGGGCAACGGTTTCGTCTTGCTGGTTGAATACTTCTGCATCCCAGCGTACTTCGCCATATTCCGATTTCCGCGCCTGCTTTTGTTTCACCGTGAGCCGGACGCGGATCTCCTCTCCCGGGCAAACGGGCTTGAGAAAGCGCAGATTGTCCAAACCAATGTTGGCCAGAAGAGGTCCGGGCGCCGGGTCGACGAAGAGACCGGCCGCGAAGGACAACACGAGATATCCGTGCGCGACGCGGCCCGGAAAGAACGGATTTGCCTTCGCGGCTTCTTCGTCCATATGCGCGTAGAACGTATCGCCGGTGAACTGCGCGAAATGCTCGATGTCTTCGAGCGTGATCGTGCGCGCGTGCGTCCACACCGTGTCGCCGACCGCAAGCGCATCATAGTCGCGCGTGAACGGATGCGACATCGATACCGGTGCGGGCGCCCCCTTGATCCAAGCCCGCGTGAGGGCCGCGATTCGCCTCGGGGAACCCTGCACGGCCGTGCGCTGCATGCCATGGTAGACGGCCCGCAGGCCGCCCAACTCCTCGCTGCCACCTGCGCGCCCGGGGCCTCCGTGCACGAGCCCGGGCAGCGGCGAACCGTGCCCCGTCGACTCTTTTGCACAGTCTCGATCGAGCACCAACACGCGCCCGTGAAAGGGTGCGATGCCCGAGATCAGCGCGTCGGCGGAAGCCTCGTCGTAGGTGAACACCGATGCGACGAGGCTTCCCTCCCCTTTCGCCACCAAAGAGACGGCTTCGTCCAAATCGTCGTACGGCATGACGGTGGCAACCGGGCCGAAGGCCTCCGTCGCATGAACGTGGCGCGCTTCCCGCGGCCGGCCGCACCGAAGAAGCACGGGGCCCATGAACGCGCCGACGCGGATATCACCGCCGAGGACGTCCGCTTTCTCGGGGTCGCCGTACACCACTTCGGCCTCGCGCGCGATTTCGGCGATCCTCTTGCGGACCGCATCGCGCTGCGTCAGTCCGACGAGTGGCCCCATATGCACACCGTCCAGCCGAGGATCGCCGAGCGTGACCGTCGAGAGCTGCGTTTGCAGCGCGTCAAGGGCGGCGCCCTCGAGCGCCCTCGGGACGAGGATACGCCGGATTGCCGTGCACTTTTGCCCCGCCTTGACGGTCATCTCGCGAACGACTTCCTTCACGAAGAGATCGAACTCCGGCGTTCCGAAGGCGGCATCGGGGCCGAGCACCGCGGCATTGAGCGAGTCCCTCTCGGCGATGAAGCGAACTGCATTGCGCGAAACCGCCGGATGATTGCGCAACTTCTCCGAGGTTTCGAGCGACCCGGTAAACGACAGCACGTCCTGCCCCCCGAGATGATCGAGCAGATCGCCGGGAGAACCGCAAATGAGTTGCAGTGTTCCCGGAGGCAGAATGCCCGACTCGATGATGCTGCGGACCATGGCCTGCGTGACGTAAGTCGTCTGCGTGGCCGGTTTGGTGATGACCGGAAGACCGGCAAGCAACGCCGGCGCAAGCTTCTCCAGCGTTCCCCAACAGGGGAAGTTGAAGGCATTGATGTGAACGGCGACGCCGCGCAACGCTGTCAGCACGTGGGCGCCGACGAAGTTGCCGCCCTTGGAGAGCGACTCCGTCGGCCCTTCCACGACGAAGCGCTCACTCGGCAATTCGCGCCGCCCGCGCGATGCGTACGCGAACAAGGTGCCGATGCCGCCGTCGATGTCGATGGCATTGTCTCGTTTGGTCGCACCGGTATCGGCCGCGAGCGCATAGAGCGGCTCCTTGCGAGCGTTGAGGTACTCCGCCAGCGCCCGGAGGAGATCGGCGCGCTGGTGGAAGGTGAGCGCGCGCAACGCTGGCCCGCCGACGGTACGTGCATGATGCACCATCTCGCCGAAGTCGAGGCCCAAACTCGATATGCGGGCCACGGTGTGCCCATCGATGGCGCTCGGTATGTCGACCAGTCGGGTCGACGGCGCGATCCATCGATCTTTGACGTAGCTGTCGAGGAGGATGCTCATATTCCGTCTCCGCTATGCGGCTGTCCATTGACAAATGTCGAACTCCAGCAATCATTAACCAGTCGTCCGGTTAATTCAAGACCGGATGTGAAGGCCCACCGAGGAGGACGCGACATGGAGTCTGAATTACTCGTGGATCGCCGCGAAGGCTGGATGGTGCTCACGTTGAATCGACCGGAGCGGCTGAATGCCTTGAACGAGAAGCTGCACCGGCTGCTCGCGGAGGCTCTCGAAGAGGCAGCCCACGAGAGCTGTCGCGCGGTGCTGCTCACGGGCACCGGGCGCGCCTTCTGCGCCGGGGAGGACGTCGGTGGTCTGGCGCTCGCAGCGGCCGAATTTCAACGCAGCGGCGCCCTCCCGCCGGATCTCGGTGTCACGGTCGAGGCGCATTACAATCCACTCATCCGCCGCATTCGCCGGCTGCGCAAACCCGTGGTGTGCGCCGTCAATGGAGTGGCCGCGGGCGCAGGCGCGAACATCGCGCTCGCGTGCGACATCGTTCTCGCCGCCCGGTCGGCCAAGTTCGTTCAGGCCTTTGCGAGCATTGGCTTGGTACCCGATTCGGGCGGCACGTTCTTCCTTCCGCGCCTCATTGGAGAAGCCCGCGCCCGTGCGCTCGCATTGCTCGGCGAGCCACTGCCCGCGGAAACGGCCCAGGCCTGGGGACTGATCTGGCAGGTGGTCGACGACGGGGCCCTGCGGGGCGAAGCGGAGAAATTGGCCGCCCGCCTCGCGAAGGGCCCGACGTTGAGCCTCGCGTGGATCAAGGAAGCACTCAATGCTTCGAGCGCCAACGATCTCGATGCGCAGCTCGATCTCGAGCGCAATCTGCAGAGCCTTGCGGGTCGCACCCCCGACTATCGGGAGGGCGTCCTCGCCTTCTTGGAAAAGCGTCCAGCCAACTTTACCGGACGGGCATCATGACGATGATGGCAGCTTCCGACGTGACCGAGCGCGTGTCGCGGGATCGCATCGTATCGCTCCAGACGGAACGGCTCGCCTGGTCGCTGCGACATGCCTACGAGAACGTACCGCTCTACCGAGCGAAGTGCGTCGCGGCGGGGGTTCATCCTTCCGACTTTCGCGGGCTGTCGGATCTCGCGAGATTCCCATTCACGGTCAAACACGATCTGCGGGCAAGCTATCCATTCGGCATGTTCGCCGTGCCGCGTGAGAAGCTCGCACGCATCCATGGATCGTCCGGCACCACGGGCAAGCCGATTGTCGTGGGCTACACGAGGGCCGATCTCGACATGTGGGCCGACGTCATGGCGCGCTCCCTGCGCGCGGCCGGAGCACGGCCCGGCATGATGGTCCACATCGCCTACGGCTACGGCCTCTTTACCGGGGGACTGGGAGCACACTGCGGTGCCGAGCGCCTCGGGTGCTCCGTCGTGCCCATGTCCGGCGGCATGACCGAACGCCAAGTGCAGCTCCTGGTCGATTTCAAGCCGGACGTCATCATGGTCACTCCGAGCTACATGCTCGCGATTCTCGACGGCTTCGTCAAAGCGGGGCTCGACCCGCGCGCGAGCTCGCTGCGCTTCGGCATTTTCGGCGCCGAACCGTGGACGAATCCGATGCGCCAGGAAATCGAGCGCAACTTCGCCATGGACGCGACGGATATCTATGGCCTCTCCGAAGTCATCGGGCCCGGCGTCGCCCAGGAATGTGTCGAAACCAAAGACGGGCTGCACATTTGGGAGGACCAATTTTTCCCCGAGATCATCGATCCCGAGACCGGTGAAGTGCTCCCCGACGGCGCACGCGGGGAGCTCGTTTTCACCTCGCTCACCAAAGAAGCCCTCCCCGTCATCCGCTACCGCACGCGCGATCTCACCCGCCTTTTTCCCGGAACCGTCTGGCCCGCGATGCGGCGCATGGAGAAGGTCACGGGCCGATCCGATGACATGATCATCTTGCGCGGGGTCAATCTCTTTCCCAGCCAGATCGAGGAAGCATTGCTCGCTACGGAATGGTGCGCAGGCCATTTCGTGATCGAGCTGACACGCAACGGCCGTATGGACGAGATGACCGTGCAGGCCGAGGCGCGCGAGGACCATTGGGACGGCAAAGGCATCACGGGCGCCGCCGAGCGGTTCGTCGCGAAAATCAAGGACACGATTGGCGTCACGACGCGCGTCGTGATCCATCCGCCAGGCGCGCTCGAACGATCCGTGGGCAAAGCGAAGCGGGTGATCGACAAGCGCGCCTAACGCAGGCGTAAGGAAAACTCGAAACAGAAGGATACCGAAGATGAGGCACGCGTTTCTTTGTTCTCCCGTTCGGACCCCCATCGGACGCTTCGCCGGCGGCCTCTCGACCGTGCGCACCGACGATCTCGCGGCGTTGCCACTTCGCGCGCTATCGATGAAAAATCCTCGGCTCGACTGGGAGCTCGTGGATGACGTCATCCTTGGTTGCGCCAACCAGGCCGGTGAAGACAACCGCAACATCGCACGCATGGCCGTGCTGCTCGCGGGGCTCCCGGTGCGTGTACCTGGCATCACCGTCAATCGGCTCTGTGGCTCGGGTCTGCAAGCCGTGCTCGATGCCGCCGCACGCATCCGCACGGGAGATGCGGAGCTGCTGATCGCGGGCGGCGTGGAGGGCATGTCGCGCGCGCCCTACGTCGTCGGAAAAGCCGACGGTGCCTTTGGGCGAACGCAGACGCTGGAAGACACCACCATGGGGTGGCGCTTCGTCAATCCGGCCATGCGCGCGAGCTATGGCGTCGAGACCATGCCGGAGACGGCAGAGAACGTGGCCGCGGAGCGGAGCATCACGCGCAGCGATCAGGACGCGTTCGCGCTCCGCTCGCACCAGCGAGCCACGGCCGCCCGTGAGCGCGGTCGGCTCGCGCGGGAGATCGAACCCGTGACCGTGAGGGTCAAGAAGGCGACGTCGAGCGTGGCGCACGACGAGCAGATTCGCGCCGACACCTCACTCGAAACGCTCTCCAAATTGCCCGCTCCATTTCGCGCGAACGGCACGGTGACGGCGGGCAACGCGTCCGGCATCAACGACGGAGCCGCCGCGATGATCGTGGCGAGTGAAGAGGCCATCACGCGCCACGGCTTGTCACCTCTCGCTCGCATCACCGGCGGCGCGGTGGCCGGCGTCGAACCTCGGCTCATGGGCCTCGGCCCGGTGCCGGCCACGCTCGCACTGCTCGCGCGTCAGAACTTGGCCATCGGCGCATTCGACGTCGTGGAGCTGAACGAAGCCTTCGCGGCGCAAGCCCTCGCGTGCCTTCGCGCGCTGGGTCTTCCCGATGATGCGGAGCACGTGAACCCGAACGGCGGCGCCATCGCGCTCGGGCACCCCCTGGGCATGAGCGGCGCGCGCCTCGCCGGTAGCGCGGCATTGGAGCTCGTGGAACGCGGGGCGAGGCGGGCGCTCGTCGCCATGTGCATCGGTATCGGACAAGGTATCGCGATTTCACTCGAGCGCGCTTAACACCACTGCGGGAGGTTGCGGGTCAGCGCTCGAGCCCACCGAAGCGCCGATAGAAATCAGGCGCTGCCTCACCCAGGCGGCCATGTGGACCTTCCAGGTTGTCGCAAATATGTACTTCGGCCTGCCGGTAGCAGAGGCGATACAGCTCGCAGCATAGGTCGTACGCTGTGTACCCCGGCCAGCCTGCGGGGAGCATCTCGGCAGGGAAATGCGGATCGTGCAAGGTGACGCGGCGAAACCAGTGGAGCAAGAGCGTCCGCACGACGAACGCCTGCTCGGGATGGATCGAGCCCTCCTCGAGAAGGTCCCGTAGCGACTCGAACCGAGAGACGAATTGTCGATATCCATCGGCGAGCCCCCGAAGATTCCAGCACTCGTCGACCAGCTCGCGCATCGGTCGAGCGTAGACGCCCTCGACGTCTCTGGCCGAAAGCACGAGAGCTTTGCTCTGGCGCGTCTCGAGGATCTCGGCCAACACGGCGGTATTGGCCGCGGGATGACCGAAGACACCGGGCGCGATCAGGCCGAATCCCTCCCATTCCAACTCGCGACGCAGCGCCGCGCGATCGGCCGACTCCTGCGCACCGCGCAGCAGCAGCACCAGGGTCCACGCTCCGTCCCATCGCCGCGACGGCACGGTATAAATCCGCCGGGTCGCATGCTCGAACCGACGCAATCCGGACGCCGTCAGAGAATAGAGACTACGACGGCCGTCGCGCCGCGATTCGAGCCAGTCTTCGAGCGTGAGCCGAAAAGCACTCGTCCGCACCAGGCGGTCACTGATCCCGAAATGACCCATGACTCCAATGAGCCCGCCCAACCATGTCGCGCCACCGTGAGGTGCGATCGAGTCACCGAAGATGGTGGCCATCAACGACTTGGCGTGCGGGGGATGCTCCTCGAGACATCGCTGGATCCATTTGCCCACCGCCGCGTCCATGTGAGGACTCTTGGCGGCCCCCGCCCCCGACGAGGACGTCCGCCCCTTCGCTTCTCGACGCACCATGACAATATGATACACAAATTTTATACATGTGACTTATTCAGATAAATGATTGGCAAGATCGTATGCTGATCCTCGGCGTCCGCGATGGTTGGCGGACCGCGAAGGCGAGGATACGCATGAAGGATTGGCCGCTCTGGGAAATCTTCATCCGCAGTCAGCATGGGCTGGCGCACAAGCACGTCGGCAGCCTCCGAGCCGCCGATGCGGAGATGGCGATCAAGAACGCGCGCGACGTCTACACCCGCCGCAATGAGGGCACCAGCATCTGGGCGGTACGATCGGCCGACATTGCTGCTAGCAACCCCGGCGACAAGCAGCCACTCTTCGATCCGGCGAACAGCAAGATTTATCGGCATCCGACCTTCTTTCCCATGCCGGACGGGGTGAAGCACCTTTAGCCGACCCATATGATACGGCTTTGGAAATGACACGATATATTCGCGGCCTATTTCATTCTGTATCGTATGACGAATACGTCAGGAGGCTTTCATGTATGCCCAACTCGTGGACGTCGAACGCTCGGACCCGACGGCCCCCGACGAGCCATCGTTCCAACAGCGGATCGACGCAGGGATCAAAATCGAGCCCAGGGACTGGATGCCAGAGGGCTACCGCAAGACATTGGTCCGGCAGATCTCCCAGCACGCGCATTCGGAGATCGTAGGACAGCTTCCGGAGGGGAACTGGATCACGCGGGCTCCCACGCTGCGCCGCAAGTCGATCCTCCTCGCCAAAGTCCAAGACGAAGCTGGACACGGACTTTATCTCTACAGCGCCGCCGAGACACTCGGCGCTGCCCGCGAAGACCTTTTGACCGATCTGCATTCGGGACGGGCCAAGTACTCCAGCATTTTCAACTACCCGACCTTGAGCTGGGCCGACATCGGCGCCATTGGCTGGCTGGTCGACGGCTCGGCCATCATCAATCAGATACCATTGTGTCGTTGCTCTTACGGACCGTATGCACGCGCGATGGTCCGCGTGTGCAAAGAGGAAGCCTTTCACCAGCGGCAAGGCTTCGACATCATGCTGACGCTCTGCCGCGGCACCCCGGAGCAAAGGTCGATGGCCCAAGACGCGCTCGACCGGTGGTGGTGGCCTTCGGTGATGATGCACGGACCGCGCGACGAGGACTCCGTCAATAGCGCCCAGTCGATGCAATGGAAGATCAAGCTCCACTCCAACGACGAGCTGCGCCAGAAATTCATCGATCAGACGGTTCCGCAGGCCGAATTTCTCGGTCTGACCATTCCCGATCCTGGACTGAAATGGAATGCCGAGCGTCAGCACTACGACTATGGGGAGCCGAACTGGCAGGAGTTCTGGAATGTCATCAAAGGCGGCGGGCCGTGCAATCGTGAACGCCTCCGCGCGCGGGTCAAAGCCTACGAGGATGGCGCATGGGTGCGCGCCGCTGCCCTCGCGCACGCCGAAAAGCGCGCAAAGAGGCAACCATGACGAACGATCTGGCTCCCGTCGAGTTCCTGCTCGGACTCGGCGACAATTGCCTCGTTCTGGGCCAGCGCCTCTCCGAGTGGTGCGGCCATGGCCCGGCGCTGGAAGAGGACATCGCCTTGACCAACACCGCGCTCGATCTCGTCGGGCAGGCGCGCCTTTGGCTGACCTATGCGGGTAGCGTCGAGGGGCTGGGGCGGGACGAGGACGAGCTGGCCTTCCTGCGCGATGCGCACCAGTTTCGCAACGTGCTGCTCGTCGAGCAACCGAATGGTGACTATGCGAGCACCCTGGCGCGCCAGTTCTATTTCGACGCGTGGCACTGTCTGTTGCTACAGGGGCTGACGCGTTCCTCCGATGCGCGCACCGCCGCCATCGCCGAGAAATCGCTCAAAGAAGCGACCTACCATGCACAGCGCAGCAGCGAGTGGATCGTCCGTCTGGGCGACGGTACCGACGAGAGTCACGCCCGCATTCAGGCCGCGCTCGACGCCCTCTGGCCGTACACCGGAGAGTTGTTCGAGCCGACCCACGCCGAACGGACATGGGCCCTGAGCGGCATCGCGACCGACGTGGCCGCCCTGCATGATCCGTGGATGGCCCACGTCACGCGCGAGCTGACGGAAGCCACGCTGCGCATCCCGTCGTCGGGTTGGATGCACCAAGGCGGCAAACGAGGTCGGCACACCGAGCACCTCGGCCATCTTCTGCCGGAGATGCAGTTTCTCCAGCGAACTTACCCGGGATGCTCGTGGTGATGTCCCCGATGAGTCACCGCGAATTCCTACCGATCTGGGAGTCGCTGGAAGAAGTGCCCGATCCGGAAATCCCCGGGATCTCGATCGTGGATCTGGGCATCGTTCGCGAGATCGAATGGTGCGATGACGCGCTCACCGTGACCATCACGCCGACCTATTGCGGCTGCCCGGCGATGGCGACCATCGTTCAGGATGTCCGCACCGCCATACGCCGGCTCGGTATTTCGGAGTTGCGGATCGAGACCCGGCTCGCTCCGGCGTGGACCACCGATTGGATGAGCGAGCGCGGGAAAGTGGCGCTCCGCCAGCATGGCATCGCCCCGCCGGTTCGGACGACGATTCCGGCGAGCGCGCTCGGCCGCCGCGCGCCGCTACAGCCGAGCAAGTGTCCGCGCTGCGGCTCGACGGATACGTCGTGCATCAGCGCGTTCGGCTCGACGTTGTGCAAGGCGCTCTTCCGCTGCAATGGCTGCCTGGAACCCTTCGACCAATTCAAGAGCCACTAATGAGCAGGTTTCATACGTTGCAGGTCTCGGCGGTGCAAGGGGAGACGCGCGAAGCGATCTCGGTCGTCTTCGCCGTTCCCCCTGAATTGACGGAGACCTATCGATACGTTCAGGGGCAGCACCTCACCCTGCGCGCCTCCATTGGCGGCGAGATGGTTCGCCGGTCGTACTCCATCTCGTCGGCGGTCCAAGACGACGCGTTGCGCGTGACGATCAAGCGCGTGCAAGACGGACTCTTCTCGAACTGGGCCAACGACGAACTGCAGCCTGGCATGCCGCTGGAGGTGATGCCGCCATCGGGTCAGTTCCATGTCCCGCTCTCACCGGCGAACGAGAAACACTACGTTGCTTTCGCGGCGGGCGCCGGGATCACGCCGATCCTATCGATCATCAAGACCACCCTGCGGGCAGAACCCAAGAGCCGGTTCACGCTGTTTTATGGAAACCGCGCATCGTCGTCGGTGATCTTCCGAGAAGAGCTCCAGGAGCTCAAAGATGCTCATCTGTCTCGCTTCCGACTGATCTTCGTCCTCAGCCGCGAGCAGCAGGAGATCGATCTCCTGAATGGGCGTCTCGATCGCGCCAAGGTCGATGCCTTGCTGAAATGCTGGGTCGATCCCGACGACGTCGACGAGGTCTTCGTCTGCGGTCCGCAGTCCATGATGGATGACACGATCGCCGCGCTGCTGGCGAACTCCGTGCCCAAATCGAAGATCAAACAGGAATTGTTCGCGACGAGCCTCCCTCTGACCCGACTCCGAACCCGGTCGCAAAAGCCCAGCACGAAAGGCCAGTGCGAAGTGACCATCGTTCTGGACGGCCGTACGCACAAGCTCACCATTCCCAAAAACGAGAATACGGTGCTCGAAGCCGCGCTCCGCGAAGGGGTCGAGCTTCCCTACTCGTGCAAGGGCGGGATCTGCGCGACGTGCCGCTGCAAGCTCACGACCGGCGAGGTCGATATGGACGCCAACTTCGCGCTCGAGGATTACGAGATCCGGCGCGGCTTCATTCTCGCGTGCCAAAGCTACCCGGTGACCGACGAGCTCGGAATCAACTTCGACGAAGAAATTTAGGCAAGTAGAGGAGTCGATATGACGCATCCCCTGTTCACGCGACACCAGGCGCTTCTCGAGGACGCTTTGAACGCGGCGCGCACGCGCTCCTTCTACAGTGCGTTTTCCGAATTGCCCAAGAGCTATGGAGGCGCCGCCGCCGAAGAAGGACGCGCGGCTTTCGACGCGCGGCTGCACGCGGCATTCGAGCTCCAGCAGGCTGCAACCGTCGGTGCAGCCGGCCACGAACGTTCGCCCTATGGATTCGATCTCGACATTACGTATCCGAAAGCCGACGTCGATGGGTTGTTCGCGGCAATCACCCGCACGGCGCTTCCCGCCTGGCGCCAGGCGGGACGCGAGGCGTGGGTCGGGGTGGCGCTCGAGATCCTCCACCGGTTGAACCGAAGGAGCTTCGAGATCGCCTACGCCGTCATGCACACCACCGGGCAGGCATTCATGATGGCGTTTCAAGCTGGCGGCCCGCATGCGCAAGACCGCGGGCTCGAGGCCGTGGCCTACGCCTGGGACGAGCTCCGACGAATTCCCGTGGAGGCCATCTGGGAAAAGCCGCAGGGCAAGAACGAGCCGCTCAAACTGCACAAGCGTTACACCATCGTTCCGCGGGGCATCGGCCTGGTCATCGGCTGCTGCACGTTCCCAACCTGGAACGCCTACCCTGGGCTGTTCGCGAGCCTGGCCACCGGCAACGCCGTCATGGTGAAGCCGCATCCGGCGGCCATTCTCCCGCTCGCGATCACCGTAGCGGTGGCGCGCGAGGTGCTGGCGGAGGCGGGGTTCTCGCCCGAGCTTGTCACCCTGCTCGCGCACGATGCAGCCGAAGAGCGGCTGCCACGGGCCCTCGCGCTCCGTCCCGAGGTGCGGCTCATCGACTTTACCGGCAGCAGCGCGAACGGCACCTGGCTCGAGCAGCATGCCCGCCAGGCGCGCGTCTACACGGAGAAAGCGGGGGTCAATCCGATCATCATCGACTCGACATCGGATCTCGAAGCGATGGCGCGCAACATCGCTTTCTCTCTGTCGCTCTATTCGGGACAGATGTGTACGGCACCGCAAAACATCTATGTCCCGAAAGAGGGGATCGATACCCTCGGCGGGCGCGTGCCGTTCGACGGCGTGGCGGATGCCATCGGCGCGGCCATTCGCAAGCTCGTCGCCGACCCGGCTCGCGCCGTGGAGGTACTCGGCGCCGTGCAAAACGAAGGCATCGCTGCGCGCATCGCCATCGCACGCAACATGGGCGAGGTCGTCGTCGACAGCACCAGCTTGACCCATCCCCAGTTTCCCGACGCCCGCATTCGGACGCCGCTCCTTCTCAAGTTCCGCGGCGCGGACGAGGAGACGCTGATGCAGGAGTGGTTCGGCCCGATCGCGTTCGTCGTCGCCACCGAAGACACCGCCCATAGCATCGAGATCGCGAGCAAGGCGGTCGCCGAGCGCGGCGCGATCACGCTCTCGGCTTACACCACCCGCGATACCGTGATGGACGACGTGCGGACGAGCGCAGAAGCCGTCGGGGTCGCAGTCTCGTTCAACCTGCTCGGTGGCATATTCGTCAATCAATCCGCCGCGTTCAGCGACTTTCATGCTACCGGCGCCAACCCGGCAGCCAATGCCTGCTTTACCGACGCGGCATTCGTCGCCGACCGCTTTCGCGTCGTGCAGAGTCGGCGCCACCTATGACCGCGCTTTCGTCATCGTCCGCCGTGGCCGTCGTCGGCAGCGGCGCCATGGGGGCCGGTATCGCCCAAATTGCGGCAGCGGCGGGGCACCCCGTCATGCTGTACGATGCGCGCGAAGACGCCCCATCCAAGGCCATCGACCACATTCGCGAGTCCTTCAGGAAAGAACGCGACAAGGGGCGCATGAACGCCTCCGACGCGGATTCGGCAGCCGCGAGGTTGACGCCCGTCACCTCGCTCGAACCGATGACCTGCGCGCAGCTGGTCATTGAAGCCATCGTCGAGGACCTGGATGCGAAACGCCACCTCTTCACGACGTTGGAAGCCATCGTCGGCGGTGATTGCATCCTCGCGAGCAATACATCGTCCCTGTCGATCACGGCACTCGCGGCGGGCTTGCACAAGCCCGAGCGGGTGGTGGGCATGCACTTCTTCAACCCTGCGCCGCGGATGGCGCTGGTGGAAGTGGTGAGCGGTCTGGCGACGGACGTCGCGCTGGCGCAAACCGTCTACGACACCGCGGCGGCGTGGGGAAAATCGCCGGTATACACCAAGTCGACCCCGGGTTTCATCGTCAACCGGGTGGCGCGTCCGTTCTATTCCGAAGCGCTGCGACTCTTGCAGGAGCAGGTCGCCGACGCAGCGACCTTGGATGCCGTCATGCGCGAGTGCGGCGGTTTTCGCATGGGGCCCTTCGAATTGATGGACCTGATCGGGCACGACGTCAATTTCGCGGTCACGCAATCGGTCTTCCGAGGATATTTCAATGATCCGCGTTTTACCCCCTCGGTGATCCAACGGGAGTTGGTCGACGCCGGATGGCTCGGGCGAAAGTCGGGCCGAGGATTTTATGTCTACGGCGATGGTGCCCCGTTGCCCCCGCCGGCAACGGAAGGGCCCGCGCCGGTGCCGAAACGCGTCGTGGCTCGCCAGACATGGTCACCTGCGGATGCCATCGTGGCGCGACTGAGCGGGTCGCCGGTCGCGATCGAACGTCGTCCTCGCGCCTCGGACGGTGCGCCCCTGTTCGAGGTGGACGGCACATGGATCTATCTCGCCGATGGGCGCTCCGCGACTCGGATTGCCAACGAGACGGAGTATCCGGACGTCGTCGTCTTGGATGTTGCACTGGATTTCGCGGAGGCCACGCGGGTCGCGCTGGCGCGCGCCGATCGATGCTCGACGTCGGCTTTCCAGGCGGCGGTGGGGATGTTCCAGGCCGCGCAGTTCGCCGTATCGGTACTCCGGGACGTGCCGGGCATGGCGGTCATGCGCACGGTCGCCATGCTCGCAAATGAAGCGGCGGATGCCGTGAACCAAGGCGTGTGCAGCGCCGACGCGGTGGACATCGCGATGCAAAAGGGGGTCAACTATCCACGCGGCCCGCTCGCCTGGGCGGATGCCATCGGCGCGGGGCGCATTCGCAATGTCCTGCATCATCTCGCCGCGCACTATGGCGAAGATCGATATCGCATCTCGCCGCTGATCTCGCGCCTCGTTTGGACCGGAGAAGGACTCCATGCGTGAAACGCCGGCCGATCCCCAAGAGCTCGCCGAGGCCGTGGCGCAGGCCATGTACGCGCGTGACAAGGCTTCGCAGGCGCTCGGCATGACCATCGTGGACGTGGCGCCAGGATGCGCGCACGTTTCCATGGTCGTGCGCAGCGATATGCTGAACGGCCACCAGACGTGCCATGGGGGATTCATTTTCGCGCTGGCCGACAGCGCGTTTGCTTTTGCCTGCAACAGCGATAACCAAGTCACCGTCGCCGCGGGGTGCACGATCGATTACCTCGCGCCGGGCCGCGAGGGCGACGTGCTGAGTGCGCAGGCAGTCGTACAATCGGTCTCGAGCCGCACGGGCGTGTACGACGTCACCGTTACCAATCAATCAGGGCAACGGATTGCGTTGTTTCGTGGCAGGGCGCATCGCATCAGGGGAGAAGTACTCGGCGAGCGTTTGGATTCAGCCGCAACGACTTGAAAACGACCGAAACAGGTCGTGGGAGCAGGCCAATGAGCAACGTATTGATCTCGCCCGACACGACCGCTGCACCTCGAAGAGCACCGGATCTGCGCGCTTTGCGACGCGTCGTCGGCGCCAGTTTCATCGGTACCGCCATCGAGTGGTACGACTATTTCATTTACGGCTCGGCGGCGGCGCTGGTCTTCGCCCGCCAATTCTTTCCACAGCTGTCGCCGGTGGCGGGCACCCTCGCCGCCTTCGCCACATACTCCGTCGGCTTCCTTGCGCGCCCTCTCGGCGGTGTGCTCATGGGCCACTTCGGCGATCGGGCCGGGCGCAAGTCCATGCTGGTCCTATCTCTGATGATCATGGGCCTCGCCACCGCGGCCATCGGGCTGCTTCCCACCTACGCCACGGCAGGGATCTGGGCACCCATCCTGCTCGTCGCGCTGCGTTTCATCCAGGGCCTGGCCGTCGGCGGCGAATGGGGCGGTGCGGTGCTCATGGCCGTCGAACACGCACCACCCAAACGCCGCGGTTTCTACGGCAGCTTTCCCCAGATGGGCGTCCCTGGTGGCCTCATTCTCGCCAACCTCGTCTTCCTCGCCACCTCGCGTGGCCTCGGCTCCGAGCGTTTCGACGATTGGGGTTGGCGCCTCCCGTTCTTGGCGAGCTTCGTGCTGGTCGCGGTGGGGTTGGCGATCCGGCTCAAGGTCGAGGAGAGCCCGGATTTCGCCGAGCTGCGCGAGGGCGCGGCCGCGGGTACGAAGGCGCGCGCGCCGATCCTGGAGGTGTTGCGCACCCAGTGGAAGACGGTGCTGCTCGCCGGCGGCGCGTTCATCGGCACCAATGCCATCGGATACATTTTCATGGCATACGTCCTGTCGTACGCGACCAAACAACTCGGCTTCAGTCGGGACCACATCCTGCGATTGTCGTTGAGTGCCACCCTCGTCTGGTTGGTGACCATTCCCTGGGCGGCGGCTCTGTCGGACCGACACGGACGCAGGAGGGTGGTGCTCGTCGGCTCGATGGGTCTGATGCTCTGGGCCGCTGCCTTTTTTCCGCTCATCGACACGCGCGCGACGGCGGGCGTCCTGGCCGCGCTGGTGGTGATGGCGGTCGCTCTGGGCTTGGTCTACGGTCCGCAGGCCGCGCTATTCGCCGAGCTATTTGCCGTACGATTGCGCTATAGCGGCGTGTCCCTGGGCTACCAGATCGGCGCCGTCCTTGGCGGCGGTATTGCCCCGACTGTGGCCACCGCGCTCTTCGCCGCGGGACAAGGATCGTGGCCGATCACCGTCTACCTCACGGGGGTGGCGGCGCTGAGTCTGGGGTGCCTGGCCGTATTGACCCGAAATGATGGGCAGAGTCGCTGATTCCTCAATCATGCTGGGGACTGTGAAAAGAGCCTTCGCCTACGGCTCAGCGGCCTTTCGATAGCGCGGAGACCGTGGCATCGAGAAGGGCGCGCAGACGCGGGAGGCTGCGCAAATCGCGGTGGTAGCCTGCCCAAATGTCTCGGCCTGGAGGCGGCTCGTCCAAGGAGATCTCGCAGAGGCCGGGCGAGCTGTCGCCGATCCATCGCGGGAGCACGGCGAGGCCTGCGCCGCCGATGCACATGGCCGCTTGCACGTCGCGGCTGTTGCTGCGCAAGGCCATACGTGCCGTGGGGAAGCGCTCGCGGAGCCAGGTGACGTCGGCGAAGGTGCCGAAGGCGGTATCCATGGTGATGAGCGCATGCGCTTCGCCGTGACCGACTTTTGGAATGCCATGGCGCTCCACGTACACCGGCGCGGCATAGAGCGCGAACGGGATGTGCGTGACCTTGGTCGTGAGGACGTCGGGTTCGTCGAACCGGCGGAAACGAAAGACGAGATCGGCCTCCCGGCGGGCGAGCCGCAGTAGGCGCGTCTCGGCAACGAGCTCGATCGTGACGTTCGGGTGGGCGCGCGAGAACGCAGCGAAGATGGGCGCGAGCGCGTGCGACGCGAACCATTCGGAGGTCGAGACGCGGAGCATTCCTTCGAGATCGTGCGCGCTGCCTGCGAGGTGGCGCTCGAAGGCAATGGCTTCCTCCTCCATGCGCTCCGCGTTGGCGAAGACCGCCGCACCTTCGTCGGTGAGAACGAAGCCGCTATCCGTGCGCTGGAAAAGCTTCTGCCCGACGGCCTCCTCGAGCGCGCGCAGCCGACGACCAATCGTCGGCTGGGCCTGACCAAGTGACTTCGCCGCCTGCCCCAAGGTCTTCGCGCGCGCGACGGCGAGGAAGACTTTGAGATCATCCCAGTTCGCGCGCGTTGGTCCGCCCATGCAATTGTGAATGAGCGTAGTGCGAAATCGTCCGTTTCGAAACCGATGTTCCGGATGAACGATGGGCGCATGTCCATCCGATCCATCGCGCCCGCTTCGTTCGCCGCGTTCGCCGCCCTTGCGTGCACACCGCGCGATACAGGCTCACCCGCGTCCCAAACCGACGCCTCCCCCATCTTGGAAACCGTCGCCGAGAGCGACACCATGATCTGGAATGCCGTTGCTGTCGAGTCCGCCCGCACCTTCGCGGCCGGACCGCGATGGACAGGATCGAAAGGTCCGTCGGTCGCCGAGATCACCGGGCAGCACAGCTTGACGCCGTACCCCGATGCCGCATGGAACGCGTGGGCGGCCGGCGCGTCGCCGGAGCGCGCCTTCGTCAACGTCAATGCGCTTCATGGCGACGGCCACGGCGGCCTCTGGGCCATCGACACGGGCGCGCCCGATTTCGGCGGCAATCCGCTTCCGGGCGGCGCCAAGGTGGTGCACATCGAAGCCAAAACGAACCGCGTCGTTCGTGTTTACACCTTCGATGCGCGCGTCGCTTTGCCTGGCAGCTACATCGACGACATTCGCTTTCACGGGGAGCACGCCTACCTGACGGACGCCGGGCGCGCGGGCATCATCGTGCTCGACCTCGCGCGGGGCGATGCACGCCGCGTGCTCGACGATGCGCCGGCCGTCACCGCCCCCGCAGACCGCCCCATCGTGCTGGGCGGCGAAACCGTGAAGGCGCCCGACGGTTCACCGCTGCGCGTCCACGCCGATCCGCTCGAGACGAGCCCCGACGGAAAGTATCTCTATTTCGCGCCTCTCAGCGGCCCGTGGTCGCGCATCGAGACACGCTGGCTCGACGATCCGAATATCGCAGGCGCCGAAATCGCGCAGCACGTCGAGCCGTGGGCCGATCTTCCGCCCGTGGGCGGCACGGTCATGGATAGCCAAGGGAGTCTCTATTTTACCGATCTTGCTGCGAGCGCGGTGAAGCGCCGCGCCCCCGACGGGAGCATCACGACCATCGTCCAAGATGCGCGGCTCCACTGGGTCGACGCCCCAGTCCTCGACGCCGAAGGCTTTCTCTTGCTCCCGACGCCGCAGATGGATCGCATGCCGCTTTTCAATGGGGGTCAGAACAAGGTTTCGTTGCCCGTGGCGATCTACCGCGTCCCCAGTGCCGGTCGGCACTCATCCCATTGACTCGTCCCATTTCTTTGGAGCCAAATCCGTGAAAGCCGTTGGATACCGCCGAAGCCAGCCCCATGATCCGCCGTACGCGTTCGAGGACCTCGAACTCCCGCCCCCCAACCCGGGCCCGCGCGACATCCTCGTTCGCATACGCGCCGTGTCGGTCAATCCCGTCGATGCCAAGGTGCGTCGCGGCCGCAATCCCGCCCCAGATCAGGTGGAGGTGCTGGGCTGGGACGCCGTCGGCATCGTCGAGGGATTAGGAGCCCAAGCGTCGCAGTTCAAGCTCGGCGACCGCGTTTACTACGCCGGCGCCATCAATCGCCCAGGCAGCAATAGCGAACTGCACGCAGTGGACGAGCGCATCGTCGCGCTTGCACCCAAGTCCTTGAATGATGCGGACGCCGCCGCGCTGCCATTGACGAGCATCACGGCCTACGAGCTGCTGTTCCACCGCCTGCGCGTCGCCAAGGGCCAAGAGCGGAGCGAAACCATGCTAATCGTCGGCGGCGCGGGCGGCGTGGGATCCATCTTGATCCAGCTCGCCCGCCAGCTCACGCGATTGCGCATCGTGGCTACCGCATCACGACCCGAGACGCGCCAATGGTGCCTCGACCTGGGGGCGCACGAGGTCATCGACCACCGCCAGCCGCTATCCGAGGGCCTGAAGTCGGTGGGCATTGGAGCGGTGGACTACGTGGCGGCACTAACGCAAACGGAACAGCACTATGCTCAGATCATCGAATGCCTCGAACCCCAGGGTGCGCTGGCCGTCATCGACGACATGAAGGGCCTCGACATCATGGCGCTCAAGAGCAAGTCCATCGCCTTGCATTGGGAGCTCATGTTCACCCGCTCGATGTATCAGACCGCGGACATGGCGGAGCAAGGGCGTCTGCTGTCCGAGGTCGCCGCCCTGGTCGACGCGGGCCGAATCCGCTCCACTGCGACCCTCGTGATGGGCGCCATCAACGCAGAAAACGTCGGCCGGGCGCACGCGCTGATCGAAAGCGGCCGCGCGCGAGGCAAGGTCGTGCTGACCGGCGGTTTTTGACCTGACTCCAAAGCGAAACGGGGCCAGGGACTTCAACGTCAGCCTGGGAAACGCATCCGGATCGTGGGCGCGCTTCGAGTTGCCGTTGCCGACCGTCAGGAAGAGCCAATGGTGGTCGCGGCAAAGCCGCCCACCACGAACGATTCGTCGGCACCAGGCGACGGCTCGTCGGTACCGACCTGGCGCGGCACCTCGCGGCGGGCAAAGCTCCCGCCATGACAGACTGTCCACGCGATATCGCTTCCGAAGCGGCCACCGCGCTTTTTTGAGCCGTGGGCAGTGAGCTTCGTCACTGTCATCGACGTGCGCGGTATTTCAGACTTCATCCCATCGTTCGCCCCGATTGTCGCGTCCCCGGAGGTGCCGAATGAATGATCCACGGCCAGCCATAGGAAAGCCTGCACCACCTTTTTCGGTGGCCACCATCGCCACGGCGCGCGGGCGCAAGGTCACATCGTTGCCGTTCTCCGGACAGGCGGTGATCCTCGCGTTCTTCGACGCGTGCGGATGGCAGCACGCGCCGGCGCACGCGTTCCGTGAACTTCGAGGCGAGCTTCGTGGTCTCGGCGCCATGCTCGTGATCGTGTCCGAGCAGGGCATCTGGTCGTTTCGACCCGACGACGATTTGGAGCTCTCCGTGCCCCGCGAGGACCTCGACGAGCACCGCATGGACGATCTGCGCGCGGCCTACGGCGTCGATCCAGGCGTGCCGTCCTTCTTCATCATCGATGGCGAATCCAAGCTGCGTTTTTCGCGCCAATTGAGCGGGAGCCGCTCGCCGTCGATCGAAATGGTCGCCTCCGCGCTCTCCGCGGCCGGGCGTACGATGGTGGCCGGCACCGCGCCCGTACGCGAACGCGGCGCATCCCTGGTGTCGCGGCGCGAGCTCGTGGTTTCGAGCCTGCTCACCGTCTTCGCCGTCGCGCTGCTGGACGCGTGCGGAGGAGGGAGCGGAGGCGAGAGAGCCTGTACTCCGGCGGGCCCCGGTGGCGACGGGAGCCTCGAACTCGACGTCACGTTGAACGTCAATGGCGAGGCACACCGCCTGCGCATCGATCCGCGCGTATCGCTGCTCGATGTGCTTCGCGAACAGGTGGGTCTCACGGGAACCAAGAAAGGATGCGACCACGGGCAGTGCGGCGCGTGCACGGTTCTCATCGACGATCGCCGCGTGCACGGGTGCTTGACGCTGGCCGTGATGGCTCGAGGCTCGCGCATCACGACCATCGAAGGCTTGGCCCACGGAGACGAGCTCCACCCGATGCAAGCAGCCTTCGTCGAGTGCGACGGCCTGCAATGCGGTTATTGCACCCCCGGTCAAATCATGAGCGCCGTCGCCCTTCTCCGCGAAGGCCACGCCACGACGGACGACGAAGTGCGCGAACAGATGAGCGGGAACATCTGCCGGTGTGGTGCGTATTCGAACATCGTTTCCGCCATTCAACTCGCACGAGGAAGGATGGTACCGACATGACACCGTTTACCTATCTGCGCGCCGAAGCAGAGGCCTCCGCTCTGCAGGCCGGATGCTCCTCGGGTGTGGCCTTCATCGCCGGCGGCACGGGCATGGTCGATCTCATGCGCCTCGGCGTCGAGAAGCCCGTGCGGCTGGTCGACATCAATGGGCTGCCGTGGAAGACAATCGAACGGACGCGCGATGGCGGCTTGTTCGTGGGCGCGCTGGTCAAAAATAGCGATCTTGCCTGGCATCCGGAGGTGCGCACGCGCTTTCCGGTGCTCTCCGAGGCGCTGCTCGCGGGCGCGTCGCCGCAATTGCGCAATATGGCCACGGTGGGAGGCAATCTGCTCCAGCGCACGCGCTGCGCGTATTTTCGCGACGTCGGTATCTCCGCCTGCAACAAGCGCACTCCCGGATCGGGCTGCGCGGCGCTCGATGGCGGCTTCGTGCGAATGCACGCGGTGCTCGGTGGGAGCGACCATTGCATCGCGGCGCACCCCTCGGACATGTGCGTGGCGCTCGTCGCGCTCGACGCCATCGTGCACGTGCGAGGCCCGAGGGGCGAGCGCTCCGTTCCAGTGGGAGAATTCCACCTCCTACCCGGCGCCCACCCCGAGACCGAGACCGTCGTCGCCCAAGGCGAGCTGGTAACCGGTATCACACTGCCACCGAGCGCCTTCGCCGCGCGCTCGGCGTACGTGAAGGCGCGCGATCGCGCATCGTATGCCTTTGCCTTGGCGTCCGCCGCGGCGGCCATTCAGCTCGACGGAAATGTCATTCGAGATGCGCGCGTTGCATTCGGCGGCGTGGCCACCAAGCCATGGCGCAGCCGAGAGGCGGAGCAAGCGCTCGCGGGGCAGTCGGTCCAGACGGCCGTGTTCGAGCGGGCGGCGGCGGCGGCCATGCAGGGCGCGAGCCCCCGTCCGGGCAACGAGTTCAAGGTGGCACTCGCGCAGCGGGTGCTCGTACGCGCGTTGGAGCGGGCAGGAGGTATCGCATGAGCACCCCCGTCTTGGGCCTAGGCCTCGACCGTCTCGATGGCCGCCTCAAAGTCACAGGCCGAGCGGATTACCCCGCCGAAACGGCCGTGGCCAACGTCGCGCACGCGTACCTCGTGACGAGTCCCATCACCACCGGCCGAATCGCCTCGCTCGACGTGCGCGAGGCCGAGCGCGCGCCCGGCGTGCTCGCGGTGGTCTCGCATCTGAACCCGCCGGTGCTGCCGGGCGTCAACGCGCCGCCCACCGGCATCAATCAAGCGCTGCAACTGTTTCAGAACGACCGGATCATTTACAACGATCAAGCAGTCGCCCTGGTGGTCGCCGATACGCACGATCGGGCGCGCCATGCCGCGAGCCTCGTGGCGGCGCGCTACGAGGCGCAGCCGTTCACGGTGGACATGATCGCCGAGGCCCCACGCGCGTATCCACCGGCCAATTATGATGTGCGCCGGGGGGATTTCGCGGCGGGTATGGCGGCGGCGAGCGTACGCGTCGAGCAAACCTACACCACGCCCACCGAGCATCACAATCCGATCGAACCGCACGCGGCCATCGTGATTTGGCAGGGAAACGATCACGCCACGGCGTACGTGACGACCCAGGGCATTTTTTCCGTGCGAACGAGGCTTGCGAATCTATTTGGCATTCCCAGAGAGAATGTCCGGGTCATTTCGCATTACATCGGCGGCGGCTTCGGTAGCAAAGGCACGCCGTGGGCGTTCACCGCACTGGCGGCCATCGGGGCGAGGGCATCGGGGCGGGCGGTCAAGATGGTGTTGACCCGCCAGCAGATGTTCTCCCAGGTTGGGTACCGCTCGGGCACGCTCCAGACGATCGCGCTCGGCGCCGATGGCACGGGACAGCTCACCGCGATTTCGCACGACGTGTTGTGCTCCAGTTCCCGGACCGACGAGTTCGTGGAGCCGGCGGCGCGGCAGACCCCCCTGCTCTACGCGTGTCCGAACATGAACGCGACATACCGTCTGGCGCGCCTCGACGTTCCGGCGCCCATCTTCGCCCGGTCGCCCGGCGAATCCGTGGGGACCTTCGCGCTGGAGTCGGCCATGGACGAGCTCGCGTATGCGCTCGCGATGGATCCCATCGAACTGCGCCTGAAGAATTATGCAGAGCGGAACCCTCAGGACAACCGGCCGTGGTCCAGCAAATCGCTGCGCGAATGCTACGCACAAGGTGCGGCGAGGTTCGGCTGGTCCGGGCGAAGCGCCGCGCCGCGCTCGATGCGGGATGGCCGTTTGCTCGTCGGCTGGGGAATGGCCACCGCCACGCATGCCGCCGAGCAGAGCGCCTCGTCGGCCATCGTGCGCGTGCGTGCCGACGGCAGCGCCCTGGTGCAGGCCGGCTCGCAGGACATCGGGACGGGGACCTACACGGTCATGACCCAACTCGCCGCCGACATGCTCACCTTGCCGTTCGACCACGTGCGCTTCGAGCTCGGCGACACGGTGCTTCCGGAGACGCCAACCTCCAGCATATCGCGAACCGTGTCCAGCGTCGGCTCGGCGGTGAAGATGGCGGCGCTCGCCGTTCGAACGAGGCTCGCGGAGACGGCCGTGGCCGATCCGCGATCTCCGCTGTACGGACTCGCGGTAAGCGCGATCGACGCGGCCGACGGGGCCCTTTACGCGACGGCCAATCCCGCGCAGCGCGATCCATTCGCCGATATCGTGACGCGAAGCGGGGCGTCCGAAATCGTCGCCCAGGTCGCCAATGCGGTCAAGGCGGACCGCGCACGGTATGCGTGCCACGCGTTCGGCGCACAGTTCGCCGAGGTCAAAGTGGACGAGGCGCTCGGCACCGTCCGCGTGACCCGGCTCGTCGCCGCCTTCGCGGCGGGGAAAATCCTCAACGCGAAGACGGCCAGGAGCCAATTTCAAGGCGGCATCGTATGGGGCCTCGGCATCGCCCTCCACGAGCACACGGTCCGCGACCCGCGCACCGGCCGGGTGATAACGCGGGATCTCGCCGATTACCACCTTCCCGTTCACGCCGATGTGCCCCACATCGACGTGATCATGATCGACGAAGTCGATCCGTATGTTAACGAAATCGGTGCGAAAGGCATCGGCGAAATCGGCGTCACCGGCGTCGGCGCCGCCATCGCGAACGCCGTGTACCACGCAACGGGCCGCCGCATTCGCGATCTGCCGATTACGCCGGACAAGCTCATTACTTGAATATGAGGCCCATATGCGCCGAATATCCCCGTCGTGTCTCCTTGCGTCCGTGCTGCTTGGCTCCGTGAGCCCCGTAGCCGCGGACGCACATCACGAGACCAGCGCCTCGCCAAGACCTGCCCTCGCCATTTCCGACCCCGGCTTCGAGCAAGGCGGCGCCGGCTGGACGTTCAGTACGGGGACGGGTGTTGCCACCAACTATCCGCATGGCGGAACGCGGCTCGCGTATCTGGATTCGGGTGCCGGCAAGGCGCTCCGTCAGAGTATCTCTGTCGCCGCTTCGGGCACATACGACTTCTCCACGTGGGCTGCGACGGGTGGCCCCAACGGCCTGTTCGTGATCCGTCTAAACGGTGAGGCCGCCGCGGCCGTGATCTTACCCAACCGCACCTGGTATTCCCGCTCCTCGATCAGCCGAATCGCCCTCGAGCGAGGAGATGTCCTCGAGCTTGCATTCGAGTCTGGCGACGGATGGGTCAATGTCGACGACCTCATGATCTCCCCCAGCGCGCCTGCCAATCCGATGATCAGCTCCTCCAATCGAAAGATCGTAGAGATGTTCGATTGGGCAAAATACAAGGCCAATACCTGGGCGCAGCTTCCTGGGACGGTCGGCCCGCTCAACGTCGATGAGAACAACCTCTCCGGTACGGGCACGGCTGCCTACGTAGCCTCCTATTGGGCGGGCTACGCAAACCGCAGTGCGTACTACTCGCGCGACATGGCTCACCAGCTCGTGGGCGCCGCGGTGCTCGGCCTGAGCGCGGAGAACAAGACGATGCTGCGCGCTTTCGCCGCCTCGGCAAGCGCCGAGCACGTGTACTTCCCCGTGTGGGCGTTCAACTTCGACGCGAAGACATACCTGTCGATTGACTACCGGAGCCCTACCAACTTCGTTCGAGAAGTCCCAGCTCCCTTCGAGCTGGTGGAGAAGGCAAACGAGGCCTATCGCTGGAGCGGCGATAGCGCCTATGTCAACGATCCCGTACTCTGGAACTTCTATCTGCATACCACCAACGAATTCATTACCCTCCACGATTCGCTCCAACCCAATGGCGTCGCCGAGGGTACGGGCAATGGCATCTTTGCCGGCTCCGCGAGCTACGACGAGCAGAGTTCCGAGCGTCTCGCCGAAGCCGGTGACGGGATTGCCTCCCAGTACCAGGCTTACCTCGCGATGGTCTCGCTCGCCCGCAGCAAAGGCGATCGAACACTCGCGGCGACCTACGACCAGAAGGCGGCTGCCCTCAAGGAATACTTCAATTCGACCTGGAGCGGCGCGGGCTCGGGCGCGAACATGATCCGGGCGTACGGCATCGACGGCACGCCGGTGACCGGATGGGGCAGAGAGAACAGTGGGTTCATGGCCATGAAGCAGATCATCGATCCCGGCCCGCGCAACGAAGCGTACCTCGATTACATCGACCAACAGACCAACGGCAGCGGCAGACCCTCGAACATCGAGTCGCTCACCTATTTGCCCGACATCTTCTTCAAGAACCATCGCCACGACACGGCTTGGAAGTGGATGAATTACATCTATGACCAGAAAGACGTTCAACACGTCAACGGCCGGCAAGGCGCCAATGGCGATTACCCCGAGGTCTCCTTCACCTTACTCAGCCAAACCATCCAGGGGCTGATGGGCGTCGCCCCAGACGCTCCGAGCCACACGGTGACCACCCAATCGCGGTTGCCCACCGAGATGGCCTGGCTCGAGGCCCACGGCCTTCGGATCGGCCGCAGTGCTTTCACCCTGCGCCACGACGGAGCCATCAAGTCCACACTCACCAACGCTTCGGGCACCGAGACCTATACCTGGGAGGCACGCTTCGTCGGCGTATACCGAACGGTGACCGTCAACGGCAGGACGCGCGCCGGGCAGACAAAAACGGTCCACGGCGTCACGTACACCTACGCGATGATTCCCATGGCGCCGGGCGCATCGGCGAGCGCCGCGGTCCAATGACGTTCGGTATCGGCAAGAGCTAGACTACCCTCGTTCGCGACGCAAACAGAGACGCGTATCGCCGATCGTGTAGTCCTAGGTTGCTCCTCTGCGCCAACCGGGCTACGATGATGAACGTCATCGAATGCGTTAGCATCAAGTCGTCAGCTCGTTGAAAGCTCCGGGGGGTGCATCGATTCTTCTCACCCCCCATGGGAGCGGAGCACACCGTGATCAAGATCGCACGCGCCGAGGCTTACCTCGTCGACATCGCCGTCGAAACCGAACGCACGGACGCCGTACAGAGCTTCATCAAACAGGAGACCATCTTCGTCGAGCTACATACGAGCGACGGAAACCAAGGGATCGGCTATTCGTATACGATCGGCACCGGCGGCCGCGCGATTTTATCGATGTTGCGTGAGCACCTTCTTCCCCTGCTCCTGGGGGCCGACCCCACGATGGTGGAAGCCCTTTGGTTTCGCTTGTTCGCGGCGACCCGGGCGACCACCGTGGGAGCGATCACGTCGCTCGCGCTGGCCGCGGTGGATATCGCGTTGTGGGATTTACGGTGTCGTGCTGCCGGACAGCCATTGTGGCGACTGGCGGGCGGCTTTCGGCAATCCGTTCCGTTGTACGACACCGAAGGCGGCTGGCTGCACTTGAGCACCGACGCGTTGGTCGCGGGAGCGCTCCACGCGAAAGAATCGGGTTGGTCGGGAATCAAAATCAAGGTAGGAAAACCCGCGTTGCACGAAGACGTGGAGCGTCTGCGCGCAGTCCGGGACGCGGTCGGACCAGGCTTCGCGGTGATGGTCGATGCGAACCAGTCGATGACGCTCGCCGAGGCGAAGGCGCGCGCCAAGGCGTATGAACCGTTCGGGCTCACCTGGTTCGAGGAGCCTATGCCCGCCGATGACGTGGCCGCGCACGCGCGGTTGGTGGCGCAGACCTCCATTCCCATCGCAGTGGGCGAGTCGCTGTATTCGATTGGACAATTCCGTGAATACCTCGTGGGGGGCGCCGCATCCATCGTGCAAGTGGACGTCGCCCGCGTCGGCGGCATTACCCCATGGCTCAAGGTCGCGCACATGGCCGAAGGCTTCAACGTCGCCGTCTGCCCGCATTTCCTGATGGAGCTGCACGTGAGCCTCGTCGCCGCCATTCCCAATGGCCGCTACGTCGAGCACATTCCGCAGCTCCGCGCGCTGACCACGAAGGAGGTGCGCATCGAAAATGGCCACGCCGTGGCGGACGACACGCCAGGAATCGGGATTCATTGGAATCGCGATGCCATCGATCGGGGACGCGCCGCCTGACGCGCGAGCACGCCGAACGATTGAACAATCTGGAAGGAGCCACACCATGCCCTACGTAGCCGCGACCGACCGGGATAGCCTCCAATCCTCGCCCGAGGCCTCTGCGCCCATTCCCCGGTTCGTATACGTCGTCGCCATTCTGGGCGGCATGTCCGGTTTGCTCTACGGCTACGACTCGGGCTCGATGTCCGGCGCCCTTCCTCTCATCACCGCGGCGTTCGGGCTCGGCTCCGGCGGCCAGGGTCTCGTCACGAGCATGCTTCTCTTCGGCGCACTGCCCGCCATCGTGGGCGCGACACTCGCCGCCCGACGGTTCGATCGACGGCACCTGTTGATCCTGTGCGGCGCCATCTACATCGTCGGCTCGCTCGGCTGTGCGATAGCGCCCGATGCATTTACGCTGACGGCATTTCGATTCGTTCTTGGATTGGCGTGTGGCATCGCCAATCAATTCGGATTGATTTACGTCTGCGAGCTCGCGCCCAAGCGAATCCGCGGCATGCTGACGGCGATTTACCAGCTCTCGGTCAACATCGGCATCCTCGTCGCGTACATCGTCGGAAGCGTGTTCGCACCTTACGGAATGTGGGAGTGGATCCTCGGGCTCGGCGCACTTCCCGCCGCCATCTTCCTCATCGGGATGGTCCTCTCGCCCGCAAGCCCGCGATGGCTCATGATGCGCGGCCGCGAAGCCGACGCCCTTCGCGTACTTGCGAAGCTTCGCAGCACGCCCGACGAAGCGCGCGCGGAGGGCGCCGAAATCGCGGACAGCTTGCGCCAACAGGAGGTCGGTTTCCGAGAATTGACCGGCGTTTACCGCCCGGCGTTGCTCATGACCCTGCTCCTCACCTGCTTCCAAGTGCTCACCGGCATCAACTCGGTGGTATATTATGCGCCCATTATCTTCACCGACGCCGGCAGTGGCACCGCGTCGGGAACGATTGCGAATTATGGAGTCGGCATCGCATTGGTGGTCTCCACGGCCATATCCCTCCCGCTCATCGAGCGACTCGGCCGTGTCAAACTGCTTACCATCAGCCTAGCCGCCCAAGTGCCCCCCACGGTACTCCTGGCGTTCTGCCCGCACGTGACGTGGTTGGCGATCGCCTGCGTGTTCTTCTACACCTTCGCCTTCGGCTTTGGCCTTGGACCAGTATTCTGGCTGCTCTGCCCCGAGGTACTGCCGCTCCGCGCGCGTGCGCTCGGAATGGGCGTCATTACGTTCTTTCAATATTTGATCAACGCCTTGTCGGCCCTCGTCTACCCCACGATGATCGCCGCCATCGGCACCTGGTCATTCCTGATCTTCGCAGGCATGTCCGCTTTGGGGGCCTGGTACGTGTTCACCCGCGTGCCCGAGACGAAAGGGCGCTCGCTGGAAGAAATCGAGGCCTACTGGCGCGACCGAGCGCGTCACGTTCCGCTCGGGACGAGCGTATTGCCACAGCGGTTGCCTTAGCACACGGCCGCACCCAAGCTCCTTAGGACCGTGAAATCCACGCGTCAGCAGCGAGCCTTTCAACGCGCGTTCCAGCTCTGTTCAATTGCAATATCCAGTCAGTTCGACATACGCTCGTCCAGTAGCACTGCCGCTGACGATCGACGCCCCCTCCCAGTACCTTTGCCCGATGGAGACAACCTCTTGGTCGTCGAGCGCAGGCCGTATGGTCACGTCAATGTCTTTGTATTTCACGTGCCATTGCGTCGGATAGGTGCATCCGGAAGAGTTGGTCCAGTTTCCCGTTGGGGTAATCTCGACTTCGCTGCTGTCGATTTGCGTTACGTTGCACTGCGCATCGGACAAGCTGCCGATCGGCGAAGGCTCACCGGAGTTCAGTGCATAGAGCATCATCTCCCGCCCATCGTCGAGCTGAATGGCAAACCAGTGCCAACCTCGCTGAACGACGTCACTCAGCTGGCCCCACTCGTGATCGAACCACGCCTGCCCGGTCACCGCGAGTGGCTTTCCATCGAGCACGACCATCCCCTTTGCTGACATGCGCTCTCGTGAATAGTAATAGGCATATCCCGAGGGCGCATATGCGACGTAGCCGTCGCCGTATTGAGCCACGGGTGGCTTTTGGGCATCGAGCTCCAGATCGAAGATCGCACGTCCGTCGGTCACCCCGTGGAGCCGATCATGACCGTTGCCGCCGACCGCTGTTTCACCGGACACGGCGAGTGCGAACCCATTTTCCACGGTCCGCGGTGGCCCTGGCACCAAGGACGAGCGGGTTAGGAATCGTTTGCCGTCGATGTCGGTGAGCGCCGTGTTGACCATTTGCGCCTTCACGCCCGATTGCACCGTCGAGAAGAAGGTCTGCTCGAATCCGAACCAGCGCCCATCCTCCGTCTTCAGATGACCCGTCCAGTACCACCACTCGACCGGCTCGGAGTGCGTCGAATCGTCGGCTGGCAAATGAATGACTCCCGTGGACGGCGCCTGGCACGTGAGGCTTGCACTTTGAGGTGTGACGATGTCGGCCTCGTTCGAGCTCGATGAGCAGCCCGCGACGAGGATGGAGCCCATGCAAGGCCAAAGGACGAAACGACCGACACGTTGGACGAAAGAGTGTGTTCGATTCTTGCTGCGTTCGATGACGTTCATGGCAGCTACCTTGATCTCGCCGAGCACGCTCGAAAATGGCCAGCTTGGTACCAGGAGTGATACATTTTCGGCCACCATGGAGCTCGAAGAGGTCGCCGCATTCTTGGCATTGGTGGAGGCTGGAAGCGTCTTCCGCGCAGCGAAGAATATGAAGATCTCCCGCGCGACGTTTCGGCGCCGGCTCGAAGCACTGGAGGAAAACATCGGTCAACGGCTCTATGAGCGGGAGAGGGACAAGATCGTACTCACCCGCGCTGGGCGCTTGCTCGAGCAGGAAGGGCCTTTGCTCCTAGGCTCCGCGCGGCGGCTCACAGATGCGCTGAAGCAAACGGGCACCGAGACCGTTTCAGGAAAACTGTGGATCGCCATGCCCATTGGGCTGCCCGATGAGTTATTGGCCGCGTTTGCACGCGAGATCGCGGAGCGCTGGCCGAGGCTCCGCGTGGTCTCACATTTCTCGGCCGATCCGCTCAGTGAGCTCGAACGAGATGCCGATATGGCCATTACTGCCGGAAATCGTCCGCGCGCTCCGTGGGTCTCGCGTTCGATTGCCCAGTTCGAAGAGTACGCAGTGGCACACCGCTCGTACGTCGAGCGCGCGGGCTTGCCTCGCAGCCTGGAGGAGCTTCGTCAGCATCGGCTTCTTTCGCAACAAGCGCCCGACGTGGACCCCGCCCGATGGCCGTTGCGTGGCGGGGGAACGCATCGCGTTCAACCATCGTTGACGGTGAATGATCTCGGCAATCTTCTGGCCTGCGTCAACGCGGGGATCGGCATCGGATTGCTTCCAACCGGAAACGCGACCTCGGAACTTCGGACCGTGCTCCCCGAGATCATCGGCCGCCGGCGCCGATTTTGGCTCGCGAGCGCGCCAGCCGGGCGGTGGAGCCCGGCGGTCAGAGCTTTTAGCGAGGCGTTGGTGACCTTTCTCGCATCGAACCAAAAGCGGTAGCGAGCACTCCTATCACCCAAGCCTCGGTGTCGTGTTCGTCCAGCGCGTAGTGCAACGAGGACGACCCCGTCCGCCACCAAAGGCACCTAGGCACTTCCAATGACAACGGCCCGACGTCCTCAGGCGCCCGCTTCCTCTTCGTACTCCTCGAGCACCGAATCGGAGAGGTGCTCGAGATGCTTCATCCCAGCGAGAGCACGAATGCTGTCATACGAAAGAAACTTGCATCGTTCGGCCAGGGCTTTGCCTTCGAGCAACGAAAAGACTGGTCGCCTAATCGCGTCGAAAACCTTCAACGTTCGCACTCGGGAGCATGCCTTGATAAACCGATGGTTGTTCTCGCTCGTCGCCCAGCCAATTGCCCCGCCTGCGCTTCGGTTGCTCACCAAAAGTTTGGATCGCTAGCGATGCGTAGTCCGATCGATCCCCATATTGGAACCAACTTTTCGCCGAAGAAGCCGTCGCCCACGGTCGCATCGACCTGTACATGATTCGAGACATATTGTCGGATCCCCGCCTGAAACGCACCGCCCGGTGCGTCCGAGTAAGGATCGCCTGAGAAGATCTCTCCAACCGCGTGAAAGCCGCCCGCTACGCGGACTTGGGTGCCGACACCCCAGGTCACGAAAACGTGACGCCCGCCGAGTGCTGAATCATGCGCCGTGAAGACGCCGAGGTTTTGGTGAACGAGAACGCGGTCGTCGAGATCGAGCGACTCCGTCAGCGCCAGGTACCCAAACGAGTCCCATCCGCGCACCTGGAGAGGCCCTGTTCCAAGCGGCCCGAATACGCCGCCCACCACCGCCAGCCCGGGGATGATCGCGCCCGCCTTCGGCTCCAAGGCGAGCGCTTTGATCTGGAGGGTCGGTGCAGCTACCGTGAAGTGTCGCCCGTCACTTCCGTAGAAGCCACCGGCCGACAGCTCCAGTGGCTTCAATGGCCCAACAGCGAAGACCGTCCAGTGCTGCGGGCCGCCTTCATCCACCCGAAACCACGTCTCCACCTGCGCGGCACGCTCGCCCACCACCCGCGCGTCGTCCGTGATCAACGGCCGAATGGCCCATGCATCGGATGAGTCAAGTTGAATCAGGAGTGAGACCGGGCCGACAATTGAAATGCAAACCGTTTTCCGGTGCATCATCACCTTTTATCGGTCGTGTTCTTCGTCGGACCTTTCTGCGGGCGGTGCGCGACGACGAAAAAGACATTCTTATCGAGCAGTATATGTTATTAGCGGATCTCGATTGCACGCGTAGGAATGGGCGCGTGGATAGGTTGTTCGGGTATCGGTCGGTGAATGGGCTGCTCGTTGGGCTGCGCCGGAAAGGGGACTTCGAGCGGTGGCCCCGCTGGCTTTCCTTGGTCTGGACGCGGCTTCGGAGGGTCCGTTTGCGGTAATGAGGGCATGGGCAGTGTACCTTCCTTATTCGATTCTTGGCTCTATCGGCGGACTTCCCACCTCACGGCAGTCGACTCCATCGAAGCGAATCGCACGCCTAATCTCCTATCGCACCGAGGCCTGCTCGGAACGAAGGCGCGATTCACTTCGACGAGTCGCTCTCTCGGTTTGGCGTTGAGCGCGGCATCCATCGCCCGCCAGGCGAAACGTTGAAGGGATCCCGCGCTGCAACGCTGGGGCGAAAGGTTACTCAGCTATTCTTATGGCTTTGGGAGCCAGCTTTCGCGTGTTGCTCCGAGGAGCCACCACGCTGCCCTTGCTGATTACCTCCTTGGCCTTGGTGCGAGCCGCCCTGCTGTGAGCCTTGTTGGTTGCCACCGCGTGCCTCGCCTCCTTTACGGCCAATGTCGGCCATATGCTGACGGTCCTGGCTCACCGCTTCGCCGCCCTTGCGACCCGCCTCGCGAGCCTCCTCGCTGGTGAACTCGTGCGCGGTGCCCTTCTCGTGAGCAGCCTGGCCGCCTTTGCTCGCTATGTCGCGCTGCTTCTGCTCATCCATCGAGGCAAACCCGCGATTGCTGGTCCCTTGGTTCGAGTTCTGATTGTTTTGAGCCATTTCATGTTCCTTTCTGCGCGCCAGCCGCACGCGTCGTTGTTCTTTGTTCGTCGTGGCGGATGCAGCGACCGTGCCTTCACGACGCGGTCAACATGGTGCGACGCCGAAGTCTTCTGCGAGGCCGGCGCCAATCAGCGATAATTTGTTGTTCAGATTTCTTTCAGGTTCATAGCCGACCTCCGCAAAGGCTCGAGGCTTGCACCCCGTCAACAAGCAGTGACCCGCCCGTACTTCGAAAGGAGGGTCAACTCATCATGGCTAACATTCTTCGCTCTAAGAGGCTCGACGCCCTCGCCGGCACGGATGACGTATCGAGTTTGCCCACGCGCCTGATCATCGCATCAACGCCACACCGTGCGTCGCATGCTCGCGCACGGCCGGGCCTGGCCAGCAGGCGGTGTGTCTTACTGGTCGATGACCATCGCGATACGCGGGCGCTTTACGCAATGTCTCTGAAGCTGGCAGGGTTTCGCGTGGTCGAGGCGGCCGTTGGGGTGCAAGCACTGGAGAGAGCGTTCGGCGAAGGACCCGACATCATCGTCATGGATTTGTGGCTTCCCGTTCTCGACGGTACCACCGCGATGCGTGTTCTTCGACGCGACGAGCGCACCTCGCATACGCCCATCATCGCGCTCACCGCGCATTCAGGTGAAGAGGATCGGTACGCTGAGTTTGATGTCGTTTTGACGAAGCCGTGCTTACCCACCACCTTGAGCGAACACGTTTATAAGATTTTCGCATTATAAGGCTCGGGTCAAAGCGAAAGAACCGGCAAGGCGGGCGGAGCAAACCCCGCTCTCGCCGTCACCGTAGGCTCGCTCCTGTCGCCGGATCGCGAGGCTGGCCCTTGAGCCTTACCAGTTCAGCCTCGACCGCCGAGCGGCTGTTTCCAACTTTGGCGACGGCCCGTCGAACATCGTCGACCGAGACACCAAATTTCTTGACTAAATAGTCGACTTCCCACTTTTCTTCAGCCGCGACCCGAAAGCGATCCGGCATTCCCACCTTGGATTTGTCGTCCGACATCGTCGCTTACCTCCTAGCATGGACCGAAACGTCATATATAAAGAGTGGAAGACGGTTCTAAGCCGATGTGCCTTTGAATGGTGCCGCCATGACACCTCGCTGTGGCGCGCGCCCTGGAGTTTTTCGTGCGGCCTCCCGGCGGCGATGATGCGCGAGGATGTATAAACCGGCGAACGTATTGGCTAGCATGAGCACGTTGGTGACTACGAATACCCAGTTACGGACTAAATAGCTGTAGATGAGAAAGCCGGAAGAAGCGGACAGCTGGCCGATGAACAGCCAGACCGACACGCCGTCGCTCGCCCCCTCACGCCATTGCTTGTGAACTTGTTTAGCGACGGTCAATACGAGGATGACCGAACTGGTCCATCCGAACACTTCGGGCATCGCCATCCGCTCTACCTCGCTACCGCCTGCGATCCGCGGGAAGTGTCCCCCACCGCACGCCGGAAGGTATCCGACGACGTCGTCGTGAGCTCTTCGGTGCTCAGCGTGTCGTAGCCATCCTTTTGGACATCGTTGAACAGTTTCTCGAGCTGCGCGCCGAGTGCTTCGAGCTTGCCTGCGTCGAGCTTCTTTTCGACCTTGGGAAAGAGTTCCTGCTCTTCTTCTTTCACATGGTGCTCGATGAGCTCCTTGAGCACTGTGACACGCGACTTGAAGTTGGGATCTGCCGGATCCGTGCGAAGAAGGCGCTTCAATTCGAGTTCGGCGACGGCGTGCTCCTCGTAGCCTTCGTCCACGTGATCTTTGTCGACTTCACGAATGGCGGGGTAGAAGAGCTGCTGCTCGATCGCCATATGGCCGGCGAGCGCATTCGCCAGCTGGCGAACGAGAGTGGCGGCATTGCCGTTCTTCTTCTCCAACTTCTCGAAGATACCTTTAACCTGTTGATGCTGCTCCCGTAGAAGGGTCGTTGCTTTCATGTCGGGCCTCCTTGCCTACCTACAGCAACTTCCGCGCCGGCCGGAGGACACCTTTTTCTAGACCCCATTTTGTGAACGCATCGTGCTTGCAAGCGCGCTCTAGCGCCATGGTGTGTCAATCACGTTCACCAGATTGCGCACCACGTGAATCAGGTCGCTGAAACTCACTGGCTTCGCCAGGTGGTAGTTGAACCCCGCCTCGAGCCCGCGCCACCGGTCTTCGGCATACGCATATGCGGTTAGGGCGATCGCCGGAGTCGCTCCACCGCCTCCCGGGGCAGCTCCCGGACGGAGCGCATAAACCCGATAGCCATCCTCTCCAGGCATTCCAATATCGCTGACAATGATGTGGGGTTTGAACGTCGCGAGCGCTGCTCGCCCTTCCTTCGCCGTCGCTCCTAACAGTATGTCCACGACGCGAGGATCAATCCGCATCTTTCCGGTCACGATCCGCGACATGTCAAGCATGTCTTCAATAATGGTCGCTTGCGCGGCAGCATTGCGGCGAATTGTCTGGAGTCCCTTCTCTAGGAGATCCGGACTCGATCCGGCTGCAAGAAGGTCGACCCAACCGATGATGGCATTCAGCGGGGTCCTCAGCTCGTGAGAGATGGTGGCGAAGAACTGGTCGTTCAGCCGACTCGCTTCTTGAATACGCGCCAGTTCCACGCGATCGTCTTCCGCCTTACGCGCTCGGTTAAATCGCGCGTCATTTTGGCGAAGCCCACGAGCGTGCCGCTCTCGTCCCTTAGGGCCGTGATGACGACGTTCGCCCAGAGGCGTGTGCCGTCTTTGCGTACGCGCCACCCCTCAGCCTCGAACCGAGCGTGCCACCTCGAGCTCCATCTCGCACTTGCCATTGGCCACGTCTTCGGGCGGGTACAACTTCGCAAAGTAGTGTCCTATGATTTCACGCGCGTCGTAGCCTTTGATGCGTTTCGCCGCGGCGGTCCAAGTCGCCACGCGCCCACCGGCCTCCAACATGAAGATCGCGTAGTCCTTAATGCTTTTGATCAGAAGGCGGAACGTTGCCGGCATGGGGTGGTGCCTGCCAGCTTCGTCACTGAGTGACTGGACGCGCTCGACGAGATCGTCGGGAACAGAGTCCGTTCCCTGTCTTGAGCCATGAGCCCAAGTCTTGCATCATCACGTCCACTCATGGAAGAGCGCTTTCGAAAATTTGCGCATGCGACTGCCGAGGGCGCGGGTACATCCACGGCGTTCATTGTTGCGGCGGCAGTGATCGCCGGCTGGGCGGTGAGCGGACCGTTGTTTCACTTCTCGGACACATGGCAACTCGTTATCAACACCGGAACGACCATCGTGACGTTCTTGATGGTCTTTCTCATCCAGAATACGCAAAATCGCGACGCCAAAGCCATTCACCTCAAACTCGACGAGCTCATTCGCTGCAATGCCAATGCCCGAAACGGGCTATTGGCATTGGAGGACATGAGTGACGAAGATCTGAAAGGTCTCCAAACCGAGTTCGAACAACTCCGCGAACGCATTCACCATGTCCGCAAGAGTCGTTCGAACCTTCGTGCGGCCGACAAGCCCTCCGAGCAGTGAGCGTCACCTACAAAATCTCGATGCGAGCCCGCTCCGGTTTCCGCCGGCGGGCCCTCGGCGCGCGAGCCGCGTTGTCCTTCGCGGTCGCAACGGCGAGATGAACGACTTCGTACTTGTTCCCCTTGGAGGGCGCGGGGCGTTCGTGCAGAGCGGCACTTATAAGATTCTGCATCATTTGCAGCGCCATCGGGCGAGTCGCGCATTTGCACTGGCAGCCCTTCAGAAGAGGGCAGTCAGCCGTAACCTGCCCATCGTCCCCGTACTGCAGCACAATGGGCATATTGCGAAGCGTGTTCATGACAGCTCTCGCTCCCCGCGGGGGTGAGGTGCACTGGACGCTTTCCACTTTGCTGAACCGTTCACTGGCGAGCCTCCCTGATGAAGTGCTTGCCCCTCAGAAACGAGCACCGGCGATTAAGTCGGGGCTCGCATCCTTGGTTCCAAACAGCAGGAAACGGACCAACCTTAGTTTGTCTGAACGGCTGAGGCGAAACCATCTTGGTTTGTCGTACCATCGAAGACGTAAACGGATAATTGCACTCCCTGGCACAGCAAAAGTGCCACAGCGGGTGTGCGCCATCTCACTTTTGCAGGGCGGGCCCACATGCTCGAACGGCTTGACGGTGTGGTGGAAGCACCAGCTTCGGACGCTCCGATCTGGCGCTTCATGGACTTCACGAAGTATGTGTCGATGTTGCATCGACGCGCCCTCTTCTTCGCGCGCGCGGACCAGTTGCCGGATCCCTTCGAGGGGCTCTTCGCGCGCCGCAATCGAGGTCTTGCTCCTCCCGCCTCCAAGCCGAGGAAGGTGCACCAACGCGTTTTTGTGAGCTGCTGGCACGCGAATGAGCACGAATCTGCCGCCATGTGGAGGATCTACCTCAATGGCGAAGAGGGCATTGCCGTCCGAAGCACCGTGTCCCGACTCCGCAGCGTGCTGTCGCAAGCGACCGATACGTTCTATCTGGGGATCGTTCGATATCTCGATTATCAGAAGGAACGTGTACCGGAGGGCGACGAACTTCACCCCTTCTTCTGCAAGCGCAAGAGCTTCGACTACGAACGAGAAGTGCGCGCACTGTGGCGCGCTGGAGATCGCTCCGACGAGGTCGGGCGGTACGTCGCCGCCCAGCTCGATGCCTTGATTGAGGAGGTCGTCGTATCACCCACAGCGGAGCGTTGGTTCGAAGACCTAGTCCGCTCTGTCACCGAAAAATATGGCCTTTCGCTGCCCATCGTGAGCTCGAGCATGCGAGACCCGCCAGGCGAGTGAATCGGCCGAGGTCGGACTTGGCAGCACACGCGGGAGACGCGTGATGCAATGGCCCAGTTTCCGCATAGCGACTTTGTCGAAAAAGGAGGAGCCTCACCATGCCGACCTCGATGCCATCGCGCCTGCATGAGCAACTCTCGGAAATGCACGCCCTTCGACACGAGGTGCATAGCCGCCTGCATCTCGCGGGGCTTGAAGAAGTTTTGCAATGGCAGGACATCGAAGCCGAATCGATCGAACTCGAGAGCAGTCCGACGTCGGACATTGTCGAGAGAAAGCTTTCCGCACTCGTCGAACGACTGGCCAAGTTGCTTGCCTCCATCTCGGATGGCAACCCGGACTCGAAGTCAATGTTCATCGCGGCCGTCAAGCCAGCTCATACTCCCGAAAGGGTGGCTTCGGGAACCTCGCCATCCGGACGAGAAGGCTGAAACCAAGGCCCGCGGATGCGACACATAGGGCTGAATACGGCGTTCTGCATCGCGGGCGCGTGACCGGGCAACGACGGCCGTATCGGCGTCCGTGCCTTGACGGCAGCCACGACGTTCGGTCAGCGGGTGGAAGGGCATCGCCGGCCATGCGGTGGATCGCGCCCTTCGGGACCTTGTTCCCTATCCGACGTGGGTCGCCCTCGGCGCCCATGAGTCTTTGACGCAGCGTGTCTGCGGCAATCTGACGAAGACAGCCAACTTGCCACGACGCCCACTCTACAATAGCATCCGCCTCGTACACTTGCCATGTGTGCCGTTCTTTGATGAATGTGGCATTGCAAGTATAAAACGCCACCGCGGTCGCGTGCATCTCGGCCACAGCATCTCGGCTAACTCCTCGGCGGAAATGCGATTAAGACGAAGTGCACGCCCTTTGCAATCGGCCCGAACTCCCGGCGTGAAGGAGACCCCATGACAATTGACATCTTCAAGGAGCGCGGCATTGCGCTCGACAAACAGGAGTTTGACTGGCGGGACCTCGTGCGCGTTCCGTATAGCAAGCTCGATGACGACGCGTTCACTCGCGTCCGCGTCATCTTGATGAATGGAATCGAATCCGAAGCGTTGCGCTTCAGCCATGCGTGTGCGCGCATGAACAAGCCTTTTCAGCTGTAACTCGCCCGCGTGCGGCGCATCGAGCAGCATCAGCAGACGCTGGTGAACTGGCTCAATCCGCCCGACCAGAACGCCCTCGAGACCGCGATCGGTTTCGAGCAAGTTGCCATTGAGGTCACGGCGAGCGTGGCCATGCACGAGCCCGATCCCTACTTGAAGCAGGTTTATCACTTCGGGATGCTCGAAGACTTCGACCACCTTTACAGATATGCCGCCTTGATGGATCGGTTGGAAGGCAAGGACGCGAACGCGCTGACGCAATGCTACACGGACATCCGAGCCGGTCGCCCGACTCTCGTCGAGCATCGTGCGCCCGAAGATGACCTTCGCGAACCATACGACCGGGCCACGGCCGCCCCGATTTCGAAGTTGAACGCACTCACCACCATGGCTGGTGAGCACCAAACCCACGATTACTACATGACCGTGGGGCCGACCTTCGCGGATCCTGTCGCTCGCCAACTGTACGCGGAGATCGCCAGTATCGAGGAGCAGCACGTTACGCAGTATGAGTCCATCATCGACCCATACGAGACATGGCTCGAAAAGTGGCTCCTGCACGAGGCCGCGGAGGTGTACAATTACTTTGGGTGCTACTCGCAAGAGACGAACCCCCGGATTCGTGACATTTGGGAGCGGTTCCTACAATACGAACTGGGCCATCTTCACTACGTCATGGACCTGTACAAGACGGTCGAGAAGCGCGACCCAGCGGAATTATTGCCGCAAACGTTGCCCGAGCCAGTCAAGTACGCGAGCCATCGCACGTACGTGCGCAAAGTCCTGAACCAGGAAGTGGATCTGCGCGCCAGCGGGACGCAGATCGTCCCATTAAAGGACGACTCGCCAGCGTCCATCGCATACCGCGACCGCATGAATGCCGCGGGCTCGCCGTCGCAAACAGTGGCCGCCGGATACACGTGGGGGCCTGGCGGGGAGCTTGCAATGCAAAATGGGAAAGCGAAGGAGGTGCAGCCGTGAATAAGCATGGGGCCACCATCGACATCAATCGCACCGGAATTCAGGGTGTACCAGCGAGCACGAAGGATTTACTGGACTCTCTAAGCGGCGCGACGCCTACCTCGGAAGGCACAGCGGAACTCATTGCAGCCGAGCGCAATGCGTACGTCGAAACAGGATTCACCGTCGGACACCCTCCTCCTGCGCCGGCCAAGGAATCGATCGACCCTGCAACCGATGTCCAAAATGTGCTGACAGTCGGGATTCTGGTGGACAAGCTGGGCGAACGCCTGGCCTTCGAGCGAAGCGGCGTACGCCTCTACGATGCGCTCATCGGAAGTTCAATTCCGCGGGCGAGCTTGAGGGCGGGCCACGGCGGGAGAGCTCGTCGATATTCGAAACGACGAGCAGCGACACTTCGAAATGGTCCAGAAGGCGATCGAGACAGTCGGGGGCGATCCTACCGGCGTGACACCATCGGCCGACCTCGCTGCGGTCAAATCCATGGGCCTGCCCCAGGTGCTCACCGATCCACGCACAACGCTGGCGGAGGGATTGGAGGCGATCTTGGTCGCGGAGCTCGTCGATAACGACTGTTGGCCGATCCTAATTACCTTGACGGAAAAGCTCGGATACAAGGTCATCGCCAACCAGTTCCGAGAAGCGCTGCAATCCGAGGAGGAGCATCTGGTAAAGGTTCGAGGATGGGTCGAACGCTTGACAATGAATCCTGCAGCGCTGTTGAGCTGACGTGCGCGGAGCGCCAACAACCGTCCGTGTGCCCGCCACCCCGTTCCTGGTTGGCGGGCACACCAATTCAAAGTCGGACGACATTTTGGCCAGCCTCGAACGCGCCCCGTTTTCGCGGCGCATGTTTTTTTCACGGAGTCACATCATGACGACGCCCGCCTACACGGATGCCGAACGCAATCGATGGAAGCAGATTGGACGTGAACGGTACGAAGAGGAATTTTCGGCAACGGGTCACGAGTACGGTGATTACCCGGACCCGTATGGGGATGGCTCGACCTGCTACACCTATGCGGTCGACGGTGCCCATGATCTTCGATGTTGGGAAGCGAGCTCCCATGGAACCATCCACAGCCGACTCTAGTTACCTAATCGACGTAAATGCACCTCAATCGGATTGGCCTAATCATCCGAACGCCGTCAAAGCGTGCTATCGATGATCCACATCGACGGTAAGCCGCATTCAGCTCGGAGCCGTCCAGGTACCAAGCGTAAGACGTTGGGAGCCTGCGCTCTTCTGCGAGGACATCCGAGTCACGAGTTCTGCAAGTGTCGAGTTGAGGGAGGCGCGCTCTATGCTACGGGATCGATGGAAAGCTTCGCCCGATGAAAATGAGTGGGATTCCCACACGGCCTGAACAACGACAGTTGCTGCTGCGACGGCGACGTCAAATGAAGATGGCGCGGAGCGTCCAATCGTACGTGCGCGGCAGCGCGGAACGATTCTACGAATGGTTGGCTGGCGAAAAAGGGCACACTTTGCCAGAAGGTCCCCGTTTATGGATCTGCGGCGACTGCCACGTCGAAAAATATCGGCCCCATCGGCGATGTCGATGAGGACGTCGCGGTTCAGGTCCGCGATCTCGACCAAACAGTCCTGGGCAATCCAGCCCACGATCTGGTACGACTGGGGCTCTCCCTTGCAATGGCCGCGCGCGAGTCTGATTTGCCGGGCGTGACCACCGCGAAAATGCTCGAGGAAATGATCGTGGGGTATCAGGCGTCCTTGCTTGGCCGACCGCAGCAACCAAGCAATGGTAGGGGACCTAAAAAACCCGAATCGATTCGCATCGTTCTTAAGAAGGCATTGCGGCGCACTTGGAAAGACCTTTTCGAGGAGCGGTTGGAAGACACCACGCCGGACATCCCCCTCGGCGCGCACTTCTGGCCGTTGTCCGCCACGGAGAAGAAAGTCGTCAAGGAGCTATTCTCATCGAACGACGTACGCAGGCTGGTCACTCTACCCTCCGTTTACGACGGCAATGCGGGCATCGAAGTCGTCGACGCTGCTCATTGGGTGAAGGGATGCAGCTCCCTCGGTCGGATTCGCATCGCTGTGCTCGTTCGGGTCGAGGGGCCTGCGGGGAGCAAGCGGAAGATTTGTCTAGTCGACGTCAAGGAAGCTGCAACGGCCATTGCTCCGCACTACAAAGATGCGCGAATGCCTCGCTCGAATGCGGAGCGAATTGTCATGGGCGCCAAACATCTAGCGCCCGCTCTTGGCAAGAGGATGCTCGCCGCGAGGCTCTACGGGAAAGCGGTTTTTCTTCGCGAGCTTCTCCCGCAAGATCTAAAATTCGATCTAAAAAATCTTTGCGAAAAAGAGGCGATGAAAATTGCCCGCTACCTTGCCGTCGTAGTCGGCCAGGCTCACGCACGACAACTCGATGGAAGCGGGCGTGCATCCTGGAAACGTGAGCTGGACCGCCATCACACGAAATCTCTGGACGCACCGTCATGGCTCTGGGCCAGCGTCGTTGACCTGGTAGCTATTCACGAAGTCGCCTATTTGGCTCATTGCCGAAAGTGCGCGATGGTTCGGGCGCGGCAAACGTAAACCGTGCCCATTTTCGGCGTCCAGGCGCCGTTTGATGAGATCATTTGATCGGAGCTCCGCACCGGCGGCGATGCGCACGCACTTCGCCTTCTTGATGCCTTCCGACGGAGGCTGGCCTTTCGCCACCCGCATGCATCAGACCGACGTGGATACCACCACCCGGTGCATGGAGTTCCTCAGGCCTGCGACCCGGTGCGCCACCGCGGGCCATTGGCCAGGGGGAACGTTTATTTAGCCGAGATCGCCGGTCCTGACGGTGGGTTCCCCACTTGGGTGCGCGGCGACGCCCCGGACGTGGACATGACCGGGGGGATCCTGGCGCTAGCACCGGAAGCCCGGCGCCACGCCCGACTGCTCATGGGGGCGATGGAATTCGTGCTGAACGCCCAGCTGCCCGATGGGACCTTCGAGCGTAGCTGGACGGTCAGCGAATCCAGCGGCATCCTGCGTGCGCTGGACGCGTTGCACGCCATTCCGGGCACCGCGCTCGGGGACCGGATCAAGGTGGCCAGCACCCGGTCCGTGGCGCGCCTGCTGGCGATGCCGAACACCGATGGCGGCTGGGGCCAGCACGCCGACCGCCCCAGCGACGTGCTCTCCACCGCCCAGGCGGTGCCTGCGCTGGCGCGGCTCGGCAACCCACTGGCGGTCAGCCGGGCGGTGGCCTACCTGGTAGCCCACCAGGACCCCGACGGCGGCTTCACCTCGGTCCCCGACCAGGTCGGCCCGAGGCCACTTCCGTTCGACTACCCCGTACTCACCGACATCCGCACTCTCACCGCCCTGCGCCGCGCGAGTGCGCTTGCCCTCCCGCGCGCCAAGCAGCCCCGGTAAGGGGTACTCCACCCAGATGCTGCCAGTCTTCTCTAACCATGCAGTCGGCGTCGTCGACCTCGACCTTGAGAGACACTTCCCAAATCCCCCGCGACGCGCGAGACGCATCATTGCGATCTCTGCCCGCGGTACCAGCCGCCCGTGGTAACCGCCCCTCGTTGACCTGGGCTGCCCGCGCATTGGGCGGCTTCGTGCCCATGAGCCCACGCGGCACATTCCGATTGCTACCGTTCGCGCTCGCCGAGCAGATTCGAAACCTGTTTGCCATCGCCGGTGACGGAGTGCCCAAGGGTAGGCCGCCACATCGCGTCTGAATTTGTCCTGCAGAGTCCTCTCGCCCGAGGCTTGTGGCGCCGGCCATCGAGGACGACAACGTCGGCACCGAGAGTTCTGGTCGGTTGCCGTTCGGGTGCTTTTGCCCACTGCCGCCTCGAACGGTCCGCTCGGACATCCACCTCTCACCTGGTACTTGTCGGCTGGCCAGGGTGGCCGAACAAGGGCTTAATGAGCCACATGAGCACCAGCGATCGATCTTTCAACGAGACGGCAAAACGTGGCCGCTTGGCAAAGCTCCTTCGGAAGGAGCGGCAGGTCCTGCTCGACCGATGGCTCGATCGCGTTCTCGAGGATCCCAACATCCCCACCGCCAACAAGCTTGCGCGGCCGGCACTCGAGGACAATATGCCCACGCTGCTCGACCGCCTCATCGAAAGAACTGCGACCCTTGACCTCGATGAAGAGAGTGAGAGCACTGACCGGCACGTCGGCGCCGTGAAGGAGATCGGCATCACGCATGCACAACATCGTTTTGAGGTGCACTACACTGCGGAAGAGACGATCCGCGAACTTTCCCTATTCCGGGAGGTCCTGCTCGAACTCTGCGTCGAAAATCTCATCGTACTCACCCTGGACGAATCGAAGCTCGTGCACCTTGCCATCGACGGAATGATGGCGGCGAACGCCGAGCAGGTCGAAGAGAAGGTCTTCGGTCGAAGCGAGCAGGCTATGGCCATCGTCGCGCACGATCTCCGCAATCCGGTTCACAACGTGGAAGGATACGCGCAGCTCTTGAAGGCCGGCACACCGCTGGATGCGGTTGCCGTTGGAGAAGCCCTCGAGCGAAGCACCAAGCAAATGAACCGCCTCATCGAAGACTTGCTGTTGATGTCCAAGCTCGATATTGGGCAGCTGTCGATTCAGGCCGAGCAAGTCGATGCGTGTGAGCTCGTGAAAGAGATCCTCGAGCAGTTCTACCATCCAGCAAAACGAAAGCGCATCGCGCTCACGAGCGATCTTCCGGAGCGCGAGGTGCCCGTCGCGTGTGATCCGGTTCGAATCGGGCAAGCCATCGGAAACTTGGTCTCGAACGCGCTCAAGTTTACGCCCCAGGGGGGGCGTGTCTGGGTGGAGCTCGAGCGAGGAGCGACCCATGTCATCTTTCGAGTCGGGGATACCGGTGCGGGGATTCCACCGGAACTGCGCGACCACATCTTTCGTCCGTTTTGGCAAGGAAGCAAAACCGCGCGCCACGGCGTCGGCCTCGGCCTTGCGATTGTCCGGGGGGTCGTGGACGCGCACGGTGGAAGTGTTTCCGTTCGCGAGGCGCCGGGAGGGGGCGCGATGTTCTGCTTCACGCTCCCAGTGGAGGAGCCCGCGCGGCCCAGCACGTCGTTTGGCATCGACACGACCCAATGACGGGAAGAGATCGCGCCGAGCAGGCGCCTCGTCTTGACGTGCGTGCGCCCATCCGGGCGATTCCACTCAGAAAGCGGAGACAACACTTCATGCCTTCTTCGTCACCGAAACGGCCTGCGCATCGCCCAGGCCGTGTACCTGCTCACCACGACCGCCGGGAGCTTCTTCCTCGAGGGAATTCAGGGCGCGTTCCTCCGCGCCAACATGAGCGATACACAGACCGCCCCCGAGTTCAAAAATTGCACTCCCTCAAAGCCCCCGTCATCGGAATCGATCGAGGTCACGGAGAAGGCCACGCGTCGCCCGTTCACGGCGAAATACAAGCTGCGCATTCTCGAGGAGGCCGACGCTTGTTCCAAGGCCGGTGAGCTGGGCGCGCTGCTTCGACGCGAAGGGCTCTATTCGTCGCATCTTACGGTCTAGCATGAGGCTCGCCGCCGTCTCGTTGCCTCGAGCCACGTTCTATCGCCACCAGCGGCCCATGAGACCGCCGACGCCGCGCGGGTACCCTCTCGGGCGTTGTCGCCCGAGGAGTGCCGCGTGGTGCTCGACGTGCTGCACGAACCGAGAGTCGTCGACAAGGCGCCCGCCGAGGTCTACACCACATTGCTCGACGAAGGGCGGTACCTTTGCTCGGTACGAACGATGTACCATGTCCTGACCAGCGACGGAGAAGTTCGCGAACGCAGAGATGTGCTCCGTCACGCGAACCATCCTCGCCCTGAGCTGCTCGCGACGGGCCCCAATCAAGTTGGAGTTGGCATATCTAGAAACTGCTTGGCACAAAGAAGTGCACCTACTTCTATCTATATGGCATTTCTCGATGTATTCAGTCGCTACGTCGTCGGTTGATGGCCCGGCCGCATGTCTCGAACGACAATCCCTTTTCGGAGTTCCAGTTCAAGACTTCCCCGAGCGTTTCGGCTGCATCCAAGATGCCGGTGCCTTCTGCTCGCCCTTCTTCGCTTGGTACAACAACGATCACCGCCACGAAGGGCTCGAGCTGCACACGCATCACGCATTGCCCGTTTCCAAGGCTGGGGCTTGCGCTTGTAATTCCTCTGATGCTTGCACCTCGCTGTGAGCTGGCACTTCTGCGATATGCCGTTTCACCGCGGCCAGTGTCCGCTGCTATCGTCAGCTGTCTGGGCGTCGGTGGCATGGGGATCCACCGCGGTCCAGGAGTGTAGCGTCTCTTCTCGTCGTACGTGCATCGAACACCTTCGAAACACGACTACGCTCTTCAAGGATCCCACCACGATCTATATGAACGGCGTGATCAACTCTCGGGATCGTTCGCCAGCGGTCTGCTCGTGAATTGGGAATCGGCCGATAGCCCACCGGAACCTCATTTCACGATTGGCTGCCTCGTCCCGGAGCAGCCTGAGCACGACATCCCCGAGTATGGCTATACTCCGCCCGCGTCAGACGGGGAAGAAGACGATAAAGATACGCGGCCGTTCTTGGATTTCGGTGGAAAGGCCCTCCGTGACAAGAGAGTTGCTGCACGAATCCAGGCCACAGACGAGCAGACCGTGAGGAACGCGGCACTGGTAGCAAGCGAGCGAGCACGCGCCTCGGAAGGGAAGCAAAAAGCGAAGAAGGAGCGACGAGCGGCCCTTGCCACAACGCTCGCCGAACTGCGCGCGACGAATCGCGACGGTGACGAGCATTCTGGCTGAGGTATCTTGCCCCTGCCGTTACTTTTCACCTCGGCAGGACTCCAAGCGCGTAAACACGCGTCCCCTCGAAATTCGGGCAACCATTGGGCAATCGACTGCACGCGTTGCATGAAAGCTGCCCGGCCTCGTTTCGACAAACCCGTTTTCCCTCACAACCGGCTGGAGCGACCTTGAAGCTCGCTTTCTCCGGGCGACACGTTCCACCTTCCTTTCTGTAAAGGTTCTTCACCTCGACTTCGGTCAATTGACGCCCGAGGCCGAGATTCACGCGATCGTATCGCTTGTGCGTCCCAAGTGGCTCACTCAGGTCGAGCGATACGCTCGTTGGGGCGACGACGCTCTGACAGGCCTCGAAGGTGGCATGAAGGACCGGCTGCGTGCAGCGCGAATCAAGATAATTCCCGATGAAGAACCAAGGCACCAGGCGGTCGCTATCGGCACAATTCATACATTTTTCAAGCGAGTCCGCGGGTGACGCGGTTGAAGCTGCCGGCTTCGAAGCGGATGGCGAAGACGTCGTCGCTGGTTCGGTGTTGGAACAACCCGCAAGAAAAACGGAGTACAAGGCGGCGCGCGCGTACACGTTCATGTTGGGACTCTCATCGGCCCTCGACGGCGATCGGTTGCGCGCTGCACGCTGACGCGTGCGGCGCGCGTATGCATGTTGTCGCAACGTCATGGCGGACGCCAACTGGCCCGCAGGAAAAACCTCCACGACGAGGACGATTTCGGCCATGGATCGTTCACAAAGCTGAAGAACGAACTTTTTCGTCGCGAGTGAAGCAGTATGGCTCTCGAGGGACGAGTCGATGGATCAGGAATGCCAGCTGGCCGAAATCACGTTCGAGGCGCTCACCGAATCTCGAGCGACGGAAGTCGCATCGAACGCGCGCAAATCGCTCGAAGACGCGCCACTTCTTTCCGAAGCGCTCCGCAAAGCACTCGGTCCAGTTCTCCAGGTCGGAGGCCACGGCGCACCGGTTGCGATGAACCGGGGCAAGTATCTCGTCGAGTTCACCGCCGAAGGAAACGCGGCCCTTCGCAATGGCTTGGTGACGTTCCTTCAGCGCACGGACGGCCGCGCCCAGGCGACGCTCGTATCCCGGGTCGGGACCATTCAAGAGAACGCGGTTCTCGGGCGGGCCGCGACACAGGGCGCTGCCGTGGCGATTTCCGTCGTGCACGTCGCCATACTGCTCGCCGTCCAGGCACAGCTCGTTACGATGGAGCGTTCGTTGGCACGCATCGAGATGAAGCTCGACACGGTCCAACTCCACCTGGACGACCAGCAACGCTCTCGTGTGCATGGCTTGCTTCGCTTGCTTCGGACGCTCGGCGAAGAGATGGCAGCGTCGGATTGGGCCAGCGATGACCTGCTTCGTTGGAAAATAAGCCTGGATCGAGCCGACACGGACTTTCACGAGCTCGATTACTTTGCGACGCAGCAGAGTGAGGCCGCCGCCAAACGAATCAATGATTTGCCCGTCAACGCGACCTGGTTGGGCCCGACAGGGGTCACGCTGCTCCAACAACTTGAGGAGGCAGTGAAGCGTGACCGTCATCACCAAGACATGAGGCTTTCGTGCCTGCTCGGCCGCCTGGCCGTCGCTCGTCTTCGCGCTGCTCTTGGCGCTCACGCCTCCGTCGACGAGATCCGTGCCAAGATTGAGAAAGCGACCCTTGCTGCGCGAGAACATGAAGCGCGGGTCGTGGATCGTGCGCTAGCGTTTACGACGAAGCTCCGGCCTCACACCTTCGAGTCAAACGCACGCCGAAAGCTTCGCGATGAAGCTTGCTCCTTTCGCGAGCATGTCGAGCGTGTGGGCGGCGCCCTGTCACGCCAGCTCGCGGCACTCGAAGCGAAACACCGCATCGAGGTTCGCGCTTTGTTGGACGTAGACGATGGCACCGTGCGGAATGCCGAGTTGCTCGAGAGCGGATGAGCGAGCCTTCACCGGGGTGACCTTCACTTCAATCGCGACGTCGCGAGAATCGCTCCCCCGACATCCGCGCGCGGCGAGCAGCGGATCCGTTCCGGGCTATCTCCCCGAGTGGCCGGCCGTTCGCCCTGCGCACATCACCACACAGGAGATACGGCGCGGCGCCTTCTGCAAATTTTGGCAACGTCGCGCGAAACCATTTTGGACGATGACCGATGTTGAAAACGAAGGGGCGATTCGGATGAGAGTCGCCAAAGGCAACGACCATGCAGCATCCCGGACGTGCCTCGAAGCACCGCCATCCAACGCGTTCCGCCGCAAACGATAACTGGACCACGGAAATTCTTTGGGGGACCAAGGCCCCGCTGTTCGAGCGCGCCGTTCTCCATGTGCTCTTCAAATGGTCCACCATGCCATGGCGATGGATCTACGCGGCGACTTCGGCCGCGTTGACGCCGTCCCTTGCAGCAATGTGGGAGTCGACGTCGGCTGTCCCTTATCTACTGGCAAAGCTTGCCCTCGCCGACGCATTAAGACGGCCCCCAGGTACACCCGGAACGGATTCCGAAGGTCGAACGACGGAATACTGGTTCGTCGTGGCCCAAGTCTTCGTGGTCGCCACGGGTGAGGGCCAACTGGGGTGCGGCCGCCCGTGGGTCGACCGTTACGTCGACCAAGCTCTAAAGCATTTTTATCATCCAATTCCACCGCATTGGATTTGCTCACGACTCGGAGGCACGCGTGACGTCCATCCCATAGGGGATGACGCTCTGCAGGTTGTCGAAGACCTCCGCCGCAAGATTGTGAATCGCGTACCGGCGCAGATGAAGTAGCGGGGCGTTCGACTTCATTTGCGAGATCCCTCGCGAATCATCCGTAAATCACCGTGCTGCGCGCATCGCCTCGACTGCGCATCGAACACGCTGCCAGCTCATAGCCGTTAGGGATTGAGCTGACCAGCATTGCCAGCCATTCCTCAACTCTACAAGAAGCCATGAAATACAAAGTCCAGAACAACGGCACGATGACTTTATGGGCATCCATACGGAAGGATTCTCGAATACCCATGCAAAGTCGCGACATCCCGCAAACCAATCGTTTCGAACGGATACGCACGGTGCTGCAATCCATTCACGACGGCGCCAAGGAATCACTCCGTGTTGATGAAAAAACCGGAATCGGCATGCGACACGCGAGCTATGCTCTGAACACCGCACGCATACTCGGGTGGCTCGAGGAAGATTCTCATGAATACGCGCTCACGGAGAGCGGGCGCTCGTTTCTGGCGACAGAGACTGGATCCGATGTGGAGCGCTCGACTCTTCGCGCCGCCGTGCTCGCGTCGCGGGTGGTGCGTGAGCTGACGCCAAACCTGCTGGACGAGCAGCACGCACCGAGCATCGAAGGCGTCGCGCTCGCAATCCGAAGGAACACGCCAAACATGTCGGAATCGACAGCTTACCGACGTGCTCAGACTCTATTGTCATGGCGGCAGCAGATCCTCCAAGAGAACGCGCCGGGAGCCGCGCGCAACTATGCTGAGGCCACAAGCCCCCCAACGGCCGCGCTCGCCGAAGGCAATGCGACTCGCCGACGTAAGGGAGCCCGGTCGCCAATGGCGCCGGCCCAAACGGAGCGGGAGACGCCCCCCTTCGCGATGAAGCCACGCCAGATGAAGGTGAAGGAGCTCGCGGAACTGAAAAGGGATGGGAAACTGTTTCTTCCCGACCTACAACGGGGCTTCGTCTGGAACAACGAGCGCGTCAAGGCGCTCCACGATTCCCTCTACAGGGGATATCCGATTGGCGCATTGCTCTTATGGAAGCCCACGTGGCAAGGCGACGACGAAGCGTCTCCATTTTCAACACGCTCCTGGGACCTGTGTCCCGCGAACGACGAGGGAAAGGGTGAGCCAGAAACCCTTACCCCAGTTCGACCAGGAGCCGTGTTCGTGCTCGATGGCCAGCAGCGCCTCACCTCACTTTTTCGTGTCATTTTCAAGAACCGCGCCCGAGGAAAGAAGTCCAAGGACCCGGACCTACGTACAGCCCTCTCGCCCAAAAGAGAATGGGTGGAGCAACCCTTTCACATTGCCTCCAAACAGCTGCATCGGCAGCTCAATGACGGGTTGGTCGTGCCCGCCGAGGTGCTCTTTGCTGGCATCCGAAAAGAAGGCAGCGAGAGCGCCGCGATAAAACAAGCCATCGAGGAATGGGTGAAACCCGGGAGCGACGAGTACGACAAGGCGAACGACCGCGCGAACGCGATTCGTGATGCCATCCTCAACGCCGAGATCCTCGCCTATGAGATCGACGCCGACGTCGACGACGACAACGTCGTCGAGGTTTTTGCGCGGCTCAATCAGCAGGGCGTGCGTCTCCGCCCAAGTGACCTTGCCGCGGCGCGACTCACGGGATCCATGAGCATGTTCCGTGCGCGCGCGCGAGAATCGCTGAGCGAGCGTGATTTTCAAGACTTTGGGGGCGGAGAGGACGCCGACGAACTGGTTCGAACGGGTGGACAGGTTGATACCGATCTTCTCGTCCGCACTGCGCTCTTTCTCGGCACCGGTGTCCTTCGATATCGCGATATCGAGAAACGCCGGCGCGTAGGCGGAGACGGCGGCCCTTACGCAAACGTCGAGGGGAGTTGGGAAAGCGCCGTCGACGGGCTGAGGCAGATCGTTCGCGTCCTCCGGCGGGCGGGAGTTCCTTCGGGATCATGGCTCCCCTATCGATACGCGCTCCTCGTTCCGGCCGTCGCCGCCGCGCGTGGGCGGTTGCACGACGAGGACTGGTGGCTTGGATGGATACTCACTGCGAGCCTGTGGGGTCATTATTCGAGCTCGGCCGAGACCATGGTTCAGTCGGACGCCAAACTCGCAGCGGATGGAGACTACAAAGGACTCCTCAACAGCATTCTGATCAACGCGAAGCGCGCGGATTCGGTCCTGCCGGACGAAAGCGACTTTACGCAAAACATCGTCCGGCAGAGCGGCGTTCAATTGGCGCTATTGGTAAACCTCTATCGGGAAGATCGCGTCTCGTTCCCGAGTGGTGCACGTTTTCGCAACAACCTCCCCTCAGGCAGTGAGCCCGTTCAGGTTCACCATATCTTTGCCCGGGCCTATCTAGATGACGATGGAGACACGACAATCGCTCCCGATCGAATTGGGAATCTGACACCGTTGCTTCGGAAGGACAATGAGCACCTAAAAGACGCGCCGGCCGCGGACTACCTCGCTGACATCGTGCGCAAGGGAAATCTGGACCAACTGCAGCATCACGATATTCCCGAGGATGAAAACCTCTGGCCCGGTGAGCACTACGAAGCGTTCTGCGAGGAGCGGGAGAAGCGCCTCGCGAAAACGGTTACAGGTCTTTTGAAGAAGCTGCTGAAGCTCGGGTAAATACAGCATTCAATGGCGATACGTAACCACCTAAAGCGCTACTTCATGGCATGACCCATGAACGCATTGACATTGCCAATCAAGGCGAGTTCGAAACCGCTCGGGTCATGTGGGAGGTCCTCACGTGGCTTCGCCGGCACAATACTACATGAACGCGTGTGTCGCGCGAACACGGCATTCAAGCAGGAGTGACAATTCGATGAAAGCAACCAAAGCGCCGAGCAGAATGAAGAGCGAGAGGGGCCGGAACACCAAAGCAGAGAAAATGAAAGCCATCGCCGATGAACTTCGGCAACTGCGACGCCATCTTCATCGGTACAAGGACGAAAAACTGCAGTTACCCGCCGGCGTGCTCACCTGGACGGCGGGGCTGATCGAGGACAGTGAGTTCAAGAAGCGCTTGCCTTCGAAACTCGATGCAGATCTACGCCAAGCGCTCGACCTGCTATCAGGTTGGGGAGAATGGCGCGACGGGGATCGGCGACCATGGTGGCATAGCGGCTCTTACCGGCCCATGGCACCAGGCGAAGGGCGCGTCATTGACTTGACCAGAGAGAGGGTCGCTCGACTCCAAAGAAAACTGAGCAGTTCACATCCGTTTCCCCCACCTCCAGAGCAGCCGATTAATCTGGATGACGCCGATTCCGAGCCAGGCTTTTGGTATCTCATATACGAAGCTGTTTATCACGGCCGATCATATGTTGCCGCGGCCGCGAATCTCCTCGCTAATGTGAAAAACACGATCGAGGGCGGCCAGGCACACGATCGATTGAAGGACGGGCTTGGCCGCGAAAGGTCGCGCATCGATTTCGACAGCGCCGAGGTGCTGTCCTTCTATCGCGCTCTGAATGAGGCCTTTCGGGCGGTAAAGAATATGGAACCAATCTGGACAAACGTCTTCCACCAAATTCCGAAGTTTCGAACGGCATGGCCTTGTTGACGGCTTAGCTCCCAACCGACTCGTCGTGCCCCTTAGCGTGCCGAGTGATGCATTCTACCGACAGCCGGCCGACGAAAACGGTCATACGAAAACAGGGAGCCGTCATCCTCGTCTTGGAGCGGGCGTCGGCATGAGGCTACTCCGGTGATCCTCCCCCGCTGCAGTGGACACCGTCACTATGCGGACAGCTTGTTTGATTGCAACAAAATTAATTCAAACTCAATTGGGCTAACGTAACCAATCGACGAATGCCGTCTAACGGGGTTGTAGAAATTGTCGATGTAGTCGGCGATCGACGCGATCGCGCAAGCCCTCGTCACGTAGTTTTCATGATCGATCAACTCGCCCTTGATTGTGGCGAAGAAGCTCTCGGCGACGGCGTTGTCCCAGCAGTCGCCCTTGCGGCTCATACTCGCCACGAAGCCATGTCGTTCGAGTCCGGCACGGTAGTCGGCGCTCGCGTACGGGCTGCCGCGGTCCGAGTGATGAAGCAGCCCCGTTGGCGGTTTTCGGCTGTTCACGGCGCTGCGAAGGGCCTGCAACGCGAGCTCCCGGTCGTTGGTTTCGCTGGTCGCCCAGCCGACGACTCGTCGCGAATAGAGATCAAGGATCGCGGCGAGGTAAAGCCAGCCTTCAAGGGTCCAGACGTACGTCACGTCGGTCACCCATGCCGTATTCGGAAGATCGACGTCGAACCGTCGCTCGAGCAGATTCGCGGCAACGGGGTGCGCATGCTTCGAGTCCGTGGTGCGACGAAAGCGTCGTTTTCGTTTCGCGGCAATCCCCTGCTGGCGCATCAAGCGTTCGACGCGTTTCCGAGCCACGCGGATGCCCCGAGCCCGCAGTTCCCGATGCACACGCGGGCTTCCGTAGGTGCCACGACTGCGCTTGTGCGACGCTTCAATCTGCGTCGCGAGCTTCTCGTCACTCGTCCTGGCTTTCGACTTCGGCCGTGCTTTCCAGGCGTAGTAGCCGCTTCGCGAGACGCCGAGTACGAAGCAGAGAACCTGAATGGGCCAGAACGTCTTCTCCACGTCGATGAACGCGAACTTCACGTGTTCTCCTTCGCGAAGAATGTTGCTGCTTTTTTTAAGATCTCGCGCTCCATCTCGAGGCGTTTCACCTTTCGGCGAAGCTCCGCGAGTTCCTCACGCTCCGGCGTCGTCAGCTCGTTCGATGTGGCACTCTTCGGCGCTTGCGCGTCGGCGCGCTTGACCCAAGCTCGCAGCGCCGTTTCCGTTAGATCGAGGTCGTTCGCGACCTGCGCGATGGTTCGATCTCCGCTCTTGCAAAGCCGAACTGCATCTGCCTTGAACTCGGGCGTAAACACCCGTCGTTTCCGTTTCGCCATGGGACACTCCTCGCGTTACTTCGAGTTAACGGGACTGTCCACTGAAACGGGGGACCTCCAGTATGTCTCCAACATTCATCGCATCCAACCGAAGTTCGCAGGCCAATCGGCATACGCAACGCAGAGGCTCGAGTCCTTGTAGACGTCCGGAGCAATGGCCTCGTCACAGCATTGACGAGTGCGGGCGCCTTTCTCGAGATCTTAGATCTTAAAGCGCCGTACGAGCAGCCCCACGACCTCTGCCTCGACGCGGGATAGGTCCTCGAGGGAGTGAGCCTGGCCACTTTACAGGATATAGGTGGCCGGATCTCTGCGGCGATCTCCTCCGAGGCCCGCGCGTAACTGGCGCGAGGACCTCGCGAAGTTCTCGCGAGGATTCGCCATTTGGCGGAAATTCCTATCCTTTCTCTTGTTCGCCTCGACAGCGCCCTCTCAACTTCCGCGGTCACGCCGACGACCGCAGAGGGCTGGTGCTGGGGGACGCTAAACGGCGGATTGGCCCCCACCGGAGCTGACGGATGTTACCGCTCTAGGAAGGCGCCCCCCTCGTGGTGGCCCCTCGGAGATCGCCGTCGAGCGCGCGATGATGTTCGCGTAATAGGCTCCGTCACGACGGCCCTGTTCCTCGACACAGGTCGGGGAGGCAGAGGGCACGCGAGTAACGCATCGTCACGCGCGTCACCGCCATTTACCGGCGTCCTTTTCAAGTCGCAACAATCCAACTGATCAACTGATACCGCCCCCTCTCGGCAAGCAGCCTCACGCACGCTTTGCGAGCAGCCCCATTGACGGCTTCCACGCCGAGCTCGAGCGTCTAGGCGAGGGAAACGGAGGCCAACTTGCGTGACGTTTCGGGCTCCACGACGGCTGGGCGCGGATCAGAGAGGACATACAATCTCCCGGCAGACAGACGCACGACCGGAAGCGCTAGAGCGCTCACCCGATAAATTTGAACTGCCGACGCAGATGCCAGCCGCTCGTCAACTTTGTCCCTCCGTCATGCAACGTCGTGGCGCCGTCACGCCGCCTGCCTCGTCACGATTCGTGACTAAGGCTCGCCCCAACGACGGGGACTGGTCACGATTCGTGACTAAGGCCCTTCGGGCAACGCCATGACGGTACCGATGGCCCACGGACGAGATCGTCGCACGAAGTCGCGAACCAGGCGCATGGGGGTCGCTTCGGTCCGAGGTCCGGGGCGCTGGGCCTGAATGTCGAAGCAGGGTCCGCGAAACTGCAAAATCAGGGAGGGCGAGCGTGCACAGCGATGATCGCTGTGCACGACGCAGCCTCACTCTCATGGCATCGTCATGACCGTCACCATCGTCACCTTCCCACGCTAGGTCACCTCGAACACCGATTCCGTGCGACTACGCATTATTCGCGCGGCCGCGGGATCCAGCCAACTGCGAAATTTCCATACAATGTATGATGAAAGACCAAATACATGCAGATCTCCCGAGCAATTTCCCCCGCCCCGAATAGCGGGGGGGAAATTCACCGCGGAATTTTGACGTCCACCGGCGAGACCATGAAACCGTTCATGCTAAGCGTCCGCGCGCATCGTTGTGACCCAACCAATTGTCATCCTTATGGCGGGTTTTCCCATCGTCCTCCAACTGAGGTAATTTTCACCTCGGTTGCCCAAGGCTATTTTTTTCCAGCTCTGCGCGATCGCTGCAATCGGCCATTCCCAATGATCGACACATCGGACGGAGGGGGAAAGTCTCGCCGCTCGCGCTCAAGCACGTCACCTTGGCGCCGGATTCGCCGTGCACAGAGATGATCTCTGTGCACGCCCGAACCTTTCGCTGGGCGGTCGGCTCGAGACCAACGGTGGGCAACCGCGTCGATGATCGACGCGGTTGGAAAGGCGGGAAGGAGCGCGATTATGGCCTCCTTCGTCATTCCGACGTTATCATCGTCTCCAACCGAGGTGATTATCACCCTAGTTGCCCAGCCCCTTCTTCCCGTCCTCTCCAACCGTCTCGACGACCATCGCAACGGTTGCCCATAGATGCCTTGCAGCCTCCCGCCGCGCGTCGAAGACAACCTCCTGCGCCTAGCAAAGTGGTGCACGGTGGGGAACACACGCCTCTTGTCTCGCGCCTCGCTCAAGCCAGTCGAACTTGATGGATATCCAGCGACCCCGTCTCCAACTGGACCGCTGTGAGGTCCGGTTGCTTATGACTGCCTTCGCAGCTCCGTTCCCTAGCCGCTTGGCAAAGAGGCGAACCCGCTTCAATCGGCGTCATTCCCCGACCGCTCGGGTAGAGGTCGACCGCCTCGCCGCCTATTTTCAGGCCCACGCGCTCCCCCGTCGATATTCAGCGAATGAGACGCGACGCGCGTGGCGCATACCTACAAGCACGTCGTGAAAGTCGAAGTTGATGAGAGCAAGCAGCCTGACCAGGTGTCTCTTGATTCGTTCGGCCCGGATGACCATCGAATCGACAAACTTCTCGACACGCACGTGCAGAGCCCCAAGGCTTCATTCGCCGGGGCAGGCGGCTCGAGACCAACCGGGGGCCACCGCATAGCTCACCTCTGCGATTGGAGAAGGCGGGAAGAAGCGCGCGATTATGCGGGGCAGTGCATAGTCGCGCTTTTTCTGTCTTTTCCAACCGTCACGAACAGAGTGACGGTTGCCATGGCTGACTTTGGGAGCTTTACGCAGTGCACGTCGCGTGGCCGTCGACAACCCGAGCCATCACCTTCGCCCCGGGCAGTCCGTGCATGCGGCTATTACCAGCGGCGATCCTGCGCATACCGCGATTTTGATTCCCCACGATTCGGTCGTGTACGTGGACGGCAAAGCGACGGCCTTCGTCGCGGAAACGGATACGCGCGTGCGCCCCGTACCGGTCCGCCTTGGAGGATCCGATGGAACGCGCCACGAAGTGCTGGAAGGCCTCGAGGCCGGACAGCGGGTCGCGGCCACGGGCGTGTTTGCGCTGAAGAGTGAGTTGTTCCGGTAATTCCATGGACAATCTCGTCGCCTTCTCGATTCGCGCCCGCAAGGCACTGGCGGCCTTGTTCGTCGCCGTCCTCGCACTCGGCATCGTGGCCGCACGGCGGTTGCCCATCGATGCCCTGCCGGACGTATCCAGCATTCAAGTCGACCTCCTGACCAAGTGCGGCGGCCTCGCGCCTGTCGAAGTCGAGCGAAGCGTCACGGTTCCGATCGAAAAGGCGCTAAACGGCATCCCAGGCAGCGTCCAAATACGAAGTATCTCGCGCTTTGGTCTCTCGGCGGTCACCGTCATCTTCGCCGACGGCACCGACATCTGGTGGGCCCGGCAGCTCGTGCTGGAACGGATCCGGCAAGTTCAGAGCGAACTTCCGCCCTCCGCCGAGTTACCGGAGTTGGCGCCTCCCTCCACGGGACTCGGGACGATCTACAAATTCGTGGTCCGCTCGGGACACCATTCGCCGATGCAGCTGCGCACCCTGCTCGATTGGGAAATCGGGGCCGCGCCTGAGGGACGTGCCCGGTGTGGTCGAGGTCAATCCCTTCGGCGGCGAGCTCAAACAGTACCAAGTCGTGGTCGACCCGACGAAGCTGCGCGCCCGCGCACTCACGCTCAACGACGTCATCGAGGCACTGTCCACCGCCAACGTGAACGTGGGCGGCGGCTACGTGGAGCGCGGCGGAGAGAGCTTCACGATTCGCGGCAAGGGCATGGTGGCCAACGAACCAGAAATAGCCGATATCGTGATTCGCACCGGCAAAGAAGGACCGCCCATCCTCGTCCGCACATCGGCGAAGTGCGCGTGGGCTCGGCCCTTCGGTATGGGGTCGTCACCCTGAATGGTGAACGCGAGGCGGTTTCGGGCCTGGTGATGATGCTCGCGCACGCCAACAGCCGCGACGTCATCTATGCCGTCAAACAGCGCATGGAGCAGGTCAAACGCGAGCTCCCTCCCGGCGTGACCATCGATGTCATTTACGACCGAGCCGACTTCGTGGAGCGAACCCTGTCAACGGTCGCGACGAACCTCGCCGAGGGGCTCCTCATCGTCACCGTCGTGCTCGCGATCATGCTTGGCACGATCCGCGGCGCCTTGGTCGTGGCCGCCGGCATCCCGGGCTCGATGGCCATCGCCTTGTTCGGCATGCACCTCTTCGGCGTCACCGGCGACCTCATGAGCCTCGGCGCCATCGACTTCGGCTTCTTGGTCGATGGTCCCATCGTCATTCTCGAGGCCATCATTGCTGCCACCGCGGGGCGAGCGCTCGTGGGCCGCGCAAGGGCCCGGGCCTATGCCGAAGTCGCCAAAGTGGTGATCAAGCCCGTCGCCTTCGCCGTCGCGATCATCATGCTGGTCTACATCCCTCTTCTGACGCTGGAAGGCGTCGAGGGAAAGATGTTCCGGCCGATGGCCATCACCATGGCCTGCGCACTTTTCGGCGCCTGGTATACTCGGTCCTCTTCTTTCCGGCGCTGTTGGTCCTGTGCGTCCCTCCTGCCAAGGGGCACGGGCCCGTCTGGTTGGAGCGCGTCGCCGAACGCTACGCCGAGCTCGTGGACATGCTCATGCGCATTCGCTGGGTCCTCGTAGGCGCCAGCGTTGCGGGGCTTTTCGGTGTGGTCTTCGCGTTCGCAGGCTCCGGAGCCGAGTTCGTCCCGCGCATTTTCGAGGGAGACGCCATCCTCGCCATGCTGCGCGCCCCCAGCGTGTCGCTCGAGGAGGCGCGCCGGCTCGATCTTCTCGCCGAGAAGGTCGTCCTCGGCTTCCCTGAGACCCAGAAAGCGCTCGGACAGAGCGGGCGCGCCGAGATGGCGCTCGATGCCGTGGGCAACAACAACACAGACATTCTCGTCCCGCTCAAGCCGATGAAACAGTGGCAGAGCGTACACAGCTTCGAAGAGCTCGCGAGCACGCTCAAGGATCGCGTCGAGAGTCAGGTCCCATCGACTTTCGTCTCGGTCTCGCAGCCCATCGAGGACCTGACCAATCAGCTCATTGCAGGTTCACGCGCAGACGTATCCATCAAGATCATCGGCCCGGAGCTGAACGAGCTCGTCGATTTCTCAACCGCGTCGGCGATGTCGTTCGGGACATTCAGGGCACGGGCGACCTCAAGATCGAGCGCATCATGGGGCAGCCGACCATCACCGCCACCGCGGATCGATCGCGCATGGCTCGCCACGGCGTCAAAGTGAAGCACGCCTTCGACGTGCTCGCCGCATCGCGCGAAGGCGTCTCCGTCGGGCAGGTGTACGAACAGGAGCGCCGCTTCGACTTGCGCATTCTCGTGCCACCGTCGCAGCCGAACGCCGAAGCGCTCTCGGATCTATTCGTCGAGACAGGGCGCGGCGAGAGCGTCCCCATGCGGGAAGTCGTCGTCTTCGAAGAAGGTGACGGACCCTCGGTCGTGAAACGCTTGAACCGCGAGCGCATCATTCGCGTCGACGTCAACCTTCGCGGCCGCGATCTCGTCTCTTGGGTGGACGAAGCGAAGAGCAAGGTTGCGAGCCAGGTGTCACTTCCCAGCGGCTACCGTCTCGAATGGGGCGGACAATTCGAGAATTTCGAACGCGCGTCCGCCCGGCTCGCGCTCGTGGTGCCCGCCGTCGTTGCCGTCATCCTCGGCATGCTGTTCCTCATGTTCCGGAGCCTTCGACCTGCCTTCGCGGTGTTCCTTCTCGTTCCCTTTGCCGCCGTCGGCGGCATGCTCGGCCTCTTGGCTCGGGGGCTTCCCTTCAGCCTTCCCGCCGCCATTGGTTTCATCGCGCTCGGCGGTATTTCGGTGCTGAACGGTGTGGTCATTGCCACGGCAGCTCGAGGCGCACTGCTCGAGGGAGAATCCGTGGATGCGGCCGTCGCCACGCGAGCGCGATCACCTGCGCCTGGTGAGCGGCAAGTTGTATCGGAGCTGTACCCTCAGTGCATCTCCCCAGCGACGATGGCGTTACCGGACAGCACCGTCTCGAGCGCGGTCTTCCCCTGAGAAAGCAGCCGCATCGCTCGATCTGCAAGCTCGTTCGAGACCTCCCGCATCGAGGCCACTGGGAGCAATAGGACCGACATGCTCGGATCCCGCCCGTCTTTCAGCGTGAGCTCGAACTCGTAGAGGCCCGCCCATTCGAAATGGGTACTCCGGCTCGAGGAACGTCGGCTTCTGCTCCAGGGCGCGATGGAGATCGAAACCACCGACGTCGAGCACCGTCTCGATCGGCACCCTGGCATCGTGCGCGCGATGGATCCGCGCCATCGCGTTCATCGAACGGATCCGCGTTTCGAGCTCGTCGAGATCGTCCACCGATACCAGATCGCTCTTGTTCAGGATGATGTCGTCCGCGAATGCCACCGCTGCTTGCATTCGTCGCTGTCGTCGAGGTGCGTGTGGACATGGCTCGATTTCAAGCCCTCGGATCTCTGCCGGCATCGAGGCAACATCTTGGGTGGACAGCCGCGACCTTCCTGACCTGCGCAGGAATGTCTTCAAAGAGGCCCGCCGTCGGAGCGCCTGTCCCCTTCCGCCAGGGCCGGCGAAACAGTGCCACCGTGCAGGCGACGAGCGCGCTTCTTCACCCATGGTAAGTCGGACAAAAACGAGAACCATCTCGCTGTTTGCCATACTCAGGTATGACCTGGACCGAGCGACCTTTGACTCTCGAGCCCCAGCACGCACTCGTTGATCCGTAACGGCTAGCCCTTACGTCGCATGTCCGTGACTTGGCCGGCAATCGACGTTACCAAGAACCGCATCAAACAAGCACCATCCTCACCTTAGGAGGTCGTTGTGATGGGAAGAAAACGGCTTGATGCATCGAAGCTCCGACGCCTCGCGGTCAAATACGGAGTGGATCCAAGATCCATCGAACGAGAGGCACGAGAACCCGGATCTGTGCGTGGAATGGCAGGCGAGCGAGCTCGCGCGGCACTGCGTGATCCGATTCTCTCTGAGGCAATCTGAACGGGGGACCGTCCATCGTCTTTGACAAAACAGAGGCGGCCGCGCCGGGCGGTCACCCGACGCGGCCGACACGGCCGATTCATGAACAAATCTCGAATACCACACGCGGACGGGAGTGGCAAACGCGCTCGCGGCCAGAACGACTCTAATATACGAATTCAACTATCGCTACTCGGACGGGCTGCGCTCGCCTATGTGACTCTTCTGGGATTCTTCGTTTTCCCCCTGCTGCGCGGCAGGAAAGAACCGGACGGCAGGCTCGCAAGGCGCGGGTACCTCGATGCGACGCAGGATCGGAATTGCATCATTCGGTGGTGGCAGTGCGCGCCGGAGGCCAACGTCGGCATCGCATGCGCGGCGTCGGGCCTTTGCGTCCTCGACATTGATCCTCGCAACGGAGGTGATGAAACCCTCATTCGGCTCGAATCACGACGGCCTTTGCCGACCACGTGGAGGGTACTCACTCCGAGCGGGGGCTGGCACTTCTACTTTCGATATTTGGGTAACGACAACGTCGTAGGCACGCTCGGTGAAGGGATTGACGTCAAGCATCGAGGTTACGTCGTGGCCCCCCCCTCTATCCACCCCAACGGGGGTCAATACCGTTGGGATTCAGGAACACACCCCGTCGAATCCCACATCGCCCCCCTTCCCTCGAATCTTCAACGCATCTCACCCAGCAAACGCATCACGCAACCGATTGGCTCGGCAGCGGAATCCTTTCTTGGTATCGCATTCGCGAAGGCGTCGTGGCTTGGTCGGCCACTCGGCGGAGGGAAGTACGCCGTGCGGTGCCCGTGGGTACACGAGCACTCGCGTGACGACCACAGCGGAAAGGCTCGCGGCGGCGGGGATGATTCCAGCGCGGCGCTTTTGCCGCCCACGGGCGAGGTGCGGCTCGGCGCATTCCGTTGCCAGCACGCGCATTGCGTCGGAAGGACGATCCTCGATGTGATTCGCGCGCTTCCCTACGAAGCAATCGAACGCGCGGCGCGTGCGCATCCGGCGGCCTACCAACGAGCCGTTTACCGTCTCGCCCTCAACGCCAAGAGGGACAAGCCGTGAGCGACGACGAAATTCCGTTCGCCGACATGAGCGGCGATGCGCACCAGAACGCCGATTCGGGCCTCCCCAAGAGCACGTCTAACGTGGTCGACTTCACGGGAGCGCGCTCGAAGCACAAGACGAAGACGTTGAGGCTCGTGGAGCTTCTCAGGACCTTCTGCATCCGGCGCACCCCCGACCACGTATTGGTGTCGCTGGATGCGGCGGGTGCGGCGGTTCCCATCAAGTCCAAAACATTTATCGATCAAGTCCGCAAATCGTATTTCGAAGCCCACCAGGATAGCGCGACGCGAAACGCGGTCGAGGAGGCCTTGAACTACATCGGCTCGGACGCTCCCGAGACCGACGTGACCCCCGATCCCTCAGCCGATACATCGACCGAGCCATCCGTTTCGGCCTCCCAGCTCCTCGTGGAGCTGGCACGCACCAAGACGGAGCTTTTCCACGACAATCAAGACGCTGCCTACGCAACCATCGTTCAAGACGAACGGCACGAAACACTGAAGCTTCGCTCCAACAAGTTTCGATGTTGGCTCAATCGAGAGTTCTACAAGGACTTTGGGAAGATTCCCGGCGGGCAGGCAAAATCCGACGCCCTGAGCACCCTCGAGGGGCTGGCCGTGCACGACGGGCCGCGGCGCGATGTCCATCGGCGAACCGCAGAGGCGGGCAATGCCATCTTCATCGACCTGGGCAATGACGCGCGGGAGATGGTCGAGGTGACGGGCGACGGCTGGCGCATCGTCACGAAAGCGCCAATTAAGTTCCTTCGGCCCAAGACGCTGCACGCCCTGCCCCGCCCCGTATCGGGGGGCAGCGTCGACGAGTTGCGGACCTTCTTCAATTTGAAGGACGAATCTCACTTCAAACTACTCGTCGCTTGGTTGGTCGCCGCGCTTCGCCCCCGGGGGCCCTACCCGATTCTCTGCCTTCAGGCCGAGCACGGCGCGGGCAAGAGCACAGCGACCCGCTTCGCGCGCGAGCTCGTGGACCCCAACCCCTCGCCCATTCGGTCCGCCCCCCGGGAGATGCGGGACTTGGCCATCGAGAGCAACAGCTCGCACGTGTTGGCGTACGACAACCTAAGCGGGCTGCCGGTATGGCTCTCGGACGCTCTTTGCCGCGTATCGACCGGCGGCGGCTTCGCCACGCGGGGACTGTTCACCGACGACGAGGAGATCATCTTCGACGCCGTGCGGCCGATCATCCTCAACGGCATCGACGACATCGCCACCCGGGCGGACCTGGCGGACCGAAGCTTGTTGATCGCCCTGTCGAGGATCCCCCCGGACGAGCGCCGCCCCGAGAAGGAGCTGATTGCCGGATTCCAAGAGGCCAAGCCCCGAATCTTCGGCGCCCTGCTCACGGGGTTGTCCGGCGCTTTGGCGCGCGAACCCTCGGTCAAGCTGAGCGCCCTACCTCGCATGGCGGACTTCGTGATCTTCGCGACGGCCGCGGAGCGCGCCTTTGGATGGAAGGACGGGGAGTTCTACGCGGCCTATATAGAGAACCAGCAGCAGGCCATTGCGGCGTCTCTGGAAGCCAATGCGGTGGCCTCCGCCATCATGGAGCTGCTCGACAAGCAGTTTGAATGGAGTGGCAAGGCTACGGACTTGCTCAAGGAACTGGGCACGCTCGTCCCGAACGAGCTTCGTCGCTCTCGTGATTGGCCGAGGGCCGCCAATGCTTTAACGAAGAGAATAGGAGAGTCGCTGCCGTCGCTGCGCCACCTGGGCATTGAGGTGGTGCGTGGCCGCACCAATGACCGGCGGAATATCACGCTCTGCCGCGCGAGAAAGGTAGGAACCGACCAGGCGCCCGCCGCGGCACCGCCGCCGTCGGCAAGAGCGGAGGAAACCGGTGAGGACGACCCTCCACCTGACCTGACTGACCTCACCGCGTTCGCAGACAGCACCCCGCATGGCGGTGAATGGAAGAAAGTAGCGGGCCGATGGATATGGACGGCTCCGTCAACACGAAACCCAGGCGCCCCGCAACCCTGCCGTCCAGAACGGACGTGACGCACTTTTACGATCCGCTCCGTCGCGTCGCCGCCCTTAATTGCGCGGCGGCGGCGCGACAAGGCTAAACGGGCAAAGCATCGTCACGAGCGTCACCGCCGTCACGCGAGCCCAGCACCTTCGGCCCCGATGGCCAAAAGGAGCGACGCCGCGGACGTCTCGATGGACGGTGCCGTCAACGCCGCGTGACGGTCACCTCGCAACGCCCAGCCCCAACGGTCCGAGGGACCGTCACGGTTCACCGTCCGAAAATTCGCCGGCGAGCGCGAACGTGACGATGGTGACGGTGTCTTTGGCAATACGGTCCAATTGCAACACCGCGCTTGCCTAGGTGCATCGGCAAACGAGCATTGTTGCGCAAATCATCGTCACGACCGTCACCTCCGCCATCTCGGCCGAACTTGACGATGCTGCGGGTTCCCTATGCTGCGCGGTAAAGCACGCGTTTCCCGGTTGCGCAAAGCTGATTTTGCAGATTCACGCGCTGGGAGTCGACGTTCAGCCCGAAGACCGGGCACATCGGACGAATATGGGACGAGACGCCAGGCTTGGCCAACCCTTCAAACGCATCCCCGTGAACATCGGACTGGATGACGTGATCAGGTGTCTCCCTGATTTTCTCGGCGCGCCTGCGAATCCTCGACAAATGGCCCCCGCCGTCAGAAGCGGCGGGCAAAGTTCCCGACAAATATCAACGGAGCACACCGTGGAAGGGCGAATCCTTCGGGAAATCGTCCCCGCCGTCTGAAGCGGCGGGGGGAAATCGCGATGAATCCGCATGACGCGTCGAGGAAGGGCTCCGGCTCGTAGGCAAAGGTGCTCCGTTGGAGAGAGACGCGCCCCCTCACGAGCAACCTGGCTGTGCGCTTGCCGCTGGCAGGTGTATTTGCTCGAATCGCCGCTCCATCCGACTTGGACAGGAAGAGCGTGCCACTGGTCTCCTTTTTAAGTCGCAGCAATCGCAATTAGCGAACTGCTAGGCCCCATTCACGCGAGGAAATCCCGTCACGCCAGGCTACTTTCGCCTCATCGCGGCCTCACGCCTCGTCGTGCGCGCGTTCCACATCGTCGGCCACGCGATCGCGCGTTAACATGCTTGGGCGCCTCCAGCCACAGTCCTCCAGATAATTGAGGTACGCGATCCGAGGGCTCTCGGAACTCTTGTACACCCCGCGCCGCACGACATGTTGCACGGCGTCGAAGAGAGTGGGGGCCTTCTTATCCAGCCCAGTAAACCCACGCACCGTCAACTCGACGACGTTCGCGTCGACACGCGCCAGGTACTCGGGAAAGCGAGCTCCCAAGACATCGCGGACATAAGCCACGCGCTGCTCGAGGCTCATGTTTGGACGGCTCGTCAAACTGAGCTCGACGGCCTCCAAGTATCGGAGCGCGGCTTCCTGGGCCAAATTGGGTCGGCGCATGTACAGCATCCACATGCGGTCGAGGCTCTCCGCGATGACGCCGTGCGTTTTCTCGTCCTCGACGTCCGCCGTCCCGCCCTCGAGCAGGTCGACCATGCCTTGAAGGGTCTCGATAAGCCTCTTACCGCGCTCGATCGCGCCACGCATCCGGGGCGGCGGCGGGGCGCACAGCCTTTCCCCTCGCTCATGTGTAGCCGCGGACCGGTCGTCGAGGGCCGCATCCTCCGCGTCGCCCTCCTCGGGCCTGGCTTCCGACGTGGCCGGCGCCCCCGACGCCTCCATCGCTCGAAGCCCTCGTTCGCACTTGCTGTCTGCCATGTAACGCTTAGCCCTTACCCCGGATCCGCGCGACAGCAAGTACTCAACGCGAGTACACGCAGGGTTCATGGAACCCGGCGATGCGAGCTCCCCGTCCCCACGGCCTTACCTGACGACGGCCGACGCCGCCACGTACTGCGGATTCAAGACGACCGGCGCCCTGCGCAAGGCGAAGCTCGAAGGCCGCATCGCCCCGGCATTTCGCCGCGGCGGCAAAGCGCGGGCCACGTGGATGTGGGCCGTCACCGAACTTGACCGTTTCATGCGGGGCCCGGCTGCGGATAGCATGCCCTCGGATCGTCCGGGTGCGCCTCCGACCGATGAAGGAGAAGCACATGGACCGATGGGTCAAACGATGGAACACGTGGATGGCTCCGACGAAATTGCCAGGAGTCTGGAAGGTGAGGGACGGAGGGCACTTCGTGCGGGCTCGGGTCACCGACCCGACGACGGGCCGCCAGGACGAGATCAAGAAGGTACTGACGGAGATCGACAACGAGGTCGACGCGCTCAAGTGGCTGGATGCGGAGAAAGCACGCATCAAAGCCGGCGGCGCCTCGGTCCTAGCTCCGAAGCAGCGATTCGCCGACTACGCGCCCTCGCTGCTAGAGCGAAAACTGAAAACCGGTGAGATCAAGAGCGCCCGCGGGCGCGAGCGCTGGATCTACCCCCTTGTCCATTTGATTCAGGGAACGAAGGGCGTCTCGGGGTTCGGGGAGCTCTTCATGGATCAGATTCAGCCCATGCATTTCGAGAATTGGCGTGCTGGTATCGGCGAATTGATATTGGCCAAGGACTATTCGCCAATCACGGCAAATGGCTGGCTCAACATCCTTCGGCACATCATGGCGCGCGCCACGCGCGAGCTCAGATTGGGAATCAACCCCATCGATGGCGTGAAGGCGTTCAAGACGACCGACCACGAAACTTATACGGAGGAAAATCCAAACGCCCTCGCGCCCGAGGAGCTGACGGACTTCCTCGTCTGCATGTACGAGGAGTTCGCGATCCAGTATGCGATGAGCTACCTGGGCTTCGCGACCGGCCTTCGCCCCTCGCACATGCGGCCGCTGCGACGCAAAGGCCCCACTCCCGACATCCTTTGGGACGAAGGGGTCGTTCTCGTGCGCCGCTCGCACACGCTCAACGCGATCATGAACACGACCAAGACCGGGCGCCGCGATCGCATCCACGTCCCCGCCGAGGTCATGGGCGTGCTCCGTTGGCACGTCGACACGCAACTGACCACGCCCGAGCAACAGGCGTCCGAGCTCCTCTTCCCGGCGGACGACGGAGGCTGCCGCTCGGAGGGCTTCCTGGCGAAGGTCTTCCCGAAGGTGTGCCGGATGATCGGCCTGAAGAAGAAGCTCACGCCCAAGGGCATGCGGCGGACCTTCAACGACCTGTCCCGCCTCGTGAGCATGGACGACGTCATTCAAAAGTCCATCTCTGGCTGGACGTCACCGCGAATGCGCGAGCTGTACTCGACGGTTCACCCCGCCGAGCAACGCGAGAGCATTGGTCGGGTGCTTCGCCTCGTGCAAGGAGGCAAAGCATCCGAGGGTGGTCTGCAAGGTGGTGCGCACGAAGGGGAAAGTGGTCTGCATTCCCAACTTGCTACTTCGTAAACACCGGAAATCCTTGTAGGCGCGATTGGGATTGAACCAACGACCCCTACCGTGTCAAGGTAGTGCTCTACCACTGAGCTACGCGCCTGCTTTGCGAGAGCGTGGAATAGCGAGGCCCGCTCCCGCTGTCAAGGCAGGTTGTGAACCTTCCGTGAACGTTCGCTCCGCCATCGCCACGGCACCCCGGAAATTCTCGGGGCCGCCCTCAGCTCTTTTTCTCCGCCCCCGCCCCCACGCGCCTGCGCCGCGCAACGAACGCTACCGTGGCAAGGCAATGCTCCACCTTCTTCGAGCTACCCGCCCTGCTACGCGAGAGCGTAGAAGCATGGGACGAGCGAACTAGCCGCACGGCCAGCGGCGAGCACGGGAGGTAGTCGGTGAAATCACGGTACGTCGATGCAGAAGCGGCGCATTTTCAGCAGAATTTGACCTCCCGGGGCGTCGCAGAAACCGTCGCCGCCCGCACGTACACGGCGCGCCTCCTTGGCCAGGACGCGTCGCTCGTCCTTCACGGCGGGGGGAACACCTCCGCAAAAGGTGTCGAGCGCGACGTTTTTGGCGAGGGCGTCGAAGTCCTCTACATCAAGGGCTCGGGAAGCGACTTGGCCTCCATCGAGCCGGCCGGCCACCCTGCCGTGCGCCTCGCCACCTTGCGCAAGCTCCGCAGCCTCCCCGCCCTCACCGACGAGCAAATGGTCAACGAGCTGCGGCTCGCCCTGCTCGATGCGCATGCGCCCAACCCCAGCGTCGAAACCTTGCTCCACGCCTGGCTTCCTGCGCGTTTCGTGGACCATACGCACGCCGACGCGGTGCTTTCCATCGCCGACCAGCCCGATGCCGAGCGCATTTGCACGCACGTCTACGGGCGCGGACTCGTGTGGGTCCCCTACGTCATGCCCGGCTTCGAGCTCGCCAAACGGTGCAGCGACGCCTTCGACGCCGTCGTCAAACGAGGCGAAACGCCGACGGTCATCGTCCTGGAGAAACACGGCATCTTCACCTTTGGCGAGACGGCAAAGGAAAGCTACGAGGCCATGATCGCCGCCGTGACCCGGGCCGAGCGCTACCTCACGGACTCACGGCGCACCACGAGCTTCCTACCCGGTCAGATCTCCCCCGCCGGCAGCCTGGCCTCGTCGCGCCACATGCTCTGGGGCAACTCGGACCGCGCGCGCTTGCTCCCGCGCATCCGCGGCGTGCTCGCCAAGCTGGCCGGCGAGGCCAGTGAATCCGGACCGCTCCTCTCCGTCCGCACCACCGACACCGTGCTCTCCTTCCTCGAACGCCCCGATGCCGAGGAGCTCGTGGCCATCGGGAGCGCCACCCCCGACCACGTCATTCGCACGAAGCCGACGGCGCTCTTCTTGGGCAAGCCCGACTACGCCGACCTGGACGAGTTCCGCGACCGCGTCGAGCACGCGATCGTCCAGTATGCCCATGCGTACGACAACTACTTCGAGTCGATGTGCCGCTCGAAGAACGTGCAGCGCAAGAAGCTCGATCCGTGGCCGCGGGTCATTCTCCTGCCCGGCGTGGGCATCTGCGCGGTGGGACGCACCCTCAAAGAAGCGGACATTGCGGCCGACATCTACGAGCACACCGTGCAAGTGATGACCGACGCCGCGGACATCGGCACCTACGAGCCGGTGAGCCGGTCCGATTTGTTCGACATGGAGTACTGGAGCCTCGAGCAGGCCAAGCTGCAGGTCGGCAAGAAAGCCCCAGCTCCTCTCGCCGGCAAAATTGCCCTGGTCACCGGCGCCGCCTCCGGCATCGGGCAAGCCACCGCGGCGAAGCTCTTGCAGCTCGGAGCGCACGTGGCGCTGCTCGATCGCGATGGCGAGGCGCTGGCGCACGTTCATGAAGGGCTCGCGGCCAAGCACGGAAAGCGCACGGCGCTGGCCATCACCTGCGACGTCACCCAGTCGAAGAGCGTGAGCGCCGCCACGAACAGCGCGGTCGCATTCTTCGGGGGCCTGGACATCGTGGTCTCCAACGCGGGCAATGCGCCGGAAGGCCGGCTCGACACCGCGCGCGGAGAGGAAACCCTTCGCGAGTCGCTCGAAATCAACCTGCTCGCACACAACCACGTGGCACGCGCCGCCTCCGAGGTGATGCTCGCGCAAGGTACCGGCGGCGTGCTCCTCTTCAACGCCAGCAAAGCGGCGTTCAATCCGGGCGCAGGATTCGGCCCCTATGCCGTCGCCAAATCCGCGCTGGTCGGCTTGATGCGGCAATACGCCGTCGACCTCGGGAAGTACGGCATCCGCGCCAACGCGGTGAACGCCGACCGCGTGCGCACGCAGCTGTTCGGCGGCGGCCTCGCCGAGTCGCGCGCGAAAAACCGCGGGCTCACGGTGGACGAGTATTTCCGCTCGAATCTGCTGTCGCGTGAGGTGGAGGGCGAGCACGTCGCCGATGCCTTCGTCTACTTGGCGCTGGCGCCGGTCACCACCGGGTGCATCGTCACCGTCGACGGAGGGAATTCCTCCGCCTTCCCGCGCTGAGCAGCGCCATCGCGGCAAGCCAACCCATGGCCTCGCCCGCCGTCAGGTGGGCCGAGGCCGCGCAACCTTGGTCGCTGGCCGCGCCGGAATTCACCTTGGCACCGGCCAAGTCGTTGTTCCCATCCGAGAGAAGCCCCGCATCGGCCCAATCGAAACGCGGGGCATTGGTCCACGCGGGCGGCTCGTACGCGCCATCGCGGGCGGCCTCGAGCGCCGCATTCACGATGAGATCGCGAAACGCATCGACCCGCGTGTAGACGGCGCCGACGCATTTGTCGGCGTCGTGATCTTGCCCGCCGCGCGACAGCACGCCAAACGTCACGGCCTTGCCGGCGGCGTAGCTTCGTTGCTCGAATGCGCCCGAGCCGGAATCTCCCTGGCAGGTGCCGTCATCGGTGATGAACTCGCTCGCCCGAAGCTCGTCGTCCTTCGGGCAACCGATTTTCGCATCGCCCGGGATGCACGCGATGGCGATGTTCTCACGAATGCGGCGCGTCCCAGCGCCCTTTCCCGCGGGCGAGATGGCCCCGTAGCCAATGGCAGCCACGGCCCGATCGTAGCCGGGATCGGTGAGCGGCCGCTCGATGGCGGGCGTGGCCATCGGCGAGCCCTCGGGCAACAGCGTCTCCAGCTCGATGAGCGCGATGTCGTTGCCGCAAAGCTTCGGACTGTCCGGCACGAACACCTTTTTCGCGCGGTAGATCACCGCTTGCGCGTTCTGCATGCGCACGTCATTGGTGACCCAGAACGAGCTCGCATCGCGCGCCGCACCGAAGGTATCCGTCGCGCAGCGCACCACCTCGCTGCTGATGGACGCCACACAATGCCGCGCGGTCAGCACCAGGTTCGGCGCGATGAGTGCGCCGGAGCACAGCACCGACGTCTGCCGGTCCACGATGCCCACGGCGAAGGCATCGCTTACGTCGACGTCGCCGCCCTGAATGGCCTGCGCAGACTCCGCCGCGGATTCCTCTTCCAGCGCACTGCGCTCGCAGCCCGCGCCCATCAAGAGGCACACCACCGCCATCGCCCGACCCGCGTTCGTCCGCATCAGACCTCCGGAAGTGGGACTCCCGGATTCTGATGGCCCTAGCCGGGTCCGGGTTTCTCGACGGCTTCTTCCGTACCGAGCGGCGCTTCGTCCTCGCTGCGGCCGTCGTCACGGCGCATGCGCTCCTCTCGCTCGGCGAGAAGCGTGCGCCACATGGCGCGGTCGTCGGAGAACGCGAGCATCATCCACACCGCAGCCGCGGCCGCCGCCAGCGCGCGCAGCGGCGCATCGTAGGCACCGCGCCCGATCAGCGCGAGCGCCAGTGCGCTCGTGATGGTCAGCACCTGACGGCGTTGAAGCACGGCCACCATGGCGAACAGAATCGACGCAGCCACGAGAAATGTCGCAATGGCTCCCAAGCCGTACGATGGCGGAACGCCCACCGCTTCACCCAGCGACGTATGCAGAATCGCCTGCCACGGCTCCGCCCCCGGCAGCGCCCCGCGTGCCGCGCCCCACGTGACCACGAAGGCGGCGGCCACGGCGATGCTCGACATGATCTGCCCCAGCAGGCGCGTTCGCGTTCCCAACCAAGCCGCGGCGACCAGCTGCCCGATGCCCTCGAACACCACGGCCCCCGTCGCCGCCACGCGACTCCACCCGTACAAGTTCGCACTCGCGTGATCCCCCGCGACCACCGCGAGTTCCCACGCGAACAAACGCACCAGCGCCGCGAGCCCGAAGAAGCCCAACACCGCCCCCACCGCGCGCGTATGCGCCGAGCGCAGCGAATTGAGTGCGGCGCTGATCGCCAGGCTGCTCGTGGCAATCGACATCAACACCGCGAGGGCCAGAGGCAAGCGCCGTTGGAACGCGGGCAGCACCGTGGCCACCACGATGCCCACGCTGATGACCGTGGCGATGCGCACGCCGAATCCGAGCTTCGGCCGCCGCGACACCTCGAAGAGCCCCATCAAGAGTGCCGCGATGAGGATGCACGACATCGCGTACGAGCTGACGGCCGCCGCGCGATCCCAGAAGACGACGACGTTCTCCGAAGCATTGCCCCGAAGCCCCGGCGCGATGATGCGCCCCAGGATGGCCGCCACCACCCCGCAAACCGCCGCCACACGCAGGATCCACGTCGAGCGCACCACCGGCCCAGGCCGCGCCTGCGGGGCCGCTCCTGCTACGTCTTCGGGCGGAGGTTCGCCCTGGGGTTCTTCGTGCGACGGACGATCAGCAGGGGCAAGCACGGCGGCAGTCTAGCCCGATGTACCCATTCGTGTTGGGGGCAAAAAGAAGCCCTGGCGCGTATCCGGGGTGTTGCCCGGCGGCGGGCCCTCGTTGGGCCTCGGACGCGGAAGCGGCGACGGGGTGGGGTCCTCCGGCGGCGAGGACGGAGGTGCGGTGAGCATGAACGGCCGCGCGTTGATGGTCGAGCACGCGTAGTCGTCACGGTGGAATTCCCAGTGCAAGTACACGCGACCGTCGGGCGAAACGATGGCCGAGGGCGCGGTTCCGAAGGGCGATGCGCGCTGCACCGAGTCCAGGGCGGCGATGTCGAACGCGGTGATGCCGCTGGTCCTGACCACGCCCATATGGTGAAGCTGCCCGTCCTTGGTCAGCACGATTTCGAGCCGCGTCATCAGCTTTTGGTCGTTCATCGGGTGCGACGGCGGCAGGCTATCCAGCGACCCTAGGAAATTGTCCGCGAAAATCGGGTGAATCCGATTGTGCATCGACACCAAGTACGTCGCGAACGGCACCTTGGCCGTGTTCAGCGCGGTCGTATTGCCCGGCTTCACCGACGTCACGTAGTTCTCGATGGCGCTGCGCCATCGCTCGAAGTTCGACGCCACCCAAGAGCCACGATGCTCGCTCTTGCGGCGTTCCCCGTCGGCCAGACGCTCTTTGCGAAGCTGATCCTGCCCCACCACGGCAATCACGCCCTGCTGGTTCAAGTTCAAATTGACCTGCCCCGGCCCGGGCTTTCCGCCGAGACCGAGCATCTGCACCCCGCTCTGGCCGCGCCCCTTGTTGTTCGCGTTCTGCTGCCCGGGATGCATCGGAATGCCCCCCGTGGCCCCCGGTCGGATCGGGTTGAACGACCAGCTTCCACCCTGCGAACTGATCACGTCCGGCGAATTCATCGCCCCACCGGGCAGCGCCTGCCCTTGCGAATTCTGCGAGGGTTGCCCGTCCCCGCCCGACTGCGGCGGCACCTGCGACGACGGCCCCTGGGATGCGGTGGGTCCCATGGCCTTGTCCGGCGGCGGCATCGGCTGGACGGTGAACTCGGTGCCCTTCTCGCCCGGCGCGCGGTTCTTCTCGCCCGCGTGCTCCTCGCTCTCGGCGATCTTGTTCTTGTCGCTGTCGCCCATCTTGGGGTCGGCCCCCGGATGGTTGCCGCCCGGCGTCGGGTTCGGATCGTCCTGATCGTGCGACGTCTGCGTGGCCACCGACTCCTGCTCGACCTTGTTGGCCTCGTCCCCGACGAACTTTGCGTTGGGGTTGTCCTCCTGGTCGGGCTTGACGTGCTGCTTCACCGCGATGCGCTTGTCGTCGAGCGCCTTGGGCGGAGGGGTGACTTTGGCCTCCTCCTTCTTCTCGACGATGGCGATCTTCTTTTCCTCGGGCTTCGGCGCGTCCTTCTTCGGCGGCGTGGCCGCGGCGGCCTTGTCCTTCTCTTTTTCCTTCTTCTTCTCGGGCTCGGGCGGCGGAGGCGGCTCCTCCGGTGTCTCGTCCGCTTTGGCGCCCATGTCGAGGACGAACTCCTGCGGCACCTCGCTCGAGCGAACGCGCTCGCGCACCTTGTTCCCCAAATCTTCCAGGGCGACGCGATCCAGATGCGCGTTTGCCACCCATTTGCCGCCCTGGGCCGCGTCCCAATGGAGGTGGACGGCGGCGGCAATCACCACCAGCCAGACCAACCATGAGGTTCGGCGATCCGTCGGCAACATGAGGAAGACCCTAGAGACTAAAACCTCCCGCCTACAGATGCCAGGTTGCGGGCCCGATTACGGTGCAGCCCGACCGGCTTTTTAGGTCATTTCCGCAAGCGATCTCGAGTGATTTCGGCAGAATTCCGCTGAAACCCGACCATTTCACCGCCGTCGACCGCGCGGGCTGGACGAAACTCGCAACTCTGTGGCAGAAACGCCGGCGCATGCCGGCCTTCGAGATTCGCGGTGCCCTCGCCTCCGATGAGGACGAACTCCTCGAGCTGGCGCATCACCTGAACACGGTCAATCTGCCCTTCAGCCGCGACGCCATCGCGCACCTGCTGGACCTGGCGCAGAAGAGTTTCACCGGGGAACTCAAGGATGCGAAGCGTCGGGAGTACGTCTTCGTCCTCGTCGATTGCGAGAAGAAGCGCATCATCGGCACCTCGATGATCATTGCTCAGCTCGGGCGGAGGGATGCGCCGTACATCTACCTCGACGTCATCGACGAGGAGCGCTACTCGGCCACGCTGGACCGACATTTCAAGCACACGGCGCTCTCCATCGGCTACTCGTACAACGGCCCGACGGAGATCGGCGGCCTGGTCTTGCTGCCCGAGTACCGGCGCTTCCCGGAGCGGCTCGGGCAATTCATCTCGTACGTGCGCTTCCTCTTCATCAAGCTGCACCGCGAGGCCTTCCGCGACGAGCTGCTCGCCGAGCTTCTTCCCCCGCTCGAGGCCGACGGCACCTCGCACCTCTGGGACGCCCTGGGCCGGCACTTCACCGACCTGAGCTATGCCGAGGCCGACGTTTTGTCGAAGCAAAACAAGGAGTTCATTCGCGGGCTCTTCCCCGAAGGGACCATTTACGCCTCGCTCTTGCCGCAGCAGGCACAGGACGTCATCGGCAAGGTGGGCGGGCAGACGCGCGGGGTCGAGAAGATGCTCCGCCGCATCGGTTTCCGCTACGCCGAGCGGGTCGACCCGTTCGATGGCGGCCCGCATTTCACCGCGCCCACGGACGAAGTCACCTTGGTGCAGCGCTCGGGCAACACTGTGGTGAAGGCCATCGGCGAGGATTCCTTGCGCACGAAGAATCGGTCCATCGTGGCCGCGCAAACGGCGGAACCGCCGTACTTCCGCGCCGTGCTCGCGCACTGGGATGCCGAATCCGGCACCCTGGAGGCCGACGCCGCCGCGCACCTCGGGGTCTCGGTGGGCAGCGAGATCGGCGTGCTGTCGCTCGACTGAGCTCGATGGATCTCGATGGTGAGACCGCCCTTCACCGAAGAGATCGAGATCCGCACCGCCGACGGCGTCTCACTCCGGGCCACGGCGCAGGAGCCGATCTTGCGCGCGCGCGGCACCGTTCTTCTGGCGCACGCGGAGTTCGCATCGCGGCAGTCGTTCCTCCGTGACGGACGAGGGCTCGCCCCGTTCCTCGCCGGGCAGGGCTTTCGCACCCTGGCGTTCGACTTTCGCGGCCACGGAGAGAGCCCGTCGGAAAGCGAGGTCACGTACGACGCGTTCATCCGGCACGATCTCGCCGCCGTCGCCGAGTGCGCGCGGGCACGCTGGAAGGGGCCGCTGGTCGTCGTCGGCCACGCGCTCGGCGGGCACGTTGCGCTCGCCGCCCGCGGCACGGGGGCCATCGACGCCGACGCCATCGTGGCCATCGCCACCAACGTGTGGCTCCGGCGCTTCGAGCCATCGTTGCTCAGGTGGCAAGCCAAGCGCGCCGCCATGGCCTATGTGGCGAACATGCTCGAGGCCCGCGGGCACTTCCCCGCGCGCGCATTGGGGCTCGGCACCGACGATGAATCCTCGAGCGTGATGCGCGCCGCCGTGCGCGCGGCCCGCGAAGGCACGTGGACGAGCGACGACGGGGCCATCGACTACGTCCGCGCGCTCGCCAACGTGCGCATCCCCGTGCTCGCCATCGCCAGCAAGGCCGACAAGCTTCGTTGTGTCCCCGAGTGCGCGGAGCGCATGCTGGAGTGCACCGCCGGCATCAAAGACGTGCAGGTCATCGCAAACGACGATCGAGGCGGCGCCGCCCCGGGGCACATGTCCCTCGTCACCGGCCGCCGCTCCTCCCACGTGTGGGAAGCCGTCGCCGCCTGGCTTTCTTCGAGGGATTAGGGGTTAGGAGCGGGGGTTGGGGAGCAGGAGGAGCTTGCTTCCTGAACATTCTGCATTTACAGAATATACAGGATCATGGCACTCAACGCGCAAGAACAGCGAATCGTCATAGCCCTCGCCCGCGCAGCCATTCCCGACGGGGATATCCTGCCCGGCGGCGGCGAAATCACCGTGACGCGCCTCCAGCGCTTCCTGAAAGACGGCACCGAGCTGCATTGGCTGGGCATCAAGGCCCTGCTCTGGGCCGCGGAGCTGGCGGCCATTCCTTCCACCGGTCGCCGGCTGTCGAAGCTTCCCCTGGAGCGGGCGCGAACCTTTCTCGAGGACTGGCAGCGTTCGCAGATCCATCCACGGCGCGCACTGCTCCGGGCCATCCTCACGCCGCTCAAGGCCGCGCACTACGACGACGCGGACATGTTCGAGCGGGTCGGCTGTTCGTACGGCAAATCGGGCGATCCGGTGCGGGATCAGCGCACCCGTCTGAAGCTAGTCACCACCGACGAGCCGGTGCGCTGGATGCAGCGCGTGCGCGACGGGCGCAGCATCCGGCAGAACCTCCAGGTGGAGTGCGAGGTCGTGGTCATCGGCACGGGCGCCGGCGGTGCAGCCTGCGCTTACGAATTGGCCTCCCGCGGCCGCGCGGTGTTGCTACTCGAGGAGGGCGACTACCATCGCCGCTCGTCCTTTACCGCGCGCGCGGCGGAGATGTCGCGCAAGTTGTACCGCGACCAAGGGCTCACCGTCGCCGTGGGCAACATCGGCACCCCCGTGTGGGCCGGCCGCGCCGTCGGCGGCAGCACGGTGATCAACTCGGGCACGTGCTACCGCGCGCCCGGGCGCATCTTCGATCGGTGGGAGCGTGAACTGGGCCTTGGCGAGGTCGCACACGACGAGCTCGCGCCGTATTACGAGCGCGTGGAGCGCATGCTCGAGGTCACACCGGCGAAGCGCGAGCTCACGGGCGGCATCGGCCGGGTCATCTCCCGCGGGGCCGATGCCCTCGGGTATTCGCATCACCCGCTGCAGCGCAACGCGCCCGACTGCGACGGACAGGGCGTATGCGTCTTCGGCTGCCCCACCGGCGCGAAGCGCTCCACCGACGTGAGCTACATTCCGCAAACGCTGCTCCGCGGGGCAGAGCTCATCACCGCCGCCGAGGCGACGAGCATCTGCATCGAAGACGGCCGCGCGCGCGGTGTTCGTGCGCGCCTTGGCTCGGGCTACGAGCTGCGGGTGCGCGCCGACGCCGTGGTGCTCGCGGGCGGTGCCCTGATGACGCCCGTGCTCCTCGAGCGCGCAGGCCTTCTGCAGGGCAACGCCGCATTGGGGCGGAACCTCTCGATCCACCCGGCCACGCGGGTCATCGCCGTGTTCGACGAGCCGATCGACATGGCCAATGCCATCCCGCAGGGCTACGCGGTGGACCAATTCAAGGACGAAGGGCTCATGTTCGAGGGCGGCTCCACGCCGCTCGACGTCACCGCCATCGGCGTACCGTGGGTGGGCAACGCCTTCAGCCGGCTCATGGAGCAGTACCGCTACATCGCGCAGTTCGGCATCATGATCGAAGACAGCTCCCGCGGCACGGTCCGCGCCGTTCCCGGCAGCGCCGCGCACCCGTTCATCACGTACAACATGAACGACGCCGACTGCGTCAAAATGGCCCGCGCCGTCGCCATCCTCAGCGAGATCTTCCTCGCCGCCGGCGCACGCCGCGTGCTCCCCATGCTCCCCGGGCTCGAAGAGGTGCGCACGGGCTCCGAACTACGCCGCCTCGCCACCCATGCCTTCCACCCCGGCGACTTCGACGTCACCGCCTACCATCCCCTGGGCACCTGCCGCATCGGCACCGATCCCCGCACCTCCGTGCTAGGCCCCGACCACGAGACGCACGAAATCGAAAGCCTCTACGTCGCCGACGGCTCCGCAGTCCCCTCCGCACTGGGCGTCAATCCGCAAATGACCATCATGGCCATGTCCCACCGCGTCGCGGAATTAATCGACGCCCGCCTCGCGTAGGGGGTGTCCTCCATTCGGCCGACTTTCTGCGCGCGCCTCCAATGGGCACGTTGGCAGGCATGACGAAGAATCTATTCACCACCGCACTCGCCCTGCTCCTCGGCGCATCCCTCAGCGCCTGCGCCACCGAAGCCTCCTCCGCCGACGAGGAAATCCCGGCCACCACCGAGCAAGCCATCGGAGATCCATGCTGCCGAGGCGGCGACTACATTTGCCAATCCACCGGCCGCGAATTCACCCACGGCATCGGCGCCACCTGCGGCCCCACCGCCGGCGCCGCCCGCACCGCCTGCGAGAACCATTGTCCGGAAGCGTGCAAACATTCCAGCTGGAACTATTGCAACTAGAGTATTCGCACCGAGACGCTACGCGTTATGGAGCGCCGGCAGGATGCTGGCTGACACGATTGCAAAGCCGGCCAGAGGCCGGCGGACCGCCGGATGGAAGCCGGCGCTCCATGCTCATTCGCGACGTGGCTCATGTGCGACTTGGCGCGGCCGCGATTAGCAAGCGCCGTGGCCCGGGCGGACGGGGAAGATTTTGCCCGGGTTCAGGAGCTGCTTCGGATCGAAGACGCGTTTGATGTCGCGCTGAAGCGCCATCAGATCTTCCGATTGCTCCAAGGGCATGTACGCCGCTTTGGCGAGACCGATACCATGTTCGCCGCTCAACGTGCCGCCCAGGGAAATCGTGAGGCGCATCAGCGCCTCGATGGATTGATCCACGGCGACGCGCTCGGCTTCGTCGTTCCATAGAAAATTGACGTGGAAGTTCCCATCGCCGGCATGCCCGTAGGTCAAGTATCGCACCTTCGTGCGCGCGCCGATCTCGTCGACGCCGTCGAGTAGCTCCGCGATGCGCGAACGCGGCACCACGATGTCCTCGGACAACTTGTACTTCGCAAGCTTTCGCGTCGCCGGCGACAGCATCCGCCGCGCCTCCCAGAGACGAGCACGCTGCGACGGGTCCTGCGCCGCCAGAAGATCGATCAACCCTTCGCCGCGCCCCAGCACGTCGGCAATCTGCTCGAGCAAGGTCGCAATCGTCGCCGCCTCGCCATCGACCTCGATGAGCAACATCGCGTGCGCCCGCGGATCGATGGCCACCTTCTGGGCGCGCACCGCGTCCAAGGTCGCCGAGTCCAGCATCTCCAGGCAGCGAGGCACCAACCCGCGCGCGACCAGCGCACTCACCGCCGCGCCCGCGTGGCGGACGTCGTCGAACAGCGCGAGCACCGTCGCCACCTCGGGCGGCTTGGGAACCAGGCGCAGCGTGATCTCGGTGAAGACGCCGAGCGTCCCTTCGCTGCCCACCAAGAGTGAGGTCACGTCGTAGCCCGTCACGCCCTTCACGGTGCGCTTGCCGGTGCGGAGCACCCGCCCGCCCATGAGCACCGCCTCCAGCCCGAGCACGTACTCGCGTGTCACCCCGTACTTGAACGCGCGCGGACCACCCGCGTTCTCGGCGACGTTGCCGCCGATGCAGCAGCTCCCCAGTGAGTTCGGGTCCGGCGGATAGAAGAAGCCCTCGCGCTCCACCATCGCGTGAAAGTCACCGGTGACGATTCCGGGCTCGACCACCGCGAGAAGATCCTTCGCGTTGATCTCTTTCACCTGCTTCATCGCGTCGGTCGCGAGCACGATGCCGCCCACCACGGGAACGGCTCCGCCCGTTCGGCCGGTGCCTCCCGCACGCGGCGTGACGGCAACGCCGGTGCTCTCGGCAATCTCCAAGGTGCGCCTCACGTCCTCGGCATTCGCCGCCAAGACCACGGCGGCGGGCACGAGCCCCGTGGCCTCACTCTCGTCGCGCGCGTAGTTCTCGCACGCGTCTCCGGTGAGCACTTTGGAGTCTCCGAGTGCGCGTCCGAGCTCCAGAAGAGCCCGTGTGATCGACTCGGGTGAAGGCAGCGGCAATTTTGGAAGGGCGATGAGCACGCGAGTAACGTAGCGCGGCCCGCGTCGAAGCGGTGCTCCATGCAACACCAAAAATAGGATGCGAATCATGTATGAGAAACCCAAAACGCGGTCGCTGACCCTCGTCGGGCTGGCGGCTTTTATCGTTCTCGCTACGATTTTCGTTCCTGCGCGAGCGCAGGCGCAGCAGCGCGATCTTTTGAGCCTCCCCGGCTCCAAGGGTCAGCTCGCCATCGACTCGCTCATGGGATTCCGAATCGGCGCGTTCAGCGGTGTCTCGTACGCGGGTCCCCTCGGCTTCTCCACCCAGTCGTACAAAGCGGATGACGTCCAAAACAACAATGTCGAAGTCACCACCCGGCTGACCACGTTCTGGTTCGCCCCGGCGGCGGACTACTTCATCCTCGATCACCTCTCGGTCGGCGGCTTGCTCGAAATCGCGTCGACGAGCCGCACGGACAAAACCAAGACGAGCAACAACGGAAGCACCGTGGAGAACGAGACGGATCGTCCCACCACCACGGCCTTCACCTTCCTACCGCGTGTAGGTTACATGTTTCCCATCACCAGCCGCTTCGCCATCTGGCCGCGCGGTGGCATCGGCTACGCCTCCCGCCAGAACGTGGTCGGCGCGGACAAGGACAGCTTCTCCTCCCTCATCTTCTCGGCAGACGTCCCCGTCCTCTTCCGCATCAACGAGACCTTCTTCCTGAGCGCGGCCCCCGAGCTCACCTTCTCACTCGGCGGCAAGCACACGCTCGATGCAAGCAACTCCTCGCGGTCCGCCGACGCGAGCTTCTTCCAATTCGGCCTGGTTACCGGGCTCGGCGTCTTGCTCGATCTGTAGCGACGTCTGGAGCGGCGCGCGGTTGGGATGCTTGCTATAAGGATGCGGTGAGTCAATTTCGCCGTTTTTCGGGCACGCCGGGCTACTTGACCAATGATTCGCTGGAGGCCGCCGTCAATTGTGCGCTGGCCCTCGAGCGCCCCCTCCTGGTGAAGGGGGAGCCCGGCACCGGAAAGACATTGCTCGCCCAAGCCGTCGCGGAGAGCCTCGGGCTCTCGCTCATTCACTGGCCGGTGAAGTCGACCACCCGCGCCCAAGACGGCCTTTACATCTACGACACCGTGCAACGCTTGTACGATGCACGCTTCGGCGATGGCGACGTGAAGGACATCCGCCGCTACATCAAGCTGGGGCCCCTGGGCCGTTCGTTCGCGGGGAGCGAGCGCATGGTGATCTTGATCGACGAAGTCGACAAGGCGGACATCGAGTTCCCGAACGACCTTTTGCACGAGCTCGATCGCATGCGTTTCCACGTCACGGAAACGGGCGACGACGTCGTGGCCACCGAGCGCCCGGTGGTGATCATCACGTCGAACAACGAGAAGGAACTACCCGACGCCTTCTTGCGCCGCACGGTCTTCCATTTCATCGACTTCCCGGACATGGAGCTGATGAAGCGCATCGTGCGCGTGCACCACCCGAAGCTCGAAAGCGAGTTGGTCGACCAAGCCGTCGTCGCCTTCTACGAGCTTCGCGACATGCCGCGCCTGCGCAAGCGCCCCTCGACGAGTGAACTCATCGACTGGATCGCCGTCTTGAAGCAAAGCGGCGTCGGGAAAGAGCGCTTCGTGAAAGAGCTGCCCTTCCTCGGCGTGCTCCTCAAGAAGGAGCAAGACGTCGAGACGTACCGCGCCCAGAAGAAGGGCGGCTGGCGCTCGTAATGCCGTCCGACGAGCCGCTGCTCCGTGAGCTCGACGCAGCCGACGTCGTGTACCGCATCGTCGGGAACGCGACGCCGGAGCTGCGGATCGATGCGGGTGATGCCAACGTGATGCGGGCGTGCATCGCGCTTCGGGCCTTCGGTGCGACCGCGCAGACCATCGTCGATTTTTCGCGCGCCCCGGAGGGTGCGACCGTATGGGTCGACACCGGGTCGGGGCGCGTGGCCCTGCGGAAAGAGACGCTGCCCCCTCCTTCGTGACGGCTACTTCATGATGGGCAGCCGCTTGCGGCCGCCCGTGCCACCGCTGCGGTCGATTTCCGGCGGGGCTTCCTCTTCGCCTTCGGTGCGACGGGCGTCGATGGCGTCGGTGAGGCGCTCGGCCACGCCGACGAAGGCGCGGGCCACGGTGCTGAACGGCGCGGCCTGCACGACGGGCGTTCCCTTGTCGCCCCACTCGCGCACGCTTTGATCGATGGGCACCTGCCCGAGGAGCGGCGCCTTGGCGAAATCGGCGATGGCTTGGCCGCCGCCCTTACCGAACAACTCGTGCGAGACGCCGGCGCTGTCGATGAAGTAGCTCATGTTCTCGACGACGCCCACGATGGGGATGTTGACCTTCTCGCACATGGAGACGGACTTGTAGACGTCGTCCGTGGCCACCGGTTGCGGGGTGGTGACGATGACCGCGTACGGCGACGTTATGCGCTGCGCGAGGGTCAGCGCGACGTCACCGGTGCCCGGCGGCAGGTCGAGCAGCAGGTAATCGAGCGTGCCCCAACGCACGTCCTTGAGGAACTGCAAGAGCGCGCCGTGGAGCATAGGGCCGCGCCATACGACGGCGGCCTTGGGGTCCTCCAGGAGGAAGCCGATGGACATGAGCTTCACGCCGAAGCGCTCGAGCGGCTCGATACTCTTGCCGTCGAGCGACACCGGACGGCCGCTCACGCCGAGCATCGTCGGGATGGAGGGGCCGTAGATGTCCGCATCAAGCAAGCCGACACGGAAGCCCGCGCGGTGCAGCGCCATGGTCAGGTTGGTCGCGGTGGTGCTCTTGCCGACGCCACCTTTGCCGCTCATCACGAGGATGACGTTCTTCACCTCGGGCAGCGGATCGTCCGGCCCGATGTTGCGTCCGCGCACCTCCGAGTGCCAGCGCACCTCGGTACCGCCCACGTCGGGAAGCTGGGCCAGCGCCTCACGCACCTTCTTCCCCAGCTCTTCGCGGGACCCCGGCGCATTCAACGTCACCGTCACGTCCCGACCGAGAACGACGACATCGGTCAGCACCGACGGATGAGGGAGGAGCGGACTTAGCGCAGCAACGACTTCTTCACGGGTGGCCATCTCGCGTGAGGAAGTAAGCTGCGCCGGGTCCCACGTCAAACCCCTTTCTTTCCGCGGGCTCCTCTGGTGCCCCCTCCCCCCCGGGGGAGGGTTGGGGTGGGGGAGGATCCTGGGAGGATCCAGGCCTCCCGACGATGAGCCCACAAACGGCAACGAGCACGATCGCGCGAGGCGACCGTGCCCGTTGGGGACCCGTATCTATTCGATACTATTCGGCTTTGGCGCCGCCCGTGCTCGCCACGGCGGTGGCCTTCTTCGACTTGGCCTTGCCGGCCTTGGCCGCCGGCTTCTCCGCGTCGTCCGAGCCTTCGACCGCGACCACGGGACCCGTGGCGTCGACCCACTCGATGAGCGAGATCGGCGCGCCGTCACCGCGGCGGGGACCGACCTTGATGATGCGCGTGTAGCCGCCCGGTCGCTCCGAGAAGCGCTTGGCGAGGTCGACGAACACCTTCTCGACGAGGTCGACCTTGGTGCTCACGCCGGCCTTGTCGACCTTGGCGCCGAAGCGCGGGATGAGCGAGCCGACGACGCGCTGGGCGTGCAGGCGGCGCGCCTTGTCCTTGTCGGACAGCTCGGCCTGGGCGGTGTAGGCCACCGCACCGAGCCGCTTGGCGCGGGTGATGAGGCGCTCGGCGACGCGGCGAAGCTCTTTGGCCTTCGCGTCGGTCGTCTCGATGCGCTCGTGGAGGATCAAATTGGCCGCAAGGTTCTTGAACATGGCGCGGCGATGGCTGGTATTCCGGTCGAACTTACGACCTGCGTTTCCGTGACGCATGATGCTGTCTCCCTAAGTTCTTTCTCGTGGTTCCGTAAACTCGCGTCACGCCTGCGCTTGTTGCGCCTTCCAGCGCTCGAGCATCTGGGGCCAGTTGTCGATCTTCATGCCGAGCGAGAGCCCCATGTTGGCGAGGATCTCTTTGATTTCCTTCAGGCTCTTACGCCCGAAGTTCTTCGTCTTCAGCATGTCTTGCTCGGTGCGCTGCACGAGCTCACCGATCAGCGTGATGTTGGCGTTCTGCAAGCAATTGGCCGAGCGGACGCTGAGTTCCAGCTCGTCGACGCTGCGGAACAGGTTCTCGTTGAGCGGCTCGTCCTCGCCACCGGGGGCTTGGTACGCCGTCTCCTCGGTCTCCTCGAAGTTGATGAAGATCGAGAGCTGCTCCTTGAGGATCTTCGCCGCGTACGCGACCGCATCTTGCGGTTTGACGCTGCCGTTGGTCCAAACCTCGAGGGCGAGCTTGTCGTAGTCCGTGGCCTGGCCGACGCGGGCGTTGGTCACGGTGTAGTTGACCTTGCGGGCCGGGCTGAAGAGCGCATCGATCGGGATGGTGCCGATGGGCATCGTCGCCGTCTTGTTCTTCTCCGCCGGGACGTAGCCGCGGCCCACGTTGACCGTGAGCTCCATCGACAGGGGGCCCTTCTTGTCGAGCGTGGCGATGAGGTGGTCCGGGTTGAGGACCTGCAGGCCGTCGACGAGCTGGATGTCGCGCGCGAAGACCGGGCCGGGGCCCTCTTTCTCCAAGCGGACGGTGTAGGTCTTGGGGGTGGCGGCCTTGAGGACGACTTCCTTCAAGTTGAGGATGATGTCCGTCACGTCCTCCACGACGTCGGCGATGGTCGTGAACTCGTGCAGCGCGCCGTCGATGCGGATGGCGGTGATGGCAGCGCCCTGAAGCGAGGACAGGAGCACCCGGCGAAGCGAGTTGCCGATGGTGATGCCGTAGCCACGCTCGAGCGGCTCGCAGGAGAACTTGCCGTAGAAATCGGTGAGCGTCTCGCTCTCGATCTGAATTCCGCGGGGACGAATGAGGTCGCGCCAGTTGCGTGTAACGATATTGCTCATATGTTCGCTGTCCTTCCTGGTTACCTGCCGTTCAACGCGGTGATCTCGGTGCGCTCTGGAACCCGCTCCTCGGCGAAACCCGTCACCTGCCCGTTGTTCTGCTTCTCCGTATCAGTCCCACCTGGGAGACCAAGCGGGGGCGGACCATTTACGACAATCTGCAGGAAAAGCAAGAGGGTCGCGTTGGGCCACCGCGACACGCAAGCGGGCGCGAGGTCATCTACCCCTCCACCATGCGTCGACTTATCGTAGGAATTGCTGCGTTCGCTATCATTTCTGCGCTCGCTTTGCCGGTACAGCTCGGCTGCACCTCGAGCGCGTGCCCCTTCCCCAAAACGTCCGCGCTGACCTTCACGCCGCAGATCCCGACCTGCCTGCAGACCAAGCTGAGCGCGTGCGCCCGCGCCACGGTCGAAATGAACAACGGCTGCTCGGACGCGCTCTACGTGCCGGTGGACTACGGCATCTTCGCCGAGCAGGTGCAACCCGGCACCGAGCTGGAGGTGCGCTCGCTCCAGAATCTGGTCTACGAGATCAGGACCGAGAAGGCGAAGTCACGCACCTCGTCGCAAGAGGACTACGAGATCCCATTCCGCATCGGGAAGGACACGTACACGATGACATTCTCGATCTACTCGGATTCCTAGCGCCAACTCGGCGAAGAAGAATGAAACCGCCAAGACGCGGAGGACGCCAAGAAAGGAGGATGTGCCGGAGCGATGAAGGCGGCCTTCGTTCACGCCCCCAGATCCTTGGCGTTCTTGGCGTCTTGGCGGTTCGATTCGATCTTCGTAGCTATCGGACTCGGGCTACGCGGCCTCGACGCGATTTCGACCGCGCTCTTTGGCCTGGTAGAGGGCCGCGTCGGCCAGCGCGTAGAGCGCCGCAGCGCTCTTTGGCTTGCCGTTGGCCAGACCTCCAGAGGCGGAGGGATCGGGATCCGTCTCCTCGTCGTCGTCGGCCGAGTCCTCGTCCCCGGGAACGAAGAGCGCTGGATCGAGGGTCGCCACGCCAATGCTGACGGTGCCGCGGATCGTGTGCTTGTCGAAGGTGAATTGCGCGGCCTCCACGACCTTGCGCACCTTTTCGGCCGTCGCCAGGGCGCCTTCGTGCCGCACCTCGGGAAGCAGCACGCCGAACTCTTCGCCGCCGACCCGCGCGAAAATGTCCTCCCGGCGCAGTTTCGCTTTCACTTCCACTGCGAGCTGGCGAAGCACGAAGTCGCCGGCGACATGACCGTAGTGGTCGTTGATATGCTTGAAGTGATCCAGGTCGAGCAAAAACAGCGACAGGTGCCGCTTGTAGCGGCGGGCGCGGTTGAATTCCCGTTCGAGCGCCTCGCCGAAGTACCGCTTGTTGAAAAGCTGGGTGAGCGCGTCGACCGTCACCAGCCGATAAATCTCTTCGTGGTAGCTGGTCTCGATGTTGTCGCCGGTCATGAACTTCAAGATCGAGCGGCCGATCTTGATCTGGTCTCCATCGGCGAGGCGATGCTCGGTGATGGACACGTCGTTCACGTAGGTGCCGTTGGTGGAGCCCAGATCCATGAGGGTGAACGTCCCACCCCCGACGGCGGCGATGCGTGCATGGTGACGGCTGATGCTCTCCTGATCGATGGAGAGATCGCTCTTCGAGGAACGCCCGATTTCGAAATGACTGTGGGCCAATGGAATGCGGCGGCCTAGCTCGGGGCCGTAGATCACCACCAGGCAGGCCTCTCCGCGCCGCAAATTCGTTTCCGTTAGCGCCGCTGGCGTCACGGAAACGGTGTCGCCATCGTCATCGTCCCGCCCGTCTATCACCTATCCGAGTATAAGCTCGGCCAGCCGATGCGCGACCGCAGAAAGCTCAGATGGCGATCTCTTTCACCTGGATCTGGGCGCGCTCGTGGATACCCAGGCCCAAGTCGGCGGCGGCCTTGATGTAGGCGGGTTCACGCCCCTCGGCGGTGAGGCTTTTCAGGCCCTTGTCGGCGCGGAATTTTTCGATGATCTCCCACCCCAACGTATCCATCGCGACAGGATCCGTCGTGGCGAACACGGACTCGTACGGGTAGCGGTACTGCGGCTGCTTGTCGAGCGGCCCGCCGTGCACCATGACCTGAAACGCGTCGGTGATGCAAAGGCGCACGCGGCTCTTGATGATGTCCTGCGCATACAGCACCGCGATCTGCGGTGACGCGTGGTGCGAGTGGAAGTAGTGCGGATAGATCTGCGTGCCGTGCGTCATGTTCTTCAGACACCCGGTGTAGCCGCAGATGGAGTGATCTTTGATGAGCGAGAAGTTGATGACCGCTGTCGACTCCGTGAGCGCACGGCAGAACTTCGTACGCACACCGGTACCGGGAATGAGCCGCTCCGGCATGGTCGTGTCGCCGTTGGAGTGAATCGAGATCTTCACGCCCGCGGGAACGTTCTTCTCGTTGATGCGTGTACCTTGCAGGTAGCTTCCGTACTGCTCCAGCACGGTGATGTTCTTGGCCGGAACGCCGGAAGCAATCATCGCCTCGAGGAAGGGGATGACCAGCTCCTGGTTGGTGGCGTGGTTGCGCAGGGCGATGCCATTGACCTTGACGCAAACCTTGTCGTCCGGGTGCACGAAGCGGGCGGCGGCTTTCGGCAGATCGGGCTCGCCGGTGAGCTCCGTGAGAACCTTGGTGAGCATCTCCTTGGCCGCATCGGGCTTCGGGTACACCTTGTTGTTCTGCAGAGAGCCCGGCTTCGTCACCTTGACGATGCGTCCGGGGGCCGCAAACGGCGTGAAGCCGGGCGGCGGGCTGGCCGCGAGGTTCGGCACCGCGTTGCTGTCCTTGGCGGCCTCCGCGACCTCACTCTTGAGGAGGGTGGCGCCGGCCGCGCTAGCTGCACCGGCAGCGGCGACGGCTCCCAGGAAAGAACGCCGCGTCGTTTGGTCCTCTCGATTTTCCCCCTCACGCTCGTGCGCTGCCATGATCGAAGCTCCTTGTGCTCGTAGAAGGATACACCAGCCTGCCGCGGGCGCGGACTTTCCGGCAGGTCATTTACGTTCGATGCCCGGATCCATTCGACGCTGTAGGGCTCGCATGCCTTCGTAGACCAGAGGCGCACGCGAGAGGGCGGGACTGTCCTGGGACAGGCCAAAGCTGGCCGGGACGGGCAGCGCGCCGCGTAAGTGCGCGGATTCACGCGGGAGAGCTGATGGCACATGCATCGCTATGCCTGGGAGTGCGGCGCGGGAACGCGACCGCCAACAGGAGAAAAGACAAATGGATGTGCAATTGAACAACGGCAGCTTGTCGGTTTCGGGTTCGGGTCCTTCCACGCCGCGGAATTTCAGCAACATGAAGGTCGCGTACACGGTCTCGGAGCGGCAGGGGCGCTCCTTCTGGACGCGTGTCGGCGTCGCCTTCACGAATCGCGACGGGTCGATCAACATACGGCTCGACGCGGTTCCGGTCTCCGGCAACTTGCAGCTTCGCGATTACACGCCGCGCGATGCCGCGAGCGAGTCGGAGCTGCCGCCCGCGCCCCTCTCGAGGGGCTCGAGCAACTCTTCGAGTTTCTCACTCGGCGATAGCAGCAAACACGGCGCGGACATTCCCTTCTGAGTCCGTCGATGACGACGCAAACCCCGGGAGGCGCCGCGTACACGCTACGCGGCGCCCTTGCGTCGCTCCGCAACTCTGCCTGTCGCGTAGGCAGCGTGTGGAGCAAGCCTCTCACCCGCGTGCTTCTCGTCATCGCCGGCCTCGCGGCCCTCGCCATCATCGGCCGCACCGCCGGCGCCCACGCCGAGCCTCCGTCCCCTTCCGTCCCTCCGGCCATCGTCGCCGAGCCAACTGCGCTCGACGCAGGCGCGACCGCGCCACCCACCGTCGCGAGTGCTGCAGCGCCCGAGCCTTGCGTCGCGCGACGGGCGGGGCCGCATGCGGAGCGTGCGGGAGAAGCATCTCCCGACGATCCCGTCATCCTCAACACCGCCCAGGCCGACGACCTCCGTCGCCTTCCCGGCGTCGGCGCCAAACGTGCGGAGGCGATCCTCGCCTTGCGCACGCGCCTCGGGCGCTTCCGTCAACTCGAGGACCTGCTGCGCGTCCGTGGAATCGGCCGCGCCAGCCTGCGGCGCCTGCGTCCTCTGGTGCGGCTGGATCCGCCTAACCCTCCGCCCCCTTGACGCGCGTGATCTGGGCGCCCAGCCCGCCGAACTTTTCCTCGATGCGCTCGTAGCCGCGATCGAGGTGGTACACGCGCCGCACCTCCGTCTCGCCGTCCGCCACGAGCCCGGCGATCACCAGCGACGCACTGGCCCGCAGATCGGTGGCCATGACGCTCGCACCGTAAAGCCGATCCACGCCCTGCACCACGGCGACATTTCCGCGGAGTGCCACGTTCGCGCCCATGCGGGTGAGCTCCGGCACGTGCATGAAGCGGTTCTCGAAGATGGTCTCGCTGATCACGCTTTCACCACGGGCGAGGCTCATCATCACGAGAAACTGCGCCTGCATGTCGGTGGGAAAGCCGGGATGCGGCGCGGTCGTCACGTCCACCGACTTGAGCGGTCCATCGCGCCAAACGCGAACACCACCCGAGCCCGAACCGTCTTCGGCGGCCACGCTCTCCACCTTGACGTTCGCCTGGCGCATCTTGGCCACGAGGGCCTCGAGATCGGAGAGCTCCGCCCCCTCGACGAGAACGTCCCCACCCGTCACGGCCGCCGCCACCATGTACGTCCCCGCCTCGATGCGATCGGGGATGATGGCATGGTCGAACGGAGCCAACTCGCCTTGGTCCTGCCCGACGATGTGAATCACGTCGGTGCCAGCACCATCGACCTCCGCGCCCATCTTGTTGAGGATGCGTCCCAGCTCCTCGACCTCGGGCTCCTTCGCACAATTGAGCAGCGTGGTCCTCCCCTTGGCGAGGGCCGCGGCCATCATGAGATTTTCCGTACCGGTCACCGTCGGAAGATCGAAGTACACCTCCGCACCGCGCAGGCGCCCGCCACCATTGGGCCCCTCGGCAATGACGTAGCCGCGCTCCAAGCGAATGTTGGCCCCCATCGCTTCGAGGCCCTTGAGGTGCTGATCGATGGGACGCGCCCCGATGGCGCACCCACCGGGCAGACTCACCTTGGCGCGACCAAAGCGCGCGAGCAGGGGTCCGAGCACAAGCACGCTCGCGCGCATCTGTTTGACCAGCTCGTACGGCGCCTCGGGCCGCACGTTGCTGCCCGCGGCCACGTGCACTTCGGGCCCGTGGATCTCCACCCCACGGCCGAGGAACCGCAACAGCGCCGAGGTGGTGTGTATGTCCCGAAGGGCCGGTACGTTTCGCAACCGGCTCGCGCCATCCGAGAGCAACGTCGCACAGAGAATGGGAAGGGCCGCATTCTTGGCCCCACTGATCCGAACTTTGCCGCGAAGCGTAGCCCCTCCGCGCACCCGAATGGCATCCATGGTCCGACCTTGCCTGATGGTTCAGGGTTTTCCAAAGAAAACGACTGAACCATGGAACGCCCCGCCAAAAACGCCGATTCCCGAGCCTACTTCGCCACGCGCATCAGCCCGCCGTCGGCAACGCTGTTGGTCCAGTAGATGAAGCCATCCGCCCCTGCCCGAACGGCCTTGGGAGAAGGCTGCGCCGAGACGAAGGCAGGCGGTCCGCCATCCGGCGGTGTGTCGCCGACCTTGAATCGGTACACGGCGCCTTCATCGACCTTGTTCGTGTAGTAGACGAAATCGCTCACCACCACGATGCTGGGATCGACGAGCGATTGGCGCATCACGAGCTCGGCAGGGCCGCCCGTAGCGTTCTTCGCCACGCGGTAGATGCCGCCCAGCTCGGACGCCGAGGCATTCTGAGCGGCGATGTAGTAATGGTCCGTGCCGACGGCGACGGCGTTGGGCGTGCCTGCAGGGATGGTCCCCAGAACGATCGGTGAACCGCCATCCCCATCGACAGGAGCCGTCACCACGGCCTTGGTGGGAGCGACGACCCATACGAGCCGCGTGCCATCCACCACGAGAGAATGGCTTCCCGTGATTCCACCTCCGCTGGCCACAACCGTCTTGGCACCACCGGCGAGCGGAAACTTTTTGATGTCCCCGGGACCGTTGTTGATCCAGTACACGGTGTCACCCAAGATCAGCGTCGACTTCGGTCCATTCTCGCCGGTGGCACTCGAGCGACTGTTTCCGCCGTCAAGCGACGAACACGTCACGCGACCCCCGTTGCCCCAACAAGCAGACGTGCCGTCGGTGGACGGTCCCAGAGGAAGCTCGGCCCCCACAACGAGACGAATCGTTCCGCCATCGGCGCTGAAGGATGCGTAGTAAACATCGCCGTCGGACCCATTCGGAGGCGGGACTTGCACCACGACGGCTCCGGCGTCGTCGACCGCAAACTCTCCGGCATTCGCGATGGCTGCGAACCGCGTAGGCACGCACTGCCCTGCATTGCACGCACTGCCCAGGCAGGAGCGCTTGCACACGCCGCAATTTTCGCGGTCGGTTTGCAGATCCACGCCCTCGCACTCCCCCCCCGGACCCGAGTCGACGCCCGTGTCGATGCTCGAGTCGGGGGTGGGCCCCGCGTCGCTGCCGTCACCGCCTGATTTGAGATCGCACCCGTAGAAAAAGAGAAGCGAGGCGGCGTTCGCAGTCAGCAGGCCAAGAAAAAGGTGACGGTATCGCACGTCGGACTCATAGCATTCCTTCGGCCAAACCGTACCCTCGGACTTGCGCCTGCATCGATCACGTTGACGAAGAACTTTTCTTCGAAGGCTTCAGCTTGGCGCGAAGGCGTGGCGCGTAGCCCTCCTTGTTCTCTTGGCGAATGCGCGAAATGGCGAGGGCGTCCGCGGGCACGTCGCGTGTGACGGTGGTGCCGGTGGCGACGTAGGCGCCTTTGCCGATGGTGACCGGCGCAACGATCTGCGAGTCGCTGCCGATGAAGGCGCCCTCTTCGATCACGGTCGTGTGCTTCTTGTATCCGTCATAATTGCAAAAAATAGTCCCTGCGCCGACGTTGACCGCGGGTCCGATGACGCCATCGCCGAGGTACGCGAGGTGGTTCGCTTTGGCGCCGCGTCCGAGGCGCGTCTTCTTCGTCTCGACGAAGTTGCCGATGTGCGCCTCTTCGCCGATGTCGCTGTCCGGTCGCACGTGGGAAAAAGGCCCGATCTGAGCGCGCGCGCCCACCCGCGAGTCGGTGAGCACGGAGTACGGCTTGAGGATCGCACCGGCGTCCACGACCACGTTGGTGAGCACGCACCCCACGTCGATCGAGGCGCCCGGGCCCACGACCGTCGCCCCGCGCAACACGACGCCCATCTCGATGGTGGCATCGTGGCCAACCTCGACACCTTCGTCGATGCGTGCGCCCGCGCGAACGGTCACACCGGAGCGACGCAGATCCCGCGCGATGCGATCGTGGATCGCAACCTCCGCCTCGACCAGCTGCTGCCGATCGTTGACCCCGAGCAGCACGGCATCGCGGGCGGACGCCGTCCGAACGACTTGCCCGCTTTCCCGCGCGAGAGACACCACGTCGGTCAGATAGAGCTCGCCTTGCGCGTTGTTCGGCTTCAAGAGCGCGAGCTTCGAATGCCAGAAGGACATCTTGGCCGCAAAAATGCCCGGGTTGATCTCGCGGACCGCGCGTTCGGCGTCGGTGCGCAGATCGCGGTGCTCGCGGATCTCGGTGATATCGCCCCGCGCATCGCGCAGGATGCGACCGTAACCATGGGCGTCGTCCACGGTGCACGTCGCCAGGGCCAGCTCGCTCGCCTTGTCCCCATGGAGAGCTTGCGCGATCTGCACCAGGTCGGAAGCCGCCAGCAATGGAGCATCGCCATAGAAGACGATGGCCGCATCGCAGTCGTCGCGCGTGGCATCCACGGCGTCGATGCCCACCTTGGCCGCGTCACCCGTGCCACGCTGGGCGACCTGCACGGCGGTGCGCACGCGCCCGCCGAAGGTCTTCTCCAGGTACGACGAGACCAGCTCGCGCCCATGGCCGACGACCACGATGACCTCGACACATCCAGCATCGAGCGCGGCGCGCACGGGAAAGTAAATCAAAGGGCGCCCGGCGAGGGTGTGCATCACCTTGGGCAGCTCGCTCTTCATGCGAGTCCCCTGGCCTGCGGCGAGAATCACGGCGGCGGTGCGTTCCAACCCCGCATTAACGTTTGGCTCGGTCATTTCGACCGTCAGTTTGCGTCGATTTCGTCTCCGGGTTGAAGCGAAAACTGGAAGGCGATGCCGCCCACCTCGGGCGAGAGCACGCGAAGCTCCGCACCGTTGCGCCGCAAAACCTGGCTGGCGATGGTCAGCCCCGTGTCGAGCTGGAGCGGCCCGCCGTCGCCGGCGAGCATGACCTGCGGATCGAGCAGCCGCTCCGTCTCGTCCGGGCGCAGCTGGACCGAGGCATCGGAAATCGTGATGCACGGAAAGCCGCCCTCTTCGTGCAGGCGCACGGCGATCGAGTCGGGCTTGGGCGTGCGCGACCAGCGCGTTTCCGCCCGATGCAGGAACGAGAACACGTTCTTCAGCGCAAAGCGCAAATCGTCGCCCGACACCGCGGTGACGAAATCGTGCCCCATCGGTGTCGACGCGATGGGCGCGCCCGCGCTCACCTCGGCCACGATGGACTGCACCACCTTGGCCACGTCCGTCCGTTCGCGCAGCGACGTGCGCGGCGGCTCGGCAAGGCGCTCGAGACCCGCCACCAACTCGCTGACCCGCACGATGGCGCGCGCCGCCTCGGGCGACGACGAGGCCGCCGGCGTCGCCCGCAAGCTCGCGAGCGGCTCACGGATCTCGCCGGCCACGGCCCGCGCGAGGCGCCCCGCCAGCGAAAGCTTCTCCGCCTCCACCAGCTGGTCGCGCGTCACCACCAACTCGTCCAGGCGCAGGGCCAAATCTTGATACGCCTGGTGCAGCCGCCGGGCGGCCGCGACGCGGGCGCGCAATTCGGCAGGGGAGAACGGCTTCGTCAGGTAATCGTCCGCGCCGCCCTCCTCGAGCCCCGAGGCCACCGCTTCTTTGCCCGCGCGTGCGGTGAGGAGGATCACCGGCACCTGCTTGAGCGCAGGATCGCCCTTGATCGCCGCGACCAGCTCGAAGCCGTTCATCTCGGGCATCATCACGTCGGACACGATGACGTCGGGCAGATACCGGCGCGCAGCCTCCAGTGCCAGCTTGCCATTTTCCACGGCCACCACGTCGTACTTCGCATCGAGAAGCTCGTGCACGTAGGCCCGCATGTCCGGGTTGTCCTCGGCGAGCAACAGCCGCGGCTTGCCGGTGTACGTCAGCGGCGGCTCCGGAATGGACGACGCCGGCGACTCGGCGAGGAGCGCGTCCCGCGTCTCGTCGTAGGCGGGAACCTCGGCCGTCGCTTCCTCGATGTGCCCGCGCAGCACCGTCGCGCGATCCGCATTTTTCGGTAGCTTCACCGAGAACGTCGACCCCTTGCCCGGCTCGCTCTGCACGGCCACACTGCCGCCCATCAACTCCGCGAACTCTTTGACGAGGGCCAGACCGATGCCCGTGCCCTCGTACTTGCGCGACGCCGAGCTATCCAGCTGCTGGAAGCGCTGAAAGAGCAGCGACGTCTTCTCCGGATCGATGCCGATGCCCGTATCGCGCACGCGCAGCTCGATGCCCTCGTCGCTGCCCGTCAGCGACACGTCGATGCTCCCACCCGCGGGCGTGAACTTCAGCGCGTTGCCCACCAGGTTGAGCACGATCTTCTCGAACATGTGCGCATCGAGCGGCACGGCATCGGGCACGCCCTGCAGCACCGGCGCGTGCAGCGCCACGCCGCGTTGCTTGGCCACGAGGTGCGCATCCTCGACCACGTGCGAGACGACTTCGGCCGCGCCGACAGAGCGCCAGTGCACCGTCATCTTCCCCGCCTCGATCTTCGAAAAATCGAGCAGGTCGTTCACCAGCCCGTTCAAGCGCGCCGTGTTGCGGCGCATGCGCTGCAGGCGGGTCAGCACCTCGGGCGTCAGAGGCCCCGCCTCGCCCGCGAGCAGCGAATCGAGCGGTCCCAGAATGAGCGTGAGCGGCGTGCGCAGCTCGTGGCTCACGTTGGCGAAGAAGTCGCTCTTGGCTTGGTTCGCCGCCTCCGCCGCATCCCGCGCCGCGCGAAGCTCCTGCTCGGTGCGCTTTCGCTCGGTGATGTCCTCGCAGATGCCCAGCAGGTAACGCGGCTCCCCCGAGTCATCGAGCAGCGGAATCTTCTTCGTGTAGAGCCACCGTTGCTCGCCCGCCGGCGTGGTGAGGCGCTCGTCCACGATCACGAGCTTGCGCCCCTCGAGCACCTCCCGGTCGCGCGCGCGGAAGAAATCGGCATTTTCTGGCGTGAGCTCGTAATCGGTCTTCCCGATCATCTTCTCACGCTCCGTCCCCATGAGCTCTTCGCCCGCCTTGTTGTAGAGCACGAACTTCCCGTCGGCCGCGTCCTTCACGAAGAGCATGATGGGCACGTTGTCGACGATGGAATCGAAGAGGAAGTTCAGCTTCTTGTGCTCCGCCGCGAGCGGGTGCTTGCTGATGCTCTTGCGGCGCGCCATGTCGAGCAGCTGATTGAGCCGCGCCTCCAACTCGCGCGTCGTGTCGTCGCCCTCATGGCCCAGGTGCGGGTGGCCGAGCGAAATCGTCGCGTCGTGGTCGCGGTCCAGCGCCTCTTCGAGCTGCTCGAGCAGCGTCTTGGCAAGGTCCAGCGTTCGCTTTGCCGTGTCCGTCATGATCCCTCCGCACCCTCCCGCGCCTGGAGTCCAGGCGATCTGAGCTCGTTCACTTCCGTGACCCATCCTTCCGCGTCCGCTCGGCCGAGGCTGGCGGCGGCCTTTCGGAAGGGGGTGCTACACTGTCGAGGCCGGTGACCGGTCGCCTCAACAACTGAATGGATCGCGCCCGCTGGGCGGCCTCAGCCTCGGTGAGGAAGGCCTTCAGCCTTGCCTCGAGGCGAGGAATTGCGCGGCAATAGTCGTCGATCGTGGCCGTCTCTGGATCCGCCCCTACGTCTCTCAGCGCGCGACGAAGGGTCCCGGGGCCCAGCAGAGGCGAGAGTCCGCAGAGGGCGAGGACTCTCCGAAAAAGCGTTTGCTCTTCGTTCACGATGTTTGCGGCCTGCTCGATCATCAAAATGCGATTCGCTGCCCCCTCGCCTTCCCAAGCAATTCATCGACGACGGACGCGTTAAGATGACATTAAGGATGACCTGACACAATCGACTGGGCCGTCTGAAACGTGTCACTCGGCAATCTTCTTGCATGATGTCCAATGGTGACACCCACGACGGTGGGCACACTTCACCATTGGAAGAAAAATCGGATAACAATCAACGACCGAGCGCCAAATGGCGTGCTACCGTGTGCCATAAGGCAGGGTCCCATCTATGGCCGGAGTAGAACCCCTGACCAAGCTCCTGGGCGGCAAACAGGTGCTCGGTCGAACCGTGACCTCGCGTCTCGAACTCGTTCCCCTGGTCCGTGAGGGTCTCCCTTACGAAGCATTGGAAAGCATCACCAAAAAGCTCGATCTGTCGGTGGACACGGCCACCAAGTCCTTGCAGCTTCCCAAGCGCACGCTCTCCCGAAGAAAAAAATCGCAACGGCTCGATGCTCTTCAATCCGAACGCGTCTTACGCCTCGCCCACGTGGCCACACGGGCCACGGAGGTGTTGGGAAGCGAAGCACGCGCACGCAGCTGGCTCCTCACGGAGAATCGCGCACTCGGTGGAGATAGGCCCCTCGACTTGTTGGACACGGACATCGGCACGCAAGCCGTCGAAGACGTCCTCGTTCGCCTCGAATACGGGGTGTTCAGCTAGGGGTTAGGGGTTAGGGGAGAAAGGAGAGCTCTTCTGCATCCCTACCCCCTATGCTCGCGGCACCCAAGCCGTCGAAGACGTTCTCGTTCGCCTCGAATACGGGGTGTTCATTTAGGGGCTAGGGTTTAGGGGAGAAGAAGACCCCTAAGGGTTAGAGGGGAGAAGGCGAGCTTTTCTGCACCCTCCTTCTCCACCAAAGCCTGCCTCTAAACCTCGGGGATCGGTGGTTCGGGTTCAAGACGAGCCTTCTTCCCCTTCCTTCTCCCCTAAACCCTAACCCCTAAGCCGATGGGATCGGCGGTCGGGTTCAAGACGAACCTTCTTCCCCGTCTCCTCCTTCCTTCTCCCCTAAACCCTAAACCCTAACCCCTAAACCCTCATGCTCGTCACCTGGCGCATCTGCCGTCGCAAATACGCCGCGACGGCCTTTGGTGGAGAAGGCGCGCGGATCGCTGGCGGACGCTGGAACCGCAAAGGCACGCGCATCGCGTACTGCGGTGGAAGCCTCGCGCTGGCGGCGCTGGAGATGCTCGTGCACGTCGATGTGAATCAGTTGCCCATCGACCTGGTGTGCCTTCGTGCGGTCGTTCCCGATGACGTGGAGATCGAACCGGTGGACGTCGCGAAGTTGCCACGCCATTGGCGCGCAACCCCGGCGCCCGACGTGCTGCAGGACATCGGCACCGATTGGGTGCTGCGTGGCTCGAGCGCGGTGCTCGCGGTGCCGTCGGCCATCATTCCGGCGGAGATGAATTACCTGGTGAACCCGGCGCATCGCGATTTCGGCCGCATCGCCATCGGGCTACCGGAGCCGTTTGCCTTCGATCCGCGCTTGCGACAGCCGCCCGCCACACCGTCGACACCTCCGCGAGTCATCAAAATGCGCCCACCGAAACGACCGCGAAACACCAAGAAGCGACAGTAGAAAAATTCGCTATACTAGACACGGTTCCGCCTTGACGAACGAAGGGGGCCGCTGCAATGTCCGGTCACTATGGGCTCTTGTATCGCGACCTCGCGTCGCGGTGTTTTCGCTGGAATCTTGCTCTTTGGAATGACCGGTGTGCGCTCTGTCGCGGCGCAAGAGCCTGCTGCGCCCTCTGCTACACCGGCACCAACCTCCGCTCCAGCGCCGAGCGGCCCGAGCATCGAGGAACGGCTCGACGAGATCGATCAACGCTCACGCATCGCCTTGCGCAAACTGGAGATGGCGGAGGAGGCTGCCGCCGCCAAGGAGAAGGAGCGCGCGGCGAAGGACAAGGAACGAGCCTCCATCAAGATTGGTCCGAGCGGGCTCTCCATCTCATCGACCGATGGCGCGTACTCCGTCGCGCTTCGGGCCGTCCTGCAGGCGGACGCGCGCATCTTCGTCAACGACGAACACAAGCTGACGGACGCGTTCATCATCCGCCGCGCCCGGCCCGTCTTCGACGCCACGATGGGGAAGAACTTCCTCGTGCGCATCATGCCCGACTTCGGCGGCGGGCAGACCGTCCTGCAGGATGCCTACATCGACGCGCGCGCGGCGAACGAATTCGGCGTCATCGTCGGCAAGTTCAAGCCGACCCTCGGCCTCGAACGGCTGCAGAACGAGCAGGCCACGTACTTCGTCGAACGCGGTTACCCGTCGTCGATCATTCCCTCGCGCGACGTCGGCCTGGCCATCCATGGCGATCTCTTCGACGGCAAGCTCGGTTACTCGGTCGGCATGTACAACGGCACCCTCGACGGCGGCGCGGGTGGCGACATCGAGTTCGACGACTCCAAGGAATTCAGTGCCCACGTCTACGTGCGCCCCTTCGCCACGCAAGGGAGGTTCACGAGGCCGAAGTTCGTGCAGGGACTCTTCATCGGCGTGGGTGCCACGCGCGGGGAGAAGACCGGCACCCCGAGCAACACGTACCTGCCGGTCTACCGCACCAGCGGGCAGAACACGTTCTTCCAGTACATCGCAGACACTTCGGCCGGTGCGGCGCCAGGGTCCACCGCGGTGGCGGCGGGCGTGGAGAACCGGCTCACGGGACATGTCTACGCCCCCATCGGGCCGGTCGCCATTCTGGGCGAGTACGTCATCGAGCAAGAGCGGGTTGCACGCGGCAACGTCTCGAAGCTCATCACGTTGCAGGCGTGGAACATCACCGCGGCGGTGGCCCTCACCGGCGAGGAAGCGCGCTTCGAGGGCATCGTGCCGAAGAATCCTTTCGACCTCACCAAAGGCCACTTCGGCGGCATCGAGCTCGCCGCGCGCTACAGCGGCATGATCATCGATCGCGACGCCTTCGACGGTCTGGCGAGCGACCAGCGTTCGGCCAGGCTCGCCGCGGAATTCGGCGCAGGCATCAATTGGTACGCCACGCGCAACTACGCCGTGAAGGCGGACTACTTCATCACGGAGTTTCGCTCCGGCGGGGCCACGGCGGCGGGCGGGCGCCGTGACCTCGAGCAAGTGTTCCTGCTTCGGAACCAGATTGCATTTTAGGGGATGACGTCATGAAGACCAACGTTCGTCGCAGATTCACGTGGCTCACATGGACGGTGCTCGGGCTCGTCGCGCTCGCAGCGGGCGTATTGGCGATTGTATTCCGATCCGACAATGCCCTCGCCGGCGACGGCTCGCTGCTCAACGTGTCGTACGATCCGACGCGCGAGCTGTACCAAGATTACAACTCGGCCTTCGCGAAGTACTGGAAGGGCAAGTCCGGACAGAACATCTCCGTGCGGCAGTCCCACGGCGGCTCGGGCAAGCAGGCGCGCTCGGTCATCGACGGGCTCGAGGCCGACGTGGTGACCCTCGCGCTCGCATACGACATTCAGGAGATCGCCGAGCGCACTAAGCTTCTGCCAGACAATTGGCAGTCACGCTTGCCAAACAACAGCGCACCGTACACGTCGACCATCGTGTTCCTCGTGCGCAAGGGTAACCCGCGCGGCATCAAAGATTGGCCCGACTTGATCAAGCCGGGCACCGTCGTGGTGACCCCCAGCCCGAAGACCTCGGGCGGCGCGCGGTGGAATTACCTCGCGGCATGGGGATGGGCGCTCAAGCAAAACGGTGGCAACGAAGCCGCGGCGCGGGACTACGTGACCAAGCTGTACAAGAACGTCCCCGTGCTCGACTCCGGTGCGCGCGGCGCGACCATCACCTTCGTGAAGCATGGCATCGGCCACGTGCTCATCGCCTGGGAGAACGAGGCGCTGCTGGCCATCAACGAGATGGGCAAGGACAACTTCGAGATCGTGGCGCCGCCGCAGACCATCCTGGCCGAGCCGCCCGTCGCCATCCTGGACAAGAACGTCGACAAGCACGGCACGCGCGCCGCCGCCGAGGAGTACGTGCGCTACCTCTACAGCGAAGAGGGCCAGGACATCGCCGCCAAGCACTACTACCGCCCGCGCAACGCCGCCGTCTTCGCCAAGCACGCGTCGCGCTTCCCCAACGTGCAGACCTTCACCATCGACGACCTGTTCGGCGGTTGGAACAAGGCGCAGAAGACGCACTTCGCCGACGGCGCCATCTTCGATCAGATCTACCAGCCCAAGTAAACGATGTCGGCCACCGCCGCGCAGGTTCAGCGCAAAACATTGCCCGGGTTTCGCCTCACCATGGGCTTTACCCTGCTCTACCTCGTGCTCATCGTGATCGTCCCGCTGTCGGGGCTCTTTGGAAAGACGAAAGCGCTCGGCCTCGGCGAGCTCGTGGCCTCGCTCTCGCAGCCACGCGTGCTCGCCGCCTTCAAATTGAGCCTCGGCGCGGCCATCGTGGCCGCGATCATCGATTCGGTGGCGGGGCTGCTCATCGCCTGGGTCCTCGTGCGCTACACGTTCTTCGGCAAGCGCATCATCGAAGCGCTCATCGACATTCCACTGGCGCTGCCCACCGCCGTCGCAGGCATCGCGCTCACCACCGCGTACTCGGAGAACGGCGTCATCGGGCGCCACTTCGCCGCGCACGGCATTCAGGTCGCGTTCACGCAGCTCGGGGTCACCGTGGCGTTGGTGTTCGTCGGCCTCCCCTTCGCCGTGCGCGCAGTGCAGCCGGTGCTGGCCGACATCGAGATCGAGCTCGAGGAGGCCGCCTCCTCGCTCGGGGCCACGCGCGGTCAGATCTTCCGCCGGGTCACCTTCCCGCTGGTGCTGCCGGCCATCGTTTCCGGCGGCGCGCAGGCCTTCGCGCGCGCGGTGGGCGAATACGGCTCGGTAGTGTTCATCTCCGGCAACATGCCGATGAAGACGGAGATCGTCCCGCTGCTCATCGTGACCAAACTGGAGCAATACGACTACGCGGGTGCCACGGCGCTGGCCGCGACGATGCTGCTTCTATCGCTGGGCATGCTGATCCTGCTCCACCGCCTTCAAGGCGCGATTCAAGTGGGTGGGCACCCATGATTCGCATTCTCCTCATCACCATCGCCGTCGCCTTGGTCGGCGCACTCCTCGGCGTGCCGCTGTACGTGGTGTTCCACGAAGCCTTCAGCAGCGGGTGGAGCGCCTACGTGCAGGCGCTGGGCGATGCCGACACCCTCACGGCGGCGCTGCTCAGTGCGACGGTGGTGGCGCTGGTGGTGCCGCTCAACACGGTGTTCGGCGTGGCGGCGGCGTACGTGACGAGCCGGTTCGAATTTCGCGGGAAGCGCTTTCTGGCGGCGCTCATCGATCTGCCGCTCACCGTCTCGCCCGTGGTGGCGGGCCTCGTGTTCGTCCTGCTCTTCGGAAGCCATGGGCTGCTCGGCCCTGTCCTGGAGAAGCACGACATCAAGGTGATCTTCGCCCTGCCCGGCATCGTCCTGGCCACCGCGTTCGTCACCTTCCCGCTGGTGGCGCGGGAGATTGCCCCGGTGATGGAGGCGCAGTCCGCGGATCAAGAAGAGGCCGCGATGCTCCTGGGCGCCTCGGGCTGGACCACGTTCTGGCGCATCACCTTGCCGCGCGTGCGCGGGGCGCTCGCCTATGGGGTGGTGCTCTGCACGGCGCGCGCGCTGGGCGAGTTCGGCGCCGTATCCGTCGTGTCGGGGCACGTCCGCGGGGCGACCAACACGCTGCCGCTGCACGTGGAGGTGCTCTACAACGACTACGCGTTCGTGGCCGCCTTCGCCGTTTCGTCTTTGTTGGTCGGCGTATCGTTTCTCAACCTCGTCGCGAGGGGAACATGGAAGTAAGCCTCTCTGCCATTCACAAATCGTTTGGCAAACACCAAGTCCTTCGCGGCATCGATTTGAAGGTCGAAGAAGGCGAAATCGTCGCGCTGCTCGGCCCCTCGGGCTGCGGCAAGACCACACTGCTGCGCATCGTGGCCGGGCTGGAGACGCCTGACACGGGCGAGGTGCTCGTCGGCAACGCGTCGCCGTCGTCGAAGCCGGTGGTGGGCTTCGTGTTCCAGCACTACGCGCTCTTCCCGCACATGACGGTGTTCGAGAACGTCGCCTTCGGGCTGCGCGTGCGAAAGCGCGCCGATCGCCTGCCCGAGCCCAAGCTGCGCAAGCGCGTGGAGGAGCTTCTCGCGCTCATCCGCCTCGAGCACCTGGCCGAGTCCCGGCCCACACAGCTCTCCGGCGGCCAACGCCAACGCGTAGCACTGGCGCGGGCACTCGCAGTGGATCCCGCGGTGCTGCTTTTGGACGAGCCGTTCGGCGCGCTGGACGCATCGGTGCGCAAAGAGCTGCGGCGCTGGCTCAAGAAGCTCCACGAAGAGCTGAAGGTCACGAGCATCCTCGTCACCCACGACCAAGAAGAGGCCAGTGAGATCGCCGACCGCCTCGCGGTGATCAACCACGGCGTGCTCGAACAGGTGGGCACACCGCACGAGGTGTATTCGCGCCCCGCGAGTCCCTTCGTGAGTACCTTCCTCGGCGATGCGAACGTGGTGCAATGCGAAGTTCAGGGCGGCAGCGTGCGCGCCGCGGATCTGAGGCTCACGCTGAACGGCCACGCAGGCCATGCCGTCGACGGCAAGAAGGCGACGGTGGTGATCCGCCCTCACGATCTCGAGCTGCTTTCCACTGCAGAATCGGCAGGATACCGTGATGTGGACGATGGCCTTCTCGCCACCGTGCGGCGCGTGAGGAACACGGGGCCGCTCGTGCGGGTCGATCTTCTCACCAAGGGAGGCCTGTTGCTCGAAGCTCAGCTGCTCGAAAATGCGCGCCTCGCGGTGGACACCGAGGTGTCGATTCGCGTGCGATCGCATCGGCTTTTTCTCGAGTAGCCGATTGCAAGACCGCAAAAGACAAGGCATTACGCCTTGCGTCATTCGCTTGCGCTTGCACATCGCAGAGGCGGCTCGCATTGACTTGATGTTAACCTGGGCCGATGGAACGCCGTCGAGGAGTAATAAGGGCGCTTGCGCTTGCCGCAGGGTTCATCGTTCTTGACGCCGCGTTCGCGCACTCCACGGCGCAGGCGGGCGGGCTCAATTTCTCGGATCGCGGCGTAAAACCACTAGGACGCGGAGGCGCGTGGGTGGCGGGCGCCGACGACGTCGGAGCCGTCTGGTACAACCCTGCGGGCCTCGCCGACGCGGGCACGAGCCTCATGGCCGACTTCGCGTGGCTCAATCACACGAGCTCCTTCACGCGCAAGACGCAGGTGATCGACGGCGCGGGCACGGTGCGCGTTTACCAGTTTCCAACGGTCACCGGCAAATCTCCGGTTCTGCCCATTCCCACGTTGGGCGGCTCGTACAACTGGGGCAAGAAGAAGCAATTCACGGTCGCCGGAGCGCTTTACGCGCCGTACACCGCGATCACCAGCTTTCCCACGCAGGTCGACGGCCAGCCCGCCCCGCAGCGTTATTCACTCATTTCGCTCGACGGCTCGGCCCTGGTGAACGTCGGGGCATGGTTCGCCTGGAAGCCCATCGAGCAAATTCGATTGGGCATCGGCGTCGGCGCATTGGTGGGCACCTTCACCTCGACGGTGTTCTTCAACGCCAACCCGGCCGATCGCCTCATCGGCGCACCGGAAGACCCCAACTACGACTCCGAGGGCAAGCTCACCGCGCACATCATCTCGCCCGTGGCCAACCTCGGCGCGACGTTCGTTCCGGTGAAGTACGTACGCATTGGCCTTTCGTACAATCTGCCCATTTGGATCAACGCACCCGGCGATATGCAAGTACGCCTGCCGAATGCGGTATTGTTCGACAAAGCGACGGTCTCCGGCGAAGACGTTCGCGTGAAGTTCAAGCTGCCGGGCATCTTCCGGGCAGGCATCGAAGTGCGGCCCATCGAGGCCATTCGCGCCGAGGTTTCCTACGTTCGCGAGTTCTGGGGCATCCACGACGAAATCCAAGTTCGCCCGGAGAACATCGGCCTGAACAACGTCACCGGCTTTCCGTCACCGTACTACGTGCCCACGATTACGTTGCCGCGTCATTTCCAGGACAGCAATTCGTTCCGCGTCGGTGCGCAAGGCACGATCAACATCAAGAACGCGTACAAAATCGACTTACGCGCCGGTTTCAATTACGATCAAAGCGCGATTCCTACTCCGTATTTGTCCCCGCTCACCATCGACATGGACAAGTACACGGTAAGCTTCGGCGGCTCCCTCCACGTGGGCAACCATTGGCGGCTCGACGCCGTCTACGCGCGCATTTTCGCCCCGGATCAAGAGGTCTCCCCCGCCGAAGCCGCCGTCCCCAAGGTGAACCCCGTGCGGGGTAACCCCACCGCGACCGAGTCGATCAACGGCGGAAGCTACACCGCAAGCGCAAACGTATTCGGCGTCGGCGTGAACTACCGATTCAAATAGAAGAAGAAACCGCCAGGACGCCAGGGGCGCCAGTGGGGGCCAACGGAAACGACGCTGGTCCCTGTTTTTTTGTTCTGAAAGGCTATTCAAAACAAAAAAACCTTCGTTTCCGTTGGTGCCCCTGGCGACCCTGGCGTCCTGGCGGTTTGCTTCTTCTATGCCGTCAGCGCGCGACTTGGCGTTTCGAGGGGCGGTCGGCGCGCGGCTTCGGCTCGGCGTGGGACTTGCGCTTTACGCCGCCCGAGTGCGGCTTCGCGTGGGTGGCCGGGTGGTGCTTCGCGGGGGCGTGCGGCTTCGCGGCAGGGTGGTGCTTCGCGGCGGGCTTGGGCCGAGGGGCGTCGCCGTCGGCGCGGTGGATCGAGACGCGGGGATCGCGCGGATCGGGGACGCGGGCGGCTTCTTCGAAGGATGAGGCGGCCGCCTTGGCGATGTTGACGAAGGAGTGCGTCTTCGCGATTTCGATCGCGCCGACGTCGCCACCTTGGACGCCGCCGCGGCGGCACATCATGGCGAAGAGGCGGCGGGGATTGGCCCCGTGCAGGCCGCCCCAGGTCACGCGGAAGGTGACCCAATCCGCTGGGTGATCTTTGCGCGTGGGACGCGGCCGAGCCGGCCCGTCGCCGAAGCCCGCCTTCGACGGCCCCGACAGCTTTTTACGCTCCGCGGGCGGCGCGTGGGGGGTGACGTCGCGCGGCTCGCAGGGCCCGGTGATGCCCACGCGGGATAGCAGGCGGGTGAGGGCCTGGGCGGCCTGGCCGCTCTCGACGATGCGCTCGGCGAGGGCCGCGCAGCGCCAGTCGGCGTCGGCCGTGCCACTCGCGTCCGACGTGAGCTCGGTGAAAAGGCGCTCCTGCCTCTGCTCGCGAAGGGCATCGGCGGTCGGGATGGCCTCGACGCGAAAGGTCACCCCCGCGCGACGCAACAGCGCGGAAGTCTTCGCAAATCCGGCGGGAGGTGTGAGCACCGAGCTGATGCCTTTGCGGCCGGCGCGGCCGGTTCGGCCGCTGCGGTGCGTGTACGTGTCGACGTCCGTCGGAGGCTCCACATGGATGACGTGAGAGATGTCCTGCACGTCGATGCCGCGGGCGGCCACGTCGGTGGCCACCAAGGCGTGGAGCCGGCCTCGTTTGAAGTCGTCCAGCGCGCGGTTTCGCTCTGGCTGCTCCATCTCGCCGGACAGCGAGCGCACGTGAAATCCCGCCGATTTGAGCTCGTTCGTCAGCTCCGACACCTCGGAGCGCATGCGCGCGAACACCAGCGTCTTCGAATCGGGATCCGAGAGCAGCAAATTGATCACCGCCGCCGTGCGCTCCGAAAGCGACACCAAGTGGATCATGTGATCGATGTCCGCGTTGGCCGTACCGAGGGGCGTCCCCTCCACGTTCACCGGCTCGGTCTGCACCTTGTCGGCGAGCACGCGAACGTCCCGCGGAAACGTGGCCGACACCAAGTGCGTCGTGTGCGGCGTCGGCGCGAACGAGAGAATCCCTTCCAGCTCCTCGCGGAAACCGAGATCGAGCATGCGGTCCGCTTCGTCGAGAACCACCGTCCCGATCGCCGAAGCGTCGATGCTCCCGCGGCGCAGATGGTCGAGCAAGCGACCCGGCGTCCCCACGATGACCGCGGGCCCTTGCGCAAAGGCGCGCCGTTCGTCGCGGTAGCCGCCGCCACCGGTCACCGACGCCACCTTCACCGACTGCGGCGCGTACAGCCACGACAGCTCCTCGTCGACCTGCTTGGCAAGCTCGCGCGTGGGCGTGATCACCAGCGCCAGCGGCGCAGCAACCCCGTTCTTCGGCGCGACCGCATCCTTCCCGGCCTCGAGGGCCTCACGGAGCGTAAAGCCGATGGCCACGGTCTTTCCGGAACCGGTCTGCGAACTGATTCGCAGATCGCGGCCCCGCAACGACGGGTCGAGAACGGCATGTTGAACGGGGGTGAGCGTCGTGAAGCCCCTCTGCTCGATGGCGCTGGCCAATGCGGGGCCGAGCAACTCGGCGAAGTCGGGCGAATTCATTTGGGGGGCGCTCCTTAGCACGAGCACGCCCGCTAGGCTAAGAGAGCCTCTAAGGCAACGATCCTGGAGCAGGCGGCGTCGGCAGCGCCCCAAGGGGTTCCGGTGCGAACGGATCGTCGGCCTGGGCGCCGGGATCGGCCTTCTTCGAGTTCGCGGGCAGGTAGACGACCACGACGTCGCCTTCCTTGAGAACCTCGTTGCGGTTCTTCCGATTGATCCGCTCCATCGACGCCGGCGTCACACCGTAGCGCTTGCCGACAATCTCAATGGTTTCCCCGAGCTTGGCCGGCACGGTGATGCGCCGTCGCCCTTTTTGCCCTTCCCAGTACGTAAAAAAATCCTCGGTGCCGACCGCGATGGTGCGCACCTGGTTCTCCGACAGCGAGAGCACTTTGCTCAGATCGGTATCCGGCGGCACGAACAACTGCAGCGTCATCCCTTCTTGCAACCGACCCGCCGGATCGATCTCGTTCCACCGGCGAATCTCGTCCACCGTCACGTGGAAGGTCGTCGCCACGTCGCGCAAGGTGTCGCCCGTCACCACGCGGTAAAACACGCGCCTTCGATCGGGGTAGACGAACACGTCCGACGGCACGATGGCCACCGGCTTGTCACTCGTCGTGGGCGCCGCCACCGCTCCACCCTTGGCTGCAGGCACGAGGAGCACCGTCCCTCCGCGCACCACCTCGCCCGGTGCCATGCCATTGAGTTCCGCCACCTTGGACGACGTCACCCCGCGCGCGTTCGCGATTTGTTCGACCGTCTCGCCGAAGCGCACCACGTACCGCTCCGGCGCCACGTAGTTCTTCTTGATCTTGCTCATGTTCTGCGTGAGCAAGGCTCCTTTGCCGACGGGCACCTTCACCGGATAGCCGGTGGAGTCCCCTTCGGAGGCGGGCGCACCCTTCGCTTTTTGCTCGGCCTTTTCACCCGGATCGATCGGCGGCGTGCGCTGCGCGCGAAGTTCCAGATTGAGATCCACGATCTCCTTCGTCGGCAGCCCAATCGCGGAAGCCACCTGCGAAAGCGCCGTGCCCGGGGGCACCACGACCTCGTCGAACTCCACCGGCGGCTCCATCTTGTCCTCGGAGAGCCCGAAGGCCGCGAGGTTCTTGCCCACGATGGCCGCCGCCATGATCTTCGGCACGTAGAGCGTCGTCTCCCAAGGGAGCGCGCCCTCGAGACGTGACAAGGTCCAGAAGTCGTTCGTGTTGAACTTCCGCACGACCCCCAGCATCCCCGCGTACCCCATGTTGTACGAGGCGATGGCGAGCTCCCAGCTCCCGAAACGGCGCTGCAGATCCGCGAGAAACTCCGTGGCCGCCTCCGTCGCGAGCTGCGGATTCAACCGGTGATCGACCCAGCGGTCTTGCGCGAGCCCATATTGCTTGCCCGTCTCGGGCATGAATTGCCATAGCCCCAACGCCCCGACGGGCGATCGGGCGGCTGGATCGAAACCGCTCTCCACCATCGCAATCCAGAACAAATCCTCCGGCACCGATTTTCGCCGCAAGATCGTGCTCACCATCGTGCGATAGCGCCCCGAGCGACGGTGCCAGATGGCCAGCATGGACCGACCGCGCGGATCCTCCTTGAAGAACTCCAGGTAGCGCACCACGCGGGGGTCCCAGCGGATGGGGAAGTCCGGCAGCTTCAGGTCGGCCATCCACCCGAGATTTCTCCCACCTTCTGCGGAGGGAGGCGCACTCGGAACAGGTGCCGGTGGAAGCCCCGACGCATGCACGTGCGGCCGATCCGGCGAGGAGCTCAAAGGCGACGGCAACTCGGTCGGCCAGGTCTGTCCGGGGACCGGAGAAGCAGGTGGAAACAGCTCTCGTTCCGCTTCGTGCAAGCTGCGCAGCTCCGCGCTCTCGTAGCCCGCGGCTACATCGTCGTTGGTAGAACCACCAGCAACTTGTCGCCTCGCATTCGCATCGGGATTGCGAGTGGAAGATTTGACCCGAGACGACCCCGCGCTGCCCTTCGCGGGTGCCTTAACGGCAGTTATCGGCTTCTTTTGGGGGGAAACCTGGGGAGACTTCGATAACCTCCCCCCCGCCCCGTTCGGGGCGTGGTTCGTGATTCCTCCCCCTCCGGGGGGGACAGCTGCCGAAACTGTCGAAGCTAACGTGGGCACGAACGTGGGCCCGAGTGCGCTGACAAAAACGACGAGCGGATGGAAAAAAAATCTTCCGCGTCGGAGCATGGTTCGAGGCATCGCATCTTGATGAGACCTCGTCAAATTCTCGAAAAATTGACGCAGGTTACTTGTAGGAGAGCACTCACTTCATGGGATAATGTAAACCGAGCTCCCAGGTTACCCTCTCTTGCTTATGAAAGTCCGTTCCAGAATGCTTGGAATGAACCCACGGGGCAGCGTCGGCTATAAGTCGGTGCTTTCCCAAATCTAACGGACTGCGAGCGGTCCGGAGGGGGCCTCCTTCGAAGGTCGTGCGCGACCTTGAAGATGTTCCCCTACACAGGAGCTGGGAGGTGTTACTTACCCTCTGCTCCGAGTCCGTGAGGCACTCCCGGGCGCTTACAGGGTCGGACGTGTGATGACGCCGTCCACCTTGCTCGCCGTCATTTAGCCGCAAGGAGCTGCGAAGATATGAAGTTGAATCTCCGGGGGGAGTCACTGCTCGCATGTGTGAGCATTGTCACGGCAACGATCGCGCTGGGGTGTTCCTCGGGTGACAGCAGCACCGGGGGGCGCACGTGCACTGCCGTAACGGCGAGCGAAATTGTTGCGCGTCCAGCAGCACGACTTTTTTTGACGTCTGGACTGATATCGAAGTTGAAGGCACGTGCGTCGGCTAACGATGCTGCGTGGACCGCACTCAAAACGAAATGCGATGCCTTGACGACCGCAACGATGAATCCGCCCAGCGGTGCGGCCTATCCGAGCGGCGGCGCTGTCGGACAGGGCTATCAAGGTGAGGAATACGTCCCGCCGATCATGTCACTTGGCCTCTGCTACCGCGTGACCAACGATACGGCCGCGCAGCAAAATTATGGCGCTGCCGGCTCTCGTTTGCTCGAGGCGATGTCCACGCCGGCCGGCTCCGGTGGGCAGCAGCCGTCGACGGACTCGGGATACGGTATTCGCAATTACGGCGTCGGTATGGCCTTTGGGTACGACTGGCTTTACCCCGCGCTCTCCTCGTCCACGCGGCAGCGGGTCATCGATTCGCTCAATACGTGGATCGACTGGTACGACGCCTCTGGCTTCAGCCGTGACCAACCCATTGGCAACTATTTTGCCGGCTACCTCCTGGCAAAGACAGCGACCGCGCTCGCAACCGACGGCGAAAATTCCAAGGCCGCAGCCTACTTCGACGACGTGAACACCCGCCTGTGGGGCAAGCTGGTGAAGCCTGCGTTCCAGCGTTCGATGACCGGCGGCGGTTGGCCGGAAGGCTGGGGTTACGGACCGAAAGCGGTCCGCAGCGTGATCGAGTTCCTCTGGGCGGCGAAGACGGCGCGCAACCTCGATTGGATCAGCGAGGTCCCGCAGGCCCGCGATCAAGCGAATTATCTTTCTTACTTCGCTTGGCCGTCGCTGAAGCACATGGATGATCAAGGCACCGTGCGCGCGGGCACCAACATCGCGCCGTCGGCGTCGCTGGCCTCGGCCATCGCGACGGTTCTCGGTGAGTTGGGCGATGCGGCGGCCTCGCGTGCGCGATCGTTCGCGGCGGACGTCATTGCCGCGAACGACGATCGATCGCCGTGGCAGAAATTCCTTTATTGGGATCCCTCCGCGGCCAAAGCGCCTTACCAAGATGCCAATCTTTCGTATTTGGCAAAAGGCCCCGGGCACGTGGCCATGCGTTCGGCGTGGAAGTCCGATGCGGTGTGGGGCGCGCTGGAAAGCGGCACGTACATCAACGCGCCGGATTCGGGCGAGCAGATGTTCAACCAGGGAAGCTTGAGCATCACCGTGGGTGACGCTCCGGTGCTGGTGAACGGCACGGGGTGGATTCCCCAGGTGGCGGGAACGAGCGGCGAGGACTTCGTTTATCAAGACTCGTGGGGTAAGAAGTCGCGCACGCTCTACAATACGTTCTTCGTCATGGATTCGAACAATCCGTACAATCCGGGTCAGGCGTCCGTGCCACCCGAACAAGCGCAGACGCGCGTCGAGCGCTACGAAGAGGGCGGCCTCTTCGTGCGTGCGCGGGCGGCCGACGTCGAGCAGATGTACAAGGGTGGGTCACTCAAGAACTTCACCCGCGACCTCGTGTATCTGCGCCCCGGCACGTTCGTGCTCTTCGATCGCACCAGCGTGGCCTCCGGGTCGGCCGACCAGTGGCTCGCGTTCCACGTGCCGGCAGCCCCGGCCACCATCTCGACCTCCGGTGGCCCCCGCTTCGACATCTCCGCAGGAAGCGTGCACCCGCTGCTTCCGCGCAATGCCAACGTGCAGCCGGTGAGCTTGCCCGGTGGCGTGGTGCGCCTCGAGGAGCACTCGGCTGCGGGCGCCGATCAGCAGTGGCTCACGGTCATCAACGCCGGCGGCGCGGCGCCCGAGCACGTGCGCCTCTCGTCCGCCGACGGCAACGTGGCCGGCGGCAACGTCGTGGGCGTTCTCGTGCAGAGCGCACGCAATCAGGTGGTCCTCTTCCCCGGCGATGTCGCGGACACGTCGACCACGAAGAATGCGCGTTACACGGTAAGGCAGAGCGCCGATGCGGATCACCTCCTCGTCGACGTGGCCCCGGGCGGCTACTCCGTCACGGCCTCTGGTTCCGGTGGCAACCTCACCGTCGACGTGAAACAGGGCGGCTCGCTGCAGGCGTCCGCCCAGGGTCAACTTTGCTACTCCGTGTCGATGTCGGGCGAGGTGAAAGCCTGCCCCGCCGCGCCGGCCGCCGTCTCCATCACCGGCGCATCGACCGACCCAGCGTCCACTGGCGATGGCAGCACGAACGGTGCTTCAGCGGCTTGTCCCTAATTCATAGGGTTTAGAGGATAGGGGTTAGGGGTCAGGGAAGAGAAACTTCCCTGACCCCTTCTTCATTTCCATTCCCTAAACCCTAAACCCTAACCCCTATACCCTCTGCTCTCTGGCGTATCGCGCGTTGTGCATTGGAGCCAATACCGCCATTCGCACGAGCCTATACGAAATGTTGGATCGTCCGGCCATCAGGGGGATGAACACCCTTCCCCGGCCCCCACACGGAGGACAATCAAACATGAATCGACTTTCACCTTTGCTTGGGCTCGTATTTTCGTCCTTCGTCGTAGCGCTCGCGCAGCCCGGTTGCGCCGCTTCCGACTCGAGCGAATCGGGCTCGGCACCCCTTGCCAACACCAACGGCAATGGGCAGCAAGGCGGTGGCACCACGGATTTTTGCAAGGGTGGCGGCGCGACGATCCCGCTCCCCGGCGGAGATCTCTGCACCGGCGATCTCGGCAAGAAGCTATTTCGATTTGCGACGTGCTCGTGCAAATCGACGAATGTCGCTGGCGTGCTCACGACGGATTCGTTCAATTCGAATACGGGCGCGGACAAGCGGAATGGCGCCTCCGTTGGCGCCAACGAGAAACTCACCGATATGGGTGGATTCAGCATCGGTGGTTCGGTTTACGTCGGCAAGACCGGTGATGCGAACGGCGTTGGCTTCCAGGGCGCCGGCGCAGGAAAGGTCGCCTACGACATTTGGTCGGGCAAAGACGTGAGCCTCTCGGGCGTCGTCCAAGTTGGTCGCGATATCCATGCGACCGGCAACGTCTCTGCCCTCGGCATCGGCAGCGTGGGCGGCACGGCGCACCTCAGCGCTGGCCACTCGATCAATGGCTTCATGGGCGCCAAGACGGTGACCGAGAACGTCAACATCGAGAATCCCTGTGACTGCGAGAAGAAGGTCGATGTCCCGGCCATCGTCTCGAACTTCAAATCGACCAACGACAACGCGGTCGCGCACATCGACGAGAATACGTTCGCGCAGCGTGCAGGCGTTCAGAACATGACCCTGCCCTGCGGTAAGTACTATCTGTCGTCGGTGGGCGGATCGGGCGTCACCAAGATTCGCGCGGAAGGCCGCGTGGCGATGTTCGTCGCGGGCGACTTCAACGTTGCCGGCGCGTTCGACATCGACTTGGCCGACAACGCGGAAATCGACCTCTTCATCGCGGGCGATTTCAACGTCGCGGGCGCCACGCAGTTCGGCTCCCTCGCCAAGCCGTCCAAGGTGCGCGTCTACGTCGGCGGGAAGAACTTCCGCTTCGCGGGCGCCATGGCCGTGGGCGGCAACTTCTACGCGCCGAATGCCACCATCGCACTGGCCAGCGCCTTCGCGATGTCCGGCTCCATCTTCGGGGACAACCTGCAGATGGGCGGTGCGTTCACCATCCACTACGACGAGGCCATCCTCGATACGCAGGGCTGCAAGCCGCCGCCCCCTCCGGGTGGCTGCAAGACCAGCGACGACTGCGGCGGCCAAGCATGCGTCAACGGTACGTGCGGCTCCTGCACGGTCGACGAAGACTGCAGCTCGCCGCTCTACTGCGTCGAAGGCAAGTGCGTGAACATCGTTCACTGATCCGAGGCGGTTAATCGGCTGCCTTGCGTGACTTCTTCGACTTGCCCTTGGCGGTCTGGCCTTGGGGTTTCTGGAGCCAGTTCTCCACGACCCTGAGGACTTTGATGGAATCGGTGTAGCGCAACTCCATGTTCCGCAGCGTCGGCTCGTCCACCTGGGTGGTCACCACCACCTGAAAGAGGTCGAGCCGCGCTGCGATGGAGATGCGGTTCTCGTCGACGACGGCCATCGCGCGGCGCGAATGGCGGCGAACGCGCTGGTCGGGTTCCCGCACGATCATGTCGCGCACGGCCCGGGAGCGTGAGTCGATCTCGCGCACCCCCTGGCCCAAGGCCTCGAGGCGGGCGCTGGTGGATGCCGGCTTCGCGGTTTGCGTTGCGCCGGCCGGCATCGTATCCGCGTGCCCGAGGCTCGGCGCGATAAGGGTCGCGCTCGTCAGAACTAGAACCGACAAAAACCTGGTGACGAACATGGGGCCCCCGCTCTCGCTCACCTCATTTCGATGTGGCGAGGCAGGCCCCCGTGTCTCACCTTCAACGACGTATGGTCACCTTCTTTACCGGCTTGGATTGTGCCAACGAGGGCGCGTGCGCCCCGGGCGCATCTTCCATCACGACCGTGGAGACCGGCTGCGTGGTGGCCGGGGCCAAAGGCGTCGGGCCCGTCGCGGCCAGTGCCGCAGCTGCCGTCTGCGCGCTGGTGTCGCTGCCTTCGCCCTCGTCTTGGCTCACGGTGGGGAGGGGCGGCAGCTGCGCCACGTCGAAGCCGGGCGGCACGTTGTAGATCTCGGTCGTCGGCGGGTAGAAGTCTTTGTTCTTCTCGACCCGCTCCTTGCCACCGCGAAAGCGAAGAACGCGCTCGCGCTCGATGCGGTAGCCGAAGATGCCGTGCTGCTTGACGATGACCTTGTTGCCGGCGAGCGCCTTCTCCTCGATCTTGCGCGGGTATGGCAAGGTCTGCACCACGTCGCGTGAGAAGCTGACCGTGGCCGGGCGGCTCTTACCGAGCATGGCCACGCGCAGGCGGTTCCCGTCGACGACCGCGTGAAGCACGATGGGAAAGCGGAACGGGTTGCGCAGCTTCATGTCGACCACCGGGTAAACCACGGTGGCGTCGAGGCCCATGGGGATGTACGCGCTCGGGCGCGAGTGCGGCAGGCGCTCCACGATGTCGAGCCCCGCGAAAAACGCGGCGGCGTGAACGGTGGACGCGACTTGGCACGTGCCGCCGCCGACGCCCTCGACCATCTCGCCTTTGAAGATCTCCCAGCTCTTCTGAAATCCGTTTTCCTCGCTGCGCTCGCCCACGACGTCGTTGAAACTGACCAGCTCCCCGGGCGAAAGCACGAGGCCGTCGAGCTTGAGCGCGGCATTGTCGATGTTCTGGCCGCGGCGGGATTGGTCTTTGTTGCGCGAGAAGTACGTGAGGTACTCGCTCATGACCGTGTGCACGTCGATGGTGCGCACGAAGTCGCTGGTGACCCGCGGGGCGAAGTTCTTCACCGGCAAGGCGACGCGAACGGGAGAGCCAGGCTCGCGCGAGGGTTCACCGGCGAGCTTGGCCAACGCGGCGATGGTCGCATCGAGATCGATGAAGTGCCCCACCCGCTCCGGCACGACCGTCTGCTGCTCGACGTTGAGCCGCGCCGAAATGGGGCCGACGTCCTCCTTCTCCTTGATGCGTTCGACGGCGGCGGAAACCGCGTTCACGTCGACCTTCGCCAAGAGGGGCACGTCGAGCTGACCGCGCCGGGCACGGGCGCTTTCGTCGGCGCGCCGCAGAACGTCTCCCTCATGGCCGATGGCGCGTGCGAGCGCGAGCGCCCGCTCTTCGTCGACGCCAACCCCCAGTTGCCCGAGGGTGGCCTCCACCGCGACGTGATCGTTCATCACCAGCGCCACCTTGCGCTCGGCCACCGCCCGCGCCCGCGCCGCGATGAACGACGCGGCGTCACCCTGTAGCGCCACGCCATCGATGGTGAGCCCCGGCACGATCTCGTCCGCGGGAAGAAAATGCCGATAGAGCGGAATCGCCCCCGCGCCAAGGCCGGCGAGCAGGCCCACGGCGAGGAGTGCGCGCGTCAACGTGGGAAAACGAAGGACCATCTTGTATCCAAAACGCCTTCACCATTATCCACCATTCCCGGGTCCGCTGCCGCATGGAAAGCGCTAGGCTCCTGCTCGAAACGATGGAAACCGCATGAGTATCGAACAATGCCTGCGAAGCCGACGCGTCGTCACGCCGGAAGGGGTGCGCGCCGCCTGCGTGCACCTGGCGAAGGGGCGCATCGTCGCGGTGGAGGCCTGGGATGCCGTGCCCGACGGCTGTCCCCTGGAGGACGTGGGGGACCTGGTGCTCATGCCGGGCATCGTCGACACACACGTGCACGTGAACGACCCGGGCCGGAGCGATTGGGAAGGCTTCGAAACGGCCACACGCGCCGCCGCCGCCGGCGGGGTGACCACGTTGATGGACATGCCGCTGAACAGCATTCCGCCCACGACTTCCGTGGAAGGGCTGCTGGCGAAGCGCAAGGCGGCCGAGGGTCGAATCCAGGTCGACGTGGCCTTGTGCGGCGGGCTGGTGCCCGGCAATGCCAAGGAGCTCGCGCGCATTTTCGATGCGGGCGCCTTCGCCTTCAAATGCTTTCTTGCGGAGTCGGGCGTCGATGAATTCGGCTACGTGAAGGAGGCCGATCTCGAGGTGGGCATGCGCCACCTGGCCGAGATTGGCGCGCCGCTCCTGGTGCATGCCGAGCTGCCAGGGCCCTTGGACGAGGCGGCACCGCCGGAGCTTTCACCGGACGAGGCGCGCCGGTATGCGCATTACCTCGCCTCGCGCCCCAAGCGCGCCGAGGAAGAGGCGGTGAACATGGTCTTTCGCCTCGCGGAGCGCTTCGGAACCCGCGCGCATATCGTGCATCTCTCGGCGGCGACGGCGCTGCCGATTCTTCGACGCGCACGCGATGCGTCTCTTCCCGTCAGCGCGGAAACGTGTCCGCATTATCTGTCGTTCGCCGCCGAGGAGGTGCCCGACGGCGCGACGAGCTACAAATGCGCACCGCCCATCCGCGAGCGTGAGAACCGCGAGTTGCTCTGGGACGCGCTGCGCGAAGGGCTGCTCGACCAGGTGGTGACGGACCATTCGCCGGCGCCGGCCGACTTGAAATGCGTCGGCTCGGGCGACTTCATGCGCGCGTGGGGCGGCATCGCCTCGCTGCAGTTGGGCCTGCCCGCGGTGTGGAGCGGCGCACGCATCCGTGGGCGCTCCGTGGCGGACGTCGCCCGCTGGATGTGCGAGGGGCCGGCGCGCCTGGTGGGGATCTTCGGGCGAAAAGGGGCCATCCAGGCCGGCGCCGATGCCGATTTCGTGGTGTGGGACCCCGAGGCCACGTGGACCATCGAGGCGCCACGGCTCGAGCACCGGCACAAGATTACGCCGTACGAGGGGCGCTCGCTCCATGGCGTGGTCGTCGCCACGTATTTGCGGGGGGAGAAAATCTACCAGCGGGACCGCGAAGATCCCTTCATCGGGACGCCGCAGGGAAGCTTGCTTGGACGAGGGAATGTATGACCGATTCGAAATTCACGCAGCTCATGGATCTGGCCGCGGAGCGATTGGGCGGCGCGGTGATCTACGCCAATGACGAGTTCTTCGCCGAGAAAGAGAATCTTCTCAAGGCCACCAACCCCGTATTCGTCGAAGGCAAATACACCGACCGCGGCAAGTGGATGGACGGCTGGGAAACTCGCCGGCGACGCGTACCCGGTCACGACTTCTGCATCGTGCGCCTGGGCCTGGCCGGCGTGGTGCGGGGCGTCGTGGTCGATACGGCGTTCTTCAAAGGCAATTACCCGGCGGCGTGCTCCATCGATGGGTGTGCCATGCCGGGACGCCCCACCGGCGAAGAGCTCGCGTCGGAGTCCACGCCGTGGGTGGAAATCCTGCCCAAGACGATGCTGAACGGCGATACGCAAAACCTGTTCACCATCGACGCCGGGCTGCGTCTAACGCATTTGCGCTTTCACATTTACCCCGACGGCGGCGTCGCGCGGTTGCGCGTGCACGGCGACGTGCTCCCCTCCCCACGGTGGGCCGGCCGCCCCGGGGCCGAGGTCGATCTGGCGGCCGCCGAGCACGGGGCGCTGGTGCTCGCGTGCAACGACATGTTCTTCGGCTCGCGCCACAATTTGATCATGCCGGGCCGCGGCGTGAACATGGGCGACGGGTGGGAGACCAAACGCAGCCGCGCGGAAGGCCCAGATTGGGCCATCGTGCGCCTCGCCGCGGAGGGCACCGTCGAGCGCATCGAGGTGGACACGAACCACTTCAAAGGCAATTACCCGGACAGTTGCACCATACACGGGATTCATGCTTCGCCGGACGCCACCACCGACGAGCTATTAAGAATGCCGGTCGCCCAAAGCGGCGAACCTGGGGTAGCCGACGCCTCGAAGTGGCGTGAAATCCTGCCGCGCACCAAGTTGCAGGCGCACACGCGGCACTTCTTCGAGGAGGAGCTCACCGGTGAACGCGGGCCCTATTCGCATATCCGCCTTTCCATTTTCCCCGACGGCGGCGTGAGCCGGATGCGGGTGCACGGCACGGTGACGGCCGCGGGACGCGAAGCGCTGGGCATTCGGCATTTGAACTATGCGCCCGTTCCGGAGTTGGCGGCGTTGCTCACGAGCTGCTGCGGCGCGCGCGCGTGGGTCGACAAGATGGCGACCTTGCGACCTTACCGTGATCTCGGCTCGCTGGTGGCGCAGGCCCGCGACGTCTGGCAGTCGCTTGGAAAGCAGGATTGGCTCGAGGCATTTCGACATCATCCTCGCATCGGGGGCGGCAAAGCGGAGGCCGCGACCAGCCAAACGGCAACCACGTGGTCGAAGGGCGAACAGGCTCGCGTCGCCGATGCAAGCCGTGCCACCCAGGAGGAACTCGCCCGCGTCAATCGCGCCTACGAGGAGAAATTCGGCCATATTTACATCGTTTGTGCGACGGGAAAGAGCGCCGAGGAGATGCTCGCCATCGCGCAAGATCGGATGAAAAACGACGCCGACGCAGAACTTTCCCGCGCAGCGGACGAACAGCGAAAAATCACGGAAATTCGGCTCGACAAGTTGGTCCGGGGTGGGTAGCGAGGAGCGATGAGCATCGGCATCACCACCCACGTTCTCGACACGGCCCGCGGGCGCCCGGCTGCGGGCGTCCCGATTCGCTTGGACCGACGTACCGTTCAAAACGGGCCGCAAGCGTCCCTGCGAGAAGGCACGTGGACGGAGCTCGGTCGCGGGGTGACCGATGCCGACGGGCGCCTGCGCGACCTTTTGCGCGAGCCACTGGTGGCCGGCGAGTACCGTCTCACGTTCGACACGGAAACGTACTTCGCCGCCGCGGGCACGGAGGGCTTTTTCCGCGAAGTGCAGATTGCCTTCCTCGTGCGCGAGGCCGCCTCGCACCACCACGTGCCGCTGCTTTTGAGCCCATTCGGATATTCGACGTACCGCGGGAGCTGAGGCCCGCCTTCGGGAGAGTTACTTTGGATTCGAATCTGCGAGAGCTTTTCGATTTGCTCATACGATGGGTGCACCTCATCGCGGGCATCATGTGGATTGGCAATTCCATGCTTTGGAATTGGCTGGATCGCAACCTCGTGCCCCGGGCCGACGCGCCCGAGGGCTTCGAGGGTGAAATCTGGCTCGTCCACAGCGGCGGCTTCTACCAAATGGAGAAGAAGCAGCTCGCGCCGAACCAGATGCCCAAAGTGCTCCACTGGTTCAAATGGCAGGCCTACACCACGTGGATGAGCGGCTTTGCGCTGCTCTTGCTCGTCTATTACATGGGCGATGCCTCGTTTCTCGTGGATCCGGCGGTGGCCAAACTCAGCCACGGCGCGGCGATGGGCATTGGCCTGGGCAGCTTGGCGGGCGGCTTTCTCGTCTACGATTTGATCTGGCGTTCGCCGCTGCGCACCAAGGAGCCGATTGCCATCGGGCTTTGCTTCACGCTGCTCGCGGGAATCATTTACGGATTGAACCACTTGTTGAGCGGGCGGGCCGCGTTCATTCACGTGGGCGCGCTGCTCGGCACCATCATGGTGGGCAATGTCTTTTTCCACATCATGCCTTCGCAGCATGAACTGATTGCGCTGACCAAGGCGGGAAAGAGGCAGGACGCCAAGCTTGGAAAACACGCCAAGCAGCGCAGCATTCACAACAATTACATGACGTTTCCGGTGCTCTTCATCATGTTGAGCAACCACTTTCCCAGCACCTACGGCAACTCGCTCAATTGGGTTTTGCTGGCGGTGCTCATGGTTTCGGGCGCACTGGTGCGCCATTTCATGAACATTCGCTTCTGGTGGCCCCATTGGGGCATCGCACTTGGTGCCACGGTCGTCATTGGCGTAGGGACGACGTTCGCACTGATGACGCGCACCTCGGGGCCGCCGGTCGCGCAGGCTGCGACCGATACCGGGGAAAAGGTCGACTTTTCGGCCGTTCGGATTGTCATTGGGCAGCGCTGCGTGCCCTGCCATTCGGCCACCACCACCGACGATCAGTGGAAGGTGGCACCGAGCAATGTGACATTCGACACGCCCGAGCAGATAAAAATGTATGCGGAGCGCATCAAAGCGCGCGCAGTCATCAACAAAACGATGCCATTTGGCAATAAGACCGGTATGACGCAGGAAGAACGCGACCTTTTGGCGCGTTGGTTCTTGCAGGGTAGCCCGGTCCAATAGGGTCAATAGCGCAAGCGTTCGTAAAAAAAAAGACCCTCCGTTTCCTGCCTGTTCGAGCGACGTAGCGCCCACCATGTCATCGTGAAGGGGGTCCGAAAATGGGCATTCGGGAAGGTCACGCGTTACGGTCCATGACGTTGCCGTGCGGTTTTTTCCGCGCGGCATTCGAGCAGGCGCACGATCCGATGCTGGCCGTGGGCAGCGACGGGCGCGTGCTGGAGGTCAATCGGTCCGCGTGCGATCTGTTCGCCCTGCCACGCGAACAGATCCTATGCCGCAAGATGGGCGACTTCGTGCGGCCCCTGCGCGAGCCGGCGGAGCCGCCCTCGGAATCGGGCGGTTTTCCCAGCGCATCCAATCGCGAAAGCGTGTTCGTGCGAACGGACGGAAGCACGCACCCCCTCGAGGTGACCGTCTGGAGCGACGTCGAACCCGACGTGCACCTGGTGATGGCGCGCGATCGACGCAACGGGCGCGACGTGCACGAGAGGGAGAATGAGACGCATTGGCTTCGCGCCGATCGCTTGGCCACCTTCGGCATGATTGCCGCCTCGGTGGCGCACGAAGTGAACAATCCGCTCATGTACGCGATGACCAGCTTGCGCGTGGTGATGGAGCACATGCCCGAGTGGGCGAAGCTTGCCGAAGGAAATGCCTCGGGCGACCTCGCAGTTGCCATTGCGCGGGATATGCATCCGCTCACCATCGCATTCGAGGGAATGGCACGCATCGCGCACCTGGTGCGCGATCTTCGCGGCGCCACGCGCGAAAGCGACGAGCGGGCGCACGTGGATTTGCGCAACGTTCTCGAGTCGTGCCTCAATCTGGCGCACGGCGAGATCAAGCAGCGAGCGCGTGTGGTGCGCGATTATGACGAGGACGCGTTGGTCTTTGGCAACGCCGGACGATTGGGGCAGGTATTTCTCAATTTGCTGGTCAATGCGGCCCAGGCCATTCCGGAGGACCAGCGCGGCGGCGAGATTCGTATTGCGGTGCGGACCGTGGACGATCATTGGGTTCGGGTGGAGATCGCCGACAATGGCGCGGGGATCGCGCCGGGGGACATGACGCGGATCTTCGAGCCGTTTTACACGACCAAGCCGGCGTCGGAGGGCACGGGCCTGGGCCTCTACATCGCGCGCGCTGTCGTGCACGAGATGGGCGGCCGCATCGACGCGGAGAGCGCACTTGGCGCGGGCACCACGATGCGCGTGACCTTTCCGAGGCGCGTCGAGCGATAGCCTGACATTTCGCCCTGCGCTTCATCGAGCAAATGGACTTGGAAAGAACGAGCGACTGCGAATTTGCGCGACGGTGAGGCCCGTGGCTTGGGCCTCGTCCTCGGTGATGGCGCCGCAGTGGAGGCCGCGTAGGAAGAAGTTGAGCAAGCCTTGGCCGGTGGCGGCATCGTCGAAGACGTCGCCGACCAAGGTGGCTTGGGCGGCTTTTGCAACGAAGTTCTTCAAGCGTTCCGAGGCCGCGGGAAGAGCCTCGAGGAAGAAGCCGTAGACGGCGGCGAAGCGCGTGGGGAGCTGGGCGGGGTGCAGGTCCCAGCCTTGGTAGAAGCCCGCCTCGAGGGAGCGGCGCGTATGGCGCATGTGGATCTTCCATGCATCATGCACGCTTTGGACGTCGCCCACGGGAAGGATGTTCGTGGCGCCGTCGGAGAGCCAAACGCCGGTCCCGGCGAGGCTGACTTGCATCACGTGCTTGGCGAAGTCGCAAGCGGGGTGGTCCATGCGTTGGTGCGCGGCGATGATGCCGCAACTCGCCGTGTAGTCGTAGGTGCCGAGGTGCGCGGCGATGCAGCGGCCGCGTGCGGCCTCGATCAAGGCGGGCAACGCGGCACGCCCCGTGGCGTCGAGGATGGCCTGCGTCTGCTCGATCATGATCTCGAAGACGAGCGTCCCCGCGGCGAGACCGAGGCGCGATTCCAGGAGCTCGAGCGCGTCCGCCATCGCGGCCACCTGCTCCGGGATTTGCACCTTCGGCAACGTCACGACGTAATTCGGCGGAAGCTTGCCGCCCGTGGCCTCGAGCAGCGCCGTGAGAAAACCATCGAGCGTGCGCAGCGCGCGAGCCTGCGACTCCGCCGTGAGCGGCTTGATGCGGATGCCGATGAACGGCGGCAAGGTTCCCGCGGCGAGGCCTTTGGCCATCTCCCCGGCGGCGGCGACGGCGTGCTGATCTTCCTCCGCATCGGCGCGAACGCCGTAGCCGTCCTCGAAGTCGACGCGAAAGTCCTCCACCGGCTCACGACGCAATTTGTCCTGCACACGCGCGTACACCGTTTCGGCGAGCGCCTCCGGAAGGCCGATAGCGCGCGCAAAGGTCCCCGCATCCGGCGCACATTTGGCCAGCGCCCCGAGGGCCAACTCGCCCAGCCGCGGCGCCGTGCCCGCACGAAAGAGGTGCGCGCCACCGTAGACGGTGTGCACGGGCTGGCGCGCATTTCGCTCGCCGGGATAGCGCTGGGCAAAGGCTTGGTTGGCCTCGTGCAGCCTCGAACGAATCGGGGCCAGCGCGTCCTCGGTGAGACTCGTTTTCACTTGGCTTGGCTCAAGGCGCGGCGCACCAGACTGAGCGCAACATGCATGCGGTACTCACCGGTGCTGCGCACGTCGTCGATGGGGCGGATGTCGCGTGCGAGTGCCGCGTCCACCTCGTCGCCCTTCACCGACGCGAGCGCACGACCTTCGAGGTACGCCTGCACCTGCGCGAGCGGGTGCGTCGTCGCCGCCACCGACGCCATGCCGAAGCGCGTGTGGCGGATCGTGCCGTCCTGCACCTCGATGACGCTGGCCAGTGCCACCTTGGAGATGGACTGCGCCTGCCGCGTGCCGACCTTGCGCCAGATGACGCTCGCCATCGCCGGATCGGGCACGCGCACGTCGATGCGCACGATGAGCTCGTCCGCGCGCATCACCGTCTTGCGGTACCCCGTGAAAAACTGGGTCAGCGGAACGATGCGCTCCTCCCCCTTCGCCGAACCACCCGCGGTCGGAGCGGAGAGCAGGTGCACATTCGCATCGAGCGCCATCAGCGCCGCGACGCCATCGGCCGCCGGCGACGCGGTGGCGATGTTCCCCGCGAGCGTGCCCCTCGTTTGAATCTGCACCGCGCCCACGTCCTTGGACATCTCCGCGAGCATCGGGATCTTCTGCAAGACCAGCGGATCCTGCCGAAGGTCCCAATACGTCACGCCACCGGCGAACACGAGCCGATCGCGATCGACGGAGAACTCGCGCTCGATGGTGCGAAACCCCTCGACCCCGGTGACATCCACCACCAGATCCACCGCGTGGGCGCGCTCCACCGGGAGCAGATGCCGATCGACGATGACGTCCGTACCGCCCGCGAGCACCATCGTCGAGCGATGGTTCGCCGCGGCCTCCGAGAGCGCCTTCACCGCCTCGACAGCGGTCTTCGGGCGAATCAGCTCCGTAGCTTCTAGCCCCGCCGGCGCGTGCGCCGCGCGCGGAAGTTTTGCCGTGGACTGCAACATCAGGGTGCTCCCCCAGGCCCCGCTTGGGGGGCCGTGCTCGCGTGTTGCGAGGCCAATTTCGCGGCGTGCAAAATCGCATCGACGATGCGCTGGTAGCCCGTGCACCGGCAGATGTTGCCGGCGATGGCGTCGCGCACCTGGTCCTCCGTGGGGTTGCGGTTCGCGCGCAAAAGCGCGTCGGCCGCGACGAGCATGCCCGGCGTGCAGATGCCGCATTGGGCGCCGCCGTCTTCGACGAAACAGCGCTGCAAGGTGGAAAGCGCGCCGTTGGGATCGTGCAGGCCCTCGACGGTGGTGAGGGCCTGGCCCTCGCACTGGCCCGCAGCCACCAGGCACGAGTTCACCGGCACGCCATCGAGAAGTACGGTGCAGGCGCCGCACTCACCTTCGCCGCAACCTTCTTTCGTTCCCGTGAGGCCCATGGGGCCGCGCAGCACATCGAGCAGGCGCGCGAGCGGCGGTGCCTCCACCTCGCGGGCCACCCCGTTGACAGTCATTCGAAGCATCATTGGATGTTACTCGTCTTGGCATTCTTCGCATAGGCGAAGAGGTTCTCGGGAAGGAGCGGGAGATGGTTGCACTTTGCACCAATCGCCTGCTCGACGGCTGCGGCCACCGCCGGGGCGCCTCCGTCCATGGGAAGCTCGCCTACGCCCTTGGCGCCATTCGGACCACCGGAGAACGGATGCTCGACGAGGATCGTCTTGAACGCGGGGGCGTCTTTGCTCGTGGGGATGACGTAATTCGTCATGCGCGGATTCATGATGCGGCCATCCTTCCACACGACGTTCTCGTAGAGCGCCCAGCCGATGGCCTGCAGGGTGCCCCCCTCCACCTGCCCGGCGCAGAGCACGGGGTGGATGGCTTTGCCGATGTCCTGAGCGGCCCAAAAGCCGAGAATCTTCGTTTCGAAGGTGTCCTGATCGACTTCGACCTCCGCGATGTCGCATCCCCATGAAAACGTGGGGTAGGCATCGCCTTGGTACGTGTCGTCGTTCCATTGGTTCGCGACGGGGGGCTCGTATTGCACGAGGGACACGATGGGCTCCTTCGCAGCGTCGAGCAGGCGATCGCCGGCGGCGGCGAAGGCCGCGTGGTCGCCACCCTTCGTCCAAAACGCAGACCCCCGCACCTTTTCCGCGACCTCTTTTGCGGCCGTGCCGACGATGGATCCCACGACCATGACGGTGCGCGATGCGACCGTGGGGCCAGAGTCGGGCACGTGGGTGGTGCACGGCACCTCGAACTCGATGGCCTCGAGCGGGACGCCCGCCGCGGTGGCGGCGATCTGCCGGAACACCGTCTCGGTGCCTTGGCCGATGTCCGTCGAGGCGGTGCGGATGCGCAGCTTCCCACCGCGCTCGAGATCGACCTGCACCTTGCCCTTGAGGCGGCGCTCGCCCGAGCCGGTGAATCCCGCCCCGTGCATGAACACGCAAATGCCGATGCCGCGCCGGCTCGTCCCCGTCGTCGCCTGCTTCGCGTAGGCGGCGCGCTTTTCGTAGTAGCCGCTGTCCTTCACCGCGCGCTCGATGCACTCCTCGACGCCGACGCTTTCCTTGAGGGTCTGCCCGGTGACCGTGGTGGACCCAATCTTGAGCAGGTTCTTCTTTCGCAAATCGAGCGGATCCACGCCGAGCTTCTCCGCCAGGCGGTCCATGTGCCGCTCGATGCCCCAGATGGTCTGCGGCGCGCCAAAGCCACGGAAGGCGCCGTTCGGCGGAGTGTTCGTCGCCACGGCCTGCGCCGCGACCCGCGCGTGCTTCCACTCGTACGCGCCCGCGGCGTGGAGCAAGCCACGCGAAAGAACGACGGACGTGAGCGTGGCGTACGCCCCGCCGTCCATCACGCAGTCGACCTTGAGCGCGACGAGTTTGCCGTTTTTGTCGCAGCCGGTGGTGATGTCCACGCGCGCCGGGTGGCGCTTCGTGGTGGCCTCGATGTCCTCCTTGCGGCCATAAATCATGCGCACGGGGCGCTTGCTGGCACGGGCGAGAAGCGCGGCGTGTGCGGCGAGGATGCTGGGGTATTCCTCTTTGCCGCCGAAACCGCCGCCGGTCACCGCTTGCGCGATGTGCACCTGATCGCCCTCGAGCGCGAAGGCGCGCTTCATGGCCTTGTGCACGTAGTACGGACACTGGAGCGAGCCGGTGACGTGGACGCCCGCCTCGTCCCACCAGGCGATCATGCCCTGCGGTTCGATGTAGAGCTGCTCCTGGTGGTGCACCTCGTAGCGCCCGGAGAGAACGATGTCGCAGCGCGCGATGATGTCGTCGATGCTGCCGTGCTCCCCGTCGATGTGGTGGCGGATGACGTAGCGCTTGAAGACGTTGTCCTCACCGAAAATAGACTCTTTGCGCGCCAAGGCCTCGTCGAGGGTGAGCACCGGCGGGAGCGGCTCGACGTCGAGGGTGATGGCCTTCATGGCGCGCTGCAAGCGCAAGGGGTCGGCGCAGGCCACGAGGGCCACCGGCTCGTACACGTGGTTGATGGCGTTCGCGGCGAGGAGCGGCTGATCGTCCTCGATGAGCGCGACCACGTTGTCACCCGGGATGTCCGCGGCGGTGACGACGGTGATGCCCGTCCAATCGAACGAGGGATCCTTCTTGATGCCCCGCAGCTTTCCGCGCGCGATGTCGCTTCGCACAGTGGCGCCGTAAAGCTCGCCCTCGGCCGCGTAATCGTCGATGTACAGGGCGGCGCCCGTAACCTTGGATGCGCCATCCGTGCGCGGCACGTTGGTGCCGATAAGGTTGCTCATGGGAACTACTCTATCCGTGAAGGTGCGCTTCACGAAAGACCACGCGCGCAGCAAAGCGGGGCGATGCATTCGCGACGTTCCGAAAATCTTCCGGCGTATCCAGATCGACGCCGATGGCGGGATCGTCCACGGGCACCCGCACGCGCGCCGCCCCCAGCGCGTGCAGCACATCCCGCAACGGAAGCGGTAACGCACTGCGATAGGGTGCGAGCACTTCACACCGGCAGAGGACGGGATGACCGCCCCTCTCCTTAAAGAGAGGTGTCGCGGCCTGGGCACCATCGTCCAGCGCGGCACGCAACGCGGTGAACGTTTCCTGGCTCGCCGGAAATGCATCCACCGGCGTCACCAGAATGCGCTCGCCCTCGCCGAGCGCCCGCAGACCGACGGCCAGCGATCCCGCGGGATCGGGCGCCTCGGAACGTGCGATGGTCAAGGACGGACACGCGCTCGCATCGAGCACCTCCGCCACCTCGGGGCGCACCACCAACACGACGCGCCGGCACCTTAAAAGGAGAGCGCGCTGAACGTGTCGCTCCGCCAGCGTAAGTCCGTCGATCTCGAGCAGGGCTTTCGGCCCGCCGATGCGTTGCCCCCGACCCGCGCCGAGAACGACGGCGTCGACGGTCATCGTGTCTTTCGCCAGCCGATCAATTCGGCGGCAATGGCCACGGCGATCTCCTCCGGCAGGCGCGCATGGATGTCGGCGCCGATGGGCATGCGCATCCGCGCGCGATCCTCCATCGAAAAGCCTTTGGCCTCGAGCCGATCGCGCGTGCGCTGGGCTTTCGCGCGGCTGCCCACGCCACCGACGTACGCGAAGCCCTTGCGAAGCGCCCACTCGATGGCGGCTTGATCGAGGGCGTGGTCGTGGGTCATCACCACCACGACGCCCTCGCGTGGGAAATCTGCGCCGACCTCGTCATAGTCACCGAGCACCAAGCGCACGCCGGGGATGCGCCCTTCGTCGCTCCATTCTTCGCGCGCATCGCACACGGTGACCGCGAAGCCCACGCGGGCCAAGAGCGGCGCGGTGGCCGTGGCGACGTGACCGGCGCCGACGATCAGGCATGGCGTGAGCGCGTCGATGGGCTCGAACAAAAGGTCGGCTTGGCCGCCGCAGCACATTCCCAGCTCGGGACCGAGCCGAAAATTGCGGATTTGATGCTGCGTGACCGACTTCTTGCTGCCTTTGTCGATCGGGCGCTCGAGCATCTCCGCGAGGGCCGCCAGCACCTCACGCTCGATGGCGCCGCCACCCACGGTGCCGAACGCGGAGCCATCCGCTCCAATGTAGAGTTTTTGCCCAGGGGTCGCCGGAGCGGACCCATGGCGTGCGATGACCGTGGCCATCGCGCCAGGCACACCGCGGCGCGCGCGTTCTGCAGCCATTTCGAGCACGCGCGGGACATCGGCGCCCAATGGGGACAAAGAAGACAGCGGGAACCGACCTTGCTCCGTCCCCTGCGCATGCGCATCTCGAGCGGAATTTCCCGGCAAACCAGACTCGGCGGAGCGAGCCTCGTGAGGAGCGGGCGTGGGAGAGGGCAGTGGGATCAGCTTCGCCATCGGGCTTCCTCCATCTCGTACCATGCCGGCCTGCGATTTCCGCGAAAACTCCCGGGCTCGATTTCACCAGAGCAGGTTAGACTCGGCCCCATCCTCCATGGTGGCGTGGAATAGCATCGACCTCAGGCAAGTGCTCGTGATGATCCTCGCTGGCGGCGAGGGTAAACGTCTTCATCCGCTCACGTTGGAGCGGGCGAAGCCTGCCGTCCCCTTTGGCGGACGCTATCGCATTATCGATATCGTTTTATCCAACTTCGTCAATTCGGGCCTCACCCGCGTCAAAGTGCTCACGCAGTACAAGAGCGCTTCGCTCGAAGAGCACATCTCGCGCGTGTGGCGACTGTCTCCCCTGCTCGACAATTGGATCGAGCCCATTCCGGCGCAACAGCGCCGCGGGAAACAGTGGTACCGGGGGTCGGCCGACGCGGTCTTCCAATGCATGCACGTCATCTCCGACGAGAAGCCGGAGCTGGTGTGCATCTTCGGAGGCGACCACGTCTACAAGATGGATGTGCGGCAGATGCTCGGCTACCACGTCGACAACAATGCCGAGGCCACGGTCGCCGTCATCCCCGTTCCGAAGGCCGAGGCCACGGACTTCGGCGTGGTGGAGGTCGACGAGCGCGGCAAGATCATCAAGTTCCACGAAAAGGTGAAGAATCCGCCCACGATGCCCGGCAATCCGAACATGTGCCTGGCCTCCATGGGCAACTACCTCTTCAAGACCGACGCGCTGGTGCGCGAGCTCGAGGCGGACGCACGCATCGAGGAGAGCGCACACGACTTCGGGCACGACATTCTGCCGCGCATGGTCGCGGAGGGGCGCGAAGTTTTGGCCTACGACTTCGCCACCAACGTGGTCCCGGGCGAGGACGAACAGCCCCAAGGCGTCGGCTATTGGCGCGACGTGGGAACGGTGGACGCGTACTGGGAAGCGCAGATGGACCTCATCGCGACCCATCCGCTGTTCAACTTGTACAACAAACGCTGGCCCATCCGTACCGGGGCCACGCACGATCCGCCGGCGAAATTCGTCTTCCGCGACGAGGCGCAAGCCCGCGTCGGTACCGCGACGGAATCGCTCGTCTCCCACGGGTGCATCATCTCGGGTGGTCGCATCCACCGCAGCGTGCTCAGCGTCGGGTGCCGTACGAACTCGTTCAGCGAGGTCGTCGAGAGCGTGCTTTTCGAGGGTGTGCAAATCGGCCGTTATGCGCGGATCCGCAAGTGCATCATCGATAAGGACGTGGAAATCCCGCAAGGTGCAGAGATCGGTTACAACCTCGAAGCGGACCGGCAGCGCTTCGCGGTGACCGAACAAGGGGTGGTCGTCATCCCGAAGCGCGCCAAACTGAAGTAACGCTGGTATCGATGAGAGAGGGCCGATGAAAGAGGGCCGCACCGTCATCGTCGGAGACGTGCACGGCTGCTGCGACGAGCTGCAGACGCTGCTCGATCGCATCGCGTTCCACACCGGGGATCGCCTCGTTTTCGCGGGCGATCTCGTGGCCCGCGGCCCCAATTCGCGCGGCGTGCTGCAGATTGCACGCCGCACCGGCGCCATCGTGGTGCGGGGGAACCACGATGCGAAAATCCTCGCGTACCGGGAGGCGCTGAAGGACAAAAAGCGCCCGCCGGTGAACCTGGGGAAGAACCACCAGGGCGTGGTCGAGTCGCTCACCGATCCGGATTGGGCGGTGGTCGAGACGTCCTCGCTCTGGGTCGACCTTCCCGAGCACGACGTGCGCGTGGTGCATGCGGGGCTCATTCCGGGCATCCCCATCGAGAAGCAGGATCCCAAGGTGCTCATGCACGTGCGCACGGTCGCCGACGGCGCGCTCTGGGGTGAACGCTACGTGGGACCGCCTCACGTCATCTTCGGGCACAACGCGGTGGAGAAGCTGCAGATCCACCCATGGGCCACGGGGCTCGACACGGGCTGCGTCTACGGCGGCAAACTCTCCGCTTTGGTGCTCGAGCACGGCGAGCGCGTGCCGCAGCAGGCGACGCGGCGCATGGAGAAGATCGTCTCCGTGCCTGCGGCGCGCCTCTATTACGATCCGATCACGAAGAACCAGGTCGACCGGTAGCGGCTCGCCTGCGGCGTCACACGCTGCAGAGGAGCACCCGATCCCACGAGGGCTCACGCACCGACGTGGCCGCGAGGAGCATGAGTCCAATGCCCGCCGCCCCCGCGCGCAAGGTGCGGCTCTCGCGAGGAGGTACGCCCGGAATCGCCAAGCCATACCACTGCCGCGCGGCGTCCTCGAACGCGGGATCCTCGGTGAGCGCGAACAGACGCTGGAACGTGTGCGCAACCCCGGCCGCACCGTGGCAGAAGAAGCGATCGCGAAGACCGGACACCTGCGGCTCGACACTCGCCACCGTACGGGCCATGCGCGCGAACACCTTTTCCGCCTCGACGTCTCCCACCGCACGCGCCGCCGTCGTCAGCGCGAGTGCCGCGCCGGGATTGCCATGGCACCACGCCGTGCGCGCGGGCACGGGCGGAACGTTCGGCGCCACGTGGTGCGGAAGCGCGATCGCGTCGCCACCCCCTTCCCGAATGGCCTGCGCGAGCGTCCACTTGAGCCCCTCGCGCAGCAGGGAACGAATGGGCGCCCCACCGAACCCCGCATCGTCGGCGCGCGCGAGGAGCGAAAGCACGCCGGGCACACCATGGGCGAGTCCCAAATCGACATGCCCATTCGGCCTTTGGCGAAGCGCCTGCGCCGAGAGAAAGCGCGGAAGCGTCCACCACGAGACGCCTTCCCGCCGCACGATGGCGAGCCGCTCGAGGTGCTCGACCGCGCGGGAAACGATTTGCGATTTGCGCGCAGCGTCGCGCAATTCGAGACCGTAAACGGCAATACCGACGAGGCCCGTGGGCAAATCGAAGTTGCCATTCCAATCCTCGACGTCGAGGCATTGTGCGAGCCGCTCGTCGAGCATCTCGATCCGCGCGTCCGTGTGGATGACGCCCAGGCGTGCCAGGTGTTCCGCCGTCCAAGCGACCCCGACGTAACCCCCCAGGAGAGAGGGGAGCTGCGAGGGCTCGGCCGCAGCCTCGAACGCGGAGGCCATATGAAGGCGGCATTGATCGGCCCAGCGCTGCTCGCGCGTTTCCAGCGCAAGGTATCCAAAGAACAAGGCCACGTCGCCGTCGGCCACACGCGGTGCATCGGAGGCTCGCCGTTGGAGCCCCTCGGCCACCCGGCGCAAGCTTGCATGTGCAACCTCACGCAGGCCTGCATCCAAGGTCACGCGCCACGGCAACCGCGAGCCAAGCCTGCCCCCTACCCCATCCAACGACAAAGGCATGGAGCCCGCCTCATACCGTATTTCGCGGCCGGTGGCGCACCGCACGATTTCACCGCTCACGTTCATTCAACACGCAACCCTGCGAAGGCTTTACCCAAAAGTAGCGCCTTTTTGGCGGGAAAATCTAAAAACGAATGTACCAGCCATGTACCAGTCGCTGTACCGGGTGTACCAAACCGGGACATCGTCGCGACGTCGCGATCATCCACCCGCCTCAGGAGAGAGCCCTCATGACGATGCCCCGTGTCTGGACGTTCTTTTACGGTTCGTACATCAACCTGGACGTCCTCAAAGAAGCAGACCTCGTGCCCGAAAATGTGGAACGGGCCACACTCGGCGGCTTCGATATTCGAATTGCCCCTCGGGCCAACCTCGTGCGATCCGATGCGCATTCGGTGTATGGCATCCTCGCCACCGCCACGCACGTCGAGCTCGCTCGGTTGTACAAACACTCGCAGGATATTCTTGGGGAAACCTACCTTCCCGAGGCCGTGCTCGCGCGCACGTCCTCCGGGGATTACCGCCCCGCCCTCTGCTATTTCTGTCCGGATATGGTTCCCCGGCCGGCGGAGGCGGCCTATGTGAACCGCATCGTGGTGGCCGCACGGCAATTCCAATTTGCGGATGAGTACATCGCGCGCGTTTTGGCCTTTGCGCCGAAATGAATCGTGGGAAAGTATTCGCCGTGAAAGAGCATCGACCGCGCGCGCGGTCGATGCGAACGTTCTACAAGCTTCCCTTCCGCGAACCCTTGGACAAGTGAGCCTCGGCCAATGCGCGCTCGGCGCGAAGCATGTAGATGATCCAAGGCAGGTCTACTGCGATGGATAAGATGAACCAACCGGGAGCCAGAAGTCCAAAAAAGCTTGGAGAGTGCGAAGTAGAGCACCGTTCCGAGTGGACACACGATCGCGAGCGTGCGCGGTGCAGCGTGGGTAAGCCCACGCCGCGTACGAACCACGTCGATGCGACGGCACAGCGCTCGATGGAGAACGAAACGCCAATAGTAGCTGTAATAAGGAATGATGCAGCGCAAAGCCACGAGGTTTGGCGTCATCGATTGGAAACCGATCACGCGATCACGCTTCGGTAGGCGCTGCCAAAACGCGCGCTCCCATCCGACCCGGACGAGTCCCGATGAAAACCACAGCAGCCATGCGCCACGCTCGGTCGCGTCGGTCGACCACTCCAGGAGGCGGGGCAGCATCAACAAGCGAACGCCCCACGCGGCAAAGCGCAGCGCCTCGATCGCGACGAACGTGTAAAACCAGGCCGACGGCACGCGATGGGACGTCGGCTGCGGGGCAACCAATTGGGCTTCGGGTGCTGCGTAGGGATTCGCGGGGTCGAGGGACATGCTCGTGACGTTGGGAGGGAAATGGGATCGCCGTAGATCCAGCCGTGGATCGCATCCTCTCCGTGTGGAGGGCAAATTTCGACGTTGGCGCCGCAAATATCCGCGTTTGCGTGACGAATCGCGGTGGGACTCTTTTCTGCATAGCCCTCCACGCCACCATGAGAACTCACCTGCTCACATTTCTCTTGGCCACGTTCCTCGGGGCCGGCCTGCTCTCGGCGTGCGGCGAAAAAGGCCCGGTCGATCCGGACAAGGACGGAAAGTCCGTCGAGAGCCAGTGGACCTTCGACGACGTGTACGCGATCTTCGAAGCGCGCTGCGTGAAGTGCCATTCGGGCAAGGGTGATGGCAGTGGCGCGAGCGGGAACCTCACGCTGACCCCGAAGGCGGAAGCGTACGCAAACCTGATCAACAAGCCCGCAGCCGGCGGCAAGTGCAAGAATCCCGGAGAGGGAAACGATCCTTACATCCGGGTCAAGCCCGAAGACCCGGAGGGCAGCTTGCTCCTGCAGAAGGTCAAGGGCACGCACGGGTGTGGCGATCGGATGCCGCCAGCGGGCGCCCCCACGCTCACGGCCGAGCAGATCAAAACGATCGAAGGTTGGATCGAAAATGGCGCACTGAATCCACCCTAATGCTTCATCCTAGGGACCATCTTCCGCGCTCGCCGAAGCCGCCCGGTTTGCGCTACATGGTGTCCCGATGGCATCTCATTCGAAGGCAGCACCTCGAAATCGCGAAATACGACGAAGGGATGCCGAGCCCGAGCAGCTCAAGGCGCTGCTCCATCTGCACGCGCTCGTCGACGACATCGTCGAGGATGGGCTCGTTCACCGCCGCAACCTTGCGGAGGTGATGCACCATCTGCTGCCTGCGGTCGTGCAGGCCGTCGGCGCGAAAGGCATCTTCGTGGCCAGCTACGGGGAAGACCTCGTTCACCACGTCTTTGCCGAGCCCGCGGAGCTGGACGTGCTCGAGCACGAGGAGATCCTCACGCGCACCAGCCAAGAGCGACGCGAAACCGTGGTGCAGATCTTCGGCCGTGACCTGGTCGTGGCGCGCCCCCTCGACGTGGCCGGCGAGTGGTTCGGCGCGGCAGGGCTGGTGTTCGAAGCGCACGAACCACGTCCGCACGAGCACCTGGCCGATCTGGCCAACATGATGTGCGAAGAACTCGACAATTACCTCTACGCGATCCACGTCTCGCGCGAGAAGCACCAGGTCATGATGGAGCTCGGCGTCGCGCTCCGGCACCGGGTGCTCGGCGAAGGGCTGAAGCAAGCCATCGCCGTGCTGGGTCGCGCGGTGCCGCTGGGTCGCGTGCTGCTCGTGTACGTCGCGGAGGAAGAGCCGGGTGCGGCGCTGCACATTCAGCTCTACGAGCAGGGCGAGTTGAAGGTCGACACCATGATGGACGTCGCGAACCACGACGTGGAGACGATTTGCCGCGAGGGCGACGACTACCTTCACGACCGCGGATATGCCCTTTTGGAGCGATTCGGCTTCGTCGACGCCCGCGAAGAAGTGCTCATCAACGGCGTGACCAAACGGGTCGTGGTCGGCAAAATCCTGGTGACCTCGAAGAGTGGCTCGTTCAACACGTACGACCGCGAATTGCTCGGCACCTTCGCCGGATTCATTCGCCAGCGCGTCGTCGATTTCAACAAAGAATGGCGCCACCTTTCCGGGAGCTTCCGCCCGCAAGACGTGGCCCGCCTCCTCCAAAGCGACGACTACGAGCAAAAATATCTGCAACCGCGCGAAGAGGAAGTCGCCATTCTCTATGTCGATATTGCCGGCTTTACGCGACTATCGGAGACCATACTTCGATTGCCCAGCGCCGTGGCCGAGCTCGTGGAAGGCTGGAGCAAGGACGCCGTCGACTTGGTCTGGAAACACGGCGGTGTATTCGACAAAATGGTCGGCGACTGCGTCATTGCCTTGTTCGGCCCCCCCTTTTACGAGGCTGCACCGGGCGAACGCCTCGCCGCGGCCATCCGGTGCGCCGTGGCCATCCGCGAAATGACGCGCGCCCTCCCCCAGCGCCCCCAATTCGCCCGCCTCCGCGAGACCGGTATGGGCGTGGCGACGGGCGTCAACCTGGCGCCCCTCTTCGTCGGCACCTTCGCGCCGAGCAACAACTTCACCGGCTTCTCCAGCGGCATGAACAACACCGCCCGCCTTCAGGGCTGCGCCATCCGCGACGAAATCCTGGTCATGGCCGACGCCATCACGCGCCTCCCCGAGGGCGCGGAGTTCCAATTCGGCACCGAGCGCACCGCCGTCGTGAAAAATGTCGCCGTCCCCCTGCGTTTCCGGGCACTGCGCTAGCGCCCTCGGCGTATCGTAGGTGGCCCATGCGGCGGCATCGAACAGGCAAATGCATCGCGGCGTTGGCCCTCGCCCTCGTGGCGATGAGTGCGGCGGCGCAGCCTGGACCTGCGGCGTCGCGCGATCTCGTGGGGCGCGGGAAGCAGCTTTTCGACGATCAGCGGTACGAAGAGTCCATTCAGACGTTGAGTGCGGCACTTCTTCGGCCGAACAACGCGGACGCGGACAAGCTCGAGATCTACCGCGTGCTCGCCTTGGATTTCATCACGCTCAACAAGAAGGAAGAGGCGGAAAGTGCGCTGCGCGGGCTTTTGGCGCTCAAGCCCGATTACGAATTTCCTTCTTCGGAATCGCCCCGCTTTCGCGATTTCTTCACGGCCATTCGCGATCGATGGGTGGCCGAGGGGCGCCCTGGGTTGGTGAAGCCCACGGCCCCGCAGGCGCCCGTCCTCATGGCGCACACGTCGCCGCCCGAGTGGCCGTCGGATCGCAAAATCACGCTGTCGGCGCGGCTGGCCGATCCGCAGCATCGCGTGACCGGCGTGCAGCTTCTCTATCGAACGGGCTCGCACGGCAAGTTCAGCACCGTGGAGGCCACCATGGCGGACGATCTCGCGCATGCCACCATTCCGGCCACGGCCGTGCGCCCGCCGCTGGTCGAGTATTACATCGAGGGGATCGATTCGGGCGGCCTTCCCATCGTCTCGCGTGGGGATGCGAGCGCGCCCTTGCGCATCGCGGTGCCCGAGCCAAAACGAGCGGGGTGGGTTCTGCCCGCGGCCATTGGCGGCGCGGTGTTGGGGGCAGCCATCATCATCGGAGGCCTGGCGCTCACTGGCGTCTTTTCCAGTGGCAGCGATGCGCGCACATCCACCGTCAGCGTGACGGTTCGCTGAGGGCGCTACGATTCACGAGACGAGCTTCGGTCATTCGAGCTACTTAGGAAGACACGGTGAGCCAACCCCGATTTTACTTCGTCGTCGTCGATGTCGATCCTTTGCTTGCAGAGGATGCAGGCGTGCTGTTCTTCGAACTCGGTGCCACCGGTGTCGAAGAGCGCGATCAAACCACGCTGGTGAAAGGTCTCGTCGACAAGACGACCTTGGTGGCGAGCTTCTCCTCGCAGCAAGAGGCTGAAACGGCGCGCGACGAGCTCGATCCCGCGTGGCTTCCGCGCATCGAGGAGCTCGTGGGCGATGCCTGGCGCGATGCGTGGAAAGAGCACTTCCGCCCCTTCGAGCTTTGCCCGGGCGTGGTGGTCCATCCCCCGTGGGAGAAGTACGCCGGCCAAGCCGAGCACCTTCTCGAGCTCGAACCGGGGCGCGCGTTTGGCACCGGCCTTCACGAGACGACGTCGCTGGTGGCCACTGCGCTCCAGACGCATCGTGCGACGTATGCCGGTGGGCAGGTGCTCGACGTGGGCTGCGGCAGCGGCATCCTCGCTTTGGTGGCCCTCGTCCTCGGCGCCGGCAACGCCCGCGCGGTGGACAACGACGCGGACGTCATCGGTGTGGCGCAGGAAAATGCCGAGCGAAACGGCCTTCAGGCGCGCCTCGACGTCGACACCACGCCGGTGGGCGACATCGCGCCCGAGTTCGACATGGTGGTGGCCAACATCGAGGCCGACGTGCTCGTGACCCTGGCCGCGCCCATTTCGGCGAGGGTCAAGCCGGGCAAGCTCCTCGTACTCTCGGGCGTGCTCGGGACCCAGCACGATCGGGTGCGCGCAGCCTATGCGGATTTCGAAAGCGTCGCCTCGCCGGCCCGCGGCGAGTGGGTGGCGTTGATCCTACGCCGGCCCCACGCGAACGGGTGATGGCCCTTGGCAGCGCCGCTGCGAGCCCCCATCGCCGATCTGCGTGAGGGAAGGTGCACCGTGCGCGAGGACACCGCGCACTACCTCACGCGGGTCCTGCGGCTCGCCGTCGGCGCGACCTTCGTCGCATTCGATCCGGCCACCGCCCGCGAGGCGGATGCCACCATCGCGTCCGTCGACCCTAGCGTGGTGCTCCAAATCTCCGCCTTGCGTGCCGCACGGGTCACCGCCCGACGCCCTTTGACCTTCGTGCAAGGCCTCGCCAAAGGCGACAAATGCGACGCCGTCGTGCGCGATGCCACGGAGCTCGGGGCCACCTGCGTCATCGTCGCCGAGTGCGCGCGCAGCGTGGTGCAGCTCCAAGGCGCACGGCGCACGTCGCGCCTCGAACGATGGACGCGCATCGCGCAGGAGGCAGCACGCCAATGCGGCCGTGCCGATCCACCACGCATCGAGCTCTTGCCGTGGAAGGACGCGGTCTCGACGCTCGAGGACGATGCGCAGCGCTTTTGCCTGCATGTGCACGAGGCGCTGCCTCTCGGCCCCTTGCTGCTGGAGGCGCTTCGCACCGAGGGCGCCCCCATCGCCTTCGCCGCCGGCCCCGAGGGCGGCCTGACCGCGGACGAAGTCGCCTTGGCCATGACGCAGCGATGGCAGTGCGTATCCCTCGGCGCTCTGGTGCTGCGCACGGAGACCGCCGCCGCCGCCGTGTTGGGCGCCGTGCGCGTTCTCGATTCGTGACGGTGGCACCGGCCATCTCGCCAGATTGGCCCTACTCGCCGCGTGGATGAGCCCTATTCTGCCAAGCATGACCATTCGGGTAGCGATCGCGGGGGTTACGGGAAAAGTCGGTGGGCCGCTTGCAAAGGCGGTGCAGCAATCGAATGACCTCACCTTGGTGGGCGCGATGGCCCGCACGAACACGGGGCGCAACGTGGGCGACGTGCTCGGCATCCCCGGACTCGACGTCCCCATCCGCCACACCGTCGCCGAGGCGCTGTCCGTGCCGTGCGACGTGTTCATCGACTACACGCGCGCCGATGCCGTGAAGGGTCACGTCCTCGCGGCGCTGGAGCATGGCGCCCACGTGGTCATCGGCTCCTCGGGGCTCTCCGAGGAGGATTTCGCCGAGATCGACGCCGTCGCCAAAGAGCGTGACCGCGGGGTCTTCGCCGCGGGCAACTTCGCCATCACCGCGGTGCTTTTGCGGCGCTTCGCGCTCATGGCCGCCGCGGAGCTCCCGTCGTGGGAAATCATCGATTACTGCTACGAGAAGAAGGTCGACGCGCCGAGCGGCACCACCCGCGAGCTGGCCGCGCAACTCGACAAGGTGCGCGAGCCGCACTACCACGTTCCGGTCTCGTCCACCGTCGGCCACCGCGATGCGCGCGGCGCGAGCATCGGTAAAACGCAGGTGCACTCGGTGCGGTTGCCCGGCTACACCATGTCCTTCGAGGTCATCTTCGGCACCGGTGCCGAGCGCTTGACGATCCGCCACGACTCCCTGGACGCCGCGGGTCCCTACGTCGGGGGAACGTTGCTCGCCGTCCGCAAAGTGCAATCGCTGCGGGGCGTAGTGCGCGGACTCGATAATCTATTGGGGAACGGCACATGAAACTCGCCGTCGTCACGTTGGGCCTGGCCACGGTGGCCTGCGGCGTGGCCCCACCCAAAGCCGTCGCCGAACCGCGAAAGCCTGCCGCAGAAACCGATGCACCGCTCATCGCGCGCGAGCTGAAAGACAACGGCGAAGTCGCCCAGGCGCTGCGTGAATATTATACGAAGTACGAATACCGCATTCCCATGCGCGATGGCGTGCGGCTGACGACCATCGTCTACGTACCAAAAGACCGCTCGCGGACGTATCCCATTCTCATGGCCCGCACGCCCTACAGCGTGCAGCCTTACGGCGAAGATCGTTATCCGGCCGCCGACGATCCACGCCTCATGGAGAAGATAGCACCGTCGCAACAGCTCTTTCGCGACGGCTACATTTTCGCGCGGCAGGACGTGCGCGGGCGCTTCATGTCCGAGGGCACCTTCGTGGACATTCGCCCGCACGCACGCGCCAAAGGCGAAATCGACGAGAGCACGGATACGTACGACACCATCGATTGGCTGGTGAAAAACGTGCCGGGGAACAGCGGAAAAGTCGGTATGTGGGGTATTTCCTATCCCGGCTTTTACGCGGCACAGGGCGCCGTCGATTCCCACCCGGCCCTCAAAGCCGTTTCGCCGCAAGCCCCGGTCACCGAATGGTTCATCGGCGATGACTTTCACCACAATGGCGCGTTGATGCTCGGCGATGCGGTCGACTTTTTCTCCCCCTTCGGCAAACCTCGCCCGAAGCCGACGAAAAAGGTCGATTGGAGTTCATTCCGCGACGAGACGGATGCCTACGAATTTTATCTGAATCTAGGTCCCCTCTCCAATGTGAACGCGCGTCATTACGAAAACAAAGTTGCATTCTGGAACGATATGCAACAACACGGCGTGCGCGACGAATTCTGGAAAGCGCGCGACCCTCGTCCGTATTACAAAAATGCCAAACCGGCCGTCATGACGGTGGGCGGTTGGTTCGACGCCGAAGACTTGTTCGGCGCACTGGAGACGTACCACACCTTCGAGAAGCAGAGCCCCGGAGCGAACAACACGCTGGTCATGGGTCCGTGGGCGCACGGCGGCTGGGCGCGCGGCGAAGGCGATCATTTGGGCGACGTGACCTTCGGGCAAAAGACGTCGGCCTTCTACCGCGAGAACGTCGAGTTTCCCTTCTTTCAGCGCTATTTGAAGGGCAAGCAGGTCGCTCCGCCCGCCGAAGCGTGGGTCTTCGAAACGGGGGCGAACGCGTGGCATCGCTACGCCGCATGGCCACCGCCAGAGGCGAAGCCGGTGTTCGTCGCCTTCCACGCCAGCGGCAAGCTGTCCTCGGCCCAAGTCGCGGCGAGCGAGGATCCGACGGGGTACGATGCGTACGTGAGCGATCCGGCCAAGCCCGTGCCCTATCGGGATCGCATCGCGACGCGGGTGAATCACGATTACATGACCGAGGACCAGCGCTTCGCGTCACGGCGGCCCGACGTACTCACCTATTCGACCGGCGATCTCGAAAGCGACGTGACCCTCGGCGGGCCCATCGAGGCAAGCCTATGGGTGAGCACCACGGGCACCGACGCCGACTTCGTCGTCAAGGTCATCGACGTATACCCGGCGGACTACCCGGATCCGGTGCCGAACCCCTCGGGCGTGCACATGGGCGGCTACCAACAACTGGTACGCGCCGAAGTGATGCGCGGGAAATTCCGAACGAGCTACGAAAAGCCGGCCCCTTTCAAACCGGGCGAGCCCGCCCTGGTGCGCTTCACACTCCCCGACGCGTTCCACACCTTCCGCTCCGGGCACCGCATCATGGTGCAAGTCCAGAGCAGCTGGTTCCCCTTGGTCGATCGGAATCCGCAGACCTTCACGGACATCTACCACGCCACCGAGGCGGATTTTCGCGCGGCCACGCACAAGGTCCATCGGACCCCGCAGATGTCCTCGGGAATCAAGGTGGGCGTGATCCGCGGGCGGATTTAGCGAGCCGATACAACTACCCGTGTCTGACGTCCGATAATGGAACGTTATCGGACATCAGAATGGCCATGAGCACCCGATGGCCAAAGAAGAGCTCGATGGTCACGGAGGGGCGGGGAGACGTACACTATGGACGCGATGCAACCCCTCAAAGCCCAGGTACGCAACGGCCGCCTCGTGCTCGACGAACCCACGGATTTGCCCGAAGGCGAAGTCGTCGAACTTTGGCCAGCCTACATCGATGGGGATGAGATGGACGATGAGGAGCGCGTCGCTCTGAACGCGGAACTCGAAGCGGCCGAGCGAGAATACGCGGAAATCGGCGGCGTCAGTGAAGAGCAGCTCTGGGCGACGCTGCGAGCAAATCGGTGAGGCTGGAGCTCTCGCCTCGCGCCATGCGTGAAGGCCGTGGGCGCAGCATGCTACGCTCGGGGGCTCGATGCTCGAGCGGATTGCGCTTCACCAGACTCGACTGAGGACACCCGGGCTCGGGCTCGATGCCAAGGGGGTCGCGCTGGGTGCCAAGGGGCTCGTGCTCCTGCCGTCCATCGATCGGCTCGTTGCGTTGCTTGCAGTGTACACGCAAGAGCATTCGCTCGAGGATTTGATGCCCAGCCTCGAGATCCAACTGGTGCGCTCCAAGTTGGGCACGCGGGAGATGACCCTGTCGTTCGCGGCCGAGTCGAGCGACAGGATGGATCGCATGGCCGAGACGGCACGCCTCACCGGCGGGTTCACCTTTACGGGAACCAACCGGCACTTCGTGCAGTACCGCGATGCCGCGGCGCCGTTCGGGTACGACACGTCGCAACTTCTGGCGACCGACGCGGCGCTCTCGCTGTACCACGATCGCTTTACGCAGGCGTACGAGTTCGATCGGCTCATCGAGCTGCGGGCGCTCCTTCTTCGCCTCATGCCGCATGCCGATCCCTCGACGTACACCACACCCGGGACGCGGTACCTGGTGGCCGAACCGGGCCTGGGCCCCGCCCTGATTCACTACTTGGTTCGCTCCCGCGTCGAGGGCGAGGTGGCCGTGGGCGAGTGGCCGCCGGCCAGCGCCTTCGACGAAGGGCCGATTCGCCGCACCATCGTGCGCGTGCCGGAGCTGCCCGAGCGCATGCGCCCGCTGATGCAGTCCACACCGGGCATCGTCACGTTCTTTCCCGTGGGGCCGGGCGTCGCCGTCGAGGCGGGCTACCGTCACCCGGTGCAGCTGCGCGCGTGCCCGGTGTTCGATCCCAAGGGGCTGGTGCTCCTGCGCGGGCGCGACGAGGAGCCGTGGGTGCTGCCGCAGATGCCCCAGATGGGCGACCTTCGCGTCTTCGCGCGCATCGAGTTGCGCACGGAAAATGCCGCGGGCCCGGCGACCGCGCAGGCCGTGCGCAAGCCTGAATCGGTGCGCGTCCCGCTGAGGGTCACGCCGTCGACGGCGCCGTGGCGGGGCGTGACGGCGAGTTGGATCAAGCAGGACGAGATCCCGCTGTTGCGGCGGCTCGCGTACGCGCTGCCGCGCGAGACGGTGCAGCGCACCCAGATTGCCGTCACGCAGCGTGGGGCCTTTCTGCGCGCGTCGCTGGGCATCGAGGCGATCCCGCTGGGCACCTTCTTCGTGGAGATTCACCCGAACCTGTACATCCCTGCGGGTTACGACGTGACGCCGGCCGTGGCGCCGGAGGTGCTCTACCGCGCGCTGGGCGCGCCCGCGTCGCAAGTCCTCTTCGTCACGCCCAACGAAGCGGCGCTGGCCATCGAGGCCTCGGCCTTCGTGCCGCTCGAGCTTGCGCTCATCGAGGCGAAGCCGTGGGATCCTCTGGTGGCCGACACCATCGAGGCTGCCCTGGCGGAAGCGCCCATCGATCTGCGCGTGGAGCCGCTCGGTGCGTTTCCCATGAGCGGCGTGGAGTCTCCGACGGCGCCGGAAACCCAACGCGATCTCGGGAGCCCGCAGCCCGTGGAGGAGGAGTAGCGCGTGGCGAAGCTGGACCTCGGGAGCATTGCCGAGAGCCTGTTCGTCGATTTCATGGCGCCGCTCGTGCTCGGCGGGGAAATGACGCCTGGACGGCCCATCGGAGGGCGCGCGGCGTTGACGCTGGGGCTCGATCGCACGGTGACCGACATCGACCGGCGATCGCATGTGCAGCTTGCACGCATTCGCACGGCGCGCCGTTTGGCCCCGCTCGATCGGCTGCACGATGCACTGCCCGAAGAGTGGGCGCTCGCCGCGTGCCTGCACGACCTCGTCCAATCGACGCACCATGCGCTGGACGGGCTGTTTCGCGGACGTGCCACGGTGAAGCTTCGCACCGTCGCACTGGAGACGCTCAGCCGCATTCCCAAGCCGCGCAGCGTGGCCGAGGCCCTCTCGCGGCACACGTGGTTCGGGCGCATGTTCGAAATCACGCGGCTCGACACCACGGTTTCGTGGTGGGTGGGTTCGCGCTCGTTCTTCGGCTCCACGCCGCCGCCGCGGCTGATGACCTGGCCCGACCTGCGCCGCGTCCACGTGAAGAAGGCGCAGACGTTTCTCACGGACTTGCCCATTCACGGCGAGGAGGAGACGAACGCGCGGCGCGCGCAGAAGACGGCCTTCGAGCAGGCGCTCACCGTCTTCTTGCACCACACGCCGCTCACCGATCTGGCCACCTTGAACCGCGCCTCGCCCGGCTTCGCCTGGAGCCGCGAGACCTTGGCGCTGACCGCCACACGCGCGGGGCGCACCCTCGTGGGACGTGCACTGCGCCCCTTGCCCGAGCCCATCGTGAACGCCGCCCTGGGACGCGCCACACGTGCGCTGCTCGCCGCCGGTGCGGGGCCGCAAACGCGTGTGGCCGCGGCGTTGCTCGCGGACCTTGCCCTCACGAACGCGCAAAAGGCCATTTTGCGCGCCCAGAGCGCGCCGCCCGTTTCGTCGTTCGAGGCGCCCGACGAGGCGTTCGCACGCGTGGCCGGCGCGGTCGTGGCACGGAAAGAGATCGCGCACTCCCCTGCGTTTTCACACGCCGAGCGCGCGGCACTCGATGCGTACCTGCAGCCGGTCTGCGAGAGCGCGCTGGGACGCGATCTCGCGGCGAGCCTTACTGCCTAAGCGCTACTTCTTGCCGTCGTTCTTCGCAAAGGCCGCCTTCTCGGGGGCCTCTTCGAGCACGTCGATCTTCGTGTAGGTGAGGATGCCGCTCAGCGGATCCGAGGCGATGCCCGACGACGACTTGGAGAAGTTCACGCCGTACTTGCCGGTGACCTTCACCTTGGCGCCGACGGAGGGGAGCGGGAACGGCATGTCGATCGCCCAGAGCTCGTCCTTCAAAGGCTCCTTCGGCGGCTCCTTGAGGTTCTTGTACTTCTCGATGGCGTCGTACACGTTCGCGAAGTTCGAGGCCCAGCCCATCACCTTGATCTGCGCGCCCTTCGTATCGCCCTTGGTGTCGGCGATGGTGAAGGTCGGAATGTCCGTCTTGCAGTCGTCGGGATCCTTCTTGCCGGTCTTGTGAATGGCACACGGCGGGGCCGTGGCGATGTTCGAATCGACGATGTAGCCGACGACCGTGATCTCTTTTCCGGTCACGTCCGCGTTGTGAATGCTGCTGCGAAGGTGATGGATGGCTCCATGAACCGTGTATCCGTCGCCCGACTTGATCGGTGTGGTCGGAAGCGAGGGAACGGGCGGCAAACTCGCTTTGCGTCCGCCCGACCATGCGGGGAGCGGCTTGTACGGTTCATCGGCGTTGCTGCTGCATCCGACGAACGCCGCACTGGCCGAAGCAACGACTGCGAAAGGCACGAGAACCGCTGTGAAAAACTTCACCCGCTTCGCGATTTGCATGACAAAAAACAGGTATCACGGGCAAAAGCGTTAAAACAAGCAAACGGCTTTTCGCGTTCCACAGCTCAACTAAAGCAGCCGAATTCCCGGTCGTGGCGCTCCGGTTCCTGCCTCCGGCTCCGTGTGCGAAAGCTCGAGGGCGTCGATGTCGGCAGCGCGAATGACCAGGCGGACGGCTCCGCCGAGCCCCTCCTCGCTGACGTGCGCTCCGCCCAACCCCGCGGCGCAGCGCGCCACGAGCTTTCGGACCAGTGCCTGCAGCTCCGCGTCCTCCCCCGGAAAGGGGTATTCGACGAGGCGGGCATAAGCCGCGTCCTCCAGGCCCACGGGGCTTCCCAGGATGCGCATGCCTTCGCGCGCGAGGCGATCGGTGAGGATGGCCCGCACGTCTTCGGAGCGGTCGCGCAGGCGGGGCAGCACGATCGGCTGATCCAGCGCGTCGGCCAGGCGGGCGGCCAGCGCGTTCTCGAGGCGGCCCGAATGAAGAAGCTGGTCGGCCTCGATGGCGCTGGTGAGCACCAGCACGGTATCGAGGGGCCTCGCGGTCTCCCAGGGCATGCGCCGCTCGGCGAGGGCCTGACCGATGAGCCGCTGCACATCGTTGGGGAGCGCCACGCCGTCGACCAGCACGAGGGCGCCGCCATCGGAGAGCGCCAAAGGGGACACCACGGGATCCGACCATCGCGCGACCTCGTGCTCACGCGCGGCGGTGCCGTCGACCAGGACGAAGGGGCCATCGCGGCGGGCGCCGGCGAGGTGCGCGCGGGCGATGTACGGAATGGGGTCGATGCCGCTCTTGGCCACGACCACGGTGGCCACACCGGCCTTGGCGCGCCGCTCGAGGGCGTCGTAGGCCAGGCGCGCGGGCGGCGAATAGATGCCCACGGTGGCACGGCGCGCCCAACGCATGGTCGCACGGGCGTGGCGCGAGGCCTCCACCGCGGCATCGTGGCGCAGTCGTTCCACGGCCTCCTCGGCCTCCTCGACCTTGCGCACGAGATCGCGTTCGCGCTGGCGTGCGCGCGCCGAGGCGCTCTTCGAGTGGCAGGCGGCGGCGAGGCGATCGGCGAGCCGCTTGAGCGCGCGCACCTCTTCGAGGGTGAACGGATCGGTGCGTTCGCCGCGGGGCAGCACGAGCAGGCCCTCGGGCTCGCCGTCGCGCGTGACGACGACACAGGCGAGCGCACCGCGGTCATCCATCCAGCGCAGCACGGGGCGCAGATCGGGACGGCGCACCTCGAGGGCCTCGAGCACCTCGATGCGGAGCACGGCCTCGCGCTCCATGCAGGCGACGGGCACCAGCTCCGGGAGGAGCATTTTTTCCTTCTCGTGGGCGTAGCCGGCCAGATCGATGCGCAATACACGCATCGGATCGAAGGTCCAGAGCTCGGGCGAAGGTGCGCTGGGCCCTGCGGGCTCGCGCAAGGCCACGAGCACCTCGCGCAGGGCATCCTCCGGATCGTTGCGGAGGAGCGCGTTCTCCGCGGTCACCATGGCGTCGAGCCATCCGCCGCGCGCAGGGCGGAGGCCGGTGGCCATGCGCGAAGCGATGCGGCCGAGGAAGGCCGCCCCGATGGTGGCGCCACAGGCGATCCAGCCCGCGTCGAAGGGGCGGTCGCTGGCGATGAGCGACGCCAACAAGGTGAGCGGTGCGAGGGCGCCGGTGAGGACGATGCCCAAACGCGAGACCCGCGCGATGGTGACGGCGTCGCGATGGAGCGAGACCGCCACGACGAGGACCGACGCGAGGGTCATCCCGAAGCGCACTGCGCGATCGGCCACGACGAGTGCCCCCATGGCCAAGACGGAGGCGATGACGACGCTGGCGGCGAGGATGGCCGCGGACGCGCGAAAGCGTTCGGCGACCCCCAGCTCGAAACGGCGCTCGGTGCCCGTGCGCACGCATCCCGCGAAGAGCGCGGTGCCGCCAAAGACGCCCAGGGTGGTGGCGAACGGCCGTGGGTGTGCGCGAAAGATGGAGTCGGCATCGAGCGCGGCCACGAGGTGGGCGTAGCCGGCCACGAGCCAGAAAAATACGATACCTCCGTAAATGGCCCAGGTGATCCGCCGGTCGCGGCGCCAAGTCGAGGCCAGCGAAGGGGCCGGTTCGACGGCATCCATCGCGCGCGCCGCCGCCACGCAGGCGATAAGGGCACCGATGCTCCCGAACGCGTCGGCCCAGCCCGGTGCGGGGGCACCCGCCATGGAGGCCAGCACGAGGCCGAGCGCCCACTCCACGAGGGCCGCATTCGTATCGGTGCGCCATGCGGCGTGCACGGCGAGGCCGATGGCCGTGAAGGCCATGCACCAGCCGCTGAAGTCGAGCCCGGACCGGGTGGTGCCGTAGGCATCGAGCATCTCGCCGCGGTGGGCGGCCGAAATGCCGTAGAGAATCGTGGCGAGAAAGGGAAAGAGGGCCCGCCGCGCGAGAACGCGCCGCCACCAAGACAACTGCGGCGGAGGTGAGTTCATCATCGGGAGGGTCGTCTTTCTCCCGGCAAGCTTGCCCTAGATCAAGTCTTTTCGCGTAGTATTCGAGCGAAATCGCGAACATGCCGGCGCCGATACGCAATTACCTGGGCCAAAAGCCCGATCGAAGCCTGGTGGCGCTGGGGACCGTGCTCGCGCTCGGTGGGACGGTGCCGCGGCTGGCCCTCGGCGTCGCGGGGGTGACGACCTTGACCGCGGTCGTCCTGACCCTCGTGCTGGCCCGTCTGGAGAGCCACCCACCGCTGGAGCTCATGGCATCGCTGACGGCGAGTGCACTGGCCTGGGGTGCCGGGGTGCTGCTCTCCTTCGCCAGCGCCCTGCAGGCTCTGCGTCGGGACCGCGACGAAGGGATTCGGCAGCTGGCGGGCGCACGGACCGGGGAACGCGCGACGGCGTCGTACCTTTGGGCGCGGGTCGCGGGGCTCGCGGCGGCGCTGTTCGCCATGATTGGCGGCGGGGTGGCGCTCGCGGGCCTGGTGGCGATGCTGGCCGCGCGACACGCGGGGCTCGTGTTCCAATGCGCGCAGTCCACGGTGGCATCGCTCGTGTACGCCGCGGGCTTTGCGGTGACGATGGCCCCCATCGCGATGGCGGTGCTGGGGGCGCGCTCGCGCGCGGGTGGGTACTTCGGGGTGCTCGTTTTGGTGTTCTTGCCCGAGCTGCTCCTCGAGTGGAGCCGCAAGATCCTTCCCGAGCCCTGGGGTGAGCTGGCATCGTTGCCGTCGGCCCTCGCCTCGCTGCGGGGGGCGCTCATGCCGGAGCACGTCGATGCGCTGCGCTTCGTGCGCGCCGCCGTCGTTCTGGGGATCGCCGCGGCCATCGCGCTGGGCTGGCTCGCCTACCAGCTTTCCCGCTTGGACGAGGAGCGTCGATGATCGAGCTCGAGCACGTCCGAGCGCGGGTCGCGCCCATTGGCCTCGGGCCCGTTTCGTTGCGCCTTCCCGCCGGAATTACCGCGCTGCAGGGCACCGCGCAGGACGGGGTCGCGCTGCTCCTCGCCGTGCTCGCGGCGCGCGTGCCCGCGCAGGGCCGCGTGAGCCTGTTCGGGCTGACGCCGCACGACGCACGCCGCGCGATCGCGCACGTGCCGCTCGACGCGGTGTTGCCCGATGCGCTGAGCGTGACGGAAACGCTGGAGCTCGCGCGCACGGTGCGCGGCGATGCGGAGGCCGCACCGGCAGCCGCACGCCTCGCGGAGATGGGACTCGAGGCCCTCGCCCCGCGCCGCGTGCGCAGCTTGGACGCGCGGGAGGTTCGCGCGGTCGCACTGACCGAGGCGCTCACCTCGAAGGTGGTGCGCGTGATCCTCATCGAGGAGCCGTTCGCCACGATGGATGCGCGCACGCTCGCGGTTCTTCCGGGGCTGCTGCGGCGGCGCGCCAAAGAGGGCGCGTGCATCGTCATCGCGACCGCATCGGCACGCGATGCCCGCGACATGGCGGACCAACGGTTCGTCGTTCAGCACGGCGTCGTGGTGGGCGACGCCAGCCTGCGCCAGCCTGCGGAGCTCCACGTCGTCTCGAGCGATGCGCGCATCCTCGCGGGCGCACTCGCACGGGAGACCGCGGTCGCGGAGGTGGTGGCCAGCGATCAGCGGATCATCGTCCGCGGGAGCGATCCCTTGGCATTGGCCCATGCGGTGGCGCAAGCCGTTCTCGCGTCGGGCGTGGAGCTCGATTCGATGCGGCTCGAGCCTTCGCCGCCGGAGGTTGCACCCTGATGCAGGCACTCGCGCAGGTCCCGTTGGCGCGCCTCACGCGCTCGCCGTGGGCGTGGCTTCCCGTGGTCTTTTGGAGCGCCGTGGCCATCGTCGTCGCCTTCGGCGCACGAAGCATGGGTGGAAGCGGCGGTGTCGATCGTGCCCTTCTCGGTGGCTTCGGCAGCGTGGCCGTGCCGCTCCTTTCGTTCGCCATCGTGGGTACCACCGTTTCGAGCGACAGCCTCAAAACGGCCATCCGCCCCGTCGTGGCCTTCGGCGCCTCCCCTGCCCACGCCGTCCTCGCCACCGTGCTCACGAGCATGCTCGCCAGCGCGGTCCTCAGCAGCATCCTGGGCATCGTGGTGGTCCTCGTCGCCGGCAGCGCCCACACGGCCTCCGACCTCGTGTCGGCCTTCTGGATCGGCGCCCTCGGCGGCGCGTGCTACGCGTCGTGGTTCTCCTTCGGCGCCACCTTCGGCCAACGCGGCACCGGCCGCGCCACACTCCTCGTCCTCGACTACGTCTTCGGCGCGAGCTCCGGCGGCACCGTCAGCGCCATCGCACTCGTCACCCCACGCGGCAACGTCCAGAGCCTCCTCGGCGGCGTCTCCCCCAGCGAGGTCTCCCAGCGCACCAGCTCCGTCGCCCTCGTCCTTCTCACCGCCGCCTGCCTACTCTTCACCCTGCGCCGCACCCGCAACGTGTGAACGGAGAGAGAATTCACAGGAAGACGGGAAGACGGGAAGGTTTTTTTGGGATTCCAATTTGCCCAATGGGCGAACTGGAACCCCCCCAAAAAAGTGTTCCGTGATGTCCGTGCCGTAAGTCCTTCCCGTCTTCCCGTCTTCCTGTAAATCCTCTGAGGTCTCTAGCCGGCGAGGGACTTCAAATGCTCGCGGGTTTCGCGGGTGGCGTCGATGAGGCGGCCCTCCAGGACGAAGGAGCCGTCTTCCTGCCGCTTCGAGCCGTGGATCTTCACGCGCACCTTGCCCGTGTCGCCCACCAAGATATCTCCATCGATGCGCGAGCCGGGGGGCGACGGGATGCTCGAGCGAAGCGAGATGGACTCGCCCTCGACGCGGGTGACGCGGGCTTCGCCGCCCTTGGCCCAACGAATGTGCGCGCTCATACGTTTCCTTTGCGGCCGCGGCCAATGGCGGCGCGCGCCTCGCGGTCTGCCGTTTTGCGCGCCATGTCCTGCCGCTTGTCGAGGGTCTTTTTGCCCTTGCCGAGCCCCAGTTCGACCTTCACGAACCCATTCTTGAAGTACAGACGAATGGGCACCAACGTGTACCCGTCGCGCTGGATGCGCTTGCCGATCTGGTCGATCTCGCGCGCGTGCAGCAGCACCTTGCGCGGACGGCGTGGCTCGTGGGGGAAGGCGCTCGCTTGCTCGGTGGGCGCGATGGTCAGCTGCTTCAACCAGAGTTCGCCCCGGTCGACGCTGGCGAAGGCGTCCACCATTTCGACACGGCCGCTGCGGAGTGATTTCACCTCGCCGCCGAGAAGCACGAGCCCGCCTTCGTAGTGGTCCTCGATGGAGTAGTCGAAGAACACTTTCTTGTTCTTCACGATCAGCTTTTCGCCTTTGATTTCGGCGGCTTCTTTTTTCTTGGCCATGACGGGTCATCCACCATCGACGGGCGGAAGTTCGTCTCCCTCATAAGGCAAATGGACGTTGTTGTCGCGCTCGTCGTTGTCGATGTCGAGGCGCGCTTCCACCTTGGCAAGGCGCTCGCGCAGCCGCTCGTTCTGCGCGGCAAGGGCGCGGATCATGTCGCTGATGGGGTCGGGCAGGTTCGCGTGGTCGAGCGCTGCATCGAAGCGATGCTTCGCCGGTACGATGACCCGCGCGGGAACGCCCACCACCGTGGCATCGGCCGGAACGGGGCGGATGACCACGCTGCCCGAGCCAATGCGCGCGAAATCGCCGATCTCGATGGCGCCGAGGATGCACGCGTTCGACCCGACGACGACGTTCTTGCCCAAGGTAGGGTGGCGCTTCTCGTGCGTCAGCATGGTCCCGCCGAGGACCACGCCCTTGTAGAGAAGACAGCCATCGCCGACGACCGCCGTCTCGCCGATGACGACGCCCATCCCATGGTCGATGACCACGCGCCGGCCGATGCGCGCGCCGGGGTGAATCTCGATGCCCGTCATGAAGCGGTTCACGTGGCTGACCGCGCGGCCGCCGAAGTAAAAGCCCGAATCCCAGAGATTGTGCGCGACCCGGTGGAACCACAAAGCGTGGAGCCCCGGGTAGACGAGGATGACCTCGAGCGCCGAGCGGGCGGCCGGATCGTTGTCGCACACGGCCTGGACGTCTTCCCGAATGACGGAAAGCTTGCGCGGAAGGTCTTTCATCCAGCGAACGGCGCGTCGCAGCATCGTGGGAAACATATAGGGCCTTGGCGAGCGCTTCGCACGGGGGAAAAAGCAGCGATCTCTGGCAAAAAGCACGTACTACAGTCTGGCCGGCCCATGAAAACACCGCCCTTCACCTTGCCCGCCCCCCGCCTGAGGAAGTGGACCCTCTCCAACACGCGCTCCGAAGGCAGCTTCCGCGTGTTCGACGTCCTGCACCACGACGTCACCGATGGCAACGGGGCGTCGCGACGCGATGTGTACACGATGGCGTGCCCCGATTGGAGCAACGTCGTGGCCATCACGCCCGACGATCACGTCGTGCTGCTCTGGCAGTACCGCTTTGGAAGCGACGCGCTCGGGCTGGAGGTCCCCGGCGGGGTGATCGAGGCGGACGAAACGCCGGAGGCTGGCGCCCGCCGCGAGCTCCTCGAGGAGACGGGCTACACCGCGAAAGATTGGGCGCTGCTCACCACCGTCGAGCCGAACCCCGCGCTATCGAACAACCGGTGCCACATGTTCGTGGCCCGAGGGGCCGAGCTCACGCACCCCACGGCGTGGGACGAACAAGAGGAGTGCGAGGTGTCCCTCGCGCCGGTCTCGCACATCGCGCAGCTGCTCGACGAAGGCGCAATCACGCACTCCCTCGTCGTGGTCGCACTCGAGCGCTTCCTGCGGTCGCTGCGCTAACTCGATGACGCCAACTCAACGACGACTATGGCGCGCCGGTGCGGTCTTGTCCGGCTCGATCTCGGTGTCATCGTCCGAGGTGAAGATGTCCCGCATCGCGTGCTGCAAGAAGATCCGATTGTCGCCGACACCGAGCGGCAAGCTCGCGCGCCGCAGCTCGAAGGCCAGCGCACCCGCATGCGGGAAGCGGTTGGCCGGCTCCACCTCCAGCGCGCGCGTGAGAATCGCCGCGATGGGCTCGTAGAGCCTCGGCGCTAGCACGTCCATATCCATGTCGCCGGCGCGGACGCGGGCAAAGGCATCTTGGTCGTTGATCGACTCCGGCCAGCGCGGGCCCACGAGCATCTCGCGCAGGATCATCCCGACGGCGAACACGTCGGAGCGCGCATCGGGGCGGCGGCCCTTGGCCACCTCGGGAGAGAGCGTGGCCGCGCGGCGAGCGAACGAGCGGATGTTGCGCACGCCCGATGCGATGCGCGTGGCCTGCGCGAGCCCGAAGTCGGTGATCTTCACTTCACCGTTCCACGAAATGAGAACGTCCCGCGCCGACGGCTCGCCATGGATCAAATTGAGGAGCGCGCCCTCGAGGGTGCGCGCATCGCGGGCGCCGGCGAGGCCTTCGGCGATCTCGGTGACGATGAACAGCGCGAGATCCGGCGGGATTTTCCGCCCGACGCGCGCATACGCATCGATGAAGGCCTCCAACGTGCGACCTTCGATGAGTTCGCTGAGGACCACGGGCGCGTGCCCCTCCATCGTGACCTCGTAGATCGTGGCCACATTGGGATGATTCACCTGCGCCGACTGCTGCAAGGCCTCCAAGATGTCCGGCAGCACCTGCTCTTGCTCGTCGTGCGCCACCGCGTCGATGACCTTCACCGCGACCCGCCGGCGGATGCCCTGCGCCGATTCCAGGACGCCCGAGAGCACGACCGAAGCGTTGCCCCGCCCGAGGCGCTCCCCGAGGAAGACCTGCCGCTCCCCCGGAAGCGCGATCGTGGGCCGGCGCGGCGGATCGCTCTTGGCGTCGGCAGAAGATTTGGCGGGGGGCGAATTCGACCAGGCCATGACGTTCTTTGGAAGGGGCGGCAATTAGGAGGTCGAGAGCGTGGAAAGGTTCGCGGAGGTCGTTTCCTCATGTGGGATGCAACGAGCGAACCGCCGAACGTGCCTGTAGTGTCACATGGTCGTCACGCACAGCCGTTGTGTCTCATTCCAAGGCTCGATGCGGAAACGGCACGAAAGGCTCTGTTTTCGAGAATGGGGGCTGCAGGGAACACGCAATCGTGCGCGTGTTCGCGAGAATGCGCGAGGTGGACCCACGGTGCATCCGGATCCTTTATGATCCGGATTCGGTGATCCAGCGTGAAAGCGGCCACGTTTCGTCCCAGAGTTCATTTCTTCGTGTGCTGCAACCGCCGGGAGAATTCCCCCCTCGGCCCGGGTTGCAGCGCACGGGGCGACGCCGTCTATGCCGCGCTCAAACGACGCGTGCAGCAAGACGGACGGATTCAATCGGTTTGGGTCACACAAACCGGTTGCCTAGGCATCTGTCCGGCCAAAGGGGCCACCGTGGCCGTCTACCCCGAGCAAGCGATCGCGACGGAGGTCGAGCCGGCCGACGTCGATGAGCTTTACGCGGCGGCGGTCGGAAACGGTCGCGTCTGAGCGGCGTTCTTGGAAGAATTGGCCCATGCCCCCTTCGTTGACGCTTCACTTCGACGAGCTCGAGCTCTTGCTGAGCGAGATGGAGAACCTCCAGCGCAAGAAAGTGCTCGACCTCGCGCGCCGACTCAAGCCAGGCGTCGTGTTCGAAGATTTGCAAAATCCGCATGATTTTCCCGAGCTTCAGGACACGGACTGGCACTACGAAGACGGAGTTTTGACGGGCATCAAGAGCGTGCAGACGGCCATTTCGAGGCTGCGAAAGGAGCGCGACGATGGCGAAAAAGCCTAAGGCGCCCGACGGGCCCTTCTCCGGACTGCGCGAACTTCGCGACAAGATGGTGCAGGAGGAGAAGCAAGCGAAGGAGGAGAAGCAGAAAAAGGCCGCGCCAAAGGCCGCGCCGCGCCCGGCATCCTCTTCTTCCGCTTCGGGGCGCTCCAAAGCCCCCTCGAACAACCCCGAGGAGGACGCGCTCGCGTTCCACCGGCTGGTCGCCGGGGTCACGCCGCTCGATCAAACGCGCGGCCGGGTTGCTCGGGCGGCCCACGGCCGCGACGAGCCGAAACAGCCGCGCCCCGACCCGCGCGAAGCCATCCGCCAGGAGGTGGACGAGGTGCACGAGCACTTACGCGCCCTGGTCGAAGGCGGAACGCGCTTCGAGGTGTCCGACGACGGCCGGCACGTGGAAGGACGGCGCATCGACGTGCCCGCGGATTGGGTCCGCCGCCTCCGGCGCGGGTCGCTGCCCATCGATGCGACCCTCGACCTGCACGGCCAGCGGGCGGGTGAAGCGAAAAGCACCCTGGAAGCCTTCCTCCAGACGATGCGCGAGCGCGGCGAGCGGTGCGTGCTCGTCGTACACGGCAAGGGCGAGCACTCACCGGGCGGGCTCGGCGTGCTGCGCGGCGAGATCGGCGCGTGGCTTTCGCAGGGAAGCTCGAGCACGCATGTCGCGGCCTTTGCCAGCGCCCATGAAGAGGATGGTGGCACGGGCGCCGTCTATGTTCTCCTACGCCGGTGAATTTTCATCTACGACATGGCGCAGCGGTGATCTTGGGTGCGGTAGTGCTCTTGGCCGGCTGCGCAGAGACCACGCCCGCCAACGTCGAGCGGCCGACGGTGGCCGAGCCGGGCTCGGACGGCGATACGTTGCTGAGCTTCGACACGAACCATTGGGGTGCGTTCCACTCGAAGCGCTTCGGGCTGACCCTGCCGGTACCCGAGCCCAAAAATTGGGCGGTGGACGATCACTCGCAGCGCGACCTCATGGTGCGGCACCCGAAGACGCGCTCCTTCGTCCAGGTGTACGCCACGACGGAACCGAGCCTGGTCAATCGACAGCGATGCGAGGAGCGGGCGCGCGCGCTCGGCATCGTACCGGAGACGGCGGCGAGCAAAGTCACGGCGCTCAAGACCGTGGAGGACGAGGCGACGGTCGGTCCAGGTGCCTACGACACGCGGATCTGGGTCGCGATCGCGCCCGGTGCCACGGACAAAGATCCCATCGTCGGCCATGTCTTCGCCTTTGGCGGGTATGTGCGAAAATGCCTCTTCTTCCACTTCCAGACCGAGGTGGCCTCGGCCCGTGACGAATCGGCCCTTTCCGCGCGGCTCGCGCTGGTGAGGACCCGCGTGCTCGGCTCCGTTGCGCTGGACGATTTCGACAGTGTTCCGAAGGAGAACGTCCGAAACGTAAAGTAGTGTTTATGATGGGGGAAGTCGTGCACGCACCGCTCGATACCGACGTGGCCATCGAAACGCCCGAACACATCGTTTTTCGGCATCGGGTGGCAGGTCCAGCGCGGCGCGGCCTGGCGTATTTGATCGACGTCTTCGTCTGCTATTTCACGCTGTTCGTCGTGGGCATCGTGGTGCTCTTGGCGTCGGGCGCCGGCGACATCGTCGATCGCATGCAGCATGCACCGCAGACCACCACGGGCATGGGCGTTGGCTTGATGCTCGTGCTCCTGTTCGTGGTGCAGTGGGTCTACTTCGTCGTGTGGGAAGCGTGGAAGGGCACGAGCCTCGGCAAAATGGCCCTGGGGCTGCGCGTGGTCACCACCACGGGGCGGCCCATCGGCTTTGGCGGCGCGGCCTTGCGGAACATCTTGCGCGGGGCCGACGTGCTTCCCATCGGCTACCTCGTGGGCTTCGTCACCATGCTGCTCACATCGCGCTTTCAGCGGCTCGGGGACCTGACGGCGAACACGATGGTCGTCATGGTCGATCGCGCACGCGCCACCGCGCCGGTGCGACTCTGGCCGCCCGCCGAGCCATACGAATTGGCGAGCATTCCCGATCGCGTGGTGCTCGATGCCGAGGAGCGCACGGCCATCGAGCTCTTTCTGCGGCGGCGCGGAACGCTGGGGCCTGCACGCGAGGAGGAACTCGCGGCGATGATGATGGACCCGCTGGCCCGCCGGCACGGGCTCCACCCGCAGGCGCCGGCCGCGGCGGTGCATGGCAGGCCGCCGCCGAGGGCTTCGCGGCTTCTCGCGTTGCTCTACGAGCGCGCGGCCAATGCGGGACGCGGCGAGGCGCCGCCATCGTCACGGCACGAGACGGCCGGAGGGCGGCTTTCGTGGCGCTGACGTCGCACGTCACGGAGGCCGCGTTCGTCGAACGGCGCAACCAAGATTGGGCCGAACTCGAGCGCCTCACCCAGCGCGCCGCGAACAAGAACGTCAGCGCGCTCGAGGTGCAGGAGGTCACGCGCATCTCGCCGCTGTACCGCGACATCTGCGCCGATCTGGCACGCGCCCAAGCTGCCCGCTACAGCGCGCCGCTGGTCGACTACCTGCACGCGCTCACGGCGAGTGCGCACTCGGTGCTGTACGCCCTGCCGCCGCGCCCCCGCTTCACATTTTCGCTACGTGGCAAGAAAAGCGCGCTCCTCGCCTTCCCGCGCGCGGTGCGAGCCCATTGGCCGACCATGCTCTTGGCGGCGTTCCTCTTTTTCGGGCCGTTCCTCTTCGGGGCCATCGCCTCCATCGCGGAGCCGAGCTTCGCCTTCCGCGTGGTGCCCGAGTCGCAGCTTCGCCCGCTGGTCGACGGCTACGCCAAGGGATTTTCCGCCGGGCGCCAGGCCGGCGAAGGCGCCATGATGGCGGGCTTCTACGTGAACAACAACGTGGGCATCGCCCTGCGGTGCTTTGCCACGGGCATCTTCGGGGGCCTGGGGTCCGCTTTTTACTTGGTGCAGAACGGCCTCGCCATTGGCGCCATCCTTGGATACGTGGCCTCGCAAGGCGCCGGCGGCAATCTGCTTCTGTTCATCATCGGCCATAGCGCGTTCGAGCTCGGGGCCATCGTCATCGCCGGCGGGGCGGGCATGTCGCTCGGCTGGTCCATCATCGCGCCGGGCACCAAGACGAGGCTCGCCTCGCTGCAATCGGCGGGGCGCGACGTCGCCGTCATCGTGAGCGGCGCGGCGGTGATGCTCCTCATTGCGGCGGCCATCGAGGCCTTCTGGTCGGCGTCGAGCATGCCAGCCGGCGTCAAAGTGGCCTTCGGCGTGCTCTGGCTCCTGGTGGTGCTCTCGTACATCTTTCTCGCGGGCCAGGGCGAGCCTTGGGAGCGCACATGAGCGATCTCAACGTCCGCGGCGCGCGCGTGGTGTTGCGGCAACGGCAATTCATCGACGTGGTGGACCTGGCCGTGCGCTTCGTCGCGCTTCACGGAAAGCCCTACGCGTGGCTCTCGCTGATGGTGGTGCTGCCATCGTTCCTCGTGACGTGGGCCATCGGCCAGGGCGTCGATTGGGCATGGGCCTGGGTGGCGGTGCTCGGGCTTCTGCCGCTGGCCGGCGCCCCCTTCACCGTGCTTGCATCGCGCCTGATGTTCACCGAGCAGGTGCGCCTGCGCGAGGTGCTCCTGGTCACATTGCACAGCCTGCCGCGGCTCGTGCTCGCGCGCATCCTGCAGACCTTGGCCGTGGGAGCGGCCCTCGTCGTTCTGGTGTTGCCCGCGATCTGGGCGCAGGCGCTCCTGCTCTTTCTTCCCGAGGTCATCCTGCTCGAGCAAAGCGCCTTCTTTTCCGCCGTCACACGCGCCGGGCGCATTGCGCATGCGCAGGTGGGCAACGTGGCGCTGGCGGTGATTCTCCTGGCCCTGTTCGTCGGAGGGACGCCCTTCCTCGCCGACGCCGCGGGCCGCATGGTCCTGGACAACTTGCTCGAGGTGCGTCCCCCCGATCCGCTCACCGTCGCGGGTGGAAGCGCGCTGTCGCTGTTCGGACTCTGGGCAGCGCTGCCCTTCGTCACCACGATCCGTTTCCTCTTTTACATCGACCTGCGCACCCGCACCGAGGGTTGGGACATTCAGACGCGCTTCGCCGCCATCGCCGCGCGCTCGCATCAACAGGAGCAAGGAGTCTCCGTGTGAAGGTGCCCCCCCTCGCCGCGACCCTCGCGTTGCTCGCGTTGCTCGGGGCACCTGCCCACGCAGCGCGTCCTCGCGCGGTGGGCTCCTCGGGCCTGTTGGATCCCGCACGCGCCGAAAAAGACGCGCCCAACGTCCTGCGCGAAAACAATGCATTCTGCAAGGAACCGAGCCGCCCGCTCTCGTTTCGTGCGCGGGCGCTCTGCACCGTGGCCGATCGCATCCCCAATTGCGAGGGATTCACCGCGGCCTGCGCAGCGGAGCATCACGCGGCCATGCCGGAGAAGCCGCCCGAGGACGAGAGCCACTTCCTCGAAGCGCTGAAGAAGATACTCGGGCAAGTGGCCACCGTGGTCATCTGGATCCTGATCGCCGCGGTGATGCTCGCCCTTCTCTTTCCATTGCTGCGCGTGGTGATCCGTTCGCGGAAGGACAAAGCGCTCGCCGACCAGGTGGAGGCACCAAAGCCCACGACGGCCGTGGGGACTCGTCCGCAAGCCGATCTGCTCTCGGAGGACGACGCCGAGGTTCTGCTCCGCCGCGCCGAGGGGCACGCGCAGCAAGGCAACTTCGAGGCGGCGCTGTTCACGTACTTGAACGCGTCGCTGCGCGCCTTGGACAAGCGGGGTGCCATCCGCATCGCGCGCCACCGCACCAACGGCGAGTACGTGCGCGCGTGCAGCGAGACCGAGACGAAGGAGCCGCTCTACGCCATCGTGCGCGACGTCGATCGCGTGCAGTTCGGCGGGGCGCATCCCACACCGGACGTCGTTGCGCGCACGGCCTCGCGGGCCACCGCCATCGTGCGCACCGCCGCGGTCGTCGCATCGACCTTGATGCTCGCGTTGCTCATCGGAGGGTGCAGCCTGCCGCACCACGGCGGGCGCGCGAGCGACCCCGCAGGGCACGAAATTTTGGGCGACCTGCTGCAGCGGCAAGGGGTGACCGTGCGGCCGCTGGGGAGCTCGCTGGCCAGCGTGCCACTTCCAGATCAGGCGCAAGCCGTGCCGCAGACGTACGCGATCCTCGTCGACACGGACCGCACGCCCCTCGAGACGACGACCGAGTTGCACTTGATGCACTGGGTACGCGCCGGCGGGTTTCTCGTGCTCGCGGGCACGCCGCTTCGATGGCCCGACGAGCTGGGCGCGGAGATGGAGACCTCCACGTCGTCCGACATCGAGGTGGATTCGGTGAGCGGGGACGGCGAGGCCCGCACCGATCGCGGGCGGCTCGTTCACCCGGCCGCGATTCGCTTCAAGGAGGCGCTTCCCGTTCGCGTGCAGGTTGCACGCACCGGCGACGGCAAGTGGTACGCCGGCTACCAATCGCTGGACCGCGGACAGATCCTCACCATCGCCAGCAGCGATCTCCTGATGAACGCGCAGCTCGCGCAGCCGGCGAACGCTGCGACCATGGTGTCCATTCTGCGCCACTTGGACCGCGCGGAGCTGCGCCTGGCGCTTCCCCAGGATGGCATCTCACCGCCGTCGAATCCGATCACGGCGCTCGAGCGCTCGGGGCTCGGGCTGGCGCTGTACCATGCGCTCGCGGCGACGTTGGTGCTCTTCGTCGCCGTGGGAATACGCCTTTCCCGCGCGCGTCCGACCCCGCCGCAAACGCGGCGAGCCTTCACGGAGCACATCGAAGCGACAGGCACCTTCTACCACCGCCGTCGTGCGGCGAGCCATGCCCTCGCGGCCTACGCGCGCTACGCGGAGGAGCGCGTGCGTCAACGCCTACCGCGCGGAACGCAGGACGTGGGAGCCTGGCTCGGTCAGCGCTCCGGTGTGAGCGTGGAAGAGTGCACGCAGATCTGGCAGCGCGCCACGAGCGCCCAAACCGCCGCCGTGCCGCACGGCGACGAGCTATTCGTACTCAAGAGACTGAGCGCCATCGTATCTCTCGCGCTGCGACTGGACTAAACAAAGACGGAACCGAATGGACGCCGAGCAATTTCGAAGCACGTACGACCGCATCAGGCAGCAGATGTCCAAGGTCATCGTCGGCCAGGAGGAGCTCGTCCATGGCGTGCTCGTGGCGACGCTCGCGCAAGGGCACGCGCTGGTGGAAGGCGCGCCCGGGCTGGGCAAAACCCTGGTCGCGCGTACCTTGGGGGTGGTGTCGCGATGCGTGTTCAAGCGCATTCAGTTCACGCCCGACTTGATGCCCAGCGACGTGACCGGCTCCTCGGTGTTCGACCGCACCACGGGCAGCTTCACCTTCGTGGCCGGCCCGATTTTCACGCAGCTTCTCCTCGCCGACGAGATCAACCGCGCGCCGGCGAAGACGCAGTCGGCGTTGCTCGAGGCCATGCAGGACCGGCAGGTCACCGTCGATGGACATTCGCGGCCGCTCCCCCTGCCCTTCGTGGTGGTGGCCACGCAGAACCCCGTGGAGTCGCAGGGCACGTACCCGCTCCCCGAGGCGCAGCTCGATCGCTTTCTGGTGAAGCTCACCGTGCTCGATCCGCCGCGTGAGGTGGAGGAGAAGATCGTGCTCTTTCACGCGCGCGGCTTCGACCCGACGGATCTGTCGCGCCTGGAGCCGGTGACCTCGCCCGACGAGCTGCTGAACATGCAGCGCTACGCCGCGCAGGTGCGCGTGGACGAGGCCATCATCGCGTACATCGTCGATCTCGTGCGGCGCACGCGCGAGGATCGGGCCATCGAGCTGGGAGCATCGCCGCGAGCCTCCATCGCGCTGCTCAAGACGGCCCAGGTCATCGCGGCGAGCTCGGGGCGCGACTTCGTGACGCCCGACGACGTGAAGCCCATGATCGCCCCGGTGCTGCGCCACCGCGTGATGCTGCACCCCGATGCGCAGCTCCAAGGTGTGACGGCCGACGATCGCATTCTGGACATCGTGCGCAGTGCACCCGTGCCGCGGGTCGGCTAGACCGCGAGCGCCCGGTGGTTCCGACCCAACGACTCACCGCGCTTCTCTTTTTCATCGCCGCCGTGGCGTTGGTGGCGGGGTTCGTGTCCCAGGTTCGCCCCGCGCTGATGGCGCTGGATGCCGTCGCGGTGGTGGCGGCGCTGCTCGATGCCGCGCTCGCCTTCGGGCGGCGCGTGCAGGCCGAGCGCCAGACGGCGGCGATTTTCTCGGTGGGACGTGCCAACCCGGTGACCATCACCTTGCGCAACCGCAGCGGGCGCACGTTGAGCGGCACCGTGTCCGACGATCCGCTGGACGACTGCGAGACGAAGGATCTGCCGTCGCGGTTTCTTCTGCCGCCGCACGCCGAGGTGCACCTGCGCTACGAGGTGCACCCCACGCGGCGTGGCCCGCGTGACTTTCGCGGGGTGACCGTGCGCTATGGCTCCATCCTCGGCTTGGTGGCGCGCCAAGAGCGCATCGAGCTGCCGGCGCACGTCGATATTTTCCCCGACGTGCACGCGGCGCGTTCGCTGGAGCTCTTGCGCCGCCAAGGTCGGCAGGACGCGCGACTCGGTTCGCTGCGCGTGCGCGGCGGCGACACGGAGTTCGAGCGGCTGCGTCCCTATCAGCGCGGCGACGAGGCGCGGCACATCGACTGGCGCGCCTTCGCGCGGCGCGACGATCCGACGGTGCGGCAGTACCAGGCCGAGTCGAACCAAAACGTGGTCTTCGCGTTGGACGTAGGCCGTGCGATGCGCGGCACGTCGAAGGGTCTCAGCAGCGTCGACCACGCCCTCAACGCGGCGCTTCTCGCGGCGGATGTTGCGCTGCGCGGCGGCGACAAGGCCGGGATGATCGCCTTCGACGATGCGCCGCGCACCTTCGTTCCACCCATGGGAGGCCGCGCAGGGGGCCGAAAGCTCACGCGCGCAACCTATGCGCTGGAGGCGGGCTTCGCGGCCACGGACTACCACGCGGCCATCTCGTTTCTGCAGACGCAGGTGCGGGCGCGTTCGCTGTTCATCCTTTTCACGAACCTGCTCGACCCGCGTTCGGCGAAGGAGCTCGCCTCCGCGGTCCGAGGCCTGCTCCCGCGCCACCTGCCGCTCTGCGTGCTCATGCGCGATCGCGACGTGGAAGATCTCGCGACCGCGCCCGCCGACACGGCGCACGACCTCTATGTGCGCGCCGCCGCCGCCGAAGCCCTCGCGTGGCGCGATGGCCTCATCCGCACCTTGCGAAACTCGGGGGTGCTCGTGCTCGACGTCTTCCCCGACGACGTCACCCCCGAGCTCGTGAAAGGCTACCTAGAAATCAAGGCGCGCCGCCTTCTCTAGCCTTACCTGGGTCCGGGTCGGGCGGCATCTCGCGTGGGTACGACTGGTCGAAGCGTGGAAGCCCGTCCTCGGGGACGTCTTCCCAGGCCGCCTTGTCGACGAAGAAGATGTGGACCGACGGTTTCGCCTCGGGCTCGTCGTCCAAGGTGCCCAAGGTCACGTCGATGAGATCGGGCGCCTTGTCGTCTTCGAAGAAGAGCGACGAGCCACAACGCGAACAGAACGAGCGCCGCACGTGCTCGCTCGAGGCGTACGCGGTGATCGCGTCCGCGCCCGCCACGATGCGCAGGCGTTCCCGCTTCATGCTGGCGTACGTGCCGCAGGCTGCGCCATGGAACTTCCGGCACATGCTGCAATGACAATGTGAACTGCGGCGAATGGGGCCGTCGACTTCATACCGGACGGCGCGGCAAAGACAGCTTCCTAAGTGCATGAAGCCATCTTACCGCGCCTTCGGCGCGAGCTACTTTTGCTACTTCTGCGTGGGCCCGCGCTTGGCCAACAGATCCGCGAAGGTGCCGAACTTGGCCTCTCGCTTCACCTGCTGCCGGTACTGCTGGTAAGCGCTGCGCTCGCTCTCTTCCTGCATCGCGCGGATCGAGAGTTTGATCTCGGAGCGCTTCGGGTCCATCTCGATGACCTTGGCATCGAGCGTGTGACCCGGCGGGAACTGCTTGCGCAGATCGGTACCGCGCGGGGTGCCGGTGCCGCCGGCCGGGATGAAGCCGCGGGCATGACGACCCGTGGCGCCCAGCACGCGCACCGTGAGGCCGCCCGTCTCGATCGAGACGACCTGCACTTTGACGACCTTGTGCAGCTGCACGCGCTGCGGAGCTTCGTCCGCGGCGGGCCCGGTCGGAGCCGGATGCAGGCCGATGCGGTGTGAGCCCGGATCGAGCGAGGCAACCACCACCTCGATCGCATCGCCGACCTTCACCACCTCGCTCGGATGCTCGATGCGCTGAATCGCGAGATCCGCCGTGTGAATGAGGCCGTCGACACCCGGCTCGAGCTCCACGAAGGCGCCGAACGGCTGCAGACGCACCACCTTGCCCGTGTGCCGTGTGCCGAAGGCGTACTTCTCGGCCACTGCGCCCCACGGATCGGGAATGGTCGCGCGGCGCGAGAGCCACACTTTGTGCTTTTCGTCGATGCGAAGGATCTTCACCTCGACCTGGGCACCGACCTTGAAGACGTCCGAAGGCGTGTCACCTCGGTTGTGGCTCATCTCGGTGAGCGGCACCAAGCCTTCGACGCCGCCGATGTCGATGAACGCACCGAATTGAACGACGCTGCGGACCGTACCGGTCACCGTCGTGCCGGGCTGGATCTTCGCGAGGGCTGCCTCGCGCGTGACCTTCGCCTCGGCCTCGAGCAACGCGCGGCGCGAAAGCACCACGTCGCGCCCGCGCTTGCCGTATTGCGTGACGAAGAACGCCAGGCGACGCCCGACCAGCGGATGCAGGTCGGCACCGAGACGCAGGTCCATGTGCGAACCCGGCGCGAAGGCACGAACGCCGTCCACGTCGACCTCGACACCGCCCTTGATGACGCCGGTGACGAGACCGAAAATCTCGTTCTTCTGCTTGAACGCCGCGGCCACCTGCGGCTTGGCCTTGGAGGCGCGCTTCGGATGGTGCGTGAGCACCACGAGCCCGCCGCGGCCGCCGTCGTTGTGCACGACGCCGACGAACGGTGCGCCCGCTTCGAGCACCACGCGCGGTAGCTGAACGACACCCGGCGTACCCGGCTCGCCGCCGCCCTCTCCAGGATCGGCCGATTCGGCCGTGCCGGAAGACTCCGAGGCTGCAGCAGCCTCGCCGCCTTCGACAACGTCGCTTTCCGCAGCAGCAGCCGGCGCTTCCGCACCTTCTGCAACCGGGGCAGCTTCCGCCTCGACCGCGGCAGGAGCGTCGCCTTCCGGCGGACGCGACTGCACGATGCGGCGATGCTCCGCATGGTTTTCACCCGCGCCGTTGGTCAGCGCAGGCTCGGAAGCCTCGGCGCCCGGCTCGGCGGCAGGGGCCGCCTCGGTCCCGGTCGCCTCGCCAGTGGCCTTCGCAGCTTCCTTGGCGGCGTGGTTCGCGGCAGCGGCCGCCTCGGCGGCGTCGGGATCGCGACCGGAGATGATCGCCTCGGCGCGCGCTTCCGCACGACGGGCCTCGTCTTCGATTTGATCGGCCACGTCCTCGGGCAGCAGCAACTCGAGCTTGTCGAAGACGGCCCGGCCCTTCCCGGAGAGGTCGACGAAGATGGCGTCGTCGCTGACCTCGAGGATCTTGCCGAAGACGACGTCGCCCACGTTGAACGCAGGACGCTCGCGCGCTTCTTTGGCAGGGCGATCCTTCTTCGCCTTCTTTTTCTTGTTGTTGTCCTTCTTGGCCCTGTCGCCACCGGGCTTGGCCTCGGCGCCGCCCTCACCGGACTTCGCCTCTTTCGCTTCCACGGCCTCGCCACCTTCGGCGCCTGCCTCGGCGGCTTCGCCATCGGACTCTCCGTCGTCCGCGCCCTCTTCATGGCCTTCGGTGCCGGCAGCGCCGCCACCTGCGGCGGCTTGCCCGCCTGCGGCAGCACCAGGCTTCTTCCGACGACGGCGACGGCGCTTCTTCTTCTCCGGGTTCGAGGCAGCGCCCCCCTCGGGCGATTGCCCGGTGGAAGCACCCTCGCCCGAAGACGAAGCTTCGCTCGCAGAAGCCTCGGGAGCTTCAGCCCCAGGCGAGGCTTCGGAAGCCGCTCCTGAAGAGGGGGTCGAAACAGACGGTGCATCGTTCGGCGAAGCCGATGACGATTCGATAGACGGCGTGCTCGCGTTCACTTTGGGTGCGCTCGAGATATCAGTTTGGGTCTTTCCCGTCGACGACGGGTCAGGCGAATCGATCGGGTTCACAGCGAAGCCTCTGTCCAGAAGGGCGAGCACCATAGCGCACGGACACGCATCGGCCTAGTACCGTCGGCGGTGATCATGCGACAATCGTGCGATTCGTACCGGCGCTCACACCTGAAAGCGTTTCGCCGCTCGCGCCGGAGGCCAATATTGGCTCCGCAGGTCTTACGCCGGGCGGCGCGATGAGGTCGGCGGCGAGCCCGTGGGCAGCTAGCCGATTCTGATAATAAAAGAGCAAACGTGTATCCGCCAAGACGAGATCGCTTCCGCGTGGGGTGATGACTTCGTTCGCGTGGTACCCAGAAAACGCCCGAAGCGCCTCGGCCAGGATAGCCTCTCCTTTCGCCGCACGCACCGTAGGTGCCAGCACTATTTCGCCGCGATCGGCCATTTTTCGAACTTCTCCAACGAGGCGGTCGATATCGTTCGCCATTTCCGCCCGCGGAACGACGACGTCGTCACGATGGCGCAGCAGAGCAAAAATGTCTGCCTTCCCCGACGTCGACCGGAGCTTTTCGAACGCGACGGCCGCGACCAGATGCGTCGCCATCACGACCGTGTCGCGTTTGTAGGCCTCGCAAATGGCTTCGCCAAGCTCGCGCGTGTACTCCGCGTCGCGCGCCACGTCGTGCACCGGGCGATCTTTCACATCGTAGACGTACGTTTTCGCGTCGACGACGCGTCCGCGTGCGTCGAGGCTGCGGCCTAGCTCATCCACGGTATTTCCAAAACAGTCCATGGGGCGGGAAAATCGAATGACGCAGCTCGCATCCATTTTGAGCAGCTTCTGCATGAACGCCGCAATGCGGCCAAAGCGCGTCGACTCGTCGTCGTCGATGATGTAGCGCGATTTTCCTTCTTCCTGAAGGAAGTCGTCGATGAGCGTCTCCGCCTCGAGCGTGAGCAAGTAATTGATGGTCGCTGGCACGAAAAAGACCGGCTGAAGCCTTCCTCGCTCGGCCGAGCGCGCAAAGGCCTCGATGCCCGTGCCGGCCAGGCCGAGCTTCAGTTTTCGCTCCACACCGCCCGAGCGCGAACGGGTGCCGCCAGGAAAGAAAAGACTATGGTAGCCGCGCTCGAGGAGCACACAGGAGTACGTCTTGAGCACGTCTTTGTAGAGCGAGTGCTTTAGCCGTCGGTCGACGCGGTACGCGCCGAGATTGTGCATGAAGAAGCTGAGCACCGGATTGGTGAACAGGTTCTTCCCCGCACCGTAGGTTGCCGGCGGAAGCTGCGAGCGCTCCAGTGCAAAGCCGAACACCACCGAATCGAGGTTCGAGAGGTGCGTGGGGACGTAGACCAACGTTCCAATCGAGGAGAGCGTGCGAATCTGCGCGACGGGCCCCTCGACCAGAATGCGCCCATCGAGCGCGCTCATGTCGCCGACGTGGGCCAATTGGCGAAGCGTGTGCCGCGGCTTGAGCATGGCGCCGAGCACGGGCACCGTCGCGCGCGAGACGACCTTGTACACGCGCGGATCGAAGTTGCCTGCGACGTCCCACGCATAGCGCCGCGCGAGCTCCTCGAGCCGCACGTGCTGCTGATCCTGCGTCCACCGCCCGAGCGACCTGGCCAGCGCGCGCCACTCCACCAGCTCGTCCCCGCCGTTGACACTGAGGCGACGGATCTCGTGGTAGGCCGCGTCGTTGAGCAGGAAAAGCGGATCCTTGGCCGAATCGCACACACGCTTCACCACCTCGTCGACGATGGTCGAGCGCGCGGCGTTGAACCCCATCAGCGGCGTCTGCATGCGTGCAACTCTAGCGTCAATCGAGAGGTACCTTTCGAGTGAATGCGCGGGTCTCACGTTTTTGCCGTGCAAGCACCGCGGCAGCGAGAGGAAACCGGCGGGACCAGAGCGATGTGTGGTCCAGAAAGTCTGGATCGCCATATCTCCTGGCGATCCTGCCGCTGGGGACGGACTAAGGCGCCGGTCTCGCCGGGATAGTCTCGCTGCCGCTGCTCGCCTGCAAACCACGCGCGGGTCCGCCACCATCCATCGACTTTTGCGCTAGGTGATTCTTTCCGTCGGCGCCAACGCAGAGAGCCCCTCTTGTACCTCGGCTACAATCATGGCGGTGAGTTTCGCGTACAGCGCATCGCCTTCTTCGGCTGTGGCCTCGCGGGGCGCGCCGGTGTACGCGCGGTCGATGCCCATTTCGGCGAAGGACGATTTTCCGGCGCGAATGCCGTCGGCCAAGCTAATCGGCACCGCGGGCAGGGTCTTGGCGGCGGGTCGAACGGTCGCAGGCTCCGCGGCCAAGACCAAGGACGTTTCGTAGCGCCCCGCATGGCAGTCGCCGCGCTGGAACTCCTCCGAGAGGGTGCGGGCCCAGCGGCGCGTGAGCGGACACGCCACCGATGCGCGGCCTTGCGGCAGGGCAACGATGGCCGCCCGCACCGCCGCATCGTGCGCGGGCTCGAGGTGGTTGTTCACGAGGCAAACATGCGAGAACCCCTCGCCGAGGAGGCCCTTCGCGATGGCCTCGAGGTACGCCGTGAGCACGGGCGCGGGAATGGACAGGGCGCCGGCAAAGCCATGCGCGTAATCGGTGACGCCGTACGAAACGGGCGGCGCCACGTACGTCGCGATGCCTGCCTGGCGTAGAGCATCCGCCGCGCGACGGGCAGCTTCCTCGCTGATCACCGTGTCGGTGGCGAGCGGCAGGTGCGGGCCGTGCGGCTCGACGCTCCCCACCGGGACGAGAACGCAGGTGGGCGGGCGCGACGTGATGGCGGCCACGTCCTCCGTGGTAAGATCGGCGAGACGCGTGCTCACGAGTCTCCCGGGGACGCCGCGGATCGCTTGGCCGCCTCCATGGCGCGCAAGGCTTTGCGGTCGACCTTGCCGCGATCGTTCTTGGGGACATCGGCGACGAACTCGATGAGGCGCGGGTATTTGTGCTTCGAGAGCCGTCCCTTGGCAAAGTCCTGGAGCTCGTCGGCCAGCGCCTTGGAGGGAGGCGTGCCGTCGCGGACGATGATGAAGGCCTTCGTCTTGAGCAGCCCGTCTTCTTCGACGCCGATGACGGCGGCCAACACGACGGCGGGATGGTGCATGAGGCACTCCTCCACCTCGATGGGCGAAACCCAGAGGCCGCTCACCTTGAGCAGCTCGTCGGCGCGGCCTGCGAAGTACAGGTAGCCTTGCTCGTCGACGCGAAAGAGGTCACCCGTGCGGCACCAGTGGCCGTGAAAGGTGCGGAAGCTCTTGTCGCGGTCGAGGAAATAGCCGTGGGCGACGCTGTCGCCTTTGACCCAGAGGACCCCGATTTCGCCGGGCGCACACGGCGTGGCGCCGGGGCCCTCGGCCTCTTCGGGGAGGATGCGAAGCTCGTAGCCATCGACGACCTTGCCGAGCGAGCCCGGTTTGATGTCGCCGGGGCGGTTCGACGCGTAGATGTGGAACATCTCGGCGGAGCCAATCCCGTCGTAAACGTCGCTGGAAAATCGCTCGAGCCAGCGGGTGAGGAGCGGCTCGGGGAGCGCCTCGCCCGCGGAAAGCGAGAAGCGGATGCTGCTCAAGTCGAGCCCGGGCTTGCCGTCCTTGCGCAAGGTGGCGTCGTGCTCGAGCAATTTTCCCAGCATGGTGGGCACGTTGGTGACCACGGTGGGGCGGTACATGTCGATGGCCTTAACCAGGCTCTCTGGCGTGGGGCGCTCGCTGAAGAGGCCCACGGTGGCCCCGACGGCAAAGGGGAACATGAGGTTCGTGCCGGTGGCGTATCCAAAGTAAAGACGCGACACGCTCACCGTCACGTCGTCGCGCCGGTAGCCCACGGTTCCTTTGGCGTAGACCTCGGTGTTGTACGCAAAGTCGCGGTGCGAGTGCATGTTCGCCTTGGGCTCACCGGTCGAGCCGCTGGTGAACAGCCAAATCGCGGCCTCGTCCCGCGCGATCACCGGCGCGTCTTCGCGCACGCGCACCTCGTCGAGCGCTTCGGCCAAGTCGACGAAAATGGGGCCAGCCGCCCGCGGCAGGGGTGTCTCGGGATCGTCCCCCGTCGCCGCATCGGGCACCACGAAGACGCGCCGCACCTCGTTCACGGTCAGGCCCCGAATCTTCTCCGCCACCTGCGGCACCGTCACGACGGCGGTCGCACGCGTGTAGTCGATCAAGTATGCGATCTGCTCGAACGGCGAGTCGGGGTTGGCCATCGCCACGACACAGCCCGCGCGGAGCACGCCGAAGAACACCCATGCGAAGGGCGGTACGTCCGGCAGGACGATGAGCACACGCTCTCCGCGACGAATGTCCGCGTCGGCCAAGAGCGAGGCCATCTGCTTCGTGCGCTCGGCCACGCGCGCGTAGGTGTACGTTCGCGCACCGAAGCGGATGGCCACCTTGTCGCCCAGGGCCTCCTTCAGCCGATCGAACAGGTAATAGTCCGCAAGGTTGAAGATCTTCGGAAACGTCGGCTTGTCGCTCATGTCGAACCTCGTTACGCCCCGGGCCGAGCTTGCGATGCCGCTCATGAGAGCGTCGCCCGCACGGTGGGGCTCATCGGACCATGGTTGCCCGCCAAGTCGTACGGGCGGATGGCGTAACGGTACACTTGGCCGCCGAGCACGCGCGCATCTTCGTAGCGGGTCGAGCTCCCGCGCACGCTGGCGTGGTGAAGCAAGAGCCCGTCACCTTCGGCGCGCATCACCTGGTAGCCGTAAATGGCCTCGTTGTCCGACGCCGACTTCCATCGGAGGAGCACCCTCCCGTCCTTGCATTCTGCACGCAATTCGGGTCCCGTCTGCGGCCACACCGGCGCGATAACGTCATGACTCTCCGGCGCACGCCCCAGCGCCTTCGGCCAGAGCGTGCACGTCACCTTGCGAAAATTCTCGTCGAGCGCCTTGCAGACGTTGCCGTAAACACATCGCACCACCGTTTCCTCGCGCCCCTCGCGCCACTTGCGCGGCAGATCGGGATCCGCGAGAAGCGCGCGCGCCATGCCCACGAGATCGCCCTTTTCGTGCGCCACGACCCGCTCGGCGAGCTCGCGCGTCGGGATCTTTCCGACGGCCACGACCGGCGTCGTGAGCCCCGCAGCATGCACCGCCGCGCGCACGGCCTCCGCGATGTAGAGGTTCGCGCCATCCGGGTACTGATTGCCCGGCATGCACCGATCGCCGGAGTAGCCCGTGTACGGATAGAGCGGCTCGCCCGGAATGGGCCGCGCGTCTTCGAATTTGCCGCCGGCCGAAAGCGAGAGGTAATCCGCGCCCGCCCCCGCGAGGCGCACGGCAATCGGCCCCGCATCGAGCACCGTGTAGCCGTTGCGGATGCACTCCTCGCCGAGGAAGCGCACGCCCACGGGAAAGTCGTTGCCCACGAGGCTGCGCACGCGCTCCAGCACGCGGACGGGCAGACGCAGGCGGTTCTCCAAGGTGCCGCCGTACTCGTCCTTGCGCGGGTTCACGCGCGAGAGGAAGGACGACAGGGTGTACGCGTGCGCCATGTGCAGTTCGACCCCGTCGAAGCCGCACCGGCGTGCGCGCACCGCCGCCGTGCCGTACGCCTCCACGATGTCGTCGATCTCTTGGTGGGAAAGCATGTCCACCGTTTGGCGCCACCCGGATCGCGAGATCTTCAAGAAATGGATGATCTGCGGGACGACCTTGCTCGGCCCCGCATCGTGGCACAATCGCGCGAGCTCGGTGAGGCCCGGGACGAACTCGTCCGAGCCGATGCGAAGCAACGGACCGCTCTTGGCCGTGTGCACCGCCATGGCCTCCACCACGATGAGGCCCACCTCGCCCTTGGCGAAACGCGCGTAGCGCGTCTTGATGTCCGCGTTGACGACGCCGTCTTCGCCCGAAAGGCGCGTCACCATCGCCGGAAGCACCAGGCGATTGGGCAGAAGCATCGAGCGAATGGGAAAGGGTTGGAACAGCAAGGTTACTTCTCCGCCGCCCCCGCGAGCGCCGAGCCGATGATGAGCTTTTGGATCTCGGTGGTGCCCTCGTAAATGCGCAATGCGCGGATTTCGCGGTAGAGGCGCTCCACCACGCAGTCCAACGTGACCCCCAGGCCGCCGTGGAGCTGCACCGCGCGATCGATGATGCGCTGCGCGGCCTCGGTGGCGAACATCTTGGCCATGGCCACCGCCGTGGGGTCGCGCGAATCAGGGTTTTCGTCTTTGAGCCACGCCGCGCGAAAGACGAGCAGGCGCGCTGCATCGAGCTCCGTCGCCATTTCGGCGAGGGCGGCCTGCGTCAGTTGGAAATCGGCCAAGCGCTGCCCGAATTGCTGACGCCCGCGCACGTGCGCGATCGCCTCGTCGAGCGCGCGTGCGGCCATGCCGTTGGCGGCGGCCCCGACGGACGTGCGAAACACGCCCAGGGTTCCCAACGCGAGGCGCATTCCATGGCCGACCTCGCCCACGAGCGCGCCCGCGGGCACGCGACAGTTCTGCATGCGAAGACGCCCCAGCGGGTGGTCCACGCTCATGTGCACGGGCGAAAGCTCGAGCCCCGGCGCATCGGCCTCGACGACGAAGGCGCTGATGCCCTTCTTGGAGCCCGCCGGATCGGCATTGGCGAACACGATGTAGTGCCGCGCAATGCCCACGTTGGAGATGAAGACCTTCTCGCCGTCGAGGCGCCAGGCATCACCCTCGCGGCGCGCGGTGGTGCGCATCGAGGCGACATCGCTTCCCGCCTCGGGCTCGGTCAGCGCAAACGCGGCCACGCGCTCCCCAGAGAGGACCTCCGCGAGAACGCGTTCGCGATCGGGGAACGCTGGCGAGGACACGATGGGGAACGAGCCGAGCCCCTGGACCGCGAAGATGGAATCGGCCAGGGGCGAGCGGTACGCGAGCGACTCGCGCACGATGCAGAGTGCCCGCACGCTCACCGGCGCGGCCAGATGGTGCAAGTAGCCGAGCTTGCCGAGGTGCGGAACGACGTCTTTGGGGACGTGCAACGCGGGCGCGTCCCCTTCGACGAAGTCCGCGTGGCAACGCTCTCCCAGCCGAAGGTGCTCCGGCGTGAAGAACATCGGCAGATCGAAGGTGGACGGCTTCATGGTTCCTATTTGGCCTGCCAAGGTTGGCTTGCACCGGCGAACGTGGGCGGCGTCTTCTTCTGCCACGCGTCGAACGCCGTGCGAAAATCCGGGTGCTGCATGCAGATGGCCTGCACCTGCGCCTCGGCCTCGATGGCCGCGTCGAGCGGCATGGTGTGCTCGCTCTCGAGCATCTGCTTGGTCATCGCGTGCGCGAACGCCGGGCCGGAGGCGAGCCTCCGCGCGAGCTGCTGCGCCTCGGGAAGACACTCTTCGGGGGTGACGACCCGGTTTGCCAGGCCGATGCGCAACGCGTGCTCGGCAGGAACGATGTCGCCGGTGAAGAGCAGCTCGCTCGCATGCCCGAGGCCCACCACGCGCGGGAGCAGGTACGCGGCGCCCATGTCCGCGCCGCAGAGCCCCACCTGCGGAAAGATGAACCCGAAGCGCGCCTTCTCGCTGCAGATGCGGATGTCGCTCGCGAGGGCGATGACCGCACCTGCCCCGACGGCGACGCCGTTCACCGCGGCGATGACCGGCCGGCGCAGTTTGCGGATGTTCGCGATGAGCCGCCCGGTGGTGCGCGTGAAGGCGACGAGGCCCTGCATGTCGCGCGCGAAGAGCTCGCCGATGATGTCGTCGACGTCGCCGCCGGAGCAGAATGCGCGCCCTTCGCCGGTGAGCACCACGGCGCGGATCTCGTCGTGCGCGTTCATCTCGTCGAGGGTGTCGGCGAGCTCGCGGTACACGTCGAAGGTGAGCGCATTGAATCGATCGGGGCGCGACAACGTCAGGGTCGCCACGCCGTCTTCGAGGGCGTAACGAAATGTCTCGGGGGCTATCGCCTTCATGGCTATTCCTTGGTGCCGTTGCGCGATTCGGGCCGCGCGGTCTGCGTGGTCGCCAACGATTGGCGAAGCTTGCCCAGCAGCCGCCGCATTTCGCGGCGCTCCGCCGGATCGAGCGCGGAGAGAAGCTCGCCCACGTGCGCCGCGTGCAGCGGCACCAGTTCGGCGAGCAGCTCGCGCCCCTTGCGCGTGAGAAAGACGCGCGACAGGCGGCGATCGTTCGGGTCCGCACGGCGCACGACGACGCCATCGCGTTCCGCCCGATCGACCAGCCCGGTGAGGTTGCCGGCCGTCACCAAGAGGCGACGGCTCAGCGCGGCGAGGGTTTGGCCGTCCTCATGCTCGAGACTGGCCAGCAGATCGAACCGCGGCAGGGTGATCTGCCCGTCCAGCCGCCGCCGCATCTCGACCAGCATGCGATTGTGGCAGTCGAGCAGGCGCACCCACAGGCTCACGTCCCGTGCGCCCGCCGATAACTTTGGAGCCGCGGTCGTCATGGCCGCGCGACCTCACTTCGGAAGCGAGGCGACGCCCTCGATCTCCACGAGTGCGCCCGGCTCGAGCAGGCCCGAGACCTTCACCAGGCTCATCGCCGGGTAGTAGTTGCCCATGCGGGCACGCCAGCCATCACCGATGGCGCCACGCGCAGCTCGGTACGCGTCGAGATCGGTCACGAAGGCGAGAAGCTTCACGATGTGCTCCGTACCGCCGCCCGCCTCGCGCACGACCGCGATGACGTTGTCGAGCGCCTGCAGAAACTGCACGGCGAAGTCGGAGCTGACGATGTGCGCGTCCGAATCCCAACCGATTTGGCCCGAGATGAACAGCAGTTTTCCTTCGGCGACGATGCCGTTCGCATACCCGCGCGGCCGGGGAAAATGCGTGGGGCTGACAACCTTGTGTCCTTCGCTCATGACGTTACCTCGAGCCTTGGGCCGTAGTTGCGGCGCGCACGAGGCCCGCCGATGGATGTGCAGTGAAATGCTGCCGAGAATGTATAGATGTAAAGGATTCGCGGGACAAGCCGCGAAGCCGATCCGTCACTCGGCCCCATCACTCGACGAGGATCTGCACCGCGTACGCGCCCTCGCCTGAACCGACGCTCACTGTCACCTGCGCATCGTCGGCCGCCTTGAAACAGAGGTTGCCGTCTTCCGGTGCGACCAAGCGCGGCTCTTCGGTGCGTGATTCCCAAGCCACCGCACCGGTGGAATCCGTCACCACGACCACGAGGCTCTTCACCGTCGGTGCCGCCGCGGCCACCACGCGGTAGCAGCGCCCGGACTCGGCCTTGAGCTTGATGTTCTGCGCGGGCGCGCCCGGCGTCTGCGTTCCCGCCGTGGGCCCAGCCACCGCGCGCATTTTTTCGCTGCACGACTTGGCGACCTTCTGCACCTGCGTCGCCAGATCGCCCGAGCCCGTGCCCAGAGCATCGCGGCAGCCCGCCGCCGCGGGCACGGACTTCTTCTCGGCCTTGCGCGAGCCATATTGGAATGGCGGCGGCATGGTGGCCATCGGCACGCTCGACGCGGCATATGGATAGCGCTGGGCGCTCGGAGCGGCCGCACTCGCCCCCGCATCGACGGAACTCGGTGGCGGGCTCACGGCCAACTTGGGCTCACCGCCACACGCGGTGCACGCGGCCGTCACCGCGAAGACAAGCACGGCGGAAGAAGTGGAAAAGCGAGCGATCACAGCCAACGGTCGTACCACAAAGTGCTAAGAGGCACGCCGTGAAGCTCGTGACCATCCACCCGGAGCACCCCGATCCGGGGGACATCGACGCCGCTGCGCGGATTCTCGGCGCCGGAGGCCTGGTCGCGTTCCCCACGGAGACGGTGTACGGCCTGGGGGCGCGCGGGCTGGATCCCGACGCTGTGGGCCGCATCTTTCGGGCAAAGGGCCGCCCGCGAAGCCACCCCCTCATTCTGCACGTGCTCGGTGAGGACGAAGCGCGCGAGCTCGCCCTCGGCTGGAACGAGCGCACCGCCGAGCTGGCGCGCGCGTTTTGGCCCGGGCCGCTGACCCTGGTCGTCGACCGCGCGCCCCATGTTCCGGCAGAGGCCGCAGGCGGCGGTGCGAGCATCGCCCTGCGTGCCCCGATTCATCCCGTCGCGCGCGCGCTCATCGCGCGACTCGGCGAGCCCATCGCTGCCCCCAGCGCGAACCGGTACCAGACGATCTCGCCGACCGCCGCTGCCCACGTGGTGAAGTCCCTCGGCGATGCCGTGGACATGGTCCTCGACGGCGGCGCCTGTCCCGGCGGCATCGAGTCCACCGTGGTCGACGTTCGCGGCCCACGCCCCGTGGTGTTGCGCCCCGGCGGCATCGACCTCCCCACGTTGCGCTCCGTCGTCCGCGACATCGAGATGCACGTCGCCTCCGACGTAGCCCAAAACGCCGCGCGTCCTTCCCCCGGCATGGACGCTCGCCACTACGCCCCGCGCGGCCGCATTCTTCTCGCCGACGGCCCCGCGCACCTGGCCCACCTTGCCCGCGAACACCGTGGCAGTGCCCTCGCCATCGTCGCGCACTCCGACGAAGCGCGCTCGCTCGCGCACCACGTTCTGCCCGGCGACCCCAAAGGCTACGAGCGCGCGCTCTTCACGACGCTCCACGCCTGCGACGACGCGAACGCGCAAATCATCCTCATCGAGTCGCCGCCCCACGACGAGCGCTGGCTCGCCATCCACGACCGCCTCCGCCGCGCAGCATCTACTTAGTGCCAGCTTCGTCTTCCTGATCCGGCGGTAGCCAAAGTTCAGCCAACGGGATCTCCAATCCCGGGAACGTTTCGGACCGAAAGACTTCGTCGTCCGCAAGAGAGGCCATGGCCACGTAGTGGCCGTCCTTCAGAACGAACTGTTGGAATGTGTGCTTGATGGGGTGCACGATCCAATATTCCGGCACGCCGATATCGGCGTACCAATTGAACTTCTTGACGCGATCGTAGTTCGAGCTGCCCGGCGAGATGACCTCCACCGCCAGGTCGGGACGGCCGATGGACAGACCGCGCGATTGCTGCCGGTTCGGATTGTCCTTCATGAAGAATTGAAGGTCCGGCATGACCCCGCGTTTGTTCGTGATCCGAACCTTGTAGCCAGACGCGAGGACGGGGCCCTCACGCCGCGATTTTACCCACGCCTTTAGGTAATAGATCAGCTCTGCAACCGTGTACTCGTGTTCTATCCCCGGCATGCCCTCGATCTCCACGAACTCGCCATCGATCAGTTCGCGGCGGTCGTCGTCATCGAGATCGAGGAACTCTTCCCACGTGTGAGGCCCTTCGGTCCGTCCGATGTTGCCGGCGTAATCCATAGCGGAATTATGAGTCATGCCGGAATCGATTGCACCCCGGATGCCGATCGAGAATCCCCGAAATTCCCGCACGAATCAAAACCCAGCCCCTGTCCCGGACAGTTTCCGCCCTGTCCCGGACAGGCCCGTTATTCGTGGCGCAGCGCTTCGATCGGATCCAGCTTCGCGGCGCGGCGGGCGGGGAAGAAGCCGAAGGCGATGCCGATGATGGCGCTGGTGATGAGGCTCACGGCGAGGGAAAGGCCGCTCACGCTCATGCTCCAGCCGAGGGCGCGGCCGATGCCGGCGACGCAGAGGGCGCCCACGCCGGCGCCCGCGAGGCCGCCGAAGCAGGAAAGCACGATGGCCTCGATGAGGAACTGCAGCAGAATGTCGCCCTCGCGCGCGCCGATGGCCATGCGAATACCGATCTCACGCGTGCGCTCGGTCACGCTCACCAGCATGATGTTCATGATGCCGATGCCGCCCACGAGCAGACTGATCGCCGCCGCCGAAATGAGCAGCACGGTCAGCACGGTGAAGATCGTTCCCTGGATCTCTTGAATCTGCTTCTGCGTGCGCGTGTCGAAATCCGCCTGCGCGCCATCGCGGATGCGGTGACGCTGGCGCAAAATCTCGGTCACCTGCTCCACGGCGCGGTCGGTCGTATCGGCCGACGTCGCCGTCATGGTCAGCATTTGCACCGTCCCCGGCGGCATGCGCGCAAACCTTGAACGCACGCCGCCGAGCGGCGTCGCGACCACGTCGTCTTGGTCGGCACCGAACAGATCGCCCTTGGGCGCGAGCACACCCGAAATGCGGTACGGGTAGTTGCCCACGCGAATCACCTGCCCCACGGGATCCTCGCTGCCGAACAGGCGAGACTTCACCGTTTGGCCAATCACGCAGACCTTCGATTTGAGTAGAGCGTCGCTGTCGGTCCATGGACCGCCCGACGAGAAGGTCCAATTGTGCACGGAGAACCATTGCGCCATGACGCCGTTGATCGTGGTCGAGTAGCTGCTGTCCCCGTTGGACACCTGCACGCGCGTGGTGATGGTCGGCGAGACGCGGTCCACGCTGACCGATTCGCGCAGGATGGCCCGCGCATCGTCCTCGGTGATGCGCCCCGTCACCGTGCGGCTCCGCGCACCCGACGCGGCGGTGCTCCTCGGAAAGAGGAAGATCAGGTTCGAGCCCAGTGTATCGAGCTGCCGGCTCACCGCGTCGCGTGCGCCCGTGCCCAGCGAGGTCACGATCACCACGGCCGCGACGCCGATGAGAATGCCCAACACGGTGAGCGTCGCCCGCATCAAATTGCGGCGAATGGCCCGCATGGCCAGCTTCACCGGGACGATGGCCCGGCCAACGGGAGCGAAGACTCGTGCGACGATGCTCATCGCCTCATTCCGTCCGGAGCGCGTCGATGGGATCCATCTTCGCCGCTCGCCGCGCGGGTAAAAAGCCAAAGCAGATGCCGATGGTGCCGCTCGTGACCAAGGCCACCACCAGCGCCGGCACACTGGGAACGACGCGCCAATCGAGCGCGTACCCCAACCCGAAGGCTGCCAGCATCCCCAGCACGATCCCGGCGATGCCGCCGATTAAACTGAGCACCACCGCCTCCACCAGAAATTGAGTCAATATGTCGTTTTCGCGCGCGCCGATGGACATACGAATACCGATTTCGCGCGTGCGCTCGGAAACGCTGACCAGCATGATGTTCATCACGCCCACGCCGCCGACCACCAGGCTCACGCCGGCCACGCCGAGCAGCAGCAGGGAGAGCACCGCCGCGATGGCGCCTTCCATCCGCTTCAATTCATCCTGAGAGGCAATCTTGAAATCATCCTCGGCGCCCTCGGGAAGCCGATGGCGCGCCCGCAAGATGGCGGTGATCTGCGAGATGGCGCGGGACGTCGTTTCCTCCGACGAGGCGCTGGCCAAGATCTGATCGACCTTGCCACCGTACGAGAACGATACGCGCGCGCGGTAGCTGCCGATGGGCATCATGATGCGATCGTCCTGATCGTCGCCGAAGGCCGAATTCCCTTTCGGCGCCAGCAGCCCCAGCACGGTGTACGGAGCGCGCCCGACGCGAACGGTGCGCCCCACGGGGTCTTCGCCGTGGAATAGCTTGTTGGCCACCGTCTGACCGATCACGCACACCTTCGTCTTCAGCAGCTCGTCGCTCTCCGTCCAAAATGCGCCGCGCGCAATTTGGAATTTCCGTACTTTGAAATACGGCAACGTCGTCCCGACGATCATCGTATTGATATTTTGATCGGCATAAACGACTTGCGACTCCGTATTACTGAACGAGGTCACGCCCGCCAGGCTCACGGCCTCGCGGTCCAAGGACTTCACGTCGTTGTCGGTGAGGCGCACGTTGGTGCGCTTCTGGCCGCCGTGTTGCGAGGGGCGCGCGGAGATGAAGATCGCGTTGCTGGCGAAGCTATCGAGCTGCCCGCCCACCTTTTCGCTCGCCGCCGTGGCCAACGCGGTGACGGTCACCACCGCCGAGACGCCGATCAAAATGCCCAGCACGGTCAGCGCGGAGCGCGTCTTGTTGCGCCCCAACGCGGTCATGGCCAAGCGGAACGCGTTGAGGAGGGTGCGATTCTTCATGGGACGGAGGCGCTCTTTCGCACCCCGCGTCCGCCGATGAACTTCGTGACGAACGACGACCCCATGAGGGTGAGGAGCAAGTAGCGCAAGAGCACGAGGGCCACCGCCGAGAGAATCATGCCCGCCGCCAGCGCCCAGGGCACCTGCCCCGGCGTGACCCAGCTCTCGAAACGCGACGGAGGAATCTTCGGAAAGACCAGCCAGCCCGCGAGGAAGGCCATGAGCGCGCTCGTGGCCAAGGTGTAATAGAGCGCCAGACGCGCGCGCTGGTCACCGCTCAGCGGGTGGCCAAGCTTCTTCGCGCTGTAACGAGAGCCGACCAGGGCCTCGCCGACGACGCCGAGGACCAGCGGAATGAGCGGCCCCACCTGCCCCAGCACGACGGCGTCGTAGAGCGACCCCAAGCCCGCACCTGCGAGGAGCCCGACGGCCATCGCGAGGCCCGCCGCACGCGGAACCGGTTCCTTGCGCGCAAGCCGGCGCCCGAGATCGAACACGTCGAGCTGGCGCTCCCCCTGCGCCACCGCTTCCTGAGGCGGCGGCAGCTCGGCCAACATCTTCGCCGCGTTGGTCGGCGACTCCTGCCGGGTGTCGCTTTCGATGCGCCCGTCGCGCACCAACAGGACGCGCGAGGCGCACGCGGCGATGTCGTGCTCGTGCGTGACGAGGATGATCGTGATGCCGCGCTCGCGATTGAGCCGCTGCAAGAGCGCCAGCACTTCATAGCTGGTGCGTGTGTCGAGGTTACCCGTCGGCTCGTCCGCCAGGAGCAACGGCGGGTCGGTCACCAACGCGCGCGCAATGGCGACGCGCTGCTGTTGACCGCCGGAGAGCTGATTCGGTGTATGGTACATGCGCTGCGCGAGGTTGACCGCCTCGAGCGCCTTCGTCGCCCGGGCTTTGCGCTCGGCCGCGGGAACGCCGCGGTACTGCAGCGGAAGCTCCACGTTCTCCAGCGCCGTGGTGCGCGACAGCAGGTTGAAGCCCTGGAAGATGAACCCAATGAGCCGGTTGCGCACGATGGCGCGCCCGTCGTTCGTGCGCCCGCCAACGTCGAGACCCCCGAGCTTGTACGTGCCGCGGGTGGGCCGATCCAGGCAGCCGAGGATGTTCATCATCGTCGACTTGCCCGAGCCGCTGGTGCCGACGATGGCGACGAACTCGCCCTGCTCGATGGTGACCGACACATCACGCAACGCACGCACGAGCCCCGCTTCGGAGCGATACTCTTTGCTGACGCGTGCGAGCTCGAGAAGCGCTTCGCCCACTAGAACGGACCACCCTTCTTCTTCGAGAAATCAAGCTCGTCGGTCACCACTTTGGTGTCCGCCTTGAGGGACGGATCGGTCACCTCGGTGACGATGCCGTCGCTCGCGCCGATGGCGATGACCTTCGGCTCCGCCTTCTCCTCGCCCGGCTTGTCGCTGGTGATGACGAAGACGCGGCCCGTGCCCTTGGCCAGCGGCGCCTCGGGCGGCTGCGCGATCGGCTTGCCGTCGGCACCGAGCGGCGGCGAAGGACGGTAGCGGAGCGCCGCGTTCGGAATGCGCACCACGCTCTTGGCTTCGCGCGTGCGGATCGTGATGGTCGCCGTCATGCCGGGACGGAGCTTCTCGTCCGGGTTGGCCACCTCGACGACGGCCGAGTACGTGACGACGCCCGCTTGGTTGTTCGGGCTGAAACGAACCTGCTGCACGATACCGTGGAACGACTCACCGGGGAACGCGTCCACCACGGCGTCGGCATCCATCTGCTCCTTGAGGCGGCCCACGTCGGCCTCGTCGATGTCGGCCAGCACGCGCATCTTTCGCAGGTCTTGTGCGATGACGAAGAGCGTCGGCGATTGGTAGCTCGCGATGACCATCGCGCCGGGATCCGTCGAGCGCGTGACCACCACGCCGTCAACCGGCGAGAAAATTTTCGTGTAGCCGACGTTGGTCTTCTGCGCCTGCAGCTGCGCTTCACCCATGCCCACGGTCGCGCGGGCGGATTCTTCCGTAGCCTTCGCGGCATCGTACGCGCCGCGGGCGGTCTCGAGGGCGGCTCTGGTTGCGAGGCTCTGCTCGTAGAGGCGCTTCGTGCGCTCGTAGGAGAGGCGCGCCTCGACGGTATGCGCCTTCGCGCTGGCGACTTGCGCGCGCTGCGAGACCACGTTCGCCTGACCTTGCGCGACCTGCGTGCCGTACACGGCCGCGTCGATTTCGGCGAGCACGTCGCCCTTCTTCACCTGCGAGTTGTAATCGACGAAGACCTGGCTCACGCGGCCGTTGACCTGCGCACCCACGTTGACCTGAAGAACCGGTTGGACCGCGCCGGTTGCCTGAACCTTCTCGAACACGTCACCGACGGTTGCGGCAGCGGTAACGTACTTCGCCGGTGGCAGCGGACGATGCTTCGCCCGCCACACGAGCCCGGCCGTGATGGCGAGCACGAACACACCCGCCAAGACACCACGACGCAACCAGAGCCGGCCACCCTCTTCCGAGGCGAGTGCCTGGGCCAACTCCTCGGTCATCGGGGCCATTTTGGTCGTCCGCGCGGACTCCGGGTCGAATAACGAATTGCTCATGGCGGCGGTAGGGTTCCTAAGGATGGTAGGGGAGACTGAACAGACTCAGCCACATTCGGCGACAGCACACACATCGCGTGTGTTCCACGTTCCCGAAGTATTGTTCACCCGAAACGTCCCTTTTATTTCATTTGCATGAAGAAGCGTGTGGGCCCCCATTTAAATGATGCGCGACCGAGAAAAAAATCGCGCACATGTGCTCCACACATCCAGAAAACTGCTTCAATAACGCAATTTTCTCCTCATCCAAAGTCGCACCGCTTCTCTTTGTCGAAAGGCCGTGCACGCGTTATCGTTCCATTGTTCTCGCATCGGAAATCCGTATGACCCAATCCGTGAAGCAAGGGTTCTCGGCTCTACGATTTTGAGATCACGACAACGCATGGGAAAGCCTTCCGATCGAGATCTCGTCGAACGCGCCCGTCTGGGAGACGTGGCAGCATTCGGCCAGTTGGTGCGCCGCCATCAACCGCGCATCCACCGGCTTGCCGTCCATATGCTGCGTGAAGATTCCGAGGCGGAGGATGTCGCGCAGGAAACATTCGTGCGCGCGTTCCACGCCCTCGCACGCTTCGACGGCCGGAGTGAACCGTACACGTGGTTCTACCGCATCGCCGTCAACCTCTCGCTGAACGCCCTGCGCTCGCGCCGCACGTCGCGCGTGTCGGGCGACTCCATGGACCCGCGCCTCGAGGGCGTAATGACCGAGCGCCGCCCAAGCGCGATGGCCGATCCGCCGGGCGATGCTGCACGCAAAGAGCTGTACGCTGCGCTTTGCGAAGGCATCGACACCTTGAGCGATACGCTCCGTACGACGTTGATCCTCGTGTGCATCGATGGACGGTCGCATGAAGATGCGGCGAAGATCCTCGGCGCCCCCGAGGGCACCATCGCGTGGCGCGTGCACGAAGCCCGTCGCAAATTGCGCGAGTTCATGTCCGCGCGGGGCTTCGATCTCGAGGGAGAGGTGGCGTGACAGGCGGTAAAATCGACGGCGTCGACGACGCCGTGATCGCGGAAGCCCTGGCCGAGTGGCCGAGCCCCGTACGCTCTTCCGGTTCCTGGGACGCTGCGGCTGAACGACTTCTCGCGCGCATCCACGATCCTGCATCGAAGGCGAGCCTCACGGCACCGGCATGGCAGGAAGCTGCCGCGGCGATTCTCGAGGCGGAAGCGCCCGCGTCGTCCGACGGCTTCGATGCCGATTGGGACGTTGGGCCCGATGAGAGGGGGGGGCCCGATGAGAGGGAGCCCGATGAGAGCGCGCCCGTCGAGAGCGTGCAAACGGGGCCGGTGATGGGGCCACCCCGCCTCGGCGATGACGATCTTTTCGCGGCGCCGCTGCCGCTGGAGTCCGAAGAGCCCGAGGAGCACGTTCCGCTGCTCGATCTGCCGGAGCGCCGCTCGGGCAGTGTCTCGCCGCCCATGGCGGGTCGCTCCGATACGGAACTCGCGTCCCTCGCGGTGGAGTCCGAGCATGCGCCGCCGTCGGTGGAGTTTGCCCCGACGGAGCCGGCGCTGGTGGCCTCCACGCCGGTGCTGGCCCCCGTGCCCCTCGTGCCCCTTCCGCTCGTGGAAGAGGTCCCCGTGTCGACCTTGCGCGCGTCCACGCGGCCGCCGCCGGTCTCGCCGGTCTCGCCAATCGTGCCCGCCGCGCTGGAAGGATCGGCCGCGTCGGTGGCGCAGGCCGCGAGCGTGACACCGCCGCCGATGGCGGCGATCGATCCTTTGCCGCCTTCGTCGAAGCGAAGCCCCCGCCAGCGCGCCGCGTTTCTGGGTGGACTCGGCGCGATGGCCGCTGCGGCATGCGTCTTTGCGCTCGTGAAGACGCGAGCCCCCGAGCCAACGGCCGCGGCGCCGAACGTCGCGACCGCGACGGCCGAGCCCGAGCCTGCACCGCCGGCGCCGGCGGCCGCGATTGTGGGGGCCCCTGCCACGGAGAGCCCAAGCGAAGCTCCCGCCGCGGAGCCGGTGGCGCAACAGCAGGTACCAGCCCATCCGGAGAAGAAGTCCACCTCGCGACCCATCGCGAGCAGCAAGAAGCCGGTCGCGAACACCAAGGGGGCCAAGAAAGAGGTCGCCCCCGCCTCCGGTGATCCGCTGATGCGCGTCGCGGCCGCTCCGACGGACTCGACGGGTGCCGTCCCGCAGAAGCCATCCAATGGCGCGGTTCAGGCTGCCTTGAGCAATGTGTTGCCCAGGGCACGGGCATGCCTCCGGGGTGACGATGGCGTTTCTCGCGTCACGTTGACCTTCGATTCGACCGGCAAGGTTCAGTCGAGCAGCTTGGCCGGCCCAGCCGCGAAAAAGCCCGCCGAGGCCTGCATCAAGTCCGCGCTGAGCAAAATGAAATTGCCCCCCTTCGCGGAGCCGAAATTCTCGGCCATTGTCACGGTCCGGGCGCCCTGATACAGAGCGGGTTGACAGAGCCGCGTCGAAAAACCATAGTGCGCGGCCACTTCTTCACGAGAGGTCATCGTTCCATGGTTTCGTCTACCCAGCAGTTCGAGCGCATTCGCAAGCGCAAAGCTACCACCAACGGCAAGCGCAACAAGCGTGAGCGCCGTGCTCTTGGCACGCCGAAATTCGCCGTCCATCCCGCGGGATACGACGCGAACGCCCCCGACGCGAAGAAGAGCTGAAGGCCTTCCGGCCTCGCTCGCCGATCCAAGTGATCAGGCGCTTCAGGCGTAAGAGCTCGAAATAGTCAAAACCACGCCCGAACGGATGTTCGGGCGTGGTTTCTTTGTTTTGTCGCCTGAAACCCGTCAGCTGGCGACGGTGGCGACGGCTTCCGCTTCGGTCGTCGTGGCGCGCAAGCGGTATTGGCGCGGCGACGTCTGCGTCCAGCGACGAAAGGCCCGGAAGAACGAACCCACGTCGACGAACCCGAGACGCATGGCGATCTCGCGCAGTGGACAATCGGCCTCCAGCACCAACTGACATGCGAGCTCGCGGCGGGTGTCATCGACCTCCTGCGTAAAGCTCGTTCCCACACGGTGCAGCCGGCGCTGCAGGGTCCGTGTGCTCATGCCCAACCGCCTTGCGGCGTGTTTCATCTCCGGTGTACCGCTGGCGAAGACGCCACGAAGATAGCTCCGGAGTGGACTGAGCAAATCTTCGCTCGATAGAGGCTCGTCGAGCAGATAACTGCCCGATGGCCGTTCCGTCGAATGCGGCACGACCTCCGACGACTCGGTGGGGGAGAAGCTGGCTGGCCCCCCTACCTCCAAGTCCTGCGGAAGAAGTGCGTCAGCAGGGATCCATCGAATGGCGATACCATCGCCCTCGCGGCTCCCATCGTCGATCTCGAACGTTAGATCGGGAAACGCCGCACGCAGCGTGACGACCATTCGTTCTACTAATTGGCTATGAAGCTCGCTCGTCAATAGAACCTCCCTACGTGGGGGGTGGTAACTGCTAGAGCCGTGCCTCGCCGGATTTCGCACCGCGCGACGGGGCTCCCAAGCGAGGGCTTCCGAGAAAATCGCGCGCGGCACGGTCCAGGTAAAAACGTTCGGCCCGCCCACGTGGGATCCGCCCTGAGTCAGGGTGATCCAGTTGATCCCGTGCATTCGATCCACCCGTGGACTCGGAATCGTGCACACTCCCAAGTATCACCCCGTGACGAGTGCAGCTTACAAGCACATGGGAAATGCCAACTCACTCAGCCGCAATGAGCTCTTGCCTGCGTGGCGTACGGATGACCGATAGCCACCGCAGAGCGCTGCCGCCAATGATCATGACGACGCAGACCAGAAGCAACGTGGTGACGGAGATATTGATGTATCCGTTCGTGCGGGTTGCCGCGTTTGTCGTCATTGGCAGATAAAGTGTGAAGATACTTTGCACACCTGCCGTGATGGTCGTGGTGGCCACGAAGACGAGCGGCAGCGCCGTAACCAAGGCATATACGCGGCGTTTGGCGTCGCGCAGTAGAATGGTGGTGCCAACGGCAAGAGCGCAACAAGCGAGAAGCTGATTGGCCACGCCGAACATCGGCCAGAGCGTGGAGATGGTGCCGGTGAGAATGAAATACGTCCAACCTCCGACGATAATGAGCGTCGCCAGGATGCCGCCCGCCATATTCTGTTTACCACTCTCCGAGCGCACGCCCAGTTCGGGCCGGATGCGCCCGAGGAACTCCTGCATCAGGAATCGTCCGATGCGCGTGCCCGTGTCGATGGTCGTCAGGATGAACAACGCCTCGAACATGATGGCAAAGTGGTACCAATAGGACAGCAAGGTGCTCATGCCGGGCAGGCCGCTGAAGACGCGGGCCATGCCCACGGCGAGCGACACGCCACCGCCCGTGCGCGCGGCCACGACCTCGCCGGCGCTTTGCGAAAGGCCGGGGAGCTCTTTGACGTGAAGACCGAGTCGCGCAAAATCGGAATCGTCGAGCGTGGTCGCACGCGGGGCGGCCGGGTCGACGTGGTACCCCAATGCCGCCAGCGCGGGATTGGAGAGCGCCAGCACCTTGGAGGCTGGTAGCTTTTTGCCCTCGAGGGAACCAACCGACGCGCCCGCGCCAAGGCCCAGGAGCCCCCGATCGTGCTCATTGAATTGCACGCCCGCCGCCTCGAGCTCTGCCCGCGAACGCGCGAGCCCCTCGTTCTGGGTCGCGCTCGACGCCACCACGGCAATCTTCGGGTCCGTGTTGATGGCCACATAATCTTCCGGCGGCATGACACACGCCGCAATGAGCGCCGTAATGCCGACCAGGCCCTCCATGAGCATGGCGCCGTAGCCGATCATGCGACAATCGGTCTCTTGATTGACCATTTTGGGCGTGGTGCCGCTGCCCACCAACGCGTGAAAGCCGCTGATCGCGCCACACGCAATGGTGATGAACACGAAGGGAAAGAGCGGGCCTTTGAGGATTGGCCCACCGCCCGACGCCCATTGCGTCACGCCCGGCATTTGAATGGGCGGATTGACGATGATGACGCCGAAGACCAAAAGCAGAATGGTGCCGATCTTGAGGTAGCTCGAAAGGTAATCGCGCGGGCAGAGGAGCAGCCACACCGGCAAGACGCTGGCGATGAATCCATAGGCCCCCATGCCGAGGGTGAGCGTCGTGCGCGAGAACTTGAGGTGCTCGGCAAACGACGAATCGCCCACGGTCTTGCCGAGGACGAGCGCGAGAAAGAGGAGCACCACGCCGAAGAGCGAGGCCTCGCGGATGCCGCGCGTGCTTCCCCCGCGCACCTTGTAGATGTAGATGCCCATGGCGAACGCAATCGGGATCGAGGAGCTCACAGTGAAGACGCCCCACGCGCTTTCGGCCAGGGCGCCGACGACCACGTTACCGAGGCCCGCAAGGGCGATGACGATGATGAAGAGGATGGCGACCGCGGTGACCGTGCCCAGGGTGGGCCCCAGTTCGTCGCGCGCAATCTCCGCAAGGCTCTTACCTTTGCGGCGCGTGCTGGCCACCAGGATGATGAAATCGTGCACGGCGCCCGCGAGAACGACGCCGAAGAGGATCCAGAGGAAACCGGGATAGAAACCGAATTGCGCCGCCAGAACGGGTCCGATCAGCGGACCCGCGCCCGTAATGGCCGCAAAATGGTGACCAAAAAGCACCCAACGGTTGGTCGGGTGAAAGTTGTGGCCATCGTTGAACTGATGCGCCGGCGTGACGAAGGCCGCGTCGAGGCACAGGACCTTTGCCGCGAGAAATGCTGAGTAGTAGCGATACGCAATCGCAAGAACCGCAAGGGCTCCGAGCATCCAAAGGGCAGCATGGTGCATGGTGGATAATTCTTACCACGGGGGCAAAACGCCCTTGTGCGTCAAAGCGCGCTCGAATGAACGGCACGCGCCGCGCAGGATACTCACGGTGGGGCGCGCAACTGCTCAGATGCAAAGCAGGGAAAACTTAGACCTACACACGTAGCCGCCTCGGCGGCAAAGGGCTGGCATATGCGACTCGGAGCGACCATCTTTTCGTTGGGACTCGTAGCGGTGGTGGGTGCATCCGCACTCGGGGCGGGCTGCAGCAACAGCGACGAGGCAAAGGACAGAGGCGATGGGGGCGACGGCGGTCCCATTCAGGCCGATCCTGCGCCCTACGGGCTCGATACGCGCCCCAGCAACACCACGTGCAAAGCCCCCGCGCGCCCGCCCAGCACGGCCTCGGTCAAGTTGCAGCAGGTCTTCGCCAACGTGGACGTGGGCAATCCCATGATGATGGCGCAGCTCCCGGGCGACGGTTCGCGATGGTTCGTCGCGGAGCGAAACGGGAAAATCCTGAGCTTCCCGGTGCAAAATCCGCCCAACACGCCGCGCGAGGATTTGAATATCGAGAATCAGATTACCGATTTGGGAAGCGAGGGAGGGCTTTTGGGACTCGCCTTTCATCCCAAGTTCGCGCAAAACGGATTCGTCTATCTTTCGTATACGACCGGCACCGACGAAGCCATCGTTTCCACCATCAAGCGATTCACCAGCGCGGCCAAGAATGGAACGGCATTCGCTGCGCAATCGGACGTACTCTCATTCAATCAAGAGCGGGCGGGAAATCACAAGGGCGGATGCGTCCAGTTCGGACCTGACGGGTTCCTTTACGCCTCGTTCGGCGACGGCGGTGGTGGCGGCGACCAATTCAAGCACGGGCAGGATACGAATACGGCGACGCCGTCGTGGTTCGCCAAGGTGCTGCGCATCGATATCGACCATGGCAATCCGTACGCCATTCCGAGCGACAATCCCTTCGCGAACGATACGACGGAAAAGAAGAAAGAGATTTATGCGCACGGCTTCCGCAATCCGTTCCGATTTTCGTTCGACATCGGAAAGCCAGGGCGCGAGGGTACCGGGGAACTCTGGCTCGGCGACGTCGGTCAGGACAATTGGGAGGAGATCGACAAAGTTCGCAAAGGTGGAAATTACGGGTGGTCCATCAAAGAAGGGACGCATTGTTTCCCGCCCAATACGACCAATTGCTCCAGCGCGGGCCTCATCGACCCCGTGTACGACTACCCGCAGCCCAATGGCAATGCGCGCGCAGTGACCGGCGGGCGCGTCTACCGCGGAAAGGCCATTCCCGAGTTGGTGGGGAAGTACGTATTCGCGGATTCGTCGTCGGGCGAGGTCTGGACCCTGAGCTTCGATCCGACGACCGGAAAGCCCGTCATCGTCAAGATCAACGACTCGGGCACCGGCGGAACGTTCACGTCGGTGGCCGAGGACGCGGACGGGGAGCTTTACCTCACCGCGCTGGGGAACAAGATTTACAAGGTCGTGCCCAATGTGAAGCCGCCGGCGTCGACCTTCCCGCAGAAGCTTTCGCAAACGGGGTGCGTCGATCCGGCCAATCCGCAGAATCCCGCGTCGGGACTCATTCCGTACGGCGTCAACAGCCCGCTCTGGTCCGACGGCGCGGAAAAGGAGCGGTACGTCGCGCTTCCGGATAACGAGAAGATTCACGTCAATGCCGACGGTGATTTCGATCTTCCCAAGGGCACCGTGCTCGTGAAGACGTTCTCCATCGGCGGAAAGCGCATCGAGACGCGGTTGTTCATGCGCCATGACGACGGCGATTGGGGCGGGTATTCCTACGAGTGGAACGACGAGCAGACCGACGCGACGTTGCTCGCGTCGAACAAGTCGAAGCCGGTGGGCAGCCAGACCTGGTACTACCCGAGTCGCTCCGATTGCGTGTCGTGCCACTCCACGGCGGCGGGGCGCTCGCTCGGTTTGGAGCTGGGCCAGCTCAATGGTGACTTCGTGTACGTCTCCACGAAGCGGCTTTCCAATCAGCTCGCAACGTTCGACCACATCGGGCTGTTCGACGCGCCACTCGGGGGCGCACCGGAGACGCTGGCGAAGTTCCCCAAGCCCACCGGCGACGGCAACCTCGGCGATCGCGCGTCGGCGTATCTGCACGCGAACTGCTCCTTCTGCCACCGGCCCAACGGCATCGGCGGCGGCGGAACCGACTTCCGCTATGCGACGACCTTACCCAACCGCAAAGCATGCAACGCCAATCCGGAAAACGGCAACATGGGCATCACCGGCGCAAAGATCATCGCCCCCGGAGCCCCCGAGAAATCACTGGTCTCGGTGCGGGTGCACACCCTCGACACCTCGAAGCGCATGCCCCCCCTGGCCACCAGCCTCGTCGACGACCAAGGCTCGAAAGTCCTCGACGACTGGATCCGCGCCCTCACGAGCTGCACCCCCACCGACGCCGGCCCCTGAGAAAGAGAGAGAATTCACAGGAAGACGGGAAGACAGGAAGGGATTTGATATTGGGAAAAACGGGAAGAACGGAAAGCCCTCTTAAACCTTCCCGTCTTCCCGTCTTCCTGTGAATTCTCCTTCTTCTAGAGATGCAGGACGCCTTCGGCGGCGATGACGCCGCGGCCGGCGAGGCGGACGTCGGTGCCCTTGACCGAGATTTCGAGCTTGCTGGGGCGGCCCATGGCGTAGCCCTGTTCGATGATCACGACGGAGCCGTCGGCGACGATGGTCCTTGCCACGAGTTGTGCGGCAAGGGGGCCGGCGGCGGTTCCGGTGGCGGAGTCCTCGACGATGCCCGCGGTCGGGTTGAAGAAGCGGGCGTACGCCGTCGAGGTCGAGTCGACGGGATCGAGCGCGAAGACGTAGCAGCCCTCGCCCCCGACCTGGCGGAGCACGGAGCGAAGCTTCTCCGAATCCGGACGCACGCGGTCGACGATGCGGCGCTCGCGCAGGGGAACGAGGAAGTGCCCCGCGCCCGTGGAAACGACCTGCGGCGGGAGGCGCCGAACATCGATGTCGTCATCCTCGATGCCCAGAGCCTCGGCCAGCGCCCGCGTCTCGATCAGGGTCGCACCGAAGGCGGGGACCGAGTGCTTCATCACGATGCGCTGCACCTTGCCCGCGTCGTAGGTGACGTCCACCGGCAGGACTTCGTCGCCGATCTCCTGCTGAAACGTGGTGCGCGTCCCTCCATCTTTCCCTGGCTGGACGAAACCGCCCGCCGCGAGAAGCCACCACGCCCCCAGTGCGTTGTGCCCCGCGCCGAAGACCTCCGTGCCGGGTGCGGTGAATGAACGCAGCCGATACGTCGCCCCCGGGCGCGTGGGCTTCAAGATGAACGTCGTTTCGGCCTGGTTGAACTCCCCCGCGATGCGCTTCATCGTGGCTTCATCGAGCGCGTCGGCATCGAGGACCACGGAAAGCGGATTTCCCTCTAGGGGTGCAGAGGCGAAGACATCGACCCAGTAGAACTTCATATCCATCCCGGATACGTAGGGCTCGTCTTCGTATTATCAAGTTATACCGACAACGTGCCCGCCGTCAGCCGGGCGGCCAGGCCAGGGGTCGCCCGCCCAAGACGTGCAAGTGCAGGTGAAAGACGCTCTGGCCCGCGTTTTCACCGTTGTTCACCACGAGGCGGTAGCCGTCTTCCAGCTTCAACGTCTCGGCGACGTGACGGCCGGCGAGCATCACCTGCCCGAGCACGTTCACGTCCTCCTCCGTCGCCTCGCCGATGCCGACGATGTGCTTGCGCGGGATCACCAGCACGTGCGTTGGCGCCATCGGACGGATGTCGTGGAACGCCAAAACATGCTCGTTCTCGTACGCGAGCTTCGCCGGCACTTTTCCTTCAACGATGTTGCAAAATAGGCAGCCCATGGCCGCGAGCATACCTGCCTAGGAGGCAGTCGGCGCAAGCTTCATCATGAAGAGTACGGGCCAGCCCAAGTATTTCGCCGCGCGCGGCACGCTCGAGGCCAGCTCTTCGCCGACGGCGTGTTCGGAAAGATGCGCGACGCGAAGCCCCGCCGCGAGCGCAGCCATCACGTAGTCGCTGATCACGTTCGGGCTGCTTTCCGGGCGCGTTTCCTGGCCCGTCGCGGGATCCGTGAAGCGCGCCTGCACACCGCGCAGCATCATCGCCGGGTGCATCACCGAGACGACGATGAAGCCGTCGTGCTTGCAGATGCGCCCGAGCTCGCGGAACAACGCGTCGAGGCTCGCCGTCGGCACGTGGTCGAGCACGAGGCAGTTGATCACGCGGTCCATGCTGCGGTCGGCGAGAGGGAGCGGCTTCGAGATGTCGTGCAGCACGAACGCGATGTCGCCGACGGCCGCCTTGGCCTTGGCGCGCCCGATCATGCCCTCCGAAAAATCGAGGGCGGTCACACGCGCTCGTTCGGCCGCCAGGCGCACGGCATGGCGACCCGTTCCGCAGCCCACGTCCGCGACGGACAGGCCGCGGACGTCGCCGAGGTGCCTTCGTACCTCGGGTTCCTCCAGCAAAATGAGCGGATTTTGCTCGGTGTCGTAAATCTCGGCCCAGAGATCGTACCCGTCTCGCGTCGATACAATGCGCGGCGTCGCGCCCGGTGTCGTACTCATGCCGGACATTATATTCAATAATGCGAATGGATGTAAATAGAGCTCCCCAACGCGCCTGCCCGCTAAGCTAGGGCCCGTGCGTACGCATCCTTTTGGTTTGCCTGGTTTGACGGGCTTGGCGCTCTTCGTGGGGCTCGTGGCCGGACTCGGTCTCTCGTTGCCGCTTGCGCGCGGGCAAGCGCGCAATCCGACCATCGGCGTGAACGAGATCAAGGAAGGGATGAAAGGCTACGGCCTTACCGTCTTCCGCGGGACCGTGCCGGAGCGCTTCGACGTGGAGGTCGTGGGCGTGCTGCACAACTTTCGGCCGTCTCAGGATCTCATCCTGATCAAGACGCCCCACCCGCGTTTGAACATCACGCGCAACGTGAAGGGCATGAGCGGGAGCCCGATCTACCTCGACGGCGGAAGGCTCGCCGGCGCGTACGCCTACAGCCTTTCCAATTTTCAGGCGGAGCCCGTGGCCGGCGTCACGCCGATTGCGCCCATGCTGACGGAGATGCAGCGCCCCATCCCGCCGGGCTTCTGGCCGAGCGATCGACGAGGGCCCCTGCCCGCGGCGCCGCAACCGGCGTCCCCGCGACGGGCCTCGCTCGATTCGAACGGCTTCGAGGGCGCGCCCGGCGGCTACAGCCTGCTCGCGCACGCCGAGCAAATGGCCAAGCGGGTGGCGCGCGATCGCTCGGGGCCGGTGCCCACGGGGACGCCGCTTCTCATGGCCGGCGTGGGCGATCGCGCGGCGCAACTCGCGCGCAAGCTGTTCGAGCCACTGGGGCTCGAACCGATGGCGGCCGGCGGCGGCCAAAGCCCGCGAGCCGATGCGCCGCAACACTACGTCGACGGCGGCGCCATCGGCGTGCAGCTCACCAGCGGCGACGTCTCGATGATGGGCCTCGGGACGGTCACGCACGTGCAGGGCAACAAGCTCGTCGCCTTCGGGCACCCCATGTTCAACGCCGGCGATAGCGCTTTGCCGACGGCGATCGGGAGCGTGCTCTGGATTTACGCCAGCGAGCAACACAGCTTCAAGGTCGGCGAGGCGGTGCGCCCGCTCGGGGCGCTGGTGCAAGATCGCCAGAGCGCCATCGTCATCGACGAGAAGCAGTCCGGGCCCACCTTCCCGGTGCGGGTCGAGGTGAAGGGCGTGGAGGTCGCACCGCGCAAGGTGTGGAACAGCGACGTCGTGGAAGAGAAGTTCATGAGCCCCAGCCTCATGGCCACCGTCTTTGGCTCGGTGGTGGAGGCCACCATCAGCGAGCGGCGCGACGTCACGTGGCAACTGCACTCCAAGGTGAGCATCAAGAACCACGGCACCATCGAGTTGGACGACTTCGGCGTGGCCGTCGGCGGCTTGCCCGAGGCCGGTGAATGGGCGGCCTCCCGCGCCGTTCGCGCGGTGGGCGATGTGCTCAACAACCCGTGGGAGCCCGCCCGCATCGAGCGCGTCGAGTCGACGCTGAATGTGCAGTATACACGCGACTTGTGGCGCCTGCGCGGGGTCGAGCTCCTCGACGACGAGGTGGACGCCGGGCAGCGCGCGCGCATCACTCTGCATTTGAGCCCGTTCGCGGGGCCGGACGCGGTGCGCACCATCGAGGTGACCATGGCGCCCGAGCTCGCGGGGCGCGAGGTCGAGCTGGAGATCGTGCCCGGCTACGAGGTGACGCCGGAGCTGTCCGCGCCGGAGAACCTGACGCAGCTCATTGCCAACGAGCCGCGCCAGAGCGTGATGCCCAAGAGCGTCGTGGTCCAATACCGCGTGCCCTCGCAGGGCGTGACCTACCGCGGCCACGTCGCCGCGCGCCTACCCGACTTCGCCCTGGACGCGCTCCGCCCCACGCACGCCAGCGTGGGCCCCGATCCGTTCAACAGCTACGTGCGGACGGTCATCCCGATGGATCGGTACATCGATGGGCGTGACCGCGTGAAGGTGAAAGTCCGCGAGAACCTCCGGTGATGAAGCGCGCGCTCGCACTCGGTGCATTCCTGGTCGGCGCCCTTCTCGGCACCGCGTGCGGCAAGGCCCCCGGCACGAGCGCGCCCACCCCCGACTCGTGCGACGGGCGCCGCGAGACGGCGCAAAAGCAGGTGCAGGATACTATCGAGTACCACCTGCAGTGCTCGACGGACAACGATTGCACGCAGGTACCGTTCGCGACCCTCTGCTTCGACTCGTGCACCCGCGCCGTGAACACCCAAGGCGTCTCCGCCGTTCGCGAGGCCGTCGCACGCGTCGACCAGACGGTGTGCGCCACCTATGAGCAGGATCACTGTCCGCTCATCCACCCACCCTGCCTTCCGGCCACCGCGATCTGCAAACACGGCTACTGCCGTTGAGGAGATTTGCCGCGTACGGGCGGTACCGTGGCAAGCTGCCACAGGCATCGCGCGAGCGACGGAACGCGAATTCATCGAGAAATCGCTGGATAGAATGGGCACGGCGGCTGCACATGCGGTGACGCCCCCATGACTTCCTCGAGCGTGTTGCAGCCATCTCCTCCCTTCGTCGTCGGCATTGGCGCGTCGGCGGGTGGACTCGAAGCACTCGAGCGCTTCTTCGATTGCCTGCCCAACGATACGAACATGGCGTTCGTCGTCGTGCAGCACCTATCGCCCGACTTCAAGAGCTTGATGGACGAGCTCTTGGCCCGGCACACCGAGCTGCCCATCTGTCTGGTCGAAGATGGGATGACGATCGAACCGAACCACGTCTACCTCATCCCGCCCAAGAAAGAGATGATCATCTCGGGCGGCAAACTCCTGCTCAGCGAGCGCGATCGCCAACAGGAGCTGACCTTGCCCATCGACGTCTTCTTCCGTTCCCTCGCGCAAGACTGCCGCGAGCGCGCGGTCGCCATCGTCCTGTCGGGCGGAGGGACGGATGGCTCGCGGGGCATCCGCGACGTGTTCGACTCGGGTGGCTTGGTCATCGTGCAGGACGAGGAGAGCGCACAGTTCGACGGCATGCCTCGGACCGCGCGGGATGCCGGCGTGGCGCATTGGGTGCTCGCCCCCGGCGAGATGCCGCGCGTCCTTTTGGAGCACGCCGCGCGTCCGAAGGGTCATCCGCTTTCGCCCGAGCCGTCGCCGAGCAGTCTCCAATCCGTGTATCGGCTGCTGGAGCAAGAATTCGCCATCGACTTCACGCACTACAAACCGAGCACGGTGACCCGGCGCATCGAGCGGCGCTTGCAACTCGCGCGCGCCGAGCACCTGGATGGCTATTTGGAGCGACTCAAACGCGAGCGGTCGGAGCTCGACATCCTCTACCGCGATCTCCTCATCGGGGTGACGCGGTTCTTCCGCAACGAGGAGGCGTTCGAGGTCCTGGAAAAGCGGGTCCTGCCCGAGATGCTGCGCCGCGGGCCGCAAGATGCGCCGTTTCGCGTGTGGGTCGCCGGCTGCGCGACCGGAGAGGAAGCCTACTCGCTGGCCATCCTGCTTCACGAGCTCGCGAGCCGCGCCGGCAACCGGCCGGTGAAAATCTTCGCCACCGACGTGCACGCGGGCTCCCTCGAGATCGCCGCGCGCGGGATGTACGACGAAGAAGCGGTCAAGAACGTCGCGCCCGCGCGCCTCGAGCGCTATTTTTTGCCGCGTGGAAAAGGCTTCCAGATCGTGCCGGAGATCCGGCAGATGCTGGTCTTCGCCCAGCACAACGTCATCAAGGATGCGCCCTTCACCCGCGTCGATCTGGTGAGCTGCCGCAACATGCTCATCTACCTGCAGCCGGCGGCGCAGCAAAAGGTGCTGAGCCTCTTTCACTTCGGATTGAACCGAGGGGGCGTCGTGTTCCTGGGCCCCAGCGAATCGCCGGGGGCGTTGGTGCACGACTTTCAGCCCATCGATCGGTACTGGCGCATTTTTCAGAAGTACAGCGACGTGCGCATCCCCGTGGAAGCGCGCCTCAAGCCCGCGAGGTTCGCCGATACGTCGTCCCTGGCCCCCACCTCGTCGGTGCCGGGCTTCGGCCGTCAATCGTTCTCGCACTTGCTCGGTACGTACGATGCGCTGCTCGAAGCGTTCATGCCTCCGAGCCTGCTCGTGAACGAGCGCGGGGAGTTGCTCCACGCCTTCTCCGGGGCGAGCCGTTTTTTGGCGCGCCGCGATGGCCGGCAGGCGCTCGACATCCTGGAGATCGTCGGCCCCGAGCTGAAGATGGTGCTCGTGGGCGGATTGAAACGCGCGCTGCAGGAAACGTCGCCCATCGTCTTCAAGGGCGTGCGCATCGACGACGCGCAGGGGCTGCACAAGGTCACCCTGCGCCCGATCCGCGGCCGGGCGGGGAGCCTGCCCAACGTGCTCATCTCCTTCGAGGCGGCGGAAGGGCTGCTCGAACACGTGCCGCGCTCGATGGAGATCGACATGGGGCGCGTCTCCGAGGCGCACCTGGCCGCGATGGAGGCGGAGCTCTCCTCGACGAAGGAAAACCTGCAGTCGGCCATCGAGGAGCTCGAGACGAGCAACGAGGAGCTGCAGGCGGCGAACGAAGAGCTGCTCGCCTCCAACGAGGAGCTCCAGAGCACGAACGAAGAACTGCAGAGCGTGAACGAGGAGCTTTACACGGTCAACGCCGAGTACCAGCGCAAAATCTCCGAGCTGACCGAGCTCACGAACGACATGGATAACCTGCTGGCCAGCACCGACGTGGGGGCCATCTTTCTCGATCGCGATCTCAAGGTGCGCAAGTTCACCCCGCAGATCGCCGAAAAGTTCCATCTGTTGCCGCAAGACGCGGGCCGCTCGATCGAGACGTTCAAGCACACCATCGATCACCCGGGGCTCATCGCGGACCTGAAACACGTGCTGGCCACCGGCGAACGCATCGAGCGCGATCTCACGACCCATCACGACAACGCATTCTTCTTGCGCATCCTCCCCTACCGCGCGAAGGGCACCGTCGATGGCGTGGTGCTCACGCTCATCGACGTGACCGGCCTGAAAATGGCGGAGGACGCGCTCTTTCACGAGCGCTACCTGCTCAACAGCCTGCTCGGTGGCGTGGCCGACGCGATTTACTTCAAGGACGCCAGCGGGCGGTTCATCCGCGCGAATCGGCCCGTGCAGGCCTTCGGGGCACCGGGCCGAGACGACGAGGTGTTGCGCAGCGGCCAGGCGCAGCACGAACAGCTCGAGCGCCACGTGCGCGACGACGGCGGCGAGGGCTGGGATCGCGCAACCCGGCTTCCCTTGCGCGATCGCCAGGAGCGCATCGTCGGGGTCATCGGCATCTTCCGCGATGTGACCGAACAGAAGCGCGCCGAGGAGAAGATCCGCGAGGCGGTGCGACGGCGCGACCAGTTCCTGGCCATGCTCTCGCACGAGCTGCGCAATCCGCTGGGAGCCATCGTCATCTCGACCGCGCTGCTGAAGGAGACGCCCGCCGAGGACGAGGCGCGGGTAAGGCTCATGCAGATCCTCGAGCGGCAGTCGCAGCAGATGGCGCGCCTTCTCGACGATCTCCTGGAGGCGAGCCGCGTGACACAGAACAAAATCGAGCTGCGCAAACAAGTCGTCGATTTGCGTGCGTCCGTGCGGGACGCGGCGGATGCCGTGCGCAGCATGATGGACGCGCACGAGCTGCAGTTCGACGTGCAAATCGATCCCCAGGCGATGGGCGTCTACGGCGATCCGACACGCCTGCAGCAGATCCAGGTGAACCTCCTGAGCAACGCGGCGAAGTACACGCCGCGCGGAGGGCACGTGGTGCTCGAGGCGAAGGCGGATACCGAGCACGCGGTCATCCGGGTTCGCGACGACGGCGTCGGGATTGCCAAGGAGGTGCTCGACACGGTGTTCGAGTTGTTCGTGCAGTCGAAGCGCACGTTGGACCGCTCCGAGGGAGGGCTGGGGCTCGGCCTCACCCTGGTGCGCTCCCTGGTCGACATGCACGGCGGCACCGTGGCCGCGATCAGCGATGGCGAGGGCAAAGGCGCCGAATTCGTCGTCCGGCTTCCCCTCGTCCGCGAGCCGGTGGACAAGGCGCAACGCACGCGCCAAACGGCAGCGCGCTCACCGCGAGGCTCGCGGGTGGTGGTCGTCGAGGACAACACCGACAGCCGCGACATGCTGTGCACCCTGCTGAAGCACGCGGGCTTCGAGTGCCGGACGGCGCACGATGGGCCGAGCGGCATGGCCCTCATCGAGAACATGAAGCCGGACGTCGCGATCATCGACCTGGGGCTTCCCGGCATGAACGGCTTCGAGCTCGCACGCCGTCTCCGCCGTGCGAAACTCTCGCTCTATTTGGTCGCGCTCACCGGCTATGGGCAATCCGCCGATCGCATGGCCGCGCTCGACGCCGGGTTCGACGAGCACGTCGTCAAACCCGTCCACGCGGATGCGCTGCTCGCGCTCTTGAAGGGCGCGCGCGGCGTCAGTCGTTCTGCATCAGCCCCTTGATCTGCCCCGAGGGAAGCAGCTTCACCTGGCGAGCGGCCGGCACCTTGGGCAGGCCGGGCATGGTCATCATGTCGCCGGTAAGCGGCACGATGAAGCCGGCACCCGCGCTCAGACGCACCTCGCGCACGCTGATCACGAAGTCGCGCGGGCGGCCGTACACCGTGGGATCGTCGGTCAGGGAGAGCTGCGTCTTGGCCATGCACACCGGGAGCTTGTCGTAGCCGAGCTCCTTGATGCGCTTCAGATCTTTCTCCGACGACCCGACGAAGACGACGTCCTTGGCCCCGTAGATGGTGCGGGCGATCTTGCGGATCTTCTCCTGCGGCGCGTCCTCGAGCTCGTAGACGTACTTGGGCTTGGGCGGATCCGCATCGGTGGCATCGACCACCTCGGTCACCACACGCGCGAGGTCGAGCGAGCCCTCGCCGCCCCGGCCGAAGCCTTCGCTGCGGGCCATGCGCGCGCCGAGTTTGCCCGCAGCCTGCTCGACCAGCGCGAGCTCCTCCTCGATGTCGTTGGGGAAGACGTTGATGGCCACGATGGGCGTGAGCCCGTACGCTCCCGCATTTTCGATGTGCTTCTCGAGGTGTGCGAGGCCCTTCTGCAGCGCATCGCGATTGGGCTCGCCCGAGCTCTTCACCGGCGCGCCGCCGTGCATCTTGAGCGCGCGGAGGGTCGCCACCAAAACGACGGCACGAGGCCACACACCGGCGATGCGCGCCTTGATGTTGAGGAATTTCTCGCCGCCGAGGTCGAACCCGAAGCCCGCCTCGGTGATGGCGTAGTCCCCCGTCTTGATGGCCAGCTGCGTGGCGAGCACGCTGTTGCAGCCGTGGGCGATGTTGCCAAACGGCCCCGCGTGCACGAACGCCGGGCCGCCCTCGAGGGTCTGCACCAGGTTCGGCTTGAGCGCGTCGCGCAGGACGGCGCACATCGCCGACGACGCGCCGACTTGCCCCGCGGTGATGGTCTTGCCGTCGTAGCTCGAGCCCACCACGATGCGCGAGAGGCGCTGCTCGAGGTCGGCGTAGTCGCGCGCCAGGGACAAAATGGCCATGATTTCGCTGGCCGCGGTGATGTCGAACCGCTCCTCTCGCACTTTGCCGTGCGACTTGCCGCCTAGGCCGATGATGCACCGACGCAGGAAGCGATCGTTCATGTCGAGCGCCCGCCCCCACGTGATGGTGCGCGGATCGATCTCCCCCGCGCCCTCGAAGGTGTCGCGGAAGTAGACGGCGTTGTCGACGAGGGCGCTGAGCAGGTTGTGCGCCGTGGTGATGGCGTGGATGTCGCCGGTGAAGTGCAGGTTGATCTCGTCGGCCGGAGTGAGCGACGCCTTGCCGCCGCCGGTGCCACCGCCTTTGACGCCGAAGACCGGTCCGAGCGACGGCTCGCGCAGTGCGAGCACGGCGCGCTTACCGAGGCGGCGCATGCCCATGGCCAGCGCGATCGACGTGGTGGTCTTCCCCTCCCCGGCCGGCGTCGGGTTGATCGCCGTGACCAGGATCAAGCGCCCGGCATTGCGGGAACCGGGCCGAGAGGCCACGTCGAGCGCGATCTTCGCTTTGGTTTTGCCATACGGCTCGATGTCGTCCGCTTCGAGTCCGAGTTCGGCCGCAACTTCCGAGATGGGGCGAGGGGAAAAATTCGTCATGGCGGGACGAACTTTACCCGTAGCGCGTCTCGAAGAGGGCACGAATCGCGGGGAACTCATGCATCATCGCCAAGGTGTGCGCAGCGTGGTCCTCGGCGTACCCGTTGCCGATCATCAAGTCGACGTCCTTGCTCACGCCCTCCGCTCCAAGGGCGGCTTTGGTGAAGCTCGTCGACATGGCGAAGAAGTAGACGATGCCGCGGTCACGCGTGGCCATCACCGCGGCCATCTCGGTGTCGGGCACGTTGACGCAAGAGAACGTGACGTCGACCTCGCGACCGTCGTTCGCCTCGAGCACCGCACGCCGCACGGCGACGGGATCGCGCGCGTCGATGGTGAGCACCGTGTCGCAGATGCCCAGCGCGCGCAGTTCGTCGGCGTAACGCGGGTAGCTTTCCACGGCGATGACGCGGCGCGCGCCCTTCGAGGCGCCGAGCCTGCGGCGGGCCTCGGCCGCACAGAGGATGCCGCTTTTGCCACCGCCGCCCAGAACGAGCACGGAGCTCATCTCCGGCTTCACGAGCCGCGCGACTTGGGGTGCCGCACCCGCGACATCGAGCACGGCGAGCGCGAGGCGCTCCGGCATCTCGCTCGGCAACTTCACGAGGCTCCCGCTCTCGAACAACACCGCCTGCCCCGTCACGTCCAACTGCGCGCTCTCCGCGCGCACCGCGGTGATTCCATCGAGGCGGAGCGGCGTGAGGGAGAGCGACACCAACGTCGCCACGCGATCGCCGACGGCGAGGCCTTCGTGCACGCGCGCGACGCGTCCATCCGCCGTCGGTGCGATCTGAGCCACCCGACCGAGAAGCATCCCGCCCGAACCGGTGACGGGGTTGTGCTGCTTCCCTCGCGTCGCGACCGTCTCCATCACTTTTTGCCCAACGAGGCCGCCACCTACATCCGAGGTCGGATGTCCGGAAGTACCCGCCTCTTCCATTTGCCGAAAGCTCGCGGCATCAATGTTGAGTGTCTCCACGTCGATGAGGATTTCGCCGTGGAAGAGTCGGGAAAAATCGTTGTCAATTCGCCACGCTGGCTGCGGTAGAGCCCCCGCCGGCTCAAGCGTTCGATGGGTGCCAAATCGGTCACCTTCGGGCAGCACAGGGACGGATTTGTATGGCTGAGGCGGCTGGACAAAAACGGGGGGACGAGAAGTCATTTCGCGCTCGACTTGACCAGGTTTGCGAGGACTCGTTACTCTTTTTTTTCCGAAGACGATCCTCGCCTCGGAATCCCCCGCGCCGCGGATTCCCGCGGTTGCACCCAGTGGCGCATAGTCGCGCGTGGCAAACCTTCTGTCGACTCCCCCTAGCATGCAAGATCCGTCACCGAAGGCGGCTGCTCCGACGACCCTGCGACCCGGGCGGGCGTATGTCCTTCGGTTCATCAGCGGGAAGTACCAAGGGGGGGAATTCCCCGTCGTTCCCGACAAGCAGATCATCGTCGGTCGCTCGAGCGATCTCGACATGGTGCTCGTCGAGGACATGGTCAGCCGCAAGCACGCGAAGATTCACATGCAGTCGGATCAGATCTGGATCGAAGATCTGGGATCGACCAACGGCACGTTCGTCAACGGTGAGAAGATCAAGCGCGCCCGCCTGAAAGAAGGCGACCGCGTTCTCATCGGAACGAGCATCCTCAAGCTGATTGCGGGCGAGAGCACGCGCGACAGCACGGCGGACGCAAAGCGCGAGCTGGAGCACGTGGCGGCGCAACGCCGTACGAGCCAGGCGCGGACGATGTCCGGCAGCATCGAGGAAGTTCCGCTGCCCGACCTGCTTCAACTTTTCGGCACCTCGAAGAAGAGCGGCGTGCTCGTCATCCGGACGGACGACGACATCGGTCGGATCTTCATGCGCAAGGGCAACATCTACTACGCCGTCATCAACGACCTGGATGACGTGCCCGCGCTCAAGAGCATCTACCGCATGCTCACCTGGCAAAAGGGTCTCTTCGATCTCGATCCGCCGGACGATCGTGAGTACGCCGGCGAGATCGACGTGAGCGTCCAAGAGATCCTCATGGAGGGTCTGCGCCAGCTCGACGAGTTCAATCGCATCCGCGACGACCTGCCCGATCTCAACGCGCGCTTGTCGCTGCTTTCGCCGCTCGTTCCGCCGCTGCGCGATTTGAAACCGATGGAGCTCGACGCGCTGCAGCTCGCGCTCAACTACGGTCACCTCGAGACCGTGATGAACAAGAGCCAGTCGACGGATCTCGAGACGGTGCAAGCCGTGTTGAAGCTGCTCAAGGGCGGCTACCTGAAGACGGAATAAGCGACTCGATCGCGCCCCTTCGTGCTGGGGCTGCGGTCGAGTTCGTTTACTGGAATTTAACTTGTCATACGGCCAGCAAGTTTCATCATGGGACGCGTGGACCGTCGCACGCAGGCAGAACGCAGCACGGAATCGCGAAAAAAGCTGATCGACGCGGCGATTCACCTGCTGGCGACGCGTGGCTACGCGGGCACCACGCTGGCGGAGATCGGTCAGCTGGCGGGTCTCAGCCGCGGCATGGTCACGCACCACTTCGGCACGAAGGAGGCGTGTGTCGAGGCCGTGGTGGGGGCAATCCACTCGGGGATGCTGGGGGCCGTGCAGGAGGGCATGGGGGGCCGGCGCGGGGTGTCCGCGCTGGATGCCTTGGTCGACGTGTACTTCGCGCTGTTGCGCGGGCAAAGCGCGGGCGCACGGGCGATGTTCATCGTGCGCACGGAGGCGGTGGCCACGGTGCCGCGGATCCGAGAGCTGATCGCGGAGAACAACGAGGCGCTCCGTCGCTTCATCACGACGAGGCTCGCCGAGGGCATCTCCGACGGCGAGATGGACGCGCAGCTCGATCCCGACGTCACGGCGGTTCTCGTCGAAGGCGTTCTGCGCGGGTCGGGCGCGCAATGGCTGATCGATCCGCAGCGGGTCGACCTGGATGCCGCCGGCACGGCGCTCAAACGAATCTTCCGCGCGCGATGCCCGTGAGCATTCGCATTGGAGGGAACCATGCGTGACAATCAATCGAGTTCGACCGCCATCGGCGTGGCCAGGCAACGTGCCGCGCATCAATTGTTCGATCGTCCGTTGGTCTTCGAAGATCCCCTCGCCGTTCGGCTGACGGGAAGCGAGGACGAGTTGCTGGACTTCACGCGTACTGACGAGGGCGAGACGAAACTGCTCCGCGCCTTCCTCGCCGCGCGAAGCCGCTACACCGAGGAGGCCTTCGAGGCCGCCTTCGCGCGCGGCGTGCGCCAATACGTGGTGCTCGGCGCGGGGTTCGACACCTTCGCGTACCGTCACAGGCTCGACGCGCTGCGCGTGTTCGAGGTGGATCACCCCGCGACGCAGGCGAGAAAGCGCGAGCTGCTCGGCCACGCGGGGATCGAGGTGCCGGCGTCATTGACGTACGTCCCCGTCGACTTCGAGAAGGACACGTTGCGCGCGTCGCTGGTGGCGAACGGCTTCCGCTTCGACGAACCTGCGTTCTTCTCGTGGCTCGGGGTCACGATGTACCTCACGCACGCCGCCATCCTGGACACCCTAGGGATGATCCACCAAGGCGCGCGCGGTTCGGAGGTGGTGTTCGACTACCAGATCGATCCCGCCTACCTCGGCGAACGCGATCGCGCCGTCGTGGCCGCCCTCACCGCGCGCGTGGCCAAGCTCGGCGAACCATGGATCTCGCATTTCCTGCCCGAGTCCCTCATGCAAGAACTCCGCACGATGGGCTTCCGCCACGTCGAATCCATCGGGCCACAGGTGCTGCGCGCCCTCTACTTCCGCAACCGCGACGACGGCCTAAGCGTGTCGAACCGCGCCCACTTGATGCACGCGCGGGTGTAACGGGCACAGACTGTCCTGGGACACCGGGAAACTGTCCGGGACACCATCGAGAGTACGTGAGACTGCCTGATTTTCCGCGGACCTCGTTGGCATCATGAGTGCTCTCATCCCCGCGTCATGAACACGACGTTCGACGGATTGCCGTGAATTGGTCGCGATTCCGACAGAGGAGTAAACTCGAGACATGAATTCCCAAACGCAGGCCCACGCCCTATGGCTTCCGCACCCGGACGATGAGGCGGACGTGCGCTCCGCCATGGACGCTGCAGACCGTGGCGATTTGCTATCGGCCGAGGCGAGTGAGGCGTTTCTTCAGTGGATCGAAGGAGCGGAAGATGAATCGTGGCGCGCCGAATTAGAGTAACGACATGGTACGCGCGCGAAGCTTCCCGTACTCTTCGCCGGGGATCACTTCGCGGGCTCGCGGTGGCGCGAACGATTCGAGCGCTCGCCGATGCCGAGACACTTCCTGGGCCTTCGGACTTCGAGTCGACGGTCCGGCCCGTGGGACGCGCTTGGGTCCGACGGGTCGCCGATAGAAATCTTTGGATATGGTACCGGCTCGGCGCCGACGACCTGATTCTGGTGACCGTTACAACGGAGCCACCCGTCCCGTTCGAGGACTAAACCCACGCGTTGTTGAGCAATTCGCCGACGCCGCCGGCGCCCGGGACGATGTACTGGTGCTCGTCGAGCCCCTTTTCATCGTCCCACTGCGTGCCCGGCACGGTGGACAACACCTCGGGGGCCGACAGGCCGCGATCCAGGCGCACCGCGTAGATGATCGTCTCCGGATGCGCGGCGAGGACCCTCTTGAGGTACTCGGGCGTGAGGATCAAATGCATCGTGATGACCTTCGCCGGGGTTCCGCCGATCTTCGATTTGTAGTGCGAGATCGCGCTCACCACGGAGCTGCCGGTCGCGCCCATCGGATCGGGGATGACGATGATGCGGCCGTCGACGTCGCCGCCGATCTTGGCATCGTGCCACGAGGCGCCCGTCACGCGGCCTTCCGTGTCCGTGACGCGCGACATGAACAGGTGGTCTTGGCGCACGCCCGACGGATCGAGGACCTCGTTCAGCAGGTCGTAGACGACTTGCGACGGCATGGTGCCCGCGCGGGCGATGCCCACGCTGACGGCCTTCGTCGCGGGGGCGATGGCGGCGCCCCGGTAGACGGCGTAGGGCGAGGAGGCCACCATGCGCGTGGGCACGTCGATGCGCACGCGTGGGAACTCCGCGGCCAGCACCACCTCGCTCAAGCGCTCGTAGAGCGTGCGCACCAGGCGGCCTACGTGCGGCTGCCCGGTTTCGCGTGCGCAGAGACGCGCGAGCTGAGTCCATGCCAACGGGTCGTCCAGGAGATGGACGTTGGGCCCGTAGCGGTGCGCGATCTCGGGCGCGCGGTAGTGACTCTTCGAATACGCGGTTTCGACCATGTCGGGGCCCCAAGCCCCGCCTTGGTGGCGCGGCCGCTCTTTTCCCAAGGCCCCCGCTTTGGGGGCCCAAGTTGCCTGCTGCCTACGTCCAGTGACCGGCGCGCAGCGCGGCGGCGTCGATCACTTTGACCTTGGGGCCGAGGGCTTCGCGGAAGCTGTCCTCGTCCTCGTCGTCCATGATGGCGTCACCGAAGCCGGCGGCGATTTCCATCGCCGTCGAGATGATTCGCAAAAACTGAGCGAAGCTCGAGGCGGCCAACGTCGGGTTCCACTTTTCCTGCCCGCTCATCGCCGTGTAGACGGGGCAGTCCCCTTCGGGGTCGGGCTTGGAGACGTCCAGGAAGTACGGATCGCTCAGCAGCGAGCTTTCGCCGATGACGACCCAGGACGGCTTCCAGTTCGCCGTGGGTTGCGACTTCACGATTTCTTCCGCCGGGAGCAGTCGGATTCGCTCGACCGGGGTCACCGTTTCCACCTTGACCGGATTCGCCCCTAGGAGAAAATTCCGATACCGAGAGGGGACTCGGAACTGTTTCTTCAACGAGTCGACGAGTTCTGGAGGCGCTTTTCCGAAGCTAGCCTCGATTTTTCGTCTCTGAAATATGGCTTTGAGCCCTTCTACCGCGTCCGCTAGATCACTGTCCACGATGGCCCCTCATCACCAATCCACGCTAGGCCGACAACATCCCCGCCAATAGGTCGGGGCGCCATCGGACACGCTAACACCACCGCGTCGTTACGTCTCGCACCTTTTAGCGACCGCGGCGGCGTGGGTTATGGTGCGCCACCAGCGCCAAGTAGTCCGGGAGGCGCTGATCCGGGCCTCGCCAGCTTGCGCGGGCGGCATTTGCAGCTTGGGGCAAGCGTTCCACCATTCGGCGAAGCTCTGCGTGTCCCGGCAATCGATCGTCGTACCGTTCGAAGGCGGTTGACAGATCGTCCACTCCGGTGCCTCGGAGGTGCCCACGGCGGGCCAACTCGAGGTAGCTCCGGGCCAGGGCATCGCCGTCGAAACGGTGTTGCACCACCAGCTCCACCCCGACCCGCAGAACCGCATCGGCCGGAAGGCGCTGGTCCTCGTGCACGACGAATGCAGCCTGCAGGTAATTGTAGAACGGCACCGCGCGCGCGCCGTAGACGTGGAAGTCGTCGGGCGGCGTTTGCCGTTCGAGGTGGATGAGGATGCGTTCGACGGCCTCGCCGGGCACGATCAGGTTGGCGTCGCGCATGACCCGATCGATGACGTCGGGGTAAACGCGGCCGCGCTCGCAGATTTCCAGCAAGGTCTCGGGACTCACGTGGCCGGACACGATGTCCGAGTACAGCGAGTAGACGAACGCGTCGGCCTCGGCATCGTCGCCGAAAAGGGTCTCCCGGCAGAGAACGCGCCCGTTCCCCTCCTGCGACGCCTCCTCCTCTGGCGCGCGTGCGGGCGAAAGCTTGGTGGCGTGGTCGAGCAGCGCCCGGGCGTGGAGCAGCGCGGGCAGCTTGTAGCCGAGTTGGTCGCGCAGGGCCCGGAAGCGGAGCTTGAGGACGTTCTTGAGATTCGGCTTCAGGGTGAAGCTGTCCCAAGTGATGCCATCGAGGCGCAACTTGTCCTCGAGGCGGCGGCGCATTTGCTCGGGCGAGCCGGACAAGATGTGCACCGAGATCCCGGCGCGAACCATTTCCCGGAGAAGCGTGGCGGCCCCAGGGTTGGTGCGCTTTTCGTCCGGCCGTTCGAGCGCGGTCCGCACGAGATCCCGCAACGTATCGAACTCGGTCCGAAGGTAAGTCTTGTCGAGATCCCAGCGGGCGATGTGACGTTGCGAGGCGTCCATGAGCTGGCTGGCCCCGTTCTAACACACCCGCACACCAGGCAACGGCCTCGGGCAACCTCCGGGCAACTTTTACCCGAAAATTCGGCCCAACGTTGCCGGACGGCTTTGCGCTTTCGACCCGAGACTCCGCCGAAGCCGAGCAGCGGCAGCGCAACAAGCCCGGCGGGGCCGGCGCCCTGTTCGCTTTTGGATACGAGGATCGCCAAGCGTCGTGGCGATTCGTGTCGCCTGACTGCGACTTGCCGCCGGCCCCGCCGGGATTGTCCCGCTGCCGCGGTTCGATCGGACCGGAAATGCCAAGACCCGTACGAGATCCAAGGACCTAACGGTAAGCCTTACCCGAAAATTCGGCCCAGGCAGCTCATCGTGCGTACGATGACCTGGTCGTGGCCCCCCGCTTACGCATAGGAGAGCTCCTCGTTGCTTCGAAAATCCTCAGCGAGGACCAGCTCGAGGAGGCGCTGAAGCTACCGCGCCTGCCCGGGCAGCGCCTGGGTGAGCTTTTGGTTTCACGCGGGCTGGTAACGGAAACGCAACTCACGCAGACCCTGGGGCAGCAACTCAGTGTCCCTTGGGTGTCGCTTTATCACGTGGATTTTTCCCGCCAGCTCCTCAACCTCGTCCCCCACGAGTTGGCGGATCGGTACTGCCTCGTCCCCATTTTCGTGCGGCGGGTCAAACGCCAGGACACGCTCTACGTGGCGATGGCCGACCCGACGAACGAGGCGGCACTGCAGGAGGTGTCGCGATCGGCGGGGCTTCCGGCGCGGCCGATGATTGGCTCGCCGACGGACATTCGCAGCGCCATCCGCGTGTACTACGGCGCGGGGGAGACGTCGGAGCGCGAGACGCCGCGCCCCATTCCGCCACCACCGCCCACGAACCCCGAGGGGGTGGCCGCCAAGGCGGCAGCTTCGGTCTCGCGGCCGCCGGCGCGAAAGTCGGAGGTGGCACCGAGCCGTCCGGCCGCACCGCCGCCGCCACCGTCGGCGGCGATCCCTCCGCCCCCGCCGACGAAGCCCACGCGCCCCTCCGCGGGGCAGAAGGCTGCACGCGCGGAACGTCCTTCCGCGGCGCCAACGACCTCGTCGACCGCGCCCACGCAGCCGGCCCCCGCACCGCGACCGGCGGAGCGACCTTCGGCGACCGAGCGGCCTTCCGGCGCGGAGCGTCCTTCCGCTGCGGAGCGTCCTTCCGCTGCGGAGCGCCCCTCCGCCACCGAGCGTCCTTCGGGTGTCGAGCGCCCGTCGGGTGCCGAGCGCCCCTCCGAGCGGCCTTCCGCCACGGAGCGCCCCTCTGCGACCGAGCGGCCTTCGGCGACCGAGCGACCTTCGGCGACCGAGCGCCCCTCGGGCACGGAGCGACCTTCGGCGACCGAGCGGCCCTCCCGCGACGGGCCGGACATCGACCCGGAAATCGAAGCCCGTGAGATCTACGTCAGCAGCACGTGGCGCCGTCCCCCGATGGTGGAGATCACGCTGCTCGACGGCACGACGTTGCAGCTGCCCGCGCGCGTTCCGCGCCGGCGCGGGGCCTCCACTCCGCCGGGGGCCGACGTCTCCGAGGGCCTCACCGCGCGCGACCTCATTCGCGCCCTTCGCGCACGCGCCGAGGGTGCCGATGCCCGCGCCGTCCTTGGAGAAGACGTCCGCTGGGAGCCGCTCTTCGCCGCGCTGCTTTCACTCTTGATGAAAAAGGGCCTCATCGCCGACTGGGAATTCATCGACGAATTCCGCCGCGTCACCGCGCGAAAGCCCTTCAAGGTCCCGCCGCAAAAGTAGACGCTACTTCTGCAGCGCGGAAATCTCGGCGTCCGAGAAGCCCGCCTCACGCAGAATCGCGCCCGTGTGCTCGCCCTGGCGCGGCGGCGGGCGATGCTGCCCATCGGGATCCGTCACCGGCGTGCGGAACTGAAGAAGATTCCCCCACGGCGAGGGAAGCTCGAAAAATACGCGGCGCGCCAACAGCTGCGGATCGCTGGCCAGTTCCTCCGGCAAGAGCACCGGCTCGAGGCAGCAATCCGTGGTGCGCGCGAACTCGGTCCACTCGGCAAGGGTGCGGCCCTTGAAGATCTCGCGGAACTTCGCCTTGAGCGCCTCTTGGTGCGGTCCCACGACGAGCGCACTCAGATCCACTTCGATCTGCACGGCAGCGGCGAAGGCGAGCAAAAACTTGGGCTCGAGCGCCCCGAGCGTGACGTAGCGGCCGTCCTTCGTCTCGTACGTGTTGTACGGCGCGATGGCGCCGCTCAACGTCTCGTTGCCGCGCTTGGGCATTTCCTCGCCCAGCATCTGTCCGAAGCTCGAGGCGGCAAAGCCCATCGAGGCTTCGAGCATCGACACGTCGACGATGCTTCCCTCCCCGGTGTTCGCACGGGCGGACAGCGCGGCCATGATGCCGATGACGCTCCAGAGTGCGCCGCCGATGTCCGCGAGCTGAAAGCCGAAGACGGCGGGCGGTCCATCCGGTGGACCTTGAAAACCGAGCACCCCGGCGCGCGCCAGGTAATTGATGTCGTGCCCCGCACGCAAACTCAGAGGGCCGTTTTGCCCATAGCCCGTCAGCGCGCACACCACGAGGCGCGGATTGCGGGCGCGCAGCGTCGCGTGCGAGAGCCCCAGGCGCTCCATCACACCGGGCCGGAATTGCTCCAGCACCACGTCGTAATGGTCCACGAGGCGCAGGAGTGCGTCGCGGCCCTCGGGCTTCTTCAAGTCCAGCACCGCACTGCGCTTGTTGCGGTTGATGGCGAGGAACAACCCCGATTGGGCACCGCCCTCACCTGGCAGGCTGGCCACGGGCGGCGGCATGTGGCGCAGATAATCTCCGCCGCCCGGATCTTCGATCTTGTCGACCTGCGCCCCGAGATCCGCCAGCACCAGCGATGCGAACGGTCCCGGGAGCAACCGGCTCAAATCGAGAACTTTGATTCCCTCGAGCGGCGCCTTCTTGCGCATGGTCGTGACCTTCTTTTCGGGTCTTGTCAGGCCTTGTAGCTGAAGAGCTTCTGCAACTTCATGGCGAGCATTTGATTGCCCTGCACTTTGAGCTTGCCCGCGAAGAAGAGCTGCATGCCGTTGGCTTGCGGATTCTCGATGAGCTTCTGGAAGTCCTCGGCCGCGATGGTGATCGTGCAGTCGGCGTCGCCCTCACCAGCCTTACACGCGGGGCCGGTCGCGGAGACGTCGATGTTCCACGCGCCTTCGCCGGTCACGTTGAGCTGGTATTTCGCGCCGATGGTCTTCGCGTCGTCCGCGTTCTTCGCAAGCGCCGCGGGAAGTTCTTCGTTGAACAGCTTCTTGACGTCCACGCCCATTGCAGGCCTCCTCGTGACCTCATCCGTAGCGATGAGGCGGGTTTTTACAAAAGTGAATGGTGATTCAGTTGGCTACCACCCGGATGTGCATCGCGTCAAGCGCGACTCAATTGCAAATCGTGGGTTCGGCATACCCTGATAGCGAAGCGGTCGCATCCCGCCTCACCTTCTTCGCGTCGATGATCGATCTGTAGGTCGCCACGCTACCGCGCTGCGTCCGTGCGCCACCATCGCCGACGGCGTAGAGGCCGAATTTCGGACAATAGCCGCTGTCCCATTCGAAGTTATCCATGAGCGACCAGTAGTAATAACCGCGCAATTGCACGCCATTTTGGATCGCCCAGCCCGCTTGATACAGGTGCTCGGTGATGAAGCGTGCGCGGTTCTTGTCGGACGCGTCGGCAAGGCCATTTTCGGTGATGGCGATGGGCAGACCATAGGCATTCGCCTGCACGAGCACGTCGCGAATGCCCTCGGGATGGATGTCCCAGGCGAAGTCGGTTTTGTGTCGGTTCGTCGGCAACGGCTGGGGCACGATGGAGACGCCCACGCCGGGGATCGAAATGCCGTCGTGCGTGCTCACCAGGATGTCGGTGTAGTAATTGATGCCCAACCAATCGAGGCGTTTGACCAGGGAAAGGTCGGCGCGCTTGTCGTTCGGGCCGTCGTACTTCTCGTCGAAGTCGTCGTCCCAATCGCCTTTGACGACGGCGTTCACGAACCACCAATTCCAGATGTACGCGATGTGCTTGGCGCCCTGGATGTCGGCCGCATCGCCCTCCACCTTGGGGTGGAAGGTCTCCATGTTTTGCGCAATGGAGACGAGAGCGCTCTGGCCGTCTCCGTCGGCATCGACGGTGTCTTCGCGGTGGATGGCATCGTAGGCCAAGGCGTGTGCGCGGGCCTCGGCGCGGGCGACGGCGAAGGCCCGGTTCGTTTCGAGCAAACGGCCCGGCGGCGCGGCGCCGGCGACGTAGCCGTTGAGCGCGACCACGACGGGTTCGTTGATGGTGATCCACTCGTCGACCTTGTTCTTGAAGAGGCCTGCCACGAGCCCGCAGTACTTCGCGAAGAGCTCTTTGGTCTCGGGCCGCTCCCAGCCCTGAGGGTCCGACGGCTTGGTGGGATCCGACACGTACGACGGGAGCGAGAAGTGCTGCAACGTCACCAGCGGGTGGATGTTCGCAGCGCGCAGCTTGTCGAGCAGCTCGGTGTACTTCGCCACGGCGGCGGCGTTGGCCTTGCCGGCATTGAGGTCGGCCAGGGTCGGGTAGAGGCGCGCCCACTCCATGGAGAAGCGATAGGCATTTTGCCCGCTGTCTTTGAGCGCGCGGACGTCGTCGTCGATGTGGTTCAGCGCGTCGGGCCCGCCCTTGTCGGGGGTGGCGGCATCCTTGATTTTGCCCTGCATCGTGACCCACTTGCCCCAGTCGGTCTGCGTGTTGCCCGTTTCGGTCTGGAAGGCCGACGTGGACGAACCCCAGCGGAAGCCCTCGGGAAAGGTCACTTCCTCCGGGCCCACCTCGCCCGCATCGAGGCCGGTGTCGGGCCCCGCATCGGCGCGAACGAGTGGATGAAAATCGTCGGGGTTCGTTTTGTCGCAGGCTCCCGAAAGCGGCCCCAGCGAGCTTGCAAAGAGAAGCAAAAGGGGAAGACGGCGGCTCGGCTTCATGGGATGTAGGTTACCTCGACAAGGAGCTTTCATGGGTCTTCTGGACGGCAAGGTCGCGATCATCACGGGAGCGGGCGGTGGAATCGGGCGGGCGCATGCTCTTCTCTTTGCGCGAGAAGGGGCGAAGGTCGTGGTGAACGACGTCGGCGGCGCGCGCGATGGTAGCGGGGAGGACGCCGGCGCGGCGAGCCTCGTCGCGGAAGAGATCACGAAGGCGGGCGGCCACGCGGTGGCGCACACCGAATCGGTGGTGGAAGCCTCGGGCGCGCAAAGCCTGGTGCGTACCGCGGTGGAAACCTTCGGGCGCGTCGATGTCCTGGTGAACAACGCGGGCATCCTTCGCGACAAGACGTTCCTCAAGATGGACGAGGCCATGTGGGACTCGGTCGTTGCGGTGCACTTGAAGGGCACCTTCTTGGTGTCGCAGGCCTTCGCGAAGCAAGCGGTCTCGCAGGGCGAGGGCGGCCGCATCGTGAACACGACCAGCGTGAGCGGCATGCAGGGCAACTTCGGCCAGGCGAACTACGCGGCGGCCAAGGCGGGCATCTATGGCCTCACACGGACCATGTCCATCGAGCTGCAGAAGCAGCGCATCACGGTGAACGCGCTCGCGCCCATCGCGAAGACACGCATGACCGAGGACCTGCCCATGTTCCACGGCGTGGAGACGATGACGCCGGAGCACATCTCGCCGGCGGCGCTCTTCTTGGCAAGCGATCTATGTGCAGACCGCACGGGTTACGTCCTGGCGGTGGCCGGTGCTCGTATGTACGCCTTCAAGGTGATCGAGACGGCGGGCCGCTTCAAAGAAGGCGATGCGGGGGTCTGGTCGGCGCAGGAAATCGCCGAACACTGGGACGCGATCGTCAAGTCGTAAGCTCGTGCTAGAGTGCCCGTCGCATGCTCAAGCCCCGCGAGCTCGCCCAAGCGGCATTCGACTATCTGCGACGCAATCCCGACGAGGTGGTCCGCGCCGCGCGCAACGCGGCGGGGCTTCGCTTCGGCGTTCCCGTCGCGGCGCTTCGCTACTTCACGTCGCAGATCAAAGGGCGCAAAGCGCCCAAGGACATCGAGCTAAGCACGTCCCCACCGGACCTGCGCTTCGGTGCCACCATCGACGTGATGGGCACGCCGCTGCGTGCGACCACGTCGGTGACGGTCGATGACGTGACCATCGGCACCGATGCCGTGCGCATCGGTATCCGTCTAAGCAACATGAAGCTGACGTTGCTCCAGGAGAGCGACTCGCCGGTGGCCACGTTGATCAAGTCGGGCGCGCTCGACTTGTCCAAGCCGGCCAACCTGGTGAGCTTCGCGCCGAAGAAGCCAGAGGCCATCGTCGAGGCCGAAGGCGATCGCATCGTGCTCGATCTGCTCAAGGTGCCCAAGCTCGCCGCCAACGGCGCCTTCCGCAAAGCGCTGTCGATCGTCTCGCCGCTCATCGGCGTCCGCAAGGTGGAGGCCGACTCGGACCACGTCTACGTCGCCCTGCGCGCCACCCCCCGCGGCCTCTTGCAAGCGATCAACGCCATCCGCAACGGCAGCAACCCGTAGAGAGAGAATTCACGGGAAGACGGGAAGGTTTTTTGGATTCCAATCCGCCCACTGGGCGAACTGGAACCCTCAAAAAAGCGTTCCGCGCTGTCCTCGCCGTAAGTCCTTCCCGTCTTCCCGTCTTCCTGTGAATTTCTCTCTAGCCGTTTCCTCTAGCCGAGGGCTTTGGCGAGGAGTTTGCGGAGTTGGGTGCGTTCGTCGTTCGTGAGCGGGGCGAGCACCTCTTCTTCGAGTTGGAAGAGGACGTGTTCGGCGTGCTCGAGGGCGGCTTGGCCGGAGGGTGTCAGGGCGACGTTGTGCTTGCGCCGATCCTCGGGGTCGCGAATGCGCTCGACGAAGCCGCTCGCTTCGAGCTCGTTCAACCATGCGACCACGGTGTTGGCCGTCGTATGCATGAGAACGCAAATCGAGTTCTGCGGAAGGCTGCCCTGATCGCGCAGCTCGCGCAGGATGTAGAGCTGCTTCAGGCCCAACCCGAGACGCTCCTCGTCCGCCTTGGCATACACACGGCGCGTCAGGCGCGTGAGGGTGGGAAGCGCTTCGAGAGGTGTCCTGTGGGAGCCCATCGGTTCCTTAACCAAGTTATAACCATGCTTGGATCATCTTGTCGGCCAATATCGTCACACCTACTGTGACTATCATGGCAACCAATACGACTGATCCGGCGTCCAGGCGACGCTGGATCGCGCTGTTCGCCGTGCTGCTCGGGCAATTCATGCTTGTGCTCGACGCAACCATCGTGAACGTGGCGCTTCCAGTAATTCAAGCCGATCTGCACCTGCCCGAGGCGCGCCTGACGTGGGTGACGAATGCGTACCTGCTCGCGTACGGCGGGCTCTTGCTGCTGTTCGGACGCCTTGGCGACCTCTTCGGCCGGCGGCGCATGTTCCTGTTCGGCCTGGCCCTCTTCACCGCCGCCTCGGTGGCGTGCGGAATGACGCACCACGAGCTCGTGCTCATCGCCGCGCGCTTCGTGCAGGGCGTGGGCGCGGCGGCGGCGTCCTCCGTGGTGCTGGCCATCGTGGCCATCGAGTTCCCCGAGGCGGCGGCGCGCACGAAGGCCATGAGCGGCTACATGTTCGTGAGCATCTCTGGCGGCTCCGTCGGGCTGCTCGTGGGCGGCGCCATCACGCAGATGCTCGATTGGCATTGGATCTTCCTCGTCAATCTTCCCATCGGGGTGCTCTCCATCCCGCTCGCGCGCGCGGTGCTGCGTGAAGACGCCCTCGATGCGAAGAAGGGCAGCGTGGACGTGGCCGGCGCGGTGCTGGTGACGGCTTCCGCCATGAGCCTCGTCTATGCGCTGGTCACCGGGGCCACGCAGCCGTGGACCTCGCCCGCCGTGCTCGTGCCGGCAATTGGCACCGCCGTGCTGCTGGCCGTGTTTTTCGTGCTCGAGTCGCGGGTGGCGCATCCCATTTTGCCGCTTCGGATCCTGCGCATCCGCAGCTTGATGGTCGGCAATTTGGTGCGCGGCCTGCTCATGATGGGCATGTACGGCGTGTTCTTTTTCGGCTCGCTGGAGCTGTGGCACGCGCTGGGGTTCGGCCCGATGCGGGTCGGGCTCGCGTTTCTGCCGATGACCGGCATGGTCGGCCTCATGTCGCTCGGCATCAGCGCGCGGCTGGTGGCTCGCTTTGGGCCGCGCCCGGTGCTCGTGGCGGGCATGAGCCTCGTGGTGCTCGCGGTCGCGTCGTTCGCGCGGCTCGATCCGCATGCGTCGTATTGGCCGTGGCGGCTCCTGTCGTTCGCCGTGCTCGGTCTCGGCGCAGGCAACTCGTTCCTCCCGCTGCTGACCATCGCCATGTCCGACGTGCCCGCGCGCGATGCGGGGCTTGGCTCGGCGATGGTGACGCTGTCCTTGCAGCTCGCGGGCGCGATCGATCTCGCGATCCTCGCCACCGCGGCCTCGCACCGGACGGCGACGTTGCGCGCGATGCACCTCGCGCCGATGGATGCGGTGCTCGGCGGCTACCACTTTGCCTACCAGGTCGCGCTGGGCGGCGTCGTTCTCGGGTTGCTTGCGGCGGCGTTTCTCTTGGCGCCGGCGCCCAAGCAGGTCAAACCGAGCGACAAACAGTTCGACGGACCGAGGATTTCAAGGAGTTTCGAGCAGCGCGAGGCGCTCCGACGATAACTGCTGCTGCCAATTTGAGGAGGAGCAACGAAGCGATGCGACGAAAGTCCGCTGAAAGCCGACGGGAGTCGAATTGTTTGTCGCTCTAGAGACGAACGTCGATGTAAAGGCCGCGGCGTAGGTCCTGCAGCCAAATCTTGCGCTGGCGCTCGATGATCTCGCCCATCGCGCGCTCGCGCATCACGGCCCGCACGTCTTCGTACGTGGGGATGTGCGGGCCCTTGTTCAACTGGGCGATGACGATGGCCTCCGCACCGAAGGCGATGGGCTCCGACGTCTCCCCTTCTTTCAGGCTCTTCGCGGTCTCCTGAAGCGCGGGAAGAAGCGCGGACGTGGGCTGCGAGCCACGCGAGCCGCAGGTGTTCTTCGTGGTCACGTCCTCGGAGTACTGCGCGATGAGCTTGCAGAAGTCCTCGCCGCCGCGAACCTTCTTGACGAGGTCCTTGGCGAAGTCCTCGCGCTCTTTGGCCTGCTCGTCGGTCGCGTTGGCGGGCATGCGCAGTGCGAGGATGCGCAGCTCGATCACGCGCTCCTCGCCCATTTCCTTGACCCAGCGCGCGTACGTGGCGCGGGCGTCTTCTTCGCTGACCCGCACGCGGGGCAACACGCGCAACTGAATCAGCTTTCCCTCGAGGAGCTGGCGACGCACCTCCTCGCGGTAATCTTGCTCGCTCAACCCTTGGCGACGCGCCTCGACGAGCAGATCCTTCAGCGGCAGGTTCAGGCTTTCGGCCTTCTGCCGCATGCCGCGGTCGATCTCCTCGGTGGTGACCGCGATGCGCGACTTGTCGGCCGCCTGCTCTTCGAGGCGGTCGTCGATCATGCGGTTCAGAAGGTCGCGGTACATCTGCGTTTCGGCGGCGGCCCGCTGGGTGGGGTTCTGCTGCTGCGCGCCGTAGATCTGCGCGAGGAAGGGCTTGGCGCGCCGGCGCAGGTCGGTCAGCAGAATGGGGCGCTCGCCCACGACGGCCACGACACGCTCGATGATGGCGGCGTCACTCTTCGCGCAGAAGAACGTCGCGCTCGCTGCGAGAGCGGCTGAAAATGCGAGCCATCGGAAAGAGCGTTTCAACATGCGTCGTTCTAGCTGCTCCTAGCACAGCTCGTCGAAATTCAAGGCACGGTAAATGAGCCGAGGTCGAGCCGGTTGTCGCTGACGGTCGCCGTACCGGTACGGATGACGGGAATGCGCTTGCCATCGCCGCGAACGCGCCAGAGGCCGGCGTAGACCTTCCACGTCTTTCCCCCGGCGTCGTAGGGGACGCTCATCTGCATGATGTCGCGCAGCGTCTTGCCGGGCGGTGCCTTTTCGATTTCGAGCGCGTCGGAGACCATGACGTGATCGGCGCGCAGGTCGTTGCCCGACGAGGGGACGAGGTGGACGAAGAAGCCCATCTTGGACTCGACGTCGGGGGCGACTTTCCAGTCGAACTCCATGGTCACGACCGATTCGGCGGCGGGCGTGGTGGGCGTCATTTTGAAGGCCTCGAGGGTCACGCCGCCGGCGAACTGCGCGTCGATGCGGCGGGCGTCGGCGGGTGGAGCATCGGCGAGGATGCTCTCGCCGGTGACCGTCTTGAGGGGCACGGAGGGTGCGGACGGCTCGCGCACGACGGCGAGGGTCAAGGCGAAGGGCACGATGGGAAGGACGAGGGCGCCGGCGTACTCGCGGGTGGAAAGCCCCGTGCGGCGGCGCCTCACGCGCCACACCAGCCATCCTAGGACGCCGAGCGCCGTGAGCGAGATGGCCGCCCCGCCGAGGGCCGCGCGTGGAAGAAAGCGCAGCACGACGTCGCTCGTTCCCGCGGGCACGTCGACGGAGAGGAGGCCCTGCGCGCTCTGGACGGTGCCCACGCTGGAGCGCCAGCCGGGGTGCCAGTTTTGGTTCACCAGGACGCGGCCTGGTTTGCGCATCTCGACGTGAAGCCAGATCGCACCCGGCGTCCAACGCGTGCGGGTCACCGTGCCGGCGTTGGGCTCCTCGAGGTACTCTTCGGCCTCGAGATCGCCGCGCAAGAGCGGCGATTGCGGAACCGGGTAGGCGTCGTAACACGAGAGGCACCCGAGCCCCATCGGGCCGTAGTACGCGACGCCCCATCGCGTGCCGCGCGCCTGCCGGAACGGCTGATCGACGTGCACCGGCGGTGGCGCGAGCATGCGGCCGTTCGCCGACGCGTGATGGTTTTTCACCAGCGGCTGCAGGTTGACCAAAAGGAGCCCCGCCGCGATGCCCAAGACGGCCACGCCCCAGCGCCGCCGGCGCGCGATCACCTGAAGCTGCGTGATACCCAGCGCGGCCACCACCGCCGTGGCCAGCGCCAGCAGAACGAGGAACCGCTCCGGGTAGCGCAACGCCGAATAGAGCGGAAGCCGCTTGAGCAACGCGAAGAGCGAGACGGGAACGCTGAATCCCTGCGCCAGCCAGATCGCCGCCGCCCCCGCGATCACGAGCGATGCGCTCCTTCGCCGCAGCAGCCCCGCGAACACGGCGGCGAGGCACATGCCGCCCACCAGGTAATTGCCGCGGATGTCGAAGTCGCCGCCGGAGTCGGGGTGAATCTGCCCGAAGAGCGCCGGCAAAAGGTCCTTGCTCGCGATGCCCTGCGCGCCGCCCACGATGCGCGGAGCCATCGACATGGTCTGCAGGAGTGGCCACAGGCGCACCGCCGAGAGCGCGCCGGCCAGAACGACGGCCAACGCGACGAGCTTCAGCGCGCGCGCGCTGCGCAAGACGATGAGCCCATCGATGATCTCGAAGGCGCAAAACAGTGCGGCAAAGGGCACGGAGTACGTGCCGCCGAACCCCATCATCCAGGCGAAAGCGACGGCCGTGATGGCCACACCGGCCAGGCTTCCACGCATCGCACGGCGCACGCCGAGCACGGCCCACGGCACGAGCTCGAAGCCGAAAAAGTTGGTCCACGTGAGCGCGGGCGAGAAGGCGAACAAGCCGCTGGCCGCGTAGATGGGCGCAGCCAACGTCGCCCCGAGGTGCGACGCTGCGCGCGAACGCGCATAGCGGTACGTTCCCTCGAGCCCGAGCAGGATCATCACGAAGGGGACGAGCGCCTCCGCGCGCAAGGTCCCCACGAGCAGCGAGAGAAGGAACGTGGGCGACACGTACCGGCTCTGCGGTGTGCCCAAGAGATCCAGACCGCCGCAGTAGTACGGATCCCAGAGCGGCAGCTGCCCGTATTCGACGACGGTTCGGCGCGCGGTCTCCTCGTAGGGCAACCAGTCGCGGTACGCGTTGAACGCGCCCGCCGTGCGCAAGAGAGGCCAGGTGCACGCCAGCGCGACGCACGCGAAAAAGAAGAGCCGAAACGGCGTGCGTGCGGCCTTTTGGCCTGCCTCACGCAGCAGCGCATCCAGGCGCGACATCAATGAATCGGGCGCGGTCGACACGGTGGCACCGTTGGACGGAGCGTCACGTTCGCGGGTGCGGCCCACCGGCGGTGCAGCCCTTCGTCGATCGCGAGCAGCACGTCCGGCAGGCGGAGGCGCCTCTCGCCGGCCAGGGTCTTGGCGCGGCGGTACTCCGAGTTGTGGAACGCATCGTCCTGCGACCAAAGGTCCGCAGGGAAATCCTTGGCGGCGTTCCGGCGCATCTCCCTCTCCTCGAGGGCCATCGTCTCGAACGCCTCGCGCCGCTGCTCGTCATCGGCGGGCGCGGGTCCAGACAAAGGCATGGCCGTTACCGCCACGAAGGCAGCAACGGCCATGACAGCCCCGAACAGGAGCCATGACGAAGCGGCAGGTGGAAGCGAGACAACCCGCATACCGACCCGACGACGACGTCTCTCAGCGCTTGCTGTACTGGAAGCGTTTGCGGGCGCCCGGCTGGCCGTACTTCTTACGCTCCTTCTTGCGCGCGTCGCGCGTGAGGAAGCCGGCGCGCTTGAGGACCGAGCGGCGCTCGGGGTCCATCAGGCAGAGAGCGCGGGAGATGCCGTGGCGCATCGCCTCGGCCTGGGCCGAGTGACCGCCGCCGTTGACCGTGGCCGTCACGTCGAACTGATCGATGGCTTCGATGAGCTCGAGCGACTGGCGCATGACCATGCGGGAAGTCTCACGCTCGAAGTATTCATCTGCGGGCGTGCTGTTGACGGTGATCACGCCCGTGCCGGGCTTGACCCAAACGCGGGCAATGGCGGTCTTGCGCTTGCCGGTGGAGTACGTGCGATTGTCGGTGGCGGCCATGTTCTAATTCTTTTGTCGCTCGACTAGAGCGAGACCTTGAGGGGCTGCGGTTTCTGGGCGGCGTGCGGATGATCCGGCGTCGCGTAGACCTTGAGCTTGGTCAGCATTTCGCGACCGAGCACGTTCTTCGGGAGCATGCCCTTGACGGCCTTCTCGATGGGGAAGGTGGGCTTGCGGGCCAGAAGGTGCCGGTAGCTCTCGGCGCTGAACCCGCCCGGGATGCCCGAGTGCGAGTAGTAGTGCTTCTGGTCGAGCTTGTTTCCCGTCAAGCGAATCTTGTCCGCGTTGACGACGATGACGAAATCGCCCGTATCCTGGTGCGGCGTGAACGTCGGCTTGTGCTTCCCACGGAGAACACGCGCAATTTCACTGGCCAGGCGCCCGAGGGGCTTGCCCGCTGCATCCACCACGTACCACGAACGACCGGCCTGAGCCTGTTCCTTGGTCGCCGAAAATGTCGTCTGAGACATCGTTGAAAAAGCCTTTCCTAGGCGAACTTGAAGCCTGCTGGTGCCCCAAGCCCCAGAGGGGGCGGGAACGTACGAGGACAGGGGTTGCTTGTCAAGCGGTGGTTGCCCCTCGTTCAGAAGAGCCCAATCGCAAAGTGGAACGCGCCGAAGTCCTCGTAGGCTTTGCGGCGGGTCAGGTTGATACCGTAGTCGAAAACGAGCGGGCCGACAGGGGTTTGAAACCGGATTCCGGTCCCCACCGAAACGCGCATCGGGAATTCCTTCTGTTGGAAGGGATAGAGCGGGTCGTACCAGAGGTTGCCCACGTCGGTGAACAACACAGTTTCGAGGGCGCCCCGGAGGGGGATGCGCAGCTCGAACTTCGGGTTGAACATGAGGTTGCCACCGCGGATGGGGATGGTGTTCTGCGTGAAGGGCTGACGTCCCACGGGTGGATTCTTTTTGTCGTACTCGATGAGGTCGTCGAAGTCCTGCGGGACCAACGAGTCCTGGGCGAAGCCGCGCATCGATTCGATGCCGCCCATGAAGAAGAGACGGTCCGGGTAGGTGGTCGAGCCCGAGGTGAGCTGCACGTTGGTGCCGAGGCGCAACTCGGCGGCGAACGTGAGCTTTCCCAGCGGGATGTAGCCGGCGAAGGTTTCGGCGAACCGAAGAAAGTGGCCCTGCTGCTGGTTGATCTGCTCCTGCAGCGTGGGATCCGCGACGGTGGGGGTGCTCACCGGGTTCCAGTCCACGTGCTCGATGCCGCTGACGAAATACGTCCCCGAGTGCGCATTGAAGGAGTTGTCGCGGCGGTCCCACGAGACGATGAGGCGCTGGGAAACGGCGATGCTCGTCCCCTCGGGCACGCGAAGGAGGCGCAAGAGATCGCCGCCGCCTTGCTGCTGCTGCAATTGCTGCTGCAACTCGTAGAGCGACTTGTTGAAGACGGTCGCCGTGTTTCGCTCGAGCGTCGGAGAGAACGTGAGCAGCACCGGCCGGAACGGCCTGTACGAAATGCTCGGAATGCCCGCCCACTTCGTCAGAACGAAGTCGCGCTGGAGCGCACGCGAAAAGATGCCGTCGACCCCGGAGCGCCAGAGAGGGCCGAGCCCGATCTCGGGAAATTCGCCGCGTAACGTGATGCGCCCGGCGATGCGCTCGCTGAAGGAGAGGGTCCCGAAGTTCGACTTGACCTGGTCGTCGAGGATGAAGGCATCGGGCAGATACGACACCTGCACGCGCGCCGACAGACCGATGGCCGAGCCCGCGAAGTTCCGATCGCCGATCTCGGTGGTGAGGCGGAAGCCCTCACCGGTGGAGAAGCCGGGGCGGATCTCCAGGAACTTGGGAATGACCTCGGCCACCGTGATGATGACCGTCTTGTTCTTCGCGGGAACGTACGGATCGGAGAGGCCGACGTCGACGCTGCTGAAGACGTTGAGCGTGGCGATGCGCTCTTGGGTCTTTCGGATGTCGCTGGTTCGGTAAGGCTGGCCGATCTGCAGCGCGATGCGGCGCCGGATGACGCCCTCGCGGGTCAAGTCGTTGCCTTGAATGACGATGTTGCGAACGATGACCTGCTCACCCTCGGTGATCTCGAAGCGGGCCCGCGCGCGCGTGTGGTCGAGCGACTCGTCGAGGGTGTACTTGATGTCGACGAACGCGTAGCCCTCCTCGCGGTACACGTCGAGCAAACGGCGGCGAGCTTCCTCGAGCTTCACGGTGTTGACCGGCGTGCCCAGCGAGAGCTGCGCGGCGAGGGCCAAGGTGCGCTCGGAGATGGCGCGCGTGCCGGTGAAGGACAGGTCGTACAGCGTGGTGCGCGGGCCGAGCTTCACCGGAATGCGCAAGGTGACGCGGGGCTCGCAGGCGATGCCGTGGAGCGGATCCGGCACGCAACTCATGGCCGCCGGGAGCGGCGCCACGGGAAGCGGGAGGTTCGTGATGTCGTAGGTGCAGGCCTCCGGCTCCACGGGTTTGCCGTTCTCGTTGGGCAACGGCAGCGGGATGCAGCGGCCGGCGGGCGAACGCGGATCGCAGCGGCGCCGTACGATCTGCACCGGGCCGACCTGGGCGTGGAGAAAGCCTTCGTGGCGGTAGAGCTCCTGCACGTGCTCGACGGCGCGCTGGTACGTGTCGGCGACGTAGACGCTGTCGGGCTCCAGATCGACGGGCACATCGACGGCGCCGCGCTGCTGCGGGCTGATGAGCGCGTCGACCCCGCGCGGATCGGGGCTCTTGAGGATGTCGGCGCCCGGGAGCTCCTCCTCGAGGTAGCTGTCGATCTCGCGCCCGATCTCCGACACGCTGGTGGGCCCGCCCTGATTGAGGCGGCGCACGTCTTCCTGGCGCAGGCATGGGTACGCCCGGGCCGCGACGCGCACGCGAGGGTGCTCGCTGATCTTGAAGACTAGGTAGTGCACCTGATCGCGCGCGGTGCCGCGTTCTTCGAAGGCGACCTCCACGTCGAGGTAGCCGCGCTTCTGGTAAAAATCTCGAATCTTTTCCGCAAGATGAATCGGGCTGAGATCCGCTTCGGTGGCAATGCCCAGGGCCTCGGTGAGGGCGTCCTGGTCGTAGTGCTCGTTGCCCTCGAAGCGCGGGAGAAAGAGTTTGCCGGCTTGGACGCGGATGCGCAGAACGATCATGCCGTCGGCCGAGACGACGTCGTGCCAGACGTCGGCTTGGTGGTAGCCGCGGGCGCGCAGGCGCGCCTCCAGCTGGCTGTCGGCGGCCTCGAGTGCGGTCTCGTCGGCGCGATCGCCGACCTTGACGCGGTAGCTGCCGTTCGTCGATTCGAGTTCCTCGGGGCGCGCGTCGTAGACGTAAAAAACGCGGCGCCCGAGGATACGCGGCTCGCCATCGCGCACCGTCAAGGTGACGTCGATGCGCAACGGATCGTCCGTGGTGCGGGTTTCCAGGGCGATGGTCGCTTTGGGGTAGCCCCGGCGCGCGAGCAGGGCCTCCATGCGCTCTTGCTTGTCGCCCAGGTCGGCGCCCACGAACTCGCCCCCCTCGGTGAAGTCGGCCTCGCGCAGCAGCTCGTCGCGCTCGACTTTGACGCCGCCCATGTGAAAGCGCAGGTTCTCGATGATCTTGCGCACGGCGACTTGGACGACCATGCGGCAGCCGGCGCCTTCGGTCGTCAGGGTGACGTGGCCGCGGGCAAACTGACCGCGATCGAGCAACTCGGAAAGGGCGCGGCGGGCCACGGCCTCGGAGAAGATCTCCCCGGGCTTGACGCCGACGACCTTGGGCAGATGCATCATGCCCCAGCGCTCGCCTTCCAGTTCCGTATCGATGGCCGTGATGGGGCGCCCGACGCAGGCATCGACGTTGGGACGCGGCGGAAGCACCGGCACCGAGGGCGGGGGCGCAAGCAGCTCCGGGGGCGTGAGGACCTCGACGCTCCCCTTCCCCGGCTCCGAACGAGCGCGTGTCGAGAAAAGCAGCGTCGCGAGAAGGAGAACGAGGGCTACGAGCCCTTTACTGGAACTCCAGCCGCCAACGGAAGTCGAGCCCCAAGTTGCCAATGCTCGAGGAGGATACGTCATTGACGTTGTCGTAGGAGCCTAGAACGCTGGTTCGTTGACTCAATCGCCACTCGATGTTCGAGCGCAGCTCGCGGTCCTCCGAGAGGCCCGTGGTGACGGTGGCGCGAACGTCGTCCGTGATGCGTTTTCCAATGGTCACCTGAGGCTCGGTGCGGCCGCTTCGGGACGAGTAGCCACTGCCGAAACGGAAGTCGTCGATGACCGGGATGGCGTTGGTCACCGCACGGTCGGCCCCCGTCGCGCTCGACAGCGCCTCGAGCGCCACGCCCGCCCCGAGCGCCGCACTGCTCTGAAGCTGGTCGACCTCCGTGCGGGTCATGCCCACCGCCAGGAGCAACACGATGTCGTCCTGCGACAGCGGAGGGTCGCTCGTCAGGTCCAATCGCAAGTTGTCCGTGTCGCCGTGCGCGTGAAGGGTGATCCGCCATAGTCCTGCAGTTCTCCCCCCGCCGCCCGTGGCCGTCGTCGAGGTGCCGTAGCGACGGTACTCGGTCTGGGCTATTACGTCGATGTTCGGATCGATGCGTGTTGGATCATCGAATCGGATGATTGCCTGCCGAACCTCGAACTCCGTCGAGCGAAAGCGGAAGCGCCCGCCTTGCTGCGCACGCACCTCGCCCCGGAGGCCGATGCGCTGGTTGGTGCCCGTGACGTGGAGCCCCTGGTTGTCGATGTTGAGCTCGACCTCCGCCAGGTTGTTGTGGATGCGCAGCGGCCCCCTATTTTTCACCTGGATGTCCAAGGTCAGCGCGTCGAGCGAGGGATCGTAGCTCTCCACGACGGTGCGCTTGGCGCGCATGCCCAGGGCGCTGAGATCCGTGGTCAGGGAGATGGGGCGCGTGTACTCGGCCGACGTGATCAGCACGTCGCCGGTGACCTGCGGGAGCGGCGTCTTCGCATCGCCGCTGCTCGGCGGGCTCACGTGCAACGCGAGATCCGCGTCGAAGGTCGTCGTGACGCCGTCGGTGGGCGACATGCGCAAGTTGCGCGCGCGCACGTCGACCTGGCCGGCGCCCACGGTGAAACCCGAGATGGGAAGGTGACCGGTGACGCCCAAGGTCCCGCCCGAAAAGCGCGCCGAGCCGCGGGTGATGCGCACCTCGGACGCGTCGGCCTTCACGTCCATTTCGACCGCGGTGACGGGGCTGGGCAAGCCTTCGACGATGAATTCCCCACCGCGAACGGTGAGCGAGCCATCCATCTCGGGCGCACTCGCCTTGCCCGTCACGTAGAGCGACCCTCCGAGTTTGCCCTGGGCGCGTTCCAGCTTGGGAACGGCGCCCACGAGCACGCCGAGATCGATGGGCACGAGCTCCGCGTTGAACGCCAGCTCGGGCGAGGTGCTGAAGTGGTACGCGGCACCGCGCACGGTGATGGTCCCGCGGAGGGCCTTGCTGGCGTTGGCCGAGTTGCCGGCCTGCAGATCGAAGGTCAGCGGCGGCACCGCCAACGTGTCGTCTTTGACGTACACGACGGAGCTCGTGGAGCGCATGCTCACCTTCTGCGAGCCCTTCTCGAGCGACATCGAGCCGGGCACGAACGACAGCTGCGCGTGCGCCGCGTCGCCCTGGCGGTAGCGCGCGATGGTGAGCTCGCCGGTGAGCTCCCCCGTCGCCGGAACCTGCGGCACCGCCGCGGCCTCGAGATCTTCGGCCGGGGGCTTGGCGATGCGCAGCACCGCACCGAGATCCAGACCCTTCGTGAGGATCTTGCCGGTGATGAGCGAGTTCTTTTCGCGGGTCATCACCAAGTCGTCGACCTTGACCTGGCCGCTGAACAACTCGCCGCTCACCCGAAACTCGCCGGCCAAGGCATCCGGGTTGTACGTCGCCTTGTCGAACGCCGGGTACATCGGCGCGCCGCATGCCGTGGTGCCGATGGGCTTTTTCGCCGTCGGCTCCTTCTGAATCATCGCCACGTCCACGTGCGAGGCCCCGAGGCGCGTGTTGCGCACCAAGAGCGGCGTGATGTCCAGGTTTCCCTCGACCTTGAACGCGTCGATGGTGCCGCTCACCTGGGCGAAGCCCGAGGCCGAACCATCGAGCTCCGACGCGAGGCTGCCCATGGAGGCGCTCATGGTCTGGATGCGCGAGAGCGGAATGCCCTGCACGACCACGCTGCCATTCAGCTTGCCGCGGTCGACCTTCGCCGAGCCGAACACGGTCCCCACCGCGATGCCGGACGGGTTGGGCCGCACCTTGCGCAAGGTGGCCGCGTGCACGTCGATGCGAGCTCCATCGAGCCCTGCGAGACGGTCCTCCCATTCGTAGCCCAGGTCGATGTCGCCATCGTCGAAGGCCTCGCCAAAGAGCTTCACGTCGCGCAGATGGGCATGGCCGCCCACGTTCAAGAACCCGCCCTTGCAGCGATCCTGCGGGCCGCCCAGGGCGAGGTGGAGGGTGGAATTGGTGGTGAAGGTGCCGTCGATTTCGGTAAACCGCGGATCTTCGTCCATCTGGAACAGGTTGAAGAAATCGCGCGCGGAAAAGCCGGTGGACGTCACCACGGCGTCCATGACCATGTTGGCCGCGCCGCCGAAATCGAGCTTGCCCGAGGGCATCTCGTAATTGCTCTTGTTCTTCGTCGCCTTCACGTTGGAAAGCTCGACGGTGAGCCCTTTGAGCGTGGCGTGCCCCGCGGTGACGTTGCCGAACGGGATCCCGCTCAGGACGAAGTCCTCGATGGTGGCGTCGGCCTCCAGGTGCGGATCGTTGAAGGCGCCGCTGACGATGGCGCTGGCCGTGGCCTTGCCCGAGATGGGGATCGAGCCCAATGGGCCGATCTCGGTGAGGTCGGCGACCACGGAGGGAACCTCCACGCGCAAGTCCTCGTCGAAGCCGATGGAGACGAAGCCGCCATCGATGGTGCTCTTCGGCAAGGTGGCCTTGACAGCCTTGAATTGAAGCGCATCGGGGCGCACGGACACGTGGGCCTGAAGCTGCGCCTCTTTCACGCCGATGACGCGGGCGCGGGCGGGATCGTCCACCGCCACGTCGAAGACGGCGAAGTTGGGCGTGTGCGCGATCATGTCGCCGTCGAGCTTCAACGGATCGATGGTCCCGCCGAACGTCGCGACCTTGACCTCCTTGAGGTCCCACGTCACGTGCGGGTGCTGGCTCACGCCGAGCTCGCGCATGAGCGCGGTGAAGCTCGCGTCCTTGACGTCCACCTTGGCGCGGATGGGGATGCCCTTCACGAGCGGCTCGACCCGCACGTCGCTCAGCAAGGCGGTGCCCTCGGCGATGCCGATGGCCGTGCGGGGACTGGTGATGACACCCTGCTTGGCGACGATCTCGGAGTCGACGTAGCTGGCCAGCTGGTACTTCCCGATGCGCAGATCGCGCGCCTCGACCTTGCCATTGACGTCGGGCAGGTTCATCCCCTCGAGGTAGCGAACGTCGGCGTCGACCGAGATCCACCCGCCGCTCTCCGGAAATGGGCCGGCCTTCGCACCGATGGCCAGCGGGGCGCGGGCCATGATGTGGCCATCGCCGTGGGGCAGATCGCCCTCTTTTTCCGGGAGGCGCACCGTCGTGTGGGTCACCGAGAGCTCGACCTTGCGCACGTCCGTGTCGGGGAGTTTGCAGGGCGGTGCCGTGCCGGCGGCGGGATCGAGATCGGCGGCACCGGAGACGCGGAGGCGGTGGATGGCGACCACGTGCGGATCGACGCGCACGCGCCCGTCGACCAGGCAGAGCGTGTCCTCGTCGTGCGCGGTCATCTGCGGCGAGAGCACGCGGTTGCGCGAAATGCGCGATTCGCCCATGCGCAGGGCCACCTCGAGGCTGGTGCCCTCTTGCGGATCGTCGTCCGAGGTGACATCGAGGTCCACGGCCTGCGCCTTCACGCGGATGCCCTCGATGTCCAGGTCGAGCTCACCGTCGGTGATGGCCAGCACGCCCGAGGGCAGGTGCAGCGGCCCGGTGCTCTCCTTTTTCTCGGACTTGGGAAGCTCGATGCCCAGGTTGGCCAGATTGCCGTCCTTGAGAACGACGCGAATCTTGGGGCCCTCGATGTCCACCTGCTCGATGGCGAGCTTTCCCGACAAAAGGCCGAAGAACTTGGGCCGCACCGCCACGCGCTGGGCGATGAGCAGGGGATCTCCGCCGTCGTTGGACTCGACCCGTACCGAGCGCAGCTCGATGGAGAGCGGCCACAGCTTGGGCACCACCTCGTAGTCGGCCACGATGCCCTTCGAGCGAATGAGCTGATCGAGCTGCGACGTGGCCCACCGCTGCAAGAAGGAGGAGCGCACCGCCAGCACGACGACCGGCGGAAGCAGCGCCAACACCGCGAGGATCGCGCAGAAGACCCGCGAGATGGAGCGGCCCCAATCGCGGCCTCCGCGGGCGGGCCGCGGGGGGCGAGGAAGGCGGCTGCTCCGCTCGGGTGTGCCGTCTTGATCCATGCGCGAGGAGGTCAACTGTAGTCAGAAACCCGTATTGTGCCCATTTTGGTCCAGGTTCGATCTAAAGAGCCGTGCGATGCGGCGGAAGACCCCAGGCGTACTTAACAAAGACGAGCTCGTTTCGGAGCGCATTCTACGCTTCGAGCAGCACGATCCGGCAGGGGTCGTACGTGCCTTGGAGCCTTTCGTCCAGCAACGACGGCGCGAGCGGATCTTGGAGGTGATTTCGGGCCGGTTCGCCAGCATCACGGTGTTGTTCGAATCGCCGCACGATCCGCACAACGGGGCGGCCGTGGTGCGGACGTGCGAGGCCTTCGGGATTCAGACGTTGCACGTCATCGAGTCGCGCGAGAAGTTCCTCGCGGCGGCCTCCGTGGCGCGTGGCGCCGAAAAATGGGTCGACATCGTCCCACATCCCACCGTGCAGGACGCGGCGGCGGCGGCCAAAGAGGCGGGGCTGGAACTCATTGCCACGCACCCTGATGGTGAACTTTTGCCGTCGGACTTGGCGAACATCCCGCGATTTGGCCTGGTGCTGGGCAACGAACGGAACGGAATCAGCGACGACTTGACGGCCGCGTGCACGCGCGCGGTGCGGGTCCCCATGCGCGGATTCGTGGAGAGTCTTAACGTGAGCGTCACCGCCGCCATCCTACTGGCAGCGGCCACCAGCGGCCGCAAGGGGGATCTCGATCCCGCCGAGCGGCTGCGTCTCTATGCCCGCGGTCTCTACTTGTCCGCATCGCATGCGGACGAGCACCTGGCGCACGCGGGTTTTTCGGTATAGTCACCCCCCATCATGACGGAGAAGGATGTGAGTCGAACGGAAAATGGCAACGTTTCGCCGGAGCTCGAGACCGAGGCCGAGGCGCTGCTCGAGGCCGAAGAAGCCCCCGCTGAGGACCCGCTCGCGCAAGCCCAGCTCGAGGCGGCCCGGCTGAAGGACATGTGGATGCGCACGGCCGCCGAGTTCGATAATTTCCGCAAACGCTCGCGCCGCGAGGCCGACGATGCGAGAAAACAAGGACGCGAGGATATCCTGCGCGAGCTGCTTCCCGTGTTCGACAACCTCGAGCGCGGTGTCCAAAGCGCGCAACGCGCCCAAGACGTGAAGGCCGTCATCGACGGCATGCAGATGATTTTGAAGCAGTTCGAGCAGACCTTGGGGAAGCTCGACATCAAGAAAGTGCCTGCGGTGGGCACGCCGTTCGACCCGACGGTGCACGAGGCCATTCAGCAGGTCGAGACCGACCAACACCCCAGCGGCACCGTTATTTTCGAGGTGCAGCCGGGCTACATCCAGGGGGACAAACTCCTCCGCGCTGCGATGGTCGTCGTGGCCAAGGCTCCTGCAGGTAAAGGGCCGGGCGACGACGGCAACAGCGCGTCATAACCGCGCCAACCTCCTGAACGGAGGATGGGGGGCACGTTGCGGATTCCCGATGTAGAGTAGAGAGGCGATGGGAGACGCACGGACGGAGGGGGCGAACATCTCGGACCTCGTTTACGACTGGAACGAGGTCGACCGACGGGGACGCATCGTGCCAGCGGGCGTCTCGTTCTTCGACGAGACGCTCCGCGACGGGCTGCAAAATCCGTCGGTCATCGACCCCGACGTCGGGCACAAGCTGGAGCTTCTCAACCTGATGAACGACATCGGCATCGACGCTGCCGACATCGGGTTGCCTGGAAGCTCCAAGCGCGCGTTCGACGATTGCCTGCGCATGTGCAGGGAGGTCGAGCACAACCGGCTGAAGATCAAGGTGGCCTGTGCGGGACGCACGGTGGTGAGCGACATCACGCCGATGATCGAGCTGTCGCAGCGCGCGGGTATTCCCATCGAGGTGTACGCGTTCATCGGCTCGAGCCCCATTCGGCAATACACGGAGGAATGGGACGTCGCGCTGATCGCCAAGCGCAGCGCCGAGGCGATCGACGTGGCGGTGAAGGCCGGCTTGAAGGTGGCCTACGTCACCGAGGACACGACCCGCTCGCGCCCCGAAACGTTGACGACCCTGTTCCGGGCGGCCATCGAGCATGGCGCAACGCGTCTATGCTTGGCCGATACGGTGGGCCACGCCACCCCGGACGGCGTGCGCAATTTGATTCGGTTCACGAAGGACGTCATCGCCGGCACGGGCGCGAAGGACGTGGGCATCGACTGGCACGGCCACAACGACCGCGGGTTTGCCCTGGAGAATGCGATCTGGGCGCTCGAATACGGGGCCAATCGCGTGCACGGGACGGCCCTGGGCATCGGCGAGCGCGTGGGCAACGTGCCCATGGAGCTCCTGTTGATGAACATGAAGCTTCTCGGGCTCCTGGGTGAGCAGGATTTGACCCGGTTGCTGGACTACGTGCAGGCGGCGGCCGCGGCCGTCGGCTGGCATATCCCGATCAACTATCCCTTGGTGGGGCGCGACGCGTTTCGCACGGCGACGGGCGTGCACGCGGCGGCGATCATCAAGGCGATGGCCAAGGGCGATGCGTGGCTCGCCGATCGGATCTACAGCGGGGTGCCGGCCGGGACGTTCGGGCGGTCGCAGGAGATCTGCATTGGGTTCATGAGCGGGGCCTCGAACGTGAATTATTGGCTGCGGCGGCGGGGGATTCCTGCAACGGAGAAGCTCGTGCAGGAGATTTTGAAGGCCGCCAAGGCGCAGGATCACATCATGACCGACGAAGAAGTGCTGAGCGTGGTCGCCCGCGTGAACGGGCAAACCGCGGACGTGCCCGCATCGTCGTCGTAGATAGAGGGTTGTCGAGTTGGACGAGCGGACGTTCGGCGGCTGGGTCCGCGCAGGGTACAATCAAGTTCCAGTGGTCGCCGCGGTGCCGCGCCAGGGGCGGACACCCGTGGATCTCTTGCGGGCTTTGCCGGAGCGAAATCGCTTCTTGCTGGAGAGCACGCGCGTTTCCGAGGAAGGGCGATATTCCATTTTGGGCGCGGCGCCATTTCTGCGCTTCGTGGCCAAAGGGGATCGCTATTGGATCGACGGCCGGCCATTCGAGGGCGATCCGATTGCCGCGCTGAGAGCGCTGTTGCGTGAATGGCGCGCTCCACGGCTCCCGGACATGCCGCTTTTCATGGGCGGGGCCGTGGGCTTTTTCGGATACGACGCCCATCGCTATTTCCAGCGCCTTCCCGCACACCGCAACGACGACCTCGGTATTTGGGATATCGCCTTCCACTTCGTCAACGAGTTCCTCGTCGTGGACCACCACGCCGACGTCATTTACGTGGTGGCCACCGGCGACCGGTATTCCGAATGCAAAACGCGGGTGGACGCACTTCTGCATGCCGTGAAACACCTGCAAGGGCCCCCTCCCCCGGGGGAGGGCCGGGGTGGGGGAGATTTCACATCCAACTTCACCCACCAAGATTACCTAACCGCCGTCCGCCGAATCCAAGACTACATCCGCACCGGCGACACCTACCAAGTCAACCTCTCCCAGCGCCTCGAAACGGAATACCGCGGCCACGGGCTCGATCTCTACGAAACGCTGTCGCGCATCGACCCCGTGCATTTTGCCAGCTACTTCCAATTCGACGACTTCGAAATCATCAGCGCGTCCCCCGAGCGCCTCGTCCGCGTGGACGCCGGCAAGCTCTTCACCCGCCCCATCGCCGGAACCCGGCGCACCGGCGCCGACGACGAGAACGCCCGCTTCCTGCACGAGCTACGCACCTGCGAAAAAGAGCTCTCCGAGCATGTCATGCTCGTCGATCTCGAGCGCAACGATCTCGGGCGCGTCTGCCGCTACGGCAGCGTCCACGTCTCGAGGCTCATGGAAATCACGCGCTACGCGCACGTGATGCACATCGAGTCCGAGGTGGTCGGCGAGCTCTCCAACGGCAAGGACCTCCTCGACGTCGTGGCTGCCCTCTTCCCCGGTGGAACCATCACGGGCGTGCCCAAAATCCGCACCATGGAGATCATCTCCGAGCTCGAACCCACCGCCCGCGGCCTGTACACGGGCTCCATCGGCTATCTGTCGTTCGCCGGCGACATGGACCTGAACATCGCCATCCGCACCATCCTGCGCAAAGGGTCCCGTGCCTACGTCCAAGTGGGCGGCGGGGTGGTCATCGACTCCGATCCGCAGCGCGAATTCAAGGAGACCCTGAACAAGGCGCGCTCGCTCCTCCGCGCTCTCGGCACGCACTCTGGCTAGGCGCCGCTAGCACCACTCCGCCATCAGGTCCACCAGAATTCACCGCGAATCACGACGAATTTGGTGAATCTTTTATCGGACGGCGACGACTATTGTGACGGGCCGGGAGCCTTCTTCCCAACCACATGGGAGGGACTGCCGCTCGACGGAGCGAACTGGAGTTTCCATATGGCTGCGACGACCAAGACTTACAATACCCGCAGCGATGCGCTCGATGGATTGCGTGCCATCGCTGCTCTCTTGGTTGCATTTTACCACTGCGGGGCCGAGTTCCGGAGTTCACCGCTCGTGATCCCAGGCTTCACGGGCGTGCTGATCTTCTTCGTATTGAGCGGATACCTGGTGTCGAAGCCCTTCGTGCAGGCTCTCGCGGCAGGGACCTCGCTCCCATTGCTTTCGAGTTATGCCATTCGGCGGTTCCTTCGCATATACCCTCCGTATTTGGGCGCGCTCATCTTCTTCACGGCGCTGCGCTATGCGACCCACCTGCACCCGCCGAGTGCGTCGGCCTTCACCGCGCATGCTCTTCTGTATTTCAACTTCATGGGTGGCCATTCCTTTTTCGATATCAACGCCGCATTTTGGAGCTTATCCATCGAAGCTCAATTTTACGTACTCTTGCCCATGAGCGCATGGCTGGTAGCGCGCGTCGTCGGCACGCGGCACGCAGCCCTTGCCCTCATCTTGTTGTTCGTCGGCGTCGGCCTCGTTTCGCGCGTGCTCGAATTCACCTACCCCGTGGCGGGGAATGAATCCCACTTCGTCCTGCCCACGTCGTTTTTGGATCTCTTTGGCGTGGGCATGTTGGTGGCCTATGTCGAGCCGCGTGCGGCCATCACCTTTTCGCGGTCACCGCGCCAGCGCGGGGTTCTTTGGCTCATTGGCATTGGCGTCTTCCTCGCCGCCAATCACTGGTGCCTCTACGATGCGGGAAGGGCCGATTACCTCCGCACGGACATCTTCTCCTACGCCACGCTCTATCCGCTCGTGTGCTGCCTCGGTGCCGGCGTGGCCGTCCTGGCGATTTGCGTCCAGCCGGCGGATACGAAGCTTCCGATCCTGTCTTGGAGGCCGCTGGTTGCCATTGGGCACATCTCTTACAGTGTCTATTTGTACCATGTCGCCGTGCAGCTCGCGTTTTTCGCGGCGCTCCCGCACCTCCCGCGCGGCTATGAGCTCTATCTCACGAGCCATCATTGGCTCACGGGCTTCCTCACGTTGCCATTCGTCCTCGTCACCAGCGCGATCGCATACCGCCTCGTGGAACTCCCCACCATGCGCTACGGAACGATCTGGTCGAAGGCCGTCGTCCAGCGGGCGGCCATCGCCCGTCCAGGCTGAACGACGGCGCGCTATTCCACGGCACCGGCGTTGGTCATCAACGTCGTATACCAACTGGCCCACGGGGTGTTCGTCGCGGGGTAGTTCGCCAGCGGGTCGGTGGCCTTGCTCGCATCGTCGAAGTCCCAACCGCGTGCCGCCTTCCCGGCATTGCGCGCGGACGTGATGAACGAAGCATTGGTCGCCGGCGCCGCGTAGAACAAGGCCTCACGCAGCTCGGCGGCGTCGTTCGGCTGGTACTCCACGAAGGCCCATTGGGGATAGCGAATCCGATCGGCGCTCACGCGATCCGTCCCGTAGCGCAACGTGTTCGACGGTGTCGAGCCATCGGCGCCCGTCCACACCGAAACGCGGGAGCTCCCACGCGCGGACACCGTCACGTCGTAGCGCGCGTCCGACGTCTTGCCGTGGGTCGCATCGTCCCAGACCACGCTGCTCGCGGCCGTATCGAGCACACCGTCCCAGTCCCAATTTTGGCTGCTGCTCGGGCTGCGATGGATCTCGCGAACCCGGGTGCCCGCCGCATCGGCGAACCGCACCGTCGGCAGCACGCCCGTGTCGTATTTGCGGCTCTCCGACCAGGTGATCTCACCGTCCGAGCCGAGACGGCCCACGTGGTACCAAAGTGTGTTCGCACTCTGCGATTGATGCACCTCGACGAGCCACCCGTCGTCGTTCAGGGCCACCGCCGGCGTCTTCCCCGTGTCGTAACGGCCATGCCGGCGCCACTCCACGCGACCGTCGGAGCCGTAAACCCCCGTCCAGTACCATAGGGTGCCGCTCCCCGAGTCGTGCACCTCGACCACCTGCCCGCGTCCATTGAGGGCCACCGCGGGACTGCTCCCCACGTCGCGCTTGTATTCTGCACGCGTCCCCGCGTGGCCGGAAAGAAGCGTCAAAACGCGTCCGCGCAGCGCGCCGATGGTCGGCAGGGCACCGGGAACGTCTTTGGAGAGCAGCAACTGCGACCCGAAGACCGACTTCAACTCCGCATTCAGCGCCGTCAAGTTGCCCGCGGCATAGGACGGATTGTCCGTCAGGTCGTCCTTCAAATCGAGCATGACCAAAAGCGGTGCATGCTGCGGATGATTCCTCGACCACGATGCCACCGGAACGAGCCAATCACGCAGCGCGTTCGACGCTGGATTGCCGCCGGCATGGTCCACCGCATCGCCCACGGAATCGTGCCCTATTCCATAGTCCCGCAACGTTCCATATCCATTGTCGTGGATATCGAACTCGAGAAAGCGCACCCCGCGATCCAGCTGCGCGGCAATCGCCCCTTTCTCGCCCTCGACGTTTCCCGAATAGCTGTTGTGCGTGGCGCGAAAAATCGCGGACGCAAAGGGCAGATTGTCCCCAGGCAGCGCGGCGAGGTTTTCCTCGACGCTCTCGCCGTCATCGAGCACGCCATCCGAACACCCGGCGCTGCACGCCACGAGAACCGAGACCCCCAACGTTGCGACCCGCGACGCCATTCGGTGGACCATGCGCGCGAGCATATCCCGCCACGCGTGACGCGAGCGTTCCGAGCGCGCGTCAAATGCGTTTTCAGCTGCAGTGCATCACTTCGTTCTCACACGACGCTCACACCGATTCACGCAACCATGGGTCGAACGCGGCCGAGACTAGAGGTGTAGTGGGCAACCCATGAATCTTTTCATCACGAATCGACGGCTGCGGGCGGGGGTGCTGGCGCTGGCTTGGCTCAGCCAGGGGTGTTTCAGCACTAGCCTCGTAAACAAGAATTTAACTCCAGGAGCGGAGAAGCACGAGGAGTGGAATTCCTTTTTCTTTTGGGGACTTGCGGGCGAAGCCGAGGTGAATGTGGCCGACATTTGCCATCAACGCGACGCCTGGAAAATCGAAGAGGGCACGAACGGGGCCACATGGTTCGTCAGCTTGATCACGTTGGGCATCTACTCGCCGCGGAAGGTGTACGTCACGTGCGCCGAACCTTCGCCGCCTTCGCAGCAGGAAGCGAGAACCGAAGCTTCCCACGCGCAGGAGGCCCAATGAAGCACTGGCTCCCCATCGCCTGCTTGGCGCTGCTCACCGGCGGCTGCTACCGCACGACGATTCGTTCCGGCCTGCCCACGCAACGGCAAGCCGCCCAGGGCTACGAGGAACGCATGCACAGCGCCATCGTGGGCGACGTGGTGGTGATCGATCCGCCCTACCCCTTGCAGTACGCGTGTCCAACGCAGGGCCGGTGGGCCACCATCGAGACCAAAATCAGCGCGCGCGATTGGTTCGTCGGGCTTCTCGGTGGAGGCGTCTACCAAGCGCAGAGCGTCACGGTGTACTGCACCAAGGAGAAACCGCCGCCACCGCCCCCCGCTCCGCCGCCACCACCGGCCGAAACACCGCCCGTGAGCCTCTAAGGCCGTCGGTACGACGCGATCGCCTCGGGCATGGGTGCGCGGGGTGGATGCTCGGCATCGGAAATGGGTTCGCTGGCCACCAAACGAAGGGGCACGTGGCCCGCCCAATATGCGCGCTCCATGTCGTCCTCGTCGTCTTTGGGGCCACCCGTCCGCGTTTTGACGGACGCCTCGACGATGGGAAGCGCCAAAACCCGGGTGGCGACGAGCTCCTTGCGGTTCGCCGGGCGCGTCTCCCTCGAGCGCCCCGGCACCGCATGGTCGACGAGGGCATCGAGCGCGCGAAGCTTTTCCTCCGTGTCGGTGATCTCGGTCGCCTCGCCCAGCACCATCACGGAGCGGTAGTTCATCGAGTGGTGGAAGCCCGAGCGCGCAAACACCAGCCCGTCGACCAAGGTCACCGTTACGCAGAGCGGCGTGCTCTTGGCCCCTGCCTTCAGGAGGCGGCTCGCCGCGGCGCCGTGCAGGATGAGGCGATCGCCCAGCCGCGCGTACACCATGGGGATGACGAACGGCTGTCCTTCCACGGCGATGCCCACGGACGCGTAAAGCCCCGCGTCGAGAATGGAATAGGCAAGATCGCGATCGTAAGAGCCCCGATCCGGGATGCGGTGCAACGTCGTCCGCGGGGTACGTTCCAGTGGGCCTCGGTTTTCCATACCCCGAGGATGCGCCATCACTGGTATCTCTTGTAGGTCCGGTTTCGACAATTCGGACCTACCAGTTGACCATGCGATCTTGGACCTTCTCCGTGCCCCTCGAGGCGGCGAGCCGCACGCCGCTGTTCGCGCAGATTGCCCAGGCCATTTCCGACGACATCGCGCGCGGCCGCTTGAAGCAAGGCGACGCGCTTCCGGGAACGCGCACCTTGGCGGAAACGTTGGGCGTGCACCGCACGACGGTGGCGGCGGCGTACGCGGAGCTCGAGGCGCAGGGCTGGGTCGGCACGCGGCGGGGGTCAGCCACCTTCGTCGCCACGGCTTCGCCCGATGCCGAACCGCGCCGGCTCTCACGCGCACGCCCGAGCCCCGGCGTCCCGCGCCGTGCCGGCTTTCCCGTGGAATCGATCCGCGAGCGCCCGCAGCGCGACACCACCCCCGGGCGCGATGCGTTGCTCCTCTGGGGAGGCTCGCCCGATCTGCGGCTCGTACCCGTGGATCTCCTCGCCCGCGCCTACCGCCGCGCGGCACGCGGTCACGGCGTCCACCTGCTCGACTACACGGGGGAGAGCCGCGGCCAGAAGCGCCTGCGCGCCGCCGTCGCCGCGATGATCGCCACCGCCCGCGGCATCCCCGCACGCGAGGACGACGTGATGATCACGCGCGGAAGCCAGATGGCCATCGACTTGGTTGCGCGCGCCCTCGTGGTGCCCGGCGACGTGGTGGCCGTCGAGTCCCCCGGCTATCGACTCGCCCACGCCGTCTTCCGGCGCGCCGGTGCCCGCATCGTGCCGATCCCCGTGGATCGCGATGGCATCGACGTCGGCGAGCTCGCACGCCAAGCGGCAAGCATGCGCATTCGTCTGGTGTACGTCACGCCGCACCATCAGTATCCGACCACCGTCGTCTTGACGCCGACGCGCCGCCTCGCACTGCTCGAGCTCGCGCGCCAGCAGGGCATGGCCATCGTGGAAGACGACTACGACCAGGAGTTCCACTACGACGGCCGCCCCGTCCTGCCCATGGCCAGTGCCGATCCGCACGGGCAGGTGATCTACATCGGCACCTTCGCGAAGATCCTGGCGCCGGGATTGCGGCTCGGTTTCGTGGTCGCCCCGGAGCCGGCGCTCGCGCGGATGGCCTACGAGCGGGAGCTCATCGATCGGCAAGGCGACGGTGTCCTCGAATGTGCCGTGGCCGAATTGCTGGAGGAGCGGGAGATCCAGCGCCATGCGCGACGCATGCGACGCACGTATCAGGCGCGCCGCGATGCGCTGTGCGAGGCGATCGACAAACACCTGGCGGGCGCCATTTCCTATATCAAACCGCCGGGCGGCATGGCCCTTTGGACGAAGGTCGCCAGCGACGTCGATGTCGATCGATGGCAACAGCGCGCGGTCGAAAAAGACGTCCATTTCCAAACGGGGCGACACTTCTTCCTCGACGGTGCGCGCGCTCCGTATGCGCGATTCGGTTATGCCATGTTGAACGAACGCGAATTGCTCACCGCCGTGCGACGACTGGCACAAGCCTTGTAGAGGGAGCCGGCCGGGCTGCGCCTTCGCTTTTGACGTGGGTGTGTCTTCGTTTTGCTACAAAATCGCTGGCTCGCCGCTTGCGATAGGCCCCCTTCAGAATGAGCACACGTCGGATCATCGCAGCCGCCTCCCTTCTCGCGGCCGTCGCCGCCTCGGCGGCATGTGGCCCCTCCTCCCCGAGCGACCCTACCAACTACTGCGCCAGCACCGCCGTGGACGTGGAGACCACGTGCCAGTCGGCGGCCGATTGCCCGGGTGCCGGAGACCCCAACGCCAGGGTCACCTGCATCGACTCGCACTGCACCTTCGCCTGCAAGGGCGAGGCGTACGATGTGAACGGCAACACCGCCGACGGCTGTGAAGTCGTGGACCCGGTGAGGGACAACCACCATTCGAGCGACGCCATCGACCTGGGCGACGACTCGTGCCTCGACTCGAGCAGCGCGGAGCACTTCTCCGGCATCATCGCGACGGACGTCCGGCAGCACGTTAGCCCAAGCATCGACGGCTACGACGGCAAGGTGGGCGCCGCGCCCGATTGGTACATGATCCGCGCGAACGGCGGCCAGTGCGAAAACGACATCGAGTTCGAACTGCGCGTTCGCGGCGCCGCGCACTTGGACCGCTACAGGCTGCACATCGACAGCGACAAAGACTCCTGGGACTGCACCACCGACGCACTGGGCTTCTGCCGGATCAAAGACGACGCCGGCAGCTACCACGACAACACCTGGATCTACATCCGCATCAGCAAGGTGGACGCCGGGGACACCATTTCATGTGCCCCCGAGGTCGCCGAGTACAGGGTGGACGGGCACCTCTGACTCAGGGCCACATGCGGTCGTGCCAATCGGACCACGTGGCGATCCGCTGCGGATCGGCGCCGACTTGCTTCGCCGCCAGGATGCCCCACGCCACGTATTGCTCGATGGTCCAGTCGACCCATCCACCGGCGAGGTAGGGCTTTCCGTTCTTGTCCGTGGGAAGGGCCTTGCGTTCCTTGTCCAGGCAAAAGCGGAATCCCGACTTGGTCTCCAGCTCGCCACCGAAGTGGGCATTGGGATCGCAACGGCGCCATTGGTCGGCGGCGGTGTTGGCGAAGTACTCGTTGTAGACGCCAATCGACGTATTCACGAGCATCTTGTACAACCCTGCCTGGAGCACGTCCATGTGTCGAAAGCGCGTGCGCTGCCAGTCTTCCGCCCCCGTGTGGAGGATGCCCGTGGGGGCCAGTTTGTGAACGAAGTGGGCCCGGCTCTGAAGGCCCGTGTTCTTGAACAGATTGTCCGGCTCCTTCGGATCGGGCGTATTGAACGAGATGTTCGTATTGGCCAATTGAGAAATCTTGGCGCGCACTTGGAAGAAGCGGGCGAGGTGCGCGGCCGAAACCCACGTCGGAGCCTTCGCCGTTTCCAAATCGTCGACCACGCCCGTGGTAAAGCCGAGATGGTACGGCCAATCCATGGGCCCTTGCGAGGCGCCCGCCCAACCGGGGTTGACCGACATCTGCAGCTGGTACCACTGATTCGTACGGAAATACGAAACGAGGCGCGGCTCCCACGAGAAATAGAATTCACGTTTGCCCTTCGAGGTCTCCTCCGGGGCATAGAGCATGTGCGGCGCGAGGTAAAAGACGCTGGGCCACGTAAAGATCCAACCGCGCTTGTCCCCCTCGCCAATCCACGTTCCGCCTTCGCGCCTCCCGTGGAACTGGCTCTGGTCGCCCTCGAGCCCGTAGGTGTGGGCCAGTTGCCATTGCTTGACGCCCATCCAGTGGAACAAGCCGACCAGCGCGCGCTCGATGAATGCCTGTTTCGAGAACGCCGCCGCGGGCGCGAGGGCCGCCGTCTCCTTGGAGAGAAGCGCCTCGAACTTCGCCCCGCCGATCTCGCCGCCGTAAGGCTTCGACGGATCGCTCGATTGCCGATCCCCTCGCCCGCCGCCCCCGAAGCCGATGGTCCTCGCCCCGAAGTCGTAGAACCATTGTTGGATCCGCTCACGCTGCTCGGGCGTGAGGTGGCGCCAATCGCCATAGACGCCATTCTTGTTCTTGTTCGTCTCGAGAAACTCTTTGATCTTTTCGAAGGCCTTCAGCGGACTCCGATCCTCCGCCACCGTCTCGAAGAGCCCCGCAGACTGCCCTTGATCCGGCGTCCAGATATCGAGCGGGTGCACGTTGGGAAGCCACGCATTCCAATCCGGGAATTGCAAAGGAACGGGCATCTCGCGCGTGTTCAATTTGCCTTTCGGGTCCATCGCCCGATCCAGCTCCGCCTGGGTCACCGACAGCGGCTTGTCGTCCACCGGCTGCCCGACGAAGGTCTTCATGAACGCTTTGCCGTCGGGCAACACGGCCGCGAGCCCCGCGCCCGCCGCCCACTCGAGCACCGGTTTCGCGTCCAGCCCCGGCCCCGGCTGGTACGGCGGATTCTCGGGTGCGGCCGCCGGCACGTGCGGCACCTTGTCGTGCAGGCTCGCGCGCAGGTACGCGGCAATCTGCTTTCCCTGCTCCGTGCTCAATCCGTGGAACTTGCTCCTCTGGACGATGGAGTTGTTCGAATAATTGAAATACTGCAAATCGCGGCCGTCCTCCGCGTGGCACGAATCACACGCAGCGTGGATCTTGCGAGGCACCACCGGCGACTTGATGAGCAGGTCCTTCCCATGCCAGAGCGCCTGCCCTTTGGCAGCGTCGTCGGACCACTGTTTTCCCGCTTCCTTCTCGGCGCCAATGTCCACGTACTTGCGTGGCGTGCGATTCAGATCGGTGCCGCCCGCATTGCGAAGTTGCACGTCCAGAATGCGGAATCCATTCGAATTGCCGTCGGTGCCATTGAAGCGGAATTCGATTCGGTTCGTGCCGGGCAACCCCACCAGGCGGGCGCGGGTCGGTGCATCCAGCGCGATGGAGAACGTGGTGGTGACCAAGCCTCCATTGATGCCACCGTGGGCGCGCGACACGTCGTCGAGCTGCACGTTGGCATCGGTCACGTCGATCCAGGGCGCGTCGTTGCCGTCGCCGCCCACGATGCGCAAGCTCGCCTTCACCTTCGCCAGCGGCTTGGCCAGGGCTTCGAACTCGGGCGAATCGTAATGGCCGCATCGATGGCAGAGCACGACGAGACGCTCTGCGGAACCCACATCGGCCGCCTCGACACCGAGACGCGTGATCGCGATCGCGGGCTCGTCCGGGGAGCCGGTGCCCAGCACCTCGATGGGCAGCCGGACCTGCGTGCCCCCGTTGGTGCCGTCGTCGCCATTGCCGTCGGGTTGCGAGGTACCGGGGTCGTCGGACGATGAAGATTTGCAACCCGAAAGGCTACCAAAGAGCGGAAAGGTGGCGCAGACTGCGAGAAGACACAGCTTGATACGCATCGAATTTCGCATGTTCCCCTCGCGAAACGGTGATGACGAACGTGGTAGTGGGCATGGCGAGCACTCTCCCGGAGCGGCTCAGCCACGGACGATGATGACGGACATTGTTGCGGTGCGCCAGACCAATGACGTCGTCTATGCAAATTATTTGCACGATTATGCGGTAGAATTGCACACATGACGCGCAGGCTTGCGGAAGTGGCAAAGTACGTGGGGGTAAGCGAGGCAACGGTGAGCCGTGTTCTCAACGGCAAACCGGGCATCTCGGATCCCACGCGCACGGCGGTGTTAACCGCGCTGGACGTGCTGGGTTACGAGCGGCCGGTCAAACTTCGCGGCGAACGGGCCCGCCTGGTCGGCCTGGTGTTGCCGGAGCTGCAGAACCCGATTTTCCCGGCATTCGCAGAGGCGGTGGCGGGCGCGCTGGCGCGGCGAGGTTTCACGCCCGTGCTGTGCACGCGCACCACGGACGGAGTGACCGAGAGCGACTACGTCGATATGTTGCTCGAGCAACATGTATCCGGCGTCATCTTCGCGGGCGGCAACTACGCGCAAGGGGACGCGGATCATGGTCACTACCAGCGCATGCTCGAGCGCGGGCTGCCGGCCATCCTGATCAACGCGGGTATCGATGGCTTGGGCTTCTCGCACATCTCGGCGGACGACGCCGTCGCCGTCGAGCAGGCGTACAAGCACCTCACGTCGCTGGGCCACACGAAGATCGGCTTGATCCTCGGCCCCCCGGACCACGTTCCCTCGCAGCGCAAACACGACGCCTTCGTTCGCCACGCCGGCCGCGCGGCGCTGGTGGAGCGCACCATCTTCTCGATGGAGGGCGGACATGCGGCGGCCGCGCGCCTCGTGGAGCTGGGTGCCACCGGTCTCATTTGCGCGAGCGACGTGCTGGCGCTGGGGGCGATCCGAGGGGTCCGCCGGGCGGGGCTCTCGGTGCCGCAAGACATTTCCGTCGTGGGATACGACGACTCCTCGATGATGACGTGCACCGATCCGCCGCTCACCACGATCCGCCAGCCCATCGAGGCGATGGGCCAAGCCGCCGTCACCTTGCTGGCCGGCGAGATCGGCGGCGGTGCGGTGCAAGCGGACGAGCTCTTGTTCGAACCGGAGCTCGTGGTGCGCGGCTCGACGGGCATTCGCGCACCGTCCACTTCGAAGCGCTGAGCCCCCTGCGCCGAGGGAACGGTGCATGCAATCTCGCGCACCATGACCCTCCAGCGCATGGCCGATGACACGCTTCAAGGCAGTATTGCCGGCCTGATCGCCACCGTCCCCATGACACTCGCGATGAAGCTTTTGCATCGCAGGCTTCCTCTGCACGAGCAGCATCCGCTACCACCGCGCCGGATCACGATGAGGGTGCTCGCCATGCTCGGGTGGAGTCCGCCCCGCGTGCCTTTTGCGCGAAAGGCGCTCACCTTGGTCGCGCACTTCTCGTACGGCGCGGCCGCGGGCACCGTCTATCGCCATGCCAATCGGCACACACTGCATTCTGGACCGGGCACCGGCGTCGTCTATGGCCTCACTGTGTGGGCCGGCAGCTACTTGGGCCTCTTGCCCGCGCTTGGCCTGCTCACGCCGGCGACGCGGCACAGCCCCCGCCGCACCGCGCTCATGATCGCCTCGCACGTCGTCTGGGGATGGGCCCTGGGGGAGGTCACCCGCCGCATGGATGGACTACCTCACGCCCATCACGCAGAAACGTGATCGTGCACCGGTGCGCCCGCGATGCGGGCCACGGTTGCCAGGAGACCGGGCACCACACGGGCGAGGTGGGCTACATCGGAGTGCTCCTCGGGATCGGTGTCGGCGGTGACGAAGGTGAGAAGCCGCACCGTCCGCGCGAAGTGCCGCGGCTCGAGGATGCGCGCGAGGGAAAGGAGCACCGCCACGCAGGCGACGTCCTTGATGTGCGCGCCGATCACCACGGGGTCCTGAGCAAGCTCGGTGCCCGGCAGAATCGCCTCGATGTCGCGAATTCCCTCGATGCCGTGCGGGTAGTGCGTCATCGCGCGATGGGCTCGCCGCAGCACACTCGCGACGTGTTCGAGCGCTGCGGGCACGTCGTCATCTCGGGAGAGCGCCAGCACATCGGCATCGATCCAAGACTGAATCTCTCGCTCGGGCGCGAGCCCGCGGTACGCTGACGCAGGCATGCCGCCATGCGTCGCAGTCCAACAGGGCGGATCGCTCGCGGGAAACGATTCGGCCAGGGCCTCGTCAATCAGCGCGTCATCCGTGTTCATGCCCGAGCGCGAGCGAAAGGCGTGCCGGACGCGCGATCTTGTTTTTGCAACAATCTATAGACTTTTTGCACGACCGCACTTTTAATGACGACTTGGCAGCAGGGACGTGAAGGAGTGGGCCATGAATCGAGGAACGTTCGGCAAGGTAGCCGTCAGCGGGCTCGTTGCATTCGCCGCGAGCATCGTGGCGCTGGTCACCGGCTGTAGCAAGGAGAAGGCGGCCGCTTCCGAAAGCGTGACCACCAGCATCACGGTCAATGCACTGCCGCCCGAAACGGAGACGTTCCTCCGGCAGCAGTTCCTCGACGACGTGAAGTCCTTCGAGGCGAAGAACGCGGGCATCAAGATCGACGCGCGCGAAGGAAAGATGGATCCGCGCACGTTCACCACGAAGCTGGCCGGCGGGCAGCTCGAGGACGTCTTCTACGTCTACTTCACCGATCCGGCGAACCTCATCGCGAAGAAACAGGTCGCGGAGATCACGCCGTACCTGAAGGACTTCCCCTCCGTGGCCCAAATACGGCCCGAGTTGATGAAGGTCTTCAGCGCCGGCGGCAAAGTCTACGGATTGCCGTGGACCAATTATTCGATGGGATTGCTCTACAACCGAACCTTGTTCACCAAAGCCGGGCTCGATCCGAACAATCCCCCGAAAACATGGCCGGACGTGCGCACGGCCGCCAAGAAGATCGCCGCGCTCGGCGACGGTGTCGTGGGTTACGGCGACTACAGCAAGAGCAACACCGGCGGCTGGCACTTCACCGCCGAAATCTATTCCATCGGGGGCGACGTCGCCGTGAAGGACGGCGAGACCTGGAAAGCCGCCTTCAACGACGACAAAGGGAAGCAGGTTCTCCAGCAGCTGAAGGACATGCGCTGGACGGACAACGCGATGGGGCAGCGTCAGTTCCTCGAGTGGGCCGATCTGCTGCAGATGATGGCCTCGGGCAAGCTCGGCATGTACATCGCCACGTCGGACAACATTCCCGTCATGGTGAGCCAATTCAAAGGCAACTACGACGACTATGGCCTCGCCCCCATGCCCGGCGGCAAGGCCACACTCGCCGGCGGTGAAGGCTTCATGTTCAACGCGAAGGCGACGCCGGAGAAGATCAAGGCCGGGTTGAAGTGGCTCTTGTTCAAGTACGACAACCCGGAGCGGTTCGACGAGCAACAGAAACAAGAAGCGACCGCCAAGCGGCCCGTGGGCCTGCCCGAGCCTGCCCTTTGGGTGGGAGACGCGGCCAAGAAATACACGGCCGCCGTCACGGCGTATGCCAACTTGCCGGCGGGCAACTATGCGCCGTTCAACGCGGGCTCGGGCGGTGTGCAGCTCAAACTGGAGCCGCCGTTGGCCCAACAGATCTACGCGGTACTCGATACGGCCATGGCCAAAGTGCTCACGGATCAGAACGCCGACATCGGCGCGCTCTTGGCCGATGCGGAGAAGCAAGCCAACGTGATCCTGGCCACGGTCAAGTGAGCACCGCCGCGCGATCGCGAAGCCACGATGTGGATGCTGGGCCGGATTTGGCGGGTGCGCGACTAATGGCCAAACGGGCCACGAGGCGAAAGCGCCGGGCCTCGGACAACGGCTTGGCCTACGGTTTCATGGCCCCAGCCATAACCTGCTTCGCTATCTTCTCCTGGTATCCCTTGGTGCGCGGGGTGATTCTGAGTTTCCAGCAGGTCAACTTCGTCAGCGATCCGGAGTGGGTGGGCTTTGCGAATTTTTCCGCCATCTTCCACGACCCCCTGTTTTGGACGGCGTGGTGGAACACCGTGACGTTCACCGGCATTGCGCTGGCCTTCGGCTACGTGGTGCCCTTCTTTCTCGCGGTGGTGGTGAACGAGATGCGCCACTTCAAGGGCTACTTCCGCGTGGCGGTGTACCTGCCGGTGATGCTTCCACCGCTGGTGGTGGTGCTCCTCTGGCAATACTTCTACGATCCGGGCAACGGCCTATTCAACACGGTCTTGCGCGGGCTGCACCTGCCCGAATCGCAATGGACGCAGTCGCCCCGCATGGCCATGCTCTCGCTGGTGCTCGTGTCGACGTGGGCCAACATGGGCACGGCGACCATCATGTATTTGGCCGCGCTGCAGAACATTCCCGGCGAGCTTTACGAGGCCGCGGAGATGGAAGGGGCCAATGTTTGGCAGCGCCTCTGGCACGTCACCATTCCGCACATGCGGTTCATTCTGGCCGTGCTGTTGATGCTGCAGATCGTGGCGACCATGCAGGTGTTCATCGAGCCATTCCAACTTACCGGAACGACCAATCCGGACACCATCACGGTGATGGTGCTCATTTACCGGTACGCCTTCACGGTGAATCACGATTTTGGAATGGCCGCGGCCATGAGTGTGCTTCTCTTTTTGGTGCTGGGGGCGTTCTCGGTGGCGTACATCCGGTTGGTCTCTCGCGAGGGGATGCGGGCATGAGCGAAACGCGATCGCTTTTCTCGGATGCGCAGCTCCGGCGCGGACGCGCGCGGTGGATCTATTTCCTCGTACTCACCTTGCTCACCTTGCTGTTCGCGGCCGTCTTTCTATTTCCCATGTACTGGATGGTGATTGGCTCCTTGAAGGACCCGGCCGAGCTCGCGCGGCCGATTCCCACGTGGATCCCGGAGAGCTTCCATCCCGAGGTGTACGTCCAAGCGTGGAACGAGCTCAATATCGGGCGGTTCTTTCTGAATACGGCGTTTTATGCCGTCGGGGCGTGGCTCATGCAGCTCGTCGTCGATGTCACGGCGGCGTATGCGCTGTCGAAGCTCCGCCCCGTGCTGGGGAATGTCGTGCTCGGCGCCATGCTCGCCACCTTGCTCCTGCCGACGGCCGCGCTGCTCGTCCCCGCGTACCTCACCGTCAGCGACGTACCTCTGTTCCATGTGAATCTGCTGGATACACCGTGGGCGCTATGGCTTCCGTCGGCGGCGAATGCCTTCAACATTTATGTGCTGAAGCAATTCTTCGATCAGATCCCCGACGAGCTTCTGGACGCCGCGCGCATGGATGGCGCCGGCAGCCTGCGCATTCTGGTGAGCATCGTCCTGCCGCTCTCGAGGCCGGTGCTCGCGGTCGTTTCGATCTTCGCGGTCATCGCCATGTGGAAGGATTTTCTATGGCCGCTCCTTGTCTTGCAGGAGCCGCGTACGCAGACACTCAGTGTGGCGCTCAGTCGACTGTCGGCCACGGGGCGGGTCCCGCTGACCGAAGTGATGGCGGGGTTGGTGATTGCGAGCGTACCGATGATTGCGGCCTTCTTGGTATTCCAGCGCAGCATTCTCAAAGGCCTCACTGCGGGCGGCCTAAAAGGCTAGGACATCGATGAGCAAAATGTGGTGGCGCGACGCCGTCATTTATCAGGTCTATCCGCGCAGCTTCGCCGACGGCAACGGCGACGGTGTGGGCGATCTCGAGGGTATTCGCTCGAAGCTTTCCTATCTTCGGTGGCTCGGCATCGATGCGATTTGGTTCAATCCTTGGTACGCCTCCCCCATGGCCGACGCCGGTTATGACGTGGCCGATTACCGCGCCATCGATCCGCTCTTCGGGACCCTGGCCGAAGCCGAGGCGCTCATCGCGGAAGCGCACGAGCTGGGTATCCGCATCATCGTGGACGTGGTGCCCAATCACGTGTCGCGCGAACATCCGTGGTTTCGCGCGGCGTTGGCCGCCACGCCGGGCTCACCCGAGCGGGAGCGCTTTTGGTTCCGCAAAGGACGCGGCGCGGAGGGTGAGCTCCCGCCGACGAATTGGATATCGCAGTTCGGCGGCGGCACGTGGACCCGGGTCGGCGATGGTCAATGGTATTTGCACCTCTTCGATTCGGCGCAGCCCGATTTGAATTGGGAGCACCCCGACGTGCGCACCGAGTTCGAATCGGTGTTGCGATTCTGGTTCGACCGCGGCGTGGACGGCATCCGCGTCGATTCGGCCGCGTTGCTCACCAAGGATCCGAAGCTGCCCGAGGTGAATGGCGCGGGCATACACCCGTTCACCGATCGGGACGATGTGCACGATATTTATCGGGCGTGGCGGCGCATCGCCGATTCGTACGACGGCGACCGGGCGCTCATCGGCGAAGTGTGGTTGGCCGACAAGCAGCGGTTTGCCAATTATCTGCGACCGGATGAATTGCATTCGGCGTTCAATTTCGATTTCTTGTGCTGCCCGTGGGACGCGGCGCGCCTCCGGGCGATCATTTCGGACACCTTGGCATCGCACGCTCCGGTGGACGCGCCCACGACGTGGGTGCTCTCGAACCACGATGTCACCCGCCACGTCACCCGGTACGGGCGAAAGGATACGTCGTTCAGTTTCGCAACGCGGCGCCATGACACGCCGGTCGATCTGCCCTTGGGGCACCAGCGCGCGCGCGCGGCGGTGCTGCTGACCCTCGCGCTTCCGGGCGCGGCCTACCTTTACCAAGGCGAGGAGTTGGGCCTTTGGGAAGTGGAAGACATTCACCCGGAGCTGCGGCAAGATCCGATGTGGCACCGCACCGGCAATGTGGATCCGGGGCGCGACGGCTGCCGCGTTCCCCTGCCCTGGGCCGGAGATGCACCTCCTTTCGGATTCAGTCCGTCCGAGACGAAGGCGCCATGGCTTCCGCAACCGGCCACCTGGAAAGCGCACACCGTGGAACTCCAAATGGGCGATCCATCGTCGATGCTGGAGCTTTACCGCACGGCCCTGCGCCTCCGTCGCTCCCTTCCGCAATTGGGCGACGGTCCCATGAATTGGCTCGACACGAGCGAACGGGTTCTCGCGTTCACCCGGCCGAGTGACGGGGACCGCGCATTCGCGTGCGTGCTCAATCTGTCGGAGCGCGCGATCCGACTGCCACCACACCACCGCCTCTTGCTGGCGAGTGGGCCCTTGTCCGGCGACAATTTGCCGCCGGACACGGCGGTGTGGCTGCAGGTGTAAGCTGGCAGGCCACTCTGGTCCAGAGTGCATTCTGGACCATGACCATCCAGTGCCTATACTTTCTAGCCATGAAGCAGCTGACAGTTGCGCAGGTCGACCAGAATTTCGCAGCGGCGGCTCGGGAAGCGGAGCAGGAGCCGATTGAGATAACCCGACATGGGCATGGCGTCCTGGTCTTGCTCTCCAGCGAAGAGTTCAAACGCCTCATAGTTATCGAACCGCCGAGACAACGTTCGTGTCGAGCGCATACAAGGATTAACGATGCTCTTCGAATTGATGGAACGCCTGTTTGCATCCCAATACTTGGCGTCTTGGCGGTTCAAATACCTCAGGGGCTCACGATGTGAACCCATCGAGGGACATGTTCAACGCGAGGGGCGATGGCCTCTGCGGCGCGGCGGTTGGTCGATCATCGATTCGGCCTCGAAGGCGGAGAAGTCGCTCGGTGCGATGCCTTCGGGGATGGGGACGTCCATCCATTGGAAGATGTGGGTATAGGCTTCGCGGGCCTGCTCCGGTGGAAGAAGCCCAATGTGCGCGCCGTGGGTGCCTTGGGGCACGACGTAGCGGTAACTATCGTTTTTCTCGCGTACCGTGAAGGCTCCCGACGACCACGGGTCTTCCTCTCCGTAGACGAAGAGCATGCGCTCGGCGGCAAAGTGCACCCAAGCGGCCACCGCGGGCATGCTCGAATAACGGAATCGTAGATGGACGCCGAGGGGCGCAAGCTCGGCATAGTCGCAGCGGAATCCCGGGGTCAAGAGCGGTCCCAGATGCGCAGTGTCGCACTCGGGTCCCCCGAGCTCCGTGGCTCCTTGGTAATAGTACGCGGCAACTTGGTCGAGCGACGCATCGCCGTACGCCCCAATCATGCCCACACGATCGAGAAAGCCATAGAGCTCGTCGCTCGTGGCGCCGGCCGACGGAACGAGCGGGCAGGCAGGCCGCCCCATGTATTGCCAGAACGTGAACGCGAGATCGCTGACGGTCCAATCGAGCCCCTTGTGAATGCCCAGGTGCTCGTACCCATCGCCACGGGCCGCGGCTTCTTCGGCCAGGCGCGCCTCGAACTCCGGGCGCCGTCGCAACACTTCCGTCTGAACGGCCCGAACCTTGTCGCGACACTCGGCACTGCCCACGTTCTGGAGAAACGAAGCGTAGCGCTCGTCGGTGGGTCCGAAGCTATTCGGCGCGACGTATGGCACGGTGACATCGACGTCACGGGGATAGAAAAATCGATGATAGACGGCGGTCATCCCGCCTTTGCTGGCGCCCGTCGAGAGCCACTTCTTTTTGAACAACGGACGCAATGCTTCCACGATCCGGTGTTCGTCCGAGGCTGCCTGGAAGATATCGAGTTTTTTCCAATCCACCGAATCGGGCGTCGATGGGCCGAAGAAGCGATGCTCCAGCATCAGCTGATTGGCATTCAACATTCCCGCCGGTTCCGAGAGATACAAAGGCGGTAGCCCATATCCGGAGGTGAGGATCACCATCGGGGCGTCGTACGATCGGAAAAGAAGTCTTACCCGCTCGGTAAACGTCGCTCCCCGCGGGCGGTAGTGGTCCACCGGCTGGCGAAATTGCAGCACGAAGGCGCGCGTATTGGGGTAGCGCGAGACCTCTTCCTTCACCTCGACGACGTTCTGCAGGTTCTGCAGCTCCGTAAGGATATCGCCATACTGGCGCGTTCCGTCGACGGCTTGAACGGCCGAAACCTCGTCGCCCTGCGAGGAGGTCGTACCGTTGTCAATCGAACAGCCACTGACCAACAAGAGCAAGCTTGCACACCAACGAATGCCAAACGTCGCCATGGAAGAGCCTCACTTCGAAGAAAAGCTGCGAAGTCTTCTTCGTATGGTCTCACCCGAACTATTTCAATTATCTAAATCGACGTCGTAGCAACACTGGCGCGGACCATTCGGCACTCGCCGGAATTTGTTGCCTCCGTAGCACACGGGCGGGTGACGCCGAACAGCGGGGCACCTGACCGTCGAGCTCGTGAACGGCCATGCGGTCGACAAATGTGCTCTGCCCCCGGGCCGGTGGCCGCAAATGCCCGACCGGAAGTGTCCCGATGGTGCGCATCGCATCGAATGCCGCATTGCGTAATCGGCAAATGCATCCGTGGCGGGTGAGAAAGCCGCGCAAACGTTTGCGGAAGCCTATATCGTTCAAAGTCATGGCGCGAACGACCCGATGGACCGCGGTTGCGACGATGGCCACGACGATGCTGATCGCCGGATCGGCGCACGCCGATGCCACCCTCACGATCGGCACCGTCAACAACGCCGACATGGTGCGCATGCAAGCCCTGTCGAGCGAATACGAGAAGACGCATCCCGGAGTGCACCTCAATTGGGTCGTCCTCGAAGAGAACACCTTGCGGCAACGCCTCACGACGGACATCGCCACGCACGGTGGCCAGTTCGACGTGATGACCATCGGCGCCTACGAGGCTCCGCTCTGGGGTGCGCAGCAATGGCTGAAGCCCCTGGACAACCTCCCCGCCGATTACGACGTGAATGACCTCTTCCCCAACGTGCGCGAGCAGCTCACCGTCGACGGCCACCTCTACGCGGTGCCGTTCTACGCCGAGGCGTCGATCACCTTCTACCGCAAGGACCTCTTCGCCGCCCGCGGGCTCACCATGCCCGAGCAGCCCACGTGGCAGCAGATTCGCGAATTTGCAACCAAGCTGCATGACCCCAGCCATGGCGTTTACGGCGTGTGCTTGCGCGGCAAGGCCGGCTGGGGCGAAAACATGGCGCTGCTCGGCACCATCGTGAACAGCTACGGCGGCCGCTGGTTCGACCCCGGGTGGAAGCCGCAGCTCGACACGCCGCCGTGGCACGAGGCGGTGAAGTTCTACATCGATCTTCTCTCGCACTACGGCCCGCCGGGGCCGAGCGACAATGGATTCAACGAGAACCTCGCGCTCTTCGCCGCAGGCCGATGCGGCATGTGGATCGACGCCAGCGTGGCCGGCGGCACCCTGGTCAACCCGAAGGAAAGCACGGTCGCCGACAAAGTCGGATTCACCCGCGCCCCCAAGCAGACGACCGATCGCGGCTCGTCGTGGCTCTGGGTGTGGTCGCTCGCGATTCCGGCGAGCACCCGCCAATTCAACGAGGCCCGCGACTTCATCCTGTGGGCAACCTCGCGCCCGTACCTGCAGCGCGTGGGCGAGCGTTACGGCCTCTCGAGCACGCCGCCGGGCACGCGCCTCTCCACCTACGACACAGCGGCGTACATGAACACGGCGCCCTTCGCCAAGGTCACCTTCGACTCGCTCAAGGCCGTCGATCCAGCGCACCCCACGTTGCTTCCGGTCCCGTACAAAGGCATTCAGCTCGTCTCCATTCCCGAATTTCAAGCCGTGGCCACCTTGGTGGGCCGGCTCATCGCCGGAGCGCTGACCGGACGCGGTCAGGTCGACCAAGTGCTCCATACCTGTCAAAACGCCGTCGAGCGCACGATGAAGCGCGCCGGCTATTACCAGCCAAACAAGGCAGAGCAACCATGAGCTCGAAAGCAAAAACGCAGGTCGAACGCCTCCTGGCGCAACCGGCCACCTTGATGCTGTTCGCCTGGATGATCGTCCCCCTGGCGATGACCGTGTATTTCTCGGTGCAGTACTTCAATCTGCTCTACCCGAACAAATCGTCGTTCGTGGGCGTAGAGAACTTTGCCTACTTCTTCACCTACCCCAGCTTCTGGACCAGCATCCTCAACACCATGCTGCTGGTGGGCTTCGTGCTCCTCGTCACAGTCGTGGGCGGGGTTCTCATCAGCGTGCTCGTCGACGACCATTTTCCCGGTCAGGGCATCGTGCGCATGCTGCTCATCTCGCCCTTCTTCGTGATGCCCACGGTGGCCGCGCTCACGTGGAAGAACCTGCTCATGAATCCGGTGTCCGGCTTTTTCGCGTGGATTGCGACGTCGCTGGGCATGACGCCGGTCAACTGGTTTGCCGATTGGCCGCTCTTGTCGGTCATCATGGTGGTGGCCTGGGAATGGCTGCCCTTTGCCATTTTGATCTTCGTCACCGCGCTGCAATCGATGGATCGCGAGCAAAAAGAAGCAGCCCAGATGGACGGCGCCAAGGCGTGGGACATCTTTTGGCACCTCACCCTGCCCCACCTGCGCCGGCCGATTGCCGTCGTGATCATGGTGGAGGCCATCTTTTTGCTGAACGTGTTCGCCGAGATCTTCGTCACCACCAACGGTGGCCCGGGCGATGCGACCACCAATGTGCCATTCTTGGTGTACACGCAGGCGCTGTTGGAGTTCGACGTGGGGGCGGCGTCCGCCGGCGGCTTGTTCGCGGTCGTCTTGGCCAACCTCGTATCCATTTTCCTGGTTCGTCTGATCGGCAAATCCTTGACCGCGGGTGCACGATGAGTACGGCGAAGTCGCGCAAACGACTCTGGCGCAACCTCCGCACCGTCGCGGCGTGGGCGGTGGGGTTCGCCATGTTTTTCCCCATCCTATGGATGCTGCTCACCAGCTTCAAAACGGAGCTGGACGCCTTCTCCATGCCGCCGAGCTTCCTCTTCGCGCCCACCTTGGAGAATTACGCGACGATTTTGGAGCGCGCGAATTACATGCACTACGCATGGAATTCCATCGTCACCGCGGGCGGTGCCACCGTTCTCGGCATGGTGGTCGCCGTGCCGGCGGCGTATGCGTTCGCGTACCACCCGACGAAGCGCACCCGCGGGACCTTGCTGTGGATGCTCTCGACGAAGATGCTTCCCAGCGTCGGCGTCTTGGTGCCCATTTACCTGATTGCGCGTGATTTGAACTTGCTCGATTCGCGCACGGCGCTGGTGCTCGTCTTCGCGCTGGTGAATCTGCCCATCATGGTGTGGATGATTTACACCTATTTCCGCGACATCCCCATGGACATCCTCGAGGCGGCGCGGATGGACGGCGCGAACACGTGGAAGATCATGATGCACGTGCTGCTTCCCGTGAGCCGCGGCGGGCTCGCCTCCACCGCGCTTCTCTGCCTCATTCTGTCGTGGAACGAGTCGTTCTGGTCGCTCAATTTGACCACCAGTCAAGCGGCGCCGCTTTCCGCGTTGGTCGCATCGTTCTCCAGCCCCGAAGGGCTCTTTTGGGCAAAGCTCTCCGCGGTCTCGACGCTCGCCTGCGCACCGATTCTCGTGTTGGGCTGGCTCTCGCAAAAGCAGCTGGTTCGCGGTCTCACGTTTGGCGCCGTGAAATAACGTCACCCTCCCCCCTCGGGGGGGAGGGCCGGGGTGGGGGGGAAGAAGGGGACTGGAATGGCACGATTGGAAATTCGTTCGCTGCGGAAACGATTCGACGAGGTCGACGTCATCAAAGGGGTCGATCTCGAGGTGGAAGATCGCGAATTCTGTGTGTTCCTCGGCCCCTCGGGGTGCGGAAAGTCGACCTTGCTGCGGCTCATTGCCGGGCTGGAAGACGTCGACGAGGGGCACCTGCTTCTCGACGGTGGAGACATCACCGATTTACCGGCGGTCAATCGAAATTTGGCGATGGTCTTCCAGTCGTATGCGCTGTACCCGCACATGACGGTGCGCGAGAACATGTCGTTCGCGCTCAAGCTGGCCAAGGCCGAGCCGGACGTCATCGCGAAGAAGGTCGAGCGTGCGGCGAGGATTCTCGCGCTGGAGCCGCTGCTCGATCGCAAGCCGGCGGCACTCTCGGGCGGCCAGAGGCAGCGCGTGGCCATCGGGCGCGCGATCGTGCGCGAGCCGCGCATCTTCCTGTTCGACGAGCCGCTCTCCAACCTGGACGCTGCGCTTCGCGTGCAGATGCGCCTGGAGATCGCGCGCCTGCACCAGGAGCTCAAGGCAACGACCATTTACGTGACGCACGACCAGGTCGAGGCGATGACCTTGGCCGACAAGGTCGTCATCTTCAACGCGGGCCGCATCGAACAAGTGGGCTCGCCGCTCGAATTGTACCGCCGCCCGGCGAACCGCTTCGTGGCCAGCTTCCTCGGCATGCCGCAGATGACCTTTCTCGATGTGGCCATGAGCGACGGCGCCCAGCGTTTGGCCAATGGACAAGCGCTGGAGCTGTCGGAACGGGGAATGCCCAAGAGCTTCACCCTCGGCGTGCGCCCCGAACAGCTCGTCTTTTGCGAGCCGTCGGAAAACGGCGGCGGCGTGAAGCTCGAAGGGCGCCTGGCGGTGGTCGAACGCCTCGGCAGCGACACCTGTGCGTACGTGCACGTGGAAAAGCTGGGTACGCTCACCGTGAAGACGGACGGCGAGTATGCCGGGCGCGCCGGCGCCTCGGTGTGCCTGCGGCTCGACCCGGCGCGCTGTCATGTCTTCGACGCCAAGGGCGAGGCGGTCTACCATCCGTCGGACCGAGCTTGAGAGAAAGGGTACTCGAATGGCAGCGCTAAATCGTCGAACCTTGGCGGCATTGCCGCCCGCCGTCGTTGGGCCGAAGTACGATCGCACCGCGGTCCGCGCAGGCATCGCGCACATCGGCGTGGGGGCCTTCCACCGCGCACACCTGGCCATCTACACGGACCGCTGTTTGACCCACGCGGGGCAGAACGCGTGGGGCATCTTGGGGATCAATCTGCTCCCGCACGATCGCCCGCTGGCCGAGGCCTTCGCCGCGCAGGATGGCCTCTACAGCGTGACGGAAATGGCGCCGGACGGCACGCGGACGAGCCTCGTACTCGGCGTCATGGTCGACTACCTCTACGCGCCCGACGGTCCCGAGGCCGTGCTCGCACGCCTCGCCGATCCGGCCATCCGCATCGTCTCGCTGACCATCACCGAGGGCGGGTACCTGCTCGACGAGCAAGGCCGCTTCAAGCTGGACGATCCCACCGTGGTGCACGATCTCGCGCATCGCGATGCGCCGCACGGCGTGTTCGGCTTTCTCATTGGCGCGCTCGCACGGCGCCGCCAAAATGGGATTCCGCCCTTCACGGTGATGTCGTGCGACAACCTGCGGCACAATGGCGACCAAGCCCGGCGCGCGTGCCTTGCGTACGCGAAAGCGTACGATCCGGCGCTCGCCGCATGGATGGAGACCGACGTCGACTTTCCCAATGCGATGGTCGACCGCATCACGCCCGCCACCGACGCGGCACGCCGCACGGAGCTGAACGCCCTCACCGGATTGGACGACCGCGCGCCGGTCATCTGCGAGGACTTCATCCAGTGGGTGCTCGAGGACAAGTTCCGTCACGGGCGCCCCGCCTGGGAAAACGTGGGCGTGCAAATCGTCGACGATGTCACGCCGTACGAGGAGGCCAAGATCCGCCTGCTCAATGGGGCACACCAGATGCTCTCGTACCCGGCGTTCCTCGCCGGCTTGCGCGGGGTCGACGAAGCGCTGCGCGATCCGCTGTTCCACGATTACCTTCGCGACTTCTTGGCCAACGATTCCGCGGTGTGGCTGAAGTCCCTCCCGGGCATGGAGCTGGCCAGCTACCAGCGCCTGCTCTTGGAGCGATTCGGCAACCGGGCCATCGCCGATCGGCTCGATCGCCTTTGCCTCGATGGCGGCCCGAAGATTCCGGGCTTCCTGGTACCCACGCTGGACGCGTGCCTCTCGCAAGGACGCGACGCGCGGCGCATCGCGTTCCTGCTGGCGTGCTACGACCGCTACATCAAAGTCCGCAAGGACGACAACGGCGAAAGCTACCCGCTGCGCGAGCCCAACGCGATGCGCCTCCTGCAGCCGATCATCGACAGCCCCTCGCCCATGACCCTTTTGGAGTGCGAAGAGCTCGTCGGCACGCGCGCCTCGAAAGACGCGCGTTTCGTGGCGCAATACTTGGCATTGCGAAAGCAACTCGACGAGCAAGGCGTGCGCAAAACGCTCACCGCCCTGCCCGCCCTCACGGTCTAAATCACCGTCACCCGGAGAAGAGGAAACCGCCAGGACGCCAGGGTCGCCAGGTGAACCAACAATAAACCCTCATTATTTGGTTTATTGCCGTTTCACTCGGTACCCCTGGCGACCCTGGCGTCCTGGCGGTTTTCTCCTTCCTATTCGAAAACCGTGCCCGCGCGTTTAGGGCTTACCAGCCCGAGTTGGTGCCGACTTTGTTGAAGAACGAATCGGGGGCTCCGCCACGGTCGAGGGCTCCTTTGGTGGAGCCTGCGACCGAGACGTTGTCGAACGTCACGCTTCCGCGGGTGGCGTTGTCGAGGATCTCGATGCCGTAGGTGCCCGCCTTGGTGATTGTGATGTTCTTCAAGATCACGTTGGTGAACTTTGCCTTGTCGGCCGCGGCGAGGAGGTCCGGATGGTACTTTTCGCCGGGGGGAACGTAGGCCGTGCCAAACCCGCGGAACTCGATGCCGGCATAGAGCGGCTCGATGATGTCCACGTTTTCCACGAGGATGTCGGTCACGTCGCCCTCGCGCAGGTACAGTTTGAGCGCGCCGTGGCGCCATGGCTTGTCGGTGTTCTCGAAGAACATTTCACCGCCCGCGCGGAGCAGTGAAATGTTCTTGAACGTGGTCTGCCCCGGTCCAAACGGATACGACGAGAACTCGTTGTCGATCAGGATGCCCGGGTACGTGAGAACATCCTCGCAGGTATTGTCCTCGAAGTGGTTGTCGTACCCGCCATAGTTGGCAAAACAATTCGCACGCCAGGGCATCTGCACCGACACGTGGCGAATCGTATTTCCGTGCCCTACGCCTTGGTCCGGTGAATTGCGCGACTCGGGGCGAATGAAGTCCGGCCCAATTTGGTACGACTTGTCCCGTACCCATTTGGTCCATTTGATCGACCAAATGGCGGTCGCATCGTCCCCCGTGTTGCGGAAGTGGGATTCTTCCACCAGCGAATTGGACGTACCATTGTCCAAATTGATACCGTCGGCGTACGTGTTGCGCACGCGAACGTGGCGCACGGTCAGGTTCTGCGTGGGGGCATCTTGGTACGGCGGATCGTTGCCCACCCAAATACCGGCAACCTCGTGCTCGATCCAAAGGTTCTCCAGCACCGACCCATTGCCCAGCGGGCCTACGAAGGCCTTCTGCGGGCCGGCCGTCTCCTCGTTGCGCGCCTTGGCCTCGCCAAAGATGGCGAAGTCGCGATAGTTGCATTTCGTATTGGCGCCCACACAGAAGAACATCCACTTCGGGCCCTTGAAGACGGTGTGCCAAATACCGGCACCACGGATCTCCGTGCCCGGGTTGTCGAGCCCCAGGTTGCCGCCGTCGAGCTTCTGCGCCAAGTACTCGCCGGGCGGAAACCAGAGCTTCGGCGCCTGCTTCAGCGCATTGGCGACATCGTTCGCGTGATCCTTTCCGTCATTCGGCTGTATGCCAAATTCCGTCACGGAGCGGAATCCTTCGGGCATGCCCAGCGGCGGTGCGACCTCCTCGAAGTCGACGAGATCGATGACGTAGAACGCCGCGGTATCCTGCGCATCGCGTTGCAGCTTCACCTCTGCGCCGGCGGGGATCTCGTCGAGCAGTGCATGCGCCTCGTCGAAGAAGGTGTGCGGCTGCTCCGCGGGCTTGTCGACGATCGAGTCACCAATGAGACCGCCTTTGTACGACCAAGCGTAGCGCGAGGTGAGCGCCAGCGACTTCACGCGCACACCGTTCACGTACACACCGAGCGTCGCATCGATACCGCCGCCCTCCGGGGCATCGGGAATCGAGAAGCGGACCACGATGGAGTTGGCCTTCGCGGTGGTGCGGAAGGACACGTAGTCCCCTGTCTTGTCCAGGCGAACGGCCTTGCGCCCGATGGCCTCGGCTTCGATATGCTTCGCGTCCCACTTGACCCGGCTCGGCCCGAGGACGGTCGCATTCGTCGTTCCATCCTCCGCTTGGTGCTCGATCCACGGGGCCGACCACCCCCGACCGGGAGGAAAGGGCGACGAGCCCGGGCTCGCGTCGCCGACATTCACATCGGCCACGCCGCTGTCATTCCCATTGCCCGGCGAGCCTTTGTTTCCATCGTCGTCCGAGCTGCACGCGCCGCCCTGCGTAACCAGCGCGGTCGCGCCCAGCGCCATGACCACGCGCCATGCAGGATTGCGCGTGAGCGTTCGTGTGAGGCTTGCTCGTCTTGCATCTCCCATGCGTACGCCTGCCTTCCGGTTGGGGGCCAAATTTGCCCACATGTAGATTTATTGCACAAAATCAGTCGCCATTTTGCGCTCAATGATGACGTTTGTCATCCATTTATGTCGGATGGGATCGCTTCCACGGCGGAGCGGCATTGGCGCTCGGAAGGTGAGAACGGGCGCCCGATGTCCATTCGATGCGTGTCGCGTCGATATCAAAGTGACGACTTTGAAATCACCAGGGTGAATCGTTCGCGCCCAAACGGATTCGATCGAATTTCGACAATCCCACATGCCAATGGGCGATGCGAACGCCACGCGAAACATGCGAAGGTGCCTATACCAACCTAATTCATCACGAGGAGCGACGCATGAAGATCGGTTATCCCGTCATCGCCGCCGTCGTATTATTTTCGCGCGTAGCAGCAGCAGAATCCGTATCGGGTGCGCCAGCCTCTCTCGCCGGATATCGCAATGGGTCATTCACCCTGCGCGATGAAAAAGAGAATTTCGTGATCAGTCCTTCTGGTTTTTTCCAGATGGATCATCTCAGTTACTGGGGCCCCGGCATCGGCGACACGGCCCTCAAGCCCACATTTGCCTTCCGGCGTGTGCGGCTGTCGCTGGCTGGGCAATTCTTGAAACGCTGGGATTTTCGCATCGAGTTCGAAATGGGCCGAACGGCCCTCGACAACACGAGCGGCCGCGCCGACGAGCCGGTGGCCGCTCCTCCGGGCGTGCAGCCCACGCCGGCGACCGCGCAATATGCTCCCGCGCAAACCGTGAAAACGCATGCGCAGCTCGCGGTCATGTTTCTCAATTACAAAATAGCTCCCGCATTGAACATCCGAATCGGCCAGCTGCCGCCGGGCTTCACCATGGAGCAGATGACCCTACCGCAGTACTACCCTTTCATGGAGAAGGCGCTCGCCACCCGGGTCATGGGGCAGCAAGTTTACTATGCGGTGGATCCCGAGATCAACGTGTGGGGAGTTCTCGGCAACGACCTGCTCACGTATTACGTGGCCTACGGCAATGGCGCCGGCGTAAACCGCCTCAACACCGATGGGCGCGGAGACATTTCGGCCCGCGTCTACGCCCGGCCGTTCTCGGGGCGCACCGACCTGGGGCCCATGAGGGAGCTCCAATTCGGCGGGAGCGTCATCTACGGCTCGCGCGATCCTCTTTGGACGTATTACGATTACAATCCCATGACCACGGGCGCCAATTATCTATTCTGGCGGCCGACGTATACGAATTCCATCGTGGGACGCACCGTGCACGTCATCCCTGCGCACGATCAATGGGGCCTGGCGGCCGAGTTGCGCGTACCGGTCGACCGCTTCGATTTCCAGGGCGAGTTCGTCTACCTGGACAATGGCACCCGCGAGGTCGTCGAGGGGTATCAGAATCAAGACCCCACCGCGGCCCCAGGTACGCTCGGCTTCGGGCGCATGCGCGGCATGGGGTATTACATCTTCGGCGGTGTGTGGCTGTTCGGCCCGCGCACCCCGAGCAAGGACCACGCGAACACGGATGGCGCCCTGCAACTGATGCTGCGCTGGGAGCAGATGAATCTCAAGTACGAGGGGTACAGCCGCACCTCGTCGACCACGTCCACGGGTGCGCCCGCGTTTACGGGCAAAGGGCCGTACGACGGTAATATTCGCGTGAATGCGCTCACGTACGGCGCTCACTATTGGGCAACGAAGCACATTCGTGTGAGCGGACAATGGACCACGTATGTCTTTCCCGAGGTGGCGATACCCACCAGCCCACTCGCGCCGCGTCACACGCTGCACGAGCTGATGTTTCGCGGGCAAGTTTACTTTTGACGCCACCATCTGGCGCATCGGGCAGCACGGGCCGTCACGAGATCCCTTCGTAAGCTGGAAGGGATCCATTTGGCGGCCGTGTTTTTTCGCACGAGCGGGCGCGCTGCGCGGAATAAGAGCGACCGTCGGTAAGAACCGGCGATGGTTTGTCGTATCTATTTTTAAATAGGTCATATTGCTTCTCGATCCGTCGACGGGAGAGAGCGCATGTTTGTCGTCATTTCTACGATGATGGCGCGCTGACTCCATCGAATGGATATATCGCGTCAGCGAATGCGAGTTTCCCGCCAAATGAACCACTTGGACCCAAACGTCACATTGGAAAGATTTCCGAGGAGAACACAGTGAGGACCACCGGACGATTGCTCCGAGCCACCCAAGGCGCCATTGCCGTGGAGTTCGTGATCGCCTTCATGCCCATGGCCCTCGCGTTCTTTTCCTTCACGCAACTGGGTTACGCGTACACGGCGGGCATCGTCATGCGGCACGCCGCGACGGTCACCGCACGTTATGCATCCGTGACGCAGGGCAAATGCATGCCGGGTAGTCCCGCATCCGACCTGCCCGCCGCGGCAAAGGCGGCGCTGGGACCGTGGTCGTCGAAGATCGAGGTCCAGAGCGTGGAAGCATCGTACTCGGGCGCAGGACCGTACGGCCCGCTGCCGGCGACCTTGCGATTTGCATACACGTGCAATGTGCCGCTGGGAAAGAACATCGTCTGCAACGGCGGAAAGCTGCAGAAAGAAATCCGCGTGACCCTCCCGCATCACGGAGCGCCCTACAGCCATGCTTGCGAGTGAAACCCGAATCGGAAACGCGTCCCTGAAGGACGATCAGCGCGGTGCCATCATGGTCATGGGCCTGTTCATGGCCCTGTCGCTGGTGGCCTCGCTCTGGTTCTTGATCGGCATTGGCCAGGCCATCATCTTCCGCGATCGCGGGCAAGAAGCCGCCGATGCCATGGCGTTCTCCGTCGCGGCCGTGGACGCGCGGGGGATGGACCTCATCGCGGTCATCAACATCATCATGATGGCGCTGGTGGGCATTTACCTGCTCATTCAAATCGTGGCCGACGCCATGATGGCCTCGATCATTTTCGAACCCGAGGGGATCAGCGTCGATCGGTTCAACACCAACGTCGTGCAGAACGGTGTGCTGACCGTCGCGCTGCCGGTTCTCGGCGCAAGCCAGGCGGTCATTGCCGTGGCAACCCCGTGGGTCGGTACCTTGATGATCGCCCCCGAGGTCGCGTCGCACTATCAAGGATTCGAGAACAGCGGGCCATTCCCCGCGTTCGGACTGCAAAATATACCCGGAGCTGGATTCTCCACGGGCAAGGCGGTGGTCAAGAACAAGTCCAGAGCCAAGAAGAATGCCAAGGAACGCGAGGGCGAGGAGCCGCTCTCGCCGGAGAAGCAAGCGGAGCGCGATCGCGAAGACAAGATGAAGGATGTCAACGACGTTGCCGGAACGATCCGTCTCGGGTTGCCCGTGGCCTTCGAGCCGAACAAGACGTTGTGCGTCCGCGCCATGATCTTCGTGCCCGATCTCATTGCGGATTTGCTGCATCTTCCCGATCCGGTGAAGTGGGCCATCGATTTGGTCATTGGCACGGTGGCCGGTATCTACGCCGACCGCGCCTGCAGCAAGAGGCCATTCGATTGGCCTGGCCCCAAGAAGATGGCCGGAAGCAATGGCGGCGCGCAGATGCAAGTCTACGGATTCGCGAACGGCCAATTCGCCGACAAGTGGGAGCGCAAGGTCAAATTGGGCGGCGCGCGATCGATCTGGGGTGGCGGCGACGGCGGGTCGAAGGAGTACGCCTACAACGCCCAGGCCGAGTTCTTCTACGAGTGCAAAGGGTACTTCTTCGAACGCGACTGCAACGGCCAATCCATTGCCGGCACCGGCGTCGGACGCGAGCATGCGCTCTACTCGATTGGCTGGAAAGCCCGGCTGATGAAGTATAAGAGCCCCGCGCAGCTTCTGTTCGAGAACCTGGTCGGTGGCACGCAAACGGCGGTCCTCGGTCTGGCCTTCGACGGGCTCGAGGCCGGCCTGAAGGGCATCGGCGCACCCGACAAGCTCGCAACGGCGGTCACCAAGCAGGCACGCAACGCCTTCGACAGGTCGGACTTCGCCAACAAGGAACTGCCGAAGGCGACCAACGCGATCAAGAACGCGGGCAAGGAAATCCTCGACGATGCCGAGAACTACCACTGATCATCCGGAGAATGTGCTCGTGAACGCTTCCTCTCGAAAGGCCCTTCACCGAAGCCGCATCCGACGCGCGATCCGAAGGCGCGGTGCGGCCATGATCGAAGCCGCGGTGATCATGCCGGTGCTCATCGGCTTCTTCGGCTTTCTGACCTTCTTCTACGCGGGCTACAGCACCAAGCAGGAGGTCATGGCCGCGAGCCGCAATGGAGCCTTTTCGCAGGCGCTTCAGGGTGGATGCGGCGGCGGAAAAGCCTTCCCCATCAAGCCGGAGATGCCCAGCGAGCAAGGCGCTGGCGAGGTTGCGGCGAATAGCCCCCTCAATGGCATGGTGAGCCAAGGCGTTTTCACGACCACGGGCAACGCCAGCAAGGCTGCGACGAATGCCGGCCTGAGCGTGCTGAATTGGACGAAGAACGTGACGGCGAGTTCGTATGTATTTTGCAGCCCCGCCACCGGTTTCGATTTTCTTCTCGAGGCCTTCAAAGCCGGATTCAACGCGCTCAAGGGCGCCGCAGGACTGTAGGAGCCGATCATGTGGGCACTGATGTGGATGGCCTTGCGCAACAAGAGCAATTTCAATTCGAAGCGCGCCCGTTCCTACCGTGGCATCGCGCGTGTCTTCGGGTACGTGCTTTTGCTCGCACTCGTGTTTGGTGCATTTTCCATGCACTCGGCGCGCGCCGAGGTGGTCAAAACCGGCATGCGGCTCGGGCGCAGTTTGGCCCCGTTGGCGCACATGATTCAGGAGCACTCGAAGATCGATATCGATGGAGAATCGATTTCGATGGGCATGGGCACGAGCCCCGATGATTTGAACACCGTGCTGGACAAGTTCGAACATCACTGCCGCGAGAACGGCGTCGTGGGCACGTGGAGCAAGGCCGCGGTGGACTCGGCCAAGGTGCTACCGCAGGCGCTGCCCGACATGGGCGTGATCCGCTCGACGACGAAGCTCGAGGGCGTGGTGCTCTGTTTCATCAAGGCGGACGACACGCCGGATACCTTGCTCGCCAAGCTGCACCAGTTCGACAGGACCCACGATCTGAGCGCGCTGGGCAAGCTTCGCTATGCGTATGCCGCCGTCGACAAGGGCGTGACGAGCATTACGACGCTGTGGACCGAGGGGCATTTTCGCGTCGATCGGCTGCTCCCGACGGAGAGCTTCGAGCCGGGCTCGGACAGTCCGCTCCTCCCCCGCCCCATTCAAGCGCGCCGCATTCTCTCGGGCACCGTGGAGGGAACGCCCTACGGCGTGCGAGGTTACCTCTCCACGGCGGCACCGCGCGCGGTGCTCGATCACATGGACACGGATATGAGCAACGGCGGCTGGAAAGGCCTGCAGCACCCGGACGATGCGCTCGGGCGCGCGTACCTGAAGGACGGAGTCATCGTGTTCGCGAGTGCCGTCGAGAAGGACGGCAAAACCATGGTGTCGATGGCTGAAATGGGCGGACAGCAACCGGTGACGTTGGGCATCGAGGCGGCGAAGTCGCTGTCCGTGACGGAGAACTGAGGGGGCGGGATTCCGATCACGGCCAGCGCATCAAAGCTCCATCGGGGAGCGCGAGGCGCTGCTGCGCGATGCCACCACCCTCCAGCTCGATCGAGAAATAGAAACTCGGCGAGCTTTCCGCGTAGCCGTCCCACTCGAACCGGCCCGTGATCCAGCCGCCCGAGCAGCAAAGCTGCACGATATCACCGCCACTGAGCGGACGGCCGAGAAGGAAATAACGAGGCGCGCCCTGTGCGTGCCCGATATGAAGAGATTCAGACATTTGCAATGAGGCCTCGTCTACCGGCTCCGTCCGTTCCTCGACCGGCGACCACGTCGGTGATCCGGCCGGTAGCCGGCTGGGGCGCGCCCGTGGGGGTGAGCAGGAGGTGCCAATTGTGGAGGGCGCGTGCTCGGAAGTAGCCTGCGATCATGCGGAAGTAGTAACTGAAAATGCGATGCACGCGCTCACCATAGCGCGAGCGGAGGTCGGGCCAGGCTGCCTCGAGGCGCGCATCCCATGCCCGTAGCGTCTTGATGTAGTGCGGGCCGAAGTTGTGAATGTCCTCGGCCACGAAGAGCCCTTCCAAGGCACGGAAGGTCTGGGCGCCCGACGGGATCGTCGCCCCGGGAAACACGTATTTGTCGATCCAGCCGTCGATACGGTTCATGGAAACGTTGCCCCACACGCCCTCGAGCAGAAACGCACCCGTGGGCGCGAGGACGCGGTGGATTGCCGCCATGAAGGCACGGTAGTTTCGGCGGCCAATGTGGGTAAACATCGCGATCGCGGCAACCTTGTCGAAAAGCCCGCGTACGTCGCGGTAGTCGCAGTGCACGATGCTCACGTCGAGCCCCTTGCAGTGCTCTCGAGCAAAGCGCATCTGCTCTTCCGAAATGTTGATGCTGGTAACCACGGCCCCGTATTCCTTCGCGGCGTGGCGTGCGAGCTCCCCCCAGCCACCGCCCACGTCGAGAAGTCGGTCACCGGGCCGCAAATCGAGCTTTCGGCAAATGAGATCGAGCTTGAGACGTTGGGCGCGGTCGAGGTCGTCGGTATCCTGGAAATAGGCACAACTATAGTTCCTGCATTGTCCGAGAAATGCAGAAAACAGATCGTTGCCCAAGTCGTAATGCTCCTCCGCAACCCGACGAGCGAGAATCTTGCTCTGCTGGTTGAAAATACGTTCGCCGAGGTTTTGCCAAATAGCACGGGGCAGCCACTCCGCCACACGTTCGAGCCGTGCCGATGCCAGGCGGAAGGCAAACCCTTCGAGATCGTCCGTGCTCCACCACCCATCGAGGTAAGCCTCGCCCAACCCTACCGATCCTTGCAGTGCGACGCGCATGAACGCGCGTGGATCATGGATGCGCACATCGTGAGGCCGATTTCCGTCCAGCCGTATGTCGGCCTTTTCGAGAAGCCTTTGGAATGCCGCGCGGAGGCGTGTGCTTGGTGATCCCCATCTCGAGAAATGACTCACGGTATCGAGAGAATCATTGCGTCATATGGATGTCCACCTTCTTCCAGTAAGGTCGGCGATAGCGTGAAATTCATAGTGGGGGACGAGCACGAGTCGCGACGTCACGACTTTCATATTGAATACCGCATTGCGCAGGACGTCAGTGTCCCGGGGTGGCGATCCAAAATCCGGAACGCCGGAATGAGCAACAGGCGCGCGCATGCCTTGGCCATGCCCGACTTGATCTCCTCGGGCATCCTCCGAGCGCGGTCGTAATATTCCGAGCCCTCGAGGGGGTCCTGGTTTCGACATTGTGCGTCAAGCCATGGTGGTGGCGATCTCCATTGCGTGGCGGACGGAGCTTCGGTAAAGGTTTCTCATGGGATAATGACACCGGTATCAACGCCGTACTTTGGCAATGACACCGGTGTCAATATTGAGTTCGAAAGCATGAAGGGTTGCGCATAGCTCGATACCCGCGAGCGCATGCCGGAGGCACCGGTGTGCCTTTTCGGCGATGGACGCAGCACGGCGTCCATCGTCACCAGACTTTCTCTTTCGTTTGCGATGCAGAAGGAGCGACGAGATATGGATTTGAATTCGTTCCGCATTCCATTCATCACCTCCGCTTTCTTGGTGTCGGCCTTGGTCGCAAAGCCGGCGGGGGCCCAGACGGTCCCCGCTCCGGAATCGCCCGGCGGTGCCGAGGCCAAGCCACCGACGCCGCCCGCGCAAACGCCGGCCGCAGAGCCACCGTTGGAGCCGCCGCCGCCATTGCCCCCGATGGGTGCGACGGCTCCGACGGCCGCGCCACCGCCCGCCGGACCGGGCCCCGTGCCCGAGGGGCCCCCCAAGGCTGCCGCGGCGCCATCCGCCCCCGCGTTCCCACAAACGCTGGTGGGACACTATTTGAAAGACCCCGCGTCGACCATGTTCAATGGCTTTCGCGTCACGCTGCTGAACTTCATCGAGCTCGATGTCATGCACGATTCGACCCAGAGCTTTCCCCAAGGGGACGGATTTGGCGGGAGCCCGGCCCTCGCGCGGTCGACGCTCACGGACGGAACGCCCAATTATGCGGGCCAGCATGGTCGGCTCGTCATATCGCCCCGGAACACGCAACTCGGTCTTCAAGTCGAGGCGCCGGAGTTCGCAAAGATCAAAGGCACGGGCCACTGCCGCATGGACTTCATGGGCCACGAGCCCTCGAACCCGCAGTCGCCCCCGTCCAATCTAAGCGAGGCCGGCTTCTACAATTCCCCCACGGCGCGTGTCTTCCATTGTTACGCAAAGGCGGAGACACCCTACGTCGATGTCCTCGGCGGTATGACGTACACGTTGTTCGGGCAGGCGCCTCACTTTTTCCCGGCGTCCATCATCTATTTGGGTTTGCCGGGCATGGTCTTCGCTCGGGCTGCACAGGTTCGCCTGTCGCACCAATTTCATACGGATCCGATCGACGTCTACGTGGGGGCTGGCGTTTTTCGGCCGCCGCAGCGCGATTCGGGCGAGCCTGATCTCGAGGGCGCCCTGCGCGTGATGTTCAATGGCTGGCGCGGGGCGCACACGTTGGGCGCCCTTGGGACGAAGATCGATCCCCTCTCCCTCGGCGTGTCGGGCGTCTATCGCAACTACAAGGTGCAAGAAAGGACGGCTGTCCCGGTCAACCTGAACAAAGCCACCGGCGCAGGCGTCTCGTTCGATGCATTGATCCCCATCATTCCGGCCAAGAACAACCGCGATGTCGGCAATTCATTGACAGCGAACGCATCGTTCGTCACGGGCACGGGCATCGCCGACCAATGGCTGGGCGTCACGGGAGGCGTCCCCGCGCAAACCCGTCCACCGGCCACGCCGAGCGGGCCCCCGGGGCCGATGCTCAACATCGATCCCGGGCTTGCATTGTACGACCCCAACGGCGACCTCAAGACGGTCAATTGGCAGTCGTACCAAGTCGGCCTTCAGTATTACCTTCCGGGCCCGCTCGACATTTGGATCATGGGCAACTACACGCATCTATCGTCGAGCAATCTGAGTCGGATTGCCCCTTGGGACGGAAAGAGCGTGTCCACGGTCTTCGACAAGCAAGACTATTTCGACGTCGATCTTTTCTGGGCCCTCACGCCGAACCTTCAAATCGCGTTCGGATACGCGAACACTCGGCAAACGTTCCTCGACGGGGGCAAGGAGACGAACGACCGCTTCATGGGCGCCACGTATTACATTTTCTAGCGCCGCGGGCGCGTCCCGGTGAGTTGGAGACGACCCCGTGCGCGCGGGGTCGTCGTTTCCGGTGACCTGCGATTCATTGCGCGCTCGACGCGGGCGCGGTGCCTGCAGCTTGCGTGGCAGCTGGAGCCGGGGCGGCGCTGGGGGCAGGCGCCGGAGCGGGATTGCCTGCGGGCGCGGCGGATGTTCGAGGCAGGTTCGCGGTAATGCGATCGAAAACCTCGCGGTAGTCGTCTTTCGCCGTGACGTTCGTCGCCATGGCCTTCTTCGCGTAGAGACGCACGTAGGCGCCGCCGTCTTGCTTTTCCACGACCACGCGCACGTAGCTTCCCCAACTGGTCATATTCGCGCCATCTTTGCCGAGAACCATCCACGTGTGGTCGTCGACGGCATAATTCAGTTCGATGTCGAGTCCGCCGTCGGTGAGTGCCTTGCGCGATGCTTCGATGATCGTCTTGTAATCACCCGTGAACAGTCGGGGGGTGCCATACGTAAGCGGTTCATCCCGCACGCTATCCATGGTGGCGCACCCCTGGAGAGTCGGGACGAAGGCTGCGCCGGCGAGCGCGACGAGAACGAGGCCAATGAGCTTCACGGAGCGATGACGAACTTGCATGAAATGGGTAACTCCTATTCCAGGAAATGGCGACGGACGGAAATCCAAGAACCGAGCCACTGCGTTTTTGCATGACACACGCAGGTATTCGGCTCGAACCGCGCATCGCCGCGTCCGGGCGTGCACCAGATAGCACACCGATACAGGGATGCATTCGATACACACGTCGGCATCATTAGGTTGCCTTCGACAAGCCCCGCCACGGATCCGCGACATGGCGCTCGGCCACCGTTGTCGTCCGCATTTACCTTGGCGCTACTGGCAAATTCGCACTCCGCGGTCCCTCGTAAAAAGAGCAAATGCTGCCAACATGGCGCGAGAGTCTCACTTGCCTGCTGCTATAGCGCGTAACGTACTCAGCTGCGGCTGGCCCTCCGTTGCGGCCAACGCAGCGCTCGCAACACATGGGAGGCAACGGCGACGAGGCATGCACGAGTTGCATTTCCTCCAACTGCGAGAGCATCACGGAAGAATGCGCGGAGTCGGGCGGGTCGTGCAGTTCGTACATGGAATGCGCCCAGCAAATGCGAATGCGGCGACACGAGGCGCACGAGCAAATGCGGCCAGCCCTCGAACGCGTGCCCAGGGTACCCAGCGCTGGGGAATCGGTTTCCAGTCCTTCGCGGGCGGGGAAAGAACGATGACGTAGCCGAAACCTCCTTCGTCGGCGTCGTCCTGTGGAAACGGCTCCCCGTCTCGATGTGCGAAGAGTCGATGAACGTCGACGCGGTAGGTTCCAGGCGGGCCCCGAAAGCCATGATCCAGCTTCTGGGGAAACTTCTCATCCGCGTACTGCGCGCACATCGTTAGTGAGGTGTAGCTCGAGAGACACAATCCTCGTGTCGTGAGGAGCGCGCTCATCGAAGCGTCGACTTTCGCGAGCTGCTGTTCCGTGAGAGGCCGATGCGTGATCGGATCGAAAGCTCCACATCGGGGCAACTTCAGGCCACGATGTGCCGTGCGTTCATCTGGGCGACAATCTTTCTCGGTCAGGGACGGGTACTCCCAGTCCGGCATGTGGTTCTCGTAGGTGGCGACATCCATGAGCGCCATGTACGCCGACTCGCCGTCCACATCGAGGACCAGGTCGTTGGTCCCAAGATCAGAGGCCTTTTCGTCATTCCGCCATATAGGGCGACGGCGGAGCACCTTGTCGCAATCTTTTTTCGTGCGCGGGGCAAATACATCGAGCGATGCACGCGTCCAGCATCAAGTTTTCGAGTCTGCCGGCACACAGCAAGCTGCGGCGTTCGATTTAGAACATGCAGGTTCGGCCCGATTTGTTGCCGATCCCCGTACATGCCGTCAAACGCGTTGCGGGTGCAACGTTGCACGCGCAACATGCAACGCCGACTCGTTCGACTTTGCGTGCTTTTTCACGAGTAGATACATGGCTCGGAGTTTGCGATCGTGCGACCAAAACAGCGAGGACCGATGATGACACGTGCGATCGCGGCCGAAGGCATTTCTGAGAATACGGGCGCGATGACCAGAATCCGCCCTCTCTCGGCCGTCATCATGCCTGTCGACGCCCCATCGTGCTGCTCGACGTTCGGAGCTGGCCAGTGAGCGGCGGTCGATTCTTCCCTTCACAGCCCCTGTTTCAGAAGACCACGCCTAGCTCATTGCTCGCACCGCCGAAGCCCACTCTCAAACGATCTCGCGAACTGGAGCCAGTTGAGTCGTTCCCGGATTTGCCCCCGCGCGGGTTTGATTTCGCCGGGATTCCTGCCCACGGTCCAGAGGGGCCACGTCCGCACGCGCTCCTCACCGTCAAAAGGCCTCTCTGGCACCGAGCGACCGGGAACGCTCCCCGCCTCCAAACAAAACTGGAGATTGGTGCGGTCGATAACCCGCTCGAACGAGAAGCCGACCGGGTCGCCGACGAGGTTGTGCGTGCGCAGGGTCCCGCGGCGGTCGCGAAGTCAGCGTCTGGCGTGGACGCCGTCCAGCGACAATGCGCAGCGTGCGAAGAAGAATTGGATGCGGCCCTGCAGCGAAAACCCGCGGATGCGGCAACCGCGATGACCGGCGGCCAAGCACCAGGGAGCGTCGAGCACGCGCTCCGTTCCCCCGGTCGCCCGCTCGCAGCGCCGGCGCGCGAGTTCATGGAGCTGCGCTTTGGTCGCGACTTTAGCAACGTGCGCATTCATGACGATGCGTCGGCACATGCATCCGCAACCGCTCTGGGGGCCCGAGCATACACGGTCGGCAAGGAGGTCGTGTTCGGAGCGAACCAGTACCAGCCCGCGAGCGCGGATGGACGAAAGTTGCTCGCCCACGAATTGACTCACGTGGTGCAGCAAAGTGGCGGTAGCGCGGTCATTGAGCGGGCCCCCAAGCATGTCGCCCGTGATGTTGGAGGGGCGGAACGCGAGAGCGGGCAGAACTCAGAACGAGCGCAGGTTCAGGCCCTCCAGCCGCAGGAGATCGCCGGTCGCTGGGTGACGGAGAAAGAAAAACTCGTTCACGTCGCCGCCGATGCATCGAATAGGCTTAGTGCGAAACAGATGTACATAATTTGGCTTCTCCACTCAAAAGAAGAGTGGAGTGCAGCCGGAGAGGAGGTTCGTCGAATCGAGTCCGCGCTGCGGAAGGCCGATGAAGTCGCGTTTGCCAACAAGAAGATGCTATTCGAGCAAGGCGCCCGTCGCGATATACTTGGACCAGAATACGAAAAAGCGAGAAATCGGCTCGCCACCGTGGACGCGCAGCTCTCGGACCTGGAGTCCGTGATGGCGTGGCTCGAGGCGCGCGCCGTTCTCGACCAGCACGTTACGTTGGCACAGGTGGAGGCTGAGGCGAGCGAGCACGCCAAGGCGAGCGCTATGTATCGGCGCTTCGCCGGACCGTTCGTCTTTGGGGTGCAGGCCGCCGGTGCAGGCATGCGGGCGGGAACGTTCGAGCCTGCAGGACCGCGAACTCTTTGGACGGAGACGAGAATACGGGAGGCACGGTCCTCCGCGATGAATCCTGAGGTGCCAGCCACGCGGACAGATGTACCCGTAGTTGAAGGTTCGGGGGCTCAGGAACTTCCCCCGGTCCCACGGGTTCCCGCTCCGCGACCAGCTGCCGGCAGACCGGCAGATGTCGTCGTTCCAGATACCGTTGCACCGGCAGCGGACGAAGGCGTAGTGGCTCCAATTTTCGGGCCCGGGGGCGCACTCAAAGGAACCGGGGCCGCCTACGGGGAGCAGCTTGCCACCCGGCTCGCCGCGGCCGGCAGGCGGGCAGCGCGGGTCGTGCGTCCCCTTGTCGATGACTTGAACGCGCAGTCGTCCATGCCAGCTAGGGCGAAAGCCGAGGCAGCACATGCAGCTTGCCGGGCACAGATGCCCACTTGGGGTCCTGGTCCGCTCGTTGAAATGCCAAATGGAGATTTTGTGATAACTTCGCGGCAGGCCATGCTGGACGCGCCCGTCATCATTGTCGAGTCGAACGGGAATGTGTCGACAGGAAGAGCGAACATGGCGAACGTCGAGAACAACGGCCTGATAACAGGAGTGAGAGTCTGGAACGTCCGCGTAGACGCCCCGTCATCGGGCGGTGGTCCACGATGACAACCTCGCACGCGTTTGAATTTTATCTCATGACGCTCATGCGTGGCGAGACCAAGGTCGACGCAGTACTATCCTCAGTTGGAATGACCGCACACGAGATGCGCGACGCCGTCCGTGAAGTCGAAGAGGATGTGGCATTCGAATTTCGCATCGGCCGACCAGCTCCACGACTTGACGCGTATTGCCGGCACTTAGGCGCCCCCCTTGAGACGGCGTCGGAGCCCATGGATGCATCCGCTCAGAGCTACGTCGGCTCTCTCCGACATAGGTTTCGCTTGATACTCTTCCCTGATGTGGACTTCGTCCTTCGCACCCATCCCGAGGGATGGGTCTGGGGTCCTGAATTCGTCCGACGTCCCGGACGCCCCCCTTTGCAGGTGACGCGCCTCGAGGATCTCGAACCGTGGAAGGTCGTGGAGTCGGATGTGATCAGAAGTCTGGGTCCGTTTGCGTCTGAATCCGCCTGGAACCTCGGCAAAGACGTAAGCTATTTGGTCGACCGGGATGGAGTCCGCCGAGAGATATGGCTTGTCTTTGACCTCGCACTTCTTCAGCGTGTCGAGATCGGCGGTTGAGGAAGCGCGGCCGACGCGAGGCTTGGCGGAGCTTCTGGCTATTGAGAAACTGGGGAGTCTTCGAAGTACAGAAACGACGAAGCCCACCTCGATGGCGCAGCGCACGCTCACGCGAAGCAAGGGTCGGGGAGGGGGGATTTGCTCGTTCCTGTACGGAGTCTTCGAAGTACAGGAACGACGAAGCCCACCTCGATGGCTTTCACGCCTACGTGAAAGCAAGGGTCGGGGAGGGGGGATTTGCTCGTTCCTGTACGGAGTCTTCGAAGTACAGGAACGACGAAGCCCACCTCGATGGCTTTCACGCCTACGTGAAAGCAAGGGTCGGGGAGGGGGGATTTGAACACCTACCGAGCATGGGTCCGCATGGGAATCTTCGGAACCCGTCGGCCTCTGGGGCCGGATACCAGCCACAGAATCCGCCAGCATTTCTACACGGCACCACCGATCGCCCACGCGTCAACACCTCGTTGGTAGAGCAACAACATACGTATCGAATTTCTCGAAGGATTTCTTGTGCCGGTTGCCTAGGCAGCGCAACTTCGGGAGATCCGACTCGGACACCGCCCAGCGCAGCGCCATCAGAAGTGCCAGTTTTCCCCTTACCCCATCCTGGCGCGCGTCGAGCTCATGACTGTATCGAGCGCGACGGCAAAGGTTTCCATCGAGAATCTAGAGAGAGAGGAGGTCGAGAGCGATTTTCCCAGAAGGCTGCAATTCTTCCCCCCAAAGATTGCAGTACGCTATGTCCGGACGAGCGCTGCGCAGCTGGCACAACATTTGCTTCAAATATCGACAGATCACCCTCTACTTCACAACTCAAGGTGCCTGCCGTAAGGTCCTAAAGTGATCGTTGACTTTGACCCATTTGCAATGACGGAGCCAGATGAGGTTCCTCTTGAGCGAGCGCCGCTAACGCGCGTTATCGCCCAAGTACGGTTTCCCACCCTCACATCTCTGGGTCGCGCGGATTTCATAATTCCGTTTCAAGAGCGCATCCGCGAGCGTTACCCAATTCTTCACCCCGAGCATGGGGCGGGGTTCCTTCTTGGACCAGCGGGCGTGACTATCCAAAAAAATGACGTCACAATTTGGCGATTCCAAAGCACAGCGAACGATTGGCGCGTCTCACTCGCTCCCGATTTTGTTGCACTTGAGTCAACAGCCTACAAGGACCGCGACGATTTCTTTGAACGCCTAGAGCACATCGTTACTGCTCTTGAGGTAGTCGTCAATCCAGTAATTTCTGACCGCCTCGGGCTGCGCTATATAAATCGCATCCGAGGTCCTGAGTTTGAAAGGCTGGGCACGATGATTCGACGGGAGATCCTCGGCATCGGGGCCACAACGATTGCTGGTAGAGTCTATTCCGTTTGCGAGAGCGTATTCACGCAAGGTACCGTCTCGCTTCACACTCGATGGGGGTTGGTCCCGCCAGGAGCCACTACTGACCCGACATCAGTAGAACCCATTGGCGAGCCGAGCTGGATTCTTGATTTGGACATGTCCCGTGCCGAGCAGGTACGCTTTGATGTTCGTGGGATCGTGGCCGACGGTCGCTCATTCGCAAAGACGATCCACAATTTCTTCCGTTGGTCCGTTACGCCTGATTTTCTGAAAGCTTATGGGGGCAAACCATGATGACCAGCGAGATCAACGACGCATCAAATAGCGCGCCGCGGGTATCTGTTCCGAGCAACGTAAGACGGACGCCCAGGACCATCGTTGTCCTGGGCGCGCTTAGTATTCTGCCAAGCCCCGACGCTACCGCCGCAACTCAGATTGAACCCCATGACGCGCGTGGGATGGTCGCGGCCGATTGGACGACCAGCGGTGTCCAAGTGGAAATGTCACCGGGCGAAGCCGAAAGGCGAAATGCTGAAGTTTTCTCGTCCAAGGATGCCGTCTTGGAGGTTAAAAAAATCAGCGGCTTATCGTGGGAGCAACTCGCGTCTCTTTTTAAAGTCGACCGTCGTTCAGTTCACCTTTGGGCGAGCGGTCGCCAAATGAACGGACAGAACCGTACAATCCTGTTCCGTGTCCTGACAACACTTCGAACAATAAATCGTGGGACGCCATCGGCAACCAGGACTTGGTTAGAAACCCCGTCGTCAGAGAACGTTATCCCTTTGGATTTGCTTCGAAATGGCAAGTTCGATGACGTGGCGTTCTCCCCACCTTCCGCAACCGCGCCCCGTGCGGCGCCGCGTTTATCAAAAGAAGCGAGAGAAGCTCGCGCGCCCCTTCCACCGCACGTTCTAGTTGAAGCCCTTCAGGACTCGATTCATATCGAGCAGGGGCGCCTACTTTCTGCAATCCCTCTAAAGGTATCTAAGACGAAGTAATCCAGTGGCCCGCCTAATTCGCGAAGATCCTCAGTCGAAAGCGATCGACACTCGCTTGAAAGAATGGCGACAGGGTGATCTAGCTTGCCACGAGAACTGGTTCGTTCATATTGGTGATGGCAGCTCCGGACTCACACCGGAGGCCGCTGACGCTGAACACGGGGTGCAACTCCTACAAGGGTACGCCCCGGGACTTGTCGTACTAACTCAGACGTGCGACATCGTTCGTTCTTGCATTGATCGCCCGTTCATTGAAGTTGCTCCGCTTGTCGAAGTATCGGGCGAAGATGCTCTTCAAGTCAAACGAGCCAGGCGCCCCCAGTACGCGCACATTCCTGCTCTCTGTGAACGTCGCCTGGTGGCGCACCTTGATCGTACTATGACGGTCGAAAAATCGGTGGTTGCTCAATGGGAGCGAACGGCTGGATGGAGCACCGATGCGGAAGCTAGAGATTTTGCAAAAGCGCTGGCGCGAAAGAGAGCGCGATTTGCGTTTCCAGACGACTTCGTCGACATCGTTGGACCATTGCAAGATCGTATTAGTAATCGTCATGAGAAGGCTGCAGTCGATGGCCTCGCCCTTAGGGCGCTGCGTGAGATTCGAGTTGCTGCAAGTCCGTCATGGGATAACGAGATCGTTGACCTGCATTTCTCGTTCGTGAGAAAGGACGAACAAAGCACATTTGATGGAAAGCAATGGGACGAATTACTCGAAGGATGGCTGGCTCTCGTCAAACCAGACTCCCAGAGCCGATTTAAGACGGTCGAAGGCGCAATCTTGCAGCTAAAGGATCTCACCGCCCAAGAATACGTAGAGAGCGATCCACTCGACCTCGACCATCTGAGCATTCCACGAAAATAGGATTCACTCACTGTCAAGTTCGAGATGGGCGCCTGAGTCCGGCCAAAGCTATAAAACTACGGCAGGAAGTACACTGTGCTCGCTTGTCTCCGCTCTCTGCCCGCCCATTTTTCACGCCGAAGAAGAGCGGGCGCTGAATCCACTCGCGCATCTTGCCGAGCAACGCCCGCCGGGGAGACGCGCCGTACGCCCAACTCGCGGCAGACCTTTCGTCCTCGCTTGCGCATCGCTACGATGAAGCCACAAGGACATCGTTGAGCGGCTCACCTCAAGGTCGAGGGTGACATCACACTTACACGACTCGGGGTGGGGCCACTATCGAAGGGGGCAGCCACGCTATTAAAACCCCTTCCACAGAACACGGTTGCACTCTGCATGCATGTTGACGGATTTGTTGACGCTTTTCAGAAAGCGCTCAAATCCTCGTAGAATTTAGTCGGGGAGGGGGGATTTGAACCCCCGACGACGAGCACCCAAAGCTCGTGCACTACCGGGCTGTGCGACTCCCCGTTGAAGCTGGTGAAAACCTAGCACACGTTGGGGAGCGCGTTCCATCCGAACCAGAACGGTCGTAACCTGGCCCGGTATGAAGAGAATCATCCTCGGCGACAACGCGGAGGTGCTCCCGACTTTGCCCGAGGGTTTTGCACGGCTCATCTACATCGATCCGCCTTTTAATACGGGCGAACCCCAGAAGCGCGAGCGCATCCGGGTCGTTTCTACGGATGGGGCCGGTGACCGAGGCGGGTTCGGCGGCCGCCGCTATGAGGTCTCCAAGGTCGAAAGCGGGTCCTACGAGGACGATTTCGGCGATTTCGAAGCGTTTTTGATGCCCCGGATCGAGCTGGCCCTGCGCTGTCTCACGCCGGACGGCTCCCTGTTCGTCCACCTCGACTACCGGGAGGTTCACTACATCAAGGTGGCGCTGGACCGCCTTCTCGGGCGGAAACACTTCAAGAACGAGATCATCTGGGCGTACGACTTCGGTGGCCGCTCGCGAAATCGCTGGCCTTCGAAGCACGACACCATCCTCTGGTACACCAAGGATCCGAACGACTACGTCTTCCACTTCGACGAGATGGACCGCATCCCGTACATGGCGCCGGGCCTCGTCTCGAAGGAAAAAGCCGAACGCGGGAAAACCCCGACGGACGTCTGGTGGCACACCATCGTCCCCACCGCGGGACGCGAAAAAACGGGCTACCCCACCCAAAAGCCGCTCGGCATCCTGAACCGCATCATCAAGGTGCACTCCAGCCCGGGTGACATGGTGCTCGATTTTTTCGCCGGTAGCGGCACAACGGGAGAGTCCGCCATCCGCCACGACCGCGGATTCGTCCTCGTCGACAGCAACCCGGAGGCCGTTCGTGTCGCCGCCACGCGGCTGGCCAGCTTCGAACCCGAGTGCATCGGCTTCGAGCTCGCGCCGCCTCCGCCACCTTCCCCGCCGACGCCAAACCCGCCGATTCCGCCCTCGCCTACCCCGCTGCCGCCTCCTCCACCGTCTTCACCGATCCCCTCGTCGGACTCGAGCCCGGACCTTTCGAGCCCGGTGGTGTGCCCCGAGGTGGAGGCCCCCCTCCCCATCCAGGTCCACGCCGAACCCGCCGAAGCAGTTTCCTCACTGCACGACTTTACGTTCCCTTCGGAGTGAGATAGGTTCGGCGCCTCTTTCGGAGCTCATTCTTGGAGAGGTGACCGAGTGGCCGAAGGTACCCGCTTGCTAAGCGGGCGCAGGGATAAAACCTTGCCGCGGGTTCGAATCCCGCCCTCTCCGCAGATTCATCCGAGAAGTTCGCAAATTCCGGTGGCCAAGTGCCCCAGTTTTTGCTCGGTTTTTCCACAGGTTGTCCCGGCGCGCTCGCGTCCGTACCGACCGCCGTCGCGTCGACATCACCATCGCGTCGAAGGTTCGCGTTGCGCGGACGGCAGGACCAGCTCTCGAGCAACTCGTCGTGGTGGTGACGAAACCACGCAACGTTGAATCGTGAGCGGTCGACCCCCGACTCGCTGGAGACGCGATATCCTTTTCTCGCGCGCGCGCAGATTCTCTTGCCCGAAGAGCAGCGCAGCTCTACGTCGCAGATATGTCGACGTGCCGGCACGTTCTTCCTGGATTCAAAGCGTCCTGCATGACCGTGGCGGTTCTCTACGTTCTACTCGGCGGAAGCATCTTGCTCCGAGGCACGAGTGCAAGCATGGAGCCCTACGGCGTGCCCGAGGCGACGCTGGCTTCTCCACATTACCAAGATGCGATTCTCTGGGTGTACTCCCATATGATCGTGATTGGTCTGCTGACGGGATGCCTCGGCATCATCGCCGAAGGAGAGCGGGCCAAGAAATGGACAGCACGGCTTCTTCTCGTCGTGCACCTCTACTATACATACCTTGATACCCGCTCATCCGACTCGTTCCTCGGGAATGCCCTGTACAAGGGAACCGCGTCGATCGCGCCCGCGCTCATCGTCGCGATGGTGAGCATTCTCTTCGCACATGCCAGTTTTTGCACGCGATCTCGTTCCTCGAACGGCTAGATTCGTCCGTAGACCTCGACCTCGTAGAGCGAGTAGCCATACTGCGTGCCGCGCTTCTTCAGGTTCAATCGAAGGTAACGCGCGTGAGCATCGAGCCCGCCGAGGGTCTCGGTGAGGCCCCGGCCGCTGGTCGTGCGGTAGATCGTCGTCCAACGGGAAGCATCGTCGGAGATCTGCAGTTCGTACGAGGTCGCGTACGCGGCTTCCCAGTTCAAGATGACTTTGCCCACGGATTTGCGGCTGCCCAAGTCAATCTGTAGCCACTGGGCATCCCTCGCCGCGCTCGACCAGCGCGTGGCGTGCGTGCCGTCGACGGCGCCCGAGCCGGGGAAGTTCGGTGTCTCCGTGCTCGATACCGTCACCGGGCGGCCGAAGGCGAGATCGTCGGCCTTCACGTCGTTCCCGCCGGGGGCTTGCCCGACGGAGACCATGACCGTTTGGAAATCGGTGTACGAGGCCGCGGGCTTCGTCGAGCCCCACGTCTGCTGCGCGAGAACCCTCAACGCGGGACGGATGCCGTCGCGAATGTGCTCTTGGGTCTCCGCATTTGGATTGTCGCACCACACGTGAACCTTCGAGCCGAGGTTGTGCGGCTCCGTCGGGGAGACCGTATTTTCACGCTCGAAGACGCTCGGCGTCCACTGCTCGTACCCGTACGTCAAATCCGGCTTTGCGCCGTCCAAAACGTAATACGTGGGCGTCCAGCTGCTGTTGTTGACGTCATGCCCGGTGTCGATGAGCTGCTGCGGCTTTAGCCCGGAGTTGGTCCAATAGTCGACGACGATGTTCGCGTCCACCTTCAGCGAATCCGGTGCACCGTGGCTCACGATTCCATCGTTCCACATCCGCGTGGTTTTGCCCGCCGCGCGGACGATGCCGTTGGCCCAGTGGATGAATCCATAATAGACATCGCGCGCCGTCGCGTTGGGCCCATACTTCGTCCGGGCGTAGGCCAGCAATTGCGGATAATCTGAATACTTGCTGACGTATTCGTCGGCACCGATGTGCCAATACCCCGACGGAAACGAAGGCAGATGCTCCTCGATGAGATCCTGGAGCAGCACGTAGGACCTCTCCATCGAAAGATCGATGAAGCCGTTTTGGACCGTCCCGTTGGAGCTCCTCAACTTGAGCTCCGGGTGTGCGGCCAGGATGGGATCCATGTGACCCGGCATGTCGATCTCGGGAACGATCGCGACGTGGTACGCCTTCGCGAGCGCGATCAACTCGGCGATTTCGGCCTTGGAGTAGTGGTCGGTGGAGACGATTTCGGGGTGCGCGAGGCTTTCGAGTCGGAACCCTTTGTTGTCCGAAAGATGAAGATGGAAGTAATTCATCTTCAAATACGCCAACTCTCGAATGTGCCCGCGAAGCCAACCGACCGTGAAGTACTTCCGGCCCGCGTCGACCATGAGCCCGCGTTCTGGATAACGTGGCCAATCCCGCGCCGTGCCCGCATCGAGTGTGTACTTCTTGGAGAGCCATTGGAGGAGCGTCCGCGTGCCGTAGAAGACACCGTCGGAAGCGCGCGCCTGCACCGCGAGCGACGGTCCCACGGCCAGCGTGTACCCTTCGACGCCGAGGGCCGCGTCGGTAGCTCCAAGGGCGAGAAAGATGTCGCCCTCTCGAACGTCGCTCGCCCCACCAGCGACGATCGCGATGGGAAAACCGGTGAGGCTCTTCAAATCGGCGGCGAACACGGCGGCCGTGTCGAGCAAATCGGATGCGTCGTCCGAGTGCACCACGATGCGCGTGTTGCTCGAGAAGGTATAGGCTGCCCCCGATGTGCCCCTCCACTCGCGCAAGGCGGGAATCGTTGGCGGCGGAGAGGCCACGACGGCCTGGGGGAACGGAGACGAACGGTCACTAGGTTCCGCGCGATCGCTTGCCGTGCAGCCAGCGAGTAGGAGCAATCCACAGCAGAATACTGCGCCGTTCGAATCCGATTTCATCGGCATCGCCTCCGACCCCCTATGGCCGTAGGCGCCAAAGCACGTTTGGCCATGAACGCGATCATCGCATTGACACTGCGATGTCGCCCTCACTCAACGAGGTGGCGCGCGGTCGTCGATTCGGGAAGCCAATGGCACCAGAGCAGCCATGACCACCGACGCTTTCTCGGCTTGGCCAACGTGCAAGGGCGTGCCATTCACATCCTGCAACGGCGTGAGGTAAAGACCGTCGTCTTCCTCGCGCCCCATGAACCTCGCCTGCAGCGCGGGGACTTCCACCAGAACGACGCCCTTCGCATGACGTGCGTCGAGCTGGTTTCGAGTCGCATGCAGAGCCCTGGCAAGGCCCGCGCGTCCGAAACTCGACGGTACCCAACGGCCTTGGCGCTGAACCATCACCACCGACGAGCGCACCTCGTCGCCGACGGTGATGGGGTACAAGAGCGCGCCGTTGTCGATGAGCAGGCGCCGAGCATCCTCCGCGGCATGATAGGAGCGAAGTGCATCGAGCCTCACCATGCGAACTGGAATACCTTCGCCGACGGCGGCCCCGTCCAGGTGCACGGCCGACGGCGTCACGTCTTGCCCCGCGCTTCGTTGATTCTGGGTCACGTGACGCAACGTCTCGATGGCCGCGGCAGCGGCCTTTTCTGGGCTCGGGCTTTGCGCCGTCGGTGCGGCATCCTCGGACGAAGATGCGCACCCGGTGGCCATGGCCAAGGAGAATAGCGCGGCGGCGATCATTCTCGAGCTCATGGCGTCACCCCCGTATTCCTGGTGATATCGTAGTAATCCATTTGATGCGAATGGTCGTAGCCATCCCCGCCGACGTATTCGTCGTAGGGAATGGTTTGCTCTTCACCAACACCGACCGGTCCCGGATTGTTCAAGGTGACATACATGACGCCGTCGGCATCTTGCGACCAGCCGGTGCCGACCATGATGTGTCCTCCGCCGCCGTTCCATCCCCAGGCGAACGCAAAAGGCGTTCTGCGGCTGTCGATCTGGCTTTTGACTTGGTTCTGCGTGAGAGCATATCCCCACGACGTGGTCCTGGACGAAAAGCCGTACTTGTCGAATTCGGGCCAACCGCCATCGTCGCATGCCTCCGGCGTAGGGGACGCGCAGCAATCCGTCCGACCGAATCGCACGTTCGCCTGCTTACACTGGCTCGGTGCATTGGCCGGCGAAATGTACGTCATGATCATTTGGCCGCTGGCCGCCCAGCACCACATGCTCTGCTTCTGTGCAAACAATCTCACGTCGAGGCTACCGTCGGCGGAGGCGTGACGTGCCAATAGCAGTGCCGGGATGGCCGCCATGGCGAAGAACATCTTTCGCATGTTTCTCCTCGCGATTGAAAGGTTAGCGCCGCGCTCCGCAAGCGTCTTCGCGGGCCGCTGCTTCGAGCCGCAAAACCACTCATCCGGGGGACCGTTCACCATTCGAATAGCACGCAAACGTCACATGCGAAATTTAATTTCAATAAAACGAGCCGACTATCCAATTATGTAGTTCGCACCCATCGATCGCGGATTGCGGCATAAGCATCTATCGAACACATTGCCAACCGTGCTCCACTCCGAGGCTCGTCGCGGATTGTCCCAAATTGGTTCTTTGCGCAAATGCATTGGACGTCACGAAGCGCACACCCCGACACAACGAACCACGTCGGCGACCTTCTTCCCTGGTTCGTGTCCCGCGAGAGGACACTTTTTTTGACTGTGTATTGAGTACACTTTTATGTGTATACTATACACAGTGCTGGAAAGATTCTGCGAGCGCGCATGACGAAGAAGAAGAGCCTTTTCGGCGATCGGGCACGCAGCATCGAGCTGCTCTGGCAGATCGAGTCCTCGCGCGAGCGGCCAAATCGCGGCCCCAAGCCGGGACTCAGCGTCGAGCGCATCGCCGAGGCGGGGGTCTCCATTGCCGACGCCGACGGACTCGCGTCCGTGTCCATGCAGCGCGTCGCCGCCACGTTCGGCTTTACGACGATGTCGCTTTACCGGTACGTCCCGAGCAAGACGGAGCTCGTCGATCTGATGATCGACATGGCCATGGGCACCGCACCGCGGCTCGACCGCGCGACCGGCTGGCGGACCAACCTGGAGACGTGGGCCGGGCACCTGTGGGGCGTTTATCGCATGCACCCGTGGCTCCTCGGTGCAACGGTGGGGCACCGCGTGATCGGGCCCAACGAGCTTGGCTGGATGGAATCCGCGCTTGCAGCGCTCGAGGGCACGCCCCTCGACGGCGCCGAGAAGATGGACGCGACCTTCGTCGTCCTGGGCCACGTGCGGAATCTGGCACAACAGACGCTCACGACGAGCACCCAAGAGGGCACCGACGAACCGCGGATGCTCGAGTTGCTGGGGGAGCTCCTGCTCGGGCGCGCCGATCGCTACCCGGCCACCGCCCGGGCGGTCACCTCCGCGTCGACGAGCGCGCTGCAGAACCAGGGCTTCGAATTCGGTCTGGCCCGCATCCTCGATGGCCTCGGCTACCTCATTGGCCGGCGCTCGTATTCGTGAGCGGCCGGCGACTCGTCATCTCTTCTTTTTATCTTCGACCTTTTCGAGATGCTCGATGACGCCCGCGGAGGTACCCCCATTGGGATTCTCCACGGCGACCGCCTCGTCGGAAATGACCCATAGCTCCCGCCCGCCGTAACGAATCTTGAGTGCGTTCACCGCGCCCTTGGCGTTGGTCGCCACCACGAGGGTCTCACCGGCATCCTGCACGATGGTTCCCGGCGCAAGCGTCGCGGCGAGAGCCCTATGGTGCTCGCCCGCGATGTATTCGCCTGGCTCCGTATACGCATCGAGCGGCCCTGCTTTGGTGACCTTCCAGTGCGGCTGGAGGATCGCCTTCTCCACGTACGAGGTGAACTTTGCCTTGCGGGTCGAGCGCCAACTCGATGCGGGCGGTCAGGCTGTGTTCGACGAACCGGCCGTCGAAGCCTCCGTAGACTTCGGTCCACTTTTCCGGCGCATCGTACGTCCACGACATGTTCAAATCGACTTCGACGACGGTCTGCTCGTTGCGTTTGCGGAGCGTGAGTGTCTTCAGGTCGGGGGTGTACGCGACATTCTTTTTCCCGCGGTAGAATTCCCTGGCCGCTGCGCTCATCTTGGCGACCGATACTTGACGGAGCGTGATGAATCGCTCGACGATGGGTACGTAGTAATCGCGGTAAAACTCGAACGACGAGTCCTCGCCGTATCCACCGAAGTAGGCCTCGAGCAACTTCGCCACGTGCTCTTTGTCGATGACGTCCATGTTGGGACGCGGGGGAGCCTGCGCCACGGGCGCACTCGCAGAAGGCGCCGCAGGTGCGGACGGCGTCACGGGCGAAGCGGTCGCCGCGTCGGGTTCCGACGAGCCCTCTCGATGGCAGCCCGCCATCACGAGGAGGGCGCAGGCCGAGACGATCGTGCGATATCGCCCGTGCACGCAGAGGCTCATCGGCCGCCGCTCGAGTTTTCGAAAATGCCGTAGACCGAGGAAGCCGCGAAGAACGTGTGCAGACCCCAGGCAGGGGTCGCGATGACGTCGTTGAAGGAGAGCCCTCGCGTGCCCGCGTTGCTGGGACTCACTTGTTGGCCGCCACCGGTGATGCGGTAGATGCCCTGAAGCTCGGTGGCCGCCATCACGGTGCTGGGATCGTTCGGATCGACGGCCAGCCCCGAGATCTTGCCCGCGCCAAAAATCATATTGAACTGGCAGGTTTCACCACGATCCGTGGAGACGTACAGGTGGCCGTCCGTCGCCCCCATGTAGAGATAGGAACCGGAGATGGCCATCGACAGCAAACCCCGGTCCGGGCCAATGGTGGTCTTGCTGCAGTGGCTCGAGTTCGACCAACTCGCGCCGCCGTTCGTCGACTTCGCGAAGCCCTTGGCCGTGGCCGCGTAGAGCGTCTTCGGGTCCTTGGGATCGAGCATCAGGGCGTTGGCGTTGCCGGGAAGGCCCACACCACCGACGAACCACTGCTTGCCACCGTCCGTGGACTTCCACGCCGTGGCATGCTCGTCGGCCGCCCACAGATTCGTGCCATCGCTAAGCATCGCGACGGCGTCTGGGCCTTTCGCCGACACTTCTTGCCATGACGTGCCGCCATCCGTGGTCCGCCAGATGCTGCCATTGGCCGAGTGTATCCACGCGCCCCCTGCGTGCACCGGATCGGTCGCAATGGCTTTGGCGCCGATGTTGCCAGAAGACCACGTGCGGCCACCGTCCGCACTGCGAAGGATCCCACCGGGATACGCGAGCGCGTAAATCGTCGGTGACGCTCCTGCGCCAACCGCAAGGCGATCCACGCGGATGTTGTGCAAGCCCGTGACGATGGGGTTGAAGGTGCGGCCACCATCCGTCGATTTGACTGGGCCATCATATGCGCTGGCGTAAACGACGGCAGGATCGTTGGGATCGATCGTCAGGGATGTGTAATTTAGATACGTGTTTCCGGTTGAAGCGAAGGTTTCGCCGCCATCGAGCGATTTGTAGAGGCCCTCAGAACCGATGGCGTACACGGTCAAAGAATTTGACGGACTCGTCGCAATGGCACGGACAGATTGTAGATCGCCCAAGCCTGCGCCAGTCAGTGTGCGCCACGTCGAGCTTCCCTTGACCAGCTTGCGGATGGCGACGCCGGTGCACGACGATGCTGAACATTGGCCCCCCACGCTGTAGACGTTGCCCGCGTGATCGACATGATGGAACCACGTATTATAGAGACTAGGAAGCCCCGCTTCCACATTCTCGAAGCTCGTGCCACCGTCCCTGCTGCGACGACGCCCGGCATTGCACAAAAGGATATTCGAATCCGTCGGGTCGATGTCGAGTTGTGAGCACCCCGCATTGGCATTGACCTCGGTCCATTGGCCTCCTCCTGTGGCGCTATGGTAAAGCGCGCTCGCATTCGTGCCGGTGGCCCAGATGGATCCTTTGGTTCGGGCGTCCACGGCCACACTCGATACGGGCATGCCGAAATTGAGATTCGTCCACGATGCGCCCCCGTCGTTGCTCCGCCACGCGTGGTCGTCGTTGTCCAACGCGTACACGGCCGATGACCCGGGGTCGACGCCCACGACCCTCGCGGTGCGAGGCAGGTCTTTGCCCACGGCCGACCACGTTTTCCCGCGCGTCGTGGACGTGAACACGCCCCCGTTACCCCCGGAGACGTATCGGCCAACGCCACTGAAATAGAGCGTGCTCGGCGAGCTTGGGTCGACCGTTACCGTGCCAGCGCCGGCGCCTTCGAGCCCCTGGCCGGGCACGAACCAGTCATAGTTGCTAATCACGAATGGCCGGCTGGTGAGCGGGGCCAATCCCGGGGTGGATGCCACGAGCGAGTACGTGCCCGCGACATTGACCGAAAGGCCTTCGAACTCGCCCGTTCCCTCCACCGCCTTGACGGTGGGCTGGCCCGCCAAAACAGCCCCCGTCGTGTTCCCGCTCAAGGAGATCGTGATGGGCGCCGTCCACGATTTGAACGGCACGCCTTTGTCGTCGACGACCGCGATCCGCACCGTCGGAGCCAACGGCAAATCCGTTGCCGAGTCCATCGGTGGCGTGACGAACGCCAGCCCGGAAATGCGCGGGATACGATCCCCCGTATCGGGCCCCCCATGGTGGGCGGGATCCGAAGCGTCTCCGCAACCCGCAACCGTGACACCAAGGACGAGGAACGCGGCGGCAATCACCCCAATTCGTTTCATTCTGCTCGTTGTTTCGACCGAGCCCCGGGCGTGGTTGCGCCAAAAAAAACACGCTGCTCTTAAAAGCGAGTCACCCCCGGCCCGCCCCCCACGACACCGTGGCGCGTTTCGAGCGTCACCTCGCCGGCGGTGTGCAAATGACCATGGCCGCGACCATCGAGCCGGAGCACGCGGCTGGCAAAATTCCCTGCGCCCAAGGAGAGGCTTCCCCGCGAGGTCGGCTCGATGCCGAGCAAGCGCAAGTACGCCAGCAGCGGCTGCCCGTGCGCGTGCAGGTTGTTCACCGGGAACGGCTGCATGGCGAACTTCGGGGGACTCGCCCATGTGCGACCCGGCCGTGAAGCCTCGGGCGCGTTCCAGGCGTCGGGCCCCGACAGCGTGCCCTCCCAGACCTCCGGGTAGCTCGCCGTGTGGCTATGAAGCGACATGCGGCGCCACTCGTCCCACGCAAGATCCGGTGCCACACGGGAGGCCGCCCAGATCAGGGTCATGTTGATCGCGTACCAGATGCCTCCCTTGGTGCCCTGCCCCCAATCGGCGTCCGCGTTGCTCGGCCATTTGACGCGCGCACCGAGCGGTGAGTCTTCACGGTGCGCCTCATCGATGAAGTCGAGCAATGCGCGCGCTTGCGCGCGATTGGCCGCGCCGCACAAGATCGCCCACGGCTGCACCTCGAGCCAGCAATCGGTGTCGCCCACGACGGCGCCGCCCGGTCCGTACGCGCGATGAAACCAGCGACCATTCCACGCGGTGGCGACGAGCCGTCGCAGCTCCTCCGACTGCGCCCGCGCCTCGGTCGCCAGGGCGCGTTCGCCGAGCCGCTCCGCCAGCGCCGCGAAGACGCCGAGCACCCACGAGCCGAATGCGGAATTGAGCACAGAGCTTCCTCGCGCGATCATCGCGTCGCGGTCCACCCCCGCCGCATCGAGTGCGACGTCGTTCCAATCGGCATTGAGGATGCGCACATGATCGCGCGCTCCCCGCCCGACGCCGTCGACGAAGTAGCGAAATTGTCGTCGCAAGTGCTCGCGCAGCGGCACCGTCTCCGCGCCATACGCTGGATGGTACGCGAGCGGTTCGTCGAAGGCCTCGAGATGCCCCGTCGCCGCTGCGTATTCGGCGGCGAGCCACAAGGCCCACAGGTTCAGATCCGAGGGCCGCCAGAGCAAATTCGTCGGCCGCTTTGCGCCGTTCAGCGCGTAGGGAAGGTCACCATCCGGTTTGGCCCACGCCACCGTGTTGCGCAACACGGAGAGCGCCGTCTCGGGCTCGATGTAGACCAAGGGGAGAGCGTGCTGCAGCGGATCGCGCGCGGCGCCGTTGAAGCCGAGCACGTACGCATACGCCGAGCCTTGATTGAGCGTGTGCCCGCCCACCACGCGATCGCGCGTCAGGCTGCCGGTGAGAAGCGCCGTGTGCCAAGGGATCTCGTGCTCGGCTTCCGGCACATCGTCCACACGTGCCACGGGGAGCCGCGCGCGGAGCGACGCCAGCGACTGCGCCACGAGCAGGTGAGGCTCGGGCACCGGCCGCGCGTCACGAAGGCCGAAACGGAACCAGAGCTCGCGCGATTCTCCCGGCGCGAGCTCCAAGGCTGACTCGATCTCGAGCGTCGGATGCGCATCGCCGTCCACCAACCGGAACGAGCCCCTCCCCTTCGTCGCGCCGAGCGGCTCGAGCACGAGCTCGGCCGGCGCACCAAAGAGAAATTTCGCCGCCTCGGCCGCGGGCCCCGATCCGTTCGGATCGGCGAAGACCTCGCGCGCCAAGAGGCCTCGGTTCCCATGCGTCACATCGTAGTGCACGGCCAGCGCCGCGCGGCTTCGCGCCTGCTCCGCGGTCTGCCGCACCTGCAGAAACCGCGGGCGCAACGTCCATCGCTCCACGTGGCGAAGCCGCCGCCGACCCTTGTACGAGGGACGCAGCGACAGCTGCACGCGCACGAGCAGCCAGCGCATCTCGCCCTCGGGGCATAGCACCATGCGCTCCAGTGCGAGCCCATCGTGTTCGTCGCTCACCTGAAACCAGGTCGGCCCGAATACCCGCACCGACGGCGCCGTCCCCGCGCGCTCGGCGTAGCGGCTGCCCCAGCGTTTGCCCCCATCTTGCTCGTGCACGATCGAAACGCCGGACCCCTCGGGCTCCGGCGCGAGGAGCCACCGCAAACCGTACCCCTCGTCGAAGAGCCCGACGGTCCCATCGTTGGCGGCCCATAGCCGAATGCCGCGATTGCCGACCATCAGCCAATGGCGCCGCGTGCGCGGGCCCACGATGGGATCCCATTCGGCCCCAGGCATCGCGTCCTGGTCGGCATCGTAGGCGAACGCGGGCAGCCCAAAGCGCGACACCCATCGCCCGTACGGACTCACGCGCGTCGCCAATGGCAGCACCGATTCGTCCTGCGACGAAGCATCGACAATGGCCCCTCGACAGCCGAACCCCAAAGAACCCATGGACAGCAAGCGAAGAAAGTCGCGTCGTTGCATCATTCGCTCCGCATCGCCGCGGCCGAAACATCCCGCGTGGAGGCGATGATCTGCACCACCGCGCGGCTCAAAGGAACGAGGCTCGGGCCATGCACCTTGTCGATCGTGTCGCGCGAGTCGAACAGGTACATCGGTGCGGACAGAAAGTGCACGAGCGGCACACCCGCAGGATAAAAGTAGGCGCCGTCCGTCGGAGGCATCGCCGAGAGCGCGGTCGGAGGAAAGACGAACGAGCGGGTCAGCTCGTTGGCCGCAATGGCCTCGCGAACCGCCGCTTGCAACGTCGGGTTGCGGGACGTGAACCACCAGCGCACTTCAGGCTCCGACGTCGCGACGAGCCCGCCCGCGCCGTCGGGCTCGCAGCGCCGTGCCACATGCTCGAGATGCACCTCGAGCACCGTCTTGGCGAGAAGATCCGGATGGGCGGCGATGAAGGCGCGCGTACCCGCCGCATTCACCATGTGGCCGGCACAGAGCAGGAACAGCAGATTGTGCGGCCGCTCCGCGCGTGGGATGGCGGCCCAATGCATGGCCTGCGCGAGCACCATGGCTGTGCCCGAACCGTCCTCCACGGCCGAAGCCCACGGCCCGTCATGGTGCGAGGCAATGATGACCCATTCGTCGGAGCGGCCGGGCAAGGTACCGACGACGTTGTGCGAGGTCATGGGGTAGCGCGCGGCCTTCACCTCGAGACGCGCTTCGACGGAGCCCTGCGTCATGCGCTCCAGCAATTGGCGTCCATTGGCACCGGAAAGCCAGATGCCGGGGATGGGCCGAACCTCGGCGTCGTAGGGAACGTAATAATCCGACGTTTCCCAAGGCACCCCGGTGAGCAGGCCGACGAACCCCGCCGCGTGGGCCGCCACCGTCGAGTCCATGACATGGTTTTGCTCGGAATGAAACGGCACCGTTTGGAGCAGCGTGTCGAACTCGTTCGCGGGATCGTAGACGCTCGTGGCCAAACCTCGAAAAAGCGATTGTTGATACTTCGCAAACGCGATTTCACGCACCGCAATGCGCCCCTCGAGTGCGCCTGAATCGAAATGCGCCAGTTTGGCGGAGACGACCGCCGGGGTCGTATGAGGCAATGCGAACCCTGCGAATTTCGTCCCATCGGCCAGGGTGAGCTCGGCCACCTCCGGTTGCCAACAAGGGACCTCGACCGGTTCGAGGCGGGCATCCTCCAAACCGATTTCCCGAAAACGACCGAGGGCCCAGGTCTCGATCCAGGTATCGGCCGCATAACCCGGGCGCCGGATACCATGACTCACGATTTCCCGAATCCAATCGAGCATTTCGTCCGCACTCGGCAGATGAAGCGATCCGCTCGGTGTTGGGGAGTCGCTTGGCGAAGGAGATGCATCATCGCCACAGCCCATGACCGCAAGCGCCACGCCCGCCTCGGCGACACGGAGGAAGTCCCTGCGCTTCATGTCCGATGCTCCAATTTGGAGAACATAAGGAGGTCTCTCGGCGGCGGTAGCTCCAGGCACCACCAAGGCGCGTTTCGCTCATCGAAATAAGACGGAATCGATCGGCATCGGGCCGGCGTTCGTGCGGCGAAGATGCTGCGCTCCAACGTCGCCGTCCTCGCCGCAGCGCTATCGCCATGGGCCGTCTCATGCGATTTCGCCACGCCGCAGCCGAGTCACACCACCCGCGCGGCCGCATCGCAGCAGGCCGTGGCCACGAAGCCGACGCCCCCCGCGGTCGTGCGTTCGAACGCCGCGCGGCACGGGAGCGGAATACTCCTTGCGCAAGTCCTCGGACCGCGTCCTGCGACCTTGGCGTACGTGGCCGACGAAGACGACCACGCCATTCGCGTCATCGATGTCGACACGCCGACGGAGGTCTCCATGCTGCCGCTCCCCGGGACGCCGGCGCAATTGGTGATGCTCCCCACCGGGCGCCTGGTCGTAGCTCTTCGCGATCGTCACACCGTCGCCCTTCTCGACGGCGTCGGCACGGCCGACGCGCCATTGTCCGTGCGCGAGGAGGCAGCAACACCCAGCGAACCCATTGGCTTGGCGCTTTCGCCCGACGATGCGACCTTGCTCGTGACCAGCGGCTGGGGTCAGTCCTTGACGGCGTACGCGCTCGCCTATTCTGGAGAATCGACGCATCTCGAGGCACGCCGCACGTGGTCCATCGGACGTGAACCCCGTGCCGTCGTCGTATCGGACGATGGCAAACGCGCCTTCGTGAGCCATGCCGTCGGCTCCAACATCGACGTCATCGATCTCGCCTCCGACGGCAGCCAGGTCGCCGCGATCCCGGTCGACGGCATCGTTGGAGGCCGAGACGTCTCACCGTCGAGCGCATCCCTGAAGGCCTGCCAGGGATTCGCGCTGGCCAAATCGTTCGTCCCCGCAGGACGCATCCTGGCACCCCACGTCATCGTCGCATCCGGCGTGCCGGAATTTCCGTCCGAGGGCTACGGCGAGTCCATGGGGATCGAGGCCGAGTCCTTCGATGTCGCGGTGCTCGACGAAGACCGTGCCGCCGCGATGAAGGGCAGCCTCCTCCTCGCCGATGTAGCGCGGCGTGAGCGCGCATGCACCTTGCCGCGAGCCGCCGTCGCCGGCAGAAAAGGCGCGCTCTATGTGACGTGCCTCGGCGAAAACAGTGTGCTCGAGCTCGATGGCGCCGCGCTCAATCCGCACGACCTCGAGATCAAACGGTGGAAGGTCCCCGCAGGTCCAACCGCCATCGCGCTTCACGAAGCCTCGGAGCGCGCCTTCGTGTGGTCGCAGTTCGGTCACGCCCTGAGCACCCTTGCCCTCGACGCCCGTGCTGCGGTGGTGAGCGCGAGCCTCACGCTGCCGCGGACGATGCGGCGCGATCCGCACGTCGAACGCGGACGCCTCCTGTTTCACGCGGTGGACGATGCGCGCATCTCCTCGGATGGGCGTGCGTGCGCGAGCTGCCACCCCGATGGCCGCGACGATGGGCTGCTGTGGTCCTCGCCCGAGGGACCACGCCAAACGCCCATGCTCGCCGGACGCATCGTGGGGACTGCGCCCTACGGCTGGAACGGCACCGGCAACGATGTCGCAGCGCACCTCGAAAAGACGTTTCGCCGGCTTGGAGGCAAGGGCCTCGTCGACCGCGACCGTGACGCGCTCGTCGCGTTCATCACGGCGATGCCACCCCCAGCCGAAAAGCCCGCGAGCAGCGATGTCGCCAACTTGGCGCGCGGCGAGGCGATCTTTCGCTCCGCGGAGGCAGGCTGCGCCATCTGCCACGGCACGGATGGACGATCGCCGGACGGCGAACGCCATGATGTCAAAAGCCACACGCGTGGCGACGCTCTCCGGACCTTCGACACGCCCAGTCTGCGTTTCGTCGGAGGAACGGCTCCGTACTTCCACGACGGACGCTATGCGACCCTGCACGAGCTGCTCGTCGCGTCCAACGGCAAGATGGGAAACACCGAGCACCTCCACGCCGACGAGCTCGCGGCGCTGGAAGCCTACGTGAGGTCGCGATGAGAGCGGCCTTCGCGTTCGGCATCCTCGTCGCACGGCTGCTCGCGGCATCGCCAAGCCACGCCGACGTCGTGGACATCGCCAAGCTTCCCACGGGCGCAGGCCGCGCGCCGGCCTTTCGGGTCCAAGGCACGTTCACGAACCTCGAGGACAACTCCGGAAGGACCTTCCGCGCCCCCCCGGATGGCACGTGCTTCGTCTCCTTCGTGGACCGGCATCATTTCGGACGAAGCCAATGGCTCGCGGAAAGCGACATCGCCTTTCGCTCGACGGAGGTCTACTTGATGCACGGCGACCCCGACGCATCGGAAGCCTTCGGCGTCGAACGGCTCGTTCGAACGCGCGAGGGCTCGAAATTCGAGCGCGCGTTGGTCCTCTTTGGCCCGAAGACGGCGCCGGGCGTCACGATCCAACGGGCGGTGAGCATCCCGTTGGTCGAGATCCTGCACGACGCGCGAGGGCTGCTCGTCCTTGGATACCGCACGGCCACGGCGGTCCACGTCGTCGTGCGGTCCCGACCCAAAGCGACCATCACGCAGTTCGACGAAAACGGTGTCCGCCTCGAATCGGGCTCCCAAGGTGCCTGCACCGTGAGCGACATCCGTCTGCCCTTGCGCGACAACGGTGCATTCGCGCAGATGCACGCATCCCTGGACGTCCCCCACGAAAAGGCCCCCGTCGCATTCGTCCTCAATGCGAGCGTGACGCAGTCTTCGCGCGACCCCTCGCCCGTCCTTTCGCTCGCCGTTCGGTACTCAAAAAGTCGATGAGTGCCCGCAGCTTGAGCGGTACTTGAATCCGGCTCGGGTAATACAGAAAAAAGCCCGGGAAGGGTGCGCAGTAGTCCGCGAGCACACGCACCAACTCACCGCGCTCGAGGTAGGGGCGGGCCACTTCTTCCAAGGCATACGCTACGCCAAGGCCGTTCACCGCCGCACGCAACATGAGATCGCCGTCGTCCAGGACGATGCGGCCATCGAGGGCCATCTGGAACACTTTTCCATCTGGCTCGTCGAATTCCCATTTGTACATCTCACCGCTCGAGATGCGGCGGTATCCGATGCAATCGTGACCATGCAAATCGCGCGGGTGCTTCGGTTTGCCTCGCTTGGCGAAGTACGCGGGCGCGCCCACGATGGCCGAACGCTGGTCGCCGGAGATGCGCACGGCGATCATCTCCTTGTCGAGCACCTCACCCAGGCGCACGCCGGCGTCGAAGCCGCGCGCCGCAATGTCGACCAGCCCATCGTCGATGGATAGATCGAACCGTATCTCGGGATTCTCGGCGAGGAAGCCCGCCATCGCGGGCTCGAGGACGATGGCCATGGCCACCCGCGAAATCGTGAGGCGAAGGGTTCCCGCGGGACGATCGCGCAACTCCGCCAACGACTCCACGGCCTCGCGCACGTCCGAGAGCGCGGGGCGCACGCGATCCCAGAGCCGCTGCCCCGCCTCGGTCAGGCTCACGCTGCGCGTGGTGCGCTGAAAGAGGCGCACGCCGAGCCGGTCCTCCAGCTGGCGCACCGTTTGGCTCACCGCCGATGCCGTGACCCCCAACTCGGCCGCCGCCGTCGTGAAACTCCTCTTTTCGGCCACGCGTACGAACGTCGTGATGCCCGCCAGCTCGTCCTTCATTATTTAGCCAGGCTAATAAGCACATCAAGATTTCGCTACTTTTTCTTGAAGCTCCAAATCTCTAGCTTCACCGCCATGACGATTCACGAAACGATGAAGGCCGCCGTTGTCACCGCCCTCAAGTCCCCGTGGGAGGTGAAAGCCGTGCCCACCCCGCGCCCAGGCCCCACGCAGGTGCTCATCCGCATCCGCGCGAGCGGCCTTTGCTACACCGATGTGCACCTCACCGAGGGAGGCCTCATCGATCTGCAGCTCCCCTCGGTCCTCGGCCACGAGCCCGTCGGCGAAATCGTCGAGGTGGGCTCCGCGGTGCGCACCCGCAAGGTGGGCGACCGCGTGGGAACCAACAGCCTGCAGACCGGCTGCGGACGATGCGAATGGTGCAGCCGCGGCAAGATGATTTACTGCGCGGACCAGAAGATCCTCATGGTTCACCAATTCGGTGGCCACGCGGAATACCTCGTGGCGGAGGAAGCGGCGACCATTCTCCTTCCGGACCAACTCTCCTTCGAGAACGCGGCTCCGATCCTCTGCGCAGGCAACACCGTGTGGAGCGGCCTGCGCGCCGCCGAGCCATTGCCGCATTCGACCGTCGCCGTCGTCGGCATTGGGGGCCTCGGTCACCTTGCATTGCAATATGCAAAGACCGCGGGCTTTCGCACCATCGCCATCACCCGCTCCAAGGACAAGATTGCCCTGAGCCGCGAATTGGGCGCCGATGAAGTCGTCGGCAGCGGCGAGGAGCTCGCACGCGTGGGCGGCGCCGACGTCATTCTGTCGACCGGCAACGGGTACCGCACGGCCAGCGACGCGCTCCTGGGATTGCGCCCCGAGGGCAGCTTGGTCGTCATGGGCGCGGCCGGGCCCGACGAAGATCTGGTCATTCCGAACCGCACCGTGTTCCCCCAGATGATGGTCAATCGGCAGAAGATCATCTTCTCGCAGCAAAATGGTCGCGAGTATCTGCATGAGGCCGTGGCCATCGCAGGCCGGGGCAAAATCCGTGTACTGACAGAGACCTTCACCCTCGACGAAGTACGCACAGCCTACGACCGTGTGGCCGCAGGAACGGTGCGCTTCCGGGCCGTGCTGGTCCCTTGAGGCTTGCATTCGTTAAGAATCTTTACTAACTAACGAGTCATCCTTGGACCCGGGTGAGGAGGAGGTCGCGATGATTCGTTCTTTGACGATGTCCCGAAGGGCACTAGCCCTCTTGAGCACGGCTGCATTCGCCGCCTTGCTGCCCAATTGCAGCGATGAAGATGCCACGAATCCGCCGAGCCAGCCCGGCGATCTGGACAATCCGTCGGCGCTCGACTCGTCGACGGGCGACGCGTCGAAGGACGTGAGCCCCACACCTGCACCGCCGAACGATAAGTTGTTCCTGCGGAACGGCTGGGCAATTCGCACCTCGACGGGCCTCAACAAAGACGGGGCAACGCTATCGACGGTGGGATTCGATGCGAGCCAATGGATGCAGGCCACGGTTCCGACCACCGTGGTCTCGGCGCGCGTGAAGAAGGGGGATTTCCCCGATCCGAATTTCGGGATGAACATGCGCAACATCCCGGGCACGACCGACTATCCGGTGGGTGGAAACTTCTCGTTGTTCGAGATGAAGGATACGAATCCGTACAAAGTGCCCTGGTGGTACCGCACGGAGTTCGACCTTCCGTCCAATGGCGGCGCACGCACCTGGCTCCATTTCGACGGTATCAATTACCGCGCCAATATTTGGCTCAATGGCAAAAAGGTCGGCTCCAGCACGGACATTGCGGGCTCGTACCGCCGATTTGCCCTCGACGTGACGGATGCGGCGAAGCCGGGGCAGAAAAACGCGCTCGCCATCGAGATCTTCTCGCCGAAAAAGACGGATCTCGCGCCCAGCTTCATCGATTGGAATCCGACGGCGGCCGACAAGAACATGGGCCTCTGGCAGGACGTCTTCGTGGCGACCACCGGCCCGGTGAAAGTCGAATACCCGACCATCGTCTCCAAGGTGCCGAACACGAACGAAGCGCGCGTCACCGTCAACGCGGAGCTCACCAACACGAGCGATACGGCCATCACGGGCACGGTGAAGGGCACCCTCGGCAACATCGTGTTCACCGAGAGCGTGACCCTGGGCCCGAAAGAGAAGAAGCAGCTGAGCATCACGCCGGCCCAGCATCCGGAATTGATCGTCGCCTCGCCGAAACTCTGGTGGCCCTACGAATACGGCGAACAGAACCTGCACGACCTCACCCTGGACTTCGTGGTGAACGGCAACATCTCCGACCGGGCCAAAGCCCGCGTCGGCATCCGTGAAATCACGATGAGCCTCACCGATGGCTTGTGGGCCAACTACAAGGTCAACGGGAAGCCCATCTTCATTCGCGGCGGCGGCTACACGCAGAACATGCTCTACCGCTTCGACGATAAGCGCGACGAGCAGGAGATGAAGCTCGTCAAAGACATGGGGATGAACACCATCCGCATCGAGGGCAAGCTCGCCAACGATCACCTGTTCGAAGTGACCGACCGCGAAGGCATCCTGGTGCAAACCGGCTGGGAGTGTTGCAGCATTTGGGAATCCTGGGTGGATCCGGAGAACCACGGCACCTGGACGTCCGAGAGCGCCGGCATCGCGGAAGCGTCGATGAAGAGCCAACTCTTGCGTCTCCGCAGCCGTCCGAGCTCGCTCGGGTGGCTCTATGGAAGCGATAGCCATCCACCGGCGGACGTCGAGAAGATCTATTTGCGCGCGGCCGAGCAAGCGCGGTGGAATCTGCCGCTGCACAATCAAGCCTCCGAGCGCGATCCGAGCAAGCTCACCGGGCCCTCGGGATTCAAGATGCCCGGCCCGTACGATTACATTCCGCCGGTCTACTGGTACCAGGACAAGTACGGCAAGGGCGGGGCGTGGGGTGGCTTCATCAGCGAGGCGGGCATTGGCCCCGCGGTTCCCGAAATCGAGAGCCTGAAGAAGTTCCTCCCCGCAGACAAACTGTGGCCCATCAATTCGGTGTGGCATTATCACATGGGCGGCGGGCCCTTTGCCAACTTGGATATCCATACCGCAGCGCTCGAGGGGCGTTACGGCAAGGCCACGACGCTCGAGAATTACGTATTGAAGGCGCAAGCTTTGGCCTACGACGGAGAGCGCGCGAAGTTCGAGTCGTACCGCTGGGGCAAGGGCAAGACCACCGGCATCATCTCGTGGATGCTGAACAACAGCTGGCCGTCGATGCTCTGGCATTCGTACGACTATTACCTGGCCGCCGCGGGTGGTTACTACGGCACGAAGATGGCCAATCACCCGGTGCACATTCTGTACAATTACGAGACGCGTGAAGTGTCGGTGGTGAACGACACCGCGGCCGACGTGAGTGGGCTGAAGGCCACGGCCGAGGTCTACGACATCAATGCGAAGAAGCTCTTCTCGCAAGAGAAGGCGAATCTGGCCGTCAATACGACGAAGCGCACCTCCGCGCTGACCATTCCGGCGGTGGCCAACCTCACCCCGACGTACTTCGTGCGCTTGGTGCTGCGCGACAATCAAGACCGTGTCGTGAGCAACAACTTCTATTGGCTCTCGACCAAGACCGACAAAATCGACTGGGCCAAGCACGACTGGTGGGGCGCACCGACCACGCAGCACGCCGATCTGACGCAGCTCAAGTCGCTGCCTGCGACGAAGCCGACGCTGACCGCGGTGGTCGAAGGAACGGGCGCGCAGCGCAAGATCCGCGCGACCGTGCAGAACGACAACAAAGGCATCTCGTTCATGGTGCGCGTGCGCGTGACGAAGGGCGCGGGCGGGCCGGAAGTGCTGCCGTCGACCTGGAGCGACAACTACATCTCGCTCTTGCCGGGCGAGAAGCGTGAGTTGGTCGGGGAGTTCGCCGCCAGCGACCTCGGAAATGCACAGCCCACCGTCGTCCTCACGGGCTGGAACGCTCCAGAGACGTCGACGACGCCTTAGTCTCCCCCTACCCCAGCCCTCCCCCTGAGGGGGAGGGAGGAGAGTCGGCGCGTGACCCCGTACAAGATGGGGCCCGCGCCGACGACGAGGGCGCCGAAGACGAGGGCGTTCAGGCCGAAGGCGTCCTCGTGAAGGTTGTCGGCCAGCGTCACGCCGAGCACGAGCAACGGCCCCAGGCCCAGGAGAATGGCCACGGGAAGACCGCCGGGCACGAGGAAGGGGCGCGGCAGATCCGGCTCACGGCGGCGAAGCGCGACGAAGGCGACGAACTCGAGCACCAGGCTCGTTCCGTAGAGCAAGATGTCGAGCGAGACGAGCCGCTTGAAGCTGAGACCGAGCGACGCCGTCCAGAGCGCGGAGCATAGGAGAATCGCCACCCACGGAGCATCGTTCGCCTGAAAACGGCGCGCGCAAGCCGCGGGCAAGTAGCCGTCGCGCGCCAGGACGACGGGCAAGCGCGAATACGAGAGGCACAGGGCGTTGAACATGCCGAGGGAGCTGAGCATCCCGCCCACGACGACGGACGTAGCCAGCACCGCGCCGCCGTAGTGGCGCGCCACCTCGACCCAGGAGCCGGTCTGCCACGCCGAAGGGTCGACGCCGGCGTACCACATGGCGCCGACCGGAATGGTGTAGCTCGCGGCGATGAGCGCAATGGCGACGAACACCGCCACGGGGTACGTGCGCTGTGGGCGATGCACTTCGCCGGCGACCGTGGAGGCGTTGTCCCAGCCCATGTAGTTCCACATGGCGATGAGGATCCCCGACCCCGCGTCGCCCAGTGTGAGCGGCGACGGCGCGGAGGCGACCGGCATCGCGCGCGGTGAAAGAAGCGCGAACACGGAGAGCACCGCGAAGGGTGCCACGAGCAGCACGGTCATCAACGCCGAGCCATCGCCCACGGCGCGTGCGCCGGCCATGTTCCACGCGGCGCACGCTGCGATGACGAGCACGGAGACCAGCACCGGATACGGCGGCTGCCCCATGGCCGGCCAGAGGCGCTGCAGGTACAGCACGAAGAGCGTCGGGTAGATGGCCATGTCGAAGACGCTGGCCGCGAGCGACAGCCAGGCGCCCTGGTAGCCCCAGAAATCGCCGAGCGCGCGGCGCACCCAGACGTAGTAACCGCCGTCCTCGGGCACGGCGGCCGCGAGCTCGCCGACCATCAGCGCCGTGGGCAGACTCCACACGAGCGGCGTCGCCACCAAGATGGCGATGGCGGCGCCGAAACCGGTCTTCTGCACCAGCTCCTCGAGCCCGTACGGCCCGCCCGACACCATGAAGTAGAGCGCCCCGACGAGCGGAACGAGTGTGATGGGCCTGCGAAGGTGCTCGGGTTGCGTGGTTTGGCTATATCACTGCGAGCCGCAGAAGGTCGTACATGTTCCGGCGGCGCCTCCTTTGGCGTCGCAGCGGCCCTTGCACTCGGTCTGGGTCCCGAATCCGCCGTGGCAGCTTCCCCCCGCGGCCTTCAGTTCGGCGCACGTGCCCTGTGCACCGGCGGATACATCACAGTAGTAACCGGGATTGCAGTCCGCCCCCGAACGGCAGGCGCCGCCCGGACCCGAGCGGCCCTCCGAGCTGCACGTTCCCGAGCGGCAATGCAGCCCCTCGGCGCACTCGGTGTGCGCGTCGTCGCTCACCACGCAGCGTTCCCCTGCGGCCGCGCGCGGGATGCAGGTGCCGTTCGAGCAGCGGGCACCCCCTTCGCACGCGGGGTGCGATCCGAACTCGAGCGAGAGACTCCCCGACGACGATCCGCATGGCGCCCCCAAGGGAGGCGGAGGTTGGCACATACCATCGGCCGAGGCGGTGGCTCCGACGCAGGTGAGCCCCTCGTTGCACTCATGGTCGCCGGCACAGAGTTGCCCCGCGGCTCGAACGCCGGAGAACGCCTTGCGGCACGACGTGCCCGACGGATCGCTGAACGTCATCGTGAGGTTCGCGCACTTCTCACCGCCGCCCAAGCGGGCCGCGTACGCGGCGTAGCAGGACTCCGCCTCGCCGGGGTGAAGGAGGATGCGCTGCTTGCCCGTCGAGCGCTGCACCGCGTCCGCGCACTTCGGTGCCAGCGCCACGACGATGCCGTTGACCAGGCCGTACTCGGACGTGGTCTTGTCGGCCGCCGTACAGCACGCGTCGATGGCACCGGCGAGCACGCCGAGCGTACGGTCGCAGAAGTTCGTTGCATCTTGCGCGGTTGCGAGCCGATCGCTCCCACTCGCCGCGTCATCGTCCGAGGAATTGCACCCGGCACCGCACACCAACGCCAAGCCCACGAACCCTGCCGCCGCGAAGACTCTCACCAAAGGTCACCTCCTAGCAGCGGCCTGAGCAAGGTTCGTTCCGCCCTCTCTCATGACGCCTCGGTGCCATTTCGCGCTCTGCGTCGAAGCTTCTTGACGAGTTGAAAACTATTATTAGACTATGTCTAAATCTAAGACGTCACCAAGGAATCCTAAAGGAATTCAAGGAGATCTATCGCTATGTTGACCGTTGGAGACAAGCTTCCGGAGTTCAAGCTCAACGCTGTGGTTAGCCGCGAACACGGCAAAGAGTTTCAAGAGATCACCTCGGCGAGCTACCCCGGCAAGTGGAAGGTGCTCTTCTTCTGGCCCCTCGACTTCACGTTCGTCTGCCCGACGGAGATCGCCGAGTTCGGCAAGCGCGCGCAGGACTTCCGCGACCGCGATGCCGAGGTTCTCGGTGCGAGCATCGACAGCCAGTACGTGCACTTGGCCTGGCGCAACAACCACGCCGACCTGAAGAACCTGACCTTCCCCATGCTCGCGGACATCAAGCACGAGCTCTCGGCCGCCCTCGGCATCCTCCACAAGACCGACGGCGTCGCGCTCCGCGCCACGTTCATCGTCGACCCGGAAGGCATCATCCGCTTCGCCAGCGTTCACGACCTGTCCGTCGGCCGCAACGTCGAAGAGGTTCTGCGCACGCTCGACGCACTGCAGACCGACGAGCTTTGCCCCTGCAACTGGAAGAAGGGCGACCCCACGCTGGAGGCTGCGTGAGCACGGACATTCCCGCCACCGAGGCGCTTCGCGCGCTGATCCCGGAGGCGGCGAAAGACATCCGGCTCAATTTGCAGTCGACCCTCACGGGTACCAGCTCGCTGACCACGGAGCAGAAATGGGGCATCGCGATTGCCTCGGCGATCGCAGCCCGCAGTCCGCGCCTTCGCGCGGCCCTCGTTTCGGACTCCGCCAGCGTGATCGATGCCAAGGTCGTCGAAGACGCGAAGGCTGCCGCGGCCCTCATGGCCATGAACAACGTCTATTACCGATTCCGTCATATGATCGGTAAGCAGAGTTATTCGGACAAGCCGGCACGTCTTCGCATGAACCGCCTGGCCGCCCCCGCGACCAACAAGGCCGATCTGGAGCTGTTCTCGCTCGCCGTCAGCGCCATCCACGGATGCGAGATGTGCGTGCAAGCCCACGAAAAGACGGTGTTGGAACACGGTCTCAGCGAAGACCAAGTCCACGACGCCGTGCGCCTCGCCGCGACGATCCACGCGACGGCGATCTCGCTCGAAATCGACGCCACCGAATAGAAGCAACGACGCCCTCGTCGCTCCGAAGAGGGTGGGAAACGGTACGCACCTAACTAGGGTCCCCTCGTACTTTTTCCCCCTCTCTCCGGACTGGCGAGGGCGTTTTCTTATTTGCGGATCAGAAGTAGCCGAGAATGCCGGCGGTCGCGCCCAAGTAGAACTGCGTCGAGTCGAAGGATACGGAGGTCGTGGTATTGCCGTTCCTCACGTCCGTCTTGTTCTTACCGGTGACCGGGATGTCGATATTCGCACCGACCGTGATGCCGAAATGTGGCACCGGCGAAAGCACGAACATCGGCTCCAGATCGAGCGCGAACTGATCGACGGATGCGCTCAAGTCGGCGTCGCTGCTGTCCGGGCTCTGGAAGTTCCGACGGATGTACGAAAAGCCACCGCGCGGCCAGAACGCAACCGACGCGGAAAGAGGGAGAACGTAGCCAACACGCGGCGCGAACCCGAAGAAAGACTCTTTGCTGAGATCAACGTCCTGGGTGAGGTTGCCGCCCTTGTTGGTCCGGCTGTGGCTTACATCGAAGGCCACGAACACAGAACCACCGATGGTGAGATGATCGATGATCGCGTAATCGAGCGAGGCACGCGGCACGTCGAACACGCTGCGATGGCTAAAATTCGCAGTGAGAAGCGACATGCGGGCGCTCGACTCGGTCGTCGAGCCGCCGTTGGTGTCCGTCTTAACGCTTTCATAGGACACCACCGGCAACAACCGGTCGGCGCTGAGGATGAATTGTCCCTTCTGTCCGAGATCCGTTTTGCCTTGTGCATAAGCGGTGCTGCTCGCGAGAAGTGCACCGGCAACCATGCCGAGACCAAGAATCGTTCGTCGCATGAATAATGACTCCTTATTGCCCTTAGAGACGTCTTTCGAGGCGCTGCAAAGCAGGGTCAATCCAGTCGCGGTTCATTCGGGCCTAGCGGCCCTCATAGGCCTCATCTGCCCTCGATTTTGCATTCTGCGACCGGTTCATTCGGGCCTAGCGGCCCTCATAGGCCTCATCTGCCCTCGATTTTGCATTCTGCGACCGGTTCATACGACGAGAGACGGAAGCGCCTCAAACATATTCGTCCCAAAAGCTCAGGCACTAGGTCAGTAAGTACTAACCACAGCCGCTGGGCACCGTATTTTTACGACGCAGGAAGCACCACGAGAAACCGGGCACCCGGAAGGGACGAGGTCGTGTCGAGCTGCACATCGCCTCCGTGGGCGCGGGCGATCTCGCGGGCGATGCCCAACCCGAGGCCCGAGCCGTCGCGCGTCTTCACCGCGTGGGGCGCGCGGAAGAACGGCTCGAAGATGCGCTCGCGATCGACCTCGTCGATGCCCGGGCCCTGATCGACGATCCACGTGTGGAGCATGGAGCCGTGGTGCTCGCACTCCACGCGCACGACACCGCCCGAGGGCGAGTGCATGATGGCGTTCTCCAGCAAATTGCGGAACAGGCGCGTCACGTCGCCGTGCCGGTGCGACACCGTGGCCTTCGCGAGGTGGATGTCCAAAGAGACCGCCCGGGACGTGGCGAGATCGGCGACCAGCTTGCGCGCATCCTCGACCATGCGCTCGAGCGCGATCGCCTCGGGCCCTTCGCCCGCGTCCTGCCTCGTGCGGGCCAAGGTGAGCAAGTCGTTCGCGAGCAACTTGAGACGCCGCGTCGCCTCGAGGGCCTGTTGAATGGCCTGGCGGTACGCCACGGCCTCGCGATCCTTGCGCAACGCCTGCTGCAGTTCACCGTACAGCGCCGTGAGGGGCGAGCGCAGCTCGTGGGCGGCGTGCGCGATGAAGCGCTGCTGCGAGCTGACCAGCTCCCCGAGCCGCTCGACCATGTTGTTCATGTCGGAGCCGAGTTGCACGATCTCGGGATCGGGTGAGCGCACATCGCTGCGTGCCGTGAGATCGCCCCCGGCCACGCTTCGCGCGACCGCTGCGATGTTGCGGTGATCGCGGGTGAGGCGCCCGCTCATCCAATACGCGATGAGCGACGCCCACCCCACCGCCACGACCACCGCCGCGAGCATGGCGCGAAAAAGGTACGCCTTGTCCCCCTCGAAGTCTTCGCGCGACGTGGCCAGGAAGAGAAACGCATTGGCCTGCTGCGGGATGGGCATGAACACGCCCCGCATGTGCTCGCGCTCGAAGAGGAAGTCGAACGGCTTCGCGTTGGGATGCCGAATGTCGGCCAGGTGGGGCGGGCTCCGCTCGAATGGATACGTCGCCGCGACCACCGTGCCGCTATCCTGGTAGATGATTCCGAACTTGGTCAGCGGGCCGATGTCATTTGCCGCCGGCCCGGGCCGATCGGAAAAGCGCAACGCATGCTGCTGCACCTCGACGGCTTCGGTGCGTGCCACGGCGAGCAGCGATGCGTCGAGTTGCCGTTGCTGCAAGCCATTGAAGGCCACCAAGACGGCCGCGAAGGCCCCGCCCAAGGCGAGCGCAGTGACCGCGGCCAAAACCAGCGTGGTCCGCGCTCGAAAGCTCATGCTTCGTCGCGGCGCTCACGCAACCGGTAGCCCACCCCGCGCACCGTCTCGATGCGCCACGCGTCGGTTCCGAGCTTGTCGCGCAGGCGGCTCACGTGCACGTCGAGAATGCCCGAGCCGGGGTCGAACCCGAGGTTCCACACGTCGGCGAGCAAGGTCGCACGCGAAACCGGTTCGCTCCGGGCAATGGCCAGGCGCAAGAGCAGCTCGTACTCGCGCGAGCGAAGATCGAGCACGTTGCCGCCCAAGGTGCAGCGACGGCGCAATCGATCGATGACCAACTCGCCGACGCGCAGCTCCGCCAGCTGCGCACTGCGGCGCACCAGTGCATTGAGGCGCGCGAGCAGCTCCTCCACCTCGAACGGCTTCACCAGATAGTCGTCCGCCCCGGATTGGAGACCGGTGACGCGATCGCCCACCTCCCCGCGCGCCGTGAGCATCAAGATGGGCGTGAGCACCCCCGCACGCCGGAGCTGATCGCAGAACGTCGGGCCGTCGCCGTCGGGCAACATCCAGTCGAGGATGATCACGTCGTTCGAAGCGCTACGGGCGCGTGCCAGCCCCGTCGTCATATCGACCGCAAGCTCCGGCGTATCGCCCTCTTCTGCCACCACGCGAACCAGGAATTCACCAAGCGTGGGATCGTCTTCGATAATCAATACTTTCACGGCAGATCTCCGGCTGGAGGGCTAGAAAGACAGAGGGATAGTGTTCATAGGAAACTGCGGCCATCCCTATTACACGCATGTAAGCACCGACCATCCGCATGGCCGAGTACATTTTATACCATCGTGGCACGTCCAAAAAAGACCGGCACGCTCCGGTTTTTCTTTCTCTTCGGATGGTTGATGTCGGTTGGGGGATGCAAGGCACAAGGCGCGGAGCATGCGCCCTCGTCCAGCGCCCTTCCACCTCCCCCTTATGAGATCGTCACGAAAGACGAACTCCGCGTTCGGCACGATTTGTACGAGAAGCTGGCCTTCGCCACGGCGACGAAGAGCGACGTGGAGGCCATCGTGCAAGGCTTTGGGCGTGTGGCCTTCGCGCCCAACGGCTCGTACGCGGTGCGCGTACCGTTTTCCGGGTTCGTGCTGCGCGTGCACGTGGCCGTCGGGGACGACGTGCGCATCGGGCAGCCACTCGCCACGTTGCGCAGCAGCGATCTCGCGAAAATGCGGGCCGACGCGCGCAAGTTGCAGGCGATGGTCGACACGGAACGCGACACGGTCGAGCGCATCGAGAAGCTCGTTCCGGAGGGTGCGGCCTCGGGCCGGGAGCTCATCGAATCGAAAGGGCGCCTTTCGGCGGGGACCGCGGAGCTGCAAGGCATTCGCGAGGCGCTGGCCGCGGCCAGCACCCCGGGTGAAGGTGGCGAGGAGTTCGTCCTTCGCGCGACCGCGCCCGGGCGCGTGCTCGCCCGCCAGATTGCTCCGGGCGAGCGGGTGGATCCCAACTCGGACAAACCGATTTTCCTCATCGGCAATCCCACCGCCGTGGTGGTGCGCGCGGCCTTTCCCGAACGCGACGCGCCGCTTCTTCGCGAGGGTAGCCCGTGTTCGGTCTGCGTCCCCGCGTTGGGCAGCGGCAAAATCGAAGGCTCGGTGGTGAACTTGGTGCATGCGCTGGACATGCGCACGCACACCGTCGAAGCGTCCTGCGCACCGAGCACCAGCGATGCGCGCTTGTCGGCGGACATGACGGCCAAAGTGGACGTCACCGTGCGCGGCGCAGGCGTGCTCGTGGTGCCGCGCAGCGCTGTGCTTCTGCGGCGCGATGCGCGTGTGGTCTTCGTGGCCACGGGCGAAGAAAGGCTTTCGAGGCGCACCGTCGATCTGGGGGCGGCGGTGGGCGACAACGTGCAGATCGTCCGGGGCGTGCAGGCCGGCGAGCGCGTGGTCACCGCCAATGCGGTGCTCTTCGATGGCGAGCTCGATCGAGTCCTCTGACGATGTTCGCATGGCTCGCGCGACTTGGGGTTCAACGGGCGTGGTTCGTCTTGCTGGCGGCGGCACTGTTCGCCATCGCGGGCATTTTCGCGTTCCAATCCTTGCCGATCCAGGCTTTTCCCGATGTGACCGATCCTCAGGTGGACGTGGTCGGCGTCTACCCCGGGCAATCGGCCGAGGAAGTGGAGAAGCGCGTCACCTTGGAGTTGGAGCGCGTGCTCTCGGGCACGCCGAGCCTCATCGGCCTGCGCTCGGTCTCCGTGTTCGGGCTCGCGCTGGTCACGCTGACCTTCGATGACGCGCGCACCGATTTCGAGCTGCGCACCTTGGTGGCAGAGCGCCTCCGCGAGGCAAACCTGCCCGAATCGGCCACCGCGGACATGGGCCCGCAGTCCACCCCGGTGGGGCAGATCTACCGGTATACGCTGCGCGGCCCGCACAGCTTGAAAGACCTGCGCGCGATCAACGACTTCGTGGTCGAGCGGCGCTTGCGCGCGGTGCAGGGCGTGGCCGAGGTGTGGACCTTCGGCGGCTTCGAGCGGCAGTACCAAGCGCGCATCGATCCGGGCCGGCTGGCCGCGGCCGGCGTGTCGCTCAAGGAGGTGTACGACGCGCTCGCGCGCACCAACGCCAACGCCGGCGGCGGCTACGTGGGGCTCGGCTCGCAGGAGTTCATCGTGCGCGGCCTCGGCGCGGTGCTTTCGCCGGTGGACATCGGCCTGGCGGAGGTGCGCGAGATCGATGGTGTGCCCATCCGCATCGGCGATGTGGCCGACATCGTCGAGGGCTCGACCCCGCGCCGAGGCGCCGTCGGACGCGGGCACGAGGACGAAGTGGTGGAGGGCATCGTCATGCTGCGCCGGGGAGAAAACCCGGGGCTCGTGCTCAAGGCGCTGCGCGCCCGCATCGAGGAACTGCAGCACGACGTCCTGCCCAAGGACGTGACCATCGACACGTTCTACGACCGAACCTCGCTGCTCGATGCCACGTTGGCCACGGTGGGACGCAACATGAGCGAGGGCGCGCTCCTCGTCGTGTTCGTGCTGTACCTCTTTCTGCGCACCGCACGCGGCACCCTGATCGTCGCGCTGGTGATCCCGCTTTCGCTCTTCGCGGCGTTCATCGGACTCCGGCTCATGGGGCTCCCGGCGAACCTGATTTCGCTGGGGGCCATCGATTTCGGCATCCTCGTCGACGGGGCGGTCATCGTCCTCGAGGCGAGCCTGCACACGATGAGCACGCACCCCCACGCGCTCGGCCGCGAGGAGAAAAAGATGCTCATCGAGCGGGCCGCCGATTCGGTGGCCGGGCCGGTGGGCTTCTCGATGCTCATCATCATCGTGGCCCTGGGTCCCATTTTCGCCTTGGAACGCACCGAGGGCCGCATCTTCGCGCCCATGGCCTACACGTATGCTTTCGCCTTGATCGGGGCGCTCGCGTGCGGAACCTTCGTGGTGCCGGCGCTGGAGACGGTGCTCTTGCCCAACCGCGCACCGCCCGCCGAAGCGCGTTGGCTGCTGGCCCTTCGCGCGGCGTTTCTTCGGGCCCTCGACCTGGCAGGCCGCCAAAAGGGACTCGTTCTGGCCGGTGGCTTCGCCGCGCTCGTGGCCATTGGGCTCTACGCCAAGGGCATTGGCAACGAATTCCTCCCCGAGTTGAACGAGGGCGGTTTCTACATCACCACCACGTTCCCTTCGACCATCAGCCTCGACGAGGTCAAACACCCCACCGCCGACATGCGCGAGCGCATGCTCGCGTTCCCCGAGGTGGCCGACGTGCTCTCGCACATTGGCCGCCCGGAAAAGGCGACGCAGGCCGAAGGGTCGTTCAATGTCGAATTCTTCGTCAAGCTATGGCCCGAATCCAAATGGCCAAAAGGCATGACCCGCGCGAAGCTGGAAGAGCTATTGCGCCGGAGTCTGGCCGATATTCCCGGCGCGCATCACAATTTTTCGCAACCGATTACCGATCGCGTGTTCGAAACGATATCGGGCATCATTGGCCAGGTCGTCATCAAGGTGCATGGCGAAAACCTGGACAAGACCACCGCGCTCGCCCACGACCTCGTGGCACGTCTGGCCAGCGTGAAGGGTGTGGCAGATTTGTCTGTGTACCAAGCCGGAGACATTCCGCAGCTTCAAATCGAACTGGATCGCAATGCGGTGGCGCGGCGCGGTCTTTCCATTGGCGACGTACAAGATACGCTGGCGGTCGCGCTCGGCGGGCAGCCTGCCACGCAAGTGTGGGAAGGCGAACGCCGCTACGACGTGGCGCTGCGTCTTCCCGACGTGGTGCGCGGCAGCCCGGACGCGCTGGGGCGCCTTTTGGTCGGTCCGCCGGAGCGCTCGAGCGCGCTCTCGGAGGTGGCGGCCATCCGCTACGGAAGCGGTCACACCGCCATCTGGCGCGAGGACTTTTCGCGCTTCGTCGCAATCAAATTTAATGTTCGCGGCCGGGATCTGGGAAGTACGGTCGAAGAGGCAAAACGTGCGATCCGAGACATCCAAGTTCCCGATGAGACGTATTTGTCGTGGAGTGGCGAATTCAAGAACAAGGAGCGCGCCATGAAGCGTCTCGGGCTCACCGTGCCCCTCGCACTGTTTGCCGTATTCGGCATTTTGTACGCCCACTTCCGCCGGGTGCGGCCCGCCCTGCTCATCATGGGCGCGCTGCCCTTCGGCATCACGGGCGCCGTCGCCGGCTTGCGCTTGATGGGGGAGAATTTCTCGGTGAGCGGTGCCGTGGGGTGCGTGGCGCTGCTTGGACAAATGGTGCTCGCGGTGGTGCTGCTGCTCACGCGCATCGAGGAGGCCGAGCTGCAAGGCGAGAAGAACCCCATCGTGGAAGGCGCCAAGACGGCCTTCCGCCCCGTGCTTCTGACTACGTCGCTCGCGGTGTTGGGGCTCACGCCGAGCGCGCTCTCGCACGCCATGGGCAGTGAGACGCAGCGACCCTTCGCCATCGCCATCCTGGCGGGGCTCATCATTGGCATCCCCATGGTGATGCTGCTCGTGCCGCTGGCCTACGCGCTCACCAAGGGCCGCCGATGGCCCGCGGCGCTCGTCGCCGGTGCGGCGGCGTTGCTCCTGGGCGTGCCGAGCGCGCAGGCGCAAAGTGCGGCGCCGGTCATCAGCGTGCCCGAAACCGATGCGCCCCACGGCTTTACGCTGGAGCAGACCTTGGCGGCGTTGAAGCGCGGGCACCCGCTTCTCACGGCCGCGCGGGCCAATGTGCGGGCCGCCGAGTCGCAGGCCACCGCCGTGGGGCTGTGGACCAATCCGCAATTGGATGCAAGCTACACACGTTCCGTGGGGACCACGAGCTACGACCGATTTGGCTACGGCACGGCGGGGATCACGCAATTCGTCGAGGTGGCAGGCGCCCCCAAAGCGCGGCGGCGCGCGGCCGAGGCGGAGGCGCGTGCGACCGAGGCCGACGGCGCCGGGGTGGAGCGGAGGCTCGCCTTCGACGCGGAGGAAGCATACGTCGGGCTGGCCGCGCAGATCTCGCGTCGTGGGGTCGCCGAAGAGACGGTGCGCGACTTGGAGCGGGCGGATCGCATCGTGCGGGCGCGGGTCGGCGCGGGCATGGCCCCGCAGTACGATGCATCGCGCATCGCCATCGCGCTGGCATCGGCGCGGGCGGATCTGGGCGAGGCCGAGGCCCAGATTGCGCGCGCCCGAGGCGATCTGGCGACCGCGGTGGGGCCGGCGGTTGCGAGCTTGCGCGGGGATCCCGTGTACGACTTCGATGCCACGCCGCCCTTGCCGAATCTGCCCGATCTGCAGCGCGATCTTCTGTCGCACCGCACCGATTTGCGGGCCGCGCAGCACCGTGCGGAGTCTGCACGGCTCGACATCGTGAGCGCCGAGCGCTCGGTGTTTCCCGGAGTCGGGGTGCGGCTGGGCGCGGGCTTCGGCCAAGCGCCGAACCAGACGGATCTGGGCGTGGGCATCGTGCTGCCGATCCCGTTGGTCGACCGCGGGCAAGGCCTCGTGCCGGCCGCCCGCGCGCGCGCCGAGGCCAACGAGGCCATGGCCGACGCCATCGTGGTCGCCGCCCGCGAGCGCCTCACCGCCGCACACGCCGAGCTGGTACGGCGCCGCGAGACCTTGGAGAAGTACCGCACCGAGACACGCCAGATCAGCGTGAGCATGCGCTCCGAGGCGGAGGCCGGCTACCGCGAGGCGCGGCTGTCGGTGCTCGAATTGGTGGACGCGTACCAAAGCTTCCACGACGCGCGGATCAAGGTGATCGACCTCTCCTCCAGTGCCTCCCTCGCCGGGGTGGGCGTGCGCCGCGTCCTCGAGGGCGCGCAGTAGAGAAGAAAGATCAGTCGGGTCGACCCAGAGGTCACCCTCTGCGTCTCCCACGGATCCGGACGTGCGGGACTATTGGTGCAGCAGGTTCGCTAGGCTCGAAGTGAGCGCAGTTTCGTCGAGTCGAGCGCTGGGAGCGGGTGGTGATTAAGGAGGACTCTCATTCGTTCCCAGGTCATGCGAGCTCGTTGCGATCGTCGATTTAGCCACGATCGCCACGCTGCATAGAGCGCGCGGCTGAATCGCCAGAGCGCGTTTGCGTTGTTTCGGGATATCGATCCAACGGACCGGTGGGGCCCGGTATGTCCCCGCCTTCGCTCGCTCATTCAGAGCGAAGGTTCTTTTCCAGTTCATTTGCGTACTCGTCGGCTGTCGTTCCATCGACACCCGCCGCCCCCATTACGAGTGCGTCGGTATGCTTCTTGCCGCCAATCGACCTCGATGTGATGCGCGAGCGTGAGCAACCATCTCGGGTGCTTCTTTCGCCCGTTTTGCTATCCGTTCGAGTTTCGTTGAGACAGTTTGTGAGCTCGGGGTCTCTTCCATCGTTCCTTGTCGGGTCGATCGCCGGAAACGTACTTCGCGACTTCCGCGTCGGTATCGACTACGTCCGCGGGGTAACGTATCTCGAGCAGCATGCGGCGGCGCACGACGGCGATCTCGACTCGCCCGGGCTCGTCCTCAAGGTCCCGAACACAGGCGAGTTCCAGATCGTCGCACTGGCGAAGCCGCGTCGCTCCGAGATCGCATCGCCCGCGCTCCCAGGCGATCGCTTGCTCACGATCGACGGGTTGACCGCACCGGTGCGAGGCGCGGAGCGGTCTTCGATGCCCTCCGCGGGAAGCCCGGCCAGAGCCGAAAGCTCCGCATAGAGCGGAACGGACGGACGATGGATCTCAACGCGCCCGTTCAGCATCTTCTCTAGTTTCCTCTAGTTCAATTGCAGGGTCGATTCCATCAACTGGACCTGATACGGCCAGGCCGTCGAGACGAGATAGTGCAACGTCACGACCTTCGTCTGGGGATCGTAGCGCGTGTAGCGGTTGAGAAGATGCGGTCCATACAAAAACGCCGCCCTTTGATTCTCGACCTTGCGCGGGTAGAGGTTGTTCGGATCGCACGTTGGCAAAGGAGCGCCCGTGCAACGGTACATGTAGCGGTAGCTCGCGTCCCGTACGGGATCGAGGATTTCGATATCCTGGGCGCTCGCGAGATCCCAAGGCGTGCTGGCAATGCGTGCTTTGATCGGCGCATCCACGTTCTGTCTGTCGCCGGCGGCGTGGTAGATGACAATCCATAGATTCGTGCCCGGAATCTCTCCGAAGGAGAGGGAGGCCCACGGAAACACGGTCGTAAACAACGGCACTGCATCGGACTGGTTGGGCGACCAATTCTCGGTTCCCGAACCGGTGTAGTATCGGATGTCCGACAACTCCGGATTTCGCCCCGGAGTAAGTGGCAGCCACGCGAGGTGCACACCACCCTGCCACTTGTCCTCCTTGAGAATGGTCGCCTGTCCCAGCAGGAATGCTCCGTCCGCGGTGGGGGAGTGGAAACCGGGAAGTCGCGTGGCAATACCTCGCACGACCGAGGGCGCGATCTGCAAGAACTTGCCGCCCGGAGCGCCCTGCGGCCCCAGTGGAGGGAGACGGAACAGCAGATCGAAGGGCGCGGGCTCCATGGGACGAGAGGATGCGGTAAGCCACGGCGTCCACAATACCGGGCACGTTTCCTCTGGACACGTCTTCTCGTTCGCGCCGCTGAACACGAACGCTTTGCCGTCGTAACTGAAGGCGCCCGTTGGCGTGCCGTCGCCTTCCAACGGCCTGGTCTGACCGCCTTCGCGGATCGTATAGGGATGAAACTTGCCATTCGCCCCAAGAACGGGTCTCAGATTGAGCATCTCCGGATTGATGCGTCCGGGACCTTGCCAGGGCTGTCCTCGAGGAAGCCAGGATACGAGCATCTCGTCATTGAGGCCGCCGTAAAGGCCAATCGTCACGCTCTCGGTTTGCTTGGCGGCGGCGATGGGCGCGCCCGCGGAAGCGACGCTACCCGCGCTGGTCATCGCTATCGGCCCCGACCAGGTATTTCCTTCACCAGAAACCCAGTGGACATAGGGCTTCCCGCCATAGCCGACGAAGAGTGCGCTCGTCACGTCGGTCTCTTGCTTGACCAAAGCAATGTTACCGCCCGGCGGTGCAATCTCGGTGGAGTCAAATTCAAAGGGGCCCTGCCAAGGTGCACCGTCGTCGGACCGTAGCTCGGTGAGCTTCTCGTTGTCTCCGACGAAAACCATGCTGGCGCGATGGAGGCCGCGCCGGATGGCGGCGACACTTCCACCCGGTGGCGCGAAATCCGCATTTTCGGTCATGGGGCTGGGGCCTTGCCATGTCCCGCCGCCGTGGACCCAATGGACAGTGGGTTTCCGATCCTTGCCAATGACGGTCACGGCCAACAAATCAGTGTTCTGTTGAATCGCGGCAACGGAGGCCCCCGGCGGAGCGGTCGTCTTCGCAAGATCCCCCACGATGGTCGGTCCCGCCCAGTCCGTGCCTTGGCCCACTACCCAATGAACGTGAAGCTTCTCATCGTTGCCGACGAAAAACGCGTCGAGCTGGTTGGCGGATTGCGGGGCGGCCGCGACTCCGGCTCCGGGCGGTGCCGTGCCCTGGCCGCTGATTTGGAAGGGCGCCTGCCAGACGCCGTCGCCGCTCACCGAAGAGACGAGCAGCTGGCCTTCGTCTCCAACGTAGAAGACGTCGAGCTTTTCGGCCGTTTGCTTCGCGGCGGCGACAGGAGCCCCCGGAGGTGCGGTGCTCAACGGGCTGATTCGGTGTGGGCCCTCCCAGAAATGCCCATCGACGATCCACGCGACATAGAGGGCACCATCGTTTCCGATGAAAAACGCATCGAGCTGGTTCGAAGTCTGCCACTCCATTGCAACATGTCCGTTGCGAGGGAAGGCAACGTCGTCGATGACCGCGACGGGATCGGCATAGGGGGCTCGAGCCTCGTCACCGAAGAAGATGATCGTTCGCCCGTCGTATTCCGTATTGGCCCCCAGATCCACGCCCTCGACGCCCCAAGGGACCGTATTCCCAAAGTGAGGCTTCCCCTCAGGGTCGTAGTTTCCGGTCAATTGCGCAAGGCGCTCCGTGCTTCTCCAGCTCGCCGCGGTCGCGAGTGGATGTGCAGAGGCCGAGCCCGCGCCGGCATCCTTGGGCGCGTCGCCCTTGGAGCCATTTCCGCCGCACGAGGCGGCGAGAACCGCGAGGGCGGTGACGCAGAAGAACGGGAAGGTCAACCATCGTCGGGGCCGTGAGTCTCGAAGCATGACTTCCTCTCATGGGGTGCGTTGCCGGACGCAGCGCACGTGGATCCGCCAATCCCGTGAAGGTAAACGCGGATTCACGTTGAGGACAACTCGCAGATAGCGTTATTCGGATCGACTGGAACTCGGAAAAGTTGCGAGAAAATCAGGGCGTCGAAAGTGGCGCGATCGTGACGCTGGTAAGTCGGTCGGGATTGCTTCGAAAGGATGCAACCATTTCCATGTTGCCGCGCGTGTAGAGGCGGGCGTCGGGAAGGCTCTTGGCGACAGCCGTAGAACTGGACCATCCGTGCTTACGCATTTCTTCGTCGGGGGTTGCGACGGTCTCGGAGATTGTGCGGCCTAGCTCGTACATGCGCACACCGTACGCCTCGCCGTCAAACGTCGCCGCAAACGTGCGCCGTGAGTCGGGCGGTCGCAGCACGCCGTCGAAGTCGCCACCGGGTGCATCGCCCTCGGCGGGAAAAAGCACTTCGAGCGGTGCGGCCGATTCGGTGGCGACCGTGATGATGCCCGTCGTGTCGGCGTCGGCGTCGGCGGGCTTTCGCAGCCAGGGTTGCCCTCTGTCGCCACGCAAGACTCACTTTCCGCTGGCTCGGCGTTCTTGGCGGGGTGACGTTTGCCCGTCACCGGGCTCCAGCATGAGGTTTAGATTTTCGATATCACCTCCTCAATTCAAGCTTACTTGGCGCACCAGGGAGGAGGCGGGGAGGGAAACTCGCGGGGCGACGCGCACCGAGGCTATTTTTGGTTTCCCATTGGCCCAGCGAGGAAAAATGGAAACACAAAAAAGCTCCCCGCCTCCCCGTGAATTTCTTCTCCGCCTATTCCGCTTCGTCCGAGACGAGGCGGCAGGGCACGTCGCAGGGGACCTTGGCGTCGTGCGCTTCGACCTGCAAGGTGGCGTGCCCGATGTGGAAGCGCGTGTGGAGCTCGCTGCATACGTCGCGCAGGAAGCCCGGGGATGATGCCCCGTCGACGGTCACCAGGTGCGCCGTGAGTGCGGTCTCCGTGGAGCTCATGGCCCAGATGTGCAGATCGTGCACGCCGCGCACGCCGGGGAGCCCGCCGAGGTAGCCGCGCACCTGGCCGGGATCGATCTGCTCCGGCACGGCATCGAGCGCCAGGTCGAGCGAGCGGCGCAGAAGCTGCCACGTCGATGCGAGAATGACGAGCGACAGCACGATGCTGACCACCGGATCGAGCACGCTCTGGCCGGTGAACCGAATGAGAATGCCCGTGATGACGACGCCGGCGGAAACCGCCGCATCGGCCACCAGGTGGATGAACGCCGCCTGCACGTTCACGTCCCGCTTTTTGCCCTTCATCAAGAAGAGCGCGGACGCACCATTGACGAGCACGCCTACCGCGGCCACGATGGCCACGAGCCCACCGTCGATGGTGCCGGGCGTGCGAAGGCGCCCGATCGATTCCCACACGATGGCGCCCGTCGCAACGACGAGGAGCAGCCCATTGGCCAGTGCCGCGAGGATGGTGGCGCGCCGAAACCCATAGGTCCGCCGGAGCGACGGTTTTCGCCGGGCGAGCAAGCTGGCACCGCCGGCCACCAGGAGGCCGAGCACGTCCCCCAAATTGTGCCCTGCATCGGCGATGAGCGACATGGACCGGGCAAAGAGGCCAAACGCCACCTCCACCACCACGAAGCCCAGATTGAGCACGATTCCGATGAGATACGCGCGCCGATCGTCGAAACCTTCGCCCCCCGACTCGAAGTGGGCGTGGGCGTGATCGTGGTGCGCGTGGTCATGTCCCATGGGCTGGCCAAGGAAAGATGCGGCGAAGGGGACGGACCTGCAAGCAGATGACGCTCCGATGACGCCGTCGTGGGCATTTCGTGGCAGCATGCATCCGAACATCCATGGAAACGTGCCGTCATCTTATCGTTGGCGCCGGCATCACCGGCCTTACCGCTGCCGCTTTTCTTCGCGATCCCGACTACCTCGTTCTCGAGGCCGACACCCAGATTGGTGGCTACTGCAAGACCATCAAGAAGGAGGGCTTCGTCTGGGATTATTCGGGCCATTTTTTCCACTTCAAGCACCCGGAGATCGAAGCATGGCTGCGCCAGCGCATGCCCAAGCAGGATATCCGCGTCGTGGAAAAGAAGACGTACATCGCCTTCGGCGATCGCAAGATCGATTTCCCATTTCAGAAGAACATTCACCAGCTCCCGCAGGCGGAGTTCATCGAGTGTCTGTACGATTTGTACTTCGCGGCATCGCAGGGTGAGGCGGCCAACTTCAAAGAGATGCTCTATGCGCGATTCGGGCGCGGTATCGCGGAGAAGTTCCTCATTCCGTACAATGAAAAGCTGTACGCCTGCGATTTGTCGACGCTCGACAAGGACGCGATGGGGCGGTTCTTTCCCCATGCCAACCTCACGGACATCGTGCGCAACATGCGCGTGGCCGACAATGCAAGTTACAACGCGACGTTCACCTACCCCGAGGGCGGTGCCATCGAATACGTGAATGCCATCGCCAGCGAGGTGCACCCGCACAACATCGCGCTGGGCGAAGCGCTGGTCAGCTTGGATCTGCGCCACCGCGTGGCCCGCACCACGAAGCGCGAGATCCAATTCGAGCGACTCGTGTCCTCGGCGCCGTTCCACAAGCTGGTGAAGCTCGCGGGCCTGGCCTACGACGAGAGCGCCTTCTCCTGGAACAAGGTGCTCGTCTTCAACTTGGGATTCGACCGCAAAGGCGCCCGCGACGTGCACTGGATGTACTACCCGGACCGCGCGCGGTCGTTTTACCGCATTGGCTACTACGACAACATTTTCGACACCGATCGCATGAGCCTCTACGTCGAACTAGGCTTCGCCAAAGACGCCCCCGTCGACGTCGAAACCTCCCTCGCCCGCGTCCTCGCCGATCTGGAAGCCGAAGGCGTCACGCAAGGCCACCGCCTGGTCGCCCACCACTCCGTGGTGATGGACCCCGCATACGTGCACATTACACGCAAGTCGATCGCCGAACACCAACGCCTCTCCCGCATCCTGCAAGCCCACGGCGTCTACTCCGCGGGCCGCTACGGCGGCTGGACCTACTGCTCCATCGAAGACAACATCGTCGAAGCGAAAGCCCTCGTCGCCAACTTCGAGCCGTAGGAACGGCCGGAGGATTGAACATGAAGGGGGGAAGGCGGGAAGGGATACGGCACAAATCCCACCGCGCACCGAGGCTGGTTTGGGTTTTCAGTTGGCTCACGAAGCCAACTGAAAACCAAAAAAAGCCTAGGCACGCGGTGGGATTCGCGTTGTTTTCCTTCCCGCCTTCCCCCCTTCCTGTGAATCCTCTCCAGCCGGAACTCGGGTGCGCGCCGTTACTGCCAGAGGGGCAGCAGGGCGGCCGCGCACTCTTCCAAGAGCTCGCGGTGGGCTTTCGAGAAGGCGTGGAGGCGTTCGCTCTGGACGTCGATGGTACCGACGACGGTGTCGCGGGCGGTGCTGATGATGGGGACGATGATCTCGGACTGCGTGTTGCCGTGGGTGCTCACGTAGCGGGGATCGCTCTTCACGTCGCCGGCGACCACGGTCTTGCGAAGCGCAACGGCCTCGGCCGTGAGACCTTTGCCGCCTGCGAAGCGGAAGAAAGCGGGCGCGGCCGGGCCGCTCCATGCGACCACGGCGTACTCGCTCTTGTGCACGTCGTAGATGCCGACCCACTTCTGGTCGAGTCGGGTGCGGATGACTTTGCAGACCTGGCTGCCCTTGGTTGCACGATCACCGTCCGCCAAAAGGATGTCCTTGATTTGGAGAACGAGGTCTTGCTTCGGCTGCATCAACGGATCACTCCACCGGGAGAAACTCGACTTTTCAAAGACAAGAGCAAGCGGTGGGGGGCGGAGGAGGAGGGATTCGAACCCACGGATGACTTGCGCCATCGCCGGTTTTCAAAACCGGTGCCTTAAACCGCTCGGCCACTCCTCCAGGGCGGTGAAACAAGGATAGCGTCTTTTATCAGCCCTACCCTTGTTCGAGGAGCACGAAAACACACCGTGAGCGCTGTTTAGGGCAGTAAAAACGAGGGACTTGCCGGAATGGCGCAGGCGGACTAGGTTTCCGGGCCCCTGTTCCCGTATCGGCAGCCCTAGGAGTAAGACCAGCATGGCCCGCGTTACCGTCGAAGATTGCCTCGAGCGTGAGGAAAACCGTTTCGCCCTCGTGGTGCTTGCCGCTCAGCGAACCCGCCAGCTCATGAAGGGCGCCACCGCCCTCGTTCACTCGAAGAACAAGCCCGCCGTCACCGCGCTGCGTGAAATTGCGGCCGGCAAGGTCCACTACGACCGTCTGAGCAACGACGTTGTTCAGGAGTGGATCGAGGGACAGAAGCGGCACACCGTCATCTAATTGCGGCTCCTTTGAGCGGAATCGCGGAGCGGCTCGCACACATCCAGGAGCGCGTCGAACAGGCGGCGCGCGCCGTGGGGCGAGATCCGAAATCCGTCCGCCTCATCGCCGTTTCGAAGAAAATGCCGCCGGAAGCCATCCGGGAGGCGTATGCCGCGGGACAGCGGCTTTTCGGCGAGAATTACGCGCAGGAGCTCGGCACCAAGGCCGACGCCCTCGACGATTTGAGCGACATCGAATGGCACTTCATCGGGCACCTGCAGTCGAACAAGGCGCGCGTGGTCGCGCCCCGCGCCCGCGTGGTTCATACGGTCGATAGCGCCTCGCTCGCCAAAGAGCTCGCGCGACGCGCCGAGGCCGCGGGCCGCACCCTCGACGTGCTCATCGAGGTCAACGTGAGCGGCGAACCGCAGAAGCACGGCATCGTGGCGAGCGAGCTCGCCGAGGTCCTCGCTGGAGTGCGTGCGTTCCCCACCCTTTCGGTCCGCGGCCTGATGACCATGCCGCCCGAAGGTGATCTCGACGTCGCCCGCCAGGTCTTCGAGACCCTGGCCTCCCTCCGCAACCTGCATGGAGGCCCGAGCGTGCTGCCCGAGCTCTCCATGGGCATGTCCGGCGACTTCGAGACCGCGATTGCCGCAGGCGCCACGATCGTGCGGGTCGGAACCGCGATCTTCGGCGCCCGGAGCTAAGCAGGCTAGCGCGCTTCGCGGCGTTTGCGGACGTCGGCGGCGAGTTGGTGGAGGACTTCCACCGTGTGATCCCAGCCGAGGCACGCGTCGGTGATGCTCTGCCCGTAGGTGAGCTGCCCACCGTTTTTCGGCACGTCTTGCCGGCCGGCCACGAGGTGGCTCTCGAGCATGACGCCCACGATGGCGTTGTTGCCGCGGGCGAGCTGCCCGCCGATGTCGGCCGCCACCAACGGTTGGCGCGTCGGATCTTTGCTGCTGTTGCCGTGCGAGCAGTCGATCATCAGGTAGGGCGCGAGCTTCGCCTTCGCGAGACGGGCCGAGGCGGCGGCCACCGAGGCTTCGTCGTAGTTCGGGGCCTTGGCGCCACCGCGCAAGATCACGTGGCAGCTCTCGTTGCCGCGCGTCACGACGATGGCGGCGAGCCCCTGCTTGGTGACCGAAAGAAACTGGTGCGGGCTCGCGGCCGCGCCCACGGCGTCGATGGCGATCTGCACGTCACCGTCGGTGCCGTTCTTGAAGCCGACGGGCATCGAAAGACCGCTGGCCAGCTCGCGGTGCACCTGGCTCTCCGTGGTGCGCGCTCCGATGGCTCCCCAGCTCACCAGATCGGCGATGAACTGCGGCGTGATCGTATCGAGGAACTCGCACCCCGAGGGAACGCCCATCTCCGCCAGATCGCAGAGCAGCTTGCGCGCGAGGCGCAGGCCCACGTTGATCGAAAAGCTTCCATCGAGATTCGGGTCGTTGATGAGGCCCTTCCAACCCACGGTGGTGCGCGGCTTCTCGAAGTAGACGCGCATGACAAGTTGCAGGTCGTTCGCCAAAGTGGGCGCCAGCTCGCGAAGGCGCCCGGCATACTCACGTGCCGCGTCCACATCGTGGATGGAGCAGGGCCCCACCACGACGAGAAGGCGATCGTCCTGCCCGGCGACGATGCGCGCCACGTTCTGACGCGCATCGTTCACGCAGGTGAGCGCCGCGTTCGACATGGGGAATTCTTCGAGAAGAATGGCAGGCGGAATGAGCGGCCTAAGGCGATCGATACGAAGATCGTCGGTGGTAGAAAACATCGCGAGCTCTCTATATCACCGCGTGGCCCGAATTTCCTGAAGCTGCGCGCGCAACCGTTGCAAGCTCGTCAGCGAGGCTCGAAAGCGCTCCTTGTTCAGCACCAGGTCCTTCTTTTCATCGGGATCGACCCTGAGATCGTACAGTTCATACCGATGGTCGCCCAAATCGATCAACTTCATGCCGGGGGAAGGCCCCGTGATGATGGCACGGCGCATTTCGTTGAACGGCCCCTCGGGCATGTCCAGGTAGACATCGCGCTCCTCGATGGCGGTGTCACCCTCCGCCATGTCGGCGAGCAGGCTTTTTCCGCGCAGTAGGCCGTCGGTCGGCGGCGGCGCACCCGCCAGTTCGAGCACCGTCGGAACGAGGTCGATCTGCGAGCGCTTCACGGCGATGCGGCGCGGTTTGCCGCCAGGGACGTAGATGATCAGCGGAACGCGGACGATGGCCTCCCACAGCTCGCGACCGTGCATCAAGTGCCCGTGCTCGCCAAACGCCTCGCCGTGGTCGGCGGTCAGCACGATGGCCGTTTCGGCGCCCCATGGCTGCTTGGCGATGAAGTCGAGCACGCGGCCGATCTGCTGATCGGTGAACCAGATTTCCTGGTCGTAGAGCGTGCGCTTCGTGGGCGGGCCCTTCTTGCCAAAGCTGGGCGCACCCGCGTGTGCGACGTAAGGCGCGTGCGGGTCGAAGTAGTGAAACCAGGCAAAAAAGCGCCGCCCGACGTTGGCGGGATCGCCGAGCAACGCCAAAGCCCGCGCGGTGAGCCGCTCGCCGGTGATGCTCGTGTCGTTGTCCGTCATGCCCTTCGGCATCGCGGCGGTGTCCCAGACGTCGAAGCCTTGGCGGTAGCCGGTGTCCCACTTGAAATAGTGGTGGCACATGCCCGCGAAGGTGCGCACGTCCGCATCGTGCAGGCGCTCGGCGAGGAAGACGTTCTTGGGAAAGAAGGTCGTGTAGTGCTCGGGATCGCGAAAGGTCTCGCTCGCGTAGCGGCCGATGAGGAGCGGACCGAGGCTCTTGGGCGTGTACGACGCCGTGGCGTACGCGCGCTCGTACACCGTGGATCGCGCGGCGAGGGCGTCGATGTTCGGCGTGATGGGCCGCGGGTAGCCCATGAAGCCGAGGTCGAAGCGCAAGGTGTCGATGGTCAGGAGGACGACGTTGAACGCGCGCTTTTCCGGGACGATTTCCACCGGTTGCGCAGGCTGCGGCGCAGGCGGCGTGACATCGACCCGCGATGCGTCGGGCGGACGGACTTGGACGGCGACCGGTTTGCGGAGGGGCAGTAGATCCCACAACCAGAGTGCGAGGATGCACGCGGCACCGCCTGCGATGCCACCGATCAACACGGCCATGACGACGAGAAGGCGGGAACGCCGTTCCGTCATCGACTGCCAAGCCTGCCAGAAACGAGGCCGATGATTACGTGGGACGGCGCCGAACCCACTTCGTCACGACATCCTTGAGGCGCGCGGACGTGCCGACCGGCGAGCTCGAGGGAACACGGGAGGCGGCTTCGCCCTTGGCGCGGATCTCGGCCTCGAGGCGAACATTGGCCTCGTCCTTGGGATCGTGAATCAGCGCGCGAAGGACCCATATTTCGGCCTCGCGGTAGTTTCCACGCGAGCACTCCGCTTTTGCAAGCGCTCCCAGCGTCCGCGGGCCATCGCCTGCCACGCCGCGCGCCTGTTCGGCGAGGCGCAAAGCTTCGTCGCCCTCGCCCAGGGCCATGCACGCTTCGGAGAGCTCCAAGAGCAAGTCCGGCGAGCCCTGCGCGAGGGCGAGCGCCGCCTCGAAGGCGCGCCGGGCGAGGCCCCAGGCGGCCATGCGGCGTCGCGCGATGCCCACGGCATAGTGCGCAATCCAGAGCGTGTGCCGCTCGGCAAGCCGCTGCGCGCGCGCGGCGATGAGCGGAAGATCCGGCAAGGGCGCGTGCATCGCGCCGTGCATGACGCTCTCGAGCTCGAGGGACGTTTCGGCATCTTCGAGCGGCAGCCGCTCGCGCACCGCCTCGGCCGCGATGTTCGTTCCCGGAGCGTAGCGTTCGGCGAGGCGCAAGATCGCGAGCGCCTCTTCGCGCTCGCCCTGCTGCTTCAGGGCGCGACCGAGCATCAAGTGGGCCCATGCATCATTCGGTAGTCCATCGAGCAGGGTTCGACCAAGTTTCACGATGCGGGTCGCCCGTGCGATGCCTTCCGGCTCTGCTCCAAAGGAGAGCAGAATGGCCTGGCGCAGGATCTCCGGGTGCGGATGATCCCACGCGAGCGCGCGATCGACGAGGGCCTCGGCGAGGAGCACGTCCTGCTGCTCCACGGAGATGTTCGCGAGCTGCACGAAGGCCCCGGGAAACGGTGGCGTGAAGAGCAGCGCCCGTTCCAAGGCGAGGCGCGCCGTCACGACGTCGCCCTTCAATTTGACCAGGATGGCCCGCTCGGTGAGGAGCACGGGATCCTCCGACGCGACCTCGAGGCCGCGATCGACGGCCGCCATGGCGCCGTCGAGATCCGACTGGCTGCGGCGCGCCTCGGAGAGCAAGCCATAGAGGCGCGCGCGTTTCGGCTCGAGGGCGATGGCGGCGAGGGCATCGCTTTCTGCGGAGCGCAGATCGCCCACGCGCGTACGCAGCGCGGCGGAGGCCTCGAGGAGATCGACTTGCTCGGGCGCACCCACCATGGCGCGGTGCAGGGTGCGCATGGCCGCATCGGCAAGGCGGTGGTCGCGCCCGTTCATCACGGCGTCGATGGCGGTTGCCGCCAAGCGCCCCGCGGCAAAGCGCGACGCCGGGGCGTCTTCCACGGCGCGCTCGAGATGCACCAACGCCGCGCGGCGATCGTACGGCCGGCCGCGGCGCGGATCGTGGACGAGGCATCGCTCGCCGCGCAAGACGCTCTCCAGCGCTTCCCATTCGAGATCGCCGATGTCGCGAAAGACGCCGAGCTCCCCCTGGAGCGGACGGCACAAGTCCTCGAAGGCCTCGCACAGCGTGCGGCCCGCGCCGCGATCGTCCAGATGCGCCTCGACGCGCGCACGGGTAACGCCATCGCGCGGATCGAAGGCGAGCAACTGGATCGAGCCGGGAAGGCCGTCGGCGGGCGGATCGAAGGAGCCGGTCATCACCATGTGCACGTCGGGCGGCGTTTCCCCGCGCGCGGAGAGATCACGCCAGGCTTGCGGTGGAAGAAAGGTCTCCACCGGCTTGGGGCCTTTGCTCTCCTCGGGCTCCTGCGACATCAGCTGCGCAAGGGCGACACTCTCGCCACGGAGCTGCACGAAGCCGTGCACCAGCGCCGCAAGGCCAAGCCCGAGCCCCTCCCCCGATGGCGGAACCCCGAACGGAATGACGACAATCCGCGGTGACGACGACATGCCCCCTCTTAGGGTGACGCTCTCCGAGGATTGAATGCAATGCGCACGTGGATGCGTGCGCCCCCCTCGGGCGGGCTGGAAAAGCCCAGTTTGGATAGGACGGCCGAGGTGCAGGCCTTGAGCTCCTCCGGCCCCGACCACGGTTCGACTTGCTGCTGCAGGATGCGACCCTGCGGGTCCAGCTGCAGGGTGAAAAGTCCTTGCGCCTGCGCCAAGGTCGCGCCGGTGCGGGAGCGCGCTTCGCACTGGTGAAGGCCGGGGCGCGCTTGCTCCATGACCACATAGGCCTCGGCGGCGTAGGCCTCGGTGGCCGAGGCTCCGCCTCCGGAGCCCGCGTAGCCATTTCGCGGGGCAAACACCGCGGGAATGACCACGGTGCGCGTGCTTCCGTCGGCCGGGGCCTCGATGGAGAGGTGCGAGACCTCGGTCACCATGCAATCGACCACGTCGATGGGCAGCCCGCAGGTGGCGTAGTTCTCCACCGCCACGATTTTCCCGCCCGGGCCAACCCTCGCCGCGATGGCCGCGCGGCCGTCGCCATTGGAGCGGTGCAACGTGCCCTTGGTGTAGCAGCTCCGAAACGGCTTCAGCGTCAGCTCGATGGCGCGCTCGGTCACCGCCGAGTCGTGCGGGGCTTCGGAGACATGCGCCGGGATCCAGGCCTGCCCGAGGCTACCGCTCGATGGGCAGTGGGCGAAGCGGTCGACCCCGCTGGCGTGGACCTCGAGCTCGGAAAGCTCGAGTTCGAACGCGCGGCGATCGAGGGGCGTGTCGGCGGGCTTCGAATCCCCGCAGGCCGCGAGCAAAAAAGCGAAGGCAAGCGAAAAGAAGGCGGCTTCCCCTGGCCTCTTGACCATGACGAACATGCGGACGTGCACTATTACCACGCACATGGCATCGCGAGCACGCGGCTCTCATTCGGGTGGCGAGACGCTTTTCGGGGCCGCGGCGCGAAGAGATCCGTCGGCAAAGGGGCACGTGCCGCTCGCGGAGAGGATGCGGCCGCACCGGCTCGAGGAGTTGGTCGGGCAGGCCCACTTGTTCGGGCCGAACAAGCTGCTGACCCGCGCCATCGCCGGCGATCGGCTGCCATCGATGATTCTGTGGGGCCCGCCTGGTGTAGGTAAAACGACGCTCGGTCGCATCGTGGCGGAGGGGACGAAGGCGGAGTTCGTGCTCTTCAGCGCGGTGCTGGGCAGCCTCGCCGACCTGCGGCAGATCGTGGGCGAGGCGCGCGAGCGGCTCGATTACCACGGCAAGCGCACCATCGTGTTCGTCGACGAGATTCACCGCTTCAACAAGGCGCAGCAGGACGCGTTCTTGCCGCACGTGGAGGCGGGCACCATCACGCTGATCGGCGCCACCACGGAAAATCCGTCGTTTGCCGTGAACGCGGCGCTTCTTTCGCGGTGCAAAGTGTTTCGGCTGGAGACGCTCGACGAGAAGGAGCTCACGTCGCTTCTCGAGCGCGCGCTCGCCGATGAAGCGCGCGGCCTCGGTGCGCGGAAGGTGCGCGCCACGCCCGATGCGCTGACGGCCATCGCGCGGCTCGCGCGCGGGGATGCACGGCGGGCGCTCACCACCTTGGAAACCACGGTGGACTATCTGGATACGGCCGGCGAGCAGGAGCTCACCGCCGACGCGGTCATCGCGGGCCAGAGCCACGATCCGCTGCTGTACGACAAGGCCGGCGAGGAGCACTACAACGTGGTGAGCGCGTTCATCAAGTCGATGCGCGGCTCGGATCCCGACGCCGCGGTCTACTGGATGATGCGCATGCTCGATGCGGGCGACGATCCGCTGTTCGTGCTGCGCCGCATGCTCATCTTCGCCAGCGAGGACGTGGGCAACGCCGATCCGCGCGCACTCATGGTGGTGGAAGCGGCCGACTGCGCGTTTCGACGCATCGGCATGCCCGAGGGCCTTTACGCCATGGCGCAAGCCGCGACGTACCTGGCCGCGACGGTGAAGTCCAATGCCGCGGGCAAGGCCTGGCAGCGCGCCCGCGCCCTCATCGAGCAACATGGCGCGCTTCCCGTTCCGAAGAAGCTGCGAAACGCGGTCACGTCGCTGATGAAGAACGAGGGCTACGGCCAGGGCTACAAGTACGCGCACGACTTCGAGGGCGGGGTCGTACCTGGCGAGACGTACCTGCCCGATGCCCTCGTCGGCGAGGCCATTTACGAGCCGGCCGATCGCGGCGAGGAAGCGCGCATCCGCACCCGCATCGAGGGGCTGCGCGCTGCCGTGCAAGAGAAGAAAGAGTAGAGGCTATTCCTCGCCGAGCTCGAAGAGCACACCCTGGAGGGCGGTGCGCAGCTCGCCGAGGGCGTGGGCCTCGCCCTTTCGCGTGGCCACGACGACGCCGGCGTCGAGCCAATCGCGCGCCTCGGACCAGCGTTCGCACTTGCCCAGCATCTGGCCGCACATCAAGTACATGGGAACGTAGTCGGCGTTGAAGGTGCGCAGCGTGGTGAACGTCTGCAGCGCTTCGTCGTAGCGCTCGGCCTTGCTGTATTCCAGCGCGAGGCCGTACCACGCGAGCGGGTCCGTCGAGCCGTCGGCGGTGATCTTTTCGAGGAATTTTAGGCGCTTCGCGCTCTTCTCGTCCAACTCGGCCATGGCGTTCAGCTCCTCTCCACGACGCCGATGTACGGGAGGTTGCGGTACTTCTCGGCGAAGTCCAGCCCGTAGCCGACGACGAAGCGGTCTTCGATGGTGAAGCCCAGGTAGTCGACCTTCACCTGCACCTTGGCGCGCGCCGGCTTGTGCAGGAGGGCACACACCTTCACGCTGCGCGGGGCGCGCGTGCGAAACAGATCGATGAGGTGCGCGATGGTCAGGCCCGTGTCGACGATGTCCTCGACGATGAGCACGTCCTCGCCCGCGATGGGGCGCGACAGGTCCTGCGTGATTTGCACGACACCGCTCGACTCCGTGCCCTCGCCGTAGGAGCGCATCCCGAGGAAGTCGATGCGCACCGAGGTGTCGATGGCGCGCGCGAGATCCGCCGCGAACACGAAGCTCCCCTTGAGGACGCACACCAGAACCGGAGGGTTGCTTCTGTAATGGTCGGAGATCTCCGCACCCAACTCTTGGACGCGCTTGGCGATCTCCTCTTTCGAAATCATCGTGACGATACGTTCCGACATGGTGCGGCGGATGCTACTTCGCGAACGCCACGTGTTCCACTAGGACTCTCCTCCATGGCACGTCCCCGCGCCGATCCGACGCTTTTGAGGCAGGTCGCCATCGCCGTTTTCGGCTTGGTGGCCGACCATGGAATCGATGGCACGTCGATGCGCGCCGTGGCTGCCGCCACGGGACTGAGCACCGGGACGCTGAATTACCACTTCGAAAACAAGCGCGGGCTCATTCGGTTCGCGCTGTCGTACGCGTACCAGCCGCCGCCGGATTGGAGCGACCACGAAGGCGATGCCGCGTCCGCCCTCCGCCGATTGTTCCAGCGTTACCTGCTCCAGCGCGATCAGGTGCGCGTCTGGTGGCGATTCTGGTGCGCCATCACCGCGGCGGCATCGGGCGATCTCGAGATGGCCGAGTGGCAAATGCGCACGCACCAGGCCCTCGTTGGCTTCTTTGCCGCCGTCCTTGGATCGGCCGGAAGCCGCGGCGAGCTCGCCTCGCAGGTCGAGGCGGACTCCGAAGCGGAGCGCCTGGTCGCCCTCGCACACGGCCTCGCCCTGCGCCAGCTCGTCGACCCGCGGCCCGAGGTCCTCGAGCTGTGCAAGGGCCTCCTGGAGCAGGAAATCGACCGCGTTTGCACAAGTCGCACGAACGTGCGACTTTAAGGGATGGACGGTGACATCGCCTGCCTCGAACGCGACGGCTATGTGATCCTCGAGGGCGTCTTGGACGAGCTCGAGCGCGCGCTGCTCGTCGCAGCGCTGGCGCCGTTCGAGCGGGAACGGCCACGCGGGCGCAATGCATTCGAGGGCGAATTTTCCACGCGCGTTTACTCGCTCGCGGGCAAGGGAGGCTTGTTTCTCGCGCTCGCGGAGCATCCGCGCATCACCGCGCTCCTCGATGCGCTTCTTGCCCCGAATTGGCTGCTCTCCACGTTGCAATCGATTCGCCTGCACCCCGGCGAAGCGCGCCAGGGCTGGCACACCGACGACGGCTTTTACATGCCGCAGCGCCCGCGGGCGATGCGCTCGGGCGTGTCCACGATTTGGGCGCTCGAAGACTTCACCGCCGAAAACGGCGCCACGGAGGTCGTTCCCGGGAGCCACCTCTGGGGCAGCGAGCACCCTGACGATGGCCTGCACGCGGTCGTCCCGGCGATCATGCCGGCTGGCTCGGTCCTCGTCTTCGACGCGGGCCTCTGGCACCGGGGGGGCGCGAATCGGTCGCGCGGAACGCGCCTTTGTGTCAGCCCGCAATACTGCCAACCCTGGCTTCGGCCGCAGGAGTCGCAGCTGTTGATTGCGACGCCCGAAATCGTCCGGCGGGCATCGCCGAGGGTGCAGAGCATGCTCGGCTACAGCATTCATCCGCCGTTCGTCGGGCACGTCGATGGAATGCATCCGTTGCGAACCATCGATCCGAGCTACCGCCATCACAAGACGAACGCGGCGGCGCTGGCCAATGCCGTGCTGCCCGCATCGACGCGATAACGATGTATAAAGCGGCCATGAGCGATCTCTCGTTCGGTAGGCCCCTCCTCGGTGCAGCGCTTCTCGCGTTGACGCTGGCCGCGTGCGCGTCGGGCTCATCGTTCCCACCGCCGACCACGGTCGACGCCCCCCCTGCCAGCAGTGCATCGAGCGCGGCGCCGGCGCCCGCAGCCGGCGGAACGGCCTCGACATCGCCCGCGACCCCGAAGCAGTGTGGCTGCTCTTTGTGCGAGCCCGTGGTGAGCGAGGATGCCTGTACCACCGACGCCGATTGCGCCCCGTCGGTGCCATGCCACGCACCGGCCTGTGTGGCCAAAGCCAAGGCCGTGCCACGCAAACCCGACACGATGTGCACGATGATGATGGCCTGTACCTCGGCCGACGCGAATTCGTGCGGCTGTCTCAAGGGCAAGTGCGCGCTTTCCCCAAAGACCTCACCGTAATCCGCACGTAACCCGAGCCCGAAAGCCGCGCGTCATGCCGCAAAAAGAGCGAGTGCTGGCGTTTGCCTTCGTCACGGTGTTCCTCGACCTCGTGGGCTTCGGGATCATCATCCCGCTGCTGCCCTTTTACGTGAAGTCGATGGGGGGCACGGCCGAGACGGTGGGCCTGATTCTTTCGTCGTTCTCGCTGACCCAGCTTTTGCTGACACCCGTTCTGGGGCGCCTCAGTGATCGCGTTGGGCGAAGGCGGGTCATCCTCGTATCGCTGGCCGGAAACGCGGTCTCCATGGCCTTGTTTGCGCTGGCTACCAAGGTCTCGCTCCTTCCGCTCCTCTTCTTCTCGCGCATCGTGGCCGGTGCAACGTCGGGCAACATTGCCGCCTGCCAAGCTGCCGTTGCCGATGTGACGGATGCCGAGGATCGCACGAAGGGCATGGGCCGCATCGGTGCGGGCGTCGGCCTGGGCATGGTGCTTGGCCCGGTGCTCGGAAGCGCGGCGAGCCACTTCGGCGCGTGGACACCGCCCCTCGTCGCCTCCGCGCTCGCGCTCGCGGATTTCGCGGCCGCGTTCTTCTTCATGCCCGAAACGCGGCGCGCGGAATCGGTCAGCCTCCGCGACGTCACCGCCGCGACGGGCCAGCGCCCCAGCCTGTGGGAGGCGATTTCGCAGCGCGGGATCCTCATCGTCTTCGCGCTCTATTTTTTGACGTTTCTCTACTTGAGCACCATCAACGTCATCCTGCCGCTCCTCACCAACGCGCGCCTCGGGTGGACCGAGCGCGAGATCGGGCACGTGTTCGGCCTCTTCGGGCTCATCATGCTCGTGATTCAAGGTGGCTTCATCGGGCGGATGTCCCGTGCATGGGGCGCGCGGCGCCTGATCATTGCCGGCTCGGTGTGCGCCCTGTTTGGGCTGCTGCTCGTCGCGTGGACCGCTCAGATCGCGACCGTCATCGTGGGGCTCGTGCTGCTGGGCGCGGGGCTGGGGGTGATCAACCCCTGTCTGTCGACCTTGGCCTCCGAGATGGCCGGCAGCTCGCGTCGCGGTGCCATCCTCGGCTTCGCGCAATCGGCCGGCGGGCTGGCACGCACGCTCGGCCCCACCGCGGCCGGCATCTTGTACGCACGCGTTGGACCGAGCGCGCCATTCACCAGCGGCGCCGGCGCCGCGCTCGTGTCGATCACCTTGGCCTCCGTCTTTCTGCGACCGCCAAGTAAAAGGTTAGAGGTTCAAAGCTGATCGCGAAGCCCCCCCCTCCCCCCATGCTTTTTCCCCCTAACCCCTAAACCCTAACCCCTTTACCCTTCTCCCATGCGCATCGCACTCTGTTCGGACGAGCCGTATCCGGTTCATCAGATCATCGCCGATGAGGTGAGGCGACGGGGCCACGAGGTGGTTCCCTTCGGTGCGGTGGCCAGCGCCCAGGACGAGCCTTGGGCGAATGTGGCAGAGCAAGCCGCCCTCTCCGTCCGGCGCGGAGAATGCGACGAGGGCATCTTCCTCTGCTGGACGGGGACCGGCATCAGCATCGCCGCCAACAAGGTGGAGGGGATCCGCGCCGCGCTGTGCGCCGACCCGCCCACGGCCGCCGGCGCGCGAGTGTGGAACCATGCGAACGTGCTCTGTTTGTCGAACCGCACGCTGTCCGGCGACGTTGCCAAGGAGATTCTCGCCGCGTGGTTCGATACGCCTCCCGGCGACAAAGGGTCGGCAGGGGTTGCGCGACTGGCCGACGTGGACCAGCGTCACCGCAAGTAGCGGCGCGGTCATTCGGCGGACATCACGGAAAGAGAGCGACCGTCCGTCTCGACGACGATCGCCCCATCGCGATCCGTCCGGTACGTGCGAACACCGGCGTCGTGCAACGTCGCCAGTGTGACGCCGGCGGGATGACCGAAGCGGTTGCGCGCCCCCGCCGAGATGACGGCCCACTGGGGACGAATGGCCGCGACGAAGGTGCGCGAGGTCGAGGTGCGGCTTCCATGGTGCCCGACCTTGAGAACATCGGCGCGCAACGCGCCGGCCGGAAGCCGCAAGAGATCGCCCTCTTCCTCTCGTTCCGCATCGCCCGTGAAGAGGATGTGCCGCGAGCCGTAGCCAATTCGCAGCACGAACGAATTGTCGTTGGGCCCGCGGTCGGCCGACGCCTCCGGGCAAGGAGCCAACACCTCCACGGTGACACCGCCGATCGCGTGAACGCCGCAGAGGCTCTCCGGTCGCTGCACGGAGGTGCCGTGCGCGCGCGCCGTGCGTAGGAGCGCGGCGTACGCGCCACCGGTGCCTTCGCGCTCGCCCTGCCCCGTGTCCCAGAGCGCGCCCACGGCGATGCCATCGAGCCCCGTGGGAAGGCCGCCGAAATGATCCGGATGCGGATGCGACAGGACCACGAGCGCAAGGGCCTCGCGACGGCGCGCGCGCAATGTGGGGGCGATGACCCGGGCCCCCACGTCCACCGGGCTCCCGACGATGCCGCCGCCGTCGATCATCATGGCTTCGCCGTTGGGAAGATCGATGAGCGCCGCATCACCCTGCCCGACGTCGAGAAAGGTGATGCGCAGCTTCCCGGACGGAGCTCCCTCGCGCCGGGCGGGAATCTCCAAGGCAAGGCAGAGCGCGAGGCAAGCCGCCACGACCACGAGCCGCCGCGACGAGCGCTGGAGAAATACCCAGGCCAGAAATGCAAACGCAAGCACCGCGAGCTGTGCGGACGTGGCCGGAGGAACGTCGATGGACAGCCAGCCGATACGCGCGAAGAGGCGGGCGATGCCCCGCACCGTCGCGAGGGCCAGGGAGGCCACCCAAGCGCACCCCCGTTCGGCCATGGGCAGCGGCGCCAAGAGCGCGTGGACCAGGCAAAGCGGCAGCGAGACGATTTCTCCCACCGGAACGGCAAGGAGGTTCGCGAGCACGCCGCCGAGGGGCAACGTCGTCGAAAGGAGCGACGTCACCGGCGCGCACGCAACGGTGGCGCCCAAGGTGGCCGCCAGCGGCTGCGCAAGCTTTCCCGGAAGACGCAGCGCGCCCGCGAACACGTCGGCCATGGCCGGACGAAAGACGAAGAGCCCCGCCGTCGCCAGAACGGAGAGCACGAAGGAAAGATCGTAGGCCACGAGCGGATCCAGCCAGGCCATCCCGACGATGGAGAATCCGAGCGCGCGCGCACCATCGCCGCGGCGCACGAGCAGGCGCGCCAAGAGAAGGACGCTGGTCATCCACGCCGCGCGAAGCGCCGAGCCACTCGAGCCGGCAAAGTCGGCGTAGACGAAGGAAACGACGATGCCCACGGCATCGGCGAGACGCCCCGCATCGATGCGCGCCGAAAGGGGCTCGATGCGGATGAAGAGCGCACGTAGGATGCGCGTCAGCCCGAGCACCACGAGCACGAGATGCATGCCCGAAACCGCGAGGAGGTGCGACAGGCCGCTCCCGCGAAACGCCGCGCCGTCGTCGGGCGTGAGATCGTTCTCACCGAGCACCATGGCGCGTGCCATTGGCGCCGTGTCGGCAGGAAAGGTTGCATCGATGCGCACGCGCACGGCCGCCCGCGCGCGATCGATCCACGCGGGTGGACCGCGTCCGCGCGCAAGAAGGCGGCGATCGAGGAGACCGCCGGAACGCACGGCGCCTCGGCGCACCTCCGCCGGAAGAGGATCGCTCGTATCGAAGTTGGTCAGCCGTTCCGGCGGGCCGAGCTGGGCGACGAAGGCCACCCGATCGCCCCGAGCAAGGGGCTCCCCCGATGCGTCCGTGTCGTAGAACGAGGCATGAAACGGCGTGCGAATGGCCCGCTCGCCGCACGAGGCGTCCGTCACCTCGCCCAGCCAACGCATGGAACCCCCCACGCGCGCCGGTGACCCCACGACACGTGCGGTGCCGTCGCAGCGTTGAAGACCGGGTGCGTCTTCCTCCACCCGGGCCAGCACGTCTTCGTGCGCAACGATGGCGCGATGGGCGCGAAGCCAACCACCGCCCAAGCCGAGCACCACGAGGGACATGAGGAGGAGCGCTTTCCCCTTGGTCACGTGCACGCACACGAGGCAGGCCACCGCCGCCGTTAACGCGAGCACCTCCACCGCGTGATGACGCAGCAAGGCGCCGCACGTCATGGCGAGCCCCACCGCAAGAACGGGGTCGACGTACATGCCCAGGCCAACAGCAGCGCCCGTGCCGTTCGCTTACCTGCGAAATTCCCGCGATTTTCGGCCGGTGCGACTGTCCCGGACGATTTCGGGCCTGTCCGGGACAGGCTTACAAAAGGCTCGGGCCGTTGGCGGTCCTTGCGCGGGCGGCCAGTCTAAACTAGGGTCCCCGCCCCATGTCCGACACGAAGTTTGCCCAGCTCCTTGCCTCGAAAAAGATCGACCCGCGCCGCGTTCTCGTGGCCTCTCGCTTGATTGAGCGACTGACCCGTGAAGACCGCACGATCCGGCTGGCCAAGCGCCGCGCCAAGAGCAATGAGGGCGGCGACAAGGCTGAGAAGGAGACGCGCAAGCCGCACAGCGGACGTCCCGTCACCCCGCGCGCGCTGGACGCGGCCCTCGCGGGCGGCGGTTTGAGCGGCCCGACGAAGACCCGCCTGCTCCGCGCCGTCAACAAGGTGCTCGAGCAGAAGAAGCAAGAGCCCGTCGACATCAAGGCTCTCTTCTAGTCTTCGCTCTCGCTCTTTTCTTAGCAAGGCCGTCCCGACGCGCTGTGTGCTGCAGCGCGTCGTGACGCTGAAAATTCGCCCTCTTCGCACGACGCGTGCAGTGTGCAATCCATGCTGCCGATTGCGCTCGTCGTCGTCGCCGTGCTGTTCACCGTCGATGTGCTGGACCTCGCCAACCGCCGCCGCCCACGCCCACGCCTGCTCCGCTAAGTCGGCGGGGCCCGTCGGGCATGCACCGGCATCGAAGTCACCCGGGGTGGCTTCGAAGCGAGTGAATGTTGACGTTTTCCTGCGCAACGTTAGAGCGTGGTGGGTGCCGCGCTTCTTTTCGATTCCAACCTCGTGCGGGGTTGGCGCATGAGTCCGGACGGACCTAAGTCCGGGACCGTGCTGGAACGCCCTGGGGAAGCTTCCTCAGGCGAGGCGGCAAAGGCCTACACCGCGGGTGCGGAGGCCGCCGCTGCGGCCGCACGAACGACCACGACGAAGACCTTTGCGGTCGCGAGCCCCGTTTCGGTGGCCCCCGTTCAGGACGATGCGGTCCTCTCGGAGGCCATCCGAGGAAACACGGCTGCGTTCCGCGCACTGTACGCGCGGCACCGGGCAGACGTGGCGCGCCTCGTGTATCGGATGCTCGGCGCCAGTGCGGACCTCGACGACGTCGTCCAGGAAGTGTTCTTCCAGGTTTATCGCAGCCTCAAAGATTTTCGCGGCCAGTCGAAATTCTCGACCTGGCTTCATCGCGTGACGGTCAACGTCGTTCTCATGCATCGGCGCGCGGCCCGGAGCCGCCCCATGTTGACGGACGAGGCCCCGCCCGATCTGAGTGCCGACCCGCGCGTGGCCCTCCCCGACGAGGATGCAGCGCGTCGTGAACGCGTCCGAGCCTTTCAGCGGCTGCTGGAGAGGCTGCCGGACAAAAAACGCGTCGTCTTCGTTCTTCACGAGCTCGAAGGGATCGCCCCTGCGGAGATTGCAAAGATCGTCGACGCACCTGTACTTACCGTGCGCACCCGTCTGTTCTATGCACGGCGTGAGATCGAAGCGATGTTGGCCGACGAACCATCGCTCGCCGGGCTAAAATCTACGGTCGATCTGGAGGACGGGGGGGATCCATGAGACGCGATCGAAAGACGGCACTCGACCTGATACTGCACGAAGCCCGCGAGGACCTCGTTCCCAAGGATCGCGGCACCGATGGAGATTTCTCCGCCATCGACGACAAGCTTTTCGCGCGCATCGCCCGAGAGCCCGCCCCCATCGAGCAAGCGCGAACGTCGGGCGCGATGCGATCGCCCCGTCTCTGGGGCGGCGTTGCGTTGGTCGCCGCCGCCGCGGCGGTGTTCGTCGTCTTGCGCGGCCCCACGACTCCGGGCCCCACCGAGAATCCCCTCGTGCAGGGCACGCAAACGGGGACGCAGCCTGCGGAGGTTCTTCCCTCCCCGGCACTCGAACGGGCACACGCCGAATCGGCCGCCTCCTTCCGCGAACGTCAGGGCACGGGGGAAATTCGCATCGCGGGAACCGCCGTCGAACCGGGGCACGGGCTTGCTCTGTCCGAGTCCGTGGAGACCGCCGACGCGCGAGCCATCTTCATCAGCGGGCCCGAGTCGCGGCCCGCCGTCACGTGGATGCTCGAAGAGCGCTCGCGCGTCGAAGTGCAGCACGCGCAGCTGCCGCTGGTGCTCACCCTCACGAAGGGCGCCGTCGAAGCGCAGGTTGCCCCGGTCGACCATGGTGAGGCCTTCGCGGTGGACGTCGATGGCGTTCGCGTCGCGGTGCACGGAACGCACTTGCGCGTCTCGCGCGAGGGCGGGCACGTGGCCGTCGACTTGACCGAAGGCGTCGTCGCTGTCGGCCCCATCCCGAGTGCCGGCCTCACCGAAGGCACGGTGGTGAACGCACCAGCTCACGTCGAGTTCGACGCGGCCGACGTCTCCGGATCCTTCCGGCTCGATCGCACGCCCACGTCGATTCGCACGCCGGTGCCGCTCGGCGGGCATCGACCCGATGCATCGCGCCCCCAGCAGCTGCGCGAAACGCTTGCCCGCGAGAAGACGCCGGACGCGCGCTCCGCATCGACGACCCCCGCGCCGATGAAGCCCGAGGAGATCATCGCCAAGGGCGTGCGCGCCTGCGTGGCGAGCCAGCTTCGTGAAGCCACCGTCCGCGTGACCGTCAGCTCCAAGCTTTCGCTCAAAGTCGCCGAGGACGGGTCAGTGTACTTTGCACGGTTCAATCCGCCGCTCGCCCCGGAAGCGCAGGAGTGCGCGTCGCGCATCATCTACAAGACGCGATTCTCCCACGGCGGCGACGTCGACATCCCGCTTTCAAGTGAGTGAGGAGGCTAGTGAGTGAGGGGGCTAGTGAGTAGCGAGTAGGCGCTATCGGCCTTCGCTCGCGCGTACGATCTCCGTGATGGCAAACGTCTCGCGCGCGCTCAACGTTCGAAACTGGACGCCCATCCCATCGGGGTGCGTCCATCGAACGACGCCCGGCAACGCAAAGGCCGAACGTTGCCCCGGCAACGTCAGCTCGACGACGACTTCGGCGCCGAACGCTGGAGGATCTACGGTCTCGACGAACATGCCGCCGAGCGAAATATCCTTGGCGCGCCCCGTGCGCCTCTCCGCCTCCTTGGCCTTGGATACGAACTCGACGACCAGATCGATGGGGGCACGCGGTGTCCGACGTAACTCCACAGGAAACCTCCAAGTGCTTCTCCAAGTGCGCGGAAAAGCGGGCAAAACTCTAAGGTAGCATGAGCTTACTTTTCTTTACGAACCGCGGCGACTTTTCGCGGGGACAATGTCGTCCAAGGATTGGTGGCTCTGTAAGAAAACGATGATGCGAGCGCTCCTGATTGACGATGACGAAGAACTCGCGCGGCTCTTGCGCGAATACCTGGCGACCCACCAAGTCGAGCTGGAACACGCCGCCACCGGACCCAAAGGGCTGGAGCGACTCGCCCGCCCGGCCGCCGCAACCGTCGATGTCGTTCTGCTGGACGTCATGCTGCCGGGAATGGATGGGTTTGCCGTGTGCCGCACCATCCGGGAAACCCGGCCCGAGCTTCCCATCCTGATGCTGACCGCTCGCGGCGACGACAACGATCGCATCATCGGGCTCGAGCTGGGCGCCGACGATTACGTCCCCAAACCGTACAACGCGCGCGAACTGCTCGCGCGCATGAAGGCAGTGCTCCGACGGACACGCGGAGCCGGGGCTCCGGGTGGTGCCGGTGGCGATGTGTTCGAGGTGGGCGATCTCCGGGTGGACGTGCCGGCGCATGCCGCGGCCCTCGGCGACAAGGCCGTCCCGCTGACGTCGTTCGAGTTTCGCGTGCTCGTCGCACTGGCGCGGCGCGCCGGGGAGACGGTGACGCGCGAGGAGCTCGCCGCCGCCGTCAAAGGAGGAAGCAGCGAGGCTGCGGCCACCACGGGCTACGATCCCTCGGTGGATCGCTCGCTCGACGTGCACATCAGCCATCTGCGGCAAAAACTGGGGGACGATCCTCGCGACCCCCGCCGGATCCGAACGGTGCGCGGCGTAGGCTACGTGCTCGTGCAGCCTGCGCGGTGAGCCCGTGCTTCGCCTGAAGACGCGGCTCTTTCTCTGGTTTCTCGCGGCCATCGTCTTCGCCATGGGGACGAGCACCCTCACCGTGGCGCTCATGCGTCCCGAAGCCCCGCCCGTGCCCAGCGGCCCGATGGCGCGCAACATCGCCTCGCGGCTGGAGACGCTCTGGGACGATGCCGCGGCGGCCGAAAACTACGTCGCCGAGATGCGCGAGCTCTCGGGCTACGCGTTCGAGCTCCGCCGCGATCCCCACGCCATCCCGGAAAATACGCGCCGCGGCGGGCCTCGCGGACGTGGCCCCCTTCTGTTCGACCGGGAACGCAACGGGTACATCCCCGTGGTGAAGCGCGGCGAAATCGTGGGCGCGGTCACCTTTCCGGCGCACATCCCCAACACGCGCTGGTGGCGCCTCTTTGCCGGTCTGCTCGCCGGCGCCCTGGTCCTCGCGCTGGCGGCCGATCGCGTCTCCCGCGATCTGGCACGTCCGCTCGAGCGCGTGGCCGACGCGGCGCATCGCTTCGGCGGCGGCGAGTTGGGCGCCCGCACGGGCCTGGGTGGCGCGACCGCCCGCAAAGCCGTCGCCGACGAGGTGCACCAAGTGGCCACCGCCTTCGACGCGATGGCCGAGCGCGTCGAGCGCACGCTCCGCGATCAGCGGGAACTGCTCGCGGCCATCAGCCACGAACTGCGCTCGCCGCTGGGGCGCGCACGCGTGGCGCTGGAGATCGCGCGCGAGCAGCAAGAGGAGCGACATGGCAGCACGGCCACGCTGGATCGCGTCGAGCGCCAGCTGGTCGAGGTGGACGCCATCCTGTCGGATCTTTTGGCGGTCACCCGCGCGGGGCTCACCGATTTGCGCACCGAGAAGGTGGGCTACCTCGCCTGGGTGCGGGCGAGGATGGCCACGGAACGCGCCGGCGACGTGGAGCTCGTGATCGAGGACGAGAGCATCGAAACGGCGCAGGTGACCATCGATGGCGCCTTGCTCGGGCGTGCGCTGCACAACCTGCTCGCGAATGCGCGCGCCCATGGGCACCCCGAAACAGAGCCGTTGGTCGTCGAGGTCTCACGGAGATCCGACGGGAAGCTGCGCACCACCGTGCGCGACCGCGGACCGGGGATCGCGGCGGAGCTTTTGCCGCGGATCTTCGACCCATTCGTGCGGGGAGACGTCGCCCGGGCCCGGCCGGATTCGACCGCCGCCGGGGGGTCGGGCCTCGGTTTGGCCCTGGTTCGGCGGATCATCGAGGCTCATGGGGGCGCCGTCTTCGCCCAAAACGGCAAAAATGGCGCAGAAGTAGGCTTCGACCTCGCGCTCGGATAGTCTGCGTCTCGATCGGCAAAGGACGAGCCGCACGTACATCTGATAAGCTCCGCCCGAAACTATCCCATGGAGATCGAGCTCGGCATCGTCTGCGGGCGTTGCGACTGGTACAGCCCTATGAAGACCGCCACGTGCCCATCGTGTGGGCACGGGCTCGCGCTGTTCCCGCGGACAGCGTCGATACCTCCGACGGCGCGCGATACCCACATCGACGTGGAGGGCGAGCTCGCACGCGAGCCAGCGCCGAGTCAGCCCGATCTGGAGAACAACAGCGACATTGCGCCGCCGTCGGCGCTCTTCTTGGACCCCCTGCGTCCGCGGCGTGGCTCTTCGGCCGCGGCACATCTCGACAACGCCACCCCGCGCTCGGGCGAGGCCCCGAAGTCGCTGGAAGCACCGCTGCGTGGAAAGTCGGGACTCGCGAGCGAGTCACCTCCGGCCCCGCCGGTCAGCAGTGGACGGGTGCCTGGGCAACAACGGGTGGGCGACTCCGCGGTGTCGTCATCGGGGGCATTCGACAGCCGCGTTTCGACCCGGACGCGGTCGACATCGACTTCATCTTTGCGCGAAGCGGAAAATTCTGTTTTGCAACAAGGTGCGTCCAGCGAGCGTGCGCAAGCCAAAGGCGCTCTTGGGCAAGTTGCATCCGGATTGAGTCTGGAGGAACTCATGGATCAAGCGAAAAACTTCGTCTGCAGGTCGTGCTCGACCCCCGTGCCGATGGGACACAAGTTCTGCGGTCGGTGCGGGGCTGCGGTTCCTCCCGAAATCTTGAACGCACGGACGCAGTTTTTCGGTCAGCTCCAGGTCCCGGGGAAGGCCAAGCTCATTTTGATCCGCGGCGAAGGGGTCGAGGGGCTCTCGTACCAGCTCAACGCCGAGCAACACATCGTGGGCCGCAACGGGCAGCTCGTCTTCCCCGACGATCCGTTCGTCTCGCCGAAGCACGCCAACCTGTTCTATCGCAGCGGTAAGCTGGTGGTGCGCGACGAGGGCTCGCTCAACGGCGTGTTCCTAAGGGTGCGCGGCACCGTCGACATCGCGGTGAGCGATCACTTCCTCGCGGGCGAGCAGCTCTTTCGCATCGACGCGACGCCGAAGCAGGCCGACGGCCCCGCGCCGGACGGCACGTACTTCTACTCGTCCCCGAAGCACCAGAGCCCCTTCCGCATCACGCAGCTGCTGCAAGGTGGTGCGACGGGCATGACGGTGTGCGCGCGCAACCAGGGGCTGCAGATTGGACGCGAGGGCGGGGATTTGAACTTCCCGACGGATCTGTACATGAGCGCCTCGCACTGCAAGCTCGAGGAGAGCGCGGGGCGGCTGACGCTGACGGATCTCAACAGCCGCAACGGGACGTACGTGCGTCTCAAGGGCGAGCGCGAGCTCACGCACGGCGACTACTTGTTCATCGGCCGCAAGCTGCTGCGCGTCGAGATCACGGCCGCCTGATCCCTCTCTTCTCTCCCTAATCCCTAACCCCTTCCCCCTTTGCCGCCGTTGCGTTTCTCCCTCGGGGGGGTGAGACCTGCGGCGCGGCGGGTGAGGCTCGCCAGGACCGAGATGACGTTGACGGGAACGGCGTCGAGGAGCGACTCCAAGTCGAACGGGCCGTCGATGCCGGGCAGGAGCGCTTCGAAGAGAACGCCGAAGCGGTCGTATTTGCGCGAGAGATCGTGAAGGCGTGTGCGGAGGGCCTCGGCCTCTTTGCCGCGGGCATCGCCCAGAAGCGAAAGGGCGCGCTGGGAGAGGGCGCGCTTGTCGGCGACGACGCGACGCAGGCGCGCGAGGTAGGCGCCGATGATGACGTCAGGGTATTTGCCGCGTAGCGAGTAGGCGTCGAAGCGCTCGCCGGAGATGCGTTGGCGCTCCACGATGCCGGCCGCCTCGAGATTTTTTAGATTGCCGAAGATGTTGCTCTTGGAGCGACCGAGCGTAAGGCTCAGTTCGTCCATCGAAACGGGGCCTTCCGCCAAATAAAGCGCCGCCACGATTTGCCCGCCGAGGCGCGTGACCCCCGGAAAGCTCGCGGCGACCTCGGCACCGACGCCTTCGAGCAGGGTCCGCTGCGCCAGCGCGACCGCATCGGAGTCTTGGGATTCGCGAGAGGAGCGAGCTGCCCGAGGCATGTCCGTGCAGAGTACTCCGGACAGGGGATCTTCGGGAGCCTGTGGTGCTAGCGTCCTTCACATGGGATCGCACGAAAATCGGCTCGCGAAGGAAGCGTCACCCTACCTGCTTCAACATGCGAAAAACCCGGTCGACTGGTACCCGTGGGGTCCCGAGGCGCTCGAGCGCGCGGCGCGTGAAGATCGGCCGATCCTGCTGTCGATCGGCTACTCCGCCTGCCATTGGTGCCACGTCATGGAGCGCGAAAGCTTCGAGGATCCGGACATCGCGCAGGCGATGAACGAGCTCTTCGTGAACATCAAAGTGGACCGCGAGGAGCGTCCAGATCTCGATCAGATCTATCAACTGGTGGTGCAGTTGATGGGGCAGAACGGTGGCTGGCCGCTCACCGTGTTCCTCACGCCGGACAAGCGCCCCTTCTTCGGCGGCACGTATTTCCCGCCGCACGATCGCTACGGGATGCCGGGGTTCCCCAAGGTGCTGCAGGCGATTTCCTCGGCGTACCGCGAACGACGCGGCGAGGTCGATCTGCAGGCTGCCGAGCTCACGCGGGCCATCGCCCAAGTGACCGCGACCGAGAAAGAGGGGGTCGATGTGGCGGCGGTGCATGCCCTGTCGGCGAAGGATCGGCTCGCGCAGGCGGTGGCGAAGCTCGCGCCGCGGTTCGATGCGAAGCACGGCGGCTTTGGCTCGCGGCCCAAGTTCCCCAACACGATGTCCGTGGACTTGCTTCTGCGCTACGCCGCGCTCGATGGGGACGTGCCGTCACGCGGGCAGGTGGCCATCACGTTGGACGCGATGCGGGCGGGCGGCATCTACGACCACCTCGGGGGCGGCTTCCATCGCTACTCGACGGACGAGCGGTGGCTCGTGCCGCACTTCGAGAAGATGCTCTACGACAACGCGCTCTTGCTGCGGCTCTACACGGACGGCGCGCGCGGGCTCGACGAACCGCGGTATGCCGAGACGGCACGCGAGATCGCGACCTACGTGGCGCGCGAGATGACCGATGCGGGCGGAGGCTTCTACGCGACGCAGGATGCCGACAGCGAGGGCGTCGAGGGGAAGTTCTTCGTGTGGTCGCGCGACGAGATCAAGACGGCGCTGGCAGCGGATTCGTCCGCAGAAGACTTCGACTCCCACCAGGCCACGCAGCTGGCGCTCGCGTACTTCGAGGTGACGGAGAACGGGAACTTCGAGGAGACGGGCAAGACCGTGCTTCATACGCCGCGCACGCTGGAGACGGTGGCGCGCGATCTCGGGATGACCCACGAGCATGCGAAGCAGCTGCTCGCGCGCATCCGGGAAAAGCTCTTCGAGGTGCGCGAGGAGCGCGTGAAGCCGTTCCGCGACGAGAAGATCCTCGCGGGGTGGAACGGCCTGCTCATCGGCGCGCTGGCGGATGCGTCCACCGCGCTGGATGCGCCGGAGATGCTCGGCCTCGCGGAGCGCGCGTTCGCCTTTCTGCGGGCGCGGTTGCTCGAGGAAGGGCGAGTGCTCCGGCACGTCAAAGGCGACATCGTGAAGGGGCCCGGCTTCCTCGACGACCATGCGTACGTGGGCAACGCGGCCATCGATCTGTACGAGGCGACGGGAAAGCCCGAGTACATGGCGGCCGCGCGCGCGATGGCGGACTCGTTGCTTCTGCACTTCGCCGACCGCGACAACGGTGGGTTCTTCTTCACCCCGAACGACGGCGAGGCGCTCATCCACCGGGCCAAGGATCCGTACGACCAAGCCGTGCCCAGCGGGCAGGCCATGGCGTGCCTGCTCCTGCTTCGCCTGGGAAGCCTGGTCGAGCCTTCGTACGCCGAGTCTGCGGTGGCCGAGTTGGAGCGGCTTGCGCCGGCGGCGCTGGAGAATCCGTTCGGCCTCGGGCAAACGCTGGCGGTGCTCGACCGGCTGGCGCGCGGCACCGTCGATGTCGTCCTGGTCGGAAAGCGCGACGATGGGCGCACGCGGGCGCTTGCGCGCGAAGCCTTCCGCGCGTACCTCCCGAACCGCAACGTGGCCTGGCTCGATCCGAGCGAGCCTGCATCACGGGAGGCGTGTGCGGCGCTGGCCGAGGGCAAGGCGCCCAAGGGCGAAGCCCCCGTGGCCTACGTGTGCCGAGGGAGAACGTGCTCGCTGCCGGTCTCGGTACCGACGGCGCTGCGCGAGCTGCTGGCCGAAGGGAAACTCGACGGCTAGCGGCGACGTGCGGGGGGCCCGCTGCTGAGACGGCGCCGCTCGGGCATTGCTCGGCGGCGCGGCGTTCCGCGGTTGCGATCGTACAGCTCCGCAGGGAGCTCACGCCGGAGGGACTGCAGCCCCACCGCAGGCATGTTGCGGGCGCGGAGATCGATCTCGACGACGTCGAGCGCCTGCACGATGACTTCGCTCCGTGCGAGGCGGCCGAGCCGCGGCACCTCGCCATCGGGAAGGCTTCGTGCGGCCGCCCAGAGGCGCGGCTTGAGCGCAGCGATACCGCGCATGGCATCGGCCACGCGCCTCGGCAGGGCGATGCGCGCAATGATGGGGTCGATGAACTCGAGCGTCGCTTGCCCGCGATCGCGAACGCCGGCGGTGGCCTCCTCGAGCGGCTCGCGCAGCAAGGTGGTGAAGAGCACCACGTCGTCCAACGGACCACCGCGCTCTTTGGTCATCTCGTCGATGACGTCCATGCTTTGCCAGAAGCGATCGGCGCCGCCTTCGGTGGCGTCCCCGTCGTCGAGGAAGGCCGAAAGCTCCGGAATGAGCACCGCCATGATGCCGGTCTCCCAGAGGAGCCACATCGAGCGATGGGCCGCGCCACCGCGCAGGAGGCGCAAAATCTCTTCGAAAATACGCGGGCGCGCGGCCTTCGCGAGCTCGTCGCGGCAACCGACCATGGCCTCGTACACGTCGGGGTCGATGCCCAGGTCGAGCCGCGCCGCGAACTTGATCGCGCGCAAGATGCGGATCGGGTCCTCGCGGAAGCGAACCACCGGGTTGCCGATGGTGTGGATGGCGCGACGCTGGATGTCCTGCATCGCCCCGCACCAGTCGAGGACCTGGCGGCGGTCGAGATCGTAAAAGAGCGCGTTGATGGTGAAGTCGCGCCGGAGGGCGTCTTCGTGCGCGTCGCCGAAGACGTTGTCGCTGCGGATCAGCAGATCGTCGTAGCTCGGCGGTGCTTCGTCCTCGCCCGGGTTTTCGACCTGCGGGTTGCGGCGGAAGGTGGCCACCTCGATGACCTTGCCACCACCGAAGAGGATGTGCGCGAGGCGGAAACGGCGACCGATGATGCGGCAGTTGCGAAACAAACCGCGCACGTCTTCGGGACGCGCGTTGGTAGCGACATCGAAGTCTTTGGGACGGCCGCTGAGGAGGAGATCGCGAACGCAACCTCCCACCAGGTAGGCCTGGTAGCCGCTGCGTTCCAACCGGCGCACGACTTTGGCCGCATCGGGATCGATGTTGGCCTCGTTCAGAGGCGCGTCGTGGCGGATGAGTCCCGTTCCGGCGTGGCGCTCGAGAATGGCGTCTTCGTCCGGTCTGAAGCCCGCCGCAGCGTCCTCTGCCGAGAGACTTTCGGGCGGCTCCTGCCGGGCGACGTACTCGTCGGCGTGTTGGATCGTGAACGAGGGGAGCTCAGGTAAATCGGGCCAGTCGGAACGCGGCCTATCTTCGGGGCCAGATTCCGAGGGAGCTATCAACAACGTGTTCTTTTGCTTGGGCTGTCGCATGCGAAGCTGGGTCGGCCGCGCCTGGAGCGAGCGGGTGCGTGACCGAAAGACGCCCGAAAGACCGGTGGAGCCGATGCGCTTTGATTAAGGTGGCGTGGACTCTACCAGGGGGCACGCACCGCGGCAATCCATACACAGGGACAATGCGACCACCAAGCGGATACCGCGCCGACCGGCCCGGAAGATCTGGGGACGAATGCCGGAGAGAACCGTGCCGGAACCGTTGACGGCAGCGTCCATGTGATTAGCTTCCCCTCCAACCCTTGGCCAGCCGGGAGCCCACGATTTCACGGGCTTTTTTGGCGGGGTTGGGCCTCGCCTTCGCGTCTTGGAGGTGGGTCCCGGGTTGAACCCGATTTTCCTGGGCACGACCTTCCCCTGGCGCCGCGAGCTGGACTATGACCCGTCCCCCGGAGACGTGTGTCTCACACGGGTGGTAGGGGCCGGTCTCGAAGTATCGACGTTTTCCGCACTGAAATTCTTGACTCGACGAGAAGGCAAAAAGGACGAAAAACCATGGGCAAGATCATCGGCATCGACCTCGGCACCACGAACAGCGTCGTGGCGATTATGGAGGGTCGGGAACCCAAAGTGATCGTGAACGAGGAAGGGTCTCGCATCACGCCGAGCGTGGTGGCGTGGGACGACAAGGGTGAGGTCCTCGTCGGTCAGATCGCCAAGCGCCAGGCGGTCACCAACCCCGAGAATACGATTTTCAGCGCCAAGCGCTTCGTCGGCCGGCGTTTCGATGAGGTCTCCGAAGAACTCAAGCGCGTTCCGTACAAGGCCGTGAAGGCCTCGAACGGCGACACGGCGTTCGAAGTGCGCGGCAAGGTCGTGTCGCCCCCCGAGGTGAGCGCCAAAGTCCTGCAGAAGCTGAAGAAGGCTGCGGAAGATTACCTGGGCGAGAAGGTCAACGAAGCCGTCATCACGGTTCCGGCCTACTTCAACGATGCCCAGCGCCAGGCGACCAAGGACGCCGGCCGCATCGCCGGTCTCGATGTGAAGCGCATCGTGAACGAGCCCACGGCCGCGGCGCTCGCGTACGGCTTGGACAAGAAGAGCGACGAGATCATCGCCGTGTACGACTTCGGCGGTGGCACGTTCGACATCTCGATCCTCGAGGTCGGCGACAACGTCGTGCAGGTCATCTCGACCAACGGCGACACGCACCTCGGCGGTGACGACGTCGACAACCTGATCATCGACTGGCTCGTGGCCGAGTTCCGCAAGTCCTCGGGCATCGACGTCGGCAAGGACAAGATGGCCCTGCAGCGCCTCAAGGAGGCCGCAGAAAAGGCGAAGATCGAGCTGTCGAGCGTGCAGGAGACGAGCATCAACCTGCCGTTCCTCACCGTCGCCTCGGGCGGTCCGGTCCACCTCGACATGCGCCTGTCGCGCTCCAAGCTGGAGCAGATGATGACCCCGCTCATCGACCGCTCGATGGAGCCGGTGAAGCGGGCGCTCTCCGACGCGAAGAAGTCTCCTTCGGACATCGCCGAGGTCGTCCTCGTCGGTGGCTCCACGCGCATCCCGCTCGTGAAGGAGACGGTGAAGAAGTTCTTCGGCAAGGACCCGCACCAGGGCGTGAACCCGGACGAGGTCGTGGCCATCGGCGCGGCGGTACAAGCCGGCGTTCTCTCCGGCGACGTGAAGGACATGGTCCTTCTCGACGTCACCCCGCTGTCGCTCGGCGTGGAGACGCTCGGCGGCGTGATGACCGCGATGATCCCGCGCAACACGACGATTCCGACGCAGAAGAAGGAAGTGTTCTCGACGGCGACGGACAGCCAGCCCAGCGTGGAAGTGCACGTCCTCCAGGGCGAGCGCACCGAGGCGCGTTACAACCGCACCTTGGGCAAGTTCCACCTCGAGGGCATCATGCCCGCCCCGCGCGGCGTGCCGAAGATCGAGGTCATTTTCGACATCGACGCGAACGGCATCCTGTCGGTGCACGCGAAGGACACGGCGACGGGCAAGGACCAGAAGATCACCATCACGGCGAACTCCGGTCTGAGCGACTCGGACATCCAGCGCATGGTCAAGGAAGCCGCCGAGAACGAGGCGGAGGACAAGGCCCGCCGCGACCAGATCGAGCGGCGCAACAAGCTGGACAACCTTTGCTACTCGCTGGAGAAGACGATCAGCGAGAACAAGGACAAGCTGCAGGCCAGCGACGTGTCGACGTTCGAGGGCTTGATCAAGGAAGGCCGCGCCGCCGTCGAGAAGCAGGACGACGCACAGGTGACGGAACTTCTCGAGAAGCTGGAGAAGGAAGCCCACCGCATCGCCAGCGTGATGTACCAAGGCGCCCCGGGCGCCGAGGGCGGCGGTCCCGGCGCCCCGCCGAACGGCGGCGCCGAAGGTGGCGCTCCGGGTGCCGATGGCAAGGGCAAGAAGGACGGCAACGTGATCGACGCCGAGTTCGAAGAGACGCAGTAAGCGCGTTGATTTGGGCTGAATGAGAAGGGCTCCCCCCCGTTCGCGGGTGGGAGCCTTTTTCTTTGTGGAGCGCTCCCGTTTATGGAGCGCTCGCGTTTATGGAGCGCCGGCATCCTGCCGGCGGTTCGCCGGCTTCCAGCCGGCCGCCGAGTGGGCGGATCGGATTCCGACTCCGACTCCGACTCCGACTCCGACTCCGACTCCGACTCCGACTCCGACTCCGACTCCGACTCCGCTAGTGCCGGCACATCGTTGACACTCCCTGCCGAGATGCCGTCGACGGCCTTCATGGCGAATGGGGCGGCATCTGAGTTGGTCGACTTCACCTCACGGCGGGGCGGTGGGGCGGTTTTGCTTGCCTGCCGGGCGCGAAAGAAGCACGCCAGCGCCCCGGCATTCATTGGCGTTCGAGAAGCGAGGGCGCTGTCATGCTTCTTTCGCTGGTAAGGGCATGCAATCAAAACCGCCCCACCACCCCTCCTCTTTTCAGGTTCTGGAACTCACCATCCAAGCCATCGAAAGCCTTGGTCCCATCGTCACGCGTATTCGCCATCATGATCGCGACCTGGGCGAACAGCTTCGACGAGCTCTCAGTTCGGTCGCCCTCAACGTTGCGGAAGGTAACCGTAGCCAAGGAGGTCATCGCATTGCGCGATTCTCCACGGCGGCCGGCTCCAATAGCGAATCGCGCGTGGCGTTGCGCGTAGCCGTTGCCTGGGGCTACGTGCAGAAGCGCGAGATCGAGGCCGGCGAGCGATTGCTCGATCGGGTCGCCGCCATGCTCCATCGCCTCGGCGTACAGCGGTAGCGCCCAACCGCGGGAGCTGGACGGGGATCGTCCAGCTCCCAGCCGTTGCGGATTACGAAGCGCGGCGGCGGCGGGCGGTGATCGCGAGGCCGAGGGCGGCGACGGTGGCGAAGGCGAGGCCCTTGTTCATCGGGGTGCTGCTGCCGGGGGTGCTGCAGGAGCAGCCCGAGTCGACATCGACGGCACCGTTGCCACTGCCGCCGTCGTTGCGGGGCGGCGTGCCCGAGTCGAAGGGGTTGCCGGAGCCGGCGTCGGATTTGCCGGCATCGGGTCGACCGGTACCGGAATCGGTGCCGGCGTCCGTGGGTGCGCTGGAGCACGTGGTTGGTGGCGATGCGCTATTGCGCGGCGTCGCTGCGGGCTTTTCGGTGACGAAGTCCGCATCGTTGTTGTTCGTATCGATGCAGCCGTTCCCTTTTCGGACGACGGCGGTCGAGTTGTCGCCAGATGCGGGCGCGGGTGCCCGGCTCGCGCCTTCCCAATCGGTGACCGTGTTGTCGCCCCAGCCAACCTTGTCGATCACGTTCGTGGCGGGGCACGGTGTCTCTCCGCAGCCGAGCGGTTCGGTCACACGCGCGATGGCCAATTTGCCCCTCGTGCCGCCCAGGTTGGCGATGCCGACGACATCGGGTGTGGGAAGCGCGGAACCGGTCCCCGCATCGCCGCCCCCGAGGCCGACGAGGAAGTATCCGCCCTTCGGAATGGTCACGTTGCTGGGGAGAACAATCGGCGGAGCGAAGGAGCTGGTGCCAAAGGTGCCGTTGTAACTTGCATATTGCACGGAGAGACCGGCAAGGGACACGGGAGCATCGGATCGATTGAACAGCTCGATGAAGTCGCGGCCAAAGGCCGCGTTGGTGTTGCCGCCACCGGCGAAGAGCTTGCTGATCACGAGCCCCGTACCGTCTCCCGGAGAGCCACCGTCGGTGGACGCGTCGCTGGGGCCACCGTCGGTCGCGGCATCCTCCGACCCCGCATCGATGCCGCTATCGTCGGGCGATCCCGCGTCCGTGCCGCCATCATCCGCCGGCCCCGCATCCGCCGGCCCCGCATCGTCAGGGGTTCCCCCGCCACCATCGGCGGCACCGCCATCCTCCGGCGCCGCGTCCAACGCAGGACCGCTGTCGACTTCCGCGTCCGGAGCACCGCCGTCCGTCGCACACACGTTGACGGTCGTCGCCGCGTTGCGAGGTGTGGGCGACACCAGCTCGAAATCATCCGCATTCGAATCCGTCTCGGTGCATCCTGCGTCCCTACGGCGAACGGCGTTGAGGGCTCCCGGTGTTCCTGACACTGGATTCCCTTCGGCGTAGTTCGCCGTCCCGTAGCCGACAAGATCGACAATCTTCTCGGCATCGCACGGCACAGTGCCGCCATCCGCCGTTCCGCCACATCGGAGAGCCGTGGTCGTGCGCGCAAGTGCAACCTTACCGCTGCTGCCACTCAGCGCCGCCAACCCGGTCGCGTCAGGTGTCGGCAGCGCAGGAGCGCCTCCTCCCCCGTCTGGCCCATCAAGGGCAACGAGGAAATAGCCACCTGCGGGCACGCTCTTGTTTGGCAATGCCACGATGTTCGTGTTGACGGAGCCCAGCAGGCCATTCACGGATCCGTATTGAATGGACAGCCCATCGAGCGGGATCGGCGCCGCCGAGCGATTGAACAACTCGACAAAGTCCTGCGCGTAGCTCGCGCTCCCGCCGTCCACCGCGTTGCCGCCGCCCCCGTACACCTGGCTGATGACCAGCCCGTCGCTTACGACGCCATGAGACTGCGACACGGTCGTCGGCTCGGAGGAGTCGCTCGACTCGGGCCCCGAACACCCCGCGAACGGCGCGGTGGCGCAGGCGAGGAGCGAAAGCAGGCGCCAGGTTCTCGTACCCAATCGGTCATTCTTCAACATCGTCGACCATCCTTCGGCGGGCCGTCGGGCGCGGGGGACAGAAGCGCGCCCATCAATGGCAGCTCAGCTCTCATACACGCAGCGAGTCAATCCCACAACGGGGAAGCGGCTTCATGTTGGGAATGGCATGGAAACGTCACACAATTTGATTGCTTAGCTAGCCCGCGCTCAAGCAGGCTCTATGCTGGGAGGTCGGCGATTCCGGGCGGGGTATGAATCAGAGCCGCGCAGCAGCCAAGCATCGACTGTTGATCGAACTCGGTCGCGGTGGGATGGGCACCGTCTACCTGGCGACGCGTCGGGATCAGGTGGTGGACCGGCCGGCGTTGGTCGTGGTGAAGCATCTGCGCGCGGAGCTCGCGTCGCATTTGCGCTTTCTGCAGGGGTTCCTCGATGAGTCGCACCTGGCGATGCGGCTCGACCATGCGAACATCGTCCGCACGTGGGACGTCGGGTTCGAGGCCCGGCATTACTTCCTCGAGATGGAGTACCTCGAAGGGCAAACCCTCGATGTGCTCATGCGCACGGCCTCGCCGAATGGGCTGCCCTGGGCCGTGGGACTCTTTTTGCTGGAGCAGGTGCTCGCGGGGCTGCACTACGCGCACGAGCTCACCGATGCGCACGGACGGCCGCTCTCCATCGTGCACCGCGATGTGTCGCCCCACAATGTGCTCGTCACCTACGACGGCACGGTGAAGCTGCTCGATTTCGGCATCGCGAAGGCGGCCATTTCGTCGCACGAGACGTCGACCGGCATCATCAAGGGCAAGATCACGTACATGGCCCCGGAGCAGGCGGGCCGGCGGCACGTCGACCGGCGCGCGGACGTCTTTTCCGTGGGCGTCATGCTCTGGCAGTGCCTCACGGGGCAACGGCTCTGGGCGGATGTGCCCGAGCCGCTGCTCTTTCACAAGCTCGATCGCGGTGAGATTGACCCGCCAAGTACCATCCGCCCCGATGTGCCGGAGGCGCTCGAGGCCATCTGCATGAAGGCGCTCGCGCTCGAGCCCGTGGCGCGCTATTCGACGGCGGAGGAGCTGCGCGTTGCGCTTTCGCACGAGCGGCGCGCGCGTTGGGGCGATGTGGGGCGGGCCGAGCTCGCACGCACGATGACCGACTATTTCGCCGAGCGGCGTGCCGCCGACAAGGCGCAGATCGATGCGCTGCTCGTCCGCGGCTTGGACGAGTCGCTCGAGGTGCTGCCCGTGTTGGGCCAGGGGCCGGCGCTGCCGGTCATCGCGGTGGGCCTCGATCCGGCGGGACGCACGAGCACCGGCACCCGCACCGAACCGCACCACGGCAACTCGAAGACCGTGCGGCGCCGGCGCGTGCCCCGGTGGGCGCTGGGCGCGGCGGTGGCCACGGTGGCGGGGGCGGCGGGCATCGGCGTGGCTTCCCGCGCGGGGCTGTATTCCGCGGGCACCGAATCGGCAAAGGCCGATGCGCCGCCTTCAGCGTGTACGTCCAACGCCGCGTGCGTGAAGCAGAACGACGGGCGCGGCGGTCTCATTTGCCGGCGAGCGACGGACGGCGCGTGCGTGTCGCTCGAAGCCCCCGGATGCAAGGTGCTCGCGGAAAAGGGCGACGTCGAGAACGACGCGACGATCTGGTTCGGGGCCATGTTTCCCATGTCCGGCAAATTCGCCGAGGCCTTCGGCCTGGAAAGCGTCAACGCCATCGACCTGGCCCGCCGTGATTTCGTGCAGATTGCACGGGGTATCCCCTCCCCTTCCTCCTCCGGCCCCGGCAAGCCGGCGCGCCCCATCGGCATCATCGCCTGCGACGATGCCGTGAATCCGAGGGAATCCGCCCGCCACCTGGTGGACCTTCAAGTGCCCGCGGTCATCGGCTTCAGCTCGAGCCAGGAGGTCATCGACCTGGCCACGGAGTCGTTCATTCCCAATGGCATCCTGGCCGTGGCCACGCAAAATCGAAGCTCGCTGATCACGACCATTCCGCATCCGCCCAATGAGCCACGGCTGGTCTGGCGCACCACCTTCAACACGGCGGTGAACATGATTCCCGTGAGCGCGGTGGTGGCCGAGGTCATCGAGCCCAGTTTGCGCGCCTCGCACGTACTGCGCCCGGATGAAGCCATGCGCGTGGTGCATTTGCGAATACGCAACACGACGGGTCTGAGCGGTTCCGATGCGCTGCTCGGCACGTTGCGCTTCAATGGCAAAAGCGCCGTCGAGAATGGCTCGAATTATCTCGAGCTGTTGTACACGAATCCGCAAGACCCGCAGCCTATTGCGGATTCGAGCATCGTGGATGCATTGTTGAAGTTTCGGCCGCACGTGGTCATCAGTGCGGGGTTCGATACGAATACGAAAACGGTGCTCGCGCCCTTCGAGACCCGATGGCCGAAGTCGGAGAGGTATCGACCGCGTTACGTGGTCGCAGGCATGTACGGGGACGACTTCTTTCAGCTCTTGGGAAAGAACACGGAGCGGAGGCGCCGCTTCATGGGGGTGGGGCTGCCAACATCGACCTTGGTCAATGCCAAGTTGACCATGCATTACAACGAGACATACACGCCGAAGGTGACCCAGTCCGGCGCGCCCGGAGCGGTCTACGATGCGGCCTATCTACTCGCCTATGCCGCCTACGCGATGGGCGATCTTCCCATGACGGGCTCGAACCTCGCGCGCGGGATGGCTCGATTGGTGCCGCCGGGCGAGCCCATCGATGTAGGGCCGACCAAGATTTTCGAAGCCTTTCGCCTGCTGCAGGAGGGAAAGTCGATCGACTTGCGGGGAGCGGCCACGCCTCTCGATTTCGATTTGGCGACCGGGGAGTCGCCCATCGACTTCGCGTTGCTCTGCGCGGGCACGGACGAACGCGGGATGGCCAACGAGGCCATCGAACCGGGTCCGATTTTCCGTGCCGCCGCGAAGAAGATCGAGGGGCTTCCGTTGCGCTGTCCGTAGTCCCGTCGAGAAGGGGCGTGTCGAGAGGGGGCTTGTTCAGCGCGGGGCGGAGGCGTCTTTGCCGCCGTCGGGCAGGCAGCAACCGGCGCCGGTGCACGGGTACCAGAGAGCATTCGGCTCGGGCAGGGCGCAGCCGCCCCCCGTGCACGGATAGGGAGCGGGGCCAGGAAGCGGGGGAGCTCCCGAGTCCACGGCCTCGGTCGCCCCGGAGGCCTGCAGACCCGCGGAGGTCTCGCAGCTCTTCAAAAAGTGACCGGCCACCGGCTTGCCGGGGGAGCCCGCGGGGCAGCTCGAAACGTTGGGGTCCTTGTTCAATTCGTCGATGCAGTCATGAAGTCGGATCACGGTTTCCTTGGGGAGTTGAATGGCGGATAGATCGAGCCTCTCCCAGACTTGGTGCTGGCTGTCCTTCGCCAGGGAGATCGGCGGCAAGTTGCCACAATGGTACCGTTCCGCCTTCGAAGCGGCAAAACACCGCATGATCCGCGCTTCATAAAGGCACTTGGCGTCGTCTTGTCGACAACCGCACCCTTGATCGACGAATGCCCACTTCGTAGGCTCGAAGCTCGGATTCATGCAGGTTTCGCCGGCGGGCGGGTTGTTCGGGGGCGGTGTGCACGTGCAGCCGACGTACCCTGCTGCGACGAACGCTCCGACTCCACCCACGCGCCATAGTTTCGAGACGGACATTGAAGATGCCCCTTTGCCAAAAGGCCATCGTATGCCTGGATCGGCTACATGTCGCGTCGTCCGATCTGGTGACTTGCGATTTCGAACGGGCGCGGGGGGGGGGTCGATCGACCTTCGAGGCGCAGCGTCTTCGCTCGACTTCGATCTCGCCACGGGAAGCAACGAGATACGTCGAAGGGCTGCCCCTTAACTGCGGGTAAGGGTAACGCGGTGTTGCCATGCGCCACGAAGCCGGGCACTCGGTAAAATAAAACGATTCAATGTTTGCGACCTAAAGCTGGACCATTCGACGGGCTGAGATGGGAGCCACGCACCTCTCGGCGCAGGCTATCGGGCGCGAGCGCGCGCGTGCGGTAAATCTGGCCCATTCGAATACGGACTCGTCGTTCTTCGCAAACGCGCTCGGCAGTACACCCACGCTTTGTCGAACACCGCGATCGGATAACGACGTTTCGACGTTGGGAACGCTATTCACGTGAAGGAGAGCTCTTCTTCGGAGTCCGTAAATTGGACGTAAAGGCCGTAAATCCGGAGCCATCACCACTTCTTGTTAGCTTCGTATGTCCCATAAAGATTCGAGCATGATTCATTTTGGAAAATACGTATTCATTGTATGCAGTGTGTGTCTTGGAGCGTGCGCGGGGGCGAGCGACGACGACGGTTCATCGTTCGACGGTGTTGGCCGCGACGTTCGGCCTCCCACGGTCTCCATCCAGCAAGCGGCGGAATCCGATGTAGCGCCGACGGCGCAGCCTCAGAATGTCTGTGTCAAAAATGCCGACTGCGTCGCAGTGGCCAATACGTGCGCAGGGAATTGCTCGTGCGATCCACGGCTGCAGACGGTCCCCTCATTGTCCCACGGCACGATCTGCAGAGAGCCGAGCAGTTGCTTCGTCGACCCCTGTCGCGGAAAGCAAGCCATCTGCCAGCTAGGCGCGTGTGTCGTCATCGGTGGGGACGAGCAGTAAGACGATTGGGAGATGCCAATTACCATGCATTCCAGTTCTTCCGTTGAACTCATACGCCTCTCGAGAGGCGCTTGGACACGATTCGTACGGCGCGGTGGATTCGGGGAGTGCAGAGAATTGTCGACCGAAATCCTCGTCGTCACGCTGCGCGCGCGTGCGCAGTACCGCGGAGCATGCTGCGGACGACCCAGACGTGGCCGAGTCGGATGAGGGCGAAGTAGATGCGGCCCAGGGCGTTGTGGAACAAGACGTCGGTGCGAACGACGAGGCCCTGTTTCTTGGTGAGGTAAACACGAAAATCGAGGTGTCGGTCGTCGAGGCCGGCCACGATTTCGTCGGGGTTTACCGAGAGGATCCAGAAAGGCCCCGCGCGGGTTCCCTCGTCCAGCGAGGGTGGAACGTCGGAGGCCGAGGTGGTGTCCAGCCCAAAGGGCCGGACGAGAAAATGGCGCACGCCCATGGCGATATCGACCCAGCGAGGTCGGTATCGAAAGAGGCGAAGCACGAGCTCTTCGAGGGGTGCGTCGGCGGCAGGGCCCTCGTGTTGGTCGCGAAAGTCCACGCGGGTGAGGTCCCGCGCCTGGGGAGGTGCCATGGGTTCCATACTCTAGAGTATGGGTCGGACACGGCGAAAAACCAGTACTAGCGGTCGGCCGCTGTGCTCAGCGGCCCGTGCCATACGTAACGGTATGGTGGAAACCACTCGACGTAGTGGTCGTGGCTCGGGCCCCAGCCGGCACGCTGTTGGTACAGTTGATCCTCGGCGAGCACGATGAATTCGATGAAGCCGACGTTCACGCACGTCGGGCAGGTGGGATCGTCGGCCGTGCGGCCGGACAAAATCGTGGAACCGTCGGCGAGGAGCTCCAAGGTCAGCGTGCCCCCGCCGCCCCTGCCGCTGATCCGGTCGTGGTTCTCGTAGTGGAAATGTTCGGCGTCGATGCGCTGGAGGCGGGTTTCCCAGCCCATACCGCCGGGGGGATCGCCGCGCCAGCGCCCATCGCGCGGTATGATGACGCGTCGGCGGCCCGGGAGTGGGATTTTCCGAAGTGCGTGCCCTGCGGCGAGGCCGACCGCCCCTGCCAAGGCCAGTCCAAGGAGCGCGCGGCGGCGCGGCAACGCCGGAGACGCGGGAGGGAACATGGCGGCGCGCATGGCGTCGGCGCTCTTGGGGCGAGCCTCGGCCGAGGGGTGCAGGGCGCGCGCGAGGCCTGAACGAGCCTTCGCGGAGAGATCCGCTGGAAGCAGCGCGAGCATCGCATTGGGATCCTCGGGCGGGCGGCGGCCGGTGACACATTCGAAAAAGAGCACCGCCAGCGCCCAGAGGTCGCTGCGCGGATCGGGAGCTTCACGGTGCTCGGGCGCCATGTAACCCGGGGTGCCGGCACCGCGCGTGAGGGTGCCTGCGCTGGCGGCGAGGTCGATGGCCACGCCGAAATCGAGAAGCTTGATCGCGCGGTCGCTCGTCACGAACACGTTGCGCGGGGTGAGATCGCGGTGGACGATGCCGCGCGCATGCGCGTGCCCGAGGGCGTGTAGCAGGCTGTCGAGCAGCCCGAGGGCACGTGGGGTGCTCATGGGCTCGCGTGCGAGCCGTGCCGCGAGGGGCTCTCCCTGGAGCAACTCGAGCACGGCGAAGGGTAGCCCGGCGTGATGGCCAATGTGGTGAACCGCCACGATGTTCGGGTGGTGAAGCCTCGCCGTGGCCCGCGCTTCGCGCTCGAACATCGCGAAGGCCGTCTCCAGGTCCAACTTGTCGGTGCGCGGCACTTTCACGGCGACCTCGCGGCCGAGGCCGCGATCGTGGGCGCGAAAGACGCGCGCCATGCCCCCGACGCCAATGCGCTCGCGCAGCTCGTATTGACCGGCGAGCACGGCCCCCACGTCGGGAACCGGTGCGACCTCGGGCACCTTGGCGATGCGGCGCATCAGCGAATCGACGGTGGTCGGACGGGACGACGGGGCTGGTAAAACGGACACGCGTGCCGCGCGTGCAGGAGGTATGCCCCAAATCGCGCGCACGGCGGTTGCTAGCGCGGCCGTCATGCATCCCCATATCGAGCACGTATTGCGCGACCTCGGCCCCGAGTTGTTTGGCTGGATGATGTCCAGCCTCGGCTCGGAGACCGAGGCAGGCGACGCGTTCTCTCTTTTTGCCGAAGAACTCTGGAAAAGCCTCGCACGCTACGACGGGCGCTGTTCGATGCGCACGTGGTGTTACATGTTGGCGCGCCACACGGTGGCACGTGCGCGGGCTGCGCGCGCAAATGAGCGCCTGGTGCCCATCGGCGAGGGACGCTTCAGCGAAGTCGCCGCCGAGGTGCGCGAAACCACGCTGCGCCACCTGCGGACGGACGCCAAAGATCGCGTGCGCGCCCTGCGCGAGCAGCTGGACCCCGACGATCGCGAGCTGCTCGTCCTGCGGGTGGACAAGGACCTGGGCTGGCGCGACATCGCCCTGGTGATGCTCGGCGAAGGCACGAGCGACGAAGCGCTCACGCGGCACGCCGCTGTGCTGCGCAAGCGCTTCGAGCGCGTGAAGAAGCAGCTTCGCGCACGCTACGGTGTGATCGGCTAGCGGTCGCCGAAGTAGCGCGGATCGTCGAACCGAACCGCTGTCACATCGGACGCGAGGCAGACGCTATCCGAACGAGCAGCGACATCGACTTGCTCTTACGCAGGAAAGGAATGCCCATCATGACGAAATATGGCTTTATTACCATTGGCTCGGCCACTTTGCTCGTCGCGGCGTGCAGCTCTCCATCGGACGATATCCATGGGGAGGAGAACGCGGCCGAAGTCTCCGGGGAGATCTCCGTCGCGAGTGCCCAGCAAGAAGCTGCGCTCGGAAACCCGCTCGTTGCGCGACACCAAGTCCCGCAGGATTACGATGGCGATGGCAAGACGGATCCAACGGTTTTTCGCCCGTCCGAGGGAAACTGGTATTCTCGATTGAGCGTCTTCGGTGACACGGTCACGCCTTTTGGCGTCAACAGCGACCGCCTCGTTCCCGGCGACTATGACAACGACAAGAAGACCGATGTTGCCGTCTTTCGCCCGTCCGAAGGAAACTGGTACGTGCATTTGAGCACGGGTGCGCCCGACATGGTCGTCAACTTCGGTGTTTCGAGCGACCGCCTCGTTCCAGGTGACTACGACAATGACGGCAAAACCGACCCCGCCGTCTTCCGCCCCTCGGAAGGAAACTGGTACGTGCATTTGAGCACGGGTGCGCCCGACATGGTCGTCAACTTCGGTGTTTCGAGCGACCGCCTCGTTCCAGGTGACTACGACAATGACGGCAAAACCGACCCCGCCGTCTTCCGCCCCTCGGAAGGAAACTGGTACGCGCATTTGAGCACCGGTGCGCCCGACATGGTCATCAACTTCGGTGTTTCGAGCGACCGCCTCGTTCCAGGTGACTACGACGGCGACGGTAAGACCGATCCGGCTGTTTTCCGACCGTCGGAAGGGAAGTGGTACGCCCATTTGAGCAAGGGCGGTCCCGATCTCGTCGTCGAATGGGGCACATCCACCGACCGCCTCGTTCCGGGTGACTACGATAAAGACGGTAAAACGGATCCGGCCGTATTCCGACCGTCCGAGGGACGCTGGTACATTTTGGCGAGCGGCGGCGGTCAGATTGTGACGACGTTCGGCGTAGCGACCGACAGGATTCCCTATAGCCAGTAGACCGCAGCGTGCCCCGCGAGCGCTTGCGCAGCGATGGCTGCGCGAGCGCTCCAGGTCTGCGTTTCGCCCGCTGTTCGACCCACACCGAGCGGGCACGGCATGGTTCTTTTGCAGCGAGATGGGCAACGTTTCCTAGCGACTCGCGCCACGCACCGGATCATCCGAATTGGTCTGGGGGACGATCATGGTGCGTTGGCAACTGTGGCTATCGTGCGCGATGCCTTCCGTGTCCTTGCTGGCCTTGGTGGGATGCGACAAGCCTCACGAGTACGAGCCGGGCTACGAGCTCGGTAGCGCGGAAGAGTGCGCTCGCTTGCGCGCGGCGCTGTTCGAGGATTCCGAGACCATCGTGGCGTCACAACCGCCTTCGAGCGTGGAAGATCCGCGCATGCGGCTCGAGGCCGGCCTCACCGAACGCGTTCACCACTTCGTCGAGAAACAGTGTTATCGCCAGCCGGGTTGGGCGGGTGAAGATGGGGTCCACCTCAGTGGAACGGAGACCCAAGGCGACACACACGGATGGGTGCGTGTTTGGTATTCGCCGGAGGTGGCTGCGTGGCTCGCGCGCGGACGGCCCGAGGGGGAGGTGCCGGACGAGGCGCTGATCATCAAAGAGCGGTACAAGCCGCTTGGCCCGGCCAAGGAAGATGGCGGGGTCTTCAAATTCGTCGCCTGGCAGCCGATGGTCCGGCGCCCGAAGGACGTGCGCGACGGATGGTTCTGGGCCGAGATATCTCAAGAAGAAGGACGCCATGGCGAGGCGAAGTGCCACAGGCCTCCCCTCGCCTGGGAGTCACCGGACACGTTGCGCTTGGACGATTGCCGGCCGCCGAGCAGCTTCGGCCAACCGTGCTTGCGCTGCCATGCCTCGCAACGGGATCTGACCTTTTCACAGGTCTCGCATCTGCCGGAGAACACGGGCGGTGTGCACGAGCCCAAGCAGACGATCTACAACTTTCGCCGGATCTGGAACAAGGCGGACGCGAAGAATCCCGATTACAAGTACGACGACTATAGAAATGCACCCGCGTCGACGTTCATCGAGCAGCACCCCGATCGGCCCACGATAGCTCATGCCCTCGGAGGCGCGGATACGGACTTCGTGGCGCTGTTTGGCATTCCACCGAACGAGCAGGCTCCCCACGAAGACATTCCGCGCTTTTTCGATCATGTGATCCCCAAGGCGAACGACGGAAAGCCGGACACGTTTCTCACGTCGAATCAGTGCTGGGGATGCCACTCGGCCGTGGGTCACATTGCCCAGGGACTCGACAGCCACGGATCCATGGTGTCGCGCGACGGGGAGTTCACTCCGGGCAAACAGGGCTTTGCCGATGTGTCGCCGTATGGCGAATGGTCGGTATCCATGATGGGCCTGGCCGGTCGCGATCCGGTATTCCGCGCCCAGCGCGAGTGGGAAGCGGATCATCGCAGCAGCTGCGCCAAGGACATTACGGATTTGTGTTACAAGTGCCACGGCGCCGCCGGGCAGCACCAGCTGCACATGGATGCGCCTTCGCGGCAGTTCGAGCATGCGATGGTTTACGCATTGCCCGATAGCCCCGATGGGAAATATGGCAGCTTGGCGCGGGACGGAATCACCTGCACCGTGTGCCATCAAATCAGCTCGAAAGACCTGGGCACGCCGGCGAGCTACACGGGCAATTGGACGCCGACCGCGCCGGGCGATCTGCAGGGGCCCTTTGCGGCCGACGTGCGGGTCGATCCCATGGAGCGATCTCTGGGAAAGACTCCGTCGGGCGAGGGAGGGCGCGATCGCGTCATGAAGAGCTCCGCCCTTTGCGGGTCGTGCCATGCGGTGCGGCTGCCCGTGCGCAAAGTCGGCTCGTGCGCGGACGATCGCTTCGTCTACGAGCAGGCGACGTTTCTCGAATGGCGCGACAGCGCGTACCGCAAGAATGACGACTTCGTAAAAGACGAGGGGCACGATGGCAGCAACCCAACGCGCTGCCAAGACTGCCATATGCCGCGCGATTTCCGCGGGACCGACCTGCAGAAGAAGATGGCCAGCGTCGAGGATACGGACTTTCCGACGGCCAATCTGCCGGGCGTGCCCGATTTGCACGTGGGCGTGGACATCGTCGACCGAAAGCCGTTTTCGCGGCACCAGCTCAATGGCATCAATTTGTTCACCTTGAGCATGTTCGCGCAGGCGCCGCGCGTGCTCGGTTTGGCCGACTACGACTACATGTCGAATCAGTACGGCGAGCCGACGCGCCTCCAGATGGCCACGGCGTTGCGCAGCGGGCGGGCGTTCGCGGACACGGCGGCCACGATCGACATTGGTGCACCCCAGGTTCGCGATGGATCGCTGGAGTTCGCGGTCACGGTGACGAACAAAGCAGGGCACAAGCTCCCATCCGGTGTGGCCTTCCGGCGCGCCTTTTTGGAAGTGGCCATCGAGGATGGCTCGGGCGGCGTTCTCTGGGCCTCGGGCCGCACCAACGGCGCCGGCGCCATCGTGGGACGCGACGGCAACGTGCTCGCGACCGAGCTCGATGCGATCGCGTACGAGCCGCACCATCGCGTGATCACCCGGGAAGACGAAGTGCAGATTTACGAAGAACGCACACTCGATTCGAGCCACCAGCTCACCACGAGCTTTCTGGGCATCTACGAGTCCATCAAGGACAATCGCCTTCTTCCGGCAGGGTGGAAATCGCATTTCGAACCCACGATGGAAAATGGTGTCGTCCCCGATGGACTCGAACCCCACGGGGTGGACGATGATGCGGAGTATCCGAAGGACGGATCCCCCGCATGCGGCTGCGACGTCGTGACCTTCCGCATACCGCTCTCGGCGGTCGGGGGGCATGCCCAAGTGCGGGCTCGTCTGAATTACCAGGCGGTGCCGCCGTATTTCCTCCGCGACCGCTTCGCGGTGGGCCTTCCCGATGCGCAGCGCCTCTACCAGCTATCGAGCCACCTGGATACGAAGGCGGCGACGACGGCCATTCCCGGTTGGAAGCTGCTGCTCACCGAGGCAGTGCGCTCTTCGCAATAATTCAAGGCGCCTTCAGGCAAACGGCTTCGACGTTGTTGCCGTCGGGATCCAAGAGGAATGCCGCGTAATAGGTAGGGCTGTAATCGGCGCGCAAACCGGGTTTGCCGTGATCGCGCCCGCCAGCCTTGACACCGGCGGCGTAAAACTGGTCGACGGCTTTGCGCGCCGTCGCGCGGAAGGCAACGTGCGTCTTCGCGCCGCCGGGTTGCGCCGTCGGGTAGAGCCAAAGGGCGGGCTCTCCCTTGGGGCCGAATCCCGCGCCCGAGGCGTCGTTCGAGCAAAGCACGAAGCCCAAAGGCTCCAACGCCGCCGTATAGAAGCGCACGCTGGCGTCCAGATCGCTCACCACCAGACCAATATGATCGTACATGACGTCCTCCATGCGCGAGAGCCTAGGGACGCGCGGCGCGGGGTTCTTGGAAGATCTTGCGATTCTTAATTCCGTGAAAGAAACGAGGGGAACTCGAGCACTTCGCGGGCGTGGGGGTGCGTGGGAACGAATCAACCAATTGTTTACAATTCGAAGACGAACCATTTTTCCGATCGCCAGCAAATAACGTCCGGCGAGATCCGTATTTGACATTGGGAACTTGAGATTCGCGGTTCCCGTGCGCACGGCGCACCTTACACGGATTCAAGAAAACCCATATCAAGGGAAAGGTCCATTCGATGAACCACGTCACGAGCATTTGGAAGCGGAGCATCCCCCGCAGTGCAGTGCGAAAATGGGTAGCGGGCGTCGCCCTCGCGGCGGTTGGCCTCACGATGATGGCGCCTACGACGGCCGCGGCCGCCGATGACGGAGCTACGTCGGAAATCGGGATTCAGCAGTGCTATAACTCGGGGCCCAAGTACGCCACGAAGAGCGCGTGCGAAACTTCCCCGCTCATTGAGGATTGCCGCCATGACCGCGGCGGATACGCCTGCGTCATGGACGGCGAAGAAGAAGGCAAGTGGTTGCTGGTCTGTTGTGATTGAGCCGACGACGCGAGCCAAGAATCATTTTCAACGTAGCCAGGGAGAAAAACGAATATGAACGAGTCATTCAAGGGGATTGCGCGTTTGGCGGGTACGTGGATCACGGGAAGCCTTCTGCTCGCATCGGCCGTCGCCGCCGCCGCATGCAGCGGAGGGGCGAGCACCAACGAAACGCCGGCCGCGGAGAAGAGCGCGGGCTCGTCGACGGCGTTGCTGGCAAAGGTCGAGCAATCGACGGATTGGACCGATTCCATCGAGCACCTGCGACGGGCCGGGTGGCTCGGTGGCAACACCGCGGACGCCCACGTGATGCGCACGGCCCAGGGCCATTCAGGCCTCGCCCTCACCTTTTCCCGCGCGGACGAGCAGGCCTCGATCGACTTAGTTTACGTGGCCGCCTCCGATGGAGAAGCCCAGGTCGCCGTGCGGCCCGCGAATGATGCGTCCAGGGCGGCGTTCGATCGCAGCGTGAAGCAAGCGCCGCAGAACGAGCAGAGCGTAGGCATTCAATCGGCGTGCGATCCGGGCTGCAACGCCACCAATTGCGTGTTTTGGCAATGCGAGTACAACGAGGCCGATTTCCGCAGCCCGGCCTGCCGCACGGAGGCCAGCGACGAGGGCCCCGCCCATCGAGAACGGATTCGCGAGGGAACGACGGATTCCACCAACTGCTCCGCGTATTATGCCGACGCCCATGGCAACGGGATCTTTTGCCCGTACCCGAACAGGACATTCGCGTACGTCGTTTGCGATTGATTCGTCCAAACATCGGCCTTCATCGAGCTCGCGGAAATACCGCGAGCTCGATGAGAAGCATCGGTTATCCGATTTGCGCGATGACGTCGCTGGACGGCATCGGCTTGGAGAACATCGGAAAATCGAATTTCAGCGCGTTCCGGTGTTCCTCGGCGGAGGTTGCGGCCAGGCAGTCGGTGAGGGTGATCACGTCGAAGCCGTGCTCGTAGGCGGTTCGCATCGTCGATTCGACGCAACAGTTCGTGAGAAAGCCGCCCAGAATGACGGTCTTGATTCCCTTGCTTCGCAAGATGAAGTCGAGATTCGTACTGGCAAAGGTGTCGAGGCCGCGTTTGCCTTCGATGACGATGTCACCTTGGGCGGGTTTCAGCACATCGACGATGGTGGCACCCCAAGAGCCTTTGACGAAGGCTTTGCCATCGACCACGCCCTTGAGGATGCCGTACGGGTGCTTGGTGAGCTCTCCGTAGTCGGCCGCGAACGTGATGGGCGCGTGCATGACCGTCACACCCTTGCGACGGACAGCGTCCACGAATTTGACGGTGTTGGACAGCATGTTCGTCTCGGCCATCACGGGTGCGACAGCCTCGTGGAGTACCCCTCCTTTGGAGGTGAACTCGTTTTGATATTCGATGAGAACGACGGCGGTGGTGCGCGGATCGATCGCCATGATGCCCCCTTTCGGCGTGCGATTCTCCCACGCGTTGGGATCGCGTGCGAGCTGGAAACCGAGCGGCTAAGATATCCGCCATGCTGATCCCCTATCTGCTCTTGTGCTTGCTCATCACGATCACGCCGGGACTCGACACCGCCATGGTGATCCGCTCGGCGCTCGCCGGCGGAAAGCGCGCGGGGGTGCGCACGGCCATCGGATGTGCCGCTGGCCTTTTCGTACATGCCGTGGCCGTGGCCATGGGCCTCGCGGAGATCCTCTTGCGCAGCGCAGCGGCCTTCCACGCACTGAAGCTCGCGGGCGCCATCTTGCTCATCGTGCTGGGCGCTCGCTCACTATGGGCCGCGTACCGCGCGAGCGAGGCTCCTGCGCAGGAAGAAAAGGAGGAAGCCCCCGTTCGCGGCTCGACGCCGTTCGTCCAGGGGCTTCTGTGCAACCTGACCAACCCCAAGGCGACGCTCTTTTTCATGGCCACGCTGCCTCAATTCATCGGAACGGGCGAGCCATCACGCGCGCTCCCGGTGGCCCTGGGCCTCGCCATGCTCGCGGTTCTTTTCAGCCTGGCCGGCCTCACGTTGATCGCGCTGGCCGTGCATCGATTGCGCGATCTGCTTCGCTCGCGCCGAGCGCGCCGCGTCCAGGACGGGCTCCTCGGCACGGTGCTCATCGCGCTGGGGGTGCGGGTCGCTACGGAGTGACCCCCCGACCGCCGACCCACACCTTGGTGATGTTGGGCTTGGTGGCGAGGTAGAGAATCTTTTGAAGAATGTCCTCCGGGCTGCTCTCGGCGAGGATGGCCACGGTGCCAAGCGTGCCCTCGGGGACGCGGGTGTCGATGAGCATCGCATCGAAGTGGTAGCCGGCCGTGAATTGCCCGATGGGAAGATCGAGCGCGTCGCCGCCCGCGGCGGTGGCGAGGTGGAAGGCCGTGGCGGTGTCGATCCGCGAATCGGGGCGGCCGCGGCCCTCGGGGGGCAAGTCCGGATTCACACCGATTTCGAGCATGCGCGCGGCGGAGATGGCCATGCGCACGGAATCGAAGAGCGAGGCCGAAGGGCCACCTGAAATATCGGTGCCGAGCCCCACACGCACCCCGCGGGCGAGCGCGGCGCGAAGTGGGAAGACAGCGCTGGAGAAATAGACGTTGGACAGCGGACAGTGCGCCACGGCGGAGCCCCGTTGCGCGATGCGATCCATGTCGGGCCCCGTGATGAACGTGCCGTGCGCGAGGACCGTGCGCCGCGTGAGGAGGCCGAACCGGTCGAGACTCTCCGCATCGGTCACGCCGTGGCGCTCGATGACGAATCCATGCTCCCAATCGCTTTCCGAGCAATGGGTCTGCACGTGGCAATCGCATTCGGCGGCAATCTTGCCCAGCCCCATGAGGCTCTCGTCGGTGCACGACGGGATGAAGCGCGGCGTGACCACGGGAAGAACGCGCGACTCGCCGTTGTTCGGGTGCGCACGTACGTAGTCGATGAAGGCACGCGTATCCGCGAGTGCGGCCTGCGCCGAGTCGTCGCGGTAGTAGTCGGGGCACGTCGCAGGATCATCCATGACGACCTTGCCGACGAGCGCGCGCTGCCCCTTCTCGAGGCAAATGTCGACCAGGAGGCGCGTAGCCTCCTGATGAACGGTGGCGAAGTACAGCGCCGTGGTGGTGCCATGGGAGAGAAGATCGGCCACGAGCGCTTCGTAGCTGCGCTGAGCGAAGTCGGTATTCGCATAACGCGCTTCGAGTGGGAACGTATATTTCTGCAGCCATACCTCCAGGGGCTCGTCGAGCGCCTGCCCCAACTGGGGATACTGCGGCGCGTGAATGTGGAGGTCGACGAAGCCCGGGAGCAGGTAGCAACCATCGGACAAGCGGACATCGGCCGAGGCACGTGCGGGCTCGTAGCCCGGCTCCCCCCGGCGGATGACCCGGGAAATGGTGCCCTTTTCATCGACGGACACGACCGCTTCGTGCAGGACTTCGAGCGCGCCTGGCGCCGGTGCATGAAAGAAAGTGCCGAAGATGCTCCTACCGCGAACGTCCGTCATGCGTACATGAAAGCACGTTCACGGGGCCTCTATCTAGGAGACGCGAAGCGTGCGCCGGTCGAAGATGGCGGAGGCCTGGGCATCCCGCGCGTGGGAAGCCGGCCACGTCGACGTGGCGACACGGTCTTTGCCGAAATCCGCATCCAGTTCGCGCTCGAAGTCCGTCAGCGACTCCCGGATGTCGTCGGTACTCTCGTCCAAGTAAAACGAAAGATGGATGCCCGTGTCGCGTTCGGCGACGTAAATGGCGTCGATTCCTTGAAAGTCGGTGAAGCGCGCCAAGGCCCGCTCTCCGACGGCGCGAAGCCTTTCGCCCGGGAGCTGCTCCGCCTGCATGGTGTACAAGCTGCGGCGCATCTCCTTCAGCATGCTTTGCACTTCCTCGCTGTGGCACTCCACGGCGAAAAGGCTGATGATGCTCTTTCGCATGCGGCCCTGGCTCTGAATGCCGAAGAACGCTGGATACTTCCAGAAATAGCGGATGAAGTCGTAAATGGCATTCTGCCCGACATCGCTGTAGGACACGTAGTTGGCCACGGGCTCGCGGAAGTCGCCCGTTCGCAGGCCCTCGGCGATGGCGGCGGCGGCCGCCTTGGCCTCGAGCATCGTTAGGGAGACGCCGAAGGAGAAGATCGGATCGGTGAAACGGTGGGCATCGCCCACGCAAAACCAGCCGTTTCCTGCAAAAGGCTCGACGCGGTACGAGTAATTGCGGATGAAGCGCACATCCTCTACCTGGCGCGCGCCGCGAACGCGCCTGGCGAGATCGGGATTGACGTTCTCGACTCCCCATCGGAGCACCGCCTCGGGGCTGTCTCCGCGTTCCTTGTACGTGGTCACCGGCATGACGACCCCGACCGATACGACGTCGGGCGACAGCGGGATGAACCAGGCCCAGTGGTACTGTCTCGAATAGAAGATGAACGTATTGTCGCCCATCGCCCCCGGATCGCGGATGGGGCGGTGGTACTGCGAGAAGACGGCGATCTGGCGCCCAAAGGCATCGACGCGCCGGCGGCCGGCAAGGCCAAGTTTCGACAGCACCGCGCTGTGTCCGCTGGCATCGATGACCGCGCGGCATTCGATGTCGACTTCCCCTTCGCCCCCGCCTTCCCCACCAGAGGGCCGGTAGCGAACCCCAGTGACGCGCTCCCCGTCGCGGAGCACCGCGGTCACCGTGCCATAGCGAAGCTCGGCGCCCGTTTCCTGGGCGCGCTCCAAAACGATGGCGTCGAACGCCGAGCGGAGGACTTGCCATGTGGGGCGTGGCACGGGGATGAAGAACTCGTTTTTGGCCTCGCGCCCGAGGACTTTGACCCCCGATTTGGGCGGAAATCGATGCTCGCCCATTTTCTCGACGAGCCCCAACTCGCGAACGAAATCGCCCGTCACGCCAGTGAGCGATTCGCCGATGCGGTAACGTGGAAAGGGAGTGCGCTCCAGGATGAGCACGGACAATCCATGCTGGCGCAGGAAATACGAGGCCACGGCGCCACCGGGGCCGCCGCCGATGACGACGGCATCGTAACGTCGATTCATGACGAGGTGTTCTCCGACAGGGACGCGAGAAACAGTTGCATCAAGGTGAAGAGCTCTTGAGGGCGCTCCGCCTGCGGGAAGTGCCCGCAGCGCGCGAGCCACTCGATGCGCGCGTGCGGAACGGCGGCGACGGCCGCGTTCACGGCGGAGGCGGGGATGATTCGGTCCTGCTCCCCGGCCACGAACAAGGTGGGAACGGTGAGGCCCTCGAAGATGGACGGCATCGCATCCAGTGCGCGATCGTCGAGGAAGCCGTGGTAGGCCTCGCTCTCCAGGGCGCCCGTGAGCAGGCCTCGAAGCGCCCGGCCCAGGGTCGGCGGTTCGTAATAGGCACGCTGGAGAAAGGCGTCGGGATCGCGCGACAGCTCCCGAAGCGACGACCACCACCCGCGGGCATCGGCGATGGCGCCAAAGCTCGTCACTACCAAGGCCGCGACTTTATGAGGGAATTTTCGCGCAATGTCGATAGCCACCATGGCGCCGGCCGAATGACCCACGAGAACCACCGGACCGCGGGTCAGTCGCTCCATCGCGTCCAAGGTGAGCGCGAGTTGATCGGCAAATGTGGGGGCCGCCACGGGGCACGTGGTAAGCCCAAAGCCCGCAAAATCCAGCGCAAAGGCCTCGTGTTCGTCCGCGAGGCCGCGCAACACGATTCCCCACGAGCTGGCCGGATTGCCCAGCGCGGGAAGGAGCACCCACGCCGGCTTTCGGCCCACCGTGCGCAGATGATGCACCGACGTCCCCTCCCCCTCGAACCGCGCGGACATGACTCCATACGGTTCGAGCGCGCGGATTAGGGCATAATGGTAATTCAATGTACCAGTTGCTCGTGCGGAAACCTGGCCCGATGCTTGGATGGACTGGAGCCGCAGGATGCATCGTGTGAGCGCATCCAGATTGGAAAAATGAGCTGGTACGACGTCGTCGTCCGGAATGACGACGCCGAAGCGCTCACGCGTGAAGTCCAATAGGGCGACCATGGACACCGAGTCGAGGATTCCCCACTCGAGCAAGCGGGTGCTTCGATCCAGGCCGTCGTCCTGTCCCTCGAGCAATTCCCGCGCGATGTACGCACGGAGCTCCTCGTATACCGTCGAGTCGTCGAACTCCAAATGAATACCCCTTGATGGCGATTCACGTTGGAGTCTACTCGGCAGATCTTACGAAATTGTTAATAATCGCAATATCGAACGTCGATTTCACTGTGAAACGAATGTTCACGCAGGTGTCTGACAAGTCCGGTGACCACGACAATCCGTTGACGGAATATGCTTCACGCGTGGGCGAGCACCGCGCGGTAGCGGACCTTGCCCGACTCGAGACGATCGCGCGCATCATTGGCGCGCTCCAGTGGGTAGATTTCGAGTTTCGGCGTCACCTTGCCCTTGGCGGCGAGCTCCAGGATCTCGGCGAGGTGGCTCCGATGATCGGGCACGGCGCCGCGGAACTCGTGGAAGGCGAGCGTCGCGGCGAAGGAATCGATGCTCACGGGACCGTCGGCGATACCGGTGTTGACCAGGCGACCACGGCGACGGAGCCCGTGGAAGATGGAGCCGATTTGCTTTGCCGAGCTCGTGGTGGAAAGGACGATATCCGCGCCTCCCGCATCGAGGAGCGCTTTGCCGGGATCGCCATTCGCCACGACGACATCGTCGGCGCCGAGGGCGAGGAGCTCCGCGCGCTTGTTCGCTTGGCCCGTGATCGCGAGGGTCTCGAGGCCCAGGGCGTGTGACACTTGAACGGCGAGATGGCCGAGGCCTCCGACGCCGAGCACGGCGACCCGCTCTCCGGGCTTGGGGCTGGCGTTGCGCAGGGCGCTCATGACCGTGTATCCGGCGCAGAAGATGGGCGCGGCGGCTTCGAGCGCGAGGTCATCGGGAATCAAGGCGCACCCGGAGGCCCATGCGAGCATCAGCTCGGAATTGCCGCCGCCGAGGTCCATCCAGGTTTGCGCGCTCGGGCAGGCGATGCCGGATTGGCACGAGGGGCAACGCCCGCAGCCCTTTTGATCCCAGACGACGCCGACGCGATCTCCCACCTTCAAATCGGTGACCCCCGGGCCGAGTTCGACGATTTCGCCGGTGGGTTCGTGCCCCGCCACGATGGGAAGCTTCGTTGGGAATTGGCCCCGATGAAGGTGGACGTCCGTACCGCACATTCCCGAATAGCGAACACGAATGAGAACTTGCCCGGGGCCAGGCCGCGGATCGGCAAGCTCGGCCAGCGACCATTCTCGATGAATCTCCGAAACAACGATGGCGCGCATGCGTCATTCTCCTTTTCGAAGAAGATGTTTGGGCCTGGGCAGGACGCCGGCGACGACAGCTTCTGCGAAGTTCCTGCTCTTTTCTGCTTTGGCCTGCTTTGGCCTGCTTTGCCTGCTTCGGCTCAGGGATCGCGAAAGCGGCGGGCGTATTCTCCCGGGGAGGCACCGAAGAGCGTGCGGAAGTCGCGGGTGAAATGCGATGTGCTCTCGTAACCTGCCCGCGCGGCCGCTTCGCCGACGCGAAGGCCCTCGGCGAGCATCAAGGTGCGTGCATGTTGCAAGCGCAGCTCCTTCAGGTACCGCATGGGGCTCACGCGCGCGATGGCGCGGAAGCGGTGCGCGAAGTGCGACGGGCTCATGGCAACGTGGCGGGCCACGTCTTCGACGGAGAGCGAGCGCTCCACGTGGGCGCGGAGAAACTGCATCGCCGATTGCACCTTGTCGGTGTCGCGCTCCTGACCGACCGCGCTCCGAATGGCGGCCGCGGCATCCGAGCGAAGCAAACGGAAAACGAGCTCCTCGACGACGAGCGGGGCGACCACGCGGCGCTCGACCGGATCCTCCAGGGCGCGCAGCCATCGGACGGCGCAATCGAGCATCGGTATTTCCATCGCACCGACGAACGCAGGGACGGGTTCCGCCATGGGCGCGAGCGTTTGGTCGGCGAGGGCCAGCAGCGTCTTGGCGACGATGTCCGGCGAGATCGCGTAGCAAAACGCGAAAAAAGGCTTTTCGCGCGTGGCCTCGATGATCTTTCCTTCGAACTCCGCCGCCCCCGTGACCACGAAGAAGCGCGATGGATCGTAAGAAAGGTTCACCCCACGAAACGATGCGACTTTTCGCCCCTGCGCCACCATGACGAGCATCGGCCCGAAGGCGTGCCATTTGCGATAGGGCAATGGCTTCGAGACGCGCAGGAAGCGCAAACCGGGAAAGGCATGCTCCGTGTCGCCCTCCTTGATCGCCGCGCGTGCCACGAGCTCGCGAAGCTCGGCCGCGAGCCACGCCTCCTTCGAGGCGGCGAGGTGCGTTTTCGATTTCGGCGGGTACGGAGCGGGCTGCGCCACGTGCGGAAGGATACCACCCCTGCCATCATTCGCGCGGCTGCCGCATGAGCGTGCGCGCATGGGGAGAAAGCGCGCGCCCCGAGAGGAACAGTTCGCGAAACCAGCGGCGCGCGGGATCGTGGTCGTGGCGCGCGGGCCAGAGTGCCACCACGTCCGACGCGGGCACGGCAAGCGGGGGCGAGAAGACACGAAGCCCGAGGAGCTCGCGCGCCCGGCGGGCGACGCTGCTCGGGAGCGTGCAAACGTGATCGGAATGGAGCACCGCCATGGGCGCCGAGATGAAATGGGGGACGCGCAAGGCCACGCGCCGCGTTTTCCCCAGCTTCGCGAGGGCGCGGTCGACGACCCCGTCGCGCCGCCCTTCCACGCTGACCAGCACGTGCCCGAGTTCCAGATAGCGGGAGAGGTCGAGCCTGCGGCCCACACGCGGGTGCCCCGGGCGCGCGATGACTGCGAACGGCTCGCGATAGAGGGACACGCGGCGCAGGCCCGTGGACGGCGTCGGCACCGAACCGCCGATGAGTGCGAGGTCCAGCTCGCCGGCCACGAGGTGCGCCAGGCTCGCGGGCGAGAAGCGCTCGATCTCCAGGCCGACCCCGGGCGCGTGCCGCCGCAGGTGCTCGAGCGCATCCGGCAGCGCGGTAAGTTCGAAATAGTCGACGGTCGCGAGGCGAAAGGTGCGGAGCGATGTGCGTGGCTCGAAGGGCTGGGGAGGGTTCATCGCATCGCGAAGGTGCTCCAACGCCGCCGGCAACGTCCCCGAGAGGGCAATGGCCCGCTCCGTCGGCACGAGGCGGCGGCCCGAGGGCACGAAGAGCGGATCGTCGAACAGCTCGCGGAGCTTCGCGAGCGAGTGGCTCATCGCCGATTGGCTGACGTGCATGCGCCGTGCAGCCGCGCCGACGCTACCTTCGACCAAGAGCGCGTCCAGCGCGGGCAGGAGGTTCAGGTTAATTGCCCGGATATCGAAATTGCTCATGCTTGACCATGAGATATATTCTCTTTTGCTCATGCATGGGTGACCCCATGCTGGTTGCATGAGAAACGCCGACATCGAGGTGTTGGTCACGGGTGGCACGGGCTTCGTCGGGCGCTGGCTTCTGGCGGCGCTCACCGCGCGCGGGCGGCGGGTGGCGGCGGTGGTGCGCCGTGCGGCCGCGCGGTCCGAGGAGCTCGCGGATTTCGTCGCCGCGATCGGCGGCGATCCGCAGCGTCTGATGCTCGTCGAAGGCGATGTTCAGGCTCCGTCGCTCGGGCTCGAAGGGGCCTTCGCGGGCGTGCGGGACGTGTTCCACGTGGCGGGGCGCTATGCCTTCGGCATGGAGGCCGGCGAGGCACGTCGCGCCAATGTCGAGGGCTCGCTTCACGCGGCCGAATGGGCGCTGGCCCGCCCCACGCTTCGGCGCTTCGTGTTCGTCGGCGGCTACCGCATGACGCGCCCCGTGCCGGGTCTTTCGCGCGACGCGTATCCGTTGCGGGAGGCCGAGCAGTCGCGGCTTTATCGCCGGCACGGTGCGTACGAGGCCTCGAAGCACGAGTCGTATTTGGCATTGCAGCACTTCGCCAAGGGGCGCGCCCTTCTGTGGACCTCCGTCCACCCGAGCAGCGTCATCGGCGACTCGCGCACCGGCCAGACCACGCAGGTGCTCGGCCTCGGCGACATGGTGGAGCGACTCTGGCGGCGCAAGCTGCCGGCGCTGGTCGGCACCCCGCGGACGTTCGTGCCGCTGGTGACCGTCGACTACCTCGCCAGCTTTCTCGCCTCGGTTCCGGAGCGCGCCGAGACACTCGGACAGGAGCTCTGCGTCCTCGACACGGCGACCCCGCCGCTCCCGGACTTGATCCGCGCCGTGGCGACCCACCTCGGGGTGAGCGCTCCGCGGCTGCTCTTGTGCGCGGGCTTGGTTCGGGCGCTCCCAAAGGCGCTCACCGGTGTGGAGCCCGAGACCCTCTCGTTCCTCTCGGAGGACCGCTACGATACGGCCGCCGCCGAGGCGCACGCCACCGCCACCGGGCTCGAGCATCCGCCGCTCCTGACGAGCGTCACCCGGTGGTGCGATTACCTCGTGTCCACCGGTTTTGGCACCGCGGCGAGTCAACAGTCGATTGCAATGTATCAAACTTGAAATTCGCTCGTACTGGAACCGCGGCAGCGCGAACGAACCGGCGGGACTGGCGCGATGTTGTGGTTCAGCGGAGTGACGATCGCCATAACGCCTGCCGATCCTTGCGCGAGCAACGGACTAAGCCGCCGGTCTCGCCGGGATTGTCCCGCTGCCGCTGTTCGCCTGCAAACGAGCCGCGAGTCCGCCAGAAGCAATCGACTTTTGCGCTAGTCCGAGGGAAACGTAAGCTCGAACGTCGTCCCGAGATCGTTGTGGACGGTGACCGTTCCCTCGAGCTGTTCGGCGAGTGTGGAGACGAGCTGCAACCCCAGCGAACCGGCCCTCCGCACGTCGACCCCGGCGGGCAGCCCGACACCGTCGTCCCGAACCGAGAGCCGCAGCAGCCCGCCGTCCAGGCGGGCCAGCCCCACGCGAATCGTCCCACTCCGTCCGTCCGGAAAGGCATGCTTGAGGGCATTGGTCATCAGCTCGTTCAACACGAGCCCGCACGGAATCGCCCTATCCACGGCGATGGTCAGGTCCTCCACGGCAAGCTGCAGCGCGATGTTCGACGGTGAGAGGCCCGTAGCGTGCAGCACGTTGCCGGCGAGGCTCTTCGCATATTCGGAGAAGGGAACGCGCGCGTAATCTTGGAATTGATAGAGCTTTTCGTGAATCAGCGCGATGGCCTGCACGCGCGTCTGGCACTCTTCCAGGGCAATGCGGCTGCCGCACTCGTCGAGCTTTCTCATTTGAATGTTGATGAGGCTCGAGATCACCTGCAAATTGTTCTTCACCCGGTGGTGAACCTCCTGCAGGAGGATCTCTCGCTCTTTGAGCATCGCCGACAATTCGGCCGTGCGGGCACGCACACGCTCTTCGAGTTGGCCGTTGAGCACCCGCAGCTGCTCGAGCAGCTCCACCTTTTCTCGCTCGGAGCGCTTGTATTCCGTGTGGTCCACCGTGAAGACGATGCACTCATCGCGGCTTCCCTCGAGCATCGCCACGCCGAGAAGGATCGGAACCCGCGATCCATCTTTGTGGAAGTATTCTTTCTCCCACGGCTTCGCAATGCCCGTCGCCCGGAGTTGCTCGATCGCCCGCTCGTCGAGATGACGCCACTCCGGCGGGGTCATGTCCGACCATCGGACCGTGCCCGCGAGAACCTCTTCGCGCGTATACCCAATCATGTTCAACAAGGCGCTATTGGCCTCGAGGATGCCTCCTCGGAGGTCGGCGGTCATCACCCCGATGATGCCCGCCTCCTCGAGCCTGCGAAACCGGCCTTCGCTCCGACGCAACGCCTCTTCGATGCGCTGTCTCTCGATGATTTGCTTCTCCAGGTCCTCGTTGGTCCGCGAAAGCTCGGCGGTTCGCTCCCGAACGCGGCTCTCCAGCACCTCGTGGGCCTTCTTCAACTCCTCGTGGGCCTTCGACAGCTGTTCGGGGGTCGGAATGGTGAGGGCTTTGGGCACGAGCCTCACCAGAAGAATCGCCGTTGGCACCGACGCGGCCGCGGTAATGGCTTTGACGACACCGGACAGGCGGTACACCGGAGTCCAGAGCGTCCAGATCTCCATGTAGTGCGTCGCGCCGCAGGCGATGATGAACACGGCGAAGCAGAGGAACATCCAGTTGAAAGGCAGGTCTCTGCGTTTTCGAACGAAGTAATACAACGTGAACGGGATCGTCGTGTACGACAGGGCCACGAGCGCGTCGGAGATGACGTGCAGCCAGACGATCTCCGGGCTCCACAGGTAACAATGGCCGTGGGGCATGAACCCGTCGGACGAGAAAAGGCGCCGTAGGAATTCCAGCATGGTCGATCCCCTCGACTAGGCTATCGCGTACGGCGGCGAACGTCGTTTTCGGTGTTCAACCTAAGCCGTCTGGGTGTCCGCCTGCACGCTGCTGCTCAGCTCCACCCGATTCCGCCCCTCGTGCTTCGATCGATACAGGGCGGCATCCACGGCATCGACGAACGCCGCCGCGTCACCGTGGAACGATGTCGAGTAACCGCAAACGCCGAAGCTTGCGGTCACCAGACACGGCTCGCGAATGGCGGCAATGCACTGGCGAAGCCTTTCCGTCAGCGCGACGGCCGCATCCTCACCGACGTCCGTGAACAGGACGCAGAATTCGTCGCCACCGTAGCGGGCCACGAAATCGGTTTCACGCACGTTGTCCTTCAGGGCGCGGGCAACTTTCACCAGCGCCTGATCGCCCGCCTGGTGCCCCAATCCATCGTTGATTCGCTTGAAGTCGTCCACGTCGCAAAGGGCCAAGGCAAAGGCGCGACCGCGCTCTCCCTCGGCCACGATCTGCTTGAGACGCTCTTTGAAGGCTCGATAATTGGCCACGCCGGTGAGTTCGTCCGTCGTCGCCAACTCGGTCAAGTGCTCGTGGAGCACGCGAATTTCCACGTCCGAGCGGCGCTGCTCCGTGATGTCGTGCACATGGATCACCGCGCCGACGATGCGCCCGACGTGATCCACGATGGCCGTGACCGAATAGCCGAAACTTCGCCCCGTCGGCCCTTCGGTGCCCTCGCCATGGCGGGTGAGCCCATCGTCCAAAACGGCTCCGACGAGGTCCGGCAGCTCGGTTCCCAGGGTCGCCGCGATGCGTCCCACGCCCGCTTTCGGGCAGAGTAAGAGCTCGATGGATTTCCCTTTTGCCTCCGCTTGCCGCCACCCCGTCAAGCCTTCGGCGGCCGTGTTCATTTGCACGATGCGAGATTGCGAATCCACGGTCACGATTCCATCCTGGAGCGACTCCAGCGTGTCCCGGAACAACGCTTCACGGGCCCGCAGATCCTTCTCCATTTCATGCCGGTAAATGGACACTTCGATGGCGCTTTTGAGCTCGGTCGACTTCACCGGCTTGAGCAGATACCCATGCGGCGTCGTCTTCTTGGCCCGTGCAATGGTGGAATCGTCGGCGTGCGCAGTGAGGTAGACGATGGGAACGTCGAACTTCTCGCGAAGAATGGCCGCGGTGCGAATTCCGTCGAGTTGCCCCTTGATGCGAATGTCCATCAGAACGACGTCCGGGCATTTTTCACTGGCGCGCGCGAACGCCTCATTGGCCGACGATGCCACCGCATAAGCGTCGTATCCGAGCGAATTCAGAATTTGCTGAAGATCCATGGCAACGATTCGCTCGTCTTCGACGATGAGCACCGAGTATTTGGGCATCTCTCAGTGTGCCATGTTGCCTCCAGCGAAGAGAAACGGAGCCAACGAATTTTGGTATGCCCACGTGCGCCACATCCGTGGCATGGCATCTCGGAGACGCCATGCGTGAAAAGCACCCGCCCTGTCCGTATGGATTAATCTAACGAAGGGGAGCCAAGAGGAATGACCAGCGGCACACTCGAAGGGCGCGCGCGCACGGGCATGCGTTGGGCATCGCGGGCGCTGCTCGTCGCGGCCATTTACTGGGTCGCGGGGAAGTTCGCGCTGTTCATGGCGATACCTCCCGGCTACGCGACGGCGGTGTGGCCGGCGGCAGGCATCGCGCTCGTCTGCGTCCTCTGCTGGGGCCTGCGGGTGGTGCCGGGTATCGCGCTGGGGTCATTCCTGGTCAATGCGGGGACCAGTTTCGATATGAGCACCAGCGCCTCGTTGGCCCGCTCGATGGCCATCGCCACGGGCATCGGTTGCGGCGCGGCCTGCCAGGCGGCACTGGGCGCCCTGCTCATCCGCAGGTTCGTGGGATTTCCCACGGCACTGGAGGTGGATCGCGAGATCACGAAGTTCACCTTTCTCGGCGGGCCGGTATCGTGCCTGGTGAGCGCCACGGTGGGCATGAGCACCCTGTGCGGATTGGGGGTCATCCCCTGGCCCCAATTCGCATTCAGCTGGTGGACGTGGTGGGTGGGTGACGCCATTGGCGTTTTGATCTTCGCCCCGCTTTCCTTGCTCTTCGTCCCGGGCCTCGATTCCGTGTGGCGGCGCCGCCGTACCATCGTGGGCATTCCGTTGCTCGTCGGCTTTGCCGCGGTGAGCGGCTTGTTCTTGAAGGCCAGGGCATGGGAGGAAACCCGCCTGCACACCGAATTCGAGCGGCGCGCGACACCGCTTGCCCATACCCTCGAGGCGCGGCTTTCCGAGTACGAGGAGGTCGTGGGCTTTCTGGCGAGTCTTTTCGAAGCATCTTCCGACGTCAGCCGGGCGCAGTTTCACGAATTCTGTCGGCATGCCTTGAACACGTACCCGGGCATCCAGGGCCTGGCTTGGAATCCACGCATCGACGACGACCGAAGGACGCAATTCGAGACGGCCGCAGGTTTCGAGATTACCGAGCAAGCCTCGAAAGGCGTACTGAGGCGGGCGGCGACGCGACCGGAGTACCTGCCGGTGTATTACATGGAGCCCGAAGACAGGAATCGGTACGCGGTGGGATTCGACATCGCCTCGGATCCGATTCGCTTCGAGGCGCTGAGCAGGGCCCGTCGTTCCGGCCGTCCGAGCGTGACCTCGCGGATCACGCTGGTCCAGGAGACCGCGGGGCAGCAGGGGATTCTCTTGATTGCGCCGGTGCTCCATTCACAATCCCTGCGAGGGTACGTCGCGGGCGTTTTCCGCGTGGGCGACGTCGTCGAAACGGCGCTGAGGAGCATCGACCACGACGGGCTCGACTATCGCCTCCTCGACGAGGATGCCGCGAAAGAGAATGCCCTGGTGTACACGAACGCGAACACGGACTCGGACTCGAGCCCGCGTACGTGGAACGAGACATTCTCCTTCGGCGGGCGACGCTGGAAGCTGGAGGTCACGGCGACGAGCGCGTACATGACGGCGCATCGAGGCTGGCAAGCGTGGACGGTGTTGGCCGCCGGACTTCTCTTCGTGGGAATTCTCGGCGTGGTGATGCTGATGGCCACGGGCCAAGCTTCGTACGTGCAGCGTGCACTCGAAGCGCGCAGCTCGGAAGCCGCCCGAGCGATCCAAGCGGAGGAAAAATTTCGCTCGACGATCGAGGCCGCGTCGACCGGGATGCTCATGGCCGATCGCAACGGAACGATCGTGTTGGTCAATGCGCAAGTCGAGCGATTGTTCGGCTACACGCGCGAAGAGCTGATCGGGCAACCGGTGGAGATCTTGGTACCGGCCAAATCGCGCGGGCGGCATCCCAGCTACCGGGATACCTTCTTTCAGGAGCCTCGAACCCGGCCGATGGGTGCGGGCCGCGAACTCTACGGCATACGCAAGGATGGTTCCGAAATGCCGGTCGAGATCGGGTTGAACCCCATGCGCACGGCGGATGGCGACTTCGTTCTCGGGTCGATCGTCGACATCACCGCACGCAAGATGGCCGAGGCAACGCTTCGCGAAAGCGCCGAGCGCTTTCGCGCGCTCGTCGAGGTGTCTGCGCAAATCGTGTGGACCGCCGCAGCCAACGGGGAATTCATCGAAGACTCCCCTTCTTGGCGGGCTTTTACGGGCCAAACCTACCAACAATGGCGCGGGCGAGAACGGGCCGACGCGTTCCATCCCGAGGACCGCGCCGCGGTGGCCGCGCTATGGAGAAAGGCCATCGCGACGAAGTCGGCCATCGACACCGAATACCGCATTCGGCACGTGAGCGGGGAATGGCGCTGGACCGCCGCAAGGGCCGTCCCACTGCTGGACGTGGAAGGCCAGGTGCGCGGGTGGATCGGGATGAATACCGACATCACCGAGCGCAAACTCGCCGAGCACGAACGCGACCGGCTCTTGAACGAGCTCCAGAGTCTGAATACCGAGCTGGAAGAACGGGTCAGCGGACGCACCGCCGATTTGTCCAAGGCGCTGCGCGAGCGCGAGGTGTTGATTCAAGAGATCCACCACCGGGTGAAGAACAATCTGCAGGTCATCTCCAGCATCATTAATATGCAAGTCCGCAAGCTCGATGTAGGGGCCAACCGCGACGCGCTGGAAGAGTGCCAGACGCGCGTGCAAGCGATCGCGCTCATTCACGAGAAGCTCTACCAATCCAAAGACTATTCCCGCGTTCCGTTTTCGGAGTATGCGCGAAGCTTGGCGACCAACGTGTTCCGCGCAACGGGCGGGGCGTTCGCGAGTGTGACGCTCGAATTGGCCATCGAGGACCTCGCGCTGGCCGTGGATCGGGCCATTCCCTGCGGCCTGGTGCTGAACGAGTTGATCACCAATGCGCTAAAGCACGGCTTCCGCGATGGGCGCCAGGGAACAATCCGCGTCGAACTGGCCAAGCTCGACATGGGGCGGCTCCGGCTGGCCGTGAAGGACAATGGCATCGGCCTACCGCTCGATCTGGATATTCGAAAATCGGATTCTCTGGGCCTCCAACTCATTTGCACCCTGTCGGAGCAACTGGACGCCGAGCTCGAGGTGAACGGCGCAGGTGGTGCGTCGTTCCAGCTCACCTTTGCCGCGGAGGCGTAGAGGCGTTCACGCAGGGCGGGTGAAGAACACCAGGCGCTGATCGCGATCGTCGGGGGTTAGAAGCGAATCGTAATCCATGTGGACGACGGTGCCATGGGCGCGGCGGAGGGACCAGCGGCCGCGGTTTCGCTCGTCGACCTCGTGGCGCCGCCATTGGGCGCGGAAGGTGGCGCTTCGGCGATGCAAGAGATCGATGAGCTCCGTGAAGCTGCGGTCCTGCGGGTGGCGGGCATGGGCGGCGCGCAGGGCGGCGATGTTCTCCGCCGCAACGGCGCGCCAATCGGCGTAGATGGCACGCACCTTGGGGACGAGAAGGGACATGCGAACGAGGTTGCGCCGCGCGGCGGGGATGCGCCCGGGGTCTCCGATGACGCGCGCAGCCTCCTGGTTCCAGGCGAGGATGTCCAGCCTTCGTCCTAGGATGAAAACCGGGGTACCACCCATGCGGGCGAGCGCACGGGCCAAGCCGGCCTGGACGACCTCGATGGGGGCGGGACGCAGCGGCGGCTCTTCTTTGCGGGCGAGCAAGAAGAGATGTGCCCGTTCGACCTCCGTGAGGCGCAGGGCGCCCGAGAGGGCTTCGAGCACGCTCACCGACGGCGTTACATCGCGTCCTTGCTCGAGTCGGAGGTACCAATCGCTGCTCACCCCCGCGCGACCTGCCACCTCCTCGCGCCGCAGGCCGGGGGTGCGGCGGTGGCCTTCGACGGCGATGCCGAAGTCCTCGGGGCGGAGGCGTTCGCGGCGGCTGCGGAGGAATTCGCCGAGGGTCTTGCGCGAGGTGGAGCGTTGCATGGGACGTTGTATCCTAGGATACGAAACGTCGATCTTCTATGCTCGCGGAGGCACCTAACGTCACGGGCATGGAACGACAATCGACGAACACGCTCTCACGCACGATGGCCGAAGACCTCTGGGCACGTTGGACGGCCATGTGGAACGGTGACACCGAACTCGCCCGCGCGATCATCGCCGACGGGTTCTACGTGCATCTCCAGAAGAAGCTCGCGGATCCCGCCACCATCCGCGATCCGGAGGCGGTGATCGGTTTGGTCCGGACGGTGCGCGCGCAATATGCGGAGATCCGCTACGAGACGAACCTCGCCGTCCTCGTCGACGGCGACACGCTCATCGCGCGATGGTTCGCCCGCGGCATCTTCGCCGGCCGCAGCGGCCGCCCCGAGGACGTCGAAGGCCGGACCTTCCGCATCGCCGGAATCGACATACTTCGCATCGAGAACGGCCGGATCCGGGAGTGCTGGACGGTGAGCAACCCCACCGAGGAATAGGCATTACCCGCGGCAGGGCGGCAAAGCGATGCGTTCGTCGCCGTTGCCGTTCTTCGTGCCGATCACGGGGGCCTTGCTGGCGGGGCGCCATGCCGCGTTGGGCCACCAGCGCTTCATCGATGGATGGGTCGTGGGCTCGAGGCGTTCGCCGGGGCGCGGGGTCAGCACCTCGATGTCGTGGCACGCGGCGGCGACGAGGACGCGTTCGATGGGCTCCGTCCATGGGTGCGGGGCGAGTTGCAACGCACCCCAATGCACGGGAAGAAGCGCCCCGCCGCGCACCCGACGGTGGGCTTCCACGGCCAGCTCGGGACCGAGGTGCGCGTCGGGCCAATTGGCGTCGTATTGTCCCGATTCGATGAGCGTCAGATCGAACGGCCCGAAGCGCTCACCGATGCGCGCGAGGTCGTCGTGAAAACCGGTATCGCCCGAATACCAGACCCGGTGCTTCGAGCCGATGAAGGCAAAGCTGGCCCAGAGCGTGCGATTGCTCTTGGAGGGCCCACGGCCCGAGGCATGACGGGCAGGCGTCGCCACGACGTCGATGGTGCCGATGCGCGCCGATTCCCACCAATCGAGCTCGAGGATGCGCTCGCGCGGGATCCCCCAATGTTCGAGGTGGGCGCCGACGCCCAAAGGAACGATGAAGCGGGCGCGCGTGCCTTTCAGCACCGCGATCGAGCCGTAATCGAGGTGATCGTAGTGGTCGTGCGAAATGACCACGGCGTCCGCCGGAAGAGCGTCCAGCTTGGCCGGCGGTGGGAACCACCGCGAGGGACCGAGCCATCCGATGGGCGATGCGCGTGCACTCCATAGTGGATCGATGAGCACGTTCACGCCGTCGATCTCCACGAACGCCGATGAGTGCCCGAACCAGGTCACGGCGAGGCCCGATGCGGGCGGCATCGCAAACACCGGCGAAACCGTGTCGATCGGAGCGCTCGGACGCGTGTCCGGTTCCGAGCGCGCAAAGAGTCGCAAATAGCTGGCGGCAACGTCGGCCCATGATCCCTGCGGATTCTGGAATCGCCCGTCGCGCCATTGCGGAGAGCGCCTGGCGCGCTCGAGCCGATCCCCCATGGGCGCCGCCCCGAAGGCCGCACAATGGGTCAATGCGGCGCACGCCACGAGCAGCGCGACAAGGAAATAGACAGGCCGTCTCCATCGACGTCTCATATCTATTTGCCCGCGCGCTGGTACGTCAGTTGGTAGACCAACGGCGCCGTGAGGCTGCTGCTCGAAAGGGTCACCTTGAGGGTCAAGGTCTGGCCGTCGGGCGACACGCTGAACTCATTGATGCGGCTGCCCTCGTTCTTGGCAAAGGTGAACACTTGCACGAGCCGGCCGTTCACGAAGCGCTGCGTGTAAGGCGTGCGCGTATCGTTGTAGACGTACTCGGCCGGCGTGCCATCCTCGCGGGAGAAGACATCCGGACGGCCCGGCACCTTCACGCGAACGCTGCCCGATTCGAACGAAAACGTGTATTGCGCAGGCACTTGCGTCGCCGACTCGAGACGGCTGCGCGCCATCGGGCGAATGACGAAGAAGAGCCCCCCGATGGATCTCTCGATGGCCTCGCGGCGCTTCTCTTTTTCGACCGGGCTGTTGCGGTAGCGAAAGGTCCCGCCAAAGAGCGATTGCAGCTCGACCTGCTGCGCAGGCGGCTCGGCCCGCGCAGGGCTCGCCAGTGCCGGTCCCAACAATGAAATAGCAAAAATTGCGGCGTATTTGAGAGCCATCGGTGTGCCTCCTGCGATGGGGAAGCACCATCATATCTACGGTCGTAGACTTTCGCCAGCCGGATGTCTACACTCGTAAACATGAAGATACTCCTCACGGGTGCCACCGGCTTTCTCGGCCATGAAGTCCTCCGGCAAGCCCTCGACGATGATGGCATTCACCAAGTGACCACGCTCACGCGGCGCCCCGTCGGTATCGCCCACCCCAAGCTGCACGAGGCGCTCGTCACGAACTTCCTGGATTACTCGACACTCGACTTGCGCGATTGCGATGCGTGCATCTGGTCGCTCGGGGTCTCGCAGCTTCAAACCACCGAAGAGCAATACATTCGCATTACGCTCGATTTTACGATGGCCGCGGCCAGGGCGCTGTTCGCGGCCAATCCGCGCGCTCGATTCTGCTTCGTCAGCGGCCGCAATGCGGATCCCGAGGAAAAGAAGAGCGCTCTCTATGCCCGCATCAAAGGACGCACGGAACGGCAGCTCGAAGCATGGGGTGACAACGTGTTCGTCTTCCGACCGGCGTACATACGGCCCACCAAACGAAGCGGCCCTCGGAGAGATTTGGCCCGATTGTTCGCGCCCATTGGCACCGTCATGTCCATGTTTGGCAAAGACCTCAGCGTCGATTGCGACAAACTCGCGTTTTGCTTGCTGGACGTGGCCAAGCACGGGGCCGAGCGACACCTGCTGGTCAACTCCGACATTCGCGATTGGAAGGCCGCATGATGAACGAAACGGTGCTTGTGACGGGCGGCAGCGGATACGTGGCGGGACACTGCATCGTCCAGCTCCTACGGCGCGGTTACCGCGTGCGCACCACGGTGCGCTCCGCGTCGAAAGAGCAGGCGGTGCGTTCCGCCATCGTCCGGGTCGTCGATCCCGGCGACCGTCTCGATTTCGTCCATGCCGATCTCGGCGCGAATGCAGGTTGGGACGAGGCGGTGGCGGGATGCACCTACGTGCTCCACGTCGCATCGCCGTTGGGCAATGATGGGGCAAAAGATCCCGACGCCCTCATGGTGCCCGCGCGGGAGGGGACGCTTCGCGTGCTTCGTGCCGCCGTGAAGGCAAACGTGACACGGGTGGTCATGACATCGTCGACGGCGGCCTGCACCCCGCCGAATCTCGAGACGGCGGGCGACGAAGCGATGTGGACCGGCGATGCGCACCCGACGTTGAACGCCTACCGGCGGTCCAAAATTGCGGCGGAACGCGTCGCGTGGGATTTCATGGCCGCGCAGCCGGCGGGCACGACGACGCTCACCACGATCCTGCCCGGCGCCATTTTCGGCCCCGTGCTGTCGATGGCCAACCTCGGGTCGGTTCAATTCATCGACCGCCTCCTCGGAGGCAAGCTCCCCGGCGTGCCGCACCTCGGATTTTGCGTCGTCGATGTGCGCGACCTCGCCGATCTCCACATTCGCGCCATGCTCGCACCGGAGGCCGCTGGTCAGCGTTTCGTCGCGGTCGGCGACTTCATGTGGATGGACGACATTGGCGCGACCCTGCGCGCCGAGCTCGGTCCGCAGGGGACCAAGGTGCCCACGCGCAAGCTTCCCGATGTCGCCCTCCGAGTGCTCGCGTGGTTTTCGCCATCGCTGCGCGCGCTCACACCCCTTCTCGGGCGCCGCCAGCTCTTCAACTCTGCGAAGGCACAGCGTATCCTCGGCTTCTCTCCTCGCCCCGCGGCGGCCACGGTCGTCGATTGCGCACGCAACCTACTCGACCATGAAGAAGCGGCCCGCTGAAACGACCCCATCCCGCTCGGCGAAGAAAAAGACGTCGGACACTCCGCGTCCGCGCGACGCCGTGGCCACGCGAAAGGCGATCCTCGACTCGGCGCGGCGAGCCTTCGCGCGTTCCGGCTATGACGGAGTCGGCGTCCGCGAGATCGCCGCGGGTGCGGGTGTGACCGCCATGCTCATCAACCGCTATTTCGGCTCGAAGGAGCGGCTATTTGCCGAAGTCGCCATCGAGACCATGACCAAGCCCGTCATTCTCACGTCGGACTTCATCGAGTCGGGCTGCCCGAGTGAGACCATGGCCGCCGCGCTCGTTCGACTCACGCAACCGGACGCCACACCGCTCGAAGGCTTTCTCATCATGTTGCGTTCCGCGGCCAGTGAACGCGCCGCCGAAATCGGACGCGAGCAGATTCAGGCCCACTATCAAACGACGCTCGCGCGCGCGTTGCATGGGCCAGATCGCTCGGAGCGAGCGGCCGTCATTCTATCCCTCGTCGCGGGCTTCCAAATGATGCGGCAGGCGATGGGCCTTCCAGCACTCACGGACGCGAAACCCGGGGCATTGGAGCGGGTGCTCGAACGCGCACTGCGCGCGCTGATCGAGCCACCGCCCAGTAAGTAAGATATCGCGAACGGGATTTTCCCCTCGATAACGGCCGCTTGGATGCCGCCCGCCAGGTGCGAAGCCGAACCGTCCAGGAAGCGCGCCCGACGATTCCGTGCCAGGTCTTTCGAGCGGATCATGGCCTAATCCCCTATGGGAAATGGCCTACGTTCAATTACGCAAGTTCATTATCCGTGGACTCCGTGCGGTCGTCACATGGAGGTCATTCATAATTCTTGCGATTTGCGCCTGAAAAAGGGGCTCTTTCAGCGCGATGCACCGTGATCGGCCGTTAGCCTCTCGCATCATGAACACGTATTCGTATTTCCAACTTCGATCGCAGAGAGAAGGGCAATACGAACGGTTTGCCGCTGATTTCAGCGCGTTCATGATACCGCGAAAAAGCTGCGCTGTTTGCGCAACTTCTTGCTCAATAACGCCGTAGTTTGCTCACCTGCTCCAGCAGCACCAGGACACCGCGAAAAACCTGCGCGATGCTCGGCGCGGGCGCGTTCCAATGACGCCAGAAGTTCCTATTGCACAGCTGCGATCTCACGGTGCAGAAAAGCAACTTCACACGGTACGCTTGATGTGGGACCTGCATCGGAGAAGGTAAGGACATGCGCTGGCAGGTAGGCAGGTCTGGAGGAGAACGCGATCATGTTCACGTCGAGGCCACTCTGCACGGTTATCGTCTGGATTACTTGGATTGCGAGCGTAGGCCACTCCGATAATCGATAATTGATTATCGATGGGGAAGGTCGGCGTGGCCCTACGAGGCTCGCTGGACTTGGCGACGGCAGGGTGGAGCCCTGAACTGGCCGTTGACAGGGGGGAGGGGCGCACGCGGGTACTGCCCGCCCGATGTTTCGCGCAAGCCGAGGGCGCGAAGCACGCCTCATCGAGGCGGGCAGTACTCCGCGTGTTGTTTATTTCGATCGAACGATTGTCCAAGCCAAATGCCACTCATACCGCGCTAGGTTTTGCCATGTATCGTTTTCACGTCGATATCTACGTTCTCTCGATTTCCACACCGTCGCCCACCGACGACGTGGTTCCAAGAAGCGCGCCGGTCTGCCGCGCGCCCGCCGATTCGTCGCCGTATTTCATGCGCAGGCCGCGCCGCAATCGCACCAGGGAGCCTTTGATGCTCGCCACCGCGACGAGCGAAGTGCCGCTGCGGGCTCGACGCGACACCCATTGATGCAAAGAAACGCGGCTATTTCGATTCAGACGTACGAGTCTATCCATATCGAAGCCGCGAGCGGTCACTACACCAGCCGCTGGGTGTGCGACTCCGCCGAAGGCCGCAACGCGATCTTCGGCGCTCGCCGCGGCTAATCGCGGATCACCGGCGCCACTGCATTACTTCTCTCTTTGATACTAGGCATCAAACGTGTGCGTACTTGCTCGGCGGGAGTGTTGAACCCAAGCAAGAAGCATGAACGTTCTCGTCGTTTATGCGCACCCGGAACCGCAGTCGCTCAATGGTTCGCTCAAGTCTTTCACTGTCGAGCGGCTCGTTCGTGCGGGGCACGATGTTCGGGTCTCCGATTTGTACGCGATGGGGTGGAAGGCGGCGGCGGATGGGGAGGACTTTCTGGAGCGCGATCGGGGGCGGCGGCTCGATATGATGAAGGATTCGAAGCATGCGTATGTCACCGGTACGCAGGCGGCGGATATCGCGGGGCAGCAGGCCGATCTTCTGTGGGCCGATGCCGTGATATTCCAGTTTCCGCTTTGGTGGTTTGGCATGCCCGCCATCCTCAAGGGGTGGGTCGAACGCGTGTACGCGTATGGCTTCGCCTACGGCGTGGGTGAGTATTCCGACAAGCATTGGGGCGATCGCTACGGCGAAGGCGTCTTCAAAGGGAAGCGCGCCATGCTCGTGGTCACCACGGGAGGCTGGGAATCGCACTATGGCGCGCGAGGGATCAATGGGCCCATCGAAGATGTGCTCTTCCCCATCACGCACGGCATTTTGCACTATCCAGGGTTCGACGTGCTGCCACCGGTCGTCATTTACCGGACCTCCAAAATGGAGGATGCGCGCTTTGCGCACGTTCGGGAGCAGCTGGGCCAACGGCTCGACGGACTGTGGACCGATGCGCCGATCGCCTTTCGCAAGCAAAATGGTGGCGACTACGAGATCCCGGCACTGACGCTGAAGCCAGGGCTCGAACCAGGTGACGGCCTCGCACGTGGCTTCGAGATCCATTTGCAGCGCCGCGACAGCTGACCGCCCGCCGCGCATTGCGGAATTTTTCTCCGTCCACATCGGAGGTGCACGCCCATGGCCGAGGATCCTCGGCGGCCTATCTTCGCAGCAGGAGATGGCCATGCGGAGTGTGCGCGACAAATACATCGTTCTCTTTGCCGTTTGCTTGGCATCGGTGGTGCTGCCCCTCGACTTCTCGGGGGCCGCGGCGGCAACCCCCGCCATTGCGCGCGCCCTGCGCGGTAGCCCGACGGCGGTGACCTGGATCGTCAACTCGTTCATGCTCGCCTTCGGGAGCACCGTGATGGCGGCGGGCGCGCTCGCCGATGTCTACGGACGAAAACGCATTTTCGCGATCGGCATTGCCTCGTTCGTGGCGACCTCGGTGGCCGTCTCGTTCGCGCCGAGCGTCGCCTGGCTCGATGCATTCCGTGTGGGCCAGGGACTTGCGGCGGCGTGCACACTCTCGGGCGGGTCCGCGGCGCTGGCGCAGGAATTCGACGGCCCCGAAAGGGCGCGGGCCTTCAGCTTGCTGGGCACCACCTTCGGCCTGGGCCTCGCCTTCGGTCCGAGCCTTGGGGGCGTCTTGCTCGGCGTCTTGGGCTGGCGCTCCGTGTTTCTCTCCGGCGCCATCGTCGGCGTCGTCTCGCTCGCATTCGCCATCCCGACCATGCGCGAGTCCCGCGATCCGAACGCGCGCGGGGTCGATGGGCCAGGGACGGCGACCTTCACGGCCGCACTCGCGCTCTTCACCTTCGCCTTGATCGAGGCGCCCGCGCGCGGATGGACGAGTCTCCCGGTCCTGGGCCTCTTCGGCGCGGCAGCCTTGGCGCTCGTCGCGTTCGTGCAGATCGAACGGCATGCGGCGCACCCCATGCTCGATTTGTCGCTCTTTCGCTATCCCCGATTCGTCGGGGTGCAGGCGCTGCCCATCGCCACGGCGTGCTGCTACGTGGTGTTGCTCATCCTCCTGCCGATTCGCTTCATCGGCATCGAGGGCCATGACGAAGTCACCGCCGGGACGACCATGTTGGCGCTATCGGCGCCCATGCTCGTGGTGCCCTTCGCCGTGGCAACGTGCACGCGATGGATCTCGCCGGGGACCCTCTCGGCGGCGGGCCTGGTGCTCGCGGCGGGCGGATTGGTGTGGCTTGGACGTATCGCGCCGGGAGCGCCCGTCGCCACGATGGCGAAACCGATGCTGCTCATTGGCTTTGGCACGAGTGCGCCCTGGGGGCTGATGGACGGTCTCTCGGTGAGCGTCGTGCCCAAAGAGCGCGCGGGGATGGCCACGGGCATCTTCGGCACCACGCGCATCGCCGGCGAGAGCATCGCATTGGCCGCGACGCGTGCGGCACTGGCCACCATGATCGGCGCGCGCATCCCCCACCCCGAGATGGCACAGAGCGTCGCCGCAGGCGATCTGCTCCACGCCGGAGGGGACTCCGCCATCATGCTCTTCGCCTATGGCGATGCCTTTCGCATGCTTTGCAATGGCCTTGCCGTGCTGACCCTGGCTTCGGCGCTCGTGGTGCTCGTCTTTCTATCGGGTGCGTCGCTCGTCGATGAAAAGGCGCGACGAGATGAAATCGACGAACACCCGAATCTTGGGTGAAAGCTGCCGATTCGACGGCCAGAGCGCCCAGAACTGCCCATGATGGTCGAGATGCTCGTCGAGCACGGCGCGCAGTGCCCCGCGCGCCAGGGCATCGCGGGCGAGAAAGTCCGGCATGTAGGCCATGCCATGCCCATCGATGGTCGCCGTGAGAAGCGCTTCCATGTTGTTGCAGGTCAATGCCGCCGGGCGAAGGCGCACCCCTGCAGGCTCCCCCGATAGGGTCCAGTTTTGCAGCTTTCCCGAGGTGGGGAATCGGAAACGGATGCAATCATGATGCGGCAAGTCGGACGGCGCCCGCGGTACGCCTTTGCGTTTCAAATATGCGGGCGACGCGCACACGACGAAACGAAATGCCCCCAGCCGGCGCGACATCAGCCGTGAATCTGGAAGATCTCCGCTGCGGATGGCCACGTCGATGCCTTCGTTGACGATATCGACGATGGTATCGTTGAAATCGAGATCCAGTTCGACCTCGGGATAAAGGCGACGAAACTCCGGCAAAATGGGCAGCAAGAACCGGTAGCCAATGGTCGGTAGACTGACCCGGAGCTTTCCCCGCGGTGCTTGCGCGACGTGGGACAGCATCGTCTCGGCGTCCTTCAGATCGTCGACGATGCGCTGGCATCGTTCGAAGAACAGCTCGCCTGCGGCCGTCAGGCGCACGCTGCGCGTCGTGCGCTGAAACAGTCGCACGCCCACGTTTCGTTCGAGCTTGGCGACACTCTTCCCCACGGCGGAGGCAGTCAAACCGAGCGCGCGCCCCGCCGCCACGAAACTCCCCGTCTCGGCGCTCTTCACGAAGACGGCGATCCCGCTGAGGCTATCCATAGGAGTTTCACTACCACGTTCGGAATCGTTTCCATGCACGACGGTGTGAGCGATCCGGTCAGGCGGAAAAAGAATCGACGTGGGTGGATTCCTTGGTAAATGGGTCGAGCTCCGGACATTCTAGAGAGACGCTGCGCGTGAGTCGTTCTGCGGCCGCGCCGTTCTGCAGGTTGCGGCACGCGTGCTGCAAAAACCGTTTGCGAAGCGGGCTATTTGCTCGACGCGATATCGCCGTCGAGCATCCGACGCGCGCCCACGAAGGTACATGAGCTTTCTCGACCGAATCATCGAATCGAACCAAGCGAGGTTCGACGCCTTTCTTCCCCTGCTGGTCCGGCGTTGGCAAGTCGGTTGGATCCATCGCGATATCGTACCCATGGTGCTCGAGTCGAGTCCGCGATTCGCATACGATGCCGACGCCATCTGGTTGTGCGCAGCACCGGAGGATCGAGGCGCACGCACCGAGGCGATGGAGGCCGCCGTCGGCCTGTTGGCGCGCCGCGGGATTGTCACCCAGCGAGGAGAGCGACTCGCGGTGGCTTCGCGATTGGGCGCGGCCCCGCTCTTCGAGTTGGATTGTGGCGCCACCCAGCACTTCGGTGTGCGCACCTACGGCGTTCACGTAAACGGATACGTGCACCACCGTGGGCAGCTGTTCGTGTGGCTGCGAAGACCCGCGCGAAACGGCTTCGAGCAAACGCGGCCTTGGAGCACCGTGGTCGGTAGCGTCGTTCCCCCGAGGCGCTCCCTCGAGCAGGTGCTCTGCGAGGAAGCCGCCACGCAGGCCGGCATTCCCTGCGGACTGGCGGCGCAAGGCCAATTGGCTGGAGCCATCTCGTGGGTTCGCGAGTGCCCCGACGGCCTCGCGCCGAATACCACCTTCGTCTTCGACTTGGAGCTCGCGTCGTTCGAGCCGGCGCCCCTCCAGGGTCGGGCGGAGGATTTCTCGCTATGCCCGGTCGAGGAATTGCGCTGGCTCGTTTCCGAGCCGCATCACGTCGACCCGAGCTCCGCCGTCGTCATCATCGACTTTCTCCTTCGCCACGGGGCCATTTCCCCTTGCGAACCCGATTATTCGGAACTGGTATACCGGCTTCGCTCGGGCCTGCGGCCGCGATCCTGGCACCAAACGCCACCCTTCGCCGTCGGCTTTGATTCGCGCGAGGTCGCAGCGCTGCGCACCTGATTGTTGCGCGAACGCGGCGGAAACGTGATGCGGCGGAGCAGATGGCGTTGCGTACCCCTGTAAAGAAACGCAAAGGAGTTGTCGCTTTGTTCACCGCCACGTCACGTTCGACACGAGAGGCATGGCCGACGAAGCGACACGTACCGGGGGGGCCATCGAGGATGCACGAAGCGCGTTTCTCCTCGCCACGGTCGCCGCGGCCCTCGTGGAAGGAGCCACCGGCGCGCGAGGCGCACTCTTCATTTCGAGAAATGCCGTGTCGATTCTCGTGGCGGCCGTCGGTGCTGCCGCGGGTGCCGCGGCCATGGTCGCACCGTTGGCACTCGCCGCATGGCTGCTGCTGTCGCGTCCCGAGGTGCGGAGGCTCGGGCGCAGCTTGCGCGAGGGGCTCGGCGGAGAGGACATCGACGGCCAGCGACTCGCCGTGCTCGGAGAAACCGCCGTGCTCGCACTCACGCTGGTCCGCGCGGCCATTTTGGGGCGCGGCTTCATTGCCTCTCACGGCGCGCCCATCGCAGCATCCTTGATCGTGCTCAGTGCGCTCGCGCTCATGCTCACCGGCACCTTGGCCGTGGCCTTCGCCGCGCAACGCATCGGCCCCTGGCTTTCACGATGGCGTTCGCGCGCGAGCGCACGGCAACGGCTCGTGTGGAACGCGTGCGCCGCGGGCGTCGAGCTCGTGGGGGTGGCAAGCCTCGCCGTCGTGGGCATCTGCGCACTCGTCCCATCGCAATATGCCGTTCTGCTAAGTGCCGTAACGCTCGCGTTCTTCGTGGGGCACGTCTCCATCGTTCGACGCGCCGTGGGGCGGCGATTCGGCCGGCGCCGCGTCATCGCATCGCTGGTGCTCGCAGGCGCACTGGGACCGTTCGCCTCGCTCGTACTCTTGACGCTGCCCAGCCCCACGCAGCTCACCGTCCTTTATCGCGCGCCCTACGTGTCGCTGGTCATTGCGCTTTTTCGGGCGGTGACCGACCACGATGGAGACGGATATTCAGGTTTGCTCGGCGGAGATTGCAACGACCACGATCCGAGGATCCATCCCGGCGCGCTCGACCTACCGGGCAATGGCGTGGACGAGAATTGCTCGGGCGAAGATGCCCGGGACGACGCAGCCTCGCTCGGGGCGTCACCTCCCGTCGTTTCATCGCGCCCCATGAGCATCGTGCTCGTGCACCTGGATGCGCTCCGGCCCGATCATCTGGGGCTGACCGGGTATGCGCGCCCGACGTCGCCGAACATCGACCGGTTTCGGGAGTCGGCCACATGGTTTCGCCACGCGTACACCCCCTCGCCGGCCACGCGCTTTGCCATGGCGTCCCTTTTCACGGGACGAGCCGCCGACCGTATTCCGCACCAGCGCGGGGCCGTCGATATCACCTTGCTGCCGTCGGCGCCCACGCTGGCCGAACGGCTCGAGCCCCTTGGGTACGATCGCGCGGGATGGACCATTTCGTACGTCGTGTCGCATTTCCACGGCATGGGGCGCGGTTTTCGGATCTGGCGCACGCCGTGGCCCGTGGAAGACGGCGACGACGTTCACGGGGAAGATGCGACGTTGACGACCAACACGGCGCTTTCCTATTTGCAGTCCGCACCGGAGGGAGCACCCTTCTTTCTCTTTTTGCATTATCAATGCACGCACGATCCGTACATTGCGCACCCATCGTGGGACTTCGGCCAAGCGGATATCGACCGTTACGATAGCGCCCTCGCCTATTGCGATAGCGAAATCGGACGGCTCTTGACCCACCTCGAGGAACGAGACGATCGGCAGCGCACGGCTGTCCTCTTTTACTCCGACCATGGTGAGCTTTTCGGCGAGCATGGATTCCTCGGGCACGGACAATCGCTCTCCGAGCCCGATACCCGGGTGCTCCTTCTGGCCAAGATCCCAGGAGCCCGCGTGCGCACGGTGGATGTTCCGGTGTCCCTGACCGACCTGGCCCCGACGATTCTGGCCTTGGCCAACGCGGAACCCGATCCTGCCAGCGATGGCTGGAACCTGTTGCACCTCCTGTTCGACGAGGCACCGCCCGAAGAGCGCACACGTCCGCTCTTCTTCTATGCCGAACACCGCTGGGGTCTACTTCACCTCGAGTCCCGCGCCGTGATGCAAGGGGCGTTCAAGTACCTCCAAACCGATTCCGGGCTCGAACAGCTCTATCGACTCGACGTCGATCCCGGGGAGCGAAACGACATGACCAGGTCCTCTCCCGAAACCCGACTGGCCATGGTGCGATTGCTGGACACCTGGCAGGGTCGAACGCGCCCCTGACGGGTGGTGCTCATGGCAGTAGCACCGTTGCGCCCGTGGTCTCGCGCGCCTCGAGGCGGCGGTGGGCCTCGGCGGCCTCGGTGAGCGGGAGGCGATGGTGGACGGGGATCTTCACGGCGCCGCTCGACACGACGCGGAAGAGATCGTCGCTCATCGCGAGGACGTCCTCGCGTTTCGCGAGATGGGTGAAGAGAATCGGCCACGTCGCAAAGAGCGACCCCTTTTTCGCCAGGAGCATGATGTCGAATGGCGCGATGGGCCCGGATGCGGAGCCAAAACTGACGAAATGACCGCGGGGCCGGAGGGCATCGAGCGATGCGGGAAATGTCGTCTTGCCAATGCCGTCGTAGACGACGTGGGCGCCCTCGCCGTTCGTGATTTCCCTGACGCGCGCGACGAAGTCCTCCTTGCGGTACTCGATGACGTGGTCGGCGCCGTGGCTGCGCGCAAGCTCGGCTTTTTCCGGCGAGCCCACCGTGCCGATGACCCGTGCGCCGAGGTGCTTCGCCCATTGGGTGACGAGCAGTCCGACGCCGCCGGCTGCGGCGTGGACAAGGACGGTGTGGCCCGGTTCGACGCGGAATGTGCGGCGCAGAAGGTATTGCGCCGTCAGCCCTTTCAGCATCATCGCGGCACCGGTTTCGAAGTCGATGGCCTCCGGCAAATGCACGAGAAAGTGCGCGGGCACGACGCGCTCCTCGGCATAGGAACCAAGCGTCTCCACGTAGGCCACGCGATCGCCCGGCGCGAAATCGGTAACGCCCTCGCCGACGGCCACCACCTCGCCCGCGCCCTCGTTGCCGGGTGTGAACGGCAACGCTGGAGGCGCATACTCGCCGGTGCGAAAGTAGACATCGACGAAGTTCACCCCGATCGCCCGATTGCGAACGCGGACCTCCCCGGGCCCGGGTGTGCCGATCTCCAGCTGTTCATAGGCGAGCACATCGGGCCCGCCGTGGCGGTGAACGCGGATGCCTTTCACAGAATTCGTCCCTCTTTTCATGCCCGAGACATAGCGGCGCGCGAGGGTTGCTTGTAGGCTGATATCGGTGACATCAGAGTTCATCGAAAATGATATCTGAGGAAATCGGCCTCGACCTTCTTCGCACCTATGTGGCCGTCTGCCGACAAGGCAGCTTGAGCAAGGTCGCCGCGCAGACCGGCCGCACGCAATCCGCGCTGAGCATGCAGATGCGCCGGTTGGAAACGTTGCTCGACCGGCCCCTGTTTCAGCGCACCGGCCGCGGCGTGGTGCCCACCGCCGAGGGGGAGCTCTTTCTCGGGTATGCGACGCGCATCCTCGCCCTGAGCGACGAAGCAGTCTCGCGGCTGCAGCGCAGCGAGATCCGCGGCGCGGTGCGCATTGGGCTCGCCGAGGAGGTGGCCACGGCGGCGCTTCCCGCCGCGCTCGGGCGGCTTCATCGCGCGTACCCCGACATCCACCTGGACGTGGTGGTCGAGCATAGCGTCGCCCTGGGGCGGCTCTGGGGCGAGGACGGACTCGATCTCATGATCGGTCCGACCTCGGTGGTCGTGGCCGATGCCTTGATTACGTGGAACGTCGAGCTGCAATGGGCATGCGCCGTGGATTACGTCGTAGACGCGGAACGCCCGCTCGATCTCGCGGCCTTCGCCGCGCCCTGCCTGTGGCGGCGCCGCATGCTCGAGGCATTGACCGCCATCGCGCGCGAGCATCGCGTCACCTTCACGAGCCAGAGCATCACGGCGTTGCAGGCGGCCGTCGAAAACGGATTGGGGATCGGTCTACTTCCCCCCGACTCCCTTCGCGCGGGTGCGGTTCGCGCGCTCGAAGTGTCGGCCGGCGTCCCGGAGCCCCTCACCGTCCAATATGGCCTCTACGCCCGCGATCGACGAACCCCCGTGTTGGATGCGGTCATCGATGTCCTCAAAACGATTTCCACACGACCCGAAATGGCAAATGGGGCGGGGTCGGATCCTGACCAAACAGATGCAGAAGCTGCCCTTCGACGACCCACGCGCCGCCGTCGAACAGCGCAAACGTCGTAGGTTGATCCAGGCCAGGGGCCAGTACGGTGAGCGTTCCGGTGTCGTCGCCCGGCAGCGCGACGCGCACGAGTTGGTTCGCGAACCCCTCGACGAAGGCGAGGCTGCCGTCGGCTGCGACCTTTAGCCCATCGAGCCCGTTGGGCTTGCGGTCCAAGAGCAGCGCCGCCGCGGCACCCGCGCTCCCCGCAGCATCGATGGGGATCCGGTACAGCGCGTTGTTCTGGGTGTGCGCAACGTAAAGATTTCCCTTCGCCCAAGCGATGCCGTTCAAACCGAATTGACCTGGTCCGACCACCCAACGCGGATCGGTGGTCCATGCGCTGGCCTCGCCTTCCGTGAGCTTCGCGCCGGTCGCGATGCGCAGAATGCGTGGTGCATTCGAGTCGGTCGCGTAAAGATTGCCCTCACCGTCCAGCGCCACATCGTTGCAAAGACCCTGCGGCGCCGGAAAAGAGTGGCGCACGGCCACGTGACCATCGTTCAGGGCGATGCCGACGACAGCGCTCGGGAGCGAGCTGCGCATCGCCGAGTCGCACACCCAGAGAATGCCGAGATCTTCGTCGGCCACCATGCCCGCGGCGCTCGTGAGTGCGCGCTGGCCGGCAGGCCCGCTGGGCACGAAGGATTCCGGCTGCTGGCGACCCGGCCCGAGCCGCACGATGGCGCCCTCGGTCAAGCTGCCCACGAACAGGGTGCCATCGCGCATCCTTGCGATTCCTTCGGGAAAGAAATCGTTGCCAGGGAGCTCGAAGCTCGTGAAATCGTCGGAGGTCGAATCGCTGCATCCGGCCATCAGCCCGCCCACGAGCGCAAGGGCGAAGGGCCAAGGCCGTCGTATTTGCTCGAACATGCCCCCATGCTTAGCGACGCGAGCAGAAGCAATCCAATTGATATACGGTATTGTACTATAATTTTGGCGAATGGACGTTCGCTCGCTCAAAACGGTGGATCTCAATCTTCTGGTCAGCGCCGACGTGCTCCTTCGCCGTGCAAATCTGGGGCATGCCGCCAAGGAGCTGGGCATCACGCAACCCGCGGCGAGCCAGCGGCTGGCGCGGCTGCGCGATCTGTTCGGGGACCCGCTTCTCGTGCGCCGTGGCGGGCGGATGGTTCTCACGGCGTTCGCCGAGGATCTGCGCGCACCGCTGCAGCGGGTGCTGGCGGACATCAGTGTGGTCGTTCGTCGCGCGCCGGAGTTCGACCCGCGGACCACCGAGCGCCGGTTTCAGATCGGCACCACGGATTTCGCGGCGACGCTCCTGTTTCCGCCGTTGATCGCGCGGCTGATCGAGCAGGCACCGGGGGCGGCCATCGATGCGCGCGTGCTCGATACACCGCGCTACGAGGTCGAGCTGGAACGCGGGCTCGATCTCGTTCTCGGGGTGCTGCCCGAGCGGCCGGGCATTCTGCGACGCGCGCTGCTCGCCGACGGGTTCTCCTGTCTAGTGCGCCGAGGGCACCCGCTCGCGGGGCGGCGTCCCACGCTCCGGCGCTTTGCGGAGTTTCCTCACGTGATGATGAGTCCCGCGGGCTCGGGGCCCGGCGCGGTCGACGCGGCACTCGCCCAGCACGGTCTCACGCGGCACGTGGTCCTGCGCGTCGCGACCTTCGCGATGGCGCCGCCCGTGCTCGAGGGGACGTCGGCCATCATGACGCTGCCTTCGCACCTCGCTCGGCACTACGAAAAGCGGTATCGGCTGGCGTCGTTTCCGCCGCCGCTCGCGCTTCACGAGATGATCGTCCACGCCGCGTGGAGCACGCGCAGCGAGGGCGATCCCGGTCTGCGCTGGCTCGTGGAGCGGCTCGAGGCGGTTGCGCAGCACGCCTAGGGGTGCCCCGGTTCTCGTGTGTGAGTGAGCTGGCCTTCGTCGCGACGGGGCAGAGCCTCCCACGGCAGCGGGACGACAAACGCGTGCGTGATCGCGCGTTCCGCGCAACCTCACACGTTTCTTCTTCTGGCCTTCTCTTTGCCAGATAAAAATGAGGGTAGGAAAAGTTCCGGTGGATACGAGCAGTTTTGGCTGCTTCCCCAACGAGGACTTCGGCCACCGGTCCGCGACCGCAGCGCTTCCCGTCACCGCCCACGTGTTGTTCCCGATAGCTGGACGCCCTTGGGCGTTGGTTCCCTGCCTTCTCGGGCACGCGGACGGCTGTTACCTCCCACTCATACCTTGCGGTAACCCATCACTCTGATCTGCAACCTTGCGAGCGGGGTGTCCGGAACACCCACGCACCAAGGTCTGCCCCGACGCATTGCCAATGCGGTGCCAACCCGCGTGCACGCGAAAATGCGCGAATCCGCGCAGGTGCCCTCTGTCCGGGACGAATCAAGGCCCGTCCCGGACACCCTGTGGCGTGCGTTCTCGGGGCACGCGCCGGGCGCGGTCGCTGGCGCCAATTGGCTAGCGCACCTCGAGGCACGCTTGGAGCGCGGCGCCGAACCGGGCGGCGAGGCGTCCCTGTGGGGCCTGCTCCAACTCGGACGAAGCGAGCGCCACGCGCAAGGTCACGAATCCGAGCACGCACGCCGTGAGAAGTGCCGCACGTGCCGGCGCATCGCGCCCGCCCAAATGCTTCGCGAGGGGCCCGATGAAGCCCGCATGCAGCGCCCTGGAGAGGATGGGCCCGGCGATGGGACTCGCGGCCGAGCGCAGCAGAAAGCGAAATCCGTCGAAGTCGTCCGGCGACGCCTCGTCGACCTTGCCCAGGAGAAACTGCGCGATGCGCAATCCCAGACCCTCGAGCGGACCATCGAAGGGCGCCTCCAAGGAGAAGGCACCATCGGCCACGGCGGCAAACAAGTCTTCCTTCGAGCCAAAAAGCCGAATCACGATGGCCGGGTCGACCTTGGCCACCGCCGCGAGCTCGCGAACCCCCAGCTGATCGAATCCGGCCTGGCAAAATCGCGTGCGGGCAGCCGCGAGGATGCGCTCCCGCGTTTCCGCCGCCGGCACGCGGCGCGCTTTCTTGTCAACACTCGTTGACAAACCGTTCGCCCCTTCCTACGTCCATGATGTCAACACCTGTTGATTACCAGGCCGGGCGCGACGTGTCGAGCCCGAATGAAGGAGAGATCCATGCAGCTTTCAGGGAAGATCGCCCTCGTCACGGGCGGTACGAGTGGCATTGGTGCGGCCACGGTGCGGCGCCTCGCCTCCGAGGGTGCTCGCGTCATCGTCGTGGGTCGAGAGGGACCGCGCCTCCGGCAGCCGGCGGTGCATCTCGAACGAACGGAACCCATCGCCGCCGACGTGACGAACGCTCATTCCATCGCGCGCCTCATGTCCGACGTGAAGGAGCGACATGGTCGCCTGGATGTCTTGGTCATCAATGCAGGCATTGCGACCGCACCGCCCATCCACGAGCTCGATCCTACATCGTACGATGCGTTGATGGACGTGAACTGCAAGGGCGCCGTCTTCACCTTCGTGCACGCCCTGCCACTGCTGGCCGATGGCGCGTCGGTGGTGTTCGTCGGCTCGGTGGCCGCCCGCAAAGGGCAACCGGGGGACGCCCTCTATGCCGGCAGCAAAGGATTTTTGCACGCATTCGCCCGCAATGCCGGCACGAGTCCCGAATTGCTCCAACGGCGCATTCGCGTGAACGTCGTCACACCCGGCCCGATCGATACGCCACTTTCAGCGGCCGCGACGGCGGATCCGCAAATACGCGCCTACGTCGAGGGACTCATTCCCATGGGCCGGTGGGGCAAGGCCGAGGAAGTCGCCGAGGCGATTCTTTTCCTCGGTTCCCAAGCTTCCAGCTTCACCACCGGCGCGGAGATCACCGTCGACGGCGGAATGTCCCACGCCTAATTCCGCGCGCGAGCGATGGCCTTTTTCGAAGCATGGGTCGAGTTCGCTCGGCACGACCATTCGATTGGCGGGCCCCCGTTTGAACGGTTTGCGCAAACAGACGACCCACGCGTATTGCGCAAACGCGAATATGGGAGATAATGGCGGATTCGGTAATGACCTTCTCTATCGAAGCAGCGTCGCGAACGCATTCGTAGAGCTTATCGTGGAGCAGCATGTGACGAGACCCGCCAGCCCCGTTCGAGGCGTCATGAGCGCAGCGGCGCTATTGCGCATCACCGAATTCATCCACGCCAACATCAATCAGCCCCTCGAGGTAGGAACGCTCGCCGGCGTCGCCGCGCAAAGTCGATTCCACTTCTCGCGGGTGTTCGCCCGCTCGGTGGGCGTGTCGCCACACCGGTACGTCATGCAACTTCGCCTGCAGCGCGCGCGCGATCTGCTCCGCGATGGACGAAAGACGCTTTCCGAAATTGCCTATGCCACCGGCTTCGTCGATCAGAGCCACCTGACACGCTGGTCGCGCAAGATCTACGGGGTTCCGCCCGGTAGGCTGCGTCGGTAAAAGACTTCGTCGCGTCTGCGAAGAGCACGCACGTCCAATATCGCGCTCGCGCCCTGCACCAAACAGGGGGTGGTTGGGTGCAGATCCACGTGCGGTGCTCAGGCGGAGCTCTTTTCAAATGACCACGATGACGGCTCATTCCATCTCCGGAAACGGAGTCCGGGTCTCTTTGTCGCGCCCCGGTGAGGTCGGTTATGCAGCGGCCACCGACATTTGGGCACGTCCGAGCGGATTACCCCCCGCAGCCATCGCCCACTGCCGAACCGCCGTCGAAGTGCAGCTCGCCGTGCGGGCGGCGCGGGAGCATGGTTTGCCCCTTTCCGTGCGCGGTGGCGGCCACGGGTGGACGGGCAATGCACTTTGCCCCGAAGGCTTGGTCATCGATTCGAGCGGGATGCGGCAAATGGGCCTCGAAGCCTATGGCCATGTCATGACCATGGGCGGCGGCACCCTCGCGCGCGACGTCTTTCGCGTGGCCGATCGCATCGGGCGCGCGGCCGTGACCGGCTCCTCGGGGGCCGTTGGCATGGCCGGATTGACGCTCGGCGGCGGCTACGGCCCACTCATTGGCCGCCATGGCCTCGCGCTCGACAACCTGCTCTCGGCCGAGGTCGTTCTCGCCGACGGGAGCCTGCTGCGCGCGGACGACGACACGAACCCCGAGCTCTTTTGGGCCCTTCGTGGCGGCGGCGGCAATTTCGGCGTCGTAACGCAGATGCGCCACCGGCTGCACCTCTTGGAGAGCGTTTACGCAGGCCCCATTTTTTATCCATTGGCCGAGGCGGCGCAGGTGCTGCGTGACTGCGCCACGTTGCTGGAGGCCGCGCCCGATGAATTGACGGCGCAAGTCGGCTTTCTCTCCGGGCCCGACGGCCAACCGGTCCTCATGATTGCGCCCACATGGATCGGCGCCCCAAAAGATGCCGAGCGCGAGGTCGAGCCCTTCACGCACCTCGGTACGCCGCTGGCCGTGATGCTCTCCCACAGCCCCCCCGGCGCCGCGAATTCCTTGTTCGACGAGCACACGGTCAACGGCAACGACGTCATCATGGATTCGCGACGCTTGCCACGCCTCGAGGCAGGCAGCATCGACGCCCTCATCGCCGCCGCGCACACGCGCCCCTCCCCAGGCTGCGCCATCGTGACCCACGAGTTCCGCGGGGCCGCCACGCGCATCCCCACCCGAGCCACCGCCTTCGGCATGCGCCGCGAGCACGTGCTCGTGGAAATCGTCGCCACGTGGGACGGTCGAAACGACCCCGATTCAATGGCCGATCGACAGCGCGCATGGGTATCGAACCTTTGCCACGCACTCGCCCCCTTTTCACTCCCCGGAGGCTACGCGAACATCCTCGCCGCAAGCGACGCCCCTGAGCACATCCGAGCAAGCTATGGCCCGAACGCCGATCGACTCGCCCGGGCCAAACGGCATTTCGACCCCGACAACACTTTCGCCCGCGCCATCCCCTTGCCCAGCCTTCGACCCGACGCGTAGAGCGCGTCTTGGTCGAAATGGAGAATTTGAACAGGGAGATCGGGAGTTTCTGAATAATTTCCTAAAACCTCCCGATCTCCCGATCTCCCTGTAAACCCCAATCCGGCCGACAACGCCCGAAGATCGAGTTCCTTGGCCCCGTCATCCGCCGTCGAACACCCCGCGGTAGATGACCGGGCGGAACACGCGCATCGCCAAATCGATTTTCGGGACGAAGGCCGAGGTATAGGCCAGCGACAGCCGATACCCATTCTTCATCCGACGAAATTCCCAAAGGTGCTCCATCTCCGGGTGCCTGGCGCGAAATGTCGGATCCGCGGGGTACAGATCCAAGTGGACCAGGACGTGTTCTCCCACCACGCCATCGACGATGGCCTCACCGGGGATGTCGGTGAGCGTGCGTGGGCCGGCAGGACCTTTCGCGGTGCATAACACGGCGACTGCGGCCAATTCTGGCCAGGCCACGGTCCACGAGCGTCCCTGGGGCTCCTCCCAGCGTATTCCCGCTTGATCGAGAATCAGCCGGCGACGGCGAATGGGAACGAGCAGCGAGAGGAGTCCCAGCCCCAGAAGGAAAAGCCCGAAGAGCGTCAATCCAATGCGCACGCCCATGCCGCCGTCGTCGACGCCTTCCCCCGTGATGCCCGGATACGTCGATGCGATCCCGAAGCCCACGGCCACCGCACCGGCAACGCGAAACTGGAACCTCACCTTCTTGCCAATGTCGAGAATCACCGGAGGTCCCGATGTGGACAGCTGCTCGTCCGCCGCCGGGTATGGCGACAACGGTTGCGGGCCACGCCCGCCGTCGTGACGTGAGTTCACCATCGCAATGTAGCGCGGAGTGCGATCGCGGGTGCATGGTTCGTTTGAAGCATTGACGCAATGCAGTAATAGCGTCGAACCAATTTTGCTCTCGGTCGCGCTTGATCCGGCTTATGACACCGGTTACCTTCACGGCCGTCCGATGAAGCCTGCGCGGAGATCCGCGCAAACGATGGGCTGCACGATCGCCTCGGGCGTGAATGTGCATCCCGTTCGTATCGCATTGTGACTCACCCCACGCGGAGGACTCTCATGCTCCACGATTCCAATCGCCGTAGCGCCATGAACGGTCGTCTATTCCTGTGGTTTGCATTCGCCGCGCCGCTATGGACGGCGTGTGCCGCCGACACGTCTTCGCGGGAAGACGACTCGATGGGCAACTCCCCCGCGGCGCTCGATCTCGCCGAAAATGCCGCCGCAGCACCATGCACGGACTCCGCAAACCGCGTCGTTCGCGTCTCGACGGCCGCGCAGCTCAAACAAGCGCTCACCGATGCCAAAGCGGGAGACCGCATCGAGCTCGCCGATGGCACGTATTCCGGCCGATTCGCCGCCACGGCCTCGGGGACGTCGAGTGCGCCCATTCGGCTCTGTGGTTCGGCCAAGGCCATTTTGAATGGTGGAAGCCCGGGGAGCGGTTACGGATTCTCGTTGAAAGGGAGCTACTGGGTCCTCTCGGGGTTCAGTGTCACCCAGAGCCAAAAGGGCATCATGCTCGATTCGGCCAATCACAATCTGTTGACCAATCTGGAAGTCTACGACACCGGCATGGAGGCCATCCATTTCCGGACCCATAGCAGCGACAACGTGCTTCGCGACTCGCGGGTCCGCAATACGGGAAAGTCGAATGCAGGCTTCGGCGAAGGGGTGTACATCGGCACCGCCAAATCGAACTGGGGTTCGCAGACCGGTGGAAAGCCCGACAAGAGCGATCGGAACCAGGTGATCAACAACCGCATCGGCCCCGGCGTCACGGCCGAAAGCATCGATATCAAGGAGGGCACCACCGGCGGCCGCATCGAGGGCAATACATTCGATGGAAATGGCATGACGGGGGAGAACTACGCCGACTCCTGGATCGACGTAAAAGGCAACGGATACCTGCTGAAGAACAACACCGGCAGCGATGCGCTGCTCGACGGGTTCCAGCTGCACCAGGCCGTAGACGGCTGGGGAAATGACAACGTCTTTCAGGGCAACAAGATCAGCGGCGTTCCGAACTATGGCATCTTCGCCGTGTCGGCGGTCACCGGCACCGTCGTTCGCTGCGACAATACGATCTCCGGCGGCAAAGGCCTTTCGAACATCACGTGCACGCCTTGAGCCGCTACCCGCGCAGCACGGCGAGCAGCTCGCTTTGACGCGCCCGGTAGGCGTCGACATTCTTCAATTTGATCGCCTCGTAGCCGCGCACCATGTCCGGGAGCGCGGCCAGCTCGGCGATCGTGTCGGCGTCGCCTTTCGTATCGAGTGCGTCGAGCACGGCCGTCTGGTATTCGCCCACGAGCGTGCGTTCAACACGGCGAACGTGCGCATAGCCGAAGACATCGAACCAGGTGCCGCGCAGAATGCGCATCGCGCTCAGGATTCGAAACATGGGACGGAACCAGCGCCCCAGGGAGAGCTTTCGCTTCAAACCGAGGGCGCGAAGGAGCGGCGGGTGCAGCAAATACGAATATTTCGCGCCGGCGCCGAACTTCGCGTCGACGTCCAGCATCAATGATAGGCGCGCAACCTCGTATTCGTCTTTGTACGCCATGAGTTTGTACAGATGGCGGGCCACGGCGTGGGTGACCTTCTCCACGCCGTACGCCTGCACGCGCTCGACGAAATCGCGGTACGTCCGCGCGTAGCTCGGGCTCTGGTATTCGGCCAAATCGGCCGCACGATGCTCGATGAGCTGGGTCAAGTCCGTGACCGGCTCGGGGGCTTCCTCCGCGGGCTGGCAAAATGCGCGGCGGCCATACCGGAATGCCTGCAAGTTGCGCTCGACCGAGGTTCCGTTCAAGTGAATGGCTCGTTCGATGGCGCTCTCAGGCAGGCCAATCACGCCGCTTTGATAGGCCGCGCCGAGTTGAAGTATGTTCGCATATTGGTCGTCGCCGAACAGTTCTTCGGCCAAGGCGCGTGCGTCCAAATAGAACGACGTGCGCGCCGCAACGGAGATGGCCGAGCGAAGGTCCCCTCGCTTCGGATACGAAAGATACGGATCGGCGACCATGCGGCCCGTCGGCACCTCCGACGTGGAGACGATGGCCGTCGACCGCGACGGATCCGCCGCGGCCAAGTGCAGCGGATCGGCCCCCACCAAGGCATCGCATGCAAGGTACAGATCCGCCTCGCCTTCGCTGAGCTTTGCCGCTCGTTCGATGGGTTCGGACGTCACCTTGATGTCGGAAACGACCGCGCCCCCCTTTTGCGCGAGCCCAATTTGATCGAGCGTGCGCACATGTTTGCCTGCGAGGGCCGCCGCCGTCCCCAGGATCTGCGAGAGGGTCACCACGCCGGTGCCGCCGACGCCCGTGATGCGCACGGTGAAATCACGGTCGCCATGGTGCACGGGCGGCAGCTCGCTCGACTCGAGCTTCGCCGGCTCGCGGCGCGCGCGCTCGCCGGGAACGACGCGGAGAAACGACGGGCAGTCGCCGCCGAGGCACGAATAATCGACATTGCACGACGATTGATGAATCCGCGTTTTGCGCCCGTATTCGGTCTCCACCGGCTGGACGGAAAGGCAATTCGACTTCACGCCGCAGTCGCCACACCCCTCGCAGACGCGCTCGTTGATCACCACCCGGGCGACCGGCGTGTCGCGCACACCGCGCCGTCGCTTGCGGCGCTTTTCCGCCGCACACTCCTGATCATGAATCAGCACGGTCACACCGCGAACGGTCGCCAGCTCCTCTTGCGCACGCACCACCTCGTCGCGGTGCCGCACGTCGACTGCCTCGGGCAGGGAGAGCGCACGCAGCCGGTCGGGGTCGTCGCTGGTGATGATCACCTTCTTCACGCCTTCGACCAGGAGCAACTGCGCAATGCGCTCGACGGGAAGGCTGCCCACCGCATTTTGGCCGCCGGTCATGGCCACGGCCGAATTGTGCAACAGCTTGAAGGTGATGTTCGCATCCGCGGCCACCGCCGCGCGCACGGCCAGGCTGCCCGAGTGCGCAAAGGTTCCATCGCCGATGTTCTGCACCAGATGCGGTGTATCCACGAAGGGCGACATCCCAATCCATTGGGCCCCCTCGCCGCCCATTTGCGTAATGCCCACGATGTTGCCGACCTGCTCCGGCTTCATGAGCAACGCCAGCGTGTGGCAGCCGATTCCTCCGCCGACCAATGTGCCCTCGGGCACCTTGGTCGACGTGTTGTGCGGACACCCCGAACAGAAATACGGCGTCCGCGCCAGCAGAGGAACGGCGACCCGCTCGGGGCGCCTTCGCTCCTGCCACGCGCGCACGGATTCGATGTCACCGCGGGCCAAGAGGCACCGCGCGAAAACGGCCGCCATCGCATCGGGCTCGAGTTCGCCGAATTCGGGAAACGAGCTCTTGCCATGGATTTCCGGAGCGTCCGGCAAACCATAGAGGATGCTTTTGACGGCGGCCTCGATGAAGCTCCGCTTTTCCTCCACGACGATGACTTCGACGAGCCCGGAGGCAAACGCACGAACGATCTCGGGGTCGATGGGATGGATCACCCCGAGCTTGAGGATCCGTATTCCAAACCGCTGCAACGCTTCCGCGTCGAGTCCGAGCGCCCGCAGGGCCTGACGGACGTCCAAATACGATTTACCGGACGAGACGATTCCAATCCGATCCTGCGGGCCGCGGAGGATTCGATTGACCCCGCTCGCGCGCACGTACTCCAGTGCGCGTGGAAGCCGCTCCGTATACAGACTTCGCTCGAGGGCGATCTGTTGGCCGAGCAGGCGGGCATTGGGTACGTGCACGGCACCCGGCAATTCCGGAGGCGCCCACGTCGAGGGCACCCGCACGGTCCCGGCGGCGTCGGCGACATTGGCGACGATCTTCATGGCCGCCCACAGGCCGCTCACCCGCGAGAGCTGGACCGCGTGCAGTCCGTATTCGAGCAGATCCTGCGAATCGGCGGGGTAAAAAACCGGCATCGCCAGATCGGCGAGCGCCTGCTCGGAACTGGTGGGCACGGTGGACGATTTCGCATTGGGGTCGTCGCCCACGAGGGCCACCGCGCCCCCGTGCGGATCGGTGCCCACGAGGTTCGCGTGCCGGAGGGCGTCCGTGGCACGGTCCAAACCGGGGGCCTTGCCGTACCACATGCCGACCACGCCATGGGGCCGGCGGGCCAACTGGCTGCCCATGACCGACGTGGCGGCCAGCTCCTCGTTGAGCCCGGGGCGATGCACGATGCCCAAAGGCCCGAGCATGCTCGCCCGGCGAGCGAGCTCGAGATCGAAACCACCCAGGGGCGATCCCTCGTACCCCGAGACGAAGGCCGCACTCGCACGGCCTCTTCGGCGATCGTAGCGCGCTTGATCGAGCAGCACCCGGACGAGCGCCTGAATGCCGGTTAAGTATACCGTCCCTTCGGTACGGAGGTAGCGATCCTCCAGCGAGAACTCGTCCATTCCCCCTGACGATGGGGAAGGCGCGTTTCGCGCACAAGAGGGGACGGGTGTCATCGCACGTCGAGCCCCCTTGAGGCATCCGTGGCGGGACCATTGCCGCAACGCCGAGAATTTTCTCGGGCGCCGTCTCCTACTTGGCCGCGCTGTCCTCCGACTTTTCCCCGACGTCGGAGCGAAAAATGGTGACGGCAAAGTGGCCGTGGCCGGATGTGACCTTGGCCTGCAAGCGGTACGACCCGGACACCCTGGGGCAATACTCCAGCAAGACCCGCGACGACGTTCGTTCATGGCGGCGCGAGGCGCGGCGGTTGTCCGGATCCCGCAGATACAACGACATGCCCTTCACCGTTTCGTCGCCCGCACCGCTGAACCAGTAGCAGCGGCGACCATCGAGCTCCACGGTCCACTCTTCGTGATCGTCCTGGCGGAGAGCAATGCCACGGAGAACGTCGCCCATCCGCTGCCCGTGCTGGTCCGACGACATGACCTTTCCCTCGTCGTTGGCCTGCGTTTCGAGCCAATCGGGCGGCGCCGCCGTCTTGGGCTCCTCTTCGGGCCGACAACCAAGCACACCGAGCAAGCCAAGCGAGATCACGCCCATGCGTGAGAAGAAGAAGGAAGAGTGACGCGACATGCCCCCCTCATAGTACGAAGCCGCGCCACCCTGCCACTTGCGCCCCGCACTACCGCGCGCGGGGCTTCGCGCGACTCATTGGAGGCTGCTCCAGAAGTCGCACCGGTGCTCGGTGCCAAAGTCGACGGAGTGAATCCCGCCGGCGCCCACGTTCAGCGATTGCACGTAGGGCACCGCATTGGCACCGCGGAAGCGTGTCCAGGAGGGCAATTCGGAAGCATTCGGATTGCCGGTTTTCGCGAAACGCGTCCAATAGCGCATCATCGACGTGGAGAGCGCCTTCTGCTCCTCGGTGAAGTTTGGATTGAAAGGCAGGACGTCGAAAAGATAGAACAGCTCCGACGTGTGCATGGCCCCCGGCGGCATGCCCGGAGGAACCGGAAGAACCGCCGGCGCATTGCGGTCGGCAAACTCGAATGCGTAGACGGGCGTTTTGGCGGCGAGCAAGCGCTCACCCTGCAGCGTGGGGCACGCGACCACGCGATCGGTGATGACCGCCGCCCACGCCAGCGCGGGAGAATCGTAGTCGCTGAGCGGATAGTGCGCTTCGACCTCGTCCGCGTGTTCCGCATACGAGGTTTTCAGCAATTCGCGGTATCGCTCGGCGGTAATGGGGTTGCGCACGTGGTACGTGAACACGAAGGCTCGACCCTCGTCGAGGTTCGAGCCCGCGAGCACGGGGACGCGGTGAAATCGCCCTTCGGCGAGCGCCTTCGCGGGGTGCTCCGGCAAAATGCGCGAGCCATAAGACGGATACCCAAACGCGGGCGGCCCCTGCACCGCCGGGGACGCGAGCAAATCGGCCGCCGACATATTGCGCATGCATTCGATGGCCGTTTTCGGATCGGCGCAACCCAAGCCCTGGGCCGCCGCCGAACCGCGGGCGCGTGCCTCCTCGGGCGAGAGCCAACCGGATCCCGCCGCGCTGTCCGGGTCGAGTCCTTGATTGGGCCAGTCGGTCGTGCACATGCCGCTCTGCATGACCGCGCGATGGAAAAGCCCCGCCGAGGATGGCGACGTCAGGAGCGCACACACGCTCAAGCCGCCCGCGGACTCGCCGAAGAAGGTCACGTTGTTCGGATCGCCGCCGAACGCTCGCGCATTGCGCTGCACCCAGCGAAGCGCCGCCAGCTCGTCTTGCAAGCTGAAATCCGTGTCAGAAAGGCCCGGGTGCGCGAGCAAACCGAAGACGCCGAGTCGATAATTGGCCGTCACCACCACCGCATCCCCCAATTGGGCCATGCGATGCGGATCGTAGCGATGCGCGAAGCCGCTCGTGAACGCCCCGCCGTGCAGCCACACCATGACCGGTTTGAGGCCGCTCGATGTGGGTCCGCGCGGGGTGGTCACATTGAGGTAAAGGCAGTCCTCCGCACCGGTGACCGGCTTGGCTCCGCCACCTTGCACGCAGGCGTTCGGCGCCTTGGTCGCATCACGCGGCTCCGACCACGCGGTGACGGGCCCCGGCGCGAGCCATCGTCGTTCGCCCACCGGCGGCGCGGCGTACGGGATCGCTTGGAAGCTGCGATACCCGTCGAACAAAGCCCCCTTCACGGGGCCCGAATCGGTCTCGACGAGAGACTCGTCCCCCTCCGCGAGGGACGAAACGCGCCACGCTTCATCCTTTGGCGCAGATTCGGCAGAACATCCCCCCAGGAATAATCCGCTCATTGCGGCGGCAAGCCATCTGGATCGCTCGGGCATCGATTCCTGTACGTAAAGCCCAAGCGATTCCTTTCGGACTCAGGGAGACATTTCTTACGTATCCATCTTCACGGGACGCAGCAAAGCTGGCGGCCGCGCGTGCACTCGTTCGGACCGGCGGCGACCTGGCCAGGGCATACCTCCCGCTGTCCGATGCAGTAGCCCCCCATTTCAAGACATGCATCGATGCCTTGCGTTTTGGCACTGCCCGTGTCGACCGCGGGGACATCGTCGCCCGTGGGCTCCTCGGAAGCACTGCTACAGCCCGTGATGGCCAAGGCGGCGACCAAGATGACGGCAAGCATTTTCATGATGAAGCTCCTTTCTTGGAAGCTGTATCGCAAAAGATACTTCCCTTCGACCGCAAAGAAGCCATTCCACATCCCATTCGACGTGGCGCATTTCGTCGTAAAAATGATGCCAATGAACGGGCCATATGGGCGATGAACGGGGTCAAATGCGAAAACGCTCGGCGTCGGAGCGATCCGTCGCCGAGCGTTTTTCCTTTTGCGCCGAATGTCAGATCTTGTCGGCGGCGATGAGCAGGTAGTGGAAGCTCCCCTCGCGGTAGGCGGTGAGGAAAGGATCCTCCACGCCGGTGGCGACGGACGACTTCGCGCGTAGCTCCCAGTAGGGAATGGTGGCGGCCGTGAGATCCACCACGTTGATCGGCACCAGGTTGTTGGCCGCGAGCGCGCGGAAGTATTCGCTCCGCGCGTGCACGTTGCACGTGTAGCGCTCGTCGATTTGAATGACGGCCTTGGAACGCCCGCCGGTCAGATCGTTCCAGCAGCCGGTGATGCAGACGTAGCGGCCACCGACCTTGAGCAGCCGCGAGAACTCTTTGAAGGCCTCGAACAAGTCCACGTACATCGTGGTCTCGTTGGTCCAAATGCCCCGCATCGAGCCCGTCTCGAAGCCCGTGTCGAGCATGTTGCGGAAATGAAACTTCACCTTGTCGGTGACCCGGCGGTCGCCGGCTTGGTTGTTGGCGAATTCCACCTGGGCGGTGGAGATCGTCACGCCATCGACCTGGCAACCGAATCGACGGTTGGCCATGAAGCTGGTGCCGCCACGCCCCGATCCGGCGTCGAGCAAACGATCTTCCGCGGTGATGCCACCGAGGTGGTCGAGAAGGTAGTCGCCCTGCGCGGATTCGAGTCGGTGCAATTCGGCGATGATCCGCTCGTCGCGCGTCTTCTCCGGACCATCCCACACGGACGGGTCGACATCTCCGATGCCGTAGTGGTGGTGGTAGAGGCCATCGACGTCACCAAGCCGCAGGTTGACCGGGTCCCGCTCGGCGTTCCAATACGCCGCGATGGACTTTTGATAAGGAGTTCGCAAAACGGGACGGTTGTTGGTGGTTATGGCTGTCATCGTGGCTGGCTGTCCTTTCCCCTACGAGCAACGTCGTGCGCGTATCCGGTTATGCCGTCGAGTCGGCATGCTGTGTCTTGTCGTTGGTGCGTTTTGCGTCGTCCGAGTGATAGCGAAGGGTGGTGGCGTGCCATTGGCGACTGCCGCCACACCACGCCCAGAGGTCGGTGAAGAAGCGGCGGAGCGCCGGCGAACCTGCGGCACTGAGCACCGCGGCCTCGGCAACGAACATTTGCATCAGTTCGTTGTGGATCTCCACCGTACGCGCGATGGCCTCGCGGTGCGTGCATTTTTCCTCGGCGATGATCGCTTCGGGCAAACTGATGTCGTCGTCCGACTCTTTGGACGCCGAGTAAAGGTCGTTGAGCAAGACCGCGGCGAGACCGACCATCAGCACGGCACGCCGCACACCGGGGTTGTAGAACTCCTGCGGCGATAGCTCGTAACCGGCAATCGAGTCGACCAAGATCATCGGGGGCAGGTAGCTGTTGTGCTGCCGGTGCACGAGGTAGTGCCAAACCGCGGGCTGCTCTTTGGTGAGGCGCCAGCTCGCATTTTGGTCGAGCGTGGTGAACAGAATGGCCATCTGGTGCTGAAACCGGGCCATTTGCGCGGTGGTCGTATACTTGGCCAGGTGCTCCATGCCGGAGCGGAAGGCCCGCGCGATGGCGTCGTCCTCGAGGTGCTTGTCGACCTGCGGCGCATACCGCACGGGCAGCGCGACGGGATCCACGATGCCGTAGAGAAGACCGTAGCGCGCGGCGGCCGTGGCCGGGTCGGCACCGAACTTCTCCTCATCGAGGTAGTAGTCGTCGGACGCCCACTCGGCGATGACCACCTTGGCGGCCGCCAGCAAGCGATCCGGATCGTTGGTGGCCGGATGCGTGAGCATCATCAAGCGGCCAAAGTCACACTTTCGCAAATGGTCGAGCTGCCCTGGGTAAATCCCCATTTCGCCCGCCCATGCGACCAGCTGGTCGTTGACCAACTGACCCAACGCGGGATCGTCCCGCACGGGACCGGGACAGAAAAGCTCCGGGGTGTCCGGCTGATGTGGACTCACCCACGCCGCCGACGCTCCTAATTGGGATAGCCCTACGCGATCGAGCAGCTCCTGGTCGACGGTGACCGATTCGCCCTGCTCCGGCGCGGCTTTCGGTGCGTGATGCGGGTGAAGCCCCCCGATCAGCCGAGCGGCGGACGTACCCAGCCCCTTCGGCCCGGTGATGGTGGCCGGCTCGGCACGCGGGATCGGGACACTTTCACCGTGCCGCGTTCCAATCGGCCGAGCGGCCGAGGTGCCCAACCCGTTGGGGCCCACGATCACCTGCGAACGCGCGGGTTTCGGCGATGGCGGGCCATGGCCCGGGAACAAATCGGAAAGCGCAACCGACGGAGCTCCGCGCATATCCGCGACCAGCGACGACGCGAACTTCCCGGCATCGTGCGTCGCAGTAGGCACAAGCATAGTTGCCATTCGGGACATGAGCGGTGACACCTTTCTGGCGGTCGCGAATCGACATCAACGGTGGAGGGGCACGACCGAAACGAATTTGAAATAGATGTTACGCGGGGCGTGACGTGCGGGGTGGGCGAGGAGGGCTAGGCGAGATGGCGCGCGAAAAGCGCAGGGATCGTCACCGAATCTGGCTCAACGCAGCACACACGCTTCCCAGCCCCCCAACATTCACGGCGAACATCGTTCTCGGAGAATCGTGAACGATCGTGAAAGGATTCGCGAGGCACGGTAGTTCGATAATGCCCTCGACGCAAGTGATTCCGAATCAGTTCCCAACTGAGCAAGTACGCCGCACATCATCACGACGGACGCCGCGACGACGCGTGGCAGAACCATGACTGAGCCGCCCACGGGCTCACTCCGACAGCATCGGCCGATGGCCAGCATCGACCATCGATGTGAGTCAATTTGACCTCACGTGGGCACCGAGGTCGTCCGCGACCCCCCCCTCGCCCGCGAAGCCGCAGTCCGTTGCGCTCTGGCAATCATGGATACGAGCCTCGCGCTATTTCGATATGACACTTCGTTCCAAGTCGATATTTCGAATTGAGCCGGCCGTCGAAGAACGAACGTCGTTTGTCGACCGATGTTGGCGCGGGTTGCGCCAAATCGTCTGGCGCACCGGCTCCTTGCTCGACGCGCCACGCATCACGGCGCACACACCCGATCGCGCCGCGGTATGTCGTGGGTGTAAAGGCGCCGTCAAATCGCTGGCACGCGTTAGCGAATTGTCACTGATACGTATTTCTCGATATCCGATCAATTAAGTTTGAAATCAAGCCAGTGATCGGTTCACTATCTCCGTAGAGTAGCGTGGGGGTACTGCGCTTCTATCCAAGTGAACGGCGGAACGGCGTGTCGGCGCAAATGCGCACGAAAGCGCGTCGGGAGAGCGGGGAAGACATGCGGCTTCGATATTCTTCAACATGGGCCCTTTCCATTGGTGCGATGTCTGCGACCATGGCCATCGTCGCTCCGGCACGCGCGCAGGGCTCCGCGGTGCTCACGGGCAAAGTAAAGGATACAGCGACCGGCAAAGCGATTGCCGACGTCGTCGTCACGGTGACATCGAAAGCCCTTCAGGGCGAGCAAATCGTAACGACCGACGCGTCAGGATCGTATCGCATTCCCTCGCTGCCGCCCGGCGACTACGAGCTGCACCTCGATAAAGAGGGATATCGTGCGTATCAACGCAATCAAATCCAGCTCCGGGCCGATGCCACCATTCGGCTCGATGCCGAGTTGCTTCCCGACGGATTCGTCGCGCCGGTCGTGCTCATCAAACCCGTAGCGCCGGTCGTGGACATGGGATCCAGCAGCACCGGAACGAACATCAATGAAGACTTCGTGCTTCGCGTCCCGGTGACCAATCCCGGGGCGCACGGCGGCGCGCAGCGTACCTTCGAGTCGGTGGCCGAAGCCGCCCCCGGCGCCAACGCCGACCAATTCGGCACCTCGCTCGGCGGGGCCACGTCCCCGGAGAATGCGTACGTCGTCGACGGTGTTCGTACGAACAGTGCCAAATACGGTATCAACGGATCGCCGCTGTCCATCGAATTCATCAAAGAGGTGAACGTCCTTTCCGGTGGGTACATGCCGGAGTACGGCCGGTCCACCGGTGGCATTCTCAATGTCGTCACCAAATCGGGCAGCAACGAGTTCCACGGCTCAGCATGGGCCAATTGGACACCCGGCGCGCTGGAGGGCAGTCGCAAGTATCCCTATTTTACCGGAACGGCCATTCAGACGCGCCGGTCCCTCGGCGACATTTATGACGTGGGGTTCGACCAGAGCGGACCAATCGTGAAGGATAAGCTCTGGTATTACGTGGGATTCGGAGTTTCCCGTGCCGTTTACAACTTGGACCGCTCGATCTGGGCGACGGCATACAATGCCGATGGAACCGTCGCCAGCACGTCGGAACTCCCCGGCACGAACAAGCAGTACAAGGCCACGGCCACCTCGTATCAAATCTTCGCGAAGCTCGACTACCGCGTCAATCAGAGCAACAAGCTCGCGCTCACCTTCGCGGCCACACCGACGATGGCGGGCGGCGGGGGAGATTACGGCGTAAACCCGACCACGGGCCTCGTCGAGGGAGCCAGCACCCGGGAGTTCAATCTTTTCGGCACCTACGGCGCGCAGGCGCACACGTACCAATCGGGCGCGTTCGACACGGTGCTCAAGTGGACGACGGACTTCGACAACAAGTCCAAAATCGTCGAAACGACCTTGGGCTGGCACCACGAGATCGGGGGCGTGCTGCCCGCCGACGGCTTCAACGTGGGCAGCGGCCTGGGTTACTCGGCCATTCCGCACGTGTGGTATCGGCGAACGAACCCCTCGCCGCACAGCCTCACGGACTTCGAGAATGTACCCGGATGCGGGACGGCCACGGTGACCGACTCGGATGGAAAACCGAGAACCCTTCCGACGTGTCCTGTGCCGGAATATCGGGCCGGCGGGGCCGACTTCATCAACAAGCAAGTCATGGACGTGTACTCGTTCAAGACCGTCGGCACGGTCCTCGCGCAATTCATGGGCCACCACGTGATCAAGGCCGGTATCGATGTCGAGCTTTTGAGCTCGTGGTGGAGCCGCGGATACTCCGGCGGGATGCGCTGGCGCGAGGACCCGAAGGGGCAAAGCTTTTTGGCGCACCGCGCCTATGGCTATTTGCAAGGGCCGGACCAGCCGGTGGAAGTGGACCGCTGGGTCACGCGCACGTATTCGCTGAACGTCGGCGGATTCCTCCAGGACAGCTGGCAGATCTTCGACAAGGTGACGCTCAACGCGGGTGTTCGTTACGACAATCAGTTCATGTTTGGCAGCGACGGCAAGATGCTCATGACGTTGCCGAACCAGATTTCGCCACGCCTAGGCCTGATTTTCGATCCCACACAGTCAGGGCGCTCGAAGCTTTTCGTCAACTATGCGAGGTTCTACGAGAGCGTCCCGCTGAATCTCCTGGATCGCCAGACGGGCGAAACCCAACTCCAGCAAGAGGTGGATCCGGCAAAGTGCAATCCGCTCGATCCCACGCAAGCCGCGGGCGTGTGTCGTACGAACGTGGCGCGCAATCGCTACCCCGCGGCGGGCGGCTTTGGGAACACGCCCGATCGCAAGTACGGGACCATCGGCGGCGGCAAGGGGGTCATCGATCCGGATATCTCGCCGCAGTCGTCCAGCGAGTTCGTGGCCGGCGGCGAATACGAGATCGTGAAAAACGGCCGCTTTGGTCTTTCGTACACCCGCCGCTGGATGAACAACGTCATCGAGGACATGAGCAACGACGACGGGGCCACGTACTTCATTGGCAACCCGGGAAAGGGAATCGGCAAGTCCTTCCCCGAGGCAACGCGCAACTACGACGCGGGAACCGCCTACTTCATGAAGAACTTCAGCGACAACTGGCTTGCGCAGGTAAGCTACACGTTGTCCTGGCTCCGGGGGAATATCGCGGGCCTCTACGATCCCACCACCGGACAGCTCGATCCGAACATCAACGGGACCTACGATCTCAAAAGTCTGCTCGTGAACCAAACGGGCGATCTCCCCGGCGATAGGCGCCACAGCTTCAAGGTGTTCGGCGCCAAAGATCTTCCGATTACCTCCAACTCCACGGTGCAGTTGGGTGGCTCGTTTCAAGCGTCCTCGGGCCGCCCGACGAACTTCCTCGGGGGGCACCGCACCTATGGCACCGACCTCATTTACATCCTGCCGCGCGGCACGGGCGACCGTATGCCGTGGACGTACAACTTCGGCGCACACGTCGGCTACCAAGTGCGCTTTGCCGGCGGCACGACGCTCGCGTTTACCATGGACGTCTTCAATCTGCTCAACTTCCAGGGCGAGATGAGCCGTGATCAGCGGTACACCTCGGCCGACACGCGGGCCATCCCCAATGGGACGCGCGGCGACCTCCCCAACAATGTGCGAGGGCAGGACGGTACGCCTTTTTCGCCGAGCGCCATCAATCCCAACTTCGGCCGCGCCGACTACTACCAAGAGCCGCGCCAATTCCGCTTCGGCATTCGAGGGAGCTTCTGATGTCCAAATTCGTTTTGTCGTGTTTGCCGCGCTTTTTGGGTTCTTCGCTGCTGCTCGGCGGCGCGTTGGCGGGAGGTTGCAGCCAATCGGAGCCGCTATGCCGAACGGGGACGGGCACGTACACCGTCAAGTACACGCTGCTGTCCGGGGGTGGGGCCTGCGCCAACTTGAAGGCCGACGTGCTCCTGGTCAACTCGTACATGGATATCGGCGACGATGGGAAGCCCGCGCTGGAGACATTCCCTGCGGCGCTCACGCCAATGGCCTTGGCCAAGTTGGTCGACGAAGCGCAAAAGCGGCTCGCGCTCGATCCGCGCGCCGACGTCGATACCGATCCCACGCACCATACGTACGCAGCCGGGCGATTCACCACCGACGAACCGCAGAGGGATTTCTGCGACATTCCCCGTCCGAGCCCGGTGATCCAGCAGCTGCCGCATCTGCCCGCCGTCCCGGCCGATCCTGCGAACCAAAAGCCGGGGCTCCCGGAAAAGGCCGCCACCTTCATTTCGTACGAGTTTTCCGATTGGCATGTGTATTTCACACCTGCGCATGCGGGAAATCAATTCCGCATCCATCTTCGGTACACGGTCGACGGTGACACGTGCGAGTACGACGGGCGTGCTGCCCTCTTTGGAGCGCGCACCTCGTGCGACTTCGGTGACGGTACTCCCTACCCCCTGGCCTGCGACGCCGAGGCCCACCCGGAGGCCAAACTCGCCGACGGCACGGTCCTCTTCTTGGGCTCGGGTGTCGACCCGGACTTCCCCGTCGAATGCGATCGCGACACCTTGCTCTGCGTCCTCTCACGGGATCCTCCCGCGCTCGAATAGAGCCAGGCGCGCCGCCCGTCGACTCGTCGCGAGAACGTCACGCTGGCGTGACGCGCGACGGTCGACCTCGGGCCATGGGGCGCGAGGAGGTTTTCAATGACGTGGTCTTTCAAGGCTGTGCGTAGAATCGGTGGGGGCCTTGCGCTTGCCGCTTGGGCGATGGTCTCTCCTGCGGCGATGGCGGCCGAAGTGTCGTACGAGGAGTGGCAGCGGGATGTCGAAGAGGCGGTGAGCGGCGTCGTTCCCTACCTGCAAGATAGGCTTTCGGGCGGCGGCTCCAACTTGGCGATCGTGCTCGATATCGACAACACGGCGCTGGTCTCCTCGGATTTCCCCGAGGAATCGGGGCAGGCCAATGCGCCGGTCCTCGACGCCGCGCGGTGGGCGCATGATCACGGGTACGCGATTCTGTTCGTCTCGTACCGCGCCGAGGGCGCGAGAAACTCGACCATCCGCGCGCTCGAAGGCGTCGGCTATGCGGTGGACGGACTCTGTCTCCGAAATGGCTCCGGCGGTCGCGCCGCCTCGAAGCAACGCTGCCGGCGCGAATTCGCGTCGAGCGGATACACCATCACGGCGAACATCGGCAATCTCGACACCGATCTCCAAGGCGGCGATTACGAAAGAGGCTTCAAGCTGCCCGATTACGGCGTACTTCAGTGAGGGGGGGCCTACGGTTGACCTGAGAGGTTGCGCTTGCGGGAGCCGAGGAAGGTGCCTAGTTGCCACGCATGGTTCGCGTTTCCGTTAGCTATCCCGCAGGCGAAGGCAAGACCTTCGACCTCGAATACTACACGACCAAGCACATGCCGCTCGTGGGCGCGTTGCTAAAGCCCGTCCGATACGAAATCGACGACGGCGTGGGGGGGGTCACCCCGGGCTCGGCGGGGCCGTACTTGGCTGCGAGCTATCTGTACTTCGAAACTGTTGACGACTTTCGCACGGCGGCCGCGCTGCACCTCGAACACCTCGTTGCGGACGTTCCCAACTATACGAATAGCCCGCCTGTTATTCAGATAAGTGAGATTGTCGCATCCGTCACGCCGACGCGATAACGGTCTCGTCTCCGCCTAACCCGCCAAAGAGTGGCCAACCACGCCATCGCTCGCGCGTGCGAGAGCGTTACCGGCTGGCCACAGGGTGTGATCGACGCTTTACGGTTTCCGCGGCGAAAGGTCGTGCATCCGGCAATTTCTCGAAAAACGGGCACGGCGCGGTCGTTGCTACGACAGGGCGTACAGGGAAACGACCCAAGGGAGCGGCATGAATCGACCCGCAAGAGCCTGTACGACCGCCTGTGTCGCAGTCGCCGTCTTTGCTTTTTACGATACCCGACATGCATATGCCCAAGCACTAAAGCGATTCGATCGCTCGCATCGCGGCTCGTCGCCATCGCGTTCCTCCCCATCCCGCGCGTCGCCAACACCTCCCTCGCCTTCACGATCGTCGCCGTCACCCCCGTCGCCGTCACGATCTTCGTCCGGGTCCCATCATCGCTCGCACCATTCCTCTCCATCGTACTCGTACGAGCCCTCTCCATCGTACTCGTACGAGTCGCCGTCGTATCCTTCGTATGACCATTCGTACTCGTCCTCCGCGTCGGCCGAGTCCTCGAATGAGACCCCCTCGGAAAACGCGAGTCCCCCGGAGTACGTGAGTAAACCGATCGAAACCTCGAACCCGTTTTGGTGGATGGCGCTCGACATCTATGGGCAAGACAAGGAGGGTACAGCCTACATCTTCCCGTGGAAGCAAGCGGCCAACGGCAAATGGCAGATGCAGAACAAATTTGCGGGACGCGGCGTTCGCGTGATGGAGCTCACGTTCGGCACGTACCTTCCCGTCAACGAGAAAGTCTACGTCATCGATTTTGGGGCGCGTCTCTTCGTCGGCGCGTTCATGTTGGAGTTCACCTGGGATCATTTTCGCGAGCCATCGAACGTCGCCGGGGAGGAGGATACGCAACTCAATTGGAAGCGACTCCACATCGGGCCCAATCTTCTTGGCGCCAAATCCAAAGAGGTGGAACTCTACGGCATCGTCGGCGGTTCGGTCATGGGTCTGGCCGGGCTCGACGGCCTCTGGGCATTCGATGTCGGCGTGCAGGCCCGAGCGTACCCGTTTAGGCCGTTCATGTTCTACGGCTCCACCCTCGTGAGCTTCTTCGAGAAAGGCCCGCCCCTGTTCGATCTGCTCTTCCAAACGGGCGTGTCGTTCGGTCCCGTCGATTTGCGGGTGGGCCTGCGCGCCCTCAAACAGGAGCCCGAGCAAAGCTTCGTCGGACCGGCCGCAACCCTCGCCGTGCGACTCTGAGCGGACGCGCCATCGCGCGATTGTCAACATCGCCCAAGGCGGGAGCGACCAGCGTGCGCTAAGCTCGAATGCGTGAAGGGCATCAACGTCGCGGAAGTCGCGGCCACCGTCAGCGAAAATTTCGACCTACTCGCCAAAGCGGCACGCGAAAACACGGCACGGGAGACGCCGTCGAACGGCATGCGCGTCTTCGTATGGCAGCCCGAGGGCATCCCCGGCGTCAACGTGATGCGCATCGAGAACAATTCGACCGTGGCGGCTTCGTACACCAGCCGCCACTCCATCGGCGTCCTTTACGAGGGCGCCTTGGATTGGTGGTACCGCCGCGAAACGGTGACCCTTCGCGGGGGCGCGCTCAAGCTCAAAGAGCCTGGCGAGGTGCACCGTGATCGACGGATTCACACGCCCTTTACCTTGCAAGAGGCCACATTCGCTCGCGAGGCCATCGCCGAAGCCGCCGAGGCCTTCGGGCTTCCCTCGGCCGTATCATTCCGGCGCGTGGAGCAGGGGACGTACCCCCGCGCCACCCGCCTGGCCTTTGCCATGCACGATGCACTTCTCGGGTCGGCATCGGCACTCGAGACGCAAGTGCTCGTGGCCGAAGCTTTGGCGGAGGTACTCGCCACATGCACCGAAACGCGAACGGCGCCCGAGGTGCCGCGCACCATTTCCCGCGTGCGCGAATTGTTGCACGACACCTTCGCTGAAAAGATATCGCTCGACGAATTGGCCGCCCAGGTGGGAATCAACAAATACCAACTCGTGCGCGCATTCCGCGCGGAAATGGGTATTCCACCTTATGAATATTTGACCCAGATACGAATTGCGCGCGCGCAAGAGCTCCTCGCCGCAGGCTGGAGCGCGGCGCGGGTGGCGCAAGGGGTTGGACTCTACGACGAGAGCCAGCTTCATCGCCATTTTCGCCGCATCATCGGCATCTCGCCCGGGCGGTACGCACGCGCCATTTCCGCGAAAGTTTGATTTCGTCAACATCGCCCATGTCGCGCAATGCGGCGGACTTTATCGTCTCGGGGTGAGGTCAATCCGGACCTCGAGACGAATTGCACTGCGAAGAAAGAAGGTACTCGATGCGGACTTGGTCCATCATCGCTTGGTTCGGCATGGCTTCCATGACGGCATGCGCCTCGGAAACGTCCACCTCCCCGTCGGCGGAGCAGGAGGAATCCGAGCTAACGACGAACCGCCGTTCGGTCTCCATGACGGGCGCCATTACCAACCTCGATACGAAGATTCCCGTGACGGGGGTCACCGTGGACGCCGGCTTCGGAAACCACCGCACCGTCACCGATGCTCAGGGTGCGTGGACGATCTCGCGTTTGCCCAGGTTCCTCCCATTCACGCCCGAGCTCTCGGCCGATGCGTTCGTGCACATCACACTGCAGGAATACGTTCTACTGGGCGACTTCGCGCGCGGCGGTTTCGAGCTTGCTCCGCTCGCACGCGCCCAGACGAGCCGCGGACGCCTTGCCGATTACGATCCGACCAAGGGGGTCCAGCACTTCACCCTGATCAACAGGGGGGATTGCGAGGACCCGAGCGGGGGCACCATCGTCGTTCCGCCGGGCAGCTCGGCCCACGTCAAGTACTTCAAAGGCGGACGCCTCAGCGACGAGCCGTCCATTTCGGCCCATGAGGACCCGCAGGTCTATTTCTACAACGTGGACCTCGATAAGCCGCTCGAATACGAGTTGGTCCATCCCACCTGCAAGTTGGTCCCCTTCCCCGTCAAAGTGGGCAACGTCATCTACACCGGCAAGATGCCCGTCGAAGCGGGAGGACGGCTCGACGGCCCGCTCAACGGCTCGTTTTCGCGCATCTTCGTGCGGTAAACCACGCATCCCGGCCCAGTCTGCTAAAAAATCAGCATCGTGCGTGCTAAATTTTTAGCATTCGCATCGCCGTCGATCTATGACGTCGACATCATGGCAATGCGTACGATTCTCGCTTTGGTCGCGGGTACCCTCCCGTTTTTGGCTTGTGCGGCAAAAACGGCGGATTCACCGAATCCGTCGCACACGTCCGACGCCGTTCGGCTCACGTACCTCGGGGTGGCGGGGTGGAAAATCCAGGCGGGGGACCACGTGCTTCTCGTCGACCCGTACTTTACGCGTGTCCCCTTCCAGAAAGGGGGCCCGCCGCTCGTACCGAATGACGAGCAGATTGCGAAGTACGCGCCCGATTCGGCCGAGGGCATTCTCGTCGAGCACTCCCATTGGGACCACCTGCTCGACGTGCCCACCGTGGCCAAGCGAACGGGTGCGACCGTGGCCGGCTCCGACAGCGCGCTGAACGTGCTGCGTTCTTCGGGTGTACCCGAGTCGCAGCTTCGGGAGGCGCGCGGTGGTGAGACCCTCAAAATTGGACCTTTTTCGGTGCGGGTCCTCCACGCGCTCCATTCGCAGATTGGCATGCCGTCGGGCGACATTCCTCGCGGGGTGAAGCTGCCGATGTCCGCCGAAGGCTACCTTCCAGGCGAGACGCTCCAATACTTGGTGCGCGTCAACGATCGCTCGATCCTCTTCGTCGGGTCGGCGAACTTCATCGAAAGCGAACTCCAAGGGCTGCGACCGGACGTGGCGGTCGTGGCCACCGGAGCGCGCGAAAAGATTCCCGATTACACGTGCCGATTGCTGCGCGCCGTGGGGCAACCGCCCCGCGTGCTCACGAACCACTTCGACGCACACGACAAGCCGCTCGACCCCAAAGGCCCGACTCTCGACGCCGAGACGCGCGAATCGCTGGCGCAGTTCGAACGGGAAGTCCATGGCTGCTCGCCGTCCACGCAGGTCATCGTTCCGACGTATTTTCAGCCGCTTGCCGTCGAGCGCGCCGAGCGGTCCAGCGCGTCGAACTGATCGGCCAGATCGCCGAGATCGCGGGCATGCATGTCGGCCGACACCGGTGCGGCCACCGTGCCCGGGCCCCACTCGGCGGGGCGGGCCACGTAGGCGGTGCGCAATCCTGCATGGGCCGCACCGGCCAGATCCCACGCGTGGCAGGCGACCAGCATGACTTGGTCCGGCTCCAAACCAAGAAGACGGGTCGCCGTTTGGTAAACGACGGCCTCGGGCTTGTACGAACGCGCCAACTCCGCGGACAAGATGGTGTCGAAGTCCAAGCCGGCATGGCGCTTCAAATCGACGAGCAGCCGCACATGACCGTTGGAGAGCGCGGCCGTGATCCGCTGCGCCCGGAGGCGGGGCAAGTTCGCAACCACATCGGGCCACGGGCGGAGTTCGTGCCAACCCGCCACGAGCTCCGCGCGCGCGGGTGACGGCAAGTCCACGGCCAACTCCGTGAGCACGTGATCTAGTGATTCACGGTGCAGCTGGTCCAAGTCGCACCACGGACGCTTGCCGCTGGTGACGTTCGCCATCGACGGCGCATAGCGCTGACGCCAGAGAAGCGCCAGACGGGCGCCATCGAGCGCGAGCCCCTCGCGCGCGGCAATCGATTCCGCGCGCTCCTGGATGGACCCGTACCAGTCGACCAAAGTCCCAAATACATCGAACAGCAAAGCCTTGACCGTCGCCATCCTCCCGTCCCTTCCGGCAGCACGATGCCTCAGGGCATGTAGGGTCGTCAGCGACCGATTGAAAGCTGCGGGGACGCACATCGACACGCTGCTTCGGTTTTCCTAGTATCGCGTGTGGATGACGGACGTGGTGAAAGTCGCCGAGGAGCTGGTCTCCGCCGTCGACGGCATCGATTGGGACGGCTCGGAGGTTCATCGCTGCCGCGTGCAGCTTCACGAAGCGGCGAAATCGGCGAGCATGGCCGAACTCACGCGCGCCCGCGACGTGCTCGTGGAGCGACTCGTGCGCTCGCGCGTCGACGATGCCGATGGCGTCGCCTACGCTGCCATCGCTGCCGGGGCGCTGGTCGAAAACGGCGCCCCGCCGCGACCCTTGGGCGAAGTGCTCCTGGCGAAGATGCCCGCCGTGTTGCAGGCCGCGCGCCGCTACGCCGACGTTTGCCTGGCCGACCTGCCGCCCGATGGCAAAGCCACCACGAACGAGAAGGTCACCGAGGTCGACGGCCGGCCCATCGAGCTCGCGCTTTTTCGTTCGCACCTCAAGGAGGATCGCGGAGGAGCGTCGGCCCTCTCCACCTTGGAAATCTGGACGCTGCCGACGGTGGCCGCGCTCACCCGCGATCGCGAGCTGTTGGTTCGTGCCGCATCCGATGACGACTTCCGTCGCGCGGCGCGGGCGCTGGCGAGCTCCGATGCACGGTGGCTCGATGTTCTCCTGGGCGCCGTGCTCGATGCCACGTGGTTGGTGGTATGCCCCATGGAGAAGCGCGCATTTCATATGCGCGTGGACGGTCTGGTGAGCAATTTCGATCTTCACGCCCTGGTATCCGACGTGCTCATCGAGCAGGGCATTCGAGGCGAGCGAAACCCGCCGGACGTGATTGCTTTCATTCGCGGCGACTCCCCCACGCGCTCCACCGATTCCGTGTCGGGCTCGTTCCAGTTCTACACGTACGAGGCCGGCGAATACGATTGGAGCCAAAAAGGCCACCCCGCATGGCATTGGGTGTGGGGCGAGGGCCGCCCGGAAACGGTGCCCTTCTTCCGCGGAATGCGCACCCTCGTCGTGGGGCCGCAGACGATGAGTCGCTCGTGGAGCATGCCGCGAACGTTCGGCGCGCTAAAGTGCAATGTGTCCGTGGTGCGCGAGCTGTCCCCCGACGAAGTGAGGGACACGCTCGAAGCGTTGCGCTCTGCGGCGAACGCCCATACGTGACAACGGAAGATGTCCCCATGCTTCGACGCGCATCGAAGCATGGCTCGATGGTCGCGTACTAAAACGACGGTACGCCGAGCCACCACCGGGAGACATCATGCAAGCCAAGACGACCCCAGCGACCGAACTTGCTTTGCTCCTCGGGCTGTCGACGCTGTGGGGCGCTTCGTACACGTTCATCAAAATTGGCGTGGAGACCATTCCACCGGTCACGTTCATCGCGATTCGAACCTTGATTGCGGGATTGCTCCTTCTGGCCATGATTCACTGGCGCGGAATGGCGTTGCCGGCGGATGCCGCAACGTGGCGACGTTTCGTGTTTCAGGCTTGTCTGAACAGCGCGATTCCGTTTTGCCTGCTCGCCTGGGCGGAGCGCAAGATGGACGCCGGACTCGCCGCCATTCTGAACTCGATGGCGCCGATCTTTGCATTCCTACTCACGGTCCTGATCACGCGGCACGAGGCGGTGACCGGACGCAAACTGGCGGGTGTGGTGTTCGGGTTGGCGGGCACGTGCCTGATTACCGGTACACAAGCATTGAAGGGTCTCGGGGATCAGGTGTGGGCCCAACTCGCGGTCATCGCCGCGACAATCTGCTACGCGGGAGCGGCCATCTTCGGCAAAAGCTTCAAGCACCTCGATCCGATGATGCCTGCTGCCGGTTCTCTGCTCTCGGGCGCCGTCATTCTGTTGCCCCTCAGCCTCGTCGTCGACCGGCCGTGGGCGCTCAGGCCTTCACCCGGTTCGTTATGGGCGCTGCTCGCGCTTTCCGTCTTTTCGACGGCGCTTGCTCTCACCATCTACTTTAGGCTCCTTCACACATTGGGGTCGGTCGCTGCCACTTCGCAGGCCTACTTGAGGGTGCCGGCCGGCGTCGCCATCGGGGTGATCTTCCTTGGTGAAAAAGTGACGCCGACGGCAGGCATGGGGCTCGTCTGCATCGTCGCGGGGGTGATCGGCATGACCGTGCCGAGTCCCAAGCCCGCCCGTGCCGTACCGTAGACGTTGCTTTGCCGCGCGCCCATTTTTCCCGATGTAAATATTTGCGGGCGCGACGATTTACATCTTTTTATTGGTCTACCGTGCTCCCCCGTGGCTCAAACCATTGCATGGCAATTGATCCGCAAAAGATGCACGCGTTCATGAGCCGCTTCGCCGCGGACTTTGGGGCCGTCTTGCACGCACCGCTGGTCGTCCTCGGCGAGCAGTTGGGGCTCTATCGTGTGCTGGCGACGCGCCCCATGTCGGCTGCCGAGCTGGCTCGGGAGACGGGCACCGCCGAGCGCTACGTCGCCGAATGGCTCGCGGCCAACGCGGCGTCGGGCTACATCGAATACGACGCGGATACGTCACGCTTTCGCATGACCGAGGAACAGGCCGCCGCGCTGGCCGATGCCAATAGCCCCACCTACATCCCGGGTGCCTTCTTGGTCGGCATGGCCATGTTCCGCGATGTCTCCCACATTGCCAACGTCTTTCGCAGCGGAGAGGGTTTCGGCTGGCATCAGCACGATCATTCGCTCTTCGTGGGGACCGCGAAGTTCTTTCGAGCCAATTACATTGCCAATCTCCTATCTTCGTGGATTCCCGCCCTCACCGGTGTTCAGGAAAAGCTCGAGGCGGGCGCGCGGGTGGCGGACATCGGCTGCGGGCATGGAGCGTCCACCGTTTTGATGGCCAAGACATTCCCGCGCTCCACGTTTTACGGTTTCGACTACCACCCCGAGTCCATTGCCTCCGCGCAACACGCGGCGGAGGATGCGGGCGTTCAGGCGCGGACTTCGTTCGAGGCAGCGCCGGCAAAAGCGTTTCCCGGCAAGGGGTATGCGCTGGTGACCTTCTTCGACTGCCTGCACGACATGGGCGATCCGGAAGCCGTGTTGCGGCATACGCTCGGCACGCTCGAGTCGGATGGAGTCTGCATGATCGTGGAACCGTTCGCGCACGACTCGCTCGCGGACAATCTCAATTCCGTCGGCCGCATCTTCTATTCCGCGTCGACCATGATCTGCACGCCCGCGTCGAAAGCCGACGACAAGGGACTCGCACTCGGCGCCCAAGCCGGCGAAGCGCGCATCCGCGCCCTGGCCGCCGCCGCGGGCTTCACCCGTTTCCGGCGAGCGGCCGAGACGCCGTTCAATCTCGTGTACGAAGCGCGGCCCTAGGCTTAGTGCACGCAGGCGTCTTCGGCGCCTGCGTCCGTCACCGGCGGGGGCCCGGCATCCTCGGGAGGAGGAGGTGGCGGCGGTGGTGGTCCCGCATCCACCGGAGGCGGTGGCGGGGGCGGTCCCGCATCGACAGGAGGCGGAGGCCCCGCATCGACAGGAGGAGGCGGACCGGCGTCGTCCGGAGGCGGAGGCCCCGCATCGTCGGGCGGGGTGCCGGCATCGTCCGGACCAGCGTCCGGCGACGACGCGTCTCGAATGTGGAATGCGTCGAACTTGCACTGCCTCGGGCTGGTGGCCCCCACCTCGCAAACGGCGAGGATATACACCCCACCTCCATTGCTCGTATCGTCATACGGAGCCAGTTGCAAAACCCTGGTCCCGTTCGGCGACGTTCCGGGAGCGTGCGTCCCGTTGTACGTCGTAATTTCGTGGTTTGCCACGGTGTACGTCCGATTGGCAATCGAGTCCCCACTCCCGAGATCACCGGCCGTCGAGCCGGCGGTGGTGTCACTCAGATTCCCATCGGCGCCCTCGATGAAGCCGCCGTTCTGAAACCCGGGCACGAGCACGGCAAAGTAGTATTGACCATCATCGAGCCCCGACGGTCCAGGACCGCCGCTCGCATAGACGTCCTCCTTCGAGCGGTAATTGTTGCAATCGACGCCGTTTGGATTGTTGCCTTGGAGGCAGCCACCTCGCTGCGCGTCGAACGAGGTGAAGACGGCGCCACCGAGGCGCCCTTCCATTTGTGCAGTCGGCCCCGACGATCCGATGCTGCACGATGCGACCAGGCCCATACCAGCCCCCAGCATCAGGATACCTTGCCGGGCCTTCCAGGCCGGTATCGGCGATGCTCGCCTTTCGCGTTTCGTTTTCATGGGCGCTCCGCGTTCGCATGCGTCATGCCGATGAGCTCCAAGGCGTCGTGCAAAGGCATGTGCGCGGGATCATTCGTTCTCGAAACCGTCCCAAGCGACGTCGTCGGATCGCGTTCCCATGTCGATTCGCCGCAAATGGGACACAAATGATGGCAGGGTGAGCTTTTACGAGCAGCAAAGCCTGCCAACGCCCGAACGCTCAGCCAAGATTGCCATGGATCGCATCGACGCAATGAGGATCTTCATCGCAGCCCTCGACGAGGGCAGCTTGGCGGGGGCCGCGCGCCGACTCAAACGGTCACCGACGGCGGTCAGCCGTGCGCTGGCCCTGTTGGAGGCCCACGTCGGGGTGGAATTGCTGCACCGGACGACGCGGTCGCTCAAGTTGAGCGAGGCCGGCGAGCGCTATGCGGTGGCGTGCCGGCGGGTCCTGATCGATCTGGAGGAGGCCGATATGCTCGCCGCCGGCGAACGCTCGGCGCCCCGTGGCATGCTGACCATTTCCGCACCGCCCATCAGCGGTGAAGAGGTATTGCAGCCCATTCTGGAAGACTTTCTCGACCGCCATCCGACGGTTTCGGTTCGACTTCTGCTCTTGGATCGCACCGTCAACCTCGTCGACGAAGGCGTCGACATCGCCCTGCGCGTCGCGCACCTCCCGGATTCGTCCCTCATCGCACTCCAACTCGGCGGCGACGTGCGGCGCGTCGTCGTCGCCTCGCCCCGATACCTCGCCAGTCACCCGCGTATCAAGGAACCTGCGGACCTCGCAAAACACCAGATTGTCGCCTTTGCCAATTTCGGTCTCGACTCCTGGACATTCACCCCCGCCAAAGGCGCGTCCATTCCCCGCAGCGTTTCGTTCGTTCCGCGATTCATCGTGAACACCGTCCGTGCGGCCGCCGCGTCGGCGATGGCGGGCCGAGGACTGACGCGGCTGTATTCGTATCATGTCGCCAAACACGTGAAGGAAGGCCGATTGAAGATCGTCCTGGCCAACGCGGAGCATCGGCCATTGCCGGTGTACCTGCTCGCCCCCCAAGGGCGCATGTCGGTCCCCAAGGTTCGAGCCTTCGTGGACTTTGCGCTGCCCCGACTGCGTGCCGCGTTCACGCGCATGGCCGGAGAAGCCGCGGGTCTCGGCTGATTATGCCGAAAATCGGTTGAGTGACTGCCGAACGACGATCATTCTCCCAAGACTCGGTTGGATCCAGATTGATGGCACCAACGCCGACGGCGGAGGGACGGCCGCAACGACGCGACCGGAACCATCGACAGAGGATCATCATGAGCAACGAACGAAAGGTCGTCATCATCACCGGCGCTTCCCAGGGCATTGGCGCCAGCTTGGTTCGCGCATACCGCGATCGGAATTACCGCGTGGTCGCCACGTCCCGCTCCGTCAAGCCGAGCACCGACGCGAACATTCTCGCCGTCCCCGGCGATATCAGCGATCCCAGGACCGCCGAACGGGTCGTTCGCGAGGGCCTCGAGCGCTTTGGCCGCATCGACTCGCTGGTCAACAACGCGGGCGTCTTTCTCGCCAAGCCGTTCATCGAGTTCACCCAAGAGGACTATGCGCACAACTTGGGGACCAACGTGGCCGGCTTCTTCCACATCACCCAGCGCGCCGCGGCGGAGATGTTGAAACAAGGCTCCGGCCACATCGTCAACATCACCACGAGCCTCGTGGACCAACCGATGGCGGGCGTGCCCTCCGCCCTCGCTTCATTGACGAAGGGCGGCTTGAACTCCGTCACGAAGTCCCTAGCCATCGAATTCGCGAAGACCGGCGTCCGTGTCAATGCCGTCTCGCCGGGCATCATCAAGACGCCGATGCATCCCGAGGAAACCCATGCGGCATTGGCGACATTGCATCCCGTGGGCCGCATGGGCGACGTTCGTGACATCGTCGACGCGGTCCTCTACCTGGAGACGGCGTACTTCGTGACCGGAGAAATCCTTCACGTAGACGGCGGGCAGAACGCCGGTCGCTGGTAATCGCCCTTCATCCAACATCGAAAGAGAGAGAGCCCATGCCCATCGTCACCATCCAGGTCACCCGCGAGGGAACCTCGCCCGATCGCGACTCCGTCACCGCCGAGGAGAAAGCGGCCCTCATCAAAGGTGCCAGCGAGTTGCTTCTCCATGTGCTGAAGAAGCCACTCGAGGCGACGTTCGTGGTCATCGAGGAAGTCGATACCGACAATTGGGGCTGGGGCGGGCTGCCCGCGCTGGAGTACCGGCGCCAGCGAGCCGCTGCGAAGGAAGCCTCAAATGCCGCGACGCATTCTCCGACGTAGCTCGCGGAGCGCGCCCTCGACGGCGGGCTCGGCGGCCATGGTCTGCACCGCAGGTGACGATGACTCCGCCGCGCAGGAGACATCCAGGTCGGGGAGTCGCCCGGTGATCAGGAATGCCGTAACCCGCTCGTCGGCGCAATGGTTGTCGTTGCGGTTGAGACCGTAGGAGATGGCGTGGCCTCCGGCGTCCACGCTCACCAAGCGCGCGCGGTGGCCAAAGGCCGTACGCATGGCTTCCGCGCCGTCGTGGGGCGTGGCCGGATCGCGAAGCCCCTGGACGAGGAGCACATTGGCCGGTCCGCGCTGGCCGATCGGAATGGGGCGTTCACGCGGTGCAAAAGGCCATGCGGCGCAGGGCCATATGTTCCCAGACATGCCGCCGGAGCCCGGCGATGCCACGCGATCGACGGCCACGTCGAGCTGGTAACGAAGGACCGATCGCGGCCACGCGGCGTCATCGCAGAATACGGCGAACGTGGAAATGGGCGAGTTGTCCGCGGGCACCTCCGGAAAGAGGGCGCGGGCGTCGGGTGAAAGGGTCACACTCGCGGTGAACGACTCGGACGCCGACCGATACACCTCGGCCATTTCCGGGAAGGAAGCATCGGAGTACATGGCCCCGCGGTTCATTTCGCGAAATAGATTTCCGTCCAATGGGCCATTCGATGTCGGGATCGGATTCGCGTCCAACTTATCCACGAGTTGGAAATAGCGTTGCCGAACGGCCTCGGCGGTGGCACCAAGGTGGTAGACGTCGTCGCGTGCTGCGGCCCAGCGGTAGAAATCCTTCAGACGAACCTCGATGGCGGGGCCCCATGCGCGCAGCGTGTCCCGCCAAATGCGGCCAGGGTGAATGACGCTGTCGAGCACCATGCGCCCGCTCTTCTCGGGAAATAGGCTCGCATAGACCGCCCCGAGGTACGTTCCATAGGAATAACCGAGGTACGATATTTGGCGCTCACCGAGCGCGACCCGAATGGCATCCATGTCGCGCGCGGTGTTGGCCGTCGTGATGTACGGCATCAACCCGCGGGAGGTACGGCCACACGCGTCGGCCACGGCGGTGGCGTATTCGACGTTGTCCGAGATATCGCCGTCCGGTGCCGGATAGGGAATGATCTTCGTGAAGTCTTGACGCTGTTGCTCGGTCAGCCCGCACGAGACGGGGGTGCTGCGACCGATTCCGCGCGGATCGAACCCAATGAGATCGAACCGATCCAAGACGCTGGCCGGCAACAGCCTTGGAAACAAAGCCGGCGCGATCAACCCCGGGCCACCAGGTCCGCCGAGGTTGAAAAGGAGCACGCCCTCACGCAATTCTGGTTTGGCGGTACGCAGCCGGGATATGGCAATTTCGAGAGTAGCGCCAGATGGCGCTTCGTAATCCAGAGGAACCTGCAACGAGGCACACTCCACGCGTGGGTCCAAGCCGCGAATGTCCGGCGGACACTCTCCCCACGACACGGCCACAGTCCTCCCTAGGGATTGGCTCATGCTCGAATCAGACGATTCGTTCGAAGACAGATCGCTTGCGCAGCCGACCATACACGCCGCAAACATGGGGATCGATCCCCAATGGGCCCATCGATTCATATCGCGCCTCCGTCTCGCCCACGTATTCACATGGCTCGATACGCTGTGACCCAAATCGGACGGGATGCAAATGGGTCTTCTCGCGCCATCCTTTGCTCAGACGGGATCGACGCGCTCGCCAAGACTCATGACCTGGCGATTGTGGAAGCAATCATCCAACTAGGGTGCAAAATAGCGGTATACGATGGCGATGACGCTCGCACCCGCGATGAGCGGGCTGCCCGGGAGTTCGATGGGATCCCGTCGTAGGCGCTCGACCCCGCGCCCAATCACCGAGAGCCCGGCAAGGACGATGATGGCCGACATGGTTCGGTCGCCACCGAGGAACCCGGAGACAGCCGCAAAGAGTTTGACGGCCCCGCCCCCGCTGCCCCCTTGGAAGTACACAATCAGCCCGAAGACGACACCGAGCACCAGTCCGATTCCGTGAGCTTCCCAGGCACCATCGAGGCATCCGGAAAGGACGCCCAGAGGGATCATCGGCAGTGTGAGGTAGTTCGGAATGTGGCCCGTCCGACGTTCGAACACCACGGCCACGAGGGCCAGCACAACAGCAAATACCGCCAAACCAATCGACATCGAGAACATGGGACTACCGAAACCGTAATCCAAACGTCGGCCGCGCGGCGCGACAACGGCTTCGAAAATGCGCCGTGAACACGGAAAGCTCGGTAACGGGCGTTCAGTAAATGGCAAGCGGGGTTCACTCCATCGAGACATGGAACTTGCTCCTGCCCCACGCTTATATTCTCACGCCTTCATGACCGCCCTATCGCATTTGGAAATTCGGCTCATTGACAACTTCGACGACGAGGCCGCATGGGCCATGTACGCGGGCGAACTCGCGGCGCGGGGCGATGTCCGGGCCAAGCTCATTGCGGGATCCGGCGATGCGGAGGCCATCTTCCAGGCGAATGCAGCCGATTGGTTGAATGTGCCCAATTTCGACCCCGCCGACCGCGATCCGGGCCTCTACTTCGAATGGAAGTACGGTTTCGTCCTTCGCGTCGTCGTCGACCTGCGCCCGCACGTGCTGAAGTGGCCGCCACTCCGAGAAATGTTCCGGGCCTTTCTCGACGGTGCGGCCGCACACCTTTTGCGGCGCGTCGAGTTCCGTCGCCTGGAGCAAAACACCGAAGGGGACGACTACGTCGAGCAGCTGGCGGCTCGTGGGCGGCCATCGCTTCGCGAGCTCGTATTGAGGAACGTATGCGCCCTTCACCCTCTCGACCTTCCGAGCTTGCGGGAGCTCTCGGTGCATTCGGAGAGCTTGAGCGCGACGGCGATGCGCCATCTGTCCCAAAGCCACATGCCCGAGCTCGAGCGTCTTCGGATGACATTTGGCAATTCCGACGCGCTACCACCGAAGCAGCGCCCCACCGCCGAAAACGTGGCGGCCGCACTCGGAAACCTCGGTCATCTCCGGGAGCTGACGCTTCACCAGCTCTCGTTTGGCGACGAGCTTCTCGCGCGTATTCCCGAGACGGCAGCCGCAACGCATCTGGAGGTGCTCGATCTATCGTCCGTGGAACTGACGCCTCGTGGTGCCGGCGCGCTTGGGGCGAATGCATCCGGGCTACCGCGTCTGCGAGCACTCGCTCTCGACTCGCCCACGCTCTCTGCGATCCCTGCCTCCGCATTCGGTGCCCTCGAGACCAAGGTCACCATCTCGCGTCCCAGCTCCGAACGCGTCGCGCGCTACACGATTGCCTTGGCCGCCGAGCACGTGGCCGCACGCACCAAGGGGAATGGCGGCGCCACGCAAGAGTCCGTCCGTGCGGCGCTGCGCATTCAGCAGTGGGCACACTTCCAGTTCTCCGACGAATTGGCCGACGCCGGAACGTGGAATACGGCTGCCGGACTCGAGATCTTGTTGTGGTCACTCGGAATGGCCAACCTCGATGAATCCATCGATCGGCTGCCGATGGAACGAAGCCCTCAGAGCTTCATCCGCGCGGCGCAGCTCCGAGATCGCGCAGAGCTCGAAGCTTTGCACCGCCAGACGGCGGACGATGTATGGACAGGGTGGTGCGCATTCGAAAACGTATCTCGGCTGCGTGAGCGCTTGCGCGCCCTGGGGTGGATTCTCGGCGCCGCCAAAACGTGGGACGCCGTCCCGGTCCACGTGGGGCGCCACAAACTCCCGGCCGCCGAAGCCGCGTCCTCGAAGCTGTCGACCCGAGTCCAACGCGCATGGAACAAACTGAAAAAGCGATTCCGGCACCGCCTTCCCGAGGGCGTCTCCGAGGCGAGCGTGGATGCGGCCGAACGAGAAATCGGTTTTCGGCTTCCCGCCGATCTGCGCACCTCGTTCCTGCTCCACGGTGCCGGTTCCTATCCTCTCTACGAAGGAATCGGTGCGAATGGCGGAGCCAAGCTTCTCTCCCTCCGAGAGGCTCTGAGCTGCTGGCGCCTTTACGACGACGCGATCGACAAGAAGAAGCCGCCGAAAGAATTCGGGCCGCCCGATTCATCGCTTCGGACGATGCATCGTGCAAGCTGGCGGCGCGCCTGGCTCCCCGTCACCGACGACCCGAACGACAGCGACTTTCATGCAGTCGATCTGGAGCCGGCGGCCGATGGCTCGAAGGGCCAAGTGTTCTTTTGGTCCCACGAGCTGGGGGGCCCCGAGTGCGTCATGAATCCCAGCTTCGTCGACTGGCTCGAATGGGCCACCACCGCCGAGGCATTCGATCCCGGCGACTAGGCCACGCGGAAGGCTGATGCCGGTAGCGGAACCGCAATATTTCCGTGCGCCTGATGCTGCGGGTCCGCGTCCTCTCTTCAAAGATGAAGAGCCATGACCTGTTGACCACGCTAGGCGTATTTGCCAGCACCTCCCTTCTCGCGGCGTGCAGTAGCAGCAACGCCGAACACGACGATAAACCCAAGTCCGCACCAGCTCCCACCGATGCCTGCAACGGCGCACCCGTGGACGGGCGCTGCGTCGACGCGAAAACGGTCGAGTCGTGCGGCATCCCCAGCGAGGGAGGCAAGCCACGGCCCCAAGTGACCAAATGCTCGGACGACGAAGAATGCCGTGTCGACGACAAGGATGTGGCCGACTGCGTGCTCAAAGTCGGATGTCGAACGGGCGACACGGCGTGCAAGGGAACCGGCACACTTCGCACGTGCAAGGACGGAGTGTGGGTCGATAGCCCGTGCAGCACGACGTGCGTGAACACCCCCATCGCCTCGACGTGCCGGAGCTCGGGCATCACGTTGGTCGCCAGGAAAGGGCGCGCCACGTTTCAGCGTCGAAAGGGAAATGCCAGCCGAACGGCCCTGGAGGCCACGCCGGTCGAAGCACCGGCTCGGGGCTTCTTGCTCACGTTTCAACGCGGCACGGAGGTGATCTCCGCCACGACGACATCCGCGGACGATGGATCGTTCACCCTCGATGTTCCGACGACGTTGGAGGCTGGCGACGTCGTGAGGCTCGCAGCGGTCGCGGGGGACGACGCAGGCGGGATTGCGTACCTCGTGGCCAATCCTGGCTTCCCGGCTGGGAGGCAAAAAGTCGATGCGTTGGACGACGTGTACCGCGACGGAACGAAGCCTCCGGCGGTTTGGTCCTGGGATTGGACCGCGAAGGACCTCCCGCACGGCAACGTCGACCTACAGATACCGCTCACCATCTCCGGCATACGTCACGCGGGTGGGATCGCCAACGTCTTCGACCAGGTCGGAGCGAGCTACCGCGAAACGAAACGCCGCTACGGCAAGGGCGGTGCGCCGCTCGTCGTCTGGATGGGCGATTCCGTCGCGTGGGATTGCGGTGACTGCCAGCAAGATCAGAAGAGGCTGCTCTTCGCGAATCGCTTCCAACACGACTTGCTGATCTCGGCGACCGACGATCAAACGTATTTCTCCGACGCCATGCTTCAGCACGAGTTTGGGCACTACGTGATGGCCACGTACGGCAAGTCGAATCCCGAAAGCGGAAACCACGATGGCTCTTGTCCGTCGTATCCGGGGCAGGCCTGGTCGGAAGGATTCGCCTCGTGGTTCTCCATGTATGCGCTGGGCAGCTCGGTCTATAGCTATTTCGAGAAAGACGGAGCCCTGATTTGCGACTACGAAGGATACACGGTCAACGGCGAGCCTTGGCCTCGCCCGACCCCTTCGGCAAAAGACGTATCGCCGTCGAGCGCCCCTGGCTTGCTTCAGACGATCACGGAGACCGAGGTCACGGCGACGCTGTTGAAACTCAGTCGAGGCTCGGCGGATCCAGGACCGATTTTGAAGGCACTGGCCAGTCCGCGCATGACGAAGACCGTCGCGCTCCCCGGCGGGCGCCGAGGGTATGAGCGAAGCTACTTCGCTCACCAGTGGAATCAAGACGACGGCACCGTGTGCCAAGCGAAATCGCCGCCCGAGGTCCTCCTCAATCCGGCCCAAACGATGGCCGATCTCTTCGATGCGATGCTCTGCGCGGGCTTCGACAAGGCACGACTCGACGCGGCCACCGAGCCGGCAACGCATTACCCTTTTCCGAGCTCCTCGCCACTCTGCCGTCCTCGATGAATCGAAGAAGTGCCGAAATTCGATTTCGGTGCGCCATGGTCCGAACCGTCGCGTCCATTCGATACGAGCAGCAAAAACGACGTTCGACGCTCCACCATGGAAAGAACATCGATGCATCGACGATTATTTCATATTGTTCCTTACGCTGTATTGGCAACATCCATCTTCGGCTGCTCCTCGCAGGCCGACGAGCAGGTCGGTCCTGCCGACCGTGAGAATCGCGTCACCCCTAGCGGTCCACTGCCGGCGTGGATCACCAAAGACGAGCGGGCGATGCAGCATTCCCTCTCGCTCCGTGACGACGAGCGGCCCGGCCGCGCCCCGTCCAACGGATACCGGGTGCCCGCCGAGTACGAGCCCGTAAGCGCCGTGCTCATCACGTGGCGCGATTACACCGACGTGCTCGGGCAGGTCGCCGTCGCGAGCGCGGCGGCGGGGGCCGATGTCTTCACCGTCGCCGGCCCCTCGTCGATCCGCGGTGTCCCCGCGAATCGGTACCGAAGGCTCAATTACTCGTCCAACAGCGCATGGTCCCGCGACTACGGCCCGGTCGGGATCGACGACGCATCGCACACGCTGGGCATCGTCGATACCCGCTACAACGGATACGCGTCCCGGCCCGCGGATGATGCCATGCCGTGCAAGCTCGCCGGTACGCTGGACGCACCGTGCTACACGACGAACCTCGTGCTCGACGGCGGCAACTACATGACCGACGGCCGAGGGAACGTCTTTCTCACCAACATCGTCTACGAGTGGAACGCCCGCTGGAGCCACGAGGCCGTCGACGACGCCCTCAAACGGTATCTCGGCGCGAAAACGATTCACGCGCTCGATTTCGCCGCGGATGCCGAAGGCGGCCCCGCAGATGGCACGGGCCATATCGACATGTTCGCCAAACTCGTGGGCGAGTGCAAAGTCATCGTCGCCCAGACCTCGGACGAGCCTTACAAGTCGGCGACCGACAAGGCCGCCGCGTATTTCCGCGACCTAGCCTGCGGCGATGGCCAATACCAAGTTACGCGGGTCAAAGGTTGGGTGAGCGAGGGCACGTGGTACACGTACACGAACTCGCTCATCGTCAATGATACGGTCATCGTTCCTTTTTACGACGACACCGACAAGAACGAAGAGGCGCGACGCGCCTACGCATCCGCGATGCCGCGCCATCGGGTCGTCGGAATCAACAGTGAGTCGACCATCCATTCCGGTGGTTCGATTCACTGCCTTACCCACGAGATTCCGGCCATTCGCTGACCTGCCCCGCGCGAGAGCGGAGGGAAGCGTCGCTTCTCACACGCTCGTGACCTTCGCGTGACAAAATGAAAACGGCATCACGAGAGGCCCGGGGGGGAGAGAGCCATCCGCGTGATGCCGGGTCCACCTAATTGCCAAGATGATGCCAACGACTCATGAGCGAATTTCTCGGACGATTTCTCGATGTGTGCGCTATCGAAGCTCTCACTTTTGAAAAACCGTCGTTCATCCAAGAAACCCGAGTAACAGATTGGCCAATTGGGTGGGCCGGGTCCAGTGCATCATGTGGCCTGCGTCGTCGATCTCGGTGCGGGCGGCATTGACAAAGGTTGCGATGCGGGCGTCTTCGTCGGGAACGTGAAAACCGCGCGGGCCACCGCCGACGATGAGAACGGGGCACGTGATGCGCGCGATGAATTCCAGGTGAATCTCCGTGCGGAAGACCGCGGGGGACGTGGTGCGGTGGAGCGGATCGAATCGCCACACGAGCGAACCATCGGGGGCCCGATCGATCAGGTGCGGCAGGCGCGATTGCAGAACCTCCGCGGGCACCGTAGGATGGTTGCCTTGAAGGCTCTGGAAAGCTTGCTCCATGGAACGCGGGCCGCGGGCGACGTCGCGAAGGCGGTGGCTTCGTAGATCCTCGAGCCAGCGGTGCATGCGAAGCGGCGCGGCCGATGGCGGGTTGTCGCGAATACCGAGCCCCTCGAGCAACGCAAGGCGGGCCACACGCTCCGGTCGCGCGCCCGCGTAGAGGGTCGCCACCGTTCCGCCCATCGAGTGACCGATGAGATGAAACGGCTGGTCGCCACATAGCTCGTCGACGATGCCCTCCACATCCGCGACGTAATCGGCAAAGTGGTAATAGCCACCTTCGGGCACGCGGTCGGTGTCCCCGAATCCGCGCAGATCGGGCGCGAACACGCGACGGCCACCTCGGACGAGGTGCGGCACCACGAGATCCCAGGAGCGCGCCGTGTCCATGAAGCCGTGAAGAAGCACCACGGCCGGCTCGTTCGAGCTTCGCCCATCGTCACCGCTCCACTCGAGGACGTGGTGTGACAGGCCATTGGCGCGAACCCGGTGCGAGCGAATCATCGGCGCCACACTATCACCGCGTCCACTACGATCTTACGCAACAATCGACTCGCCGCGGCCGACGCAGTAGAATCGCTCGCAGAACGAGGTCCGATCGTGGCGAATCGATGGCAGCCGGAGCAAAAGAATTGAGCGCGGCGGGTTTTGCCTTCGGCAATTTTCGTCTTGCCCCCGAATCGCGCAGCTTGCTCTTGGGCGATGAACCGGTTCGGCTCGGCACACGGGCATTCGACATTCTTCGTCTTCTCGTCGAGCGCGCGGGCGCGACGGTCACGGCCGAGGAGTTGCTCGCGCAAGTCTGGCCCGATGTCGTCGTCGAGGAAACGAATCTGCGCGTTCAAGTGGGAGCGCTTCGCAAGGTGCTCGCGCGCGGAGAGCACGGGCAGAACGCGATCGAAACGGTGCCGCGCGGTTACCGGTTCGCCCTTCCCGTTGCAGCCATCTCATCCACGCCGCCCAGCGTGAACGAGGCCTGGGAATCGGCCTCGGGCGAGCATGTCTTGCACAATCTGCCGGCGTTGCTCGCCACGACCGTGGGACGCGCCGAAGCCATCACGCTCCTCACGGATTCCTTGGCCAAGCAGCGCCTGGTGACCATCACCGGGCCAGGCGGAGTCGGCAAGACCACCGTGGCCATCGCCGTCGCGCGGCGATGCTTGGGGCGTTTCTCGGACGGGATCTGCTTCGTCGATCTCGCCGCGCTTTCCACTCCGAACCTCGTCACGAGCGCGCTGGCATCGGCACTCGGAATCGGCGTGCTGGCCGACGAGCCCCTCGCGGGGTTGCTTTCCCATTTGCGCGGCAAGCACATGCTCCTTTTGCTCGACACCTGCGAGCACGTCGTGGAGTCGGTCGCAGCCCTCGTGGAATCGCTGCTTTCGCGACTTCCGAAGCTCCGCATCCTCGCCACCAGCCGCGAGGCACTGCGGGCCAGCGGCGAATGGACGCATCACTTGCCTTCGCTCTCGCACCCTCCCCACACCGAGGGACTGAAGGCGGCCGACGCCCTCGCATACCCCGCCGTGGACCTCTTCGTTCAGACCGCGCGGGCCAGCGGCGAGCGATTCGAACTGAACGATGCCGACGCGGCCATCGTGGCTGCCGTCTGCCGCCGGCTCGACGGGATACCGTTGGCCATCGAGTTTGCGGCCGCACGCGTGGGGGAACTTGGTATTCGCGAGATAGCGGCACGCCTCGACGACCGATTCAGCGTGCTGACGCAAGGACGGCGAACGGCGCTTCCGCGGCACAAGACCCTGGCGGCGACGTTGGAGTGGAGTTACCAACTGCTGCCGCCCGAAGAGCAAGGGATGCTGCGGCAACTCTCCGCATTTCGGGGGCCATTCACGGCCGATGCCGCCGTGGCCGTGGCGGGCACGGGGTGGACGCGATCGGCGGCGTTGACGTGCCTCTCCAATCTTTTTGCCAAATCGTTGGTCACCGCCGACGTCGGCGGGGAAACTCCGCTCTATCGTCTGCTCGATACGACGCGTGCCTTTGCGAGCGAGAAGCTCACCGAGGACGAATCACGCGAGGTCTCTTCGCGCCATGCGGAGTTCGTCCTTTCATCCGTCCGGGCCGCCGAACTCGAATACGAGTCCATCGACACGAAATGCTGGACCGAACGCCATCGTCCTTTGATGGACGACTTGCGCGGCGCACTCGATTGGGCCACGTCCCCATCGGGCGACCCCGTGTTGGGCGCGCGGCTCGCTGCGAATTCCGTATTGGTTTGGTTCGCCATGTCCTTGTTCGACGAATACGCGCAACGGCTGAAGACGGTGGTCGCGCAGTTCAGCGCCCCCGCCGCGGCCGATCCCGCCCTGTCGTCCCGCCTCAGAGACGCATTCGGACACGCCATGTGGCAGACGGGGGGGCGCATCGAAACGGTGGTCGATGCCTTCCGGGATGCCGTGGAAATCGCCAAAAATGCAGCGATGGTCGACGCCCAGCTCCGCGCGCTCTGGGGGCTGCTCGTGGCCTACAGCCACAGCGGGGAGTACGACGAGGCGTTGGCGGTCGCGAACCAATTCCAAGCCCTCGCCGCAAACGTGGACCGGCCCGGCGTCGAGCTGACCCATCACCGAATGGCGGCTCTGGCGCTCCACGGCGTGGGCGATCAGGCAGGAGCACGCGTTCATGCGGAACGTGTGCTCGAGGACGTCGCCAGCGACACGAAAAAGCCCCGCCAGCAAGGCATCCAGTTCGACGCGCGCATCGGTGTACGCGCGGCGCTTTCACGGATTCTCTGGCTTCAGGGTTTCCCGAAGCAGGCGTGGGACTGCGCCTACGAGGGCGTCGAACTCGCGCGCACGTTCGGTCAGGCGCTCCCGCTGTGTTACATCATGACCGTCGGCGTCGTTCCCGTCGCACTCTGGACGGGCGCCAAGGCTACGGCAAAAGAATATACGAAAACGCTTCTCGCGAGTTCGTTGGAGCACTCCCTCATCCGGTGCTACGCGTTCGCGCGCGTCTACCACGCCACGTTGGTGGAGCATGCCGACACATGCCTGGACCCGACGGCGGATACGTACCTCGCGGAGATGGTCGCGACGATGGATGAGCGCCTCGCGAGCGAGGCCGTCCTCGCGCGATCCGAACGGGGCGAAACGTGGTGCACGGCCGAATTGCTTCGAATTCGGGCGACGCGCATTCTCGATCAGCGCGACGAGGCGGAAAAGCTTCTTCGCCGCTCGCTCGATATCGCACGCCGGCAACGAACGTTGGCCTGGGAGCTCCGAACGGCGACGACCCTCGCGGAACTCTGGCAACGTGGCAATCGGAACACGGAGGCGCGCGATCTGCTCGCCCCTGTGTACGATCGCTTCACCGAAGGCCTCGAGACTCAGGATTTGATGCACGCCGCTGCGGTCCTTCGCACCTAGCGGGGCTTGGCCCTGAGGTACTGCGACGGCCATGGCACGTCCACGCCGAGCGCGTGGGCCGCGTGGAGTGCCCAATTGGGATCGTTCAGCAGGGCGCGCGCAAGGAGCACGGCGTCCGCGCTGCCCGATTGGACGATGTCGTTCGCCTGCGCGGCCTCGGTGATGAGGCCGACCGCCCCCGTCGCGATACGGGCCTCTTGCCGGATGGCGCGTGCGAAGGGCACCTGGTAGCCGGGCGTCACGGGGATCTTCGCATCCGGGGCGCTACCGCCCGATGAGCAATCGACGAGATCCACCCCGCGTTCGCGCAGGCATGCGGCGAAGCGAATGCTCTCGGGAAGGTCCCAGCCGCCCTCGACCCAATCCGTCGCGGAGATGCGCACGAAGAGCGGCAGCTGCGCCGGCCACGCATCGCGCACGGCAGAAACCACCTCGAGCGGCAATCGCGCACGGCCCTCGAAGTCGCCCCCCCATGCATCCGTTCGCCGATTCGAAAGGGGCGAGAGGAACTGGTGCATCAGGTAACCGTGCGCCATGTGCAACTCGACCACGCGGAAGCCCGCATCGCCCGCGCGTTTCGCGGCGAGCACGAATTGGTCGACGATCGCCGCCATGCCACGGGTATCCAGCGCCGTGGGCTCGGGGTACGTCGGCGAGAAGGCGAGTGTGCTCGGCCCCACCGTCGTCCATCCCCCGTGTTCGGGGGCGACTTTCTGCCCGCCTTCCCAAGGAACCGCGGTACTTGCCTTTCGTCCGGCGTGCGCAATCTGAATTCCCGGTACGGCGCCCTGCTCGGCAATGAACGAAGCAATCGGCGCGAGCGCCTTGGCGTGCGCATCGGACCAAATGCCGACATCGCGCGGCGAGATGCGCCCGATCGGCGCAACCGCGGCGGCCTCGGTGAGCACCAGGCCGGCACCGCCCACGGCAAAGCGCCCGAGGTTCATGTGATGCCATGGCGTGGGAAGGCCGTCGTCCGCACACGAGTACTGACACATCGGCGAAACGAAAACGCGATTCTTGAACGTGACCGACCGAAGGGTAAAAGGCTCGAAGAGGTGCGTCATGATCGTGAAACGGTTCATAGGTCCCCTGCCCGGCGCGGCCTAGTGGCGAGGATCGCATCGCTCACGACGCGAATCGCGGCAACACGACGCTTGGCCTGCGCCACGACGAGCCAAACGCGGTATGGCTTATCGAAATTCGGTAACACGTGCACCAGCCCCGGTACCGTGTCTCCGACGTAGTCGGGCAGTTGGACGATCCCAATGCCCGCAACGGCCGCCGCCAGCAGGACGTGCGCCGTGTTCGCTTGGAGCGCCACATGGAGCCCCTCCGTTTGCAGGTGCCGGAAAGGTTGCCCGCCGAGCCGCATCGCTTCGTCGTAAGTGATGATCGGGTGCCCCACGAGGGAATCGGGCATTCCTCGCTCCTGGAGGTATTCGCGCGAAGCGTAGAGCCGAAACGAATGCTCGGCGAACCTCCGGTACGCGAGCCGTGGATCGGTGGGCCGCACCAGCCGGATGGCGAGATCCGCGTCACCGCGCAGCAAGTCGACCCGTGCGAAACCGGTATTCACCACCGCGCGAATCGCAGGATAACGTGCCTGCACGGCGCGAATCGCGGGCACGACGAAGTACTCCGCGAGGGTATCGCTCGTCGCAATGCGCACCAGTCCCTCGATGCGACCGTCTTCCGCCACCGCGTGCGCCGAGAGTTCCTCGGCAGCCTCGGCCATGCGCTGGGCCGATTGGAGAACGCGCTCCCCTGCCGGCGTCAGGTCCCACCCCGCCGGCGTCCGCACGAAGAGCTCGACGCGAAGACGCTCCTCGAGCGCCGCGAGGCGCCGTCCCACCGTCGTCTGATCGACGCCGAGCACCTTGGCTGCCTTGGCAAGCCGTCGTGTGCGCGCGATCGCGAGAAAGAAGCGAACGTCGTTCCAATCGAGCGCGCGGGCCGAGCCTTCGAGGTCCATGACGGTCCACTGTACCGAGCCTCGAGCCGGTGCAGGGCCCTCGCGCTCAGCCGCGCAGGATGCGCCGGAGATTCTCGAGGCTCGGAGTCATCTCGCCCCGCGAAATCGCGCGCACGGTATCCGCGATCGCGGCATTGAGCGGCGCGGGGACGCCGAGCTCCACGCCCTGCCGCGCCACGTAGCCGTTGATGAACTCGATCTCCGTGGGCCGCCGCCGCTCGAAGTCCTGGTGCATCGACGGCTGAAGGTCGCCGTACGCCGAGAGAATCTGCTCGATCCACGCATCGCGATCGGCGGGGGGAATGGGGTCGACGAGCATGCGCTCCGGGCGCACGCCGCTCGCGGACGCGACGGCCAGTGTTTCGTCGTAGGTCCGATCGAACAGCGCACGCCCCTCCGGCGACGCGATGTATCCGCGCATCGTTGTTCCCGCGACCGCTCCGAGGGTCGTGACGGTGCAGTTCAGGAGCAGCTTGGACCAGATGGCGCCGCTCATGTTCGGCGTGGTTCGCGTCTCGATGCCCGTGCCGAGGAAGCTCGCCATCCGCGCGGCACGCTCCGTTACGCCCCCCGCGAGCTCACCGATGAGAATGTGCCCCGCATTTCGCTGCTGGTAACGCCCCGGCGCGAGCATCGTCGCGCCCAGGTTCGAGAGCCCACCGAGGATGACGCCGGGATGGCGCCGAGCAAGAACCTGCGCAACGGCGCCGTTTTGAATCGGCAACAACGCGCCACCCGGCGCCAGGAGCTCGACCCCGTGCGACGCAACGGCGAGCGCATCGTCTGCTTTCGTCGCCAGCACCACGAGATCGAACGCCGCCCGTGACCAGCCGGCGAGCGCACGAACCTCCGACACACCGGTCGCAACCTCCTCTCCGACGCCGGTGACCTGCAATCCCGCAGAAACCAACGCCGCCGCAGACGATGCATCACGCGCCGCGAACGCCACGGGAACCCCGCGCGCGAGCAGCCGTGCACCGATGACCCCTCCGAGTGCCCCCACTCCAATGATGAGCAACCGCATGCACGAATGAATTCACCGCTTCGCTCGACCTGTCCACCAACACGGGTGCCGATGGTCCTGCACGAATGCAGGCACCTGCCGCGTCCAAGCCCAATGGCGCGAGCCGACCACCACGAATTTCCAATGGCGGGCATTTCCCATTTCATGACGCTATTTGCTTCGAAGCGACGGAGAGACGGTCCACACCGCGTTCAGTGGACGTCGCGTCGGCCTGATACGAATCACGAATAGCGCATGCTCTCGATTGGCATATCGATAGCGATTCGACACGGGCCTACGCAAATCAGCATCATCCGATTGCGGGTCACCTTGATTTCCTTTCTCGCTCCTTTTAGCAAAAGAGATCTTGTTACGGGTGTCTGAGAGAGAAGGAAGAAGCACATGAAAATGACTTGGACGCGTGGACTCGCCATCGGGTTCATCGCAACGGGAATCATGCTTTCGGGCTGTTCCGACGACGGAGATGCGTACGACGGGCTCTTTTCCGAGCGACAGGCCAATGCGAATCAGGCGTCGATCTTCGGAGTTTGGGGGACTTCGGTGGACGACTCTCAGATTGTCGACTACCGCCTTCGCTTCGCGCGCGACACGGTAACCTTCGCGGCCCGCTGCAAATCCGCAGACGGCCGGGCCAGCAAGGTCGTCGGCGTTACCGCGGCATCCGAGGTGACCGAGCAGCGTGTGGTCATCAAAGAATCGGCCAAAGAAGAAATTTACGTTGCGAGCAACGAGAAGTGTACCCTCTCGCTCCACCCGGGCACGCACCCCGTTCAGATCGTCGATGGCAAAATGCAGCTGCCACTGGCGACGGAAGACGGAAGCATCGAGGCGACTTGGGAGAAGATGACGGACTGACTCACGAATTGGAAACAGTCCTTCAACGACATCGATGATTGTGCGCACCCTCTCGAAGGGGCATCTTTTGCTTCAGGCAGAGCCGCCGAACACGGCGCGCCGGAACGCAGGAGCAGGACGGGATGCGTCCATCGAGATGGTATTACTCATTTGCCGTACTGGCGACGCTGCCAGGGTCGTTGGTTGGCGGATGCAGCGGAGACGATGCGAGCGAACCGACGAAGGACGCGAGCGCCGAGTTGGTGGCCCGCGGCAAATACTTCGTCGAGGCGCTGGGGGGATGCACGGAGTGCCATACCCCGCGCGATACCCATGGCCAGCCGCGCGCCGACCGATACCTGGCCGGCGTGGACTGCTTCATCGGCGTCGACAACCCGAATGCGGCCCCCGGGGGTCCGCCGGGCTGCCTTAGCAGCCGCAATCTGACCAACCACCCCACGGGCCTGAAGAACCGCACCCGCGAACAAATTCGCAACATGTTCCTGAACGGCGTCCGGCCCAACGGCGAGTTCTTGAACGGTGCAATGCCCTATTGGGTTTACCACAACATCACCAGCGACGATGCCGATGCCATCGTCGCCTACCTCCGCACGGTCCCTGGTGTCGACCACGTGTCGAAACCGAACCAGTATCCGTGGACCTCCGTTCCTTCGGCGAGGCCTCCCGTCGACATGGGCACGGTCTACGCGCCATCGAGGAACGACAACCCCGACTTCGATAGCCAAATGCGGGGGCGATACATTGCGGCGGCCGCGGCAGGCTGCATCGAGTGCCACACCCCCGAAACGGGAACACCACCCGAACCGGAGCGATCGAAATGGTTCGCGGGCGGCCGGGTTTTCGCGCGCGATGCGTTCCGCCTTCCGCCAACGTTCCCCGAGAACATTTACTCCGCCAACTTGACGTCGCATCCAACGGGCCTTGCGGAATACTCGGCGGAGCAAATCGCCCGCGTGATCAAGTCCGGCCAAGATCGTCACGGAAACGGGGTTTGCCCGCCGATGCCCGTTGGCCCGATTGGACACTACGTCAATATGACCGACGGCGACGCCATGGCCGTGGCCAAATATTTGAAAGTGCTCCCGCCCATCGACCATGCGCGGCCAGACGATTGCATTGGGCCGAAACCCTTACCGTGAGGCATGGATGACGATGCGCACCGTCTTTTGGGGCCAAGGCCTTTTGATCTCCATCTTGACCGGGTCCGCCGTACTTTCGGCGTGTGGATCCGAGGTCGATCGCCCGCACGACGCAGAACCACAGCGCCTGTCGCAAACGGGACTCTACGCGGACATCGCCGGCAAACGAGTGGCCCCCGAAGTGCTGGCCTACTCGCCGTCGCATCACCTCTGGTCCGACGGGGCGGACAAGAAACGGTGGGTCCTCCTTCCGCCCGGAGCCCGCATCGACACGTCCGACATGGACCACTGGCGCTTTCCCATCGGCACGAAGTTCTTCAAGGAATTCGGGCACGACGGCCGCCTGCTGGAGACACGGCTCATCGAGCATGTGGCGGACACCGGCAACGACGAGGTCGATTATCGCATGACCGCCTTCCTGTGGCGCAGCGACCAATCCGAGGCCGACGCCGCGTTGGACGGAGCCGAAAACGTTCACGGCACCGAGCACGACGTACCGAGTCGCAACGATTGTTTCAAATGCCACATCGGCGATCGCGGCAAGGCATTGGGCTTCTCGGCGATTCAGCTCGCGCGAACCGGCGCGAGCCCCTCGGAGGTCACGTTGTCGTGGCTTGCGGCGCAGGGAAAGCTGACCGTTCCCCCGCCGGCCGACGCCGACTTCTCGGCGCCCGGCGATGAGACCACGGCGGCCGCCCTCGGATATCTCCACGCCAACTGCGGCCATTGCCACAACGAAAATGGACTCGCCTGGCCCGACACCCCCATGGTCCTGCGCCTCTCGGTGGCCGAGCGCGACCCTCACGCCACGAAGATCTACGAGACCGCCGTGGGCGTCCCCATCCTGCGGCGGCAGCATTCGCCCTACGCCAACCGCATCGCTGCAGGGCACGCCGAGGAAAGTGGTCTCGTGCATCGCATGTCGAAACGCGGCACACGCGAAGCGATGCCGCCCATCGCGAGCGAAGAAATCGATCCTGCAGGCATCGAGCTGGTCACCAGGTGGATTGCAGGACTCTGAGTTTCGCTACCAGGATTCGCCTGCGAAGCGCGCGGCGAGGTAATCGATGAATCGCCGTGCCGTGCTCGATTGCACGTGGTTGGCAGGCCACACGGCATGGATCGCCACCGGAGGCGGCTCGAACTCCGTCAAAATGAGCTCCAGCTGTCCCAGATCGACCTGTGCGCGAATCTGATAGAGCAGCGCGCGGCCGATGCCGAATCCGCGTGCGACGGCCTCGTTGCAGGCGCCGGCACCGGTCGCGTGAAAGCGCGCGCCGATGCGCACGTAGGGGACGGCGTCCCCGATTCGAAAGCGCCATCGTCCAGCGGGGCGCATGCTCGTTCGGTTCACGCATTCGTGCCCGACGAGATCCTGCGGGGACTTGGGGTATCCGTGTTTGGCGAGATAGCTCGGGGCCGCGAACGTCACATCGCGCAGCAGCGCGAGCTTGCGCTTTTTTAGACTCGATCCCGACAGGGCGCCGATGCGAACGGCTACGTCGAGTCCGACGTCTGCGAGGTTCACGAAGGCGTCGGACTGGTGGAGATCGATGACCACACCGGGATGCTGTTCCAGGAACGAGGTGATGACCGGAACGAGGTGCATCTGTCCAAAAAGAAACGACGCACCAACCCGCAGCCGTCCCGAGAGAACCGCCCCGGACGCCTCCACTTTGGCGACTTGAATGTCCGCGAGGGCCGTCTTGATCCGCGCATGAAACGCGAGCCCCGCGGGGGTCGGATGCGCGCTCCGCGTGGTGCGCCGCAGGAGCTCCACGCCGAGATTGCGCTCGAGCGCCGCGAGCGACCGGCTGACCGACTGAAGCGAACGCCCCACCTGCCGCGCCGCCGCGGTGAGGCTCCCTTGTTCGACGATGGCCACGAACGCCGCAAAATCCTCGATGCGATCCATGCCCGGCGATTCTACCGCGCCGCGAGACAATGTATCCCGCTTCGGCATGACTTTCTCGCTCCGTGGGATGGCCTACGATCCCTCCCATGACGCAATGGATGAAGCTCCTCGTCGCGGCCGGTTCCGCGGCATCGCTCGGACTCTCGGCCTGTTCCGCAGCGCCCCCCAAGCCGCCCGCCGCACCTTCCCCCACGGAGCCAACCTCCGCCACGGCCGCAGCCGCGCTGCCCACCACCTATCGAACGGTGAAGGTCGACGGGCTCGACATCTTTTACCGCGAGGCGGGCCCGCGCGACGCGCCCGTGCTTCTCATGCTGCACGGCTTTCCCTCGTCGTCGCGCATGTACGAGCCGCTGCTGCGCCGGCTCTCGGGGAGCTACCACATCATTGCCCCGGACTATCCGGGTTTCGGACACTCGACGACCCCGCCGCCGGAGCAATTCGCCTACACGTTCGATCATCTGGCCGAGGTCATCGACCATCTTGCGCAGACGCTCGCGCTCGGCCGCTACACGCTGGTCTTGCAGGACTACGGGGGCCCGGTGGGATTTCGCATCGCGATGGCGCATCCCGAGCGGGTGCAGGCCCTGGTGCTGCAGAACGCCAATGCCTACGAAGAGGGGCTCGGCACGGTCTGGGGTCCCCGTCGTGCCTTTTGGGCCGATCGCGCGAAGTACGAAGCGACGGTCCGCGCGAATTTGGCGTCGTTCGAGGCCAATCGCACGCGCCACGTGGGAAACTCCGCTCACCCCGAGCGCTTCGATCCCGACACGTGGACGGACGAAACGGCGTTCTTGCAGCAGCCCGGCCAACTCGCGATTCAAATGGATCTCTTCTACGATTACCGCACCAACGTGGCCGCCTATCCAACGTGGCAAGCGTACTTGAGAAAGTACCAACCGCCGACACTGGTCGTGTGGGGCAAAAACGATCGCTCGTTCCCCATCGAGGGAGGCCGCGCCTTCTCACGCGACGTTCCCCGCGCCGAGATCCACGAGCTCGATGCGGGCCACTTCGCGCTCGACGAGGCGCCCGATGCCGTGGCCGATGCGATGCGCCGATTTCTGGCGTCGCACGTCGTCAAGTCGCCTTGATGCGATCAACGTGCACTTCCTCGCCTAGCAGACAGGAGAAATCACATGTCCGTAGCCATCGTCACGGGGGCCAGCCAAGGCATCGGCCGCTCCACCGCCATCCGCCTCGCGCGCGACTTTTCCGCCATCGTCCTGGCGGCGCGCGATCGCGCCAACTTGGACGAGACAGCCGAAGCCGTCAAAGCGGCCGGCAGCGAGCCGCTCGTCGTCGATATCGATATTTCCGAACCGTCGGCGGCGAAGCACCTCGTCGCGCGAACGCTCACCGCATTTGGGCGCATCGACGCTCTGCTCAACATTGCCGGTGCCGTACCGCAGATCGACCTTTTCGACATGACCGACGAGCAGTGGGATGCCGGTCTGGCGCTGAAGCTGCACGGTGCCCGCCGGCTGACGCTCGCGGCATGGCCGGCCCTGAAGGACGCCAAGGGCTCGGTCGTGCTCATGTCCGGAAACTCCGCGCTGTTCCCCAAGGCACCCTATGCCGCGGTGGGCACGATCAATGCCGCGATCGCGGCGCTCGCAAAGGCGTTCTCGGATCGCGGCATCACCGATGGCGTCCAGGTCAACAGCGTCCTGCCTGGTCCCGTGATGACCGGCCGTCGACGCTCGTACCTCGAGCGTTGGGCGCCGCGTCACGGGATGAGCGTCGAGGAAGCCACCGCGAAGTTCCCCCAAGAAGCGGGGATTGCGCGGTACGGCGAGCCCGAGGAAATTGCCGAGTTGATGGCATTCCTCGTGTCGCCGGGCGCCCGGTGGATGACGGGGGCGGCGCTCCGCATGGATGGTGGCGAGGTCAAATCCATCTGAAGCCACGCTGACCATGCGCATCAATCAGTATCGTGAATATCTCCAAGCTCCGAGCGAATACCACCGAGAAGCCGCGGATCCCGTCGTCGCGCCCCGAGTCACCATTCTTCGTCGCAAGCAGAATTCGTCATTGGCACGATTGTATAGCCATGGCCGCGGACAACCAATGATCGACGGTACGTAGGATTTCGAACTTACGGCGAACCATCGCGGGTATACGATCCATGGTGGAGGTCGCAATTGAAACGATTAAGCAATGACTTGCTCATCACCGTTCTGTCGCTCGTTTGCGCGGGGTGCGGAGGCCCAGCGAGCGAGGGAGAAACCGGCAGCGACGGTCGATCGAGCGAACCATCGCCCGCGGGCAGCGAGGTTGGCGACAGCAGAACGGATCGCGGCGAAGACACCGGTGTCATCACGGAAGAACTCGCGGCGGCAGCCACCCCTTGGCTGCCGTTCGATTTGCCGAGCCGCAAAAAGCTGGCAGACGCTCGCACCGATACGGCGAAGGGCGTCTTCATTCACTCGTTCTCGCCGCTCATGCCCAACTTCAACAAGGCCACCATGGCCGAAGAGGGCGGCGACAAAGCGTATCTTCCGCCGGGACGCAGCGCGGATCAATCGTTCGGCGGAGCGGGGCGCGATTGGTCGCCGTGGCGGCAGCCCTCGACCAAAACGGCGGCCGTGAAGTTGATGGATGGCACCTCGTCCATCCCGCAGTGGCAACTCGATGATTACATGAGCCAGGTCGAGGCGGCGCGCGATGCGGGCGTCGACGGATTCTTCATCTCGGTGCAAGTGGTCGAGAAAGGCCACTCCGAATGGGAACGCTCGGCCGGCATGGTGGAAGCCATCAACCGCGTCAATGCGGCACACCCCAACGATCCGAAATTCTGGGCGATCTTGCGTCACGATGGAATTGCGTCGGCCACGAGCACGACCACCAAATTGGTCGATTCGCTCACCTGGATGTGGAGCCAGCCCTCGGCGTACAAGACGAGTGATGGCAGCTTGCTCATCTCACCGCTGAATGCGGAGAAGGCTCCCGACGGCGCCGCCGACGGGGTCAATTTTTATACGAGCGTCAAAAACAAGATGGCCGCCGCCGGCAAACCGATCAAGATATGGCCGGTCTACATTTCGAGCTGGACGGACCATGCCCCCGATTTCAACGGCATCGCCTTTGGCCACAGCCGTTGGGGCGATAGGAGCGCCAGCTCGACGGCGGCGAACACGGTCAACGCGCGCGGTGCGGCCGCGCACAGCCACACGGAGCTGGGCAAGCCTTGGATGGCCCCCGTTTCCGCGCAAGACTTCCGCCCGAGAGACAGGCGCTTCTGGGAAGCATGGGGCTTCGGCAATATGGTGGCCTCTTGGGAATCTGCGCTGCAATCAGGGAATGCACGCGCCAACTGGGTGAATATCCCAACGTTCAACGACTTCCTCGAGAGCTCGCACATCGGGCCATCCCGCAAAAATGGCAACGATCGATCCTATTCGCCGTGGCTCGATGTCATATCGTACTATTTGACGTGGTTCAAACTCGACAGCAAGCCGGCCATCGTCCGGGATGGTCTGTACATCGCCCATCGGTTGCAGCTCAGTGACGGCGCATCCGCGACGAAGCCCGGCGGCGGTACGAACATTACGGGCCCGCAAACGGAATTTGCGACGATCGGTTCGGGGATGGCCGTCAAAAATGACGTCGACGTGTTGGTGTTCGCCAAGTCGGCCGGCACGGTCGAAATCACGGTGGGCGGCGTGAAGACGACCAAGGATGTTCCCGCAGGCGTATCGCAGGTCAAGGCTCCCGCGCACCTTGGCACGGTGTCCGCGACGCTGAAACGCTCGGGGGCAACGGCGGCGAGCGTCACCTCGCCGCACAAGATCGTGGGCTCCCTCATTTCGCAGGATCTCACGTACTACGTCACCTCGAGCCTACGCTAAGTAGCAGGCCGAAGCGGCGCGACTACGCGGCCCGTGCAGGCGCGCACGCCGCGTAGTGCGCTGCCCCTCTGGCCATCGACGGCGCGATCGGGGATGATGGCGTTTCCTACGGTGACGGATTTACCTTCCATTCCAGAATGTACCGCATGCGGGGCGTGCTGTTTCTCGAGACTGGCCACGTACGTGCGGGTGACGGGCGACGATCATCTGCGGCTCGGAGAGCGTGCCGAAGACCTCGTTTGGTTCGAGGCGAACCGGGCATACATGCGAATGCTCGACGGCCATTGCGCCGCACTGGTCGTGAGCAAGGACACGGGCGAACTTCTCTGCAGCGTTTACGAGACACGCCCCCAAACGTGCCGCGACTTACTCCGTGGCTCCGGCGCGTGCCTCGGGGAGATCCACACCAAGGGAGATCGCCCGCTCATCGCATTGGGGCGTACGCGTTGAAGTTTAGAGACGAATGGCCTGCCATCGGCCGTACGTGAGGCACCTCCAGATCCATTCGAAGGGGCCGTATTTGAAATGGCGGAGCCAGTACGAGCTGACGTACCCCTGAATCACGAACAGAACGGTGCCCAAAAGCACGCCTTCGGAGACGCCGAGTCGACCCATGAGGCCGAATCCATAACCGTAGAACAGCGTGCTCAGTACGATGGTTTGCGTCAGGTAATTCGTGAATGCCATGCGTCCGAGCGGCGCCAATCGAAGAAGCCATGGGCGGGCGCGCGGGTGCTGCAAGGCCAGCAACAGCGCCGCACCGTAGCCCAAGGCCTGGGGCACGACGGTGAAGCTCCAGACAACGCGCCGGAGGAGGTTCCACGGTGACGGAGTCCCCGCGAGGGCGGCAGCCACTTCATCATGAAGCGAATAGCCCGCCCCCACGGCAATGCCGCCGATGGCCATCCACCTCAGCGCGCGACGATGATTTGGCACGCGGGCCAGAATCCCAGATTTCCAGATGGCCACGCCCACGAGCATGTTTCCGAGGGCACGCGGGACCGCCACGATGAGCAGCACCTTGAACCGCGCGAGGACGTCGTGCGCGCGAAATACGAAGATCTCCCCATACGTACCGCGCCCATAGGTCGCGAGAACCTGGTCGGAATAGTCCGCCGGCTCGGGCCGCGGCGTGGCAAGCCATCGCGGGCAATACAAGGAGATCAAGGGATGAACGGCGAGCAGCGTCACGGCCACGGCCACGAGCATCCACGGCCGGCCGCGAAGGAACATCAGCGCGAGAAATCCCGACAGCGCGTACGTCGTCAAAACGTCCCCGTCCCAGAGACCGAACGTGTGGAGCACACCAAATGCGAGCAGGACGACAATGCGCCGCGGCAAAAGGAGCATTCCCGAGCGCTCTCGAAAGATGGAGAGTCCCACCCCGAAGAGCACGGAAAACAGCGTCATGGCCTTCTCCGTCACCACCACGGCGAGAAAACTGGCGACGACGTGTTCCAGTCGTCGCGGTTCGCTGACGGCGGGGGTGAAATCGGGCACCCGAAACGCATAGACGAGGTTGATGATGAGTACGCCGTACAGGGCCATACCGCGAATGACGTCGATCTCCTCGATGCGCGGTCCGGGGCCCGCAGTCCTAGTGCTCATGGGTGGCCATGAACATAGCCCGGACTCGAGAATCCGCGAGACCTAGCCGACGTGGGTACTGGCGATGCTCCCCAGAAACTCGATGCTCCCATCGGCGAGGTAGCGGACGCGTTCCCCGGTGCGGTAAAGCCGCGACGAAGGCCGCTCGGAGAAGGGGTCCGCCACGAACCGTTCGCCGTCGAGTTCGGGCCGATTCACGTATCCGCGAGCGACGCCCACCCCACCGATGTAGAGCTCTCCCGCGACGCCGATGGGCACGGGCCGACGTGCCCGATCGAGCACATAGGTCGTCATCCCGCTGATGCGTCGCAGGGCACTCGTCTCCGGCCAGGGCAAAGGCAGCAGCCGCTCGCCGACCACGGTGATGCCTTGGTCGAGCATCCACGTTTGGAGACGCGGGGGCGAGATGCAGATTTCATCCTCGGCCATGTGCAAACTGGCCCCGGAGGTGAGTGCGGTCCAGATTTCGGTGATCGGCGAATCGAACGCCGGCGAATGGCCGCACGCCACCCGGCTGGTGACGCCCACACCGAATTCGCTCCGGGTCCACTCGATGAAGTTCGAGAGGGCCCCGTGCTCCAACATCGCGCCGCCCGCGGAGTCGGATGCATAGACGACGCAGGCGAGATCGCCCGGTGCGACTTCGGACGCCTCGAGAGGGCCATCCTCTTTGACGTCATCGAGGTAGAGAGCCTCGAGCTCCGGCGGGAGAAGGGCGCGCAGGGCACGCGAGGTGATGACCCTTCGTGACCCCGCGTCGGTGAAGAGGAATGCCAATCGGGCCTGCGGCTGCCCGGCGTCGACCGGCAGATATGCGGCGCCCGTCATGAGGATCCCGAGCTGGGCCACGACCATCGCTTGGCTGCGCGGCAAGCAGACGCCCACGATCTCGTCCGAACCGACTCCGATCCGGCGAAGACGCCGGGCCAAGCGAGAAGCACGCGCGAGCAAGTCCGCATAGGTCATCTCGCCCTGGGCGTCGCGCACGGCGAGTGCATCGGGGGTACGGCGGGCCTGCGCGATGATCCGTTGGTGCACGGGCGCGGAGGCGGCCTTCGCCGGTGCCGTCGCGTTGAATTTCGTGAGCAGCTCTCGCTGTTCCGCGTCATCGAGGAGCGGAAGACGCGACACCAGCGTATCCGGCTCACGAACGGCCGCGTCGAGCAGGCGGACGAAATGCCCGATCATCCGTTCGATGGTCGGCCGCTCGAACAAATCGCAGTTGTATTCCCAAGTCATGAAGATGCGATCGTCGTCAGGGATCGCCACGACGCCGAGATCGAACTTGGTCGAGCCCTCGCCGAAACGCGGGCCAGACACGCCGCCGTCGTGAAAGCTGAACATGGTCTGGACGAACGGGTCCCGGCTTGGCCCGCCTGCGATTTTCAGGGCCTCCACCAATTCGTGGAACGGATACCCCTGATTCATCGCCGCATCCAGAATGACGTCTTGAGCATTCAACGCCAAGTCGCGAAACGTCGCATCGTCGGCCGCGCGTGACCGCAAGACGACCGTGTTGACGGACATGCTCATGGCATTGGCGACTCCGCCACCCACGAAATCGGATCCAATGCACACATCGTTTCGATCGGTATAACGATGCATGAGCGCCGCGAACGCAGCGAACAACGTCGAAAAGGGGGTGAGGCCTCGATGCTGGGAAAAGCGGCGAACCGCATCGGCGATTCCGTGCGGCAGCTCGACGCGAATCATGTCACCGCGATAGGCCGGAAACGGCGGACGGGGACGGTCCGTCAGAAGCGAGAGAGCCGTCGGCGCACCGGCGAGTTGATTCCGCCAATACGCGAGCTGATTTTCCAATATGGACGACGTCGGCGCCTGTTCCTGCGGAACACCGAGTACGACGTCGGAGACGTCTCGCGCTCTTGGCTCGACCCGGGCGAGCGCCCTCCCGCCGCTTGCATGTACGAGGTTCGGGATAAAGGAGTCCATTTCGCTTGCGTTGGTGCAAGCGAGGTGCCAGTTGCGCCACGGGGGTTGGGCCTCATCGAGAGCGCGTCTTTCATGCATTTTGCGCCAATGAGCGACCGCGCATGTACCGGGCGGCACGAGGCCCGTCGGTACACTCCGTACCAACGACGGTACGCATGGTACGACCCCGCGCAAACCGCTCGGTCCCGACAACGAGCGGGCACCCGCATCTCAGCCGTCGCAGCCGGCTTCCCAACAATAGCGTTTTGGGGAGCCATAACGCGTAGTCGCAAATAGAGTACGTATTCGCTAATTGAGCAATACCTGCCCAACCGATCACGGGGGCGACGCACATATTTCGCCGCGTCCCAGCCACTGATTTTTCAATTCATTGACATTTGACCCTCTCAGCCGGCGTGATAGGCCTCGTTTTAGTTCGTAAAGACTCGCCAACGCTGCAACTCGCCGGCATTTGCCGGCTCGGAGTACTGGACAACGATCAGGGGGCGGAGGTGCGGATACTGACGGGCTGGCCCATGCCACCGTCAGTTCGGAAGAGGATTCTCAATCAAGCAAAGGAATCGACTTATGCTAAATCGCGTATTTTGCGTTACCATTGGGTGGTCGTTCGTCGCGGTCGCATGCGGTTCGATGGTCGGATGTAGCACCGACACCGGAGAGAGTGGGAACGCGAACACATTGGAAGATGGGCTGGCCGCAGGCCGCAAAGGGGTAGATTATTCGTTCGATCGCCCATCGCCCCAGGGCCTGAAAAACGCGGGCTACACCTTCGCCGTTCGATACCTGAGCTACACGACGGGGGGCGCCGGAGGGAAGGTCCTCACGGCCAGCGAGGCGCAGTCGCTCACCTCCGCAGGCCTCGATATCGTTTCCAATTGGGAATGGGGCGCCGACGATGCGCTCGACGGCTTCAACGGGGGCGTAGAAGACGCAAAAGAAGCACAACGCCTCGCGGCGGCCGCAGGAATGCCAGCCGGGCGCCCCATCTACTTCAGCGTCGACTTCGACGCGACGCCCGGGCAGCAATCGGTCATCAACTCTTACTTCGATGGCGTTGCCTCGGTCATTCCCCGGGACCAAGTGGGCGCGTACGGCGGCTACTACGTCATCAAGCGTCTCTTCGACGCCGGAAAGATCAAGTGGGGTTGGCAGACGTTCGCTTGGTCCGGCGGCAACTGGGACGCGCGCGCGCAGCTCCGACAGACGGAAGTCAACGTCGTCATCGCGGGCGGATCTTGCGATGTCGACATCGCGCAGAGCGACGACTTCGGGCAATGGCACTCCGGCGGCGGCGGCGGCGACTGCGACGTCCATAGCGACGGAAAGCTCTATTGCAACAATACGGTGGGTGCCGCCATGCGTTCCACGACCACGAACGGGGGCACCATCGTCAACCGACTGCGCACGTCGCCCAGCTGGTTCACGTGTTGGGGAACAGGGGACCAGCACGCAGGCGGAAACACGACTTGGTACTATACGCAGGGCGACGACAACCCGAATTGGGGGTGGGTCGCCGCCGTGGATCTATCCACGACGAGCGCATTCGACGCGAATCCGAGCGCACATGGGCTGCAGAAGTGTCCTTGACCCCTCAACGAAACCCGTCGGACGAATTCCTTAGTCCAGGAGACGAACATGGCCCAATTGCGAAGCATCGTTCCGTGGATCTTTGTTTGCGCCGGAATGGTGGCATGCACTGCGTCGACCAATGAGAGAGACGATGACGGCGCCGCGACGAATCCGGATGTCGCCGCGCTCCAAGAAGGTACCGCGCTCGATGACAGTGCCGTGCTCGATGAGGATTCGGCGCCGAAGGATACCGCGGAACTTGCGCCGCTGGCGCGCCCCAACTTCCGGGCGCCCACGCCGTGCAACGAGTCGTGGACCTATTCGCACCATAGCGCAGAAGTCCGGCGCGCTCTCGATTTCGTGAACAACTCGGGCCGAACGGCGGGAGCGCCGGCACTCGCCTCGGCCGCCGGACGGGCGACGCGGCATTCTCAACCCTCCGGGGCCGGCAACTACATCGTCATCGACCACGGTGGCGGATGGCAGACCTATTACTTTCACCTGTCGGCCTATTCCGTACCGGATGGAGCCCAGGTGGGACAGGGCCAGCAGATCGGCGTCGTCGGTTCGACCGGCAATAGCAGCGGAGCTCACCTACACTTCGAACAATTGCTCAATGGAGTCGGACAGGACATCGTGATCGAGGGAGCCTCGCTCGCCCCCTACCCCGGCAGCTACGGGCAGAGGAGCATTACCGGTAAGAACTGCGGGGGCGGCGGCGGCGCTTGCTCGGTTCATTCCGACGACCAAAAGCTGTATTGTGCAAACACGTCGGGCGCCAACATGCGCTCCACGCCCAGGAATGGGGGTACCATCGTCAACCACCTACGCACGTCGTACAGCTGGTTTACCTGCTGGGGCACCGGGGACAAGCACGCGGGCGGCAATACGACTTGGTACTACACACAAGGCGACGACAACGCGAATTTCGGGTGGGTCGCGGCCGTCGATCTTTCCACGACGAGCGAGTTCGACTCGAATCCGAGCGCCCACGGGCTGAAGAAGTGCCCGTAGTCTAGCCGGACGATTCCGTGAGGCGGAGAGCACGTTTCGAACATCGAAACGTGCTCTTTCTCCATTTTACGACGGTGTAGCCGGGGACACGGAAGCGCGCACCACATCCTGGCTCAGTAGGTAAATGGACACCGCCAAGAGAACCACGTCCTTCATGAGGAAGGGAACGTTGCCCGTCATGGCGGGAAATCCACCTGCCGATGCGGCCCATCCGCCTGGCATGAAGGGGATGATGGTCGTGGTGGCGATGAAGCTCGCGACGGATCCCAATGCGCCGAGGATTCCGAGCCGCTTGTTCCAGAAGCCCAGGAACAAGAGAATGGCGAACAACCATTCCGATACCCCGAGGAACCAGCTGGCACCGCGGATGCCGAAAACGGGGTACATCCAGAAGATGAGCGGGCCGTGCTCAATGAACGGGATCAGCGTCTGCGCTTCGTATTCGAACCATTTTTGATACCCGAAAAACAGAAACAGAATCACCATCGATGCGCGGACGATGTGATAGTCGCGGTCTCTTCCGAGAAGGCCGGACTTGGTCAGAATGTGCACGAGCAAGTTCATCGTTTCGTCTCCATTTTTTGATCGAATGAACGTTTGCCAGTTTGCACATGGGTCGTGAGCTTGTTAATGTCTATAAAACTCAATTAAATGCTCATTCGTCTCACATTGACAGGTCCGAGATGCCATCATCCATGGATTGGCTGAGCCGGCTCCTCGACATGATGCCCGTCCGGGGCCGCGTCGATCTTCGTTGCCTCTATGGCGCGCCCTGGCGCATCGCCCAGGGCCCGGCCGCATCGGGCGAGATCCCCTACCATATCGTCCTTGGCGGTGCGGCCGTGCTCAAGGATCCCGCCGGCGGCGCACCGAAGCACCTCTCCGCGGGCGACATCCTGGTGCTCCCCGACGGAGGAATGCACCTTCTGCACGATGGCAGCGGCGCCCGGGCGGTCCCTGCTCGAAACCGCGCGGGGCTCAATCTGGTCATCAGCGAGAACGCGGGAAAGGGCGCGCGCCTGGACATGCTCTGCGGTCACTTCGTCCTCACGGCGCGGCACGATCGCCTGCTGCGCGACTATCTGCCTCCTCGACTGATCGTGCGCGCGGCTGCCGCGCCACCCGGATCGCATGAGCACCTGGCAGGCCTCGTGGCACTCCTGCGCACGGAATCGGCGGCCGATAGGCTGGGCGGGCATGCCATGCTGAACGCCTTGTCCACGGCCTTGTTCGCGCTGGTCTTGCGGTTGGCGAGCCGCATGGACGAAGCCCCGAGCGGATTGCTCGCGCTCGCCGGCAACCCACGCCTCGCCCCCGCCCTGGAAGCCATGTTTCACGAACCAGAGTACCCGTGGACTCTTCCCGAACTCGCGCGCCTCTGCGGCATGTCCAGGGCCACGGCCGCACGGCACTTCGGGCAGACCCTCGGGCGCTCCGCCAGCGACCTACTGACGGACATCCGTATGACCGTGGCTGCCAACGAGCTCAAAACGACGTCGGCCTCCACCGGCGACGTGGCCGCCGCCGTCGGGTATCAATCCGAGGCCGCCTTCCAGCGCGCCTTCAAACAACACATGGGCATGACCCCCGCGCGCTGGCGCCACGCGTCGCGTTCGCCGGAGTAGCTCCCCTATGGCTTCTGGTACGTGACACGCCAGATGGTGCCGTTGCCGTCGTCGCTCACGAAGAGGGAGCCATCTTTGCCGACGGCGACGCCGACGGGGCGGCCCCACACTTGCTCGTCGTCGAGGACGAAACCCGTCATGAAGTCCTCATATTCGCCCGTGGGGACGCCGTCCTTCACGAGGGCGCGAGGGTGTTCGATCTTCGAGTACAATCTAATTTTGCTTGGGTGCCCTATCTACACCATCGAGAAACACGCGGAGGGCGCGCGCGTGCTCGGCGGGACTCTCGGAGTGTGCGAGATGCCCGATCCGTTCGAAGACGACCAGGCGCGAACCCGGTATCCCCTGGTGCATGACGTTGGCCATCTTTTCGGAACAGATGAAATCCTTTTGACCAACGAGGATGAGCGTCGGTACCTGGATTTCGCCCAGGCGTGGACGCACGTCGAAGGGTTTGCTCGGTTTGTCGGCCGGAGGGCCATGCGCCTTTCGGCGCTGGGCCCTTTCGAGATACAGCAAAAGAGGAGGCGCGCTCGCCTCGAACTCCTTGTGCCGTTCCGTCCAATTGGCCACGTAGAGCGGGACGGCACGACGAAAGGTCGTGGTGAGTTCTTCGTCCGATTCGGCCTTCCTCACGTCCGACAGTGCGGACGTGGCGTCCGCGTACCACGGTTCGTTCTCGAACCATTTCTTGTTCGCCTCGACGTCCTTCTGGAAGTCGGGGCCGGTGGTCGGAGCGGTGTCGTACAGAACGAGCCCGCGCAGATGATTCGGATACGCGAGCGCATAGTCCAGTGCCACGAATCCTCCGTACGAATGGCCGAGCAGCACGACGTTCTCCAGTCCGAGATGCGCGCGCAATCCCTCGACTGTGGCGGTGTCGCGCTCGCGACCATAATCGGCCGGATTCGGGAGGCGCGCCGAGGCACCCGTACCAATCGGTTCGATGTAGACGACGGTCGCGAACTTCTCGACTTCCGGCATACGCAAATAGCCCCAGCCACCACCAGGACCGCCGGGGTGTGCCATCACCACCGGGCCTTTCCCGAATACGTGATACACAATCGACGATCCGTCAATGATGGCCGTGTGCTGCCCGGGCCCAAGCGGACTCTCGGGTCGCGCGATTGCGGCGCTAGGAGGGGGCGCTTTCGCAGGCGAGCAGGAGCTTGCGCCAAGGGCGAAGACGGGCAGCAGGGCAAGGATCGTTCGACCGAGAAATCCGGCTAGCGCATTCATATACGGACATTTTGTATCCGTAACCGTCGCTGACAAGAGCCTCACGCCGAAAGACGGGCGACGTGGCAGCGACGGACTCGGCCGGTGTGCGTCAATTGTCGATCGCAGCGCGGAGCAGATCGTAGATCGGTCCGACGGCGGCGAATCCAGTATCCCAATCGGCGTGGTCGCAAGACGGATCGCCGAGAACGGTGACGCCGGCGAGTTCTCCGTCGACCATGAAGGCGCCGCCCGAATCGGCTCCGCAACCGCGCGCGTCGCCGCCGCGCGCGAAGAATCCCGTCGGACCGATTCGCCTGCTTTCATCGGCATCCTCGGCGCCCACTTTGTAGACACGGAGATCGGCTTGCCGCCGCGTCGTAAAGAGGCTCGATTCCTCCGTACGACCGTAGCCGATCAGCGTGCCGCCCACGCCGATTTGCGGAGCCGTTTGGGCGAGTTTCACGGTGGGAAGGGCCAACGCTCGACTGAGGGTCAAGACCGCGACATCGCGCCCACCGATGATCTGGGCGCGGGTCGCCGAAACGCCGCCCGCGCGATTTTGCGCGGAAAGACAGTGCTCGGCCGTGACCACCTTCGTGGGACTCACCAAGGTGCCGGAGCACGAGCCATTGACGGAAACCACGTATTGCGCATTCGATGGCTGCGCGGCACCGCCGATGGCTTGCGCGACTTCGCCGGCAGGCTCGTCGCCAGAAGCTTGCACGCTGCAGGCCGGCAACAGGAGAAAGAAAAGTGCAAGGATTGCGAAAGATCGATTCATCATGACAAGGCGCCCATGGAACGGTGGAATTTCATCGACGGAGACCGATTCTCCGTGCCGAGAAGACGCACCCAGGAACGCTCCGGCGCACACAAAGACGGCAAAATTCCGCATGTCGAGCGGGCATCTCGGCGCCTCGCCCGACCGGTGTCGCAACGGCGCTCAAAACGATGGCATTCGCACCCATGTTCGGAGTCCCCGGTGGCTTCGCCCGCCCGCGCCGGTAAGCTCTTTTTCACCGAACGCGGCGAAAGGCAGGATGGCCAAAGTGACCCGACGATTCCTCCTGACGAGCTTGGCGACAGCCCTCATCGGATGTGCAACCGATGCGACATCCAAGAACGACACCGACACCACTCGAGGTGAGCTCGATCCGACGGCGGGTGGCGCAACCGCCACGGCCGTTGCCGGATGGACCACCAACGGTACGCGTGGCAAGACCCACCAACCGAGTGTCCCCGTATCCGGCCCTGCGGACGCTCGGTGGACTCCGTACGATCCGCCGGCGCTCTATCCGAGAACCGTGACCTTGCCGATGCAGTACATCACGATGGCCGACGGCGCGAAGCTGGCCGTCATCGTCACCTTGCCGGCCGATGCCGCCGGCAAGCCGATCCAAGGGCCGCTCCCCGTGGTGCTGCAAGAGACCGACTACAACGCGGCGCTTTCCACGGTCGCCTCCAATGCGCTCGATGGTGTCGTGCCCAGCCTCTCCTGGCTAGGCTCCGTCATTGGCGCCCACGATCCGTACATCGTCAAACACGGTTACGCGAGCGTGTCGGTGGATGGGCGTGGTACCGGCAATTCCGAAGGCATATGGAAAGCGTTCGATCCGGAACACCAACGCGACGACGACACCCGGGTGCTGGATTGGGTCGTCGCCCAGCCCTGGAGCAATGGCCGTATCGGCGTTGCTGGCATATCGGACGTGGGGATTCATGCCTTTCTCTTCGCGCAAACGGGGCATCCGGCGGTCAAGGCGTTGATCTCGGAGGGGGCCGGCGGCGATACGTATCGCGATGTCGCCATCACCGGCGGCCAGGGAAACCTGCTCTTCTTCAGCACCTGGTTCTCGTTGACCACCTTGGTGTCGACGCTCAATCCGCAGTTGCTGGTGGACCCCGTGCGGGCGCTTCCGGTCACCTTGGAGCATTTGAACAACGCGTTGACCTCGTTCCAGGTGCCGAAGTTCGTGAGCGCCGTGCTGGGTGACCCCGCGCTGGCGTACGACGGGGCCTTCTTCGCCGGCCGATCGCCGGTGGAGGCCACGGACGCCATCAAGGTCCCCACGTTCATCGTGACGACCGCCCACGACATTTGGCAGCGCGGAATGCCCTTGATGTACGAAGGGGTCAAGAACCATGCGCCCACCAAGATGCTGGTGGGGTCGGGAACGCACGCGGAAATGGCGCTCAACCTGGGCATGACCGGCGACGGCGTCCCCATCTTCGATCGCATACAATTGCGCTGGTTCGATCAATACGTGAAAGGATTGAACGTCGGCGCCGACACCTTGCCCAACGTCACCCAGAGCGTGCTTGGCCACGGTCGCATGGTCACCAGTAGCGACTGGCCGCATCCGCAGGCGCAGGCAAAGCGGTATTACCTACACGGCGACAAGCAGCTCACGACGGCGGCCCCGGGCAACGCCCCGTACGAGCGCAACGATCCGCGAAAGTTGGTTCAGTACCCGCTCAATGGAATTTGCTCCATCAGCACGTCGCAATGGACGCTGGGCGCGCTGAGCCTCTTTCCCATTCCCTGTTTCCACCGGGACAATCTGACCGAGTTGTTCAACCTGGTCTACGAGACGCCGGTGCTCACCCAGGATATGTACATCAACGGGCCGATGCAGGCCGACATCTGGGCGTCGACATCGGAGCGAGGCGGATCCATCTCGGTGCGCATCGACGACGTCGACATCTTTGGGAATGCAATCCCCATTAGCAATGGCCTCTTGAACGACCAATTCCGCCAAGTCGATGAAGCACGTTCGCGCACGCTGGACGGGGAGATGATCCAGCCTTGGCACGCGTTCACCGAAGCCTCGGCGCAGACGGTGGTGCCGGGCGAGGCGATGAAGCTGTCGGTGGAGATTTTCCCGGCGGCCGCTCGAATCAAGGCTGGGCATCGCTTGCGCATTGCCATCGGCCCGAGCAATGCACCGCAAGGGGTACCGCTGGGCGATCAGATCGTCTTGCAAAGCCCCATCGGCACCATGACCGTGTACAACGATCCGAGCCACCCCTCGAGTCTGGTGGTCCCGCTGGTGCCGGTTTCAGCGCTGGATTGAGTCGCAGACGTCCGGCCGCCAATCAATGCTTCTTGCGTTTGCGGCCACGCACGAGCGTGCTTGGAGGAGGTTCTCCAGCAGCCGTCGCGGGAGGCGACTCATGGTTGCTCTGCCATGCAGCGCCTCCCTCCTCGGCATCCTCCTCGCTCCGCTGCTTCGCGACGCTCGAGGCCCAAGCGTTGAACCGATCGCTGGCCTCGAACCATTCGTCCAAAACTGGACGGAGGGAGGCAAGGCGTTCCGCCAGAGCTCTCTGGATCTGCTGATATTCGAGGCTGTCTTTCGAATACATGTATTCCGTGTCCTCTTGAGGTCCACCCGATCCACTCTCCGAGCTCGTCGCAGCGCAAGCACGCGGATCGTGGGGGCCCCCCGTTGGACCCGAATTCGAGGGTTGGAGCATATCTCAGGGTGACCCTCTTCGCCAGTGCGCGATCCCGTGCGGCGCCACCGCACGGCCACCTCGAGCATGAGCCCACGAGGCCAGCGTGCGCTCACGCGAACGGATGGCCCCGTGTTCGAATTCGTCGAATCGCTCGAAGCTACTGCGCGGTGATCCGCACGGACGCCGGCGCGCTATTTTCGAGCTCGTCGTTGACCACGAGCTCGACTTCGTAGACGCCCGCCTTGTCGGCCTTGAAGGTCGGCTTCTTCGTGGTGGCATCGCTCAACGTGGCGACGCTGCCCGCCGGCTTCGACTTCAGGGTCCACGCGAACGACAGCGTGTCACCCGCGTCCGCATCCGAGCTCGCGCTGCCGTCGAGCGTAACCGTCGCGACCACGACAACGGTTTGCGCATTGCCTGCATCGGCCACCGGTTTCGCATTGCTGGCCACGGCCCGGATCTTGACCTCCGCCGCATCGCTATCGACCTTGCCGTCGTTCACGGTGAGGGCGGCCACGTACTCGCCGGCCACATCGGGCTTGAAGGTGGGCTTCGCCGCGGCGGCATCGTTCAAGGCGGCCCTGCTGGTCGCGGGCTTCGACTTGAGCGTCCATTTGTAGGTCAGCTTGTCCTTGTCCGGATCACTGCTCTGCGAGCCATCGAGCGCCACGGTGTTGTTCACGAGCACCTTGGAAGGCCCGACGGCCTTGGACGTCGGCTTTCCGTTCTGGCTATTGGCCGTGGCGGTGACCTTGACCGTAGCCTTGCCCGAAGCCTTCCCATCGCTCACGGTGAGCTCGATGTCGTAGTCGCCCGCGACCGCCGGCGTGATACTCGGTTTGTCCGTCGTCTCGTTGATCTTGAGGGTGCTGCCGTTGGGCTGCTTGGTAATCGCCCACTTGAAGGTAAGCTTGTCACCGTCGGGGTCTTTGCTCTTCGACCCATCGAGGGTGACCTTCTGATTCACTTTTACGGATTGGGCCGTCCCCGCATTGGCGACGGGCGCGCGATTGTCGTCACCGTCACTGCTGCATCCGGTCAAAGCAATCATGGCAATCAATGCATACGAAATGGTTCTTCCAAAGTAAGTGTTCATCCGAAGTGCCTCCGAGGAAGAGACGCGCGCCCTCGGTGAGTGGCGCAATATTAATTTGCGACCGGCTGGCCCCGCTCGCTTGATTCGACCATCGCGGCACGCTGCACATCGCATGACGATTTGATGATCGATTCACCCGCCAACGGGAATCTTGGCGCCGAACTTTATCGGAGGCTCGAACATGCATTCCCGAAGGAACTATCGACCGTCTCGTCCGCCGGGCGCGGTGCGCAGGTCATCGTGGGTAGGCGGCCTCGCCGCGCTCACGTTCGTGGCGTCCGTGCAGGCGGTGCTGCTTCCTGCCTGCGGCAGCGACTCGTCCCCGTCGCAGCCCGGAAATCCCGATGCATCGCGGGACGCTGCACCCTCCCAGGATGGAGGAGGCCCGCCGGCCGATTCTGGGCAGCCCGATCAAGCGTCACCACTGCCCGATGCCGGCGTCGCGCGTCCGCACGCGGGCGGCGTTCCCACGGCCATCGCGCTCGTCGATCATTGGGCGTACATCACCATCGGTCCACGCCTCACGATCTGGGATGTGAGTGCACCGAGCGCGCCCTCGCTGCGTGGGGAAACGCCGCCGTTCGCCGCCATCCTCAACGGAGTGGCGGTCGCCGGCACGTTCGCCTACGTGAGCGAGGCCACGACGGAGGGCGACGGACTCGTTCGCGTGATTGACGTGAAAGATCCGGCCACGCCTACCGAGGTCTCGTCATTCCACCTCGGTCCCTCTACGACCCCCGAGGGCGCACATGGGGTGACGGTCATCGGCAAGCAGCTCATCATCGGCGGCGACACGGCGCTCTGGGTCTTCGACCTCACCGACCCGCGCGCGCCGGCACCGATCCGATCGATCCAAGGCCAGGCCGAGCACTTCCGGCTCCTCGGAAAGCGCCTCTATTATTGGAGCCGCACATTCACCGGGGGCGTCTATTTGGGTGCGCTCGACACCAGCGCCGACCTGGCCGATCTCGGCGCGGGCTTCTACACGGGTGCGCTCGGCGCCGACGTTGCCGCCGGTGACCTGGTCATCGTCACCAGCGGCATCGGGACGCAGGTCTTCGACGCGAAGAATCCCTCGAGCCCAGGCTCGCCGTTGTTCGAGAGCGAAACGCAATCGCGCACGCTTGCGGCCCTTGGTCCCGCAGCGTGGGTCCCTGCTTGGGACGGGCTCCACGTGCTCGATCTGTCCAACCCCAAGAGCATCTCCGATACCGGTCCCATCGCCATGCCGTCCGAGGGGATCCGGGACGCCGCCATCTTGGGCAACGTCCTCGGGGTCGTGACCGATCGCGGCAAGCTGCTCACCATCGATGTCACCGAGCCGCGTGCGCCCGTGTCCAAGGCGGTCGTGGACATTTCACTGTGCAGCGAATGCATCGGGGTGCAGGCTGCCGCGGGCAATCTGTTCCTCGGCGCCGGCTCCGGCGGACTGCGCACCGGCACCGTTTCCGATTTGAAGTTCCTCGGGAGCGCGTACCCGGGCACGCTCCTCGCGCCCGTCGACTTCGAGGGAATCGCGGTCGAAGGCAACATCGCCTACGTCGCGGATTGGTACGGGGGCGGTCTGCGCATCTACGACGTATCGGATCCCACGCACCCCAAGCAAATCAGCCAGCTTGCAGGCGGAAATTACCATGCGGTGGCCTACGCAGGCGGCCGGGTTTACCTCGGACAGCGGACCAACGGTGGCGTGATCACCGTGATCGACGTGTCCGATCCGACGCACCCGACGCCACTCGGCTCGATCGAGACCGACCAGACCTGGGCCATCACCCTGCGCGGATCGCTCGCCTTCGAGACGGACAACGGTGGGCTGACGATCTTCGACGTATCGAACCCCGCATCGATCACCACCGTCGGCCGGTACGCGTGCCCCTACGGGCAAGGGGTCGCCCTGTCGGGGAACATGGCGGCGGTGGCGTGCACCGATGGGTTTCACTTCGTGGATGTGTCCAATCCGGCGACGCCCGTGAAAAAATCCACATGGGCCCCCAAGTGGCCCGGTTCCTCCGCCGCCGTGGCTGCATCCGGAACACGGATGTACCTCGGGCACAGCGAGGGGGTGACCGTCGTGGACCTCGCCGATCCGACCGCGCCCAAGGTGCTCGACCGGTGGCGGACTTCGTACGACGTCCGCAGCCTGACGCTGTCCGCGCCGGACCAGCTGATCGCCACGTGCGGAAGCGGCGGCGTGTACAAGTGGAGCCTTTCGCCGAAGTGAACCGCGGCTGGCGCCCAACTTGCTCACTGCGCCGGGCGTGTTGTCGGTCACTGTCGAAATGGAAATCGGGCGGGACGCGGATGCGACATCCGCGTCATCCGCCCAGGCACAACGTGGCGCACCCAACTCCATCCAGGTCGCCGTGGAGGTTCATGCGGACTTCGTGCGGCGCTCGCTCCGTCGGCTGGGGGTCCCCGACAGCCTGGCCGACGATGCGAGGCAGCAGGTCTTCGCGACCTACGCGCGCAAAATCGAGCGCATTCACGCGGGAGCGGAGCGCGCCTTCCTCTTTTCGACCCTGAGCTACGTCGCCGCGCACATTCGCCGCTCCCTCGCGCGATCCCGCGAGCTCTCCGCGCACGATGTCCTGGAGGTCGCCGACCCCTCGCCCTGCCCCGACCAACTCGCCGAGCAGCGCCAGGCCCGTGCGATCCTGTGCAAGGTGCTCGAAGCGCTGCCCGTCGACCTGCGCACCGTCTTCGTGCTGTTCGAACTCGAGGAGCTCTCGGCCCCCGAGATCGCCGAGCTCACCGGAATCCCCACGGGGACGGTCGCCTCCCGCCTCCGCCGAGCCCGCGCGGAGTTTCGCAAAGCCGCCAACCGCGTTCGACGTTGAAGCTTTGCGCACATTCGTCATTCGCTGATTGGGATGAACCGCGTCGATGCGAAACAGCGACGGGTACCCGCTTCGTCGACCTGGCAACATACATCGGGCTCGTTGCGCTCGGGCGCCCAACCCTTCGGGCACGCTATGGAGCAGGCGGGCCCATGCGAAGTTGGCTGCCCCTCGTTGGCGGGCGCGCAGAAGGTCTGCAGCATGCGCTCTTTGTTCATCCCCAATGCGTACGTGAAGCACCCGAACGTCTTGCAGCTCCGGTCGAGGCTCCATCCGGGTGGGCACTTGTTCTGCAGCCAGCACGCGCCGGGCGCATCACCTTCCCTCTCGCTTTCGGCCATGGCACACACGCCGTAGCTGCAGGTAATGCAGTCTTGCGGATTCGCGAGCGTGCAGCAGAGCGTGGCATCGCCGTAGGTGAGCCACCCCGGAGGGCACGGGCGAAAGGGTCTCCCTTTGTGCGTCACGCAGGAGGAAGCATGTTCACCGTTGTCGCCGGTGCAGCAGATGTTGGCGTGCTCGTAGTTGTCCGGGCAATGAGCGGGCGGCAGACCGATGACGCTCGGATCGACCTCCAGGGGTCCGGCATTGCTTCCGATGGAGACCATCGGATCGCTGCAGCCGGTGCTTGTGCGGGCCACGACCACGAAGGACATGAACGCCAGCGCGCGGGTGACGGTGCTGCTCAAAACTGCACCTCCGCTCCCATGGCCAAATGGTTGGCCATTCCCGTGCCGGAGGCGGTCGAACGATCCACCGGCGCCGTCGCGGCCGATGGATCAGGACGTTCGCCGGGCGAGTGTGCGGGAGCCGTCTGACCATACACGGAGCCGGTGACCACCGTGGCGAGGCTCGTCATCGTTCCGCAGGCCATCGCCGCAAAGCGTCGATACATCATCTCTTTGCACCGCGACCATGCCAAGGACGTACCTCGTGGCACCGACGACTTTCCTCGCGCCGGAAATTCGAACAAAGTGCACGCGTGGCGACCTCGAGCCGGCTCGATCGCATGTGCGATGACCTCACCGACGAACAGCGCATGATCGCGGAGGTGGCCGCCGAGTTGAGCGCACGACGCTTGGCCCCGCACGCGGCGGAACGGGACCGGAGCGGCAGCTTCCCCATCGACGAGATCCGCGAGCTCGCCAAGCGCGGATCCGTTCGAGAGGATTCATATCGGACAGTGGCGCACTTGGATGGTGCATGGGGTGTACGTCAAGGACGCACGCCGCGGGCACGGAAACTTCGATATCGTGATCCCGTTCATGAACGACGATCTGATGCGCACCGTGGCCGGGCTTCCCGTCGGCATCAAACGCGAGCTCCTGCACGATGCGCTGCTGGATCGCGCGGGCTTCGTGGCCGGACGCATCGGCCCGACCACCGTGCGCCGCCTTCTCTCCGAGCATCAGGCGGGCGCCGATCACAGCAGGGTCCTGTGGGCGCTGCTCTTTCTCGAGTTCTGGCAGAAAGGAGTACGGACATGATCCGCCATGCCGAGGCACTGTTGGGCGCCCTGCGATCGGTGCAGGAGACCCTGCGCGACGCCGTGATCGAGGCGTGCGAGCAGCGCGAGGTCGAAGATCTCGCGCGGGTGGTGGAGGACGGGCACGGCGACACCACCTTCGCGCTCGACCGGGTTGGCGAGCATCGCTTGGTCGAGCTCTTTCTACCCGTCGCGCGCGAGTGGACGTGCGTGCTGGTGGCCGAGGGCCTGCCCCCGGAGGGCATCGTGCTGCCCGAGGGCACCTCCCGTGAGCGCGCTGAAATCGTCGTTATCGTCGATCCCATCGATGGCACACGCGGCCTCATGTACCAAAAGCGCAGCGCGTGGATCCTCGCCGGCGCGGCCCCCAACCGCGGGGACGCCACGTCGCTTGCCGACATCGATGTCGCGGTGCAGACCGAGATTCCGATCCTCAAGCAGCATCTGGTCGACTGCGCGTGGGCGATCAAGGGGCGCGGCTCCGCTGCCGAGCGCCTCGATCGCGTGACTGGCAAGCGGCAGCCGTTTCGGTTGCGACCCTCGTCTGCCACGACCGTCGCGCAGGGCTTCGGGGGCCTGGCGCGCTTCCTACCCGGCGGCCGAAGCGTGCTCGCGGCTATCGATGACGCCGTCTACGAACGATTGCTCGGCGTGCCTCGACCCGGTCAGGCGCAGGCCTTCGAGGACCAGTACATCTGCAGCGGAGGCCAGCTCTACGAGCTCATCACCGGCCATGACCGGTGGATCGCCGACCTGCGCCCGTTGCTGAGAGCGCGCGGCGTTGCCCACGGTCTGTGCGCCCATCCATATGACTTGTGCACGGAGCTCATCGCTCGCGAAGCCGGCGTGCTGGTGACCGACGCGGCGGGCGATCCGCTCACCGCTCCACTCGACACCACCACCGATGTCGCGTGGGTCGGTTACGCCAATGCCGCCATCCGCGGCATGGTGGAGCCCGCCCTCCGATCCGCGCTGTCCCAGTTCGACCTGATCGGGCGCGTCCTGGCACTCGAGAACCAATGATGCAAACGCCGGAGGTCGAATTCACTGTGGGAACGCATGGTCGCGCGAGCCTTGGCCGGCGTGCGCCGGTTGGCCGGTGCCTCGGCAGGTTCGCGCGGGGTGATGGGCGCGGTATCGCCGTCGTCCAACTCCCCGGTGTGGCGCAGCTTCTTGTGCGCGAGCTGGAACTTCAGCACCGTGTCGATCGCATGGTGCAGGTGCACGGTGGATACGGCTACTCCCGGGACTACGCCGTCGAACGCATGTACCGCGACGCGCGCGTCACCCGCATCTACGAGGGCACCAGCGAAGTGCAGCGCCTGGTCATCGCACGCGACCTCGTTCGCGCCCTCGATTAGACGTGTCCGCGCGCCGCTTACAGCGCCGGCAATTCCACCTTCACCGGGTACAAGCGGGTCGTAGTCGTACCGTCGCCAAGCTGCCCGGCACCATTGTACCCCCAACAGCGAACCTGACTGCGATTCAGCACCGCGCAGCTATGCAGAATTCCCAGAGAGATATCCGTCACACCCGACAAGGCTACTCCTGGACTGTTTTCCACGACGACCGGATACGCGCGGTTCGTGGTCGTAGCGTCTCCGAGCTGTCCGGATTTGTTGTATCCCCAGCAGCGCATCTGGCCATTGTCGAGCAGCGCGCAACTATGATGCTCTCCGCTCGAAATGGCTTTCACGCCCTTCAAAGGGGTGCCCGATGCGGCCTTCACGGGCGCCGGGTAGGCGCGATCGACCGTCGTTCCGTCGCCCAGTTGGCCGCGAACGTTGTATCCCCAACAATGCACCTCGCCCGTCGCAAGGAGCGCGCACGTATGCATCATGCCGAGGGCAAGGGCTTTCACGCCCCTTAGAGGTACGCCCGGTGCCGTCTCCACGGTGACGACTTCGGAGCGCGACGCGGTCGTGCCGTTGCCGAGCTGCCCGGCGTAGTTGCTTCCCCAGCAGCGCACTTCGTCGCTATCGAGCAATGCGCAGTTGAAGCCGCCGCCCGCGGCCAGCGTTTTCACGCCGCGGAGAGCAACGCCCGCCACCTGCACCGTGACGGGAAGGGTGCGCTCTACCGTCGTGCCGTCGCCGAGCTGCATGGTGTCGTTGTCTCCCCAGCAACGCACCTCGCTATCGAGCAGTGCGCAGCTATGGTGGTGGCCGAGGGCAAGCGCGGAGATCTCTTTGAGAGGGGCCCCCCGCTGCCTGTCGACGGTCACGGGGCGATAGCTGGACATCGTTTCCCCATTGCCGAGCTCCCCCCAGCGGTTGGAGCCCCAACAACGCGCCTCGCGGGTACCGAGCAACGCGCAGCTATGCTCGTCACCCAGCGCAACGACCTTTGCCCCCTTTAGAGCCGCGCCAGGTGCGGTCTCGACGACGACGGGGCTAGGGCGATAGGTATTCGACCCGTCACCGAGCTGTCCATCGTAGTTGAATCCCCAACAAAACACCTTGTTGCTCTTGAACACGCACGAGTGGTCACCACCCACCGAAAGTTGCACGTCACCAAGACCGAGGGCCGACTCCGCGGTATCGACCGCCTCGACTTCCCCCGCGCAACCCATCAGCGCGAGGACACCAGGTATCAAGACCTTTGAAAGATTCATACGTTCTCCAAAGTAGATAGGAAAGCTACGATCGCTTCGACGGCTCCGAGCGCATGATGGAGCAACGAATCGCGAACTTTGTCGCAATTTGCTAAACCAAGTCGATCGGCGATGTCCTATCCACTCATCCACGAGGTGCGTCGAACGACATGAGAAACAATTGCGACAACTCCTGTCCGTAGCTGTAAGCATACGCCCCACCGTCGCGATCGATGACCACGGAGTCGACGCCTTTGAGGCCGACCCGTGGGGGATGGATCTCGCCGAGCGGGCGTAGGTCGCCGGATGCTGCGTCGACGCCGGTGAGAACGATGGGGGTCGTTCGGTTGCGCACGACGAGGGTGTCGCCCTTTTCGAGCCAGCCGCACACGGATTGACGGGCGAATGCGCCGGGGACGACGCGCGTGCGCCCTTCGTGAACGTCGACCACGCGGAGTGTGCCCTCGCGGTCGACGAAGGCGAAACGCTGACGCGCGGGATCGGTCTCGCCGTGGCCGAAAATGCCCTCCTCGGTGAGCGGCTTGGGCGCGGCATGGCCCACGTCGATGCGCCAAAGGCGAGGCTCGCGATCCTTGACCCCCGCGACGACGACGAGCGCATTCTCGTCGAGCCATCGGCCGGAGCGCACCTCCGAGATGGCGCCAAGAGAGAGCGCGGGGCGTTCGGCGCCGTCGTCGAGGTACACGAGGAGCGGCGTCGCGTGGCCGGGAACGACGGCGGCCACGCGCTTGCCCGACGGCGAGAGCGCAATCGGGATGCCAGGCCCGAGATGAATGGGCGCGCCGCCGGTGATGCTGCGAAGGTAAACGCCGAGGGTGGCTTCGACCACGCCGAATTCGCCCAGGAGCAACGTGTGGCCGTCGGCGGATCGATCGACCACGCTGGAGAACTCCGACAAGGATCGGTCGAAGGACTCGTGCGCCATCGAGCCGACGGCCGCGACCAAGGTGCGCAGCCGCCATTGGTCGAGCGACACCGCGACACGGCCGTCTTGGGCGACGTCGTGGACGCGCAGGCGCCCGGCCATTCGAGCCACGAGCCACTCGCGGCCGCCCAGGGTAACCATGCGCACCGCGTTGTTCGCGTCATCGCGCGCGGCGGAGAACCAAAGGGCGTCCCCGCTCGGATCCCACGCGAGCCCCGCGGCGCTTGCCCAATCGGCCGACAGTGTCCTTCGTTTCCCACTGGCGGTATCGACGAGAATCACGTCGCCGCGGTCGTCCTGCGGCGATGGGTGCATCATGCACGCAACATGTTTACCGTCGGGGGAGATGCGCGGATGGGTCAGCCACCCCGACGCGGTTTCGACGAGCACGCGCCCGAGCGGCGACTCGAGGCTCGAGCCGCGTGCGGTGTAGCGCACGATGGCGAGATCGACCCCGTTCGGCGCGAAATCCGCCGCTTGCACGTCGTCCATGAGCATGCGGGGTGCGCCGCCCGACAGCGGCATGACGGCGAGCCGTCCGGTCGCGCACTGCCCTTCCACATAGTGCTTCCCGATGCACAGGGCCACGTCCCCGCGCGATGACACGGCGAGCACGTCCGCGGACGCGACGTCGAGCGGACGCGCCGTCCCGCCGTCGAGCCGCAGCGTGTAACCCGTGAGCGGCTCGTCTTCCCACGCGGCACCATAGAGGATGCTGCCGCCGTCGCGTGTAAAGCGCGCGGTCCAGAGCCCGCCGTGACGAAACGTGAGCTGACGGAATGCCGGCGGCACATGGGCGGGCCGCCGTATCATGAACGCGCCGGCCGCAAGCCCTGCGAGACCTGTTGCCGCCGCGCCGAGAAGCAAACGGCGTCGCGCGATCGACGGCTGGCGCGCAGGCGTCGCGGGGGCGTGGCCGTCGAGGACCCACGCGAGATCGTGTGCGGAATGAAATCGCCGGCGGGGGTCTCGCTCGAGACAGCGTGCGATGACGGCACCGATCGGGGCCAGTTCCTCGGCATCCGCGGGCGGAGGCGCGTCGTTGAGAAGCGACGCCATACGCTCGGCATGGCTCTCGCCGCTCACCGCGCGCTTGCCGGTGGCCATCTCGTACAAGATCGCGCCCACCGCGAAGATGTCGCTCCGCGCATCGGCCGGCTCGCCGCGCGCCTGCTCGGGTGCCATATAGCCCACGGTGCCTTGCATCCACGCGCGCCCGTCACCTCCCTCGCGCTCGGCTTCGCGCACGATCTTGGCGAGGCCGAAGTCGAGAATCTTCAGGGTACCGTCCTCGGTCACCATAAGATTTTCCGGCTTGAGATCGCAATGCACGATCCCCTGCGCGTGGACGGCGGCGAGCCCGCGTGCCAGCTCGAGGCCGAGGCGCATGCGCTGGGTGAGAGGCAGCGCGTGCGGTGCGGAGCGACCGTGGCGCGACTCCAGCATGCTGCGCAACGATTCGCCTCGAACGAGCTCGCATGCGATGAAGGTGATGCCATCATCGGTGCCGATGTCGTAAACGGCCACCACGTTCGGGTGGGCGACGGCCGCCGCTGCACGCGCCTCGTCGCGCAGTCTTCCAGCGCGCGCGTTCGAATCGGGTGCGTGACCCGGCAGCACTTTGACCGCGACGTTGCGGCCGAGTCGCTCGTCCCATGCGCGGTAGACGGCGCCCATTCCACCGGCACCGATCTGGGTGTCCAGCCGGTACGGTCCGAGAACACGCCCGACGAGCCCTCCCCAGCGCGGTGCCGGGGGGGCAACTTCGGGCGACGCCCTCATGTCGAGCAGCGCCGCGAGCCATGCGCTGCACGTCGCACAATCCGCCAAGTGCTCTTCGATGGCGGGCTCCTCTCGGAAGCGATCCCCACCGCCGCGCGCCAGTTCGAGCAGCTCGTCTTCACCCAGACAATGGCCCACGGGCACAGGCTACCATCGAGCGGGTCAGTGCGAGCGGAGCCACGCGACGAGCGGTTGCCAGACCAAGCTGGCCGCATCGTTGCCGAAGAGCATGTCGGAATGACCGAAGTCCTCGGCTTCCCTCTCCACCGGCAGCCTTCGCACCACGCGCGTGGTCACGTCCGTCGAACTCACGCGGGTCGTCGTGTAGAGCCCATGATCGCCAATTCCGCCGGCGGCCCCGAGATAGAGCAGTGGGACGCGGATGCGCGACAGCGGCGCGTCCACGGCAAGCGGCCCTTCGTTGCACCAAAGCCCGTCGGCTTCCGCCGCCTCGCGCATCGATTGGTGCAGCGGCGCGCCCGCGTACCATCGCTTCGCCGTATCCTCGAGCGTTTCGCGCAGGCCCGTCACATGGTCGTTCTCGATGACGCCGGCCAAGAGATGGTAAACGGGCGTTGCCTGGTAGAGCAGATACGTTTTGGCCGAGAAGTCCAAGAAGGCTTGCTCGTTGGTGACGAATCGGTTCGGAAAATAGGGCGAGCGATCGTTGGGCGCGGTCATCGCCAAAGTTCCCACGGCGATGATGAACTCGTTCGTCGAGTCGAAGACCCCGTCCGCGAGCGCCTGTTGCTCGTAATCGCGGCTGATGCACGCATTCTTGCGCAGCGGCTCGTCCTCCGGCGCAATCTCCGCATACTCGTCGAGCGACACGATCCCTTTCACATGACGCTCCCACTCGGGTCGCGCCGCCTCCAGCGAGGCATACGCGTACGTCAATTGCCCGCCACGGGAAAAGCCGCCCAACGCGATTCGCCCGGCCCCGCTGCCGGTGGCCGCACGTACGGCCCGCACCACCGCGAGTGCACGCCCCACGTCGTCGAGCTCCTGCGCGACGCCCATGTCCTTCAGGTCCTGCAGGCGGGTCTCCTCGGCGGGAATGCGCGCCCAACGCCGATCGAGCCCCCACACGTCGATCCCATGCTCCGCGAGGTACGTGGCCAATCCCGTGTTCGGCGATGGAGGCACCCCGAGCGCGGGGGCGAAGTTCGTCGTGAACGTGGCGAAATCCCCATGCATCAACATCACGGCATGGGCCGATGGACGCGGACGCCACGGGCCGGCCTCGCGCACGACGCGATGGAGCCACAATTTCGCGTTGGGCGCGTCCCCCACACGAACGGAAAAGCCATAGTGGTACACGTCACCTGTGATGTGATTGCGCGTGAACTCCCCCGCGTTCACCTCACCGATGGCCAGCGATTGTTCCGCCGACTCCACCGGCGAAGGCGCTTCGGTGCAGCCCCACAGCGCGCACACGGACAAAGCTATCCAAAAGATCCCTCGGGACATGAGAACCTCCTATGTAGCCGACACACCCTGCGCGAAACCTTGCAAAGAAAAATGAAAAATCGACTCACCTCACGAATCGGGGCGATTCGTCGCAGTGAGAAGGCGAGCCACGCTGAGCTCCAATTGGCTCCCCACCAGCCGCGCGATGCTCTCCACGCTCCCGGGCGACACGGATAGGCGTGCCACCAATCGTTGCCGCGCATCGTCGGCCACGGTGTCGGTCGCCTTTCGTACCCAACGCGAGGCCGTCGACTCGTGAACTCCGTAGAGGTCTGCGATTCGAACCAGCGTGAGGCCTTCGACGAAACAAAGACGCAGCAACGCACGCTCTCGGGGTGCGAGCGCGCCAAGCGCGCCCTCGAGCGCTTCACGAAATTCCTTGCTGTACGTCTTGCGCAGATGCCGCAGCTCCGCATCGGGTTCGCCCGCGGTCATCTCGGCGAGCACGTCTTCGGCGGCGGGCGCCGACGCTCTCTTCAAGTTGAGCGCCACCCGCAAGGCGGCAACCCCGACCCACGCACGGAGCGGACCGCGGGCCGCATACTCGCCCATGCGCGCGCGTTCTCCCGGCGCCGGCACCAAGAGGCGCACGCGAAGCCCCTGACGAACCTCGTCGCCGAATTCCGGCGCGCGATCGATCCTGCGCGCGGCCGCATCGACGTCGGCTCGAACGTGCTCCTCGAAGCGACGCAGTGCCGCCGGGATCCCCTTCAACGCGCCCCACGCAAGCACCAGGTCGCCCGCGTGTTCCGGCTTTCCGCCGCGCAGGCGGCAGCTCTCCACGTGCGCGAGAAACTCGGGATCGTGCGTATCCACCTCCGCGAGCGCCGCCCGAGCGCGCGCGACCTCTCCTTGCCACGTCGTTTCCACGGGTGCTGTCAGCGCGGGGCTCCCGTATGCTGAGCCGCCAACAGCGGCACCACGATCGCGCTGACGGGGGTCGCTACGCCGTGTGCTGCGCCTTTGCGCAGAATGACGCCGTTTCGCGCGTTCCATTCGGTTTCGCGCCCGGCGCGCCAATCCTCGTACATCGAGTTGCCCGCTTCGGGGTCCGCCGTCATGAAGTCGTGCATCTGGGTGGCGAGGATCCCATCCTCGAGCACTGCACCTTCGGCGCGTCCGACGGCGATGCATTCGGCCAGGATCGCCCGTGCAAGATCGGCGATGCCCGGCCGGTGAAACACCCCCATCGGCTGCCCGGTCAGAGCCAGAATGGCGCCGGCCGGCGCATTGACGCAGAGCTTCCGCCAGGCCTGGCTGCGCCAGTCATCGCGGATGTTCGACGCGAGGAACGACCCCGCCAGCAACGCGCAAAATGCCTCACCGGCCGGACCTGCGGGGACGCTGGCGCGCGCGTGGGGCCCCCATTCGGCGATTCCGGGCCGCTGGCGCGTCGCGGGCATATCGACCATGACGGGCACGCAAACCGTATTCGCCGGCACGAAGGGGCTGACATTCTCGAGATGCTCGACGCCATTCTGCAAGATGGCCAATTGCGTTCGAGGGCCTATGGCGGCACGCAATGCCTCGGCCACCGAGGCAACCTGGTGTGCCTTGACGCACGAAAATACCCAATCGCTGGCCCGAAGTTGATCCAGTGCCGTCACCACGCGTGCCGCCACGACCTGCGCCACCTGCCCCTTGCGCCCGACGGCGAGGGTCGAAAATGGCTGGCGCGCGAAGAAGGTCACCTCGTGACCGCCCGCCATCAGCGCCGCGCCCACGCACAGACCGATCGCGCCCGGGCCAATCACCACGATTCTGCTGGTCATGCAGACGATGTCCTTTTGCCCGGGTCGGACCGCTTCACGGTGAAGGTCCGTCATCCGCGATGCTTCCGCGGATGCGTTCCCTTGTAAAGCCTGATGCGCGTCCGACGGGAGAATCCGCTGAGCCGTGCACTCCGCCCGTCGGCCACTGTGTACGGGGGCATGGTCGTCATGCCACAATTGGTCCAAGGAGCACATTTCGATTGGACCCGCGCACGATGGGCCATCCTTCTTCAGGTCAAGAGCTTCAGCCGGGCACCACCTTTGCCGAGCGATACCGCATCGAGACGTACCTCGGTGCGCGAGGCATCTGGGCGATCTTCCGCGCCTTCGATACGACGTTGCTTCGCACGGTGGCCCTCAAGGTGTTGCGCCGCGATCGCATCGGCAGCGCGATGTCGCCCGAGTTCGCGCGCATCCTAAGTGCGGCGCGGGCCGCCGCTGCGTTTTCCCATCCGGGGCTCGCCGCGGTTCACGATAGCGGTGAGCACGATGGCGTGGCGTTCATCGCGGTGGAATTCATCGAGGGACAGCTGCTCCGAGAGTACATCGGGGCGACGGCCGAGGTCGCGTTCTCCGACCAGCTTCGTTGGATGACGGAGCTCGCGCACGTGCTGGCGGCGCTCCACGACGAAGGGCTCGTGCATCGAGAGGTCAATCCCGACAACGTCGTCATTACCCCCGAAGGCAACACCCGATTGCTCGGAATCGCCACGCCCCGCGAAGGCGAACCGGTGCACGACGCGACCGCCATGGACACGCCAGGGTACGCCGCGCCGGAACAAATGGGCGGCGTGGCCGTGCTCGATGGCCGCGCGGATCAATATGCGTGGGCCGTCACCGCGTACGAGTTGTTCTGCGGTGAGCTCCCATGGTCCGACGGCACCACGCTCCGTGATGGGGCAAAGGCGCCCGGCCACCCTATTCCCCCCCGCGTCGCCGAGGTCCTTCGGCGGGCGCTCGCGCACGAACGCGAGGACCGCTTCGCATCGATGGACGAGCTCCTCGTCACGCTCGACGAGTCTCCCGATTCGACGCGACCGGTCTCGCCTCGCGTCGCCGTCGGGCAAGTGTCGCTGGACGCTCCACTGCGGAAAGACGCACGTCCGCGCGGACGCCGTGCGGCCGCATGGGCGCTCGCGCTGCTCGTCGTATCGGCAGCAAGCTTCGCCGTATGGCACTCCGCCCGCCGGCGCCCCCTTCCCAGTGCGGCGGCGGCGCCCGTAGGCACCACGCTGCTCGATCTTCCCATGCCCGTCGCGTGCAACGACGAGGCAAAGTCATCGTACCGCCAAGGGCTCGTCGCCTTGCATGCGGCCAATTGGGAGGCCGCGCACGTGGCGTTCGAAAAAGCGGCGAGCGCCGATCCCGTTTGCCCGGAAGCGCAGCTGCGGCTCGCCATGGCTGGTGAAGTTCACTATTCGATCGTCAAACAACGGGAACACTTCCGCCAGGCGCTGAGCCTGCGCGAGGGGCTGAGCGAGCGCGATCGCATTTTGCTCGATGCGACTTCACACGTCGTCATTCCGGCACCGCCGGACCGGATGGCCAAAACGCGCGCGCTCGAGGAAGGGGCCAAACGATTCCCGCTCGATGCAGAGCTTTTGACCCTCGCGGGAATCAATCAAATCAATTACCAGAAAGACACCGAATGGCCCATGCGCGCGCTCGAATACGCGCAGCGCGCCCTGGCCGTCGATCCTGAAAGCGCCGATGCCTGGCAGCTCCAAGGGCAAACTCTTTGGCGCTTGCGACGCTACGACGAGGCCATCGCGTCGCTCCATCGATGCGTCGACGTTTCGCCGACCGCGGCGGATTGTTTGAACGACGCGAGCACCATTTTGACGGACAGCGGCAAATGCCAAGAGGCGGCCACCGAGCTGCGGAAAATGCTCACGCGCGTGCCGGACAGTGCGCGTGGCTACAACCAGCTCGGCCACGTACTCGCGAGCGCGGGAGCTCCCCGGCTCGAGATCGAAGAGGCGCTCCAACATCGCTGGGAGCTGCTCTCCTCGGAGCTTCGGCCGATCGTGCGTCTCCACGATTTGGCACGACTGGCGGCGTTGCGCGGTGATTTCGAGCGGGCCCACGCGCTGGCCATCGAGCTGGCGAAAACCGCCGAAACGTATTCATCGCTCGCCGCGCATCAACGCGTTGCCGATTTTTCCTTCGAGCTTGCCATGGAGACCGGACAAACGAAGGAGGCCATGGCCATCGCCGAGCGCTACATCGTCCGGCGCGAGATCTGGATGGGATCCGATGGGGATATGGCGCAGGAGAGCCAGGACAATGCCTTTGGTCTCGAGCCGATGATGCTCGGCCTGCTCTTGCGCCAACGGCGACTCGATGCCGCCGAATGGAGCGCCAAGGCGCAAGCCTGGGAGGAGCGCACCAAATCCATCATGCGGCCACGCGAATCCTGGGCGTACCGATGGAGTCCCACCAGCGATACACCGGCCGAGGCGGTGCAAAACTGGGGAAATCGCCCAACCGAGAGCGGTCGGCTCTACAGCTTAGGTCCGGTCTACGGGGTTTCCCCCGCGCAAACGTTCGAAGGACGAATCGCGCTGATGGCCGGACAGCCGAATGTCGCCGTCGAGTTGCTGGAAGCGTCCACACGCCGGTGCCGCGATTTGGGTCGCCCCTTCGTGTACACGCAAGGAAAGCTTTGGCTCGGTTTGGCCAAGGAGCGCGCCGGCGACAAGGCCGGCGCGTGCGAAGCCTACGGCGTGGTGCTCCAGCGCTGGGGCAACGCCAAGCCGCGTTCGAAGACCGCCGACGAAGCGCGCGCACACAGCGACGCGCTCGGCTGCGTCAAGACCAGCGATGGGCCTCGCCTTTGACGGCGTCGATCTCGTAATCGAGATCCATCGCGGCCTCGCGCTGCTGCGCGGGCGCTTCGTCGAGGCGACGGCAGTATTCCAAATGCGCGGCATCGAGGCGCCCGACGGCACCGCTCATGGCCGCGAGGGGGGCGAGCACGGGCTGAGGCCCCGCGTGAATCCCACCTGCAAGGCGTTTGGCCGAATCGAAGTGATGCACGAGCTTGGACGCGCTCTCTCGAAGAGGCGCGGGGACCGTCTCGGGTCCTTCCCATCGGCTGATTCGAGCCGTGGCAACCAATGAGTCCATCAATGAATTGAGTAGCTTACGAAAGTCGCCAATGCGCGTGTCCTTCATAAGGCGCGCACCGTCCCGAGAGCTTTGGCAATCGCCTCCCAATCGAACGTGGGGAGTCCGAGCTCGAGGCGACGCGATGCCCACGAATCGCCAACGGCGCGAAGCGCGTCCGCGCGGGTCGTGCCCCATTCGGTCAGGAGCGAATTCGTTTCCGAAGCGCGCCCGGCCCAAGCCTGGACTCGCCACTCCCCCGCGTCGTCTTGCGTAGCGCGGGGCGTGATGGTGATCGTCAGGCGATCGTCGTCGCAACGAAAATCGTAGTACATCCCATCATCTTTGCGAAATTGGTCGGTGATGCGGAGCGCACGCCGGCTCGCAGCCTCTTTATCCTTCATCACGTGACCTCCTCCAAGATGGGTTGGGGCCCGGGAATGATATGGGCGATATCCGGATCGACGCCCGCTTCGGTCGTCGTGCGATCTGGACGCTCGTCGCGGCGCTGCTTCTTCTTTTCGTCCTTGGCGCGCTGCTTATCGAGCCGAGCGCGCTCTTTTTGCCGCTTCTGAAAGGTGGTGTTCGAAGCCATGGTGCTCCCGTTCCGAGCCGCAGCGGCTCGCTGATGCGCATTGAAGGCAAGTTAAAGCCAATGAAAACGAGAACACCGCGAGAGCGGGGCCAAAAGAGGCCCCCCCTCTCTCGTGCACGCCCCCTCTTGAACAGGAGGCCGTTACCTCAGGAAACGACTACCAGCGGTTTCCGCCACCGCCACGACCGCCGCCGCCAAAGCCGCCGCCGCCACCACCGCGACGACCGCCGCCGCCACCGCCACCACCGAAGCCGCCGCCACCGCCACCGGTGCGCTCCTGCGCTTCGTTCACCTTCAAGGGGCGGCCGTCGAGCAGCGCGCCGTTCATCTCGGCAATGGCGCTGCTGGCTGCCTGGGACGAGCCCATGGTCACGAAGGCAAAGCCGCGGGACTGGCCGGTCTCGCGATCGGAGACCACGTGGACTTCGACAACCTCACCAAAGGATGAGAACGCAGCGCGGACGGATTCCTGCGAGGCCTGGAACGAAAGGTTCCCAACGTAAAGACGATTACCCATGATTTTTCTTCTCGATTCGAATTCGCAACGATAAGCGCGATCTCGAGAATCGAGAGAGCGTGGTCGTACGCGGACGCTCGCCAAAACGCGAGGCCCGAGCACAGTGCGGCCTCGCGGCCCAAAATGCAAGGGAACACAAGCAGATCCCCCACCCCGGGGTGGCGAATTCTGAGTGGTACCCGCAAGAATCGAGGGCTTTTCGCCCTTCCGCTAGGGGTGCTCCAGCACCCGACCTTACGGCTTGGAGCACACCGTTCGTACGATTTACGGTCGACGAATGGCGCCCGCGGCGAGCGGCCCCGACGCGGGACATGCGATGTCATTCCTCGAAACCGACCGCATCGACGGCGCGGGGTTGACAGCATGTTGCATATGCAACATGTTCTTTTGCGAGGGTTCCGGGATGGGCGAAGACGCAATCAAAGAGATAACGCGCAATTGCCTGCTCACGCGCACACGCCGAATCGCGCGCGTTCTCACCGGCATGTACGACCACGAGATGCGGCCCTTCGGAATCAATTCGCCGCAGTTCACCTTGCTCGTGCTCATCTCCCGATTGGGGCCCGTGAGCCGCGCAGAAATCGGGCGCCGCAACCATCAGGAGCGCTCGACGTTGACACGAAACCTTCAACTGATGCTTTCCGAGGGTTGGGTCGAGGAGATTCAACAGGAGGCCGGCGGACGAAGCAGGCCCATTGTGCTGACATCCGCGGGTAGGGAGCTGCTGCATCGCGCGACACCGGCGTGGCGGGCGGCGCAAGCGCAGGCCAAACGGCTCCTCGGCGAGGCCGGGGTGAACGCCGTGATGGACATCGCGAACGAGCTACCCCAACAGGGCCCCTGAAGTTTTGTCGCAAATGTTGCATATACAACATGCACCACGTCAGCCTCTGGCTGAATACCGAATTTCAATCAACCATAAAGAGGATATTCACGATGACCATCGTCAAAGCCGCCGCGGTGCAAATCAGCCCCGTGCTCTACAGCCGCGAAGGCACGACCGACAAAGTGGTTCGAAAGATCATCGAACTTGGCCGCCAGGGCGTGCAGTTCGCGACGTTCCCGGAGACCGTGGTGCCGTACTACCCTTATTTCTCTTTCGTCCAGCCGCCCTACGGAATGGCCGCCGAACATCTGCGGCTGCTCGAACAATCCGTCACCGTACCATCGGCCACCACCCACGCCATCGGCGATGCCTGCAAGCAAGCGGGGATGGTGGTATCCATCGGCGTCAACGAGCGCGATGGCGGCACCATTTACAACACCCAGTTGCTGTTCGATGCCGACGGCTCCTTGATTCAGCGTCGCCGTAAGATTTCCCCGACCTACCATGAGCGCATGATCTGGGGCCAGGGTGACGGTTCCGGCCTGCGAGCCGTCGACAGCGCGGTCGGGCGTATTGGCCAATTGGCCTGCTGGGAGCATTACAACCCGCTGGCCCGTTACGCCTTGATGGCCGATGGCGAGCAGATACATTCGGCGATGTACCCAGGTTCATTCGCGGGGGATCTTTTCTCCGAGCAAATCCAGGTCAACATCCGCCAGCACGCCCTGGAAGCAGGTTGCTTCGTGGTCAACGCCACCGCGTGGCTGGATGCCGATCAGCAGGCTCGAATCATGAAGGATACCGGCTGCCCCATCGGCCCGATCTCCAGTGGCTGCTTCACCGCCATCGTCTCGCCCGAGGGCCAATTGATGGGCGAGCCCCTGCGCACCGGCGAAGGTGAGGTGATTGCCGATCTCGATTTCTCGATGATCGACAAGCGCAAACGAATGATGGATTCACGTGGCCACTACAGCCGCCCGGAACTACTCAGCCTGTTGATCGATCGCACCCCCGTAGCCCATGTTCACGAGCGTCGCGTACCGTCTACGACCGCTTCGGTCGAGGAGGTCTCGTTGGGCGCCCTTTCCGATCATTGACCATCGATTGCCCTCGCCAACGACTGTGGGATACGCTCGGAAGATGGGTGGCGTGACCACGGTGCGTTCGGAGGATGTGGACTTCGACGTGGATGCGTTCCTCGCTCGACCGCTCATGGCGCATCTCGCCACGACCTCCCCGCAGGGTCCCCGCGATTCCCCGGTATGGTTCCTCTGGGAGGAGGGAGCCATTTGGCTGATCGGCACGTCGAACGATAGCTTCCCGCAGCGATTGCTCGCCGAGCCGAGATGCGCGATTGGGGTGGTGCACTTCGATCTCGCGCGGGGAGTTCTCCTTCACCTGGGCATGCGCGGTGTGGCTACGGTGCTGCCGATGGATCGGGCGCGGCGCGACCGGCTGCTTCGCCGCTACCTCGGTGACGACGAGAGTGCGTGGAACGCGACGTTTCGGGAGACGGTCATCGAGCCGCTCGATCGAATGATCCGATTCGTTCCGGAGACGGTCGTCGCGCGAGACCAGTCGTACTTCAAGTAGACAGGTCGGACGCCAGCCATGAGGCGATCGTCCGGTAAACCTCGGCGCGGTCGAGTAGGTCGAGGTGACCGGTGCCGTACGCGATCGATCGGTGCGCCTCGGGGAACGCGAGGGTCAGCTCCGGCTTGACGTGCCGTCCGAGCGCGCTGTCGACGGGAACGAGGCCATCGCCCGGGAGCTTGCTCGCTGCCGTATCGAGCGCGGTGGTTGCGGCGACGGCGTAACATGCGACGCCCTCGGGCAAAGGGAGCGGGGTGCGGGTGTCTTTCCCGAATGCAAAACGGTCGGCCCCTTCCCAGTGTTCGTCGAGCACGTTGCCAAATCGCAAATCGGTGACACCGCAACTGCGGATCCGCCCGAGGCGCGTGAGCGCTTCGCTGTACCGGCTAATGCCGAGCAGAACGTCCACCCAATTGCCACCGCGTTCGAGCGGCGCGCCGTGGTGCGGCGATCCGAGGCAAACCAACTTGCGCAACTTGGAGCGCCAAACATGGTTTGCGGCTTCACCGTAGTAACAGGCGCTCCGTGACACCAATCCGCCCATGCTGTGGCCCAAGAGGACCAACTCGTCGACGGGCGCAGGCCAGGCCGAAACGGCGCGCTCGAGCAAATCGGCCAACGAACGACCGTTGGCCGAGATATGCAATCCGCTGTTGTAGTGCAGATAGACGGGCGTGTACCCGAGATCGCGCGCGAGGGCGGCGCCATGATCGTGCCCCTGCCGAAGCCATTGAAGGTCGTTCATGCTCGATCCATGAACGAGGACGACGAGCTTCCTCCCCACGGGCGAGGAAAAGGCTTCGCGGAGCGATTCTTCGTCGAGGGTCAGCGGATGCCCGTCGTGGTGCAATCGCATCTCGATGGCGAGGGGGTTACCCGTTTTGGCCAGGTAGTCGCCCAGCACACCGTTGAGGGCTGCGATGACGGCCTCCCGCTCGGGACCCGGCGTGCGCTCCCCGAGCAGCGGCTGAAGCTGCTCGAGGGCCACGTCCAGGGTGACACCGACCAACTTGGTGATGGCGCGGATGCTTCCGTAAACGGGCGCCGTGATCAAACGCACGGGCACGGCGAGTGGCCGGCCAAGAATGTCGGGCCCGCCGCCGATCGCATGGTGCATGGCCTCGACCAAATCGGTCACGCTTTTCGTCGCCTCGACCGCGAGCCGGCTGGCCCCACGCAGATCGTCGCCGTCGTTGCGCGTCTTCTTGCTCGCCATGGAAACCAGTGTACCCGAGATCGTCTGGCGCGCCCGAAACGCTTCGATGGCGCGCGCTTGTGCTTGCTCTTGCGGCATACCCTACGAAACCCGGATGATCGACAATGGCGCGCGCCACGTGAAAGTCCTTTTCGAAGTACCGCATGCAACCGTCGTTCGAAAAAAGCTGCTATGCCAAATAGATGCTTGGACGAGTCGTGGCGATGACCGTATCGCTTCTTTCGATCGCAGCTTGCAGCACCAACGAAACCGAACGGCGCGATCCAGGCCAAAATACGGCGCCGCCCGATGCCGGGGACCCCGGCGAGGGAGGCGACACGACGCCCAACGGTGGTGGGACCGGGGCGCCTCCCGGTGACGTCACCGAAGTTTTCTATGTGGATCCTGCATCCAAGCCCGCCAATTGGGTAAAAAAGAATCCGAACGATCCGCGTGCGCAGAAAATTCAGTCGCAGCTCGCCAGCAAAACGATCGCGCACTGGTTCGGTGATTGGAACAAGAACATTTCCAAGGACACGTCCGAATACGTCGCAGCCGCCACCGCGGCCAAGAAATGGCCCCTTCTCGTGATCTACAACATGGTCAACCGTGACTGCGGCGGTGCATCGGCCGGCGGCGCGGCCAACGCGGGGGCCTACCGTACTTGGATTTCGAGCCTGGCCAGGGCGATCGGCAACCAAAGGGCCATGGTGGTGCTCGAGCCGGATGCTTTGCCCCACCTCGAAGACTGCGATCGAGAGATGCGCCTCGACTTGTTGCGCTACGCCACCGAGCAATTCCACCACGAAGCGCCCAACGCGCGGGTCTACATCGACTCGGGTACCGCCAAATGGATCAAACCCGATGTCATGGCCGAGCGCCTCGATGCGGCCGGCGTGCGCAAGGTGCGTGGCTTCGCCATCAACGTGTCGAACTTTTTCACGACGGAGGAGTCGGTCGCGTATGGCAACGAAGTCAACGAATCCCTGGCGGCGAAGTTTGGCTACCGCGGGCAGTTCGTGATCGACACCAGCCGGAATGGCAACGGCTCCAACGGCGAATGGTGCAACCCACCCCACCGCAAAATTGGCCCGTCCTCGCAGTGGGGCGGCGGCGCCGAGGCCCTCATGTGGATCAAGGTGATCGGCGACTCCGACGGGCCATGCGGCGTCGCACCGAACCTACCCTCGGGCACGTTCAGCGCGGACTTGGCGATCGACCTGATCGACGGAAAATAGCCCAAGGCCGCCTTCAGACACGCACGCGTTTGGACCCGAGAGGATCTATTTCGGTGCAGGAGCGTTCGATGGCGCGCCGGCAGCGGCGGGGGGCGCGAACGCGGGATACATCCAGGCGACGTCGAGGGAGGTATCCTGCGTGATCTTGGGTTGGCCTTTGCCCGGCCCGGTGGCGAAGCCCCCGTAGAAGACTTTTCCGCGAATCGCGACGATCAGCTTTCGGTCGCGCGTGGCGCGGAGGGGCTCGGTCACCGTTTGTGCCGCTTCGAAGGCAATTTCGATCAGCGCTTTACGGTCCTCGCCTTTTTTGTAGGTGTCGAGATTCGGAGCTTGAACGAGAAATACGATGTCCGTGGGGCGTACATGCGCGTACGTGAGCCAATTGCCCTTGGTGAACGAGTCGCGTGTTTCGTCTTTGCCGCCCGTGAACGTCTCCGTTTCGAGCTTCTTCAGCGTGGTGCTGAAGTTCTTCGCCAGCGCGACGGCCTCGGCATCCGCACCGAAGCCCACGTCGGAGGAGAACGTATCGATCTTCCCATTGGCAGCCTCGAACTCGACCTGGCCCGGCTTGGGAGGCTCGGATTTGCCGCACCCTCCGACGACGAGCATGAGGGGCACCACGAGATGGCGCAATCCGATGGAAGAGCGTGCAGACGTCGTTCGAGGCAACATGGAGTTTCTCCTTTGGACACGCGCCACGGGGCACGTGTGGTGGATCTACGCCTGCGCCTTGGAGAAATGCCTTCGAGAGATCGAACTCCATCTAGTTGGATGCGCACATTCTGTTTCAAACAAAACGGCCGATATGTTTCGTGTGAACGAATCGATCACCCTGAGAGGCCTCGACGCCCTATCCGGGATTACGCCAGCGGGCCCATGAAGTCGCCTTTGGTGAGGGGGACGCCCTTCTCGCGGAGAATGGCGTAGGCCGCGGTGACGTGAAAGAAGAAATTCGGAATGACGAACTGCTCGATGAATCGTGCTCCGGTGAATGTCGTCGTCTTGCCGCGATTGTTGATCTCGATCGTGCGGGTGAGCGCGGCGTCGAGGACCTTCGGGTCCACCGCGCTCACGTAGCCAATGGCGGCGTCGATGGCTTCATACAGCTCTGCAAAACTTTTTCGCTCGGCGGCCGGGGGCGGTGCGCCGTCGGCACCGGCGAGGCGATCGATCGCGATCTTGGCGCCGTCGGCCGCCCAGTGAACTTGCGTAGCCAGGTCGTACATGTCTTGGGCGAGCCGCGCATGGATGAGAGCGAGCGGATCGAGGCCGCTCGCCGAAGCATGCGCTTCGGCCTTGGAAAGACATACCTTCAAATTGGTGAGGCCGCGCACGAACACGGCCACGGTGAGATCGTAAGCTTCAAGGGGCATGCGCTATCATCGGCCAAGTCGAGGGCCGGATCAAACCGCGCTCGATGGGCTCTTCCGTGCTGCGAGCGCGGCCTCGGGTAGGCGCCGGAAACTGATGGCCATGCGATTGTACGTGTTCATGAGGCCAATCGCGATGGTCAGATCCACCAGCTCCTTTTGACTGAATACCGCGGACGCAGCTTGAAAGTCCGTATCGGGAACGGCGGTATCGGCGACGCGCGTCACGCTCTCGGCCCATGCGAGGGCCGCTCGTTCGCGCTCGTCGAATACGTTCCCCGCTTCACGCCAAGCTTGAACGAGCACCAGCTTCTCCACCTGGATGCCCTTTTTCAATAGGTCACGCGAGTGCAGGTCGATGCAATATGCGCAGCCGTTGATCTGCGAGACCCGAAGATAGACCAGATCGACCAGAATCTCCGAAAGGCCGCTCTTCATCACGTAGGCATACACACCGCCCAGCGCCTTCACCCCGGCCGGTGCTACTTCCATATAATCGATACGTTCGCTCATGGTGATTTCCTCACCCAAAGATGGTTCCCCTTGGGTCAAAGAAAAGCACCAAGAATCAATCATTTCGATGTACCACGGACCATGGCGAAACAATTCTCGCTTCAGCTCGATCGCTCGGTCAAGACGCCGCTGGCGCAGCAGATTTACAAGGGAATCGCGGCGGCGATCGACAGCGGCGTGCTCGTGCAGGGAGCCCGTTTGCCATCCTGGCGGGATCTCGCGGCTCAACTCGGCATCGCGCGTGGAACCGTTCGCGCGGCGTACGAGAGGCTGACGGACGCCCAGCTCATTGTCGCATCCCGATCGGCTGGAACCCATGTCGCGAAGCGGCCGGCGGCCGGCGTCGGGCGCGATGTTCCGTCGGATCCTGCGCTGCTCGTGGATTTGTATCCCGACTTTTCGTCGGCACCTGCGATCTTCCAGTCGGGTGTTCCGGCACCGGATTGCTTCCCGGCGAAACTCATGGCGCGTATCCGCGCGCATGCCGTCCGGACCGAAAGCAGCACACCGGCGCGCTATCCGGATCCTCGCGGCGAGCGGGAGCTGCGGCGCGAAGTGGCCAGCCATCTTGCCATCGCGCGCGGTGTCGAATGCGCCCCTTCCCAAATCATCATTACGGCGGGGTTCACCGGCGCACTCGGCCTCGCGCTGCGCCTGCTCGGGCTCGAGGGGCGGACGGCCTGGATGGAGGACCCTGGTTTTCCGTTGACCCGGCGAGGGCTCGAAATCGCCAAGTTGACCCTCGCCCCCATTCCCGTGGACGAACACGGCGCGGACGTGGATCACGGTCTTCAGCATGCGCCCGATGCCGCGCTCGTTGTCGTGACGCCAGGGCAGCAGGCGCCGCTCGGCTCCACGCTATCCCTCGCCCGCCGACTCCGCCTGCTCGATTGGGCAGCGCAAACGGGCGCCTGGATCATCGAGGACGATTATCTGAGCGAACTGCAATTGAGAGGACGCGCCGCCCCCGCACTCGCTTCGCTGGACCGGCACGGGCGGGTCATTCACATCGGTTCGTTCAGCAAAACCATCAGCCCGACGCTCCGCCTTGGCTTCCTCGTGGCCCCCGCATCCCTTGCCGCACGGTTCGCCGAGGCGGCGGCGTGCCTTGCACCGGCTCCCGGGCCATCGGTCCAGCTCGCGACGGCGGAGTTCCTGCGCGAAGGACACTATATGCGCCACCTTCGGCGAACGAAACGCGTTTACTCCAAACAGCAGGACGCGCTGAAGGATTGTCTCGAAACCCGAGCACCGGGTGCATCGATCGCCGGCCTCGCGGTATTGTTGCCGTTACCCGCAGGGGCGCGAGACAAACTGATCGCGAAGAAAGCGTTGGCCTACGGACTGGCCCCCACCGCATTGTCCACGTGGTATATGGCCTCACCGTCGCAACGAACCGGCTTGCTGCTCGGCGCGGCCATGGCGCCCACCGAAAGCATCGCGGCATCGTGCGATCGGCTCTATCGCGTCATCGACCGTCTCGCGCAACGAGGGTAGGGTGCAACGTATGCTCGAAGGGGTCACCATCGAACAATTGCGTACGCTGCGTGCGGTCGCCGAGGCCGGAAGCTTCTCGGCCGCGGCGCGCAAGCTCGGGCGCGTGCAAGCGGCGGTGAGCCAGTCGATCGACCGGCTCGAGGCGCTGCTCGAGCTGCGCCTATTCGATCGATCGGGGCGGGTGCCGCGGCTCACGCGCCACGGCGAGGCCATCGTGGCCGCGGCGGCGAAGATCGAAGGCGATGTGAACGCGCTCGAGGAGCTGGCGGCGCGTCTGAAACGCGGCGAAGAGACATCGCTCTCCATCGTCGTCGATGCGTTGTTCCCCACCGCATCGCTGGTGCCGTTTGCGAAGGACTTCGCGGCCGAGCATCCCTCCGTTTCCCTAGTGCTCTTCACCGACGTCCTCTCGGGGGTCACGGCACACGTGCGTGAGCGCAAATCGGCGTGGGGAATCGCCATCGAAGATGCCGACCTGAGCGATCTCGAGCGCCGCCCCCTTGCCGATGTGCAGCTCGTCCCCGTCGCTGCCCGCGAATACGTTCTCGCGAAACGAGCGGGCCCCATCGACGTGGCCGGCCTCGAGGGGACGGTGCAAATCGTCCTGGGGGAGCATCGCGACACGGCCGATGCGTCGGACGCGCAAGGCGTGTTCGCCCCGCACACCTGGCGCGTGGTCGACCAAGCCACGAAGCACACGCTGATCGCCAACGGTCTCGGCTGGGGGCACATGCCCGAGCACCTCGTTCGCGACGATCTGCGCGCGGGGCGGCTGGTGAAGCTCGCGCTCGATGCCTGGGGCGGCGGAACGATGCGTCGCTCGCTCGTGCTCGTGTGGCGGCGGGGAACCGTGCTCGGCCCGGTCGCGCGATGGGCGCAGCAGCGCCTCTCGGAGCTATGCCTCGGCGTGGTGGAGCCTGGCTCGGCTCGCCGCGCGACCCATCACGGCACGTGATGGAACCTGTCACGGGAACAGCGGTTCCCGGAGGGACACCCCGTCCGCAGATTGACGGCCATGACCACCGAATCCGACGTATCCGTATTTTCGAAACGTCATCGCGCGACCCACGTTCGCTCCGTCGAGAGCGTCTTTCGCAGCAACGGCTTTCATTGGGTCGGCAACGGCTTTCATGTGTCGTCGTATTTCCCGAGTGCAAAACTCCCCGCGGAGCGCGTAAGCCCGTTCGTCCTCATGGACTATGGCCCTGCGAAGGAGTTCAGGCCGCTCGCACACGGCAAGCGTGGCGTGGGGTGGCATCCTCACCGCGGCTTCGAGACCGTCACGCTCGCGTGGGAAGGCTCCGTCGCCCACCGGGACAATGCCGGCCATGCCGGCATCATCGGCCCCGGCGACGTGCAATGGATGACGGCGGGCGCCGGGATATTTCACGAGGAGTACCACGAGGAGAGCTTCACGCGCCGTGGCGGCAAGCTGCACATGATGCAGCTCTGGGTGAACCTCCCCGCGAAGGACAAGATGGCCGCGCCGGCGTACCAGCCCATCCTGGCGGCGCAAATCCCGTCCGTGTCGGTGGAGGGCGGTGGCGAGGTTCGCGTCGTTTCGGGGGAGTACGGCGATGCACGAGGTCCGGCGCATACGTTCACGCCCATCACGATGCTCGATGTCCAGCTTTCCGCCGGCGCGCGTCTGCGGGTCCCCCTTCCCGCGCATCACAACGCGCTCGCCGTGGTCGCCGAGGGGCGTGTGCGCGCAGGCGAAGCTTTCGCCAGCACGGGAGAACTTGTTCTTTTCGCCAACGACGGCGCGCGCCTCGAACTCGTCGCCGAGGAAGAGGCGCACGTGATCGTGCTCGCCGGCCAGCCCCTCGACGAACCGATCGTCGCCTATGGCCCCTTCGTGATGAACACCGTCGAGCAGATCCAGCAGGCGATCTTCGACGTCAACGGCGGGAAATTCGGCGACGTCCCGGAGTGATATGGACTTTGGCCCGCGGCTCAGGATCGAGCCGCGGTTTGGACGTCGGGCGCTTTGTCGGGGTGATGGTGAAGCATCTTCCAGACACCGTTCTTGCGAAGAAAAACATTCGTCGCACGCGAATCGAAATGGACCCATCCCCCGGCGAAGTAAATGGACGCGTGCTCCACGCAAATCGTGTACGCCACATGGCCCTGCACGTGGACTTGGAGCTCGGTGACCTCGACCCGCCCCTCCGGAATGGTCGCCGCGAGCTCCTCCCAGGTGACCCAAACCTGCGCCCAGCCCGTGGAGCAGCCACCGAGGGGATGCAGGGTCGTGACCTGCTCGTCGTGCCACCACACCTCCTCCATGGCGGAAGGATCGCCCATCACGACACGGTTCAAGGCCGCGTAAAAGCGATCATGGGCATTTCGAACTTCCTGCTCCTGACTCATGACGTTCTCCCCCACCTGCGCCGACGGCGGGCGCGACTGCACTGTATTCGGAACACGTGGCGCGGCATCAAAATTCGCCGAGCTCGTTTCCGTCGTCGATGGGCGGCGGACCTACGCCACCCCCATGGCGCGATCCGTCGGAGTCTCCGGTCTTCGTTCTGCGGCTAGGGAGGATCGCTCGGGGCTTCCAAGCTGATTTTGCCCAAGGTGCCGTTTCGGAACTCGTGAATCAATACGTCGCCAGCTTTGTGCAAATCGACGACGCCGCCGCTTCGAATGCAGCCGCGCTTTCGCCCGATGGTCTGGAGCGCGTCGAGGGGGGACGCGGGCAATTCGGCGAGCTTGAAACGCGTGCAGAGCAATTGAGGATACCGCGCGAGAAAGAACTCCGCGGCGAAGAGCCCGACGTACTCGTAATCCATCACGGTATCGGGGAGGGCGCCGCCGAGGGCGAGGCGCATCGTGGCCGCGCTGTCGATGTCGCTGCGCGGCCAGAGGATCCCGGGATTGTCGGAGAGGGTCATCCCGCTCTTCAAGGTGACGAGCTGTTGGCTCTTGGTCACCGCCGGCTCGTCGCCCACCTTGGTGACCTTGCGCTCCATCAGGGTGTTGATCAAGGTCGACTTGCCCACGTTGGGGATGCCCACGACCATCGCCCGCACGCTCTTGGCCGGTCCGGTTCGATGGGGGACGAGCCGCTTGCAGATCTCGGGAATCTTCGCCCGCATCTCGCCGGGGCGCGTGGTCGTGAGGGCGATGGCGGCCACGCGTCCATTCCCGTCCGCCGCTTCCAGGTAGCGGATCCACGCTTTGGTGACCTCGGGATCGGCCAGATCGCTCTTGCTCAGGATCTTGATGCACGCCTTGTGCGCGCAGAGCTCGCCCAGGACAGGATTCGCGCTCGCTCGGGGCATGCGCGCGTCGAGCACCTCGAGCACCACGTCCTTCGTGGGAAGCGCGTCGGCGATGGCCTTGCGGGCCTTGTTCATGTGGCCCGGGTACCACTGGATGGTCATCGCCAGCCGTATACCCTACTTCGCGCCCTTTCGCCTCCGCGGGTGGATTTTACCGTCGAGTTCGCCGTTTGAGGCCCGTCAGCTCGGCCCGAAGACGTACGCCGCACCGTGACCGCTGGGATCGCGAACGAGCGCGCCGACCAATTTGGTGCTCCCACTCACGGCGACGCAGTATCCGAAGAGGTAGACCTTTTCTGGATCGCTCGGCGCGAGTTTCTCGTGTTGGGTCCATTGCCCATCGGTGGAGCGCTCGAAGGTGTAGGCCACTCCACCATTCTCCGTAATGACCTTCGTCCCGGCGACGATGGTCGAGCCGTCGATGGCCACGCTGGCGCCCAGAATCTGACTCGGCACGGCTTCGCTGGAGAACAATTTTGTCTGCTCCACCCACGTCGCATTCGATTCCGTGAAAACGTAGAGGGCACCGGTATCTTCTCCCTTGGTGTCATCGCCCGGGGAACCGATGACGAGGGTTCCGCCCTTCAACGCGAGCCTGCCACCGAATTCATCTCCCCCCGTGACGGCGTCGGGCAGCAATTTCTGCTGCTGGGTCCAACCCGTGGCCGATCGCGCGAAGACATAGGCGGCGCCCGTGTAGAAGCCTCGCTCACTGGCGGCATCGGCCCCAACGGCGATGCGATCACCATCGACCGCAACGGCAAAGCCGAACAGATCACGAATCTGGCCGTCTGCCGCCACGATTCTTTGTTGCTCGCTCCAGCTCGTGCCCGATCGGGTGAACACATAGGCTGCGCCCGCGCGAGATTCCGCGGCGTCCTCGGTCGGTGCTCCCGCGACGAGGGTGTCGCCATCGAGGGCGACCGAAGCACCGAACGTGGAGTCCTCCGCCCGAGGTGCCAGCTTTTGTTGCTCACCCCAGGTGCTCCCCGACCGGGCGAAAATGTACACGCCATGGTGCGAGCCCATCGCGATCGTGTCGCCGTCGATAGCGATCTGGCCGAAGTCATTTTGGGTGACACGCTCGCTCGGCGTCAGCTTTTGCTGCTCGACCCAACCCGTGCCCGTGCGGGTGAAAACGTACACGGCCAGCCCGGGATCGGGAGAGCTTCCCCCATTGTTCGTCTGCCCGAGGACGGCCGCCGTATCGCCATCGATGGCGACTTGGAGCCCGAAAAGGTCCTGCATGCTTGCATCGCTGGCGGAAAGAGTGGCTTGCTGCGAGGCCAAGACGAGCGACGTCGCACGATGGCCTTCGGTAGGTTCCGAGCGGTCTACTCCGCTGCACGCGGCCATTGCGAGGGCGATGCCCCCGAGCGCGGCACGGTGAACGAATGTCATCTTGCGAAAGCCAAGTGTGGTGTTCATCGATTCTCCCGGGATCGTGATGAAGGTGAGACGCCCAGGGTATTTCGTTCATTCAGTCGCGCTAAGGGCCGATGACGCCAAATTGCACGTACATTCGCGCCAGAACGCCTTCGGTCAAAGGAATCGGTGATGGGTACGTAGAAATAAGGAATGCGAACTTCGAAAAACTATCTTCTCGCTTTGACGGTGGCTCTCGCCTCGGGCTGCTCGGCCAAGGATGGAACCGAAGCGATTGGCGCATCGGACGACGAACTCGTTGGCGCTCCGCTCGATTCGGAGCATCTTTTTTCCGTCGGAGTGTGCACCGGAAACGTGAACCCCGACGGCTCGTGCCCCGTCTCGGGAACCGCGAATACCTCGCGATGCTCGGGCACGCTTGTCGCACCGAACCTGGTGATCACATCGCGACACTGCGTGGAGAGGATGAACCCGCCCACGAGCGACCGTTGCACGGGGTCGTTCAATGGAACGGCCATCAACGCCTCGGTTCAAATCACCACCAGCTCGACGGTCTATCAATCAGGATCGACGTGGCATCGGGTCGAATCCATTCGAACCCCACAAGGCACCAAGGCGTGCACCGACGACGTCGCGCTGCTCACACTGGCCACGAAGGTCGACATCGAACCGGCGTCGGTCTATCTGAAACAAAGCAGCATCGAGCTCGATCTCCGCCAAGGGTTCGCGATGGTCGGGCGCGGCTGGTTTGCCCTCCGCTTCGACCCGGAGACGCACGAGCGTATCGAATACGACACGGGAAACCTCGAACGCCGAAAACGCGAAAACATTCCGTTCGTGTGCAAACCCACGGAGACGACTCCATGCTCGGTCTATGACCTTTTTGCCTCTCCGCCCAGCGCAACACTCGTGCCGGGAACGATCGGCTACGCGGCGGGGACGGCGTCGGGCGATTCCGGGGCAGGGCTGATCCCCAAGGTGCTCTTCGACAAGGCTCACCACTACGGGCTGGTCGCCATCCACGCCACGACGATGACCGGGCCGGATGGACGGCAGGGCACCGGACAGGGCCTGCTCCTCGAGCCGCATGCGAACCTCATTCGCGAGGCAGCCCGCGCGGCGGCGCAACGTGGCGCGTACCCCGTTCCTGATTGGGCGCTCTAATACGGGGCATACCGTCTCACGTCTTGTTCGAGGGCCGTCTCGGGGCACGCGGATTCGCGTGTACGCCCGCGAGGCATGACGCCAGGAAATCGACGAAGAGGCGCGCGCGTGCCGATAGCCGATGGTGAGGCGAATGCACTGCATAGATATCGGCATCGGGCGTGCGATATTCCGGCAGGATCTGAACGAGGGTCCCCTCACGTAGGTAATCGGCAATGTCCCACTCCGCGCGCATCAGAATACCGTGGCCGTCGAGTGCCCATTTCACCGCGACTTCGCCGTCGTTCGTACTGAGGTTGCCTCGGACTCTGACCGTTTCGGTCTTCTGCGCCGCGCCGCTTCCGCTGGTCAGCGGCCACACGCCATATCGATCGTTTCCCTGACGAATGCCGATGCAGTGGTGTCGGGCCAAGTCGCGCGGACTTCGCGGCATCGGATGCTGCGCAAGATACGACGGCGCCGCACACAGGATGCGCCGGTTCAAGGCAATGCGGCGCGCAACGACACGCGCATCCGGAGGCTCGCCAAAACGGATGCACACATCGTACGCGTCGTCGCTCAACGACGGCGGATCGACGGACAGCGTAAGCTGCACCTCCACGGCGGGATACGCCCGCACGAAGCGGGATAGAACGGGGGCCACGTGGCTACGCCCGAAGCCCAACGTCGCGTTGATGCGCAAAAGGCCCTTGGGCGCCGTACGGGCATTCCCCAGCAATTGCGCCAATTCGTCCATCTGATCGAGAATCCGGCGCGCGCAGGCGAGATACAACTCCCCCTCGGGTGTCAGATTCATCCTCCGCGTGGTTCGATTCACCAGCACGACCCCGCCGCGCGCCTCCATCTGCGCCAGGTGCTTGCTGACGGCGGCTTTCGACACACCCAGCTGGCGTGCGGCCGCGGTCAGGCTTCCACTGCTGGCGAGCACACAGAAAAATGAAAGATCGTCTGGTTGGATGGGGGACATGAAGAGCCCAATGATTGTTAACTCAGGGTTGAAGGTAATGTGAATCTAGCAGCCATTGTGCGGGTGGGGCACATCACCTAGCGTTTGTGCCCCGACATCGAAAAACGGGTGACCGGTGCTCCGTCCTGACTGTGCCGCCGTGGTCCCGTGGAAACGATGTCAGGTTAGGCCATTCAGGGAGGTTTTCACATGTCCATTCAACGAATCATGTCTTTCCTTCTCACGTTCACCCTGGCCGGCGTATGTGCAAGCGCCGTCGCGGGATGCAGCGACGACGCTCGGACGCCCCCACCCGCCGCAACCTCGAGTGCACGCATTGTGGCGGACTTCGTGGTGAGCGAGGCCCAATTCCAACAGATGTTCCCGAACCGGAATGCCTTCTACACCTACAGCGGCATGATCGACGCATTGAGCGCCTATCCAGCCTTCGCCCATACCGGCAGCGATGAAATCCAGAAGCGCGAGGCCGCCGCGTTCCTGGCCAACGTGAGCCACGAGACGGGAGGATTGGTCTACATCGTGGAGCAGAATACGGCGAGCTACCCGCACTATTGCGACGCCAGCCAGCCCTATGGTTGTCCCGCCGGCCAAGCGGCTTATTATGGTCGCGGCCCCCTCCAATTGAGCTGGAACTTCAATTACAAAGCCGCCGGCGATGCCCTGGGGATCGACCTGCTCAACAATCCGTACCTCGTGGAGAACGACTCCGCGGTGTCCTGGAAGTCGGCCCTCTGGTTCTGGAACACGCAGTCGGGCGCCGGCACGATGATCCCGCACGACGCCATGGTCAACGATCGCGGTTTCGGCGAGACGATCCGCAGCATCAACGGATCCATCGAATGCAACGGCGGCAACCCTGCCCAAGTGCAGAGCCGCATCAACGCCTACACGAATTTCGTCCAGATCCTAGGCGCAACCCCCGGAGGCAACTTGGGTTGTTGAGGAGCGACGGGTCGTCGGGCCCACCTATGGAACGCGGCACTTGCGAACGCGTGACCACATGGCTGCGATTCGCGGTGCCGCGGAACTTTTGCGAAGGCGCATGGTCGATATGCCTATGCGACTATCCCTCTTCGCGGCGATGCTCTTCCTCGCGGCTCCGTTGACGGCGTGCAGCCATTCGTCGCCCTCGCCTCCCACTCCTTCCGCTCCGCGTGAGCCGCCGGCGTTCACGACGACCGTGTCCGGAAGCGGCCAAATGGTAGTGTTCATCCCGGATCTGACCGCGCCCGGGGCGATGTGGGACAGCACCCTCGCGCACCTCGGCGGGCGCGTCGAAGCCCACGTCGTCGAAGTGGCGGGGTTCGCGGGCAATCCGCCCACGAGCGCGCCGCTCATGCCGAAGCTGCGCGACGGTATCGTGCGCTACCTTCGCGAGCGCCACGCGAAGAAGCCAATTCTCGTGGGGCTCATGTTCGGTGCGGCCATCGCGTATTGGATCGCGATGACCGAGCCCGATCTCGTCGGCGGCGTCGTAGCCATCGATGCTCCACCGTCGTTCGGCAAAGGCGCGCCGGAGCAGGAGGCCGAGGAGGAGCGCGACCGGATCCTTTCGGCCGATCCGCAGAAATACCCGACCATGGTGCGCCGGCGGCTCGGCAAGTGCATGAACGATTCCGCGCGCGCCGATTGGCTCGCCGAGAAGGCAGGCCGGTCCTCCAGCGCCGCCCATGCCGAAGCGTTCTTCGATATGGCAACCCGCGATCTGCGACCTCTCGTTGCCAGCATCCGCGCGCCGGTGCTTCTGTTCCGAACCACGGAGAACATCCCCGCCGACTTTCGCACCGAGGCCGAACGCGAGTACCGAGAAGCGCTCGCCCCCATTCCGAAGCACGAGATGCTGATCGTGAATGGCTCCCGGCACTACGTGATGTTCGATGCGCCCGACGTCTTCTTCGCCAACCTCGATCGCTTCCTCGCAGCGAACACGTTTCGGGGGCGGTGAACTTTCTTTGCAAACGGCGCCGTGGGCGGTGTCAGGGCTCCAAGAGGAGGTCTTTCCCCATGCGCTTTCCATTTCGAATCCTGTTCCTTGCCGCCCTTTCGTTTCCCCTTGCCTGCCAGGGCGTCGCCGAAACCGAGTCGGACGATACCGTGCAAACGCGTGCCGAGCCGCTCGAAGGGGCCCGAGGCTGCGAGGATCCGCGCACCCAGATCGTATTGCCCGGGCCTCGGGTTTACCCCGAGGGTGTCACCGTGACGCCGGATGGCACGTTTTACGCGGGGAGCATGGGGACGGGCGCTATCGTTCGCGTTCGCCCGGGCGCCTCCGTGGCGGAGCCCTTCGTGTCGCCGCGCAACAACTTTGGCGTCTATGGGCTCGTCGTCGATGCACGCAAGCACACGCTCTGGGCATGTACCGTCGACGACGGCTTGCTTCCCGCGCAGAGCACCTACCTCCATGGCTACAATCTGAGTACGGGCGCGCTCGAGCAGTCGTATGCGCTGCCCGGCGTCGACGGATTTTGCAACGATCTGACCCTCGACCGCCGTGGCAACCTCTACGCGACCGACTCCCTCGCGCAGACGGTGGTCACGTTGCCCGCGGGCGGGCATCAGGTGGTGACGTGGGCATCGGGCCCGCTCTTCGGGGGCGATCCCGGGCGCGTCACCGCGAACGGCATCGTCCTCGACAAGAGCCGCAATCGGCTTCTCGTCGGCAACATGTTCAAAAACACCATCATCGCCGTGCCTCTTCGCGGGGACGGACGCCCCGGCGAGGCCACGGTCCTGGAGATCGAACCGCCGGTGGTGGCCCCCGATGGCATCGAGTTCGTCGACGACGACACGCTGGTCATTCCCTCCTTCTCCGCCGGCACGGTGACCCTCGTCCGGCTCACCGACCATGGCCGTCGGGGGGTCAGCCGCATCATCGCGAGCGGACTCGCCCAACCCGCGACCGCCGCCGTTTACCGCGGCAGCGCCTGGGTCGCCGTCAGCCAAGGATTCGAGTTGGGCGAGGGCGAGCGGCCTGATCTACCCTTCATCATCAAGCGCATCCCGCTGCCGGCGTTCGAGTAGCGCGCGACCTCGATCCGCCCGGTGATGGGACCGGGCGGCTCGAAGCGCCGTGCTGGCGCGCGCATCCCCTTCGCGCCATCGACCTATCCCTTTTCGAGCGGCAGCCCTATACACGGCAAAACTGTGGCGTCGACATACGATCTTCGAGGCGCCACCTGAGTAGGAGAATGGGATGAGTCTTCTGGTGCAAATCGAGTTCAAAGTACGGGGCGACAGCGAAACAGAGTTTCTGCGGGTAGCTCGGGCACTGGCCTCCGCCGCCGCGACCGAGCCGGGAACGTTGCGCTACCAGTGGTTCGTCACGCCGACGCCTGGTCATTATTCGATCATCGAGGAGTACGTCGACGCCGACGCCGCCGAAGCGCACAACCACCATGTGGAATCACTTCTGCGCGAATTCTTTGCAGTGGCCGATCTGGTGTCGGCGGCCTTCTACGGAGAACTCAACGAGTACGTGCGCAATTGGGTTTCCGGCCGTGAGGGCATTTCGGTCCATGCGCCATTGAAGCCGTGAGCGAATGAGTGCAGCGCTTCGGACGAGCGCGCGACGGGCGACCCTCATTGGGTCGCCATAGCCAATTATCACTTTCCGTAAACTGGGCATGTGCGTCGGCGTGCACGATACCAGCGGTCGGTCGGCCCGGCCTCGAACGCTGGGACTTTCGCGCCAGGCGCCGTGTGCGCGCGCCCGCGTGGAAAGCATGACTCCGAGCGTCGGAACATGTGATTTCGACACGCGGCGCTCGTCGAAGTTCCGTGTAGACCTCGATTGACACAATCGGTCGTACGGGCAAAGCCCTCCCCCTCGGAGCGATGACGAATACTCATACCGATGCAGGGCCCATTCGCGCCGAGACTGGCGCGCCTATGTCGGATAGCGTTGCCTATGAAGTTTAGCGAGTTGGTGAAATGATTACCTCATCACTTACCGAGCATGCTAGCTACCTATCGAGGCGCACCGGAGGAGTGGACTTGCGGCTGACGCGCTGTTGACGGCGTCCGCGGGTTTCCATTTGCGGAGGCGAAAGCTCGGGATGTTCCAACGGGGATTGAGTCCCTGACGGGGCCCCATTGTGTCCGCGATCGTTGGCTCTTCAACAGGAAGTGAAAGCATGAACAAGGGACTTTATCGCACCGCGCTTCGGAGCGTCGCAGGTGTCGGCGCCGTGTTCGCAATTGGCCTATCGAGCACGTCGGCGACGGGTGGCCCCGTTCAGTTGGACGTCTTCGTTCCGCCGAACGATCTGCACCTGCAGGACGGTCTTTTCAATGCGGGTGGTCTCACCAAAGAGCAGTTCGACGGGGTCATTGCCCATACGAATTCCTTTTTCGCGCCCGTCGTCACCGGTCACGGCGGTACCCTGCAGATCAACGCGCTCTGGGACAACAGCACGGTCAACGCCAACGCATCGCGCAACGGCAACACCTGGGTCGTCAACATGTACGGCGGTCTGGCGCGCCGGCCCGAGGTGACGCCCGAAGGGTTTGCCCTCGTTCTGTGTCATGAACTCGGGCATCACCTTGGGGGATACGTCTTCAAGCGCAACGACTGGGCGGCCGCCGAGGGGCAGTCGGATTGGTTCGCCACGCAGGTCTGCGCGCGAAAAATCTGGCAGGACGATGCGGCAGGCAATGCGGCATTCCGCACCTCCGCCCCCCAGATTCTTCGCGATATGTGCGACGCCCAGTGGGCGACGGCCGAAGAGCAGAACCTGTGTTATCGCGTGGGGTCGGGCGGAATCTCCCTCGGCGCGCTCTTGGCCACGCTCTCCAGCACGTCCGTCGATATTTCGACGCCCGACACGACGGTCGTGAGCACGACGAATTCCGGCAGCTATCCGGGCGCGCAATGTCGATTGGACACGTACATCACCGGAGCGCTCTGCACGGTGCAGGGCGATCCTTCGGTGATCCCGGGCGTCAACAGCGCCACCCCGAAGAACAACGTGGACTCGGAGAAAGAGGCCGCAAAGTATCGCTGCTTGCCGTCCAGCACGGGCGTGCCGGGCTACAACGGCAAGGACGTTCCCACGTGCTGGTTCAAGGCCCTCGTCCCCGCTTCACGGTAAATCGGGGATAGCGCGGCGAGGAGGATCGAACCTCAGGCCGCGGGATTCATAATGGCGGCATTGTCGAAGCGAACCTCGGCAATGCCGTTTTTCATGCGCACCAACCGAAGCATTGGCCCGGAGGCGGTCTCGCGGGTGGCCGCCATGAGGAATTCCCCCCGGCCGAGGTTCATCAAGGCGCCGTAGGCCGCGGGGTTTGCCATGCGCAGCTGGCGGAAGATTTCGCTCGGAGGCTCCTTGCTCGGCGCCGTGTGTGACGACACGTAGGGTGCCGGCGCGGTGGTTCGAGGAAGGCCGCGCGTCGAACGCCCCGCCGCAACGAAGTCGTAGCGCAAGATGCGCGCGGTCGCCGTTGCGTGGTCCGCGACGAGAATCTCGTCCGGCAGATAGAGGACCGCGTCCCGCGTCTCCGCCCCACCGTCGCAGCCGAAGGCGCTGTAGAGCCGCAGGTTCGGGTCGGCGGTCGGGCACAGTAAGTTGGTGAGCGCGTCAATCACCTGCGACGTCGTATTCGCGGGGTTCAGTCGGCCCGCGATGCGTCGGCCGGCGGCCCGCAGTTCGGCGAAGACGTCGAGCTCGTAGAGCATGACGGCGATCGACGGGATCAAAACGCCACCGCGGGCATTCAGCGCTTCGACGACGATGTGCGAGCCGCGCACGGTCACCGCCAGCGGAGGGTCAACGAATCCAATGTCCGGACGCGAAGCAAGACCCGCGCACAGCACCGCACCACGCCGCCGATCGAGCTGCGCGGCCAGCGACGCCATGTCGCTTGGAGAAGGAAGCACCTCGACGTCGAGGTGAACGGATATGCCGCCGTTGGTTCGGCACGAATTTGGACTCATGAGACCTGGCTCCTTGGGTTGGCCGGTCTCGGATTCGTGGGCGGTCGGGTCGTCAAAAACAACGAAGGCCGCCTCGAATCGAGACGGCCTGAGATCGTTGGTACGCTACTGGCCGCTCGCTTCTAGACGAAGCCCCAATAGCTAAAATAGAAGGACACGCGCGACATCACGGCCCATGTCCTAGCAGAGCATCGTGGCCCGTGCAAGCCACGCGTGTAAGAACAGATCGCACGTGGAACCCATTCACTCGCACCACCGTTGCTTCGCTGGCCCCGTGCGAATCGCGCCCTGTGTGGAGGAGGGCTGCACCGCCCGGTCGCCTCTCCGCGTGCACGATCACGCATCGCTCGCCTTTTATGTCCGTGGCGAAGCGGTCATTCAGCAGCGCCAGACGCTGGCCGTTCGAGCGGGAGATATCTTGGTCATGCCGGCCGGCGAAACCCACCGGACCTTGAGCGCCAACCATCGGAGTCAATGGGGCATTGGATTCCATGTGGCCGACTTCGACGAACGCGAAATGGGGTCGTTGCTCGAGCCCTTCGAGCGAGCGCGCCAGGGGTCGCCACCCATCGTACGAATACCCGATCACCGGCGCGTGCATCTCGAACGGCTCTGCGCGGAGCTCCACCGCGAGACGACCCATGCGGCGAATGGAGCCCGCCACAGGCGCATCGCGCAGAAGAGTCTTCTCGCGCTCATCCTCACCGAGGTCGCGCGGGCGGCGAGCGTGACTTCGGGATTGCCTTCGGAGCCAACCTTGACGAGCGAGGCGCTCTCGTTCATCGAAGCCAACTACCTGCGCCCGATCTCGCTGACCGACGTCGCGGCAGCCGTACGGCGATCGCCGTCGTACACGACGACGACGTTGAAACGCACGACGGGAAAGACCGTCGTGGAATGGATCATGGCCGCACGGCTCGCGGAAGCGCGCAGCCGGTTGATCCACACGGACGAAATGGTGGACGTCATCGCCGAGCGGGTGGGCTACGCCGACGCGACGCACTTCATCCGGCTCTTTCGCCGCGCCCACGGTGCCACGCCTGCCGCATGGCGCGCGCAACAGCGCGGTCTCACGGGGTATCGCGGATGAACGTCTCGATCACGTCGGCCGTGGCCTCGGGGTTTTCCTCAGCGACATAGTGTCCAGAATCGGGAATGGTTGCAACTTGCACGTTGCGTACACCAAGCTGTCGCAAGGCCTCCGCCTGTGCGGGCTCGAGGCTCGAAACACTGTGATCCGCGCCGGCGAGCAGAATGGGAAGATCGATGGGCTCTCGGTGTGTGCTGCCAAACACGATATCGGCGCCGAACGCGCGATACAGCTCGAACCCTGCCGTCAGGCTCGCCGGGCTGCCGTATGCCGCCGCATACGCCTCGACGTCCTGATCGGTTATCGCCTCGGGGTGGACGGCGTGCGCGTCGATGAATGACCGAAAGTACATGAATTGTCGGCCCGCGATGAGTTTCTCCGCGAGCGGCTTTTGCTGGTGAAATCCGTAGTGCCACGCATGGGGCGACGCGCTCACATCGTCCCATGGCTTCGTGCCAGGGATGGGAATATCGAGAATGGCCACCCCTTTCACCTCGGCGGGATAGAGGCGTCCGTAGGCATAGGCAACGATGCCGCCGATGTCATGACCGATGAGGAAGACACGTCGAGAGCCGAGCGTCACGACGAGCTCGTGGATGTCGCGAGCAAGTGCCGCTTTGGCATACTCGGGAGAGGGCTCCGACGTCCCACCGATCCCTCGGAGGTCGGGCGCGATGACGCGGTAGCGCCGGGCGAGACGAGGAATGAGGTAGCGCCATTCACGCGAGCTCTCGGGCCAACCGTGAATGAGCACGACGGTCGTAGCGTCGGCCCCGGCATGGAGATAATGGACCTCCTGGGCGCCGACCCGGACGGTCGCCTCGGCAATCCCGAGGTCCGGGCTTTTTTCCGGCAAGGGAGATGCGGACGCCCCGCAGCCAAGCGCCATGGAAAGCGCGATGAACCACGTAGTTCCTATTTTCATTTCGGACAAAGTTAGTTCCGCGCTTCCAAGTCGAGTAGGGCGCGGATCGCGCTGCGATCGGCGGATTTTGCGCTGGGCGCTTGCTCGTACCCGTCCGAGCCCGCTAACTTCGGTCACGTGCAGTGGGGACTCGACCAGTGGCTGATCACCGATGCATTCCTGCAGGAATGGCGATTCTGGGTCGCGCCGCTCGAGGGCCGTGCGAACGAGCGCAAAATCTCGCGCTGGGACATGCCGCGCGAGCCGCTTTTTCATCTCATTCCGCAAGCGTTCAATGAATCCGGCGCTCGCGAGGATGATGTCGCGGCAGATCTTTTGGCGATTTACGATACCTTGACCGGCGCCCGACTCGCTGCTGAGCTACCGCAGCCCACACGGGACCGTCGTCGCCGGCTTCGCGGTTTCACGACGGAACTCAGCCGCGTGCTCTATGCGGCGATGGAGGCGGGGGTCCTCCGTTTCGAGCGGCACGAGGTGCCATGGCCGTTTCCGGAGAAGGAAGAGAAACCGGAAGACCGTCGCGACGAAGCGAAAAAGGACGAAGAGGAGACCTTCCTGTACAAACTGCGGCTGCACGATGGCCGATATGGACGGTGCAGCACACTGGATTATCGGCTCGTACTCGCAAATGGTCAAGTGGTCACCGGTACGACCGATGGAACGGGATTGATCGAGCAGCGCCTGCCGAAGCGGGAACAAACGATTCATGTCAAATATGCGCCCCCTGATTTGGACCATGAAATCGAGCGCGAAGTCATCGTCCTCCCCGAGACAACAACGGACGCCGATTACATCGCCCATCTCCGGAACATGGGCTTCGATCGAAAAGACGATCACCGCGCCATCATCGGCTTCCAGGCCGCCCACAAGGAGCTCATCATTACGGGAACGCTGGACCAAAAGACCAAAAATGCGATCAACGCAGTCGTCACGGGGCAACTGAACTCGGGAATTCAAGGATAAACGATGGCGGGACCGAATGGCATCACGGCGGTGGCACCACCGCCTCTCTATTACGCGGCCATCGATGGCTCCCCCGCGGTCGACAGCGAGGCGTTTTGCGCAGCGCTCGAGAGTCACCGCGGCTGGCGAAATCTCTTCAGCGACTTCCTCGCCAAAGCAACGGACGGCGATCCGAACCCGCGGCTCGAGGACCCGCGCCATCCCTATTTGCCCATCTGCGTCTACACCAAGAAGAAGAAGAAAGGGATCGCCATCGTGAGTCCCGGAGGCCGGGACTCACATGGAGACGATCTTTTTTGGACGGAATATCCAGGAAAGGATCCCAAAACGGGTCAAGCGGACCCCGTAGGCCATCGAGACTGGGGTGGCATTATCGGAATCACGGAAGGCCGTCATACGGCCGCAGAAGAGAGCGCGCGGTACATCCGAGAACTCTTCTTGCGCCCGCAAGTCGAACTAGTCTGGGGCGGTGGGACCGGCACCCAAATGCTGGCGCAGTTGCGGCACGGAGCTCCGACGCCCGGTGCCCAGGTCTTTGCGGCGGACCTCCTCTATGTCAGCTCTCACGGCTGGCTTGGAGGTTTCGCCGGAGGCTTCCTGATCGAAGAATGGCCTGATGCGAAACCGGCGTTGGCTCGGCGTCGCTACGATCCGAGCAAATATTATGCGGTGGGTGAACTGGCCCATCGAAACGAGGGCTTCGCGGGGCCGAAGTGGATCATTCTCGCGCAGTGCTCGACGCTCAACAGCGCAACATGGCCGCTATGGGCGCGCGTTCTCGCCAACAGCAACCCCCACGTCCGCGGTATCCTGGGCTATGAAGAGGCTTCACCGTTCCCTACCGGCGCGGCCTTCATCGCCGAGAAGTTTTTCGCGAACCTCGACAACAAAGAGACCTTTCTCGAGGCGTGGAAGAACGCAAACTCAGGACAACACTGGGCTGCCGTCGTTCACAAAGATGCGCTTGGCGACCGGCTCGATCAGTGGCGGAACTTCGCGGAGCTCGCGGACGTAAGCACAACGGACACGGTATCCAATTACCGAGGGTTTCTATCCAGTGTTTCGAGAGTCGAGAATATCGTCGAACCGCTGTTGAAATTCAAGCTGACACTCAAAAGCTCGCTCGACGGCAAGACCTTCAATCAGATCACGAGCGCCAACCTCCAGAGCTCGCAAATCGCTGCCTACGGTGCTGGCCGGACGTACCGCATGAAGATTCATGACCCTCCGCCGGGAGAGGTGATCGTCAAGGTCATCGTGACATGGATCCACATTCGTCCGACGCATGGGTTCAAGCCAACCATCGACCAGCTCTTCGCGGACACGAAAGCTCCTGGAACCGATGCGGTCGCAACGATCATTCCCGGAAAGCAAACACTGGATATTCTGCCGCTCGGGGCGCATCAAACGGAGATCACGTTGGATCTCGTGGCGCCCAACACGATCACCCATCCGAAGATCGAGGCACACCATTCGTATTTCTGGCCCCGTATCGAATTGGTCACGAATGCCACGCCGCCGGGTAAGCCGCATAAGTTCGATTTCAAGACCACCGGCCTCGTATATTGGGGCCATTGCAATTGTAGCCCGCCATGAAGACACGAAAGACCGTTCTCATCGCCGGAATCGCAGTTCTGCAAGTGGCAGGTTGCCGTGAGTCGCCAACCCGTTCAGAGGCCTCCATTGCCGTCGCGCCCATCGACGCGTCACTTGACGACGCGAGCTCCGATGCGGCGCAGGCGAATCCGAATGTCGACAAGCCGGAAGAAGATTTCGACCGAACGATGATGAAGTCGCCTTGGATCGTCCTTCATGCGCAAATGATGGGTGAGACGTCGATCTTCGATGTCGAAAACGATGGAAGCATTTTTTTCTCGCGCACGGGAAGCGGCAATCCTCCCATACGATGGCGAGGCAAGGCGGAGGCCTCGACGATTCGGAAGCTCGAGGAGACGCTGCGCAAAAGCAGGTTTTGCTCCCTTGCCAAGAGCGAGAGCACGGCACTCTCGAAGGGCGGTGGCATGTCGATCTCGGTCCACGAATTCGATTGCTTCGTCGCGCTCTCGTATCCGACTTGGCGAACCAATCCGCGCGCACGTGCCGGGTACAGCGAGGTGCGAAAGCTGATGAACGCGACGTGCGCGGACAAGTGCCGCAATCTGCCAATGTTGAGCGACGAGTAAATCCCACGCGGAGGGCGCGTGCGGGGGAGCGCGGGCTCGCAACGAACTTGGGCCGGCACGTGGAGTTGCCCCAAGGAGTGATTTTGTGAGCGACAGGGACGAGCGTGCGCGCGTCCAATTCTGGATGAAGAAGCTTATCTATCTGTGTCTGCTAGGAGGAGCCGCGGCGGCTTGCGCGGCAGCGTGTTCCGACTCCTCGGTTGCAAGTGAGATGACCGCTGCGACAGGCGAGGTCGACCCTGCCGTTTCACGAGCCGGGCTGACCGTGGCGGGGTGGTCCAAGCTCGATGCCGGCTTGCGCGCGCGTACGCTTTCGGCGAGCGCGGCGGCGACGTCGAACACGATGTCCATTTTCGTGGAGTCCAAGGCCCCGGAGATCACGCGCGCCGACATCGAAGCAGCGGGCGGCACGGTCGGAACGGTGGCCGGGCATGTCCTGACGGCGCGCATGGCGAGCGACGCCATCGCGGGCATTGCCAATTCCGCGTCGGTGACGAATCTGCCCAGCACGACCTGGGGCCGCGGAAAGATCGACGCGCTGGCGGCCATGAGCGACCCACGCCTGCCGCCACCGCCCGCGAAGAAAGACAGCGGCGGAGGATGCAACGTCGAGCCACCGGGCAGCGCGCTCTCGGGCATCGTCGTGATGGCCTTGGGCGTGGGCGCGCTCCTCGTGCGCCGGCGGCGCCCACGCTCATGACGAGAGGCTTCATCCTCGTCGAAATACCGTCTTCGCCCGAATCGTCAACTTGATGAGGACTTCGTCCTTGATCAAATCGTCCTGCTTGCCCGGATAGACGATGCCGAAGTCGTTGCGGTTGATCGTAAACTCCGCGTCGGCGTCGAGCTGGTCGTCGCTCACCTTGATCCTGGCCGGAAACGAGATCGACTTGGTCACGCCATGGAGCTCGAGGTTGCCCGTGATGGTGTGCGTGGCGCCCTTCTCGCCGCCGGCGCGGATGGCCGTGGAGGCAAAATGCGCCGTGGGAAACTTCGCCACATCGAAGAAGTCCGGCGTCTTCAAATGCTCCGTGAGCTTCTCCGCGTCCGTGGAGAGCGACTCGACCTCCACCTCCGCGTCCACCTTGCTCTTCTCGGGATTGCCATCGACCAACGCGACGGTGCCCGAGAACTTGCCGAAGGAGCCCTCTTGTTTGCCCGTGACCTTGGCTCCGACGAAATCGAACTTCGACCCATTGGCACTGGAGAATCCGAGCTTCGTCGACGCATCGGCGCTCACCGATTGCACCACGGCGGGAGCCGATACGTGCGCCTTCGCCTTGTCCTTGCCCGGGTCGTTGTCGCACCCCGCCGAGAGCGCGACCGAGACGAGTGCTGCCGCGGCATATCGAAATTTCATTGAAACTATCTCCTTCACAGGAACGTCGTTGGACCTGCTGGAGTAGTAAGGGCCGTCACTTTTGCTTGCACGCACTGAATCCGTAAAAGACACTTGCGCACGAGTCAGGAATAAGAGCCCGCCAACGAAGATCTCGCGGTATTCATTGCTCACTGGCACCCGCAGCGAGTGCCGAGGAACCGACATCGGCCCGAGGGGCGTCCGTGCAAACGGACGCCCCCGCCCCGAGTCAACGACCTACTTCGTTCAACAAGGCCTTGGCGGCGAGCTTGCCGACATTGTTGGACGCGAGCGGACTGTCACCGGTGATCAGCTTTCTATCCTGATGGCACTGACCGGTAATCCCGCGATTCAGGATTTCCACCCCAAGTGCAGCCAGGCGTTCGCCCACGAGCCAGGGCAGCTGGCCAGGCATGTAACCGATCGCGATGTTGGGCCCCGTGTCCACCGCGTCCGGGAACGAGCAGATCTGGTACCCCTTGAAAAGATAGTCTTCCTTGCCTTCACCCACGGCAGCAGCCAACAGGCACGCCGGCCCGTGGCAGAGCGTGATGATATGCTTGCCCTTGGCCAGCGCCCACTGCAAAACGCGTTTGACCTCCGTGCTGTGCGGAATACCCGCGAGTACGCCGTGGCCACCAGGGATGAACACGGCGATGTAGGGGCTGTCGTCGCCAAGGCTGCCGGCCAGGACATCCGAAAGCTTCTTCGGCGCCTTCAGCTTGGGCAGGTACTTCTGATATGCACTCCGCACGGCTGCGTCTTCGCCCGGCATGGCCCACATTTCCAACTTGGCCGGATTGCCAGACAGCGTCGCCACGTCCACCTCGAAGCCCGCCTTGTCCATGTGATAGACGGGCAGGAGGAGCTCGACGGGATGGTTTCCCGTCGAAAACATCGTCCCGTTCTGCATCAGGATGTAACGCTCGTCGGTGGCGATCATCAATACCTTCCACTTCCCCCCGGAATACGGGTTCGGGTATTGCGTGCCATCGAAGTCGGTCTTCGAAGCCGTGTATTGGCTCAAGGAATACGGCGAAGGGAAAAACGCATTGTGCTCGGCCGCATCCGGCGTCGGAGACTTGCTCAGTTCTGCAGGTTCGTGGCTCATGGCTTTCCTCTTTCGATGGACTTTTCCGAATCCCTTACTTCGTCACCGGGCACATGGACGGCGGGGCCGCCTCTGGCGAGGTCCCCCACCCGTCCGCATCGACTTCATCGGTCAGGGTGTAGTCGATGACTTGACCCGATTGGAGCTTCGAAACGGGCACGTAGACCTCGTCGAGCAACTCTCCGCCCACGCGAACCTCGTCGATGAAGCGCACCTTGTCGAACCCCGCGCCAGGTGCATTCAGCACGAGGTGTCGGCCGTTCTCCAACTGGACGTCCACCCGCGCGAAACGGGGCGGATGCACTAGGAAGTTCCCCGAACCCGGCATGAAGGGATAGAGCCCCATCACGTCGAACAGGTACCACGCGGACATGGTCCCGAGATCGTCGTTGCCGGTCACGCCATTCGGCGCATTGGTAAACAGCGTTTGCGCGGCATCGAGCACCACGGCCGTCTTGTCGGGGCGTCCGAGCACCGCATACATGAAGGCGCTGTGCAGATCGGGCTCGTTGTTCGGATTGTATCGGTACTGGTTGTAATACGCGTAGGGCCCCACGACCCATTTCTCACGCGCCGCCTTGGCTGGATTGGCGAGCAAATCGTCGTAGGCAAAGAAGATGTCGAGCCGTTTCGTGGCCTGCTCCCGCCCGCCCATCTTCGCGGCGAGGCCATTGGCGTCCTGGGGAACGAGCCATTGGTATTGCCACGCCGTCCCTTCGTGGAAGCCGTCCTCGGACGTAGGGGTGTACGGCTTGTCGGGCGGCGTGTAAAAGTTGCCGTCCTGCGTGCGCGGGCGCGGGAAGCCTTTGAACGCGCCCCCGTGATCGTTGTCCTCGACGGCGTCGTCCCACACGGCCGTCCAATTCTGTCCGCGCTTTTGGAGCCGGGCCGCATCGTCGGCATGGTTCAACTCGCTGGCCATGGCCGAGAGTGCGCAATCCGAGACCGCGTACTCCAGCGTTGCCGAACCACCGTGCTGGGGATCGGCGTCCTGCCCCTTCTTGACGAAATTCTTGTCGTAAAACGCAAATCCCTTGGGGATGTACGTCGTATTGCCCGCACGACCTTGAGAGCGCGACTCGGCCGGCGGAAGTTGCTCCGCATTTTGAAGCATGGCTTGGTACGCGTGCTCCTCCTCGCCTTGCAGAACCCCGTAACGCCAAAGATCGGCCATGAACGCGGTGACCGGATCGCCGGTCATGCAGTTCGTCTCGAAGTTGGCATAGGCCCAGCGCGGGAGCCATCCGCCCTGGTCGTGGATGGCGAGGATGGACTTGCCGATGTCACGCGCCCGAGAGGGCAACAGGAGTGCGAGGAACTGGTTTTGCGAGCGAAAGGTGTCCCACAGCGAGAAGAACTCGTAATACGTAAAGCCGCTCGCGGTGTGGATCGCGTTGTCCCAGCCCAAATACCGTCCGTCCACGTCATTGCCCGTGAGGGGCTGGAGAAGGGCATGGTAAAGGGCCGTGTAGAACACCGTTCGTTGATCGGTGCTGCCGCCATCGACTTTCACGCGGGCGAGCTCCGTTTGCCACGCCGCTTGGCTCTCTTGCCGCACGGCATCGAAGCTCTTGAGATAGCCGCCGCTCATGCCTTCGGCATTCAGGTTCTTGCGCGCGCCCTCGACATCGACGTGGGAAATGGCCGTGGTCAACGTCACCGCCTTGTCAATGGCGGTATCGAAGGTGATCCATGCCCCGCGAAGCCCTTGGTCACCTTCGCTGTGCTTGGAATTGGCATCGCCTCCAGCAGGGCTCCAGGTGCCCTGAGCCTTGAATGGCCGGTTCGCTTTGATTTGAAAATACGTCTTGTAGCGCTTACCACCGCAGAAGCTCTGGGTGTCGACGTAGCCCTCGAGCGTGTGGTCGTCGACCACGGTGATGGAGCTGGCCATCACGTTGTGCTTGTCGGTGGCCTGGCCCACGTTGACGAACACGTTACCTTGGGCACCGCTGCCAAAGGTATAACGCTCGGCCGTGGCGTGCGTGAGGGCGGTATTCTCTGCATCGATACCGCCATATTTGGTCAAGCGAATCTTGAAGTACCCGGCCTGCCCCACCTCTCCGTCGTGGGTATACTCCGCGCCATACTTGGAGTGGTCGAACGTGGTCGGGGAGGAGACGTCGAAGTCACTTCCGTTGGGCCCAATGGTTCCCACCGTGGGAAGCACGGAAACTTGGCCACCTTGCTCCCAGCAGCCCGCACCGGATATGAAGAAGTGCCCAAAGCCCTTGATCGCGGTGTTGTTGTAAAGATAGCCCGCATAGTGCGCGCCGATGGGACTCACCTGCGTCATGCCAAAGGGCGCCGACGCTCCGGGGAAGGTATTGCCATCGTCCTTGGTGCCGATGAACGTGTTGACGAGTCGTTCGTAGTGCTCGAGCGGCCCCGCATCGCCGCCGTCCACGGCTGCTCCGCCCTCGCCGCCGTCCGCGGTCGGAGAAGTGCCGTCCGGCCCCGCGTCATACGAACTTCCGTCCGGAGGGTTGCCCGACGGCGAATCGGACGAATCCGAACAGGCGAAGAAACTGGTGCCGAGAGACGTGGAGAACGCCAAAAGAGCGGCCGGCGCGCCGTTTCGCAAGACCTTCATGCCGGCGATACTAGGGCGACTTCCGCGCGTATGAGCGACAATACCAACTTACCGACGCGCCTTTATCTCACCTTGCGCCCCATATCCCGATACATCAACGCGTTGCGGTATTTAGCGTTGGGCCCGCCGCGGCCACCTCCCGTGCAAAGCTGCAAAGCAACGAGGTGGCCGCCGAGCGGTCGCTCGATGGCGGAGGTCAGGGCGCGCAGATGCCCGATTGTTCGATCTCGATGAAGCGGGTCACCCGCTGCGCTTCGTCGGAGATGGATGCGAGCGGCACACCATCCTTGGTGATGCTCGTGCCCGAAACGGCGCAACGATGGCCGGTTCGCGCGGTGCCGGCCGCGATCAGGCGAAGAAGTTGCTCCGCTCGCGTGGCCTCGTCGGAGAAGTAGAAGGCGTTTCGACCATCGATGGTGATGTAGGTTCCGTTCGCGCCGAGCCTGTGCGTGGTCGCGCACGCATTCCCACGTGTCAGCTCGACAAGCTTGTTCGCGCGGTCGATGTCCGCGCTCACGTAGAACGAATTTTGGCGGTCGATCGTCACGTAGGCGCTGTTCGCGCCGCAGCGGTCGGCGGGATTCGCCACGCCCGCCTCGACGAGGCGGACCAGGAGAGCGAGCCGCTCACTGTCCGCGCTCACGTAGAACGAATTTTGATTGTCGATCGTCACGTAGGCGCTGTTCGCCCCAAGGCGCCGCGAGGCGGTGCAGACACCGGCGCGCGTGGCCTCGATGAGCTTGTTTGCGCGGTCGACGTCGGCGTTCACGTAGAACGTATTTTGGCGATCGAATGTCACATACGCGCTGTTCGCACCGCAGCGATCGGCGCTCTTCGCCACCCCCGCCTCGACGAGACGGAGGAAGAGCTCGAGACGTTCGCTATCGGAGCTCACGTAGAAGGAGTTCTGGCCGTCGACGGTCACGTACGCGCTGTTGGCGCCGAGACGTGTGTAGCCGGTGCATGCGCCGGAGTCGGAAAGCTTTTTCAGTCCGTTGAAGCGCGCGTTCTCGTCGGAGAGGTAGAACGCGTTGTTCCCGTCGAGTGTGAGATAGTCACCTCGCATGCCGCATCGATTCCGGGGTCCGCCGTCGGGCCCCGCATCGGGCAGCCCGCCGTCGCCGCCGTCGGGACCGGCGTCGGGGAGGCCACCGTCGCCACCATCGGGACCTGCGTCGGCCTCGGGGTGAGGCTGAGGCTTGCGCGTCGGCCTGAGAATGGGCAGCGCGGGTGTATCGCTCTCGTACGAGACGACGAATGCGAGGCGGTCCACGGGGACGAATCCGCTCTTGATCGCGCAATGCGGAAGGGCCTCGCTCAAGGTCAACTTCGCGTGTGTGCGCGAGACCCGGGTGTCGAGGGTGTACTCGCTGTGGCGAAGCACTTGCGTCGGTGCGAGTTCGCACGTGGTGGCGGGATGGCCCGTGAGATCGCTCACGAACGCCGTCGCGCCGGTGACATAATACGCCGTGCTCGTGGCACTCGGACATCCATCGATCACATCATCCTTCGAGATTTCGCCGCTCCGAATCGTGCCCGCCGCGTCGAGGTAGTCGACTTCGTATTTGTCGAAAAACGGCTCTCGGGTAAATGTGCGAATGACGAGATCGCCCTTGCTCAGATGGTCCGTGATGGCCCCGCCGGCGCCCTTCGAGATAACCGCCGCCCCGTCTGCGTTCACGGTGAGCTCCGTGCAGTAGGCAAGACCGCGGGAACCCGGAATACCGCCGTCGCCCGGGGTACCGCCGTCCGTCGTTTGGTCGCCACCGTCGGTGGTCTGTCCGCCGTCATTCGTCCTGTCGCCGCCATCGGGAGGCGGAAAGGGCGAGGGCGTGCCGCTCTCGTCACTGCATGCAGAGATCATGGCCGCGAGCGCTGCGGCGCCAAGGAAGAAGAAGCTCGAAGTTCGTAGCGTACGTAATTTCATGGGTTCGGTCGTAAAGGCAAGGTCGAGACGTGATGGCGCTTGACGAGCGCCGGCCCCGAGGAGTCATGCGAATCGTGTTCGGCACATAGCAATGCGTGCGCCTTCGCATCGGAGGCGCGATCCCAGGCGAAATACGCGATTTTGCGTCGCGGTGTGACCCAAAAATCACATCGCTGGTGCAAACGAAATAAACGGCGGCGCCCTTCGGATTTTACGCAACTTCCCGATTATTGCGGTCATGGAAGCCCTTACGGACTACGTCACTTCCTTCTCGAAGTCGCGGAGGATGCGGGTGGTCTTCGCCTCGTCGATCCGGCTGATGAGACGCTTGTCTTCGTGCTCATCGCGGATCGTCTTGGCCAGCGAGAAGCAGGACCCCACCGTGAACAGGACCCCCATACCTAGAAAGCCGCGCACCCAGGCATCGACGGGGAGATACGCGATGCCGACGCCGGTCATGCCCACCGATACGACGAACGAGATCCAAACTGGACTACGGCTGGCCCGGCAACGCGCGCGAGCTCGAGCAGTGTGTTCGACGGGTCTTGGTCACGCGCAGCTATCACGGCGACTCGGCATGGTCATCGCGCCCGCACCCCGACGATGCCAACGCCGACGAGGCGCTGACGCGTCATTTACGGTCCCTTTTGACGGTCCACGGAAGCATTGCCGAGGTCTCTCGACGCGCCGGTCTCGATCGCCGTACCGTCAAAAGACACTTGAATCGAAACCGCTGACCCCTTTCAAGCTTGGAGGATGCGCACATGGAACGATTTACGGGCGGTTGTTGGTGCGGAGACGTTCGAATCGTGGCGTCAGGGCTCCCCTACCGAGTCGGCATTTGTCACTGCCTCGATTGCCGCAAGCATCATGGGGCCCTTTTTCATGCTTCCGCGATATTCCCCGAGGATGCGGTGACGATCGAGGGCGAAACACGCGACTACGCCGGGCGGTTCTTCTGTCCTCGCTGCGGCTCGCCCGTTTTCGGCCGGTCCGCCGACGAAATCGAAGTCAACCTAGGATCCCTGGATGCACCCGACCAACTGAGGCCAACCTACGAACTCTGGGTCGTCCGTCGCGAGGCCTGGTTGCCGGAGTTTCCGCTCACGCGACGCTACGATCGCGATCGCGAGTCCACGGGTCGTTCCGAGGATTAGGGGATCGGGAAGTTCGAGGTGATGCGCTACGGTCGTCGCCATGCCTCGCGGCGCGCTGACCGACATTCTCGCCCACGATCTTCGGATCCTTCTCGTCGCCATCAATCCCGCTCCGCCCTCCTTGGCATCGGGGTATCATTTCGCGACGCCGACGAATGGGTTTTGGAAGCTCATGTTCGAATCAGGGCTCACGCCCCGGCTCTATCGACCTTTCGAAGCCTCGTGCTTGCTGTCGGATGGAATCGGCCTCACGAGCCTCGTGTCGCGCGCGACACGGACCGCGGCCGAGCTCACACTCGGTGAGCGACGCGAAGGGGTCGTCGCGCTGGCGAAAACGGTCGAACGATGGAAGCCCCGCACGATTGCGCTTCTCGGTCTCACGCTCTTTCCGGTCCTTTTTCCAGATGCCGAAGACCCTGGCCCCGGATTGAAGAAGGTGGCGTTCGGGAACGCGTCGGTATTCGTGTTGCCGAATCCCAGTGGTCGTAACCGTGCGTATCCCGGTGTGCGAGGGAAACTACCTTGGTATCAAAACCTGGCAAAGACGTTTCCTCGCGAATCGTAGCCACGAGCGACCGACCGTCTCACAATCGCGATTCCGACGCCGGACGAGGGCGATGAATGGGCCGAACGGAGCGTGCAACCATGGAACTAATCATGAATATCCTTCGATGCCTATCCGCAGCGTCGATCACCGTGTTCCTCGGCTGCGCATCGTCAGGATCCGACGAACAGGCGCCGACGACGGTTCGTGTGCACTACCCGGTTGGCGCTCGGACGCTGACCCTCACGTCGGCCCGCGAACCTCGAACGGGGACCTATCTCGGTGACGATACTTGGGAATTCTCCTTCGACGGCGCCTCCTCGGCGCTAAGCGTCAAACCCGTACTCGACGGCGTGCCTGCGCGCGGTCCCGACTACGGAGTACGCGCGGGGGAGAGGGTCGACATCTATCCACATTTCTTCCAAGTACGCGGGAGCGTGAGCACGCGTTGGCCCGAGTTCAAATCGACGGTGCACCCCCGACCGGACGGGATGGGGCGCCCCATCGAAGTGTACCTACCTCCGAGCTACGAGGAGAACCCCACCGCGCGGTTTCCGGTCATCTACATGATGGACGGTCAAGCCATGTTCAGCAACTGGGTCATCGGCCCCGTGGTGCTGGGCGACGCGCTCGTCGACGATGCGCTCGACGCGGCCGCCGAGACGGGGGCGATCGCGGAGACGATCGTGGTGGGCATCGACAGCCCGGTGGTGGCCAACGCTTCGGATCCGCTGGAGGATCGACATCTGGAACTCACGCCCACCAATGCCTTCGACCCGACGGGTAGCGTGAAGAAGAGCGGCGACGGTCCCAAGTTCTTGTCGATGCTGGTGGACGAGCTCAAACCGCTCGTCGATGCCGAGCTGCGAACGCGGCCCGCGCGCGAGAGCACGTTCATCGGTGGCGGATCGCTCGGAGGGCTCATGTCCGCCTATGCCGGGGTGACACGCGGGGACGTGTTCGGCGGCATCGTCTCGCTGTCGGGATCGGCGTGGTGGGACGATCGCCTTGCCGTACGCATGGTTCGTGACGCGAAGACGGGTCCGAGGCAAACGTTGAAAGTGTACGCCGACGTTGGCGGCGGCGAGGTTTACCCCGAGACCGATCTCAAAGACCTCATGATTGCGAGCAATCGAGACCTCTTTCAAGCCTACACGGATGCAGGCTACGTCGAGGGACGCACGCTCATGACCTTGGTCTCCCCGGCCGTCGACCCCGGCAACGAGCACAACGCCACCCATTTTGGAAGGCGGATCCCTTCCGCCTTGGCCTTCGTCATTGGACCGGGTCGTTAGCGACCTCGCGCGACACCGCTTCCTGTGGACGCGATTGGTATAGGCTCGGGGCGTGGACAACCAAGGGAGCCTCATGAGCAACGACATGCCCGATGATGCCGTCACCGTGGACGGGATGACCGCGCGGCAAGCCATCGACCGCATCGAGACCGCGGGAAGGCCGCGCCCGCACGATCGCCGTCTGCATGCACGCGGGGCGGTCTACGACGCACGGTTCGTCCCCACCGGCCATGTCGCGGGGCTGACCCGGGCGACGCATCTCACGACGGAGACGGAAGCCGTGATTCGATTCTCGAACGGCTCGCCGAAGATCGATGCCGACGATCGCATCAAGGGCATTCGTGGAATGGCCGTGAAATTCCTATCCGACGGGCGTGCCGTGGCCGATCTCGTCGCTGCGAATTTTCGGGTATTTCCGAGCAATACGCCGGAAGGGTTCATCGATCTGGTCGAGGCAATGGCCGCCGCATCGGCCGCCGATGGGACCCTCGCGGATCGGGCGAAGAGCAAGATTGCCGCCGTCGGAAAGATTGCCGGTGTGCTCGCGCACCACCCCGAGAGCCGCGCCGGGCTGAAGACGTTCATCGCGCGGCAGCCACCCGCGAGCTTCGCCACGTGCCGCTACGATGGACTGCACGCCTTCTTCCTGGTCGATGCCGAAGGCCACCGGCGCGCGTTCCGCTACCGCCTGGTACCGCAGCTCGGCGAGATCGAGCTCGAGGCCGCGCACGCCAGCACGCTGACCCCCGATTTTCTGCTCGGGGAGCTCGACGCGCGTCTAAACGCGGGCCCGGTGTCGTTCACGTTGGTGTTCCAATTGGCCGAGGAGGGCGATCCCACGAACGATCCCTCCATCGCGTGGCCGGAGCATCGTCCTCTTTTACCCGCCGGCTATTTGCACGTCCAACGACGCTCCGCGCGCAACGACGAATGGGAACGCCACGTCTTCGACCCGACGCGCGTCGCACCGGGGGTGGAGCTGTCCGAAGATCCCGTGCTCCGGTTCCGTCCGCACGCGTATTCCGTTTCCGCCGAACGCCGATCCACCTAGCGAGAGGCGCAGTCGCGCTCGCGAATGCCATTGGGGTCCGTCGACGCGGGCATAGGTCAGTGGCCAGTGCTTGCATATGCAGCGGTGCGTAGAGGGCATGCCCGCGGTTGACCGGTTTTCGGAAGCGAACGCAAACGGAACGAGAGGTCGGGACCGCGGCTCCGCCATTTTGGACGTCGCGCATTCCGATCGCGTTTCCATTCATGGATGCTAATCTTGGCCCGCTCTCTGTCGCCTGACCTTCGCGTAAGAAAGCCTGATCAAGGAGGCTCCTCATGCCGTTCCGTGTTGCACGTGTCCTCGTTTCCGCCGCGCTGCTCTCCGCAACGTTCATTGGTTGCCACAATGAGGAGGCGCCCCCGCCCGCTTCGCCCGCCCCCGCTCCAACTACGGGCGACGTGAACGTTTCCGCCGCCGCGCCGCCTGCACAAAACGCCGCGCCCGGCTCGACGCCCGGTGAGAATCCCAACGCGCCCCGCGCCATCACCGTCGGTAGCCAGCCACCGGACTTCACGACGAAAGCCCATGACGGCAGTACCCTCAGCCTCTCGTCGCTGAAGGGAAAACCCGTGGTCATCTATTTCTATCCCAAGGACGAGAGCCCCGGCTGCACCAAGGAGGCTTGCTCGTTCCGCGACTCTTGGAACGACCTCCAGAAGAAGAACGCAGTCCTCATCGGCGTCTCGGCGGACAGCGAAAAGTCGCACCAAGATTTCGCGAAACACTACAAGTTGCCCTTCCTCCTGGTGAGCGATCCCCAGGGTGTCATCGCCAAGTCGTTTGGCGTGTCCTTCGAGGGCGGGATGGCCGACCGTCAGACCGTCGTTATTGGCGCGGATGGAAAGGTGAAGAAAATCTACCGCACCGTCGACGTGTCCAATCACGCAAACGAGGTCGCCAAAGACCTGAGCTCCTAACCGAATCCATGCGCGGCTCGGTGTCCTCGGCATGAACCGGTGCACCGAGCCTGCAGCCTGGAAGCTCTCTTAGCTTTTCGATATCGTCTTATTACGGCTCACCCGATGCCAAACCGAGTCGCGACGTCGCGACACGTCTCGCATCTGCCCGATCGCAGGCCTCCCCCATTCAATGGACGCAGCTCGCCGACGCGGTTGGCGACGCGCGTGCCAGGCGTCACGTCGATTTCCTGACGGAAATCTACACGACGTCCTGATTGGAGATTAGGAGTACGCCGCGTTGCTCGGTCGCTCTCGACCGAAAGGGGAGCCTTATGTCTCGGTATGGAATAAACAGTACGTTGAGGGGCACATTTCTTGCCGGCGTCGCGGCAATGGTCGCCGTAGTGGCCATCGTAGGATGCGGCGGGGATCCGGAGACCTTTCTGGACGTCGACGCGGGTTTTCCATGGCCGCAGGACGGCGGGGTGAAGGAGCCGGTCGCCACTCCGGAGTTCGACCCGGGGCCGGGCACGTTCACGTCCGCGGTGTCCATTTCGATCCAGACGGCGACGCCCCAGGCGGTCATCCATTATACGGTGGACGGCAGTACGCCCACGGCAGCATCGACGGCGTATGGCTCACCGATCTCCATTGCGAAGACGACGACCGTGAAGGCCATTGCCGTCAGGCCGGGATATCCGAATTCGGAGGTCCAGACGGGAGTTTATACCATCGATATCGCGAGCGGAACCGTCGCCGCAGTCTCGATCAGCCCGAGCGCCGGGACGTACGAAAACGACGTTGGCGTCACCCTCACCAGCGCCACCGCGAGAGCGACGATTTGCTATACGCTCGATAAGTCGGCACCGGCTTGCCTCTCGGACATGTGCGCCCGGGGCTCCACCTACTACGATGCCAGGCGCCCCGTCTCCATTACGCAATCGGGCCAACGCATCACGGCCATTGCGTGCGACACGCGCAAGTCCCCGTCGCCGCTCACGCAAGCGGACTATTCGCTCAAGGCGGCGGCGCCCGTGTTCGACCCGGCCCCAAAAGACTTCGACGAGTACGAGTGGTCGACAGTTGCACTGCGCACGAACACGGCCGGAGGGGTCATTCATTATACGGTCGACGGTTCTACGCCCACCTGCGCCAGCCCGAACATCTTCAATGAACGCGGGACGATCCCGGCAGGTGCATTTGCCGACGGTGTCGCGATTCGAGCGCTCACATGCAAGGAGCATTACAGCGCCAGCGATGTTGCTGTAGCAGCTTATTACATTCGTCCCACCTATCCAACCTTCGATCCGCCCGCGGGTACCCCCATTCCGGCCACCCAGGAGGCACTCGATGTCACGCTCTCCTCGATTCGAGCGACGGAGGTTGCATATGCCACCGACGGCTCGACGCCGAGTTGCAGCGGTCTCCGAGTCGCGAATGGCGGCAAGGTTCGCGTCACGGCGAATAGCTTCTTGACCGCGCTCGGCTGCAGGACCGGCCACCCGGCGGGCGGGTCGAGTCAAGCCCACTATCCCAAGGCCGGCACGACGGCGGCGCCGGATTTCTCTCCGGCAGGCGGCACGTATGGCTTTCACCAAGACGTCGCCGCGTCGAGTTGGAACGCCGATCGCGTCTGTTATACGGTCAACGGTGCGGATCCGGATTGCAACGAAAGTGCGTGCACGACGGGTTCACCATTCCCGGAGAAGCTCGCCGTCAACACGACCGGGACCGTGATCAAGGCCATTGCGTGCAAGTCGGGCTTGTTCAAATCGTCCGTGGCGAGCGCGGTGTACCATTTCAAAGTGGACGACGTGTTCTTTGGGCTTTTCTCAGGGTGGGACTACCCCGTTGGTTCCGACCTCCAGTACTCGTCGGGGTACACGGGCAGCGAAGGGGGCGTGACCTACCATGCGGCCTATGGAACGGACCCGACCTGCGCGTCCGACCCTGCGCCGGGTTGGCTCCAGCCCGACGAGCGCGTGGATCTCCGGGTCATCGGCTGCAAGGAAGGATACGAGCCCTCGAAGGTGCGGGTCGCGGAAGCGTATCGTCCGATCACCGCAATGCCCACGTTCTCTCCGGGCTCCGGCAATTATACGGATACGCCGACCGTGACGCTCGATTCCGTCACCCGGAGCAGGGCAGGATGGCCCACGAAGATTTGCTATACGATGGATGATACGGAGCCCGGGTGCGATGCGGCCACGCTCGCGTGCACCGGAACGGGAGACGTCCACGGGGGCGCGGCGCCGCTCGCCGTGAAGGTCAAGACGCGCACGAGCATTCGGGCGACGGCATGCGCGACGAGCGGAAAGCTTCCCGCATGGGGATGGGCGGGCGAAAGCTACTGGCTGGAGATGTCGGAGATGACCTTCAGCCCCGCGCCCTCGTCGGGACCGTTCACCGGCGTCATTCCGAAGATCGATATCGCGATTGCGACACCGCCCGAAAACCCGCGGATCTGCTGGTCGGACACACGGTCCGTGGTACCGGAGGATTGCCTCGCGGAGACGGCGCCGGCCGGCGTCCGTTGCGCCAATGCGGCAAGCGTCTCGGCGGACCATGATGGATTGGGTTACGATTCCGATACGACGCTCAATGCCGTCGCCTGCAAACGGGGGGAGCCCGGCCTGATACCGTCGACGGGGCAAGCGTCGTACACGGTGGTGCCCTACGCGCACGTCATCGAGATGGACGGCGTGAACGACTTCGCCACGGTCGACGCGCTCACGACGAAGAGCGGAAATACGGCGTTCGTGAGCTGGGACCGACATGGGTACATCTACGTTGGCATGCAGGGTGCGCCCATCGGATCCACGACGGATTATGTGAGCGTCTATTTGAGCGGCGACGGCGGCGTGCGCACCGGACTCGACACCGGCGTCGTGTCTTCGCCCACCGCGCTTCCCTTCGCCGCGAAGTATCACGTGCGGTGGAAGACCGACGGTCGCGATACGCGGGTTCGTCTTTTCAATGGCATCGCGTGGGTCGACGCGCCGTTCCAGCTCACCGACGGAGAGATCGCCCGAGGCGGCACGGGCGCGAGCTCGTTCGTGGAGTTTCGGCTTCCGCGAAGCGCGTTTGGCGATGTGGTCGACATCGCAGGGACGCTCTGGAAAGACGGCACGATCGACGCGTGGCCCGCACTGGATGGCCACTACGTCCACGCCAACTTTGCCAGCGCGCGGCCTGCAGGGGATTCCATTTTCCCCAGGCCGTGAACTCCCCTGGCCTCACTTCACCGGGGCTTGGATGCAGCCCACTCGGCAGGGATGCTCCGTGCATCTTCTTTCGGGATGCTCTCCCCCTGCGCGCGCCGCGCCAACTGGACCAACAATTGGACCGGGCGCGCCAACGTCGACAGCGTCGTGCGCCATTTATCCGCGACCGCATGGTGGTCCATGCGCTCGAGAAGGCGGACGAGGTGTACGCTATCCCGCCCATCTTCGAATTCCTTCACCGCTGACAACAGCGCGAGCAACGAATCGAACGATGGCGCGGGACCACTTTCCGCCAAGATCCGCCACGTCGAGGGATCTTGCCCTGCATCGTATTCTCCGGCGGCAATCGCCTGCCAGATGAAGCTTATCGAGACATGTTTGCCGATGAGTGCTCGCTTGTCTTCGAGAGATGCGCATTCGCCGTACCGCTGGAGTACGGCGCTTCGTGTGGCGGTGTCGAACTGCGGCACATCATCGATCCATCGAGTCAACTCGTACGTTCGCCCCTTCCTCGTTGCGAAAAGTCCATGACCGCGCCCATTCTCGTAGGTGCCTTGAGAGAGGAGGCCTCCCTTCGTGTCCCAATCCAATTGAATGCCGTGCCGCAATCCACGTTCGTTGAAATTCCAGAGGCATCGCGCTTTGCCATTCCGATGGAACGACCGTAGTTCGCCGACGACCACGGAGCCGCCGAACGAGAGCGCTCGTTTGCGACTCGGCGCGGCTGCGAGACCGTGAAATTGCCAACCCGGCTCGGGTGAAACGAGCCCCTTCTCGTCGGGGCAATATCGAACGACACACTCGTCGAAGAGTTGGCCATTCGAATGGAACGTTCGCAAAGGTCCGACGGGGCGTCCGTTGAAGTAACAGCCCTCCACCAGGGCCTCGTCCACCGTAGCAAGCCATAGCCCGCTCTTTTGCCCGTGTTCGTCCATCTGATTGATGGGATACCCATACGAACTTGGAATGGGTGCCTTCACGCGCGTTCCCGCAGGGCTAACCGGAGGGGCCCACTCTTTCCCTGCGTTGACGACCTTCTTTCGCATCGATGTTGCTGCCTGGCATCGCAACGCACGTGCCATACGAGCCAACGGAGGAACGTGCCGTCTTCGCGTGCTCCACATCGGCTGCGGACTCGAATTCGGGTGCTCGAGAACCCAATGCGGATGACATCGAGCCCCCAACTCGATCGAACGTTGGCGGAAAGGGTAAGATGATGCATCTCATGCCCCAGCCGTCACTCGCCGTGTTCGACGAACAGATCCGCCGCTCCGTTCGACCGAGCGCCCCCGGCACCCGCGCCGAATGGGACGCGGGGATTCTCCGCTACGTCAATCCCGACTCGGACGGCGAATGCACCGTCATCTGGTCCGAACTCGACGCGGCCACCGTCGACGGCGCCATCGCCGCGCAAGTCGCCTATTTTGCCCGATTGGGCCGCTCGTTCGAATGGAAATACCATCGCCACGACCGCCCCTCGGACCTTCCCGAACGACTCGTCGCCGCCGGATTCGAAGCCGGCGAGCCCGAATCCGTCATGGTCGCCAACGCCGCGGACATCGCCATCGACATCGTTTGGCCCGAGGGCATCCGCATCGAAACCATCGCCGACGCCGCGGGCATCGCGCGCATGGTCGCCCTGCACGACCAAGTCTTCGGCCACAGCCGCCCCGACTTCGCCGAAGATCTCCTCGCGCAACTCACCGGCTCCCCCGGCTCGATGGTCCCGTTCCTGGTCCTCGACGGCGACCTTCCCGTGTGCTCCGCCCGCATCGAATTCCACCAAGGCACCGAATTCGCCAGCCTCTGGGGCGGAGGCACCCTCGAATCGCACCGCGGCCGCGGTATCTACCGCGCCCTCGTCGCCCACCGCGCCCGTCTCGCCTTGGACCGCGGCACCCGCTACCTCCACGTCGACGCCATGCCGGACAGCCGCCCGATCCTCGAGCGCCTCGGCTTCCTCGAACTAACCACCACCACGCCGTACATCAAAGCCATCTGATACTGCGCGGATTCGCCCCGGGCGGGCTACGGGCGCAATGTCACGGGCTCGTTGGGCACCGGCGCTGCATAGAGAATCAGCTGGCGGTGCCCGTCGCCTTCGACAATGCGTGATTCCTGCGGCTTCGCTTCCGCGGCGAAGGTGCGCAGGGCATCGAGATCGTCTCCGCAAATGGGAAGTCCCGTCGGCGGCGTAAGAACCGGAGCGGCCGTCTGGTCGCGAAGCATGGCCTGGAGTCGTAGCCGCAGCTCGTTTGCGGTGGCTCGGCACGTTGCCTCGGCGGCCTCGTTGTCTTTCGCAGGGTCGAAGGTTCGCACGATGGGAGCCCCGGTCCCCTTGTCGGCCCCCGGAGCAAGCAGCGCGGCGGTCGCTTCGGCCCGTGCCGCATCCATCGACGATGTGGACGTGCGCCGTTTCAGTATTTCCTGGGCAACGGTCTCCGCGACGCGGGGAGCGATGTCGCGTTGGTATGCGGCCGACGACGCGCTAGGCGTGGCGCGATCTTTTCGAATGATGTGCCAGCCGTAGCGTGTATGAACGGGCCGACGCGTGAGTTGACCCGGCCGGAGCGTGGCGGCTACATGTCGAAATGGTTCGACGAAGCGCGATGTGTCCGCGCCCACCGAACCTCCACGCGCTCCCGACCCGGGATCGTCGGACTCCTCGCGCGCGATCGCCGCGAAATCCTCCCCCTTGCGAAGGCGCGCAATCAAGGCTTCGGCGTGCTTTCTCGCGACCCTGTCGCTGCCCGTCGCAGCGTCGACCTTGACGAGGATGTGGCGCACTTCCGGAAGGCGCCCTTCCTTCAAAGCTTGGGCCGTCCAGGTCTTCAATTCGTTCGCATCGACGCGAACGAATGGCGCGAGCCAACTCGAGCTCACGATGGCATATTCAACCACGACGGATGTTTGCTTCGAGACCACCTCCGTCGTCTGGGGTGGCGCGGCCGTCGGAAGTGCCGGAGCGGGTGCCGACAATGTCGCAGGATTCGAGGTCAGTTGCGGCGCCCGAGCATTCGGCGAGGAACAGGCGAGGCACGACACGGTCAAGGCGATGAGCGTAAATGGATATCGATGGCGCGTCATCCGGGTGGTCTCGAACCCCTCGTAGCACACACGGCCGCGATTCTCGCACGGCTGCGGCTCAGGATCGAGGACCTATGGCCTCACGCCCGCGGCATGGCTCGCGACCGCGCCCGTAGTGCGGTGCGCGTGAAGCAGGAGACGGCGCAAAAGCAGGAACGCGATGGCCACGTCGAAGCCAGCGAGCGCAAATTGGGTGCGCGACACGCCGGTGCCGAAGGGAAACCAAATGCCGGGCACGCGGAGTAAGCTCAATTCGTCCGCAAAGAGTGCCACGGAGACCAGGATGACCGCCGGGAGCGCAAGCCATGCTTCGCGCCCGTGCCGGCGAATCCCCGTGTAGGTGATGAACACGATGAGCGCGAGAAATGCGCAGCGTGTGGCCTCCGTTGCGACCCACGTCACGTTGCGCACGTCACGCAGAAATGGCGCGAGCCATGCGCGGCCGGCTGCCTGCAACACCGCGAGCATCAGCGCGAGTGCACCGGTTGCGCGAGGGAGCCATCGGGCCTCGAGCACATCAAACCACGCACGCCACGCCATGACCCACGCGGCCAGCACGAGGGGCACGAGCGAGATCTCGCGCACGAGATCGAAGTCGTGCGTACTCTCCCAATGCGTCCAAAAGAAGATGACCTGATGAACACGAAGAAGTGCCGTCAGCAGGAGGGCCCCGCTCAGCCAGAGATAGGCGCGATTCGTGCGTGCGAACGCGAAGACGATGAGCGACACGCCCGCCAATAGGACGAACACGAGTGGTTCGACCGCGTCGACCACGTATCCGCAAATCGTTTCCCACCACTGCAAGCGATAGCGAGCCTCGACGCCACTCGCCTCCCCGATCACGGGGGCGATGTGAATGCCGCCGGTGTCATCCGCAGCGAGCATCGCATCTTCGCCCATCCACACACGGAACGCCAAGACCACCGTCCGAGCCTGCAGCGCGGGCAACGAGAAAAGTCGCGGCTGAATGCTGTAGACGACGGGCGCAGCGCTGGAGAACGTCCCGGAGCTTCCCAACAATTTGCCGTCGAGGAAGACTTGATACGCCTCGTCGACGTACGGAGGACCCGCGAGTGCAAGCGGATATCCCGGCGGCGCTGCCACCGATATCCGCATACGGTACCAGGCATATCCCCAGTGACCGGAATGTCCGCGCGCGCGCCACCCCGGAACGTACCCGGAGAGTCCCACATCCGCGTCGTGCGCACCGGGCGCCGGGGTGAGATCGACGTTCTCCCAATCGGAGTCGTCGAAATCGGGATCAGCCCATCGAGGGTCATCGCCCGTATGGAATCTCCACGGGCCATGCAGCGGCACCACCGACGCCCCCAGCATGATCGGAATCGGGCCATCCGCCGCGGCACGCTGGTTCGTCAGTGCGAGAAACAGCACTGTCAAGACAAAGAGAAACCTAACCCGTGTAACCCTTGACACGGGTTGAATGTGGGCTCTACCATCTAACCTGTCAACTACACATCACAGGTTTGTGAATTTGCAACGGGTTCTCGTGATTGGCTGTTCGGGTGTTGGCAAGTCGACCCTGTCGCGTCGACTCGCCACGCGCTTGCGCGTGCCCTACGTTGAACTGGATGCACTCCATCACGGCGCAGGGTGGACGCCACGGCCGACGTTCATCGCGGACGTCGACCACTCCACCCGAGCGCCGTGCTGGGTGACCGACGGGAACTATACGGCCGTGCGGGAGATGCTCTGGGACAGAGCCGACACGGTCGTATGGTTGGATTTGCCGCGTCTGCTCGTCGAGTGGCAAGTGGTGCAACGCTCGTTCGTTCGTTGGATAACACGCGCCGAACTATGGAATGGATGTCGCGAACGAGGCCCACTTCACTGGCTGAATCCCGAGCATCCCATTCGCTGGTCATGGCGAAAACACTCCGAATACACGGAACGGTATGGCGCGCGCTTTGCCGAACCCAAATGGGCTCACCTCGATCGCATCCGCTTGGTCAGCCGAAAAGACATGCGCCGATTTCTCGCGAGCGTGGGCCCCATCGAACGGTGAGTTCGATGGAGAGCTCTTAGCGTCGCCTCACGCCAACCCCTTCGTGCATCAAACGAGCCCGCAGATTGGACAATCGGTCCCTGGCGATTGGCACCCGCAACGAGGAGCCGTCGGGGCTTCGACTGCCCACGAGGAGCGCGGATTCGCCGGAATCTCGTTCGAGTTCGAGAACGTGCTCCTCACTCACCAGCCAGTTCCGATGAACGCGCAAAAAGTCGCGGCCGAAGGATGTGGCAATCGTATCCAACGAGATATCGATATCGAACGTCCCGCGACCGGAATGCACCTGAGTCATTCCCTCGGAAGCCTCGACGGCCCACACCTCGCCGAGGTTCAAAAACACCAGGTTGCGCTTGTTGCGCGCAATGATGCGTAATGGGCGACTCGGCTCCGATGCGTAGTCGGAGTTTCTGCGGGCTGCGTGGAGCTTCTCGAGACACTTCAAGACCCTTCTCTCGTCGAAAGGCTTGAGCACGTAGTCGACCACCCCCATCTCGAACGCCTCGAGGGCATGCTCTCGCAAGGCAGTGGCCAACACGAATGCCGGTGCGCCAGGTCGTTTGACGAATTGCTGAATGAGCTCGAGCCCGTTGTGGGAGGAGCCTACGAGGTTGATGTCGACGAACACGACATCGATGCTGGACGGCGCCTTGCTCATGAAGGAGACCGCCTCGTCGAAGGTTTCCATCGCACCGACGACGGAGGCGATCCCCGTAGCTTCGATCATCTCGACGAGGAAGTTTCGCGCAACCCATTCGTCCTCGAGAACTACGACTCGGAGCTTCTCGTCGGGTCTCATCGCTTGCCTTCTCCTGGGATGTGAATCGTATAGGGGAGGCTCAGAAAAGCGAGTGTGCCGGTGGCATCGCTCTCCAGAGCAAAGATGGCGTCGGGACGGGTCAGTTCGAGTCGGCGCCGAACGTTGGCGACTCCAACCGCACCTGCTCGCGTGGACTCTGCGAGACCAGGGCCATTGTCCTCCACGGAGATCTCGACGCGCTCCGAAGTCGGCATCCGAACGCGAACGGAAACGACACCACTTCCGGCAGCGCGCAACGCTCCGTGAACGATGGCGTTTTCGACCAGCGGCTGCAGGAGAAGGCGTGGCAGACAAGCATTGCGCGCCATTTGGTCGACGTCCCATTCGAACGTGAGCCTCGGACCATGCCGAGCAACGAGGATCTCGCAGTATCGTTCGAGCCACTGGATTTCGTCGTCGATGGATTGGCATTCGCCGTGCGTTTCGAGCGCGTCACGGAGAAGGTCGCCGAGATTCACGATCGTGCGGCGCGCCTTGTCCACGTCCATTCCGACCAGCCCGGAGATCAGATTCAGCGTGTTGAGTAGGAAATGAGGCTCGAGCTGGCCCCGGAGGCGGGCAAGCTCGCCTTCCGCGCGAAGCTGCGCCGCTTCGAGTTCGAGGTTCGCGACCTGCAACGCACGGACTTTCTCTTGCTCGAGCACGCGCGGAAAGATCGCCGCAAGTGACCAAGCGCCGACGACGAGAACGCTGAGGATCGCTCCCACGCCAAAGGTCCCGAGAACCGACTCGGTCGGCCGGTCCGCATCGTGAAACTTCCGTGCCACGTGCGGGATCAATCCGGACCACATGAGGGAGCTCATCGTGCCACCGACGAGCGCGGCAACGACGGTCCCGACCATCATGCGCGAAAGAATGCTGCTCGCGTATCGAACGAGGACCCGGTCGACAATGGAGAGGATGATGGGAACGACGAGGAAGTTGGCGGCGCCGATGGCGAGTGGAAGCGGAATATCTCGTCCGCCGATGTGCGCGCGGAGGGCGGGGATCGCCGTCAGGATGAAGAGAGTGGAGACGACCCCGACGGCGATCGCTCGCCATCTCCATAGGCTCGACCCGGGTGATGCTGGAGACGACGTGCGCATGAATGACTCCTAAGTGTAGCTCGTCAGCGCTGAAACCGGACGTTGACTCGGGAGCGTCCGCCAACCCGTTTGCCGTAACGGTCCTCGGCCGGAGAAAAGTGCTTCGAGCGGGCGCAGGATGCCGCCACACGACCGAAGCCCGTGCCCGGATCTCGCTCGACGGTGACGTTCACGACGTCACCGTCGGCCGTCACCTCGATGCTGAGCCCCACGATGGCGGCGTCGATCCCCTTCTCGTCGGCCTCCGGCGGGAATGGGCAATTCCACGACATACCTTCTGCTAACCGCGGTGGGCGCGAGAGGTCTGGTCCCATCGGCGGTGGCGACGGGCGACCCGTCCCAGCACCTGCGCCCGGGACGCCCGCCGCCGAGCCGACCCGACTTCCCGTACCCGTCGCGGCGGTACTCCCTCCTGCATATGTCTCGGCGGAGCCCACGACGACGCCTCCGGTCAAGTCGACGGGGGCATCGTCAGGTGCGGTCGCCACCTTCGCGGCCGCCGCGGGAGGAGGGGCTGCCGCCGGTGCAGCGCGCGGCGCGGGCGATGGCGTCGCCACCTTCTCGGGCTGTGGGGGCTCTGGGGCTGGCGGCGGCGGTGGCGGAGGCTCGTCAGGCAGCACCTGGATCTCCGTCTCTCGGGGCGGGGTCGCGACAGGGCGTCGTATGGAGGCCGCCGCCATACCGATTCCGAGATGCGAGACGAACGCCATGAGCAAGATGCTGCCAAAGCGCCCGCGCGAGGTCGCCGGGCGCGCCAGGATTCGGTCGAGCGTCGTGTTCATGGCTTCTCCGCCCCGGCTCCGCCCGCCGTGAGGACAGGACTCACGCCGAACGCCACCTTCGCAATCCCCGCGACGCGGAGTTGATCGAGGGCATGCATGACCCGCGCGTGGGACACGGTTCCATCCGCTTTGACCACCGCCCGCAGCTCGGGTGTTTTCGTCACCGCGGCCCGTGCGATGGCGACGAGTCCGTCGTCGTTCTCGGGAACCATCTCTCCATTTACTTGCATTCCTTCGGGGGCAATCAACACGACGCTGAGGACCTCCTGGACTTCGGCCCCCGTCTTCGCTTTGGGAAGATCGACGGTGATCGCTTTTTGCCCCACGATCAGCTTCGCCGTGACCATGAACACGATGAGTAGGACGAGCGTGATGTCGACGAGCGGCGTGACATTGATCCCCATGATCGCGCCATGGCGCGATCTTCCCGTACTACCTGCCATCCCGTCCCTCCAGATATGCAAGCACGACGTAGCCGAGCGTCTCCGCGCGTTCGATCTTCTGCGTGATTTTTTCCTGAAGGTAGTTGAATACGGCTACGGCAGGGATGGCGACGACGAGCCCCATGGCCGTCGCCACCAGCGCTTCGGCAATGGCGCTCATGACCTTCTCCGGCGCCAGCGCGCTGCTCGGCATCTGGGCCGCTCCGAGCTCCTCGAACGCTCCGACGACACCAATCACCGTTCCCAAGAGCCCCACGAAGGGGGCGTTGTTTCCAACCGTACCTAGGAAGCCGAGGCGCTCCTCCAACCGCGAACGCTCCACGCCCCGCGCGGCCGCCATGGCCTGCTCGGCCGCCTTCGGCCCGCGCTCCAATTCCGCAAGCCCCGCTTGCGCGACGGTGGCCTCCACGCACTTGGACTTGGCGAGGAGCTCTTGTGCGTAGTCAATCTCGCCCGCGCGAAGCAGTCGGTTTAGGTCGAGGACGAGGGTGCGAACGTCGCCCCCCCGTCGAAGGAGTACCCACGCTCTCTCGATGGCGATGGCCAACGAGATCACGCTGAGCCCGATGAGCAGCCACATGACCCAGCCTGCTCCACCACGGAGCATCAAATTTTTCATTGTCTCGATCATCACCACCTCACTTGCTATTCGGCCTTGAGTTTGAAGGATTGAAATGCGACCCCCGACCTGTTGTCGTGGGTCACGACGATGAGATCGACGTCGCCAGGAACGGTCGGGCCGCGATATTCGTTTTCGGCATGGCTCGTCCGACCGTGACGCGCGTCGAATAGGATGAGCGACTCGCTCTCGAGCTTCCCGGACGAGACGAAAAAGCTCGACCAAATCTGCTCCTGGAGAAGCTCCCCTCCCGGTGGGCCGCTCGTCGGATCGACCTCCTGCGACTCGTCCCCGATGGTGACCGCGAGCTTCCGAGCCGGGCAGTCGTCGATGCTCTGCACGGTGCAGTGCGGGAATGAAAACGGCCGATCGATGGGCAGCGGAACGCGGTCGAGTGTGACTCCACTCGGCGTGGGGTTGGCGTTGGTAAGGTCGTTCGACACGTAGATACGCATGAAGGCGAAGACGAAATCGTTGGCATCGAGACGGCGTCCCTGGTCGACACATGCGAACGGTACGGAGCTTGGATACCCCTCCGCGCTCCCTACGAGCTCGAGATGGCCCGCGCAGGCCGCAGCGAAAACGAGCGCGAGGCGAGGAGGGCTTCCCGTCGAAGCATCGGCCGGCATCGCGAACGTCATCTGCTTCCCTTCCGTCACCCGCGAGCTGAGATCCTCGTTTCGCGGATACTTCGCCTCGAGTTGCCGGTAGCAGTCCTCGGGCTTCCCATCCGTGGGCGAAAAGCAGATGTCCTCGAGCCAATACAGATGCATTGGACGTGACCGATCGGCCCGACCGTCGTACGCGAGGATATCCGTCGTGAACGTTGCGCCGGGGCGTACGTAGGGGGTATCGCTCCGAATACCGAGAATGCGCACCGTCGAGAGACGGCTCCCGGGACCGAACTCGTCCCCGCACGACGACGCCACGAGGGCGACGCACAACGCCAGTGCATTGCGGATGATGCGAAGACCGCTCCTCATAATTCACCTCGAAGACCAATGCTGGGAAGGATCGTCAGTCCTTCGTTGTAGCCCGATACCGTAAAATCGAAGTTGTAGCGCATACCTTCTTTGGCAAGATAGTTGTAGACGTTCTGGACGTCGGCGTAGGCCGTGAGCTTCCAATTTGGAAATGTCCACGTCTTGTCGAGCCGGAGGTCGAGCTGGTGGAAGATGGGCAGTCGCGATCCGTACTCCGGCTCCTGCAGCCCGTCCGCATAGGATCCAGAGCTCGCGTCGAATCCGCCACCAATGTTCGGTGTGTAAAGGTTTCCGGAGACGAGCCGAAAGCGACCGCCGACACGGAAGCCTTTCCCGAGATCGTAACTGCCCACGACGGTGAGGTTGTGCGTCTGGTCGTATTGGAACAAGTGCCACGGATCATGGTCGGTGTCGCGACGTTCGCTTCTCGAGTAGGTGTAGGCGAGCCATCCAAAGAACCGCGGATGTCCTTTGAAGCGAAGCATGAACTCGGCGCCGTACGCGCGGCCTTCGCCCGAGTTCCCAGAGCCTGACACCACGAGCCGATCGAGTGTCTTGCCGAAGACTTCAACCGAGAGATCCAGATGCTCGGTGAATTGCTGCTCGAATCCCAGCGCGTAGTGAACGGCGCGATTCGACTTGAGCCCCGTCTGGCCGTAGTTCGGATCGGTCTCCCGGATCGAGGGCGGCTGGTAGAAGAGCCCGACCCCGCCCTTCAGCGTCGTTCTCGGCACTCCCTGCGTGAGATCTTGCCGGAAGTTGATGCGTGGCGAAACATCCCAGGATTTCGTCACGGAGGTGTAGTCGACACGGAAGCCGGGAACGATGCGACCACCTCGCCACGGAACGACTTCGAGCTCCCCGTAACCTCCTGCGAATGTCCGAGCGCCGGTGGTATTGCTCAGGATTGGTGGCGATCCGGGCGCCGGTGGACCATCTCCGGCCTGGAATTTCGGAGGGAGTCGGAGGGATAGATCGTATGGCGCATACATGAAATCGACTCCGAGGTGCGCGCGAACGCTCGAGGCGAGACGCTGGGACACCTCCGTTCGCAACGAAAATGGGTATTCGCTCGTGCTGGCGAAGAGGGTTCCTACCCCGATATCGACTTTGTCCCGCCCGATGGCAGCGACCGCACGAAGCTCGCCGCTGTCCGAATACCGATGGTCGTAGATGGCCTGTAGACGATAGAATTTGGTCTTGTTGTCGATGGTGCCACCGATGGATGCCGTCGCCGATTCGGCCTTGGCTTGCCCGAACGACAATGCGTCGTCGGAGCCGAAGAAGGTCAATCGCAGGGAGGCACGCTTGCCCAAGTTTCCCTGAAGCATGAGTTGATAGTCGTAATAGCGAGGGGCGGTCCCGACAGCCGCCGAGCTTCCCTCGAGAATGGGGACCAACCAGGTGTCGAACCAGGAGCGCCGGCCGGCCGCGAGGAATTTCCACCCCGTCTTGCCGATCGGTCCTTCCACGAGAAGCCGCAGGTCGATGAGGTCGAGCTGGGCGAAGCCGTGAAAGTCCTTTTTGGGGTCCCGCAGGGCGACATCCACCATGCCCGCTGTCCCGCGCCCGTACGTGACGCCGTAGTTGCCGGGGTAGAAGTCGATGCGTTCGAGGGTCTCGGTGGGGACGACGGAGCTCAATCCGCCGAAGTGATAGGTCAGCGGGATCGGCGTCCCATCGACGAACGTCGTCGTCTCGGCGGGCGCCGAGCCGCGCACGATCAAGACGCCTCCAAAAGGCGGCGGTCGCGCAACACCGGGCAGGGACTGGATCGATCGCAGTGCGTCGCCGTTCGTCCCAGGAATCTTGTCGATCTCCTCGCGAGAGAGTGTCCTCTTGGTGACCTCACGCGGAGGCTTCGCGCCGTGAACATTCACTTCTTCGACGGAGTCCTCCGCGGGGGTGGTCCGTGCGGTGTCGCTCGCGACGGGCGAAAGCCGCGTGACGAGGTTCGTCTCCTCGCCGTTTTCCAGGAACACCTCCGTCGAGTCGTCTTTGAAGCCCTCCGCGTGTACGACGGCGGTAACCTTGCCGCGGCTCAGATCGGGAACGCTCCATTGGCCGTCCGCGTCCGTAGGGACGTCTCGCGTCGTGCCGTCGGGAAACATGAGCCGGACACTGCCAGCCAGGCGCCGCCCTTCCGGCGTCGAAACGCGACCTATGAGTTTCGCGGGCGGAGGATGGAAGAGGAAACGATACTTGATACGCGCGGCAATCGGCGTCCCGTCTCGCGTGGCAGGCTCGAAACGCAACGTCATGGCAGCAGCGACGGCGACATCATCGAAGCCGTGGCCGGCGGGCGACTCGGGCGTCGCTTTCGAGACCGCCCCCGTTTTGTCGACGTCGACGAGGAGCACGACCTCGGTCTCGGCGAAGTAGCACTCGGCAATCGCCGTCTGGGGATACGTGACGGCGGCGGGCGTCATCACCGTCGGAGGCACCACGTTGGGGGTCCCCTCTGTCTGAGCGAAGCCCTTCGTGGTCACCAGCAACGCGACGAGTCCAATCGTGGTGTTGAATTTCCATCTCGGCACGCCGCTGACGATGCCTCGGTAGATTTCCCGGGGCGATGCAACGCTGGTGAACCGGGGATTTCAGCTGGTGAGCCGGATGCAACTGCGCGATCGCTACGAACTGGCGCCCCGAACGAACATGAGCACGTGCCGAGCACCTTCCGGCTCGCACGCGGAAGCCACCGACTCACCAGCTGCAAGCGCCGGTTCGCCAGCGCGGCGTCGCCGACAGAGCTTGGCCACCCCATCGTTCCGGGATTGTCGAGCCACACCGGAGCGAGGGGAGACCTCATGAGTATACAACCATCGAGCGCCGAGTCTCTCGATCTCCTCATCCTCCGTATCGCGAAAGCTTACGCGAGTAGAAAAATGCGTGACCATGCAGACTCGAGCGGGAATGGCGCACGCAACGCGCGAGAGCGCATCCTGCGGGAGGCGCACGCGACGATCGAGTTATGCGATGAACAGGACTTCGTCGATCACTTCGCAGCCATGTGCCGACCGGCCGAGGTGTCGAACGACGATTTCCAAACGCTCGCGCGCGCACTCGCGGAGCGGCCTCACGAGGTACGGATCACCATGATGCTCGCTCTGTTGGTCGTCACCAACTGAATCCCCTGAACGCGGCCGGCGGGCGCGTCGCACGGCTTCGCGGTATCCTTGGGCATGCCTGATCCCGTGCGGAATCCTCGTGAACCCTGGAAGACGATTCGCCCGACCGATGCGGCGGTGAAACCGCCATATCAGTCCACGTCCATCGCCCAATATCGAGGCGAACTCTATTACACGAAACGCCGCGGGGACCACATCACGCTCACCAAAACGCCCCATGAGAGCTACGCGTCCAACGAAGGCTTCCAGCGCGACAAGGTCGGCGGGCCATGGGAAAAGACGGTCCCGATGGTCGAACTGGACGCGTGGTACTGCGACGATATGCATTTCAGGTGGCGCGGTGGGGAGTTCGTCGTGCTCGGCTTCGGAGATGGGAAGGTCCACGGTGGCTGGATCGGCTCCGAATCCAGTTGGTGCGATCGAAACGGCGTGAAAGGGAGTCACTACGACGGCTATTATCATTCGGTCGACGTGGCCGAGGTGGAGCTGTACATCGTCCACGAGGACCTTCGGGTGCACTGGATGGCGGAGGTGGGCAAACGCAAAGGCTTCGAAGCCTACTTTGATATGCCGCAGGTGCCTTGGAAGACGGTCCGGCCGGTCGACGCAGCGAAGATGCCGTCGCATCCCGGCGAGCAAATGGCCCAATACCGCGGCGAAACCTATTTCAAGAACACCCGCCAGTTCACGATGTCGGACCGTGTCTACATCATGAAGATGCCCGATACGGTCTACTCGAGCAACGAGGGCTTCGAGCTCTCCACCCTCTGCGGGCTATGGCAAATTGCGGTCCCCGTCGACGATCTCGACGCGTGGTACCGCGACGTCATGTATTTCAGGTGGCGCGATACCGACTTTGGAGTGGAGAGTTTCCAAAACGGCAAAGTCCATGGTTGCTGGTTCGGCCACGACGCCAGCTGGTGCGAGCAAAACGGAGTAAAAGGAGACTGGTACAACGGGTACTTCCATTGGGTCGACGTGGCCGAGGTGGAACTGTACATCGTCCACGAAGACTTTCTGGCGCGCCGGAAAGCCGAACGCAAAGAGTGACTCAGGACGGCTCTCCTTGTCGCACGATACCTGGTCCACGAGATCGTGCCATGACCCATGCGACAGCGCGAATCGCCAGCCCAAGCGCCTCGATGTGGGCTTGTGGTGCGGGACCAGGCCCGGACGTACCTCGATGGCTCGAGCATTGCGTGCAAGGATCTCGCGTCGATGTAGACTGATCGGAACCCGCGGACCATTCCCGGTTCCGAGGTCCCGTCGACGCCATGGATGAGAAGCCCCCTTCACCAAAGTCACTCGAGACCCTCGTTCCGGGCGGAGCCCCGCGCAAGCCCGATGCGTCCCGTTCAGAGCCGCCCGCGCCGGCAGCCGGCCAATCCACGGTGGCGACCCTCCTGGGCGTGCCGACCATTCGAGAACCGGGTCAAGAGTCGGGGGCCGGGAGCGCAAAAGAAGACGAGGAGGAGCCGGCGCACTGGATGTCGCCGTTGGCCATGCCCGACGCGCCGCCCGAGCCTCCTCCGACGGTGCCGGTGCAAAAGGAGGAACCGGGCCCCGAGGAGGACGCACCGGATGGGATCCCACGGGGCAAGCCGCGCTTCCTTCTGCCGGTGTTTGGCGGATTGGGGTTGCTGCTCGTCATCCTACTCGGCGGCCTCGCCGTCAAGGCTCTCCGCGCGCCGTCGCGCACGATGAATTCCACACCGATTGCAACGACGAAGCCCCCGGAGAGCGAGGTCGCGCCCGTTGCACCTGCGGTCGTCGATGCGGACGCGGGTGCGGCTCCCGTGAGCAGCCCCTGCACCGTGGTGGGCGCTTCCAAAATGCTCGCGCCGCGGATCCTGCTACCGAGCGGCGTGGAGGTGATGCGCGCCCCCCAGGGCATTGCGCTCGGCTTTGCCGCAGGACCGAAGGATGCTGCAGCCCTGGTCGTCGACCCTCGCACGCTCGACGTGGTCGCACGCGGCAAAGCGACCGCGCATGGCGCCATCCGCCGCGTTTTGCCGGTGCCCAGTACGAAAGCCGTCGGTGTCGCGCTCGAGAACGAGCGAAAGGGCGATCGACTGCAAGGGCGACGCGCGGTGGCCGGCGCGCCCTTCGATATGGGCGTTGCGAAGGGACATGTCGCTTGGGCGCGCCACGGATCGGGGAAGTCCACGGCTCTATGGCCGCTGCAGGGGAAGGCGCCCGTGGAAGCGATCCGCGCATCACCGCTCGAGGGGACGGAGGGGGGATATGCCGTTGCGTTTCGCCACGGCGACCGAATGGCATTCGGCACCGTCGATGCGAAATTCGCGGCGAAGGGAGAGCTCGCGTACACCCTCGGACCGCAAGTCGGCTCCCCCGCGATGGCCGCGAGCGGCGATGTCGTTGCGTTGATTTGGGCCAGCAGGGCCACCGCTTCGGATGCGTGGCGTCTCCAATGGCAGCGATGGCGCCAAGGGGAAGCAGCTCCGGAGCCAGCGAAAAACTTCGAACCTCCGTCCGGCGGTTTGGGTGCACCGCTCATGTCACCGAGCATTGCGGGGCTTGGCGATGGCCGTTTCCTCGTGGTGTGGGCAGAGGGGCCCTTCGCGAACCATCAGGTGCGCGCGCTGACGATCGATGCCAAGGGCGAGCCCGAGGGTCCGGCTCTTTCGATTTCTGCCGATGGCGTCAACGCGGGCCAGGGGCAGGTTTTGGTCTCGGAGACAGGACACGGCCTGGTGGCCTATCTCGCCGCGAGTGGCAGTGATTTCGAATTGTGGGCAACCCCCGTAAGTTGCCCACGATGACTTATTCGTCGAACCGCAGGTGCCGAACCGACTTGCCGTGCCGGCGGATGAGTTTTAGCGCTTCGATGCCGACCTGGATGTGCGTATCGACATAGGAGGCGCTGACCAGGGCGTCGGAGGCCTCGGTCTTGACGCCTTCCGGAATCATCGGCTGGTCGGAGACCAACAGCAGCGCGCCGCAGGGAATGCGGTTTGCGAATCCAGCGGCGAAGATGGTGGCCGTCTCCATGTCGATGGCCATACAGCGCATTTGGCGCAGGCGATCCTTGAACGCGTCGTCGTGCTCCCAGACGCGGCGGTTGGTGGTGTAGACGGTGCCGGTCCAATAGTCGTGGCCGAGGTCCCGGATCATGGTCGAAACGGCACGCTGCAGCGCAAACGCGGGGAGCGCCGGCACCTGGGGCAGGAGGTAGTCGTTGGAGGTACCCTCGCCGCGGATCGCCGCGATGGGCAGCACCAAATCGCCGAGCTGATTCTTGCGTTTGAGTCCGCCGCACTTGCCGAGGAAGAGCACCGCTTTGGGCATGGTCGCCGAGAGGAGGTCCATCATCGTCGCGGCGTTTGGGCTACCCATGCCGAAATTGATCATGGTGATGCCGTCGAACGTCGTGCTGGGCATCGGCCGGTCCAGCCCGACGACCTCGGCCCCGGTGAGGCGCGCAAAGGTGTGCAGATAGCCGGAAAAATTCGTCAGGAGGATGTGTTCTCCGAACTGGTCGAGGCGCATGCCGGTGTAGCGCGGCAGCCAGTTCTCGACGATCTGTTCTTTTTCTTTCATGGTCTCGCCCATGACGATAGTCGTTTCACGGGCACGATGCGAGGGTGCCGCGCGAAAGGCCCGTCCGCAACGCCACGTCACGGGACGAAGATCCCACCATCACTTCGTAGCAGCCGGGTGATACGGCCCACCCTTTCTGCTCCACGTCCCAATAGGAAAAAGCTCTCTCCGGCAGTTCGATGCTCACCTCGCGCGCTTCGCCCGCGGCAAGCTCGATCCGATCGAATCCTCTCAGCCACTTCGGCGGTTGATGCACCGAGGGGGACGGGGACGGCATGCCGAGATAGAGCTGGGAGACTTCGACGGCGGTTCGCGTCCCACCGTTGCGAAGTCGAAACTGGACCATCACACTCGGCCCTTTCGATTCGATGCGCAGGTCGGAATATTCGAATTTCGCGCCGTACGTGAGCCCGTATCCGAATGGGAACAGCGGTTCGATCTTCCGTTCGTCGTACCAACGATAGCCCATGAACACGCCCTCGGCGTAATCGATCCGGTAGCGACCCCCCTGTTGTTCGAGCACCCCAGGCCACTGCGCAACGGATCCGGCGGTTGGCAGATCCGCCTCCGACTTCGGGAACGTCACGGGGAGCCGGCCCGAGGGACTCACGTCGCCGAAGAGCAGGCGTGCGATGGCGGCGCCCGCGCTCTGCCCCGGGTACCATGCCTCCAGCACCGCGGGTACGTGGTCGAGCCAAGGCATGGTGACGGGGCCGCCCGTCTCGAGAACTACGATGGTGCGCGGATTGGCTCGGCTCACGGCCTCGATCAAGCTGTCGGCATCCTCGTCGAGACTCAGATTGACGCGATCCTTGCCTTCGCTCTCGGTATCGCGAGCAAACACGATCGCGATCTCGCTGGAACGAGCCAATCTTGCAGCTTCGACGATGTCGCGGCCGCTGGCGTATTCGACGCGCGCGTGGGGTACGCGGGCTCGGATGCCTGCGAGGGGCGTCACCGTGACGGTGGGATGCACCGACGACGAGCCGCCGCCGGCGGCATACCCCTTGGTGTTGCACCAGTCGTCCTTGAACGGGCAGGCATTGCGACCGTCGTCCGCCCCGTCGGCATAGGCACCAATCACCGCGATCGAGGCCGTGGCGGCAGGGTCGAGCGGCAGATGGTCCCCGGCATTCTTGAGCAGCACGGCACCCTGTTCTTCGATTTGCCGAGCGACCCCCGCCCCGCGTGCCGTATCGATCGGGCGCTGCACGGGCGGATCATCCACCACGCGGGAGGCGAACATCGTGCGCAGAATACGGAATACCATATCGTCGACCCTGGCCAAGGGCACCTCGCCCGTACCGAGTGCGAGCGCGAGCGGGATGCCGAAGAACAGACCCCACGGCTGCTCCTGATCCAGGCCGTTGTTGGCCGAGGCCACGGTGCTGTACGTGGCGAACCAGTCCGACATCACCCAACCTTCGAATCCCCACTCCCCTTTCAGGACTTGGCGAAGGAGGTATCGATTTTCGCAAGCAGCGACTCCATTGACGGCGTTGTACGAACACATCACGGTACCGACTCTTCCTTGTCGGATGGCCATCTCGAATGGCACGAGATACAGCTCCCGCAACGTGCGCTCATCGATCTCGGAGGTGCTCTCGTTGCGGTGGGCTTCGGCCTCATTTCCCACGTAATGTTTGACGCTGTTGATCACGCCTTCCTCGGCGACGGCGCGTTGTTCCGCGACGACCAGCGTGCCGGCGAGCAGCGGATCTTCGCCGAACTGCTCGAAGGTACGACCGTTCCGCGGATCGCGGGCCAGATTGACGTCGCCGCCGATATGCACATTGTAACCCTTGTCCCGCGTCTCGCGGCCGAGAAGCTTTCCGGCGTCGTTCGCCACGGCCTTGCTCCAGCTTGCGGCTCGCGCAATCGGCGCCGGCAATTCCGTTGCCGGACCGGGTGGAATGGCTGGATTGAATGGGCGCAACTTGTCTCGAAGGCACACATCCGTGACGCCGGAACCGGCACCGACATACGTGGTCGGCGGAATTCCCAGCCGTGGCACACCCGCCGTCCAACCGTCGGTGCCTGCAGGCCAACAGAAGCCGTCACCGTGAATCAACGTGAGTTTCTCGGCCAGCGTCATCTGCGCCAGGACCTGTCGTGCGCGTACCTCGGGCGATGAATCCGTCGCGACACCCAACGCGCTGGTGTTCGCGTCCGCGCGACCGCCGCCATCGCAGCCACCCACCATCATGGCCAACAGGGGTGCAGCCATCGAGATCGAGACAAAAAGAGACCGTCGGAACATGCATTCCTCCACGATTCAAAATTAGATATGTTAATTACTTCGTCGACGACGAACGCGTTCGATTCCGCGTTTCACGTCAGCCGTGAATCGTCACGGTCGTCGCGCTGAAGGGCAGCGGTCCTTGGGGAAGAGTCACGTGAAGCCGCCCCGCGGCGTCGGCTTCGATGCGCGCCGAACCATTGCCACATGCGCCCGTCGTGGTGACGGTCCACGTGGAGGCGGGAGGATAGAGCGCGGGTGTCACGACGGTGGCGGTGCCCGCCCCGGTCAGGACGAAGCCATGGGCGTCGGCGTTGCTCAGTGAGCTCCACTGCTGCGCCGTATCGCGCTGCAGTGAGACAGACCATCCCCATTGAGACCAGCTCGGGTCGATCGATTCATACGAGATGGTGGTCGGCGGCGCGGGAGGCTGGGCGAACATCGGTGCCAGCTCACCGGCGAACTGCCGCAGGTATTGCGTCCAGTACGGCCAGGAGTGGGTGCCAACGAGGCCATCGTGAAAATGACTCGCGATCCCCAGCGATCCGAGGCGATCGTGAAAGCTCAGGGTCGAAGCGTGCGTCAGCTGTTCGATCAGCGTCGAAGCCGGATTGGGAGGCTCGGCAGGGCCAGGAACTCCGGCGGCCGTGTAGAGCCACATGTTGGTCCAGCGTAGATTTCGCGCCAACGTCGCGGGATCGTGCCCCTGCCAATTGATTTCGTTGGTCAGGCGCGGGCCGAACATGGCAAACGGCTGCACGTGGTCGAGGACGACGGCGGTCGTCGTGATCACCAACTCGGCAATCACCGCCGTGAGCAAATTGGAATCGATATCGGGCGCGCCCGAGAAGGACGCGGCCGCGCCGAACATGTCGGGGTGGCGTGCCGCGTAGCTATAGGCACCAAATCCGCCCTGCGAGAGGCCGGCGATGGCTCGGCCATGGCGCTCACGCTTCGTTCGCAGGTTGTGATCGATCCACGGCACCAGCTGCGAAATGTGGAAGGTCTCCCACCGCGACGGCCCCTCGACGGTGTTGCTGTCCCACCAGTCGGTGAACCACCCCCCGCCGTCGCCGTCGAAACCGCTGTCCGGCATCACCACGATCCAAGGAAGTCCGGCGGTGGTCTGCGCGGCCTCGCCGAACGTGACCCAGTCCGACGCTCGGCCGCTCGTGCCGTGAAAGAGATACAGCACGGGATAACGGGCCGCCGGCGCATTGACATAGTCCGCGGGGAGAAGCACCCGAACGTTCACCGTCCGTCCCAACGCCGCGGATTGGACCGCGAGGGCATACTGACGTGGATCCAATTGGGTCGACGAAACGACGTGGATCCCCTCCCCGTCGTCCCACGCGAAGGGCGGCGGTGCCGATGGAGAAGGCGCGGCGGATGGCGCCGCGGTCAGGACGGCCGCGGACAAGGACAACACGGATGTGCATCTAAGTCGATTCATGGGCATGACGACACACCTCGGCGCGATGGGTTACGTGGGCATGGAAAGAAACGACGCGATGGCCGCGTTGACGGCCTCGGGATGCTCGAGCATCGGCAGATGGCCCCCTGCGACGGTGAGCGCGCGCGTCGGATTCAGCGATGCGCATAGCTTGCGTCCCGCCTTCGCCGGCAAGATGCGGTTGTTCTCGCCCCAGAGGACCAAGACGCGTAGCCCGGAGGGCAGGCCCGAGAGCGCGTCGAGGGCGGCGAAGTCGTTCATGTTGGCGGCAATGCTCATCAGCACGCGGAGCTGGTCCGGATCGCGGTAGCGTTCCCGCAGGTGTTCCAGGATCTCCGAGGGGATCCGGTCTGCGAGCTGCGCGGCCACAATCGCCTTGGCCATCACCGGGGTCGCGGGCAACGTGCCCATGGCGCGTGCCGCACGGCCCGAGAGCAGGGCGAGGCGAACCAGCGGACCGCTGTAGCCGGCGAGAACCGTCGCGCGGGTCAGGATGTTGATCGCGACGACTCCCCGGACGCGCTCCGGCTCGCGCATCGCGTAATGGACCGCCGTGGCGCTGCCCATGCAGTTGCCGACCAGGGTGACGCGCTCCAGATCGAGCTCGTGCACGAACTGGCGCAGTACCGCCACGTACAGCGGCACGCTGTACTCCGTGCGCGGTTTGGCGGAACTTCCGAAACCGAGCATGTCGAGCGCGAGCACGTCATGCGTCTTCGAGAAATGCTCGATTTGGGACGTCCAGATCCGGTGCGAGCTCCCGCCGTTGTGCAGAAAGACCATCGGCTCGCCGCGCCCCGCGCGAACGTAATGGACGGGGTGCCCCTCGAAGTCGATGCGGTTCATGACAAGCGCCTTTCTGCCCAGAGGGCGAGCGTCTCGCGCTCGATCTTGGCGTTGTGCCGGATGTCGACGGGAAATCCGGGATGGAACAGGACGTCGCGGATGCCGCGGGTGTGCTCGTGCGCAGCGGCCAGCTCGAGAAGCTCGGCGCGCACGGCCGCGCGATCGTGGCGGCCCGGTTCCAGCTCGACGCAGACGGTGGGACGAATCCGACCTGCGACGCGGGGCCCCACGAGCGCGCTTCGTGCAACCGTCGGGTGGGTGTTGAACACTGCCTCGCACGGAACGCTGAACAGTGTTCCGGTCTCGGTGATCACGCGCTGCGTGACGCGCCCGCAGAACCAGACCCGCCCGGCCTCGTCGCGGTAGCCGGCATCGCCGATCCGATGGAAAAATGTTCCGTTCGCGAGGCCGATCTTGGCCCTCGCGGTGTTCTCCTGGTCGTTCAAGTACGAGGCCGAGACCCATGGTGCGCGAATGGCGATCTCGCCAACCTCGCCCTGCGGGACGCGCCGGATCTGGTCCCACGACGCGATGGGCCCATCGCTCAGCGCGATGATCTCCACCTCTGCGCCGGGCACCGGACGTCCAACGCAAACGCCGGCGCCCCGATTCGTCGCGGCCGCGGTCTCCCGAAGGATCTCGCGGCTCTCGATGACGGTCGCCGGGAGTGCTTCCGTGGCTCCGTAGGGCGTGCACACCTCGGCGTCCTCGGAGAGCATCGCGCGGCATCGACGCAGTGTCTCGGCGGGGACCGGAGCACCCGCCGACACCACGCGCCGCAGCGACTCGAGACGGAGCCCACGTGCCGTGGCGAAGCGGCTGAGTGGCTCGAGCAGCGCCGGCGAGCCGAACAGAGTCGACACGTGGTACTCGCGCGCGAGCCTCGCGAGCATCGCCGGATCGGCCTTGGCCGGGCGCGTGAAATCCATCGGGGGAAGCACCGAGGTGACACCGAGCGCGGTGCCGAAGATCGCGAACAGCGGCATCGTCGACAGGTCGACGTCGCCGGGGCGCCAGTCGAAGATTCGCCCCACCGCCTCCAGCTGGCCCGCCAACTGATCGCGCCGGACGACGACGCCTTTGGGAACGCCCGTGCTCCCACTGGTGAAGGCCACCATGGCGGGTGCGCTCGGATCGATCTCGGGGAGCGATGTGACCGTCCGCGCCGCGCGACGGAGGCCGGCAAGCGGTCGCGGACCGCCCACGAGCACGGTCTTGCGAACCGTGCGCCGCGCCCAACCGAGCGCGAGTCGGGCCATATGGGCGCGCGGGCTGCCGATGAAGGCCTCCGGCGCCGCCCGCTCGAAGCAGGCCCGGAGGCGGTCACGGCGAAGCCCCGGATCCACGAGGATCGGCACCGCCCCCGCCTTGAGCAGCGCGTACGTGATGAGGAGAAACTCGGGCCCCGGCGGAACGAGCAGCACCGTGCGGGTGCCCGGCCCGATGCCGCGCGCGACGAGGCCACGAGCGAGGCCATCGCTGTCGTCGTGGAGCTGGCCGAAGGACAGCTCGCGCGCGCGCCGCCCGGGGCGAGCCGAGGGGCAGATCAAGGCGGGACGATGCGCATCCATCCGCACGCAATCGAGCATACCGACACATTAGCGAACATCGGTGTTCACAGAGAACATTAATGTTCGCAAATGCTACGCTCCCGTCATGAACCTCGACGACGTCGCCCCGTTGCCGCGGGGCAGGCACCGACTCAGTAGGAACGACGTGATCACGTCGCAGCGCGACCGGATGCTCGCCGCCATGGCGGCTGCCGTGGCCGAGAAGGGATACGTGAGGACATCCGTGGCCGATGTTCTTCGTGGCGCGCGGGTGTCGCGTGAGACCTTTTACGAGCAATTCGCCGACAAGGAAGCGTGCTTCATGGCCGCCTACGAGAGCGCTGCGGAGCTCACGCTGAACGCCATGAGCGATGCCGCCCGCAACGCCGCCGGAGAACCGGTCGAGCGCTTTGGCGAAGCACTCGAGGCCTATTTGCAAACGCTGGCCAGCGAGCCCACCCTGGCACGGACCTTCCTCATCGAGATCTACGCCGCGGGGCCCCAAGCCATCGCCCGGCGCGTCGAGTTGCAGCACCGGTTCGTCGACTTGACGGCGAACCTGTTCGGAGCACGGTCCAAGCAGAGTCGGTTCGCGTGCGAAGCCCTGATCGCGGCGATCAGCTCACTGGTCACGAGCCGGCTGGGCACCGGCAACGCCAACGAATTGGCCGCCCTGCATACGCCGCTGATGGAGCTCGTACGCCGCATGTTGCGAGCACCCGAAAGCGCCGCCCCGGCCCCCCATCGGGCGCGTCGAAAAAAGTCATCGCGCTAGCGCTATCGACGCCATCATACCCGCGACGGGAAGGATTTGCGCGTGGGGGCGTAGATGGAGTCCGAGGGGAACCGTCTTCGGCCCGCTCGCGTTGCTGCTGATTGTTGCGGAACCGAAGCTCGGTCTGATCGCGCTGGTGAGCGCGGGTTTCGCCTTCGCATCGGGGCTTGGTTATCTCGCCAAAGTCCGCGCCGCGGAACGAACCTGATTCAACGGCAGGCTTGCCGTTCACCAGCCAACCGCTTGCCCGTCCTTCCGGTGATCCGACCCTGCCCGGTAAAAGCCGCGCACGCGGGGCATCCTTGCCCCCGCCGGCGATGCGCTCGAAGGGATGAATAGAATGGACTGAAAGCCGCCCATCGATGCGCCGTCGGCGGAAACGACGGAATGCCCCATTGCCCCCAGATCGCTTCCGACGAGGTTGAAAAGGCTCGATTCGAGTTCCAGCCGATTGGGAACCTGACGATGGCGGAAACGTGCCATATCCGTCGCTGCTTGCAAGTTCGCACCGAGATCGAAGATATTGACCATGGTTTGGGCGTGCCCTTGGGCCTGCATCACGAAACCCGCCGAAAGCGTATTGAGCGGCTGCTTCTTCGGGGCAATGGTATTCGGGCGGTGGGGCAGCAAGGTAAACAAGCCTCCTCGATTGTGCAGCACGAAACCATACCCCGGTACGGTCAGGCCGGAACCGAACGCATCGAAGTTTCATCGGAGTTCTCCTGCGAGCCCTCGCGATCGCGCCGAGGGATATAGACTTGCGTGCCCTATCGAATGACCGCGAGAGCCCGATACCGAGCCGTCGTCGCGCTCATATTGAGGCATGGCCGGAAGCTGCGCCAATGCGTCGAAAATCCGCATAGCCGCTCAACGTCGGAGCCGTCTCCCCATCGCCCGGGCGCGGTGAAGTAGGTGCAACAACCGGCGCGACATTTTCCAAATCACCCGCCAAGTCACCCGAATGGATGACATTTCATTGGGACGCCATTCATTAAATCCGCCCGGTGTGATTTGAGTTTTCCGATTGTCGCAAGAAAGGATGACATTCGTCATTTATTGGCACTACCTCATTTGGATAGTGCGATTGTGAACGGCTCCGTCTGATCTCGGTTTTGCATCCACACCGCACCCAGGAGCCGTTCCATGCGATTCATTTCGTCGATTGCCATCGTCTCGATGTTCTTTGCCCTCGTCGTCGGTTGCTCGGCCTCACCCGATGGCGAGCCCGAAACATCGGAAACGGCCGCCGTTCCCGTCCAGGAAGGAGTATCCCCACAGGCCATCTGCCCGCTCAAGTGGACCTGCGGCGAAGGCTTCTATACCTCGAGGCTGGCGTGCGAAGGCGCGTGCGGGGGCACGTGCTACCGCGATTACGCGTGCAACGGATCCTGCACCTGCCCATGATCCTGTCGGATACGCCGCCGCCATGAGCCGCGGCGTATCCGAACCATATGGCGAGCCCGAGCATAGCTGGACGAAATTTTTCGCCTTTTCCGGGATATTCGAGGTCAAGAGGGGCGCGGCCAAGCGGAGTGCGGTAAGAAGCGGGCCATGTTTCCCGAAGTTCTCGCGCCGGCTGGAGATCGAGCGTCACTTGAGGCTGCCGTTCGGGCAGGGGCCGACGCGGTGTACTTCGGGCTGCGTGGGTACAACGCGCGGGCGCGGGCGACGAATTTCGACGAAGAAGAGCTCGCGCAGACGATTCAGTATCTGCACGACCACGGGGTGAAGGGGTACGTGACGCTGAACACGCTCGTCTTCGACGACGAGGTGGCCGGCGTCGAGCATGCGATTCGGACGTGCGCGGCGGCGGGTGTCGATGCCGTGATCGTGCAGGATCTCGGCGTGGCGAAGCTCGCGCGGGCCATCGCGCCGGCGCTCGCCGTGCATGCGTCGACGCAGATGACGTGTACGGATGCGGCCTCGGTCGAGTTGGCGAAGGAGCTCGGCGCCACGCGCGTCATCCTCGCGCGCGAGCTTTCGCTCGACGACATCGCGAAGATTCGGGCCGGCACCGATGTCGAGGTCGAGGTCTTCGTTCATGGGGCCTTGTGCATCTCCTACTCGGGGCAATGCCTCACGAGCGAGGCCATCGGCGGACGAAGCGCCAATCGCGGTGCGTGCGCGCAGGCGTGCAGGCTTCCCTACGAGCTCGTCGTGGATGATCAGCGCGTCGATCTGGGGGACCGCGCGTATCTGCTGTCGCCGGAGGACCTCGAGGCATCGAGCATCGTCGGAGATCTGGCGCGGCTCGGGGTCTCTTCGCTGAAGATCGAAGGACGCCTGAAGGGCCCCGAATACGTCGCAGCGACCACGCAGCTCTATCGCGCAGCGCGCGATGCGGCGGTCGGGGCGAGCGCCGGACCGACGGACGAAGAGCGCAACGACGCGCTGCAAACGTTCACGCGTGGCTCGGGCGTCGGCTTCTTTCGCGGTGTCGATCACCAGCGCCTCGTCGAAGGTCGCTCGTGCGATCATCGCGGCCTCCTCGTCGGCCACCTCGAACGGGTCGAACGCGCACGCGGGCGCGCGTGGCTTTGCATCCGCGCGAACGCGGAGATCGCGCGCGGCGACGGTCTGCTCGTCGAAGGCGGCTTCGCGAGTGCCGGTGAGTTCGGCGGGCGCGTCTGGGACGTGATCGGCGGTGGTGCCCAGCCGAATGGAGCTGTCGTGCGCGTGTGGCTTGGGCCGGATGCCCAGGTCCCTGCCGACCTCGCCGGCGGACGGGTGTTCAAGACGAGTGCGCCCGGCGTCGAAAAGCGCATTCGGGCGCGGGATGCCGCGAACAAGAAGACGCCCCTGCGGATGAAGATCTCGGGGTCGATCGGCGAGCCGTTCGTGCTCGAGGGATCGATCGGAGAGCGTCGAGCGCGCGTCGTTGGCGATGGCTCGATTGAAGCGGCGCGTTCCGCTCCCGTCGATGAGGCGACGTTGCGCGACAAGCTCGGGCGCCTCGGCGATACGCCGTTCGAGCTCGATACGTTGGAGATGGCGTTGCCGCCGCACGTGATCGTTCCACTGTCGTCGGTAAACCGCGCGCGCAGGGCACTCGTGGCAGCGCTCACCGAGCGGGTGCCCGTCGTGCTCACGGACGCGCGCGCCGAGGATTTGATCCGAGCGGCGGTGCCGCCCGACCGCGCACCGCCTCAGGGCGGACTCTACGTGCTCTGTCGCACCCTGGAACAAGCCGCGAGCGCCTTGGATGCCGGCGCGGCGGGCGTCTATCTCGACTTTCTCGAGCTCACCGGCACTGGTGAGGCGGTGCGAGCGCTGCGGGCGCGCCCGGGGGCCTTCGTTGGTGTAGCGCCGCCGCGCATTCGAAAGCCGGGCGAGGAGAAGATCGATCGCTATCTGGCGTCTCTGTCGCCGGACGCGGTCCTCGTTCGCGGGCTCGGTGCGTTGCGTGAGCTCGATCCGGCACGATCGAACATCGGCGACTTCTCGCTCAACGTGACGAACCGTATCACCGCCGCGGAAGTGCTCGGTCGTGGACTCGATGCGTTCACGCCGTCGTTCGATCTCGATGCCGCACAGTTGCTCGTTCTGGCGCGCACGGGCTTCGGTCCATGGATGGAGACGGTGCTGCACCATCCCATGGCGCTCTTCCACATGGAGCATTGCGTGATCGCGGCGCTGCTCTCGGAAGGCCGCGACTACAAGACGTGCGGTCGGCCGTGCGAGAAGCACCGCGTCTCGCTGCGCGATCGCGCCGGGATGGATCATCCGGTCGAAGCCGACGTCGGCTGCCGAAACACCGTTTTCCACGCCCGCCCGCAAAGCGCCGTTCAGCTCCTCCCGGAGCTCGTGCGAGCGGGCGTGCGCCGATTCCGCATCGAACTCGTACGCGAGACCGCGGCAGACGTTCGCCACCTCGTGACCTCGTACCGCGAGGCCATCGAGGATCCGTCGAGTTCGTCGCGCATCTGGAAGACACTCCGCACCGACAGCGGTTACGGCGTCGTCAAAGGTTCACTGCGCGTTCTCGGATGACAGGGCGTATCGCCGGCGACGCACCTCCAAGAGCAAGAGGACGAACACCACCGGCATCAAAAGCAGCACGCCGATCGAGGGCCAATCGATGGTGTGCTGCATATGCCATGCAGCGTAGAGCGAGCTACCATGGCTCACGAGCTGCTGGCCCGTGAGAAGTCCAAACGGCACGACGAGCCAATGGGGCTTGTACCAAAGGCCGGCGGCAATCAGCAGATTCACGCAAACGAAGAGCGCGTGGCGCCACGTGGGCTCGTCCGGCACGGGTGCCACGACACGGTAGACATGAAAAAGCGCTGCACACACGAAAAGTGGCGCAATTGCGCGAAGCGCGAGCCGTACCTTCACGTGAACTCCTCGGAGCAAGCCAACACCGATTCCATGTGCCACTCGATGATAGCCGAGAAGTCTCCAGCACTCGCCAGGCTGCCAAGCACGCCAAAGATGCGATGGTGCGCGACGGAGGTGAATGAACGCCAGGGTCCGGGCGTCGCACGCTTTCCACATTCTTGCTTGGAGAAGGAGAGCGTCTTCAACATGGCGGTCGACGAATCCTACGTCTACTGGTCGACCCAACGGGGCGAGGTGTTCCGTCTCACAAAGTAAGTAGACCTCTCCTCGCACGGCTGACACGGCCGACTACCCCGCCGCGAGCACCAGGCGCGTCGGCTGCAGCGCCTGGTACTTCGCCACCAACGCCGCGGAAAACCCCGCTCCCTCGTTGGTGATGGCGAACAGCCCGAGCCGGTGCTTCGCCGTGATGGCCGCGTCGAACGGCTTCCAGCCACCGTCGACCCAAGCCTCGGCCCACGCGTGCCCGAAGGCGAGCGGCTTCGCCATCTTCAGCAGCACGAGGCCGCAGATGACGCGCGCCGCGATCCCGTTGGCGCGCAGCAAGGCCGCAAGGAGCACCGCGTGCTCGGTGCAGTCTCCCTCGGCCCGTTTGGCCACGACCGACGCGACATCGAAGCCTCGCATCCGGTTCTTCTTGGTGATGAACTCGGCGACGAACGCCGTGAGCGCCACCGCCTTTGGCTCGCCCGCATTCTTCTCGAGGTACGCCTTCGCAAGGGTCCCCACCGGCGCGAAGGCCGGCTCGTCATAGTCGAGCAAGAAAGAAGGCCGGGTGAAACCCTGCGGCCGATCCGCGGTCACCGGCCGGTATTGCGCGAGGCGCACCCGGACCCCATCGGCCGTCGCGTCCACCTTTCCATGGCTCGCGCGCAGCGCCGCGGCCAGCGCCGCGCTGTCATCGCGTTTGAGCGTGAGGTGCACCGGCCCCTCGAGCGCGACGTCCCCCTCGATCGTGAGGGGCACGGCATCGAGGAGCGGCAGCGCGTCCTCGTCGGCCCGCGCGCGGGATCCGGCGAGCAGCCCCCCGCCCACCGCGAGCCCGAGCCACGCCCTCCGGGTGATCGCGCCGTTCACTTGTGCGACTCGAAGATGGCTCGCTCGAACGAGAGCTCGATCGCCCCCATCTTGAGCCCCACCTGCGTCGTGCGCGCGTCGGCGTCGAGTGTGGCGCGCACCTGCACCCCGCCGTTCGTGATTTCGAACGCGTTCGCATCGCTCGTCGCCTTGTACGTCGTCGGCGTCATCCCGATCGGATTGCTGCTCGACGAATAGCCGCTCATGCTCAGCTCGCGGACCTTGCGGCCGCGCAGCATCTTGTCGCGCACCTCGGCACGCTGGCGCCAGGAGGCCCAGATCGGGGTCTTGCTGGTGAAGTCCCCCTTCACCGCCTTGCCGCTTTTGGTCCCCTCGACGTGGTACTTCCCGCCTGCCTTACGCTCGACGGTGATCGACTCGGCTTGCTCGCCCCCCTCCTCGGAGATGGTGCGGATCTTCGTCGCGATCCCGTCCTTGCTCGACTCCGTCACACGGACCGACTCGACGCTCATGAGCTCCGTCGGGGAGCGGCGCAGGAGCAGCGTCGACGACTCGAGCTCGACGTGCGTCCCTTCGGGCGTGATGAAATGGCGCTCGGTCGTGTACCCAATGGGCTGCTTCTGCACCTTGGCCAGCGCGATCTCGAGCTCGTTCGGCGCCTTCGGCTCCTCCGCGTCCTTCTTCTGGAAGCTCTTGGCAACCGACTCGACCACCCTCTTGAAGGTGGCGCGGTAGCCCAGCTCGTCGTGCATGCAGAGCAGAGTGTCCCCCGCCCGATCGAAGACGGCGATTTTGAGCGCGCCGAGGAGCGGTTTGCCGGTCTTCTCGTCGAGGTACTGCAGCTCGGCCAGATAGTACGGCACGTTGCCGAGCATCGCGGCTTCGAGCATCGTTATCTGGTTCTTCGGCTCGTCTTTTTGCACGTCGCTGACCACCGAGCGCAGGAGGCTCCCCGTCGACGGCGAGTCACCTCGGAGCAGGCAGATGACCGGCTGCTCCGTCCCGATGGGGATCATGACCTGCGGCACGTTGTTCTTTGCCTCGAAGGTCGGCTGCGCCGAGCTCTCGGCGGCCAGCACGAGGCTGCCGTCGCCCGATTTCGCGCTCACCGCTTTGAGGCCGGTCGATTCTCGCGCGAGAAGGCTCTCGAGGCTCACCTCGCCGGAGCTGTTGGCAGCAGCGGCCGGCGCGCTCGCCGCGGGCTTCGCGGCGACCGGGGCACTCGTGCCTCCGGAGTTGGCAGAGTTGGCGCCACCGCACGCGGCGACGAAGAAGGACAATGAAAGAACACCCAATGAAAAGTCGGTGCGCATTGCGTCGCTCGGATAACATGCCATTGCGCCTTGGGCAACATTCCCCAGGGGCCGCTCGCGGGACGGGGTGACCGCCAAGGAAAAACAAAGTCGCGACGCCGCGGGAAGGTCCCAGACCTGGCTCGCCGCGGATTTCACGAGGGAAAATGAAATGTGATTGCGGCGCTTCTCTTGCAACGCCTGCGTTGTAGTTCTGTTTTCCTCACGAAGCTGCATGCGTGTCCTAACCGCCCGGCGTGCGTTGCGGCCGAAGGGCTGGGAGCCTATTTCGAATACGAAGCCACGATCTGGCCGACCAGCTTGGCCCAAGGCATGTCCAGAGCGTCGTAGACGCGCCCCGCTTCCGGCCTGCCATTGTCCTTGAGGATCTCGACCATCAGGGTCGCATAGTCGGAAAGGATGACGCCAGCTTGGCTCAGACGCAGCAGGTTGACATCGTGCTTGGTCTTGCTGAACGTGCCCGAGGCATCGACGGCGACATAAGCGTCGTAGCCGCGCGCCACCGCCGTCATCGCCGGGAAACCTGCGCAGACCTCGAGCGAAAGTGAATGTCGTGGCGCACGCCTCGGACCGAGCGATCGACATCGTCGGCGAGAATTATGACCTCGCGGTTCGGGCACATTTCGACCGGCTGCCGGAGTCCAATCTGGTCCAGCGTACCCTCGCACCGGCGCCTTGGTTCCTTTTCGCGGGTGCAGGGCATCTCAAGGCCAACGGCACGCCGAAGACCTCGCAGGATCTTCGGAATCACCCGTCCTTGTTCATGACGAGGAGCAGCGTCGAGCCGGTCTGGCGCCTTCGCCATGCACGGCGGAAGCGCGACGAGGTCGTCGTGCCGTTGACGCCAAGGCTGCTCAGCGACGACATGGTTGGACTTCAGCAGGCCGCCATCAAAGGCCTCGGCCTGGTCGCCTTGCCGGCCTACGTCTGCCGGGCCGCGGTTCGCTCCGGCGTGCTTCAGCGCGTGCTACCGGACTGGCTCGCCGGCGAGGCCACGCTCACCGCACTCATTCCGTACAGGCAGGGACTGCTTCCGTCGGTGCGCGCGCTTCTGGAGAGCGTCAGCGGGCCACGAAGCCGCAGCCCTGCTTTCCAGCTTGGAATTGCGCTCCAGGACCGGAGCAAATGCCGCACGGCAACGCGCAGCAGCCCGAAGCGCAATCCGCAGCGTTGAGGCATTGGCCACCAATGAACTGTGCGCCGCGGCCATTGCCCACGTTCTTCGCACCCGCGGGGTCGAACTTGGGGCCACCGACACATTGACCGCCATTGTTGGTCGGCGGCGGATTGTCGTTCGGGCTGCCCGCATTTCCCGGCGGGCTATCGTCGATCTGGTTCGGCGGCGTGGGCGGCACGCCGTCGATCTCCCTCGCACGATCCGCGCCGACACATGGATTCTTGCTCGCCGGGTGACGTGTCGCACAGAGACCTTTCGGGCACGAATTAATGACGAAATCGTCACCGCCCGTGCACAGCTCGAAGCGCGTATCGTCGATGCAGTGGAACGTGTTCGCGGCCTGTTTGACGCACAAATTCTTCGTGCCGGCGAAACCCTCTCGGCCCGGTGTCTCGTTCTTGCCTTCGTCCACCGCGGGCTCATCGCTCGAGCCCGAGCACGCGAAGAGAGTGATACCGACAATGAGCGACGAAAGCACGTAGCCGACTTTGCGAGCTGTCATTTCGACCTCCAGGGGAGCCGTTCGATGATGACGAGCGTTTCAGCAAGCGATGTGCCTCGCGCCATCCCGGCGGCGAATACGCATTTCGGTCGCGCAATTTTAATATCGAGCTCTCGCAAACTCCATTTCTTGGAACGCAATGGATCCCATGCTTTTGGATCGCGCGATCCATCGGTCGCTCCGGTCGGGAGGGTGCATCGGACCGGCTCGGCCACAATCCAAGGATGGCAAGTTCGATGCTCCGTCAGAATTTGCCGTTGGCATTCTTCCATCGAGCCCGGATGGGAATCGCCTCGATGGTGTCCCAGTGCTCCGCGAGCTTGCCGCGGTCGACACGGAAAAGATCGTAGAACGCGGTCGGCTCGCCGGCGAATGTACCTTCGCTGACCGTGAGCACGAAATTGCCCTCGCCCAGCACGTGGTGGATGCGGTCGTATTTCATCGTGACGCCAGCCTTGGCCATGGCTTCGAGCGCTTTGCCCAGGCCTGAAAGGCCGTCCCCGATACTCGGATTGTGCTGAATGTAATCGTCGCCATCGAACTTTTGCGATAATGTAACAATGGATCCGATGCTCGATCTGACGCTCCTTTCGGCTTTCGTTGCCGTCGCCGAGGCAAAGAGCTTTTCCTCGGCTGCGAAGCGGCTCGGGGTCACCACGGCGACGATGAGTCGCAAGGAACTTGGAGCGGTCTAGACCCGCCGTGCTTGATTGGAGGCGTTCGAATATTCGAGGGATGCTTGCGTCCAAAGGACCATGACGCGATGGATCATCCTGGCGCCCTTGTCCGCTTTCATGGCGGGAGTAGCGTGTGCGCGAGCGGGGGCTCCCACGGCTCCTGCGACGACAGCGCCGGTGCACGGGCTCGCCGATACGTGCCGCGTGCGCGAGACGTTCGCCACCGAAGGCCTTATCGACGAGCATCACTTCGCAGCCGATGGCCGCATTCTCGTGAACGTCTACGAAGGATCTGGGCGCCGCGGCCGCGAAGACTTTTCTTACGACGACAAAGGACGCCTCGTCCGCCAAAAATCGCGTCAAGAGGAGGACGAGGTACGGCGTCCGCATCCGAGCCCGTTGGATCGCGCGGCCTCGACATCCGAGGAGATCATCGTCTACGCCTACGACGAGCAAGGCCGAAAAACGCAGGCTACGATAACGTCGCACGACGACGCGCCAGGCGTCGCCCCCTCGTCCACGAGAAGCGAAAACCGCCACTACGACGATGCAGGCCGTTTGATTCTCATCGAAAGAACCGGCGGCGCCTATGATGGTGTCAGCGCGCGCTTCCTGTATGATGGCGCACACCTCGTCGAAGAACGGCATGAGGTGAAGGGTCGCGTGGTGTCGTCCAGGAAGCTCTCGTACGAGCATGGGCGGCTCGCCAAGGAGGAGATGACCGGAGAAAACCTGGGGACGGCTCGTTACGCCTACACGTTCGATGCTGCCGGTCGATTGACGAGCAAGGATCTCGTCGGGAATGGCGGCCCAATGCCTTGGCAACGCCTCGAATACGACGGTGCGGGCCGGATCATTCGATACACGGATCGGGATTTATGGACTCGCTATCAATATGACGCGGAGGGCCGCATCCAACGCATCGAGCACTCGAGCACCGCCCCCCAAACATTCGAATATGACGCCAGCTGTACGGCGAAGAACACCGCGTTGCTCCTGCCGAATCCCATCCGTTGGATCTTGGAAAGCCCTGACACCCTGGTCGCCGAGATTGGCCGCTCTCGCTTCCATTGACATCGGGATGCAGTTTCACAGAAAGGCTAGTACGGCGGCACGTTTCATCTACCTGGTAGAGGTATCGCGGAAAAGACATCGTCGGGGTCGAACCTGGCTTTCAACTCGAGCAGTCTTCGCCCATTGGGACCAAATGCGGACGCGACCTGCTCCCGCGCATCGTGATGAAGTAGGTTGGCGTAACCGCCCGGCAGCGCCCAATTCGACAGCTTCAACGAAAGATCGTGTGCCCAGCGACGATGCTTCGTTCCGTCGAGGTGCGCGGGTTCCCAAACGCCGTAAATCAAGGCGGAGAAGTGCGGCCGGCGCATGCCGAATGCCGTGTCTTCCGGCGGCACTCTCGTCCCAGCACCGTGGAAATGGTGCAGGATGATGGATGAAACGGGGGAAGTGCGGTCATCGTAGGCCGAAACCAGTGCGGAAACGACGTCCGGCGACAGGTCCGCGAGCCACCGCGTGGCAAGTGAGTAACCGCGTCCCGACACCAGCTTACCGTTGGTGATCGAAAGTAGATCCGATGCGGCCATCGGCTCGACTTTGCTGACCATCGGCGTGCCGAAGCTTTCCATTTCGCGGACAATCTGCCGGCCACGTTCCAGCTCGCCGCTCCACGTAGGACTGATCATGACGACCGGATCGCCGCTCGGTCCAAGCGAAAGAATGGTGGCCCCCGCGAGTTCGTCCGGCGCCGCCTGCATCATGCTGGAAAAGCGCGCCAACACGGCGGACGCCTCGGCCCACGGGAATACGATAATCCCCGACAACACCCGTCCGACCTTATGCAATCGGAGACGCATCGACGTGATGACGCCGAAGTTCCCCCCTCCACCTCGGATAGCCCAGAACAGATCGCGGTTGTGGGTGGCGTCGCACGAGGCAATGCGTCCATCGGCCAGTACGACCTCGGCGGCGAGCAAGCTGTCCAACGCGAGCCCGAAGCGCGTCGTCAATGGCCCATAGCCACCTCCCGAGAGAAGGCCGGTCATGCTGATCGTGCCTTCGTTGCCGATCATGGCGATCAAACCATGCCGCCCGACGGCGGCGTTCAAATCGGCCCCCGTCACGCCAGCAGCCAGGGTCACCTCGAGAGCTTCCGCGTTCACCGTGCATTCCCGCATGGGCGTCAGGTCAAGAACGAGTCCCCCGTCTCGCAAAGAGCGTCCAACCCAATCCCGGCCGCCATTGCGCACCGACACCGGAAGCCCTGCAGCCCGCGCCGCCAGCAAAGCGGCGCGGACATCGCGGGGCGTGAAACACGCGACGACGAGGGCGGGCTGGCGCTCAATCGCACCATTCCAGAGGCCGGTGGTCCGTGCGTATCCTTCCGAACCGGGCACGTGGACGACGCATGTCGATCCGGAAAGCGGGTCGTCCATTGCAGCGAGTTGCGCCGCAGATAAATGCGTTGATGCCTGCGTTCGCGCATTGAAAGGCTCGACCATGGCAGCGGCTCCCGCTTCTGGAGTGCGAAATGAGAGAGACGTATCCGCCAGAGACGATGGTGAACCCGACCGATCGGAGTAAAGCTCGCGCCGACCATCCATGGTCAAAGAGTTCCTGGCCATCGCGCACCAGTTCGCCGGGCACGTCCGTTTCGAGCCTTCTCGAGGGGCGCACCAAACCTGACAGGAAGCTGTCGAAAACCGATGGCAGGGTCTTCCCATGAAGAACAACAGCATCAACTGGTTCGAGATCCCGGCCCGCGAATTGGACAAGGCCGTCGCCTTCTACGAGAAGACGTTCGACACGAAATTGCGACGCGAGGTATTTGGCGGCGAGCCGCATGCCATCTTCCCCGTCGAGAAGGATGCGAAGGGTGTCACCGGCGCGCTCGTCTCCGCCGAGCGTCTCACCCCCGGCGCCGGAGTCCTCATCTACCTCGACGCCCCCGACGGCGTGAAGGCGACGTTGGCACGTGCCAAGGCGGCCGGCGCCAAGGAGCTCGCGCCGCACACGCCCATCGGCGAGAATGGCTTCATCGCCGTCATCACCGACCTCGAAGGCAACCAGATCGGATTGCACTCGATGCAGGCCTGATATCACCGTAGCTGCGTGCCCGAGACGACCTTCTCACTGTCGTCTCGGCTTTCGTGCGACGCGTTCGACCTGCGCGCCGCGTTTTTTGCGATGAACCGTCGCGCTTCTCGGGCTCGCTCGTCGCCGTCGAGACGAACCGATGCGCGAGGAAATCCACGAAATGCGCGAATCTCTAAAATCCGTCGACGTCGACGACAGCCTGCGCGAAGGCCTGCGGCGCTTCCAATGGTAGGTTGTGGCCGATGCCACCCTCGACGGTCCGATGCTCGTACTTGCCCGTGAATCGGTCACGGTAAGACGCGGGCTCTGGATGTGGCGCACCATTGGCGTCTCCCTCCAGCGTGATCGCGGGCACCTTGATCACGGGACGGACGGCGAGCTGCCTTTCCAAATCGTCGTATTGGGCCTCGCCCGGAGCCAGGCCGTACCGCCAGCGATAATTGTGAATGACGATGGCGGTATTGTCCTCGTTGTCCAACGTCGGTATGCTGCGTTGAAAGATGGCCTCGTCGAAATTCCATTTTGGCGAATGGAGCTTCCACATGAACCGTCCAAATTCGCGCTTGTTTTTCTCGTAACCCACCGGGCCGCGTTCCGTAGCGAAGTAGGACGCGTACCACCATTGGTACTCGGTCTCGGGTGACGCCGGCGCGTTGGCGGCGGGGACGTTGGTCAGCAAATACCCGCTCACACTGACCATCGCCTTGCAGCGCTCCGGCCATAGCGCCGCGATGATACAGGTCGTCCGGGATCCCCAGTCCACGCCCCCGATGATCGCCTTCGGGATGTCGAGCGCGTCCATGAAGGCGATGATGTCGCGGGCAACGGCCGACTGCTGGGCATTGCGGACCGTGCTGCTCGACAGAAACCGGGTGGTGCCATGGCCACGCAAATTCGGAACGAGCACCCGATACCCCGCCTCCGCCAGCAAGGCTGCCACATCGACGAAGCTGTAGATGGCATAGGGCCAGCCGTGCAGAAGAATGACCGGCGGGCCATCGGGAGGGCCCGATTCTCCATATCCGATATTCAGCACACCGGCGTCGATCTGCTTCAGCGCACCGAATGACGTGTTCGTTCCCGGTTTGACCGGCGGCAGCCGGCCGGGCCTCACGGTGTCGGCCTGCGCTTTCGAGCAGCCCAGTATGCCCAGCTGGGTGCCGGCAAAGGCCATGGCTGCGGCACCAAAAAAACGACGGCGATCAAGATCGATTCTTTCGGACATGTGTCTCTCTCGTTGGTTTGAGGCGGCGCGGGCTCGACTTGGAGGCCACTTTGGCGCGGGACGCCGGCGTTGACTTGTTAATTCCAGTAAAACGCGACCGTCGTGCCGTTTTACGGACGTCGTTCGGGTTCATCCGCTAGCGTCATCGGCCTAGCGTTCTCGCAATGGTGCTTCTGTTTGCGCAAATTCTTATCGAAATTGCGGACCAGCGCGCCTGGCCTCTCCCTTCATGCGAAGAAGATGCATCGCATGCGAGTCAATCGCAAGCGCTTTCAAGCCTCAATACTATTTGACGTCGAAACGCCCCCCCCCCTTCCACGCCTGAACAGCCCGCTAAACGATGCTCGTAAGCGTCTTGCCGAATCGTCCACCTCTCGACGAAAATACGCCACGAGGCGGGAACTCGGCCGGCTCCCCGTTGTCTCTTAGCCCGTGGATCCGATCGCCTCCCTTAACCCCGATCCGAGCGATGTCTTTGCGCCCTCGGGCACGCCGGATACGCCCGCGCGTTTCGCGCGTCGCTTCGGCTTTCGCTTTGCGTTCGCTTATGGGCTGCTCGCCAGCTTGCCGCAGCCCTTGAGCAACGTCACCCAACTCGAACCGCTCACCAACGTGTACGACCGCATGTGGCGCGCGCTCGTGCCCTGGGTGGGGCGCCATGTTCTAGGTTTTTCGCGTGACGTAGCGCCCTCGCAGTCGGGCACCACCGATTCGGCTTACGATTTCGTACTACTTTTCTGCGTGGTTGCCCTCTCCGCGGTCGCGGCGCTCGTCTGGTCGCTGGTCGACGTGCGGGGCGAGCGTGACGCGAAACTGCACGGTGGACTGCGGATCTATCTGCGTTACATGCTCGCGATGAACATGCTGCTCTACGGCATGTTCAAGATCATGATGGTGCAGTTTCCGACGCCGGCCATCGAACAACTGAGTCGCACGTACGGCGATTCGTCACCCCATAGTTTGATGTGGGCCTTCATGGGGTACTCGACCGCCTACAACGTTTTCGTCGGCGGGGCCGAGGTTCTGAGCGGCTTGCTGCTCTTCTTTCGCCGCACCACGACTTTGGGGGCCATGCTGGTTGCCGCCATCATGGCGAACGTAGTCGTGCTGAACTTCTGTTACTACGTCGGGGTCAAACTCTTTTCCGCACACCTTTTCTCGATAGCGCTCTTCCTGCTCGCCGCCGACGCGCGGCGTCTCATCGACGTGTTCGTGCTCGGCCGGCCCGCCGCCGCCACTCCGCAGCGCCCCCCCTTCCATTCACGCCGATTCGAGCGCGCGAGGCTCGTACTCAAGGTCCTCTACATCGGTGGCTCGCTCGTCGCCGCGATGAGCTCCGCGTTGATGATCCGGAAGATGCGCGACAGCGGTTCGCCCGCCAGGGCACTCGCTGGCCCTTACGTGATCGAGTCCAATGCGGCCAGCGCCGAAGTGCGAACTCCGCCGTCGGATCTCGTGCGTTGGCGCACCATCATCGTCGGCCAACATGGCTCCCTGGTCGTCAAACGCGACGATGGCAATATGGTGCGATGGAGGTTCAAGGTCGACCCCGAAGCGCACACGCTCACGCTTCGGCCGGGCATGCGCGACGCTCTGCCAGGGGGCGCCGAGAGGATCGTGCTGCATTACGAACGCCCCGACCCCGCGCACCTCACGATCGAGGGCGTCCTCGGCGAGCAGCGCCTCGCCCTCACACTCGCCAAGACACCCGACCCCGAGTTCGCATTGACGTCATATCGGTTTCACTGGATCCAAGAGACGACGTACAACGATTGACTGTCCGACTCAATCAACGTCGCGGCAACCGACGGATCCGCGATCGATTTACCTTCCATGGTGGGCGTCCCCGCGCGGAGCGAACCGCGCCATCGAAATGGATGTCATCACTTGCATGTGCCCACGACGACGGGCAAGCCCCCACCGCGCTGCTTACCGAGCCAGTGCGCCGCGCGCTTCTGGCGCTGGCCATTTTCGCTCCCGTACTTCGAGTCGGCAACGGCGTGGCGGATCTCACGTGGTCTGCCCCTATCTCGGTGAAGACCGGTGAGCGGGCCATCTCGAAAGACGCCATCGGGGTCATCGTCGGCATCCGAAGCGCCCTTGCCGACTCAATTTGAAGTGAAGCCGCGTTTCCGACGTGAGAATGTGCTGCGCCAGACGTCAACGTCGCAAGAGCACGACAGGTTCGGCCGGTCGCATCGAGCGCGGGTCACGTACGAACTGCGCCGACTTCTCCTCATCGAATCCGATGGTGATGCCCGGACATTGAAGAGCGATCGCCGTCAGTAAGGGCCCGATCTCGTCGGGACTGCGAATCCAGAGGTTCGACTTCGTACCGTCGACGCAGCCGACCACGATCTCTCGCCGGTTCGCCGCGGTTTTGGATCCCTCGAGGAATGTCTTTTGCTCATACGCCCAAACGCTCGTGGCAGGGGCGTTGTCTAGGAGCGAAAGAACCTTCGGCAACCGCCGCGCGGCACGGAAGCCGAAGAAGCCAACGACGGCCCACGCGATGAAGAAGGAGATGGCGATACCGATGAACGTCATCGCGTTCTGCTTGAAGTTGTCGCGCGCGTAGCTTTGGCAGTCTTCGAGTGTCGAGTAATAGGAGTCTGGATAAGTCTTTTCGAGACACCAGCCGAATTTCGACCAATCCTTCATGCCCTCCTGCGCCGCCAGGACCGCGGCACCGACAACGATGACGGTGAGCAGCACCCACGGCACGACGAGGATGCCAAATGCGCCATACTGGCGGTTTAGGGAGGTCAGCTCTTTGCGCCGCACTAGGTCGATAGGGAACACGCGTCACCCCGTACACTGGGGCGAAATTGACGTCGACGACGAGAAGCTTGCAGGATGGATCGGGCACGGTAGGTGCATTCGTTTCTAACGACTTCCTACGTTTCGAGACTTCCCATCCTTCCCGGCCTCGAGCGTCCGGCGTCGGCGTCGCGTCGGCGCGTCGACGTCCCGCCCGATCGCGAGCACGATATCGTGCAACCATCGGGCGGCGCCATCGCCGTCGCGCCGCCGCGGGTAGAACAGAAATTCCTGGTACGGCCCCGGATCGATTGGCGGCTTCACGATCGCGAGCGATAACGGCGCGGCCAACGCCTCTGCAAGACGTCGTGGCACGAACGCGACGAGATCGCTGGCCGCCGCCGCGTGAAGTGCTTGCAGGTAGCTCGGTACGGTCAACCCAATCCTACGCTCGACGCCTTCCTTCAGCAGCCAAGCATCGAGCGGATCCCGCGTCACGGCGATGTGACGTGCCTCAGCGAACGTCCGCATCGTCCCGAGCCGCGTTACGAGCGGGTGATCGCGGCGGGCGACCACCACGTCGCGATCGGTGAAGAGCGGCCGGCGATCGAAGCCCGGGAGATCGGCGGTTGAGCACGAGGTGAACAGATCGAGCGAGCGCAGGCGTTCGGGCGTCATCGCAAACGGACTCTCCCAGGGCAGCACTTCGAGCCAAGCACGCGGCGCCTCTGTGCTCATCCGCCGCACGATCGCGGGCACGACCAGATCCGCGAGGTGGTCGTGGATCACGACCTGGAAGCGCCGCGAGCTCGTCGCCGGCACGAACGACTCGGCGGCGAGGAGGCTCTGAACGCGCTCGAGCGCATCGGGCAACGACGCACGAAGGCCAAGGGCACGAGGCGTCAGCTCCATCCTCGGACCTATGCGGACGAGCAGCGCGTCACCAAGCAGCTCACGCAGTCGCCGGAGAGAATGGCTGACCGCGGGCTGCGAGCGCCCGATCCGGCGAGCCGCGCGGCCAACGTGAGCTTCGGCGAGCAACGCGTCGAGTGCGACGAGGAGATTGAGATCCACCAACGCGAGATTGACCATATGAATGGTCGCGATTCTAGCAATCGATTGGACGAATCGGCGAGAGCGCGCGAAAAAAGTCGACGAAGCAAAACCCGGCGTGAGGAAAGCCCAACAAGGAGCAAGCCATGCAAAATCGATCGTCCATCGTTCCGCGAGAGATGCAGAATCTTCACGAAAGGTTTCGTTACTCGCCCGGCGTGAGAGCCGGAAATCTGCTGTTCATCGCGGGCCAGGTTGGCCGAGACGAAGACCTGAACGTCGTCGAAGGCAAGGAGGCCCAGTTCACGCAGGCCTTCGAGAACGTGAAGAAGGTGCTGGCGGCCGCCGGTGCCACCATGGACGACGTGGTCGACATGGTGAGCTACCACACGGACATGCGCGACCTGCCGCTGTTCATGCAAGTGCGCGACCGCTACGTCACGAACACCGAACGCTACCCCGCGTGGACGGCACTCGGCGTCAGCGCGCTCGCGATGCCGGGATTGATCGCCGAGATCAAATGCACGGCGCTTTTGCCGTAGTTCGGAAAGTCGCTATCGCGGATGCCGCCGCACGTCTCGCCGGAGGAAATTGTCGCGACGGCGACGGCCTTCACGGCATCGACCATCGATCTATGGCCGGGACGCGAGGATAAATGCTCTGAGACGAGCTATCGAGCCTCAATCCACGATGAACAGCTTCGCACCGCTCTCCGTCGAGGAGCGGTGCGACTCCGCATCGTCGGCCACCTGGTACGACTGGCCAGGTGTCAGCACGAAGTGACGTCCGTCAGCGAGCTCGGTCTCGAGCTGTCCCTCGAGACACAGCAGGATGTGGCCCTTCGAGCACCAATGATCCGCCAAGTAGCCAGGCGTGTACTCGACCATACGCACGCGGATGGGGCCGAGTTGCAGGCTCCGCCAGTAAGCGGTGCCCCGCTCGCCCGGGTGCACCGTGGGCTGGATGGTCGACCAATCCGTGGTCCCGAAAGGGACGTCCGCGATTCGCATGCCGCGAAGCATATTCCAACGCCGGACGCCCGGGCAATGGAGACCCCACGCTTGGCGGGCTCGGGCCCTTGTCAGGCGAGGCGCCGCGATCATGACTCTAGCATCTTTGTGGAGACGCAATTGGCATTCACTGTCCACGTGGAGGTCCTCGCCGACGGAATCTGATTCGCGGCCCCCATGCGCACGATCATCTCGGAGTGAACGACGCGCTGGAGCGCGGCCTGTACCTCGGTTGCAGGCGGGCCAGTGGTGACGCCGTGGCAGGGCAGACAAGAGCGTGCGCGTGCGCGAATCCGACGGAATGCTAGTACCCCCTGCTCACGAAGCCCCCTGAGTGACGCCAAGGCGGCTGTCAGCTGGTGTCATTTGGCGTTTCCGCGGGCGTGTCATAGATACCGGGTATGAATTCGACGTTCGGCGCTGTGATCCGCAAAGTCTCGTGTGGTCTTCTCGTGACCGCGGCCATCGGTCCGGTCGCCTGCAATTTCGGGCTGGACAACGACGACGATTGCGATTCCGAGTACATTCCGGGAACTTGGTCGCCGAGCGGGGGCGCGAGCGTGGTGCGCGACGATGGTACGGTCGTCGACGGGCACCTGTCCTTCGACGCACGGCAATTGGGGGGAGTGGGTACATTCACGTTGGACTCGAACGACGGTCGAGGATGCAACCGTCCGCCCGCGAGCGGCGACACCAACAATGGCGGCGGCGGTTTCGGTGACGCGGGCCGTGCAGACGCCTCCAGGGACGCCGCCACCGATGCCCGGGCGACCGATTCCGGCGCCGGCTCGACTTGCCAAGAGTACAAATATAGCTGGCTCCTCATCACGTGGACGGACGGGCCGGGGGCTCTCTTCGACGTGTGGGTTTGCCCTACGTCCGACGCGTGGTTCGCGGCGGACGACTACGATGCCAAGGGCCATCCCCAATCGTGCAGGGATACGAGGAGCATTCGCACGCCCGTCACGCACCGCTCGGTGCGCGGGCTCGCGGATAGGTCGACCAACAGGCTCCGTCTTTTGGCCAACACCCACGACGTGAACATCGACGCCTCCGCGTCGTACGTGTCCGGGCCGCCGATGAGCAATTGCTACGGCCATTAGTATTCGTGCTGCATGACCGGGCGCTGGGCTTTCGGCGTGAGCGGGGTGGTCGCGGTCGGAAAATATTGAAAACCACAAAGTGGTGCCACGCGCTGTTTCGCGCGTGTACCAGGTGTACCGGACGCTGGACCGTCTGAACTTCGAAGTGCGGTACGATGCGGCCGCTGAACCGCCGACGTCCATCGACGATTCCAAGTATTTGTCGAGCCAAGCGATTCGCGGTTCGCATTCTCCGTCGCGGCATAGCGATTGCTTAGCGGTTCAGGCAGTGCCGGCCAACACGCTGGGTGGGGTGCCGGATCACTCACGAAGGAGTGCGATGATGAAATTGGTGAGCGCAATTTTTGGTGTGGCGGTGTTTGGACTGATGGCAATCGGCTGCACGGCGTCCGAGCCTGACGCTCAAGACGAGCCGTCACAGGTAACGCAGGCGGAACAGACGCCGGAGGCATACGAACTCGGGCAGGAAGCTTCGGACGCCGTCGATAGACAAGGGGGATGCTCGAACGACGATATTCGCTACGCCCAGGGAAGGTGCGTCACCAAATGCGGGAGCGCGGGAAGTCGAGGGATCCATTGGTGCAACTTTTACCCCGCGGGCCCGTACGGTAGTGCTCTGTGCGAGTATCAATGCGATTGCAAAACGGGACCTGACCCCAAAGGCAGTTGTTCGTAAACGGGCATTCAACGATTCAAGGAGCACCCGCGTCTGGCTGACCGGAGCCATTGCACATTTTCTCCGGAGCCGTGCGTAAGACGAAGGTCGTCGCTCACGGCGGTGTCGTCGGCTTGCGCTCATCGGACGCAGGTTGGACGCTTCGGTTCGTGTTGCCCCAAAGGTCGCCCTCGAACATGGGGCAGAAGGGCTCGGGGCAGGCGGTCGGGTCGATGGCGCAGATGCCGTCGCTGGGGTCGCGCCCTCCAGCCTCGTACGGACGCACTCGAGCGCGCGCCAGATGGCCTCCCAGGCAACTAGGCCGATGTTGCCCGTGATCGTGTCCTTCGGCGCCCGGAAGCATCCGCGCGGGGTACCGTCTTCGCACCAGACGGACGCCGACATCTCACCGATGTCGGCCGCCGCCCGCAGGCCCGATGTGCAGGTCGTCTCGTTCGGCGGCTTCAAGCACGCGGCCTCTTGCACGCGGACGTCCTCCGCCAAGGGCTTGTCCCGAAAGAACAGCGGATCGATATCGCTACAGGGGCGCCTCGATTTGATTGCTTATTCTAATTTGCATCAAAATCCGCCGCCGAGTTCCCAGCCAAGTGCGGCGCCAACGTACGCCGCGCCGAGTCGCTCGGTGTGCTCGAGTCGAAAGAAGTACCCACCGGCCTCGGTGTATTGGCGCTCGCCCCACATCTGGCCGATGCGCACGCCGAAACCGAGGCGCATCTCGTCACCAAAGGGAGCGTCCGGTGCGCCATCTGCCCGTGCGCGGACGAAGGCCCATAAAACGCGAGCGTCGAGGAGAATGCGCACGTTGCTCGATGCATCGAAGGCCAAGCGCGCGCTCGCAGGAACCTCGATTGCCGTGGGGCCGTGGCCGGTGATACCGCCAAAGCCCGCGCCCGTCGTTGCCGTGAAGAAGCCCATTCGGCCGAGCGATACGCCAAGTCCGAGTGGCTCGAGACGAAGGCCATGAACGAACCCCGCGGGCGTCGCAAATCCCAACTCGAAATCCAGTCCAAAGCCCGGCCCGAATCGACTTAGGAGAGCGAACATGCCCCGCACGTCGGCCGCTCCCGAAAGGAGGAACGTTGGCGCAAGGCCCGTGGCGCGGGACGGATCATTTGCGTTTTGGTCCCCGCCACCTTCCGTTCGCGCGAACACCGTCGCATCCCCGATGAAGGACGGCGGTTCACCGTCGTTGCTCGCCTCCGCCCCTTCCATCGACGATGGCGATGCCTTGGCGCGCAGCATGGGGCCGTGACCCCCATCCAGCGAGGAGCGATCGTCGAATCCAATTCGTCCGGCGCCTATGGGAACGATGATCGCAGGCGGCCAGAAGTCGACTCCAACGGCGCCGCCGAAGATGTGGACCTCGACGCCTTCCTTCAACCCTAGCTTGAGCCCGACCAGCGGCGTCTCGAGTTGTACCCCGGTTCCGCCACTCGTAACGCCGGCGCCCACGATTCCGCGATAATCGCGACCGTTGGCCGTCGATGGCAGCTCCACCGAAATGCCGCATTTGCGCGCCATGATCGCGAGTACGTGTTGCAATTGGCTCCGGGCCAAAAGCCATAGCTGTGATCGCGATTGTAAATTTCCGTTTCACGATCGATGCACGGGATGATCTTTTCCGCGTCCGGGCCGTGCACCATCGCGTGCATGCGTACGTCGGCCACCCGGACTCCATCGCCTGCGCAGCATTGCGGCTCGAAGGGGTCGCCGTGGTTCGCGTTCGCGTTTCCCGCCACCTCGTAGCGGACGAACTCTCGCTCCCCCTTGCGGCGTGTTGCGATCCACGAGTGGCGCGCGATGCCGCTCATGGATTGAGGAAGCGCTTGGCTAAAAACGGCCACCGTGGCTTGCCGATCGTCCGGCAGCGCCAAAGGTTGCGGCAGCACCGCGCAGTGCGCGAGCAAGATCGGTCCCGCAAGGAAGAGGCCGCGTCGCATTCTGTATTGGACGTTGGGTGCAGAATGCGATTCAGAAATTAAGATCGTTGGATAATCGCGCCAATGTCCGGAGTGGGCGAACTCATACGGCATCTCGCCGTGAGCCTTGGGTCGCGCAGGGCAACGAGTAGACGTTCTACCTCCGACGTCTCACGCCATATGCGTAGTGTCAAGCGCCGCATACAGCGCGCTAGCCATACAGCGCGCGCTGGTGCCCCCGTGCTGTATGGGTAACGACGGCAGGGGATTACGCCACGAAACTGAATCCGCTCATCCTCCCGAAGGGACGGTTCACCGCTCTGAACCATCGGTCTTCGCATCCCGCTGGAGTTTGGAATTCGTCTTCAGGAAACTTTACGCACGACGGAACGAATCCAAAATACGAGACAAATTCCCTTATACACCGCGCAACACGCACGCACTGTGCTCCACGCTCGATGTTCCAAGGTCGGAGTGAACCGCAGCTGTACTCGAAATGAGTGGCTCCACGGTCGAACCCGTGCTTGAAACCAATCCCAATCTGATCTCATTCATCTCACCCGCACGGCACTCGAAGCGATCCCGATAGCAACGCTTCGGTCCGCGCGGTCGCGGCCGATTCGGTACGCGGTTGAGGACGACGAACATTGCCCTACGCAAAGGAATCCTCATGCAACGTTCCATTTATTTTCTCGGTCTTCTCGCCCCCATGCTCGTGTTGGCACGGTGTAGCAACAGCAATTCATCGAGCGACTCGTCGGCGGATGCGTCCACGAACGTTGACGCGTCCGACGGTACGCCGAACGAGAAGGCCAACATCGTCTTCGTCTTGACCGACGACCTTTCGTGGAATCTGGTGCAATACATGCCTCAAGTTCTCCAATTGCAACGAGAGGGGACGACGTTTTCGCGCTACTTCGTTACGGATTCATTGTGCTGTCCGTCGCGCTCGTCCATCTTCACCGGGAAGTTCCCACACAACACTGGCGTCGTCTCCAACTCGGGCGATGCCGGAGGCTACGTCACGTTCGAGCGGCTGGGCAACCCGAACCAAACGTTCGCAACGGCGCTCTCCGCCGCGGGCTACGAAACCTCGATGATGGGGAAATTCCTCAACGGATATCCGAAAAACAACGCGAAGGATCCCGGGTGGAGCTCGTGGAACGTTTCCGACAACGGTTATCCTGGATACGGATACTGGATCAACGAAGATGGGACCGTCACATACCATCGCGACGCCGGGAGCGAGTATTTCACGGACGTTCTGTCGGGCTTGGCGACCAATTTCATTCGGACCACGAACGCGTCTTCGCCGTTTTTCCTGGAAACGTCCACTTTCACGCCGCACGCGCCTTATACCCCCGCACCTCGAGACCTCGGTACGTTCAACGAGAAGCTTCCGCGGAGGGGTGCGTTCAACAAGCCCAACACGAACCCACCTAGCTGGCTCGCCAAGCGCCCGACCTTGACCCAGGCGCAGCTCGATAAGCTTGATCGCGACTTCAACTTGCGTGTCGAGGCCGTGCAGGCCATCGACGATATGATCGCGGCGCTGAGAAAGGTACTCGTGGACACGGGACGCGACAAGAACACGTATTTCTTATTCAGTTCCGACAACGGCTATCACATGGGTGAGCACATGCTGTTCGTCGGCAAGGAGACGGCATTCGACACGGACATCAAGGTACCGCTCATCGTGGTAGGGCCCGGAGTGCCCGCTGGCGCGACGGTGGACAACATCGTGCAGAACATCGATTTGTGCCCGACGTTTGCCGACATCGCCGGAACGGCGCCCCCGGACATGGCCGACGGGCATTCATTGATGCCCTTCCTCCGAGGGGAGACGGTGACGGATTGGCGCAACGTAGCGCTTGTCGAGCATGAGGGCCCGCAAGGAGTTCCCTACTCGCTCGACGATCCCGATCGGACGCCCTCGGATGCCAAGAACGGCGTGAGCATCGTCGACACGTACGCGTCAATTCGCATGCAAGATGCTCTATATGTCGAATACAAGACCGGTGAGACTGAATATTATGATTTGAAGGCGGACCCCGATGAAATGACCAACACCGCAAAGTCGCTGTCCGCTGACCAGGTGAAGTCATTTCACGACCGCATCGATGCGATCAAGAGTTGCCACGGCTCGGAGCAATGCTGGGCGGCGCAGAAACAGTGACCGCCTAGTGAGCTTTCTTCATATCCGCGAGGATGTGCGCGCTCTCGTCGACCCAGAGGTCGCTTGCGAGGATGCCCTTCCACTTGTCGAGGTGCCGTTGCAAACGCGGATCCGACGACGTCTGCGGCGTGAGCGACACGACTTCCATGAGCGGCTTCGGTTCGTGCTTCTTCGGATCGAGCGCGTCGAGATCCGCCCTCGTGCGCTTGTACTCGGCTTGCCACGCAGTGCGCTCGAGTGGCTTCAGCGTCTTGTCCTTCCGCGTCGCCATCAGATTCGCCAACCGGGAGACCGTGGCGAGATCGACGTTGCTGCTCGTGCGCGTCGCGCTCGCAGACGCGAGGTCGGTCGCCTTCCACGCGTGTTGCACTTTCACGAAGGGGGCCGGACCGATCGTCGACCACGGAATCGCGTGCGGGAGCTTGCGCTCGCCGGATTCAACGAACGACATCGGATCAGGAAGAAGGATGTCGGGCACCACGCCCTTCAGCTGTGTGGAGCCGCCGCTCACGCGGAAGTACTCCTGAACGGTCACTTTGTAGAGGCCGAGCGGGTCACCCTTCGCCTTCGTTTGCCGATCGAGATCGATCACCACCTGCACGGTGCCCTTGCCGTGCGTCGCACCGGTCCCCACCACCACGGCCCGCTCGTAATCCTGGAGCGCGCCCGCAACGATCTCCGCGGCCGAGGCGCTGAAGCGGTCCACGAGGACGACGACGTTTCCGTTGAACGCGATCGATGGATCCGTGTCACGCAGCACTTCCACCTTCCCGGAACCGACCTTCGTCTGGACGATCGGGCCTTCCTTCACGAAGAGCCCGGCGATGTCTCGCGCCTGCGTGAGGAGGCCGCCCCCGTTGCCGCGGAGGTCGAAGACGAGCGACGTCACGCCCTTCTTCGAGATCTGGGTCAGGATCGTGCGCATGTCGTCGGTGGCGTTGCGCTCGCCCGGCATTTTCGACTCGCCGTAGAAACCGGGAAGATTCACGTACCCGATGTCTCCGCTGCCCTTCGTCTTCAGGACAGCGCCGCGCGCATACGTGGCCTCGATCCGCACGATGTCGCGCGTGATCGAGATCGTCTTGGCCGATCCATCCGCCTTCTTGACCGTGAGGATGACGACCGTGCCTTTCGGCCCGCGGATCATGCTCACGACCTTCCCAATCGGCATGTCCATCACGTCGACGGGGGCTTTGCCCTCCTGCGTCACCGCCATGATGAGATCGCCGACTTCGAGATTCCCCTGCTGCCATGCGGCGCCGCCGGGAACGAGGTCGTTCACGAGGATGTAGTGCTCTTGCTCACGCAGCGTGGCGCCGATCCCCTCGAGGCGGCCCGTGAGAGCGATGTCGAGCTCGGCTTCCTCCGCGGGCGGCAGATAGTTCGTATGCGGGTCGAAGGCGCCGTTCACAGCGTTGAGAAACGTCGCCGCGGGCACGAGCTTGTCGACGGCGGCGAGTCGCGTGAACTGCGTCGCGAATCGGGTGGCCAACTCTTTCTGCACCTTGTCGCGCCGTCCCTCGAAGGTCGGGGGAATGTCACCGAGTGCCTTCTCCGCGGCCGCGTCGCGCTTGGCATCGTCGGGGTCGGCGGCTTTCCCGTTCAGCTTTGGTTGCGCCCGTTTCTCGAGGATCTCTTCGAGCTCCTGCGTCCGTTCGAGGACCCGTAGCTTGAGCTCACCGCGCCAGCGCGCCGTCAGCTCCTCCTCTGACTTGCAGAATGCACGCTTCTTTGGATCGGTCTCGATCGATTCGTTCGCCGTGAAGTCGAGCGGCTTGGCGAGAACCCCAGCGACGATGTCGGCGACGACGCGGCGCCGGCTGGCGAGGAGCGCCGCCGCCTTGCGTCCGAGCACGAGATCGCCGGAACGGAGCTCGTCGTCCATCTCCGTCTCGAAGCGCGCGAGCCTCTGCACGTCCCCCTCGAGGAGGAAGATCTTCGCGGCGTCGAGATCGTCGACCATGCGCTCGAACGCGTCCTTCGAGGTCGCGTCGTCGATGGGCTTGCCGAGCACGTGCTCCGACAGGAGCGTGATCGCGGCCTCCGATAGAACGGTCTCGCGAGGGTCGCGGGGAGTCTCTGGAAGGTCGCGATCGCGGTCCGAGGGGCGCGCCTGCGACGCGGCGGGAGGGGACGGTACCCCCGCGTCGGGGCCGTCCGGCGAGCGACAAGAGAAAAGCAGCACGAAAAGAGCGAGGGAACGACGCACGCCCCGGAATCTAGCACGCGCGCGCCCTCGGGGCGCTCGAAACGCCGTCGGCCGACTTGACGGCGTCGTTGAACGCCCGCGCGCGGGTCGTGCAAAGCACGGTCGAGCACCGGCGTTGACAGACAATTCGAGCGGCACCATATACACATTAGGAGTCCCGTTCCAACCTTCGACCAAAATCTGCAGTTGGACAGTCGCCCGCATCGTTCGAACGGCCCGGTGACAAAGGACAACGGCCAAAGGTTCGCTCGAACGACATTCACAGCGCGGCCGTAGAGGCAATCGTCAAACACGGTTCGCCGTAGATTGAGCGAACACCGTAATCTTGATACGAATCACGACCTCACACTTGCTGTTCCCACCTCAAGCGAGGGATCCCATGCGAACCGTCGTGCCCATGTCTGGTCTTACACGTGGCATCAATCGATCCATTCTCGGGATTGCGGCTGCTGCAGCACTCGCCCTCACCGTTCCCTCGGGTGCCGTAGTATGGGCACAGACGTCGGAGATCGAGCAGCACCATCCGGAAAATCCAGGCCTCACATCCATTGCCTTCGTCCACGCCATTCCTGGGCAGGAAAAAGAGCTGGGCCGCCGCCTCCTAGCTCTCGTCGCCCCAACGAGACGGGAGCCAGGCAATATCAACTATGACATCCATCAATCCAATGACGATCCGGCGACGTGGGCAGTCTACGAGAACTGGCGCGCCCAGGCGGACCTCGACGCCCACTTTCAGACGCCCTATTTTCTCGACTTCATAAACCACTCGGGCGAAGTGCTCACCGGCCCTCCCGACATCCGTTATTTCACGATGAAGAGCCGGCAAGTTCCGCCCAAGCACCCGCGCCCGGAATAGTTATCTACGAGCGGCAAGGCGTTTCTAGTGCTTGCGCGGACGATGCTTGGAGGGAAATCCCGGCGCCGGCTGACCCGGAACCTGGCCGGCGAACCCAGCGCTCATCATCTGTGCGAGGTCCACCTGCTTGTAGTCCGGCGGCACTTGGAATTGCGACTCAGGAAGGGTCTTTTTGTCCAAGCGCGATACCTCGATGCGACCTTCTTCGGTGCCGGCGGGGTCGAAGATGATGGCGCGCAACGGGAAGTGGTTTCCGTCGAGAAGCTCGCCCGTCCAGGCCATTTCCGCCGGGGCGCCGACCATCGGAATGCGAAACCAGGACACGCCTTGCTCGGCCACGCAGACTTGCACTTTCTTGTGCGACTCGGTGTCTTCGATATCCCAATTTTCGCACTTCTGGCCGACCACCGTATCCGTCTTTCCCGTCTTCGTGATCTTGGGGGGCGGATGCGACGGCGCCGGGGCCGACGGCTTGCCCGCCCCCATGCCGAAGCCGCCCTCCTTCATTTTGGCGAATTGCTCGCCCGCCTTGTTCAAGTCGACGATGATGGCTTGCTTCTGCGCGTCTTGTACGAAGAAAAGCTTCTTCTCGTCCGAGCGAACAATGACGTAGCCTTGCATCGCGCCTCCGCCACCTCCCGTTAGCGAGGGCGGAAGGTCCGCGCGCAATTTGTCGCCCTTCACGGCGAGGGTGACGTCGAAGGGCGCACCGCTCGAGCCTATCGATTTGCCGGCAGCGTGAATACCGATTTCACCTTCGAAGCCATTGAGGACCTGCGAAAGGCTCTTCTCGGAGCCGGCATTTTCGGTCCCCCCGTCGCCGCCAACCCCCGCGATGGACTTGAGCTTGTTGCAGCCAATGTTCGTGGTGGCAAACGCACCGAGGAGCAGGAACGCAAGAGTTCTTCGCATGATGCCCCATCGTATCAGCGTGCGGCCATAACCGAGAGGGGGCCATTCAAGCTAAAGCAGAGGAAGTCACCGAGGCCGGCTACACGTGGCCTTGCGCCTGTGCCTCGCTCGACGCCTTGATGTGCACCAGCACGCGGTGGTGAATGGCGTGCAGCAGCACCTCGGCGTAATTGACCCAATAGACCTCGGGATAAATGGCCAATGTGTAATGCGTGGTCCCCTCGAGGCGCGTGCGGTTGCCAGCCAATCGCACCAAACGAAATTCGCCGCCCTTGGAGACCATGTAGTTCTCGACGTGGGGCGCCTTGATGTTCCGATACGGGCTCCACTCGGTCATCGACGGCGGCTGCGACGTGACATCGAACGCGAGCCGGTTCAGCGGATCCCACACCGTGATCGGCTCCACGAAAGGACCGGTCGAAAACTCGCAGTGCCGCACGGCACCCACGCCGGCACCGTGGATGCGCGCGCGCATCGGATAGGCGATTCCGAGTCGAAAGAACCATTCGGGCGGCGCGGGCAGCTCGCTGAAGCCAATGACGTTGGGCCATACGGCCTCGGGCGGCGCATCGATTTCAATGGTGGTGACGACATCGCGCGGAACCGGCCCGACCAGGTGCGATTCACCGAAGGCAAACAGGGGCAAGGCGATCACCGCCAGCGGAGGGAGCTCGTGCGACTGATAAGCGACGATCGCCCGCGCGACGAGGGCACCGGCGGTGGTCATCGCAGCGGCAATCGGAAACGCCATCGCCAAGCAGAGAATGCCCTCGATCGCAAAGAGCAAACAGAGTCCCCCGGCGATCGCCACCGCCGCCAGCGCCACCCCAACCGTCGACCCATACGATCGAAGGGCCGGACGATTGTAAATGACTGATGCGATGGCTCCCATCGCGAACGGCGTGGTGAGAAAGAGCACGAATCCGTATTGGCCAATCGCGTACGAACAGAGGGCGATCATGCCGATGCCAATGGGTGGCGCCAAAAGCGCAGCCCGCAATGCGGGCGGAAGCGGCAGGGTGCGCGCCGAAGAGGGTGGCGGCGCCGCACCTTCGCCACCCCCGCGATAGGGCCCCATGACCGGCGCCGGTTCCCATCGCATTTGGCCTTTGGAAGGCATGGCCCCCAGAATGGCGATCATCATGTAATTGACGATCGGCACCAGGAAGAGGGTGCCGATCCACGGCGATTGCCCCGCGTCGACGGCACGCCGGATGCTCATGGTGAGGCCGATCCACGCGAACGGCAGCGCCCATAGGGCGAGCAGCGCGTGCATCGCCCCCGAGCCCGATGCAACGTCATGTTGCCGGATGGTCACGCTCGGAAGTATGTAGGCGAGCGGCGACCAAAACGTGCCCGCCATCGCAAGCACGACCGCGGTATCGACCCCGATCTTGAGCGCCGCCAGCGCCGCCCCCCAGCCCAGATACGCACGGCGTGAGACGCGCCGCTGCATGCCGAAAAGGAGAATGAGCGTCTTTTTCATCGCGTTCCACGATACACCCCCGTGTCCGTCTCCCAAAACTTGTTTGCCGTCCGTCAAAGAAACGCGGTGACGTGGCGCAGAGAATCATGGCCATGCGAATGCTCACGATGACTTCGTCGGTCCGGCACCGCCAAGATTGCGTCGATTTGTCTGCGTGCGCGATTTTCTGAGAAGCGGTGCTACACGGAAGGAGGACGCTGGCGCCCACGGGAAACAGGGGCGCCCGCCACACTTTCCCGAGTCGGCCCCTGAAAGGAGAGCTCACGTTGAAATCTCTCATCAGCCTGCGTGCGCTGGGTATTTTGGCTGTGCCCCTCATGGCACTGGCCTGTGGACACGGCGTTTCGAACGACATCGATGAAGATGCTCACCAATCACGAGCATCTCTTGATCGGAATTTAGCCAGCTTACCCAAAGCCAATGTCGTGGATGCCGATGACGACGGCGTTCCGTCGTTCGTGACCGGAGATCTTGGGGCGATGGCCGCGAATTTCGATGCCCGCTCCAACCCTGTAAATCTCCTTATGCCAATTGCGCCAGTCTTTCGCGCGAGCGCTTCGGATTTGTCTCTCAAGAGCGAGCATACGGACGTACTCGGGGATAGGCACCTTCGCTTTCGCCAGCGCAAGAACGGACTCGAGGTCATCGGCGCTGAACTCGTGATTCACGTCCGCGGTGGTAGGATCGTGGCTGCGAACGGCCATGTCCGTGACGACCTGTCCACGACGAGTCAACCGGTAGTTTCACTGCAAACTGCCATTGCCATGGTCGAACGGCAATCGGCGTCGGTCGTCGATCGCGCCGTTTTCTCGAAGGATCCCGATGCCTACTGGGCGGTGGCTGGCACGCTCGAACGCGTCCATCGTATCGAATTGACGGGCCGCGCGAACGGCCTTCCCATCCACGATACCGTTCTCGTCAGCGCAGAGACCGGCGCGATTCTCGTTCGTCTGCCCCATGTTCATACCGCGAAGGACCGAGCGCTCCACGACGCCGAGCATCGCTCATTCATCGAGGACCTACCGGGGCCCGTGGTCCGCACGGAGGGGCAGCCATCCCACGCGGATCCCGTGGTGAATGTGAATTACGATCATCTGGGTACCACGTACGACGCGTATCGCGAGCTCTTCGGTCGGGACTCCTTCGACGATCGAGGAGCTACCGCGATCAGCTCCGTGCACTTCGGCCGCAATCTGGTCAACGCATTCTGGACCGGGACGCAAGTCGCGTTTGGAGATGGCGACGGAGTCGATGCCGACAACCTCGCCCTGTCCCTGGACGTCACGGCGCACGAAATCACTCATGCGGTGACCGAAAGGACGTCCAATCTCGTTTACACGGATGAATCGGGTGGCTTGAACGAAGCGATCTCGGACATCTTTGGCGCCGTCGTGGAGTGGTACCGGAATGGCCGGGTCGTGAGCGACGCGATCTGGAAGGTTGGCGACGACATCTGGACGCCCGGAACCGAGGGCGACGCCCTTCGCTACATGAATGATCCGGCGCTTGACGACTCCTCGCTCGACGACTATCGCGACTACGTTCCGGGCACGGATGTTCACAACAGCTCGGGAATCGCAAACCTCGCCTTCTATCTTCTGGCGCAAGGTGGTACCCATCCGCGCGGCAAGACCACGATCCACGTGAATGGCATTGGCATCGAGAAAGCTGCCCGAATCTTCTACCGTGCGAACACGTCGATCCTGACCCCGCGCGACGAATTCGAAGATGCTGCCGTTGCGACGGAGCAAGCGGCCGCGCAGTTGGGATTCTCCTCGGACGAAGTCGCATCGGTCAACGCTGCATGGCGCGCGGTGGGCGTGGCACCGCCTGCTTCCATGGCTCTGGTGAGCGGTGTGCCGCTGACTGGGCTCCGAGGCGAGCGAGGTGGCAAAGCCTACTACCGATTGGACGTTCCCGCGGGCGCAACGGATCTCTCGTTCCAGCTCCGTGGCGGCTCCGGAGATCCGATTTGTACGTGAGGTTCGAGCGGGAACCGAAGCTCGGTCGATACGACTGCCGGCCGTATCTCCCCGGGAACAACGAAACCTGCGCGATTCCAAATGCAAAAGCGGGCACGTATTACGTGATGGTGCGCGGCGCGGCCAACTACGCAGGGGTCCGCCTGGCGGGCTCCTTCGAGAAGGGGGGTGTGCGATGATTTCTCGTTTTGGAAGTGGCGTCTTCATCCTACTGGCCATCACGCCCATCGTGGCGTGTGACAGCACCGCCGCGAAGGATGCGTCCGAGAAGCTCGCAAACGAACCATCGGGTCTTCGGGTGGGTGGGGTGAAGTTCAACGACGAGATCGAACCGTCGATGTTCAAGAGTCTCCCGGGGGTTCAGCGCATCAAAACCGGGTGGAAGCGGGAGGCGGTCAAGAGCATCGACACAAGCAGTGTGGAGACGCACTTTCTCACGATCCATTCGCTCGATCGTCACGGTGAACCCGTGCCCGACAATGAAAGCATCGTCACGTTGGTGAACCTCGAGACCGGTGACGTGGGCTATGGCACTCTTCATGCGGCGGCGAATCGCCTCGAGCTCCCCGCCGGACGCTATGCAGCCTTGATGACGATTATCACGGGCAGTTCCTGGCCCGGGGAGTCGTCCACCCTCGCTTACGAGCCAGAGCTCATACTCGACCGCGATCTTGCCATCGAGGTCGATGCCCGGCGAGGAGAGAAGCTCTCGGTGTCGCTCGACGAACCGTCCGCCAAGCCGATGTTCGTCACGACCATAGCCACCCAACCAACGGCGATAGGTTCGGTGTGGGCTCCCGTGAACGCGGGGGTCAATCTGGATACGAATCGGCTGTACGCGATACCATCCGGCGCATCTCCGGGGTTTCGAATCAGCGTTCATTCCATGTGGACTCGAAATGGCCAGCCGGATAGTCCGTATGTGTACAACCTCGTGTCGACCGTCCAGGACCGAATTCCCGATGACTTGACATTTTCCGTTCGCCAGCAGGACCTTGCAGCCGTCCGTCAATCGTACGCGGCCCAGGGGTTGGACGCGGTGGCGAGCCAAGCGACGTTTTTCGTGCCGCAGCCACTTACGGGCTTCGCCTTTCCCTCCACGGCCTATCTCAGGTTTCCTTTGCCGGCCACGCGGATGGAGTATTTCTCGCCTGCGAACCTGGATCTGTGGAAAGTGTTCGTGCAGCACGGAAGCGAGGGCTCCGAGGGGGTAGAGCACAGCACGACCGTTCTTCGTTTTCCATCGAGAGGGAGATACCAGCATGCGTGGAATACGATGCCTTACGGGCCGGCATTCGTCTTCGATGGTCGGTTGGCTCCTTACCCCGAGTTGGCTCGTTACCCCGAGCGCGCGGGAGACGATCTGAAGATTTTCATCCCGGTACACACCGACTCGCAACCGGGGCACGTGGGCGGTGACGAACATCCGTACCTGACGGGAACCACGACCTTGAGCAGAAACGGCCAGCTCGTCGCCAAAGACGACTTTTGGGGCTTCATGGCCACCAAGGTGCCTCCCGAGCGGGCCGACTACGAGCTCTCGACGGAAACGAAGCGCTTCGCTCCGTGGTCCCGCTACGCCATCGAGCAATCCGCCACGTGGCGCTTCTCGTCCGAGCACACGGACCATCCGCAGGCACTGCCGCTCATGGCGATTCGATACGAGCCAAAGCTCGATAGCTATGGCCGCGCTCCAGCGGGCCGGCCGTTCATCTTCGACATGCGCATGGAACGCAATCCCGGGGCGCCTTCTTCGGATATTCGTGAATTGACGCTTTCCGTGTCCTACGACGAAGGCATCACCTGGCGGCCGGCGAACATCGTTCGCTTGCGCGACAAATGGCGTGTCGTTCTTCTCCACCCGAAAGACGCGTACTTCGTTTCCTTGCGCGCGAAGGCCAGCGACCGCACCGGCAACGAGGTCGAACAAACCATGATCCGCTCGTACGGCCTGGCAATGGACACCGACGCACCAAATTCGAACGAATAAGAGTGTGCCGCTCAGGTCACCGCCCGAGGGACGAGATCCTGCCGATGATCCGCGATGGCTTCGAGCAACCTCATTGTCCCCCGACGTACGCCGAACGGTGCGCCGAAAGATAGGCCTGCACCGTCATGGGCGCTTGTCCCGTAACCGCTTCGATGATCGAATCTTCCCCTGCGAAGATTCCATTTTGATAATCCACAGCCACTTCGCAAAGGTGCTGTACCAAAAACGGTGACATCTTCGCCCGTTCGAGGAGCGCGCGATATTCCTCCATCGTGCTCGGCTCGTACACCACCTTTTTACCAAGGGTCTTGCCCACTGCGGCCGCGATTTCGTGTTGGCTCATCTCCACCGGGCCATGCAAAGGATAGATCTTGCCGAGGTGCGGCTCGGGCTCCACCAAGAACGCCGCGATGAGCCGCGCCTGATCCTCGGCGGCGATGGGGGCGTGTCTGCCTTGGCCGAAGGGATGGCGAATCGCACCTTCGTCGCGGATGGTGGCGAGGAAATGCGGATAGACAAGCCACTCCGCGAAATAGGTGGGGCGTATGTGGATGGTAGGTACGCCCGAGTCATCCAATACTCGTTCGGCCACCCAATGATCCTGCGCCGCATGGCTCTTCGCGTCCTTGCGCGCCGAGATCTGCGACATGTTCACGATAGCTTCGACGCCCGCCTCCTTCGCGGCCTGCCCAAAGTAGGCCGCGGATTGGATCACCCCAGGCCGAATCGGAAAAACGAAATAGGCGGCCCGAACGCCGCGAAGCGCCCGGCGAGCGTCGTCGAAGTCGAGCAAGTCGCCCACCACGACCTCGGCCCCGAGGGCGCGGAGCTGCTGGGCGCGCGCGTCTTCTTGGTGCACGAGCGCCCTCACCGGGACGCGCTTCTCTGCAAGGATTTGGAGTGTTTGCCGGCCGGTGTGTCCGGTGGCGCCGGTGATCAGTACTGGTTGACTCATGAAGATCTCCTAGGTGGCGGGGCGCCACTCATTTAGATGTCGATGAACATCCTAATAGATGTCGACCACCATCTAAGTCAAGGGTACGTTCCGCCAGGACGCATCTCGAAAGGAACGGAGCCATGAGAAAATCGAGGCAAGAAGCCGCGGAAACACGCGAACGCATCGTCGAAAACGCATCGACGGAATTTCGACGCAACGGCATCGGCGCGACCGGACTCTCCGATATCATGGGCGCGGCTGGCCTTACGCATGGCGGATTCTACAAGCACTTCGCGTCCAAGGACGAGGTGGTCGAGGAGTCTCTCAGGCGTGCCGTGGATGGGCTCGTGGAGGGGATCGAGGGAACGATCGCGACCGCCAAAGCGGAGCGCGGGCTCTCGACGGCTATTTCCAATTATCTATCCCTCGCGCACCGGGACAACACCGCACGGGGCTGTCCCTTCGCCGCCTTGGGGAGCGAATTGGCTCGCAGCAGCGACAGCGTGCGCGAGGCCGCGACCGTGGGGTTTCAAAAGCTCGTGGACACGCTGGCCAAGGAGCTCCAAGGCGGCCCCGCCACCGCCAAGAAGGAGGCTCTCGCGATCGTGTGCGCCATGATCGGCGCGCAAACCATGGCGCGAATGGTCACCGATCCCGCGCTTTCGGAGACCATCCTCCGCCAAGTGCGCAAACAACTTCCGCCGTAATGGCCCCGTGCGGTTTCCAGGGCGCCGGAAGCCCCGAGATGCTATGAAATCGAGCGGATGCGAACGACGAGCCAGGAGAAGATGCGACGTGAACCTCGCCAGGGGCGGTCCCGGCAGACCGTGCATGCGGTGCTAGGCGCGGTCTCGCGGGTGATTCGGCGAGAGGGGGTCGACGCGGTCACCACCAACCGAATCGCTGAAGCAGCAGGTGTAAGCATCGGCTCGCTCTATCAATACTTCCCGGACAAGAAGGCTATCTTCAGCGCGCTGCATGAGCGCCACGTCGAGGACGTTCGCCGGGTGATCGAGCGCACGATGGCCGAACGCTCCGGGTCTCTCGACGGATTCACCCGCACGCTCGTGGAAGGGCTGGCGGATCTCCACGCCGCGGAGCCCGAGCTCCACGAGCTGGTCTCCGAGCAGGTACCCGAAGGCCCGTTGGGTTTTCGCCGCGCACTCCGAAAGACCTTCGAGCGCGTCACATCGTCGGAGCGGATGCTGTTCGTCCTCCCCAACGTGATCGAAGCGCTCGTGCACGGCATCTCGCAGCGCCCTCCCCCTATTTCGGCCGCGTCCGCGAGGGAGGAGGCCGTACGGACTGTCCTCACTTGCCTCGAGTCGTGCCGGAACGCCTGAAGGCTCCGGCGTTTTCTTCCGCCCATTGATCGCCACGCCAATCCGCGACGCCATCTCGCCGTAGGTGAGAGCCTGTGGGCCGGTGATCACCAGAGCGAGCCGACGTTCCCGGTGGCTCCGGTAACGAGACACGTCACGAGACCTTGCTCCAGCCTCGCATGACCTCGAACGCGAGACGCTTCTGAGCAGCGAGAGTGAGGTGGAGCCCGTCCTCCATGAGCAGCTCGGGCGCGGGCGGCGTGCCGAGAATGGAAAACAGGTCGACCGTCGGAGCGTCGATGTCCCGAACGGCGGCCGCTACCCGTGCGACGTCCTCGTTGCGGAAGCGGACACCGAAACGTGATAGGCCCCAGTGGTTCGAGACGCGCTCCTCATTCACCGCCGGAGGCGTGATCCACAGGCAGCGCGCCTTCGTCTCGTGCGAGACGCGCTGGTGCAGCTCGCGCAGATTCCGCACGGTCTCCTGGTGATCGACCAGAGTCTTGGTGGGCGTTGGCCCTTGCGTGCGCGCATCGTTCACGCCGACGAGAAGGAGGATCCAGTCGGGCTGCTGCGCGATGACTTCACCGATGCGAATCAGCCGGTGCGTCGTCGTGTCACCGGGGGCCGCATTGATCGCCACCGAGGCGCCACGCGCAATCAAAAGCTCGTTCAGGATCACGGCCCAAGACTGCGGGTCCGACGTGTGGCTGTCGCCGAACGCGATGATCCGGGCGCCCTCTTTCAAGGGGAGGCGATCGATCATCGCGGTGACGGCGGACTCGGAGGCCAATTCGCGCGCCGCTTCCTTGGCGCCCCCCAACATCCGTGCGTGCTCGGCGGCATATACGTCGGGAGGAAGCCCGAGAAGAACCGCGCGGACAGCCTCCGAGAGGGCTGCCACGCCCGGCAGCGCGCCGAGGGTCTTTTCCGGTTGAAGGACTTTGAGAAGCCAGCGTGTCTGTTCGGCCGATAGTTGCATGCGATTCCGCCTTCCTTTTCGACGCTGAAAACTATGACGTGAACGTCTGCTCCGTCAGCTCGCGTTCGTGCCTTGCACAAACAGCAGGAATCACGATCGAGCGAAGCCGCTTCGCAACGGTTGCTCAGATCCAGCTGGTCATTGCCCATCCGTGATGGGAACGCGCATCATCGAGGGCTATCTTTTTTGATTGAGCGTCAGATTTTTTCTTGACCGTTCTCAGAAAGAGCCTCATAAGAACCAAAGATCTGAATGGTAGCCGCTCTCGCGGCGTCCAACTCAGCAAGCCCGAGGAAGAAAGCTCAGCCAAGAGGCCGCCCTTCAAACGCCATGATGACCCGACGCCCCCATCAATCAGCTGCCAGCTCGTCGCCCGAAGCGACGCGGCAGGGGTGCGTCCATCAGGGCGTGCGCTGCTTTAGCCCAATCGAAAGCCAAAAAGGCCTCGATCTCCTGGATCGCACCGCGATCCGTTTGGCAAACCCGGAGGTCGAGCCCTAGGCGGAAGTTCCAGAGTCGTTCACGCACTCTCGGAAGGCCGCCTAGGGAAACCCAGGCGGCCTTCGGCGTTTGTGGCCCTTCATCGGGCTCACGAGCGCGGGGCCCGGAGCGGGCGTTCCAGAGGCTCCCGGCTGACTCCCGGGAACGGCGCGCCTTCGACAGAACCCCGGTCCATCCGTTGGACTACGAAAACCGCGAACACGAGCGGAGGCATCAAACGCTAAATCAAACGCGATACCTTTCCATGAATCAAACAACATATCTGACTTTCAATGCCAGTAGTCGGTCCTTCGACCTGTCGAAGACGCCGGGGATCGTGCGCCCAACGCGCGTGAGAGCCGGTCAAGAATGCGGGCAACGGAAGCGCGATCTGTAGCAGTTCGGGAACGATCTCCACGTGCAGCCATGAAGGCCGCCGAGGGACGCTCCTTCGGTGGCCTTTGACGCATTTGGAGAACGGAGAATCCCTCCGGACCCACCATCGATTCGGGATCGTCTAGCTGGCAGGACGCCGCGCTCTGAACGCGGAAACGCAGGTGCACTCCGGCCTTCGGCCTCCGTGGGCCTTCGGCTCGAATCCTGCGCCCGAAACCAAGGCTTCGACATCGAGGCCTTCCTTCGTTGCAGGAGATCCGCGTTCGGAACGAGCGCGACGAAGGCTGACGTGCGCCCCCGAGGGCACTGTTCCTTGAAAACTTGGCACCAATCAACGAATGCGCGGCTCCGCGCGTCCAGCGTCGCTGGTCTACGGAGCCGCTCATCATTCCAGCGTCGCCCAATGGTAGGGCACCGGCCTGTTAAGCCGGCACGTGAAGGTTCGATTCCTTCCGCTGGAGCCCACGCCCTCGAAGCTCGACTACGCCCTTCGGGCGTTCCGGCTTCGCCGGACCGTAGCTCTCACTGTACTTCGCTTCGCTCCGTACAGTTCGAGACGATTCCGGACGAGGGCTCTGCCCGCGCAAGCGGGGCCATGCCCTCGTCTTCTAAAGGTTAGGATGCCCGGCTTTCAATCGGGTGACGCCGGGTTCGAATCCCGCCGAGGGTGCTCACGGGCTGTGAGCTGGTCGAAGGATAGCGTCCGGTTGAAGCCCGGAAGAACGTGGTGCAAGCCCACGACAGCCCACCGCGCGCGTTCGCGCGCCATCGTGGTGACGTTACTCGTCTGGGACGAGGGCTGACTGTGAATCAGCGGAGACGGGTTCGATTCCCGTACGTCACACCGTTGTCCCCGTGGCCGAGTGGATAGGCCCCGGTCTCTTCTGCCTCGTGATGCGACTGGCGTCGCAGCTCCGCTGTCTACGGAGTGAGACGGGTTCGATTCCCGTACGGGGCGCTCGGCGAATGCCGTGAGGAGTACATTGTTTCGATCACAATTCGGCCCGCTAATGGAGAATTTAGAGGCTGGCCCGTCGGAGGGCTTCTCTTCACTTTTTTGTCGCCGTTTCATAGGTCGGAGAGCCAAGGTGGCCAGCCGAGATTCCAAATCTCGGAGAGGCGGTTCGATTCCGTCCCGACCTGCGGGGTTGTAGTTCAATGGGAGAACTCCCGGTTTGCACCCGGGCAACGCGAGTTCGAATCTCGCCAGCTCCACCATCCTGGCGCGCGCGGCGCGCAGGAGATCGCGTGTCCGCTCTGTTTCTTTCGAGCCGATTCTCCAGCGAGGATCGCCGGCTGCAACCCGGTGCGCGAGGGTGCAACTCCCTCTCGGCTCTCCACGCCCCACTTGTCCAATGGAAGGGCGATCGCCTTCTAAGCGATTCGGTCCCGGTTCGAATCCGGGGTGGGGTGCTGCTCAACGTTCCCATCGTCTAGCGGCAAGGACGCCAGGCTCTCAATCCGGCAACGCGGGTTCGATTCCCGCTGGGAACACCAACGCATCATCTCCTCGTCTCGGTGGATGGCGGGGAGGCCCTTCGTCCTCGTTCGGCCGGATGCCGACTCGAGCCTCCGAGGCTCGATGGCGCGGTCCGACTCCGCGCGGGGACGCGGCTCATCACGATCACCAACGCACCGACGGCTGCGAGCCACCGACGGCGCATTTCACGTTCACGAGCTCGGAGAGGAGAAACGCAGCTATGGCACACAAAGCACTTTTCGCACCGGCATCGACGTCGAAGCCGGCCAACACGACCAACGAGGCAGGCGGCCGAGCGTACGCGTTCTCTGCCGAACACGCGCTCGCGCAGTACGCGGCGACGGGCACGTTCAACCACACGTTCTACGCGCAGGCCGACGAGCAGCTCGCGAAGGTGCTCGAGCTCGTGGCCCAGGTCGACCCCCGCTTCGTCGCCCAGCTCGCGATCTACACCCGCGAGAAGGGGCTCATGAAGGACATGCCCGCGTTCTTGACCGCCTACCTCGCGGCCAAGGACGTGCGCTTGCTCGCCTCCGTCTTTCCGCGCGTCATCGACAGCGGCAAGATGCTCCGCAACTTCGTCCAGATCGTGCGCTCCGGCACCGTCGGTCGTAAATCCTTCGGTTCGGCACCGAAGCGCCTCGCTCGCGCGTGGTTCTCGAACCGCACGCCGGAGGCCATCTTCCGGCAGTCGCTCGGCTCGGCGCCCTCCATGGCCGACGTCATCAAGATGGTCCGACCGTCGCCGAAGAACGCCGAGGGTCACGCCGACGTCGCACGCGAGGCCTTCTACGGCTACTTGATCGGAAAGGACGTTGCCCACGAGAAGCTCCCGGCTTCCGTGCAAGCGTTCGAGTCGTTCAAGAAGAACGGTGGAGAGATCCCCGACGTCCCGTTCGAGATGCTCACCGCGCTCGATCTGGACACGGAGCGCTGGACAGCCATCGCTCGGCGCATGTCGTGGACGCAGCTTCGGATGAACCTGAACACACTGCTTCGCCACGGGGTCTTCCGCGACCAGACCATGGTCTCGTTCGTCGCCGCCAAGCTCCGCGATCCGGAGCTCGTGCGGCGTGCACGGGTGTTCCCGTTCCAGCTGCTCGCCGCCTTCAAGGCCGCGAGCTCGGAGATGCCGTCGGCGATCGTCATGGCTTTGCAAGAGGCCATGGAGATCGCCATCGAGAACGTGCCGACGGTGCCGGGGAAGATCTTCCTCTGCCCCGACGTCTCGGGCTCGATGCAGAGCGCTGCCACCGGCTTCCGCAAGGGCGCGACGTCCGCGGTTCGATGCATCGACATCGCGGCGCTCGTCTCGGCGGCATTCCTTCGGAAGAACACCTCGGCGGAGATCATCCCGTTCTCGGATGACGTCGTGCCGATGCCGCGGCGTCTCAACCCGCTGGACTCCGTGATGACGAACGCGGACTTCCTCGCGAACCTCCCGAGCGGCGGTACGGCATGCAGCGCACCGCTCCACCACTTGAACGAGCGGCGCGTGGCGGGAGATCTCGTCATCTACATCTCGGACAACATGTCCTGGGCCGACTTCTCGCAGCGTCCGAGCGGCCACCTCGGCTTCTTGTCGCGCGTGAGCGGCCGGGCCACGGTCATGGCCGAGGAGTGGGATGCGTTTCGCCGTCGCAACCCGAAGGCGCGGCTCGTCCTCATCGACATTCAGCCGTACGCCTCGACGCAGATGCACGATCGCGACGACGTGCTCAACGTCGGGGGATTCTCCGACTCCGTCTTCGACGTGATCTCGACCTTCGCAAAGGGCGAGCTCGCGGCCGAGCATTGGGTCGGGGCGATCAAGAGCATCTCGCTCGGCTAAACCAGCCAGGGGCGCGTGCCGCACCGAGTCGATCTCGTGGCAGCCCGCGCTCCGGCGCACTTTCTTCTTTCGGATAACTAGACCGTTATGGAGGCGGGCGTGGTTGTAACCCACGCGTCTTTTGGCCCGCTCGGTTCGATTCCGAAGCTACCCACCGCGGCGGATGCCGTGGCGACTACATGGTACTCCGAGAACTCGGGTGCAATTCCCGCCGCCTTTGGCGTCGTCCAGCAGTAGGACATCGGAAAAATGTCGCCACGCCCCTTGTCGCCGCACTTGCCGTCGAGGCCCAGATAGCGGGGCATCTCATTGGTAATGAGGAGATGGAGGGTGCAATTCCCGCCGACGGCTCCTTCGATTTGCGGTGATGGTTCAACAGAAGAACGCGAGGTCGCCAGCCTCGAGATCCGGGTGCGATTCCCGGTCGCCGCTCTGCAGCGAATGCTTTCGAGATTACATCGCTATTAACGATAAGGCCGTGGGTTCGAACCCCACCGGGTCCACTCTGGGGGCCCGTAGCTCAGTGGTAGAGCAAATATCTCGATACTTCTTGTCGCTGTTTTCGCCGTCTCCGCCCGGTAGTCGGGCACCTCTCTTGTAAAGAGGCCTCGGCGGGTGCAACTCCCGCGGGCGGCTCCGGGCCGGATGCCCGAGAGGACTACACCTTTTTCGGTAAGCCAACGTCCTCTCATCTTTTGCCGGCCTTTTTTTTTTTTGCGGAGTAGAGCAGAAGCAGCTCACTTGCCTCATAAGCAAGAGGTCGCGTGTGCGAGTCACGCCTCCGCAACCGCTGCGATCCTTGGAGGAAGGCGAGCTTCATAAGCTCGGCCAAGACGGTTCGATTCCGTCCGCAGCGACGACCATGTCACCGTGGTGGAATTGGTATACACAGCAGGCTGAGAATCTGCGCGCCCACGGCGTATGGGGGTTCGAGTCCCCCCGGTGACACCGTTGTTCAGTCCGCGCTCGCTCGAGCGCACGAAGGAGAAGTAGCCATGCGAACACGCAAGAGACGAAAGAGGTAAAGCCCATGTCGACACGAACCCTGATGCTGACTCCCTGGATGGCCCCGCACCGTGTGATTTCCTGGCAGCGCGCCGTCGTCCTCTTCTACCTCGGCAAGGTCGAGGTCCTCGAGGAATACGACGACCCGATTGCCGCTCCCTCGATCACCATCCGCACGCCTGCCGTCGTCCGTCTCACCAAGGGGAGCGTGTCGAAGAAGCACAAGGTCCGCTTCTCCCGCGTGAACGTCTTCACCCGCGACGGCTTTCGCTGCCAATACTGCGGCACGCGCAAGGCGATGAACGCTCTCAACTACGACCACGTCGTGCCCCGCGTCCGCGGCGGCAAGACCGTGTGGGAGAACATCGTGACCTCGTGCTACGCGTGCAACGATCGAAAAGGTGGCCGCTTGCCCGAGGAGGCAGGCATGACGCTTCTCCGCAAGCCGTTCAAGCCCGCCTCCTTGCCATTCGCCCCCGTACTCGCCTCGGAGAAGGACGTTCCTTCGATGTGGAGGAACTACTGCTCCTTCGCCGGCAGCGAGCACCACGCGGACGTAGCGTGACGTGACGACGCACTGTCTATCCGGGAGTTCCGGCCCGCACGGCGGCACTCAACGTCTTGGAGTTCCCTCGGCGGGCTTCACGCGCGCCCTGCGCGGCTCCCGGCCCAGACGTAAAACAGGGCCATCTCAGCGCGTAGTTTAGCCAGGCGAAAACGGCGGCTCGGGGAGCCGAAGAGCGCAGGTTCGAATCCTGCCGCGCTGACCATCTTGCGGGGCTCGCTCTCTGGGAGAGCACCTGCCTTACAAGCAGATCCAGGGGGGTTCGATTCCCTCGCCCCGCACCACGCGAACGTAGCCCAATTGGCAGGAGGCACCTGCTTCAAATCCAGGTCAGTGCAGGTGCACTCCGGCATTCGGCCTCCGTGGGCCTTCGGCTCGAGTCCTCCCTCTTCCGCAACGGAGAGTCCGTCGAGCCGGCGCTCGACGCGGTCTTGAAAACCGATGGCGCGCTCCGGCGTGCGTGGTTCGACTCCACGTCTCTCCGCCATGGAAGGCAAATCGATCGAGGATCGAGCCCGTTTCGAAAACGGTGCGCGCTGCAGCTGCGGCGTGGGGTGCGAGTCCTCTGCTTTCCGCTTCACGGAAGTTGAATCGCGAATGGTCGCGAGCCCGGTTGCTACCCGGTGCGTACTCTCGTTGGGGTATGCCGTTCGATTCGGCCGACTTCCGCCGGTTGGTTTGGTGTCCAAGTTTTCTCGGAACAACGCATTAAAACTCGACCTCGTCCTCGGTAAAGGGTCCGTGTCGCGAATGGCACCAAGGACGGTGGGCTCACGGAGTGGACTCATCGAAGAAGCGCCGGAGTACCGAGGCGAGCACCTTGGGATCGGCCACGTGCGTCTGCCCTTTGAGGACCTGCCGCTTTGCATGCGGAATGCTCGCCACGATGGCCGTGGCCGCGCGACCGAAGAAATTGCCGTCGTGGGAACTCGGTTCCGCCGCGCCCGTGAGAACGAGGGTCGGCCGGAGGATTGCCGCAAAACGAGCGCCGGGCGGATTGCGATAACAGGCCGCATCGTAGAGAAGCGTATGTGCGAGTGCCTCCAAGCTAGGCCATACCGGCAAGGTCCTTGCCGAGCTAATCTCCGCCTCGGAGGAGCCAGCCAGGCGCATGAATTCGGCAAATGCGTCACCCCGGCGTCCCTCCGCCAGCAGCACCTGAAGCTTCGCCTCATATTCCGCGAAGCGTCGTGGCGCATCATGGCTCGTGTCGTACGGAACTTCGTAGACGGCAAGCTTGTCGACGGCGATCCCGTGGGCTGCGGCTTCCAGCACGAGAGCGCCCCCCGACGACGCGCCGAAGAGATGCACCGGCCCACCGGCCAAGGCAATCAAGGCTTCGATGTCCTCGACCTCGCGCTCCAAAGCATACGGCAACGTATCCCCGCTCTTACCTCGGCCGCGACGGTCGTAGTTGTATACACGAAAGTACTTCGCGAGCTCCGTCGCGAGTGGCTCGTTTTCCGTGCGGTCCGTTGCACCGCCTCCGACCAAGACGACAGCGGAACCTCGTCCCAAGCATTCGTACGCGATCGGTGTGCCATCTTTCGATGTAATCTGGCTCATGGCAGGACTCTGCCTCGTTGCAGAATATGCCCAAGATCATATTTTGAGAGCATGCCGTACACCGCAGAGCACAAGGCACGCACACGCGCGAGAATCGTAGAAAGCGCGCGCATCATGTTCAACCGCCACGGCTTCGAGCAGGTCTCGATCGACGATGTCATGAAGCACGCCGGACTGACCCGCGGCGGCTTCTACAACCATTTCACGAGCAAGGACGAGCTCTACGCCGAGGCCGTGCGAAGCTTCACCACCTGCAACCCCTTCGCGCAGCGATATGCCGGCTCCGAAGCTCGCCTGCCATCACCCGAGCAACATGCACGTGCACTCGTCGATCTGTACCTCTCGGACGAAGCGCTGGGGGACCTCGACCATCATTGCCCGCTCATTGCAGTGCCGTCGGACGTGGCACGCGCCGGTCTCGAGCGCCGAAGCTCTCGCTCTGTTGGGATCGCGCTAGAACGCGTATCGCGCCATAGTGAGGTCCCGCGGAGAGAGAAAGTCCGGCGTTCGAGCCGTAGCGCAAGAAGTGAGCTGCTGACCGACCCTGGATTCATTCGGAAGGTCTCATCGGTGGTCCTCATGGAGTTGCGCGCCGGCGCTCGCTCCAGGGAGGATCGCCGAACGATCGCCACTCTCGCCAAGGCACCGCGTCTCATCGCACTTTCCTGCCGGCATACGGGTGCGCAACTGCTCACGGCCAATGCTGCGATTTCGAAGTCATCGCGCGCGTTATCGATTTTCCGTTTTCGGATTGTGTGACATTCCGACAAGAAGGCCATGCCTGACTGCCGCTCCATCGCTGACGCGGTGTATTCGGAACCAATGCCACGGCTGAGGCGATAGACCACCTCTGCTCTCGCGTCGTCCGGAGCGCGAGTCACTCTTTCCGAATAAGCTCCCTACTGGCGCCCCTCTCGGTAGTCGAATCGAATTGCCTCTCGTTTCTCGTCTCTTCGCGACCACGGCTACGGAGGCTCTCCGACCGGCGGCTACGAAGGCGTGACCTTCGAGCATTGACCTCGATCTGCCGGTAGCTTCAGCCTTAATCTCTGCGGCGACCGGGATCGTTGGGGGCGTAGCGTTTTCCCGCGATCCGATCCGGCGCGAAAACGGCACTGAGATAGACAATCTCGTCGCGACTCACGGCGACGTTGGTCGCGGCAAGGTTCTCGCGCACATATTCGACACGCTTGGTGCCGGGGATGGGCACGATGTCGAAGGGCTGGGCCAGGAGCCAGGCGAGCGCGAGCTGGCCAGGACGGCAGTGCTTGCTCTCGGCCAGTGCCGTAAGCGCCTCGACGGGGGCAAGGTTGGTGGCGAGGTTTTCGGCCGAAAAGCGCGGATCGGTGATCCGGAAATCTCCCGTGGCGAAGCGCGTCTCAGCACCGACCGCGCCGGTCAACATGGATCGCCCGAGCGGGCTGAATGGCACGAAACTGATGCCCAGCTCACGACAAGTGGGCAGGATTTCCGCCTCGACGCTACGCTCCCACAACGAGTATTCGGATTGTAGCGCCGTGATGGGGTGAACCCGATGGGCCTGGCGTAGCTGGGCCGCGGTTACTTCGCTGAGACCGATGAAGCGCGCTTTGCCCTGATCGACAAGCCGGGCCATGGCCCCGACCGTATCCTCGATCGGCACATTCGGATCGAGGCGATGGGCATAATAGAGGTCGATAACTTCGACGCCGAGACGGCGCAGGCTCGCCTCGCAGGCGGAGACGACATAATCGGGGTGTCCGTCGATGCGCACGCTCTTGCCGTCATCGGTGAGCCTGACGGCGAACTTGGTGGCCAGCACCACCTTCTCGCGGCGCCCGGCGATGGCTCCGCCAATCAATTGCTCGTTGTGTCCGAAGCCGCGGTTCTCGGCGCCCACCAGCATGTTGGCGGCGCCATAGATATCGGAGGTGTCGATGAAGTCGACGCCCAAATCTAGGGCCTCGCGGATGGTTCGGACCGACTGCGCGTCATCGGCCTCACCATAAAATTGCGACATGCCCATGCAGCCAAGCCCGATCGGACGGACGATCAGATCGGAATGGCCCAGCAGGACGCGGGCCGAGCCGACAATATCGGCGGAAGTGAGGGTCATTTCGGTTGCTTCCTCGTAGGTGTGGCAAATAGCCCGGGTAAACCAGGCCGTTGGTTTCTTGCCGTCTCATCTAGGAGGAATGGATCGTCATAACAATTGCGATAAAGCGGGTCTCAGAGTAACGGAAAATGAGATAATGCGAGCAGCCAAGCTCCTCGAACTCGAGGCCATACTGGCGATCTCCCGTCGCGGCAGTTTTCGCGCCGCGGCTCGGGATCTGGGCATTTCTCCCACCGCTGTCGGCAATGCGGTGGCCGGGCTCGAGGATGAACTGGGGGTCAAGCTTTTCGACAGGACCACCCGGCGGGTAGACCTGACGGCGGCGGGTCACGACCTCGTGCGCGCCATCGCTCCGGCCTTAGCCGATATCCACGCCGCCACCGAGGCGGCTCGCAATCCGCGCGGCAGCCCGAAAGGCACATTGCGGATCAACTGCTCGATCGCCGGCGGGCATCAGATTCTCGTTCCCTTCATCATCGAATTCATCCGCCGCTATCCCGACGTGAAGGTCGATATCGTGACCGAGGGGCGCTTGGTGGATATCGTGCAGACGGGCTTCGATGCGGGCGTGCGCATAGCGAGCGCTGTTCCGCCCAACATGACCATCGTTCCTCTAGGCCAGAGGCTGCGTCACCGCGTGGTTGGATCGCCGGACTATTTCAAAGACCATCCGCGCCCGGGTCATCCCAATGAGCTAGCGGGGCATCATTGCATCCGCATCCGCTGGCCGAGCGGGGCACCTTATGAATGGGAGTTCGAGAAGGATGGGGAGGCCATGCAGGTCGATGCGCCCTGGTCGCTCAGTCTCGACAATCATGGCTTGATTGCCCGAGCGGCCCTGGCGGGCGTGGGCCTTGCCTATGTCGCTGAAGCCGAAATTGCCGACTATGTGGCCTCCGGGCGGCTTGTGCCGGTTCTAAGCGATTGGATGCCGCCCAGTCCCGGCTTCTGCCTCTACTTTCCCGAGCGCCGCCCGACTGTCGGATTTGCCAGCGCGCTGGCGCAGGTCATAGCGGAGCTGGGCGGCGAAACTGACCAAGCTCGATGGACTCGAGCTCCTCAGCGACACCACCCGGGAGCTCTATTTTAGCCTCAACGCCTTCGACGAGCTCTACGCGCTGACCAGCGTGGACGATGGCTTCGCCATCGATCGCTCACGGGGCTTTTGGGGTTGGAAACGCTCCAGAGCATTCGCGGACCGCTTCTCATCTCGGCGAACCCCTCACTTTTGCGCGTCGATGGCCTCGCGCAACTCACGAAGCTCGGAGCCAACGATTACAGCTCCGGGGCTTCGCGGAGGCGCCTCTCAAGCTCGGACCAGTGCTTCTCGAACGGATTTCCCCGCGTGCCGCCAGGTCCGCGGAATCGTCATTTCGGACGGTAATTTTCCTGCTGCCACGTATCTGCGGGCCGTCTTTCGGTCCATGACCGCTTTCATGGCGGCACGGCCGATCTGCCCATGTTTGCTCATCTCCTCCATCAGTTTCCTCACCTGCGCGTCGCTCACCGGCCGCAGTGGCCACCACTCTCCATCCCGAAGAGGACCGGCACCCGCAGCGCATCATGAATCGTAGCAATTTTCAGCTACTCACGCGCCCGCGCCCCGCTCAAGCAGCCCTGCGAAGCTGTTGTGCACGAACCCCGGGGCTCACTATCGCTTGGCGCCCGAAATCATAGTAACTTTCGGCCGATTTCTCCGCCCGGTTCTCTGTGAGATTCAACGCGCGATTCTTAAGACCCGACAGAGAGAAAAAAGAGCAGTATTGAGAGTTACGCATGCGAGCTTATCGGTTCATCCGGAAAGCCAGTGTGGTTTAGGGTTCGAAAGCATAGTGGACCAATTGGCTCCGACGCGACGTCGGGCCTGCGCGGGTCGGTGATGGCTCAAAGCGTGCCTCCGTTGCAGTGGCGCCGAAGGCGCGCTCGCGGAAACTTTTGACGTGGGCATGCTTTGTCCGGTGCTCCATCACGTGCTTTGTCCCCATGATCCATCAGTGTGCGCGAGGGGGCCGTCGCAGAAGCTGCCGGCGGGTCTTCTCCATTTCCTCCACCAGCAGCCGCTCTTTGGGCAGTGCGGTCCGGTATTCGGCGGCGAGCACCTTGTTCGGCAACCCCTCGAGGGCGTACTTGGCGACGGCGTGGTCCTTCTTCGCGCACAGGATGAGCCCCACCGGTGGGTTCTCGCTGGGCAGAGTCCAATGCTCGCGGGCGTAGTTCAGGTAAAGGTGCATCTGGCCCGCATCGGCGTGCGTGAACTCCCCGAGTTTGAGATCGATCACCACCAGGCACCGCAGCCGCCGGTGAAAGAACAGCAGGTCGACGCGGTACCAGGCCGCACCAACGCGGAGCCGACGCTGACGTCCTACGAACGTGAAGTCGCTGCCGAGTTCCAGGAGGAACGTTTCGAGGTGCCGGATCAGCGCCTCCTCGACCTCAGTCTCCGCGTACTCGTCCTTGAGCGCGAGGAACTCGAGTACGTACGGGTCCTTGATCTCGTCCTCTGGCGAAACCGCGTCCTCGGGTTTGGCTATCTGCCCTTTGCGCATCATCGCGTCCTTGTTCTGCGACAGCGCGGTCCGCTCGTAGAACTGGCTGTCGATCTGCCGGCGAAGCTGACGCACCGTCCATCCGCCTCGCAATGCCTCTTGCTCGTAGAAGTTGCGGGCATAGTCCGAGCGCGTACGAACCAGCAGGGCGTAGTGGGACCAGGAAACCCCGAAGCGGCTGGTCAGTGAGGCGAGGTCGGATTCCCGAGACAACGTCTCGGATTTCTTCGTCCTCGATTTCCGAGACGACGTCTCGGAAATTCCGCTCGGTGGGTAGGCCAAGAAGACAAGCCGCATGCTCTCCAGGTTGTCGACGGAGAAGCCACGCCCGAAGCGCCGCGTCAGGTCCGCCGATAGCCGCTCGAGCAGCGCTTCCCCGTAATCAGCTCGCGCCCTCCCTCCCTGCTCGTGCTCGACGACGCGCCGGCCCACGAGCCAGTAGGTCGCAGTCATGACCGCGTTCACCGACCGAGCAGCGGCACGCCGCGCATCCTCGATCACGCGGGCGACGTCGGCTAGGAGAACGTCGTATTCGGGCAGGGTCTGTCGCTTGATCGAGCGAGGCATCGCTACTCTGCATGTTTGATCATCGCACGGGAGTCGAGTCAAGGAATGCGTCTTCGATACGACCGGGCAACCGTACGGGCGCTGCGCCGCATTGCCATCGTGCCCGTCCTGGCGTCCACGGCACGCCGCATTCAAGGGCGCCAACGAACGTTCGAGCTGAACCCCTGGGAGGCCGCGGGAACCGGCGCGGCCATCCTGCAAGCCCTGAAAGACGTCGGATATGGCGGCGCGGAGCTGCGCGAGGGCATCCACTGGGACATGCCTCACTGGTGGTGGTTCTACGTTGTCTTGAAGCCGCCGTTTCCATGGGGAGCTGGCCAACCGACAAGAGACGACCAGGAGACCGTCTGCGCGCTCGTCAAGAAGTGGAAGCCCGCACACGCCTACCACGTGCAAACGATTGTGCTTCAGTCGGGCCTTCTCTGGGGTGATCGGCCGGCTTGGGGTCGATGCCCGCCTTGGGGGAGGGACGAAAGCGATTTATTGGACGTGTTGAACGTGTCGTGGACGTGCTGAATGCCCAAGATTCTGTCGGAGACGCCGAGCTTCGAGCCCGCGGTGTCTGTTCCAATCGATGCAGATCCAGGCAATGCGCTATCCGTCGAGGTGCCGTTTCAGCAACTCGCGAATCACTCTCGGTATCTCCGGAACGAGCTCGATTACGTCGCGCCGGCACACCAAGGCGTTCGACAACTGCGCACGCTGCGCTCCCTCAAGGAGCTCCATGCGGTCCCGGCGTCGCATCGCACTGATAACCAAGTCGTCCTCGTTCCCGGCTACGGCCTCTTCACGTGGCAACCTGCCGCCATCGGCGACGATACGCCGTGGAGCATTCGCCCCGCGGACATCCCCGCCTCGGGTCCCGGCCGATGGCAGGTCGACTTCTCCGCACGACCCGCCGCTGCGGATGGACTTGCGACGCTCGATGCCGGCGGGCGGCTGCATCCGTCGCAGCGGCCGACCTGGCTTGTAGGTATTCACCAACGCGAGGCACGGGGCAACAATGCCAATGCTTACCCCGAGCAACCCGGTGGAGTGCCCCCGCAGGAGGGTACTTACGTCGCATTTATCGATGCGGAGAACTGGAGCCCCCTGCTGAGCGGCGTCTCGATTCCGGAGCCAAAACAGGGTGATCTTCTCACCATCGAACTGGGCTTCAATCTGTATCTTCATCGTGGCGTGGGCGCAGTGCGGGTCGCTATTCACGAGGGCAACGCAGTCGATCGCCCCGACGAATTGCACGCTGCCGGAAGCGCGAGCACAACTGCAAGTTTGGATTTCTTATTCCTTTCCTGGCAGCGCCTGTTCATGTCGTATCGTTACGTACTGAGGAGTTCAAATGTGCCGTGTTCTGTCGACCTCGAGGCAGAATGCCGTGACCCAAGTGGACCAGCGGGGAGCAAGGGCGCGCTGTACGTGATGCGTCCCTTCATACTGCGCGTGCGGCAGGAGCGTCCGTAATGGGCTGGGAGACCTCGATCTTTCGTTGGTTAGGCTTCGGCCGCCACAACACGACGCCGCCCTCGCTAGTTCCCGGCGAAGTGGGGGAGCTCCAGCTCGATCCGCACGGGAATCTGAAGGTCACGGTCGTCGCCGCCGGCGTAGGGCCGCCAATGGGACTACGTGCCGACTCGCCGGCGACGTCATGGAGTGCGCCGTCCGGACTCGCCGCCCACGGAACCATTCGAGAGGCGCCCTGTCTTCTTTATCGCGTTTTCGGCAGCAACGAAGGGCCAGCAAAGCGTTGGATCATGCTGTTCGATGCGACCTCGCTCCCCGCGGATGGTGCGCTCCCATCGTTCGCCATTCCCGTCGTGGAAGGTGGCTCTTTCGCGATCGATCTACAACGTACCCGCCCGTTCGCTTCTGGCCTCGCTTGGGCCGCGAGCTCCACGCCCGGCACCCTTACCATCGACCCGGGTGCATGTATTTGGCTGAACGCCGAATACGCGTAGCCGACAATCAAGGAGAAATTCAAATATGTGGAGCGCCATCCTCGCGCTGCTCTCGTCGCGCAAGTTTGTCGTGGCGGTGGCGGCGCTCCTTGTTTCTTTCTTCACTCTTCCGCTCATCGATTTCGGTGCGGCTGCGGCCGGCGTCGGGGCCGTCTTGATCCTGGCCATCGCCATCGAAGATCACGGACGCGGACGCAATCGCACAGCACCGCCTCCCGAGCCGAAGGCCGCTGCCAACGTGATTCCGATCCGGACAGGGGTAGATCGTGGCTAAGTCCGTTCTGATCATCTATCGTAATTTTGCGGCGAAAGAGAATCCGGTATGCAATGCCATATCGGTCTGGGCGTCGGCGCCATGCACACCGCGCGCGTCTTGCAGCGACACGGCATCAAGGCCCACGCTTACGGCATCTGGACGCCCGATCAGATTCGGCCGCTGCTCTCGAAGCATCCGGACACCACGCACTGCATCATCGAGGCGCCGTGGGTGCCACTTGGCGACACGCAGCAATTGCTCGCCGATCATCCGTACGTCCGCTTTGCCGTTCGAAGCCATAGCAATATGGCCTTCTTGCAGGTCGAGGCGGGGGCGATCGTGCTGCTTCGCGACCTGATGGTGCTCGAGGACAACGTCCTGAACCTCGATGTCGCGGCCAACAGCGCGCATCTCGCGCACTTCTTCGAGCGAACATACAGCGGACGGTGCGTCTACCTGCCCAACCTCTACGATTTGGAGCGCCCGCGTCGGAAGCGCGACGTGCAACACGATCATCGGCTCGTCCGAGTCGGCCGCTTCGGAGCGTTGCGCCTTCTGAAGATGCACACGGCGGCGGCATCCGCCGCAATGCTCCTGGCCCGCGATCGTGGTTGCGACCTCGAGTTCTACATTTCGGTGGATCGCGAGGAGCACGGCGGCGGCGTTATCGATGCCCTCCGGGCCATGTTCGCGAACTTGCCCTGGGCACGCCTCATCGAGTCGCCGTGGCAGGATTGGGGGCACTTTCGCCGGACAGTCGAGCACTTGGATTTGCACGTCCAAGCCTCGGGCACCGAGACCTTCAACCTGACCATGGCCGACGCGGTCTCCGCCGGCGTGAAGGTCGTCGGAAGCCCGGCCATCGAATGGCTTCCCGCGCACTGGCAGGTTGAAGCTGACCGCATCGAGGACATGGCGCGCGTCGGCGGGGCGGCGCTCGCCAGCAACGATGCTGCGGGCGAGCAGTTCCGCGCGCTCGAGACCTTCGGCGAAAGGACCGTTCAACTCTGGCTGGAGTATTTCCGTTGATGGACTGGGTACTTGCTTTGATGCTGTTTCTGCAACCCGAGGCGCCGTGGCGCGACACCTACAAGGACACCGCACGCGCGATCGCCGACGTGGTCGACGAGGAGCCCGCGCTCTTTGACGGTGAAGACGCAAACACGCGGACGACGACGTTGCTCGTCGCGACGGCTTATGGAGAAAGCCGCTTCCGCCCCGATGCCGTTGGGGACCATGGCCAATCGCGGGGGCTCTACGGCCGCTGGGGCGCACGCGCGAAGGTGTTGGATCCGGTCATTGAAACGCGCCTCGCGATGAGCAACATGCGAACGTCGATGGAAGCATGCGAGCGTCTTCCGCCTTCCGAACGTCTTGCGGCGTACGCGTCGGGCTCCTGCGCGAAGGGGCGCGGGATATCTCGCGCACGCATGGACCTCGCCACACGGCTCCTCTTCGTGTCGCGGGTTCCGCTGTAGGCTGCTCCCAGGACCTCCTCATTCTCTTTGGCCCGCCCGTTCCCAGTGGGGAACGGGCGGGCCTTTTTTTGTTTTGTCGGCAGAACATGCTGCTGAGGCGAAGCCGAACCGTCATAAGTGCCTGCTCACCCCAAGCGATTCGTGCGTCGACGCTCAAAGGGGAGGCGTCATACGCTTGCCACTATACCGATGCTTCGCCCGGTTGCCGACCTTCGAAGTAGTCAATGCTACGCGAAATGGTTGACCTCTGGCCATCCGACTCCTGCCGGTGCACTCGAAACAGCCAAACGAAGGAGTCTTGTGCATTCGTCGACGGATCAGATTCACCTTAAACGGGGGGGCGACACCACAGAGCTTGCAACGGACGACCCGCGAACTTAACAATTCTGGGTGCCCTGCAAGCGTGTGAATGAGAATAAGCCCACATTCTATCTCGATACCAGCACACTATCGTATGCATTCCAGCCGCCGAAGACGGTCTATAAACCATTAAAAGAATGGGTACATCGCGTTGCGAACGAGGCAAACCTTTGTATCTCGTTTATGCACGTCGCGGAGCTATCCGATTGGCCAGACGACACGTCGAGAAATGCAATTATGTCCTGGCTGGATCGGATGCCATACGTGTGTGTTCGCTCGACCGTCCGCATTCGTACCTATGAGGAGGACTACTGGCTGAAGGTCGCATGTGGCGTAACGAACCCAACTCCGGTGGCACCTTATGCTGTTTCACGCGCTGGAATGTTCAGCAGACTGACATATTCGGAGGTTCTTCGCGTCGGGCCATTGGCGTTCAGGACTTGGGCGAAGAAGTCCGCATGAGGGGACAGCTGTTTGATGAAAAACTCGCCACATTGCAGAACGTGCAGCGTTGGCGCGACGTCCAGACCTTGACCGGGGGCCGCAACGGGGACCAACAGAAATCCCACGACATAAATCACCTCCGGCGGATCGCAAGGGAGGCCGGGCAACGCCTCGACCAGCGCGGTGATCCTCAGTATGCCGCCCGGACGATTCGGAATGGAGAGGAGCAGGACGCATTCGTTGCTCTGTTTGACTCAGATCCAAGGGCGCTCCCTGCCACACGCCTCGCAATGACATTTACACCGGCGTTCTTCAATGCGGCAGCCAAACGGGTACCTGGCAGTAGGAGAGACCTCGCAAATGCCTCCGGATTCGGCGACTACTATCATCTGTGCATCGGCGCCGCCTATTGTAATGTGTTTACGTGTGACGTTCCGACTGTCAAGCTCCTTGGAGATGCGCGTGTTGGCCTCGGATGGCCGGCACCAATTTCTCTGCTCGATGGCGCTGAAATGTTCGTGGAGAAACTGATTGCCACCTGGCCGTGCTGAAGGATAGGAAGTGTCAAGCGTGCTCACCTCAATAGCCTTGGAGCCCGCGGCGACGTGAGAATCGCCCGTCACCGTGAACAGGTGCGCCGCCTGCTCGCCCCGCGTCAGCAAGGTAACCGGTGAACGGAGTGCGTCCATGGACTCCTGAATGAATCGGGGTTCGTGACGTTCAGCGACATCGCGACCTCCGTGAACGATATCTCGCACCTCACCCCGGACATGGCGTAAGCAGTCGTTGAGCCACTCGCGCTTCGGCACGTCGACCTATTCCACGACGCACCAGCGACAACAGATGCAGGCGCGGCGGGCCGTTCGACAACGACGCGTGCGATTCCACAACCGCGCCCTCAAGCCGAAGAGACTCCGGATCGACGACACGATGCCCGCGTGCGTCGGCATTCACGGCGGAACCCCACCGCTCCGGAACCTCCGGAGCCGTGGGTCGGGAGCTCCGGACCTGTGGGTCAAATCTCCGGAGCCGTAGGTCAGGCTCTCTGACCCGTCTCCATGCCATGGAGAGCCGTCAGGCTTCCCAAATCGCCCAATCACGTGCACAACGCACACAATCCCAAGCTCTCCATCGAGAGCCTCGATCGCGCCGAAAGCCTATTTTCCAGGCTTTCGCATCACCACGCGCTCTCCGGACCTGCGGGTCGCGTTTCCCGCTTTGGTATGACTTCGCGCGCCCGGCAGGATTCGAACCTGCGACCTATGGCTCCGGAGGCCATCGCTCTATCCAACTGAGCTACGGGCGCGTACCGATCTGAGAGGCATCCGTGTACCCTACTGGCCGCCGGAGCACAAGCTCTCCTGCGAGTGCCGCCCGCCGCCCTCCTCCCACCCGCATTTTTCGGCTCGATTCGGGACGCCCTGCCGCCGGCAGCGGTCTCGGCCTCCGCGCCGCGGGCGGCTGCGCGCCCGGTGACAAAAGTGCGCGGCGGGCCATTCGGCTTCGATGGGCTTCGCGTAGGGGACGTCATGCACACCCGCCGAACGCTTCCCCTGCCCCTTCCCGTCCCCCTCATCCCATGGCTCCTCTGCGCGGCTGCCTGTGGGCCTGCATCGTCGCTCGACGAGACCACCGCCACGGAATCGCAAGCGACCCCGCTGCTCGGGGCGCCCGAGGATCACGAGCACCGGTACGACGTGGGCGTTTGCCGGCAGGCGCCCAATCAGGATCCGGCGCTGGGCGAGATCGGCGCGTGCCTGGGGCGGAGGCCCACCACGGGGACGCTCGTGGCGCCGAATCTCGTGTTGCTTGGGCGGGGGACGGTGGACCGCGCGACGTTCCCCGCGGGACAGCCCTTTTGCAATGGCACCTTCACGCGAACGCCGCCTGCGGTGCTGAAGGTGACGCTCAGCGACTCGGCGATTCGGGGCAACCCGGTGTGGCTCGATGTCGATCAAGTGATCTATCCACCGACGGATCGCTTTTGCGACGATGGGCTTGCGCTTCTCGTCTTGCACGACAACGTGCCCGCCCGAGCGGCGAGGCCGGTCGATATCGATGTAGGGCGCGATGTCGCGGTCCATCCACCGCGGGCCTATGCGCTCCTTGGACGAGGGAGCGTTGCGCTGCATGTCGACCCCATTACATTTGCCATTACCGAGGATACCGGAGGGTTCACGCGGCGCATTCTGAAGAATGTTCCCTTCGTGTGCGCGTCCAATACCGATGAAGCTTGCTCGATTGTGGACATCACGTCGGATCTACCGAACGACCTTTTCAAAATGCCGAAGTCGCTCATGCTGATTGGGGCCGGCTTGTCCCTGGGCGATGGTTCCTTCATCGATCAATCGAGCTTCGAGCACGGCAGGCCCAAAATCGTGGCCGTGGGCACGTTCATTCCCATCGGCGAGAATGGTGACCCCAATGGATCCATCGGGGTCCGGACGAGCCTTCACCGAGACTTTCTCGTCCAAAGTGCGCGCACGGCGGCCCAGAAAGGCCACTACGCCGTGCCGCGGTGGGCTCGGGACTGCGACGGGGACGAAAACGAGTAGCCGTATCGACGGCGCCTCACGGACAGGATGTCGCGAGGGTTACTTTGCGCGGCGCGGCGTCCGACGCGCACTTCAACTTGCACTCTGCGCCCCGGCCGCAATCCAAGGTGCACGAGCCCGTGCACGTTACCTGGCAATTTGATCCAGGATCGCAGCCCACGGTGCCGCCGGCCCCCACCGTGACGCTGCACGAGGCGTCGGTGTCGCAACCGACGATGCAGCTCTGACCGCAGGAACCGCTGCAGGAGCTTTCTCCGTAACACGTCAGAGAACAGTCGTTTGCCTCGCCGCAAACCTCCGTGACATCGCACGTCTCCCCGCCATTGCACGCGCAGGTCTTCCCGGTGCACGTGACCGGGCTGCTGCCCCCTCCGCCGTCGTCTCCCTTGCCGCAGTGGATCCAGAGCATCAATGGCAAGCCAAGCAAGATAACCCTATGCATGGCCACTCGTTACGCATGGGCCATGCCCGCAGTCAGGGTGAGGCGCGCCAAAATACGAGTGGCCTCATGCGCCACATGCCGACTCCCGCGCCATCACCCTCCCCACCCTCGGTCCGATTTGGAAGTTCCCCCCCGTGCGGGTCGTCAAATATCGGTGTGGTAGTGAACGGCGAAGTAGCCGGTTCCGGCGGCGGAATTGGAGGCTTCGACGCCTACCCAGCCGTGGAACGCGCCATCGTCGCCAATGACCTGGAGTTGCGGTTTGCGGTGGGAGCCTCCCGTATAGCACTGCGCCGACGTGAGGCAGCGGCACCAGTGCTCGTAGAAGTTGCGGCGACCGGCGCCGGCCATGTAATAGCGAATCGGCGACGAGTCCCCGCTGGAGCACGCCGAGCACGCGGTGCTGGGGGGACTGAGGTAGCTCAGACAATTGCCATTGCAGGTCGTGAACGGCGACAGGTCCAAGGAACTGGGACCGGCGGCGCCGCCGGTGGCCCCTCCCGAGTAACCGGCATACCGGCCGGAGTACTTCTTTCGCGGAATCTGATTCACCGAAACGAAGACATCGCTCGAAGCGTTGCTTCCGAAGCCATATCCAACGTTGGCTCCGTAGTTCGAGCCGGCGAGATCGATCTTCGCAAGATCGTTTGCCGGGTGGCTGATGTTCCAGGTCTCGTGTACGCCACCGCTCCACGTGATGGTGAGCGTGCTGTCCGTCGTGGTGTACGTGCCCGATAGGCTCTTTCCGCCATTGCCCGGCTCGAATCCTTTCGCCGTGCGGACCGCGCAGTTGTCGCACCCTGCAGACGTGACGCCGGTCGATGCGGCGCCCACCGTGGTGTCACGATCCCAATAGAAGAATCCTTCTTTCACGGTGCCGTCGGTCGAAAAGTAATACGTCGCCAGGCGTACCCACGCGTCCGTGGCGCTGCTCTGCGGAGCGGGGATCGAGCCAAGGGAAACGGTGTAGACCCGGCGGCCGCCGGGATAGGCCGCCGCGGCTGCGGCTTCGTCGGAGACCGAGGACGAGGCACTCGCCTCGTTCGTCTCGTCCGTCGGGTCCTCCGCGGCGGCGGCAGGCGGTACGAGGGAAACGGCAATGGCAACTCCAAATAACGCTTTAAGGATACGGCTCCTGAATGACATATTCTTCTCCTTGTGAGTCGTGGAGAAGCCCATCAGCACCCGACGTGCCACCGGGATCGCACCCCGCCGCCGGCGAGATTCCGCAGCGTCGAATGCACCATGCCGTGCGCGCCGCCGGTACGCCCGATCCAGGATGATCTCCGCGGACATTCCATGATGCGCTGGAGCAGCGTCCCGACGGGGAGCGGCCTACGTCGTCGCCCCGCAATCTGACGCCGCTGCAAGGATTCCGTTGCACCGCCTACCCTCTCCCCGGGCCCCGTATTCCCGGTGAAATCGCGTCGCGCGGGGGGTGGTCTCCGGCGAGGGCGTACCCTACGCTCCGCGGTGAAGGGGCATGGGACGTGATCGTGTGGGGCGCTCCGATGGAGGCAGCGGATCCGTTTTAGCGGATGCCCGTCCGCCTCGAGCGGAGTGCCCCGTGGCCATTCATTTCGGACAGCAGACCGCGCCCTCGATGCCCGAAGGAACGCTTCCAATGGGCGCCCGACCATCGGCGCAACGGTAGGCGGGATCGTGGGTCTTTCCATCGCCAATGTCGCCAACGACGGTGCCTTTTGCGTTGCATTCCTCGGCGGTCATTTTGACACGCGGAGCGGGGGCGTTACCTTCACCACCCGTGGCTTTTTGCGGAGCATCGCCAGAATGCTCGGGCTGTGACGATCCGGCGGAACAACCCATGGCGACCAACGTAGACGTTGCAAGCAGGGCAAAACAAATGGTCCTCGGCAAATTCATGGCCCCAACGGTACAGGATGGATCTTTCGAGCGCACGGCAACAATCGACTCGATGCAGATGGGGCAGTAGAATCCTCGGAACGAGGGCGTGGAGTCGGATTGTGACGATTCAATATCAACCGGAGCAACGCACGTGAGCGCGGTAGGTTATGCCTTCGGCGAATTTCGGTTTGCCCCGGAATCGCGCAGCTTGCTCTTGAGCGACGAGCCTCTGCGGCTCGGGGCACGGGGCTTCGACATCCTGCGCATCTTGGTCGAACGCGCGGGCACCGTCGTCACGACGGACGAACTGCTGACGCTGGTCTGGCCCGACGTCGTCGTCGAGGAAACGAACCTGCGCGTTCAAATCGGCGCCCTTCGCAAAGTGCTTTCCCGCGGGGAGCACGGCTTGCGGGCCATCGAAACGGTGCCGCGGGGCTATCGTTTCACCCTGCCGGTCATCCGCTGGGCGGACGAGGCCGTCGAGCTGCCGTCGAACGAGCACATGCTGCACAATCTGCCCGCGTTGCTCGCCACCACGGTGGGCCGCACGGAAACGATCGAGCTGCTCGCGGAGTCCTTGGCCGAGCAGCGCCTCGTCACCATCGCGGGGCCTGGCGGCGTCGGCAAGACCACCGTGGCCATCGCGGTCGCGCGACGATGCCTCCGGCGCTTTTCAGACGGGATTTGCTTCGTCGACTTCTCGTCCCTTTCCGATCCATGCCTCGTCACGAGTGCGCTGGCCTCGGCGCTCGGAATTGGCGTGCTGTCGAACGAGCCTTTCGCGGGCCTTCTGTCGCATTTGCGCAAAAAGCAGATGCTCCTTCTGCTCGATACGTGCGAGCACGTGGTAGACGCGGCGGCCAGCTTGGTGGAATCGCTGCTTTCGCGGCTTCCCGAGCTTCGCATCCTCGCCACCAGCCGCGAGGTTCTGCGTGCAACTGGAGAATGGGCGCACCGCCTCCCCTCCCTGTCGCATCCTTCCGTGACCGACGGATTGAGCGCCGCCGACGCGCTCGCGTACCCCGCGGTGGACCTTTTCGTTCAACGTGCGCAGGCCACCTCCGATCGGTTCGAGTTGCAAGATGCCGATGCCGCCACCGTCGCAGCAATCTGCCATCGCCTCGATGGAATGCCCCTCGCCATCGAGTTTGCGGCCGCGCGCGTGGGCGAGCTTGGCCTGCGCGAGATTTCCGCGCGCCTCGACGATCGTTTCGGTGTGCTGACGCAAGGCCGGCGAACGGCACTTCCGCGGCACAAGACGCTCGTGGCCGCGTTGGATTGGAGCTACCACCTGCTGCCGCCCCAGGAGCAGTCGATGCTGCGGCAACTCGCCATCTTCCGCGGCACGTTCACCGCCGATGCCGCGCTCGCCGTGGCGGGCTCCCAATGGTCGCGTTCGGCCGCGTTGACCTACCTGTCGAACCTGTTTGCCAAATCGCTGATTACCGCCGATATCGGCGGCGAAACGCCCCTATATCGGTTGCTGGATACCACCCGGGCATTTGCCTCCGACAAGTTGGCCCGTGGCGAACGGGACGAGATCTCGTCCCGTCATGCAACCCATGTCCTCGCTTCGCTGCGGGCGGCGGAGGTCGACTACGAATCCACGGATAGCCAATTGTGGACCGAGCGCCATCGCCACCTGATTGACGATCTTCGCAGTGCCATCGATTGGGCCCTTTCCGAATCCGGCGATCGCACGCTGGGCCTGCGGCTAATGGGCAACTCCGTGTTGCAATGGTACAATTTTTCCCTTTTCGGTGAATATGCGCAGCGCCTGAAAGCCATCTTCGCGCAACTGCCCGAATCGCCCATTGCCGATCCGGCGACGGCGAGCCGTCTCTGGGAGGTGCACGGGCATGCGATGTGGCACACCGCGGAGCCGATCGACACCGTGGTCGGCGCGTTTCGAACGTCGCTCGAAGTGGCTCGGCGCGCAGGCCTCGTCGATGCGCAGCTCCGCGCGCTCTGGGGACTGCATCTGGCGTTCAGCCACCATGGCGACTACTCGGAATCCTTGGCGGTTGCGCAGGAATACGAATCCTTGGCGGCAGCCGTCGATTCTCCGGGGGTCACCCTCACGTCCCGGCGAATGGCCTGCCTCGCGCTCCAGGGGATGGGCAATCTGACGGCTGCGCGAATTCCGGCGGAACGCGTGCTCGCCGACGCGGTGAGCCCCGCACGCAGGGGGCGCCAGCGAGGCGTCCAATTCGATTCCCGCGTGGCCATTCGGCCGACACTTTCGCGAATTCTCTGGCTGCAAGGCTATCCGACGCAGGCGTGGGAGTGCGCGCGCGACGGCCTCGCGCTCGCGCGCACCATCGGGCAGCCACTTCCATTGTGTTACATCCTCACCGTCGGCGTGCTTCCCGTTGCGTTTTGGACAGGAAAAACTGCGGCGGTGAAAGAGCTCATGGAGACGCTTCTCACCTCGTCGTTGGAGCACTCCCTCGTCTTGTCGTACCTCTTTGGCGAAACCTACCAAACCGTCTTGGACGGCACCTTCGATACACACCACGAGCCGAAAGCGGGGGCCTTCCTCTCGGAGATGGTCGCCACGATCGATGCGCGGTTCGCGACGGAAGCTGCCCTTACGCGCGGTGAGCACGATTACGAACGATGGTCGACGCCCGAGCTGCTGCGCATTCGCGCGATCCGGCTTCTCGCACGGGGCGATCACGAATCCGATGCGCGGGCCGAGGCCCTTCTCCTGCAGTCGCTCGATGTGGCACGGCGCCAGCACGCATTGGCCTGGGAGCTGCGAACGGCAACCACACTTGCGGAGTTCTGGAAACGTCGAAACCGACACACCGAAGCCTTCGACCAGCTCTCCGCCGTATACGGCCGATTTACCGAGGGATTTGATACGCAGGATTTGATACGCGCTGCGGCAATCCTCCGGGCGGGCTCGGGAGCAAAGTGACTGGTCGGGCAAACCGCGCCGCGTAAAGGGCTAATTTTACGCGCATTAACGGGGCGAACGGTAACCGGTATCCCATGATGTTGGTCGAGGGGTTCTGCCGGACATGTCGAAGCTGTTTTCGAGCTTGAACATGGGTGACCTCCACCTCGCACATCGGGTGGTGGTGCTTTCGCCGAGCGATTACGCCGCTGTCAGCAGCTTGGGCGGACTCATCGTCAGTGAACCCATCGCAACCTGCGAAGCAATCGAAACATGGCGACAAACCACCGACAATGTGCACGAACAGGGCGGGCTCATCGTATCCCACCTCACCCATCCGGCCGGTGCGGATTCCTCGTTTGCAACGACGGTGGACGCACGCGGCATCGATGCCGTCATTGCCGAATACGCGGCCTCGGCCCAAAGGGCGCGCTTGGCCGGATTCGACGGTATCGAGCTCGACGCCACGAGCGGCAGTTTGCCGGACCAGTTCCTGCGCGACTGTCGGAACAAACGCCCCGACCGTTACGGGGGCAGCATCGACAATCGCATTCACTTCCTCTCCGAGGTCATCGAGGCCTTGACCGAAGTGTGGAGCAGCACGCGCGTCGGCGTTCGATTGTCGCCCTACGGAAGGTGCGGCGACGATCCTTCGGAGCTCTTCACCGCGGTCCTCGGCGCCTTGAGCGATCAAGAGATCGCCTACGTGCACATCGTGCGACCAATTCCCGACTTGGATACCGCCAGGCGCTTTCGCGCTGCCTTTCCCGACGCGATTCTTTCATCCGGCGACTACACGCTCGAGAGTGCGCTCGTGTGCATCGAGAGCCGCTTGCCGGACGCCATTGGCTTCAATTCCGTTTTCCCGAACCTTTCACTCGCTAGGAGATGAACACATGCAGTCGAAGGCTCGTACTCCCGTATCTCGGGAAGCCATCATCTATTTTCGGAACGGTGCACGAGGGATGAGCGACGTCTCGAACGAGACGGAGCGCCCCCGATGGCTCGTCGAGCTGGAAGCCATCGATCCGCATCCGGCCATTTCCAACGAACCCGTCGTGTACTTTCGCAGTGAGGGCAAGCCGAGGCTTCGCCGACCGCCGGTGGGAGGAGCCAAGAGACATGTCCGAAAGAATCGCCCTTGATCGACGCCGATAGGTACTGATGCTCTCGTTCATCACCAAGAAGTGGCACGCCGCGCTCGCCGTGGGCGCGTTGGCTGCCGTCGGATTGCAATTCGTGCGGCCTGCATTGGACAACCCTCCCGTGACGGGGGATCTCACGGCGCCGGATCACGTCGAAGAGATCTTGCGCCGCGCTTGTTACGATTGCCACTCCAACGAGACGCGTTTGACCTGGTTCGACCAGATCTCGCCCGCCATCTGGCTGGTCGCGGCCGACGTCAAAAGCGCACGCTCGGTTCTTAATTTTTCGTACTGGGAACAACTTTCGATGGATCAGAGAAAAGCGAAACTCTTCGAAGGATTGAACCAGGCTACGTTCGAGACGATGCCTCCGGCGAAGTACACGGCCCTGCATCCATCGGCGAAGCTGACGGCCAATGACATTGCGGTCTTGAAGAATTACCTGGCCACGCTGATCCCCAAACCCGTGCCCAATGCCGAAAAGACGGCGACCGGGGACGTGCAATACGTGGCATGGACGCACGCCATCGGCTCCGCGAAGGACGTGCGGCCTTCGGCCAACGACCTCGTGTTCATGCCGGAATACAAGGATTGGGCCCCGATCAGCATCACGGACCGCCCCGATCAGGGCGCCATGAAGGTGATCACGGGCAACGATGTGGCCGTGAAGGCGGTGCGCGATCGCCAGACCAACCCTTGGCCGGACGGCGCGGTTCTGGCCAAGATGCAGTTCGAAGCCTTGACGGATGCGCATGGCACGACGCGCACGGGCGAGTTCAAGCAAGTCGCCTTCATGATCAAGGACAGCAAGAAGTACGCATCGACCCAGGGTTGGGGCTACGCCCGCTGGAAGGGCTTGCAGTTGGAGCCGGGGGACAAAGATCCGTCGTTTACGATGGAGTGCGTGAATTGCCACGCGCCCATGCACGACTACGATTTCGTGTTCACCAACGCGATCGACCTTTCGGCGAAGCCGCAGCCCTTCATCAAACCGGCGCGCTCGGATACGCGGAACGTGCTCGGGTCGTTGACGGAGAGCACGCAATTCGATTCACGCGATTGGAAGGTGATGGCCGCCTTCGTCGAGCGAACGCCGAATACGATGTCGATGCTCTTTGGCAATGATGCCGCGGTGAAAGCCGGGCGCGCCGGGCATGCGCACTACCCTCCGGGTGCCGTCCTCTCGTTCGTGACCTGGAAGAGCCAAGAGGACGATCATTGGTTCGGGGCGTACATCCCCGGCGGAGTCCAATCCGTCGAACGCGTGACGTTTTCGACGGCGGGCGTGAACTACGATCGATTCGAGGGGAGCGCCTTCGAGAAGCGCACGGCGGATCCGGCCACGGAGATGAAGCGCATTTCCTACATCGCGGATCAGCGCGCGTCGGTCATGCCGTAAACGTCTCGTTCAGCGAGCGAAGACGAGGGACCGGTGGGCGGCGGTGCCTGCACGCACGCCATCGCCCACGGCGATGGCGACCGAGCCTGCCGCAACGGAGTTGTCTCCGCAGGCGAAGACGCCGGGCACGGTGGTCTCCTTCGTCGCGTCCGTCTTGTAGAACGAGCCGAGGGGCCCCGCCTCGAGCTCGCACCCGAGTTGCTCGGCGAATGGCCCGGCCTGGTGCGTGTGCGGATGGACAAAGAGTCCGTCGATCGGCACGACGCGCCCGTCGCGGAGGTGGAGGTTCAAGGCCGGGGCTTCGCCGGAGGCAGCCACGACGGGCTCGCGTTCGATGCGGATGCCGCGGGCGGCGAGCTGGGCGACTTGCTCGGCGTCGGGTTCGAAGCCATCGAGCACGAAGAGGGTCATCTGGCCCGGCGCGGCCCATTCGGAAACGAGTGTGGCGAAGTGCGCGGAAAGTTCGTGCGTTCCAAGCACGCCGAGGCGTCCCTTTTCGAGCTCGTAGCCATGGCAATACGGGCAGTGAAACACCATTTTTCCCCAGCGCTCGCGCAGGCCGGGCACGCTGGGGAGCTCGTCGACGACGCCCGTCGCCAAGATGATCCGCTTGCCTCGAAATAGGTCGGCGCCGGCCTGCACGGCGAAGCCCTCCGGTGTGGCGCGCGCTTCGGTGACCATGGCTTCGTACCAGGCGACGGTCGGGTATGCGAGAACCTCGGCCCGGGCCTTGGCCGCAATGGCTGCGGGCGAGGCGCCGTCGTGTCCGAGAAAGCCATGCGCGCTCGATGCAAAGCGGTTTCGCCGCTGCCCCGCATCGACCACGAGCACCTGACGGCGCGCGCGGCCCAATTGCAAAGCGGCCGAGAGGCCGGCGTAGCTGCCTCCAACGATGATGACGTCGTGTATCATGACACTTCATATGTTACGTGAGTTGTCGATCGTCAAGGGGACGATGCGTTGGGCTCGATTCGGATGGGCTTTCCGACCGTTCCGGCCGTCACGAAGGCTCTTGCGCGCGCCCGTGGACCTGGTGAATCGTCATGGGATGACCACCACCACCGATCCTCGCTCCCTGGTCGTTCTGTCCTTCGACTCCCCGCTGAAGGCGCAGGAGGCGCTGCTCGCGGGCACGCGTCTTCAAACCGAGGGCGCGATCGTCCTGCACGATGCCGTCTTCATTCAAAAGGACCAAGAAGGAAAGGTGCACGTGCAAGAAACCGTGGACGAGACGCCGGGCGATGCGGCGTTTCGCAGTAGCCTTTGGGGCGTGTTGATAGGCGGGCTTTTCGGGGGTCCCGTCGGCTCGGTTCTCGGCGGGGCGGTGAGCGCGGGCGTCGGTGCGTTGGTTGCACAGTTCAACGATTACGGGATTCCCGATGCGAAGGTGCACGAGCTTCGCGAGGCGGTGAAGCCCGGGAATACGGCGCTCGCGTTGCTGGTGAGCCATATCCGCGAAGACGTGCTGGTCTCCGAGCTTTCGCGCTTCAGCGGCGCGACCCTCGTCGAGGCGAGTCTGCCCCCCGAGGTGACGCAGGCCATCCGCAACGCGCTCCGGCCGAAGGAGGGATGAACGACGGGCGGTTCGCGCGTATCGTGGGAATATGCTGCGAACCGCGAGCTGCTTGGTCGGTATGGCTCTGACGACGCTCGTCGCGGGGTGCCACGCGCAACCCGCGACGTCGGAGGCGCGCGCCTCGAGCGCGACGGCGCTTTCCGCGGCGGAGTTTCGTGCGTTGATGAATGCGGTCGCGGAAGGTTGGAATGGGAACGACGCGCGCAAAGCGGTCGACTGTTTCACCGACGATGCGCTCTATTCGTCACCACCGTCTCCGCGGGTTCGACGCGGGCGGGCGGCGCTGTACGAGTTTTTCGGCGGTGCACCGGGCCGGCCGCGGCCGATGCGGATGCAATGGCACCATTTGGTGTTCGACGAATCGACGCAAATTGGTGCCGGCGAGTACACCTTCGAATACGAGGTTCGCACCCATGGTGTCGTCATGCTTCGGCTTCGAGACGGTAAGATTTCGAACTGGCGCGAGTACGAGCAGGAATCGCGCCTTTCGTGGGACGACGCGGTCGGCGAGAACAGGTTCTAACGGGGGCTGCCGGGCGGGCGACGGGTGAAAACGTGACGGCTGCGCGGCGCGTAGGCCGATGGGGTGTCCTGGGACAGGGCAAATTCGTCCCGGACGGGGTACCCCGGGTTCGGGGTCCGTGATTTTCCGGCGCTCGTGTTGCGGAGGCGGGTGGCCTCGATTTGGCAAAGCGTTGGGGTAGGCCTTTACCGCGCGGTGCTCCGGACTCCGCGCGGTCGAGACCGCAGACGATGGGTCGACATTTGGTACGATCGGGAGTCGACAGCTCGCCGCGTGCCCGTGAACGTCGGAAACCGGCTCCTGAGGGAGCCCCGAATAAGCGGGAACAACACGCGACGTGTGACGGGACGCGCAGCGGGCGCCGACCGGTGGCGGACATCCTCGTTGGGGTAGCTGCCTTTGCAAAATTTGATCGCATCCACCGGACCTTATGCCTCCTTTTCATCTGGCAAATAAGAAACGCCAGCAGCAGAACGTGTGCGAGCGCGCGGAGCGCTCGTTTGCGCACCCGTTTGTCCCCCCCTCCCCTCGGCGACGGGCGCCGAGGGGAGGTTTACGGCGAAGGACTTCGCACGGTACCCATGGCCATGAATGCGACGACGACGGTGGGTACATAGCGGCGGGGACCCGCGAGAACGTCCCCGACCATCATTGGCGTCCCCGCCGGCGTGCGGCCCTCGGCACGTCTCGATGGGCTAAGGGCAAAGCAGCGGACTGATTCGGACCACGATGTTCTGATTCGCCTCCAGCGACGACCACACGAGCCTGAAACCGTCGCCCGTCCACGCAAGGGAGGAATCATAGCCTTTGGCGACCGACAGCCCCGCGCCGAGCGCAGTTCCCTGCGCATCGAGCTGATAGAGCCCAAGCTGCCCGTCGGCTTGTCCAAAGGAGACCCCCAACTTGGTCCCCGTCCACACCGCACTGGCGGTCGCGTACGTCCCCGCGTTCGCCACGGTAACGTCCTCACCGAGCCGTTGCCCCGCAGCGCTCACCCGAGCAAAACGAAGCTGGTTCGTGTCGCCGGTCTTTTGGAAATAAAGGACCCCGTAGTGAGTCCCCAACCAACGAACTTCGGGCGAGCCCGATGCGAGTCCGTTGTCGCTCGTCAGCCGAACCTCGGTTTTCTGGCCATTCCCGTCGACCCGCGCGAAGTAGATTTCGCCGTTGCTGTCGTCGCGGCGATCCTGCCAAACGATGCCGTATTCGCTGCCCGAAAAGGACAATTTCGGACTGAACGCCGTGGACGAGAGGGAGCGGATGACGGCGGTCGTTCCGACCTTTTGCCCACTGGCGTCGTAGCGAGCCTGAGATATGACGTAAGCACCGTCGCGGTACATCTGCCATGTGACACCGAACTCGTTGCTCGCGAAGGACAAATCGATATCGCCGCTCGAGCCGGTCGACACGCCCGTGTAGTTTCCGATCGCCCGTCCCTCCGCATCGAGTCGACTGAGAAATAGGCCGTCTGGCGTAGACCATAAAAGCCCATAGCCGTTGGGCGTCGGCACGAGTTTGAACGCACGAGCGTCATAGAGCCGCACGGGCTCGCCCACGCGTTGCCCCGTCGTATCGAGCCGGACGAAATAGAGGCCTCTCTGGGCGGCGTCTTGGCTGTACCACGCTGCACCATATCCGTGGCCGTTCCAGACGAGGGCACCGGGGTTTCCCTGGGCCAACAAATCCGCGCGGGGCGCTGAGCAACCAACGTGGCCCCCGTCCGACGGTGTGCCCGAATCCGCCACGACGGCACGCGTACCGACGAATCCAACACTGAAATGCTCTACCGTGGCGCGAACCGTCCCCTCACCCGCGGTGGTAGGTCGAACGGCAAAGGAGTCCCCTGCATCGCTCCAAAAGACGTGGCTTTCGCCCGCTGCGCCGTCGAGCGCAAACTCGACTTCCGCAGGAATGTGAAATTGCAATCCGGCAGGCTCGAAGCGATATAGGGGCGAACGCGCCACGTACCCGGCGGGCGCCGCGTCGGCGAGCCGCGTGATGGAGACCGTCACGTCATGATCGACCGCGTTCGCGGGAACGCGCAACGTGACGCCATTGGCGGATACGGTACCACCGTTCATGCCAATGTTGGCCCTGACGGGCGGATCCGGAATTTTCGCTCCCCCAGCGTCGGGTGCGTCTCCATTGTTGGAGTCCCCGTTGGAGCATCCGGTCCACGAAGCCATGAGGACCGTAGCCGTCAGCATGGCGAACAAAGCGTTTCTCATACCGGGACGACGCGCGCCGCCACCCCAAGTTGCACCGGCCGGCCGACAAACCCGTCACGGCAGGATCGGCCGAATCCAGGCAGGTGGCGGAGGCGGCGCCATTTCGAGCGCGCCTCGCCAATCGGCGTCGGTGAGCCTTTGGTAGTTCTCCGTGGTGCGCTCCAAATACGTCGAGACGAATCCGCGGTAGCTGCGCGTGTTCTTCCCTCCGTCGTGTTGAATCGTGACCACCAGCATCCGCGGGCTTGCCGTTCCAACATGGAGCACGCGGCCGACGGGGCGCCCCGTTTCATCCGTGGGTTGCGTGTGCACGTCGGCCACGACGGGCTTGTTCCACAACACATCGTCGCGATCGAAATAGAGATCGGCGTACCACCCCTGGGGGGTCACGATGGTCTCAGTGCCATAACCACCCCTGGTCGTACGTCCGGTCAAGGACACCATATGATTCAGGTAATCGATGTCTTGCTCGTTCAAGGGCTCGTTGCGTCGCTCCTTCTCGGCCATCTCGCGCAGCTGCCCCGCCACGGCTCGGAATTGCTCGAAGTAGCGGCTGTACTGGACCTTCACCGATGGTTCGATCGATAAGGCCCCCACGGCATCGCGCCCCTTGGCGGCCAACGCCTCGAGCGCCCCGAAAAATCCCGGGTACGGGTCGACGTAACCATCGGGGTAATCGCACGCGATCATCGCCGTGACCGATTGCTTCGCATAGAGCAAATTGTCGTGCCGGAGCTCCGCCCACGAGGCGAGTTGCGTATTCAGCAATCTACGTCCCCAGGATTCGCTGCTCAGCGGCGCGGGCAGCCCTCTATCGCGCTCGGCTTGGGGAGACAATTCACGGAGTGCGTCGAGCCAGAGATGATAGAGGCTTCCCTTCCAGAGTGCGGGACCGGCCGCAGTGGCCTTCTGCGATAGATCATCGAGCGCGTCCGCATACTCGCGGCCGTACGTTGCTATTTGCGGCTCGAGCAACGCTCGGGCCCCGGCGTGGTGAAACACGGTCGCCGCCACGTCCAGCGGGGAGGGCATCATCCGGTACTGTCGGAGCTGCCCATACGTTACAGCCGAAAAAACGTGCGAATCGAAAACGTAGCGCTGCCCCAAGGTCACGAAGGCGATGGATTCGTCACCGCGATAGGCGAGCTGCGTTCCAATCTTCTGACCGGCCTCCTTCGAAAACGCGGCCCCCAACGCATCATCGGAGGCGCGTGCCACGTCCCCTAGCGTTTTGGCCGCTTGGTCGAAACCGGGCAGGGACATCGAATCGGATGGTCCGACGAACGATCCCATGAGGCCGTCGATATCCTTCCAGGCCTGCATGGCGCGCGGCGTAAAGAGCGCCCGCAGCAACGTCGCAGCACGAACGGCCCGCCGGTCGGCCATCCATCGGTCTTTCTGTTTTCTCGCCAGGCGAATTTCCACACGTCCCAGCCAGGACATGGCTCGAAAATAGCGCTCGAGCTCCACACTTTCCGTATAATGACCACGGGGCTTCAACATCGAATCATCGAAGTCCACATCGCGGCCGAAAAGCCCTAGCTTTCCCGGGCCCGCCGCGCGCAGGGCGCGTTCCACGATGGCAGCCGCCGGACGAGCATCCCCCTTGGTGACCGAGCTTGCCGGATTCCCCGATGCCAGGCTTTCGGCCACGGCAAGGTAGGTATCGATATCCTCCCTGGCCTCGTCGTCCCCGGCGGGCGCGCGCTGCAAGTTGTTGCGCAACTCGCCCAGCATCGTTTGGAGCGCGGGTATCATCGCATGCTGCTCCAGCCCCTTGAGAATGACATCGTACGAGGCATGCCATGCCTCCAACAACGCATCGGCGGTGACGTACACCGGCTGGTGCGCCTTGAAGAGGGCGGTGTACCCGTAGTGAAAGCTAGGGGCGCGATCCTCGGTGATCACGAAGCCCCGCTCGGCGATCACATCGACTTCGCGCCCTTGGAGACTACGACTTGCCGCCTGCGCCAGCGTCGCCGGCAGCTTCGCGTTGCCATACGATCCCGAACAACCGAACAGCAAAGCTGCAACCAACCCGAGGGTGCGAACGCGCATGCGCGTTCGACGGCCCCCGACCTGCGAGCAGGCAAACGAAAATTAGGCCTTTTCCGCCAAACGCTCACGCACCTCCATGAGCGCAAAACCGAGCAGGTTCTGCCCACGCCACCGACTGGGATCGCGCGCCGCGGGGTTGTCCTTGCCCAAACCGATACCCCAAATGCAATCGCGCGGGCTCGCCTCCACGAGAATGCGCTTTTTCGTTCCGAGTAGAAACCGCACCAGATCGGGATTTTGGCCAAACTTCGCCAGGTTGCCGCGAACGACCGCGTCGACGCGGGCGCTCGCCCAAACATCGTCGTCGTAATTTCGAACGGTGCGACCAATGGCCTTCACGGCCCCAGGCGAGTCGGCGTGAAGGACCTGTTCGCAGGCGATGTCGTCTTTGAACAGCCGCGCCTTTTCCATCATCATGAAGTGCTCGGCCGTTGGATAGCCCACCCCATCGACGGTAAAGTCCGCCGGAAACCATTGGCTAAGGCACGACGCATCCACGACATTGGGGAGCTTTGGCGTGTGGCCCCAAAAGAAGAGAAAGTCGAACGATGCGCCGGCGTCGATTCGCTCGACGAGGCCTTGACGGGTGAGCATGACCAAGTTTGGGTGCCGGCTCAATCCTTGTCCAGGACCATGCGGGCACCAAAGGCGATCATGACCGCGCCGGTAACGCGGTGAATCCATCGCTCGACGCGGGTGTAGAAGGCCCGAACCGGCGCACTCGAGAACAGAAGCGCGACCGCGCCATACCACAGAAGAGCATCGAAGACGCCGATGCTGATGGCCGATGCCTCGACCCAGAGCGGCATGCCCGGTTTGAGAAACAGGGTAAAGATACTGCCCCAGTAAGCCACCGACTTGGGATTCGTCAGCGTGGTGACGAATCCGCGAAAAAAGGACACCGCCAGAGAACGCGGCGGGGCGTCTTTTCGGACGGGCGCGGCCCCCAGAGGAGCTTCCGAGCGGCTTCGCCAGGCCATGACGCCGAGATAAATGAGATACGCTCCGCCCACGAGCTTCATCGCCCCGTAGAGCCAAGGCCAGAGGGTGAATACGGCCGATAGGCCGAGAAGGGCAACGAGACTCCAAACGAGATCGCCCGCAGCGACACCTACGACCGCGGCCAGCGCCGCACGGGTTCGATGAACCACGGCGGTCTCCATCACCACGACGAAGTTCGGGCCGGGGCTAATCACGGCGAGCATATCGACGGCAAACAGCGTCAGAAGCAGGGATGCATAGTTCATCGGATCCCGCACGCTAGGGTCGTACGGCCATTCTGGAAAGCGCGGCAGGACGTTGGCGCGAATCGTCGGGCGACGGCCTGGTGCGACATCAATTTGGCGCCACAGGGCACATACGGAAGAACTATATCGAGCGGATGATCTTAAAGCTGCATTTTCCGGCCATCGTGGCCGCACTCGTTCCTCCTCTGGCTTTTGTGGCTTTTGCCTGTGGCGCGGATGCGCCGGCGCCGCCCGCTCCGTCGCAACGCACCGAGGCGTCGGCGGGTGTGCGCAACCTCGAATTGGCCGATTTGCTGGAACGTCAATGGCAGTGGTACCTCGAAGAGAATCCGCTCGAGGCGACGTTCATGGGAAACCATCGCTTCGACGATCGCATCGCGGACAAAAGCGCCACCCACGCTGACGACGTTCGGGCGCGCGGTCATCGCTTTCTCGATGAATCGCATGCGCTGCGCGCGCGCATCGGGACTTCGCTCGATGCGGGGGATACGCTCACCCTCGACCTGTTCATCGACGTACTGGAAACCCAAGTGGCCACCACCGATGTTTGTCGTCCCCGGGAGTGGAATGTCTCCGCTTGGGACAATCCGGTGAACGAGTGGAGCTACCTGCCCGAGGACCAGCCGGCAACCACCCGTGACGACGCAAAGCGGCTCCTTGCGCGCTGGCGCCAGATCCCCACGTCCATCGATACGGACGTCGAGAACCTACGGCGCGGAGCACAGGCCGGAAAATTCGGGAATGCCACTTCCGTCAAACGCGCGCTCGAGGCCGTCGATGCCCAGCTGGCGCAATCCGACGAGCAATGGCCGCTTGCCAAGCCGAAGACCGACGAGCACCCCGATTGGACGGAGGCCGAGCGGCAATCGTTCCAGGGCGACCTTTTGGCCACCATCGGCCCCATCCGCGCCGCCATCACACGATGGCGCGATTTCGTGGCAAGCGAAATCCTGCCGAACGCACGTCCGGACGATCGCGTCGGATTGAACCATATCCCCGATGGGCCGACATGTTACACGGCCCTCATCCGCACGAACACGAGCCTGCAACCCTCCGCCGACGAGCTCCACGAGCTGGGCTCCGCCGAAATCGCGCGAATCAACGGCGAGATGAGCGATCTCGGCGAAAAGCTGTTCGGCACGCGCAATCTGCGGAACATCCTCGAGCGCCTGCGGACCGACCCCGAGCTTTACTTCAAGACGGAAGACGAAATAGAAACCAAGGCCAAAGCCACGCTGGCGGCGGCCAAAGCCAAGATTCCCGAGTTTTTCGGCACGCTACCAAAAGCCGATTGCGAGGTGCGCCGCGTCCCGGATTACGAGGCCGAGCATACCTACATCGGCTATTACCGTGCCCCGAATCCGGACGGGTCCAAACCCGGAGAATACTTCGTCAACACGTGGCAACCCGCCACACACCCCCGCTTCGAGGCCGAAGTCCTCGCGCACCACGACGGCATACCTGGACACCACGTGCAAATTGGTGTTGCCCTGGAGCTGCCCGAGCTCCCGGCGTTCCGCAAGTCCCTTGGGCCGACGTCGTACATCGAAGGATGGGGCTTGTATTCCGAGCGGCTCGCCGACGACATGAAGCTCTATTCGGGCGATCTGGATCGGATGGGGATGCTGAGCTTTGACGCCTGGCGCGCCTCCCGTTTGATCGTGGATACGGGGATGCATGCAAAGGGCTGGAGTCGCGAACGCGCGGTGGCATTCATGCTCGAGCACACCGCCCTCGTAGAAAATAACGTTCGCAACGAGGTCGACCGATACATCGACGATCCTGCCCAGGCCCTCGGCTACAAGGTTGGTCAATTGAACATTCTGCGCCTGCGCGAAGAGGCTCGAACCAAGCTGGGGCCTCGGTTCGACGTGAAGGCATTCCACGATACCGTCCTGGGCTCCGGCGTGGTGACCATGCCCATTCTGGAGAAGATCGTCGCCAATTGGGTGGCCAGCCGTCGCTGAGGCGGGAAGTACACAATAGCTGGAATTCTAGCTTCCGCTCCTGGAAGTGGCCATTCCGCCACTTCCTCCGAGCCGCCGAGCATGGCTCGTATTGTGACGAAGTCGTGTCCGCCGCGGCGCGGTAAATGATTCCGGCTAGAGCGATGTAGAGTGAACCGTGGGATCCCACCGAGATCGGGCCGACCGGGCCCCGACTCAAGGTCGATGTTCTTCGCAAAAGGCTTTCAGCACGTCCAGGGTGACGCCCCAGTAAAGCTTGGCGTGGTGATAGACGGACGAGTCGGGGAAATCGCTCAAGGTCAATGCCAACGCCGTCCCGGTCTCCGTGGGGGTCAGCTGGAAGGAAACCGTCGTGTAGTTCTCTGGCGCGTCCGGCAGTTTGGAGGCGGATAGGGTGCTCCAATAATCGTACTCGAAGGCCCTTTCGGTCTCGAACCTTCGGATGGTCCCTTTGTTTGCGAAATCGATACCGTGCAAATTGCCTCGAAAGGCGATGGCCGCACCGGCCCGCCAGTCCGATGTGACGGTCAACTCCGAATCGTGCATCCACCGGGCGATGGAATCGGGATTCGTCAGCGCATCCCAAACTTTGGAGGGTGCGGCATTCACGACAACCGTTCTTCTAACTTCGGAACTTTCCAAAGATTCTTCGCCCACGTTAGCGTAACCTACCTTGAACACTCTACGTTAGCAATGGCGCCGCCGGGTCTTTACGCGCTTTTAGCCTTTGGGGCCGGCCGCTGCTAGAGCGGCGGCCGCAGCAGCTTCAGGATTTTGCGAAACCGGATTCAAGTCTCCGCAAGCAGGCGAGACGAACGGTTCGCAAAAAGGCACCCGGCAAGCAACCTTCGTAGGCCTAATCCACCCATTTTTGGTCTGGGTCTTTTCTGCTCTGGGTCGACCATCGATTCCCATTCTGCGACCGGTTCACGGTCACGAAGGCCTGGCGGCTCCCCTCCCCTCCTAAGTAAGCCTCATCGACCATCGATTCCCATTCTGCGACCGGTTCGAGGAACATCGCGACGCAGCCTGTTGTTCTTGTGGCCGCGTCGTTCCTTGTTTGCAGTCTAGGGCGGATTCCGCTGAGTCCCTTGGGGGCCCCGCTCGGTCGATTGGCGAAGGAGCCGATTCGAAATGAGGGAATTACAACGCTTCATGCATCTAAAAGCTTGACGCGGCGTCGCATATGGATAGGTTCGCGTTCTATGAGTCTAAAGAATGAGATTAGCCGACTAGCCGACAATTTCGCACAAGGGGTGCTCGCCGCCATCCGCAGCGCTTCGCTCGAGGAGATCTCCAGCGAGGCCCGCGGTCGCGCAACCTCGTCATCCTCCAGCCGCGCCCCCAGCAGCGCCGGCCGGCCCAGTGCAGCCGCCGCAGCAGCAAGCAAGGCGCCGAAGGCGGCAAAACGAGGCGGCCGCTTGCACCGTCGCTCCGAGGAGGAGATTGGCGCCGTGGGCGACAAGATCGTCAGCCTCCTCAAGTCGCACCCCGAAGGTCTCCGTGCGGAGCAGATCCGCGCCGAGCTCGGACTCGAGGCCAAGGAACTCCCCCGCCCGCTCAAGGACCTGCTCGGCGCGAAGAAGCTCAAGACCAAGGGTCAAAAGCGCGCGACGACCTACTTCGCGAAGTAACGATTGACAGACACGGCCCGCAAGCGGGCCGTCTGTCATCTCCACGAGAACCACATGACCTCCCAGGTCATTGCTCGCCTTCCTGCGTGCGCTTACGTCAAGGACCACGCTGCCCCCAACATGGGTGCGGCGGATTTCTCGCCCTAAGACGCACGGAGGTCGAAGATGCTTCGGAGACAATTCCTGGGAGTAATGGCTGGGACACTCGCGGCAGGGGGCGCTGGGCGGATGCGCTTCGCGTGAACCGAGCGTAGACAGAGAAGTCCTATGAGGGCCGCAACGGCCCGAATGAACCGGCGTAGACTGAGAAATCGTAGGCTGATGAGGCCTATGAGGGCCGCAACGGCCCGAATGAACCGGCGTAGACTGAGAAATCGTAGGCTGATGAGGCCTATGAGGGCCGCCAGGGCCCGAATGAACCGGCGTAGACTGAGAAATCGTAGGCTGATGAGGCCTATGAGGGCCGCAACGGCCCGAATGAATGTGACACGGGGGGTGCGCAACTCAGGCCGATCGTGCCCACGAACGTGGCGGCATGGATCGCGGCGTGTCGAGTTGCCCGTTGGAAGATTGCTTATGTCGAACGCGGCACCGGAGATGCCGCGCCCGCACTCCTTTTCTTGCGCGCTTTGCCCCTGAATGGCTATCAGTGGCGCGACGCGGTCGATCGCCTTTTCGCAGATCGCCGGCGCGAGTGCGAACGCTTTTGCTCACCAATTGGGTCACAGGGCCGGACGACCCGCCCCCCGAAGGTCGCGCCTGCCATCGAAGCCGCACGCGCGGGAAACTTCCCCGATACATGGCTCAAGCCGTCGCCGGTGGATAAGAGTTTTGCGCGTGGGCCACAAGGCCTGGGCGGCGCAATGTTTACGTATCCGTCGCGCCTGGCCGACGGGACCCTTGATTGCTATTCGGGCCCCCTGGTCAGCTCGCCCGAGCGTAAGGCCCTGGTGAATGCTTATTTGCTGGGGCTCGACCCGAATCCCCTTGCCGGCGTCGAAGCAGCATTGAAAAAGTGTGCCGTGCCTGCGCGCATCCTCTGGGGAAACCGGAGATGACATTTTTTGCGCAAACGAGCCTTCAGCCATCGAGAACGTGTACGGATGACGAACGAATCAGCGGCCTGCCGCCGGCGCCGCGCTCGACATCCCAGAGTTGCCGGACCTTGAGACGCCTCGCGTCGCCTTGGACGGTGGTCGCTCGCCATACCACCCCATATCGACGTGGGCAGCCGTGCCTGCCAGCGTGACATCGAGACGGCGGATGTCACGCGAAGGGGAACGAATGGTTTGCAGGATACCCGAATACCAGCGGCGAAAATCCTCGCGGCCGCGCAAGGTTGCCTCGGGGGAACGCAGGATCAGGCGGGTGTCGTCGCCCGTTACATGTTGCAGATACGCCTCGAATGGGGCGTTTCGGTCGAAGAGCGAAAAGCATTCGTAAACGAGCATTCTTTCATTAATGAAATTAAGGAATCTCGACCGGGTAAGCCAGAGTGTGGCGGGCCTCGAACGGACGGCCCGCACGCGCCTTCTTCATCGAACGACCCGCATCGATGCACTCACGCACCACCTGAAAGCGCACCCCAATTCGAAGGCGCTCAGCGGGCGAACGCATCGACGCGGGTGAGCTCGGCCGAGAGCTTCCAGAGCCGCACCGCATCGTTCGGATCGAGGGCGTGCGCGTGAACGCCACTGGTGAACGTCGAGGCATCGTGGGGCAACTCGGCTGATTCGGCGATGTCGCAGTCCTCGCAATAAGCGCCGCCCATTCCCTCGAGCCGCGGCGACGTCGCAGCCCACACCTGGGTGGCAGCACCCTGTTCGGGAGTCTTGAACGAGGTATTCGTGGGTTTGCCGTGTTCATCGACCCAGCCGTTGGCGATCATCTCCTCCTTGGGGATGTGGCGCACCAACGGCGTGAGAATGCCGCCCGGATGAAGCGAAAACGCTCGCACCCCCGCGTTCTTGGCGAGGACATCGAGTTGAACGGCAAAAAGGACATTGGCGGTCTTGGCTTGTCCGTAGGCCTGCCATTTGTCGTAGCCGCGCTCGAACTGCACATCGTCCCAACGCATCGGTGACACACGATGCCCGCGAGATGAGACGGAAATCACCCGACCGCGCCCGCGCGCAATGGCCGGCCAGAGCCGGTTGGTCAAAGCAAAATGCCCGAGATGGTTCGTGGCGAATTGCGCCTCCCAGCCCGGGCCCACACGCGTCTCGGGGCAAGCCATGATGCCGGCGCTGTTGATGAGGATATCGACCCTGCGGTCCGAGGCGAGAAAGCGCTCGGCGAATTGGCGAACGCTCTCGAGATGGCCGAGGTCCAGCTCGTCGATTTCGACGTTGGCGATTCCCTTTAGCGCCTCTTCGGCCGTGGCGCGCCGCCGGGCGGGAACGACCACGCGGGCACCGGCGTTGGCGAGCGCGCGCGTGGTCTCCAGACCGATGCCCGAATAGCCACCGGTGACGATGGCCACCTTTCCCTTGAGGTCAATTCCCTGCAATACCTCGGCGGCCGTGCTCCGGGTGCCGAATCCCGATCCGATTTTTCGTTGCGGTGTCGTCATGCGCAGGAGGGTAGGAATTCGAGCACGCTCGAAGTCAATCCTCCAAAGTGCCTACGACTCGTACGAGGCCGGACCGGCTGCGCTCACGGAAGGGACGATTCGAACGCCGCCAACTCGCGTTCGAGTTTCCATTGCAGGGCGGCGCGCTCGTTCGCCTGCACGTAATCGAGGCATCCCTTCGAGACCTCGGTCTTACCCAAGTTGTCCTGGGCGCATTCGGCGACGACCCGATCGGGGCGATTGGGCTCGGCCCATAGGCTCTTGCCCGGCAAGAACGAATGCTCCACGCCGGCGCGGGCAAGCTTCTTCAACGCCACGTAGCTCAGACGATTGCGCTGGATGGCCAGCAGCCAATCTTCGGTGATGCTCGTACGGAAGATGCTCTGGTCGTCGGTCGACAACGCCACGGGCACGCCCTTTTGAATCAACGTTCCCAGTGGGTGGCGCTCCCCTTCGTACCCGAGCAAGAGCGAACTCGATTTCAGCGATACTTCGATGAGCACGTTGCGAGCGCGCAGCTCGTCGAAAAGCCCCGGATCCTTGGCCACCTCGGAGAGGACGTCCGTACCGTGACCGATGCGCTCGGCCCTCCCGGCTTCGACCGCCTGATCGACGTGGAAGGTCAGATGGCGCTGCCCCTCGTCGTTCTGCGGAAGCACGTCGGGAATGAGCTCCCCGGCGTGCAGCGACACGTGCACCGGCTTGCGCGTCGCGTCCGCAGCGTTCATCTTCGCGAGCACACCCACCGCGAACATTTCGTCGTTGTAGTTCTGGAGCGACACCGGCGCCTCTTCCGGCGACACGATGTTCACGCCGACCACGAGCGGCTCCTTCTGGGCCAGCTCGAAGCCGTAAAGCCATTGGCCGAACACGAACTGCTTGCTCTGCGTTCGGTACGATTCCATCATGAAACGCACGTCGACGTTGCACCCGGGATCGGCCTCCGCTGTGCCGCATTTGAGCAACGCGCGTGCCTGGGCCACCTGGTCGCGAAACTTCGTCGTGTGCTCGTCGAGAAAGGTCTGAAACTTCGAATTGGCGACGATCTGGGCGCGCTTTTCGAGCAAGTACGCTTCGGTCCACACCCCCGTCTCGGGCATCAACGGCTCGATGAGTTCGCCCATGCTCCACGAGTCCAGGCTGCGCATCAACTCGACGTACGTTTGATGGTGCTTGGCGGCGGTGGAGAGAGCGTCGGCGATGCCGTACGGGTAGCGCGTGTCGCCCATCACGGGATCGAACTTGTCGAACGTCGCGAAGAAGTGCTCGTGCCGAGCCTTCACGGGCTCCTGCGTGTGCCCTTCCATCGACCAGCTGGACAAGATGTCCGCGAACAACTTCGAATCCTTGCTCGCGTTGGAGATGGGGACTTGATCGGCCGTGCACGGCGCGGGCGTGGCCGCCCAACCCGACTTCTCGCTGGTGCAGAACCCATCTTCGGCCGCCCACTGAATGTACTTCTCGATGGCGACGCTGCCCGATAGATGGTTGTGCAGATCGGCCCCTTTGGGAATCTGCTGCACGAACGCCCGAAGCCCCTTCTCGTCGGAGGCCAGCGTGTCGAGACGCTGTTGAACGCGCTGCTCGGCGGCCGTCGAACCATTCGGCGGCGGGGAGTCGTCGGAACTACAGGCCAGAAGCGCGGGCAAGCACACGAGGGCGACACGGAACGTTTTCATCTTGGTCGACGACTAGTAGCCCAAGATCGCGCACGGGACGCGTACGAATCACATCAAGGTTGCGCCCGCTGTTTTCACGAAGCGGACGGTGCGCGAAACGCACCTTGTTCCAAGGCGCCGGCTTGACGCGCGATCCATTTCGTCACCTCGGCGTGCGGAATGAGCCCCGCACCATCGGCCGCGTAATCGAGACCTTCAAGTACCGACTTGTATGGTCCAAAGCCCTGCACGCGAAAGGGAAGAACGATGGCTTTGCCCCCTTCGGCGGAAGCGCGCTCGACGAAAGCGCGAATCCGCTTTTCCGCCGCGGCGCGCTTGTCGGGCCAATCCTCACGAAGGGTTTCGACCTGCACGCGTCGAAAGGGTGCACGTGTGCGAACCACCGCGGCGCGTGCGTCGAGTTTCGCCATCCAGCGCGCGTTCTCGGCGTCGTCGCCGGGGCCGTGCGCAAGAATGAGAACGTCCTCACGCGCAGGCGCTTTGCTCAAGGCGGCCGCGCGATCGGCGAGGATATTGCCCATTTCCGGAGCGTCGGCGAGCCCTTCGGCGGACAGCGCGAGCGAGGCATTCGTCTTGAGGCGGAAGAACGCCATGCTGTGCCCCGCGTGCCCCGTGTGAATCGGATGCTGTCCATTCGCCGCGGGCGCCCCGGCGCGCAGGCCGAAAATCTGCTCGGTCTCCTGGAAGAAGCTCTCACCGCTCACGAAGAGACGCACGACGCCAATCCTCCGGACATTGCGTGCTTCGAGCTTTTGCACGCTCTCTTGCAGGCTCGCGGCGTCGGCCATTCCAAATGCGACTTCCACGTCGAACTTCGATTGCAACGGCTTCACGCTGTCGAGGACCGCCTGGTTCCACTCGGGCGGACCTCCGTGCGCCATGAGAAGCACGCCAAATCGGCCGGACGAAGACGCCACGGCGGCACTCGTCGTCGAGGGCGAAGGCGTGCTGCCCCCTCCACAACCCACGACGAACCACATGACCATCAAGAGCACGACGAGGTTCGCAATTCTCACCACTATATTGAAAGTGATTTTCACTTCCAATGCAAGCGCCATTCACCGCGCGTGGGCGCCATTCACTGAATCCACGGGGCCCGAAGTATCCGTGGCGCGCAGCCGCGCGCTATAAAATGGCATGCGCTGGAAGGTTCAAGCTCTCTGTTGGTGTGCTTGGGCCGTGGCTCGTCACGCGTGGTTCTGGGCCGACACCGCCGACGGAACCCCTTGGACGGGATACTTGCTCGACTTCGGGTTCAAACTGCTCAAAGCCACCGTGGGGTTTGCTTCGAGCGTCCTCCTCTTTCGTTTCTACATGTGGTTATGGCCGCGACGACTTCCCCTGGTGAAGTTGGGACTCGTCGGGGCGGCGGCCTCCCTCGTTGCGGGCGCGGCGGGGGCCCTGGTGATCAGCCAATTCCCATGGGAGGAACCGGGTTATCGCGCATTCCTGCGTCTCTTCTACAACTGGACCGTCGCCCTCAGCGCGTGGACAGCGGTGTACTTCACCTATTTGTACCGGCGCGATCTGGAAGTGGAGACCGAGCGATCGCTTCGCGCGACCGCCCTGGCGACGCAGGCCCGCCTCAATATGCTGCGCTACCAGGTCAATCCGCACTTTCTGTTCAATTCGCTCAATTCGGTGCGCGCGTTGATCCGCGAGAATCCCGAAGCCGGATGCGAGATGGTCACCAAGCTGGCTGAATTCTTTCGGTACTCGTTGCTCGACGTTCACGGCCCGAACACATCGTTCGCCGACGAGCTCAAAGCCGTCCAGGATTACCTCGCCATTCAAAAAGTTCGCTTCGAGGAGCGGCTGGAGGTGACCTTCGACATCGACCCCGACGCGGAGTCGGTCAAGCTGCCAGGGTTCATCGTTCAACCGTTGGTGGAAAACGCCATCAAATATGGATTCCAGACCAGCGGGGTTCCGCTTCGTGTTTCGCTCCGCGCCAAGCGGGAAGGCCCGATGCTGCGAATCGACGTCATCAACACGGGCCATTGGATCTCCGAATCGGCGGGCGCGCAGGATCCCCTGGCGACGCTGACCGATGGCACGGGCACCGGTCTCTGCAACGTGAGGGAGCGACTGCGCGAGGCGTTTCCCGACCGTCACGTGTTCACCACCGCGGACGACGCCAATGGGCACGTCCGCGCATCCATCGTCGTGGAGGTCGGTCCATGAAAGTGCGGAAGCGGGCCCTCATCGTCGACGACGAGCGCTTGGCGCGCAGCGATCTGCGGGCGCTGTTGGAGCGCCATCCGGAGATCCAGATCGTCGGCGAGGCCGCCGACGTCGACGAGGCCATTCGTCAAATGACCGAACTCGACCCCGACGTCGTGTTTCTCGACGTGCAGATGCCACGAAAATCGGGTTTCGATCTTTTGTCGGAGATCGAGACGACGGCGCAGATCGTCTTCGTCACGGCGTACGACGCCCATGCGATCCGCGCCTTCGACATCAATGCGCTGGACTATCTGCTCAAGCCTGTTTCTCCGGAGCGGTTGCAGCGAACGATCGCGCGCATCGTCGGAAGCGAAAGCGCGTCCAAGCCGCCCGCGGGTGAGCGTCCCTTGGCGCTCGACGATCACCTGTTCGTGACGAGCAACAAGCGTGCGCGATTTTTGAAGGTGCACACCATTTCGTGCCTGCGTGGCGCGGACGATTACACCGAAATCGTGCTGGCCAGCGGCGAAACCGTGTTGATGCGCCGCTCGCTCAATGAATGGGAGCGCCGGCTGCCGGAGAAGCATTTCGTGCGCATTCACCGAACGGCCATCGTCCATCTGGAGTTCATCAAGCAGCTGGAGAGCGCCGGAGACGATACATTTCTCGTCTTCGTGGAAGGGCTGGCCGAGGGACTTCCCATTAGCCGCCGCCATGCGGCGCGGCTCAAAGCGACGATGTCCTGATACGCCAGGTCCCGCTCGTCGTGCGGGTGCACCGCTCGGCCACGACACGGGGCCGCTCGCCGATCCTCGCTGGGAAGGAGGCGCCGGTCGAGGCAAATCCCTCTCATGAACATTCATCGTTCCTTTGGGCCCATTGCCATGTTGTCGTTGTTTGCGGTCGTGGGAGCGGCCTGTCGTTCGGCCACCGATTCGAACGAACCGGGTGCGGACAGTGCCGCCGACGATATTTCCCGATGGCCAACGTCCTTCTCACTGCCAAACGGGTTTCAGCCGGAGGGAATCGCCATCGGGGCGACCCCCGTGGCGTATTTCGGCTCGCTCGCGGATGGATCCATTTATCGCGTCAACCTTCGCACCGGCGAGGGCTCCGTTCTCGGTGCGGGACCGGGCACGCCCTCGGTGGGGCTGAAGGTCGACGCTCGGCAGCGGCTCTTCGTCGCCGGTGGACCGAGCGGCAGCGCGCGGGTGCTCGATGCCAACAATGGGCAATTGCTGCGGAGCTACCAATTCGCCACCGAGAAGACGTTCGTCAACGATGTCTTCCTCACGCAGGATGCCGCATGGTTCACGGATTCGCTCACGCCGGTGCTCTACAAAGTGCCGCTCGGGGCGCAAGGTGATCTTGCCGCCGAGGGTGACGTCGTGCGCGTGCCGTTCACCGGCGACTTGGTTTACACGGAAGGGTACAACGTCAATGGCATCAGCACGTCGCCGGACGGGCGTTCTCTCATCGTGGTGACCACGAACACGGGAAAACTCTATCGGGTCGATCCGCAGAGCGGTGCGAGCCGCGCCATCGACGTGGGCGATGTGCCGTTGACCTTCGGCGACGGCCTGCTTCGCGAAGGCCGCACGTTGTACGTGGTGCGAAATCAGTCGACGCCGGCCGAAATCGTGGCCATCGAGCTCACCGATGACGCAAGCTCGGGCAAAGTCGTCCAGCATTTGACCGATTCGCGGTTCGATGTCCCCCCGACGGTGGCCTCGTTCGGGCGCCGTCTGTACCTGCCGAATGCGCGTTTCACCACCACGCCGACCCCGACGACGACGTACAACGCGGTGGCCATCGACAAGCCTTAGGGCGACGCGCCGCAGCGACGAAGGGCGAGCAGGGCGAACGCGCGGGCGGCATGTTCGATGTCGGAACGCGTGACGTGTTCGTCGAGAGCGTGCGCGAACCGTATGTCGCCCGGACCGAATTGTACGGTGGGCACCCCCGCGCCCATATAGAGGCGCAGGTCCGAACCATAGGGCGCGCCGAGGACCGCCGGGGGGCGCCCACCCAGCGCGGCGACCGCGTTCGAGAGCTCGGCGGTCAGTGGATGTTGCTCGGGCAACCGTCCGCTGGCGAACACGCCGCCGGGCCATTGCACACGGGCGGGGTGCGACGCCAGCCACGGGTCGGCCGAGCAAGCACGGGCGACGGCAGCTTCGAATTCGCGCCGCGCCGTGTCCACCGATTCACCGAGCCGAACGCCGTAGCGACCTTCGGCGATGGCGCGGTCCGGCACCGTGCTCGCCCAATCGCCGGCGCGCACGATGCCGACCGACAGCGGGTACGGCATTTCCAGGTGCGCGAGCCATGGATCGGGGTTCGCGTTGCGATGCACTTCCAGCTCGCGAAGCGCGGACAGCAACACGGAAAGCTTGTCGATCGCGCTCACGCCGAGGGTGCGCGTCGAGCCGTGCGCCGCTTGACCGGGTACGTCGAGTTGGAACGTCAGTGAGCCGGCGTTCGCCGGGACGATCGCCCCCGCGGTGGGCTCGGCAATGACGCACGCATCGCCCAGGTGGCCGCGGAGAAGCGTGGCGAAGGCCCCGAGCCCGCCGTCTTCTTCGCCCACGACGGCATGCACCGCGAGGGGCCTGCGAAGCCGAACACCGGCGCGGGCCAGTGCCGCGACCGCACCGAAAATCGCGGCGAGTCCCCCTTTCATGTCGCACGTGCCCCGCCCGGCGATGACGCCGTTGGAGATGCGCAAGGTCCACGGGGCGCGGTCGGGCCATCCATCGAGATGACCTGGCGGCACCACGTCGACGTGTCCGCACAGCACCAGGGCCGGACTCCCGCCCCCGCTTTTCCCGTCCCCGCCCAGCGTGCCCACGCAACCGTACGCCTCGCGCCGGGTCACCTCTTGGCCGGGGAAATCGGGGCGCGCGAGCAGCTCCCCCAGGTCCATCTGCCAGTGATCGACCTCGGCGCCGAGCTGCGCGAGCCTTTGCGCGCACCACGCCTGCACATCGTGCTCGGCGTCCGAGCCACCGATGCTCGGAATGGCCACCAGCGCTTCGAGATCGGCCATCAGCTCGTTCGAATCGACCGCGTCGATCACCCGACGTTCCAGCGCACTCAATTCCACGGAGTGCAAATTAGGTCATTCACAATAGCTTGTCAGGCGTGATCGGGAGGTCGCGGATGCGGCGGCCGGTAGCGTGGTAGACGGCGTTGGCGATGGCGGCGCCGACGCCGGTGATGCCGATCTCACCGATGCCCTTGGAGCCGATCTCGTTCACGTAGGGGTCGGTTTCGTTGACCATGATGACGTCGATGGGCGGGATGTCGGCGTGCACCGGGACGTGGTAGTCGGCCAAATCGCGGGTGACGATGCGCCCCAGTCGCTCGTCGCGGTGGGTGCTCTCGTGGAGCGCAAGCCCGATGCCCCAGACGATGCCTCCCTGGAATTGGCTCCGGGCCGTTTTTGCATTGAGGATTTTTCCCCCGGCGAACGCACCCACGAAGCGGCTCACCCGGACGGTGCCCAGGGACTCGTCCACCTTGACCTCGACGAACTGCGCGCCGAACGAATGGGTCGAGTAGCGTTTGCGGTCTTCCTTTTCCTTGTTGTCCACCTGCACGGCGATTTCCGGGGCACCGCTGCGGGTCACGATGTCGGAAAACGGATCCCTTCGCGCGCGGTTGCCCTTCGCGTACAGCGCACCGTCGGCGGCGTCCAACCCTTCGACCTCGAGGCCGTGGAGCGGGGACTTCGGATCGGCCACCGCGACTTCGGCGAGCTTCCTTCGCACGGCGAGCGCGGCCATTTTCACCGCGGATCCGACGCTGGAGGCCGTGCGCGAGCCACCCGAGTTCGGCGTCTCGGGAAACGTCGTATCGCCCAGCTCGAAACGCACCTTGTCCATGGGCAGGGTGAGCGCGTCGGCCGCAATCTGCGTCATGATCGTGTACGTCCCGGTACCGATGTCTTGCGAGCCGGCTTGCACGAGGGCCGTACCATCGGCCCTCACCCGGGCCACCGCGGAGGCATCGCTCTGGTTCGCCGGATACGTTGCCGTGGCCATGCCCCAGCCGACCAACCACCGACCATCTCGCACGCTGCGCGGTGGCGGGCGGCGCGCGGGCCAGCCGAATTTTTCGGCGCCGCGCCGGTAGCATTCGCGCAGCGATTTGCTCGACCACGGCAACTTCTTCTCCGGATCGGTCTCCGCATAATTGCGCAATCGAAGTGCGATGGGATCCATTTGGAGCGCCTCGGCGAGTTCGTCCATCGCGGATTCCAGCGCAAACGTGCCCACGGCCTCCCCCGGCGCGCGCGTGAAGGTGGGCGTCGGAATGTCGAGGCGGACGAGCCGGTGGCTGGTGCTCGTGTTGGGGCAGGCGTAGAGCATGCGCGTCTGCACCGCCGCCGGCTCCACGAATTCGTCGACCCGCGAGCTCGCCGAAACGACGTCGTGCGAAATCGCGGTCAGCTTGCCGCTCGCGTCGGCCCCAAGCGCGACCTTTTGCAACGTGGCTGAACGGTGTCCCACCAGGGAAAACATTTGTTGCCGCGTCACTACGAGCTTCACGCCGCGGCCGACCACCTTGGCGGCCAGACCGGCCAGCGGCGCGTACACCCAGGGTACGCCTTTGCAGCCGAAACCGCCGCCAATGTAATGCGATATGACGCGCACATTCTCTTTGGGAATGCCAAATAGGGAGGCAAACCGCTGACGAACGAAGAAGATGCCCTGCGTGGTCACGTACACCGTGGCGTGGTCCGCGCCCTGCCAAATGACGATGGCCGCGTGAGGCTCCATAGGATTGTGATGCTCGATGGGCGTGGTGTAGCTCTGCTCGATGCGCACCTTGGCGGCCGCAAGACCCGCGCGCACGTCCCCGCGCTGCGAGTCCAATGGGAATCGCGAATTCGGCGGTGCGTAAGCGCGCGGCGTTTCCCTGTTCATGTCCACGGTGAACGAGGCGCTCTCGTACCGGGGGACGACCAAGGTGGCGGCGTGGCGGGCGCGCTCCAGCGAATCGGCCACCACCAGGGCCACCGGTTGATCGTTGTAAACGACTTTGTCGTTCTGAAAGAGCTGGAGCGCCGGGTCGACGGGGGTCGTTCTCTTGTCGATCCCCGGGAGCTTCGGCGCATTCAAATGCGACACCACTGCGAGCACGCCGGGTGCACGCTCCGCGGCGCGAGTGTCGAGGGCGGAAATGCGTCCCCGCGTGATGGTGCTGGTGACGACCGCCGCATGCGCAACGTTGGCAACGCCGGTTTCGGCAGGGTATTCGGCCTTGCCGGTCACCTTGAGTATGGCATCGAGGCGGTCGATGCCTTTGCCCACGACCGATTCACTCATGCGATACCTCCTGCACGCTCCAGCGCACGTACGAGGACCCGTTGGGCGAGGGGCACCTTGAACTCGTTGCCCGGCCGCGTGCGCGCATCCTTCAAGGCTGCGGCGGCCGCGCGCTCGAAGAGCGCATGCGAAGGCCGTTGCCCGCGCAACGATTGCTCCGCTTCTTGGCTTCGCCATGGCTTGGTGGCCACTCCGCCCAGCGCCACGCGCACGTCCCGAACGAAGCCATTGTCCAGATGAAGCGACGCCGCCGCGGAGGCCAATGCAAAGGCGTACGATGCGCGATCCCGCACTTTGACGTACGCCGAGCGCGCGCCGAAGGGGGCCGGCGGCAAGGTGATGCCGGTCACCAATTCACCGCGGGAAAGGACGCTCTCCACCTCCGGATGCGCGCCCGGCACGACGTGGAACTCGCCCACCGGCACCGCGCGATCGCCCCGGGGCCCGCGCACGTGCACCACCGCATCGAGCGCGACCAGGGCCACGCACATGTCCGAAGGGTGCAGCGCGATGCAATGCTCACTGCCGCCGAGGATGGCGTGCATGCGCACGAAATCGCCGTTCAGGGCGGCGCAGCCCGAGCCGGGTGTGCGCTTGTTGCAAGCCGAAACACCGATATCGCGAAAGTAGGCGCAGCGCGTTCGCTGCAGAAGGTTGCCCCCCACAGTGGCCATGTTGCGCAACTGCGGAGATGCGCCGGCCAAAAGGGCTTCGGCCAAAACCGGATAGCGGGAACGCACCTCCGGGTGCCAGGCCAAATCGCTATTTTTGACCAGCGCCCCGATGGACAGGCTTCCTTCGGCCGTCTTCTCGATCTTCGTCCAGGGCAGCGCATTGAGATCGACCAGGGTCGCCGGCGTTTCCACGCCGAGGCGCATGAGATCGACCATGCCGGTGCCGCCGGCGATGAAGGCCACCCCCGATGTCGCTCCGGCGTGGAGGGCGGCCGCCTCGTCGGCCGGACGCGTGTAGCCGAAGGGAATCATGCGGACCTCCCGCGCGCGAGTTGAATCGCGGAAACGATGTTGGAATACGCACCACAACGACAGATATTGCCGCTCATTTCCTCGCGCACTTCGTCGTCGGATTTGGCGTGCCCCTCGCCGAGAAGGCCGATGGCGCTCATGATTTGGCCCGGCGTGCAGTAGCCGCACTGCAGGCCATCGCACTCGACGAACGCCGCCTGCATCGGGTGGAGTTGCTCACCGCGCGCGAGTCCCTCGATGGTGGTGATCTTGCCGCGCGCCATCACGGCGAGGGTCAAGCACGCGTGCACACGGCGGCCGTCGATGAGGACCGTGCACGCACCGCACTGCCCGTGGTCGCATCCCTTTTTCGTCCCCGTGAGCCCGCACCGCTCGCGCAACGCGTCGAGCAGCGAGACCCGTGGCTCGATGCGCAAGTGACGCGCTTCGCCGTTGACGTTCAAGGTCACGTCCAACTCGGTGCCGGACGCCCCACCGCCGGCGGAGGGAACCTGCGGACCGGGCCCTACGTCGTTTGCGCGCCCGGCGCATGCGTTCACCAAGGCCACGGCGAACACTGCGAGCAAGCTCGAAAGAACGAGCTCGCGCCGCGACACCGAGAACTCGCGAACGACCGCGCGACCGGCCGCCGAAAGAGCCGTTACCAACGAGTCGATCGACGGCGGTGCATGGGTGGGCAGCTGGTGCGAGCCGCGCAACACCGACTCCCCATCGATGATGAAAAACGAGGGAACCCCCGGGCGCACGCCGTAGCGCCCGCGCAGTGCGTCCCATTGCGCGGTATCGATCTCGTCGCGCCCGACGCAAAGCTCCAAATCGTCGTCCGGGCGAAAGGACCAAATGCCATCGTGCGACACGATGACGAGAACCGCGCCCAATCCGCGCAGCTCCGCACGAAGGGCGCGATACGCCGACTCCGAAGCATGCTGCCAGCCGCACGCATCGAAGAACGCGAGAATCACGGTCTGCCCGGCGAACGTGGCCGGCATGACGCTTCGCCCCCGCACATCGCAGACCCGGAAAGGCGGCGTTGGTCCGAGTTTGTCCACAGAAACCTCCAGGGCGGAAGGATGGTCCTTCGGCCAGCCGGCATCCAATCGAAAGTGTCGACCTGCGCAATGGTTAATATTTCGATGGACTGACGGGCCAAGCAAGGCTTCGTTGCGCCGTCGATCCTGCGTCGCCATGGCGCGTTATGTACGAACGCCCTGTTTCGGGGTGCTCGTGCCGGACCGGCGGCTGGTCGATTTGATCCACCACGGGTCCGACCGAGGTCCTCCCGGAAGGCACGCATCTTGTAATGCGAAACGTCACCGGTGTGGCCGAGACATGGTTCGAATCGTCCAAAATCGGCCCCTCGGGTCATCCCTCGAGGACAGAACTTGTCCTAGGTGGCCAACGACGATGTGCGCACGGTTTGCATAGCAAGGCTGCGAACCTCTTCGCCTCGACACCGCTACGGATACCGACTAACTACCTTGCTTGAGGATCGCTCGATGCCCGCTCGGATATTCCTCTATCCAACGTCAGCGCGCGGCCTTCACGATGCAACCACCGGTATCGCGCCGCGCCGCCGCGTAGATATGAGAGTCGTCCACCGCAATACGGGAAACTTGTGCGTTCCCCTTCCAGAGCGAAGCAGATTGCCCCTGGCAACTCGACATATCAGAACATCTGTACACCGCTCCGGTGTTACCTTCATTGACCGTCCAGTACATGGCGCCGTTTCGCACGGCAAATGCCTGGAAATCGCCGCGTTGAACGAGGATGTTCCTGGTCTCACAATCGTCACCGTTGCATTTGGACCGGATGGTCGTTCCGTTGCTGGTGGTGACGGCCCAATGCAGGGTGTCGCTGTCGAAGTAAAGAAGGGACGGCTTCTCGGCCGATGCGGCCTCGAACGATTCGGCCGCGCTTTGCGAGCCGATGACCGCTTTCATAATCTTGCCGTCGGTCTCATTGGTGTAGAACAGGGTGGTACCCGAAGCGGCGAGGCTGGTGACATTCCCCAGCCCCTGCGGCGCATTGCGAACCTCGCCCGTGTCCGGCGAGTTGATGGAAATCACGCCGCCGTGCGTGCCGGTCACCAAATTGTCATTGGCAATGGCCACGGGGCCGGCTCCACCTATCCCGACGAGCGGCCTGGTGGGCAGCGGCTCGCCGCCCTGCTTGGAGACACGCCACGTACCTTCGAACGGGTAGCCGCCCACGTTGATGGTCCAAAATACGTACTTGTCGGACAGCGCGAGCGCCTCGGGCTTGCTCTGCAACGAGAAAAGAAGTTGGACGCCCCCTCCATTCTTCGAGCACGACTCCACCGCAAATTCTTTTCCACCAGAAGGCGGTGCACGGAGCCAATACAGATAGGTGGCATCGACAGCCAGGTCGAGAATGTCCGCATTTGGAACGAAGCAGATCTCTTCCGCGGCCACAGCGCCATCCGCAGCATCGGCGATGCCGGAATCCAGCGGGCCTGCATCTTCGCGCAACTGGCCTTCCGGTACGTCGCCAAGGACGGCGCCGCAAGCTCCAATGGCCATCGCCAATGTGAGCGCAGATGCAGCGGCGAGCAGCGGGGACCATTTGGTTCGGGCGACCATCGCGGGCAGTATATCCGATTTGCATCCGACACGCGACGCGTTCGATATCACGCGATGCCAACCAAATATGGCGTCACTGGAGGAAGTCGCGCAGTCCGATTCTCGAGATAGACTACCCAACGTGGTAGCAACCATGGGGCCAGACGAATCGGCGCCGCGCGCGACAATCGCGGAAAATGCGCTCGTCGCCGAGCGATTTCGGCTCATTCGCCTGATTGGAAAAGGCGGAATGGGCTCGGTGTGGGAAGCGCACCATGTTGCATTGGACGTCCCGTGTGCGGTGAAGTTCATCACGTGCGAAGGGCACGACCGCGAAACGCTTCTTCGCCGCTTCGAGCGCGAAGCGCAAGCCGCAGCGGGGATCCGCGGGCGGCACGTGGTGCAGATCTTCGATCACGGTGTGTGGAATGGCCTGCCGTACATCGCCATGGAGCTTCTCAAGGGCGAGGATCTGCGGGCACGCCTCAAACGGGTACTGATACTCCCCCCGGAGGACGTACTCCGTATTGCCCGGCACGTGGCACGCGCCCTGCGAAAGGCGCACGAGCGCGGCATCGTTCATCGCGATCTCAAGCCGGACAATATCTTCCTGGTGTACGACGACGACGGCACGCAGAAGAACGATGCCGAGGTAGCCAAGGTGCTGGACTTCGGCATTGCCAAGAGCGTCGGCATCCCCGTCGCGAGCGAAACGAGCACGGGAGAGCTTTTGGGCACCCCGGTGTACATGAGCCCCGAGCAGATCCGCGGCACGCGGCGCATCGACGAGCGAAGCGATCTATGGTCCCTCGCCGTCATCGTCTATCGGTGCCTCGTCGGCAAGCTGCCCTTCGCCGCAGGGTCGTTCGGCGACTTGGTGCTCGAGATTTGCAGCAAGCCCATTGTCGTTCCCTCTTCGGTGGGCGCGGTGCCCGTTGGGTTCGACGCTTGGTGGCAAAAGGCGGTGGCTCGCAGGCCGCGGGATCGCTTCCAGTCGGCGGCCGAATTCACGACGGAGTTGGAGCGGGTGCTCGCACCGCGCGGGGTCTCACCGAGCATTCCGTCGTCCCAAGAGGTGGTGATGACGGCGGCGCCGGTGGAGGCTGCGATCGTTCCGGTTGCCGCGGAGGACGAAGACGAGAACGAGGCGGCGACGACCACCGAGCGGATGACGCAGGTTCCCTTTGCCTACGGGTGGAAGTGGCTCGCCCTCGCGAGCGGGGCCGCGTTGCTCGTGGGCGTCGGCGCATTTGCGGCGTATTGGCGCGGGCGCGCGGAGCCGCCGCATCCTGCTCCCGTGTTGGCACCTGCGACAGCGATCGTTGCACGGGTCTCGGAACCCGTGCCTGTGCCTGTGGCCACGGCATCGGCGGTGCCGGAGGAGGCGCCGGCGGCCCCGCCATCCGCGTCCGCTCCACCTTCTCCATCGGCGCCATCTCGTCCCGCGCGCCGGCCTCCCCCCAGCAGAACGGGTCTGTAATGCTCCAACGTGTACGACATCTCTTCGCCGCCGCCATCGTGTGCGCGACAGCCAACCTCGCACATGCGAAGCCTCCGCCCTCGGAGCCGTCGTCGCCCAGGGCGCTCGCGCGCCAGATTGGCGATCAAGGATTTGCCGCGCTCGATCGCGGCGACTGGCGCGCGGCCGAGGCGTTTTTTCGCCGCGCCGACGCCGTGTACCATGTGCCTCCCATGCTCCTTGGTCTCGCACGCGCCGAGGTGCAGCTTGGCCAGCTCGCCGCCGCGACCGAGCATTATCAGCGCATCATCGACGAGGGCCCGCCGCCCGACGCGAATGCCATCATGCTCAAGGCGATCGAGTCCGCCAAAAAGGAAATCGGGCCCGTGAAAGCGCGGTGTGCTCGGCTCGTGGTGCGCGTGGCGGGTTTTCCCGCGGCACCGCCGCCGCCCTTCGTCGTCACCCTCGACGATGCGGCGATTCCCAACGAGACGCTCGGGCGCGAGCGGCTGCTCGATCCCGGGCCGCATCGCATCGTGGTGCGTGCCGAAGGGTACCTGCCCGCGGAGACCTCGGTGACCTCCGTCGAGGGAGGCTCGCACGACATTTCGCTGGCCCTCACGCGTGAGGCGCCGCCCGAAACCGCGGCACCCGTGCCCTTGCCGGAACCGATGATGCCGCCTCCGCGCGAGAGTGCCCACGGCGGAACGCAGCGCACCCTTGGATTCGTGGCACTCGGCGTGGGTGGCGCGGGCCTCGTCACCGGCGCGCTCAGCGGCCTTCTCGCGATCGGCGCGCGCAGCTCCCTCACGAGCAGCGCCTGCTCGACGGGGTGCGATCGCGCGGCACTCGACGCGTACGACAGCGATCGTTCGCGCTACCAAACGACGAGCGCCATCGCCACCGTGGGGTTCACCGTCGCCGCCGTCGGCGGCATCACCGGCGCCGTACTGCTTCTCACGGCCCCCACCTCCCGCACCGGCACACGCGCCACCATCATGCCCTATGCCGACGCCAGCAGCATCGGGGCCGTCGGACGCTTTTAGCGACAAATGTGAAGACAACACCCACGCACCGCACGGAAGGTGCGTGCGAGGCTCGCCCCCCCGTCGGTGCCTTCGCCGGAGAAGCGCGTCGGGCACGATAAATGACGAGCATCATCAATCGGATGCTAACGTCCCCGGGCATGAAATACAGCCTTCGCGCCATCGGACTTTTCTCCCTCGTGCTGGCCGCCACCACTGCCGCTTGCGCTGGCGACGAACCGAATGCTGCTTCGGACGACGCGCCGCTGGCAGCGCCGACTCCGGTCATCGGTGCCTATTACGCGGGATGGGCAAGTTCTTCGTATCCGGTATCACGGATTCCCGCCAACAAGATTACGCATTTGTTTTATGCATTTGCGACCATCCAAAATGGCCGATGCGTGGCCCCTGGAGGGGCCGATGCCAATTTCAGTGCACTCGCGACGCTGAAACGGCAATATCCGAAGTTGCGCACGTTGATCTCGATTGGCGGGTGGGGTGCCGGTGGCTTCTCCGACGCAGCGCTCACCCAGACGTCCCGGGAGCGATTCGTCACCAGTTGCCTCGATACGTTCTTCACGCGCTACCGCGGCAGCTTCGACGGCGTCGACCTCGATTGGGAGTTCCCGGTCTCGGGCGGGCCGGTCGAAATCACCGACCGGCCCGAGGACAAGCAGAACATGACGCTCTTGTCCAAGGAGTTCCGCCGCCAGCTCGACAACTTGGGCAGCCAGCGCGGTGCAAAATACTTGGTGACCGCCGCTCTTCCCGCGGGAAGGTTGCAGACCGATGGGCCGTATGACCCTGCGGCGAGCTTCGACCTGCGCGCCCTCGGCGGAGTTCTCGATTTCATCAATTTGATGACCTATGACATGGGCACCGGGTTCTCTTCGGTAGCCACCTTCAACGCGCCGATGGGCGAGGTGGCCGAGGATCCGCTGGGTCAGCCGATGCGGAAGTGGAACAACGTCACCAATGCCGTGGCGTACTACCGGCAAAATGGCGTTCCGGCGGAGCGCCTCGTGCTGGGTGTCCCCTTCTACGGGCGCGGGTTCGTGGTCCAGCAGGAGGGGCCCAACCATGGGCTTTATCAGGCCAAAGCGAGCACCTTCGACGTCGGCGCGTGGAAGAGCATCCAGCCGCTGCTGAGCAATCCGGCGTGGAAGCAATACTGGCATCCCGTGGCGCAGTCGCCGTGGCTCTACAATGCCGCGGAGCGCAAATTCGCCAGCTACGAGAATCCGCAGTCCATCGGCATCCGGGCGCAATTCGCCAAACAGAATGGTCTCCTGGGCACCTTCATGTGGGAGCTCTCGGAGGACGACGCCTCGAATAGCCTGTTGAACGCGATGTCCGCCCCGTTCCGGTGACGCCACTCAACGCGACATCGCGGCGCTGATTCACCGCCGTGAGAACGACAGTTTCCATCGAATTGGCGTGGTTTGCATCGTTATCAAAGAAGCTAATGCAAATCACGCCGACGCAACGAAGTTTGAATAGGCTCGCTATGCGTGAGTCCAACCCTCCACACAACGCGACATTCCATCGCTTTCTTCGGAGGTTCTCATGCGTTCTCGCCGTTCGCCGCTCCTCGCTGCACTCCTTTTGTCCTCGGTCGGTGTCCTCTTCAGTCTCCCCGCGAGCGCGCAGGAGGCGACCCCGCCTCCCAAGGATGCCCCGCGAGCCGAGGGTGAAGGCTCCGATTTCAAGCGGGTGGCCCTCGCCATCAATCCGCTGGCCATCGGTATCGGGCGTTACAGCATCCAAGGCGAATACCTCCCGCTGCCGCACCATGCCATTACGCTGAATCCGTTCTTCGCGCACGTCCCGGTCACCGTCAGCATCAACGGACAGGACGTCGACGCCGGCTCGCTCAACGGCTTCGGCGGCGAACTTGGTTATCGATTCTATACCGGCAGCAAAGGCGCGAGCGGTTTCTTCGTCGGCCCCTCGCTCCTCTTTGCTTCGTACAGCCAGAGTGCGGGCGACACCGGCGCGTCGCAGCCCAAATCGAGCGACTCCTTTTTGAGCTACGGCGCCGCCCTGGACATCGGCGGACAAGCGGTCATCGGACCGGGCATCGTGGTCGGCGGTGGATTCGGCCTGCAGTACACCAAGACCAGTGAGGACATCAACACGGACAACCTGAACCTCGCCAGCTCCGTCGTCGCAGGTGGCGGCGTTCGTCCGCGCTTCCTCTTTGCACTGGGGTATTCGTTCTAAGCTGCGGCCGGCAGGCCGATTGAGCGGGGTGGCGGGCTCACATTGGGCTTGTCAGATATGGGGTACTGCCCTCATTTTCTGACACGCCCATGAAAAAGCGCGTCACCCGCCGCACGATAGCCTTCGTACTCGTCGATCATGCCCTTGCGCTGAACCTCAATGGGCCCGCCGAGGTGTTCAGCGTCGCCAATTACCAGCTTGGTGAGGACGGCGGATACGATCTCGTCTTTCTGTCCGAGGCAGGTGGTCCCATCCGCACGAGCTGCGGCATCGTCGTGTCGACGCAGCCGCTCGATGCCATCGACGTAGCGAGGCTGGATACGCTCCTCGTGGTGGGTGGGCCCACGGCGGAATCGCTCCCTCGCGATGCGGCGCTCGTGCGTTGGATACGCCGCGCGGCGAAAAAAGCGCGGCGCACGTGCACCGTGTGCAAGGGTGCCTTTCTGCTGGGCGCGGCGGGGCTGCTCGATGGGCGGCGCGTCGTGACCCATTGGTGCGAGATCGAACGGCTGCAGGCCCTGTATCCCAAGGCGCGGGTGGAGCTCGATCCGATTTACCTCCGAGACGGCCGCATCTGGACCTCGGCCGGCATGAGCGCGGGAATCGATCTCGCATTGGCCCTGGTGGAGGACGATCACGGGCGACGAATCAGCCTCGGGGTGGCCAAAGAGATGGTCATCTTCCTCCACCGCTCCGGGGGCCAAGCACAGTTCAGCAGCGTTCTCGCCGCCCAGACGCGATTCGACGCGAGCTCCTCCCACTCCAAAATAGCCGATCTCCCAGCCTGGATCCTGAATCACCTCGCCACAGATCTCAGCGTCGAAGGCCTCGCCAAATCGGTCGGCATGAGCCCCCGGACCTTCGCCCGCAACTTCACCCGCTGGCACGGCGGCACCCCCGCCAAATTGGTCCAAGACCTCCGCGTCGAAGCCGCATGCCGTCACCTCGAAACCGGCGACAGCGAGGTCAAACGAATCGCCGACGCCTGCGGATTCGGCGACGAGGAGACCATGCGCCGGGCCTTCATCCGCCGCCTCGGCATTCCGCCCACCGCCTACCGCGATCGCTTCGGCGTCAGCGCGCGCGGGTGAAGGCGCTGGTGCGGTTGGTTTCCCAGGTGTGGCCGTTGTCGTAGGAGAAGGATTGTTCCCAGCGGGCGGAGTCGGGACTCAATTTGAGCCAGATGTAGCGCACTTTGATGGGGCGGCCGTTGTCTTCGTCGTCGCCGTAGAATTCGCCGCGGGTGCCGGTGAAGCCGCCCACGTTCGGCGGCTCCAGTTTGCCGGCTTTGCCGTTGATCTCGTAGATGGACCATTGACGCTTTTCCGGGTTGAAGACATTGAGGGTCACGCCGGCGGAGCCCTTCGAGGGCGATACGCTTTCCTCGACGGAGACCATGCCGCCGAGGTACTGCGTCGTCTTGGTCGTACCGACGTATTCTTCCCAATCCCGACTCCCGACGCCGCGAACTTTGAGACGGCGCCGCGTTACCGTCCAATTGCCATCGAGAAAGTCGAAATCGTGCATATTGCCGCCGCTGGCCAGCTGGATCGTTTCGGAATGGGTTTCGACCGACCGCGACTCCGGTGTGTGGGGCGCGGTTTGCGCTCCGCCACAGGCGATGACGGCGAACGCCGGGACGAGCGCGAACATGATTCGAATTTGCATGAACAAGCACCCCCGCGCTGAGCGCATGGTAGTCGTTGATGACTAAGACCTTAGTACTAATCTTTTAGTTGTCAACACCGGTGGCGTTCCCAAGATGAAAACGACACCCTACATGGCGATGATGGGTACCTCGTCTCAGCGATTGCGCTTTCTTCCTGGACGTTTCCAGATTGACCACCATCCCACGGGGCACGTGCCGCCCGTGGACGTCGACTGGCTGGTGATGGTGCGGGCGCCGGACGGGCTGACCGTGGTGCGTCATGCGGAGGCCGCGCCGGCCCAAGCGTGGTTGGCCCTCTACAGTGGAGACACCGCACACGAGTTGGAGGCGACCGGCATGCTCAGCGCCTTGCTCGTGCCGTTGAAGGATGCGGGCATCTCCGTCTTCGTCGGCTCCACGTTCGAGGCGGACGTGGTGCTCGTCCCCGAAGCGCGGCGGGACGATGCAGTGCAGGCGCTCCGGCGCGCCGGGCACCACGTCGCATGAGCATTCGGCTCGACCTCGGTCAGGCCCCGGCCAAGGTGCGCGCGATGGTCTGGCGAAGCCATTGATGGCCATCGTCCGAGTGGGCGCGTTCGGCCCAAACCTGATTCAACGTGTACGTGGCCATTCGAAGGGGAAGCTCCACGACACGCAGGCGGAGCGATCGCTCGAACGAGCCAATCAAGCGCGCCGACACGGTCAACGCCAGATCATGGGCGGCGACGACGAACGGGGCGACGAGAAAATTGGGAACGCTCAACGCAATTCGCCGTTTCGCACCATGCTTGCGCAGCAACTCGTCCACCAACCCGGTCACCGAATCGCCGAGCGCCGCAGCCGGTGACACGACCACGTGCGAGAGGCCCGCGTATTCCGCCAGGGTCAGGCGCTTTCGCCCCGCGAGCGGATGCCCTTTTCGAAGCACGCACACGAACCGTTCCTCGAGCAGATCCTGACGATGCAGCGAAGGATCGACCGCGTACTTGCGACCCAACTTGAGATCGCAATCGCCGCGCTGAAGTGCCTCGATCCAGTTCGCTGGAAGGTGGTGAAACCGCAAATCCACCTTGGGTGCCTCCCGCGCGAGCACCGGCATGAGCTTCGGCAAGAGATAAAGCTCCAGATTGTCCGTGGCGACGATGCGAAAGGTTCGTTCGGAGGTCCTCGGATCGAAGGTTTCGCGGCTCGAGAAGACGCGCTCGAACTGCGCGATGGCCGCCTCCACGGGCCCGATCAATGCCTTGGCACGTTCCGTGAGCACCATCGTGCGGCCCGCTTGGACCAAAAGCGGATCGCCGAAGTGGGCCCGGAGGCGCGCCAGCGCATGGCTCATCGAGGATTGACCGAGCCCGACCTTCCGCGCAGCCCGCGTCACATTGCGTTCCTGAAGCAACGCGCTGAGGGCAACGATGAGATTCGTGTCGATACCGTGGAGGAGCATGCCTCAAGTATCGATCGAATCGATGCCTCGTATGAAAACAATCGATTCGACGAATTCCTCGATCCGAAGTTATTCCCTGGTCATCATGCACGAAGCCTTCGGACTCAGCATCCCGCACTCGCTCGACGACGTATGCAACCCGCGGGAGATGGCGCTTCTCGTTTACGACATGCAGGTCGGAATCGTCCGCCAAGTGAAAAATAGTAAAGAAATCCTCAGCGGGGTGGGTGAAGTCCTCGAGGCCGCCCGTCAGGTGAACATGCGCATTTTTTACACGCGCCACCTTTCGTTGCCGCGGGAACTCATGGGTTCATTTCAGTACCGAATGGCCATGAGGTGGCAGCGCGTGGAAAAGCCCGAGCTGGTAAAGCCGTGGTTTCTGCGCGATTCGCCCGCATTTCCCATCGTGCCCGAGCTCGAGCCGCGCCCCAGCGAAGCCATTTTCGACAAGCTCGCCATGTCCGCTTTCGAGGGGACACCGCTCACCATGGCACTTCGTGATTGCGGAATTCGAGCCGTGGCCATCGTCGGCGTTGCACTCGAGGTAGGCATCGAACCCACTGTGCGCCACGCGACCGATTTGGGGTTGATTCCGGTCATCGTTCGCGATGCCTGCGGATTTGGCCACGAAGATGCGGCACAACGCACCCTGGCTAGCTTGGCGTTCGGTGGCGATTCCATCTTTACCGACATCACCACCTTCCGCCAGAAACTCGGTTTGGCCCATTAGATACTTGACGCGCGAGCGCATATGAATAGGTTCGCGCGCTATGAATCTAAGAACGGAAATGACCAGGCTCGCCGAAACTTTCGCCCGTGACGTGCTCAGCGCCATCCGAAGCGCCCCGCTGGACGAGGTTCTCGGTGGAGGCCGCGGTCGCCCGGCCGCCGCCGTCGCTGTGGTCACCGGTGCCGCCCCTGCCGCGAAAAGCAAGGGACGCGTCGCTGCGCCGGCTGCAGCGCCCGAACGAAAGGGCGGCAATGGTCGTCTGCACCGCCGCTCCGACGACGAGATCGGCGTCGTCGTCGAGAAGATCGTGTCTCTGCTGAAGAAAAATCCGACGGGTCTGCGCGCAGAGCAGATTCGCGAAAAACTGTCGCTTGCCCCGAAGGAGCTCCCCCGTCCGATCAAGGATGCGCTGTCGGGCAAAAAGATTACGGCCAAAGGTCAGAAGCGCGCGACCACCTATTTCGCCAAGTGAGGACGGCCTGCCGGCGACGAATTCGTCGTCCGCCGGCGGCTATTTTGCGCGTGCTTCGACGATGCTGATTGGCGACTGAGTCGGCAGCACGCGCACCAATTCGAAGTTCGAAGCGCGCAGGAGCGCATCGAAGTCGCGCTCGGTGCGTTCGCGGCCACCTGGCGTGAAGAGGAGCATCACCAGGTCGACCATTTTGTTGAGGTCGAGGGCGTGGCCCGGCGCGTGATTCGCCTGCACGACGGCGTCGATCACGAGGAGCTTTTGCCCGGCCGTGGAGGCGCGCCTCACGGATTGGAGGATGCGCACACAGTCCTCGTCGTTCCAATCGTGGATGATCGCTTTTAGAAGATGGGCATCGGCCTCGGCGGGCACGCATTCGAAGAAGCTGCCGCCAACCGATTCGCATCGAGCCGAGACGCCCGCTCGCTCGAGGGTTGGAGCGGCGCCGGCAATCACCTGCGGCTGATCGAAGAGGATTCCGCGCATCGCCGGATACTTCGCCAGGATGGCCGAGAGCATCCGCCCCTGGCCACCGCCGACGTCGCACAGCCTCTGAATGCCCGAAAAATCGTACGCATCGAGGACCGCTTCGATTTGAGACGAGGTGTACGAGGCCATCGTCGCGTCGAAGAAGGCCCCGACTTCGGGGTGGGTTTTCATGTAGTGCCAGAATCCCGTCCCATAGAGATGATCGAAGGCGGGTTTGCCGGTCTTCAGGCTGTAATCGATGTTGGCCCACGTGGTGAAGATGCTATCGTGGCACATGAACAGCGCCGCCGGTCGCAGCGAGCTGGGATGATCGGTACGGAGCAACTCCGATTGGGCCGTATTCGAGAATCGCCCCTCCCGCTCCTCGAAGATGCCAATGTCACCGAGTGCGCGCAAAAGCCGGTGCACGGTGGGCCCGTGCGTGTCGGTGAGGCGGCCCAGCTCGTCGGCGGTCTTGGCACCCGATGCGAGATGATCGGCGCACGCCGCAGCAAACACCCGAAGCAGCTTGCACATTCTTGTAGGTTTGCTCAGATTTCAAGGAGCATGCCCCCGACGAACGCGAAGCGAAAAGGAAAACCGGCTCGACGCGAGCCCAAACAGCGCCGCTCTCGGGAGACGGTCGATGCGGTGCTCGATGCCGTGGCCAAAGTGCTCAAGCGCGATGGTGCGGGAGGGCTGACCACGAATCATATTGCCCAGGTTGCCGGTGTGAGCATCGGGTCCATTTATCAATACTTCCCCAACAAGGCTGCACTCTTCACGGCGTTGTTCAATCGCCACATCGAAGAATCGAGCCGGCTGGTCGAGAGCACGCTCGTCGAACACGCCACCTCGCCTCTCGACGACGTGGTCCGCGCCTTGGTCGAGGCGATGATCGAAGTACACGCCATCGATCCTGCATTGCACGAGCTTCTCTCCACCGGCGCTCCCCACGGCGCCGAGGTGGCGCGCGATTTCGAGAAGCGCCTTCATGGCGCCCTTCGATTGGCCATTGCCTCTCGCCCGAAGGAGCTTGCCGTATCGGGCGACCTCGAACGAAAGCTGTTCGTCCTCACCCAGATGATCGAGGCGCTCTCCCACGGCGTCGTCCTCCGGCGCCCGCCCCGCATGTCCCTCGCCGCCGCCAAGGAAGAAGCCGTGCGCGCCGTCCTGGTCTACTTGCATGCGTGACGCGCCGTCTCCCGAGGTGCAGCCATGGCGTGAAGTGCCAACTTCGAAAATCGATTATTCGCAGGCAATTTCGATATCATGTCAATTTGTCGCAATCGACCATAACTCTCTCCTTGCTCGGCTGGCCGACGAACACTAGATTCTCTCGAATCCGACTGCTTTCAACGGGTCGCGTGAGGAGGAGTCAGATGACCGCACGTTGGTCTTCCGTATCGTTCGATAGGCATATCTGGCGACGGTTGGGCGGACTGTCGTCGCTCGCGATCGTGTCGTTATTGAGCTGTTCTCGAGACTCGACGGTAGCAGACACACGCACGCGACTCGAAGAACTGCAGCGCGGCGCGGACAATGGCGTGACGACCGACTCGGTCACGTTGGTGACAGGCGACCGCGTCATCGTGCGTCGAGTCGCAGGAAAAAGTCTGGTGGACATCGATGCCGGACCAGGACGCAAGCACATCGCCTTCGACACGCGGGTCGTGCGCGGCGAGATCACCGTGGTTCCGAGCGATGCGATGTCGTTGGTCACATCGGGAAAGCTCGATGCACGCCGTTGGAAGAAGCCGTCAATCACCTCTCGGCGGAATATGGCGCACTGTTCGTGATCTCCGCAGGCAACTCCGGCGCATTCGGAGCGCGGACGGTCTCTTCCCCCGCCAGTGCCGATGCAGCGCTGGCGGTGGGAGCCGTGGATGGCGCCGAGCGGCTGGCTGATTTCTCGAGCCGAGGACCTCGTATCGGAGACGACGGGGTCAAGCCGGAGATCACGGCGCCGGGTATCGGCATCGTCGCAGCGCGCAGCCAACATGGCCAGATTGGTGAGCCGGTGGGCACGAGTTACGTGCGGCTCAATGGCACGTCCATGGCGGCACCGCACGTAGCCGGTGCCGCCGCCATCATGGCGTCGCAGCATCCGGATTGGTCGGGCGCGCAAATCAAGGCGGCGCTCATCGGATCGGCCAAGCGCAATCCAGAGCTGTCCGTCTTCGAACAGGGCAGTGGACGCGTCGACGTCGCCCAGGCGATTCACCAGCAGCTCCTCGCCGAGTCGGCGAATCTGAACTTTGGCATCCAGCGCTGGCCGCACGACGATGACCAGCCCATCGAGCGAACCGTAACGTACCGCAACACGGGCGAAAGTCCGATCACCGTGCAACTCGGTGTTCAAATATCGGGACCGGACGGACGTCCAGCCCCGGAGGCGATGTTCTCGGTCCGTCCCACCTCGCTGATCGTGCCCGCCCATGGCGAGGCGCAAGCCACGTTGACGACCGATACGCGCGTTCAAGGCGTAGACGGCACGTACGGCGGATCCTTGGTGGCCACCGCGAGCGCACACGAACTGCGCACCCTCGCGAGCGTCACCCGCGAGGTCGAGAGCTACGATGTCGCGCTCCAGTACGTCGGCCGCCCGGGCGCAACTCAGTCGGACTCCAATGTGTTCATCTATGGAGTGGGCCATGACTTCGCGGGTTGCGCCGCGCCGGGTGGGGCGTTCGGATGCGTCGCCTACGATGCGTCGGGCAAGGCGATGTTCAGGCTCCCAAAAGGGCGTTACACCGCCGGTGCCCTCAGCAACGACACGGCGAAGGATGGCCACGTCGACCGAACGTTGCTCATGCAACCGCTGCTGTCGGTGACTGGTGAATCTACGGTCGTGTTCGACGTGGCGCGGGCCAAGCCGGTCGACATAACAGTCCCGCATCGGACGGCCCGCATCGCGAGCCGAAGTATTGAAATCGATCGAGAATTGGCGGAGCACTACATGTTGCTGAGCCGCATTCAGGCGGACGCTCCGACGGATGTTTTGCTCACCGCGCAGCTCGGGCCAGACGTTTCCAAGCAAGAATTCATGGCATCGTTCAATTCAACGTGGGCCGAGCCAAACCCATCGCCCCCGGCCGGTGAGTTCAGCTGGTTGGAATTCTTCGACAGCCCGTACGTTTATCGCATTTCTCATCCCTCCTATGGGCACTTCCCCACGGGACTGAAGTGGAACGTGCGACGCTCCGAGCTTGCCACCGTGACCGCCCGTTATGACGCGCCCGCAGGGGACAAGTGGGCGATGCATTCCTGCTTCCACGGTGACGATTCGCCCGACGGCATGGACCGTGGCTTCGCCTTCAACGAATGCGCGTTCGTCGCCTCGACGCCGTCCACGCGCACGGAATACTCGTCGACCGGCCCCATGACCTGGAGCACATGGCTGTCTCAGTTTCCGGTCAATAGCGCGCCGTTTCCATTTTCCCTCCTGGAGAGCGAGCAAGAATCGTCATTCCTCCACTACGACGCTGGGCACAGCTACCACGAGCACTGGAACGCGGGGGTGTTCGGCCCTGGCTTTGCCAGGCAAATCAATCGATGGCTGATACGGCGTGGCGACAGTTTCTTCGCGAGCATTCCCATCTTCAGCGATGCAATCGCCGAGCACGCTGGGGGCGCGAGATCCGATTCCTCGCGGACCACGTTGTTTCGAGACGGCCATAAGGTGGCGGAGAGCGCGGGTTCACTCGAGGTCGACGTCGAACCGGGTCCGGCGACATTCCGGCTCGAACGGGAGGTGACCCTTCCCGCGAGCATCTCACCGACCACGAAGATCTCCGCCGCGTGGACATTTCGCTCGGACACCGTGCCCGCGGCGGAAGATTTCCGGAGGCAGCCCGTATCCGCGGTGCGATTTGTGCCCGATCTCGATGAACGCGGACGTGCGCCCAAAGGACGGCCTTATTTCGTGCCGCTCTACGTCCAACGCCAACACGATTCATCGGCGGGCGATGTCGAAGAGCTCACGGTGGACGTATCCTACGACGACGGTGAGACGTGGCAGGCCACGCGGCTGGTACCCAAGTCCGATGGCTGGCTGGCGTTGGTGCATCATCCGAACGATGCCTCGTTCGTCTCGCTGCGCGCCAAGTCGGTCGATACGCAGGGCAACATGGTGGAGGAGACCATCGTGCGCGCCTACGGTTTGGAGCCCTAGGCTCGGAGAGCGTGGCGCCCTTTTCGTGGTGGCTGGCACGGATTGCCGGTCCTTGTCGCGACGCGACAGCTGTTGCTATGCCACCACGCGAACGGCGCGCCGGCGCGAAGCCTTCGGCGCACGCCGCGCATGGAAACACGCAGTGGCTCGAATGGTGCAATACATACCGGCATCGTGAATAAATCGGCTGGATGTACCTCCGCCACCATGGCGGCGGTTCTTTTGCTTGGAGTGACTGGCTGCGGGATCCCCGCCATCGATGCATCGAAGGTCAAACACCTCGAGGTCGTATCGTTCGAAGGAGCCTATTTCTGTCCGACGGGTGAAACCAAACTCGCCGTGCAGGCCAAAATGGATGATGGGAGCGTGCGATCGACCCTTACCAGCGAACGCTCCGCCCAGTTCGACGCGGCGGAACTCGTGTGGGCGGTGAGCCCGTCCATGGGGCAAGTGAGGTCGGACAAGCTGGAGGTGGCATTCGTCCCGAACGACGACGTCACCCCCGCGCTCGAAAAGAACGTCACCTTGGACGTGGCCATGCAGAAGAACATGGCCGCCAAGGGCACCATCGAGCTCGCGCCCAACTTCGCCTGCCACCAGGGTGCCATGTTCAGCGCACCGGCCGGGGCTACCGGATCGTACGGTGACCAAGACGTGAGCTTCTTCTCCGTGCTCGCCGCGTTTTCTTCGCGCGGAAGCACCGGGCACCACGGTGGCCATGGCCAACATGGAAATGATGCAACGGCCGTCAACGCCTACGTCAAGTTGGTGCAGACACCCAAGCGCGGGACGCTCGCCGCCGTTCGCGTCGTTCGCCCGAGTGACAATCACACGGTGACGTACTTCGTGGATCCCACATCGGGCAAAATCACGATCATCAACCGCGGTGGCAAAGGTGGCCGCGGCGGATCGGGTGAAGACGGGCGTTCCGGCGAGAGCGGCGGCACCTGCCGCCGCGGTGGCGACGGAGGAAATGGCGGCGACGGCGGCGATGGTGGCGACGGCGGTGCAGGCGGCGCGGTCACCGTGCACATCGATGCCTCGCGTCCGGAGCTGGCCAACTTGGTGCGCGTCGACAACCGCGGCGGCGACGGCGGCGATGGCGGATACGCAGGTAGCGGCGGCTCCGGTGGATATGGTGGATCGGACAGCAAGCGCAAATGCTATCCCGACAGCGGCCGCTCGGGCCAATCCGGACAAAGCGGCAGGGACGGCCGCAACGGACAGGCCGGGCCTGCACCGGAGTTCCTTACGATGGCCCCCGAGGAGATTACGTTTTAGCGGCGAGCTGCCGCTCGAGTTTGCCGAAGCACTCGCCCCAGCCCTCGGCATTGCCATTGCGCTGGGAAGCCGACGTGAATCCAGTTTGCACGAAGGTCATCTCCGTGCGTAAGCCCATGTCGGCGAGGTGCACGCGGACGACGGTTCTCGGCCCCGAGGAACCGTCGTCCGCCCGCTGGGTGAGGCTGAATACGAGTTTTTCGGGGGCATGGACTTCGATGTATTCGCCAAACTCGGTATAGCCGTTGCCCTTCTTCGTCGAGACGAAGTGGACTTTCCACTTCCCGCCAGGATGGGGCTCCGTTTCCGAGGCGGTCACCTCGTAGCCGTCGGGCGCGAACCAGGCGGCGACACTCTCGGGCTCGATCCATTCGCGAAACACCCGCTCGCGCGGGGCGTCGAACGTGCGGACGATGCGGATCTCATTCCCGGCGGACTCGTTTTCCCTTGTTTGAGTCATCGTGTTTCTCCTTTGTCTTGAGTCGTTCGTTCAGTCGATCGAAGCGCGCGTTCCATAGCCCGCGGTAAGTTTCCAACCAGTGGTCCACGGCCGCGAGAGGCTCTGCACGGATGCGACTCGGCCGGCGTTGCGCATCGCGCCCGCGCACGACGAGCCCCGCGGCCTCGAGCACGGCTACGTGTTTCGATATCGCGCGAACCGTCATGGCAAAAGGCTCCGCAAGCTCTCCCACGGAGGCTTCGCCTTCGAGCAGCCGTTCGAGGATGGCCCGGCGTGTGGGATCGGCAAGCGCTGCAAATGTCGAGCTGAGCGGGTCCTGAATCATGCAGACCTCTTTCGTTCCGGAACTAATAGGTTCCGTAATGCTCGCCGTCAACGCCCATCTCGAGCTACATTATTCCGTCACGATCGCATTCCATTGAAAATGAATTCGACGGCCATCGCGGGCAACGAAGTCGCCAACGTCTACGGAGGTTCGCATGCATTCACATTTGCGTTTCGCTCTGCCGATGCTCGCCCTGCCGCTTTTCCTCATCAATGGATGCGCTAGCGAGCCGGCTCCCCGCCCTGCCGTGGCCGAGGTCCCCAAAGCCGCGCCCCCGCCCCCGCCTGCGGTTCCGTACAAAGGCCCCGGCGTCGCGGTATCGGGTGACCTCATGGCCGCGTGCAACATCGTGATCAACAAGACCGAGAGCGCACCGAAGTTCGCCTACAACGACCACGACCTTCAGCCGGAAGACCGAGCCGTGCTCGACCAAGTCGCGAAATGCGTCACGACCGGTCCGCTCAAAGGGCGCTCGCTGAAGCTCATTGGTCGCGCAGATTCACGCGGCGAGGTCGAATACAATTTTGCACTGGGCTCACACCGCGCCGACACGGTCGCAGGCTACCTTTCGCAGCTGGGCGTCGAAAAAGCCAAGTTGGTCGAAACGTCGCGCGGCAAACTCGATGCAACGGGAACGGAAGAATCGAGCTGGGCCCAAGACCGCCGCGTCGACATCGCGCTGCTCTGAGCCTACATACGGGTCTCCGCAGGTCAGTACATGCTCGTCACCGCGACCTTGCGCGTCACCATGAGAAGCGTCTCCTCGTAGCGCGAGAGCTGCTCGGCTTTCGCCTTCGCGTCGGCGTAACGATTGGCCCCTCGGCGTACCTGCAATGGGGACCGCCTCCTCGTAGGGTCGGACTCCGGTTCCACCACGCTCCAATCCCACGTAAAGTCCTCCTTGGTGGAGTCTTGGCCATCCAAGGAAATGGTCTCTTCGGGCGCGGCCTGGGTGAGCGCGCGATACTCCGCCGCGGTGAGATCCGGCCATTCGACGACGAGCCGGCCTCGATCGAAGATGCAGCGCTTGTGGAAGACCGTGATGACGTAATGGCCCCACGGGAGGCAATGCATGGCGCTCAGGGGGAGCGCCGTCGCGGACGCTTGCCATGCCCACGTGAAGTAATTGTGCCAGCCCTCGACGAAGAATTGAGGACCGCCGTGCTGCGCGTCGAAGATGGGCAATCGCCGCGAGGTATCCTCCGGGTAGTCGTAGATCCCTTGCTCGTTGGGCTCGTCGATCATGGCACTATCGTGCCACAGCCCGGGCCTAAACGAGTTGGGCGAGCTCGATCATGCGATTGGAAAAGCCCCACTCGTTGTCGTACCAGGCGAAAACCTTGGCGAAGCGCTCGCCGAGCACCTGGGTGAGCGTGGCGTCGAACACCGCGGAGCGCGGTTCGCCGAGGTAATCGCTCGAGACGAGTGGCTCTTCGGTGTAGCCAAGGATGCCCCGCATCGGCCCTTCGCTGGCTGCCCGCATGGCGGCGTGGATCGCGTCCTTGGTCAGCGGCTGCGAGCTCTCGAAGGTGAGATCGACCAGCGAGACATCCATGGTGGGCACACGCATCGAGCGTCCATCGAACTTGCCCGCGAGCGCGGGAATCACCTCGCTCAAAGCTTTGGCCGCCCCGGTGGACGTCGGCACGATGTTCTGCGCGGCCGCACGCGATCGGCGCAGATCGCCCTTGCGATGTGGAAGGTCGAGGAGCACCTGGTCGTTCGTATACGCGTGCATGGTCGTCATGAGACCGCGCTCGAGACCGAAGCCGTCGAGAAGGACCTTGGCGACCGGCGCGAGGCAATTGGTCGTGCACGACCCGCACGAAATAACGGTGTGTTTCGCCGGATCGTACGACTCGGTGTTGACGCCGAGAACGATGGTCACATCGTGCCCTTTCGCCGGAGCCCCGATGATGACCTTTCGCGCGCCCGCGCCGAGGTGCGCACTTGCCTTGTCCTTGTCGGTGAACAGCCCCGTGCACTCCAGCACCACATCGACACCGAGCTCCCTCCATGGAAGCTTGGCCGGATCCTTCTCGGCTGCGACCCGAATCGGCTTGCCGCCGATGACGAGACCGCCCTCCTGGGGCGTGGCCCGATGCTTCGCGCGCCCGTGGACCGAATCGTAGTTGTAGAGGTGCGCGAGCGTTTCGGCGTTGGTCAGATCGTTGAGCGCGACGAGCTCGAGATCCGACACACCTCGCTCGAACAGTGCCCGCACGATGCATCGCCCGATACGGCCGAAGCCGTTGATTGCCATTCGTTTCGCCATGATTCAATCCTCCTTCGAGGGGTTGCTGGGCAGGAACGCATCGAAGAGCTTCTTTGCGATCCGCTCGAAATCCTGAAGATCTCGCTCGTCGAGCACCCCGACCACGCGCGCGGCGAAGCGCGCACGCTGCTTTTCCACGCGCCGGCGGGTACGTTGCCCTTCGGCGGCGAGCTCGAGAACGTACTCGCGTCGATCTTCCTTGCTGCGTTTACGAAGCACCAACCCGCGATCGAGCAGCGTCTGCAAGAGACGCCCCGTCAACGTCGGCGCCGTATCGGTCGCCCGCGCGAGATCGGCCTGCGAAATACGGGGATGCTGGCCGATGTAGCGCAGGAACCACACCTGCGTGCTCCAGAGCTTCTCGTCGGTGTACGTCTCGTCGGAAACGTCCATGAGCAGTCGCCAGAGGCCGGCGAAGGTCTCGATGAACGCGATCGGATCACGTGCACGCGTCATAGTACACCTGGTGTACTATTTTTAATGCACCTGGTGTATTAAATTTTACCCTGCAGCTTGCTCGTAGACGCGGCTCACGGCGAGGACCTTGGCATCGGCGTAGCGCGCACCCACGATTTGAAGCCCAATGGGCAGCCCCTCGGAGGTGCGACCGCAAGGAATGCTCGCGGCCGGTTGCTGCGTCATGTTGAAGGGGTACGTGAACGGAGTCCATCCGGTCCACCGCGGCGAAGGAGCTCCCTCGGGGGCTTCGCGTCCTGCCTCGAAGGCGGGAATGGGCAAGGTCGGGGTGAGCAGCACGTCGTACGTCTCGTGGAAGCGCCCCATGCGTTGCCCCAAGGCCGTGCGCACGGCCATGGCATCGAGGTACTGCATCGCGCTGATGCGCCGGCCCTCCTCGCAGATCTCGACGAGCCCCGGATCCAGACGATCGAGGCGCCGCGGATCGAGCGCCTCGACCGCTTTGGCCGCCCCCGCGAACCACAGAGTATGAAAAGCCTCCACGGGATCGCGGAACCCCGGATCGACCTGCTCGACCACCGCGCCCAGCCGCGCGAAGACTTCCCCCGCGCGCAGGACGGCGGCCTCGATGTCCGGGTGCACGTTCTTCACGTACCCGAGGCGGGGACTCACGGCGATGCGCAGGCGCGACGGGTCCAGCGCGAGGCTTTCCACGAAGGAGGCGTGCGGCGGCTCCAAGGCCGACGGATCGCGGCTGTCGGCCCGCGAAAGCAGGTCCATCATGAGCGCCGCGTCCTCCACGGTGCGGGTCATCGGCCCCACGTGCGACAGCGTGCCGAATGGGCTCGTCGGATACAGCGGAACGCGCCCGTAGGTCGGCTTGAGGCCGAAGATGCCGCAGAAGCCCGCGGGAATACGCACCGATCCGCCGCCGTCGGTCCCCAAGGAAAGGGGTGCCATGCCCAATGCCACGGCCGCCGCGCTACCGCCGCTCGAACCTCCCGCGGTGCGCGATGCATCCCAGGGATTGCGCGTGATGCCGGTGAGCGGTGAATCGGTTACACCTTTCCAGCCCAATTCCGGCGTGGTCGTTTTGCCCACGAAGATGGCGCCCGCCGCACGCAAACGCGCAACGCTCGGTGCATCTTCGTTCCACGGCTGGCTGGCATCCACGGCGAACGATCCTCGCAACGTCGGCCAGCCCCGCGTGAGTAGAATGTCCTTGATGGACACGGGTACGCCGTCCAAAACGCCGCATGGCTGGCCCTGGCACCAGCGCGCCTCGGAGGCCCGCGCGGCCTCGAGGGCTTCCTCGTGGGCGATCAGGCAAAAGGCATTGACCCGAGGGTTCTCGCTCTCGATGCGCGCGAGCACGGCGCGCACCACCTCCACGGGCGAAAGTGCCCCGCTGCGGTACGCATCCAAGAGAGAGCGCGCGGAGAGGAATACCGGATCGGTGTGCATTGGTTGACAGGCTACCGGCCTCTTGTATGATTGTCAACAATCTACCAAGGAGGCATCATGCCCCGATTCATGAAGATCACACTGGAAAAGCGCGGTGTGTCCTGCGTGGCGCGCTTGCTCGACGAAGACGCTCCGCGCTCGTGCAACGCCGTGTGGAAGGCGTTGCCGCTCGCGGGTGACGCATACCACGCGAAATACGCGCGAAACGAAGTGTACACGATGGTGCCTCGTTTCGCCGACGACGAGCCAGGCATCGAGAATCCAACGGTCACCCCCATACCGGGCGACGTCGTCTATTTCTCCTTTGCCGCGGGAATGCTCGATCGCCGCTTCAAGCAGGAAAAAGGCATCGAGAACCTGCCCAGCCTCATCGATTTGGCCATTTTCTACGGCCGCAACAATCTGCTTTTGAACGGCGACGTCGGCTGGGTCGTCGGCAACGTGTACGCATCCATCGTCGAGAATCTCGATGCCATGGCCACCGCCTGCAACGACGTTTGGCGCTCGGGAAGCGTGGGCGAGCGGCTCATTTACACCCGGCACGAAGTCTAATGGCGGCCCTGGCCATTCCGCCGGGACCGAATCCGCGCCGTGGGATCGGCGTGGTCGCGCCCTACGACTTCGCATTGGATCACGAGCTATGGCGCTGGGCGCCGGACGGCATCACATTGCACACCACGCGCACACCGTACTTCTCCATGCCGGTCGGCATCGAAATGGCGGAAACCGTGAGCGATGCCGCCGCGGTGATCGAGGGGGTTCATTCGTTGGTCACCGTTCGGCCGTCGGCCGTGGTGTATGCCTGTACCTCGGGCAGTTTCGTGCACGGGCGGCTCGGTGAGCGCTACCTGTCCGCGACCATGCACGAAACCGGCGCGCCCGTCGCCATCACCACCTCGGGGGCACTCCTCGAGGCGCTCTCCGCACTGGAAATCAAGCGGCTGGCGGTGGCCACGCCCTATGTGCCGGAAGTGACCGAGCGGCTATGCTCGTTCCTGGGCGAGGCCGAGGTCGACGTCGTCAAAAGCCACGACCTTTCCCTCACCCACGACATTTGGACCGTCGATTACGCGCGTGTCGCCGACATGATCCTCGCGTGCGACGATCCACGCGCCGAGGCGGTGTTCGTGAGCTGTACGAACGTGCCCACCTACGATGTGATTGCGCCGCTCGAAGCGGCTCTCGCCAAACCCATTTTGACCGCGAACCAAGTCACCATGTGGGCTGCGCTGCGCGCGCTCTCACTGCGGGCCAACGGTCCGGGCCAGAGTTTGCTCATGGTCGGGACGAATTGAACTCGGGAGGTTGCCATGGACAATCGGGATCGCGAAATTTTGCGACGCGCCATTGCCGCCTCGGCGATGGGAAATGCCACCGAATGGTACGACTACGGAATTTACGCCTTCGTCGCCGGGACGATGGGGCGCGTCTTCTTTCCCTCGGACGATCCCGTCGTATCCCTGCTTTCCGCCTACGGCGTCTTCGCCGTGTCGTTCGTGGTCAGACCGTTCGGCGGCATGGTCTTCGGCCCGCTCGGCGACCGCCTCGGGCGGCAGAAGATCCTCGCGCTCACCATCATCGTCATGTCGGCGTGCACGTTTCTCATCGGCTTGCTTCCGGGGTACCGCACGCTCGGGGCGGCCGCGCCGGTGCTTCTCATCGCGCTCCGCCTCGTGCAAGGCTTCTCCACCGGCGGTGAATACGGCGGGGCGGCGACGTTCATGGCCGAATATTCGCCCGACGACAAGCGAGGCTTCTGCGGCAGCTTCCTCGAATTCGGTACGTTGTCGGGCTACATTTTCGGAGCCGCCGTGGTCGCCGCCACGCACTTCGTGCTCGGCGATCTGGCCATGGAATCGTGGGGCTGGCGCATTCCGTTCTTGCTCGCGGGGCCACTGGGCGGGGTCGGTCTCTACCTGCGGTCCAAACTGGAGGACACCCCCGTGTTCCGCGAACTCGCGGAGTCGCAACCGCCGACACCGCACGCGGCCTCGCCGTTCTCCGCGCTGTTCGGGCATTGGCGGCCCATCCTCGTTTGCATGGGCATGGTCATCATGCTGAACGGCGTCGATTACACCTTGCTCACGTACATGCCCGAGTACCTGAAAGGCCCGCTGCATCTGTCGTCGAACAGCGCGCTGCTCGTGACCATTGCGGCCTATGTCGGAATGCTCGGTGCCGTCACCTTCGCGGGAAGGCTTTCCGATCGGGTCGGGCGCAAGCCCTTATGGTACGCATCGGGCGGTGCCATTCTGCTCTTATCGGTGCCGGCGTTTCTGCTCATGGGCCGGGGGTGGGGCTTCGCCCTCGTGGGCTTCGTGGCCTTGGGGCTTCTCTTCTCCCTCCAGCTCGGCACGGTGTCGGCGACGTTCCCCGCGCTCTTCCCCACGAGTGTGCGCTATTCGGGGTTTGCCATCAGCTACAACCTCGCGACATCGCTCTTCGGTGGAACCGCGCCCTTGATCATCTCGTACCTGATCGACAAAACCGGTAACGACCTGATGCCCGCGTTCTATATGATGGCCACGTGCGCAATCGGCCTCGTGGCCGTGGGGTTCTCACCCGAAACCCGCGGCTTATCGCTCCGCGGGACGGGAAATGTCAGGCAGGCCGAGATCACGAAACGGGAGGCAGCATAAGATATGACGAGGGTTGGCTTTTTGTACCCCGGCTATGGGGCTGAGGACGACTATCCCCGCGCGGAGGCGCGCCTCGGCGGGGATGTTCGCCTTCACCTGGTGCACACCTCCGTGGGCGAGGACGCGCACCGGGTCGATGCGCTGCTCGACTTGGGTGCGCCGGAACGGCTCGCGGCCGGCGCCGAGGAACTTCGCGATGAGGCCGACGCCGTCGTGTGGGCCTGCACCAGCGGGAGCTTCGTCTTCGGTTGGGATGGGGCTTACGAGCAGGTGCGCGGCCTGGCGAAGCTCCTCGGCGTGCCGGCCTCCAGCACGTCGTTCGCGTTCGTGCACGCGGCGAAGGCCCTCGGGGTACGGCGTGTCGCCGTGGCCGCCACGTACCCGGACGACGTGTCGAGCAAGTTCGTCGACTTCCTCCAGCGTGGCGGCGTGGAGGTAACCTCGCTGTCCAGCAATGGCGTGCCCACCGCGGCGGATGCGGGGGCACTCGGACGCGAACAGGTGCTCGCCCTGGCGGCGGCGGGCGATCGCCCGGAGGCCGATGCGCTGCTCGTCCCCGACACGGCGCTGCATTCGATTGCGTGGCTCGACGAGCTGGAATCGCGCGTGGGCAAGCCGGTGCTGACCGCGAATCAAGTGAGCATCTGGGAAGGCCTGCGCCTCGCGGGCGAGCTTCGCACGTGGACGGAAATGGGTGCCTTGTTTCGGCTTGCGAACGCGGAGGGGCGGGCATGAGCCAGCGCGAGCAGCACGACAAACCCGCAACCCGCGTGCTCGTGCCGCAGGTGTTCGAATCGACCCCGAGCATCGTGGCCTCGAAACTGCGCGAGGCCATCGTGCTCGGCGAGCTGGCGCCCGGCGCGCAGCTCGTGGAAATGCAGCTCGCGGCCCAACTCGGGGTGAGCCGCGGACCGCTGCGCGAAGCCATGCAGCGGCTCGTTCAGGAGGGGCTCCTGCGCAGCGAACGAAACCGCGGCCTCTTCGTGGTGGAGCTCGACGACGATGACGTGCGCGATCTCTACGTGGTGCGGAAGGCCATCGATCAAGCCGCGGCGTCGCTCATCCTATCGAAGGACGCGGCCGCCGCGGTGAAGCGCCTCAAGCCCATCCTCGCCGAAATGAACGACGCGGCGAAACGCGGCGATCGCATGGCCCTCAGCACGGCGGACATGCAATTTCACGAGGCGTTCGTCGAGGCCTCGGGCAGCCCGCGCCTGATTCGCATGGCGCGGACCTTTCTCACCGAGACGCGGCTGTGCATCACCACCCTGGGGCAGACCTACGGCTCGCTCACCCGCGTAGCCACGGAGCATGCCGCGATTTTGCGCGCCCTCAAGGATGGGGACGAGACCAAATTGATGAGCGCCATCCAAGCCCATATGGATGACGCTCTCGATCGACTCGTCGGGGGGCGCTGATCGTCACTGCGCCAAGGCGTCGCGCACCGACTCGGCCCAGATGGCCAGGGCCTCGTCCACCTGCTTCGCATCGACGACGAGCGCAGGGATCATGCGAACGACTTGTCCCCATGCGCCGCAGAGCAGCAGCAAGAGCCCGCGCTCGGTGGCAAACGACTGCGCGCGCTGGGCCGCCGCCGGATCGGGATTGCCGTCGGGAAGCACGAATTCACTTCCCACCATGAGCCCTAGCCCGCGCACGTCGCCGATGCGCGCATGCTTGGCGGCGATCCTCCGCGCCCCCTCGAGCAGCCGGGCGCCCATGACCGCGGAGTTCTCCACCAGGTTCTCGTCGCGGATGACGTCGAGCGTGGCAATGGCGGCGGCGCACGCGACGGCGTTGGCGCCGTAGGTGCCACCCTGTGAGCCGGGCCACGCCTTGGACATGAGCTCGGCGGAGGCGGCCATGGCCGACAGCGGGAAGCCGCTGGCGATCCCCTTGGCGGTCACGATCACGTCGGGGCGGATCGCGGCATGCTGGTGGCCCCAGTACTTGCCCGTGCGGCCAAAACCGGTCTGCACTTCGTCGACGACCAACAGGATGCCGTGTGCATCGGCGCGCTCGCGCAGCCCCTCGAGAAAGGCCTTGGGCGCGGGCACGTAGCCCCCCTCCCCCAGCACCGGCTCGATGACGAACGCCGCCGTCTCCCGCGGAGCACTGATCGTCGCCAAGATGTAATCCAGCTCGCGCAATGCGAAACGGACCGCGGTCGCCTCGTCCCAGCCATAACGGTACGCATAGGGAAACGGCGCCACGGTGACGCCGCCCATGATGGGCGCAAAGCCGGCGCGGAACTTGGTGCCCGATGTGGTCATCGACGCCGCGCCGATCGTGCGCCCGTGAAAGGAGCCATGGAACACGACGACGTTGGTCCGCCCCGTGGCCTGCCGGGCCAGGCGCAACGCGGCCTCGACGGCCTCGCTGCCCGAGTTGGCGAAGAACACGGAATCGAGGCCGGGCGGCAACACCTCACCGAGGCGCTCCACGAGCGTGAGCAACGGTTTGTGCTTCACCGTGGTGAATTGCCCGTGGATCAGCGTGGCCACTTGGCGCCGCGTGGCTTCGACGACACGCGGATGGCAGTGCCCCGTGCTGGTCACGCCGATGCCGGCTGTGAAGTCCAAATATGCACGACCGCCCTCGTCGTAGAGGTAGACGCCTTCACCCCGCGCGGCAAGAACCGGCGTGGCCTGGCGAATCAGGGGCGACAGATGTGCCATGAGAGCCTCCGTTCAACGGAAAGAAGATTGTCGACAATCTTACGATTTACAGTAAGCCTCCGGCAAGGAGGATACGATGTCCGAGCGCGAACGAGCGATCATCGCAGCGGTGTCCAAACAACTCTTCATCGGCGGAGCGTGGCGGCGGGCGCAGCGGTCTTTCGCCGTGGAGGACCCTTCGACGGGAAACACACTGTGCGAGGTTGCCGACGCTTCACCCGAGGAGGGCGCGAGCGCGGTGGATGCCGCCGTGCGGGCCCAAGCGCACTGGGCCACCGTCGCGCCGCGCGAGCGCGGGGAGATCTTGCGGCGCGCCTTCGAGCTTCTCATGGCCCGCCAGGAAGATCTGGCGTGGCTCATGACCCTGGAAATGGGCAAGCCGCTGGCCGAATCGCGCGGGGAGATCGCGTATGCCGCGGAGTTTTTCCGCTGGTTCTCCGAGGAGGCCGTGCGCATCGATGGCGGCTACGCGGTGGCGCCCAACGGCCGCGCGCGCGTTCTGGTGATGCGGCAACCGGTGGGGCCGGCGTTGCTCATCACGCCGTGGAATTTCCCCATGGCCATGGGCGCGCGCAAGATTGGCCCCGCCGTGGCGGCGGGTTGCACGATGGTGGTCAAACCTGCTCCGCAAACCCCGCTGTCGATGCTCGCCCTGGCGGGCATTCTGCAGGAGGCGGGTCTGCCCGACGGGGTTCTGAACGTCGTGCCCACGACGCGCGCCGGTGAAATGGTGGAGCCGATGTTGCACGGTGGTCGCGTGCGCAAGCTCTCCTTCACCGGCTCCACCGCGGTGGGGCGAAGGCTCTTGGCCCAGTGTGCCGACGAGGTCTTGCGCACCTCGATGGAGCTCGGAGGCAACGCGCCCTTCATCGTGTTCGACGACGCGGATCTCGACGCCGCGGTGGAGGGGGCCATGCTGGCGAAGATGCGCAACATCGGAGAAGCCTGCACCGCCGCCAATCGCGTGTACGTGCATGCGCGCATCGCTTCGGCGTTCGTGGAGAGGTTCGCGGCGCGCATGGGCGCTTTGAAGTTGGGTCGCGGGATCGAACCGGGTGTGGAGGTCGGTCCGCTCATCGACGCGCGGGCCCGGGAAAAGGTCGCTTCGCTCGTGGCCGATGCCCGGGAGCGGGGCGCGCGGCTCCTGGTCGGCGGCGGCCCCGTCGAAGGTCCAGGCTATTTCTACCGGCCCACGGTGTTGCTCGACGTCAGCCCCCACGCGCGCATGCGGCACGAAGAGATCTTCGGCCCCGTCGCACCCGTGAGCACGTTCGAAACCGAGGACGAGGTCATCGCCTCGGCGAACGACACCGAGTACGGACTCGTTGCCTACGTGTACACGCGCGATCTCGCCCGCGCGATGCGTGTGTGCGAGCGGCTCGACGTTGGCATGGTGGGGCTCAATCAAGGAATCGTCTCGAGCCCCGCGAGCCCCTTCGGCGGGGTGAAGCACTCGGGGCTCGGACGCGAAGGCGGGCGCGTCGGCATCGACGAATTCCTGGAAACGAAATACGTGGCCATCGCCGCGCCGTGAACACTTAAGCCGTCGCTTGACAATCTTCGGGGCGCGCCCATACTCAAGCCAATGCTTAAGCAACAGGCCGTCGACCGCATCTTTCACGCCCTGGCGGATCCTACCCGCCGCGCGTTGCTGGAGAGGTTGAGCCGTTCACCCGCCTCGGCGAGCGATCTGGTGAAGCGCCTGGACATCACCTTGGCCGCCGTCGTCCAGCACCTGCAGGTGCTCGAGGAAAGCGGCATCATCCGAACCGAAAAAGTGGGCCGCGTGCGCACGTGCCGGCTCGAACCGAACGGGCTCCGGCTCGCCGAACAATGGATTGCGGATCGCCGAACGCTCTGGGAGCGCCGCTTCGACCGCCTCGGCGACATCCTCGACGAGGAAGATCTCGAGCCCTCGACCGAAAAGGAATGACACCATGTCCGTCGTACACAGCACCTTCACCATCGAGCGTCAGTACAAAGCAGCCCCCGCGCGCGTGTTCGCCGCATTTGTGAATCCGGAGACCAAGCGGCGCTGGTTCGCCGAGGGCGAAGGGTGGCAGGTCAATGAGTACACGCTCGACTTTCGCGTCGGTGGCGTCGAAAATGCGCGCTTCACCTTCGTCGGCAGCGGCGAAGAAGGCGCGCCTCCGGCCGGTACACCCATGGGCAACGACACGGTGTACCAAGATATCGTGCCCAATCAGCGCATTGTCTTCGCGTACACGATGACGGTGGGCGACAAACGCATTTCCGCGTCCCTCGCCACCGTGGAAATCGTATCCGCCGGCACCGGCACGAAGCTCACCTACACCGAACAGGGAGCCTTTTTCGATGGCGCCGATAGCCCACGCATGCGGGAGGAAGGCTGGGGCGAGATCCTCGCGAGCCTGGGGCGCGAAGTCGACGAAGCGTAGCTACGATACCCCTACGCTTCGGCGTTGGCGAACCATAATGACGAGCGCACCGAGGACGAGCAGGGCGACCCACGACTCGTCCGCGCGACGGGGTGCCAGGCTGCAACCGCTTTGCTCGTCGCTGCTCGCATGCAACTCCGGTCCGTGCTCTCGTTCGATGGCCTCGAGGAATGCGGATTCGAACTCCTTTTGCGTCCCGGTCTCCGACGCGCTCACGTTCATCGTCGCGAGGTTCGCGCTGCGCAGGCTGCGTGGTCCGGCGAAGCCGTTGCCGGTATTTTTCCGTAGGCCCTCGAGCATTTTCAGCAGGGCCGACTCGTCGCCGAGCATGTCATTGTGCGTGTTGAGCGTCACCGCGGAGGTCAGCAAGAAGTTCTCGATGTTCGCGGACTGGTCTTGCCACCCGGTGCTTCCGCCGACGACGACATCGGTGGCCCCGACGATGTTCGTGTAAACGATGCTCGAATCCGAATCGTGCGTCGGGAGGGTTCGACCATTGGTGAACAATCGCAGAAACGTCCCCGGTGGCTCCGACGGACCGCCGTGCAGGTCGTTCCAGTAATTGGCGTCGAAGAGATCTTCGGCAAAGGGTGACCTCACCGTGGCGGCCAAGCCGGGGTCGAGGCCAAACGTGGACACCAGGGTGTCGGCGACTTGCCTCACGGTGAGGGTCGGGAAAAACCGTTGGCCGAACGCCAAGAGCTCTGGCAAGTACACGTCGAAGTCGACAAATCGCGGCACGCCGAGATGGGCATACGGATGATGGAGCCCGCCGAACGAGACGAACGCGTGCACCTTCGACGCGCCGCCCTTCTTCAAGACGTAATGGTCGAGGACACCGGTGCCCGCCGAGTGACCGACCACGTCGACCTTCTCCGCGCCCGTCTTCTGCAGGACTCCATCGATGAAGCCGGAGATCTGCTCCGCGCTGATCCAGAGGTGATCTTGGCCATTCGCGCCGCCCTCGACCAAACCATAGTTGGTCGCGTACACGCAGTAGCCCTCGCGTATGAGCCGTCCCCACACACCGCCCATCCCGTGGTAATCCCCAGCTTGGCCGTGCACGAGCACGACGGGGTACGGTTTCTCCACCGTCGGTTTGCAATTGTTGAGCAGATCCGTCTCACCGGTGGTGAGCGGGTCGGCATGCGCCAACGGGGGCACGATCGAAAACACAGCGAGAACCGCTCCGAAGATGAGGAAGGTCTTCATGGTCGGGGCCCAGGCACATCGCGGGCCATCCTGATTCGCCGCAAATCACCGCTGTAGCAACGAGCCCGCGCAGAACCATCCGATCCGCGATGGAACGAATCGTTCCGCACATGCATCCTAAAAAACAATGAGCGCAATCCTCCAGAAGAAGAAGGAACCGCCAGGACGCCAGGGTCGCCAGGGGGAACCAACCATAAACCCTCATTTTTGTTTTATTGCCGTTTCCCTCGGCACCCCTGGCGACCCTGGCGTCCTGGCGGTTTCCTCTTCTCTTTTCAACGCGGGACACTCGTCGAGCAGCGTGCCCGCTGATTCTTTAGGAGCGGAAGATGGGCCAGCCGATTTCGGTGCGGTGTGCGCGTTCGTCGGATGCATCGTGCGGGCCGACCAGATAATTCTCGAGGATTGGGCCGGCCATGCCCATGGTGTGGTCGTTCACGTAGGTGCCCAAGGCCGCGAAGGATTGGTCGACGGTGTCGAGTGGCCCCTCGTGGGTGATGACCGCGACCTCGGATGCGGGCAATACGATTTCGACCATGCGCCCTTCGGGGTCGGCGGCGCCTTCGATGGGGACGAAGGCGGTGACTTCGCCGACGTCGTGCTCGAACAGATCGCTCGCACGAAGGGAGGCGTCGGCCCCGGCCCGGTGCGCACGGCCATGGTGAAATGCGGCCCGTAGCTCCTCGAATGCGGCACGCCGCCAGAGGTCGACCTGGTCGGCGGAGACGCGTTCACGAATGGCCAATACGCGCTTGCTGGCGAGGCCTCGTAGTTCGATTTGGGCGTTCGCGGAGGGCCCCTCGAGCAACTGGCGCAGCGAGGCGGGGAGATCTCCCGCCTTCAACATGGCCTTGACGTCGTCGAGGGGCATGCCCGTGGCGCACAGCCGGCGAATCACCTGGGCCATGGGAACCTGGGCCATGGCGTATTTTCGATAGCCGAGCGCGCGATCGATGGCCACGGGCTCGAGCAGGCCGGCCTCCTCGTACTGGCGAAGGGCCTTCACACTGAGAAAGGTCATCCGCGCAAAATCGCCGCTGCACACCACTGTCGCCATCCGACCAGTGTGACGCGCCCCGCCAGGGGGCCGTCAAGCCGGATCATCGCCTTATGGGCCATTCAATAGCTCGAGCACGGCAGCGGTCTCGTTGGCAACCCGATGCTGAGCGACGCGCCGGAGTACGAGAGCATATGCATGTGCTCGAATGCCACGGCCTCGTCCTGGCTCTTGTGGGCAGCCTCCAGCGAGTACCGCGATTGAAAGCGTTCTTCGAAGGAAGTCAGGGGCATTCGCTCGCCGAGAAACACGGCGACATCCGGTGCAATGTGGCACCCGGCACTATCCATGGTCTCCGAGGAATGGATGCGCGGATTCAATGCGCGCACGACGGGGCGAAAATTCTCGCGTTCCTCGGTCGGCTCACCGAGGAGCTCCGCGGACACGGATCGAAGCGCACCGCAAGCACGCGCAGGGACCAGCTCGGGCATGCGGCCGCCTTCGAAGACGTCCCGCGGGAGCAGGACGCCGTTCGTGCCCGCGGCAGTGGGTTTGACCAGATCGTCCTCTTGCCCCGCCGCCGGCAAGGGGTACACGACGGTCACGTCAACGTTGCGAAGCGCGTTGCCCTGGCTCGGGGCTTTGGGATCCGAGTTTTCACCCGAGCACGACCTCCCGCACGAGCGTACGCGCCTTCGATGAGGCACTTGGCGCCATTCTCGTGTCGTCTTCGGATACGACTGTCGCTCTTCGATTGTACGAACTACGGATATCGACTCAGCGCCCGGTGCGCGTAAGGTCGTTCATCCAATTCGTTTCCCACGTGCGGCCGCCATCGTACGAGAAGGCCTGCTCCCAATGCGCGGTGTCCGGCCCAGTTTTGGTCCAGATGTAGCGCACCTTCACAGGGAGTCCGTTGTCCACGTCTTCGCCGTAGAATTCACCACGGTTGCCGGTGAAGCCACCCACCTGCGGCGGATCCATTCGGCCTACTTTGCTATTGATCCAGTAGATCGACCATTGACGCTTTTCGGGATTGAAGACGCGTAACGTGAGGCCCGAAAAGCCTTTGCTCGGCATATCCATTTGATCGACGTTGACCATGCCGCCGAGGTATTGCGTCGTGCGGTTGTACGAGAGGAATTCTTCCCACTCGTGGCTTCCCACGTTGCGCGCCTTGAGGCGACGATTGGCCAAGGTCCAGCTTCCGGGTGCCCAGTCGAAGTCGTGAATGTCGCCCGTGGGCAATGCCGTGACTTGGGCCTGTGCCACCTCGGGCGGCCGGGCCGGAGTCTGCGCGGTACCGCATGCCGGGAGTGCGAGTACCAAGAGGAAATAGCGTTTGCGCATGGCACTCAGTGCTGGCAGCCGCCGTCTTTTCCTTCGGACACCGTTTCGTATTGGACCGGGTGGGATTGTACTTGCGGTTGCGATTGCACCTGCGGCTGCGACGCCCACGAGGTGGGGGCGAGCCAGAGGCACGCGGCGAAGGCCGAACCGGCGAGGGCGAGGAGCACCAGAGCGCGCCGCTGACCGCGGGTGGGCGCGTGCGAGCCGCGCGACAGGAGAAGAGCAATGCGTCGGGACAGATTCGAGTCGGCCATGGGTACGGTTCCTTTCATGTTCGATTGCATCAAGGTGCGTTGTGCGAGTTCCAGAAGAAAAGCTGCATATTGCAAAGGAGAATCGGCGGCCACGCGGGCATCGACGCTGGCTTCGCGCGCCCAGGCAATCTCCGAGAGGAAGGCATTCTTCATCGGGTGGCCGGTGAACAGGATGCGCGCGATGCCGACCAAGAAGGCCACGCGAAGATCGCCGCGCAGGATGTGCACCATCTCGTGGTGCAGCACGAAGTCGAGTTGCTCGGTGGAAAACGTGTCCAGCTCCGCACGCGGCAGGACGACGCGCGGCGCGAGAACGCCGGTGGCGAAAGGCACGTCGGTTTCGTCGGACACGAAGAGCGCGGGCACGGGCATGGCAAGCCGCCGCGCCATGATCGCCGCGCGCGCATGCACGAACGACGGCGCCTCGAAGGCGCGACGGCACGTCCCCACCAGCTTCGCGTGCAGGAAGAGGGCTCGGACGAGCGCGATGGCCACGAAGAGGGCCCAAAGCATGGCCACCGCCGCGAGCCCGCGTCCCATGGGACTCGTGCCCCATGCGCCGTCGGCTGCCACCAGGGGGCGCGCCCAATCCGCGGCATGGCGCAGCGGCGCGGCGTTGGACCACGCGGCGGTTTGCCAGTGCGTCTGCAGAACGCCGCCGCTCACCTCGCGAATGGACGGCAGGACCGCCATGACCGCCGAGCCCAAAAGCCCGACGACCGCGGTGCGGTATCGAAACGAGGGCGATGCCGGCGTCTCCTGCGGGCGGCCCTTGCGAAGGGGCACGCGCAGAATGACCCCGCACATGGCGAGGGCCACCCACGCGAACAAAACGCCGAGGCCCCACGTGGCCACGGTGAGGCTGCCCAGGCGATCGGCGACGACGTGACTATTCATGGTATTTGCCCCCCTTCGCCCGCCGTGATTCGGGCGCCGCTTTGCTGTGTGGCTCCTCGGCCTTGAGCCGCGATTCGATCTCGCTCTTCAACGATTCGAGCTCGTCGCGCGTCCACGGCTCGTCCTCCAGGAGGCCGACCATGAGCTTTTCGGCGCGCCCGCCGAAGAGGCGGTCGACGAGGTCGCGCACGTGGCGGCGCTGGACCTTGGAGGCGGCGATGGTCGGCCGGTACACGTGGGCGCGCCCGCCGTCGGGATGCGGCTCGTGCCGCACGTAGCCTTTTTGCTCCAAAATGCGCAGAAGCGTGAGGGCGGTGGTGTACGCAACGGGACGCTGCAGCTGCTCCACGACCTCATGCACGGTGCCGCCCTGGCGCTCCCAGAGCACCTGCATCACCTCCGACTCCGCACGCGTGAGCATGGGTCGCTTCTCGGCCGCTTCCTTGGACATGACTAAGAAGTTAGTACTAAAGATTTAGTTGTCAAGCAGCCCGTGATGCCTGGCGCACAACGATGCGGTTCGCCTCCGGCGGGGGCAGAGGCGTTCAAGACACACTGCGTCATGATTGCATTTCGACCTTCACGATTGAATGCGCGCTTGATCCAATGAATTCAATGCATGCACAATCGCCGTGACACCGGTTTCCGAAATCGGTGCACATACCGTCGTACGACGTCGAAAAATCCAATTTGGAGGAGGGCGAGCCGTGTTGAAGAAACATCTCCGCATCTTCGGGCGAGCATTTGTCGTTTTGGCCCCGTGTCTATGCTTGGCCGCAGGCCCGGCATCTGCCGATAGTGAGGATTCCAGCGCGCCCGCCCAATTGGATGCACCCGCATTCAAGGTTTTGGCCCTTTACAACGGAAATCACGACGATGCGCACATCGATTTCGACAAGGAAGCCTCGGTGTGGTTCCAACAGGTCGCCGCGCTAAACAATTTTAGCTACACCCAATCGACCAATTGGGATCTATTGAACAACCTCACGGCCTCGCAGTACCAAGTGGTCATGTTCCTCGACGGCCAGCCGGGGGGTTCCGCGCAAAAGGCTGGATTTCAGCGGTACATGGAGAACGGCGGGGCGTTCTTCGGATTCCACGTCACCGCCTACAACGACGACACCGACGGGATCTGGCCTTGGTTCCACCAGACGTTTTTGGGCACGGGAAAATTCCGCGGCAATACGTGGTTCCCGACGTCGGCCGAGATGAAAGTCGATAACCGGAATCACCCTTCCACTTTGCGCCTTCCGGCGTTGTACACGGCGGGAGTTTGCGAGTGGTATAGCTGGCAATTTGATTTACGGCAGAATTCGAACATCACCATTCTTGCTTCGGTCGACCCGTCCAGCTTTCCGCTCGGCAACCAGGAAGGCAACATCTGGACGAGTGGGTATTATCCCATCATGTGGACGAACAAGAATTACAAGATGCTGTACGCAAACTTCGGCCACAACGCCATGAACTATGGGCCCAAGGTGGGGCTCTCCTCGACGTTCGGCAGCGAAGATCAGAATCACTTCATCGTGGACGGTCTTTTGTGGCTCGCCGGCCAAGCCCGGGCGGGCGCGGTGCCGCAAACGGGCCCCTCGCCTTCGACCTGGTACTCCCTGACCAACCGGGCGAGCAACAAATGCGTGGACGCGCGCAACGGCGGCTCGGGCAACGGAACGGCCATCCAACAGGTGTCGTGCGGCAGCGGCCAGGGGCAACAATTCCAGGTTCAAAACACCGGCAAGAGCTTCGGGCGCATCAACAGCCGACTCAATCCCGCCCAGGCCCTCGACGTCGCAGGCGTCTCCCAAGCCGACAATGCACCGGTGCAGCTTTGGTCGTACAGCAATGGGAACAACCAGCAATGGCGGCTGGTCAATCAGTTCAACGGCTACTATCGCATCGTGAACAAACACAGCAACAAGTGCCTCACGGTCCCCAACGGCTCCACCGCCGACGGCGTCCAACTCGTCCAAATGCCCTGCACGGGCGTGACGTCGCAGGACTTCAAACTGACCCCAAAATGACCCGCGCAGCCCCCTGACTCCGGAGAATTTGAACAGGGAGATCGGGAGATCGGGAGTTTTTTTGGTTGGTTCAAACGACCAACTCAAAAAACTCACCCCTCCCGATCTCCCGATCTCCCTGTAAATAAATCTCTAGCGCTGAATGGGGGCCCCGGTTAGCCAGCGTTCGACGCGATCGAGAACGGGTTGGAGCCAGGGGCGGGTCGCGAGGGCCGTGCGCAGGTCGTCGCGGGCTTGCGTGGCGAGTTGCGTGGCGCGCGGACGGTCGGGGTTTGGTGGCACGGCGAGGGTGCGGGCCAAGGCAAACCGGGCGCGGGCAAGGTCATCGTCGTGCCATCGCAAAGGCAGCGTGATGCTTTGCTCCAGGTGTTTGCGTGCCACCACGACGTTGCCGAGCGCGAACTCCGCCTCGCCGAGGCATCGAAGCACGTCGCCCTCGTAGGTGAGGTCCGGGCGGAGGCGGTGGGCCTCTTCCAAGAGATGGACGCCCCGCGCGCAGTGCACACGAGCGTCGCGCGCATCGCCTCGGGCAAGACGGGCCGCACCGATCACGAAGAGCATGGTCGGGATGTTCTCGGCGACGAAACCGCCTTGATCCTCCGCGATGGCCAGGGCGTGACGCGCGGACGTCTCCGCGTCCGCGAAACGCCCCTCGAGCTCGTCGACGATGGAGAGATGCTCGTAAAGCTCTCCGCGGACGGAATCGTTGTCGCCTTGGGACGCACGCAGCTCGAGACCGCGCTGGGTCGCAGCCCTCGCCTCGTCGAGCTTTCCCACGCGGGTGAGGCCTTCGCTCAACGCTGCGTAGGTATTTCCAAGCCATGGATCGTGCGGCCCCGTTGCAACCGCATAGCAGGCGATGGCTTCGAGCGCGGTCGCGATGCTGGCGTTCGGATCGCGTGCCACGAGAAACTCGAGAGCCCGATTGTGGCGCGCCATGCAGACGGGCGGTGACTGGTTTCCAAACCGGGTCGCGAGGCGCTCGAGGTAGAGCGCATTGTCTTCGAGGGCGCGCACCGGGTCGTTCGATCGCGCGGAGAGTACGCTCCCGACGTTGAGAATGCGCAGTTCGAGGCCCTCGTCGCCGGCAATACGAGCATGCTTGGCGCGCGCCACGTCGAGCCAACCGCGAGCCTCGTCGAACCGGGTGTAGGCGGCACCGCAAACGAAAGCCAGCTCGGTGGCCGCCCGGCCCGCAATGCGGTCCGCCCCACTTCGTTCCGCGCTCATGTACGCCTCCCGCGCAGCCGAAAACGCCTGCACCGGGTGGAACATGAGATTGTGCACCTTCGCCTCGGTGAGGAGCGCGTCCGCCTCGTCCGCGACCACCCCGGCCTCGTGCGACAGCTCCTTCGCGCGCCGAACGGCGGAGAGAGCGTCGTCCCAGCGCCCCGCCTCGGCAAACACACGGGCGCGCAGCGTCAGCCGGCGAGCCTCCTCGCTCTTGGCGCGCGCGGCGGGGTCGCTCGGAAGTGGGACGAACGCGTGATCCACCTCGCGGCCACGGCACAAGTGCGGCGGCGTGAGGGCGCCCAGCAGATCCATGGCGCGCTCGTGGAACGCGGGATCGGGCTGACCGAGCACTTCCACGATCACGTCGAACTGCCCGCGCGCGCTCGCGAGGCATGCGCTGCGCCTTTCGTGGACGGCCGGCGTCTGCGCCTTGGTAAGGCGCGTCGCCTCGCACGACGACTGTTGCTCGCGCTGCCAATCCTGCGCGTGCCGATCGAGCGCCCGCAGCACACGGTCACTTCGATCCTGCGCGGCGGCACCGCCGGGCGCCGCCACCGCATCGCGGACCATTTCGCGCTGCGCATCGCCCCAATGCGTCGCGAGGGCCGCCCCCTCTTCTTCGCAGGCGATTCGCAGCGAGCGTCGATGGTGCAGCGTCCCGACGGCGACCGCGATCGCGGCGAGCACCACGATGGCTCCGGCCACGCGCACCCGCCACGGGTTGGCATCGAGCGCGCGCAAAAGCTCGTCCATGCTGCTGAATCGCTGCGATGGATCGGGGTGGAGCCCTTTTCGAACCACCTCGTGCAACCACGTCGGGATGCGCTTGCCAGGCGGGCGCTTGAGCGACGCGGTGTGGACGGCCAACAAGTAGTCATCGAGCGATTCGCTCCGAAATGGGCTGACACCGTAGAGCGCACGCCACAAGGTCACGCAAAAGCCGAACACGTCACTGCGCGCATCCACGTTGCTCCCGGCCATGGTGATGGCCTCGGGCGCGAAATAGCCGACGGTGCCCACGATGTGCCCATCCTGCGTCAACTTATCTTCGAGGACGGGCTCCGACACGGACGATGCGCCCACCGCCATCCCCGCCGACGAGGGGGTCGTCTCACTCTCTCCGGTCGTCGCCCAATTCGGCCCCGAGGCCGCAGGCATCGACTCGGACGACCGATGAGGACCGTCCGTGCGCGCGATGCCGAAATCCAGCACGCATACCCTGCCATCTTTTGCGATCAAAACGTTGGCCGGTTTGAAATCGCGGTGCACGATGCCGGCGGCATGCGCCGCGCGCAAACCGCGACCTGCCTGCCTCATCACCGACAGGACCTCGCGGCGCGAGCGGGGCGTCTTCAGCCACGTTTGCAACGTGTCGCCCTCGATGTACTCCATCGCCAGGTAGATGTTTCCGTCGTGCGTCCCCACGTCGTAGATGGCCACGATGTTGGGGTGCGACAGCCGAGCCATCGCGCGCGCCTCGCGCATCATGCGCAGACGCGCCTGCTCCGACGCGACCTTGGTATGCAGGATCTTCAACGCGACATCGCGCGCAAGCTCGAGGTCGTAGGCCAGCATGACGGCGCCCATGCCGCCTCGCCCCAGCGCACGGACGATCACGTAGCGGCCCACGACGGTTCCCGACACCACGGGCGCGCTCGAGCTCGATGGGGTCACAGCCACCGGCTTCCGAATGGCCGCCGTTTCGTCGAGCGTTACCGTCGGCTGCTCACACGCGGCCTCCGCGTCGACGTTGCTCCTGTCGTCCCCCATCGAAAGCTCCTCCCCCAGGCTTTCATTGTACCCCGAGCGCCGGGAGGAGGAAGAGCTGCAGGATTCCGAACTCTACAGGAACGTCACCGGTGCTGCGGGGAGGCTTTGGCCAAGCCGGCGATCCAGCGGTACAGCACGAAGACGACGGCGGCAAAGGCGAGGCCGCCGATGGCGATGGCGGCGTCGGCGAAACCGGGGCCCACGAGGGAGAGAGGCGCCGGTTTGCCCGAGAAGGCCACGAGGGCGGCGATGATCACGCCGACGATGCTCTCGCCCACGATGAGGCCCGAGGCGAGCAGTACGCCCAGCTGCTTCGTGGGCTCCGCGTTCGGTCCGCGGTCGGCACGCTTGTCGAAGTAGTAGCCGACGAAGGTGCCGATGACGACCATCAAGGTGCTCGCCGTCGGCAAGTAGATGCCCAGCCCCACCGCCAGCGGCGGCATGCGAATGCCGTTTTTGTTCGCCTTGCCGAGCAGGGCATCGAGCGCGATCACCACCACGCCAATGCCGATGCCCACGCGGATCAGGCTCCAATCGATGTCGCCCTGGATGACCCCGCGCGCGAGGGCCGAGATGAGGCCTGCCTGCGGTGCCGGCAGCGCCCGCGCCGGGTCGACGCCGGGGGCGCCGGTGAAGCCGTACGCGTGGTTCAACAGATCGAGCACCGGTGGAATGACGGCCGCACCGGCCACGACGCCGATGACCAGCGCCACCTGCTGCTTCCACGGCGTCGCCTCGACGAGCTCGCCCGTCTTCAGGTCCTGCAAGTTGTTGTTCGCAATCGCGGCCACGTTGAAGATCACCGACGTGGTGAACAGCGCAAAGGCCACCATCGCCTTGCCCGCCTCGGGTGACACGTACGGCTTCACCCCGAGCACCAGGAGCAACGACGCGCCAATCACGACGAGAATGCCGACGCCGGAGAGGGGGCTGTTCGACGAACCAATGAGGCCGGCCATGTAGCCGCACACGGTGGAGACGAAGAAGCCCATCAGAACGACGTACGCCACGCCGCCGATGGCCAAGGTCGCCAAGTGATCGCCCAAGCCGGCGCTGTTGCCGAAATAACCGAGGAGCGCCCCCACCGGGACGAAGCAGCCGAGGGTGATGAGGCCCACGATGCCAATGGGGATGTCTTGCTCGGTGCGCGGCAACGTGTCCGCCTTGCCGGCCTTGCGCACGCGCGATGCCGCCATGGCCGAGGCGAGGCCGCTGATGACGGGCTTCACCAACTTGGCCAAGGTCCAAATGGCCGACACGCCGATGGTGCCCGCCCCGACGAAGCGCACCTTGCGGCTCCAGGTGAACTGCGCGATCTCCGCCACCGAGCCCGCCGCATCCGAGAGCGAGGAATAGTGCGGCACGCCCCATCCCCAACCGATGGCGGCGCCCGTCAGCATGGCCACGCCCACCGAGATGCCGCACAAGTGCCCGATGGCGAACAGCGCGAAGGACAAATTGACGTCGAAGCCGGTGACGCCCTTCGGGCCCACGCGGAAGAAGCTCACCACGTCGCTGGCGAACACTTGGGTGGCGGTCACCACGGCAAACGCGGCCGAGGTGATCGAGCCCCAGAGGACGGCGAGCAGGCCTGCCCTGCCCTCTTCACTTTGCGTATCCCCCTCACCGCTGCCGACCTTGAGCACCTCGGCGCAGGCGATGCCTTCGGGATAGGGCAGGTCGGAATTCGTCACCAGCGCCCGCCGCAGCGGGATGGAATACATGACGCCGAGGATGCCGCCCAACGCGCAGATGGCGAACGACGTCCAGAAGGGGAAGCCCGTCCACCAGCCGACCATGATCATGCCGGGGAGCACGAAGATGATCGACGACAGCGTACCGGCGGCCGAAGCAATCGTCTGGACGACGTTGTTTTCCTGGATGGTCGACGACTTGAAGTACCGCAAAATGGCCATCGAGATGACCGCGGCGGGGATCGACGTGGCGAACGTCAGACCGGCCTTCAAGCCGAAGAACACGTTGGCGGCGGTGAAGACGACGGTGATGACGACACCGATGACGACCCCACGCCAGGTCAATTCGACGCGCGGATCCGTAGTAGGCCCTGCGCTCACGAGTGCTTCTCCACCATGGCTGGTTGCTCCACCTGCTAGTAGCCTTCGAAAAAGGTCAAACGGTCGCCGGTGGAGTCCGGCAATGTTGCAAGGCCGAACGACGCAGCGGCTGCCAGGCTACTTTCTGGTGTCCATGGTGGTCAAGCGTGAAACCGTGGGGCGACGGGGGCTGCGGCCCGACGAGAACGCGCCGCCGCGGAGTCGTATGCGCGAAAAAGGAAGTCATAAAGCACCATCTCATGGGCGCGCGGATTGTCGCGAATCACGCGATTGACGTGCATATGGATGAAACTTTGGAGGATGTCTTCCAACGGCGTTTGCAGCGCGCCGGCGTCGCAGAGCTCGCGAAGACGGGCAAACTGCGGAACCAACGCAAGGGAGCGCGCCCGGAAGATGGCGAGGACGGGTTCCCATTTCTCGTAGGCCTCGTACGCCTCGTCGCCGTCGAATGCACCGGCCAGCAGCCGTTCGACGGCCGCACGCTCGGTACGATACCGGGCCCCCAGCGAGCGGCGCGCGGCCGCGTCCAGCCGATGCTCGGTGGCAAACGCTTCCCGTCCGCGAGCGGAGAGCTCTCGACGCGAGGTGTCGTCGATGCGAGTGTCCTCGAGAAGGGTATGCATTCCGTAGAGTGCGGCGCGCCAGCGCGCATCGGCATCGCCGCCCAGGGCCTCGAGAAGGGCAAGCGCCGCGACGCTGTCCGCCTCGAAGATGCGCTCGGCCACGAGGATGCCCTGCGCGCCGCCATAGCGTTCCGTCTCACGTTCGTACGTGTCCAATTGGATGCGGACGACCGTGCCCGACGCGAGCAGCGGCGCGAGCCGGGCATGGAGCCGTGGCCACACGTCGCCCAGGAGGCGCTGCGGCTCCCCTCGGAAACGCACGCGCACATGAGGTTCCGGATCCGCGTAGCGGATGAAGAACCACCCGTCGATCCATTTTGCCTCGAGGCCCTCCCGTACGAGCGGGGCGATGGCCGTTCGAAGCACGCGATCCGATGTCGCGGGCCCCGTGTAAATCTTGGCGTAAAGCCACGCCGATCCGGGTGGGAACGTTCGTTCCGTATCGGGTGACGGTACGAGGACGTGTTTTGGTGACGACGGTTGCGTGCGTGCCAATGGGATGACGATCTCGTGGGTGTAGCGACCGTCGGTACCCGTTGCGCACATGCGCTCGGGGTCCGGATAAAGCTCCTGCAAACGGATGGTGTCGCTCCCTCGCGCAAGGGCAAGCAGCTGCGTGACGGCGTGGGGTTGCTCCAAATCGAGGGGCAGAACCCTGTCGTGATCGACCACGGACGTCCATCGCGGCAGGCCGAGATCTCGACGCAGGGCCCCCTCGCGGGCCGCTCGTTCGAGCTCCTTTGTTTCGATCGTCCAGGTTGCCAGCGAGAGAATGGCTCGCCCCCGCCGCACGCGAGGCAAGAATGGAGCGCTGGCGAGCGGTCCCCAGCTCCATCGCAATCCGCTTGCGGTGCCCTCGTATTGGAGCGCGCAAAGAAATCGATACATGGCCAGCGATGCGGCTTGATGATTGTGCGCGCTCGAGAGCCGGGGAATCACTTCTTGGCCAAGTTTGACCGACCGGAGGCGAACCTTGCCCTGATGCACCTGAACGCGAAGGTCGTCGATTGCAATCTGCCGCTCCGCAGGCGCCCCCGACGATCCAAGGTACGCAATCTCGTGCGAACGAAGAATCGGCCGACAAAGGATGTTTCCCATGCGCCCTTCGGGCAGATGAACGATTTCTGCAAAGACGGCATCGGGACGGCACCGTTCTTCGGCGCGCAAATGCCGTTCGACGAGCGCAAGAATGCCCGGATCGCCGTGGCAAAAGCGAGCAAGCATGGATGCTCCCGAAGGCCCACCCACGTGATGGACGAGCAGTTCGTATCGAGCGCCATCGATGGCCTCGCTCGAATGCGCCACGAGGGTGACGGTGGCCGCCATGGCATCGGGGAGCGCGGCCGGAGCCGGGACCTCGAGTGCGCGCACGTCTTGCTCGTCGAGTTGCCACTCGAAACGCCCGGAAGCGCACAAGGCAAGCAATCGCCGCATTTTGTAGACGTCTCGCGGGCCGAACGGATCTTCGCTCGCAGGTGGGCCGGGCCATTTGAGGTCGGCGAGAAGCGGTGACACGTCCCCCGTCTTCGTGTTGGGCATATCGAATCCGAGCCCGCACTCCTCGTCGAGAGCTTCCGCAAGCGCCACCTCCCGATCGCCATACCGCTCCGTGAACCGTTCGCGAAACCGGCGCATGGCCGGATTATCACGCGCGGGCTCCATGCGATGCAGAAGCGCAATCGCCTTTTTGACCTCCTGAACGATACCTTCACCGATGCAGGGGGCGCCGGAAGACCTAAATGCGTCGACCTGAAAGAGACGAGCGGGATCCAATGCGACCGGTAGCGGCTCGAGGGCCGTCATGATGGCACGGTACGCACTACGCGGCGCTCCGAGACCACGCTCATCCATGGCACGCAAGGCTCCGTGAACGTCCGCGAGGCGGGCGCTTATGTCACGCGTTGCCTCCGGCAGAGCGAGCGCAGATGCGTAGCTGCCAAGGGAGTCGCCACCGGTCACGGGTGGCTGAACGCTCGATTCGATGACCTGCGCATGGGCGAGCTCGTCGACGAACGCGACCGCTTCCACGAGCGGCACACTGGGATCGTGCCGCAGAATTGCATCGCGGATCGCGTCTTTTGTCTGTACGTGGGTCGCCGCATCGAGGGCCGCGGTCAAGGCATTGTCCGGCTCGACGGAAACCAAGCGGAACTCACGCCTGCGTGACCGCGGGTCATGATGGGCTTCGACGTAACGCAACTCCTGCGGTCCGATTTTGAGCGAGGAATTGGGACGATAGCAGAGCGCGCGGCCAACGGTGGGATCACGTTCCAGCGCTTCGGCCAGGAGCGTGAGGTATTGCATGTCGAGTCGGGAGCTTCGCCGGCATTCCGCGCGATCGGCCACGATGAGCGATGTGCGTGCACCGATGGTCGCCACGGCGCACGTGGAAAATAGGCCGAACGGCGTGGGCCGTGCGGCCATGCGCGTGATGTAGCGCGCGAGGATGAGTTCCACCTCGTGCGCGCGCGGCGCAGCCGGATCCGCGAGCCAGGCGTCGACGGCAATGTCCAAGCTCGGTGAAGCGACGAAGAGCGCCTCCCGGATAACGGGATCGGCCAGCAACGTGCGCAATCGCTCGGGTGCGAGACCATCACGCAGCACGTCGAAGGGCAGAAGTGGCGCGCGCACGACGCAGGAACCTTGATGGGTAAAGTCATCGAGCATGGTCTTCTCGATTCGTTGTCGCGCCCTCTCGGGGCGAACGCAAACATCGACACGGCAACAGCTGAAGCGGCTTATTCGCCACGTCGCGAGATTTGCGTCGCGAATGCTTTGGGCCGCACGATGCCATTCTGATGACTCACGTCTTGAAACGGCTTTCCTTTCCAATGCCGAACTCGCGGAACCTGCTGGGTGCGGACTGCATCCCGATTAGTCCCTTCGTGCTGGGCATGGTCGGCGACGCCAACGTCGTCCCTGCAGCGTTCGATGCCGGCATCAATACGTTCTTTTTGACAGCCGATATGCACTGGCCGATGTACGACGCGCTTCGAAGAGGTTTGGAGCTGCTTTTCGAACGGGGGCGTCATGTTCGGGAGCAGGTGTGCGTGATGGCGGTTTCCTATGTCACGCAGCGCGAGTTTGCCGTGTTACCATTTCACGAGGTGATCGATTGCGTCCGCGGCCTCGGCCATCTCGATGCGACGATCATCGGTGGTGCCTACAAAGAGGATTTTCTCGGCCGGCTACCCGCGTACCGGAACCACACGACGGGAGACGTGCCCGGAGTCCGTGCCATCGGCTCCACATTTCACGACCGGGCTGCGTGCGCCGCTGCGCTCGCGGAAGGGCTCATCGACGTTGCCTTCACGAGGTACAATACCGTCCACCGCAACGCGGAAAAGGACGTGTTCCTGGCACCACGCCGCCCAAGGACGCTCCTCTACAATTTCAAAAGTGTGATGGACCACGTCTCGAAAGCCCGATTCGCCGAACTCCGGCTCGGAGCCGATTACTGGTACCCCGAAGTCTGGGACCACTACCGATTCGCATTGACGACGGGTCCATTCGACGGGCTGCTCTGTTCCTTTCGGAACGAGTATCAGCTGCGTGAATCGCTCGACGGCATCGCCCGCGGCCCCCTCTCCGAGGAGGAGGTTCAATACATGATCGATTTGGCCGATCTACATTTGGGCCATGCCACGCTGGCCAGCGAGTAACCAGAGCACTTTTCCCAAACCATTCACAAAAAAGAGGAACACCATGAATCACGATACGAAGAACGAAGTCGAAAACACCACCGCCAAGCCGCCGCGAACCCGACTGCAATTGAACCGCACGACCATCAAGACATTGTCGGCGGAGGTCGCCTTGCGCGAACCAAGCCCCCCAACAACCTCGAATGGCTTGGGTTTGTCCCATGCACCTCCGTCGGCGGTTGAGAATCCAGCGGTCCCCACGATGGCGCGACTCTATTGAACTTACGAACCCCACAAGATTCACAAATTCCATCCAACCACATCTACCAATCTGGGAGCCACGATGAACACCAGCATTAAGCATCAGCCCACCACGCACCGTACTGCCGGGGATACGCCGCGAAAGTCTCTTCGGCTAAACCGCGAGACTGTCCGAACATTGACGACAGCCACCCTCCACGAACCGAGCCGCCCATCGAAGCCCGTTCAGGGTCCAAGCGACCCAGGGTCGAACAGCTTTTAGGGCTTCAAACGCAAACATCGACAAAGCAGGCACACATGAAATCCAACGATGCAAACACGCGAGCGTCTACCGAGAAGCCGCGAAAGACACTGCAACTAGAACGCACCGTTCTTCGAGCATTGACGACAGATACTCCACTCCACGAACCGAGCAATGGAAACACAACCGTCGCGGGACTAACCATACCTCCGACGAGGATCTTTTAGGACCCAATCGTATCAACGAGTACCAACCGCTATTGAACGAGCAACCTCAAGAACAAAGAGGACATTCGATGAGTCACCACAACGCAAATCAAACCGTAACCATCCACCCCGAGTGCGTCGCGGCGCAAGGGATCGCAGCTCAAACCACTACGCACAATGCCGCCAAAAACACGCCACAAAAGCCCCTTCGGTTAAACCGCGAGACAATCCAAAGGTTGACAGGGGACGCTCACGTTCCAGGTGAGCCAACGCCGGGCGGAGGTCTCCCCCTGGCCTCAGACCCAAGCAGTGGTGGATCCATCTGCCCGGTAGCGTAAGCCCCTTACAACTCAATTGCATCATCTACCCGAACATCAACCTCCGAGCTCAATACCCGGACACTTTGAGGCCAATGAATACCAACATTAAGCATCAACCAGCCACGACGCACACGGCTCTGACCATACTTCGCGAAAGGCGCTTCGACCAAACCGCGATACGATCCAAAATTGACAAATGATTTTCACGACCCAAGTGAACCACCGACGAGGATATTTCAGGTTCCAAGCGACCCAGGTTCAGACAGCGGGTAAGGGCCGAGCGAACCAACAAGCGAGACGTTTCATGGAGGCATGACCGATCGGACGTTACGTCTATTGAACTAGCGACCTCACGAACACAAAGGACATACCATGAGCCACGACAACACAAATCAAATCGCCCACCTTTATAGTACCGAGTGCGTCGCTGCGAAAGAGTCTGCAACTCAAGCTACCACGCGCAGTGCTACAGAAAATACACCACAAAAGCCGCTGCGGTTAAACCGCGAGACGATCCAAAGATTGACAGGAGACTCTCACGCTTCAAGAAAACCAACGCTAGGCGGAGGTCTCCCCCTGGCCTCTGACCCAAGCCGTGGTGGATCCATCTGCCGGGTAGCGTAAGCCCCTTGCAACTTCATCGCATCAGGATCCGAATTAACCGCCGGGCTCAACGCTCGGACACTTTGAGGCCCAATGAATACTAGCATTAAATATCGAGCCACGACGCGCACGGCTCTCGAAGGTACACCGCGAAAAGCACTTCGACTAAACCGCGAGACGCTCCGAACACTGACCTCGGATATCAACGCTCACGGAATGAGTGCAGATCCGAGCGCGACATGCATTCCGACGGGATCGAGCACGGTATTTCCCCCGAACCTAACCCTCCCAACGGACCCACCGGGCGGCGTTCGTCCTTCCCAACCAAGTGTTAGCGCGCGATTCTAATTTCGTCACAGGCAGCAATTGACATTCGTGAGCGCAGACCGCTACGGATGGTCATGGGAGGTGCGGAGCATCGCACTTCCCATGACGGTCCCTCGAGGCTACCTGCTTACCAATTGTTGCCGCCGAAGGTTGCCGAGAAGCCGCTCGAGTTGTTGCGGTATGCCACCCTTCCGGAGTTGAGTTTTGTTAAGGTATTGTCCTTGATTTGCGCCGAGCCATTGGGTGCGGGGTAGAAGTTGGGCGAGATGACGATGCCATCGAAGCCGGGGTGCTCGATGCGATTGCTCTGAAAGAGGGTGCCGAAGCTCTCGGAGAAGGCGACGCCGTTGTAGAGGGCATCGAGGATCGTGTTGCCGGTGACCGCGGCGTTTTCGATTCGGCCGGTCTCGTGCCCGTCGCCCCCATAGCCGATGTGCATCGCCGGCTGATTCTGCACGTACGCGTTGCCGCCGCAGCGCACGATGGTGTTTCCGCTCACCGTGGCCGAGGTGAGGTTCGACCCATTCGCACCGAACTTGCCCACGCCGAGCCCGATGTAGCGCGCGGTGTCGCTCATGTAATTGTTCTTCACTTCGTGGCCGCCGCCGCCGTAAATGGCCACGCCTTTTCCACCCCACGGTGCAATGGAAGTGTTGTTCGACACCTTGGCATTGGACATCGCCGTGTACTGGACGCGGGTGCCATTGATGTCATTCCAATCGACGGAGTTGATGGCGATGGCATCGTCGCCCGTGCCGCGGACGAAGTTATTTTGCACAGTGAGGTCTTTTCCGACCGTACCGCCGTTGCTCACGTTGTTGATGTTGATCCCATCGGCCCAGACGCTGGTCAGACGCGAATTCCGCACCGTGCCACCGGAGCCCGATGCCCAGAAGCCGGACATGGTGTGCTGCGTCCAGATGCCCTCGGCGAGCCAATTGGTGCCCGTCGTATCCATCGCGCCGCCGGCGCCGTCGATTTGCGCACGGCTTGCCGCGTTGGAGTCGAGCGCAAAGTTGCGCACGGTGCACGACGTGAGGTTGAAGATCGCGCCCAGCGGCTGCGGGTTCCCCGAACCGTCCACGTTCGGCAAGTTCCTGTTGCGGTAAATGGTGCTGTACCACATGCCAGCGCCCTGGATGGTGATGCCATTGGCGTTGAGGCCGCCCTGCGTTTTCACGAAGAAGGTGCCCTGGGGGATCCATAGGCTCTTGCCCTCGGACTTCGCGCGGTTGATGCAATTCTGAATGGCGGCGGAGTTATCCTTGCTGGCGTCGTTGGGCGCGGCACCGCAATCGGATTGAATGGACAGCGAATTGCTCGGCGGTCCCAGCGGCGCGGGCGGGGCCTCCAAGTCGACGACATCGATGTAGTAGAACGCCGCTGCGTTGGAAGCGCTCTTTTGCAGCCGGATGGTGGCGCCGGAAGGCACCGCCGCACCGCTGATGAAGGCGTGCACGTCGTCGAAGAACGTGCGTGGATTGCCGTCACTGGGCCGCTGGGTTTCGCTGTTGTATTGGCTATCCGAGGTTCCCTCGTAGCCCCACGTCTGCTTCGAGCTGAGGGTAAGCGCCTGGCGGAAGCTACCATTGACGTACAGGTCGAGCGTGGCAGTCTGTCCTTTGCCGTCGGAAGTATCCGGAATGGACGCACGAACATTGATGAAGCGGATGTCCTTGCCCGTATCGTTCGTCCACTCGACGTATTGATTGGTCGCATTCAGCCGCACGTATGCATGCCCCGAGGACTCGAGCGCGGGGCTCGAATACCGCGTCGTTGGAGGAGACGTGAGCGAAACGACCGCAGCCCCACCGCCAAGCCGGCCCGCCTCCGCCTCGTAACTGAAGAACGGCACTGTGGCGCCCACGGGCGTCGAAGCATGGCTACCGTTCAATTTCATCCAATCGAGATTCAGAATTCCCGCACCGGACTCGCCACGCAAACAGAGAGAGTGCATTCCGCTTGCAGGCGACAAAGACATGGTGCGCGTTTGCCAACTGCCCCACCCTCCCGTCGACGTCGAAACCGTGTAACGGCCAATTTCCGTTCCCGAGCCGCCATCGAGCCGCACGGAAAAGATGCCGCCCGTATTGGCGGCGGCCATTTGCAGGTCGAGACCGGTCACGCCGGTCATGTCCACGTCGTTGAAACAGAGCCAGGTGCCGCCGTCGAAAAATCCAATCGTGGTATTGTTATTTTCGGTCTTCGGATTGAGATCGGATTTGCTCGAATAAGCCTCCGCCTGAATGGTACTTCCGGCAGAATAAGAGGCCGAAATGGCGTCCTCGCCCGGGGCATCGTTCGGCACGTTGGCGCTGCTTCGATCGCTGCATCCGAGGGCCATGACGAAGGCAAAAAGCAGAGAAATGCGCGACAAAGACGCGCGCGGCGCATCAATGATGATGATCGACATTAAATTGACCATGGCGGCGCCGTACAATCAAGTCAAGCCCGCCTGCCGTTCATCCAATCAACGAGCTCGTACCGTGTATTGACTCCGAGGTGCCCCACCTCTCCGTCACATGACGAAAATTACAATCGATCCAAATCGCCTATCGGTCATCGACGGGCAAGTTGTTGCTGCATTGCAAGCTCGTCGGTGACCCGCCAATGTTCCGCAATGCGTCCATTGCGAATGTGTTCGATATTCATTTGATTCACCTGGACACGCTGACCCGTGGGCGGTGCGCCAAAGAGTTCGCCGGTGTTCGTGCCGGTCACAATCGTCCGCAGGACCACGCGGTCCTCGGTGACGATCATGTCCTCGATGCGGTAGTGAAGATCGGGGAACCCCTTGCGAATGGCCGCCACGATGGGCTTGAGTCCCTCCGGGCCAGGCGGCGGATCGGGGACGCTCGGCGTGTGGTTGATGTAGTCACGGCTCAAAAGCTCGTCGAGCACCTCGAGCCGGCCCTGATTCCATACCTCTTCGAAATACCGTCTTCCTAGGTCGCCATTGTGCGCAACGGAGCTCGGCGCGCAGCCTGCGCACGCGAGAGCCACGAGAACGAGCGTGGGCTTGAGCATACTGAGCATGCACAGAGACGTAGGCAGTGTGCGATGGGATGGGCAGATGGCACGAATGCACACGGCGTCTGCGCCATTGCACAGGTCACTTTTTGGCGAACTGCGGCAAACCGTCGTCGATCGAAAACCAAGGCGCCTTCGCCTCGACGAAGATGTGGCGCATCGGACGTGCACCCGGGTCGTCATCGAGGCTGCCCGCCGGGATCGAGACGACGCCGTGCGTCGAATGGCTCGAAGGAACCGGACTTCCGCATTGGCTGCAAAAGGCCCTTTGGTAGCCCGGGGGCGTCTCGCGCACGGGCGCTTCGTAGACGCGAACCTCCGACTCGCCCTGGATCCATCGGAAGCGCGCGAGCGGGACGACCAGTTCGGCAAAGAACGCGGAGCCGGTGGCCTTGCGGCAACGCGAACAATGATCGAGCACGAAGTCGACGGCCGGACCGTCCGCTTCGAAGGCCACGGCGCCGCACAAACAGGATCCCTTCATCGACTCCCCCTTTTTCGCGTCCGTTTTGCGCTGGTCGCGAGGCGCTCGCGCACGGCCGCTTCGATGCGTGCGCGGATGGCCTGGTGCAGGCGCCCATAATAACCCTGGCGCCGGTAATGCAAGAACACCGGTTTGCTCTGCGGCACGAAGCTCGGATCCACCCGAACCGAGGCGCTGCTCGGCACGGTGTGGCGCGGCTTGACGGCGCGGCCCAGCCCGAGCTCCACCCCGAGGAGGATCCCCGGTTCGTCGAAAAGGAAGGAGCGGATCAAGCGGCCCCGCGGCCTCACGTGCGCGGGCTGCGAGGCGAGGAACAACTCGGTCGTGGGGTCGCTGGGGCTGACGTCGAGGAACACATTCCGGCGCACGTGGTGAAGGCGGCTCTCCACCATGACGAATTCTTCGTCGCCGAGGAGCACATCGACGACGCTGGGCGTATTCGAGTCATTCTGCGAAATGCCGAAGTCGATCCGGCCGGCCACGACGGCGGCGACCACCTGCCGATCGAGCTCGCGGTGGATCTCCACCTGCACGGCGGGGTGCTCGCGCAAAAAGGGCGCCAGCGCAGGGAGCACCACCGGCGGAACCAGCGACGAGAGCCCGGCAATGCGCACGACGCCGCGGTACGAGGTGGGCGTCGGCCCGAGCTCGCCCACGAGCTCCTCCTCCAGGGCGCGCTGCGCTTCTACGAAATCGAGCAGCCGGTGCCCGGCCTCGGTGAGCCCGGCGCCCGAGCGACCGCGCACGAGCAACGTGGTCTCCAGGCGCTGCTCCAGCGCGGTGATTCGCCGCGACAGCGCGGGCTGGCTCAAATGCAGCACGCCCGCCGCGCGCGTGAAGCTGCCGGCGCGCGCCACCGCCGCAAAGGCCTGGAGCTGGTCCTGGGACAAGGGATCCATGGACTTCAACTATACGCTGGACGCATCGTTCTATCCAAAGGTTGCAATGGACGCATGTACCTCCACGGAATAGACCGTCGCCCATGTCTCCTTTTCTCCCATTGGCCACGGTCATAGGCTGCGGCGTCGTCTACCACGTGGCCCAAAAGGCCTCGGGGGCGGTCAGCCCTTGGCCCGTGTTGACCATTGCGTACGGTGCGGCATTCGCCGTGGCATTGTTCATGCTGGGGTTGGGCTGGTGGGGGCGCGGAGACGCCGTACGCTGGCCGGCGGCGCGTGATTGCGTGGCCAGTCTTGCGCTGGGGCTCGCGGCCTTCGGCATCGAGGCGGGCTTCTTTTTCGTCTATCGTTCCGGCTGGCCGCTCTCGAGCGCCCAGGTCATTACCAATCTTTCCGTCACCGCCGTTCTCGCCGTCACCGGCATCATGGTCTTCGGTGAGCACCTGACGGGCGCGCGGGCCGTGGGGCTCGCCCTCGCCGCGGGCGGGGCTACACTCATCGCGCGAGGTTGAGGAAAGGACGTCATGATTCTCGTCACGGGAGGAACAGGGCTGGTCGGGTCGTTCGCCGTCGAGGAACTTCAACGCCGCGGTCACACCACCCGCGTGTTGCGCCGGCCGGAGGGAGATCTCGCCAACCACGCGAGCTTGACGCAGGCGGCGCGCGACGTCGACGGCATCGTCCACGCCGCATGCACGGTGACCGACAGCGCCGTCGACATCGCGGCCATGGAAACTCTTCTCGCCAGCTGGGAAAAGGGGCCCTTCGTCTTCATCAGCACCCTCGACGTGTACGGGTTCGCTGGCCCCGGCCCCATTGCGGAAGACACGCCGCTGGCCGAACCTCTCAACGATTACAGCCGCGGCAAGGTCGCGTGCGAGCGGCTGCTCGTCGAAGCGGCCGCCCGCGCAGGGCGCACGGATTACGTCATGTTGCGTGCCCCCTACATCTGGGGACCGCACTCCACCGCGCGCAAACGCCTCGTCGGTCGCCGCCTCGAAGCAGGGCTCCCCATCGTCCTGCCGGGCACCTCGCCGGCGGAATGGCTGGAGTACCGCGATGCCTGGATCGACGTCCGCGACTTCGCCACCATCATCGCCGAATGCCTGGCGCGCGCCACGGAACTGGCCGGCCCGCTCAATGTGCTCGCGGGGCACTTTGCGTGGCATGACCTGTACGAGGAAATCATTCGGCTCACCGGCGCCGCCAGCCGCGTGATCCACAAGCCCCTCGAGGAAATCACCGAGGAGGAGCTGCCCAACAAGCGCCTCTACGCCCAGACATGGAGCTTTGGCGCGGAACGTATCGAGCGACATCTAAGCGTCATTCCACGCCACACCTTCGAAGTCACGGTGCACGACACGGTTCTGGGCGGGTGATACGATCCCCGCGTGCCGGCCTTCGTGCTCACGCTCGTGTTGACGCACGCGTGCAACCTCGCGTGCGGCTATTGCTACATGGGAGAGCATCATCGCGCGTCGATGACGCCCGACGTGGCGGAACGCGCGCTCGCATTGGCTTTTCGGCGCGGCGAGCCAGTCACCGTATCGTTTTTTGGCGGTGAGCCTCTCCTCGAATGGGACTTGCTCGTCCATTGTGCAAGGCGCGCGCGGCAGCTCGGTGCGGAGCACGACATCGCCGTCCGCCTCCAGATGACCACGAATGGGGTGCTGCTCACCAAAGAGAAGCTGGCCCAATTGTGTGAACTCGGGGTTCACATGACGTTGTCCATCGATGGCATTCGCGCCGCACACGAGGCGGGGCGCCCACGCATGGGTGGAGGGTCTAGCTTCGACGCCGTCGTCCAGGCCGCGCACCGCATCGTCGAGAGCGGACAGGCGTTGCAGGTGGCCGCCGTCGTGACGCCGGAAAATGTGGAGCACCTCGCGAACAGCGTGCGATTTTTCGCAAACTTGGGCGCCCGCAGGATTTACCTCAATCCGGCCTGGGAACGCGAATTCTCCGAGGCGCATCTCGCCGTTTGGCAGCGCGAACTCGAGCAGGTCGCCGCTCTCTGGAAAGAGGCGCGCGGCACAGGGCGTGACCTCGCCATCATGACCTTCGATCGAAAGGTCCTCGCAGCAGCCAACGGCGGATTGTCACGCCTCGAGCAATGCAGCATGGGGTCGCGCAACGTGGCCGTCGCCCCCTCGGGCAACCTCTACCCGTGCGAACGACTCGTGGCCGACGACCGGAATCCGCGCTTCGTCATCGGAACTCTGGACGGAGGCCTGGACGCAACGACGTCGATTCCACGCGGGCCAGCCGACCCGGAATGTGCCGCATGCCCGGAGCGATTTCGCTGCAGCTCCACGTGCGCATGCGCCAACCTCGCGGAAACGAATGCCGCGGATCTCCCGGGGCCTACGCAGTGCTGGTACGAACGGATCACGGCCGAATTGGCGGACGAAGCTTCGCGGGCCTTGGTCGAAGAGCAGAACGAATCTTTCCTTTCATGGATCTATGGGGACATCATGAAACGAACCGCACCGACGCGCGCCAAAGCGCCGCGCACCATTCCAACGCGTGGAGCCGTGGCCGCGGCGCTCCTGATCGCCACCACGGCCCACGCCAAAGACACCGAGTCCGAACGGACGGGCCGCTTGAAGATCATCGTGCCGGCGGAACAATCCGGCGAAAGGGAGGCCGCCCGTGGGCTCGTCGATGGGAAGCGTAAGCCACTCAATCGCGAGATCAAACTCACCCCAGGGAGGCACCAAGTCGCCGTGGTGTATCCAAACGGGCGAATCATCACGCGAATGCTCGAGATCAAAGAGGGAAAGAACCCCGACGCCGTATACCCGCCTCCGGATCCGCCGCCGCCCACACTGATCCCCCCGAAGAAGAGCGTGGACCATGACGAAACGCCCGGTGGTATGCCGCCGTCTCCGCGTCGAGACCCTGGGCGAAATAATCAGTAGCCCGCCGCCGCGCGGTATGGTCGATTGGCCGGTCATGCGAAGTTCTTTTCTCTTTCGATCCGTCTTGGCCGCCATGGTGCTGGCTTCCTGCGCGACGACCTTCGAGCTCCCTGCGGTAGCGCAGACAACGGCGCAGGCCGCCAAGCCCCGAATCACGATTTTGGCGACGGGCGGTACCATTGCCGGAGCCGGTGCGAGCAGCGTCAACAGTGCCAGTTACAGCGCGGCCAAAGTGGCGGTGGACAAGCTCATTGCGGGGCTTCCCGAATTGGGCCGCGTGGCCGAGGTGCGCGGCGAGCAAGTCATGCAGGTGGCCTCGGAGAGCCTGAGCAACGAGGACCTCCTGAAGCTCGCCCACCGCGTTTCGGACCTCTCCAAGCGGGCGGACGTCGACGGAATCGTCATCACGCACGGCACAGATACGTTGGAGGAAACGGCGTATTTTCTGAACCTCACCGTGCACACCACCAAGCCCATCGTGGTGGTGGGCTCCATGCGCCCAGGCACCGCGCTCTCCGCCGACGGCGCGCTCAACCTTTACGATGCGGTGAGCGTCGCCGGATCGGCCGATGCCAAGGGCAAAGGCGTCTTCGTCACCATGAACGACGAGATCCACACCGGGCGCGACGTTTCCAAGCTGGTCAACATCAAGACCGAGGCCTTCAAGAGCCAATGGGGACCGCTGGGCATGGTCGTGGAGGGCAAGAATTACTGGTTTCGCGCCCCCGTCAAGCGGCACACCGCGCAGAGTGAATTCGATATCGACCAGATTCAGAGTTTGCCCCGTGTCGAAATCGTCTACGGCTACGAGAACGCGCAGCGCGCGGTGGTGGATGCCATCGGGGCGCAGCCTGGCGTTCAGGCCATCGTGCACGCGGGGACGGGCAATGGCTCGGTGGCCAATCGCGTGGTGCCGGCGCTGCAGGAACTCCGGGGCAAGGGTATCAACGTGATTCGCTCGGCCCGCGTCCCCGCAGGCTTCGTGGTGCGCAATGCCGAGCAGCCGGACGACAAGTACGACTGGGTCGTCGCCCACGATTTGAATCCGCAGAAAGCCCGCATCCTCGCCATGGTGGCGCTGACGAAAACCCGCACACCCAAAGAGCTTCAGCGCATTTTCTGGGAGTATTGACCGACCCCTCCTACCAAGGGGGGAAATCGCCCAGCACCCGGAGTGGATCGCGAAGCATCTCCACTTGGCGAATCCACTCGCGGCCGAGGAATCGGTCTTTCTCGTCCGACACCGCTTCCGCCGTGCGGGCCGGGGAGCCGAAACAGGCGTGCTCCGGCCCGTACGTGTTCCCATCGCAGACGGAAACGCGCACGTCGTTCAAGTTGGACACCTGCAAGGCGAGCCACTGCTTCCAAGGAATGGGGCGCTTCGCATCGAGCGCGGCATCGAAGACCACCGGCTCTCCCGTCGAGGCTCGCTTGACCACGGGCACCGTGTGGTACCACCACGTGACTTTGCCCGTGGGATAATTGGCAGTGCTGACCATCAAATTGCCAAACGAAAAAAGGCGATACGGCCGTCTGTGGAGCCACTCATCGGCTTTGGCACTCACGAGCTCCGCACGCGCGTAGCATCCGTCGTCGGGATACAACCAGGAAAGGCGCCGCGAAAACCAGGGCCGATCGCCGGTCGTCAAGAATCGCAAATCCCGAGTGCGTTCGAAATGCTGATCGATGTCCCAGTCACTCCACACGGGAATGCGCGAGAGATCGGCCCTTTCGACCGGCACCTTGCTTCCCTCGGCGCTGGGCACGGCCGAATCGAGCGCTTCGGCATGTTTGCTCCGATGTATTTCGGCGTGCCGTCGTGCAGCCTCTTCGTAGGTCTCGTGTTCGTATCGGACCGCGGAATTTTCGTCGGCTGAGTTGTATTCCGAAGTGGACACTTCGCCAACGTCATCGAGCGGCGCCTGACTGCATGCGGTTGCTGCGAACGAGGCGAGCCAAATCGCCAAGGTCGCTTTTTTTCCCCCCACCATCTCGGTTTGGATGCCATTGCGCGCGCGATCGCGTCAGAACGCGGCCTATCGCCTCGTTTCGCATGAACGCGTGGCAAAAAGGCCCTGCGCGCGCAGCCGAACTCACGGCAAAAACGATGTTCGCATGGAACGAAGATCGCAAGTGCCGCCGTCGATCGGGGCGAAATTGCGCCGACTTCATCGATTAAGTAAAGGGCGCACCCGCGAGGAGAAGAACCATGTTGCGAACGACAGTCTTGGTACTCGGTGTGACGCTGGCGGCATGCGCGAGCTATCCCACACCCACCGCACGCATGAACGAAACGGTGATGACGGCCAAGGCCGCGCAGGAAGCGGGGGCGCAGACAAATCCACGCGCGCAGCTTCATTTGCGACTGGCCAACGATCAAATCGAACGTGCGAAGCGCCTCATCGCCGATGGCGATACCAAGCGCGCCGACTACGTTCTCGTACGCGCGAAAGCGGACGCGGATCTCGCTTTGGCCGAAGCGCGCGAGGCCAGTGCACAGCGACAGGCCCTGGCCGCGAAACAGCGCGTGGATGCACTCGTGGCGAGCATGCAAGAGAACGTTCCCGGGAGCAACACGAGCCCGAACGACAAGCCCCTTCCGGCGACGTTCCCGACGAGCACCCCCGCGGGGACCACGACGACGACGGGCACCAACGTGCAAGGGCCGGTGCAACAACCGCCACCGCCGCAAACCCTGCCCTTCCAACCACCGAATGGACCCCAGCCCGGAGGCAAGCGATGAAATCGAAATACGTATTTGCGCTGGCACCCCTCGCGGGCTTGCTCGCCGCATGCGCCAGCACATCACCCCCCAACGAGCTCGTGCGCGCACGCACGGCGTACAATGGCGTTTCGCAGGGAATGGCGCACGAACTCGCACCGGCCGACGTGCGCACCGCCCGTCAAACGCTCGACGTGGCCGAGCGTTCGTTCGACGATGACGGTGACTCCGACGAGACGAAAGATCTCGCATATGCGGCCCAACGACGCGCCGAATGCGCCGACGCGAAGGCGCGCACGCAGTTCGCGCTGCAGCAAGAGCGCGACGCGGTGGTGCGCGAGAAAGTGGTGCACGAGCAGATCGACAAGGCGAACAAGGCCAAGCTCGAGGCCGCATTGGAAAAAGAGCGCAAAGATCAGCAAGCCGCCGATCGTCGAATGGCCGAGTTGAGCCAGATTGCCTCGGTCCGAAAGGACGACCGCGGAACGATCCTCACCGTTCCGGGCTCGACGCTGTTCTCTGCGGGCAAATCGACGCTGCTTCCGTCAGCGAAAAGCAAACTGACCCAATTGGCCACGGTGCTCGCCGAGCAAGATCCATCGATCAAAATTCAAATCGAGGGCTATACGGACTCCGCCGGTTCGACCAAGTCGAACGACCGGCTTTCGCAAGCGCGGGCGGACGCGGTACGCGTGTTTCTCGCGTCGAACGGCGTCCCCGATGGGCGGCTCACCGCCGTCGGCATGGGCTCGGCCAATCCGGTGGGCTCCAACACGACGGCCGAAGGCCGCGCCGACAACCGCCGTGTGGAGATCGTGGTGCAGAATGCGAAGGAGCTCAACAAAGAGGTTCGCTGAGAATCACCATTCATGGGCACGTTCCCGCAGCGGGCCGCGCTGCGGGTTCACCACGCAAAAACGCTGCCCTGTGGGGGCCTCCATGACCCACCAGCGCTGCACGAACTCGATGCGCTTGGCACCGAGTGCCTCCAGCCGCGCTACCTCGGCCTCGAGATCGTCGGTCTCGATGTCGAGGTGGATGCGGCTCGGGTGATCGACCTTTTGGACCAAGAGCATCGGCTCTTGCGCATCGGCGGACAGCACACGGTAGTTTTCGCTGTCGGGCTCAGTGGGTGCGATGGCACGCCCCAAGGCTTGGCTCCAAAAGCGGGTCGCCGCGTCGATATCCTCGACGCGACAGTCCAGAACGAAGGTAGAAAGTTGGCTTTTGTGCATGCTGCGACGGTAGCAGCCATCATGCCTCGGATTCGACTTTCACACTTCGCAGGAGCGCGTCGAGCGACCATATGGGATCGGGGACGTTGGCAAGCAGGAACGCACCGCCCGCCGCGCTCAACACGGAATACGTGAATACGCCGTGGAGGCCTGGGCTCGACACGGTCATCGAGAGCGCGAACGTCGAAAGGAGCGCGGTGCTTCCGAGGGCGCTCTCGCGCGTTCGGTAACCGAGAAGCAACAGAACGCCGAAGAGCGCTTCGCCCATCGTGGCGAGCCAAGCGAGCAGGGGCGTGAGCACCACGGGCAGGAACCACGTGATGGTGCGCGTGTAGCCCGTGAAGTGCTCGAAATCGCCCCACGCAACCCCGGCGGTTCCCGGCGGACCCCACAGTCCGAAACGATCGGCCACGGCGGAGAGAAATGCCGTGCCGAGGCCAAAACGCACCAGGAGCTGCGCGGGCTGAACCAGCGTTCTGCTTTGCATGAGCCGTGTATACGTCGGACTGGTCTAGGCAACAGATCCAGTTTTGACATATCCATTGGACCATGGCGCGCCCGTGGGTCTTTCCCGTTGCCCTCGATCCGGGCTCCGAATTGCCAATCTTTTTACAAATTTCGCGGGCCATCAGCAGCGACATCCGGCGCGGGCGGTTGCGTCCGGGCGCCGTTCTTCCCGGCTCGCGAAGCCTCGCACGCTCGCTCGACGTACATCGCAATACGGTGCTGGCCAGCTACCGAGAGCTCAAGGACGGTGGGTGGGTCATCTCCGCGCAGCGAAGCCTGCGCGTCTCCGAGGCCATCCCCGCGCAGGCGCTTCGAGCGCCGCCGCGCACCCGCGCCAAGGGCACCACGGGCTTCGATCTCGTTCCCTCGCGCCTCGAGCCGGATATGCCGATGCCCGACGCGCGCTCACGCCTTCCCGACGGCGGCTTTCCCGATCTGCGCCTGGTTCCGGTGGACCTCCTCGCGCGTGCATTCCGGAGGGCGCTGCGCGCCAAGACCAAGTCACCGCTGGGGTACGGCACCGGGCGCGGAAGCGTCGAGCTTCGTCAAGCGCTGGCGGCGCTCCTTTCGGAGATGCGCGGCCTCGCGTGCGACGAGGACGACGTGCTGATCACCAGCGGAAGCCAAATGGCCCTCGATCTCGTGGCACGCGCGCTCGTGCGGCCGGGCGACGTGGTGGCCGTGGAGAATCCTGGTTATCCCGTGGCATGGGACACCTTGCGCTTGGCCGGCGCGGAGCTCGTCCCCATCGATGTCGACCGCGACGGGTTGCGCGTGGACCAGCTTTCGGCGCTCGCAGCCACACGACCGCTTCGTGCGGTGTACACGACACCGCATCATCAATTTCCGACGACGGTTTCGCTTTCACCGGCGCGGAGGATCGAGCTGCTCGATTTGGCGCGCCCCCGGCGCATCGCCATCATCGAGGACGATTTCGATTTCGAATTCCATTATGCGTCGAGGCCATTGCTTCCGCTGGCGAGTGCCGACGATGCGGGCGTGGTCATCTATTTGGGTACGCTGTCCAAGATCCTCGCGCCCGGCGTCCGCCTCGGGTTCGCCACGGGACCGCGGCCGCTGCTCGACGAGCTTGCCGCGCGACGGGCGCGCCTCGACCGAGGCAATCCTGCCATGGAGCGCGCCATTGCCGAGTTGCTCGACGACGGCCTCGTACGCCGTCACGCGCGCAAGATGCGCCGCCTCTACGAGGCGCGGCGCGATGCCCTTTCGGAGGCCCTCGAACGCGAGCTCGGACGGGTGCTTTCCTTCGACGTTCCAGCCGGCGGCATGAGCCTATGGCTCACCGTCGATCCCAAAGTGGACGTCGAGGCGTGGCAGCAGCGCGCCCACGCGAAGGGTACGGCCTTCATCACCGGGCGCACCTTCGATTTCCACGGCCGTCCCCGCCCGACGATTCGTATGGGCTTTACAGCCCTCGACGAACGCGAACTGCGCGACACCGTGCGCCGCATGCGCGCCGTGCTCTAAGACATACGACTAGCGCCAGCGGCGGCCGCGGCGCTCGTAGTGGCCGGGGACCCAGTAATACCCATGGCCAGTCCAGCGGTGGTATCCGCCGACCCATATGTAATCCGGGCCAGGCGACACCGTGATCACGTCGACCTGCGGCGGCGGGGGTGGCGGCGCTTCGTACGCCACCACGTGGCGCGGGGGTGGCGGCCCGTCTTGCACGTAGCAACCGGCAGCGAGCACGGGTAGGGCGAGGATTAAGAGATTTAAGTGCGTCTTCATACTCCATCTGACGTGGTGGGAGCGACAGCCATTCCAGCGGGGCTTTGTAAAGAAGTCTCACGGGCGCAGCGCGCGCAGCAGCTCGGCGAAGTGGGCCAGCGGAAATCGCGTGGCCGCGTCGTGGCGGTATACGGCCGACCACGTTTCGGGGAGGCCCTTGCGCGTGAAGCGCCGGGCCACGACCTCGCCGCGTGCGAGATGCGGCGCCACGGCCCAGCGTGAAACGAGCCCGACACCTTGTTTGGCCTTCACCAGCTCGACCAGTGCCTCGGTGAGCGGCACGTTCGCGGAGCGCGGCACGCTGGCGCGCTCGTTGGCCATGAGCTCACGGAAGCGCTCCACGTCGGCCCGCGGCGCCTCGTGCGTGAGGACCTTCTCGCGCCCGAGCTCGACGGCGCTGACGTAAGGCCGCGAGGCCAGCGGATGATCCGGGGCGACGATGATCGTCCATTCGTCGGAGAAGAGCTTTTGAACGACCAGCGCGCGGTCGCGCACGGGGGAGCTCACCACGGCGAGCTCCAACTCACCGCGAAGGAGCGCAGCGACGGGCTCGCGCGTCGCCCCGAGGGCAATGCGCACGTCGACGTAGGGGTACTCGGTGGCGAGCGCGGCCAGAATGGGCGGCAGCCAATGGTACGCGGTGAAGCATTCCACGACGATGCGGAAGGTCTCGCGTTTGCGGGTGCCCGCATGCTGCAACTCGCGCTCGACGCGGGCCAGATCGGTCAGCATGGTGCGCGCGGCCTCGAGCAGGTGCCCCCCCGCGGGCGTGAGCTTCAACTGCCGGCGCACCCGGGTGAAGAGAAGCACGCCCAGCCGGCCCTCGAGCTCGGTGAGCTGGTGGCTCACCGCCGATTGGGTCAGATGAAGGCGCGCCGCCGCACGCGTGACGCCGCCTTCGTCGGCAATGGCGCGCACGAGCCGCAGGTGACGCATCTCGAGGATCGACGACATGAACGCACCTCATGAACTCATGCAAAGTATGAGTTTTTCACATGACGTGCAACGTCCCATAGTCGAAGCATGACCGCGACGACATACCGTTCCCATCTCGAGCAACCCTTCAAGACCGTAGGCCTCGGCGTGCACGTCTCCGTACTCCGCCGGCACGGCGGCCAAGACGATGGCATGACCATGGTCTTTCGCATGGATAAGGGCGCCCAAGCCCCGCACCATTCGCATCCCGGCGGCGAGGAGACGTACCTCGTCTCGGGCAAGCTCCGAGTCGGCTCACGCGTGCTGCTACCGGGCGACTACCTTTGGACCGAACCAGGAGAAGTCCACGATGGCTTCGCAGAGGAAGACAGTCTTTTCTTCGTGGTTCTTCCCGGCGGCGTTCAATTGACCGAAGGTGACCATGAAATTCGTCCGGCCATTCGTACGAAATAAATCAATTAATCATCATTTGGCTCCAATTAACTAACTTGCCCGACTGGAATTAATAATCCATTAACGAAACCCACGCAGGATACGCGAGTATCTCGCGCCACAAAAAGGAGTTTCGTTATGCCCCAAGCTACCCTCGACGAGCTGTTCGATCTCGACATTCAAGAGGCCACTCTGGAGAGCCCGGAACCGCGAGAAGCAGGTCCGGCTTCGTTCTCCAGTTTCTGTTCGTTTAGGTGCCCCAACGGCGAGCAAGACTAACGACACTTCATGCGCGAGCGTTCCGGCTCTCTCTTGCCGAGACTAGGTTGAATTAAGCTGTACTAGGCAGGACTAGGCTGGTGGCGAGAGCCGGAACCATCTTACTCGTCGGTTGATTCAATGTGAGCGAATCCAAATTTATCGTGGAACGCTCTACAATCACGACCATCATCAAAAATGTCAAGCCGTCGAGCGCGTTACTGAAGCAACAGCGCCGCTTCCCATGGAAGGTTGCGCGCAGGCGCTCTTTCCGGGGGGCCGAGAAGCGTCAGCGCAACGCCGACACCTCCTTCGAGAAATCCTGGACGATGGCTCCAGATGAAGGGACTTTCGTCGTTGGCTTGCTCGATTAAATTCGAAACCAAATGCATATAGGCGCGCGATAGGGCGCTCGACCCGGTTTCCTGGGCGATGATGCCGACGATTCGCGCCAATCCGGCGCCCCCGTGGCAAAGGCTCGTATCGTCGAGTCGCTGTTGTTCGGGCGGTCGCCGCAAGGCCGATTCGAGGGCCGAACAAGCGGCGTCGCACCAACTGGACTCGCCGAGGGCGCGGGATGCCAGGTGCAGTGCGCGCGCAATCCCCGGAGCACCGTAACACCACGCCGTGCGGGTCGGCGGCAGGGGCGCGGACGGCGAATGCACCTCGTGTTCGAGGGGAATGGCCGCTGGCCAATACGGACCGTCGTCGTCATGCCCTTGGCGCGCAAGTATCCATTCTACGATGGTGCGAATGGCCTGCTCGTGCCCTGGGGTGCGAATCCCCATTTCGAAGGCGAGCGCAAGCAAGGCGAGTGGCCCAGGGATGCCATGGGCGAGCCCCAAATTGAGCTGACCGTCGGGCGTTAGCCAACCCGGCGCGCGCTGGCCATGGTGATCCACGGGGCGTGTCAACGCCACCAGATGCATGAGAATTCGTTCCGTAAGCGCCTCGTGTTCGGGCCCGCATGCCAGCAAATAGCGCCCGAGGCCGCTCAGCCCCGAGACGACGTCGTACACGGCCATGGGCACTCCGGCCGTGCCCGCGCGGAGACGGAGGCCATCGGCCGCGAGAATCCGCTCGGCCTGTGCCGCAACCCGTTGGTCGGCGGCTTTGAGCAACTTGGCATACTCGCCGGGACGCCGCACGGATGCGCGGGCTGCAAAGGCCACGGCGGGGATCCCGACGAAGAGGCACTCGGAATTGCTCGGGCGCGCCGCTGAGAGTGCGGCCGACAAATGCGCGTGCGCCGCACGCGCCCACTCGGGGCTCTCCCCCGCGAGCGACGCGAAGAGCAGTCCGATGCCTGGATAACCATCGCCCAGCGACGTGGGGTGCCACTCCGCATTGGGCACGATGGACGCAGGATCGCGCAGCCGTTCGGCAAGCCGGTGCACCCAAGCCGGCGCGCTCATGCCATCGCTCGACGGCGATCGAGGTGGGCTTGCACGGCGCCGCGGGCAATGGCCATCACCTGCGACTCGGACTTGGCATCGATGCCCAACCGCCGGTTGCAATGCATATGGAGGACGGAGCCCAAGACATCGTCGATATCGACGGCAAGCTCGCACAGCCGGCGCCCGAAGCCCTGCATCGCGCCTTGGACGTCGGCCAAGGCATCATCCGGTTTTGCCGATCCGTCGAGGGAGATGCGCGCCAACGCCTCGCGCCGGCGCGCGACGAAGGCCTGGTGGTGCGCCAGATCTTTCGGATACACGGCTGTGAGCCACGAGGACCAGGACGCGCCGTACCCTTGGTGGAACGCGCGCACGAGCTCGACGACGTCGCACGCCGTGTCCAGCAAAGGGTCCGTCCCCGGTGCGCGAAGCCGAGCGAGCGCGAGGCGGCTATCGCCAAAGAAGGCCGTCTCGGCGAGCCGCATCGCCTCCGGACCACCGTAGCGAACCGTTTCGGGCACGTAGGTGTCCAAGCGAAGGCCCCGCGCGAGTCCCTTGAGGCGAAGATCACGCGCGAGCTCGTGCAACCGAGGCAACAGCTGCGCGTGCAACACTTCGGGCCGGCCATGAAACCGCAGGCGCAGATGCGGCTCGGGGTCCAAGCACAGGTTGTTGACCGTCACCCGAAGGCGGCACGCAATGACCGGATCCTGCTCCCATCGGGCCACGAGTTTCGCCAGCCGCCCGCGATCCGGACGCACGGCTTTGCATCCGCCCGCGTGCAGCTCACCCTCGGCCCGATCGCCAAATTCAGTCGAAAGGACTCCGGCCATCAGCCCGAACGGTGTCGGCCGGGTGGCCGCGCGAAGCCAATAGCGCGTGAGGGCGCGCACGGCTTTTTGTCGGTCCGTGGGGTGCATCGCATCCCCTGCGAGCAATCGATTCCAAATCCGCACCAAGGTCGGACTCGAGATCTCCACCGCCTCACGAAAATGGGAATCGGCCGCCAGCCTCGAGAGGTAATCGCGAACGGCCTCCGCGTCGCCCTCCGACGGTGCCTGCCACGTCGTGCGCACCCTGCCGCGGGCCAAAAGTGGCACGCGAAGCATGGCGTCACCCGTGCCGCGAAAGGATGAATCTTTCTGAACCAACGGTAATATGCACTACCAAAGATCCGATGATAGACCACCTATTTCAGATCCGAGGCAACGATATCGTGCCTTATCGACCATTCGAATCCGGAGGGTGATCCTACCTACCAGTTTTATCGACGCGGAGTGTCACGTACGAGTTCGTAAAGGACGAAGCTCCGGTGCTCCGGCTCGTCGACGGGACCGAGCGCGTGGCGAGAACGCTGGCGGAAACCGCGCAAGGCCAAATCGCGTTCCACGATGCTGGCCGAAACTTTGTGCTCTTCGCTGGAGCCGGTCCGCAGATCGTTGTGGGCGGCATTGAGCTCGTACGATGCAATATCGATGTAATGGCGCTCCATCGCGTAATCGACGACGTATCGGTACCAGCGCCACAACGCCTGCTGGCGTCGTGATTCCATGTCGCGAGCCGCATCGGGAACGCGCCCGCTGCGCGCATGCTCGGAGAGCTCGGCCGCATTCGTGAGGACGAAACCGTCCACGATGGCAATGATATTGGCGCGATCGATCCGACGTCGGTCGGCCTCGTTGCAATATTCGGGACAGAATTCGTCGCCGAGGAGGAACACGCCCCCCTCGGTGAGGAACTCGCGCACGCGTTCGACGTAGGACGGCATCATGTGGTGGTGCGCGCCCCAGCCAATGACCATGTCGACGGGCTCGGACCACTCTTCGACGGGCATGGTGACCACACGTGCACGTGTGCCGCCCAGGCGCGTGTGCAGTTCGTCCAACGCGGGCGCGTAGTCTTCCTGGGCGATGATCTGGACCTCGGGGATCTCTTGGGCAATGCGCCACGCCAGGTAGCCGCCCCCGCAGCCGACGTTGAGCACGCGCGGCGCACGGCGGCTTCGCCCGAACTCTCGAACGCGCTCGAGAATATAGGCGTCCCCCTCCGCAATATGCGGATGGCCGGTTCGCATCCTCGCACCCACGTCGCTCATCACAAAGACCTCCACCCTACAGGTTAACTCTACTGCGGGGAGTTACGCTCCAAATTCGAAACCTTCTTGCATGTCGAACGGCGGCAGCGAGACAATCGCGTCGGGGCCGCCGACATGCCCGCTTCAGCAGACGAGAGTCGCCACGACATTTTGCGATCACGTTGATTGCCCAACAGGCAAAGCGCGTTTCCTTCGAGCAACCTGGTCCGACCTCACCTGCATGCAGCACATTCGGAGGAATGCACCGCGCTCGTGCGGCGTGTGTTCGCTGAATTTTACGTAGGAGCCGGAATGATCCGTCAGGAAACCCTCGAATCGCTGCTCGAAGACGACGTGCTCACCAGCCGAATGCCCGACGTGGGCCTTCTGACTCGATATTGGAGAGACGGCTGTCCGCATGGCGAGCCAATCTGTATGAGCTTTGGCGAAACCTGGACCCAAGTGGCACCAGGCCTGGTCACCCGCGTGACCTCCGAACCGCGGCATGTCCACGGGTACCAGCTTTCCATGTATGGACTTCCGGCACTCCGGCGGGCAGTGCGCGACTACCTGATCGATGACCATGGGCTCGACAGCGTCGCGGAGGCTGGGCGCGATTTCGAGGTGGCGGTCACATGGTCGGGCACCCGCAGTGCGATGTCCGACTTCGGCCGGCTGCTGCTCGACCGGGGTGGCTTCTGGCCGCGTACGCCGGTGGTGGTGGCCGCGGGACCGAGTTGGGATTACGAGGGAGTGCTGGCACCGCTCGGATACCGCGTGCACTACCATGCGCTGCGTCCGGAAAGAGGATTCCGTCCCTCACTCGACGACGTGCACGCGCTGCTCGGTCGCATCGAGGCCAACCCCGAGGAGCAGCTCGCCCTCATCGTCATCAATGCCCAACACAACCCGACGGCGGTCAATTGGGATCCGGATTTCGTGTCCTCGTTGATTCGAATCGCCATGGACCGAAAGGCCGCCATCCTGGTCGACGATGCCTACTTCGCGGTGCACGACGAAGGCGTTCCGGCGACGTCGGCGTTGCAACTTCTTTTGCGCGAGCTGACAGGCCGGCGCGATCCGGATGCGCGCACCCGATGGCTGGCCGTTCGCTCCCTGGGTAAACAATTCCACTGTAACGGCTGGGGATTGGGCGCGATGGCGGCCGATCCTGCGATATTGGATCTTTTGGTCAATCGCTACCGTCTGCATCATTCGTTGATGTACGGTGGCGTTCATCAGCATGCGATGGCCGATTGGCTTCGCGCACCGGAGAGCGGGCAGTTTCTGCGAAACCAGCAGCGCCTCTACACGGAAAAGCGACGCTTCATTGGCGAATTCATGAAGACGCGTCTGCACTACCCCGAGGGTGCGGTCCATCTCGGTGAAGCCACCTCGTACATCATGTTTGCCGCCCCCAAAGAGTATGCGTCGATTCCAGAAGGGCTGGATCGTTTCAAAGCGGATTGCTTTCGCGATACCGGAGTACTCTTCGCGCCAGCGTGGCCGTGGCCGTACGATGCACATGCTGCGCACCACCTTCCGTATTTGCGTATGTTCATCGGTGCGGATTTCGATGCCATACGTGTCGCGCTTCGTCGGCTGGCCGATGCAGGGTTTTACTACGACGCTCGCGCGCACCATTCACGGACTGCAAAACGACGAATGGGGGTGGACGTGGTTGGCATAGGTACCTAGATGAATGGCCTTGCCCGACCTAAGACTCGCCGACATCGAGACGTTCATCGCCGTATGCCGGATTCAATCGGTGTCGAACGTCGCCCGCCAACTTGGCGTAACGCCGTCGCAAGTTAGCAAGGCCGTGAGCCGGCTCGAACGGCAATTCAAAATGAAGCTGGTCGATCGGCGCGCGGGAAGGAGTATTCCGTCGGCGGCGGGCCTGCGCATCGCCCAGCGGCTCGACGAAGTGGTGGGGACGATCCACGCGCTGCGCAGTGAAGACCCTTTCGGCAAGAGCGCGCTCCTCACCATGGCCTCGCCTTCGTACCTTTTGGGTCAATGTTTGCCGGTGCTCGCGCAAGCAATGCCGCAACTTCGTTTTCGCGGTGTGGAGCTCCCGCCGTCGCAAATCCGCGGTCTCGCCCCCGAGGCCCTCTTCGACATGGCGCTCACCACGGGCGCCGATGGCTTCGGGGCAACGTGGCACGTCGAACAAATCGGCGAAATGCGCAGCGTCCTCATAGGCAACCCCGCGCTGGTCGAGTCACTTGGCACCATGCCGATTCCGGCGTCGAAGCTCGCGGATGTTCCATTCATCACGCCGACGTACACCACACAACGCGCAGTCTTCGGCGACGACGAGTGCCCCCTGCGCGTGGGCGAGCGCAAACTCGGGCACGAGGTGCAAACCTTCGGCACGGGCCTGGAGCTCGCCGTCCAATGCCCCCAAGTCGTATTCGGGCCCATCCTCGCCGCCCGCATCCACCTCGAGCGCGGCCTCCTCTCGATCATCGACGTCGAAGGCTGGGACGTCCGCGTCCCCCTCTTCCTGGCCTCGAACCAAGACAACGTCAAAGAAGCCACCCGCCGCACCGTCCGCGAATGGCTCGCCAACTGGCTCACCCGCTGCGGCTAACCGCGTGTCAGTCCAGAGAGAGAATTCACAGGAAGACGGGAAGACGGGAAGGGGTTTCGGCGTGCAGCAGCGTGGAACGCTATTTTTTTTGGTTTCCAGTTGGCCCACTGGGCTGATTGAAATCCAAAAAAACTTCCCGTCTTCCCGTCTTCCCGTCTTCCCGTCTTCCTGTGAATTCTCTCTCTTCTAGCCGCTAATCGTGTGCGTTGTAGGCTTCGGCGAGGACGCGGACGGCGGTGGAGGCTTTTTCGTCCCAGGAGAGGGAGATGGTGCGGGTTTCGTCGGGGAGGAGCCAGAGGTAGTTGTCGCTGTACTCGGTGGGGAGGATGCGGGCGCCGGTGCGGCGGTCGCGGAGGGAGAGGCGGACCATGGCGGCGACGCTCTTGCCTTGATTGCGCACGGTGGCGAGCAGTTCGCGGCGGGTGCCCGTTGCGCGCACGGCGCTGGTTCGAACGGTGAGCTTGGTGCGGGGCAGGTCGTTCAACGCGCGCATGTCGGCGGCCGTGCGGTGACGCCAATACGTATTTTCCGCGAGGACGTTGCCTTCGGCGTCCATCAGGGTCAATCGCAACAGGTGCAGCGGCGGCAGGGAGTCGGTGAACGGCACGGTGAAGGCCGGCGCGGTCGCCGAGGCGCCGATGTTCACGGTTTGCGACTGGGCGCCGGGGAGGGCGCGGCCGGCGAGATCGTACAGTTCGGCAATGGCCGTAGCGCCTTCCACGGCGACGCGCGTGTGGTTGACCGCGAGCACTTGCCACTTCGAAAGATCCGCCTGAATGTGCAGCGGCTCGCAGCCTTTGCGTGCTCCGTAATAGCTGCCGTTGACGTCCAGGTCGTAGTCGTACGTCTGCCACACGGTGCTATGCCATGCAGGGTGCGACATCCAGAGCAGGAGCGCGTTCGCATCTTGCCACAAATGGGCATTCCACGCTTCGAACATGGCGCGCATGTTCTCGTAGTTGATGAATTGCGCCTTGAGGCAAAACTCGTCCAGGCTCTCCGAGGCCCCGAGACGCTCGTCGATGGCGCTCAAGTAATGCTGCGGTCCCTGGTTGCCTTTGGTGGACCAGTCGTGGTGGTACCACACCGCACCGATGGGCCATGCCGGGGCGTCACCCGCCAGATTGCGCATGCTCTCGGCGACGGGCACCGTGGGGATGCCTATCTCGGTGTGAAATCCGAAGTTACCGGTATCATACGTATTCGGATCGAAATACCTCGCAGGATCCACCCAATAATAGGGACCATGGCCGGACACGAACCCGGCCGCAGAATTGCCCAGGTAGAGAATCTCGTCGTCTTCCTCAGCGATTGCCTTGCGAATGGCCGCATCGACCACCGCCGGCGGATCCGTCTCGTTGGCCGCGCACCACACCACGATGCAGGGGTGAATGCGGTAGCGCAGAATCGTATCCCGCGCGATGGCGCCGTACCCCGGCGGGTCGTCGAGGAAGGGGCCCGCCTGCCAGAAATCGTTCCACACGAGAATGCCGTTTTCGTCGCAGCGCGCGTAAAACTCTTCCCGAGTGCTCGACCCGATCCAATTGCGGATCATGGTGAAGTTCATGTCCTTGTGCATCCGCATGACCGCGTTCATCCGATCGGGCACCATGCGGCGGAGCAGCTCGTCCCAACCCCAATTGCCGCCGCGGCAGAACACCGGCACGCCGTTCACGCTGATGCGCAGGGGAACCGGCGCGTTGCTCACCGACTTCACGTCGGTCCACGTAGTCCCATCGGCCGACACTTGCACGGTGAAGGTCGCCGCATACGCCGTCTCCCAGAGCAACACGACCCGGTCGAACGAGACGGTTCGCCCCATATCGACCTGGATCCATTGGTTGTCTTCGTAGGCGGACGACCAGCGCGTGCGCGAATCGCCGTCGACGGCGTTGGCCGGAGGATTCCATGGATTGTCGACCGAGGACGCGGTGGCCGTGCCATGCAAGGCCAAGTCGACGTCGGGTGATGCGCCGTCGATGACCGACAGGGTCCACAACGAATTGCCCCACCCCGTGGCACGCCGTCCGCATTGAATGCGCACATGGCGCGCCGTCTGCTTCGAAAACTCGACGACCTGGCGGGAAGAACTCGTCCCCGGGTCGATGACGATGGGCAAATCGTAACTGTAATCGAATTGCCGAATACCGAATCGCGTCGTACGTCGATCGCTCGGCTCGCCGCCGATGAAGGCCGTGATGGTGAGATCGTGAAGCGCCGGATCGCCGTAGCCGTTGGGCCACCATAGTTCGGGATCTTCGAGGCGCAGCTCGGGGTGGTCCGCGGGGCTGAAGACGACGTTCACGCTCGCGCCGGCATCGACGGAGACGGACTTGCTGACCGAAATGCCGTCGAACTCCGCACGCACCATCACCGAGGCACTCGAGGTCCCGGCATTGCGAACGGGGACCGTCAAGGTGAGCTCGGCCGCACTCGTGTCCGGAAGGTACGGAAGCACCGACTTGACCCGCGGATCGCCGAGGACCGCATCGCCGGTCGAGCGCAGCCGCACATGGTTCCAAATGCCCGCCGCCCGATCGCGCACCGACGGCATCCAATCCCACCCGGAGGCGGACAGGTATGTGGGCGAATCGAGGTACAGGCGCGCCGAGTTCACGAAGGCATTGCCGTCCGGCCCCTTGTCACCGGGATTGCCCGGCGTGGGCATGGGCGAAATCCGCACGGCCAGCGCTTGCAGTTCGCGGCTCGAACGAAGCGCCGACGTAATGTCGAACGACGCGCGCGCGAACGGATGCAACAAGGTGCCAATGGCTGCACCATTGAGCCAGACTTCGCCCTTGTGGTTGATGCCGTCGAGCTCGAGCCAAATGCGGCGTCCCGGGCGCGTGTCGAGGTCGCGCGGCAAGGTGAATGCCCTGCGGTACCACCACGCATGCCGCGAGAGCATTTCCGGCACGTGAAAGTTATTCATGCCCGACACGGGATCGGGTAGGTGCCCCTCTTCGACCAAGGCGGCCAACACGGTGCCCGGCACCATCGCGGGCAGCCATCCCGAGGTGTCCACGTTCGGACCGGATAGCGCAGCACCGTCGCTGCTTCCGGCCCAATCATCCAACGTGAGGACCCACCCCGATTCGAGCGGCACCGAGCCATCGGGAGCCACCGTCAAAGCGGAAGCCTCCATCCGGTGCGTGCCCCACGCGGTCCAGCCCTTGGCCGGCGGGCGATCGCGATCGCAGGTGCCATACACTTGGAACCCATTGAGGCCCACCGGGTTGTTCTCGTGCAGCCGATGGGTCACCACCAAGCGAACCCACCGTGCGGTCACGGGAGACGGCAGGGCAATCGGCACGACGCCGCCCGCGGTCGACGTCGTCTCGTGCACGGTTCGCCATGCCGTTCCGTCGTTGGAGACTTCGAGGCGGAACGCGGTGGGGGCGCTCGAAAGCACTTCCCATCCCGTGGTATTTCGCCAAGGATCACCGTCGTTCGACGGGATGAACGGAGGATCGTCTTTGGTGGCCTCGAAGGTCAGCGTAATGGATTCGATCCGACAGCGCGCCTGCAGGTCGACCGCGATCCATTGCGGATCAGCGCCCGGCGCCGCCCGCCAACCCGAGCCGCGCACGCCTGCACTGGCAACGCCGTCGACCGCGAATTCGGGAAACGTCGCCGCGTAGTCGGTCGAGGATGCCGTGGCGGGACGGTACAAAGCCAAATCCCGACTCGCTGCTTGCGCCGGCCCCGCGTGCGCGACGCGTGGACCATCCAAGCGAAATCCAGCGAGCAGCGCCGCCGCGCCCGCACCCACCCCCGACACGAAACGACGCCGCGACAACGTTGTCATGAGGCAAGACGATGATGCGAACCGCCTCGAAGATCAAGATATAAATGTCGCCCATCATCATAACGCGCTCCGTCATCGCGATGATGCGGACTCGAGAAAACTTGAATCGATATAGAGCGTGGGATCGGTGAGCGTCTTCTGCGGCACCGCGTACTTCGAGCGCAACGCGAGCACCATGCGTGTCCCGTCGACCTTGATGGCTCCATCCTGAAAGATGCCGTTCGGGTCCACGAAGAATGCGCGGTACACGCTGGCCGCCACGTCCGGGGGCACATCGGGCAAGTTGCGGCCGAAGATCGCGATGGCCTCCGCCTCGTGTCGGGAATCGTAAAGCCAGTTCACGGCATTTCGATAGGCGACGATGTACGAGATCATCGCGCGGCGGTTCGCACGAGCCCACGATTGGCGAACACCGGCCACCAACCCCTGGTACGAGCCGAGAACCTCGACGGCGGTATCGAGTCGCGTGTATCCCGCCGCCTCCGCCTGAACGTCGTAAGGCGGGGTGAGGCAGGTGGCCGACTGCTCGCCCCGCATCAATGCCTGGTAACGGCTCGCCGTCCCACCGGCACTCGCGATCGAGTAATCGCTTCCATATTTCAACCCCGCGCGGTCGAGCAGTTCGTAAAGAACGAAGGCAAATCCCGTCGCCGGGGCGTCGACCGAAACGGTCTTGCCGCGCAAATCGTCGTACGTGCGTATGGCGGGCTGCGATATGACGCGGAGAAAGCCATGGTCGATGCCCATGACGGCGACCAAATCCGGTCCGAGCACCGGTACCGGGGCCTGCCCCTCGCGGTACGCCACGATGTTGTCGATCGCCGTGAGCGCAATGTCGATGCGCCCATCGATGAGCCCCGTCATTTGTTCAACGGAGTTCGGCGTCGGACTCACATCCACCCGGAGTCGCTCGCGCGAAAAGAACCCTTTCTCATTCGCCACCCAGAGCGGCCAATTGGAGGCGCCGGGAAACACACTTACGTTCAGTTGCTGCGTTTTGGCCAGGTCCTCGCCCGCGCTGTCAGGCTCGGAGCTCGCGTCGGAGGAAGACTCTCCGCACGCCGTCAATAAAACGAACATGCCACCGAAGGCCCATGTCTTTGATCCGTTCATGCCACGAAGGATGATGTCCCGTCGGAATACCGAACAGGAGTGGACTTGTGGAACGAGTGTCCACGGTCTTGGACAATTGGCGCGATCCGCACAACGCGACGCCACGATGACATCGCAAGCAAGTTTCCTCGCGCAGCACAAGCGTCCAGAGGGGATTGAACAGGGAGATCGGGAGCAGTGAATTTTGGGTTGAAGGAACGGTGCGTTCCTGATCCCTTGTTCAATGCAGGGTGCATTGTTTCTATCTCCAATTGCACATAGGGCGAAGCGGCGTATCGTTGGGGGTTCGCGTGTCGGTGTCGACACGACTTAGCCAAACGAGGTGACCTATGAATGCTGGATGGCTCGCGGCTTCGGCCGTGGCGTTGCTTGCGCTCTCCTGTGGAGGGCACTCGGACTCGGAGAGGGCGACGCAGAGCAGCACGCACGAGCTCACGGAAGAGGAAGACTCTTTTCGCACACATTGCAGCGATCGCACGCAGTTTGGTGGCGATGCCACGCATCAGAATCGCACCTGCGTGGTGGGGCAGGATCTGAAGAAGACGATATCCAGCGCCGTTTACGACCCCTTCGTGGCCCAAGAGGTCGCCGAACAACCCAACGGCGGATTGCTGGTTCATTACCCCATGCCGCTCACACGGCGCAATCAACTGTTCATGTCGCGCAAGAGCGGGCGGTTCGTCCCGTGCGATCCACCCGGTTCGGGACAACCCGCACCGTGCGGCCTGCAGAACACCGAGTTCATCCACTGGAACATGGTGGGCTACGACAACGACGATGGACAGCTTTCCGAGCGCTGGACGTTCACCAGCGACTGGAAGCCCTTCTCGGTGTTGGGGGGCAGGGCCTTCGAACAAGTGTTCCAATCGGCCCTGGGGCGACGCGTTCTTTTCGTTCCAGGGCTCGGAGGCACGGTGCACGTGCTCGATCCAAAGCACGGGCGCGTCCTCGCGCGGCTCAACCCATTCGGGAGCGACGTCGACCCTGCGTACCATATCGCGAGTCCGCTAACGGTCGATGACGACGACAATCTGTATTACAATGTTCTCAAAGCCGACCCCGATAGACGGCTAACGCAGGCACTGCTGGTGCGCATTGGCGCGAATGGCCGATCCCGTGTCGTGGACTACACCGCGCTCACGCCGGGGGCGCCCGCACCGACGGACAAGTGCCGGGGCACCTACGTTCGTCCGAGGGATCCCCTGCCCTGGCCGCTGATGGACGCGAATGGGGCCGTGGTGCCGCCGACACCCGTGACCTGCCTCGGGCAGGCGCCGCCCATCGACATGGCCCCCGCGCTCAGCGCCGACGGCCGCACGCTTTACACGGGAAGCCGCGCCGTCGGGGATCGGAATTATGCGTACTTCATCGCAGTGCGCACGTCGGACTTGTCGCTTCGGTGGAGCCGATCACTGCGCGGCCTGGTGCACGACGGGTGCGGTGTGATCAACCATTACGAGAGCGATCCCACGGAAATGAGTCCATGCCGCAACGGTGCACCTCTCGGCCTCGATCGCACCACGGGGGACGAGCCGGCGGGCGCGTTCGTCGACGGTGACACGTCATCGCCGGTGGTCCTGCCCGATGGGAAGCTGCTCTTGGGCACCATCAGCAATTACAATTACAGTCGTGGGCATCTGTTCACCTTTACGTCCGACGGTGAGTACCTCTCGAACTTCGATTTCGGCTGGGACGTCACCCCGGCCATTTGGCGCCACGATGGGACGTATTCGATCATCAGCAAGGACAACCATTACTTCGAGAATTACCTCTCCACGGGCATGTGGGGTCCCTTCTTGCTTCCGCAACTCGATGCGAACTTGAAGCTCGAGTGGAACGCGAAGAACACCGAAACGAAGAAGTGCAAGCGAGATGCCTCGGGCAACGTCGTGTGCGTCGAGGATCCGGAGCACGCGGGTGGCTTCGAGTGGTGCGTCAATGCACCGGCCGTCGACGTACGCGGCACGGTCTTCGTCACCAGCGAAGATGGCCACACGTACCAGATTGAACAGGGTGGGCGAATCGTGAATCGGCAGTTCCTCGATCAAGCCCTCGGGTCGGCGTACACGCCAGCGATTCTCGATCGGCACGGCCATACCATCGCCTTGAACGCCGGAATCATGACGGTGCTCGGGGCGGATTGACCCCGGTGGGTGCCGCGCTAGGCTGCACGTGCGATGCTCAAGTCCATCCACGTTCTCGCCAGCGCGGCGCTTCTTGGCTGTAGCGCCTGTGGCGGTTCCTCTTCACCGCCGCAAGCGCCTTCTCCAACGACCACGACGACCGCCGCCGAACCCGCGCGAGAGGCGCGCTCCAGCGTCGAATCCCTTTACGGCAAGCCTGCCCCGGAGTGGCAACCCGAGTCGTGGATCAACTCGCCCCCGCTTCGCCTCGCGGATCTTCGCGGCAAGGTGGTGCTCGTGCGATGGTGGACGGCGGGTTGCCCGTATTGCTCGGCCACCGCGCCGGCGCTGCGGCAGTTCGATCGCGAGTATGGCTCAAAGGGCCTCGTGGTCGTGGGCATGTACCACCACAAGGACGAAGGCCCCTTCGAGCCGAGCGTCTACCGCGATACGGCCAAGCGTTATGGCTTCACGTTCCCGCTCGCCTTCGACAAAGATTGGCGCACGCTGAAAACCTGGATGAACGGGGTCGACACCGGTTGGACCAGCGTCAGCTTCCTGCTCGACAAGAAAGGCGTGGTGCGGCACGTCCACCCCGGCGGCCAATACGTCGAGGGTGACGCAGCCCACGCCAAGCTCAAAGCCACCATCGCCCAGCTATTGGCCGAATCTTGAGTATTCGAACCGCTAAGACGCCAAGGGGTTTGGGGGTTCGTGAAATGACAGCAATCCTCATCCCCACTATCTTTTCTTGGCGACCTTGGCGCCTTGGCGGTTGACATCTCTTGGCCTTACTAGCGATAGCCGGTCACGTCGGCCGGTTTTCCGGCGTCTTGCACTTCGACCATGTATCGCCATGCGTCGGGCTGGCTTCCATCGAGATCGGTGAAGCCGTAGATCTTCGCCAGTTGTCCGCTGGAGAGTGATTGCCCGTTCCAGCGCGCCACCTCGGGATCGGCAGCGAGGGCGGCCACTGCGCGGCCGACGTATGCGGGGCTCTCCGCGATGGCGAAGTGCGGTTGGCGCTTCGTGGCATCCAGCCAGTTCGCCTCGGTGACGCCGTAGGCCTCGAGCATCGCCTCGGATCGCAGCCAGCCCGGCGTGAGGGAAACGGCGGCCGCCTCGTGCGCCTTCACCTCGTGTGCGAGCGCGAAAGCCATGCGATTCACCGCGGCCTTGGCCAAATCGTAAAAGAACGATACGCGATAATTCTTGGCATTGTACTCGTCCGTGCCATCGGTCATCTCGATCACCAGGCCGCCAGGCTTCTCGATGAGCAACGGCAGCGCGAAGTGGCTCGTGATGGCGTGCGTATCCACCGCCAGACGCAAAAGGTGAAGCCCTCCCTCGAGATCGCACTCCCAGACGGGCTTGTTCCACTCCATCTTGGTGAGGCCAAAAATGTCGTTGACCAGCACGTGCAACGCCCCTTGCTCGGTGCGGATACGGTCCACGAGCGCGCGCACCTGTTCGGGCACGAGGTGGTCGACTTGGACCGGGATACCCCGGCCCCCCGCCGCGGTCACGAGGGCTGCCGTTTCCTCGATCGTTTCCGGACGGTTCATTTCCGAACGGTGCGAACCGCTCGATCGACCCGTGACGTAGACCGTCGCCCCAGCCGCCCCCAGCTGCACGGCCGAGCCCCGCCCCGCCCCCCGAGTCGCCCCCGTGACCAATGCCACTTTTCCTGCCAGCGATTGAGCCATTTCACCAGGGTATCATGGGGCTTCCGACCTCGCTCACCGCCATTTTCGCGAAGAATCACGCCAAGATCGGGCGCAAAGCGGTGCGTTCGACCGAACTCTAAATTGTTCCAGAGCAACGAGCCCCGGACGATCTCACCGACCTACGCACCGCTCGGTGTCGAATTGAAATTCGAAACGCACGTGAAACAGCATGTGGGTGCCGCATGGCATAAATGCGTCGCCGATAGCGTAATGTATGTACCTACATAAATTGTAAATCACTGTGAATGGTTGTTGATCGTTGCAGAGCTGTGCAATAGTCACAACGTCGCCTTCGAGGACGAAGGCTCGACCTGCGGTGTGGGTACTGCGTGCGGACCGTGAGAAATCGGCCGGGGCGCAAGCTGCGGGGTCATGTCGTTTCGAACGATTTCGCATCATGCCTGCCGGCGAATCGGCAGGGAAAGGTCGCGTTATGACTCTCGGCAAAGCAAATTTCGCGAAAAACATCATTGGTCTGTTGGCGATGGTGGCCATTGGCACGGGATGCGCGGGCTCGGATTCCGATGCTTCGGAGTCCACGGCATCAACGAACCAAGAAATCATCTCAAATCTCGTTAAGGCAGGATTTCCTGCGGACGACATCATGGAGGTCGACGGTGTCGTCTACGTCGGACGCGATGCGGCGGTCAGCCTGGAAGCCTCGCGGGAAATGCTGCAGGGCGATGGCTCGAACACCAAAGAGCAATACCGCACGACGAACCTCGTGAGCAGCAGTGTGTCGGTGATTTGCGTCAATGGCTCGGCGTACACCGGCTCGTTCAGCACCGCGCTCGACCGAGCGATTGCCAACTACAACAACTTGGGTCTCTCCTTCTCGTTGAAGCGCACGAGCGGCAGCACCAGTGGCTGCAGCGCCACTATCACTGGGAATCTCACCTCCGGTTCGGCGGGCGGTAGCTCCGGCTTCCCCTCGGGCGGGAAACCTTACAACGCGATCAATATTGCATCGTCCACCTCGCAATACGGTACCAGCGTGCTAACGCACGTCATTACCCACGAGATTGGACACACCATCGGATTCCGCCATTCCGATTACTACAATCGCAGCATCAGCTGCGGCTCCGGCGGCAACGAAGGCGCCTCGGACGTGGGAGCCATTCTCATCTCCGGAACGCCGAGCACGGCCACGGTGGGCGGCTCGCTCATGAACTCCTGCTTCCGCAGCAGCGAATCGGGCAATTTCTCGAGCACCGACGTCACCGCCCTGCAGAACCTTTACTAGTTCGTAGTCCGCGCCCCGGAGGCCCTCCTCGATGACGAGCGGCCTCCGGACGTTTCGGAAATGCGCTCAGTGATAGCCGAAGTGATCGAGCACGCGAACCACCATGATGGCCTCGTCGGTCTCCGGGGGAAAACTCAAGGCGAGGGCAAGCGCCGCTCGATAGTTCTCCGCGGGTAGGGTCAAGATCTCGCCCGACTTCGAGGGCGGCCAGCTCGTGGCGGTGCGCGCGGCGGCACGCCACTCGCGAACGTAGAGGCTGGGTTCGCGGAGGCGCTTGAAGTAGACCAGGTACGGGAATTTCTGGAAGTAGCCGTGCGCATCGGGCATCGAATCCGGGGCACGCGAGGTTTCAGGCCATTCCCGCGCGAGAAGGCCGCGCGTCACCACGGCCAGCTTCTCGAGGATTCGAATGTACTTGTACCCCATGGGGATCTTCTTCGAGAATTCCGAATCCGTGGGGCTCATGTACTCGACGGCGCGCTCTCCCTCGGAGTGCTTCCACGCTCGGGTGTACCCGCGCGCATCGACGAACCATTGCGTCTCCGCTTCCTGCAGATCGAAGGGATCCAACCCGCCAGCAGGAAAATCATAACTAATCGCCGTTGGGCTCAACATGGGCAGAGACTCTCTCGCCCAGGCTTCCGGCTTCACCTCGTCCGTGAGTGCCATGCGCCCACTGTGCCACGGTGAACTCGCGAGAAAAAGGATAGGCGCGCTGCCTGATCGCGCAAAGCCCGAACCACTGCACCCGATGTGAAAGACCCGCATCGATTTGCCTGTGTTCTCGCCTGTTGCTGCGCCCTCGCCGCCTGCTCGAGCTCCGACGATTCGAACGATCGCCCGGCTCCGACGGGCCTCACCTGTTCGAACACCAATCAATGCTACGCGGGGCTCGACGCCGGCGCGTTGCGCGGCAATGCCGTTTGCCTCACCGAGCTCCAGGGCGGCTACTGCACGCACACATGCACGGCAGACGCGGATTGCTGTGCCATTGCCGGGGAGTGCCCGAATGGCATCAAAGAAGTCTGCTCCCCCGTTCAGTCCGCGGAGCAAAAGTACTGCGTGTTGAGCTGTGAATCGGCCGACCTCCCGGCGGGCGCCGACGCGACGGCGTTTTGCCGCGAAAGGGCCAACCCGAACTTTACCTGCCGCTCGACGGGCGGCGGGTCGCAGAATCGGAAATTCTGCGGCCCCTGACCGTCATTCGAGCGAACTACAGGCGCCGTACGGACTGGATGACCACTTGCTGCAGCGGCGCGTCCTTGGCGAAGGGTCCACCCGAGCCGGTGCGCTCGGCGACGATGGCGTCGATGGTCTCCATGCCCGAGACCACGGTGCCAAAGACGGTGTAGCCCCATCCTTCCGCCGACTTGCTGCGGTGATTGAGAAAGTCGTTGTCGGCGACGTTGACGAAGAACTGCGACGTCGCCGAGTGCGGATCGCTCGTACGGGCCATCGCGACGGTGCCGCGGAGATTCTCCAGGCCGTTGTCCGCCTCGTTCTGCACGGGCGCGTTCGTGGGCCGTTTGGAGTACTCGACATCGAAACCGCCACCTTGCGCCATGAACTTCGGAATGACCCGGTGGAAGATGGTTCCGTCGTACGCTTTCGCGTCCACGTACGCGAGAAAATTGGCAACGCTTTTCGGCGCGCGCTGCTCGTCGAGTGCGATTTCGAAGCTTCCCTTGTTGGTCTCGATCCGGACGTTCGGCATGCGCCCAAGGTAGCTCTTATTTGCACCCCGGTGCGTTGCGATCGACGAAGTCGGGGCATGGGGTGCGATGAAAGCTTCCCTGAAGCGAACCGCCACCGTTGAACTTGACGTCGAAGGTACCTGCCACCTCCGAATCATCGAGCTTGGTGAGGGTCACGGTGCCGCCACCATCGGCCTTCTGCAGGAAGGCCTGCCCACACGTCGCGTCATTAACCGTGAATTGACCCGAAGCATGGCTCGTCGATGCGGGAGCGAACGGATCGATGGGAAACGTCCCGGTCGTCGGCGGGCCGGCGAAGCGCACCTCCAACACCAGGCTCGTCTCGCTCTTGTGCTGGAGAAAACCACCCGCAGCCTCGTAGTCCAGGCAAAGCGCGCCCGCGCTGGAGAGAACGAGAAAAAGGCGCGACCCGGGAAAGAGCTTCACCACCGTGTCCTGCAGCTCGAACGAATGCCCCTGCACCTGCCCCGAGATGGAGCTGGCCCCCTGAAGCGACTCGTCGAGGGAGCTGCTGCACGCTAAGGTCAACCCCATTGCTATGAGAAGAGGGATCATCGCGCGCGCCTTCATGGGGACACTATACCTGGTCGCGTGCCAGCACCCACCGGCATCGGCGCCCTCGGCGCCATCTGTGGGCGTGCAACCTTCGAAGACGCGCTACCACGCGGAGCATCACGGCGATCACCCCACGTGGCACGCCACACTGTACGTTTCCGTCGACGCGGACACGGCCGCGGGCAAACCCGTGTGGCGGCGCCACTACCGATTCGAAGAGCTCAACATCCAGCGAGGTGGCCAATTCGAGGGCACGACATGGGTCGACCGCGCGACCTTGGCCACCTTGAAGATCGAGGATGTCCACATCCGGGAGCGCGCCCGCTTTGTGTTCGACCCGCAGCGCATCGTGGGCACCCAGGACGACGGCAAAGGCCACGTCACACCGGTCACCATTCCCCTTTCCGGGTTCGTGGAGACCGGGCCGTGGAATGGACTCGATTTGTGGGTCCTCAGCCAGCCGCTCCAGGCAGGCTACCGCACCCGTGTCGACCTGATCGACGATCTGACACCGGGCAAAGCACCGCGTCCCTTCGTCGTCTCCGTCGAACGCATCGAACCGGTGCGCGTGCCCGCGGGCGAATTCACGGCGTACCGCGTTCTCTTCGATCCGCAGGACGGCGACCAGTCCCGACGCACGGTTTACCATGTTCGCTCGGGCGGTCCGCCGCTCATCGTGCGGCGCGAATTCATCGTCAACCCCGAGACGACGGCCACGCGCAAGCGGAGCATCGGCGTCGAGGAGCTCGAGGCCGTCGAACCTTAGTCACTTGGAGCGCGCGTTCATGGCGCGCACGCGGGCGATGTACACTTTGCCCCAGCGAAACATCTCGTCGATCAGCGGATCCAGCGTGCGGCCAAATGGGGTCATCGCATATTCGACCTTGGGGGGCACCTGTGGATGCACGGTGCGAGAGATGATGCCGTCCGCCTCCAGCTCGCGAAGCTGCGCAGTGAGCATTTGTTGGGTGATTTCCGGCATGGCGCGACGAAGCTCGCTGAAACGCATGATGCCGCGATCGCGCAGGTACCATAGGATGACGAGCTTCCATTTTCCCGCGACGACCCAAAGCGTCGCCTCGACAGGACAACTGAAGGTCACGGTGTTCCCGTCAGGGAGCTTCAATTCGCGTAATTTCTCCATGGTATGATTTTGCATACTACCTCAGAAAAAATAGCGTACTTCTCTTTTTCTGAGTGTGGCCGCAACGTGAGCCATGCCATGAACATTCTCATCGTCTACGCGCACCCCGAGCCGCGCTCGCTCAACGGCTCGCTGAAAAATTTCTCCATGGCCGTGCTCGAGCGAGCCGGACATCGCGTGCAGGTTTCCGACCTTTACGCGATGCAATGGAAAGCCACGGCCGACGCAGGCGACTTTCTCGAGCACGAGCCGGAGACGCGGCTTCGGTATCCGGCGGCTTCGGGCGAGGCATTCGCCAACGGCACCCAGGCGCCGGAAATCGCGGCCGAGCAGGCGAAGCTCGTTTGGGCCGACGTCGTCATCTTCCAGTTTCCGTTGTGGTGGTTTTCGATGCCGGCCATTCTCAAGGGCTGGGTCGATCGCGTCTTTGCGGCCGGCTTCGCTTACAACGTCGGCGAACACACGCCGCACCGTTACGGCGATCGCTATGGGGAGGGCACGCTCGAAGGCAAGCGCGCGATGGTGATCATGACCGTCGGCGGCAGGGAGGCGCACTATGGGCCGCGGGGGATCGATGGGCCGATCGAGGATCTGCTTTTCCCAATCCAGCACGGCATCTTCTTTTATCCAGGCATGACCGTGCTGCCGCCGTTCGTCGTGTACAGCGCGGATCGCCTGAAGCCGGAAGGCTACACGGCGATCGAAGCCGCGCTCGAACAGCGCCTCGTGACCCTCGCGACCACGGAGCCCGTCGCGTATCGGGTACAAAATCACGGGGACTACGAGATGCCCGGCTTGGCCCTGAAAGTTGGCCTCGAAGGCAAAACCCAAGGCTTTGCGATGCACACGCGGGATTCGTCGCCCTGCATCGACGAGCCCGCGTCTTAGGGCGAATTCCTCTCGACGGTGTCGCCCTGTTTGACGGTGAGCCCGGGCTCGGACTGCATCGTCACCTCGTGCGAGTCGATGACGCGCACGATGGTGCCCTGCCCTATCGGCGTCATTCTGCAGTTGGCCGAGATCGGCCCGCGGGTGGTGGTACCGCATTTGTCGCGGAAGATGTGAAGCGTGTCACCCTCGCGAACCTCGGCGGGTGAATAGAAACGAACGCGCGACTCGCGCTCGTCGAGGGGATTCATCACCAGGCCACGCCGGGCCGAGGCGGTGGGACAGCCTGCAATCCCGACGGCGAGTACCAAGGCAACCCATCGAATGGGATGGTTCATGACGATATACCTCCCCCGATGTACGTGCCACGCCTCTCGAGGCGACGCCAGCGAGCGCATCCTCATCGGACGCGCTCGCGGTGTCGATGGCCTCGCCGAGGATCGTCAAGGGAATCGCTGGTTCTTCCACGCCGCAAGCTCCGTGTTGGCCGCCGTGAGCTGGGCGGAGGTCACCGCAGGGCCACTCGCGGCATTGACCAGGAGCGCGAAGTGAACGGCGCCCGGGCTACCGCCGGCGATGACCACACGGCGCGCGGAGCTCGAGCCGATTTCCGCCGTGGCGGACACGCTGCCGGAGGCGGGAAGGCTGCTCGAGCGAACGATGTCGCTGACCACGGCGGTGGTCGCGGGGACGAAGGATTGCGGGAGGTGCAGCTCCGTGGGAGCGCTGGATGCCGATTCGCGCCACACCAAGATGCCAAACTGCCGGCCCGAGACCAACGAGGCCACGTTGGGCATCGAGGAGGGTACGGTCAGCCACGCTTGCTGGTTGCCACTGCCGCCGTACCCGGAGCGCGCGAGATCTTCGTAGGCGAAGGCGAGAGTGTCCCCCGCCACGGCCGTCGGATAGAGCCGATCGAGCACGCGCGCGTCGAAGCGCAAGCTGACCTTGCCCGCCGCGTCGAGTTTGACGGCGGAGAAGTCCTCGTCGTTCCACCCATCGGCCTCGGTCTGCACTTTGTCGGGGTTGCCGTTCATCAACTCGTGATGGCGGCCATTGTAAATGTCCCAATGCCACTGCGTCGACGACAGCACGGTGCCGCCGGAGGCTGCATCGGTCCACCACCGTGAGCCAGCCACCCCCGTGTCCATGGCCTGGTACATGGCACGCACCATCCAGGGCGTGCGATCACTGCTGCCGCCCGAAAGCCGATTGCCGAACTCGGACACGAAGGGCGCGGTCGCCACCGAAGCGGCGCGCGTGCGAATCCGATTCATGGCCCCGTCGTACACGCCATCCGACGCCGGCGAGGGGTCGATGACCATGCGCAGGCCGTCGTAGTAATGGCTATTGAATACGAACTTCGTCCCGAACGTACCGACGGTGGAGAGGCCGCCCTCCTCGCCAATCGCCGTGTTCCAGAAGACGAGGGGCTCGACGAAAGCCGGCTTCGCCCCCCAGCCCGCGTTGTCCATGGCCGTGCGAAAGCGTTGGTAAAAGGGCCATAGGTAGTTCTTTTCCCATTCCAAGCCGCTCTTTCCATCCAATCCGCCGTCGAACGGCTCGTTGAACGGGTTGAACCCCAGGATGCCCTGGAACTCCTCCGCGGTGAGCTTTTGCTTGATGTACAGCATGGCCGCCGATGCCTGCTGAAGGAACGCGTCCTGCACGCCCACCGTCCCCGCCGAGGTGCTCAGCGGCCGGTTGCGCCAAAGGTCGTAGGCGGCCTGCCGCACGGCGCCGTTCGACTGCATGTTCTGCCCCCAGAGAACGCACGCCCCGCAATTCTCGACAGGGTAATTCCCCGCTTGGATCACCCACTTGGGGGCGCCATCGCCCGTGTACCAACTGCCCGGATTGAACAGGTGTGCGGAGTAGAGGTCTTGATGGTAGTCGACCAGAATGTAGATCCCTCGTTGGATGAATTCGCGCATCTGCGCGATCGCCCGATCGAGGTAGGCGTATCCGATGCTATCGGCACTGGGCTGCACGCCCTCCCAGCTGATGAGAAAGCGAATGGCATTGGCCCCCGTTTGGTCGCGCATCGCCTGCGCGGAAAGCGCGGCATCGGTGGTATTGCGGAATGGCAAAAGAGCGTTTTCATACAGCTTCGTGCTGCCGGACACGTTGAATCCGCGCAAAACGACTTCGCGGCCGCCGGCGTCGCGGAATACCCAACTCTGTTGCTTTTGCGACACTGCGACGGACGACCGAGAAACAGCCAGAGATTGCGCGGTCGAGGGGGTCGTGGCTTCGTCGGAAGCCTGGCAGCTAGAGAGCACGAGGGCGCTGCAGGCTCCAAGAGCCACAGCCGAATAGCGTGGTTTCATGATTCTTTTCTAACTGCCTTCCCACGCAGATACGAGATGCTGATTGCCTATAATCGCATCAGCCCCGCGGCGGTCGGCCCGAAACCACATCGCTCGTAAAAAGATTGTAGATGGGCTTCGTAATCGACATGCAGCCATGCCGCGCCGAGACGTCGCGCTTCTTCGGCGGCATACCGCACGATGCGCACACCGAGTCCGCGTCGCCGCTCGTTGGGATGTACGGTGGTGTCGAGGATGAACGCGTGAAGGCCGCCGTCTCCAACGACGTTCACGAACGCCACCAGATGGCCGCGGCGGCGGGCGGTCACCCACGTAAGGCTGCGCGCCAAAATGGGACGGAACGATCGCGGTTCATGATTCGGCCACGACGCCGCGAACAAGGCATGGATCTCCTCGTCGGTCGGGGCCGACCCGGCGGCGAACACGACCACGTCATCTCGTTGTTCCATGGCCGTGCATCGTGCAAATCTTTTTGATTGAAGCCAAAGATTTCTCCTTGACCCGCCTTGGTAGGCGACACATAAAGGTGTGGTAACGCTATGACGTCCCTCAGGTCCCTTTACGTATCCAACCTTTCACCACGCCGCGACCGCGCGATGTGGCAAGGCCACGTACTTCCAGGGATCGTACTTCCAGGGATCGACAAGTGCCTCCTCATTCAAGTTAAGCCGGATAACAAGCCGGAGGTAAGCCCCTAGGCGGAAGTTCCAGAGTCGCGAGAGCACTCTCGGAAGGCCGCCTAGGGAAACCCAGGCGGCCTTCGACGTTTGTGGCCATTCAACGCTCGAACGGTATCCCAATCTCTTAATCAACGATCTTACGGAGCATGACCACCCGCGAATTGCGGGAATAGGATCGACGAGGTTTTGTCGATCACTTTACGGAATTCCTTCGAGCCTTCGGGCTCGATGCATGTCGTCGTGTTTCTTCATTGCCGAATTGCGGAGTGGAGCAGGAGTAGCTCGCTTGGCTCGAAGCCAAGAGGGGCGCGTGCGAGTCGCGCCTTCGCAACTGGACGAGTGCAGCGTGTGCGCGCTGCACTCGTCCATGGGGGTCCAATATCGACCTTCGTATCTTCTGGGTATAGCTCAATCTAGTAGAGCACTCGGTTTGGGACCGAGAGGTTGCAGGTGCGATTCCCGCTACCCAGACCATGTACTGGTTGGCTCCATGAATTCCAAACGGTTGCCGAATGGATCGTAGATGTACACACGCTCGAAGCCTTCGAGCGGTTCGTCGGTGGTGACGCGGTAGCCCGCGGCTTTGCACCGAGAGACCAATTCGAAGAGCCCCTCGACGATGAAGGCCACGTGCGCTTTGGTGGCGGCGCGAAAGTCTTTCTCGACGCCGATGTGCACCTTGAGGGTGCCGCGCTCGAACCATGCGCCACCGCGCTTGGCGAGGTGTGCCGGTTTGGCCTGCTCGGGAATGCCGAGTATGCCTTGGTAGAACGCACGCGCCTCGTCTTCCCTTCCCGAGGGCATCGCGAGCTGCACGTGATCGATGAACGCAATCCGCATGCTGCCCCATGTCGTAACGCGTCCGCGGCCACCTCGCCATGGATCACGATTGCCTCCGTGTGACGAATTTGTTCACGCCACGGGCATCGCCCCCCTCGACCTTTCCCACGGCGCCAATCGTGCCTAGGCTGCAGCGAGCAACGGCAGACGACTCAGCCAAATCAAGCACGACGGAGGTGTTCCATGGGCATATTGAATCGCTTGTTCGGTGAACAACCGGAGAATCGCCCCGCACCGGCCCCCGCACCCGGCGCGGCGTCGAACGACGAAGAGGCCCTTCAGCGTTACCGCTACTTGCTGCGCACGGCCCCGCCCGAGGCTATCGAACAGGCCCATGCAGAAGCCTTCGCGCAGCTCACCCCCGAGCAACGCGCACGCGCCCTGCGTGAACTGGCGCAAGCCGTGCCCGAACACGAGCGTACCGCCGCGTCGGGGCAGGCCGATCCGCAGAGCATGGCACGCATGGCCACGCGGGCCGAGCTTCGGCAACCGGGAATTCTCGAGCGCGTTTTCGGAGGAGGCACCGGAGGTCCCCGGCTTGCCGGGGCCGACTTTCAACGCAGCGGCGGCCCATCCTTGGGTGGCGTGATCGGAGGCAGTCTTCTCGGAAGCATTGCGGGCAGCTTCATCGGCACGGCCATCGCGCACGAGCTGCTCGGTGGCTATGAGCATCAAACCGCTCTGATGGATGACGCTTCCACGCGAGACTACCAGGGCTATGAGTCGGCATCCGACGGCGACACCGTCGACGACGAAGCGCGCTACGACGAAGACATCGATCCCGGAGACGACTTCGGCGGCGGAGACGATTTCGGCGGTGGCGACTTCGACGTATGATCGTGGCAAACCCCAGGAGGTCGCCATGGCTTACGTCGATGGTTACGTGTTGGCCGTTCCCAAGAGCAACGTCGAGAAGTATCGCGAAATGGCCAGCAAGGCTGGCGCGGTTTGGCGGGAACACGGCGCATTGGAGTACCGCGAGTGTGTGGCGGAGGACGTGAAATCGGGCGAGCTCACGTCCTTCCCGCAGAGTGTGATGCTCAAACCCGACGAAACGGTCATCTTCGCGTGGATCGTCTTCGAGTCCCGCGCCCACCGCGACGCGGTGAACGCGAAGGTCATGAGCGATCCGCGCCTCGAAGGCATGATGTCGAAAGACGATCCCATCTTCGACGGCAAACGAATGATCTTCGGCGGCTTCGAAACGTTGGTGGCCGTCTAGGCTAACGCACGCGCAGGAACTGGTAGGCCCAACCCACGGACTCGTAGAGGCGCTTCACGGTGCCGTCGGCGAGGAGCTCGTAGGCCACGGTGGAGGAGTAGTCTTTGCGAGGCAGCAGCAGAAACGTGCGCCCATCGACCTTCGCCGCGCGGTAGCCGCCCGCGAACACATCGATTCCATCGATGGGCTTCGCGGTGCCGGCCTTCATGTCGTACGACCAGAAGCGCCAGTGATTCCCCTCGATGGCATCGCGCGGGGCGGTGCCCGCTCGAACGGTTTCGTGGTGGAATACGGCAAAGAAGGCTTTGCCTTGGCCGATGTAATGGAAGGCGGCGCCCTGACGGCCTTCGGTCACCTCCGGAAAGCGAACCCGGAAATCCGGATCGATGGTCGTCTGGCCCGCCTTCACCCGCACCGTGCACGTTTGCGGCGCGCCGGCATCGAACGCGGGCTGCGCCACGGCGAAAACCCAGTTGCTGAAGTAGAGATTGCCCTCTTCGTCCTTGCTGGCGAAGTCCAATCCGGGGCATGGAGCATCGATCAAGTTGCGGATCTGGTCGGAGCCCGTGTCGTAAAGCGCAATTTGCGACATTTGCGAGAAGCGGAAATAGTCGTTGTCGGACCAGTAATAGGGCCAATAGAGCTCCGCGCCCTGAGCCACGAGGGCGCGGTCGTAGGCGGCGCGCACCAAGAGACCATCGCGGTCGCGCACCAGATTGTTGCCTGCAACGCTCTGCGTGCGGATGGTCAGGGTCGTCGGATCCCAAACGACGCGCTCGACGGAGTTGAAGGTCATATATCCCTTCGAATTGCCGAATCCGTTGCCCCATAGTCCGGCCGACGAGCCGTAATTGGCAAAGTTGATGGCGCCTTCGTCCTTCCAGGCCAACGCCTCGGTGATGCCGAAGCGCATGACCGTCGGTGCCTCGCCGCTGGAGACGAAGATCTTGCCATTGACCGCATCGATGCCGCTCGAACCGGGGAATTCGCGGGCCCGCGAGAAACTGACCTCGGTGATGTTCGGCGAGTCGAACAGGTTCACGTACGAGGCATTGCTGTCCGTCGTGGAAACCAAGCTCAGAAGCGCGTAGAGCGGCTTTACGCCATCGGGCTCCGTCGACGGCGCCGGATCGTCCGTCCCACTGCACGAGAGGGTGGCCAGGAACGACAGGGCCGCAAGCGCCGACACGGGACGAAAGAAACGGATCATGCGCCGATGATATTGAAAGTGACTATCATTTGCCATACAGATCGCGCGCAGTGAAGCGGATCCTTTTTGCACTTACATGTGGTCTCCCCATTCTTGGTTCGGCGCGCGCACTTGCGGCAGGCGACGGCGACGCCCCCGCCGAGGTCAAAGTGAAGGGCGCGACGACCGCCGCGCAAAAGTTGCAGCAGTCGGCGGAGGCCGTGACCGTGGTCGATACACGGCGTGCGCAACAGCAAAGTGCAGATTTGGGAGAAGTGCTGGCACGCGCACAAGGCGTTGCGGTCCAGCGCCTCGGCGGTTTGGGAGCGAATACGCGCCTGTACCTCAATGGTTGCAACGAGGAGGAGGTGCGCTTTTTCTTGGATGGCGTGCCCTTCGAGTACGCCGGCTTTCCGTTGGACGTGGCCAACGTGCCCATCAACTTCGTTCAGCGCGCGGAGATCTATCGCGGTGTCGTCCCTATTCGATTCGGCGTCGACGCCCTTTGCGGCGCCCTGAACCTCGTCACCGCCGAGCGACGAGACAACCACCTGCGCGGATCCTACCAGGTCGGCTCCTTTGGAACCAACCGCATCACCCTCGATGGCCGTTACCGCAATATGGATTCCGGATTCGTCGCCGGCGCATCGTTCTTTTTGGATCACGCGAAGAACAATTACCCCGTGGAGGTGGAGGTGGCCGACGCGCTCGGCCGCAGCAGTACGGCCACGCTGAAGCGCTTTCATGATCGCTATATGGGTTACGGCGGCTTCGCCGAGGTTGGCGTCGTCGATCGCCCATGGGCGCGCCTATTGCTCCTCAAGGCCTTCGCTTCGACCTACGACAAAGATCTTCAGAACAACAACGTGATGACCGTGCCCTACGGCGAGGTCACCTACGGAGAGACGATTTACGGCGCCACCTTGCGCTATGAGCAGCCGCTTGCTCGGAATTTCGATTTGAAGGCCACGGCGAGTTTTTCTCGCCGCATCATCGATTTCATCGACGACTCAGCGTGGGGATACGACTGGTTCGGCCGGCGCACGACGCCCCGCTTTCCACGGGGCGAAATCGAGAACATTCCGCACGATCAGACGTTCTGGCAAAACAATGCTTACGGCAACGCCATGCTGTCGTGGGCCATCCACCCTTCGCACATCGTTCGCGTAAACATCACGCCACAAGGCAACTTTCGCACGGGTGAGGAGCGTATTTTGCCCACCCCGGGTGCGCCCGATCCACAGGGCGGCAAACGGAACCTTTTCAAATTGGTCACCGGCGCCGAATACGAGAGCCATTGGTTCGGCGGCCGGCTGGAGAACGTGGTCCTCGCCAAGGATTACGTGATGCGGATGGAAGGCGAAGTCGCCGGTACCACGAGCTTCAACTCGGTCTCGACGAGCTCACACACGATTGGCGCCGGCGATGCGCTTCGCTATCGGTTCACGCCGTGGCTCTATGCCAAAACGTCGTACGAATATGCCACCCGCCTGCCGAGCGCGTTCGAAATATTCGGCAACGGCGTGCTGATTCGCCCCAACCTGGAGCTCGAACCAGAGACGAGCCACAACTTCAATGTCGGCCCGCGCGTCGAGATCAAACGCTCGCCGGTGGGTTCATTCGTCGTGGACGTTAACCTCTTCTATCGCGAAGGCGACAACCTCATCACGCCGCTACTCACCGACAAGTTCATCACGTACCAGAACGTCTATCGGGCACGCACCTACGGACTAGAAAATGGGGCCCAGTGGGATCTGCCAGGGCGCTGGCTCCACCTCGATGGGAGCTTCACCTTTCAGGAGCAGCGAAATGTGTCCAAGGAGGGCCCCTTCCGTGCGTTCGACGGAGATCGCATTCCCAGCCGCCCCTGGATGTACGGAGCCTGGGCCGCCGAACTGCGCTTCTACAACATCGTGACCCCCTCGGACAGCATCAAGCCTTTTTACACTGGCCGGTACGTGCATGACTTCTACCGCAGTTGGGAAAGCCAGGGCCTCACAGCGTACAAGCAAGTGATCCCAGCGCAAGTCACCCACAACGTTGGAATCTCCTACATCCTCGCGGGCCCGGCCACGGTCACCACAACGTTCGAAGTGCAGAACATCGCCGACGCGCAAGTCTTCGACGTCTTCGGCCTGCAGCGACCGGGCCGCGCCTTCTATTTGAAGATGACCGGCGATATCTAGACCGCCGCCCAAACGTTCTGGAAAGAGGGCATCACGGAAAGGCGGGAAGTATTGAGAACGTTTTCCCTCGTCATCGTTCTCGACAATCAAAAAACCTTCCCGCCTTCCCGCCTTCCTGTGAACTCTCTCCAGAACGTTGCCCTAGCGTAAGCGGTAAATGTCGCGCAGGAAGCCGTCCATCTGGAAGCGGAAGGTGGCCTGGTTGGTCACCGGATCGAATTCGCAGAAGGACGAGGTGGCGTTGTCGGCGGATTCGGCGGCGTAGTACTTGCCATCGAGTACGGCGCCCCCGAAGGCGATGACGGAGAAGCCGATGTCGGGGACCTCCTGCGCTTTGACGGTGTCGCCGAGCTCGAAGCGCCAGTATTTGAAGGCCTTTTGCGACCAGATGCCCGAACCCCCGAGATCGGCGCCCGCTTCGACCCGATCGGGGTAATGCACTTTGGCATACCCCACGCCGTGGCCGACGTAGAAGAGCTGCGTGGCCGCCTCACGGCCTCCGGTGACGGAGGCCACCTCCACGAGGTAGTTCGGGTCGAAGACCATTTCGTTGGGGCGGATGCGCAGAATGCACGTCTTGGGCACGGGCTGCTGCGTTTGAATGGCTGCGGCTTGGGCGAGGTAGCTCCTGCCGTCGGCGAGCGTGTACAGCGTCCCATCGTCCAAGAACGCCGGTTGCCCCGCGGCCACGCAGCGTTCGTCGTGGGCGACGGCAAGGAGCTTGTCCTCGTTGCCATCGAAGATGACCATGTTGGATTCGTGGCCAATCTTGTACAAATTGGGATTCTTGTAATCGACGTAGCGCAGCGGCGTGTACACCTTGCCGTCGCGCACCGTGGAGACCCAGAGCTCGACGTCGAAGCCCTCTTTCTTGAGCGACGAAAGGTCGATCGTCTTGACGATCTCCATCGTGGTGGGATTCCACACGATGGCTTTGTACTGCGCCTCGGCAAAAAGGTACGCTTTCGTCGGGCTGACGAAGACATTGCCGAAGGGGATGGCTTTGAGTCCGTAGCTCGCGAAATTGAGGTGCGGGAGGTTCGACGCGACGAGTTTGCCGTCGGCGTTGGGCTCGAACTTGGCGATCTCGGGCTTCTCGGCGTACCCCACGTAGGTGAATCCGCCGTAGGCCATGTGGCGCGAGTTGCCGGCAATCTCGGTCGCGCGCGACGTGGTGACGTCCTGGTCGAGGGACGGAATCGATTGCACGTACAAGGTTCGCGCACTGGGCCCCTGGATGACCGTGCCAATGGAATAAAGGCGATTGTCGGCGGGCGTCGACGCGGGGCTTCGCTTCGGACAGACCACGCTGCCCGGGTCGGGGTCGTCGGACGACGAGCTGCTGCATGCGCTGAGCGCGGCCATGAGGCCTAGGAAAAGCAGGGAGCGTGCGGTGTTCATGAAGGACTCCATAAGGCGAGCGCGAGGAAGAGGGCCGACAGTGCGATGTAGACGGCCCATGCACGGGCGCCGCTCTTGGCGACGAATCCGAAGCAGGCGGCGGTGATCCAAATGAGGACGAAGCTGTAATGCGCCATCGCGAAGCGCGTACCCAAGGAAAACGGGGCGGCGCGAGCGATGCAGACGATAGCGCTGATGGCCAACCCCAGAGACCCGAGGATGGCGGCGGTGAGTCGCGCAATGGTGTTACGGCGCATGGCCACCTTGCAAGAGAAGGCCGAGTGCGGAGACCCACGGCAGCACGAGGGCAATGCTCCAGACGAGTCGTGGCCACATGGCGACGGACACGACGAAGACGCTTCCCGAGACGACCCAGGAGAAGATGAAGAGAAGGCTGCCGATGATGGCACCGTTGCCGTGAATCCAGAGCGCGAGCGAAGCGACGGTGAAGAGAATGCCGGCGGTGCGCAGGTAGGCTTGCCACCGCGGGTAGCGCTTCGAGGCCGCGTGAAACAGCGAGAAGGCCAATAGGCTCCACGAGAAGGCGGTCAAGTCGACCATGATGCCCTCACCGTATGAACGAGGCGCGCAGCCCCGAGGAGCCCGACGCCAAGGACGAAGAGCGCCACGTCGATGCCTCCGAGGTGATGACGCACGTCGAACACGGGCACCGACGCGAAGAGCGCACCGGAAACCACGAGCAACACGACCCACGATTTGCGAGCATTCGACGCAAGAAGGCAACCGAGGAGCGCAAGGCCCCACGTGCCGAAGAAGGCGACCGATTCTGCGGTCATCCGCCAGGGAAGGTGCATCGGAATGCAGCGATTGGCCCAAAAGAGCACGGCGGTCGCCAGGCAAACGCCGCCACCTGCGGCCACCGTCATTCGAGACAAAACGCGATTGGACGCGCGCGCCTCTCGGGTTTCGCGGCGCAAGAGCCAAACCCAGTTGCCGGTGAGGATCGTCAGGCACGCGGCAAGCGCGCAGAGCGCGTACAAGATTCTCACGGTCCACCCGCCGTACCGGACGAAGTGAAGGCTTCGAATCCATTGTTCGATGTTCTGCGCCGGACCGTTCGCCCCCGGCGTCTCCACGCGAACCACGGCACCGTCGCGCAGACGAAGGCGGACCATGGAGGTTCCCAGCGGCGAGTCCGCGCGCTTGCCGAAGACGCCAACGGTCCCCTCGGCATCGCCGTAATTCACGAATCGAAGGACGTCGGGGGAAAGGCCGGGCAGCGCATCGGTTGCCTTGGCAACCAGTTGATCCAAGTCGATGGGTGCAGCGCGCTGGCTGCTCGCGGCAGGGCCGGAGAGATCTCCATACAGGGCCCGATCGGCGGCCTTCGCATCGCTATGGAATACTGGCCCGGCAAAGAGCTTCAGCAGCAAGGGGCCAAAGCAGATCATGGCCCCGGTGAAGGCGGCCATCGATTGAAACGGCAGGCCGAAGACGGCAAGGATCTTGTGGGCGTCGGCCCAGACGATGCCGGATCGCTTGTGCGCGCGGAACTGATGAAGCTCGCGGAAGATCTTTCGAAAGTGAATCACCACGCCGGTGACCAGGCCAAGGCCCATGGCGACGCCAAAGACACCCGCGATGAAGATGCCCTGGGGAAACCAGCGGTCGTGGTAGAGGAAATGGACGTACAAGAGGATCGACGCCAGGCGTGAGCGATCGGGAATCACCTCGCCGGTGCGCGGGTTCACGTGGGTCATCCGACGAACGCCGCCCGCGGCCGGTACGTAGCGAACGTCCACGGTACTGCGCTCTTCGTCGGGCAAATACACGTCGATGCGTTTGCGGCCCAATTGGCCACTATCCAACATCGGGCGAACGAGCTCCGTGAGCGGGCGCACGTCTCCGTGGGGAGCGTGGAGCGCGGGATCTTGCCACATCCCGAGCTCCTCGTAGAAGACGCAGAATGCGCCGGTGAAGCACATGACGTGAAGCACCAGCCCCGCCCACACGCCGAGCCAGGCGTGCACGTCCCAAATGGCCATGAACGCGTGTTTCGACAGCTTCATGGTGAATTGCCCCAATCGTGCTCGAACGTGCCCTTGAAGAAGAACGCGCGGCCGGGCTTCTGGACACCGAAATTGTCGTACGCGTGTGCGTCGGTCAGGTTGTAAGCCTCGAGACTTGCGGTGAACGTGGAGGGCACCCGAACGAGGTAGGTGAGCGCTGCGGAGTGGAGGAGTTGCGATTCGATGTGGTCCTTCGAGGACTTGTCGCCCTGCCCTTCCCACGCGCGATAGAAGCTGTGCACGTAACGGGTGGTCCAGCCGAGCGATATCTCGTCGCGGGGCGTGAGGACGTCGGGCATGCGAATCCGCGCGGTCACGCTTCCATAGGCCCAAGGCACGTTGGGAATGCGATCGCCCTCGGTTCGTTGAAAGGCCCCCTCTTTGGAGGTGTTGCGGAAGTCTTGGTAGGTGAAGCTTCCGTCGAGGGAAACGTAGTCGCGCGGCGAGCGGTATCCTGCGGAGCCCTCGATGCCGACGGAGCGAGCGGCGTAGACGTTCTGAAAATCGTAAGCGATGTCGTTTTGAATGGGCGTGATGAGATGATCCGCGTAGCGCAAAAAGCCATTGGCCTCGGCGCGCAGGGTCCCGGCCGGCGTTGGAGCCGTTTCCACGAGGAAGCCCGCATTGATGTTGTCGCTGGTTTCCGGTACGAGCCTCCGGTTTTGCTCGATGAGAACGCCGTCTCCAAAGAGCTCGACGGGGCCGGGCAAACGGGTGGCGTGTTCGTACGACGCTTTGGCGAAGAGGCCATGGGCGATGCGAAAGCGGGCAGCGTCGCCGGCGCCGAAGCTGAGATCCGTGTATTCGTGGGTCACGAACCGGTCGACCAATTCTTCGGAGCTAGTGTGGATATGGTAATTCTTGACGAAGGCAATGTTCTGGAGCCTTCGATCGAAGAGGTTGACCTCGGCCTCGAGGCCGTTGATCCAGGTGAAGAGACTGCGCGTGCCGGAAAGCGGATCGAGGGCTCCGGGCGCGAGCGGAAGCTTCTGTTCACCGGAGCGCGAGACCCACGTGGGGGCCGCAAACGCGCGCACCGTGGCGGCGGGCGAGAGAATCCAATCGATGCCCAGTCGCTCGAACACGGTATGTTGGCCGATGGTCTGGTCCGTGGCCGGGCGCCCCGTTTCACCGCGGCCCGGGCCGGACAACCCGACCCGGTGGCCGAACCAGTCGTAAAACCATGGGGAGCGATCGACGAAGTCAATCGCACGGTGGTTGTATCCGCTTGTCGTCGAAAGCACGACCTTCGTGGAACCGACGTCCATCGCCGGCGATTGATAGCGCACGATCGCTCCCAGCGCGCTCTCCGCAGAACGAACTTCGCCGTACGGTATGAACATGATGAAGTTGCTTTGGAGATCCTTGGCGGCGTCCATTCCGTAGATGCGCAGCGACAGCCGCTTGGCCCAGGACCGGTCGAGGACGCCGGCCTCCAACCCCGCACCGTACGCGCGGTACGCGTCGTGGAAACGATGCACGGTGGCCGGGACGCTTCGCCCTTCCTCGGCGACCTGGACGTCGACGGGGTAGTCGTTCTTGGCGCGGTCGTAGAAGCCATTGGCGCGCGCGAACAGGCCCGAGGCCGGATCATAGTATTGCCCGGTGGCCGTTGCGCGGTACGTGCCGAAGGAGCCAACTTGGTACGACGCTGCGGTGCGTGTGCCCGGCCGGGTCTCGGTGACCAGGTTCACGGCACCGCCCAGGGCGTCGGCGCCGAATCGGCCGGGGACCACGCCGCGATAGACTTCCACCCTTTCGACGAACGCAATGGGGATGTCGGCAATGCCGGGGGGAAGCCCCGTATAGCCCGCGGGAACGCCATCGATGAAGAAGCGAACCTGCTCGCCTTGAAAGCCGTTGAGGGAGAATTGCGCCGTGGAGCCGAGTCCACCCTCGCGTCGCACGACAATGCCTTGCTGGCGCGCCATCACCTCGCCCAAGTCGGCGCTTTCTCGGTGCGCACGCTTGGTGTCGATGACGCTCACGGCCTCGGCCGAATGCCGAAGGCGCGTCGCCGATCCCTCGCCGCGAACGGCGACCTCCTGCATTTTCGGCGGCGGAGTGCGCGCCGCGGGCGCCTGAGCGTGTGCGTTGTTCGAGAAAAAGCCCGCGGTCGAGAGGAATGCGGCGAGCGTACGAAAGGAAAGCACGGCAAGATAATGAACGTGATTTTCACGTTCACAGGCCGCCACATAACCTCAACCGGTCGTTCGAGTCAAGGCCGAAGCTCACCCGGACCGCCGGGAACCGGAAGGTGATACCTCTGTAAAGATGCAGTCGAGCTCCGAACGCGCGCTCGCGAGGGTGGGGACCTCCGTTCATCAGTGCCGGCTCGAGCGCCTCATTGGGATCGGGGGCATGGGCGCCGTGTACGCGGCCACGCATCGCGATGGGCACCGCGTGGCCATCAAGGTCATGCTCGAGCGCTTCCGCGACGATCCGAGCATATGCCATCTGTTCGAACGCGAGGCCGCGGTCGCCAATCAAGTAGGCCATCCCGGGGCCGTCCCCGTGCTCGAACACCACGTCGGCGACGATGGGTGCGCGTTCCTCATCATGCCGCTCCTCGAAGGAGAAACGCTTCGCGCCCGCTGGGAACGCGCCGGCAAACGACTGCCTGTGTCGGAGGTGGCGGTCCTCATGGCCGATGTCCTGGACGTGCTGGCGAGTGCGCACACGCGTGGCTTGGTGCACCGCGACATCAAACCCGAGAACCTCTTCGTGACGGCGGCCGGGGAGGTACGCGTGCTCGACTTCGGAATTGCACGCCGCATCGACCCGAGCGGAACGTCGACCATCTGTGGAAACATGATCGGCACCCCGGCGTTCATGCCGCCGGAACAAGCGCTCGGAAAAAGCGACGCCATTGGACCGCACAGCGACTGCTGGGCCGTCGGGGCGACGATTTTCACGCTGCTTTCGGGCCAGCTCGTCCACCCTGCCGAAACCAATGCCGAGCAACTCGCCGCCGCAGCGACCCGCCACGCGCGCTCCCTCGCAGACGCCGCGCCGCATCTGCCGCGAGCCATCGTGAAGTTCGTGGACGCATCGCTCGCCTTCGAGCCCGAACAGCGGTGGCGTTCGGCCCGGGAAATGCGCGATGCGCTCCTGGTCGCGTTCGAGACTGCCCTCGGAGAGCCCGTTCCCGCCCTCGCGATGCGCACGCGTCCCGTATGGGTGAGCGAGTTATCGCGCGAGGCCGAGCAAACCTACGCCAACGCAACCCCGGGCGCCGACGCTGCGGAGCGCAAGAACGCCGCCCCGCCACGTGGACCTGCGGGACCGGCGCGCAATCTCTCGGGCATCGAAGTCGACGTCGACGTCATACTCGCGAATTTGCACTTGGTGCCATCGTCGCTGCTTCCCATCTACCTCAAATACGGATTGGCCTCGGCCACGGGCGACGGCACCATCGCTCTGAAGCCGGAACGCTGGTGGCCGTTCGATGCCTACGTCGCCTGCGAACGTGAGATCTGCACGACGTTGGGTCCGGCCAAGTCCATGGAGTTGGCCAGGCTCTTCGCGCTGCACTACGAACTGCCGCCTTCCATGCGCGACATCCACGGAGTGATGCGCGCGCTGGACATCGCCTACCATGCGCGGCATCGAAAAGACGGCAAGCTCATGGTCGACGAGGGCACACTGCACGTGGCCGATGGCATCGGCCACATTCGCTACCGCGGTGAGCCCGGGGAGAACCTCATCGCCCTGGAGGTCGACATGGACCTCCATTGCGATTGGCAACGCGGATGCCTGTTGGGGATCGCCCGTCGGTTCGAGCCGCACTCGCTGGTGGACCATGCTTCCGGCCCGTGCCGAAAATACGGCGATCCCCACTGTGTGTACCACGTCACCTGGTGGTGACGCGCCCACTCAGGATGCGCGGACCGACGTGCGGATCTGCCGAGGGTACTCGGGAAAGTACCGCTCGATGACGGGCAACGCGAAGCTCGAGAGAATGGACTCCTTGGGCTCGCGCTCGAGCAAAAACTCGAACGACGCTTCGAGCAGATGCTCCGGCGTCGCCCCCGGAGCGTACCGTTGGATGTCGGCCTCGGTGACCGTGACCTCGTGCTCGGAGGACGAATTTCCCTCGTGGACCGTGATGCGATATTTCGACCCACCCAAGTCCGAAATGTCGAATTTCATGGCGGAGCGCTGTCCCATGTTTGCATGGTAACGGGTTTGGGCCCGTCCGCGTGCGCCGAAGTCATGGGGTCGTCGGGGTGGGCAGCGGAAGCGGTGCGCACTCGACGTCGGCCATCCGGCCGGGCTTGCGCCGTGGCAACGCGCCCGTCGTCAGGTAGTCGGCGATTTTCGAGTCCACGCACCCATTGCCGCTTAGCGTGCCGGCGTGGTTCGTACCACCGGGCACGCTGATCAACGCGGCGCTCGGGAAGCGCGAACGCACCTCGAGGCTGCCTTCGAAAGGCGTCGCCGCATCCAGCGTCTCGTCGATGAGAAGTGCGGTCTGTCCCCAGGACCCGTTCACGGTCACCGGATAACCCGAGCGCGCGGGCCAGAAGGCGCACGGAGCGTTGGCCCACGTTTGTCCCCACGTGGTATCCGGGGCCTGCGCATGGGAAGCCACGGTGTCGGCGTGCCACTGTGCCCAGTTCGTCGGCCAGGGAGCGTCGGTGCACAGCTGCGCGAGCTGCGGCGCGTACGTGCCTTCCCCGCCCGAGTGATAGACCTGCGAGAAGAACGCCTTCAGAGCAGCCGCGTCACCGTTGGTGACCCAATTTGAGAGCACCCCGCCGAGCAGCGGCCACGATTGCTGGAAGTACGAGGGGAAGAGAAACACGTCGATCCACTCGGACGGCCCAATGACGCCACCTGCAGGTGCCGTCGCCAGCTTTTGCAGTTGGGCATTCCACACGTTTCGCAGATCCTGCCGCGTTTTGCCGAGATGGTACGCGTCGTCGTGGGAGGCGAGCCAATCGAACCAGATTTCCAAGTTGCGCTCGAGCGGCACATTCTGGTCGAAAGCGCCCGCTCCATACCAGACGCGACGAGGATCGACGATGCTGTCCAGCACCATCCGCCGAACCCGGCCTGGGTACTTCGTGGCGTACACCTGCGCGAGGTACGTACCATACGACTGCGCAAAGACATTGACGCGCTCCACGCCCAGCGCGGTGCGAATGGCATCCATGTCGGCGGCCATGTCGACCGTCTTCATGTGGTCCAGCAAATCCGCGGGCGCATTGTTCGCACATGCGTCGGCGTACCCCTTCACGCGCGAGAGCCACTGCTGCTCGGCGGCCGGCGTCGCGGGCACGTAATAGGGACGGTTGTACTCGAAGTACCCTGGATTGCACGCGATCGCCGGTGCACTGGGCGCCTGGCCTCGCCGCGCAAAACCGATCCAGTCGTACGCACCGCCCGCCCCATTGGGAAGGCGCCCGCCAAGAAGTGACATGTTGAGCCCGGAGCCCGTGAGGGCATCCGGCGCGCCGAGGACGACACCTTGATAGGCATTTTCGGCCACCTTGTGCCGCACCCGGGAGAGGGCCAAGGTGATGGTCTTTCCGCGAGGATTGGCCGGATCGAGCGGCACGTCCAACGTGCCGCATTCTGCTCCCGCGTTGGCCAAGGCGGGATCCGAACAGACTCCGCTCCAAGTGATGGCGTTGGTCGAAGGCGTCGCGCCCGCCGTCGGGGTGAAGATGGCGACGGCCAAGGCCGCGCCCGCAAGTGCTACAATGATCGGACGTTTCATTGTGCCGTCTCTGTTTGGGCTCCCGCGCGAAACCGGCAAGAGCGCATTGTACCAGCCAACCGGTCGCGATTCATTCGTCCGCGGTGGCGGCATGGCAATAGGTGCACGCATGCCCCGCACTCGCCCCGCCGAGGGGCGGATCGTTCTTCGGATCGGCATCCCAATAAAGAGCCGCTTTGGCCTGGAGATTGGCATTCAACCGATCATCGAGAAGCGATTTATAAGGCCATTTTGGATATTCCTTGACGAGTTTTGCATTATTGTAAACGATCCTGGCGACATCCACTTTGCCTTGCTTGACCAGCAGATCTCCCCAATAGAGATAAAAGCCTTCGGCATTGTGCGGAGCGATCCAGTCGTTCCAGCATGCCCGGTTCGGCCCCGTGTCGGTGGCGCGGTCGAGGTATTTCGATATATCGGGATGATTGCGATCGGCCTTCTCACCGAAACACGCCTCGTACGTATCGAACGCGGCGTCGACGGCCTTCGCGTAATCGGGATCGCTTGCCGGCAGACCGTCGTAGGCGAGCGATTTGCAGAACAAGCTGAATTGCGGCCATGCACGGACGCCAGCCTCGAGGGTCGCATACCCTTGCTGCACCAAGGCATCGTCGTGAATCGCACGGCCTGCATTGAGCTGTTGCAGGCCGAGGAAGCAATCGACACGCGCGTCGTCGGGATTCTTCTGCTTGGCCGTCGAGAAAAGCTCCAGGCTGGCCCGTGCCTCGGTCTCCAGCGCCGGGCCGTTCGGGCGTGGATCGCGCGCGAACTCTCCGACGTGCCAAAGGTGCGCGAGGCCGCGCACGAACGACACGGGACCATCCTGCGGAGCGGCGGCCGCGGCGCCGTCCAGCGCTTGGGCATGGCGCGCGGCGAGGCTGTAACGCGAGGCGTGAAAGTCGTCGAAGAAGGAGGCGACGGCCGGGTGCATCGGCCCCGGGGGCGCGCGGCCGGCGTCGTCGTTGTCGTCGTTCGAAGAGGCGCATGCCGCGGCGGTGAGCAGGGCAAACGCGAGGACCAGGCTCCGTACTTTCATGTCTGCCATCGTGAGGTTTCCCACCCGTCACAGGCCATGGGCCATAGGTCATGGTCGTGGTCATGGTCGTGGTCATGCCGCGGGCATGACCTCGGGTCAGGAAATGCCGAGCTCGCGCGCCTTGAGCGCCGCCTGGGTGCGATCCTGCACGCCGAGCTTCGTGAAGATGCTCGTCACATGGTTCTTCACCGTCCCCTCGGCGATGGACAAGGCCACGGCGATTTCCTTGTTGCTCGCACCGCGTGCCAGCTCGCGCAGCACGGCCAGCTCCCGCTCGGAAAGTCCCAACTCCGCGGCAGCATCCCGTTTCGGTATCGCGCTCAGGCGCGCGAACTCGCTCACCAGCTTGGCGGCGATGCTCGGTTGCAGCAGCGCCTCACCGCGCGCCGCAAGGCCGATGGCCTCGACGAGCTTCTCCGAGCGCGTGTCCTTGAGCAGATACCCGAGTGCGCCGGCGCGCAGGGCCTCGAAGACCGATGCATCGTCGTCGAAGGTGGTGAGCGCAATCACGCGCGGCGCGTGGGGAAGCTTGGAGATGCGGCGCGTGGCCTCCACACCGTCGAGCACGGGCATGCGCAGATCCATGAGCACGACGTCGGGCGCGAGCTCAGAGGCAAGCGCCACGGCCTCTTCGCCATTCGAAGCCTCCCCCACCACATCGACCCCGCGCGCACCGAGCACCGTGCGCAGTCCTTCGCGAAACAGCGCCTGATCGTCGACGATGAGGACGCGTATCATCCCGGCACCTCCATCTCGAGGGCAAAGCCCTGCCCGGGCGCCGTCCGAATCGCGATATTCCCCGCGAGGAGGTCCGCGCGTTCGCGGACGCCGGTGAGGCCGAAGCCCTCGCGCGATCCATTCATCCCCATGCCATCATCCTCGATGCGAAGGCGCACGCGTTCCCCGGGGATGAACGCGAGGGTCACGGTGACCCGCGATGCGCGCGCATGACGGCGCACGTTGGTCAGCGCCTCCTGGGCGGTACGGTAAAGGGCATACTCGGTGGGATCGGGCAGCCTGCGCACCTCGCCTTCGACGGCGAGGTGCGCGGGGGTTCCCGCATCGGTGCACTCTTCGGTGAGCTTGCCCAGCATCTCGACGAGCGGCCGCGGCGCCGAACCGCGCAGCACGGCCACACTGCGGCGCACCTCGCCGAGGATCTCGTGCGTGAGCTCACGCGCCCGCGCGAGTGCGCCCTGCGCCTTCTCTGGATCGTGCGCGAGGGTGAGCTGCGCGGCCTCGAGCTGCACGTGCACCACGGTGAGGTAATGCCCCAAGCCGTCGTGGATCTCACGGGCAATGCGATTGCGCTCCTTGGCGGCGCCGAACTCCTCGAGCTCCTTGGCCAGCCGCGTCGCCTCCGCGCGGGCGCGTCGCTGCGACACGTACATCTGCGAGAAGATGATGACGAATGCCGCACCCGAGCCCCACTCGACGAATTCGCGCGCCACCACGAATGGAGGCCAGTGCTCCAGGAGAAGCGACCACAAGACGGCACCGGCGCATCCGAGTGTGACGAGGATCACGCCGCCCGCGGACAGATAGAGCACGGATGCACTGATGACCGACATGAGCATCAGCCGCACCGTGCCGCGCCCGAGCACGACGGCAACGCCCCCCACCAGCACGGCCGCCGCAAAACATCCCGCGAACTGCCCTCGCGTCCCGCGTTGCTCGATGGCATAGAACCCGGCCGTCCCGAGCAACGCATACGCGACGGCCAGCGCCACGACGATGGCGAGGGTCGCCCCGGACAGCGGATTGGTCTGCGACGTGGCCGCACTCACGACCCCTGCGAACGTCACCACCACCACGGCCACGGAGAGGCTCGGATTGGAGTGAAGGATCGGTTCGCGCGCGGCAGCCATGTCTCCCAGGCTAGTGCAGTGTAGCGCGCTTCCTGTGGCTCGATGGCAACATGCGCGGCATTCACGCGAACCACCGTCCACGCGAGAAATACCGCGCGGTACGGCTATTGCTGAGTGCGCGGAGGCTCATGATGAGAGCTCCTTTCCTTGGCTTACTCCTCCTTTCCCTCGGCATGACCTCCGGCGCCGCCGCGAATGCGCAATCCGCGACGGGCCTTCCTCCCCTGCCCGCTTCGGACGAAGCGCCGCCCGCCACCGAGCAAGACAGGGACGGGGCGGAGGATGAAGTCCCGACGAAGAAGGTGCCCGTGGAGTTCACGGCGAACCTGACGGACATCACGTTTCACATCGACGGCGAGCAGCAGCTTTGCCGCGCTCCATGCAACTTGGCGCTTTGGAAAGGCGTCCATCGGATCGCCGTTCGGCACAGGACCTGGAGACCCATCGAACTGAACGAGTTCGCGCTCATTCGCCAGCCCTCCCGCGTCGAGGCCACCTATACGTCCCGCGAGGGAACGCGCTGGCTCGGCGTCACCATCGGCGCCAGCGCATTGGTCGTCGCCCTCCTCCTCGTGAGCGCAAGTCAGCTCGGGGACGACGAATGCAAGCCCAAGAAAGACTGCACCCCGGAGGTGAACACGGCGGTCGCCGCAACCGCAGGGATCGTGGCCGGCGCAGGCCTCATCGTCACCCTCGCCCTTGTCACCATTGGGGACAAAGTCGCGGTCAACGTCGTGCCGCACGTCTTCACGAAGCGCCATGAACGCGCACCGGCTGCACGTTCCCCCACGCTCGATGGCGGAGGGCTCGCGCTGCAAATGCGCTTCTAATTACGAAATTGTCTCAGGAATGGGCCCAGTCCCAATAGAGCTGCCGCGCCTTTCGCGCCACCGGGCCATATTCCAGGTCCCGATCGTCGAAGCGCACGATCGGGACGACTTTGGAGACGTTCCCGGTGCTGAAGATCTCGTCCGCCTGGCGGAAGTCGTCCACGGTCAACGTCGTCTCGTGAACGGTCACGCCGGCATGACGCAGCAAGCCGATGACGCGCTGCCGGGTGATGCCGTCCAAGAAGGTGCGATTGGGCACCGGGGTGAACACCTCCCCGCCGCGGACCATGAAGACGTTCGCCGTGGCCAGCTCGGCGACGTTGCCCTGCGTATCGCAAGAGAGCGCATTCTGGAATCCACGGGATTTGGCCTCGCGGAGCATGCGCGCATTGTTCGGGTAAAGGCAGGAGGCTTTCGCATTCACCGGCATCGTCTCCAGGGTCGGCCGCCGGAATTGCGTGGTGGTGATGGAGATGCCCGAGGCCCCGGCCATGGGCATTTCTTCGAGGCACAAGGCGAAGGCCGTCGACGATGCCAACGGCACGATGACGCCGACGTCGTACTCCTCGGCCCAGTACATAGGTCGGACGTAAACCGCCGCATCGGGCGCGAACTTGCGAAGTCCCTCCCGTGCAATCTGCTCGATGGCTTCCCCGGATAGGGTGGGATCGAAGCCCAGGGCGCGGGCACTGTCGTTCACCCTCGCACAGTGCCGATCCAAATCCGGGACAACCCCCTCGAAGGCGCGCGCCCCGTCGAATACCAAGGATGCGAGCCAGGTCGCATGCGTCACGGCACCGAGAAGCCGGACATTGCCGGGGTGCCAGTCATTTTCGTAGTAGGTCCAAACCGTTTTGGTCGTCATCGCGGGCGCTGCCTCCAGCGACAACCAAAACATCTCGCACGGCGCAAATCCATCTTGGCCGTTGCGTTTCGCCCAATTGGCCGGTTTGCCGTCGAGAGCGAGCACAGCCGCTAAACGACACCGGTGTCATATTCCATTGACCAAATCGTTAATCCGTGACGCTCAGCTACCCAATTCACCGTTTAAAGCTCTCTTCGAACAATACCACTTAGTGTCGATCATTTTGCGGATACAAGAGTTTCATTTTCGTTGCACGGCAGTGCCACGTACCGCAGTATGCGCGCCAACTACGCGCATACCAGCCTTGGAGGTGCAGCGATGGTGAAGAATCATCGATTCGATCGTGGAGTAAAAGCCATGCTGATGGCCGTGTTGCTCGCGGCCATGGCCATCGCCGTCTTGCCGATTCGGGACGCGGCAGCGGCAACGTATGGGTACAACATCGTGTCCTCGAACAGCGTCCAATTCTACGTGAATGACGCACCCTGGGCCGACGTACATTATCAAATCAACACGGACGGGCAGCAGAATTTCCGCATGTCCGTGAACGGCGGCAACAACACGTACACGGTCAATAACGTCCCAACCGGTGCGACGGTCCGGTACTTCTTCACCATCGGAAACGGCAGCGGCGGGGCCACGGACACGGCGTGGACCCAATTCACCATGGGGACCACGACGCCGCCCCCGGCGGGCAACTGGCAAGTCGTTTGGGAGGATCAATTCGACGGAAGCGGGCAGCCCAACGCCTCGAACTGGAACTACCACGTGGGCAACGGCCTCAATCCGGGCGCGAATGCCTTCGATGGGTGGGGTAACGGCGAGTGGGAGTGGTACCGTCCCGAAAACGCTTATTTGCAGGGTGGCAACTTGGTCATCCGCGCCGACTACAACGACACGCCGACGAACATCGCCGGGCGCAATTGGTACCAGCGCTCCGCCCGCATCACCACGCAGGGCAAGCGCTCCTGGCAATACGGACGCATCGAGGCACGCATCCAGATGCCCAACGCCGTGGGTAGCTGGCCCGCATTCTGGATGATGGGCACCTCGAACGACGCCACGTACACCAGCAATTACGGAGCACCCATCGGATATTACGACCGGATGGGAGGCAATTGGTCGAGCTGTGGCGAAATCGATATCATGGAGCACAAAAACAGCGACGCCAGCACCGTTCACAACCTCTTCTGGGATTCCCGCGTCGGCGTGTATCCCTGGGCGGATGGGCAGAACAACAACCAGCCGACCACGTACGGCACGGGCAACGTCGCCCAGTTCCACCTTTACAGCATCGAGTGGGACGCGAACGAGATTCGCTGGTACGTGGACCGGGAGACGAATCCCAATCCCGTTCACGTCATCAATGTTTCTGCAGCCAACCGTGAAGAATTCCGCAAGCCGTTCTTCATCATCCTGAATCTGGCCCTCGGCGGCCAATTCCCGGGCGCAGAACCGAACAAAGCCGACTTCCCGCTCTACATGCGCGTCGACTACGTCCGCGTCTGGCAAAAGACCTGAGGAATTCACAGGAAGACGGGAAGACGGGAAGGTTTTGTGGGATTTTCGGTAGCACCGATCCCTAAAATCAAATCCCTTCCCGTCTTCCCGTCTTCCTGTTCCTCTCTCTCGGGGACCACGGGGGATTGTTTCCGAAGGTGGACACGAGGACGTCCAGTAGACCGCGGACGGCGGGGCTCAGGTGGCGGCCGCTGGGGTAGACAAGGTGCACGGCACCGCGGCCGGTGGTCCAGTTTTCCAAGAGGCGCACGAGACGGCCCGAGGCGAGGTCGTCCTCCACGACGAACTTGGGGACGCTGGCGATGCCGAGCCCCGCGAGGGCGGCCCGATGCATCAATGCCCCGGAGGTCACGGCGTAGCGACCGTTGACCGCGACGAGGGTCTTCTTGCCGTCGCGTTCGAAGGACCAGGTGCGCTTCGTTCCCATTCGGCCGAACGCGATGCATGCATGGGTGCGCAGATCCGAAGGCTTGGTCACTGTGCGGTGGCGTTCCAGGTAGTCGGGCGATGCGCAGATGCAGTGCTCGACCTCGCCGAGGCGGCGGGCCACCAGGGAGCTATCCGTCAGGCTTCCCGGGCGAATGGCCAGGTCCACGCCCTCCTCGATCAGGTCGACGACCCGGTTCGTGATCCACACCTCGAGCGAGACGTTCTCGTTCTCACGCAGGAAGCGATGCATCGCCGGTGCGACGATCTCGGCGAGCAACCAAGGGGCGGTGACCCGCACGATCCCTTGGAGCGATCCATCCCGCGCCGCCACCGTGCGATCCGCGGCGCGTGCGTCGGCAACGATGCGCTGGCACTCGGCATGGTACGAGCAGCCCACCGCGGTGAGCTTCACCCGGCGCGTGGTGCGGTGGAGCAACCGGCATCCAAGTCGATCTTCCAGCTCGGAGATGCGCTTGGAGACCGTCGACTTGGGCATCCCCAGCGCTTTGGCCGCCGCGGTGAACGTCCCCGCTTCGACGACGGCCGCGAAAATGGACATCTGGTTCAAATCCGGCTGCACGCTTCGATTGTTCACCCAGGTAGACAGTATGTCCACCGGCGATTCGTTGTCTCGCCCCGGCCTGGACGCCATCTTCGGATGCATGAACGATACGTTGCGAAACGATGAAACGCCCCTCAAGCTGGTCGTCGTCCTAGGGAGTGTCCGGCAGGGCCGCTTCGGCCCGGTCATCACGCGGTGGTTTCTCGACGAGGTGCGCAAGCATGGCCGCTTCGACATCGACCTTCTCGACTTGGCCGAAACGCCATTGCCCTTGGCGCTGCCGCCCGGTTCGACGGAGCTGCAGAACGTCCAGGGGCGCCCGGCCGACATGATCGCCCTCGCCGCGCGATTGGATGCGGCGGACGCGTTCGTGCTGGTGACGCCCGAGTACAATCACAGCTTTCCCGCGTCCCTCAAGCACCTCATCGACTGGCACTACACGCAATGGAAGGCCAAGCCGGTTTCCTTCGTATGCTACGGCGGCTTGGGCGGTGGGCTGCGCGCGGTCGAACAACTGCGGCTCGTGCTCGCCGAGATGCATGCCGTCGGCCTGCGCGACGTCGTCAGCTTCGACCGGCATTGGGAACATTTCGACGAGGGCGGTCAGCTCCGCAACCCGGAGGGAGCCTGCGACGCCGCAAAAACGCTGCTCGATCGTCTGACATGGTGGGGCACCACCCTGCGGGAAGCGCGGCACACGCGCCCCTACGATTCGGCCGCGTAACCCGTCGAAGCAGGTGAACGAACCGGAGCCTTGCGGGTACATAGGGATCCGGACTTCATGCGAGCGACGACACGATGGTGCATGGCCGCTGTTTTTTTGGCCTCCTCGGCGGCAAGGGCCGAGGACGCACCGGCACCGGAGGGCAAGCTCTCGGTGGTGCCGTTCGTGGTGCCCGCCTACACGCCCGAGACGAGTGTCCTCCTCGGCGGCGCCGCCGTCGGCGTTTATCGCTACCCACCCGAGGCGGGCCGGCGCGAATCGCAGATCATGCTCACGGCCGCCGTCAGCGTAAAAGGGCAAGTGGCCGTGCAGCTCGTTCCAGACGTGTACCTCTGGAACGACCGCGTGCAGCTCGGGGCCCAGCTTGGAGCCTCGCGCTTTCCAAACGTCTTTTATGGCGTGGGCAGCCGCACGAACGAGGCGGACGACGAAGACTTCACACCGGTGACCTTCGAATTCGGCATCAGCCCCAAACTGCGCCTTCTCAAAGGCATGTACCTCGGCCCCGATGTTCGATTCTCCTACACCAACATCACCGAGACCGAAGCCGGGGGCATGCTGGAACGAGGCATCATCCCGGGTTCTACCGGCGGACGTAGCTTCAGGATCGGGCTCGCGGGCTTTTACGACACACGCGACAGCACCATTTACCCGCTCGATGGGCACATCGTCCGCGTCTTCGCGCGCATGGGCCTGGAGTCGTTGGGCTCGGAGTTCGAATACAACGTGCTCAGCATCGATGCGCGAAAGTACATTTCGCTTCCCTGGGCGGATCGCCACGTGCTCGCCCTGCAAGTCCTCGCAGAGATCCGCGATGGTGCGCCACCGTTCTACGATCTGGGGCTCATGGGCGGAGATTCGATCATGCGCGGATATTTTCGAGGGCGCTATCGGGAGCGAAATTACCTCGCCGCGCAGATCGAATACCGCTTGCCGCTGTTTTGGCGCTTTGGCGCCGTGGGCTTCGCTTCGCTGGGGCAGGTGACGAATACCCTGAGCGACGCGGGCGATTCCCCGGTGAGGTTCGCCGGCGGCGGTGGACTCCGCTTCGCCCCGCTCGCCGATGTCCCCGTCAACTTGCGGCTCGACATTGCCTACGGCGACGAATTGCGCTTTTACATCAACGTCGGCGAATCTTTTTGAACGACGGGCATTGACCCTCCAGCAACTGGAGACTCCAGACTCACGGCATGGCAAAAGAGCGGTTGACCATCGGCGAACTCGGACGTCGCACCGGCATGCCGGTGAAGACGCTGCGGTTCTACTCCGACGAGGGACTTCTTCCCCCGGCGGAGCGATCGCGAAGCGGCTATCGCTTGTACGGCGAAGAGGCACTCGTGCGCCTCGACCTCGTGCGAACGTTGCGCGACGCGGGCCTCGGTCTCGATTCCATCAAGAAAGTGCTGCAACGCGAGGCGTCGCTCGCGGATGCACTCCGGCTCCGGCTCGCCGCCGTGGAAGCGCACATCGCTTCCCTGCAGCGCATCGGGTCCGCGTTGCGTGCGGCCCTCCGCTCCGAGCCCACCGCCGACGACGTAAGGAGGATATGCGCCGTGACCCGACTGTCTACCGAACAACGAAAAGCCGTCATTGAAGGATTCTTCGAAACCGCATTCCAGGGTGCGGATGTGGACGAGGCCTTCAAGCGCCAGGTGCTCGAAAGCACCGTGCCCGATCTGCCCGAAGACCCGACACCCGAGCAGCACGACGCGTGGATCGAGCTTTCCGAGTTGCTCGCCGAGCCAACGTTCGTGGCGAATCTGCAAAAACAAGCCAAGAATGCATTGAACAAGTCCGAAATGGCGGCCATGCAACGCGCATGCGAAGCCATCGCAGACGGTGTGCGCGACGCCGTGGTGCGCGGCATCGCGCCCGATTCGGCCGATGCCCGAGCCGTGGTGGAGAGGTATGCGGCCACCCTGGCCGAAGCGCGCGGCGTTCCCCTCGACGATGCGTTGCGGCACGATGTGTACGATCGCTTCCATTCCGATCCGCGTGTGGAACGGTACTGGGCGCTCATCGTGATCATGAATGACACGCCCGAGATGCGACGCCAATTCGCAGAGGGCAAGTGGACGAGCGACGCCGTGCTGCATCACTTCCATCCATGAGATGATCGCGTTCGCCATGATCGAACCGATCATCGCGGCAGGACCTAACGGGATTTCCTAAGAGGAATACTCCTTGCCTAGCGGCGCGCGGCATTCCGCGTGTGCGGCTTAGCAGGAGGAAATCCCGTGTCCAAATTTCAATTCAGTCGATGGGCGTACCGATTGTCGGTCGCGGTGACGCTGGTGGTCACCGTCGAGGGGGCCGGGTGCACGGCCGATGACGAGCTTGTGCTGGGCACGACGGCGTCGCCGGTGCTGGCCGCGGGGCGATTGACCGCGGCCTTGGCGCTGAACGGCACCACCGGCGAATATACGGTGACGAACAAGAGCACCGAGGCGGTGACGGGTTGGGCAATCACCTTCGACGTGCCCTCGGGGGTGACGGTCACCTCGGGCGAGCACGGCACGGTGAGCCAGAGTGGAACCCACGTGACCGTGACCCCGGCGTACTACATCAACACGCTGCAACCGGGGCGTTCCACGTACCCGTACAGCCCGACCTTCCGACTCAGCTCCTCGACGACGCCCACGAGTTGTCGCGTCGACGACGCCAATTGCGACGGTTCGGCGGACGCCCCGCCGGCTGCACCCACGAATCTTCGGGCCACCGTGAAAACGACGAAGACGGTGACCCTGGCGTGGAGCGCCGCACAACCTGGCTCGCTGCCCATCACCGGCTACGACGTGTACCGCGGCAGCACGCTCGCCGCGTCGGTGACCGAAACGACGGCCAGCCTCGCCGGGCTCACGCCGAATACCGATTACACGTTCACGGTGCGCGCGAAAGACCGCAAAGGCACCGTCTCACCGGCGAGTGCGCCGCTCACGGTGCGCACGAACAACCCGGCCGATGACACGCAGGCGCCCACCGTACCGGGCAACCTGCGCAGCACCGCCGTCGATGCCGGCAGCGTCTCGCTCGCATGGAATGCCTCGACGGACAACACGGGCGTCGTGGCCTACGACGTGTACTCCGGCAGCACCCTGGCCGCCACGGTGACGGGGACGTCGGCCAAAGTCACCGGGCTCGCCCCCTCCACGCGGTACACCTTCACCGTTCGCGCGCGCGACGGCTACGACAACGCCTCCGCCTCGAGCGCCGCCTTGAGCGTCACCACCAGCGATATCGTCAACGGCTATGCGAGGGTGGGCTATTTCGTCCAATGGGGCATTTACGGACGGCAATATTTCGTTCGCAATGTGGACACCACCGGCGCGGCCGCCAAGCTGACGCACATCAACTATGCATTCGGCAACATCGACCCCGTCAATTTGACGTGCCTTCACGGGGTGACCAAGGCCACCTCGCCGAATCCGCAAGATCCGAATCAAGGCGATGGGGCGGGCGACGCCGAGGCCGATTACAGCCGGCCGTTCGCTGCCGCACAATCCGTGGATGGCGTGGCCGATACGGGGTGGGAGAGCCTGCGGGGCAACTACAACCAACTGAAGAAGCTGAAGGCCAAATACCCCAACTTGAAGGTGCTCATTTCGCTCGGTGGGTGGACGTATTCGAAATACTTCTCCGACGTGGCCGCCACCGACGCGGCGCGGAAGAAGTTCGTCACCTCGTGCGTGGACATGTACATCAAGGGCAATCTTCCCGTGTACAACGGCGCCGGCGGGGCGGGCACGGCGGCGGGCATCTTCGACGGCATCGACATCGATTGGGAGTGGCCCGGCGCGGAAGGGCATGCGGGCAACCACGTGAGCCCGAACGACAAGGCGAACCTCGCACTGCTTCTCGCCGAGTTCCGCCGGCAGCTCGATTCCCTGAGCACGCAAACCGGAAAGCGTTACCAGCTCACCGCGTTCACGCCCGCCGATCCGGCGAAGATTGCCGCGGGGTGGGACCTGCCACAGGATGCGGCGTCGCTCGACATCTTTAATGTGCAAGGGTACGACTTCCACGGAGCGGGCAGCGACAATTCGTGGGAGCCCAATCGCACCGGGCACCAGGGCAACCTCTATGCGGATGCCGAAGATCCGTATTCGTTCCACTTCAGCGTGGAGAGTGCCATCAATGCGTACACGTCCGCCGGGGTGAGCCCGCGCAAGCTCACCCTGGGGTTGGCCTTCTACGGGCGCGGATGGCAAGGCGTCACCGATGGCGGCAAATTCGGTGAATGGCAAGCGGCCAACGGCGCTGCACCGGGGCAATTCCAAGAGGAAGCGGGAACGCGCGGATATGCGAATTTGATCGCGAGCGTGCCCAATTGCACCGTGCGCCACGACGAAGCCTCGGTGGCCACCTCGTGCTTCACCGGCAACGGCGGCCAATGGTGGACGTTCGACGATGCGTGGTCGATCCAGAAGAAGACGGCATGGATCAAGAGCAAAGGCCTGCTCGGCGCCATGGCCTGGGAAATGTCGGGCGACACCGGCACCTTGATGACCGCCGTGGATACCGGACTCAAATGATCATCTGACCATCGTGCGCGACGAACATGGGGCCCTGGAAAGGGCCCCTGCACGATGCCAGCCATTGTTCGTCGGTGACGGTTCCGAACGACACGAGGTGCGAGAGCACCAGGTGCTTCACCCCTGCATCTGCGGCCACTTTGCCGACTTGCTCGTTCGTGGTGTGCGACGCGAGCAAATGCGCGCGCAGCTTTGGCTCGGTGCGGCCCGCCGCGACCAGCGCATCCAGCGAAGGAAGGTGCAACACCTCGTGCACCAGCCAATCCGCCCCGCGCGCAAGCTGCACGAGTGCGTCCGACGGCGTCGTGTCGCCGGAGAAGACCACGGAGCCGTACCGCGTATCGAAGCGCAACGCGTAGCTCTGCGCGATGGGCGGATGGTTCACCCGTGCGGCCGAAACGCGAACGCGCCCGTCCTCGAGGACGCGCCCCGGCTCCGAGATCTCCCGCGCGGCCACGAGCCGCCGAATGTCCGGCAGGCCTTGGTCCGCGATGCGCGTCTCGATGTCGAAGGCGTTCGTCTCCAGGTACGAGCGCAGCATCGCGTCCATGGGCGGCGGCCCGTAGAAGGTCATCGGCTCCGCGAGGTTCGCATTCCAGGCGGAGAGGGCCAGGTTGCCGAATTCCAAGTTGTGATCGGAGTGCTGGTGCGTGATGAACACCGACCGGCAATCCGCGAGGGCCACCCCGGCCCTCACGAGTTGCCGGGTCACGCCGAGGCCGCAGTCGATCACGTAAGGCTGCCCATCGACCAGCAGCAGGTTGCACGGCTGGATGCGATCCACCCGCACCGTCGGCCCGCCTTTGGTGCCCAGGGTCACCACGTGCATGCCCTGTTTGGGAAGTGCCGTCGCCGCGCGCGGCTCGGGATTGGGCGCGCGGCACCCGGAAAGGGCCGCGCACGACAGCATGCCTTGCAAGAGATGGCGTCGGGTCAACGCCGGCAGGTTACCGACCGCGGTCGCCCGAGGGAAGCTTGACGTCCATCCACGTGGCCGACGCCACACCAAAGATGGGGCTGCCATTTTGGTCGAAGTTCATCTTGTCGATGCGGAGTGTGCGATCCCCACCGCAGCTCCCGTAAGGCGTCCCATCGGAGCTGGTCACGGCATGGTAGGCATTCCAAACCTCTTTGCCGTCCGGCGACGTAAAGAAGCTATTGTGCCCTGGACCAAAGACCCAATGGGCATCGGACCGCGCGAAAACCGGCCACGGCGTCTTGCTCCACGATCGAGGATCGAGCACGTTGCCCCCTTGGTATTCCAGCATGCCCAGCGCGTAATCCGGTGTTTCGCAGCCGCTGGCCGAGAACACCAGAAAGGTCCGATTTCCCGAATAGAGCGCCTCGGGCCCCTCGTTGACAGGGTGCTCCCCGCCGTTGCCGTGGCGTTCCCAACCCGCGGTGGGGCTGGATAGGAGCACGGGGGCGCTGTCGAGCGTCCATGGATTGCTCATCGAGGCGATGAAAAGGCTTTGCGGGCCATTCAGGTGCCCCGACCAAACGAAATACAGCTTTTGGTCGGGCATCTTCAGAACGGTGCCATCGATGGAAAAGTCGTTTTGCGTCGCGAGGTGCGCTTTGAACGAATACGGCCCCATGGGGTCCGCCCCCTGGCTCTCCAGGACGAACATCTGATGGACCGCCCCCTCCCCGTCCGCGGTGTAATAGACGTACCAGCGACCATTCGAGAAATGGAACTCCGGTGCCCAGATGTTCTTGCCGCGCCCGGGCGTCGAGTCTTGCCACACCGTCACCGCTTGCGCGCTGGCCAGGCCGGTCACCGACTTCGCCCGCACGAGGAGGATGCGATCCACGGCGGTGTAGGTCAGGTAGTAGTAGCCATTGCGCTGGAACATCCAGGGATCGGCCACACCGTTTCGAAGCGGATTGCGGAAGGTGGTCGCACGTTGCGTGATGGCCGCACCGTCCTCGGTGCCCTCTTCCGGCGAGGTTTCGCGTGCGCTGCACGCCACCATGTACGTGCTCAGCGTCGACGCCGCGAGTGCGAGACCAACGAGGAAGCTCGGGATGCGTTTCATGGTCTTTCGCACATGGCCGGACCGTTCACGACTTTTGCGCCAAGGGGTCGGACGGGACCGCCAAAATAAATCGGCAGCGCGCTATCCTTTCGAGGGCCGTCGCCGTTTGCCCACCATGACCATCCCGTCCACCGAATCGCTGAGCGAACTCTCCAGCACCCTCAAAGGGTCCTGGCATCGCTTCCTCGATGAGTACGAGCCGCTGCGGCCCGAGCTGTACCGCTACTGCCGCTACCTGACGCGCAGCCCGTGGGATGCCGAGGATCTCGCCCAGGATGCGATGGCACGGGCGTTCGCCACCTTGGGCCGCATGGTGGAGGGCCCGCCGAATCCGCGCGCGTGGTTGTTCCGCGTCGCCTCCAACCTGTGGATCGACCAGGTGCGACGCCGGCGCGAGCGGCTGGGTGTCGACGTCGAGCCGGCGACCTCGCACGAACCGCGCGCCGCACGCGAGGCCGCAGGGACGCTTCTCGTTCGGCTCTCGCCGCAAGAGCGCGCGGCCGTGGTGCTCAAAGACGTCTTCGAATTGAGCCTCGATGAGATCGCCGAGGCGCTGGGCACCACGCCGGGCACCGTCAAAAGCGCGCTCCATCGCGGACGGGGCAAACTCGTCGAACCGGAGCCGGAAGCCGCCACCTCGCAAGCCGTGCCCGCGGCGCTCGATGCCTTTTGCGAAGCCTTCAACGCGCACGATCTCGACCGGCTCACCGCGCTGCTCCTCGACACGACGACCATCGAAGTCGTCGGTGCCACGACGGAGTACGGCGCCGAGTCGGCACGCGCCCGCATCCTCCCGGGCATGCTGTTCGGCAGCCGCGTGATGGCCAACCCGGATCCCCAGGGACCGTGCAGCCCCGACTGGAGCTTCTTCCGAGGCGTGCGCCCCACCCTCCCCCGCGCCGAGCTGCGCATGCACCGCGGCGAGCCGTTGCTCCTCTCGTGGTACGAGCACGACGACGGCGAGGCCGTGCGCGCGATCACCCGCCTCGAGCTCGACGGCGATCGGGTGGCGCATATTCGCAATTACTTCTACACGCCGGAATTCATCGCGGACGTCTGCCGCGAACTCGGCATTCCATTCCGCAGCAACGGCTACCGCTACTGGAAATAGGAGACATCATGGCCCTGACCGTGTACCTGCACCCGCTGGCGTCTTTTTGCCAAAAGGTGCTCATTGCGCTTTACGAAAACGAAATACCGTTCGAATCCCGGACCGTGGATCTCATGGACCAGGCCGATGCTGCGCATTACAAGAACATGTGGCCCGTAGGAAAGATGCCGCTCTTGCGCGACGACGCACGGGATCGCACCGTTCCCGAGACGAGCATCATCATCGAGTACTTGGCTCGGCACTACCCCGGGCGAACACCGCTCCTCCCGGCCGACCCGGATTTGGCATTGCAAACGCGCCTCTGGGATCGCTTCTACGATTTGTACGTGCAGGACCCGATGCAAAAAATCGTGGTGGACCGCATCCGCCCCCCGGGTACCTCGGACGCACACGGTGTCGCCGAGGCCAAAGGCAAATTGCAAATCGCCTACGGCATGATCGAGGAGCAAATGGCCACCCGAACGTGGGCCATCGGGGAAGACTTCACCATGGCCGATTGCGCGGCGGCCCCGGCGCTCTTCTACGCCGAGTTGGTCGCGCCCTTCGGGGATGCGCACCCAAAGACCGCGGCCTACCTCGAACGCCTTCGCAAGCGTCCTTCGTTCGCGCGGGTCGTCGAGGAGGCGAAGCCGTATTTCCACATGTTTCCGCGAGGGTAACTTTACGGTCGAAAGTTCCTTTCCAATCGAAACACTCGTCGAAGTCGAACGGCGGCAGCGGGACAATCCCGGCGAGGCCGGCGCCCTTGTCCGTTACCTGAGGCGAGCGACGCCAAGTGTTATGGTGACTCTCGCGAATCGAACAGCTCATGGCACCGGCCCCGCCGGGATTGTCCCGCTGCCGCGGTTTGAGCGGAGCGATAAGTCGAGACTCCCACCATAGATTCGACAGGGACGTTGTCGCGAAGCGATGATTCTTTGGCGCCATCCGATTAGAAGCGCGCCGCCCGCAACCTCACGATGGGTGTCGTCGGAAAGGACGGAACATCCCATGTCGAAGGTTTGGCTCATCACAGGAAGCTCGCGCGGCCTCGGCCGCGATCTCGCGAAGGCCGTGCTCGCCGCAGGTCATCGCCTCGTGGCCACCGCACGCAGGGCCGAGGATCTGCGCGAGCTCGTCGCGGAGTACGGAGACCGTGTGCGCGCGGTGGCGCTCGACGTCACGAATCCGGCGGCCGCGCGCGAAGCGGTGGCCGTCGCCACCCGCGCATTTGGCCGGCTCGATGTCGTGGTCAACAATGCAGGGTACGCAAACGTCAATTCGATCGAGCACGTGGCGGAGGACGACTTCCGCGCGCAAATCGAGACGAACTTCTTCGGCGTGGTGAATGTCACGCGCGCCGCACTTCCCGTGCTTCGCGCGCAGCGCGATGGGCACATCATCCAGGTCTCGTCCATCGGCGGGCGCTTCGGCTCACCGGGCATCGCGGCCTACCAGGCCTCCAAGTTCGCCGTCGGTGGCTTCTCGGAGGTGCTCGCGAAGGAGGTCGGCCCGCTGGGCATCCGGGTCACCGTGGTCGAGCCGGGCGGCATGCGCACGGATTGGGCTGGCTCGTCGATGCGGGTCGACGACATCCACCCGGATTACCAAGCCACCGTGGGCGCGATGTTCCAGAACCGCGGCCCGGAGGGCACCCACATCATGCGCGGCGACCCCAGCAAGGTGGCCCAGGCCATCCTGCGCATCGCCTTGGAAAAAGAGCCTCCGATTCGGCTCTTGGCGGGCTCGGACGCCACATTCCTCGCCGACCTGACCCTCAAGGCGCGTGCAGCCGAGGACGCGAAATGGAATGCTCTCAGCGTCTCGACGGACTTCGACGGGATGGGAGACTTTGCCGATACGCCGATCGCACAACTCCTCGCCGCGCAGCTCCGCGGGAGCTGATTTGCCCGCCGATCTGCTCCCCGTGCCGAGCGTCCTGCTCGATCGCTTGACCGAGCTGGGCGTCGACGTGCGCCGTCTTTTGGACTGCGCGGGCATCCTGCCCTCGCGCTTCCAGTCGACGCGGGCGTTCATCTCGCAGGCCGAGCTGTTCGCGTTCTGGCGCGCCGTCGAAGAGGTGGCGCCGGCGCGCGACATCGGCCTGCGGGTCGGTTCGGAGGCCCTGCCCCACCAACTCGACATCGTCACCATGACCGCGCTGCACTCGCCGAGCTTCGGCGAGGCGCTGAAGAAGTTCGCCCGCTACAAGCGCCTCGTCTGCTCGGAGCGCGTGTCCGTCGAGGTGGAACGCGGCGAGGCGCGCGTCTCGTTCCACTGGATGCACCTCGAGGAGTCCATGCCGATGCTCCTCGTGGACGCGACCTTCTCGACGTTGGTCGTGCTGGGGCGCCGTGGCTCGGGCTCTCCGCTGACGCCCTTGCGCGTCGAGCTCGCACGCCGCCCTTCGAAGGGCGATGAGGCTTTGCTGCATCGGCACTTCGGCTGCGAGATCCGCTTCGATGCGCCGCTGGACCTGCTCGTCCTCGACGAGCGGGACCTCGCACGACCCTTCGTCACGCACAACGCGGATCTGCTCGAGCTGATGCTCCCGGCGCTCGAATCGCAACTGCGTCAGAGCCTCACCGCGCGCTCCCTCGCCGACGACGTCAAAACCGCCCTCGGGCGGCACATGCACGGCGAACGCCCCAGCGTGGAGAGAATCGCCGAGGACATGCACATCAGCCCGCGCACCTTGCAACGCCGCCTCGAGGAGCTTGGGACGACGTACCAGAAGCTGCTCGACGACGTGCGCCGCGACACCTCGCTCCGGCTCTTGGCCCACACGAACCTGGAGCCCAACGAGGTTGCGTACCTCCTTGGCTTCGAGGAGGTCAATTCCTTCTCCCGCGCGTTTCACGCTTGGGAAGGGACGACGCCGCTGCGCTGGCGCAAGGCCACGAGCGGCAAGATGCAGTCGCGCGCATAGGCGCGGGCCGACGCGTCGTCCTCCAGCCGCACGGTGCTCGGCAGCGGCAGCAAGAAGGAAAGGCCGATGCGCACCAGGGTCTCCGCCACGGACGCGATCTGCGGCGGCGGGGCCGCGTCCACGTTGCGCAACTGCGCGGCCATGAAATCGCACCCCACGCGAAACGCCATCGCATCGTCGCCGAGCACGTACTCGAGCAGGGCATGCGGCTCCGTTCGCGTCAGGCGTTGCAGCACCGGGTGCGTGCGCGCGAAGCGCACGAAGGTGACGAATCCCTCGGTGAGGCGTTCCTCGATGGTGGCCACGCGCGCGACGGCCTCGCTCATCGCGACGTAGAACCGCCGCGACTCCCGCTGCGCGAGCGCCTCGAGCAGGCTCTCGCGATCGGCGAAGCGCCGGTACACGGTCACGCGCCCCACGCCCGCGCGCCGGGCGACGTCCACGAGGGTCAGCCGCTGAATGCCCACCGCCGCGATCTCGAGCAGGGCGGCGTCCAAGATTTTCTCGGCAAAGGCATCCGCTTCGGGCGGCGACTCCAAGGCGCGGGCGAGCAGGCCGGAAAGGTGCGGGATCATTCGCCAATCAACCTACAGGCTGTGCTTCGCCAAAGGAACATGTGGAACATGAGGAGCATATATTGTATCCCATGAACCATGGTTGGTCAGCGCGTTCCTCGCCGTGTGCCACCCTTTCCGCGGCGCGCACCTGGGTTGATTTCCAGCTTGCCGCAACCTCTGCAGGAGCGGCTCATGCACGCCGTGGTTGGCGGTCCCATCCATTGGGATCTCGCATTGCGCGAGCGCATGATCGACGGCCTTTGGGAGCGCGATGCGCCGATGGCCCACCTCGTCGAGTGGATGTTCACCTCCGGCGGCAAGGCGAGCAAAGCGTTGTTCGAGCAAGCCCTGGAGCGCGGCATCGAGTCGGTGCCCAACGCGCCCGACGAACTTCGCGCGTTCTTCGCGCGCATCGATCGCCGCCCCGAATGGGTCGACATGGCCAAGGTGCGCCGGGGCGCGCGGGCCATCAACGCCATCGGCAAAGTGGCCATCTACATCGCGCGCGATCTGTTCATGATGGGCGGCTACCTCCTCGCGGGGTTCAACGAGCAGCTCATGATGACCGGCGCCCTGCACAAAGGCAGCGGCAAGCGCTTCGCGGAGACCGCCAGCTGGGCGTCGGACACCGTTGCCCCGGACGGGCTCGAGCGCTTCGGCGCCGGATTCAAAAGCACGATCCGCGTCCGCATGGTCCACGCCTTGGTGAACCGCGCCATCGAGCGCAATCCCCAGTGGGATTCGGACATGTGGGGATTGCCCATCAACCAGACGGACATGCTGGCCACCATCTTGGGCACAGCTTTGGTCGGATTCACCGGCCGCCTCTTGGGCGTTCCCGTCACGCGCGACGAATGCGACGCCGTCATTCACTATGGGCGCTATTTGGCCTGGATCATCGGGGTCAAAGACGACTTTCTCTTCGACTCGACCCACGAGGGTATTCGCTTTTTGATGCATGCCACCAGCACCCATCCGCGCGGCGGAGAAAGCGCACGGGCCTTGGCGCGATCCCTGGCCGTCGAGCCCCTCACCCGGCACTACGGCCAATTCGAATGGCTGCGCCGGCGTTACGAGCATTCGAAACACCTGAGCATGAGCCGGTTTCTCGTCGGCAAAAAGGGATTGGCCAAGCTCGGCTTGCCGGCCATACCGCCGTGGTATCCCGTCTTGACCATTCCAGGCCGCTTCGTCTGGCAGGCCGTGCACCGCGCCATGCCCGGCGGCTACGGACGTCTCGTCGAGCGGGGCCGCCGAGAGCAATTGCGTCTCATCGCGATCTTTCATGAGGGGGCACGCAGCGCGGGTGGCATCATTCAGCCCGACCCATCGCATCCCGCTCACGTCTGATCCTTCGAGGAGCGCGCATCATGCCCAATGCCAGTCTGATGGATCGAATCCTCATTGCGACCAACCGTCGCCTTTCGATCCTGCGGCCCCTGTCGAAGGTGCCCGAGGGCAGCGATCTCGAGCCGGTGCCGGGCGACGAGGGCCTTCCGTGGCTCGGGCATACGCTGGCCATGGTCTTTCTAGGCGATCCGATGCCCTTTTTGCGCTACCGCTACGACGAATTCGGTCCCGTGTCCTGGGGCATCATGCTGGGCCATCGTTGGGTGTTTCCATTGGGCCCCAAAGCCTCCGAGGTCGTCCTGCAAAATCGCGACAAGGCATTCGCGAATGGCCCGGGTTGGGGCTATTGGATTGGCCCCTTTTTCCACCGCGGCATCATGCTTCTCGACTTCGAGGAGCATTTGCACCACCGGCGCATTCTGCAACATGCCTTTACCAACGAGCGATTGACCGGCTACCTGGAGGCCATGGGCCCGGTCATCGCGCGCGGCATCGCGGGCTGGCGCACCGGCGGGAGATTCCCTTTTCATGCATCGCTCAAGCAACTCACCTTGGACGTGGCGACCGAAGTCTTCATGGGCGCAAAGCTCGGACGCGAATCGAATTCCATCAACCGCGCCTTCATCGACACGGTCCGGGCCGGACTCTCGGTTCTGCGCTTCCGCGTGCCCGGCGGCCGATGGTCGCGCGGGCTGCACGGCCGGCGCGTGCTCGAGCGCTTCTTCCGCGAGCGCCTCCCCGCCAAGCGCGGCTCCGAAGGCAGCGATCTCTTCGCGGTCTTGTGCCGCGCGACGAGCGAAGACGGCCATCGCTTCAGCGACGACGACGTCATCAACCACATGATTTTCCTGTTGATGGCCGCCCACGACACCACCACCATCACCATGACCACGATGGCGTACTACCTGGCCAAGTACCCCGAGTGGCAGGAGCGGCTGCGCGACGAGTCCTTTGCCCTGGGAAAGGACGACTTGGACTTCGACGATCTCGAGAAGCTCTCCGGCCTGGACCAGGTGATGAAGGAAGCCATGCGCCTCGTGGCCCCGGTGCCTTACCTCGCACGCAAGACCGTGAAGGACACATCCATCTGCGGCTACTTCGTGCCCAAGGACACGTTCGTCGCGGTGCTGCCGCAGTTTTCGCACCACATGCCCGAGTATTGGTCCGATTCCGAGCGCTTCGATCCCGAGCGATTCGCTCCGCACCGCCGCGAGGACAAGGTGCATCCTTACGCCTGGCAGCCCTTTGGCGGGGGCGTTCACAAATGCATTGGCCTGCACTTCGCGGGCATCCAGGTCAAAGCGGTTTTCCATCGCATCGTGCGCCGGTACCGCTGGAGCGTCGCCCCGGGCTACGAGCCCACGTTCGATTTCACGACGTTGCCGGTTCCCAAGGACGGGCTGCCCGTGCACCTCGAGAAGGTCGTGGACACCTGAGGAGCGTCAGCGAGCGGGGAGCGTGAGGCGCTCCACCGAGATGCCCACCGACTCGAGCAGGGCCAGGGAATCGCGTTTACGGTACTCTTCGCTGTAGTAAATCTTGGCGACGCCGCCGAGGTTGATCAGCCGCTTCGCGCACATCGCACAGGGCAGGTGCGTCACGAAGACGACCTTGCCGAGCTGCCGGGGCGACAGGCAGTTGATGCAGGCGTTCTCCTCGGAGTGCAGGCAGCCGCAGGCGCCGGGAATGTCCGTGTCGCACTGATTGGGCAGGCCGGAGGCATTGCCGTTGTACCCCACCGCGAGCACCTGCCGGTAGTCCGTGGAGGTGATGACGGTCCCGACCTGCAGCCGCAGGCATGTCGACCTCCGGGCCATGCCGAAGGCGAGCGTCATGTAGAGCTCTTCGAAACTGGGGCGGGCGGTGTCCATGACGACACTTTCGCACGCCCCAGTGGGTGGCGGCTACAGGCTACCGCGGGCGGCTCAGAAGCCCGCGGTGACCTTGCTGAAGGCCCAGTTGGATTGGGCGATGCCGCTGCAATTGGACACGACGCCGCCGCCCGCGCAGCCGCGATCGCGGTTCACCGCCCAGAAGGCCAGGCGGGCGAGGCCTTTGCCCTTGGACCAATCGCGGATGCGGGTCCACGTGTCCACGGTGGTCATCTCTTGCTGATCGGAGAGGCCGTTCATGCCCGAGATGCCCATGTGCGAGTAGGCCGTGGCGTCGGACCAGCCGAACGTCGACTTCAGCTTGTTCTTGAGGCCCTCGGAGGCGGCCACGGTGTCGTTGTAGATGTTCCCGCTGCCGAAGTCGAACGGCATGATCGTGAAGATATCGATGTTCGCGCCCAAGGCCTTGGAGCGCTCGATGAGGCGATTGCCCGGCGCCGTCGGCCCCGTCTTCGAGGTGCCGAAGGTCACGATGGTGGTGATGCCGGCGTTGTTCTGTTTGACGATTTTGAGCGCGCCCAAGATGCGGTCTTGAACGGTGTTGTTCTCGAACTCGTCGGTGTTTTCGATGTCGATGTCGATGGCTTTGAGGCCATAGGCATTGATCACCTTTTGGTAGGCGCCGGCCAGCGCCGAGGCGCTCGAGCAGTTCGGACCGAGCTTGTTGCCGCTCCAGCCGCCGAACGACGGGACGATGTCACCGCCCGCACTCCGGATCTGCGAGATGGCGTTGGCGTCGGCGCTGCCCGAGAGCGGACGCGAGCCGTCCCACGCCGGATTGCAGCCGCCGGACGAGAGGATGAAGGCCATGGTGAACCATTTGACACCGGTAGCATTCATGACGGTTTGAGGGCTCGGAGGATTCCCCCAGCCCATGTACAGGTACGGCGCGCCGGCCCGCACCGCGAGGAGGCTGTCGCTGGTGCTGGCAACGTTGTCTTCGGCGTTGGTGCTGTCTTCGGTCGCGTTGGTGGCACACCCGGCGGCCATCATGGCCAGAGCGACGGTCGCTGCGGAAAAATGCATGGAGAACTTGGTCATGGTGTTTCCTCGCGGGGCTAAGGGGTCGCGGGCCCATCGCAAGGACCATTCCGGGAGCCATGAGATAGCGCCGTTCCCTCGGGACACCGGATTCCCCCTCCCCTCCCGAGGGGAGGGGATGTGTCACCTGATCGAATCGATCATGGCGATCCCGATCGGTGAAGGTGATCTCGATGATCACTTTTGCTATTCCGACACGCCCATGTCCGTACAATTTCCCCCGGAGCTACCCATCACGGCGCGTGTGCCCGACATCGCGACGGCCGTCCACGCGCACCCGGTGGTGATTGTCGCGGGTGCGACCGGCTCGGGAAAAACCACGCAATTACCCAAGATTGCACTGGCCATGGGCCGCGGGTTGGAGCAGCGCATTGGGGTCACGCAGCCGCGACGCATTGCCGCGACGAGCGTGGCGGCGCGCGTGGCCAGCGAGCTCGGCACGCCGCTGGGCACGGACGTGGGGTATCAGATTCGCTTCGAAGATCGGACCTCGCCGCACACGTACGTGAAGTTCATGACCGACGGCATCTTGCTGGCGGAAATCCAGGGCGATCCGCTGCTGCGTCGGTACGACACGCTGGTGATCGACGAGGCGCACGAGCGAAGCCTGACCATCGATTTTCTGCTCGGCTGGGTGAAGCGCATTCTGCCGCAGCGCCCCGATCTGAAGGTGATCATCAGCTCGGCCACCCTACAAACGGACCATTTTTCCGCCTTTTTTGGCGGGGCGCCGGTCATCGAGGTGGAGGGGCGCACGTACCCGGTGGAGGTGCTGTACGAGCCGCCGCCCGACGATGTGGACCTCGCGGAGGCCGTGGCCAACGCGGTGGCGAACGTGACATCGCTCGATCCGCGCGGGGACATTCTCGTTTTTTTGCCCGGTGAGCGTGAGATCCGCGAGACCGAGAACGAGCTCGCGGCGCGCGAGTTGCGGCACACCGTCGTACAGCCTTTGTACGCGCGGCTCTCGGGTGCGGAGCAATCGCGGGTGTTCGCGAGCATTCCGCAGCGGCGCGTGATCCTCGCGACCAACGTAGCGGAAACGTCGCTCACCATTCCGGGCATCGTGTACGTCATCGACGCGGGTGTCGCACGGTTGTCGCGCTACGAGCCGCGCTCGGGCACGACGCGGCTGCAGATCGAGGCCATTTCGCAGGCCAGCGCCGAGCAGCGCAAGGGCCGGTGCGGCCGCGTGCGCGAGGGCATCTGCGTGCGGTTGTACGACGAGACGAGCTTCGCGCAGCGCCCAGCGTTCACCGATCCGGAGATCAAGCGAACGGGGTTGGCTGGGGTCATTCTTCGCATGAAATCGCTCGGGCTGGGCGACGTAGAGGACTTCCCCTTTTTGGATCCGCCGCAGCCGCGCGCCATTGCCGAGGGTTACCGGGTGCTGGAGGAGCTCGGGGCACTGGGGCCCGACCGGGAGCTGACGCCCATTGGACAACGCCTGGCGCGCTTTCCGGTGGATCCGCGCATTGGACGGATGATCCTCGCAGGCGCGGAGCTCGGTTGTCTGAAGGAAGTGCTGATCATTGCGGCGGCACTGAACATTCAGGATCCGCGGGAGCGGCCGCGCGATGCGCAGCAAAAGGCCGACGAGCAACACCGCCGGTTCCGGGACGAGCGTTCCGATTTCGTGGGGTTGCTGCGGCTCTGGGACTTCGTTCGCGAGGCGGAGCGCAAAGGCAAATCGCACTTGCGGCGGGTGTGCAAGGAAGGCTTCTTGTCCTTTTTGCGCATTCGTGAGTGGGGCGAGATCCACCGGCAACTCGAGGAGGTGGCGCGCGAGCTGAAGGCGACGAAGGGCGGCGCACCGGAGAATGCGCTGCATCGGGCGCTGGCAACCGGGTTGTTGTCGAAGATTGGACAATGGAATCCCGAGCAACGCGTGTACGTGGGCGCGAAGCAAACGCGATTTGCCATTCATCCTTCGTCGGCGCTGGCCAAGAAGCCGCCGGCCTGGATCATGGCATTCGAGCTGGTGGAGACGACGCAGCTTTTCGCGCGCATGGCGGCGAAGATCGAGCCGGAGTGGCTGCTCGAGGCGGGCGCGCATTTGTTGAAACGGAGTTATTCGGATCCGCATTGGTCGGAGAAGTCGGCGCGTGCATCGGTGCGCGAGCATGCCACGTTGTTCGGGCTGTCGATTTCGCGCGACCGAAGTGTGGATTACGCGACCATTGCGCCCGCGGGGGCGCGGCGCATCTTTTTGGAGCACGCGCTGGTACGCGGAGAATACAAGACCACGGGCGCGTTTCAGCGCAAGAACCGCGAGCTGATGGACGAGGTGTCGCGGCTACGGGACAAGGCGCGACGGAGCGACATGCTGGCCAGCGAAGATGCGTTGCTGGCATTTTTCGATCAGCGTGTCGGAGAGGAAGTCGTCAATGGGAAGACGTTCGAGGCGTGGCGCGAGCGCGCCGAGAAGAGCGACCCAAAGTGTCTTCTTCTTTCCGTGGACGACGTGCTGGCGGGGGAGCCGGGGCTTCGGGCGGCGGACTATCCGGACACGGTGAAGCTGCACGGCGCGAGTTTGGGGGTAACGTACCGATTCGAGCCTTCGGAAGACGACGATGGGATCACGTTGACCGTGCCCCTGGTGTTGCTTCCGCAATTGGAGCCGGGTGAACTGGATTGGACGATACCGGGTTGGCATCAGGACAAGATCGCCGCGCTTCTGTACGAGTTGCCGCGGGGGACGCGGCGCGAACTCGGAGACATTCCGGAGCTCGCGCGCGCGGTGGCGGCGAAGGTGAAGCCCTTTTCGGGGCCGATGGTTCCCGCGTTGGTGCAGGCCGTCGAGGAGGAGACCGGCGTGGACGTGCCGGAGGATGCGTTCCGGCCCGATCTGGTCGCGAGCTACCTGCGTTTGACGTGCCGGGTGGTCGGGGATGACGGCAAGGTGGTGGCCCAGGGACGCGACGTCGATGCGATTCTGAAGCAACACGGTGCTCGTGCGCGGGCGGTGTGGAAACAGGCAGCGCCGTCGGCGAAATGGGAGCGCAAAGGCATCACGGGTTGGGACTTTGGTGAGCTGCCGGCGTTCGTCGTTCGGCGGGTCGGCAACATGGATGTACGGAGTTACCCGGCGCTGGTCGACCGCGGGACGTCGGCGGACATGGTGCTGCTCGAGACGACCGCGGCGGCGGAAGCGGCATCCCGGGGCGGGGTGCGGCGGCTCTTGATGCTGGCGGCGCGTGGGGCCGTATCGGGGATTGCGCCCCGCATTCCACCGGCGTTTTCACGCCCCGGGGGCGCGCTGATGTCGCGCGCCGAGAACGAGGTATTTCGCGAGCGGGTGCTCGCGCGCATCGTGGATGCGGCGTTCGGGCTGGGCGAGGAGAGTGTGGGGTTGCCGCGCGACAAGCGCGCATTCGATGCCTTGCTGGCCGCGGGCGTGCCGCGCATTGCGCCGCTGTTCCGGGCGTTCGCCGATACGATCACGGCGGTGGCGGCGGAACTCGACAAGACGCTGCGCGCATTGAAGGCGGCCTCGAAGCACCCCAGCGGGCGGGCGGCTATTTTGGATATTTACGCGCAGCTCGAGCACCTCTTTCCCGAGGACCTGATGGAGTCCGTCTCGCTGGGACGGCTGGAGCACTTCCCCCGGTATTTGCGCGCGGCGCAGGCGCGATTGGGACGCGCGGTGACCGATCCGCGCAAGGACACGGAGAAGCTCGCGCCATTCTCGCCGTTGTGGAATGCGTTTTTGGACAAGCGGCGCGCGCTGCGGGATGCGAATGGTGCGCGCGAGCTTCGATGGTTGTTCGAGGAGCTGCGCGTGGCGATCTTCGCGCCCGAGCTGAAGACACCCGTGCCGGTTTCCGTGGCCAAGGTGTCGGCCGCGATGTCTGCGCTTCGTTAGTCCACGGCAAACGAGCTGCGAGGACCGATCGGGCGGCCGCCGCCGCGGACCGACTGCCAATTTGTCTTCGCCTACATTATCTATTTGGGTAAATTCGCCAAACATTCAATCAGCCGATGATCTCGGAGATTGAAGTGTTGCATATCGAATTTTAACGATATGCCACGAAGCAGGCAATACATCCGTAGGCGCGCGCGTTGTATCGGCCGATCCGATATTTGGCGATGCATGCCACAGGTGATCGATGCAGAAGCAAATTCATGTTATTTCGTTGACGTTGGCGACACTCGTCCTCGGTTGGGAGCGCGACGCTCGGGCGCAGACGCCGAGCCCACCTTCCCCGCCTCCCGTTACCGCAGTAGGCAAAGGCAGTGGCGAAGCGAAACCGCCACCGCCATTCGAAAAGGGCATGGAGTTCGAGCCGCGACATCCCGGCGACCGGGTGACGTTTGCCCTCGAGGACGCGGATTTGTCGGAGCTCGTACGCGTCGTCGGGCAGCTAACCGGTAAGAAGTTCATCTTTGGGGACAAGGTACGCAAAATCAAAGCAAGCGTGTATTCCCCGACGAAGGTCACGGTCGAGGAGGCGTATCAGGCCTTTCTTTCGATTTTGGAGACCAATGGCCTGACGGTGATTCCGCAGGGTCAATTCCTGAAAATCGTCGAGACCGCTGGTGTCGCGTCCCAGTCGACACCGACCATCGGCCCGCAGGAAGGAGCGCCACACGAAGATCGATACGTGACGCGCATGCACCGACTGCGGAATGCCAATCCCGAGGAGGTGGCGAATTTACTCACGAAATTCAAGAGCAAGGATGCCGACGTCTCGTGGCACGGCCCAGGGAACCTTCTCATCATCACGGACACCGGGGCCAACATTCGTCGTCTGATGACCATCGTCGACGAAATCGACGTACCGAGCGCGGGCGACAAGATATGGCTCGAGCCCATTCATTACGCAACGGCGAGCGAGATGGCCCAGCGACTCACCGACTTGTTTGATATCAAGTCCACATCGGCCAGCAGCGCCCCGGGCGGAAAAGGCGCCCCTTTGGGGGTAGCGCCGAGTGGCGATCTTCACGTCGCCAAGATCGTGGCGGACGAACGCACCAATACGATTGTCATCGTGGCGACGGAGAAGGCGTATTTGCGCACTCTCGAGCTGGTCAAGAAGTTGGATGTGCCGCAGACGGCGGACGGCCAGGTTCACGTCTTTTCGCTCCAAAATGCCGATGCCATCGAACTTGCCAAAACGCTCACGGAGATGGTGGCTGGAAGCTCGGGGGCTGCAGGTGGTGCAAGTAGTAGTGGCAGCGGCACGCAGCCGAGCACACCGCGTGCGCCCGTGAGCATTTTCGAAAGCGCACTGAAGGTGAGCGCCGACAAGGCGACCAATTCGATCATCGTAACCTCGTCATCGCGTGATTACGCCGCACTTCGTGCAGTGGTGGACAAGCTCGATGTCCCGCGGCGGTCGGTGTTCATCGAAGCCGCCATCCTCGATTTGAACGTCAGCCAAACGAATACCTTTGGAGTCAACTTTCACAGCGGCGATGCGCTCGGGGGTGCGGGTGGCTTGCTTTTTGGCGGGCTCAATCCGGGCAAATCGGTCACCCCCTCGCCGGAGGAGCTCCAGGGGCTGGCGCTGGGCCTCCGGGGTCCCACGATTCCCGGCTCGGAGAGCCTTTTCGGCGCGGGCGTATCGATTCCCTCGTTCGGTATGACCATACAGGCGCTCGCCCACAACGAAAACTCGGACGTTCTGTCGACACCTCACATTTTGGCCACGGACAATCAAAAGGCACTCATCAACATTGGGGCGAACATCCCTCTGCAAGTCAACCCAGGGTTCTCGGGGCTTGGCGCGCTCCCCGGGGCCATTCCGGGCTCGCCACAGGCCGCGGCGCTTGGAAGCCTGGGAGGTTTGGGCGCTCTCGGCGGCGGCGGCGGTGCGCGCTCCGAGGTGGGTACCAAACTCAGTATTACACCGCACGTGAACGACTCGAACCAGGTTCGCCTCGAGATCGTAGAAGAGATCAGCGCCGGAGGCGATCAGATGGGGGGCCTTGGCGTCATCCCCATCACCAAACGCAACGCGGAGACGACCGTCGTGGTGCGCGATCAGCAGACGGTGGTGATTGGCGGCCTGATGCGCACCGAAAAGACACTAAAGGAGGACAAGATCCCGCTGCTGGGGGACATTCCTTTGGTGGGGGCGCTATTTCGCAAAACGGTCGACGTAGTCAAGAAGACCAACTTGATCCTCGTTCTCACGCCCTACATCATTCGGGACCAGGACGATTTGCGCGCGATTTACGAACGGAAGCTCCAGGAGCGACAACAATTCTTGGACCATCACTTCATCTTCGACGAAAAGTCCGACTATCAGGCGCCAAAGGATTATTCGCGGACGAATGGCCTGGTCGAGTTCATTCGTCAGAGTCACCTTCAAGTCGCCGAGCAAAAGAAGCGCGACGCGCTTCTCGAGCCCAAAAAGCTATTGACCCACGAACCTGGAGCGCCGCTCGAAGTGCCGGAGCCGGCGCATGCCCCTTCGGCCAATCCGCCGGCGCAGCGAATCGTCCCTCACGTGGAACCGTGACGCTCGGCGCTCGGCCCGGTCAATCCACCGACGCGTCGGATTCTTCGGAAGAGGGCTCGCTGTCGGCCTCGACGCCGGCATCCGAGTCGGGGGCGGGGTCATCCAGCTGCGATGTGCGTTGCCCACAAACTTGGGGTGGTACGACGCAGGATGAAGAGCAGCTCGTACAAGCGGCGTTCACTCGACAATAAGCCCAGTTGGCGTACGCGTTGTACCCTGCGGGATACTGCTGCGCGCAGGCATCCAGACATGGCAAATCGAAATACCGGCATACGCTGTCGCCACAACTCGTGACGATGGCCACGCAATCTGAATTGGCGCGGCAGATGTTGTTGTACACGCTGCAGGCCTGCAGTGCGCAGCTGTTGCACGATTGGGTCGGTGCAGCATCGCCCGCGTCGCGCGCGCCGCTGTCGCCGTTGTCCGAACCGCCACCCGAGCCACCGCCGGAACCGCCGCCGCCTCCGCCAGGGCCCTTGGGGTGGAGTGGGTCGTTGCATGCGATCGCAGCCGTGGCACAGGCCAATGCGATGGAGAGTGCGGTCGCGCGCCAGGGATTCATCATCGAGCTTCGCAAGTTGGTTCCTTGGTTCAACATGATTCAAATATCGAAGCGCTCGCCGCGGTCAGCGGGAGGCGCGTGGGGCGGCGGACGCGCTCCTCGAGGCAGGGGTTCCGAGCTTCCGGGGGCTTCCGGATCGCAACGCGAAGGCACGCCCGATGTTTCTTTTTTTGATCGAGGTGCACAGTATGACTCGCCGTCGCCTCGGCAAGGACGATCGCAAGGGCGAGGCGATTGGATACCGGGGGACGTTTGGACGTCCAGGGAGGGCAGTTTTGGCGCGTCGATGTAGAACAAGCATGCGCAGGCTGGCCCGGTTGGCGCAAAAATTGGCAATTCTGGCGCTATCGAGGCGAGCCGTGCCGCGCAGCTCGTCATCCGCGCGCGCGGTACTCGCGCAAGCGATTTCAGGTGGAGTTGCCATTCGTGGCGACAACACGATACGGAGGATCACCATTCCCCGGTAGCGCACGGGTGAAGCGCCTGTTCACGCGCCGGATTCCTCGCGTCGCGCATGCTCCTGAATCATGGACGCGCGTCTTCTTACGATGTCGCAGATTTTGATTTCGTTGTGTCCAACGAAATGAGCTTCCAACGCCTTGTGTCATGGAAGCGGGACGCGCCTTCTGGTCGGCAGACATGCGGGCGCCAACGAGCCGATTCCCCACCGGACGAACGTCACGGGACGGAATGGGTGCCTGTCCTGGGACAGAACGAATGTGACCCGGACAGGTTCACGCGATTCGTGACCTGCTCGTTTTCCGCTTGCGCGGGGGTGCAGCGACGATGGCCCCAATCTGGCAATGCATTGGGGTAGGCCTCTTACCGCGCGATGCTCCGGACACCGCGCAGTCGAGGCCGCAGACGATGGGTCGACATTTGGTACGATCGGGAGTCGACAGCTCGCCGCGTGCCCGTGAACGTCGGAAACCGGCTCCTGAGGGAGCCCCGAATAAGCGGGAACAACACGCGACGTGTGACGGGACGCGCAGTGGGCGCCGACCGGTGGCGGACATCCTCGTTGGGGTAGCTGCCTTTGCAAAATTTGATCGCATCCACCGGACCTTATGCCTCCTTTTCATCTGGCAAATAAGAATCGCCAGCAGCAGCATGTGTGCGAACGCGCGGAGCGCTCGTTTGCGCACCCGTTTGTCCCCTCCCCCTGCCGTCGTTGGGATTCCGCTAACGGCAAATCTCCAAGGGGGGAACGGCTTCGCTCCACGCCGCCGCGTGCCCCCAAGGGACGACCGTCTGCGCCGGCGGCTGCCCACAATCGCGCATCAAGACTGGCACGCCGCCCAGTCGGCATATCGCGCCATGGTTTCTCGAGTGACGGATCCTTGCGTGAGGCACCAATTCGAGACGGAGGTTCCCTTCTCATGAAATTGCGTAGCGTTACTTGCCTGGCATTCTGCATCACGATGGTGGCTTGCGCGTCGGAGAGCAACGTCGATCCTGCGGCGGCCTCCGAGCAGGGCGCGAAACAGCGAGCGGCGTCACCCCCCACAATGGCCGCGAGACGGGACCGGTTGAACGGCGGTGCATGCAACGCGGGTACACGACTCACCCCGACGAATCTCGCAGCCGATACGTGCGACACGGCCGGAGAGCGCGACCTCATCGTACCCGCTGGCTCGTGGGAGACCCTCGATGCCACCACGGATTGTCCTGCCCGCGTTTCGCAAGGCGAGGGCCTGCCAGATATATGCGTCTACAAGTTTGCAAACGTGTCCATTTTGGGCCGACTCACGGTCCGCCAGTTTCAGTCGCCGGTCGCCATCGTGGCGACGGGCTCATTGACGGTGGATGGCACCATCGAGTCAGGCCCCATTCCGGGCGACAGCGCGTGCACCTTTGCCGGTGGGCGCGGAGGGACCAACGCCACGGGCACCACCGGAACGCCGCTGCTGTTAGGTACGTACGGTTCGCGCGGATGCCCAGGAGGGACGCCTCCTCAATCCGCCGCAGGCGGACGCGGCGGTATGGCACTTCAGCTCACCTCGTGCGGGGACCTCCACTTCAACGGCACCATCGATGTGAGCGGCGAAAGCGGCGAGTTTGGGGCGAATGGCAACTTGGCCTTCGGCTCTGCGGGGGATGGTGCGGGTGGCGGTGCGGGTGGCGCCATCCTGCTCGAAGCCAAGACGATAGCAACCGGCCAAGACGCCCGGACAACGGCACTCGGCGGATGGGGAGGTTCAGGCGGCGATGGATACCAGGGGACGCCACCGTGGGCGGAGTCCTATCCGGGCGGAGCAGGCGGAGCACCGGGGCAACCCGGGGCGTGCGCATCGCAAGCCGGATGCGGCGGCGACGGGGGCGGCGCGGGAAACGTCATCGTCAAGGTTCCCGCGGGCATACCTGCACCGTCGTTGACGTCCAACCCGCCCGCAACGTTCGGCACCGTCGGCACGCACTAACGGAAACCTAGCCTTGTTCCCGCTCCAACGACTCGCCTTCGTCCACGCGAATCTCGATCGGTGGCGGTGGACGAGGCGGCGGCGGCGGCGCATTGGGCCCCATCGCTGCAAATCCAATGAGAACGATGCGCACGATGCGCCATGCGATGGACAGCATCCGACGTGACCAGCGGCGCGCCGTACGAAGCACGGGCGCGCCGTTCGCGCAGTTCGACATGAGAGACTCCTCTTCGCCATGAGTCAGCCAGCACGGTTCGGGGAAGAACGCGCGCTCGCTCAGCGAAGAAAGGCGCAGTCGAGCAAATAGATCCGTCCGCGAACGACCGCGGGCCAGCCATCGTTCGGCCGCCGAAAGCCTATCGGCCGCCTCGAAACCGGGGGCCGCGCCGGCCAACGAACACCGCGGACGCTCCGCGCGGAGCGAATCGGCGCAACCTCCGCCGCAACCGCACTCGCCACGAGCACGATACCATCGGCCGAGCGCAGCGATGCCGCGGGCGCCGGCGTCGCCGCCAACGTGAGCACCACGACCATGGCAAGCCATCGCAACGCGCGAACCAACGAACGGTCGCGCCATGCATGGCCCCGGGAAAACATCGCGCAGAACGTAGTCACCCGACGAGGCCTCGGCAAGCGGACGCCGTCCCGCGCTCTTCGACATCACCCGCAAGCGTCGCGGTGCCCCATCGACGAATTCTATAGACACTATGCAGAGTATCGATTGGCTCCGCAGCCATTCCCCGGACATCGTCCCAATGTGCGCTATCTGCATCATCTGCGTTGCCTGACGCTCCTCCTGGCAGGCTGCTCGCCCGCCATCGCAAAGGGTCCCATGCCTCCGTCCAATGCCTCTGCCCACACCGCACCCGAACAGGCCGTTCAAGCCTATTTCAAGGCCAGCGACCAATGCTCGAGTCAAATCCTTCGCTCCGCGTTTCACCCCGCCGCGCACATGCTGTGGCTCGACAAAGCCGGTGCCCTGCATTCGCGCGCGCAGCTGCCGTGGTGGCGCGTTCTCGATACCGCGAGTCCCTGCCGCCCCGCCCTCGAACGCACCCTTCGCATCATCGACCGCGAAGGCCCCATGGCCCTCGTCGAAGCGAACTCGCGATTCGACACGTATCGGTTTCACGATTACCTCTTGGTCGTCGAAAGCCCCGATGGATGGCTCATCGCCGACAAAGTCTTCCAGCGCCTCGAAGAGGGCGACGCCGCGCCTGCCCCGGCCGACGAAGCCGAAATCCGGCACATCCTCGACGACAAGATCCGAGCCGCCGGCGCGCACGATCCGGCACTTCTCGCGAGCACGCATCTCGAGGACTGCATCTACAGCGCGGTCCATGCCAAAAGCGGCACCCCCTACGTACGCGAGAGCGTCTCCGAATGGGCGGCGAAATACGCCGCCCGGAAAGCGCGAAACGAAGACGGCCATGAAGCGAAGTGGCGCATCCTCCACGCGGCGGGCTCCGGCACCATCGGCCATGCCAAATTGGAAGTCGTCTCACGCGGCACGCGCTACATCGATCACCTGCTGCTCCTGCGAACCACGGACGGTTGGCGCATCGCTGCAGCCGTTTGGGGGAACCCCGCCAAACTCACTTCTGAATCGTAACGAGCACCCCCGCGGTGATCAGCCCCACCCCCAGACCGAGCTTCCACGTGAGCTGCTCCTTCAACACCACCACCGAAAGTACGATGGTGAGTGCCAAGCTCAATTTGTCCACCGGCGCCACGCGCGACGCGGGCCCGAGCTGCAACGCTCGAAAATAGGCTAACCACGAAAGCCCCGTGGCCAGCCCGGACAACACGAGAAAGGTCAGCGCCCGCAGCTTGATGCTTCCCACCGCCCGCGCCTCACCCGTGGCCAGCGCGATGCCCCACGCGAACACCAGAATCACGGCCGTGCGAATCGCCGTGGCCAGATTCGAGGGCACGCCCTGCACGCCCATCTTGGCCAAAATAGCCGTCAGCGCAGCAAATACCGCGGAGAGAAGAGCGTAGCCCAGCCAGTTCATCGCAGAACCATGCTACTCGAGAGCGGCCGGCGCCTGTAACATCGCGGTCAGATCCTCAAAGGAGGCCACGTGTTCGAGCGATTCGACTCCTTCCACGTCAACACGGGCGACGCCCAGATCGCCGGCCGCATCAGCCGCTCCCGAAACGGCCCTCCGCTGCTGCTCCTGCACGGCCACCCGCAGACCCATCTCATCTGGCACCCGATTGCGGACCGCCTCGCGGAGCACTACACGGTCATCGCCACCGATCTACGCGGCTACGGCGCCTCGAGCAAACCTCAGGGTCTGCCCGATCATTCGAACTACAGCAAACGCGCCATGGCCGACGACCAAATCGCCGTCATGCGCTCGCTCGGCTTCGATCGCTTCTTCCTCTGCGCCCACGACCGCGGTGCACGCGTGGGGCACCGCCTCTGCGCCGATCACGGGGCCCATGTCGACAAGGCCATGTTCCTCGACATCGCCCCCACGTTGGCCATGTACGAGCGCACGGACCGCATATTCGCTTCGTACTACTTTCATTGGTTCCTTTTGATCCAGCCGCCACCTTTTCCCGAGACACTCGTCGGCGCGGCCCCCGACGCCTACGTCGAAAAGGTCATGACCAGCCCCCCCGCCGGACTCACCATCTTCGCACCCGAGGCGCTGCAAGCCTACAAAGCGGCCATCGCCCAACCCGGCGCCGTCCATGCCATGTGCGAAGATTACCGGGCGTCGGCCACCATCGATCTGGACCACGACAAGGCCGATCGCGATGCCGGGCGCAAGCTCGCGTGCCCGCTTCGCGTGCTCTGGGGCCAATATGGCCTCATCGAACATTGTTACGACGCGCTGGCACTGTGGCGCGAGGTCGCCGACAACGTCAGCGGCAGGGTGGTCCCCTCGGGGCATTACATCCCCGAGGAAGTACCGGACTTGCTCTACGACGAAATGCGCGCGTTTCTGAGTTAGGGTCCGCTCGGGCAGAGCGTCTCCCAATCCGCAGGGCACTCCAAGGAACGCAGCCAGCCGGTGGCGAGCGCTTCGACGTCCCCTGCCTTCGCGCCCGCGTACCGCTCGATCACGCGAAGCAAGTCCTGCATGCGCGCATCGCGATTGTGGTAGCGGCCATAAAACTCGGCCAACGCGCGATCGAGCTGCTCCTCGCCGATCAACTCGGCCACCTTGCGGTAGAAATGCGCGCCCTTGTAGTAGGGGATCCCGGACCAAATCGGGTGCGTGAAAATGTCGATTTGGTTGCACGTATTGTCCGGCAGCGCCACCGCGTTGGGTGAATGCGCCTGGTCTGCGTCGCACAGTGCCTTCAATCGGCAATCGTACTTCGGCCAAATATCGACGCCCTGCTTCTTCAAGGCATGCCCAGCCAAATACGTGGCGGAGCCCTCCGAGAGAACGAAGTCCTCCCAGCACGCCACGCGCACGCCATTGCCGAACCATCCGTGGGCCGCCTCGTGGGCGTGCACCTCTTCGGAGTCGAACGACCCACTGGCCACGTGCCAATACGGATGGTGCTCCATTCCGCCGTACGCGCCCGGTCCCCAATTGGCCGATACGCTTCCCACCACGTTGCCGAACGTGTAGCGCCCATACGTCTTTTCGTAGAACTCGAAGACCCCACGCAGGTGCGCCGTGCCCTGCGCCGTCACCGCTTCCTGACCGGGCAGGTGCCACGCCTTCACCTGCGTCCCGAACAGCGTGCGCCCGAGATCCACCTCGGTGAAATCGCCGACGGCCACCGCCGGCATGTACGATGGTGCATCGTTCGGAATGTGCGAGGGATAAATCACCTTCTTGCCCTCGGGCGCCCCCGTCACCTTCATCCGGAACTCGACCCCGTCCGCCGGCGACGATTTGCACGGGAAAAGGTTTCCGCAGAAGTACGGCCAGAGGAACGTCAGCCCCGTGCCGGGATCCCATCCATCGAATTGGGTGTGCGGCTTGAAGGCATACGCCACTTCGAAAGACGCCGGGAGCGACGAACGCGGAACCTTCACATGCAACTTCTTGCCCTCGGCCACGTAGGCCAGCGGGCCGCGGCGACCGCGCACGCTCCGAATCTCCAGATCGCCAATCTCGAAGGACGCGCTTCCGCGAAGGTTCGGTCCAATCTCGATGATGGCGGTCGCCGTCAAATTGGACACGTCCAGCGAGAGACTGGTCTCGCGCAGATCGTAGTCCCAATTCTCCACCGGGGCCGCGTCATCGAGTGCAGCGCGGCTCGATTCACCTTCGACCTCGGGCGCGCCTACGTCACACCCCGCAGCAGAAAAAGCCAAACACGCAAGAACGTACCATCGCATGGGAAGAACTCCTTCTCGGGTCCTTACGCAAACTACCCCCGTTCCATTCGACAAAGCATCCCTCCCCGCCATCGCGGATTTTTCCGTCATACTTCGATGGCCCTCGAACCGATCCGCGCGAACGCCATGCCATGTTCACGCGGATGACCACCACCGGCGACATTCTCCGAATTTACGAACAGTGGCACGCCACCGTGAAGGCAAAGGACCTCGAGGGCACCCTCGCCCTTTATGCCGAGGACGCTATCCTCGAGACGCCGTTGGTCCTTGCGGTATTTCCGGACCGAGCGAGCGGCGTCCTGCAGGGCAAACACGAGATTTGGCCCTTCTTCGAAGCGGGCATCCGCATGTTTCCGAACAAGGCCCCGTGGTACCGAACGGGGACCTTCTTCTCGAATGGGCAACAATTGACCTGGGAGTACCCCCGCGAGACCCCGCAGGGCGATCAGGTCGACCTCATCGAAATGATGGATATCGCGGAGGGCCTCATCGCCCACCACCGGGTCTATTGGGGTTGGTTCGGATTCAAACTGCTCAACCTGCGCGCCGACACTTTGCTCCAAACGAAATAGATGGGAATCCCCACGGACACCAATAGCAACGAAAACAACGCGTTCTCGTCGGCGTCGCCCAGGCTTCCCAGAAGAACCGCCAACGCGCCCAACACGAACACGATGGGCGTGATGGGGTAGAATGGCACGCGGAAGGGGCGCGGCAGATCGGGCTCGCGACGGCGAAGCACGAAGAGGGCGGCCACCGCGGCACCATAAAAGGGATAGAACCCGAACACGAACGCGTCGGTGAGCTGCTCGAACGAGCGGAACGACACGAACAGCAGGCCCAAAAATCCGCCCAGGATCACCGCGACCCACGGGACGCCCCGGCTCGAAACGGTGCCCAGCACCCGAGGAAAAAGCCCGTCGGTGGCCAGCGGAATCAGGAGGCGCGGCGCGGTGAGCAAGGTGCTCATGCAACCACCGACACACGAGATGAGCACGAGCGCCGCCACGGCGCGCCGGCCACCCGGCCCCAACGTCAGGGTCGCAAGGTTGGTGGCGGCCATCTCACCGCCGGTGCCCGAACGGCGCAGTCCCTCGAGCCCGAGGATGTTCGCGTACCCTGCAACGGCAAAGAGGTAGACCGCCACGATGAGGCACGTGCCCGCCACCAACGCCCGCGGCAACGTGCGCCCCGGCTCGCGCACCTCGCCGCCAAGCGAGGACAGATCGGCCCAGCCCTCGTAGGCCCACATCACGGAAACCATCGCACCGAAAATGCCCAACGCGGTGGGCTCGGTGGCGTAAGGCAACGGGTGCGCGAGCGGAAGAGAATCGACACCCGCGCGCGCCGAGAGCAAACACCCGAGCACCCCGATGAGCAGCACGCCGAGGTACTTGGCAAAGGTGATCACCGCCTGCTGCACGGCGCTCTGGCGAACGCCGAACAGATTGGCCACGATGCTCGCCACCAGAAAAAGCGCGGCCACCCGCCCTTCCCGCTCGGGATCGGGCGCGAGCCCGAGAAGCGACGTCGTGGCCTCCGCCGCGAGCCGCGCAAAGCTTCCGACCGCGCTCGGGATCAGCAGAACCAACTTCGTCCACCCCACCAGGAACGCTACCCCGGGCCCGTATCCCCGGCGTAGGATCTCGTAGATCCCGCCCGTGCGCGGCATCGATGCCGCAAGCTCGGCCAACGACAGCGCCCCCGCGAGCGAGATCAATCCGCCCGCGATCCATACGAACAAGGCGGCGGGCAAAGAACCAGCCTGGCGCGCCACCGTGGCGGGGGTCTTGAAAATTCCCGTACCGATGATGGCATTCACCACGATGAACGTCGCCAAAAACGGCCCGAGATCCCGTTTGAGCGCCGATTCGCCGCGCGCCCCCGAAACAGCCTTCACATGTCGGGTTGTACACGATCCAACGGCATCGCGTCACCCGCGCAAGGTCGTACCGCGAATGGATGCGTCGAGAAGCTCGATGGGGTGCGCCGTCTGCACGTCTTGCCCGCGCTCGCGAAGGAGCATGCGTATCTGCAAGGTGCAACCCGGATTGGCGCTCACCAGGAGCTCGGGGGCCGCAGCGAGAACATTGTCGACCTTGCGCTCTCCAATGACGCGCGCGCTCTCCGGCTCGACCAAATTGTAAATGCCGGCGCTGCCGCAGCATTGATCCGAATCGGCAATTTCGGTGATCTCCACACCGGGAATCGCCCGCAAAAGCGCGCGCGGTTGCTCGCGAATGCGCTGCGCGTGCGCGAGATGGCAGGCATCGTGGTAGGCGATTTTCTTGAAGGGCAAAGGATGACGCGGTGCCACGGCCCCCAATTGGGAAAGAAGCTCGGTGACGTCCTTCACCTTGTGCGCCATGGCCTCGGCGCGCGCGGCCCAGGCGGGATCGCCCGCGAGCAAGCGGCCCCACTCTTTCATCGACGAGCCGCATCCGGCCGCGTTCACCACCACGGTGTCGACCTCGGCGCGCTCCAACACCTCGATGGCGGCGCGTGCAAAATCGCGCGCTTCGTCGGCGCGTCCGGCATGCACCGAGAGGGCACCGCAGCAGCGCAGATCGTCAGGAATGACGACGTCGCATCCTTCCGCGGTGAGCACGCGCACCGTGGCCTCGTTGACGTCGGGGAAATAGACGCGCTGCACGCAGCCGGGCAGCAGCGCCACCTTCGCGCGCCGCGTCCCCTGCGCGGCCGTGAACGAAGGAAGGCGCGCGAGCAGTTGATGCGGCGAGACCGCAGGCATCAAGGTCTCCAGGTTGCGCCATCGCGCGGGCAGAAGACGCAAGATGCCCAGCTTGTGGACCAGCCAGCGCAAACCGGTTTTGACGTAGAGGAGCTGAAAGAGGACGAGCACCTTGAGGCGACTCGGGTGCGGGAAGAGCGCGAAGATCATCCCGCGAAACCATCGCTCCGACGCCGTGCGCGCCGGGGAGCGCTCCACCTCGGCGCGCGTCTGCTCGATGAGGGCATCGTACTTCACGCCCGAAGGACACGCCGTCACGCAGGCCATGCACCCGAGGCATTGATCGAAATGGCGCACCACCGTGGGTGAGAGCTCATTGCCCTCGGTGAGCGATTTCATGAGGTAGATGCGCCCGCGCGGTGAGTCCATCTCCTCGCCCCACGATTGGTACGTGGGGCACGTGGGGAGGCAGAAACCGCAGTGGACGCAGTCGTCGATGAGCTTTCGCTCCGCCATGTCAGAGGCCTCCGATGAAACGACCCGGGTTGAGACGCCGCTCGGGATCGAAGCGCTGTTTGAGCTCGCCCATCACCGCGAGCGATCCCGCTGCGGCCGGCCCCCACGGATCGATGCCCGCACGCACGTCCGCCGGCGCCTCCTCGACGACGAGCGAACCCGCCGCCCCCGACACCGAGACCAACGCCTCACGCGCCGTGCGCAATGCGGCGATCACGGCCGGCGCATCGGCGACGTCCCCCGAGACGAAGCCGAGTCCGAGGCTCGCATAGCCCACGAACGCCCCGCCCCGAAGCGCGTCCATCAACGGCTCCAGCGCCTTCAGCAGCGCGACGAGCCGCGACGGCAACGTGGCCACTTTGATGCGCAACGCCCCCTGCATGCGCGACTGGTCATGCCGCGCCCAAAAGGCCACCGCAGCCTCGTCCGAGAGCCGCTCTGCACCCAGCCCGCACGCCCGCTCCACCTGATGAGCGATCGCCCGCTCGAACCCCTCGAATCGCACCCCCAAGTCAAGGCCCCCTCCCCCTCCGGGGGAGGCTGGGAGGGGGTGCTTCCCAAGTGCCACCACGCTGGTCGGCTCGAGCTGCGCCTGCCGCAGTCGCTCCACCTGCGACACCACCGCTTCCGCCGAGAGACCAGGAAACACCACCGTCGCCGCCGCATCGGGCAATGGGTGCAGGCGAAACGTTGCTGTAGCAACGAGCCCCAACGTCCCCAGCGAACCACAGACGACCTTCGGCAGATCGAAGCCCGCGACGTTCTTGACGACCTTGCCACCACCCCGTGCCACGACGCCGTCGGCACGCACCAAGGTAACGCCGATGATGAGATCGCGCACCGCCCCGTAACGCGCGCGCCGCGGCCCGAAGGCGCCCGTCGCAATCACGCCGCCGAGCGTCGCCCGATCGGGGTGCGGTGCATCGAGCGCCAGCATCTGCCGCTCGGCGCCCACCACCGCGTGCACCTCCGCGAGCGTGACCCCCGCCTCGACGGTGATGACCATGTCGGACGGCGCATACTCGAGCACGCGCGCCATGCCGCGCGTGCGAATCACCGCATCGAGCCCCGACGGCGGGTTCCCCAGCGAAAGCTCCGTTGCGCCGCCCACGAAGCCGACGCGCCATCGCTCGCGCGCGCACTCGGACATCGCCTGCGCGCACTCGTCGGCATTTGCCGGCGTGCGCTCCACACGGGCCTCCAGAACGGTGGCCATCAGCCGCGCCCCGCGAGTCCCGAGATCTCCGTTTCATGCGGGACGTACTTGCCCGGCTTGTCCCCGCAGAGACGCGGCGTGGGAAAGACTTTGCCGGGGTTCATGCGCACCTCGGGATCGAAGGCGCAGCGCACCATGTTCATCGTTTCCAGATCGTCCTCGGAGAACATCTCGACCATGTACGGCGCCTTGTCCGCGCCGACGCCATGCTCGCCGGTGATGGATCCCCCCGTGCGCACGCATATCTTGAGGATCTCGCCCGCCGTCTCCTCGGCGAGCTTCTCCTGCCCGGGCACCGCCGCGTCGTAGAGCACCAGCGGGTGCAAATTCCCATCGCCCGCGTGGAAGACGTTGGCGATGCGCAGCCCCGACGACGCCGAGAGCCGCTCGATCTCGCGCAGCACCGGCGCGATTTCCGAGCGCGGAATCACCCCGTCCTGCACCACGTAGTTCGGGCTGATGCGCCCCATCGCGGCAAAGGCGCTCTTGCGGCCGCGCCACATCCCATCGCGCTCGGCGGCATCGCGCGGCACACGGATCTCGAGCGCGCCCGCCTCGCGTGCAAGGCGCGTGGCCTCGGCCGCGGTGTGCTCGACCTCGGCGGTGGGGCCGTCGACGTCCATCAACAACGCCGCGCCTACGTCGGGCCAGTCGACGCCGGTGGCAGCCTTGATGGCCACGATGGCCAAGCGGTCCATCATCTCGATGGCCGCAGGGACGATGCCTGCGGCAATGATGAGCGATACGGCATTCCCCGCTTCGCCGGTGGTGGGAAAGGTCGCCAAAAAGGTGCGCGTGGCCTCGGGCTTGCGCAGGATGCGGAGCACCACCTCGACCACCACGCAGAGCGTCCCTTCGCTGCCCACCAGCGCGCCGCGCAAGTCGTAGCCGGGAGCGTCGAGCACGGGACCTCCGAGTTCGACGAGGCTGCCATCGGCGAGAATCACCTTGGCGCCGAGCACGTGGTTCGTGGTGAAACCGTATTTCAAACAGTGGGCGCCGCCGGAATTCTCCGCGACATTGCCGCCGATGGTGCACACCTGCTGCGACGACGGATCGGGCGCGTAATAGTAGCCCTGCGGCGCGAGGCGCTTGGAGATATCCAGGTTGATGACCCCTGGCTCGACCCGCATCCATTGGTTGTCGAAGTCGATTTCCAGGATGCGCTTCATGCGCGAGAGCCCCAGCAGAATGCCGTTGGGCACCGGCAGGGCGCCGCCGGAGAGCCCGGTTCCCGAGCCCCGCGGAACGATGGGCAGCCCTTCGGCGCGGGCGAGTTTGACGATCTCGACCACCTCGGCGGTGGTGCCCGGGAGCACCACCAGACCGGGCCGCGCACGAAAGCTGGTCAGGCCATCGCACTCGTAGGTGCGCAGCTGCTCGGGGTCGGAAATGCAGTGGCGGGCGCCGACAATCGCCTCGAAACGGGCGACGACCTCGCGCGGAATCGCAGGCGCATGCAGGACATCCACGGCGCGATCGTGACGCCAAAGCCTCGATGTGGCAATGAAATCCCACGCGGGTATGCTTTGGGTCCGATGATCTGGTCACCGCACTCCCGCATCCGTCCGCTCTTCGAGGGGGGCGATCTTCTGGTTGGCGAGTGGCACTGCTGGGGCGTGGAAAAGCGCTGGTTCAAGGAGGTGCCCGTTTACGCCGAGCTCGATCTGCCGCGCGACGGCATGCACTTACGCGCCGTGGGGCGAAAGCAGCACGTGATCCACCCTGCGACGGCCGCCTTTTCTGCCGCCCATGCGGATTACACGCGCGCATCGCCCACGAGCAACCCCGCCACGAGCACCTTGATTTTCGTTCGGGGCGAGCTCGCGGAGGCCCTCCCGCGCAACACCATGTCCTCGCACCCGATCTCGTCCGAGGTGGCCACGTTGCACGTCCGACTTCTGCGCGCGACCGATCCCGTGGCCGTCGAAGAGGCCGCCCTGGCCATCCTCCAGCGCGTCCTCGTCACCTCGAGCGAGCCGGCTCCGCGTACCGCGCGAGACGTCCCGCCCTCGTGGCGCAGGCTTGCCGACGAGTTGCAGCACGTCATCGCCACGCGCTACGGCGAACGTCTCACCCTCGAGCGCCTCGCCACGCTGTGCAAGACATCACCGTTCCACGCGAGCCGCGTCTTTCGCACGGTCACCGGCGAAACGATCCACGGTTACCTCACGCGCGTGCGCCTGCGCGTCGCCCTGTTCGAGCTGCGGCGCGGCGCGGGCCGCCTCACGGACATTGCGCTCGCCACGGGATTCTCCTCGCATAGTCACTTCACGAGCGCCTTTCGCACGGAGTTCGGCTACGCCCCGTCGACGTTGGCGCGCTAACTCATCCCCCATCCCCCCTGTCCGTACGTCAACGAGTCGCTGGCGTCTCGAACGCGCAGTCGACATCGGACTCTTCCGACACCGTGCACAAACCGCGCAGTACGACCCCTTCTTCACTGCGGATCTTCTTTGGGAACTCCCGGTTGACCGTGAAGTCATTCTCGTAGGTCTTTGGTGCACTTGGAAAGAGCGAGAGATGCGGTACGGGCCCCGGTATGAGCTCAACCTGCTCCGGAGCATCGAGCGATTGACCGTAGGCAACCGATACCAAAGAATATCGCCGCGCCCCACCGACGGAGTAGATGGCGCGATAGCCCGACGTTGGCACGTTGACCTCCGCGGACTCGAGGACTTTTCCCGCCGCATCGAAGATCTCGAGCGCGTGTTTGCCGGGGCCTACCTTCGCGACGAGCACCACTCTTCCGAAGGTGCCCACGACGTTCGGCCCGGCCTTGTGCATTCGACTGTGCAAAGCGGAAATCTCGAAGCCATCGACCTTTACCGTGACTTCGGTGTCTGGGGAGTCAAATAGGATGTAGTTCGAGTCACTGACGGTCAAGGCCAGGAGCCCGACGAACATTGGAATTGCGGCAAGAGCAAAGGGAAACCAGCCAATCGACGTCTTTCGAGCGGCCGCCCGTACAGAGGCCATCGTGCCGTTCGCGAAGAACACATCGCCTCGTTCCGAACGATGGACGAGGATCCCCCCTCCGTCAGGATCGGCCGTACAGGGTCCTCCCGCCACAATGGGCTGGCCGGGCACGACGATTCGCTCGTTGAACGTAAGATTGCGTCCGCTCGAAAAGAGAGAATCCCTCGTTGCAGCGGGCAACTCGACATGGGCCACGAACGCGGCGAGATGCAGCGGCAGCTGTGGCGACGCTCCGCCGAAGGCACTGCTGGAGCTCCTGTACACGGTGGCGCCGGAAATGTAGTTCGTGCTCAGCTCCGGTGGAAAGAGAACGCGGGCACCACCGAATTCGATACGCCCGAGATATTTCGTGCCGCCGTCCGTCACCAGAGCGTGCCCGCGGGCGTCCTCGAAAATCCGCTCCCACGTGACTTCTTCCCCTGATCGGTCGCGGCTGATGACTTCGATGTGAAAGGCGATGCACAGCCGTCCGGTAAATGGAGCCGTGAGTGGACGAATCCGTCCTTGGCCGTCACTCGCCAGGCCCGCGAGGACTCCAACGCTGCCCGTTCGCACGGCGTCGTATGCGTCTCGAGAGAGGAGTCGGATCCATGGCTCTCGTTTCTTTCGAGCCACGAGACGCTCGAACATGATCGTCAAGCCAAAAACTGCGCACGCGACAATCGGTCCTAGAAACCAAAGAGAGGAGCCAATCGACTTGGCCGTATCGCCACCACACCCACTCGCCCATGCCAGCAATCCCAGTCCCACGAAAGCAAGAGGTCTCCGCCCCTTTTCTACCGAATATCTACGCATCAAATTAGCGCTTCAAGAGTGCGTTGAACGTCGGCGCGGCTTCGTTGCGTGCGGCCTCCCAGAAGAACTGGCGGTCGACTCCAAAAAGTGAGTAGAGCGCGTTGACGACGGAAGCGAGTCCCAGGTAGGTACCCGACTCGTATTGCGCCGGTTTGGCATCGGTGGAGCGGCCCGTGGCGAAGTCGATCGGCAGGCCCATTCGTTTGATGCGGGAGGGGTCAAGAGATAGGTGGGCACTCGAAAGCTCCTCGGTCGGCGTCCGAAAGTCCGTGCCGCCGAACACCCTGCCCGCAGCGATGCCCCTTCCAGCGAGAAGGATCGTGCTGGCCAGTGTATTGTGATCCGTTCCCGTATCGTCGACGGGATACCCGACACGCCGCATCGTACGTCCGAACTCGGAGGCAAACATGACGGTGGTCACGTCGAGCAATGTTCGGCGTTCGTCGAACGGCGTCTTCTTCAAATAGGCGAGAACGCGGGCGAAACGTTTGGCGGCGGCCTCGTACATCGGGGCTTGATTTTTGGCTTCATCGGCCGAGTGGGTATCGAAGCGCATGTCGCCGGTTATGTCGAGTAGGCACGACTTGGTAATCCCGTGCCGAAAGAATTCTCCGATCATGGCGAGATTTCGATCCAACGCCACATCGAAATCGGGTTCCGCGAGCGCACCGATCGCCGGCAACTGAAGTGCGCGAATGCGCTCTGCCAGGGACACGCTCTGTGCCGCTGCACCTCCGAGGACCCTGGCTCCATTGGAAAAGCGATTCGCTCCGGACGATGCGGCCTGCGAACAGCGTGCCTGGAGATGCGCATCGAAGTCGGGAGTATCTTTTCCGGATGACGACAACGTGGCCTGGAGTGCCGCAGCCGTCTCTGCGTTCAGCGGGACGAAGCGAGCGTCTCGAACGTCCGCGACAAACGCCCCCACTTGCACGTAGTCGATGGGTGTTTCGGTATTCAATCGAGACATGGCGGGTACTCCGCCAAATGGATTGCCTGTAAGGAGCAGATTACGATTCTGCCCGTGGCCGTCGAACGCAACGCTGGTCAGAACACCGTTGACGATGGCGAGATCCTGCAGGAACGGCCGAAGCGCCTGCGTAGGCGCCGCCACCAAGGTCCGCGTGCCATCCGCACCTTCCCAGGGCGCGGGCTCCGCACCGATGTAGTTCTGTTGCAAGCCGGCCGCGGTCATCTCGAGCGGGAGGGCGTCGAACGAATAGGCCGCGTCCAAGCCACCCTGGACGAGCACCTGCATGAAGAAATGGGGCTCGCTCGGTGTGGCGGCGTCGCCGCGTGCGCGGCGCGACAGCAGAAGTGCGCCGAGCGTACCTGCAAGGCCGCCGACCAGCGCGCGGCGGCCGAGTCGCAGTGTATCCGTACGGCTCGTCTCGAAAGGATGTCGTTCGAAATGGCGTTTCATCGTGTTTTCTCCTCTCGATCAGGGTTGCAGCAACACGTACGGATTGAGCATCGCCGCCACCACCATCAAGGGGATCATCGTTTCAGCGGTGGCACCGCCGTAGGCCGGGCCCAAGAAGTGGTCTCGCCACGCTTCGTACTCGCCGTGCGGCGCATCGTAGGCCGTGAGCCCTTTCCAGAAGGCGTGCAGCACAATCTCCTCTCGCGCGCTGGCTGCGGGCCAGGTGCAGAGCGACTGCACGACGGGGGCGAGCTCGGTTCGAATCTCGAAGTCCGCGATGGTCCGGAGTCCCGAGCCGCCGGGACAGAGCGAGGCCACGTCCTTTCCGAATCCCAGGAAGGCAATTCGCCATATCAAGAAGCTCACCGCATTGGGATCACCGTTCTTGAATGAGTTGTCGGTGCCTTTGCCCGTCCACGCTCCGAGAAGCCGCGAGAGGCCGGCCCCGACGCCCGCGCCTGCGTCCGCGCCAGGAGATTCGAGGTACGAGGACAACGCAAAGGCGGCAGGCTTGGCCACCAGGCGCGAGTGAACCATCTCGTTCATGGCCTCGTATCCACGATATTGCGCAATTCTGGGATCCGGACCCGCATCGCGAGAAGTCGGTGGCGACGCCGGCGGGCCCCCATCCGTGGTGGCGAGGGTGGAATTCAAGCCCGACTGGCACGCCAGGAGCAGCAGAACGCTCGGTGCGATGAAACGAAGGCGCGTCACGGCGCACCTCCCGCAAGTCGTTCCGTGAGCCAAAGGTAAAGGTCTTCCCGTTCCTTCGCGGGCATCGATCGCCCGGCAGGCATTTGACGAGCAGGGTCAGAAGTTCGGATACGATCCAGCATGCGGGTGAACGTCTCGCGAGCCGGCCTGGGCGTCCCATCCGGGCCGCGGTGAGGGAACGTCTGTTCGTCGGCGCGCCAAGTCGTAAGATCGAGCCCTCCTTGCGAGCCCGGACCCGAATGGCATGTTGCGCAATTCTTCTGAAGGATGAAGGCCACGGAGCACGGCGGTCGTGCCCCCACATCCACCCCGTCATCAGCCGGCACGTCGTAACACTCGTCCGAGCGCGGGTGCGACGTCCGAAAGGTATGGCTCGTGAGTACGCGGCGAACCAAATTTCGAAAGGCGATGGAGGAGTTTCCTTTCGACTCGTCGATGAACGAGTTCGTCACCCCGGCGAGGTAACCGGGGTCGACGAGTTGCTGCTCGCCGTTGAAGTATTCGAACGTACGGCGGGTCAAACAAGCCTTGACCTCGGGAGCTTCTTCGATGATGTGAAACAAGTCTTCCAAGCTCTCACCGTAGCTGTTGAGCGCTGGATCGGTGGACGAGCGGATGTAGCCGATGTTCCACGGGCGCTCGCCCGAGCCCTTCCATTGCGACTGATAGACCTCGCGATTTTGAACCACCCTGTCATCGAAAATGAAATTCGTTTCACCTTGCAAGTTCAGGCCGAGTTGACCGCGTTCTTTGAAGAAGCCCGCCATGGGATCGAGCTTGTAATGGCACGATTTGCAAGCCGGATCCGACGCGTGGCGATCGCCGGCGTGGGTGGAGGGCAGTGCGGCATCGATCGGCCTCAAGTCGTCGCAGAAGAAGCGATCGAGTACGTACGCGGCCCGCCGACGGTTTTGATTGGTCGAGGAATTCTCATTCGGATCCCAAAATGCAATATGATCGAGATTTTTTGCCAGATGGTCGGCGTGAAAGCGTTCGAGGTTTACTTCCGTCAGATCGTCCAGACGTCCCGAGGGCTGGCTTTTCGCGAGCAGCTCCTGGGCATAATCATGAAGCTCGATCGCATACTGACGAAGCTTGCGTACCTCCGCGCGCGCGTCGGTCGAGAAGCTCTCCGGCCACCCGCAGGCCCAGAACAGGGGCATGACGTGGCCCAATTCCGCCGCGATGGGAAACTCTTCGTTGTCGTCATCGTTGAAAAGCTTGTAACTAAAATAAAATAGCTCGCTCGAATCGAGCTTCTGACAAAAGGCCTTCCAGTCCTTGCCGGCCTCGAGATGTGCGAGAAGTTCGTCGGCGTCCTCGAGCGCCACGTTCAAGTGGTATCGAAGAAGGTCCGATTGAGACATCTCCGGCGTGCCCGATGCCGCCGGCGCAGGCTTCGGCCGAAACGCATACTGCGGCTGTTCGAAAGAAAGCAAGCTAAGGTAATTTTTACCTTTTTTGAATTCGAAAGCGGAATGAAGGGCGCGCCGCGAAATGATGGCCTCGGGATTCCAATTGCCGTCTGGCAATTTGAGATCGCTTTGTTTCAATCCAAGAAAATACTGATTGAAATCGAACACTGTGTCGACGAAGCGTGGGTCGTCCATGAAATGATTGACGATTTCATCCGGAGTGAGTCGGGCGAGAGCCTCGACGTCCTCATTCGCCGCGAGGCCCGCCCCCTGCCGCAGTGCTCGCGCCACCTTGTCGACATACTGCCGCCGGTCCAACTCGGAGTCGGCATCCGAGCCTGCGTCCGTCCCAGGGGGACGAGCGGCGGGTGCTACCCCCGGTGAATCGGACTCACATGCGGAGAGACACGAGGCGCTGGCCCCGAATGCTAGTGTGATGGCAAGCCACCGATTTCGAGATGACATGCCCGGAACATGGCATGCGCTATTCGACAAGATAAGGTCACTAGTTTGCGCGACTCTCGTTCTGTCTTCTATGGGTTTCCGTCGACCCCGTGGGAAGCAATGGTGCTCACCGACGAGAGCTTTGGCGGCCAATCTGCACCGGATAAGCAAAATTCATGAATGTTATGCACAATACATGAACTGTTCGACATGCGGCCATTTCGCGAAGTTTCGTTGGCGCAAGCAACTCGACGATCATCTGGATACGCCACGAATCCATCGTAATACGCGCCACCTTTCATTGACGGAGCTGGCCGCCTGTACCTCAAACGCTGCAGCGCAGCGTCAACGAGGCTGATTGCGCCAAGCGCTTTCTAGATGGCCACGATACCACCGACCATGGTATCGATACCATCCTTACCCATCGTACGAGACCACACGGGAAAGGACGGGGGCGTGAGACGATGTCCTCGTGCGCCACGGCGCACGGTTCACAAAGACTTCTGGCACCGCTTTAATGAATGAGCGCGCAGAGGGCGAATCTCAGGATCGGAGGGAGATGGTTCTCTCGACGAGGTCGTTGGCTGCCAATCTGCATCGGGATAATCGGAATTCATGGATGTTTTGCGCGGTATGCGAATTTTTCGACATGTGGCCACGGTGGGAAGTATCGTTAGCGCCGCCCGCGCAGCCAAGACCACGTCGACGTCGGTGAGCAAGCAGCTCGCGCAGCTCGAAGAGCATCTGGGTACGCAACTGATCCATCGAAATACACGCCACCTTTCACTGACGGAGGCTGGCCGTCTATATCTCGAACGCTGCGAGCGGATTCTCGACGACGTCGATGGTGCCGAGTGTTTTCTAAGCGGCCTTCGCACGGTGCCGCGCGGACCTTTGCGCATCAGTGCGCCCGTAGCGTTCGGTCTCCTTCGACTTTCGCCGATCTTGGCGCAATTCGTCGTGAAATATCCAGAGATTGAATTGGACGTCGTCCTCGACGATCGCGTGCTCGATCTCGTGGAAGAGGGGTTCGACCTGGGCATCCGTGTCTTTCGACGACCGCTCCACGACAGCACGCTCACCGTGCGGCGTATCGGCGGTGGAAAACGCGTGGTCTGCGCGGCACCATCGTACCTTCATGCCCACGGGAAACCGAAGCATCCGCGTGACCTCGAAAATCACGTATGCCTGCGCTACGGCAAGCAGGTGCCGGGATTCTGGGAGTTCGATGGCCCCGACGGACGCATCTGTGTAAAAGTCCGTGGGCCTCTCGTGGTCAATAATTGCATCTCGATTCGTGACGCAGTGAAGTCTGGGATCGGCATCGCGCTCGTCAACGACTTCATCGTGGCGAAGGAGCTGGCAGAGCACGAGTTCGAAGTCCTTCTCGAAGACCACCCTCCGAGCGGCTACAACGTCTATCTCGTATCACCCCCCTCGCGCTATGAGACCCCGCGGGTCCGCGCCTTCTCGGACCATGTCATCAAATCGCTCGATCTTGGCTGAGTGGACCGGAATGCCCGAGCCGGCCTGGGCCTCTAGCGACCCGCAGTCTGTGTACCGGCACGAAAGACGGTGAGCCCTTCGATGCCCGCGAAGGATGGCTCCACGGAGGCGGCGCGCTTCATGGTCACGCCGGGTGCGCCGGCTTTTCCGGGGTCGCCAGTGCGGCCCTCGCCGCCGCGAATGCCCCATTGGCCACTGGTGAATCGCCCGCTGCCGCCGAAGCCGAGGTTTCCACCCGGGCCCGAGTTGCCCGCCGCGCCTCCGCGCCCTCCCGAGACATCGGCAGAGAGCAACGAGAGGAGCTCGGGGAAACGTGCGTCATACACGATCTCCAGCAGGCCGCCGGCACCGCCGCGGCCGCCGTTTCCACCATCGCCACCGGCACCGCCGTTTCCACCATCGCCACCGTTGCCGTTGCGCAGACCGCCGTTGCCTCCCTTGCCGCCCGAGCCTCCGTGGCCGCCCGCGCCACCGGCACCGCCGGCTCCCCCCGAGGCATCGAGCACGAGAACGCGATCGGCCGGGGCAAGGACGAAGTCCTCGACATCGCCCTCGAGCTTCACGGCAAGAAGCTTCTCGTAGAACGGCGTTGCCACAAATGTTGTGTAGGCAACGATATGCGGCCCCGCCGCGCCGTCGGCACCGCTGTCGCCCGACCGCCCCCGACCGCCGGCGTCGCCCGGCCGGCCATCGCCATAGGTGCCACCATCGCTTCCCGCCGACCCGCGTGCGCCGTCGTCACCGTCGCTCCCGCGGGTGCCCAGGGCACCGCCGTGGCCCGCGGTGCGGATGCACGCGTAATCCGGTTTGTACGAGGCCACGAAGGAGAATTCCGCCGGCCGCGGGCCAAATTCCGCCGTGATCTCGTACGGTGCCGCAATGGTCGGGCGCAGGCCGGTGTGGGGCGTGAAAAATCCATTTTCGTCGAACGCGCCCTGCCGGCTGCGAAAGGCAACGTCGAGCGATGTCCGCGCTTCCTTCTTTGCCTCGCGCCCGTCGACGAGCACGGACACCTGCACCGGTGCCCGCGGGCAGATGGTCTGGCTGGACTTGCGCAGCTCGACGGTGACGCTCCGCGTGCTTGCCCAATAGCGCGCCGCCTGCGCCGCCTGCCCGGGCTCCTGCGCGTGCGCGGAGTGGCACCCTGCAAGACCGCAACCGAGAAGCGCAAGCCAAGCCAACCAAGGAAGAGGGGCCGTCTGTGCCGACATCGAACGAGACCTCCGAGCTGGAGTCTAGCCGAGGCCCGACCTTCGACAAGTCGCTCAGTGAACGGCTATTCGGGTATCGCACCCGAATTGCACGGAGAGCTTCGTGCCTCTACCGCCCTTGACTTCGCTGCACGACGAGGAACAAAGCTCGATGAACGACGGTGCGGCCACGTCGTCGTACCGCCATCCCGCGCCACCCTGGCATGCCTCGTCGTAGCCCAGGCCGTATTCCCGATTTCCTTCGCTCACCGTCACATTGAGCTTTCGCCGATCGAAGACCTTCCCCTCGGGAGGCGACGGAATGGGCAATCGGCACGAGACGGTTCGCGAGCGGATCGCATCGAGGGCATCGGCAAAGGCTTTTGCCGTCCCCTCCGCGTTCGACGGCATGACCAGGATGGCGGCCGTCGTTCCCCCGCGGCGGGCCACGTGATGCAGATCGTCCAGGGCGCCCGCGTGGTAAGGGCTCTCGATCCCGACGACGTACGTCTTGATGGAGGACGCCTCCTCGTTCGCATCCTGCGCGGCACCGGCGGTGAGCTCGACCGAGCTGCGCTGCGGATCGCAATTGTCGTTCGGCATTCCGTCGGTGACCAGAACGACCGCGGTCGTCTCACCGCGATGCGCGGAGGCCTCGGCAATGCTCCGAGCTTGCCGAATCGCCGCACGCATCGCAGGCACCGTCGGCGTTCCTCCTCCGGGGACCACCTCGTCGAGGGAGGCCGCGAACACCGTACCGTTCGGCAGCGACGTCAGGGGCACACTCGGTACCGTATAGGAATCGATGGAACAGCATTCCGTACTTCCGCAATACAAATCCGATGTCTTGGGGAAATACGTGAGCGAGGCGCTCACCCCTTTCGAGCGCGGGTCGGCGAAAAAGGATTTCATGCTTCGCACGACCGGCTCCCACTTATTGAAGTCCGACATGCTGCCGGATCGGTCGAAGACGAATACCAAGTTGACCGGGGCCAATTTGCCCTCGGATTCTGCGGCGGCGCATGCCGCATCCGGCGCGAGCTCCTCGGTGCCCGCGTCGAATGCTGCGAATTCTCCGCCGGCGTCTTGGTCTTGGCGGCCTTGATCACCGTTCGGGACCACCGACGACCCGCTCGCCATGCAGGCCACGCACCCTAGCCAGACGCCCATCCAGACAACCGTCCTGCGAATTCCCATGTTCCCCCTCAATCGTCGTGTTTGCGATGGCACCGGTCGGTGCACCGAACGAACGCATCGGCCCCGCCACCGGTGTACGAATCCGTGATGGGACCGAAATCCCGCACGTGATCCGACGGGTATTTCCGATGGCACGACAGGCAGGCCCCCTTGCTAGGCCGATCGATCCGGTCGCCGGATAGATGGCAGACGCCGCATTTCTTGATTTTCGCGTTGTAATCGCCGCTGCGTGAGTGAATGAAGTGCACACGCGCCCCGAGCTGGTTATCCATCTCCGTGGCGAGCGGGGCATGGCACGCCGTGCAGGTCCCTCGGTTGTCCAACCCGTGGAGCGAACGGCCCAGGGCTCCCCCGTTCTTGTGGCAGTCTTCGCAGTAGGCCGTCGTGGGGCGGTAGTCCGTGTGTTGCGAACTCCCCACTTGGAACTCCACCACTTTGCTCAGCGGCGTCTCTTGGCCCAAATATTTTCGCCGCGCCTTGAGAACCGCGTAATACGTCCCCGCCTTGGCATCGGCGGGCAACTCGAAGGTCCACGTGTCCGTGGAAGGATTCGTCCAACCGCTGCGTGGGCCATAGATCACGGCGAAGGTCGGAACGGCCGTGGCCTGGCCGTAGAGCCCACCGCGGCTTGGAACGGCGGTGGTGAGCATGCCCGACGCCGGATCCATCCGCTCGACGATGTTCACCACATCGTACGTGGCCGTGTTGTTCTGGATGGGACCGACGATGGCAAAATTGAGATGCCCTTCGCGGTGCTTGCGCCGATAATAGAGGGCATTCGGCTCCTGAAAGCCGCGCCAATACTGGATACCCGACTCGACGTTGCCGTTCATGAAGTCTTGAAAGCTGGGCATCATCCCCGGCGCGTGCAGCGGTTTCCCGGAACCGTCCTTCAACGTGAACTGAAACGTTATTTTCTGCCCCGCCGCGTACGTGCCATTCGCCCCCGGCGGCGTGAGCGCGCGGATATCCATGCCGAACCCGTAGTCCCAGTTCGGTCGGTCGACTTGCGTGATGGGGATCCGATACGAGCCCCCGTCGGACTTGAGCGACCACTGCACGCGAAGGGCGGCCGTGTTCGGCTGCATCTTGAAGGTGGGATTCGCCTGATTCGCATACCGCAACTCGACCAAGCCTTCTTCGGTAAATCGACGAGCGTTTCGGCAATCGATGTTCGTCGGACAGTCGTGCGTCCACTGGATGGCGCGCAGGCGCTGCGTAAAGAAGAAGTTCCGTGACGGGTCACGTCCGTGGTCGTGGTCGTGGTCGTGGTGCTCGCGATCGTGCTCTCCGCCTCGCCCCACGTCGATGCGGGCGACGACCGGCTCCCCGGTGCGGTTGCCTTGGGCATCGATGGGTTCCACGGTGAGGGTGCTCGAAGTCCTCATCCACGGGAAATCCCGATAGAACATGCGCCGTGTGAAGGTGCCGTCCTCGTTCTTCTCGCCGGCGAACGAGACGTCCACCCCGCGGTTGCCATCGTGTTCGTGCTCGTGTTCGTCATCATGGTGATGGTGATCGCGATGGTGCTCGTCATCATCGCCGTGGTGATCGTGTTCATGCTCGCGGCGATGGCCGCCCCGCCAATCGAGGCTCGAAAAGTCGCCCCGTTGGGCAAGTCCGGAGACTCCTTCGTCGACCGTCGATTCGAGGGATGCACGGATGTCGATTTGATCGATATAAAAGGTCTGCCCTCGCCGGACCTTCAGGGGTACCCCCACACCGTTGTCGATCTCGAAGGCCAGACCGATGGGCGTATCGGTGGACGTCACCTTCCCTGATACGTTGCGCACGTCCATCGGGGTGGTGTCCCCTTCACACGCCGCGGAATCGAGAACGAGAACCGTCCCCAGCAAAGCGAACAACGCCTGGACACTCGTTACCGGTTTCATCGCGTAGCGGGATATCTCATTTTAATTTTAAAATTGCATTTCATTTTCATAACCGTCACGCCTGCGCCGCACTACTGGGCAGTGCTTCCTCAGGAGGGTGTTATGCAATCGGGACGTGCATCGAACGAACGCTCGTTGCATGCGTATGGTCGGGATCAGCTTCAGCGATTGTGGCGAGCGATCCATCGAAGCGAGGCGCCCAAGTGCGTTTTGCAGGTATTCGATGCTCTTTTGCCGGTGAACGCGGTCCCCAAGGGATGGGATTCCTTCGTTTCCGACGACCATAGTCCTTATGAGTTTTCCCTGCTGCTCGGGGGCGCCGAACCCGAGATTCGGGTTCTCGCGGAGCCGTTGCCCCCGCAGGATCCGACGACGCGGGTGACGATGGCCCACGTGCAAGCGTGCGGGCGCGCGACCGCCGAAACGCTTCGCCGCGAGTTCGGTGCAGATCTCTCCCGTTTCGACGCCGTGGCCGACCTATTCCTACCGAAACATGGGGCACGCGGGCCCTTCGCCGTCTGGTTCGCGGCAAGCTTCGACGCCCAGGGATCGCCCTCCTTCAAGGCGTATTTGAACCCCCAGGTGCACGGCCCCCACGAAGCACCGCGGTTGGTCGAAGAGATGCTCCATCGCCTCGGATTTCCTGGGGCATGGTCCACGATCGTGCGGGCGATGCCGCGCGGGCCCCACCTCGACGAGCTGCGCTTCGTCTCGCTGGATCTCGCCGCCGGCCACGAGGCGCGGGTCAAAGTTTACGGATTTCATCGGCAGGGCACCCTCCACGACATGGTGCGCGTCGCGGGCGCGGTCCCGAATGCGGCGCCCGAGCTCGTCGAATCGTTCTGCGGAATGCTCAGCGGAGGCCATGGCATCCTTTCCGAGCGAGCGCCTGCGAGTTGCCTCGCCTTCGTCGGCGGCCACGCCACCCCGCGGACCGTCACCAGCTACATCCCGGTTCGGGCCTTCGCGGGCGACGACGCCGAGGCGCGGGTGCGCCTCGTTCGGGCCATGTCCGCGCTCGGCATCGCCTCGGCGCCCGTCGAAAGCGCCCTCGAATCGCTCGCCCCGCGCGCGCTCGACGCCGGCAGCGGCCTGATCGCATGGGCCGGGCTACGCACCGGCCAGGCACCGCGCGTGAACGTCTACCTCGCGCCCACCGCCCTCGGAGACCAGGTCCGGCACCGGTCCATCGCACCGGGCCCCGATTCGGACTGCCCCTCCGTCGTGATCCAACATTGCGAGCACGCGCCCATCACCGCGCACCCGCTTCTGCAGCGCATCCAGCGTGATCCGCACAACCTCCGCACGCTCGCCCTGCTCATGCTCAACGTGCGCCGATCGATCACGCGCGACTTCGCACGGCGCCTCGCGCGCGTCGTCGCCGCCGTGGAGGAGGATGGCATTCGCTCGCTCCTGGTGAAGCAATTGAACGACGAGCTCGGCGACGGCGACCCCACCCGCCTGCACAAAGACCTCTTCGAGCGATTCATCATTGGCCTGATGCCGTGGTTGCCGTCGCCCATCCCCGACGAGGTCCTCGCCCCCGGGGAAGCCTTCGCACGCGTGCAAGACGAACTCTATTGCGAACGCAGTCCCTACGAGGGGCTCGGCGCCGCCCTCATCATGGAGATCTACGGCAAACAGTTCGACCTTTTCGTCGGCGACCAATTCCGCCGGGCCTCCGATCCGTTGCCGCCCGACGTCCTGGAGTGGCTCACCCTTCACGAAGCCCTCGAGGTGGAGCACGTCGACGAGGCCACCGTTCTTGCCCGCTCGATCCCCGCAGGGCGCAAGTCCCGGCTTGCCGCACGTGGCGCACGCGAATTGGCCGACGCCGCGTGGGCCTTCCTCGATGGCGCATACCGTGTTTGCTATCCATGATGGACTTCGAGCGCGCGCGGGAGCGCTTTCCGATCCTGCTCGATCGAACGTACCTCGCGGCGTCGACGCTGGGCCCTTGCCCGCGCGAGATGCTCGCCGACTTCTACGCCTACGGCCGGACTCTCCGGCACCGGGCGCGGTGCCTCCCCGAATGGGTCGACCGCTGGAACGAACTGCGCACGTACACGGAGACCCTCCTCGGAGCCCCGGCAGGCTCCGTCTTTCTGTGCGATACGGCCACCACCGCGCAAGCCACCTTGGCGGCGTCGATCGAGCCCGTGGGCTCGCGCTGCCGCATCGTCATCAGTTCGGCCGATTTCCATTCCGCGCGCTATCTCTGGCACGCCCGTTCGCGTGCTGGATTCGAAATCGTCGAAATCCCGACCGGGGTGGACGGCTACATCGATATCGAGACCTGGCTCGGCGTCCTCGACGAGCGCGTGCGCATCGTCTCGTTCTCGCTCGTCTCACCACGAACGGGTGCACTGCTCGACGCCGCGGCCATTTGCCGCGCAGCGCGGCGCGTGAATGCCGTGGTGGTGATCGATGTGTACCAGGCGCTCGGCATCGTCCCCGTTCGGGTGCACGAGCTCGGGGCGCATGCCATCGTCGGTGGTTTTCACAAGTGGATGGGCGGCGGCGGAATGGGCCTCGCCTTCGGCTACATCGAACCAAGCCTGTGCGACGAGCTCGTGCCGATGTACCCAGGTTGGCTCGGCCACCGGCAGCCTTTCGACGTGCAGCACGCGTTCGAGCCTGCAAGGGACGCCCAGAAGTTCCAACGGGGCGCGCCCGCCATGGAGCCGATCTACACGTCGCGCGCGGGCATCCGCTGGGTGGTGGACACCGGCATCGATGCCATTCGGGCGCGCAGTTTGCTACTGACGGATCGACTCATCGAACGCGCCCGCGAGCGGGACTTGGTCGTCACCACCCCGCTCGCGAGGAGCCGCCGCGGCGGCATGGTCTGCCTCGACATTCGCAACGCGAGCACCCTTGCCACGAAGCTCGGGGTGCGCGGCATCGATGTCGACGCCCGGCCCAACGCCGGCCTTCGCATCGCGCCGCACCCATGCATCCGCGAGGACGAGTGCGACGCGGTCATCGACGCGCTTTGTGCTGAGATTCGAGGGGTTAGGGTTTAGGGTTTAGGGTTTAGGGGTTGAGAAAGAAATTTCTAGGGCGCGTTTTTGGCGAAGGCCTTTAGTTGATCCAATGTGCCATTGAACCGGTTTTGGTCGCCGGGGAACGTGCCCGAGTCGTCCCATTGCCAAATGGTGTGCGTGGTCCAGCCGGCGGGAAGCGTGCCGACTGTGGACGACCAGTTGGCCACCCAGAGCGGATTGGCGCTGAAGCCCGTGTTGCTCCCGGTGCATAGGTTCCACCAAGCCCTGCTCGTGTAGAACGTGGGATTGCGGCCGGTGCGCGTCTTGACACGGTTGCTGAAGTCGCGAATCCACTTCGCCATGGCACTGGCGCTCAGGCCATAGCAGCTCCCGCCCGAATACGGATTGTATTCCAAGTCCACCGCGGGCGGCAGCGTCTTGCCGTCGGCCGACCACCCACCGCCATGGTCGACGAAGTAGTTCGCCTGCGCGGTACCGGTCGAGCTGCTCGGCAGCGCAAAATGGTATGCACCGCGGATCAACCCCGCATTGTACGAACCGTTGTATTGCTGCGTGAAATACGGATTCGTATAGGTCGTTCCTTCGGTCGCTTTGATGTAGACGAACTTCGCGCCATTGGCCGCGACGGTGGCCCAATTCACATTGCCTTGATGGCTGGCCACGTCGTGGCCGGGCACCGTCGCCAAGATCGCCGGATCTTCGTCCGCGTCCAACGACTCAGCGCGCCCCTCATGCAGCCGAATTTGCGAACCCGCCGCATGATCCTCGCCGAGGGCCAAGGGCGATTCCGACGTCGATCCCTCGCCCTCCGCCTCCATATCGGCCGCACACCCCCATGTCCCGAGCAGTACGGCGCCACCAAGGACAATGCACCCCACTCCGACTTTCGTGCTCATCGCATGCTCCCGAGGTATGGGCGGATAATCCGCATTCCAAGCCAATCCAGCGATTACGACCGAACGACGTATGTCACCACGCCTCGCCATTCGCCAGGTGGGAAGGAATCTTTCATGCCCCTAGGTGCGTTGGCGCCCACGTCGTGTTCGCGAGCGATGACGCTATGTTATCGCTCTCGGGTGCAGGCGGCGATGGCCTCGGCCAATCCGTTGTCGAGCCAGAACTTGCGACGTTCGGGATCTTCGTGCGCCTCGAGCTTGCGCAGTCCGTCGTAAAGAGAGGGCGATGCCATCCAGCGCGCGGCCTCGAGGATCAACGATAGCTCGGGCCCGCGATCGATTTCGCGCTGCAGAATGGGAAGGACCCGCGGATCGCGGCGTGCCGCGAGGCCCACGATGGCCTCGGAGCGCGTGTTCGTGTGGGGATCTTCGAGGCGCGCGGCGAGTGCATCGCGCAACACCTGCGTGTCGACCGCGTCTTCGTCGCCGTCTTCGGTGGGGCCGACTTGCGTGCCCAGACCAAAGGTGGCCCAGTCGCGAACGTGATCTTCGGCGTCCGCGGAGAGTGCGATGAGCGTCTCGATGGCCGCCGGATCTTTCTGACCGAGGCAGGCGCTCACCACGGCAAAGCGCACATCGGCATTGGGGTGTTGCGCAAACGGACGCATCAGGGCAACACCCTCGGGTGCGCCGAGTTCCCCGAGCGCGAGGCCGATCGACGCCACGAGCTCGGGCGCGGGTGCAGCTCGGAGCATGCTCTCGAAAAGAGCAACGGTGTCGTGCAAGCGAGGCCGGCTTCCCTGTCCCAAAAATCGCAACACGTCGGGAACGACGGCGCGCACGCGCGCATGCTCGTGGCGGCTCACGGGCTCCAAGCGAGACCACACCTCGTCGGGGTCGCGCGCTTGCAGCGCCCGTACGGACTGCCAATACGGTTCCCCGTCATTTTCCCCGCGGAGAGCCTCCGCGATGCACGTTTGCAGCAACTCCTCGATGGTCCACCCGGCGTCGGTTGTCGTCACCCTTCGAGCATAGAACGAGAGTGATGACGGGTGCAGTCCGAACGACATGGACGCGCGGCTCAAGCTGAATCGTTTCATAGCTCGTGCGGTGGAGGAGCACGATTGCAGAGCAAGGAACGGAGCGCCGGCTATGGCGCGATGCCCCAGATTGCCCCTTCGAAACGAGGCGCTTCCGCCTCCCTCGGAAAAAGGGATCATCATGAAAGCTCTTGCCAACAAGGTAGCGATCGTTACCGGCGCAAGCTCTGGAATCGGATATGCGACATCGAAGTTGTTCGCCCGCGAAGGCGCCAAGGTGGTGGTCGCCGCCCGGCGTATCGCGGAGCTCGATGCATTGGTCGCGGACATCGAAGCGGCCGGTGGCCAGGCTGCAGCCCTCGCGGGCGACGTGGCCGACGACGCGTACGCACGCGCCCTGGTCGATCTCGCGGTGAGCCGTTTCGGCGGGCTCGATGTAGCCTTGAACAACGCCGGCAGCACCGGCGAAATGGGCCCGACCCCGGATGTCTCGGTGGCGGGCTGGCGGCAAACCATCGAGACGAATTTGACCAGCGCGTTCCTCGGCGCGAAGTACCAACTGCCGGCCATGCTCGAACGCGGTGGGGGCTCGCTGATCTTCACGTCGACCTTCGTCGGGTATACCGTGGGCATCCCCGGCGCGGCGGCGTATGCGGCGAGCAAGGCGGGCATGATCGGCCTCACGCAAGCCCTCGCGGCCGAGTTCGGACCGAAACGAGTGCGCGTAAATGCTCTGTTGCCAGGTGGCACCGACACCCCGGCGGCGCGCGCCATGAACCCCACCGACGAGGCGTGGAACTTCGTCATCGGGATGCACGCGCTGAAGCGCACCGCCACGCCGGACGAGATCGCGCAATCTGCGCTGTACTTGGCGTCCGACGCGTCGTCCTTCGTGACGGGCACGGCCTTGTTGGTGGATGGAGGTGTCTCGATCAATCGGACGTGATGCGGGGCCGGTTCGGACCTATGACTGGGGATCCCAAGGAGGATCCCCATGCCGGATGCGGACGAATTGCAGGCTCTGATGCTGCGCGAATGGCAGTACCAGCTCGAACGAAGCCCCGTATTCACGTCGCTGATGATGGGCGACCGGCGATGGAACGATCGCTGGGACGATCGGAGCGCCGAAGGGCTCGAGGGGGATCATCGGCACAACGTCGATGTGCTGGAGCGCTTGCAACGGATCGATCGGGCGCGGCTCGGGGCCGGGGATCGGTTGAATCACGATTTGATGCGGCGGGACTACGAAACATGGCGCGACGAATATACTTGCAAACTGCACTTATTGTCGACGAGCCATTTGGGGTGGCTGCCGGAGTACATTCGGCAGTTCCCCGCCGTGGCGACGGCGTCGCAATTGGCGTCCGAGCTGCGTTTCGAGATGAGCCGCGACTACGAAGATTGGATTCTGCGGCTCGAGCGATTTCCTGAGTATGTAAAGCAGGTGGTCGCGCGGATGCGGGAAGGCGTGCGCGAGGGAGTCGTTCACCCTCGCGCCGTCGTGATGCGTATTCCGGCGCAGATCGAGAAACTGTTGGTGGACGATGCGACGCGAAGTGCGTTCTATTCGCCGTTCACGCGATTTCCGGCGGGGGTGCCGGAGGGGGATCGAGGGCGACTGGCTGCCGCGGCGGAGCGGGCGATTTCGAAGGGGGTACTTCCAGCACTGCGCCAATTTTTGGAGTTCGTGACCGGCGAATACGTGCCCGCCTCGCCCGAAACGGTGGGCTTATGGCAATATGCGCGCGGCGAGGAAACGTACGCGTTCCTGGCGCGCAAATTCACGACGACCCGATTGACGCCGAACGAGATTCACGAAGTGGGCCTGGCGGAGGTCGAGCGGCTTCGGGCGGAGATGGAGGCGGTCAAGGCAAAGGTGGGGTTCGCCGGCTCCTTGCCGGCGTTCTTCGAATTTCTACGCCATGACCCGCGATTCTATTTCAAAACGGGCACCGAGCTCGTGGAGCAATACCGCAATCTGGCCAAGCGCATCGATCCTTTGTTGGTGAAGCTATTTCGTACGCTCCAGCGGCAGCCGTATGGCGTCGAGCCCACCCCCGAAGCGATGGCTCCGAACGCCACGACCGGCTTCTATGTCCATGGCGCCGCCGACGGTTCGCGTGCCGGTATTTTTCTGGTCAATTCGTACAAGCCGGAAACGCGCCCGCGCTGGCAAATGGTGCCGCTCACGCTGCACGAGGCCGTTCCCGGACACCATTTGCAGGTGAGCCTCGCGGCCGAGCTAGAGGGCATTCCCGATTTGCGCCGCTATGGTCGCCAAACGGCCTACACCGAAGGCTGGGCCCTTTATTGCGAAACCTTGGGCGACGAACTCGGGTTGTACGACGACCCTTACGACAAGTTCGGGCAACTCGCGTTCGACATGTGGCGCGCCATCCGGCTCGTCGTCGACACCGGATTGCACGCGAAGCAATGGCCGCGTCAACGCGCCATCGACTACTCATTGGCGAATTCGCCTCAGGCGGAATACGAGATTGCCAACGAGGTCGACCGATACATCGCTCAGCCAGGCCAAGCCTTGGCGTACAAAATCGGCCAATTGAAATTCCGCGAACTGCGCACCCGCGCCGAACGCACATTGGGCAATCGCTTCGATGTACGCGCGTTCCATGATCTCGTGTTGCTCGGCGGGCCGACGCCATTGGACATGCTGGAGGGGCAGGTCGATGACTGGGTGCAACGGATGCAGCATATGGGTCAGGAGTGACCTCGCTGAGGTGAACCTGCGTCGGCGTCGGCCAAGTGCGTTATGAAGTTGCGTAAAAAACGGGCAGAGAGCCAATTGGACATCGCGCGCAATGCCGACGTGGGTTCACATTTGCGGGCCGGCAACGACTATTTGGAGTCGTTTAAGGATCTCAATTTGCATTGCCTGAACCGGCGTCGATTTTAAAGCAACTTGCAAAGGTCCATTCAATTTCGTGCCGCCGCGCGCCTATGGCTTGGTGATAACGTTGTTCGATTATGGGGCGAGCGACGGCGAGTGTGGGGGCGAAGAGTAAGAAGAAGGCACCGAAGAAGGGGGAACCTAAGGAGAAGAAACCGCGGGTAACAGCGGCGACTGTCTCGAAGCAGGTCGAGGAGCTAGGGAACGAGCTCGAAAAACAAATCAAGGCGCTGAAAATGCTGCTCGAGGAGGCATTGGCACCCAGACCAACGCTGCTCGCGCAAAGCTCCTTCGAGGACGACGAAGCTAACGGAGAAACGCCGAAAGCAGCCGACGCCTCGAGGTTCGATTCGGATCTACTACGGGTTCTCGCGGACCTCGATCGACGCGGACGGCACGATGGCTTGGTCCCGATCCCCGAAGTGCGCGAAGCGTTTCTGGTGCGCGGATGGTCGCGACGAACCTTCGACGACCGCCTGCTCCAGGCGGAGCGGGACTTCGTCGTCGACTTGAAGACCGCCGACGATCCAAAGCGACTCGCCGAGCCGGAATTGTCCATTCGGGAGCGAGGGCGCGGTCACCTTCAGTTCGTGGTGGCCCGATGAAGACGATCTGGAAGAAGGAATCGAACGGGGCGCCACCGGTCGAGAATGCGGCTCGGTTCGAGGAAATCCTCGCCGCGTCGCCAAGCCCGTTCTCTGATGCCGTGTTGCCCAACGCCTTTCGGGAGACGCCAGACGTCCCGACCATCCATGCAGCCGTAAGGCAACGTTGCTTCGAGCTCGTGCATGATGCACGCGAGGCCGGACGCACCTCAATTTTGGCCATCAACGGGGACGCCGGAGAGGGCAAGACTCACCTCATTGCGTGGCTGCGACGTCAATCCGAGGAGGGTTGGCGCCGGAACACACAAACGGGTCGTTTTGCACTCACCGTCATTCCACCTATTCGGTCACTTACTCGAGCGTACCACCACATCCTGCAAGAGGTGATTCGGCAGCTCTCGATCCGGCTGGCCGGAAACATCCATATCGACGAACGCACCGACACCCCCATTGAGATCCTCATTTGGCGCGCGCTCCTGAAGATCGCCAGGATTCTTGTAGCCCACAAGGGTGCCTCCCCCGAGCTTCGTGCGCGCCTGGAAGAGGTGACGAGCGCAAATCCCGATAGATATCTATCGTCTTGTGTCGACCTGCTCAAACTCGTGTGGCCGACCGTCGAAAGGCCATTCGTCGACGCTGCGCTTCACCTCGCCGATCTCTCCACCATCGATCGCGAAGTTTTTCGCGTAGTCGCGCGATTCCCGCGTGGAGACGAGCCCGAACGAACGGCGATCGTCGACTGGTTAGGAGGCGCGAGCCTCTCCTCCGAGCGTCTCGAGGCACTTGGTACTTCGCTCGTCCTCGACGATGAGGCGGACGCCGCACGCGGGCTCAAAACACTTCTCGCCCTAGCGAGCTTGGCCGGCACCCCCGTCGCACTGGCGTTCGATCAGATCGAGGGAACGATCCGCCTCGGTCCCGACGCAGTCTCGACGTTTCTCGAGGTCATCTCGAGCCTCTACAACGACGTTCCCGGCACGGTGCTTCTCGTCTTCTGCCAAACGATGTATTGGCCCACCCTTCGGGAGCAGGTCTCTCTACACGTCCGGGATCGACTCGAGGACACCCCCCGAGTGATCCTGAAGGGCCTCACGAAAGAGGAGGCGCTCCTCATCGTCGAAACGCGGATGAAGCACTTCTGGGACAGTGTCGCGGAGCGGCCGAGCGATCCGCTCTTTCCGCTGTCACGCGAGCAGGTCCTCACTCACGTGACGGACGGAAATCTTCGCACGCCACGCGCTGTGGTGCGCTACTTCCAAGCGCTCCTCCGAGAGCCGCCGCCAAGGGGTGGAGTACCGCGAAACCCATCGGTCGACGTGAAACCCGAGGATATCGTTCGACGGAAGCTCGACACACTTCTGGCCGAGGAGAAAGGAATCACCAGGCCGCCCGACCTACGCGCCGAGATCGCACAAGCGGTAACGCACGACGTATTCAAGCAAGCGCTAACGTCGAGACGAAAAATCAGGGAAGCCCTCGTGGAGGAAGTATCTCTCCATCGTGCACGGCGCTCGACCATCGACGGAGTGCGCATCGTTTTGTCCCGCGACGGCGAACGCAAGCGAGTGTACCTCGAGAGCTCCAACAGCCAGCACGGCAATTCGGCGGCGTCGACGATGAGGCGATTCGCCGATGTGCTTGAGACGAATCAGGCCGACATGGCCATGCTGCTGCGGGAGGAGGCTTTTCCGCTTCCTCCGGCCGCGCAAAAAGCCTTGGCCAAGTTGACCCCTCGCGGAACGGTACTCCGGTTCGCGGAGGGAGAAGTCGCCACGCTCGCAGCGATCGAATCGCTGCTCAATGCGGCGGCTGCGGGGGACGTGCCGGTCGACAGAAAGACGGCGCTCAACCTTGCCGTCGAGCAGCTCGAGCCGAACCTTGCTCTCGAAAGCCGGATCGTGGATAGCGCCTTCCCCACCCAGCCGGATGAGGCCCCCATTACGCTCCGCGAAGAACTGCCCGAGGATGAATCCGACGAACGCCACTTGGCTGCCATCCTCGAGCACCTCCGGACCAAGCGTGCCTTCGAGCCGGCGGCGCACCTTGCCTCGACGCTTGGGATGAGCGTTGAAAATGTGCATGCAGCCCTCCACGTGCTTGCGACGCGCGAGCTCGTCGAGGTGGTGGCCGACCGCAATCGATCTCCCGTGGCCCTTCTTCGACCAGAGGCTTTGTCCCTATGAGCGAAAATACCCTCTCGGTCTCCGACGTCGTGACCGCAGCGCGGTGCCCGCGCCAACTCGTGCTCGCGCAGCAAGGGCATCGCGTGGTACCGCATGGTGCCGATACCTTCGGGCAAGCTGCGCAAGCGGCGCTCGTTGCCATCGCAACCGAAGCAGGCAAGAACAAGGAACTCCTCGCCCTTGTCAAGCAAGCGGCGCCCGAGCCGCGCACCGTCGAATACACGCTGTTTCGATTGGGATTGGGCGAGGTGTACGCCCACGCCAAACGGGCGGCGAGCCGGGTAGACGGTGAAGACCTCGGGCGATTTTCAGACGCCGTGCGCGAGATCGCTCAGCGACTCACGCCACACGTCGTGAAGGCAGGCGGGGCTGCATTCGCGGAGGCAGAGAAGACCGCCGAAATTCCGCTCGATGGCACCACCATTCAAGGTGCAGTCGACTTGCTATGCCGCTCCGCGGGTCAGACATGGATCTGGGATCTCAAGACGTACACTGGTACCGAGCAGGCCAAGCTCGAGCAAATGCGACTCTATGGAATCGCGTTTGCGGCGAAAGACAAGGCGGCTCGGCTCGCGCTCGTGCATGTGGTGGATGAACGCATCCAGGTTGATTCGGTCGCGGCGCCGGAGAAAGAGGATGTCGAGAATCTGCAAAAGCTCACACGGAGTATGCGCACATGGCTCGACGGCGAGCCGCCGCCCGCCGCGCGCGATCAGGACACGTGCCGCGATTGCCCGGCGCGAGAGGCGTGCTGGCGCACGTGGGGACGGACGCTGACCGACGAAGTCGACGTGGTGAAGCCGCCAACGCGACCACCGCCACCGCCGCCGTCGGAAGACCCGAAAGACAACCTTTCCGCACAGCCAGCCCTGGATCTCAAGCCGTTATGGATCGGGGCCGTGCCCAACAAGGATCCGGCGCGACTCGAGCCGCACGAGCTCGTGCGCCACGTGGCCGTCTTCGGTGCATCGGGCTCCGGAAAGACGTACCTGGCCAAGTCGATTGTCGAAGAAGCGGTTCTCGCAGGGATTCCAGTGCTCGCGTTCGACGTGCAAGGCGACATCTTGACGCTCGCCAAGCCGCTCGACGACGCGACCATCGACCCAACCTTGCGAACGCGGCGGGATCGATACGTCGAGCAGGCCGAGTTCCGCCTCCTGACGCCGATGAGCGACGCGGGATTGCGAATCTCGCTCAACCCGTTGCGCTTCCCGGCGCGGGATATGCCGCTCGAAGAGAGCACGGTTTATTCGGAAGCCGTGACCGAGAACCTGCTCGCACATGTGAAGCTTCCACCCGGGTGGCGGGACAACGCCAGCGCCTACCTGGCCGAGCGAATTCGCCTGGCCATGAAAAAGGTGGATTCGCTCGCGATCGACGACCTCATTGCCGGCATTGCCGAGGACGAAGACCTCGACAATCCGCTGCTCGACGACAAGCAACGAGACCGACTCGTAAAGGCACTTCGGCTGCTCACCATGGGCTCCAAAGACCTGCTCTTCAAACTGGGAAAGCCACTGGATCTCGACGCACTGCTCAAACCAAGCGTGCCCGGGAAGACACCGCTCAATGTCCTCTGGCTGAACGGTCTCGGGGACCAGCAGAACAAAGAGAGCTTCGTCGCGATGGTTCTCGCGGACGTCTATGGTTGGATGCTGCGCCAACGTGGTGGAGCGACACCACGCGTTCTCCTCTACTTCGATGAAATTGGCCCCTACATGCCGCCACACGGCGAACCGCCTTCGAAGAAGCTTTTGAAACGCATCTTCAAGGAAGGCCGAAAGTACGGCGTGTGCGGCTTGTTCTGCACGCAGAACTTCACCGACGTCGATTACAAGGTCGTTTCCCAAGCCAACACGGTGGCCATTGGACGCCTGAACGCTGCGCAGGAGAAGAGGAAAGCCGCGGACACGCTCGGCTCCCCACCGAATTTCAACGTGGGAGGCGCCGTGGACAAACTGATGAACTCTCCAACGGGTCGATTCATCGTCCGACGCCTGAACGAACCTCCCCACTGGCTCCAAGGCCGAACGCTCATGACCCTGCACGGTCCCACCTGGGGTGAGGACGAAATTCGCGCTCACAACACGGGAAGCCTCGAATGAGTCCACGCGAAGCGCTTCTCAACAAGCTACGAAAGACGTTGGAAAGGCCGGACACGGTTCTCCTCGTGGGCTCCGGCGCTTCCTGCGCGGCTGGTCTGCCGGGATGGGGCAAATTCCTGAGAAACCTTGCCACGTTCGTTCAGGAATGTGGAGAGAACGCCGAGATCGTCCTAGATGAAATCGGCAAGGTGCCGGACGAAATCACCGGAGATCCACTACTTGCCGCCAGTTACGCGGTTACACAGCTAAATCCACGTGATTTCGGGCAGTTCATACGCGAGCAGTGCAAGGTGGAAAGCGTTCAACCCGCTGAAATTCATCGTACGCTCGTCAGGCTAGGGCCAACGTGCTTCATTACCACGAACTACGATCAACTCATCGAGCGCGCCCTCGTCGAGTATAAACCGAACGACCGCCCGCGAGTCGTGACGAACCGTCAACCTCTTGAGGTTGCGGATATCATCACCGCGCAGGCGCGCAATTTCATCTTCAAGTACCACGGCGACGTCATGGATGCTGAGAGCATCGTCCTATCGCGCGAACACTATCGAAAAATGCTCGGGGAGCTCTCTCACGTCTTCACGGGCATCAAAAGCATTCTTGCGACGCGGCCGATGGTGTTGATCGGATTTGGCTTGCGCGACCCCGACTTCCTCCTTCTCAAGGACACGCTTGCCGCGACGCTGTCCGGGCATGCGGGCGAGCACTACGCAATCATGTGCGGCTTCGATGAGGCTAAACGTCGTTATTGGAAGCAAAATTACAACATCGATATTATTAGCTACGAGAACCCGGATGGAAGGCATGCAGAGCTCCTCTCGCTCCTGAAAGGACTTCGGCAAGTTCCGTCCGTTCAGACACCCCCCGCAGCGTCTTCGAGCGACGAGCAACGACTCAAGCTCCTGCGACTTGCGGCACGCATGAAGGAGCTGCGTCCGCAGAACGCCCTCGAGCTCCCGCTCAAAGTCCGCCCCCGAACCTCGCGCACGGCAAAGTCGTTTTCCAATGCGACGAAGACCCTCGGGACCCTGCCCGAACTCCTGCGAACGCATGCGAAAAGCTTCGTGCTCACCGGAGATCCCGGCAGCGGGAAATCCTTTGCGCTGAAATCGTACGCCGCAGATATGGGCACGGCATTGAATGCGGCTTGCCTGGACGAATCGGCCGACATCGAGCAAAAGCCCATCGCGCTCTACATCGACCTTGCGTCTTACGCAGGCGACCTGCGCGCACTCTTGCAAGAGCAGCTCCCCACCGGATTGCTCTTGGACGATCTCCTGAAAACCCGGCCATGCACCGTCCTGCTCGACGCCGTCAACGAGATCCCCCGTGAATCCCAAGAAGACTGGGAGCGCGACATTCTCACGTTCGTCAATGCGCCCAATACGAAAGATTGCCGTCTCGTCTTGAGCGTGCGCGATGGACACTCCATGGCGCGGCTCAATCTGCCCGTGTATACGGTGGACGGCATCGAAGAGTCGTTCGTCGTGGCGCATTTTCGCGGGAGGCGGCTGCCGACGATTTTCGACCATGGCGAGATGGTGAACCTATTCACCAAGCCGTCGTTTTTCTCGCTCGCGTACAATCGCATCATCGACATCGACCGCGTCGTGACGGCAAAGGACGTCTATGCGGCCCTGTTTCAACACGTCAATACGCGGTGGGCGGCGACGCATCCGGCGCGGCTCGACTTCGTGCCCCTGCTATCCGGTATTGCCTTCGAGGCCATTAGCTCGGGGCGCGAATACATCCCGGTCGAGGATATTCGCGAGCGCTGTGCGCACGGGCGTGCGAACCTCCGTGGGGACGATGCCATCGATTTTCTCATGGCCGAGGGCATCCTCCTCGTTCGACCGGGACTACGCGTCACCTTCTTTCATCAATCGGTAACCGAATTCCTAGCGGCCGTCGAAATTGCCAATCGCTACCGGCAATCGAGCGAAATCATCGAAGAAATCCTGCGCGACCGGCGATGGGACCATGCCACCCTCTTTGCCTTGAGTTCCCTCCCCCGCGATGCGGCGGCGGTGCTCTTCGCACGCATCGTGTCGGTGGACATCGTTTTGGCGTTGCGGGCCACCCAATTCCTTCGCGACGGCCGGAATGGCATGATTGCGTCCGTCCTCAAAGAAGTGTCCCTCTGCGCGAAGGCATGGGCTGCGGACAATGACCTGGAGCACATGCTCGACGTGGCGGACGCGTTGGCAAGCCTCCATGTCGGGCCGGAGCATCAGCGAGAGTTGGAGGGCCTCGCGCGACGAGGCGGCCCGTTGGGTGGTGTGGCCGCGGGCCTATCGTTCAAAATGACCTCCGACGAGAGTGCCATCGTCGGCTTGCTGAATGGATTCGACGACGATTATGGATTCATCACCTCGTTGGTCGGCACCGTTCGCGATCATGCCAATTACCCCTTCGTGCATGCGCTCATCTATTGGGTTCGCGAAAATTACCTCCCCAATGCCAGCCGGGGCCGGCGCCGGCTCGATGGCATTTCGCGCGTCGGGGAGCTCATTCAGGTTCTTCCTTCGCGCGAAGCCGAAAAGCTCGTCCTCGAATTCATCGACGCCGAAGGGTACGTGCGCGAAGCGCTCTACGAAGGATTGAAAGCGTGGGACGGCGCGTTTGCACGCAAGCACCTCATGCAGCTCATCAAGCGCGGATCGTACGATGCCGCATGGGCGTTGCACACGAACCTGACCTATTACGCCTATCAGGCCTTGCCCGCGGAATTCGAGGTCGATACGACATTCGCGGATGCCATCGTCTCGGGGACGGCGGACGAGAGCGCAGGGCATTGGGCATTGCACGTGTGCAAGTCGCTCACGAGCAAGAATCCGCAGTGGCGTGATGCGCTCCGGCAAAGTGCCGAAGCGCGGACGACATCTTTCGGGCGGATGCTTCTCGAAGTCTACATCGACGACGACGAGGAACGCGTCAAACGCACCCTCACGGAGCTCGTGGCCTCGTCGCATCGATTGACCGACAGCCAACGCCTTGCCCTCGGAAGAAGCCAGCCGTGGCGCTCTCGCCCGCCCGAGGCGGGCTTCGCCATCCTCCTCACCGAAAATTGCCGCATGTCCGAGGGCGTGCTCTCCGCATTGGGCGGCGGGATCGACCGCACGTCGGTGCGGCCGTTTTCGCATCGCCCGTTCCCTTGGTGGCTCGAGTGGATGGAGCGCTGCGAGAACGCCAACGACGAACTGCACCGCACGTGCGCACACCGCATCGGGGCCTTCCTCGCCAAGTCCGATTGGACGATGAATCGCATCATTTTGCAGCAATTCAATCGGGCCGACATTTCCGAATCCACGTTTCGCATGATTGGCAAACACATCGTCCCGCGCATGGCCGACGTCTCGACGCTGTCGCTCTCCGACACCGCGTTGCGCCGGTTGCTCGACAGCATCGGGACGCCGACCTACGACGACGAGATGGGGCGGCCGCTTCTCGGCCTCTTGGCGACCGAGAACTTCGTGATTCATCAATTGCTGCCACTCTGGATTCGCGAGGACCAAACCAAGAGTGCGCGGCCGCACCTCGCGCGGATTCTCGAGGTCGCCGGGCGAAGGCACGGTAGGCGCTACGGGATATCCGCGTAACGTTTTGGCTCGAACGCGGGGCGAAAGGCGAGTAAGACGATCTCGATGAAACGAACGTCGCTCCTTGCACTATTGGCCATTGTCTGCACGCTGGATACCGGTGTCGTTTCGGCATCCGCCGAGCCGGCTGCCGGCCATCGCGTGGCCGTGTGGGCACCGAGCATGACCACCGGCGGCCCGGCGTTCAACCATCAGACGATCCGCATGGTCGCCCACACCAGCACCGGGGGTGCGGGACTGCGCATCCATCTTTCGAATTTGCGCGGCACCATTCCGCTATCCGTGGGCGCGGTGAGCATCGGTTTGCAGGAGCAGGGCGCCACGGCGGTGGCGGGCTCCCTTCGCACGGTGCGATTTCGCGCACGGGAAAGCGTCACCCTCGCCGCCGGCACCGAAGTGATCAGCGATCCCATCCCCATGGCGGTCGACACCGAGCAGAATGTGCTCGTGAGCGTGTACCTCCCGGATCCCACGGGCTCGGCAACGCTTCACTCCTCCGCCTTCGAGACCACGTACCTGTCCGGCGATGGCGATCACAGCACCGAAGAGGGCGCGTCGAGCTATGGCACCACGCGCACGTCTTGGTATTTCCTCTCGGGGCTGGACGTCCTTCCGTTCCAGGCTCGCGGCACGGTCGTAGCTTTTGGCGACTCGATCACCGACGGCTCCAGCACCCCCACCGGCGCCAACCGCCGCTGGCCGGACGATCTCGCACGCCGGCTCGCCGGGGACCATCCGATGGCCGTGGTGAACTCCGGAATTGGCGGCAACCGCGTCCTCACGGATTCGCCCAACCTCCGGCAAGGGATCCGCGCCCTCGCTCGGTTCGACCACGATGCCCTGGCCGTTCCCGGCGTGCGCGACATCATTCTCATGGAGGGCATCAACGACATTGGCAACAACGCCGGCCCCAATGGCTCTCCCATCACGGCGCCCGCCTTGATTGACGGATACCTCACCTTGATTGCCAAGGCCCACGCCGCGGGCGTCCGCATCCTCGGCGGCACGATGCTGCCCTACAAAGGCGCGCGCTATTACAGCGACACGGGGGAACTCGTCCGGCAAGAGGCGAATGCCTGGATCCGCACCAGTGGCGCGTTCGACGGCATCATCGATTTCGATGCAGCCATTCGGGATCCGCAAGATCCCGCGGTCATGCAATCGCGCTTCGATTCGGGGGATCATTTGCACCCGAATGCGACCGGTATGCAGGCCATGGCCGACGCCGTCGATCTCGCCTTGTTGCAGTAGCGCGGGCTCCTCAGCCTGCCTCGCGCCATGCGGGTGAGAACCAAAGTTTCACGTTGCACGTGATGCGCTGAGTCGCATAGTTCGCCGCAACCGGACGCCCCATGGAGCGGCGTCGAAGGAAGAACGTGAAATCGATTTACCATGCATGGGTAGCGGCGTTCGCGCTCGCGGCAGCCGCTTGCGGATCTGCGTCCGAAGACGCCAATGATGTTTCGACGGAAGATGCACTCGCCGGGGAGTTCCGGCTCGAAGGCTTCGACGAGACCTTCATCGCGGGCGACGATCTCGGAAAGCTCGCCGTCTTCCACGTCGGCAGCACGTTCTCCAAAAAGGAGATTGCCACGCCGGCCGAGGAAATGCCCTTGGCCATGCGCACGCGCGGGTCGAAGTTCTATCTCCTCTATTCAGGGGGCCGGCTCCTCGTGGTGAATGCCAGCACGGCAGCACTCGATGAGACGATCTCCTTGCCGGTCACCGATCCGGCGGATTTCGAGTTTGCCAGCGATACGGCGGTCTACGTTTCCGAGAAGCAGCAGGCGAAGGTCGTTCGAATCGATCTTCCCACGCGCAAGGTAAAGGCCACCATCGACCTTGGCTCGTTCAAGAACGCCGGCGGCTCGGTGGAGCCGCGCCGCCTTTACCGCACGGGCAACGTGCTCTTCGCCCAGGTGGCACGCACCAAGGCCAATCAGCGCGCCGACCAGGGGGCCGTGGCCGTGGTGGACACGCGCTCCAATGCCGTGACGAAAAAGATCGAGCTGGAGTTTCCCAAGGCCGATGGCGCCGGCAAACATTCTGGCCTCGAGCCCGATCTGCCCATGGTGCTCGACACGAAGCGCAATCTGCTCTTGGTCACCGCCATTGGCGTGCGCCCGCAAGACACCGGGATGCTCTTTCGCATCGACACGAAGGGCCTCGCGGTGCGAGACGTCAAAGAAGCCCAAAGCGGCTTTCAGGGCGCGGTCTCGTTCCGTGCACCTTACAGCGATCTGTTCATCATCTACCATACGAGCACGCCGACGACGTCGACCCACCTCTTCTCGGCCCAGGTCAAAGCCGACGGCACCATCGAGGATCGCTCCGGCTCCTTGGTCGATGCCTTCGACGGGATGGATGCCGTGGACATGAACGCCAAAGGCACCCTCGTGGCACTGGCCAATACGTGCATCACCGGCTTCTGCGCCAAGGGCGCGGGCATGAACTTCGTCGACGTGAAGACGCGCAAGGTCCTACCGAAGCTCCTGGCCCGCGAAATGGGCTTCGAGCCGACGTTCGTGCTCTTCCGCTGATTCACATCGACGTTCACCCGTAGGGCGTGCCCTTCGTGCCATTTCGAACGATGGCCAGGGCGCGCTCGAGTCGTTTAAAGAACGTGGCACGCACCTTGGGCTCCGCATCACCCCGGCGCTGGCGGCGCAGGGCCTCGGCGTAGGCGAGAATCCAGCCCGTCAGCACGCCGCCGGCGAGGATGCGCGCGGCCGGGTCGTCCTTCCGCGCCCCCGCCGCGTCGGCGAGCATGGCGGCGAGATCGGCTTCGAACTCGTCCCGCATCTCCCGCGCCCGCGCGCGCAGGGCGGGGCTGGCCTCGACCGTGCTCCAGAATTGCGAAACACCGTCGGTGAACTTGGCGAACGGATGCTCGCCGTCGACCAGCTCGCGCGCCAGATCGCAGAGAACGGTGAGAGGCGATTGCCCGCGCGCGCGCCGGGCGAGGGCATTGCATGCGACATCGCGCATCTCCTGCTCGCGGTCGAAGAAGAGGTCTTCCTTGCGCGGGAAGTAGTTGAACACGGTGACCTTGGAGACGTTGGCCATCTCGGCGATCTCGGCGATGGTCACCGCGTCGAAACCCCGCTCGATGAAAAGCGCCGTGGCCACGTCGGAGATGAGCTGACGTGTTTCACGCTTTTTTCTCGCCCGAAGGCCGTCGTCCTCTGCCACGAGAGAAATGTTAACGCGACTTAAAATTTGATCCAATAAAATATTTTATTAGACTCAAGTTCATGCAAAACGAGACGGTAGACGTCGCCATCGCGGGCGCAGGGCCTGCGGGACTTCTTTTGGCCATCGAGCTGGTGCTCGGGGGCGCTTCGGTGGTCGTGCTCGAGCGCCTCGCGGCACCGGATGAGACCATCAAGGCCGGTGCCGTGGGGGCGCTGGCCGGCGAAGCGCTCGAACGCCGAGGATTCGGCCCGGACATGGATGCCGAAGAGCGTACGATGCTCGAGGCCTTCCGTGCGATGGCCAAGAGCACCGGCCCCGCGGGCGAGGAGATGGCGAAGAAGATTGGAAAGATCGGCGGGCACTTCGCCGGGCTCTTTCTCATCGACCAAACGAGACAGCGCGAACCGCACCGCCGCTTCCGCGGGATCCGGCAGCAGCCGCTCGAGCGCATGCTCGGAGATCGTGTGCGGGCCATGGGCATCGAGGTGCGCCGCGGGCACGAGCTCACCGATTTCCACGACGATGGGCAAGGTGTGCAGCTCCAGGTGCGCACGCCGGAGGGCGCTCGCGTGCTGCGTTGCGCGTACCTCGTGGGATGCGACGGCGGTCGCAGCGTCGTGCGCAAGCGCGCGGGCTTCGAGTTTCCCGGCACCGATCCGACCATCACGGGGCACCAGGCCATCGTGGAACTGGATCACCCGGAGCGACTGTTGCCACTCGGCTGGCGACGCACCCCCGTCGGGATGCTCGCCTTTGGTCCGGTTCCGGGCCGCATCTTCGTCGTTCAGTTCGAAGGCCCGCCGCCCGATCGCGATGCGCCCATCACGCGCGACGAGGTCGAGGGCGCCCTGCGGCGCGTGAGCGGGGCCGACGTGCGCATCACCTCCATGTCCACGGCAACGCGCTTCACCGACAACGCGCGGCAAGCCACGGAGTATCGCCGCGGACGCGTGCTGCTCGCCGGCGATGCCGCACACGTGCACTCACCCTTCGGGGGCCAGGGACTCAACCTAGGTCTGCTCGACGCGGTGAACTTGGGATGGAAGCTCGCCGCCACGCTGCGCGGCTGGGCCCCCGCCGGCATACTCGACACGTACACCGCCGAGCGCCACGGCGTGGCCGCGGCCGTCCTCGAGAACACGCGCGCGCAGATCGCACTGATGCGCCCCGACGTCTTCACCACGGCCCTGCGCAACGTCGTGACGGGTCTCATGGACCTCGACGAGGGCAATCGCTTCTTCGGCGATATGATGAGCGGCCTCCGCACGCGCTACGATTTCGGCAGCGACGATCCGCAGGTGGGAACGTACGTGGCCAATCTCGCCCTTGCCCAGCCTGACCGCGAAACGGGATTGTACTCGTGGATGCAGGAGGGCGGAGGCCTCCTCGTCGACGCCACCGGCGGCACGGCCAGCACAAGGTCCGCACCATGGTCTTCGCGTGTGCGCACGGTCCGTGTCGAGCGAGGAACCTCGCTGCTGATACGCCCCGACGGCTGCATCGCCTGGACGAGCGCCGAGTCGAATATGTCCGATCTGGACGCGGCGCTCGCGCGATGGTTCGGCGAGCCCGTTACTCCGGTATAGGTGGGGGTGGAACCCAGCGAGTTTTCGAACGAGAAGGCTTTACGCCATATTCACTTTTGAGCTCTTCAGGAATGGCGTAGTGCATAATTCGGCCACGGGTGAGCGCGCTCAACTCGAAATTCGTCGTAAGATTGCCGAGCCGATCGAGAATCCATTCGGCAAAAGGTCCGCTATCCTCGACACGTTCGATGGCATCGAGTGCCACGGGAACCATCCTGGCGATGGAATCCCAGTTGGAGCGCGGGACCTCCAGCCAATCGGCCACGGTGTTGCCCACGAGGTAACGGAGCAATGCGGGGACCAACGGATCGAAGAAGGTCCCCGGCACGACGTCCTCGTACATTTTGATCAGCTGCCGCGTAAGAAGCGCCCCCTCGTCCGAGGGCCCCATATGACGGGTCATGTAGAGATCCGAGAATACGCGCGCGGAGGTCAAATCGGGCGGGGTCGAGGCCACGTCACAGCCCATCATCGCACCGACGACTCGCCACGCGTAGTAATAGGCCTCGGCGCCTTCGGTGGTCATGTGGATCCCGAGGCGATGCATCGCATCGAGCACTTGGATCGAGAACATCATCTGGCCGCCGATCATGTCCTCCTGGCAGATGGGCGTGCCCAGGGTACGTTGGTCCCAACGGCCTTCTTGCCGCAGGTGGTGGCGTATGGACGCGTGAAGCAGCCGGACCTTTTGAACGGCCGGAATGAAGCGGCCTCCTGCTTCGAAGGCATCGGGACGCATCATGTAAACGGTAAACTGTCCCGTCCTGGCCATTCGCTGGTTGGGGTAGTTCAGTGAGTGCGTGGCGCTGAGCAGCTTGGCCACGTGAGGAATGACGTAACACGCCGGCATCGAGGCAAAGGACAAAGCCGTGGAGATGTGCACATTGTTGTCGACGAAAAACTGGCGGGCCTTCTCCATCTCTCCCCAATCGACCCATTCCGGCGGGACGCGCGTGGCCTCGAGATATTCACGCGCAGCCTCGGGCAGCCCTTCCGGAAGTTCTTGGCCCGACTCGTTGAACCACCGCATGAGGGTGTTGAACTTCTTCATTTCACCCCGGGTGAAGAGAGCATTCACGGTCGCGTCGGCGAGCTCGTCCCCCGAGAGGCGTAAAGCGTTCATGGACTCGTCTGTGCAATTCATGGGCGTGCCCCGCGATTTGTCATGATTCACGTGTAACGACGGCCGATACCAGACTCTGGAGCGCGCTGGACGCGTCCGATGGCAACCGCGTTCTCTCGATGGTGCGCACGGCGGCCGCGGCTCGCTCCTCGATCATGGACTCGACGTGCTGCCGCGCGCCAGAACGCTGCATGATTTCTCGAACCCTGTCGAGTTGCTCGAGGTCCAAAACACCGCGGCCGAGCAGGATTTCCAGCTCCTCCCGGTCGACGGGATGCGCCATCGACAACGCGATGGCGAGCACCGATGTTGGCTTGTATCCGATCAGATCGTCCTGATTTGACTTTCCAGTGCTCGTCGGACTGCCGAATACGCCGAGGAGATCGTCTCGAAGTTGAAATGCTTCTCCAAGCGGAATGGCATATGCCGTAAAGGCCGAGAGGAGCGCCTTCGATGCCCCGCCGAGCACACCACCAATGTGCAGCGGCCGCTCGACCGTATATTTGGCCGTCTTGAGCCGCACGATGTCGAGCACGCGATCCATTCGCGGCGGACGGGCCGTGCTCAATATTTCCAGGCATTCCCCGGCCACGAGCTCGCGGCTCATCACCGGCCATAAGGACTGCGTTCGCGCGAGGAAGGCCGAAGGCAATCCGCACGAGGTGAAGAGCTGTCCGGCCCAGGCCATCAAGAGGTCACCGACCAGCATGGCCAAACCAAGGGCATGACGCTTTGCCCGCCGGCCCGCGCCTGCTACGGTTGCCTCGAAAGCGACGTGCACCGTTGGAAGCCCCCGTCGGGTAGGGCTTTCGTCGATGATATCATCATGGACGATGGCGGCAGCGTGGACCAATTCCACGGCAGCCGCGGCGCGGATCATTTCTTCGCTGTCGTCTTGCCCTGCGGCCCTCCACCCCCAGTAGCAAAAAGCAGCGCGGAGGCGCTTGCCTCCTGATACGGCCGAGCGCAGCTGCGTGGCCATGGGGGCGAGGTCCTCGTCGATGGCGATCAGCTTCGAGGTTTCTTCTCGTGCGAAATCGTCCAGTGCGCGGTCGATCCTAGCCTTGAAGGCCTGCTGGTCATGCGCCATCGCGATTCTTGCGTGCGATGACCCGCTGGGCCAGGACCTCGAGATGAGGTTCGGGCGCGTTGCCGTATCGCTTGAGCGCCAGCTCGCCGCGCGCCCTCAGTTCCTCGTGCCCGTCGTGCACGAGCTCCTTGAGATCCGCACGCCCCAACAGCTTCCCGATCTGACGCGCACGTTGTGACAGTTGGGTTATCGCCAGATCGGCCAGACCTGCCAAAACCTGGACACCTGCAGCACGTCCATCCCCGACCGCTCCGTTCCGCTGCCCGTCCATGCAGCGCATTCTCGACGCGCGCGTGCTTGGGGTCAAGTCGTCGTAAACGGCTGGGTATCCGCAAATCACCGTTGTCGCAACACCAGCCCCCCCCGGCAAAGGCCGGGGGTTTCACGGGTGGCTGCGGCTGCGACTCACCAGATTTTCACGCGCTTCTCGGGTGGCAAATACAGAGCATCGTCGGATTTGACGTCGAAGGCTTTGTACCAGGCGTCGAGGTTGCGAACGACGCCGTTGACCCGATAGGTCGCCGGCGAGTGTGGGTCGGTGAGGACCTGGTTGCGGAGCGCCTGATCGCGGTAGAGGGCGCGCCACACTTGGGCCCAGCTCAGGAAGAAGCGCTGATCGCTGCTGTAACCGTCGAGCGCGGGCGCGGGCTTTCCTTCGAGAGAGAGCTGATATGCCTGGTATGCGACGGTGAGACCGCCCACGTCTCCGATGTTCTCGCCGAGCGTGAGCCGGCCATTCACCTTGATGCCGGGGAGCGGTTCGAATGCCGAGTACTGCTCGGCCAAAGCATCCGTGCGCTTCTTGAAGGCCTCGATATCGGCCTGGCTCCACCACGTGCGCAGCACGCCCTTCGCGTCCGACTTGGCGCCCTGGTCGTCGAAGCCGTGCCCCATTTCGTGGCCGATGACCCCGCCGATGCCGCCGTAGTTGACCGCGGGATCGGCCTCCGGGTCGAAGAACGGCGGCTGGAGGATCGCCGCCGGAAAGACGATTTCGTTGAACGTCGCATTGTAATAGGCATTCACCGTCTGCGGTGTCATGAACCATTCGTCGCGATCGCTCGGCTTGCCCAGCTTCGCCCGCTCGTATTCATGATGCCATACCTGGCTGCGACGCTTGTTCCCGAAGGCATCGCCCGCGGCGACTTGGAGTGCCGCGTAGTTTTTCCACTTCGTCGGATATCCAATCTTCGGGCGGAAGGTGGCCAGCTTCTCCAGCGCGACCTTCTTCGTCTCCGGGGTCATCCAGTCCACCGACTGAATCCGCGCCGCGTATCCCTTGCGCAGATTCTCGACGAGACGGTCCATCTCCGCCTTGGCCTTGGGCTGGAAGAAGCGGGCGACGTACAGCTCACCGACAGCGTCTCCCAGCGCGCCGTTGACGGCGCCCACGCCACGCTTCCAGCGTTCGCGCTGCTGCGGCTGGCCGTTGAGGGTGCGGCCGGTGAAGTCGAACACCTCGTCGTCGAGCTGGGTCGGCAGCACGTCGGCCGATGCCCTCAAGAAGTGGTACGTGAGGTACACCTTCCACGTGGGGACGGGGGTCGTGGGGAAAAGCTGCGCCAGCTTCACGACGGCGGTGTTCTCTGCCACGATCACGGACGGTTCGCTGCCGTAACCCTGCGCGTCGAGGTACACCTTCCACGGGAACTGCGGGGCTTCCTTTTGCAGCTCGGCAATCGTCCGCGGGTTGTAGGTCTTTTCGCGCTCCCGGCGCTCGGCGATGGGCCAGTGGCGCTCGGCAATCTGCGTCTCGAGCGCGAGGATCGCCTTGGCGTTGGCGGCGGCCTGCTTGTCACCGACCATCGCGAGCACCTTGGCGATGTGCGCCAGGTACTTCGTTCGGATTTCCTCGAACTGCTTATCCTTCTTTAGATAGAACTCGCGATCGGGCAAGCCGAGGCCGCCTTGGCTGACGCCGACGACGTAGCGATCGGGGTTCTTTTCGTCGAGGACGACCTCCATGTCGATCGGCGTCTTGACCGGGAGATCGGGCCGTCCCATCAGCTTGACGATGTCGGCGAGGGTCTTTGCTTTGGCGATCGCCTCGAGATCGGCCTTGGCGGGGGCGAACCCCTTCTTGTCGATGGCCGCGGTGTCCAGGTACGCCGCATAAAAGTCGCCGACTTTCTGCGCGTTGTCGCCCTTGGTCGACTTGGCCTGCGCCTGCTCGTCGAGAATCTTGCGCACATTGGCGTCGGCCTCTTCGCGAAGCTGGTCGAAAACGCCCCAGCGCGAGCGATCGGCGGGGATCTGCGTCTCTTTCGCCCAGCGACCTCCGGCAAAGGAGTAGAAGTCCTTGCCTGCCTTGATCGAGGGATCGGCTCCCGCCACATCGATGCCAAAGGTGCCCAGCTTGGGCTTTCCGCGTGGCGGCGCGGGCGGTGGCGCCGGCGTTGTCGCTTCGACGGGCTTGGCTGCGACGGCCGTCGCGGGAGGGGGTGCAGGGTCCGCGCACGAGGCCATGCAGGCGAGGGCCGAGAGACACAAAAACAAGCGATTCCGACTCATGAAACGACTCGTAGTCGGAGAAAGGGCGCGACGCAACGGCTACGCCCACGTCCCCGGCACACCCTCGCGCCGCACGGAACGTCCGTGTGGAGCAGCGAGCACGAACGGGAGACGCCCACCGTAGCGGTACTCGCCTTTGGCATCGAATTGCAAATTAATGCAACTCGTGAATAGTGATTTCATCCCGTACGAACGGCGGGTCCATCGATTTAAATGAGATTATCCAACGTGCGACGTGCCGCTATAACGCATAGCGTCGCCGCTCGCTTCGCGCCATCCGCGATAGCGGATCGATGTGGAGCATAACGGAGCAACGCGCGGAGCGCGCCCCTGCCGCGTATGCGCAAATCCTGCAGTGCGCAGGCTTCCATCCGCGATAGCGGATCGGTGTTGAGCATAACGGAGCAATGCACGAGAGAACACAGACCGACATTGCGTGGGCTCGTGCGGCGGGCATAAATGGGAATGTCTCGCGCAAGGTGCTAATTAAATGAACACATCTCATACGTCATGCGCCAAAAGGCTCATTGGAGCGCTCCAGGACGTCGTTCATGCTACGCCAACGGCGGCGGCCATCGCGAGTGGCGAGAGGGCGCGCCGTGTCGCGGGTGTGCTCGAATCCTTTCTCAGCCAGCCGGATTTGCTCAGCCCTGCGCAACTCGAGGCCGATCCGCGTTCGTACCGGCAGCATCTTTTGCACGTCGAGCCAGGGGGCGCCTTTTCGGTGGTCGCGCTGGTGTGGCTTCCCGGTCAGCAGACCCCCATTCATGATCACGTGTCATGGTGCGTCGTGGGAACGTACCGCGGACAAGAAGAAGAAGTGCGCTACGAGCTCGTGGGTGCAGGGGGCGACGCGTACCTCGTTCCGACGGGCTTCGCATTCACCCCCACCGGGACAGCGGCGTACCTGACACCACCGGGCGACATCCATGCGGTGCGCAACGGGACCGACGGCAAGGTCGTGTCCATTCATATTTACGGCGCCGACGTGTCCGCGTGCGGTGGCACGAGCATTCGCCGGCGTTACGACTTGCCCGTGCGTCCGGCCACGAATTGGCAGTAACGCCGGTGTGCGAGGGACCACGGACCGCCGTGCCCTCGCCACGGAAGCACTCGCACCCGAAGGGCATAGAAAGCGAGCGCCGCACGTAAGACAAGGAATGAATCGTTCTTATACCTTATGTGCCCAGCGGCTCATCGGAGCCCTCCGAGAAGCCGTTCACGCCACGCCACTTGCCGTCCCCGCCGCCGCCGCCATCGCCCACGGCGAGAGAGCGCGCCGCGTCGCCGGGGTACTCGAACCCTTTCTCGAGCAGCCTGATTTGCTCAGTCCCGCGCAACTCGAGGCCGATCCGCGCTCGTACCGGCAGCACCTTCTGCACGTGGAGCCAGGGGGCGCCTTTTCGGTGGTCGCGCTGGTATGGCTTCCGGGTCAGCAGACGGCGATTCATGATCACGTGTCATGGTGCGTCGTGGGAACGTACCGCGGACAAGAAGAAGAAGTGCGCTACGAGCTCGTGGGGACCGAGGGCGGCTCGTACCTCGTTCCAACGGATATCGCGTTCAGCCCTACGGGGGCCACGGCGTACCTGACCCCGCCCGGTGACATTCACGCGGTGCGCAACGCGACCAACGACAAAGTCGTGTCCATTCATATTTACGGGGCGGATGTGTCTGCGTGCGGTGGGACGAGCATTCGCCGCTGTTACGACTTGCCGGTACGAGCACCCGGCCATTGGCATTGAGCGCGGCTATGCGGCGCCGACGATGCGCCGCATGCGGGGCGACAGCGCCTCGATGCGGCGCAGAAGCTCCGCGCGCGCTTTGGTGTACTCGTGCAGCTCGAGGGCGTGCCCGTGGATGCCGTACCGCTCCCACGCACCACCGATGGCGGCCTCGGGAAGGGGCGACTCCATGGTTGCCGGCAGCGACGTGATCGCCGAGCGCAGCGCGTTCAACACCGGCGTGCCACCTTGGCCGGCGCACCATTCGACGACATCCCAACCATGCGCCGCGTGGCGCCCCTCGTCGGCGGCAATATCTTTCAAGATGGCGCGAATCTCAGGAATTTCGCAGCGTTTGGCCAACTTGGCGATGATGCGCGCCGAGACGCCTTCGTGCAATGCCCCGTCGATGAGGGAATCGACGGCCAACTGAATCAACGCGAAGCCGCGCACCCCCACCAAGGTGCGCGCGCGTTGCGCCTCCGGAAAGGGGCCGGGGCTCTCCGCGCGACCATCCAGGGCCCGCGCCAGCGAGAAACAGAGCTCCGTATGGCGTACCTCGTCGAGCGCATCACGGTTCGCGGCGGCGATCAGCTCCGGTGGCGCGCCGAGCGCCATGAGATCGAGCGTGAGTCGCGCAAACGCCGCCACCGACGCGTGCTCCGTGCGGCCATTTTCGCGCCATTGTACGGCCAGCCCTGCGCGCGTTCGCCCGTCTTCGATGGCGCGCACCATGGCATGGGCGGACGCGGCCGACGTCACAGGCGCCCACGCCGGCCCCGCTTCCACCCGCGCCAAAAGGACGCGTCCAAAGCGGCGCAGCTGGCGCCCGTGTTGAAACTGCAAGGTGGAGAGCATGGCCAGAAACGCGCCCACGCCGGACACGAACAGATTGCCCAAGAGTGAACATACGAACAGAATCGTGGGCGCCTTCCCGAGGGGCGGGCCCTTGGAGGTCCCCCGTTTCAGTGGACAGTCCCGTTAACTCGAAGTAACGCGAGGAGTGTCCCATGGCGAAACGGAAACGACGGGTGTTTACGCCCGAGTTCAAGGCAGATGCAGTTCGGCTTTGCAAGAGCGGAGATCGAACCATCGCGCAGGTCGCGAACGACCTCGATCTAACGGAAACGGCGCTGCGAGCTTGGGTCAAGCGCGCCGACGCGCAAGCGCCGAAGAGTGCCACATCGAACGAGCTGACGACGCCGGAGCGTGAGGAACTCGCGGAGCTTCGCCGAAAGGTGAAACGCCTCGAGATGGAGCGCGAGATCTTAAAAAAAGCAGCAACATTCTTCGCGAAGGAGAACACGTGAAGTTCGCGTTCATCGACGTGGAGAAGACGTTCTGGCCCATTCAGGTTCTCTGCTTCGTACTCGGCGTCTCGCGAAGCGGCTACTACGCCTGGAAAGCACGGCCGAAGTCGAAAGCCAGGACGAGTGACGAGAAGCTCGCGACGCAGATTGAAGCGTCGCACAAGCGCAGTCGTGGCACCTACGGAAGCCCGCGTGTGCATCGGGAACTGCGGGCTCGGGGCATCCGCGTGGCTCGGAAACGCGTCGAACGCTTGATGCGCCAGCACGGGATTGCCGCGAAACGAAAACGACGCTTTCGTCGCACCACGGACTCGAAGCATGCGCACCCCGTTGCCGCGAATCTGCTCGAGCGACGGTTCGACGTCGATCTTCCGAATACGGCATGGGTGACCGACGTGACGTACGTCTGGACCCTTGAAGGCTGGCTTTACCTCGCCGCGATCCTTGATCTCTATTCGCGACGAGTCGTCGGCTGGGCGACCAGCGAAACCAACGACCGGGAGCTCGCGTTGCAGGCCCTTCGCAGCGCCGTGAACAGCCGAAAACCGCCAACGGGGCTGCTTCATCACTCGGACCGCGGCAGCCCGTACGCGAGCGCCGACTACCGTGCCGGACTCGAACGACATGGCTTCGTGGCGAGTATGAGCCGCAAGGGCGACTGCTGGGACAACGCCGTCGCCGAGAGCTTCTTCGCCACAATCAAGGGCGAGTTGATCGATCATGAAAACTACGTGACGAGGGCTTGCGCGATCGCGTCGATCGCCGACTACATCGACAATTTCTACAACCCCGTTAGACGGCATTCGTCGATTGGTTACGTTAGCCCAATTGAGTTTGAATTAATTTTGTTGCAATCAAACAAGCTGTCCGCATAGTGACGGTGTCCACTGCAGCGGGGGAGGATCACCTTGATGGCAAAACGGATACCTCGAACGAATCCAACGAATGCCACCAAGGCCGCCAGTGCGAAGCCGTACGTCCCCCGCACACGCAGCTCCGGTCGCGTCATCAGCCACAGCGTGCACGCAGCGATGACGAGTGCCGCTACCAGCCAGAGAAGCGTCTCACGGGCCCACTGTCTTGGTGGGCGCGGGCCCGGCGGAGCCGCTGCGACCGGAGCAGCATATGGATTCATGCCGCTTATACGCTTGGGTGCGCCGAATTGTTCTCACGCTCGGTACGTTCCAATGTCACTTTCATGACCGCGAGAAACTGATCCATCGTTGCGATCGCGCTCGGCGCCATGGCGTGGGGCAGAAAATCGGCCGTCCAGACGAAGCGGCACGAGTGTGGCCCAACCGGGAACACTTGGGCCGAGGCACTATGGTGGGTAAACAAGGGCGACCCCACGACGGTCCAGGCAACACGGCGCGCCGCATCGCTGACATCGATGATGAGCTCGCGCACCGAGAAACCACTGCCAAACGTGACGACCCTCGCCTCTCCCCCCTCTTCGAGCTGAACGTCGGTAACGAACCCGGGGGCAAGCCGCGTGTGGATGGCGCCGATGTCCCGCAGGGCGTCCCATACGGTCTCAGCGCGGGCATGAACGACGATCTCTCGTTGAATGAACGCCATGGCATCCCTCCTTCTTTCGCGATCACCGTAGGGAGAGTGCCCACTCCAGACTTGGAGAAACTTGCTCTTCGAGGGCCGAACCGTTCCCGCTTGGGTGCGGCCATTGCACGTCCCTGCGCAGGGAGGCAACCATGGCCAACATCGCTCACCCTCGCCTGCACGGCGAGCCCGTCATTCGAACGCACGACCCTGTCTATCAGGCCTACCAGATTCTGCACTGCGGATTCGCGGTGCTACCGGTCCTTGCAGGTGTCGACAAGTTTCTCCATTTGCTGGTCAATTGGGATCAATACCTTGCACCACCCATCGCCCGCGTTTTGGGACGTGGTGCGGGCTCATTCATGCTCTTCGTCGGTGCGATCGAAATCGCCGCCGGCGTGATCGTCGCCGTCTGGCCCAAAGCCGGCGCCTACATCGTGGCGGGCTGGCTCGGTGCGATCATCGTCAATCTGCTCATGACAGGCCAATACTTCGACATCGCACTGCGCGACTTCGGCCTCTACCTGGGCGCGCTCGCACTCGGCCGATTGAGCACCGCATACGACCGCCCCGTTCGGGAGCCGTTCACTCGGAAAGGATACGATCGGTGATGGCGCTCGCGTCGTCGTGAATTCGCGTGAGGAACGTCGTCACGGCCTCGAGGAGGCGACCGCCGTTTCTACGCACGTCCCGTTGGGTATCTGCATCGTTCAAATAGAGCATCACCGCATGCATGGCATCACCGCCGCGGTGGCCGACGATGGATTCGAGATTTCGGACGACCTCCGGATGAAGGGTTCTCTCCGCGTCGGTCACTGCCCGTTGCAGCGCCATGCGATCTCTCCGCGTGATGCCAATGCCGCTCCCCGTGTGCCCGACACCGAAATAGTCCTTCGGTGTGCCACGGCGCAATTGGCCATCCACGCGAACCAGCCCCGATGGCGTCCCATAGGACGAGAGCATCGTGACCTCCGCGAGATCATTTTCCCACGGATGCTGAGCCAATCCACTCATGAGATGGCGGTCGAGCTCCGCCGTGTAGATGGCCAAGAAATCCGTTGCCACAGTCTGCCCTTCGTCGGACAACCTCGCGTACCCGGAGGCATCGCATCGGAGCAAGATCTGGAGTAGCGCGCGAAAGAAGTCCTCGGGAGAGGTCTCTTCCCCGAAATAGTGGTCCATCTCGGTGAGGTAGAAGACGTCGCTGGCGTCGAGCGCGCGGTGCATCGGGCCAGCACCGAAGCTCCGCCCGGACTTGACATGCTTGGCCAATTCCGCCGGCTCCGAGCTCCCGGGCTTGTAGCCGATGTTGTAGTAATAGTTGTTCGCGTGCACACGGACGACGGTGCCCGCACCGCTGGCCAACGACAGGAACGGCGAGAGGCTCACCGCGGCGAGCCCGATCGCGTCGTGGTTCGCGAGCAGGTCGAGGTTCTCCAGCTGCGTGCCGATGGCTCCGGGTGCGCCGGCAGGTGTCGTTTGCTGGCCGGCCAGCGCCTCGACGAGCTCGTCCAGGCCCTCGGCTCCATCTTTCATGAAGCGCGAAAGCTTCGCCCGAACCTGGGGATCGAAATTCGATTCGACCGCGTGGAGCGTTGCCGGGCTGGCAAATGCGAAATGCGTGGCCTCGTCGGTGTCGAGGCTCTCTTTGATGCCGCCTCGCATCGACATTGCCTCGAGAAAGGTATTCCCTTCGAAGTCGGAAAGAGCGTGTGCGTGGCGCAGATGCAACGAGGCAATCGTTTCATGCTGCTCGACGGACACGGCCCGCTCGGGCGGGGCCTCGGACGGCGCTACGGTGCAGGCTGAAGCCGCGAAAAAGGCGAACGGTAGAATGCGCAACGAACGATGGTTCATGGTTTGGTACCCCGCAATGAGGATTGCCAACTAGCGCCAACGTCGAATTCCGGTCAACATCGAACCAGCAAACACGTGCCTCCTTTACTCGCAATTAATTCGTCGTTCGCAAACCGATTGTTCGCATCCAACGGACCCAAGTAATCACGATTCGATGTTCGAAATGGCCTTTGGCGCCAGAGACATCGAAAGGCAACTCCACGAGTCTCGGGCCCGCGGCGAGCGTTCCCTCGCATCACGCGATGCGCATGACCAAGCGAACTCTTGGTCGGCGCGGCCGCCATGACGGCTCTTCCGAGGCCCGTGACAGCTGACGCGTGCAAGCGGTAACCTACCACCCCAGGCTCAATGACCGTCGACATCCACCGTGGCTCCGAGGTCTCGCGACTCGTGAAGGCGCTCGAAGAAGCGCCCAGCAACCTTTCGATCGTTGCGGTGAGCGGACCGGGGGGCGTGGGCAAGACGTACCTCTTGAGCCATGTCCTGGAGATGGTCGAGCCCTCCCGGCTCGGTTACCTGACGCTCCAAACGAACGCCGAGAACCCCGAGGTGCGCGAGGACTTCTTCGGCATTCTCGAAAAGCTCTTTCCTCGTTCGCTTCCTCCCCCGGCCAATCCCAACAAGGATTACTTTCCCCACCTTCGCGATGTGGCAGCGAGGCACCGCAGACTGGTCGGGAAGGTCATGTCCGAGATCCAAAAGCAAGGGGCGACCGAATCGGTGCAACGCGTCGCCAAGGCACTGCTGAATACCGGCCGCGCACTCAACGCGGTGGTGCCGCCATCGAAGGTCATCCTCAACGTGTCGGGTGTGCGCGACGCCCAACTGGAAGAGGCCTTCGAAGGAGCGGGAAAACTTCTGCGCGGATTGAGTCAGATGGGCGAGTCCACCGCGCTCTGGGGCCCTCTTCGCGACCTCACCGGGGCCACGCGCGCCAATAGGCTAAAGCGGGACCTCTACAGCCTCGCAGCTTCGGAGCTCCGCGCGGATCTGGTGGCCGCACTGCGCGGGTACGAGCGACGCGATCTCGCGCGCTTCATGCACGCCCCCATTCCTGGCCTCTCGAGCCTCCTCATCGTCATCGACGATTACGAAGCGCTCCAGGGCGCACTCGGAGATTTTCTCACGGGCGCGCTGGTGCACGAGCTTGCCGAGTCGCGTTTGCGCACGGTACTCGTCATTCTCGGGCGGGACGACCTTCAGTCGACACACCCGGGCTGGGGGCAACACTGCCGGCGTTACCTGCGGGATCAAATCCGTCTGGCTCCGCTCGACAAGGAGGGTGCGGGGGCGATTCTCTCGGCCGCCGGAATCCCCGAGTCACGCTGGTCGGACCTCTATGAGTCGACCCAGGGCTACCCCTTCCTTCTCAACCTGGCCATCGAAGAGAAGCTCGAACCCGGGAGCGATTCCGTCACGTTCCTTCAACGCTTCATCGAACGCACGACCCGCTGGATGTCGGAGGAGCAGCGCGAATGGTTCTTCCGCATATGCTATCTCGACCGAGTCGACGAAGACTCGCTTTGCTCATTGTTCCCCGCCGACAAGGTCCCTTCGATCCAGAGTTGGTTCGAAAAGGAATCCTCGATCCGCGACCCGTTCGCCGAGTACTTCCGCGTCCGGCCCATGGTCCGCGAGAAGGTCCTTCGCTACCTCGCCGTCCGCTCGCCGAGCCGCCATCGCGAGCTACTCACCCTCGCCAACGACCTACGCTAGACTGGCTAACGAGCCTCGATCGAGTACGTCTGCTTGTGCGAGCGTCCCTCGAACGTCCTCAACGCCGCCTCCGCCTCGCAACCGGAGGTGAACGTGGCAATGACGTAGCGAAGCCCGTGATCATCTTGCCGAACGAGGCGCCACGCGCGGGGCGCCTCGATCATTCGACCGGGCGCGCACTCGGAGAAGTGTTCGATCTCGAACGGCAAATGAAAGCGAATGTGCTCGAGATCGCGCGCGTTTGCGTGCACTTCCCCGTTCGTGAGCTCGTGGTCGGCGGCCACCGCCCCCGTACCGTCTGGCCGGAGATGAAATCGCCAAACCACGATTTCGAGCCCGCATGCAGCCCGTACGACCCACGCATCGAACGAGCCGAGGCCATTCGAGTCGAGGTCGACCCCATCGGGCTCTCCCAGCACCTCCACCAACCGCACCCGGGTTGCTCGAAAGTTGAAAAGCGGTGGGCTCGACCAATCCACCCCCTTGCCGGGAGCCATCATGGGGATTTGGCATTCATCTCGGTGGCGTGTTGCTTGGCGCTCTTGAGGGGTGGGACACACCAGGTAGCGCGCTCGCGGTCGGTCACGTGGTGATCGACGGGCCACAAGATCCAAATTCCGTTGATGCTCTTGAACTGCGTTCCATAAAGTTGCGGTTCGAGCCGCGACATGTAGTAGCGGTCGCGGGACGCGGCGACGAGCCACCGGGCTTTGACGAAATTCGGATCCAGTTCGACAGCGCGGCCGGCGAGTTGGAATGCCGTGGCGTGGCTCGATTCATCGATGCCGTGCTGGAAGACCATGGCCGCATGGTAATAGTCGTCGGCGGTGCGGAGTTGCCCGGAGGATTCGAGTTGCCTCACGCGTTCGCGCCGGGCGGCGTCGCGCGGGTTGACCACGCGCCAATCGATCTTGTCCGGCCCCGGGATTCGGTCCTCTTGGTCGGCACGGTAGATGTCGCGCAGCTCCTTGTTGATCGAGTCCAGGTACGCCGCGCAGGCCGGCTTGAAGGCCGTGACGAGCGCGGCCCATTGTGGGTCGTCCGCTAGCTCGCGCTGGTTGTTGGCATTTTCGATGGTGTCATCGCAGTACGAATTGCTCGCTTCGAGCGCTTTTCGAAAGAGAGCGACCGCCTCCTTGCGGTGGCTCGATTTCAATTCACAATCTCCCGCGGACGCGAAGGCATCGGCCTGGGCACGCCCGGATGAATGCTCGCTCGCGCGCAGGTACGAGACCACGCAATCGGCATAGCGTTTTTCGCCATATGCGACGGTACCGGCTTGTGCGTCGAGCATCCACCCTCGTTCATTCGATGGCTGGTGCGCGGTCTCGACGGGTCGGGCCCCGCAGGCCGATAGGCAGAGCATGGAACCAAGCCACCATTTCATGAGGGATCTGCCTGGGTGCGCAGGGCGCGGTACGCTCTGGAGATTCGCTGTACGTTGGGCATGTTCAGGAGCAAAAGGACCACATTGACCACGCTGAGTCCAATCGCTCCCAGCCCCGCCAACGAAATGACGAACAAAAGCGAGGCGACCGACCCCACCAGGCTAAAGAACGCCACCACCAAGCCCACGATCACGAGCGAAAGTTTCCCTTTGACGATCCCCCACGCCACCGCCAGATAGAGAACCCCCATCAGGGACAGCAACCCGAGAATCGCGGACAGCCATGCTCCCGGGCGTGCATTCCACGCGGACATGGCCACGAAGAACTGCATCACCAGAAACAGATTCACCAGCCCTCCCAACAGCGACGCGAGCCCCGCCAGCTTGAGCAGCGGCGGTGGCAACGTCTGCACGAAGAGATCCGCCGAATCGCCCTCCGCGCCACGTTCCGAAAGGGAACGAGGTACCTCGTACGGATTGTGGTTCATGCGATGGGATCTACGTGAGAAGGCCGTGGGGCGCCACCGCACGCGTACGCAAGGCGCGACACCATCGGATTTTTCGCGACGCCGCGAATGAGGTTTCGGGCGGTTGCTCCGTGTTCAGCCCAGCGCGCCAACGTGGTTGGCGAGGAGATGGGTCACGGCGATGACGCCGAGTTGCAATCGGATCGTGCGGAAGGACAGGAGGCGGGCGCTGGCGCTCTCGCCGGCGAAGGCGCGCGCCAAGAAGCGCACGTGATTCGGAAGTAGAACGAGGTAAAGGAGCGCGACGCGGGGAAGGATGCCGCGTGCCATGCCGACAACGAAGAGGAGCCAGAAGACGGAGAGCAGGACCACCGAGATAAAGGGGGCGCGGCGTTCGCCGACGAGGACCGTCAAGGTGCGGCGGCCCGATGCGGCGTCGGATTTCGCGTCGATCACGTTGGAGATGACGATTTGCGCGGCGTAGGGAATGCCGTTCATGGCGGCGGTCCACAAGACGACAGGGGTTAGCTCGCCCGTGAGGATCAAATACGGCAATGCGGTGGCCATGGCCGCGCCGATGATGATGACCACCTCACCAAGCCCGTGGTAACTCAGTTTGAGACCGAAGGAATATTGCGTGACCACCGCCATGGCGCAGAGAAGCGCGGCGATGGTCCCTGGGGAGAGGCGTGCAATCCACACCCAGAAGACGATGAGCGACAGGGCGACGACGCAGATGGCGACGGCGGCGCCTTTTGCCTCCGAGAGGGTGAGCTCGCCCGTCAGTAGGGGCTTCGCGATATTTCGCTTTTCTCCGAGTACGGCGAGTTGATCGACGCCGTCGATGAAGCCCATGACGTCGTCCAAGACGATGGTCAGCGTTCCGCAGCAAAGGCTGAAGAGTAGGAAGGATAGCATCACCACCCAATAGCGAGGCTGGGCGATGTGGGCGGAGGCGAGCCCGAACGTCGTCAATGGGTATAGCGACAGCTCCGGCACATTCAATTTCAATAGCCGAGAGTATGCATTCAACTTGGCGATCAGCATTTCGCGCGGACCCTTCCGATATTTTAGCGAACGTGACACTGCATCGTTCAAAAATCAATACGAATTAATACGAGGCGCCTTCGTTACATTTCGGACGCAAAATCACCGATCGCATATCCCATTTCGGACTGCCTGTTCGATGTCGTAACGAGACCCGTAATCAATTATCTGCCCCTCATCACGAATCGCCCTGACTTATTTCGCACTAGAACGACAAAACGCCTACCAGTGAGTTGACCGAGCTCGGATCTGCGTTAAGAGAGTTCGAGCCGGGGGGCGCGGAGATATCGTGACCATGCAACGAGCAGCGCCTCCTTGTGCTGAATTGCCCGTCCGGAAGACCATGCCGGCGGAAGATCCATGCCTTCAACGGATCTCGTGCGCCGCGCCGATGCCGATCGCACCTTTGCGGGATGTCGCGCACGGTGCCGACGCGCCGGCGTTGGGCGCGCTCTTCGAGCTTCTCGAACAAAGGCTCGATTCGCTGCTTCCCAACGCAGATACGGCGCCGCAGGAACTACATCGCGCGATGCGGCACGCCATCTTCTCCGGTGGCAAGCGACTGCGGCCACGTCTGCTCCTTCTCGTGGCGAGCGCGTGCACACCGGACAACTGGGATTCCGATCAAATCGAGGTGGCGTTGCTTGCCGGATGCGCGATCGAATTGATTCATTGCGCCTCCCTCGTGCATGACGATCTGCCGAGTTTCGACGATTCCCCCTTGCGACGTGGACAGCCCACGGTCCACATGGCGTTCGGTGAATCTACCGCCATTTTGGCGGGAGATGCCCTATTGATCCAGGCCTTCCAGATTCTCGCGGGGGCACCTCCGAGTCGTGCGCCGCAGGCGCTCGAACTCATTGCTTGGCTCGCCAAGGCAACCGGATCCATGGAGGGCATCATCGGTGGACAGAGCTTGGAAAATGCAGCCATGACCGATGGCGAATCCGTCGCAGAGCTCGATCGCTATCATGCGATGAAGACCGCCGCACTGTTTCGCCTGGCCGCGGAGGCGGGGGCGCGGATTGCGGGGGCGGCCGATCCGACATCTTGGGGAGAAGTTGGTCTGTCGATGGGAATGGCCTTTCAGCTCGCCGACGATCTTTCCGATGTCCACGCCAACGAGCGTGGCCTGGGAAAGCCGATTGGCCGCGACGAAGCGTTGGGACGTCCCAATGCGGTCCTACGCGTGGGCAGCGACGCCGTGCGGGCACGCTTGATCGCGCTGCTCGATACGGCGCGCGATCAGATCTCGGAGCTCACCAACCACGCCAAAGCACTCCACGCGCTATTGGACAAGATCAAAGCCTATGGGGCGTCCTTTGCGCATGGATGAGATCGACCTCCGGCGCCCCCCGACGCCGGTCGACGGGCGTTCAGGCGCGTAACCGTGTCCATCCATCGCGCAGCCGTTTCAACGCGAACGTCGCCCGGGGGAAGTGCGCTTTTGCGATTTGCATTCCAAGATCCACCATGTCCGTGCAATCCCACATTTCGACGAATTTGCCATTTTGAAGTCGGTAGTGCGGATGCGCGATGATTTGCAATTTCTGCCCCGTCGGCGGGATCCCCATGTAGGACCCCGTATGGGTGCCCGTACAGACGATGCGCGAGGCCAGAATGCCGTCGGCGTAGACGAACGTCGATGGGACGATGTGGCAGTCGGAAAGCGTATCCAGCAGCATTTTTGCCGCCGTTTTCACGCCAGACAGATTGAGCTCGCCCGGAAAAGGCGGGTGAACCACGAGATCTTCGGAAAAGAATCTATCGAGCTCTCCCAGCCGGCGCTGCTGATAGACCGTATCGAGATACTCTTGATAGAACGCACGCGCGCTTTCGATGTTCATATCCTCTCCTCACCATCGATTTAGGTTACGACCATGGCCATGTCGAGCGAAGAACGTTCCGATGCCAACTTACGTCCCTCCGCGATCTCGACGCGCATTGCGCGCGAGGAGGAGGTGCGCGGGCAAGAACCCGTCGCGCTCTCGGCCGACGGGATCGACTTGGTGGCACTTCGGACATCGACCGGATTGAAGGTCTTCGAGGGTCGTTGTCCCCATCAGGGAACGCTTCTCGGCGAAGGCGAGAGGCACGGGAACGAGCTCGTGTGCCGCAATCATCGCTGGCGATTCGACGTCGATTCCGGCAAGCGCATTGGTGGCCGCGAATGCCTCCGGGCCTGCCCGGTGGAGGTGCGCGCGGGGATTGTTTATGCCGACCTCCGGCCGCTTCGCACACCTGCCACCGCGGTCCGAAGCGGTACGCAATCCGTCGCTTCGCTGCCTGGTCCCCCGACACTGCCGCTCATTGGAAACCTTTTGTCACTCGATCCGGCGCAAATGCATCGCATCGTCGAGGGCTGGGAGGCGACCCATGGATCGATATTCAAGTTCCGCCTCGGACCACGGGACGTCGTGGTGGTCTCCGAACCGGCACTCGCGCACAAAGTCATGCGCGAACGACCCGAGAATTATCGCCGCCTGAGCGCCTTTGCGCCCATCTTCGAAGAAATCGGCGCACCGGGTGTCCTTTCGGCCGAAGGGGCGACTTGGCGATCGCTTCGGCGGCTCACCATGGAAACGCTCTCCCATCGCAACCTGCGCGGATTCTACCCGACCCTCAAGCGCGTCGTGGAGCGCCTGCACCAACATTGGCAGCGGGCCGCGGACACCGGGCGCGAGGTGGATCTCACCCACGATCTGCAGCGCTTCCTCGTCGACGTGATGACGCAGCTCGCATTTGGCTACGACATGAATCCGTTCTCGGACGGCGATCGTCAGGAGGGGATCACGCCGAAACAGTTCGACGACGTCTTCGAGGCGGTCAACCGCCGGCTCATGGCGCCGTTTCCTTACTGGCGGTTCGTGCGACTTCCCGCCGATCGTCACTTGGACCGCATCGTCGGTCAGATACTCCCGTGGATCTCCGGCCTCGTCGACGCCGCGCGCACGCAGGTCGCGGCCGAGCCCGAGCGCGCCGAGCAGCCGAGAAACTTCCTCGAAGCCATGATCTGCGCGCGTGACGAGTCCGGGCAGCCGTTTCCCAACGAAGTCGTGGTGGGCAACGCCATCCAGATCTTGGCCGGGGGACAGGATACGACCGCGAACACGCTCGCGTGGGCCATTCACGAGATCTGCGACCGCCCAGGCGTGGCTCGCGCACTGCGGGAGGAGCTCGGCGTAGCGCTCGGAGCCGCGAGCATGCCCGAGGACATCGAGACGGCCGGAAAGCTCGGGTACGTGACGGCGGTGGCGAACGAGGTCATGCGGCTGCGCCCTGCAATCCCCATGACCTTCAATGAGACCAACGCCGATGTCGTGCTCGGTGATTTCGCGTTACCCAAGGGCACGCCCGTGTGGCTTCTCTTGCGCCCAGCCGCGCGGGAAGCGGCGCACTTTTCCGATCCCGAGGCCTTCCGACCCGAGCGATGGCTCACACCGCAAGCCGTGGGCGACGCACACGAGCCGACGGCGTTCATGCCATTTGGTTCCGGCCCGAGAATGTGCCCGGGTCGGACCCTTGCGATGCTCGAACTACGCGTGGCACTCGCCATGATCTTCCGCAACTTCGATATCGAGCGGGTCGGTAGCGCGCGCCGTGTCCATGAGGTGCTGCGTGTCACCATGAACCCGCGCGATCTTCGCGTACGTCTGCACCGCCGAAAGCATCACGAGGTTTGACCTCGGGGCGAACCTTATTTCTGCGTCAGACGAGGCCTCTGGCAATTTCAACGCCGCTCCCGCCCCTGATGGTACCCTCCTGCGGCATAGGACGGAGGGAATCCCATGCCGCACCACGACCGACGCTCGCTCTCACGCCTTGGCGGAGTAATTCTCGTGGGGCAATCCATCGTGACGATGGCCCTCACCGCGTGCGCCGCTAGGCCACCGGCCGAGGTGTCGAGCACGGTCGCCTCGGCCGCGCCCCTCGTACCGGGCCAGGAAGAAGGCGACTTCACGATTCGCGATGTTCGCTTCGCAAGCGGCGAAGCGATTCCCGAGTTGCGACTGCACTACACCACATTGGGAAAGCCTCATAAAGGCACCAATGGGGCCGTCGACAATGCCGTGTTGCTGCTTCATGGCACCACGGGGCGCGGGCGGCAATTTCTCACCGAGTCGTTCCGCAGCGTCTTGTTCGGAGCGGGGCAGCCGCTCGATACGTCGAAGTACTACGTCATCATGCCGGACAACGTCGGCGCCGGCCAATCGTCCAAGCCGAGTGAAAGCCTTCATGGCCGCTTTCCGCATTATGCCTATGCCGATATCGTCGAGCTTCAGCACCGCCTGGTGACCGAAAAGCTGGGCATTGCCCGTCTGCGCTTGCTGCTCGGCACGTCGATGGGCGGCATGCACACGTGGCTCTGGGCCGAGAAGTATCCGGACATGATGGATGCGGCGGTGCCCATTGCTTGCGAGCCGACGCGCATCCTCGGGCGGAACCTGCTCTGGCGACGCATGATCGTCGAGGCCACCAAGGGCGACCCGAAGTACGACCAAGGCGAGTACACCGCGCAGCCGAAAGCCTTTCTCGCAATGATGCCGCTCTTTTACATGATGACGGACAATCCCGCGCACCTTCAGCAGACCATCCCGAGCATCGAGAAGGCCACGTCGTTCATTCATCCCGAAAATGGGTTCGGCGATCGCAGTGCGCCGCTCGATGCGAACAACGTCGTCTATGCGCTGGATGCTTCGCGCGATTACGATCCGGAGCCGGACCTCACGAAGATCAAGACGAAGGTGCTGGCCATCAATTTCGCCGATGATGAGCTCAATGCGGTATCGCTGGGAAATCTCGCGCGGCTCGTTCCGCGTGTGCCGGGCGCGCGCTTCGTCATCGTTCCCGCGAGCGAGCGCACGCGCGGGCATATGACGCAGCTGCTTGCCTCCGTGTGGCAGGAGCATTTGAGCGAGTTGTTGCATGAGCTGAAGTGAAGCCATTTCGGGACACGCGAAGGATTGTCTCTTGCGGCTCGCCTCTTGCAGACCTGCGCGGCCGAGGAGGATTCCCTCATGATGAATCGAAGGTCATTTCTCGGCGGGCTGTCGGCCGCCTTCGCGTGCACGTCGCTTTCTTTCTCTCGCCAAGCGCGGGCGGCCACCACGCTTCCGATTTCCATCGTCAATAGCACCGGGCGGTATGCCAACGACGCGATATGGGTTTACATCGTAGGCACCGAGGCAGGAACTGGCCGACAGCTTTATTCACGAGGCAACGGCGTCGCGACGCCCATTGCGCTCTCCGACAATGGCCCCGATGGGTATACCGATTATGCGATACCGCTGCGAAGTTCCGGCAGCACACCGCTGACCTTGCCCAACATGGCCGGTCGCATTTACTTCGCCATCGGCCAAAAGCTGAAGTTCCGCGTGGTCGTCGCCGGCGACGGTCGTCCGGGCCTGCAGTATCCCGCGGGTTGGGTGTCAGGCGACCCGAATTACAACATTTTGCACGACTTTCTCGAGTTCAATTTCACCACCGGCGGCATGTACTGCAACACCACGATGGTGGATCAATTCAGCATTCCACTGTCGATCCAGCTCGACGGTGCGCGCAGCCAAAATACGGGGAGCGTCGTCCCTGGCGGGCGTGATCGCATCTTTTCGGGCATCGCAGCACAATCGGCGTTCTCCCGGCTGGTCGTCGGCGACAAGCTGCGTGTCATTGCACCGGGGCACGGCATCAATGCGGGAATCTTCTCGTCGACGTATTTCGATGGGTACGTCAACGACGTGTGGAACAAGTACGCCGGGACGAACCTATCGGTCAAAATCAACACCACGACCTACACCGGCCGCGTGAGCGGCGGTTCGCTCGTCTTCGATGGCGGCGTGCGCACCTTTGCCAAACCTTCGACCCGCGACATCTTCTTCTGCAACGGCGCATTGGACGCCGGCGGCCAGCCCAGTGGCGCCGTCGCTGCCGTATTGGGGGCAGCATTCAACCGGTCGACTTTGCGGGACTACCCCAGTCAGCCCACCACCAGCGCGTCCACGTTTTACCAGCAGGCGGTGACCAATCACTATTCGAAGGTCCTCCACGCCAACACGTCCAACGGAAAAGCGTACGGCTTCCCCTTCGACGACGTGGTCGACTTCGCGTCCTACATCCAGGACGAAGCACCGCGATCCGCCACATTCACCTTGACGGGGTTCTAGGAAACCGGTGACATAGCGGAATAGCGATCGCGATCCTTCGGATCAGGGACGATCCCGAGGATCGCGATCCCTCTTTGTTGCCCGAGCAACAAGCCACCTTATCGCACATGGTGGAGGCCGCTACGAATCGGCCGGCCGCGGTGCGGCAATCGCGATATACCAACGCGGACGATGCACGACCCGTTGGAAATCCTGAAAAGCTTGGTTCGCGATGCCGCGGTGGCCGCCCTGGGGCCCGAGTATGCCGATGTGGATCCGCAGGTGCGCCGCGGCCAACACGCGGATGCCCAGGCCGATCTCGCGCTGGGCCTGGCCAAGCGTGCGCGCAAGGCGCCGCGCGCGGTGGCCGAGAGCCTCGTCGCCGCCCTACCGCCCAACGATCTGATCGAGCGGGTCGAGGTTGCCGGCCCCGGCTTCATCAACGTCACGTTCGCCTCGTCCTGGCTGGTGAAGGCGGCGACCGAGCGCCTGCGCGACCCGCGCCTCGGGGTGGTGCCCGCTCCCGCGCCGGAGCGGATCACCATCGATTACTCGGCGCCCAACGTCGCCAAGGAGATGCACGTGGGCCATCTGCGCAGCACGGTGCTCGGCGACGCGCTGGCGCGGCTGCTCGAGTTTCGCGGACACACGGTCATCCGGCAGAACCATGTAGGCGACTGGGGAACGCCGTTCGGCATGCTCATCGAGCACCTGCTCGATCGGCGGCAGCAATCGTCCAGCGATTACGAAGTATCGGACCTGACCGCCTTCTACAAGGAGGCGCGGCGCAAGTTCGATGACGACCCCGCCTTTGCCGAGCGCTCACGGCGACGCGTGGTGGCACTGCAAGCGGGCGACGCGGAAACGCTCGAACGCTGGCGCGCCCTGGTCGATATTTCGAAGCGGTATTTCGAGACGATTTACACCGCTTTGGACATCACCCTGCAGGACCGCGATGTCGCGGGGGAGAGCTTTTACAACGATCGCCTCACGCCCCTGGTCGCCGAGCTGCAAGAGCGCGGGTACGCGCGCGAGGACAACGGCGCGCTGTGCGTCTTTCCCACGGGGTTCACCAACAAAGACAAGGAGCCTCTCCCCCTCATCGTCCGCAAATCGGACGGCGGCTACGGCTATGCGACGACGGACCTGGCGGCGATCCGCTATCGGCTTTTCGACGTCGAGGCCACGCGGCTTCTCTACGTCGTGGGGGCACCGCAGACGCAGCACTTCAGCATGGTGTTCACCGCCGCGCGAGAGATCGGCTGGTTGAAGCCGCCGGCGCGCGCGGAGCACGTGGCGTTTGGCTCCGTGCTTGGGGCCGATCGGCGCATGTTGCGCACCCGTGAGGGGGACTCGGTCCGGCTGGTGGACCTCATTTCCGAGGCCGTGGCTCGCGCGGAGGCCGTGCTCGAAACGAAGGCACCGGACCTCGACGCGGAGACGCGCACCAAGGTCGCGCGCATGGTCGGCGTGGGGTCGCTCAAATACGCCGACCTCTCCAACGACCGGGTGAAGGATTACGTCTTCGATGTGAACCGCATGGTTTCCTTCGATGGGAACACGTGTGGGTATTTGCAATATGCACATGCGCGCATCCGCTCGGTGTTTCGCAAGCTGGATGCCGCCGTGGAGCTCGGCCCCGTGGAGCTGCCGGCCACCGACGACGATGCGGCACGCGCCGAGCGCACCTTGGTGCTGAACCTCCTGGGCCTCGGCGCCGCCGTCGATGCGGTGGAAACGACCTTGGAACCGCATCGGCTCACGAGCTACCTGTACGACCTCGCCACGTCGTTCACGTCGTTTTACGAGAAGTGCCCCATCCTATCCAGCGAGGGCGCGATGCGCGCGTCACGCCTCGCCTTGGCGGAGCTGACCGCGCGCACCTTGTCCCTGGGGCTCGGGCTACTCGGTATTTCGGTGCCCGATCGGATGTAGCGATTACGGCTATTCCAGGTTCGGCACGCAGCCGCCCAAGCGAGCATCGCATCCCGTAAAGCCGAGCGACTTGCAGTCGACCTTGTCGATGCGTCCTGCATTGCAGACTACGACGCTGTCGCCTTCGCACGTGAGATTCTGGCGACGAGGTGCATCGCACGCGGCACCGAGACCGCAATAGGCGATCGTCTTGCCGCCGTCGAGGACCCGCTGTTGGCAGGTGAAGTCCGGCGAGAGCGACGAACAGGCGATGGTCGCCAGGCCACCGTTGACACACGTCTTCAGCATCCCATTCGTGCACTCGACCCCTTCGGTGTATTCGAACCGCTGCGGGTCGCTCAAAAATCCGTACTCACAGGCTCCCTCCGTGCCGGCACACCGCCGGTTCGAACAGGTAAGAGCGAAATCGGCACACTTCGGACCGAACTCCTCGACGTACGAGTCGCAGTCGCGCGGTCGGCCGTCGACACACGCCGGGTTCTCCCCGCCGTCCAACTCGGAGCATGACTTGGCGCCCGGAAGGGCGCATGCCGCGGCTCGATCCTGGAAGCGGCACTCCATGCCATACCGTGCACAATCAACCCGAACGCGGAGCTGGTCGTCGCAATTGGTGGCTCGCTGGCCGTCGCAGCCCGGCTGACAGTCGTTGGCGATGTCGATCACGATCCCCGTGCATTCGGACACCGCCTGACAGCCATTGTTTTTCGTGGCCAGGCACGCAACGTTGTCTTTGAATAGGGTGCGCCCGAACGGATCCTCGATGTGGGCGTAGTAAATATCGCTTAGGTAACGATGAACACCATCGTCGGGAACGCAGCTACCCAGGAGAACGGCTGCGCGCGCCGCCTGACCAGGATCGGCCGGGCCGGCATCGCCCGGGGGAGGATTGGCGGGCGGCTGGTGGCTGTCGTCACCGCATGCGGCAAATGCAAAAACACCAAAGGGCACGAGTATTGCCAAAGCAAGGTATCTCATGCCCGCCAGTGTAGAGGGTGCTTCCCGAATATCGAGAGACTTCGGCGGGCGCGCGAGCGTTATGGCGCGCGCCCACCGAACGTTGTTTTGCTAATTTTGCACGTTGCCAGAGGGAGCGGGATTCCACGGCATGAAGTGCACGGGATTGCGCGGAACTGGCGTAAATTTGCCTCCGCCGCCGCTATTTGGGCAAGAGTTGCTCACCTTCAGATAGCCCGAAATGACACCATCGAACGCGGCATTGAGTCGCGCGTCGATATCCACTTTGCCCTTGTCGAGGTCGACGCTGATGCTCTTCACCACCTCGAGCGAGGCGTTGAGATCGATGTCCACACCCGCTTGGACCTGCAGGCAGAAGCCGATGGCCGCTTCGAAGCTCGCCTGGATGCTCAACGCGAGATCCAGAGCGAACCCGAGGAAGCCCAAGTTGCAATTCGCGTTGATCTTCGCCAGGAAGTCCGCGCGCGCCTTGACGATGGCCTGTGCGTCGACGGCCACGTTGATGTCCGTTTGCAGCTTGAGGGCGGCGCTTTCGACCACCGCGACGGAGACGGCCGGCGCCTTCTTGGCCGCAAGGGCATCCAGAATGGTGCGAACCGTCGCATCCGCCTCGAGCTTGGCCGACTTCTGAACGGAGAGGAAGATGCTCTTCTTCGCCTCGACCTTCACGTCGACGTGTGCGTCGATGCTGGCATCGAGCGATGCGGAGAACGCGGCGTTGAAGGCGAGTGCCGCGGCCGCCTTGGCGTTCGCGTGCACGTCCGCGGCCACCGAGCCACTGATCGCGGCGTCGACGCTGGCGCTGAAACCGATGTTGGCTTGGAGCGATGCGGTCGCCGCGCCTTGCGCATCGAGACCGATGGTGGCGTCGAGCGACTTGCTCAAGGTGGCCGCCGCATCGATCTGAGCTTGCACCACCGCATGCGCGTCGACGCTCGCGTGGGCGTTCGCCAGCGCGCGCGCGTGGGCCGCATGGGCAATGAGGGCGGCCTTGGCCACGGAATGAATCAGCGCGTCCACGCCGATGCCCGCGCTGGCCGCCGCCGAGATCTGCGCCTCCACGCTGGCGTCGACGAAGCCGTGCAATTCGGCGGCAATCGAGACGCTCGCCTCGGCGGAAATGGATCCGGAGAGCGCGAGATCGGCCAGCGCCTTGGCCTCGATCGAGCTTTCGGTCGAAATGGGGGCCGCGACGACCGCCCCGCCGACGACATGCGACGTGGCCTCGAGGATCGAGGAGCCCACGACGTTACCCGAAGCATCGAGTGCTTCGACGAGCACGATATCGGCCTTCAAATTGGCCGGTACGCTGAGCGAATAGGAACCATTGGCGTCCAACGACGCATTGGCCACGACGGAGAATTTGCCATCGGCGAACGCGGACGCTCGAACCGACTTCGTAACCCCGAGTGTGCCCTGCCCTGCCAACCCCGCACCCACGCTCCCCGAGCCCTGTGCCGTGACGTGTCCCGATACCGTGGAAAGAGCCGAGTCGTCTTTCCCGGTGTTCTCGGAATCCCCAGACGAGCAGCCCGTCGCCAGGGTCGTCCCGAGAATCAACGCAACCATGCCCCATGTCCTCGCCAGTTTCCTCATGGCAGGCCTCCATTGTGTAGTAATTGTCGGCGCGATGCGGATCTCCGCGCTCGCGGTGTTGCCTCATCATCCCAATGGCCCTCGCTGTTGACTCCTTGTCAGAAAAGCGACGCCCGTTGATTTTTTTGACGGCGACAGCAGGTACTGATCTGGGTCGTACGTGGGAGCGTGAGGGACTCAGTCAGCAATCGTTCGCAAATCGTACTTGCGTGTCTCGCCTGCCAATACGAAGGCGAGAAATGTCGAGACGAGTGTGCCCAGGAGCAGCGACGCAATGGGCGCCGTCGAATGGTAGCGCCGTAGCAACGCCACGCCGAGCAGCGGCACCACCGAGCCTCCGACCACCGATGCCAATTGGTAGCCGAGCGAGGCTCCGGTGTAGCGCACGTGGCTGGGGAACAGCTCCGCGAAAAAGGCCGACTGGGCACCGGTCAAAAGGCCGTGAAGGACAAGTCCGACGAGAACCACGGTGAGCACCGCGCCGAAGGTGCCCTCGTCGACACGGGGCAGTCCGATCCACGCCCACGCGGCGAGCAGCACCACCAGGAGGATATTGATACGGCGACGCCCCAGAACGTCGCTCGCCCAACCGCCGAGCAACATGCCCGCAGCCTGGAAAGCCGAGGCGATGAGCACGGCGGTGAGTCCGATTTGCTTCGGGCGGTGAAGCACCTCGGTCAAGTACGTGAGAAGGAAGATGCTGAAGGTGTAGTAGCTCGCCTTCTCGCCCACGGCGGCCATGGCCGCAAGGAGCACGGCGCGCTTGTGGCGGGCGAGCACGGTGCGCAACGGCGCGTGCTCCTTTTTGGTGTCTTTGGCCTTGCTCTGGAGCTCGACGAAAATGGGGGATTCTTCCACGGCGTGCCGCAGCCAAAGGCCCACGAGGACCAACAGCGCGGACGCGAGAAAGGGAACGCGCCAACCCCATTCGAGGAATTGCGCGTCGGTGACCGTGCTGCTCATGAGCGACAACACGCCGGTGGCCACCAGATTGCCCAACGGGCCGCCCGTTTGCGGCCAGCTGCTCCAAAAGCCGCGATGCCTATCGTGTCCGTGTTCGGCAATGAGGAACACGGCACCGCCCCACTCGCCGCCGAGGGCGAGGCCCTGCACGAGGCGCAACACCGTCAGCAAAATGGGCGCGGCCATGCCGATGGTCGCGTAACTCGGCACCAGGCCTATAGCCACGGTGGCCGCGCCCATGAGGATCAAGCTCACCATGAGGGTGCGACGCCGCCCAAAGCGATCGCCGAAGTGGCCGAAAATGACGCCGCCAACCGGACGCGCGAGAAAGCCCATTGCGTACGTGGTCAACGCCAACAACGCGCCCACCAGCGGCTCGGTGTTGGGAAAGAATACCTTGTTGAAGACGATGGCCGCCGCCGAGCCATAGACGAAGAAGTCGTAGAACTCGATGGTGGTTCCGGCGACGCCGGCCCCCACGACTTTGGCAAATCCGGATTTCGTCATTTCCACGTGGCGACGAATCGTACACGCTCGAGCGGAATCCCGGAGAGCTGTCCGTCGGGCCGCGGCGCATCGAAGTCGACCTTCACCGAGCGCGCGCCGACGATTTCCATGGCGCCCGACACGAAGCCCGCGGTGGCGCGAACGAAAAGGCCGTTCATCGGTCTGGGCAGCTTGGAGAGCTCCCCCTCGAGACGTGCGGGCGGCACCAAGGTGGTCTTCGAGACGCACGGCTGGAAGTAGCGGTTGAACGCGAGGTGCAGGCGTTCGGCCATGGGCTCGGGCGCCCGTGCGTGCAGGAGATGCCGCCATAGCCTCTGGGTCGTGGCCCGCGCCGACCAACGCGCGCGCTCTTCGATGAAGCGACCGATCGGGATGCCTTCGATCCGCGAGACGATCTCAGCGAGACGGACGTAGGGCGAGATGTCGTAGTCACTTCCCAGCAGGAAAATTTGCTCGAAGAACGGCGCGAAAGGATCGCCCGCGAGCTTGGCCCACACTGCCGGGCGGCCGCCGGGAAGCTTCTTTTCGATGTACGCGAGCGTGGTGGTGTAGGCGAGGCCACGCACGCGAAAGGGACCTTGGCCAAGAGCGAACGCGCTGACCGAGAGCGGATTGTATTGCCAAGTGTCGGCCACGATCCATGAAGTATATCTCATCCGAGGCGCAATTCCCGCGACGAAGGCACGCTTCGGAGGCTACGTTGCGGGGCTACCCGCAGGTGGACGCGGGGAAAAAAAGGAGGGAAAACCATGGCGCGATCTTGGCGAACGTATGCAGCCTTATCGGGACTCGTGATGACGAGCTGTGCATCCTCGTCGGACGGCACCGTTGATTCGGCAGAATCCATCGACGAAAGAATGGTGGCAGGGAACGATGCCGCGCCCGCTGTACGCGAGCACATCGCCTTGGATGCCGGCTGGCGCTTTCTGCGTGCGGATGCGTCGAATGCGCAGTCGCCGCAGTTCGACGACGCAGCCTGGTCGTCGGTGAATACGCCGCACACGTGGAATGCCAAGGACGGGCAAGACGGTAACAATGATTATTACCGCGGCATTGGATGGTACCGACGGCACGTTACGCCGGATGCCCGCCTGGCCGGGAAGAAGCTCTGGCTGCAGTTCGATGGCGTCAATACCGTAACGGACGTGTGGGTCAACGGTACGCACCTGGGGCAGCACCAGGGCGGGTTCGCACGGTTTCGGTTCGATGCGACGGCGGCCCTGCGGCTCGGCGCCGACAACGTCATCGCGGTGAAAGTGAGCAATGCGGCCAATGCGAACATTGCGCCGCTCAATGCGGACTTCACCTTCTTCGGCGGCATCTACCGGCACGTGAGCATTCAGGTCACCGACGAGCTGTCGATTCGCATGCTCGACTACGCAGGCCCCGGCGTCTACCTGCGGCAGCGCAACGTGGGGACGGAGTCGGCCACGGTCGACGTGACGACGAAGACGTGGAACAACAGCGCGCGCACGCGCCGCATCAAGACGCGCACGGTGGTGACCAATGCCGCGGGCGCCGTGGTCGCCGATTCGAGCACGGCCACCCGCACCTTGGCGACCAAGACGGGCGACCAGGTCACGCAGACGGTGAGCATTGCGCGCCCTCGGCGCTGGAATGGGCGCACCGATCCGTATTCGTACAAGGCGACGGTGGAGCTCGTGGATGTTGACACCGGTGTCACTACCGATTCGCTGACGCAGCCGCTCGGCCTGCGCACCTTCGGGCTCGATGCGAACACCGGATTTTCCCTCAATGGGAATCACCTGGCGCTGCACGGCGTGAATCGGCATCAGGACCGATTCGACAAAGGCTGGGCGCTGGGCGAGGCCGAGGATGTGCAGGATTTCGATTTGATGGATGAAATGGGCGTGAACGCGCTCCGAACCGCGCACTACCAGCAGGATCAGAGGGTGTACGATCTCGCGGACCAACGCGGGTACGTGGTCTGGACGGAGATCCCGCTGGTCAATGCCATCACGGACAACGCGGCGTTTCGGGCGAATGCCGATCTGCAGCTGCGGGAGTTGATTCGGCAGAATTACAATCATCCGTCCATCGTCTTTTGGGGCATCGGCAACGAGCAGCGCACCGACGATGCGGCGACGAATTCGCTGCTGCAGAGCCTTGCCGATGCGGTCACCAGCGAGGACCCGGATCGACTGTCCACGTATGCGCACAATTTGGGAAATACGAGCGGGCTGATTTCCCACGCCGAGACGACGGGATTCAACAAGTACTATGGTTGGTATTCCGCGTCGTCGAACGATTTCGCGCCGTGGGCGGACGGGCTACATAGCAGCCAGCCGTCGCGCACCATCGGGATCAGCGAATACGGCGCGGGGGCAAGCATCGTTCAACATGCGGAAAATCCGCCCAAGCCGGTCCCCGACTCCGATTGGCACCCCGAGGAGTACCAATCGATGTACCACGAGTCCCATTGGACGCAGATGGCCGCGCGTCCGTACATCTGGGGGACGTTCGTGTGGAACATGTTCGACTTCGCCGCCGACCAGCGCAGCGAGGGCGATACCTACGGGCGCAACGACAAGGGCCTGGTGACCTACGATCGCGCGACCCGCAAGGACGCGTTCTATTGGTACAAGGCCAATTGGACACCGTCCCCCTTCGTGTACATCACGAGCCGCCGCTGGACCGATCGCACCGCCGCAACGACGACCATCAAGGTCTACGGCACCGTCGACAGTGCACGCCTCACCGTCAACGGGAATGCCGTGGGCGGCGCGGTCACGTCGAGCAACCACGTGTACACCTGGGCGAACGTGACGCTTTCACCTGGGGCGAACGTGGTCGAGGTAACCGGTAACAAGGCCGGAGTTACCTATCGGGACACAGTCACGTGGCGGGTCGCTCCCTGATTTGATTGAACAGGAAGACGGGAAGACGGGAAGGTTTTTTGGATTGTGGAATGGTCGCAGAGGAATCCTCTTAAACCCTTCCCGCCTTCCCGTCTTCCTGTGAATTTCTCTGTCTGATTTACCTATCGAGACACGGGGCGGGGCTGGACGCGGGGCGAGTCGTTACGGTTCCACGCTCTCTTGGATCATCATCCGGTGATCTTCGTGCTCGAGTCGGTGGCAGTGGAGCACGTATGTCCCGGAGAACTGCTCATTCTTGAAGATGATGCGCATCGTGCCGTTGCCAGGCACTCCGACCGTGTCCTTCCATCCGGCCAACTCGGGGGGAGGCGGCTGGCCGTTGATGTCGAGGATGGTGAACTGCACGAGGTGCTTGTGGAAGGGGTGCGTGAATGCGGTAGCGTTCTTCAAGGTCCAAATGGTGACCGTGTCGCGCTTGGACCGGATGTCGATCCGGGCAGGATCGTAGGTGGTGCCGTTGAGCGTCCAGGTTTCACCGTCGGCGCTCAGGCCGAGTTCGACGGTACCAAAGGCCTTGGCATCTTTCTCTTGCAGGCGGTCGATAACGGAGAGTTTGGGCGGAACGGTCGCACTATCGACCTCGGTGCGGTTGACCTTGAACTGCATCATCGCCGGCAAGAGCGGGTCAATTTCGGGATCGTCGACGTTCAGGAGATCCATCACCGTATTCACGGGGAAGTTCGTGAAGTCCATGACGACGTCGTAACGCTCCCCAGGGGTGACGGTGATGGCCTTCATGGGGACGGGGGCCTCGAGCAAGCCGCCGTCGGAGGCGATCAGCTGGAAGGGAACCGGCTTTCCCTGGACGGCGAAATGCAAGTTGAGCGTACGCGCATTGCACCCATTGAGGAGGCGGAGCCGGTATTTGCGGGCGGCGACGTTCAATACCGGGTTGGCTGTGCCGTTGATGACGGGCGTGGGGCCTCCCCAGCCATGCGGGTTGCCATTGTAAATGAGCTCGTTGTTGTCCCCGAAGGTCCTGTCCTGGAGGAGCAGCGGGACGTCGTAGGAGCCGGAGGGCAGGTTCAGGACGTCTTCGGCCTTGTCGTGGATGATGTAAAAGCCCGCGAGGCCGGCGTAGACGTGGGCGCCCGTCAAGTCCATGGTATGGTCGTGGTACCAAAAGGTGCCGGCGCGTTGGTCGTTGGGGTAGTAATAGTTTTTGTACCTCCCGGGCTGGATGTAGTCGACGGGGTGCCCGTCGCTCTCGGCAGAGACTTTGTGCCCATGATTGTGGATCGTTACGTTTTCGGTCCAGTCATTGGCCTGCGTGACGACCGTCGGGATCCCGCGCTCCGCCCTGAGGGTCGGCCCGGGAAACCGCCCTGCGAAACCCACCATGGGGGTGGCAGCCCCAGGCAGCATTTGCACGTTCATGGGACGTATCGATAGCCTGTAGGACGTGGGCGGCCATGTCGTCGCGACCCCCTGGGGACTTGGCGCGTCTGCGGGAGGCGTCGCCTCGGGGGTCGCGTCCTCGGGGATACGCAGGGGGTTGGTGAATACACGATTTGGATCGTATGCCGGCGCGCGCTTGGGCGCGTTCGGGACGATTTTCGGGTCGAAGTTCATCTTGATGCGGGCGGCCGGGCGCTCGCGAAGCTCCGTCGCGTCGGAACACCCCGAGAGAGAGCTCGCTCCCACGAGCCCCGCCAGCGTCAACACTCGTGTCATTGTCACGATGTTCATCGAAAAGAGCCTTTCTCCGAGGTTATCGAATGAGCGAAGCGAAGGCCGTCGCGGCCTAGGAAGGTGAAGGACTTGGAGGCTGCTGGGATAAGAGGATTCGCAGGAAGTTCTGTGAACTCTCTAGCTGGATGCCACGATTGCGGTTTCAGGTCAGGCCGCAGCGTTAACTAAGGGGCGAGGCGATACGCCGCCTGCAGGACGCTCTCGTAGCGCGGTGGTCTGCGCCAGCTCTCGTTGAGGCCCGCCCAGCGCAATGTCCCATCTCCGTCGAAGAGTAAGAGGCAGTGCATCGAAAAATCGCACACGTGAGTGAGTTTGCGTTCAGGGTCGGAGAGCAGCGGGAAGGGCAGTTGTTGCCGCTCTTTGTCCCGCAAGAGCGCATCGGGAGGGTCTCCGCTGATGCCATAAACATGAACGTTGGTCTGCGCGAAGCGGGGAACCTCGCGGGCGAGGCGCGCGAGCTCCGAGCGGCAGTAGGCGCACCAGACGCCGCGAAAGACGACGAACAACACGGGTTCGCCCGGTACGCTTACGTTCACGGCCTTGCCATCTTGGTCCAGCAGCGTGATCCGCGGCGCCTGTGTACCGATCGGCATTACCGAGGGGCTGGTTGGTAGCTTGTCAAATTGGATGCACACGATTAACATCGTGATGCTTGCCGCATTTGCAATCACGCAAGCCTTCTCGAGAAGGCGCATGGCCATTTTACCACGCCGCTCAGCAAAGAAGATGTACGCTAGGTAAACTAGATGAAGGAGCGCCATGAGTGCGAACGGCCAGGGGCGATCCCTCAACGCAGGCGGTAACAACCTGAGATGCTCGAGAGCGAAGAACAATGGGGCGCCCGTGAGCACGGACACGCCCGTCGTCCATAGGAGCCCGTCGAATCGACGGGAGTCCAGGAGCCGTTGAGGAAGAGCGATGCTAGTCATTTTGATTTCCAAAACAGCGTCGAAACCGGCGCTTGCGAGCAGGCGGTGAACAACGTGAAGCTGTCTACGAAGCTCTCTACTTCTGCTACTTGGATAGGCCTCGGCGGATTGGCGACCGGCTTAGCCTGTATTGCCATACTCGCGTTTAAAAGCAAGGCCTCGACAGACTATTCCTATATTCGGGATATTGCGCCGATCGTCGAGCACCGATGTGCCCAGTGCCACTCCGGCAGTGGACTCGCCGCAAAGCCCCTCCTCGATTCGTATGCGACCGTATCCAAATACGCCGACACGATAAGATACATGACGCGAGCAAGGATGATGCCGCCATGGACGGCGGACAATCGCGGCACCTGCCGCACGTGGCGTGACTCCTTGTGGCTGAGTGATGCGGAGCTGGGAAAACTCGTGGGTTGGGCGGAGCAAGGGGCGCCCGAGGGAGATCGTACGCTTCGCGCCGATCGCCGCGTTCCCGCGGAGAAGCCCCGGGACTTGGAGCGGGTGGACGCGGTCCTCGATACGGGAGCGGACTACACGCCGGGTCTCGGAACGAGTGCCTATCGCTGTTTCGTAGCAGATCCTGGCCTCACACGCGAGCGTATGCTTACCGGTATTCGCGTCGTATCGACCGATCCTCGGGCCGTCGCGCATATCGCGATTTATGGACTCGACTCGGACGATGCAGAACGCCAGGCGGTCGGTCGGGATACCGAAGAAGCGGGTCCAGGGTATACGTGTTATGGCTCTCCGCGCGTCGAGCCTGCGCACTTGCTCGCGAGCTGGACATGGGACAACCCCACACTGCATTTCCCGGAAGGTACGGGGTTGCGGGTGTCTCCCAATCGCAAATGGATCGTGCAAGTCCTCTACAATGTCATTACGACAGGATTGAACACGCAGACCCGTACGCACATCGATTTGAAGTTCGATGACGGGGTGCGGGCCGCTTCGTTCATGGCACTCCGCGCGTCCGGTATCGCTTTGCCGCCGGGAAAGAACTACGCCGAGGCGTCGGCTCGTTTCCGTGCGGACGCGCCCATGACGGTGCTCGGCATCGCCCCACGCATGCATGGACTCGGCAAGACGATGCAGGTCGATCGAATGCGCAAAGACGGTGACGAGTGTGCGGCGAGCTTCGATCATTGGAACGTCTACGGACAGCGCCTTTTCATCTACCAAGAACCCCTCCACCTCTCCGCGGGAGACGAGCTCCGCGCGACCTGCATTTACAACACCAAGACGGCCGGTGAGACGGTCCACGGTGGGGACAATATTACCGACGAGGCCTGCGAAGCGAATCTCTATGTGGTGTCACCCTAGTGACTATTCAAAACGACAATCATTTCAAATATGACGATGGTCTTTCCCATGAGATGACGATCCTCAGACGGACGAGCCCAACATGGGCCGGCTCCAGCGTTTCTGTTCGCGCTCGTAGGTGGCGCGCACCGCCGTGGAGATCCCGGAGATGCGCAGGAGCACGGTGCCATCCGGCGCTATCGCCACACATTGCCCGCCCGCGGAGCGAGACCAGTGACGAAGGGTGACGCCGTCTCCCCAATGCTCCCTCCACGCCTTGTCACTCCCGAGCTCCAAGAGCTCGACCGACGCGATCGCCGTCGGCACGACGAGGGCCAGCGACCCGGGGCGACGGCCGTCGAGGATCACGGTGCGAAGCAGCGCGTCGAGCGCGATGCTCGGGATGGGGAGCCCGTCCAAGGGGGCGTCGATCGGAGGGAGCGACAGGGACGCGGAGCCGCCGTCCTCGTGCAGCGAGACCCGTCGCATGTTGGCGAAGACGCCCGAGAGGCTCACGGGCCCGTTCAGCCCGTACACGTCCGGAACCTCGACGGTTTGCGTAGGTTGCGACGCCGACGAGAGCCGCTCCCTCGGGGCGCGCGCCTCGGCGAACCACACCTTCATGCGCGTGTACTCTTGGGAGGGCACGGCCCCTTGGGGCGGGCTCGCGATCGTCACGTGCACGCAGCCCGCCTCCTGGGCCTCCTGGCTCGCCGTGATGACGACGGGGCGCGGCCAATGGCTGAGCGGGGCGCGAAGAAAGCGTGACAGCACCATGTCCGTGATTCGAATGGGGATCTGCCCCGGGGCGAGCCCGTTGGCCGCTTCCACGGCCATGGCCATGAGGAAGGTGCCAGGCACCGTCGGCCGCTCGTCCACGAGGTGCTGGAGCAACCACGGGTGCCGATCGAGGCCCAACTGGAACCGCCACGTGGCCTTGCGCCCATCGCGCCCGTCACCTTCGCACGACTCGGGCTGCTCGGGCAGAAACACGCTGGAAGGCGGCGGCGTGAGGGAGGGCGCGAGCGAGGCTTCCCGCAACCCCGGCGCCTTGAGGTGCAGCGCGGCCCATTCGGCCTCCCCGAGCCACGTGGTACCGAGCCCCGAAGGTCGACGTCCCGCGAGCTCCGTTCGGAAGAACTCCGTGCCTTGTGCGTCCGTGAGCTGCGTATAGTCGCCAAGCCCGCTCTTGAGCGGATCGCCCGTCACGTATTTCGCGGCCAGCCCGGACTCCACCCATAGCCCCGACATCAGGGCGACCTCGTCACGCCCTTCGGCGCGGGCGTTCGCGGCGGCGAGCTGGATGTACTCGTTGCCCGCGTCGTAGTCGGCCTCCCCACGCATCCCGAGGATCGCTCCGACGGAGCTCAAGGAGCACCACAACGAGGGCATCGGGTTGGACGGCTGCGAGTGCTTCGCCAACGCGCTCCGCAGATAGCGATCGCCGAGCACCTTCACGTCCCGTACGAAACGATAGTCGGCGAGCGATTTGCGCGCGAGGGCCGCGCTCCGCACCAAGCCGGCGCCGTGGACCACCACGTCCACCCGGCCGTGCGTCGCGACAATCTCGTCGATGACCCGATGGACGGCCTCCGCATCCTGCACGTCGCACATTCGGTAATGAACACGGTCGTGCCCCCAGCGTTGCTGCATCTCCTGGATGGTGCGGGCACGCTCGGCGTCACGCACCGCGGCCTCGTAGCGGCGATTGAGCGCGGCGGGTTTCTCGTTCGGTGACTGCTGCATCCACTCGCGGATCGCCTGCGCCTTCGGCGGCAAACTCGTGGGCGCATCGGGGGCGAGGGCGGGCCCCGTGCCGAGCAACCAGACGGCCCGAGGGCGGGAGCCCGAGAGCAGCTCTCGCACGAGCTGCGCCGTCAACCCGCGTGCGCCCCCCGAGGCCACCACGACGGGCTCGTCGACGCCGAGCCCACGCGCCTCGTCGGTCGGAGGCGCCGTGGGCTCGAGCCGGAGCTCCAAGCGGCTGCCCCCCTGGCGGTAGGCGATGGGGAGATGGCGGTGAAGGGCGCTCTCCTCCGCGAGCTCCGAGAGCCCCTGGGAAATGTCGCGCGTGTCCGTCGCCAAGACGAAGATCTGCGCCCCGAGCAGCTCGCGCTCCAAGCTGCGCGCCATCCCTCCAAACAAGCCCACGGCCGGACGGGGCACGTCCCCGGCGAACGCGTCGAGCAAGAGCATGCCCATGCTACCGCCCTCGTCGAGGCGCGCCGCGCAAGCTTGGGCTGCGCCGAAGGCGGCGTCGTTGACGGCGAGCACCCGTTGAAATCCGACGTCGTCGCTCGCCGCCGTGCCCAAGAGGACGATCCGCACGTGACCAAAGGTCTGCCCCGACGCCGCAATTTGCTCCGCGACCAAGGAACCCGTGCCAAGGCGCACGCAGAGGCACGACTCCGGCACGGCCCGCGGTGGAAGCGCCGCGAAGTCATCGCAAACGACGACGCTGTTCGGAGGGATCGCCTCCAACGCCGCCCGCACGGCTCGGGCCCGAACGGCACGCAAGGCCAATTGGTGGCGCTGCATCACCTGCCCGAGCGACGGCGCGATGCTCGCCGCGGGCGTGATGGTGATGGCAGGCGTGTGCGCGTCCTCCCAGGGCAAGAGCGTCGAAGTTCGGTTGGGATCGTGCATCGCGCGTAAGAACGCGACGGCACCTTCGGCGCCGTGGTAGACGCGCTGATCCGAGACGCTGGCCCGCATGCTGCCGCTCCTACCTTGGCCGGCGCGATCCAGATCCACCCGGGCGAGGATCGTCAATCCATGCTCGCGCGCGAACGACTCCCGGGTGAGCATCACGCCGACGGCGGCTTCGGCCGACTCGCGACCTTCGTGGGGCTTGGCATGCTCCGCGGCCGCGCTCACGCCGAGGGCCAACGCGACATCGATCTCGCGGTCGCGCAAGCTCCGCGCGGACGTGAGCAACGCTGACGCGAAGGAGTCGAGCCCGGCGTCCAAGGTCATGTTGGGGCCGTGCAGATCCAAGCGTTGAGCGATTCGCGCCGCGATGATGTTCGGCATGATGCCGGGATACGAGTCCTCCTTCGCCGCAGGGATGGCCTGTTGGATCGGCGCCGTGAGGCGCTGCTCGAACTCCGGGATCGATGCCCCGAGGTGCGTGGCCAGCCCGGCGAGGTAGGAGCGCATATCGTGGCGCACCGCGGCCCGGGTCGCGCCCGAGTGCCCCACGAATACACCGCAGCGATCGACCCACTCGGGCGCGAGCGGGCGCTTTTCGGTCAGCATGTCCGCGCACCGCACGGCCATCAGCTGGCTGCGATCCATGGCTTCGATGGCCGACGGTGCGAGCCGCATGTGCACGGGGGAAGGCATGGGGTAGTGCTCTCCGAATGCCGCGGGCCACGCGGGCTTCGCCCCCGAGAGCCACTGCTGCACGGCTTCGTTCCCTGGCTCCCCAGGCAAGTGGGCGGACCATGCGACGCAGACGATCGGATCGAGGGGCTGCGCGCGTGGAGACGACTCACGGCGCGGTGGCGCATCGGAGATCATCAAGTGGGCATTGGTGCCACCGAAGCCCATGGCCGACACGCCCACGGTGCGCGACTTCTGCTCCTCCGCCGGCCAGGGGATGTCCGCGCGGGGCACCGTGAAGTCGGTCGCTTCGAGCCCCTTGGGGAGCTCCTCGAAGCCCGACTGCGCGGGGATGATCTCGTGCTGCAGTGCCATGAGCGCGTGCACGGCGGAGACGGCGCCCGCAGCCCACCCCGTGTGGCCGAACGTCCCCTTGTTCGAGCTGACGGTCCACACCTTGGCTTTGCTCTCCTCACTCAAGCTGGCGAGCACGGACAGCTCCGTGCGATCGCCCGTGGGCGTCCCCGTGGCGTGCGCGATGACCCAATCGACGTCCTCGGGTGTCACGTGGGCTGCCGACCATGCCCGACGCAGCGCGATGCGCTGACCGGCGGGGTTCGGGGCGTAGATGGCCTTGCCTCGACCATCCGACGAGCCGCCGAACCCGGTGATGAACCCGAGGATCCGATCGCCGTCGGCCGACGCCCGCGCGTAGGTCTTCAACGTGAGGAGGGCGGCGCCGTCGCTGAAGAGCACCCCGTCGGAGGCGCGATCGAGCGGTCGCACCGCCCCCGAGCGCGACAACCCACGCAATTTGGAGAAGAGCACGAGGTTGTTGATGCTGAGTGCGAAGGCACCGCCGCAGAGCGCCACGTCGGCCTCGCCCGCACGCAACGCGCGTACGCCGACGTCGATGCTGTAGAGGGCCGACGAGCACGCGGTGTCGAGCACCACGATTTCGGTGTCCGAGGGGAGATCGACGGCGGCTTGGCGCGCGATGCTGTAGGGCAAGACCTGCGCGGGCTCGTCCACGGCCAAGGGATAGAGCGCGCGGAGCCGCGCATCCAACGCCTCGTCGCGATGAGGCAGATGCCGACGCACCTCACGGAGCACGAGGCTCTGTTCGAGGTGATGGCTCCCGTCCACCGTCAGCCCCACGGCCAACACGTGCCGATCGCCGGGGCGGATCGATACGGACTCCGAAGCTTGCGCGATGCAATGACGCAGCCAGAGCGCCGTGAGCTCGTGGGGCTCTTTCTCCTTTCCCTGGAGGGACGGGTGGGGTTGAAATGCCTTCATGAACCCCGACACCCGCGAATAGGTGCGATCGGGCGTCTGCGGATCGGGGGACCAGATGTCTTGAATGTCCCACCTCTCCCCAGGCTCGCCAAACACGGGCTCCCCTTGCCGCAACAGTTCCCAGAAAGCTTGGGGCGAGCTCGCGCCAGGCACCGCGAGCCCCATGCCGACGACGACCACGTCGTCTTCCTGCGCCGTGGGGAACGAGACGGGCTCCTTCGAGGCTCGAGCCAACGCGCCGTCCACGACCAGGCATTGCCCCGTCGTCCATGGCGCCGCGGGCCCCGCGAGGTACCGCAACGCCTCCACCCAAGCGTCCTTGACGTCGTCGATCCCCACGATGGCCAACGCGTTGACGCAGATGCGACTTCGCGCCATCCCCGCTCGCGCAACGGCCTCGCGCAGCGCCGCCAAGGCGCCATCCCGCTCATCGCTCGCCATGGATCGCACGAGCACGACGCTCCGCGGATGCACACCGCTCCAAGCCGCCTGAACGTCCTCGGGCACGAACGGTATCGCGTTCCCCAAGGCCACCACCACCACGTCCGCCTCGGACGATGGTCCACGCACCACACGATCCGTAGGGAAGGCTGCGGCCATGCGCTCGGCGAGTGGCACCTCGCCAGAGATGGATACGATACGGTTCATCATCTGCCTCCTGCGAACGAAGCGGCCTGCGCCAAGGACTCCGAGATCATCCCCGCAAGCTCACGGAGCGTGTTGTGAGCAAAAAAACGGCCCTGCTTGATGGCGTCTTGCAGCTCGAAGATCGAACCGACTTTGCCGATCATCTCGGTGCGCTTGAGGGAGTCGATGCCCAGATCCGCCTCGAGATCCGTATCCGCGAGGACCGCCTCCACGGGAAACCCAAGGTGGGACGCATAGATCTCGCGGAGATGAGAGAGCACGCCGCCCACGTCGGAGGTCGGTGCGACGATCCGAATCTCACTCGAGATGGGCTTGGGGGCCTCTGCGGCGCCTCCCATCGCCTCCACGACCAGCGCCCCGAGCTGGGAGAGCGTCGTGTGCGCGTGCAGCCGTCCATCGTTCACGCTCTCGGGCAATGCGAATTCCGCGCGCACCTTGGACAGCATCTCCGTGCGCTTGAGCGAATCGATCCCCAGATCCGCCTCGAGATCGGCGTCGACGGAGATCACCTCTTCGGGGAAACCCAAGGAGGCCGCGTACAGTTGCCGCAGCTTCAAGGCAACGGACTGCACAGTCGGAAGCGCCGGCGGATCATGGGCAAGCGCCACACCGTTCACGCCATTGGTGTGAGATAGCGCCTCCACGACCAATGCCGCGAGCTGGGAGAGCGTCGCGTGCGCGTGCAGCCTCCCATCGTTCACGTTCTCGGGCAGCGCGAATTGCGCGCGCACCTTCGACAGCATCTCCGTGCGCTTGAGCGAATCGATCCCCAAATCCGCCTCGAGGTCGGCGTCGACGGAAATCGCCTCTTCGGGGAAACCCAAGGAGGCCGCGTACAGTTGCCGCAGCTTCAAGGCAACGGACTGCGCAGTCGGAAGCGCCGGCCGGGGGACCACCGTGAGCACGGGCTTGGGCGCTTGCACGGGGTCGGCCTCGCGCGGTGCCACCTCCGCCACCTCCGCCACTTCCGTCACGTCAGGCACACTCGCCCGCACGAGCGACGCGAGGCCGCTGCGTCCACATTCGACGAAAGCCCCCATCCCTTCGGCGTGGAGCGCTCGTACGGCGCCAAGGAAGTCCACCTTGGTCGTGAGGTGCTTCACCAGAAGAGCGACGCAGTCCGTCGCATCGGTGACGAAGTCCCCCAGCACCGGAGAGTACACGGCGTGGCGCAGGGGGCGCTGACGGATGCGGGATGCGGACGCGGCAAACGCCTCCGCGGCCACGGCAAGCCCCGGGCTGTGGAACGCATAAGGAGACGGCAACGTGCGCACGCGAATGGACATCGCCTCGCAAAGGCGTTGCGCCGTGTTCAACGCCTCGAGAGGCCCGGAGAGGACCGACCATTGGGGTGCGTTGACGACGGCGACGCACGAGTGACGATCGCCGATCGTCCCCACGAGGTGTGCAGCCCGCCGCTCGGAAAGCTCCACGGCGAGCATGCCGCCGGGTGGGACCTCCGCGCTTTTCAGGGCCTCCGATCGCAGGCACACGAGCCGCGCCCCGTCGGCGACGTCAAAGCCTCCCGCCACGGTCAGCGCGGCCAACTCGCCCAAACTATGTCCTACGAGCACGGAGTCTCGCTCGGCATCGTGGCGGCGATAAAAGCTCCCCACGGCGGCGGCAAATACCGTCAATTGCAGCGCGAAAGGATCGGTACGCGCCAGCTCGGCGGCCTTGGGAGCCTCTGCGTCGAACAGGGCCCGCCCGACACCAGGGTGGCCAAACTCGGCAGCGACGGAGTCTATGGTCGCCAAGGCGTCCTCGAGCCGCGATGAACGCGCGAAGCGCTTGAACATTCCAGGTTGGTACGCCCCTTGTCCACCAAAGAAAAAAACGGTCGGTGCCATATCAAGTCCTCGTTTGGTGATGAGAAGAGCCAGGGGAACGGCCTAGAAGCGGTATTCCCTCGAGCACGTTCTTGCGCGGCGGCGGTCCTTCGATCACGTCACGGCAAGACGGTGAAGCAGAGTTCCTCGGCGCGGTTGAATCGAACGGCGCCACACGCTTCTGGAATGCTTAATTTAATATGAGAGACAGGAAACCTAGTACGTTAAAGGAAACCGGGAGCACCTGCTCGTTCAAGTCATCGCTCCTCGTGAAACCCGTCGGCGGTGCTCGTTCCTCCAAATTCGATGCCAAGCGTCGAGGCGGTTCCCCACTCGGCAAAAACGAGGGCATTTCAAAGGACGTTGGAGCGTTCCGGCCGGTGCACTGGCCCGATCCGTCCAGAGCCCCCTGCGCAGTAGCAAAGCCAGGGCCGTGCACGCCAGGGTATGAGCGCGCACCCATGGGCGGCCAAATGCGAATCGTTCGTAAGACGCCTTCCAACCCCACACGGGCTCCGGCCCTCTTTCAGACGGAGAACGTTTTTTGAACCTCGTCGTGAAACGCGAATGGGAGCGAAGGTGGTCCGAATGGTGGACTCGATGTCTCGAACGACCGGTGCTCGAGAAGTCGAACGTATTCGTGCTCTTGGGCGTCGATAGTGGCGGTGGAATGACCCTCGAGATCGGGCAACGACGGGAACGACATTTACAGCGTGCGCTCACGGCATCTCGTGGTAGCCATTACGTCGAGCGGCTACGAAGGTGGATATGAGCAGGCGCTCGAAGACTATTTAATCACTTGAATTGCGATGTACGCAATGTCGCAACCGCAAAGGCGAGACTGCCGTGCTCGACCCAGATCACGCCAGCGGTAATCTCCAAAGGGACGAATCAAGAAAGTCCACTCAACGATGTCGAACATCATTGCAAAAATAAACCGTGGAGTTAATACCTTCGGGAAGGGTCGGACATCTCCGGTTCGATAGCGCGGACCAGGTTTCAAGTTTCAAGAAACCCACGACGCATTCGAACGTATGCCTCCTCGATAAGGGCTCTTCCCTGCCCCATGCCTCGGGGGGAGCCGACCGTATGTGTACGAGGTGACGGCCCGTCGCTTCTTCTTTCTTGCGTGTGACGTATGTGATCGCTTGGCTTCGTGCGAGTGCGCATTCGGCCCCCCAAACAAAGTTCTAGACATGACGAGGTGGTGTCCATGACGACGGTTTGTACGAAGTACGTGCCACACATTGGTGAGTTTTCCCTCCGTCCATTGCAGCTTTCTTCGGATATCGAGAAGGTGCACGAGTGGGTTCGCACCGAGTACTCGAAATTTTGGGGACTCGTGGGCCAGTCGATCGAGGATGTCGAGAATGTTTACCGAGAGATCGTGAAGCATTCTTATGTATGTCTGGGGTTGTTCAATGGTGAGCCGGCATTCATCACCGAGTTTTACCGGCCCACGGAGATGCTGCTCGGCCGGTACTACGACGCGCTCCCGAGCGATCGCGGCGTGCACCTGCTCGTGGGGCCGCAGGCGAAGTTCGTCCCGGACTACAGCTGGCACATCTTCACGATGCTCATGGACTTGATGCTGGATGACAAAGACGTCCAGAGGATCGTGGCCGAGCCGGACGCGTTAAACTGGAACATCCACCGCTTCCTCGAGCGTGGAGGGTTCGAATGGCAGAAGCTGGTGAACCTGCCCGACGATCCTGCTCAAGGAATAGGCGCCAAAACGGCTCGACTCTACTTTTGCTCGCGGGCTCAATACGCCACGGCGTTGGAGCGCAAAGGCGGGGGCGGGAGTGTGCCCCTGGCCATCTCTCCCCAGGAATCGAAGAAGCTCTTCAATGTCGGGCCCCGCGCGCCCTCGCCGGTGAAGCTCTCGCCCGTCCACGCCGTCCACGTCGAGAGCAGCCCGGCGCCGAGCTTCCCGTTGGCGGGGGCAAACGATGGTCTCGCCGGCATCGCGGGGGGGCTCACGCACATCTCCCGTGGCGTGAGCGCCGCGCGAGGGCTCCGTGGACCGTTGCCGGTGGGGACGCCGAACGAAGTCTTCTCGAAGGTGTCCAAGGCGCTCGGGCCCGCGTTCCTCCGTGAGCGGGGCATCGGCACGGACGCCGCGCTCCAGCAGATCGCTTCGATCTTGCTCGAGCACGGGATCCACCTCGCCCACCCGCACGCGGCGGCGCACTTGCAGCCACCGCCTCTCGCGGTGGCGGTCGCGACCGATGTGCTCGTGAGCGCCGAGAATGGCTCGCTCGACACGTACGACTCGGGCCCCGCCGGCATCGCCATCGAGCAATGGGTCATTCGCTCGCTCACCAAGCTCGCGGGCCTGGAGGATCACGCGGGGGGCGTGTTCACGCCGGGCGGCTCGCTCTCGAACTTGCAGGCGCTCTTGCTCGCACGCGACGCCATGGCCCACAAGCTCGGTGTCGATGTGCGAAAGCACGGCGTGGCCGGGCTGCCGCGCCCCATCGTCTTGTGCTCCGAGCATGCGCACTTCTCGGTGCATCGGGCGTGCGCCACGCTCGGACTCGGCGAGGGGACGGTCCTCGAGGTGCCGACCGACTCGAAGCATCGAATGCGCCCCGAAGCCCTGCTCTCCATCCTGCAATCCCTGGGATCGAGCGTCACGCCGGTGGCCATCTTCGCCACGGCGGGAACGACGGACTTCGGCAGCATCGATCCGCTGCGCGCGCTGTCCAACATCGCCCGCCAATTCGGCGCTTGGTTCCACGTCGACGCGGCCTATGGCTTCGGCGCGCTCTATTCGGAGCGCCTCGCGGAGAAGCTCAAAGGGATCGAGCTCGCCGACTCCATCACGGTCGACTTGCACAAGATGGGGTGGCAGCCCGCGGCGGCGAGCGTGTTGCTCGTGCGCGATGCCAAATTGTTCCAGCCTTTGGAGCGCTCGGTCGACTACCTCAATCCGCCGGACGACACACGCGCGGGCTACGACGGCCTGCTCGGGCGCTCGCTCCAAACCACGCGGCGCGCCGACGCCGCGAAAGTGGCGGCGACCTTCCTCGCCTATGGCCGCCAGGGCCTCGGGGCGATGGTCGATGCATGCCACGATCTGGCGCATTACGCCGAGCGACGGATCGGTGAGCACGAAGATCTCGAGCTCGTCGCGCCCGCGTCGCTCACGACGGTCCTCTTCCGCTACCGCGGCTCGTCGCCGAGCTCCGTGCTCGACGACTTGAACGCGGAGCTACGCCGCACCCTGCTCGCCTCGGGCACGGCGCTCATCGGACGAACGACGGTACGGCTCCAGGGCCGCAGCGCAACCCCGAGCACGTGCCTCAAATTCACTTTGCTCAACCCGAACAGCACGCCCGACGACATCGATCGGCTCATCGATGCGGTCGTCATGTGCGGCCGGGCACAGGAAGCGCTCTTCAACGCGCGGACCAGCAGGACCGTCGTACCGCCCCGCGAGATCGTGCTGGAGGAAGCGGTGGGGCAATGAACCGTCCCTCCGCCGAGCCCCGCCCGATCGACATCGACGTCGTCGCCATCGGGTGCGGCCCGTTCAACCTGGGCCTCGCCGCGCTCGCGAGCCATGTGGAAGGCCCGAGCCTCGTCGTGCTGGAGTCCGAAGCGGAGCTCCGTTGGCACCGGGGCATGATGTTCGACGACGCGATGCTCCAGGTCAATTTCCTCGCCGACCTGGTCTCGCTCATCGAGCCGAGGCACCCGCTCTCGTTCTTGTCGTACTTGCACGACAACGACCGCTTGTATCCGTTTTACATTCGGCAAGCGTTCCACTCGACCCGCAAAGAATACGAACACTATCTGCGCTGGGCGGCGGCGAAGCTTCCGTCCATCCAATTCTCCCACCGTGTGGAGAAGATCGCCTGGCATCCCCGCGAGGAGCGCTTCGTGGTGCATGCCCTCCACGGCGCGCGCGGCGAGCTCCGGCTGTTTCGTGCGCGCGACTTGGTGCTCGGCGTGGGCACCGAGCCCTCGATGCCCCCGTCCCTCGCGGGGCTCCCTCCGGGCAAGGTCCTGCACACGGCCGATTACCTTCGGAGCGGAGAGCGCATCGACGGCGCGAAGCACGTGACCGTCGTGGGCTCCGGGCAATCGGGCGCGGAGGCGGCGCTCGATCTGCTCCGCCGAAACCTCACGGGCGGCCCCGCCATGAGTTGGCTCACGCGCACCGTATCGTTCGCGCCGCTCGACTACACGAAGCTCGTGCTCGAGATGACGACGCCTGCGTACATCGATCACTTCCACGGGCTCCCCCAAGAGAAGCGAGATCGTCTGCTTGCCGAGCAATGGCGTCATTACAAAGGCATCTCCACCGCGACCTTGGAGCTCATTCACGACGCGCTCTACCGGCGCGATCTCGAAGAAGGACTCGCGCCCGTCGAGCTCCGATGCGGCATCACCGTCGAGGGGGCTGCGCCCGCGCGCAACGGCGGTGTCCTGTTGTCATGCCGCGATCGGGACTCGGACCGCGTCTTCGAGCACGAGACGGATCTCGTCGTCGCCGCCACCGGCTACGTCCCGAGGAGGCCCGCGTTCCTCGAGCCCATGGAGCACCTCGTGCGCCGCGACGACAAGAAGCGCTACATCGTGCGCCGCGATCACTCGGTGGAGCTGGACGAATCGGTCTCCGGACGCGTATTCGTCTCCAACGCCGATCTGCATAGCCACGGCGCCGCCGCACCCGATTTGGGAATAGGCGCCTACCGCAATGCCATCATCCTGAACACAGTCGCCGGACGCGAGCTGTACCGCCTCCCGCGACACACCGCCTACACCACCTTTTGAGGAGTCTCCCTGATGGATTGAACAGGAAGACGGGAAGACGGGAAGATTTTTTGATTGTGAGAAGGTGCTCAGAGGAAACCCTCCTAAACCTTCCCGTCTTCCCGTCTTCCTGTAATTCTCTCTCCTTGCTTATTTCGAATACTTCTCGATCCAGCCGAGCACTTCTTCGTGCCAGCGCTTCGAGTTTTGCGGCTTGAGCACCCAGTGGTTCTCGTCCGGGAAATACACGAACCGCGAAGGAATGCCCCGCCGCTGCAACGCGGTGAACGTGGACATGCCCTGGGTGTCCACCACGCGGAAGTCTTTGCCGCCGTGGATGACCAAGGTCGGCGTCTTCCACTTGTTCACCAACTTCATCGGGCTGTGTTTCGAGTAGCCCTCGGGGTTGTCCCAGGGCGTACCGTGGTGCTCCCACTCGGGGAACCAGAGTTCTTCCGTGTCGAAGTACGCGGTGGTCTCGTCCAGGTTGCCGTCGTGGCAGACGAGCGCCTTGAAGCGATCCGTATTGCCGTTGATCCAATTGATCATGAAGCCGCCGTAGGAAGCGCCGAGCGCCACCATGCGGGACTTATCCAAATAGGGATACTTGGCCAGGGCCGCGTCGGTGCCCTTCATGATGTCTTCGTACGGTGCTCCTCCCCAGTCGTTGCGGATGGCATCCGTGAAGGCCTGGCCGTATCCGGTCGAACCGTGGAAGTCGATCATGATGGCGGCAAAGCCACGCCCCGCGTAAATCTGCGGGTTCCATCGGTAGTGGAAGTGGTTCCCGAAGGAGCTCTGCGGCCCCCCGTGAATCAGCATCGCCGTCGGCACCGGACCGCGCGCGCCGTGCGGCTTCACGATCCAGGCGTGCACCTTGTCGCCCTTGGCGCCGTCGAAGGTGAACTGCTGCGGCTCGCCCCAATCGATCGCAGCCACGCGCGCATCGTTGAAATGCGTAATCGCTTTCGGCGTGCGTCCGTCGAACCCGGAGACCCAAATCTCGGCCGGGTTGGTCAAGGTATCGCGCAGGAACACCAGGCGATCCCCCGCGACCTGCACGTCGGCCACCGTGCCCTCGGGCACCAGCGTGGTCACCTTCCCGCTGTCGGGAGCAATCGCGAAGAGGCTTCGATGCCCCAGGTTGTCGGCCGTCGCATACAGCGTCTTGCCATTGCGGCTCCACGAGAGATCGGCCACCGAGCGGTCCCACGCCTCGGTCAGCACCTTCGATTGACCGCTCTTCCAATCGAGAAGGACGACGCGGCGGCGATCGGCCTCGAACCCCGCGCGGGTCATCGCCAGGTACGCGACCTTCGAGCCATCGGGCGAAAACACTGGGTGCGTATCCTCCGCCGGGTTCTTCGCCGTGAGCGACACCGGCGCCGCACTTCCGTCGGCGGGAACGCGCCAGATGTCGATGTTCGTCGACCATGCGGCCTCGCGCCCCACTTGCTTCGACGCAAAGACGACGGTCTTCCCGTCGGGCGAGATGGTCACCTCTTCGGAGCCGCCGAACGGCCCGGGCGGTGCGTCGTACGGGGAGCCCTTCATCAGATCGATCGGCGGCCCGTCCGGGCGCCAGACGAAGAGGTGCGTCCGCTTGCCATCGTCCCATTTGTCCCAGTGGCGGAACATCGCTTGGTCGAAGGCCATCACCTTGGAAGGCGACTTCGCCTTCGCCTCGTCGCGCTTGGCCGTCTCCTCGAGCGTCGCCGCGTCGGGGTAGACCTCCATGGCCACGAGGAGGCGTTTGCCATCCGGGAACGGAATGGCAAAATCGATGTCCACCGGCAGCGACGTCACCTGGCTGGGTTCACCGCCCTCGAGCGGAAGGCGATGCACCTGCATGGATCCACTTCGCCGTGAGATGAAGTAGATGCTCTTTCCATCGGGTGCGAAGCGCGCGCCGAAGTCGCCCTCGGGGTGCGTGGTGAGGCGGCGCACCGAGGCACCGTCGACGGTGGCCAGCCAGAGATCCGTGCGGCGGCGGTTGGCCGCGACATCGGCGGTGGAGACCGTGAAGACGACGAGCTTTCCGTCGGGCGACACGTCCAACTGCTCGAGACGCTCCATCGCGAGCATGTCATCGACGTTGAACGCGTGGTGCGGTCCAGCGGCGGCCGCGCGCACTTCCGGTAAAATCGGACTGGCGACTTCGACGGAAGGGGCCTGCGGGGCCGTGGGGGTCGTGCTGGCGCAGGCAGCGAGCGCGCAAGCGAACAGAGGTAGCAGAGGGCGCGGCATATGCATCGTGCGCCTGTTTACAACAACTCAGCAATGCCGTCGATATTGGCACAATGGACTTTTGGCCATTTGGCTGTAAGCCCCGGGTTCGGGTGTGCCCGAAACCTCGTCCTTACTTGGGAGAGCGGCGTAGTTCGAGCCGGTGTTTTCGTATGAGGCGCGCCAAAGCATGGCGGCTGGATAGGCCGAGGGCGCGCCACGCATGTTCGATGACCCCGTTGTGGGCGTCGAGGCAAGCTTGGATCCGCGTCGGGCTCAGGGAATCTTCGTCCTCGGTCGCGACGGGCAGCTCGCCGGTGCTCGTGTTGGCGCTGATGTCCGGGCTGGTGTCCATCTCCCTGCGGCCGGCGCCGGCGGGTACGTCCAGGCGGTCGCCGAGGCTCGACATCACGGACTGCCACACCAAGGTGGAAAGCTCGCGCGCGTGCGTCGTGTACGGGTGGCGCAGCAGCGCCTTCACGAAATCGGCCGAGACGCGCGGGGTCGTGCCATCCATGAAGCGGGCGACGGCTTCGGGATCGCTCGCGCGGATGCCCCGCAGCACGTGGGCGAGAAGCAGCGGAATGTCCTCGCGGCGTTGGCCGAGGCCCGCGAGCTCGATGCGGAAAGGCAGACGCGCGAGCACGTCTTGTTTCAGGGCCGTGAGCGCGCGGTTCGTGGCCGCGATCAGGCGGAAGTCCGCGCGGCGGGGGCGCGGCTCGCCCAGCCGCGTGTACTCGCCCGCATCGAGCACGCGAAGCAGGTGCGCTTGCAGCCCCGCGGGCAGCTCCGCGAACTCGTCGAGAAACAGCGTCGACTCGTGGGCCTCGCCGACGAGGCCCGCACGCGCCTCCATGCCCGCGTTGGGGTAGTTGCGCGCGTTGCCGAAAAGTTCTGCATCGATGAGCCCCTCGGGCAACGTCGCCGCGTTGCGCGAGACCATGGCCCGGGTCTGCCGATCCGAGAGCGCATGCAGCGCCCGCGCAACCAGCTCTTTGCCGGTGCCGCTTTCGCCGCGCACCAGCACGTGGCCCGCGCGCTTGGCCACGAAGGCCACGATTTCGCGCATGCGCCAGGCCTCGGGCGACTCGCCCACGATGCCATGCGCGTCGGCCATGCCGAATTCGAACGGCGGGTACGCCCGCAACGCGCTCGAGTGCCCCACCCAGGCGAGGCGCTCCACGCACATGAGCAGCACCTGCCCGCGCAGCTCGATCAGATCGCCCGGCCGCACGCGCAGCTCGGCCACCTCGTGCTCGCTGTTTTCGCCGAAGAGACGGCAACGGCCCACGTTTTTCACGTTGAGCACGGCTTCGCCCGGCTCGCGCCGCACCTCGAGCTGCTCCCGTGAAATCCGCTGGGACTCGAGCGGCCCGGCCTTGGTGACCTCGCCCGGGCGCTGCCGGAAAAACGTGACCCTCGGGCGCACGTCCCCAGGGCCGGGCTCGTGGCTGCGCCCGAGCACGTAGACGTCTTTCTCGGCCGTGAGCAGCGCAATCTCGCCCACGCGATGCGGCTCGGACGACGACCACACGACGATGAACCCAACGTCTTTGCGCTCGCGGGCGCCGTCGTTTCCCGTCAGTTCGGAGTCGTCCGTCGACGTCAGTGTCGTCGTGGTCACCAGGCTATCCTACGTCTATACTCGGCGGCCGTGCAGCAAGGCGACATCGTCGCGGAGAGATTTCGCATCGATCGGGAGATCGGCAAGGGTGGCATGGGAATCGTGTATTCTGCACACGATCTTCAAGCGAACGCGCCGGTGGCCCTGAAGGTGCTAGGGCGAAGCGAGGATAGCGAAGGCCGCTTCATGCTGGAGGCCACGCTTCTTTCCGAGCTTGGCCACCCGAGCATCGTCTCGTACATCGCGCACGGGATGACCACCGATGGCCAGCCCTACCTCGCCATGGAGTGGCTCGACGGGGAAGATCTCGGCTCGCGGCTGCAATGGCACCGCGACGAGGACACGGGGCTCGAACTTGACGAAGCGCTCCGCATCTTCCGGCACCTGGCCGAGGCCCTCGCTCACGCCCACGCACACGGTGTCATTCATCGCGACATCAAGCCGAGCAACGTCTTCCTGCTGCGCGGCACCGAGCTGGCCGAGGGCGACAGCGGGCTGCGCCTTCTCGATTTCGGCATCGCGCGGTTGGAGACCAACACGCGCACCACCATGACGGCCACGGGCCGGGTCATCGGCACGCCCGGGTACATGGCCCCCGAGCAAATCCGCGGCGAAAAAGTCGATGCGCGCGCGGACGTGTTTTCCCTGGGATGCCTCATGTTCGAGTGCATCACGGGCAGGCCCGCGTTCGTGGCGAACCATGCGCTGGCCGTGCTGCTGAAGATCGTGCTCGAGGAGCCACCGCGCCTGCGCGATCGCCTTCCCGACGTGCCCGAGGAGCTCGACGATCTGGTCGCGGCCATGTTGTCCAAAGAGCGGAGCGAGCGCCCGCTCGATGGCGGCGCGGTGTTGGCGCGGCTGCGCGAGATCGGTGCGCACCGCGGGGTCATGTCGATCGCGCCCTCGTCGATGATGCGCGTGCCGGTCATCACGGAGGCGGAGCGGAGGCTCGTCTCGGTGGTGGTCGCCGGCGAGGCCGTGACCTGGGACCCGAAGGCGCTGGTCACACCGCCGGCGGAGGCTTCGCTGGCCTACGCCTCGACCTTGGGCACCTCGGAAGATTTGGTGGCCGTCTACTCCCGCGATTTCCGCCGCACGGTGCTCGATCCGGCGGCGCTCGCCGACTTGGTGCGGCCCTTCGGGGCGAAAGTGGATCGCCTTGGCAACGGCGCGCTGGTGATGACGCTGTGGGCGGCGGCCAGCGAAACGGCGGCCACGGATCAAGCGATGCGCGCCGCGCGATGTGCCCTGGTGCTGCGCGCGGCGATGCCTTGGATCCCGATGGCGCTGGCCACGGGGCGGCGCGAGCTGGGGCGCACGCGCACGGGGCCCGATACCGTCGACGAAGCCATCGAGCGCGCGGCGCGGCTCTTCGAGCGCGAGCTGGATCGGCCGCCGGAAAGCCGCATCCCGCTTTCGAGGGCGGCCACGCCGCGCCCGAGCCTGCGCGCTCTGCCGATCCGCATCGACGAGGTGACGGCGGCGCTGCTCGATGCGCGATTCGAGGTGGCGGGGACGGGCGATCACCTGGAGCTGCACGGCGAGCGCGAGCACATTGCGCCGGCGCGCACGTTGCTCGGCCGGCCTGCGGCCTTCGTGGGGCGCGAGCGCGAGCTGTCGCTGCTGGACGCGACCTTCGACGAATGCGTCTCGGAGAAATCCGCCCAGAGCGTGCTGGTCACGGCCCCAGCGGGCATGGGCAAGTCGCGTCTGCGGGAGGAGTTTCTGCATCGCCTGGAAGCGCGCGCGCCGAACACGCGCGTGTGGCTCGGATCGGGCGATTCGATGCGGCAAGGTTCGCCGTTTTCGCTGCTCGCACCCGCCGTGCGGCGGCACGCCGGCCTGGTGCGCGGGGAGCCGGCGCACTTGAGCCAGCAGAAGATCGTGGCACGGGTGGCCGAGCGCGTGCCGCGCAAGAACGTCGCGCGGGTGGCGGCGTTCGTGGGCGAGCTGGCCACGGTGCCGTTTCCCGACGACGCAAGCCCCGAGCTCTCTGCGGCGCGGCGCGATCCGTCGGTGATGTTCGACCAGATCCGCCGCGCGTGGCAGGAGCTGCTCGCGGCGGAGACGGCGTCGGCCTCGGTCATCGTGGTCATCGAGGACATGCACTGGGCGGATCTCCCGTCGGTGCAGTGCCTCGGCGAGGCGCTGCGCGATCTGCATGCGCGCCCGTGGATGCTGCTCGCGCTGGCGCGGCCGGAGGTGCACGAGCAATTTCCGGATCTGCGGCAGCGGCGCAAAATACAGGAGATTTCGCTGTCGCCGCTGTCGCGCGCGGCTGCGGAGCGCTTCGTGCGTGACGCCTTGGGCGAGCGGGTCGGTGTCGAATTGCTCGCGCGGCTGGTGGAGCGCGCAGAGGGCAATGCCTTTTACCTGGAGGAGTTGATCCGCGCGATCGCGCAGGGCAAGAACCACGAGGGGCTGCCCGATACGATTCTGGCCATGGTGCACACGCACCTCGAGCGGCTGCAACCGCGCACGCGGCGGGTGCTGCGCGCAGCGAGCGTGTTCGGCGAGGTCTTCTGGCGCGGTGGCGTGGCCGAGCTTCTCGGGGGAACGCAGCGGGCGGCCACGCTTTCGCGCGAGCTGTCGCTGCTGCTCGAGGAAGAGATCATCGTGCGCCGCGGCGCGGGGAAATTCGCGGGCGAAGACGAGTACGGCTTCCGCCACGCGCTGCTTCGCGATGGCGCGTACGCGATGCTGACCGACGACGATCGCGCGGCGGCGCACCGGGTGGCGGGTGCATGGCTCGAACGCAGCGGTGAGGACGACGCGGGGTATTTGGCCGAGCACTACGAGCTCGCGGGCGATCCGGTTCGCGCGCTCGATTGGTGGTGCCGTGCGGCCGAGCAAGCTTTCGAGGCGAATCACCTCGATGCGGCCCTTCGCGACGTGGAGCGGGCCGTCGCCAAAGGCGTGACCGGGGAGCGTCTCGGATCGCTCCGTCTCGTGCAGGCGGAGACGTACATCTGGCGCAACGATCACGAGCGCGCGGCGCCATGGCTGGACGAAGCTTCGGCGAATTTGCCGCGTGGGAGCGCGCTGTGGTGCAAGTCGATGGCCGGCAAGCTGGTGGTGCACGCGCACCATGGCAACGTGCCCGCGCTGGCCGGCGTCGTCGGGGAGCTGCAGAGCATCGATCCGCTGCCGGAGGCGCGCGCCGCGTACGTGATGCCCGCGTCGTTCGTCGTGTCCTTTGCGTGCGCGCTGGGCATCTATCCCATGGCCGATGCCTTCCTGCGGCGGCTCCTATCCTTCTGCGACGAGCCCACGAAGGCCGATCCGGTGGCGTGGGGCTGGGCGCTGCTCGCGCAACGACAGCGCGCGCGCTTCCTCGGCGGGAACCCTTGCGCCTACAAAGAGCTCGGTGAAGCGTGCGTTCGCTCCTTCGAGCGCGCGGGCGATACGCGCAACGGGCTTCTCGCGCGTGCGTGGTGGGGCCACGCGACCCTTCTCGCGGGCGCCGCTGGCGATGCCGAGGAGATGATGCGCGAGATGATCCCGCAGACCGAGCGCATCGGCCTGGCCTACGCGGGGGACACGGCCCGGGCCATTCTGGCGTTGGCCATCGCACAGCGCGGCTTGCTCGACGAAGCCGCACACGAGGCCAGCATCGCCGCGACCTCCCTCGTCTCGCACAACCGCGTCCTCGCGGGCTTTGCGCTCACCGCACTCGCCCACGTGCACCGCACCGCAGGCGCCCTGGAGAAAGCCGAAACCACGGCACGCGAAGCCGCGGGCACCTTGATCGCGTCCCCGCCCTACCGCGCCCACGCACTCGCCGTCCTGGCCGAGGTCCTGCTCGACGGCGGCCGCCTCGACGAAGCCCGCGAAGCCGCCACCTCATCGCACGAGCTTCTCACCGGCATCGGCACCTTCGAAGACGCCGAAGCGCGCATCCGCCTCGTCTACGCCAAAACCCGCGAGTCCCCCGCCGAAGCCCTACAACAGGCGCACACCCGCCTCATGGCCCGCGCCGCCTTCTTCCACGACGCCGCGGACCGCGAGCGCTTCCTCCACGCCGTCCCCGAGAACAGGGAGCTTCTCGCGCAAATTTCGCCTCGGCCGTGAGCGGTGGCGGGGGCCAACGGATGTACTTTCCTTGCATCCCCGCAACGCATCCTCAAAATAGGATGTATGGATTGTCGAGAACTACTATTGCGTGCACTTCGAGAGGACCGAATTCGAGCTCTCAACGCAGCACTCGCAAAGATGTCACCTCAAACGCGTGAGCGCTTGCGGCTGGCGAATGAGCTTCTCGATCGGATGTGCAAGTGAGAGCCACGAAAGGAGACGTCCTGTCGTCGCCTTTGGTCATCCTTCGCGCCCCCCGTCAAATGGAGAACATCGACGAACTGCTGATGCTGCTCTTCGGGTTGTAACGAACGGGATCGCCAGGTGAACCCACAATAAACCCTCATTTTGATTTATTGCCGTTTCCCTCCTGGCGCCCCTGGCGTCCTGGCGGTTTCCTTCTTCCTATCCGGGAATCGTGCTCACGCCTCACCGGCGTTTCGTGAAGTCCACGTGCACGGAGGCGGGTGTGGCGGCGGCCATGCGAACCTCGCGCACCGTGTGCAGGTCGAGCGGGTCGTGGACGCGGAGCAAGTACGAGGTGAAACCCGGTGCCTTGGAGCCCGTGGCGGGTTTGCCTTCGACCGTGACCTTGCGGCCGTCGGCGTGGACGGAAAGTGTCTGCCGGAAAAAAGCATCGCCCTCATAGGCGTAGGTGGCGCCGTCGTCCTCGTAGACGGTGAACGACGTTTCGTGGCTCGATGGATAGACGTCGAGCACCCCCGGCGTGCTCGGGAGGATGGCGCCCTCTTTGATGAAGAGCGGGATATCGCGCCAATTGTGCGCGTTCACTTCGTAGCGCAGGGTTTGCCCGCCTTGGTGAACGGTCCCGCGGAAATAGTCGACCCAGCGTGAGCCCGCCGGCAAGTAGACATCGACGGAGGTGGCGTCCTCCTCGAGCACGGGGCGCGCAAGGAGGGAATCACCGAGCATCCATTCCGCAACGTCGTTGATCGCCTTCGGATCCGTCGGGTAGTCGTAGACCAAAGGACGCATCATGCCGATGCCCGTTTCGTAGAGGGTGCGCTCGCAGGCATAGAGATACGGCACGAGCCGGTGCCGCAGTGCGATGGCGTCGGCGGCCGCTCGCTCGGCGATGGGGCCGTAAACCCAGGGTTGGCGCTGCTCGTTCAAGGCCCCGTGGACACGCATGATCGGCGTCAGGGCAGCGAATTGCATCCAACGGGCGTAGGCCTGCGGCGTGGGGGTTCCCCAGAAGCCGCCGGTGTCCATCGTGGGGCGCGCTTGGCCGATGTTCACCAATGTCAGCATGCGCTGGCGCTGCTCGCGCATGGTCGCGAAGGCATGGGGACCGTCCTTGTCGCCAACGACGATATCCCCAGTCCACGTGGCATACGCATACCGTTGGGCGCCGAGATAGAAATTCCGATTCAACGAATAGACGCGGGCGTCGGATGCGGAGCGCTGACCCTCGTAAAGAGCGCGCTGCATGTTCGCGTGTTGAAGAGAATGGAACATGAAATCGCCAGTGGCGTCGGCCTCGTCGTTCCACCAGGCGACGATGCCGGTATCGAAGAGCGGCTTGGCATGCGTCCAGTAGAAGCTTCGACAGCGCCCTTCCGCAAAGTCGATATCGCGCGCGAGCCGCCCCGAAAAGTACTCGGGGTATGGCTCCTGGCCCGGGTAAAAGCAGTCGAGATTCCCTGCTTCCATGGCCTGCTGCGAGGGCTCGTGATCCACGGTCTCGACGATGATGCGCGGCTTCATGATGCCGACCAGCGCAACCCCTTTGGCGGCGAGCGCACGCGCAAATTGGCCGGAAGCCCCGTCGGGGAATTTGTTCGGGTGGACGTTGCCGGGGTTGCTGGTCGAGTTCCAACGGAATTCGCCGAAATTGTCCTCGCCCCATGCTTTGAAGTCGAAATCGAGAATGAACGCGTCGAGCCCGATGCCTCTGGCGCGGTAGTCGTCGACGATGCGTGTCACCTCGTTCTGATCCGTGCCCCACTCGCTGTTGGCAAAACCGAGTGCCCACTTCGGAAGCATGGGTGCGTGGCCGCTCAGGGTCGCGGTGGCACCCAAGGTGTCCTTGGGACCGCCCGCCACCACATAAAAGGAGGTGGCCTCCCGAGATGCTCCGGAAAAGGACAATTCGCTCTCCGTGGCATCGAACTCACCATCCACCGAGTCGACCACCACCCCGTAGCGCGCCGTGAATGCCAGGGGCGCACCGCCATTGCCCTGCGCCCCAGCTTGCACGCGCGCACCACGGTTGCGGAGCAGGTTGTCCGTCATGCTCACCTTGGGATCCTGGCGGCCTTCGTCCGCCGGAAGGGCGATGCCCGCCATCCCGTACAGCGGTTCCCCGGCCGCCCGATCGAAGCGCACGCCGCGCGGATGGATGCCCTCGGCGGCTCGCTCCCGCAAAAGCAACTGCCCCTCGGAATCAAAGACGGCGACACGCGCGGGATGGGCCGCGATCTCCACGCGAAGTCGTTCCGTGCGCAGCACGATGGGGTCCGACTCGGTTTGGACCTCGACGGCGTGCGGCCCCGCGGGCCAATGTGCGTCGGGATCGACGATGAAGCTGGGCGCCTCGGCTTGACCGTGCGGCCGGTATTCGACGTTGACCACGTCGGACGCGAGGAGGACCACATGGAGATGATCCGTCGCCTCCGCGGAGGCCAGCGTGAGGTCGAGCTCATCGCCATGGCGCTTCACGTCGATCACGTCCCCCAGCCCCTGCCCCTGGCTCGTCCGTACGAGAGACGCCTTGCCCGCACCTGGTTTTTCACGCGCACCGGGCGAGCAACACGAGGAACCGAACAACGGGATGATCGCCGCCAATGCGGACAATGCCATATGGGCTCGGGGCATCGCGCTCTCTCCTATCTAGGGTCGGGTTTGGTACCCCCTCGATGGCCACCGCCTCGAATCCTCATCGCCCTTTGTGCCGGGATCTCAACCCAGGCTTATCGATAGCTGCCTCGAGAAGAGCGAATCGGGAATGCGGTGCATGTACCCGGCCTCGATGGCCACCTCGATGAGCTCGAATTTGCTTCGCGCGCCGAGCTTTCGCTTCATCTTGTCGATGTGCTGCTCCACCGTGCGCCGTGACATCGCCAGAATGACGGCGGTCTCCTTCGCGCTTTTGCCGCGAAGGAGGAAAAAGAGGATCTCGGCTTCCCGGCGGGTCAACGCCCCCGCATCGGAGAACCCTTCGATGAGATGGCTTCCCGCCCCGACGAGCGACGTGGGGTCGGCCCCCGTGTGGATTCGGCCGAGCAGCGAGCCGAGCTCGATGATGCCCGGGGACGTGATGTCGACACCGTAGAACATGGTGCCCACGGGCTCGTCCTTCTCCGAGCCTCCGTAAAGAGGCGTCTTCGTCACCAAAAACGCACGCCACTTGCCGTCGGCGAAGCGATGCACATCCAGGATCCGCAGCGGCTGGCGCGAGCGCAGCACTTCCTGATCTTGCTTTTGAAACATGGGCGCACATGCCACCGTCTCGCAGGGCATGTCGAAGTCGGTACGCCCGATGACATCTTCGTGATGCGGCAATCCGATGAGAACGCCGTACGCTTTGTTGGCATACAGGAATACCGATTGGCGGTCTTTGTATCCCGCGAACGCGGGAATCTCATCCAAGAGCCGCTGCAGCAAACGGGTACTCCTCTACACCCATTTCAATAGAGCAATGCCGCCAAGGATCAAGAGTGCCGCGCCCAGCTTCGACGGCGCGAGCGATTCGCCCAGCACGCCGATGCTGAGGACGAAGGCCACCACCGCCTCGAGGCCGAGCACGACCACGTAGGTAACGCCCATTTCCTGGTGTTTCATGGCCACGGCCTGGCAAGCCGCCCCCGTGCAGAACAGCAGCATCACCACCACCGTGGGGCCCAGCCGTGTGAGGCCGTGCGAGTACTTCATGAAGAGACCGCCCACGGCGAACAAGAACGACGCGGCCACCAGCAGAAGGAAGTTCATGCCGAAAGGTGCTCCACCTTTTTCACGTCGTCGAGGGTCGAGATGCGCAGCGGCTTGGCGAGCAGCTCGGCACCGGCGAGCGGGTCCTTCAGCCCGGAACCTGTGAGCAGCAGCACCACCTTCTCTCCATCGCGCACGAGGCCTTGGGTGCGCGCGCTGCACAACCCGGCAAGGGACGCCGCGGCCGCGGGTTCCACGAAGAGGCCTTCCTTGCGCGCGAGATCCACGATGGCCTTCAAGATGTGGGCGTCGGAGACGGCGAGGAAGGCGCCGCCCGTCTCGCGGATGGCACGAAGGGCCTTGGCGCCGTCGCGGGGCATGTCGGCGCAGATGCTGTCGGCCCGACTCGTGGCGTTCACCTTTCGGATGGGAGCCTGGCGCACCCACGCCCGGTGGATGGCGGCGCTCTGGTCGGATTGGACACCGTAGAGTCGCGGGATGCGATCGAGAAACCCCAGCTGGACGAGATCGTCGAATCCTTTGTGCACGGCGCCCACGATGCAACCGTCCCCCACGGGCACGAAGACGGCGTCGGGCGCGGTCATCGGCGCACACGTGCCCGCGAGCCGGGCGAGCTGGATGGCCATCTCGAAGGCAACCGTCTTCTTCCCTTCGGTCATGTACGGATTGTAGCCGGTGGAGCGATTGTACCAGCCGAAACAATCGCAAGCTCTTTGGCAGACCTCGTACGCCGCATCGTAGTTGCCATTCACGGTGTACACGCGGCTTCCGTACATCACCGCCTGCATGATTTTGGCGATGGGCGCCTGCGCAGGCACGAAGACGATGGCCGCCAGCCCCGCGGCCGCCGCCTGGCTCGCCAGCGACGCGGCGGCGTTTCCCGTGCTTGCAACTGCGATTTTGTCGCGTCGAAAATACCTCGCGTGCGCGACGGCCAGCGCCGAGGCGCGATCCTTCAACGAGCCACTCGGGTTGCGCGAGTCGTCTTTGACGAACAGCTCCACACCGAGCTCGCGCGACAACCGCGGGCTTCGAAGAAAGGGCGTGCCGCCCACGAGAAGCGGCGACAGATACGATGCGTCGGGGATGGGCAGCAGCGGGGCGAACGACTGCATGATCAGCGGCGCGTTCGCCAGGGCCTCCGCGCTGCCGAGCTTGCGCTTCACGACCGCGTAGTCGTATCGAACCTCCAGCGAAGAAAAGCCCAATTCGCTCCCTGGATTCGGATTCCCGTAGCGGAGAACGTCCGCCGAGAGCATCGTGCCCGATTCCAAGCACGATAACCCCACGACATGCTCCAGGGTCACCGCGCGACCCCCGACCCGAAGTCGCGGGCGACCAGGTCCTCGTAGGTCTCGCGGCGGGCAATCCACTCGACCACGCCGTTGGTGCGCACCATCACGGCGGCGGCGCGCGGCCGGCCATTGTAATTGCTTTGCTGCTCGATGCAGTACGCCCCCGTGCCCACGACGACGAGGCAATCGCCGATGCCCGTGTTCTTGGGCAGCCAGCGGACGTTGGGCAAGCGACCGCGCCCCGTCTCGTCATGTTGGGAATCTCCCGTATCGCAGAGAGGCCCACCCACGCGAAAGGCCGTATCGGCAGGCTCGCTGGCACGATTTCCGGACACGATATGGTAATACCAATCGTACCAGAGCGTTTCCGGCATGGTGTTGAAGCCGCAATCCGTCAGGAGCCAATCGACACCGTCTGGCCGTGTTTTCCGTGCTTCGATGGTGCTCAAGAGAATCCCCGCCGTGCCGATGACGCTGCGACCGGGCTCGATGAAGACATCGAAGTCCGCCGGATCCGCCCCTGCGGCATTCCAGGCGGCCGCGGTCTCCGCCGCCACGTCGGGAATCGAAAGGGTGCCGCGCATCAGCGCCTGCACGTCCTCGGGCAGCGGGCTGCCATCGCGGTGCACGGGCATGGTCCCCTCGGGGACGAGCGGAATGGGAAAGCCTCCGCCCATGTTCATCGTATCGGCCATGAATCCGGTCTCTCGACCGAACCGCACCATCTCGGCCACCACCGTGCGCATGGCCGACGCGAAGGCCTCCGCGCGCACGACCTGCGAGCCGACATGGCAATGGAAGCCTCGAAATTTCAAACATGGGTAGTCGCGCAGAACACGGACCACCTCGGGAAGGTCCTCGAAGGGCATTCCGAACTTCGAGCCCACATGCCCCGTCTCGAAGCCTGCCACCGTGCCACCGAGCACGCCGGGGATCACCCGCGGCATGACGTTGGCGGTGAGGCCGAGTCGATGGGCGATGTCCCCGATGCGCTTCAATTCCGAAATGGAATCGACGTTGAACGCGCGAATGCCCGCGATCACGCCCTGGGTCACTTCGTCGACGGACTTGGAGGTCCCATTGTAGACGATGCGCTCCGGGGACGCGCCGATGAGCCGAGCCTTGAAAAGCTCGCCGCCGCTGTTGGCGTCGAGGCCGCACTCGAGGGACACGATGTGGCGCAGAACCTCGAGGTTCGAGCACGCCTTGCTCGCGTACATGATGCGAAATCGCGGATAGTGTCGCTGGTAAGCGCGCTGGAGGGATCGCACGTTGTCGGTGATCTGCGACTCGGAGAACACGAACACGTTGGACCCAAAGCGCTCGCGCAGATCCATCACCGAATGATCCGCCACGTGCAAAACGCCGCGGTACTCTTGGAGATACGGTGCAATGGCATGGGGGAGCATGGTGCTCACCGCTCTTTCTCGTAGAAGAAGTCGTCCACCAAGACGAACCGGCGCGTCTCGACGGCGCGACGGTAAACCAGGTTGCCCAGGGCAAGATCGAGCACGCCGAGCCCGAACGGGGCGAAGATCCGCGGCTTCTCCGGGTCGACCACCCGCCTACCCTCGATCAAATCGGAAATGGTGCCGGTCATAAAGTCCGCGTGCCCCATCTCCATCTGCGCAAGGTGCAGCGACGTGTTGTTCGACAGCGCATGCTCGGCACTGTCGACGAAATTCTGCGCACCGGCGATGATGTCCGCACCGAGATCTCGAAGCGAGATATGAAGGACGATCGGATTGTGCGCGAAGAGCGCCTTGTCCGTCACGTGGGGCGCACCGGCCGACGTCGCAAACACGATGAGATCGCTGGCCATCAGGAGTGATTCCAAGTCACCGGTGTGGATGACCGCCCGATGGCGACGGTCCTGGACGACACTCTGATGAAACCGCGCCGGCTCCGCGGGGTTCTTGTCGAAAAGCCGGACTTCATCGATCTCCCAACCGGTCCCGATCAAGAATTGATAAATATATTTCGCAATGATGCCATTGCCGACGATGCCCAAGGCCTTGGCCCGACGTTTGCCGCCCGCCAGATGGTGCGCGCCCAGGGTTGCCGAAGCGGCGGTGCGGGCGGCGGAGATGAGCGAAGCCTCCACGCAGGCCAGGGGATAGCCCGTCTCCTCGTCGTTCAAGATGAGGACGGCGGACGCACGAGGAATTCCTTTTGCAACGTTGTCGGGGAAGCTCGCGATCCATTTGATGCCGCTGATGCGATGGCCTGCCATGTCGATGCGCGCAGGCAATGGGATGATGCGTGCGTTCGGTCGATCGGGAAACCGGAGAAAATGGCATGTCGGAGCCGATGCTTTTCCAGCCGCGTATTGGCGATACGCCTCGGCGATGATGCTTTGACACGTCTCGTAATTGGAGTGGATGATCTCGTGTGCGACGGCACCGCTGATGACTTTGAAGTCGAAATTCACGGCTTGCTCTGCCTCCTACGATGTGAGGGAATTCGCCAAACGGGCGCACCACTCGTCGTTGTAAACGGTGTCCAGATAACTGGTACCGCGATCGCAGCATAGAAAAAGAACGTCGGGCTTGGAGAGGCTGTTCTCGTTTTTTAATGTCTTCTTGATGGCGGCATACACGGAGCCGCTCGATCCCCCGGCGAATACACCATCACGCCCGAAGAGCTCGCGGCAGCCCTGCACGGTCTCGGTCTCGGACACCATCACCACGCGATCGATGGCCGCCCGGGCGACGAGCTCGGGAACGAGGCTGGCGCCGATACCTGGAATGTAGCGTTTTCCAGGAGGTCCACCGAAGATCACGGAACCGACGACGTCGACGGCTACGACCTCCATGTGTTTGAATTTCTCCTTCAACCGCGTCGATACACCGGCGATGGTGCCACCCGAGCTGACACCGAGAAAGACGTAGTCGAGGTTTTTGACGTGCGCGCAGATCTGGCCGCCGGTCAAATGATAGTGCCCGGCCATACCGTCGAGGTTGCCGTACTGCTCCGTCCAGAAGGAATTGGGGATCTGCTGGCAGAGTTCTTTGACCTTGGCGATGCGCGTCTTGAGGAAGCCGCCCGTGTCATCGCGCACACTCACTTTGACGACCTCGCGACAAAGGTTGCGAAGGCACATCTCGTTGAGCATCGAGATGTTGGGGTCGATGACCGGAATGAACCGCAACCTCAGGTGATGGCAAAGAACCGCGAGGGCGATGGCGAAGTTACCGGAGGACGATTCTACGATGGTGGTGGTTTCGTCGATGATTCCCTGCTCGATGGCCGATTTGATAATCCAATAGGCGGGCTTGTCCTTGATGCTCCCGATGGGGTTGCAAAACTCGAGCTTTGCCCGGAGATGGGCGGCCGGGAAGTCCAACGGGACGACCGGCGAAGGGCGCAGAAAGGCGCGCCCGATGAGCTCCATGCGTTCGCTCAACGAACCAAAAGACGTGGAGGACACACTACGACCGAACGTTGTCGATCCGGCACTTTCCAGTTCCATCCTGACTCCTGATTTTCGACGCGCTCGTCATGCGTCGGCGTCAGCGAAACTTTGGATCTGGTGCGGGATGAAACCAACGAAACGATCGATGATTAAACTATAGTTAAGCAACCGAGCGCCAAGGCGCCGGCATCCGTAATAACTACGGATCGTGATAGCTATTACCGAGTATCCCTACAACGAGGCCTGCTTGGCGTTCGGTTCGAGAATGCCATTCTTCGAAACGGCCCGGAACGATTGGCCGTTCCACGTCAGGGAAACGACGTGGAACGGTACCTTGCGCGGTAGGAGTTCGCTCTTGTAGCGGAGGGTGTGCGGGGTGCGGTCCCACGCTTCGCTCGAGCCGAGAAGGGCAAAGAGGCCGACGGCGCTCGCGTCGGTGGTTTCGCCGGCGAGGGGCTCGTTCTTGGAAAGCGGCTTGGTGTCGGCGTTGGCAATGACCAATTGGGCGTCGAGATCTTGCCATGTCACCAGGGTGAGCGTGCCGGGGCCACTGAAGAGCGAAAGCTCTTTCAGTTTGCGGGAGACGGCTTCCGGGGTGATGCCCGCGGCGGGATCCGGCTTTTCGAGGAGCGCGGCGAGGCGTGCGGCGGATAGGAGGCGCGCGAAGAAGCGCGGGTCGCTCGGGCCCGGGGTGCCTTCGCCGGTGGCGACTTCGCGGTCGATGCGCAGGGCTTCGTCGATGCGGCCGGAGTGGGCGGCGGCATTGGCGAGGCGGAGCCACGCGAGGGGGTTCTTGCCGTCGAGATCCGTCAGTGTTTTGTATTGGCGATAGGCCGCGGGATACCAGCTTTGGCGGAGGAAGATGTCCCCGAGCACGCGCCGCGAGAGTGCGCTCTGTCCGTCGAATTCCACGATTTCCGAATAGGTGCGGAGCGCCTCGTCCTGGGCACCGGCCTCCACGAGCACGTCCCCGAGTTGCTGCGCGAGCGCGGGCGTCAGGTACCCGCGATCGCGCAGACGGCGGCCGCGGGCGAGGGCTTCCTCGCGCTGGCCCGCTCGAGCCAGGACCTTCACCAGGCGCACCTCGCCTTGCGGATCGTCGGGCGCGACGAGCATGGCTGCGCGCACCCGCGCGAGCTGCTTGTCGGCGGTGCCCGCATCGAGGAGCTCGCGATCGACCTTGAGCCAATCCACGCCGCCGTAGAGGACGCGCGAGACGGCGGCGGCCATGCGGACGTCGACCGTGCGGCGCAATAGGTTCTTCGCGAGAAAGCGCTGGTCGTCCGGGTAGCCCGCAAAGTGCGCGAGCACGGTCTCCGCGGCCTGCTCCGTATCGATGCGCTGTTGCAAAATGTCGAGCAGCGCCGCCTCGTCGCGCCAATCGGGCAGCTCGCACGCGGTGTACGCTTGCTCGAAAAGCCTCGCGAGCGCGTTGGCGTTCTCCGTCTTTTTCGCGCGCTTTTGCCAGACGACGATGCGCTCGGCCAAGGGACGCGCGGCCACGTCGCTGCATTGTGCCAGCGCACGCGAGAACTGGGGTCCCCGATCGTGCGGGGCCGCACTCTGCTTCACGGCGACCGCGCTACGCTTGGGCGCCAACGCACCCGACATGTTCACCATGTTGTGGGCCCCGGCGACCAGCGAAGTCTCCATTTCGAGCTTATCCGCCGCGGGTGCGGCCTCGACGGCGTCCGACCCCGAGGATGCCGCAGGCGCGGGGGGCGCGACGAACTTGGCGCCGTCGCGGGCCGGCTCCGCCTCACTGGACGACTGACGATCCATCTTGCTGCAGCCCATCATCGTCGAGGAGACGCCGATCACCCCGACGTCGAGCTCCGTGAGCCGCGTGCCGCGAACGCGCGACCGCTTTCGCACGATCCCCTGCCGTGCGTAAGCGCTCTCGCTGTCGAGCGCGAGGGAGCTCGTGTACGGCGTGATCAAGCCGTACTCGACGCCGAGTTGGAGCACCTGCCCGCGGTTCTCGTCCTGGGTGGCGGAGCCCAGAAGGCGCCGCGCGTACTCGGCGGCCCACAAGCGCGGAACGAGGGACGCCGTGACCGACGTCGTATCGGCCTTCAACGGGTACGTGCGCTGGAAATCCCTGCCGGAGACGCGCCCGCGCACGGTCACCGCATCGGGCAGCGAATGGTGCGTGCGCGCCAGAAGCACGAGCTCCTCGCCGCGCGAAAGCTTACCGGTCGCCGAGTACATCGGCTGGTCGAGGCCCGCCCCCAGGTCCATGGACACATCGGTGATGGTCGCCGTCTTGATGGCACTGGCCAGGCGGAGCGCGTGATCCGTCGTTTGCCCGGCCTCGTCGATGCGCACGTATTGCCCGCCGCCGGCGCGCGCCAGCTGCGCCAAGAGCGCATGCTGCGCCTGCGAGCCGGTGCCCATGGCGAAGAAGCGCGCACGCGATCCGGTGAGCGATCGGCGAAGGCGCTCGAGCAACGCGTCGGCCCCGGTCTCGCCCGACGTGGGCGCCCCATCGCCGATGTACACGAGGGCCGCCTGCTCCTTGCCGTGCAGCCGCTCCAGCGCCGGCTCGAACATCGCGCCCAGATCCGTGGCGCCTCCGATGGCATGATCGGAGAGCTTTTCCAGCGCTTTGGTGATGTCGCCAGGGGTGGCCGGCGCGAGCCCCTCCTTCGGGTACACCACGGTGGGCGAAAGGTCGAGCGCCACCAAAGCGAAGTGATCGCCATCCGAAAGCGCACGAAGCGCGGCCTCCGCCGCCGCCACGCGAAGCTGCCGCGCGGTATCCTCGCCGCCTGCGGACGTGTCCACCACGAACACCGTGTCGACGTTCGCCGGCGGCTCCTTGGTGAAGTCTTGATCGGGGACGTAACGGAGCATCACGTAATCGGCTTGGTCCGACCCCGCGGAAAAACGCCATGCGGCCACCGGCTCGTGCTTTCGCATGTCGGTGAGCTCCAATTGAAAATCGGCGCGCGGCGTGTAGCCGCTGCGGCGCATGGAGATCACGCGACCGCCGGGTTCGACGCGCGCATCGAGCGAGGTGGCCACATCGACCTGCGACGGCGGGCGCCCAATGTCGACGGAGAGCGCAAATTCGTCGAAGCGCACCGGATCGTCGGATCGCAGCGGGTACACGTAGCGGATCTTGCCCTCGACGGCCGGCAGCATCTCGACGTAGCGAAGGACGATGCGCCGGGTGCCGCTCGCCGGGATTGGAAAGACGCGCGCGCGATAGGTGCGGCCGTCGACCCATTCGAGGAGCGCGGGGTCGTTGGCCGCACGCACCATGCTCTCGTATCGGGCAGCGGCCTCGCGCCGTTCGATGACCTCGCCCTCGACGAGCTGCCCATCGGTCTCGAGGGCGAAACCGGTGACGGTGGCGGCCGCGGGGATGGTGAACCAGTACCAGCCCTCGATGGGTCGGCCCCCCGGGTTGGAGAAGGTCTGATCGACCTCGGTCTCGGCGACGCCATCGCGGAGAACGGCGCGCACGACTTGTTTGGCGATGCCGAGTTTGCGTGCGGGTGCGCCGGCGGGCGCGGTGGGATCCATGCCATAGAGCCGCCCGGTGCCGCTGCCCACGAGGCGCGAGCTGCGCGGATCGCCCATGCCGCCGGTCCAGTCTTGCCAGAAGGCCACCGGGGTGACGGCGGGTTTGCTCTCGCCGTGGATCACGCCTTGCTCGCCGGCATTGACCTCGACGCGACCGCCGGGCGACGTGAGCACCGCGAGCCCTCGTGCCACGTACACAGTAACGTCCTTGTCGCTGCGCGCGATGCTCATGCCCGCGTCGCTGGCCGAGATGGAAACCGCGCCCACTTTGACTTCCAATGCGTCGCCGTCGACCTTGGGCGCATCGAGCCAGATTTCCCCGGCGTCGACGGAAGCACCGCGATCGAGCAGCTTCACCGCCGTTTCGTCGCGAAGAAGGATGGCAGCCCCCTCGCCCGTGCGGACGAGCGCGCGGGCCCCCTTTGCCGTTTTGACGGTGGCACCCGATGGGAGTGGCGTGCCCGAAAGGGCCTTCGCCTCGGCGGCCGCCGCGAGCACGCTCACGTCGCCGGCCGCCAAGTCCAGCCGCGCGCCGATGCGCTGTGCGTGCTTGGGCGGTCCCCAATAGAAGATGACCGCGACGAGGAGGATCAGTACCCCCAGCGCAGCCGGAATGCCGATCAGGAGCCGATGAAGAGAAACGCGTCGTGGCGCGCGCGGCTGCGCGTCTTCGGGTGGCTCGGGCGTTCGGTACGGCAGCGCGCTGGGTTCGTTCATGGTCCTCTCGTTCGGTACGTAACCGACCGCCAAAAGATTCAACGTTGGCGCGCCATGGCTGCGAAACCGCGAAGGGCGGGAACAGCGGTGGCGGGTTTCCCACCGCGGAGCACCGTCTCGCGTTGCACGCGTTCGAACGTGTCGCGGGAGACCATTTCATGACGGCGCCACCCCGTGTCCCCGGCGTGCAAGATACGCCGCCATGCGAGCATGGCGCGAATGGCCAACGACCAATGGACCCGCGGGATGGCGATCCCTTGGAGTGCGGCCTCATTTTCCAGCTCGGCGATCATGTGCGCAGCTAGGCGCGCCTCGCCCCAAAACGCGAGCAGCGCCTGGTGACTGCGCGAGCCGTCCACGACGGTGTCGCCCGCACGCACCCGATCGCCGACGGCGACGCAGAGATGCCCTGCGCGCGGGCGTCGTACGCTCCGGAGGCGCCCATCGAGCGCGCGCAATCTGACGCGGGTGGGCTCGATGGCCTCGACGATGGCATCACAAGGCGCCAGTTTGGCAACGAGGTCAGGCCGCGGGCACGCCGAAAGGAATCGCCGGAGGTACTGTGCACCGCCGACCAGCTCTCCCTCCGGGAGCGAAACGGTGACCAAAAGTGCGGCCCCGCGTTCCACGAATGCGCCGTTCTCGACCGCGGGCCGCGCATCGCGCGGTACGTTCACCGCGAAGACCACCTCGCCCGAGTCGTCGAGCAGCTCCAAGCGCACGTCGTCGTCGCCGGGCCCGAAGCCCGCGCAGGGCAAGCCGGTTACCTCGTCGGCCGCGCCAACGAACTCCTCGGACCAGTGCGCGATCCCGTCGACGGGTGCCCTCAACATATGTGGAATATCCTCGTTCGAAGCGAACGCGCAGCGCAGGCAATCGTCGCGGCGGCGCGTGTGCCGACGGCATCGCCATCGGCCGGCCACGTGGCATCTTCGGGGTCGAGGCCGAAGCAACACGCGCAAACCCCACCCGAAGCCTCGCATGTCACGGGATCGCGCACGAACACCGTGAGGACGTAGGCCGCATCGATGCGCTCTCCGTCCCGCCGTGAGAGGAGCGTCCCCGCACGCGCCACTAAGGGTCCGCGGGGCAGCACGACATCCGACGAAAGGATGCGGCCTTCGATGCGCGACCCGAGCGGGCTACCCGCAACTCGGATACCTCGCGTGGTCCCGCAATCGCGCGCAACGACCATGGTCGCTCCCAACACGACACCGAGATCGCGCCCGAGACCCGCGGCCACGTCGTGCCTCTCGCGCTGGTGTGAGCGCGTCGGCGCGCATCGTCATGCACCGCATCATGTACTCGTGTGGGTCGAGGCCTTCGCCCAGGCCATGCAAGATCGGGCGCGCGATGGACAACCCCGAAGACAGGGTGCGCGGGCCTATCATGCATCGCAGAGATTCGGCCTTCGGCATGGACGATTGGCTCGCAAGCAACGCCGCCAGCGGGTCACGCTCGGGTGCCGCCGCCTTGGCGGCCCCCCGTTGGCGCGCTGCCACGTTGGCCCATATATCGGCGCGCTTGTCCTCGTATTCCCAGCGAACGATGTCCCGCGCGTGCCAACGGCGTTCCACCTCGGCCACCTCGAGCTGCGCTTCGGCGAGAAGCTCGGAGGTGATCGACGGTGGAGCGAAATCGCGCTGAGCAATGGACGCACCCGATCGATCGGCGACAAATCGCCCTAGTTGCTCCAGCGCCTCAGCGGAGCGGGCGGCCACCTCGACGTGTTCGTCCCAGATCGTGCGCCGCAGGGCTTCGGCGATGCGCGGGGCATCCCATGGCCCATCGGGAAAGGCCGCGCGTACGATGGGCGGAAAGCATTCCGCCACGAGAAAGCGCCCCACAGTCGTCACGCATCGAGGCCCGTGGGGCACATGCCTCGCTGCAAGGGTGTCGTCCATCGTCACGATGCCGTGGGCAAGCGCTTCGAGAACGCGATCGCGATCGCGAAAGGCTCTGGCCCGTGGTGGATGGGGTTCGGCGCGCGTCGCGAAAAAGATGCCCAAGCAGGCAACCGGCGAAGGAGCCATCATGGTTCGCTAGGAGGACACGAAGCGCGGGACGTTCCTAGTCTTTCAATTTATTCAAAAAGTGATATTTCAATGATGGTTGGCGTCGTTCAGCGCAAATCCATGGCGCAGCGAAAGCCATTGTTGTTGTATGCGGCATCGGGACGCGCTTTTCCGCGGAAGACGAGGCCATAGCCTTCGCAGGTGCAGGCGCCGCACCACCACGACCCACCGCGCAGGACGCGGGTATGGCCGGGCGTGAACCAATCCGCGGTCCATTGCCAGACGTTGCCCACGGGATCGTAGATGCCCCACGCATTGGGCGGGAAGGCGCGGACAGGTGAGACGTAGAGAAAGCCGTCGGCGCGCGTGTTGTGCGCGTGCGATGAACCCTGCCAGAAATTGAGCCCCAGCTTTCCATCGCGCTCGGGCGCGTTGCCCCAGGGGAAACGCGTGCCGGGTGAGCCGGCACGCATCGCATGTTCCCATTCGGCCTCCGTGGGGAGACGTTTGCCGTGGTGCGCACAGAACGCGGCGGCGTCGTGCCAGCTCACCAAAGTCACGGGCGCGTCGTCGGCGAGAAAGCCTTCCGTCTCGGGTGTGCCCTCGCGAAAAGGTTTGCGCCAGGAGGCACGCGGCATGCGCTCCCATTCCCAGTCGTCCATGCCTTCGCGTGCACCCATGCCGAAGCCGAGACGCTCCGCCGTGGTGACGTAGCCCGTGGCGGCGACGAACTGCGCGAACGCAGCGCGTGTCACCAACGTCGCATCGATGGCAAAGGCGCCGCTGGGCGCGCGCACCATGCCAGCGGGAAGTGGCTTTTGGCCGGCGGCACCGAGCAATGAGCACGCGACGAGCGAGGTCAGAACGAGCCGGCGGCGCACGTTACTCCCCGGGCCCCGTGAACGAGTTCGAGCAATACACGGTATCGCACTTGGGAAAGCGCCGATTGCAAGCGTCAGCGCACGCTTTCGACTCTTTTGCGGTGTGAGGCTTGCTCTCGTCGAAACATGGTGCCCAACAGGCCTGGAGCTTCGGGCAAATCCCCCAGCAGCCATTCTTCTTCCATTTCACCTTCTCGTCCTTCTCGCACACCTCGGCGGCCCCGATGCACTCCGCCGTCGCGCATTTGTCCCTGCGCGCGAGGCACGCTTGCCGGCAGCTGCCCGTCGTGGATGCACACGCACGCCGGCACGCGTCGCCCGCCGCACCGGCCGCACACGACGACTTGCACGAGGAACACGTGTTTGCGCAGGTGCCCTCGCACGAACCGCACGTCTTGCTGCAGTCCGAATTGCAGGCCATTTGCTTGGTAAAGCACGGATTCCAGACACACGATTGTTCCCAAGGCAGCGAGCACGCCAGCGGATGCGCCTCGAAATCGCTTTCGGTCGGAGGCGCGGCCACGGCGCAATCTGCAGCAAGTGCCTCAATCGCGGCAGGCTCCGTCCAGGCCGCGACCGACGTCAGGGGCGGTGGCGTTGCAGGAAGAGCCGAAGGAGTAGGAGGCGCAGAAGAAGCGGGCGCCGCGGGCGCTTGGACCGCGACGGACGCCGGTTCGACCGCGGGGGAAACAGGAGCTCTCTCGGGTTGGGTGGGACTCGAACTGCAAGCGGTCAAGGCAAGGAAAACGACGCAGGCGTTTCGTACGATCATGGCAGCCCTCGATGCATCATGCCTCCGCGAAAACGTCCAGCGCGCGGGGGCACTTCCATGGGGAACGCGCTACGCTCCAAGCCATGTCCACGGGTTCCCCACGCCACACTGCCGCGGCGCCGCGAAATTTCACGCTGTCGGTCGAGGAGCGGGTTCGGGCGGTGGTCGCCGGTCCGCCAGCGTTCATGCGCCGAAAGCGGCATATCGAAGATCTGGAGGAGTCCATCGCACGCGGCCTCGTCCTGCTCGACCGCGGCTTGGCCAAACGCCCCGAAACATTGCGCATCCGACTCGATCGGCAGCTCGTTCAATTGAATGAGCTCATCGAACTTCACAATCGCTATTACCCGGCCGAGGCCAACCTTCGGATGGATCCCATTTCCGGCGAAATACTCGAGATGGGCAAACCGTGGTCGCCGCTTCCGCCCGCCACTTTCGAAAGCCTTCGCGCCCACGAATCATGAGACTGAGGAATACGTACACCAAAGAGCTGGAAACATTCGTCCCCCTGGACCCGAAGGAGAAGCTCGTCACGCTCTATAGCTGCGGGCCGACCGTCTACTCCTGCGCGCATATCGGGAACTTCCGCTCCTTTCTCCTCGCAGACGTCCTGCGACGGACCTTGGAGCTCCGCGGCTTCACCGTGCGCCACGTGATGAACATCACCGACGTGGGGCACATGACGGAGGACCACCTCGCCGACGCGACGGGGGAAGACAAGCTCGCCAAGGCTGCACGGGAGCTGGGGTCCGATCCCTTCGAGGTCGCCGCCCACTTCGAGCGCATGTTCGCCGAAGACGCTCGGGCGATGGGGCTCCGCAACTACGCGCCCGGCGAGGCGGAGGTCGACGCGTTGCACCCGCGAGCGACGGGGTACGTGCCGGAGATGCTCGCGATGGTCCAGCTCCTCATCGAGCGGGGGCATGCCTACGTCGACCGCGAGGGGCAGGTGTACTTCGCCGTCGCGACGTTCCCGGAGTACGGTCTCCTCTCGGGCAAAGTACTCGACGAGCTCGAGGCGGGCGCGCGCGTGGCGGTACGCTCGGAGAAACGCGATCCGCACGACTTCGCGCTGTGGAAGGTGGACCCGAAGCACTTGATGCAGTGGAACCCACACGGGAGCGCGGGGTGGCGGCCGGGCGAACGCGAGCGGCTCGCGCGGCTCGTGCCGAACGGGATCGATCCGCGCGTAAAGAGCGGCTTTCCTGGGTGGCACATCGAGTGCTCGGCCATGTCCCGCGCGACCTTGGGCCCGGCCATCGACGTCCATACCGGTGGCGAGGACAACGTGTTTCCGCACCACGAGTGCGAGATCGCGCAAAGCTGGGGGGCGCGCTCCGACGACGCTGCGCCGAAGAACTTTTGCCGCTATTGGGTGCACGCCCGGCATCTGCTGGTCAACGGCAAGAAGATGTCGAAGCGGGATGGAACCTTCATCACCGTGCGCGACCTCTTCAACCCGCGCGCGCAGAAGCGCGACGACCTCGCCGCGCGCCTCGAGGCGGCGGGCTTTACCGAAGGCCGCGTCGCGCCGGCGGTGCTGCGCTTCGCGCTCACGTCGATCGCGTTTGGGCAGCAGATGAACTTCACGATCGACGCGCTGGTGCAGGCGCGCGCGTCCGTGGAGCGAATCCAGTCGTCCTACGCCCGTGCGAGAGAAATCGCCGGCGATGGCGCCGCGTCCGATGCGGTGGCCGCGCGGGTGGCGGAAGGGACCGCGGAGTTCGATGCCGCCATGGATGACAACTTGAACACCGCGCGCGCCCTCGCCGAAGTGTTCGGGGTGGTCTCCGCGACGAACCAGCGCGAGCTCTCACCGGGCGACGCGCGCGCGGTTCAGGGATTCCTCGAGCGGGCCGACGCGATCTTCTCCGTGCTCGATCGACGCGTGCGCTCGGGGCTCTTTGCGCGCGACGAGCTGGCACGCCGCGCCGAGGAGGCGATCGGTGAAGCGCACCTACCAGCGTCGCCCGAAACGCCGCCCGCAGAGGCCATCGAGGCGCTCGTCGTGCACCGCTTCGGCGCGCGCAAGCGGCGGGACTTCGCGCAGGCCGATGCGATCCGCGGGTGGCTGGCCGAGCGCGGCGTGGAGCTCGAGGACATCGCCGCGGGCGGGGTTCGCTGGCGGATACGCTGAGAGCCACGCGGCGAGGTTAGCGAAGGCCGGTGGCGATGTGCACGGTGGCGGGAAGCTCGATGCGCTCTCCATGGCTGTAGGATTGAAGGGCGGTTTCCACCTCCTCGTGGATGCGCTCGCGGACATCCGGGCTGACCCCCGCCAAGAGATGACGAAGCGGCGCGGCCATTTCGCGAATGCTTTGCCATAGCTCCGAGGCCGGGCCCGCGCAGGAAAGGACGCATCGATGGGTCGTTTCCTCGACCTGACGAAAGCCTGCCCCGCGAAGTGCCGCGGACAAGGAGCCGTACGCTGCAAAGCGCAGCGGCCCCGGTGCATTGGGGAGGAGCACCGGCATCTCGACGTGGCGGGCCAAGATGCGGTGGTGGAGAAACGCTCCCTGCTCGGCGGGAGATCCTCCCCATACGAGAAACACGGCGCGCGCACCCGGTCGAAGCACGCGCCGGGATTCACGCAGCGCTTCGGTCACGTTGGGAACGTGCATGATCCCCAGGCGACAGGTCACCAAGTCGAAGGACTCGTCCGGGAACGTGAGGGCGGCGGCATCGGCCCGACGGCAGCCGATGTTGTCGATCTTCTCCTGGTGCGCGACGTCCGAGACGATGGCGAGCATCGCGTCGGAGATGTCCGTCGCCGTGACACAGCCTCGAGGACCGACGGCCTTGGCCAAGGCCAGCGCAGGATCGCCTGCACCACTCGCCAGATCGAGAACGTGCATCCCCGGGACGACACCCGCCGCCTGGAGAAGCGCCTCGGTGAAGCCGCGCGTCTGATCGGCAAAACGCGAACGCCAGCGGCGCCAGGCCGCGACGACCCCAGGATCGTCCCATTCCGATTCCGCTTGGATATGCATATTGTCCTTTCCTCGCGATATTCAATTATCGCGATGCGTGATGGATGACCGAAACGACGAATCGCAAGCACCAGAGAAAGAGCACGACGGCGCTTCCGACGGCGCCGAGCATGGCCATCGCTCGAACCCACGACGGGGCGGGTGCTGCCGCGATCGTGAGGACGAGTGCCGTCACCCCTCCGCCAGCAACACCGCCGAGCGACCCGCCTAGAAAGGTCAAGGCAAGGGACACCGTCGCCGGGAGGGAACCGGCCCTCGGGCGCACGTGAGAAACCACCTCGGAACGAAGGGCCACGATTTCGGAGGAAACGAGCTTGTCCTGATAGAACGGCGGACAATCTAGGGTTTTCTCGAGTCGTTTCCCCATGGCGGCACCTGCAAAGAACAGGCGTTCCATGGCGCGGAACAGTGTTCCGGCTAGGGCTCCCAGCAGCAGAACGTACCCGTTCTCACGTGAAGCTCGAGGTGTCGGCCCAATGTGGGATCGGCATGGACGACGCGCGAGATCACGTCGCGGATGCGCCGCTGAACGTTGACCCGCGCCCGCTCCAGGGCGTCGCCCGCTTTGCGGTTGCGGCCGCCGAGGCCGAGGGCATGCGCGAGCTCACCCCCGATGGTCTCACGCTCGTCCCGGATGCGCGCCGCGGTTTCGGCATCGCCGCGGGCCTCCGCGTCTTCGAGCGCGCTCCCCAATTCGGCGAGGCGCGTGCGGTACTCGAACTTGGCGCGTTCGTCGAGCCAGGCACCGGAGCCCCCTTGTTCGATCGGGCCATCCTGCAACGGCTGTACGAGATCACCCACGTGGAACTCTCGCCCGGGCTCCCGCAGCAACGCGGCCAAATAGTGCAGGCCCTTGGCATCTTTCAGCCGGACTTCGCGGCCTTCGTGGCGCAACACCCAGAATTCGCTCTCCCGCTCGAGCGAGGGTGGCGGGGGCGGAGCCGTCGCCACAGGGACGGGCGATGCGGGGCGGTCGAGCCTCGCGAGCGCCCGACGCGTGTGCGCCTCGAAGTCGACGAAGCCACCGCGCTGGCAGATGGCGAGCGTCTCCTGGAAGTGCAGGTACGCTTTTTCCATTTCGCCGAGCGCACTCGCCACGCGGCCCAGGTAGTACGCCAAGGGTCCCGCGCTGGTCATCACCCCCGGATAGATAGTGACCCGATCGGCATACGGCCGCATCGCTTCGTACACGGCCCGCAGATCCGAGCGATCGCCCTGCGCGATGAAGATGGGCACGACGTTCGCGAGAAACGCCCCCATGCCAACGGGCCACTTCGACGGCGTGAACGGCGCGAGGTGCACGCGCAATTCGGCGGGCGGAAGTGCCGTGGCGCGAGCCGCCCTCCGTGTGGTGAGCCAGGAGCGAAGTCTGGGATTTTGCACGCTGAGCAACTCGAGCGCCTCCATCGCGGCGGCCTCGCCGGCCTGATCATCCCGCACCTCGGCGCGCACCGCGCGATTGGCCTCGATGACCGCCAGCGCGTGCGGATCGTCCCCCGCCTCCGACAGCTCGCGCACCTCCTGTTCGATCCGCGCAATGGCAGGGCCGTCTCCTTGGAGCGTCGCCCACGTCAACTGGACGATTCGGGCATGGAGCCGATACTGCGGCACACGAATTTCGTCGGTAATCTGCCTGTGAATGCGCAATTCCACATTCACCACGGCGGGGTCGGCCCGCTCGATGGCATCGAGGGTGAGCCGCCCGTGCGCGTGCGCTTCGAGGAGCTTGTCCCCCAGGCGGGTCGCGAGGAGTGCCAGCTCGCGATCGAGCCCGACGCGTTCGTCGAGGTCGTCGCCGGTCCCGTACGCGGCACGCACCGAGTAAATCACGTCGGCGAGGACGCGCCGGTCTTCCAGCGCCCGCGCCGCGACCACCGACTCGCGCGCAAACATCAGCGAACGGCCGCGATCGAGGCTGGGAACCATGGCGGGTGCGAGCCGCGCCATCACGCGCACCCGCAGCTCTTCGCGCATGGTGCCGAGCGAAAGCGCGCGTTCGAGCAGGTCGACCAGCCGTTGGTCGACGTTTCCGAACCAAAACTCCGCGCCATAGGCCAGCGCAGCTTGCGCGAACGCGTTCACGTCGCCGGCCCGCTCCGCGAGTGCGGCCGCCTGGATGCATGTCTCCTTGCCCGCCTGGGCGTTGCCCATGCGAATGCGCGACAGGCCGAGCCTCCAGAGCAGTTCCGCCCGGCGCACCTCGTCAGCCCCCCCGGCGTGATCGAGTGCGACGAGCGCGCGCTCGAAGTGCCCCGCCGCATCGTCGAACGCCAGCAGGTCCATGGCACGGCGACCGGCACGCACCGCGTAGTCGGCGGCCTCGGGCCAGGAGCCGACGGGCCCGGCCTCGAAGGCATGGTGTGCAAGCTCCGCCAAGTGCGCTTCGAGATCCGTCGCGTGCAGACTCGACAGCGCACGCGACGCGCGCGCATGCAGGGCCATGCGACGTGACGCCGAGAGGCCTTGATAGAGCGCCTCGCGAACCAGGATGTGGGCGAAGCGCACGGGGCTCGAGGACAGCGGCTGGGCGCTCAGAACGCCCGCCGCGAGGCCCGCCTCCGTCGCCTCGAGCACGCGCTCGATGGGCTTCTCGCAAACGGATTGCAACAGCACCAAGGAACATTCGCGCCCGAGAACCGAGGCCGCATCGAGCACGTCGCGCACGTCGCTGGAGACGCGCACCAGCATCTCCTGCACCGTCTCGCGCACGGTGTCGGGCAAGGTGAAGCCGGCCGGCAGCGAGGCTCCATAGCCACGGGACACGAGCAGCTGCGCGAGGGCGTCGACGAAAAGCGGATTGCCTTCCGTGGCCGCAAACACCGCCGAGGTGAGCGCATCGGACGGCGCCGCGCCCAGCGCGCCCGCAATCCATTGCGCCACCGCCGCGCGATCGAGGCGCCCCAGGGGACGCAGCGTGCCCTCACGGGCGAGCTTCACCAGCGACGTCGACACCTGCGGCGCACGCCGAGCCTCGAGATCCCGGTACGTTCCCACGACCAGCAGGCGCACGTGGCGAAGCTCGCGCGCCACGACTTGCAGCAGATTCAGCGAGGCGAGATCGGCCGCGTGCAGATCGTCGAAGACGAGCACGAGTGGCGCGCGCGAGGCCATGCCGCGCAAGAACGCCGCGATGGCCGTACCGAGTCGCAGAGCCTCGACCTCGGGGTGGCGAGGATCCGCGGGCGCTTCGAGCAACGGCACGACCTCCGTCGCAGCGCACGCGCGCAGCACCTGCAACCAAGGCCAGCACGCGGGGGCACCGGAGGCCTCCCAAGCGCGCCCCCAGAACACCGAGGCACCGCGCTGTTCCGCAAGGGCGGCGAGCTCCTCGGCCAACCGCGTTTTTCCGATGCCGGCTTCCCCGGAAAGAAGAAAGACTTCGCCCCGGCCCGCGAGGGCGCGCTCGAGCGCCGCCGCCAGATCTTCGAGTTCACGACCGCGTCCGAGCAGGGTGCGAAAGGCCACGGCGTCACCCCGCCTTGCCCAGGGCCGCTTCGGCCTTCTTGGCCGAGGCGAGGTGCGCTTCCGCCTTGCGGCGGGCCTCGGCCGCATCGTCGTGGCTGCGCCGCGCGCGATCGGCGGATGAGCGGGCGGTCTCCGCGTGATCGGCGGCAGCACTCGCCTCCTTGGCCGCTTCGCTGGCCTCGCGTTTGGCGCGTGAGAGCGCCGCTTCGGCGGCTTTCACCGCGTCGGCCAGATGGCGCGCGTTGGCCTCGGTGTCGTTCGCGGCCTTTTGCGCTTCGTCGGCGGCCCGGTGCGTTTCTTTCGCGCGCGCCTCGGCCAGCGCCGCGTTCTTGCTCGCCGTCTCGAGCGCTTCCTCGGCCTTGCGCCGTGCTTCGGCGACCGCTTTTCGCTGCGGGCCGGAGTTCGCCGGCGCTTTGGCCGCGGGCTTCGGCGGGTCCTTCTTCTTGGCCGGAAGGGGAATCTCCTCGCCGTCGCCCAGCACCTCGAGCAACGCATCGAACCCCGGCGGCGCGAGCTCTTTGGAAAGGCGCCCCGGCTCCGCGTCTCCCCATCGATTGAGCGTCGAAATGAAGGTCAGCGTTTCGCCGACGCGATCCAAGGTGACGTCGGATGCGGCCAGGCCGCCCTTCTGCAACGTCGTTCGCGCGACCCGGAGCAGCGCCTCGATGGCTACGCGCTGGGCCTGTTGCGCGGTGAACACGTCCCGCACACCGCTCGCCCCCTTGCGGTGCGCCTGCCGCAGCGAGGCCCCCGCTTCGTGCAGTGCCTCGAGCTCACGCGGGGCCGTACGGTACATTTGATTCACCGCCCACGCGGCCGCTGATGGCTTGGGGAGCGCGGCAATGCGCGCCGCGCCCTCCTTGTCGCCGTCCTTCTTGGCCCGGGTGGCCAGCACCTTGCGTGCATCGATGAACTCCGCCAAGGGAGCCGAGTAGAGCGCATCGAGTTCCTCTTCCGAAACGGCGGCCATCGCGGCCTCTGACTTTACCGCACGTACACCTCGTGACCATCGACCATCGTCCGAAGCACCTGTGTGCGCGCGATTTGTTCCACCGGAATCGCGTACACGTCGCGGTCGATGACGATCATGTCGGCGCGCTTTCCGACCTCGAGGGTGCCGGTACGCGTTTCGGAGCGCATGAGGCGCGCCGCATTCACCGTGTAGGCGCGGAGGGCCGCATCGAGGTTGGGCAGCCCCTGCGATCCACGGGTCAATGCGCTCTGCATACCCGCGAACGGATTGAGATCCCACACGTCGTAGTCCGAGCTGAGGGTCACCGTGGCGCCGCTGTCATGCAGATCGCGCACACGCCACGCGCGCTCGTTCACGCGATCTTTGCCCACGAAAGGCTCGAGCTCGTGCAGATGCTCGGGGTCGTTCCCTTCGGCGAGCTGCACGTCGGCAAACACGCCGAGCGCCCGAAAGCGAGGCACGTCCTGGGGGTGCACGAGCTCCACGTGCGTGAGCCGGTGCCGCGCCCCCGCGCCGCCGGGCAAGGTGCGTGCGGCCTGGATGGCGTCGAGCGCCTGCCGCACCCCGCGATCGCCGATGGTGTGGATATGCATATCGAAGCCCGCCGCCTGCAGCTCCCGCACGTAGCGCGCGAGCCGTGGGGCATCGAAGTAGTCGAGACCGCGCGCGGCCCCGAGCGTCTTCGAACGATACGGCTCCAGCAGGGCGGCGGTGGTGTTCTGGGTCAGGCCGTCCGCGTAGATCTTGATTTGCGTCTGCCGCACCATGCCCCCATCGTCGCGGCGCATGCGCGCAAGGGTGGCGATTTGCGCGTCGTCGGTCTTCGAGGGGTAGGCCCACAGGCCGAGCACCATGCGCACGGTCATTTCGCCGCGTGCTTCGGCGCGACGGTACGCGTCGAGGTGGCCGCGCCCCCAGTAGACGCGCGCGTCGCAGGCCGAGGTAATGCCATATTTGTTGTTGTGCTCCATCCCCTCGAGCAGGGCCTGGTAGTTGATGTCCTCGAGCTCCGGAGTCGGTGCGAGCGCACGGTCCCATGGCCATTCACCGGCCGCGTCGACGAGCACCCCGTTCGGCGTACCGTCCGCCGTGCGCAGCACGATGCCGCCGGGCGGATCGGGCGTGTGCGCATCGATGCCGAGCACCTCCAGGGCGCGTGAGTTGACCCACGTGCTGTGGGACGTCTCCTCCAAAATGGCCACCGGCCGATCCGAAATGGCCGCATCGAGGATGGCGCGCGGGGTACGTGACGCCGCGAGAAGCGTGGAAATGCGATGGCCGGCGCCGAGTACCCACGAGGTGCCCTTGGAGACGGAGCACCTCGACACCGTGCGAACGTAGGCTTCGGCGTCGTTCACGTTCGGGTCCAGGCGACATCGGATGATGGGGAGGTGCGCTTCCAGCGTGTGCTGGTGCACATCGTGCAGCCCCGGAAGCACGACGCGCCCCTGGAGATCCAGCACGCGAGTGTTCGGCCCCACGTGGGCTGCCGCTTCGGCGTTGGCGCCCACGAAGACGATGGCGCCGTCCCGCACGGCCACGGACTCCGCCCAGGGCTGCGCGTCGTTCATGGTGCGGATGCGGCCGTTGCGCCAAACGAGGTCGGCCGGGACGCGCTCGGCGGCACAAGCGGTCAACGGGCCCAGCATCATCAATGCCCCTATCGCAAGAGAATATCGACCATTCATGAAAGACAGCATGCCGGCCTTACCTTAAATTTGGCTGATCGCCCGATGCGCATCTTGTTCCTCGAGGATCACGATGAAACCCGCCACGCCGTGGTCGCGCGCCTTCGTGGCGAGGGCTTCGCCGTGGCGGCGGCGCGTACCTTGGAGGAGGCCGGCGCGCTGTTGCGCGACGAAGGGTTCGACGTGCTGGTGCTCGACCGCACCGTGCCCGACGGCGATGCGCGGGATGGTCTTCGCGCGTGGCGGGGCTCGGGCATTGCGACGCCCGCCTTGTTCCTCACCGCGCGCGACACCGTACGCGATCGGGTCGACGGGCTCGATGCCGGCGGCGACGATTACCTCACCAAGCCGTTTGCCATGGCCGAACTCTTCGCACGCGTCCGTGCCCTGGCCCGGCGAGGTCCCCTGCCCGCCGCGCCCATCGTCCGCATCGGCGACGTGGAAATCGATCTCGGCCGGCGCGAGGTGCGGCGTGCCGGGGTGCTCCTGCCCCTGCGGCCCAAGGAGCGCTCGGTCCTCGAGCTTCTCGCGTCGAGGCAGGGGCGCGTGGTCTCGCGGGAGGAGCTCGTGCGGCATTGCTGGGACGCCGCGGAGACGCCGGCGTCGAACGTCGAGGAGGCCACCATCGCCTCGCTCCGGCGCAAGCTCGGGGTGCCCGGCCTCGTTCGCACGGTGCGCGGCGTGGGCTACGTCCTCGAGGATCCATGCCGCTGAGCGAGGGCCACGCACCGCGCGCACGAATCGAGCTCGATCGCCTGGCCCGGCGCACGACCCTCGTGTACTCCCTCGCGTGGTCGGCGGCGCTGATCGCCCTCGCGGGCTTCGCGGTGCTCGCCTTCGGGCGCGCCCGCGATGCGGATTTCGACGCGCGCCTCGCCGTGCATGCCACGGCGGTGTACGGCCTGACCTATTTCGACCCGCAAGGCCGCTACCACGTCGAGGCACTCGTGCGCGAGCCGGACATCGTGCACGGCCCCTTCGACATCCACGTCGTCGACGCCGACGGCCACACACTGCTCTACGCCAGCGAACCACGGCGCTACCCCATCGCCCTCGGCGACAAGCGCGCGGAGCCGCACGACGCGGTGCTGGAGGACGGCCGACACGTCCGCATTCTGACGAAAACGACGTTCGACGATGACGATCGGCCCCGGGCAACCATCGTTGTCGCCGGCGATCCCTCACCCCACCGCGCCGAGCAGTCGCGCTTTGCCCTATGGATCGTGATGGCCACCGCGGTGCTCGGCGCGTTCGGTGTGCTGGTCGCGCGGATCATGACGGAGCGCACCCTCCGCCCGGCGCGGCACGCCTTGGAGGTGCGGGAGCGCTTTCTCCAGACTGCCGCGCACGAATTGCGAACGCCGGTCACCGGCCTCGTGGCCGCGGTCGAGGCAAGCTCCGTGGAAGGGCCCATCGCCAAGCTGACGCACGAAGCGTCGCGCGTGCTGGAACAGGTGCTCGCCTATGCGCGCCTCGACGCGGATCTCACCGAGGTGCACGCCGAGCCATTGCGGTTGGATCTTCTGGTCGAATCGCTCGCACGCGAGGACGCGGCCATCGAGGCGGAAGCTTGCATCGTGCAAGGCGACGCGCGGCTGCTCGAGGTGGCGATTCGCAACTTGCTCTCGAACGCGGAGCGGCACGGTGGCGGCGTTCTCGCCATCCACGTGGCCGATGGCCGCGTCGAGGTGCGCGATGCCGGTCCCGGTTATCCGGCGCACGGCAACCGAGGTTGGGGTCTGGGCCTCGGCATCGTCCAACGCATCGCCGCGATTCATGGCGGTACGTTTTCCTTGCGCAACCACCCGGAGGGTGGCGCCGTCGCTACGCTCGAAATTCCGATTTCAAGTGGTCCATCCAAATGATCCGAAATGGACCGTTTCGATAGACCATCGACGCACTACGCTTTAGGCATGAGCACGCCGACACTTCGCGTCGTCAACCAGACGGAACTCGCACATCGCGGTTCGAAGAGAGCACCATGAGGCTCATTCTCCCGACCAGGTGCCCAGCGATTCGCCACCGTCGACATCGAACACCGCGCTGGTCACGGCAGGGTTTCGGATTACCGAGAGAACAGCGTCGGCCAAGTCGTCGAAGCGGCCATGGTGGTGCGTCAGTTGCCGCATGGGATTTACGCCGATGCTTCCGGGGGAAACGACGTTGACGCGAAGGGGCGCGAGTTCGACGGCGGCTGCGCGGGCCAGACCCTCGATGGCCGCGTGGAGCGCACCGTAAATGCCGAAGCCCGCGGTGGGACGGCGCGCGCTCGCTCCGGAAATAAGGGTCACCGAGCCGCCCGGCCGCAGAACGCGTGCCCCCACGTGCAACGCATTGTACGCGGCCCAGAGGCGACGGTAGACGGCGTGAGCATCCGCGAGGTTCACGCGCGGAATGGTGGCCTCCGGGGGCGCGACGCCCGCGGTGCCCGACGACGTCGCCGCCACGATGTGATCGACGGGGCCGATCGCCTCGAAGGCCTTTGCCACATCGGCTTCGTCCGTGGCATCCGCCACGATGGTGCGCAGATCCACACCGGGCAACGCGGCCCGTGCGGACTCGAGCGTCGCCTCGCCCCGCCCAAGGAACACGATGCGCGCGCCCGCCGCCGCCGCCGCGATGGCGCGCCCCATTTTTCCCGCCCCGAGAATGACGATCGTCGTTCCGACCAAGCTTCCGTATGCCATGCACCAAATGTTGGGGGTGGCGTTCTGGCGGTTCGATGACCATTCTGCCGGAATGATGCGCCGTTCTGCCAGCATCGCCCGCAAACCGCGGCCCGATCCGCTCAGCGGCATTTTGGGCGATCTTCGCATCGGCGGTCTGTCCTATGGCCGCTGCGAGCTTCGGGAGCCGTGGGGCATCGAGCTACCGGCGCAGCCCGAGGCGCGCTTTCACTTCGTGGCCGCCGGCTCGGCGCTGTTCAAGTCGCCCGATGGCAGCTGGCACCGTCTCACCGCGGGCGATGTCGTGCTGGTGCCGCGCGGCGATGCGCACGCCCTGGCCTCGAGCAAAACCGCCCGGCGCACGCCGCTTCCCGATATCGAGCTCGAGGAGATCGGCGATCGCACGTACCGCCTCGCACTCGATGGCGGCCGAGGCCCGCACGACGCACTCCTTTTCTGCTGCAGCGTGTCCTTCACCGCCCCCTCGGCGCACCCGTTGATCGAGCTCATGCCGGCGCAGTTGATCGTGCGCGAGCACGATCCGTCGCTGGAGCCGCTGCTGGAAATCATGGCCGATGAGATCCTCGCGGAGAAAATGGGCTCGGCTACCGTGCTCACACGCCTGGCGGACGTGGTCATCACCCGGGTGATCCGCACCTGGTCGGAAGCGCAGAAAACAAGCGGCTCGGAAAGGGGCTGGCTCGCCGCCATCCGCGATCCGAAGATCGGACGCGCCCTCGCGGCGATCCATCGGGAACCCGGACGGGACTGGTCCCTCGCGGCCTTGGCGCGCATCGCCGGCTGCTCGAGTTCCAGCTTCCGCGACCGGTTCACGCGCAGCGTGGGAACACCGCCCGCGAAATACGTGGCCCGCTGGCGCATGCACGTGGCCGACGCCATGTTGCGCGAGCAACGACTCAGCAACGGCGAGGTGGGGGCGAAGCTCGGCTATGAATCGGTGACCGCGTTCACACGCGCGTTCAAGCGCATCACCGGCAAGTCCCCGGGATCACTTCGGCGCATACCGCCGTAGGGGCTGCGTCGCCCGCAAGAGCGCGCGCATCTCCGCGAGGCCGCCCTCGAACGCGCCGGCGGCGCGCGCCTGGACCAAAATGTTGCCCAGCGCCGTTGCCTCCACGGGGCCCGCCACCACGGGCAGGCCGCACGCGTCCGCGGTGAGCTGGCAGAGCAGCTCGTTGTTCGCGCCGCCGCCCACGATGTGGATCTCGTCGACCCGCCGCCCGGAAAGCCGCGCCGCATCGTCGATGGCCCGACGGTGGGCCTCGGCGAGGCTGTCCAGGATGCAACGCACGGTCTCGGCGTGCGTCCGCGGCACGGGCTGCCCCGCGTCCTCGCACGCGCGGGCGATGCGCGCGGGCATATCGCCCAGGGGCATGAAGCGCGGATCGTTCGCGTCGACGACGCTGCGCCGTGCAGGAACCTCGGCGGCCTCGCGCAGGAGCGTCTCGAGATCGAGCGAGGCGTCCCACACGCGCTGGCACTCTTGCAAGAGCCACAAGCCGGTGACATTGCGCAAATAGCGAATGGTCCCGTCGACGCCCACCTCGTTGGTGAAGTTCGCCCGCCGGCTCGCCTCGCTCCGGATCGGCGCATCGAGCTCCAAGCCGACCAGCGACCAGGTGCCCGCGCACACGTAGGCAGCGTGTCCACTCCCCGCCGGCACCCCCGCCACCGCCGACGCCGTGTCGTGCGAGCCCACGTTGTAGACGGTCGACCCAAATCCGATTTCGGCGCACACCTCCGGAACGAGCGGCCCCAGTTCCTCGCCCGGCCGGCGAAGCGGCGGAAAGAGATTCACGTCCACGCCAGCCGCATCCGCGAGACCGCGCGACCAAGCGCCGGTGCGCGGATCGAGCAGCCCCGTGGTCGAGGCATTGGTCAACTCGGTGCCGGCGACCCCGGTGAGCCAATACCCGATCAAATCGGGGATGAGGAGTGCCTGTTTGGCCCGCGTCCCTCGCTCCGCGGCGAGTTGAAAGACCGTATTGAACGACTGAAACTGAATCCCCGTTTCCGCATAAAGCACTTCGTGCGGGACCTTGGCCAGCACCTCGGCCACCCCCCGCGCGGTGCGCTCGTCGCGGTAGTGAACGGGATTGCCAATCAGCGCGCCGCGCGCATCGAGCAGCCCGTAGTCGACCGCCCACGAGTCGATGCCAATGCCGTCCACCGGCCCGGCGACGCGCAATCCGTCGAGGATCCCCCTGTACAATGCAAGGATATCCCAGTGCAGGGTGGCCCCGACGCGCACCGGGCGATTCGCAAAGCGGTGGACCTCCGTGAGGTCCAGGGTCCGCGGCCCCACCTTCCCCACCATGACGCGCCCGCTGGAGGCGCCAAGGTCGACCGCGGCGAAGGACTTCACCGCAGGAACGCGGCGGCCACGCCCGCATCCACGGGCACGTGGAGCCCCGTGGTGTGGGTTAGCTCGCCGCCCGTGAGGGCAAATACCGCATTGGCGACGTGCTCGGGCAGCACTTCGCGCTTGAGCAAGGTGCGCTGCGCGTAATACGCGCCCAGCTCCTCCTCTTTGACGCCGTACACCGCCGCGCGCTGCGCGCCCCAGCCGCCGGCGAAGATGCCCGAGCCTTGTACGACCCCGTCGGGGTTCACGCCGTTGACGCGGATCCCGTGCGCGCCCAATTCTGCAGCCAAGAGCCGCACTTGGTGGGCCTGATCGGCCTTGCTCGCGCCGTAGGCCACGTTGTTCGGCCCGGCGAACACCGCGTTCTTGCTGGTGATGTACACGATGTCGCCGCCGCCACCCTGCGCGATCATCATCCGCGCGCCCTCGCGCGAGACCAAGAACGACCCGCGCGCCATCACGTCATGCTGCAGGTCCCAATCCTGAACGCTGGTCTCGAGCAGCGACTTCGAAATGGACAGCCCCGCATTGTTCACCACCAGATCGACGCCGCCGAAGGCCAGCGCCCCGGCCGCGAATGCCGCCGCAATTTGCGTTTCGTCGGTAACGTCCGCCGCCACCGCGATGGCTTTGTCGCGCTTGCCCAGCTCGCGCGCGGTCGCCTGCGCCGCTTCCGCATCGCGATCGGTCACCACCACGCACGCGCCCTCCGCAGAGAGCCGCTTCGCAATGGCCTTGCCGATGCCCGAGCCCGCACCGGTCACCAGCGCCACCCGCGAGGCCAGCGGCTTCGGCTTCGGTTGCCGGCGAAGCTTCGCCTCCTCGAGGGCCCAATATTCGATGCGAAACTTCTCGCGCTCGTCGATGGGTGCATACCGCGATACGGCTTCGGCACCGCGCATCACGTTGATGGCGTTGATGTAGAACTCGCCCGCCACCCGGGCTGTCTGCGCATCCGCGCCGAAAGAGAACATGCCCACGCCCGGCACCAGCACGATGGCCGGATCGGCCCCGCGCATCGGCGGCGAATCCGGCGACGCGTGGCGCTCGTAATAGGCGCGGTATTCCTTGCGGTACTCCACGTGGAGCTCGCGAAGCCGCGCGATGACGTCCTCCAGCGGGGCCGAGGCCGGGCGATCCAGCACCATGGGCCGCACCTTGGTGCGGAGGAAATGGTCCGGGCACGACGTGCCCAGCATGGCCAGCTTGGGATGCTTGGCTCGGGCGAGGAACTCGAGCACCGGCGCCGCATCGGTGAAATGCCCCACCTGCCGCCGATCCGTCGAAGCGAGCCCGCGAATCACCGGCGCGAGCTGCGCCGCGCGCGCACGCCGCTCGGCCTCGGGCAGCGGTCCGTAGCCTTCGAGCACCGAGCCGAAAGGCTCCGCCGAACCGTGCTCCTTCAGGAAGCGCGCCGCGGTGCGGATGATCTCCAGCGAATGGGCCTCCGCTTCCTCCGAGCTATTGCCCCAGGCGGTAATGCCATGTCCGCCCAGAATGCAGCCAATGGCCTCCGGGTTTTCCGATTGAATGCGGGCGATATCCAATCCCAATTGAAATCCTGGCCGGCGCCAAGGAACCCACACCACGCGCGGGCCGAAGCATTGTCGGGTGAGCCTTTCCCCATCGGCCGCCGTGGCCAGCGCAATGCCCGAATCGGGATGCAAATGGTCCACGTGGGGCGCGTTCACCAGCCCGTGCATCGCCGTGTCGATCGACGGGGCCGCGCCGCCGCGGCCGTGCAGGCAGAAATCGAACGCGGCCACCATCTCGTCCTCGCGTTCGACCCCCGGATACACGTCCACCAGTCCGCGCAGCCGATCCAAACGCAGTACGGCGAGGCCCGATTCGGTGAGCGTGCCCAGGTCGCCGCCCGAGCCTTTGACCCAGAGCAACTCCACCGGCTTGCCCGTCACCGGATCGGTGTCGGTGCCCTTCGCGGAGGTATTTCCACCTGCGTAATTCGTATTGGCCGGATCGGCCCCCAACCGGTTCGAGCGCGCAATCAATTGATCGACGATGCGCATCAGGCCGCCCACCCTGCCTGCTTGCCCGAGGCGCGCCCTTTCACGATGCGCTCTTGGTAGCCGGACCGGCGGTAAGCCTCCATCGGATTGGGATCGATTCCCATTTCCTGGCGCAGGTCGGCCAGCATGGGCCTCACGTCGGTGTTGAAGGCATCCATGAAGGCTTCGTTGGCGCGCAGAACATCGCCGCCGCGTTGCGCGTCCACCAGCGCCTCACGATCGACCAGCAGCGCCTTGGCCGTGGCCTCCTGAACGTTGCACACCGAGCGAATTTGCCCGGGGATCTTCGCCTCGATGTTGTGGCACTGGTCGAGCATGAAGGCGACGCCGGCATCGCGCTCGAAGCCGCCGCCGCGAACCACCTCGTACATGATGCGGAACAATTGAAAGGGGTCGGCCGCACCGACGATCAAATCGTCATCGGCATAGAAGCGTGAGTTGAAGTCGAACGCGCCCAGCTTCTTCACTCGGAGGAGGAAGGCTACGATGAATTCGATGTTCGTGCCCGGTGCATGATGGCCGGTGTCGACGCACACCTGGGCCCGCTCGCCGAGTTGCAAGCAATGCGCGTAGGCCGTGCCCCAATCGGGCACATCCATCGTGTAGAAGGCCGGCTCGAACAGTTTGTACTCGAGCAGCATGCGCTGCTCCTTTCCCAGCCGGTCGTAGACGCGCATCAGCGCCTCGGACAGACGCTCCTGCCGCGTTCGGGTGTCGTCCTGGCCGGGATAGTTCGTGCCGTCGGGAAACCACAGTTTGAGATCCCGCGAACCGGTTTGGTCCATGATGTCGACACACTCGAGCAAGTGCGCGAGGGCCTTCTTGCGCACCCCCGGATCGGGATTGGTCACGCTGCCCAGTTTGTAGTCGTCGTCCTGGAACAAGTTGGCGTTGATCGCGCCAATGGCCACGCCGCGGGACTGCGCATAGCGCGCGAGCTTCCCGTAATCGTCGACCTTGTCCCAAGGGATGTGCAGCGCCACGCGTGGCGCGATGCCGGTGAACGCATGAACCTGCGCCGCGTCGTCCAGCTTCTCCTCGACGGTACGCGGCACGCCCGCTTGCGCAAACACCTTGAAGCGCGTGCCTGAGTTTCCGTAGGCCCACGACGGGGTCTCGATCTGTTGCGTGCGTAACTTTGCTTTGACCGCCGCGCTCATTTCCAAGCCTCCGGAAGCAGTTTGAAACGTTTCATGCTCATCCTAGATCGAGGCTTCCCTCGGAGCAAGGCGCTCAAGCGCGGCGGGTGCGGCTCCCCGACGACGCACTGCGCGATTCGAGCCCCCGCTCGATGCCATCGAGCAGGAGATTCACGCCGAACTTCATACGCGCGTCGAAGTCCTGGCTCGTGAACGGCCCCTTCACCGCCGCGACGTTCGGGTACTTCTCGCGATCGAGCTGGCTCGTCAGCAGGTCGGGCTCGATGCCCTGCGCGGCCTGCTCCTCCACCACGAAACCGATGACGAAGTCGACCAGGCTCGAGCATGACCATGCCGCCTCTTTCTTTCCGAGCCCCGCGTCGCGCAGGGCTCCGAGAAGCACCTCGCCCAAGGCGAGCGTGTTCGGTTCCGGGACGAACGTTCCCGCGAACACGCGTCCGCCATCGCGGTGCGCGAGCAGGGCACGCCGGAGCGCCATCAATGCCTCGACGACGCGCGCGCGCCATTTCTCGGGCTCGCCCGCGCCGTGCAGCGCTGTGTCGGCGAGCATCTCTTCGGCCATCGCGGTCACGAGGCTCTGTTTGTTCGGATAGTGCCAATAGAGCGCACCGGCCTGCACGTCGAGTTGGTCGGCGAGCCGCCGCATCGTCAAGGCCTCCGAGCCGACCTCGTCCAAAAGCGCGAGGGCCTCGCTGAGAATTCGTGCCTTCGTGAGACGCGGCATGCCCGCAAACCCCTTAGCACAAGTCGAGCGCTTGACGGGTTTGGGGCCGGCCCTACTTGAACACTGTTCAACTTGAACGGTGTTCAAGTTTTGTGGCGGAAAGGGAAGAACATGATCGACGTGGTGATCGCGGGCGCCGGCCCGGTGGGATGTTTCCTCGCGCGGGAGCTCCGGCTCGCCGGCGCCCAAGTGGTCGTTCTGGAAGCCGAGGAGGCGCGCTCGCCGCACTCGAAGGCGCTCACGATGAACACGCGCTCTTTGGAGCTGCTCGCGATGCGAGGCCTGGCCGAGCGTTTCACCCGCGAGGGCGTGCTGCTGCCCACGGCGCACTATGCCGCACTGGACACGCGCCTCGCGCTGGCCGCGCTCGACACCAAGGTTCCGCACACGCTGGTCCTCGCCCAGCGGCGCACCGAGGAGCTGCTCGAAGCGGCGGCGCGGGAGCTCGGGGTCGAATTCCGCTTTGGGCACGCGACGTTGGCGCTCCGGCACGACGAGGCCGGTGTCGCGGTGCACGTGCGCAGCGCCGCGGGGGATCACACGCTGCGGGCGCGCTACGTCGTGGGGTGTGACGGCGCACGCAGTACCGTGCGCACCGCGGCGGGCATCGCCTTCCCCGGAACGGACACCACGATGACCGCCTTCCAGGGCGATGTGCGATTGGCGCAGCCGCCGACCATGCCATCGATCGTGAACGAGCGCGGCGGCATGATGATGGTGCGCCAGGCCGACGGCTCCTGCCGCATCGTGATCGTCGATCCGGCGCGCATGCACGTCTCCAAGGACTGCCCGCCCACCGAAGAAGAGCTGCGCGAGGCCATGCTCCGCATCGCCGGCACCGACTTCGGCCTCACGGAGACACTCTGGCTATCGCGCTTCGGCAACGCCACGCGGCAAGCCTCGTCGTACCGAAAGGGCCGCGTTTTCCTGGCGGGCGATGCGGCGCACATCCATTTTCCCGCGGGGGGCCAAGGCATGAACGTGGGCCTCCAAGACGCGAGCAACCTGGGTTGGAAGCTCGGCGCAGTCCTCCGCGGCGCCGCGCCCGAGGCGTTGCTCGACAGCTACCACGACGAGCGTCACCCCGTCGGCATGGACGTGCTGGAGAACACGCGAGCCCAAGAGGCCCTCACCGGGTTCACCCCGCCGATCTTCGCGCTCCGCGCCACCGTGGCCGATCTCCTCCGCACCCCGGAGGCGAACCGCCGCCTCGCCGAGAAGGTCACGGGCCTCGCCGTCGACTATGGCCGCGACACCGCACGCCCCTGGATCGGGCGCCGCTTGCCCGACCTTCCCACCGCCGACGGCTCGAGCGCGTTCCAACACATGCACGCGGGCCACTTCCTGCTCCTCGACGATCTCGGCGGGGCGCAGCTCGTGGAGCCCTGGATGGATCGCGTCACCATCGCGCGTGCCAAGGTGGTGGGCGTGCGGCCCGGGTTGGAGGATGCGAGCGCCATCCTGGTCCGCCCCGACGGCCACGTCGCGGCTGTTCTAACGCACTGAGGGATGTCGCTGTTTCTCGGTGCGTGAAGGGCAGCTAGGAAGCGCCCGGCAGGCCCCCTCAGTCTCCACGACGGACGGGGTACAAACGGGTGCGTGATCGCGCGCTCCGCGCAATCTCAGACGGTCTTCTTCTGGCTATCTCTCTGCCAGATAAAAATGAGGGTAGGAAAAGTTCCGGTGGATTGCGAGCAGTTGTCGCAGCTTCCCCAACGAGGATGTCGGCCACCGGTCCGCGCCCGCTGCGCTTCCCGTCACCGCTCCGCATGTGGCTCCCGCTGGCTGGACTCCCGTAGGAGTGGCTCCGCGCGTCAACGGGCATGTGGAGGGCTGTTGCCTCCCGCTCGTACCTTATGGCAACCCATCATTCCAATCTGCGACCTTGAAGGCGCGATGTCCGGAGCAACACGCTCCAAGGTCTGCCCTCACGCGTTGCCAACACGGTGCCAATCCGCACCCCTCTGAAAATGCGCAAATCCTCACGGCGCCCCTGTCCGGGACGATTTTGGCCCCGTCCCGGACACCCCGTCAGCCGCCGCCGCGCTAAGCGCGGAAAAGCTGCTCGACCTCGCGCCAACAGGAGACGCGGGCGTAGCCGGTCACGTGCGCGTTGTGCGGGGACGAGAACAGGATGCCGCGACCCTTGAAGCCGGCGAGGTTGCGCGGGGTATCGTCGATCAAGGCGTCGGCGTGGAGAATGCTCTTGTTGCCGCAGAAGACGATGCGACTCGGATCGATGAATGGGAAATGCTTGGCCAGCCAACGGAACTTGGGCCCGAAGGAACCGGGGAACTCCATGGCCGCCGTGGCGATGAACACCTCGTGCTGCTCGGCGAGGCGGCGCAGCACCTCCTGGCTATCCTGCATCACCGGAAGATCGGCGAAGAAGTCGCCCTGCTCCAGAAGGCGCAGAAGCTTGGTTCCGTGCTCCTTTGGAATGAAGTCGTAAAGGTCGGCCCCCACGACGTCCCCCAAGGTCAGCGAATGACCGTATTCGGTGTTGAGCCATTCCAATTGCGTGACCAGCGTATCGGCCAGCACTTCGTCCATATCGACCGCGATTCTCATGCCGCTTACGTTTCGGTCCGGGCCGTGATTTGTCCAATGAAATAAATGGAGCGTGGTGATAAGATTTCGCTATGAAATTCGAGTGGCTGCGTTCCTTCGTCGTCCTGGCCGAACGCCTCCATTTCGGGGCCGCCGCGCAGCTCTTGAATCTAAGCCAGCCTGCCCTGAGCAATCAGATACGCCAGTTGGAGGAGGAACTCGGCGCACCACTCTTCGACCGCGGGCGCCATGGCGCGCAGCTCACCGACGTGGGAAGGGTCTTCCTCGAAGAGGCGCGCGCGTTGCTCCAGCATGCCGATCGCGTCGTGGAGACGGGGCGGCGTGCAGCCCGCGGCGAGACGGGCCAGTTGGTCGTTGGATTCGGGTTTGCCACCATCGGCCTCGTGCCGCGCCTCGTTTCGAAGTTCCGAAAGCGCCGCCCCGAGGCGCGAATCGATCTTCACGAAATGGCGAGCCACGACCAGATCGATGCCCTCCGCGCCGGACGCATGCATGTCGGCTTCATCCGCATGCCCATCTCCAAGGAATTTCGACACCTCCCCGTCCTGGAAGATCGGCTCATGCTCGTCGTACCGGCGGTCGGCCCCAAGCGTGAGCGACCTCGAGCGGCCAACCTGGCGGACTACGCCCGCGCCCCCTTCATCATGCCAAGGCGAAGCCTATCGGTGAATCTTCACGACCATATCTTTCGCATGTGCAGCCAATACGGATTTCATCCGCGGGTCGTCCAAGTGGCCAACGAAGATCGCACCATTCCGGCATTGGTGGCCGCCGGGCTGGGCGTTGCGCTCATTCCCGAATCGCAGTTGAGGCCGCGGATAGAAGGCATCACCGTACATCCGCTCGATGACGAGACGGCACGCTGGCGGGTTGGGGCGGCATGGCGGCAAAACCAGGGGAGGAGTCCGCTCACCATGGAGTTTCTGGAAATCCTAAAAAGCGAGTTGAGCTTGAAGCCCAGCTGAAGGGACCGCACAGTCTTGTGGTACGTTATGCGCCATATGGTCGGGGATGGTGGTGATGATCGGGATTAAGGACGTGGCGCGCCGTGCCGGGGTATCGGTCGGCACCGTCTCCAATGTGGTAAATCGCCCGCACGTCGTCTCACTGGCGACTCGCACGAAGGTGCTCTCGGTCATCGAAGAGCTCGGATACATCCGCGACGAATCGGCGCGGCAGCTGCGGGCAGGCAAAAGCCGCATCATGGCCGTCTTGGTGCTCGATTTGGGCAACCCGTTCTTCGTCGACATCTCGCGAGGGGCCGAACAGGCGGCGCATGAGCAAGGACTACAGGTCATCACCTGCAACAGCCGCCAGCGGCAGGACGCCGAGGCGACCTACCTGGCCATGCTCGCCGAACAGCGGGTGCGCGGGGTGCTCGTCTCGCCGGTCGACAGCTCCAGCGAGAGCCTCGACCGCTTTCGCCGCAGCGGCATTCCCTGCGTCTTCGTCGATCGACGCGTGCCCACCACGGAGGCATGTTCCGTCTCGGTCGACGACGTGGAGGGCGGCGCACTGGCTGCACGGCACCTGGTGGAAACGGGCCACACGCGCATCGCCTTCGTGAACGGCCCCGCCATCCTCACGCAGTGCCGCGAGCGCGAAGAAGGCCTGCGACGCGTGCTTTCCGAGGCGCCGGGGCCGGAGCGGCAACTCACCGTTCTCGAAGGTACGACGCTCGACGTGGCCTCGGGCCGCGATGCCGGGGCGCGCCTGCTCGGACTCAGCCCACGCCCCACCGCCGTCGCGTGCGCGAACGACCTTCTCGCGCTGGGGGTGCTCCAGGTCATGGTCGGCGCCGGGGTGCGCGTCCCCTCGGAAATGGCCATCGTTGGCTACGACGACATCGAGTTTGCCGCCGCCGCCGCCGTCCCCCTCACCTCCGTGCGGCAGCCCGCCGTGCGCCTCGGTCGCACCGCGGCGGAGATGCTCATCGCCGAAACCGCCGACGATCGCTTCGTGGGCGAGACCGACACCCACCAACATCGTACCGTGGTCTTCGCCCCCGAGCTCGTCGTCCGCGAATCGAGCCGCGTGCAACGCTAGCTCGCCTCGGGCGGGATGGCACGACAGCCGCCGCCATCGGCGGGCTCGTACAGCCGGCGAATCTCGCTCTCGCCCTCGCCGACGACTTCCAGGAAGCGGCGCCCCCATTCGACGGCCTCGGCCTTGGTCTGCACTTGAATGAGGCAGAAACCGGCAATGAGCTCTTTCGCCTCGGCGAACGGCCCGTCGGTGACGATGGTCTCACCGCCGACGCGCTTCACACGCGCGCCCTCCGCACTGGGCGCGCATCCCTCGGTCGCAAGCAGCACACCCGCCCGGGTCATCTCGTCGATGAGCTTTCCCATCGCGATCATCTCGGCCTCGGTGGGGTCGGCGCAAAGCTCGTCGTCCTTGCGCGGCTTGTAGATGCACAGGTATCGCATGGTCGTCCTCCTCAAGCGATCAGTTGGAGGCCTCGACCCGGGACTTTGCCGAGCTCTCGGCGATGGCCTTCAGCGAAACGAGGCCGCGCTCGAAATCGCCACCGATCATCTTGTCCATGTCCATGAACAGCCCGAACGCCTTGGAGACGAAGTTCATGTCGCCGTCGAGGGCCCACGTGGCCTTGGTGCCGGTGGCCGTCGGGGCGAAGGTGAAGGTCGCCACGTCGGTGGCCTGCATCGGCTTGAGGAACACCAGCTCGATGGTGACGAGCGACGGCGACTCGCTCTTTTGAAGGGTCATGCGGCCGGCGCCGGCCCCGGCTTCGCTCGACCATGCGTACACGGCGCCCGTGCCGGCGCGCGGCCCCTCGAAGGTCCGCTGCATCTTCGGATCCAGTTTCTCGTAGGGCGACCAGTCGACCCAAGCATGAAAGTCGTTGACCTTCTCGAACGCGAACTGCGGCGGTGCGGCAATATCGATGGATCGCTCGACGTGGAACTTCGACGGGCGCGAGGCCACGACGATGACGAACAACACGATGACGGCGGCAACGCCCGCAGCAATCTTACGGAACATGACGGACCTCTTCTCCGGCCGATGCCGGTCTGAAACCTTCGCTCAACCCTCGTTCAATCAGGCGTCGAACGAGGGATGGGCGGATCGACATGCCGGAGAAGATTTTTCGAAAGGCACGTAACCAATCGATATCGCTACACTTTCACTTGCAGCAGGCCGGCTTGGCCGATGCGGCGCAAGAACTCGGCGCGGATGCGGTCGTTCACGTCGCTGACCACCTGCGAACCGTCGCTGGCCGGATCGACGTGGGTGCGGAAAGGGCGCTTGCCGTGCGGGCGGCCCACCACGTCGGCAATGGCGCGGGCTACTTCGGTCACATCGGAGTCGGGGGGCTCTGTCGAGGCGAGGCCCTTGAGAAGCTCGTCTCCGAACCCCGCGTACGGCCCGTTGTGGTACTCGGCGGCGCGCGCAGCGTCGTCGGGCGCGCCGGCGTTGCGGAAGTGGTTGGTCCCGGCGGTAAATGCACCCGGCACGATGATGGCTGTCTCGATGCCCCAGCGCGCGAGCTCTCCTGCGTAACTCACCGCGAGCGAATCCATCGCGGCCTTGGCGGCGAAGTACGGCGCGAGGTACGGGGGCGTGCCACCGCGGACGGAGGAGCTCGAAACCCAGACGAGAAGCCCTTGGCCACGTGCTCGCATGACCGGCAAAACCGCGCGGTTCACCCGCTGCGTGCCCAAGACGTTGGTGTCGAACAGCTGCGCGTATTGCTCGGCCGTGAAGGCCTCGGCCGGACCGAAGACCATGTGCCCCGCATTGTGAACGAGCACGTCCAGCCCGCCATGCGCGCTCACGATGCGCCGCACGGCTGCGTCAATCGACGGCTGCGACGCGATGTCCATCTCGAGGGCTCGCATGTCCGTGTTCGTCTGCTCGGCGAAGGTCTTCACGGCTTCCGCCGCGGCCGCATTGCGGCCCTTGATGTCGCGCATGCTTGCGTAAACCGTGTGGCCCGCCCGGGCGAGTTCGCGCGCCGTGAGGGCGCCCATGCCGCTGGATGCTCCGGTGATGAGGATGACGTTCTTCATGGCTGAAATCTCCGTGTTCTTGAAACTGTTAGGTCTTTGGTTGCTGGCTTTTGTCTCGAGGTCGAATCAGGCGAACCCGCCGTTGGCGCGCAGCACCTGCGAATTGATCCAGCCGCCATCCGGGCCGGCGAGGAACGAGACGACGCCGGCAATGTCCGAGGGCTGCCCGATGCGCTCGAGCGGCGAAAGCTTGGCCAGTTGCTCGATCTGGGCGTCCGTCTTGCCGTGCAGAAAGAGGTCCGTCCCGGTCGGGCCCGGCGCCACCGCGTTCACGGTCACGTTGCGACCGCGCAGCTCGTTCGCGAGCACGTGCACCATGCCCTCGACCCCCGACTTGGCGGCGATGTACGCGCCGTAGTTGGGAAACGACTTGGCGACCACGCTGGTGGAGAACGCGATGATGCGCCCGCCCGAGGTCACGTGCGTTGCAGCCTGCCCCAGCATGAGAAACGCGCCGCGCAGGTTGGTCGCAATCACGCGGTCGAAGGCCGCCGCGTCGGCGTTCGCGATGGGGAACAGTTCCATCGCACCGGCGCAATGCACCACCACGTCGATCTGACCGAGCGCTTCCAGGGCCTCCACGAAGAGCCGCTTGACGTCCTTTTCGCTGGTGATGTCCGCCTGCACCGCCACGGCGTACCCACCGGCGACCTCGATCTCCGAGACGACCTCTTGCGCCTTGGCGGCGTTGCCCGCGTAGTTCACCACGACGGCAAACCCATCCTTGGCCAAACGGAGCGCGACCTCCTTGCCGATGCCGCGTGATGCTCCCGTAACGATTGCCCCTTTTTTGACCTGTGCCATTGTCTTTTCTCCCTGTTGCGTCGCGGTTCGTTCCGCGTCGACAAGGGAGAGAATGGGTTGCGCGAGCCCATTCTTCCAATGCATAGTAGCAATATCGATTATGCGTTTGACGCAACTCCGCCAGGCTGATCTCAACCTACTGGTCGTGTTCGCGGTTCTGGCCGAGGAGCGCAGTGTTTCGCGCTCGGCATCACGCCTGGCGCTGAGCCAGCCGGCGGTGAGCCGCTCCCTTCAACGACTGCGCGACATGTTCCGCGACGACCTGTTGATCCGAACGGCCAGCGGCTACGAGCCCACGCCCAAAGGGCAGCGGATGCTGTCGGAGCTTTCGGCGATCCTCCCTCGACTCGATCGCATGCTCGCCGGGGCGGAGTTCGATCCGACGGAGGAGAACGCGACATTCCGCATCGCCGTCACGGACAACGCCGCGCAGGTGATCACCCCCACCCTGTGCCGCACGGTGTTGCCGAAGTCCAAGCGGGTCACGTTCCAGTTTCTCGCCTGGCACGACGGTTCGCTCGAAGAACTGGAGCACGGCCGGCTGGACCTGGCCTTGAACGCCGACGACGGCCACGCACCGGAGCGATTCCACCGCGAGGTGATCTACGACGACGAATTCGTCTGCATCGTTTCCAAAGACAGTCCGCATACGAAGCGCATCACGCTCAAGCAGTATGCGAACGGCCTGCACATCGGCATTGGCATTCTGGGCGGCCGCCAAACGATTCCCGAGCAGCGCCTTTTGGCCTTGGGCTACCAGCGCACGTGCGTGATCGAAGTTCCCTACTTCGTTGCGGCCATGCGCTGCATTCCGGGCACGGAGTTGATTGCGACCGTCCCCAAACGCCTCATGGCCGGAGAACCGCACAATCCACGCGTCAAGGTGCTGGAACCTCCGCCGGAGCTCACCGGCTTTCGCTACTTGATGATCTGGCACCCCCGCGTACACACGGATGCCGCCCACACGTGGCTCCGGTCGGCCATCCGCGAGACGTGCACGTTCCGCGGTTGAACATGCCGTCCCCCGCCCCCCGCCTTTCCGCCTCGGAACGCGCACTGATGCGCATCGGGACCACCATTCGGGGCAAGTACCGCGTGGATCGGCTGCTCCGGGTCGGTGGAATGGCGGCGGTTTACGCGGCGACGGATCGCCGAGGGCATCGGGTCGCCGTCAAGTTCTTGCTCGAGCGATTCGCCGACGATCCCGACATTTTGCAACTCTTCGATCGGGAGGCTCACGCGGCCAATCAGGTGAATCATCCCGGAGCCGTACCCGTGCTCGATCACGGGGTCGACGAAAACGGGGCAGCCTTTTTGGTGATGCCGCTCCTCGAGGGAGAGACCCTCCGCGAACGATGGGAGCGCGCGGGCAAGTCGTTGCCGGTGGCGGAGGTCGCCGTGTTCATGTCCGATGTGCTCGCAGTGCTCGCCAGTGCCCATGCGCGCGGCGTCATCCACCGCGACATCAAGCCGGAGAACCTGTTCGTGACGAGGGCCGGCGAGGTGCGCGTGCTCGATTTCGGCGTGGCGCGACGCGTGGATGACGACGGCAGTGCGACGATGACCGGCCGTATGATGGGGACTCCCGCCTTCATGCCGCCGGAGCAAGCACGCGGCGATCGGCATGCCGTGGGTCCGCATAGCGACTGCTGGTCCACCGGTGCGACGATGTTCACGCTGCTGTCGGGTACATTCGTGCACGAAGGGGGCGCATCGGCACAACTTGCCGCGACGATGATGGGGCATGCGCGCTCGCTGGCGGAGGTTGCTCCGGCGCTGCCGCCCGTGATCGTGCAGTTCGTCGACAAAGCGCTCGCCTTCGAGCCGAAGGACCGATGGCCCACGGCAGAGGACATGCGCCACGCGCTCCACGAAGCGTTCACACCCGCTCTGGGCGAGGCCGTGGATGGCCTTGCCGAGCGTGTGCGCGAGCGCGTGGTGAGCGAGCTCGCTTCGGGCGGTGACGAGGATGCGGAGGCCACGCGTGCGCCGGCGCGGGTGGGTCCGAGGAGGGAGAAAATATCGCTCTGGAAAGGGCTCCTCGCCGGTGGCGTCGTTCTAGGACTGGCGACGGCGACCGTGTTTGCCACACGCGAGCCCCCGCCCAAAGGTGAAGCGAATCCCGCGAGCGGCTCGATCGATCCCGCCATCGCTCACCTGCGGGCAGGCCTACAAAATTGGCACGACGGTTCGGTGCGAGCGGCCCAAGAGGAATTCGACCGCGTGATTGCGCTCGACCGGGGCTCCGCGGCCGCCCACTTGTACTCGGCCCTCTTGTTCGAGGGAGAGGACGTGATGCGCGAGCACCTGGGTGCGGCCCTCGCCCAACGCGAAGGGCTCGGAATGCGCGACCGCGCCCTGCTGGAGGCGCTCACCGATGTGCGGACGGTTCCTTGGAACGTGAACGCCACCGCGGAGCGCATGCTCTCCGTCGCGGCTCGATTTCCGTCGGATTGGGCGGTGCAGACGAGCCTCGCAGCACTTCAGACCATGGCGGGAAACGCGCGTGATGCCCTCGCCGTGCTCGACGGCGTATTGCGCGAGGACCCCAAGGCGGGCATCGCGTGGTTCGACGAGAGCAATGCCTTTGCATCCCTGGGGGACGCGAAGAGCGCGCGTGGTTCGTTGGAAGAATGCCTTCGGAGCTCGCCCGACGCGGATGGTTGCCTCGACAACATGATCCAAATCGATCTTCGGGAAGGGCAATGCGCGGAGTCGGAGCGCACGGCGCGCAAACTCATGGCGACGTCTTTGCCACCGCGGTCCTGGGGCGCGAGCCTCGTCGACTCGATTTACGGTCGCGGCGGGACGATGGAAAGCGTCCAGAGCGTGATCGAACAGGAGTGGCGGCTCGCTCCACCCGCCGAGCGCGAGTCGACACGCCTGCGGAGCAAGGCCGTGTCCCATGTGTTGACGGGCGACTTCGCCACGGTGGCGGAAGCGCTGGCCGCATGGGACGAGGAAGTCGCAAATAGGAAATACGAAGAGGACCATGCCATGGTGGCGAAGCTTCGGTTTTACCTGGCCATGGAGCTGGGGGACCGCCCTCTCACCGCCCGCCTCGCCGCGCAATACTTGTCACGGCGCGAAGCCTGGCTGGCATCCAGCTATTACGATTGGGAAATCGTGCCTTTGCGGATTCAGTACCTCGCCGGAGGCCTGTCGCGCGAAGCATTCCAAGCGCGTCGGAAAGCTTGGCTCACGCGCACGGCGGCGACGCACCAGCCCCTGCGAAACGAGTCGAATACGCGATGGATCGAAGCCTATGCGTTCGCAGCCATCACGCACGCCGATGCCGTGGATGCCCTGCGCGCGCTTCCGGAGTCTCCCCCGACGTTCGACGCGCTTCGGACCGATGTCGGAGACGACCTCGCCATGGGACGCGTGTACTTCCTCGCGGGCGAGACGGAAAAGGCATTACCGTACCTTCGGCATGGCGCCCGAAGTTGCCAGGCACTTCGCTTTCCGTTCGAGCACACGTGGATTCATCTTCAACTCGGCGAATCGCTCGAACGGGCCGGAGATCCATCGGGGGCATGCGGCGCCTATGGCATCGTCCTGTCGCGGTGGGGCAAGGACCCACGCAGCGTGTCGGCCCGCGCTGCACGATTGCGATGGGCCGCGCTTCGGTGTGTCACGGCACCACACGAATAGGCTCGAGCAGCTCGATGTCTTCGGCGAACGGCGTGGGCATGTCGTGTGGACGCGAACCGTCCGTTCATCCGATAGACATATCGAACGTCAGCCGTAGTGCGTTTAGGACATGAATAAACTATTTCGTTCACCATGCAGTCCATCTCGTGTATTGCGATTTCACTACTCGGGGGTCGCGAAATGGACTTGTTGTGGATATATACCCTTCCAGACGCTTGGTTCTGCACCGTCGTGGTGTTGGCAACGGTCATCGTCGGGGTGGCAGGGCTCTTCCTGACGCGCGGATTCGTGCGGCGGCACCTCGCTCCGGAGGGTGAGAAAAACGAGCTCGTTAGCTATTTTTTGGCCGCCATTGGTGTCTTTTACGGAATTACCCTGGGGTTGATCGCGGTCGGCACATGGCAGGGCTTCGCCGATGTGCAAAAGGGCGTTTCCGACGAGGCGGCGAAGGCCGCGTCGCTCTACCGCGACCTGTCACAATTCCCGGAACCCGAGCGGACGGACCTTCGGGATGATTTGCGCGACTACACGAAAGCCGTCATCCAAAAGACATGGCCCGCACTGCAGCGTGGTGAGACCCCGAAGGAAACGACGGAGGTCCTCGTGCGCTTCATCGACCACCTGGGCGCCTTCGAGCCCAAGAACGCACGCGAGCAGGTTCTCTTTGCAGAGGTGCAGCGAGAGCTCAACGAAATGAACGAGCTGCGTCGCAAACGCATCGAGGCCGCGAACAGCAGTCTCCCGGGCGCCGTGTGGGCCATGGTCTACGCGGGCGCCATCCTCAACATCGCCGTCTGCTGGCTATTCGTCAGCAAGAGCATCCGATTGCACGCGACCCTGGTCGGGCTCATGTCCGCGTTGATCGGATTTCTCCTGTTCGTCACATTGGAATTGGACCGTCCCTTCCGGGGAGACTTGAGCATCCCCCCGGATGCCTTCCAGCTCGTGCTGGATGACGTGATGACGACGGACCGCGAGCCTCGCAACCCTCCGACGGCCCATCGGACGTCGAAGCCGGTTACGGCACCCGTGCCGTGAAGACGTAGCGCCCCGAACCGACGGTGTATTCCTTCTGGATGAAGGGAACGACCACGGTCGCCGTGGTGTTGACCGGAACGGTGACGTTCAGGGTGAAGACGCCTTCCGCGATGTTCCATTGGCTCGCGATGGTGCCGTGAAGCGTATCGAGCTTGCCGGTGGCGGAATCGAGACCGCCGCCGGGCCGCGGACGCACGAAGAAATGCTTGTAGCCGGGGTGGGCTTCGTCGAGCTCGATGCCAGCGATGGTCGCGTACATCCACTCGCCGACGGAGCCGAAGGAATAGTGGTTGAACGAGTTCATCCCCGGGTCCTGGAATTGCCCATTGGGGCGGATGCCGTCCCAGCGCTCCCAGATGGTGGTGGCGCCCTTTTTGATTGAATAGAGCCACGACGGAAACGTGTCCGTATTCAGGAGTCGGTACGCGAGGTCGACGCGGCCATAGGCGGTGAGGACGGGCAGCAAGTGCGCGACGCCGACGAATCCCGTGCTGAGATGACCACGGGCTTCGACGTCCGCAATGAGATGGCTCGCCGCCGCGGCGCGAAGGTTCTCCGGGAGAAGCTCGAAGCGAAGGGCCAGGGCATAGGCCGTCTGCGTGTTGCTGCGAATGGTCCCATCGGCCGTGACGTAGGCCCGATTGAAGGCATCTTTGATCGAGGTGAAAAGCGCCGCATAGGCATCGGCCTCGGTGGTTTTGCCGAGGACGCGGGCCGTGCGGGCGACCAGGTCGGCGCTATGGGCGTAAAAGGCGGTGGCCAGGACTTCCTTGTCGGTGTCGGCGTCGATGGAGAGCCAATCGCCGTAATCGTTGGAGCGCTGATGGCGCCAGAGGAAATGGGGATTGGCGTTTCGGATGTAGTCGACCCATCGGGCCATGGCCGGATAGTGCTCGCCGAGCGCGCGAGTGTCACCGTACGCGAGGTACATCGTCCAGGGTACGATCACGCCGGCATCGCCCCATGCGGGGCTACCCACGTTGAAGTTGGGGTTCGGCGCGACATCGGGAAAGGCGCCGGCGGGCGATTGGCCATCGTCCACGTCGCGCGTCCACTTGGTGAAGAAGCTCGCGACATCCATGTTGAAGGCCGCCGTCCTGACGAAGACTTGCGCATCGCCCATCCAGCCGAGCCGCTCATCGCGCTGCGGGCAATCCGTGGGCACGGAGACGAAGTTTCCGCGCTGGCCCCAGACGATGTTGCTCTGCAGGCGGTTGAGGATCGCGGCGGAGGTTTCGAAGGTGCCGGCCGGGGTCATGTCCGAGTGCAGGACCACGCCGGTGACGGTCCCGAGGGTGGGCCTTTCGACGAGCGCCGCGGTGTCGCCCGATAGCTCGACGTAGCGGAAACCGTGGGTGGTGAAGTGCGGCTCGAAGGTCTCCGCGGCACCTCCGCGCAAGGTGTAGACGTCCGTGGCTTTGGCACCGCGCAGGTTGTCGGTGTACAGCGTTCCGTCGGGGTCGAGCACCTCGCCAAAGCGGAGTTGGAGCGTGCTCCCGCGGCGGCCCTGCACGCGAAGGCGCGCCCGGCCCACCATGTTTTGCCCGAGGTCGAAGAGGAAGACGCCGGGTCGGATCTCCTGGACGGAGACGGGGGTGAGCTCCTGCGTCGCGCGCACGCCGGCGGTAACGTCGGCCACGAGGGCGCGCGTGGAGCCGTCGTTGGGGACGAGCTGGGCGGTCGGCCACGAGCTGTCATCGTAGGCGGCGGTGGACCAGCCATCGAGCTCGTTGCGGGCGTCGTAGGTTTCACCATCGAGCAAATCCGCCGCAAAGCCGGGCCCCTCGTGGGACTTCCACGTGCCATTGCTGGTGACGACGGTGCGCGTGCCGTCGTCGCGCTCGAGTTCGAGTTGAACGAGGGCGCGGTTCGGGCCGGCGCCGAAATGGTCGCCACGACCGAGGAAACCGACTTTGCCGTTGTACCAGCCGTCGGCGATGACGGCACCGAGGGCGTTGTCGCCCTCCGCGAGAAGTGCGGTGACGTCGTAGGTCTGGACTTGGAGGCGCTTGCGGTAATCGGTGAAGCCGGGGGTAAGGTACTCGTTGCCGACCTTTTGGCCATTGAGCCACAGTTCGTAGAGGCCGAGGGCGGTGGCGTAGACGCGCGCGCGTTTGGCTTTCGCCGCCCGGAAATGCGTGCGCAGGTACCCCGGGGCAGAGCCGGCCTTGGGCTTGCCCCACGGGCCACCGCCGTAGGCAGCGAGGGCCTTCGAGACAGGCCAAGCCGAGTCGTCGTAGGTGGTGGATGGCCAGCCGGGGGAAAGCGATGCGGAGGTTCTCCAGGTCGGGTCGCTGGAGAAGGTGATGCTGGAGGCGGTGGCATCGTCGGTGGTGAAGGCGATGTCCGCACGGGCAATGAGGCCTGCAGGGCTTTGCGAGGTGTTGATGGCGCGGACCGCGAGAACGTTGGCACCCGATGTTAGATATTTTGCGATATTGAAACGTTTCACATCGTTCCAACGCTTCTCGTAGCCTAGGCTCGTTCCATTGACGAAGAGTTCGAACTCGTCGTCCACGGTGAGCATGCACGTCGCCGACGTGACATGGGTGCCCGCGGGCAGGGTGAAGGTCTTTCGGAAGAAGCGTTCGGCGGCCGGCGCCGTGGAGGTGGGATCGCCTTCGGGGAACCAGATCCATTGGGCGGATGTCAACGTCGGCACGGGCGAGGAGGAGGCGATCCACTGCGCTTGCCAATCGGCCGCGGCAAGGCCACGTTCCCACCATGCGGGCTCGCTCCACGGCGTGGCGTTGCCATTTTCGTCCCAGGCGCGGACCTTCCAGAATGCGCGCTGGCGTGAGGCCAATGGCGCGCCACCATAGGAAATTTGGCTCGTTTCGTCGGAGACGACCTTGCCGCTGTCCCAGAGATCCCCCCGGCCGCGCGCGAGGACTTCGAGGCTGCTGGCGACGACAATGCGGTACGCGGTTTGACGTTTTCCGAGCGCGTCGGATGCGAGCTGCCAATCGAGCCGTGGGCGCTCGACGTCGATGCCCAAAGGGTTCACGCGGTACTCCGCACGCAACCGTGCGATGCGAAGTGCGCTCGTGGAGAGCGCATCGTCGTCGATCGAAGCCGGCGGGCCGCTCGTCGGCGCGCAGGCGATGCCGATCGATAGGCCGATGATCACGGTACCCGCAACGCGAAGAGATCTCGTCTTCATCGCTGTCTCCCTCTGGGTTGGCTCGGCTACGTCTCGTCAAAAATTGAAACGTATCAAGTCCATATAAAACCGAGGAAACGCCTCGGCAAGAAGAAGATGCGATTTCAGCTTTGTCGTACCAGGAGCGTTCTGCGCCGCGTCAACGATGGGCGCCCGCATCGCGACGATGCTGCGCCTTCTTCGCGTCGATGAATTCCTGAGGGAAGCAGTACCCCGCCTTCTTGGGCAGCCCGCGATCGTCCCGTTCGTCGAGTTCGATGCTGATGCACTTGATGCCCGCCGCACAATCGACACCGGGGTCGCACGGATGGCTGCACACCCCTCCCCCTTCCATCGACTCCCGCATGCACGCCGGCGCATCCGCCGAGCAGTCCATCCCCCAGCGGCATGGCCCACCGAGCGGCGACTTCGGCCGCACGAACTTCACGTAGATGCCCGTGCCGAGCACCACGGCGCCCGCGAGTATCGCGAGGATCATGCGCACCTTGACCTTGCGAAGCCTGCGACGCTGGAGAATTTCGAGCTCATCGTCCACGCGCCGATGTTCGCACCGATGCGCATCGGACGCCACCTCGTCCGCGGGGGCCGACCATCGCGCAGGATGGACGCCGAAATCGCGCCGAACGCATTCCAAGGAACGATTGCAATCCGAACACCGGAGCAGACGACATTCGACGTCCGACGTCTTGACGGCGTCGCCCCGGCATCGCTGCGGGTGAATTGCCTCCACCCCTGTTTCTTCGACATTGCGGACGATTGGGCGCGTAATGCGATAGCAATGGCGTCGCTCGCATTAACAAATAGCGATTCGATGGGAAGACGAAAACGAAGCAGCGCGTAGACCGGTCGAGGCCCGAAACGAGGGTCTTCACACTACGAACAACGCGCATCATCGCGACGGGGAGCACTCCATGGACTTCTTCAAGGGTATTTTGCCTTACAGTTCTCTTGCCGCACTTTGTCCGGGGGCGATGCGCCCACCGGGAGCGCTGCGGAACGCTCTCGTTCACGCCCCCCTGAATCTTGGCGTCTTGGCGGTTCGACAAGATCGTTCAGCTGGTAGGAAACGCCAACCGTTCCATTCCCCTGAGACGAAGTACTATGAGTGAACTGGCTACGCTCCGCCGTTGCTCGGCGTCGACGGCTCTCCTTCCGCAGGCATGCGTGCGGCCCATGGTTCCAGGGGGAGGCGCGTGGCGTTCGCGATGAAGGAGATGGCGTGGTAGAAGCCGACCATGGAGAGCATTTCGAGCATCGCGTTGGGCTCGAATTGCGAGGCCAGGGTCTCCCATGTTGCGTCGGACACGGTGCCGGTGTCGTGGAGTTCGTCGGCGAAGCGCAGTACAGCGGTGTCCAGGCCTTCGCCGGAGGCGGGGCGCAAGGTGGAGGCAACGGCCTCGGGGTCGAGGCCGACGGAGGTGGCGAAGGCGGTGACGTGGACGCCCCATTCGTATTCGGCTTGGCAGCGGGCGCAGGTTCTCAAAATGAGAAGCTCGCGAACCCTCTTTGGGAGAAGGCCGCGGCCTAGAAAAACGGCACCGAGACCGCGCATGCGGTCGCTCAAAAGGGGATAGCGCGCCACGGTGCGGAAGAGCACGAGGGGCTCGACAGCGGCGCCGGGGGGCATCCATTTCTCCAGCGACGTTCGTACTTCGGGGCTGTAGGGCGGCATGAGCGGGGCGATTCGTGCGGTCATTGGCACACCTCTCTTTTGCTACGTATTTAGTAGCATCGTGGCCGCGCAGCGCACCCGGGTCAAGGCATGCGCTACACTTTTTGTAGCTTGGATACGACGATGCAAGCAATGCCCGCTACGACGAAGGCGAGGCCCGCAGCCTGGAGGCTGCTAACCCGCTCCTTCAGCACCAGCCAACCGAAGGCGGAGCTCAATACGATGGCGCCGCCATACAATGCAGGAACGACGAACGAAAGATTGCCCCCCCGCGTGTAGATGCGCGCCAGCACGACGGAGAAGAGCATGATGCCGATCCCCGCAATGCCCGCGAGCAGAACGCCGCGCCAAGTCGTCTTGCCGCGGCTCGACGACGCCCAGTACACGGCGAGGGGCACGACGGTGCCGATGCCGTTGTACATGACCGATGCGAGCCAATCGTCGATTTTGCCGCCGGCGAGGCCTGCGAAGATGGCGAAGATCGAATAGAAGACGGCGCACGCCAGGGTGAGGAGGACGATTTCCACTCGGCGAGTGTAACCGGCGTGCTACTCTTTTTGTAGCCATGGCTGGCGCGCGCACGAAAACACCCCGTCCCGGCGTGCCCGTTCGTGGGTCGCGCACCGGACGCCCCATCATGGCCCTGCTCGACCTGCTAGGGCGAAGGTGGACCTTGCGTGTGCTCTGGGAGCTGCGCGAGGCGCCAGCCACCTTCCGCGCGCTGCGCGAACGGTGCGACGATGTATCCCCCACCGTTCTCAATGTTCGACTCAAGGAACTGCGCGAGTCCGGCATCATCGAGCTCTCGGACGACGAGGGCTACCGCCTGACCGAGGCCGGCATCGGCTTGCGAACCGCGCTCGTGCCGCTCACCGAGTGGGCTACCCATGCTTGGAGCCGGGGCGCTGCCAAGAAGAGCACTCGATAGGGCGTCACCACACCGACTCGTCCATCTCGTCGAGATCGGGCTGTCCCATGTTCCGGAAGTAGAGGATGCTCTTGGGCCGGAAGGTGTTTTGCAAGTTGCAATAGACGAAACCGAGGTTTCGCGTAATCATCTTTCGAAACCGGTAATCGGCAATGGCGTCGATCTGGTCGGCATCGACGATGCCAGGCAGCTCGAGGCGCATGCGCGCGCTGGAGACGATGGCCATGTTGGGCGGGCCACGGGTCCCGAAGGCAAATCGCCAATCGACGCTGCCGAGGTACAGATCGTCCGAGGTGAGCACGATGAGGGTAGCGCCCTTCGGTGCGATGGTCCCCACCTCGGGAACCAGACTGGCGAGGACCTTCTCCCCGTCCCATTGTCCACGGGCTTCGCCGTACGTCCCGCGGGGCATTTCGCGGTGCCTCAGCACAAGAAAGGGGCGGTGGTACGACGCCGCATAGCGATTGGCCAAATCCTGAATATCGAAACCCGCTTGGTGCCCCATCGGAATGAAATAAATCGGGTCCTGCCGAGTGCATTGACGCGGAAAGCCCAGGTAAAATGCAGGATGTGTGGCGCGCATGTCCTCGGCGGGGTTGTGCACCGCCACGGCCGTCGGGACGTGCAACACGCGCGGCGACCGCGTCGCCAGAAATGGCGTGGCCATCAGCGCCATCGCCGCCACGGCGATGGCCAGCCCCCTTCGCCGCGCGAGCGGACGCAGGGTGCGCGCCTCGTCCAGCCAGGTGCGCGCCACCGCGACGGCGGCGGCTTCCCGCGAACGGTACGGTGCCCCCGCATCGTCGGTGTAGCGCACGATGACCGCGTCGGCCGCGGAGGCATCCGTCGTGACATCCAATGGTGCAACCCGACCATGCACGGTGGGCTGGTACGGGGCGATACCCCACGACGTGCCGCCCGCGCGAAAGACGGTTCTCGCCCAATGCCAACGCCGCCACGCAGCCACGAGCGCCATGATGGCGAATCCAAGCGCCAGCACGTGCATGGCCAAACCAACGGGAAGCGCCGCGGCGTGGAAATGCGCGGCCTCCGACGAGAGCCGCGTGAAACCCGCCATCACGCAGAGCGACACCGCCGATCCCAAAAGGGCCTCGTCCACCGCGGCCACCGCCTGCGTCGCCAGAACGCGGGCGGCCGTGTAAATCGGCCATGCGCATGCCACGGTCAGCACCGCCAATGGCACCACCGCGAGCCATGACGACGCGCTCTCCGCGCCGAGCGCGGTCTCGATGTGCATCACCAGGTTGCCCACGGGGAAGAACAGGACCATCGCGTAAAGTGGCACGGTCCTGGCGAAGACGCGTTTGGGCGACATCTCCTTGTCCCACGTGTGGGAGCGCAAGATTCGAACCGCAAGACGCGCCACGGGAAGGAAGAAAATGACGAAGATGAGCGCGCCGACGGCCACGTCGAATGGCGAGCGCACGTGCGCCGCGCGCGGGATGAAGAAGGCCATGTACGCGGCGAACGGAAGCAAAGCCAACGCGGGAATGCTCACGGCGGCGAAGCTGCGCCCGATGCGCGCTCGATCGCGAGAAAGGTTCGGGGCCGGGCTCATCCCGGATCTGTAGCACGCGGGTGCGCCTTCGGCCCCGGTGTCGCCCGTTCAGCGCGTGTACTGGTCGATGAAGCTCGTATAGAGGTCGACGCGCGTGTAGAAGCCCGAGTCGATGCAGGCTTCCCACGGGTAGTCGTATCCGTACGAGGTCACGCCGACGATCTTGCCGTCGAGGAAGGCGGGGCCTCCCGAATCGCCGTGGCACGACGTGCGGCCGTATTCGCCGACGGAGAAGTCGTCCGACTTCAGCTCCTTGACGGCCACGGTGATCTCGCGTTTGACGCCGCCGCCCGACTTCGACACACCGTCGTTCCAGCCGTAGCCCACGAGGCGGACGTCCTTGCCGACGGCGGAGTTGGTGAGCGCGGTGCGGCCGATGGTGAGCGGCGAAAGGGAGGTCGCGTTCGAGAGAACGATGACCCCAATGTCGTATTTTTGATCGGCGGCCCCATTGGGGTCGTACGAGGGGTGCGCGTGCACTTCCTTGACGGCCAGCTTCGACGTGGGACTCGATCCCGCCTTCGTGCCGGTGCGCACTTCGAACGAGCTGAAACCGGCAAGGCAGTGGGCCGCCGTGAGAACCACGGTGCTGCTGATCACCGACCCCGAGCAACCGTATTTGCCATCCATGACGATGTAGACGACCGACGGATCGCCATTGTCCAACGTCCCACCAATGATTTCGCTGCTTGCTTCGCCCACCACGTCATTGTCTGCAGCTTGCGCACTGCATCCCGTTGCTGCGGCAACTACCATCGCCAAAAACAGAAAGCGCTTCATGGATTCCTCCTCGGACACCCGTCGGGCGTCTTGGAATGAGAGTTCGACGCGATGCTCGCAAGCGCCTCCGCGGGGCACACACGCTAGGGGCGCGCCGCAAAGAACCACTCATCCGAAACACTCGCGTCGTACTCGTGCCGAACGGAACCCCAATTTATGAAAACAATTCGCAGCAACCTTCACTCCGTCACTTGCGAAAGCGACCCCACCAGGCCACATGACCCCATTCTCGAAAAGGAAGAAGGAAACCGCCAGGACGCCAGGGTCGCCAGATAAATCAACGATAAACCCTCATTTGGTTTATTGCCGTTTCCGTCGGAACCACTGGCGACCCTGGCGCCCTGGCGGTTCCCTCTTCTTCTCTTCGTGGAGTGACGTCACTCTTGCGCGGCGGGTTGCGAACTCGGGGCCTCGGTGCGCGAGAGGCATCGTTCGACCACTTTGCGGTGAACGCCGAGGAGCCGGGCGGCCGCGGTCTTGTTGCCCTCCGACAGCCGCATCGCTTCATCGACGAGTGCGTAGGTCATGAGCTGCAGTTTGTCCGTATCTGGCATCCGGAGAACGGCGCGGATCAGTCCCGAGAGGGTGGCGCCTTCCTTCTGCTTGCTGCGGCCAGAAAGGGACGCGATCAGCTCCGGCGTCACCTCCGATTCGGTGAACACGGCGAGCCGGTCGACGACGTTTCGAAGCTGGCGCACGTTGCCGGGCCAGGGCGCCTCGCGGAGCATCTCGACCGCCGCGACGGTGAATTCCAGGGGCCGCGTTTGCTTCGCGTTGAAATGTGCGACGAGCGCGGGAATGTCGTCGCGGCGCTCGTCGAGCGCGGGGATGGTCACCTCGAGGACGTTGAGTCGATAGAACAGGTCCTCGCGGAACAAGCCGCGCGCGACGCGCTCCTCCAGATCCGCGTGGGTCGCGGCCACGACGCGCCCCTCGAAGACGCGCGCCTGCGATGCCCCGACGGGCCGGTAGGTCTTCGTCTCGAGCACGCGCAGCAACTTTGCTTGCAGCTCGAGCGGCAATTCGGCAATCTCGTCGAGGAACAGCGTGCCCCGGCCCACCGCCGTGAAGAAGCCCTGCTGCCTGCGATCGGCGCCGGTAAACGCACCTCGCTCGTGGCCGAAGAGTTGCGACTCGATGAGCGACTCGGGAAAGGCCCCACAGTTCAAATCGAGAAACGGTTCGTCGGGGTGGCTCCCGAGGGCGTGGATGGCGCGAACGGCGAGCTCCTTGCCCGCGCCCGTGGGCCCCGTGACGAGCACCGGCCTGTCCGACACGGAGACACGCTGCAGAACGTCGCGCAGCCGCTGCATGGCGGCCGATGGCCCGATCAGCGAGTCCATTGGCGACGGAAAGCGCTTCGAACGCAGCGTGATGACTTCCTTCTCGAGCACCCGCTGGTTGCAAAGCCGGCGGAGGATGGGGAGCACCAAGTCGGAGCTGAGCTCCTCCTTGAGGAGATAGTCGTACGCGCCGAATCGCATCGCTTGACGGACGTCGTGCATACCGTCCGATCCGCTGATCACGATGGGCGTGGCCGCTCGCGCGCGGACTTCCCGCACGAGGGCGAGGCCATCGCGATTGTCGGGATCGGCCGCGTCGAGACGCAAATCGATCAGCGCGATGTCGATACTCTGACGCTCCAGCAACGCATGAGCGTCGCCCTGCGAAGCAGCTTCGAGCACATCGAGCTCGGGCAGCTCCTTGGCGATGTAAACGAGCTGACGCCTCGTTGCGCAGTCGTCATCTACGACGAGCATTCTCATGATTTTGTCCCGGCTACACCGTTTGGCGCGCTCTTCGGCGCATATCGAACCAAGCGTCGACCGCGATGCAGTATACGCATCGCGGTCCATTTTGCAGTCGTCTATCATCGAAAAAATTCAGCCCCCTCGTTGCGTCTCTTGACCCGCTTGCGTGGGCACGTCACACCTGGTTACGCGAGGCAAATTACGGTGGGGTGAACACAAATGAGTCCTGGGAAACTTTGGACCACCATCATCTCTCGACTCTGCACTGCAATCCGTTTGGACACGCCGACGCGAGGAACGAACGGACGTCTTATTTCGATGACTTCCGGTCGGTTTATTTCGTATTCCATTCCTTCCGCTCAACGCATTACGTCCAAAACATCTTTGCATTCTTCGCGCTCGCACCCCATCGCACCGCACAAACGGTCAGCCAAAATGCAAGCACCCGAATGCGCCACAACGAACGGACGGTCCCTTAGCTCCGCCCATTTCGCGCAGAAATGAGCTCGTAATGCTCCATACTTTCTATTTCAATCGCGATATCGTCGCGGTGCGCGCTCAACGAGGCTTGCCCGACGAGCTCGTGCGTGTCCTCGAGCTGCATTGGTCGGGGGAGCTTCTCGCCGCCTGCGAATTGGCAAACAAGCTTCTCGCACAATGGGAAGGCACACCGCCGCCGCTTCTCGTCGCCGAGCATGCGCTCATGACGGTAAAGCTAGGGCGAAGCCTACCGGACGTGAAACGGTCCATGCTCGGACGCCATTGGCTCTCTTGGGTGGTGCACGAGTATGCACGCTTCCTCTCGGTGCGCGTGAACCAAGATGCCGCGCTTGTTTCGCTCGTGCGACTGTTCGTTCTTGGATTGCGAGCCCCCACGTCGGGTCTCCTCGGGCTCGCCGTCTTCGGCTTCACCCATCTCCTCGCTGTGCGCGGCTGGGTACGAATCGGCTTTCCGGTCGCTCGATTCTTCTTTCGTCGGACGGCGCAGCGCGTGGCCTCACGGGGGAAAACGAGGTTCTCCGACAACTTCGTCCTCGCAACATTTCTCTACACCGTGCTGGCCGCCGCTCGGTTGAGAATGCTCGATTCGGTGACGCTCGAGACACAGTCACTTTTGCCGCGCGATCCGTTTTACCAGACCATGTTTCTCGTGTGCTCGCTCTACACGGCCGCATATTCTGGCAACCAGGCACGCACCGAGGTCGTGTCGGCACAATTCCTCGCGCATGCGGAAGCCAAGCTTCTCTATCGCTACCAGCCGCTTGCGGAAATCTTGCCCCTCCTTCCCATGGCCCTTCGTGGCTACGGGCACCTGGTCGACGGTGCTCTTTCGACCGTGGTCGCACGCCACGAGGCACGCGAGGTCGACGTGGGCCACGCGGTCCACAACCCCTTCTTTCGTACGGCCGCGCTCATCTCCCTTTCCGCGGGAAGGTTTGGCAATGCCAAGATCTACATCACGCGCGCCATCCGACACCGCCGGCTCACAAAATCGTTTCACCGGTGGGAAAGGCTCGACCAACGCATTCTCGACATGGCCGAGGGCCATGAGACGTTCACCCCGGATACCGCGCATTTCTTCGGCATCCAACTCGAGACCACGGTCCCAACGTCGCTCGGCAAGCTCCTCTGTGACATCGTCAGTGCGACGCCAGCATCGCTCCCGGGCGGAGTGAAGGCCTTCGAGGAACGCGTCTTCGCGTTGCTGCGCCGCCATCTCGATTGCCCCTTCGCCGAAATCCGCACGAGCCCGGCGAGCTTCTCCGAAACGGTCCCGCAGATCCGCGTAGGAAAGAGATTCGTCGTCGCCTATGGCCTGGGTCGAAAGCGGGCACGCACCGTGGACAGGATCTTCGCCGCCGTCGCGCCCGTGCTTGCGATTCTCGAGCACAACATCGAGCAGATGCTGTCGGTCGAGGCCCGCACCGACGGAGACACACACGCCGGCACCATCCATCGCACGACGCAGATGCTCGCTCATGACGTTCGGCGCCCATTCCAACTGCTCCGTATCGGCCTCGAATCGCTCGCCGCGGTGCGCACGCAGGGCGAGGCACTGGAGGTCGTGCGCACACTCTTGCCGGAGGTCCAGCGCGCCAGCCAGGACGTCGATCATCTCATCGAGGATACGATGCGGATGAGCCATGGCCCGAAGCCCGTCCCCACCCCCGTCGACGAGCTGGTCACGGGGAGCCTTCGCGACGTATTCGCGGTGCGCATGGACTGCGAAATCGAACTTCGCTACGACGGGGTCGAGGACGGTGTGCATTTGGCCGTTGACCCCGTTCGGATGCGGCGGGCCCTTTCCAACGTGATCGGCAATGCCGTCGAAGCGATGCGGGGCGCTGGCATCATCTGGTTCGCGCTCACCCCCGCCGGCGACGACGGCTTCCACGAGTTGCGAATTGGCAACTCCGGGCCGCCCCTCGACGAAGAGCAATTGGCCCGCATCTTCGATGCATTCTACTCCTCGGGTAAGCCCGGCGGCACGGGCCTCGGTCTGGCCATCGCGCACCGCGTGGTCGTCGCGCACGGCGGCACCATCGGGTGCGCGAACGTGGCCCATGGAGTCGAATTTCGACTGACGCTCCCCGCTGCGCAGCCCCGACACCGCGCCATGCGTCCCGGGCGCATGCCCTCGCACTGCCACGAACTCACCGTGGCCGCGGCCGCGCCGGGACCGACACGCAAAGCGCCTCCCCGAGAGATCGCCGTCGTCGACGATTCTCGGGCCATTCACCTCGCGTGGCGCACGGGCATCGGCGGCCACGCCGAGGTTCACTACTTCCGTTCGCCGGCTGCCTTTTGGGAGGCCATCGATGGCGAGCCGGGCCTCCTCGAGCGACTGTACGCGGTCATCACCGACTTCCGCTTTTCCGACCGCGAGGACTGCGGCTCCAAGTTGGCGGAGAGGCTCCGACTCCGACGCCCCGATTTGCCGATTCTGGTGAGCTCTTCGGGCATCCTGGAGGATGTCGATGTGGACGGCATCTTCGACGCCGTCCTCGAAAAGGGCGGCCTCTCGTGGCCGCGTCTCGAACGAATCGTGGCCGGTGTGCGCGCAACCTGGGTCGAGCACAGCGGCGAACACCCGAGAGTACCGAACGGCAAGGCCGGCGACGGTCTCCGGATTACTTCGAATTGATTTAATAGATAATTGAAATATCCAACTTACGGCATGCACGGTAGAGGCTTGAAAAGGCCTAGAACCGCGCCCGCATCGGCACACCCGCTGACATCGCGGCACGCCTGCAGAAGGCTGCGTGGACGCGTGCGGACGGGATCGTCCACGCGCGCGGACGATCCCGTCCGCACCTCATCGAACGCGATCCGCAGTTTCGACGTTTCAAGACTTTTCCAACGCCTCCGATGACGCCACAATGGCCATGGCACCGCGAGTGCAAAAACAATCCGCACGATGCGCAACGCGATCTCAATCGTCGGCGTCGACGCCGTTCGCGTATTCGGCTCGGGAAACGTAGCGCTCCACCACCTTGCGGTGCACGCCCAAAAGACGCGCGGCGGCGGTCTTGTTGTTCTCGGAGAGTCGCATCGCCTCGTCGACCAGGGCATTGGTCATGAGCTGCATCTTGTCGACATCGGGCAGGCGCAGCACCGCACGAACGAGCTCCGACAGGGGAGCCGCTTCCTTCAATTTGCTGCGGCCGGGGAGCGAGGCAATCAACTCGGGTGTGACCCGCGACTCGGTGAAGACGGCGAGTCGATCGACCAAATTGCGCAGCTGGCGAACGTTGCCGGGCCACGAGGCATTGGTGAGGATCTCGACGGCCGTGGCCGTGAACTCGAGGGGCCGCGGTTGCTTGGCCGCGAAGTGGGCAACCAAGGACGGGATGTCTTCTCGACGCTCGTCGAGCGAGGGGACGGTGACCTCGAGCACATTGAGGCGATAAAAGAGATCTTCTCGGAATTGCCCCTTCGCAACACGCTCTTCCAAATCCGCATGTGTGGCGGCGACGACGCGGCCCTCGAAGGTGCGAGCCTGCGAGGCCCCGACGGGACGGTAGGTCCTCGTCTCGAGAACGCGCAGCAACTTGGCCTGAAGTTCGAGGGGCAGTTCGGCAATCTCGTCGAGGAACAAGGTTCCCTGGCGGACGGCGGCGAAGAAGCCCTCCTGCTTGCGATCGGCCCCAGTGAAGGCGCCGCGCTCGTGGCCGAAAAGCTGCGACTCGATGAGCGACTCGGGAAAGGCGCCGCAATTCAAATCGAGAAAGGGCTGATCCGGGTGGCCGCCGAGTGCATGAATGGCACGCACGGCGAGCTCCTTGCCCGACCCCGTGGGGCCGGTGACCAACACGGGCCGGTCGGAAACGGACACCCGCTGCAGGATCTCGCGCAGGCGCTGCATGGCGGCGGAGGGGCCGATCAGCGAGTCGGTGGGCGGCGGGTAACGCTTCGAACGGAGCGTGATCACCTCTTTTTCGAGCTGCCGCTGGCTACAGAGGCTCTTGAGGATCGGCAAGACGAAGTCGGAGCTGAGCTCCTCTTTCAAAATGTAATCGTGCGCACCAAAGCGCATGGCCTCCCGCACGTCGTGCATGCCGTCGGAACCGCTCACCACGATGGGCGTGGCGGCGCGCGCTCGCACCTCGCGCACGAGGGAGAGACCGTCGCGGTTGTCCGGATCGGCCGCGTTCAAGCGAAGATCGATGAGCGCGATGTCGATGGTGTGGCGCTCCAGCAAAGCGTTGGCTTCGGCCTGCGAGCCCGCTTCATGCACTTCCAAGTCGGGCAGTTCTTTGACGATGTAGACGAGTTGCCTTCGGGTCGCACGGTCGTCGTCTACGACGAGGATTCTCATTGTTCTTTTCCTGCTAGCACGCTCTCGCGGGGCAGCTCCAATTCATTCTCATTATAAGCCTCGGCGAACTTTCGCCGATATCGGAACATCGAAGATACGGACGCCCCCAAATACGGGCGCAACATTGGCGAAAGGACGGGCACGATCCAATGACACCTCGAAAATTTCGCACCCATCACCGCGTGTCGTTCAATCACCTCGATCCGTTTGGACATCTGAGCGCGACGAACTACCTTCCGCTCTTCCTCGAACACCGCTGGACCGCGTTCCGCGACGAGATGGGTTACGACTACGCCACGATCGCGAGCTGGCCCATCGTCTTTTACATCCGGCGCGTCACGCAGGAGTTTCTCATTCCGATCTTCGCCGACGAAGAGCTGGAGATCGTCTCGTGGGTGGTCAGCCTGGGGAAGTTGGATTCCACGGTGCGGAGCGAGATCCGAAAGGCCAACGGGAAGATCGCGGCGACCTGCGAATTCGAGCTTGTCTGCATGTCCAAAGAGACCCGGCGCCCGACCCCGTGGTTGAAGGACGTGGTGGCCCGCTTGTTCGAGGACGACATCCTGCCGGTGACACACCATCTCGAGGACCAGCGGCTTGGGGCAACCGCATGTTGACTTCTTCGTCATTCGCTCCCTTGGCACTTCCCCCCACTTGGAAACATCTACCATGAGTTCCTCACACGGCACCACCCTTCGCGGCGCTGGTACGCGGCCGTCCGAACTGACGCTGTCTAGTTCCTCCCCTCGCGTTTCTCACGCTTCCCGCGCACCGCGCGGCCGCCTCTCGGGACTCACGCCCCTCACGCGCGCCATACACGTCGGCGCAGAAACGAAGCCAACGTCGTTCTATTCCCGCCAACCCGTCGAGCTTTCCTCTCGCTTGCTCCCTGGTACGGATCCCGAGATCGAATGGCTCTTCTTGCTTCACGAATCGTACGTTGGCGAAAAGTGCGGGGTGGGACTTCTGCGATCCTTGGTGGATCGCGTAGGTGGATATGGCGCATTTGCCGGAATGATCAAGCGCCAACTGGCGGATGAAGAAGCGCATTGTCGGATCTACGAACGATGGCTCGGCGCCGACGCCTATCGCGGCACGCGCTACGACGAGGCGCTCGCGGCGTACGTGGGCTCGTTGAACAGCGTGACACTCGAGGTTTTCGTCATTCAATCGCTGCTCGAGGGATTCAGCCTGGGGGCGCTCGAGTACCGCGCTCGTGCCGTAAAAAGCGCCACGTCGGAGGGCGAACACGCCCTCTGGGATGACGAAATGCGCCACGTACAGTTCTCTTACGGATACTTACGAACATTGATTCGTGAAGAAGGCGCCATCGCGCCCGAGACCTTCGAACGCGTGGCCGCCGAGGTGAAAGGCATCTTCGTCGAATCGTTCGCCCCCGCGCGCATCGCCGAATTCGTGAAAGCCAACTACGACGTTCGCGCAGAAGACCTCACTGAACATACGGTACGCGAAAGTGAGGGCCGGACGCGCTTGGCATGGCTGACTTTGGCCAGGGTCGCACGCTGCAAACTCGAATTCACCCGGAGGTACCATGCAGCCACTCTTTCGGTCGGTTAATCCGTTCGGTGAGTCCCTCGCCAAATCGTGTGCCGTTTTCACGCTGCGCGTGAACGGTATGACCGATGTGCCCGAAGCGCTCGCCGACGAATGCGCGCGCATCGGTGCCGCATGCAGGGTCGTGCGTGCGTCCGAACGCGACAACGCGCACGGTACGGACGTGCTCGAGGTTCGCGCTTCGCACTCCGTGCTGGATGCATTTGCGGGCATGTACCTACTCTCTCGAATCGATACCAAGGTCCACGAGAATGTCACGCGCACCGAAGGCGATCACAGCCTATCGGGGGTCATCGATGGATATGCATTTCGCGTTTACGTCGAACGCATCGAGGTGCGTCACGACGAGCGGACGGTCGCCCAGCGCGTGCTCGGCGAAATCCTCGAACGCGCGCCCGCCCTTCGAGAAGGCCCTGTTGCGATATGCACATCACGCGATTCGACGGAGGCCATCGAACGCGATTCTTATACGGGAAATAGCCTCGTCCTCGTGGAGATGTCGGGCGCAGCGGCGGCCCGGCTCTCCGCAGGTCCCCGCGACACGTGGGTCCATCACCTACGCTCCCAGGCCGATCGGGTCGCTGCACTTGCCATTCGCAGGCCTGGTCTCTTGCGTTCGTCCGCCTTATTCTCGTTCAGTGCCATGGGGGACACGCGCCGAATTCCATGGGCCGATAATCTGGTCCACCCTCTGAGTCTGTCGCTCGTGGCGTCCCCTGCGACGCCCGCATCGGCAAATATTGGATGCTGGTCCAGCGGCGCGTTTCAAGCATTGAACTTGTGCGGCTCGCCCGAGCATCCGGTCATTCGAGACTCCGAACGAATCGCCGCTGGCTGGAGGGACGCACTTCGCACGATCTCCTGAAGATCGCCTACGAAGGCATATGCTCGATAGCTCGTATTTCGATCGCGACATCGTGGCGTTGCGCCGCAAAGGACTGGTCCCCACCGACGTGGGCGATCTCCTCGAGCTGCATTGGTCGGGGGAGCTTTTTGCGGCCTGGGAGCAAGGGGGCAAGCTCCTGGCGGGCTACGCGGAACGCGGGGCGGACGCGCCTCCCCTTCTGATCGCCGAGCATGCGCTGATGACCGTGAAGCTCGGACGGAGCCTGCCCGAGGTGGCCCCGTCCTTGCTGGCGAAAGATCGCCTCGCGATGCTCGTGTACGAGTACGCGCGCTTTCACTCGATGTATTTCGTGAGCCACCGCGCGGCGATGCTCTCGCTCTGGCGGCTGTTCTTGCTTGGCGTTTGGTCCCCGAGCTCGGGCATCTACGGGCTCGTGTTTTACAACGTAGGCCACACGCTGGCCCTGTGGGGTTGGCCGTTTTTCGGATATCCCATTGCCAAGTTTTTCTTTCATCGCGCCGCCTCGCGCGTGCAGCGCCGCGGGAAAACCCGCTTTGGCGAAAACGTGGTCGTGGCAACATTTCTTTACACCGTTCTCGTCAGCGCGCGCTTGAAGCACATCGAGACGGTCACCCACCACGCGCAGTCGCTGTTGCCGTCCGATCCGTATTACCAAACGCTCTTCCTCGTGAGCTCGCTCTATGCGGCCGCGTATTCGGGCAACCATGCCCGCGCGGAGGTCGTATCGACGCTCTTTCTGGAGTTGCATGAGAGAGGGCAGCTCCTTCGCTACCGACCCATTGCGGAAATCATGCCGCTCGTTCCTCTCGCCTTGCGAGGCTATGGGCACCTCGTCGAGAAGGAGCTCGCCACGGTCATCGCGCGGCACGAGACCCTACGCCCCGACGTGGGGCACGTCGTCGATTCCGCCTTCTTCCGCGCCGCCGCCCTCGTCACGTTGTCCACGGGAAAATTCGCCGACGCCAAGAGCTACATCCTGCGGGCCATCCGGCACCGCGAGCTCACGCGCTCCTTTCAGACCTGGCAAAAGATCGATCGGAAGATCCTCCAAATGGCCGAACGCCACGAGACGTTCGTGCCCGACACCCAGTTCTTCGGCGTCAGCCTGCGGACGCACGTGCCCGTTACGTTGGGCAAACTGCTGCTCGACCTGGTGAGCGCCATGCCGGCCGCCCTGTCCGGAGGTCTTCGCGCCTTCGAGGACCGCGCGTTCGATCTGCTGCGCCGCCACCTCGACTGCCTCAGTGGAGAGATCCGCCCATCGCCGGCGAGGTTCTCGGAGAACCTCCCGCAGATCCGCATCGGCACGCGCTACCTGGTGCTGACGGGCATCGGCGAGGAGCGCATTCCGGCGGTGGACAAGCTCTTCGCATCGGTCGCGCCCGCTCTGGCGATACTGGAGCATAACATCCGCGACATGCTGGCCCTCAAGGCCGAAAACGACCGCAACGCCCGGGCGGTCGCCATCACCCGCACCACGCAGATGCTCGCCCACGACGTCAGGCGTCCCTTCCAGCTTTTGCGGATCGGCCTCCAGTCGCTCGGCAAGATCGGCACGTACGACGAAGCGAAAGACGTCGTGCGCACCCTTCTTCCCGAGGTCGAGCGCGCCACGCGCGACGTGGACAACCTGATCGCCGACACGATGAACATCGGCGACTACCCCACACCGTCCCCTACCCCCCTCGAGGAGCTGATCACCGAGAGCCTCCGCGATGTGTTCGCGCCACGCCCCGATTGCAACATCGAACTCCGCTACGACGGGGTGGAAGGAGACTTGCATCTCGCAGTCGATCCCATTCGCATGCGACGCGCCCTTTCCAATGTGATCTCCAACGCCGTCGAGGCCATGCACGGCATTGGCTTCATCTGGGTGGTGCTCGCACCCGCGCGGGAGGAAGGCTTTTGCGAGCTGCGCATCGGCAACTCGGGCCCGGCCATTGCCGAGGATCAAATGGGCCGCATCTTCGAGGCGTTCCATTCGGCGGGCAAACCCGGGGGAACCGGTCTCGGTCTGGCCATCGCGCAGCGGGTGATTCTGGCCCACGGCGGCGAAATCGACTGCGCGAACGTGGCGGAGGGGGTCGAGTTCCGTGTGACCTTGCCCATCGCGCCGCAGCGGACTCGGATCGTGCGCCCAGGGCTGCCGACGCATAGCCGCGAGCTCGCGGTGTCATCGGCGCCGGAGCCTCCGGCGTCGGTCCCACAACCTCCGCCGAGCCGGCGAAGCGAGCTCGCGCTGGTCGATGACTCGCGGGCCATCTACTTGGCATGGCGCGCGGCCATCGGAGAGGACGCAATCGTCCGCTACTACCGGTCGCCTGTGGCCTTCTGGGCGGCCCTCGAGCAGGAGCCCGAGCTGCTCGACCGGCTCCAGGCCGTGGTCACCGACTATCGATTTTCGAACCGAGAGGAGTGTGGGTCCAAACTTGCCCTCCAAGTGAGGCGCCGGCGGCCGGACCTTCCCATTTTCGTGAGCTCCTCGGGCATCTTGGAGGACGTGGACGTCGATGGGATCTTCGATCGCGTCATCGAGAAAGGGGGGCTACCCTCTTGGTCATTGCTTCAAGGGATGATCGCGAGCGTGCGCACGAGTACCGCAACGACCAAAGACGCAGGAGATTTCAGGGCGAACACGCAATGACAGGACACTTTCCCTCGGATGGTCCCGATCCCCTTCTCGTCGGCGCAGCATGGGCCGACGACGTCGTGCACGAGCTCGCAGCGCCCGTGGCATTCCTCGACGGCTTCATCGAACGCGTGGCACGCGGCGCCACGCCCGACGAGGAGCATGTATCCATCGCCGCCGAGGAGGTCGGCCGGCTCCTCTCACTCGTCCGGTCGCTAAGGCGGGTGAAGCCCCGCCCAGGTACACTGCGACCGCGCTCGCTGGGTGAAGCGCTGCGCGAAGCGGCATCGGCCAGCGAATGCCGTTACGCGATCGAGGTCCCCGAGGACGCTCAGATCGTGGTGGACGATTCGTACGTCCCACACGGCCTCATACCGCTGCTTCGGGCGTGTGCCCGTGTGGTGGGTTCTTCGGGAGAAATTCTAGTCACCGCCCGAACCGACGCCATGACGCATGCGGCCATCACCATCGACATCGTCGTTCATGCCGACCCGACCGCCGTCGATGACGATGGAAGGATCCTCTTCGTCGGCGACATGTGGTCCTCCGCCGTGGCGGGCCGGGCCAGCACCGACGTCGTTTTGGCCAAGCGCATCATGCGCGCCCACGGCCACCGCGTCACCGACGAAGCGGACGGGCATACCCGCACGCTCAGCGTGCGCATTCCCCCCGCGCCCTAACCAGAAGATTGAACAGGGAGGGGGGGAGGCGGGGAGGGAGACAACGCGAATCCCACCGCATGCCAAGGCTTTTTTTAGGTTTCAGTTGGCTTCGTGAGCCAACTGAAAACCCAAACCAGCCTCGGTGCGCGGTGGGATTTGTGCCGTATCCCTCCCCGCCTCCCCCCTCCCTGTTCAATCTCTTCTAGAGACACGCATAGGTTGCCTCGCTGAGGCGGGCGGCGCGCGGGTCGAGCAACGTGTGCGCGCTCATCTTGCTCGTCACATACGCAAACCCCAGCGAGGCCTCGGGATCGGCGAACGCCAAATACCCTCCCGCCCCCGGATGCCCAAAGGCCCGTGGATTGGGACTGCACGCGAGCCCCTCGTGCGGGAGCATGAAACCGATGCCGTAGCGCGTGACTTCACGCAACACGGGATCGTAGCCGAAGGCATGCTCGGTGCGCGCAGCATCCACGATCGACGGGGAGAGCACGTTGCCGTGCTTCCCAGTCGGGTGCGCGAGCGCACCATAGAGGTGCGCGAGCGATGATGCCGTGCCGTGGGCATTGGCAAATGGCAACTCCGTTGTACGCCATGCATGCGAATTCAAAACTTGCGGCGTCAAGCACAAAACGGGATTGAGAAATGCCCAACCTGACATCGAGTCAGGCTCGCTCATCACGGTTTCGACGAAGGTCGTTCGACCGGGCTCGGGCCGCGTGGCGCGCACGTCGGCGGTGCGCGCCTCTTCATGCGGTCCCAAGCCGATATGCAGATCGAGATCGAATGGCAACGCGAGTTCCTCTCGAAGATATCGCCCCACGGTCCGTCCAGAGACGCGCCGTACGAGCTCTCCCGCGAGCCACCCAATGGTCATCGCATGGTAGCCGTGCTGCGTCCCAGGCGGCCACCACGGCTCCTCCGCGGCCAACGCCGCGGTCATCGCCGTCCAGTCGTAAAGGGCCTCCGGCGAGAGCTTCGCGCGCACGGCGGGGAGTCCCGCGCGATGGGAAAGAACGTCGCGCACGGTGAGGCTTTCTTTGCCCGCGCGCGCGAACTCCGGCCAATAGCGGGCGACCGGCGCATCGAGTTCGAGGGCACCTCGATCGACGAGACGCAGGACACAGATGGCCAGGATGGCTTTCGACGTCGAAGCAAGGTTGATCAATGTATCTTTCTGCCACGGTCGGGTGCGCCCGCGATCGATGAATCCGGCATGGAGATCGACCACCGGACGACCATGGACAGTCACGGAGACAGCGGCACCCCCCGGTTCCACCCCGCGTTCGAAGTTAAGGGCAAACGCGTCGCGAATTCGTTCGAACTTTGGATCGCACCACCCCCGTATGTCCTGAATGCCCTGAATGGCCATGGCGGCACTATGCCGTGATTCGGTACGGCTTGCATGGAATGTCGGGGTACCACGCACTCCGGCCGCCTTGGGCGTGCCGGATCGAGCATTAGAGGGTGGTCCAGCTGGTAAGTGGATTTATCTCCTATTTTCATAACGCGATAGACTTTGCACTCGTTGCAGGATTGACGGGAAAAAGAGGCATAACGCCACAGAAGGCGTCCGCATTCTGGCTGAGACGAAAATAGAGATACGAAGGTACGTCCGCGGGAGACGTGTAGCCGAAAGGTCCGCCAAATCTTCATCGCGAGCGTGCACATGGTCTTGAGTACGACGGAATCGATTCGTATCTTGCTATGTGCCGTCAGGGCTCTCCGCGGATCTGTCCGCGACGCCTGCTCGCCCGACGCGCGCCGCATCGTACAGTCGCACAAACCCGCGACGGACGGGACTTTCCATCAAAATGACGAAGAGCTTAGCCACCCAGGGGGCTGAGAACAGGAGACAAGCGCGGATGAGCGCCTCAAACGCCGCTTTCGAGGGCGAACGCTTCGGTCCGTATCGTGTGCTGTCGAAACTCGCATCAGGTGGTATGGCCGACGTATGGTTCGTCGAAACCGTCGCGAGCTCCCAGCGCGGCGTGCTGAAAACCATGCTGCCGGAGCTAGCCGCTTCCAGCGAGCTCAGGTCCCTGTTCATCGAAGAAGGTCGCGTCGCCGCCGAGCTGCAGCACGAGAACGTTGCGAAAGTCACGGATGTCGGGGTGCTCGACGGGCAGGCCTACATCGCCATGGAGTTCGTGCACGGCCGCACGCTGAGGCAAATCGCGCAGCAATGCGTGGAGCAGCACCGCCGCATGGACACGTGGTTTCTGCTGCGGGTGCTTCTCGAGGTGTGCTCGGCCCTCGAGTATTTGCATAGCTACGCCGACGCCGAAGGGTGGCACCTCGGCCTGGTGCACGGGGACGTGAGCCCGGAAAACATCATGGTGGCCTTCAACGGCTCGGTGAAGCTCGTCGACTTCGGCATCACGCGAGCCGCCAACCGGAACAACCTGCTCATCGGCAAGCCCTGGTACATGGCGCCCGAGCAGATCCAGCCGGCGGCGACCGTGGATCATCGCAGCGATCTGTACGCGGTGGGTGTGGTTCTCTACGAGTGCCTCACCGGATACCGGCCGTACACGGGCGCAACGCACGCCGATGTCTTGGCGCGCGCACTGGAGGGACGGCCGGCGCCGCCGCAGGAGATTGCGCGGGGGATTTCCGAGCCGCTTGCGTGGACGGCCCTGCGGGCGATGGCACGCGATCCGGACCATCGCTTCTCCACGGCGGCCGATTTGGCGGCGGCGTTGCGGGCGCGGCTGCGCGAGCTCGACGCCGGGGCGCATCCGCGCTCGCTCGATGGGTACATGGCCTCGATTTTCGGGGAGCCGGACACCTTGGCGAGCACCATCATGCGCACCATCAGCGAACGCACGGAGCACCGGGAGGCCTCCGAGCTGCCGACGGCACCGTGCGCCCCCTCGGTGATCGCGGAGGCCATTGCCAGGGCGCAGAGCACGCCACCGCCGCCGCTGCCCGCGACACAGCCGGTACCCGCGCCGACCATGCCGTCGGACAGACCTCCCGTGGAGCGGTCGGGCGAGTTTCCAGCCCAGCGTGTGCACGTCGCGCCCGACATCTTCGCGCGGGTGCCACGGCGGGAGCTTTCCCCCGTGTTTGGCGGAGCCGCCGTCCCGCGCACCTCCCCCATGGGCGGGCGGGCACGCTCCGCGCAAGAGAGCGAGGCCGCGCGTCTTTTCGAAGACGGGCTCTCACGTCTATCGGCCAAAGATTTCTCCGGCGCGCAGGAAGCATGGCAACGGGCAATCGAACTCGATCCGCGCGAACGTCGATATCAGATCAATTTGAAGAGACTTCAAGAAAGGTTCCGCGATGGCGACCAGTGAAATTGCAATCAGGGAAAAGAACCGCATGACCAAGACGGAGCGTCTCAACGACGTGCTCCGTTCCCTTCGGACGAGTTCGCCCGAAATCATCGGCGCATCGGTGGTGACCTCCGACGGATTCATCGTCGCCTCGCACATCCCCAATGAGGTCGACGAAGACCTCATCGGAGGCATGGCCGCGTCGCTGCTCGGTGTCGGCGAACGCATCGCGGCCGACTTGATGCGGGCCGAGGTCGAGCAAACCTACGTGCGCTCGGCCAAGGGCTACATCATCGTCAACTCGATTGGCACCGAGTCCGTATTGGTGCTTCTGGTCACCCGTGAGGCCAAGCTGGGGATGATCTTCCTCGAGCTGAAACGCACGCTGAATCAGCTCGCGGAGCACCTGGACAACTGATGAAGCCCTTCCTCCTCGCTGCGGGGTTCGCAGCGCTTGGCACGGTCGATCTGGCCTTCATCGACCTACGCCTCGTGCCCGCCGTGTTGGCGCCGGCAACGCCCGACGCGCCACGCGTCGCGCCGCCGGTCGTGCCGCCGACTGCACCTCCACTCGTGAGCGCTCCCGAGAAGACCACGATGGCGATGGCCTCACCGTCGCCGGTCAAGGAAAAGGTGGAACCTATTAAGGAGAAGGCCGAACCTGCACCGAAGGCGGAGCCGGCGCCGAAGGCGGAACTGACGACGGAGACGCGCAGTGGGACCGTGACCCTGCACTTCGACGTCAACGCCCGGACCCCGGCGGGCGACAGCGCCCCCGACTTGAAAACCATCGCAACCATGCTGGCCGCCGATCCGACACTGCAGGTGACCATCGATGGCCACTCCGACCGGAACGGCTCCGCGGCCTACAACGACGAGCTGAGTCGACAGCGCGCCGTGGCCGTCGCCGACGAACTCGCACAATTGGGCGTCCAACGAAGCCGCATCGCGTCCGCCGCGCACGGCGCGCGCGCCCCCATCGCGATCGGCAAGGATGCCGAGTCGCTCGCCCGCAATCGCCGGGTCGAAGTGCACGTTGAAAGGAGAAAACCGTGAACGTCATGTCCGTCATCTGGTTGGCGTCCCTGGCGGCAGCCGCGCTCTTCGCGGCCGCGGGATACTTCCTCGCGCGCGCTCGCATCGGGCGCCAGAACGAAGCGCAGCGGCGGCATGCCGAGCAGGCCATCGCCGAGCTCGCGCAGGCCGAGCTTCGCGCCAAGCACAACGAAACCGTGGCCGCCGCAGCCCGCGCCGATGCCGAGCGTTCCGCCCAGGAGCTGACCCGCGCCGCGGAATCCGAGCAGCGCGCCCGCCTTCTTCTCGACGAGCAGCGCCACGCGGCGGAAGAGCAACGCGCCGAGGCGACACGCCTGCAGCGCGAACTCGATCAGCTGGTGCGCACCCGCGGCGAGGTGGCACGGCTCGAAAAAGAGCTGGCCACCGTCAAGAGCCGCACCCAACAGCTCGAATCGCGCGGCACCGAGGGTGAGGTGCTCGCGACCAAGAAGCTCGTAGAGCTGGCGAGCACCGTTTCGACGTTGCGCGGTCAACTCGAGTCGAAGGTCAAATTCGAGCAGGAAGTGCGCGGAGGCCTCGACTCCGCCCGCCACGAGGCCGACGCCCTCCGCCGCGAGGCCGCCCTCCGCGCCGAAGAGACGCGCGCCGCGAAGGAAGCGCTGGAAGCCGCACGCACCGACACGGTGGTTCTGCGACAGGAAAGCGCGACGCTCGCGGAAATGAAAAAGCGCGTCGCAGCGTTGGAAGCCGACAATGCACGACTCCGTGCGGTGGAGTTCGCGAGCAAAGCCAAAGAAGGCAAGAAAATCTCGCTGCCCTCGCCCACGCTATTATCTTCGGCGCCCGCGAAACCGGGTCTCGACGGACACTCGCTCCAGCGCTTCGTCGACGATGCCGTGCGCTCACCCTCGGTGAGTGCGGCCGCGCTCACCGATGAACTGGGATTCTTGGTCGCCAGCAACGGCGACCACGCAGAGGCGCTTGCCGCGTTCGGCGCCTACCTGACGGAGGCGGGCGGTCGCGCATGCGGCCTTCTTCCCATGCATGCCGTGCAACGCGTATCGGTTCAAGACGACACTGGAATTACTTTGACGGCGCGCACCGTGGCGTCGGCACCGAACGAATTGGTGCTGGTGACGCTGGGTGTGGAAGGCGGCCGCGAGAAGCTAAACGGACAGAGAGAGAGGACTTCATGAGTGTTCAGACCCCCGAAGAGTTCGCACGCAGCCGAAACGTCGAGGTCACCAATGCCCTCAACGTGTTGCGCCCCTCCCTGGGCAACGATGCCGGGGTAGCTCTCTACCGTCTATTGCGTCTGGTCGCGCTGGAAGACATCATGGGCCGCGGCGCGGCCGGTACGGCGTACGTCGCCGGCAAGAAACTGGGAATTTCGCTGGGGCTCAAGAAGCTGGAAGACTTCCTGGATCTCTGCAAAGCCCTCAAGGTCGGCATCATCGAAGTGCCGCTTCTGGCCGAAAGCCATATTCGTGTCGATGTGTACGAGTGCGTGACGTGCGCGGGCCTCAAAACGGTGGGCCGGACTTTGTGCCACTTCGAGGGCGGGCTCATTGCCGGCGTGGTGGAGAGCATCGTGAAGAAGCGCACACGCGCCCACGAGATCACGTGCATCGGGGGACTGGGGGACAAAGCGTGCGGTTTCGACCTCGAGCTGAAGCCCCTTCCAACCTGACGAGCGCAACATGCACGGGATTATCTTTCTAGAGTTGAAGAAGTACGTCGGTTCGAGGTGGGGGACCCCCGCGTGGTCGACCCTTCTGGCCGACGCCGGCTTGGGAAGCCGCGCTTACCTTCCCGTTCAGGAATATCCGGACGACGAAGCGGTGTTGCTCATGGGGACGGTCGCCAAAACGACGGGGCAGACCTTCCCCACCCTTCTGGAGGATTTCGGTGAATTCATCGTTCCCGATCTCCTCCAAGTGTACCGCTCGCTCATTCACGCCAATTGGCGAACATTGGATCTCATCGAGAACACCGAAAAGATGATCCACCGCATCGTGCGCCTCCGCAACCCGGGGGCGCGCCCGCCTCAATTGGTCACCGAACGCCGCAACCCGTCCCAAGTGGCCATTCACTACCGCTCGACCCGCCGCATGTGCGGCATCGCCAAAGGCATGGCCCGCGGCGTGGCCAAACACTATGGCGAACGCATCGCCATCCACGAACCCCAATGCATGCACTCCGGCGCCGCCGAGTGCCTCATTGAACTCCGCTTGGCCAACTAAGAGGAGAGGGAGAGGAATTCACAGGAAGACGGGAAGACGGGAAGGAAAGAGAGGGATTGGGGTTTTGGTCCCCAATCCCTCTTTTTTTGCCCGCGGCTCTTTCATGCGGCCGCACAAAAAAACGAAGGGATTGAGGAACATCCCTCAATCCCTTCCCGTCTTCCCGTCTTCCCGTCTTCCCGTCTTCCCGTCTTCCTGTAAATTCTCTTCTCTTATTCGCCCCCGCCGGCAGCGCGCTTCATGCGGGCGGTTTTTTCGTAGTCGCCGAGGAAGCCTTTGCCGGTTAATCCGAAGTCAGTAACCGCGAGGAGGATCATTTCGTCGGGGCCGGTATTTTGCGTTTGGTGCATGCACCAGCGCGGCGCAAAGACGATGTCGCCGGGTTTTACTTCCTGCGGCGCGTAGTCGATGAGGACATACCCCGTACCTTGGACGACGTAAAAGACGGTCTCGTGCGCGTGGCGGTGGTGTTCGTTGCACTTGCCCGGGGGAATGTAGACCAGGCGAGGGTCGAGCACCTCGGGCCGGAAGGGAATCCGGTCGACTTCGAACTTGATGTTCAACTTTTCGATGGCATTCGTGTAAAGGGACTCGCCCTCCGCGCCGGCCGGATGGTGGAATCCTTCGGACGGGGAGGCCAGCGACTTTCGCGCCTGGATCTTCTCCATGATCGCGCGAACGCGGCGCGTCTGCACGGCGTCGTACAGGTTCTCGAAGAATCGCGCGCGCAGGGTCAGTGCCCGTTCCATCGCATCGTGGCAGCGTGAGCTCCAGGTGCGTTCGCCCGCATAACTGAGCATCACCTGCTGCAAAGTAAACGCGTGCGCGTCATCGCACTCCATGTGGATGCGGAAGAAGGAGAGCTGCTCCTCGGGAATGCCCGCTTTGAGCAGGCCCTCCACGAAAATGCCATACATCCGGGCGACGATTCCCTCGGTGCCCAGGGACAGGAACGCCGCGGCCTCCATGGGGTGGCCGCTCAAAATGAAATCGAGGTATTCGCGGACGAAATAACGCGAGAAGTCGGCATACTCGATGCCCGCCAAATCCTGGATGCCCAGGCCTTCTTGCAGGAACTTTCGAAAGATCTGCGCGTGGCGTTTTTCGAGTTCCGTCCCGCCGCTCTCTTCCCAAAGATTCTCGGTGATCCGCGCGCGCAGGAGGTCATCCTCGCAGTTGGCCAGGAGGCCGGCCAAGTAGCGCGTAAAATTCCGGGAATAGAGATAATACTGCGAGAAAATGTAGCGAAAGTCCTCGAGCTTCAGCGCGCCGGCTTTGCATGCGAGGAACAATCGATTGTCCCAAAAGGGATGCGTGGCCTGGCGCTCTTCCAGGTGCAAAAGGACCTGCAGCGCGTCGACTTCGCCGCCGCTGCTTGCAGGTCCGTTCGCCGTCCCAGCATGCCCAGTTCCGGGCCCAGTTCCGAGCCCAGTTGCATGCCCAGAGCCGAGAGGGGAGCCATTGGTTGGCGCGTTCCCGGCCGACCGAATCGAAGGGGGAAAATCAGAATGTATCACGCACTAAATTGTAATTCATCCACCGCGTGCATTCAATGGCCCGTCAAAAGATCTCGCACGCCGCTGCTCGGCTGGGGCAAGGGTGCTTTGGGCAAAGTTGCATTGCCAACATCGGACTCGAGCTCGTCGGCGTGGGCCGTTCGCGGCGCCGGCGACTCACTGGGTGCGCGCTTGTCTGCACTCCGCACGGCGGGTGCGATGACCTTTTGTGCACTCGGCTCCGCACGGGGAACGCTTCGCGCGGGTTCGCTATTGGACAATGCACTCGGTTCCACGGCGTGCGACACGTTCACGTGATCCTGCGATGCGGCAGGCGCGGGCGGCGGTTGAATGGCGACCGTCAGAGCCACCGTCGTATTGTTGGGCACTTGATACCAATTCGCGACATCTTCCGATTTCGTCAGCCGCACCACGGCAAAGGCCACGACGAGCAAGACCGCGAACAACGCGGCGCCCAGTGCCATGGTCCATGGACCGCGGCGCCCCCGGCGAGGCGAAATCGCAGGCTCTTGGAAAGGTCCACCGGCCACCGGCGTCGCCGGCGTGCGCGCCGCATGGCGTTTGGCCCTCTCCCACTTCTTGCGTTGCGGTTGCACGGGGACGGGCAACCCATCGATGAGCTCATCGATCGTCTCGGTGCTCGGCGGACGCGCAGGGCTCGGGCGCATGCGCACCACGGGCGTTGCCGAGGGCAACGTCGTGGAGATCGCTGCGTTGAAAGTCGGCGGCCCTGGCGGGCCGACCTCCGGTAACTCCAGATCGCTGGTCACCACCTCGTGCGTATCCCCCGCCCTCAGGTGCAAATTCGCGCTGTAGCTTGGCTGAGCATCGGGATCCGTCGTCTCGGCCTTCGCACCGGGAAATGCATCCAGGGTGTTCGCGTACTTCGATGTACGCGCATCGCGCACCACGCTGAGGAAGTCCGGCGTGGTTCGGTCGAGGCGCGGCCCATTCGCATTCAAAATGCCGCGACTCGTGCGCTCGCCCCACCGCGCGGGAAAACCCGGATCCGTGTCGACGTTCGTCGTCGTGTCCACCGAAACCGCACTGTCCTTGGTCTGCTTCATGGCCCCCGCCGGAAACGGTCGCCCCGCACCGCGCGGCTCGAGCGGGCGAAAAGGTGACAACGCCTCGTTGGGTGATCGATGCACACCGATCCTCGTCGGTGTCGACGAAATGCGCATTTCCGCTGGTACCCGCGACGACCAGCGACGGGGGTAACCTTTGCTACCGCTCGCGTGCGGCGCGTCGTAATTTTTCGACTTTTCGCGCGTTCGCGCCCGGTAGCGGCGTATACACGACGAGGCGCAAATCGGATCCGCCGTCCACGACGAAGGACGTATGTTCGAATTCGATCTCGCCTGCTACGGGATGCTGGAACCGCTTCACCCCTTCGCCGGGCGCGAGCACGTCCTGTTCGGGCCACCACCGGCGAAAATCAGCGCTGGCCTCCTTGAGCTCGCGCACGAGCTGCCCGAACGCCGCATCGTCGCGATGGCGACCGAATTCGACGCGAAACCGGGCGAGCATGGACCGCGCATCCGACTCCCACTCCGTCATCCGCGCGGCATAAGCGGGATACGTGAACACGAGCCACAACATGTTCCGGTGCGCCGGCGGGGTGGACTCCAAATCACCGAACACCGCCGAAAGCGATTCGTTCCACGCGAGCACGTCCCACCGCGCCGTGGTGAGGTAGGCCGGCCCGGGAATGCTCGCCAGCATACGCCGCAACGCGGGCGCGATCTCTGGTGCAGAGGAAGGGCCCCGCGGCGGGGGACGATTCTGCGCGAGCCCGAAAAGATGCTCGCGCTCCGTCGCATCGAGGCGCAAGGCCCGTGAAATGCACTCTAGGAATTGCGTCGATACTTGGATATCGCGCCCCTGCTCGAACCACGTGTACCAGGTCACGCCCACGCCCGCGAGGTGCGCGACCTCTTCACGCCGAAGGCCGGGGGTGCGGCGCCTCGCCTCCCCCGCGAACCCCGCGTCTCGGGGCGACAGACGCGCGCGCCGGCTTCTCAGAAATGCGCCCAGTTCTCGACGTATTTCCGTGCGTTCGTCCTCCGCCAATCGCGCCTCCCTGGTGGTTTCGATACCTGGATGATTTCTTCCTCTACCCGTAGCACCGCGGTGCCCTCAACTCTACGCCATGCTTCGAACGGCGACGTTTCGTATGGCACAGGTCGCCATCTGCCTGGCCGCCGCGTGCTCGAAAGGACCCACCATGGATCGCACAGAAAACAAGACCCTGGCGACGAAACTCGTCGTCGATCTCGTCAACGAGCGAAAGTACGAATTGGCCAATACCCTAGTAAGCCCCGACTTCCGCAGCCACAATCCGCGGGTCGGCCCCGGCCCCGCCGGCATGGAAGCCTTCGCGCGCAGCTTCGAGCGCCGGTTTTCCTCCCTCCGCGGCGACATCCTGCACCTTCTCGCCGAAGGCGACCGCGTCATGGTGTGGATCCACTGGCAAGGCACCCCCACCGAGCCCGCCGGCAGTGCCAAGGTCGACTTCGAAACAGTGGAACTCTTTCGATTCACCGAGCAAAAGCTCGTCGAACACTGGGACATGCAAGCCGCCCAATAGAACGGCTAAAGAGAATTCACAGGAAGACGGGAAGACGGGAAGGACTAACGGCGAGGGCAGCGCGGAACGCTTTTTTTGGGGGTTTACAGTTTGGCCGATTGGCTGATTGGAAACTAAAAAAAATCTTCCCGTCTTCCCGTCTTCCTGTGAATCCTCTCTCCTCTAGCGCTCCCCGACGACTACGGTTTTTCCGTGAGGCGGAAGGACTGCGAGGCAGCGCCGTTGCATGCGTACTGCACGAGTTGCACGCTGTCGGCGTTGGAGGCGTTGGGCACGGTGAGGCACTTCGAGCTGTTGCGGTTCACGAAGTGGTAGACACCGTTGCCCTCGTCGACGGGCTGCCATTGCTGGTTGTTTCCATTGCCGTAGGCCCAGAGTTGAAGCGGGGCATTGTCGGCGGTGGAGACGTTGGTCACGTCGATGACCTGCGCCGCGTTGTTGCGGTTGTTGATGCGCACGTAGCCGCCGCTGGTCGGCTGGAATTGGAACTGCTGGGCGTACGTATCGTTGCAGGCATATTGTTGAATCACCGTGCCGTTGCCCGAGGCGGCGCCCCGTGCGTCGATGCACTTGGCATTGCCCGCGTTGCTGACGCCGTACCAGGCCGTCGAGGAAATGGGGCCACCACCCGGTGGAGGCGAACCGCCACCGCCCAACCAGAGAAGCCCGTCGAGGATGAACCGATTCTGCTGTTCACTCGCGAACGTGGACGACGTCGACTGCCCCGAACCGCCCACCGCATTGTGGCCGAAGTTGGCATAGAGCATCTTGTAATTCCTGTTCGTCCACATGATCGGATAGTAACCGCTGTACCAGCTCTGGTTCGGATCGGTCCCCAGCGGAAAGCTCGAAGGATCGACGGACGTGAGGATCCTGATGTTCGCGTTGTTCCGCAGATCGTTGTTCCAGGCGTACCATTCGCTGACCGACGAGGTGAACGTGGCGTTCAGGCGCGTCGTCGAGGGGTGCGTGCGGTCTTCTGCGCGCAAAATGGCGGTGGTCGGACCCCAGGTGTTCGATTTGAAGGCGCCCGTGCCCAAGAATTCATTGTGGTACCAGCTCCACCCGCCGGGATTCGTGTTGAACGCCGACACATGAAAGCCGAAGAACCCGCCGCCATTTTGCATGTATTGTTGAAATGCCGACCGTTGCGCGGACGTCTGGGGCAAATCGTCGAGGAACATGACCACTTGGTATTGCGCAAGGTCGTTCGCATTGAGCATATTCCAATTGTTGGTCGCAGTGTACGAAAAGCCATTTTGAGAGGCGAGCTGCGAAAACCACGGATTGGCCTCGCGAACGAAGGCGATATGCCCCGCATCGAAGTTGCCATTGTAAAAGGCCAATACCTTGAATGCCGGCGCCGCCTCGTGCTGGCCGTACACCGGGCTTGCCCCGAGCAACACACACAGGATCCACAACGAAATCCAGGGAGCGGTTTTCCGCATGACGCCCCTCCTTTCCGAGCGACCTGATCTACACGACCCCAGCCATATGACGGCTCAAATATGATGACATTCGTCATCGAAGCCCGCGCCGAGATGCCGCTCGAAGATGTTGCATGGGCTACGACCGGACCTCGAAACGCTCCTCACAGCTCATGCAAAACCGAAACGTGCCGCGCCAGGGAGCCCGTGATAGCAGCGTAGGATGCAACCACTCCTCTATCGAGACCTCGTACCTTGGTATCGCCTGATCGATCCCCCGGCTGACCACCTCGAAGAAGTGGAGTGCTACCAAACGGCGTTGGAAGGTGCGGCGACGCCCAAGCCGGAGACGCTGCTCGAACTGGGCGCGGGGGCCGGCAACAATGCCTTTCATCTCAAGCGCCGTTTCCGTTGCACGCTAACGGATATTTCCGAGTCCATGCTCGACTTGAGCCGAGAGCTCAACCCGGAATGCGAGCACACGGTGGGCGACATGCGCTCGCTGCGGATGGATCGCGTGTTCGACGTGGTGCTCGTCCACGACGCGGTCATGTACCTGACCAGCGAAGAGCAACTCGAGGCCGCCGTGCTCACGGCGTTCACCCACACACGGCCCGGAGGCGCAGCCGTTTTTGCTCCGGATTACGTGCGCGAGACCTTCCACGAGTCGCACGACGTCCACACGGGGGACGACGGCGCGCGATCACTCCGCTGCCTCGAATGGACGTGGGACCCGAACCCGAATGACAGCACCTACGTCGTCGAGTATGCATTTTTGCTGCGCGACGGAAGCAGCATGCGCTCCGTGCACGATCAACACGTGGAAGGACTGTTCCGGAAGTCGACCTGGTTCGACGTGCTCTCCAGCACCGGCTTCCGGGTGCAGACCGCCCCGCGCAAGCTCAGCGAAGGCTTTGCCGACGAGATTTTCGTCTGCCGCAAGCCGCTGCTCTAGGCGGGCCTAATCCGAACGAAACGCCGCCGCGTGATCGCGCGCCCACGCCTCGAAGGACCGGGGCTCGCGCCCCAGCACGTGCGCCACGTCGTCGCTCCGACTGGCGACCTTTCCTTCGCGCCACCAGGTGTACCCTTCGAAGACGGCGGCCGCGTAGGCTTCGGGCACCCCGGCCGCGCGCAAACGATCGGCCGCCACCTGGGGCGAAACGTCCTCGATGGCGATGGGGAGCCCCAGCACTTCGCCCAGAATCGCCACTTGCCGGGGTGTGCTCAACGCTTCCGGCCCCGAGAGTGAATACGCCTTTCCATCGTGCGCGCTTTCGGTGAGTGCGCGGACCGCAACCGCCGCGATATCGCGCGGGTCGATCACGGCGTGCTTTCCCTCGCCGGTGGCCACCTGGATGGGGGCGCTCGCCCGGATCTGCGGGGCCCACCCCAGCGCATTCGAGGCAAAGGCCCCCGGGCGCAGCACCGTCCAGGCGAGCCCGGACTGCATCACCGCCTGCTCACCAGGCCGGTGCCATTCCGACGATTTCAACGCATTCAACCCGGGCGTGTCGACGCCAAAGGAGGACAGCTTCACCAACTTCTTCACGCGGGTCCCTTGGACCGCGCGCACCATGGCCAGATCGTGCTCGGCCAACGCGGGCCCCGCCGCCGTGACCAAAAAGACCGCGTCCACGCCGTCCACCGCCGCCGCCAGCGATGCCGCATCACTGAAATCGCCCTGCACGAGGTCCTCGTCGCCGCCCAAGAGCGATTTCGCCTTGCCCACGTCGCGGACCATCGCACGCCGAGGAACACGAGCCGCGCGCAGTTCGTTCATGAGCGCGCGACCAATGGTGCCCGTGGCACCCGTCACCAGAATCATGTCGTTTTCTCCTTTCGCGTGACCATGGTTCTCCGCCCGCGCCCCGTCTTGGAGATTTCGGCTCCGCCCCTACAATGCGACCATGTTCGAGGAACGCACCTTCGCCCCTACCCCGCCGCTCCGACCGTGGATCGCGGAGATTCGCATCATGTCGATGGCCGCCTCGCCCGCGCGCACACTCACCCGCCTGCCCAACGGCACGTCGTCCCTCGTTCTCTGCACGCGGCATGGCGGCACGGAGGTCGTGGCCGCCGGCCCCAACATGCGTGCATCCTACAAGCCCGCGGAGGCCGTTCCCCTCTATGCGCGGTTCGTCTTTCGGCCGGGCAGCGCGCGCGCTTTCCTGGGCGTCGCCCTGCACGAGCTCACCAATCGCGTCGTGTCCGTCGACGAACTCTGGGGCCGAAACGCCGCGCGATGGCGCGATCGCCTCGAAGGCGGTTCGCTCCAAGCCACGATCCACACCTTGGAAGCCGCACTCCTCGAGCAGCTCGATCCGAAGCAGGTCGACCCCTGGCGCGAACGCCTCGTCCGCGGCGCCGTGAAGGAACTGGAAGAAGCCCCGCACGCAACGCTGTCCGAGGTGGCGGCCCGACTCGGTGTCGGAGAACGTCGCTTTCGCCAGGTCTTTCGTGAGGAAATCGGCCTCTCGCCCAAGCGCTTCGCGCGCATCGCCCGCATCCGCCGCGTGCTCGCGAAGGCCGGGCGCACGGCCTGGGCCCAACTGGCTGCCGAGGCAGGCTTTTTCGACCAGGCTCATCTCGTGGCGGAATTCCGCGACCTGCTCGGGGTCGCGCCCACGAGCTTCCTTGCCGGGGATCTACCGGCCCGCGCCGCTTGCGCGGTAGCATCCGGGTGACGATGAGCAAACCCCTGGAAGACTTGGTCGAGCTGCTCGCGCTGGAGCGCATCGAGGAAAACCTGTTTCGAGGTCAGAGTCGGGACTTGGGCTGGGGAACGGTCTTCGGCGGGCAGGTCCTCGGGCAGGCGTTGTCGGCGGCCGAACAGACCGTGCCGGCCGAGCGTCACGTACATTCCTTGAATGCGTATTTCCTCCGACCCGGAAATGTCTCCCACCCCATCGTCTACGACGTGGATCGCATCCGCGATGGCGGCTCGTTCAATACCCGCCGCGTGGTCGCCATTCAACGTGGGGAACCTATTTTCAATTTGGCGGCATCGTTCCAAAAGCTGGAAGAGGGATACGATCATCAGGATCCCATGCCGGAGGTACCTCCGCCGGAATCCCTCCCCACGGATCAAGAGCGCGCCGCGCTCTCGACGGAATTGCCGGCGCGGGTGCGCGAAGTGGCCATGGCCCCAGGCCCCTTCGAGAGCCGCGCGATCGACGTGCTGGACAGCGCGATTCGCCCGACGCCGCGCGCGCCGATCCGTCGCGTTTGGGTGCGTGCGACGGGAACCTTGCCCGATCGACCGACCTTGCACCGCAGCCTGCTCGCGTACGCTTCGGATCGGTCTTTTCTCACCACCGCGTTATTTCCGCACGGTGCGGCATGGCTAACCCCCGGCCTTCAACTCGCGAGCTTGGATCACGTGATGTGGTTTCATCGCCCATTTCGCATCGACGACTGGCTGCTCTACGTCATGGAGAGCTCGACGGCACAAGGCTCCCGCGGCCTGACGCACGGTCGTTTCTTCTCGCGTGACGGGCACCTCGTTGCGAGCACCGCACAAGAAGGATTGATGCGCGTGCGCACGAAGACGCCTACTTCGTAATCACGGAATGCGCGCGCGCAAATTTCGTTTGGGCTCGATGTCGCGCGCACGACACTTGTAAATCCCGCCTTCGTTCAGCCAAAACTTTGGCGACGCTCCTACGTTATTTGGAAGGAGTTGGTTACCTTGAGCGTCACTAGATCAGGGCGCGTCTCACGACGCTCCGATCCAGCTTAAGGGGGCTTTGCATGATGCAGCCAAGGTTTGCAATCGGACGTGGTCCAAGGGCCTTTCGAAGCTCCGGAAAGTAGGCTCAACCCATGACCCGCGAGGATCGTCATACGCTCCCGCCAGAGCGCGATATCGTGGCGGCAAACGCACAAGCTATCCGAGTCTCCGTGATGGACGGAGTCGACGCTGGGCGATCGGTCGTCGTCTTCGCCGACATGCGAATTCACGTCGGCACGGAGGAGTTGTCCGATCTACGACTGAGCGATCGCACCGTCTCACCGCGGCATCTGGCCATCGATTGCATCGGCCATCGATTCCGCATGACCGATCTCGAGTCCGTCAGCGGCACCCGCCTCAATGGTGTGCCCGTTTCGGAAGCCTACATCGTGGCGGGGGACGTCGTCTCCTGCGGCAATATCAAACTTGCGATTGCCGCCGAGAACGCAAAGCAAGCGGCATTTTCCAGATCCGTTGCCATGGGCAAGAACGCCAGCACCATGACACCCCCCGATATCAAAGATCTGCTCGCCGAGTGGCAGGCGTGGGCGCACGTCTTCAGCAAGAGCCACCGCCGGGCCGCATTGCGCCTCGAACGGCGTCACTACTGGTTGGGCATTCCCAGCACCTTGATGGGTGCCGTCGTGGGGACGACCATTTTCGGTACGCTGGAAAAGGCAGCGGGGAGCTGGCCGCTCAAGATAGCTCTCGCCGCGGTGAGCATGTCGGCGGCGTGCCTCGTCGCACTGCAAACCTTCCTGCGTTATTTGGAAAGGGCCGGTCAGCACAATCTGGCGCACGCCGAGTACGAAGACATCGCCCGATCCATCGAGCTGCTCTCCCTCGACAGCCGCAGCCGGCGCGATTGGGTGAAGTCGCTCGAAGGCCTGGGCCACCGCCTCGACGCCATCAAGGGCAAGGCGCCCATCCCGCCCGACGCGGAAGATCTCGAACTGCAATTCGAAGAAGCAAAAGAGCGCTTCCGCCTCAGGCTCAGCGCATCGGTGAAGTTCCGCGAGCGCGACGTCCAGAGGCAGGCGGACACCACCCCCAACGTGCGCCACGCCGGCTTCTCCTTCCCCCCACCCATGGGCTACCTGAACGGCCCCCTCGAGCCTTCGCGCTTCTACGAAGACGACGAGCGCATCGCCTTGCGGCGTGAAGCCAAGGAGCGCGCCCGCTACGAGTCCGAGCGCAAAATCGCACTCGACCGCACCAACGAACCGCACTGGGAAGGCCCGAGCTTCGCAGCCCAACTCCGCGCCTTCGAAGACGTCGACGGCTAAACCCCGCGGCGGCTGATCGTGCGATCAGAGGTGGCCTGCGGCTGATTTTACCGCCAGGACGCCAGGGTCGCCAGGAGTTGCCAGATGAAAACTCCATAAACCCTAATTGGATTGATTGGGTTTATGGGGTTTTCCTTGGTGATCCCTGGCGACCCTGGCGTCCTGGCGGTTTCTCTTTCCGTGGATCACGCGACGCGTTGGGAGCGGTGCGTCACGGGGATTTGCTGCGCTGTGTCCGGTTTTGTTATTTAATTGCATCGTTTAATTTTGATTTTTGCATCGTTTAATTCGTTACTTGCTGGAGGAGGTGTCGACCATGAGGACACACATCTGCTCCAGCGTTGCCGTCGCGGCGACGTTGCTGTCCGTCTATGCGTGTAGCGATGGGAATTTGGAGGAAGGTGCACGCGACGAATCGTCCATTCCCATCGGGTCGGCGCTCGCAGTCGCGGGACGGGGCGCCACCGTAGCGTTCATCGAGCACGAGGCCGAGAACGCGGTGACCAATGGCACCGTGCTCGCGAAGAACCGCAGCGCCGGCACCTTGGCCGGGGAAGCCTCGGGCCGCAGGGCCGTGACCTTGTCGGGGCAAGGCCAATACGTGGAGTTCACCCTCACGGCGCCGGCCAACTCCATCGATGTTCGCTACAGCCTCCCCGATTCGTCGGCGGGCACCGGCATCGATGCCAAGTTGGGACTCTACATCGACGGGGTCAAAGACCGCGATTTGGACCTGACCTCGCGCTATGGCTGGTATTACGGCTCATATCCCTTTACCAATCGGCCCGGCGACGGCAAGGCGCACCATTTTTACGACGAAACGCGTGCGCTGCTCGGAAGGACCCTTCCTGCGGGAACCAAGGTAAAGCTCCAGGTCGGGCCGGGGAACGATGCGCCGTCGTACACCATCGATCTCGCCGATTTCGAGCAAGTAGGCGCGGCGGGCACGCGCCCGGCGAACTCGCTCTCCGTCACCGAATACGGCGCCACCGCCAACGATGCGACGGACGATGCCAATGCCTTCGATGCCGCCGTATCCGCCGCGCGCACCCAAGGAAAAGAAGTGTGGATTCCGTCGGGTGTGTTCATGATTGGCCACCACATCACCGTCAACCAGGTGACCATCCGCGGCGCGGGCGCGTGGTACAGCGAATTGCGCGGCAATCGCGCGGGCATTTTCGGCTTGGGCGAGCCCCCGAGCTGCGACGTCGGCGGCACCCGCGGAAGCACGAGCAGCAACGTCAAATTGTACGATTTTGCCATCATCGGCGAGGTCAAGGAGCGGGTCGACTGCGACCAGGCCAATGGCATCGGCGGTGCGCTGGGCGGCGGTTCGGAGATCGCCCGGCTATGGATTCAACATACCAAGGTGGGATTGTGGCTCGACGGGCCCTTCGATGGCCTCACCATTCGCGACAACCGCATCCTCGACCAGACCGCCGACGGCTTGAACCTGCACCAGGGCGTCAGCCACGTCACGGTGACCAACAATTTTTGGCGCAACTTGGGCGACGACGGCCTGGCCATGTGGTCGGAATACAATGCCGATCATGACAACGTATTTTCCTTCAACACGGTCATCGCGCCGATTCTCGCCAATGGAATTGCCATCTACGGCGGGTACGGTAACAGCGTGACCGACAACGTCATCGCCGACAACCAGGATCAAGGCGGAGCCATCCACGTGGCCAACCGCTTTTCGGCCGTTGCGCTCAGCGGCACCACCACCATCGCGCGCAACACCGCCATCCGCTGCGGCGTGCTCGATTCGAACTGGAACTTCGGCGTCGGCGCCCTCTGGTTCGACGGGCGCGAATCGGGCTTGAACGGCACCATCAACGTGAGCGACACCGACCTGGTGGACAACAATTACGAGGCCATCCAATTCATCGACAACCCGGCCAACGACGTGCACTTCTCCAATGTGCGCATCCAGGGCGCGGGCACCTTCGCGCTGCAGCTGCAGGCCAATGGCAGGGCGACGTTCTCCAACGTGGTGGCCACGAACATCGGCCGCGCCGGCATGTACAATTGCATGGGCAGCGGCGCCTTCACCATCGTCGACCAGGGTGGCAATTCCGGGTGGAGCACCAGCTATTGCGGCAGCTGGCCCACCCCCATTTACGACGGAGACAACGGCGGCAGCGACGCCGGTACCGATTCGGGCACGGACACGGGCACGGACAGCGGTGGCAACCCCACGGGCAATTTGGCGCTCAATCGGCCGGTCGCGGCGAGCAGCTCGCTGGGCAATTACCCGGCAAGCAATGCCGTCGACGGAAACCAGAATACGTATTGGGAAAGCACGAACAACTCCTTCCCGCAGACCCTCACCGTGGACCTCGGGACCAACCGAAGCGTGAACCGGGTGGTGCTCAAGCTTCCTGCTGCCAACTGGGGGACGCGCACGCAAACGCTGTCGGTCCTGGGCAGCACGGACAATTCGAATTACACGACGTTGCTCTCGTCGCGCGGGGTGGTCTTCGATCCGGCCAGCAACAACACCGCCACCCTGACCTTTCCGGCAAGCTCACAGAGGTACATCCGCCTTCAGATCACCGCGAACACCGGATGGCCCGCCGGCCAATGCTCCGAGTTCGAGGTGTACTCGCCATAGTCCTTCATCGGGGGCGCTCGACCCTTCGGTACAAGTGGTACCGGTCGAAGCCAATGCCCTCGATACCGGACATTCCCTCGAAGATGCCGCCCCTTCCACCGAGGACGCCGGACTGCAAGGCGTCCCGGTGTGCGGCTTCGCTGGTCCATTCGGCGTAGACGAGGACGCGCTTGCCGTCGTTGCTGAAAAGGAGGTGCCCGCCAACGCCCCCGGGGTGCGCGGGTGCGCCTTCTCTCACGATGCGCGAGAAAATCGTCTGCTCGACTTGCAATTGGTGCTCGGGGCCGTCGGTGGCAATGGTCACCAGGATGATGCACCCCGGAAAAATGTCGCGCCTCTGGGACATGTTGCGTTGGACGCGCGAGCGGATGACGCCCATGCGTTGAACGTTCGACACGGCCCGGTCGACGGCCTCGGCCACGAGCGAGCGCTGCGTCCGTGAGAACGCGCGGTGAGCTTCCTCGCTGGTCCATTGGCCGTAGAACCAGACGAGCTTGCCGTCGGGGCTCAAATAGCAATTGTTCGAAATGCACTCCTCCGGCCACGGCAGCTGCTTCCATGCTTCGATGGCCGCGTCCGCGGCGGCACGCTGCCGCTCGTAGCTGCCCAGGTACCAGACGCTCGTCACGACGCAGCCCACGTCGGGCCGCATGAAGTCGGGGAGACAAAGAGGCTCACTCATGCCCTGATTATGGGACCTCGAGTTAACTTTAGGTCAAGGGGTGCTCACGACTTTTTACCGGTGGGTGTTACCCTGTCGCCCATGAAAACGCCGCTCGGTGTCGAAGGGACGTAGATGCTCGCCCGCTATTCCATCGTACGCGGCGCGCCAGCGTCGAGTCTGCCCAAGGGGATTCGGCAAGATACGCGAAAGCACACCCGCCACGTGCTCCGGCCCACGGCCGACATGGTGGAAGAGGTACTCGGGCGCGCCGATGACGCCTCCGCCTGGCGCACGTTCACCACGAACTACCGAGCCCTGCTCGACGCGCGGTTCTCCGAAGACCGAGGGCCCTTCGATGCCCTGGCCGACCTTGCGCGCGAAGGCGACGTGTACCTCGGGTGCAATTGTCCCACGGCGAAGAATCCCGACGTCCGCCGTTGCCATACGGCGCTGGCCCTCGCATTCATGAAAAAGCACTATCCCGATTTGGACGTGCGCAAGCCCTGACTCCACGCGGACACGACGCCGTCGAGCACGGCCATGGGCAAGGCCCCGCCCCCGAGCAACAGATCGTGAAAGGCGCGAAAGTCGAAGGCCGCGCCCAATTCGGTCTGGGCTTTGGCGCGCATGCGCTGCAGTTCGAGCCGCCCCACCATATAGGAGAGGGCCTGGCCCGGCATTTCGATGTACCGATCCGTCTCGGATTGGATCTCCACATCATCCATCACGGTGTTTGCACGCAAATAGTCCACCACGCGCGCGCGGCTCCAGCCCAGGGCGTGCAATCCCGTATCGACGACGAGGCGCGCCGCGCGCATGGAATCGGCCGCGAGCATGCCCAGACGATCGAGCGCGCTGGAGTAGAGCCCCATTTCGTCGGCGAGGCGCTCGGCGTAAAGGCCCCAGCCTTCGATGTAGGCATTGATGCCCGCCACCTGGCGGAGCATGTGCAATCCTTTTAGCTCCTGCGCAATCGTAATTTGGAAATGGTGACCCGGCACCGCCTCGTGGAACGAGGTGGCCTCCATGCCGTAGCGACTGCGCTCGTTCGCGCGGTGCGTATTCGCATAAAAGGTACCAGGATGCGAGCCATCCATGGGCGCGGGCATGTAATACGCCGCCGCCGCGGCCTCCCCCGCCTCCGGCGGCGTGGGCTCCAGCGCGCACGGGTGCGAGGGCAATCGCCCAAACCACGACGGCGCGGCGGCCTCCGCCCGATCGATGGCTGCCCGCGCGCACGCGAGCAACTCGGCGCCATCCTTCCAGCGCATCGCCGAATCGGTGCGCATGCGCTCGTGCACCTCGGTGACCGTGCGCACGCCAAAGAGGGAAGCGCCGATGGCCACGTATTCGCCGGCGAGGCGCTCGATCAATTCGAGCCCGATGCGATGCAATTCCTCGGGCGTATGCCCCGTCGTGGTGTGCGTGCGCGCGAGCGCGGCATAGGTCGCGCCGCCGTTGGGAAGCCAGCATAGGCCGGGGCGTTCCTCCGATCGACCGTGCGGAGCAATCTCCTTGGTGAGGACCTCACGGTATGCGGCAAAGGCCGGCCGCACTTCGTCGGCCAAAAGGCGATCGCGCTGCTCCACGCGCACGCCGGTCAGCGACGGACGGCGCAGTGGATCGGATTCGGGAGCGGCGAGGTATGCCTCGAGCCGCGTCCGCGCAGCCGCCACGCGCTCGGCCACGGGAAGGCGCCCCGCAGCGACGCCCTGCCGATGCCGTTGCGCGGCCTTGCCGAGAAACTCGGGCACCGCGGCCAGGCGTTCGAGGTACGCTTCCTCCTGCTCGACACGCGCCACGCGGACGAGCGGCAGCGCCAAGAGCAACTTGGCGATGGGCGCAGTGATGTAATCCGCCATCGTGTGCTCGATGAGCCGCGCATCGATGCGGTCCACGAGCGATTCCGCCTGCTGCAGGAGCAACGCGTGCGTCACCTCGTCCTCGGCGGCCGGCTCGAGCTCACGCGCCGCCTGGGCCAGCGCCTGCGCGCGCTCGCGCAAGCGCGATTCCGCCGCCTCGTCGGGATCGGGCAGGCGGTGTTCGTAACCGGGATATCCCTGCAAAAGCTCGTTCAGCGGATCTTCTTCCGCCAAAAGATCGAGCATGGTGTCGGCGAGCTGGAGGACGGTCATCCCTCCGTTTTATCCGAATCCCCCGTCATCCAGCCCGCGACGATTTACGTCAGGAGCACCAATACCCGTGTTCCAACGTGCCGTCGCCAATGCCGCTGCAGCCGTCGGGGTTGGGCTCTCCGGTGGGCCCGCACTTTCCGCACAGGGTGGCATTGCCGGCGGCGTCGCGGTACACGGCGCGGCAGGGGCCCTGCGGGAAGTAGCTCCAACAGCCCTGGAAGGTGGAACCCGCCGGCGCGGCCTCGGGCGCAGGCTCACTGCACCTTTCCGTTTGGCGCGTGTCCGGCGTCGCGGCGACGCTGCGCGCCTCGCCCGCGGTGAAAACGGCAACCAAGAAACCGGCACCAAGAATGCTCGATACGAAATGTCGCTTCATGGCAAACCTCTCAGGATCGGCCCCGCCGATGGCGTGGCGCGTCGTTTGGAGTTTCCAAAGCCCGCCGCTCGTGAATAAGGAAGCGGACGGCGCGACTACCCTATCATCAAAGCCGGTTCTCGCGAGTGATCCGGGAAGAGACGATTCGCATCGGACGGACGCCGATATTTTCGACGCTGGGCAGCGTAAAGGCACCACTGCGATTTTCGCCGAAACCGGAGGAGCCGACGGATTTTCCGTCGGGTAGCTGGTCGTGCGCTTCGACCTCCACCACGACGTGGAATCCCTTCGCGTTTGGCGGGATGCGTACATTCTTCTTTGCAAGATGCTTTCGAATGGTCGCAATCAGTTCATTCCAGCCCTCGTAATTGGTGGTGGCCGAGACGAGGCTGATTTGCACGCCACCTTCGACGCCCACGGTGACGTCGAACACCGCCTTGCCGTTCTCCGGCGCCTCGCTGCCGCGGGCCGCCATCTCCACGGCGGCCTTCACGGGGCTGCCACGCCCTTGATCGAACACCGCGGCCAGTTCTGCACCAACCGAAGGGCGTTCGTCGGCGGGAGCGTCGACCTTCGGGATCGCGCCCGGCGGCAGCTTTCCCGTCACGCCCGGTGTGCCGAGCCCCAAATCGACGGGGCCCCGCGCGGTGGGCGAGAATGTCCACCCGCCCGACGCCGACCCCGATGGTGCAGGCGGCGCTGGCTCGACGTTGGGGGTTCCATCGCCACCGCCCCCCTTGCTCTGGGGGCGGGGTGTCGCGGAAGACTCACGCGCCGGCGTAGGCTCGGGTAGTACGCGGGAGGGCTCGACGGGCACCTCCTCGGCTTGTGGGATCGGCGGCGGCACCTCGCTCGCAAGATCGAGATCGACGACGTCCTCCGCGGACTCGTCCCGATCCGCCGGCGTGAGAACGATGTGATTTCTCCACATGGCGACGAGCAAGGCGGAGTGGAGGCCGCACGCCATGACCAGCGACACACGGGCGCGCCGGTTGGCGCGGCGCGCCTCGTAGCTGGGTCGATCGATGAGCTCGTGCACGTAGCGTCCGCCTTCAACCGGCGAAGGCGTCCTTTATTCCGCCGCTTTGCGTTATTGCTGCGTGCGTTCCAAGGCGTCGGCGGCTTCCAACTCGTCACGGTAGCGTTCACGCTCTTCCGCGGAAAGGTCGATCGTTGCGAGCTCGGCGCGCAAAGCCGCGAGCCGCTTCGTTTCCCCCAATGCGACAGCGAGCTCGGCCCGGAGTGCCAGCGCGCGCGCCCGATCGATGGGCGGCGCGGGTTCGTTCCGTGCGAGCGCGGCATCGAGCGTCTGGGCCGCCAAGCCGTCGTCGTTCTGCGAAACACGCGTGTGCTCGGCCATGTTGATGGCCCTCGCCAAGCGCGACGTCGGCGCAGGCTTGTCCTTCTTCTTCGAGTCCGCCGCGCGCCGGATGAAAATAATGGAGTTTCCCGAAGGGTCGACCACGGTAAAGCGCGTTTGGCCTTTGCGGAACCGCGCGATGCGGGGAATTCCCGAAATGGGCAGTCTGCCGTGCGCCCCGCGCAATGAAGCGGCGAATTCACCGTGCAACGGTTCGACCTCGTCCACCATCACCAGACAAATGCCCAGCGACTCCTCCCGCTTGAGGCCTTCGCGGCCGTGGAAATGCAAATGAACATCGTCCCGGCGAAAAGCCAAATAGACATAGGGCGCGCTCTGCTTGTGCGTCACCTCGAAACCGAGCAGCCGATAGAAGTCCAGCGTTTCGGGCGCGGACACACAAGGAAGCACCGGGATGGTCGTCGCGAGCATGCTGTCGATCTACTCCAAAGGCGCGGGCCGGGCGGCGCGTCTAAAGACGCATGGAAGGAACGCGCGAGGAATCGGTCTCGACGTCGTTGAAAGAGCTGCTTCGCCTGGAGGAGGAGCGACAATGTAGGGAGGAAGAAGAGATCGCGCGGCGTGCGGAGATCGCACGGGTCGAACGCGAAGCGCGCGAACGCGCCGCGTTGGAGGCCGACCAGGACAAGAAGAAGCGGGCCGCCGAAGAACGCGAGGCGGCGGCGGCTCGGCAGCGCGAAGCCGAAGACGCGCGGCAACGCGAGGGCGAGGCGGCGGCGGAAGAGCGCCAGCGCGCGCACGAGCGGGAGCTTGCGCGCCTTCGTGCCGGAAATGCCACCCCTTCCTCTTCGCCTTCCCCGCGCAGCGGGCTCGCGATCGGCCTTTTGGCGGGAACGGCCTTGACGGTGGCGTTGGCGTCCGCCGGCTACGTCGGTTTTCTGCAGCCGCAGATCGCGCGGGCCAATGACGCCACGCTGCGTATTCTCAAGGAGCGCAGCACGCTGCGCGAGCAGGTGACGCAGGTCGAGCGTGCCCTGACCGAGGAGCGCGCCAAGTTCGCCGCGTTGCAGGCCGAACTCACGGCCGCCCGCCAGCATGGCGAGCGGCTTGAGCGCGATCTCGAGGCGGAGCGGCGCGGCCGCCCATGGACACCGGCCGCGACACCTGCGGCGGTGGTTCGTCCAAAGGAGACGGCACCATCACCACCAACGTTGCCCCAGCGCCCGTGCGCGCAAGGCGATCCGCTCTGCCCCTGAGACTTCCCTATCCTAGGTCAGGGCGTCCAGAGGATGGACGATGTCTTGTCATTCAAGGCACCCATATTGTCCACGCCCGCGCCAACATCGAGGGACGCGCCGCCGAAGTTGCCGTGTTCGTAATGGTAGCCATGGAAGCAACCGGTTCCGCCGTAAATGAGGGCCGACGAAATGGTGTCGTTCCAACCCTGCGGCATCGAGGAATAGTACTTATTTCCAGTGTTGCATCCGCTCGAGGCCGTGACGGCGAGGGACGGATACCGGAAGCCGGCGTGTTCGTATTCGCGTGCGATGACGACCTCCGCCAACGGAGCGGCGCTCCTCGCCGAGCGCTCGACGGCTTCGTCCACTTCTTCGAACGTGGCATCCTTGGGCAAGTGGACGCGGCCTTTCGTGGCGAACGAGGTGGCCTCGGCGTACGTGTGAAAGCACTTCGGCGCAGGCGCCGCGGCGGGCAGCTCGGCCCGAGAGTCCGTCACGGCGACCGCCCGAACGACACAATGGGGAAATTCGGCCGACACCGTATCCGACGCCGCCAAACGTTCCGATGTTTCTCCGACGCTCTCCCCTTCATTTTGGGGTTCGGCCGCGCAATTCACCAAAGACGCGAATAGCAAACATAGGCCAGAAGAAAGGCAAACCGATTTCGTATTCATTCTTGTCTCCTGATCGAACATCGGCGGATGCATTCGAGCTTTCCGCCTCTTGGTTCTAGATACGGGAGACGCTCGCCATCCTTTCGGGTTGCGACGTTTCTTCTTTTTTTCTCGCTCGAAGACGGATGCGCCAAGAAACTACATCGAACGCGCCAAGCATTTTGCCGATATCGAATGATTACGCAGTCGACGGGTGCGCGGGGATGTTCAATTTCGAAAGACCACCGTCGAGAACGAATTCGAAACCTCCTTCATGCTGGCGATGTCCGACCCGACGACATGCACCGGCGCCTTCCCCAACTCGCGCCGCACCGCCGGTGTGTAGCGTTCACCCATTCCCCGCATCGCGCACGATTGGACGATTCGAGGACAGGATCGGCCGGACGCGACATCGCCCAGTCCGCTGGATGACAGGCGCGGAGGTCGACCTTATAGTCTCGGCCGACATGGGAGAACGCACGCGGCCTCGGATCGGACTCGGTGTTGCACTACGCCAGACCCCCGCGGGGCTGCATGCGCACACGTCCACCTCGGACCACGTCATCAGCGTGCACGCGGGCCCGCCCGTGCGCTCGTCGTGCATCAAGCACCGAAGTGTGCGCGAGCGTGGCGACATCAATTTGATGCCCGCCGGCATGTCCGACGCATGGTGCGACGACGACGCGAGCGCATCGCTGGATCTGCGCGTTCCCACCTCGCTGCTCCGCTCCGTGGCGGAGGAGATGGGGCTCGCCCCCGAGCGCGCCGGCATCGAGCCACGGTACGAATTTCGCGACGCGCAGATCGAGCACATCGCCTGGGCGCTCGAGGCGGAGAGCCGCGCCGGTTTTCCCAACGGGCTTCTCTACACCGATAGCCTCGGCACCGCCCTGGCGGTGCACTTGCTGGGTCGCTACGCCGCGCCCGCGCCGGATCGCAGCGGTCTGACGCCCGTGCAGGTTCGCCGGGTGAAGGAGTACGTGGAGGAGCACCTCGACGAAAATCTGTCGCTCGTGCGCCTTTCACGCGTTGCCGGGGTAAGCGCCTCGCATTTCAAAACGCTGTTCAAGCGCTCCATGGGCGTCCCGGTGCACGAATACGTGGTTCAGCGAAGGGTCGAACGCGCCCGGCTGCTGCTGCAACAGGGGGAGCTCCCGGCCACGCAAATTGCGCTGGACGTGGGCTTCTCGCACCAGAGCCACATGGCACGCTGGATGCGACGGGTGCTCGGCGTCACCCCCACGTCGGTCGCGCGCTCACGAGCCGTCTAGCGCCGACGCGCCGCCATCGTCGAGCGGAGAGGATCCATGCACGGCGGCCGGTTCGCCCCTCGTAACGGGGGACGGGATCGACGGCGACGAAGCCGCACGAAGCGAGGCCACCACGAACAACGTGCACGCTCCCGCGAGCACGAAAGCCCGCTGCGCCCAACGGCGACGACGAAGGCGCTCTTCGTTCCGGCGCGTCACGTTCGACAGGACACGCGCCGCGCGCACGCCATCCCATGCGACGGGTTGCGCGCGCGCGCTCTGCACCGCGTCTTCGAGCTGCGCGCTACTCATGGCTGGGGCCCTTTCGGGGAAAGACGGCGCTCGAGGCGCTCTTCCGCATCGGCGAGCCGCCGCTTCACGGTGGCCAGCGACACCTCGCAGGCGGCTGCGGTCTCGGGGAGGCTCAGGGCCACCACCCGGTGCAAGATCCACGGGATGCGCAGATCTTCCGGCAGGCGCCCGAGCGCATCGTACAACTCGTCGACGGCCTGACGATCGCGCGGATCGGAAGCGGGTGCGGCAAAATCGCGAATCCAGAAGGCGAACAGGCTGCGGCGCCGGCGGCGCGCCAGGATGCGGCGGGTGCGGCGCACGGCGATGGTGACCAGCCAGGCGCGAACGGCGGAAGGCGCCTCCAGGCTCGCCAGGCCATCGAGGGCGTCGAGGAATGTCTCCTGGACGACGTCGTCCACCTCGGCATCGCGCCCCATGATGCGGTGCACGACGCCGGCCACGTAGCGCGCGTGCTGGGAATAGAGCGCCTCGAAGTCCAATTCGGCCGGCGAGGCCGAGGTCGAAGCGGTAAGCGGGCGCGCGACAGCTAGCACATACCTTATGTACGCGGGGAACGGCGAACCGGCTCAAAAAAGATGCGGTGCCATTTCATGAGCCGGTCCGGGCCTTTTCGCGTCCTCGAGGTACATGGATACGACGAGCGTGCGCTTCGACGCGGCGGTGCCGGCTATCGCCTATGCGCTCGTGCCGTGGAGCCCTCTCCTTCCGGTGGCGTTCGCAAGGCGCCCGACGAACCACGTGCACCTCGTGGCCCTGGTGATGGCCATCGCGGGACTTGCAGCGCATGCGTCGGGCCGGCTCTCGCTCGTGGTCGTCGCGGCCATGCTGCTTGCCCTGCTCCTGGCGCTGCGGACCGTGGACGATATCGATCGGGCGCCTGCGGTGCTGGTGGCGACGGTGGTGGCGGTGGGCTTTCTCGTCGTCCGCGACATCGAGGTGCTGCCGGCGCGGGTGCTCGAGGGCCTTGGACTGCCCACCACCAACGTGCCGCCTTTCACGGCCGTGGCGGCGAGGACCGTGCGCATCGCCACTGCCGCCACGACGGGCCTCACCGCCACGATTCTGCTCGTGCCGCGCGCCTGGTTGCCGGTGAAGCGCAGCGTGGCCATCGTCACCGCGGGCGCGCTCGCGTGGCTCGTGTTGCAGGTGCATGTGTACCCGGCGTTGCGCGGGCGCCTCTCGCCCGCGGCCGCACGCGAGACGTGGGAACGCGTCCACGCGGAGGGCGAGTCGCTCGGGGTCCTTGGCGTCGACCCGCGCGCGCTCAGCGACACACCGGCGGCGCCACTCACCGATGCGACGGCCGCGGGAAAGTGGCTCGCCACGGCTCCGGCTGCGCGGCGCTACGTGGCCCTCGCCTCGACGGAGCTCCCGAGGCTCAATGCCGTATTCCGCACCGAACGCCACGCCAACGTTCCCGTCCTGGCCGGCGGTGACGGCACCGTCATGCTCGCCGCGAGCGCGCTCGCCAGCGGCGAACGAAGCGAGAGCCCGCTCGATGCCGTCGTGCGCAACGAGCCACCCGCCGGACTGCGCCCCATCGACGCCGTGGCGGGCGACCGGCTCGAGCTCGTCGGGTGGGACCTCCGCGATGCACGCGGGGGCCCCCTCCAGACCGCGAGCGTGGGCAAGCGCATGCACGTGCGCCTCGTCCTGCGCGTGCGCGCTACCGAATCCATGGGTGCATACTGCACATTTTTGCACATCGACCACTCGCCCACGCGCTTCGCCGCCGAGCACCGCGAGCACCCGTACCCCATGTCGGTCTGGCAAGCGGGCGACGTCATCGTCGACGACTTCGAGGTCACCTTGCCGCCGCACTTTCGCGCCGGCCAATATGCTCTTTGGTGGGGCATCGGCGAGCTCCCCTGCCAGGACGACCGCCGCATGCCCGTGACGTCGGGCCCCAACGACGGCCACGGCCGCATACGCGGCGGCAACTTGGAGGTTCGATGATCGTCGCGGCGCTTCTCTCGTTCGTGCTCGTACTTCGATTCGCCGTGCGCGGTGTGCTGCCGGCGTGGGCCGTCGCCATCCTCGCACCGTGCACGCTGCTCGCGGCAGCATGGCTCTTCGTCCGCGGAAAGCCGCGGCAGGACCTCTGGGTCCTCGCCCTCGGTACGAGCACCGCGCTGCCGATGCTCGGTGCCTTCTCCCTGATCGATCCTTGGGAGACGCACTACGGAGAGGTCGCGCGCGAGATGATCGAACGGCGCGACTTCGTCTCCCCGTGGTGGGCGCAGGACGGCTGGTTCATGACCAAGCCGGTGCTCATCTTCTGGCTCGAGGCCCTCGCCATGGTCGTCTTTGGCGTTCGCACCGGAGCCGATGGAATCCTCGCCGGAGGGGCCAACCCGGAGTGGGCCTTGCGCATGCCCGCCTTCGCGCTCGCCCTCGCCGGTGTGTACATTCTCTACGACGGCGTCGCGCGCACGTGCGGGCGGCGGGCGGGTTTTCTCGGGGCGCTCGTGCTCTGGACCATGCCGGGGTTCGCGCTACTAACGCACCAAGCGACGACGGACATGCCGCTCATCGGCGGCGTTGCGGCGAGCCTCGGCCTTTTGCTGCGCGCGCTCCACACACCCGAGAGTGCGCAGGCCAGCGGACGCCCCCTCGCGGTATGGGTCGCCCTTCTCACGGTGCCGCAACTCGCGATCGTCGCGCTTGCGCCGCGCCTCGTGGCGGGGTCTCCGCACGCGTGCACCCTGCCCGGGCAGCGCGCCTGTGCCGAGGTCGCACTGGCCCACCCTGGGTTTTCCCCGTGGCTGCAGGTCGCACTCTTCCTGCCGCTCCTCGTCTGGCTGCTCGTGCGCATCGCCACGGAAACGCGCCTCGCGCACCTCCTCGCGCTGGGTGCGTGGACGGCCGCGGCCTTCGCCGCCATGGCAAAAGGCCCCGCGGGGCTCGCCTTCCCCGCGGCGGGCGTGGTGCTCGTTCTCGTGTCGCGCCGCACGCACCGGCTGCCCGAGACCTTGCGCCTTCTGGAAATTCCCACGGGCCTTTTGCTCTCCGTGATGATGATCGGCCCCTGGTACTTGGCCATCTGGGCGCGCCACGGACGCGGCTTCCTCGACGAACTCGTCATGACCCACATGATCGGCCGCACCCTCACGCACCTGCACGACGTCAACGAGGCCGAGGACGTGGGCCTCATCTACTTCGTGCGCCAGCTCGGATACGCGACGTTCCCCTGGTCCGGGCTGCTCGCCGCCGCGGCCCTTTCCTTCCCGCGAAGGGACGACGGCTCGCACCGCACGGGGGCGCGCACGCTGCTCTTCGGCTCTGCGCTCTTCACCTTCACCTTGGTGTCGGCCATGCGCACCAAGTTCCATCATTACGTGCTGCCCGCCGTGCCGCCTCTCGCCATGCTCGTGGGCATTTGGCTCGACGAACGCCTTTCCGAGGCCGAAAAACCGGGTCGCCGCCGGCTCCTCGCGAGCGCGGTCCTCGCCTTCGGTGCGGCCTGCGTCCTCGCACTGGTCACCCGCGATCTCGGCGCCAGCCCATCGCACCTCATGAAGCTTTTCACGTACCGCTACCAGCGCGACTGGCCATCCGCACAGGCCTTCGCGCCCGCGCTGGTCATCTTCGGTGTCCTCACCACCGTGGCAAGCCTCGCGCTCGCCATACGCCCCTGGCGCCGCCACGCCGTGCTCGCATTGGGTGCACTCGCCGTGGGGTGCACCTTGCTCTTGCTCGACGGGTACCTCGTGCGCTGCGCCCCCAACGGCGGACAGCGCCACGTCATGGACGCGTACTACCGCGCGCGAAGCGACACCACGACGCCCTTGGTGGCCTACGAGCTCAATTGGAAAGGTGAAAATTTCTACACGGGAAATCACCTCGCCATTTTTCTTTCCGGGGGCTCGCCCATGCGCACGTGGCTCGACGCAAAGCAGCGCGCGGGCGAGCACACCTTCTTCTTCGTCACCGAGCGCAGCCGAATTCGGGGCTTGCGCGCGGAGCTCGGCCCAACGCGCGCATTCGAGGAGCTCACCGACGCTTCCGCCAGCGCCGAGTTCGCCCTCGTCCGCGCGGAGTTATGAAGCTAAAGTCGGGGGCATGTGCCGCAACATCCGTGTCCTTCTCAATTTCGAGCCTCCCACCACGGAAGAGGAGATTCGGGCGGCCGCCCTGCAATATGTGCGCAAGGTGAGCGGCACGCGCAAACCGTCGAAGGCCAATCAAGAGATCTTCGATCGCGCCGTCGATGAAATTGCGCGCATCACCGGCCATGTGGTGCATGGGATGGAGACCCAGAGCGCACCGCGCACCCGTGAAAACGAGGCCGCCAAGGCCAAAGCCCGTGGCGCGAAACGCTACCAAACGCGGGAGGCGTCATGAGCCGCATCGCGCTTGCGCCCGTCACGTTTGCCGCATTTGCCGCCTTCGGCTTGGCCATGCCCCCCACCGTGGCGCTGGCCGCGACGCCGTTCAAAGTGCTCCAGCTCAATTTGTGCAATAGCGGACTCGCCGGTTGCTACGAAGACGGCAAAGCGATTGGCGAGGGCATCGCCAAAATCGATTCGCAGCAACCGGATGTCGTCTCCGTCAACGAAGTATGCGAGGACGACATCGCCCGCATGGGCAACGAAACGGGGTACAGCGCGTACTTCTTTCCTGCGCGAAAACGCACGGGCAGCGAAACGCCGCCCTACCTATGCAAGAACGGGCACCCGTACGGCATTGGCTTTTTGGCCCGGCCCGATCATGGCGATTTGGTGAACACTCCGCAATATCGCTGGTACACGAACCAAGATACGGGCAGCAGCGAAATGCGGGTCATGGCCTGCGGCGAATATTCCGAGTTCGTCTTTTGCACGACCCACCTGGCCACCGTAGGCTCCATCGCCATGAAGCAGTGCCAGGAGCTCATGACCGACGCAGTAGCTCATGCGGCGCACAAGCCCACGGTGGTCGCAGGAGACCTGAACATGCGCTACCAGGGTGCACCCAACGTGCAGGCCTGTGTGCCCAGCGGCTTCTTTCGCAAGGGCGACGGCAGCGTGCAACACGTCATCGCGCAGCAGTCCGCCTTCGGTTTTTCATCCACGCGGACGCTGTCGATGTCCTATACGGATCATCCTGCCTTCGTCGTGAATCTTCTCAAGAACTAAAATATCGAATCCATATGATGACCAAAACACTTCTTCTCGCCTCGTCTTGCCTTCTCGGCGTTCTCGCGTTTTCCCTCGCACAATGCAGTAGCGATAGCGACAATCCGAGCGGACCGCCGCCGGTGCCCAAAGAATGCGAGGACGAACCGAACAAGAAACCGACGTGCACGACCGATGAATTGGGCGTTTTCGTCTCGCCGTTGGGGAAAGACGATGGTGCAGGCACGCGCACCGCGCCCGTCAAGAGCCTGGCCAAGGCACTCGAGAAGAGTGGGAACAAGCCGTTCATCTATCTTTGCGAGGGCAACTACCCCGAGGCGCTGACCATCGCGCGCGGCATGGGGGTCTACGGCGGGCTTTCGTGCGACGGAAGCTGGAACTACACCGGCGGCGCCACCAACGTGGTCCCCCCGAGCGGCACCGCCCTGACGATCGCGAACGCCGCCAATCCGGTCATCGTCGCGGACATCTCGTTCACCAGCGTGAATGCGTCCACACCGTCCGGATCGAGCATCGGCGCGTGGTTCGTGCAATCGAACGCCGTCACCCTGCGGCGCGTGAACATCACGGCGGGTGCAGGGGCCGACGCGAATGCCGAGCCGCCGACCCTCGCCGCATTGGCGCCCCCCGCGGCCCCCAAGGGCAACGACGCCGACGGCGGAGGTCCCGGTCCGGAGCAGCGCAACACCTGCGAAGGTCTCGCGGCGCCCAGCGATCAAAGCGTGGGCGCGTCCGGCGGCGGCCGCAACGAAGACGGCGGCGCAGGAGCCCCCGTGCTTCCGCCGAAACCCGAGGCCAACACCGGGGCAGGCGGCGACACGCATTCGAGCTGCCCGCAAGGCGCCGGCGTCGCGGGCGCGTTCGGGGCGGGCGGCGAAGCGAGCCCCGAGGGCGGCCCCTTTGGCTTCCTGACCGCGACCGGCTACGTCCCGGCCGATGGCACACCTGGTCGCAACGGCGCCACGGCGCAAGGCGGCGGCGGTGGTGCGGGCCGAGGCGGGTCGACCGCGTTCGGCGGCGGCGGCGGGGCGGGCGGCTGCGGCGGAAAAGGAGGCGCGGGTGGGCACGCGGGCGGTTCGAGCATCGCGCTCCTCGTCTTCCGCACCCCGGTGACCCTCACGGGCAGCAAGCTTCACGCCGGCAAGGGCGGCCTCGGTGGTCCCGGAGGCGGCGGCCAAATGGCGCAGCAAGGCGGCGCCGAAGGCAAAGGCAACAGCGCGCTAAGCGGCAGCGGCTGCGCAGGGGCCATGGGTGGCCACGGTGGCGGCGGCGCAGGCGGCAACGGCGGCGCAGGCGGCTCGTCCATCGACTTCGCGTATGCGGGCACCGCACCCACCATCGATGGCTCGCAGATCGGCGCGGCGGACTCGTTCGCGAACCAAGGCTGGACGCTCTCACCGTCCGTCAGCGCCGGCGGTGCGGCCGGCGCCCCGGGTGCAAAGGTGGTCGCTGCCAGCGAGGCCGGCCAGGCAGGGCGCGCAGGCGCGGCGGGTAAAATCCAGGCCGTCACCCCCTTGCTCGAAGGGCGTTGATGGCTCTACGCACGATGACCTAGGCGAACTTAGGAGGCTCGTTCATGTCGCAGGCTCTCACGTCCCTCATTCAGCGCGAGTGGCAATACCAAATCGAGCAAAGCCCCGTGTACGCGTCCTTGATGGGCGATCACCGGTACGACGATCGCTGGGACGATTTGAGCCTCGCCGGCCTCGAGCAGGATTACCGCCACGGCCTCGCCGTGCTCGACGAACTGCGCGCCATCGATCGCGACGGCCTATCGGCCGAGGACCAGCTGAATTACGACCTATTCCGCCGCGATTACCAATTATGGACCGAGGAGTACGCGCGCAAGCAGCACCTCGTTCCCACGACGCATTTCAGCTGGCTCCCCGAGGGGGCGCGGCAGCGTCCCGGCATCCAGACCGCGTACCAACTGGCCGATCAACTGCGGTTCGAGACGGTCCACGACTACGAGAACTGGATCGCTCGGCTGCGCGGCTTCCGGACCTTGATCGATCAGATCGTCGCCTTGATGCGCGAGGGCGTGCGCGAGCGGCTCGTGCCGCCGAGCATCGTCCTCCGGCGCATCCCTGCGCAAATCGAGAAGCAGCTCGTCGACGACGCCGCCCGCAGCGATTTTTACGGTCCCTTCACGCGCTTTCCCTCGGCCATCGAGGCTGACACGCGCGCACGGCTCGCGTCCGAAGGCCTCGACGCCGTCGCGAACGGCGTGCAGCCGGCCATGCGCCACTTTTTGCAATTCCTGAACGAGGAATACCTCCCCGCGGGCCCGGAGGCCGTCGGCATTGGACACTGGCCGGACGGCGCCGACACGTACGCGTTTCTAGCGCGCAAATACACGACCACCGCCTTCACTCCCGACGAAATCCACGCCCTGGGCCTCGCGGAGGTCGCGCGCATTCGCGGTGAGATGGAAACCGTGAAGGCGAAAACCGGCTTCACCGGCTCGCTGCACGAGTTCTTCCATTTCCTGCGCACCGATCCGCGCTTCTATTGCAAGACCGGCGAGGAGCTGCTTTTGCAATCGCGCAACTTGGCCAAGCGGATCGATCCGCTGTTGGTCAAGCTGTTCAAGACCTTCCCGCGGCAACCGTATGGCGTCGAGCCCACCCCGGAGGCGATGGCGCCGGACGCGACCACCGGCTTCTATTTCCCAGCGGCGGCCGACGGCTCGCGCGCGGGGCTCTATTACGTCAATCTGTACAAGCCGGAAACGCGCCCGCGTTGGGAGATGGTTCCGCTCACCTTGCACGAGGCCGTGCCGGGTCATCATTTCCAAACGCAGCTCGCCGCCGAGCAACGCGATATTCCCGACTTCCGCCGCTTTGGATTCCATGTCGCGTACGGCGAAGGATGGGCCCTCTACGCCGAAACCTTGGGCGACGAACTCGGATTGTACGACGACCCGTACGACAAATTCGGGCAGCACGTGTTCGACATCTTCCGCGCCGTTCGCCTGGTGGTCGACACCGGCCTGCACGTCCGAGGGTGGACCCGAAAGCAGGCCATCGACTACTTCCTCGAGAACACGCCGCGCCCAGAGCTCGACATCACCAACGAGGTCGACCGCTACATTGCCCTGCCCGGCCAGGCCCTGGGCTACAAAATCGGCCAATTGAAAATCCGCGAACTGCGCACCCGCGCCGAACGTACCCTGGGCGATCGCTTCGATGTGCGCGCCTTCCACGATGTCGTGCTCCTCCAGGGCTCGCTCACCTTGGACATCCTCGAGCAGCGCGTCGACGCCTGGATTGCGCAGGGCTAGAGCGCCTGGAAGATATCGACCAATGCGTCGCTGAAGGCGCGGGCCATTTTGCCAGTGGGGTCGAGGTCGGGATCGAAGATCGCGATATCCATTCCGGTGACCAACCCGGAGGATAGAAACTCCGACAAGACGGCTTTCAATTCCGCATAGGAAAGGCCATCGGGCGAGCGCGAATCGACGGCGGGCATGATGGCGTCGTCGAGTACGTCGGCGTCCAGGTGAATCCACACGTCGTCCACGCTCTGCGTGCGAAATCGCGCGACGACGTCGCGGGCCGCTCGTTGGGCGCCCTTTTGGCGGATTTTGGCCAACTCCACCAACTCGAGCTTGGACCTGCCGCGAAAGTCTCGCAAATCATCCGGATCGCGCGCGGCGAACAAGACGGCGTCTTCTTCGCGAACCAAAGGCATGCGGCCACCGAACCGCTGCATCGAGGGCGGGCCGTACCCCGTGGCCAGCGCCAGGGCGATGCCCCCACCCACGGCAGGCGGAGGCCCGAAATCCGTGTGGGCGTCCATGTAAATGAGCCCGCGGTGCTTGCGCGACGAGGACGCGGAAAGCGCGCCCACGAGGATGCTGCAATCGCCGCCAAGCACCAGCGCGAACTCCCCGCGCTTGGTCACCTCTTCCACGCCCTGGGCGAGCTTTTCCGAATAGGCACGAATCGCGGGCGCATTGTAAATGCGCGTCTCGGGATCCTTCTCGAATGCGTACGCTGGCGGCGCCACCGCCCCCCGATCCGTTGCACCGAGCCGCGCCACCAGGTCGGTGGCGCGAAGGGCCCCCGCCAGCTTGCGCACCCCCGGCTCGTGCCCCGGCTTGGGCGGGCGAAGCCCGAGGTTGAACGGCGCATCCACCACGCCGATGTGGACCTTGCTGACGGGCGGCGCCGGCGCAACGACCGGGGTGGGCGGATCTGCGCTCGTCGTTGCGACGGGGCTCGGCGATTTGGTGCAGGCAAGCAGGAAAAGCGCTGCGATCGACACATAACCAGTAAGTCGCATCTTACCGGTTATGGTCGAACGCGCCTCGGCTGTCAATGGGCGGGCTTTTCGGCCGTCGCCATCTCCGTGGCCAGCTCGATCATGCGGCATCCAAGCCGCGCGAGTTCCTCGGCCAATTGACGGCTGGCCGCCCGTTGCGAACCCTGCATACCCGACGGAGGGACGAGCTGTTCCACTTCGTCGAGCAGGGTGCGCAGCACGGCGATCTGAATGCGCACTTCCGCAGTCGCGTCTTCGTTCGCACGATGGGCATGCGAGTAGGGGGATTGAACCATGATGGCCACGTGAAGCACCTCCTCGGGGCTTTGCTTCTGAACCGCGCCCGCGCGCCTGGCGTGAGCAAGACGGAGGCCATCGATGCACGTCGAAGACGCCGTCGCGCGGGGACAAAAAAACCGCGCGAATGCGCCGCGTCATCCCGGACACGTCACCACAAATGTGCCACAGGTCTGAGGCGTTTCTGTGAGCGCCTTCGTCATCGCGCAACCTGTGGCGGCGGAGAAATGCGCGAACGGTCACTTTCGCGCTGGCGGGTACAAGCGATTTCCGGATATCCAAACAAGGGACGATCGCCATACGACGACGAAGCGCTCCGCGCTCACGGGTCGTGCTATCCTGCGGCCAATGGGTGTTTTTGCCGTCTGCTTGCAATCGCGCGGTCTCACCGCGACGAGCGGGTGGGACGCCGTCGAGCGCCAGTTCGACGGCATGTTCGCGGCAGGCGTGGCCGCCTGGCCCTCGGTGCGCGTGGAGCCGGAGGCGTTCGCGCACTACGTCGCCGCGCGGCTTCCCGATGGTGGCTCGCTCGAAGAAGCGCTATCCGCCGTTCATGGCGCGGATCTGTATTTGGCCTGCGCGTGCGCATCGGGAAGTACTGGCGCCATCGGTGTCTTCGACGCCGCCATGCGCGACGTCGCCGAGGGCACCTTGGCCCGCTTCCCGGGTGCGCGCGTGTTGGGCGACGACACCCGCCAAGTGCTCGGCGCGAAGCTCTTCGTGTCGGAGGGCGGAGCGCCGCCGCGGATTGCCGAATATTCGGGGCGCGGAAGTCTGCGCGGGTGGTTCCGCGTCGCGCTTTCGCGGCAGATCTTAAGTGCCATTCGCGCCACCAAACGCGAAGTCGCATTGGACGAAGACCAGCTCGCGCTCACCCCGGCCTCGAGTGGAGATCCCGAGCTGTCGCATTTGCGGCGGCGCTTTTCGTCCGAGTTTGCCCAGGCCTTCGCCGCCGCCATGCGCGCGCTGGAAAGCTCCGAGCGCAACGTGCTGCGGCACCACTACATCGATGGCCTATCGATTGACGAGATTGGCGCCATTTACCGAATTCACCGGGTGACGGCGGCGCGCAGGCTGGCCCGCGCGCGCGAGGCGCTGGTAGCGGGCACGCGGCGCTTTCTTGCGGCGCGCCTGCATGCCAGCCCGAGCGAACTTCGAAGTGCGATGCGCATCCTCGATGGTGCCGTCGACATCACGCTGCAGCGTGCGCTTCGCGAAACGGGGCCTTTCGAAGACAATCCGTCGTCTTCGGTCCATCCTGTCTCGAAATGATGCGCGCACGGCTCTATGGTGCACGGCATGATCGAGCTGGTCGCTTTCGATGCGGACGATACGCTGTGGCATAACGAATCCATCTTCACGGTCACGCAGGAGAAATTCCTCGCGTTGATGAAGCCGTTCGTCTCCTCCGAGGGACTCGAGGAGCGGCTCGTGGCCACCGAGATCAAGAATTCGAAGCTGTTCGGTTACGGCATCAAAGCGTTCATGCTGTCGATGATCGAGACGGCCATCGAGCTCTCCGAAGAGAGGGTCGGCGCACGGCAAATCCAGGAGATCATCGACGCGGGCCGGGCGATGCTGCAGCACCCCGTGGAGCTGTTGCCCGGCGCGGCCGACGCCGTGGCCAAGGTGAGCGAGACGCACAAGGTCATGCTCATCACCAAAGGGGATCTCTTGGATCAGGAGTCGAAGCTCGCTCGCTCGGGCCTGGGCGATCGGTTCTCCGCCGTAGAAATCGTCTCGGAAAAGCGGCCCGCCACGTACGAGCGCATCCTCACCCGGCTGGGCGTCGCGCCGGAGAAGTTCTTGATGGTGGGCAACTCGCTCAAGTCCGATGTGGTGCCGGCGCTCGACATCGGGGCGGTCGGCGTGCACGTGCCCTACCACACGACGTGGGCTGCGGAGCGGGTGGAGGACGAGGCGGCGGTCCGCAAGCGTCCGCGGTTTCATCACCTCGACTCGCTGGCCGAGCTGCCGGCGTTGCTCGCGCGGCTCGACACCACGGTGTAGGGTCGGGGTTACGGCGGCATCGCGATGAAGGCCGCCGCGATGAAGTCGATGAATGCGCGAAGCCGCGCGAGCGGATAGCGCTGCTCGGGGTAGACGATGTACGCCGTAGGTCCGTGCATCACGAGATCGGGGAACAGCGTACGTAGGCGGCCGCGTTCGATCTCGGGCGCGGCGACGTACGTGGGGAGGCGGGCGATGCCCAGTCCGGCCACGGCGGCGGTCCGCAGCGCGGCGTTGTCATCCGAGCCAAAGGGACGCGGTTCGACGTCGATGTCGCGATCGACGAACCGCCACGGGGTGGGCTTGCCATCGCGCACGTACGCGAGCGTCGCATGGTCCGCAAAGTCGTCCAGGCGCCGTGGCGTGCCCCGTTTGCGCAGGTACGCGGGCGAGGCGCAGACCACGGTGCCCGTGGGCCCGAGCTTCCGACGAACCAAGCGAGGATCGCGCAACGGACCGAGGCGAAGGCCGGCGTCCAAAAATTCCACGATGCGCGGGGCCAGCCACGGCTGCCCGAGGTCCACGGGCGCCGTGATGCGAAGCGGGCCGCGAATCCCCGTGGCCGCGGAGAGCTCTTTGCGCACGTCGCACGCTTCCAGCATGATGCGCGAGCCGCGCTCGTAGAGGGCGTCGCCCCGAGGGTGCGCGCAGCCGCACTGCAGCTCCCCGCCTCGACACTGCGGACGAACGCGCTCAAGCCGGCCAGAGGATCGCGCAAAATGGTCGTTCACGAATTCTAGGCACAGGTGGTGTGCCGAAGCACCCCCTACCCGAGCTTCACGCTTCGCCTATCCATGGTAGCCCTCGCCAAGCAGATCCCCGGCGCCCGCCTGCTCCGGCTGGAGGGCCAGGGTCATCTCGCTCACGTGGAGGCGCCGGAGCGGCTCGCCTCCGCGATCTTGGCGTAAATCAACGTGTCGCGCAGCTCGCCATTGGGCTCGCGGGCATCGTGGCGCAAACGTCCTTCCAAGGTGAAACCGCAGCGCTCGGCCACCTGCTGGCTCCGCGCATTGCGGTGGCTGCAGCGAATCTCCACCCGCACCGCCGCAAGCGTCGTCATGGCGAAATCGGTGAGCGCGCGCACGGTCTCGGTGACGTACCCCTGCCCTTCGAACGAGCGGCGCACCCAATAGCCAATCTCGAACCGCGGCACGTCCCAATCCATGCGGTGAAGGCCGGTGCAGGCCACGTGCGTGCGCCGATCCGCCAAAAAGACGTACATCGGCAGATCGGTCCGAGCCAAGAACGCCGCATGGTGCTTCCGCGCGATGGCCTCCGACTCATCGACCGTCGGCCGCTCCCGCGCCCAAGGCATCGTCTCGTGGAGCGATTCCCACGTTTCGAGAATGCTGGCATTCACCACCAATCCGTCCCCCGGCAAGGGTCGGCGAATGTACAGGCGCGCCGTTTTGATGGCCTCCGGCAAATCGATCAAGATGGGGTTCATGCCCCATCCTAACTCGACCGGGGCTGCCTTTGTGCGAGCAGAAGGGCGGCCGCCGATGCGGAAAAGACGGAGTAGTCGAGCGGCGATTTGACGCCGAACGAGATGGCCATCGCCGTGCCGAACACCGCCAGCAACGCGGCCGCCCCGAAGGCCACCCAGCGCAGACGAAATCCCACGATGAGCGCAATACCGAACGATGCCTCGCAGATCGTGGCGGCCACCGCGAGGAAAGGGATCGTGAAGGCCGGCATGAACGCGTTCACCTCCGCGGTGTACGCCATGAACTTGGTGAAGTTCGAGCCATTGCCCAGAAGCCCCAATCGACTCGCCACCGGCGAGAGAAACGCCAGACCAAGCGCCAACCGTGCATAGAACACGGGCAGTTGGGCCTTAGATGTAGGTTGCAACACGCGCCGGCTGTCCATGTTTCTCGCACCATTCGAGGTACATCTTCTGGCTTTCGCGCGCATCGGACACTCGGGTCACGGTCCCCTTCTCGTCGAGGTATTCGATGGATCCGTTCACCTCGATATGCACGACGCACGCTTCGTCGCCATGCTGCCTCCAGGTGTCGCAGTTGCCCGGCGGCTCGTACACGTAGGTGCCTGGGCCAATGATTTCCTTCGTGTTGATGAGGTAACGCGAACCTTGCACATTGAACGCGTGCACCTCGCCGGTGTGACGGTGCGGCGGAACCACCGTGCCCGGCTCCAGCCGCAAGAGAAGCTGCCAGCCGGCATTGTCGGGAAAGTACGTAATGGGTTTGAACGAGAGGCCGGGAACGATGGGCACCCAGTCCAATTCCGAGGTGTTCAGGGGCTTCGCATCGCGACGGGCGAGGGTCTTCGTGGTCATGGTCTTGCGCTCCAGTTCGATGTTGCAGCCCTTGTTTTAAGGGTCCTCTTGGACTTGGTCGATGACCAAAAATACGTTATTTTGACCAGACCAAGTGGACATCTACCTGAACGCGGACGACCATCGGAGGGGCCTGGCCAGGGCCCTTTACGAGCAAATTCGCCAGGCCATCGCGGAAGGTCGCATTCGCCCGGGGGACCGGTTGCCGCCCTCGCGCGAGCTGGCCAAGCAATTGGCGATTTCGCGCTTCACGGTCACCACGGCGTACGGATACCTCGTCGCGGAGGGTTTTCTCGAGGGCGCGAGCGCCGCGGGGACGCGTGTGACCCTGCCGGCGCGCCGGGGCACCTTGCGTCATGCCGCCCCGTCGTCGTCCCGCGATCGAGGTGCAGCCGTGCCGAATGCACCGTCGAACGAGCCGATGGCCATGCAGCTGGAGCTCGGGGTTCCCAATGCGGCGTCGTTCCCGTACAGCGAATTTCGCACGCAAACATGGCGGGCCATGCGCGAGCTCCGCGCGGACGGAGGCACGGGGTATGGCGACGCAGCGGGCGAGCCTTCGCTTCGCAAGGCCATCGCCACGTGGATTCATCGGTCACGCGGCGTTCGCGCCGCCCCGGAGGAGGTCGTCGTCACGGCGGGCGCCCAGCAGGCGTTCGACCTCGTCCTGAGTGCGCTCGCACGACCGGGAGACACCGTCGCCGTCGAGGATCCGGGTTATCCGCCCTTTCGACAATTGGCCGAGTTGCGCGGGGTGAAGGTCGTTCCCGTGCAGGCCGACCAACATGGCCTCATCGTGGAGTCGCTTCCTCCGCGCGCGAAGCTCGTGTACGTGACACCGTCGCACCAGTTTCCACTCGGGTCGGTCTTGTCCTTGGTGCGGCGGCGCCTCCTGCTCGATTGGGCGCAGGCCACCGGCGCTTTCATCCTCGAGGACGACTATGACAGCGAATTCCGCTTCAGCGACCGCCCGCTGGAACCCATGCAGCGCCTCGACACCGGCGCGCGTGTCATCTACATCGGCTCGTTTTCGAAATCGCTCTCGCCCTCGCTCCGCACCGGCTTCGTCATTGCGCCCCACGAAATCGCCTCCGCCTTGTCCAGCGCGCGGCAACTCCTCGATTGCCATTCCCCCGCGATTCTGCAACGCACCTTGGCGCGCTTCCTCGACGACGGCAGCATGGACCGCCACCTGCGCCGCACGCGCAAACTCTACCGCGTGCGCCATCAATTCATCGTCGACTGGTTCGCCGGCCCCGGCCGCACCTTGGGAAAGCTGATCGCCATCGACGCGGGCCTCCACCTCACCGCAGAACTTCACGACACCTGGGATGAGCACGCCCTCTGCGCACGCGCCCTCGATGCCGGCTTGAGAATTTCGGGCCTCGCGAAGTTCTCCGTCCAATCGATCCGCCCTGGACTCAGCTTTGGATACGGCAACAGCCCTCCAGAGAAACTCGAGGAGGCGTTTCGCATTTTGAAGAAGATATTACGCTAGAAGAGGAGAGGATTGGACATGAAGGCGGGAAGGTGGCGGGAAGGGAACCTTCGCGGGCGGCGCGGAGCGCTTTTTTTTGGGTTTTCAGTTCGCGAAGTGCGCGCATTGAATACCAAAAAAACTTTACTCACTGCTGCTACACGAAGGTTCCGCCTTCCCGTCTTCCCGCCTTCATGTAAATTCTCAGATCAGGGCGCCCATGGCGCAGAGACGTTCCAATAGATGTCCACGGCGAACAAGTCGGGGTTGTCCCACGAGTTGGTCCCGCCGGGGCGGGCCATCCAAAGCTCGGAATTGATGTGGCGGATGTAGTGCTCCTTCATATTGTACGACTCCAGGGCGACACCGGGGCCGCCGACGTCGGCTTGGGCGCAAAAGGTGGCGTCGGCGTCGAAGAGTGCACTTCCGTCGCGGGCCTCTTTGTTGATGCGGTAGTTCTTGTGGCGCAGGTACTGCCCGGGATAATTGCGTGACTCGAGCGAATAGCACGTGGGGTTCGCCAAACCGCGCACGACCTTGAAGGTGGCATCCTGCTTCAACGTGGTCGAACTGTTGCCATCGACCACCTCGGTGAATCCCAGGCCGTCGCGGTGCCGAATGTACCGATTGGTGAAGCCCGTGGTCATCACGCGAAAGGACTCGTTCGCGCCCAGTGGCAGGTCGGCCGAGCTTCGCCACCAAGGGTCGACCAGGTTCCAACTCGCGTCGGCCGCGTAGTTGGCCGCCGTATCCCACGCATTGGATCCGCCGTTGCTGGCGATGTACACCTCCGCATTGAAGTGGCGCAGATGCTTGCCCGGCTCGTTGTACGACTCGAGCGACACGCCCGACCCGGAGAGCCCCGCCTTTGCGCAGAACGTCGCATCGGCATCGAACCCAGCCGTCCCGTCGCGCGCGTCTTTGTAGAGGCGCGCGCCGCGGTGGCGTAGGTAATGACCGGCAAAATTGCGCGACTCGAAGGAATAACACGCGTCGCGTGCGAGACCGCGCACCACCTTGAACGAAGCATCGCGCTTGAGCAAATCGCCGTCGGCGTCGCTCACGACGTCGGTGTACACCAGGCCATCGCGATGACGCAGGTAGCGGTTCGTGAGGCCGGCGGTGGTCACCTGCAACGAGCGCGGCTGCCCCGAACGGATGCCGCCCGGCCCCCCACCGTCATTTCGGTCGAGGGACGCGCGAATCAAGCCCTCGTGCGCGGCACGGATGCGTGCCGTATCCACTTTGACCACGCGCCGGTCGTAGGTCACGAGGCCATTGATCTCGTTTTCGACGTCGGTAATTTCCGTGTAAATCGCCGCGCTCAGCCCCGTGAACTTCATCAACGACGCGTTCATCTGAATCAAACCGATGTAGCGATCGTTCAGCGTGGCCGCGTTGGGTTGCATCTCGTAGCTAAAGCCATTTCCCGGGCTCCACTCGTGGCCTTCCACGCGCAGCCCCAGGCCTCCGTACTCGCCGAGAACGGCCGCGCGGGTCGACGAGGGACGCGGCGAACTGGGCCCCACGTAGGTGTGCCAATCGGCGAAGTCGCCATTGCCGCCATCGACGGCGCCGCAGCAATTGATGCCGCTCATATTGTCCACGAGCCGGCTCGGGTCCCATTGTTTGACCAGATTGGCGAGGCGCGCTTGATCGTATTGGCCCCAACCCTCGTTCTGCACCACCCAGGTGGTCACCGACGGCGCGTTGCGGTGCTCGTCGATCATCTCGCGAAGCTCCCGCTCGAATTGCGCCTTGGCCGCAGCCGACGGCGCCACGGTGTTCATCGCGGGCATGTCCTGCCATACCAAGATGCCCAACTTGTCGGCCCAATAGAACCAGCGCGGCCGCTCCACCTTGATGTGCTTGCGAATCGTATTGAAGCCGAAATCCTTGTGCTGCTGAATATCGAACTTCAACGCCGCGTCCGTCGGCGCGGTGTAGATGCCGTCGGGCCAGTAACCCTGGTCCAGGGTCCCGATCTGAAAGACGAACTGGCCATTGAGCACCGGATGGAGCAACCCATCGACCGTGGCGAGGGCGATGGATCGCATGCCGAAATAGCTGGTAACTCGGTCGACGGTGCCGTTGCCCGACACGAGGGACACGGTCAGATCATAGAGAAACGGGTGGTCCGGCGACCAAAGTTTGGGATTGGGCACCGGCAGGGAAATCTCGGAATCCACGGCGCCGCTCGCCCGAGAGACCTCGGCGCCACCGTCGGTCACCACGGCCTGCACCGTCTGCCCGAAAACCCCGGTGCCGCGCACGGTGAGCTTCAACCGCTGCTGCGCCACGTCCGGCGTGGCCTCGAGCCGGGTGATGTGCGCCGCCGCCGTGGGTTCGAGCCACACCGTCTGCCAAATGCCCGATGCGGCCGTGTACCAGATTCCACTCGGCGACAAACGCTGCTTGCCAATGGGCTGCCCGCCCCCATCGGTGGGATCGTACACCCCGACGATGATCTCGTTGGAGCCCGCGCGTAGTTGGTCGGTCACATCGAAGGAAAAGGCATCGTAGCCGCCCTCGTGCACGCCCATGCGCACGCCGTTCACGTACACGGTGGCCTGCCAATCGACGGCGTCGAAGTTCAATTGGATACGTTGACCGCCCCAATTCGACGGAATGCTGAACGTGCGGCGATACCACATTCGCTCTTCGTGCCGCTGGATTCCCGAAAGGGCGGATTCGATGGGATAGGGCACCAGGACGCGTTCTGCCAAATCGCGTCCGACGGGCGGAGCCTCCCCTGCCACCCCGCGCGCGAATTGCCATTGCCCGTTGAGGTTCTGCCAATTGCTGCGAACCAACTGGGGCCTTGGATACTCGGGCAGGGCATTGTCGGCCGAAACATCCGATGTCCACGGGGTGGTCAGCGGTGCAGCCTGTATCGTCGAAGCAATAGAAGGTTGCACGTCGCCCGATGTAGAAACGGGCGCACTGTCGGAACAGCCCATTGCGCCAAAAAGCGTCCCGATAGGCAGGACGAATCGAACGAAACGCGCATATCGTTTTGCAGTCCGAGGCACGTGTGAACGGCACAACGTCATGGTCATCCCTCCTGGAACAAGGCGATTGTCGGACAGAACCCTGGCAGAAACACCAGCGATCTCCCGAAAGACAACGTTGTCACTTCGAGGCGGTGCGACTTGGCTCTGGCCGGGATGCACTATGGTTTATTTTCCCTTCGCCCGCATGCCTTTCCGACCAAGAAGCGAGAGTTCTAACTGGTTGGCGTTTCCGACCAGGCGAACGATCTCGTCGAACCGCCAAGGCGCCAAGAGTACATCGATCCATCTCGGGGTCCTTGGCGTCTTGGCGGTTCGCTCAGGCAGTGTGAACCGGACAATTCCCCCGCATCGAGGTTACTAGCGTGAAATTCGAAATAAGCGCCGTGCCGCGCGCGGTGCGCGTGGGCTTGGTGGCCCTGCAGGTGGTGGCCATCGCGAACGCGCTCTATTTGGTCCAGCACATCGTGACCGATGTCCTCGAGGGCACGCAAACGGCGCCGCCGCGCGCCGTGGCGATGGGGCTCTTCTTCTTTTCGGGCGTGCCCTGGGTCGTCGTCTCATGGGTGAGACGCATCTTGGCCGGGACGCTCGAAACGAATGATACGCATATCATCCTATCATTGCGTCGGAGCCGTCTGGAGATACCGATCGCATCGGTGAAGGCCATTCGACCGCTCGTAATCCCTCTTCCGCGGCCAGGGTTCGAGGTCGATATGCAGTCGGGGCATCTTTTTCGGTATCGACTCCTCGCGAGCGAACCGGGGCCTCTGCTTTCCATGCTCGCGCAGTATGTCGGGGCCGCGCGCACGGCCTTGAAGTCCCCCGCGATCGCCTACGCGGATGCCAAGTGGAAGCACACGTGGCGCCGTCGCGCCGTGGCCCTGGTGAAGTGGGGACTCTATCCGCTGGTCCTCGCGGTGCTCCTTTTTCGGCTGGATCAGTACATCATGTTCGGGGGAGCCTTCGGCCAGTATTACCTTCAAGGCCTCGCGCCGTACCTGCAATCGTTCGTCACCTATTGGGCTGCGTCGGCGAGCTACCTCGTATTGTACGCCGTCGTGGTGCGCCTGGTGGTCGAGCCGCTGGTGTTCGCGGCGACGTGGCCGCTCGCCGCGCACGCGGGCCTCCTGCGCAAGCTCGGCGAAGGAATCTGCCAATTCGCCTACTTCGTTTTGGTCCCCGCGTTGGTCGCATTCCGTTTGCTCAATTGAGCCAGCAGCACCTCGATCAAGGCCCACGACGCGAGAAGGGGGCCGAGCCATGGTGCGAGCAGGACCGCCGGGGCGAACGCACGCGTGCCCGTGGCGACGCTGGCGGTCACGATGCGGCGCTCGTTCCAACCCGCGGTGGCCAGCCAATCGCCCGCAGGCGAGATCACCGCGGAAATGCCCGAGTTGGTCGAACGAACCTGCGGCAACCGCGTTTCGATGCTGCGGAATGCGGCCGACACCAAGTGCAGACGCGGCGCACGCTCGTCCGGGAACCACGAGTCGTTCGACAAGGTAACGATGAGATCTGCACCGCGCCGCGCCGCCTGGGCCACGAACGACGTGGAGAGCGCGTCGTAACAAATGAGCGGAAGCGCCGACAGCCGCCGGCCATCGCGCAAGGTGATGCCGACGACCTCCGGCCCGGGCCCCGTATCCCAATGCCCCACCCATGGCAGGCGCGCGCGAAGCCACTCCGAGTCGAGCAGCGCGGGCACCCGCTCCGTGAATGGAAAGAGCAAGCTTTTGCGATAGGCGCGGACCGCCGGCTTTTGCGCCGCGGCCTCGACGAAGAAGGCCGCATTGTATTCGTGGCCCGCGGAAGCATCGTACGCCCCAAAGACGACGGGCGTGCCCCGCCCCGCGGCAAACGAGAGAATCTCCGTATCGAAGGCCGCCCCAGCCTCCGACTTGGGCGAGCCGAACGTCGTCGGGTACACGGTCTCTGGCCATACGATCAGATCCGGATTCCCGTTTCGACGGAGATCGTCGGACAGCGCAACATGCTCGTCGAGGATGTACCGCACTGCCTCGAACGCCCCGCGATCGGCCCGCAGCTTGTCGTAATTGGTAATATTGGCCTGCACCACGCCAACCACGGTCGCGGGGCCCTCGTCCCTCGACTGCGCACAGCGCATCCATCCGTATCCCATGTCCAAGCCCACGAGACCAAGCGCGGCAAGTGCATACCGGCGCGCCTCGGGCTTTCGCGAAATGGCCTGGGCCACCGCCTCGTTCACGAGGAGCAGCATCCACGTCAGCCCGTGCACCCCGACCAGATCGGCGCCCTGCCGCAAATACCGCGACGGATAGAGCCCCAAGCCCAGGGTGTCGAAGAGCAACTTGCTCGCCAACAGCTCGGTCGCCACGTACGCCGCCGCCGCCGCGAGCACGGCCCGCGCGCGCGCCGCACCCAACAGATGCCGCACCAGCGCGTACGTCAGAAACTGCGGCTGCAGAAACGGCGCGGCCACCAGCAACGCGAGCCACGGCCACACCGACGACGATGCCCCCGCATACCGCTCGAGGGTCTCGGGCAGCCACGGGAACACGGCCATGGACACCGCCACGCTCATGGCCAAACCCGCCCCGAGGGCCTGCCCGAGCGACCGCACCCGGTTCAGCGCGAGCAACCAGGGCACGAGCGCCACGAAGCCCAACACGAACCATGCGCCCGTCACCTGCGCATACAGCGCCAGCAACACCGCCGACAGCACCGCCCCGGCAGCGATCTTCATCGCGGACCAGCGTCCGCGTACGCATCCTCCGGCACTTCGAGCCGCTCCATGGGCATCCCCGGAGGCGCCAGCTCCGGCGGCACGATGCGATCCTCCGGAATCGGAATGGGATTCCCGTGCGGATCGGCCGGTTTGTAATCGGGATGAAACATCAGAATCGCGCGAAGCATTTCGCCTTTGTCCGTCGTTTGGTAATGCCGCATGTACCCGCTTGGAAGCTGGAAATCCTCCGGCACCACCAACCCGACCTTGATGCGCTTCGTCCCGGGCGGCGGAAAGGCTGCAAGGCCCTCACGCGGCGCCCCGGCATCTTCCTGCACGCGCTCTTCTTCCGTCGATTCAGGCTGCACGGCCATGGGCTCCCCAGGATGATTCGCTCGCCATCGAGCCACGGCCTCCGAGCTCGGCGACGCGGCCACCTCCGATGGCGGCGGCGTCTCGGCACCGCGCGAGCGCCATGCCAGCGCGGCCACGAGCCCTGCCAACGCACACACGGCCAAAAGCCAAGGCCAGCGCGACGCCGGCGCGCGCGGCAGCTCGGTTTCGATCACACCATCGCGATCGACCGAGCGCCGGCGCGCCTTGTTCGGGGACGAATTACGGGCTTGCAGGGTTCAACAACGAATGCGCCCAGCCGGCGCGCTCGTGACCATATTTGTTGTAGATCGGATTCTTACCATTGACGATCTGGCTGCCCGAGTACTCCGGTGCGCCCGAGCCGGTGCCCGTACCGCCGAAGAAGCCGACGTAAATCGTCGATCCTGAGAACGTCGGGTGCGTATTGTCCGACAGCAGATAGTCGTAGCTGGTGCTCGGATCGGCAAGGTGGCCGTTCGCATCGCGCAGCGTCGGCTTCAGGGTCGACGAGATGCGGGCCACGTATTGATCCTCCGTCTCCGTGGCCGACCAGCGCAGGGCTTCCGAGTCGATCTGTCCGTCGTTGTTCGAGTCGTAATCGGCCCCCATGAACTCGGCGAACGAATCGACACACTTGAAGCCGTTCTTGCGGGCAAAGTCACACGCGCGGAAGTTGCTGCGCGCGAAGTACGGCAAGAAGCGATCGCGCTTGTTGATGGTCGCCCCGTTCACGGTGCACGACGACTGCGAATTGTCGGCATCATAGCCCGGGTAGTAGAGGTTCATGATCATCTTGACCTTGGCCGCCGTCGCATACTGATTGATGGCCTGCATCCCCAGCTCTTGGTACTTCGTGCACTGGGAAAGCGCAGTGTCGAGCACACCGAAGTCACAGGCCCCGGACTGCCCGACGAAGTTGCTGCGCGCCTGCAGGAAGTCGTTGCCGCACATCTCGAAGGCCACCACCTTGGCCGACGACGACTGCATGTACGACTTCTCACCGACGATCTTGTCGTTGTAGATAGCGTCGGCCCTTGCGCCCGACTTGGTGCGGCGAATCACTTCGATGTCGGTCCCCCAGGCATTGGAGAGGTACTCCCCCTGCACCCAAGTGGCCGCGCGCTTGGAGACGTCGGACAAGCTTCCCTGGTACCCCGCGTAAATCGAATCGCCATACGCAACGACCTGGTACTTGGTCGACGTATTGGGACGGTCGATCGTCCACGAGGAATTCTGTGTGATGGTATTGGCCATGGCTTCGCCGCTGAACAGAAGCAAGCCGAGCGTCAATACGATGTGGGTCCAATAGCGAAAGGTTTTGGCGTTCACGGCGATCTCTGTCTCCTTCGAGTAGGCAGTAGGCGACGCTGCGAAACTCCTCGTGCGGAATGCACGGAGCGCCAGGGGATGCCACTGGTGACATTCCGTCAAGGCGAAACCGAGAACGATCGCTTCCCGCGCAACCGATGAGGCGACGCGCCGCAGCAGCATCGTGACAATTGCGCTTCAGACGCGTCATTCCCGCGCGGCGCGCGTCGATGCAGCTGCAACAATCCAGCGCCGCCGTGCAACCGGGCCCCCTTCCTCTTTAATAAGGAGGAGGTCCCGAGGATGGCTGGGACGCCAGATTTCTAACGACGGAGCCCCACGAAGTCCAGATTCCTATTTACAGAAATAAGCATCCTCACTGTCGCCCCTGGCATCCTAAAAGTCACTTTCGAATACCTTGACCCGCAACCATCTTACGCGCAGCTCGCCAGGGAAGGGCGTTTTCCTGGCACGGAAGAAAATACACGAACCCACAGCGCGAGCGATTATCGCTCGAGTCACGACATCATAAAACGCATGAAGTGACTGCAATGCACCTCGGCACTGCAGTGAGGAGGCGGCGTGCGTATCCGTATTCGTGGAACTACTGAGTCGTTCTCGTAGACGGCGTGGCATTCTTGCGCTGTTACGTGACTGACTTCTCACATTACTAACCCTCTGATACGAAAACAAAACGCCCAGTTGTTTTAATGGAGCGAACTCATGAAGAAGGTTTCTTCGAAGTGGAGCCTGGTGGCACTGGTTATCGGCACGATGGTGGCGGCCGGCTGCTCAGCAGGATCTGGATCAGACGACAGTCGGATGGGCGGGGACGAGAATACCCAAACTGAGGATTCGACTCTTGCCCTCGTGAATGGACACGTGACCAATTTTGGTAACGGAAGCACGGAATGGGGTCTCGCAGGCGCGAAGACCGTCGAGCAGACGAAGTCGGTACGAATTTCGTCCATCGATGCTGCGACCGGCGCACTGACCTCGTTGGTCGAAGGTGTCATGAAGGGTGATGGCTCCTTCTCCATGAAGGTCCCATTCAACAGCAACTGGCTCATCGTCGACGCACTCGACGCATCGGGCAAAGTCATCGGCTCCTCCATCTTGGAGGGGACACTGAAGGCAGCCGGCAAGATCTTCGTCGCCGCACCCATCTCGACGCAATCGTCGATTCACGCGAAGGCATTGATCGATATCGCCGCCACCCTGAAGGGTTCTGCGGAACTGAGCGCCCACGCAGCCGCCTATGTACGGGCCATGCTGGACGCTGACATCTCCGCGGCCGTCGCCGTGGCGGTGGCCGCCGGGGCCGACCTTCACGCCATCATTCACGCCGTAGCCAAGTCGGCCTTCGTCGCCCATCGCACGGAGCTGATCTCGCTAAGGCAAAACGGCATCAACATCGACTGGAATGGCCTCGAAGCGCTGACGCACGCGGCAACCCAGGCCGTCAACCGAACCATGGATGCGAATGGTTGCGGGTGCGGCGGCGGTGGTGGTGGTGGCGGCGGTGGCGGTGGCGGATCCATCGGCATCGGCGGCACGATCAACGCGGCGATCAACCTCTCGTTGACGCTGGTGGCGAGCCTGGATGCGGCCCTGGATGCTTCGGCGGATCTGTCGGCCGAACTGCGGGCACGCGTTCACGCGGCGGCGAACCTCGCCTTCCGCGCGACACTGGACGCATCGCTCAAAGCGGCGCTCAGTGGGGCCGTCGACGTCAAAGGTGCGCTCTTCACGACCGTCAAGGCAGCTGCCGCACTCGAGGCAAGCCTGTCGGCGAAGTTGCTGAGCGATATCGTCCACTCGTGCGGATGCGGCAGCCCAGGCGATGTGCACTTCGATGCAACATTGAGTCTGGTGCTGAAGGCATCGACGAACCTCGTGACCTCCATCTCGGCGGCGGCGAGCCTGGACGCGATCGTCAAGGCACACCTCGACTTCGCCGCAGCCATCACCGGCTCGTTGACCGGCAGCGTGAATGCCGACGTCAAAGGAGTCATCGCCTTGCTGGTGAACGCGGTCGGAGGCCTCAACCTCGCTCTGAGCGCGGTGGTCGATGCATCGGTGGCGGCCAATGCCAAATTGGACGTCGACCTCAAGGCGGCACTCTCGGCGGTAGCGAAACTGAATATCGACGGGAGCGCCAAAGCGGCGGCGGATCTGGATGCGGCACTCGGCCTGGTGGTGAAGGCCTATGCGAATGCGTCGGCCAACTTGAAGGCCTCCGGCATCGCCAAGCTGACGGCGGCGGGGGCGACCAGCGCCCAAGCCAATGCCGTCGTCGACCTGATCTCGGTGGCGTCGACCTCGTTGAAGGATGTGGCCAGCTTCAGCGTGAAGTAATCATGGCCGAATGGTCTCCGGCCCCACCCGGGCCGGAGACCCATCCGTAACTCACCACCATCGCGTCACCCCGCGATGGTGAACTTTCCCTGAAGAGCAAGTCGGCACCCTCCGACTTGCTCTTTTTTTATTTGGATAAGCGCGCAGCCTCCCCGCGGGGGAATTCGTGATAGCCTCGCCAATCATGGCCATCCGCGAGCACGTCACCGACTTCTACGGGAAAACGGTCGTCCCTTTTCAGCCCGGGGAGCCGATCGATGCTGCCAATGCTCTGCGCATCGCCGTCGACTATGACGAGCAGCAGGAGGGAAAGAAAGTGACCCACCTGCTCGAAGCACTGCTCGATACGCCGGGGTCGGTGCATATCGAGGCGCTGATCATCGGTCCATGGGATTTCGACAGCTCCGAAGACTCGTCGGATGTGATCGCCGCACTGGTCGCCGCGGCACCGCGCCTGCCCAAGCTGGCGGCCGTCTTCGTCGGCGAGATTACCTTCGACGAACAGGAGATCTCCTGGATCCAGCAGAGCGATGTCGCTCCGCTCCTCATCGCCTATCCGCACCTTCGCGAACTGCGCGTGCGCGGTGGAGGCGGTTTGCGCTTTTCGTCACTGGCCCATCGAAGCCTCACGCACCTGGTCGTCGAGGCCGGCGGCCTCCCGCGCGAGGTCGTGCTTGCCGCCGGCACGGCTGACCTTCCGGAACTCGATCACCTCGAGCTGTGGCTCGGCACGGACAATTACGGGGGCAACGCCAAAGCAGCGGATCTCGAACCCATTCTCGAGGGTTCGCGCTTTCCCAAATTGCGCTATCTCGGGCTGCGCAATGCCCAAATGGCCGATTCGGTGGCCGCAGCCGTGGCCGCCGCGCCCATTCTCTCGCGGCTGCGGGTGGTCGACTTGTCGTTGGGGGCGCTGGGAGACGAAGGCGCGAAGGCGCTCCTTGCCAGCGCCGGCATAAGCCGGCTCGAGCGGCTCGATTTGCATCACCACTACATTTCGCCCGATGTGCAGGCCAAGCTCGCCGCCCTCCGGCCGGTGTTGGTCGATCTTCACGACGGGAAGCACGGCACCGAGGACGATGACTATCGGTACTGCGCCGTCTCGGAGTGAATGCGTCGTCATCGGCAGCCCAGGGGACGAGCGCATCGAGCGCTTTCAATCTGCCGTGCAGCGCCGCGGATGGCCGCAGCCCACCGTCGTTTCATACCGTGAACTAAGCGAGCACGGCCCCGGCGCACTCGCGGCCCACGTGCGCTCGGGCACCTTGGTTCGCATCGAGTCGCCCGGTTCGAGCTTCGAATCGTTTGCCGCATTGGTGCGCGCCGGCGGCGGCACCCACGACGAACCTCTCGCCTTCGAGCGCGGACGATTGCGGCACGTCCGAGCGTGGTACCTCGGCCTGTGCCGTGTTCTGCAGGACATCGCGCCCCTGCTTCCCGCGGGGCGCACCATGGGCCATCCGTCCGACATTGCCTGCATGTTCGACAAGCGGCATTGCCATCGCCACTTGATGTCCCACGCGGTTCCGGTGCCGCCGGCTTTTCCCGCGCCGGACACGTTCGAGGCGCTGCTCGTCAGGATGCGCGAGCAAGGCATGCCGCGCGTCTTCGTCAAACTGGCGCATGGCTCCAGCGCCAGCGGCGTCGTCGCGCTTCACGCCGATGCGCGCGGAGTCCACGCCCTCACGACGGTGGAGCGCTCCGGTTCCAAATTGTACAATTCGAAGCGCCTCCTCTTTTACCGCGATGTGCGCGCCCTCGCGGCCATCTACGAAACCCTCGCGTGCGAGGGCCTGCACATCGAAGCGTGGCTGCCCAAAATTGGCCTGGACAACCGCCCCGTCGATTTACGCATCCTGGTCATCGCCGGGCGGGCCCGGCACGTCGTCGCGCGGGCGGGCCACGGTCCAATTACCAATTTGCATATCGGCGCGCGCCGGGCCGACCCCGAGCGATTGCGCGCCAAAATAGGTGACTCGGCCTGGGCGCGCGCGGTCGCCACCGCGGAGAAGGCCTCGAAGACATTCCCCAACAGCCTCGCCGTCGGCGTCGATCTTTTGGTGGAGCCGGATCCTCGCCGCATCGCCGTGCTCGAGATGAATGCCTTTGGCGACTTGCTCCGCGGCGCTCTGCACGACGGCGAAGACCCCTACGAGGCCCAGCTCACGGAGATGGCCCCATGCTGAGGATGAACACCATCGTGGGCACCCACGACATCGTCCTGGTGACATTGGATACCCTTCGCTACGACGTCGCCAGCCGCGCACTCGCCGCCGGCCGCACGCCGAACTTCGCCGCACGGCTCGGCCCCAAAGGCTGGGAAGAACGCCACTCGCCCGGCTCGTTCACCTACGCCGCGCACCATGCCATCTTCGCCGGCTTCTTCCCCACCCCCGCACGACCCGGCCGGCACACACGCCTTTTCGCACTTCGATTCGCACGGAGTGAGACGGTCGGCCCCGAGACGTGCGTGCTCGACGGCCCGGACATCGTCTCCGGACTCGCTGCGCGCGGCTACCACACCGTCTGCATCGGAGGGGTCGGCTTCTTCAGCAAAGAGAATCCCCTGGGGAGCGTCCTTCCCGGCCTGTTCACCGAGAGTCATTGGTCGCGCGCCTTCCATGTCGGCGAACGCCGCTCGTTCGAGCATCAAATCACACTCGTCGATCGCCTCACCCGCGACCTTCCGCCCGACCGGCGCCGGCTGCTCTTTCTCAACGTATCGGCCATTCATCGACCGAATCATCATTACCTTCCCGGCGCGCGCACCGATTCCATCGAGACACACGGCGCCGCATTGGAATACGTGGACACGCATCTCCCTTCCCTCATGGCCATTCTGGAACGCCGCGGCCCCACACTCGTCATCTTCATGTCCGACCACGGTACGGCCTACGGCGACGACGGCTACCGGGGCCACCGCATCGCGCATGCTTCGGTGTGGACGGTACCTTACGCGGAGGTGCTCCTGCCGTGACGCTCGCCCATCGATTCCTGCGCAATCCGTACCAGAGTTACGTCTACGCCTATCCGCACAAGACGGCGTATCGCATGTTGCCAGCCCCCATCGCACTCGACGAGGCGTGGGCCTCCGAGCGGCGCCATGCGGGCTTTCTCTACGTGCATATTCCCTTTTGCGAGATGCGCTGCGGCTTTTGCAACCTTTTCACCCGCGCGCGCCCCCAGGCCGAACTCATCACCGCCTACCTCTCCACCCTGGAGCGCCAAGCCACCCGCGTTCGTGACGCCATCGGCCCCATACATTTCGCTCGCCGCGCCATGGGCGGTGGCACCCCTACCTTCCTCGACCCGCCCGCGCTCCATCGCATCTTCGACGTCATGGATCACACCATGGGCGCTCGGGCAGGTCTTCCCACTTCGGCGGAAACGTCACCGGAAACGGCCACCCGCGAGCGGCTTGGTGTCCTTCGCGAGCGCGGAGTGGACCGCATCAGCATTGGCGTTCAATCGTTCCTCGACGCCGAGGCGAAACACTTATTGCGGCCACAGCGCGCCACCGCCGTGCGAGGCGCCCTCGAGCGCATCCGCTCGGCGGGATTCCCCACGTTGAACATCGATTTGATGTACGGCATTCCAGGCCAGAACCATGCCTCGTTCGAGGCCAGCCTCCGAGCGGCCCTCGAATACCATCCCGAGGAAATCTACCTTTATCCTCTTTACGTGCGCGCTCGCACCGGCTTGGAGCGCCACGCGGGTGTCGAGCCGGACGACACCCGACTTGCCCTCTACCGCCACGGCTGCGCATTCCTCGCCGGCGCCGGATATGAACGTATCTCCATGCGCATGTTTCGCGCACGCAACGCCCCCTCCTCCAATGGCCCCGTCTATTGCTGCCAAACCGACGGCATGGTCGGCCTTGGGTGCGGCGCGCGCTCCTACACCACCCGACTCCACTACTCCGATGAATACGCCGTCGGCGCGCGCGGGGTGCAAGAGATCCTCGAGGCCTACGTCGCCCGCACCGACGACTCGTTCTCCGAGACCCGCTATGGATTCGTTCTCGACGATCGCGAGCAACGGCGTCGCTTCGTCATCCTCTCGCTTCTCGCCGACGGTCTCGATGCTCGGGCGTACGCCATGCGATTCGGTGGCGACGCCGAGCACGACTTTCCCGAACTCGCCGAACTCGTCGCCCATGCGCTGGCCGAGCGCCAGACGGACGCTCGGTGCCTCACCCTGACGAACGCGGGCGTCGAGCTTTCCGACGCCATTGGTCCCTGGCTCGCGTCGCCGGAAGTGCGCTCCAAAATGGCACTCTACGTACTCCGATGACGAGCCTCGAGCACCTGAGCATCTTGTACCGCGGTCCGCTATCGAGTTGCAACTACGGCTGCACGTATTGTCCATTCGCCAAACGTCACGAATCCGCCGCCGAACTGGAGGGCGACCGCCGCGCACTCCGGCGGTTCGTTGCATGGTGCACGCAGCCCGATCGCTCCTATGCGATCTCCATTCTCTTCACACCATGGGGAGAAGCGCTGGTTCACGCGGCTTACCGTGATGCGCTCGCCATATTGTCGCACGCGAGCCACGTCCGGCGCGTGGCCATCCAAACGAACCTCTCGTTTTCACCCGATTGGTTGCACGCCTGCAACCTTTCCCGGCTCGCCCTGTGGGTGACGTACCACCCCACGGAGGTGCGTACGGATAGCTTCCTCTCCCGCTGCCGCACCCTCGTCGAAAAGGGAGTGCGCTTTAGCGTTGGCGCCGTCGGAGTCAAAGAACATCTTCCACGCATCGAGGATCTACGACGCCAATTGCCCCCCGAAGTTTACCTATGGGTCAACGCCGTAAAGGAGCTCGGCCGGTATTACGATCCCGTGGACCTCGCGCGAATCACGGCGATCGACCCGCTTTTCGGCATAAATGTGACCAATCATCGTAGCCGTGGCCGTGCATGCCGGACCGGCTCCTCGGTCATTGCCGTGGACGGTGAAGGGACCATCCGTCGCTGTCACTTCGTCGACGAACCACTGGGAAACCTGTACGAGGCCGATTTCGAATCGCGCTTGTCCGCCCGGCCGTGCCCCAAATCCGTATGCCGCTGCCACACCGGCTACGTGCACCTCGAACATCTCGATCTCGACACAGTCTTCGGCGGCGGCGCCCTCGAGCGAATCCCTCTACTTTAAAGCGGCCGACCTCGCCGGGCTCGTCTCCCTCCAATCGAATGTCGGTTGGGTAGCGAAAGCCGCCAAATAGAGCAAAAGCTGCACAAGTCGACCGACACGAAATTGTCGTTGCGTAATCTTCTACCGAAACGACACCGTCACCTTGCAAATCGTGCAACGGATTCGTGCGTGCACCTGGTCGCGAACGGCAACTGACAATCAGGAAAGATGACGATGATCATCTAACTCCAACACCACCATGGTCCATCCTACCTGGTAACGGGTTTGGCCAGGGGAAGCCGCACACCATATTGCAACGGTAATTTGCCTGGATTTCGTAACGAATTGCTCCTGCCCGAATACAATGCTCGGCACGAGGGGCGATGGCGTCGTAGAAAACTGCGAGCCCAAGCGCCTGTTTGAATGGACTCGGAATGTAGAAATGAATTACTCAAAACGTATGTCAAAAAATCTTCAAGCCGCTATCCGTCAGCTCGCCGAGAACTTTGCCGAAGGACTCCTTCAGGCCGCACGCTCCGCCTCGCTCGAGGAGATTCTGAATGGAGATGCGGGAGGGTCCGCCCGCCGATCGCCCGGTCGGCCTCGCAAAACTGCAACGAAGCCCGAGCCGGTGGTGGTGGCAAAGCGCGGACGTCCTGCCAAGCGTGGCGGAGCGAGCGCCGATGCATCACTGGATCGTTTGGTCGACGTTCTTCGTAAGAACCCCAAGGGCCTTCGCTCCGAGGAGCTCCGCTCGCAGCTCCGACTGGAGAAGATCCCGTTTCGTCAAGCCGCCGCGAAAGCGCTCGAGGCGAACCTGATCACGCGCACGGGTGAGAAACGCTCGACGACGTTTTATGCCAAGTAAAGGCTAAAACCGCTCCACGAACGGCTCGCACGCGAGCCTGGGCTGCTGAGGCTGAGGCTGAGGGGGAAGAGGGGTAGAATCGCACCGGCGTTGGTGCCCGTCTCTGGCCACTCGTGATAAGCGAGGAAGGCATGTGGACACGAGCGCTATGTGCTGGGGCGGTTCTCGGGATGATCGCGTGCGCCTCCAAACCGGGGCCCGAAATCGCATCGTCGGCGACGCAAGCTACGTACGCCGAGGTGTACCCCGGGGAGCTGCAGGCCATCGGAAGCGGCTTTTCGCAAAGCGAGGGAGAAATCCAGCGAATCGCTGGCGAAATGCCGCGCTACCCCGACGATTTCAAAAAGGCGCCGGATTGGAATGCCGTCCAATCGATCTACGAGCGGGCTGATGAGGCGGGTAAGAGCTACGCCTACGCCGAACGTCATCGCGAAGTAGAAGGCGCCCGTACTTTTTTCGAGGCCGAACAATCGGACATTGCGAAAAAAGTGAGCTGGAGTTGTCAGTACGCCGCGAAGCAAAAAAATTGTGATGTCGAGTTGGGTGGGGTTGCGGCCCACGCTCTGAAAGAAGGGGTCGACACCCAACTCGAAAAGCGGCTACGCAGCGCCAACGAGGCGCACTTAATCATCGAGCGCTACCGCGAGGTGCTTGGCAAAGACAACGTTGCCACGCTCGAGAAGCAAGCCGACGACATCAGCTACGCGAGTTATCTGGTCCATATCGAACTCGTCGAACGCAAACTGCGCCTCGATCGCATGATCGAAGATGCCGCCCAGGTTCAGAGCACCGCCGATGCGTTCATCGAGTCGGAGCGTAACTTCCAGAAGGAACCCGGTCGCACCGATGCGGAGAAGAAGGCGAGCGAAGCGCGCGTCGCCGATATGGTTCGCAGCAAGACGACGCTCGAGTCCTCGAAGAAGCAAGCGAGCGATCTTCAAAAGCGAACCGAGGACCGTATCAAGGCCGCCAAGAAGACATATGCCGACGCGGTGACCGCGCTCAAAGAGAAGGTCCGCACCAAGCTGCCGACGACAACGACGGCCAAATAACGCTGCGTCCGATGGCTCGTCCCGGTCTGGTGAACATGTCTCAGTCGATCCGCGGCAGCGGGACGAAGCCGGCGAGTCCGGCGCCCTTGTCCGTCCTTCGTGCGAGGATCGCCAGGCGTCGTGGCGATCCATTTCTCCTGAGCCTCACATTGCACCGGTCCCGCCGGTTTTGTCTCGCTGCCGCCGTCCTCGCACCGCGAAGACGCGAGATCGGTACGTCCTTTTGACAGCCACGCCAGTCGTGCGCACACTCCTGACCGGTGCCACGGGTCTCCTCGGCAAGGCGCTTCTCTCGAAGCTCGAGATTGCGACCGTCCTCTCTCGAAATCCGGATCGCGCGAGGAACGAGTTCGCGGCATCGGGAGGATCCATCCCGGAAGTCTACAGCTGGGATCCGACGGCGGGTCCCGCGCCCGCCGAAGCGGTGCGCGGCGCTGACGTGATTTTCAACTTGGCCGGCGAACCCGTCGGGGGGCGATGGACGGCGGAAAAGAAACGCCGCATTTACGACAGCCGTGTGCTCGGCACACGCAATCTCGTAAGCGCGCTCACTGCAGCATCGTCCATCGATGCAAAGCCTCGCGTCCTCGTTTCGGCATCGGCGGTCGGCTACTACGGAGACTGCGGAGATGATGAGCTCGATGAAAGCGCACCCAACGGGGGCGACTTTCTCGCGGGAGTCTGCGCGGATTGGGAGCGTGAGGCCATGGCCGCACGCGGGCCTGGACTCCGCGTCGTCTGCGTTCGCATCGGCCTGGTCCTCGCTGCCAAAGGTGGCGCCCTTGGGCGAATGATCGGACCTTTCAAGATGGGCGTTGGCGGACGCCTCGGCGATGGCAAACAGTGGTGGCCATGGATCCACGTCGACGATGCGATCGGCATTTTGCTTCACGTGAGCCGCAAGAAGGAGCTCTCCGGACCGGTGAATGCCGTGTCACCCAATCCCGTTACCAATGCGGAATTCACCGAGGTCCTCGGCAAAGCCATCCGTCGTCCGACGATTTGCGCAATGCCAAAAATGGCACTTCGCATTGCTCTCGGCGAATTCAGCGACGCCGTTCTCTTCTCGCAGAGAGCCTTTCCTGCGGCGGCCAAACGAAGCGGATACGCGTTCGAGCACGAAAATCTTCCCAGCGCTCTCGCCTCGTTGGTCTAATCCAAAATGCTAATGGCCAGAGCGAAACATTCCGTGAAGGAAATTCGATTTCTCAGTTCGAAATCTTTCCGAATCGCTCTCGATTTCTCAGCCGTCTTGGCTTAGAGAAATAGCCGGTTGCAGGGAGGCTTCGTCGTCGAACGAAGCCGTGTAGGGAGGCTTCGTTGTCGCGGCAGATTCACAGCCGAGTAGTAACTCGTTATTTCGGTGAAGTTTGGAATCAGGGGCGTGTCGAGCTACTCGACGACCTGCTGCATCCAAATTACATCAATCATCCGTCCGCACTGCCCGGTCAACCGGCCGGACCGGAGGGGTTAAAGCGCGTGATCTTGGCCATGAGAATGGCCTTTCCCGATCTCCGCTACGACGTCCGGGACGAGCTACACGATGGAGATCGTGTAGCGGTGCGCGTCGTCAAACGCGGAACGCACGAAGGAAATCTGTTCGGGATCGCGCCCACCGGGCGACGGATCGAGATCGAACAGATGCAGATCGAGCGTTTCCACGAAGGGAAAATTATCGAACACTGGCGCACGACCACCATGTCGAACGAGGAAAAGGATAAGTACCTCGCTCTACAGGAGCGCCTCTCCACGGCCGATCCTGACTGCCTTACGCGCAGCGGCAACGAGTTCGTGATCGCGATGGTCCTTCAGATCGTGCAAGAGCTCGCTGAAGGCCAGAAAGAAGCAGCACCGGGTTGTGACCCGTTCGTCGTGGGGCAGCAGCTGGCCAACTTCCTGTTGCCCTCGCCTCCGTCGTCCACGGAGCTACCCGGACGCGTGCGGGAATGCCTGCGGGCGGCATTCTCCCACGACGCCAATGGCGGCACCAACGGCAGCAATGGTGGTGTCAACGGCAACCCGGAGATGCGGGATGTGGCACGCACCCTCGGGGTGAGCCCACGCACCTTGCAGCGCCGGCTGCAGCAAGTAGGAAGCAGCTTCACACACGAGGTCGATTGCGTGCGGCGCGAGCTCGCATGCCAATACCTCGCGGATACGAACCGTCCCTTGGGTGCCATTGCACTTCAACTGGGGTTCGGCGAAGTGGGCTCGTTTTTCCGCACGTTCCGGCGTTGGACCCAAACGTCCCCCCGCCGATTCCGTCTGCACCACACCCCGCGCGTGGCCAGCGTCTAGAAGAACGATAAAACAGGGAGACGGGAAGACGGGGAGCCAAGCTCTCTCCGACTCCCCGCCTCCCTGTGATTCTTTAATGAAACAGCACGATGGCGGCCGTGGGCACGTCGATCGAACCGGCCGGTGCTCCAAGGCGTCCGGTCGATGGGTCGCGCGGTAGCCACGACACCTTGCCCGAGCGCTGATTGGATATGTACATCCAGCGTTCGTCGGGGCTGAAGGTGAAGTGTCGCGGCCAAATACCGCCAGAGGTCACCGTGCCGAGGAACTCGAGACGCGCTCCTGCGTCCTGCACGGCGAAGGTGGCGATGCTGTTCTCGCCGCGATTCGAGGCGTAAACGAATTTGCCGTCGGATGACACGGCAATTTCACCGGGGTAGTTCGGCGGATCGTTCTTCGCGACCGAATTGACGGTCTGCCCCAATTGCAGCGAGCCGCGCGATGCGTCCCACGTACCCACCGTGACCACGGGGGTGAGTTCGCCCAAGATGTACGCGTACTTTCCCGACGGATGAAAGGCGAGGTGCCGCGGTCCCGTCTTCACGGGCAAGCTGACTTGACCTTGCTTGCTCAACTTGCCGGTGCTCGCATCCAGCTGGTAGACGAACACCGCGTCGGCGCCCAAATCGACCGAGAGGATCCACTTGCCGCTCGGATCGAACACGATTTGATGTGCGTGCGCCTCCCGGGTAGTGCCCGTCTGCTTGACCATGTCGGTCGATTCACCGATACGACCATCCGGCTGAATGCGATGCACGGTTACGGCTCCGTCACCGTAGTTGGCCGTGAGTAGATAGCGGCCGCTCGGATCCAACGCGACATGGCAGGGCAACGTGCCGCGGCTCGATTGCGCGTTGAGAACCTTGGGCTGCGACGGATCGGAAATATCCACCGCGGACACCTTGCCTTCACCCGGCTCGGTCTCGTTCGTGGCGTAGAGGAACTTGCGATCTTTCGACTGCACCAGGAACGACGCCTTGGGAAGGTTGGGCCCCTGCCCCGCCACCGCGAGCGCGCCGTTCGCGACCTCGCCGGTTTTCGACGGCGTAGCAAGCGTGAGACCGTTCGGCTCTCCGTAACTTCCAATGAAGATCACGCCTGCACCTCCCACGGCTTTCGTCTGTGCCGTCGTTTGCGCGGAACCTTCCGCGGCGGCGAGCGACGACGAGCTCTTGCAGCCCAACAGCGCACCACCGAATAGAACGGCGGTCAGCGCACCGGCGAACGCACGACGTTTGACGAGCCCACGCACACCCAGAGACCTATCGTCGGACATGGCGCATCTCCTCTGTCTTATCCTTCGTAATGGATCTTGACGAATTCGGTCCGGGTTACATCACGAGACGCCCCGCGGTGCCACGACAAACTATGCCGGCGGCGGACTAACGACCTACAGCGTAGCCCTGCATGCCACGCGGATTGGCGGCTGCGCGCAGGAGGCCGTCGAGCGGGTTGCGCGACACCGCTGACAATCGCCCGAGCGACCAAGGGCCGGCGTCGATCACACGGTGCTTGCGCTGGCGGAGCTCATCCAACGCGGCCGCGCCCAACCTCGATTCGACGACCAATTCGCCCGGTTGCCAATAACGCGGGTAAAACGAACTAGGAAATGCCGACGAATGCCAGGCGGGCGCATCGATGGCTTCCTGCAGGTTCAATCCACCCACCATGTGGCCGAGCCAGAAGCAAAGCTGCCATTGGTCCTGCTGATCGCCGCCCGGCGTACCGAACGCGATGCGCGGCTGCCCATCCCGCAGGGCCAGCGACGGAGAGAGCGTGATGCGCGGGCGGCGCCCCGGCTTCAGCGCGCTCGGGAGATGCGGCTCGAGGCAAAACATCTGCGCGCGACTTCCAAGGCAGAATCCGAGCGAGGGGATCCACGGCGAGGACTGCAGCCACCCGCCCGAGGGCGTGGCCGAGATCATGTTGCCGCGCGCATCCACCACGTCGATGTGCACCGTATCGCCGCGCACCGTTCCACTGCGCGCCACCGTGGGATCGCCCAGCGCGCCCGCAAGTGCCACGTTCGCGCGCTCCGCGCCCGTGGCGTAGGCCGGAAGCACGGGCGCGCGCCCATCCGGCGAACCGGGACGTAGCTCCAACGAGGCGTCGGCTCCGACGAGGGCGCGCCGTTCGGCGGCATATTCGCGCGAGAGCAAGGCCGCCAAGGGAACGCTGGGGTCGTCCCCGTACCACGCTTCGCGGTCGGCAAAGGCCAATTTTGCGCACTCCGCGGCGAGGTGCACGGTCTCCGCCGTGGGGATGCCGTTCACGTACCGGAGGCGGTCGGCGAACCCCTCGAGCAACCGCAATTGTTGCCCCAGCACCGGTCCTTGCGTCCACGCCCCGCACTTGACCAAGGTCCACCCGCCAAAGTCCACGCAGATGGCATCCTCGAAGGACGCTTGCCACGCGGCCATGTCCTCGCTGGTGACGACCCCCGCGTGGTTTCGCCCCGAGTCGTCCCGAAAGGCCTGACGACAGAAAGCATCCACTTCCTCGGCGATGAAGCCGCGCGACCATGCACGCCGCGCCGCCTCGATCTGGTTCTCGCGGTCGGATCCGGCCGCCTCGGCCTCCACGAGGAGCCGTTCCCATGTATCGGCCAGCACCGTGTTGGCGAAGCGTGTACCCGGGGCAGGTGCCGCCCCGCCGGGCAGCCAATGCGCCGCCGACGTCGGCCAATGCGCGGAGAACAACTCGGAGACGGCCTCGATGGTCTCGGTGATGCGCGGCACGATGGGAAAGCCATGCCGCGCGTACGCGAGGGCATAGCGGAGCACCTTGCGCAGCGGCTTCGTGCCGTAGTCGCGCAGGAGGATCATCCAGCCGTCCCACGCTCCGGGAACCGTGGCCGCCAGAAGGCCGCTGCCGGGAATCAGATCGAGGCCGAGGCCGCGGTAATGCTCGATGGTGGCGCCGGCCGGTGCGACGCCCTGCCCGCAGAGCACGCGCGGCCTCGCGTCGCCCTCGGCGAAAAACACGGCGGGCACTTCACCGCCGGGCCCATTCAAATGCGGTTCCACGACCTGGAGCACGAAGCCCGCGGCCACCGCCGCATCGAAGGCGTTGCCGCCCTCCTCCAGCATCGCCATTCCCGCCGCCGACGCCAGCCAATGCGTGGAGGCGACCATTCCATGTGTGCCAATCAGCTCGGGACGGGTGGTAAACACGTCCCGAGCGTAGCGCGTTTTTCGACGGGGTGGCTTACGGAGCGCCGAGCGGGCTCGGGAGCAGCCACACGTCGTCCGCCTTCACGTAGGCCACGCGGTGACCGAATTGAATCTGGTAATATCGAGTATCGCCTTTGACCACCACGTGATTCGCCGGGTCGAAGGTGGTTGCCCACAAGTACTCCGTATCGGCGAATTGCCCCAGGGAGTAACGCTGACCGGCCGGCAGTGAATACTGGAGCGGCACGATGGCTTGCGGGGTGATGTTCGCGGGGTAAGCCTCCGCCTCGGGGTACGCGCGGCCGAACACCGGAATGGTGTCCTTGCCCTGCTTCGGCGTCACGACGAAGCCAACCGCAGGAAGCGCGCTGGGATTGCTCTTCGGGTTGTAGAACCAGCCCTTCTGACCGAGGTACCAGATCGCGGTCCAATCGCCGCTCTGATCGGCCACGGCGTACTGCTGCCCCGTCGAAGCGCGGCTGCCGATGTCCGACACGCGCATCGTGCTCACACCGTCCGGCGGATGGAGCGCGACGTCACGAAGCAGCGGCGCATCCTCCCGCGGCTCGGTGTGGAGCACCACCGACGACGAACTTCGCGCCGGGCACGGATCGGCGGGGTGCTTGCTGTCGCATCCGAAGAACGCCGGCTTGTTGGTCGCATAGTTCGGTTTGATCGTCACCAACCCCGAATGGTCCCCTCCGGTCGGGCGCAGCGGCGCACCGAGAAGGTCGAAATAGTGCGACCAATCCCAATACGGCCCGGGATCCCAATGCATGCCCCGCACGGTGGCCGGCGTCGTGCCCTGCACGGTGTCGTGCCCGAGAATGTGCGCGCGGTCGAGCGGGACGCCATAACGGAAAGCCAGATAACGCACCAACTTGGCCGAACTCCGATAGAGCGCCTCCGTGTACCAGGTGCCCAGCGCCGCGAAGCCCTCGTGCTCGAGGCCAATGGACTTGGCATTCACGTACCAGTTGCCCGCGTGCCAGCCGACGTCTTTGCCTTTCACGTGCTGCGCCACGTGGCCGTCCGAGGAGCGCAAGGTGTAATGCCAGCTCACGTAGGTGGGATCCTGCACGAGCTGCAGCGCCGTCGGATAGTACCCTTCGGTGTCGTGAATGACGATGTACGAGACGCGCTGGCTGTTCGGGCGATCGGCCAAATCGTGATTGCCGTAATCGCCGCCGCCCAAGTCTTGATACGGCGCGGGAATCCACTCGCAACCGAGCGACGGCGGACACTCCGCCTCGCCCTGCACCGTCTCGCGCAATCCGAGCGCATCGACCTGCGCCCGCTGCGGCTGCACCGCGGTGGGGGCCAGGGCGATCTGCTGGCCATCGTCGGTCGTGCGCTGCACGCCTTCGGCCAAGGTGGCAAACACCTCGTCGGCGAACTGACGCGCCGCCGCCGTATCCGTCGCACCGCTGTAGCGGGCCACGGCGCCGTACCAATCCGCCGGATCCGTGCTGCCCGCGCGCACTTTGCCCGCGGCCACGAGCTCGCGCTGGTACTCGGCGAGCAACGCCGCACCGCCGCGCAGATTCTGCTCCGCATCGCCGCGCAGCGTTTCCTTGTCCACCCCCGTCAACTTGGCGGCCAGGTCGGCCGTCTGCAGCGCGGGCATGTCCACCGGAGTGCCCGGGCGCTCGGCACGAGACCACGGGCGCGCTTGGTCACCGCGCGGATCGTCCGCGCCATCGCCGTGCGAGAACGATTCGACGGCCTGGAGATCCGTCAAATGCATCGGGCCGTAGCCGGCACTGCGACTCGGCTGCCCCGCATTGGTATCCCATCGTGATTCCAAGTAAGAAACCGCGAGCAGCACACTTTCCGGCACACCGTATTCCTGCGATGTGCGGGTGAACGCTTGCTGCCGCGCACCGCTCGATTGGGTGTCAGACGATTCGGGCAAACCCGCCTGACAACCAAGAGCCAGAACGCAGAGGACCGACCCGTGGATAAGGATTCGTCGCATCGGGACACGGTACTCGCGAGCTCGACAATTCCGGAACCTTATTGAAGGGCCTTCCGCATTAATGTCCTAGCTCGACCGAATGGTTCAGATAAGACCACTTCAGTACCAGTGGAGGGTTCCAAATAGGGCACAACGACGATGTCCGAATTACGTACGGCGCGTAGCATCATGCCAATTGTTCATGCTTGCTAGAATAGAGAAATGGGCGTTCCCTAGCGGCAATGGCCCCGACCTCTCGCGCATTTTCCGTCCCGCTCTGTGTGCTCGCCGCCGCCGCAGTCACGGCAGCGTGCTCGCCGGGCGCCGACACCGACGTAAACCCCGTAGCCAACGAGGATAACAGCTCCGTTCAGGAACAGGAATTGGCCGCTGCCATTGGCCTCGACAAGGTGATTCCTTCGCCGGTATCCGTTCAATCCAAATCTGAACAAGAATACACACTAACGCGAAATACCGTGGTGTACACGGATCCCAATTCGCAAGATGCGGCACGCGTTGGCGAATACCTCGCAGGGCTGCTTCGTCCCGCCACGGGGTATCCGTTCACGGTGCGTCCCGCCAGCGGGGTTCCGAACTCGGGCATCGCGCTCCTGCTCAGCGGAGCGAACGGCAGCGTGGGTGCTTCGGGCTACGAGATCGACGTGAACGGATCGCGCGTGCTGGTGCGCGCCAAGACGGGTGCGGGGCTGTTTGCCGCCGTGCAGACGTTGCGGCAATTGCTACCGGTAGCCATCGAGAATTCGACGGTCGAAAATGCATCGTGGAAGATCGCGGGCGGGCACATTCTCGACTATCCGCGCACCGATTACCGCGGGGGCATGCTCGACGTGGCCCGCCACTTCTTCCCGGTGTCCACGGTGAAGCGGTACATCGATCACCTCGCGCGCTACAAGCTCAACTACTTCCATATCCACCTGGCCGACGACCAGGGCTGGCGCATTCAGATCGATTCGTACCCGCGGCTGGCCACCTATGGCGGGAGCACGCAGGTGGGCGGCGGTCCGGGCGGCTATTACACCAAGGCCGAATACACCGACATCGTGAATTACGCGGCCGCGCGTTACATCACGGTGATACCCGAAATCGACATGCCCGGGCACACCAACGCAGCCTTGGCCTCGGTTCCCGAGCTCAATTGCAACAACCAGGCGCCCCCGCTCTACACGGGCACGGACGTCGGGTTCTCCTCGTTCTGCATGGACGAGGCGCACCGCGCGGTCGTCACGAAGTTCATCGACGACGTGGTGCGCGAGCTGGCCGCGCTCACGCCGGGACCGTACATCCACCTCGGCGGAGACGAGGCGCACAGCACGCCGGAGGCCGATTACATCGCCTTCGAGAAGCGGGTATTCCCCATCGTGGCGAAGTACGGCAAACGGATGGTGGGCTGGCACGAGATCCTCAAGGCCACCCCCGATACGACGGCGCTCCCGCAATACTGGGGAACGACCCCCGACGACGCCAACGTGAAGGCAGCGGCCCAACGCGGAATGAAGTTCCTCGTCTCGGCGGCCAACAAGACGTACTTGGATATGAAGTACGACCAAAATACACCGCTCGGCCAAGATTGGGCCGGTCTCATCGAAGTGCGCGATGCCTACGACTGGAACCCAACGGCCTACCTGACGGGGGTATCGAGCAGCCAAATCGCCGGCTTCGAGGCCCCGCTCTGGACGGAAACCATCACGAAACTGGCCGACATCGAATACATGATCTTCCCACGCCTCCCCGCCCTCGCCGAGCGCGGTTGGTCCCCGGCAAGCCGCACCTGGAGCGACTTCCGCACCCGCCTCGCCACCCACAGCCCCCGCTGGAAGAAGGCCAAGATCACGTATTACCCGTCCCCACAAATCGCGTGGCCGTAAACGGCTAAGAGAGAGAATTCACAGGAAGACGGGAAGACGGGAAGGTTTTTTGGTTTCCATTTGGCCCAATGGGGCCATCTGGAAACCCAAACAAGCGTTCCGCGCTGCGCGTGCCGAAACCCCTTCCCGCCTTCCCGTCTTCCTGTCCAATCCTCTTCGAGCCGCACACTGCCGCTAACAGGGTTCACCGATGAGGGCCGTGACGCGGATGCGGTGCCAGGAGGCGCGGCGGGTGACGACGCGGAAGCGGTAATGCTCGTCTTCGAGGCCGGCGACGAGGGCGCGGAGTTCGTCCGGGGAATAGGCGCGCAGGCACGAGGCGAATCCGTCCCAAGTGATCATCGCGGGAAGCAGCGGCAGGCCGTAGGTGAGGGCCAGGCGCGACCAGCTTCGCGGTGAGAGGAAGGGCATGACGGCGGCGGCGAAGAGTGGCGCGCCGCCGACGATGGCCACACCTTGGAGCGAGCGCTCGACCATTTCGAACGAAGCGATGGGCTGGCGCGCCCGAGCCGCGGCCGCGAAGATGGCGCGGGCCATGGGCGGACGGAAGTGATGGAGCGCGTTGAAGAGGGTGCGCAGGCCCACGAGATGGTCGGGGAGCGCGGTCGCGTCGATGGGTTCGCGCAGGCCGACGATGCGTCGGCGCCGCTGCCGTTCGAGCCGATCGAACGCCGCATGGTTCGGGTACTTGTCGGTGAGCACGGCGTCGACACGGATGCCGTGCCAGCGTTCGAGCGCATCGACGAGGGCCACCGCGGGACCGCCGCTGCCGGAGCAAAGATCGACGATGCGCGCGGCCGACGTGCCGGTGAGCACCTCTGCGGCGATCCCCGCGGCGCTGTCGAACAGGTGAAGCCATTCGGAGGAGGCACGAAGCACGTCGGTGAGCGTGTTGCGCCACAACGCGGGGCACCACTCGTAATCCTCAATCTCGGGGGCATGGATCCGATTCATGGCTTCCCTCCGTAACTTTACGAAATACGAAACAGGCGTACCATCCACCATGTGGACGAGGACACCTCCAAGAATACCGAATCGCCTCACGACCGCGTCAACCGCGAACTCACCGAGCTCCTGAGCGAGCTTCGCATCGCGCTGCCGGGCGTGCAAATGCTCTTCGCGTTCCTTCTCACGGTTCCGTTTCACGAAACGTTCGCCAAGCTGTCGGAGCTCCTTCGCGGCGTCTTTTTCTTCACCTTCGCCACGACCACGGTGGCTGCCGTTTTCCTGATTGCGCCTTCGTCCAACCATCGCATCGCCTTCCGTGCACCCGAAAAGGAGCGCTTGCTGCTCCGCGCCAATGGATTCGCCATCGTCGGCATCGCCTTTCTCGCGCTGGCCATTTGTGGTGCGGTGTTCCTCATTTCGGGAATGCTCCTCGGCGAGGGATGGGCACCGGCGATCACCGCCTTGGCCTTTCTGCTCATCGTTGCGACCTGGTACGTCGTACCGCTTTGGCGGCGCGCGCATGCGCAACGTCCTTCGTGACGTTTTGGCAAACCTGGAAACGCACCTGCCGAGCTGCGCCGCCCGATCCACACTCACCGCACGACCGACTCGTTCCCACCGTGTACTCCGCAGTGCCCGTCGGACGCAGCCATTTCAATTCGGCTGGGAAGCTTTTTCGTTGTGCTACGTTTGTTCTCGTCATGAAGCACTTCGTTCAGACCCTCGCCGACACGCTGGGTCTGGGAAGCCTGCTCGACGAAGTACGGCATCGTTTCGGCGGGTACGAGCTTCTCGAACACTGGAAGCAGGGCGAATTCCACCACGACGTGGTCGTTCGCGTTCCGTCCACAGCGAACGACCATCTCCTCGACCTTCTCCCCGGGCCAATTCTCGTCATCGCGACCAATTGCAACGGCGGCGTCAAAGAAGTCCTTTGCTTCGGGGAAGTTCCCGAGCGGTGGGCTCTCTGGCATTGGCGGTGCCCGCACATCGACGACTTCACGGGCGACGTTCCGCCTGTCTTGGAACGGGCCATCACCGAACATTGGTTCGACCCGTGCGATCTACTCTCAGCGGACGCACGCAGCGAGCTGAGGCCCGAACATCGACAGCGGCAGCGTGGGGGTGGCTGGGAGATGGCTCCCTCCGCCTGCGGTGGACAGCTCCTCGATCGGAAATTGTAGACGCCTTCGGAATCGGTAGTCTGCTATTTCCTGTACATGGATATTCGCACTTACAACCGAGAGGCCTGGGACCGCGCCGTCGCGGAAGGTGATCGCTGGACGATACCCGTGAGCCGCGAGGCGATCGCGCGGGCCCGCGAGGGCGATTGGCACATCGTCCTCACGCCGCGCAAGCCGGTGCCGCGCTCTTGGTTTCCCGTCGAGCTCGAAGGGCTCGACGTCCTCTGTCTCGCGTCGGCCGGCGGACAGCAAGCCCCCATCCTCGCGGCGGCCGGTGCGACCGTCACCGTGTTCGACAACTCGCCCGCACAACTCGGGCAAGATCGACTCGTGGCCGAGCGCGAAGGGCTCTCCATTCGCACCGTCGAGGGCGACATGCGCGATCTCTCCGAGCTCGGCGACGCAAGCTTCGACTTGATCTTCCACCCGGTGTCGAACTGTTTCGTCGAGAGCGTGCGCCCCGTCTGGCGTGAGTGCGCACGGGTGCTGCGGGCTGGCGGCACGATGCTCGCCGGCGTGGCCAACCCGGTCGCATTCTGCTTCGACGTCGACCTGGAAAAGCGCGGCGAGCTCGTCATCCGCTACCCTCTCCCCTATTCGGACAAGACGAGCCTCACCGACGAAGAACGCCGCCGCTACACCGACAAAGGCGAAGCGCTCCAGTTCGGTCACACGCTCGAAGATCAAATCGGCGGCCAAATCGACGCGGGCTTCGCCCTCATCGGCTACTACGACGACTTCGCAAGCGAGGGCGAGGTGGTGGCCAAATACATGCCCACATTCCTCGCCACCCGCGCCCGCAAAACGGCTTAACTGCAGAGAGGAATTACAGGAAGACGGGAAGACGGGAAGGAGTTCCGGCTCGAAATAGCGCGGAACGCTTTTCTTTGAGTTTTCCAATGGGCTCACGGCGCCAACTGGAAATCAAAAAACCCTTCCCGTCTTCCCGTCTTCCTGTGAATTCTCTTCTTCTAGAGGTTTTGATATCCGCGCATGTTGTTGAGCTGTAGATAACAGTCCTGCAACGAGCCGGAGGTGTCGCCGAGGGAGCGGTAGATGCCCCACTTCGGGCGGACGCGATCGCCGAGCCATAGGTCGACACCGGTTTTCTTGGTGTCGATCACCGTGGTGCCCCCGTTGCGAACGACCCAGCGCACGGAACCGCTCGAGCCATCGCCAATTTTGAATTCGAGGTCGGTATCGATCCACTTGTTCTGGAGCGGTGCCAGATCGATGGCGCCGACGAGGACGTCGCCCTCGATGACTTTGACCTCGATTTTCGGCGTGCTCCCGTGGCGGCGCAGCGACATGACGAGAATCGGACTCGTACCGTTGCCCGGCATTTTGAGCTGCATGATGTGGGTGAACGACGTCGTCGCCTTCAAGGAGCTCGGAATGTAGAGCGACCAGGAAAGCTTCCACGTCTCGCCCAAGTTCATGTCGATGAGGCTACCGCTGGAGGTGCGCATTCCCTTCACCTCCTGGCGCTGCCGATCCGTGGAGGTGTCCCGGTCGACCATGTGCATGTTGAAGCGGTAATTGTTGCCCGAAACGAAGATGTGGGGCTGGCCGGCGGAATGCGAATTCGCCCTATCGTCCTCGATGCCTTCGAAGGCCTTCAGGCCATCTCGATTCGCCTCGGGATTCCACTTCAGTTGCCACGACGCCGCCTCTGCGGCCGCCGCGGTGGACTCCAGGTCCTCATCGTCCGTGGCGTCGACTCCGCTGCAGGAGAGCGGCATGCATGCCGCGATGATCGCCCAAATGAGCCGCCCCCGTTTCGAGCCGTGGTGCATGAGTTTCTCCTTTCACGAAGTCTGGAGATGAACATGTCGACAATGATACCGGTGTCACGCCTGAAATCAAATTGGATTACGGCAATCCCCAATACCGCGTTGCGTTATTACCGGCCGGTTCGATCGTGAGATCGGGCGTGGTCCCGCGTGGGACGACAGCTACATCGGCACCGCGTGCAAGCGTGATCTCCAAGGAGCCGTCGCCGAGTTGCTTCGAAGGAATCGCCTGGCCATCGGGCAGCGAGCGCACGTCGTAAGGCCCGGGGAGATTGCCCGGGTGCACACGCAAAGGTTCGCCGGCGAGGCTCTTGATTCGGATGAATTGTGCTTTGCCGCCGCGCCGCACGGCGCTCACGAGAAAGGCCCCCTCCGTCCGCACGTCGTGCAACGTCACGTTGGACCACGCCGCGGGCACCGCCGGAAAAACGCGCACGGTGCCGCCCCAACTCTGCACGAGCATATCGTGCATCGTCTGCGCCCCCGAAAGCGGCGTCTCGATGACCGGGCCCGATTCTTTGTACATCGTATTCGGCTGCACGTACTTATCGAGCAGCGTCTCCAGCTGCCCCCGCGCCTTGTCGCCGTTACGAAGGATCGCATACATCGAACCGGACCCCGTGAACGTGTATCCCTGCTGGGCTCCCGTATACCCGAGCCAATGCTCCATCGACTTGGTCAGGGCATCGCGGTTCGCGGCGCTGGTGGTCACATCCAGTTGATACAGCGGATAGAACCACAGCAAATGTGAATAGTGGCGATGCGACGACGTCAACTGCACGTCGGCACCGATCCAGAAGCCGTTGGTCGCATCCTGCGGGGGCCTGACCAGATGGTCCCGCACGTCCTGCCACGTGCCCACCAGCGGATCGCTCAGGCCGAGCCGCTCACTCGAGGACAGCAGGGTCGTGCATGCCCAGTAAATGAGAGCCAAATCGTAATTGCAGTCCGACGTCGATGCGTACTCCGGTGAGAATGTCTTCGGCAGGTGGTAAACGCCGGAAGCATCCTTCGTCAAAAAGTGCAGGTAGAAATTCACGGCCTTGCGCAAGAGGGGAAAGACCAGATTGCGCAGCACGTTGTCGTCCATATCGTGCCGGTAGGTCAACCACGCATTGTGCAGCGCCCAAACCAGATTTCCCACCTCGGGATCGCCGCTGCTCCCCGGCAGGGCCACGGTGGACGTCTCCAGATTTTCCTGGCTGGTGCGGGCCATGGCCATCGAATCGCTTCGGTACGCCTCGGGAAGGTTGGACACCAGGCTCTCGCGATACCGGTCGAGCGACGCCGTGAGCGAGTCGAGCTCGCGATGGCTGGTCGCATTGATCAACCAATATTCGAGCTGCACGTTGAGGTTCCACCACACGCCGGGCCACGGTGTTTTCTCGAGCCATGGCCCCGTGGTGCTGAGCACGGGCCGGTCGCGGCGGGTGGCACTCGCCATTTTGTAGAGTTGGATCCAATAGAAGCTCTCGAGCCGCGTATCGGACACCGAGACGAAGCTCTTTGGATAGAAGTCGTGCCACCAGCCCTGGTGCTCCGTGCGAAGCGCCCCCTCACCGGCGGCCGACGCATCGGCCAGCGTCTTCGCAGCCACCGCCCCCGCGTCGTTCGCGGGATGCGAGTGCGCCACGGTCGCCATCAGGGTGCGCGTCTTTCCGTCCGCCTCGGTCCGCGTCTGCCAACGGGTGACCGTCTGCCCGCCCGCGACCAGGTTCTGCGTGCACGTCCCATTGTTTCCACTGCTGCTCACCGCGGGGGCGGGGTTCGTCTGCAGCCCATCGGGCGCCGGCTTGAAATCGAGCCGGGGGCTGCGTGCGGCGGCAGGGGCAAAGGTCCACGAGACCCGCTCCGAGCCCGACTTCACGCGGACGGAAGCGACCAACACGTCCCGTTTTCCATGCACGTAGGCGCGCACCGAAAGCACGCCCTTGGTCGTCGTGATCGTCCCCGTAAGCTCTGCGTTCCAGAGAGAGAGCCGCAAATCCACGTCCGTGACGTCGCCCGCCGTGTCCAGCACGAGTTCCCCGATGGGCAGTCGCGCATTACCAAATAACGTGCCGCCCGTTCCCTGATGATCGCGCACCCGGTTGTCGCCCAGCTTGAACGAGAGCCGTTTGGCCGTTCCAGTCTGGAATACGGAAGCTCCGAGTCCACCATTTCCGAGAAACGGCGCTTGGTAAAAGCTCGTCGGCACCGAAGCCCACACCATGTCGAGACCACCGAGGTATTCGGCCCATGCGGCGTCCGTATTCATCGTATTCTGGAGCGACCAGGCGCTCGGTTTCATTAATTCGATGTCGGCCGAGGTGCTCGACTCCGATACCGGATCCGACGGTACATCGCACGCAACGACCCAGGTGACGGATGCTGCCAAAAGCCGCCCACACCATCGTTTCATGGAATCCTCCGTTCGAGGCTAGTCCCCCGCCGCTCGCTTTCGCTGCTCGTCCATGGCAATTAGTAAAGTTATTTAACGAATGCAAGCGTGCGCGACGTGACCCTCCGACCTGACACGACGCGACACGACCGCGTCATCTTTCGGGGTGCGGCTTTGCCCACCACACCGTAAGCTCATTCGATGGGCAACCACGTGCACGAGCCGCGCGAACACGAATGGGTGACGCTACGGACGTTCGACGATCAGATTGCCGCAGAGATGATGCTGAACTTTCTGCGCGATCATGACATCACCGTGACGGTGCTCGGAAACAGCGTCGCCACGACGATGCTCAATCGCTTCAATACGGTGCTGGACATCCGACTGGCCGTGCCCCGGGACGAACTCGAGCAAGCGCGCGAGGCGCTGCGCGGGTTCGAGCCGGAAGGCGAATTGGAGCAGCAGCCTTTTCGCGGTCCGATGCCCTATCGCACGAAGGGCAAGCGCCCGAAAGAGGATCCCACGGAGGACGAGGAGCCGGTCCGACGGCGGTACCGGCGGGCGGCGTTTGCGCTTGCGTGGCTGCTGCCCTTTGGAGGCGGGCACTTCTACGCGCAGCATTCCGCCGCCGGTGTGGTGTTCGCCACGGCCATCGTGGGCAATACCTTGCTGCTGATGACCACGGGCGATTCGAAGATTGGGTCCCTCGTGTTTCTGTTCGTGGCCGCCGATGCGATCACGGCCCCGTTCGCGGTGGCGCGTTACAATGCCAATCAGGTTCCCGGGGCCTCGGCGCAAATTGGAAGGGCCGTGTTTACGCTGGCTGCCGCATGGGTGCTGGCGCTCATTTGCGTATTTTGTACGTGACCACCGGGCGGAGGGTGGAGAGCACGCGGCAAGCGCCCACCTCGACGAGATCGGCCACGACGCGATCGATGCGCTTGTAGGCATCGGGCGCCTCTTCGAAGAGGAGGTCCTTGTCGTCGCATACGACGAAGCTCCCCAGGTCGGTGCGCAGGAGCTCGCCGGCGCGGAAGCGATCGCGCATGCGGGCCCGCGCGTCGCTGCGGGTCCATTTGCGACCCGCGCCATGCGCGAGGGAATGTCCCGAGTTCATCCCATCGCCGGTGGGCTCCACGAGGTACGTCAGGGTGCCGCGCGATCCGGGGATGGCAATGGGGCCTTCGTCGTGCGGGGCCGCGCCTTTGCGATGGAGCCAGCCGCCGTCGTGCGGGGTGACGGCATTGTGGCAAACATCGAGCACGGGGTGCAGGTCGGCGCCGACGGATTCGGCGAATCGATGCGCGATGAGGGCGCGGTTGGCCCGCCCCCACATGAGGGCGCGGTCGTGCGCGCGCAGGTAATCGCGCCCCGCGACGCTGTCGACCTCGAGCCCTTTGGCGCCATGCACCGCGACGTGGGCGCGCAAAATCGATTCGCCCAGGCCGCGCGAGCCGCTATGCACGAGCAACACGTGTGTGTCCTTCTGGAGCCCGAGGGCCTCGAGGGCCGAGGGCTCGGCCACCTCGTGCACCGCTTGGAGCTCGGCAAAGTGGTTCCCGCCGCCGATGGTGCCGAGTGCATCGCGAAACGATGGCTCGACGACCCCGCGATCGCGCAGCCACGCATCGGCGTCGCCTTCCCAGGTTCCTTCGAGGCCACGAAGCCGTTTGGCGAGGCGCTCGGCGTGCAGCTTCGAGCGGGGCAGCTCGATGCGATAAAGCGCCATGCCACAGCCGATATCGCTGCCCACCAAGTGCGGATAGACCATCCCATCGACCAAAATGACCGCACCGATGGGATGCCCTTTGCCGGGATGCAAATCGGGCATGCCCACCGCCCACCGCACCCCCGTGAGTGCACTCGTGGCACGAAGCTGCCGCTCGGCCTCCCCCTCGATCCAACTCGAGGGCGAAGCCACGATATGTGCGCGTTCATCGATTCGAATCATGACGTTTCTCGGACTTCCAATGAGGTGCAACGCACCATGGGCAAAAAAAGCCGCCGGCAAAGGTGTGGCGCGACACGAATGGCACATTGGCGTCGAGAGACGCCCGTTCGCCCCGCTACGAACTCGCGTGAAAGTCCCGGTTCGAGCCATCGCACTCATCGCCAACACGCACCGCCCGTCCCGAAGGACATGAGGAGGCACGGCTTCCGGCGAGGGGAGCTACCTTGGATCCGTTAATGTAGTCGCAGCCGGCATCCGGCGGACGCACCTTACGGTTTCTCTGAAGTCACAGGCAGCGCATGGCGAGTCGCGAACAGGTAAGGCATTCGCGAATGAAAAGCAAGTACCTCTTATGCAATCTCCATTCGGCCCTGCCGAAGAGCGCGGACGACGGCAATGGCTTCTTCACGCGAGTCGTAGAGGTGAGAGGGCATATGCAGCTTCATGCTGCGGAGCCGGGCACCCGTGCGCGCGAGGGGATCGCCCCCGAAGCGCACGATGGTGACGGCGCACTCGTTCAGCACGCGTTTGACTTGCTGCACGTAAAAGTCGTTCAGGTTCAGGTTGAGCGAGAAGTTCGTATAGTCCACCACGAAGTAGACCCGCCGCCCCCCGCACGCCGAGCGCCACACCTCCAGCGCGCGGTCGAATCCGACCTCGACCTGGGCACGCGTCTCCAGATGAAAGCCCTTCGGGAAGCTCACGAAGAGGATCTCTTCCTCCGGATCGTAGAGGTGGTGGCCACGCAGCGGCAACGCGTCCTCGGAAGCATCGACCGCTGCACGAAGACGCTTGAACGTTTTTGGATCCTTCTCCACGCCCCACCCCTATCGAACACACCAAGCGATGTAACGATCGTCCCTCCGCGCCAGACGGCCGTCAACCTGATCCCGCACGAAGAAGGCGTTGAAAGGCGCCTATCGCGCGTTCGAGCTGGTCATCGCCGATACCATGATGAAGGACCGCGCGCAGCCGAACCGCACTGCCACTGCCCGCGAGGATTCCCTCCTGGCGCAAACCTGCCACGAGACGTTCGATGCGGCCGTCCGCATGCTTCGCCTTCAGGATGACGATGTTGGAACGCGGCGGCACCACGGTGATTTCCGGGCCCGCAACGGCGGCGATCCCTTCCGCCAACCGCCGCGCCCGCGCATGGTCGTCGGCCAGACGTTCCACCATCGTGTCGAGCGCAACCTGACATGCTGCCGCAAGAACCCCCGCCTGCCTCATCCCTCCGCCAACCATTTTTCGAATGCGGCGCGCGCGGTGGATGAAATCGGCCGGGCCCACGAGCATCGAACCGACAGGGGCTGCAAGCCCTTTGGAAAAGCACACCTGGACGCTGTCCACCGATTCCACCAGGGAGCGCGCACTCACCCCCAAGGCCACCGCGGCGTTGAAGAGGCGCGCTCCGTCGACGTGAACGGGGATCGAGCGCTCGTGCGCAAGGTCGGCATGCCGGGCGATGGTCGCAGCGTCCAGCACGGCACCGCCGCATCGATTTTGCGTGTTCTCGAGGGTGAGCAACCCCGCCGGCGCAACGTGCGGATCGTCCGGGCTTTCGAGCGCCGTCGCGAGCTCTTCGAGGTCGAGCCCGCCGTCGTCCGTGTTTCGAATGGGGTGGAGCACCAGGCCGCCCAGCACGGAGGCCCCTCCCGCCTCGGCGCGGTACACGTGGCTTTCGTTGCCTGCAATCACGCGTGAGCCGCGAACGCCATGCGTGAGGATGGCGCACAGGTTGCCCATGGTGCCGCTCGCCACGAAGAGTCCCGCCTCTTTGCCGAGAAGTTCCGCCGTGTGCCGCTCGAGCCGATTGACGGAGGGATCTTCCCCGTACACATCGTCGCCTAGTTCGGCGCAAAACATGGCGTCTTTCATGGACGTCGTGGGAAGGGTCACCGTGTCGCTTCGCAGGTCGATCATCGCTATTTCCTCGCACCTTTCGTAGCATCCCTGCCCTGCCGTGCTTGCGATTTGTTTTCGCGTGTGGTGTGCGTGAAACTCACGGCATGAACGCGCGCCCCGAGCTCCCTTCGCTGCACGCTTTGCATTGCTTCGACGTGGCCTCGCGTTCGGCGAACTTCACGGAGGCCGCGCGCACCTTGCATCTGACGCACGGGGCGATCAGCCGGCAGATTCGCGCGTTGGAGACGGCGCTGGGGGTCCGCCTCTTCGTCCGCGGCGCGCGAAACGTCGCGCTGACCGCCGATGGGACGGCGCTCATGCAGGTCACCGAGCGAGCCTTCGGCATTTTGCACGAAGGCGTTGCCCAAATGCAGCGCCGGCACGAGCGCCCACTGGTTCTCTCCTGCGAGCCGACCCTGGCGCTCCAATGGCTCATTCCCCGGCTCGCGAGCTTTTACGAGGCCCACCCGGAGCAGGTCGTCCACATCGAGTCCAGCGGCGGTCCCATCGACTTCGCGCGCACCGGCGTCGACTTGGCCATCCGCCGGCAGGATTTCCCCATCGCGCCGGGACTCGCGTGCGAGCCCCTGATGGACGAGTGGCTCGGCCCCGTGTGCAGTCCGACTTACGCGAAAAAGCTACGCGGCAAGCACGGCCTCGATGCCGTCACGTTGCTGCACACACGCACGCGCCCCCACGCCTTCCGCGATTGGGCCAAGGCCGCCTCACTGCGCCTGCGTCCGAAGCGCCAACTGACATTCGACCATTTCTCCCTCAGCCTTCAATCGGCCACGGCCGGCCTGGGCCTCGCCATCGGCCCCTCCCCTCTCGTCGCCGACGCCCTGCAAACGGGTCAACTCGTCGCCCCTTTCGGCTTCGTCCGCGGTGACGTTGGGTATGTGCTTTTGGGCCCTTCGCACGGCGAGACGGATCCACGACTCCACGTCCTGCGCGACTGGCTCATGGCGCAGGCCAAGGGCGTCGTTCTTTCGAAGTCCTCGAGGTTCAATGTCCCGTCAACAGGCTGACATCCTGCGACGCCAAGCTCTGTGACGCCTCGATGGATTCGCTGTAGAGCGAGCTCGTATCGAGGTTCATTCCGTCGTCGGAGGCGGGCGCTGGCAGCTGTCCTGCGGGGGCATCGTTTGCACTGATCACCGCGCGCTTCTTGATACGATGCGGCGCGCGCTCTCCGTCGGTGCGACCGGCAATGTCACGCTTCTCGGAGAGAGTTACGGCGTTTTCTGGCAAAGCCAGGGTTCCTCGGATCGCGAGCGCCGCTTCGACCTTTGGAGGCGCGATCATACCTCGTTCGGCTCCCGCCGTTCGCGACCATGCTTCCATGGAGTGATGCGCCCGCAGCACCATGATGGCTCCGGCCGAAAGGGCAAACGCCAAGGATATGGCCAATAGTGCGGGCCTCCGAGCGCGAAGGGTCTTCGGCACCGGTCCGAGCTCGGGTTCATCGTGTGGCGCCGCCTCCAGTGTTTCCAGCAACGCATCCATGGAAGGGAATCGGTCCTCGGGCTTCCTGCGGAGAGCTCGGCGAACGATGGCCGAAATCCCGTCCGGCAAGGGCTGCCACGCCGCCCCATGAAGATAACCGAGATGGCCCGTGAGCAGCTCGAAGGCCACCATTCCCCATGCAAATTGATCCGCGGCCGCATCGGGAGCGCCGCCTCCTCGCTGTTCGGGAGCCGTGTACGGCGACTCGCGGCCCGAGCCCACGAATCCAAAGTCGATGACTTTGACGTTCTCCGCGTTTACGCCATCCCCAACGACGACATTGTCCGGATTCAGTGCGCCATGCGTCACCCCCGCACGGTGTGCGGTTGCGAGGCCGCGTGCCATGGCAGAGAGCCAACGAATCTTCTGCGCATATCCTACGGAAGGGTCACCGACATGGTCCCGCAGGCGTCCTCCAGCAGGGCACTCCGTCGCCACGAATGGCACCCCGGCATGTTCGCCCACATCGTAAATGGCGGCGATGTTCGGGTGGCTCAAGCCCGCCGCGGCGCGCGCACGGGTGAGAAGACGCGCGATCGCCTCGGTATCGCGCACGGAGCCAAACACTTGCAGGGTTACCGAGCGTCCCAGCAACGAATCCCTGGCACGAACGACATTGGCGGCTTCCGTCGGGCAATCGTCGAGAACGTAGCGGCCAAACGTGACGTCGACCGCCGACTCGAGGGTGCGAACTTCGCCCGAGGCGATTTCCCCCTCCGAGGCGCCGCATTCGCGAACGATGCGTTCCAATTCGGCCCGCACCACCTTCGCCGACGGGGGCCGTTCGTCCAGATCCCGGGCAAGCAGTCGCGTCACGAGTCGCTCCAAGGCAGGCGGAATGTCGGATCGAAATTCGGATATGCGAGGCGACTCGAGCAGAACGGTTCGGGCGATGGCGGTCAACTCCGACGTTTCCTCGAAGGCCTCCACGCCCGTCAGGCAGCGGAAGAGCAGGCATCCGAGCGAGAACAAATCGGACCGGCCATCGAGCGCGGGTGCACCACGAGCCTGCTCGGGCGCCATATACCCCGGGGTACCGACCACGGCCCGCGTCGAGGCGATATTTGGCACACCACGAGAGCGCGTTCGCGCAAGCCCGAAGTCTGCGAGCATGGCTTGCTCGAGGCGCTTCGACGGCAAAAGCACATTCCCCGGTTTGATATCGCAATGGACGATGCCCCGGGCATGGGCGGTCTCCAGGGCATTTGCCAAACGGCATCCGAGAATGGCAACGTCGGCCACTGCCAGCGGGCCCCGCCGCAATCGGAGATGAAGCGATTCGCCGGGAACCCACTCCATCGCCAAATACGGAGCGCCCTCGTCGCCCACCCCGTGCGCGATGTAGCGAACGATCCCCTCGTGCTCGAGCGTTTCCAGTGCCCGCGCTTCAGTTCTCAACCTATCCAGCGTGGCGCTGTCCGCCTTGTGGAGAACCTTGAGCGCGACCAGCTCACCGCTAGACCGGTCGAAGGCGCGGTACACGATGCCCATGCCACCGGCGCCGGCCTGCGCCTCGATGAGAAATCGTCCGGCGAAGAGCTGCCCCTCCAGGCCAACAACATCCGTAACGTGTCGGAATTCCGTACGACTCGCTGATGTCATCTCAAGCTCTTTTCCGCGCGAATGTAGCCTCACGCTAACACCAGGCTGCACACCTCGCAATGCGTCAACATTCTCACGGTATTCGGGCTTTCGCACACGACGCAAACCACTCCCTGGTTGCGCATTGCACATCCGCGACACCGTAGATTTGCTTGCGGGCGCGAAGCGAAACGGACGATAAAAACGAATAAAAGACTATCTCATCATATCGTTTGGCCAGGATAGACCTCGAGAAATCACGCGAGTTCCGCCGGCGGTGCGATTGGCCCGGCACGTGCTATGTTGTCGGGTGGGAGGCTTAGTCCAGGCTTCCTTCTCACGTTACCAGTTAGCCTGGACGATTACCTCCCTTCCTTATTTCGAGAGGATGCCATGGACGCGTCGCGCAAGTTGGAAGCGCTCCTCCTCACACGCCGTGGGCTCGTGTTCGCAAAGGCCACCGAGGGCTCGGTGGACGAAGCCCACGTGGATGCACTGGAGTTGGAGATAGCCCAGCTTGGGTACGTGCTTTCCACGAGCCTTCGAGCGCGCTTGGAGCATCAATCGCTCGAAGCGCTGGTACGGATTCGCGATGCCGTGCATGGCACGTTGGCGGCGGCCCTGGGGGCCGATCGAAAGCACGAACCGCTCTTTCGCCGATTTCCGCACGACGTTCCCAGCAACACGCGCGACCTTTGGCTGCGCAAGGTGCTCTCGCACTACCTCCAGGGCAACGCGCAGCCGTGCATCTTCTGCGGCTGCGTCGGTACGTGCTTCGTGCTCGAGCCCTGCCGCCATGTGGTCTGCGGCAACTGCTACGACGGCGCGAACTACTCCGCATGCCCCGTCTGCGAGCGCCATGTAAATCGCGATTCACCCTTTTTCCAACCAAGCGCGAAGCAGGCCAAGTCATTCCCTTCGAAACACGTCCGATTCAAGCGGCTCGATCTCGGCGAGGACCTCGATGCCGAGGCGCGAGCCCTCTTCGTCGGTCTCTGCAACCGCAAGCAGGCGCTGTCCCCCGACGATTCGAACGCCTTCTCGGTGTTAATCGAGACCTACCGCGAGACAGTCCTCACATGGTTGCCCGCGACCATTCCCGTCAAAGAAAATGTGGCCATGGTCTTCGGCTCGCTCCTTCGAGGTTGCGATCCGAATGCCATTTTGCCGGTCGCGGCGCGCTACATCGGCACGGCCACCGACGTACTTCGTATCCTGGTCGCCCTCTCGGGGGCAGACCTCTCGCTGCAAGGACAGCGGGTCACGAAACCGATACCGGGTTGGCCGCACCTCACGGAGGTCCTGGTGCGCCACCGCTTCAAGATGGCAAAAATGGGGCGCCCGCTCCGCCGCACGTTCCTCCGCATGCTCGAAAACTTCGACGAGGACCTTCTCGTGGAGGACATGCTGCGGCACGCAACGTATTGGGTCTGGGTCGGAGAATTCCTCCACCCTCACGAGTATGCCGATCGCTATCCACGCGTCGCCCGCGCTTTCGGCATCGTGCGAAAGAAGGGCCCGGACGGAAACGCTGCACCACCCTTTCGGAACTATTACTCCCACCTCGACGAGGCCTTTCGCGGGCGCGACTTCCCGACGCTCACGAAGCTCCTTCGCGCGCGCCCCGGGGAGCTCGCGCGGCGCTTCGATCATGCGCTCCGCATCGCCGGTGACGACGAGCAAGCCGTCCATCGACTGGTGCAAGCCTTCGCCGACGCTGCGCCGTCCTTGTCCACGCCCGTGTTGCTCACATTGCGCAACATTCTGCCGACCCGCGTGGAAAAGGCGAAGATTCGAATCTATTGGCCAAAAGACCAGGTTTCGAAGGGCGTATCCAGCGCCGATCGGCGCCCCGTGCTCACGCCCTCGGTGGTCGCGTCGGCGGTTCGAGCCATCGAGGCCGAGCTCCTGCGTCGATTCGGTACGAAGCCCGCCGTCGGTGATGCCATCGTCGACGAGGCACTGCGGCACATCCCCGTTCCGTTCAACGAGCGCACGGCGAGCCGCTCGGCGGTGTCGCTGCCGCGGGGTTCGCGCATCGATGTTCCCCGGAGGAAGATTGCGCGGCTGGCCCTGCATTGGTGCGAGCCGGAAGTCGACGGCCAGCCCACGGACGTAGACCTCTCCGTCGGCCTCTACGATGCCGACTGGAATTACGTCGGTGTCTGCTCATATTACGAGCTGACCTTCTCCGGTTCGGACGGGACCCCCATTGCCGTCAGCGCGGGAGATCTGCGGGACGCGCCGTATCCCAATGGCGCGACGGAGTTCATCGACGTTCATCGAGCCGGCGCGCTGGAAGCGGGCATTCGATACGCCGTCATGGTCGTCAACAATTATGCGGGAATGCCATTTCGCGATCTCGAACGCGGATTCGCCGCCCTCCTACATGGCGATGACGCCGAAGGGGAGCCCTTCGACGCGCAGGAGGTGGCGCTCAAGTTCGACCTTCAAGGCGACAACGGCGTCTACCTCCCGCTGGTGTTCGACCTGGAGACGAGCACGATCCATTGGCTCGATACGTACGCAAAGGGGCAATTTCAATTCAACTGCGTGGAGACGTCCAAGAAAGACATCCGGAAGATCTGCCCCGAGCTCATCACGTACTTCGAAAGCGGGGTCCGCATGTCCATGTACGAGCTGGCGCTGCTGCACGCCGCGGCCCGGGCCCAACGGGTGTTCGTTCGCGGAGAAAGCACCCGGCTCTTCATCCGGCGCCCGGACGAAAGTGCCCTCGCGTTTCTCCATCGCCTTACGGAGGGCGAGGCCCCTGCCTCGACGGATGTCGCCCTCCCCGAGGCGCCTCGGTTGGCCGTGCTCTACCGCGGAGACATCCCGCTGCCCCCGTCCACGGAGAGTTATGCCCTATTCCGCGAACTGCCGATCTGCACCTTGGCGGCGAGCGACCTCATTGCCTAACGGCACTTGACCAATCGCCCTCTGCGGCTCATATTGCGCCGACCATGCGCCGTTTCGACCTTCTCGACTCATCATCATCACGTTTGGACTCACTCGAGTCCCAGACGGATGGTTGCGTGCGAGAGGGTAAGACGGAATAGGGCGAAACGAAGCGAGTAGAAACTCGCAGCCCTGAACGAGAAAACCCCCTCCGGCAGCCGCCCGAGGGGGTTTTTCGCGTTTGTGCGCTTTCAACTTGGGTCGTGCCCGGCCCAACACCAACAGGAGAAGACCCATGGGCAAAATGCATCTCAATGTCGGTACCATCGGACACGTCGACCACGGCAAAACCACGCTCACGAGCGCCATCACCAAGGTGATGGCCGCTCTGCACGGCGGGCGTGCGCGCTCGCTCGAACAGATCGACAGCACGCCGGAAGAGCGGATGCGCGGGATCACGATCAACCTTGCGCACGTGGAGTACGAGTCGATGACGCGTCACTACGCGCACATCGACTGCCCGGGTCACGCCGACTACGTCAAAAACATGATCACCGGTGCGTCGCAGATGGATGGCGCGATCGTGCTCGTCGACGGCTCGCAAGGGGCGCAAGAGCAGACGCGCGAGCACGTTCTGCTGGCGAAACAGGTGGGCGTGAAACACGTCGTCGTGTTCGTGAACAAGACCGACATCGCGGACCCCGAGCTGCTCGAGCTCGTCGTCCTCGAGGTGCAAGATCTCCTCGCGGCCAACGGGTACGAGGGTTCGCCCGTCGTCAAAGGCTCCGCGCTCCAGGCCATTCAGGCCGTGGACGAGGGCACTGCGTTGAAAGTCGGGCCCGGCAAGCCGGGCACCTCCGGCGACCCGCGCACCATCGCCATCCGCGAGCTCGTCGAGGCCATGGACACCCATTTCCCCGATCCGCAACGCGACTATGCGGCGCCGTTTCTGCTGCCCATCGAGGACGTATTCACCATCGAGGGTCGCGGAACCGTCGTCACCGGACGCGTCGATCGCGGCGTTCTCCCCGTCGGGGCGACCGTCGAAATCATCGGGCTCACGGACGACGGAAAATCGCGCGCCGTCGTGGTCACCGGCATTCAGTCGTTCCACAAGGATCGGCCGGAGGCCCGCGCGGGCGAAAACGTCGGGCTGCTCCTTCGGGGCGTCAAGCGCGACGAAGTCGTCCGCGGCCAAGTCGTGTCCATTCCCGGCTCCATCCAGCCTCATATCGAGGGTGAGGCGGAGCTGTACATTCTCACCGCGAAGGAGGGCGGCCGGCACACCCCGTTCGGTACGGGCTATGCGCCGCAGTTCTTCTTCGGCACCACCGACGTCACCGGTACGCTCGACGTGCCCGGCGACATCGCGCAACCCGGCGACCATACGCGGGTGAATTTTCGCCTGCAGCATGCCATCGCCGTCGAGCCGGGCATGCGGTTCTCGCTCCGCGAGGGGAAGAGGACCGTCGGCGCCGGAGTCATCCTCACCGTGAGGTGAGACGCTGCTGAAAGGCCGAAAACTCGATGCCGAAGCGCGCCAGGTATTTCCGTAAACGATCCGAATCGTTCACGCTGGTGCGCTCGGCACGCGAGTAGGCGAAAAGCTCGCGCCCGGCCTCCGACAAAGAGCGCGTGCCCGCGCACACGGAGAGCACGTCTTCGAGCTGCACGCGATCGAACCGATCGATCTGCGCCGCACGCTCCGCCCCAAGGGCGCGGGCGATCAGCTCCTTTCCGTCACCGGCGGGGGCTCCATCCACGGCGCCTGCCCGCAGCCGCTCGATCTCGTCGGCCACCACGCGCTCGGTGATGCGCCCGCCATCGGCCAACGTGGCCATGCGCGTGACCGATGCATCGAAGTCGCGAAAGTTGCCCGGCCAGGTCCATTTGGAGGCAAATCGCAAGAAGCGATCGCGCGCCTCCTTGCTCATAGTGATGTTCACGCGAAAGCTGGCGGAGATCTGCTCCAGCTCGAAATCGAGATTCGGCGGAATGTCCTCGGGCCGCTCGTGCAATGCCGGCAGGCGAAAGGTCCACAAGTTGATACGAGCGAAGAGGTCATCGCGGAAATGCCCTCCTGCGATGCGCGCCCGCAAATCGCGATTCGTTCCGGTGATGAGCTGAAAGTCGCTGGTGACCTCCCGGTCCGAGCCCATCGGATAAAACACCTTTTCCTCGATGGCGCGAAGGAGCATGGCCTGTTCGTCCGCACCGAGCTCGCCCACTTCGTCCAAAAAGAGAACGCCTTGATGCGCCTTGCGCAGCAACCCGGGTCGGTTGGCGATGGCGCCGGTGAACGCGCCTTTGACATGCCCGAAGAGCGCACTCATCGCGGCGTCCCCGCGCAAGGTTGCGCAGTTCACCTCGGAGAACTCCCCGGTGACCTGCCGTCGTGCCTTCTTCAGCTCGAAGATGCGCCGCGCGAGCTTGCTCTTCCCCGCCCCCGTCGGCCCCGTGAGCAAGATGGGCGCGCGCGAGCCGATGGCCACCTGCTCGATGCGCTCGATCAAGTCGTTGAACGCGCGGTTGCGCGTCTCGATGCCCGACTTGAGGAACGACTGGCCCGAGGCCTTTTCCTTCTGAAAGCGCGACCCGAGCCGGTCGTACTTGGACAGATCGAGATCGATGATCGCATACGAGCCCGGGCTCGCGTCCTTGCCCTCCCTTCGCTTGCCGGGCGACGTTTGCAGAAGGCGCGCCGGAAAGTAACGCGACTCCGTCAAGAGAAAGAGGCATATCTGCGCCACGTGCGTGCCCGTGGTGATGTGGACCAGGTAGTCTTCCTTGTCCGTATCGAAAGGGTACGTCCGCGCGAAGTCGTGCAACGTGCCGTAGACACGCTCGAAGTCCCACGCATCCTCGAAATGGACGACGTGGCCGACCACCTTCGTCTCCGGCGACGCGTGGCGGATGTCCGTGATCACGGTATCGGCAAGCTCGGAGCTCTCCTTCCCGTAGAGGAGCTCGAGCCGATCGATGAGCAAATCCTCGTGCTGGGCGAGGGCCACCGTGGGGCGCCATCGATCCCAGCGGCCATGGCCACGACCACGGTCGAGCGTGCTGCCCAAAAGCGTGATGACGACGAGCTTTTTCGGGTCCATGGCGATTCTATCCAACCATATCATAGCTATCCCATCCGATAGCCTCCCCAAGACGATTTCGGCCGTATCTCGCTCGCCAGGGGCGGACGGTGCCCGTTCTCAGGCGGCACCAATCGTGCTTAGTCATACGGTATGACCAACGCGACGGACAACGGGCACGTGACCTTGGAAACGACCGGGGCGCCGATCAAGGCGTGGACGGTGGGGGTTCCTTTCGAGGCCGAGGCGGAAGCCCAGCTTCGACGCGTGGCGGAGCTCCCCTTCATCCACAAGTGGGTCGCCGTCATGCCGGACGTGCACGCCGGGATCGGAGCGACGGTCGGAAGCGTGATTGCGACCAAGGGCGCCATCATTCCGGCGGCGGTGGGCGTGGATATCGGCTGTGGAATGATGGCCACGCGCACGACGTTGCGCGCATCGGACCTGCCGGACAACCTGCGCGAGCTGCGCACGGCCATCGAGGCGGCGGTTCCGCACGGGCGCACCGCCAACGGCGGCCCCGGCGATCGCGGTGCGTGGGGGCATCTGCCGGCCGACGTGACCGAGGCATGGAGCGCGCTCGACGAAGGCTACAAGTGGCTCACCGACAAGTACCCCAAGTTGGACCGCGGCGCGTCGGCGAACCATCTTGGGACCTTGGGCACGGGAAATCACTTCATCGAAGTGTGCCTGGACGAGGCGGACCACGTCTGGTTCATGCTGCATTCGGGGTCGCGCGGTGTGGGAAACCGCATCGGTAGCTTCTTCATCGAGCTGGCGAAGAAGGACATGCGCACGTGGATGGTGAACCTTCCGGACGAAAACCTCGCGTACTTGCCCGAGGGTACGGAGCACTATGGCGACTACTGGAAGGCGGTAAGCTGGGCGCAGAAGTTCGCGGCGACGAACCGCGAGCTCATGATGAAGGCCGTGGTGAGCGCTGCGCGCGGGAGCCACCTGCCGCCCTTCGAGTTGACCGACGTGGCGGTGAATTGCCACCACAATTACGTGGCGCGCGAACACCATTATGGTGCCGACGTGCTGGTGACCCGAAAGGGCGCGGTGCGCGCGGCCGAGGGCGACCTCGGCATCATCCCCGGAAGCATGGGGGCGCGCTCGTTCATCGTTCGCGGCAAGGGAAACCGTGAGAGCTTTCACTCGTGCAGCCACGGTGCGGGGCGCAAAATGTCGCGCACGGCGGCGAAAAAGGCCTTCACCATCGAGGACCACGAGGAAGCAACCAAAGGCATCGAATGCCGCAAGGACGCGGACGTCATCGACGAGACGCCCGCTGCTTACAAATCGATCGACGACGTGATGCACGCCCAGAGTGAGCTCGTCGACATCGTGCATACGCTGCGACAAGTCGTATGCGTCAAGGGATAGGGACAATGCTCAGCATCGATGGATCCATGGGAGAGGGGGGCGGCCAGCTTTTGCGCTCGTCGCTCGCCCTCTCACTTCTCACGTCCACGCCTTTCCAGATGACCAAGATCCGCGCGGGGCGCGCGCGGCCGGGTCTCATGCGCCAGCACCTGGCCGCCGTGCATGCGGCCACCGAGATCGGCCGCGCGCATACCGAGGGGGCGGCGATGGGCTCGACGGAGCTCACGTTTCACCCGAATGGGATTCGCGCGGGGAATTACAACTTCGCCATCGGCGGCGCCGGCAGCACCACGCTCGTGTTTCAAACGATCCTCCTGCCGCTGCTTCTCGGTGGAACGGAGCCATCGAACCTCACCTTCGAAGGCGGCACGCACAATCCGATGGCGCCGCCGTTCGACTTCCTCGAGAAGACCTTCCTGCCCGTCCTCGTAAAAATGACCTCGGGCGCGCGTGTCGAGATTCGACTCGAGCGGCATGGGTTTTACCCGGCGGGCGGAGGCCTCTGGACGGCGACCGTGCACCCGGCGACGGAGCACTCTCGCCTGGAGCTCGTGCACCGGGGCGAGGTGCGCGCGCGCCATGCGACGGCGCTGGTTGCGCAGATTGCACCGGCCGTGGCGCTGCGTGAGCTGGACACGCTTTCGAATTTGCTCGGGTGGGACCGCAACGCGTGCAAGCCCACCATGGTGCGGCACTCGCACGGCCCCGGAAATGCGCTCCTGGCGACCATCGAAAGCGACAACGTCGTCGAGGTGATCACCGGCTTCGGCGAGCGCGGTGTACGCGCCGAAACGGTGGCCGAAGGCGTCGCCCGCGAGGTCGCGCGCTACCTGGCCGCCGACGTCCCGGTGGGCGAGCACCTCGCCGATCAGCTGCTTCTCCCGATGGCCCTGGGTGCGGGCGGCACCTTCCGCACCGTGAAGCCATCCTTGCATTGCCTCACGCAAATCGAGCTGGTCAAACTGTTCCTCGGAACCGCCATCACTACCACCGAAGAAGCGCCCGACGCGTGGCGCATCGACGTGCCGTCGAAGTGACGTATGCTCGGGGCATGTGGAAACATGGTTCGAGCGGCCACGTAGCCCCACCCGATGCCGAGACCCGTCGTGCCGCCGCGCCGGTCGTCGTTTATTCGGCCGACAAACTCCCCCGCTACGACGCGCCCTTTTACGAAGCGGCCAGGCGCAGCATGGTCAAGGAGCGCGAGCTTTTCGTTCCACCGCGGGACGCCCGAGCGTTCACCGTGCCCGCGGGTCACTTTTTTCGAATCGTGAGCGTGGAGGGGGCTCAGGTCGGCGATCTGAATCTATGGAATCGGCACGACCTTTCCGAGCGATTCTTCAGCGGAAAAACGCGCGCCTTCCACGGCACGCACGTGAGCACCGGCAGCAGGCTATGGAGCAGTCTTCCCAACCTCCGCGCCATGGCCACCGTGACGCACGATACGCTCGGCTGGTACGGCTGGGACGAGGATGGCGCAGGCGTGCACGACGTGATTGGAACGCGATGCGATCCGTATACCAATTTGCTTTTGCATGGGCTCGAGTACCACTGGTGTTGTCACTCGAACCTCACCCGAGCGCTCGCGGCCGAACTCGACATCCCGCTATCCGAAGCCGAGCCTCACGTTCATGATGTTCTAAATGTCTTCATGTGCACCGGATTCACCCGGGACACGCACCAATATTTCATGAAGGCGAGCCCCGTGCGACCGGGTGATTTCATCGAGTTCTTCGCCGAAATCGATTTGCTTGCTGCGCTATCTGCGTGCCCCGGAGGCGATTGCAGCACGGGCCATTCGAGCGACGCTGCCATATGTCACCCCTTGAAGGTGGAGATCTACCGCTGCCCGGAGGATAGCCTCGAGGGATGGCAACCGGCTATCGTCAACGGGTACTCACGCCATCATGGCGCGAGGTAATGCGCGGGGGACCGATCCGTCGCGCCACGAATGGTTCGTCGTGACGTCGCGAAAATTGAAGCAGGGGTGCGGACATGAGCTCGACCAAGAAAACCGCCGAAAGCGATGACTTCGAAGTTTACCTCGATCGCCGGCGGCGTCGGCGGAGGGCGCTGCTCGTTGCCGGCATCGCCCTGTTCGTGGGGATCGTCGCCGTTCCCTACCTGCTCATGCGCTCCCAGATCATAGTGTATGGAACATTTGAAATCTTCGTCGCTATCGACATCTTCATCGCCATAGCGCTGTGGCGAGCCTTTTTGACCCGGGTCAAAGACTCCGCTTATTAGCCAGGTCACGCTACTTGCGTCCGTCCTCTGCCAAGATGCGCTCCAAATCCGAGTACCAAACGCTTGCCATTTTCGAGTAGCCGGATTCGTTCGGGTGCAGTGTATCGGACAAATCGGCATTGCCGAGTGCGTGGTACATGTCGACGACTCGCACCTTCTTGCCCTGCGACACTTTGCTTTGCACCATGGCGGGGATCGCACTGTTGAATGCCTCGACGCGCTTGCTGATGGTGGCGTCCTTCGTTGGCACGATTTGCGCGACCACGATGGTGACCCCGGGAACGTCGGCGGCGATTTTGTCGATGAGCGTCCCCAGTCGGTCCGGTGCCGTTGCGAGCTCATAGTCTTTGGCCATGTCGTTCGTGCCTATGTGCAAAAGCACGATGTTCGGCTTGTAAGTCGCCAGCCACCCGTCGATCTTCGCGGTGAGCTGGTCGATGCGCCACCCCGAGTGTCCTTCGTGGTCCCCATCGGGAAGCTGCCCGCTTCGGAGGGAGCCAACGAAATCGAAGGAATATCCGCTCAAGCCAAGCATCCGATTCCACAATTCGGCGCGGTAGCCCGAGGCGGTGGTGGTGCGCAAACCTTCGGTGATGGAGTCGCCCAGAGGCAGGATGACCAGCCGCTGAACCTCGCGCGGCGAGTCCACCGCCGCGTCGACCGGGGGTTCGACCGCCGCGTCGACCGACGTTTCCACGACCGCCGCATCAACGGCATTTTCCGGCACCGCGTCACTCGAGGGATCACTTGAGCAGCAAACGAGCGCCCATGATGTCGCCACGAGTGCTCCAAGCGCTCCCACGAGTCCAACGATGTTGCCAAAATGCCTTTTTGCCATGATTCGCCCTCTCGATGGAATTGGCGCTTTCGCGTCTCCTCGCTCTTGCCTAGCCCATACACGGTGGGTTCCGCAAATGGCAACAGCGACGCCCACCGCTTCGATGGCGCATGTCCCCCAAGGTGCCCTCACCTACGATGGCGTGCGGATCGCCATGGATGAGGGCACGCGTGTCATACCCGTTTCCGCCATGAGACGGTGCGACGCCTAATTCGCACCATCCGAGATCCGAATATCGTCGACGTAACCTCGGAAGGCGCCCGTGCCGGTCGGCTGATCGTAGCCCAAGTGAATGCGATCGATCGTCTTGCCGGCAAGCCGCCCAAGGTTGGCGCGCACCAGATTCCACTGGTTCACCGCCAGATGGCCCCCCTCCCCCTGGAACTGCGGATGCACGCGGGTGCCCCATTGATCGAGCACGCCCGAGTCCCGAAGGTTGGACCCATCGGTCATCGCGAAATCGAGGGCCACGAAGGTGCCATTGGCCTGTTGCGGAAAGACCCAATACGAGAGCACGGTGTCCGAGCTCACGGGAACGTGCACGTCGAACACTCGGTTGTACGAATACGACGGCCCCGTGGCGCTGTTGTCGCTTCCCGAGTACATCAGGGCACTGGAGCCGCCATGGGTTAGCTCGTTGCGCGGGGATGATTCCATGCGCGTCAAATTGCAACAGGGATATCCGCCCACGTTCGAACTCGCCTCGACGGTGTCGAGCCACGTCGGTGCCGTCTGGCCCGACTCCAACCCCGTAACCAGATGCGGCCACTCGCGCCCGTCGGCCAAAATACGCTCCAAATGCGAATACCAGAGGCTCGCCATTTTCGCATAACCGGCGTCGTTCGGGTGCAGCGTATCCGCCAAATCGGCATTGCCCAGTGCGTGATACATATCGACCAGACGCACCTTTTTCCCCTGCGACACTTTGCTTTGCACGATGGAGGGGATCGCATTGTTGAAGGTCACGATGCGCCCGTTGATGGCCGCGTCCAGCGCCGGCACGATTTGGGCGACCACGATGGTGACCCCGGGAACGTCGGCAGCGATTTGGTCGATGAGCGCGCTCAATCGGTCCGGCGCCGTCGCGACGTTGTAATTCTGATTCATATCGTTCGTGCCGATGTGCAAAAGCACGATTTGCGGCTTGTAGGTCCCGAGCCACCCGTCGATGTTCGCGGCAATCTGGTCGATGCGCCAACCCGAGTGCCCTTCATTGTCGATGTCGGGAAGCTGCCCGCTTCGGTGCGAGCCGACGAAATCGATGGAATATCCGGCCAAGTCGACCATCCGCTTCCACAATTCCGCGCGGTAGCTCGAGCCGGTGCTGCTGCCCGCCCCGTCGGTGATGGAGTCGCCCAGCGGCATGATGGCCACCCCCGCAACCTCGGCCCGAGATTCGACCGACGCCGACTCACTCGGAGGATCGCTGGCGCAGCAAATGAGCACCGAGGATGCCGCCGCGAGCACTCCCAGCACGCCTGCGAATTTGACAACGTTGTCAACGTACCCTTTTGCCATGACCGTCCTCCTGCCGATGGGATCAGCGCTTTCGTTTCTCCGACAAACTCGCCACGAGCTTTTTGGGCGCCTGCGCACGATAGCTTTCGTCGATCCACTCTTTCAAAAGATCGACCGGCGGCAGCTCGCCTTCGGCAAAGGTGGCCGACACCCACCCGCTCTTCCCCAGCCCATACGCCGTGGGCTCCGCAAATGGCAATAGCAGAGCCGTTGCATGCGATTGGGGCAGCTTGCACGAAATGCGAAAAGGCTCCCCCTCCACACTGAGGAAGGCGAACGTCTTGTCCTTCACCGCCAAGTCCAAATGCCCTGGCCAAGGACTCTTCGTGTGCGCACCCGGGTAGGTCAGACCGAACGCACGGAGCTCTTTGAGAATGGCATCTGTAGGATTTTTGCGGCGCGACGGCATGCGAGTGGCCCTCCGTGCGAGGGCCACCCTAGCATCGATCAGCTCGACTTACCGCGAAGGGGCCGCGGCAAGAAGCGCTGCGGAATGACCGCGGGCAAGTGACGGATGCGCTCCCGACGCTGCTCCTCTTCCAGGTGACGCACGCGCGCTTTGAGCATGTCTTCCAAGGTAATCTCGCCCGCGATGGCGCGCGGATCTCCGTTGATGACCGGCAGGCGCGTCCTACCGGTTTCCGCCATGCGGTACACGGCCACGCGAAGTGGTTCGTTGGCGTAGGCGACGGCCGGCCGCTCGCCGGCTTGGTCGAAGGCCGCAGCTGCGCGCGCGACGACCTCCGGCTCGATGCTCATGACCTCGCGCACGAAGAGGATCTCCAGAGGATCCGTCTCGTATTCGCGACTGAGGTGGAAGCCGCGACGACTCACTTTTTCCGTCAAAATGGAGCGCTTGAGGGCCAGCACCGTGAACGCGTGCGCCATGGGCACCGCCAAGAGAAGCGGCACGACGAGGCCCCAGGCATGCGTCACTTCCAGCGCGAAGACGATGCCCGTGAAGGGCGAGCGCATGGTACCGCCGAGGATCGCGGCCATGCTCACGAGCGGCCAGAACCCCGGGCCCATGTTGGGCAGCACGTGCGCTTCGAGTCCCCCGAGCGAGGCGCCCATGATGAGAAGCGGCGCGAGCACACCGCCGGAGGTGCCCGACCCCAGCGAGATCATCCAGATGGCCGACTTGACCACCATGAGCAGGAGAAGGGCGCGCCCGATGAGTTCACCGCGAAGAAGCGACTCGATGGTCTCGTAGCCCACGCCGAGCGCGCGCGGTTCGAAGAGGCCGCCGATGCCGATGGCCAATCCACCGAGCGCGGGCCACCACATCCAATGAATGGGAAGCTTCAAGAACAAGTCTTCGAAGAGATAAACGCCTTTGGTCAGGAGCCCGGACATGGCCCCGGCCGCGATGCCGCAGACCGCGCAGGCGAAAACCAGCGCCCACGTCGGATGGGGCGTCGCCGCCACCGAGGGCGCGATGGGGAACAGCGGCCCGGTGCCGAGCAGGTACGGGCGGACGCTGGCCGCGACCACGGAGGCCACGCTCACCGGGATCATGCTGCGGGGCTTCCATTCGAACAAGAGAAGCTCCACCGCGAGAAACGACGCGGCGAGTGGGGAATCGAACGTAGCGCTCATGCCTGCGGCCGCGCCGGCGACCAGCAGTGTTTTTCGCTCGGCGCTGCTTAGTTCGAAGAACTGCGCCACCAGCGAACCGAACGCGCCGCCGGTCATGATGATCGGCCCCTCGGCGCCGAACGGACCTCCCGAACCAATCGAGATGGCCGACGACAGCGGCTTGAGAAGCGCCACACGCGCCTGCACGCGGCTGCCGCGCAGGAGAATGGCCTCGATGGCCTCGGGGATGCCGTGCCCGCGGATCTTCTCCGAGCCGTAGCGGGCCATGAAGCCGATGATCAGCGCGCCTACGATGGGCACGAGAACCACCGCGTACCCGAGGTGATGCTCCGACGGGCTCACGCTCTGGATGCTGAAACGCTGGAAGAAAAAGAGGTTCGTGAAGAACGCGATGGCCGCGAGCAACGCGCGGGCGACGAACGCGGCGAGCACGCCGATGGCCGCCGCGAGCAGGGTGAGCGGAACGACGCGGGTGGTGGTGGTGAAGTCCCCCAACTCTTCGGGGGTGGCAGTCGACGGATCGGAACTCACGACAAAGACTCCTCTGGAGGCGGTGCCTCCTCCGGGTGAACGAGCGCGGAGAGCGCGTCGAGCAAGACGGGCGCGAAGGAACGAAGCTCGGTGCGATGTGCGAGGGCCAGCTTCTCGAGAAGGCGCCGGCCACGCGGCGTGAGATCGAGAAGGACCTCGCGGCGATCGCGCTCGCCGGGCTTCTTCTTCACCAGGCCCTTTTCGACACCGCGGTTCACCAGTTCGACGGCGCTATGGTGTTGGATCTGCAGGCGCTCCGCGATGCGACCCACGGTGGGCGCGCCATCCTCGGGAAGGCCGCGGATGGCGAGCAGAAGCTGATGTTGCTGCGGCTCGATCCCCACGGACCGTGCACTGGCCTCGCTGAAGTTGAGGAAACGCCGGATGCGGTAACGCATTTCCGCCAGGGCTCGGTATTCGGCATCGGAAACGGTGGGGGGCACGCGGGATATATATCGTGTCACGATATATTCGCAAGGCGTGCTTTCTCGTGCCGAACGCAGGCGTCTCGCGCCCAGCGGCGATGTGGTGTAGAAACTTTCGCGTGGCGTACGAGATGCTCGTGCTGGGCGCGTTGGACGTTCGGGAGCTGTACGACTGGGACACGGCCATCGCGTCACAGCGACGAGCCTTTGCGGAGCTCGGTGGCGATGGCGCGCGCCTGCCGGAGAAGATCATCGTCCCCGCGGGGGACGACATGGCCATCTGCATGGCCGCACGCATGTCGAACGACACCGGCCCGGTGAGCAAGTTCATCAGCGTTCACATGGGGAATCCGCGACGCGGGCTGCCCAGCGTGCAATCCGTGGTGACGGCCCTCGATCCCACCGACGGGCGGCCGGTGGCCATCCTCGATGGCAACGAGATCACGACCCGGCGAACCGCCGCGGCCAGCGCCCTCGCCGTCTCGTTGCTCGGGCGGCGCGAAAACCACGGCGCACTGGCCATCATCGGGAGCGGGGTTCAGGGTATTGCGCACATCCAAGCCATCGCCCGCGTCCAGCGTTTTGCCGAAATCCGACTCTGGAGCCCGACCCGGGCCAAATGCGAACAGGCCGCCCAGTCCTTGCAGACCGAGGATGGCCTCGACATCGTCCTCTCCGACAGCGCGGAGGCGGCGGTGAAGGGTGCCTCGGTCATCGTGGCCTGTACCAGCAGTGCGCAGCCGGTGGTGCACGGGGCGTGGCTCTCGCCGGGAAGCACCGTTCTCTCGGTGGGCTCGTTCACGCCGGAGCGGTGCGAGATCGACGAGGCCGCCGTGCAGCGCTCGGACGTGCTCGTCGTCGACCACGTCCCGACGGAGGTGACGCACGGTGGCCCCATCGTGAAGGCGCTCGCGCGCGGCTATCGCAAGGTCGAAGACCTCGTGCCGCTCGCGGACATCGTGTTGGGTCGGCATCCGGGGCGGCGCAGCCCGGACGAAATCATCGTGTACAACAGCGTGGGCATCGGCGTGCAAGACGCCGCCGCGGCCTGGACGATCATCGAACGGGCGCGAGCCTCGGGGCGAGGAAAAAGGATCGAACTATGACGGAACTACCTTCGCGGGCGGAGATCGTGATCGTCGGCGGCGGCGTAATGGGCACGAGCATCGCCTTTCATCTGGCCGAGGCGGGCGTGAAGAACATCGTGCTGCTCGAGCAGAACGAGCTTGGCTCGGGGTCGACCTGCAAGGCCGCCGGCGGCGTGCGTGCGCAGTTCTCCGACGCGGTGAACATCCAGCTCGGGCTGCGAAGCCTGGAGGCGTTCGCGCGTTTTCCCGAGCGGCCCGGCCAGGACATCGACTTTCGCAAAGTCGGGTATCTCTTTTTGCTTTCGCGCAAAGAAGATGTCCGCGCCTTCGAGCAGAGCATCGCGCTGCAAAATTCGCTGGGCGTGCCCAGCCGGCTCATCGATCCGGCGGAGGCCAAGCGAATCAGCCCGCTCATCGAGACGGACGACGTCATCGCGGCCGCATGGGGCCCGGACGATGGGCTCGCGACGCCGGAGGCCGTGGTGTACGGCTACGCGAAGGGCGCCCGCCAGCTCGGCGTTCACATCGCCACGCAGTGTACGGTGACGGGCATCGAGCGCGCCGGCGACCGCATCCGCGCCGTGCGCACCTCGCACGGAACCATCGAAACGGACACGGTGATCTGCACCGCCGGTGCGTGGTCGCGGGCCATCGGCGAGATGGCCGGTGTCGATTTGCCGGTCACGCCCTACCGTCGGCAAGTGCTCTTCACGGAGGCGATGCCCAACCTTCCGCCGATGCCCATGACCATCGACTTCGCGAGCACCTTCTACTTCCACGCCGAGGGCCGCGGGCTTCTGGTGGGCATGTCCTACCAGGAGGAACCGCCCGGATTCAATCTGGAGCGCAACGACGCCTGGGTTCCCACCTTGCTCGCCGCCGCCGAAAAGCGCGCCCCCGCCATCGGACAAGCCGGCATCGCCAGCGGGTGGGCGGGCTTGTACGAGATCAGCCCGGATCACAATGCGCTCATCGGCGAGGCCCGCTCCGTCTCGCGCTTTCTCTACGCCACCGGCTTCTCCGGACACGGCTTTTTGCAAGGCCCCGCGGTGGGGGAAACCATTCGCGATCTGTACCTTGGCCGCACCCCCGCGGTGGACGTCTCCGGCATGACCGCCGACCGATTCGCCGCCGGCGCCGCCCGCCCCGAACGGAACATCGTATGACCACCGACGTCCCCCTCATCGAAATCGAGAACGCCGAAGTTTACCGCGGCGACACCCGCGTGTTCGAAGATCTGTCCCTGCGCATCGCCCAGGGCCGGCACACGGCCATCCTCGGCCCCAACGGCGCGGGGAAATCCACCTTGCTGCGCCTGCTCTCGCGCGAGATTTACCCGGTTCATCGCGAGGGTTCCTCGGTGCGCATTCTGGGGCACGATCGGTGGGACGTCTTCGAACTGCGCCGCCAACTCGGCCTCGTCTCGCACGAGCTACAGATGCAGTACACACGCAGCGTGCGCGGGCTGGACGTGGTGCTCTCGGGATTCTTCTCGAGCGTGGGCATTGGATACCACTCCCATTTGAACCCCACGGCCGAACAGCGTGCCCGGGCTCGGTCGGTGTTGGAGCAACTGGGCGCCACCGCACTCGCGCAAAAGGCCATTGGCGAAATGTCCTCCGGCGAGCAGCGCCGCTGCCTTTTGGGCCGTGCGCTGGTGCACGATCCGGCGTGCCTCGTGCTCGACGAGCCGACCGCGAGCCTCGATTTGAAGGCCAAGTTCGAGCTCATTGCCGCGATCCGCCAACTGGTTCACCAGGGCCGAACCTTGGTCCTGGTGACCCATCACGTCGACGAGATCCCCCCCGAGGTGGAGCGCGTGGTCCTCTTGCGCAGCGGCCGCGTGGTGGCCGATGGCAAGAAAGAAGACATCTTGACCAGCGAGCGCCTCTCGGCCCTTTTCGAGACGAAGATGCACCTCGCCGAGCAGCGCGGGTTCTTCTACGCGATTCCGGATTGAGCCATTTTCAATCGATATTGCATTAGTTGGCTTTGAGGCGACCGTTGGTGCCAAAATGGTCGTCGATGTAATCGATGATGGCGCGCGTTTCGAACATCTCGATGCCGCGCGCTTTGTCGATCAGATAGGGAAATTGCATCTTGCCCGTACGCTCGGCGAAGCCCGCACGCTTGGGACTGCCGCGCGCAACGTTGTGAACGATGTAAGGTATTTCCCATTTCATGAGGGTTTCACGCACGAGGCGGCAATACGGAGAGGCCTCGTAGCTGTACAACTCGAGCAAATCGTCCGGTTCCTTCGTTGGAGGTGATTCGGACGCTTTGCTTATTCGAAGGAGCGTTGCGAACTTCGACGTGGCATCGGTCAGCGGCCCCATGCGAAGCGCAAGGGGGACTTTACCATCGCCATATTGCCTAAAAAGATAACGCACGATCGCATCCGAATCCGTCACGGTGGACGACGTATTGGGATCGACCAACAGTGGTATCTGGAACTTCCCCACGTACCCTTCCACGACCGAGCGAAATCGTCTTGGCTCTGGGGCGCATGGATGGACGATGGCATCGAGATCGAGAATGGACATCGCTTCGCGAACCTTGCGTGAGAAAGGACAAACCTCCCGTTCATAGAGCTCCAAAAGCTTCGCCGGCCTTTTCCCGACGTGCGCTACGTATCCGCCGCTACCGAGGCGTGCAAGGGTCGCAGCCACCGAGGTCGCAAAATCGACGGCCTCCGCAATGCTGTGCTTCTTTTTCCAAATGAAGAGCGGGTCGAGGGACGTGCCTCCGATTTTCATCGTTTGATATCTCCGTGGGATGGGGTGAAAAGGGGGTGCTGGGGCGACAAGGGACCTCCGGTGCTTTCTGTCACGCGCGGGCGGTGAATCCGCCGCGCTCGCTCGCCGAGGGGACGCCCGCCATGCGGCGGCATTCGTTGGCGCATCCCCGACAGCCCGCTGCACACGCGCGACAATGTTCGTACGTGTGCCGCTCGCACTCGGCTGCGCACGCCTCGCACGCCGTGGCGCATAGGCGGCAGAGCTCTTGGGCGAACTTACCATTGCGAGACATGATGGCCGCTGCCAGCCGGCAGATCGCTGCACAATCACGGTCGAGGCGAATGCAATCGACCATGTTTTCGACGTCGTCCTCCTCGAGGCAGGCATCTGCACAGTGTTCACAAGCCGTTGCGCAGAGGTTGCAGGTCTCGATGCAATTGGAATAGCGCTCGTGCGACATAGGGGGCTCCTTCAGGGCCGCACAAAGCAGAACGCGTACCCAACGCGAGGTCGCGACCGGCAGTGCGGCCGGACTCGGCGTTCTCAGCGCAGGGTGCACGCGGAGCGCGGGAGACGAGGACATCTTGCCACCGGAGGACCTGATGCACGAGCACGGCGCGCTCAAACATCACGCCGGGCGCAGGCTCACCGAGCGCATTCGCACGTTGGCCACACCGGCGGCAGTCGCGCCGAGCGCGATGGCCAAAGGCCAGCTGGTGGCGCCTTACGCGCCTTCGTGCACATGTAATCTCAACTTGAGATTCACGATCTTCATCGTTTCACGCCCACGTGAGGCTTCATTCCAGCGTGTACAGATACTGATCGCCGACGACGTGGTCCTCTGCTTTCGTACTCATGATGGGCGGAGCAGCATGGTGCAGGCCAAGTGGGAACAATCGGGCGCGGCCGAACTACGCGCACCCGACTTGCACGAGGCGGCGGACCTGGAGGTTCATCATGATGCATTCGATGCGTATGCTCGGTATCGCAACATGCTTGTCGCTTGCCGCATTCATCTCCTGTTCGTCGCAGTCTCCGAGCGACCGCGACCAAAATGCCTTGGGGGACGACAATCAGAATACACCTGCAGAAAATCCCGCGAACGACCTATGCCCACACGACGACGCCGGCTCCGGCCGAGGGTGCGGGACACAGGATGGAGGAACCACCCCGATGCCGGTCATGTGTTCCGACGGACAAGCCGCAGCCATTCTGGACACATTGGACAGGGGGGAGGTCGAGGAGTCCACGGCCTTCGTCGATGTGGCAACGGATGCGAGCCTCCGGGATTTTGCCCGCACGATGGTCACCGAACATGGCGCACACCGCGATGCGCTGAAAACGTTGACGGCCAAGCTCGATATCTCGTTGGCCGCCACCGGCGTTTCCCGCGAGATGACCAAAGACTCCAAACAGGACATGAGCATGTCGCGCACGCTCGCGCCCAAGGACCTTCAGAGCCACTATCTCAATCGGCAGGTCCTCGGTCACATTCGCGCGCTGGGCGTCATCGAGCTGCTCATCCATTCGAGCAAAGCACCCGAATTCCGCGACTTCGTCGTCAAGACGCGCGCAACCGTACGACAGCACCTCACGATGGTGTTGGCCATTCAGAGCAAGCTCGAAGGCACCTGCGGCGGCAATGCGGGAAGCGGCACCGACGGCCCAGACTGTGACGATGCCGGCCCCCCCATCGACGCGGGTGCCCCCGCCGATTCCGGCGTAGGACTGCGCTAGCCAACCACACCGACCACGATGCGCGGATCCGCCACACAACCGTAGAAAACTTCAGGCGACGGGCTGCAGAGGAGGGGGTTCTGCAGCCCGCCGCATGAACTCACGACGTCAGCGCGGATTGCCGTAAAGCTTGGCCGCGCCCTCGGCATCCGACGCGGTGATGCGCAGATCGCCCGTGTTCCCGCCGTTGCACCAGGGATAGTGCATGACCGACGAGGCGTCGTATGGGGTCAACTCACGCCAGTTGTTGTCCTCGAAGCAATCCGATGCACCCGACTCCGGTCGCGTGTGCTCGTGGCGGAAGCCCAGGGTATGCCCCAGCTCGTGCCGCAAAAGGCCGGTCAGCGTCTCGGGCCCGTTGGGGTTGGATCCCTTGGCGGCCGTCGGTCCAATCAGCACTTCGCGCGAGCTTCGTCCATCGCCCGGGAAGAACGCGCGCCCAGAGAATCCCGAGCCGCCGATGCGCACGTTGAATACGACGTTGTTGTTGCGCACCGTGCAGTTTCCATCCTGGTCCGATTTGTAGACGAACTTCACGTTCGCCACCGCCGTCCAGGCGTTGCCGGCGTCGCGCATAGCTTGCACCACGCGATTGTAGTTCGACCCGAACGACGATTTGCTCACGCAGTAGGTAATGTTCAACTTCTGCGTTGCGTTCCACTTCGAGTCGACCCCATTGTTGTTGTCGACGATGAGCGCTCCCTGTTGGACGTATCGCTCGTAAAACGAGTGAAGCTTCTCTTCGCTGTCGACGGGAATGTCGCGATCGACGATCCAAATGCCCGTGTCGGACTCCTGCTGGACCGTCGACTTCCACTCCTCGAACGACTTGGCGGTGCTGCCGGTGCTCTCTCCGTCATTGGACGTCGACTCGGACGCGCAGCCTGCCGAAGACAAAGCAATGGCGCCCATCGCGACGACGAGAGACAACTTGATCCGCATGGTGGACCTCTTATTCAGGTTGGTGAGAGATGGTCGAAACCTCTACACGCCACGCGGTGGGCACGCGATTCACGGCATAGAAGGCAGCTCGTAGTGCCGTTCGCTTTCACACTTTATGAAACAAAGAAGCTATTTCTTACGCCGCGGTAAGACAGATACGTCAACTCATTGCGTCAATAACGTATCCACTCTCCGGCGATGTGCGGACGTGGGGTACGCCCTCTCGAACCGTTCCGCACGCGCTTCGGCGTCGCTCCGGCGATGAAGGCGGAGCAATGCATCGATGGCCAGCACCTCGCGCTCCTGCGCGAGATCGCCATTCGGGTATTGCTCCTTGTGCACGTCGCACAGCCCCAAGGCACGCCTTGGATCGGACGAGAGTTGGTCCTGCGCCCGGCGCAGAAGCTCCACTTCCGATTCGACCGGCGCCTCCTTCACCCGCGACGACGCTTTCGGCGGCGCAACTTTGTCCGGCGTCTTCGGCAACGCAGGCACCTCGGGCGAGATCACGGCCGACTGCGCGGGCCGCGGGGGCGGCGGCGCAGGGGCCGCAGAGGCCACCACTGCGACGTGCGGGCGTGGCGTGTCCGCCGGGTGCGTTGCGTACCATCCACCGGTGGCAACGCCGGTCGCGAGAACCGCAGACCCAACGACCTTCGCGGCGAACGATGCGACAATCGTTTTACCAGCGGCACCTGCGCCCGCAGCACCGGCCGCGCCCAAGCCGCCGCCAGATCCGAGTCCACCTCCGGCGCCCGCTCCCGCGCCGCCGTCTCCGAATCCACCGTCCGTACCATGGCCGCCGGCGCCGCCATCGAATCCTCCGCCGATGGCTCCGCCCAATGCAGCCAGCTTCGCCGCGAGTCCAGCCTCGAGTAGCCCGATACGATCCTGCGCGGGAACATCGGCGCGTGCTGCACCGATGGCACGCCGAACCGCATCGAGCTCGGAACAGTCTTCGAGGCGCGCAGGCGGATCACGATCGGAATTCACTCGACAGTTCCTTTCCTCGCTTGTCGGAAAAATGACTCCACTTGCTCACGTGCAGCGTGCAGGCGCGAATAAGCGGTCTGCAATGGACACTCGAGAACCTGTGCTACCTCGTTCATGGACAGCTGCTCGATCTCGTACAGCACGAACACTGCGCGCTTCTTTTCATCCAATGTATCCAGGGCAAGGTCGAGCCAGCGCCGCGCTTCGCGTTCCGCGAGGCGGTCGTGCGGGCCATCGGGGGCCACCATCTCGGGAAGTGTCGCTGTGGGAAGCTCACGCTGGGTCCGTGCTCGTCGCCGATGCGCCAGTGCGACCCGGACGGCGATGCCGTACAACCAGGTGCGCAAAGACGACTTTTGTTCGAAATCCTGAAGCTTGCGAAAGACGATCACGAAAACCTCTTGGCAAAGATCGTCCGCGTCGGACTCGTTGAGTCCGAGACGCCGCAACGATCTCCACACGAATGGACCGTGCTCGCGAAAAAGACGCTCCACGTCGGCCGCCGTGGTCGGGGGCGGTTGTGTGGGCGGTGTCAATAGTTTCCTGTAGGGTAGATTCGATGCCCCAAACTACCCGTGCTCCCTTGGCTGTACGACAGCCGTAACGTCGTCGGTCCGATGATTAATGCATCGCGGCGCGTCTTTTTATGACGGAACATCAGGGAAAACGCAGGCCAAGGCTCAAATCGGTTGCTCCAGCGATCGGAGCGGGACGAAAAATGGCCTGTTTCGACCCATTGGATTCCCGGTAACTGAGCTCTGCCCGAACGATTGGCACGATAAGCGATAGCCCTAGGCTCACGACCAGCGGTCCGGCGACCCGAAGGCCGAAACGACTGGGCAAAAAGACGTGGGCGACGAGCGCTTCGTCCGAAAGGGCCACGGGAAAACCCACGCCCCGGCTCTGCATCGTGCCCAGCTCGACCCCCGCGCATCCTCGGTAGGAAAATACTCCCTTTTCCCAATTGAGGGGACAGAGTGCGACTCCGCCGTAGGCGAGCGCCACGTCGCTGCTCGTGCCGGGTTGCTTCGAGTCGACCGATCCGCGGCCCCAGTAGGTCCCGGAGAACTCGATTCCCCAGAACCCTGGCGGCTTGAGCAGCACAGCCGCGGTCATGCCAAACCCTACCGAGGGCAGCAGCCCCGCCGAAAACACCGCGCCCGCGTTCGCCTCGAAGTGCCACGGATCAGGTGGCTCGACTTGGACGACCACCTCCTCGCGCTTGACAATCACTTCGGGCGGCGGGGGAGGTGGTGGCGGCGGCGGCTGTGGTTCGGGCTCGGGGTTGGGCTTTCCCAACGCCGCATCGGGATCGATCATCACCGAGACCACGAAGACGATGGACTCGTCGAGCGCCTCCGAGCAGGTCGTCCCCGATCGCTGAACCTCGCGGGTGCCAATCACGTTGCCGCGCGCGTCACGGATGGTCAACGCAGCGCGCCACTCTGCAGTGGCCCCGTGTTTCGCTTGCGAAACCGAGCCTTCCACCGACACGTCGGCCTGCGATGCGGAGACGAATACCTTTCTCCTCAGGCGCGCTTCGACGGCCTGCGCCAACGCATTCGTTGCGATGCAATTTTCTGCGCCTTGCAAACGTACCCAACTGAGCGACGATGTTCGCGCGTGTGTGTTTTGAGCGTACGCTGGCGGAGCATGCAACATCGCACAAAGGGCGATTGGCATTCCCAATAGGAGACAAATAGGCGTCCTGGGTCCTCCGTCCGACACGAGCGAAGCCGTTCCATGATAGAGTTGTCAACCCAAGTCAACGGAAACGGGACCTCACCAAAAAGGACGATCCTCTCACCGGGATCCTGCTCGTGCCGTGCGTACCAAAGCCTCCCTGCTCTTCATCTCGCTATTCGCACTCGGAGCGTGCATCACGAACTCCGAAGTAGGGGTCTATCCAGCACCTCGTGAGGACAAGCCCACGACGCCGGAGCTGCCGCCATCCCCTACTTCGAGCGATGCAGGAACGGACGCGGCCGAAACTGGCCAGCCCGACATTCATCCCGTCGCGCGCGCGACCAACCGCCTCGCGGCCGGCGCACGGAGTACGTGCGCGACGACGTCGACGGATGGAGTCGTGTGCTGGGGCGACAACTCGTCGGGTCAACTCGGTAACGGGACCAGCATGCGCGCGTGCCCGGACGGGCTCGTGTGCCCCGTCCAGGGTTTGGACATCGGAGTCGACGCGGTGTTCGGCGGCGGACTGGCGCACTGCGCGCTGCGGAAAGACAGCACGGTCTTCTGCTGGGGCGACACCGTATTCCAGCAGAATGATGACGGGGTGTACGCGCACCACGTGACGTACTCACCGCGCAAGATGCCGGAGCTCACCAACGCGTCCACGGTGGGGGTCGGGCTGTACTTTCAGTGCGCCCTCACCGATGGGCAGAACACGAAGTGCTACGGGCTCAATAACACCGGGACGCTCGGCACCAAGTCGGTGGAAGAAGGCGGCACGGATCACGGCGAAATTTCGGGCATGGGCAAGCAAGGGCGAAAGCTCGCCGCCGCCCAATCCGGCTACTTCGCCTGCGCGGTCACGGGCAGCGGCGCGCTGAAGTGCTGGGGCTCCAACGCCCACGGGCAATTGGGCAACGGCACCTACGACAAGGCCCCGGAGGCTACGACCGTCAAAGGGCTCGAGACGAACGTGACCGCCGTCGCGGCCGGAACGGACCACGCGTGTGCGGTCGTTTCCGGCCGTGTGAAGTGCTGGGGACGCAACGACAAGTGGCAACTCGGCAGCGCCCAGATCGAAGATCGCCTCGAGCCCGACACCGTGCCCGGACTTTCGGGGGTCGTCGCCCTGACCGCGGGCCGGGCCCATACGTGCGCACTGACCCGACGCGGCACGGTGTATTGCTGGGGTGACTACAACGCAGGCGGGACGTCGGCCTCGGCGACGCCGATGGAAGTCATCTCGGCGAACGTCACGGAGATCACCGCCGGCACCAGTCATACCTGCGCGCTCTACACCAATGGCTCCCTCGTCTGCTGGGGGAGCAACGACTACGGCCAACTCGGGCCCTTCGGCTACCGCGCAGAGATGCTCCCGTGATCCTTCGGGATCGACGCTAACGCTGCGTGCGCGGATCCCAACCGGTGGTCCGCCCGTCTTCGAGGGCATCGAGGCTCGACATGGCGTCGGCGTCGAGGGTGAAGTCGAAGACCGCGGCGTTCTCTTTCTGACGACCGGGATCGCTCGACTTGGGCAGGACGACGAGGTCGTGCTGGAGCCCCCAGCGAAGCAGCACTTGCGCGGGCGTGCGCTTCACGCGCTGGGCCACCTTGCGAATCTCGGGATGGTCCATGCGATGGCCGCGCACGAGCGGGCTGTAGGCCTGCACGACGATGCCGTGCTTCTGGCAGAAGGCGCGCGGATCGCGCTGCTGCAGGAAGGGGTGAATCTCGATTTGGTTCACGTCGGGCCGCTCATCGGCGTCGGCGAGGAGCTCTTCGAGGTGCGAGACCATGAAGTTGCTCACCCCGATGGACCGCGCGCGCCCGCTCGCGCGGAGCTTTTCGAGGGCTTGCCATGACTCGCGGCGTTTGTGCTGGACGGGCCAGTGAATGAGGTAAAGGTCGACGTGGTCGAGGCCGAGCCGCTTCATGCTCGCATCGAACGCGCGCAACGCGGAATCGTAGCCTTGGTCGTCGTTCCACAGTTTCGTGGTGACGAAGATCTCCTCGCGCGGGATGCCGCTCTCGCGCACGGCGGCGCCAACCTCGGCCTCGTTGCCGTAGATGCGCGCGGTGTCGATGTGGCGGTAGCCGGCGTGCAACGCCGAGAGCACGGCCTCGCGCGTGACGCCGCGGGGCATCTGCCAAACGCCGAGCCCGACTCGCGGCATCGATGGTCCCGAGGGAAGCTTCACCTTCGCGGTCGTTACGTTTTCCATCGCGTCAGTTGTAAGCCGCCAGCTAGGGGTAGCAAGGGAGGAACGAACCGTGCCGACACGAGCGCCCACTCCAGAGCTAGAGCGACTTCGAGCCATCCAGCGCCACGTCGACGCGTACACCGTGGGGATCCTCGATGCCTTGCCGATGACGGCATCGTGGGATTGCCTGGAGTTGGGCGCGGGAGCAGGATCCATCGCCCATTGGCTCGCCGAGCGTTGCCCCAAGGGACGCGTGGTTGCGGTGGACATCGATGTTCGACACCTCGACGCGAACGGCGCGGCGAACTTGCTCGTCGAGCAGGCCGATGTCGCGCAACCGGATTATGCGCCAGGAACGTACGATTTGGTGCACGCGCGCTATCTCTTTTGCCACCTCGCGCAGCGCGAGGACGTTCTGCAGAGGGCTGCGCGGTGGCTGAAACCGGGAGGCTATTTGTTCGTCGAGGAGCCGTACCAGCTGCCCGGTGAGACTTCGCCTTTTCCGCTGGTGCGCCGCTTGATGGACGCGTACGAGCGGCATCACGCCGCACGCGGCACCGATTTGAAATGGGCCCGGGGACTGCCCGCCGCACTCGCACGCGCGGGGCTCGAGGATGTGGTGCACGCGGGAAACCTCGGGTGCATGGGCTCGGGAGCACGCGATCGCTGGTCGCCGCTCATTGCGAATACCGGCCCTGCGCTCGTGGCCGAAGGTCTTCTGTCCGAGGCGGACTTGGAAGGGTTCTTCGAGTTGGTCGCCGACCCTTGTTTCATCGACATCCCGCAGGTCACGATTGCGGCGTGGGGTCGCGCGAAGCTGGCGTGAGCAATCCCATTGGACGGCGGCGCACCGCGGCGGTCTTTTTTTCATAAATGTGACAGCTGGGTCGCACCCAACGAACACCCCCTCGGCGAGAGAGCGCGGGCTCGCAGTGCGCGGCGGTCATTCATCCCGTCTGATCTCGAATATCCCGACAAGGAGCGATTGGCGATGCGTTCTTTTGCAACGACGTCCACGGCCGGCTTGTGCCTTTTGCTTGCCGCGTGCAGCTCGGCACCGGTGGAGAGCGTTGGCTCTGGGTCCGAGGCAGTTCGACCGATTACGCAAGCAGAGGCCCGCGCGGACTTCGACCAGATTGTGAGCTCATTTCGCGGTTTGTACGGCGCGCTCACACGCAAGGAAGCGCGATATGGCTTCCAATTCGATGCCCTCGCGGCGCAATACCGCACACGCATCGACGGGGCCCATAGCGAAGCCGAATACCGCCGCATCTTCGAGGAGTTCATTGCGCGATTCAAAGATGCCCACGTTTCGCTCAGCGCTAATTTGGTTTCGGACGATGCGCACGCCTTCGGACTTCCCTTTCGGGTCATGCCGGTGGGCGATACGTTCGTGGTCTATGAAGCCGCGCAGGGCGGGACCGTCCATGTCGGCGACGAGCTTTTGAGCATCGATGGTCGCTCGGCCACGGATCTGACGAATTCGTTTCTCCCGTTGATCGGTATTGCGAATCCGCTTGCCGCACGGCATTTCGCGGCCAATCATCTGACCTCACGCCCCGTGTACGCGTCCGAGGGACTGCAAGCGAATGCGCGTGCGCAGGTGCGCCTGCGAAACGACGCCGGCGTGGAACGGGAAGAAGCCGTTACCTGGCAAGAGACCCCGCGTTTGTTGCCTGCGGTGCCGGCCGCGCCCGTGGCGGGCGCTGGCGGACCGCGCGCAGCCATGGCCGTATCGCGCGTGGCTGCGGACGTGACGCGTGCGGAGCTGTCGAAGCTCGGCGATCGGGTGCCCTTTTTCATGACCGACGCGGTGCGGGCTTCGCTGGGCGTCGCCGGCGAGGTGGCTCCAAGCCGCGCGGCCCTTGCGCGGTTTGGGCTCACTCCGCAACAAGGCGCGGCGATTCACTTCTTTGCAACGACGTATTCGCTCGGGCAGAAAAAGGTTCTCCTGGTTCGACTGCCGAGTTACATGCAGGGTGACGCGCAGCTCAATTACCTTCGTGCGCTGTTCTCGGAGCAGCAGCCGCGGGTGGACGCGCTGGTGTTCGACCAGACGCACAACCCCGGCGGGTCGCTCGGCTTCGCCCAGGACGTGGTTTCCCTGCTGGCGCCGCGCCGGGTGAATGGATTCGTGCAGAAGATGCACGCCGACCGGCTGTGGATTCAAACCTTCGCGAAGGCGGCGAAGGACACGCGAGACGCCAATCCCGCCGATCCCACGGCGGCCATCTACGAGGGACGCGCCCATGACATCGACGCCGCTTACAGTGCCAACCAGCCGCTTTCTATCCCGATTCCGCTTTCCCCCGAGCCCACGCTCGAGCCGGACGCGGCCCACTGGACCAAGCCCATTCTCCTTCTCGCGGACGAGCTCTCCGTCTCTTGCGCCGATATCGTTCCTCTCCTTCTCAAAGCGAACGGTCTCGCGACTCTTTTTGGGCAAACCACCATGGGCGGCGGAGGCAACGTGGAAGAGGTGGCAACCCTCACCAATACGCAAGCGGTCCTGAATCTCTCGCGCGGACTCGGTACCGTGTACGATCCCAACGGGCAGTACCCGGAGTCAAACATCATCGAGGACAACGGCGTCGCGCCCGATGTTGCGTATTCGCACACCCTCGCGGACTTCCGCGCGGGCTACATCGGCTACGTGCGCGCATTCAACGCTGCGCTGGCCGCGCGCCTGTGAGCTAAGGAGAGAGGATTCACAGGAAGACGGGAAGGCGGGAAGGTTTTTTGATTTTCAGTTGACCCATTCGAGCCAACTGAAAACCCAAAAATCAGCGTTCCGCGACGGCTCGAGCCGTTGGCCCTTCCCGTCTTCCCGCCTTCCTGTGAATCTCTCTGGTTGAGGATTCAGGATAGGATCTTGATCGCCGACGGCAGGATGGGCGTGAGGGCCGCGTCGGAGAGGTGGGCGGCGCTCCAGATGGTGCGCACGCTTTGATGATCGATGAGGTGGAGCGCGCTGTCGCACGCGCTCCATCCGTGCATCCTGCACAAGGGGCCGACGATGGTCATGGGATCGCCGTCGTCGTGGATGGAAACGGTGAGGCGGTCGACGACACCGTCTTCCACCGCCCCCGTTCCATCGCGCCAGAGTGTAACCTCGGCGGTCGTTCCAGAGGCTTCGGCGATGTATCCGCGACCACCGAACCACTGGACGTCCGACAAGGCATCTTCCACGGCCTTGCGCACCGACCGAGCGTCGCCCAAGTCCCTCGTGAGAAAGACCTGTGGGAAATCAACGGGCGAGCTCACGAGGCAAAAAAGCTCCACACACACGCTCATACCGAGATCCTCGACGAAGCGATCGACCTGCATCGAAGGCAGGTACGTTGCGGGGCGTAGAATCTTCCTTCAGTTTCTATCCGCCTTTTAGAACCGCAATGGGTTCGAGGCGCAAAACCCGTGCGATGAGATCTTCCTGGTCGCGGAGTACGTCGCCGATGTCGCGGTAGGCGGCAGGCGCCTCTTCGACCAGACTGCGTTCGATGTTCTTCGGGTACACCACGTGGCGCATCGCTCGGGCGAGGGCGGCGGAGCGAATCTTCGTGCGCGCCTCCTTTCGCGTCAGGATGCGCCCCGCGCCGTGCGAGCACGAGCCGAAGGAAGCTTCGTGCCCCAGGCCTTCGACGAGGTAGCTCGCCGTGCCCATGGATCCGGGAACGAGGGCCATCGTGCCGCGAGGAACGGAGACCGCTCCTTTGCGATGCACGAGGAGCTCGCGACCGAACCATGTTTCGCGGGCCACGAAGTTGTGGTGGATGTCCACCACGGAATCGCCGGGCTCACCGAGGACTTCGAGAGCCTTCGCGAGGATGGCCGTGCGGTTTGCCCTCGCGAACGTGAGCGCCCAGGAGAGATCGCGCAGGTACGCGGCGCCGAGCTCCGTCGTGGTGTCGATGCCCTGGAGAGGCTCGGGCGCGGCGCGCGCGTAGTGGTCGGCCAGCGCGCCGCCGAGGCCGCGTGAACCGGTGTGCACGAGGATCCAGAGATAGCCCTCGGGATCGCGATCCAACTCGAGAAAGTGGTTGCCTCCACCCAAGGTGCCGAGGTGGCGTGGGGCGAAGGCTTCGCGGGCGTGCTCGAGGGTGTGCGTCGACAACGGCTCGGCGAAGAGCGCGTCGGGCACGGCGATGCCGCGACCACGGTGGGTCGCAGCGGGGATGGCGCGCTGAAGCTCGGCGACGATGCGCTCCAAGGCGCGGCGGTCGAGCGAATGCGCGTCGATGGCCAGCCGGGTGGCGGACATGCCGCAACCGAGATCGCCGCCGAGCGCCTTCGGCACCACGGTGTGTTCCGTCGCGAAGACGGTGCCGACGGCCACGCCTTCTGCCACGTGGGCATCGGCCATCGCGGCGACGTGTTCCACGACGTACGGCTGCGATGCGATGTGCTGAAGCTGGCGCACGGTCTCCTCACGAGCATCGCGCGCCCAGAGGCGAACCGGAACGCGTTGGCCGCGCTCCGGTTCGAAGATGACGCGACTCAATCCTGGCCCTCTGGAAAGGCAGCGGCTGCGTCGAAGACGAACCGCAGATCGGGAACGCGTTTGATGTCGATGGCATCGGCGAGGCGCGCGCGCAAAAAAGGCGTCGCCCGCACGAGGGAGCGTTCCACGGCGGAACGCATGTCCTGGGACTTCAATGCAAAATGCACCCGCGCGTGCCGGTAATCCACCGACAGAACGAGGGCGGTGATCCGCACGCCCTCGAGCGTCGGATCGGAAACGTCGTCACGGAGGAGCCCACGGAGCTCCTCGAGAATCAAATCTTGTAAACGGATATGTCGAAAGCCTGAATGCTCGTCTTCACGTCGCATGACCCTACGGCTCCACGAAACAAGGTAAATCTTCGCTCCACCGAGCGCTTTACCTGCTTCACCTGCAAGGGAGAACCGTCAGGCGCACTCAGCGGAGGGGCTTCGGAAACCGATTGTCGCAATATCGTTCACGTGACACCTCCCTTCTGCAAATCTGCCCGCTGAACATGAACCCGAACGGCGACATCGTCAAGTCCAGCCCGCAGCAGTGGCTCGAAAGCCTCGAGCTCTACATGCTGGCGCGGCTCGTCGGCCGCCGGACGCTCGACCTCGCGCTCACGAACACGGCAGGCTACGCGTCCGCCCCGGTCATCGTGGACGATGCCATCGTCGCCGTGCTCGGCGAAGACCATCGCACCGAGCTGCGCATGGACGACGAGATCCTCGTCACCGTGTGTTCCCGATGCCAATCGGCCTTTGGTCCGTGCGTCCACGCCACGGTGGTCGCGGTCGATCTCGCCGTCTCCGGTCCCCTGCGCGAGGCGCTCCTCGCGGGCCAGGATACGAAGGAGGCGGCGGCGCAGGCCGTGGGGCGGCGGCGTGCGCTCGAGGAGGAACACGCCTTCGAGCGCTCGCTGCGCACATGGCTGGCACCGGCCGCCGGCGAGCTCGCCGTGGAGATCGCCGCGGGCCCCTTCGAAGAAGGCAAACGGCGCGAGGGACGCGGCTACGGGGATCGCGTCGACGCCAGCCGCGGGCCCACGCTCTCCATCTTCGTGAGATCCGTCGGCGAGCGGAAGCTGCTCTCCCCGCGCGAGCTCGCCACACCGTCGCAGTTTCGCGGTGCCGACCGGCGCGTGCTCCAATACGTGCGCGATCAAGGCATCGTGCGCAAGGCGGTGCAGGCGCGTGGCGTCGACGCCTCGCTCACCATCGAGGCCATGCGCGCGCACGGCGGCATCTTCGCCGCGGGCTTCAAGGGCCTCTTGGACTTTCGCAACGCCTTCGTGCGGCCCCGCGTCGAGGTGAACGCGGCCGACGGCGCGCTCGAGGTCTTCTGGGCCGCGGAGAACGGCGGGCCTCGTTTCCCAGCCGCGCAAGCCGCGTTTTTCGCCGGGCCGTTTCCGTACGTGTGGGCCAAGAACGGCGCCATCTTCCGCGTCGCCAAGGACGTCGATGTCGATCTCGCCGAGGAGTTCGCGCGCGTCCCCCGGTTGGCGGTGCCGCCGGGCAAGTTGAAGGACGCGGGCTCGCGGCTGCTGCGTGTGACCCGCGGGCGCGGCATCGAGATGCCCGTCACCCAGGCTTTCGGCCTTCCCCCCGTCGAAATGCCCCGATTGATCCTGCGCCTCACCGGCGAGCCGCTCGCCCTCGAAGGGGAGCTCATCGCCGCCTACAAGGCGCGCGAGATTCCGCTGTTCACCGAGACGGAAAACCCACCGCCCGAGGACGGGCGCGATCGCGACAGCGAAACGCGGGCGCGCGAGTTGGTGCTGGGCTCGGGCCTCGAGCCGCGCAACCTCGAGGAGGAGGAAGAGTTTCCCCACCAGGCACCGCTCGTGGCGCGCGGGGAGCGGGCCATCTATTTCTGGCAGCACGGCCTTCTCGCGCTGCGCGGCGCGGAGAGTCCGCCCATCGAGGCGGAGCTTTCGAAGCACCTGGCCAACGTCCGCCTCGGCGCCCCCATCGCGGGACGCGTGCATGTTGCACTCGAAGGCGAATGGCTCAAGACGCGCCTCGAATTCCGCACCGAGGATCTGCCGGTGGAGCTCGACACCATCCGCGGCGCACTCCAGCGCAAAGAGCGCTGGGTGAGCTTGAACGACGGCACCTTGGCGCGCATCTCGGCGACCATCGAGGCGATCTCCAACGAGGCCGCGGAAATCATGCCTGGCGCGGAGGCGGATCTCCCGCCGCACCAACTCGGGCGCCTCGATCGATGGCTCGAGGACAACGATGGGGAGCTCGACGACGCCGTCAAAAGCCTCCGCCGGCGGCTGCGCGCGCTCAGTGTGGCCGAGGAGCCGGAGATGCCGCATGGCCTGCAGGCCACCTTGCGTCCGTACCAGCGCCTCGGCCTTTCGTGGCTCCAGTTTCTCCAGGCCCTCGGCGCGGGCGGGTTGCTCGCCGACGACATGGGCCTTGGAAAGACCATCACCACGCTGGCGTATCTTCTGCGCCGCAAAGAAGCCGAGGGCCATGCCCCGTCGCTGGTCGTGTGCCCGACGTCGGTGGCCACCAACTGGCTCCGCGAGAGTCAGCGCTTCACCCCCGATTTGCGCGTGCGCCTCCTCCACGGGCTCTCGCGCGAGGAACGGGTACTATCACCGAAAGCTATCGCCAACAGCGACATCATCATTACGACCTATGGCTTGCTCCGGCGCGATCTCGAAACGCTGGCGACGACGACCTTTCGCTGCGTGATCCTCGACGAGGCGCAGAACGTCAAAAATGCGGACAGCGCCACCCGCAAAGCCGCTGCAGCACTGCAAGCGCGCATGCGGCTCGCGCTCACGGGCACGCCGATGGAGAACCGGCTCCGCGAGCTTTGGTCCATTGCCTCGCTGGTCAATCCCGGCATTTTGGGCTCGGTGCGCGACTTCGAAAAGCGCTTCGAGCAACCCATCGTGCTCAATCGCGGAAGCGCCGTCGCCGCCGAACGCGAGAGCCCGATGGCCGCGGAGCTTCGGGCCATCGTGCGGCCTTTCCTCCTGCGCCGCACGAAGAACGACGTCCTGCGCGAGCTGCCGCCGAAGACGGAAATCGATCGCTTCGTATCGCTGACCAGCCACGACAAGCGCATGTACGATGCTCTGGCCCACACGCTGCGCGCGGGTCTGCGGCAGAAAATCGAGGAAGAAGCCCGGCCCGTGCCCATGACCGTGTTCGCGGCGCTCACGCGGCTTCGGCAGATGGCCTGCGATCCGCGGCTCATCGATCCGAAGCTCGGTGAGAGTCCCAGCGCCAAGCGCGAGACGTTCCTCGAGCTGGTGCGCGAGCTCGTTGCCGAAAACCGTCGCGCGCTCGTCTTCTCGCAATTCGTGCAGCTCTTCACGCTATGGCGCCAGGACCTCGATCGCGAACACATCGAATACGAGTACCTCGATGGCTCGACCACCAAGCGCGATGACGTCGTGACGCGCTTCCAAACCGGGCGCGCGCCGCTCTTTCTCATTTCGCTCAAAGCCGGTGGCTCGGGTCTCAACCTCACGGCGGCGGACACGGTCATCCATTGCGATCCCTGGTGGAACCCCGCCGTCGAAGATCAGGCGACCGACCGCGCCTACCGCATCGGGCAGGACAAACCGGTGACGGTGGTCCGACTCGTCGCGCGCGGCACCATCGAGGAGAAGATCCTCTCGCTCAAGGACAAGAAGCGCGACCTCGCGAAGACGGTGATCTCCGACGGCGAGGGCGCGCTCCAGGGCCTCACCGAGGAGGATTTGCGCGCGTTGCTCGGCGATGTCGACGACGAATGAGCAATCCCGCGAGCAATGCGAGGCCACCGAGCACCCTGCCCGGCGCATCGCCCGCACCGCCCGCGCGGCATCCGCAGCCGCCACCGTAGATGTCCGCGCTGCCCACGTTGTCCGAGGGCGGCGCGTCGGGATTGTTGCTCCCCGGCGCCAGGGCACGGCCGGTGAGCGCAATGGAGACTTCCTCGGTGGTCGCATCCTTGAGCAGGACCTTCACCTTGCCCACGGCATCCCCCGCCACCGTGGGCTGGAAGCTCACTTCGAAGTTGGCAGTCCCGCCCGGCGGCAATTGCGCGCCATTACCGTTCACGATGAATTGATCGCTGTCGGAGGCGATGCTCGCGATCTCCAGCGGCGTGCCCGCTTGGCTGGTCACCGTGACCGGCTTGGGGGCGCTCTTTTCGCCCACGTTGACCTGCCCGAAATCGAGCGCGCTCGCGTCGGCGACCAAAAGCTGTGAAACGGCGCGGCCCTTCAAGGTGACTTGCGCTTTGGGAATGGACGCGTCGGCGGTGCCGATCTTCAACGCGGCATTCGCCTCCACCGGTGCATTGGCCAAATACGTCACATTGACGGTGGCCGTTTTTCCCGGATCCAGCGAGCCGCTCGGCTGCGAGACCTGGAACGCCGCGGCCTGCGCCCCCTCGAGAATGGCGCTGCCCAGCGCAATCGGATCGCCGCCGGTGTTCGTGATGGTCACCGCTTGCGCGGCGGGCTTGATACCGACCTTGGACACACCGAAGTCCAACGACGTGGGCGAGACCGAGATCAACTGCGAGACCGCCGTGCCCTTCAAGGAGATGAGGGCCTTCGGCGTGTTCGGGTCGTCGCTCGCGATTGACAATTCGCCGAGAGAGTCGCCCATGGTGGACGGCGTGAACTTGAGCGACAGGGTCAACTTGGTATTGGGCTCCACCACGGCGGGCAGCTCCGGCGTGGTGACCAGCGCGAAGGACGTGCCCTGCGCACCTCCCAGGGTCAGCGCCGTAATGTTCAGCGACGCGCTCCCGGTGTTGGCAATCTCCGCCGTGCGCGCGGCCGAGGCGCGGCCTACGAGCTGGGCCCCGAAGTCCAGGCTCGCGGGCTGCAGCGAAATCATCGCCGATACACCGTTGCCGGTAAGCGGCACCACGATGCTGGCGCTGCTCGGATCATTCGAGTCGATGGTCAGGTTCGCCGTGTTCGCCCCCACCGCGGTCGGCGCATAGCTCACGGTGAGCTGCACCTCGTCGCCCGCGGCGATGGTGAGCGGCAGGTTCAACGGCGACAGCGTGAAACGCGCGGCATCGGGCCCGCCGATGGCTGCGCGCGGGATGACCAGCGGCCCCGTCCCGGTGTTGGCCAGGGTCACCGTCAATGACGTGGGCGCACTCCCCGTGCGCACGTCACCGAATGGAAGCGACGCCGGGCTCACGCGCAACGTCGGCGACGTCCCGGTGCCGGTCAGCTCGATGCGGGCCGTCGGCTCCAGCGGATCGTTGGACGTGACCACGGCATTTCCATTGCGCTCCCCGATGGCCGACGGGCGAAACCCGAGCGGGATCTCGGCGCGCCCGGCCGGTGCAATGTCGACCGGGAACGTCTGCGCGGTGCTGAAATCGGCATTGGAGAAGGTCATCGAGGCAATGCGCAGGACCGTCTCGCCCGTGTTGCGGATGGTCACCCGCTTCGGCGCCGCATTGGTGCCGACGTTGGTCTCGCCGAAGTCGACCTCCGAGGTGACGACCTCCATCTCCGGCCCCTGCCCCCGACCCGTCAGCGCCGATACGTACTCGTCGTTGTTGGCGGCATCGCTGGTGATGACGATCTGCGCCGCCCGCGCCCCGTGAGCCGTGGGCGAGAAACGCACGGTGATCGGCAAGCTTTGCCCCGCGGGGATCCTCGGCGCCACGGGTGGCGCGACCAAGGTGAAGTCGCTCGCACCGCGCATGGCGATGCCCGAGACATTGAGCACATCGTTGCCGGTGTTGTTGATCGTCACCACGCCCGTGGCATTGGCGCCGATGTCCACCGAGCCGAAGTCGCGCGGATTGGGCGACGTGCTGATCGACGACGCCACCCCGGACCCGGAGAGCTGCACCACCGCGGGACTTCGCGGATCGGTGCTGGCCACGGTAAGGGAGCCCGTGGCCGGCCCCGATCCCGTCGGCGTAAAGGTCACGCGCACGGTGGCCGTCTGGCCCGGGGCGAGCGGGAATGGCGTGTTGGGTGCACCGCTGACGTCGAACGGCCCCGAGGTGTCGAAGCCGTTGACCGTGAGCTCCTCGGTTCCCTGATTCTGAATCGTGAAGTTCTGCGGTGTGCTCGCGCTACCGACGCGCTGGGCCGGATACGTGTACGTCGCCGGCGTGGCGACGAGACGCGCCGTCGTTCCGTCGACACGAATGTCGACCCGGGCAAGGCACGGCGATCCGGACGAGGCCTCGAGGCGCAGCGTGTTGACGCCTCCATAGTTGTACCCGGGGATGCCGCGCGGAAAGCGCGATGACGTCACCGTCTGCGGGGGATCGCACGCATTGCAGGCGCAGGTCGCCGTCGGCTGGTAAGCACCGAGCCGCGTACCGTTGAGAAAGGCGGACACCGTGCCCGCGCTGCAGCCCATTTGCTGGATATCCAAATGGACCGTCGTCACCACGGCATTGGGCGGCGACGTGTCGGTGAAGTTCTTGTCACCCCACCCCGGGCCGCCGATGCAGGCGTTGGATTGTCCACCGCAGATGCAGGTGCTGGTGCCTGCAGGGGTGCCGCACGTCGTCGGGCAGTTTCCGCCCACCGGCACCGTAAGGTTGCCGCTCCACCGCACTTGGTACGTGGTGGAAAAGGGCTGTGAGACCTCGCCCGTGCGCTCCTCCATTTGATTGTCGGTGCTCGGGCTCGTGCTGCACCCACATAGGACCAGGGTGAGTGCAGTCCACCAAGCGAAGAGCACAAGCCAAAGGACTTTCACAAAGCGTTCCGATGGCCCACGTCCAGCTCGCGTGTCGCGAGCTCCGGCTTACGCCGCGTACGTCTGCTCGAGGTACGTGACGATCTTCGCCGAGTCGAACGTCTTCGTGCCCGTGTTGGGATCTTCCAGATAAGGAACCTGCACGCGCCCGTACGTCTTCATGAAGGCTTCGCGCTTGCCGCCCGGCGTGGGCACGTACTCCCCGCCTTCGAGCCGCCTGCCGTTCACCCCTAGCTCACCAAAGCGCTCTTTTCCGAGGTTGTGCAGCACGTACGGGATTTCCAACTCGCACATCCGCTCGCGCACGATGCGCGAGAACGGACTGCCCTCGAAGCTCCAGAGGTGGAGCAGCTCGCGCGGCGCTTTGGAGGGATTCGCACGCATGCCGCGCAGCCGCCGAATGCCACTGGCCAGGGAACTCATGGGCGCGCTGCTTCCAATGCTGCGGTAGATGAATGGCACATCCCGATCGGCGTACGTGCGAAAGAGATAGGCGATGATGTCCGCCGATTCGTACATCCGCGTGTCGCGATTGGGGTCGACGAAATATGGAACCTGCATCTTTCCGCCGAGCCGCTCCACCTCGGGGCGAAAGCGCGTGCCGCCTTTGGGGCACGGATAAATCTCCGCATCGAGGTGCAACGCGGTGAGCGCCTCGCGCACGTTGCGACAGTAGGGGCACGCCTCGAACTCGTAGAGCCGAAAGAGCTTTTCGGGCTGCCGCGCCGGCGTGACCACCAGAACGCCGCGACCGAGCGTGACCGACGACGCCAAAAGAGACGTCGCGACGTCAATGCGATGTTGCAACGGGCTTGTCATGGCGCGCGAGTATAGTCGATTTACGAGGCGCGCTTGGCATCGGCGACGAAGGTGCGCGACGCGAACCAGAGGGCCATCGCGGTGACGAAAACGGCCACCGGGACGGTGAGCCGCATGGAGGCCTGCAGGCCTTGGGCGCGAAACACGTTGGTCATGTCGTGGGCACCCGCGGCCACCATCGCGCGCGTGGCGTACGCATCGGACAGGGCGCCGGCCACGGTCGTGCCGAAGGCGGCACCGAGCACGTATTGAAAGAAGAAATACACGGCCATGGCCGTGGCGCGCAGCCGGGACTCGACGACGTCCTGAAGCGCCGAATACACCGTCACGTAATAGAGGTAGAAGAGGAGCCACCCGACCGACGAAAAGATGCAAAGAAGCGCAACGCCGCCGATGGGCTGCCCCAGCCCGAACCAGAGCAGCGGGCTCGCGATCAAGAGCGACACGGCGCCCAAGGTGAGGCGGCCGCGTGGGAAGCTTTGATGAAGGCGATCGGCCAAGGCACCGCCCGCGGTAAGGCCGATCAGGCCCGTCAGCCCCACGACAACGGACGAGGCGCCCCCTGCCTGCTGGATGTTCAGACCGTGGTAGCGCATCAGCAGCGCCGGCAGAAACGCGTTCATCGCATAGGCTGCAAAATTCGCAGCGGCGCCCGACAGGATGATCCACCACACCGTGGGAATCGTCAGGATGCGCAAAAATGGTCTCTCGATCGGCGTCGTCAGATCGACGGCCTTCGCCTCCTGCGCACCGCGCACCGGCTCCTTCAACGCCGCGATGAGCGGCACCAGGATGAGTCCCGGAACGGCGGCGAGGAAAAATGGGACACGCCATCCGTAGGCATGCGCCAGAGCACCGACCAAGGAAAAGGCGGCGATATTGCCGATGGGCAATCCGAGCATGAACACGCCGAGGGCCCGCGCCCGTTTTTGGGACGGGTACAGATCGCCAATCATCGCATTGGCCGCCGGGGCACAGCTCGCTTCACCGACGCCGACCCCCAAGCGAATCAAAAACAGAGAAGCGTAGTTGGTGGCGAGGCCGGAGGCGGCCGTCATCAGGCTCCAAATGAACACGCCACCGGCGAGGATGCGCGTGCGCTTGACCCGATCGGCCAGCCGGCCCAGTGGAATGCCGGCCACGGCATAGATTAGGGTGAAGGCCGTGGACAGCATGCCGAGCTGCGTATCCCCCAAGCTGAACTCTTTGCGGAGCGGCTCGAGCACGACCGCCGGAATCACGCGGTCGAAGAAGTTCAGAAAGTTGATGAGAAACAGCAAGAAGAGCGTGTACCGCGCGCCCTTGGCGGCCGAAGCATCCATGAGACCCTCACGAGGACCGACCCATGAGCAACTTGATCCTGCACCACTACGCTAGCTCACCTTATGCAGAAAAAACGCGCTCTCTTTTGGGCTTCAAAAAGCTGGCGTGGAAGTCGGTGGATATCCCCACCATGCTGCCGAAGCCCGACGTGGTCGCACTCACCGGCGGGTACCGCAAGACGCCCGTGCTTCAATTGGGACGGGACATCTATTGCGACACGCGCCTCATCGCGCACGTCCTCGAACGGCTCCAGCCCACACCACCGCTCTTCCCCACCCGCTCACGAGCCAGCTGTAGCGCGTTCCTCCACTTGGAGCAGGTCGTGTTCTTCGCAGGCATTGCCGTCGGCATCTCCCCGGAGGGCGCGAAGTTTTTCATCGAGGCCATGGGCGCCGACCAGTTCGAGGAATTCGGCAAGGACCGCGCGGGCTTCTTCACCGGCGGAACGGTACCGCGTCCGCATCCGGACTTCGCGGTGGGCCGCTTCGAGCCGCTCATGGGCGCGCTGGATTCGCAACTCGCCGAGCAGCCATTCTTGCTCGGCGCCTCCCCGACCATCGCCGACTTCGCGATGTACCACGGCGTGTGGTTCGTCCGCGTAAACCCGGGTGTCGCGCATCGACTGGATCCGTATCCGCATCTCCTCGCCTGGGCCGATCGCATCCGCGCCTTCGGCCACGGCACGCGCACCGAGATTCCGTCATCGGCCGCCTTGGAGGTCGCGCAATCCACCCGCACGCAGCAACCCTTCGAAGGCGACTACCTCGCCCTGCCCAAGATTGCCCTGGGCCAAAAGCTCTCCATCGGCCCCACCGACTACGGCATCGACCGCGTCGAGGGCACCTTGGTGCACGCCTCCCTCACCGAGATCGCGATTGCACGCACCGACCCGCGCGCCGGCGACGTGGTGGTGCACTTCCCACGCATTGATTACAGAGTGCTGCCCGCTGACTAAAAAAATTCACATGAAGGAGGGAAGGGATGGAAGGTTTTCGGAAAAGGGTGTTTGTCGTTTCCGAGATTGGAACGAGCATCACCCCCCAAGAAACCTTCCCGCCTTCCCGCCTTCATGTCCTCTCTCCTCTCTCTTGTTGCGTAACCGAGAGACGGATTACTGAACGAGTACCTTGTACACCTTGTCCGAGCCGGCGCCGCCGCTGCCGTTGAAGTCGGCGTTGGTCGTCGTGAGCCAGAACGCGCTTTGGCCGGGAACCTTGAGGACCGTGCGCAGGCGGCCGTAGGTGTTCACGTAGTAGGCCGTCGGCGTGCCTGCGTTCGTCCCATCGAGGGGGATGCGCCAGAGACGCTGGCCGCGGAGCGAGGCCATGTAGACGACGTTGTTGACGATGTCGATGCCGCTCGGAGAGGCCTGGCTCGTGGACCAGGTCTTCTTCGGGTTGGTCATGCCGGACACGTTGCAATTGCCTTCGCAGGTCGGCCACCCGTAGTTGGCGCCGGGCGTGATGAGGTTCAACTCGTCCGTCGAACCATCGCCGAGCTCCGACGACCAGAGGCGACCCGCCGAGTCCCAGGCGAGACCTTGCGGATTGCGGTGACCATAGCTGTACACGCGATTGTTGAACGGATTGCCCGGCGCGGCCGAGCCGTCCGTCTTGATGCGCAGGATCTTGCCGTTGAGCGAATTCTTGTCCTGCGCGAGCGAGCCATTGCGCGCGTCACCGCACGTCGCATAAAGGAATCCGTCCGGGCCGAAGGCAATGCGGCCACCGTTGTGGAAATTGTTCTTGGCAATGCCCTGCACCAGGGACGTATAGCCAGAAAGCGAATTTCCGTCGTACGTCAATCGGGCAATCCGATTGCCCTCGGATGCCGTGTGCATGACGTAAACGTAGTGATTCGAGTTCCAATTCGGGTCCACCGCGAGGCCGAGCAAGCCGCCCTCGCCATTGGTGGTCACCACGTTGGGTACCTTGCCCACGAGCGTCTTGGTGCCGCTCTGCGTGAGCTTGTACATGTTGAACGTCTCGCGCTCGTTGAGGAGCGCGGAGCCATCGGGCAACCATGCCGCGCCCCAGGGAATGCTCCAACCGCTGGAGACCGTGGAGACGCTGGTCGGCACACCGCCACCGGGCGGCACGTTCGCCGTGCGCACGGTCACCGTGTTGCTCGCGTTGGAAACGTTGTTCCCGTCGTCCTTCGCGCGCACGCTGAAGGAGTACTCCGTGTTGGCCGCGAGGTTCGTCACCGTGTACGACGTCGACGGGGGGAGATCCTGAATGAGTGGCGCGTTGTTCGCGTAAATGTCGTACCCCGTAACGCCGACGTTGTCGGTGGACGCCGTCCACGACAACTTGACGCTGGTGTTCGTCACATCGCTCGAGGAGAGGTTGCCCGGTGCCGTCGGCGGCGTGGTGTCGCTCGTGGGTGGCGTGGTCACGTTGACCTGGTTGCTCGCCTGCGAAACGTTGCCCGCGGCGTCGCGCCCGAAGACCGTGAGGCGGTACGTCGTCTTGGGTCGCAGGCCGGTGAGCGTCTTGGTGGCCGGCGGCGGGTTACCGGTTACTTCACCGAATTTCTGCCCATCGTTGCCGATGTCGTAGGCCGTCACGCCCACGTTGTCCGTCGACGGATCCCACGCGAGGGTGATGCTCTTGGACTGCACGTCCGTGGTGCGAAGGTTCTGCGGAATGGTCGGCGCCTGCGTGTCCGAGGGCGCATCGACGCTCAGCCGGTCGATGTTCGCGGCACCGTTGGCCGTGGTGGCCGCGAGACGCACTTTGTTGCTGCCCGCGACGAGGCCCACGTTGAGCGTCACGTTGGTCCACGTCGTCCACGCCCCCGTACCGGCGAACGATTTGGCGGCGGCGACCACCGTGCCATTGACGGAGATGTCAGCCGGACGATCCACCGTGGTGCCGTTCGCGTAGCGGACCGAAATCGCGACATTGCCCGCCGCGGCAGCGTTGACCGTCCACTCGACCGCGGCCCCCACCGCATTGTCCGTGTTGCAGAACCCCGTTCCTGAATACCCGGAGTGGTTCGAGTCAATCGTACCCTGGCACACCCCGTTTTCGGCTTCGTAATCGGTGGCCAGATTGGCAACTTCACCACGGGCCAAACTGGGATCCTCGTCGGATTGATTGGCGGCCGTGCATCCGACCCACGTGGTGGACAGGACCAAGAACCCCGCGCTGGCGGCGGTCAACGTTCGATGCGTCATCGGTTCCTCCTCAGCTGGAAAGCTAAAAGATGGGATCTATCTGCGGCTCGGAAGAATCAGTTCCTCTTCCTCTCTGAGCCGCTGGAATTGACGCTTTGTGTCGCAAAACGCCGGGCGGCTCGCCATGTTAGGAAACTTTCCTAACGAATACTGGCCAACGATATACATCGGACGTATGGTGCTCGCAAGGTAGACGCGCAACACCTGAGCACCGGCACCTAAAACATCATAGGGAGGACTTCATGAGCCGCGGACAATCCTGCTGGACGGGCCGTCGTGTATCTCTCGCATTGGCCATGGCATGCATGGCGATGACCGCTTGCGCTTCGGAAACGGACGATACCACGGACGACGCAACGGACCATTCCAATATCGAACATTCCGGCACCGAAGCCGATGCAATTCAGACAACGGACGGCGTCTCGGATAGGGAATTGGTCGATTTAGGGCTCGATTTGAATGTCGATGTCACATTGCGCATCGGAAATGGGACGGACGTCGACTGGTCGGTCGCAATCGTGGAATCCACGATGAAGCGCTTCACGCCGAGCCAATTGGGCGGCTGGGGCTACACGCAGGGCCTCTATTTATGGGGCCAGTATCTCGTTTACCAGCGAACGCACGAACCGAGATATTTGAGCTACATCAAGAGTTGGGCCGACCGATTCGTCGATGGCAACGGACATATCGATCATAGCTTCAACAATTTGGACAGCATGGAGTCGGGCAACGTTCTGTTGGCCCTTTATGCGGAGACCAAACAAGTCAAGTACAAGACAGCGGCGACACAAATTCGTAACAGGCTCAAGACGTATCCGCGGACGCAAGACGGTGGATTCTGGCACGCGACGTCGACCTCACGGCAACACCAGCTTTGGTCCGACGGCGTTTTCATGGTCAATCCGTTTTTGGCACGGTATGGAAAAGCCATTGGCGAAGCCACGTATGCCAACGACGAGGTGTCGAAGCAGCTTCTCGTCTATGCCAATCATCTCCAAGTGCAAAATGGGCTACTGAAACACGCCTACGACGAGTCGCGCACGCAAAGCTGGGCCGATCCCGAGACGGGACGCTCGGCGGAACATTGGTGTCGGGCCATCGGCTGGTATGGCATGGCCACCATCGACGTGCTGGAGATCCTTCCGCCGTCCCATCCGAATCGCGCGAAGCTTCTTTCGGTGCTGGGAAAGCTGGTGGACGGCTTCAAAACGTACCAAGACCCCGCCACGGGCCGCTGGTTCCAGGTCGTCGACAAGGGCAACCTCTCGGACAATTGGACCGAAACCTCGTGCTCCGCGATGTACACGTACACGATCTCGCGCGCCGTGGAGCGCGGCTACATCGATCCAAGCTACAGAACGGTGTCCGCCAAGGGCTACCAAGGCGTGCTCGCGCGCATCTCCAACGGCAGCGATGGCCTCACCAACGTGAGCGAAATCTGCATCGGCACCAACGTGGGCGATCTCGCGTTCTACTTCGCGCGCCCGCGCAAGACGAACGACCTGCACGGATTGGGCGCGGTGCTCATCATGAACGAACAGCTCGCGCGGACGGGTGGATAAGCACTGAAGAAGGAAATCGCCAAGACGCCAAGGACGCCAAGATGGATTGATGTGCTGGTGCGTCGCGGACCAAGTTGCTTCACGAATCCCAGCCTCTTGGCGTTCTTGGCGCCTTGGCGGTTTTCTTCTGCGGTACACTGTGCCCCGCGTGATGACGAAGCGAACGAGACCGCGGATGGCCATGTTGGCCCTGGCTTTGATGTTGGCGGCCGGGTGCAAGAAAAACGAGGCGCCGGTCGATCCGAAGCGGGCGGCGTTTCAAGAGGTGAACCGCAAGCTCGATTTGGCGAGCGGCGTCGTGGCGGGCGATGACGTGTCGCGCGGTGTCGGGCAGCGCGTGCAAAAGATGCTGACGGGAGAGCGGAAGATTCCGCCGGAGCAGTTGAAGATCGCGGTGCAGGCGGGGATCGTCGACCAACACCGGCGCATCGTCATCTTGGCCAAGATGGAGCCATTGAAGAAGTCTTCGCCCACCGATCGAAAGATGCTTCTCGAGCAGGTGGCCGATGCCGCCTCGGGGGATTTGCTCGAGGAGGACGAACTGGTCATCGGCATCCGCGAGGGCGTTTTCTACGGTGCCATCGGACAGGGCTTCGCCCATGGCGATCTCGAGCAGCAGGTGGGCGCGACGCTCGACACCGCGCCGCTCGAGAATGCCTTGGCGGAGCTGAAGGCGAAGTAGCTTCAAGCCCCCCCTCCCAGCCTCCCCCGGAGGGGGAGGGGTTTTTACATCGAGGGGCGCGGGAAGCTTACCGGGCTTCGGTGGCCGTCGCGATCGACGGCGCGCACGCCGAAGAAGTAGTTGTCCTTCGACAGATTCGGCACCACGTACGTGGTCACGTTGCCGGCGCGAATGGTGTCCGTCCAGAGCGGCTCGGTCGTTTCGCGGTAGACGATTTCGTAACCGGCGACGTCGGGCTCGGGGTTCGCATCCCATACGAGCTCGGTGTCGTTGGTCAGGCGCGCGGTGACGATCTTGAGGTTCTTGGGCGCGGCCGGCCCACGCGCCAAGGCCGCAAGAGCCGCGGCGTTGACCTTGGCCACCCGCGTCGTGTACGCGAAATCGACGAACTCCGGCAAGTCGCCGTATTGGACCTCGCCCTCGACGCGCACGTCCTGGTGCTGGTGCGCATAGTTCTCGTGCGGCTCGGTGAAGCGCACGGCCGGGTACCCCTGCTGAAGGAATGGAATGTGGTCGCCTCCGCGACGGTAGCGATCGCGCCGGTACATGATGTTCACGTGCATGCCGGTGGCGCTGTTCTCGCCGACCTCTTTGATGAAGCGCGCAAGCTGGCGCGATGGCGAATCGTTCTCTCCGCCCACGGAACGGCGGATGTTCGCCTCGTCCGGCGTTTCGGCGGTGGGCACGCCCTCGGCAAAGACGCGCACCGTGCGCGGATCGCGTTCGCCGGTGTCGGCCCGCGAGCTGCCGACGATGTCGTTGGTGAACATGCCGGCGATGTTGCGGCCCGCCGCCTTGGCCTGGGACGCCGCGTACGTCGAGCCGTAAAGCCCCTGCTCTTCGCCGGCCACCGCCATGAACACGATGGTCGCATCGAAGGTGCGCGTGGCCATGACGCGCGCCATCTCCACCACGGCGGCCACCCCCGAGGCATCGTCGTTCGCGCCTGGAGAATCGCACACTGCGTTCACCGGATCGGTGCACATGGAATCGTAGTGGCCGCTCACCACGTAGGTGCGATCCACGGATTCGGCCTGCGTGCCGCGCAAGGTGGCCACCACGTTGGTGATCCGTGTCGGCACCGGAATGCGCGAGGCCGGCGGCTGCACGTAACTTTGGAGTTCCACGGTCATGCGCCCGCCGGACGTAGCCGCAATCGCCTCGAACTGCGCCTCGAGCCAATCGCGCGCTGCGCCAATGCCGCGCGCCGGATCGTCTTGCGCCGAAAGCGTGTTGCGCGAGCCGAAGGCGACCAAACGGCGGATTGTCCGCTCGACGTTCGCGTCATCCATCTCGCGCAGCATCTGCCGTATGTCCTGCGGCACCCGCTCCAAACCGAGCGCGGATTCCGCGGCCGTCGTTTCGACGGCCTCCATTGGGTGCGTCGTTTGCGCAGTTTGCAAAGATTGTTCGCTGCAGTCCAAGACGAAGGGAACGAGCGCAATGAGGGCGGCGCTTCCCGCCAGCAAGTGCCCACGATACCGGACCATGGCCGCCTCCTTTGGAAGACAACGGCGGCAGCCTAGCACTCGTATTCGCGGTGCGCCCGGATCAGCGGCGTGCTCGCCGTAGGAGGCTGCGCGTGCGTGTAATGCCAAAGAGTTGCAAACTCTGACCAACACCTTTGCGGCGAATGCACGCTCCGCATATCGGCTTGCCGCGAATGTGCTTCCCGGCCACGCGAAATTGGCCGCAAAGCGCGCATTGGGGTCGCTCTTTCAATTCGCGCTGGTAGCAGCGATTGCACGCGGCGCGCCCGCTCTCGAGCCGCATTTTCACCTTCTCGAGCTCGCCGCAGAGCGCGCACTTCTCGCGCGGTGCGTGATGGCGCCCATAGCACGTGGCGCACACCGGTTTTCCACTGGTGGTGCGCGTCATCACCCGCGACGTGCGACGGCAGTAGGTGCACGGCGCCACCTGCACCGTCGTCCGGTAACACGCCGCGCAAAGCGGCTTACCGTTTTGGCGATCGCGCGCCTGAACGATCTCCACGTCGCCGCAACGCGAACAGCGAGCGCGCGGCCGGTAGCGATCGCCATAGCAATAGGGACATATGGCCTCCCCGCGCGGGGAGCGCGCGGCCACGAGAGCGACATTCTCGCACACACGGCACTTCTCGTGGCTCGCAAACTCGCGCCGGTAGCACCCGGGGCAAACGGGATTGCCGCGATCGCGAATCGCAATGGGTTTGCGAACGCGGCAGATGCAACAACGCCCCACGTGGAGCTCGCGCAGGTAGCACTTATTGCAATAACCGTTTACCCCGTCGGGACGCGAACGGATGGGCGCGACCGTTCCGCACCGCGAACATGGTTCGCGTGGCTGAAGCTCGCGCCGGTAACACGCCGAGCAAACGTCATCGTCCACGACCGAGCTGTAAGCGACATTTTTGTTCGTGTGACAGAGACCGCACGATCCCCACGAGCCAGCCATGCACGAATGCTACCATCGCTCGCGACCGATCAACGATACGGATTGTACGTGTATGTCGTGCTGACGGCTTCCGGGATGGTGAAGTAGCTCTTCACAAGGCCGGCCGGATCGTTGGCAAGGGCGCCGCCCGGCGGCACGTCGTTGCCGTCGTCCCAGTTCCATGGCGTGTTGGCGGCGTTCGTGTCGCATTTAATGACGCCGCTGCCGCAGCCGCCACTGGTGTCGCCGGCAAACGAGCCGTAGCTGGCGAAGAGGGAGGAGTTGTTCCGATTGTCCCAGAGACCGCCGCTGGCGAAGATGTCGACCAATTTGTACGAAACGTGCCGATCGTTCGGGCCGGTGGGAACGCCCGCATTGGTGAGCGATGGATAATACACGACACCGTCACCGTTGATGTCGTAATAAGGTCGAGCCTTCAGGCCATGGCCCTTGGCTTCTTGGGCGGTGACCGGGTGCGGGCTGCCGTCGAAGGTCTCGAGCGACAAGGTGCCATCGACGGTCTCCCCGCCCGACGTCCAGTTCACGCCCGACGGCACGAAGGAGAAGAAGTCCGTATGGGCCACGGTCACCGCGGACTTCAGCGCACCGAACTGGGAGCCATCACGCGCAATCGTGAAAAGCACGCCTTCGGCATCGTTCTCGTGTTCGCTGTCGAAAAAGAAGTCCGACCAATCCCGCGGGTGGAAAAAGACGTAATTGATGAACCAGTGCGTGCTCGTCTCCGCCACCGAATAATACGCATGCGCGGAAAGCGGATAGCTGGCATTGCCCGCATTGTCCCAATTGTTACGCCCATTCAAATCGCCGTCGAAGTCGTAACGCGCAATGTAATCGGCTGCACCGCCGAGGGAATGGCTGCCTGTTTGGTCGACATCCTGGTAATGCACCGGCGCCCAATGAAGGGCCAGCGCTGCGCGATCGGCCGCGTTCTGCGCCGAGAGTTCCGCACTCGTCGATCCGATGGTTTCGTCCGTATTCGCGGCGCAGGCCGAAAGGGCTCCGAGCATGACGGAAATGCAGATGCTGCGACGTACGCGCATTCTCATGGACATTCCTCCTTGTTCCCCGGCGATGTGGCCCCCGGTTTTACCGAGGAAGGCGCGCAAGCTACAAGGACCAACGTCATCATTGCGTGACAACTCGCAAACGATTCGATGCATGGCGCAACGCGCTATTTCCTGCTCGCTCCAGCTCTTTCGCGGCGTACGGTCGGCAGGCTATGGTCGGCAACGATGGAACGTTTGCTCTACGTTGGAACGAAGAACGCCTCGAGTTGGTCCCTTCGCGCTTGGCTTGCGCTTCGTGAGCAGCGCATCCCGTTCGAGGAGCGCCTCATCGACATTCGCCGTCCGCAGCGCGCGGACGAATTGGCCCGTGTTGCGAAGTTTTCCCCGCCCGGGGCGGTGCCGGTGCTCGTCGAAGGCGATGTGGTCATTTTCGACTCACTCGCCATCATGGAGTACGCGAGCGACATCGGCGAACGTCCCCTGCTCCCTCCGGATGCGCGTCTGCGGGCGCGGGCCCGCGCGCTCATGGCCTGGATGCATGCGGGCCTCTCCGACCTCTGCGCGCCGCTGTCCTTCGAGAGCACCTTTTGCCCGACCCGTCCGCCGATGACCGCGGCGGTACGACGGGAGGGCGACCGCATCGTAACCCTCTGGAGCGATGAGCTCACCCGGCACGGCGGCCCTTATCTGGTGGGCGATTTGTCCCTGGCCGATCTCGCCTTCGTGCCCACGGTGCGGCGGCTGCAGGCGCATGGCATCGATTTCGAGACGAAGCCTCACGTCTCCGCGTGGGCGGAGCGACTCATGCACCGGCCCACGGTGCTCGAATGGATGCGCGCGGCGGAGGCGTTGCCGCCGGTCATGCTCGAGGCGTAGCGGCGGCGTTCGCAGCTTCGAACCGCGCTTTGGTGTCGGCGCGGGACATCACGATGAGCATGGCGACCGGCAAGGCGAGGCCGAAGAGCGAGCCGGCGATGCCGCCGACCAGGCCCCCGGTGGCGCCGGCACGCGCGACGGGATTGCGCGGGAACTGATCCATGAGCTCCATCATCATGGGACGCAGGACCGCGAGGACCATGATCTGTCCGATGACCAGCGTGACGACGCTGACAGCTCCGTAAATGAGACCCGTGGTGCGGGCCCACGGGCGCATTTTGAAGATGCCGATGCCTGTGATCAGCAAGACCATCGCGAGAATGAAGCCAAGGCCCACCGAGAAATACGTCCAGGCCCCGTAGGCGCCCGACCAGGTCATCTCTTGAATGCGGCGGGATACCGGATCGCGCACGAGAAAGCGGAGAAGAAGGGTCATCGGAGCGCCGAGAAGGCCAAGCCGCCCATGATGACTGCGAAATACGCCAACACGGTGAGCCCCGTGCTGCGCGCCGGCGCGGGCGCCACGGGATACGGCTGATAATAGGGTGGCGGGGCATAGCCGCCTGGGGATCCTGGTGGCGTGTACGGATTGGCCATCGGGCCATAGTACATGCGTGTTTCTATTTGGAACGAAGATAATGCTGGCGCGCTTTTTCGCGATTGCCGCATCGCTTCATCGAACACCATTGCCGATTTCCAATGGGGGAGCGATCTTCGAACCGAAGGCCGCACGTGTCCGAAGCGCAGACGTGAAGGCGCCCCTTCGTGACCAGGTCGATCGCGTCAGCCGCAATGAGGCCAAGCGCAACGGCCACGGGATCTTTCTCCTGGGCGGCACGCACTTCGAGATGGCCGCGTTTGCCCACGACGAGCTCCGGGGGCAAGGCGCGGACCTTGGCAAATTCGTTGAGCGTGGCCACGTCGGCCTCGTCCACCGGCTCCTTTGCCGCCGCGCGCAGGGCCACGCGATCGATGGCATCGCGCAATGTGCGCGCACGGACGAGGTGGCGCGGTGTGACGTGCACCGGCGCCGTGGTGAGCTTGGCCAACGTCAGCCATTCCGCGAGATGGGCTGGCTCGACGAGCTGCTCGCGCGGGGTGAGCTTGCGATCGCGCAGCGTATTCAACAAGTCGATCGACGGACGTCCTCCGTCCCATACCCAGTCTTGTGTGCTCATGCCATGAGGCCCCTTGCCATCTCCCATTCTAACCATATGATACGGTTAGTCACGGGGAAAGGAACCTAACCATGAGCGAAATCACGATTCAGGCCGAGGTGGCCACGGTCAATGGCGGCGTACGCATGCACTACCGTCGGGCGGGAAAGGGGCCACTGCTCGTGCTGCTCCATGGCTGGCCGCAGACGAACCACTGCTGGCGCCACGTCGTGCCGGAGCTCGCGGCGAAGTTTACCGTCGTCACCCCCGATTTGCGCGGGTATGGGCTCACGGACAAGCCCACGACCGGCTACGACAAGCGAACGATGGCCTCGGACATCGCCCAGCTCGTCGAGAAGCTCGGCTTCGACAAGGCCAAGGTCGTCGGGCACGATCGCGGCGCGCGCGTGGCGCATCGCTGGGCGCTGGATCGGCCGGACCAGGTCGAACGGCTGGTGCTCATGGACATCCTGCCCACGCGCGAGGTGCGCGATCAACTCGATATGGGCATCGCACACGGCTATTGGCACTGGTGGTTTCACTTGCAGCCCGATTTGCCGGAGCGGCTCGCCGGGCAGAACGTCGGCCTCTACCTCGGGCACTTCTTCGAGAAATGGACGTACAACCGTCATGGCCTGCCTGCCTCGGCCATCGACGAGTACGTGCGCGCCTTCTCCAGCCCGGGTGCGCTGCGCGCCGGCTTCGACGATTACCGGGCGACGTTTCCCACGGACATGGATTTGGACGATGCGGATTTCGCGGCGGGCCGGCGCCTGAAGATGCCGCTTTTGCTCTTATGGGGTTCGGAGAGCTTTTTGTCGAAGTTGCCCGTGGTCGACATCTGGCATCGGTATGGCACCGACGTGCGAGGCGAAGCGATTCCCGAGTGCGGCCATTTCATTGCCGAGGAACGCCCCGCCGCCACCCTGGAACACCTGCTCGGTTTCCTTTGACCATCAGCGCCGCGGGCGGCGGCGCATGAAGAGGGCCATGAGACCGCCCACGGCCAACAGGCCACCGATAGGAAGCGCATCTTCGGCGGGGGACATCGCGCACGACCATCCACCGCCCTCGAGCGAGGGATCGCTCGGGTTGCCGCCGCCGCCACCGTCGGTCCTGCCAGCGTCGCGTCCGGCGTCACGCGAACCGCCGTCCCGCGCATCGGTGGAACCGCCATCGCCGCGGCCCGCGTCGCCCGTGCCGGTACCACCGTCGATGGGCACGCACGCCGCGCCACCATCGTCGCCCGCGAAGCAGTGATTGCCCGACGGGCACTTGCCCCCACCGGGAATGCGGCAGCCGTCCGTGCACACCTTGAGGGTCTCGTCGCAAATGCGCTCGGCGCCGCAATCTGTATCGGTATTGCACCCGCAACTGCGTTGCGGCGAGCCGCCAGCGCGGCAGATGCGCCCGTGAGGGCTGGAGCCGCAGTCCGCGTTGCCGTTGCACTGGACACACGTGTTGGTGCTCGTCTCGCATACGGTCGCCCCGGGCTTGCCGCTGCAGTGGTCGTTCGTGGAGCACTCGACGCACGTAAGAACCGGGCACTGATCGGCCGGGGTCGCGTTGCACGGATTGAGGAACGAACAGAGGTTCTTCGAACAGCGCCCGCTGTTGCACGTATACCCCTCCGCGCAGCCATTGCGGCCCTGGGCACAGCCGGCACGGCAATACGGCGCCGACCCCGACGCGGGCGCGGGCCGGGTGCACAGAAGCCCCGAGGTCGCATCGCCGCATTGGCCGTCGTTCTCGCAACCGCAAATGCCGACGGGCAGGAGGCACGCGGGACTGCGGCCGCTGCACTGGCCTCGGTTCGTCGCCGAGCATTCGGCGCACTGCCCACCGTTGCACGCGGGGGTCGGCGACGCGCAATCGCTGTCGTCGAAACAGTTCCTCGCGGCAGCGGGGCGTGCGGTGGTGACGAAAACCGCGGCGAACGCAAACGCCAGGGCAAAGGGCTTCCATGGGCGAAAAGTCATCGCGTGCCTCCGTTCCCCCTGAGAATACCGGATTGCGCAGAGCTGGGCTTCTTTTGATATCACCGGCCCGAACCGCCCATCGACCCAGTGGTCGGCGATGCTATGTTTCCCCGCGTGGCCAAGCCGAAATTCATCTTCCTGGGCCTGCTCGCGGCCCTGGCAGTTCTATATGTGCGGGACGTCGTCCGCGCAGCCTTCGGTGTCCCCGGCGCACTGCCGACGGTCGCCGATTTCCTGATCAGCAGTATTTGGTTGTGCGCCCAGATGGTCCTGCTCACCGTCGCCTTTCATCGGAGCCGGCAACGCGGTTACGGGCCGAAGAAGGCGGCGCTGGTGTCGCTGTTGGTGGCCGGTGCCACCTCGGCCCCGGGCTATGCGATCTTCTTGCTGATTCGGCATGCGTTCCCCTCGTGGGGGCTCTTTCCGCCTGACCCCGGCGAGCCCGATACGGCCATGTTCTCGTTCATTTTGGGATTGGCCGATTCGTTTTTCATCCTGTCCACGTGGACGATGGTGATCTTTTATCCCACGGCCCTTCTCGAGGCGCGCGAGCGCGCGGCCGAGGCGGAGCGGCTGCGGCGCGACATGGAGCTGTATCGAATTCGCACCACGCTCGAACCGCATTTCGTCCTCAATACGTTGAATGCCATCGGCGGTCTGATGACCGAGGAGCCGGAAACCGCACGGCAGCTGGTGGGCGATCTCGGTGCGTTGCTTCGCGATCTCGTGCGCGAATCGCAAGAGCGTGAGCGCCCGCTGGGCGACGAGCTCGAATGGCTCGAACGGTACACGGCCATTCTGGAAACGCGCCACGCGGGAAGGCTCGCCTTCGAATGGGACGTGGCCCCCGCCCTGCGCGCGCACAAGGTGCCCACCTTGGTGCTGCAGCCGCTGGTCGAGAACGCCGTGCAACATGGCGCCCTTTGTCGAACATCGGATGGCCGAATTCGCCTTTCGGCGCACCTCGACAACGATCAGCTCGTCGTCGTGGTCGAAGACAATGGGCCCGGACTGCCCGAGGGCGCTCCGCGCGAAGGCGCGCGAGGGCTCGACATGGTACGAAGACGTCTCGCCCTCGAGTCTCCCGACGCTATCTTACGCCTCGAGAGCTCGGACCGCGGAACCCGCGCCATGCTTTCCCTCCATGCCGTTCAGGCCCCGACGCAAAACGCATGATTTCGCCCCAACTCCGCGCCCTCGTCGTCGAAGACGAGTGGCCCGCACGCAATTACTTGGTCGAGTTGCTGCAACGCACGTCCAGCGTGGATGTCGTGGCCGCGGTCGCCACGCTCGACGAGGCCACCCAGACGCTCGAACGCCTGGAGGTCGATGCGGTATTCGTCGACATCATGCTCTCGGGCAAATCCGGAGATACGTCCGGACTCGATTGGATCAAAACCGTCTCTCGGACATATCCCCTTCAATTCGTGTTGGCCACCGCCCTTCCCGAGCATGCACTCTCGGCGTTCGATTTGGGGGTGAGCGACTATTTGCTCAAGCCGTTCACGGCCCCCCGCGTCGCGCAGTCCGTGGAGCGCCTCCTGGCCAAGCGCCCTGCGAAGGAAGCACCGCTGGAACCGGCTGGGCCGCGCCGGATCGTGGCGCGTGATGGTTCGAGCCTGGTCTTCGTCCCGCTGGAGGAGGTGCTCGCCTTCGAAGCGGCGGCGCGCCTTTGTTTTGCGCATTGTGCGGGCGGGCGCTTTTCCGTCGATCTGTCGCTGTCCGCACTGGAGACGGCCTTCGAGGGCACGTTTCTTCGGGTGCACCGCAATTGGCTCGTGCAACCCGCGCTCGTGCGCCGCTACGTGAAGGAGATGGCCGAGCTCTTGGTGCAGCTCGGCGAGCGATCGTGCCTCGTGCCGGTGTCGCGCGACCGTTCGCAGGCGGTAAAGGATGCACTATTTGCCAATGCGGTCGGCCTCCGGCGCGGGGGTGCGGGGTAGAATACGCACCAGCACGCGCTGGCCAATGCGAATCTCCTGCGAGTCGATGGCCAGCACGCATTCCACCACGCGCTGATCGACTTTCTCGGCTGGGTCGTCGCTCGGCTGCTTCAAGCCGAACACGCGCCCCACGCGCAGCACCTTCGCCGGGTACACCTGCGACTCGTCCGATTCGACGAGCACCTCCGCGGGCATCCCGGGTGTGACCCGGTCGACGAAGCGATCCACCAATTCGCTGCGCACGATGCGCTTGGCATCGGGTGCAAAGAGAAACAGTGGGGTCACGTTGAGCGTGCTGATCCCGTCGCCTGGGCGCGCGTAACGGCGAATGACCTCTCCGTCGAGCGGCGCACGCACCGTGCGCAGGCTCACCTCGTACGCGGCCAAGGCCTGCCGGGCGCGCGCAACCTCGATGTTCGCGCGTGCGGCATCGCGATCCGTGGCCACCAGCGCCTGCTCGTCCCGCGCCTTATCGAGTTCGCCGCGCGGTGCCGCACTCGAGGCCATGAGACCTTCGAGGCGCCGCACCTCGCGATCGGCCGCGCGCGCACGCACCTCCAGCGAGGCGAGCGCAGCACGCGCCTGAGCGAGCTCTTTGTTCGCCACCGACGCCGAGAGAACGGCCTGCTGATCGTCGAGCTGCGCGAGCGGGGTGCCCGCCTTCACCTTCGCGCCTTCCTCGACGAACACCTGCTTGATGAGCCCATCGCGACTCGCCGCCAGCCGGATCACCCCGCCCTCGATGTCGATTTTCCCTTTGGCGACGGCCACCCAGGGCGTGGTCTTCGCCTCGGGCTCGTCGAGCGGCTTGCTGCACGCGAACAGCGCGAGCGCCAGAAGAACGACGAGCGGCTTCATGACGGACGCTCGTCGCTCACGATGATCCCGTCCTCGACGTTGATGACCCGATCGGCGTGCTTGAGCAGACGCCCGTCGTGGGTCACCCCGAGCACGGTGGTGCGGTGCTCGCGGGCGATGCGGTGGAGCAGCTCGATGACGATTTGGCCATTGTGGCCATCGAGGGCACTCGTGGGCTCGTCGGCAAAGAGCAACTCGGGCTGTTTCACCAGCGCCCGCGCAATGGCCACGCGCTGCTTTTCCCCGCCGGACAATTCCGCGGGCCGGAGCTTCTTGCGGTGCGCGAGCCCCACCTCCTCCAGCGCGCGCTCGGCACGCGCACTCGCCGCCCGGCCGGTGATTCCGCGATACCGCAACAAGACGAGCAGCTGCTCCAACGCCGTGAGCGATGGAAAGAGATTGAACCCTTGAAAGACGAACCCCATGTGCGCGAGGCGAAATGCATCGAGCCGCGGAGGGGACAAGGTCCATAGATCGGTATCGAGCACGCGCACGGTGCCGCGATCCGGGCGGAGAAGGCCGCTCAGAATGGCCAGCAAGGTGCTCTTGCCCGAGCCCGATGGGCCGATGATGAGGGTCAATTCGCCCGGGCACACGTCGACGTCGATGCCGCGCAAAACACGGGTCACGGTCTTGCCGCTGGTGAACGAGCGATGCAATTCGAGAGCGGATATGGTCGAATTCACGGAAAGGTCTCTCATCGAAGAAGGGACGCAGGCTCGGCCCGCGCGAGTTGACGGACCGCGAGAAGGCCCGAACATGCGGCAATCGCCAGCACCAGCAGCGAGGTGCCGGCCACCCCCGGCAGCGGAACGAGCATGGTCACCGCCATGCGATCGGCCGCCATTTGCAGACCAAAGGTGGTGAGCAAGGTGATGGTCAATCCAATGAGCCCTACCCAGAGCGATTGCTCGAGAACGACGCGCCGCAAGGCACCGAGCGATACGCCCAGCGCACGCAACGTGGCGTATTCACGCAGCGATGCCACGATGGCGGCCATCAAGGTTTGGCTCGTAATCACCGCGCCCACGACGGCGCCGAGGACCGAGGAAAACGCAAAGCCCGAGCCGGAGCCGGATTCCATGACCCAGTACAACTGCGATTGCCACGAGAACTGCTCGGCCGTCCACACGGTGAACGGGCGAAAGGTCCCCGAAGGTTGCAGTGCATCGCGCACGGCCTCGGCGCGCTTGGGATCGCGCAGCTTCACCAGGTAGTATGCCACGTCCTCCGTGTGGAGCAGCGAGGGATCGACCCGCCGCGCGGTGGCCAGCGACGAGACGATGTTGGCGCCGCCCGCCGCGCGAATCCCCCGCACCGTGCCCACGACCTTGACGTGGCGGCCATTGAGCTCGGCGTGATCGCCAATTTCGACGCCCAGCTTTTCCTGGTCGGCCTCATCGATGACGATGCCATCCGGCTCGTCGAGCAGGCGGCGCTGCTCGGCGGTGAGGAGCTTGCCGAAGGTGAGCGCATCCGCCCGCGTGTCGACGCCCACGAGGTAGCCGCTGACCGGCGCGCCGTCGGGGCGGCGAAAGTCGCCGCCGCCCCAGTTGAAGGCTTCGACGCGCACCACCTCGGGGTGCATCCACAGCGCGGTCAAGGTTCGCTCGGGGATGTTGCGCGCTTGATCGACGCTCGGCGTATCCCGAAAGCCGACCCACAGATCCGCGCGCGACTGGTCGATGTAGACGGTGACGTTGGCGAAGGCGCCCATCAAGAGCGCAATCTGCACGAGCACCAAGAGCCCCGAGAAGGCGACGGCGAACACGGCGGGCACGAAACGCCGCCATTCATGGACCAAGGTCGCGCGGGCGAGGGAGATCATGGGCCTCCGACCACGCGGGTCAGGGTCGAACGCGAAAGGCGCACCTCGGCCTCGGTGTCGATGGCGGAGAGCTCCGCCTGCAGCCATTTCACCTGCGCGTCGCGGATCTCCAAGGTGGAGCCGGTGCCCGCCTCGAAGCGCTCTTCGGCCAGGCGAAGATCGAGCGCAGCGAGCCCGCGGCTTCGCTCGGCGATGGCGTACGCGTTCCAGCTCGCGGCGTGGGTCGCGACGGCTTGCCGTATCTCCGCTTCGATCTGAACCTCCGCGCGGCGCGCTTCGAGCTTCACCTGCTCGAGTCGGAGCTTCGCGCTGGAGACCGCCGCGGAGGTGGCGAATCCGTCGAAGATGTTCCACGTGGCCACGAGGCTGCCTTGAAAGGCATTTTGCTTCGCGGGATCGGTGAAGAACGGCGAAAACGTGGCCCCCTGCCTCTGGTACCCGAGCTCCGCGGTCACCCGGGGCAGCCACGCGGCACGCGCCGTGGCGATCTGCCGTTCGGCGGCCTCGCGCTCGCGGATCAAGGCCATGAGCAGCGGCCGTTTTGCACGTGCCCGCGCAAGCCACCGAGGCAGTTCACCCGGCGCGCCCGCTGCGGACGGTGCAAGCGCGGCGAGCGATGGAATCGCGAAGCCATCGTCGTCCAGGAGCAGCCACGCGACCAGGGCACTGCGCCCATGCGTCACGCGCGCCTCTTGCCGCGCGCGCGCCAGTTCGTCGTTCGCGTGATTCAGCTCAGCGTCGATGACGTCACGGCGTTGCGCGCGGCCGTAGGTAAACTGCGCCTCGGCGCGCTTTTTCTGCTGCGCCGAGTGCTCGATGGCCTTATCGAGCGATTCGCGCACGCGCGTGGCGCGCCACACCTCGAAGTAAAGCCGATCGGTCTCCAGGGTCACCGCGAGCTCTTGCTCGGCGAACCGCCCTTTCTCCGCTTCGACCAAGGTGCGCGTGCGCGCGATCTCGTTCCAGAAGCGCCCGCCGTCGTAGAGCAGCTGCGAGATGCCGAGCCCCAGCGAATACACGGCCTGCTCGTAGGCCGGCACCTCCACCGATTGCCGCTCGTACGACTCGCCGCTGGCCCCCGACGGAAATGTCGAGGTAAACCGCTGCGGGCCATTCCAGATGGCCCCCACCTCCGCGCGCACGGCCACCTGCGGCAGCACGGCGGCGCGCGCGACGCGCTGCTGCTCGCGCGCCTGCTGCACCTGCAACGCGGCCACGCGAACGTCGATGTTCTGCCGTGCAAGGCCTCGAGCATCCTCGAGGGTAAGCGTTGCGAGCAGTACGGTACCCGCAAAAAGACCAAACATGCCTCGAAGCTGACGCACCGCCCCCGGCGCCGCCGAAAAAACGGACGACGGACACCGGGGAGGCCACGAGCGGCGCCGGATCCCCTACGAGGGCTACTTGTAATACGGGTGCGTCGCGCTATCGATGCGCGCGATCAGGTCGTCGGTCAATGCCGCTTCGCTGCTGCCCGCCGGCAGGCCGGTACGCGACACAGCGAGCGACGCTCGGGCCGTGAGCAACGTTTCGTACGCGGGCTGGACCTGCAGCTTCTTCAGCACGTCCACCGAGGTGCGGCGCGTCTCCCATCCGCGGTATCCATCGCTGTTGACGATGACACCTTTCAGCGACGTGTCGAAGGCAGCCAAGGCATCGCCGCTCAGGACGGGATCGTCGGTGATGTCGCCGCGCACCTTCACCGGGTCGAAGAAGAGGCGGTTCAGCAGGTAATTCTGAAACGCGCTCAACCGATCCGTGTACCCGGGGTACTTCACGTTGTCCGCAGCATGGTCGACGCCGAGGGCCAAGAGCTGATCGAGCTGCGCCCAACCGCGCGCCTGTTCGACCGGCGTACCCGTGCGGAAGAAGCCCGCCGCGCCGCCGAGGTAGAATTTGTCGATGCTGCGCAGGAACCGTCCGGTGGGATCCTGATCGCGGAGCACGCGCCCGAGCAACGTGTTGTACCCGGGGCCCCAATACTTGCCCAACGGGTCTTCGCTGCGGTCGAAGGTCGCGCAATCGGGATCGACGGCGGTGTCGTCATCGGTGCAGAACGCCTGCGCGGGCTCGTTCGACGAAAGCCCGTAGAGAAGGCGAATCGCATCGTAATCGTAAGGCCCGGGCCGATCGCGGCCGCCGGCCACGGCGTCGGGATCGAGGATGTACTCCATCACGGAGCTTTGCTGCGGCAACGGCAAGAGCGAGCCCTTGAAGTTGTGCCGAAGGCCGAGCGTGTGCCCCACCTCGTGCACGGCCACGTGCGTGAGGAACTTCTCCACGTCGCGCGCCCCGTCCGTCGCCGCCGCCGCGCCCTCGGCGCGAAGGCCATCGCGCATCGAGCCGGTGCCCGGCGCCCAGAGCGTGCACAAAGGCTTGGCCCGGAACTGCCCCCAGGTAATCTGCGGGACCTGGGGTCGCGTCTGCGAGGCCCGCGCCGCCACACGTGCCGCCGAATCGGGCTGCGGGTCGAACTCGTCAATGGCCGATTGCAGCCAAATCGCGTTGAAGTAGACGCTCGCCCCGCGGATTTCTCCGCTGTTGGGGTTGAGCCGCCAGTTGGCGAAGGCATACCCGTAGGTGGGATCCCCATCGTAAATGAAGTAGTTCTTGTCGTCGTCCGCGTACGAATCCTGCGGCGAGGCCACGCTGGCCTCGAAGGCCTTGAAGCCGAAGACGGCGTTCCAGTTCTCGATACCCGCCCGGATGGCGCCGACGATATCGTATTTCGGATACTGCTTGGCCACCTCGGCAAATTGGTCAGAAATGACCCATTTGATCGGCTTCATCCCCGGGTGGATGTTCCACTTGGTGGCCCGGCTGAGCGCCGCGCCGGTGTTCTTCTCCAGAAGCGGGTCCGCGCGGAAGTAATACTCGCGGGACGTGCTGTCGGCATCGAAAGGTTGAAATCCTTCGCCCTCGGCGTAACGCCGCAACGCAATGCCCAGCGTCCCGGAGGCCGTGTACCAGTTGGCGGGGCCCGGCTTATCGGCTTGTAAGGAATCGTTCACCGCGCCGGTGAAGACCTGCTCGAAGGTGCCGCCGTCGTTGATACGCCGGAAATTCTGGAGGTACGAAAGGTCGACCTGAAAATGGAGCGGGTTTTCGGAATAGCTTGCATAAAAATCCGATACCACGCCAAATCGATTCAGCCCGGCGGCGGGATCGAAAAGCACGTAATCGTCGTGTCCCGCAAGCCCGAGGAACGGCGCATAGTGATCGACGACCGGATACGCCTCGATGATCAGGGACGGGTCGAAGGTATCACTGGACGCACGGCCATCTTGCGCGTCGAAGACGTAGAGCTTCCCGTTCTGCTCGCGGAAGGTCACGACGCGTGTGCCCAGCGAGCTCGCAGCCCCCGCCGCGACGGAGCCCGGGTACGCCTGTTTCATGTACGCGGATAGGAAATACCGGCGATTTAGTTCTTTTTTGCTGATGGCGAGGTAGAACGATTCCTTGCCGCTCCCGCTCGGGACCGACTGCACCTTCATCCCCGTTACGCTCGTCGTGTCCGAGCTCGCGAGCGTACGCGAGATGGGCACGAACGCCTGTCCCTCTTGAAGGGCCCCCGAATCGTTGCTCTGGGGCGAGCTTTCACTCGCGCAACCCACGGCGGCGACGAGCGCCGGCAATACGAGGTGCCTCGCAAATCGAATCTTCGACATGTGACTCTCTCCCAGGTCCGTAATCGACCTGGGCTAGTGCGGATACACAACCTAACTTCTTGAAATCTTGAATCGATTAATTATTTTACATAGGACACATACGCACATCCACTCACACATTACAGCCCTGCCAGCAGGCCGCCGTCCACGAGCAAGGACGTCCCTGTAAGGTATTTGCAATCCTCCGACGCGAGCCACAACGCAGCTTCGGCCATCTCCTCGGCGGTGGCCACGCGGTGGAGTGCGTCCACGAGGGTCGCGGCGCGCGCCCGTCCTTCTTCCGTCGATCCGGTACTGCTTCGAAACATGGGGGTGTCGGTGATGCCCGGGGCGAGCACGTTGATCCGGATCCCCATCGGACCATAGTCGAGGGCCGCCGCTTGCGCGATTCCGAGGTGGGCGCGCTTGCTTGCCGCATAGGCCGCGGCCCCCGGGCGCGTCGAGACGGCATGGAACGAAGAGGTGATGACGATGGTGCCGCCACCGGCGGCGATCAAATGCGGAATCTCGTATTTCATCGACAGAAAGACGCCGCGCACGTTCGTCTCCTCGATGGTGGCCCATTCCTCGAGCGTGATTTCGTGCAGCGGCTTGAAGAGAACCGCGCCCGCATTGTTGAAGGCCGCGTGAATCGCACCGTACTTCTCGGCAATGCGCTGGACGAAACTCTGCACGTCGTCGGCGCGCCGCACGTCCGCCCGCAGGTACGTGGCCTCCCCACCGGCGGCTCGAATCTCGCGTTCGACCTCCAGGCCGAGCGCTTCGCGCCGGCCGCAGAAGCCCACGTTCGCCCCCTCGCGGGCAAAGGCCAGTGCCGCGGCGCGACCGATGCCCGAGGTCGCGCCGGTGATGAGCACGACCTTGCCGCGAAATCGCTCCCGACGCCCAGCCGTCATAGGTCGTCCCATGGCCGCCGAGGCGCAGGCGGTGGCCCCCGCCGCAAGTCCGGCAGCGATGAAGTGACGTCGCGTAGTGAGATCCATGAGAAGCCTTCTTCCTATTCGATGGCCCGAATGTCGTTTCGGCGGTCGCGCGCCAGGTCCACCTCGTAAAAGGCAGCGCCCTCGGGCAATTCGACGGTGTAGCCATGCAGGAGTTGCATTTCGACGTCGGCCTGGTCGATCTCGTATTCGAGCACGTGACCACCCGCCGTCCGCGCGCGGTCCAGAAAATGGAAGTGGTAACCGGGCAGGTTGACGCCGTTGACGTGTTGCGGGAGACGGAAGCCCACCATCGTGCCTTCGACGTTCTCGAAGGGGAACGTCTTCTGCGAAGCGGCAATCACCTCGGGCAAGGGTCGGTACGGCGGGGTCTGCGCGGCCACGCTGCGTGCGAGAAGGCGCTTGAAGCGCCCCGTGATCTTGATGGCGTAAAGGCGCTGCGGCGCGAGACGCTCTCGCTCGAGGAAGGCCTCGAACGCGGGCGTGCGGCCCTGGGTCGAAGACCATGCGATCCGCTGCTCGGGCCGGAAGAACGTGACGGCGGCAAAAGGCGTCTTCGCGGCATCGGGCACACCGTGCACCTTCCCATCGCTGGTCACCTGGTACACGTGCCCGTCCAGAACCACCATTTCGCCATCGAGCGCGTGGAATCCGCCGAGGCCGAAGTCTCCGTGCTTTCGGACCGCTTCGATTTCGAATTGGCCGTCGTAAACGCCCGCGAGCAAAGCGCCCACCATGCCCGCGTGAAAGAGGGTGCTCCCGCCCGCGGCGGGAGCGTGCGGCGCGTTCGACTCGGCCGTGCAGGCCATGAGCAGGACGCTTCCTACCAACGCGATCGAACGCCTCGACAACGACATACCGAGAGGTATAGCCGCCTACGTCGTCGAGAGAATCGCCGATGCGGCAGGTGACCATTGCATCATGCGCAACAATCTCTCACCGCTCCCACGGCGGTGGGCCGCGGAATTGCCGCCGCAAAAAGTCGACGACCACCTGCACCTTCGAGGGCACGTGGCGCGACGCGGGGTAGACGGCGTAAATCGACGTGGGCAAGGGCATCCACCCCGGCAGAACGTGAACCGCGCGGCCTCGGCGCAGGTCATCCCCGATCAGGAACGTGGCCAGCATGGCGATCCCCGTTCCCGCGAGCATCGCTTCCCGTAGCACCTCCGCGTTGTTGGCGCGAAGCCGAGGGAGCACGGGAACCGTCCGCTCGTCCCCCGTCGCGCTGCGCAAACGCCACGCGTCGCCGGTCACCATCGGGGAGAAGGACAACAGAGGATAACGCGATAGGTCCCGCGGTTCGTGGAGGGGCCCGTAGCGTTCGACGCAATCGGGCGACGCACAGAGCACCCTCCGATTGGGCGCGAGGCGAACGCTGACCAATCGGGAATCGGCCAACTTGCCGATGCGAACGGCGACATCGACGCGCTCCTCGATCAGGTCGGCGTAGGTGTCGCTCAAGCCAACATCGATCTGCAGATCGGGCTGCTCGGCGAGCAGCTTTGGCAACAGCGGACCGATGTACATCCGTCCGAACGACGCGGGCACCTGCATCCGCACGACACCGCGGGGCCGGGTGCGCGCCGTGGTGACGAGCGAGTCGGCCTCGGCCAGCTCGGCGAGGATGCGCGCGCATCGATCGTGGTAAAGCGCCCCCGCCTCCGTCAGCGAAACACGACGCGTGGTGCGCCGTAAGAGCTGGACCCCCAATTCATCTTCGAGCTTGGCCACGGTCCGCGTCACACTGGACGGCGTAATCCCTAGACGTTTGGCTGCCCGCACGAAGCTTTGCTGCTCCGCGACGTGGACGAAGACCTCGAGGGACTGGATTCGCGGAATCGACGGCATGCCGACACCCTGCGCAAGCACGGTGGCGCGCGCAAGGCATGCCTCGAGGCGGACGCACCGCCCCCGGTGCCGCCGACGGCGGCGGCACCGGGTGGGCTATGGGCGGTGCCGGATCCCCTACGAGGGGACCCCCTACTTGTAATACGGGTGCGTGGCGCTATCGATGCGGGCGATCAGGTCGTTGATGCGCGTGGTGTCGCTGCCGGGTGGCAATGCCGCAAGCAACCCCCGCGCCGCGAGCAGCGTGTCGTACGCAGCCTGGACCTGCATCTTCTTCAACACGTCGATCGAGGTGCGGCGCGTGTCCCATCCGCGGTAGCCATCGCCGTTGAGGATGACACCCTTCAAAGAGGTGGTGAACGCGGCCAACGCATCGCCGGTCAGGACAGGATCCTTCGAGATGGGGCCGCGCAAACGCGGCGGGTCGAAGTAGAGCCGCGTGAGCAGGAAATTCTGAAACGCGCTCAACCGATCCGTATATCCAGGATACTGGGCATTGTCCGCCGTGTGATCGACGCCCAGGGCCAAGAGCTGATCGGCCTGCGTCCATGCGCGTGCCTGATCGGCCGGCGTACCCCCGGCGAGGAAGCCCGACAGGCCTCCGAGGTAAAACCAATCGATGGATCGGAAGTAGCGGCGCTCGGGATCTTCGTTGCGCAGCACCTTCTCGAGACTCCGGTTGTAGGCGGGGCCCCAGAACTTGGCCAACGGATCTTCGGTGCGATCGTACACCATGCACGTCGGATCCACTTCGACGTCCTCATCGGTGCAGAAGGTCTGCGCCGGCTCGCTCGACGAGAGTCCATAGAGAAAGCGGACGGCCGCATAATCGTACGGTCCGGGGTGCTCGCCGCCGTTCGCCACCGCGTCCGCATCATCCACATAGTCCATCACGGAGCTTTCCTGCGGCAGCGGCAAGAGCGAGCCCTTGAAGTTGTGCCGAAGGCCGAGCGTGTGCCCAACCTCGTGCACCGCAACGTGCGTAATGAACTTCTCCACTTGGCGCGCTCCATCCACCGCCGGCGGTGCGCCCTCCGCGCGAACCGCGCTCCCTGCCAAGGTCGACCCTGGCGCCCAAAGCGTGCACAAGGGCTTTGGCTGGAGCCCGCCCCATGTGATCTGCGGCACCTCGGGGCGGACTTGCGCAGCGCGTGCCACCACGCGGGCCGCCGACTCGGGCTGCGGATCGAACTGGTCGATGGCCGACAGCAGCCAAACCCCCTTTGAAGTAGACGCTCGCGCCACGGATTTCCCCCGTGTTCGGATTGAGCCGCCAATCGGCGAACGCAAAACCGTAGGTGGGGTCGGCATCGTAAACGAAGTAATTCGTGTCATCGTCCGCGAACGAATCCCGCGGCGTACCGACCACGGCCTCGAGGACCTTGAAACCGAATACGGCGTTCCAATTCTCGATGCCCGCCTTGATGGCGCCGACGATATCGTATTTCGGATGTTCTTTGGCCGCGACGAGGACTTGATCGGAGATGACCCACTTGATGGGCTTCATGCCTGGGTGGATGTTCCACTTGGTGGCGTGGGTGACCTTCTTACCCGTGTTCTTCTCCAGAAGAGGCGTCGCCGTAAAGTAGAACTCGTGTGAGAAACCGGTAGCACTTACAGGCCGAAAATTTTCGCCTTCGGTGTAGCGGCGCAGTGCAATGCCAAGCGTACCCGAGCCCGTGTACCAGTTCTCGGGCACGCGCCGGTCGGCCTCCAGGGTATCGTCGAACGCGCCCGTGAAGACTTGCTCGAACGTGGCGCCGTCGTTGATCGTCCGAAAGTTTTGTAGATACGAAAGGTCCACCTGGAAGTGGAGCGGACTCTTCGTATTGCTCGCCCACAAATCGGAAACGACCCCAAATCGATTGAGGCCTGCGGCGGGATCGAAGAGCACGTAATCATCGTGTCCGGACAAACCGAGGAACGGTTCATAATCGTCGACCACCGGATACGCCTCGATGATCAAGGACGGGTCGAAGGTATCGCTCGAAGCGCGACCGTCTTGTGCGTCGAAGACGAAAAGCTTTCCATTCTGCTCGCGGAACGTCACCACGCGCGTGCCGAGGGAACCGGCCGCTCCGGCGGCAACGGTCCCCGGATATGCTTGCTTCAAATACGCGGACAAGAAATACCGACGATTGAGTTCCTTCTTGTTGATCGCCAAATAGAACGATTCATTGCCGCGCGCATTGGGAACCGACTGCACCTTCATACCGCCCGTCGTGCCTGCGCTCGGGAGTGTGCGCGTAACGGCAACGAACGATTGCCCCTGCGAAAAAGCATCCGAATCGTTGGTCTGGGGCGAGCTTTCACTCGAGCATCCTGCGGCGGCGACCGCTATTGGAAAAAGGAGGCGTCTCGCAAAACGAATTTTGGACATGTGACTCTCCCACGTCGTTAATCGACTTGGGCTAGTGCGGATACACGGACGACTTTTTGAAATATCCAATCGACGAATCCATTTAATATCCGAGGCGGCCCCACGCCCACCTACCCTTCACCGCGCGCCGCCACGCTCATGAGAAAGGAGAGCGCGGCTTTCACGTGCGGAACCGAGCGAAGCTCACGCCGGTACACGAGCCACAAATCGAGCGTGAGAACTTTGCGCGGAGGCACCACGCAAACGAGCTCGGGCTCGTGCGCGGCCATGAATGTCGGCAGCACGGCGAATCCAATGCCCGTTTTTGCTGCGGCCAATTGCACGGCGAGGCTGCCCGCGGCAAAGACGACCTGACCGTCTCCAAAGAGCTGCGCGGCGCGTTGCGCGAGAGGAAGTTGGCTTCCTTCGCGATCCCATCCAATGAAGGCTGCACCGGAAAGCGCGCCTCCCGGACGGCTGGCGAGGAAGGCCGGCGTCGCGTAAACACCGAATCCCACGCGCCCCACTCTTCGCGTGATCAATCCGCCTTGCGCAGGGCGATTCAAACGGAGCGCGATATCCGCTTCGCGCCGTGCGAGGTTGACCGTGGAAGCACCGGTGACGAGCTCGAGCCGGATCTCCGGATACCGCCTGTGGAACGAGCCGACCTCCGGCGCGAGAAAGTGTGTGGCCAATGTTTCGGGCGTGGCAATGCGCACGACGCCCGCGGGCGATGTCTCTCGCGCATCGGCATAGCGCTCGACACCGAGAATGGCATTCTCGACCGCCGTTGCCCGCTCGAGCAGGGCCTTTCCGTCTTCCGTGAGAAAATACCCCGTGGGGTGACGCACGAAGAGCCGCAGGCGCAGGGCTCGCTCCAGCGCCTGCACGCGCCGCATGACCGTGGCCTCGCTGACGTGCAGCTGGCGCGCGGCGTCGGTGAGTCGGTTGGTGCGGGCCACGGCGAGAAAATGGCAAAGGTCGTTCCAGTCCATGGTTTTTCAAATTTGAAAAATGGTGAGCCTTTCTTGTCATTTTTCAAGGTGCATCTCGAGGGCTACGGTCAAGGCATGCATCTTCGACGAACAACGGCTTTACTTGGTATCCTCGGTAGCCAAGCCTGTGCGGGCGGCCCAGGCTCGGATCCGGCGCAAGCGTCCGCGCTGGACGCGATCGGCAGCCCCTACGTGGCGGTTCTTTCCGACGGCGACTTTTTCGCGAGCACGTACGTCGATGGGCAGCTTCCGGGCCCCGATCCGCGTTACCGCGATACGCTGTCGATCCTTTTGCCCGGGCGCGCCGGGGAGCCACGAAGTGCACGGCTCCCCGATGTTTCGAACTCGGTCGCGGGACCGCCCGAGGTGCTCGCGCTCGCGCCGGACAACCGCACGGCGTACGTCATCGAGCTTCTTCAGCCGCGCGCCCCGGGCATGGTCACGCGCGACGATCTTCCACCGGGACGCCGGCTCACCGCGGTGGATCTCTCCAACCCGGCCAAGCCGCGGCTGCGCGGGTTCGCGTACGTGGGCCCCCTGCCCGAAGCACTGTCGGTGCACCCCGGCGGGCGATGGATTGCGCTCACCACCAATGCGGCCGAGGAAGGCATTCAGCTGGTCGCCGTGCGCGGCCAGGGGGAGCTCGGGCCGGTGACGGACATCCCGCTGGCCGCGCTCGACGTGCCGACGCGCGCCGATCTGCCGAAGAACGGCCTGGATGCGAGCTACCTCGCGTGGCACCCCGGTGGGAAGCTGCTCGCCGTGAACCTGTATCGGCAAGGGCGCATCGTCTTTTTGCGGTTCACGCAGGATGCGGCGGGGGCGCCGGTGCTCTCACGCTGGGGTGCGCCCGTGGCGGTGGACGAGGACGCGTACACCGGTCGCTTCACCCCGGATGGTCGCTATTACGTCGTCAATGCGTGGGGGCGCAATTTCAATGCGACGACGCCGGACCAGCGCCTGCCCGAGCACCCGGGAAGCCTGTCGGTCATCCGCCTGGGTGCGCTCGATGCGCCGGAGCCGGTGCACGCCGTCGTGCACCGTGCCGAGAGCGATCGGTCGCCGGAGGGGATGGCCATGAGCCCCGACGGCACGTTGGTGGCCACATGCAACATGCGCGAGACCATTTTTCCGGAGTCGCACCCGCGCTACACGCGCGAGGCGACGGTCTCGTTGTTTCAATTCGACGGAGCGACAGGCGCCCTGGCCAAGGTTGGGGACTATCCCTTCGAGGCGGTGCTGCCGGAAGGCATCGCCTTCGATGCGTCAGGGCGGCATTTGCTGGCCGCGAGCTTCGAATACCGCGGTTCGCAGGAGCCGCACGGCGGCCTGGAAGTGTGGCGCATCGCGCGCACGCCCGCGGTGAGCTTGCGCCACGTGGGCCGGGTGGAGCTACCGCCCGGCGCCCACGCCGTGGCCGTCGCGACGCATTGAGCGCCTCGGCGATCACCACTTCTCGCCGAAGGGGCGCACCTCGATCTCGAACGACCAGGCCGATTTCGGCTGCTCGGTGAGGCGCACCACGGCGTCGGCAATGTCGTCGGGGTTCAAGAAGAAGTCCGCCGGCTGGTTCGGCATGTGCGCCCGCACGCGTGGCGAATCGATCACGCCGTCGATCACCACCAGCGACACGTGAATGCCCGCGGGCCACAAGTGACGGGCCATCGATTCGGCGAGGCTGCGTTGCGCGGCCTTTGCCGGGGCGAACACGGCGGTCTTGGCCACGCCGCGGCGTGAGGCGGTGGCCCCGATGAACACGATGTTGCCACGGCCGGCGCGCTTCATCGCCGGGATCACCTTTTGCGAAACGACGAAGGCGCCGAGCGCGTTCACACGCCACGACGCCTCGAAGTCCGCGGGCGTGAGCTCTTCGATGGTGCCCCACACGCCGGAGCCGGCGTTGTAGACGAGCAACGACACGTCCCCGAGTTCCGCCGTCACGCGATCGAAGGCCGCCTCCACCGCAGCAGGATCCGTCACGTCGCAGGCATACGCATGGGCATCGGGAAGGCCGTCCGTGACCTCGCTGGCCAGCTTTCTGGACAACGCGGCCACGGCGTAGCCTTCCTCGACGAAGCGGCGAACGAACGCGGCACCGTTTCCGGGCCCAATCCCAACGACGGCGCAAACCGGCTTTTTCATCCTTGCGCTTATGAGATCGGCCCGGCCGTGGGTCAAGGCGTAAAGCCCTCCCAGAACGAGTTCGCCGTCCACACCTTGAACGTGTAGGCGGACGTCGCAAAGCAGGAGCCCGCCGAGGGGCCCAATTGGCTCGTGGTGGCCGGCGCCAGCGCCTGCCATGAGCCGTTGAGGATCTGGATCGACTGCGCACGCGCACGCGGAAGCGCGGGGCAGCCCACGAGGCTCCACGATTCCCACATGGACCAGCCGGTGTTCCCGAATCCGGTTTTCGTGGTTCCGCAGCTGGTCAACTTCGTTTCCCAGGCGCCGCTCGTATAATTGTAGAGCATGCCCGCCCAGCAATTGCCTCCCGTCTTGTAGACCTGGGTGAAATAGACATTTTCACCGCCGTTCAGGCGCGCGTATTTGCCTTTCCACGTGGCATCCATCGCCTCGAAGACGCCCCAGCCCGGCGAGGCACGACACCAATCCCAAAAACCGTGTCCGTGGGCGGTGGTGGCCATTCCGCTGTATCGATAATGGGCCGTCACCGTCTCGATGCACGAGCCTCCGCCGGATTGGTGCGTCGGCGCATAGATGGTCGCGCCGACGGAGGAGTTCGGGATGCTGATGTTGTCCTGCACGTCGTTGCCGGCATAAATGCCCGTGCCGGCGTTCACCCAAAAGCCGCGATCCCCGTCGCCCGGCGGCGGATACGGCGCACCCGGACGCCCTTTGCGCCGCGACGCGAGCTCGCGCGGAATGTCCCGCGCATCCGCGCGATTCTCCGCCACGAGCGAATTGGCCAGAGGCGCTCCGTGTTTGCTCGGCGAATAGGGCTCCGGCCGCGCGAAGATGCTTTGCCCTTCCGGAATGGAAACGCCATAAGGCAGATACGCCTCGCCAATCGCCGTGGATTCGATATCCGGAGCCTTCTCGCTTTCGAGACCTTCGTCACTCGCACTGCAGCCAGCCCCCGTCACCGACAAGACGGAAGCCATCGCAAGCCACTTCACGTATCCGTTCATGGGCACCCTCCTAGCTCTTCGCGACTCTGCCCGACACGAGAGCAGAACCCATGCCTACGGTCGAGTCCCCCAACTAGCTGACAGACGACGATTTCCGGTGCGTGGGAAGGCGAAGCCGCCTTCGCATTGAACCGAACGGTTGCGAAAGCAACTTCGGCACATTTCTTTCGTACACGAAACAAAAGCTACGGTAGCCTTCCCGGCATGGCGACATCCCTCCAAGGCAAAACGCTTTTCATTACCGGTGCGAGCCGGGGCATCGGCAAGGCCATCGGCCTGCGCGCCGCGCGCGACGGCGCCAATGTGGTGATTGCGGCGAAGACCGCCGAGCCGCACCCCAAGCTCCCTGGCACCATTTACACCGCCGCCGAGGAAATCGAGAAGGCGGGAGGGCGCGCCCTTCCCCTCGTCGTCGACGTTCGCGCCGAAGACCAGATTGCAGCCGCCGTGAAGCAGGCGGTCGACACCTTCGGCGGCATCGACATCCTGGTGAACAACGCCAGCGCCATCAGCCTGACGGGAACGCTCGCCACGCCGATGAAGCGCTACGATCTCATGCACCAGATCAACACGCGCGGCACGTACGCCTGTTCTCAAGCCTGCCTTCCGCACCTGCTCAAGGCGAAGAACCCGCACATTTTGAACCTCTCGCCGCCGCTCAACATGGAGGCCAAGTGGTTCGGCCCGCACGTGGCCTACACCATGGCCAAATTCGGCATGAGCATGTGCGTCCTCGGCATGGCCGAGGAATTCAAATCGCAAGGCGTTGCCGTCAACGCCCTCTGGCCGCGCACGGTCATCGCCACCGCGGCCGTGCAAAACTTGCTCGGCGGCGACGAGACCATCCGCGGCAGCCGCAGCCCCGACATCATGTCCGACGCCGCCTACGTCATCCTCACCAAACCGAGCCGTGAATTCACCGGCCAATTCTGCGTCGACGACGAGGTCCTCGCCGCCGCTGGCGTCACCGATCTTTCGAAATACGCCATGACCCCAGGCGCCGAACTCATTCCCGACTTCTTCATCTAGAGGCCAGAGAGAGAGTTCACAGGAAGACGGGAAGACGGGAAGGGTTTTGATTGTCGAGAACGGGGACGATTGGAAACCCTCTAAACCTTCCCGTCTTCCCGTCTTCCTGTGAATTCTCCGGCTTCTCCGCTAACCTCGCGCCCCATGACGCGCTGCGCTTTCCTGGGTCTTCTCTCGCTTCTCGGGTGCGCCGCCTGCGCGGGATCGAGCTCCTCGCCGCCGCCGGCCAGGGTCACGGCATCGACGGCGCCGGCCGCGGACGTTGCTCCACCACCGGCGCCCCCGCCGGCCAAGCCCGAGCCTCCGCGTCCGCTTGCCGAGGAAACGCGGGCCGTGCTCGAGCAGCTCGTGGCCGTCGATACGAGCCATGGCAACGAAACCGCCGCACTCAAGCCGATTGCCGAGCGCTTTCGCGCCGCGGGCCTCAGCGGCGTGCAGCTCTTGGAGAGCGCCCCGGGACGCGGCAACCTCATTGCCCGCTACAAGGGCAATGGCACCAAAAAGCCGCTTCTCTTGATTGCCCACGTGGACGTCGTCCCCGTCGAGGGGCAACCCTGGACGGTGCCGCCGTTCCAGGTCACCGAGAAAGACGGCTTTCTCTGGGGCCGGGGCATCAACGATGACAAGGCCATGGCCGCGGTCATCGTGGCCATCGCGCTCGAGCTCGCGCACACCAAGCCGGTGCTCTCGCGCGATGTGATCTTCGCCTTGACCGCGGGCGAAGAAACCGGCGGCCTGGCCGGCGCCAAGTGGCTCGCGCAAAACCACGAGGACCTCATCTCCTCGGAAATCGCGCTGAACGAGCTGGGGAGCGTGCGCCTCTCGGACGATCTGGAAAAGGCGGTCCTGGTAACCGCGGGCGTGGCCGAAAAGACGATCCAGACGTACCACTTCGTGACCAAGGGCAAAGGCGGGCACTCGTCGCTGCCTCCGGTCGATGCCGATCCGATTGCCGCCTTGTCGCGTGCCCTCATCAAGGTTTCGCAACATCGCTTTCCCGCGCGCATCCTGCCGGTGACGCGCGAGCAATTCGCGGGGGAGGCTCCGCTGCTCGGAAAGCCGCTCTCCGACGTGTTGAAACGCATCGTGAGCTCGGGACGCATCGGCCCCGACGACGAGCGCGTTCTCTCGAAAGATGCGTTCTACAGCGCGCTGACGCGAACGACGTGCGTGGCCACCCAGCTCCAAGGTTCGCCGCAGGACAACGTGCTCCCGACGACCGCGGAGGCCAACGTCAATTGCCGGCTCTTGCCCGACGAGACCCGCGAGCAGCTGCTGGAGACCTTGAAGAAGGTGGTGGGCGATCCCGCGGTCGACATCACGCCCGCCGCGGATTACGGCTACGGCCCATACTCGCCCGCCGACGGCATCGTGCCCGCCGCCATTAAGCGCATCGCCGGCAAGACTTGGCCAGGCGTACCCGTCGTCGGCGCCATGGGCACGGGGGCCACGGATTCACGGCACCTGCGCGCCATCGGCATTGCTGCCTACGGCGTGAGCGTAAGCCCCATTTCGAAAAAGGAGTCGCTCTCCGGCCACGGCGCCCACGGCCCCGATGAACGACGCCCCACGAAATGGCTCGCCGACGGCGCGCGCTATTTGCAAGACCTCACCATGGATCTGGCCAAATAGTCACTTGAATTGCGATTTGCCCGATACGGTCGCGTCGGATGACGCGGCCGGGAGTGTATCTTCCAGGGTCTGGCCATCGATGGCCGTCACGCGCACGGTGACCGGGCCAGGGCCGGCGCCCTTCTCCAGCACGAAGTAATTGTAGTCTTGGCGCGGAGCCTCCACGAAACCAGACGATGTTTTGATTTCGAGCTTTCGAATCGGCACGCGATGATTGCGTACTTGAATGGCCGTCCAATATTGCGATGAGCCATCTTTGTAGTGGTAGCCCACGTTGCCGGAGATGTTGCACGCCACCGTTTGCCACGTGATGGGCACGCGCCCGTCGGAGACGGTGGCAATCTTGGCGAAGGCCTCTTTGCTCAAGTCGAGGTGGCCGCGCGCGCACTCGGGGCATTGATCGACGATGCGCACGGTGACCTTTCCTTTGAGTCCCTGCACCGCCGCGCAGGCCCCGCAGGCGGCGCTGCCCGCGTACTGCTCGTGGTTCATCGCGGCGACATCGAGATCGTTCGGCGTCGGATCGAAGGAGCAGTTTCCCCCGCCGTTGGCGGCGTAGTACGTGGCCACGCCGGTTTGCGGCTCGCCCAACGGCGGCGCGGTGCCGCCACCGTCCTTGGTGCCGCCGCCGCCATCGCCGCGGCCGCCGTCGGACGTCGAGCCCGTCGCCGCATCGGGCTCATTGCCCGAGCCGTCGCTGGTACCGCATCCGAGGAGCACGAAACCGAGTACGGCTAGGGTATTGCGCATCTGCACATCCTAACGGGATGAGCAGCTCATTCGTAGCGGCCCGAGGGGTCACGGCGCATCCTCGCCGGCGCGTTTCTTACCTTGAATGGGAATGTGCGCCTGATCTGTGACGCCGTGCACGGTTGCGTATCAAATATGAAATGCCGGATTTCACTTTGAAAAGGAATCGAGGCAACCTCAGTCGCAAAATCTCGAGAAATCGAGCAACGCGTCCTTGGCATGCGACTCGCTAATAGATTCATCGACACCGCGTGGATGGCTCTCCCCCCCCGGGCCTTGCGCGGTGTTTTTCTTTTTGTCATCGCGAAAGCAGCGCGGACGCGGCCAAGAGGTCCATCGCGATGCGGACCGATGCCTCGTCCGCGACCAAGCCTGCGCGCTTGGCTTCGCGCGCGAGCTCCGACGCCGTTCGCGTTCCATCGAGTCGCGCCAACGCAAAGCGGACGAGCGGCTCGAGCAGCCGCACTTCCTGGTGCCAGAGGTTCGTGAGGGTCGCACCGTGCGCAGCTTGCCAGCGCACGAGCGGCGGCGCCTCGGGGCGCTCCGCAGCACGCGAAGCCATCGGCGGCGCGTGCGCGTACAGATCGAGCTCGCCCGTCGCGAGCCACACATCGAACAACTCCGACGCCAGCGCAGGGCCCGCGCCGGGCAACTCCCGAAACGCGAGCGATCGCGGTGCGAGCCGCTCGAGCTCGCGCAAGGCTGCACGCGCGGCCTCGTCGGGAACTTGCACGCTCTCGCGGCTTCCGCGGAAAAAGTCGCTCCCCGGTAACTCTTCGCGCAGACGGCTCGCCATGCGAAGCGACGCGAGGGCCGCAGGATCGAGCCGCTTCGGGCAGCGCCATCCCCGCTCCGTGCACGCCTCCGCGCGGACGAGCAGCGCACGGCGAAAGGAGGTGCCCTTCACGAAGTCGATGATCTCTTGCGTGGCCGCGACATCGAGCTCGTGCACCCGCGACGCCACGTCGTCCGGCAGAAGCTCGAGCGCGACGTTCTGCGCGATGGCATCCCCCAAGTATGAAAGGCCTGCCTCCGCAGCCTCCGCGAGAAACGCACCGGCGTACACCGGATGGTGCTCTTCCGAGAGGTACTCGTGCACCAGGTACGCGGGCTCCGTCTCGTGCAGGCGCGCGAGCACCTGCTCCAGGCCGCGCCGGTAGTGGCCCAGCTCCGGGGAAACCTGCTCCCGCAGCCACGTCAACGACGCGAGGGACGCGTTCGGCGGCGCACGCCGCAGCCAATCCTTCGCCGCCATGCGCTCGTACCACCCGGGCAACGTGTTGAAGCTCACATAGGCCACGCCGCCGGGCGCGAGCCATTGCCCGATCGCCCGAAGCAGCGCACGGCGCGCCTCCACGCCGATCCACGAATAGAGCCCATGGCAGAGCACATAATCGAACGAGCCTGCCTCGAGCTCCGCCGTCTCGAAGCCCGCCTGCAGCACGCGCACGTTGGGCAACTGGGCAGCACACGCCACGCGCCGTGCCTCGTCCACCTGACGCTGCGACGGATCGATGCCCACCAGCTCTGCACCGGGAAGGCTCATCGCCATCGGCAACAGGTTGCCGCCGCGCGCGCACCCGATCTCGAGAATGCGCGCCGCCGCGAGCTCCGGCGCCCTCCACCCCGACAGGCGCGCCACCACAGCGAGCCGATTGGGGTGCGACTCCGCGTATGCGTGATCCGTATACGGAAGCCGGTCGTAAGGCGTTTCGTCCTTCACGCCTCCCTGTCTAGCATGCCGCCCCTTCCCCGCCGACGAACCCCGAGGCGCGAAGGTACAGCGCCCAATAGCCTCGCCATTCGCCGTATCGCTCCCCCATCCTGGAGACGTCGGCGTCGGACAGAGTCGGTGCATGATACACGCGTCGGGCGGCCTCCACGAGGTGCTCGTTCTGGGCCGCGGCGAAGCGCTGCATGCGGCCGAGGCCGCGGAACAGGATGAACGTCGCGGAGAAGTCGCCAATCATGGGCAGCGCGCGCAGCCACGCCTCCGCCTCGGCGTAAGGCACCGTGCGAAGAAACTCCTCGGGCATCTCGGCAAAGGCGCGCGCCAAGGTGAAGATGGCGGCGGCCTTCCGCGAATGCCGCACCACATCGGCCAGGGCCGAGGGCGACGCCTCCGCGATGGTGCGCGCTTCGGGAAAGGCCCAGTGCACGTACCCCTCGACCTCGAGCGACGCCCCGAATCGTTCCATGAGGGCGCGCTTGGTCTGGCGCGCACGCGCCATCGGCTCACGCTGCATGAGCACGGCCCAACACGCGATCTCGAAGACGCTGGGGAACTTCACGTGGTGCATGCCATAGAGCTGCGTCACCACGCGCGAAAAGGAGCGATCGCGATCGGCGAGGCCGTAAAACGCAGCCAGATCGTCGTCGAGACCGAATTGGAACCGCACGCGCCGCAAGAGGCGAACGCGCGCGTCGAAGGAGAGCGCGATCTCCGAATGGAGGCGGTACGCGAGGCGCTCGGGATCGTCGGTGGCGCTCAGCTCGAAGACGACCGGACGGCCATCGACCATCCGTGCGGCGGCGACGGAGCTTCGCCCCAGGCATTGCTCACCGGCGCCGGCGAGCGGAGCGAAGCCGCGCATGAAGGAAAGCATGTGCGCAAAGTCCGCCGGCGCCTGCACGAGCAACTCGCCCGAGACAGTGTGAAGAAGCTTCGAATCCAGTGGTTCGTGTCGTTCGGCGGCCATCATGAGCTCATGATGCGTCCGCCCAATGACAGCGTAATGTCAGGATAGCCTTCATGCGGCGACATTGCCATTTTTCCGCGAGAACGGATCCGATTGACGATGGCGTTCCAGTGAACTCCTGTGGGAGGAATGGACTCCTTGCCGACTGCGGCGCTCGAGGCGCCGGATCTCACAAGGCTCTTTCGACGCGCCCCATGCTTCGCGGGGGCCGGCGTGTTTGCGGCGGGCGCGGGAAGCTTGGCGTACTTTCTCGCGAGCGGATCCGCGCCAGGCTGGCTCGCGCTGGGGGCCGCGTCGGCGGCGGCGCTCTTGGGTGCGGGACTCGTGTGTGTGTCGCAGCGGGAAGCCTGTAGTGCATGCCACGATGAGCTGGTGGAAACGCATGCGACCTTGTCCCTCGAGGTGCAAGAGCAAGTGCGGGTCGCGGTGTTGGCCGCCAAAACGGGCGACCTTGATTGGGTGCTCCTGCTCCAAGGCCTGCCGCTGGCCCCACGCCAAGCGCGGCGGACGGCAACCTTGGAGCTGGCGTACTGTCCGACGTGCCGGCTCGTGGGCAAGCTGTCGAGCGGCCAGCGCTGGCGCGCCTCCGATGGAAGCATGGTGCGTCACGAGCTATCGCCGCCGGTCGTCCTTTCCGGTCCCTCGCTGGCGAGCGTGCTCGAGGTCATCTCGATGCGCAACATGGCCCGCACCCGCGCCATCTACGGCAATTCGCAGTAGCGCGCCCGCTTCGCCTCGCCGCTCGCGTCCAACTCGACGAGTTCTTCGCGAAAATCCGACACGCGGTACCCCTCGCCATGCGACGTCACGCGAACGAGGACTTTGCCCTCCGGGCTGGGGTCGACGCGAAAGCCCGCGACGTTTCCCGCCTCCACCTCGCGCACGAACGCACGCCGCCGGCCCTCGCGAATGGACGCCGCATATGCCGCCATCCCGCCCGCGAGCATTCCCAAATAGCCGACGACGCGAATGGGCGAAAAGGCATCGAGCCATTGGGCCGAGGGCATGGCCAGCGACAGAAGAAGCCCCAAGCCTGCAATCGCGACGCACGCGGTGCCGACGAGGAGTTCCCCGCGCTCGGCGCCCGCGAGTCCCTTTTCGGCAAGCACCTGCGCGCGCACGATGGGCGCGCCAAAGCAGACGAAGGTGAACAGCAGCGCTGGAAGCCACAAAACGATGCCCAGGGTCGGTGCGGCGACGAGCATCTGGACCACTTCCTCGAGGCCGACGTAACCGTCATGCACGCCTGCCACGAGAAGGCAGGCGAGCTGTGCGTTCAGCATCGCCAGCACGGCCGAGATTCCCCAGCCGATGCGGAATCCGCGGTGGCCGGCGACGCCCTTCGGGCGAAAGAACGCCGCCCAAAAGGCGCCGACGCAGAAGGTGGAGAACGCGATGGCCAATGCCACCTCGGAATAGTCCGAGCGCCGGCCGACGACCTCGCCGAGCACGATCCCGGTGATGCAGCCCAAGGCCAAGCCGACGGCGCCGATGTTCAGCCTTCGGATGGCGTGCCGACTCTGAAAGGCTTCCGGGATCCCTCGCAATGCCATGGCCGCACTCCCCCAAACGACGGACGGGCAAACTTTCTTCCGATTCAACTACGGAGGCGGGCGGTGACCTCGATTTCGATCTTCATGCGCGGATCCAGCAAGTCGGCACGGATCATGGTGGCGGCGGGGCGGCTCTTTTCGAAGGCTCTGCGGAGGCTCGGCCAACAGGGCTCGAAGTCCTTGGCATTGGGGAGGATGTAGGTCACGCGGACGACATCGTCGAGCGACGATCCCGCCTCCCCAAGGGCCCACGCAATGTTCTTCAACGTTTGCTCGCACTGCTCGACGATCTCCTCGGAGATGGCCTTCGTCGCGTAATCGAATCCGGTCGTGCCGGAGACGAAAATCCAGTCGCCGTCGACGACGGCGCGGGAGTAACCGATCTGTTCTTCGAAGTGGGAACCCTGTGAGATAAAGCGGCGCATGCGCGCTATGTAGATGCGAGCGACGGTTCCGACCAGTAAGATCGGGCCCCATGTTCGTGGCCACGAGATCGCTCAGGACGCACGTCGCCATCGAAGGACCGCCGGGCGCGCCACCACTGGTTCTCTTGCATTCACTCGGAACGGATCTGCGGCTGTGGGATCCGCAGGCGGTGGCGCTTTCGCGCTCGTTTCGGGTGATTCGGCCGGACTTGCGCGGGCACGGTTTGAGCGAGACGACGCAGGGTCCGTACACGGTGGAGCGGCTCGCCGACGACGTGCTCGGGCTGCTCGAGGCGCTGGAGGTTCGCGCGGCGCACGTGGGCGGTGTCTCTCTGGGAGGAATGGTGGCCATGGCCTTGGCGCACGCGGCGCCGGAACGCGTGAGGTCGCTCGCGCTGTTCGATACGGCGATGGCCATACCGCCGCCGGAGTCATGGCTCGAGCGGGCGCGTGTCGTGCGCGGTGGAGGTATGGAGACGCTGGCCGACGGCATCGTCGCGCGATGGGTGACCCCAGCGCGCACCGACTCGCCGGAGGCCAAGGGGCTTCGTGCAATGCTGACCCGCACCCCGGCGGAGGGTTACGCCTCGTCGGCCGAGGCACTCGCCGCGTGGGACTTTCGCGAGCGCGCGCGCACGGTGCGGGTACCGGCGTTGGTGGTGGTGGGCGATGGCGACCTCGCGACGCCCGTGGCCTCGGCCGAAGCGATCCGCGATGCCCTGGGCGGCAAGCTGGTGGTGCTCGAACAGGCCGCGCACCTTCCGATGCTCGAGAAGGCCGACACAGTGACCGCGGCGCTGGCCGACTTTCTGCGGCCGTCGACCACCGACGCGTACGAGCTCGGGTTGGCCGTGCGCAAGGAGGTGCTCGGGGAAGAGTACGTGGCCGGCGCGCTGGCCGCGATCACGGATTTGGACCGGGATTTTCAGGCGTTTCTCACGCGCACCGCGTGGGGAAGCATGTGGGCGCGACCCGGCTTGGACCGCCGGACGCGGCACCTCGTGACCTTGGCGCTACTGGCGGCGCTGGGGCACACCGAGGAGTTCGAGGCGCACGTGCGGGCCATGTCCAACACGGGCGCATCGCCGGCGGATCTCTCCGAGGTGCTGCAGCAGGTCGCGGTGTATGCCGGGGTGCCAGCGGCGAATGCGGCGATGCGCGCAGCGAAGAAGGCGCTGAAGAAGGAAGGGTAACCCGTGGCCATTCATCCGGCGGATAGCCCGATTTTCGGGACGCTCTACGGCACCGATGCGATGCGCACCGTCTTCGACGAGCGAGCGCTCTTCCAGCGCATGCTCGACGTGGAGGCGGCGCTGGCACGGTGCGAGGCGCGGCTGGGGATCATTCCGGCGGAGGCGGCGGAGGCCATCACGCGCGCGGCGGGTGATGTGGTGCTCGACGAGGGCGCGATTGCGAAGAGCGTGCGCAACGTAGGATACCCGGTGGTGGCCGTGGTGCGTGCACTCTCGCGTGCGGCCGGTGACGAGGCGGGGCGCTACACGCATTGGGGCGCGACGACGCAGGACATTTTGGACACCGCCGTGGCGTTGCAGGTGAAGAGCGGGCTGGCGCTGGTGCGCACGAGCTTGGTAGCGGTGATCGACCCGCTGGCCGTGCTGGCCGATCGGCACCGGGGCACCGTGATGGTGGGGCGCACCCACTTGCAGCATGCGGCGCCGATTTCGTTCGGCTTGAAGTGCGCGGTGTGGCTCGCACCGTTGGTGGCGCACGTGGAGCGGCTGGATCAGTTGCGGCCGCGCGCGGAACGCGTGCAGTTCGGGGGCGCGGTGGGCACGCTCGCGTCGCTGGGCACGCGGGGCGCGGAGGTGGGGGATTTGCTGGCGGCGGAGCTCGGGCTCGAAGGCGGCGGCGTGCCTTGGCACGTGGCGCGCGATGGCTTCGTGGAGGCCGTGGGCTTTCTCGGGTTGCTGTGCGGGAGCCTCTCGAAGATCGCCACGGACGTGACCTTGCTCGGGCAAACGGAGGTCGCGGAGGTTTTCGAGCCCTACGAAGAAGGGCGCGGCGGTTCGTCGACGATGCCGCAGAAACGCAACCCGATTGCATCGGAGTACGTGCTCGCCGCCGCGCGCACGGTGCAGGCGATGGTGCCGCTGATGCAGAACGCGATGGCCCAGGATCACGAGCGGGCCACGGGCCCCTGGCAGGTGGAACCGGCGGCGCTTCCGCAGGCCTTCGTGCTCGCGCACGGGGCGCTCGAGCATGCGCGGCACCTGGCGTCGGGTCTGCGCATCGACGAAGCGCGCATGCGCAAGAACACGGAGGCGGGTGGCGGGTTGCTCATGGCCGAAGCGGTGATGATGGAGCTCGCACCGCGCGTGGGCCGTGGGGAGGCGCATCATTTGGTCGAGCAAGCATGCGCCCGGGCGCTGGCCGATGGCCTCGATCTGGCGGAGGCGCTGCGGCGGACGCCGGAAACGCGGGCGCACCTTGATGATGCCACGGTGGCGCGGGCGACGGATCCGGGGCGCTACTTAGGGAGCACGTCGGCGTTCATCGATCGGGTGCTCTCGGGGGCGGCCGCGGTTTCACGCTGACCGGTGCGCGCGGCGCCGATCGCCGCGACGGTGACGAAGAGCACCCCGAGCATCTGGCCCGCATCGGGGATTTGATGCAGGCCGATGGCGCCGACGAGAAGTGCCGCCGCAGGCTCGATGCTCATGAGGGTGCCAAAGGTGGCCGTATCGAGCTTGCGGAGCGCGTTGAGCTCCAAGGTGTAGGAGGCCACCGGAAAGATGAGCGCGACGCCGGCGCAGAAGAGAAGCGTGGTGCCATCGAGATGGCCCCACGCCTGGGCGATGCCCACGGGGGTGGCCACGAGTGCCGCGACGGGCATGGCGATGGCGAGACCGGCGAGGCCGTGAAACCGATCGCCGACGCGCTGGGTGAGCACGATGTATGCGCCCCAACCCGCGCCCGCGCCGAGTGAGAGGAGGACGCCGGCGACGTTGACGTCGCCGTGCCAAGGTTGGGTGACCAGGAGAACCCCGGCAAAGGCCAGCGGAGGCCACGCGAGCCCCCACGGTCCCGTGCGACGCCAGACGGCAACGGAGAGGGGGCCGAGGAATTCGATGGCCACCGCGGTGGCGAGCGGAATGCGCGCGATGGCCTCGAAGAACATCATCGAGTTCGCCGCACTGACGACGCCCAACGCAGCCGCGCTCGCCAGATCGCGGCGAGGGAGTTTCGCGAGGCGCGGGCGGGCGATGGCCACGAAAATGGCCGCGGCCCAGCAAAGACGCAACCACGCCGTCGCAGCAGGCCCAATGCGCTCGAAGACGGGCACCGCGAAGGCGGAGGCGATTTGCACGGAGAAAATGCCTCCGAGTGCCAAGCCGACGCCGGTCACTGTTTCGTTGCGTGCGGAGCCCATGGGTAGCGGAGGTATAGGGCCGACGAGGTGCTGGCGGTTGGGATTTCTTGTGGGAGGGCGGGCTCCGATTCCGACTCCGCGACCCGAATTCCCTATTGTGCGAGACCGCCTTGTCCCGTGACACTGGGTCCGTCAGCCACTCACACGGGGGGATGCGAAATGTTGGAGAAGACTACGATCGGGGCGGCACTCGGTACTGTGGCGATGGCCGCGATTCTCGCCGCCGGGTGCGGTGGCTCGCCGGGAGCCCCGGCAGCAGGCGCCCAGGCTCCCATGGTAAGCAAACAAACGATTGCCGCCTTGTTCGATCAGTGGAATGCGGCTCTGGCCACGGGGGATCCCGCAAAGGTGGCAGACCTTTATGCGCCCCATGCGGTGCTCCTGCCGACGGTATCGAACGAGATCCGGGTCGATCGCGACGACATCATCGACTATTTCGTCAAGTTCCTGAAGAGCAAGCCACAAGGAAAGATCGATCGGGAGATCGTCGATGTCGTTGACGAGAACACGGCGATCAACACCGGCGTCTACACCTTCACGCTGACCCAAGATGGCAAGCAGCAGCAGGTCACAGCGCGCTACACCTACGTCTACGAGTTGATGGGCGGGAAATGGCTCATCGTCAATCACCACTCATCGGTGATGCCCCCGAAATGAATGCTGTGAACATTCGCCGGACCCGAAGGCGCGTAGTAGAAGGCAGGGCATGAAGCTCTTTCTCTTGTTGGCCATGGTCCTGTTCGTCGGGTGCAGTGCCCATTCCGATTACATGCAGGCGGGCACGCCTCCGGCTCCGCCCACGGCGGAGGCGGCGACCGTGGTGTTCATTCGGCCATCGGGTTATGCGGGCGGGCAGCTCATGACGGTGCTCGATGCCAATGGGCGCTTCCTGGGCGACAGTCTGCCCAAATCGTATTTCTCGGTGAAGGTCCCGCCGGGGGAACACGTCTTCGTCGTGTGGGGCGAAAACACGGGGGCGCTTCGTGCCAACGTGGTCGGCGGCAAAACGTATTACGTCGAAGTATCCACTAAGTTGGGAATGATGTCCGCCCGCGTCCATCTGTTGGCCCTCACCCCGCGCCACGAGAATTGGAAAGAACTCCCCGAGTGGCTCAAAGAGAGCAAACCCCTGTCCCCGAACGAGGCGGCCGGCCAAGCGTACCTCGCGAAACGGCAAGAGGCCGCGCAGGAGCGCATCCGCCGTGCGCGCGAGATTCTCACGGAGTACGACGCGAACGAACTCGCAGCGCGCACCATTTTGCCGCAAGACGGCCAATAACCAGGCTTCATGGATCGGCGGGGACGGCTCCCCCCGTGGGGAGCACCTCGTCGCGGGGCACCTCGGTGAGTGCCACGTGGTCCGTATGGGTCATGGCCTCCGCCACTTGCGCATCCGAGGCGTAGCCCAGCATCACCCACGGCTTCCCCGGCAAGTAAATGCTGCGTCCCACCTCCTGCGCGATGCCGTAACGCGCATTCGCCTCCACACGAAGCGGCAATTCTGCGGTGACGAGCGCCTCCGACGTGATCACGTGATGGCCTCGTGCCGCGAGGTAACAGAAATGCGACCTGCTTCGCGTGGCCCCCACGAGCACGCCATTGTCCCAAACCGGGACGGGTGGCTCGACATCGCCTTCGTCCTCCCCGCGCACGATACACACCACACCATTCTGATCCGTCGGGCCAGGGTACGACGTCAACGTCACCACGCGCGTGCCATACGAACCGCACGCGGTCAGCAAGAGAACGAACGACGCCCCCATCCACCGCGCGTGCGCCATGACCGGATCGTACCCCCGCGGGCCGGCGCGTGCTACCGCGTCACGTTGATCGTGAGGCATCCCGCATTTCACCGCCGATGCCATGTTTCGTACGCTACGGAGTTTCGGCATCGTCCGCTTCATCGACCTCACGCAAACGCCGTTCGAGGAAGGCTCGCTCGCGCTCGTTCTTCACCAGCGCCAAGGCCGCACGGTACGCGGCGCCCGCCTCGCGCCATCGCCCCGCGCGACGCAAGAGATCCGCGCGCGCCGCAGGGAGAAGGTGGTACCCGGCGAGCTCCTCGGCATCGGCCAATGCATCGATGATGGCCAATCCCTTTTCCGGACCATCGGACATGGCCACGGAAACGGCATAATTGAGTTTCACCACCGGCGAGGGCCAAATCCGATAAAGCGCGCGATACAGCCAACCGATCTGCTTCCAATCCGTATCCTCCGCCCGCCGCGCCTGCGCATGCAGCGCGGCGATGGCGGCTTGGATTTGATACGCGCCCGTACGGCGCAGAAGAATGGCGCGATCGAGCTGCGCGATCCCTTCCTCCACACGCCGTGCATCGCAAAGGGAACGATCTTGCTCCTCGAGTGGGACGAACTCGCCGTTCACGCCGATGCGCGCGAGACGCCGCGCATCGTGCAGGAGCATCAACGCGAGCAGGCCCAACACCTCCGGCTCGTTGGGCATCATCTCCGCGAGCAGACGCCCCAGGCGAATCGCATGCGCGCACAAATCGATGCGCACCAGATTGGGGCCTGCGGTCGCCGAGTACCCTTCGTTGAAGACGAGGTAAATGACCGACAGCACCGCGTCGAGTCGCGCCGGCAGATCGTCCGCTTCGGGCACCGTGTAGGGGATGTTCGCCTCGCGGATCTTCTTCTTCGCACGGACGAGGCGTTGCGCCATGCTCGGCTCGGGCGAGAGGAACGCGCGCGCAATCTCCTCGGTGGTGAGTCCGCCCAGGGTGCGCAACGTCAACGCCACGCGCGTCGATTCGGAGAGCGACGGATGGCAACACGTGAACATGAGGCGGAGCTGGTCGTCGGGTACGACCTCGATCTCGGCCGGCAGCGACGGCGCGGCATGCTCGGGGATCTTCGACGGATCGCGCGACTCGACGGGCGAGCCGCGCGTGCGACGCCGCAGATCGATCGCACGATGGCGTGCGACCGCGGTGATCCACGCCGCGGGCTTCTCGGGAATGCCCTCGCGCTCCCATGCCTGCGCGGCACGCACGAAGGCATCCTGCAGCGCGTCCTCGGCGAGTTGGAAATCGCCAAGGACGCGAATGAGGGTGGCCAACACGCGCCCGGCTTCTTCCCGGAAAACGCGCTCGACCGCGGCCGTCATGCTCTCGTCGGTGCTCACGACGTCAACATGATGGCGCCGAGCTCATGGAAGATCGACGATGGGGCGCACTTCGATGGTGCCGTCCTTCGCGCTCGGGATCTTGGCGGCCCATTTCAGGGCTTCGTCGAGGTTTTTGCATTCCAAGATGTAATACCCGCCAAGCTGCTCTTTGGTCTCCGCGAACGGCCCATCCGTCGTCTGAACTTTGCCATGGCGCACGCGAACGCTGGTGGCGGTGTGCGCCGGCTTGAGCTGGTCGCCCGCAAGCTTCACGTTGCCCGCCGCGGCGAGCTCGTTTCGGAATGCTTCGTACTCCGCGTAAAGCTTGCCCTGCTCCTCCGGGCTCATTTTCTCGAATGAGGCTTCGTCGCTGTAAATCAGGCAGATGTAGCGCATCGGTTTTTCTCCTTTTGGTTGGGCACTTCGAGGGGCACGACGGATGGCGCTCCACGGGATCGACGTGGGTGTCTCTTATTTTCAAGAAAGAACAGCATTGGCGTCTTTTTCTCGATGGGATGCATGACGCTTTGCGACATGTCGAAGAGCGTTGACCGCGGCGTCCGCATCGACGTATCGCTGGGCCCGACGCTCCCGCATCGAACCGGACCAAGATGACAACGTTGTCTTCGTGAGCTCGGCCGTTGCGGAACTTCGGAAAGGGACCAGCCAATGCCGAATCTTCCTTTCAGCAGGACAACGTTGTCAGCAGCCCTGCTGGCCGCGTGTGTCCCCGCCTGCTCCGCGGGCGACGATGCCCCGAACGATGGGCCGCAAAGTACCGCTTCGGCATCGGCCGACGTGGCGGCGGTCAACCTCACCCAATACGTGAATCCCTTCATCGGCACGGATCCGGGAACGACGCCCCTGCCGCCGACCTCCGGCGAGTCCACCGGCAACGATTACCCCGGCCCTGCGATGCCGTTTGGCATGGTGCAGTTCAGCCCCGACACGCGGGTGGGATCGGCCACCGGATACCGTTATTCGGATACGTCGATTCAAGACTTCAGCCTCACGCACTTTGCAGGGGCGGGCTGTGACAACAACCAAGACATCCAGATACTACCGATTACCGGTGCCGTCTCGACGTCGCCCGGCACCAACTGGACGAGTTATGCGTCCGGCTACACCAAGGCCAACGAAGCCGCCGCCCCCGGCTACTACAAGACACGACTGGACAAGTATTCGACCAATGTCGAGATCACGGCCTCGACGCGCACGGGCTTCGGAAAGCTGACCTTCCCCGCGACCAACCAGGCGCGCCTCTTGGTCAACACGAGCCGCTCGGCCACGGGAAGCCGCAGCGGCGCGGTGAACATCTCGGGCAGCACGGTCACCGGCCAAGTCACCTCGGGCAACTTCTGCGGCTCGGGCCACACGTTCCCCATCTATTTCGCCATCCAATTCGATCGCGCGCCCACTGGGTTCGGCACCTGGAACGGTGGCACGGTCTCCGCGGGATCGGCCAGCACCTCGGGCACCAACACCGGCGCCTACGTCACCTTCGACACGAGCAGCGCGGCCACGGTGCAATTCAAGGTGGCCATCTCCTTCGTGAGCACGGCCAATGCGCAGCAGAATCTCAACACCGAGATTCCGAATTGGGACTTCAACGCCGTCCGCACCAATGCGGATACCGCGTGGAACAACCTCCTCAACCGCATTCAGGTGAGCGGCGGATCGAACGACGATCTGCAGAAATTCTACACGGCGCTCTACCACGTCTTCCAGAGCCCCAGCGTCTCCAGCGACGTGAATGGCCAATACAAAGGCTTCGACAACGCCGTGCACACGGCGAGCGGGATGACCGTCTATCAGAACTACTCTGGATGGGACATCTACCGTTCGTGGGCGGCGCTGATGGGCCTCGTGGCGCCCGACGTGATGAACGACGTCGTCAAATCGATGGTCCTCGATGGTCAGCAGGGCGGATTGTTGCCCAAGTGGTCGAACCAAACCGTCGAAGACTTCATCATGACCGGCGACCCCGGCCCCATCATCGTGGCCAGCGCCTACGCCTTCGGCGCGCGCAACTTCGATACGGCGGCCGCGCTCGCGCTCATGGCCAAAGCCTCCAACGGCGGCACCATGCAGGGAAGCGCGATCCGCGGGCGCCAGGCCGAGCTGGTGCAAAACGGATTCATCGCCGGCAATGCGTCGGACTCGCTGGAGTACTCCGCGTCGGACTTCGCGGTGGCCACGTTCGCCAAGTCGCTGGGTGATTCGAACCTGTACAACACGCATATTTCCCGTGCGCAGTGGTGGTTCAACGTCTTCAGCACCGAGTCGAGCTACATCAACACGCGCAACTCGGACAAGAGCTGGAAGCTGCCGCTCAATCCGGGCAGCGACTCGGACTACACCGAGGGAAGCGCCGCGCAGTACACGTGGATGATCACGTACAACTTCGCGTCGCTCATCGATTTGATGGGTGGCCCCGAGACGGCCGTGCAGCGATTGAACCATCACTTCACGCGCGTGAACGAAGGGCACAATACGCCATATTTCTGGATTGGAAACGAGCCGGAGCACGGCGTTCCCTGGGCGTACAACTTCGCACGCTACCCGGCGGGGGCTTCGTCGGCGGTGCGTCGAATCATGAGCGAGGCGTTCCACACCGGCGCGGGTGGCTTGCCGGGCAACGACGACCTGGGCGCCACCTCCGCGTGGTACATCTGGGCGGCGCTCGGCATGTACCCGGCCATCCCCGGAGCCGACGTACTCGCGCTCCACGGACCCACGTTCAACTCGATCACCATTCAGCGTGCGGCCGGCAATATTCAAATCAACGGCGGCGGCGCCTCGCAATACGTGCAAGGCATGCAGCTCAATGGTGCGGCGCAAAACCGCAGCTACCTGCGCTACTCGGACATCGCGTCGGGCGGTACGATTTCGTACACTATGGGCACCTCGCCCAGCGGCACCTGGGGCACGGGCGCCGGCGACGTTCCGCCTTCGTTCAACGACGGCTGGACGGCGCCCCCGAAGGCGCTGAACCTCGGCCCGAACTTGGCGCGTGGCAAAGCGGCGAGCGGCTCCACGCCGTGCGCGGCGGCCGAGTCGGCCGACAAGGCCTTCGACGGCGCGCTGGTGAACAACAGCAAATGGTGCTCGACCCAGGCCAACTCCTTCCTGCAGGTGGACCTCGGCTCGGCGCAAAACGTATCGTCGGTGGTCATCAAGCACTCGGGCCTCGGCGGTGAGACCACGGGATGGAACACGGGCGGGTTCAACATCCAGACGAGCCTCGACAATGCCAACTGGACGACGGTTGCGACCGTGACGGGCAACCGCTCGAGCCGCACCTTCCACCCCTTCGCCGCACGCCAGGCGCGTTACGTGAGACTCAACGTGACGACGCCGGAAAACACCGGGGGCACGGCCGCGCGCATCTACGAGTTCGAGGTATACGGCAGCGCGATCCCCACGGGCGCGGTGACCGGGCTCGCGAGCAAGTGCGTCGACGTGAACCAGAGCAGCCAGACCAACGGCACCAAGGTGCAGTTGTACGATTGCAACACGTCGGGCGCGCAGCAATGGAGCCTTCCCGGCGACGGCACCGCGCGGGCACTCGGCAAGTGCCTCGACGTGACGACCAGCGGCACCGCCAATGGCACCAAGGTGCAATTGTGGGACTGCAACGCCTCGGGCGCCCAGCAATGGGTCGCCGGGGCCAACGGCTCCTTGCGCAACCCGCAATCGGGCCGCTGCCTCGACGTGCCCAACGGCGCGACGGAAAACGGGACCCAGCTGCAGATCTACGACTGCAACGGGAGCGCCCCGCAGCAGTGGGCTTTGCCGCACTGAAAGCGCCCTCCCACTGAGCAGGGCTGAAACCGCCGGGGACGCCACGCGTTCCCGGCGGTTTTCTTTTGTCGCGGCGGCTGCGAGATTGGACGGCGCCATGAGCGACATCCTCGAGACGACGGACCGGTATCGCTGGTTTTGCCCGATCACCACGCGCTGGATGGACAACGACGTGTACGGGCACGTGAACAACGTGACGTATTACAGCTACTTCGATTCGGCAGCGAATCTGTTTCTCATTCGCGAGGGTGGTTTGGACATCGCAGAGAGCACCGTGATCGGCGTGGTGGTGGAGTCACGCTGCACGTACCGCGAGGCCGTGGCGTATCCGGATGCCATCCGCGCCGGATTGCGCGTCGACAAACTGGGCAATCGCTCGGTGACCTACGGCATCGGCATTTTCCGCGAGGACGGGGAGCGCGCGTGTGCGCATGGCTACTTCGTGCACGTCTTCGTCGATCGCGTGACACGCCAAGCCGTGCCCATCCCCGAGAAGATTCGCAGCGCGCTGCAAACGATTGTCGTTTGAACCTCCAAGCGCTCCGCGCACCAAAATATTGGCACGCCTGGCCATTGGACCAGGGCTGGCTGCGTGCACGCTTGCAAGAGAGAGGACGGCGAGAACGATGAGAAGAGCGTGCTTGATCGGTATTTCATTGTGCATCGGCGCATGCCAGGCCCAAACCGCCGGGACCGCCGCAGACTCCGCCGCATTGGGAATGTCCGCACGCGCGCCCAACATCTCCGTCGTCTTCCGCCCGGTGAACAATTTGGCATCGGCGGATGGCTCGTTCTTTCTGGGTACGTTCACCTTTCGGAACGACAGCGCGATGCGCCTCGGCGGGTCCGGATGGCAAATCTACTTTAGCTATTACCCGCGCACCTTCCTCAAGGATGGCGAAGGCAACGCCCAGTACAAACAGCACCTGGCCGAACAGGGCGTGCGCATTCAGAAGGCCGCCAGTGGCGATTACTTCGTTCTCGAGCCGCTCGAGCACTTCGTCCCTCTCGAACCGGGCCAGGAGCGCGTCATCGAAGTCCTCGTGGGGAGCTGGTCGGTCCTCAAGAGCGATGCGCCGTCGGGCTTCCACATCGTCTTTCCACCGAGCACCGAAGCGTGGGCCCTTTCGTCGTCCGTCGAGGTGGATCCGGCGGATCCGAAGCAGACCACGCGCATGCCCAGCGATGTGGTGCCGGTGCAAACCGCCGCGTTGCGCTACCAGGAAAACGAGTCGCTGACCCGGGCGAGTCTCGAGCCGGCCGACGCGCTCGTGCCGCGGCCGCAATCGGTGACCTACGGCACCGGCCAATACCAACTTGGCGGGGCGCGGATCGACGTCGAATACGCGCGCGGTCTGGCCAAGGAGGCGGCGTTTCTCCAAGCGGCATTGGGCGATGTCTTGGTTGGCGTGATCGATGCGCGCGAGCGGCGGGCGAACGCGGCCATCCGCCTGGTGCTCGATCCCAACGTCGCCAGCGGGCCCGAAGGATATACGCTGAGCATCGACCCCGAGAAGGGCATCGAGATCCGCGGGGTGGACTCCGCCGGCGTGTTCTATGGGATTCAGACGCTGCGCCAATTGGTTCCCGTCGAGCCCGGGAAAAAGGTCTCCGTGGCGCTGCCGGCGCTGTCCATTTCGGATGCGCCGCTGTTTCCGTATCGCGGGATGACCTTGGACGTGGCGCGCCATTTCCATTCGAAGGCCACCCTCGAGAAGCTGCTCGACGTGCTGGCCCTCCACAAGATCAACAAGCTTCATCTCCATTTGACCGACGACGAGGGCTGGCGGCTCGAGATCCCCGGGATACCCGAGTTGACGTCGTACGGTGCGAAGCGCGGTTTCGATGCGGGCGAGCAGCGACAATTGCACGTGGCCCTAGGTTCGACGCGCGGGTTGCGCCCGGGCGACGGGATCCGCGGAAAAGCGCGCAACGAGGCGGAGGCCAACGGCGGCGAATGGCCGGCTTACCAAGGTTTCGAGCGCGCCTCGCTCAATTTCGCCGGGGAAGGCTCCGGCTATTACACCGTACGGGACTTCGAAGAGATCCTCGCGTATGCGACGGAGCGCCACGTCGACGTCATTCCGGAAATCGATATGCCGGGGCATGCGCGCGCCGCGGTCAAGGCCATGGAGCATCGGTATGCCCAATATGCCGCCACCGATCCGGTGAAGGCGGGGCAGTACCGGCTGGTGGACCCGAACGACACGTCGAAGCACACGACGGTGCAGGGCTACACGGACGACTTCCTCAATCCGTGTTTGCCGTCGTCGTATGCCTTTCTTTCGAAGGTCGTTGGCGAGATTCAAGCCCGTTTCAATGCCGTTCCGGGTGCTAAGCTTACGATGATTCATGGCGGCGGCGACGAGCTGCCCAGCCTGCGGACGAATGTGTGGTGGCAAGGCTCGCCGCTGTGCAAGACGAATCCCGACACGGCGAACCTGGGCGATCTGCAGTTGCGCGATCTCTTCCTCACCAAGTGGCAACGGATCATCACCGCCACCGGGGCGAGGATGACCGGGTGGGACGACGTTCTTCACGACGGATTCCAACTCGAGGGCTTCATTCCAATGCCCTGGCAGAATGTGTGGGGGCGCGGGAGGGAGGACTTCGCGTACAAATATGCGAACCGCGGCAACAACGTCATTCTATCCCACGCGACCAATTTGTACTTGGATATGGCCTACAACAAAGACCCGGACGAGCCGGGGCTCTACTGGGCCAATTTCGTCGACGACCGAAGGACGTTCGAGTACCAGCCGTTCGACCTCTTTGCCCTGGGGACGCACGACCGAATGGGCAATCCATTCGATCCGCATGCGTGGGATGCGAAAGAGCGGCTCACCCCCGCGGGACGCGCCAACGTGTTGGGCATGGCGGGGCTACTCTGGGGGGAGAACGTCAAGACGGACGAGTTGGTCGAGTATTTCGCCTTTCCGAAGATTCTCGGCGTGGCCGAGCGCGCGTGGAATCGCCATACGCCGGCACCGGCAGAGATGCCGGCGGCGTGGGAACGATTCGTGAACGCGCTGGGTCAGTCGGTGTTGCCGCGATTGGACTTTTATCGCGCGGTGGACGTCCGCCACGAGCTTCCGCGGGCACGCGGTGTCAATTATCGAATTCCGCTTCCGGGCGCGAAGATCGATCATGGGCAGCTTCTGGCCAATGTGCGCTATCCGAGCATGGTCATCGAGTATTCCACGAATGGCGGCGCGACGTTTGCAGACTACACGGGTCCGGTGGCGGTGTCCGGACCGGTGTGGCTGCGAACGAGGACGCGCAGCGGGCACGTGAGCCGGGTGACGAAGGTCGATTAAAACGTCACGGCTCGAAGGCCACCGATACGGTGCCGTAGGTACCGAAATCCGCGGTCAGCGCGTCGCCCGGGCCGATGGTGTAGGGCGGGATGCATGTGCCCGTGGTGACGATTTCGCCGGCGCGGAGGCCGCGTTCGCGCTGGCGTAACTCGTTGGCCAGCCAGGTGAGCGCGAGGCGCGGATCGCCGAGCACGTTGGAGCCGATGCCCGTGGCGACGACGGCGCCCTCTTTTCGCAGGGCGACGGTGTGCCCTGGAAGGTCGTCGCCCTTCCACGTGGCGACCTCGGGCCCGAGCACGAAGTACCCGGCGCAGGAGTCGTCGCCCACGATTTGCGCTGCGCCGGCGGCCACGTAATCGTGGAAGCGCGAATCGGGCACCTCGATGGCGATGTGCAAGGCGCCCACGGCGGCCATCACTTCGTCGCGCTCGTAGGGGCGAGCGCGCGGGGGCAAGTCGCGGCCCATGCGAAAAGCGAACTCCGCCTCCGCGGCGCGCATGTGAAGATGCCGCGCCGGCAACGTGGCGCCGGATGCGTGCGCGAAGCACTCGAACAGGCGCCCCGCCGAGGGGGCATCGACCCGGATATGGGCCTGCCCCGCCTTGCTGGTGGCCGCAATCTTCCATCCGATGGTCGCACCGGCGAGCTCTCCCAGCGCGCGCTGGACCGCGTAGCCTTCCCCGAGATCGCGCGGCCTGCAGTGCTCGGGCAAGCCCTCGAGAAGCCGTTTCTCCTGCCAAGCCGACCATAGAATCGCCGCGGCCTCGCGTGCTCGTTCGTCCGTCATGGTTTCCTCGATGTAGCGCAAATCGGTTTGCGTTGCATGGTGCGCGCGAGGGCCTGCACCGCGGGAAGCATGGCACCCTGGCGCGCGTGGGCAAGGCGCCACGTGCGCACCATGCCCGAGCGCGTCACTTTGCGCGCCACGACGGCCCCGGCATCGACGTGCGACTGCACACTCCATTGCGCGAGCACGGTAATACCCAAGTTGGCGGCGACCATCTCGAGGATCGCCTCCGTGAGCGGCACGCGCAAGGTACGCCGCGGCTCCACCCCGGCGGGCCCCAGGACCTGGCGCAAGAAGTAGAACTGCTCCGGCGGCAAGTCATGGGTAAACAAGGTTTCACCCGCAAAATGCCGCGGTTCGAGGTACGTTCGCGCCGCCAGAGGGTGCGCGGGGTGGAGCACCGCCACCAGCTCGTCGTCGAACAGCGGAATGGCCCCGAGCCGGCGATCGCGCGTCGTCCCGGAGACCACCGCCGCATCGATCTCACCGCGCAACAGCGCGTCCATCGGACGGCGCGTGGCCTCGAGGACGATGCGCACCTCCAGGTCGGGCTGCACGCGGTGCAGGTCCGGAAAGGCCGACGGGAGCCAGCGGTAACACGTGTAACATTCGGTGGCGATGCGCAGCATGGGCGCGGGCCGCGTCTTTTGGGCCACGTCCTCCTCGAGCGCACGGAGCTCGTCGAGAAGCGGCCCCGCGGTGCGCAGGATGCGCTGCCCTGCAGCGGTGGGCGTCATTTTCTTCTTCGCGCGCGAAAAGAGCTCGACCCCGAGGCGCGCTTCCAATTCGACCAGCTGCCGGCTCACCGCCGACTGCGTGAGGTGCAGCGCCGCAGCGGCATGGGTCACCGTTCCGGATTCGGCAACGGCCTGCACGAGCCGAAGATGGCGCACGTCCAGCAGATTCATTGTATGAGCATTACGCATACATGGCATGACGACAATGCGTTTTTCATCTGCATCGTTTTGCCCCACCGTAAGGGGCATGGACACCCTCTACTATTCGCCTGGCGCATGTTCGCTGGCGGTTCACATCGTTCTGGAAGAGATCGGCCGCCCCTTCGAAACGGTACGCGTGCCCATTCCAGAAGGCGCGCACCGCCGGCCCGAGTACCTGGCCATCAACCCGCGCGCACGCGTGCCTGCGCTTCGCACCGAGGGCACCGTCATCACCGAGGTGGGCGCGATCCTGAGCTACTTGGCCGATCGCGAGCGCACATCCGGCGCCCCCACGCTCGCCCCCGCGCCGGGCACCCTCGCGCGGGCGCGCTTTCAGGAGTGGCTCTCGTGGCTATCGAGCAGCGTGCACATCGCCTTTGCCCAGATCTGGCGAGGCGAACGCTTCAGCGACGATGCCTCCGTGCACGGCACCATTGCGGAAACCGGCCGCCGCACGGTGCGCGCCTTCTACCGCGAGATCGACACCAGGCTGGAAACGGTGGCCAAGGTGACGGGCCATCCCCATGCGCTCGAGGAAGGCTCCAGCGCCGTGGACCCGTACCTCACCGTCTTCTACCGGTGGGGGCACCGCATCGGAGAACCGATGGAGGGCTACCGCTCGCTCGAGCGCCTCGCCCATGAGGTAGCCGCCCGGCCCGCTGCAAAGCGCGCCCTCGCGCGCGAAAACGTCACACTGACGACTTAGCGAACACGGGTTCATCCTTCGACTTGCCGGAGCCAGGGCTCCATGAGAGCCTCGCTCATGATGGAGAAGCTCGTAAAAGGTATTCACTCGTTCCAGAAACACTTCTTCACCAAGCACCAAGAGCTCTTCGAGCAACTGGCCTCGCGCGGACAGAACCCGGAGACACTCTTCGTGACGTGTTCCGATTCGCGCGTCGATCCCAACTTGATCACGAACTCGCGGCCGGGCGATCTTTTCATCGTCCGCAACGTGGGCAACGTCATCCCGCGCCCGGACCTGCCCGGTGGCACGGCCGCCGCGGTCGAATACGCCGTGGAGGTCCTCGGCGTCAAAGACATCATCGTGTGCGGCCACACCCAGTGCGGCGCCATGGCCTCCATCCTCCAGCCCGAGAAGATGGCCAGTCTCCAATACGTCAAGCGGTGGCTCGCCCAGACGGAGGGCGTGCGCAACATCATCCAGACCCGCTACGGCCACCTTCCGGGCGACGCCAAAGTCACCGCCGCCGTCGCCGAGAACGTGCTCATGCAACTCGAGCACCTTCGCGCCTACCCCTTCGTGGCCGAAAAACTCGACGCCGGCAAACTCCACATCGCCGGCTGGATCTTCGAGATCGGCACGGGCGCCATCCACGGCTTCGACCCCGACACCGGCGAGTTCACCGCCATCTCGTCGGCCGATGGTGCAGCCGCCGAAACGATGCACCGCCAGGAATAGCGAAATCGAGCAACCCAGCCCGGACGGCGGTCGACGAAGGGGGCATGAAGTGCGTCGTGAAAAGCTTGGAGGAAACCGATGATCTAAAGAGACGTCATCACCGCTCGGGTCGGGCCGAGCGAGTAAGGGCGCCGCGAACCCCGCCCGAAGGTTGGCAACGGCGGGCTGCAATAGCCGAGCGGCGTGAAATGCTTGCAGCGACAGCGACCAGCTCTCGACTGGCAAGCTACCACAGGTGCCATGGTGAAGCACGCGCGAGCCACCGCTCGCGCAGTTGAAGTCAGCGATGGATCCCTCTGTACGAAAACTTACCCGCGGTCACGCGCGGGGTACGCAGCGCGATCTGGATCGTCATTCATGCACGGTCTGGAGCGCCGGACTTTCCCGGCGCGCCGTCGGTCCTGTCCCGAATGGACGACGGTCAGAGCTGCCAGGGGCGGAGCTGACCACCTACCGCATCGCGGGTTTCCTCTGGGAACACGAGAACCTCGAACCGAGCGCAGGGAATGAAACGCCCTGCAAGCCGCCAAGCCCGGCGCCGTCTCGGTCGAGGGGCGAGCCTTCGTAGTAGTCGGAGCGCGGGAGAGCCGCGCACATGGCGAAGGGAGGCAGTAGATGAGTGCAGCGGGTGGGCCGCTGGGACAAGCCATGTATGTGGCATCCAGGGACGACCGTCTCTGGCTCCAGATCGTGCAACGCAAGCTGTACACGCGAAGTCGAGTGAATCCGGACTACGTATTCGAAAAGCTGTGGGGACTTGTAACCGACCCACGGAATCTTCGAATCGCCCTCGCCCGCGTCCACCGCAATCGCGGTGCGCGGACCGCGGGCATAGACCGGATCACGGTCAGGCACGTCCTGCTTGACGGTGCTGAGCCCTTCCTTGATGAGCTCCGCAAGGAGCTTCGAGGCGGAACGTTCCGACCGATGCCGGTCCGGCGTGTGCTCATCCCGAAGGCAGGCAAACCCGGCAAGTTTCGGCCGCTGGGCATCCCGACCGTGAAAGACAGAGTCGTTCAAGCAGCAGTGAAGAACATCCTGGAGCCGATCTTCGAGGCGGACTTCTATCCTGTCTCGCACGGCTTCCGACCGGGTCGGTCTGTCCACGGGGCCATCGCGCACCTCAAGGTGCTCATGCATTCCCGTGGCGCGGACCCATTGAAACGAGAGGACCTCCTCCCGTTCCAATGGACCATTGAAGGCGACATCAAGGGATGCTTTGACAACATCGGCCACCATGGCCTGATGGAGCGTGTGAGGCGGCGCGTCGGCGACGCGAAGCTCTCTCGGCTTGTCCTCGCATTCCTGAAAGCCGGCGCTCTTGCCGAGGCGCAGTTCCTGCGCAGCGACAGCGGCACGCCGCAGGGCGGGATCCTCTCGCCCCTGCTCGCGAACGTCGCACTGAGCGTCATCGAGGATAGGTACGAGCGGCATGTGTGGCCCCGCGGAACGGCGATTCGCTCGTCCCGCGTCAGTCTCGCGAGCCTCTTTCCTGCCGACCCCGACGTGATCGCGCGTCGCGCGTACGGAAACCGTACACGCGACAAACGACGCGGGCTCCCCGTCTTCACGCCCGTCCGGTACGCCGATGACTTCATCGTGCTCGTCGCGAAAGACGGCGATCCTCAGGATTGCCGCCAATCCGCCGAGCAGGAAAAGGCAGCCTTGGCACGCGAGCTCGAGTCTAAGCTCGGGCTCTCGCTGTCCGAGGAAAAGACACTCGTCACGCCGGTGACGAGCACGATGCGCTTCCTCGGTCATCACCTGCGCGTACGAAAGCACCCGCGTCACGGGGGCTTCGTCCCGCTGGCGGTGATCCCGAAGGAGCAATCGAAGCGGCTACGCCAGAACATCAAGGACATCTTCCGCAGGAGCACCTGCCGAGATTCCTTGGAGAACCGATTGCGTCTGATAAACCCCGTCGTCCGCGGCTGGGCGAACTTCTACAAACACGCATGGGGCGCGAAGCGCGTCTTCGCCGCCAACGACCATTACGTGTGGTGGACCATCTACCGATGGCTCCGCAAGAAGCACCCCAACACTCGGATGCGGGACATCTACGCGCGATACGGGTGGCGCAAGCCGAGGGGCCGGGCGATACGGTGGCGCGACAGAGAGACCCATTCGGTCACTATGTCCCCAACGCGAGTCCGTCCCTTTTGCCTCTCCTGGCAAAAGACTCCCGCCTTCGTGCCAAGTCTATGGAGAGCCCGGTGCGTATCGAAAGGCGCACGCCGGGTTCGGCGAGGGGCAGCCGGAAACTCCCTGCGGTAACGCAGGGCAAGCGCCGGCTGCCCACTCTACCCTTCGTCTGGCCGTCGCCCTTCTGCCGCTTCTCGCGGGTTGCGGCACCCGCAGCGCCGCGGGGGTGCCCGCCATGGACGCCGATGCCCTGCATCGTCCGGCCCTCACCAGCCTCACCCCGCGAACCATCGCCATCGACGTGATCGACGCGCGCACCCCGCGACCCGAAACCAGCGCGCAAATGGTCGCCGAGGTCACCCGAACCTTGGAAGCGCGCTTTCGGAGCGCAGGGCTTCAGGTCGACCGAACCAACACGGCGAACAAACTGGTCGTCACCGTCACGTACAAAGACGAGCCCATGTCCGGCTACGAACGCGAAGATTGCGTTTGGTTCCGCGGCCGATTGACCTCGACCGCGCGGGCCTGGGTCGAAGCCGAAGGCGGCGCCTGTTTCGCATGGCGCCACGCCCTCGGCTTCCACGTGGGCGGCGATGCGTCGCGCGCCTACGAGACGGGGCTGAGCGGTGTTCTCGAGATTCTCGATCGGAGCTGGGCCGGCCTGGGCACCAGCTCCGCGAGAACGCGATGACGATTGGTTAGTTGGCCAAGAGCTCGACCTCGGCGATGGCCGTGGTGGTCTTGGTGCCCTTGGTGACCGTGAGGCGGTAGTTGGCATACGTTGCCGCGGCGTCGGCCACCTTGAAGGCGCGCGTCTGCAAGCGCCACGGGAAGACTTGGCCGGTGCGCTTGTCGAGCTCCTTCCACGTGGTGCCGTCGTTGGAGCCCTCGAGGACCCAGTCCGTGGGATCGCCGTTGGTCGTGTCGGATGCCGCCGTGGACGTGATCGTGTAGAAGCGCACCGGCGCCGTGCCTTGGATCTTGCACTGCACCGCGTTCACGGTCGCCGAGGTGTTCGCGCTGTTGTCGTAGAGCCGCGCGTCGCCGTTGCATCCCGTGGCCACGTCGTGCAGCGGGGTCGCGGGCGCATCGCCTTGGGTCACCGACGGCGGCACATCGTCCACGCCGCTGCCCCACTGCGACGGCGCAGGGCCCATCACGAATTCCAGGTTGGCGCCGTTCGCCAGCTGATCGTGCGAGAGGTACGTCTTGGTGTACGGCGCGCCATTGACCTTCAGGCTTTGCACGTACACGTTCTTCGGGCCGTTCTGCGGCGCGGAGATGACGATGTTCCGCCCATTCTCGAGATGAACGGTCGCCTTCGTGAAGAGCGGTGAGCCAATCACGTAGTTCGAGCTTCCCACTTGGAGCGGGTAGAAGCCCAGCGCGCTGAAGATCCCCCACGACGACGTCGCACCGTTGTCTTCGTCCCCAGGGTAACCCTGCCCGATGTTGCTGCCCACGAAGAGCCGCGCCATCACCTCACGCACCTTGGCCTGCGTCTTCGCCGCCTGGCCGGTGAACAGGTACATGTACGGGATGTGGAACGATGGCTGGTTGCTCAGTCCGAGCTGCCCCATGCGAACATCGCGCGCTTCGAGCATCTCGTGGATGGTGCCGCCGTACCCACCGGGGAACCCCGCCGTCTCCGGCGTGGAGAAGAACGCGTCGAGCTTCGCGGCCAGCTTTTCCCGGCTCCCGTAAAGGTTGGCCAAGCCCTGCCCGTCGTGGACGGGGTCGAAGGCCATGTTCCAGGCGTCCGTCTCGGTGTAGTCGTTCCCCCAGACGCGCGGATCGAAGCTCTCCTTGGGAAGGCGCCACGAGCCATTGGCCGCACGCCCCTGGAAGAAGTCGATCGAGCGATCGAACAGATTCACGTAATTCTGCGAGCGGCTCAGGAAGTATTCCGCATTCTCGGCGAATTCCTGACGACGCGGATCGCTCGCATTGTTGCTCAGCGCCTTGGCCAAGTTGGCAATGCCATAGTCATTGAGGTACCCGGCCATGGCCCACGAGAAACCGGCGCCCGTCGAGGTGGGCGTGTACCCGAGGAAGGTCGACGACTCGTTTCCTTTGCGCCCCACGTTCCCATTCGGTGCGACCGTGGTGGCATTCCGCACCGCCGCGTCGTAGGCCGCGACGGCATCGAAGTTGACGCCGCGGAGGTACGCGTCGGCAAACGCCACGTCGGAGCTGGTGCCGGTCATCAAATCGGCATACCCCGGCGAAGACCAACGCGAAATCCAGCCGCCGTCTTTGTACTGCTGCACGAAGCCGTCCACGAGATCTTTCGCGTACGACGGCGTCAGCAAGGCATAGGCCGACCACGTGCCCCGGTAGGTATCCCAGAAGCCATTGTTCACGAAGACCTTGCCGTCGACCAGCTTGGCGCCCGTGTTCGTCGGCGACCCCGCACCCGAACCCGCCGTGACGGGGCTTGCGTATTTGTACTGGGGCGCTTCCGCCGTCCCCACGTTTTCGTACGCCGAATTGGGATACAGGAACAAGCGGTACAAGTTCGAATACAGCGTGGTGAGCTGGTCGGAGCTCGCCCCCTCGACCTCGATGACCTTCAGCTTCTTGTCCCAGAGCTGGCGCGCCTTCTCCTTCACCACCTCGAGGGTGTCGCCCTTGGCAATCTCCAGCTCGAGGTTCTTCTTCGCCTGCGCCACGCTGATGAGCGACGTCGCAATGCGCATGTTCACCACGCGGTTGCCCGCGTCCACACCGAAACGGAAATACCCGGCCACTCCACCCGAATTGCCGCTTGCCGTCACCGGCCGATCGAACTCGGCGTACACGAAGATGCGCGTGGCGCCGGTGGACAAGCCGCTCTTGGCATCCGAATAGAAGCTCAAGGAACGTGCGCTCGAATCGAGCGTGAGCCCGCCGCTGGCGTTCAAGTGGTCGAAAATCAGGCTCGCGTCGTCACCCGGGAAGGTGAATCGGAACAACGCCGCGTGATCCGCCGGTGCAATTTCCGTCTGAATCCCGTTTTCGAACTTCACGCTGTAGTAATGCGCCTGCGCCACTTCGTTGGTGTGGCGGAAGGCCAGGGCGCGCGTCTTCTTGCTCGTGCTGGGGACACCCGCTGCCGCCGAAGGCATCACCTGGAAACTCTGGCGATCGCCCATCCAGGGGCTCGGCTCGTGGCTCAACGCGAAGGCCTGCAACGTCGGCAGGTTCTCCGAGTTGTTGCTGCGGTGGTAGGTGTACAGCCAGCTCTGCGAGCCGGCCGCGGTCATCGGCGTCCAGAAGTTGAATCCGTGCGGAACCGCCGTCGCCGGGAAATTGTTTCCACGCGAGAAGTCGCCGCTCGAGTTCGTGCCCCGCCGGGTATCGACCCAATCCGAGGGATTCGTCCGCACCTCGACGGCGGGGTTCGCCGTGATCCGAATATCGTCGATCCAGCCTCCGAACGTCGTGCTGGTCTTGCCCGCCGGCGGCCCGTTGGGATTGTCGTACGCCACGAGGATGCGCTTGATGCGCTTTCCGTTGGCGACGCCGCCAATCTTGGAAACCTTGTAGTTCCAGTCGTCCGTGTAGAGCGTCTTCGACTCGCCCTGCCCCTTCGGCGACAACACCGCCGCGTGCTGATCCACCGCACCGAGGTCGCTCAGGTAGGTACCGTCCTCGAAGGCGAGATCGACCGAGGCATAGGTGCTCGGGTAATTCAGGTCCCCGTCGGTGAAGTTGGGGAGAATCATGTACGAGAGTTCGGTGTTGGGCGCGACCACGATGTCGACGTCGAACACCTTGTTGTACGAATACGCGCGCTCCGAAGCATTGTGCGTGCCGCCGTATTCGAATCCGCGCACGCCGGTGAATCCGACGCGCGGCTTGGCGTTGTGCGACTGGGTCGGCCCGCGGCCCACGGCGCTGCGCATTTCGGGGGTGACCGGCGGGGCGGCATCCGCACCCGAGTCGGTCGTCCCCGCATCGACCGGCGCCGATGCCGCTTGGTCGAAGATCTGCCACTCCGACATTTGAATGATGCTGCCGCTATGGTTCGCGGTGATGTTCAATCGGTAATAGAGATAGGCCGTGGTGTTGCCGGGGACGTTGAACTCCCGCGTCTGGAACCGCTCGGTGAAGTTTTGATTCGTCTGCTTGTCCAGATCGACCCAGGTTTCGCCGTCCTGCGAGCCTTGCAGCGCCCAATCCCGCGGATCGCGCTGATCGAAGTCGTTCGCCGACGCCAGCCGGTAACGCTTGACGGCGACCGGCTCGTCGAGCTTGTAGACGAGCCACCCGGTGCTCTCGAAGACGAGCCACTTGGAGCGGGTGTCGCCGTCGGTCAGATTGTCCGCGACCTCGCCGCTTGCATCGTTCTCACCGCTGGCGGTGACGGCGACCACGCGATCGGTGACGTTGCTCGGGACCACCACCGAGGGCGGCGGCGAGACGACGCCGGAGGTCTTCCCGTTCTCCACGGTGTTGGTCCACGTCGGCTGCGGATCCTTCGCCTCGAAGGAGGAGAAGAACTCGGTCGGTCCTTGCGGCACCGAGCCCGAATCGCCACCATCGGTGCCGACGCCCGAGTCGCCGACACTCCCATCCGGGTTACCGCCGCCCGGCGGCTGGTTCGGCGAATCGCTCGACGAGCAGTGAATAAGAGCAGCTACGGATACGAGGGCGAAGGAAAGTCGGCGCACGTTCATCACAGCCTCCGAATGGCACCAGGATTTCGAATGACAACGTTGTCTTCGACGCCCCAGTGTGGAGCGATCGCGCCACGAGCGCAATACGGATCTTTCCTGCGCCGCCCCTACCACATGCACCGCCGCATCGCATTCATGCCGAACGCGATGCGGCGATCCGTAACCTCACCAGGTCAAGCCGTGACCAAGCGGGTACACGATGGTCGCGGGGTCGTTCGCCGCGGGGAGGGGCACTGGAAGTTTGCCAGCGGGCGGCACCTCGCCGAAGAGCACCTTCGCAACTGACTGCATCGAGCCCGCACTGGGCGAATACGTCGCCAGCCATGCGGGGGCTTGTGCGTAGGTGGCGTCGTAGGGATTGCGCGTGGCCACGGCAACGACAGGCTTCTGCGTCGCCACGAGTTGGTCCACGAGCTTCTTCTGGTTCGCATTCGCCGTCGCGGTCATCGCATTGGTGAGCACCACCACGAGATCGGACTGGTTGGCAGCGGCAACGACGGCCGCAATGTCGGCATCGCTGGGTGCCGCCTTGATCAGCTGCGTGGTGGCCGCGGAGCCATGCGCCTTGAAGGCGTCGGTCAACGCGGTCGTCGGAATGGCCCCCACGCCGGTGACGAGAACCTTGGCCGGCGCCGACGGCAACGGCAGCACGTTGCCTTCGTTGCGCAGCACGGTCACCGTGCGATCGGTGATGCGCGACGCGGTGGCGAGATGGTCCGGGGTGCCGAGCGAACGCTCCGCCTCGTCCTCGTTCACGAACGGCTTGAACAGAATGCCGCGCTTGAACTTCGTACGCAGAATGCGCACTAGGCTCTCGTTGATGCGCGCTTCGGTGAGGCGGCCGTCGGCAATGGCGTTCATTACGCTTTGCACAGCAAGGCCGAGATCGTGCGCCATCAGCAATTGATCCGCGCCCGCCTGCAGGGCAAGCACCGGTAGATCCGCGTCCGGGTGCATGATGCGCACGCCGTCCATCTCCAGCGAATCGGTGATGACCAAACCTTTGTACCCGACTTCGTTGCGCAGCATGTCGGTCAACACGGTGCGCGACAAGGTGGACGGCTCACCCGAAGGATCGATCTTCGGAAGCTGGATATGCGCCGTCATGATCATGTCGATTCCCGCCTCGGCCGCAGCGCGGAACGGAGGCGCGTCGATCTGCTGCCACTCCTCTTTGGTGCGCTGAATCACCGGCAGGCCGGTGTGGCTGTCCGTCGCGGCATCGCCGTGGCCGGGGAAGTGCTTCGCCGTCGACGACACCGTCTTCGTGCGATCACCCGAATCTTGGTAGCCATGAACTTGCGCCGCCACGAACTCCGAGGCCAGCGCGGGATCGCTCGAGAAGGAGCGCACGCCGATGACCGGGTTGAGCGGATTCGAATTCACGTCGGCGTCGGGCGCAAAGTCGACGTTGATGCCCAGCGCGCGGAGCTCTTGTCCGGTGATGGCTGCGGCCTGTTTGGCGTCGTCGGCATTGCGGCCGGCGCACACCGCCATGTTCCCGGGGAACTGCGTGGCCGGCGCGCCGATGCGCGTGACGATGCCCATCTCCTGATCGGTCGCGATGAACAGCGGAATGTGCATCCCCGTCTCGAGGGCAGCGCGTTGCAAGCCGTTGGAGAAGGCGGCAATCTGACGCGGATTATCGATGTTGTCCCGCGTGTCATTATTGAAATAGATAATTCCACCAGGGCGGTATCGCTTCACCACCTTGGCGGGTGTATCCTCTTTGAAAGCTTCCACATTCTTCGGATGCGCCACATCGGCCGCCTGGCCGTAAATGTACGTGACGAAGAGTTGGCTCACTTTGTCTTCGAGCGTCATGCCGCCCGCCGTCGTGGAGACCCACGCCTCCATCTCCTGCTCGAAGGTCTTCGGTGCAGGATCGTTCGGCGTGTCCGCTTCGGATGAACAGCCCATGGTGAATACGGCAAGCCATACAGGCAAAGACCGTCGAACGAGCGAATTCCAACGCATGGTAAGCCTCCTATTATTTCCGCCCGAAACGGGCCGGGGCGCCTCGAGCGAGGGCATCTTATAAAAAAAACGAGTCGGGCGCCGGCTCTCTGTCACACTTTCCTTCTACGCAACGACGATCCGATGTGTCCCCCGCCGCCATGTCCGTCGATGATTGGTCCTCTTCGACATTCCGCGAAGCTCTGGTAGCGCTCGTACGCCGTCGTGTTCCTGAAAAAGACGCCGAGGATGTCGTTCAAGCGACGTTGGCGGAAGCGATGGCGGCCGCGCACCGGCCGGAAGATCCCGAGGCGCTGCGCAAATGGATCTACGGGATCACACGGAACAAAATCGCAGATTACCACCGGCGCGCGCGGCGCGAGGTGCTCGACGAGCCGGAGGCGCTCGAAGCTGCGTCGTCGATGGAGGAGGTGAATGATTTGCTGCGATGGGCGGTGCGCGAGCTTCCCAGCGGGCAGGACGCGCAGCAGACGTTTCAGTGGTTCTTGCGCGAGGGCGAAGGTGAAAAGCTGGAGGCCATTGCCGATGGCGAGAAAATTCCGCCGGCGCGTGTTCGTCAGCGGGTGAGCCGGCTGCGGCGGCACTTTCGCGATCGCTGGGCGGCGCAGTTGGCGGCATTGGCTGCATTGGGCGTGGTTGGAATCGTGGTCGCTATTTGGATTTTGCGCGACCGGCCCCAAAAGCCGGATGCCCCCATTGCGAGGGATACGGCGCCGATACCGCAGATTGCGCCAACGCCGCGCGAGCTCGCCATCAAGGAGCGCAACGAAGCGCTCGTGCTTTGCGACGAGGGCAAGTGGAAGGAGTGCATCGAGAAGCTCGATCGCGCCGCGTTCGTGGTGCCCGAGCTCAACGACGATGCCGATGTGAAGAGCGCCCGCGCGGCGGCGGCCGAGGCCCTTCGTCCCAAGCGCGATTCACGGATTCAGCTGCCCGAGACGCAAGACTCCGCGCATGGGTCGGATTGGTTTGCGCCCGTGCCATCGAGCACCCCTCCGCCCCGTCGCGGGAGGCCCAAGGGGACGGGGACGACCACACCGAGTGGGATTGGGACAGGTTCACAATAACGATTAGCGCGGTCACGAAACCGCATTCCTCCGCGATGTAGTTGGCAGAGGAGTGACAACATGGTTCGACCGATCGCTATTTGCGTTGCGGTGATGGCCGCCCTTTGCACATTGGATACGGGGGCACGCGGCAGCGAAAGTCGGCTCGCACTGCGCGAGGGCCGATTTCCCATTTATGCATATTCGCCCGAATCGAAAATCGATGATCCCGGCGCGCGCCCGATGACCATTTATCTCCATGGCATGTGCGGTGACCCGGCGAACGGGTGCAGCTATTTTCGTGAGGGCGTCGCGCCGTCGTCGTGGTTGCTGTGCCCCAGCGCCAAAACGCTTTGTCCCGGCGGAGGCGCCATTTGGAGCGGCTCCACCGCGGAGCGTGGCGCGGTCGTCGACGAGGCCGAGAGACAGCTCGTGGCCACCTATGGCGACGCCGTCGACGGGACGCGCGAGCGCGTGCTGATCGGATTTTCGCAAGGCGCCTACCTCGCGCGAAACCTCATTGCCCAAAGGCCTTCGCGCTACCGCAGCGTCATGTTCATCGGCGCCGACGTGCAGCCCACGGCCGAAGCCCTTCGCGCCGCCGGCGTACGCCGCGCCGTCTTTGCCTCGGGCAGATTCGACGGGACGCGGCGGCCGCTGGAACGCGCCGCGGAAGCCCTCGTCCAAGAGGGCTACCCCGCGCGCTTCGTGGACCTCGGCCCCGTCGGCCACACGTACGTCCCCGCACGCGACGAGGCCCCGATGCGCGCGATGCGCGAGGCGCTCGCGTGGCTCGAGGGCGCCTGAATCAGCTGCTGCCCTTTGCAGAGGCCTTGCGCGGGGCGCGCCCCTTTTTCAACTTGCGCGGCGGCAAGAGCTCCGAGCCCACCACGATGCGCTTGGCCATGAAAATGGCCGCATCCATTTTGTAGAAGCTGCGGGCGCGATAAAAATGAAGGGCCGACTCGTTGTTCTCCGCCACCTCGAGCACCAGGTGCGTGCAGCCGCGGATCTTGGCCAGGTGCTCGAGTTGTTCCATGAGGAACGCGCCGATGCCCTGGCCCTGGTAATTCGGGTGCACGGCGAGCTCCTCGATGAACAGCGGGCGCATGTCGCGGTTCGAGAAGTAGCGCTCGTTCATCCAGTTGTCCTCGCCGAGGATCTCGAACGTGCACTCGGAGTAGCCCACCACCACGTCGCCATCCTCCGTGGTGACCTCGAAGAGCAGCTGCTCCACGCCTTCTTCCTCGTACACCTCGAGGAAGCGCTTCTTCGAGCGCGGCCGCTGGTACTCCACGGTCTCGCGGTTCACATCGCGAAAGCAGAGCTTGAGGAACTCCCAAACGCGGTTCAAGTCGCGGCGGTGGATGCGTCGCACTTTGACGACCAGGCCATCGCCGGTCGCGCGACTTTCGCCATCGAGCTTGGGTTCTTCATCGGTATGCCGGGGCATGCGCCGGCGAACTCTAGGCGATCTTGGCGTAAATTAGGCCGATTTTCGCACGCGCAGCAACCAGAAGCGGCGGTCTTCGCGTCCAGGCGACCTCCCGGTCACCTCCGTGAAGGACTCCCACGCCCAGCCATCGCCAAAGGCGCGGCGCAGCTCGACCTCGTCCACGGGGTGCGTGCCGCAACCCCGCGGGCGCGGGATGGTCACGTCGAAGTCGTTGTGGGCGTTGAAGCAAAGCAGGTGCAACAGGGCGCCCGGGCGGCAGGCGCGCTGCAGCGAGGCGGCGTAGCGAAGGCGATCTTCCTCCTGGTCGAAGACGTGAAAGAGCCCGATGTCGATGACCGTGTCGAAGCGGTCGCTGTAGCCGGTGAGATCGCGTGCGTCGGCGAGCTGGAAGGGGACGTCGATGCCGCGGGCGCGGGCCTTCTCACGCGCTCGCTCGATGGCCGTGGGTGCCCCGTCGAGGCCGACCACCTCGTGGCCGCGGCTGGCCAGGTAGAGCGCGTTTTCTCCGGTGCCGCAGCCCACGTCGAGCACGGCGCCGCGGATGTAGCCCTCGCGTTCCAGCTCGACGACGAAGGCGGTGGGACCGTCCTGATCCCAGGGTGCACGTTGGTCGTTGCGGTAAATCGCTTCGAAAGCAGCAGCGGTCATGGGAGTCTCCAGGTAAATGGTGCGTTTGGCAATTGAGTGACTTTGACAAATATATGCCTAAGTCACTCAATTTCAAGGGGCGCACCCTGGTACCTTGGCGGCGCCCATGAGCCGTCCTGTTTCCAAGAAGAGCGATCCCGCGCTGGCCGATGTCGAGCGCGGCATGGTCCGGCTTCGCCGCAGCATGGCCAATCGCACCTTGGGAAAGCTCGCGGTGCGCGAGCTGGGGCTCGACGTCGACCTCGGCACGATGGCCGTGATCGACGTGGTCCACGAGGGTGCGGACGACCCCGACGGCGAGATCACGGTGGGGCTCGTGGCCGAGCGGCTCGGCGTGGACCCTTCGCGGGCGAGCCGCATGGTCGCGACCGCCATCGAGGCGGGCTACGTGGAACGGGTGGCGTCCCAATCCGATGGCCGGCGCATCACGCTACGACTCACCGAATCGGGACACGACTTCGAGGACACGATGCGTCGTTTCCGCCAGGCGCAATTCGCGCGCGCGATGGCCGATTGGTCCGACCGCGAGCGCGAGCAATTCGGGCGTCTTCTGCTGAAGTTCACCTCGAGCTGGCGAGAAACGATGCGCGGCGCCAAGTGACCGCGACGCCTCGCTCGTCGCTCGTCGCTCGTCGCTCGGTAGGCCGGCGGGAAGCGGCCGGCGCGTGGGTGGGCGCGAACGCCGACCCCGGGGTGTCCGGGACTGTCCGGGACAGGGGGGCATTCGTCCCGGCCAGGGGCGGTGCGCGGATTCGCGCATTTTCGGATGGGTGCGGATTGGCACCGCACTGGCAACGCGCCAGGGCAGACCTTGCGTGCGCGGTGCTCCGGACACCGCGCCCGCAAGGTCGCAGATCAGGATGATGGGTTGCCGCAAGGTACGAGCGGGAGGCAACAGCCCTCCGCGTGCCCGAGAAGGCAGGGAACCAACGCCCAACGGCGTCCAGCTATCGGGAACAACACGTGGGTGGTGACGGGAAACGCTGCGGGCGTGGACCGGTGGCCATAACCTCGTTGGGGAAGCAGCAAGAACTGCTCGCATCCACCGGACTTTCTTCACCCTCATTTTTATCTGGCAGAGCGAAGGCCAGAAGAAGCACGTGTGCGATTGCGCGGAAGCGCGATCACGCACCCGTTTGTCCCCCGTCCCCCCCCGCGCCGCCGTGGCGCGCGCGGCCCTCTCGCGGCGAAGGCTCGTCCACTCCGCACGCGGCCCCCAGGCCCCCCTCTACTTCACCTCGAGAACGGCAGCCACCTCCACGGAGACACCGAGCGGCAACGAGCCCACGCCCACGGCGAACCGCGCGTGCTTGCCGGCGTCGCCGAACACCTCGACGAACAGGTCCGAGGCGCCATTGACCACCTTCGGGTGATCCCGGTAATCCGGCACCGCATTCACGAAGCCCTGCACCTGGACGATGCGGACGACGCGATCCAGATCGCCCAGAAAGGCGCGAGCCTGGGAAAGAACATTGAGCGCGCACACGCGCGCCGCCTGCACGGCCTCCTCGAGCGAGATGTTCTCGCCCACCTTGCCCACGTGGCGAATTTCCCCGTTGAACGCGGTCACTTGACCCGATACGTAAAGCAGATTCCCTGTTTGGACGCAGGGAACGAAGTTCGCCACCGGCGCCGTCGCCGCCGGAAGTTCGATGCGAAGCTCGCTCAGTCGCGTTTCGATTTTGCCAGCCATTGCTAGGTCTCCTTGGGTCATCGATCGAAGTCCACTGCCGTCGTGTTGCCGCCGCTGACGACGACGGCCACCTGCTCTCCCGGCTCGGGCTGATAGCGGCCCGAGAGAATCGCCCCGAACGCGGCCGCGCCCCCCGGCTCCGCCACGATGCGAAGCACCTTCCAGAGCGCGCGCTGCGCCAGCCGGATCTCCTCGTCCGACACCAGCCGGACGCCGCTGCCGTATTGGCGCGCGAGGGGAAACATCAACTCGCCCACGCGCTTCGGTGCCAGCGAATCGGCCGCAATGCTGCCCATTTCCGCGTCCACGGGCTTTCCCGCCTCGAGCGCTTTCGCCAAGGTCGGTGCGCCGTCCGGCTCGACGCCGACGACCTTCACGCGACCGGCGTACCACGCCAGAATGCCGCCCAAAAGGCCGCCGCCCCCGACACCGGAGAGCACCGTGGTCACCTCCGGCGCCTGCTCCTGGAGCTCGAGCCCCAAGGTCGCCTGGCCGAGCAGCGTCTCCGCCTGGTCGAACGCGTGCACGGACAAGGCGCCCGATTGCGCAATGTACCCTTCGCACGCCGCCAACGCATCGGCGTAGCGGTCGCCACCCACCACGAGATCCGCCCCGTAGTCGCGAATGCGCTGCACTTTCGCGGGCGAGGAAATGCTGGGAACGAAAATCTTCGCGGGGATGCCCAGCTTGTGCGCCGCATAAGCCACCGCAGCGCCGTGGTTTCCGCCCGACGCGGCGGCCACCCCGACGGCGGGCACCTTGCGCGTGAGCAAATTCGTGAACGCCCCGCGCGTCTTGAACGAACCGGCGTGCTGCAGCAGCTCCAACTTGAGGGTCAGCGGAAACGCCGGCAACCCGAAATCGGCCCCGTTGACGCGCACGATCGGCGTCTTGCGCACATGAGGCCGGATGAGTGTTTCAACCTGTGAGATACGTCCCCCCTGAAGTTCGTCGAGCATGCGATGGACTTGACACTAATTTGGCATTTGGCAAATTGTCAACGTGTCCATCGTCGTCGCAATCCGAGCCCTGGCCAACGAACGCAGGCTTCAAATCCTCGAATGGCTCAAAGATCCGGAGACCCACTTTCCTCCGCAGGTCGATGGCGATCTCGTCAAGGATGGGGTCTGCGGCATCTTCATCGCCGAGAAGCTCGGCGTCACCCCCGCCACGGTGAGCGAGCACCTCAAGGTGCTCTCGCGCGCGGGGCTCGTGCGCGCGAAGCGCATCAAGCAATGGACATTTTACAAACGGGACGAGGCGCAGATTCGGAAGATCAAGGACGCGATCAAGCGGAGCGTCTGAGCTCGAGCGGACATTTCATCCATGGCACCAAAAATACCGTACCGGTAATCTTTTAAGAAAATGGCCGAGCACGGCGGCCATCTGGGTTGCCAGGGGTGAAATGATGATTCGTTTCCGAGTCGATTTCTGCCTGCTCGCGCTTTTGAGCGCCTCGCTAACCCAATGTTCGGCAGAACCGTCATCGTCCTCGAGCGATGGCGTCCACACGGATCCTCCCAACGGAGCCAAGTCCAAGGAACCTGCGATCACCGAATACCGGGTCCAGGCGGATTATCACACGCGGAAAACACCGCCGCTTGGTGCGGGAGAATTCGAGCTCGTCCCATTGTCCACCCTCCCCGAGGCGGTGACCGGCGGAGACGTTCTCGTGGAATTGCGCGGGCTTGGCGAGGGCGATGCGGTAACTGTCACGCGAAACGGAACCGATGTCACGGCCGCCTTCCCAGCCCTTCACAACGGCGAGGCGCGCGGCCTCGTGACCGGCTTGACGCTGGGCGACAATTCATTGGTGGCCACGGCCGATGGGCCCAGCGGCGTACGACGCGCTGCGCTGACCGTGAAGAACCACCCCGTCACGGGCCCGGTCATCTCGGGGCCGCACCAGACCCCCTTCGTGTGCCAAACCGAGGCCGCGGGATTGGGCGCCCCGCTGGACTCCAACTGTTCCGTAGAAACCCGTTACGAATGGTATTACCGCACGGCGCTCACACAACAATACATCAAGCTAGCCAATCCTTATGCAGCCTACCCGGCGGACGTGATGAAAACCGTCACGTCGGCAGGCAAGGTCGTGCCGTTCGTGGTCCGGCTGGAGTCGGCCACCATCAATCGAGGCATCACCCGCATCGCCGTGCTGGACGATCCCCACGCGCGCGGGCCGGGTGCGGCCTTCGACGCAGCCACCTGGAACCATCGCGTGTATTATGCATACGGTGCTTCGTGCGGCACGGGGTACCACCAGGGCACCAGCGGCACGGGCGAGGTGCTCGGCGGATTGGGTGACCTACTCGGCGTGGGGCAACGACTGGCCAAGGGCGACGTGGTCGTGCACTCCACGTTGAGCAGCTTCGGCGTGCATTGCAACCCGCTGATCAGCATCGAGACGGCCATGATGGTCAAAGAGCACGTCTCCGAAAGCTACGGCCTGATCGATGCCATGGTCGGCAGCGGGGTCTCGGGCGGCGCGCTGCAGCAGTTCAATGCCATCAACAACGCCCCGGGGCTCCTCAGCGCGGCACTCCCCGGCGCAACGTTCGCGGACATTCTCTCGACGGCCATGACCGTGGGCGACTGCGGCTTGCTGATTCATTATTACAACGGCCGCGGGTGGTACTGGGATCCTTTGAAGCGCGCGCTGGTGGAAGGTCACAATCTTCTCACCGGCACACAGCTCAATAGCATTTGTCAAAGCTGGGTGACGACGTTCTTGCCCGTCCTCAATGCGAAAGAGGGCTGCGATGGCTCGGTTCCCAAGGAGCTGCGCTACGATCCGGTCACCAACCCGCACGGGGCGCGCTGCACCTTGCAAGACGCCAACGTGAACATCTTCGGGCGCGATCCCAAAACCGGCTTTGCCCGGCGCCCGCTGGACAACATCGGGGTGCAATACGGATTGGACGCCTTCAACCATTTCGTGATCAGCGCTGCGGAATTTTTGGACCTCAATCGAAATATCGGCGGCTACGACATCGATGGCAATTTCGTTCCGACGCGCATGAAAATGGACCCCGAGGTGGAGGCCATTTCGCATCGCCTCGGAGCCATCGTGGGCCATGGGGCGATGGCCGAGACGCCCGTGATGGATCTCGCGCCGTACCTCGATTTGATTCCGCTGGCCAATATCCACGAGGCCGTGCGGCCCTTCACCGTGCGCGCGCGATTGCGCAAGTACAGTGGACAGGACGCGAGCCATAGCATCTGGCGCGGCATCGCCGTCCAGCCCGACGCATACCCCACCATGGAGAAGTGGTTCCCTGCCCTGCGCGATTTGCCCTATGGCGCCGATCGGGTGGCCGCCATTGCGGCGAGCAAGCCGGCCGGCGCCGGAGATCGCTGCGTCATCTCGACCCTGGGCGGGCGGCTGGAATTGCCCAATGTGCTCTTTGGGCCGCTGGGGCTCGCGCTGCCGATCTTGCCGGGGCTCCCGCTCCTCGACATCACGATACCCCTGAAGATCGATATCTCGGAGGATTTCGACTCGGGCCTGGGAACGTGCTCCCTCCTTTTGCCGGTCACCCGCACGCCGCGCATGGTCGCGGGCATGCCCATGACCGACGACGTCATTCGCTGTCAGCTCAAACCGCTCGACCGCGCCGATTACAAAGCGTTCATGACCGACGCGCAATTTGCCGAACTCCAATCGGTTTTCCCGGACGGCGTGTGCGACTATTCGAAGCCCGCCGCCGGTGCCGTCGACAAGAGCCTTCTCTGGCCATCGATTGGGGGCGAGGCCTTGCACGAGCCCGCGGAACTCAAATATTGGGTTGGCCGTTCGCGACCAGTTCCTTAATTCCACTTCATGAATGGTGGATCGCGACATACCGCGAGTCGCGATCCATCACGAATTTCAGGGGACTGCGACCTATCATCCTCAGTACAGTGGATCGCATTCTACCATCCGTTGACATTCGCCGACCGTGAACGGCGAAAGCACCATGTCCCAACGCGACAGCTCCATCGACCTGATTTTTCGGTAGATTGGCGCCACAACCGTAGAACGCATCGTCCAATGGGGGCGTGGCGCGCAACATGCTGAAGGAAGTCCCAAGTACGCATTCTTCGTCGAAAGGGACTTACATGACACACCGCAGAAGATTGTCGGCCTTGGGAATCTTTTCTGGTCTTGCCCTCCTTCCACTGCTTGCCGCGGGGTGCGCAGGTTCCTCCGAGCGGGACGACGACAACGCGGTGGACGAAGAGGAGCAAGCACCGCTGTCGTTCGGCATCGCCAGCGAAGACCGACAGCTCCCCATCAATGAGCCGATTCAATTGGCCGTGGTGGCAAAGGATTCCAATGTGCAGCGCGTCCGCTTTACCCTCGATGGGAAAGAGCTGGATGTCTGCGACGCCGCCAACGCAGAAGACGACTGCCGGCTGGGGAATCTGTTTCGTTTCACCACGATCTTCAAGGAGACGGGCAAGCACACGCTCGGCGCAACGTACGAGGGCCCCGGCGGCCAGGTAAGCGCCTCGCAGGTCATCGACATCGTCGAAACGCTGACCCCGCAGCCGGAGCTCTCCGACATGGACACCTCCGAGGACGCCCTCGCGGCCGCGGCCGCAGGACGCGGGTTCCTCGATCCGGATGTCGGATCGCACAACATTTTCGGCGGCGTGAAGTGGAGTGTGAAAGGCCAGAAGGTCGTCGTGGGAAGCCCGCCCGGGAGCGCCACCACCGCGGCGAAGAATTGCATGGCCAAGTATGGCGCCTCGATTCGCAAATGGGGCGACAAGTACAAGATTTCGCGCGGCAGCATCGTGGCGACGGCCATCACCGAATCGAATTGCACCAACCCCGCGGGCTCGAGCGACGGGCTTTCCTCCGGGCCTATGCAAGTGACCGCATCGACGTGTGCCTCGATCACCGGCTTGTCGAAGACGACGTGCCGCACGCGCATGCACAGCACCCCGGACTTCTCCTTCGAGGTGGGCGTTCGCTACATGGCCTCGTCGTACCAAGTGAATCAGCACAAACACGATCCGCCGAAGATCGCGGCCGCCTACAACGCGGGCTCGCTGCGCAAGTCGACGGCGAACCGCTGGCACATGGTGGTGACGGGCAATCACCTCGAGCGATTCGTCGGCGGCTACAATGGATACCGCGCATGGGAGGCCTCGGTGAAGGCCGGCGCGCTCACCGCCGATGAACCCGGCGCCGACTTGGCCTTCGACGGCGAGCACGTAGCCAAGACCTCCGACCTGCCCCGGGATGCGAAAGACGGACAAGTCTACTTCGTGGGCGATTGGTTCACGCGCGACGGTGGCTTCTTCGAGTTCCACGACGGGAAGTGGACCGCGTCGGAGTAAACGCAGAAACCGCCAAGAGCTCGGCTTCTTCTCTTGGCGGTTTTCTTTCTTCCAGTTAAATGAAAACGATTTGCAATTTCATCAAGGCCATGGCAGACCATGGGCCATGACGCAAAGCCTGTCGTCGCAGCCATTGCCCCGGCCACCCTCGGTCCGATTTCGCACGGTGTTCGTTCGGCGCATTCAGACGATCTCGCCGCACATGTTGCGCATCACGCTGGGCGGTGAGGCGATTTCCGATCTCGTGACGTACGGAAACGATCAGCACATCAAGCTCTATTTCCAGAGACCCGGCGTCAAGCTGCCCGAGCCTTTCACGTCCGAGACGTTCATGGCCCTGCCCCGCAGCCAGCGGCCCACGTTGCGCACGTACACCATTCGCGAACACCGCCCCGCAGAAGGCGAAGTCGATATCGATTTCGTCCTTCACGAGGACGCCGGCCCCGCATCCCATTGGGCGAGAAATGCCAAACCGGGCGACAGCCTGACCTTCGCCGGACCGCGCGGCTCCTACCAAGTCGATCGCCAACTCGATGCGCTCTGGCTCATGGCCGATGAAACGGGATTGCCCGCCGCATTTGCCATTCTGGAAACGCTGCCCGCGGGCATGGTTGCGCACGCCTTCTTCGAAGTCGACAATGTGCGCGAAGAACAGCCCCTGAACACGCGCGCCAACGTCGATGTCGTTTGGCTATACCGCCACGGCGTGCCGCCGGGCGAAAGCGACGTCCTCATCGATGCCGTGCGCAACACCACTTTGCCGGAGGGCAAGGTCGCGGCGTGGGTCGCATGCGAAATGTCGATCGCGCGCTCGCTTCGGCATCACCTGACCGACGTGCGCGGGCTCCCCAACGATCGCGTCAAATGGGTCGGCTATTGGGAGCGCGGTCAGAGCGAGGACGACGCCTACGACGAAGCGCAGCGGGCCCAGGTCAAAGGTTAACGCGAGGTAAGCCCGCCCAACCGGATCCGCGATTCCCACTTCCCGCTGGGAAATCTCCTCCTATCTTCGATCGGGTGTCATCCCGTGTCTCCGTGGCGGCCGTCGATGAGGCGGCCGAGCCCGCTCGCAACGAGCCGAACCTGTTTGCGCTCCTTGCGGTCTCAGCCGGACTGATTGCGGCGAATCTCTATTACAATCAACCGCTTCTCGCGGGCATGGCCGACTCGTTTCAGGTCACGCCCCGTGCGGTCGGTGGCATTCCGACCCTCACGCAACTCGGTTACGGCCTGGGGATGCTCCTGCTCGTGCCGCTGGGGGATCGCTTCGAGCGCAGTCGGCTCATCGTCGGCATGACCGCCGTGGCGTCTTTCGCGCTGATTGGCGTGGCGCTGGCGCCAAATCTCTTTTGGCTCACCCTGGGATGCTTGGTGCTCGGGCTCGCGTCGATGGCGCCGCAGCTCATCGTCCCCTACGCAGCCGGCGCGGGTCCCGCCTCGCAGCGCGGACGGGCCGTGGGCACGGTGATGGGCGGGCTGATCGTCGGCATCCTCCTTTCGCGCGCCGTCAGTGGCTTCGTGGGCGGGCACTTTGGCTGGCGCGCCATGTACGGCCTCGCTGCGGCGATGATGGCCGTGCTCGCGGTAGTCCTGCGCACGCGGCTTCCGAAGCAAGCGCCGGAAAGGCCGGTGCCCCTGGCCACCGTCTACACCTCGCTCGCCACCATCGTGCGCACGCAGCCCGTGTTGCGCCTGCACGCGGTCATCGGGGCGCTCACCTTCGGGTCCTTCAGCATCTTCTGGACGACCCTCTCCTTCCACCTCGCGGCGCCGCCGCACCATTTGGGGAGCGACGTGGTGGGGCTCTTCAGCATCGTCGGCGTGGCCGGTGCGCTGGCGGCGCCCATGGCGGGGCGCTTCGCCGATCGCCACGATCCGCGCATCATGAATGCGGCGGCCATGGTCGTCGTCGTGCTTTCGTTCGTCGTCTTCGGCCTTCTCGGGCATTCGCTCGTGGGCATTGGCCTGGGCGTCATTTTGCTCGACGTCGGGGTGCAGGCGAATCAAATATCCAATCAGGCGCGCGTCTACGCCCTCGATCCGAATCTGCGAAATCGCCTCAATACCATCTACATGTCCACGTATTTCGCCGGTGGCGCGGCGGGCTCGTTGCTTGGCTCGTACGCCTGGACGCACGGAGGCTGGAGCAGTGTTTCTCTCGCCGGCGGAGCGCTGGGTCTCGCCGCGCTGGTCATCTTCGGCGCCGCCGCGTTGTTCGGAACGAGAAAGCGGCCCGCTACGAGTCCGTGAGGCGGCCGGCCAGGTTGGCCACCATCACCACCAGCTCGCCCGGCTCCACCGGCTTGGCCAGGTGCAATTGATAGCCAGCAAAGAAGGCTTTGCGCGCATCCTGCCCGCGGGCATACGCCGTCAACGCGATGGCCGGGGTGCGCCCGCCCTTGGCGTCGGGCATCGCGCGCAGTTGGCGCATGAACGCATATCCGTCGACCTCGGGTAGTCCGATATCGCTCACCACCACGTCGGGGCGGAACTCTTGCACGTGCTCCAGCGCCTCGCGGGCCGAGCCTGCCACGCGCACCATCGCCCCGGCCGCGTTCAGCACGTGAAAGAGCAGATCGCGCGCGTCCTGGTCGTCCTCGCACGCCACGACGCGGAGCCCCTCGAGCACCTTCTTCGTGCCTGCGCCCGCGGGGGTCGAGCGTGGCGGCACTCCGTCGAAAGCGGCCACCGATGCCGTCGCACCCGCGTCACGCACCGCGGGCACCGGCAGGTTCAACACGAAGCGCGTGCCCGTGCCCTCGCCCTCACTGTGCGCGCGAATCGTGCCGCCGTGCAGCTCCACGAGGTAGCGAACGATGGCGAGGCCCAAACCGAGGCCGCGCTCGGCCCGGGTCGTCGACGTGTCCGCCTGACGGAACCGCTCGAAAATATGCGGGAGAAACTCCGGCGCGATTCCACGCCCGGAGTCGATGACCTGCACCTCGAACGACGGCCCCACCTGCTCGAGGCGCACCTCGATGCGGCCACCCTTGGGCGTGAACTTCAAGGCGTTGGAAAGCAGATTCCAGAAGATCTGCTGGAGTCGATCGGCATCCCCGTAAAACGGACACGGGTCGACGGCAATGCGTGCCTCGACGCGGACGTCCTTGGCCTGCGCCGTCGGCGCCACCACCTCCAAGGCCGAGCGGATCACGTTCGCGAGATCGATCGGGTGGCGCTCGATCTTCAGCTTCCCGGTGATGATGCGCGACATGTCCAGGACGTCCTCGATGAGGCGACCTTGCGAGCGCGCATTGCGCTCGATGGTCTCGAGGGCCTTGTCCATGTCGAGGCTCGGATCCACCCGCAGCATGGACGCCCAGCCCAAGATGGCATTGAGCGGCGTGCGCAGCTCGTGCGAGACCGTGGCGAGGAACTCGTCCTTCATGCGGCTCTGCGACACCTCGCGTTCGAGCGCCTCGCGCAGCCGCTTTTCCAGCTCTTTCCGCCGCTCGATCTCGCTTTCGAGGGCACGCGCCCGTTGCTGCAGCGTGCCGATCTCGCGCAAACGTGCCTCGGCACCGTCGAGCCCCGAATAGCCCTCGGTCGGAAACACGTGCGAGTGGCGGCTGCACACGTTCTCGAAGGCTCTGGCATCCGCGACCTTCTGAAAGCTCGACATGGAGTAGCCACAGAGCAGCGAGAACGAATACACCCCGGCCAGGTCGTTCCACAGCTCTTCGAGCCGCACGGCCGCATCGGGATTTCCCGCTTGGCACAACAGGTCGACCATCTCGCCGAAGATGCGCAGCTTCGCGCCCTTGCGTTCGGTGAGCGTCGTTTCGAGGAGGCGGGTCGCCATCTTTTCGAAACGCGCCCGATCGAGCGTCGACCCGACCATGAACTGCGAGAGAACCTCGTGCGCATCGAGCAGCGTCATCTGCCCGCTGTCGCAAAGGTTCTTCACGTCGAATCCGCGGGCCGAGAGGCTCCGCTGGAAGGCGTCACGGTGGCGCGGAACCGCCACGACGATGAGCGAGTCCCCTTCGGAAAGACCACCACCCAAAAACTGGATCATGGTGTCGTTGAGGAATTCATCCTCGTCGTAAAACTGAACGACGTGTCCGAAGCCGGCCCCGTTCGTCAGAAATGTCGCTCGGCCATCGTCGAACGACAGCAACGACCGCGGCACACCATCATCGAGCTCGAGCTTTGGCCCCGACGCACGTACGGTCATCGCGAAGGAACTTTGGTCGGTGGACCTCGGGGGTCAAGCAGTAGACCGCCTCAGGTCTGCCTTGTCTTCGCCATCTTCACGATCCATAAGCAGATACCCGGCAGAGCTTACTAGGAGATTGCCTTCATGCTTCGATCCCGTTTCTCGTTCGTGCCCGCACTTCCTGGTCTTGCCGCCTGCATGGCACTCGCGGCCTGTGGTGCACCGGACGACGCGTCCCAATCCGCCTCGCCGCAAGGCATCGCGACAAGCCCTCTGGTGTTCGGCGATGCACGGGCCGCGATCCAGCGCGTGCGCGAAATCGAGGACCACCGTCTCCTCGACAACCCGGAGCTCCGCAGTTACCTGCAGAGTACAACGGCCTCGGTGGCGGAAGCGGCAGCCCTTGCCGCGGGGCGCATCGGCGACGCCGCTTACACGCCGGCCGTGCTGGCACGGCTCGACGCAGGCGATGCGCGCGTGCGGGCGGCCGCGGGGACGGCGCTGGGGCTGCTCGGTGGCGCGGGGGTGGAGGCGGCGCTGGTCGACCACCTGGCCAACGAGTACGACGGCAGGGCGAAGGCGCAGATGCTCTTGGCGCTGGGCCGAAAGGGCACATCGGCATCGCTGCCGACGCTGACCGCCGCGCTGACCCGCGCCGAGGAGGCCGACGTTCAGGCCGCCGCAGCCGAGGCGCTGGGCGTGCTCGTGCGCTCCGGCGTGGCCTTCGGTACGAACGACGCCGTCGTCGCGCGGTTGATCCATTTTGCGGGGACCCACCCGTTCGCGCGGGCCACCGCGTCGGCGTATGCGCTGTCCGGGCTCGCGGGGCAGAGGGTCCCGCTGCCGGAGTCGGACGTGCTGTCAGCGTTTTCCGGCTCCCCGTCGGCGAGCGCCCGCGCGTTCCTGGCGCGCGTGCTCTCGGTCGTTGGGTCGCAGGCTGCCCTCGATGCGCTGGCGCGAGGCATCGCGCACGACGAAGACGCGCACGTGCGGAGCGATGATTGCCGCTGGATCGCCCGCGCGGGGGCCACTCCCGCCGTGCTGGATGCGCTCGGCGCCGCGCTTCGCGATCCTTCGCCCGAGGTCATCGTGGCATCGGCGACGGCCATCGCGACCTTGGGGCCGGCGGCCGCGGCGCTCCTGCCGGCGTTGACCGCGCTGTACGATGCCTCGCACTCCGATTGGGTGCGCAGCACGGTGCTTACGACCTTGGTGGCGCTGGATCCGCCGGGCGCGCGCAGCCGCGTCGCATCGGGGCTCTCCGATGCGTGGCCCGTGCGCCTTGCCGCCATTCCGGCGCTGGCCACGTTGGGCACGGACGACGACGTCGCGCAGCTGGTTCGCATCGCGGGCGAGTCGGACAAGCGCTTCGCGTACGCGGCCATCGAGGCCATCGCGACCTTGGATCCATCGCGCTCGACGCCCGAAATGAAGGACCGGTTGCGCGGGGTGCTGAAGAACCCCGATTTCGAAACGATTTCCGCGGTGGCCGACGCCGTCGTGGCGCTGAATTGGACGGACTTCGCCAACGATTTCCGCGCGCTCTACGGTGCATTTCCCGGCGGCGCCAACCTCAATGGGCGCATGGCCGTGCTCTACGCACTGGGAAAGATTGGCGACACGTCCGACGTTCCTCTGTTCGAGCGCGGGCTGCTCGACGACGAGCAACTCGTCTCGCAAACGGCGGCCGACGCGTACAAGGCGATCACCGGCGTGGATGCGAGCGACCGCGTGCGCAAGGCCAGCATCGTGCGCACGCCGACGCCGTCGACGTGGGAAATGGAGCGGGCCGTCTCGTCGTTCGTGTACATGGAGACGACGCGCGGCCCCATCGTGATGCGCATGCTGCGCGAGGCACCGCTCAGCGCGACGAACTTCGTGCGGCTGGCGCGCTCGGGCTTCTACGATGGCCTGTCGTACCACCGCGTGGTGCCGAACTTCGTCGCCCAGGGAGGCGATCCCCGGGGCGACGGCTTCGGCGGCTCGGAGGACCTGGTGCGCGAGGAAATCTCGCGCGTTCCGCACCGCCGGGGCACCGTGGGCATGGCCACGCAAGGCAAGGACACGGCCTCCTCGCAGTTCTTCATCAACCACGGCTGGAACGTCGGCCTCGATGGGCGCTACACCGTCTTTGCCGAGGTGATCTTCGGCATGGACGCGGCCGATCGTCTCGAGGTGGGCGATACCATCGTGCGAACGTGGGTGCTCCCCGGGCTGCTCTAACGACTCGTGCGTCAGAACATCTCGCCCATCGTGAAGTAGCCGCCCACCGGCGTCGCGTCGGGCGACCACGCGACGTCGGCACGCAGCACGAAGGTCTTGCCCTGTCGAAGACGCAGACCACCGCCGGTTCCATATTTGATCCCTGGACCGGTGCCATCGAGATCGGGGTGCGATCGGCCCAATTCGGTCCAGACGCGCCCCGCATCGAAAAAGGCGGCCACCCCGAATGAAAATCGCTTTTTGAACAGCCGAAAGTCGAAAAGCGACGCGCGGACCTCGAGATTGCCGAAGGCTTTGACCTTTCCATAATAACGCTGGCCCGGCACACCGCGCACCCCGTTCGAGCCGCCAATGGCGAACGTGTCTTCGTACCGCGTCAGTTCGTAAAAGGGCACATCGCCGAATTGCACGTCGCCCACGAGCCTCCCGGCCACGACGATGCGCGAACCGATGGGCAAATAGCCGCGGGCCGTGACGTTGACCTGGGCATAGCGATAGGGCATCGAATCGATTCCACCGGGGCTGAGTCGCAGTTTGATTTGATGAAACATGCCCCGCGTGGTGTGGATCTCGTTGTCGCGCGTATCGAGGAATACGCCGTACTCGAACAGGTCCACCGCATGCGCGCGGGTGTCGCCGAGGATCTGACGCACATCGGCCGTGCCGCGTGCCATGTCCGCGGCAAGCTTGGAGTCGGAGGATACGTCCAATTGGTTGTACGTAAACGAGTTCCCAAGCAGAAGGAAGAATGCCCCGCCGAGTCGCAACTTCGCGCGCACGAGCAAGGTGGGGTGCATGCGACCATATTGGTAATACTCGGAGCCCGAATCCTCGGGGCCACCCGGCGTGGTGGCCGGCGAGGCGTTGCCGATTCCATAATAGCGCTGCACCATCTCACGGGTGAACGACGGACGAATCTCGAGGCGCAGCGTGTTGCCGACGAGATGAGGCAGGGTCAACATCAGGTAATAGTCTTGATACGGCAACTGCACCGTGGACTCGCGCGGGTCGACTTTGAAGGTCGCCAGCACATTGGCCTCGAGGCGCCATAGGTAGGGTGCACGCTGGGGAGCCAGCCGGGTCACGGCGGCGAGCGCACCGCCGACGATGCCAATGTCGCTGCTTCCGCCGACGATGGGCGCCGCATTGAAGTCCGTTTTGGGCTCCTTGACGGCCCCAGGCTCCTCTTCCTGCTGCGCGGACGCACGCCGCACGCTCAGCGCGGCGACGAGCAGGAGCAGCATGGCGATGGCGTAACGCAGACGCATCGAGGCGGGCACCATCGCAAGCGCCCGGCCAATTCGCACGCTGCGGGAAATGATGAGCCGAGCAAACGCCGCGTGTGGCAATCGTGTTGAACCCGGCATTTTGGCCCCACGCGTGCCGTGATCCGGATTCCAAGGGCCTTTTCCCCGCGCGTGTGCGCTGGGCCAGGAAATGCATACCGCGGGGTGTGAAACGACGTGATGCAGCGAACGACAAGAAGGCGCGCCCGGCCCTTTGGCGGCGTCTTCTCCGAACCGCGATCATCCTCGCCGCGTCGGCGTGGGGTTTCTATGTCATCGCCATGAACGCATTCCTGTCGACGTCGCTGTTCGACAAGGTCGTCAATCAGGATCCGGAGAGCATCGACATTCACTATCGCCGCGGGTGGTCGTTCTGGCCCGGGCACATTCACGCGCGCGATCTTTCGATTCGCGGCAAGGACAGCAATGTCGAATGGATATTGCGCCTCGATCGCGTCGCGTTCGGGATCTCGTTCTGGGGCCTGACGAAGCAGCACTTCGACGTCTCGTACGCGCACGGTCGAGGCATTTCATTTCGCCTGCGGCAGCGCCTCGACGCGGCGCCGAGGTCGCCCGAGGAGGTCGCCGACTTGCCGCCCATTCCGGGCTTTCTCTCCTATTCGGTGCGGCCACCCAAGGTGGAGACGCCCGATGTCTGGCACGACGAGCACTACCACCTGTGGCAGCCGCACTTGGAGGACGTGGTGGCCGAAGACGTGCGCGAGATCTGGATCGACAGCCATCGATTCGAAGGGCTCTCGCGCATCACGGGACGCTTTCATTTGATTCCGGTTCGCTCGGTCGACATCGGACCGGTGCACGTCGCCGTTCACGAGGGCAAGGCGATGCGCGGTCGGACCATTTCCATCTTGGAGGGGCTCGACGGAAGCACCGCCACGGTCAGGGTCGCACGCTTCGACCCGCGCACGGCGAGCGGGGACGATGTCGTCCATGCCATCGACACCGATGTCGACGCCCACGGGCAATGTCCGGATCTTTCGCGACTACCTTTGGGCTCGCTCGACGGGGTGACGCTGCATGGCGCGGGCGAGCTCAATGCATTCACATTGCATGTGCAACGCGGTATCGTGAAGGAGGGAAGCCGCATCGACGCACACACGCAGCCCGCGGTGGTGACGAAGGAGAATCATCATTTCAGCGGAGACCTCACGCTGACCGGTGAAGTCCGCGACCGATTGCACGTGCGCATCGAGGCGCCCCGGCTCGACGTGACGCGAGGGAAACACGTTTCGTCGCGGGCCAAACCAGGGTTCGCCCACGCGAAAAAGCTGGTGGTGACGGCCGACTCGGGCGAGCTCGATTTGACGCACCCATTGACCGATACCCACGTGGTGGTGGTCGCACCGGACATCGCGCTGCCGGACGTGCGCGCACTGTCGGCCTATCTTCCGGAGCCATCGCAATTCGTAATTCGTGGAGGCCGCGTCCAAGCGAATGTGCACGCCGAAGGCTGGCTGGCCGATACGAAGGCCAAATGGCACGCGAAGGTGCGTACGGCGGATATCGATCTCTACGCGCCCAACTTGCGTCTTCGCGGTTCGCCGGTCCTGACGACGGACGCGGGAATCGAACGCGGCGTGGCCCATGGCTCGGTCGAATTGGATGCGCCGCGCTTGGCAGCGTCCTACCGCGACCTCGAGATGAACGGCCGCGTGCACGCCCGGGTGAAGGTGCCCGCATTCTCGCTGGGCGGGCGCCGGCTGGCGAAGGCCCGCGCCGAGGTCGACGTGACCGGCGCGTCGGTGTCGCAGGCACGACTCGATGACAAGGCGTTTCACGTTCGCGGCAATGTCGCTGCGACGGCCGACCTCTCGAATTGGAGCTTTGTGCAAAACACGATGACGGTGGATGGCGTCCACGCCGCAGTGTCCGACGTCGAAGGCGGCCTTCGCCGCAATCATTCGGACTTTCGCGCCAATCGGGTCACCGTTCATGCGCGACTCGCCAATCTTGATTGGAACGCGCCATCCCTTGGCGCGGCGGAAACGCGCCTACAGGTGGACGGCGCCGAAATCCCCGACCTGCGCACGTTCAACGCCGTCCTTCCGACCGGAAATATGCTCGCCATCGAATCGGGGCGCGCGCGGCTCGACGCCGACATCACGATGCTGCCGCCTGCCACGCACGCAGAGAGCCGTGGGGCGGAGGGACAAATCCACGTGAAACTGTCGCGCGCGGGCATTCGCTTTCATGAAACCCGACTGACCGGTGACTACGACATCGTGACGCAGCTCCAACGCTATGTCCCAGAGCGCCTCGTCGACATGACGGGGACACGCATCCATATGCGCAACATCGAAGTCACGCACGCCACGACAGAGACGTCACACTGGTCGGGCGACGCCCTCTTTCAGGAGGCACTCGTTCGTCTGGGGCCGAAACCGGGCTTCGAGGGCCAATTCTCCTTGAATGCGCGAGATGCGAGCCCCCTGCTGGCCATCCTTCTGCGCGACTCCTTACCGAAGTTGTTCGCCGGCCTCACCCATATGCCGCACCTTCAGGGATCGTCCCAGTTTTCCGTCACCCCCGACCACCTCGCCTTCCGCAACGTCGACGCACGTGGTGGTGACCTAGCGATCCATGGATTTTACGTGACCAGGGAAAAGGAACGCCACGGCGCATTCGTCGTCGAAAAAGGCGTCATTTCTGCGGGTGTCGGCCTCGGCAACGATGGTGCATACGTCCATCTCTTCGAGCTCGATGACTGGCTTCAGAAGGAACGACAATCCGTCATCCGTCTCCTCGAAGACGCCGACTAGCATGCGCGCGCATTTGCGCGCGCGGGTGTAATCTTATGAAAAGAATACAAGATCACTCCCTCGCATTTTTTTGTGCATGCTCCGGCGTCTTTCATCGCACTGTGCCCTCGGGCAGATATTCCCGACATTGGAACCCACCTCAGCCTAACTAGGGAGCCGCTATGAAAACGCGCTTGCTTCTCATCGCCCTCATCACGGCCATCGCCGGAATGGGCACATCCCTCGCCGCCTGCAGCAGCGACGACGACAACAACAACACCGGGGGCGACGCCGGCAAGGACTCCAGCCCGCAACAGGATTCGGGCCCGGGCGACGACGTGACGTTTAGCGACGTTTATGATCAGGTTATTTCGCAGCGATGCATCGGCTGCCACTCCACCACGTTTCCCGATGGCGGCGCGCGGAACCCGAGCGGCGGTCTGGTCCTGAAGGGGAAAGACATCGCGTATCAGAACTTGATCAACAAAGAGGCGCCTGGCGGGCCGTGCAAGCCGGACCCCGTGACGGACGCTGGCACCACCTGGAAGCTCGTCGAACCAAACAACGTAGCCAAGAGCCTTCTGCACAGCAAAGTGTCGTCCGACGCTCCGAAGTGCGGCGCCCGAATGCCGCTCACGCCTCAGGGTGGCACGCCTAACCCGCTGAATGCTACACAGATCAAACTGATTGAGGACTGGATCGCGACCGGCGCGAAGGAATAACTGACCGCGTTCCACACGAATCGTGCGAGCGGCATCAACACCGCTCGCACTATCCGCTAACGCGTGCAGGCCGTTCTGAGAACAAGATAGACATTGTTGGCGTTCGGGACGGCCAAATCCATTTTGCCGTCTCCGTTGAAGTCTGCCGCGAGCGGGCGACCAGGGCTGGGAATGTCCATGCCCAGATACTTCGTAGCGGCCTGGAATGTGCCGTCGCCCTTTCCGGACAGCAAACTGATGTCGGATTGTTCGCTGTTCGACGTCAGCAGATCAAGCTTACCGTCGCCATCGAGATCCGCTGTCACGACGAAGGGGATCCCCCCAACGGGATACGGAACGGCAGTTCCGAAAGTGCCGTTTCCATTTCCCAGCAGGACGCTTACCTTCGAGCCACCTTGGTCGGCAACGGCTAGATCCAACCGGTGATCGCCATTGAAGTCCGCTACGACTCCGTTGTTGTTGAAGCCGTCCGCTGCATAAGTGGAAGCCGCCTGAAACTTCCCGTCGCCGCTTCCCAATAGAATACGTACGCCATTCTCCGCGATGACGGCGAGATCCAGCTTCTTGTCGGTATTGAAGTCGCCCGACATCACGGCAACGGGGGTCGTGCCTCCCGGGGCGTCGATACCCGACTGCAACGTTCCGTTACCGTTTCCAAGGAACACGTTTACTGTGGCGTTGTTGGTAATCGCAACAAGGTCCAGGTTGCCGTCGTTGTTATAGTCTGCCGTGTCGAGAAGCCTCACATTGGGGCCGACCGCGTAGTCGACGAGTCGGTCAAACTTCCCGTCACCTTTCCCCAACAGAACACTCAACACCGTATTGCCGCCAGCGGCGTCGAACGTACTAACCGCAACATCCGGTTTGCCATCTTTATTGAAATCGCCCAACGCGATTCCAAACAGATTCACTCCGGCGACATATCCAACGACATTTCTAAATCGACCATCGCTGTTCCCGAGCGCAACGCCAATACTTTTGCCGGACACAAAAGCGATGTCCGACATACCATCTAGATTAAAATCGGCAGCAATGGTACCGGCCGGACTTAGTTCGAGCGCGGTCGGCGGAACTGGGACAAATGACGCTGACTTGCAAGCTGTAAATTCAACGGTTGCTGAATTGTAATACCCACCCACTTCTGCGGTTACCGTTTTGCTCTCGGCCGCAGTCGACGTCATCGTCGCGGTGAGAACGCCATCGTCGTTGGTCGTGCTCTTCACGAACGAGAATCGATCTCCCTTCCCACTCGACTTGAGCAGGACTTGTTGACCACTCCACGGTTGCCCCGTCTCGGGATTCCTCAGCTTAACGGTGACCGTCGCCACGGACGTTGCGTCCGCGGGTACAGTTGGCGGATCGACGCTGATCGTCATGTACGGAGAAGGCCCCGGCAGAAGTCCTCCGTCGCCTCCCGCGTCGCGCTGCGAGTCGTTGTTGCTCGAAGAGTCACTCCCGCACGCGGGCACGAGCACCGCCGCACCTGCGACGGCGGCCACCAGGCTACCTAGCTGCCACCACCCCGCCCTCGAAGAAGTCGTCTTTGCCATCGTTGTCGAACTCCGGGCGTCGCCGCACCAGGCTCCTCGTGAAGGGCCAGGGTGTGCAGCGCACGACCTGGCCGGTTGGTTCATGTGTCGCCAGTCGGGATACTCGTACTTCGACCGGTAGTCTTCACAAGTTGCGCGAAAACGTCACACGATTCGCGGCCGACGGACGCTCATGAGCGAGCTGAAGCGAAGAGGTGCCCCCGATGCGTCCGGCCCATCGATGCAGCGCCTAACGCGCACGAGAGCGTTCGTCGACTCCCCCCTCATGCTCACGTATCCTCCTCGCTGAGGATGAGCAACGATGGCCGTGCATACGGTTCGACAAGGTGAATGCATCGCAAGCATCGCGTGGAAGTACGGGTTCGCGGATTGGCAACGCATCTGGGACGCGCAGAGCGAGGACTTTCGGCGCAAGCGCCTGAATCCCAATACGCTGCTCGAGGGCGACGAAGTCACCATCCCAGAGCGCACGCCGAAACGCGTCAGCGTAAGCACGGGCGCTTCGCACACCTTCACGATCAAACGGCCACGCGTGAAGCTTCGGATCCGGCTGCTGGATCCCGAGGGCAAGGTCCTGACGAACACGAAGTACGAGCTGGTCGTGGCAGGCGTAACGTCATCCAAGAAAACCGACGGCAACGGCATGCTCGACGAAGACATCCCCGTGGATGCGACGACTGCGGAGCTGAAGGTCTTCCTCAGCGACACGGAAGTGATTCGCTTGCCTCTCCGGGTCGGTCATCTCGATCCGCTCGAAGAGACTTCCGGCGTGCAGGGCCGCCTTTCCAATTTGGGATATCTCGCAGGCCTTCCGGCAGGCAAAGAGGACAACGACCAATTGGCAATGGCCTTGCGTGATTTTCAACGCGATCAAGGGCTGGACGAATCGGGTGTCGTGGACGATACGACGCGGAACAAATTGAAGAGTGCGTACGAGGGGTAAGGTTCGATGGAAATCGTAGTCATGCGGACGATGCCCGGCTCAACGAGCTTCAACACGGTGAGGCTCCCCACGACGATTCCAGTGCGCTTTCAAATCGCACCGGGGACAGGCCCAAACTTGGGCATTGCGAATGCCGACTACACCGTAGGACTCGAAGGCGACCCGCCGCTCGCGCAAGGGAAGACCGATGCCACGGGCCAGGTCCCCGTGCTCCTGGCGGCGTTCTGGGTGGGCACGCCGGTGATCGAGATATTGGGAACGCGCTACGAAGTGCATTTGCATCCCGAGCTTGCGGCCATCAAGACGCTCGCCGGCGTGCAGAAGAGGCTCGATGCGCTTGGGTACATGACCGGTTATCAACTCGTACCCATCGGCGACGCGGAGCCCGCCGATGGCATGGACGGCGCACGGACGCAGCAAGCGATTCTGAATTTTCAGACGGATCACGATCTTCCGATGACCGGGGTTCTATCGAACGAGACGCTGAGCGCCATCGACGAAGCCTTCAAGGGAAAGGGGAAGAAGTCCCATGGCTGACTTTCGGCTCGCGCCACTCGGTCCGCAAGGACTCGCGAATCCCCTCCCTCACCGTGTCGTACCGGTGCGTTTCGCGCGCGCCGTGAGCGGCTTCGCGGACGCTAGCGCACCGGACATCGACGACCATGGATTCACGGTAACCAAGAATGGGCCCGCGCACGGGCCCACAGTCGGAGTCATCGCCGGCCGCACGATCCGCGTACGCGTGGTGCGCGACCGGTTGTCGAAGGGAGCCCAGATTTTCCCGGTGGCGGTCAATCCTGCGGTGGCCAAGATCGAGTTCCCCGAGGAGGGCACGCCCCTTTCGCCCGATGACAATGGCACGCAGCATGGCGATTGTGTGTACATTCACGGTGTCTCGCACGGTGGCGACGCGGCGGAAACGGTCGTCCGGTTGCACTTCGGTACGAAAGATGGCCCCGTCATCGCGGAGTTGGCGGTGCGGGTGTACAAGCTCATGTCGATCGACGTGCAAGTGCACGTCGTCGATATGTTTGACGATAACCCCAGGAACGACTGGCCGGCTGGACCTTCGCTTTCATTCCAGCGGGTCCAACGAGGCTTCGCGCTGGTAAATCAGATCTATGCGCAAGCCGGCATCCAGTTCAAGCTCGCGAAAGAACTGAAGCACGAGGCGGTTCACCATTGCGCGCGAAGGGGCAGGCTCACGACCGAGGGGCTTTCCCCAGGCGACGACGTGGAGACGCAAACCGTGATGAGCCAACACCCGGTTTCCGATGCGCTGAATGTGTATCTGGTAAATATCATCGCATCGGTGGGCGCCGGTGGGGGATTGAATGTCGGTGGTTTCGGACAAAGCCGCGAGAAAGCGAGACGCATCGCGCCCGATCCCGGCCGTACTCCGCTTCCATTCCCGGGCGGCCAAGTGGGACTCGTCGCATCCCTGCAGGAAGACGATAAGGATTGGGTAACCCTTACCTCGTTCGCGCATGTGGCCGCTCACGAGATTGCTCATGTGTTGACCCTCGAGCATTACAATGGTCTCGATGTTCCATTCGCGCAGGAGGATATCTGGGCGGACCGCAGCCTGATGCACACCAATGCCTCATGGGAGTCGCTGGAAGTCCCTCCCTTTATGCGACAAAAGCGTTCCAGCGCGAGTCGACAAGTTGGCTACGGGCAATTTAACTCGAAGATGATCTCGCCCGGCCAACTCCTCATGAGCAAAATTCGCCACGTCATGAAGCAGACCCCTGAGATAAGCATGTTACGGGCTGCGGCCGACGCAGGGACCTTCGCCCCCCTGCTCCCATGATGTGGCAACGCTTCGACACGTTGACCGTCATTCTCATTTGCCTGAGCAGCTTTTCTTGCTCCCGCGATGAAAAGACCACGGCGCCTGGCGTACCCTCGGCCGTACACTCATCGGTCCCCGTAACGGCGCCTTCATCCGCAGCACCGGTACCAAGCCCCCCAACATTTACGGCGGACGATTTTGTTCGGGCGGCCCGAGCGAACGATCAGTCCTTCCGGAAGAACGCGAAGCACGCGCCAGCCGACCTTCCGCAAGCGCTCGACGCGGCACGTAAGACTATGCCCGTTGACGCCCGAAAGAGTGCAGCCGGCTTCTTGTGCGAAGTCGATACGATCGAGAGCAACGAGGTGCTCCTGAAGATGGCGGCTGACATCGAGTGGAACGTTGAGATGGTCGCCGTCAACTGCCTTCGCGAGCACCGGAATGTTCCATCAGCGGATGCGATCATCGCCGCATTTCCACGCATTCAAGGAATGCGCAGTTTGCTCTACGAAATCCTAATGAAGCGCCCCGACCCGACCCGACTCGACGCCGTACGCCAACTCGTAGCAAAGGATGGCAAGGACGGTCACTGGGTACGCGAAGATGGTGAGCTTGCCGCCATCGCGTTCGGCGGGGAAGAAGAACGCAACAGATTCGCTGCTCGCATCGTAGCCGCGCCGCAGCCATTCGAAGATTACGTAAGTAGAACGCGAGTCCACGATGACGATGTGATGCGTGTTTCCAAACACCTCATTTTGTTGAACGACAAGCGCATGGCAAAGGCGTTGTTACCGTGGCTCAGCAACGCGACGCATTTCAGCATCTGCCAAAGTCACTTTTGCCCATGGGTCGATACCGAAGTCCGCGATGTCGCGGTATGGACCGCCTACCAGCTCGGCGTGCCCCTTGATTATCCGCTCACCGCGCTCGCGCATTACCACCCCGCGGTGCACCGCGACATGTACCTTGCGCTCAGTGCGCTCCCCGATTGACTATTTCGACCACGATTTCGCATCCAACTCCGGAAACTCGATCTCACACGACCCGGGCGGCACGTCGGTGAGCCGCACTTTCCCGTTCTCGTTGACCATCCCCTCCCGCACGGCCCCATTCGAGAGAGTGACCCGATAGCGCACACCCGACACGGGCTGACCCTCCGCATCGACGGCCACGATCTCGACCCAGTCCGCCTCGTCGCCCCCCTTCCCTGGGCGCCGATCCTCGGGCTTCTCCTCCTTCTCGGGAAACGGCCACGCCACCTCGTGGCGCTCGAACCTGAGAACCCCCGCTTCCAGCGCACCGTAGAGCACGCGGCTCAGCTCGGGGGCGAAGTGGCGGAGGCGGCGACGGCGGTCCTGCGTCGGTCGCGGCAGCTCCTCGCATAGGCGCGAGCCCGTGAGCGCATCGTAGATCGCGAGCAGGTCGGCCGCCGTTTCGTCATCGCGGGCGCCCCAATCCGAGAAGGCCTGCGGAATGAGGTGAAACAGCGGCTCGCCAGGCAAATCCCAGCGCGAGATGCGCGTCGCTGTCTCGCGGTCATCGGGCCGGGCGATCCAGAATCGCCATTCCCGGCCGAATGTGTCCGCGATCAACCACTGGTCGATGCCCCACCGCACACGCACGACGGTACCGGGGTCGCCCGCACTCTAGCAAGAGCCGCCCTGGCTTTTTTAGGCCCGCTGATGCCGCCTCATGGCCAAATCTGAGGACGTCGCGAATGTCTGCAGCGCTTTCATGAACATGCACGCTGCGCGAACGGCAACATGAATACGGACCGAACTGCGAGAGGCTGCGCGGTTTACACCTCCCCCGTCGTCCGGAACAAGTTCAGCTGCAAGATGGTTTTGGCTAGATACCGACGCGTACGCTCTTCGGAATACTGGCCTTTTTCGTGCGCGTTGGAGGTCCCCCGTTTCAGTGGACAGTCCCGTTAACTCGAAGTAACGCGAGGAGTGTCCCATGGCGAAACGGAAACGACGGGTGTTTACGCCCGAGTTCAAGGCAGATGCAGTTCGGCTTTGCAAGAGCGGAGATCGAACCATCGCGCAGGTCGCGAACGACCTCGATCTAACGGAAACGGCGCTGCGAGCTTGGGTCAAGCGCGCCGACGCGCAAGCGCCGAAGAGTGCCACATCGAACGAGCTGACGACGCCGGAGCGTGAGGAACTCGCGGAGCTTCGCCGAAAGGTGAAACGCCTCGAGATGGAGCGCGAGATCTTAAAAAAAGCAGCAACATTCTTCGCGAAGGAGAACACGTGAAGTTCGCGTTCATCGACGTGGAGAAGACGTTCTGGCCCATTCAGGTTCTCTGCTTCGTACTCGGCGTCTCGCGAAGCGGCTACTACGCCTGGAAAGCACGGCCGAAGTCGAAAGCCAGGACGAGTGACGAGAAGCTCGCGACGCAGATTGAAGCGTCGCACAAGCGCAGTCGTGGCACCTACGGAAGCCCGCGTGTGCATCGGGAACTGCGGGCTCGGGGCATCCGCGTGGCTCGGAAACGCGTCGAACGCTTGATGCGCCAGCACGGGATTGCCGCGAAACGAAAACGACGCTTTCGTCGCACCACGGACTCGAAGCATGCGCACCCCGTTGCCGCGAATCTGCTCGAGCGACGGTTCGACGTCGATCTTCCGAATACGGCATGGGTGACCGACGTGACGTACGTCTGGACCCTTGAAGGCTGGCTTTACCTCGCCGCGATCCTTGATCTCTATTCGCGACGAGTCGTCGGCTGGGCGACCAGCGAAACCAACGACCGGGAGCTCGCGTTGCAGGCCCTTCGCAGCGCCGTGAACAGCCGAAAACCGCCAACGGGGCTGCTTCATCACTCGGACCGCGGCAGCCCGTACGCGAGCGCCGACTACCGTGCCGGACTCGAACGACATGGCTTCGTGGCGAGTATGAGCCGCAAGGGCGACTGCTGGGACAACGCCGTCGCCGAGAGCTTCTTCGCCACAATCAAGGGCGAGTTGATCGATCATGAAAACTACGTGACGAGGGCTTGCGCGATCGCGTCGATCGCCGACTACATCGACAATTTCTACAACCCCGTTAGACGGCATTCGTCGATTGGTTACGTTAGCCCAATTGAGTTTGAATTAATTTTGTTGCAATCAAACAAGCTGTCCGCATAGTGACGGTGTCCACTGCAGCGGGGGAGGATCACGTCGAAGGTCGACCACTCAAACGCGTACAAGATACACCGAATAGCCCACAACCCCGCCATGTAGTCCTCGTGCAATAGATCCGGATGAGCATCCTTCAAGGCAGAGGGGACGCTCTTCTCGTCCATGAGACCTTCGACCATTTCCCTGAGCGTAACTTGCGGACCTGGTAGCGAAAGGCTGCACAGAGTCTCTGGCGCCGACGAATTCTCGTAATCGTATTCCTCGTGGCCGATGCGCTCGGCGAGGGGGCACGTTTCGACACTGGGCGACGCGACCAAGAGAAAACACGCGCGCACGATATCGTCGAGGTCCGCTCCTTCGACAGAAATCTCCTCTCGTTTGGCGAGACGAGTGAGGGCATCGAGAAGTAGAGATTTCGTCCCAGTCATATAAGCACTCCTCGAGAAACGTTTCTTGCCAAGGTCGGAAGACTAACTTCAGAAAATCCTTGCCATCGACGACCTCGAGTATCGATCCGCGTTGCTAGATGATTTCTGATTTGCAGATCGGCAAGCTGGTTCGTGCTGACTCAGACGTTACACCTCCCCCGTGGCTCGGAATTCCCGCAGCTGCTCGATGGTCTTGGCAATGAACCGACGAGTGCGCTCCTCAGTGTATTGCGGCTCATGCTCCGCGTCGAAGGTCGACCACTGAAGCGCGTACAAGATGCACCGAATGGCCCACAAGCCCGCCATGTAGTCCTCGTGAGAGAGATCAGGCCAGGCATTCTTCAAGGCAGGGGGGACGCTCTTCTCCGCCATCAGGCCCTCGATCATTTCCTTCAGCAACATCTGCGGGCCCGGGAGTGAGAGGCCACGATGGGTCGCTGTAACACCCGTGATATCATCCTCGTATTCCTCGTAGCCGATGCGCTCGGCGAGAGGGCACGTCAAAACGCTGGGCGACGCGACAAAGAGAAAGCAGGCCCGCACGATATCTTCGAGTGCCGCGCCTTCGATCGAAATGTCCTCTCGTTTGGCGAGCCGAATGAGAACATCGAGAAGTAGAAATTTCGTTCCAGTCATCTAGGCACTCCGCGAAAATCAGTTCCCACAAAATCGGTTCGTTGACTTCGACTGTCTTCCTGATCACTCCTAGAGTGAGAGCAAGAAGGCTCTGTTACCAATGTCACGATACCGAAACGCAAGTGCCGCGCTTTCGAGAAATATCACGACGACCTCGAGTATCCATTAGCGCGGTTTGATGGTTTTCTAATTCGCAGGGTCGGCTCGCTGGCCCCCTTCAGCCAAAGGGTTTACAGCTCACCTGTCGTCCGGAACTCTCGTAGCTGCTCGATCGTCTTGGCAATGAAACGACGCGTGCGCTCTTCCGAATATTGCTGTTCGCTCGGCGTGTCGAAACTCGACCACACAAGAGCATGCAAGATACACATAATAGCCCATAGCCCCGCCACGTAGTCCTCATACGAAAGATCCGGGCAGGCATCCTTCAACGCAGGGGGGATGCTCTTCTCCTGCATGAGACCTCTGATCATATCCGTCAGCAGCAGCTCCGAGCCTGGCAACGAAAGGCCGCGCAGGGTCTCGCTAACGCCGGACTCTTCGTTCGTGTATCCTTCGTATTCTTCATAGCCAATGCGCTCAGCACGGGGACACGTTTCGACGCTGGGCGACGCGACGAAGAGAAAACACGCGCGCACGATATCTTCAAGGTCCGCACCTTCGATCGGAACTTCCTCTCGTTTGGCGAGCCGAATGAGAACATCGAGAAGTAGAAATTTCGATCCGGTCATTTAGGCACCTCGCCAACAGCCGCACTTGCTAGCATCCACCCTTTTTCTTGTTCTTGCCCTTATTCTTGCCATTATCAACGGCAGTGGCCGTAATTTTGGTGATGTTATCATTCAGTTGAGCAAGGAGATCGACACCGACGCCATGTGATCCGCGTTCGTTGGACTTGTTGATAACACGCTTCGGCGCAGCCTTTTCATTCGCAAGGTCATCAAAATTCACACCGAGGCTACGCAACCATGCGGTGGTTCCATCTTTTGCCGCGATACGAAGGCGCCAGGGCCCCTGGCTGGCGAGCCGGTGTTCTCCTTGCTCTTCGGAGATCCACTTCGGGCCGCGGCCTGTCGTGTTGCCGTGGGGGCGCGGGTGAAGATTGTCGTCACCCTTGAGGTTGCTGGCAGACTGTTTGGCCTCCTCTTCGCTGACGTAGCGAATGAACCACTCCGTCAGACCCAATGGGTCGATCCACATGCTCGGATCTGCCGGGTACGCGCAAAGGCGCATTCCACCCTGGATCCCGAGTGGATCGTCGGAGATGAACCCGACGATGTGACGGCTGAAGTAGCGCCATCGGTTGTATGCGAGCTCCAGTTCCGGGTCGTCGTACTGGCCCGGCCACCGCCAAGGGCAATCCTCTGCCTTGCCGATCTCGAAGCTGGGCACGCCCACGGTATCGAGCTGCATCTTCCAGGCGATCTCGCCAAGCTCGTCGTACATCTCGATGGGCGTGCCGAGGTGGTCGCTGGCGATGCACCAGCGCTTCGAGGCCTGCTCTTTCATCACCGGTGTGAAGGTTCCCGGCTCCCAGTACCATGTCGTTGGGGGCTTCTTGGCGTCGAGCTCGTGGAGCACCGTGTCGCCGTCCCACACGAAACGAGTCTCCTTCGCCGCGGCTGCACCACCGCTCACCGCGACGACGGCCTTCTTCGTCCGCCGCCCCAAGGCGTCATACTCGAGGCGCACGCGCGTGCCGTCCGGGCGCTCCACCTCGGCGAGCAAACCGTGCCCGTTCCACCGATAGAGCCACGCTTGTCCGTCGACCTCGAGCCTCTTGAGCAGGTTTCCGTCCGCATCGTGCTCGTACTGAATACCGTCGGCATGCTCGATGCGACCACCCTTGCCGTACCGCCGATCGCTCCCGTCCGCGCTCCGATAGACGTTGCCGACCACGTCCATGGCCCGCTCGACGACGCGCTGCTCGGCGGGCCGCCGTTCGCGCACCAATCGTCCGCGTGCATCGTGGTCATAGAACGTCGGCCCGGTCGATGCACTCACGACCGCGTCGAGTTGGTCTCGGCCTCGCCACAGGTAACTGCGCGCGTCGAGCGACTCGACGTCTCCCGCGGCCCTCCACAGTGGAGCCCAAGAACCGCGCTGCGACGACGAGACCGCATCTTCCCCAGGCGCGTGCCGCGTCGTGCGGCGTTCGCTGGGGCGGCCCTCCGCGTCCAGAGCCCACTCGACTCGGATTCCACCGGCCAGCTCGCGCGCGGTCTCCAACCCGGCGACGTCGCGCTGGAATCGAAGCCTCCCGGCAGCCGGCTGCCTCGAACCGTGAGCAAGCGCCACCACGTCACCGAGGGCATCGAGCTCGATCGCTTGGTACGCCCCAAGGTCACTCTCGAGCCGCGTTCGGTCGCCGGCAGATCCGTACGCGGACCGCACCCATGTCTGCCCGCCGTCCTGGCTCTCGCGAACCACGCGACCAAGCCGATCCCGTTCGAGCTTCACGTGGCTCGACTCGTTGACCGCTTCCACCAGCCGCCCGAACCCATCGTACTGAAACTTCGCGAATGTCCCGTCCGAGTGCGTCACCTCGACGAGCCGGCCCGCAACATCGTACACGCCCTTGCTCGAGCGCCCGCTCGGGTGCAGCGTCTCCGTCACACGGCCACTCTTGTCCCGTAGGTACGTTCGCGTGCTGCCGTCGAATCCCGTCTCCTTGTGCACATTGCCAAGGACGTCGAGCTCGAACTCGTGCCGCTCACCGGCCTCGTTCACGATGGCGGTCAGCCGCTGCTCGGTGTCGTACGCGAACGTCACCCGCGTCCCGGCCTCCTCGCGTGCAGCAACCCGATGGAAACCCGAGTACGTCAGGCGAAGCTGCCGGCTCGGATCGCGAGCTTCGACGAGGTTTCTCTCCCCGTCGTAGCGGTACTCGCTGACGAGGCCAAGTGGGTCCATCACCGCCGTGACGTCTCCCAGAGCCGTGTACGCGAACCGCCGCACACCTCCACGCGCATCACGAGCTTCGAGCAGTCGCCCGAGCGCATCGAACTGCCGCGTCATCGTCGCCCCGTTGGACAACGTCACAGTTTCAAGGCGTCGCTCGGAATCGTACGCCAACCGCGTCTCACGGCCATCTGGCGTTCGCAAGTAGGAGAGTCGCCCGCGCTCGTAGTCCAGCGTCGTCACTTGCCCGAGCGGATCGACCAATGTCACGACGCGCCCGTAATTGTCGTACGCCAACGCGTGCTCCGCGCCGAGCGAGTCGACGACCGAGATGCATTGATCTCGCTGGTCGAACGCCATCCGCCGGGCGAACCCTCCGGGCTCGACGACCCGCACGCAGTTGCCCCGTGCATCGTATTCCCACTCGGTCACTTCGCCGCTCGGCTCCACCTCCCGCACCTGCCGAAGCTGATCGTCGTAGGCGAGCTCCATGACGCCGCCCTGCGCATCGGTGACCTTCACCACGAACAACGCTTCGTTCATCTCGTAGAGCGTCATCGCGCCCAACGAGTTCGTCACGACCGTCTTCCGACGCTCCTTGTCGTACACGAGCTCGTGATCGTAGATCCCGCCATCGCCCCACGTGCGCACGCAGCAAGCACTCGCGTCGAGTCCATCGTAGCCGAAGTAGAACGAGAGCCCCGTGCGATCCGTCCGCCGCACCATCAGGTGGCCCGAGTACTCGTACCGCTCGGTGTTTCCCAGTGCGTCGTGCACCGCGAGGAGATTCCCGTCGGGTGAGTACTCGTAGCGCACGTGCGGCACGAAGCCCGGTGCGCTCGGGTGCGGCAACCACACCTGCGCCAAGCGCCCCTGCTGGTCGTGCTCGAATCGGAGCACACGCCCTTCGCTGTCGCGCACCCATTCAAGACACGCCCGCTCATCGTAATCGATCTCGATGGCGTGACCGTCGCGCGAGAGGATGCGCGAAAGGCGAAAGCGGCCCGCCCAACGGTCGCCCTGCACCGGTCGAAGCTGGTGCACCTCGCCCTGGGCCGTGGTCACGTCGAAGCCATCCTGCACGCAGGAGAGCCAGAGCCGGTTCACAGGCTCGTAGAGCGAGTCGCCGACGCGAATCTGCCGTCCAGGAAGGTCAATGGTGTCGAACTGGATCTCGCGACCGTCGCCGCCCCGGTACACCACGCGCCCGCGCTCGATCCACGCCTCTTCGTCGAGCGAGTGGCACCAGCCATGACCGAGAACTCCGTCACGGTCACTCACCGCGCTCGAATACTCCCGTTCGAAGGTGAGAGGCATCGGCCCCGGAAGGTCGAAGTCCGTCGCCGACGTAAACATGCGGCCGGTCGCCACGTCCACCGGGTCGCCCGTGACGAAGCACTTGTACGTGGCAAGGAGCTGCCTCAATCGCTGGTTTGGAATGCGACCGACAAGCTTGCCGAGTGGCTTGCTAATCGCCTTTTTGATCCGCCCTGTCACTGCATTGCGGATCGTGCGGCTCACCATGGCCTGCAGGTCCGGCATCGGCCACCCACCAATGACCACTGGCGCGCCGAGCGGCACGGGCATCGTGATCCCCGTCGGCAGGCGCACCGGCTCGGAGCAGGTAAACGCGGGATCGATCAGGGTGCGTACGGCGCGGCGGCCACTGAACCACACACTCGACGAGCCGAGGTTGTAGACCGCATCGCCGATGTGCATCGGCTTGCCCGAGACGACGAACATCGTCCCCGGCGGAATCACGATATGCGGTATGCCGTAGCGGTTCGAGACCGTCGTCATCGTGTTGGTCGCGGGGACGCCATTGATGAGGACGAGCCCTCCGCCGGTGCCCTCGATCGCATCGGCGGCGATGTTCACGACCGCTCCGATCGGATCGAGCGCCATGGCCACGACTGCGACCGCAGGACAATCGGCAAGCGCCAGGCTCGCGAGCTGCGCTGGGTCGAAGATCACGCCGAAAAACACGTTCGGCATGGGCGTAGGCACCGGGCCCGCCGGTGTCGGCACAATCTCGATGTGCCGGTCGATCCCCAGCACGATGTCCATGAACTTGGAGCCGAGCATCAGGCGTTCCCCTGCACGACCGCAACGGGCTCGGGATCCTGAGGAGCGAGCGATTCGCGTTCGAGGTGCTCGGCCTGGGCCTGAAATGAGCAGGCAGCTTCCCTCATGCCACGGCGCTGGCAAATGTCGGCGAGCCGTTGTGCAACTTCCGCTGCACCGGCCCGCATACTGGGCAAACTCGCCTGGGCCACTGCAAGCGCCTCGCGCAGGCAGGCAATGCCGCGCTCTTCGTGCCCCTCGGCGATGAACAGCTGGCCGGCCGCTCGGAGCAGGTCAATCAACAATGAGACCCCCTCGTTGCCGGCAGCGCGCGCCGCCTGGATGGCATGGGCATAGGCCTCCAGGGCGGGGTTCATATCCCGCTCCGCGGCGAGAAGCGATGCTTTCGCGCTTGCCGCGTGCGCCGCAACCAGCGGCCAGCCCACCCGCGTCGCCTCCGTGGCCACGCTATCCAGCTCTCGGCATGCGAGATCCGGCTGGTCGAACGTTGCGATGGACATCGCCATGGCCAAGCGCACGTGGAGCGCCTCTTGAAGGATGCCAGCAGCGTGGAGACGGTCGGACGCTGCGCGCAGGTACCAAACGGCCTCGGGCCCATTGCGCGTCGAGAGTGCGAGAGCAGCCCGCATCAGTTCACCCCGACTCGCGAGGCGCGTATGATCTTCGGGTGTCGGCGAGTGAACCGGAAGTGGCTCGCCCGAGGATGCCCGCCGAGGCGGTGCGGCCGCCCGTGGCCATGCCATCCCGAGGAGCGCGTGCGGGGGTGCAGAAGACCCCGCCGCGCCGGCGTTCGCCAGCAGCGCTTCGAGCATCCCGCGCGTATCGTCGGGGTCGGCGCGGCAGTCGCTCACGAGCGCCGAGGCCCCAAGCTGCTCGACCAGCCGCCCGACACTGGCTTCCTCATCGACGATGAAGACCCAGCGGATGGCCGCGAGCCCCGGGGAATGAACCAGTGGTTCGAGCTCACCCGACCATCGCGCCGTTGCCTCACTGGTCGGCGGCGCGAACACGACGACCGGCGGTGCGCAGACTTGCGCGGACGCCGCGGCGAAGTCCCGGAGGCGAAAGGCAAAGTCTCCGACATGGACTGCATTCGCCGGCGCAGGGGCTGCGATCGTTCGCCCGCGAGCCGAAAGCTCCTCGGCGATTGCCGCCCGCGCATCGTCGAGCGTGCGGCATCGCTGAGACCAACCGCGGTCGTCTTCCGCGAAGGGTTCGACGAAGGTCAAATAGGGTGATGACCACGGGGAGATCCGAGATCCGCGCAGGACCTGTCTTAGAACGGGCTCGGCCGTGTCAGTTTCGACGTAGACGACATGCACACGCAACTCGTTGGCACATGCGAACCAGGTCACATCGTCTGCAAGTTGTTCGAGCTTCTTGTGAATGCCCGGCATGCTGCCAACGCCCCCTCCTCTGGCTCGTGGATTTTCGACCGCACGCGCGCGAGGCTATCGGTTTCGCCGACGACGGAGCAAGATTCTCGCTGATTTATTGCACCTTGGCTGCGGTCCGGTGATGCTGCGCCATGGCCAACACTGGCAACGTCGCGAACATTTTCGGCACCTTCCACGAAGACCTTGCGTTCCAGCTTGGCGTCACCGACCTGGACGCCAATCTTCTACGGGTCGCTTCGTTTCGCGCAGTCGAGGACCTCTCCACCCTGTTTCGCTATACCATCGTGGTAGGCACCGATCCCGAGGCGGTCCCGCAGCTCGAGGAAGCGCTCGGACGTGATGCGACGTTCGTGATCGAACGCGATGGAAAGCCCGTTCGTCGCGTGAACGGAATCGTTACGAATGTGAGCCCTGACGGCGCGTTCATCGGAAAAAGTCAGGCGCGAGTCGTATTCACCCTCGAGCCGCGCATGGCGAACCTTCGCTACAGTGGCGGATTCCGAATATTTCAGGACAAGGCCGTACACGAAATCATCGAGGAGCTTTGCAAGCCCGAACAGATCGAGTGCCTGTGGTACGTGCGGCCCGTACCGCAGAAGCGCACGTATTGCACGCAATTCGACGAAAGCGACTTCGAGTTCATCGCTCGCCTGGCCAGCGAAGAGGGCATGCACTTCTTCTTCAAACACGAGGAACAGAAGACGTCGCTCGTGTTCGTGAATGAGCCAAAGGGGTACGAGGAAATCGAGCCCGATCTTTCGGTCTCGTTCAACGAGACGCAGGGTGCGGTCAGCGAGGAGCACGTACGCAGCATTGAGCGCACGCAACGGATTCGCATTGGCGCCTTCGAGCACCGCGATTACAACTTCCTCGAACCCGGCAAATCCCTCGTGGCACGTGCGGAAACACCGGGCAAAGAGACCACGGGCAACTCACACAAGCGCGAATGGCGCGATTACCCCGGCAGATTCATCGACAAAGACGGTATTGGAGTGCCACTCGCCCAGCAACGGCTCGACGAAGTGCGCTCGGACGCGGCCATGCTCTTCGGAAGGGCGTACTCAGTCCGATTCGCGGCAGGCAGCACCTTTACGTTAACCGGGCATCGCGATGACGGATTCAATCGCGCTTTGCTGCTGACCCGGATCGAATTGGAAGGCACGGTGCAAGGCGCAATTCACGATGCCGGCGGATTTCGCGGGTCGCTTGGACTCACGTCGTTCGTGGCCATTCCGGCCGAGCTCCCGATTCGCCCCGCTCGCGTCTCGAAACCACACAGCCGCATTCAAAGCGCGCGTGTGGTGGGCCCAAAAGATGGCGATCCCTTCGTAGACGACCGCGGGCGCGTGAAGGTGCAATTCTTCTGGGACCGCGACGGAAAATTCGACGAGAAGAGCTCTTGCTGGATCCGAATGATGACGCCCGTCGCGCATGCCGATGAGGGCTTCTGGCAAGCCCACAAAGTCGGATCGGAGGTCATCGTCGGGTTCATCGATGATGACATCGACCGGCCGCTCATCATGGGTGCCGTTTACAATACGGTGCAACCGCAGCCACACCCTCTGCCCGCGGAAGTTGCAAAAAGCACGTGGAAGACGAAAAGCATTCCAGGCAATGCCGGGTTCAACGAGATTACCCAAGACAACACGGCAGGCCGAGAGAACCTTTTCATGCATGCTCAGAAAGACCGAACGACTGTGGTCCTCCACAACCACATCGAGACGGTGGGGGCCAATCAAACGTCCACCATTGGCGCGAATCAAACGGTCACGGTGGGGGCCAACCAGAGCATCTCCGTCGGTGCCGCGCGCACCGTGACGGTCGGCGCGGCCCACTCGGTGACGGTCACCGCCGACGAGACCAACACGGTACACGGCAAGCGAACGGAGACGGTGGACACCGGAGAAGAGGTAACCATCAAAGCTGGGCGGACCCACACGGTAGAAACCGGTGATGACAAGGTGGAGGTCAAGGCGGGAGACCGAAATGAGGTTTTCAACCTCAATCGAGACGTCAAGGTTACCTTGGCTGATTCGTTGAAAGCACAATCGAAGAGCGAAGACGTCGCAACGACGTACGTCTCCAAGGCCGGCGCCATGATGCATATTCATCGCGATGGTGCGGAGCAGTTGCTGCTCATGGGCGGCTCGGCCAAGCTCTCGACCACGTTTGCGAGCATCACGCTGGCGAAGAACAAGATCGTGCTTCAAGTGGGCGGTTCTTCTATTTCTCTCGCGCAAGACGGGACCATCGAGCTGAAGGCGTCGCAGAAGATCGTCAGCTCCGTAGCCGGTAGCAGCGTCACCGTCGATCCGAGCAAGTCAGCAGTCGCGGGCGCGTCGGTCGAGGTCAATGCCATCGGCCAGGCGAAGATCCAGGGCGCCGTCGTCAAGATCAACTGACGCCCGCCCCCCTGGATTGTTGTCCTCCCGTTGACAGTGCTTCAACGAAAGGTGCGATTGTCGCGTGCGCCCGGCAAGGTTACATCGCTTGCATGGGCAAACTTCAGAAACCGTACGCCAGTCGATTGGATGCGGCCCTCTTCCTACTTCGCGGCATCGCGGCCATTGCGTTCTTCTACCATGGGAGCCAAAAGCTCTTTGGCTGGTTCGAGGGAAGCGGATTGTCGGGGTTCGCTTCGTACCTCGAGAGCTTGCGCATGCCGCTGCCTTACGTTGCGGCTTGCCTTGCGGCGGTGAGCGAAATCGTGGGGGCGCTCGTCCTGCTCGCGGGACGCGCGTTCTGGGCGCTCGGCCCGCTCGTCGTGACGATGCTCGTCGCGGCGCTGACGTCGGGAAGGCATGGCTACGACGTGCAACACGGTGGGGCCGAATACCCGATGACGATGGTCGTGCTCTTGATTGCGCTGGTTCTCGCGGGGCCGGGCTCCTTCGTGCCGGCGCGCTCATGGCAAGGCGGTGCGCGATGACGTCGCGGCGCGCATTCCTCGTAGGGACCACCGCGGGCCTGGCGGCATGCGCTGCACCGACCCCGGGCACCCGCCCCATCTCGGGCCGCACCCCCGTACCGCCCGCGCCTGCAACCCTGTCAGGCGCGACCGTCTCAATCCCCGACGTGAACGCGCCGCCCATGCCACAAATTGCTCCTCCGGGTGTCGTCCACGACGGACGGCCGCTCGGCACGTTCGGCATCGATCCGTCGATTGGATACCCCGACGTTCGCAGCTTCCGGCGCAAGTTCGGCCTGCTCATTCCGGTCACCAACACGAGCATGGAGCACGAACTGTGGAGCATCGTCTTCCGCAACCAGGGCCCCGATGCACTCGATGGCGTGGGACTGCATACCGCCACCATCTCGACACCTCGGCCACAGCTCAAAACCGCGGCCGACTTGCTCGAGTACAAGCGCCAGTTCCTCTCTGGCTTGAGCGCCGCGGTCACGCAGTCGTTGCTCGCACAACCCCAGTACCTCATCATGGGCATGAGCCTGGAGCACATTCTGCACGGCATCGACGAGATTCGCGCCGTCATGACCGACGTGCAAACGCAGGCGGGGCTCTCGTGGGCCACGTGGCACGATGCGGCGCCGGCGGCGCTGCACCGGTTTGGTGCGAAGCGAATAGGGCTTTTGACGCCGTTCGATGCCACCGGCAATCAAAATGCCACTCGCATGTTCGAAGATCTGGGCTTCGAAGTCGTCTCCTCCGTGGGCTTCGCATGCGCCAATGCACTGCACATTGCCCACGTTCCCGATGAAGCCAAGGAACGTGCCATTCGGCAGCTCCTGGCCACGCGCGCGAATCGATTGGATGCCATCGTCCAATGCGGGACCAATATGAGCTTGCTCGGCGTGACGGAACGGCTGGAGCCCATGCTCGGAATTCCCATTCTGGGCATCAATGCGGTCACCTTCTGGTATGCGCTGCGGGAAAATGGTTTTCGCCGCCCGCTCATGGGTGCAGGAAGACTCCTCCGCGAGTTCTGAGCGCGGCCGCGGAACGAATCCTTCCGTGCGCGGAACGAATCGTTCCGCGCCCCTGCGCCTGCAAAACTCGATTTCCGGGAAAAATCCGTTCGGTCCGTTCTTTGCTCGAAAAGCGTACAGGGGCACGTTCCCCTCCTTTCTCGAAACCAAAGGATCGAACCAAGAACATGCTTGCAACCTATAGAACGGTGAAGTCGATGGTGGCCGTGGCAGCCACCCTCGTGGGCCTCGCGGCTTGTAGCAGCGATGACTCGCCCGCCACCCCGGGTATCTCCGGTTATCCGCGCGACGTAGCCATCGAATACAAAGTAACGTCGGCCGACGTGAAGAAGGGGACCATTCGATACAAGAACGAGACGGGGGCCGACACGGTTCTCGACAACACGGCGCTCCCGTTTGCAAAGACGGTTCGACGGACCGTCAACTACATCGATGACGCCTACGTCAGCATCGACTCGAACGAACCGGGGACGGTCACGACCGAGATCTGGGTCGACGGAACCAAGGTAGACTCGAAGACACACTCGGCCACCAGCGGAGTCGACGGCTCGAGCATCTACCTGTTCCGCTAGCGACCACGCATGTAGTCTCCGGAGCGTGAACCCTTACGATCCACCGACGTCGGAAGCACGAGCACCCAAGCGAAGCGCGCAAAACATCTTTTGGACGCGCGCATTCGTGACGATGACCGTCATCCGGCTCGGGCTGATCGCCGCCCTGCTCGCCACCTCCGCCATCTCGCGCAACGTAGACGCCGAGGCCAGCGTCGCGAGCACCCTGGCCGAAGCCTGGCAGTGGGGCTCGGTGGCAACGCAGATCACGTTCTTCGCCAGCCTGGTGTGCGCGGGGCGATGGCTGGCGAGCATGTGGGGCGCGCTCCCACGCGAAGATTGGAAAGTAGGATCGATCGCCACGACGCCGCAAAGCGCCGTGGCGTACCTTTGCATTCCATTCTTCAACTATTACTGGATGTTCGCGATGAACCTCGCCTTGTGCGATCGATACGAATCGCGCGCCTACGGTCCGTGGCGGAAAGAGACCGATCTCTCGGGGCGCGGGCTCGTATCGAGCGCGGCGGGCCTCTCACTGGTCGGTCTCGTGGGCGCATTGGCCGCCGGTTCACCACTCGGTGTGCTTCAATATGCCATCACGGTGGCGGCACCGTTGTTCTGGATCTTCTACATGCGCCATCTCGATGCGATGCGCGCGCGTCTGGAGCACGGCGAAAGTCGCTAATTCGGACAAGGGGCGCCGGCTCCCATCCAGGTGTCCCACGCGGCGATGTAGCGATCGCGCGACGTCGACACGGCGGCAAGGCCAAAGCCGGGGGCCCAGCCCCATGAAACGAGCGGCGCGTCGATGTGATTGCGCAGGGCAACCATATCCTTGTGGCCATTGAGCTGAGGATTCAGCAGCTGCTCGCAAAGGGCATGCGGCGCAATACCCACGAAAATGAACGCACCGGGCGGCGGCATGCGCCACACCCGTGGTTTGCCCGGCGCGGCGTCCATTCCGAACGCGCTTCGCGGATTGCTCGGACCGTGACACGTCGAACACTCCGCGCCCGCGGTGCCGTGGCCGGTAGGTCCACGCAACACGTGTTGGCTATGCACGTGTCCGTCGTTGCCCTCGAGCGGGGCATCGCCCGGTGCATGGCAATTCTGACAGCGCGGGTGCTGCAGCACGCCGCGCACCGTCTCGAAAGCGGCCAGACCGGCCGCGCGGTCCACGGCAAGATCGCTGCGCATCGACGGCGTGCGATTCTCGACGACATTGGGATGACCGCCGCATGCACCAACAATGGCGGCCGCAGCCGCGAGAAGAGGCCGTTTCATGGAACGAGGCCCTGGTTGTTGGAGCCAATGATGATGCTCGACCAGCCCCAACGAAGCCAATTCGTCGCGCACAACTGCGCGCGCATTCGCGCGCAGCCGCGACCTTCGAGCTCGGTCGGACTACACGATCTCGCTAATCTGCACGATCGGCTCGATGGTCGTGTAATTGACCATGTCGGCTTGCAGGGCCGGGCGATGCACGGAGATGCGCGCCCCGAAGTACTCCAGCGATTCGAAGTAGAAGTGACACGCCGCGACAAAGGGAGCCGGGCTCCCCGGTGCGCCGCCCGACAGGCCCTTGTCGACTTCGTAACGCACGGGCTCGAGCAGTTTGCCTGCGAGCGGCATGTGCGTGTTCTTGTAGTACTCGAGGTTGAAGGTCTGACCTTCCTTGGCCGGATAAAAGACGGAGAATCGGATCATGCTGGAACGATAACCGGACGCAAACGTTCTTTCAATGCGAGAAGCAGCGCTGCACCATCACCTCGATAGGCACTGCCATGCATGCACGCCAAGAGCGCCGGGCGGCATGCCAACAGCTTGTCGAGGAGGGCGCCACCCTTCGGTGTATGTGCGTAGTAATCTAGCCCTTTGCGCATTGCCTCGCTCGATTCGAGAATATCGCCCGTGGTCACCGGCGGATGCTCCGAGCCGCCTTGCGTGAAAAGGTCACCGCAAAACAGCGTCGAACTCTCCTTCTCGAAGAGATATCCACATTCCCACGCGTGCGGAAGGTGCGGCGCGTCGAACCACACGAGCGTGCGTCGGCCCACGCCGAGCGATTCACCATCGCCGAGTGCACGCGGCGGGCGGTCGAATGCGTCGGTGTTGATCATTGCATTGATGGTGCCGCAAAGAGGCTGCGCGTGCGGTGCCTTGGCGAGAAAAGCATTGAGCGCGCCGCATTCGTCATTTTCGTAATGTGAAAAGCCGACATAACGCAGTTTCTCCACCGGCAATACTTTGCCAATGGCCTCCGCCGTGAGCCCGAACATGCCACGCGGGCCGGTATGAAAGAGCACCGGGTCGTCGTCCACGATGAGGTATTGGTTGAAGCTGAATCCCCCCTCTGCGGCGATGACCGGTGTGCTGATGCGGTAGATGCCCGCCTGTACCTCGTCGATGCGCGTGCGCGACTGCTCGTTCGTGATCATCGCCTATCCCCTCTTCGTCGGTCTGGACCACAGTCTTTAGGCCGCTGAGCACGAATGTCCACCCCAGCCCAGAAACGCGGTATCGTCGGCGCGATGCGGGCACGGCTCTTCCAGATGGCGATCGCCGGCGCCATCGCGACCATGACGTTCCCTGGATTCGCCGCCGAGAAGGACGAACCACCTCCGCCACGCACCGATCCGTTGTCCTCGGCCATCGTGTGGACGGTCGCGCAGCTCGTACCGAGTCCGCTCCTCGTTCTCGGCTCGGATCGCGCGGGGGCGGGGGTGCGCTGGCAGATTGCGCCGTTCGTGTACTCGTTCGGTGTCGCCGAACATCCCGTGCGCGCGTTCGTCGTCGATCCCGTGGCGCGCCACAGCGGTGCGATCGAGCTTTACGCCTCACCCGAGTGGGCCTGCTGCGCGCCGGGCGATGCGACGGGCTGGATCGCGCGCGCCGGTGGGCGACTCTACTTGCCGATCATCGGGCGCGGGGAGACGCTCTCGTGGTCCCTCGGTGGTTCGTATTACCGCGCGGCCGGTGGCGGCGGTGGGTCCATCGAGACGGGGGCGTACTTCCTCTTCGGCACCATGGGGGTCACCGTCACGGTCTCACCCGAGCTCGTGCAGCGCGAGATCATCACGGCGTTCAACCTCCGGTACTTCTAAGAATGCACCGACACGCTCTTCGCATCGCTTCGCTCGTTCCATGTTTCGCGGCATGTCTCGCACTCGGCGGATGCTTTGCCTCGCGCGCCATCGGCCGCAACCTCGCGGCATCGCACGAGCCGAAGAAGGTCGAACACAAGATCCGCGAGCCGCGGCGGAACGATGCGCGGCTGGCCGTGCTCTGGGTTGGACATGCCACGGTCCTCGTGCAGATGGACGATGCGTTCATCCTCACCGATCCGGTATTCACCAACTCGGTGGGCGAGGTGTCACCCCGGCTCGTCGAACCGGGGATCGATGCGCGCGATCTCCCTCCGCTCGCCGCGGTGGTCATCTCGCACATGCACTTCGATCACCTGTCGTACGACTCACTCGACATGATCCAGCACAAGACGAAGGTCGCGCTGCTGCCGCCGGGCGTGCGCGCCATCGTCCCGCGCTATGCCTTCGAGACGCGCGAGCTCGATCGGTGGGAGTCGTACGACGCGAGCGGGGTGCGCATCACCGCCGTGCCGGTGCGGCACGTGGGCGGACGCTGGGGCATCGATCAGGCATGGCGCCCGCGCGCCTTCACCGGGTACGTCTTCGAGTACCACGGGCTCTCCGTGTACTTCGGCGGCGACACCGCCTTCGACCGTGCGCACTTCGAAGCAACGCGCACGCGCTTTCCCAATCTTTCGCTCGCCCTGCTGCCCATCTGCCCGACGGCTCCGCGCGACTTCATGCGCCGCACGCACATGGATAGCATCGAGGCGCTCGACGCGTTCGCCCTGCTCGGCGCGGCGCGCATGGTGCCGATTCATTTCGACACGTTCATCAACTCCGACGATGCACCCGGCGACTGCCCGCGTTTCCTACGCCACCACATGCACGAGCGCGGGCTCGACGACGACCGCGTCTCCATCTTGAACATCGGCGAGCAGCGCGTCTTTCTCGCCAAGTAGGGCGCGCTCAGATCTGCGCCGCCCCCACGATGCGACGCGACTTCGCGCGCTGCACGAACACCACCGCATGCACCGCCGCCGGCTTCCACTTCGGATCGAGCTCCAGCGCTGCGTCCGCGCGGAATGCGCCGCCCTCGGCGTTGCCCAGCTTGCGCAGTGCGCGCACGACGGGCGCGTGGGACAGCACACGCCCCGCATTTTCCCCGCGCTCCACGCGCGTGGAGAGGCCGCTCTCGGTGATGGCCAACCACACTTCCGCGGTGTCGCTGCCCGCCGGCACGTTGGCAACATCCACCGCCACGCGGTCGCCGCGTCGATTCAACGTGACGCGCGCCCTCGGCTCACGCGCCGCCGCCTGCAGCGCACGCGCCGTCGACGCCTTGTCACCGCGCTCGAGGATCGCTCGCCCATCGACGACGATCTCCGGCGTGTAGATGCGCGAATCGGCCAGCACGCCGGCATACTGCTTCTGCCGCGCGGTGAAGCGCGGGTGGCCGAACGGATCCGGCCAACCGAGGTCGTCCCAATAGTCCACGTGCTGCCCGAGCGCGATGATCGACACGCCCTCGACGGGTTGTGTCCGTTCGAGCTGCTCGATGAAGGCATCGGCCGGCGGGCAACTGCTGCACCCTTCCGACGAAAAGAGCTCCACCACGACGGGCACGGCCGGGCCCGTCGCCTTCGGTGCCGGCGTGTCCGCCCGCGATTGCCCCACGCCCACCGCCACCACGGCCGCGACCACCGCGACAAAAATCCCCAGACTTCGCATTCGCATGCCTGGGACTACGGCCGCATCGCCAAGCGGTATCGCTACACGTGCATCGGAGATTCGTTGCCGGTGCGCAAATAGCCGACCACGCTCCAGGTGGCCACGAGCCGTTGCGCGAACACGCGCACATCCCGTGCACTGCGCAGTGCGACCCCGTCACACGCAACGACGACACCGTCGACCTTGGCCACGACCGCGTTGGCACGTGCAGAACCCGCGACCGCCTCGAGGTCCTCGACCACGACGCCATCGCGAAGATCCGGAAGCCGCTCTTCGTGACCGGGCCCCAACGTCACGGCCTCGCTCGCATCGAGCTCGGTCGTGTCACGCAGTGCGCGGCCCGCTTGAAGATCGCGCACGTCGTACCAAGCGTCGACCACCATGTCGACGAAGGAGCGCACCTCGAACTCGCTGCGCAGCACCCAGTCTTCGACGAACAGCAGCACGGAGTGCGGCGTCGCCACGATCGACCGGCCGGGCAACACCGCCTCCTCCTCATATGCCGCCACGGAGTCGGCGTAAAGAACGTAAAGGACGACGTCGTCCGCCCGCATCATCTGCCGCGTCCATCCGAGTAGCATGCGCTCGGTCCATCGGCCGGCGACCGACGGATGGTGCGTGCAAAAGACAAACGCGTCAGAAGCCTTTGAAAATATTGGTAAATTCGTACGTGGACTGCGAAATGCCGCTGCAGGTTGGCGACACCCCGCCGTTTGGGCACCCGCCGTTGTCGCGCCCCACCGACCAGAAGCCGATGAACGCGATCTTGTTCGTACGCGACCACGAGAGAAGGTTGCGCGCGTGGGCCTGCGTCGTGATCATGCCCGAGTCGTTGCGGCCGATCATCGGTGTGACGCCGAACATCGCACGCAGCTGGGCGTCGGTCTTGTTCGGCCAGACCTCGCGTTTGATCTGGGCGAGCGTGGCATTGGCCGCCGACACCATGGCATTGCCCCAGTCGCCGGAGTAGCCGAAGTTCATGAGCATCGGGTTGACGATGACGTTCACGCCCTTGGCCGCGGCGCTCTTCAAGACGGTGACCGAATACGGATCGAGCCCGTAGTCCTGTCCCTGAATGCGCAAGGTGTAGCTGATCACCGTGCCGCGTTCGCGCTGAATGGTGGCCAGCGCCGTATTCACCGTGTCTTGCGGGATGCTCGCCTCGACATCGATGTCCAGGTGCGTAGCGCCGGTGGCATCGAGCACCTTGCGGTAGGCTGCGGCGAGGGCGGATGCGGAGCCGCACAAATTCTCGAGGTACGGGCTCATCGCGCCGCCCGAGGCGATGATGACGTCGCCCCCCAAGCCTCGCAGCTCGTTGATCTGGTTGATGATGCGCGGCTCCTTAAGAGGAATCGTGCCTCCCCATTGAGGATCGCACCCCGCGCTGCTGCCGAGTACGAAGGCGAGCGTGAAATACTTCTGCCCCGTTGCGCGGGCGACGGCGGGCAATGTCGGCGTGTTCATCGTGATATCGATGTACGGCGCGACGCGAATGGCGGCGGCAACGGCATCTTGCTCGGCCGCGACCGGCGACGACATGGTTTGGGCCATGGGCTCCGCGGCATCCGGCACATCGCCCGAACATGCGAGTAGCGCAAGCGCTCCCGCGAACAAGAAGTTCGTAGTTCGCAACATGGTCGCGGCGGCTCTGCACCGTGCATGCCTCGCGGAATTCGCCGCGTTTTCGGCGAATGACACCGCGCGCAATCGTCGCGCCTCCGACGCAGACCCTGATCCTCGCGATCAGGGTTACCCCGATCGACGCGATCATTGGTTGGTCGAAAGAAGCCGAAAGCTTGGCGGACTATTACTTGCTTGAGGCCGCGCGCCGTATCCGCAGGCAGTCTCAGCACTTAGCGAACGATTGAGATTGCCCAATCTGCAGGAAATCAAAAGACCGCGTTGGAGGAATCCATGTTCAAGAAATGGAGCATCGCATTTGTGCTCGGTCTCGTTACCGCATCCTTCGGCTTGACGGTGGGAAGCACGGCATCCGCCGCCGATGACACGGTTGATCAAGGTGAAGAGGAGATCTTTGCATCCGCGTTCGTCGGAACGTGGACCTTTCAAGCGGGGAGCAACGCCTCCTCCCCATGTCTCTCGACCCCCATCGATCTCAATGGGAAGCAGTCGGAGGTCGTCGCCGGGGCGAACGCAAACGAGGTCGTCGCTGACGTTCAAGGATGTAAGATCCCGTTCGTCCACACCGATGCGACGCACGCAAAATTGAAGGCGCGCACGCAGTGCCAGCTTTCCGATGGGTCGACGACGTACAGCGTGAACGTGACGTCGGCGACGTTGGCGCTGGGGGCCGATGGCGTGCTCTCGGTCCAAGGGGCCGGTACGGCCAATGTCTTCTGCAGCGTCAAGCTAACCGGTACTGCGGTTAAATAAGTGATGTTCTGGGGCGCTCCGCCCTCACACGGGCGGAGCGACTCATCCCATCAAGCCGCTCCCGGACTACGAAACATGTTTCGTAATGATTAGAACCACCACTCGGCGCGGAGGCCAACGTAGTGAGCCAGCCTGGTCTCGCCCACGGTCTGCAGGAAGGGCGACATCAATTGATCTTGGGCAGCCTTATTGTAGATGCCCAAGGTGTAAATCGCGCGGAGATGCGGACGGCTCCACACGCTGCGACCGCCGGCCGGCACGATGGTCGGGACGACGGAGAGCTTCACCGCCGAGCCCATGGCCAGGTTTTCGTCTTTGCGCGCCTGGTAGGTCGCCTCGGTGACGAGGTGGAAGTCGTCACGCAAATAGATGATGGGGCGGATACCGAACGCGTAGTTCAAGCGTTCGTTGACGTTGTGGGCGGCTCCGCCGGGCTGCGCGGGCGCGTTTGGATCGATCCCGTCGTAACGCGCGCCGGTGCTGTAGTGGGCAAGAAAATAGCCGTTAATGCCGGCGATTTTGTCGATATCCCACACGAAGTGCTCGACGAACTCGACGCCGTACGCTCCCTTGTACGTGCCTTCCTCGGTCGTCACGCCGAAAGTGTTGTACGTGGCACCGCCGCTTTGCGCACCGTTCGCAAGGCGCATGCCGTAGCGGATGGAGGTGTCGTTGAAGGAGTCGCCGCCGAAGTCCAAGTGGAGTTTCAGACCGAACGCGGCACCCCAATCGGGCGGATTGACGTTGGCGGCCGTGCCCTCGTCCTGCTTTTGTTGGCGCGGAACGACGTGATACTCACCGAGCGCTTGGACGAAGCTCGTCCGCATCGGCAGCGGATACTTGTATTGCCCGACGAAGATGGTGCGAGCGCGGTACCCGTACGGATAGACGGGATCGCCTCCCGGCGCACCGGCATTGATACGGAAGAAATTGTTGCTTCCCGTCTGCTCGAGAATAGCAACATCGATTTCACCGAACTTCGGGTGCGTATAGATCGCGCCAGCACCCTGACCATTCAACCGATTGAAATAGAAGTAGTCGGCGATGTGGATGTCGTTCTTACGATAGAGGCGAGATCCGAGCCAAATCTCGAGACCCGGCGTGAAAATGTTCTTCGCTTGGACGTAGAACTGCTGCGGCAAGATCCTCAGCTGTCCGACTTCACCGTTCGCAAGGTCGGAGAGGATGCCGGCGCCGTTTGAAAAGACCTCGTAGTCGTTCACGACGTCGACGGTCGTATCCGTCGCGCTCTCGCCTTTTTTCAGGTGAAAACGAACGCCCGGCTGGATGTAGTCGCCCTCTTCGAGACGACCTCCGAGACCGCCGCCCGTCAGGTTCATCGACTGGCCCTGAATCACCTGCCCGCTCTTCGTCCAGCCGATACCCATACGGCCGTATTGAAAAAATTCGACGCGATCCGAGGTAATGTCGGCGGACGCCGTCTTGGGCGATACCCAACCAAGTCCCGCGAGTGCCGCGAGGCTCACTAAACACGCCTTACCGGCGCGACTGCGCTTTCGCACACGCGAAGAACCCGTGCACCGGGACGACCCGGCGCCGAACCATGGAATACTCCGGCCCAATAACATCATCCGTTTGCTCCCTGTTGAATCGTGAACGGTGAACGTTGATCGGTGAGTCAGAGAAAGGACGACGCTCCGACGAGGTTTCCAGCCGTATCACGCCCCGCACGGCATGGATACGACGGAATCAACTGCCTATGAAACGTGAGCGACGTCACAGCTTGCAAGTATGCAAGGTCAGCCGGAGATACTACCAGTTAAAGACCAGGTCAATACCAGAAAGTCATCCGACCTCTTTTCGATCCCCGGCCGATCCGTTTGACGCACCGCGAAATACACCGGCGAAACTGACCACCGGTTGTTGACGTAACACATCGCAGTCCTGCTTCGGCCTGCTACGGCTGGTATTGACATGGTATTATAGTGGTACTATCCCACCAAGCGTGGACAACGGAGCGAGACTCACCAATGGCGTGTCCATGAACAAGCGGTGGAACGTGCTGAAGCCGAATAGCGACGACCCCACGCCTCTCTACGTGCAGCTTGCGCACAACCTCGCGGATGCGATCCACTCGGGCCAGTGGCAGGCGGAGGAAGCCTTGCCGTCGGAACGGGTGCTTTCGGAGAAGCTGGGGGTGTCGCGGGTCACGGCGCGGAAGGCGCTCGATGTCCTAGTCGAACAGCAGCTCGTTCACCGCCGTCAAGGATCCGGGACCTTCATCGCGCCCCGCCTCGAGCACTCCCTCTCGAGGCTGACGCACTTCACCGAGACCCTGAAGCGCAAGGGCTTCGAGCCATCGACGGTCTGGCTCGATCGCCGCATCGACACGCCCAACCACGACGAGATCTTGAAACTCGGCCTCTCGCCCACGTCGCAAGTTGCGCGGCTGGAGCGACAGAGGCTCGCCGATGGCGTGGTGATGGCCATCGAGATGACCGCGATCCCCGTCACCTACTTGCCCGACCCGCGCGCGGTGGGAACCTCGCTCTATGCGCACCTCGATGCGCTGGGGCATCCCATCGTGCGTGCCTTGCAGCACTTCCGCGCGGTCAACGCGTCGAAGAAAATCGCACGACTGGCCAACGTAACCCCGGGACAAGCGATGCTCTTGGTCACCCGTATCGGCTTCACCGCCAACAATGTGGCGATCGAAGTCACCGACAGCTACTGCCGCAACGACTACTACGACTTCGTCGCGGAGCTTCGCCGATGACACTGCATTCGTTGGCGGGCAACATCCTCACACCATCGGGCTGGCTCCGCGGGCGCATTGCCTTCAAAGAGCACATCGAGGTCGTCGAAGGCGAACCGGTCGATCCGGAGCAGGCCGGCCAGTCAAGCCATACAGGCAATGGCGATTTGTTCGTGCTGCCGGGCTTCATGGATTTGCACGTGCACGGCGGCGGGGGTCGCGACGTGATGGAGGGCGGCGATGCCGCGCGCACCATTGCGAAGATGCACGCGCGCCACGGCACGACGTCGATGCTCGCCACGACGATGACCGCGCCGTCGGCGGAAATCGAAAAAGCGCTGACCGCCGTGGGGCCGACGTGCCGCGAGCACATTTCGGGCGGCGCCCGAGTGCTCGGTGTGCACCTCGAGGGGCCGTACATCAATTCGGGCAAGCTGGGCGCGCAACCTAGCAATGTGCGCGTCGCCGTCATGCACGAATTGGATCGCTACAATGCGATGGCGCCCATTCGCGTGCTCACATTGGCTCCGGAAATCACCGGACACCTGGAGGCCATTCGGGCAATATCGGCCAAGGGCATTCGGGTGCAGATAGGCCACACGGCGGGAAGCTACGAAGACAGCGTGGCCGCCCTGGAACACGGAGCCGCAGGCTTCACCCATTTGTTCAATGCCATGACGGGATTGCACCATCGCGAACCGGGTGCCGTCGGCGCCGCATTGGCTCATGCGGAATATGCAGAATTGATCCCGGACTTGCGACACGTGCACCCAGGTGCGATGCGCGCCGCATTCCGCACCATTCCGCGATTGTTCGCCGTCACGGATTCCACGGCCGCTGCCGGCATGCCCGATGGCGAATATCGACTTGGATCGAACACCGTGACGAAATGTCTAGGCGCGGTTCGCCTCTCTGATGGTACAATCGCCGGTAGCGCCCTGACGATGGATCAGGCGCTGCGCAACTTGGTGCAGTCCGTGGGACTGCGCATCGAAGATGCCTCGCGCAGATTGTCCTTTTACCCCGCCGAGTATTTGAACTTGAAGGACCGCGGTCGCCTCGAGCAGGGGGCATGGGCGGACGTGGTCGTCGTCGATCGTGAATTGAAGGTCGTCACCGTTTTTGGCGAAGGAGAATGCTTGTGGGCTCGTTGATGTTGAAAGAGGCATTGGCCTCGGCCTCGGTGGTCAGCACGCAGCGTCTTCAAGCCGACGAAGGCCTCGCCGTGCTCGGGCGAACCCTGGTGGAAAAGCCCCCGCAGGTGGTTCTCACGGTGGCGCGTGGTAGCTCGGACCATGCGGCCAATTACTTTGGTTACCTGACGATGCTCACGGTGGGCGTGCCCGTCGTGTCGCTCCCCATGTCGTTGGCCACATTGCACCATGCGCCGCTCGCGGTGAATGGGCAACTCGCGGTCGCAGTATCGCAATCCGGACAGAGCCCCGATTTGGTGGAGACCATGGCCGCATTGGGCCAGCGCGGTGCCACCACGGTGGCCTTCGTGAATCGCACTGAATCGCCGCTCGCGCACGCGTGCAAATGGACGGTGCCGCTCTGTGCGGGGCCCGAGCAAAGCGTGGCCGCGACGAAGAGCTACATCGGTGCACTCGCTGCATTGGCGCGCCTCGTGGGCCATTGGCGCAGGGACCCCAATTTGCTCAAAGCGCTGGCCGCGCTGCCGACGCATTTGGAGCAGGCGACGCAAATCGATGGTTCGATTGCCGTCGATGCCTTGGCGGTGACCGATCGCGCCATGGTGGTGGGGCGCGGGCTCGGCTTTGCCGTGGCCGCGGAAGCCGCCCTCAAATTGAAGGAAACGTCGTCCATTCAGGCCGAGGCGTTCAGCGGCGCCGAGATCAAGCACGGCCCGATGGCCCTCATCGAACAGGGTTATCCTCTGTTCATTTTCGCGCTGCGCGGCCCGGAGCAGAAAGGCCTGCTCGAATTGGCCACCGAGATGCGCGGACGCGGTGCGCGCGTGATCCTCGCGGCGCCGGCCGACATCAAAGAGCGCGACGTAACACTTGCAGTTGCTGAAAACGAAGTTCTCGATCCGATTTTGGCAATCCAAACTTTTTATCTTATTGCCGCGCGCGTGGCGGAGATGCGCGGACTGAATCCGGACGTACCACGCCATCTTTCCAAAGTGACCCACACCCGTTGAGTTTTCCCATGGAGGGGCACCATGCCGAAGGTCGAGCCTCGTTTGCCGATAGAACTCGAGTCTCCGAGGAGTGATCCCTCGATGGACCGTATGCTTCGCTGGCCAGAGAGTGGGGCAAAGCTCGCCGAGCTGCCCCTGACTTCCCCGCTCAGCGGCATCGTGGTGCCGCTGGAAGACGTTCCCGATCCGGTATTTTCCACGCGGATGATGGGCGACGGCGTGGCCGTCGAACCTCTGTCGAACCGCGTGCTCTCACCGTGTGACGGCGTGGTCACCCACCGCCATCGCGCGGGGCATGCGGTGACCATCACGGCGGAGAACGGGGCCGAGGTGCTCATTCACGTGGGCATCGATACCGTGCACCTGGAGGGTCGCGGCTTCACGTCGCACGTCCAAGAGGGCGCACGCGTGTCCGCGGGCGATCCGCTCATCACCTTCGACATCGACCAAGTGGCCCGTGCGGTGCCCTCGCTGCTGACGTTGATGTTAATCGCCAACAGCGACGAGTACGCGATCTCCTGGCGACAATCAGGATCCGTGGAAGCCGGCAAATCGCGGCTGATCCACGTGCGACGGCGCGATCCCAAGGATGCGCCGCTCGCGCGCGCCTCTGGGGAGGTCGCGGCGACGCGTCACACGCCCGGCGTCGCGCTCGAAGAGAAGCAGGGCGAGGCCGTGGTCGCGCACCATGGTGGATTGCACGCGCGTCCAGCGGCGCTGGTGCAGGCGGCGGCGCGCCGTTTCGGCGGCGAGGTCTCGGTGTCCTTCGGCGGTCGCACCGTGAATGCACGCAGCGTCGTGGCGCTCATGGGGCTCGGCACCAAAGAGGGTGATCGCGTCACCGTGCACGTGCGCGGCGCTTCGGCGGATACGGCACTGGCCGGTGTCGTGGCGGCGTTGCAAACGGCGGATGCCAAGGACGGACACAAAGAGAACGGCACCTCGGCGCCTGCGCTTCCTCTGCGCGGAAAGCTGACCGGCGGTGCGCTCGAAGGCGTCTGCGCGTCCCCCGGGCTGGCCGTGGGGCAGGTCGTGCGGCTGGGCAGCGTCGATGTGGAGCCGCCGCCGGCACTGGGCAACCTGGATGCGGAATTCGAGCGGCTGGCCAATGCGCTGGCCACGGTGCGGGCGGAAGTGGCTGCGGCGATTCGCGATGCCGAAGCGCGGCACGCACGCCAGGAGCACGACATGTTCGTCGCGCACCAGGCCTTGCTCGATGATCCGGAAATCGTCTCCAACACGGAGCGCGCGGTGGGCACCGGCGTGAGCGCGGGCCTCGCGTACCGCAACGCCGTGAACGCCGAGTGCGACGTCCTCTCGCGCCTGGGCAATCCGCTCTTGGCCGAGCGCATCACCGACCTGCGCGACCTCGAGCGACGCGTTCTCCTCGCGATGAGCGGCGAGGCGCTGCCCGAGCCGGAGCTCTTCGCGCAATCGATCATCGTGGCGGACGATCTGGCCCTGTCCGAGTTCACGCGCCTCGACAAATCGCGCATCGTCGGGCTCTGCACGGCCAAAGGCGGCGCCACCTCGCACGTGGCCATTCTGGCGCGCGCCATCGGCGTTCCCGGGCTGGTCGCCATGGGCGCGCCGGTCTTCTCCGTGGCGCACGGCACCGAAGTGGTGCTCGACGCCAACGCGGGCCGCCTCGATACGAAGCCGAGCGCGGAGCGTCTCGCGGCCGCGCGCAAGGCCATGTCCGAGCGCGCTTCACGCCATGCGGAGGCGCTGGCCAAGGTCGGCTTGCCGGCCATCACGCGCGACGGCCACCGCATCGAGGTCGCCGCGAACATCGCCACGGAGACCGACGCACGCGAATCCGTCGAGCAGGGTGCCGACGGCGTGGGCCTCCTGCGCACGGAGCTGCTCTTCGTCGATCGCCAAGATCCGCCGACCGAAGGCGAGCAGCTCGCCGCCTACCAGGCCGTGATCAACGCGCTCGATGGCCGCTCGGCGATCATCCGCACCTTGGATGCGGGCGGCGACAAGCCCCTCCCGTTCCTGCCCTTCCCCAAGGAAGACAATCCGGCGCTGGGCCTTCGCGGCATCCGCTCCGGGTTCGCCGAGCCGGAGTTGCTCGATACGCAGCTGCGCGCGCTGCTGGGCGTCACACCGCTGTCGGCGTGCAAGATCATGCTGCCCATGGTGTCCGACGCCGAGGAGCTGCTCTTCGTGCGCAAGCGCCTCGACACGCTCGCCTCGGAGATGGGCCTCACCGAGCGTCCGTCGCTGGGCGTCATGGTCGAAGTTCCGTCGGCCGCCCTGCTCGCCGATCAACTGGCCCGCCACGCGGACTTCCTGTCGCTGGGCACCAACGATCTCACGCAGTACACCCTGGCGATGGATCGCTGCCATTCGGGCTTCGCGGAGAAGCTCGACGGGCTTCACCCCGCCGTGCTGCGGCTCATCGCGAAGACCGTGGAGGGTGCGACCCGCCACGGGAAATGGGTGGGCATCTGCGGAGCACTCGCCTCCGATCTGGACGCGCTTCCCATCTTGGTGGGACTCGGCGTGACGGAGCTTTCCGTCAGCGCCGGCGTCGTGGCCGAGGTCAAAGCCAAAGTGCGCACGCTCGAATACGAAGCGTGCCGCCGGCAGACGACCGTCCTGATGAACCTCACGTCCGCAAAAGAGATCCGCGCGCGTGCGCGCGCCTTGTGGCCCGACGCCTAAATTTTCAGGGAGGACTTCCATGTCGCAGATAAACTTCGGAAAGGTCCAGCAGCTCGGGCGCGCGCTCATGCTGCCCATCGCAGTCCTGCCGTTGGCGGGGTTGCTGCTCCGGCTCGGTCAGCCGGATATGCTGAACATCAAGGTCGTCGCGCAAGCGGGCGATGCGATCTTCGGCAACCTGCCTCTCTTGTTCGCCATCGGTGTGGCCGTCGGCTTCGCCAAAGAGAATTCGGGCGTGGCCGGCCTCGCCGGCAGCGTCGGTTATTTGGTTCTGACCGCCGTGATCAAGGCGATGGAGAACCCCGACGCCAAAGAGAAGATCAACATGGGTGTCCTCGGCGGCATCTTCTGCGGCGTCGCGGCAGGTCTGCTCTACAACCGATTCAAGGACATCAAGCTGCCCGAATACCTCGCCTTCTTCGGCGGCAAACGCTTCGTCCCCATCGTGACCGGGTTCGTGTGCGTCTTCTTCGGGATGCTCTTCGGCGTCATCTGGCTGCCGATTCAGCACGTCATCGCCGCGCTGGGGAATTGGCTGCTGGAAGCGGGCGCGCTGGGCGTCTTCATCTACGGCATCCTCAATCGATTGCTCCTCGTCACGGGTCTGCACCACGTGATCAACAGCATGGTGTGGACGGTGTTCGGTGACTTCACCGACGCGAGCGGGAAGATCGTCCACGGTGACCTTCCTCGGTTCTTCGCGCAGGATCCTCACGCCGGCATCTTTATGACCGGCTTCTTCCCGGTGATGATGTTCGGTCTGCCGGCAGCATGCCTCGCCATGTACCGCACGGCCCGCCCCGAGAACCGCAAGGCCGTCGGCGGGTTGCTCTTCTCGATGGCGCTGACGTCGTTCCTCACCGGCGTCACCGAGCCGGTGGAGTTCGCGTTCGTCTTCCTCGCGCCCGCGCTGTATGCCGTGCACGCGGTGCTGACGGGCATCGCATTCGTCATCGTGAATGCGCTTCACATCCGCCTCGGGTTCAACTTCTCCGCGGGCGTCATCGACTACGTGCTGTCGTTCGGCATCGCGGAAAATCCGTTGCTCCTCTTCCCCGTCGGCGCGGCCTACTTCGCCGTGTATTACGTCGTATTCAACGCGTGCATCCGCTACTTCAACCTGGCCACGCCGGGCCGTGAGGCCGCCGACGCCGCGGCAAGCGCTGCACCGCTGGTCGTCGGTGATGCAGAGCGCGCCTACGCGTTCGTCCGCGCCCTCGGCGGTGCGAAGAACCTGCTCGAGGTCGACGCCTGCACGACGCGTCTGCGCCTCAGCGTCGAGAAGAACGACATCATCGACGAGCCCGCGCTCAAGCGCCTCGGCGCCAAGGGCGTGGTTCGCCCCGGCCCGCGCACGCTGCAAGTCGTCCTCGGCCCCGAGGCCGATCTGGTCGCCGACACGATCCGCGCGGCCCTCGCCGCGGGCGGCGCCTCCCTCGAGCCGCAAGCGGCCGTCGCCAGCCCGGCCATCGCCGCGAAGCCCGCGGTCCGACAAGCGGGAAGCGTCACCGGCATCGATCGCGCCGCCTGGGTCGCCGCTCTCGGAGGCGAGGGCAATCTGCGCGTGACCGAGCCCGTCGCCGGCAGCCGCCTCCGTGCGGAGCTGGTGGACGCCGACAAGGTCGACGAAGGCGCATTGAAGCGCCTCGGCGCCCAAGCCGTGCAACGCTTCTCGAGCACGTTGATCCACGTCATCGTCGGACCGAAGTCGACGGATCTCGCCGCGGCGTTGATCTCGCCGTAGGGCTCCCCCACCCCAACCCTCCCCCGGAGGGGGAGGGAGCCGAAACATCGTTGCCAACCGCCCCCTCCCCCGGAGGGGGAGGGAGCCGAAACATCGTTGCCAACCGCCCCCTCCCCCGGAGGGGGAGGCTGGGAGGCGGGGTTCGAAGGGGCGGCTTTCATAGCCGCCCTTTCTCTTTTAAGCGCCGACGGGTTGGCCGTCGGTGCGGCGGATGACGATGGTGGAGGAGCGCGGAGGGAGGGAATTGCCCTGCACGCTCGACGGCCAGGTGCCCGAAGGGTGCTGGATGTTGACGAAGAAGGTCGTCAAATCCGGCGTGTGCGTGATGCCCGTGATCTCGCAACCGGTGGGGCCGACGAGGAAGCGCTGCGACTTCTTCGTGACCGGGTCGACGTTGTACATCGAGTTGTTGCCGAAGACGTCGACGTTCGATTTCCCTTCGGCCCCCGAGGTGCCGGGCACGCTCATGTCCGTCTCCACCCAGAGCCGGCCCTGCAGGTCGACGTGGATTCCATCGGGGCTCGAGAAGGTGTCGCCGTTGATGTTGCCGGTGAGGGGGATCGACGGATCGCCCGCAAGGAGGAACACCTCCCACGTGAACGTCGTCGCAGTCGGTGCACTGTCCGCCTCGCGCCACTTGACGATGTGGCCGTGCAGGTTCTTCGTGCGCGGATTCGCCTTGTCGGTCACCGCGCGACCCGAATTGTTGGTCAGCGTGCAATAGATGCTCTTGTCCGGCGCCACCGTGATCCACTCCGGACGGTCCATCAGCGTGGCCCCCGCCACCCGCGCCGCAGCCTTCGTATTGATGAGCACATCGGCCTGCGTGGCAAAGTTCACCGTCACGTCGGGCTTCGGCCCCTGCGTCTCGTCGCCGGGATCCGTCGCCCCCGGCACGAGCCCGTTCTTGCCCTGCACCAACTCGAGCCACTGGCCGGTGCCATCCGCATTGAACTTGGCGACGTACAGCGTCCCGCTGTCGAGCAAGTTGGCATTCGCCGCACGGTTCTGCGGGTCGAATTTGCCGCTCGGCACGAACTTGTAAATGCAGCCCGGCGTGGAATCGTCGCCGAGGTAGAAGGCCAGCGAGTTGTCGCCGGCGAGCAGGTACGCGCTATTTTCATGATCGAACCGCCCGAGCGCGGTGCGCTTGACCGGGAGATCCGCGAGCTCGCCGCGCGGATCGATTTCCACGACCCAGCCATAGCCATTGTCCGGCTGCGTCGGGTCGAGGTAATTGTTCGTCGTCTCTTCGCACGTGAGGTACGTCCCCCACGGCGTCATCCCGCTCGAGCAGTTGTTCAGCGTACCGACCACCGTCGCACCGACGACCGACGCCGCCGGACCGCGAACCTTGTAAACCGTATTGCCGGTGTAGCGCTTGTTGTAGGCCGAATTGGCCTTCACCGCCCATTTGCCGTCGCTCTTTCGCTCGATTTCAATCACCGAAACACCGACGGCCGAAAGCGCGATCTTCTTTTGCTCGGGCGTCGCCGTGGCCGCATCGTACGTGCCGCTCATCAGGATCTTGAAGTCGGCAGCCTCGTGGTTGACCGCCAAGAGGCCGCCCTTGTTCGGGTCGACCCCGGGAAGCTCGAACAGCTTCATCCCATCGTGCCCGCCGCCCGAGATCTTTTCCGTTTCGGCCGACGTCAGAAAGGTGCCCGTATAGGCCACGGCGCCCGCCACCACGGCATCGCCCGCCGAGAACATCACGTCCACCGAGTAGCCTTCGGGCACCGTGACCTGATCGAGCACGTTGCGCGCGATCGGCTTGAACCGAATGGCATAGTTCGGCCCCGCGTCGACGCCGGGCCCGGCATCCGTTCCCGGTGGCGTATGGACCACGGTCGATTCGTCGCTGCACGCGGCGAGCACGGAGCCACCGAACACCGCCGCAAGCGATGCCCCGAGACCGCCACGCAACACCATGCGCCGTGTCACGTGCGCACGTGCAATCACGTCTTCGAAGGTCTCGCCCGTGGCGAGCGACTCGGTATCAGAAGAGCCCTGGCTTGCCGCGCGTGCGCGGTCGGTAAGATGCGACATGACAACCTCGTCGGGAGTGGAGGAAAAGCGCGACGGTATCGATGTCGATCTGCATCATCGTGACGCTTTCGTGTCGGTTGTGCGTCAGAAATCGCTGGTGTGCACGGCCACGCTCCCCACCTTTACATACGATATGTCGTGCCAATACACGCGCACCTCCAACTTGTGCCCTGCACGACCGTCGAGGTTGCCTTGCAAGGTGAATCGCTGGAACGAATGCGGCGCGCGGAATTCGCGACGGCGAATCGGCCGCGATGCAAAGACGGTATTCGTGGTGAAGTCGTTGAATTCCAAGGTCACCACCACCCCATCGTCGGCGCTGTTGTTGTCGACCTTGAGCTGAACGACGGCCTGCGCAGCCCCGCCGCCCCAATCGGTCGCATAGGGCCCGTAAATCATATGGCCACGCGCATCGTTCGCCGTGGTCGCGTACCAGCCGTCCGGATCGGCGCGGCCGATGCCGTGCGCGAGGCCGTTCACCACGTCGTACGTGCGGCCGCGCACGTCGCCCCGGCGAAGGGCATTCGGCACGGTGAGACGCCGGCGCGCTTCGATGGTGCTTTGCCCGCCCGCGATGGGCAGCGAAATGCCCGCGTGAATGAGCCCGCCGCCCATTTCGATGGCGCCATGCACCGCGCAGAGGCAGCCGCCCACGTCCTGGTTGTCACTCGGCCCCACGTGCGAAACCGTGGCCGTGCGCCCCGCCGCATAGTCGTTGGTCACGCCCAAGGTGAAGGGCTGATCGATCCATCCGACAACCACGTCGCTGGTCGGCACCGGACGCGCGTGCAAATCGGTCCACGCGCCGCCGGGCAGGCGAATGCCCTCACCAGCCCAGTTGATGGTCGTCTCCCGCAATTCCGGCCGCCAAAACCGGTTGATCCGTTTGAGGTAATTCGCATTTGGCCACGCGGTCATCACGAAGCCTCCAATGAGGCTCATATCGCCGGCGAACGAGGGATTGCCCGTCGGATTCACGATTTGCATCGTCCGGTCCACGTCGTTCGAATCGGGGTGCAGCTCGTAGCCGACACGCAGGTAAACGCGGCGCCGCACCTTGTCCGGAAAGAGGTAATCGGCGTGGCAGGCATCGCCGTCCTTGACGCTGTCCCCGTCCGCCTCTTTGACGAGCGGCCCCTCGTACACCAGCTTCAACCCGCCGTCGGGGAGCGACTGCAACACCACCGGTTCGAACTTCGCCGCGAACGACGGCGCCCCGGCATTGCAGGCCGACCACCACGGAATGCGCGTATTGGTGAACGGCGGCGCCTCGTTCAATCCATATTGATTGCACCAATCTTGCTGCGCGCAGGCCGGATCGTCGTTGGCCTCCGGCACGCGGTTGGGAAACTCGACGTGCTCGGCACCTTTGTACCCGCCGGCGAAGTGCCCCTCGCCGTCCTCGCCGGGGATGAATACGTTCACCGGGCGCCCGTCGGGGTCTTTCACCACGAAATCGAGCGCGTCTCCGGCCGCGCCGTCGAGCACCCAGAGGCCGTTCATCTTGCCGTAAAACCCGGTCTGATCGATCCAGGCGAGGTACCGCTTGCCCACGAACACGCGGTCATCGTGGTTGGGCGCCTCCGGCCCCGAGAATCCCAGGCCCGCCAGTGCGGCCTTGGTCAACGCGAGGGCCCGCGCATCCGACGCGCCACTCGCATTGTAAACGAGTGGAAGCGCCGGATCGTCGATCCACGTGCCCATGAGGGCCGATGGCGTTTGCCGCGTTGTCTCCGAGGCCTCGCCCCCGGAGCACGCGCACATGGCCAACAGAGAACCCACCGCTGCGACGTGCCTAGGATTCATGGCCTTGGTCCCCTCTCTCGAGGACGCAAGCCTGTCACACCTGCTGCGTCGGTACCACCGTGATGCGCTCCAGATTAATGTGACGCGGTAGGCCCGCGACATAGGCAATGGTCTCCGCGATGTCGTCGGCTGCGAGCCACGCAAAGGCTTTTCGCGTCTGCGCAAGCCATTCCTGGGCCGCAGCGTCGGTCGCGTGGCTTTGCAGCTCCGTATCCACGAGCCCCGGTTCCACGACCGCCACACGCACCTGCTTCGGGCCCAGCTCCGCGCGCAAATTTCGGGACAGATGCGTCATGGCGGCTTTGGTCGCACAATAGACCGCGAAGTTCGCATAGACGCCGTGCGCGCCCACCGAGGAAATGTTCACCAGGTCCGCGCGTCCACCCTTCGCGGCCGCCGCAATCAGCGGATCCACGAAGGCATCGACGATGCGCACGGCGCCCGTGACGTTGACGTCGATCATCTGTTCGAAGTCGCCCAAGCGGTGGTCCTCGAAGGGCGCCGGGAGCATGACGCCCGCGTTGTTGACGACCAGATCCACGACGCCGAATTCTCCGGCGATGACCCGCGCCGCCTCGGCCAGGCCCGAGCGATCCTTCGCGTCCACGGCGAAGGCCTGCGCGCGCCCTCCGCCGTCGCGAATGGATTTCACGAGCGACTCGAGGCGATCTTTGCGCCGTGCGAACACGGCCACGGCCGCGCCTTCGCGGGCGAGCCTGCGCGCGGTGGCTTCACCGATGCCGCTGGAGGCTCCCGTGACGACGGCGATGCGATCCTTGAGAGAAGAAGATTGAGACATGATGGCCTAGCTTTCCTGTGTGAGGTACGCCGCGAAGTCTGGGGCGGCCCCTCGGGGCTAGGAAGACGAGCGCGCAACCTAGGACTCGCAGTCCCTGGATAACGATCCGCCCGCGCGCCATGGTAAAATCCATGGTGATGGCGACCGATAGGCGAAGCGAGTTGGCGGATTTCCTGCGTGGGCGGCGGACGCGCGCTTCGCCGATCGCCAACGGGTTGCCTGCAGGGCGCCGCCGCCGAACGCCCGGCCTACGACGCGAAGAGCTGGCCCAGCTCGCGGGACTCAGCGTCGATTGGTACACACGCCTCGAGCAGGGACGCGACGTCAATCCGTCGCGCGAGACGTTGCAGGCCATCGCGCGCGTGCTGGATCTCGACGACGACGAGCGCGGTCATCTCTTTTACCTCGCCCGGCCCGAACCGATGCACCCCCGACCGGACGCCACGCGCCAGGAAAAAGCCGAGCCCGCGATGCTGCATGCGCTCTCAGCCATGACGGCACCGGCGTTCGTCATGACCCCGCGCTTCGACGTTCTTGCCTGGAACGAGGGCGCATGCCGCGTGCTGATCCCATTCGATGCGGTCCCGCGCGAGCGCCGCAACATCCTCTGGCTCACGTTTCATCACGCCGAGATGTGCGAACGCTACGTCGAGGTTCCCGTCATGCAGCGAGACGTGGTCGCCAGCTTTCGCTTGAGCGCGAGCTCCTTCGTCGGCGATCCGCATTTCGATGCGCTCATCACGGAGCTTCTCGAGACGAGCGAAGGCTTTCGCACGATCTGGGCACGCCACGAGGTGCGCGCCAAAACGTCGGGCACGAAGACCTTCCGCACGCGCGGCGCGCCGCTGGTTCTGCAGTGGTTCAGTCTCTACTCGCCCACCTCGACGAAGCAGATGCTCATCTATTACGTCCCGCGCCCCGGCGAAGAGCACCGCCTCGCCGAGCTGTAGAATCAATGGCTCACTGGCCGAGCAACGCCATCACTGCGCCGGCCCCCAGCGCCGCCACACCGCCCGCGACGAACAACTTCGCCCCGCGTGCCGCCGCCGCGAGCAACTCGTCCCGCGATTTCGCCGATAGGAGCAAGCTCCGCCAACCCGGCTCCGCGATGCCCCGTTCCACCGTGCGCCCGCAGGCATAGAGCCGCGGCACCACGGGAAGCAGGGTCTCGGTCACCTCGTACTTCGTTCCCAGCGACAGCGAGCCCGTCGACAATTTGTAGTTCCCGAACGCGAGATCCGCCCCGGTGATGCTGCCGAGGAGCCCCGCCCCTTTGCTCTCGCTCGTGCGTTGCTCGGGCTCGAAGTCGCCGCCATTGGAGGCGTCGATCCACACGGGACCCGAGCCATCGTCGATGGCAAAGCGCGCCGCCACCTTGCGGTCGTCGAGCACCTTGCTCTTCTCGTTCTCGCCCTCCTTCCACGAGGCCACCGTTTTCAGGCTGTAGTACAGGCACGCGGTTCCGGTGACCGGGGAGAGCAGTGGACGCTGGCAGATCACGTTGCCCTGCACGCTGATGGCACCATCCGATGACGCAACTTGTCCGCCTCGTGCCGCCGCGTCACCCGTGCGCACCAACGGAGCACCGGAGAGCCGCCCTGCCTTGAGCCGTTGAAAAATTCCCCAGATGACGCCAACGAGGCCCGTGGCCACGACAACGAGACCCAACGTGTGCATGATCCTTCTCCTCGGCCAAAGGGACGCGAATCGCAGAGCGAGGTTGCACGCGCTCGATTCTTTTTCGAGAACGCGTGCCCATGGTGCAACTTGCGCCGTCGAGATGCGTCCTTCGCCGGAAGGAGATGATCATGGGATTGCTTCACTCGGTGTTCGGCGGCGGAACCTCGCTCCAACTATCGCTCGACAACGACACGGCCTCGCCGGGGGCCGTCATCGGCGGGCGGATCGTGCTCGGTGGTGGAAAGAAGGCCCTGCGCCTCACCGAGCTGACCGTGAAGCTTTTCAGCGTGAACGTTCGCGCCCGCGAAGGCAGCGCGATGCCCGAGATCGACCTCGCGGAGATGGCCAAGCAAGTCGTGGCCGGCGGCATCGAGCTCGCGCCCAAATCCGAGAGCCCGTTCACGTTCCGCCTCACGGTCCCGTACGACGTGCCGCTCACCGCCTTCAATCGCACCTACAAGGTCGTTGCCTCGGCCGACATTCCGGGGGTGAAAGATCCCGCCGACGACGTGAAGGTGACCATCGTCGAGGCCAGCGAAGACACCGAGCGGCGTTTGCCCTTTCACGAGATCCTCGAGCGCTTTCCCGATCTGCAGAGCCAGGAAGAAGGGCGCTTGTGCAAAGCGCTCTACGATTTTTTCCTCGATTGTTACAGCGAGGGGGCGCAGCTCATGGAGGCCGAGCCCATCGTCGCGCACCACATGACCCACGGCACCAGCGTGAAGATTCGCTCAAAGCCTGGGCCAATTTGGTCGACAACCGCGTGCAGCCGCAACACCTGCAGACGCTCCATGCCCTGGCGAGCGCGCCCGGTCTCGACGAGGAGACATTCACCGAGGTCGTCATCGCCGCCACCAAGTTTGCCGAAGAGGGCGCCCTTCCCCTGGTGCAGCAGCTCGCCCGCCACCCGAGCGCCAAAGTCCGCGCGGAAGTCTCGACCAACCTACGCTTCAACGCCGCCGAGAAATTCAACGGCAAACGCGAGCTCTTGGTCCAACTGGCGCAAGATCCCTCACCGGGGGTGCGCAAAGGGGCCGTGAGCGCGCTGTCCTCGTACGTCGACGAACAGGGCATCCTGCCGTGGCTCGCGCAAATCGCCGATGCCGACGCCGACCCGGAGGTGCAGGCTGAAAGCCTTTCGTCGCTGCAGTTCGGGCACCACCACGGCATGCTCGACTTCACTTTGTCGGTCTACGAGCGGCATTTGCAGAACCCGAATGCCGAGGTGCGAAAGCACCTGCCGCAGTGCCTTAGTTTCATGCCGCCGGAGGCCTTGCAGCGGGTCGGCGGCATCGTGCAACGGCTGGCGCAAGATCCCGACGAGGGCGTGCGCGACGCGATGGCCTTCCAGTTCTGCAACCTGACGGAGATGCCGCAGCTGCTTCCCATCGCCCAGCACATGGCCCAGCACGATCCCTCCCTGGAGGTGCGGCGCCAGGCGCTCGGATCCATGTCGGGCCTGATGCAGCCGCAGCAGGCCGCGGCCTTCTACAGCCAACTCTTCGCCCAAGCCAAAAGCGAGGACGATCTCTGGCCCATCGTCAACGGCCTGCGCGCCCACGCCGAGCATGCCGAGGTGAGGCGCCTGCTCACGCACATGGGCCAGCTCCCCTACCCCCACCTCGCCGACGCCGCCCGCGAGGCCATGAGCTGAGCGCTCACTTCCGCACCAAGACTTTGCCCAGCCCCGCGCGACGCTTCTGCGCAAGGTCCCACGACGTGGAAAGCGAGCCGCCCGACGACTTGGTCACGCGGTCGTAGGCTTCGCGCGCGAGATCGTCGAGACCATAGAGCTCCGCGATGCGGCCAAGGACCAGGTAGTCCTGGGACTCCAGCGCGTGACTCTCCTGCTTGTCGACCACCAGCTGCAAGGTTTGGCGTGCCTCGTTCGCTCGCCCCGCATCGGCGTACAGCATGGCCAGCGTGTGCAACGCGTGCGCGTTGTTGCCCCAAGGTGTCTGCGTGCCCCGCAACACCAGATCGATGTCCGCCTGCTCGGTGGGCTTACCCTGAAACAACTTGCTCCACGCCGCATTGTTGTAGACCGAGTCGTGGGCCCTTCCCGTATCGAGTAGCTTGCGCCACGTCTTCCCCGCCTCGTCGAAGTGCCCCGTACGGTCCTCCAGTTGCGCCTTGAGCGCCAGCAGGTACGGATCGCCGGGCGCACTCGTGAGCTCCTTCTTCAGCGCCGCGCGCAACTCGTCGTGCCGATTCGTCAGGCTCAGCACATCGAACCGCAGATGAAGCGCCGTGGTCGACTTCGGGAACGCCGCAAGCAACCGCGCAGACGCTTCCAACGCACGCGCACCGTCCTCCGCGCGAAGGGCCGCCATCGTCAGTGCCTGATCCACTGCGCGCTGCTGCTCCGGATCCTTGACCCGATCGCGCGACTCCACCAAAAGGTTCACCAGCCGGCGTGGATCCGTATGCCCTACGCACAAGCAACCGGTCGCCGCCCGGATGTCCCCGCCGCGACCCCACGCCCGCTGCATGAGTGGCGCATCCAGCTCGTCGGCCGCTGAAACCGAGGAGACCATTTTCTTTCCCAAGTCCAACCAAGGCTTCGCCTCGGCGTCCCTGAGTTCCTTCAGCGCGTGCAACGCGCCCGCACACACGCCATCACCGATGTCGTCGGATACGGACAGGAGGCGATAGACGCCCCCCTCACGCACGAGCGTGAAGGTCATCTTGCCCGTGGCCGTCTCGGCGTGCACGATCTCGAGCGGCCCTTTTGTCTCGCGTGTCAGCTTCCACGACGCGAGCAGCACGTCGATCGCAGAATCCACGGGCACGCCCTTCAATTGGCGGACAAACTCTCGACGAATGTTCCAAATTTGCTTCTCGGCATCCGCCGCCGAAAGATCGCTCGCCTCCGCATAAAGCGGCCCACTACCCTTGCCCAAGGCCAAACGAAGCATGGCTAGCTTCGCGAAATCCTCGGGATTCTTGTCGCTGAGCGTAAGAGTCTCGTGCCGCTGCGCTAGCCGCAATTGTCTCGCGCTCTCTCGGTACGTCGCGGCGTCCTTGCCGGTTCGCGCGGCCGCCTCGTAGAGAGCTGCGGCCTCGGGGTACCTTCGCAGCAGGTAAAGGTGTGCGGCCGCCGACGCGAGCACCTGCGCGCGCGATTCATCGTTCAACCCGAGACGGACGACATCGTCGATGGCGGCAGAAGCACCTCGCGTCGCCGCCATGGCCACCGCCCGGTAATTGTGCGCGGCCCGTTCCGGGGACCGCTTGGCGAGGCGTTGCAGCACTTCATCGAAGCGTCCAAGTTGCAAAAGGGCCTCGATGGCGTTGTTCGAATAGTCCGCCCCCGAGATGTCCGTAATCTGCGCAGGATCGATGGCGTCGTACAACTCGAGTACACGCCGCCAGTCGTCCGGGTTGCGAGACTTGACTCCGTTCGCATCGCGTTCGAGTGAAACCGCCAAGTTGACCCTCGCCGCAAGGTCTTTCGGGTCGAGTTCCAAGGCCTTGCGGAATTCGGCCATGGCCCCCTCGCGATCGGAGCCGGGGGCGAACTGCCGCCCCAAGGCATCGTGGAGCAGAATGAAGCCGAGTTGCCGATGGGTGACGGCCATGTTCGGCGCGAGCTCGACGGCTTTGCGCCCCTCGCGGCGCGCTGCCTCCACCAAGCCTGCATCGAGAAGCGCGGACGCGTATCGCATGTGTCCCGTCGGCGTCCCGAGGGACCGCCGATACACGTCCATCCCCTCGCGCAGCTTGCCTTCGGCGACGAGCTTCGCCCCCTCGTGCATGAAGCGCACGAGCGTGCTCGTTTGCTCGTTGAGAGAGCGCACGCCTTGACGCAGGGCCTCGACCTCCTTGGCTTCGAGACGGGTCTTCGCGATTTCGACGCGAAACACCGCGGACAGCGATCCGTCGCGATTCGGCGTGACCGTTCGCGAAAGCTGCGCAGACCCCAGGTCGATGGGGTCGAACTTGGGCTGCTCTGCAAGGACGAACCCCTTCGGGGGAACGAGGTGGTAGCGCACCTCGGACCGAAAGGCAGAAGGCAGTCGCGCCGGCGTGCGCCGCGTCTCGGTCGACAAGAGGGACCTCGGCAGCGACGAGGTCAGCACGCTCGTGAGAAACATCACCGCGGCCTCATTGAGATCGGTGACGACACGCGAAGCATTGGGAACCTCGAGGCGAACGCGCAGCGGCTTGTCGAGCTCGTTGACCGGGCCGATGTCCGTCTTGGTCGCCGTAGTGGCGCCGTATTCTTGCTTCGTATAGCGATCCAACTGCGACTGTATCGAATCGCGCGAACCCGAAAATGACGCGCGAAGGATCGCCTCCTGGATACCGGTGGCGGTCGTCGTTTCCACGACGCGTCCCCCTTCGAAATCAGAGAAGTAGACCTCCCGGTCCTCCGTGTACGTATTGGCCGCGGCGGTGAGCTCCGGCATCCGCGAGAGCCCGTCGGTCGCAGGAGCGACGATGAGCGCGAGCCGCCCTTGCTCGCCCGATGGCAGTACGCCCGCCGGGTAGTAGCTGGCCGTCGGATCCATGTAGATGGGCTCTTTGTCGACCATCATCACGATGGCATGATCGAACGAGCCGAAACCGGGGAGGTCCTCCCGCACGTCCTCACCGGGGCCTGTGCGGACCAGGACCACGTGCGCATCGAGCCCGCTCGCGCGCAACAGGCCGGTGAGCAGCACCGCCTGGTCCTTGCAATCGCCATAGCCGCGCCGCAGCGTTTCGCTCGGTTTCGCCGGCTCGTACGAGGCGTCCCCCAGCTCGACGTCGGCGTAGCGCACGCGCGAACGCGCCCAGGCCAGAAGCTTCTGCGCCTTGGTTCGCGGAGCGTCGGCGCTCGACACGACCGATTGCGCCGTGGCCGTGAGATCGGCCCCTTCGAGCACGCGATTCACCGTGGCATCGTAGACGCGGGCCACGTCTTGCCAGCTTTTGCCGGTGCTGAACGCCACCTCCGGCCACGGGGCCACTTCGGGCACTTGCAGCGGCTCCAGCGATTCGAGCGCCGGGTATGGACCGCCCGCGAAGGTCAGCCGACGACGCCCGTTCGACTTCTCCTCTTTGAACGAGACCTTGGCGTCCAACACGCGATGACGAAGGGGCAGGCTCTCGGGTGCGTCGAGAATCAGGCGGGTCGCATCGACTGGCACAGGCCCGCCGAAGAAATAGGAGTGGACGATGCCCGCGGGCGAATACGGCTTCGTGGTCTTCCACACCACGCGCTCCTCGACCGTCGCCCCGATTTCAAGGCCGGGCAACGGAGCCCGTAGCACGCGCTTGTCCGACAACACGCCGGGCGACGACTGCTCCACGTTGCTCTCCACGAAGGACGCCGGCTCGACCGGATGCACGCCGCCTCGAGGGTCCACCACGCGGACGCTGACCTCCGGCCGGGCCATGTGCCAAGGCTGCCACTGCGCTTCGAAGTCGCTCGCATCCTCGAGACCGTCCGCGGTGAGGACGCGGTAGCGGTGCACCTGCGTCCTCGTGTAGTTGCCCGCGGCGTCAAACACGTATTCGTTCGAGATTTCCAACTCGCGAATCGGCGGATCCTCGCTCGAAGCCTCACGCGGGACCGCCACCGCCGGAGCGGATACCTTGGCCGGCATACCCGATTGGCATGCCGCGGGCAGAACGGCGAACGCGAACAATGCGAGCGTACGAAGTGCGAACGATTTCATGTCGGAGGGGCCCCCACGGAAGGGAGATTCGGCCCACTCCGACCTGAAGTTTCGTCAAAACCGCCGGCTACGTCACGTGCACGTCGGCATCGATGTGGTGGCCCTTCGTTTCGCGGATGTAGAGGCCACCCACGATGAGGGTCACGATGCAAACGCCAATGGGGTACAGGAGGCCCGTGTAAATCGCACCGCTGCCGAAGGTGGTCTTCGCCCAATCCGATGCCGTCACGGCGGTGGCGATGAGCGGGAGGAACCCGCCGAACCAGCCATTGCCGAGGTGGTACGGCAAGGACATCGACGTGTATCGAATCTTCGTCGGGAACAGCTCGACCAAGAACGCCGCAATCGGCCCGTACACCAAGCAGACGTAGACCATCTGCAAGGAGAGCAAGAGCACCATGGCCACGTAGTTGATCTGCGCCGGATCGGCCGCAGGCAGCCCATTGGGGTTGCCGAAATACTTCAGCCCCGCGAAGATCGGATAATACGTCAGCGCGCCGAGCAGGCACCCCGACAGAATGAGCTTCTTGCGCCCGATCTTGTCGGACAGGCGCCCGAATACGATGAAGAGCGGCGTGGTGATGGCCAGTGCAATCGACACCAGCGTGTACGCCGTTTTCCAATCGATCTTCAGGGTCGCCTGCAAAAACGTCAGCGCGTAGAACTGGCCCGTATACCAAACGACGCCCTGCCCCGCCGTCGCTCCGAACAAGGCAATGAGCACATATTTCAAATTGACCGGATTGGTAAAGCTCTCCTTGATGGGGTTCTTGGAGGTTTTACCTTCCGACTTCATCTTCTTGAAAAGCGGCGACTCACTCATCTTGAGGCGCACGTAGAGGGAGACCGCGAGGAGCACGAACGAAATCAGAAATGGAACGCGCCATCCCCAATCTTTGAAGGCCGCCTCGCCCACGGTCGTTCGCGTCAGGCCGATGACGCCCATGCTGACGAAGAAGCCGAGCGTGGCCGTGGTTTGGATGAAGCTGGTGTAGAAACCGCGCTGACCGTCAGGAACGTGCTCGGCCACGTAGGTCGCAGCACCGCCGTATTCACCACCCAGCGCGAGCCCTTGGAGCAAACGCAAGAACACGAGCATCCCGGTTGCGACGAGGCCCATGCTTGCGTACGTCGGAAGCAGCCCGATGAGCGCCGTGCCCAAGCCCATCGTGGCCATGGTGATTAAGAATGTGTACTTGCGCCCGACAAGGTCACCAACGTGGCCAAATACCAGCGCGCCAAGGGGGCGCACGCCAAAGCCGGCGCCAAATGTCGCAAGGCTGGCGAGCAAAGCCGCGGTGTCATTTCCCTTTGGAAAGAACAACCCGCCAAAGAAAACGGCCAAGCTTCCGTAGAGGTAGAAGTCATACCATTCGAACAACGTACCGAGAGACGCCGCGAAGATGACGCGGCGAAGCGTCGATGCGTCGGCCAACGGTTCTCCCGTGGCGCCCGAATCGTTGGCACTTCCTGCTGAAATAGCATCCTTCATGCCTACACTCTCGATCATGTTCGGCCCCCTCGTTGGCCCCCTGCCCGCGCACATCGCGGATATTGCCGCAGAGTATATGCGGGAACAGCTTTCAATGGTGGGCTGTCATTATCGGCATGGTGCGCCTTGACCCCCGTTTCGGGAATCTGCGAACATTTGACTGAAAATGACCAGCGTTCCGCCCGATGACGAAGAGAAAACGCGAGTCGGAAAGGCTCCACTGGATCTTGTCTTGGGCAATTCCGCGCGCGATCGCGCATACCTCATCGTGCTCGCGGGCGACGCCGTCGGGCAGATGTACCGCCTCGAGGATGGCGAAACGCTGATCGGCCGCACCTCAACGGCAAAAATTCGGCTGACCGACGACGGAATTTCCCGGCGCCACGCCCGCATCGTCCAGAATGGAACGGAGGTCTTCATCGAAGACCTGCAGAGCGCCAACGGCACCGCGGTGAACGACGAGAAGGTGTCGCTGTCGCGTGAGCTGCACGACGGGGACAAAATCCGCATCGGCTCGGCCACGATCCTCAAGTTCACGTACCACGATGATCTCGAGGAGAGCTTCCAGCAGAAGATGTACGAGGCGGCTCTCCGCGATGGGCTGACCAAGGCGTTCAACAAGAAGCACTTCCTCGACCGGCTCGAGAGCGAGTTGGCGTACGCCAAACGGCACCGCCAGCCGCTTTCGCTGGTAATGCTCGACGTGGACCATTTCAAGAACATCAACGACACGCATGGGCACCTCGCCGGCGACTACGTGCTGGTGCGCCTGGCCAAGTTGGCCATGGCCCAAGTGCGCACGGAGGACGTGTTCGCACGCTACGGCGGCGAGGAGTTCGGGGTCATTTGCCGCGGGGTCGATGCCTCGCGCATCTCCATTTTCGCCGAGCGCCTGCGGCAGATGGTGGAGACGTCGGCCTTCGACTACGAGGAGCGCTCCATCCCGCTGACCATCAGCGTGGGCGTCGCCACCTACCCCCATGTCGAGGCCGACCAGGTCGAGCAGCTCATTTCCGCGGCCGACGAGGCCCTCTATGCCGCGAAACGCAGCGGACGCAACCGGGTAAAAATCGCCGGAACCGGCGCGACTTGACCTGACCGGGTTTTGAGACCAAAAGGCTGACGTGTCGCGCGTCGCCAAGTTCGCCTGGGGCCTGCTGGCCTACAACCTTTTGGTCATCGCCTGGGGCGCCTATGTGCGTGCCAGCGGCTCGGGCGCCGGCTGCGGCGCGCACTGGCCCTTGTGCAATGGCGAGGTCCTGCCGCGTGCGCCTGGCGTGGAGATGATCGTGGAGCTGTCGCACCGCATCACCAGCGGGCTCGCCTTGGTGGGCGGCTTGGCGCTGGCCATCGCGGCGCATCGCAGCCACCCGCGCGGGTCCTTGGTCCGGCGCGGTGCGTGGACGTCGTTCGGGTTCGTCTGCGCCGAGGCGCTCATCGGCGCCGCGCTCGTGCTCTTCGAGCTGGTCGCGCACGACAAGTCGGCGAAGCGCGCGCTGTCGATGGCACTGCATCTGACGAACACGTTCTTCCTGCTCGCAGCCCTGACGCTCACGGCCTTCTGGGCCTCCGGCGGCGGCCGCGTTTCGCTGCGCCGTCAAGGCGCCCTGCCGTGGGTCTTCGGCGTAACCCTCGGCGGTATGCTGCTCCTCGGTGCGAGCGGCGCGGTCACCGCGCTGGGGGACACGCTGTTTCCGGTGCACACGCTTTCCGAGGGCCTCGCGCAAGATCTCTCGCGCGGTGCACACCTGTTCGTGCGCCTGCGCGTGTTGCACCCGGTCATCGCCACGGTGGTGGCGGCCCTCGTGCTCGCCGCGGCGACGTTCGCGCGCATCCTGCGCCCCACACCGGAGGTGCTCCCCTTGGCGCGCGCGGTCTCCATGTTGGTGCTCGCCCAAATGGTGGCCGGCGTGGTCAACGTGACCTTGCTCGCGCCCGTGCCGATGCAGCTCGTGCACCTGCTCCTGGCCGACGCCGTGTGGATCGCCCTCATCTTGATGTCCGCAAGCGCCTTGCGCGCACCCGAGCCGAGCGGAGCCAAGAACGCACCCCTCGTCGCTCCGACCGCGGTGCCGTCGTAGGAGAAAGGCCTTCCGCGCGCATATTCCTTCTGAAAAGAATATGGGCGGGACGGTGCTACACTTCGGTTCGTGTCGGATCCCCTTGCGAACGAACACTTCGTCCGAATCGTGGGCAGGCGCCAGCGTCCCCCCGTCGGAACGCCACCTACCATCGAAGCGCGGCAGGCCATGGCTGAGATGGCTAAATACTCGACGAGGGCACCGAAGGGCGTGTTCATTTACCCCAGCCACGAAGCCGCAAATGCAGACCGCGAATCCTGGCTCATCGAGGCGATGCGCGCCCGAGCCCTCGCCTCCGGCGAGCCGTGACGGAATTCACCCGCCCGGCAACGTGGGACGATCTCAAGCTGCTTGCCAGTTACTTAACGGAGGCGGGCGTCAAGTACGCCCTCATCGGTGGATACGCCATCGCCGCGCATGGCCTCAACCGCTTTTCCGAAGACATCGACATCCTCGTCGATCCGTCCCCTGACAACACGCGCCGCTGGATTGAGGCTTTGGCGAAGCTGCCTGATGGCGCGGCCGGCGAGCTACGCGGAGAGGACGACATCTTTCAACGGGAAGGGCCGTACGCGATCCGGATCAATGACGAGTTCACCGTCGATGTGATGGCCGGCGCGTGCGGACACTCGTGGCAGGAACTCGAGAGATACATCACGGAGGTGGATCTCGACGGTGTGAAGCTCCGCGTACTCGGCCTCGACGGCCTGCTCCTTACGAAGGAGGGCATGCGCGAGCGCGATCGCGCAGACGCCCAGGTGCTTCGCCAGGTACTCGGAAAAGCGCAGCGCTAACGCTTCGATTACTGAGGCGGGCGGCCCTTGGCGACGTCGTCCTCGGCCACGTCGGCGAGGCCCGCGAGATCGCGTAAGGGCAGCGGATGCAGCGGTGGGCGCGGGGTGATGGGCAGCTCGGCGGAGCCGCCGTGTTGCCGCAAAAGGTGGGCGCACAAGGCGACGCACGATTTGCCCTGGCACCACCCCGTGCCGAAGCCCGTGTAGCGTTTCAGCGATTCCAGATCGTCGTGACCGCGCTCGATGGCTTGTTCCAGCTCGTGGAGCGTGACGTCCTCACAGCGGCATACGAGAATTTTGCCCATCGCAGCGCGGTCACCATGCGCTCATTCGCGCCGGAATTCAACGGTTACGGCGCAACCGGTGGCTTCACGGCCAGGTATACCGTGCTCCAGAGTTGCACCGCGTTCGACTCGTCGACGCCCGGGATGACGAAGGGCGCATACTCGATGGCGCCGTTCTTGGCGGCAAAGGACCATAACTCCCCCGTCGTGCCCCGCCGCACCGCGATGGCCGCCCACAGAGCCGTCTCCGCGGCGCGCAGCTTCTCCTTGGTCGACCCGGCGAGATCGGCCCGCGCAAGCTGACGCTTCAAGCCCGCGGCGAGCATGGCCTGCTGCCACGACCAGATCACCGTGCCGTGGTAGTCGCGCGGCGTGAAAATCGGCTGCAACGCCGGATCCGTCGCCAGCGCGGCGTTCGCCACCACGACCCCCACCGGCGTGAGGATCCCCGCCGGGAATGGCCGCAGGAGGTCGTCCGCCGCCGACTCCAGGTACTCTGCCGAAGGATCGGTGAAGAAGAACATGAACGACGAATCGGAGTGCATGACCTCCACGGGCTTGCCGTCCGCGCCGAGCGACAGGCCATAGTAGGTCACGTCGCCCTTCACCGACTCGGTCGATGCCTTGGGATCGATCTGCGCGGCGCGCGCGTAGTCGTCCACCCGCTGCTTCGCGTTCGCCGCGGGCACGGTCACCTTGAAGTACTTCTCCACGCCCTTCCAGGCGGCGGCGAGCTGCTCGGCCTTGGCGGCCGACGCGGGATCCCCGAGCTCGGGGCGCGCGTACAGCTTCTTCGCCGCGGCCAGCGCCGCGGGAACCAGTGCAGCGTTCACGTCGAAGGCAAACCGCCCGAGCCCGAGCCCATTGTCGGAGTCGCGCCAATTGCCCACGTTGTTCTTCTGCCCATTCACCGTGTCGCGGATCTTCACCAGCGTCGTGGCCGACGGCCGATCGGCGTAGGGCTGGGCCTGCTGCAGCACCAGCGCGAGGTTTCGCTTCAGCGCCTCCGCGTACGTCGCCCCCGACGGCGTTTTCTTGGCGAGAAACGCGCCCGCACGCGCCGAGCCGTCGGGCGTGTCGAAGTACGCCGCGAGGATGGGCGCGAGCTGAAAGTCGTCGTCGACCATTTTGTAGTCGAGGATCGGTTGCTCCAGATCGTTCGGGCGCGGCGTCCCGCTCACGTGGGTCAGCGCCGCGTAGTCGCCGATGGCCTCCTCGTGCGCCACGTCCCCCAACTCGGCGCCTTGGGTTCCGACCCGCTCCAGCACGGAGCCGATGCCCGACTCGATCACCGGCGCTTGCAGCGCGGGCATCAGCATGCCCACGGAGAGCAACGTGTCACGCCCGAAGTACGTGAGGAAGCGCCACGAGCCGGCCATGAATTTCTCTTTGTAGGTCAGGAACGAAAGCGCCTGCAGCGCACGCGGGTTGTCGCGGTTCGCCGCCGCTTCGTCCTTCACCAGCTCGGCGTGCGCGTACGGCGTGAGCGGCGTGTCGTCCGCCAGCGCCGTGGCATGAATGCGGATCTCGCCGTGCGCGCCTGCAGCCAAGGTGACGTCGCTGCCCTGCGCCGTGATGGTCGTTCCATCCTCGGGCACGATGCGCAGCTCGACGTGGTGCCTGCCGTCGGTCATCGTGCGACGCAGGAGCAAGCCAGACGAGGGCGACGTCGAACTCATCTCCGGGAGCATGCCCGCCGGGATGGGCTCCTTGTACTTCAGGTTGTTGTACCCATAGTCGCGCAGCGAACGCACATTGCCGAGCACCGAGCCATGCACCTTCAGCGACGTGGCATTGGTTCGCAGATGCGCCGAGAGCCCGCGCATCCCATCGTCGCGCTTCACGCAACCGAGCTGGCTGTCGCTGGTGACGCCGAACTGCACCGGCGAGGCCACGTCCTCGAACCAAATGCCCGCCCCTTGGTTGCTCGCGGGAAAGGCAAACAGGAGGCGCAGCGAACGCCCCGCCCGCGCGAGCATGTGCGCCGCCATCGGCCCTTGGCGATAGAAATGGTTCTCGATGGCCGTCTCGCCATCGCCATCGGTCTCCTGAAATTGGAGCACCTCCGCGGCATCGCACGCCTTGTCCGGTGCATCGTTCGGGGGTGCTTGAGCATTGTCCGAGGAACAGCTCGCCAGCAGCAGCGCCAGTCCGGCGAACTCGAGGGGAAAAATCAGTCGATTTCGGGCCATCGGGATCCCTCCTTATTTAAGGAAGCGGCCAGACTACCGTGCTCTACCCCAGACCACACGTGATCTCCCAGCTCCCACTTCAGGAACTGGGACAGAGGATTTTCACAGCCCCTTGCCTCGATGCCGCACCTCGGCTAGTAACGGCCCCCCGCCATGTACCTCGTTATTTCCAAGAAGCCGCGCAAGACCAACCGCACGAAGAGCAAGCGCTACCGCGCCAAGCTCAAGTCGAAGAACACCGGCCGCCGCGCGCGCCTGAATCGCCCCTGATTTTCAGGGTCTGATTCGTTCTTCGTAGACGTCGTTCGAGCTCGAGCGAGGCACCTGCCTTGCGTCGAGCCGTTCGTCTTTAAGGGATCTGCGCGGTCTCTGAAAGATAGAGTGGAACCGCCAAGACGCCAAGAGCGCCAAGGTTGGTGTTGGATCGTGTTCCTCCCCAACGATCTTGGCGACCTTGGCGTCTTGGCGGTTCGATCTCTCTAGAAGATCGTCCGCAGGTAGCTCTCGGCGCCGCGCGCCTGGGTCCACTGGCGCGAGTAGCCGAGGGACACTTCTTCGAAGCGCACGCCGTCGAGGTAGCGCGTGGTCCGCACGTGGAGATGCCCGGTGACGACGACGCGGGCGCGAAAGCGCTGGTGCCAGTCGTGCGTGCGCCGCGTGCCGCACCAGATGGAGAAGCGCGGGATAGCGGGCAGCCATGCGTGCTCGGCACGCAGGGGGAAGTGGTTCACCAGCACCGTCGGCAGCGACGAATCGATGGACGTGAAGCGCTCCTCGGTCGCCGCGCAGCGGGCCGCACACCAGGCGTCGCGCGTGGGGTACGGGTACGGGTCGAGCAGGAACTCGTCGGCGCACACCAGGTCGTGCTCCTTGGCCCAATCCAAGGCGTCCGCCCGCGTCACATGGTCGGGTCGGAACGAATAGTCGTACAGCGTGAACAGCGGCGCGATGATGCACGGACCGTCCGAGCCACCCTCCCACACGGGGTACGGGTCCTCCGGCGAGCTCACACCAAAGGCGCGGCACACGTCGATCAGGCGGCGGTATTTCAGCTCGCCGCGCAGCTCCGGTGCCTTCGGCGTCGTCCACAGCTCGTGGTTGCCGGGCACCCAGAGGAGCCGCGCAAATTTCTTGCCGAGCGTCTCGAACGTCCAGGCGAGGTGCTCCTCCGTCTCGCCGATGTCACCGGCGAGAATCAGCCAGTCGTTTTTGTGATCCGCGATCTGCGCGATGGCATCGCGGTTCGTGCGGTCGGCTACGTGCAGATCACTCAGGGCCAGGAGATGCATGATGCTTGGGTGAGACGGACCTTGGAGTCAAATGCTTGCAAAAACAAGCAAACCCAAGCCCAAACGCAAATGCTGGAAAATCCTCAGGTTACCCACCCTTGCGGAGCTCGGTCAGCACGAGTTTGGCGATGGACTTCAGTGTCTCGAACACACCCACCCCGGTGCGTGCCACCGCTTCGAACTCGGGCACGTTGGTGGGGTTCAACATCTGGCGGAGCTCCTCCACCGAGGCGGTGTTGGGTAGGTCACGCTTGTTGTACTGAATGACGTACGGCAGCTTGTCGAGCGAGTAGCCCTGTTCGGCGAGGTTCGTCCGGAGATTCTCCACGGACTCCAGGTTGGCCTCGGTACGCTCGATCTGCGAGTCCGCCACGAAGATGACGCCGTCGACACCTTTGAGGATCAACTTGCGCGATGCATCGTAGAAGACCTGCCCGGGCACCGTGTAGAGGTGGAACCGGGTCTTGAAGCCTCGGATCTCTCCCAAGGCGAGCGGCAAGAAGTCGAAGAACAGCGTTCGCTCCGTTTCGGTCGCGAGGCTGATCATCTTGCCCTTCGCTTCCGGGTTGGTGCGCTCGTAGATGTACTGAAGGTTCGTCGTCTTTCCGCAGAGCCCGGGACCGTAGTAGACCAACTTGCAGTTGATCTCCCGAGCCATGTAATTGATGAAGCTCATCGTGTCTGGCCCTCGTACCCCTCCGAGTTCCGCGTCGCCTTCACGAGCTCGCGCTGCTCTCCCTGCTCAGTCGTTGAAGAGGTTGTCGATATCTTCATCGGTGATCTCGGCGAAAGGTGAATCGGCGCCCGGCTCCTGAACCTTCTTCAGGAGGGACTCGAAGATGTGATTGAGCTCCTCGCTCGCCTTCTTCACCCTCAAGCGAACCAGGCCGAGGCTCGATCGTGAGTCGAAAATGACGACCAAGATGACGCGGTTGCCAACGAGCTGAATGTGAATGTTCGCCTTCTCACCCTCGTGGAACTGGGTGGCGAACTCCTGCTCTTTGAGCAGTTTGGCCATGCCCCCCGTGGCGGCAATGTTGCCAGCGGTGAGCGAGGCCAGGCTCGTCGTGTCGACGTTGTCGATATCGCCGCTTGCGGCGATGAGTTGGCCGTTCTTATCGACGATGAAGACGACCTTGGCGTTCGCGTCGCGAACCAAGCGATCGACCACCGCTTGGATCTGATTGAACTCCTCTTCGTACATCACCATCTGCGGGTTGACCATTAGGAGCCTCGGCTGACAGAATGCCTACTTCGAAACGGGACTAAACAGGACCAAAACGGGACCAAACACGAAAACAGCTTGCGCGTAGATACTCTCGATCCGCCCAAGCGACCACCCCCGTCTCACCTGATTCACGCGATTCACGTGACGGCCTTGAATGGAGCGGGCCGGCGAAACGTTGGTTCGCCTCCAGACCCGGAGACGCCGCCCAGTGTGGCACACGGCGCATGCCACGGTTCTATCCGATCGCCTCAGCCCGCGTCCACGGCGTTGTGGCCACGCTGGACGCGAAGCCCGCGACGGCCTCATATATAACCTGCAGTCCCCACCGTAGACCCGCCACGGGGATGCGCTCGTTGTGTCCATGATACATACGGGAAAAGACGACATCCTTGTGTGCTGGGTCGAAGCGAACAGGGGCGAAACCGTAACACGTCGAGCCGAGTCGGGCATAAGCTTTGGCGTCGGTAAACCCCGGGATGACGAAGGGAATTGGGACCGCCTCGGGCGCGTGGCGCCGGATCGTTTCACCGAGGTGGTCAAAAAGCGGGCTAATGGATGTCGTTTCCACGGGCGGAAGCGATCTCAGCACTTCCAAGGTCGCATCTTTCCCGAGGACGGCACGCAGCTCATCCAGAAAAGCCGCCTCGCTTTGACCGGGCAGGAGACGGCCGTCGATGTCGACGGACGCACGCCCCGGAATGACGTTCACCTTGGAGCCCGCTCGAAGAATGGTGGGGGTGGCGGTGTTCGACAGGAGCGCGCCGAAGGTCCGCCGCTGATCGGGGTCCGCCACCAGATGATCGAGGATGGCGCCCGCCACGGCAGGCAGGGCCAGGAGCGAGAGCGCGCCGCGCTGCGGAAGCGGAAGGCGCTCTGCGAGCGCACGTAAGAAGGAGGTGACGGCCGGCGTGGGGTGCATCGGCAGGCGGGTGTGCGCGAGCTTGGCGATGGCCTCGGCCATGCGCACGACGGCGCTGTTCGGATCGGGGAGCGAGCCATGGCCTGGGTTGCCTTCGAAGGTGGCCCGCACCCAGCAGATGCCCTTTTCGGCGACCTGAATCGGGTAGAACGTGCGCCCGAACAGGTGCAGCGAGAAGCCGCCCACCTCTCCGAGAGTGTACTCTGCACGGACTTGGTCGGGGTGCTCCTCCACGAGAAAGAGGCTGCCGTCGGCGCACCCCGCCTCTTCGTCGGCCACCGCCGCGAAGATAACGTCGCGATCGAGCTTGCCATGCGGGTGGCGCGCGAGGAGCGAGAGCACGCACGCGCTCATGGCGGCCATGTGCTTCATGTCGATGGCGCCGCGTCCCCAGAGGTAGCCATCGTGGATCTCGCCGGCGAACGGCGGGTGCTCCCAGCGCGAGGCGTCGGCCTCCACGACGTCGAGGTGTGCGTTGAGAAGGATGGGCGGCTTTGCGCCGGTGCCCTTCACCCGGGCCACGAGGCACGAGCGCCCTTTGGTGCGCGTGAAGAGGCGCGGCTCGACGTTGGACTCGCGGAGAAAGTCCGCGAGGAGCTCGGCTGCGGGCGTCTCGCCGCCGTCGCCTTCCTCACCGGTACCGCGGTTGACGGTGGGGATGCGCAGCAGGGATGCGAGCAGGGCTACGCAGCGATCGCCCTCGGCGTTCCAGTCGATGTCCATAGGGGTTAGGGGTTAGGGTTTCGGAGTAGAAGGTGTGGGCCTAAGATACCGCGCAATCTCTTGAACACACTGTCCGTGTCGCCGTTGGAGGAAGACCTCGTCGTGCTCGGTGCCTTTCAGCGGCGAACGGACACGGGCATGCGATGCGTGCGTCGAACGTCGGGGGGTGCCGCGGTCGAGGTGGGACGGGGCACGCTTCACGTGCTTCTGACGCTCGAGCACCCGGCGGCGCTCGTGCCGTGCGATGCGCTGCGCCTGGTGAATCGCTACGTGCGCCCGCTCCTTGCCGCACTCACGAAGCTGGGGCAGAAGGCGAGCTACTTCGGGCGCGATTGGATCAGCATGGCCAAGCGCCCTATCGCCCAAGTGGGGTTCGCCCACGAGGCAAGCACGGGTCGTGCAGCTTTCGAAGCCTTCGTCGCCGTGTCCACACCGTTCGCGACGGGCTCTCTGGCGGCGCGTGCTTCGTTTCAGGGCAAGGCCCCGGCGACGCTGGAGGACGTGCACGCGCGTCCCATCGACGTTGCCGCCCTCGCCGACGCGATCGAGCACGCGTACGCGGAAGCCTACGGCGATGCGCTGACCATCGCTCCACGAACGGCACCGCGCTGGGATCCTGCGCCACTCGATCCGCCGTGGACTGCGACCGCCGAAGAAGCCATCGGCGAAATCGGTGCGGGTCCAGATGCGCAGGGCACCTTCCGCATCGGCGGCGACTTCCTCGCGTCGCGCGATGCCGTGGAGAACCTCGAGCGCATGCTCGCCGAACGATGCACCAAGGGCCCCGCGGGGATGGACATCGTCCAGCAGTGCGTCGAGTCGACCTTCATGGTGCCCGACGTTGCCCTCGTGGGCGTGCGCTCCCCCACCAGCTTGGCCGAGATCATCGTCCGCGCACTGCGTTAGACCCCCCATTGCGTTCGCGCCAACGCGATGCACATTGCCATCCATGTCGAACTTGGCGCCGCTGTCCGCGTATCCATCGCTCTTCATTCGCCAACGGCGCGAGCTGGCGGAGTTCTTCGGCTACGAGTCGCGCAACAAGTACGAGATCCTCACCACCGAGGGTCAGCCCATCTTGTACGCGGCCGAGCAGGGCAAAAGCGTCGCGGCCATGGTGTTGCGTCAGTTCCTCGGGCACTGGCGATCGTTCGAGCTTCACGTCTTCGACATGCACCGCACCCCGATCTTGCGGGCGGTGCACCCGTTTCGATTCTTCTTCCAGCGGCTCGAGGTGTACGACGCCGCGGGCCGCTTCATCGGTGCGATGCAACAGCGCTTTGCGTTTTTCAGCAAACGCTTCGACGTGCTCGATGCATCGGGCCATGTGCTGTTCTCCGTCAGCTCTCCTTTCTGGCGTGTGTGGACCTTTCCCTTCGAGCGCGCGGGCCGGCAGGTCGCGGTCATCGCCAAAAAGTGGGGCGGTGTTCTGCGTGAGCTGTTCACCGATGCGGACACCTTCCGCATCGACTACGGGGCCGAACTGAACCCCGACGAGCGCGCACTGTTGCTCGCCGCGGGGCTTTTCATCGATCTTCAATATTTCGAGCAGAATGCCGAAGATCGCACGAATCGCTAATCCCCATTATTAAACACGCTTGACACAATCATCGTTCCGCATCATCAGGGGAAGGATGATTTCCCGATTGGCGTGGCGCCTATTTCCATATGTCGCCGGCTCGGCTGTCGCGGTGCTGGCAGGTGGGTTGGCGGCGTGTTCTGCGTCGCAAAATGGTATCGATACCATTGAGGAAAAAGACGGCATTTCGGCACCATTATCCGAATCTGACACGGCGGAAATGCTGGCCGCCTCCGACAAAGGTCCGGTGGGTTGGGACACATTTCGCCGGTTGGATTTGTTGCCCTATTTGAATGCAGGAGCAGACTCGCGGCAATTTTCGAGTTTTGCGCGCGATGGCAGCAACAATGATGGGTTTTCTGGTCAATATTCGTGTTTGCGCACGAGTTCGACGGGATGCGTCATTGCGGAAGAACGCGGCGCCGGTGAGATCGAATCGATCTGGTTCACGCGCGACGACGGCAACGTCACCGCCACGGGGCGGATCACCATCGAGCTCGATGGCCGCACGGTGCTCGCAGCCTCGCTGCAAGACGTGGTGAATGGTGCACTGGGTGCGCCCTTCCTCTTTCCCCTCGTGGCCAACGCCGACCAGACATCGGGCGGCGTGTACATCAAAGTGCCGATGCCCTACCGCGACTCGATGCGGGTCACGGTGCAGAACAACCCGATCTTCTACCATGTCGGCTACCGGCACTTCGTCGATGCCGCCGGGGTGAACACGTTCGATCCCGCCGATCACGCCGAGGACGTGCTGGCGACGCTGCGTGCGTCCGGCACGCGCGATCCCAAGCCGGCCGTGGGCAACGAGATCACGTCCGCGGGCGCGGTGAATTTGCCGGCGGGTCAGACCATCGCGGTCACCAACGCCACCGGGCCTGGATCCATCCGCGCGCTGCGCCTGCGCGTACCGGATGCGGCGGCCACCGACGATGCGCTGAAGAACGTGCGCCTCAAGATCGCCTTCGACGGCGTGACCACGGTGGATGCGCCCATCGGAGAGTTCTTCGGCTCGGGCGCCGGGGAATACGCGGTGCGCGCGCTCTTTTTCGCGATGGATAACGCGGCGGGCGGTTGGTACTCGACGTGGTGGCCCATGCCGTACCGAAGCACGGCGACCGTCAGCCTGGAGAACCGCACCACGCGCGACATCAACGGCGTCGGCTGGGAGGTGACCAGGGCCTCCGATGCGCAGTGGACCAACGCGCTCGCGCCGGGCGGCAGCGCAGGGTATTTCACCGCACTCGCACGCCGCGGGAACACGGTAAACGGCGAGGATTGGACCATCGCCAGCACGGCAGGACGCGGCAAATTCGTCGGCGTCTCCGAGACGAAGGAAGGGCCCAACTCGCGCCTGTACCTGGAAGGCGACGAGCGCGTGTACGTGGACGGACAAGACACTCCGCAATGGCACGGCACCGGCACGGAGGACTTCTACGAGTCGGGCTGGTACTTCAACCGCGGGGTGTTCAGCAACTGGGCCAATGGCCTCACCGCCATGGAGCAGGGAAACAACGGCTGCGCGGAGCGGTGCGACACCATGTACCGGCTGCTGCTGAACGACGCGGTCACCTACCATTCCGCGCTGCACTTCAGCATCGAGCACGGGCCGCAAGATGACGTCGCCGCGGTGTACGGCTCGACGCCGTTCATGTACACGCAGCGGGGCACGTACTCGACCTCGCGCACCGATGCGATCGACGTCGGCAATGCGCAAAGCCGCAGCGCGCACGGCTACGCCGAGACGGGTGCGGTGAACCAATACGACGTGGTGTCGGGCTACGAAGGCGATTTCGACAACGTGTCCATCCGCGACCAGGTGCGCTCTACGACGGCGTCGCTGTCGTTCCGCGTCGCGCTCGATCCGGCGAACGACGGCGTGTTTCTGCGCCGCACCAGCGATCAGCAGCAGGCATACCAGTCGGCGCAAGTGCTCGTGGACGGCGTCGCCGCCGGCACGTGGCTCGAGCCCCTCGGCAATGGGACGACGCGCTGGCTGGACGACGTGTTCCGGCTGCCGGCATCGGCCACGCGCAACCGATCGCAGGTGACCATCACCTTGCAACCCACCGCGGGGTCGCCGGCCTTCTCCGCGTCGCGCTATGCGGTGGACAACGTGGTCGCCCCCTTCACCGACACGGCGGCCCCCGCGGCGGTCGACGGGCTCGCGGTGAACGGCGTCACCCATGCCCTGCGCCTCGCGTGGAACGAGCCCGCCGACAACGTTGGGGTGGCGGAGTACCGCATCTACGCGGCCACGACGTCGAACGTCCCCATCGACCCGAACGCGCTCGTCGGCGTCTCACGCTTCCCGTCGTTTGCACACGGGCCGCTCCGCGCCCGCGAGACGCGTTACTACCGCGTGGTCGCGGTCGACGGCGCCGGCAATGCGAGCCCCGCGTCGGGCGTCGTCTCGGGCACCACGGTGGTCCCGAGCCGGACGGACTTCAACGGCGACGACCGCGACGACATCGCGACGTTCACGCGCGGCGACGGCGCCGACGTCTACGCCGCCCTCTCCAATGGAACGAGCTTCGTCGGCGACGGCGTGAAGTGGCACGACTACTTCGCCACCGGCGCGGAAATCCCGCTGACGGGCGACTTCAACGGCGACGGCAAAACGGACATCGTGACCTTCACCCGCGGCACCTCGGCCGACGTCTTCGTGGCGCTGTCGGACGGCAACGGCTTCGTGGGGCGCAACGTCAAATGGCACGACCACTTCGCCGTCGGCACCGAGGTCCCCGCCGTGGGCGACTTCAACGGCGACGGATTGGACGACATCGTCACCTTTACCCGCGGCGATGGCGGCGACGTATACGTGGCCCTCTCGAATGGAAGCGCCTTCGTCGGCGACGGCATCAAGTGGCACGACCGATTCGCCATCGGGACCGAGTGGCCGGCCGTCGGCGACTTCGACGGCGACGGCCGCGACGACATCATCACCTTCCTGCGCGGCGACGCGGGGGACGTCTACGTCGCCCTCTCCAACGGCGGCGCCTTCCTCGGGGACGGCTCCAAGTGGCACGAGCACTTCTGCCTGGGCAGCGAGATGCCCGCCGTGGGGGACTTCGACGGCGACGGTCGCGACGACATCGTGACCTTCACCCGCGGCACCTCGGCCGACGTCTTCGTGTCGCTCTCGAACGGGACACGCTTCGTCCAAGATGCGTGGAAGTGGCACGACAACTTCGCGGTCGGCAGCGAAATCCCCGGCGTGGGCGACTTCGACGGCGATGGTCGGGCCGACATCGTGACCTTCACCCGCGGCGATGCGGCCGACGTGTACGTTTCCCTCTCGAACGGTAGCGCGTTCGTCGGCAACGCCAACAAATGGCACGACCGCTTCGCAACGGGCACGGAGTGGCCACAACCGAGCGCGCTTTCTCCGTTGTAGGGGCTTGGTTGCCAATTAACGGCTTCCTGAGATTGAACAGGAAGACGGGAAGACGGGAAGGACTGACGGCACGGACAGCGCGGAACGCTTTTTTTGAGGGTTTCCAGTTCGCTCACTGGTCGCATGGGAAACCCTAAAAATCTTCCCGTCTTCCCGTCTTCCTGTTCAAATTTCAGGTAGTCGCTCCACTGCCGTCGCGTGGGTGCGTATAGTGCGGCGCCCGAAAGGGCAGGTGACCATGAGCCACCGGAGTACCATCCGCCGCGCCGTTCTGCGCAGCGTCATCACCACCACGAGCCTCCTCGCCATCGCGTGTTCGAGCACGCCCAGTGAGGAGGCTTCGGCACAATCGAGCGCCAGTCTCGCGAGCCTTGCGGGCCTCGCGCCGAAGCCGCCGCTCGGGTGGAACAGTTGGAACAAGTATGGCTGCGACATCAACGAGGCCAAAATCAAGGCGGCGACCGATGCCATGGTCTCCTCCGGGATGAAGGACGCCGGCTACGAGTACGTGAACATCGACGATTGCTGGGCCGAGTTGAACCGCGATGCGAACGGCAAGCTGGTTCCGCACCGCACGCGGTTTCCCGGCGGCATCAAGGCGCTCGCAGACTACGTGCACGGCAAGGGACTCAAGCTGGGCATCTACACCAGCGCCGGTAGCCAAACCTGTGCGAAGACGATGCCCGGCGCGCTGAAGCACGAGCAAGACGATGCCAACAGCTTCGCGTCGTGGGGTGTCGACTACCTCAAGTACGACAACTGCAACCACGACGGCACCCCCGCGAAGCAGCGCTACCAAGCGATGGGCACGGCGCTCGCGAACTCGGGACGCCACATCGTTTACAGCATCTGCAATTGGGGCGAGGAAGACCCGTGGGTCTTCGGCCCGCAGGTGGGCGGCGATCTATGGCGCACCACCGGGGACATCAGCGACAACTGGAACAGCGTGCTGAGTCTTCTCGATCAGCAGAATGGCCTCGAGCCGTTCGCGCGCCAGAGCGGGTGGAACGATCCGGACATGCTCGAGGTCGGAAACGGCGGCATGACCACCACGGAATACCGTGCGCATTTCAGCCTATGGGCGCTGCTCAACGCGCCCCTCCTTGCCGGCAACGATTTGAGCGCGATGAGCGCCGACACGAAGGCGATCCTCACGAACCGCGACATCATCGCGGTGGATCAAGACTGGGGTGGCTCGCAGGGTCGCCTGCTTCGCGATCTTGGCAACGGCACGCAGGTATGGGGCAAGCCGATGTCCGACGGCTCCGTCGCCATCGTGCTCTTCAACCGCAACGGCGCCACCAGCTCCATCACGACGTCGGCCGCCGAAATCGGGCTGGGCGGCTCGAGCTCGTACCGGCTGAAGGATCTCTGGAGCAAAGCCGAGAGCACCACCAGCGGCAGCATCTCCGCATCGGTACCGAGCCACGGCGCGGCCATGTACATCGTGCGCCGCGAAGGCACGCTCGCAACGCCGCCCGCACCGGGCACGTACGCGCTCGGCGATGCCACCTGGCTCACGTCGAGCAACGGCTGGGGCCCCGTCGAGCGAAACAAGAGCAACGGCGAAACCGCCTCGAACGACGGCCGCGGCTTGAGCATCGCCAGCACCGCCTACGCCAAGGGCATCGGCGCACACGCGAACTCCGCCGTCCACGTGTACCTCGGCAAGACCTGCTCGCGCTTCCGCGCCCAAGTGGGCATCGACGCCGAATCCGGCACCCGAGGCAGCGTGCGCTTCCAGGTCTACGGCGACGGCAAACTGCTCTCCTACACCGACGTGAAACGCGGCGGCCAAACCGCGAGCGCCTTGGACATCGCCACCACGGGCGTGACCGCCCTGGAGCTCCGCGTCACCGACGCACGCGACAACAAGGACTACGACCACGCCGACTGGGCAGGAGCGGAAATCGTCTGCAATTAGAGGCTTCCTGAATTTGAACAGGAAGACGGGAAGACGGGAAGGACTGACGGCGCGTACAGCACAGAAGGCTTTCTTTTGGGGTTTTCAGTTCGCTCTTTGGGCGAACTGAAAACCAAAAAAACCTTCCCGCCTTCCCGTCTTCCTGTGAATTCTCTCCTGACGATTTAGAAGCGCGCTTGGAGCACGCTGGAGAAGGTGTGAATGTGCTTCGAGGGCGCTTCGGTGCCGGGGCGGTGGACGTTGTCGATGGCGAAGTCGTACTCCAGCATCAACTGCAGCGCCTTGGTGAAGTGCCCGACGGCGAGCAAGCTGTACGTGTCGCGCGCGTTGTTCTTTTGGGCCGAGTCGGGCGTGTAGACGTCGTAGCGGAGACCGAGGGTGGCCCACTCGCTGAAGTCCTGCTCGAGGCGAACGAAGAACCCGTACTCGTCCTTGTTGCCCACGTCGTCGTTGATGTTCGAAGGGATGCTCGGCAGCGAGATGGCCGCGGAGTAGCGGAGACCGCGATCCAGATTTTGCGCGCGGGTGAACTCCGAGAAGAGCTTCGTGTTGCCCAGGCTCTTGATGAACTTGTGGTGCACCGCCGCCTCGGCGTTCCAGGCCCAGCGCTTGTACGTCTTGAACTTGAGCGCCGTCGCGTCCACGAGCGAGCCGTGGCCGTAGTAGCCGCTCGCGCCCACGTCGAAGGGACCGAAGTTGTAGTTCACGTGTCCGATCAGGTCCTTGCCATGGTCCAAGTCGGGCACGATGACGAAGTTCTTCTCCGACTCCGTCGCGCCGTTCACCACGGCGGCGCGGATGTCGAGCTTCTTGTCCAGGGCCGTCGTGTACGCGCGCACGCCGGTGTCGAACTCGCCCGGCACCAAGTTTTGCTCCGACCAGCTCCGCTCGATGAACGGCCGATCCGCGTCGGATTGAATGATCTCGTATCCGAAAGGCACTTTGAAAATGCCCACTCCAATTTCGGTTTTGACGTCTTTCGACCACGGAATGACCGCGACGGCCTCGATCTGGCGCGCGATGGTTCCGATGCCCGAGGCGGTTCCGCCGGCCGGGAACGGATCGATCTCCATGATGAACTTCGCGTACTCGGTCGGCGTGGCCTCGACCTTGAGGCGCGCGCGACGGATGCGGAACGTGTCGGGGTTCGTCGTGTACCCATCCGGACGCGCGATGGTCTGATTCGCCGAAACGCCCGCCGGCAGCCCGCTCGCGCCACCCGCACCGTTGTTGGGCGACGCGGCATCGTTGTACCACTGCCAAATCAACTGCGGCTGAATGAAGCCGGTGAACTTGACGTGCTCGAGCCACTCGAGAGCCTTGCTGCGCTTCTCTTCCTTCTCCGCCATCGAGGCGACCTTGGCTTCGAGCGCGTGCATGCGGGCATCCACGTCGGAGCTCGCCGCGGGTGCGGCGCTGCCCTCACCCGCTGCGCGAGGCTGCGCACCGAGCTCGGAGCCGCTCGACGACGTGGGTGCATTCGACCACTGCGGGTTGGAACCTGTCTGCGCGGTCTGGGCGGCTGCCTCGCAAGCCGCCGTCAGGGACACCGCGGAAAAGAGGATGGAAAGAGCGCGCCTTTGCGCGCAGCGGCGATATCCAAACATGAGCTTCATGATGTTGCCGCGCTCATAACATGCGAATTTTGGCCAAAATGTCGCGTTGCTGAGGCACCTCAGTGACGGACGTGTGACGTCGATTCATGGAAGCTCGCCTTTCGCCGACGTTTTCGCCGTGACGTGAAGCGCGACGGTTCGACATCCGTGAGAGCTATCTGAACGACAATTAAGATTCCTCGCAAACCCCCATGTAACGCGCTCTTCGGGGTCATCACGAATGCGAGCGATGACTCGCATTTACTTTTTGACTTTCCGTCGGAATCGCGGGTTGCGCATCGACGTCGCGCACTATAAGGATCCTCGTAGCGCGCAATTCGCGTCGCCCGCGCGGCGCTTGCGCTTGGGAAAAAAACGCCCCCTGTAGGTTCACCGGGAGGAGGAAAATAATGTTCGTAGCAAAAACAAGCGGGGCCTTGGCAGCCGCGCTCGGGGTGATTCTCGTTCTCGCGCTTCCAGGGTGCGGTTCGAGTGACGACGGCAATGCTCCGAGCGGCGGAGCGCCGCAGGAGCAAAACAACAACAACGACGTGCAGCTTCCCGAGGTGCCTGCGGGCAAATGGGGCGCCAACGCGGTGGTGAATGGCACGCAGGTGCAATACGCCGACGCGGCCGCGCGAAAACGCGGCGATCAGAACTGGGTCAGTGCGTCGCAGGCGTCCGATCCGAAGCTCGGTGATTTCAAGCTGAAAATGCCGACGAACTCCGCACCGGGTGACCATGCCTGCGAAGGCATCGCCATGACGATCGATGGCGACGACTCGTACTCGGTGGAGAACGCTGCATCGTCTCCGTGCACGCTGAAAATCGAAGCCAGCGATGCCTCGGCCGTCAAAGGCACGATCAAAGACGTGACGTTGGTCAGCAAGACCGGCGCTTCGGTCAAGATCTCCGCGCGATTCAGCGCCCAGGTGCGCAAGCCGCTCAAACCGGCGCCGCCACCGCCGCAACCCATCTGAAGATCGGCCCCGCTGCCCCGCTTGCGGTCAGCGGAAAATCAACCGCGCTGCCCCGCTCGCGGTCAGCGGAAAATGAGACTCGCCGGCACGGGATCGCAGAGTTCCCATATCCGCGCTTCCCGGAAGACTCGCACCAATACGGCGTCGAGGTGCCCATCTTTGACGCCGTATTCGAGAATGTCGATCGCGCGGTCGACCGGAATGGCTTTTTTGTAGGGTCGATCGGCCGCCGTGAGCGCATCATAAATATCCGCAATACTCATCATCTTCGATTGCACTGGAATCTCTTCCGCGCGCAGGCGATTCGGATATCCAGTACCGTTGAGCCGTTCGTGATGGGCTCCGGCAATCAGAGGAACGCGGCGAAACATCTTTCCCCAGGGGATCTGGGATAGAAAATTGAAGGTGTGCGTCACGTGCGATTTGATCTCGTCGTATTCCGCCGGCGTGAGCGAACCGCGCTTCACCGAAAGCGAAATCACCTCGTCGTCCGCGAGCAGCCGCCGCACGTCGCCGCGGAGATCCGTGTACGTCTCGTGGGCCAGCTGTTCGATTTTCTCGAAGTCGCCCGCCGCCAGGACCGTGGGTTCGTTCGCGTTGACGATGGATTGAAACGAAGCCTCGAGCTCGCCAAGGCGCGACGAAAGCTCCCGATCGAGGTCCGAGAGCTCCGACGATTTCGCGCCGCGCTCCAGCGCGCGCACCTTGCGCCGTAGCACGTCCGCCTCGATGGACCTGCCGACGAAGTCGAAACGCGCGCGAATCAGCTCGAGCTGCTCGTCGAAAAGCTTCTTCGCCTTCACCAGAACGCGTTCGCGAACGCCGATTTTCCCGAAGTCGTGAAGCAGGCTCGCGTATTCGAGCTCGCGCAAGTCCTCGCGGCTGAAGAACGCGTCCGCGTACGGGCCGGTGCTGTCCTTGTCGACGGCCTTCGCCAGCTCCACGGTGAGATCGGCCACGCGGCGCGAGTGACCGCTCGTCGTCGGATCGCGCGACTCGATGGCCTCCACGCTGGCCTTCACGAAGCCCTCGAAGAGCAGACGAATCTCGTCGTAGAGAAGCGTATTCTCCAACGAAACACCGGCCTGCGCCGCGAGCAGGCCGAGCAGCTCTTCGCTTCGTTCGTCGAAGGGGATGACCTGCTCCTCGAAGTCCTCCGGGGAGAGCAGGAGCTTGTGCGGCTCCTTCTTCTTGTTGATCAGCGAGATGACCCCGATGACCTCGTCCCGCTGCGAAATCAGCGGATAGGTGAGCATCGATTTGGTCAAATATCCGATCTTCTGGTCGAAGCTTTTGTCGAATCCGTACGGCGAGCCGGGCGGCAATTCGTACACGTCGGCAATGTTGATGGGCTTTTTGCTGCGCGCGGCACTGCCGGCGATGCTCCGATTCGAGAGCGGAATGACGAATTCGCGCGCGTCGAAGTGCACCGAGTCGTTCTGCGTGAGCTTGAAGCGCAGGCGCCGATTCTTCTCTTCGCCCTCGACGACGTAGATGCTCCCGGCATCGGCGCCGGTGATGAAACGGCTCTTCTCCAGGACGACGGAGAGAAGCTTGTTCACGTCGCGCTCGGTGGTCATCGCGCGGGCGATGTCCACGAGCTCCGCCACCTCGTAGCGGTAGCGGCGCAACGAGCGGGCGCGGCTTTCCGCGTGCACTTTGGCCTCGAGGAGCTCCAGTGCACGGAAGACGGCGACGTGGAGCTCGTCTGGCGAAGGGTCCTCCGAGACGATGCTGGCCAAGCCCTTGTTCATCGCCTGCGCGAAGTCGCCCTGGCGCGGGTGGCCCATGAGCACGAGCATCGCCCCCTCTTGGGCGAATCGCTCGGAGAACGGCTTGAGGAGGTCGCGGCCGCGGTCCCACACGATGGCCGGCGCCACCAAGACGATGTGGCTGTTCTGCGCGACCATCAGCAGCAGCGGGTGCGGGCTGGTCACCCAGTGCGGCGGGAGGCGTCCATCGTGGCGGAGGGCATCGCCGGCCCGCGCGAGGCGCGCAACGAGCGCCGCCGCATCCGCCACCGCCCCACCCGTCATACGCTCCGTTACGGGGACCCCGTCATCGCCGTAGGACATGGTTGCTCCATCATCGTGTTTCGGTTGCTGCCGCCATTCCCGCTCTCCGCGTCGAATCGCGAGACTCGTAAGCCAAGATGATCTTTTGAACGAGGGGATGCCGCACCACGTCCACGTCGGTGAAATGGCAAAAGGCAATACCGGGAACCTTGCCGAGCAGATCGCGCGCCTCGGCCAATCCGCTGGAGCGGCCTTCGGGCAGGTCGACCTGTGTCACGTCTCCCGTCACCACGGCTTTGGAATTGTATCCCAATCGGGTGAGGAACATGCGCATTTGATCCGACGTCGTATTCTGCGCTTCGTCCAGGATGACGAACGAATCGTTCAGGGTGCGCCCGCGCATGAACGCGAGGGGCGCCACCTCGATGGCGCCGCGGGTGATGAGCCCCTGGGCCTTGTCGAAGTCCATCATGTCGTTGAGCGCGTCGTAGAGCGGCCGCAGATACGGATTCACCTTCTCCGCCAAGTCGCCGGGCAAAAAGCCAAGCTTTTCACCGGCTTCCACCGCGGGGCGCGTGAGCACGATGCGCTTGGCCGCGCCCGACTTGAGCGCGGCGACGGCACACGCCATGGCCAAATACGTCTTGCCCGTTCCCGCCGGGCCGATGCCAAAGGTGAGATCGTGGGCGCGAATGGACTCCACGTAACGCTTTTGCGCCATGCCGCGAGGCCCGATGGGACGCCGCGCCGAGCCCAGGGTGACCACGTCCTCCCCGCCGTCGCGATCGAACGCGAAGATATCGGCCAAGCGTCGCTCGGGGTCTTCGCGCAGCATGCGCAGGGCGCGGCGCATGTCGACGGTATCGACCCGGATGCCGCGCGTGGTGAGCAAGGTGGCCGATTCCGAGAGGAACCGCTCGACCAATGCGACGGCGTCCGGTTCTCCCTGAATGAAGATGGTATTCCCACGCAAACCGACTTGGACGTCCGCTTCGCGTTCGATGGCGCGGAGCTTTTCATTCTGCGGGCCGCTCAACGTGAGAAGCGTGCCCATGTCGGCAATTTCGAGTTCGGAGGTAATGCTCGTCATTGGTGCTTTTGGCTCAGAGGATACCGCGGCTGCGTGCAACTTCGAGGATCGTGTTTCGACGCGCCTCGAGCTCCTCGCGGTCTTTGACCGGAAGGAAACGCGACGCGGCACCGCGTCGCGGTACACGAACATAGGCCGCACGCATGGCGCCGGTAAGCTCCTGGAGCAGACGTTCGAACTGGATCGCGGGTTTTCCGTCGACGTTTTTTTCGACCTCGAACCAATTCCACGCAATGTCGGCGGTTTGCAGAGCCTCCGCGGACACGAGAAAGGTGTTCGTATTGAACACGGACACTCGGCTCGCATCGAAGTCGCGAGGAAGGCGAAATTCTTCCAGCACTTGCAACTTGCCGAGCGCATGCACCGGAATGCCGCCCCGGTCGCCCGGGTCCTTGTCGGTCACTTCGCACATGACGTCGACGCGCTGCCCCGCCGCGTGGTTCTCGATGAACAGGCCGAGCAGGACGGGGTCGATGGTGGCCCCCAAGTTGTCGAGGTTGGCGATCCACACGTAACGCCCACCGGCCGCGAGGAAGTCGCGAAGCAACCCGGAGCGCCGCAATGCGTCCACCAGATCGCCGTGCCCCGGTGAGTAGAGACTCGGGCGACCGTCGTCGCCATGAAACAAGTGCCCATCGGGGGTAAGCCTCGGGCCGAGATCCTGCAGGAACGTCTTCACGTGCGCGTCGCCCTCGTCCGCCCGATGAGCAGCAAGGGCCTGGCGCGTGGGCTCGTCCGTCGCGTCGCTGGTCATGAGCCAAAGCGGCACGGGCTTGCCGGCCCGCGCCGACCAAAGTCGATTTTCCCGCAGCCGCACGTCGAGGAACGTGTGCCCTGGGAGAGCCTCGACCAACGCTTTGACGACACCGCCCATGCGCGTGGCCATGCCGCCGGCCAGCACCGCGAATGCGAGCTCTCCCTTTTTCAGCGCCTCGAGGCCAAGCGCCTCGAGCTCACGATGCCGCTCGGAAGGTGCCGCCCCCTCCCCATCCGAAGACAGGGGCGGGATCGCCCAGATCTCGTCCTCGGATGGAGGTTCCACCGGTCCCGGCACACGGTTGCGCTTATCGCGACGCTCCGCGGCGGTCCCCTGCCCCAGATCCTTGGCCAAGTCGAGGAGCCGCGCTGCGTCGAAGCCGGCGCGCGCAAGCTTCGCGCGGACGTCGGGATCGATCGTATCGAGCTCTTCCTGCAAGTCGTGAGTGGCGTGCGGACTCATAGCGTGCACATGCTATTCTGTTTTGTTCTTTCGTGCGGGTCACGTGCCCTACGGAGGTAAGAGATGAGAGCGACCTCGCTTAGCGCTTACGCTGTCTGCATCCTCTGTTGCGTTGTTTGCCTGGGTGGCTGCGTTGCAACGGCCTCCAACCCGACACCGCGCGGGGTCGTCGTGAACGGCCCACCCCCTGCACCGCTGCAGGAAGATCGTCCTGCGCCACCAAGCGCCACCGCCGTGTGGGTCAGCGGCTATTGGCACTGGACCGGTGCGCAATACACGTGGATTCCCGGTCACTGGGAGCATGCCCCGCCGGGGCAAACCTGGTACGGGCCGCGGTACGGTTCGTCGGAGGGCACGTTCTTTTACCAGCCCGGTGGATGGAAAGCCTCGGCGCGGGCGCGCTAAGCTCGACCATCGATGCGCGCGCTGAGATCCATCGCTCTTCTTTCGTTGGTGCTCGCCATCACGGCCCCCGCCACGGCCACGGGCCCGGGTCCCGTGCTGCACGTGCCCATTCCAGCGGACCTCCAGGACGATTGGTCCCTCGGAGCGACGGGCGCGGGAGATCTTCCCGCCGCGGTGGAAACGCGCAATGGCCTGGTGCGCTCCCCCGATGCCCGCAAGCCGCCGGCATCGAGCGATGCCACCTACGAGAACACGCAGCCCGAGGGCGCGGGGCCGGACCATGCGGTGTACACGCCGGATCGCAACACGCGCCGGCCCGACGTGTCGCACTACGACGAGCCGTTCCGCCCGGCCACGGCTCCGTTCAAGCGGCTCTGGGCCTATGACGCGGTCGACGAGTCGTACCAGTTGTACGTGCAGAAAGCGCGGCCGGAGCCGCTGAAGTCGAGTGGTGATTCTGGGGCGCTGGACGTACCGGAGGAGCACTTTTTCGCGGACATCGTGCTCAACGCCCGCGCCGACACGACGGTGCGCATCCCCAGCGTGGCACCGGGGGCGCGCGTGATCCGCGCGCACCTCGCCGCGGGCCCGCGCGATCTCGCATTTTCGCTCTTCCACGATGGGGCGGACAATTGGTTCATCGCAGCGGCGCCGGGCAAAGCGCGGCTGGTGATGGAGGTGAGCGCCCCGCGCGAAGCCTTCGGGGGTGAGTTCGGCACGCCGGCGTGGAACGACCTGCCGCCGGTGGAAAGACTTCCGGAGAAGGTCGCGGCGGCGGCACGGCAGGTGACCGCGCACATCGGCGTGAGCCGGGCGATGTCTCCGCGCGAGGTGGTGCGACGGCTCGTCTCGTACCACCGCAGCTTCGTCGAGGCCGACGATCCGCCGCGCGAGCACAACAACGTGTACCTGGATCTGGCGCTCTCGCAGAAGGGCGTCTGCCGGCACCGCGCGTTCTCCTTTCTGATCACGGCCCTGAGCTTGGGCTTGCCGACCCGGATGGTGATGAACGAGGCCCATGCGTGGGTCGAGATCCACGACGGCAAGCTATGGCGCCGCACGGATCTGGGCGGCGCCGGACGAACCGTGGGAGATCCCATCCGCGAGGGTCCCGCCTACGATCCACCGCCGGATCCCTTTCAATGGCCGAGCGGCGCGACCCCCGGCGACTCGCTTGCCCCGACCAACGCGACGGCGCCTGCATCGGGCAACCCGCACAGCGGCTCCTCGTCGGGCAGCTCCACTGGAAACACCGGCGCGGGTGGCGGCTCGTCCTCCTCGACCAACTCGAGCACAGGCGGCGCCCGCACGTCGTCCTCCGGCCCCAACGCACCGGCCAGCGATCCGGCCCACGACCTTGCCGACGAGAAAAAGGACGATCGTCCGCACTCGTCGGTTGCGCTCGCCGCAGCCAACTTGGACACACGGCGCGGCGGCCCGATGCGCGTCAGTGGCAACGTGCGCGCCGACGGCGAGGCATGCCCCAATGTCGTGGTGGATGTCGTTTTGCGTGAGGCAGGAAAGTCGTCCGGCCGTGGCGAGTTGCGCGTGGGCTCCCTGGCCACGGACGCGCGGGGCGCTTTCGAGGGCACCTTGGTCGTCCCATCGAACATCCCGGTGGGCGATTACGACGTCGTCGCCCGCACCTCCGGCAACATGCGATGCGGCCGTAGTCCGTAGAGCAATTTTCAAAACCTGCGGCGGTCGATGGACGCTTCGCTCTAGTCGTGCATCCAAGTTTATGAGCACGTCATGAGCGAAGGTGGCCCATATCTTCCGACCCTGCAGCGCATCGCGCATCTGTCCGACGTGCACATCTTGGAACGGCGCGGCGCCAATGACGGCGCCTACAGCTTTTCCACCCGCATGGTGAGCGTTCACCGCCGGCTCGACGACAACGCGCGTGCCTTGAAGATGAAGGACGCGCTCGAGAGCGCCAAACGCGCACGCGCGGATCACATCGTGATTTCCGGTGATTTGACGGAACTCGGGACGCCGAAGCAGTTCGAGCGCTTCGCCGAGGTCCTTCATGACTCCAACCTCGACGCCGACCGCGTCACCCTCGTTCCAGGAAACCACGATGCCTACGACTCGAGCCACGGATGGAAAAATGCGATGGCCGGACCTCTCCGCGCGTATGCCCACTGCAGCGCGACCGAGCCCGGCCGCACCATCGACCGCGGGACCTTCGCGATTCTGCCGGTCGACGCTTCGCGGCATCAATCGATCGCGCGCTCCGGCGGCGAACTCACGGAAAGCGCTGCCGAGGCTCTTCAAAGGTGCATCGAAGACCCCTCCCTGCGCGCGAAGGCGACCATCGTCGTCGTCCACCACCCGCCGTTCGGCAACGACCGAAACCCCTGGCACTTCATCGACGGGCTCCGCGGGCACGACCGCCTGCTGACCTTGTTGGTGAAGCATCCCCAGCTTCACGTGCTCCACGGCCACCGTCACCGCATCGTGGATCGCATCGTCGGGGGTGGAAAAAACCGGGTTTTCGGCGCCTCAGCCACGGTGGACGACGCCCCCTCCCGGCCCCGGGTGCGGCTTTACGAGGTCCGCGACGGCAGCCTGGAGAGCATCGGCTTGGCGGCTTGAGGCCGGTGTAAGGAACCATCAGGCTGGCAGAAATCCGCGGTCTACGTCATAGCTAGTACCTCGATGTCGCTCAGCCGAGGTACCGCGCTGGTCTGGATGGGCATCGCCGCGGTGGTCCTCCCGGCGTGCGGCGGGCCGCTGCTGGCCAAAGATGGAACGGTCATCGTGGGGCAAAAGGGTGCCGGCGGCGCCGCCGTGGTCACCCCCAATGGGCTCGAGATCCACGACAACGGCGACATCCCGCGTCGCGTCGTCTCGCGCTCGCCCGACGATCCGTGGCGCGCCCCCATCGGCTTCATCGTGCCCCGCAATGGGCGATTCACGCTGACGAGCAGCCCCACGTTGCTGGCGACCCAGGGCCTGGGCATCGCCATGCGCCCGAGCGATACACGGGTGCCTGCGTGGGGCGGCGAGGTGCTCGTGCGGATCGACGTCATTGCCCCCGCGGCCGAAGGCACCGCGCGCATGGGCGAGCAGATCGCGCTCGTGCTCGACGGCGAGGGACAAGATACGCGCGCCTTGGTCGAGACGGCGCTGGGTCAGATGGCCTCGCGCGACCGCTTCGCCGTGATCGACGCGCGCGGGCCGCGGCTGGTGTTGCCGTCCATTCCGGGTTCGCACCAGGCCATCGGCAACGCCGCCGTCGCCAAGCGCCTCTCGTCGGAGGGACGGGAACGCCGGCCGCGGGATCTCGCGGGGGCGCTTCGGCTTGCGACCGCCGCCGTGGAAGGCAAAGGAACGAAGCGCGTGGTCGTGCTCAGCGACGGCGGCGACGCTCCGAGGCTGACCGACGCCACGCGCACGGAGCTCGAGAAGATGGTCGCGGGCGGCGTCATCGTGAGCGCCATCTCGTCGACGGAGAAGGCGAAAACCGGCGTGGTGGCCGACATCGGCATGGCCGGCATGGGCTTCGTGGGCATCGACAAGGCGCTCGAAGCCCGGCAAAACGCGGTGCGCACGGCCATTCCGCCGTCGGGCGATCTGCGCTTCGAGGAGCTGTCGCTCCACTTCGAGGGAAGCCCCTCCCCGTCCCACGTCATCGAGGCTTCGGGCGGCGACGTGCTGTGGAAGCTCGACGCGGGCGAGGTCATCCTGGGGAACATCCGCGCCGGCGAGGCCCGCACGGAGGTACTTCGCGTCAGCGTTCCCGCCTGGGTGCCCAACGAGCCGTTCTACTTCACGGTCATTGCACACTACAAAGAACCGGGCACCGGCAACGAGCGCGATCTCACGGCGCGCCTGCCGTGCATCTACGACGACAACATCGAGCGCATCGCCAAGTCCCGCCACGGCGACGTCATCGCCTACGCCTCCGCATTGGCTACCCTGCGCCGCCTCGACTCCGCCTTCTTCGGCGACGGCGTCACCAACGCCGGCGGCATCCGCGCCTTGGCGGAACTCCACGCCCGCTCCATGACCCTCCTGGCGCGCGACACGAAAGACCCCGCCATCCACGAACAAGCGGACGTCCTCAACAGCCTTCTCCGCGTGGCCGAATAAGAGAGAGAATTCACAGGAAGGGGGGGAAGGCGGGAAGGGATAGGCGCGAATCCCACCGCGCACCGAGGCTGGTTTGGGTTTTCATTTGGCTCACAAGGCCAACTGAAAACAAAAAAAAGCCTAGGCACGCGGTGGGATTCGCGTTGTTTCCCTCCCCGCCTCCCCCCCTCCCTGTGAATTCTCTCCTAGCTGGCCAAGCTGCGGAGGGCTGTTTCGCAGTCGTCGGCGAGGAGTCGATTCCCGACTTTGCGGGCGAGGGTGCGGGCTTTTTCGAGTTCGATGCGGGCGCGGGAGGATTCGCCCGTGCGCTGGAGGAGTTGGCCGAGGAGGGTGCGGCCGTTGACGGCGTCCCAGGTGTAGTCGTTGCTCTCGGCGTAGGCGATGCCCTGGCGGAGTTGCTCTTCGGCGGTGGCGTCGCCGTTGATGCCGTCGAGGAAGGCCAAGAACATGCGATTCTGGCTCGCCAGGCGCGCGAAGCTGCCCTCGACGCACAACTCGAGCGACTGCCGGAAGGCACCGTAGGCGCGCGGCAGATCGTCGAGGCGCACGAGGAAGTCGCCCAGGTTGTGCAGGTTGGCGGCGACCTCGTAGGTGAGCCCCAGCGAGCGCGCCATGTCGATGGCCGTCTCGGCACCCGATGCGGCGCCGCGGAAGTCGCGCGTGAAGTAGTCGATGAGCGCGCGCACCTTTTGGCGCTCGCACGTGGCGGCGGCGTCGTCCCACGAGACCTGTTCGGCGCGGGCCAGCACCGAGAGCGCACTGCGCCGATCGCCCAGGCCGGCGTGGGCCTGCGCGCGGTACAAGAGCACGCGGTGCTCTTCGGCCTTGTCGCCCTCGCCGGTCACGATGCGCTCGACCCGCTCGAGCATCGACACGACGCGCTTGAAATCGCCCTGCCGCGTCGCCATGTCCGCGTAGGCGAGCAGTACGGCCTTGGCCAATGTCTCGTCGTTCTCGGCGAGCCGCTCCGCATCGGCAAAGTGCGAGCGCGCAATCTCGAAATTGTGCAGCGACGTGAGCATGGTCCCCGCATGCACGCGCGCCTGCACCCGCTGCGATAGCGCCGCATCGCTGTCCACGCGACCGACCACGCGCGCGCACAGGTCCACGGCCTCGGGGCACGAACGCACCATGCGCGCCGCCTGGGCGAGGCCGCCGAGCCAGCGCACCAGCTCCTCGGGCTCGTGCGCCGCCAGATCCGCGAGCGCGATCGCCCGCGCATAATCGCGCACCGCCGCCTCGAGCTGGCGCGCGGCCAGGCGCAGATCGGCGCTCTTGGCAAAGTACCCCGCGGCCAACCCGCTCTTGCCCGCCTCGTAATAGTGCGCAGCCACGCGGGCCGATTGCTCCCAAATTTGGTCGCCCTGCACGTGCTCCAGCGCACGCGCGGCGACCGCGTGCATGTTGCGCACGACCTCGGGCGGCAGCGCATCGAGCACGACCTCGCGCAGAATGGGCGAGACGAAACGAAGTTCGGCGGCGCCCACGTGCACCATGAGCTCGCGCCGATCGAGCTCCGCCAACGCGCCCTCGAGCACCGATACCGGCTCCTCCAGCATCTCCGAAAGAACGGTAACGTCGACCCGATCGCCCAGGATGGCCGCGGCCTGCAGCACGGTTTTCTCGGCCGCCGGCAGCCGTGCCACGCGCGATGCGACGAGCCCGCGCAGCGTCTTCGGCAGCGCGAGATCTTGACCCACGAGGCGCATGGCCGTGACCTTTCGGTCGACCACGGACACCGCTTGCCCATCGAGCAAGGCCTTGAGCAGCTCCTCGATGAAGAGCGGATGCCCCCCCGCGCGGTCGCGCACGAAACGCGCGAGCTCGTCGGGGACCCCATCGATCCCCAGGCGCGTGGCCACGAGCTTCGACGCATCGTCCGCCGTGAGATCGGTCAGCTCGAGCGCCGCATGCTCCGGCCTTTTTTCCAGCGAATGCGCGAACCCCGCGCGCGCCGCGAACAGGAGCACCAGGCGCGAGCGCGCGAGCTTGCCCACGGCCGAATCCAGCACGTCGAAGCTGTCCTGGTCCATCGTGTGCGCCGAGTCCCAGGCCAGCGCATACGGCTTGTCCTCGCAAAGCCGGGCCAACATCCGTGAAAGCGCTTGCTTGAGCGAGTTTTTCGCATTTGCGCCCACGGTGGGAAGAGCGGCGCCCAATGTATTCAGGAGCGTCACCACCTCCGCCTCGGAAAGGCCCAGGGCACGCAGCCGCGGTTGCACCGAAAGCACCCGCTCCGGTGAATCCGCCTCGGAGAGGCCGCACAGCACCTGCAACATGCACGCAATGCCGGACAGCGGAATGTCGCGACCGCGCGGCGGGCACGTGGCCATGTAGAACGCAACGTTGTATCCACCTTTGCGCAGGCGACGCTCCACCTCGTAGAGGAGGCGCGTTTTTCCGACGCCGTGGTCGCCACGCAAGGTCACGATGCGCGCGCGCCGCCGTGTGGCCAGCGCGAGGGATTCACCGAGAAAGCGCAACGCTCCTTTGCGACCGACGAATCGGCCGAAGGTCTCCGCGGTGCCGCGCACCTCCTTGACGACGAAGCCACTGAGGCCTCGGCGGGGACCGTCGTCGTCGTCGAGCAGCGGGTCGAGCCCGAAGAACCCTTTCACCTGGCGCGTCGCCGCCGACGAGAGCGCTGCTCGGCCGGGACGTGTGCGCGCAAACTCGCGCGCCGTCGTGAGCAGGGTCACGAGGCGCTCGTCCTCGCGAACCTCCGCCGTCTCCTCGTCGCCGCCCTCGCCCTTGCGCACGGTGACGTGAATCCTCGCGGCATGAATGCCCGCGCTGGGCGCCATGGCATCGCCCGGGCGCGCCCCCATGGCCCGAAGTGCAACGAGTGCGCAGCGTGTGGCCACCTCGGTGTCGCGCCCGTCCGGTTCGTCGAGGCCGAAGAGCACCGCGATGTGCTCCGGCGTCTCCCCCACGACCCGCCCGCCGTAGCGCTTCACCATCGTGATCGCGCGGTCGGCCTGCTCTTGGGAATCGCGCTGCGGAAACTCGATGACCAGCGCCGTCACCTCGCGCCGCTCGCCCACGTCGCCCGAGCCCACGATGCGCACACCCGTTTCCACGGGCGGCGTGATGGACACGCTGCTTCGGTGCGGGACCTCCACCGGGGTGCAGTCGCTGGCCTGCAACGTCTCACTGCTGGCCCCCTCCAGGATGCGCCCCGAGAAGACCGGCGTCGCCCCGGACTCGTCCGAGCGGAAGCGCGCGAAGAACTCGGCCAGATCGTGGGCGCCGTAGCGGCTTTGCTGCGCGTACAAGAAGGCGAGCAGCGCCTCGTACATACGCCCCGCATCGGAGAAGCGGTCGGCAGGGTCTTTCGCCAACGCGGTGTTCAGAATGGCGATCAGCTCCGCCGGAGCATCCGAGCGCAGAAGCTCGACCGGCGGATATTCGCCCGCCTGCACGCGGCGCAATGTTTCGAACGTGGTCGGCGCACTGAAGGGATTCACCCCGGTGACGCACTCATAGAGAACCACACCCAGCGAGAAGAGATCGCTCCGCGCATCGACGTTCTCGCCGCGGGCTTGCTCGGGGCTCATGTAGCCGAACTTGCCCTGGAGCTTGCGCATCCGCGTGTCTTCTTCGAGGTTCGCCCCCACGGCAACGCGCGCCTTGGCGATGCCGAAATCGGTCACCTTCACCTCGCCCTCGAGGGAGATGAGCACGTTCTGCGGCGACACATCGCGATGGACGATGCCAAGCGGGCGCATGTCCTCGTCCCGGCGGCGATGCGCGTGGTCGAGGCCCTTGGCGATTTCGGCCGCCATGTACGCGCACATGTCGACGGGCAGCGCCATTTGTTGGCGGCGGCAGCGGGCCAGGAGCGTGGCCAGGTCGAACCCGTGCACAAACTCCATGGCCATGAAGTAAGCGCCGACCGCAGGTTCACGCTCACGGGCGGACGCCGGCTCGGCCAAAACACCTGCCAGCGCACCGTCGGACGAGGGTCGCGACGACGGCGGAGATGACGACGGCAGCGGTGCAATGCCGAGGTCGAACACCTGAACGATGTTGGCGTGCGAGAGGCGCACCGCGAGCTTGGCCTCGTGGATGAACATGTCCACGAACTCTTGGCTGCGCGCGAGCTCGGGCAGGATGCGCTTGATGACCAGGACTTTCTCGAAGCCCTCGACCCCGAAACTCTTCGCTTTGAAGACTTCGGCCATGCCTCCTTGCCCGAGACGCTCGAGTAAGCGGTAGCGGCCGAATGTAGTGTTCATGATTCAATCCCCGCCATGGCGGGAAGCCTCCCCATCCCCGTCGCGCGCACGAGCGCGGCTATAGCACACGACACCATCGTGAACCCGATCGTCAAACGCGTTTAGTGCGTTCGCCCTCCATTCGACATTTTTGCTCCCGGCCCGACCGCTCTTGAGGGGCTGCTGTCGGCGCCTATCGTACTCGTTTGGTACCAAATGGGGTTCGTGATGGCCATGGGTGCCACAGGCATAAAAGGCAACACGTCGTCGATCCTTCTTGTTCCCCGAACGATAACCACGAACCAATGACGCCGCGTGTCGGCAACTTGCCACTTTGGACCGTTTGAGAGCGCTGGGGAACCCTGATTGTTCCCGGCCGAATGCGAATCTGGATTAGTTGTGGACAATTGGGAATCACGCGACACACGCGAAAGCGGAAGTTGCAAGTCGCGTTCGAAGCGAACCATGCGCGCGGCCGCCTCGACCAGTGTCCCGGATTCATTTCCTATTTTCGTCGGTTGGGACGGCACATCGAACCTTGAAGACGGGGCACCATCCACGACGATCTCCACCGACGTGACATCGACCCACGGCGCCGCACGCACGCGGATGTGGGCAATGCTGGCACCGTCCGACCTCAACACTAATTCGTCGCCAGGTCGCGCGATCTCCTCATTTTTGGCTCCCGATCGCGCCTCGACCTCGACAATCGGACCGCTCGTGACCACCGCATGCCCGCGCTTGAGGTTGGCCACGACGTCGAGCGGATTCAGTCCGGTGAGATCTCCATCGGCGGCTTGGCCTACGTCGACCATGGTGCGCGGGTAGCCTGCCCACTGGTACTGAATGCTGTGCGAGTCGCTGCTTCCGGTGGCGGTGATGTGGCGCCCTTGGTTGAGAAAGCCGAAGTAGTCGCGAAGCACGAGATCGACGCGCTCCTGCGATTGCATCTCGTAACCGTTGTAGACCTCGATGCTGTCGAAGTCGGTGCGCATGCGGGGCGGAGGCCGGCCGTGCGGGTCGAAGCCCATCGCGTCGAAGTAGCCAATTTCCTTGGAGAGCCGCGGATGGTTCACTTGGAGGATGCGGTTCGGATCGCCGCGCCGCGCGGCGTCGAAGATGGCACTGGGGTTCGTGTGCCGAAAGGGCGGAACGGTCGCATCGAGTGGATATGGAAACAGACCGAAGTGGCCAAAGTACGGGATGAAGGTGGTGATCTCCACGCCGGGGACGCTGCTCATTTCGCGGGTCAGCTCCAAGCTTTCCAGCGCGGGTGCGTAGTTGCCGACCACGTTGTGTTCACTCGGAACGGCGAAGTCGACGCCGGCCGCGGCGAGCGAGAGGACGCGGTCTTCGACGGAGACGGGCGTGTCGAAGCTCGGACGCGCATGCACGTGGAGATCGCATCCGAGCACGCCAGGCGTGGGGACGACGTGCCGAAGATGGAGCTCGAGGGACACGGTGCGATCCCCAGCGAGCTCGATGGTCTTGGCGTCCACGGTGTACTCGATTCCTTTGGTGGCGGACACGCGGTAGCGCCCGGCGGGAAGTGGTGTTGCGACCTCGCCGCGCAGAGCATCGACGATAGGGCCCGCACCCGACGCGCGGTAGTCCGGGCCGAAACTCGGATCGAGTGTACCGTCGATGCCATGGACGATGAGGCGCGCGGTGAGCGGTGCCTGCGTGTCGGGATCCACGATGCGCACACGCAGCTCGCCACCCGGTGAGACGTCGAGGCGCAGATCCCACGGTGTGCCGGGCTCGAACACGATGGGCGCGCTGGTGCGATCGAGGCTCTCGGCCGCGTACCATTTGTTGACGGTGCGCGGCACGTCGAGTGCGAAGCGGCCTTCGTTGTCGACGGAGGTGCGCACGGAGGGGGCGCCGGATGCATCGAGCCCGAAGACGTGCGCGCTACCGCGGCGCGTGCCCGTGACCACGCCATGGACGGGCTCGGTCGGGATCTGGCCTTGCGCGAAGAGGGTTCCCCAGAGATCGCCCGCGGTGCCTGCGACGGCGATGCGCAGATCGGCGATAGCGTCGCGCGCGGGCGGGCTCGACAAAATGAGATCCATGGGACCATCACCGTGTTCGTCGTCGGGGCCGTGCGTGGGGTGCCTTCGCACGTCGAGCGGGCCTTGCGGCGAAACGACGCCGAGGGGATGCACGTCGTCTTCGCGTACGGCCACTCGTCCTGATACGCGGGCGGCATCCGAGATCTCTCCCACCCCGGAGACGAATGCAGGCGCCCCGCCTTCCAGCTCCACGGCAATCGCGAGCGCATGCGCGGTGGCCGCGATCGGATCGGCAAGAGAGAGCTCGGCCGCGAGCACGGCGGTGGCGGGTTTCGAAGCCTCGAGGTGAAAGGTCACGGCCCCGGTGATGGCCTCCCGTTCCAAGTCGACCTCGAAGGTCCCGCGCACACGGCCGTCGGGCAACACCGCGACGTCGGATAGCGACAGCGGGTGCAAGTCGCCATCGACGCCCAGCGCGAGGTCCATCGGGATCGCGTGGGCGTCGGCGCCGAAGACGGCGGTGATGCGCGCAGGCTCGATGGCGAAGGGACCGAGGCGCGGTGCATTCTTCGCGACGGCGGTCCCGCGCGGGGGCCGGGGCACGGCGCGCCCGGGGCCGCGCGTCAGGGCAAAACCGAGCAAGCCCGCGAGGATCGCCGTGGCGATCCAGTCGCCGCGCTTCATTGCAAGGCCGCGACGACGGCCTCCGCGCGCGCGCCGGCGAGGGTGACCTTGCGTGTCGCCCCATCCAGCGTAAGACGCACGGACACTGCGACGCGATCGCCCAGGGCCCGGATGGCGTCGTCGCCCCACTCGACGGCGAGGATGGCGCCATCGGCGCGGCGTTCGGCCAAGTCGAGGCGCGCGATCTCGAGCGGCAGGCGCTCGGGGGCATCGAGGAGGCGGTACAGATCCGCGTGCAGCAAGGTGCCGCGCGAGATCGCGTACTCCTGCACCAGGTTGAACGTGGGGCTCGAGATGGCCACGTCGCTGGGTACGCCGAGCGCGCGGGCCATGGCGCGAACGAGAAACGTCTTCCCTGCCCCGAGATCGCCGCTCAGGACGAGAAGATCGCCCGGCTCGAGGACCGCGGCGATGGCGCGACCGAGGCGCTGCGTGTCCTTGCGCCGGTGGAGCTCGAGCTCGATCAAAAGCGAAGCACTCCCCGCGCGCTCGCCCCGGCGAAGGCCAGCGTGCCACCGCCGCCCGGCGCCACGGCCAGATCCGCGGACAGCTCGACGGCCGCCTGCTCGCTGAGGGCCATGCCCAGTACGCCCGCACCGCGCGCGAGAAAGCGGGTCGTCTTGTTGCCGCCCAAGGTGAAGAAGGCGCCAATCTCCGCCTCGGGACCCGCGTACATGCGAAGCGAGGGCACCACCGTGCGCATGTAGCGCGCGCCGCCTTCGAACAGGAGGGCCTTCGGTCCGGCGAGCGCTCCGCCGAAGTCGGCCCGAAGTTCGAGCCCCGGGAGCACCTGCTCGAGCGCATACCCGAGGCTGCCGCTCAGAAACAGCGACGTCGCCGTGCCCTGCGCATTGTCGGGCCGCACGAAGGCCGAGAGAAACCCGAGCCCCGCGCCCACCGCCAAGGGACGTCCTTCGCCGTACGGCTTCACGGCCTCGGGCTGCGCCGGCGCGGGTGGCGGCGGCGCCACTTGCACCGTCGTTGGAGCCGGAGGCTGCGCCGGCGTCTCTTGCGGCGGGGGAAGCGCGGGCGATGCGCGTTCCCACGGAATGGGCGCATTCGCGATGCCCTCGGGACGAAGCAGCAGCGCGAGCATCTCGCCGATTTGCGGCACCGCCTGCGCCGCGTCGATCTCCCGCGCGAGCGACTCCACGCGGCCGCTCTTCACCTGGCAGACCTCGATCTCGAGGCGGTATTGCCCAGGCCCATGGGGCTCGACCCGCGCCGACATCGTCCATTGGGAGCTCGACGCACGGCCCGCAGCACGAAGCTCCTCGCTCGTGTCCGCGACGCCGTCCTTCACCGCCATTTCGGCGGTGAGCATCTCCGAGGGGGCCGGCTGCGTGTGGCCCCCCTTGGCGACCGCGTTCTGCGCAGCTCCGCGTGCCGCCTCCAAATCCGCTTTGCTGGCCGCGCTGTTGGTCCCTGAAAAGGGAAGCACCGCGACCTTGTCCGCAAACGCCTGCGCGCTCGAAAGAAACAACGCGAGCCCCGCCCCCGCGGCAAGCGTAGGGCGGCATGCCGCGGCGCGTCGTATGAACATAGTTAACTCTACTGATTTGGGTCTCGTAAGGGTCTCGAAATTTTCGGTACGGTCGAACCGCGGCAGCGAGACAATCCCGGCGGGGCCGGCGCGATGCTCGGTTCTGTGGACGAGGATCGCAATAAGGTTTGGCGTCCCTCGTGTACGGCAGCGGACAAGGGCGCCGGCCTCGCCGGGATCGTCCCGCTGCCGCTGCTCGCTTTTCGCGAGAGTTTCGATTCGAAACCTAACCCCGAGCGGTGAAGTTAAGTCTCCGGCGCGGGTTCTCCGGCCGCTTCGCCCTGCGAGGCGAGCTTTCCTTCTTCTTCCTTCTCCTTCGGTGCGTCCTCGGCCTTCTGGGGCTTCTTCTTCTTGCCCGTGGGCGATGCCGCGATCGTGGGGCCCGTCTCCTCGTCGCCCTCGGTCACGCTCTCCCGGCCGCTCTCCTCGTCCTCCTCCTCGTCGTCGTCTTCAACCACGGGGGCTCGGGCTTTCTTCCGCTTGGCCGGTGCCGCCTCTTCGATGGTGCCAACGGCCATGGCCATCTTGGGATTGCGCCGCGCGTTCTCCCAGTAGCGTGCGTAGAAGTAGCAAACGAGGACGCCGGTGATGACGCCGATGAGCTGGCTGGTCGACAGCTGCATGTTCACCTGGCCGCCGAACGACGCAGGTCGCAGCTTGATGTACGCCACGACGGCCGGCACGAACGCGAGCACGCGCGCCACGAGACGCGCCGTCGTGTTCTTGATGCCCAGCGCCAACCCGAAGACGAAGCCGATCGCGAGAATGAACAACGAGGCCGGGATGAGGAGGTGTTCCGCCATGACCGGGCCGTAGTTGCCGCGCTCGTCGTCGTCGCGGATCATCTCGAGCAGGAAGCGGATGGTTCCGTAGGCAAAGACGAAGGTGAAGAAGATCTGCCCGCGGAAACGCTGCGTTTTACGCTGCCAGAGCAAGAGGCCCAGCAGCGCGAGCCCGATGACCGACTCGTAGATTTGCGTCGGGTGGACGGGCAACGATGCGTTCGTCTTGGTGACGATGCTGCCGAGATCCGTACCTTGAAAAAGCTTCAGGTGGCGCGAGTACGCCGGCGAACCGCCGCCGTCCGCGCTGAGGGTGCCCGCCGCCCAGTGCGGGAAGGTGCCCATCTTCTTCAGCCAGCCGGGCGCCGTATCCGACAGGCGCGTGCCGAAGTCGCAGCCGAAGAGGTAGCAACCGATGCGGGTGATGAAGAGGCCCGACGCCAAGCTGGGCACGGCCACGTCGGCCCACGGCATGAGGCGAATCTTGTTGCGCGCGAGGTACGCCCAGCTCCCGAGGAAGCCCCCGATGAAGCCGCCGTAGGCCACGAGGCCACCGCTGCGCAGCGCGAAGATCTTGCCGAACTCGAAGACGTGCGTCGTGTCGTTCTCGAACTCTTCCAAGTTCGTGACGACGTAGAGAAGACGCGCACCCACGAGCGCCGCGATCGCCGTGAAGACGTAGCAGTTGGCCATCGTCTCCTTGGGCAGGCCGTCGCGCTCCGCCAAGGTCAGCGTGAGGTACCACCCCACGACCAGCGAAAGGCCGAGCATGACTCCATAAGAATAGATGGGCAGGTTCGGCGATTCGAATTGCGTGGCGCGGAAAAAGTACGCCGACGCACCAGCGACCACTGCGAACAATCCGCCCAGCAGGAGTCCGTCCCGTTCCTTGCGACGATACGCGAGGAACGCGTAAATGGCCGAGAAGACGGCCACCGCCACCAGACCCCACCAGAGCTTGAGCGGCATGTGGGGTAGAGGAATGCGAAACAGAATGGGATGCATTGGTGGAAATGGTTTCTACACCAAATCCCTGCGCCGAATCGTGCTACGCACGGAAAAAGAATGACGAAGAAGGAGATGATGCGGATTTGGGGTGTGGGGCTTCTCGGCGGGCTTTTCGGCTGTGTTCCTCCGGGAAACAGCACCCCGTCGGATGCCGGAAGCACGACGAACGTCTCCCCGACGCCTTCAGCTCGGCCATCGCGACCGCCCGCGTCGAATGTGCTGACCAGCACCTTCGAAGACAATTTCGAGCGTACGGTTCTCAAGCCTGCCGCCGCGGCGTCGGATGCCGGCGCCGGCCAGTCGGAAGCGGGCCGCAATGACGCGGCGGTTTCTGCATCGTCCTCGTCGTCCTCGTCGTCCTCGTCCGCGGACGCGCTAGGTCCCAATTGGCGTCAGGCCAATACGGACGTTTGGCACATCGAAAATGGAAAGCTCTGTGGCCAGGCGGCCCGCAACCACGGCGTTTGGATGACCCGCGCCATCCCCGTGAATGCCCGCATCGAGTTCGACGCGATGAGCGATTCACCCGACGGCGACTTGAAGGCCGAGGCCTGGGGGGACGGGCAGTCGTCGGCGACGGCCATCTCCTACACGAACGCCACGAGCTACCTGACGATCTTCGGCGGCTGGAAGAACAAGTTCCACGCGCTGGCCCGCATCAACGAGCACGGCAACGACCGTAAGGAGGTCAAGGTCGACAAGGCCTCGGACGATCCGCGGGAGAAGCCGGTGTTCGCCGGGCAGATTTACCACTTCAAGATCGAGCGAGCCGACGGCAAGACCGTGCGCTGGTTCGTCGACAACCTCGAGATGGCCTCGTTTGCCGACGAGTCTCCGCTCGCCGGCCCGGGCCATGAGTTCTTTGGCTTCAACGATTGGGAAGCCAAGGTCTGCTTCGACAACGTGAAAGTAACGCCTTTGTAGGAAGGCGGAGGCACCCGGGAACACCTGGGGTGCCTCGAGCGTATCGTCTTAGTGCGTGTAGGAACGACCTGGAGCAGGGGTGAATGAGGAGACGGCTCGACGGACGGTCGGCGGCGGCTCCGTCTCACCATCGTCACAGAAGAGGATCGCGCAGTAGCGGTTGTCGCTCTCCTGCATGCGGTTGCACAACGTGACGAGGTCCTCATCGGAGTCGACGACCGAGCCTTCCACAGGCTGAGCCGTCTTGGTGTCGTAGCGACACTCGTCGAGTGCCACCCACCGTCCTTTGAATTCCCGTCGCTCGCGTATCTGCAGCCACGTTAAACGACTGCCCATCGATTCCAACCTCATACCCCCGAGTTCCTTGAATTGAAAAAGGCGCTCGCCCTTCAGTCCGCGCCCGATTCCCCCAACGGATAACCGGGGTAAACGATCCGGTCAAGAATCGGTGACGCAAACCAGTCACACAACTGAACGGTTGGTCAGCGGGGTGCCTGGCGGTGGCGGCTACAGGACGTGCACGAGCGCGTGCGCGTGCACGAACACGTGCACGTTCACGAAGAACGTGCACGAACACGCTCACCAGGCGTGCTCGTGTTCGCCTCACGTGTTCGTGTTCGTCTTTCGCGATCGTGCACGCGCACGCGCACGTGCTCGATCCTCTAGCGCTCTACAGCCGTTCCGCGATCTGCACCGCGTTCAACGCGGCGCCTTTGCGGAGGTTGTCGGCCACGACGAACAAGTGGATGGTCCCTGGCACCCCGATGTCATCCCGCACGCGGCCCACGTAGACGGCGTCCTTGCCGGCAGCGTCGATGGGCTGGGGATGCTTGCCGGGCGCGTACGGACCGTCGGTCAGCTCGACGCCCTCGGCGTTGCGCAGCAGGTCCTTGGCCTCGGCGGCGTGGAGCGGGCGATGGAACGACACGTAGACGGCCTCGGAGTGGCCGTTCACGACGGGGACGCGCACGGTGGTCGGGGAGACGAGGATGCTCTGGTCGCCCAGGATCTTTCGGGTCTCGTGGACCATCTTCCACTCTTCTTCGCTGTAGTCCATGTCGCCAGCCTTCCAGTCACAGACCACATTGAAGGCGATGGGGGACGGGAACACCTTCGGCGGGTAGTCCTTGCCCGACAGCTTGGCCTGGGTCTGCTCCTCCAGCTCCGTCACGGCCGCGTGGCCCTTTCCGGAGGTAGCCTGGTACGTCGAGACGACGATGTGCTTGATGCGGGCGGCATCGTGGAGCGGCTTGAGCGCCACCATCATTTGAATGGTGGAGCAATTCGGGTTGGCGATGATGCCCTTGGGGCGGTTGGCCGCGTGCTCCATGTTCACCTCGGGCACCACCAGCGGGACGTCCGGGTCCATGCGCCATGCGCTCGAGTTGTCGATGACCGTGGCGCCCGCGGCGGCCGCAATCGGGCAGTACTCTTTCGAGACGCTGCCGCCGGCGCTAAAGAGGGCGATGTCGACCCCCGCAAACGAGGCGGGCGTGAGCTCTTCGATGGTCACCGTCTTGCCGTTGAACGTGGTCGTTTGGCCGGCGCTGCGCTTGCTCGCGAGGAGGACGAGCTTCTTCACCGGAAAACGACGCTGCTCCAGTGTGCGCACCATTTCCCGACCCACTGCCCCTGTTGCACCGACGACTGCGACCACAAACGCCATAATGTCCTCTCTCTCGTATCGTCCTGTTTCAATGGCCAGGTTTGTCTGGCTAGGACTGCTTTGACATACTGCACAAGAAGGAAAAGTCTTGTCCAAACTTCCGCCCATTGAATCACTCCGCGCCGACTACACGCAGGCCACGCTCGACGAAGCGGGGGTCCTGGACGATCCCATTGCGCAGTTCGAAGACTGGCTCGCTGCCGCCGTGTCCGCCGCAATCCACGAACCCCACGCGATGAGCCTGGCGACGGTGGACGCCAACGGACACCCTTCGGCCCGCATCGTATTGCTTCGCAGGGTGGACCACGAAGGGTTCGTTTTCTTCACGAACTACGCGAGCGCGAAGGGCAACGACATCGCGAAAAACCCGCACGTGGCGCTTCTGTTCTTCTGGAAGGAGCTCGAGCGGCAGGTGCGCATCCGCGGGACGGCGGCCATGATCACGCGCCAGGAATCGGAGGCGTACTTCCACTCCCGCCCGCGCGGGAGCCAGCTGGGTGCCCTCGCCTCGCCGCAGAGCCAAGTGGTCGACTCACGCGAGTGGCTCGATGCGCGCTACGAAGAGCTCCGCGCACGGTACGAGGGACAAGAGGTTCCCCTGCCGGAGACGTGGGGCGGCTACCGGGTCGTGCCCTCGACCATCGAGTTCTGGCAGGGCCGCTCGAGCCGCATGCACGATCGACTGGTGTTCCAACGTGAGGACCCCGCGGAGGGCACATGGCGTCGCGTGCGCCTCGCGCCTTAGGCGCCTTCGCCACGTTCGCGTTGGGCGCGACGGCCTTGCTGGGCGCGTGCGTCCAGCACGGGGGTTTGTCGGTCGCCGAACCGCGAGGGAATCTGCGGGCGGCCACGACGCCGACGAAAAGCGATCCCACGGTGCTGGGGGCACGACTCATCCCGGAGGTCGTCGAGGACGAACGCTCGTTCGGCGTCGAGGCCGGCGGGGGCGTGCGCGCCATCGTCTCCGGCGTGCGCGTGGTCAGCCAGGCCAACGGCGCCCTGCTCGCCGCCGACGATCGGCTCCCCAAGGCCCCCGCGTTCACCGTGGCCGTGCCCGAGCGCATGGGCGGCGGCTTTCTCTTCGTGATCGACAACGCCGTCTGGCGCGCGCCCAAATGGCTCGAGCGGGCCAAGCCGATCTACGCCTCGCCCTGGTCGGCCATCTCGCGTGTCGTGGTGGGGCTCGACCGTGTGTACTTGAAGGGCTCGAACGGCGCCCACCGGGCCATCGATCCGCGCACGGGCACCCCCGTGGACGCCGGGGCCTTTCCCGGCGCACCGTACGTGGGCTCGTTCGGCGCGCTCGATGGATGGCGCGCGGTGGCCGTGACCGATCTGCGCGGGGCCATGGCCACCTTCGACGCGGGTGCCTCGTGGAAGCCGCTCGGCCTGCCCATCGACGCGAAGGACGTGATCCCCGTCGAAGATGGCATCGCCGTCGGCGGGGCGGACGCCTCGCGCACCTCGTCGTGGTACTTGGTGCACCCCGACGGGCAAGTCTCCAAGCTGGCCAACAAGCCGGAACGGCGCGACGTGCCCCAAAGCTGGCAAACCGTCTCGAGCCAGACAGCGCTCACGGATTTCTCCGGGGCCACCACGCAGGCGGGTGCGAAGGCCAGCATGAACGGCGCGATCGCCAAATCGCTGGGCAAGCGGCCGCTGGTGGCGGCCATCGAGGATGGCTGGCCCATGGCCGATCAGACCGCGGTGGTAGCCCGCGATGGTGCGCTGGCGCGGGTGCGACTCCAAGATGGTGCGCTGATCGACTTCGCGCCGGACGCCTTCGCGCTGAAGCCGTCGCGGTGCCATCCGATTGCGCTTTCCGGCCGGGGCGACTTTGGCTTCGTCTGCGGCGAGCCACGCGGCAAGACCGTGATTTACGCGTACGACGCGGCGCACGGCCGGCTCGTGGAGCTGCGGCATTTCGATCGGCCGCGCGTGGTGCTCGGCTCGGGAACCGGCGCCATCGCCGTGCGCGGCGGGTGCGCCGAGGATGCGCCCTCCGACAACGAGAACACGATGCCGCCGGTGCGGAACTCGTCGGCGCCGGGCAACGAGGTCCAGGTCGGCTACTGCATTCGGCCCGAGGGCGGTCCCTGGCGCGAGGTGCAGATCCACGGGCGGCTTTCCGGCGATCGCGTGGTGGCGCTCGCCGACGGACGCGTGGTGGTCATCTCGCCGCCCCACGGCAACATGACCGCCGCGCGGCTGACCGTCCTCGACGCGTCGAAGAAGGTGAGCACCGTTCCCATCGTGTTCTCCACGACGTCGCCGGAAGCGCTGCGCGTGCTGCGCGCGGGGCTGTGGCTCGATGGGTTCGAGGAACGGGGACGCAACATGGTCGGTGGCTGGGTGGAAGCCGGCGGCACGTTCCTGGGGGTGCAGATCCAGCTCGATGGGCAGGCGCGCGCGGGCGCGTTCGTGCGCGATGCGGGCTCGCCCATCGTGTCGGGGCGCTATGGCCTCGGGTGGTCGGCCGCGCGGCGTGGCTACGAGACGACCGACGGGGGCATGACCTGGGAGCCGATCGATCTTCCCGAGCCCATTGCGCAGGGGAGCTCGGCGCTCACGCGCAATCCGACGTCTCGGGCGTGCGGGCCGGCGGGCTGCCTCGCCGCGGGATGGGTGCGCGTCGGGTGGGGGCCGCCCAAGGTGGCTCCGATGGAGCCGTCGCCGACATCGCGCGCGGTGCGGCGGCCGGTGCCCATCCTGGAGCTCACGTGCGAGGCCACGCGCCACACGGCGCCCACGGCACCGACGGCGCCGCCACCGCGCGGGCCCATCGTGATGCCCGAGGTGGTGCTGCCGCACTCGGTCACGTGGAACCCGGGCACGGCCACGGGCGCGCGGCCGCTGCCTCTGTCCAATCTGGATTGGTCGCCGTTCTTTGCGATGCCCGCGCCCAAGCTTCCGGCCGAGGAGCTCGGGCTGAGCATCGAGACGAGCGAGGCCCTGGATCGCACGCCGCGAACGGGGCCGCTCTTGCGGCTCTATGCGTGGGGTGCCAAAGGCTCGGAGTGGGAGCGCACGAGCCGCTGGATGGTGCGCTTTACATCGCCGTACGCGGGCTCGCAGGAGATCCAGACGACGCAAACGACGCCGACGCCGCGTGTGGTGATCGACTCGTCGCGCTTTGCGACGGGCGGGGGCATTCCGCGACCGGTGTCGTCGTGGCAGTTCGCATCGGCGGACGACGGCACGCACGCGCTGCTCGTGGCGCGCCGGCTTTCGCCGGTGGAAGCGGTGCCCATCGAGCTGGAGGCGGACAAGCCGCCGCTGGAGATCCGGCGCAACGACGGCGAAGCTTTCGGCGTGATCGATGCGGCGGAACGCATCGGCGGGCGCTGGATCCTCGCCGGCCCGCAAAGCGGATCCGAGCTACCGGCCACCGTGGTGTGGGAGGTGGAGGGCGGAACGGCGCGCGAGCTGGTACGCGTTCCCCGCGCCGCCGACAACTCGGTGCCGCCGGTGCGGCTGGCGCGGCGGCCCGATGGGCGCAGCATCGGGCTCGTGGTCGACGGGCAGCCGGATCCCGATCGCAGTGTGCCGCTTCGGTGGCTCTTGCCCATCGACCTTTCGAGCGGCGCGATGGGGGAGCTGGAACCCCTGGGCTCGACCGACTTCGCCGACCGCGATGCCATCACGGCGTGCAGCGGCGACGAGCCCGGGTGGATCGTCGACGTGCCCATGACCAGCACGGTGCACGTGCAAATGACCTCGGGCCTCGGCTCGCAACTTCGCAGCGCGACGGCGCGGGTGCGCATCTCGAGCGATCGACTCTGCATCGAGCGCATGTCCGGTTCTCTGGACGGAACCCCCGACGCACTCACCCGCGGCGGCAAGCTTGCCCCGGTTCGCCCCGCGACCAAAGACGCGGGCGCCACCATCGACATCGCCGCCTACAACGCACGCACCCGCTTCCCCCTGCGCTGCACGAAGAAGTGAGAGAGAGAGAGAATTCACAGGAAGACGGGAAGACGGGAAGGTTGAGAGGGTTTTCAATCGGCCCACTGGGCCAACTGGAACTCTACGAAAAAGCGGTGCGCGCCCTCTGTGCCGTCAGTCCTTCCCGTCTTCCCGTCTTCCTGTGAATCTCTAGCGGTTCAAGCCGATGATGCTGAGTGAGAAGTCGTCGTGGACGACGACTTCTTCGCCTTCGAGTTCGGCGCGGTAGGTGCGTTGGGCGTCGCAGACGTTGCGGGGGGACAGGAGCTCGCCGGTCTTCATGCAGAAGACGTAGCCGTGCATTGGGCACACGATGCGGTCCTTGCCTTCGAGCCAGCCCTCGGCAAGGCTCGCGCCCGAGTGGTTGCACGCGTCTTCGACGGCGTACGGCTGGCCGTCGATGAGCGTGACGAGAATGTCATACGGTGGATACGGCACGCGAAGAAGCTCCCCCTCCGCGATCTGCGTGCGCGGGATGCGCGCGACGATCAATTCGTGGCACCTCCATGGGGTGTGCCGAGCAGGCGCTGCTGAAGGGCGAGCTCGCGGATGACGCGCTGGACGCGGGCCGCGATGTCGAGCTCCTCGAGGATGGCCTGCCGCGCCGACGCGTCCACCACCAAGTGGTGCGCGCACAAATCCGCGATGGTGCCGATTTGCGCATCCGGCGGGAGGCGGAAGTGGAACATGGGGTCGGCCTTCTTCACCTCGGCGGCGAAGGCCGTGGCTTGCCCCACCAGCGCCGTGCGGTCGGTGGAGGAGACTTCATCGCCGTACTCCTCCAAGATGGTCGCGCGCGCACGGCGGTACGATGGCACGAAGGGCAGCTCCTCGAGGCGCACCCGCGCCACACCGCTCAGCAGAATGTTCGAGCGACCGTCTTCCAGGGGCTGGTGCTCCACCACAGTGCCCACACTCGCCACCGTGGAAATCGGCGGGTGGCCCTGGGCATCGAGCGCGTGCGGATCCCCAATGAGCACGACCGCCATCGCCCGGTTCGTCTCCAGGCAGTCGCGCAGCATCGTCTGGTAGCGCGGCTCGAAGATGTGAAGAGGCAGAAGAGCGCGCGGGAACAGCACCACCTTGGGCAGCGGAAAGAGCGGCAACTCCTCGAGCGCGGCGAGCAGCTTCTTGTCGTGCGTCTGACTCATGGCGACCCCGGGTTCGGCGACAGGAGCACATGATACGCCACCGGGCGCTCGCTGATCGGCAGGATGCTCACTGTTTCCACTCGAGCTCCGTGACGGCGATGCCCACGTGCGGTCATGCATGTGTGCGTCATCACCAGGCGACAGCCGGCCCAGGCGGGGGAAAGCCCGTCGAAGATCGCTCGAGCCATCTTTTCGCCGATCTCTTCCTGCAAGGTCAGCCTTCGCGAAAGGGCGTCCAGCGCTCGCCCCAGCGCGCCAATCCCCACGAGGCGCTCGCGCGGCGCGAACGCCACGGTGGCCAAGCCCGTGGCCGGCATCAAATGGTGCGGGCACGTGGTCGCCACGGCCAGGTCGCGAACGACCACCACATCGCCGCCGCGCGAGCTCGTTTGCACGGCGAGCGCTTCACCCGCCAGCAGCGCGGCCGGATCGGTGTCGTAGCCTTCACAGAGATCGCGCGCGAACATTTCTGCCACGCGCTCCGGCGTGCCCACCAGCTCGGGCTCGCGGGCAGCATCGCGCCCGAGGGCACGGAGAAAGGCGTCGATGGCGGCCGCAGCCGCTTTGAGATCAGCCATGGTGCCTCTAGTTGAGCATGCGCTGGCGAAGGCTCGTGCGGATGGCACGGCGACCGGCAAACCCCTCGTCGAGCGCGTGGTAATGACCCACTTCGGGCTCTCCGTATTTCCAGCAAAGCCACACCGCGCGACCGTCCACCTCGCCGAAGAAGTCCAGAAGGCCGATGCGCGGATCCTTCACCACGGCGCCAAGGGCCTCCACGTCGCGCCAGCCTTCTTGGTACTCGTTGATGCGCTGGACGAGGTCGCGTTTGATTTCGCGCACGTGTTCGGGGTCGGTGTCTTGGGGCGTGAGATCGCTCGGCACCTCGCCCACGAGGGCACTCAGCGACTTGAGCCGGTCTTCGATCTCCGTGCGGCGGCCGAATTGGCGCGTGACCAGCGCGCTGAGCGTGGGCAGGAGCGCGTTGGCCGCCTCGATGGTGAATACCTCGCGTTCGCGTTCGCGCTCGCCATTCTTCATGTGCACAACCCTCGGATGGGTACTCTAAAGCGTCACGAGCCCATGATGCCGATGAAAATCTTGGTGAGGAAAAAGTCGGCGATGAGGATGGAAATCGAGACAACGACCACGGTTCGCGTGGTGCTGAGGCCGACGCCCTCGGTGCCGCCGCGCGTGCGCAAGCCGAAGTGGCAGCCCACGATCGCAATGATGAAGCCGAAGATGGGCGTCTTGAACAACCCGCTGAGGAAGTCGCCCATCTGCACCGACTCGAGCGACGACTGCATGAAGAAGGATGGGCTGATGTCGAACTGCGAATAGCAGATGAGGATCGCGCCCACCGTGCCCAGCGAGAATGCGTAGATGCTGAGCAGGGGCATGACGAGGACGGCGGCGACGGTGCGCGGTAGAACGAGCTTCTTCGCGGGGTCGGCACCGAGGGCTCGGATGGCGTCCACCTGTTCGGTGACGTTCATCGCGCCCACCTCGGCGGCCATGCCGCTGCCGATGCGCCCGCCCACGATGACCGCGGTGAGCGTGGGCGCGAGCTCGCGCGCGAACGAGAGCACGATGACGCGAGGGATGTACTCCAATCCGCCGAAGCGGCGCAGGCCGAAGGCGAATTGGATGGTCATCACCATGCCGATGAAGATGCTGGTCACGGTGACGATGCCCATCGAGCGCACGCCGAGCGACTCCATTTGATGGAGGATGCTTCGCCATTCGAGCGGGCGCCGCGGGAGCGCACGGAACATGCGCACGATGAGCAGCGACACCTCGCCGAGGTGCTCGATCAGGTGCAGGACGCGCTCTTGGTAATGCGCGATGAAGGAGGGCTCCGGGGGAGGCGGCGCGATGGACGGGAGCGAGACGCGGCTGCCAGTACTCGGCGGGCCCCCACCTGGATGCGACGGCGGCGAGAGCTCCGTCCCGCTCACAGCGCCCCCGAGCCGATGGTGCGGAAGCCGCCGACGAAGCGCGCGAAGTCTGCATCGACGTCGCGGCCTTCCCGCGAAGGCGAGACGTGGACGAAGTCGTACACGCAGCCGTCCTTCTTCGCGACGTAGATGTCGTAGACCCTGGGCACGCCGTCGAGCTTAGCGCGGAGGAGCGTGTGACGCGCCTCGCGGCCATCGAAGGGGACGGTCTCCTCCTTGAGGAACTCGCGCTCGGTCGTCCCCATGATGAGGTGCCCTGTGAGTGCAGGAAGCGGGGTGTCGTCGTCCTTCCCGCCGCAGCGCCCGTTTACGAGGATGACGGCATCGTGGGCGTCGTCCCTGTAGGCGAGGGCGGCATCGTCGAGCTCGATTTGGCGCCATCCGTGGGGCGGAGCCTCGACCCGAAAGGCGACCTGGCCGCTCCGGTAGATGGAGCCGTCGAAGGATTTGTGCGATCCCCCGCATCCGAGGGCGCTGCAGCTGAGGGCCAGGCAGGCCAACCAGGCCAACCAAGAAAGAACGGTAGGGGCGCGCATTCGCGTGGGACGTTGATAACACAAGCGCGCTCTGGCGCGTCTTCCGCTATATCGCGATGTGGGATGACGATACGGCTTTACAACACCCTGACGCAGAAGCTCGAAACTTTCGAACCGCTGGAGCCCAAAACGGCTCGCGTCTACGTCTGCGGGATGACCACGTACGACTTGGCCCATGCAGGCCATGGTCGCACCTACACGACGTTCGACGTCTTGGTGCGTTTTCTGAAAGCACGCGGTTACGAAGTGACCCACGTGCGCAACGTGACGGACGTGGACGACAAGATTCTCAAGCGCGCGCAGGAGCGCAACGTCGAGCCCACGACGTTCTCCGCGGAGATGACCAAGCAGGCCAACGCCGATCTGCAGGCCATCGGATGCACGGCGCCGGACATCGAGCCGCGCGTCTCGGGGCACATTCCGGAGATCATTTCCCTCATCGAGGCGCTCATCGAGAAGGGCGCGGCGTACGTCGCGCCCACGCCGAAGGGCCACGACGTCTACTTCGCCGTTCGCAGCTTCCCCGACTACGGCAAGCTCTCGCACCGCCACCTCGAAGACCTGCTCGCCGGTGCGAGCGAGCGCGTCGAGGTGGGCGACATCAAGCGCGATCCGCTGGATTTTGCGCTCTGGAAGGGCGAGCCCGAAACGGCGTGGGGTTGGCCGAGCCCCTGGGGCAAAGGTCGCCCCGGCTGGCACATCGAGTGCTCCGCCATGGCCCAGCGCTATCTGGGCCCGCACTTCGACATCCACTGCGGCGGGATGGATCTGGTCTTCCCGCACCACGAAAACGAGATCGCGCAGGCGGAGGCCGTGTGGGGCGCCCCGTTCGCGCGCTACTGGCTGCACGCCGGTTTTCTCAACGTCGACAGCGAGAAGATGAGCAAGTCGCTCGGTAACTTCGTCACCATCCGTGACGTCCTCGAGCGAAACGATCCCGAAGCTTTCCGCTATTACCTGCTCGGCACGCACTACCGCGGACCGCTCTCGTTCGACCTGGAAAAGAAGGACGACGGCCGCGTCATCTTCCCGGGCATCGACGAGGGCGAGCGGCGCGTGGACTATTTGTACCATACACGCGATGCGCTGCAGACCGCGCTGGCTTCGGCGCCCGACGAGGCAGCGGCGGAGGGGGCGCGCTTCAAGAACGAAGCGAAGGTCATCGACGAAGCGCCGGCCAAGGTGCTCGCGGCCCTCGACAAAGACTTGAACACGCCGGTGGCCCTCGCCGAAGTGGGGGAGCTCTGCAAGGTGAGCAATGAGCTGGTGAAGCAGCTGAGCAAGCTGAAAAAGGATCCCGCCGCGCAGGCGCAGGCGTACGGGCTCGCGCGGAAAGCCGTGGCCGCGCTCGAGGCGGCGTGCATGCCGCTCGGACTTTTGCAGGTGACCGGCACCGAGTACGAGCAACGCACCTTGGCGCGACGGCTTCGGCTCCGCGGGCTTTCGGCCCCGGACATCGACGCGAAGGTCGCCCTTCGCACCGAGGCCCGTGTGGCCAAGGATTGGAAGCGCGCGGACGAAATCCGCACGGAACTCGCCGCGCTTGGCGTCGAAATCCTCGATGCCGGCGACACGAGCCGCTGGCGCATTCTCGTCTGACAATCGGCCACGCTGGATTGACCGCGTCCGCGAGCGCCCTAGCTTCAATGCCTGACCCGTGCAATCGATCATCTCCATCCAGGGCCTCACCAAAACCTACGCATCCGGCTTCCAAGCGCTGAAGAAGGTCGACCTCGAGATACGCCGCGGAGAGATCCTGGCGCTCTTGGGGCCGAATGGCGCGGGGAAAACCACGCTGATCAACATCGTCTGTGGCATCGTCAACCCCACATCGGGCGTGGTGCGCGCCGACGGGCACGACATCGTGCGCGACTTCCGCGCGGCCCGCACGAAGATCGGGCTGGTGCCGCAGGAGCTAACCACCGATGCCTTCGAAAGCGTGATGGCCACGGTGCGATTCAGCCGTGGCCTGTTCGGCAAGCCGCCGGATGCCGCGCTGCTCGAGAAGCTGCTGCGCGATCTCTCGCTGTGGGACAAGCGCGATTCGAAGATCATGACGCTGTCCGGTGGCATGAAGCGGCGGGTGATGATCGCGAAGGCGCTCTCTCACGAGCCGCAGATCCTGTTCCTCGACGAGCCCACCGCAGGCGTCGACGTCGAGCTGCGCCGCGATATGTGGACGATGGTTCGCGGGCTGCGCGAGAGCGGGGTGACCATCATCCTGACCACGCACTACATCGAAGAGGCCGAGGAGATGGCCGACCGCATCGGCGTGATCACCAAGGGTGAGCTCATTTTGGTCGAGGACAAAGCCGTGCTCATGGAAAAGCTGGGGCGAAAGCAGTTGAAGCTGCAGCTCAAAAGCCCGCTGGAGGCGATCCCCGGCGAGCTTTCCAGCTACCCGCTGGAGCTTTCCACCGACAAGTGTGAGCTCGTCTACACCTTCGACACGCGCGGCGACGAGACGGGCATCGCGCAGCTGCTCCGCAAGCTGGGCGAGCACGGGATCGACTTCAAGGGGCTCGAGTCGTCGCAGAGCTCTCTGGAGGAGATCTTCGTCAGCCTGGTGAAAGGAGCGCGGCCGTGAGCCTGAACCTTCACGCCATCAAGGCGATTTACCGCTTCGAGATGGCCCGCACCGGGCGCACGTTGATGCAGAGCATCGCATCGCCGGTCCTCTCGACGTCGCTGTACTTCGTGGTGTTCGGCAGCGCGATCGGCTCGCGCGTGGGGAGCATCGACGGGGTGAGCTACGGGGCGTTCATCATCCCGGGCCTGGTCATGCTGTCGCTCTTGAGCGAGAGCATCTCCAACGCGTCGTTCGGGATCTACATGCCCAAGTGGTCCGGCACGATCTACGAGGTGCTCTCCGCGCCCATCTCGTACATCGAGGTGGTCATCGGCTACGTGGGCGCGGCGGCGTCCAAGTCGGTCATCTTGGGCACGTTGATCCTGCTCACCGCGCGCCTCTTCGTGAACTACGAGATCGCGCACCCGGGGTGGATGCTCTTTTTCTTGCTGCTCACGGCGGCCACCTTCAGCCTTTTCGGCTTCATCATCGGCATCTGGGCCGACGGCTTCGAGAAGCTGCAGATCGTCCCGCTGATGGTCGTGACGCCGCTGACCTTTCTCGGCGGCAGCTTCTACTCGATCCACATGCTGCCGCCGATCTGGCAGAAGCTCACCTTGTTCAACCCGGTGGTCTACCTGATCAGCGGCTTTCGCTGGAGCTTTTACGGCATCTCCGACGTGAGCGTCGAGGTGAGCATCCTCATCCCCCTCGTCGTCATGGCCGCCTGTATCGCGGTGATCCGCTGGATCTTCGCGACGGGCTACAAGCTGAAAAACTAAAGGAGATTCACAGGAAGACGGGAAGGAAACCGGCGCGCTCGGCTGATTTTTTTGGGGTTTCACTTGGCCCAATGGGCCAAATGAAAACTCACAAAACCTTCCCGTCTTCCCGTCTTCCTGTGAATTCTCTCAGTCGACCGTGCCGAGTTTGCGCTCGAGGGCCTCGAGATGGGCGCGGACTTCGGGGTCGGCGCCGCGCAGGGCTTTGACCTTGCGCACGGCGCTCATCACGGTGGTGTGATCGCGGTTGCCGAAGGCGCGGCCCAGTTCGGGAAGGCTGCACTTGAGGCGCTCGCGGCACAAGTACATGGCCACGTGGCGGGCGAAGGCGACGCTCTTGTGGCGGTCCTTCGAGAGAAGGTCGCCGCTCTTCAGTTTGAAGTGGTGGCAGACGACGCGCTGCACGTCCTCCACGCTGGCCTCGTTGGCGCGGGCGCTGGACGAGAGGGCGATTTCCGCGCGGGCGAAGTCCAGGTCGATGATGCGCGAGGTGAGCGAGGCCTTCGCGGCGAGGCGGATGAGCGTCCCCTCGAGTTCGCGCACGTTGCTCCGAATGACTTGCGCGATGTAGAGGAGCACGTCATCGCCGATCTCGATGCCCTCGATCTGCGCCTTCTTGCGCACGATGGCCACCCGCGTTTCGAGCTCGGGCGCCTGGATGTCGGCCACGAGGCCCCACGTGAAGCGCGAGATGAGGCGCTCCTCCATGCGCTCGAGTTGCTGCGGGTACTTGTCGCTCGTGACGATGATTTGCTTGTCCGCCTGGTGGAGCGTGTTGAAGGCGTGGAAGAACTCTTCCTGCGTCTGCGTCTTCGAGGCGAGGAACTGGATGTCGTCGACCAGGAGCAGATCGCACCGGTCGCGGAAGCGCGCGCGGAACTCGTTCATGCGCTGCTCTTGGAGCGCCTGCACGAACTCGTTCACGAACTTCTCCGCCGACACGTACACGATGCGCGTGGAGGGGCGCTCGGCGCGGACCCGATGGGCTACCGCATGCACCAAGTGCGTCTTCCCGAGACCGGTGCCACCGCACAAAAAGAGCGGATTGTGGCGTGGTCCACCACCACCCGCCGCACCGATGGCCGCGGCGTGCGCGAGCTGGTTCGACGGGCCGATGACGAAATTGGAGAAGGTGTACTTCGGGTTCAAGCCTTCGAGCGGCGGAGCCACGGCTTGAACGGCGGGTCGTGCCACACGGCGCTCGCTCCATGGAGCGGACGCTTGCGAGGCCGGTCCTGCATCCTCGCTGGCGGGCCAATTCGGTCCGGTGATGCGGCTCGCGTCTTCACGAACGGTCCGCTCCGGAGGCGGGTTGATAGCAGGTCGGTCCAATTCTCCCCCCACGGTCCAGGCCACCTGAATGCTCCACCCAGTACGGCTGCGAATGTGATCGGTCAGCGTCGGCATGAAGAACTGATCGACCCAGTCGCGCACGAATTCGTTGCGAGCCCGAAGACAAAGAACACCGTCCGTCAGACCATCGAACTGAACTCCGCAGAACCACTGATCGAAGCTTCCGGGCGACTTGTCGCGCGTGAAGGCGACAGCCTCTTCCCAAAGTTGCTTCTCGGTCGGATTCGTCTCCAT